>CAWBIO010000001.1:0-1406996 GCA_963788905.1 uncultured Acidobacteriaceae bacterium
CTGGAAGCGCCACACTCCGCTGCGGTCTGCGGAATCGATCGACGACCGCCCGCTCTCTCCACAGCCAGCGCAGCGCGCTGGGGTTCGGCCGCACGCGCCGGGTGTGCTCCATCCCGGGTACAGGACCTCGAACAGCTCGCGGCACTGCTCGCACCGAAAATCGCCAGGCAGCGCTTCGGGCGCAGACGTCTGCCCGCAACCAGTGCAGCGCAACTGATAAAGCTCGCTCATGGAGGTCCGGTGATCTCAGCCTATCACCGGGTTCGCAGCGGCCAGATCGTCTTGTTTCGCATAATCATTCGCATAATTTCGTATAAAATCGCCCAATGGCGACGCTTCTCACTCCTCGCGACGCTGCTCTGCGGCTGGGCATCTCTTATGCGGCCATCAAGCAGTGGATTTATCGCGGCAAACTCCGGGCCATCAAAACCCCTGGTGGACACTACCGCATCCCCGAGTCCGAGCTTGACGCGCTCCTGTTCAAAGCCAAGCGCCCCGACACGCCAAAGCGTCAGATGATGCGCACCGTCAGCGGACGCAACCAGCTGGTCGGCCGCATCGTGGAACTCAAAATCGAGGGTCTCATTGCTCAGGTGCGCCTCTCCATCGGCGGACAGATCATCACCTCCATCATCACTGCCGACGCCGCCCGCGAAATGCGCCTCAAAAAAGGAGAAACCGTCGCGGCCCTCATCAAGTCGACAGAAGTCATGGTGCTCCGTGTCGGATAAAAAATCCCGCATCCCGCTTCCCACTTCCAGCCTCACGCTTCCAGCCGCAGGCCGCAGCCTGCAGGCTGCAGGCGTCCTCTTCTTAGCGGTCTTCCTGTTCGCGCTCCCCGCATGCGCTCAACAAACGTTGCGCATCGCCGCCGCAGCCGATCTGCAACCGCTGCTCCCTCCTCTGCTCGTGCAGTTTGAATCTCAGACCGGGATCCACGCCGAAGCCTCCTACCAATCTTCCGCAACGCTGGCGACCCAAATCATCCAGGGCGCTCCCTTCGACCTTTTTCTTGCCGCCGACTTATCTTTTCCCCAGCGCGTCATCGACGCCGGCCGCGCAGAGCAAAGCAGCCCGCTACCTTACGCGCGCGGAACCCTGGTGCTGTGGACCCGCAACGACTCCGGCGTGCCCAGTCTCACCCTTGACGCGCTCGCCACCAGCGCGATCAAAAATATCGCCATCGCCAATCCCGAGCACGCTCCCTATGGTCGCGCCGCTCAGGCCACCCTCCAGCATCTGAACCTCCTCAACGCCGTGCAGCCCAAGCTGGCCGTCGCCGAAAACATTGCCCAGGCCGCACAGTTCGCCGACTCCGGTAACGCCCAGGTGGGCTTTATCTCTCTCACCTCCGCGCTCACGCCTCGCCTCAGCGCCGACGGCCATTTCATCCGCGTCCCCGCCGACGACTACCCGCCCATCCTTCAGGGAGCCATCGTCGTTCGTTCCAGCGCTGGAGCCGCAGCAGCCCATCGCTTCCTCGATTTCCTCCATACACCCGAAGTCCAGCAGAAGCTCGCCGACGCAGGTCTCGAGCCCATTCGTTAATGGACCTTCAGGCGCTCTGGCTCACGCTGCGTCTCGCGGCCACCACGACGGTGATTCTTCTCCTTCTCGGAACACCCCTGGCATATTGGATCGCCTCCACGCGTGCCCCCTGGCGTCCCATCGTCGAAGCCGTCACCACACTCCCCATCCTCCTGCCGCCAACGGTCCTCGGCTTCTATCTCCTCGTCCTTCTCGGTCCACACACCAGCTTCGGCCGCCTCGCCGCTCGACTTTTCGGCCATCCCCTGGCCTTCTCATTTTCCGGTCTCGTCATCGGCTCGGTCCTCTATAGCCTGCCCTTCGCCGTGCAGCCCATCGCTGCGGGCTTCCGTTCCGTCGATACCGCCCTCATCGAGCAGGCCCGTCTCCTCGGAGCCGGCCGCCTTCGCATCCTCACCTCCGTCCTGCTTCCGCTCTCCACGCACTCCGTCATTGCAGCCGCGGCGTTGTGTTTCACGCATACCGTGGGGGAATTCGGCGTCGTCCTTATGATCGGCGGAGACATCCCCGGCGCCACCCGCACTCTGTCCATCGCCATCTACGATCAGGTCCAGGACTTCTCCTACGCCGCTGCCAATCGCACTTCGCTCGTGCTGGTCTGCGTTTCCCTCGTTGCCCTGGTACTGCTCTACACACGCCGCCGCAATTCGGGAACATCCGATGCCTGACATCTCCATCCGCCACCATCAGGGACGATTCGTTCTCGAAGCCGAGTTTTCCCTCGCCCGCCCATGGACCGTCATCTTTGGCCCCTCCGGCGCGGGCAAGACCACTCTGCTCCGCATCCTCGCCGGTCTCATCCTTCCGGAGGCAGCCCGAATTCGAGCTGGGAGGAAAAAACCTCCTCGATACCCAGCGTGGCATCTCCGTCCCGCCCGGCCGCCGTTCCATCGGCCTGGTCTCCCAGCAGCCCGCGCTCTTCCCTCATCTCACCGCGCGCCAGAACGTCGCCTTCGGAATTCGCCATCTCGATCCACACCGCCGTTCCGCACGTGTTCGCGAGATGCTCCGCCTCTTTGGCGCCGAGGCTCTGGCCGATCAGCCGGCGACGCAGCTCTCCGGCGGAGAAAGCAAGCGCGTAGCCCTGGCGCGAGCCCTGGCGCCTGCACCCCAAATTCTCCTCCTCGACGAGCCACTGGCTGGGCTCGATGACGCCTCCGCACACGACATCCTCTCCCGCCTGCTGACTCTCGATATCACCGTGCTGTACGTTTCGCACGACCTTGCCGAGATCTGGCGCATGCCTGCCGACGTCGTCTTCCTCGAAGCTGGCCGCGTGACAGCCATCGGACCCCTGCAGGAAGTACTCGCACCGCACCGCGAGCGCCTCCTCGCTCAACTCACATAAGCGGTTGGGGGAGGAGCGCGCAGGTGAGCGACTGGCTTGGTTTTGAGCGACTGGCTAGGTTTTGAACGACTGGCTGGGTCTTGAACAACTGGCCTGGTCTAAAACGACTGGCCTGGTCTTGAACGACTGCCTTTTCTGTGGGTGACAACAAGATCAAAACCCGATTTTTTGCTCCACGGCCAGGTTCACCCCACAGCAAGAAGCGAACTCCCTTGCGGGCTGGTTTTCAACCTAACTCGATCGTGCGCCGATACCGACGTAACACGCGAGCCGATTTGGGAATCCAGTCAACGCTCCCGCGGTTCGGTTCACCAACGCCCGGAAGCAGGTGATTACTCTTTCTTCACCCAAACGCTCTTCAGGAACAGATAGCGATCCCGATGTTCGTCCGGTCCCGCCTTCGAATCCACATCAAGATGCATCACGTCCCAGCCGTCCGCGGAGTTGTACTGCGGCCAGTCCGGAGCGCCGCCACCGTTCGGATTTCCGGTCCGAGCGAAGTTCGTCCAGTACGTCTCCACGAGATCGCTCAGCTTCTGGTCTTCCGGCTGCCAGGTCGCACCCGGTCGCGCGTTCATCGTCCCGAAAACGTAATCGATCTCGTCAGAATGAAACGCCCCCGATCCCGCCGGATGGTATTTGTCCGCCGGCGCCGGCCGCTCGAAGTGATACCGGTACACCGGCGCGCCGCCCGTCGCCACCTGCGCCTCCAGCCACTCCCACGTCCCGAACGCGATGAAGCTGTCCCCCGCAAAATCAATCGTCGAGCGGACCGCCTCCGCATCCGTTGTTGCCGGATACAACTTCAGAAAATCCTGAGCCTTGTCTGCGAACGCCTTCTGCGCCACGTCCGTGAAGCTCTGCACCGTCGCCGGAGCCGGATATTTCGCAACCAGGCCGCTCGGTTCATCTCTGTTCCACCCGGCGAGCAGCGGCACGTGCGCCTGCTTGCCTTCCGCATAAATCTTGTCGACCGGCTCCGGAAGGAAATACCCATCGACCACCGGCCAGAACCGCGGCGCCCCCGGCCCCGGATGCGCGGTCACCTTCGTCACCAGATCGTCCGCGGTCATCGCTCGCAGCGCCGCCACGTCGCTCGTTCCGAATGCCGACGTCGCCGATGCAGCTTCCTCTTTTTCCGAATCCGCCAGCGTCCTGAAGCCCTCCCCGCGCTGACCCGGAAACGCCGCGCCGCTTTCCCCGATCGCGTGCGCAAATAATCCTTGGGCCAGCGGCGACGCCATCTGCGCGCTCACTGAAAACGATCCCGCCGACTCGCCAAAAATCGTCACGTTGTTCGGATCACCGCCGAACGCAGCAATGTTCTTCCGCACCCATTGCAGGGCCGCTGTCTGATCCATCAGCCCATAGTTGCCCGCTGCATGTTGCGGCGACTCGGCCTCCAGCCCCGGCAACGCCAGGAATCCAAAGATGCCCAGCCGGTAATTCATCGACACCACGACCACACCCTTCGTCGCCAGGTGTTCGCCGTCCTGGCGCGCTTCCGATGTCGCGCCCGAGGTGAATCCGCCGCCGTAAATCCACACCATCACCGGCAGCTTCGCGTGCTTATCTTTGGCCGGCGTCCACACATTCAGGTTCAGGCAGTCCTCGCTCTGCCCCGGATCGTGGAAGATCATGTCCGGAAACGGCGAGGTTTGCATGCAGCGCGACCCAAACTGCGTCGTCTCCTTCACCGCCGCCCACTTTACCGCCGGCTGGGGCGGCTTCCACCGCAAGGGACCCACCGGCTGCGCGGCATATGGCACTCCCAGGAAAATGCGAACCTGGTTGTCGTCGCTCAGTTTGCCGTGAACCTTACCTTTGTCTGTCTTGATCGTCAGATTGTCCGCTTGGGCTGCAGTCCCAACCATCACCAGCAGCGCTGCGCACAGGAATTTGCTGACAAGATGCATCCGTCGCCTCCGTAGTTCTCTTCAGGAAACCAACCACGATACCAGAGAGGAGGCGTTACCAGAGTGATGATTTCATCAACGTGACGTCTGCTGGCGTTCTGTCGCCAGCAGATCTGTCACAGTCTCTCTTCGCCGGATCAGCCGCGCTCGTCGTCCCTCGACCAGAACCTCTGCCGGACGGGGACGCGAATTGTAGTTCGAGGCCAGCGACATCCCATAGGCTCCGGTATCGAGAATCGCAATCAGATCGCCAGCCTTCAGCGGCGGCAGCTCGCGATCCCGCGCCAGAAAATCTCCTGTCTCGCATACCGGTCCCACTACGTCAACCACTCTCTTCCGGGTGGAGCGGCGAGTCGGCTGAACCGGGATGATCTCGTGGTGCGCCTGATACAGCGCCGGGCGGATCAGATCGTTCATTGCCGCATCCACGATCACAAACGTTTTCTCGCCGTTCTTCTTCACGTAAAGCACACGCGAAATCAGCGCTCCCGCCTGTGCCACAATAAACCGCCCCGGCTCCAGCAGGAGCTTCAGCCCCTCCACCGACTGCACCGCGGGCAGCACCGCTGCCGCATACTGATGAACTTTCTCCGCCGCATCAAAGGGCCGATCGGCATGATATTCAACGCCCAGCCCGCCACCGATGTCGATGAACTGGATTCCGTGGCCGTCTTTGCGCAGCTCCACAATGAGCCGGATCACCCGTTCTGCCGCCGCCCCAAACGGATCCGCGCTCCCGATCTGCGATCCAATATGAACGCTGACGCCGCGCGCCTCGAGATACCTCCCCGCCTTCCTGTAAACTGCGCGCGCCCGGCGAATGTCGATCCCGAATTTGTGCTCCCTCATTCCTGTCGATATATAAGGATGCGTATCGGCAAAAACGTCTGGATTCACTCGCAGCGCAATCCGCGGCCGCTTCCGGAGTTTGGCCGCGCGTTCGGCCAGCACCTCCAGCTCCTCTTCGCTTTCAATGTTGAACAGCAGAATCCCGGCTCGTAATGCAAGATCCATCTCCCCCGCGGTTTTGCCGATGCCCGAGAAAACCACCCGGGCCGCCGCCGTGCGATCGACCGTCAGCACCCGCTCCAGTTCGCCGCCAGAAACCACATCGAACCCGGCGCCCTGCTGCGCAACGAGTTTAAGAATCGCCAGCGTCGAGTTGGCTTTTACCGCATAGCACAACAAGTGGGGAGTCGCGTGGAACGCCTTCCGAAAAAGTTCGATCCTCTCGCGAATAAGTCCGGCGGAATAGACGTACAGCGGCGTTCCATAGCGGCGTGCCAGTTGTTCCAGGCTCACGCCCTCGCAATGCAACGCGCTCTGTCGATCAGGATAGAAAAAGGGACGGCTGGAAATCGAAATCCCTCAGCGAAACGAATTTCCCTGAGAGTATCCCGCTTGCTGCGCGCCGTAAAGCGATCGAACCACCGGCACTCCGTAAGCTGTCTTCCAACTACCAGCTCCCGGCTGCCGTTGTCACGGATGCGCATCCAGCTCGAAGTTGAGCGCCCCACCGCTGTTCGCTGCCGTCACCATCAAGCGCCCCGCAAGTCCATTCTGCGAAAGCGGCGTCAGCGTCACCGACCCGTCGAGACCCGAAATCGCCTGTACCGTCTGCTGCGCCAGCACCGGAGCCGGCGCGCACGGCCCGTCAATTCCGCACGGTTCGGTCCACCCATCCAGCGTCTCGTAGAAGACTACGCCAGCCCCCGCCACAGGATTCCCAAACGCATCCGTCACGTGCAGAACCACTGGCGCAAAGTTCTGGCTCTCCGCGATGTACTGGCTCGTCCCGCTCCACGGCGCCAGCGCTACAGTCTGCAGATCCACCGGAGTCACCGTAAACGTGGCGCAACTCGTCGTTCCCATGAGGCACGAATTCACCGTTGCGTTCGCGCTCACGCTGAATGGCCCTGCCGTAATCTGGTTCGATACCACCCCGCCCGAACCGCTGTTGCTCTGTCCGCCCGCAAGAGCCGCTCCCGCACTGGAGGTGCTCCACACAACCGACTGCCCCGCCACCGGAACTCCCGACCCATTCACCACCATCGCCTCGACCGGCCATTGCACCGTCGCCCCCATCGCCACATAAAGATTCGGCGTAAGCGCCGCAATCGATGGCGGCGCCGTCCCGGTAAACTCCGCGATCACGCTGCTCCCGCTCATCAGCGACGCCGTGATCTGCGCCAGTGCCGGCGAATTGGGAGTGACCACCAAAGTCGCTGTACCATCCCCAGCCGTCACCACACTGCAGGCAGTCTGCCCGCAACCTAAGCCTGCCGTTCCCTCCGTCAGCGTGAAGCTCACCGTGATTCCGGCGGCCGGCGTCTGCGTCGTCACGTTCATCGCCCGCACCGTAAACGGCTGCGGCACCCCCATGCCCACCGCCGCCATCGGCGCCGTCAGAATCGAAATCGCATCGTCGGGCTGCGCATCGTAGCTAACCCCGCTGGTGATCGCCGCCACCCCCAGCGTCACCATGTCCTCGACCTCGACCACCGCTGTGCCCGTCGCCCCACCCGAAGGCGGTGCTGTCGCGCAAATGGTCGTCGGTGTCACGCTAGTCACCGTCGCCGGTACTCCATTCACCGACACCGCCACTGAAGGCCGGAATCCCATCCCCTCAATCACCATCGGCCCGCCCTGTATCGGCAGCCGCGCCGGCACAACGTTGTCTGCATACAGGATTCGCCCGTGGTATGCATAGTCCGGCCGCCCGTCGCCGCGAAAATCCGCGATCCCGACCCGTACTTCACTGTCCGCAATCGTCAGAACTGGCAGCGCCGTCAGTCCCGCAACAGCGCCGTTGAAAGGCTGCGTCGTCGCTGTCACCGGAGCCGTCCCCACTGCATCGGTCCCGTTCCATGCGCCCACCACCACCTGCGCCTTGTTCTCCGAATTCGCCCCCCTCTCATCCAACGACTCCGCCTCCACCGTGAATTCGCGTCCACCCTTCGCCCACCACTCAAACCACCCCGTGTGCCCGTAACCCGTAATCCGCGCCGTCCACTCTCCCGTCACCGGAACCCCCGCCGGAGCATCCTCACTCCCATCCGCCCCGCTCGCCGCCTGTTCCTGCGCGTCATCAACCACCACCGTCTGCGTCGGCGCCGCCGATCCCGGACTCAGAGTCCCCAGCGCAATCACCGGCATCGTCCCCGACGGACTCACTTGCCCAGTCGTGTACGGCCCCACCGACGACGTCCCCGTATACAGCGGGTTCACTGCCTCAAAGGTCAGCTGATACTCCGCCGACGTCTGCCCCGGCGGCAGCGGAACCCCGCTCAGATCGAAGAATCCTTCCAACGTCGGATCATCGCTCCCGAACCGATTCAGCGGATTCCCGTTGCCATCGACAATTCCCGTCATCTCATTCCCAACATTTCCCTGAAACGACACTCCGCTCACCGCGGTCGCCGTGTAGCGCACATCCGCCACACCGTTCACCAGCGGCTGCAGAACCACATTCACGCCCTGCATCCCCTGGCCGCTCGGAAACTCAATCGTCCCCTGCACCGCCACCGTCGCGGTTGCCGTGATCGTCTTCCCCGGAAAACTCCCCACATTCGCCGCCGTTACCGGGTACAGCCGGTTCAGCGCTGCCACATCGTCGGTCCGCAACTGCGTCGGATTCGGCATGCACTCCCCGCCGCTCCCGTTGCACAGCCGCTCAATCGCATGCATCACCGGCCATCCGGCAAGCCCATCCGTTGTGATCCTGTCGCCCACAAACATCTCTTCGTTCGCCTCGGACCAGTCGAGGCCCAGCACCCGCCCAAATGCCCGAATCAATTCATACTGCAGCGTCGCAATCTGGCTCGCCGTCGTCGCGCAAAGCCCATTCACCAGCACCAGCGCATGCACAATGTTCCCCGTCACCGCCAGATTGTCCACTTGCACGATCACGCCATCGTTCTCGCAAACCAGATTCGAGCTCGCCCC
The DNA here is from genome assembly GCA_963788905.1 of uncultured Acidobacteriaceae bacterium. Classification (GTDB taxonomy): domain Bacteria; phylum Acidobacteriota; class Terriglobia; order Terriglobales; family Acidobacteriaceae; genus Palsa-343. Next base: position 8,758 of record CAWBIO010000001.1, read on the forward strand.
CGTACCATACATCGCGTCAATCACCGACCCGTCCGCGTCGTATACCACCCCCACCGGTTCGTTCGTCGCCGTCGGTTGGATATCCGCCGGCATCGTGACCCCATTCGTCCTCGCCGTCACGTTGCTCCCATTCACATCCTCCCCCAGGCTGCCGCCCGCTGTAATCGACACCGCCGCCGTGTTCACGTTGTTCCAAACCGCTGCCGCCGCTGCCACCATCGCGTTCGCCTGCGCCTGATTCACCTCCGCGCTCAAATCTCCCAGGTCGGTGTAATACACCACCTGCCCATTCGCCCACGCCACCGGCTGCCCCTTCGCTGTCGTATTGAAATAGCTCGACCCCGCCACCCATCGCGGCCCACCCCCCTGGGCCACCGGCGTCCCAAGCAACCCGACCAAACCGGCAACGGCAGTCAGCTCCCGAAATCGCATCGCGGTGCGCATAACAGGCCCTCACAAAGCTGCCTTCCAATTCCGTCGCAGCTCCTTCACCCATTTGCACACGTACCCCACCGCCCCTGGCTAAGAATCGAACCGTCACGCCCGCGCATCTTCTCATTTCGGAACACCACGCAGGCAAGTCCCATTTCGGGAGCGTCACCAACCCCAGCCCTGAGCCGGCTGCGGCACTCGACGCCGCAGGTACAATTTGGAAGTTCACCTCAATGGCAGAAAACATTCGCGACACCGTCATCCTCGGCACCGGCTGCGCCGGCCTCACCGCCGCCATCTATACCGCGCGCGCCAACCTCAAGCCCCTCGTCCTGGAAGGCCACGAGCCCGGCGGCCAGCTCTCCATCACTACGCTCGTCGAAAACTTCCCTGGCTGGCCCGACGGCATCCAGGGCCCCGAGCTCATCGAGAACATGCGCAAGCAGGCTTCCCGCTTCGGCGCTGAATTCCGCCTCGGCCACCTCGCCACCGCCGACCTCACCAAACACCCCTTCGCGCTCAACCTCGGTAACGAAACCATCCACGCGCGCACCCTCATCATCTCCAGCGGTGCCTCCGCGCGCTGGCTCGGCCTGCCCTCCGAACAGGCGCTCATCGGCCACGGCGTCAGTTCCTGCGCCACCTGCGATGGCTTCTTCTTCTCAGGCAAGGAAATCGCCGTCGTCGGCGGCGGCGACTCCGCCATGGAAGAAGCGCTCTTCCTCACCCGCTTCGCCACCAAAGTCACGCTCATTCACCGCCGCGAGCATTTCCGCGCGTCAAGGATCATGCTCGACCGCGCCATTGCCCACCCCAAAATCCAGTTCCTCACCAACGTCCAGGTCAAAGAAGTCCTCGACCCCGAAAAGAAAGAAGTCACCGCCGTCCGCCTCCTCGACACCCGCACCGGCATCGAATCCGACCTCGCCATCAGTGGCCTCTTCCTCGGCATCGGACACATCCCCAACGCCTCCATGTTCGCCGGCCAGCTCGACCTCGACGAGGACGGCTACATCAAGACCCACAACAACGTCTTCACCCGCATCCCCGGCGTCTACGCCTGCGGAGACGTCCAGGACCGCCGCTACCGCCAGGCCATCACCGCCGCCGGCACAGGATGCATGGCCGCCCTCGAAGCCGAAAAATATTTAGAAGAACACGGCCACTGAGGACCAGGGCGCAGCGTTCAGCGCTCAGCGCTCAGCGTTCAGCATTCGGCGCGCGGCGTGCGGCAGGCCCGAGAACATTAAGCACCCGGCGGTGTGTCATCCCTCCACAAATCTCGCCATTGCAAAAGATCTGTCATCCTGAGCGAGCGTGCGCTTGGCGCACGTAAGAGAAGGATCTGCGGTTGACTTGCGCTCGCCTTGCCACCAATATTCTGGGATCTTGGGCAGCGCCTTTGTATCAGGGCACGACCTTGGTCATGCCGTAAAGCACCCAAAATAAAGCGGGGCATTTAGCCTCTGAACACGCAGAAAGTATTTAGAGGAGCATGGGCACTGAGTCGAGCATTCGGCTATCAACAGCTAAAGGCCCGATCGGATTCTTAAGGCAGCAGGCGCAATTGCTCAGCGATAGGCCGGACGCTCTGCGGGCCTTTGCGCTCCAGAATCTCCTCCCTTGCGGAGTCCCTTCTACAGACAGCAAAATCTCCCTGAACAAATCCATGTCTCTCGTCATGGGCGGAATTTTAATGCATAGCATCTGCGTATCGGTCGGTTAGGACTCAGCCAACACGGCCGCCAGTTCGCTCTCCGTGAGGGGAAATCCGATTGGCTTAAAATTCGTATCCCAAAAGAACCGGGTCACCTTCCTCATGTCTCCGACAAATCGCCGCAGTCCATCGCGGGAGTATATGTCGATGCCCTTGTAAACTGGCTTGTACGAGCGGAGATTTTCAGGGAAGTACGCATGAGCCAGACCGTTACGCAGCGCATTGAGGGTTTCAATATCTGCGGCGACAGCCTTTGGCAATTTCTGAATGCTCTTGACCAGCCTAAGCTTCTCAGTGAGACTCAACACTTCTACGATGTAGTGGTTGAAGATTGTGAATTTCTTCGTCTTCCACAGCGCGGGGAAGCTTTTCTTTTTGCCAAAGAAGAAGTGGCAAATCACTGAAGCCAACAACTCATCGACATAGGTGTATTCCCAAACGACTTTACTGACGACGAACTGACGAACCATTAGCTCAAGCCGAACGGTCCGGTCTTCGGCAGGGTAGTCCAGGATGTTGTCATAATCGAGAACACAAAGTTCGGCGATGTCTGCGACTTCGGCAAGCAAGTGTTTCTGCGCCTTTGTCAGTTTGGAGTTCTTCCTCCCGGGCATCTCAGATGCTCCTCTTTCCTGTTACGTATCCAGAAAATCCCACTCGTAACCGAGAACCCATCGCAAGGCCGCGAACTTCCCGTTGACGTAACCCCAGTTCCAGTCATCCATGTAGCGCCCAACGTCTCGTCCGTATTGTTCGCGAACCCGCTTCATGGCCGCTCTGCATCCCTTGAGAATCTCCGGCGTGATGGTCTCCTTCCCGGCCTTGATGTTCTCGAACATGACCAACTTGCGGTAGTACCAAACCCGGTCGAAGAATTCCTGCTCTGCTTTCCCGATTTCGCTCTCCGGTCGAACGTAGGATTTCAGCACGCCGTGCATCATCAACAGATCTCTCTTGCCTCGCGTCATCGTCTCCAAGTTCGTCCTCTCCCACACTTTGATTTCGAACGGCGGATTGTTGTTCCGCCTGTACGTTTCGAGGTAGGTTTTCGCAGGATTGCTCAGGAAGTTCGAGACGATGAACAACGCAACGGAAGGGCGTTCTGCCTGTGCCCACGCGAGCAGGTTCTGGAGGTCCTTTGCCGGAACTCCCTTCTCATAATGTTTGCAGTCGATGAACCATTTCTCTGTCCGCCGACTGCGGTCGATGTCGGTGCGTTGCAACTGGGCGACGATGTCGCGTCCGCTGTCAGATGGGCTGGTCTTTTTCCCGGTGCCCTTGCGCCAGTCGAGATTGACGAAACCGAGTTCCTCCAGCAGGTCGAAGCAGAATTCCTCAAAGTCAGCGTCCGACAGCCGGTGAAACGTAAGTTTGTTCTTCGGAGGCTTCGCTTTCGTGGGCATTTGCCCGGAAGTATACGCCCGGTTATCACGCCGGAGAATACGCTGTGGGATACTTCTTGCCAAGCCGAGATACACTCGCGCCATGACAATCTTGGGGGCCAAGCCAAAGGAGTACCGGCTGCTGGTTGGGATTCGTTACCTCAACGCCAGCGACCTGCTGCTCAGGGGAATGAGGACGCTCCACAAGGACAACCCGTTCCACTTCCTCGTCAGCCTCCGCATCTTCATTGAGTACACACGGCGGGGTATCTGGTTCCTCGCATGGGCAAGTAACGAGGAGCTGAGGAAAGCGGAGCACCTGACTTTCAAGGAAGCGGATAGCCCACCGCTCGTCAAGATGGACGCCATGCTCAGTAAAGCGATGGGAGCCGGGAAGGCATCCCATCTCAAAGACATTGTGGGTGGGTTCAACGAGCCGTTCATCGACGCCTTGCACGCCCTGACGCACGGCAACCCGATTTCCGTCCGCTTCATCGCGATGGAGCTAACCAAGGTCTTTGACATCCCGAAGATTCTGGAAAGAGCTGAGCACGAGCAGAACATCTTCCGGCTGCTGCTCTATCGACGGCTAACCAAGATGCCTCAGGGTGACATCTGGAAACTGCTGAAGCCTATCCACGATAAGCCAGCCTTGCTGCAACAAGAGGTATTGAAGGCCGCGGCTGACTTGAAGAAGAGCGGCATCACAATCGAGTGGAAGACACTGTAGGGCCGAAACCGCTAGGGTGTGCCTAGCGAAGCGTGGTCCGGCAATCGATACCGTTTCACGATTAGTTCCCACCGCTATTCGTCCGTCGGGGCCTTTCAACGCGTTCAGGCGCCCGAGCGGGGTGCCCCACATCTGCCCGGTTTTTGGAAGATGTGGGATACCACGACTCTCACCCCCGACGCCCACCCCGGAAGGCCCCGAAAGAATCGACCCGCAGCCGGGGGCCCCGGCACGCCCGGTGTTGGCGTGATGGGGTGGGACGGGTCCAGCCCACTGGAGCCCGCCCCAATTCCGCTCCCTGCTCCCTGCTCCCCGCTCCCCGCTGTTTTTGTCAAGCATCCACCACTTACCTAAAGTAACTTCCGCTCATATCGCACCACTTACAAGCCATCAAAGTTGGCGCGATTTCCCACCCAATCTGATATTCTGAACTTATAGAGTAGAAAAAGAAAAAAGCCCGCCGCGAGCGGGCTTTTCCTTTGGAGCCATCGACTTGAAATCCACGGAGATGCAGCTGAACACCAGTCGATTCAATCGACTCCAGCGCACAATTCGAAATAACGTCCCTAAACCCAAGCCTGTGAATAACTTGCACGTTAACTGTAATAGAATCAATGACTTACACTGTATACAAATCCGCCAACCCCAGCGTTATGAATCACTTACGCAATATACGCCACTACCCCCGGGGGGTGGGTGGCCCACAGACCACCGGATTCCACCGTCTCGTCGCCAGGCCATTCTGTGAACGCCGAACGCCGAACGCCGAGCGCCGAGCGCCGGAACGCTGAATACTGTCTTTGGGGGTAATACCCAACTTACGGTACTAAAACATCCCCGCAGAATGAATTACTTGCCACATGCATACAGGGGGGTGGGGGCTTTCGCGCCTCGACGGCCGCGCGCCACATAGCTGGTGATCCGCATAATCGTGTGGCATGAGGTGCAGGTTACATGCGAACGTTCAGAGCCGAGAATACCCAACCGGCCCACATCGATCATTCTCTCCCGAGAAAATTCGGGACATTTATCTTCAACGCACTTCGCTGTCACTTGCACCGGAAGCACCGCCATTTCTTCACTTCGCGACTTTGCATACGTAACGTTGGATGCCCAGGAAGCCACAAAACCTCAGGGGGGCGCCAAATTATTCTCCATTTCCAAATCCCGAACCGTTTGTGTTCAGGAGGAATTGCGACGCATCCGATGGAGTAAGCTGTTGACAGAGGGTTTACGGCTTGTACACCAAGGGCGTGCGTCAGTTTGTTTTTGAGTACAACGGAAATGAGCGATCACAGGATGTCGAGGAAGACCTTGGCGGCGTAATGGAGATGCCTGCCATCGGCAGTCTCCTCAAGCGGCACGACAAGGAGTGGAGAGTGGTTCACGTGATCGCGCCGGTCTTCCAGAATGGAACGATTCCGGTCGTCCGCGTATTTTTGAACGACATTTCAAGGATGAAGTCGCGAAACTTCACCCCGAAGCGTGAAGCGCCACCACCACCGCAGGAGCCCGCTTAAAATCGATCCTTCTCAGAACTTCACCTGGCCTGAGCAACCGGTACCGCTGCAAGTTGACCTCAAACATCCTGGACGCTGAGCGTTCGCGGATCCCGCACCCTTTGCATCATCGCCGCAGCCAGCAGCAGAAAGACTCCACCGGCAATTACCGCGTAGATGCGGTTGTTCCCGAGCAGATGGATCATGATCCAGCCGAAGAACAGTGAGGTCAGAATCTCCGGCGTCACGATAAAGAAGTTGAAGATGCCCATGTAGACGCCGGTTCGCTCCGGAGGCAAACTCGCCGCCAGAATCGCGTAGGGCATCGAAAGCGTGCTCGCCCACGCAATCCCAACTCCGACCATGGTGAGGAGCAGCAGATACCTGTCGTGGATGACCGCGACCGACATCAGACCAAGGGCGCCGCAGATCAGGCAAATGGTGTGCGTGTATTTCCGTCCCAGCTTCCTGGCCATCGGCGCCAGCACAAACGAGAACCCGAAGCACACGGCCGAATAGATCGCAAAACAGATTCCGCCCCATTCGACGCCGGCTTTATACAGCGGGGACTGCGGATCGCTCGCCCCGAAAACGTTGTGCGCCACTGCCACGGGAAAATACAACCACATGCAGAACAGGCCAAGCCAGGTGAAGAGCTGCACCGGGCCTAAGCGTCGCATGGTTTGCGGCATCTCGAGGATCGCCTGCAGAATCTGCGCCGCGTTCGCGGCGAGACCCTTTTTCTCGGCTTTCGCCTTGTGGAACGCCTCGAGATCCTGCGGCGGATACTCCTTCGTCGTCACGATGGTCCACAGAACCGCGCCCAGAAACACCGCCGCGCCGATGTAAAACGAGATTCTGACCGTCGCCGGCACCACGCGCACATCGCCAGCCGCCTGGTGCAGGTGGAACACGTTTGTTATGAGCCAGGGCAGCGCGGAAGCCACGACCGCGCCCAGCCCAATGAACAGACTCTGCATCGCGAAGCCTGCTGTTCGCTGTCCTTCCGGCAGAAGGTCGGCTACGAAGGCGCGGAACGGCTCCATGCTCACGTTGATGGACGCGTCGAGAATCCAGAGCATTCCCGCTGCCATCCATAGCGCGGCGCAGTTGGGCATCAGAACCAGCATTAGCGAGCTCAGAATCGCGCCAGTGAGAAAATACGGCCTGCGCCGGCCCAGCGGTCCCCACGTCCGGTCGCTGGCGTGGCCGATCATCGGTTGGATCAGCAGTCCGGTCAGCGGCGCTGCCAGCCACAGGATCGGGATCTGATCGGGGCGCGCGCCCAGATACTCATAGATGGCGCTCATGTTGGCCATCTGGAGGCCCCAGCCAAACTGGATCCCGAAGAAGCCGAAGCTCATGTTCCAGATTTGCCAGAAGGTCTTTTCAGGTTTACGAAACTCTCTGCCTTGTGCGGCACCCACCGCACTGGCTTCTTTGCCTGTTGTCACCGTCCCCATGTCTCGCCCCCACAAAAAACCGTCAAAGCCACGGACCACCCTACTCCAAAACCTCTATCCCCGAACAGATCACCGCGGGGCGGCGGTCCCGGCGCCCGGCTGCCAGTCGCTGCTTCCGGCGCGCCGCTTGCCATCAGCCGCACCCACCAGCTATACAGTTCACGCGCCCAATCTCGACTCGCCATGAACAAACGCGCCTTCCTCAAATCGTCGGTAGCCGCGGTTGCCTCCGGTATCCTGTCGCGGATGCTCCCCTCTGCCCGTGCCCAGTCCGCACCCCGCACCAACTGGGCCGGCAATTACACCTACACCGCTCAGAACCTCCTCGAGCCCGGATCGCTGGCCGAGGTGCAGGACGCGATCCGCACCTGCCATCACGTGCGCGCGCTCGGCTCTCGCCACTCCTTCAACTCCATCGCCGACGACCCAGAAACGCAGGTTTCGCTCCACGCCTTCCGCGGCATCGATATTGACGCGGCTGCTCACACAGCGACGGTCGGCGCCGGCATCCGCTATGGCGACCTCGCGCCGGTGATCGATGCCCGCGGCTTCGCCCTCCACAACCTGGCCTCGCTCCCGCATATCTCGGTCGCGGGAGCCATCGCAACGGCGACGCATGGGTCCGGACTACATAACGGGAACCTCGCCACCCAGGTTTCCGCGATGGAACTCGTCGATGCCAAGGCGAATACGGTCCGTCTTACCCGAGCGACCGACGGCCCGCACTTCCAGGGCGCTGTCGTTCACCTTGGATCGCTCGGCATCCTCACCCGCGTCACACTCGACCTCGAGCCGACGTATCAGGTCGCGCAAACCGTCTACCTCGACCTGCCCTTTACCGCCCTCGAGCATCACCTTGAAGAAATCTTCTCGGCCGGATACTCGGTCTCCCTCTTCACCGACTGGCAGAACGGACGCGCCACACAGGTTTGGATCAAGCGGCGCATCGACCAGACCTACACGCCTGCGACGCTTGGCGCCGATTTCTTCGGCGCCCACGCGGCGACGGAAAACATGCACCCCATCACAGGCCACTCGGCCGAAGCCTGCACGGAGCAGATGGGCGTGCCGGGCCCGTGGTACGAGAGGCTGCCGCACTTCAAGATGAACTTCACTCCCTCCAGCGGCCAGGAGCTGCAGACCGAATACCTGCTGCCCATCGAGCGTGGCTATCAGGCGATCCGCGCGGTTGAAACTCTGCGGGACCGGATCACGCCGCAGCTTTTTGTTACAGAACTGCGCACCATCGAGGCCGACGAATTGTGGATGAGCACCGCTTACCGGCGTCGCTCCCTGGCGATCCATTTCACCTGGAAGCCGGAATGGCCGCAGGTCCAGGCCATCCTTCCGCAAATCGAAGCGCGGCTGTTTCCCTTTGGCGCGCGCCCGCACTGGGGGAAGCTCTTCACCATTCCACCGGAGCGCATGGAATCGCTCTACCCACGCATCGGCGAATTCAGGTCGTTGGTGGGACGCTACGATCCTAACGGCAAGTTCCGCAACGATTTCATCCAGACCAACCTCTATAAGGGCGAGAAGCTGGACCGTACGACGGTGGTGTGAAAACGAGCCAGCGAACCGGCGAACTGCAGCCGGCAGCCAGCAGCCGGCTGCCCGGCACCCCGCATTCGGAGCAGCCCTCCATTTACCCCACCCCCCCACCCCCCCAGGTTAACTTTGAAGCTCTTACTTTGTTTTCATAGGCTTGCGAGATCGGTTTGAGGCCTTATGGTGCTACATAAATGATTCGATGTTAGATATGTGAGGGCCTCAAAACCGCAGCGCGCCCAGCCGTCCCACCGGCAAGTTTCGCAACGATTTCATCCAGACCAACCTTAATAAAGGTGAGAAGCTGGACCGCACGACGGTGGTGTGAAAACGGCGAACCGCAGCCTGCAGGCTGCAGCCCGCATTCGGAGTAGCCCTCCGTTTACCCCACCCCCCCAGGTTTACTTTGAAGCTCTTACTTTTGTTTTCATGGGGTTGCGAGATCGGTTTGAGGCCCTATGGCGCTACATAAATGATTCGATGTTAGATATGTGAGGGCCTCAAAACCGCAGCCCGGCAATATTTGACGCTAAAAAGCAAGAGGCCCAGCCGTTGAGGCTGAGCTTTTATTTCTTACCCTCTATTATCAGAATACCAAGTTAGACCGGGAATCGCGCCAACTTTGTTGAGCTCGTTTGGCGTGTAAGTGATGAGTTATGAGGGGTCATTACTTTCGATTTTGGGCTCGGGGCTTGACAAGTTTTCCACATTTGCCGAAGCAGGCTTCGCGGCGATAGAAAGCGGCCCTCGAAGGGCCGAATCAGAGATCGAGGCCGAAGCGCGCGTTGAATTCTCGGCGGCCAAGGCGAGTCAGTGTGAGGGCGCGGCTGTCATATTCGCGGGCGAACCACTTGCGCGACAGGGCAACGGTCAGGATGGCGGCGCCGAGCGCACCGCCGACGTGAGGACGGCGCTCGCTCCAGTCCAGGCACGCATAGGCGAAGCGGCGACGCTTCGAGCGGGCGGCTTCCAGGTCGAGGCCGAGCGCGGCCAGCGAGGGCGCGCCTTCGGCGGTGACGTCATAGGCAGCGGAACCGGAAGCAGAACCGCGCTGCGGTTCGATCCAGCCAGAGCGCAGGAAAAGATCATGCAGAGCGACCGCGATGGATCCGGCCATGTGGTCGTAGCAGGAGCGCGCCGCGCGGAGATATTCCGGAACGTGGGGAACAAAGGGACGGCGGGTGGCGCCGGCGAGGACGCTGAGGCGCTCGAGGGCGCGGGCGACGTTGGGCGAATCCAGCGAGTAATAACGATGGCGGCCCTGGGCGGTGACGCGGACGAGGTTTTCAGTCTGCAGCCGACGCAGATGAACGCTTGCGGTGGACGGTGAAACGTCCGCGACGATGGCGAGTTCGGTGCCGGTGCGGGCATGGCCGTCCATGAGCGAATAGAGCATGCGCGTACGGGCCGGCTCGCCGATAGCGGCGGCGATAGAGGAGACGGCGGCGTCCGCATCGCCGGACGGAGTTGGTCTGGCATTCATACTTTGACGCTAAACGAAGTATGGCTGTGCATCAACCGCGATGCTGATGGCATGAGGACATCCAGGTCGAAGCGCATCCTGACGCGCCGCGAAGTCATGGCCGGCATGGCGGCGGCTGGCGTTATAGCGGTCGCCGAACGTCGACCGGTTATGGCGCGGATGGGGATGCCGGCTCACAATCTTGCAGCAAAAGAGGGAGCGATGAAGATCACCTGTTTTATCCGGTACCAGATCGATCCGTTTCAGAAGGACGGATTCAGGAAATATGCAGAGAACTGGGGGCGGATCATTCCGCGATGCGGCGGGCAACTGATCGGGTATTTTCTGCCGCACGAAGGGACCAACGATATCGCGTGGGGACTGATCGCGTTCGAGAGCCTTGCGGCCTATGAAGAATACCGGGCGAGGCTGAAGGGGGACGCCGAGGCGCTGGCCAACTTCGCGATGGCCGAACAGAAGCGGTTCATTGTGCGCGAGGAGAGGACTTTTCTGGAGACCGTTGCGGAAACACTCTGCGTGGCGAGTTCGACCGGAGGAAAGGGTCAATAATCATGCGGACACAAAAGGAAAAAGGCGAGATCTTTCGTTCTCTCCATCAGAGGGAGCAGGCGTTCATCATTCCCAATCCATGGGACGCGGGGACGGCGCGGATGCTGGCGCACATGGGGTTCGAGGCACTGGCGACCACCAGCGCCGGAAATGCATTTTCGCTGGGGCAGCGGGATGGGACCGTTGGACGCGAACGAACGCTGGCGAACGTGGCCGCCATAGCAGCGGCGACGGAGCTGCCGGTGAGCGGGGATCTGGAGAACGGATTTGGTGACGGCCCGGAAACGGTGGCAGAGACCATTCGGCTGGCAGGGGAGGCAGGCGCAGTGGGAGGGTCGATTGAAGACGCCACTGGGCGGCCCGACCAGCCGATTTATGCGATCGAAGAGGCGATCGATCGAATTGAGGCGGCGGCGGAAGCGGCGCGGAATTTGCCCTTTCCATTCACGCTGACGGCGAGGGCGGAGAACTTTCTGTACGGGCGGGCGGATTTGAAGGACACGATCTATCGGCTGCGGACGTATCAGGAAGCCGGAGCGGACGTTTTGTATGCACCGGGTTTGAGCAGCCGGGATCAGATTGCGGCAGTGGTTAGCTCGGTTGACCTGCCAGTGAACGTGCTGATGGGGCTTGGGCGTTTGCAGGTGACGCTGGATGAACTGGGGGCGATAGGCGTGCGGCGGGTGAGTGTAGGCAGCGCGATATGCCGGTTGGCGCTGGGGTCGTTTTTAGGCGCAGCCAGGGAGATGAAGGAGCGGGGGACGTTCGGATTCGCAAGGAGGGCGACGAGCACGCAGAAGATAGTGGCGATGCTCGAGCCCGGATAAAGAAGCGAGGCGGGGGCGAGTGAAGAAGATCGGGATTGTGGGGGGAATCGGCTGGCGGGCGACCGTCGAATACTATTCAGAAATCTGCAGGCGCGCGAATGAGTGGCATGCGGAGAGGAAGCTAACCGGGCCGCCGTCGACACCGGAGATCGCGATCGAATCGCTGGACGTTGCCAGGAGTTATAACCTCCATGGCCGTGACGGAGACGAGGAATCATGGCAGGGGTTCGACGAGTATCACCGGGGGGCATTCCGGCGTCTGGAAATGGCGGGCGCCGAGGTAGCGGTGATGGCGAGCAACACCCCACACCATCGCTTTGACGAAATTGTGCGCGGCCTGGACATACCGACGATCAGCCTTCTGGATGCGGCCGCTGGAGAGTGCGCGCGCATAGGAGCGCGGCGGGTGCTGATTCTGGGGTGGGAGCTGGCGATGAGGTCGCGGAAATTCCGCGAAGCCTTTGGGAAGCATGGGGTCGAACTGATGGGGCCGAAGGATGCAGCGGTGCGGGAGGAAACGATTGAGTTAATCGCAGGTTTGGTCCGCGGCAGGGAAAAGGGGGCTGCTGCGCGGCTGGGGAAGATCGTGCGAGCGAGCTGGAAATCTCAGGAGGAGCCGGTAGTGTGCCTTGCCTGCACACCCCTGCGGCTGGCATTCCGGGCGTTCACGGCACAGCCTTCGTTCAAATATGGCGGAGTGGTGTACGTGAACACGTCGTCGGCGCACATTGCCGCTGTGTTGCGGGCTGTGGGGATTCCGCCAGAAAAACGATGCCCGGCCCCAGGGACATCAGGGCCGGGCAGGAAAGGCGGGCTCTCAGTGGTGGGCGCCGCCGCCGCTGCTGCCAGCAGACGAAGCGCCGCCGCCGGCGCTGACACTCCCACTGCTGACGGTGCCGCCACCGCCGTGGAATCCGCCACCGCCGCTGCTCGCTGATCCTCCACTGCTGCCGCCGCCGTGGAAGCCGCCGCTGCTGCTTCCGCCCGCGCTGAAGGAGCCATGGGTAGCGCCGCCGCCGTAGTAGCCGCTGACGTGGGGAGCGTTAAAGGTGGGCGGGGCGCCGAAGGTGCGGGTTCCGCCAGGAGATGGGACATAAGTGCTGCGGAAGCCGGTTTGGCCGGGGGTTGAGCGCAGGGTGCCGATTCCCAGTTCAGGGTGAGTGCGCACGAGGGCCTGGGTGAAGCCTTCACCCATGGGTCCGCGCTCGAGCGGATGAATGCCAGCCTCGATTGGCTGGACGGACTTGCCGTTTAAGGATAGAGGCCGAGGTTCGGGCTTCACTCCGTTTTCGAAGCGGAAGGGCGCCGTGAACTGAGGTCCGCGATTGACGGTGACCAGCGTGACGGGACGAGGTTGACCAGGCCTGTGGATGGGGGCGCCGTGTGGGCGAGGCGGGGGAACATAACCTTTAGGCACGTTCCAGACGGTTGAGTAGGGATACCAGCCGGGGCCATAGAAACCATAGCCGCAGTTACCGGGAACCCAGATCCAGCCGTAACCGTCGAGGAAGTCCCAGGCGCCGCAATGATAGGGCCACCAACCCCACGGATAACCGGAGATCCAGGAGTAGCCCATGCCAGGGTAGTAGCCCCAGGCGCCGGAACCGAAGGGATCCCAGGCCGCGGAGACGCCTGCGGGCGACCAGACCTGCCCATAGCCGGGAAGGTCGTACCAATTGCCGTAGTAGTCGAGGTCGCTCCACGCGGGATTGTCAGGATTGCCGGAGCTGGCGCGCGCGGTGGTTTCGCTGGTTTCAAGCCGAGCCAGACTCTGGTCGCGGTCGGAATTCCACTGATCCCAGGAATCGGCGGTGATGTTCTGGGCGACGGTGAATTCGGCGGGCTGCTGCGGGTCAGTCTGGAAGGTCTGGCTGGGATGAACATCCAGCGCGAGGCCCTGGCCATCCTCGACATGAACACCGCCATGCATGACGGCGAGTTTCAGCGGCGCGGCGTCGAGGGCGACGCGGAAGACGGCATTCTGCAGGGGCGTAGCGGTGTCAGCGCCAAAATGGACACTGTACTGTCCGGCGCGATCATTGAGCTCGTAATAGGAGAGGCCGGTGAGGGCGTCGATCTGCGAGACCGTGCTGCCGTCAGCATTGCGGCGCAGCTGGGTGAGGCGAATGGAGCTGTCCGGGGTGACACGGGCGACGCTGCCATCTTCAAACTCGATCTCGAGGCGGCCGTTGTCGCCGGTGACAAAACGCATGCCTTCGACGGCGGGCATGTTGGGCATTGCCTGATCGAAGGCGATCTGGTCGCCGGAGAAGACCTGGACCTGGCCTTCGACATCGCTGATGCGGACGGCGCGAACCTGGGATTGGCCCTGGGTTTCGGGCGCCGGAGGCGCGGCTTGCTGTACATCGGGAGGCGGAGCTGGCGGCGTGGTGTCCTGAGCGCGAGCGCCGATCGCGGAGAGAAGCAGGGCAAAGGCAGCGGCGGAGAGGATCAGGTGAGAGGGGTTCTTGCGGAGAGCGAGAGACCTGACACGGAAAAGAGAGCGGCGCCTCATGACGGCACCTCCTTTGAGCATCTCCCCGTTGACATTGGTAAGGCGGGATACGAATAGTGTCGCCGATCGAGCCGGCGAGCGTGAATCCCTGCCGCCCTGGGCCTGAAGGGAAGACGCCATGGCCCACAACCCATCTGCCCTGATAACGAGCGAGGGTTGCATTAAGTTTCGACTTATTTTCGCATGTTGTGGAGGACGCGGGAAAAGGGTTTTTGGGAAAGAACGGAGCTGGGCGCCTAATTACGCTTCTGGGCAGTATCGCAATGAGCCAGGAGGGCCTGGGCGCGTTTGCGTGCCCGGTCCATCACCTGTTGATCCTCGGCGATGGCATGGAGATTGTCGGCAATGTTGGCCAGGTCGCCGGCGCGGTGGTCCTTGACGGCGCCCTGAAGGGCTTCGAGTTCGGCATCGAGGCCGAGGCGGTCGTGCTGAACTTCAATACTGAGGCGGCGGCCTTCCTCCAGGGTGAAGGCTACGGCGCCGAGCTGGTCGGTGAGGCGCTGGAGCGCGGGATCTCCGGCCCAGACATAGGTGCAGGAGCCGGAACCGTCGGGCCCGGAGTAGGAGAGGGTTTTGTTGCCGGTGAAGGCGAGGTTGGTTTGCGTGGTGGAGCAGCGAGTGGCGAAGAAGTCGTGGCTGCGGGCGTAGGCGAAAAGCTCGGCGCGAAGGGCATCGTCGAGGAGGATGGGGCGATCGACGGGAGTGGGAAGGACGCCGTCGTAGCTGTCGTTGGAAGCGGGGGATGCCGAGCCAGGTTGCGAGGAGTATCGGCCGGCTCCGGTCTCATCGATAGCAATGGAGTAGCGGGAAGGCTGCAGCTGCGGGTGCTCGAAGGTGAAGGTGATGTGAGCCGAGGTTTGCGCGGAAGCCGATGCGGCAACGAGGAGGAACAGCGCGAATGAGGCCGAATTCCTGTGCATGGCTAGACGGCGCTGATTTCCTGGAGGGCCAGCGTTTGGGCGTGGTGGATGTGGCAGATGGCGATGGCGAGGGCGTCGGCCGCGTCGGCGGGCTGGGGTGCGGCGGGAAGGGAGAGCAGACGAGCGACCATAAACTGCACCTGTTGCTTGGCGGCGAGACCGTATCCGGTGACGGTGGACTTGATGGTGAGCGGCGCGTATTCCGCGACGGGAAGCCCTGCGTTGGCAGCGGCGAGAAGGGCCACGCCGCGGACGTGGCCGAGACGAATGGCGGAGCGGGCGTTTACGGAGTAGAAGACCTCCTCAACAGCGACGATGTTGGGGCGATAGCGCTCGAAGAGAGAGGTCAGCTCAGCGTAGATGAGGGCTAGGCGTTCGGGAAGGTTGGCTTTCTTTGGGGGACAGATGCCGCCGGAGCCCATGGAGATGAGGTGAGGATGGGCGGCGCGGTCATCCCACTCGACGATGCCGAAGCCGGTGGTTTCGGTTCCGCAGTCGATGCCGCAAACGCGCATGGATGAGCTCAGCATAGGTGGATTGGCATAAGACCGAGGCCAGTTTAGCGCAGCAAGTGAGCGGGATGGAGGATTTTGCGGAACGGCGCGCACGATGTGCCACAGGGGAGGGCAGCGAGCGAGCGCCACCGCACCCGGGTTTCGCACGACCGCGTTACACGCTGACTCTGGAGACACCTTCGAGAGGGGAGCTGGCGGTGGCGTAGAGCTTGCGAGGCATGCGACCGGCGAGATACGCCTGACGGCCGGCGAGGACGGCGTGCTGCATGGCTTCTGCCATAAGAATCGGGTTGGCGGCGCCGGCGATGGCGGTGTTCATGAGCACTCCGTCGGCGCCCATCTCCATGGCAAGGGTGGCATCGGAAGCGGTGCCTACGCCGGCGTCGACGATGAGGGGGACGGAGGTGATTTTTTCGCGCAGAATCTGCAGCGTGGCACGGTTCTGAATGCCGAGGCCAGAGCCGATGGGTGCGGCGAGAGGCATCACGGCGGCGGCGCCGGCGTCGATGAGGCGGTGGGCGAAGACAATGTCGTCGGAAGTGTAGGGAAGGACAGTGAATCCTTCTTTGACCAGCGTGCGCGTGGCTTCGAGAGTCGCCTGGACGTCGGGGTAGAGAGTGGCCTGATCGCCGATGACTTCGATCTTGACCCAATCCGACAGACCGACTTCGCGGGCGAGACGGGCGGCGCGCACGGCTTCGTCGGCGGTATAGCAGCCGGCGGTGTTGGGGAGCAGGAAGTAGCGCTGCGGGTCGATGAAGTCGAGGAGGGATTCCGTGGAGCGGTCGAGGTTCACGCGGCGCACGGCCACGGTGACCATTTCAGCGCCGGAAGCCTCGAGGGCGGCCTGGGTTTCCGGACCGTTGCGGTATTTGCCGGTGCCGACGATGAGGCGCGACTGGAAGGCTTTTCCTGCGATGACAAGGGGCTCCATGAGGACATTGTAGAACCCTGGCCCGGGAGCGGCGAGCCATGTGAATGACCAATGTTCAGGAATGTGAAAGGCCCGCTGCGAGATTGCGCGAGCGGGCCTTGAATCACCGGTGAACTGTTGAGATTGACCTGAGGCGCCCCCGCTTTCGGAGTGGCCTCGGCGCTTGGGTTACGCCAGGACTTAGTTTCACTGGAGCCAGGAGCGGCTCTAAGCCTCAGTCACCTCACGCAGGGTCCTGCGACTACTACTACCATCAGAATTTGTCATTAGCTGGATCATCCTCCTTTCCCGTGTATGCATAAGTTAACCCGGGGATGAGCAATGGGGCAAGTGTGGGAACCCCGGAAGGCAAGTCCGACAGTGCCGGACTTGCGTCGGACGCCTGCGGACTTTTATCACGGGGATGATTCCAGAGCGATCCTTCGTGACAGAAGCCCGCCACCGGGGACACAGGACAGAACCGCGGTGAACGAGCCGGAGCTCTTTCGAAGCTGATGTCCCTTGTTCACCGAAGTAAAGCTGCAAACGGTGGTTTCCCAAAATGGTCCGGAGACGGTACTTCGGCTTGGAAGAAGGTTCAAGGTCACTGACGATTGAGCGAGCAAGGGAGTTTGCTTCTTGCTGTGGGGTGAACCTGGCCGATTTCAGATTTTGGTTTCGGTTTTTGGTTTTAGGTTTTGGTTTTAAGTTTTGGTTTTAGGTTTCGCTTCCGGTTTTAGGTTTCGCTTCCGGTTTTAGGTTTCGCTTCCGGTTCTGGTTTCGCTTCCGGTTCTGGTTCCGGGTTCTGGATCCGGGTTCTGCTCCGGGTTTGGTTCCGGGGTTTGTTCGGGCCTTTACCGGGCAGTTGGGGCGGGGAGGTGCGGAGGTTGCGCGCCTGATGGTGGCCCATCACCATGAGTGCCAGGATCCGTCGTGCTCGACGAGGGTCACGTCGACGCCGAAGAGCGCGCGGAGTTTCGGGCCTCTGAGCAGGTCGCGCTTGGGACCGTCGGCGAAGATGCGGCCCTGGCGCATCATGATGACGCGAGTGATTTCCGGCAGGATGTCGGCCAGATGATGGGTGACCATGAGGATGCCGACGCCCTGTTGAGCGACGCGACGAAGCGCGTCACGGAGTTCGCGCTGAGCGGCAAGATCGAGCGCGTTGGAGGGTTCGTCAAGGAGGAGCATTTCCGGCTGGTGGACCAGAGCTCGGGCGATCATGATTCGGCGCTGCTCACCGGCGGACATTTCTCCAACGAATTTGGTGGCGAGGTGATCTGCCTGCATGAGGCGCAGGGCTTCGCTGGCGCGGGTGCGCATCTCCGGCGTTACGTGCAGATTGGGCCAGAGGGTCGAGGCGGAGAAGAACCCGGCGATGACGGCGTCGAGGCCACGGGTGACTGGTGTGCGCTCTCCGGGCAATTCGGCGGAGACAACGCCGAGGTGCGTGCGCAGCTGGGAGACGTCCCAGCGCTCGCGGCCGAGGAGGGTGAGCTCGGTGGTGGGTGTGACGATGGGGTAGCACTGGCAGGTGATGGTTTTGATGAGCGTGGATTTGCCACAGCCGTTGGGGCCGAGTATTGCGAGGTGTTCACCGTTGGCGATGCGCAGGGAGATGTTGTGCAGGACGACGTTGTCGCCGCGGGCGACGGAAACATCGCGCATGAAAAGAAAATCGGGCTGATTCACGATAGCCAGGGAGCTCCGGAACGAGAATTATTTCAGAGTGCGAAGTTGGTAGATTAGATTGCACGTGGACGCTACCATGGCTGACTCTTCTGAGAATGGACGCAGCAGGCGGCGCGGCATCTGGTACGCGGCGGCGGCCCTTGCTGTGTGCGTGGCGATGCCGGCATGGACGCAGCGGCGGATGGTGCTGGTCGACCAGGATGGGTCGGGACCGGGTGGGTCGAACCAGATGGCGATGATGGTGCTGCTGCAGTCGCCACAGGTCGACGTTCTGGGCATCACGATGGTGACCGGCGATGCGTGGCGCGATGAGGAGACCGCGCACACGCTGCGGATGCTGGAGCTGATCGGGCGGACGGATGTGCCGGTAGCGAAGGGCGCGGTGTTTCCGCTGTTGCGGACCGAAGAGGAGACCAGGCTCGAAACCTCGATCAACGGCAAGGTGGCCTGGCTGGGCGCGTGGGGACAAGGGCCGATAACGCTGGTTTCGACGCCGAAGGGTGTGGTGGGGGTGGCGCCGCAGCATCCGTCGATGCATGCGCCGGATCTTGTGCCGCCAATGCCGGAGGGCGCGCCACATACGAAGGCGATTGAAGAAGACGCGGTACATTTTCTGATCCGGCAGGTGCATGCGCATCCGCATGAAGTGACGATCTATGCGGCCGGCCCGCTGACAAATATTGCGCTTGCGATTCGGATCGATCCTGAGTTTGCGGAGCTGACGAAAGGGATTGTGATGATGGGTGGAAGTCTGAATCCGCAAACCGACGATCCGGAGTTTGCGAACAGCCCGCGGCATGAGTTCAATTTCTGGTTCGATCCGGAGGCGGCGCACATCGTGCTGCGGGCGCACTGGCCACGCATCGATGTGACGACGGCGGACATCTCGATCAAGGCGATGTTCACCGAGGCAATGCTGAAGGAGATTGCGAAGTCGCCGAATGCGGCGGCGCGCTATATTGCGGCGTGGTCGCAGGATCGCTACTACCTGTGGGACGAGCTGGCAGCGTGTGCGTGGCTCGATCCGGCGATCATTACGAAGGAGAAAAAGGTTTATATGGATGTGGACGTGAGTCATGGGCCTGGCTATGGCGACACGCTCACGTGGACGGACGCGATGCGGCCGGCAACGGACGTGCAGAGGGTGAACGCGCAGCTGGATCTGGATTTGGGGAAGTTCACTCAGGAATTTGTGGAGCTGATGACCGCGCCGACGCCGCACAGCAGCGCTGCGAACTAAGCTGGATGTTGGGGAGCATGACGGAGACAGTAAAGTTTCAATCGGAGGAACTGCCGCGCGGATTTCGCTTTGGGGCGGTGAAGGCAGGGATCAAGCCGAGCGGCAAGCCGGATTTCGCGGTGGCGGTTGCCGATAAAGTCGCGAGCGCCGCGGCCATGTTCACGACCAACCGGGTGCAGGCGGCGCCGATCACCATCGGGCGGCGGCACCTGGAGCGCAACAACGGGCTGATGCGAGCAGTGGTGGTGAACGCCGGCAACGCCAATTGCGCGACGGGCGAGGCGGGCCTGCGTGCGGCCGAACAAATATGCAAAGCCGCGGCGCAGACGTTCGGGTGCGAGGGCCACGGAGTGCTGCCTTCCTCCACGGGAATTATTGGCGTGCCGTTGCCGGCGGAAAAACTGGTGGCCGCGCTGCCACAAATGAAGAAAGCGCTGCGGGCCGATGCCTCAGGATTCCTGGCCTTCGCGCAGGCGATTCTGACGACGGATACCCGGCCGAAAGTGGCGAGCGCGCATTTTGAGACGGGCGGGAAGAAGGTGCGGATTGCGGGCGCGTGCAAAGGCGCGGGGATGATTCATCCGCAGCTGGCTTCGGCCCTTCAAGGCGCCTCTGGTTCCGCGTCGTCTGCGGCCTCTGGGAAAACGCCGCTGCACGCAACGATGCTGGTGTATCTGTTCACCGATGCGGCGGTTCATCCGACGGCGCTGGACCGTTATCTGAGGGCAGCAGCGGATGTGAGCTTCAACCGCATTTCGATTGACGGCGACACGTCGACGAATGACACGGTGCTGCTGATTGCGTCCGGCGCCTCGGGAGCCGATGTTTGGGCCGATGATGAAGGGTTTACCCGGGCACTCAACGACGTGTGTACGTCGCTGGCGAAGCAGATTGTGTCGGACGGCGAGGGAGTGGGGCACGTTGTGGAGTTGCAGATTGAAGGCGCGCGGAGTGACGCGGATGCGCTGACGGTGGCAAAGTCGATTGCGCACTCGATGCTGGTGAAGACGGCGTGGGCGGGATCCGATCCGAACTGGGGCCGGCTGATCGCGGCGGTTGGATATTCAGGCGTAGAGATCGATCCCGGGAAGATTGCAATTTGGTTTGGGGATTTGCCGATTTGCGTTGGAGGCGGACGCGCGCCGGACTACGATGAGCAAGCTGCACATGCGTATCTGGAGCAACGGGAGTACTCGATTTGCATCGATTTGGGAGTGGGCGAGGGCAGGTGCCGATTCTGGACGAGCGATTTGAGCACAGAGTATGTGCGGATCAATGCGGAGTATTCGACATGAGCAACAGCGGTTAGCGATGAAGCGGTCAGCGAAAAGGCGGTCAGCGATGAAACGGTCAGCGAAAGCCGGATGCAGAGCGAGCGAATCGGCACGTGCTCCTGCAGAGGTGTGAAGGAAGCGTCGCGCGATGTGATGGAGGTCACATTGCGGAGGGCTTTCGCGATGCATCGGGGGAAGTGCAGAGTGCTCAAGTGCGCGTCATTTATGTGTTCCAGGCAGATGTGAACCGGAAATACACAGGGTTATTCACAAAACTGTTGAAAACCGCCGGGGATGGCGGGACGATTCGGAGCGCGTGAGCGGCCGCAGAGACACACGCCGCTGCTGCGCTACAATTTCTATATAGCTTGTTCTGTTCGACGCGGCGCAGCATCGCGCGGGCAAAAGAAGCGCGCGTATCTGGACGCAGCATGATCGGGCAGCGAAGGCGGCAAAGCCCCGAAATTCAGCGATCATACAAACAAGGATTCATGTCGATCGAGGCGAGCAACAGGGTTCCGTCCGCTGCGGCAAACGGCAAGAACGGACACTCTCTGATCAGCAATGGAAAATTTCGCCAGCTGTACGAGCTGGCGCTGCGGCTGAAACTGGGAGCGAGGCAGGACGGCGCGCGCTGGCTGCATGGACGTGAAGCGATCCTTACAGGGGTTGTAGCAGATCTGCGGGTGGACGATTTGGTGGTTGCCGACTACCCGGTTTCGGTGGAGCAAATGCTGCGAGGCGCGGTTCAATTGCGCGGGGCGCGCCAGGATTTTAAGGTGCGTGTGATCGAGGCGCTGTGCGATGCGCTGGCGGACCGCATGCGGAAGACCGGACGCGTGACCGTGATTTTCTCCGAGAGCGCCCGGCCGGAAAAAACTCTGAAGGAAGCGCGCGAGATTGCCGGCGCGGCCGGGCTGCCGGTGCTGTTTGTGGAAAGCCGGAAGCAGGGATTTGCGCAGCGAGTTGTGGGCGCCGGCAAAGTGAAGGGATTGCCGGCCGCAGCTGCTTTCCCGACGATCCCGGTGGACACGCGGGATGTGATCGCGATCTACCGAGCGGCCCACGAGTCGATTGAGCGAGCGCGCGACGGCAGCGGGCCGACGCACATTGTAGCCTTACCCTGGCAAGTCGAGACAAAGGGGAGAAGACGAACCAGGACTGCAACCGTCGATGCGTTGCAGCATCTGGAAGAGTGGCTCATGGCACGGGGATTGCCCGCACAGGAGTGGCGGAAAGAGATTGAGGGGCAGTTTGAAACCCGGGATGATGGGCAGGATTTGGCGACGCAGGACGCGGACGGCGTGACCCGGGAAAATGCCGAGAAACGGGCGATCGCGTGAAGGCGATCGCGTGAGTGCAGAGGAGACAGACCAGGAATCCATGGCAACAAAAGTGACGAATCCGGCGGGGAGCGATTTTGCTCAGGAGCTTCGGGAGTGGATCGAGGCGTTTGACGATCTGGTGGTGGCCGAGGGCCCGGACCAGGGCGGGGAACTGCTGACGGCTCTCAAGCAGCGCGCGCGCGAGGCGGGCATCTCGCAACAAAGCGATCTGACCACGGCATATGTAAACACGATTCCGAAGCACGAAGAAGTGCCGTATCCCGGCGATCGCGCGCTGGAGCGGCGGATCGAGGCGCTCATTCGCTGGAATGCGATGGCGATGGTGCATGGGCAGAACAAGAAGGACCACGGGATTGGCGGCCACATCGCAACTTATTCGTCGCTGGCCACGTTGCTCGAGGTCGGGTTCAATCATTTCTTTCACGCGAGTTATGGAGATCAGGCGGGAGATTTTGTCTATTTCCAGGGGCACGCGAGCCCGGGCATTTACGCGCGCGCCTTTTTGCTGGGACGACTCGACGAGGAGCGGGTTCTGAATTTTCGCCATGAGCTGCGCGACAAGCCGGGACTTTCGTCGTATCCGCATCCGTGGCTGATGCCGGATTTCTGGCGCTTCCCGACGGTGTCGATGGGAATCGGGCCGCTGAATGCTGTTTACCAGGCGAGGTTCATGCGGTACCTGGAGAATCGCGGACTGATTGAAAAGACACCCAGAAAAATCTGGGCGTTTGTAGGAGATGGCGAGACGGACGAGGTGGACACGCTGGGCGCGCTTTCGCTGGGGCGGCGGGAGAAGCTGGACAACCTGATTTTTGTGGTGAACTGCAACCTGCAGCGACTGGATGGACCGGTGCGCGGAAACGCGCGGATTATCGACGAGTTGGAGGCGGTGTTCCTGGGCGCTGGGTGGAACGTGATCAAGGTGATCTGGGGCTCGGACTGGGACGAGTTGTTCGAACGCGATCACACGGGCTTGCTGCTGAAGCGCATGGAGGAATGCGTGGACGGCGAGTATCAGGCGTTCAAGGCGAAGGGCGGCGCGTATATCCGGCAGGAATTCTTCGGGAAATATCCTGAGCTGCTGAAGCTGGTGGAGCACATGACCGACGACCAGATTTTCCACCTGCATCGCGGCGGACATGACGCGACGAAGATCTACAACGCCTACAAGCGCGCGGTGGAGCATAAGGGCGGACCGACGGTGATCCTGGCCAAGACGGTGAAGGGATACGGGCTGGGCAGCACGCAGGCACGCAACGCTTCGCACCAGGAAAAGAAGATGGCGGACGACACGCTGGTCGAATTTGTCAGGCGCTACGACTTGCCGATTCCGGAGACGGATGCGAGGGCGGGCAAACTCTACCGGCCGCCTGCAGACACGCCGGAGATGGCGTACATGCACGCGCGGCGTCAGGGCCTGGGCGGGTACATGCCGAAGCGCGATGTGCCGAAGATCGAGTTCGCGGCGCCGAAGGTCGAGACGTTCGCGGAATGGACGGGCGGATCAAAGGGACGCGCGGTGTCGACGACGATGGGATTCGTGAGCATGTTGCGGGCACTGATGAAGGATCCGAAGATCGGGAAATACATCGTGCCGATTGTGCCGGATGAGGGAAGGACGTTTGGCCTGGAGTCGGCGATCAAGCAGGTGGGCATTTACGCCAGCGAGGGCCAGAAATACCGGCCGCATGACGTGGACATGCTGCTCTCGTACCGCGAAGAAAAGAACGGCCAGATTCTGGAAGAGGGAATCACGGAGGCGGGATCGATGGCGTCGTTCACCGCGGCGGGGACAGCCTACGCGAATTACTACGTGCCGATGATCCCGTTCTATATGTACTACTCGATGTTCGGATTCCAGCGGGTTGGCGACATGATGTGGGCGTTTGCAGACGCGCGCGGTAAGGGCTTTCTGATGGCAGGGACGGCGGGGCGGACGACGATGACCGGCGAGGGGCTGCAGCACCAGGACGGGCACAGCCACCTGCTGATGAGTGTGATCCCGACGTGTTTGAGTTACGACCCGGCGTATGTCTACGAAATGGCAGTGATCCTGCAGGACGGGATGAAGCGGATGTACGAGGACGGAGAGGATGTCTTCTACTACATCACGATGTACAACGAAGATTACGTCATGCCGGAAATGCCCGAGGGCACGCGCGAGGGAATCGTGCGGGGAATCTATAAGGTGAAGGCGGCGCAGGGCGGAAAAGCGGTGGCACAGCTATTCGGCAGCGGTCCAATTCTGAATGAGGTGTTGCGGGCGCAGGAGATTCTCGCCGAAAAGTACGGCGTGCAAACCGACGTTTGGAGTGTGACCAGTTACAACGAGCTGCGGCGCGAGGCGCTGGGCGTGGAGCGATGGAATCGGCTGCATCCAGCCAAACCGGAAAAGACACCGTACATTCTGGCTGCGCTGGGCAAGTCGACGGGGCCGATTATCGCAGCGACGGATTACATGAAGGCAATTCCGGATCAGCTGGCGCCATGGCTGACGACGCGGCTGGTATCGCTGGGGACGGATGGCTTCGGGCGCAGCGACAATCGCGACCACCTGCGGCGGCACTTTGAGGTAAATGCGGAATCAGTGGTCGCGACTACGCTGTCAAAGCTGGCGCGCGACGGGAAGTTCGATGCGAAGAAGGCCCAGAAGGCCCTTGTTGACCTAAGCGTTGACGCGGAGCGCCCCGATCCGGCACGCATGTGATTCACGCAGCGCCTGAAGGGGGTCAGCGGAGGGCTTCGCTGGCTTGACAGGACAGAGTTGATCCCGGAGTCTGAATTCAGAGGCACACCTGTGAACGCCGACCGTGCCCGGAACGGCACAATCCCACCGAGGTTCGCTTGAGATCCTCCTTATTGTTTTCCGCAGTCCTCCTGTTCAACACAGCTTTCTCCCTCAGTGCCCAGGTCACGACGAAGGAGCCGTTTCCTCCGGGATATCAGCCACCGGCGGAGACGATCACCACCAGCTCGCAGGGCTCAACCTATGTGCCAATGGACAGCTGGATCTATCCTGCGCTGGATCGTCTGCACTCGCTGGGATACCTGGATACCGCATTTATGGGAATCCGTCCGTGGACGCGGCTGAGCATCGCACACATGCTGGAGCTGAGCGCAGACCGCATCGACACCGACAGCCACAATGACGAAGCGCGGAGCATTTATCTGGCGGTTCTGGAAGAAGTGCAGCCGGACATAGACAACGCGACCGAGATGAGCCATCCGAATGGGCAACTGGAGAGCGTGTACACGCAGCTGCGCGGTATCAGCGGAACGCCGCTCAGGGACAGTTTTCATCTGGGCCAGACCATCGTCGACGACTACGGGCGGCCATACGAGGGCGGTTTTAACGACTACACGGGGTTCAGCGCGCGGGCGGAAGCCGGACGCTTCTCGCTTTACTGGCGCGGTGAGTATGAATATGCGGCGAGCGCGACGGGTTATTCGCCGGCGCTCTACACATTCCTTTCCTGCAACATTGACGCCATTGCAGTTGACCCAACGACCGGCGTGTGCACGCCCAACCCCAACCAGGACACGATTCCAGGAGGTCCCATCGCGGCGGCGAACAATGCGCACGTGATGGAAGCAAACCTGTCGTATCACCTGCTGGGGCATGAAGTGTCGTTCGGCAAGAGCGATAACTGGCTGGGACCGGATCAGGGCGCGGCGATGCTGTGGAGCAACAATGCCGAGGACATTTACCACTTTCAGATCGATCGCGTGGAGCCGCTGCGGATTCCGGGACTGTCGCGGGTAACGGGGCCATTTCGGTATGAGTTTTTTGTCGGCAGCCTGAAGGGACACACCGATCCCAACGACCCGTGGGTGCACGTGGAGAAGCTGAGCTTCAAGCCGTATCGCGATCTGGAGTTTGGGTTCAGCCGGATGGTGATCTGGGGCGGAAAAGGGCACGAGCCAATCACGCTGCATACCTTCCTGAAAAGCTTTTTCAGCTTTGCGAACGTTTCGGAGGCCGAGAAGTTCTCGCGCAACGATCCGGGGGCGCGATTCGGCACCTTCGATTTCGATTGGCGGCTGCCACATTTGCAGAAGTGGATAACGCTCTACAGCGATTCGTTCGTGCACGATGACGTGAGCCCGATCGACGCTCCGCGCCGGGCGGCTGTGCATCCGGGGATATATTTGGCGCGGTTCCCAGGACTGGAACACCTGGACCTGCGGCTGGAGGGCGGTACGACCGACCAGAGCCAGGTAGGCTCACGGGATGTGCTGGGGCAGTTTTATTACTACGAGGCGATTCAGAGACAAGGTCCCACCAATAAGGGTTTTCTCCCGGACTGGATCGGACGTCAGGGCAAAGGTGGACAGGCGTGGCTGACGTATCACCTTTCGGGCAATGAGGACATTCAGTTCATGTACCGGAACGCCAAGGCCTCCCCAAAGTTCATTCCGGATGGCACCACGCAGAACGACTATGCAGGGTCGGTGGTGAAACGCATCGCAAAGGACTTTGAGGTGAAGGGATGGGTACAGTACGAGTCCTGGAAAGCTCCGATTTACCAGACCGGTCAGCAGAGTGACACGACGGTAGCTGGGCAGTTCACCTGGTATCCGCGGCAGAAAACGCAGTGAGCACCACCGGCGTAAACCACGAGCTCTGAATTCGCTGCAACTGCAGCGTTAGCTGCGCAGGCGGGCGAGCAGGTCCTGGGGATGCACGGGTTTAGCGAGGATTTCGAACTCGTGCCCCTGAACGCGAACGCGGTCGAGCAGGTCGGCAGTCGCAGCCTGGCCGGAGAATAAGAGAATCTTGCAGCGTGGCAGCATGGCGCGAATCTGAATGGCGGCATCGATGCCGTTGAGGTCGGTCATGATGACGTCGCTGATCAGCATGTCGGGTTTGAGAATCTCAGCCATCTCAACGGCCTTCTCGCCGCTGTAAACGGCGGTGGCGTCGAATCCGGCCTGGTTGAGGATAATCGCGAGGGTATCGGCGATCACGCGCTCGTCATCCGCGACAAGCACTTTGGGTTTCGCCTGCTGTTCGGACATTCGTCTCTTACCGCTTCCTTGTCGTCAAGTGAATCGGGAGATGGATACTGCAGAACTGCGTCAGGCTCCTGGAGACAGCCGTGCCCGGACGACCTGCACCTATGATGATACGCTTTCCTCGGGAGATGCTTCAGTGGCGGCGTATCCGCAACCGGACCTCCGAAGCTGTCGAATCTTAACGAATCCTCGCTGTTTGGACCATTATGCTGAGCGGATGCCCCGCGATGCGCAGGGGTAACTGGCCTGATTCTTATGACCGAACCGATCATCCAGGCACAGCAGGTGGAGAAGTACTACGCGCAGTCGCGGGACGCGCGCATCCAGGTGATCGCGCCGACGGATCTGGCCATTTACCCGGGCGAAATTGTGGCGTTGCTGGGCCCGTCGGGTTCAGGTAAATCGACTCTGCTGCGCATGCTCTCCGGGCTGTCGCGACCCTCCGCCGGGACGGTTTTATGGCATGGGAAGGATTTGGGATCGACCGAGATCAACGTCTCTATCGTATTCCAGAGCTTTGCGCTGTTTCCGTGGCTGACGGTGCTGGAAAACGTGGAGGCGCCGCTGAAGGCGCGGGGAATGGAGGCTCACCAGCGGTACCGGCGCAGCCTTAAGATCCTGGACACCGTGGGTCTGGATGGATTCGAAGCCGCGTATCCAAAGGAGCTCTCTGGCGGGATGCGGCAGCGAGTGGGGTTTGCGC
The DNA here is from genome assembly GCA_963788905.1 of uncultured Acidobacteriaceae bacterium. Classification (GTDB taxonomy): domain Bacteria; phylum Acidobacteriota; class Terriglobia; order Terriglobales; family Acidobacteriaceae; genus Palsa-343. The sequence goes on from CAWBIO010000001.1 coordinate 36,522, forward strand.
GGGCGCTGGTGGTGGAGCCGGAAGTGCTGTTCATGGACGAGCCGTTCTCGGCGCTGGACGTTCTGACGGCGGATAATCTGCGCAGCGAACTACTGGAGCTGTGGCAGAAAAAGACGATCCCGACGAAGGCAATTTTCCTCGTCACCCACAACATTGAAGAGGCCGTGCTGCTGGCGGATCGGATCATCGTGCTGGGGCGCAACCCGGGGCATGTCCGAACGGACTTCAAGGTCTCGCTTGCGCAACCGCGCGATCGCAAGACGCAGGCTTTCACCGCTCTGGTGGACTACATCTATAAGGTGCTGACCAAGCCCGACGTGGTGCCGGCGGAAGTGCCGGTGCTGGCGGACGGGCGGCGAGTACGCGATCAGCGGCAGATGCGCTACGAGATGCTGCCGCATGCGCGCCCTGGTGGAATCGCCGGATTGCTGGAGCTGATCATCGATCTGGGCGGGCAGGACAGACATTTATCGCCTGGCCGACGAGCTGGCCTTTGAGATCGACGACTTGTTCCCCATCGTCGAAGCTGCGCAGCTGCTGGGCTTCCTGAAAGTGGAGGAAGGCGACGCTGTGATCACGCCGGAAGGGCGGGATTACGCCGAGTCGGAGATCCTGAAACAAAAGGAGCTGTTCCGGAAGGCGGCTCTGGAGCATGTGCTGCTGTTGCGGCAGATCACGCGCGCGCTGGCCAATAAGAGCGACCACTCCGTCCCGGAAGATTTCTTTCTCGACATGCTGGACGAGCAGTTCAGCCAGGACGAGTGCGAGCGCCAGCTGGAGACGGCGATCAACTGGGGCCGGTACGCCGAGCTGTTCGACTGGGACGATGCGCGGCGGCGCTTCACGCTGCACGTGCATGAGGGCGAAGAGACGGCCGCACCGCCGCCTGAAGAGCAGACGGACGAGCCGGAGAAGCAGGAGAAAGCTGGATGAGGCCGCGGCTGACGCTCTCACGAGCATTCGTGATGGAGCGAACGTGGCCTTTTTTTGTTGACCTGAGCGTGGCGGCGGCGCTGTTGGCCGGCTTCTACGCGATTCTATGGGTTGCGAAATTCTGGTTCAGCTCGGCGATTCCCGAGGTGGAGATTTACCGCTCTCCGTCGCACCTGCCGCTGTACGCGTTCTACTCCGTGGTGCGAATCTTCGTGGCGTACGCGCTCAGTTTGCTGTTTGCGGTCGCATACGGCTATACGGCGGCCTACAACAAGCGGCTGGAAGACGCTGCTGATCGCAATCCTCGATATCCTGCAGTCGATTCCGGTGCTGAGTTTTCTGCCGGGCGTGATGCTGGCGATGATGTCGCTGTTTCCGTCGCGGCAACTGGGCATCGAATTCGGCGCGATTCTGCTCATCTTCACGGGCGAAGTGTGGAACATGGCGTTCAGCTTCTATACCTCGCTCAAAAGCATTCCCCGCGAGTTGATGGAAGCCACGACCATTAACCGCTTTTCGCGCTGGCAGAGGCTATTCCAGCTTGAGCTGCCGTTTGGAGCGATCGGACTGGTCTGGAACTCGATGGTGTCGGTGGCGAACGGATGGTTTGCCCTGATGCTCTGCGAGATGTTTCCCGTGGGCAGCAGGAATTTCCGGCTGCCCGGACTCGGATCGTACCTGCAGACTGCGGCATCGCACGGCGATACCGGCGCGATGATCTACGGCTTGATCACGATGCTGCTCATCATCGTGCTTACCGACCAGCTGCTGTGGCGCCCATTGATTGCGTGGTCCGATAAGTTCAAGTTTGAGACCGTGGAGAGCGCCAATCGCGTGACCTCTCCGGTGCTGGACGCCCTGCGGAATTCGAGCGTATTAGGCATCATCAACCGTTACACATTCCGCCCGGTTGCAGAGCGCTTCTATATGGACCTGGCAGCTCGGCGCAAAAACAAGCGTCCAAAGCCGATCGAGGATCAGCCGCGCAGGAACACAGCATGGATCTATGGAGTCGCGGCTGCTGTGGTGCTGGCGATCATCGGGGTCGCGGCCTTCCACGCGCTACTGCTTCTCAGGCAGATTCAGGTCAGGGAGTTCCTGCACCTGCTGGCAGGAGCCGGATTGACGTTTCTGCGGGTGAATGCGGCGCTGCTTTTCGGGTCGCTGTGGGCGATTCCGGTCGGCGTTGGGATCGGGTTCAATCCCCGCTTTTCCAGCTGGGCGCAGCCGGTAGCGCAAATTGCGGCGTCGTTCCCGGCGACTGCTTTCTTCCCGATCATCCTGATCGCGCTGGCGAGGATCGGCATTGGGTTGGGTATCGGTTCGGTGGTGCTGATGCTGCTTGCGGCGCAATGGTACATCCTGTTCAACGTGATCGCCGGTGCGCAGGCGATTCCATCGGAGCTGCGCGAAGTTGCCCGGCTGTTTCGATTCTCGGATGTGCAGCGGTGGACGACGGTGATTCTGCCGGGCATTTTTCCGTTCCTGATCACGGGTCTGGTGACGGCGTCAGGCGGCGCGTGGAACGCATCGATCATGGCGGAGTACTTCAAGCTGCGTGGGCAAACGCTGACCACGCTCGGAGTCGGAGCGCAGATCAGCGCAGCCAGCGATGCCGGGAATTTCCCGGTGCTTCTGGCTGCGACGATGATCATGGCGCTGATGGTGGTGACGGTGAATCGGCTGGTGTGGCGGCCGCTGTATCACCTTGCGGAAAACAAGTATCGACTGGAATAGAACAGCGATCAGCTCTCAGATTTCCACCTCACCTTCGAGGTAGAAGACGCATTCGCCCTCGAGTTCAGTCCGGTCGCCGTGGAGACGGCAGAGCACTTTGCCTCCGCGGGGTGAAGCCTGGAAAGCGGTGAAGTCAGTCTTTCCCAGCCGCTGAGCCCAAAACGGCGCAAGCATGCAATGCGCCGAACCGGTGACGGGGTCTTCCGGGATTCCTTTGACCGGCGCGAAATATCGGCTCACGAAATCGTAACTGTCATCGTTACTTGTTGCCGTGACGATGACGCCGCCCTTGCCGATGCGGATGAGCGCAGCCATGTCTGGCTTGATGGAGCGAAGAACTTTTTCGCTTTCGAGCAGCGCGAGGTAATTGAAATCGTTTTCGGTGACTTCAAGCGGTCGGGCGCCCAGCGCTTCGGCGAGGCCAGGCGGTGTCGGAATCGGCGAGGACGGACGCGTGGGGAAATCCATCACGTAGCCTGCGCCGTTTTTCTTCACCGTGAGCGGTCCGCTGGCTGAGTGAAAGACGACCTCAATGCGGGTCGGCTCGAGACGTTCCATGACGACGGCGGCGCTGGCCAGCGTGGCGTGACCGCATAGCGGGACTTCGGTGCCGGGCGTGAACCAGCGAAGATTGTAGTTGCCGTTGGCGCGGACGAGGTACGCGGTTTCGGCGAGGTTATTCTCCTGCGCGATGGCCTGGAGCGTCGCGTTGGGAAGAAAACTTTCCAGCGGAATGATCGCCGCCGGATTTCCGGCGAAGCGCTGCGTGGTGAAGGCGTCGACCTGGTAGATGGGAGCGCGCATGAGTACAGGTTACAGGTTGCAGGTTACGGGTTACAGATGACAGTGACGAGTTGCAGGAGGATTCATCGACTCACCAGGACGAACGCGCCCCAATAATAAGGAAGGTCGCGGCCGTAGCGTTTGCGGACGACTTCGCGCTCGGCGAGCTGGGCCTGGCGGAGGGCTTCGGGCTTATCGAGGCCGCTGAGCCATTTCGCGTAGAAAAGGGCCATGAGCTCCTGGGTCTCCTGGTCGGGAACCGACCACATGCTCATCATGACGGCGCCGGCGCCGGCTTCCTGGAGCGCGCGGCGGAGTCCGAAAACGCCCTCACTGTTGCTCTGCCCTCCAAGCCCGGTTTCGCAGGCGCTGAGCACGACCAGTTCGGTGCCCTGAAGGTTGAGCTGGCTGGCTTCGTAAGCGGTGAGCACGCCGTTGTCTGAGCCCGCCGGCGCTTGACCGGAGCGGGCGCGATTGGCCCCGGCAAAAAACAGTCCGGAGTGCAGCATGGGATCGTCGCTGGCCTGCAGGAGGCGAACCGAGCCGCCGGATTTGGCGGGCGCCGGATGGTCCTCCAGAAAGAAGCCGTGCGTTGCGATGTGCACGACGCGCGGGCCGCGGACGCTCTGGATGGAAGCCTTCAGGGCGCGATCGCCGGTGTAGAGCGTGGTCTGCCAGCCGGACTGGCGGAGAAGCTTATCGATGGCTGTGACTTCGGCCTCGGTGCCTGGAAGCGGCGGAAGCGGTCCTCCGCTCAGGTCGACATTGCGCTGGGCAGCGTTGGACTGGGCCGCATTGGCGTTCGCGGCTGGTGCAGCGGCGACGAGGTCAAACTGCGGATTGCCCAGCAGCACAGCGGACTTCGCGGTGATGGCGTCGCTCGCGCGGAGGAGATCGCGGGTGCTGTTGACGCAGCGAAGCTGGTACTTCTCCAACAGCAGTTTGCCTCTGGAATCGGAGAGCAGACCAACAGGAATCTGGTTGAGAACTCCGTCAGCGGCAATGTAGATGCGCTGAACACCGGCGAGCGCGGGCTCGAGGGGCTTCCAGAAGGCATCGTAAGCGGCGCTGGTGTTCACTGGCGTTGAGGAGGCTGCGGCGCTGGCAGCCGTTTGAGAAGGCTCAGGTTCGGCGTTTACTCCACGGGTTTTTGCCACGACGGAGCGAAAGCTCGTCAGTGGTGAAGCTTCGAGCTGTTTTGCATCGCCCAGCACAATCAGTTGCGGAAACTGTGCGCGCGGGGTGAGGACGAGCGCGACATAGCTGACATTGCTGTACGAATAGCCGTCGCTGAGGTGAAACTTCGTGACCTCGATCGCGGCTTCGCCAGGCTTGAGAGCCTTCTGGACGTCGCGCCATGTAGCGACTGCGAGTGTTTTCTGCTGCGAGTAAGAGACTGAAGCACGGGCCAGAGCTTCCTCGGTCTGGTTAATCAGGTCGCTGAGCTGTTTGATCTGGGCGCGATCGTCAGGGTTCGAGGTGCTGACAGCGGCGAACTGTGCCTTTTCCTGGGCGAGCTTGTCGAGCAGCGCGAGAGCCTGACGATTGCCGCTGGCTACGATTCGAGCTCGACTGGCTGCGGAGTTTTCCGCGATCAGTCCGCGCTCGAGAAGCAGGGCGTCGTACATTTTACCGGCCAGCGCCGGGTAGCGGTCGTGATACTTCGTAAGGAAGCTTAGGTAGATCGGAAAAGTCTGGGGCAGCGTAGCGTAATAGACCAGGCGATCCTGCTCGCTCATGGTCCAGCTGTCGGCGTTCCACTGCGCGAGGCGCGCGGCCATATAGCGGTCGAACCAGGGCTGAGCGCGATCGGGCCGATCCCACGCGAAGTAAAACAGTGCGACGTTCAGGTCGTCTTCATCGAGGATCGGATTGTCGATGCCATATTTGCGGCTCAGGATATCGACGCCGCGAAGGAAAAGCGGCTCGGCTTCCTGGAAACGGCGCTCGTTTTTATAGACAACGCCCAGGTTCATTACATAATTGGCCAGGTCAGGACTGTTGGGGCCATCGGCCTTCTCGCTGAAACCGATCGCGTTTTTGAAATAGTTCTCGGCTTCCTGGGGAGCGCCGGCATCGGAAACGAGTTCTCCGACCTGATTCCAGGTAGCGGCGAGCTGGCTGTTGTACGCCGGACCGGCGTGCGAGTAGATGGCGATGGCCCCTTTCAGCTCGATGGCGGCACCCTGGATTTTGCCTTCCCTGTACATCAGGCTGGCGCCGGCGCGGATCACATCCGCGACGTGGGGATCTTCCATCCCGTACGCCTGGACGGCAGCGGTGAGCGCGTCGCGGAAGTCGTGTTCGGCTTCGCCCCAGCGGCCGTGCTGGGCGTACATATCGGCGATATGGAGCAGGACCGAGCTGAGATCTTTGTTTTGCTGGACGCCAGGTGGCTGGGCTTTGAAGTTGTCGAGGGCGCGATGGAAGGCGATGTCGGCGTCGCCGACATTGTCGAGATCTTTGCAGAGGAGGCCGAGCCGATCGTAGGTGAGGCCGACGCGGCGATCGTTGAGACCGAAGGTGGCTGCGGCTGTTTTGACGGCCTCGATCTCGACGGGAATGGCCTCGTTGATCCTGCCTTGCTTGTCGAGCTGGTCGGCCTGCTGGGTGAGCTGCTGCCAGCGCGCTTCCTGTGCGGAGGCGAGCGAGACGGCGAGCGACAGAAGGGCGACGGCAAAGGGCTTCATGGGGATGCCGGATAAGATCGCCGGTCGTGCCGGGAAAGTCAAGGAGGATGGTGGTCGGAAGGCGGAAGGCGGGGTGGGGGCCCCCTCCCCTTGGCGAGTTTGGGCATGTGGCTGATTCTGCGGGGATTAGGCGGTATTGACGGACTCGATAACAGCTAAGTATCTGATTCGGAAATAAAACGAGACGGCCGTCTCTGTTACAAAGACGGCCGTGTTTGTAACAGACGCGGTCGCGCTTGTTACACAGGCGGCTGTGTTTGTGATAACGACGGCTGCGAGTGGAGTTATGGGCGGCGGCCATTGCGGGGTAGCCGGGTCCGAGTTGGAGGTCGATGGTCATTGGTTGGGTAGAAAAGGAAAAGGCCGCGCGAGACGCGGCCTTTTTGATGGTTCAAAGTGTTGGGGAAAATTTCTTATCCCCTATTATCAGAATACCAAGTTGAGGGGTAAATCGCGCCAACTTTCTTGAGGTGGTTTGGCGTGGAAGTTATGTGGAATGAGGGGTCATTACTTTGGATTTTGGGGTTGGGGCTTGACAAATTTTCCACATTTCGGGAAGAACAGCGAAAAAGCGGTCAGCGGAGAGGCGGTCAGCGGAGAGGCGGTCAGCTAAAACCCGGTCAGCTAAGAAGCGGGCGGTGGCGTTGTCGCCACGAGCGGCAGTCCTGCCGGGGCTTTACAGGCCCCGTTCGACTCGTTGCCTAACGTGCTCAGGGGCTAAAGCCCACGGCTTCTTCGGGCGTTTTCGGCACGAGTAAATTCGTGCCCTGATACAAAAGCTCCGGGGCTGACGCCCGTTTTTTTTCCCGGTCCTGATTCTCCGGCCTTAGGGCTCCATTCGACGCGCACTTCCCTTCGGTCGGGACGTGCTCGGGCAGGGTGAGCCCGTGTCCTGATACAGGAGCTCATCGTGGGTCGCGTGCGGGGTGGGAAAGAGGGCTGGATAGATTTGAGGTATCCCACATCTGCCAAAAACGGCAGATGTGGGGCACCCGGCTTTTCATGGGACGGTCAGGGGTTAGGCGGTCAAGAGTGAAGGTGTCACGGCGGAGGGGTTCGGCGGATGCGGAGCGGTTTCGAAGGTTGGAAGTCCGCGAGATGGAGGAAACCGACCGGGTGGGCTACGCGAGGCAGCCGCTCGACCTGGATGAGGTGAGGTTTTGGGCGCAGGCAGCGGTGTGGCCTGAGGAGTGATGCGCTGAGGTTACGCTGCGCTGGCTCAGGGGCTAAAGCCCACGGCTTCTTCGGGCGTTTTCGGCACGAGTAAACTCGTGCCCTGATACAAAAGCTCCGGAACTGAAGGCCGGCTTTCTTTATCGGTCCAGAAGCCCCGGCCTGAAGGCGGGGCTTCTACCATCGTGCCGCTTGCGCGGCGCCCAGGATTTTTCGTTCAACCCTGCACCAGAGAAACGGCGACAACCTGGGGCACTCGGCTTATCCTGAAAGTCACTTACAGGCGAGACGGACGCTTTGTGACGCAGCTCGAAAGTACGCTTCTCGATGGAATCGTGGGCGCAGTGATCGCCGCTGTCGTGTCGATCCTTACGACACGGTACACGTTGAGGCACGGTCCAAATTACGAAGGGCAAATTAAGGGACTGCAAGAGGCGATGGGATCGCTGGCCCGCACACAGGAGGAGTTCCGACTTCAGCAGGTGGAGCGCGATAGGCGGGAAGATCAACGGCACGAAGTGCGAGAGAAAAGAGAAGAGGCAGCTCGGTGGAAGCCGATGGCAACAATCGAATGCAAGCTCGATGGTCGGGAGTATGTAAACAGGCTTGTGGTCAAATCCAGTGATTCCTTTCGTCTCCTTGAGGTGAGTCTCATTTCTCCCACCGGCGCGAAATTGCTCGACTATCCGCGGAACGACGATTGGGTCGATTCAAAAGGATTTGGCTTCACGATCTCGTCGACATCGCTGAATAAGCTGGCAGATATAAGCCCGACGTTCTTCATGCACGAGACCTTCGAAGGGGCGATCCGGTTTGTAGCACAACGTGCTTCCGATGGCGCGCAATACACTGGGCAAATACCTATTCATGGATCACGAGCCTACGTTCAGAATGTGTGCTCGCTAAAAATCAGCGGTTAGCGGACACGCGCTGGTTGTCGTTGACGCCGCAAATCGAGACCCGGCTCACGCGCTGACTTCGGCTAGCAGGCGTTTCCAGGTTTTTTGGTTGCGGCGGTAGCTCTTCTTCAGGTCTTCGAGGATGCGCTCGAAGTCGGCGTGTTCGCGGAGGCGGTTCCAGGCGGGGTTCTTCAGAAACCAGGGATAGTTTTCGTTGCCGAGATAGATGGCGCGGCGGAGCCAGTGGAGCGCTTCGCTCTCGTCGCCGTCGACGGCAAAGTAAGTGGCCAGGCGGTAGGACATTTCGGAGTCGGCTTCGGCGGCGGCGATGGTTTCTTCGACGATGAGGGAGGCCGCGCGGCGGCGGTCGCCCATCTGCACATAACACATGGCGAGAGTGGGGACGGCGATGCGCGTGGAGGCGTCGTCGCGAATGACCTGCTCGAGCATGTCGATGGCCTGGTGGAGATCGCCCTGGCGCATGCGCTGGTAGGCGAGCGAGGTTCAGAGGAGGGGATACCTGGGCTCGAGGGTGAGTCCTTTCTGGAGCTCTTCTTCGGCGAGCTCGAGCTGGTTCTGATACTGGTAGACGCGCGCGCGGTGGTTGTAGATGACGGCGGCGTTGGAGGGGTTGAGCATGAGGGAGCGGTGGAACTGGGCGAGGGCTTCCTCATACATGCCATCGATGCGGAGGGTGATGCCGGCGATGAGGTGGACGTTCCAGTCGTTGGCGGAGGTGCGGAGGAGGTGCTCGATGCCGTGGCGCGCGGATTCTTTTTCGCCACGGGAGAGGAGCATGTAGACGCGGTAGAGGTTGGCTTCGACGGAGCCGGGGTCGAGCTCGAGGGCGCGGTCGAGGGCTTTGCGCGCGGCGATGACATGGAGCTGGCCGCCGAATCCGTAGCGGACGTACTGCAGCTCGGCGATGCCGAGTCCGGTGAAGGCGGGGGCATAGGTGGCGTCGCGGAGGGTGACGGCTTCGAAGAGCTGGCGGGCGCGCTCGAGGTCGGAGCGGGAGCCGGTGCGCTGCATGAATCCGGAGAGGAGGGCCTGGGCCTGGAGGTATTCCTCAGAGAGGACTTCGCCGAGCTTCGGGGCGGCGACGAGCTGCGGAGCGGCGGGCTGGAGCTGACCGATGCCTTGCAGGGACGCGAAGACTTCGTTGCAGATTTCGGTCTGGACGGCGATGAGGTCGAACGATGGCACGCTGATGGAGCCGCCGCCGCGGACCGATTGGCGACGATATTTCCAGCAGCTGCCAGTTGAGGTCGAAGCCTTTGTCGGAGCGGAGGAAGCTGCCGGTGAGGACCCAGTCGACGATGAGGCGCTGGCCGATTTCGAGGGGGTCCATTTGCGCGATGGGGACGTGGAGGAGCGCCGAGGAGGGGCGGACGACGAGCGACGACATGCGGGCGATGCGGGCGGCGATGGCGTCGGCGAGGGCGAATCCGTAGAGGGGAGCAATGTCGGAGACACCGAGATTCTGGAAGGGGAGAACGACGATGGTGTTGTGCTCGGGCTTTTCGGAGGAGGACTCGCGGAAGCGCTCGGCGAGCATGGAGAGCAGGCCGGTGGCGCGCTTTTCCTGCTCGGCGGGGGTGGAGGGAGGGAGGACAGCGCCGGCGTCGCCGGGGATGATGCCGCTTTCAAGCTGCAGCGTCTTCATGATGGTCTTGAGAGCTTCGCGAACTTCAGCGGCGGTGGAGTATCGCTCGGCGGGGGTTTTCTCGAGACAGCAGAAGATGACCGAGGAGAGTTCGGGTGGGATGTTGTCGAGTGGCGGCGGGTCGGAGAACTGGATGGCGCGGATGGACTGGAACTCGTCGCCATCGGGGCGGGCGAAGGGATGGCGGCCGCTGGCGAGCTCATAGAGGATGACGCCGAGGGCCCAGAGGTCGGACTGGACGGAGCTTTGGCCGGTGACGAACTGCTCGGGGGCCATGTAGGCGATGGTGCCGCCGCGGGCGGTATAGGTGGCGATGGGCGCGCCGGGTTTGCGGCGCGAGGCTTTGGCGGGGTCGAAGGCGGCTTCTTCAGGAGGGAGCCGGCGGGCGAGGCCGAAGTCGAGGATCTTGACGAGGCCGCCGTCGGTGAGCATGACGTTGGCGGGCTTGAGGTCGCGATGGAAGATGCCGAGGGAATGGGCGGCGGAGAGGCCGTCGGCGATCTGGATGCCGGCGGAGAGGATGAGCTGGAGGGTGGCGGGACCTTTGGCGATGAGCTTGTCGAGCGATTGGCCGGGGACGTACTGCATGACGATGAAGGCTTCTTCGCCTTCTTCGCCGACTTCGTAGATGGCGCAGACGTTGGGGTGCTCGATGGCGGAGGCCATGCGGGCTTCGCGGAGTACGGTGGAGCGCATCTGGTCGGTGGTGAGGGCGCCGCGCTTGAGGATTTTGAGCACGACGGGGCGCTGGAGCTGGGTGTCGTTGGCGAGGTAAACGACGCCGGAGCCGCCGGTGCCGAGCTTGCGGACCAGCTCGTAGTGGGAAATGGTGCGCTTCATTGGGTAGGTCCAGTTTAGCGGAGTCGGGGCGGTAAAATGTGGTATTCTTACTTCTTGAATGGAGAGTAAAGATGCCGAGCAGCCGGCTGAGCAGTAAGGGGCAAGTGACTATTCCTCAGGAAGTTAGAGAGCGGCTGGGATTAAGAGCAGGTGACCGGGTGGACTTTGTGGAGGAGGGTGGGAACACAATTCTGAAGCCGCGCAGGGAGGGTCAACGATCCTTTGCGGATTTCATTGGAATGGCCCCTGGTTTTAAGAGCGTCGAGGAGATCAATGCCTGGCTTCGGGAGATACGCGAAGACCGCCCAAGTCCGTGGCAAGATCCACCGACTGAATGAGAACGGCGATCGACACGAATGTTCTTTCGGCGCTGTGGGGGCGGGAATCGCCAGCGCAGCGCATCGCTCACCTGCTGGATGACGCCAATAGTCGAGGCGGGGTGGTGATCAGCCCGGTGGTCTATATGGAAGCCCGCGCAAACCCCCACATTTCAGAGGCGGATGTGGAGCGCTTTCTCACGACCATGCGGGTGATCGTCGATTGGGTTCTGGAACGCGAGGTATGGGAACTGGCGACGGAGCGTTTTGTCAGCTATGCCAGGCGGCGAAGACGGCAGGGGGGTGGGGAGGCACGACGATTTCTGGCAGATTATCTGGTGGCGGCGCATGCGCTGCTGCGGGCGGATCGGCTGGTGACGCTGGATCAAAGGAGCTATCGGCCGGATTTTCCGGAGCTGATTCTGGTTGAGCCGTGAAGAGCGAGCTGAGCGCCGGAAAAGCGCCTAATCGCCGGCGATGACTTTGCGGAAGTGCTGGCCCTGCTTGTTGAGCTCTTCGACGAAGTCCTCGATGCGGACGAGGAAGTCCTGGCCGGTGCGGACGAGGCGAGGCATGGAGTTCCAGGCTTCGCGGACGATTTCAGGATTTTCCAGCAGGGCGACGGCAGCGCCGGCAGCGGAGATGGCGAGGGCGGATTTGCGGCGGCCGGAGATGAGGAGCAGAGCGCCGACGACGAGGGAGCCGGCGGCGATGGTGCGGGTCCAGGGGATTTCTGCAAGGCTGGTTTCGATCTGGCGCGTGATTTTCATGATTTGCCTGTTGTTGTCCATAGTGTCTGAGATGCGGCGGTGCTCCGGGAGCGGCTCCTTCATATTAGTTGGGCGCGGGGGAATTGCAACCGGGGATTGACGGCGAGGGACGGGTCGCGGGGCGGTACTGCGGTCATGGAGCGATGAAGCGGGCGGACGCGGCCTAGTCGAGGTCGAATTCACGAAGGGGCTTGCCGGTGTCGGGAGTTTCTTTGGCTTTTTTGAGGGCTTCGGCGAAGCGCTTGTTGAAGAGATCTTCCTTATTCTTTTCGGCTTCGATCGATTGCCGAAAGAGGCTCTCTTTGCGCTCATCGGCTTCGCGCATGGCGCGATGGGCCTGGTCGAGGTCCTCGAAGGTGCGCTTGCGGGGCGCGGGGGTGTGGGCAATGACGGCGCGGGTGGCGGCGTCAATTTTGAGCATGGCGCCGCAGTCGGGGCAGGCGAGGTCGAAGGTCGGATTGGATTGGGATTTGGCCATACTGCAGGGAACAGGGAACAGGTTACAGGTTACAGCGTACAGGAACGAAGCCGGACGCTGAAAGCCGGACGCTGGAAGCGAGCCGGCAGCGTCCATTAGCCGCGGGAGCATTCAAGGGAAGCTCGCGAAATGGGGAGGGGCACGATGAGAACAAAAAACTTTGGAAGCCAGACGATGGGGCCTGGCTTCCAGAATGAGGAACGGGCGAGCTCAGAAGTCGATGCGCAGGGCGAACTGGCCGGTGCGGTTGCCGCCCTCGCCCTGGGGCAGCGCGGTATTCAAAACGCCAAAGCTGGAAGGTTCCCCGAAGTTCAGCGAGGGCGGTGCGTAATTCGTGTGGTTGATGACGTTGGTAAACGTCGCTTCGAAGCGAAGGTGCACCCGTTCGCCGATAGTGAAGCGTTTGGCCAGACCCGCGTCCACGTCGATCATACCGGGCCCCTCCAGGATACCGACGCCGCAGGTTCCGAAGCGTCCGGCATTGGCCGGTGGCAGAGCGAAGGCGCTAAGGTTGTAGTAGCTCCTGTGCGGAGCGATGCTGGGGGATGGGATTGCCGACGCAGTCAGGACGTGCAATGGCCCCGCCGGTGCTTCGCTCGATCATATTGGTGTTGGATTGATCGTCGGACGGCCGGCATGGTGGGCGTGAGCCACTGACCCGTCTGGATGTGTCGTTACCGTACTCAGGGACCAGCCTCCGATGACTGGATTCAGGAATCCCGGTCCCGCGAAGAGTTTGTCCCTTTCCGAACGGCAGTTGGTAGGTGCCTGTCAGCATGAAGCGTTGGCGCGGCGTCCCCACCACGTTGCCGCGGTCGTACTTTAAGTGAAAGCGGTCGGCAATTTCCGAGGCATAGGGCTCCTCGCTCGCGTACGCAGTTGGCGCGTCGTTGCCTTGCGCATCACTGATATTTTTCGTGAAAGTGTAGTTCGCCTGGAAGGTGAGCCCATGCCCCTCTCTATGGGTGACTTCCGCTATACCTGACTCATAGTTTTGAGTGCCGCTGCTGAAGGACTCCATCAACAGGAGCCAGTTCTGGAAGGGCGAACGAGGATCGACGACTGAGTATCCATTGTTCGGAACGGTGTAGGGCGTGGTGCTCGCCGGAATTTGGTTGTTGTCTACGGTGATGGGCAGATGGTAGGCGCCTTGGCCCGTGTAGCTCACCCTGACCACGGTGTTGGGTGTCAGCTCCCGTTCCACGGTCAGGTTCCATTGTGCCGACGAAGGATCCTTCCAGTGCGGATCGTTTGCCTCCTCGAAATCGCCGCCGCCTATGGTTGCCGCCGCGTTCGGAGGGGAGGTGTTGCGGGAACTGGAACGCAGCAACGCCGTTGGTGACGGAATTGTTGTAGGTGAGCAGATCGGAGAGGGCGATGATGCCACTGTTGAAAGACATGGGCCCAAGAGTCGTCATGGTATAGATGCCAACGCCGGCGCGAATGACGGTCTTGTCGTTATTGAACGGACGCCAGGCGAAGCTGAGGCGTGGGTCAAAATCACGCCAATTCCAGTCCCGAAGGCCCTGAGGAAGCCCCGCCTGGCTCGCCGTTTCGACGTTCGAACACGGTAACGGGCTGCTGGTTTGAAGCGAACATGCGTTGAATCCCTGAAGAAAGCCGGTGTTGATCTGCTGGAGGAGCGAATTGTTTTTGATAAATGGATGGAACTTGTCCGGAACGACGACGGTCAGGTTGTTTCCCGAAGTAAGATAGGTAGCTATATCGCCATTGCTTTCCTGAAACGGCGGAAGCAGTTCCCACCGCAATCCGAAATTGACGCGTGAGATGCCTGTTGAGCTGCCATGTGTCTTGACCGTAAACACCCCAGTGGACAGCGCGTGCATCCATTTGTGGGCCAATGACGGCGAAGTAAGACGGGCTCGGCATCCCGAGCAGAAAATCGCCAAAAGAGTAGTCGGTCAGGTTGCCGCTGAAGGTGAAGTCGCCATAGTCATCAGAGGGCGCGAAGTACATGAGGGAATTGAAATGCTCTCTGCGAGCATCGATTCCAAAGCGAAGGGTGTGCTCGCCAATGTTCTTGGTGACATTGTCGGTGAACTGGACGTTCCCCGAAATGGTTGATCCAACGCGGTCCTGTCCTATGGTGGTTACGGAGCCGTCGGCGAAATTGAAGTTTGGGAAGGTATCGGCGGTGGGATGCGAGGCGATGCCGATGGGATGATCGAAGACCAGCCCGAGTTTAGTAATGGCCGAGGCCCCCTCGATCGGGAAAGTGTCATTCTCGTTGTAATTGGTAAACCCGAAACGGAATTCGTTCACCAGGGTGGGAGTAATCGCATAGTTGTAAGAAGCCACGAGGCTGCGATTTTGATCGTGGGCTTCGTCATTCGGCAGAAAATTACTGGCGGGGGCAACGACGCCGGCGCTGTTGAACTCGCTGTAGAGCGCGTTCTTGAAGCTGTAGCGCACGTAGACCTGCTGCTTGGAATTGAAATTGTGATCGACGCGGACATCGAAGCCGTTGGAGTTGGCGGGGTTGGGTACGAGGGTCTCGTAGTTATACGAGGGGTTTAAGGCACCCAGGTTGGCGTTGGGCAAGGGATAGTAGCTCAACAGAGCCAGGGCCACCGGATTGATGCAGTCCACGCAGGAACCTGAGGGGATGGTGTTGTTGGGGAAAGGCGAGCCGGTGAACGGGTCGAGCAGAGGTCCGGCGCCAGAGACCCTGCACCAGGTCGTTCAGGTTGCCGGTCCGGTCCGCTGCCGACGGCACAAGAAGCTCCTCGGGATAAGACTGGGTCTTGCGATTTCCCTCGTAATCGAGGAAGAAGAAAGTTTTGTCGCGCCCGTTGTACAGCTTGGGGATGGTCACGGGACCTCCCAAACTGCCACCGAAGGTATTGAAAGGTTCGGGGAGCCTTGACGGGGAAATTCAGAACGGTGGCATCCAGAGCGCTGTTCTGAAAATATTCGAACGCACTGCCGTGCAATTGATTGGTTCCACTCTTTGTGGTGAAGGTCACATCGCCTATCTGAGCGAACTCCGCATTGTTGTCGAATGCCGTCACTTTCATCTCGTCGATGCTTTCAAGCGATGGGTAGGTGTCCTGCAGCGCGCCGTTGTAACGGATGTTAGCGGTGGAAATTCCATCCACCGAAAAGCCAGTCTGGGCCGACGTCGCCCCGCCAACCGCGATATTTCCCTGCGAGTCCCTTGTTACCTCGGGGGACACGGCGAGGGCCGCCAGAGGACTGCTCGAGACGGACCGGGAGTTGATCGGCAATTGAGTAATGTCCTGGTTCGAAATCGTATGGTTGAGGGTTGCATTTTCGGTATTCATCAGCGCCGCATCGGCGCTAACTTCCACCGTCGTGGCCGCTGCCGACACGCTGAGGGTAATGGGAAGGCGGAGTTCCTGGCGGGCTTCGAGGGCGGCGTTAACGATGATGTCGGAGAATCCGGAGTGCTTCACAGTGATTCTGTAGTGGCCGGCCTTCAGGTTCTCAAAGAGGAAGTCGCCGGAGGCGCTGGTGGTGGTCTGGCGCTCATCGCTTTCGTCGAGGGAATGCGCGGTGACGGTAGCGCCCTCGATGACGGCTCCGGAAACGTCGGTGACGGTGCCGACGGATGCTGCCGAACGTGGATTGGGCGCGGGCAGTGGACGAGGCGATGGCCAGCAGCAGAGAGAGCAGCACCATGAGAACGATGCGCTGGAGGCTGGAAGAAACAGCTGCGGACTTTGTCGTGGCAGCGCGGGTGGAGCGATGGACGAAAGATGGGATCATGGTCGCTGGCGTGGTCATCATGAGCTTGTGCATTGGGTTCTTCATGTGGGTCCTGCCTCCTTAAGTAAGGTTGGGCCCGCAAAAAACAGCTGTGGGTGAATGCACGTTAGCCGAGATTTCGTAAGGAACCCGGAGGGAAAGTCGTAAAGATAGGGCGGAGTTGGAAAGATTTATGGGAGGGATAAGCAAGAGATGGAAGCAAAGCGCGGACCGGGTTATGGGCAGGATAAAAAGTTTTTGTGAGGGAAGCGAAAGGCTGCAGCTAAAAAGTGGACGGCGGAGAAGCGGCTAGCAGAAGGCGGTCATCCGCAGCTAAGGCAGACTTCACCGGGATTCAGATTGCGCGACGTGTGACAAGTAATCTGCAGGCGAGAGCACCGTGACACCGCTGCGGGCGGGCTTTGGGAAGTGCTTCAGGTTTCCTGTCACGAGCCAGGCTCCGGCGATTTTGGCAAGAGCGAGGAAGGGAGCATCTTTCGGATCGGGGACCGGGTGAGGCCATCCCGAAGGCTCGGGGAGTTGGAGGCTCTCATGAATCATGTATTCAAGCCAGGGAGGCGGAAATCCGTGAGGGCGAAATTTCTCGCGGCGCACTACAGCCCGGTATTCCCTGGTGACGGTTGGGCAAGTCACAACCTGCACCAGGCCGCGGAGTACCCAGTCTCTGATCAGTTGTGCCGGAGGACCTGCTAATCCGATGGCTGCCGAGACGACAACATTCGTGTCGAGGACGACGAGCCTCATTTTGCTTTGCGGCGCAGGCGAGCCGTTCGAACCGCGTCGATTTCTGCGTCGATTTCGTCGTCAGTGATCTTGTCTGCGCCCGATTCTCTGGCAATCTGCCAGCCGCGGCGCAGGCTTGCCAGCGCCATAGCGCGCCGCAGTTCGCGATCCTGCGTTGCAATATCTTCGAGAACGGGCACCAGGAAGTATTCGGGCCCTTTGCGGCCGGCGAGAAGGATGGTCTCGGTGCGGCCTGCGGACTTCAGGGCTTTTGAGCCGCGGGTGCGAAACTCACGCAGGGATATCTGGCGCATGGGTTCCTCCTGATACGATTGTAGCCGTTTTGGCTACATGGAGTCAGTGGAATTCCGGATATCACTTTTGGCGGGAGTGCCTTTGATGTGAAATCAGCGGGGTGCTCCTGCTCTACAGCCAGATGGCTTTATGGCCGGGGCAGTCCTGGGAGGATTGTTCAATCAAGGTAGCGAGCAAAGGTGAGCCGTAGCGGGCGAGGTACGCGATGCCGCCGATGGTGCGTTCCTGGGGATGGCGGTCGGGGAAGAGATTGAAGCTGAGTGTATCGACGTGGCGGCCGATGCTCGCGTCGCGCTGGAGCTGGTAGTTGGCGGCGAGGCGGCGCAGGCGGTTCATCTGATAGCGCATTTTGGAGGCAGAGACCTGGGCGGCGCGGGCCAGCTCCGGCGAGAGCGATGCGCACCAGGCGAGAAGGGCGTCGAGCTCGTCATCGAGCGCGTTGCCGGTGGCGGAGAGGCGGCGCTTGCCTTCGATGGGGAGTGAACGCGCGCCGAGGCGCTGGGCGAGCTGATCGGGGTGGGTGGTGAGGATGTCCTCGAGGGTGAGCTGGTGCTGGGTGAGGAGGGTGGCGATGGGCGGCTCGATGAGGGTGGCGGAGAGGCGTGGGAGCACGGGGGTGGTGCGGCCGAGGATGGCTTGATAAAGGACCTGGGACTGCGCGAAGTATGCGATCTCGGCGGGGCCACCGATTGCGGCTTGGGTGGGAAGCAGGAAATCCTGAAAGACGGGGCGGAGGAGGGCGTTGGGGCTGAGGCGCTCGGGGGCGGAGTCGAGGATGGAGAGAAGGCCGGCGGTGGAGTACTGGATTTTGCCGGCGAGCCAGTGATCGTTTTTGCGGCGGAGCGGTGTGCGAGCGCCGGTGGTTTCATCGATGAGAAAGAGCAGGCTCGAGCCGGCGGCGACGAGGACCTGAGAGTGATAGCCGCGCTCGGAGAGGAGCTGGTCGCGCTGATGGAGAACGGCTTCGAGAGCGGCGGCGTTTTCGATGGCGTGGCGGAGGACCGGTGCGCCGAGGGCGTGGAAGGCGCGCGTGGAGGCGTCAATGACGACGAGGCCGTAGTCGGCGAAGGTGGCGGCGATGAGGCGCGCGAAGGCTGATGCGAAGGTGGCGGTGGGAGCGTAGGCGGAGGCAAGGAGGTCAAATTCGGGAGTGCCCCCGATAAGCTCGGCGGCGCGGTCGAGGACGGCGTTAATGCCGGGACCGAGGAGAAGATTGCCTACGGGCTGGGCACTGGGGGCGGGATCGAGGCTGATGCGCAGCGTGTGGAGCGCGTGGCGCGCGGGGAGAATGACGTGGTCGGCTTCGGCGAGGTCGTGATCTTCAGTGGCGAGCCAGAAGATGGGGACAGCGTTCGAGTCCTGCGCGCGACGGATGATGGTGGCGGCTTTGAGGAAGGTGAAGAGGGGCCCGCCGAAGAGGGCGACCTGCTGGCCGCTGACGACGGCGCCCGCGCCCCGGCGGAGGCGCTCGATGTTGGCGAGGGTCTTTCGGCCGGAGGATTCGTCGCCGGAAAACCAGGATTCGTTTTGGTCGAGGAGCGCATCGGCGAGTGCGTTGCGGTGGGCGGGGTTTTGTGCAGGGACGGTGCGGGCCCAGTCCTGCGACCAGGGAGTGGAGACGAAGAACGGAGCAAGGGGCTCGTGGCTCGAACAGTAGTCGAGGAAAAGCCGGCTTTGCCGGGGCAGGAGCGAGATGGGATAACAGTCGACCTTCACGGCAGAGCCTGGAGCAAGTTTCTCATGCGCGGGGAAAAGAGCCAGTGTTCCGATGCGGGCGGAAGGAGTGAAGATGCAGAAGTGCAGGTTACCTGTGACAGGTTGCAGGGGGCAGTTGACTGCTACGGGAGGGTGTGGGGAATGGGGTGGAGTTCGGAGGGTGGTTTGTCAGGATGGCAGCGTTTCCAAAATGGCACTCGCACCAAACCAGAGTGTGGAGCTGCGGCTGAATCCACTGGAAAGATGGCGGCGGGAGGAGTTTGCTTCTTGCTGTGGGGTGAACCTGGCCGCGGGGCAAAAATCCTGCGGTCAGTTTTGCGTTGGCTGTCTGGGCGTGGGTCGATTGGAGGGCGGGACGGGCGGATGTTTCCAGACCCAGAGGTTTCCTTCCGATTGATTGGGTGACCGGGGAACCTGGCACGGCGTTTTTCAAATTGGGGGTTTTTCCGAAATGGCACAGGAGGTGGTACCGGGGTTTGGAGCCTTGGTGAATTGACTGGAAAGTTGGCGGCCGGAGGAGTTTGCTTCTTGCTGTAGGGTGAACCTGGCCGCGGGGCAGGAAAATTGCTGGATCTCCAAATTGGCACCGGAGGCATTACCTGGGGTTGGGGGCCGGGGTGAATTCACTGGAAACCTGGTGGCTGGAGGAGTCTGCTTCTTGCTGTGGGGTGAGCCTGGCTGCGGGGTCAGGAAAAATCGCAGCATTATCCAAATTGGGCACGGAGGTGGTACCGGGGTGCAGAGCCTTGGGTGAATCGACTGGAAAGTTGGTGGCCGGGAGGAGTTTGCTTCTTGCTATGGGGTGAACCTGGCCGCGGGCAAAGATTTTGCCTCGGGTTTTTGTGGTTTTTTTCCCCCCTCCTGGGGTTGCGGCGTGGATGCTACTGAATTCTCGATTGCGGCGTCGATGTCCGGCTTTCAGGGGAGCGGATGACGATTCCTGAACCTTCGGGGGCGGTGAGGCGCGGATGGTAGGTTATGAGGAGCGAGGTGGCGATGGCGAAAAAGAAAAAGCGGGAGAAGAAAAAAGACGTCGGGGTGCCGGTAGTGAAGCGGCTGAAGATTCGCCCGGGCGGGGCGGCGAAGGTGCTCGCGTCGAAGGTTTCGTATTCGGGGCCGCTGTTCCGGGTACTGACCGACACGATTGAGGAGCCGACAGGGAAAAAAGTCACGCGAGACGTGATTCGGCACGGGGGGTCGGCGGTGATTCTGGCGCTGGACCATCGGAAGAACAAAAAGGACCCGCTGGTACTGCTGGAACGGCAGTTCCGGCACGCGGCACAGCATTATTTATATGAAGTGCCGGCGGGGAAGATGGAACCGGGCGAGGACGAGCTGGAGGGCGCGAAGCGCGAGCTGCTGGAAGAGACCGGGTACTCGGCGAAGAAATGGACAAAGCTGGTGAAGTACTTCGCAAGTCCTGGATTTCTTGGGGAATGGATGCAGGTTTTTTTGGCAGAAGACCTGACGCCGGGAATGGCGACCCCTGAAGAGGACGAGTCGATCGAATTGCAGTTTGTGCCATTGTCAGAGTTACTAAAGTTGATCGATGCGGGGAAGATTCTCGACGGGAAAACGCTGATATCAACGATGTTCTATGCGCGAATGAGCGGAGGGAAGAAAAAGAAGCGGGAGTGAGGAAACGATTTCCAGACTGGGCCGGGGAAACCAAAGCGTAAACGGCGGCGTCAGAATCAGAGCAGGTTGGAATCCCCAACCACACTGCCTGAGAGGAAGGTTCGCGTACGTGGCTCAGTACAAAGGCAAAGTGAAGTGGTTCAACAATGCGAAAGGGTACGGGTTTATAGGACGGGACGACGGACCCGATGTGTTCGTTCACTACAGCGCAATTCAGGTTGACGGCTACAAGAGCCTGAAGGAAGGCGATGAAGTGGAGTTCGACATCGTTCAAGGGCAAAAGGGGCCACAGGCGGACCAGGTGGTGAGGGCGCGCGACGCGGGATCGAACGCGGGCGCCGACGCGGCCTAAAACCCGGACACGCCGATCTCCAGACGATCCTCAATAAAAACGAAGATGCCGGTGTGCCAGGGAGCGCACCTTACGCGGGGGGTTGTGACCCGTGGTGCGTCATTCGTGGTCATAGCTGATGACACGCACCAGCTTCCAGGTGCCGCTGGTTTTTGACCAGACCTCGGTGAAGCGCGCGGTGGCGTCGATCTGCTCGGTTCCGTCCTTCTGCTTCGCATAGAAACGATGGGTGCCTGCCTCAATGGCGCCCCATGGGCATCGCCTGGATTTCGCTCCGGCGGAAATGTTGTAATCGGGGCGATGGATAACCGGGGCATTGCGCAATTGCTGGCAGAGACGGCGGACCTGCTGGAGATCGGCGCGGGCGATCCGTTTCGCATCCGGTCGTACCGGCGGGCGGCCGAGGCGGTAGAGCAATCGACGATTCCGCTGAGCGCGATTGCGAACGATCCGAAAAAACTGCAGGAGATTCCCGGCATCGGCAAGGGGATGGCGGCGAATATCCAGGCGATTGAGAGCGCCGGGACGTTGCCGCTGCGCGAAGAACTGCTGCTGAAGTATCGGCCGACGATGCTGGAGCTGCTGCGGCTGCCGGGGATGGGTCCGAAGACGGTAGCGCTGCTGTGGGATGCGCTGCAGGTGGGTTCAGTGGAGGACCTGGAGAAAGCGATCACGGAGGGGCGGCTGGCGGGGCTGCCGCGCATCGGCGAAAGGCTCGTTGAAAAGCTACGCAAGGGGATCGCGGATTACAAGGAGCGCAGCGGGCGGTTCCTGATCGACGACGCGGAAGAGGCGGCGGAGAAGCTGATCGCGTACCTGAAGAGGTTCAAGGGAATCGAGACGGTCTTGCCGGCGGGATCGCTGCGGCGGGGGCGCGACACGGTGGGCGATCTGGACATTCTGGCGACGGGGCCGGCGTGCGCGGAAGACTGCGTCGAGGCTGCGGTGGAGTACACGGCGAATTATCCGGCGGCAAACACGATGCTGGCGCGGGGGGTGAACAAAGTCAGCTTCAGGCTGCGGAGCGGGCTGCAGGTGGATGTGCGGCTGCTGCCGGTGGGATCGTATGGGGCGGCGCTGCAGTATTTCACGGGGTCGAAGATGCACAACGTGTCGATCCGGCAGCGCGCGTTGAAACGCGGGTACACGCTGAGCGAGTATGCGCTTGCGAAGGTGGAAGATGGGGCATTTGTGGCAGGGGCGACCGAGGAAGAGATTTACGCGGCGCTGGGGCTGGACTGGATTCCGCCGGAACTGAGGGAGAACAACGGAGAGATTGAGGCGGCGGAGGAGCATCGGCTGCCGGTGCTGATCGAGGAGGCAGATATCCGCGGCGATGTGCACATGCACACAGTGGAGACCGATGGGAAGAACACGATTCGCGAGATGGCCGAAGCGGGGATGAAGCGCGGGTATGAGTACATCGCGATCACGGACCACTCGAAAAACCTGGCGATGACGATGGGGCTAGATGACAAGCGGGCGGTGGAGCACATCGCGAGGATTCGCGCGGTGGACAGGGAGATGGAGGGAAGGATTCGGGTGTTTGCCGGGATCGAGGTGGACATTCTGGCGGAGGGGGAACTGGATTTATCGGACGAGGTGCTGGCGCAGATGGATGTGGTGATCGCCAGCGTGCATTCGCTGTTCAACATGCCGCAGGAGGAGATGACGGAGCGGATGCTGCGGGCGCTGGAGAATCCGTATGCGAAGATCCTGGGGCATCCGACGGGGCGGTTGTTGCTGCGGCGGGAGGGATACGCGCTGGATGTGGATGCGGTTTTGCGGAAGGCGGCAGAGAAAGGCGTGGCTGTGGAACACAATGCATATCCGGACCGGCTGGATTTGTGCGACCGCGATCTTCGGAGGGCGAAAGAGCTGGGGTGCAGGATCGTGGTGAACACGGATTCGCATCATACGAGTCATTTGGCGAAGATGAGGTTTGGAGTGGAACAGCTGCGGAGGGCGTGGCTGACAAAGCAGGATGTGCTGAACACGCGCGGCACGGGGGATTTCCTGAAGGCGCTGCGGACGAAGCCGGAATGAGGTGAGCGGAGGCAATTCTAAGACGAAGCTTTCTGCTGCGCACACCGCGAGGTGAACTTACCGGTTCCAAAGTGGAACTTCGAGACGGTACGTCCGGGCTGAAGCGCACTGATCGGGTCTTGAGGATCGGAGCGAGAAGGAGTTTGCTTCTTGCTGTGGGGTGAACCTGGCCGGGAACGTCATTTTTTTTTCGTTCCGCAAGAGCGTGGGGCGATTCGCAAAGGGAACGAACGGGGCGACTTCAGTAGAATCGAGAGCGAAATGTCAGACGAAAACGAGCTCAATGGAAATGAGCGCGAACAAAGCGCCGGCAATCATCCTCTGCTGACGGTGCTGGTGGCGACGGTGATCGTGATGGCCTGCATCGGCGGATACGTGTGGTACAACAACACGGGGCCGGTGCACGCGGGGCAGGTGGTGTCAGTGTCGGCATATCCGATCCATCGCGAGCTTTCGACGGGGTCTGGGCTGGGAGGGCTGAATGGCGCGCCCAATGTGTTCGACGAGGAGATTGTTCTCGCCGATGTGAAGATTAAGAGCACGACGAAGCTGCCACTGTTCCTGCACGATATGTGGGGCGAGGTGACCCTGCCCAATGGGGATATCGAGCAAAGCCTGGCGGCGAGCGGCGAGGATTACAAAAAGGTGTTTGTCGCGTATCCGGATCTGGCGTCGCGCAAGCTGACGCCGATGCCGAGGGATATTACGCTGACGCCGGGGCAGGAGATCGAGGGGCAGATGATCTTCCATTTCCCGATCACCGAGAAGGACTGGAACGCGCGAAAGCAGTTCGATGTGGTGGTCGGGTTCATCCACCAGAAGAACCTGGTGCTGCACACGATGGCAGAAAACAGGGATTAGGGATCAGAGTTTAGGGATTAGAAAAATTGTTCGCGAAAGCGCAGCGGGTTCATTTCATCGGGATTGGCGGGATTGGGATGAGCGGGATCGCGGAGATCCTGCTCAATCTGCAGTACCCGGTGAGCGGATCGGACCTGCGGCGGTCGGCGGTGACCGAGCGGCTGGCGACGCTGGGCGCGACGGTGTTCGAGGGGCACGCGGCGGCGAATGTGGTGGGCGCCAGTGTGGTGGTGGTCAGCTCGGCGGTGCACGAGAACAATCCTGAGGTGGTGGAGGCACGGGCACGGAAGATACCGGTGATCCAACGCGCCGAGATGCTGGCGGAGCTGATGCGGCTGAAGTACGGCATCGCGATTGCCGGGATGCATGGCAAGACGACGACGACTTCGATGGTGGCGGCGGTGCTGACCGCGGGCGGGCTCGATCCCACGGTGGTGGTGGGCGGGCGCGTGGACGCGATGGGATCGAACGCGCGGCTGGGGCAGAGCCAGTATCTGGTGGCGGAGGCGGACGAGAGCGACCGGTCGTTCCTGCGGCTTTCGCCGATTCTGTCGGTGGTGACGAATCTGGATCGCGAGCATATGGACTGCTACCGCGATATGGCGGATGTGGAAGGCGCATTCGTCGATTTCATGGAAAAGGTGCCGTTTTACGGAGCTTGTGTGGCCTGCGCGGACGATGCGCGGCTGACGGCGATTTTGCCGCGTGTGCGAAGGAGGGTGTTCACCTACGGTGCGTCGTCGCATTCGGATTTCGTGCTGCGGTTGTTGCCGGCGCTTCCGGCGGAGGAAGAACAGAACGAGATCGGGCCGCGGGTGTGCAGGACGCGGTTTGAAGTGGCGGCGGGTGGCGAGGTGATTGGGCCGCTGGAGCTGCAGGTGCCGGGGATGCACAACGTGCTCAATGCAACCGCGGCGGTCGCCATTGGGACGCAGCTGGAGATCAAGCCGGAGGCGATTGCGGCGGGGTTAAAGGGATTTCGCGGGGTGGATCGGCGATTCCAGGTGAAGGGCTGCGTGCGCGGGGTGACGGTGGTGGACGATTACGGGCATCATCCGACGGAGATTCGCGCGACGCTGAGAGCAGCGAAGGAGTGCGGGTATGGCCGGGTGCATGTGATCTTCCAGCCGCACCGGTACACGCGGACGCGGGACCTGATGGCGGAGTTTGTGCATGCCTTCGAGGACGCGGCATCGGTGGAGGTACTGGACATCTATGCGGCGAGCGAAGAGCCGATTGCGGGGATCACGGCGCAGACGCTGGTAAAGGCAATCGTCGGCAGAGGGGTGAAGTACGCGGCATCGGGCGAGGAGGCGATGACGCGGGCTGTGGCGAGGGCGCGGGAAGGGGACGCGATCCTTACGCTGGGCGCGGGCAATGTGTCGCAGCTGGCTCCGGCGGTGGTGGAGAAGCTTGAGAAGCAGCCGGGAGCTGGGAGCCGGTAGCCGGGAACCTGGAGCAAATCGTTGCGGAACCTTTTGGCCCCAGGCTGCGTAGGCTGGAGCATGAGACTGATGTGCGCTGGGATGGCCGCGGTCCTGGGAGTATCGTGCGCGGCGGGATGGGCGGATACGGTTGGGGACTGCGATCACCCGATCGAAGCGCCGCTGCGGTCGCGGGCGGATCTGATCATTGAGTCGCGGCCGGCGGGAATCACCGTGGTGGGGACGGATGCTGAGACGATCCGGGTATCGTGCACCGTCAAGCATGACGCCGATCCAAGGGACTACGAGCTGCGGCTCTCAGGGACGGCGGGCTATGGTCGGCTGTCGATCAGAGGCGACGGGCCGGTACACAACGAGAATCTCGAGATTCGGATCGAGGTGCCGCGCAAGACGAACCTGCGGATCCACACGGGAGCGGGTGAGATCAAGGTCAGCGGAGTGGCCGGCGATAAGGATATCGACCTCTACGCCGGGCAGATCACGATCGAGTCGCCGAGCGACGGGGCGTACAAGCGCGTGGATGCATCGGTGATGATTGGCGAGGTGAACGCTTCGGCGTACGGTGTGGATCGGGGTGGATTCTTCCGCAGCTTCACCAGGGAGATGACAACTGGGGAGTATCGGCTGCGGGCGCATGTGATGACGGGGGAGATTGATCTGGAGTGAGGGGATTCCTCAGAGCGGATCGAGGTGCTCGTCGAGGAATCGCGCGGGTTCCTGAATAGTCAGTTTGCCCAGGTGGGTTTCGATTGGGGTGTTCATCCACTTCCCAAAATGATTTTTGTCGCCGGTGATCAGGTAGTTGGCACGGCGTGGATGGCAGCCACCAGGACAGGCGCATCCTTCGCGGGCAGCACGATGCCGCTGGGCAAAAAGGCGCCCGGAACGTCGGAAACGAGGTGGGTCCGCGCCAGCAATCGGACGAAGCGGGCAGCATGGTCTTCGCTGACGCAATTGCGCTCGGTTTCGTCAGCGACATACATCGACGTCATCGGAATCAGGTTCGGCGTTGTCCAGAACTGTAGAAACCTGTGACCTTCCCGCAGCGTGGCGGAGAACAGGATGTTGGCGTCAAGGAAGACGCGCAGCGGTTCAGGCACGTTTCCGACGACTTTCACCTTCGAGTCTGCGCTTCGTGCGCCTCACTCGCTCATCGAATTGAGCGTTGGTGGGGAGGCGATCGCGCATTTTTGGGTCGGTGTAGCGGATTTTGGTGGGGTCGAGGCCGAGCTCTTCGCGGACGTAGCGGCAGGCCTCGTCATAGTCCTCTTTGGTGACGGAGTTGTTGAGAGCGAACTCGGCTTTGCGTTGCGGAGTGTAAATTTCGACAGGGACGGCGACGGCGGGGCGCAGAAGGATGCCGTCTTCGCGCTCTTCGGTGACGAGCAGATCACCTTCCTTGAGGGCGAAGCGCTGCCGGAGTTTAGCGGGAATGACGAGGGTTCCGCGTTTGCCGATTTTAGCGGTTTCCATGGCTGAATCTCTGAGCTTCAGAATATCAGTAAACACCTCGCCTCCAGGAAAAATCCTAAAAGTATGTTCTTCCCGCCGTTTGTGCCGGACCGTAGAGGAAAGGGGGTTCTCGTGAGCACCGAAAAGATTTTAGAAACCTTCCGTGAGCTACTAAAAGATCGCACGGAACTTGAAATCGTTCCTACTGACAACTGTTCACCTCTGTCCCGTTGCTTCGAACTTCGCTTCACGCCACGAAATCGTGGTAACGCGGGACTCCTTGGTATCGTGACGCTCTCGGAAGGAGGGATCTGCGGGTATGAAATCAGCTGCGATCCGACGCTCCGCGATTGGCTGCGACCGAAAATCGACGGGATCCTCGATAGAGCTGGCCTGCCGTTGCTCTAATAGCCACTTAGTACAGCACCTCGTGGGCGTCATACTGACAGGTTCCAGCGTCGCGTTTTCGGACCACGGTCGCAAGGCGCCAGAAAACTTCCAGGATTCGTTGACGGTCACGCCGATAGCTGCAACCTTAACTCAAGGAGGTACTAACCATGCCGAGCATCTATCCTCAAATCTCGAGAGCTGAGGAAGTACTACCCATCGTTACTCGAGTTGCCGAGTCTTGCGGTCTTTCTGGGTGGAACGCCAGACCTATGCTCGATGCGCTCTCGGTTGATGTCGTTATTCGCTTGGAAAATGCTGAGAGAGTATTGCAGGGCTTGGACACGCAGTTAGGTTCAATTGACATCCGTTTGAACGCACACGAAGTGTACCTTGGCAAACAGAGCGAACACGAGTTGGAGAGTCTCATTCGCTCACAACTCGAACCGTAAGCTCGCGCCAAACGAGACAAAATGAACGGAGATCAGTTCAAAAACATGGTGCGGTAGAGGGTGTCGCGCTGGCGGGGCTGGAAGCCGGCGTCGCGGATGATGCGGCGGAGTTCCTCTTCGGTGGTGCAGTTGGAGGTTCCTGCTGCGCGGACGACGTTTTCCTCGAGCATGACGGAGCCGACGTCGTTGCCGCCGAAACGGAGGCCGAGCTGGAGGACTTTAAGTCCCTGGGTGACCCAGCTGGACTGGACGTTCTCGATGTTGTCGAGATAAAGGCGCGAGATGGCGAGGACTTTGAGGTAGTCGACCGCGGTAGCTTCGTCCCAGCCGCGGCCGCCGAGGGCCGTGTTTTTCGGCTGGAAGCTCCACGGGATGAAGGCGGTGAATCCGCCGGTCTCGTCCTGGAGGCGGCGGATGACGTCGAAGTGGTTGACGCGCTGCTCGAGGGTTTCGTCGACGCCGAACATCATGGTGGCGGTGGTGCGCATGCCGAGTTGGTGGGCGGTGCGATGGACGAGGACCCAGTCTTCTGTGCCGCATTTGAGGCGGGCGATGCGATGGCGGACGGCGTCGTCGAGGATTTCGGCGCCGCCGCCGGGGATGGAGTCGAGTCCGGCGTCGCGCAGGCGGATGATGGTGTCGCGCACGGAGAGATCGCTGTACTCGGCGATGGCGAGGATTTCTGAAGCGGAGAAGCAGTGCAGCCAGATTTGCGGGAAGCGCTGCTTGATGCCGCGCAGCAGGCGCTCAAACCAGTCGATTTTGAGGTCGGGATGCAGGCCGCCCTGCATGAGCACGCCGGTGCCGCCCATCTCCAGGGTTTCGGCGATCTTCGCGTAGATGGTTTCGAAGTCGAGGATGTAGCCTTCGCTGGCCTGCTTGCCCTTGAGGGGGCGGTAGAAAGCGCAGAAGGTGCAATACTCGGTGCAGAAATTCGTATAGTTGATATTGCGGTCAATGATGTAGGTGACGACGCCTTCGGGGTGGAGCTTTTTGCGGACGGCGTCGGCTTCCATGCCCAGGCCGATGAGGTCGTCGGAGCGGAAGAAGTCCAGGGCCTGTTCACGGGTAATCGGCATAAGTCTATTGTCTGGAAATTCCGGTGGGGCGTCCAGCCGGGGCTGCAACGCCGGGAGGCGCGCCCCATCGGAAATGCAAAGAGCAATCCATCCATTCGAAGCCCTATTTTTTGAGGAGGACCATCAGTTCATGAGTCAGTTTCCGTTTTTTCGTCGATTCGTTTTCACTCTTTCTCTGATGACCGTTGCGTGGACATTGAATCTGTACGGCGCGGCGGATGGTGCGGCCCCTGACAAAACGCCGGAGAACGACACGCTGGTGCTGGCGAATGGCGATGTGCTGCACGGCAAGCTGGTGCAGGAGGCAGGGCGGGACGGTGGCGTTCCACAGCAGACCGCTGGGAGACCTGACGATTAAGTGGGAGAACATCAAGGAGCTGCACGCGGGAGAGAATTTTGCGGTGCTGAATTCGCAGATGAAGAATCGGAGCAGGAAAGCCGCGGAGCACTTGCCGGCGGGAAGCATTGACGTAGCCAACGGCGCGGTGACGGTGCGACGCGACGAACGGGCAGAGCTCCCCGGCATCGATTCCCGTGAAGGACGCGGCGGTTATTGTCGATGCGGCGGAACTGGACAAGCAGCTGAATCACGAGCCGAACTTCTTTACCGGATGGAACGGCGCAGCGACCATGGGAGCGACGCTTGTGACCGCGACGCAGGATCAGTATGCGGTTTCGGGAAGCATCGGGCTGGTGCGGGTAGTTCCGACGGTGAGCGTGGCTGGATTCGCGGAACCGGACCTCGGCGGACTTCAGCGGGTCGTTCGGGAAGATTACGCAGCCGGCCTACACGAGTGGAGGGGTGTTCACGCCGGCGAGCGTGACCAAATCGTCTATTTCGCACTTTGATGCGGAGCGCGACGAGTACTTCTCGGCGCGATTCTTCGCTCTCGGACAGACGGCCTTCGATCACAATTACTCGCAGGACCTGAACCTGCAACAAATCTACGGCGGCGGCTTTGGCTGGACGGTGGTCAAGACGCCAAAACAGGAAGCCGATTTGAAGGGCACGATGCAGTATGAGAAGCAGGACTTCATCAGCGGGGCGTCGTCGGCGAACCAGAACCTGATTGGATCGACGTTCTCTGCGAGTTACCTGCTCAAGCTGAAGCTGGTGACCCTGACGCAGGAATTGCAGTTTGTGCCCGCTTACAACGTAGAGCGGGCGTATTCGGCACAGGAGACGGACACGTTCGCGTTTCCCGCTTACAAGAGCTTCAGCCTTTCGCTGGGAACGCTGGACAGCTACCTGAACGATCCGCCAGCAACTGAGCCGCCGACGAAACGGAATTCGTTCCAGTTCACGATGGGGCTGACGTACGCGTTCAAGTCGAAGTACTGAGAAAAGCCGGGAGCCGGGAGCTGGGAGCTGAAAGCGGAGCACGCAGGGCTTCAGACCCGAACTGGAGGAGACTCTGGCGTTGCGGGACGCCCGACTGCGGCCTCGATGCGTTGCAGCTGGCCGAGATGGTGGCGGAGATGGATGACGTGGAAGCGTCGCCACTGATCGGGGCGGAGTGGGCCGAGGATGAAGTGGCTGGCGACCCGCTGGAGTCCGAAGCGATTGCGGCAGGCGTCGATGAGGGCGTCCATCTGATCGATTTCCTGGCGGAACTGGTCGAGCAGTTCGACGCCGCTCATCGGCGGCCAGTGAAGCTGGCCAGGGCGGGCAAACACCGGAGCGGGGGTGCCGCGAGGCATGCGGCCGAAGTTGAGGACGGCCATTTGCAGGATCCATTGTGCGGGAGTGCTGTGGGCCGCGGTGGGGCCGCGCTTGAGGCGCTCCTGGAGGGTGCGGCTGGTGCTGCGGCAGGTGAGCGCAAGGTGTTCAATGAGCTCCTGGGCGTTCCACAGGCGCTCGTTCTGCACAGGATGAAGCTGGCACCAATCAGCCGGCTTGGGAGCCAGGCGGTCGCCGTAGGATTCGAAAACCTGTTGCAGAACAGGATGCATAGGGAGTCCGGGCCGGATGGGCGGTTTTGGGGGAACTATACCACCGGGTGCTCAGGGGGTGGGATCGGCACCCATTTCCCTGAGCGCCTTGCGGATTTCTTTAGCATGCGGGCCGTTGGGCAGGGCGGCGAGGTAGAGCCGGAAATTGCGGAGGGCTTCGTCGCGACGGTCGAGATGGCGAGCGGACTCGCCGAGACCGTAGACAGCTTCAGCATTGCCGGGATCGGAGCGATTGGCTTCGAGAAAACGATCGTAAGCGCCTTTGAAGTTGCCGGACTCCATATAGTAGTCGCCGATCTCGGCATCCTTGCGCGCAAGCTTGGGGTCGTAGCGCATTGATGTGATGCTGGGTGCCGGGGCGGCAGAGTCGTCGGCGGGGGCTGGCAGGTCGAGGCCCTTCACGCGGCTGGAGCTGTAATTCTGATCGCCACCGGATGGAGTCGAGGGCCTGGCGTTGGCCGGTTCCGGATCCTGGTGCGCGGCCTTTTCCGACTGCTCTTCAGGGAAGGGATTCTGGTCCGCGGTTTTATTTCCGGAGGGAGCGGTTTGCGAGTTGCGCGGCTGTGGGGCACTGGGCTGGGGGGTGGACTGCGGGCTGGCCTGGCTCGCGGCAGCTTCCGACTGGGTTTCGGGGAAGGGATTCTCCTGGGCGGCGTTCTTCTTCGGCTGGTCTTTCTTCTGAGGGTTGGCGTTGCTCGTGCTTTGGGCAGGAGGGTTTTGCTGCGGCGGCGGGGTTGAATCCTGCTGGGCGAGGATGGGCAGAGCCAGCAATGCGGCCGAACTGATGATGGAGCCGGCGATGAGGGAGCGCAGCGTCATTTTCCTCCTATTTTAGACGCCGAAAGACGGGGAAAGAGGCCCGGGAGTTGGTATGTTGATTGCGTATGAGTCTGATCATTCGCTCTTCGGCGATTCATGCGGCGGGTTGCTACACGATGGCACCGATCCGCAAGGGAGCGCTGGTGGTGGAGTACACGGGACCTCGTCTGCCCAAGGACGAGGCCGATGAGAAGTATGAGAATTCGCCGACGACCTATCTGTTCGGCGTGGGCGACGGGAAGACGGTGATCGTGGGGCATGGAACGGCGATGTTCATCAATCACTCCTGCGATCCGAACTGCGAGACGGAAGAGATTGACGGGCGGGTGTGGATCCGGGCGATCCGCAGCATCAAAGCCGGCGAAGAGCTGACTTATGACTACTACCTCTACGACGGTGATGATGATGAGGCGCGGTGTAATTGCGGGTCGAAGAACTGCCGGAAGAGCATGTATTCGCCGGAAGAGCTGCGGAGACGGGCGCGGGCGGCGAAGAAAGTGGTGCACAGGAGCAGCGGGAAATCGGTGGCGAAGCGGCGGTGAACAGAGGCGCTGATTCTTTCCGAGCTTCTGCCCTGCCGCCGGCATTGGCGGATCAGATTTGTTTAGACATGCGGATGATGGGGAGAACTTCGCCGTTGGCGAGGGGCAGGTCAATGCGTTCGTGCTCGAGGTAGCCGTGGCGGCGATAGAGAGGGATGCCGGTCAGCGTGGCTCCCATTTCGAAGCGGGTAAAGCCTTCGGCCTGTGCGGCCTGCTCACATAACTCAAGGATGTGTGTGCCGATGCCGCGGCGCGCCCACGCCGGGTGCACGAAGAAGGCGCGAATTTTTGCTGCGTCGCTGCGCGGATCGAGGAGCGCATCGTCGCGGCCGGGGCGATGGTCGCTGCCATAGGGCGTTTTGCGGCGGGACCATCCGCCACAGGCAGCGAGGTTGCCGATGGTGGGGAGATGTTCGGGGTTGGCGGCGACTTCGACGGCGAAATAGGTGCCGTCGGCGATGAGCTGGGTGTCGAGGCCGAGCCAGGTGCCGATCGCCTGATTGATTTGAGAGGGCGAGTAGTCGTGGGCCTGAAGGCCGCGGATAGAATCCTCGATGAGCGGGCCGAGGTGGGGAATGTCGGCTGGCGTGGCGAGGCGGTAGAGGAGGTTGGGCGTCGGCGGGGCTCATCATCATCGCTCAGTGCGTGATGCTATCGATGTAGGATTGACATCACTCGCTCGATTATGACATCATCTCAGCAATATGAGGACGACGCTTGCCATTGATGATGATGTCCTGGAACAAGTTAAAGAGTACGCCGAACAGCGGAAGCTGAGCGTGGGCAAGGCGGCCAGCGACCTGATCCGGAAGGGGATTTCGCGGCCAGCTCCGACCCATATGGAAAACGGACTGCGGGTCTTTAGCCGTTCGGCAAATCCGCAACCTCTGACACCGGAAATGGTGCGCGAGATCGAAAGCGAACAGGATTTGCATAAGATTCGGTAATGCCCGCCGCTTTGTTCGACGTAAACATGCTCGTGGCGCTTTGCTGGCAGGAGCATACTTTTCATGCCGTGGCCCAGGGCTGGTTTCGCGATCACTGGCGTAGGGGCTGGTCCACATGCCCACTCACGCAAAGCGCTTTTGTGCGCGTGATTTCGAATCCTTCAGCACTGAAAAATGCCGTCACTCCGGCTGAGGCCATCGCGTTGCTGGAAGGAAACCTGAGACATGCGACGCACGAATTCTGGCCCGATGATTTGACATTCGCTAGCGCGGCCGCCCCATTTGAAAAGCTCATGATGGGTCATCAGCAGATCGCAGACGTATACCTGCTCGGCCTGGCGCTGCGCCACAGGAGCCGTCTGGTCACGTTCGACAGAGGCATCATTGCTCTCGCTGCGGCTGCCGGGTTTTCAAGCCTGGTCAGTATCGTGTCACAGTAGATCCCCCCAGGTCCTGAACTCTGGAAAATTGAGGCGGGTCTCAGGCGATACAATCAGCATTCGATGGCTTATCAGGTACTGGCACGGAAGTATCGCCCGCAGAGATTTGCCGATGTGGTGGGGCAGGAGCACGTGACGCGGACGCTCGTGAACGCGCTCGAACAGGGGCGAGTCGCGCACGGATACATTTTTTCGGGCCATCGGGGAATCGGGAAGACGACCATCGCGCGCATCCTGGCGATGGCGCTGAACTGCCGGACAGCGGTGGGAACGAAGGGGCGGCCGGACGAGGAGCCATGTGGGATATGCGATTCGTGCACAGAGATTCGCGCGGGCAACTCCGTGGATGTGCTGGAGATCGACGCGGCGACGAATCGCGGCATCGATGAAGTGCGCGAGCTGAGAGAGGCCGCGCGCTACCGGCCGGCGCGCGACAAGTACAAGATATGGATCCTCGATGAGGCGCACCAGATCACGGATGCGGCATTTAACGCGCTGCTGAAGACGCTGGAAGAGCCGCCGGAGCACGTGATCTTCATGATGGCGACGACGCAGCCGGAGGATATCCCGCAGACGATCCGGTCGCGTTGTCAGCACTTCAGCTTCCACGCAGTGAAGTACGACGACATCCTGGCGCAACTGAAGTCGATTGCGACGCAGGAACAGATTGACTCCGAAGATGCGGCCCTGGCATTGCTGGCCGAGGCTGGCGACGGATCGATGCGCGATGCGCTGTCGATCATGGATCAGGCGATTGCGTCGGCGCCGGTGGTGAACAGCAAGCCGCACCTTGAGGCGGAGCAGATTCGGGAGCTGATGGGCTCGGTGCCGAACACGGTTTTCGAGAGGCTGATGGAGCAGATCAGCGCGGGTACGACGGCTGCGGTGGTCGAAGAGCTGAATACACTGCTGAATGCGGGGAACAGTCCTTCCGCGCTGGCGCGGCAGTTCGTGCGGTATCTGCGCAATGCGCTGATGGCAAAGGTGGGCGGAGAGCATTCTGATCTGCTGCAGATTTCCGCCGATGAGCGGGCGCGGGCGCTGCGATCGGCGATGCTGTTCAGCGAAGAGGACCTGACCCGGTTCCTGCAGGTGATGCTGCGGACTTTCGACGAGCTGAACTACCGGCAGGAGCAGCGGTTCCATCTGGAGCTGGGACTGGTGAAGCTGGTGCACCTCGGAAGGCTGTTACCGGTGGAAGAAATCCTGAGCGGGATACAGGTTACGGGTGACAGGTTGCAGGTGACAGGTGGCGGGTTGCAGGGCACAGGTTCCGGGCCGCAGGTTCCGGTGACGGGGCAGGTACGAGCAACGGCTCCGGTCGCGCCGAGGCCGTCGCCGTTTGAGGCGGATCGGCAGCGCAAAACCATGGAAGAGAGTGCGACGACCGAGCCGGCGGCGCGGGCCCTGTCTCCGGCGGAGAGCGCGGCGCGAGCGGCGGCGGAGGGTAAGCCGTCGTTTCAGGCAGCGGAGCCGAAGCCGGTGAGACCTGTGGGACTGGCAGAGCCGCTGGGGGAAGGAACGAACGGGGCATTGGTTCTGGCCCCGGCGGTGGCGCTCGCTGCCGAAGAACAGGATTCCAGCGCGCCACCGGATCTGGATCGGATTCGCGAGGCTGTAAGCGCGGCGCTGGCGGGCGCGGGACATGAGACAGCGGCGAACCTGATCCACCAGGGAAAGTGGAGCGAGCAGGGGAACGCGATCCAGGTGGAGTTGGCGGTGCGGAGGACAATGCTGGCTCTGACAGTAAACGCTGAAGCCGAAGCGATCGCGCGAAAGACGATGCTTGCGATGGGCGCGACGCAGAAGATCGCGTTTGTGCCGGGAGAAAATGGAGCAGGGGGCGCGAAAGCGCCGGGCAGGGAAGCCCCGATTGCCGGAAGCGCGCAGTCGGCGGCGATGGAAAATCCGCTGGTGAAGAAGACGCAGGAGTTGTTCAACGCGGATATTCGCAGCGTGCTGGACCTGCGGGATAGCAAATGACGACCTGTGGGGCTCGAACTTCAGGGCCCATCAAAAAAATAAACGAGAAAGAAAAAAGAGAATCGATGCTGAATCCTCTGAAACTTCAGGAAATGCTGGGCCAGGCAAAGCAGATGCAGGAGCAGATCCAGCAGAAGCTGGCCACAACGGTAGTAGAGGCGTCGTCGGGAGGCGGCGCGGTGACCGTGAAGATGAACGGGAAGAAAGAAGTCCTGAAGGTAAGCATCGATCCGGCGGCGGTCGCGAGCCTGACGGGGCCGAACGCCGACGTGGAGATGCTGGAGGATCTGGTGACGGCGGCGGTGAACGAAGCTGGACGGCGCGCCGATGAGATTATCAAATCCAACGTGCAGGGCATGCTGGGCGGGCTGAATCTGCCGCCGGGGCTGCTGTAAGCACACGAATGGATGATGGAGCATCCTGACGGACCCCACATATGAAGACGCGGCGCGATTTTCTGGTGCGGTCCATGCAGGCTGGCGCTGCGACTGCGGCGGCGGCGTGGATGACGCGCGGAAGTCTGCTGGGGCAGGCGGCGCAAAACAGTGGGCAGAGTGCGGGCACGGCGCAAAGCGGGGCTGCGGGTGCGGCCAGCCCGAATCCGGCTGTGCAGGCGAATCCTGATTTGCCGCAGCAGCTTCGAACGGCGGCCGCCAACGAGAAGATCAAAACCACAAAGCTGACCGACACGATTTTTCTCCTGCAGGGAGTGGGCGGCAACGTGGTCTGCCAGATCGGGCCGGATGGGAAGCTGCTGATTGACTCTCAGATATCCACCGGGACGCGGATTCTGCTGGACGCGCTTGCCAGGCTGAGCGAGCAGAAGCTGAAGCTGCTGGTGAACACGCACTGGCACTTCGATCACACGGACGGCAATGCGGAGATGCACACGGAGGGCGCGTTCATTATCGCGCATGACAACACGCGCATCCGGCTGCAGAAGCCGCAGTATATGGCGGTGTACGATGTGCACTTTAATGCCGCACCGGATGAGGCGCTGCCGCAGGCCACATTTCCGGATTCGGAGACGCTGTGGCTGAACAACGATCAGGAGGACCTGGTTCACACGCCCGAGGCGCACACGGATTCTGACATTTTCGTCCACTTTCGCAGGGGCAACGTGATTCATGCCGGGGATTTGTGGTTCAACGGGATGTATCCGCTGATTGACCTGTCGAGCGGGGGCACGATCAACGGGATGATTCGCGGGGTGGACCAGGCGCTGGGTTTGGCGGACGAGCGGACGAAGATTGTGCCCGGCCACGGGCCGCTGGGAAATAAGGCTGGGTTGCAGCAATACCGCGAGATGCTGGTGACGGTGGCGGATCGCGTGGAGAAACTGAAGGCGTCGGGAAAGTCGGTCGAAGAGGCGGTGGCGGCGGTACCAACGGCTGATCTGGACGCGATGTGGGCGAAGGGAAACCTGAAGCCGGGGACGTTTGTGGCGCTGGTGTACGACTCGCTGTAGGAACGACGAGGAGACGGGCGTGAGTGGCGCAAGCGACGGACAACTGCTTGAGATGGTTCTCGATTCGTGGGATCGGAACAATCGAATCCTGGTGAATTTGCTGCGCGCGGTGCCGGCGGAAGCCCTGGAGGCGCGAGCGGCCGAGGGAAGTCCGACAGTTGCGGAGATGTTCACGCACATGAACTATGTGCGGCTGGTCTTTTTGTCGGAGGATGTGCCGGAGATGGCTCCTCCGATGCCACCGAAGGAGTGGCAGCACGAAAAGGATCCAGAGCGCATCGCAGAGGCCGTGGAAGCCAGCAGCAAAGCGGTGCGCCAGGCGGTGGAGAACCGCATCCGATCCGGCAAGGAGATGAAGGTCCACTATGACAATCCGCTGCTATACCTCGAGCACATGATCTGGCACGAGGGGTATCACCATGGGCAGATCAAGCTGGCGCTGAAAATCAACGGTCATGCTCTCGAGAACAAGGCGATTGGCCCGCTGACCTGGCGAGTATGGATGAACAAGAGCGGGTGACAGCCCTAAGGAATACGGGGCTCGGAGGCGAGCCTGCTGCGCGCGCGCCATTATGCTGGTACGACTCGCTTCAGTTTCAATCACGATTGTGGAGGCCGGCGGTGCTCGACGAAGGAAAGCTCGCGTGGGTGGCGGTGGTGGCGGCCCTTTGCCTGCCCGGACCGTTGGCCGCACAAAAGCCGGTGTCGACAGAGATCACCTTCACTCTGGCAAGCTACAACGCCAGCAGCGAGTGGCCGGTTTCGATTCGGGAAATCGCCATCGGTGGCAGGCCGGTACAGATCGATCGTCCGATGCGCGTGGCGGGAGACTGGCTGCCGACGGTTACGATGACGTTGCTCAACGTCTCGCCGAAGACGATCGTGCGTGGGGGGATGGACATCACTTTTTTTCAGTCAGGGAACGGCACTGAGCAGCATCCGTATCTGGGCTCGCAGTCGGTGAAGGGCAGAGTGCCGAAGATCGTCTACCTGGGCGCCAATGGCTACCATTTGCCACCGTGGTGGGATCGCGATGTCCCTTTGCAGATTCCGACCCGGGGAAGGCTTCGTTTGTCCTTTATCGAGGACAAAGAGACTCAGGACTGGCTGGCACGGGCGGCGATCGTCAAGGCGACATTGAGCTTCGATAATTTCTATTTTGCTGACAATTCCCGCTGGTCTGCGGGGGAGTATCTGTTGGCACCCACGCCGCCTTCGCGAACGTGGACTCGGGTCAGCCTGCAGGAGTTTCTACGCTCAGCGAAGAGCCGATGAGCTTCAGTCTTGTTCGCCTGCCGCCGCTCTGGCGCTCTCGCTCCGGTACGCATCGCCGTCCGGAAGCAGGCTTTTAGGCTGCGGTGAGGGACCGACCATCGAATCCGGACATGGGAATCTTCCGGGAATGGGAAAAGCCAGCTTTTAGTGTGTGGTTGATCATCAAGAGCGAAGGCTCGTTCATCCAAGAGAGGCGGCTCGAAATGAGCCGTTGGAGCCATTGAACTGACGGAGGAAGAATGGCGATTGCAGAAAGACTCGGAGGCGTCTTCAGGCTGCCCAATACGGACATCCATGTGAATCGGATGGGCTATGGGGCGATGCAGCTGGCCGGACCGCATGTGTTTGGTCCGCCGAAGGATCGTGTAGCGGCGGTAGCGGTATTGCGAGAGGCGGTAGCGGCGGGCGTGAACCACATCGACACGAGTGACTTTTACGGCCCGCATGTGACGAACCAGATCATCCGGGAGGCGCTGCATCCTTATCCGGCGGGCCTGACGATTGTGACGAAGGTGGGTGGGAGACGCGGCGATGACGGGTCGTGGCTTGCTGCGCAGAGTCCGGCGGAACTGGTGCAGGCGGTGCATGACAACCTGCGCAACCTGGGCGTAGAGACACTGGACGTGGTGAACCTGCGGGCATGGGGAATGGGGGAGCGAGCAAGCGAGGGGTCGATTGCCGAGGGATTTGAGACGCTGGCAGAGTTGCAGCGGCAGGGGCTGATCCGGCACCTGGGGGTGAGCCATGTGACGGCGGCACAGGTAAAAGAGGCGGAGGGGATTGCGCCGGTGGTGTGCGTGCAGAACTTCTATAACGTTGCGCTGCGCGGGGATGATGGGCTGATCGATGCGCTGGCGGCGAGGGGCATTGCATATGTGCCCTACTTTCCGCTGGGCGGTTTCACGCCGCTGCAGTCCTCCACGCTTTACGACGTTGCGGCGCGGATGGGAGCCACGCCGATGCAGGTGGCGCTGGCGTGGCTGCTGCATCGAGCGCCGAATGTGCTGCTGATTCCGGGAACGTCGTCGGTGGCACATCTGCGCGAGAACCTGGCGGCGGCGGAACTGAGGATTCCAGCGGAGGAAATGAAGGAGCTGGACGTGATTGGGGCTGCGGCGGAGTAAGTTGCCAGCGCGCGCAAACAGGCAGCTGTGCATTAGAGGAGTGGTATGACTCGGGTGAAGAGCAGGACGGGAAGGGGACGAGCTCGTGGTCGCGCATCACCGGCTGTGGCAGCCGTCACTGCAGTGGCATCCGCAAGGTGTTATCGTTCCGACCCCAGATTTCGAACAAGGGTTGACCGCGCGTCCGGCCATTCAGCAGATCTGTTCACGGGAAGGGGTCCGTTTACGCCTCGCCGTGAAGAGCCGGCGAAAGTCGGGCGGCCTTCCGAATCCACAGTCGAAGAGCACACGACAGTCGGCTGATGACTGGTTGGTTAGGCGCCGGTGAAGAAGGATTCCATGGTGGCCTTGCGCCGACGAGTAAGTCTCCGGAGGACCGTTATGTCGAGCTCGATTCCAGATGTCATGATGGATTTCAGCGCCGCTGAAGACCGCTGGGATTTCCTTTATCGAACCGCTGCCATCGCCGCACTCATCAGCGTCACTCTGTTTCTGTTTCAGATCGTCGCCTTTTTCGTCTGGCCGCCTCCTTCCACCGTTGCAGGACACTATGCTTTGCTTCACGCTCGTCCTTTTGTGGGATTAGTGAGCCTCGATTACGTGATCGTGGTCGACGAGGTTCTCGGCATCCCGATCCTCCTTGCCCTCTACCTCAGCCTGCGCCGCGTCCACGAGTCGCTGGTGCTGATCGCAACTATGCTCTCGGTGGTTTCTACCGTCTGCTTCATCTCCGGCAACCCCTCGCTGAGTATGCTGTACCTCAGCCAGCAGTATGCCGCGGCCACTACTGCCGCTGCGCGCGATGGGCTCCTCGGCGCTGGACAGGCCGTGCTCTCTTCGTGGCTGGGAACTCCGTATCAGGCTGCTTATGTGGTGGGGACGATCTCCATGCTGATCATTTCCTGCGTCATGCTGCGCAGTGCGGTCTTCAGTAAGTTCACAGCGTATGTGGGAATCGTCGCCGGCATCGTGGGCTTTGGCCTGTATGTGCCCAGGATCGGTGTCTATATCTCGATCCTCTCGGTCGTGGCGATGCAGATTTGGTACGCGATGATCGCGCTGACGCTCTTTCGGCTTACCCGGCATGCACACCATCCACCGCTCGATCGGGAAAACCGAAATGCAGCAAAACTGCTTGCCTGACACCTGGATAAGGACGATCGGGGGCTCATGCCCGGAAGCCTCAACAGGAGG
This sequence comes from uncultured Acidobacteriaceae bacterium, assembly GCA_963788905.1. Classification (GTDB taxonomy): domain Bacteria; phylum Acidobacteriota; class Terriglobia; order Terriglobales; family Acidobacteriaceae; genus Palsa-343. Next base: position 76,769 of record CAWBIO010000001.1, read on the forward strand.
ATTTATGAGCACCGACAGGGAAGAAGTAAGCACAGGAATCGCGGCCATCCGGCGGTTAGCCCGCGGCTTTGGGCTGCTGATTTCAGGATTCCTCCTCTTCATGTTCATTGGAGAAACCTGGGAGGGGCATCTCCGAAATTCAACCGCTTCCGCGTTCGTACACATCACCCCGATCGCAGGGATCGGACTGGGGCTCATGGGACTCTACATCATCGCCATGTTCCTGGCGCTCAAATGGGAACACGCCGGAACACTTATTGCTGTGGGGGCCCTGGGAGCGTTCTCCGTCATACTGTTCCTGGGATCGTTCCCCGGAAATGTCTCTGGTGGCTTTAGTCTGAGGGGCGTCCTGAACCCTATCCTTTTGTCCCTGTGGCTGCCAGTCGTTCTCTACTTACTCTGTTGGGGACTCGATGGAAAGCGAAGGCGAGAAGTGATGTCTCAACCCCGGTGAAGCTCCTCGATGAGAAATCCAGGTGAGTTGCAGCGCGATCGATCACCTCTTCCACATCAAAAAACGCACGCCCAGACGTACCCTTTTGGTCTTGCTATGCGGAATAACCAATTGCATGGAAAGCTGCATCCATACCAGGGGGATATTTCCAGTTTCCTCAGCCCATCCCCCAGGCATTCCATCGTTCATTTGCTCGGAGCCGATCCCTCTTGACGAGACCAGAACCCGCCTCCAGGCTTCCTGGCAAACCGAATCCAGTCACGGAATCGGCTAAAAATTTTCTTGCGGCGATCATCGCCTCGTCCGATGACGCGATCATCAGCAAGGATCTCAACGGCGTGATCAGCAGTTGGAACGAGGGAGCCCGCCGTATCTTCGGTTATGAAGCGGGCGAGATCGTGGGCCAATCCATCCTGCGCCTCATCCCCGTGGAACTGCACCACGAAGAAGACTTCATTCTGGCCAAAATTCGTTCCGGGCAACGGATCGAGCACTTCGAATCCACCAGGCTAAGAAAAAACGGGGAGAGATTTCCAATCTCCGTGACCATCTCGCCCATTAAGGACGACAGCGGACGAATCGTCGGAGCCTCCAAGATCGCGCGCGATATCTCCGATCGCCGCCAAGCCGATGAAAGCCGTTTCAGGCTGGCGGCTATCGTCGATTCGGCCGACGACGCCATCGTGAGCAAGGACCTCAACGGTATCATCACCAGCTGGAACAAGGGAGCGCGGCGGCTCTTTGGCTATGAGCCGGAGGAGATCATTGGGCAGTCGATTCTGCGTCTGATCCCGGAAAATCTCCAGCACGAAGAAGCGGAGATTCTTCGCAAACTCAGAGCGGGCGAGAAAATCGAACACTACGAAACCAAACGCATCGCCAAAAATGGAGAAATTCGCGAAGTCTCCGTAACCATTTCTCCGATCCTCAACAGGAATGGAGAAGTGGTTGGAGGGTCGAAGATCGCCCGTGACGTCTCGGATCGAAAAAAGGTCGAGCGCATGGCAATCGAAGCCGAAAAGATCGCTACGACCGGGCGAATGGCCGCAGCCATTGCTCACGAGATCAACAATCCGCTCGGATCTGTCCTGAACCTGATCTTCCTTGCGCGTCAGGAGGGTGTTTCCCTGAAGGACATCCAGAATTACCTCGCTACTGCAGAGAGTGAACTGGAGCGAGTTTCCCACATCGCACGACAAACGCTCGGCTACTACCGGGATACGGGAGCTCCTTCAGAGGTCCATCTGCACGATCTGATTGAAAACGTCCTTTCCGTATTCCGCAACAAAATCCGTGCCCACAACATCGTGTTGCAGGCGCGCTTCAACGACCTCAGAAAGATCAGCGTACATTCCGGCGAGATCGTTCAGGTCTTCTCCAACGTGATATCCAACGCCATCGACGCCATGCCGCAGGGAGGCAGATTGTCGATTGCGATCAACCAAACCCTGACGACCGAGCAGAACGCTCTCCAGGTCGTTGTCAGTGACAATGGGCATGGAATCCGGCGTGACCACATCGGCAGAGTATTCGAGCCATTCTTTACAACGAAAGGAAACCTTGGCACCGGGATCGGGCTTTGGGTCACCAAACAGCTGGTGGAACGGCATGGCGGGCAGATCGCAATCTCAAGCAGCACTGAGCCGGAGGACAGCGGCACAGTCGTCACCATTTCTCTTCCATTCAGCCGCGCCCCACGAGGGATCGCGGACGGCAATGAATCCGAATTCAGGAAGGAGGTCTGACGATGGAACTTCCTGATTCGATCGTTCACCTTGCAGATCGGATTGCTCGAGAGCCCTCTGTACTTGCGGTGTCAGAACTGCAAGCCAGGAGGACGGCTAAGCGGCTGCCTAAGGTCCTCGTGGTCGATGATGAAAGACTTCTCGCGGATACCACGGCTGCTATTCTGCACCTCGCCGGTTTTGATGTGAAAACCGCCTACGATGGCTTCGGCGCCCTGGAAATGGCGGGCTCATTCCATCCGGATTACCTCCTGACCGACATCATGATGCCTGCCATGAATGGAGTGGAACTGGCGATCGCCGTCAGCAAAATGTACCCAGGAACATCAATCCTGCTCATCTCCGGGCAGGCCGGGATCACTGACATCCTGGAGGAGAGCCAGGCAAGAGGCTTTGAGTTTCCCTTGTTGGCCAAGCCCGTTCATCCGTCGAACCTCGTCGACAGGCTCAGGAGTCTGAAGAAAGACTGAGTGCGCCGGAACGCTCGGCGGATTCCCTCACGACAATCCAGTGGGCGGAATTGCGGTGAGCTATTCTTCTTCGGCCGGCGTTCCGGCTCCTGGGGCTGCGCCCTTCACACGGACCACGGTGATCTTCGTGAAACCCTCTTTGAAGTCGGGTGGGCGGAGGCGTTCGGCCATTTTCTTCATCACGTCTTCGCTGACGGTGCGTTCACGGCGCTTGTTTCGCTCGAGGCAGACTTCCAGCGGCACGTCAAAGAAGACGGCCTGGACATCGTAGCCGAAGCTTTTGGCCATCTTGATCCACTGGCGGCGCTCGTGGGGCGAGAGGTTCGTCGCGTCGACGTAGTTCCAGGGCATTTTGGCGATGAGGCGAGCACGGAGCAGGGAGCGCAGCGTGGAGAAGACGAGGCCCTGCCAGCGCTGCTCGGTGATGTCGTCAAAGAGCAGGCTGCGGAGCAGGTCGCTCGAAAGCGGAGTGACGCCGCGGCGCTTGAACCAGGTGGTTTTGCCGGAGCCGGGGAGGCCGATGGTGAGGACGACCGAGCCGCGCGCTCCCTTAGGGGCGCTCGAGACCGGCTCGGGCGGTGGAGTGGAGAGCGATTCGGGCTGGGTCTCGACGACGATTTTACCGGTAGGCTCCGATTCGGCGGCAAGAGTGCCGATGGGTTCAGCGGGGACTTCCGCGGGAGCAGCGGAAACGGCCACGGGTTCCTGCTCTTCATCCTCAACAGACGGAGGCGGGCCGCCATGATAGGAGGGCTGGAGGGGTGCTGGCTGATTCTGGGGCAATTCCTGCCCGATTTTCCCGGTGGACTCCGAGGTATTCGGCCCACGCTTCGAGCGACGTCTCATCTTGTCGCGCATCCACAGGCGCATATCCAGGATGTAACACAGACGCAGGCGTGGATCAAACGCACAAAGGGGTTATGTGCCTGCGCAGGCACCGTTTTTATGTGAAAAAGACGTGACGATCGGATTGGGAATTCCACCTGTTTCCATAGGGGTTACCGTTTTTTCCTTGACTGCGGTGCTAGCATCGGTAATTGGGTGGTTCCGGGCGTTTTTCAACTGATAAGAATCAGGGTGATCCGGATCACATCGAGTTGTGGCACGCATGCTGAAAAATTGAGGCAAGGAGACGATTTTTTATGGCCGTCAAGGTTGGCATCAACGGGTTCGGGCGGATCGGGCGCAATGTGCTGCGCGCGTCGCTGGGCAACCCGAATATCGATTATGTTGCAGTCAACGATCTGACCAGCCCCGCAACGCTGGCCCACCTGCTGAAGTATGACTCGATCCTGGGAAATCTGAAAAACGACATCCAGGCGGGCGACGATTTCATCTCGGTTGACGGCAAGAAGATCAAGGTCTTCGCGGAAAAGGATCCGGCGCTGCTGCCGTGGGACTCGGTGGGCGCGCAGGTGGTGGTGGAGTCGACGGGACGGTTCACCGACGCAACGAAGGCGAAGGCTCACCTGCGTGGTCCGGTGAAGAAGGTGATCATCTCGGCGCCGGCGACGAATGAGGACATCACGCTGGTGCTGGGGGTGAACGAAGGCAAGTACGACCCGGCGAAGCACAACGTGATCTCGAACGCATCGTGCACGACTAACTGTCTGGCGCCGGTGGTGAAGGTGCTGGTGGAGAAGTTTGGGATTGTGTCGGGCATCATGACGACGATTCACAGCTACACGAACGACCAGGTGATCCTGGACTTCCCGCACAAGGACCTGCGGCGGGCGCGCGCGGCGGCACTGTCGATGATTCCGACGTCGACGGGCGCGGCCAAGGCGCTGAAGCTGGTGATCCCGGAAGTCGAGGGCAAGCTGGATGGATTTGCGATCCGCGTACCTACGCCGAACGTGTCGGTGGTGGATCTGACGTTTCTGGCCGAGAAGCCGGTGACGAAGGACACGATCAACGCGGCGTTTAAGGCGGCCGCGGATGGAGAACTGAAGGGTATCCTGGGCGTCGACTCGAACGAGTTGGTGTCAAGCGACTTCAAGGGTAATCCCCTCTCGTCCATTGTGGATGCACCGCTGACCAAGGTCGTGGGCAACATGGCCAAGGTGATCAGCTGGTACGACAATGAGTGGGGCTATTCCTGCCGGGTACGTGACCTGATCCTCTTCCTCGAGAAGAAGGGTCTGTAGCTCATCTCCAACGGGAAGGGGCCGGAAGCGGCCCCTGACCCTCGGGAGAATTCCATGAGACTGAATATCGCAGGCACGTCACCGTATGAACCGGTGATCGGGTTTTCGCGCGCGGTGCGCGCGGGGCAGTGTGTGTATGTTTCCGGAACGGGCCCGGTGGGCGCGGATCTGGCCGATCCCACGACGCAGACGCGGCACATTCTGGAAATCATTCGCGGATCGCTGGAAAAGGCAGGGGCGCGGCTGGAGGATGTGGTGCGCACGCGCATTTATCTGACCCATGTGGATGACTGGGAAGAAGTGGGCAAGGCGCACGGGGAGTTCTTTGGCACGATCCGGCCGGCGGCGACCATGGTGGTTGTGGCGGGGCTGCTGCAGCCAACGTGGAAGGTCGAGATTGAGGCGGAGGCGGTGGTGCATTCCGCGCCGCAGGACTGAAGACTGAAGGAGGGCACCATGGCGAGCGCAGTGGAGACTGAGGGAGTTATGACGAAGCTATCGATTCGCGATCTGGATGTGGCGCACAAGCACGTCTTCATGCGCGTGGATTTCAACGTGCCGCTCACCGAAGACGGCTCGGAGATCACCGACGATACCAGGATTAAGGAGACACTGCCGACGATCGAATATGCGCTGCGGCACAAGGCGAAGCTGATCCTGGCTTCGCACCTGGGACGGCCGAAGGGCAAGGTCAATCTGAAGTATAGCCTGCGGCCGGTGGTGGACCGGCTGCGGACCTTGCTGGACGCGCGGCTGGGCGAAAAGACGAATGTGGCGTTCTCGCCGGACTGCATCGGCGACGTTGCGAAGGAGATGGCGCGGCAACTGGAGTCGGGGCAGGCGCTGCTGCTGGAGAATCTGCGTTTTCACCCGGAGGAGGAGGCGAACGATCCGGAGTTCTCAAAGAAGCTGGCATCGCTGTGTGAGCTGTACGTCAACGATGCGTTTGGCTCGGCGCACCGGGCGCACGCTTCGACGGAGGGGATCACGCATTTTGTGAAGCAGTCGGCTGCCGGGTTGCTGATGGAGAAAGAGCTGACCTACCTGGGCAAGGTGATGGAGTCGCCAGCGCGGCCGTTTGTGGCGATCCTAGGCGGGGCGAAGGTGTCGGACAAGATTGAGGTGATCGACAATCTGCTCAATAAGGTGGACGCGCTGCTGATCGGCGGCGGGATGGCGTATACGTTTCTGAAGGCGAAGGGGCAGGAGGTCGGCAAGTCGCTGGTGGAGGCAGACAAGATCGACGTGGCGAAGGAAGCGCTGGCCAAGGCCGCGGCAAGAAAAGTCCGGTTCCTGCTGCCGGTGGATCATATTTTGGCGGACAAATTTGCCGCCGATGCACAGACGAAGACCTTCGAGGGGGATGGGCCGTTTCCGGCGGAATGGATGGCTCTGGACATCGGGCCGAAGACGGTGGCGCTGTTCGAGAAGGAGGTTGGCACGGCGGCGACGATTGTGTGGAACGGGCCGATGGGGGTATTCGAGATGCCGGCGTTTGCGAAGGGCACGACGGCGATTGCGAAGGCGGTTGCGGCCAACAAGAGCGCGATTTCGATTGTTGGCGGCGGCGACTCGGTAGCGGCGGTGAAACAAGCCGGGGTGGCGGACCAGATCCGGCACATCTCGACGGGCGGCGGGGCGAGCCTGGAGTTCCTGGAGGGGAAGAAACTGCCTGGAGTTGAGGCGCTGACGGAGAAGTAGAGGCCGTCGGAAAAGAAGAATCGAGCGATAATGGGGCGCCATGCAACTTATCTATGCGGCGCCCTTTCTTTTTTTGGCTGGCGTCGTGTTCCTGGTGCTGTCGCTGGTTCCGAGAGCGCGCCGATGGGCGATCCCGATTCCGATGGGCATTCTTGGCGCCGGGGCTTTTGCGCTGGTGGGTTTTGGCGCGGTGGCATTTTGGATTAGCCGCCCACCCCTGCGGCCGATGGGCCACGGCTTTCTGGTTCCCTTTATCTGCGCGGGGGCTGTAACGGGGTTGCTCGGCGGCATTTTGACATGGGCCCTGGCCCGGTGGGTAGCCTCCAGGCTGTCTGCGATCCTTTTGCGGGCGGCGGTGTTCATTGTGGCGTGGTGCAGCTATTCCGTGATGCTGGCGGCGTTGCTGATCTGGGCCGACTATCGCTTCGGTCTGAAGGACACCGGAGCGCTGGGATGGAGCGTGGAACTGGTTCTGGCCCTGATTGGGGCGTGGCTTCTGTCGGGCAGGGCAGAACAGTTTCGACCGCGACGGGTGCGGTCGCGCATCCACCCCGGCGGGTAGGACCGCCGGTTAGAGCTGTTCGCTTCCGGCGCTTTCCTGGCTGAGAAATCGAGCTGGAGTAAGGACTGGTATACCGCGCCAGGGATGAAGGATCAGGAGATCGTCATCGCTGCTGATGATTGCATCGGCTTTGGCTTCAAGTGCCAGGGCAAGGAAAATGTCATCACGTGGATCGCGGCAGGAGGGAGCAAGTTGGGCAGGGTCGAAACGCGGCACGACAAAAACCCGGAAGCTTATTTCAACCATGGTCATGAAGTCGCGGCGAGTTTTGGCATCCAGGTGGCGATCGAACTTGGGACGAGCCAGGACACGACGCAGTTCCGAGATTGTTTCCCGGCTTGCACAGACCGTACCATCCTGCAGCGCCCGTCGCAACACGCGGTCAGGAACAGAGCCGGCTCGAAGGGCAGCGCTGATAAGAGTGCTGTTGTCGATGACGACGCGCAGTTTCAACGCAGCTCGTGAACGAGACGATTGACTTCCTCGTCAGTGAGCTCGGCAGCTGCCGGTTTCAGGCGCTTCGCCGCTTTGGCCCTCCAGGCATCATAGGCAGCGACGGCTTTGCTGCGCCGCTCACGCTCACGGAGGATTTCTTCCATGTCCCGAGGCGAGATAACGAAGGCTGCGGTACGCCCATGGCGGGTAATGGCTACGGGCTCGCGCTGAGCTGTGTCGATGAGTTCGCCGAAGCGGTTCTGAGCCTGCGCCGATGTCATTTTGACCATGGTTTCCGCCTTTCGCCAAATCCAGCTATTTATCCATTTTAGCTATTTTAGCTATTATAGCTACTCGTATGCGAGGGCGTCGATGGGGTCTTTGCTGGCGGCTTTGAAGGCTGGATAGAGGGCGCCGAGGATCGATCCGACCAGGGCGATGATGGCACCGTAGACGCGCCAGTGCGTGGTGAGGAAGAAGGTCATGGTTGGGAATCGGATGTCCATCAGCAGCTTCAGTCCCTGGGTGGCGACGATGCCGACAATGATGCCGGCAACCGCGACGATGACGGTTTCACGCAGGACCAGGTTGATGATGTAAAGCTTCGACGCGCCCAGGGATTTGAGGATGCCGATCTCGCGCGTGCGCTCCATGACCGCGGTGTACATGGACTGAAAGATGACGAGGAAGCCGACGATGACGGCGATGGTGATGACGACATTGAGCGCGATGGTGAAGGCGGGAATGTGCTCGGGGGTCATCATCGACATCCACTCGGCGAGGGTCTGCACCTGGTAAGTGGTCATGCCGGGGGTGTGTTGGATTTCATCGATCACGGCCTGCTGGTTCCTGGGCTCGTCGGTGCGGATATAGAAGATGGAAGCGTTGTCCGGGGTGCCGTTGAGAACGCCAAGCGTGTGGATGGGCATGAAGACCCGGCTGCCCTTGCCGTGTTCGACGATGCCGGAGACGCGGAAATCGTGGTTGAGGATGTTGATGATTTGACCGACGTGGCTTTGGTGGCTGCGGGCATAGAGGTCGTCGACGATGGCATCGTCGGGGCCGGTGAACGGACCGCCGGCCAGAAAGTGAAACGGGCGAAGGGCGTTGTAGGACGGGTAGTCGATGCCGAAGAAGGTCTGAACAGAGCCGTGGGTGTCGAGCTTGGCGATGACCGGGGAGGCGACCGCGACGTGGGGCAGTTTGGCGAGCACCTCGGGTGCGATTTTGGCGGGGACGGCGGCGTCGCTGAGGCCGCTGAAATTGCTGGCGTTGGGGGGGCGGACCATGATGTCCGCGCCGATGCCGCTGGTCTGGTTGGCCGCGCCCTGCACCTGCCCCACCATGATGGCCACGATGGAGAGAATCATGATGACCTCGATGGCAACGGCGAGGACGCTGATGGCGGAGCGAACCGGGCGATAGAGGATGTTGCCGACGACGAGTTTATTCATTTCACAGGTTGGATGAGGCGAGGCCTTTCAGAAGTAACAGGGTAACAAAGCAGAAAAGGCGCCGACTGGAAACCGCAGGGAAGTTGACTGAGCGGATAATGCGCCCGCCGGTATAGCACGGGCGGGTACCCCCATCCCCCGAGGGTGGGATTTGCGGGAAAAGTTACTTTGGTACTATGATTTCCGCAATACAAAAAAGTAACCGACTGTCTTATTTTCTTTGACCTGTGCCGGTTCTCGGCCTTATCTTGTAGTGGCAAAATCCCCGAGGAAGGATGCGTAACGTGGGGCACTTTGGCGAAGAGCTTCGGCGGGAGCGCGAGTCTCGGGGTGTCGCGCTGGAGACCATCAGCGAGAAGACGAAGGTAATCACACGTTACCTTACCGCCCTGGAAGACGAGAAGTTTGAAGCACTGCCTGGTGGCATTTTGAGCAAGGGCATCGTCCGCGGATACGCCCGGACCGTTGGACTGGACGAGGCAGTCTGGGTGGAACGCTTTATGACGGCCAGCCGCGAACATGGGCAAGCCGTAGACGACTGGTCGGAATTCGCACAGAATGTAGGGCGATCACGGCCGAGAGCGGCGAGGGGCCGATTCTCCCGGATACGCCGGGCCAGCCTGTTAGGCCTGGTGCTGCTGCTTGGCGGAGCGGGTTTTGTGGCCTGGCACTACATGAGCGGGCGCGTTCTGGCTGATGAGACACAGCAGCACGCGGTCAGTTCCACGGCCGCGGCCACCGCTGCCGACCACGCTCGTCAGTAAAAGGGTACTTCTGTGACCTGTTGCAGGCGCGGGCTTCTCTCGTAGCCTGCAGACATGATCCCCCGAAATCCTGGTTATGTGCTCGCAATCGCGCTGGTTGTCCCGGTCGCGGCATGGTGCGCAGTAAAGCCGCATACGGTAGCTCTTGGAGCTTCGCGCCTGCAGCCCTATTCGATGGCCAGCGACCCGGCCGGAGCTCGAAAGAACGAGACGCAACTGAAGGTGCGCCCGCTGCTGGTGGATGGGAAGGTCAAAGAATGGACGACCGGCGATGTGCATGACGTGACTGACCGCAGCTTTGTGGTGCGGCGCGCGGTGCGCCTGAACGATGCTCTGCCCACCGATCGCGAGGAGCGATGGGTGTGGCAGAAGGGTCCGTGGCTGCTGGTGGACCGAGCGACCGGGAAAGTAGCTGCGCTGCGGTTACCGGACTTCGATCCTGCGGTCTCAGAGCTGGTGTGGTTCCGGGACTACGCTGCCTATTGCGGGTTGAACACGACCGGGAAGCAACTGTTCGCGGTGGTGGCCCAGGCGGAGGCGCGGAGGCCGCTGGTGGCCAGGAAACTGGCCGCGTGGGATGCGGCGGATCATCCCGATCCGGCATGTGCCCCGGCAACGTGGCAGCGCGACCCGCTGCGGGTAAGCTTCCAGGCGACGGGAGCGCAGGCGGTGAGCTTCGATCTGCTGGGGACGTCAGCGGTTCTGGTGGAAGACGATGACAATGAGGAGTAGTGCGCCCGCGAAGCTGGGTTTGCTGATTCCACGAGGGGCAAGGCCTCCCGTTCGAAAAATGGTCGAAACTTAGTGAAGATCTATTGACCTGCAGGTTTTGGTGCAGGCGAGACAGTGGGGGCGAGCGAAGGCGCCAGGGGATCTCCCCAGATGTAGTGATCGAACCAGTTCTCGTTCTCTTCCATGACGGCGCGCTGCTGTTTGGGCTTATCGATGGGGTGGCCGAAGCCATCGTAGAGGACCATTTTGACCGGGACGCCGTGGTCTTCGAGAGCCTGGCGCAACTCGAAGCTGTCGGCGACGGGAACGCGGCGGTCGGAACCGCCTTGCTGGATCAGTGTGGGCGTTTTCGCTTTGGCGATGTAGGTGATGGGCGAGGTCTTTTTGTAGATGTCTGGATCATCCCAGGGCGTGGCGCGGAGATACTGCGGGGTGAAGGGAGTGATGTCGGTGTTGGCGTAGTAGGTCATCCAGTCGGAGATACCGGCGCCTACAGAGACTGCTTTGAAGCGGTCGCTGGAAGTGGTGATGAAAGCCGAGATATAGCCGCCTTCGCTCCAGCCCATCGCGCCCACGCGGTCCCTGTCGACAAAACCCTGAGCAATGAGGGAATCAACGCCGGAGATGACGTCGGCGTAGTCGCCGATGCCAAGGTTGCGGACATTGAGGGAACGGAATTTCTCACCATAGCCAGCGGAGCCGCGGTAATTGGGGCGCAGGACGAGGGCGCCTTTGGCAATGAAGCGCTCGATGGGATAGTAGCGGTCGGCGCTGATGGCCGGCATGTCGATGCCGGCGGGGCCACCATGGATGACGACCAGCAAAGGACACTTTTTGGCCGGATCGAAGTCCGCGGGCTTCAGGAGAATGCCTTCGATCAGGGTGCCATCGCCTGACTTCCAGTGGATGACCTCGCGTTTGGCGAGGTCGAAGCCGGAGAGCTGCTCTCCGGCGTTGGTGAGCTTGACTGGTGAAGTGGCAGGCAGGTCAGCGGAGTAAATCTCGGGATATCGATTGGTGGCCGTGCCGCGGTAGGCCACGTGCCGGAAGTCGCTGGAAAAAGAAAACTGAATCGCAATTTCCGTTCCCGGCAGATCGATTTGTTTTGTTGTTTCGGTTTTTGGGTCGAGCAGGAACAGCGAAGAGGCGGTTTTCTGCAATGCGGAAAAATAGATTCCCTCCGGCGCCCAACGGAGCAGGTCGGCGTCCTCGTCGAAGCTGGAGGTCAGGACGTGCGGCGTTCCACCTTCGCTCGGGACCACGGCAATCCGGGTATCGGTATAGAAGAAAAACTTGCTGCCGTTGGAGGTTACGTATGCGATCTGAGTGCCATCCGGGGACCAGTGAGGATTGCGGTCCGGGCCGGGCGTATCGACGATCTTCTTCACGGCGCCGTCGGCAACAGCAACGGTGTAGATATCGGAGCTGAACGCTGAGATCAGGTCGGGATCGCGTTGCGCAGAAAAGGCGATGCGTTTTCCGTCGGGGGAGAACGAGAAATCGCCGCCTACGCTGAAGGAGTCGCCGGCGGTGAGCAGCCTGGGATCGGCGTTGGGAGCGATGCGGCCGGCCGCATCAGTTTTGGCCAGATCGACGAGCCAGAGATGCACGGTCTCATAGTCGGCGTGCAGCACATGATAATCGCCGAAACTCTCCTTTCGATCTTTCATCGCTTTCGTATCGGGAGCGGCAGCGGCGACAGCGATTCTGGCGGAATCCGGGGCCCACTCAAAGGAGTTGACGCCTTTCTCCATTTTTGTCAGCTGTTGCGCCTCACCGCCATCGGCGGGCATGACATAGACCTGCTTCTTGTCTGCAGGGGAGCCGGCGAGCGGGGCGGGACGGTCGGAGAGAAAGGCGATCCAGCGGCCATCGGGGGACCATTTTGCGTCACTGCTTGATTTCACCATCGTCGTGAGCATGTGGCGTTCTCCGGTCGACGTGTCCGCCAGCCAGAGATCGGTCTCAAAGGCGTTGGCTTCCCAATTCGTCCGTGTCTGCTCATACACCACGTGTTTGCCGTCGGGAGAGATGCGCGGAGCCGCCACGCTGCGCATTTCCAGCGACTGGTCGAGGGTGGGAGTCCTGGTTGGCACTGACGTTTGGCCGGCGACAGCTCGATTGCCAGGAAGCAGGATGGCGAGGGACACAGAGAAAACTGCGGCAAGACGGTTCAAGGTCGTTCTCCGTTAATAGTGCTGGACCGCACGATATTTCCGGATGGTCCGCAGACAGCTCGATTTCAAAGAACAGACTGAATGGCCGGGGTGATGGCGCGATCGAGCTGATCCAGGTCAGTGCCATCGGCCTTGATGTCCTGAAAGAGATGCCACTCCTCACTGAGAGTGATCGACTCACCAGGCCAGACGACGCGGCGCGGTCCCATCAGCTCGACTTCCTGGAAAGCACCTTCGACGTAGACCTCGGTGTTCACGCCGTAGTCAGGGTAGTCGGCGCGGTTGTGATGCGTGAAGCGCTTGACGAAGAGCTCCTGGCCGAGCAGGTGAGCACACCAGCCTTCTTTGTTACGGAGGCCGATCTTCTGAGCGTTGGCGCGCGCTGGGTCCGCACGCAGCAGGATGTACTTGATGCCGAGGGTGAAGCGCGGATCCTGGAGATCGGTGAAGGCGCAGAGGGCCAGCGGCTGGGTCACCGGTGCGTAGTCGTCGTGGGTCTGGAAGGGGACGCGGGGGATGATGCCGGTGCCGGACTGCATGATGGTGATGGCCCAGATGGCGATATCGATGGGCCAGAGCGCGTGGCTGGTGATGGTGTGCTCAAGCTGAACTTTGGAGCCGGAGGGCGCGAGGGTAATGCGGATGTGTTTTTCGATGGCAGCGCCGTCGGCGGGCGCATGAAGCGTGACGCTGAGATCGCCGTGCGCCTGATGCTGGATGGGTGAATTGTCGGGCGCGTAGGTTGCAGGAAACAGCTCCGGCCAGACCCACAGACGATGACCGCCGTAAGGCTTCCAGGAGCCAAGCGCGGTCTTGACGGAGTTCTCAGGAAAACTGCCGAGATGGTTCTGGCCGCCTTTGCTCCCGTAAAACAGGAGGCGGGGGCCGACGGCGGTGGTGGCGATGAGGTCGGTTGTGCCGTTGGAGAGCCGGATGCAGTCGGAAAGACCAGCGAAAGAGACTTTTTCCATTGCCATGAAAGCGCCTCGATTCAGGACAAATCCAATGCGAGATCAAACGAAGGAACATTGTAGACGCAGGACCGGAGCGAGAAGCTGGAAGCTGGAGCCGGTAGCTGGGCGCGGGAAACTGGGAGCTGATGGCTGATATAAGGATGCGGGAGGCTGCGATGCGCGGACTGAGCAAGGGATCGGGCGTGTTTACCGGCGTTGTGCTGTGGGCGGGGCTGGTCGCGGGATTTACGGTTGGGGCGCAGGAGCCCGCCAGGCTGTCGGCGCAATGGGAAGAGCTGACGGCGGCGGATTTTGTGCAGGCGATCCATCAGGCAGAGGGCGTGTGCCTGCTGCCGTTTGGGATCCTCGAAAAGCACGGTCCGCATCTGCCGCTGGGAATGGACCTGATCAATGCGCGCTGGGTGGCTTTGCACGGCGCGGCCGAGGAATACGCGGTTGTGTTTCCGGCTTACTACTTTGGGCAGATTGACGAAGCGCGGCACCAGCCGGGAACCATTGCCTACAGCCGGCACATGCAGCTGGACCTGTTGCAGGAGACGACGGACGAGATGGCACGCAACGGGTGCAGGAAGATTCTGATCGTGAATGGGCATGGAGGAAACCTCGAACTGCTGCCGTTTTTCGCGCAGACAGAGTTGCAGGAACGGCACGACTATGTGGTGTACGTGTACTGGTGGGACCAGAAGAATGGCGCTGGACGGCCGAAGCAGCAGACGACCGTCGACATGCATGCGGGCGAGAGCGAGACGGCGCACACGATGGTGACCCGGCCCGACCTGGTGCATCAGGACCGCGCAGGGCAGGAGTCGGGCGCAGACCAGGCGCGCCTGCATCTGCCTGGGGATGTCTACACGGGCATCTGGTGGTACGCGCGGTTCCCGAATCACTATTCGGGGGATGGGTCAAAGGCCACGATGGAACTGGGCTCATATGACATGAAAGCGTGGGTGGACGATCTGGTGGTGGCGATCAGAGCGGTGAAGGCGGATGACGAGAGCCTAAAGCTGCAGCAGCAGTTCTACGAGGACGCGAAGCATCCGCTGGATACGAAGCAGTGAGGAAGGCAGCCGGCAGCGTGGAGCCAGCAGCGAGGAATCGTGGAGCAGGATATATACGTAACTGTGAGTGTTACAAATAGAGATTTGCCTTCTGCTGAGGCGAGATTGGCGAGGGCTGCAGGGGCGATTGCACAGGAGGCTGTGCAAAGCGCCAAATTCGGGGTTTAATTTGCACATAAATCCCCGGATATCCACAGAAATAAAGGACTTGCGGGACCCAGATTCTGTGTAATGATTCTTTCAACGGAGGAGCAATCCTCCCGAAGAAGAGAGCAGAACGAAGCGGTCAGGAGAAGCGGTTAACGCGGCTCAGGAAGCTCACGGGAAACCGGGGGTTTCAGCAGGATGACCGGGCAACCGGGAGCCTGCGGACGGCGGCGAAGAAGCTCACACGTCAGATGGGTTGACGAAGCATTCGGGAGCGCGGGGGCAACCTCGCAGGCTCGAGTGAGGTCGGCAGCAACAGGGCGTGATCAGGTAGCCGAAGCCAGATCTTCGATAAATCGGAAGAAGGGGCGAGAACCCGAAAGGGAACTCGCCCCTTCGGCTTTTAGTGCAGGCAGGATGCGGAGAGCTTGAAGCGAACTGAAAAAGCCCGGCGCAGGGCCGGGCTTTTCCCGTGCGCAAACCTGGAAATTCTGAAGGTGGTCCTCAGCGGGCAACCACGACGGAGAAGATTACGCCGTCATTGTTGGCGCAAACCCAGTTGCCATCGACCAGGCGCCACTCGTAGCCAGCGGGGGGCTTGTGCAGGTGTTGCGCGTGCCAGTCAACCACCTCGCCGCGGCCCCAATCTTCGTTGCGGATTTTCGAGCCTTTCTTCCATTCATCGTGCTTCACGTACTGCTGGTGGTGATGATCCTGATCCGGATGGTCCTGCGCGAAGGCAGCAACGCCCCCGGTGAGGGTGACAGCGAGGGTGGAAACAGCAAGAACTCTACAAATTCTGTTCATTTTGACTCCTCGGCAATGGGATTCAGTGCGGGAGCGGCATGTTGTTCGGCGGACCAGCGGAATGATCAAAATCGGCCCGGCTGAGGCAACCTGGCGCCATCATTCGGCGTGGTTTGAGTGCTTTAGGGAGATGGCGAGCAACCCGCTGTCGGTGGCCGCCATCCTGCAAGTTGGCTGTTAGCCGACTGAACGAATTGGAAAGGGAAGAGATGGGTTCATTACTCCGGAAGTTCACATTGATCATGGCTACGGCGGCGTTTGTGACTCCGCTGCTAACCACGGGTTGCGAGGCGCGGGTGCGCGTCTACGATCCGTACTACAGCGACTATCACGTGTGGAGCGGCGAGACCGTCTACTACGGGCGCTGGGAGCACGACACGCATCGTGACCACATGGACTTCAACAAGCGCAGTGACGCGGACAAAAAGGCCTACTGGGACTGGAGACACAGCCAGCACTAAGGAGTCTGTTGTCTGCCGATAAAGTAAAAGCCCGGCCGAAGCCGGGCTTTTGATACTGGTTCGGACTTCCCATCCTGTCCGCCAAGACTCGGCGGACAAGGATGAGGCAGAGCATTACTCGCTGGCCGCCATTTCTTCGGCTTCGCCTTCCTGGCGCATGAGTTCCAGTTCGCGCTCGGCTTCTTCCCAGGCGGTCTGGACTTCCTGCTGGATTTTCGCCGCGGCTTCTTCCAACTCCGGTGAGAGCTGGACGTTGCGGTAGTATTCCATGCCGGTGCCGGCCGGGATAAGACGGCCGACGATGACGTTTTCCTTGAGACCGCGCAGGTTGTCGACCGCGCCGTTGATGCTGGCTTCGGTCAGAACGCGGGTGGTCTCCTGGAAGCTGGCCGCCGAGATGAACGACTCGGTCGAGAGCGAGGCCTTGGTGATGCCGAGCAGCAGCGGGCGTCCCACAGCCGGACGGCCGCCGTTGGCGATCACGCGGTCTTTCTCTTCGCGGAAGCGGAACTTGTCGACCTGCTGTTCGAGCAGGAAGCTGGAGTCGCCGACTTCCTCGATTTTCACCCAGCGCAGCATCTGGCGAACGATGGTTTCGATGTGCTTGTCGCTGATGGCCACGCCCTGGAGACGGTAGACTTCCTGGATTTCGTTCACCAGGTAAGCCTGCAGCTCCTTCTCGCCCAGCACGGCAAGGATGTCGTGCGGGTTGAGCGGACCATCCATGAGCGGCTCGCCGGCGCGGACGCGCTCGCCTTCCTGCACGTTGATGTGGACGCCGCGGGGCACGGAGTATTCCTTCTCCTCGCCGTTATCGGCGGTTACATAAACGCGGCGCTGGCCTTTGCTGACCTCACCGAAGCGGACCACACCATCGATCTCCGAGATGATGGCCGTTTCGCGCGGCTTGCGGGCTTCGAAGAGTTCCACGACGCGGGGCAGACCGCCGGTGATGTCCTTGGTGCGCGTGGTTTCACGCGGGATCTTGGCAAGGATATCGCCCGGTGAAACCTCGTCGCCGTCCTGCACCATGAGGTGAGCGCGGCTGGGCATGAGGTACCGCTTGCTGCCCTTGGCGCCCTTGATCATGATGGCGGGCTGGCGTTTCTCGTCGGGGGCTTCCGCCACCACGAGGCGCGAGAGGCCAGTGACCTCGTCGACTTCTTCGTGGAGCGTGATGCCTTCCTGCAGGTCCTTGAAGCCGACCGCGCCGCCGATTTCCGTGAGGATGGCGAAGGTGTAAGGATCCCACTCAACCATGACCTGGCCGAGTACGACCTTCTGGTTCTCCTCGACCTTGAGGTGCGCGCCATAGACCACCTGGTAGCGCTCCTTCTCACGGCCGCGGTCATCGACGATGGCGATGGAGCCGGAGCGGTTCATGGCGACCAGATCGCCCTGACGGCTGCGGACTGTTGCCAGGTTAATGAAGCGGACGGAGCCGGGGTTCTTGGCTTCCAGACGTGACTGCTCGTTGACACGCGAAGCCGTTCCACCGATGTGGAAGGTACGCATGGTGAGCTGCGTGCCTGGCTCGCCGATGGACTGCGCAGCGATGACGCCGACGGCCTCGCCGAGTTCAACCAGACGGCCGGAGCCGAGGTTGCGGCCATAGCAGAGGACGCAGACGCCGCGGCGCGATTCGCAGGTGAGCACGGAGCGAATCTTGACGCGCTCGATGCCAGCAGCCTGGATGGCCGAAGCCAGGTCCTCGGTGATTTCCTGATTGACATCGACGATGACGCTGCCTTCGTAGTCCTTGATCTTCTCGAGCGACACACGGCCGACGATGCGGTCGCGCAGCGGCTCGATAATTTCGCCGGACTCGACGATGGGCGTCACGTAGATGCCTTCCACGGTCTTGCAGTCGCGTTCGCTGACGATCACGTCCTGAGCCACGTCAACGAGGCGGCGGGTAAGATAGCCCGAGTCGGCCGTCTTGAGAGCGGTATCGGCGAGGCCCTTGCGCGCGCCGTGCGTGGAGATGAAGTATTCCAGCACGGTGAGCCCTTCACGGAAGTTCGCCGTGATGGGGGTCTCGATGATTTCGCCCGAGGGCTTGGCCATCAGAC
The DNA here is from genome assembly GCA_963788905.1 of uncultured Acidobacteriaceae bacterium. GTDB lineage: Bacteria > Acidobacteriota > Terriglobia > Terriglobales > Acidobacteriaceae > Palsa-343. The sequence goes on from CAWBIO010000001.1 coordinate 94,929, forward strand.
CGCGCATGCCGGAGAGCTGGCGGATCTGCTGTTTCGATCCGCGAGCGCCGGAGTCGGCCATGATGTAGATGGGGTTCATGGCGCCTTCCTTGTCGGCGCGCTTCATGTTTTCGAACATTTCGTCGGCCACGCGCTCGGTGACCGCGGACCAGATCTGGATGACCTTGTTGTTGCGCTCGCCGTTGGTGATGGCGCCGTCGAGGTACTGCTGCTGGACGCCGATGGCCTGCTTTTCCGCGTCGCGCACGGTGGCGTACTTCGCCTCGGGGATGACCATGTCATCGAGACCGACGGAAAGTCCGCTGATGGTGGCGTAGTGGAAGCCCAGGTCTTTGATGCGGTCGAGCATCTGCACGGTGAGCTCAAGGCCGTGGTTGAGGTAGCAGTAGTTCACCAACTGCCCGATGCCCTTCTTCTTGAGAAGGCCATTGACGTAGGGCATCTCGGTGGGCAGCGCATCGTTAAGGATGGCGCGGCCCACGGTGGTGGAGATGAACTGGCGGTCGTACTGCACCGGTTCGGTGTGGGTGAGGTCCTGATCGTCGTAAGCGGTGCTCATTTCAAGCACAGGGCCGGAGTAGCGCAGACGGATGGGGCTGAGCGTCTCGACTTCCTTCATCTCGAGCGCCATCAGGACTTCTTCGATGTTGGCGAAGACGCGACCTTCACCACGCGCGCCCTTCTTCGACTTGGTGAGGTAGTAGAGGCCAAGCACCATGTCCTGGGTGGGCACGGTGATGGGCTGACCCGATGCCGGCGACAGGATGTTGTGCGACGACAGCATGAGCACACTGGCCTCGACCTGAGCCTCAGGCGAGAGCGGAATGTGCACGGCCATCTGGTCGCCATCGAAGTCGGCGTTGAAGGCGGTGCAGACCAGGGGGTGAATCTTGATGGCCTTGCCTTCGACGAGCACCGGTTCGAACGCCTGGATGCCAAGGCGGTGGAGCGTAGGAGCACGGTTGAGCAGCACTGGATGATCGCGGATGACTTCTTCGAGGATGTCCCACACGATCGGTTCCTGCAGCTCGACCATCTCCTTGGCCTGCTTGATGGTGGTGCAGTGGCCAGTCTGCTCGAGGCGGTGATAGATGAACGGCTTGAAGAGCTCGAGGGCCATCTTTTTGGGCAGGCCGCACTGGTGCAGCTTGAGCTCGGGGCCGACCACGATGACCGAACGGCCGGAGTAGTCGACGCGCTTGCCGAGCAGGTTCTGGCGGAAGCGTCCCTGCTTGCCCTTCAGCGTGTCGGACAGCGACTTGAGCGGACGGTTGTTGGCGCCACGCAGAACGCGGCCGCGGCGGCCGTTATCGAACAGGGCGTCGACAGCTTCCTGCAGCATGCGCTTTTCGTTGCGCACGATCACTTCCGGCGCGTGCAGGTCCATCAGCTTCTTCAACCGGTTGTTGCGGTTGATGACGCGGCGGTAGAGATCGTTCAGGTCGGAGGTGGCGAAGCGGCCACCATCGAGAGGAACAAGAGGACGAAGCTCGGGCGGGATCACCGGGATCACGTCAAGGATCATCCACTGCGGCTTGTTGCCGGACTTGCGGAAAGCTTCGACCACCTTCAGGCGCTTGGCGAACTTCAGGCGCTTCTGCAGCGAGGTTTCGGCCTTCATGCGGTCGCGCAGCTCGATGGAGAGCTCGTCGACGTTGACGCGCTTCAGGAGTTCCTTGATGGCTTCCGCGCCCATCATGCCCTTAAAGCCGGTGGGGCGGAACTGCTGGTCGATCTCGCGGAACTTGGTCTCGTCCTTAATGATCTCGCGCTCGCGGACCGGGGCGTCGCCGGGATCGACCACGACATAGCTCTCGAAGTAGAGGACCGACTCGAGGTCGCGCAGCGAGATGTCGAGCAGGTGGCCGATGCGCGAGGGGAGCCCCTTGAAGAACCAGACATGAGAACAAGGAGACGCAAGCTCAATGTGGCCCAGCCGCTCACGGCGGACTTTGGAGACAGTGACTTCGACGCCGCACTTGTCGCAGATGACGCCGCGGTGCTTCATGCGCTTGTATTTGCCGCAGAGGCACTCCCAGTCGGTGACCGGGCCGAAGATGCGCGCGCAGAACAGGCCGTCGCGCTCCGGCTTGAAGGTGCGGTAGTTGATGGTTTCCGGCTTGGTGACTTCGCCATGGGACCAGCTGCGAATCTTTTCCGGCGAGGCGAGCGAGATGCGGATCGCGTCAAAGTCGGTGATGGGGCTGGTCATTTCAAACGGGCTGGAACGGTACAAGGTGTTCCTCCTTGCAGAAGCGGCCGGTAGCCGGTAGCCGGTAGCCGGTAGCACTGCGGTTCAGCGGTTCCTGTTGCAGCGCGGTGATTGCGCTGCGAAAACTTGTTGGCTCCTGCTCCCTGCCGCCGGCAGGGAACAGGAACTGTTTAGTCGGCCGCGGCGAGTTCGGGGACGGGCTGTTTCCTGGCGTCCTTTGGGCCTTCGCCGGGGCCCTGCTTGATCAGTTCGACGTCGAGGCACAGCGACTGCAGTTCACGGATCAATACGTTGAACGACTCGGGCACGCCCGGCTCGATTGCCGCCTCGCCCTTCACGATGGCTTCGTAAATACGAGTACGGCCGAAGACATCGTCGGACTTGGCAGTGAGCAGCTCCTGGAGGATGTAGGCCGCTCCATAGGCTTCCAGCGCCCAGACTTCCATTTCTCCAAAGCGCTGACCGCCGAACTGCGCTTTGCCGCCCAGCGGCTGCTGGGTGATAAGCGAGTAGGGACCAATGGAGCGCGCGTGGATTTTGTCGTCGACCAGGTGTGAGAGCTTGAGCATATAGATGTAGCCCACGGTGGCCGGCTGCTCGAAGGGTTCGCCGCTCATACCGTCGTACAGATCGGTCTTGCCCGCGGTGGGGAGGCCGGCGGCTGCGAGCAGCGACTTGATTTCGCTCTCGCGAGCGCCGTCGAACACCGCCGTGCCAAACCAGATGCCGTGCTCCATGCCGGCGCAGACGCGCAACAGCTGTGCGTCGTCAAGATCCTGCAGCTGACGGAGAAGCGCCGTGTTGGCGAACTTCTCATTGATGACCTTCCGCAGCGCGTTGGCGTCCTGGTTCTGCCTGACCAGCTCGGCCACCTGCTTGCCCAGATCGTGCGCGGCCCAGCCCAGATGCGTCTCGAGAATCTGACCGACGTTCATACGGGACGGAACGCCGAGCGGATTCAGAACGATCTCCACCGGAGTGCCGTTGGGCAGATAGGGCATGTCTTCTTCGGGCAGGATCCGGGCGATGACGCCCTTGTTGCCGTGACGGCCGGCCATCTTGTCGCCAACGGAGAGCTTGCGCTTCATGGCGATGTAGACCTTGACCAGCTTAATTACGCCCGGCGCCAGCTCGTCGCCCTTCTGGAGCTTGCCGATCTTCTCGTTGGTGATCTTGCGCAGCACATCGATCTGACGCGAGGTCATCTCCTCGATCTCGTCGATCTGCTCATTCACGCGCGGATCCTTATCGGCGTAGCGAATGCGCTTCAGGTTGCGGGTGGAAATGCGCTCGATGGTGTCACGATCGAGGACGGCGCCTTTGGCGAGCAGACGTTTGTTGGTGCGCTCGTCGTGCAGGTCAGCCAGAACTTCCTGGTTGCCAAGGATGGCCTCGAGACGCTTCAGGCGCTCGTCGGTGAGAATGCGAATCTCGTCCGACAGGTTCTTTTCCAGCTGGGCGATCTGCTCGGCTTCGATCTGCCGGGCGCGCTCGTCCTTTTCCTGTCCCTTGCGGGAGAAGATGCGAACGTCGACCACTGTGCCCTCGATCCCTGGAGGGCAGGTGAGCGAAGCGTCGCGGACATCGCCGGCTTTTTCGCCGAAGATGGCGCGCAGCAGCTTCTCTTCCGGTGTGAGCTGAGTTTCGCCCTTCGGCGTTACCTTGCCCACCAGGATGTCGTTGTGGTGGACCTTGGCGCCAATGCGAATGATGCCGCTCTCATCCAGATCGCGCAGCGCGTGCTCGCTCACGTTCGGGATGTCACGGGTGATTTCTTCGGGTCCCAGCTTGGTGTCGCGCGCCTCGATCTCGAATTCCTCGATGTGCACGGAGGTGTAGTAATCCTCACGCACGAGTTTTTCCGAGATCAGGATTGCGTCCTCGAAGTTGTAGCCGCGCCACGGCATGAAGGCCACCAGCACATTGCGGCCGAGGCCGAGCTCGCCCTGCTCGGTGCAGGGGCCGTCAGCGATCACCTGACCCTTCAGCACCCGGTCGCCCTGCCGGACGATGGGCTTCTGGTTGATGCAGGTGTTCTGGTTCGACCGCTTGAACTTGATGAGCTGGTAGATGTCGGAACCAACCTCGCGCGACAGCTGCGTGGGGTGGTGCTCGCCTTCCACGCGGACGATGATGCGCTCGGAGTCGACCGAATCGACAAGGCCATTGCGCTTGGCGAGGATCACAGCGCCGGAGTCGCGAGCGGTGACGCCTTCCATGCCGGTGCCGACCAGCGGAGCCTCAGAAACAAGCAGAGGCACAGACTGGCGCTGCATGTTAGCGCCCATCAGCGCGCGGTTCGCGTCGTCGTGCTCGAGGAAGGGCACCAGCGAGGCGGCGACGGACACCAGCTGCTTGGGGCTGACGTCGATGTAGTCGACTTCGCTGCGGTTCACCAGGACAAAGTTGCCCTGGCGCCGGGCGTTCACGAGCTCTTCGACAATGTTGCCGTTCTCATCGAGCTCCACGTTGGCCTGCGCGATGGTGTGCCGGTCTTCTTCCCACGCTGAAAGGTAGAAGGAGTAGGGCTCGAATTCGATGAGCCGCTGCTTTTCCTTCCTGAGTTTTTCATTGAGCTTGATCGCCTCGGTCTTTTCGAGGTGATCGCCCACGCGCATGCCGCTTTCGCCGGCGTTGGTGACCTGCACGAAGTCGAGCATGCGGCTGTCGCGCACCTTGCGATACGGCGACTCGATGAAGCCGTACTCATTGATGCGCGCGAAGCACGAAAGCGAGCTGATGAGGCCGATGTTCGGACCTTCCGGCGTCTCGATCGGGCAGATGCGCCCGTAGTGCGTCGGATGGACGTCGCGGACCTCAAAACCGGCGCGCTCACGCGACAGACCGCCCGGCCCCAGCGCGGAGAGACGCCGCTTGTGCGTGATCTCAGAGAGCGGGTTGGTCTGATCCATGAACTGCGAGAGCTGCGACGATCCGAAGAACTCGCGGATGGCTGCCATGACCGGCTTGGCATTGATCAGGTCGTGGGGCATGGCCGTGGACATTTCCTGGTACACGCTCATCTTTTCTTTAATGGCGCGTTCCATGCGGACCAGGCCGATGCGGAACTGATTTTCCATCAGCTCACCCACGGCGCGCACGCGGCGGTTGCCGAGGTGATCGATGTCGTCGACTACGCCGATGTTGCGACGCAGCTTGAGCAGGTAGCGGATGGTCGCGTAGAAGTCTTCCGGAGTCAGGGTGCGGTGGTCGAGCGAAGTCGCGTCCTGATTCTCGTAGAGCTTGATGTTGAACTTGAGGCGGCCGACGCGCGAGAAGTCGTACTTGCGCGGATCGAAGAACATGCCTTCGAAAAGAGCCGTCGCGGTGTCGAGGGTCGGCGGATCACCCGGGCGCAGTTTGCGGTAGATCTCGATCAGCGCTTCTTCCGGCTTGCGGACGGAGTCGCGGCGCAGCGTGTTGGTGATCACGTTGCCCATGTCGTCGCGCTCGGGGAAGAAGACGTCCACGGTGGCGATGCCGGCTTCGACAATCTTGTGCAGCTTGTCGGAGGTCAGCTCCTGATTGGCGTCCACGATCACTTCGCCGGTGCTGGTGTCGACCACGTCGGCAGCGGTCATCGCACCGTCCAGTTCAGCGGCTTCCACTTCCACCTGTGCGACTTTCGCGCCACGCAGGGCCTTCAGGATCGACGGCGTGATCTTGCGGCCGGAATGCGCGATTTCCTCGCCTTTGGCGACGATGGCGTGTGCCGGCTTGGCGCCCAACAGATGCGTTGGCTTGTCAGGGGCCGCGTCCAGGGTCCAGAAAAACTTCCCGTCCTTCAGCGCGATTTTGTCGACCGTGTAGAAGGTGCGCAGGATCTCCTCGTCGCTCTTGAGGCCGAGCGCACGGAGGAAAATCGTGCCCAGGAACTTGCGCTTGCGGTCAATGCGTACATAGAGGGTGTTCTTCTGGTCGTACTCGAACTCCACCCACGAGCCGCGGTAGGGAATGATCTTGCCAAGGAAATAGGTGCGGTTGTTCGCCGTCTCAAAAAAGACGCCGGGCGAACGATGCAACTGCGAGACGATCACACGCTCGGTGCCGTTCACGATGAACGTGCCGTTTTGCGTCATCAGCGGAATGTCGCCGAAGAAGACTTCCTGTTCCTTGATGTCGCGGATCGATTTCGCGCCGGTTTCGGGATCCTTGTCGTAAATGGTGAGGCGGACGGTCACCTTCAGCGGCGCGGAGTAGGTCATGCCGCGCTCTTCGCACTCCGCCTGGTCGTACTTCAGCTGCAGGCCCACAGGGTCGCCGCACTTGTTGCAGAAGTCGGGAGTGTTCTTGTTGTAGGTGCCGCACTTCTGGCAGAGCACGTCGCCCGGGTGGAACGGGTCAGTAATCACCATCGCACCGCAATGCACGCAGGTGGTGCGCAGGTGGTGGAGACCCTTCAGGTGTCCGCACTTGCACTCCCAGTTGCCGATCGAAAAGTCGACAAAGTCGAGCTGCGAGATGTTGCGAAAGTCGGTGATAGGGAAAACCGACGTAAAGACCGATTGCAGGCCGGAGTCATCGCGCTCCGAGGGCAGCTTGTCCATCTGCAGGAAGCGCTCGTACGAGCGGCGCTGCACTTCAATCAGATTCGGGATGCGGATAGCGGTTGGGATTTTCGAAAAGTCGAGACGGCTGCGAACCGCGCGGTTCTCGTTGGACATTCAATACTCCTCAGGACCCGTGGTGGCGAGGAAGTGAAGCGAGCATCGAGTCCGGGTCAGTCTCAAGCTCGTGCAATCCGATTGCTGCGCACGGCACCTCCCGCCTCGTTTCGGGAAAAGCCGTCCGGTTTTGGTAACGGCAGCACGAAAGGTAAAGTGCAGTGCCGTTTTTTTTCTTGCGCGGAAGGCCGCAGGGGGGTTACGCTTCCGCTTTGCCTCAGGCCTTTCTGCGGGTTCGCTGGCTCAACCCGAAGAAGGGCGTTTCGCCTGGTCAACGACCAGGGCAGGAATTACGGGGCGGAAAGAAGGAAGCGAGACGAGAGCAGAGAGCCGGGGAAAACGGAAAACGCTCGCAGAGACAGCACGTCCCACGAGCGCCACAACCGAATTGTGCACTGTACTGTGACAGAATGTCCGATTCCCGCCGCTCTGAAACCCTACGCCCGCGCCGCCTGACCACTCATCCAAAGTCGTAAGAACAGGTCCGCCGCCTGGCCTGACCTTACGCCGGCAAAATCGCTGCCGGAGATAGCTGTTGTCTTTCCTGTTTCATGCGCGCAAACTGCCGTGCCCGTCGATGACGGGCGAGTCTACGGTTTGTGGATGATCAGGAAGACGGAACTGCGCTCCGGGACCGGCAAACTGGAATGCAAGCCGAGCGGAACGCACAAATAGAATCATAGCGCGTTCCGCTTTGGCACGCAAGTTGCTTGCCGGAAACCGAAGCTACTTCACTTCCAGGGTCGCGACGCCTTCAAACTTCTTCTTGATCGCCTCAACGTCTTCCTTGCCGATGTTCTCCTTCAGGGTCTTCGGAGCGCCATCCACAAGGTCCTTGGCTTCTTTCAGGCCGAGCGACGTGACTTCGCGTACCGCCTTGATGGTATTGATCTTATTCGCTCCGGCATCCTTCAGGATGACGGTGAACTCGGTCTGCTCGGCCGCCGCCGGGGCTGCCGCTCCGGCCGCTGCTCCGCCGGCAACCACCACCGGGGCAGCCGCCGCGGCAGAAACGCCGAGGCGCTCTTCGAGCTTCTTGACGAGGGCCGCCGCGTCCAGCAGGCTAAGCCCGACAATTTGTTCTTCCAACTGCTGCAGATCTGCCATTTGTGTTCTCCACGATACTTCTGAATTTCTGATACTTCTGAATTTTGTGCTGCGCCGGTTGGCTTTTGGCCCGCCGGTTGCTGCTCCCGCTCCGTCGAGGTTTCCGATGTGCCCCAGACCAGGCACCCCTCGGGGAGGGAGAACAGCGATTAGCTTTTAGCTACTGGCCCAGTAGCTTCTTCCGTCGCGAACTCGGGCGACGGAAGCCGAACCGAATCCCTAACTTGCGCCTGCTTCACCACCCGCAAATTTTTGTTTCTCGACGCCCTGGTTGATCACGACGGCCAGATCGCGGCCCGCTGCATTGAGCACCGTCACCAGTCGCTGCGCCGGAGAATTAATAAGGAAGAGCAGCTTCGCGAAGATCTCCTCCTTACCCGGCATCGTGGCCAGCGCCTTGACTGCCTGGACGTTGATCACCTTGCCATCGACGATGCCCAGCTTGAAGGTGAACTCCGCGTTGTCCGCCACCCACGTCGAAAGCGCCTTGGCCAGCGCAACCGGATCGCCGCTGGTATAGGCGACTGAGGAGACGCCTTTCAGACCCTGCAGCGCGGCTTCGATCTTCGTGCCCTTCGCGGCGCGCGCGGCCAGCTTGTTCTTGAGCACGCGATAGCGGCCGCCCGCATTGCGCACGGTCTTGCGGAGCTCAAAGTCCTGGGCCACGGTGAGTTTCGAAAAGGTTCCAATGATGGCGCTGGTCGAGTTCTCGAGCTCTTTTGCCAGCTCGCCGACCTTCTCCGCCTTTTTCTGTCTGCTCAGTGCCATAACGTTAGCCTTTAGCTGCCAGCTTCCAGCTGCTGGCTGAATCTGTTTGTCCGCCCAAATGGGGTGGTACTCAATCTTTGCCGGTCAGGAGCCAGATGGCCGACCGTCTCAGGCAGATCTCTCTGCCTTACCGGCCGACTCGGCGACTGCGTTGTCGAGCGAAATTCCTGGGCCCATCGTCGAGCTGATGGTGATGCCCTTAATGTACTTTCCCTTGGCCGCCGAGGGCTTGGCCTTCACCACGCTGGTGATCACTGTGATCGCGTTCTCCACCAGTTTTTGCGCGGGGAAGGAGATCTTGCCGACCGGAACGTGGATGAGCGCGGTCTTGTCGGTGCGGAACTCCACCTTGCCAGCCTTGATTTCCTTAATGGCCGCGGTGACGTCGTTGGTCACCGTGCCCGTCTTCGGATTCGGCATGAGGCCGCGGGGTCCGAGCACCTTGCCCAGGCGCCCTACCGACTTCATCATGTCGGGCGTGGCGATCAGGGCGTCAAAGTCAGTCCAGGATTCTTTCTGAATTTTCTCGACCAGCTCGTCACCGCCGACGATATCGGCGCCGGCCGCTTCGGCCTCGCGCTGCTTTTCGCCCGAGGTCACTACGGCAACCCGCTTGGTCTTGCCCAGCCCGTGCGGCAGAACCACTGTGCCGCGAACCATCTGATCAGCGTGACGCGGGTCGACGCCCAGACGCAGGGTCAGGTCGACAGTTTCATCAAACTTTGCGTACTTGACTTTCTGCAGAAGTGGAACGGCTTCCTGCAGGGGATAGGGGCGCTTTTCCACCTGGGCGCGCGCCTTCTCAATAGCCTTGCCTGGCTTTGCCATGGAACCTCGTCTCCCACCGCGCGGACGTTGCTGCCTGCCGGCCGTGGTGATAGTGACACTGCACCCGAAGGGTGCAGATAGTGATTATCTACGAAAATGGGGAGGAGGGCAAGAGGAGAAGGGGCTGCTTCTCGCCTTCACCAGGACAGCAAAGGCAGACGACTTCAGATCTGACAGGTTTGCGAATTCGGCGAGGACGCATTTGTCACCACCGCGCGATTCTGTCTCTTGTCCATCATTCGCGAATGTTGCCCGTGGGCTATTTCCAGAATTCCTGCATGTCGATCCGGAATTCTGCAATCGGGCCGTCGCCGAGCATCGCATCGGGCTGGGTAATGATTTCGGGCTCGCGATCCGGGCGATAGATCATCACGAGTTTGCGCATGGGATCGATCAGCCAGCCAAGTTGAGCGCCCCGGCTCATCCAGAATTCCATCTTGGCTTCGATCTTCGAGGCTCGATCCGAACGGGAGCGGAGTTCGGCGACAAACTCCGGACAGAATGGCAGGAACCCCGAACGGTCTTTGCTGGCTTGCTTGTAAGCATTCCAGCGATCCGCAGAGAGCCATGCTGCATCGGGGCCCCGCATAATCTTGTCGGAGAAGCGGATTCCGAGATCCGGAACGAACACCTCGCCGCTGGCGTTGCTTCGCGCCCACAACAGGAGCGCTGCAGCAAGGATCTGATTGAGTCGACTACTCTCTGGTCCTGCGGGAGTCATGACGGTGATGCTTCCGTCCGCATCGCTCTCGATTTCGAGGCCGCTGTTGGCTTCGCAAAAAGCCAGCAGCTCTTCGTCGTTCAGCGGATGGGCCAGTCGGAGAGTAACAGGCAGGGGCACGTCGCGGAGAAACAGACCTGAAGAATCAGATTCTTCGGTCACGTGACCTTCGCGGAGCGCGGGAGCGGCGGACATAACGTCCCTCCTGCTTGTGATTCTACGCGGTGACGTCGATGCCCATCGAGCGCGCGGTGCCCTTGATGCTCCTCACGGCGGCTTCGACCGAAGCGGCGTTCAGGTCGGGCATTTTCTGTTTGGCGATCTCGAGAACCTGCTTCTCCGTGACCTTGCCCACCTTGTCTTTATTGGGCGTGCCGGAGCCTTTGGCCAGGTTCGCGGCCTTCTTCAGAAGCACCGAGGCTGGCGGCGTCTTGGTGATGAAGGTGAAGGTGCGGTCCGCATAAACCGTGATGACGACCGGGATGATGAGCCCGGCCATCTCCTTGTTCTGCGTGCGCGCGTTGAACTGTTTGCAGAACTCCATGATGTTGACCTGCGCCTGGCCTAATGCCGGTCCCACCGGCGGCGCCGGCGTCGCTTTGGCCGCTTCAATCTGGAGTTTTACCTGCGCTGTGACTTTTTTTGTCGGTGCTGCCATTTTCCAAAACCTCTTATCTCTTAGCTGCTGGCTTTTAGCCGTTAGCTCAATATTTGCTACTGCGAAAATTGCGCGCCGTGACCAGGGTAGCTAAAAGCTAAAGGCTAATAGCCAGCGGCTTGCGTCAGGCGATCTTTTCCACTTTGCCGAAGTCCAGCTCCACCGGCGTCGACCGGCCGAAGATTGTCACCATCACCTTCAGGGTTTCCCGATCCTCGTTGACCTCGTCGACCACGCCATTGAAGTTGGCAAACGGGCCTTCGGTGATGCGGACCGACTCGGCCTTCTGGAACTTCACCTTGAGCCGCGGCTTTTCTTTCGAGGTGTCGCTGCGGAAGAGGATGGAGCCGACTTCATCGTCGGTGAGCGCGACCGGCTTGTCGCCGGTGCCGAGGAAGCCAGTGACTCGCGGCGTGTTCTTGATCACGTGCCAGAGGTCGTTGTCGAGATCCATCTCCACCAGCACATAGCCGGGGAGGAAGACCCGCTCCACCGTGCGCTTTTTGCCGTTGGTGATTTCGGTGACGGCCTCGGTGGGGATCATGACGCGCCCGATTCGGTTCTGCAGACCGAACGCCTGGACGCGGGTCTCGATCGATTCGCGCACTTTGCGCTCAAAGCCCGAGTACGCGTGGATGATGTACCACCGGAAGCGCTCATTGGCCGGGGGAGCCAGTTGGGGCTGCTGTTCGCCGCCCGCGCTGGTTTCGGCCACGGTGGCTTCTCCGCCTTGATTCTGCGGCGCCGGGATTGCGTTTTCCTGTTCTTCCGCCATTACCATTCAATCCTCTTGCTTGTTACTACAGCGCGCCCAGCCAGGTGTAGATGTACTTGATCGCGTTGCCCAACACTGCATCGACCACCCAGAAGAAGCCGGCGAACGCGAAGACCGCGATGATGACGACCGTGGTGGTCGACTGGACTTCTTTCCAGGAAGGCGTCACCACCTTGCGCATCTCGGCGCGGACGTCGCGAAGGAAATCGCGGCCGCGAGTAAAGACGCTCAGTGCGCGGTTGGGAACGCCGTCGCCGGAACTCAATGTTACTGCTTTCGCCATAGCCTTCTTCTTTTCCGCGCTCTTCTCTGCTGTGGGCATCGCGCCCTGCTCCTCAAGTTCAGGTTGTTCTGGCAGGGGCGGAGGGATTCGAACCCCCAAGTCCGGTTTTGGAGACCGGCAGTTTAACCGTTGAGCTTACGCCCCTGTAAAAGGCAGCGTTCAGCGTTCAGCGATCAGCGTTCAGAATTTCGGAGGCAATCGAGGGATCCTCGCCTCAGGCAAATTCACTCTACCCTAATCCCTAAACCCTAAAACCTGCTTACTTTGTCTCTTTGTGGGCAGTGTGCTTGCGGCAACGCCTACAGAACTTCGAGAACTCGAGACGGCCCGTGGTCGTTTTCTTGTTCTTCGTCGTCGAGTAGTTGCGTTCCTTGCACTCGCCGCACTGCAATGTAACAATTTCCCGCATCTTGTTATCCTACCTGATTTTTTAGGGTTTCGCCGGGCGGTGCTCGCCTGCCGCCCGAAGGCCCGAACCGGCTCAATCCCTTTGTTTTCCTGGTCAGCGAAACCGGAATTCAGCCCGATCCCGCTGGCTTCTTACTTTCCTCTCGCGTCCTACTTTGGCGCCCGTCAGGGCGCGTCTGCCTGGACGGCAAATCCTATTTCAGGATCTCCGAGATCGTGCCCGCGCCCACCGTTCTGCCGCCTTCGCGGATCGCGAACCTGAGACCCTTCTCCATGGCCACCGGCGTGATCAGCTCGATCTCCAGCGTTACGTTGTCTCCCGGCATCACCATCTCCGTACCGGCAGGCAGATGCGCCACTCCGGTCACGTCGGTGGTCCGGAAGTAGAACTGCGGACGATACCCATTGAAAAACGGCGTGTGACGGCCGCCCTCTTCCTTCGACAGCACGTAGACCGAGGCTGTGAACTTGGTGTGCGGCGTGATCGAGGCAGGCTTGGCCAGAACCATCCCGCGCTCCACATCTTCTTTGGCTACGCCGCGCAACAGCAGTCCCGCATTATCGCCGGCCAGTCCTTCGTCGAGCTGCTTCTTGAACATCTCGACGCCGGTGACCACCGTCTTGCGGGTCTCGCGGAAGCCCACGATCTCCACTTCCTCGCCTACCTTCACCTTGCCGCGCTCGATCCGGCCCGTCACCACCGTGCCGCGCCCCGAGATCGAGAAGATGTCTTCGATCGGCATCAGGAAGGGCTGATCGACCGCGCGCTTCGGCATCGGAACCTGCTTGTCGACCGCCTCCATCAGCTCGTCGATCTTGGCTTCCCACTGCGCTTCCCCATTGAGCGCGCCCAGCGCCGAGCCGCGGATCACCGCAACATCGTCGCCCGGGAACTGATACTTGGTCAGCAGCTCGCGCACTTCCATCTCCACCAGATCGATCAGCTCGGTGTCCTCAACCGCATCGCACTTATTCAGGAACACCAGCACATACGGCACACCTACCTGGCGGGCCAGCAGCACGTGCTCCTTGGTCTGCGGCATCGGTCCGTCGGTGGCGGCAACGACGAGAATCGCTCCATCCATCTGCGCCGCGCCGGTGATCATGTTCTTGATGTAGTCAGCGTGGCCGGGGCAATCCACGTGCGCGTAGTGCCGGTTGGCCGTCTCGTACTCCACGTGCGCCGTGGCGATGGTGATTCCGCGCTCTCGCTCTTCGGGCGCGTTGTCGATCGAATCGAACGACCGAAACTGGTTCTTCGGATTGTGCTTCTGCAAAACCTTGGTGATCGCCGCCGTCAGGGTCGTCTTCCCGTGATCGATGTGCCCGATCGTCCCCACGTTCACGTGCGGCTTCGACCGGTCAAACTTTTCCTTCGCCATGCTTGTTTCCTTTCGAACCCTGGTTGTTGAGCTTTCTTCCGAGGCCGTCCCTCAATAGCTCGCATACAGCCGGAAAAACTTCTTCCGAACGTCAGGAGCAACCCGTTCCACCTGACGCAGATAATGCTCACGAATCTGGCCGCGGTCGGAGTCGCCGAGAGCCGCATAGCTCTTCTGGGCAGGCGCGCCCAGAAACCCGTGCGCCAATACCGCTTCAAACTGCCGGACCCGCAGCCTTGCGCCGTCGAGCCGCTTCAAAAACGCGCCCACGGCCACGGGTGCAAAGGCCTCGTCGATGGCTTGCCGCACCTCGGCAAAGGTCAACTCGTCGCGAACCGGAATAGTAGCCTGCTCAAACATGGCTAGGTGCCTTCCCTCGGGGACGAATGCCCCTTGATTTGGCGATTGATCTGGAAAGCTAAAGCCGTGACCTTTCAAAACATCACCCGATTCGAAATTCTGGAGCGGGAGGCGGGAATCGAACCCGCGACCAACAGCTTGGAAGGCTGTGACTCTACCACTGAGTTACTCCCGCAAAACAGCGTTCAGACAGAACCCTGTTGAGGGCCTCGTTCCGTTTCCCTTACAGGGGGAGTGCTCCAGGCAGCTGAGCGCGCAACCCAAAGTCGTCACTGGAGCCTGGACGCGGTCCGAGCTCCCGCGCTGAACGGCGCAAGTTGTGAGGTTAGCATAGCCGCCAACCTCGAGCAATCGCGCAAAAGCGGTCGTTGGCGGTAATAAGCCAGGCGAGCGCTTGCAGTACCTCCGAACCGGGCCGCCACGCTTTTTGCCCTTGCGGAATCGCCCGCTTTGAGGGAGTATATGCAGTTCCCGAAGTCAGGCCTCCCTCCGTCGAGCGGGAAGGGACCCTTTGTACAGAATTGTTCCAGCGCTTTTCCTCTTCGTCTTGCTCCGGCCGCTGCCGGCGCAGGAAACGGGCGGCCCGGTGCAGCCCGCCGCTACCAGCGCGCCGGTGCGGGTCTCCGAAGGCCCAGGGGCAGCGTTCCTGTTCACCAAGGTCGATGACAGTCTTCTTGCCCAGTTCGACGCAGTTGATGCGCACTATGAGAGGGAAGGGCTGGTGCTCCACGATCCCGGCCTGCAATCTTATATCGATTCTGTGGGAGAGCGCGTTCTGGCCGGCCGGCCGGCGCCCGAAAAAGTCACTTATCGTTTTCTGGTCCTGCGCGATGCGGAAATGAACGCCTTCGCCTCCCCTAACGGTTCGGTTTACATCACGACCGGCTTGCTTGCTCTGCTTGAGAACGAGGCGCAGCTGGCAAGCGTGCTCGCCCACGAAACCGCGCACGTCTACGAGCGGCATCCCTATATCGAAAACCGGAGCATTCGCAGGAAGACCGTCGCGACAGAGATAATTGCGGCCGCTGCCAGCGTAGTGCCCGGCGGTTACGCTGTTGGCCTGGCGGCGGCCGGCGCCGCGGAGGCCAGCAACCTCATCGTGGTGGAAAGTGTCTATGGCTATTCGCGTGAAATGGAAAGTCAGGCCGACCACGACGGGCTTGCCGCCATGACCGTCGCCGGGTACGATCCTCGCGCCATGGCGGTCGCCTTCGAGCTTCTCGACCAGGACAGAAACCTGGAGTACGAGCCGCGCCAGACCTTCTACCACGATCATCCGAAGTTGATAACGAGGGAGGGGGAAGTCCTGGCTTTTGCGGATTCGGTCAAGCTCGAGGGCGCGCGAACCGGCTCAAAGCAGGACTACCTCGCTGCTGTCGCGCCGGCCATCGTCTCCGATATCAACACCGATCTGGAGAGCCGCCGTGCGCGTACGGCGGTGGCCCGGGCCACCCGGCTGGTGAAGGCATTCCCCGGCGAGCCGCAATACAAGATGCTGCTGGGTGAGGCCTATCGTGCGCTCGGCGCCAAAACGACCCTCCCGACGCCGGATGAACTGACCGAAGAAGGCGCGAGTCAGCAGCGCAAGCAGGTTCTTAAGATGACTGAGGAACAGGAGCAGCAGAAGCTGCTTTCCACGCCCGAAGGCCGCGCGACCCTTCAACAGAATCAGGCCGCCGCGGAGAAACTCTTTCTGGCCGTCGTTCAGGAGCAGCCCGATTTTGCGCTTGCTTATCGCGACCTCGGTTTCCTCTGTGAAGAGGAGGCGCGATATTCCGAGGCGGCGGCAAATTACCGGCGATATCTTCAGCTGGCGCCTTCCACGAGCCTCGATCGCCTTCGCATTGAGAGGCGCCTGGCGCAGTGTCAGAATCACCAGGCCGGCCAGGCGCATCCATGATCGCCTGTGCAGGATTCGCCCGGTCGATTGCCGCCAGAGCGCTTCCACGAGCGGCATTTTTCCTGAAAGGGGCAATGGCATGAGACACGGACGGGCAGTCTTCGTGGCCTTCGCGACGGCCGCATTTGCCGTGACCTCGGCTTCGACAGCTCGGGCATCGTCGTACGTGCAGCACAAAATGAGCTCCGGCAAATTCCCCATCCATTCGGCCTGCATGATGCCGCCGCAGGGCTATCTCACAAAAATTGGCGTCAAAGGCGCCGAGGGTATGACGGCGGAATCCTCAACGTGGGCCGGGGCTCTTGAGGCTCTCGTCGAGTCTCATCTCAAATCCGACGGCATCGGACTCAACTCCGCGACCAGCCGGCTTTCCAGTGGCGCGTCTGACGAAGAAATGAGCAGCGTGATCCTCCAGGTGCAGCAGAAGTTCAGCACCGTTTCCGCCCTGATGGACAAGAAACCGGGAAAGATCGCAAAGTCGGCCTACACTCTCAGCGATCAGGTGGGGGAGCTGCCCTGTTCCGTGAATTCTGACATCCTGGTTTTCGTTCAGGGAGCAGGCCAGGTTCTCACCGGAGGCCGTGCCGCAATGACGTTTCTGATCGGTGGTCCGGTGGAAGGCGCAGTCCTCCTTGTCACCATGGCCGACTCCAAAACCGGCGAGATCCTTGGCTTCATTCGAATCCGTCCGGACGCCGATTTTCTTTTGAAACCGGAAGCGGCGTTTGGCGAACGCCTTGACAATGAGTTGGCGAACATGAATATCGGCTCGGCACGTAAGAATGCCACCGCTGCCGGGCATTAGCGAAACGAGATTCGTCTGCGCCTTGCCTTACACGTTGTTGCGAAGCTCCAGTTCAGGAGCCGCACTGCTGGATGCCGATTTTAACGATGTTCTTCGGCCTGCTCATCGTCGTTCGCACGCTGCGTTGTCAATGCGATTCGAAGAGCAAAGCCGCCCAGCAAAATCAAAACCACCAGCCGGATTTTCCCGGCGTCCATCGTCAACCATGCGAGTCCGGCAAGAACTGCGAGAAGGGTGAGCGCCATCACCTTGCGCTTTCCCCCTGTGATCCGCATGGACGCCCCCAATTCCCGCGCGTGCGCGCCCTAAAACCTGGTGCACAGGGGAGGATTCGAACCTCCGTAGCTCCAAAGAGCGGCAGATTTACAGTCTGCTGCCATTAACCACTCGGCCACCTGTGCGGAAATTCTGGAGCTGATGACCGGGATTGAACCGGTGACCTCTCCCTTACCAAGGGAGTGCTCTACCAACTGAGCTACATCAGCTCTGCGAAGGAATCTTACCCTCGGGTCCGAGGTGGTGGAGACTGGAGCTGGCGAAGGGATTTGAACCCCCGACCCTCTGATTACAAATCAGATGCTCTACCAGCTGAGCTACGCCAGCCCGGATATTCGTGAACCCGTTGAAACCGGACACACTTCTCCTTTTGCTTTCAACGGGTCCAGCATAGAAAATATCACACGCCGCCAGGGGCAGCAACGGACGAAAGCAGCACGCCCGGCCCGTGCCGCATGCGGGTATCGGCGGCGCGTGCGTGAAGCGTTTCGGGGGTGAGAAGATAGATGGTGCTGCCACTGGCACTCGTTCCGCGGCCGAGGGGGCAGCTCACGCGATGACCCACCGGCGCACGAAACTCTCCATCGCCATTGTGCTTGTTGTCCTGCTTCTTCTGGCCGGAGCCATTTACCTTCGCAAAGAGGCTCCGCCTGAAGCCGCGCGCCTGCTGCCCGAGTCCGACGGCATTGTCTACCTCAACCTGCGGCCGCTCCGTTCCGCCACGCATTTCGACCAGCATCCGGTCGAGCATTCTCCTGAATATCAGCACTTCATCGACGCGACTGGCATCCAGTTTGAGCGCGACCTCGACGAGGCAGCCTTTGCGGTGCATCGGATGCCTGACCCAAAGGGCCCAAACGGAGGGGTCGCTTTCAGCGAGGTGTTTGTCGGCCATTTCGACGGTCGCAGGCTCGCTGAATACCTCTCGAGGATCGCGCACTCCCAGGAAACCTACGCCGCCCACACCGTTTACAGCATTCCCAGCGAAGGCCGCACCGTGCGCGTCACTTTGCTCGGTTATGACCTCGTCGCCGTCAGCAACACACCTTCTCCCGAGCAGATTCACTCCATGATTGACCGCCACCGCACGGCGGCCCTTCCGTTCGTGGGCTCATCGTTGCTCTCCAGGTATTACTCCAGAGTTCCTCTGCTCTCAATTGCGTGGGGCATCGGTCAAATTAATTCGCCGCTGGCCAGCGGTGGCGCGCGTGTCCTGGGTCTTCGCCTGCCGCTGCCGGTGGGCTCAACCTTCGTTGCCTCCCTCACGTGGATCGGGAAGATTCACCTGCGCGCCGAGGAGATTGCCTCCACGGACGGCGCAGCGGCCGATACCACCGAGTCCCTGGACACGATTCTCGTCCTGGTAAAATCCATGGCGAACAGCGCTGCAACCACGTCCTTCGACTCCGACGCCCGCGCGATGATCAACAGCATCGTCGTGGAGCGCCATCGCAACGAGGCCGTCCTCACGGCGACTATTCCTACAGGACTTCTGCAGCGTGCCATGACCAGCCCGCGGGAACTGAAGGCCCTGTCTGTCCCGAATAGCGGGAAGACAAAGTGACGAAGTTCGGTCAAAAAGTATCGCCGCGCACTTCGCCGGCATCATGCATACAGATTGTGTTGGGCTGGCAATCGTTCTCATCCTCAACATTTACCCAACCCCGGAGGACAAATGCAGAAGTTCCATGCCCTGTTGCCGGTCGCGGCACTGGCGTTAAGCCTGGCGGCATCCACGCCTGACGCGGCCCGCGCCCAGGTTAAAGTTCTCACCGGCCAGGACGCCTTTACCGACTACAGCAATGAACAGCCCGGTGTGCGGCGGCATCTGACGGTCGCCGACTTGCCGGCCCCTTACGCAACGCCGGGCGTCGATAACGGCCCCGACAGGGTGGAGCGTCCCGACGGCGCATGGCCACAGGCACCCGCCGGTTTCAAGGTCGAGATGTACTACACCGGACTGGACCAGCCGCGGCTCATCCGTACGGCCCCCAACGGCGATCTGTTTGTCGCGCTCAGCTATGAGAACAAAGTCATGGTCTTCCGCGGAGTGGGCGCCGATGGCAAGCCGAAGCAGGTCTCGACGTTTGCGGATGGATTGAGCCAGCCCTTCGGCATCCAGTTCTATCCGGCGAACGATCCGAAGTGGGTCTACATCGGCAACACCGATTCCGTCGTCCGCATTCCTTATCAGGTTGGCGACCTGAAAGCTCGCGGTCCGGTCGAGAAACTCGCTGACCTGCCCGGCGGCGGGCGCCTGCGCGGCGGGGGCCACTGGACCCGTGACATCGCCTTCTCTCAGGATGGCAAGCGCATGTTCGTCTCCGTCGGTTCGCACTCCAATGACGACGACTCCGACGTGCATCCGGAAGAATTCCATCGCGCCGACGTTCTCGAGTTCACGCCCGAAGGCAAGTTCGTCAAGGTATACGCATACGGAATCCGCAACTGCGTCGGAGAAACCATCAATCCCACCACCGGCGAGCTGTGGTGCTCCACGAATGAGCGCGACATGCTCGGCGACAACCTGGTCCCCGACTACATCACGCACGTGCAGGAGGGCGGTTTCTACGGCTGGCCCTGGTATTACATGAGCACCAATGGCGGTGTGCAGGATCCCCGTCAGCCGGGTAAGCATCCGGAGCTCGCCGGCAAGGTCATCACCCCCGACGTGCTCGTGAACCCCCACTTCGCTTCGCTGGAAATGCTCTTTTATGAAGGATCGCAGTTCCCCGCCGAATACAAGGGCGACGGCTTTGCCGCCGAGCACGGCTCCTGGAATCGCGCGAGGCGCTCCGGATACGAAGTCATCCGCGTGCCCATGAAGGACGGCCACGCCACCGGCGAGTACGAGGACTTCCTCACCGGTTTCGTCCGCGCGGACGGCAAGGTATGGGGACGACCCGTCGGGGTCACGGTGGCCAGCGACGGTTCACTGTTCGTTACTGATGACGGTTCTGGTTCGATCTGGCACGTGATTTACACCGGGAAGTGAGGCATCCCGGTAAGGATCGGTAGTCTGGATCGATGCAGACCTTTTGGGTGATCGTAAGCCTGATCCTCCGGGTAGTGTTGCTGGGCGTCGCAGTTCCGTTGTTGCTGGCCGACTTTCCCGGTTACACGGCTCCCCGTCACCCAAGCCAGGAATGGCTGCTGCTGACCGGGTGCGACGCGCTTGCGGTGGCTGCGCCGCTTTTCAAATTCAGAAAGTTCGCGTTTCTCGCCGGCCTGGCGATGCTCGGCGTGCACTACTACTACCATCCGCATTACATTCCCACCTGGGATCTGGCGTACATGGGTGTGGCGATCATCCTGGCAGTGCTCCCCTCCAGCGGGCGCTCGGCCGAGATGGTCAAGCGCGAGCAAAGGCGACGCTGATACTGTCGCCGGGGATGCGTTAGTCTGTTTCTCGTGATCTCCCTCATCCGTCGTTCCTGCTTCACGGCCGCTTTTCTGGTTTCGTGCAGCCTGCTTGCGCAGCAGAGCACTCCTGACCAAAGCTCGACGCAGTCCGCGCCGCCATCCAGCTCATCTCAGGCGTTGCCCGATTCGCCCGGCGTACAGGCCCATCCCGGTCCTCAGCCCACCGGCGCGACGGTGCTCTTTGATACCAGCATGGGTCAGATGACCTGCCGCCTTTTCGATAAGCAGGCTCCGAACGCGGTCGCCAACTTTACCGGCCTCGCCGAGGGCACGAAGGAATTCACTGATCCGGCCACGAAGCAAAAGACCCACCGCCGCTACTACGACGGCACCACCTTTCACCGCGTCATCCCCAACTTCATGATCCAGGGCGGCGATCCGCTGGGCAGTGGCGAAGGCGATCCCGGCTACGCGTTCAAAGATGAGTTCGATTCCGCGCTCAACTTCGACGTCCCCGGTCGCCTCGCCATGGCTAATTCCGGCCCTGACACCAATGGCTCGCAGTTCTTCATCACCGAAGCGCCCACAGCTTTTCTCGATCAGAAGTACACCATCTTCGGGCAGTGCGACGACCCCAGCGTCGAAATTGTTAAGGCCATCGCCCGCGTCAATCGCGACAGCAACGACAAGCCGGTCGATCCCGTCATCCTGAAGAAAGTCACCATCGTTCCTGCCGGTCAGCCGGTTCCCCCCGCGCCTTCTGCTCTGGGAGGGCCAGCCACATCGCCACAGCCGCAATCCTGATCTCACCGCACCGAAATTCCACGAAGGAGTCATCATGTCCCGCCAGCCAGGAACCTATGCCGTGTTCAACACCAACGAAGGCAAAATCGTCTGCAGGCTTTTCGAGAAAGAAGCACCCAAAACCGTTGCCAACTTTATCGAGCTGGCTGAAGGCGCGCGCGAGTGGACCCACCCGGTGAGCCGCCAGAAGAGTAAGGACAAACTTTACGACGGCACGGTCTTCCATCGCGTCATTCCGGACTTCATGATCCAGGGCGGCGATCCCGCGGGCAACGGCATGGGCGGTCCTGGTTACAAATTCGAAGACGAAACCAAAGGCTCTCCCCATCGGTTCGATAAGAAGGGCAAGCTGGCCATGGCCAACGCCGGCCCCAACACCAACGGTTCTCAGTTTTTTGTCACCGTGGCTGCTACAGACTGGCTCACCGGCAAGCACACCATCTTCGGCGAAGTCGTCGAGGGCCAGGAGATCGCCGACAGAATCTCCAGGATCTCCCGCGACCGCCAGGACAAGCCGGTCAAACCTGTGGTGCTGGAGTCGGTGGTGATTGAGAGGGTCCAGGCGTAATCCCACAAAACTGGGATCGCTGGGGGCAGTTTTTCACTGGCGTGTTCGCGCGGGCGCATTTATCTTGCCAGCATGTATCGCCGGTCCGTCTTCTGCTTACTCCTGATTGCCGCCGTGGCAGTTCCGGTACCCGCGCAGAAGTTCATTCCGAAGAAAATCACGTTCTCCGGCACCACTGCCAACTCCGCCGAACTACTGGCGGTCACGGGGCTGAAGCCCGGCGACGCGTTAGGTCAGGCGGAGATTCAGGCTGCGGCGCAGAAGCTGATCGACACGGGACTCTTTACTGATGTGCGCTTTGCTTTCGATGGTGTGGCACTCAATTACGCGCTCAAATCCGCGGAACACCTGGAGCCGGTCGCATACTCCAATTTTCCCTGGTGGGATGACAAAGCGCTGAACGCCGCCGTCGCCGCAAAGGTGCCACTCTTTCATGGATCGGTGCCGCCGGAGAGCGGCATGCAGCAGCAGGTGGCATCTGCGCTGACGGCGCTGCTGGCGGATAAGGGAGTGCAGGCTGCCGTGACCGCGGTTCCTGCCAAAGACGAAACCATGAGGGACGCCGGAATCGAATTTCACATTGATTCGCCGCCGGTCGAAATCGGATCCGTGGATTTCTCCGGCGTGTCCGGCGCCTGGACCGACCCGGTGGCGGCGATCGCGAAAGCCGCAGCCGGTCAGGACTTCGATCCTTCGAACGAAGCCACCCTCGCCACAGCGTTGCGGGCCATCTATCACCGCCAGGGATATCTTGATGTTGCGCTCACCGGCTACGCGCATGGCCAGCCCCAGGTGGCCGACGGCAAAGTCACCGTTCCGGTGAGCGGAACCGTGGTCGAGGGCGCGCAGTACCGGCTCGCAGGCCTTCACCTCACCGGTGACACGATGATGACGCCGGAGGAATTAGCGAAAGCGGCGAAGCTCCATCCCGGCGACGTTGCCAACGAGGACTTGCTGCGCGGAACCCTCGCAGCGATTGCCATTCCGTATAAACAGCACGGCTACCTGCGGGCGAAGATCGACGCCGCCCCTACGAAAGACACTGCGAATCACACCGTGGATTATTCGATTGCGGTGGCGCCTGGCCCGGTCTTCCACATGGGCGGACTTTCCCTGATCAATCTAAGCGACACGCAGAAAGCCCAGGTGATGCAGTACTGGCCGCTGCATCCGGGCGACGTGTACGACGCGGTGCTGGTTCCACAGTTCCTGATCAAATACAAGAATCAGCTGCATTCACTCGATGGGTGGTCAGGGAGCTGGAAAGCCTTCGAACACGACGACACACATATCGTCGACCTGGTAGTGACCTTCCGGCCCGGCGGTCCTCTCAACTAAGCGGTCCGCTGAAATAAAGCCTGCTTAGGGTCGGGCTTCCGCAACCAACCTCAGTCCGGGAAAGGTGCTGCATGCGAAGGCGTCAACCAATGGCTTGTGGAGCGGGAGTGGGGTTGCAGGCGTCCCTCTGCTTTTGCGTCGTCCTGTGCTTTGCTGGCCTCACCCATCCCGCACACGCGCAAACCTGGTCACCTTCGCAGATCACCTTTACCGGTACTGATCTCAGCCAGGCCGAGCTGCTCGCTTTCACTGGACTGAAGCCCGGAGAGCCGCTGGACCGCGATCAGATGCAGGCCGCAGCCGACAAGCTGACCGCCTCAGGCCTTTTCAGCGAAGGCACGTTCAACTTCGACGGCGAAACCCTGACCTTCGCCCTCAAGCCCTCCCAGGCCGTCGTACCGGTCCAGTACGACAACTTCCCCTGGTGGGATGACAAGACGCTGAACGGCGCCGTCGCGGCAAAGGTACCGCTCTTCCACGGTTCCCTCAACCCCGCCGGCGCCATGCGCGACGAGGTCAGCGCTGCGCTCCAGTCGATCCTGGCGGCTAAGGGCGTATCGTCGGCATCTATCAGCACTTCACCCATTGGCAATGCGAGCCACGAACAGGTTGCGATCCTCTACCACATTGACTCGCCGCCCGTCGTGCTCGAGTCGTTCCGCGTTTATGACTACAGCGGCCTCTGGACCCGGCCGATCGAAGAGGTAGAGAAAGCCGCCGCCGGGCAGAAGTTCCAGGGATCCATCCGCGACAAGCTCGCCGAGCAAATTCGCGCCGTCTATGGCCGGCTGGGCTTCATCGATATGAAGATGACTCCGCCGGTCTGGGGCCAGCCCCACATCGCTAATGGCAAAATCCTTGTCCCCATCACGGCTTCCATCACTTCGGAGGGGGCACAGTATCGTGTCTCCGCGCTTCACCTCCAGGGCGATCTCTTCATGACCGAGGAGCAATTCGTGCAGCGTGCCGGTCTCCATCCAGGCGACGTAGCCGATCAGGATGCGTGGAAGCAGATTCGCGAAATGGTGACGGCGCCTTACCGCACTCACGGCTATCTGGATGCGAAGATCGATGAGACGCCCACGCTCGACCGCACCCAACACACCGTCGATTACACCATTACCGTTACCCCAGGGCCTGTCTATCGCATGGGCAAGCTCAGCCTGATCAATCTCGATCAGAAGCAGCAAACGGAGCTGATGCCCTACTGGCTGCTTCACCTGGCGACCCCTTCAATCCCGATCTCATCCCCAAATCCATCGCCGACTATCACCAGCTGCGCGCCGAGCAGTTGCAGTCCATTCGCGGGAGCTTTGATGCGCATTGGACCGCCGATCACGATGCGCACACTGTCGACGTGGTGCTCACCTTCGATCTTCCGCACCAGTAGAGGCGTCCTGTCGCGCCAACACCGACCCGGAACGACACAGTACTCGATTTCGTGTGCTCAATGTCACAAAATCTGGTGACCATCGTCACGGATTCGCCTGGTGGCCGGGATTAGTTTCGTAAATAGCCCAAGCAAGCGGAAAGTGAGGGCAAGGCCATGCCGGCTTCCAGGGGTTCAAACCCGAACAGGGAAAGGAAGACAACGTGGCTGCGCGCCGCGAAGCAGTTCCCATTTAAGACCATCGTGGCAGCGATTGATTTTTCCGAGGAGTCTTCGGCCGCGCTGCGCTGCGCGCAGGAACTGGCGCGCCTCCAGCACGCGATGCTGCTCCTGATCCACGTTATCGATCCGGTCGGATATGCGTTTCCCGCTGGCGCTCCCGACAATGTGGAGCACGACAAGACCGCCCGCGCCGAGCTGGCTCGCATTGAAGCTGAAGTGCGCGAGCAGGGAATTCCCGTGCACTCGCGCGTCGAAACCGGAATCGTCTGCGAGCGGATCCTTCTTTCGCTGCGCGATCACAAGGCTGCCCTGTTGGTGCTGGGAACGAAGGCCATCACCGGGGCTGGCCGCGCCGCCCTCGGTTTGGTCACGCGGCAGCTGCTGGCGCATTCGCCCTGCCCCATCCTTACCGTCGCGCCCGACGATAAGAAGGCCCCGCAGAAGTTTGGCCGCTGGAACAACGTCCTCGCCGCCACCGATTTTTCCTCGGCCTCACTCGGAGCCCTGCACTACGCGCAGCGGATCGCGGGCGGCCATCTCATCGTCCTGCACTCGGCACGCTGCGGCCGCCATCTGGAATGTCCCAACTGCCTTGAGCGACTGCGTTTCCTTGCGCCCTTTGACGAGGCCCACGGTCTCCCGGTCGACCACTCCGTTACCGGAGGCGATCCTGCCCGGATGATCGTGCAGATGGCGAAGAAGCTCCATCCCGACCTGATCGTGATGGGCGCGCCCTCTCCCGCGCATACCGAGCACGATCTGGAACACAGCACGGTGGTCCAGGTCATCGCATCTGCAACCGTGCCCGTCCTGATTGTCCCTGAGAACCGCGAACGCTACGCCGATCAGCTCATTGAAGAAGTTGCGACAGCGTCCTGAGCCGCTGCTGGCTGCTAAGAGAGCGTCTTTCCTGGATCGGTGTGGATGACGCTGATGCCCGATCCGGCCAACTCCTTTTCCAGAGCTGCCGGGGTCCCCACCAGCGGCGGAAACGTCCCGAAGTGAATGGGCAGCACCGTCTTCGCCCCAAGATATTTCGCGGCGACGGCCGCCAGCCGCGGCCCCATCGTGTAGTGGCCGCCGATGGGCAGCATCACCAGATCCGGATGGTACAAATCGCGGATCAGTTGCATGTCGGAAAAGACCGTCGTGTCTCCCGCGTGGTAAAGCGTCGGTCCGTCCTCGAGGGCAATCACGAATCCGGCTGGGACGCCACCGTAAATCGTCTTGTCGCCGTCGGTGATGCCTGATGAGTGTCGCGCTTCGGTCAGGCTCAGCGTCACATCAGCGTGTTTGTGCGAGCCGCCCACGTTCATGCCGATGCCCTGCTTGTCCGCAAGCCCCTTAGAGTGCAGCCAGCCAATCAGTTCCACCATGCCAACAGCAACCGGGCCGTGCTTTTTAGCCACCGGCAGCGCGTCTGCTATGTGATCCATGTGCCCGTGCGTCAGCAGCAACAGATCGATCTTGTCCGGCAGCTGGTAGCCCTTCGGATATTTCGGATTGTGCTCGATAAACGGGTCGATGAGGATCGTTGTCTTTCTGGGTGTGACGATGAGAACGGTGGCGTGTCCCAGCCAGGTGATGGATGTGCCTTTCAGATCGGCCATGGGTGATGCATTCCTCCGCGAGATAGGGTCGCACTTTTATAGGGTGAGATGCGTGACGCCGTAAGCGAGGGTACGCCCCTACGCGTCGGGGTGCCAACCTTCCACCTCTCATTCGGAATTGATTCTCATGCCCGCCTGCACGACCTTATCGCGTCCCCGCTGCCTGCAACGCAGCCGGCAGATGGTAGGCCCAGCTGTGGATCGCCTCCCAGTTGCGCGCGTCGCTCGCCGGCACGCTGCGCATCGCCGGAACATAGCGAAGCAGGCCGAGCTTCTGCGGATCAAATCGCCCGCCGATAATCTCCAGAGCAATGGGCGAAAACCACGGAAACGCCGTCAGCTGTTTGTCCAGTTGTCTGCGCGCCTCGACGAACTCTTTCTCGTCGGCATGCACCGGACCCAGACAGAACACCGCCACCGGCACGCCCGTCAGTTGCTCCTTATAGGTGGTCAGAAACCGCCGGGCGTCCTTATGAATGCGGCTCATATACAGCGCAAACCCCAGCACCACGGCGTCAAAGCGTTCAACGCCCTGCACCTCGGTCATCGGCCGCGCATTTACCGTAAAACCCTGCTTCAGCAGGTCGTCGGCGACGGCGTGCGCCACCTCCTCGGTAGACCCGTAGCGCGTGGCCCAGGCAACCAGAACGTTTTTCGGCATGGAATCCTCAACCGGCGGCGACGAGGGGACAAGGCAAAGGCTTCGTCGGGCCATCCAGCTGCGCCAGAGTGCCAGAAACAAAGGCCGTTGTCAGTGCGCCGGGTCACAGCCTTGACTCGCCCCAGCCTCTAGCGTTAGTTTTAAAAGTATGGGCGAAGAAAAAGCGAATCTATTATCGTCCTCCACCACCCTGTTCCCCATCTTCGGCCAGGGCCCCGCCGGTATTGCGCGGCTCGCCGCCGAAAGTGAGGCCGCCGATGCAGGCCATCTCGTCGAATTCCGCACCATGGCCCCGCGCTCCCTCCTCAATCGCTCCGACTCGAAGCGCATGAACTGGATGACCTGGACCATCAACCCTTATCGCGGCTGCGAATTCGGCTGCCGCTACTGCTACGCCCGCTACACCCATGAGTTCATCCACCCCATCCAGGGCGACGTCTCCGACAACCCCGCCCTCGACCTCTTCGAGCGCGAGATTTACATCAAGCAAAACGCCGCGTGGCTCCTGCGCCAGGAACTCCGCCAGGTGCGCCCCGACGAGTACATCGGGCTCGGCACGGCCACCGATCCCTATCAGCCCATTGAGCGCCGCGCTCGCGTCACGCGCAGCATCCTCGAAGTCTTTGCGGAACAGCACGGCTTTCGCCTGGGCGTCGTCACCAAGTCCACGCTCATCGAGCGCGACATCGACCTGCTCACCCGCATTGCCGCGCGCAACCGCCTCACCGTCTGCCTCACCATCACAACCCCCGATCCAAAGCTGGCCCGGATTCTCGAGCCACGGGCGCCCCGGCCCGACCTGCGCTTCCAAACCGTCACCCGGCTCCGCGAAGCCGGCCTCAGGGTCGGCATCCTCTGCTCACCCCTCATGCCCGGAATCACCGACACGGCTCGGGCACTCGACACCATGGCTCGCCGCGCCCGCAAGGCCGGCGCCTGCTTCTTCGCATCGCAGCCGCTCTTCCTCAAACCCTGCTCGAAGCCGGTTTTCCTCCGCTTTATCCGGGAGCATTTCCCGGAACTCGAACAGGCCTACGCCCAGCGCTACGGAGACCGCGCCTTCGTCTCAAAGGCCTACCAGGAACGGGTGTCCGCCATGGTTCGCGCCGTGGTCCGGAAGCACGGGCTCGACCATCGGTTCGCCGACGATCTGGTGCCGGAGCGCAAGCCAGTCTGGCCCTTGCAGGCCGAGCTCTGGCCAGGCGCGGCCAAACCGGCCCGCACCGCCTGATTCATGTTGCGGGGAGGCGTGGCCTTGCGTATATTCGGACAAAGCCAGCGAGCCAGCCACAAAAAGGGAGTTTGCGCAATG
This sequence comes from uncultured Acidobacteriaceae bacterium, assembly GCA_963788905.1. Taxonomy (GTDB): domain Bacteria; phylum Acidobacteriota; class Terriglobia; order Terriglobales; family Acidobacteriaceae; genus Palsa-343. The sequence goes on from CAWBIO010000001.1 coordinate 123,344, forward strand.
CCAGGAGAAGCAGCTGCAGTCATTGGGAAGTCGGTCCAGATCCGCGGTGAAGTGAAGGGCAATGAAGATCTCGTGGTGGAGGGCCTTGTGGAAGGCACTGTCACCCTCACTGAACACAGGCTCACCATCGGAGCCAACGCACGCGTCACTGCCAATGTGACGGCCCGCGATGTCGTCGTGCAGGGACATCTGCAGGGCGATATTCACGCCGCAGGCCGCGTCGAGCTTCGCGGTGGCAGCCATGTGAATGGCGACATTCGCGCCGCGCGCCTCTCTGTGGAGGACAACGCCATCTTCTCCGGCAAGGTGGAACTCGACGGAACCGCCGCAGCTGGCGTGGGGGGCGACAGTTCCAAGTCGAGCGCACACCCACCGGCGACGGTCAGCGCTCAGCCGGCCAGCGCCTTGTTCGGCGCGAACTGAGCAGCGCCTTCAGTTTGTTTCCAGGGCGCACCCAGGAACCACGGCTCCGCATCCTGTCCGGATTCGGAGCCGTCTTGCTTTGCGCGATAGCACGCCCTAGTTGATGTGCACAGTCGTGCTCAGCACTGAGTCTGCCGAAGAAGAACCCGCGAAGATCGTGTAGTCTCCTGGCGCGACCACGAAGTTGTTCTTCGCCACGTCGAAGATCGAAAGATACAGCGGATCCAGCTTCAGCGTCACCGTCCTTGACTCGCCTGCGCCCAGCTCCACCCGATCCCACGCCACAAGGCGCTTGAACGTCGATTCGCCCGTCGGCTCCGGCAGTACCGCATACACCTGCGCTACTTCGGTTCCGGCGCGATTGCCGGTATTGCGCACCGTGAACGTCGCCTCATGTCGGGAAGCTTTCAGATCGGAGAATGTCCAGGTCGTATAGGAGAGCCCAAACCCGAACGGGAACAGCGGGTCTTTGTGCTCCGACTCGAACCATTTGTAACCGACACGGACACCTTCTGTCGCCGGCGCGTCGAACAGCGGCAGCTCGCCGGGACGATGGCGTCCTCCCGCGCCTGGATGCGCAATCAGGTTAATCCCGGGCACTTCGGGATGCGGCAACTGGTCGTCGCTCTTCGCAAAAGAAATGGCCAGGCGTCCGGAAGGATTCACCTCGCCAAACAGAATGCTGGCCAGCGACTGCGCCCCGCCAATCCCCGGATACCACGCCTCGATAATCCCCTGCACATGGTCGGCCCACGGCATGGCAACCGGGCTGCCGTTCTCTACCACGACGATGGTGTGCGGATTCGCCGCCGCCACCGCATCCACCAGCGCGTCCTGATGATCCGGCAGCTCAATCGTCTTCGAGTCGCGCCCTTCGCTCATCGGCTGGTTGACGAAAACGATAGCCACCTGCGAACCTGCAGCCACTTTCGCCGCTGCGGCTGGGTCGGTCCCCGGATCAAATTGAACCTTCGCGTTGGGCGCCTGTTTACGGATCTCCTTTAGTGGTGACGAAGGGAAGTAAACCGGTTCCATCCAGTTCGCGCCGCCGGGGTGCGGATTGATGGCGTTGCCCCCAGGCGCGTCCACCTGCGCTGAGCCGCCGCCGGAAAGCACGCCCACATCCGCGTGCGACCCGATGATTGCGATGGACTGCACCGACGCCGCATTCAGCGGCAGAATCCCATCCGCATTCTTCAACAACACAATGCTTTCATCGGCAATGTGCTCCGCGTCATCGCGGCCGCGAAACGGATCCGGGACCTGCGTCACCGGCGGATTGTCGATCACGCCATTGGCAAACATGCTGCGCAGCACACGATGTACCGCATCGTCGAGGCGCGACATCGGCACCTGCCCGCCCTCGACCGCCTGCTTCAGCGGATCGCCAAAATACTGCGAACCCGGCTGCTCCTGATCGAGCCCACTCAGCGCCGCATGCGCCGCCGAGTGGGTCCCGCCCCAGTCCGACAGCACAAAGCCCTTAAACTCCCAGTCCTTTTTCAGCACCTGGTTGAGCAGGTAGTCGTTCTCGCACGACCAGTCTGTTCCGCCGGGAGGCGTGATCGTGTCGCGATTGTAGGAGCACATCACCCCGGCCGGATGCGCCATGCCAATCGAAATCTGGAACGCCAGCAAATCACTCTCTCGTGCCGCGCGCTGGTCGATCTGGACGTTCACTACTGTGCGTCCCGTCTCCTGATCGTTCAGGGCATAGTGCTTGATGTCGCCCATCACCTGGTTCGACTGCACGCCCATGGCCAGCTCGCCTACCATCGTCCCGGCCAGCACCGGATCCTCTCCCGCATATTCAAAATTGCGCCCGTTACGCGGATCGCGGGCCAGGTCGACGCCGCCGCCAATCGACATGTTGTAACCCATGTCGCGCAGCTCGCGCCCCAGCACCGACCCGTACAGGAACAGCGCGTCCTTATCCCAGCTGCACGCCGCCCCCAGCACCGAGGGCAGAAGCGTTGCGTAGTGGCTGCCCTGCGCAGCCAGCCGCACGCCCACCGCCGAATCTGCCATGTTGATTCCTGGGATGCCCAACCGCGGCACGCCCTGCACATATCCCGCACCGCCCAGTGAGCCCTTGGGAATCTCTGCATCGGCGCGCAGTCCATTCCATCCCGTGCCGTGCACGAAATTCATCTTCTCGTCGAGCGTCATCTCCTTCATCACGAGATCGGCGCGCTCATCCGGCGAGAGAGATTTGTTCATCCACGGCCGGTTGTCCGGCTTCGGCACCCCAACCCCCTGAGCGAAGGCAGAAAGAGACGCAAACGCGGTCGCAGCCACGGCACAGAAAAGCATGCGCTGAACAGAAAACGATCTTAACGGCATAATCACCTCGGACGACTGCAAATGCTAATCGCCCGCTCCGGCAACCGTCAAGATAAAACGTTTAACCAAGGCATTTGAGCGTTCTGGAATCGCTCCGCTGGCCCTGGGGCCTACTGTGACGCGAGAGATTTGTGCAGCGTCGTCACCCACTCCACCGCCAGCGTGCTCTGGTTCGCCGGCGATCCCTGGGTGTAGTGCTCGATCTCGTAATCGATCTTCACTAGCTGGAACCGGCTCGCGCGATACCCCGCGGCCATCTCCCAGCAGCGCACGTCGCCGCCCTCGCTTGCGGCCGTGTAGCCTGGCCGAAACGCCAGGTACCACCGCGGCGTCAGCGTCTGCTTCAACTCCACATAACCGGCCGTCTCGCGGAACGTCGGGATGACCGTGTACGGCAGCACGAACCGATCTTCCTCAAACTGCACGCTGGTGTGTCCCCGCGACCATTGCGCGTCCACGCCCAGTCCTGTTGCCGGCAATGTGCTCGGTGGCTTCTCGACTGGGAAGAAATAGGGGTACTGCCGATCGAGATAAGGTCCGCGATACGCGTCGACGCCCACGCGAAATCCCTGCCGGATCGTATAACCGCTGCCTCCGGCCCAGTTTCCATACTGGTCGTGGGCAAACAGACTGCGGGGATTAGCGGGAGACGAATTGGCAAACTGCACGCGGCCATCAAACTTTCCCCGCGTCGCGTCGATCTGCGCCCCCGGCAGGCCGGCCGTTGAGACGGGCGAGTAGTAGTAGCCGTATTGCGGCGGCATATCGACCAGCGGATTGTCCGCGTCATCGTAGCGCAGCAGAAACGACCCGAACGAAGTCGACAGGACTCCGGCTCGCATGAGCAGCGAGCCCTTGTCGGACACTCGTGAGTAATTCAGCGTCGATTGCAGGATGTACCCCTTTGCTCCATAGCCGGTCGTATCGAAATCTGCATAAAAGTAAGGCCGGGTCACAAACTCGAACGCGCCGGTGACGCCCCACCCAGGGCTCATCTTCCATGTGGGATAAGTCACCGACCGGAATCCCGCTGCAAAATCCGAGCCGGAACGCGGCGGGGCCGACAACACGTTCGACGCTATCCCCAGACCGCTGAGCGTCTCTCGCAGGTCGATTCCCGAACTCGCCTCCTGAGCAATCAGCGGCGCACTCATCGCAAACGCAACGCCTAATGTCAGCCAGTAAAGAGCGGTTCTCATCCCGCCACCGCGATTTCCTGTTCATCCACTTCGGCCGAAGGGCGCGTCAGCGGCGACGGCCGGTTCACTAACTCCGGCGGCAGGCTCAGAAACACTGCCACTACGCGCGGATCGAACTGCCGCCCTGCATTCTCGCGCAGAATCTGCTTTGCCCGCTCGTCGGTCATCGCTTGCCGGTACGACCGATCCGTGGTCATCGCGTCCCAGGCGTCCACCACATGGATGATCCGCGCATCGATCGGCGTCTCCGTCCGCGACTGCCCTCGCGGGTACCCGCTTCCATCCCAGTTCTCGTGGTGCAGTTCCACCGCGCCGAGATACGGGGCGAACCCCTGTACTCCTTCGAGAATCCGCCGCCCGATCACCGGATGCTCCCTGATGAGCGCCCATTCTTCTTCGGTCAGCCGCCCCGGCTTTTGTAGCACGCCGTCGGCAATGCCGATCTTGCCGATGTCATGCAGCAGCGCCCCAATCCGAATCCGCTCCACGTCTGCCGCCGGCAATTCCATCGCTGCGGCAATTGCGCAGGAGAGCTGGCTCACCCGCCGGCTGTGACCCGATGTGTAGCCGTCGCGGGCATCCAGCGCGCTGGCCAGCGAGCCCACGAATTCCAGGTAGGCGCCTCGCAGATCTTCTCCTGCTGCCCGAACGGACCCCGCCGCGCTGTTATAGATCTCCGCCAGCTCGCGAATTTCAAGAATCGGAGACGGCGGCCCATCGAATTCTGTCAGGACGCCTGTACCTGCCGCATTGCGCAGGTGCGAAACCACCACCGCCAGCGGTTCGACGATGGTGCGCGCCGACGCCATGCTGCAAACCAGAGCCATCAATACCGCCGCGAGCGCCAGTGTCAGGAAAAGCCTGCGCAGCCGTGCCTGAATCGGCGCAGTCGCCGTATCGACATTCTCCAGGCTCCGCAGCAGGTATCCGTCGCTCCACGACTGCATGGGAGCGGAAATCCAGTTCGCTCCCGCCAGCCGCAGATCGCACTCCCGGCCCGTGGGGCAACCGCGCAGCGCCGCGGTCAGATCGCCCAGCACAATGTCGGGGGCGTTCAGGGCGATTGCCTGGCCGTTGCGCATCAACACCGCCGGCGTCGTGAATGCAGAGAAGCTAAAGTACTCGCCCACCGAGAGTGAGCCAACGTTGCCGTCGTCCTGGTCGATTGCAACCGATGCTACCTGGAAAGTGTGCCCGTCCAGCATCAGCAGTCCGGTGTGCGCGCGCCCCAGTTGCGTCGCATCAAACGGAACCAGCTGGCTCGCCGTTCCCTCAGACGCGTCCCTTCGTACAACTCCCGCCAGCGGCGCACCGTCGGGCGCCGAAACCAGCATGAAGTCGAACCCCATATGCTCGCCCAGCTCCCGCAGCTGGTCCTCGACGGTTCTTCGCGCTGCCGGGCTTTTGGGATTCGACCACAGCAGCTCCATCCCCGCCTTCAGCGCCGAATTCTCGCCCGCCACTTTCAAAAACCGGCTGTTCTTAATGTCGCTCCTCGCGTGCATGCTCGCCATCGCGGTCTGGCTTTCACGCAACGACGCGCGCAGCCCATCGCGTACCGTCGCCTGCACGAAACGCTGGATCATCCAGAAGCTGCCGCCCAGCAGCACCGCGAACGGGATGAAGCAGAGCAGAAACGCCCTCGTACGGAAGCGGGTGGTCATCGGTACATCCCGATGCGAACTTCTGCGTGACTCATCGGGACTCCTGGCTGTCCTCTTCCAGAGGAATGAAAAAATCGGCGACCGCGTCGTGCCCGCCCCCGATCGTCACCGTCTTGCGGAAGAATCCGGCGTACTTATGCCATGCCACCACGGTGTACTGCCCTGCTGGCACGCCGCTGATTCGGTACTGCCCGCTGCTGTCGGCCCGCGCATACCACCGGTTCGGCGTCACTACAATCGTTGCTTCCATATTTGGATGGAGATGGCAATAGACATCGACGATACCCGACTTGGGAAACATCACTTTGCGCGTCTGTCCGCGGTCATAACTTCCCAGGTCGAAGCTCTTTGCGCGAGACAAAGAAAAGATGTTATGGAAAATCGGATCCATGTTAGGGAACGATACCGTCGTGCCCGCCGCGACCACCAACAGATCGGGCGAGAATCTCCGGTCGACCTGCGCAACCTGGGGAACGTTGCTGGTGGTGAGTGCGGCTGGCTCCGTTGCCGCGCCATCCAGATAAATCACCACTCGCGTGCGCTCGTAGGCCAGCGGATCGGTCGGCGCATCCTGCCCCAGCTGGACACTCTCGCCCCGCTGGTAGACCGAAACTTCCGGCGTTACGCTTCGCTTCGTCAGTTTCTTCTTGATCAGAATCGTGCCGCTAATATCCTCGGCGCCGGCATGGATAACCAGCACCACGAGAGCCATAAGCAGGACCCGGCTTCTGAGACGCATAGACTGAATGCCCTTGATTGGGTACGTCCCTCGTCCTCGCCCTGCGCCGGGGATGGGGAACGCGCAGAGTGGTGGGAATCCGTGGCCAGTCTATGTTCCTGAGGTGAGTTACGAGAATACAACTATCCGGGCACTTAGGTCATTCTTGTTTCACAAGGTATTGGCGCGACAAATATTCACCCCGGCCAGCGTGATGTCACAGTTGCGGCACCTCGATCGTCGCTCGCAAGTTACTGCGGTGACCCATCCTGCACCATCAGCTTCTCCGCCAGGTATACAAATTCCTCGGCGAACGACCGCGCTGTCTGCTTTAGATCCGCGCCCGCGCCATGCCCGCCCTCGGTGATCTCATCGTAGAGAAACGGCTCGCGGTACTCTTCCATCTTCGCGGCGAACTTTCGCGCATGCTGTGGACCAACGCGATCGTCGCGGGTGGTGGTGAAGATGAGCGGCTCCGGATATTTCACGTCGGGCTTGAGTTGGTTGTAGGGCGAAATGCGGGCCAGAAACGCCCGCTCCTCCGGTACACTCACCGACCCGAACTCGTCCACCCAACTTGCTCCCGCTGCGATCTGCTCGTAGCGCAGCATGTCCAGCAGCGGCACCTGAATCACAATGGCCTTGTACAGCTCCGGATGCTGCGTCATCTCCACGCCCATCAGCAAACCGCCGTTCGAACCGCCCTCGATGCCCAGGCGCTCCGGCGATGTGATCTTGCGCGTCATCAGATCCTGCGCCACCGCCGCAAAATCGTCGTAGATTCGCTGTCGATGCAACTTCAGCCCCGCCTCATGCCATGCCGGACCGAATTCCCCGCCGCCGCGTATGTTGGCCAGCACAAAAACGCCGCCCTTCTCCAGCCACAGCTTCCCTGCGATGGCGTTGTACCGCGGAGTCATAGCGATCTGGAATCCCCCGTACGCAGTCATCAGCGTCGGATTCTCGCCATTCAGCTGCATGTCCCTGCGGCGCACCACAAAGTACGGAACCTTTGTTCCGTCCTTTGAGGTTGCATATAGCTGCTCCACTGTATCCTGCGACGCATCGAACAGCGGTGGCTGCGACCGCGACAGCTTCAGCTTCGTCGTACCCGCGTCGCCCTCCAGCAGCGAAGGTGGGGTCAGAAAACTCTGCGAGCTCAGGAAGAACGTCTCCGTTGTATCGCTGGCGGCGACCAGGTTGATCGCACTGTTATCCGGCACATCGAGAGCCGTTTTCGTCCAGCCATCTTTCCCCGCCGGCGTATACACATACGCCCGCCCCAGCACATGCTTCAGCGTAATCACAATCAGTCGCGAACGCGTCGTGGCCGAGCCCTGCAGAAACTCATCGGCGGTCGGCGCAAAAACGACCGTCGGCTTCAGATGGGCCGGGTCGCGCAGTATGTCAGTCAGGCGAAGAGCGATCAGCGAACCTTCACCCACTTGTGTGTCGCCCGGGTTCGGCGTCCAGTTTTCGCGAATCTCCACCAGCAGCCGTCCAGCAAGCAATCCTGCCGGGCGCACTTTCCGCGGCAGTGCCAGCTCCTTCAGCCCGGCCGGCGTCCTGATCCAGTAGCGATTCTCAAAAAAGCTCACGCCGCGCTGGAATCCTTCCAGCCGGTCCCCCTGCGCGTCGTGAAACACAAACGCGGTGGCGGAAATGTCACTCGGCTCGCCGCGGAAAACCTCCTTCGAGCTCTCCAGCGGTGTTCCTCGCTTCCACTCCTTCACCACAAACGGATACCCGGACTTCGTCATTGTCCCGGCGCCCCAGTCGCGCGCGATCAGCAACGTGTCTTTGTCCTCCCAGTCGATGTTCTGTTTGCTGTGCGGAGACACGAAGCCGCCGTCGACAAATTTGTCCTCCTTGATATCGAATTCACGCGCTGTCTCTGCATCCTCCCCGCCCACCGAGAGGTTCACCATGCAGTACTCGTCGTATGGATACAGGCAATCGAGCCCGTGAAACACCCAGCTGGTGTTCTCCGCCTTGTCCAGCGCGTCAATATCCAGCACCGTTTTCCAGTCCGGCTCAGGCTTTGAGTAGTCCTCCAGTGTCGTCTTGCGCAGCAGCCCGCGCACATTCTTCGCGTCGTTCCAGAAGTTGTAGACTTCGTTGCCGCGCAAACTCGGGATGGGCAGCCGGTGCGGGTCTTCGCTCACTTTCAGGGCGTCCTCGGTATAGGTAGCAAAGCGCGGATCGGCCTCCAGAATCTTCGCCGTCCGCGCGTCTTCCGTCTTCACCCATTCCATGGCGCGCGGGCTGGTGGGTTCCTCCAGCCAGATGTACTTGTCTTCAGGATCGGCAGCCTGCGACTGTGCGTAATACGCTGCGGTGAAACCCAGGAAGAGAAAAGCCAGGGCGGAAAACAAAAGAGCACGGCCTCGAACCATCGCAGAGATACTCCTGAAAAGGGCAGTGCTGCCAATGTACATCAGCTGGCGCACCAAAATAAGAAGACGCTCCGTGATGGAGCGTCTTCAGCAGCTGGTTTCCTACCCACGTCAGAAGCGCAGTTCAGGTCCCAGCGTCACCCTCAGATTGTTGTAGACGCCGTTGTTCAGGTAGACTTCGTCGCCCGCTTCGAGCCTTATCCCAAATGGCCCGATATAACCTTCCAGACCACCGCCCGGATAGAGCGCCACATGCGTTCCCGCTCCGCCCACGCCCGCTACGGCGCCGGTAAATGTCGAACCCGAAACCACTCCACTGTTATTCGTGCTGAAGTCGATGAAACCCACCTTCCCGGTTACGAACGCGCGCATAGGACCAGTGCCCGCGTAGAACGTCGGCCCAAACAATCCCGTCAGCGGCCGCACGCTGGTCTTCACAAACGTCGTGGTTGTGGTGGTCCCTGAAGAGTTGGTGTAGGTGGTGGTAAAGTTCCGCGCGAAGTCATAGTTCATCTCTGCTTCCATCGCCATCCAGTGGAACCTGTAGGCGGCCCGACCGCCGGCGCCAACAAAGTTCGCGGCCGTGCTGTGATTGGGCGCGAAGCGGAAATAGTCTCCGTATATCCCCACTTCTCCGTGTGTCATTCCACCGTTCTCCTGGGCCAGCAGCCACGATGGCGGCGCCAGCAGCAGTCCAAGCCCGACAAGCATTGCAATGCGCTTCATGGGTACTCCTTTTTCAAAGTTGTGACGAATTCGGGCTTCAGCAAAGACGCCCGTTCCCTCAGTCGGATGCCTCCCATGGCGAAGGTGTTGACTGCTTCGTTAATGGACTGCGCCAAACGCCGCCCGCGAAATCGCTGGACGCGCCAGATAACGAGAAACAGAAGTAGGGAGAAAACCGCGCTGTGCAATGGATCCTGCAGCCGCTACGGCTGCACAAAGAATTCCGTCATCGCCGGGGCGCTGGCCGCCGCACCCGGCGGCGTATTCAGCCCCAGCGACTGCATTATGGTTAACAAAACACTTTGATGCTGATAAACGGTATTCGAGGTTTGCATGTAACCGGCTTTGACCTGCGGTCCCCATAACACCGGCGCCACATGCCCGCCCCCATTCGTCGTATCCGTGTCCGCCGCCTCATCGAAGTCCACAATCAGAATCCCGTCTCCGCCCGCTTTAAACGCCGCGTTCGCCGCCAGCGGCGTCACCACGTTCGCCTCCAGCCACGTATCCGCCTGTTGCGGCGTGCCGTTGTGCGCGTCGTCGTTCACGTCCGGCACGATGTACGAAAAATCCGGCAGCGCATTATTGGCCAGATCCGTCGCAAATTGCGTGAACGGCCAGATCACCTCGTTGGCCACCTGCGAATTACCCGCAACGTCTGAGAGCATCGCGAATGGGTTATGCCGGATGAGGTACAGCCCCGTATTTCCCCCCAGGTAGCCCTGCGTAATTCCTTCGGCATATACGCGAAATGTCACTCCGCTCGCCAGCATTCGCCGCGCAATGTTATCCGCGTTCCATATCGCCGTCGAGTTATCGTCGTTGGTCAGGATTTGTCCCGTGGTCAGCATAAAGTAGTTGCCGATCGACGGATGCGTGTTCGCGTAGTAGTTGGTTGGCAGCGCTCCGGCCGCAATCAGCTTATTCAGGTTTGGCCACACCGTTGTTGCGCCCACTACCGTTGAATAGCTCTGGTTCTCTTCCATGACCAGAACCACGTGCCGGCTCTGCGGAATGGTTGGAGCAGGTGTCGACGGTGGAGTTGTGGTTTGCGAAGGGCCGTTCGCGCTTCCCCCACACGACGTGAGCACAGGAAGGAACAGCGAGAGAACCAGGAAGAAGATGCGACAAGTCTTCAATGAATGGCCTTCGCCGAATACCGGCTGCTTCTAAGACACCTCCGTCGACCACCCAGTTGCCCGTCGTCGTCCGTGAAAAAGGTAATAGCACCTACTCATGGCGCAGGGCCACCATCGGATCCACGCGCGAGGCCCGAAGCGCCGGCACAATCGACGCTGCCATCGCCACGGCCGACAATGTCACCACCGCCACCGTAAGAGTCGCTGGATCGCGCACTTCCACGCCGAACACAAGGCTCGCCAGCACCCGTCCAAGAGCCAGAGCTCCCAACAGCCCTATACCCACTCCCGCTGCCGTCACCACTACACCTTCGGTCACGATCAGCCGCAGCACATTCTGCCGCGTCGCGCCCAGCGCCATCCGCACCCCTATCTCCCCTGTTCGCTGGCTTACCGAGTAAGCCAGCACAGCGTAAATTCCGATCGAAGCGATCAGCAGCGCAATCGACGCAAACACCCCCAGCAGTGCCGAGTTCAACCGCGGCTGCGAAGCGCTGTTCGAAAGCCATTCATCCATCGTGCGCACGTTGGCCATCGCCAGCTCCGGATCCAGTTCGCGAATTTTTTGCCGGATCGCGGGCAGCACCGACTCCGGCCCCTGATCGGTCCGCACCACCACATCCATCAGCGGCGTCGATCGCGCCGCCAGCGGATAGTAAAGCGCCAGCGACACCTGATTCAGCGACGTGTCGCGCACATCGCCCACCACGCCGATCACCGTGAATGGCTTGTCAGGAGCCGCTGACGGCCGCAGTGTCCGCCCAATCGGATCCGCATCGCCCCAGAAACGCTTCGCAGTCGACTGGCTCACCATCAGCACACGCGGCGCTGTATCGTTGTCCGCGTCGGTAAAGTCCCGTCCACGCAGCAGCGGAATATCCATCGTCCCGAAATAGCCCGGGCTCACGGTCCGCCAGTTCACCGGCACCAGCGTCTCCGGCGGCAGCAGCGACTGCCCCGTCGTGAACATCGGATGCGTCGTGTAGTTGCCTGCTCCGAAGGGAATCCCGCTCGAAACCGCCGTCCCCCGAACGCCCGGAATCGACGACAGCCGATCGAGCAGCTCGCGATACAAATGCGGTGCTCCGCCGATCACGGGATATTTCGTCACCGGCGGGCTCAGCTCAAACGTCATCAGTCCATGCGGCGCAAAGCCCAGCCGCACATGCTCCAGATTGGCCAGGGTCTTCATCAGCAGCCCTGCTCCGATCAGCAGAATCGTTGCCAGTGCCAGTTCTACCGCGGCCAGCGTGTTCCGCAGCCGCGCTCCTGCTCCCCCGGCGAGCCCGCGTCCGCTCCGTCGCAACACATCATTCAGATCGCTCCGCGATCCGCGCACGGCCGGCGCTATCCCAAACATCATTCCCGTCGCCAGCGTCAGTCCCACCGCAAACCACGCAACGTCAGCACCCATTGCGATCGTTGGAAAGGGAAGCGTCCCCTGCGGCAGCGTGTGGTTCAACACCCGGGTCGCTCCCACCGCAGCCGCCAGCCCCAGTGCGCCGCCTCCTGCGCACAGCACCATGCTTTCGATCAGCAGTTGCCGCACCAGCCTTTGCCGGCTCGCGCCCATCGCCGTCCGCATGGCTATCTCGCTTTGCCGAGCGCCGGCGCGCGCCAGCAGCAGGTTCGCGATGTTGGCGCATGCAATCAGCAGCACAAACAGCACCGCGCACATCAGCACCAGCAGCCCCGTCCGCAGGTTGGGCGTCACAAATGTATCCGTCATTGTTACCAGCTGAATGCCCCAGTCGCGAATCTCCGGATACTGCTGCCCCAAGTGCAGCGAAATCCCGTTCATCTCCGCCTGCGCCTGGGCTATCGTCACGCCTGGCTTCAGCCGCCCGAAAGCGTTGAGCACATGATTCAGGCGGATCTCCTTCGAGCGATCAATCGTTAGCGGCGTATAGATATCCCCGCCCGAAAACAGATTCAGCGCCTCCGGTGCAATTCCCACCACAGTCGTTGGCTGGTTGTTCAGCGTGATCGTCCGTCCGATGATCCCCGGATCGCCGCCGAACCGCCGCTTCCACAGTCCTTCGCCGATCATCGCCACCGCAGCGGCGCTCGGCTTCTCCTCATCGTCGTTAAAGTCCCGCCCAGCCAGCGGCCGCAGCCCCAGCACTCGCAGCAGCGACGGCGAAATCGTGTCCCCCGTAAACTGCTCGGCATCGCCTGAGCCGGTCAGCGTGTAATTGTTGAAGCTCAGCGCCCCAATCTCCGCGAACGAGTGGTTGCGCTCGCGCCAGTCCAGAAAGTTCAGGACCGAAGAGCCCCAGACCGGCAGGTGCAGCTTGTCGTTCTTCTCCGCGATCTGCACCAGCGTTGTCGGATTGCCGAACGGCAGCGCCCGCAGCAGCACCGCGTTTACCAGACTGAAAATCGTAATGTTGGCGCCGATCGCCAGCGCCATCGTCAGCACCACACCCATTGTGAACAGCGGCGCTTTGCGCATCAGCCGCAGGGCAAACAGAATGTCATTCATCGCGTTAAAGCCTTCGTCCGGAGATAAGAACTAAAACCTACACCGAAAATGACGAGGCCCGCTCGCGTTTGTGATGAACACTGTGACGGAGAGGCCGCGATTTCCGGGAACCTGGACATGTTGCCATCAAAATTTGACCCGCTGTAGATAATCGTCCTTGGGCCCATGGAAATCCGGAGGTAAGAATGAGTACGGTTTTGGTCACCGGTGGATCCGGCTTTATTGGCAGCCACTGCATTCTGCAGTTGCTCGCCGCCGGACACACCGTGCGCACCACCGTCCGCTCGCTCAGCCGCGAGCCTGACGTTCGCGCCATGCTCAAAGTGGGTGGCGCACTACACGAGGATCGCCTCACTTTCTTTGCCGCCGACCTCCTCAGCGACAGCGGCTGGGCCGAAGCCACGGCCGGCTGCCACTATGTCCTTCACGTCGCTTCGCCCTTCCCGCCCAGCGTTCCCAAAGACGAAAACGAAATCGTCCGCCCCGCTGTCGAAGGCACAACCCGGGTCCTGCGCGCGGCGCGCGACGCGGGCGTCAGCCGCATCGTGCTCACCTCCTCGTTTGCCGCCATCGGTTACGGTCAGAAGCCGCAGGACCAACCCTTCACTGAAATGAACTGGACCGACCCCAAAGGCAAAGACGTGCTGCCCTACGTGAAATCGAAGACCCTCGCCGAACACGAAGCCTGGAATTTCATGGGGCGCGAGCGCGGCGGCCTTGAGCTCGCCGTCGTCAATCCGGTCGGCGTCTTCGGCCCGGTGCTCGGTCCTGACTTCTCCACGTCCATCATCCTCGTCCAGCGCCTGATGGACGGCGCGCTGCCCGGCTGCCCCAAACTCTGGTTCGGCGCGGTGGACGTCCGCGACGTTGCCGACCTTCACATCCGTGCCATGACCAACCCCGCTGCACGCGGTGACCGCTTCCTCGCCGTCGCCGGCGACTTCATCTCTATCCGCGAAATCGCGCAAGTCCTCAAACAACGCATGGGCGTCTGGGCAAAACGCGTGCCTACGCTTCAGCTACCCAACTGGCTCGTCCGCCTTGCTGCACTCAAAGACCCGGCAGTGAAGCAAATCATCCCCGAGCTTGGCAAGCGCAAGAACGCCAGCAACGAGCACGCCCGCACCGTTCTCGGCTGGGAACCGCGCTCGCGCGAGGACGCGATCTTCGCCACCGCCGAAAGCCTTGTCCAGCTTGGTCTCCTCAAAGACTCCCGGAAACCGCAGGTCCACAATTGAAAGTCATCATCACCGGCGCTACCGGCATGGTCGGCGAGGGCGTCATGCTGGCCTGCGTTGAGAATCCTGCGGTCGACGCGATCCTCATTGTCAGCCGTCGGCGCTATGGACCGCTGCCAGCGAAGGTCAGCGAGTGCATCGTCCCTGACTTCATGCAACTGGACGCGGTTGCACAGCAGCTGCGCGGCTACGATGCCTGCTTTTTCTGTGCCGGCGTCAGCTCGGTTGGCAAAAGCGAAGCCGAATACACGCGCATCACTTACGACACGACGCTGCACTTCGCGCGCACCCTCGCCGCGCTCAACCCGGCGATGGTTTTCGTCTACGTCTCGGGCGCGATGACGGACTCTACCGAAAAGGGTCGCGTGATGTGGGCGCGCGTGAAAGGCCACACGGAAAACGCGTTGCTGAAAGCGGGTTTTCGCGCTGCCTACAGCTTCCGCCCTGGCTTCATGGAGCCGATGCCTGGCCAGCGTTATACGCAGCGCTGGTTCAAGTGGATCGGCTGGCTCTTCCCGATGGTGCGCATCGTCGCGCCGAATCAGGTGAGCACCCTTCACGATGTCGGCAACGCCATGATCCGTTGCGTGACTCAGGGTTATCCCAAACCCACCCTCGAAATCAGAGACATCAACCAACTGGCACAAGAGTAAGGTTCGCTCTGGAACCCTTACAATGGTTGGCCGTCCCTCCAAACAGAGGTCCAATCATGCGACGCTTCCTTCCGCCACTCCTGCTCGTCCTGTTCTCGGCTGCAACCTCGGCGCAAACCGCTGCGTGGATGCCCGATCTGACGCAGCAGCAGACTTACACCTGGCATCACGCCTCGAGCGCCGAGCCGCTTGGCGGCAACGCCGACTGGCGCCAGATCACGCCCGGCGAAACCATCACGATCCTCGACGTCGATGGTCCCGGCGCAATCTCGCATCTGTGGTTCACCATCAACAGCCCTGAGCCTTACCACCTGAAGCGCATCGTGCTGCGCATGTATTGGGACGGCGAAGAATCTCCCAGTGTCGAGACTCCGATTGGCGATTTCTTCGGGCTCGGCCTCGGCGAGTATTTCAACTGGCAGTCGGAAATGCTGAACGTGGCCAGCAGCAAGGCGATGAACAGCTTCTTCCCCATGCCGTACCAGAAGCACGCGCGCATCACCGTCACCAATGATGGCAAGCAGGGCGTTTCGAACTTCTACTTCAACATCGACTACCGCACATACGCGCATCCGCTGCCGCCTGGCACGCTCTACTTTCACGCGCAGTATCGCCAGGCGCAACCGAATCATGGCTGGACCAGCCAGTGGTACGAAAACGGCGATCCGCTGGTGAACTATCGCCGCAATCTGGACGGCAAAGACAACTACGTGTGGTTCGACGCGAAAGGCCACGGCCAATACGTCGGCGTCACCATGTCGATCCTGCAAAACCAGGATGGCTGGTGGGGTGAAGGCGATGAGATGTTTTTCATCGACGACGACGCGAAGCCGATTCTTCCAGGCGGCACCGGTTCAGAGGACTACTTCCTCGGCGCGTGGGGTTTCGGGTCTTCGTTTGCTTATCCTCTGGCCGGCGCGCCGATCGTCGGCAAAGAACTGGCTGGCGAGCGATCCGCCGTGTATCGCTTCCACATCGATTCGCCGATTCCGTTTACGAAGTCGATGAAGGCGACCATTGAGCACGGCCACGCGAACCATCGCTCGGACAATTACTATTCGGTCGCGTACTGGTATCAGGCCGAACCGCATGCGCCATTTCCGCTGCTGCCTTCGCCGGATGACCGCATCCCGTCGATCGAAGTGGTTGGCGGTCCTGGAAACGGCGAAGCCGGCAGGCCTTCGACTGGGCTCTCGCCGAAATGAGCCTATATAAGGTGCCGGCAGCCGGCAGCGAGCAGCCGTGCAGCGTTGGCCGTGAAGCGTGAACTGCTCTCTGGTGTTCCTGGGTACCCCCCCTGTTTTTGGGCAAGTGTGGGAAATAAACGACTTACAAAGTGGCCAAATGTTAAGTGTTGGAAGATAGATCACTTAAGGTGACCTCAAGTTGGAGTGATAGAAAACAGGAGGGTTAGCTGGAGGCCGGAAGCTGGAAGTCAGAAGCACGGAGCTGGGAGCCTGGAGCCGGGAGGAAAAGCCGCGCCACTGGTCCGGAGTGCTAGGGGGTACCCCCCCCTTCCCCCCCAGGGGTGTGGCAAGTATTTCATTCTGCAGGGATCGAAAAGTACCGTAAGTCAGGTATTACCCCCAACAGCGTTCGGCGTTCGGCGATCAGCGTTCAGAAAGCAGCCGGCAGCGGCTCCGTCGACGGGCGCAGTGATGTCAAAGAGCAATGGGTGATGCTTCGGCCTGGGCCGCAAAACGGCGAAAAGCTCTGGCTGCGTGTGCAGACAGAGCTTTCCCGTTCTTTTCATTGTGGGGTTGCGCGGGATCCTGAAGCAAGAGAAATCAGCGTGGCGAGAGCACGAAGGTACCGTGCGGCGGGGACCGATTTCACCACAGAGGGTGCAGAGAGCACGGAGAAGTATCTGATCAGGCGCCACCCGAGGGGGTTTGAGCGTATCAGCGGAAACGCGGCTGGGCGCGTGGATGCCAAAAAGCAACCGCAGATCCTTCTGCCTCGCGAGGCTCGGCTTCAGGATGACAAGCAAGGGTCGGGGTCCGTCCAGCGGGATCGCGGCGGGGGACGGATTTCACCACAGAGGACGCAGAGAGCACGGAGAACGTATTTGAACAGGCGGCACCGGAAAGGGCGTGTGTGTATCGCTGGAAACGCGGCAGGGCGTGGTGATGCAAAAAACAACCGCAGATCCTTCTGCCTCGCGAGGCTCGGCTTCAGGATGACAAGCAAGGGTCGGGGTCCGTCCAGCGGGATCGATGCTGGCAGCGGGCCGCAGGCTGCTGGCTTGTTCCTACCGCGCTGCCGCAGCCGCCTGCTGGTATTCCTCGTAGGGACCTTTGAAGTCTTCGATCACGCCGCGATCGAAATGCCAGATGCGCGTCGCCACTTCATCGATCAGGTCGTGGTCGTGGGTGACGAGCAGCACCGTGCCCTCATATTTCTGGAGCGCGATGTTGAGCGCGTTGATGGCTTCGAGGTCGAGGTGGTTGGTGGGCTCGTCGAGGACGAGCAGGTTGCGCTTTTGAAGCATGAGCTTGCAGAAAATGAGCCGCGCTGCTTCGCCGCCGGAGAGCGCAGCGGTCGGCTTCATGCCTTCTTCGCCGCGGAAGAGCATCTGGCCGAGGATGCCGCGAATGTCTTCGGTGGTCGCCTTCTCGTCAAACTGCCGCAGCCAGTCGACAACGGTGATGCCAGGCTCGATGACGCCGGTGGTGTCCTGGGGGAAGTAGCCGATCTGGACTTCGTGGCCCCACTTCACGTTGCCGGCATCGAGAGTGAAGTCTGGATCGGCGAGGCCGGGCTGGTTGGCCAGCAGCGACTTGAGCATCGTGGTCTTGCCCTGGGCGTTGCGGCCGATGAGGCAGATCTTTTCGCCGCGCATGATGCCGGCGCTGAAGCCGCCGATTACCTTCAACTCGTCGTAGCTCTTGCTGAGGCCGTCGATTTCGGCCACATATTTCCCGGAAGGACGGTTCTGATCGAAGCGAATGTAGGGGCGCTGAATGTTGGAGCGCGCCAGCTCGGTGACTTGTAACCGTTCCACTTCCTTTTTCCGGCTGGTGACCTGCGAGGAGCGGGTTCCGGCGGAGAAGCGGGCGATGAATTCGTTCAGCTGCGCGATTTTTTTCTCGCGCTGCGCGTTTTCCGATTCAAGGCGGGAGCGAATCTGGGTCTTGGCCACCACCATGTCGTCGTAGCCGCCGGTGTAGGTGATGATGGTCTGGTAATCGATGTCGGCAATGTGGGTGCAGACCGAGTTGAGGAAGTGCCGGTCGTGCGAGATGGTGATGAGCGTGCCTTCAAAGCGGGTGAGGAAATCCTGCAGCCAGTGGATGGAGTCCAGGTCGAGGTAGTTGGTGGGCTCGTCGAGCAGCAGGGCCTGCGGTTTTCCGAAGAGCGCCTGGGCCAGGAGCACGCGGACTTTTTGGCCACCCTGCAGCTCCGACATTTTGCGCTCGTGCAGCTCTTCGGCAATGTCGAGATTGTCGAGAAGCACGGCTGCGTCGGATTCAGCCGTGTAGCCGTCTTCTTCGCCGACTACGCCCTCGAGTTCCGCGAGGCGAATGCCGTCTTCGTCGGTGAGGTCGGGCTTGGAGTAGATGTGGTCGCGCTCTTCCAGAGCGAGCCACAGGCCTTTGTTGCCCATGATGACCGTGTCGATGACGCGGTAGGAATCGAAGGCGAACTGATCCTGACTGAGCACACTGAGCTTCTTCGGGCGGACGACATTGCCTTTCTGTGGATCGAGGTCGCCGGAGAGGACCTTCATGAAGGTGGATTTGCCGGCGCCGTTGGGCCCGGTTAAACCGTAGCGGCGGCCGGGCGCGAAGCTGGTGGTGACCTCTTCGAACAGAACTTTAGCGCCGTAGCGCATAGTGACATTGCTAACGGAAATCATGGAGCTCACAAATCTTCAGGGATGCTTCAAGAATATAGGATGCCGCACGATTTGCCGCAGTTCCGGAGGCACGCCGGGCAGGAATTGCCCTATACCTCGGGAATTTCTGCTGGTAACCACAGTGCCGCACCGCCGTAAATCTTTCATAATGCTGGATTTGCCAGCGCAGTGCGATGGAACTCTGCGTGCTCCAGAACCGCTCGAATCATTGTCTTTTGGAGGCAATCCATGGAAGATTCTTCGACGCAACCGGAAACGTCGCCCGTGAAGTTTGTGGCGGGCGCGATTGCCGCGGTTGTGCTGGCGTGTGTTGGGGCGGGCTATGCCGTTCACGAGCATCACGCGGCGCAGAAGCTGGCCGCCGAGAACCAGCAGATGAACGTCGATCTGGCATCCACTCGCAGCCAGCTGGATGCGCTGAACGCGAAGGTGAGCGAACTGGCCACGCGCGCCGCAACCGAGGCCGCTCAGCAGCAACAAACGCCAGCCGCGCCGGCTCCGACGGCCACCGTTACGACGGGAACCACCCATCCTGGAAAACCGCATGCCAGCCGCGCGCAGGATCGCCGCCTGACGAAGATGCAGCAGCAGCTCGATGCGCAGAACAAGGCTATCGAGGAGACGCGCGGCGATCTGGCGAGTGCGACGACGCAGCTGTCGGGCTCGATCGCGCACACGCACGACGAGCTGGTGGTGCTGGAGAGGCGCGGCGAGCGCAACTACGTTGAGTTCGACATTCAGAAGTCGAAGGCGTTTGAGCACGAAGGGCCCATCAGCATCAGCCTGCGCAAGGCTGACACGAAGCATCAGTTCGCCGACCTGCAGCTGATGGTCGAGGATCGCAACCTGATCCAGAAGCACGTGAACCTCGATCAGCCGGTGATGTACTACCAGTCCGACAGCGAGCAGCCGATCCAGATCGTGATCAACAACATCACGAAGGATCACATTCACGGCTACGTGAGCGCGCCGAAGTATCGCAAGAGCGAGCTGGCTTCAATGGCGGACGGGAACGCGAATCCGGGGACGGCTGCGGATGCGAATGCGGGCGCGAATCCGGCGGATGGGATCGTGGGCGATCAGCCGTCGGCGCCGCGCAAGAAGCTGACCGTTCCTCCGCAGAACTAACCGTCCAGGGGACTGGCCGTCCAGGCGGACGCGCTTCGCGCTACTGTTCAGCGGGCTCGCCGAAGCAGATGCGGTTGCCGTCAGGGTCTGTGAATTCGAATTCTTTGGTGCGGTAGTCGGTGGTTGCGGGCGGGCGTTTGGGCTGGATGCCGCGCGTGAGGATCTCCGCATAAAGGCCGTCGACGTCTTCGACGAAGATGTAGAGGCTTACAGGTCCGAAGTGGTCATCGCGCGGCGCAATGCCCAGCCGAACCTCGTCGCGGCGAATGACGGCGTGCGTGGGCGGATCCTGATAGAGGAAGCGGATCTCAAAGCCCAGCTGGTCGCGATACCACTCGGCGAGCGCCTGAACACTGCGGGCGCGCAGAGTGGGGTGAGCGTGGAGCAGGCGGGGCATCGCGCCTCAACTATATACTTGCCGTGGCCATGAAGATTCTTGTCTGCATCAAGCAGGTGCCGCAGAAGGATGCGCCGCTGCGGCTGAACGAGACGGCGACCTGGATTCGCGACGACGTTTCCTGGGAAACCAACGAGCCCGATGCGTTTGCGCTGGAAGAAGCGCTGCGACAGAAGGAAAAGCACGGGGGCGAGGTTGCTGTGATCACGGCGGGTCCGGCTCGCTCGCAACAGGTGTTGCGCGAGGCGCTGGCTAAGGGCGCCGACCGTGCGATTCATCTTGAAGACGACCGCTTTGCGCAGATGGATGCGGCCAACACGGCGCGGGCGATTGCGGCGGCCATCGAGGGCGAGCAGTTTGACCTCATCGTGACGGGGCTGCAGTCGGACGATTTCGGCGCGGCGCAAACTGGCGTTCTGTTGGCCGAGATTTTGGGGATCCCGCACGCGACCATCATCATCGGGATCGAGAAGACCGACGCGGGGCTGAAGCTGAAACGCGAGCTCGAGGCAGGGCATTACCAGCACATCGAGATGACCATGCCGGCGGTGCTGACGATTCAGAGCGGCATCAACAAGCTGCGTTACGCGACGCTGATCGGCATTAAACAGGCGAAGACCAAGCCGATGCGCAAAGTTGCGTGGGGAGATGTTGAAGCGAAGCTTTCAAAACACGTGCAGAAGATTGAGAAGCTCTACGTGCCCGGCAGCCAGAAGAAGACTCGCAAGATCGAAGCGCCTGCGGGTGAAGCGGCGAAGCAGGTGGTGGAGTTTCTGAAGAACGAGGCGAGAGTGCTTTGAAAGCAGCCGGTAGCCGGGAGCTGGGAGCCCGTAGCAAAGCGCCGCGCCGGCCAGAGGCGAATCACTGCAAACCGCAGTTATAATGGACCGCAACCGAAGAGGGAGGAGGACACGAGGCGATGCCCAACT
This sequence comes from uncultured Acidobacteriaceae bacterium, assembly GCA_963788905.1. Lineage (GTDB taxonomy): Bacteria > Acidobacteriota > Terriglobia > Terriglobales > Acidobacteriaceae > Palsa-343. Next base: position 144,641 of record CAWBIO010000001.1, read on the forward strand.
TGAACATCCCTGAAGCGGAACGGAATCTGACGCCGGGCCAGGTGACCGCGCTCGACAAGCGGCGCCAGTGGGGACTGGTGTTTCAGGTGATTTCCGGGCAGTTTGCGTTCTTCGCCGTGCTGCTGCTTCTGTGGACTGGCCAGGACCTGACGTATTCGCCGGGCTGGGTGCATCCGATGTTCTACTTCAACGTGCTGACTGGGCTGGTTGCGGTCGTCTTCGGGCTTTACGGAACGTATCTGCGGCGCGGGCGCGTTCACGAGTATTAGAGTTTAGAGATTAGAGTTTAGGGATTAGGGAAATGGGGGAGCTGCGGCTCCCTCAAATTGCGTATGGCAGACACGATTCTTGTCGTAGCGGAGCAGAGGGAAGGAAAACTAAACCGCGTTTCCTTTGAAACCATCGCGGCGGCGCAAGCGATCGCCAAAGAGACTGGCTGGGGCGTCGAAGTGGTGTTGCCGGGCAGCGGCATCGCGGCGGTTGCGCAGGAGCTGGCCGGCAAAAAAGTGGCGAAGGTCTACGCGCTCGAAGCCGATGCGCTCCAGGCTTATACATCGGACGCGTACGTCCATGCGCTAAAGGCTTTTATCGAGGAGAAGCCGCCGAAGGTGGTGCTGTTTCCGCACACGTATCAGGTGCGCGACTTTGCGCCGTGCCTGGCGCTGGCTCTGGATCGCACGCTCATCTCCGACGCAACCGGCTATAAGTTCGAAGGGGGAGCGCTGCGCTTCACGCGACAGATGTTCCAGGGGAAATTTGCGGCAGATGTGTCTTTCGGAGGAGAAACGCCGTGGATGGCGACGATCCAGATTGGAGCGTTTCGCGGCGATCAGGCGGAAGCCGGCTCAGCGCCGGTCGAAAATGTCGCAGCCGCGGTTGCAAATACACCGGCGCGCGTGACGCCGCACGAAGTTTTTCAGGAAGCGAAGCAGACCGTCGATCTTTCGCAGGCGGAAGTTATTGTCGCGGTGGGGCGCGGAATCAAGGAACAGAAAAATATGCCGTTGGCAGAGAACTTGGCGGCGGCGCTGGGTGGGGAAGTCGCGGCATCGCGGCCCATCTGCGACAACGGCTGGCTGCCACTGGAGCGCCAGATCGGGTCGTCGGGGCAGACGGTGGCTCCGAAGCTCTACGTCGCGCTCGGCGTCAGCGGAGCCATCCAGCACATCGTCGGGATGAAGGGCTCGCGGACCATTGTGGCGATTAATAAGGATCCTGATGCGCCCATTTTTGAGATTGCGGATGTTGCGGTGGTCGGGGATTTGTTTCAGGTGGTTCCGGCGCTGACGGAAGAAGTGAAGAAGGCCAAAGGCGGCTAAGAGCCGGTCAGCTGAAAACCGGTCAGCTACAAAGCGGTCAGCCATCGGCCGAGATTCCAACCCGGCTGCTAAGATAATCCGGCGCTATGCCCGTTTTTCGAAAACCCATCGAGGGAGCGAATCGTCCGCAGATGGAAGCGGACGTGGTGATCGTCGGCGGCGGACCGGCGGGAATGGCTTGCGCGCTGCGTTTGGCGCAGCTGATCGACGCGCACAATGCTTCCGGCGTCGACGAGATGCTTTCGAAGGAAAACATCTACGTGCTGGAGAAGTCGCGCGAGGTGGGCCAGCATTGTTTGTCCGGCGCGCTGCTTGATCCGCGTTCGATGAAGGAATTGCTGCCCGGCTTTGAGAAGGAAGCGCCGATCGACGCTGAGGTCACGAAGGAATCGGTCTGGTTCCTCACGAAAAATGGGCACTACAGGGCTCCGATCGTGCCGCCGCCCTTGCGCGACCACGGCAACTACGTCATCTCCTTGAATAAGTTTGTGAAGTGGATGGGCCAGAAGGTGGAGGAGGCTGGCATCACTATCTTCACCGGATTCGCCGGCTCGGAGCTGCTGTGGGGGGACCAGGAACCAAAAGAGCCCGATCGCGACCCGGAAACCGCTTCCGTGGTGGGCGTACGCACCGACGATAAGGGCGTGGACAAAGAAGGCCAGCCGAAGGCCAATTTCGAGCCCGGTTATGACCTCCGTGCGAAGGTGACGATCCTGGCTGAAGGCACGCGCGGCAACTGCGCCAGGGCTCTGATTCAGCGACTCGGCCTCGAAGATCCGGAGCACGCGCAGACCTATGGCCTGGGCATCAAGGAGCTTTGGGAGATTCCCGCCGGCCGCGTGGCCAAAGGCGAGGTGATCTACACGCTGGGCTATCCGCTCACCAGCCGCGAATACGGCGGCGCCTGGGTGTACGGCATCAGCGACACGCTGGTTTCCGTTGGCTACGTCACCGGCCTTGACTACCAGGACCCGCGCACCGATCCGCACCACGTCTTCCAGAGCTTTAAGGAGCACCGCTTCGCGCGCCGCATTCTCGAACGCGGCAAGATGATTCGCTACGGCGCAAAGAGCCTGCCGTATGGTGGATGGCTTACCATGCCGCGCATCTACGGCAACGGCTGGATGCTGCTCGGCGACTCGGCCAGCTTCCTCAATTCACAACGGCTCAAGGGCATTCATCTCGCCATCAAGAGCGGGATGCTCGCAGCGGAAGCCGCCTTTGACGCGATGATCAGCGGCAACAGCAGCTCCGACACGCTGAGCGAATACAAAGCCGCGGTCGACAAAAGCTGGATTCGCGAAGAGCTGTGGCCGGTCCGCAATTTCCATCAGGGATTTGAGCACGGGCGGCTTGAAGGGCTGGTCAAAGCCGGCATCCAGCAGGTTTCCCGTGGATCGAACCTCGGCCCCGACGCAAAGAACCACGCCGGCTACGAAAACATGCGGCCGCTCACGTCGCTGGGACCGCCGCATCAGGATCGCCTGCCGATCGTCTTCAACGCAAAGGGCGACGGCAAGCTGACTTTTGACCGGCTCACCGATGTCTTCCACTCCGGAACACGCCACGACGAAGATCAACCCATCCATCTCGTCGTCCAAGACACGAACATTTGCGTGGAACGGTGCACCAGGGAATACGGCAATCCGTGCCAGTATTTCTGTCCGGCCGCGGTTTACGAGATGGTCGACTCCGATGCTGCCGGCGCGCCGGCCAAAGTGCTGCGCATCAACTTCACCAATTGCGTCCACTGCAAGACCTGCGACATCATGGACCCATACCAGATCATCACCTGGGTCCCGCCGGAAGGCGGCGGCGGCCCGAACTACGACGGAATGTAACCGCGCTCAGCGTGGAAGCGGGAAGCTGACGAGTGTGGGCCGCATCCAATACATTAGAAGCCCATGGCCACTGTGCTCGACAGCCTCCAGAACGCTACAACCAGCCGCCCTGACCGGCTCACCGACAAGCACGGCCGCGCCATCACCGACCTGCGCATCTCCGTTACTGATCGCTGCAACTACAAGTGTGTTTATTGCCGCACCGGCAACGAAGGCGCCGTGTATGCCGAGCTGCCTATCGACGACTACCTGCGCATGGCGCGCATTTTTGTCGGCCTGGGCATCGAGAAGATCCGCCTCACCGGTGGCGAGCCGTTGCTTCGCCGCGGGCTGACCGACCTGATCCGCGAGCTGAGCCGCCTGCGCACGCTCGACGGCCGGTTGCTCGACCTGGCCCTGACCACGAACGGCCATCTGCTCGCGGAAATGGCCGCGCCGCTGCGCGATGCCGGCCTCACTCGCATCACCGTCAGCATGGACGCGGTCGACGCTGACAAATTCGCGCGCATCACTCGTGTGCCCGGAAGCTACGAGCGCGTGCTCGCGGGGGTCCGCGCCGCCAAGGCCGCCGGACTTGCCCCGGTCAAGGTCAATTGCGTTCTTCTTCGCGGCTTCAACGAAGACCAGATCGTCCCCTTTGCGCAGTTCTCGCGTGACGAAGGCGTCATCGTTCGCTTCATTGAGTTCATGCCGCTGGAAGAAGATCGCCTGTGGACGCCGCAGTCGGTGGTTTCTCTGCGCGAAATCATGGCGGAGCTGGAGAGATTCCGTCCCGTGGTCCGCATGGCTCCCAACGCTGCCAGCGAAACGGCCGTGCGCTACACCTTCGACGACGGCGTCGGCGAAGTCGGCATTATCGCGCCCGTCACCCAGGCCTTCTGCGGCCACTGCAGCCGCGTGCGCCTCACCTCTGACGGCAAGATTCGCACCTGCCTCTTCTCGCAGAGCGACCACGACCTCTATGGCGTGCTCGAGCGCGGCGGCAGCGACGACGACTTAGCCGAGTTCATCCGCCGCACCGTTGAGAAGAAAGAAGCCCGGCACCATATCGGCGAACCGGGATTCCTGAAGCCCTCGCGCAGCATGGTCCACATCGGCGGCTGAGGACTAGCGACCTGACATTGCCAAAGGTTGGCGCGAAAGCGCCGTCTGCCTGGACGGCCAGTCCTACATATAATGGACGGCGATAATGCCTTCCAGTAGATCTCCTCTCACCGTCATCAGCTTTGCTGTCCCAGCCATCCTGCTCATCGGTGCTCTTTGGACCGTCGCTGCTCGTCCTGCCGCCGAAACCCGAAATCCTGGAGAAGCTGCGCGGCTCAACGCGATTGGCGTGGCCCTGATGAACCAGCAGCTCACCGAGAAAGCCGAGGCGAAGTTCAGGGAGGCATGCGCAGCCGATCCTACCTCGGCTATACCGGTCCTGAACCGCGGGATCGCTCTGCTCTATATGCAGAAGCTGCCTGAAGCCGAGAAGGAGCTGCGACGCGCGGCCACAATGGACCCCCGCAATCCGCGCGCGTGGTACAACCTCGGCCTGACTGAGATGGACGAGGCCAATCAGAAGGAAGCCATCGACGACATGCGCCATGTGCTCGCCATCGATCCCAACGATGCCGATGCGCATTACTTCGTGGGCTCGCTCGACATGAGCATGGGTGACATGAGCGCGGCGATCACGGAGTATCAGAGTGCGCTGAAGCTCCAGCCGCGCCACGCATCGGCGGAGTTCGGACTGGCGCGCGCCTTACAGCGCTCGGGCCGGGTCGATGAGGCCCACGAGCACCTGAAGATTTTCCAGCACTATACGCAGACAAAGATCTCCTCGCCGCTCAGCGTGGGCTATGGCGAGCGCGGTCATTATTCGACGATGGAGGAGATGGAGCTGCCGGCGGCGCCCGTGGGGCCGATGATTCCGGTGCGGTTTGAACAACGCATTGTGCCGGGAATGCTGGTCGCCCCCACTGGGGCCAAAACCGCGCATGACTGGGCCGCGGAGGCTGCAACACCGCTAGGCGCCGGCGCCTGCGTCATTGACCTCGAGGGGCCTGGGTCGCAGGATCTGATCGTGATGAACAGCGGGTTCACCGGGCCGGGCGCATACGCCATTAGCGCTTACCGGAACCTGAAGAACGGGACCTTTGAGGAGATTCCTGCCATCCAGACCGGCCTCGACGTCCACGGCGCGGGCGTGGCTTGCGCGGTCGGCGATTTCGACAACGACGGCCTGCCCGATCTGGCGCTCGCGGTTGCTGCGGACTCAAGAGCCTTGCGAACCGGCGGAGCGGATCGCGTGGTCCTCTATCGCAACCTCGGCGGCGGAAAATTTGAGGACGTGACAGCGAAGGCGGGAATTCGGCAACTGAATCATCCCGCCGGGCTCACGTTCATCGATTTCGACCATGACGGAGACCTCGACCTGTTCGTCACGGGATCGGCGGTGCCCGGGAAGGGTGGTCCCAACGTCCTGTGGCGCAACGATGGCAACTCGACCTTCACCGAGTGGACCGCGCCAACCGGGCTGGCCGGGCAGGGAAGCACGACCCAGGCGATTCTGTCTGACATCAACAACGACCGCGCCGTCGATCTGGTCGTCACCGGAGACAAAGGCTCCCCAATCATCTACCTGAATCAGCGCGAAGGCGCATTCAAGCCCGTGCCGCTCCACGATGACTCGAGTCTGCCCGCAACTCGCGGCGTCACGGTCTTCGACTTCAACAAAGATGGCTGGATGGACGTTGCCGTCACGCACGCCGCCGCGCCCGGGCTGACGCTGTGGCGCAACGTCGACGGCGAGCACTTTGAGCGCGTGCCGCTGCCTATTCCCGCAGGTGTTACCGGCGGTTGGGGCGTTACACCCATCGACATCGACAACGACGGCTGGATCGACCTGGCGGCAATTCTCGAAACCACGAACGGCCCTCGAGCTGCACGTTTTTCGCAATCTCGGCTCAAAGGGCTTTGAAGACGTGACCGCCGCACTGGGCCTCGACAAGATTGACCTGCACCAGCCCAGGTCCGTCATCGCCGCTGACGTGGATGGTGATGGAGCTGCGGACCTCATCGTCACGCAGTGGGCTGGCCCGCCCGTCGTCCTCAAGAACGTCGGCGGAAGCGCAAACCACTCGCTCACCCTCGCGCTCACCGGCCTCGCCGATAACAAAACCGCCATCGGCACCAAAGTTGAAGTCCTCGCCGGCGGCCTGTGGCAGAAATTTGAGGTTGCGGGCGGCTCCGGCCTCGCCAGCCAGGGTTCGACCCAAATCATCGCCGGGCTCGGCCAGGCCACCACCGCCGACGTCGTGCGCCTGCTGTGGCCTACTGGAGTTCCCCAGGATGAAATTGACACCGACGTTGCCAAACTCCCGCACGGCGAGCTGGCCCTGAAGGAACTCGACCGGCGCGGCAGCTCCTGCCCGACGCTTTTCGCATGGGATGGCAAGCAGTACCAGTTCATCTCCGACGTGATCGGCGCAGCCGTTGTCGGCCACTGGGTTTCGCCCACGGCCACCAACCAGAACGACGCCGACGAATGGATCAAAGTCGACGGCGCGAAACTGCAGCCGCGCAACGGGCTGCTGAGTTTGCGTTTCGGTGAGCCCATGGAGGAAGTCAACTACATCGACCAGCTGCGCCTCGTCGCCGTCGATCACCCCGCCGGCACTGAGGTCTATCCCGACGAGCGCTTCCTTAGCGAGCCGCCGTTTGCTTCAGGCAAGACCGTTGCCGTTGCCGATCCTCATCCTGTTGCTGGCGCCTGGGATGACCAGGGCCACGACGTCCGCGAGTTGCTCGCAGACCGCGATCACCGCTACGTGCGCGACTTCTCCAACCTCAGCTACGCCGGCTTTGCCAATCTCCACACTCTTACCCTGGATATTGGTCCCTGGTCGCCAGCCCACCCGTTACGGGTGCTGCTCGATGGCTACATCGAGTACTTCAGCGCCAGTTCGATGTATGCGGCGTGGCAGGCGGGTCTTCAGCCCATTCCGCCGCGCGTCGACGTCGAAATGCCAGACGGCAGCTGGAAGCGCATCGTCGAAGACATGGGTTTCCCCGCTGGCCTGCCGCGGACCATCGTCGTCGACCTCACCGGCAAGCTGCCGGCGGGCGCGCGCCGCATTCGCATCTCCACTAACCTGCAGATTTACTGGGATCGCATCCGCGTCGACAATGGCCCAGCCACAAGCCAGGTCCGCCAAACCGAAGTCCCGCTCGCGACGGCGCACCTCGCCTTCCGCGGCTATCCGAAACAGATTGAAGGCGCGACGCCCGGCGACCTCACCTACGACTACAACCAGATCAGCGCGACCGGGCCGTTCTTCTGGGCCCGCGGCGTTTACACCCGCTATGGCGACGTCACGCCGCTCCTGCGCCAGGCGGACAATCGCTACGTCATCTTTGGAACCGGCGAGGAGATCGACGCCGAATTCGGCACGGCCGCGCTCCCGCCGCTCCCGGCCGGATGGCAGCGCGATTACTTCTTCTACGCGAATGGCTTCGTCAAGGACATGGACTGGTGGGAAGCTTCGCCTTTCACTGTCGCGCAGATGCCCTTCCACCAGATGACCCGCTACCCGTATCCGGCGAGCGAGCACTATCCGCAGTCGTCCACAGCTGACAAATACTGGCTGGACTGGAATGACAGGTTTGAGTCGGGGAATCGCCGCCAGCGCTGGGACTTCGATTACCGCCCGGCGCATGAGACGCCCATGCAGTAGTCCATGCGCGCGCTTCAGGATCAGGTTCGCGAAGCGCGCCGCCCGTCCGGCGAGGACTCAGCGCACTTTGATGGCGATCAGGATCACCAGCGCCATCACGGTTTGCGCCAGCAGCGCGATGGTCAGCCGGATCCGGTCGAGAAACGGATACCCCGGGGCCCCTTCCGCGATCTTCGCGCTGAGCCGCCGGTAGAGTGAGAACCAGGCATAGGCCAGCAGGATCCCCAGCAGGTCGATTGCGGCCAGCCATCCCGGTGCTACCGGCAAATCGCCCGCAAACAGATGGCCGGGATGATGAAAACTCGCAAACCAGCCAAGCGTCCACGGAGCGACCACCAAACCAGCGCCTTCAACCAAAGCAAGAACCATATAGACACGGGCATGGCCTTCGAACTGGCCGTGCCAGGGTCCTAAATTCGCAGCAGTAGCCATCGTTGTCGTTGTCACGCAAAATGGGATGCGAATTTGTGGTTAAAAGTCCGTGCGTTGTTACGAAATGTCCACGCGGGCGCGGCCCGGAGAGGCTTTCAGCGCTCGCGGTAACTACGCTGGTAAGTCTGGGTAATGCGATCGTGCCAGCCCAGCGAATCCTCGTCGAAAATCGCCCACAGGAACCCCAGTCCCAGCGGCAGAGCGGAGAGAAGCGATGCCGCGATCCGGCCCCTCAGCACCGCCCGGCGCGGGTTCTCGTCATCGAAGGTGCACAGCGCAATCTTTGCGTAGCGCATGCCCGGTGTAGCGTCGGTAAACCCAAAGAACAGCAGCTGATAGATCAGCCACATCGCAAACAACGTTACCCCGGCAGTGACCAGCGCGACCCGCCCATGCGGCAGGCTTGTTGAACTGATGGCAAAAACGGTGAAGAACATCAGAAACGCCACCAGCGTCAGCGCGACGTCAATCAGCCCGGCAAAACAACGGTCCTCGAGCGGGGCCACGTGCAGCGCGGTCCCGGCCGTCTTTGCCGCCACAGTCTTCGCTTCGCGCACAGAAGCCTCGGAGTCGAGGTCAATCGAGAGCCATCGGGCCGAAACTGGGGGAGAATAGCGGGGCATTGCAGGGTCAGCCTCGGGGTCGGATTCAGCCGTTCCCGCAGGAGAGTTTGCCACGCTTTCACGCCACCCCGCAATGGCCCGGTCGGGCAATGCCGCGTCCCCGACTTCCCTGTAACATTCCTCGCGCAGCGGCCCTTCGGCCAGCCGCGGACGCGTTTTTCTGGGAGCAATGAGCTCGCGCGGTTGCGATACAAAGCTCGCGGGCAAGGGCACCGTCGGCTCCACCAGCGCTTCCCCCAGTGGATCGGCGTCGAGCGTGAGCGGAACCTCAGCGGGATGCGCAGCTTGCACACTGGAAAATCCTGCCCACGCCTCCGGTGGGGTGGCCCGCGGAATAGGAAGGGAATCGCTGCTGACCGAATACGCCAGCAGCTCCTGCTGCCAGGGAGCCGGCTCCTCATGCGCGGTCTCAATGGCCGGCGAAACCGGCTCGTCCGGCGCAACGGCGGCAGCTGCTGCCTCGACCCTCGGCTGCATGGCAGTCGCCCGCGCTTCCATCACCTCACGGTACGAAGGCAGCCGCGAATAACGCTCCGCGACGCGCGCCGCAATCGACCTGGCCGGCAGCGCGTCTTCCATTCCCGGCAGTGCCGGCTGGTTGGCTGACACTCGGCTGCCGCGCGTCCGGTGAGCGCGCACCTTGGCCGTAATCTCCGACTTCCACCCAGGCAATGCCACATCGGGCGGGGGAGGCGCGTTCCCAGCCGCCGGTGGAATCAGATTCGGGTTGGTCGTCGAGCCGATCAATGCGATTCCTATTCTGTCGGTCCGCATGCGCGGACAAAACGATGCGGCCTGAACCGCGTCTGAAGAAAATTGTCGAGGCAGAAATCGAAATCAATCGAACCCGCAACAGCCGCAGCCGCCCAAAATCCAACCATGCAATCTGTCGTCGCGCAAACCTCAGCGCTTCGCTTTGCTATGCTGGAGTTGCCGCGTGTGATGAAAAGCCGCTTGCTTTGGTGTATCACGCTGTTTCTGCTGTTGCATCCGCGGCTTTTCACTCAGACCGTAACCACACAGCTTCCCCCTGGCCCATCCTCGCCTGCCGCGCCAGCTCTGACCACCTCCGATCTTCCCGACGACCCCAGCCAGCAGAGCACTCTGCCCGAAGCGCACGTCGTCCCCCAGCCGCCCGAGGGCGTCCCGGTGAAGTTGGTCTACAAGCATGAGAAACGCGACTCGCTGCCCAACGCCAACCTCTACACGCTGGACGGCGATTCCGGCGACCAGGTGGTCATCTACTACCGCAACTACATCGTCCACGCCGACCATGCCACCTATAACGACGGAACCGGTGTCGTAGTGGCGCGAGGCCACATGATGATCGACGGCGGCCCCGACGATGAGCACTTTGTGGCCGACCACGGCACCATCAATGTGTACGCCGACACCGGCGACTTCTTCGACGTCGTCGGTACCCTCGGCGTCGAGCGCAACCCCCGCGGGCGCATGGTCTTCACCGCGCCTAATCCCTTCGCGCTCACCGGCCGTGAAGTCCTGCAGCTTGGCCAGGGCCATTACCGCGTCATCCACGGCAGCATGACCTCCTGCCGCCTGCCCAAACCGGACTGGCGCATCATCGCCCACTCCATGGAGCTCAACAATGGCGTGGCGAAAGCCGGCAACGGTATCTTCCAGATCTTTCATCTGCCCCTCATGTACCTTCCCTTCATCACCCACCCGGTGAACGAAACCCGCGAGTCCGGCATTCTGCTGCCCTACATCGGCAACAACACCAGCAAGGGACTCATCCTCGGCGAAGGCTTTTACCTCACCCTCGGCCGCAGCGCCGACCTCACCATGGCGTCGCAGTATTTCTCCAAACGCGGATGGGCCCCCAACGGCCTGTTTCGCTACCGCGGCGCGGGCGAGGACTTCGCTACCATTCACTTCCACAGCCTGCTCGACCGCGGCCTCGCGGATCCTCCCAACCCGCCCATCAATCAGGGCGGCGTCGATGTTGCCGGCGACGGCCGTTACGACTTCTCGCCCCACACCACAGCGGTTTTCGATGACGAATATCTGAGCTCCTACGTTTACCGTCTGGTCTTCGAGGAGGACTTCGCCATCGCCATCAATTCCGAAGTCAAGTCGCAGATGTTCGCCACGCACGAAGATCACGACATCTGGGAAAGCCTGCGCATCAACCGCTATCAGGACTTCCAGAGCGCCAGCGTCGTCGGTGACGAAGTCCGCATCCTGCATCTGCCGCAGATCGACGTCGAGGCGGCCGACCGGCGTCTGGGCGGCGGCATGAGCCCTTCGCCCCTCTGGTGGGGATTCTCCGGATCCGCCGGCCTGCTCTCCCGCTACGACTATCCGAGCTTCCGCACCACCGCCGAGGTTCCGCGCGTCGACCTTTACCCGCGCCTGTCGATGCCGCTCCACTTCGACGGCTGGACCTTCCGCCCCGACGCAGCCTTTCGCGAAACCTGGTATGGCAAGAGCCAGTTCCCCGCCGATCTGGAGCAGATTCCCATCGTCCGCGGCGCCGGCGCCCCGCGTACCGACGTCGAGACTGGTTTCGATTTACGCCCGCCCGCGCTGGAGCGCGACTTCACCTTTCCCTGGCTGGTGCATCTGCTGGGCGGGGATCTTCGCCATACCCTCGAGCCCGACGTGACCTATCGCTACGTGACTGGCATCAACAATTTCCGGCAGATTCTCCGCTTCGATTCCACCGACATTGCCAGCAACACCAACGAGCTGGAGTATTCACTCACCCAGCGCCTCTTCCTGCGCCATCTTCATCCGCACCCCTGCACCGGCGACGAGGCTCTCGGGCCCGATTCCACCTGCGGCGGCGGCACGCGCGACTGGATCACCTGGCGCGTCGCGCAGAAATACTACTTCGAGCCCGACTTCGATCACGCCATCACCCGCGGCACCCCCAATCCGCTCGACACCACCCTCGACTTCACCGGCATCGACTTTCTCACCGAGGCCCGCCACACCACGCCGGTTATCTCGCGGCTTCGTATGCAGACCACTTCCGCCACCGACCTTGAATGGGACCTCGACTACGACGTGAAGGAGGGCAAGATCACCTCCAGCAATCTTTTTGCCGGCTACCAGCACGGCTTCTACCGCTTCACGTTCGGCGACTCCTACGTCAACGTCCCTCTTGGCACCACGCCTCTGACCACCGCGAAGTCGCCGCCCGGCTCCCCCAACGCCTCCAACCCTTACAACCAGATTCATCTCACCGCGGTCTACGGCGCAGCCAGCAAACTGGGTCCCAGCGTCGGCCTCAACACTGCCTACGATCTGGTCCACCAGCAGTTGCAATACGGTTCGGTACAAGCTCAGTACAACTGGAACTGCTGCGGCCTCGACTTTCAGTACCGGCGCTTCTCGCTGGGCTCCATTCGCGACGATACCGAGTACTTCTACAGCTTCAACTTCGCCGGATTCTCCAACGTCGGCGACCTCGCCCACCGCATCAGCATTTTCTGAACATCGCCGCCGTGGCCCGAAAATCAGGCGCTCGCGCTGCGCGAACTGCGATAATAGGAGCAGTCCGGCACATCAGGCCCATCGGGTCGAAGAAGGCGGTTTTCTTGTTCAGAAGTGTCTGTATTGCGATCTGCGCTCTCGCGATCGCGTCCCTCGGCATCGCCCAAACTCCGTCCGGCCCGGGTGCGCCCGCCGGCGTCACGCCCAGTACAACTTCCGGCCCGGAATTCTCGCCGGATACGTCCATGTCGCCCTCTCCCGCCATGAACGCCGGCCTCGAGCGAAAAATCGAGGTCATGATCCGTGCCGAGCTCGCTGTTCCTCCGCAGTACGAAATTGCCATCGGGCCGCGCCAGAAAAGCGACGTCAGCGGATACGACAGCATCGCTGTTACGTTTTCGCTTCCTTCTCAGCCCATGAAGAGGCAGACTGTCAACTTTCTGCTCTCGAAGGATTCCAGCACCCTGGCCCGCCTTTCCAAATGGGACATTGGTCCTGATCCCGCCACCATGCTGCCCACTGCGGATCGCCCGATACGCGGCAATCCCGACGCGAAAGTCCTGATCGTCAACTTCGACGATCTCGAATGCCCGTATTGCGCCGCCATGAATGCCGAGTTCTTCCCAAGGACTCTCGATCGCTACCAGGGCCTCGTCAGGTTTGTCTATCTCGACTATCCGCTGGTCGAAATTCACCCCTGGGCCATGCACGCGGCCGTCAACGCCAACTGCCTGGCCTCGCAGAACTCGACCGCCTACTGGAACTACGTCGACTATCTGCACACCCACGGCCAGGACGTGGCCGGCCCCGACAACAATCTGTCCAAATCGACCGCGATGCTCGACAAGATTGCCAGCGACGAGGGCTCGCGCGATCAACTCGACTCGACGAAGCTCCAGGCCTGCCTCGCCAAACAGGACGACACGAAGATCATCTCGGAAATGCACGCCGGCGATAAAGCCGGCGTCAACGCCACTCCCACGTTTTTCGTCAACGGAGAGCGCTGGGCCGGCGAAATCGAGGAGCATCAGCTCTGGATCATGATCGATCGCGCGCTCAAAGAGCAGGGAATTACACCCCCCACCGATCTCGGTCCGACTCCTGCGCCGCCAGCCGCGCCCCCCGCCCAGCATCCGGGCAGATAGCCCTGGTCTATGCAGGGCAATGCGCCCCCGTTTATCCTGAACCGTGAGCGCCGCCCCCCGATTCGCGGCGCGCCCAGCAGGGAGATATTTTTTGACCTCTCAGTCGGATTCATCCAGCGCCGGACATAAAAGACGCGCTGGTTCTTCCCATCGCAAATTCTCGCTGGCTGTTCTTTCCGCAGCTCTGGTGCTCCTGGCGGGATGCCAGAAGGCGCACGACTCCAACACCGTCGCCTCGGTCAACGGCAAGCCCATTCTCCGCTCCGACGTCGAAACCCTCTATCAGAACAATCTTGGCCAGTCTCACCAGACCCCATCGAAAGTCCAGTCCGACATCATGCGCCTCAACATTCTCCGCCAGCTCATCGACGAGGAGATCGTCATGCAGCGCGCCGCCAAGCAGAATCTGGTGGCCACCGACGAAGAAGTCTCCGACCGGCTCAACGAGATCAAAGCGCCCTTCACCCAGGAGGAATTTCAGCGCCGTCTCGACTCCCAGCACCTGACGCTGGACGACCTGAAGCGCGAAATCCGCCGCAACCGTACCGAAGAGAAGCTTTTCAATAAGGAAATCACCTCGCGCATCAACATCACCGACGCCGACATCAGCAGCTACTACAACGATCACAAGGCCGACTTCAATCTCATTGAGCCCAACTACCACCTCGCCCAGATCGTCGTCACCGCGCAGCCCCTGCCGCCGCAGCAGGTCGGCAACCTGCAGAACAGCAAGGCCATGAACGAGCCCGACGCCCGGCGCAAGATCGATATGCTGCACAACCGGCTCGAGAGCGGCGAAGACTTCGGCGCGCTGGCTATGAATTTCTCAGAGAATCCCAACACTGCCGGCAACGGCGGCGACATGGGCTTCGTCTCCGAGTCGCAGCTGCGTGGCGACCCCGACGTCTACAGCGCCATCTCCAAACTCAAGCCTGGCCAGATCACCGACATTCTTCCCGTCTACGGCGCGCCCAATTCCAAACAGGCGGTTGGCTACGCCATCTACAAGCTCATCGACCGGGAAGTGGCCGGCCAGCGCCAGCTCAACGATCCCCGCGTCCAGCAGGCCATCCGCCAGACGCTGCGCGACAGTCGCGAGCAGCTCCTGAAAAACGCGTTTCTTGAAATGCTGCGCGACCAGGCCCGCGTGGAGAACTATTACGCCGAAGAAGTCTTCCGCAACGGCGCCCAGTAGGGACTAGCCGTCCAGTTTCCTGCCATCCAATCACCGTCGTACCCACGCCGCGGTTACTGCACTGGCCGCCCTGTTTCCACGTTCTCGGGATAGTGAACTCTGCCCCTGGCGGCCTAGCCTCTCACCATGACTTTCACCCAGGGACAACGCGTACGCATCCGCGGCAAACAGTTCATCGGCACGGTCGAGAAGAAACTCGCCTCCCTCGACAATGTCTACGTCGTCATGATCGAAAACGCCTCACCCAACCACGACAAGCTGGTCCGAGGCGAGGAACTGGAACCCATCGTCGAGCAGCGGACCGCCTGACCAGGCCTCGGTGCCCCACATCCAGCTCGATTGGCAGATGTGGCCCGAACACGCCACATCATGACAGCGAATGCGCGATTCTGCGAGCGCGCACCATTGCGGTGGCGCTGGCCAGCCAGAGCAGAATTCCTGTTCCCAGTGTGACCCCGATGACGAGGTTATCCGCGCGGAACTGAACCCAGCAAAAAACGCACCAAACCGTAATAAGGACGCCCAGAACTGCGAGGATGGGCGCGCGAAAGATTCTGGCAAGCGGCAGATAGTGCACGCCCACCACTAGCAGTGCCCAGTCCGCGCCAAGGTCAGGCCGTTGGATCCGTTTCGAGACGATAAAAGCCAGGACGATCCCGAGCACCTCAACAACAGCGACAAAAAGGAAAGGCCTTCGAATGCTTCGCCGCTCGATGGCAGCTGTGGGCGGAAATTGTTTGCGAAGCAGGCGGCCCTTTCGGATGGTGTTCAGCGACGAGGCCCAAAGGGGAGCGACGCGAAGCCAAACCCCGAGCCAACCGCTGCGTTGAACGCCCCTAGAACGCTCAGGCCCCAGCCAAGCAGGCCTGCACCAAACATGGCCATGATCAGGGCGCCTCGCCCCGCGCCGACGACCGCCTCCGCCTGAAGCCAGGAATCTCCGGGATTCTCTTCGCGTCTCGCCATATCCCGCTTCATTTCCCCCACCCGCGATTCGGTACGATCCCTTTGCCTTCTTTGATCGTGTGCAGCTGCCCGGCCTTGAGCCCCGTGTACGTCTCCTTCGAGCCGCTCGGCCAGAAAATATCCACATCCGCGCTCGTCGCCGCGCCCAGCCCGAAATGCAGCCTGGGATCGTTCACCGACAGGTAGCTGATCTGGCTGGTCACCGCCTGCGCCTGCGTCTTGCCGCCGTAATGCGCCAGCACGCGCGCCCCAATCGCGTTGCGATTGCTCTTCGTGCCTTCGAGCAGAATCTTGATCCAGTGATTCCCCGGCGGCGCGTCATTCCGTAACAGCGACGGCGGCTCATTCCGGTTCATGATCAGCACGTCGATGTCGCCGTCGTTGTCAAAGTCTCCAAAAGCCACGCCTCGCGACGAATCCCGCACTGCAATCCCCGGCCCGGCTTCCTCGCCCATCTCCGCGAATGTCCCATCGCCTTTGTTGCGGAACAGCAGCCGCGGCGTCCGTCGCGGAAAGCGCGTCGGGAAAATATTCTCGAGCTCCGGATACACCGTCCCCGTGACAATCAGAATGTCCGGATAGCCGTCGTTGTCGAAGTCCTCGAGCCCGGTGCCCCAACAGATGTAACGCCGCTCGACGGCAAGCCCCGCCTGGCTCGAAACATCCTCGAAATTCCCCTTGCCGTCGTTGCGATAGAGCCCCGTCGACTGGTTGTAGAAGTGCGTCCGCACGATGTCGAGGTGTCCGTCGAGCGTAAAGTCTCCCACCCCCACGCCCATCCCGCTCATCCGCTGCCCCTCCGACGAAACCGCAATCCCGCGCAGCAGCGCCTCTTCTCTGAATGTCCCGTCCCGGTTGTTCATCAGCATGAAGCTGAAGGTCGCGTCGCATGCGAGGAAAATATCCGTCCACCCATCCTCATCCACATCCAGCGCCACCGCCGTCAGCCCGTACGAGCCGCTCAGCGCCCCCACCCCCGATTCCTTCGAAACATCGGTGAACGTTCCGTCGCCATTGTTGCGGAACAGATACTGCTTCAGCGCCGTCATCCCGATCGGCCCGCAGTTCACCGGCACGCCTTCGTAGTTGCAGTTCGGAATCGTCATCGAGGGCTTCGGCCCGTGCACCAGGTCCACGTCCAGGTAATTCGCCACAAAAAGATCCAGCAGCCCGTTGCGGTTCCGCTCAATGAATGTGCAGCCTGATGCGTACCGCACGCCTGGCTGCAGCAGACCGGCCTTCTCCGTCACATCGGTAAACGTCCCGTTGCCGTTGTTGCGATAGAGCCGGTTCTGACCGTAGTAGGTGATGAACAAGTCGTCGAAGCCGTCGTTGTTGTAGTCGCCCACGCACACGCCCATCGCCCAGCCGGCCTCGCCGCCGAGTCCCGCCTTCTCCGTCACATCGGTAAACGTCCCATCGCGGTTGTTCTTGTAGAGCCGGTTGCTCGCGCCCGCCGGAACGCCCTCCAGCCGCCGCCCGCTCAGCATCAGCACATCCATCCAGCCATCGTTGTCGTAGTCGATGAAGGCGCACCCCGCGCCCATCACCTCCAGGATGTATTCGGACTTCTCGTTTTCGCCGTAGAAGGTCGGATGCGTCAGCCCCGCCTGCGCTCCTACATCGACAAACCTCGAAAACGGCGCACTCGCGGCCTTCGCAGGCGTCGTCTGAAAAGCTCCCCGCATCGCGCGCGGCAGCATCGCGGGAGCAGCGACGGCAGGCATACTCAGGAGCAGGCGACGTCTCGTCCAGGATCGGCTCATCAGTTATGCGGCTGCTGGTTCTGCGCTTTTGTAAGGTCCTGGCTCAGTTGCTGCGCTTCGGTGTTCTGCGGATCGAGCCGCAGCGCGCTGGCCACCGCCTGCTGGGCTTCAGGAAACTTCGCCTCCATGCCCAGCGTCGCTGCCAGGCTAATCCACGCCTGCGTGAATGCCGGCGCCGCCGTCACTGCCTGCCGGAAATGCGCCTCCGCCCCTGTAAGGTCGCCGTGCTGCGATTCCAGATAACCCAGCTGATTCTGCGCAATCGCAATCGTTGGATCGATCCCCACCACCTGCTCCAGCACCGCCTGTTCTCCTGCTGTGTCTCCCGCCTGATCGAGCGCCGTCGACAGCCGGTACCCGATCAGCGCGTTCTTCGGCGTCGCCGCAAACGCCTCCTTATAAAGAGCCACCGCCCGCTGCGCGTCGCCCTTGTTCAGCGCCTGCGCCGCTTCCGCCGCCTTGCTCACCGCCAGCGCGGTATTGTCTTTGTCCTTCACCGCCTGCTGGTAGTTGAGCATTTCCTGCTTCGCTCCATCCGTGTCGCCCAGCGCCCGCAGCACGTTGGCCAGCTCAAAGTGCGTCTCCGGCTCCGTATTTCCCAGTTCGATCGCCTTCTCCAGATGCGCCTTCGCATCCGTGGGCTGGTGCAGGTGCGAGAGCGCAATGCCCAGGTTCGCCTCCACGCTCTGCTGGTCCGGATGAATCTTCAGCGCCTCGGTCAGGTGATCCCGCGCCGCGGCATAATCGCCGGCCTGCCGCTCCATCACCCCATTCAGATACAGCGTGTCGTACGCACGCGGCGCGTCGGCCAAAAGTTTTGCGCCAACCGGTTTTGCCGGTCCCCAGTCTCCGTTGATCACCAGCGTCCGCAGGTAGGCCGTCTGCGCGCTCACGTCATTGGGGTGCTTCTCGTAGGTCTTTTGCGCCAGATGCTCCGCATCCAGCGTGCGCGAAACCTTTACGTAGAGCTGCACCAGCGTGTCGGACAACGCAACCGAATCCGGCGCTGTCTCCATTGCGCTCTCGATGGTTTTTACCGCTTGCTCCGGCTGGCCCTCGCGTGAATACGCCAAAGCCAGGTCGATAGCCAGAGCCTCGTCGAGCTTCGCGTCATGCAACAGCGCAATCACCCCGGCAAAATCGCCCGCGTCCAGCAATGCCTTGCTCAGCCCGTCGAGCGCCATCTGCGACGTTGGGTCAATCTTCAGCGCCGCCTGCCATTCCGGCCCCGCGTCGTTCGGCTGGCCAAGCCGCGCGTAGATCGACGCCAGCAGCAGGTGCGGCTTCAGAACTGTCGAATTAGCGTGAATCGAGCGCTCGAGCGGCGCAATCGCACCGTTAAAATCCCCCGACTCGTACAGGCTCAGCCCAAGCAGATAATTCAACTCTGCAGACTCCGGCTTCAGCTTCAACCCCGACCGAAACGCCCGCTGCGCGCACGCAAACTGCTTGCGGTCTCCGAACCAGTTACCCAGCTCGACCCACGTCTGCGCATCCGGGTGGGCCTTGATCCGAGCCGTTATGCTCGCCGGCCCCGTGCACGTCGCCGTCGCCGGAGCGCACCAGGCGCCGGGCGCTGCGCACGCCACCAGACAGCCCAGCAGCAGCCATCGCCCGGACATTACCGGCGCAGCACGAGGGAGGTTGCGGAAAACAAACAAGGGATTTTTTGGTCTCTCCAGATGCAACGATACTCAACCGCAACCCGCCCCAGCAAGAGCTTCAACGGTTGAGGGTCAGCGTGACGGCCCTCTTGTTCCGCACCTCGTCAGTCCGGGAACGGCTCACCCGCCTTCACCACGCGAATGTCGTGGTCGGTGAAGTGCAGATACCCGCCAGGCAGCGTCACCTTCTGCATATGGCAGCTCACGCAGTTTGCCTTTGCCACTGGACACGTCTTTGCCTTTCCCGTGCTCGTGGGCCGCGCCGCCGCCGCATGGCAGGCCAGACACTTCCCGTCGTACGCCGCAACGTTGCGGATCAGGTCCTTGTGCGGATCGTGGCACGCGACGCAGCTGATGCGCGCATCCGTCCCGTTGAAGCAGCGGCTGTTCGCCAGCCGGTACGGCTGGAAGCGCACATCCGGCAATCCCCGCCAGCCATTGCGCACCACCGTCTCCCACGAGCGATGGCACTGCCCGCAGAAATTCGAGAGCGACTCCGACGACATATCCTGCAGCAGCGCCGGCGTTGTGCTCATATCTTCGGCTCGCGCATCCAACGCATGCTCCAGCGCACCTTCGTGGCAATGCGCGCACGTCACTCCAGGATGAATCGTCCCGAGCGTCAGCTGGTGCTGCGTGACCGCGTCGCTGGCATGGCAGCCGAAACACAGCTTCGTATCCATCGGCGTCAGCTCGCGGCCCATCGCTTGCTCCAGCGTCTGCGGCGTCAGCCGCTCGTCGCCGGTCGTGATCCCCAAACCGTTCGCTGAGGGATAAAAACTCACGATGCTCTCGTAAAACTTGCCATCCTTCTCGAACACCCACGTCTGCGCCTGCGCTCCAAAGGCCCAGTGGATCGGCATCGCGATCGTGTTCTGCCCATCGGTGACTTTGTAGATGCTTTGCCCGTTCTGCGTCTCTACCGTCCAGGTGTACGCGCCCTGTTTGAAGCTCAGGTTTGGATGGCTTGCCAGCACCGGATTCGCGCCCGGCAACTCCACCGCATGCGCCATCGGCGTCTCCGGCTGCATCGCCTGGCGGCGATGGCATTCCGCACAACCTGCAGTCGAGGCAGCGCCTGCGGCCTGGCGGGTATGGCTCGCTGCGCCCGTCTGCGCTCGCCCCATCGAGCAGACGGCCACTGCCAGGGCAAGCGCGCCGAACCACCGTGGTCCTTTATTGCGCAGCGGTCGCCCCCTGTTGCCCCATCGCCGGTGCCGGCTTGCTTGTTTTTTCCGTCAGTTCGAGGCACCTCTGCCGCTCCTGCCGCGCCTCCTCTTCGCGTCCTTCTTCCGAATACGCCCGCGCCAGCGCGATATGAATCTCCAGATTCTGCGGATCGAGCGTGAGCGCGATCTCCAGAACCGTCGTCGCCTGTTTCACGTCCCCCGTCTCCAGCAGTGCCCGCCCCAGCGAAAGCTGCGCCATTGGCAGCCGCGGCGCCTCTTCCGCAGCCTTCTTCGCCTCCGGCAGCGCTTCTTCGGGGCTCGCGTCCATCAGCAGCGCCCACGCCAGCATGGTGTGGTCGACCGCATTCCCCTGGTCGATCTCGAGCTCCCGGCGGAACTCCGCAATCGCTGCGTCCTGATCGGTCGGATACAGCAAGTATCCGAATGTGTAATGCACGTTCGCCGCAGCCGGATACCGCGCAAAGAACGCCTGAAACGCCTCGGCCGCCGCCTGTCTGTTCCCGGCGAGCAGCAGCAACGCCGCGTTGCCTGCTGCGGCGCTCATCTCCCACTGCGGCTCGTCGGCTTCCCTGGGCAACTCCGCAATTCGCAGCACCGCCAGCCCAACCGCTGTCACCAGTTCGTCGCTGGAGATATGCTGCCGCGCGAAATACACATACGCCGTCAGCGCTTCTTCAAAGCGCCCCAGCCTCGTCAGCAGGAGTCCCGGTGGTATTCGAGGATCTGCTCGTTCCGCGATCCATCGGCCGCACCCAACTGGAGCGCCCGATCCACATCCCGCAACGACGGCTCATACTGCCCCAGCTCAAACTCGCACAATCCGCGCATCGCGGTAGCCGGAGCCGCGTTGGGCAACAGCTCCAGATAATGACTGAAGGCGTCCACCGCCTGCGCGTAGTTGTTGGTCCCGTAACGCAGCTGGCCCAGATACCACCAGCCGTCTGGCCAGGCCGGGTTCATTTTCAATCCCTGTTCGTATAAGGCTGCGGCGCCGAGGGCATCGCCGGCCTCGCGCGCAGCCTCCGCCTGGCTCCGAATCTGCTCAAAGTTTTGCTGCGTTGTGGGCTGCTGCGCCGTCGCCCACCCGGTCGCGGCCGCCAGTGATAGAGCAATCGCGGCGATCCGCTCCATTCCACGACGACTTAGGCCCTGCCGTAATCTGCCGGCCCCAGCCAGTGACGACACTACCGGTTTGCCCTCCGCAACCATCCCCACGGCTCCAGCTCGCCGGTTGCTGGGTGATCGTAGCACAGTACTTTCGTCAGGGCGTTTTCCTGCCCCAAAACCTGTGCCTTCAACGGGTCTGCTCTCCGCCGTCATCACCCGCATGGGTAAGTTTCTAAAGAGTCAGCGGTAACCCCGTTATTTCGCTTGACAACCCTTCTGAACGGGGCGTAAAAAAATCGGTCAGCATCGGGCTAAACCGTTTAACCGCAGTTTGTCGTGCGGCAAGCTGATGTCCTGCCGTCCGAACTACGGTAGTCAGGACAGGTCCCGAACTAAAGTTGTCAGGGCTACCACGATAGCCGTAAACTGAAGCGCCGAACCAGTAAGCCGGAATAGTGGCTTCATAAGAAAAAACGATTTGCACGATTCATGCACGATTCACAGGAGGCACAGGTATGAATTCCATCAGTCGCCTGGTGGCGGTGTATCTCCGCCCGGGCTCGCTGGTCATCCTATCCGGATTGCTGATTCTGGGAATGGTTCTTTTCACCGCCTTCCCCAGCCACGCTCAGCAGCTCACCGGCACGATTAGCGCGACAGTCTACGATTCCTCGGGCGCGGTCGTTCCCGGCGCGACCATTACACTCAAGAACACCGAGAGTGGCGACATCCGTCACACCACTTCCGATGCTCAGGGGTACTTCACCTTCACCGCGGTCCAGCCGGCCACCTACAGCATCTCGGTCGGCGCCAAAGGCTTCACCACCTGGGAGCTCACCGGGATCGTCATCAACCTCGGTGACACCAAGACCGTCCCCAACATCGCCCTGAAAGCCGGCGCCAGCTCCACCACCGTCGAGGTCGTGGCTGACAAGAATATCGAAGTCCCCGTCGATACGCCGGAAATCAGCGACACGATGAACGCGCAGCAGATCGAAGATCTGTCGCTCGAAGGCCGTGACGCCGGCGAACTGCTCAAGATGATGCCCGGCACAGCACTGGCCTCCGGCACCACCAATGCCTCCAACTTCAATCCCAAGACCACAGGCTCCAACTCCGGTCCGGTGGGCGACTACGCCATCAACGGCTTCCAGCCCTACGGAACCATGGCCTACATGCTCGACGGCGCCAACCTGGTCGATCCTGGCAACGCCGGAACGCAGATCGCCAACATCAACACCGACATGGTGCAGGAAGTCAAAACCCTCACCAACGCCTACGGCGCTGAATACGCCTACGGCCCGGTGATCTTCGAGGCCTTCAGCAAGGCGGGCGGCAAGAACTTCCACGGTGAAGGTTACGTCTATGCCCGCAACTCCGAGCTGAACTCGTGGGACTCGTACACCAAGGAGTCCTACCTCTCCAGCATCACCAACGCCACCTCGCCTGCTGCGGCTGCGGCTCTGGCCTCGGCAGACAACCCGTACGAGTACTTCTATTACATCGGCGGCAACGTGGGCGGCCCGGTTATCTTCCCCCACTTCAACCGCAACCACGACAAGCTCTTCTTCTGGGGCGGCTATGAATACATGATTCAGCACCCCAATAACCCCATTCAAAACTACAACGAGCCCACTCAGGATCAGCAGAACGGCATCTTCGACAAGGCCAGCAATCCTTCGTCGAATAACGGCAATTACAGCTATGCCTACATGCTGCCCTGCCAAACCTGCAGCGGTCTCCCGGCCGACGCCAACTGGACCACCGATTCCAGCGGCAACATCCACATCCCGATGACGGATTTCGATCCCAACATCACCGGGGTGCTCAAGCTGTATCCGCTGCCCAACGTCACTCCTAACGCCGGCAACGGCTGGAGCAACTATGCCTACGCGCCCTCGATCCCGCAGAACCGCTGGGAAGCGACTGGCCGGCTTGACTACGCCATCACCGACAACACCAAGCTGAGCGGAACCTACGCGTACCAGAGCGAAGTCGACCAGCATCCGATCACCATCTGGTGGGCTCCGCCGAACACGCTGCCTTATCCGGCTCCCGTGCAGGCCAATACCAACTCCCAGGTCATCCTGGGCAACTTTACCCACCAGTTCGGCGCCACTACCACCAGCGAGACGGTGTTCACCCTGTCCCGTTACATCAATCCCAACAAGCTCGGCAACAACGCAGCCAACCGCTCCACCGTTGGCATGAGCGGCGTGCCCGGTCTGTTCGGCCACACCTCCACCCAGATGCCCAACATCATCGGCCCCTGGGAAGGCGCGCTTTCCAATATCGATCAGGAGCCTATGGACGGCCCCTTCGACGGCGGATCGTTCGGCGCTCTGAAGCAGGTCCCGCAGTTCTATGAGACCGTCAGCAAGGTCATCGGGACGCACACCGCCAAAGCCGGCTTCTACTGGTCGCAGCCTTACAACAGCCAGTCCAGCGGTTCCGACGACGGCGGCAACGACAACGGCCAGTTCAATATGGGTTGGCCCGCGAAGTACGGCACCAACAACGTCGTTTCCGACTTCGAACTGGGTCGCGTCGCCAGCTACGAACAGCAGAGCGGCGTGCCCCTCGACAACTTCCAGATGAATCAGTGGTCCATCTGGGCCCAGGATTCGTGGAAGGCCAATCGCCGCCTCACCCTCAACCTCGGCCTCCGCGCCGATCATGAGGGCCAGTGGTACGGTGAACCCGCCGGCAATCAGGTCTGGATCCCCGGCGCCTACAGCGACTCCCAGACAGCTCCGGCCAACACCGGTCTGGCATGGCACGCAGTCAACAGTTCCGTTCCGGTTTCCGGCTTCAAGTCGCCGCTGTTCTACTACGATCCGCGCGTCGGTCTCATTTATGACATCTTCGGGACCGGCAAAACCCTCTTCCGGGCCGGCTTTGGAGCTTATCGTTACCAGATCTCGGTCAACGAGGCCACCATCGATCAGGTCGCTGACGGGCCCAAGGGCATCGTCAACTACACCACGCCCAACTCCTTCGTCGGCTACGCTAACCCCTCCGCCGGCGGCACGCCGCCGACCTCGGTCAGCGAGTCCAGCTGGCTGGGCAACGCTACGATTGGAGCCGACCTCCTCGGCGACGACCGGACGCCGTTTACGGCTGACTGGAACGTTTCCGTCGACCAGGCCACCCCGTGGCAGTCGCTGGTTGAAATCTCCTACGTCGGCGACAAAACCACCAGCGAGGAATTCAACGGCGGCAACGGCAATATCAACAACCTGAACAACCTCCCGCTGGGCGCCTACTGGAAGCCGGACCCGCTCACGGGAACGAACTGCTCGCCCTCTGCTCCCTCCAGTGCGACGCCTGCCTGCAATGAGGTCGACTTCCGGCCCATGCACAACTACGGCAACGTCTACCTGTTGACCCACCAGAGCTACGAGAAGTACAACTCCCTGCAGGCGTCGTGGCGCAAGAACGGTGCCCTGCTCAACTTCCAGGCCAACTACACCTTCAGCAAGGTGATGGGCATCTGGGACGGCGACACTTCCAACGGCTTTGGCAACGGCGCCACGGTTTGGCCCTACGCCATTGGGCCGAACTACGGACCGCTGGACTACGATCACACCAACATCTTCAACATCTGGTACATCTACAACCTGCCGCGGCCCGTCAAGGGGAACCGCATCCTCGGCACCCTCGTCAACGACTGGAAGCTCTCTGGCTGGAACTCCTACCAGAGCGGCGCCAACCTCCAGGCCAACATTGTCAACCTCAATGCGGCCTGGCCCTCGGCTCCCAACAACACAGCCCTGTTCACTATGCCGAATGGGCTGCCGGCTCAGGGCATGAGCGCATCCAGCTGGCTGGGTACGGCATCAGTCAACAACCTTATGCCGCTGCTCACCTGCAATCCGAACTCCGGCCGCAAGTCCGGCTTCTACTACAACGCCAGTTGCTTCTCTACTCCCAGCGTCGTCGGGCAGGAAGGTCCGCTGCACTGGCCGTACATGAGGCTCCCGGCCTACTATACGAACGATCTCTCGATCTTCAAGAGCTTCCCCACCCGGGAAAGCCAGAGGCTCGAGCTTCGTATCCAGGGCCAGAACTTCCTCAATCACCCGTTGCCGCAGTTCAACCTGAACGGCAGCAACAGCGACGACCAGATCGCGTTCAATCCCAGCTCGGGCGGTACCAGTACCTGCACGGTCACCACCAGCTGTCTGGGAATGCCCGCCATCAACGCCTCCACCAGCGGCAAGCCGTTGTTTACCACTGGCCAGCGTCTCATGACGTTCTCCGCGAAGTACTACTTCTAGGAACGCTGCAGTTTCTGAAACTCGAAGGGGTGGCGAAAGCCACCCCTTCTTTCTATATAGTCTCTTTCAGGCATGTTCCCTTCCGGATTTCTGCGGCCTGTCGCGCTCCTGCTCTCGCTAGCCGCCGCTGCTCTGCTTCTTCTGCACGCCGCCCCCGCTCCCAGCCCCATCCGTTTCGAGCTGAAGAAAATCCCCTTCCGTCTTGAAAACGACGAAACCCCCGGCAAAAATGCCCCCGAAAGCATGGCTGGCGGAGTCGCGGTCTTCGATTACAACGGCGATGGCCGCCCCGACATCTTCTTCACCAACGGCGCCAATATCGCCACTCTGAAGAAAGACGACCCGAAGTATAAAAACCGGCTCTTCCGCAATAACGGCGATGGAACCTTCACCGACGTCACCGATGCTGCCGGCCTCGCCGGCTCCGGCTACGACATCGGCGTCGCCATCGGCGACTACGACAACGACGGCTGTCCCGACATCTTCGTGGCCGGTGTCTATCGCAACACCCTTTACCACAACAACTGCAACGGAACTTTTTCCGACGTCACCGCCAAAGCCGGGCTTGCCGATACCAGCGATCCGCAATACGGCCCGCTCTGGGCAGAAACCGCCGCCTGGGTCGATGTGAATAACGACGGCCTCCTCGACCTCTTCGTCGTCGACTACATGCAGTGGACCTACGGTCCCCAGGCGCTCTGCCACTTCGGCGACATCGCCGATTACTGTCATCCCCGGTACTACAAAGGCCAGCCCAATCGCCTTTTCCTCAACAATGGCAACGGCACCTTCCGCGATGTCTCAAAAGAATGGGGCATTCGCGATCAGGTCGGCAAAGGCATGGGCGTTGGCGTCGCCGACTACGACCTCGACGGCAAACAGGACCTCTTCGTCACCAACGACGCCGAATACAACTTCCTCTTCCACAACCTCGGCAACAAATTCGAAGAGGTCGCCTTCGATGCAGGTGTCGCGCTGCCCGAAGGCGGCCAGTTTATCTCCGGTATGGGTCTCGACTTTCGCGACTTCAATAACGATGGCTATCCTGACATCGCCTTCGTCGCCCTCAACAACCAGACCTTCCCGCTCTTCGTCAACACCGGCAAAGGCGACTTCCGCGAAGTCACCACTCCCAGCGGCATGCGCGACCTCAGCATGAAGATGGCTGGCTATGGCGCCGCGCTTTACGACTTCGACAACGACGGCTGGAAAGACCTCTTCGTCACCCGCGGCCACGTCGAGTCCCAGCCGCTTCCCGGCACTGACATATCCCAGTACAACACCGTCTTCCGCAACCTCGGCGCGAGCGGCAAATGGCAGGCCCTTACCGAAGAAGCCGGCCTCGATTCCTCACCCAAAGCGCGCCATCGCGGATGCGCTCTCGGTGACTTCGATGGCGATGGCCGCGTCGACGTGGTCGTCAGCGCGCTTTCAGCGCCCGCCGAGATATGGATGAACCGCACCGAGCACGCCGGCCACTGGCTCGACGTCGCTCTCCGCGGCGTTCACTCCAACCGCGACGGGATCGGCGCGCGCATTAAGGTCATCAGCCCTGCCGTCGGCGCCCAATACAATCACATGACCACCAGCGTCTGTTACGCCTCATCGAGCGACGGCCCGGTCCACTTCGGTCTCGGCCCCGATACGAAGGCCACGAGCGTCGAAATCCACTGGCCCTCTGGCGTTGTTCAGACGCTCGCGAACGTGCAGGCCGACCAGACACTCAAAGTCACAGAGCCCATAGTGCCTGGCAAATAGCGAGGGAAGATGCCCGAGAAGAGGCGACTTCGGAGTGGTTCAAACTGACCTTTTCCATTTCGAAAAAGACGTCAGCCCCCAAATGTTGCCCCCGCGGCCAGGTTCACCCCACAGCAAGAAGCGAACTCCCTTATCAATCGACTTTCAAGGCAATCCGCGCTCAGTTCCACGCCAAAGTACCCACGCCTTCCCGTTAGGGAAAAACACCAGACCCCAAATTTCGCCCCGCGCCAGGTTCACCCCACAGCAAGCAGCGAACGCCTTTGCCTGTCTACTTTCAAGCAAATTGCCGCCGGCTTCCAGACCAAAGTACCTTTCCACGACCCGTTTCGGAAAGGTGCCAAATCGGACGATTCTCAAAATCCAATTCATTTTCCAAATCGGGACGATTCCCAGTCAATTCTTTTCCAATTCCCAGTTAGCACTGGGACGCCTCCGCTGACCGTGTTCCCGCTAACCGGCTTCCAACTAACCGACCTCCAGCCGCCGGCTTTTTCATCTCCCGCCCAAATGTGGAAAATTTGTCAAGAGGGAGACCCAAAATCCAAAGTAATGAACCCTCATAACTCAGCACTTACACGCCAAACTAACTCAACAAAGTTGGCGCGATTTCCACCTCAATCTGATATTCTGATCTTATAAGGTAGAAAAAGAAAAAAGCCTCGCCACCTGGCGGGGCTTTTCCTTTTTCTGCTTTTGTTTTTCACCGGCTACTGGCCGCCGGCCACAGCCTGCAGGCCACCGGCCTCCAAACTGCCCGATACCGAAAAAACACCTCAACCCACGAAAGGACCTTCTCATGTTCGTATCCCCCTACATCCATCGCTGCAGTCACCTCACCCTCACCGGAGCACGCTGCACCTACCCTGCCCTCACAACAAGGAACTCTGTTTCGAGGACCACTACCGCAGCGAGCGCCGCCGCCGAAGCCGCTCCTGAACGCCGGCCGAACGCTTCACTAAATCATGCCAATTCAATCAGATCGCAACGAGCCTCTTCACAACTGACCCCAAATCAATCACTTCCACTTTGAGGCCCTCTGCAACTAACGCAGATTCAACACTTGCACAAAACAGGGGGGTAGGGGTGGCTGCTTCCGATTCGGCTCTTTTCCAAAACGAAAACGCGAGCGAAACTTCGGGTCCGCAGCCGGCGTGAATTGTGTTGAAGAACGGCTCGCAGAAGATTCTGCTACTTGCTGTGGGGTGAACCTGGTCGCAAAGCAAAGATCTGGGGCTGGCTTTTCTTAACGCTGAACACCGACGACTGATCGTTGAGCGCCGTGCGTTATGGCTGTGGGATGAACCTGGCGCAGGCGGAAATTTCGGGGTCGGCGCCTCCCGAATCGGAAGAGGGAATGTACTTTGGGCTGATCCAGGGGGTGAATCGTCTTGAAAGCCTGATGGCAAAGGCGTTCGCTTCTTGCTGTGGGGTGAACCTGGCGCAAAAACGGTGCGGGCGCGGCGCTTTTCTTTTTGACGATAAGTTCCGCGCCGAGGACTATTTGCCGGGACCCTGTTGTTGCTGCTGGGCGGTTAGCTTTTCGACCACCTGGCGTTCGCGCGCGCCGTCCTGAGGACGATGCAGCTTGTAATAGAGGCTCGCCAGCTCCACGTGCGGTTCCAGCCATTGCGGATCGTCGGCCACCAGCTTTTCCAGTTGATCGGCTGCGGCCTGATAGTCGCCCGAAGTGCTCTTCCACATCGCAGACTCGTAGCGCGCCATCGTCGACGCGGGCTTCAGCTCCAATGCCTTGTCCAGGTACGTCTTCGCCTCGTCCATGTTGCGCTGCTTCAGCAAAATCGCTCCCAGATAGAGGTTGGCGTCAAAGTCATTCGCGTTCTGCCCGAGCGCGGCTCGAAAGGCGGGCACAGCGGCGTCGGAATCGCCATCCTTGTCGCGCGCGGTTCCGTCGAGGGTGGGCAGGCCGGGCAGCGCCGGGTTCAGGCGCATGGCATTATCCAGGTCCTTGCGCGCCTCGGCAAATTCATTCAGGTCGAGCAGCGATGAGCCGGCGAGCATCCACGCGTCCGCGCTGTTAGTGGAAGCTGCCGATTTTTCCAGACGCGTCGCGCCGTCACGCGGATGTCCACCGCGAACCAGCGCTTCGCCCAGCGCGTACTCAAAGTCGGGATTAGCGGCGTTCGCCGCTTCCATCGGCGTCAGCATCGACACGGCGTCGGCGGCTTTGCCGGATCGCGTCTCTGCGTCGCCGAGGAGAATTGCTGCGCGAACTTCCTTTGGATCGGCCTTGTGAGCGGCCTCGAACTGGACGAGCGCGTTCGGCAAATCGCCCTTGCGCGAATACGCGAGGCCGAGATCGAGATGCACCGAGCCCAGTTCCGGCGCGAGCTTCAGTGCTGCCTGATACTGCACGATGGCTGCGTCGAGCTGGCCGGTATGCGCCAGCGCTGCGCCCAGATTCACGCGGGCGGCCAGCGTGTCAGGATGCCGAGCCAGAACGGCCTGATAGTCGTGGATCGCCGCTGTCAGGTTGCCGGTTTGCTGTTCTTCGATTGCGCGGTTCAGCAGGTCATCCTGGCCGAAAACCCATCCGGACAACAGCAGTACCAACGACAGCAGACCGGCGCGCATGCGCTCAGAATAGCCTGGATGCGGCTCCTCCAATGCGCGATAATGGAAGGTTCGCGGAGTGGGCCATGCGATTCAAATCTGCTCTTCTGCTCATCCTTTCCTTCGTCTTCCCGTTATCGCTTTCCAGTGTCGCATTCGCGCAGGCAGGCAGCATTCCGGTGGGCGGCGGCACCAGCACCACGATGCGGCCGGACTCGATCAACGACATCGGATACGGCGGCTTCATGGCCAATTCTTCCGGCGGAGTTGTGGCCGGCCAAGGAATCTGGGGCAAAGTCGTCGTCGATGGCAATCCGCTGGTCTGGGAGCCAATCCCGATCGTCGTTTCCTGCGCCAGCGGAAAGACGGCACTCACGACCGGCGCCGGACCCGACGGACGCTTTGCCATTACCCGTGTGAATTTGCCTACCGCGTATACGCTCGACGGCGATGTGCGCACACAGATGGAGCAGCACTTTGAAGGCTGCGCGGTTCGCGCGGCACTCGCCGGGTATCGTTCCACATCGGACACCATCACAGAACGCGTGCTGCGCGATAAGCCTTTTCTTCAGGACATTGAGCTGACGCCGCAGGAGGATGCGCCGGGCACGGAAATCAGCACGGTGACGGGCTCGTTACCGGAGGCGCGCAGCCACTTCGAGAAGGCGCACGACGAGTGGATGCATCGGGACTTAAAGACGGCCTGGAGCGAGCTTGAGCAGGTAGTTAGAATCGACCCGAAATTCGCCGAAGCCTGGTATCTGCTTGGCCGCCTCGAGGCGCCGACCGATCGGAAGGCGGCGACTGACGCGCTGAAGCAGGCGCAGGCAGCCGATCCAAGATTTGTCTCGCCGTGCGCGTGGCTGGCGATGATCGCCATCGATAGCCGTGATTGGCAGGAAGCCAGTGAGTGGGCATCGCGGGCTCTGGCGCTCGATCCTGAGGGCACGCCACGCATCTGGTACGAAAATGCTGTTGCCGATTACCGGCTGGGAAAGAACGAAGCTGCTCGGACGGCCGCCGAACACGCGCTGGCGATGGATCCGGAGCACAGGGTGCAGAACACCGAGGAGATCCTGGCGCTGACGCTGGTGAGCAAGGGCGATTATGCAGCGGCGCTCGAGCATTTGCGCAGCAGTCTCACCTATGTTCCCGCGGGACCGGACGCCGATCTGATCAAGCGGCAGATTGCCTTTGTCCAGCAGCGAGTGACCACGGCCAACAAATAATCCGCGGCGACTGGTTGCTCCTGCGTCGCCGGGCATTTCGGCTGAGGGCGGATTTCTGAACCTATCGAGGCCGGCTGCTAATCTATTCACTGTCCCAACCGCAACTGAATCGACCGCCTCTGTGGCGCTTTGAACGGCTTCCGAAGAGACACCTGGAAAAGCGAGCCAGGCGGCGGGAAACGACTGGAAGCTCACTTGGCAGAACTGCATTTCGACGAGGCGAACTGGAAGCCGAGCCACAATCCGTGGCTGGTGGCGCTGACGGTGACCATGGCCACGTTTATGGAGGTGCTCGATACTTCGATCGCCAACGTCGCGCTGCCGCACATGGCGGGGTCGCTCGGAGCCAGCCAGGAAGAAGCCACGTGGGTACTGACCAGTTACCTGGTTTCAAGCGCTGTGATTCTGCCCATTTCCGGATGGCTGATGGCGCGGATGGGCCGCAAGCGCTTCTACATGACGTGCGTCATGCTGTTCACCGTTTGCTCGATGCTGTGCGGACTTGCGGGTTCGTTGCCGCTGCTGGTTTTCTTTCGTGTCCTGCAGGGGGTGGGCGGTGGCGGCCTTGCGCCCAGCGAGCAGGCGATCCTGGCGGACACATTTCCGGTCAGCAAGCGGGGGCAGGCTTTTGCCGTTTACGGGATGGCGGTGGTCGTCGCGCCGGCCATCGGCCCGACGCTGGGCGGCTGGATCACGGACAACTTCAACTGGCACTGGATCTTTTTCATCAATTTGCCGGTTGGCATCATCTCGCTGTTTCTCACGCAGCGGATGGTTGAAGATCCGCCTTATCTCAAAGAAGAGCAGTCGCGCACCGGACGCGTCGATTTCATGGGCCTGGGATTGATTTCGATCGGCGTGGGCTGCCTGGAGTTTGTGCTCGACAAGGGCCAGGAAAAAGACTGGTTCGGAGATCCCAACATCACCGCGTTCGCCATCATTGCCGCCTGCACGCTGGTGGCTTTTGTGTGGTGGGAGTGGCAGCATGAAGATCCGATCGTCGACATTCGTCTGCTGAAAAACCGCAATTTCGGCACCGCTGTTTTTCTCCAGTTCGTATTGGGGATGGTTCTCTTCGGGACTACCGTTCTCATTCCGCAGTTTCTCCAGGTTCTGCTTGGTTACACGGCGGAACGCGCCGGGATGGTGCTCTCGCCGGGCGCGCTGGTGCTGATGTTCACGATGCCGATCGCGGGGCGACTCGTCAGCAGCGGCAAGTTCGATCCGCGACTGCTGGTCGCTATTGGATACGCGATCACCGCGGTGGGACTCTTCAACCTTACGCGGCTCGACCTGGGCGTTTCGTTTGCGCAGATCACGCTGTGGCGCGCATACCAGGTGATGGGGCTGTCGTTTGTCTTTATTCCCATCAGCACCCTGAACTACCTGGGCGTGCCGCGTAACAAGAACAATCAGATTTCCAGTTTTTCGAATTTCGCCCGGAACATCGGCGGCTCGGTGGGCACCGCCCTGCTCACGACGTTCCTGCAGCGGACGCAGCAGACCCACATTTCCGCGCTGAGCTCGCACGCCCTTGCCGGCAGCCCGCAGTATTCGCACTTTCTCGATATGACCCGGCAGGCTCTGGAGCGCCTTGGTCAAAGTGGAGACGCGGCCCGCCAGTTCGCCATCGGCGACGCGTGGCAGACTCTGAACCGGCAGGCGCAGATGCTCAGCTACCAGAACGCTTTTTGGGGATTAAGCATCATCATCGCCTGCCTGATCCCGCTGCCGTTCATCATGCGCCGGCCGCCTCGCCGCCAGCCGCAGCCGGAAGAAATGGCCAGCCACTGACGAGAAGGGATGGGCGGGCAGTCCGAATCCGCTTGTGACCCGCGTTCCGCCCGCATATTCTTGACTCACCCATGGATTTTGAAAACCTACGGACGTTTCTCGAGGTCGCCCGTCTGAAGAGTTTTTCGCGAGCGGCTCAGAAGCTGCTCCGAACCCAACCCGCCGTATCCGCCCAGATTCGCTCCCTGGAGCAGGAAGTGGGTGCGCGGTTATTCGACCGCGACGGCGGCAAAGTCACCTTCACTGCCGCGGGCCGGCTCTTTGAGCCTTTCGCTGAGTACTGCGTAGATCGCCAGAAGCACATCCTGCTCGCGGTAGCCGAGCAGGAGCGCTCTCCGCGCGGGGAGCTGGCCATCAGCGCCAACGAGGCTACTCATCTCTACGTGCTGCCCCTGGTTTTTGCTCAGTTCCGACGGCAGTATCCTCGTGTGATGCTGAGCGTCGTCCGCGCGGAGCGGCTGCGTACGCTCGAGAAGGTGGTCAATCGCGAAGTCGATTTCGGCGTCGTCTCTTTGCCGGTACGCGACGGCCGCCTCACCGTCGAGCCCATTCATCGCGACGAACTCGCACTGGTTGCTCCGCAGGGCCATCCGCTTGCCGGCCACGGCTCCGTGCGCCTGCAGGAAGCTGCAAAGTACCCTCTTCTGCTGCCCGCGCACGGCCGCCGCCGCGAGCAGCTTGACGAGCTTTTTCGCGTCAACGAAATCGTTCCGCGGGTCGCGATGGAAGTCGAATCCAGCGAGATGCTCAAGCGCTACATCGCCGCCGGACTTGGCCTCGGCTTTCTGCCGCGCACCAACATCGCCGAGGAAGAACGCACCGGCGCACTCTCGCCGCTGGCGCTGGAGGGTGTGCGGCTCGCGCGTGACCTCGCGTTGATCTTCCGTAAGGACCGCCAGCTCTCCAAAGCGGCGCAGGAGTTCCTCGAAATTGCGGCTCAGCCGTTCAAAAAACGTGATCAGGAATCCGCGCCGCGCGGCCGCAGTACCGTATGATTGACAACGGTGTGAAATTCACCGAAATGGCATCCACAGCGGCATCTTGTGTGTGATAAGTTGCAGCCGGGTTCAGTTTTCTCCGGCAGAAGTCCGCGGGAAGTCACCTGACTGGGAGGCGTTGAGAATTGGGAAAAAGCATGGTCCCGAGGCGGCTGTTTTTCACCAAGGGTGTGGGAAAACACAAGGAACGGCTGACCTCTTTTGAGCTGGCTTTGCGCGACGCCGGCATCGCCGCACAGAATCTGGTGCGGGTTTCCTCCATTTTTCCACCGCAGGCAAAGCTGATTCCCCGCAAAGAGGGACTGAAATACCTCAGTCCGGGAGAAGTTGTCTTCGCGGTTGTGGCTGAGAATTCCACACGCGAGCCCCATCGGCTGGTGGCGTCCAGCATCGGCGTCGCGATTCCGAGTGATCGTAACACTTACGGTTACTTAAGCGAGCATCACAGCTTCGGCGAGACCGAAGAACAGGCCGGGGAGTACGCCGAAGAACTGGCTGCGGAGATGCTGGCGACCACTCTCAACGTGGATTTCGATCCTGACAAGAGCTGGGATGAAAAAAAGGAGATTTATCGCTTCTCCAAACAGATTGTTCGCACCGCCAACGTCACTCAGTCGGCAATTGGTGACAAGCGCGGCCTGTGGACCACCACCATTGCCGCGGCGATTCTGATTTTCGAGTAGAGCCGGGCACATTTTTCGTCAGGCGTGGGCCGAAATGGCCTGCGCCTTTTGCTTCCTTCCTAAACAAGTAACTGTAAGACGCACAAATATGGCAGAGAACAGCACATTTCGCGTGGGGCTCGTGCAGATGAGCTGCGGACCTGACCCCGACGCCAACCTCGAGAAGGCTGCCGATCGCGTCCGCGAAGCCGCCCGCGAGGGCGCCAACGTCATTTGCCTGCCAGAGCTTTTCGGGGCACAGTATTTTTGCCAGCGGGAGGATATTGCCCTCTTCGACCTCGCCGAATCCATCCCGGGCGTGAGCACCGAGAAGCTCGGCGCGATCGCCCGCGAGGAGAAAGTCGTTGTCATCGCCTCGCTTTTTGAGCGGCGCGCGCCCGGCCTCTATCACAACACCGCTGCGATCATCGAGAACGACGGCAGCATCGCCGGCCTTTACCGTAAGATGCACATCCCCGACGACCCTCTCTACTATGAGAAGTTCTATTTCACGCCTGGAGATCTGGGTTTTCGCGCTTTCGACACGTCGGCGGGCCGTATTGGCACGCTGGTTTGCTGGGACCAGTGGTATCCCGAAGGCGCGCGCATCACGGCGTTGCAGGGCGCGAACATCCTTTTCTACCCGACTGCCATCGGCTGGCATCCCGAGGAGAAAGAGGAGTTCGGCGCAGCGCAGTACGACGCCTGGCAGACGATCCAGCGCTCCCACGCCATTGCCAACGGCGTCTTCGTTGCCGCGGTCAATCGTGTTGGGATCGAGCATGGCGATGTTCGGGGTAACCGCGTCGAAGGGCCGGGGCTCGAATTCTGGGGAGGGTCGTTTCTTGCTGATCCATTTGGGCGGGTGATCGCCAAAGCGCCGCACGATCGCGAAGAAACTCTCATCGAGGAAATCGATCTGCGCAAAATGGAGGACACGCGCCGCAACTGGCCGTTTCTGCGTGACCGGCGCATCGATGCGTACGCGCCCATTGTCAGCCGCTTTCTGGATGGCGACCCCGAATGAGCGAGCAGGGAGCCGCCGTGCTTGCAGAACGTGACACTCCGCGCGCGCTCGGCTACCGCATGCCTGCGGAATGGGAGCCGCATGAGGCCACCTGGCTGGCATGGCCGCACAATCCGGAGGACTGGCCGGGAAAGTTTCAACCGATTCCGTGGGTTTATGGTGAGATCGTGGGTCACCTGGCCCAGGTGGAAGACGTTCACATTCTTGTTGACGACGAGGCAGCCGAAAAGCGCGCGAGCGGCGTACTCAAGCGCACCGGCGCGAACCTGGGCCGCATTTATTTTCATCTGTGGCCCACCGATCGCGTATGGACGCGCGATTTCGGGCCGATTTTCGTCCGCGATTCGGCTTCAACTGACGCACATGCAACCGTGGCTGTTACAAACTGGAAGTTTAACGCCTGGGCTAAATATTCCGACTGGCATCTCGACGACCAGATTCCGGGTAAGGTGGCCGACCTTCTTCAAATGCCCCAGTGGGAACCGACTGCTGAGACCATGAATGGGCTGCAGCGGCTTGTTCTGGAAGGCGGCTCGATCGACGTCAATGGCGCCGGCACTCTGATCACGACCGACGAATGCCTGCTGAGCGAAGTTCAGCAGCGCAATCCTGGGGTGAGCCGAGAACAGCTTGAGCGGGCCTTCTGTGAATACCTGGGGATCGATCAGGTGTTATGGATGAATCGCGGCATTGCCGGCGACGACACGCACGGTCACGTCGACGACATCACTCGCTTTGTTGGGCGGAACACAATTGTCACCGTCACTGAGCCAAATACGTCCGATGAGAACCATCTGCCGCTGGAGGAGAACCTCGACCGTCTGAAATCTGCCCGCGATCCCGATGGGAGGCCCTTTGAGGTTGTGACGCTGCCTATGCCGCCACCCATCGTTTTTCAGGGACAGCGCCTTCCTGCGAGCTACGCGAATTTCTACATCGCTAACGAAATCGTTCTGGTGCCCACGTTCAACCGCGCCAGCGATCGGCACGCTTTGAATACTCTGGCGGAAGTATTTCCGTCGCGCGAGGTGGTCGGTATTTATTCCGGAGACCTGATCTGGGGATTAGGCACGCTGCATTGTATGACCCAGCAACAGCCAAAAGCATGAGCGCCGCCGATCATGCCGCGGCCGACGAAATTCTGATGCGGGCCGCCCTTGATGAAGCGCGCGCCTCGGCAACGGAAGGCGAAGTTCCCATCGGCGCTGTGATAGCGGTGAATGGGGTCATCGTCGGTCGCGGCCAGAATCGAGTGCTACGCGATGTGGACCCCTCTGCGCATGCCGAGATGGTCGCCATGCGCGTTGCCGCGCAGGCCATCGGCAACTACCGTCTGGTTGACTGCGATCTGTTCGTGACGCTCGAGCCCTGCGCGATGTGTGCTGGCGCCATGATCCACGCGCGTTTGCGCCGCCTCGTGTTTGGCGCTGCCGATCCCAAAGCAGGCGCTGCGGGTTCGGTTCTGGAAGTTCTGAATCATCCACGGCTCAACCACCAGATGGTGGTCACAGCAGGCATCCTTGCTGAAGAATGCGGCGCGCTGCTGCGCGATTTCTTTCGCGAACGCCGCTGATCGGATCGGCGCCGCCTGGCCTACACTGAAAGCACATGCCACTTCCCGTGCGGATGATCGTCGTCGATATTGACGGGACGCTGCTGCCTTCGCCCGGAACGCTGGTCACTCCACGGACAGTCCGAGCACTCTGTGAGGCTGAGGCTGCGGGAGTCGAAATCGTGATCGCAACTGGGCGCCGCCAGGCGTTTGCGATGCCGCTGATTGCACCCGTGGGCCTGAAGCCGGAAACCGTGCTCATTACTTCGAACGGCACCGTCACGCGCACCATGGCGGGCGAGCGCATCGACCGCATCCTGCTGCCCGTCAAGACCGCGCGCGCACTTTGTCCGATCCTGCGCCCCTACGGAACTACCGTTTTCACCTTCGATCGCGAGGGTGCGGGCGAACTTGTACTTGAATCGCTCGATGCGCTTCACGCGCGCGTGGCGCTTTGGGTCGAGGCAAATCGGGCTTCGATTGTGGAAGTGCGGCCCCTCGAGCGCGCCTTCGACGACGGCGAAGCGCCGGTGCAGGGCATGGTCTGCGGCACGGTGGAGAAAATGCGTGAGGCCGAGCAGTTCCTCAAAGCTAGCGAGCTGGCGCCGCACATCGAGCTGCATCGCACCGAATATGCATCGCGCGACCTGACCATCCTCGACATTCTTCCGCCTGGATGCTCGAAGGGCGCAGCATTGCGCCGCCTCGCAAAACTGCGTGGCCTTAGCCCGGAAGAGATCGTCGCTATCGGTGATAACTGGAACGACCTCGAGATGCTCGAATTTGCAGGCCGTGCCGTTGTGGTTTCGAACGGCGCGCCTGATTTTGTCGATCTCGCCCGGCGGCGGCACTGGGAAATTGCGCCGGCGAATGATGAGGACGGCGTCGCGCAAATCATCGAAGACTTTCTCACCCGGGCTGCCGACCGACCCCCCGAGCGCGCGGGACGGAATCCCACGGCGGTAGCCGGCAATGCCCTGAAAGTCCGATGAGCGCGCGGGGTGGCGGGCGCGTCTCAAATGGTAGAGTAGAGAAGCATGTTTCCCTCGCGAAAACCCTCGCGAAACGCGCGCCTGAATCGTTATTTCGTGCTGCTCGCTGCCGCCTGCCTGACGGCTTCGGCCCAGGCTGCAGAGCACGTGACGCTGAAGAACGGTTTCGACCTTTTCTGCGACCACCGCGAAGACGCCGGTGGCAAAGTTCGTCTTTACACGGACGCGACCGGTTCCAGTTTTCTCGAAGTCGATGCGTCCGACATTGTTTCCGACGAGCATGTGGATCTGCCCAAACCGGTCGCCAGACGCAAAACCGCCGCCGTTACGCCTGGGGCGCCGTCAATTCCGGAAAAGCTGAATGACGCCGATCTTGCGCCGCTGCTGAGCAAAGCCGAAAACGCATTCAACGTGGACGCCGACCTGCTGGCCAGCGTGGTGCGCGCGGAGAGCAACGGGCACACGCGCGCAGTGAGCCGCGCCGGCGCACAGGGCCTTATGCAGCTAATGCCCGGCACCGCGTCTGAACTCGGAGTCTCCGACAGCTTCACGCCAGGCGAGAACATTCAGGGTGGCACGGCGTACCTGAACGCGCTGCTTATGCGTTACAACGACAATCTGCAGCTGGCTCTCGCCGCCTACAACGCGGGACCGGCCGCAGTGGACCGTTACCATGGCATTCCGCCCTATCGCGAGACGCGTCTCTATGTCGCCCGCGTCATTCGCGAATACAACCGTCGCTACGCGCTGCGGCATCAGGCTGAGTTGCGGTCCTCGGCCACCCACTGAGTGCGGCCTCACTCCTGTTCCGTCTTCGGAGTCTCCTTTGAAATCGAACAAGATCCGCATCGTCGCGATTATCTTCGTCCTGGCGGTCGTCGCGCTGGTGTGGTTTGGCCGTAACCGCATTCACTTTGACTGGCATGAATTTGGCCAGCAGCTTCGTATGGCGGACTGGCGCAAAATCGTCTTCGCTCTGGCGTGCATTTATCTTGGCTACGTTCTGCGGTCGGTGCGCTGGGTCTGGCTGCTCCGCCATAAGAAGAAGATTGGGCCACTGTCGCTGCTGGGCACCCAGGTCATCGGATTCACGGCTGTTGCTCTCATTGGCCGCGTTGCTGATCTGGTGCGGCCGTATCTGGTTGGGAAGAAGACCGGGCTGCCGCTCAGCTCGCAGATCGCGGTCTACGTCGTCGAACGTCTTTTCGACGCCGGATCGATGGCGCTGATTACCTGCTCGGTGATACTGCTCTCGCCAGCTGGCGCGCTGCCACATCCTGAAGTCATGCGTCGCGCGGGTTACTGGGGGCTGGCGGCTACTGTTGCGGGCGGGCTTTTCCTTGTCGCCGTGCGCCTTTATGGCGATGCGGTTGCGGGGCTGTCGGCTCGCATTTTCGGCGTATTCTCGCGGCGCATTGGCCAGGCGGTTGCGGACAAAATTCAGGCGTTCCACTCGGGGCTCGACACGATCCGGTCTTTTTCAGACTTTGCGATCGCCGCCGCGTTTTCGCTCGGAATGTGGCTGCTGATCGCGCTTGCGTATCTTGAAACGACCCTGGCGTTCGTGGCCAGCCCGCAACTGGCATCGATGACGCCTGCAAAAGGCATGCTGCTGATGATCGTCAGCGGCGGAGCCAGCGTCATTCAGCTGCCGGTCCTGGGCTGGTTCACGCAGATCGGCCTGGTGGCGGCCGCCATTACGAAATTCTTTGGCGCTGCGGCGGAACCCTCAACCGCATGCGCCGCCACGCTGCTGCTGGTGACCTTTCTCGGCATCGTCCCTATCGGCCTTATCTGGGCTCGCTTTGAAAACATCTCGCTGGTCAAAGTTGCAGAAGAAAGCGAGCACGCCGGCGAGGAGCTCGCCCATCACGTGCCCGTCGCCAGCAAGTAATACGGTGGGCCTGGGCGGCCTCAGTGCTCCAGAATTTGCTCGAAGTAAGCGAGCGCGCGTGGATCGTGCGTCTGACCGAGCCAGAAAATCGCTTGCTTGCGAACCTCGGGGTCCCGGTTGGTCTGCGCGACGTGGAGAAGCTGGGGCACGGCTTCGTCTTTGGGTAGCTGACTCAGAGCGAACACCGCCTTGCGCTTCACGGCGACTTCAGGGTCGTTGTCGATTGCGTCTTTGATGGCAGCGACAGCTTTCTGGCTGGCTTTCTGCCCTACCCAGAAGATGGCTTGCTCGCGCGCGCCGGTGTCGGGGTCGGACTTCGCCATGCGGATCAAATCGTCGACCGCAGCCGGATCGTGATTCACCGAGAAATCGAAAGCCAGCTTTTTGCGAAATTCCGGATCGCTGTCCTGTGCGAGTTTCTCCAGTGCCAGTAATCCGTCGTGACCGCGGCTTGCTCCGAGCCAGAATCCAGCCTTCTCACGAAGCCACAGAGGATTGGCCGAGCTCGCGAGCGAGTCCAGAACTGCGGTTGCTTTTGGCGTGGAGTGCATGGCGATCGACGCCAGTGCTTCGTCGGTATGCCGTTTGTCGCCCGCCGCCGTCGCAAGACCGGCCAGATACGCGACGCTGTCATCAGGGTCCACCCCGGTGAGCCACGTAAAGGGCAGACCGCCCGCGTTGAGGCGGCAGCCGGCATTTACGAAGCGGATCTTCATGACTGCGCCCTGATCGATGCGAAGCAGGACATCGAGTTGGGAAACTGCTCCGGAATCGGCGTCGTTGTTGCGCCATGTCGAATCGGAGTCTTCTAATCGATACTCACCGCAACATCCATCGTCGCCGGATGGCTGCGTGTCGCTCGTACAGACAGAGAAATGTGTCCCCGGAAGAGCAGGAACCTGATAGCCCAGCCAGAGTGGTCCAGTCTGATGGCGAAATCGGTCCACCGTCGCGGACAGTCCTGAGGCGGCGGGCTCAGTGTTGAACTGCGAGTTGACGACTTTGGGCTGCTGGGCGAGCGCGACGAGCGACACGCCGAGCAACAGGGCTCGATGAAGATTCTTCATGGGTGAGCTCCCTGGATGGTTTCTGGCGATGTTTTTGGTCCGTTGAGTCTTTGCTGCTACTTGTTCAGGATTTCGAGCATGTACTCGGTTGCCTCTGGGCTGCGCATCAGGCTCAACTGCTGCACCAGGTACTTTTTCATCTCCATGTCTTTTTCGTTGCGCGCCAGCGCAATCAGATCGTGCGCATCGTTGGCCAGAAACAGCGCCTGAGCAGCGGCCCGCTTCGTCTCCTCATCGGAGCTTTTCTGATACGTGGTCACCAGCGACGGCGCAGCCGACATTCCGCCCGCGATGCCGAGGTTTCGGATCGCCCGCCGGCGTAGGTCGGCATTCGGCTCCGTAGCCGCGATCTCAGTGAGCGGGCCTATGCCTCTGGATCCCGCGGCAATCAGGCTGTTGATGATGGCGCTTTTGACTTCGGCGTTGTTGTTGGCCTTATAGAGGGTCAAAAGATCGGCGCCCTCGCCCTGCGCACCGAGTGATTGGACCGCAGTGTGGACCAGATCGGGATCGGACTCCTGCCGGGCCGCCGCCAGCAGGCGCGCCGAGTCTCCGGAAATCACATAGGACCGCAGAATTGCCTTTTTTACTTCGGTACTTGAGCTGTGCTGGTAAATATCCGACAGCATGTCTCCGGATTGCTGACCTTTGGCAGCGGCCACCATCTGAATCGCCTTGATCTGGAGCTCGGGTCCTGATTGTCCGCGGGCAATTTGCCCGATCAGCGCCTGTGCTTCCGGCGACTGGTTTTGCGCGAGCACGAACAGCGCGCGCTTCTTCAGCTCTTCGGACTGATTGCCCGCGAGAATCCTCTGCAGGATGGGGATTGCCTGCTTCTGATCCTGTTGCATGAGCGCGTTCAGCGCGAGCAGCTTCAGATTTTCGTCGGGTTCAGTTTGCGGCGTCACCGGATCGCCGCTCTTGCCGCGAATTTCAATCTCCAGCGCGCCACATTCCTCGATCCACCGGCTGTTTGCATAGAGCCGCCGCAGCGCTGCGCAGGTTTCCAAAGCGGCGGCCGCCTGGCCCTCTTTGCTTTGCGCATAGGCCTTCCAGTAAAGAGCGCCCTCGGCGTGCTCCCCGCGCAGGTCAGCAACTTTGCCAAACAGCCCGACCGCATCCTGCCAGCGGCTTTCGTTGATGGCGCGCGTTCCGTCGGCGTAGAGACTGGCATCGTCGGCTGCCGGGGCGCCCGCGGCTGCGGGCGCCGGTTGCGCGGCGTAGACGCGCCAGGGCGCGGCAACGAGCGCAATGGCAAACATCATGGTGTAGACAGATTTGACTTTCATTAGATTGACGCTCCCCTGGAGTGATTGAGCCCGTTCATTGATTCCGGCGGCCTCGCGAGCAGGACGCGAATTTCAAAGAGGATGCCCTGGGTGTTCATTTCGTCGCGCAACCGTTGAAGGTCCGCGCGCGTGAGGTTCGGATTGTCAGCGACTTCGGCGAGCACACGCTCTACCCGATCGAGCGCTCCGGCCAGCGCCGGATCGCCGGCCTCGTTTGCGGTGCTGCGATAAAGGCGATTCGAGGCCAGCAGTTCCCGCGCTTCGGATTGCAGTTCGGAGTTTTCAGCCGTGTCCTCCGCATCGGCGTGATCCAGCGCCACTAGCAGGCGCTCGGTGCGGTCGAGATGATCGGTGAGGACCACCAGAACCACGCGTTGCGCCGACTGGGTCGTGGCGCCGCCGGCGATTTGCGGAGGCTTGGCGAGATGGCGCTCCCAGTAACGGCCGCCAACGAAAGCCAACATGGTGAGTGCGGCGCATGCGGCAGCGATGAGGAGAACCCGGAAGTGAAACCAATTGCGCCAACTGCGTTGCCGGCGTGGGTACGGCGTTAGTAACGGCGACAGCCAGCGCCACACCTGCTCACCATACTCAGAGCCGCGCGCCGGAACCGGTTCCAGCCGCATCCATTCCAGATCCTGCCGCAGCTCGGCGTAGCGCGCTCCGCACTCGCGGCAGGCGCGCAGATGGGCGGTCACGCCGCCGGACGACGCGTCGTCGACCTCCTCGCCGTAAAAGGTTGCGATCAGTTCTTCCTCGGTCAGGTGATTCATGCGTTTCCTCTGAGCGGCGCCAGTTCACGGCGGAGCTTCTGAACGGCCCGAAAGATGGCTTGTTTGGCGGCGTTCGGTGCAATGGCGAGAATCTGTGCGATTTCGGTCGTCGAGCGGTCTTCGAGGTGGCGCAGGATGAACGCGGTGCGCTCGGTCGCCGTCAGCCTTCGCACTGCCATGGCCTGCGCCGAACTGATTTCCTGGCTCAGGAGCAGGCGCTCAGGGTCGGCGCCAGGGGCGGCCACTTGAACCACTTTCTGCTGGGGATCGTCCTCTTCGCCGTGCCGATAATCCGCGTCCACCTCAGGCTGCTGGATCCGGTTCAGCGCGCAGTTCACTGCGATGCGATAAATCCAGGTACCGAATCCCGATCGGAAATCGAAGCCCGCAAGGCGCTGGTATGCGCGCAAAAAGGTATCCTGCACAATCTCCTCCGCATCGGCTTCATTGCCGGCAATGCGAAATGCCACTCGGAAAACGGCCGCACTGTGGGCGCGAACCAGCGCACCATAGGCTTCCTTATCGCCGGCCAGTACGGCTCTGACGATGGCGTGGTCGTTTTCCGGCATTCAGCGCGTTAGACAGGAGAAAGATGGGTGCGGTTACGGGATTATTTTGCAGGAGAGCAGAAGACAGAGCACAGGGAATAGGGAGCAGGGAGCAGGGAAAGCGCGGTTCCCCGGAATCTACTGCCTTCTGTTTGAAGCTACGATGGCATCGGAAATGAGCCAGATGGCTCCGCACAGCGCGATGGAGATGGCATTGCCGGCCCAGATGAAGTGGTCGTGTGGTGACTTGACCAGCAGCGGAGCCCAGATCAGCAGTTCAAAGAGGACGATCATGGTCGCGAGGAGGCGCGATGCGAGGCCGGCGAGGATTCCGGCGAGGATCGAGGCAGCGGCGAGCAGAAAACAGATGGCGGTGGCGACTGCCCAGAACATTTGCCCGGGAGGAATCCAGCGGGGCACGAAACTGGCGGCGCCATGCAGATAGAAGAAGTGGTCGAGTCCATAGGAAACGACGC
Source organism: uncultured Acidobacteriaceae bacterium (assembly GCA_963788905.1). Classification (GTDB taxonomy): domain Bacteria; phylum Acidobacteriota; class Terriglobia; order Terriglobales; family Acidobacteriaceae; genus Palsa-343. The sequence goes on from CAWBIO010000001.1 coordinate 188,982, forward strand.
AGACGCCGTAGACGCGGGTGAGCGGGACAAGCGCGCGCGACCAGCGAGAGCCGGCGGGCGCGAGCCAGAAGAAGGCAACAGCCGCGGCGATGAGCAGCGTGGATTCTTCGAAGAAATTGCCCCAGGAATCGTAGACGCCGGGATGGGCGAGGATGGGCGGAATCCACAGCGCCACGAAGATGGCGAAGAAGACGATCAGCGCGGCAGCAGCGGAGCGGGCGGTGCGGCGCCATAGAAGGCCAAGGCCGAGGGCCAGTTCGCATACAGCAGCGGCGCAGGCGAGGAGGGTCCGAAAAGGAACGCTGGGCCCGACGCGCTGCCAGTTGGTGGCGAAGTCGCGCCAGCCGAGGCCGACGACGCCGAGAATCATAGCACCGAACCCGAAAGCGATCAGCCCGGCGTGTGGTGAAGGGCGCGGAGCGGCGGAGGGAGACTCGGCGACGGATGTCGAGGGCGTGAGCGAAGCTGTGGTTGGGGAGGAAGTGGGCATCGAGGACGCTGGCATGGGGCACCAGTTTCTGATGAAACTGCGCTCCCGCCCATAGCCACTTTGGCTGCGTGGGCCATGCCAGCGGAACGAGTAACTAGGCGGCGTGTTTTCGGGAACTGGCTCGTTTGCCCTTTGAGGAACCGGAGTTTTCGAGGCTCCTGCGCAACGCGTCCATGATATTGACGACTTTTGCTGGCCGCTTTTCGGGCTCGGCTTCCGGAAGAGGCTTGCCCTTGCGCTTAGCGTTGACGAGCTTGAGGACGGCGGCTTCGTAGTCGTCTTTATAAGCTTTGAGGTCGAACTTCGAGGTGGTGCCGCTGATGAGTTGTTTGGCGAGCGTGAGTTCCTGGGCGGTTACCGGAGGTTCTTTAACGTCGGAGAGCACGGATTTCGCCTCGCGCAGTTCTTCGGCGTAGCGCAGGACGTAGAGCATGAGGCCCTTTTGCTTCGGGTCAACGGGTGCGGCGATCGCGACCAGGTGTTCGCGGCCGCTGAAGGCGACTTCGCCGATGCCGCAGCTTTCCGTATCGTCGAGCGCGCGGCGCATGATGGCCAGGGCTTTGGCCTGGGCGTCGTCTTTAGGCGCGACGAAGTAGGGGCGATCGTAGAGCTCGGGGCCGAGCTCGCCAGTTTTGACGAACTGGCGGATGTCGAGCGTAGTGGCCGTGGGAAGGCGCAGAGCCTTGAGTTCTTCGGGGTCGATTTCGATGAAATGGTCGCGGGCGTACTCGAAGCCCTTAACGATGTCGCCGCGCTCGACGGCTTCGCCGTCGTCGACAAGCTGGTGGTGGATGCGGCGGTGGGTCTTTCGATCGATCTGGTGAAATTCCACCTGGCGCGGCGGATTGGAGGCGGGATAAATGCGGACGGCGATGGAGACCAACGAAATTTGAATAGAACCAGACCAGGTGGGACGAGCGGGCATCGGCGTTCCTCAAAAAGTAGGATGCGGGGACGGAGAACAGGAATCCTCTAGAGGACGCGGCGGACGACGCGGCGGACCGAGTCGGTCGCGACACCGTAGGCAGCGTGGGTGACCCATTCACTGATGCGTTCCTGGGCGGGCTGGCGGCCGGGCGGCGCAGTGAGGCCAAGGCGCGGCAGGATCATCTCATGCGTGAGCCGGTTGAGCGTAATGCCGAAGGCGGCGCCGTGCCACGCGGCGAACGAGGGCTCGACTTCGACAAGAGCGCCGTAGGCCGCTCCGGCCAGGGCGCCGAAGATCCAGTGAATGCCCTGCAGCGCGAGCTGGCGCTCCGATTCGGGAAGGCGGCGGCCGGCGACGTTTTCGGCCAGGACGACGGGAGGCGGCGTTTGGCCCTCAACCCGAGGGGGAAGGAGCTTTTCGGCGATGATTTTTGCGCCGGAACCGGCAAGGCCGCCAATGAGGCCGGCGAGCGCGCCGCGGGCGATGCTGCGTTTTCTGGTTGTCGTGCTCATAGGTGCTTAAGATGCGTCGGACATAAAGATAGAACAAAGACGGGGAACGTGAACAGGAGACAGAAGACGGGAGCGAAGGAGCCTGAAGCCGGGAGCTGGGAGCCAGGAGCCAGGAGACAGCAGACAGCGGTGACAAAAGTCTGACGCGCGTCGGACAAATGGCACAGACGCGCCGGACAAAGGGCCCAGGATGTGGCGGGCATTTAGAATCGAAGGAAAGCGATGAAATGTCCTTATTGCGGGTTTGGTCAGGATAAGGTGATCGACTCGCGCGAGAGCCGCGAGGCCGACGCGATCCGAAGACGGCGGGAATGCGAGGGCTGTCACCGGCGGTTCACGACCTACGAGCGGATCGACGAAATCCCATACATGGTGGTCAAGAAGGACGGGCGCCGGGAAAAGTTCGAGCGGCGCAAGGTGACCGACGGGGTGATGGCGGCGTGCGAAAAGCGGCCGATTTCAGCGGGCAAGCTGGAAGGCCTGGTCGACGAGGTGGAGACGTTTGTCACCGAATCGACGGAGCGGGAACGGACGACGGCCGAAATTGGCGAGCTGATCATGGATCGGCTGAAAGCGCTCGATACAGTGGCTTACATTCGCTTTGCCAGCGTGTATCGGGACTTCAAGGATGTGCGCGAGTTCAAGGAAGAGCTGGAGCAGCTGCTGACCCATCACAACGAGAAGGGAAAGAAGAGCAGCCGGTAGCCGGCCGGGAAGCAGGTTACAGGTTAGACGTGAGGAGAGATTTGGGCAGGACGCACACAATCACGCTGATTCCGGGGGATGGGATTGGGCCCGAGGTGACCGACGCGGTGGTTCGGATTCTCGAAGCGCACCGGAGTAAAGTTTGCGTGGGAACGGTTTGCGGCGGGTGCGGGGGCGTTTGAGAAGCACGGTGAGTACATCCCGAAAGAGCTGTATGCGTCGATCGAGCGGAACCGCGTGGCACTCAAGGGTCCGGTGACGACGCCGGTGGGCGGAGGGTTTCCGTCGATCAACGTGACCTTGCGGAAGAAGTTCGAGCTGTATGCAAATTTCCGGCCGATCCGGAATTTGCCGGGACTCGAAACGCGCTACCCGGGTGTGGATCTGATCATCATTCGCGAGAACACTGAAGGGGAGTATGTCGGACTGGAGCACGAAGTGGTGCCGGGGGTGGTGGAGTCGCTGAAGGTGATCACGGAGAAGGGGTCGACGCGGATTGCGAAGTTCGCCTTCGAGTACGCGGCGAAGCACGGGCGGCGAAAGATTCACGCCATCCACAAGGCGAACATTATGAAGATGTCGGATGGGCTGTTTTTGCGATGCGCGCGTGATGTGTCGCAAGGGGTATCCGGACATTTTCTATGGCGAGCACATCATCGATAACACGTGCATGCAGCTGGTGATGAATCCGTATCAATATGACACGCTGTTGCTGGAGAATCTGTACGGCGATATTGTCAGCGATTTGTGCGCGGCGTTTGTTGGTGGGCTGGGGCTGGTGCCGGGGGCGAATCTGGGTACGGAAGCGGCGATTTTCGAAGCGGTGCACGGGTCGGCGCCGGACATTGCGGGAAAGGACGTGGCCAACCCCACGGCGCTGCTGCAGTCGGCGATCCTGATGTTGTGGCATCTGAATGAAGATGCTGCTGCGGAGCGTGCGCAGATGGCGCTCGAGAAGACCTACACGGAGAAAAAGACGCTAACGCGCGACGTGGGCGGGACGGCGGGGACGCGGGAATTCGCAGATGCGGTGGTTGCGAACCTGGGGTAAGCAATTCTCCACCCACAAAGCCACAGAGATCACAGAGCAAGGAAAAAGACAGGGAGCTGGAATGACGAGAAAAGCTGGATGGTGGTTGATTGCGGCAGCGTGCGCGATGGTGCTGGCGGTGAGCGGATGCCGGAAGGAGAGCACGGGGACGGCCGCGCAGCCGGCGTTCGCGACCATCGACTGGGCGAATGGAGGGACCATCGAAGGCGTGGTGCATTATGTCAAAACGCCGCCCAAGCGGGTCGAGATTGACATGAACCAGGATCCGGCGTGCACGCTGGGACCGACGCTCTACAGCGAGCAGTATTTGGTGGGCAAGGATGGCGGGTTTGCGAATGTTTTTGTCTACGTGAAGGACGGTTTGGGAAATAAGGTGTATGCTGCTCCGGCGCAGCCGGTGGATATCGACCAGAAGGGCTGCCGCTACGTGCCGCATGTGGTGGGCGTGATGGTGGGGCAGCGCTCTGCGCTTCACCAATCGACGATCCAACGATGCACAACATTCATATGGTGCCGACGGTAGGCGGCAACCAGGCAGTGGATATTTCGCAGCCGCCGGCAGGCAGCCCGAATGGCGGCCAGGACCAGCGAACATTCTCCAAACCGGAGCTGATGATTCCGGTGCGCTGCAACAACCATCCGTGGATGCAGGCGTTTGTGAATGTAACAGCGAATCCGTTCTACGCGGTGAGCGACGCGTCGGGGCACTTCGCGATTAAAGGACTGCCGCCAGGGACGTACACCATCGTTGCCGATCAGGAAGTGATGGGACAGCAGACCGCGACGGTGACCGTCGGGGCAAAACAGACCGTGACGCAGGATTTCACGTACGGCGCAGCGACCCAGCAATAGACACATTCTGGAGCTGGTGGCTGAGAGGGGACAGTCCAGCATTCCAGACGGTCACCTTAGTGACGTTCAGGGCACGCTGGGCAGCCCGTGTACATGCTTATCTCCGCCGCTGAGCAGTTACACTATCTGCTATAGCCAGACAGCGAGGCCGCACAGGAATGGGCGGCCCGCGGTGTATCCGGCAAAGGCGAGAGCGATGCGGCAAAAGGTTGGGATTTTGGGGGCGACGGGGATGGTGGGGCAGCGGTTTATCCAGCTGCTGGAGAACCATCCGTGGTTTGAAGTTGACTGGCTGGCGGCGAGCGACCGGTCTTCAGCGGCAAGAAGTACGGCGATGCGGCGAAATGGAAGCTCGATACTCCGCTGCCGGAGCGGGTCGCGGCAATGCCGGTTTCGCCCGCGATCGCCGGAGGGCGCGCCAAAGATCATTTTTGCCGCGCTCGATGCCGATATTGCCCGCGAGATGGAGCCGAAATTTGCCGCGGCGGGTTGCGCGGTGATTACGAATTCAAGTGCGTTCCGGATGCAGCCATCGGTGCCACTGGTGATACCGGAGGTGAATGCGGATCACCTGGCGCTGGTAGAGAACCAGAGCGTGGCGCAGAGAGAGCGGCGGGTACATCGTGACCAAACCCGAACTGTTCGCGCGATTGGGCTGGTGCTGGCGCTGAAACCGCTGGTGGAGCGCTTTGGCATGGAAGCGATCTTTGTCAGCACGATGCAGGCGGTGAGCGGGGCGGGTTATCCGGGGGTGGCGTCGCTGGACATTCTGGGCAACGTGGTTCCCTACATCAAGAATGAAGAAGAGAAGATGGAGGCCGAAACCCTGAAGCTGCTGGGGCGGCTGAACGGACGGGTAGTAGAACCGCTGGGCGCGAAGATGACGGCGCACTGCAATCGCGTGGCCGTGGAAGACGGCCACACGGAGAGCGTGAGCGTCAAGCTGGGCAGGAAAACGACGCGCGAAGAGATGATTGCGGCATGGGCGGAGTTTGCGCCGCTGAACGGGAAGAACCTGCCGAGGCGCCGGAACAGCCGGTGGAGTTTGTCACGGCCGACGATCGCCCGCAGCCGCGCCTGGACCGGATGCGGGCATGGAATGGCGGCGACCGTGGGACGTCTGCGGCCGTGCGGGCTGCTGGACTGGAAGTTCACGGTGCTGTCGCATAACACGATTCGCGGGGCGGCGGGCGCGGCGCTCTTGAATGCGGAGATACTGGCGTCGCTGGGCAAGCTCGATCCGGTGGAAAGTGGCGGCATGAAGCTGGCCCTGCGTGGTGATGAAGTTCGGCGGCACTTCGGTGGAGGACACAGCGCGATTCTCGCACCGCCGGGATTGTGGCCGGGCGCGGTGGCGCAAGGGACTGTAGCCTGTCGTGGTCGTCAGCGCGATGGCCAAGGTCACAGACCAGTTATTGGCCGCAGCGGCCATCGCGGCCAAAGGCGACCGGGCAAGCGCGCTGGCGATCAGGAGCGTCGAGAATCCGGCACGCGGACACAGCGACACAGCGCTGCGGGCACAAGCTGCAAGATCTGATGGCGGCGACGCAGCCGGACAGCGAGCTGATTGCGAACTGCACGAAGTGGATCGACGAGGAGTTTGAGTCGCTGGAAGAAATTCTGCGCGGGCTGGCGGCGGTCGGCGAGTTGACGCCGCGGACACAGCATGATCGTGTCGTATCGGGGAGCGGCTTTCGAGCCGCATGGTGACCGAGGCTTTCGTGCGACGCGGGCTGAACGCGGTCCACGTGGACGCAGGAAATGCATCGTCACCGACGCGCAATACGGCAAGGCCATACCCAGCGATGTGCTGATTGAGACAGCGGTTGAAGCAGACATTGTGTTGCCGCACGTGAGACGAGGGGCTGCCGGTGATGGGCGGGTTTATCGGCTCGACCGAAGAGGGCGTGACCACGACGCTGGGCCGCGGCGGATCGGACTTTACCGCAGCGGTGGTCGGGGGCGGCATTGATGCGGGCGCGATTGAGATCTGGACGGACGTGAACGGCATCATGACGGCGGATCCGCGCGTCTGTCCGGATGCGCTGCGGGTGAAGACGATCAGCTTCGAGGAGGCGGCGGAGCTGGCTTATTTCGGAGCCAAGGTGCTGCATCCGGCGACGATTCTGCCGGCGGTGCAGAAGAACATTCCGGTATGCGGTGTTGAACTCGCGGAATCCAGAGAATGAAGGCACGCGGATCACGGCGCTGGCGGCGCATTGCCGGAGCCCGTTCAAGTCGATCGCGGCGAAGAGGCGGCTGACAATTATTGATATCGTGGCCAGCCGGATGCTGCTGTCGCATGGCTATCTGCGGGAGATCTTCGAGGTGTTCGACAAGCACAAATGCCCGTGGACATGGTGTCGACTTCGGAGGTGAGCGTTTCGCTGAGCGTGGACTCGAATGAGAAGCTGCCTGCGATTGCCGCTGACCTGAGCAAGCTGGCAGACGTGAAATACGAGGGGCGCAAGGCGCTGATCTGCATGGTGGGGGAGAATATTCGCGGGCAGAGCGGGATTGCCGCGCGGGTGTTTCAGACGGTGCGGCACGTGAATCTGCGGATGATTTCGCAGGGGGCGTCGGAAATCAACATGAGTTTCATGGTCGAAGAGGATGATGCGGATGAGGCGGTGCGGTCGCTGCACGCCGAGTTCTTCAGCGATCCGGATCCGGAGATCTTCGATGTGGAAGCAGAGGGACAGGCAGTGGCGGAGACAGGCAATAGGCGATGGCCGACAGCTGGATGAGGGCGAGAGCGATGCTTTTCCTGGTGCTGGGGCGGGGCAGGACGGGAAGTCTGGTAGCGGAGGTGGCACTGAGCGCGGCCATGGCGTGCGTGTAGTGGGTGAGGAAGAGAACCGGAACGCCGCGGCGCTCACCGCTCCGGTGCTGGCTGGGTTCGACGCGGTCATTGACTTCACCACTCCGGAAGCTGTGGTGCAGAATATGCGAGCTTGCCTGGCGACGGGTGCGCGCATGGTGGTGGGAACGACGGGGTGGTACAGCCAGCTGGAGCCGATGAAGGCGCTGTGTGAGCGGCGGGGAGGCGCGTTGCTCTACAGCGCAAACTTTTCGGTGGGGGCGCAGGCGTTGTTTCGCGTGGCGCGGGAGTTGGCTGAAGCCGCGCACGGCTACCGGTTCAGCATTACCGAGACGCATCAGGCGACGAAGAAAGACGCACCATCGGGGACAGCGTTGACGCTCGAACGCATTGTGAAAGCCGCACAGCCTGGACTCGACGTGAAGATCCAGTCGAAACGGGAGGGCGAAGTGGCGGGTATTCACGAGGTTGAAGCCCGGAGCGATAACGATGTTCTGACGCTGAGGCATGAGGCGTTTTCGCGGCGTGGGTTCGCAGAGGGCGCGGTACGGGCGGCGGAGTGGGTGGCGGGAAAGACGGGCTGCTGGGATTTTGGCGAGATCTTCGAGCAGCTAAGCTGAGAGCCAGCTAAAGACCGGTCAGCAAAGAGGCGGTCAGCGCACACCCTGCGTGATCCAGAGAACAGTGAAGAGAGACGAGTGATCAGTGTAACCGTGCTCGGATCAGCTGCTTGATTCTCGGGGCTTAATAGGTTTGGCGGGGTTGCCGGCCGAGACCATCATCGCCGGCGCATCTTTAAGGACGACACTGCAGGCGCCGATGACAGCACCGCGGCCTACTGTGACGCCGGGTCCGACAAAAACGCGGGTAGCGAGCCAGGCTTCGGGCTCGATGACGACAAAGCTGCCGATCATGTCGAAGGTGGGCCGCGTGTAATCGTGATATGCGCTGGCGAGGTAGCAGTGTTGGGAGACGACGGCGTTGTCGCCGATGCGAATTTCGCCGAGTGTGTAGAGGGCGGCGTAATCGCCGATCCAGGAGTAGTCACCGATGGTGAGCTTCCAGGGGTAGGTAATTTCGGCGGTGGGGCGGATCATGACGCCGCGGCCGATGTGGGCGCCGAAGAGGCGGAGGAGAAAGCGGCGCCAGCCGTACATAAACTGCGGGGACCAGTGGAAGAGTGTGGCCTGGACGATCCACCACAGCTGGACGAACCAGGCGGGGCGGCCGCGAAAATTTGGCGGTAGGCGGAAGTTTTTGAGGTCCTGGACGGGCGCGGCCATCGTGTGCAGTGTAGAGCATCGTGGGCGTCGAAAGCGGTGGAGGGACGGTCGAAAGGCCAGGCTCAAAGGGCTGCCGTGGCGCGCCAGGCGAAGCAGATTGGGATGGAGATTCCCAGACTTGAGTGGGGTGTAGACTCGACCTGATATGAAGCTGCAGGGATGCGGTACGGCGCTGGTGACACCGTTTCGAGCGGATGGGAGCGTCGATGAGCGGGCGCTTTACGAGCTGGCGCGCTGGCAGGTAGAGAGTGGAATTGATTGGCTGGTGGCGTGCGGGACGACGGCCGAAACGCCAACGCTGGATGAGGGCGAGTGGCTGGATGTGATCCGCATTGTGGCCGAGGCGGCGGGGGGGCGCGTGCCGGTTTGGGCGGGGTGCTCTCATAACGCCACGAAGACGGCGGTGGCGCGGGCGCGCGTGGCGGCTCAGGTGCCGGGTGTGACGGCGATTCTGACGGCGAATCCCTGGTACAACAAGCCGACGCAGGAGGGGCAGTTCGAGCATTTTCGCCTCGTTGCGCAGGCGGTGAAGCTGCCGGTGGTGCTCTACAACATTCCGAGCCGCTCGGGCGTGAACTTGGAGCCGGCGACGGTGCTGCGGTTGATCGACGCGGCTTCGAACATTGAGGGTGTGAAGGAGTCGAGCGGGAATCTGCCGCAGATTACAGAACTGATAACGCGGGCGCGCAGGGATTTCAGGGTGTACTCCGGCGATGATTCGATGACACTGGGGGTGCTGGGTGTGGGCGGCGCAGGGCTGGTGTCGGTGGTGTCGAACATCATTCCGGCGGAGACGGGCGAGATGGTAAGGGCGGCGCTCGGCAATGACTGGACGACGGCGCGGCAAATCAACCGGAAATATTTCCGGTTGATGCAGGGGATTTTCAGGGAGACGAGCCCGGCGCCGGTGAAGGCGATTCTGGCGATGATGGGGAAGATCGACGAGCATTATCGGCTGCCGATGGTTCCGGTGACCGCGCAGACTCGGTCGTTCCTGGAGCGGCTGGCCGGCGAGATGGGACTGCTGGTGCATGCGCCGCAGGCGGAAGGCGATCCGCATATGTATTGAAAACAGGCTACAGGCAACAGGGAATGGCCGATAGGCCGCCCAACGCTGCGACGATCGAAAACATAAACAGAAAACCGCAAATCGAGAGCGAGAGCTGCCCTGCCTGACTCCTATTGACATCCTGTAGGAGAAGAGGATAGGCTTTCCTGCAGTCATTCGATAGGAGACCCGGCGAAGAGTATGGGAGATAACCAGACAAATCTGCTGCAGGGGACGCTTGACCTGCTGATTCTGAGGGCCATTGGCGATGGCGAAATGCACGGACTGGGAATTTCGCGGCGGATCGAGCAAATCACACAGGGAACATTTCAGGTAAAGCCAGGATCGCTTTTTCCGGCGCTGCACCGGATGGAGGAAGCCGGCTGGCTGAAGTCCTCCTGGGGCGAATCGGAAAACAATCGCCGGGCGCGGTACTACCAGCGCACGAAGGCGGGCGAGCGGCAGGCGGGAATAGCGACCGATCAGTGGACGACGATCGCGCAGGCGATCGGACAGGCGCTGAAGGCCACCTAAAAGCAGGGGGCAGGGAGCAGGGAGCAGGGTACAGAGTTCTGGAGGCAAGCGATGAAATGGGCATCGCAACTCAGGGCGGCGATTCGGAATCTGCGGCAGCGTGACAAAGTTGAGCGGGAGCTGGATGCGGAAATCCATGCCTATGTGGATGGACTGACCGAAGAGAAGATCGCAGCGGGGATGAGGCCCGAAGTGGCGCGGCGGGCGGCCCTGCGGGAGATGGGCGGCGCGGAGCAGGTGAAACAGGCAGTGCGGGACAGGCGGGCCGGTGCGGCGATCGAGGTTGTGTGGCAGGATGTGCGGTTCGCTCTGCGGCTCCTGCGGAAGTCGCCGGGTTTCACCACGGTAGTGGTTCTGACGCTGGCGCTGGGGATTGGCGCGAACACAGCGATATTCAGTTGGGTGAACGCGGTTCTGCTGGACTCGATCCCCGTGGCGCATCCGGAGCAGCTGGTGGTGGCGCGGTGGACGGCGCACTCGTGGCCGCACGAGATCGGAACCAGCAGCTATGGGGATTGCGGGGACCACAAGGCAAAGGGTGGGAACTACAACGGATGCTCGGTGCCGACGGCAATGTTTCTCGAGATCGAGAGCCGAACCGATCTGTTTTCGAACGCGTTGGCGTTTGCTGGTCCGGCTGGCCTGGACCTGAGCGGGAATGGCGCAGCGACAATCGCGCGGGGGTTGCTGGTTTCCGGCAGCTTCTTTGAGACGCTGGGCGTGCCAGCGGCGGTGGGGCGAACACTGGTCCCGGACGACAGCAAGCCGGGAGCGCCGCCGGTGGCAGTGCTGGACCATGGGTACTGGCAGAGCGCGTTTGGTGGTTCGCTGAGCGCGGTGGGCAGGACGATTCGCCTGAACAATGTTGTGTTCACGATTGTGGGCGTGGCAGACAGGGGATTCACGCGTCTGACCCCGGGGCAAGCGGCGCAGCTGTGGGTGCCGTATACACAGGCGATTCCGATGGGAATACGGTGGGCGGGCAAGGGATCGGATACGGGCTCGTGGTGGCTGACGATGCTGATGCGACTGAAGCCCGGGGTTACGCAGGGACAGGCCCAGGCGGCGGTGAACACGCTGTTTCGCGATGAGGTGCTGCACGCAGCCAAGCCGGTGTGGAAAGCGGAGGAGGATCCGGCGATGCAGCTGGTTCCGGCGCAGCAGGGGCTCATTGGTTTTCGCCAGGAGATTGGCGAGCCGCTGTTGTTGACGATGGCGGCGGTGGGAATTGTGCTGCTGATTGCGTGCGCCAATGTGGCGGGCCTGATGCTGGCGCGGACCGCGGGGCGCGAGAAGGAGATGGCGGTGCGCCTGGCTCTGGGGGCCAGCCGCAGACGGGTGATGCAGCAGGTGCTGACCGAAAGCGTGCTGCTGTCGGTGGCGGGCGGCGCTCTGGGCGTCCTGGTGGCGTATGCGGGAGCGAGCGCGTTGGTTGCGTTTACGAACGCCAATGTTCATCAGCCGTTTCCGGTGGACGTGCGGCCGAACGCGACGGTGCTGCTGTTTACGGCGGCGGTGGCGTTGCTGACGGGGATCGGATTCGGGCTGGCTCCGGCGCTGCGTGGGGCGCGGACGCGGGCCGCTGCGGAGTTCAACAAAGGGACCGCCGGCAGCGGTCTCGAGGCGACGCATGGGAGCAGGCGGCGGTTCGGCCTGGGCAGCACGCTGGTGGTGATGCAGGTGGCGCTGTCGATCGTGGTGCTCACCAGCGCGGGTTTGTTGTTGCGGACGCTTGAAAAGCTGAGGAGCGTGGATCCGGGCTTCGATACGAGGAACGTCCTGCTGTTCGCCATCAATCCTCAACTGGCCGGATACAAGACGGACGCGATTAAGCCGCTTTATGACAATCTGCAGGGGCGATTGCAGGCGCTGCCTGGAGTGGTGAACGTGAGCTATGCTTCGGACGCGCTGCTGGACGGGAGTTTGTGGACCGAGGATGTGAAGGTGGAGGGGCAGACCGGCAAAGATACGGTCGAGACCCAGGTGCTCTCGGTGGGCAGCAATTATTTCGAGACGATGCGGATTCCCTTGTTGCGCGGCCATGGGCTGGGAGCCGCGGAGGTGAGGGCGGGGCAGACCATGGCGGTGGTGAACCAGGCGTTTGTGCGGAAGTTTGTGGGGACGAGGAATCCGCTGGGGCTGCATTTTGGTCCCAGCGATCCGAAGGAAACGCAGTGGGAGATTGTGGGGGTTGTGGGCGACACGAAGTATGAGGGTTTGCGCGGCGAGAATGGGGCGACCGCATTTGTTCCGATGCGAGTGAACGAAGCGACGTTTGCGCTGAGGACAGCGGGGGCTCCGTCGGCGTTGATTCCGCTGGTACGCAAGACGGTCAACGATCTGGATCAGAACCTGCCCATCGGGAGAATGATGATGCAGACGCAAACCGTCGATGAGTTGCTGTTCACGGAGCGGCTGGTGGCGCGATTGTTCAGCTTGTTCGCGGGGCTGGCACTGATGCTGGCTTGCATCGGACTGTATGGGCTGCTGTCGTATGAAGTTGCGGGGCGGACGCGGGAGATCGGGATCCGGACGGCGCTGGGTGCGCAGCAGTCGAGCGTGCTGATGTTGTTTCTTGGGCGTGGGCTTGTGGTGATGCTGGCCGGTTCGGCGGTAGGGTTGGCAGCGGCATTCCTGGTGAGCCGGCTGCTGGAGATCCTGCTGTTTGGGGTGAAGCCGGGCGATCCGGTGACTTTTGTGGGGGTGCTGATGCTGCTGGCTGGGGTAGGCGTGGCGGCGTGCCTGATTCCTGCAACCCGAGCGGCGCGAGTGGATCCGGCGGTGGCGCTGAGGTGCGAGTGAGACGAAAAAACGACAGACAGTGCTAACGAGCTTGTATTTCGGAATCAGCGACTTAGCGGCTGTTGACAGATCTGACAACATGGCGTTGGGCTTCGCATTTGATTCCAAACGGGATGGAGCTCGATATTTCATTCGATGGCAGTTAGCCCTCCTTTGCGAACCATAAGGGGTGAACACAGGACACAGGACCACAAAGCACCCTAAAACGGAAAGCCCCCGCCGAATAGCGAGGGCTTTTTCTTCTACCTTATAAGATCAGAATAACAAATTGAGTCAGGAATCGCGCCAACTTTCTCGAGGTGCTTTGGCTTGTAAGTAGCGTGGAATCTTGGGTAATTACTTTGGATTTTTCCACTACCTCTTGACAAATCTGTGGATAAGTCGCGGGAAACGTGAAAAGTGCGTGGGAACGGAGAACCAGAGAGCGGAGATAAAGAGAAATCGGGTCTGATTCACTCCTCGCGCAAGAGCGCGAGTGGATCGACGGAGAGCGCGCGCTGGGCGGGCAGCCACGTGGCGACGAGCCCGAGCAGGGCCATGGCAAAGACGACACCAGCGAGGACCAACGGGTCGCGGGAAGTGGCCTGATAGACGATGGACGCTAAAACGCGGGAGGCCAGGATGCCGAGCGCAAGGCCGGCACAGGAGCCGATGGCGAGCAATCGCACAGCGCGCCCCAGCGCTGTATTCAGGAGTTGAGGGCGCTGCGCGCCGAGGGCGATGCGAATACCCAGTTCCTTGAGGCGCCGGCTGACCGAGTAAGCGGCCATGCCGAAGATGCCGGTGATCGAGAGCATGGCGCCCATGATGCCGAGCACGCCGAGCGCTACTGTAGCCACGCGGGGGGGAAACAGAGCGATGCTCAGACCCTGGGTCCAGGTCTGAAGGTACAGAGGCAGGCTGTTATCCAGTCCGTGCAGGGTGGTGCGGATGTCGGCAGCGAGTTGCTGAGGATCGCGCCCGGAGCGGACCACCAGAGTGGTCATGCCGGTTGGCGATTGCATGAAGGGCATAAACATCGCCGGCTTGGGATCCTCGGTCATCAGGTAGTACTTTCCGTTCTCGACTATCCCGACGACCTGGACGAGGGTTCCATCTTCGGTTTTGTAACGGCCGCCAATGGCGTTGGCGACCGAGCCGAAAAGTCTGCGCGCAAAGAGGGCATTGACGATGGCTACACGAGGGGACCTGGCATCATCGGCCCACGTGAAGTTTCTGCCGGCGAGGAGCGATGTGCCTGCGGCACGGAAGTATTCGGGGGACACCTCATAGACCATCACGTTGGCCGCGGCGTTGGAGGTCTTCAAATCGGTGGTTTGCTGGGTGAAGACATCCGCGGTGCCCGCGCCTCCGCAGAGGGGAGTCTGACTGACGAAGCCCACGGTTGTGACGCCGGGAATCGTCTTAAGCGCATCGATCATGCGCTTCTGCATGGCGGGCACGCGGTCGGGAGCGTATCCGGCCATGCTGAGAGTGGTATCGACGAGCATGGCGTCTTTAGGATCGAAGCCGAAGCGGCTGTGCATGGAGCGCACGAGGCCGCGGACGGCGACCAGCGAAGAAGTGACGAGCACGGCGCAGATGGCGATCTGCAGCACCAGCAGGACATCGCGGAGAGTGAAGCGGGTGCGGCCAGGAATGATTCCTGAGGAGCCCGCTTTGATTACTTCGTAGGGGCTGGTGCGGAGGATTTGCCGTACCGGGGCGAGGCCGAAAAGGAATCCGCTGGCGAGGGCGAGAAGAAGGGCCACGAGGCAGACACTGGCGTCGGGATAGACGGCGACGTGCATGGGGTATTGCGGGATGGGCTGCCATACGCTCAGCCGGCGCAGGAGCAGGACGCTGCCGGCGAACCCGATAACACCGCCAACGAAGGAAAGCAGCACAGCCTCAGTGAGGACTGCACGGAGGATGCGCCTGCGGCTTGAGCCGAGGGCGAGGCGGAGAGCCACTTCGCGGGAGCGGTCGGCGGCACGGGCGGCGAACAGGCTGCCGAGGTTGGAGCAGGCGGCGAGAAGAATGAGTCCGCTGAGCAGCATCATCCCGGTCATGAATCCTTTGACGGCGGGGCCGAGCATGTCACCAACAAGACTGGGACGCGCGAGGGAGTAAGTCATCCAGGCATCGTTTTTGGGATAAGTCTTCTCGAGATAGGATCCGATGGAGTCCAAGTCGGCAATCGCCTGAGCGGGAGTTACTCCGGGCCTGGTATGTCCGAGAACCATGAAGATGTCTCGTTGTCCGCGATTGTGCAGAAAATTGGGCCCGCGGTTGATCATGGGGACAAAGAACGCGGGGTAGACGAAGAGCAGGGTTCCGCGGAAATCGGGGGGAGCGACGCCGAGGATGGTATAGGGACGGCGATTGACCTGGACGACGCGGCCGACAATGTTGCGGTCATCCTGAAAATGGGTGTGCCAGTAGGCGTAACTCAGGACCAGGTATGGGGCGCTGGCGTCGCCATGCTCGTCGCTGAGATGGAAGAAGTGGCCGAGATACGGCTGAACCTTCAGTGCGTCGAAGTAATTGCTCGCAACTTCATAGCCCCAGACCTGGTC
The DNA here is from genome assembly GCA_963788905.1 of uncultured Acidobacteriaceae bacterium. Taxonomy (GTDB): domain Bacteria; phylum Acidobacteriota; class Terriglobia; order Terriglobales; family Acidobacteriaceae; genus Palsa-343. The sequence goes on from CAWBIO010000001.1 coordinate 204,566, forward strand.
GGGGCTGCCACCAGTGTCGAGAGCGATCTGGGTGAGGATGTAGGCGGTAAGACCGTCGAAGGTGCGATTGCGGTCGCGCAGATCGACATAGTCGGGCCAGGAGGTGGATTGTTCCTTATATCCGCCGCGCTCGAGGGTGTAGAGGCTTTTCGAGTCGGGAACGTTGAGGGGACGGAGAATGAGGGCATTCAGGACGCCGAAGACGACGGAGTTGGCTCCGATGGCGAGGGCGAGGGTGAGGATGGCAGCGATGGCGAATCCGGGCGAGCGGCGGAGGCTGCGCATGGCGATGCGCAGGTCGGACCAGATGGACTCAAGTGCGGGCCATTGCCAGACCTCGCGGCTGCGCTGCTCGACCTGGTCGAGATTGCCAAATGCGAGGCGCGCCTGGCGCTGGGCTTCCTGCGGGCTCAGGCCTTCGCGGACCAGTTGTTCCACCCGCTCTTCAATGTGGAGACGCATTTCTTCGGAGAGATCGTCGAAGAGCTGACGGCGGTGAAAGATGCCCTTGAACCACTGCATTGGTTCTCCTAACTGGCCGGGGACTTACCAGGAGCCAAAACCAAAGCGATGCCTTCAAACATGCGCTCGAAGCTGGAAATCTGGTTCTCGAGGTGGCGAAGGCCGGACGCGGTGATGTGATACGTGCGGACGCGGCGATTGGTGGAGGAAAGGCCCCACTCGGCCTTGACCAGCTTTGCCTTCAGCAACCTTTGCAGCGCGGGATAGAGCGAGCCTTCTTCGACCTGGAGGAGGTTATTGGAGCGCTGCTGGATGTGCTGCACCAGGGCATATCCATGCGCGGGCTGGCGGCGGAGCGATTCGAGGATCATCATCTCGAGGGCGCCGGGAAAGAGATCGCGTGAAGAGGTGTCGGTCATAGGCCTGTTTGCTACAGGCCTAGAGTAAACCAGTGTAGATGGAGATCTGTCAAGTGCGTTGTGACGGTTTTATGGGGCGGTGCCCCCGCAGGCACGCGGAATCTGAGCAATGGGGGTGAGGTGCATGACGCCGATCTGGAAGCATTGGGATGAGACGGGGTTCATGAGAACCTCGTGTCCGACCACCTGATCGAACGGCTTGAGGAGAACCTCGAGGGCATTCACGGGGACGTTATAGCTGCCCATGATCGATTGAGTGACCGGGACGAGATTGGCCGATTCGGAAACGGGCAGCTGGACGATGTTGAGGATGGTTTTGTAGTCACCGAGGTTTTCAAGTGGCATGGCGCAGAAAGATCCGGCGGCGACGAATTGGCCGCGCGCGCCGTTTAGATTGCCGCTGTAGGCGCCACACTGGCCAAGATCGGGGGGCACGGGGATAGGGGCGACCGAAGTGACGGCTCCGGTAGGGATCGGGTTGCCCTCCTGGAGGACGAGCTGTTCGACAGCCATCTCGACTTTCTCCTGGAAGGTGGCGGCGTAGGGCATGGACATGCCGGTGTTGTCTGCGCCTTTCTGACCGGGAACATAAGGCGCGTTGTGCGCGTTGATGATTTTGCCAAGCACCGCGCCCTCGCCGAGATTGGGACCATTCAGAACGATGAGGCTTTCGGTGGCCTGAATGACTTTCCATCCCGCGGGAACGATGACAGAGGCGGAGCCGTCAGGGGCGGTGTAGAGCGTGCCTCCAGAGGCGGGCGGAGGGCTCGCGGGTGGAGGGCTTTGAGCGGGCGGATTCTGGGGTGGAGGTGTTTGCGCGGGCGTGGGTGAAGGTGTGGGTTGGGGAGCGCTCTGACCCTGGACGGTTCCCTGGCTGGAAGGCTTGACCGACGGCTGCTGAGACTGGGCAAGCGCAGCGGCCAGCAGGACGACGCCCAGAATGCCGAAGATGGCGATGCGCAGGAGGGTCCACTTGTGGAACGGCAGCGTCATACACGTCTCCTCTGGGGAACAGGTCGAGTTGCGGCTCGAAGCGGGGCCGCGCAAAGGGAGAGTTGGAGGGAAGGGCCGGCGCGGTCCGCAGTCCGGGTTGAGGAAGGCTAACAAACGGAGACAGCGAAGGGCGGGGGTATTGCGGGGAATCGAGGGGCATTACGGGGCGAAGACGCGCGGGGCGGAGGTGGAAAAAGGGGTAGAAATCGGGTTACGACAGTGCGGCGATTATCAAAAAACAAACTGCCGGAGAGGGGAGGGGTGAGGGTAAAATTTCGACCGGAAACGACCCGAGCAGGGTGAGACAGCGCGGGAGAATGGCGAGACAATGCGGATGAATTTGTGTGGCTGGGCGGGACTTGCGGGTTCTGCTGTTTGTGCTTTGGTACTGGGATGCGGAGGCGGAGGGTCGGGGAGCACCGGCGGTACGGGAGGGTCGGGCGGCCCGACGATCACAGGAGTGACGCTGACGCCAACAACGGCGACGGTGACGATCGGGACGACGCAGCAATTTACGGCGGCGGTGCAGGGAACGGGCGCTTATAACTCCGCCGTGACGTGGCTGGTAACGGGGCCGTCGGGCTGGACGGGAAGCGTGGGATCGATCAGCACGGCGGGATTGTACGAGAGCCCGTTTCCGGCGCCGGCCAGCGTGACGGTGACGGCGTACGCGACGGGGGACGAGTCAAAGAGCGCGGCAGCGACGGTAACGCTCCAGCCGCCTGCGGCAACGGCAGGGCCGGCACTGACGGTGGATGCGGGGAACGAGACACACGCGATCAGCCCGTTGATTTATGGGATGAACGGGTTCCTGCTGGATCCGACGACAGCGGCGAATGCGAACATCACGGTGACACGATGGGGCGGCGATGCCACGTCCCGGTATAACTACCAGACCAACGTGACCAACTCGGCGAGCGATTATTACTTCGAGAATTTCACGGGAGAAGGGCAGGCGCTGTCGGCCGCCGGAAGCAGTGTTAACTTCACCCAGTTCGTGACGGCGAATAGCACTTTGGGAATCAGAGCGCTGGGCACAGTTCCGGTGCAGGGCTGGGTTTCGAATGGCACAGCGGGTGCGTGCAGTTTTCCGGAGAGCACGTATCCGGGCCAGGTAAGCTACAACGGGAATTGCGGGGACGGGGAGTATCCGCAGGGCACGCAGGGATGCACCGCGGAAGGTGGGTGCGCGATTTTAGGGAGCACCTCAACGCCGGCGATCACCAGCGTTGCGGAGCCTCCGCCAGCGCCGCCTGCTGCGAGCGGAGCGACGCTTAGCCTGGGCGCAGGGAACCTGGACAGGCGGCTGGGTGAACTCGGTGGTGACGGCGTACGGGCCGGGGAATCCGACGACCGGAACCGGCAAGGGGGTTTCGATCTGGGATCTCGATAACGAGCCTGCGTGGTGGGATGCGGTGCACCGCGATGTTCATCCAAAGCCGTCGACCTATGACGAAGTGACGCAGGGCGGGATTGGGACGGCGCTGGCGATCAAGACGGTGGATCCAACGGCCGAGGTGAGCGGGCCAGTGATCGACTACTGGTGGAATTATTTCTATTCGAAGCAGGACATCGAGAACGGATGGGGCTCGGGGCCGTGCTATGAGCCGTGGGACGATCCCGCGGACCGGACGGCGCATGGCGGGGTGCCGATGATCGAGTACTACCTGCAGCAATTCAAGGCGGCTGAGGCGACTTATGGAATGCGGCTGCTGGATTACGTGGACATCCACGGATACTTGGCGGCGGACTATCCCGCTGGGAGCGGCAACGGTGTGGGGCTGACGACGGCAGGCGACAGCCAGGAGCAGCAGGTGCGGCTGAACTCGACGCGGGCGCTGTGGGACCCGACCTATACGGATCCGAATTATCCGCAGCCGAACTACAAGACGGATACAAACTACACGACGAATTGCAGCACGCCGCTCCAGGCTCCACAGGTGATCCCGATGATGCAGAGCTGGGTGGCGAACAGCTATCCGGGGACGAAGACGGCGATCGACGAATACAACTTCGGCGGTCTCGAGTCGATCAACGGAGCGCTGACGCAGGCCGATGTGCTGGGAATCTTCGGCGCCTACGGACTGGACCTGGCGACGCTGTGGCCGACGACGAATTACACCAGCCAGGTTCCGGGGAACATGGCGTTTGCGATTTATCGCAATTATGACGGGAACAAGTCGACGTTTGGAGACATGGCGCTGCAGTCGACGAGCGCGAACCAGGGACAGCTGTCGGTCTACGGCGGGCTGCGGTCGTCGGACCAGGTAGTGACGGTGGTGGTGATCAATAAGACGTTCGGGACGTTGACTGCGACGCTGGCGCTCGAGAATCTGACGGCGACGGGGAATGCGAAGGTCTACCAGTACAGCGCGGCGAATCTAACGGCGATTGTGGCGCAGGCGGATGCGACGGTGACGCCGCCGGCGAGCGGGTCTTCGACAAGCACAATCTCCAACTATTCATTTCCCGCTGGTTCGATCACGCTGTTTGTTGTGCCGACTCAATAGAGGAGACAGAAGACAGGAGACAGGAGACAGGAAACGCAGAAGGAGACAGGAAAATGGGGATGTCCTATCGTGATCTGAAGGTTTGGCAGAGATCGATGGAGCTTTCGGTTGCGATCTATGACCTCACTCGAAAATTCCCTCCGGACGAGCTGTATGGGCTGACCTCGCAGTTGCGGCGTGCAGCTGTTTCCATAGCCAGCAACCTGGCGGAAGGATACGGAAGGGCATCACGCCCGGAATTTCGTAGATTTGTGGCGATAGCGCGTGGGTCGGCGCTTGAGGTGGAGACACAGCTTATGCTCGCGTGCAGGCTCGGGTTTGTCTCGCAGGCTCGCATGAAGGCAGCCCAGGGAGCGACCGAAGAGATCGCGAAGATGCTGTGGGTTCTGATGGAGAAGTTGAATCGGGATCGGCGCTTGATTCCAGAACTGTGAGCGCCGGTCTGGTCTCCTGACTCCTGTCTGCTGTCTCCTGTTCCTTGTCTGTTTGCCTGTCTGCTCCAATGGTTTGACTGAAGCGGGGATTCCTGCTTTGCTGGCGGAGTGCATCCTCTGCGGCTGATCCTCGGGATTGCGTGCCTGACGTCGGCGCTGATGGACGCGTTCGAGACGGTCATCCTGCCGAGGCGCGCCAACGGAAGATTCCGGCTGACACGGCTGTTCTACATATTGACGTGGCGCCCATGGCGTTGGTGGGCGCGGCATGAGCACAACGGGCGAAAGCGAGAGACGCTGCTTAGTTTCTATGGGCCGTTGTCGCTGATGTGCCTGATTGCGATGTGGGCGACGGCGCTGATGCTGGGCTTCGCGCTGGTGTACTATGCGCTGCCGATGCCGTTTGTCGATCCGCGGGGGCCGCAGCACCCCTTCATCTCCGATTTGTATGCCAGCGGAACGACGCTGTTCACGCTGGGGCTGGGCGATGTGGTGCCGCACAGCCTTGCGGTGCGCTGCCTGGTGGTGCTGGAGTCGGGCATGGGGCTGGGGTTTGTGGCCCTGGTGATTGGCTATTTCCCGGTGCTGTACGGAGCGTTTTCGCGGCGCGAGGTGAACATTGCGTTGCTCGATGCCAGGGCGGGCTCGCCGCCGACAGCGTATGAGCTGATCAAGCGGCATTCCTTCGAGGGCGGCAGCGCGGCGCTGGTGACACTGCTGGAGGAATGGGAGCGCTGGTCGGCGGAGCTGTTGGAGAGCCACATTTCGTATCCGCTGCTGTGCCTTTTTCGCTCACAACATACCAGCCAGAGCTGGCTGAGCGCGCTGACCGCGATTCTGGACACCTGCGCGCTGCTGATTGCCGGCGTGCAGGAACACAGCGCGCGGCAGGCGCAGCTGACTTTTGCGATGGCGCGGCATGCGCTGGTGGATTTATCGCAGATCCTTTCTCAAAAGCCGACGGCGCAGGGAGCGGACCGTCTGCCGCCAGAGAAGTATCGGCTGATTTATGACAAGTTGTGCTCGGCGGGCGTGCGGGTTTGCCGCGACGACCAGAGCCACGCGCGGCTGAACGAGCTGCGGCAGATGTATGAAGGCTACGCTGAGGCGCTGAGCCGCTACGTCGAGATGCCGCTGCCTCCGTTTTTCATCGAGCATCCGAAAAAGGACAACTGGCTGACGGTGGCGAAGGTGCGGGCTGCGGCGGAGGCCGGGAGTCCGATCGCGAGTGCGGTGGCGCTCCACGACGAAGAGCACTTGTTCTGAGGGAACAGGGAACAGGGAGCAGGGAGCAGGGAGCAGGGAGCAGGGAGCAAAAAACAGAGAACAGAGAACCGGAGATGGGATTGGTTCGCTGGTCACTCGTCACTGTTGCCTGCAACCTCAGCGGTGGGCGAGCAAGGTGACCTGGGGCAGACGGAACCAGATTGAATCGCCTTCGGCCTGGATCGTGAGCAGGTCGCGGAGCGCCGGTGATGCGGTCAGGAAGAGGCGGCGTAGTTCGGCGACGACGGTCGGCGGAGTTTTCGAGCGGCGCACCCAGTCGTCGAAGTTCATGCCACGGGGATTTTCGCTGTAGAGGTCGGTGATTTCGCGCTGGAGGTCGAGGCCGGCCTCGCGCAGAAATCTTCTCCAGTCGCTGAGTCGATACGCGCGGACGTGCGAGTTGTCGCGCAGCTTCTCGATGTGGTGGAGCTGGGCGTCGAGAACGTCATCTTCTGAGCTGTAATTGTCGACGATGAGGGCGCGGCCGCCGGGTTTGGCGACGCGGGCCATTTCGCGGACGGCGTCGGCATTGTCGGCGAAGTGATGTGAGGCTAGGCGCACAGTGACGATGTCGAAGGTTGCATTGGGGAAGGGAAGCTTCTCCGCCGGACCTTGACGGGTGACGACGTTGGTGAGGCCGCGATCGGCAGCGTTTTTCGCGGTTTCAGCGAGCATGGCCTCGGTAAGGTCGTAGGCGACGACTTCCTGAACCTGGGGCGCGAAGGCGAGCGCGGTGTGGCCGGCTCCGGTAGCGATGTCGAGAGCTTTATCGGTAGACCGGGGCTCGGCGAGAGCGACGAGCGCGCTGAGGACGGTTTTGTCGCCATGGCCGGTGCTGGTGGAGTAGGCTGCGGCGGTTGCGCCGAACTGAGCCTGAACGGCTTCGTGCACGGCGTCGACAGTGGGGCGAGGGGTCACAGGTCCATGCTAGCGCGGTTGTGACGGCGCTCACAGCGAGCCGCGTTTTGGGGCCGCTACAGTTCGGGTAGTTCCTGGGCCGTAGTGCGCAGTTGGAGCGACCCGGACGTGAGGTCCCCATCAGTACAGCCATCCAGAGAGCAGTTGTGGCAGGTGCAGCGCTCGGCCTGTTCGCGGCGTATGGGCAGCAGAGCGCGCGGGTGGAGGCGCGACCTGCGGTTGCGGGATTTGTGCAGTTCCTGGCTGCACATCGGGCCGAGCTGACGGCGACGGTTCCGCAGGCAGGTGGGATCTCGGTGGAGTATCCACGCGAGGGCTCGCTGTTTCCCTCGGACATGATTGCGCCGTTGTTCCAGTGGCGTGACCTAAATAAGGAAGCCACGGTCTGGCGAGCAGAGGTGATCTTCGGCGAGCGCGGGCCGCACATCAGGGAATGGTCCGCGGGCGAGAAGATGCAGGTGGGTCCGGTAGACGACTCGCTGGTGGGTTATGTGCCGCCGACGCTGACTCCGGAGCAGGCGGAGTCGCATACGTGGCGTCCAGATGCCAGGACGTGGGGCGAGATCAGGAAGCATTCGCAGCGCCAGCCGGCGGTGGTGCGATTCACCGGATACAAAAACAAAGATGACAGGCAGGCGGTGTCGACGGGGCAGGTGACGATCCACACGTCGCCGGACCCGGTAGACGCGCCGATTATGTATCGCGACGTGCCTCTGATCCCGCCGCCACCGGAGAGCGAGGAGCGCGGCGTGATCAAGCCGTTGCCCGACTCGGTGCTGCCGTTGATCAAGTGGCAACTGCGTTACGTCTCCAACTCAGAAAGCAAGACGGTGATGACAGGCCTGCCGACCTGCGCGAACTGCCACTCGCTGGCACGTGACGGGAAGACGCTGGGCATTGACGTAGACGGGCCGCAGAACGACAAGGGGCTGTATGCGCTGATCCCGATCAAACCCGTCAGCACGATGAGCAACGACTACGTGATCCACTGGAGCGCCTTCAGCGAGGAACGCGCGCAGAAGCGGTTCGGGTTCATGTCGCAGGTGTCACCGGACGGGAAATACGTGGTCACCTCGATTGATGTGCCGCACGCGCATGGAACGCGGGTGGTTGACCGGCTGTACAACGGCTTTTATCGGAATTATGGGTTTGGGCAGGTGTTCTTTCCGACGCGGGGTGTGCTGGCCTGGTACAGCCGCGAGAAGCATGAGCTAACGCCGTTGCCGGGCGCCGATGATACGAACTACGTGCAGACAAGCGCCTTCTGGAGCCCGGACGGAAAGTACCTGGTGTATTCGCGCGCGGCAGCGAAGGATCCGTATACGCCTGGCCAGAAAGCAGCGACGTATGCGAACGATCCCAACGAGACGCAGATTCAGTACGACCTGTATCGGATCCCCTTCAACGATGGGAAAGGCGGGACGCCGGAACCTGTGGCAGGCGCGTCGGAAAACGGGATGAGCAACAACTTCCCCAAAGTTTCTCCGGATGGGAAGTGGATCGTCTTTGTCGAGTGCAAAAACGGGCTGCTGATGCGGCCCGACAGCAAGCTCTACATCGTGCCCTTCGAAGGAGGAACGGCGCGGCCGCTGGCTTCGAACCTGCCGGTGATGAATTCGTGGCACACGTGGTCGCCCAATGGGCATTGGCTGGCCTTTTCGTCGAAGAGCCCTTCGCTCTACACGGAGCTGTACCTAACGCACATTGACGCTGAAGGCAACGCCAGCCCGGCGATTTTGGTTGAGAACGCGACGGCCTCGAACCGGGCAGTGAATATTCCGGAGTTTGTGAACGTGGCGCCGGGAGGGCTGGAGCGGATTGATACGCCGGCGACGGATTTCTACCGGATGTTCGACGCTGCGGTGCAGCTCTCGGACAAGAAGGAGTACGACGCTGCGGTTCCTGCATGGGAGAAGGCGGTGTCGCTCGATCCTGAGGACTCGCGGGCTCATAACAACCTGGGAATTGCGCTGGCTGGCGCGGGAAAGATGGCCGAGGCGGTTGAAGAGTATCGCAAATCACTGGCGCTGAATTCGCACAGCTCGCAGACGGAGAATAACCTGGGCAGTGCGTTGGCCCAGGAAGGAAATCTGGCAGAGGCGAAGCAGCATTTTGAGAATGCCCTCGAAATCAATCCTGATAACGCGTCGGCTGAGGTGAACCTGGGGAATGCGCTCTCTGCCGAGGGTGGACATACCGAGGAGGCGATCGCGCTGCTGCGCAAGGGACTGGAGGCGCTGCCGAATTCGCCGGACGGGCAGAACGGTTTGGGCGTGGCGCTGGCGCATGCCGGGAACCTGGAAGAGGCGACTGAGCACCTGACCCGGGCGGTGGCGATGGTCCCGCAGGATGCTGGGTATCGGTTCAATTTGGGGAGGGTTTTTGCGGCGCAAAGCAGATTTGCGGAGGCTTTGCCCCAGTTTGAGGAAGCGGCGCGGCTCACGAATCGCCGGGACCCGGCGGTGCTGCAGATGCTCGCAGCGATGGAGTCGGAGATGGGGCGGTACGCGGACGCGGTGGCGACGGCCGAAGCGGCGCTCAATCTTGCCCGTCAGCAACAGAACGGTGGGCTGGCGGCGGCGCTGGAGGCGAACCTCGAACGGTATCGCGCGCAGGCTGTCGAGAGCGGCCCGGGGACGCCGCGGTAAGGCAGGTGGGAGCGACCATGGGAGACGCAATCCGACAACGGCCGCTCCAGGAACCAGAACAGGAGAAAGCCGAGGGCCCAGCTGGCGCGCCGGTAATCGCCGGGGAGCACCATGGGCACGGCCAAATTCCATCTTTGGGTGGAGGCGGCGCGGGGGAATCGGGACTAGTCTCACCTGTTCCCCAGAGAAGTGGAGCGGAGGTGGGAGGCGCCTGGAAAGATCAGTTTGCCGATGCGCCGGACGTCCTGAAGAAATCGCCGAACGATCACCAGATCGTCATGGCGGGTGGAGTTGCCGTCGGGGCCGGTGAATTTGTAACCATGGCTGGTCCTTGTTCGGTGGAAACCGAGCGGCAGCTGATGGAGACCGCGTATCGAGTAGCCGCAGCGGGAGCGCGGGTTTTGCGGGGTGGGGCATTCAAGCCGCGGAGCTCGCCGTATGCGTTCCAGGGCCTGGGCCTTGAAGGGCTCAAGCTGCTGGCCGCGGCGCGCGAGGCGACCGGCCTCGCGATCGTCACAGAAGTGATGGCGGCCGCAGACGCGCAGATGGTTGCCGAATACGCCGACATTTTGCAGATTGGCTCGCGGAGCATGGAGAATTATGCGCTGCTCGAAGCCGCTGCGAAGACCGGCCGGCCGATCCTGCTGAAGCGCGGAATGGTGGCGACGGTGGGGGACCTGCTGCGGTCGGCGCAATGCATCGTCAGCTACGGAAATCCCAATGTGATGCTGTGCGAGCGTGGCATCCGCACGTTTGAGACCGCGACGCGGAATACGTTTGACGTCTCGGCGATTGTGGTGCTGAAAGAGATAGCGCGGCTGCCGGTGATCGCCGATCCGAGCCATGCTGCCGGGCGGCGGCGCATGGTTCCGGCGCTGGCGCGAAGCGCGGTGGCCGCGGGCGCTGATGGGCTGCTTGTCGAAGTGCATCCCGACCCGGATCGGGCATGGAGCGACGGCGAACAGTCGCTGACGCTGGGCGATTTCGACACGATGATGGCGGACCTGGCCCCGTGGTGCGAACTGCGGGCGGCATGCAATTACGCGGTGGAGACGGTCGTATGAGGTGGAGCGCGGCAGCGAAGGTTGGTTTTTGGATGATTCTGCTGACCGCGCTGGTAAACGGGTTGGCGGGAGAGCCCGGTACGGTTCCGGCGCCAATTCCAAAGAAAGCCGAGATTCCGCCGGTGATCTTCACCGCTGCGCCTGTCTATGACTCGCTCGCGGCACTCAAGGGTGGCGAGCGGTTTCCGCATGGCGCGCAGCTGATGATACTGCGGGATGGGAAGGCGTTGCCGCTGGCGCCGGGATTTGCGGCAAGCGCCGATGCCAGTGTTTCGTTCGACGCAAAAACGGTGCTGTTTGCGGGCAAGAAGAACGAGGGCGATCCGTGGCAGATTTGGCAGATTTCTTTGGAAGGCGGGACGCCGCAGCTGGTTTTGCCTCCTCAGCAGGGAAAAAAGACGGATCTGATTCGCCCATTGTGGATGCCGGGTGGGCGCATGGTTTACGCGCGCCGCGACCCCAGCGGTTTTGCCCTGGAAACAGCCGGGCTGGACGGTGCAGATCCGCTCCAGTTGACGTACCTGTCGGGAAACTTCATCCCTGACGAAGTTCTGCGAGACGGGCGCATCTTGTTTGAGTCGGGCTTTCCGCTGGGCGCCGGTGCGACGCCCGAGCTGTTCCTGGTTTACGCGGATGGGAGCGGCGTGGAGAGCGTGCGCTGCGATCATCCCGGCCTGGCGGATGCGGGACGCGAGCACGGGCGGCAGATCGATGTGGGTTCCGGAGGCACGGCTGGGGACATTGTTTTCACGCACGGAAAGACCCTGGGGCGGTTCACATCAGCGCGGGCCGGGGAAGAGGAGATAGCGGCTCCTGCAGGGGAGTATGCGGGCGATGTGGCCGAGGCGACGGACGGGCGGTGGTTGCTGTCAGTGCGCAGGCCAGGCGAAAAGCACTATGCGCTGGCGGCGTGGAAACCGGGATCGCCAGGCATGGCGACGCTGACGCGAGATGTGGAGCGGGACCTGGTCGAGCCGGTGGTGGTGGCGCCGCGAGAAGTTCCGAACCGGCATCCTTCAGGGCTGCATGACTGGGCGTATGGCAATCTGCTGGCGCTGGATGCGCGGCAGTCGCGGAGTGGAGGGCTAAGCGGAATCCCAGCGGCGGTGCGCGCTGAAACGCTGAGCGCGGATGGCCGGGTTGCTGTCCTGGGGACCGCGCCAGTGGAGAAGGATGGGTCATTCTTCGTGCAGGCCACCGGCGACCGGCCGCTGCGGTTCATCCTTCTGGATGCCGCGGGGCAAACACTGCGCGAAGAGCGTGGATGGTTCTGGGTGCGGCGCGGCGAGCAACGCATCTGTGTGGGCTGCCATACCGGGCCCGAACGCGCACCCGAGAATCGCGTGCCCCAGGTGTTGCTCCGCACGACGCCGCCAGTGGATTTAACGGGCGGATTTACGGCGGGGCGAGCCATGGCGGGAGGGCACTGATATGCGACTGCAACTATTGGTCGTTTTCGCGATGGCATCTGCGGCGATGGGGCAGACGGCACCGCGTCCGGTGAGGGTCACGCAGGAGCTTCGGGCGTCACAGGCGCCGGAGGCGAAATCGGCGATCCGGTTTGAGGATGCGACAACGAAAGCGGGGATCGACTTCACGCACAGCATCGGCTCGGCCAAGCTCGGGTCGCTGCTGGAAGGGACTGGGTCAGGCTGCGTCTGGTTCGACTACAACAACGATGGGCTGCCGGACCTTTATGTGCTGAGCGGTCGTCCGCTGGATGACTCCATGCACCCGTATCCGCTGAAGGATAAGCCGAACCCGCCACCCCATAACCATCTTTACCGGAATAACGGCGATGGGACGTTTACCGATGTGACGGAACAGGCGGGGCTCAATCCCGACCTGTATGGGGTTGCGGTAACAGCGGCGGACTTTGACAACGACGGTTATGAGGATCTGCTGGTGACCGGCTACGGCCGAGTCATCCTTTACCACAACAACGGCAACGGTACGTTCACCGACGTAACGGAGAAGGCCGGGATCAAAGTGGACGGCTGGGCGATCAGCTCGACGTGGCTCGACTACGACCGCGATGGCTGCGTGGACTTGTTTGTAGGCAGGTATGTGAAGTTCGATCCGAAGTACCATAACTACTACGCCGCAGATAACTACCCAGGGCCGCTGGACTACGAAGGTGAGACCAACAAGTTATTTCATAACAATTGCGATGGAACCTTTACCGATGTCACCGATAAGTCAGGAATTGGCGCCTACATCGGCCGCACGATGGGAGTGACGGCGGCAGACTTTGACGGTGATGGCTGGCCTGACATCTATGTCGCGAACGACCGAACGGAGAATTTCCTTTTCCATAACAGGCATGACGGAACGTTCGAGGAAATTGCGAACGATTCAGGAGTGGCGTACGGGCAGAACGGCGAAGCGACCTCATCGATGGGGCCGGTGTTTGCCGATATTACCGGGAGCGGACTGCTGGACCTCTGGGTAAGCGATGCCCACTACAACCGCCTGATGAAGAACAACGGCAAGGGCGGGTTCGATGACGTCGGGATCGTGTCGGGTCTGTCGCAGGCTAACGCGCAGTATGTGAGCTGGGGGACAGGCGTTTACGACTTCGACAACGATGGATGGCTCGACATCATGGTGTTCCATGGCGGGCTGATCCAGATGATCCCGCAGGAGCACTCGGTTTTCCGCGGTCTGGGTGAAGGACGGTTCGAAGACGTATCGGCGACGGCGGGACCTGCGCTGAGCCTGAAGACGGTGGCGCGGGGCGCGTGCTTTGCGGATTACGACAACGACGGCAAGGTAGATGCTTTTGTCGTGAACCTGAACGGGCGGGGCGAGCTGCTGCACAACGTCTCGACGGGCACGGGGCACTGGATCGCGATCCAGCTGAGGGGCGCGCGGACTACAGACAGAGCCGGGAGTAATCGCGACGGCATCGGGGCGCGTGTAGAGGTGTGGGCCGGTGGGCGCAAGCAGGTGGCCGAGCGCATTGCGTCGTCTGGTTATTTGTCGCAGGACGATGGGCGACTCCATTTCGGGTTGGGTGCGGCGACGAAGGTCGACAAGGTGGTCGTCGACTGGCCGAGCGGACGCAAGCAGACGGTAGAAGGCGCGCCGGTCGATCGGGTGCTGACCGTAGAGGAGCCGCAATGAGGCGCTCCCTGCTCGCAGCCGCGTGCACCGCAGGCGTGTGCATGGCGGCGTTGTGGAGACCGGGCGTGACGCCGGTGGTCGCGCAGCTCTCCGCAACCGAGCAGGAGGGGTACGCGTCACCGCTGGAGTTATTGCTGTCGCCAGATGAGAGTCGCCTTTATGTGCTGTGCCAGGGGACAGGCGAAGTTCGCGTGCTTGATGCGAATACGGGCAAAGCGCTGCGGACCATTCCGGTGGGACGGCAGCCGCGTGGGTTCTCGTTTTCCTGGGACGCACGGGAATTGTTTGTGGTGAACTCCTGGGACGACACCCTTACGGTCATTGACACGCGATCCGGACAGGTGCGGGCGACGTGGAAAACCGGGTTTGAGCCATCGAGCGTGATCGAGAATCGCGCAGGGAAACTGTTGTATGTTGCGGATCGTATTGGCAACGACATCACGGTGCTGGATTCGGCGACGGGTGAGGAGAAAGCGACGCTGGCAGCCGGCCGGGGGGCGAGTTATCTGACGATGTCAGTAGATGGTGGGCGCCTGTACGCGACCCATATCTATCCCAATCCGACACCACAGCGAACGCCACCGAAGTCTGAGATTACGGTCATCGATCCGGAACACGTCCGGGTGATTGAACGGATGTTGTTGCCCGATATTGCCGGGGTCTTCCATGTGGCGCTGTCGCGCGATGGGCGCCTGGGCGTCGCGGCGGAGTTACACCCGAAAAACCTGGTTCCGTTGGCGCATGTAGAGCATGGGTGGGCATTTGTCGACACACTGACAGTCTTTGGCGCTGATGTGGGAAGTAAGCCGGTCGAAGTTCCTCTGGATGAGCTGGACCGCTATTTTGCATTGCCGTTTGGCGTGGCGATTAGTCCTGATAAGTCGCGGATCTATGTGACGCATGGCGGGTCAGACTGCGTTAGCGTCATCGACGCACGAAAACTGCTGGCTTATATCCAAGCGCATGATGGGTCCTTCACAGAGGATCTTTCGGCGAGCGGACATTATGTTGTGGCGCGGATTAACGTCGGAAAGAATCCGCGCGGCGTGGCATTGACCGGGGATGGTGCGAAGCTCTACGTGGCAAACCGGCTGGATGACACGATCAGCGTCATCGACACACAAACCAACCGCGTGGCGCGGACCCTTCACCTTGCCGGGCCGATGGAAGTCTCCGCATTGCGGCGCGGGGAGCAGACGTTTTATTCGGCGAAATACGCGTTTCAGGGAGAGTTTGGCTGCTCGAACTGCCATATCGATTCGACCTTCGACGGATTGCAGTGGGATCTGGAACCAGACGGGTTCGGCAAAGACATCGTGGATAACCGCCTGCTCGAGGATTTGCGGGGAACGGAGCCGTTCAAATGGAATGGGGGAAATCCGACGCTGGGCGTGGAGTGCGGTCCGCGAACAGAGAAGTACTTCTATCGGTCGCAAATCTACGACGGTGGCACGCTGGCGGACCTGGTGACCTACATTCGCGAGTTACCTCAGCGGCCGAACCGCTACCGAGCTGCGAATGGCGAGCTGACGCCGGCACAGGAGCGAGGGCGGGCGATCTTCCATCGGGCGGTAGACGAGCTGGGGCAGCCGATACCCGAAGCCAACCGCTGCGCGTATTGCCACAGCGGGGCCAAGGGAACCAGCCAGAAGTCGTTCGACGTGGGAACGGGGAGGACGGTAGATAACAGCAGCTTGTTCGATACGCCGCAATTGATGAATGTCGCGCTGACGGCTCCCTATCTGCACGATGGATCGGCAAAATCGCTTGAGGAGATCTGGACGATCTACAACCCACAGGATCGGCACGGGCGCACGAACGATCTGACCAAAGATGAACTCAACGATCTGATCGAGTATCTGAGGACGCGATGAGAAGGATTGCGTGCATTGCGATTCTTTTGGCGGCCGCCGTTACTGCGGCTGCCGCCCAGCGCGGAACAAGGGCTGCCCGGCGTATTCAGGCAGCCGCTCCAGCGCCGGGAGTTCCATCGATGCCACGGTTCCGCTTCGAGAACTACACGACGGCGAATGGCTTGCCGGATAATCACGTGTTCTCTGTGCTGGTGGATGGGGATCGGGTGTGGGCAGGCACAGAGAACGGCCTGGCGGTGCTCGAGAAAGGCCATTGGAAGATCTACACGACGGCAGATGGGCTGGCGCATCGAGCGGTCCTCTCACTCGCTCTGGATCAGCGGACGGGCGATGTTTGGGCAGGAACCATGGGAGGGCTCAGCCGGATTTCGGGGGGGCGCATCGACACGTATACGCAGCTGAATTCCGGTTTGAGCAACGACGTTGTCTATGGAGTGTCGGTTGAAGGCGAAAACGTCTGGGTGGCGACCGCGGCGGGAGCGTGCAAACTGAACACGAGCACCGGCGAGTGGTCGCTCTACAACGAGCGCAATACGCCAATGACAGAAATCTGGGCGTACGGGGTGTCAGCGGCGCCGGACAAAGTGTATTACGCGATCTGGGGCAGCGGGCTGCTCGAATATAACCAGAAGACCGGCGTATGGGATAAGTGGGACGACCCTGATGGCGAGAACGAGATGGTTTTGCTGAAGGATCAGGGTCTGATCCACGAAATAACTACATCGGTGAGTTATGTCGACGGAGTGGTGTGGGTCGCGACTTACTTTGGAGACAGCCATTACGACGGGCGCTACTGGCATAACTTCCTGACCAAAGACAGCGGCTTGCCGAGTAACTTTACGAACACGGTAAGAGGAGTCGACCGGAACCGGGCGTGGTTTGGAACGGACAAGGGGCTGGCCTGGTTCGACGGCGCCAACTGGGCTGTCTATCGGCCTTCGCTGGAGACGGGCAAGCCGGAGATGACGGTGCGGGATGCGCAGGGCCGAGTGACAGAAATCCCTGTGGAGACGGCGCCGGCGCATAACTACATTCTGGGAATCGATTTTCAGGGGCGGGATTTGTGGGTGGCCACCGCCAAAGGATTAAGTCACGCAATCTATCAACCATAAGGAGTTACTTTTATGAGCAGCGCCATTGCCGAATTGCTCGCGGGGATCGGGCACGCGCCCGTCGAGAAACGCGCGATCACTAATCACGGGGTTCTCAACGAGGCTTTCGCCTACGCCAAGCCGAGTTCGTTTTCGCGCGGGATGCGAATCGACCTGAACGGACTGACCATCCTGCTGATTTCGGGCACGGCCAGCATCGACGAAGAGGGGCGCAGCGTGCACTTTGGCGATCTGCGGGCTCAGGTACGGCGGACGTTTGCCAACATCACCGGATTGCTGGCGAGCGAGGGCGCGACGTGGAAAGACATCGTGCGCACAAGTTGTTACCTGCGCGACATCGAGCGCGATTATGAGGCGTTCAATGAGGAGCGCACGGCCTTCTATCACGAGCAGGGACTGGATCCGGTGCCGGCTTCAACCGGTATTCAGGCGATTCTCTGCCGGCCAGAGCTGCTGATCGAGATCGAAGCGATCGCGATGTTCGTCACGCCGAAGAAAGAAGCCTGAGCAATGCGAATTGGACCGGGTTGCGCAGCGGCTCTTGCGTTGACCATTTTGCTGGCGATGGGCGCAGGCGCGCAGAGCAGCGGGCCGGGTGCGCCGGCGCCCGGTCCGGGATGCGAGTGCGGTAAGCACCCGCCGGGGCAGCCACCTGATCGTACCGTGGTTCCCTATGCGGGCCAACCCGCGGACCTGCAACCCTACGCGAAGTTCTCGCAGCCGTATGACCTTAACTACACCACGCCCAACCGCTATTTTGGAGCCGGGCGCGATATCGCGGAACCGACGGATTTGCAAAGAAGTGCGGATCGGTTTCATCGGGCCTATCGCTAAACAGCAGGACCAGGTTTTTGGGTTGCGGATGCTGCACGGTGCGCAGCTGGCCATTGACGAAGCAAACGCGCGTGGTGGCTATGGGGGCAAGCCATTTCCGGCTGATGGTGCACGACGACTACAACAGCTGGCAGCGGGGGGCGGAGTACGGCCCGGAGCGGCCGACGGACTCTCAGATCTGGGATCGACGTCGGACGAGAGCGGTAAAGATGGTCTACGACGAGGGTGACTGGGCGATCTTCGGCGGCATCAGTTCGGAGACGACGCACATTATGTTGCGCGTGGCGCTGAGAGCGGAGATTCCCATCGTGAACTCGGCGTCGACCGACCCAACGATTCCAGAGACCTACATTCCCTGGTACTTCACCGATATTCAGGATGACCGCGTGCAGTGCTTCACGTTGGCGCGGAGGATCTTCACGGAGGTCGGGACTGAAGCGTGTTGCGTTGCTGCGCGTCAACAACCGCTACGGCCGGTTTGGCGTGATCAAGTTTCGAGATGCTGCGCGGCGGTTGGGGCATCCGGTGGTGATCGAGCAGAAATTTCTGCCGGGGGATACGGATTTCCGGCGAGCCCTGAAGATCATTCAGGATTCGCGGGCCGATGGCATTGTGCTTTGGGCGGATCAGGCGCAGGCGGCAGGAATCCTGCAGCAGATGCGCGAGCTGGGAATGAAACAGCGAGTTTTCGGAAGCTACCGAACGCTGGGCGATGATTTGCTGGCCGAGGCGGGCAGGGCGGCGGAGGGATTCGAAGCGGTGTTTCCCTACGACCCGACGCGCACGGATGCGAAGTGGATCGATTTCCAGCAGCGATTTGAGGCGCGATTCAACGAAAAGCCGGAGCAATTTGCGTCGCTGGCGTACGACGCGATGAACGCGCTGCTGGAGTCGATTTGCAAAGCGGGGCTGAACCGGGCGCGAATCCACGACGCACTGTCGCAGATTTATGAGTACAACGGAGTCACCGGGCATATGGTGTTCGACCCGCTGAACAAAAACGTGAGCCCCATGTATCTGGGCACGGTGCGCGACGGAAAAATCAGTTATCGCGTAGCTACGATGGAGAGTGGAAAGCAGGAGACTGAACAGAGGACGCAGGAGAGTCCTGCGCGCACGACGGGCGTTGATGAGAGTCCGGAAGTTCCGTACGCACGCGTGGGTGAAGATGGGGTGAGCTATGCGGGGCCACACATTGCCGATGTTCCGCCAGGCCAGGCAAAGGTCGTGTTGTTCGGGCCGCATGCCAAAGACGTGGCGCAGAAACTCGAAGCCAGTGCGGCGCTGGCGCCCAATGCCGGAACCGGTGGTGCTTCCGGACTGATCGCGGTCGAGAGTGGCCAGAACTGGGGGAAGGCTTCGACTGACCTCGTTCAGGCGCTGATGGAGGAGCATCCGCTGGCAATCGTGGCGCTGGATAGGGATTGCGCGCACCTGGCCGAGCAACTCTCGCTCAAGGTCTTCGTGCCTGTGGTGGCGCTCTCCGATGATCGGACGCTCACTTCAACGAACGTGCCCTGGATTTTCCGGCTGCCGGCAAATGCCGGCGCGGCGAACGCAGTGCAGGTGGTGAGCGAAGCGGCGGCCAGGAGCGGCGCGAATCCAGAGAAACTGCGCGCAGTGCTGGCTTCAGGAACACTGCTTGCCGGAGTGCGCTTCGAACAAACCGGTGAGCCGATGCATTAGCCGCTCTCCTGGCTGGACTGAGATGTTTGTGCACCCCGATCAGCTTTACCGGGATGCAGTTGTTGCCGGAGGCGACGATGCGCCTTCAACCGAGCCGAACGTAGCCGCCGCAGCCCGCGCCGCCGACAGTACATTGCCGGGAACGATGCCGAGCAGGAGCGTCGCGCCGGCCGCGAGAAAGATCGCGAAGAGCAGTGCGAGGGAAGGCCGGCTGACCGCCAGTATCGGAGCCGCTTCCGCGGGCCGGGAGTAGATCGCCACCACCACGCGCAGATAGTAGTAAGCCGCAATGCCGCTGTTGATGAGCCCGATGATGGTAAGCCATACCATTCCGGAGTGGAGCGCGGCGGAAAAGACATAGAATTTGCCGAAGAATCCGCCGGTGAACGGAATGCCGATGAGCGAAATGAGGAAGAAGGCCATGGCGCCGCCGAGCAGCGGCGAGGCGTAACCGAGACCGCGATAATCGTCGATTAGGGTAAGGTTGTCGTCGTAGCCGCCGGCGTGGCTGATGATGGCAAAAACGCCGACATTCATGGCCGCATACGAAACTGCGTAGAAGCTGGCCGCGGCGATGCCATCCGGCGAGAGCGCGGTGAACGCTACGAGCAGATAGCCGGCGTGGGCGATGGAGGAATACGCCAGCATCCGCTTCACATTCTGCTGCCGCAGTGCACCGAGGTTGCCGAGGGTCATTGAAATAGCCGCCAGCCACCACAGAATCGGTACCCACTGCACGTGCAGTTGCGGCAACGCTCCGTAGGCGATGCGCAGCAGCACCGCAAACGCCGCGGCTTTGGGCGCTGTCGACATGAGGGCAACGACGGGGGACGGCGCGCCTTCGTAGACATCCGGCGTCCATACATGGAACGGCGCTGCGGAGACCTTGAAGCCGAGGCCGATGATGATCATCGCCAGGCCAACGTAGAGCAGGGCCGGAGTATTGGTTGCGCTTACCGCTGCGGCAATCGCGGCAATGCGTGTGGTGCCGGTGGCGCCGAACACCAGCGCGATGCCGTAAAGGAAAAATGAGGTCGCAAACGAGCCCAGCAGGAAATACTTGAGCGCCGATTCCGGACCTTTCACGCTCTTTCGCCGGTAGCCGGCCATGATGTAGGTGGAGATCGACGAGATTTCGAGGGCCACAAACACCAGCAGCAACTCAACGGCGCTCGACATGAGCATCATGCCGACCGCGCCGAACTGCATGAGCGCGAATAACTCACCCAGGCCTTCGGTTTCCGGCGTTACGGCGTCCAGTGTGATGAGGAGCGCCACCAGCACGATTCCGGCGATGAGGACGTGAAAGAAGACACTAAAGGCGTCGGTCTGCACCACGCCGTAGTACGCGGTGCCGGGAGGCAGCTGATATTGCCACAGGCTGCCGGCGAGCGCGGCGAGGGTGCCGATGACGGCTAGCCAGCCCAGCGATTTGCGGCTGGCGGCGCGGGGCATGAAGGCATCCGCCAGCATGATGACGATGCCGGTGAGGGTAAGTAGGATTTCCGGGTAGATGCGGACGGCGTCGTTCATTGCGCCCCTCCGGGCTCGCTCGCCGCAGGAACAGGTTTGGGGAGGCTGCGGCCCACAACAGCGCTGCGGCTTGAAACGAGGCCGCGAACCGGACCCCCAGCTACAACGCCGGGCTGAGAGCCACCCGGCTGCGGGAATTGCGTAACGCCACTCTCGATACCCTTAATCCAATAAGGCGACAGGACGCCCATAGCGAGCATGAGAAGGGCCATGGGCCACAGCGTGAGATGCTCGCGCGCCAACAAATCGGGCGCGGGCCGGCTCACGACGAGTGAGGATTCCTTACCGTAGAAAATGCGCTGCACCATCCAGAGCATGTACGACGCGCTCAGGATCACTCCCAAAGCCGCCAACGCAACCCAGCGCGGATGGCTCGGGAAGCTTCCGCTCAGCACCAGGAATTCGCCCACGAAGCCGTTGAAGAGGGGTAGCCCGATCAGGGCCAGCGACGTGATGACGAAGAGAGTAGCCAGCATCGGTAGCCTGGAGGCGAGGCCCCCGTAAAGCGTCATGTCGTAGGTGCCGTAGCGCTCATACAGCAGGCTCACCAACACAAGCAGTGCTCCGCCGGTCAGTCCCTCGTTCAGGGTCTGGTAGACGGCGCCGTCGAGACCAGCGATGGCGAAGCAGAAAATGCCGAGTGTGCAGAAGCTGAGATTGCCGAGGATGGAATACGCAATCAGGCGCTTCATGTCGGTCTGCGCCAGCGCCACCAGCGCGCCGTAGAGAATGCCGACGACGGCGAGGACGATCATGAGCGGAGCGATTGCGCGAGCCTGCGCCGGAAACAGCCCAAGGTTGAATCGGAAAATAGAGTAGAGGCCGAGCTTGCCGGCAACCACCATCGCCATCGCGACTGGCGCTTCCTGAATTGCGTCGACGAGCCAGCCGTGCAGCGGGAAAACAGGGACTTTGACGGCAAAGGCGATAAGAAATGCGAGGGAAACCCACCACAGCGCATGTCCACTGAAAGATCCGCTGCTGAGCGCCTGTTGCAGCTGGACGAAGTCAAACGTGCCGGTTTTAGCGTAGAGCCACAGGATCGCGACCAGAAACAGCGCCGAAGGAATGAAGGTGTAGAGGAAAAACTTGATGGCCGCCTGGCGTCCGCGATTCGGTCCGAACATCGCGATGAGAATCGCCATCGGAACGAGCGATAGCTCCCAGAAACCGTAATAGAGGAACAGATCCAGCGCGACAAAGACGCCGATCATCGCGGTTTGCTGCAGGAGAAAGAGGAAATAGAACTCCTTCGTGCGCTTCTCGATGGCCCGCCACGAAACCAGCACGCCAATGGGCGCAAGAAACGTGGCCAGCAGCACAAGCCACAGCGAAAGGCCGTCAACCCCGAGGTAAAATCGGATGGCGGGCGAGCTGATCCATGGCGCGTTTTCTTCAAACTGGAAGCCGCGCTGCGCATAGTTGAAGTGCGCGGGCAGATGCAGCGACACAGCAAAGGTGATGAGCGAAACCAGCAGCGTGAACCATTGGATCGCTCGGCCTTTGCGCGGCAGAAACACTACGATGAGCGCACCCGCTGTGGGAATGAAGGTGATCAGAGTCAGGATGTGATCGGTCAGCACTGAATCAGTCCTCGTTCCCTCATCGCAGCGTGAAGTGCGCCGTCCACCCAAACCAGGCGACGGCAAGAAGGACGGCGGCGAAGAGCGCGAGCCATCCGGCATAAGAGCGAATATTTCCAGACTGGATGCGCGCAACGAGCGCGCCCAGACCCTGCGCGGTGTAGCCTGCGGCGAGCGTCCCGCCATCGATCACGGCGCGATCGATGAGCACGCCGAGCAGCCAGCGCGCAATGAAGAGGATGGGCGCAACGATGATGGCGCCGTACAGTTCATCGACCCAGTACTTGTTTTTAAGCAGGACGTAGAGCGGGCGCAGCTGCGCGGCCAGGCGCGCGGGCAAGCCAGGCTTTGCGTAGTAGAGGATGTGTGCTGTCAGCCAGCCCAGGAGTGCCACCACCGTTGAAGTGAGCGCGAGCAGGAGTTCCAGATGCTTGTCGGCGGCCGGGGTGGGAGCAGGCGTGCTCACAGCGCCGGTGGCGAGGGCAACCGCGGTCTGCTCGTAGGACATGTGAGCGGCTCTGACTGCCGGTTCCAGGAAGCGCGCGATCCAGTTGCTGCCGCCGAGTGCTTCGGGCCAACCCAGGAAACCACCGATAACGCTGAGGATAGCGAGGATGACCAGCGGGCCAAGCATCACCCAGGGGCTCTCGTGCACTGGATGGGCCGCGTGCGGATCGGCCTCGACTGCGAGCTTCGTGTCGGAACGCGCATGAACGGCGGCCAGGTCCTCTTCGGGAGGGTGGGCTCGCGACTCGCCGAAAAAGGTCAGGTACCAGAGCCGGAACATATAAAAGGATGTCAGCCCGGCCGTGACGAGGCCGACGGCCCAGAGGATTTTGCCGCCATTCGGAGAGAGGAAAGCCTGGTAGAGGATTTCGTCTTTGCTCACAAAGCCAGCCAGTGGCGGGAAGCCGGAGATGGCCAGCACCGCGGCGGTCATGGTCCAGAAGGTCACCGGAATTTTCTTCCGCAGGCCGCCCATCACGCGCATGTCCTGCTCGCCGGAAAGCGCGTGGATAACCGAGCCGGCGGCGAGGAAGAGCAGCGCCTTGAAGAAAGCGTGTGTGACGAGATGGAAGATGCCTGCCGAATACGCTGCGACGCCGCACGCGAGGAACATGTAGCCGAGCTGCGAAATGGTGGAGTAGGCGAGAACGCGCTTGATGTCGGTCTGGACGAGCCCGATCGTTGCGGCAAACAGGGCTGTTGCCACGCCGATGATGGCGACGACTATGAGCGCCAGCGGAGAGCGATCGAAAATGACGTGGGTACGGGCGACCATGTAGACGCCGGCGGTGACCATGGTGGCCGCGTGGATGAGTGCCGAGACCGGCGTGGGGCCTTCCATTGCATCGGGCAGCCACACGTAGAGCGGAATCTGCGCGGACTTGCCAGCAGCGCCGAGGAATAAAAAGAGCGCGACCGCAGTGAGGAAGCCGCCCTGCCACTCAGGATGTGAGCCGATGGTGCTGAAGACATCGCCAAAGCTCAGGGAGCCGAAGTGCGCGATGAGCAGGAACATCGCGATGAGGAAGCCGAAGTCGCCGATTCGGTTGACGACGAACGCCTTCATGCCGGCCTTAGCCGCCGAGTCGCGGGTGAACCAGAAACCGATGAGTAGATAGGACGCAAGGCCGACGCCTTCCCAGCCAACGAACATCAGCAGGAAATTCTCCGCCAGCACCAGCGTCAGCATGAAGAAGAGGAACAGATTCATGTACGCGAAGAATCGCCAGTAGCTCGGGTCGTCGCTCATGTAGCCGACCGAGTAGACGTGGATGAGAAAGCCGACGCCAGTGACGACGCACAGCATCACCAGCGAAAGCTGATCGAGCTGGAAGGAGAAGTCAGGCGTGGAAAGCACCGGCACGAATCCATGTCCCCACAGTTTCAACGTGGGGAAGGGTGAGGGAACTGAAGTTTGTAACAATCGCCGATACCTGAAGCAGCGGGAGCAGCGAGCCGATAAGAGCAACTGCGCTGACCACCGGTTTCGGTGCCTTTTGGCACAGAAGACCGTTCACCAGAAATCCGGCGAAGGGAACCAGCGGAATGAGCCAGAGGTGAAGGTCGTTCATAGCTTCATCAGGTCGACCTGATCGACGTTGAGAGTGTTGCGCGCGCGGAAGACCGCGATGATGATGGCAAGGCCGACCGCGGCTTCGGCGGCGGCGACAACCATCACGAAGAAGACGAAAATCTGACCATTGACCTGCAGATGGCCGCTTACCTGGCTCCACTGGCGAGAGAACGCAACGAAGGTCAGGTTGACGGCGTTGAGCATCAGCTCAATCGACATGAAGACGGTAATAATGTTGCGCTTGATGAGAAACGCCGCCACGCCGATGGAGAAGAGGATGGCGCTCAGGACGAGGTAGTAGGCGATCGGGACCACCGCTCAGTGCTCCTTTCGCGCCAGGGCCACAGCCCCGAGGATGGCGATGAGGATGAGCACCGAGGTGACTTCAAAGGGCAGCAGCAGATCGCGAAACAGCACACGGCTCAGGTCGCTCGTGGTCGCCAGATACTGGCCCAGTTGGGCCCGCCCAAAATGCTCGCGCTGCGAAAGAAAGATGAAGGTTAGCAGCCCGAGGAGCACCGCGGCTGCCCGGGAATCCCGCGATATAGGCCATCTTGCTGCCGTGGGTGCGCTCTTCGCGGCCGGCATTGAGCAGCATGATCACAAATGTGAACAGCACCATGATGGCGCCCGAGTAGACGATGACCTGCGCGGCGGCGAGAAACTCCGCGCCCAGCAGCAGGTAGAGCACCGCCAGGGAGCTCATGACCACGATGAGCGAAAGCGCGCTGTTGATGGGGTGGCGCTGCAGCAGAAGATTCAGCGCTCCCGCTACGCACAGCCCCGCAAAAATGATGAAGAGAACCAGATGCATGGAGTGTCCGGATTCTTACGAACGACTACTACCGCGGTTCAGACTCAAAACAAAAATTGTATTTCACTGCATCGGCAGGCGCAGCCCGATGCAGAAGCTGGTAACGACGATGTTGGCGATGGCCACGGGCACCAGAAACTTCCACCCGAAGCCCATGAGTTGGTCGTAGCGGACGCGCGGCAGAGTCCCGCGCACCCAGATATAGAGAAAGAGAAAAAAGAAAACTTTAATGACAAACCAGAAAACCGAAAGCAGCGCAACCAGGATCACGTTATGCGGCTGCGGCAACAAATGGCCGAAAGGGCTCGTCCATCCGCCGAAGAAAAGCAGCGTGGCCACGCAGCCGACAGTAATCATGTTGGCGTACTCGGCCATGAAGAACATGGCGAACTTCATCGAGCTGTATTCGGTGTGGTAGCCGGCGGTCAGTTCGCTTTCCGCCTCGGGTAGATCGAACGGCGCGCGATTGGTCTCGGCATAGGCGGCCATCAGGTAAATAAAGAAGGCGACAAATTGGAATCCGCCGAAGAAATTCCAGCTCAGCAGCCCGTGGGTCGCCTGCACGCCGACGATGTCCCGCAGGCGCAGCGAACCGGCGCGGATCACCACGCCCACCAGCGACAGGCCCAGCGCCAACTCATAGCTGATCACCTGAGCGCTCGCGCGCAATGCGCCGAGGAGCGAATACTTGTTGTTCGATGACCATCCCGACAACGCGATGCCATACACGCCGATCGAGGTGATGCCGAGCAGGATCAGCAGGCCAATGTTGACGTCGGAAATCTGAAACACATCGACGCCCTTCCAGCCCCAGTCCACCCCGAACGGAACCATGGATATAGACAACAGCGCGCATCCCAGCGCGATCATCGGCGCAAGAATGTAGAGCGGGCGATACACCGCCGTTGGAATCAGCTCCTCCTTGAGGAAAAGCTTCATGCCGTCGACCAGCGGCTGCAGCAGCCCGAAGGGTCCCACGCGGCTCGGCCCCCATCGATTCTGGATGCGCCCAACCAGTTTCCGCTCCAGCAGCACCGTGTAGGCCACGCACATCAGCAGGATGACGACGACCAGAACCACCTTCACGGCGTTGATCAGCAGAAACGGAATCAGGTTGGTTGGCATTCTTAGTCTTTCAGCGTCCTAATCCGCTGCCGTTTCCACGGGTTTGCGCGACTCCAGCACCGAGTGAAGTGTTTTGCTGTAGAGGCCCAGAGAGCCGGAGGTGAAGAGCGTGTCATGCGATGGCACAACGCCGTCGCGCCGCGAAGCTATGTTCTCGATTTGCACGAGCCCCGACTTAACGTGCTGATCGTTGCCGGTGAGCAGATCGAGCCGCGGCACGTCGTACGCTGGCACGAGTCGCTGAATCTCGTCAAGAATCGCAAACGGATCAAAGGGGCTGAGCTTCGGCTCCAGATGGTGCGCAGCGAGCCACACGCCATGGCGATCGGCCTCGCCGGACTGAGCGCCGCGCGTCTGCCCGAAGTCGGCGCGGACGCCGGCCTGCCCGAACGGCACCAGCTTTTTGATGTCCGCTCCCATCGCCGCTGCCAGACGCACAATCAGCTCAAAATCTGTGCGAACTCCGGCGCGATCCGCTGCCTTCTTCACCAGTTGCAGATCGCCAAAAGTGTTCGTGACCGTGCCCGACTTCTCATACAGATTCGCCGCCGGCAAGATCACATCGGCAAACTGTGCCGTCTCGGTCAGGAACATGTCCTGAACGATCATGAAGGTGTTGTGCAGGGCTTCGGTGTGCCGGCGAAAACGCGCCACCGGGTTTGAGCCGACGATGTAAAGCGCACTCAGTTCGCCTTTCTCTGCTGCGTCAAACATCGCAAGCAGATCGAGGCCTGCTCCGGATGGCAACGCGGCATATTCGTCTCTGAAGTCCCCTGGCGCCGTAACCGGAACATAGCCCGGCAGCAGATCCGGATACAGTCCCATGTCCGCCGCGCCCCGCGAGTTGGCATAGTCGCCAAGGCAAGCGAACTTCGCGTCCGGCAAGGTTGCGCCAAACTGCAAAAGCGCCTCGAGGTCGTGCCCACGAAACTCCGATCCAAAAACGACCAGAACGGATTCTTCCTTGCGCAGTGCATCCCGGAACGCGACGGCCTCTTGGTCCTCGTCGAGCGGGCCTTCGGCGCCGCCGAGCCACGCAACCAGACCCGCGTACCCGTCTTCGGGAATCTCAAGGAACGCCGTCGCCTGACGCCGCAGCTTGATGGGTGCGTGGTTTGCTACATAAAGGTGAGTCCCGTGCAGTCGCACGCCGGTTCTGATCTGCCACGCCAGGCCAGGATGCTCCTCGGTGGGGTCGCCGCCCAGCAGCAGAATCGCCTTCCCTGTTGCAAAGTCCCGGAGCGATGCCTCGGCTTTTTCATTCAGTGCCGCCGCAAACGCCGGATAATCCGCCGTGCGGTGGTGGTCGATGTTGTTTGTGCCCAGGACCGTGCGCGCGAATTTTTGGAGAAGGTAATTCTCTTCGTTCGTGGTCCGGTTCGATCCGATCACGCCAATCGCCGACCCGCCCCTGGCGTCGCGAATCTCGCGGAGCTTTGTCCCCGCAAACTCAATCGCCTGTTCCCAGCTCGCTTCTTCCAGACGCCCATTGGCCTGGCGGACCAGCGGCTTCGTAAGCCGATTCTCGCGATTCGCAAAGTCGAATGCGTAACGGCCCTTGATACACAAGAAATCGCCATTGATGCCGGACTTGTCCCGGTTGTCGCCGCGCACAATCTCCATACCATCGTTCGAGCGCCGCACGCCCAGGGTCGTCTTGCAGCCATCGCCGCAGTGCGTGCACACCGTGCCCACATGCGACATTTCCCATGGGCGCGTTTTGTAGCGATACGCGCCGGAAGTCAGCGCCCCGACGGGGCAGATGTCGATGCACATCCCGCACTCTTCGCACTCCAGATGATCCTGGCGATTAGGCGCAATCACCGAGCTGGCGCCCCGACCCTGCACGCCGAGCGCCCACACATCCATGCCCTCGCCGCAAACGCGCACGCACCGGTAACAAAGAATGCAGCGCGGCCGGTCAAAGAACACCACCGGCGACCACTGCTGCTCATCGCGGTGCTGTTTGATCTCGACGAATTTCGATTCGGGCGCGCCGTACCTGAAGGTCATGTCCTGCAGCTCGCACTCGCCGCCGGCGTCGCACACCGGGCAGTCCAGCGGATGGTTGCCGAGCAGCATCTCGATGGTGGCCTTGCGCGCCTGCGCGATCTCCGGGCTCTCCGTTGTCACGATCATGCCCTCGGCCACCGGCGTCGTGCACGCGGTCTGCAGCTTGGGAACTTTCTCGATCCGCACCACGCACATGCGGCACGCCGCCTGGAGCGAAAGCCCCGGGTAGTAACAGAAGGCAGGCACCTCAATGCCATGCGCGCGACAGGCCTCGATGAGGAGCGTGCCTGCGGGCGCGGTGATCTTCTTGCCGTCGACGGTGAGAGAAACGTCAGCCATTCCGATCCTTCAAGCCAGATCCTTCAAACCAGCGCCGCTTCCGGCTCCTTTGCGTGATGGTGCGGACAGCCCTTGCCGTCCAGGTGATCCTCAAATTCCTTGCGAAACTTCTTCACAAACGCGATCGTAGGCATCGCCGCCGCGTCGCCCAGCGGGCAAAACGTGCGTCCCAGCATGTTCTCCGCGAGGTAGCGGATGTTGTCGATGTCCTTCTCGACGCCGCCACCTTCATGCACCCGCGTCAGGGTTTTCTTCAGCCAGTCAGTACCCTCGCGGCACGGGATGCACCAGCCACAGCTCTCGTGCTGGTAGAACTTCATGGTGCGCAGTGCGAACTCCACCATGCAGGTGGTTTCATCGAGCACGACTACACCGCCGGAGCCTAGCATCGAACCCGCCTTGCCCACCTGATCGAAATCCATGCCGATGTCGATTTCATCGGCGGTCAGGGCAGGCGTAGAGGCGCCACCGGGTACGACGGCCTTAAGCTTCTTGCCGCCAGGAATCCCGCCACCGACTTCGTAGATCATCTTCTTCAGGTTGTAGCCCATCGGCAGCTCGTACACGCCGGGCCGCTCGATGTGCCCCGAGAGGCAGAAGAGGCGGGTACCACCATTGCGCTCAGTGCCGATCTTCGCGTACTCCGCCGCACCCATGCGGAAAATGTGCGGGACCGTCGCGATGGTCTCCGCATTGTTGATAATCGTCGGACCGCCGTAGAGGCCGACGACTGCCGGAAACGGCGGGCGGATGCGCGGAATGCCGCGCTTGCCTTCGAGCGACTCCATGAGCGCCGACTCCTCGCCCACCTCATACGCGCCTGCGCCAGTCTGCGTCACGATATCGAAGTCCAGCCCCGACCCGAAGATGTTCCTGCCCAGGAAGCCCTTCGCATAGGCATCAGCAACGGCCTTCTCCATGATCGTGAGCAGATACCGGTACTCACCGCGCAGGTAAATGAAGCCCATTTTCGCCTGAACGGACAGACCGGCGATGATGGTGCCCTCAATGACGGCGTGGGGATCCTGCTCGAAGATCAGCCGGTCCTTGCACGTTCCCGGCTCCGACTCGTCACCGTTCACCAGCACGTATTTCGGCTTCGCTGACTGTTTGGGCACGAATGACCACTTCAGTCCCGTGGGAAAACCCGCGCCGCCCCGACCCCGCAGGTTCGAGGCCTTCATCTCGTTGATGATCCCATCGGGCCCCAGCGCGATAGCTTTGCGCGCCGACTCGTACCCCTGCATCGCGATGTATTTCTCGATGCTGGTCGCGCCTTTGCCGAACCGGTACGAAACTACAGGCACGCAGTCGGGATGGGTCGTGAGCGTCGCCATTATTTTGTCGCTCCGGATTTTGCGCGGTAGTAGTCGAGCACTTTGTCGATGGATTCCGGCGTCAGGTTCTCGTGGAAGTCGTAGTTCACCTGCGCCGCGGGCGCCCACGAGCAGGCCCCGATGCACTCGACTTCCTCAACAGAAAACAACCCATCGGCGGTCACGCCTTTGTTGGCAACACCCAGCGTCTTTTTGCAGTGCTCCAGAATCTCGTTGCCCCCTCTCAGCATGCAGCTGATGTTGGTGCAAACCTGTACGTGATATTTCCCTGCCGGTTTGGTGCGCAGCAGCGAGTAGTAGCTGATCACGTTGCGCACATCGAGCTCGGTGATGCCAATGCGCTGAGCGATTTCGGCGATGACTGCTTCGGAAAGGTAGCCCACTTCATCCTGCGCGTAGAGCAGCATTGGCACGAGGGCCGAGCGCTTGACCGGATACAGCGTCACCAGCTTGTCGAACCGCGCAGCCAGCGCGGAGGGAAAAATGGTTGCAGGTTGCTGGGGCTGTGTGCTCACCGCGTGCTTCCTTTCCCGCTGTGCACTACCGAAGTGATGAACTCAATCGCCACTTGATCCAGTTCCCGCACTTTTTCGGCAATGGAGATGGTTCCTTCCGGCAAAAACTCGAATCCCCCTGTCGTCTCCGCGCCTGCGCCGCGCTTCTCCCAGGTTACCTGCCCGCCGATCGGATCGAACCGCATCTCGATCCGCACTTCCCCTGCAGCCACAGCAACCGTTTGCCCCGCTTCTTCCACTCGCACCGGCTCGCGCTGGTTCAGGTTCGCCGCCGCCGCGTACGACCGCAACAGTGAGACGAACGACGCCCACAATTCCGTTTCGATCATCGAATCAGCTGCCAGCGCACTCACCGGTCAATCTCTCCGATATCCAAAGCCCATCGGCGTTTCAATCGAATCTTCCACGCACGGTTCCTACGATCAATTTCCGGGCGAGCTCGCGCGGGGAATACTTCGAATCGCGGTCAATTACGCCCGCTTTCGTGCCGTATACCTGATATCGATTGCCCTCGTACACAAACCCAAAAGCCGATTCCAGACGCCCGCCATCCGCTAAGAGTGTGGCTCGGATCATGTTGCTCTCCCGGTCGATCTGGATTGTGCATTTGTGTTCGCTGAACGTAATGGACGCTGACCACGGAGATTTTGAGACCACTGGCCCCGCGAACCCCTTCAAACCGTGCCCCGAAAACTCATCTTCCGCCTTCTGCATCTCGGTCGCGAGATTCGTTTCAATTTGTTTCAGCAACTCGGCGAAAGACTGGTCTCTTCTCTCCTGGTCGATCCGCTGCCTTTCCTCGCTTTGCTGTTTTCGAGCCACTTCAGCCACGAGATCTGAGTAATCGCTCATCCTGCGTCCCCCCTGAACTCGCTTACCGGTCAATCTCTCCCAACACGATATCGATGGAGCCGATGACGGCCACCACATCCGCGATAAGCCGCCCCACGCACATCGTTTCCAGCGCCTGCAGCGTCGCAAACGAAGGATTCCGCATATGCACCCGATACGGTTTCGCCGTCCCGTCGCTCACCGCGTAGTAGCCCATCTCGCCGCGCGGCGACTCGACGGCCTGGTACACCTCGCCAGCCGGAACCTGGAAGCCCTCGGTGACAATCTTGAAGTGGTAGATGAGCGCTTCCATCTGCGTCTTCATCTTTTCGCGATCCGGCAGCACCACGTGCGGCGCGTCAGCCTTGATGGGGCCTTCCGGCATCCCATCAAGCGCCTGCTGGCAAATCTTCACCGACTCGCGCATCTCCCGGAGACGCACGACGTATCGCGCCCAAACATCACCATCGTTGGAGATGGGCACTTCGAACCGGAACTTCTCGTACCCCGTGTACGGCATATCGCGCCGCAGATCCCAGTCCACGCCGCTCGCCCGCAGCGGCGGCCCGGTCACGCCCAGCGCAACGGCATCGGCCGCGCTCAAAAACCCAACGCCCTTGAGACGATTAATAAAGATGGGATTGCCGGTCAGCAGATTCTCGTACTCGTCGATCTTCTCCGGCAGAATCTTCACCAGCGACTGCACCGAGTCGAAGAAGTCCAGCGGCGGATCGAGCGCCAGTCCACCGACGCGAAAGTACGACGTCATCATCCGCTGGCCGGAGACGTGCTCAAAAATCCTGAGAATCTCCTCGCGCTCGCGGAAGGTGTACAGGAACACTGTCAGCGCGCCGATATCCATGGCGTGCGTGCCCAGCCAAACCAGGTGCGAGTTGAGCCGTGTCAGCTCGTTCAGCAGCACTCGCATCCACTGCGCCCGCTCCGGAATCTCGATCTGCAGAAGCTTTTCGATGGCCAGGCAGTAGCACAGGTTGTTGGTCATCGGGCACAGGTAGTCGATGCGATCGGTCAGCGGCACCACCTGCTGGTAAAACTTCGCCTCGCACGTCTTCTCAATGCCCGTGTGCAGGTAGCCGATATCCGGAACCAGTTTCACCACCGTCTCGCCGTCAATCTCCAGCACCACCCGCAGTACGCCGTGCGTCGATGGATGCTGCGGTCCCATGTTCAGGACCATGGTGTGGTCCTTCGAGCCCTCCTCGGGGCGCGGCTTTACCAGCGTCGCCGTCTCGACGAATCCGGGAATTTCGGGCGCGTGCGGATTCTCCGCCATCAGCGGTAGCCCTCCACCGGATAATCCTTGCGCAGCGGATGCCCTTCCCATTCCTCCGGCATCATGATGCGACGCAGACTCGGATGCCCGTGGAACCGCACCCCGAACAGGTCCCAGACCTCGCGCTCGTAGTAGTTCGCCGAGGGCCACACCGGCGTGATGCTGTCGATCGACGGATCAATCGACTCCACCATCGCATGCAGCCGAACCCGCTCCTTCAGCTTGTGCGAAAGGATGTGGTACGTCACCTGGAAGCGCGGCTCGTTCGGGTACCAGTCCACGCACGTCACGTCTTCAAGGAAGTTGTAGCCAGCCGTCTGCAGAGTCCGGCAAACGGCGCGAATCTGGTCCGCCGCGATCACCAGCGTCAGCTCCTGGCGGTCGAACTTTGCGTTGGTCACCGCCTCGGGATGCGCCGCCCGCAGCGCCTGGATCGCCACATTCTGCGCCAGCGCCTCGTAAACCGCATCCTTATTGAACAGAGCTTCCGCCATTCCTCTTGAGCAGCGCCACTCCCGAATCTGGTTTAGTGCGGTTGCAGGTTGAAGTTAGAGATCGGCTTTGTCCGAAGCCCAGTCGAGAATGCCTTTCTTCCATACGTATACGACGCCCAGCGCGACGAACCCCAGATAGACCACCATTTCCCAGAACCCGAAGAAGCGCGACCCGGTGATGCGCGGCAGTTGCCGGTAGATCACCGCCCAGGGAAGCATGAAGACGGCTTCCACATCGAACAGGATGAACAGCATCGCTACCATATAGAAGCGCACCGAGAATCGCCCGCGCGCATCTCCCTCGGCAGGAATCCCGCACTCATACGCTTCCAGTTTGTCTTTCAGATTCCGATGCCGCCCGATGAACCACGACATCCCCACCATGCCCACCGACAGCGCGCCCACAAACACGATCTGCATCAGCAGCGGCAGGTAATTCCAGATGTAGGGGTAGGTCTGCAAGGCCGTTCTCCTGAACAAGAAGCGGAGGGGTGAAGAACTGCCGCTGCCTCCATTCCGAGACTAGTGCTGCGGTTGTCAAGAGTCAAGTTACGGAAAGACGCAACCACCGTACCTGGCGCTGTTGTAGCGCGGTTCGATGAACCGCGTTTCAAATGGCGCGGTCCGCCCTGCCCAGGGCCTCCGGGCATGTCGAATTGCCCATATTCCTCGACCGCAGAAAGAAAATACTCCCAGGCCGAGGAACTTTCCTGGGCGATGCGTCATTACCGTTGATGACAGACGCTGCGGCACGGTGGATGCCCAGCGTTTTGCGGTGGTCTGATGGTACGGAGCAGAAAGGCCAATGCGGTGAATGACGACGCTGCCGGACCCGCGAAGCCGGCCGAGGATACCGACGAACAACTGATGGTCGCGTTCACGCGTGGATCGGCGGACGCCTTCGACGCGCTGTTTGCGCGGTACCGGCAGCCACTATACGGGTTCTTTTGCCGGCGTATCGCTGACCGCTCGCACGCTGAGGAACTGGCGCAGGAGACTTTTCTGGCCGTCGTGCGGGCCCGGGAGCACTACGAGCCGGCGGCGCTCTTCCGAACCTGGCTGTATGCGATCGCGTTGAGAATCCTGCGGGCGTACCGCAGGAAGGCAGCTTTTCGAGCCGTTTTCACCGGAAGCCTGCCTGCGGATCGCGAACCGGCGGCGCGCGAAACGACGGACGCGGAGATGGTGCTGCGCGAGGCGGTACGAAAACTGGATCGCATCGATCGCGAAGTCTTGTTGCTGCGGGAATTCGAAGAGCTGAGCTATGCGGAGATTGCGGTAGTGCTCGATATTCCGGTGAATACAGTGCGTTCGCGGCTATTCCGGGCCCGGATGGCCCTGCGGGAATTGCTCACGGCGCGGCCAACGGCTGGAAGCGCCGAGTTTTTGAGAACGGAGGAGCACGCATGAACACCCTGGAACATCCTGTAGCTCCTGAAGAGATCATGGCGATGCTGGACGAGGAGCTGTCGAGCACGGAGCGGAGCGCAGTCCTCGAGCATCTCTCGCGGTGCGCGGGGTGCGCCGCGGTACGCGACCGGCTGACCAGCACGTCGCAGGCGCTGGCGGAGTGGAAGGTCCCCGTGGTTCCGGAGACGCTGATGCCTGCGGTTCGGCGGGCGGCGGAACACGCCGGGGCTGCGGCGCCAAAGGTCTTGAAGCCGCGTCGGATCAGGGGATGGGTTCTGGCTGCGGCTGGCGGGGCTTTCGCAGCGGTCGTCGCAATCGCGCTGATTCCCACGATGGTCGACCTAAAGCCGCGACACCTCCAGATGAGTCCGTCCACGGAGCCGATGCCGAGTGCGCCCGCCCCCGCACCGCCCATGTTCGATGATTACCTCGCGCCAGCCAAAGAGGGCAACCTCGAGGCGAGGAAGGGAACGGTGGGCGGTGCCGCAGGAGAAGGCAGCCACATTGATGCGCTCACCCCGATGATTGCGCGCAACGTTGCGCTGACCATGCTGGTGAAAAACATTCCCGAGTCGAGGAGTGCGCTGGATCGGATCCTCGCCAGCCACGCGGGCTACGCCGCCAACCTGACCGTGAACACGCCGGAAACGGGCCCGAGGTCCTTCGAGGCCTCCCTGCGGATTCCAGCACAGCAACTGGAGCCGGCGCTCACGGCTTTGCGGTCAATGGGCCAGGTCGAAACCGAGTCCCAGTCCGGCGAAGAAGTGACCGCGCAGCACGAGGATCTGGCCGCGCGGCTCCAGAACGCACGCGAGAGTGAGGACCGGCTGCGGGCGATTCTCGCCCAGCGCGCGGGAAAGATGGATGAGATCCTGCAGGTCGAGGAGCAGATTGCCCAGACGCGCGGCGAGATCGAGCAGATGGAGGCTGAGCAAAAGGGGCTCGAGCACCGCGTGGATTACGCCACGGTGGATTTGCAGCTCACCGAGCAGTACGAAGCGAAGCTTGCAGGCCACGCAGCGCCCATCGGTACGCAACTTTGGAACTCGCTGGTGACGGGCATCCGGAACGCGGGAAGCAGCCTGCTCGGTCTCGCGCGGTTCATCGAAGAAGTAGGGCCGGCGGTGCTGGTGTGGATCGTGATCCTCGGGATTCCCACGTGGTTCGCGCGCCGACGCTACCTTCGGGCCCACGCCCGGCTCTAAGGAGCTAGAAGCTAGTAGCTAATGGCTGGCGGCTATCACTTAGGCCCCGCCTGACGCACAGCATCCGGCACATCGAACTTCCTGAAGTTCTCCTGAAACTTCCGGGCCAGCAACCGCGCCTGTGCATCGTACGCGCTCTGGTCGCGCCAGGAGTTGCGCGGGTTCAGCAATTCCGTCGGAACGCCCGGGCATTCCGTGGGAATGCCCAGTCCAAAGGCATCTTCTGTTACGAATTCCGCCTTCGCCAGCCGCCCATCCAGCGCCGCGTGCACCATGGCCCGTGTGTGCGGCAGGCTCATGCGCTTGCCCACGCCGAACGCCCCGCCTGACCAGCCCGTGTTCACCAGCCAGCACTGCGCATTGTGCTCGCGCAGCCGCCTTCCCAGCATCTCCGCGTAAACGCCCGGCGCCAGTGGCAAAAACGGCGACGCAAAGCAGGTCGAAAACTCCGGCACCGGCTCGCTCCCCAGTCCCGCTTCCGTCCCCGCCAGCTTGGCCGTATAGCCGGAAAGGAAGTGATACATCGCCTGGTCCGCCGTCAGCTTCGCAATCGGCGGCAAAACCCCAAAAGCATCGGCCGCAAGGAACAGCACGTTCTTCGGATGCCCGCCTATCCCCGGAATCACCG
The DNA here is from genome assembly GCA_963788905.1 of uncultured Acidobacteriaceae bacterium. Classification (GTDB taxonomy): domain Bacteria; phylum Acidobacteriota; class Terriglobia; order Terriglobales; family Acidobacteriaceae; genus Palsa-343. Next base: position 241,113 of record CAWBIO010000001.1, read on the forward strand.
CGTTCGCGATAAAGTCCACCGGATATGCCGCGCGCGTGTTCTCGGTGTAGCGAATATCGGAGTAGTCCGGCTCGCCGGTGTGCGGATCGAGCACCACATTCTCCAGCACCGAACCAAATCGGATCGCGTTATAGATCTGCGGCTCCTTCTCCAGCGTCAGGTCGACGCACTTCGCGTAGCAGCCGCCCTCAAAGTTGAAAATGCCATTCGGGCTCCAGCCGTGCTCGTCGTCGCCAATGAGCTTCCGCTCGGGGTCCGCTGAAAGCGTGGTTTTGCCGGTTCCAGAGAGCCCGAAGAACAGCGCCGTGTCGCCACCCTCGCCAATGTTTGCCGAGCAGTGCATCGGGAACACATTTCGTCCCGGCAGCAGATAATTCATCACGCCGAAGATCGACTTCTTCATCTCTCCGGCATATTTTGTGCCGCCGATCAGCACAATTCTCTTTGTGAAATCGGTCAGGATGAACGTCTCCGACCGCACTCCGTCGCGCTCCGGGATCGCCTCAAACTCCGGCGCCGCAATCACCGTGAACTCCGGCTTGTGGTCCGCCCGTTCCTCGGCCTCGGGCCGCACAAACAGCTGCTTCACAAACAGCGCGTGCCACGCATATTCGCAGATCACCTGGATCGGCAGCCGATACGCCGGATCGGCTCCCGCCGCCAGATCCAGAATGTACAGGTCGCGCTCGCCCATGTGCCGGAGCACCCGCTCCAGCAGCGCCTGGAACTTCTCCGGCGGAAACGGCTGGTTCACCTTGCCCCAGTCCACGCGCTCCCGCGTCTCCTCGTCTTCCACCGTGAACTTGTCGCGCGGCGAGCGCCCGGTGCGCGCACCCGTCATCGCCACCAGAGCGCCATTCGACGCCAGCCGCCCTTCGCCCCGCGCAATCGCCGTCTCCACCAGCTGCGGCGTCGACAGGTTACGGTGCGCGTGCAGGCCTTCGGTCAGCTTCTTCAGATCGTCCGCTGCGACGCTGGTTCGCATACCAGGCAAAACTCCGTGGGTAGAGTTGCAACCGATCATTCTTTCATTCGCCCGTGCGAATGCAAAGGACAAAAACCGGGCCACCTTTCCGAATCACCCCTTTGCGGGATTAACATGTTGGCACCGGTGCCCACCCCATTCGAGAGCGCTCAACTCAATCTCAAGCTCTTCGAGCTGCGCCGCGAGCCTGTCCTGCGCGAAGCCCGCGCCTGGTTCATCCGCGAGTTCAATCCCGAGACCTTCGACGAGCTGCTCACGCTCATGCGCGGTGAGCGCAATGCGTCATTTCGCATGGTGCTCGGCTACTGGGATATGGCCGCCTCGCTGGTCATCACCGGCGCTATCGATGCCACCGCGTTCCTGGCCGCGCACACCGAAATTGTCGCCACCTTCAGCAAGATCCATCCTTTTATAAAGGAGCTGCGTGAGGCAGCCGGCGAGCCGGAGTTTCTCAGGCACATCGAAGCCGTCATCATGGCCACGCCCGATGTAGAAGTCGTCCTCGCCCGCCGCCGCGAGCGCCTGCGCGCCGCCGCCAAAGCGCGCCACGAAAATCAGCCCGCGTGGAGCGGAAGATAGCCAGCAGCCAGCGGCCTGCAGCCGGCCCGCTGCAGGCTGCAGCCTGCCAGCTTCTGAACGCTGAACGCTGAGCGCTGAACGCTGTCTTTCGTCACACCTGCGGCTGCGCGTCGTCCAGCGGCACCAGATACCGCAGGTTCCTGGTGTGGCCGGCCTCATGCAGCACGGCATCCACCTGCGCGAGAACCTCATCTACCGTCATGGTGTACATCTCGCGGCCGTTGTCATAGCCGGATTCGATGGCCTTCTTCAGGTAGCGCCCTGCAGCCTGCGCCGCAAGCGTGTCGGTGATGACATGTCCGGTGCGTTTTTTCTGTTCCACCCACGCCGTGCACGGCATCGCGATCCACACCGGCCGCCCGTTCACATCGAATTTGATATCCACCGCATCGGCATGACGCGTGGCAATCGCCACAACGTTGGCTTTCCACAGGCAATGCAGGCTTTCTCCGGTCCAGCGATCCGTGGCATCGAAATTCTCGTACATAGCTGTTTTGAGCGTAGTCGATTTCCGGCCAGACTGCATCTGAGCTTTCCCCGCGAGGGCAAACCTTAGTTTTCGCGGCTTTTGGGTTGACTAAAAAATAAATGGCGAAAGTGGCCACACAAAACAATCTTTCACAGAGTTTCTGCGTCCAATGAATCTGTCTGTAAGGCCGACCAGCCCTGTTTTCGAGGAGTCTTTTTCGTGACCAGCCCATCGCAAACCAACAAACTGCGGCGATTCGAGGAGCGGCTTCGCCATCAACAGCGGCAACTGGAGCGCACGATGCTCAGCGCTGTCAAAGAAGGCCGCACAACCATTGCCGACGACACGCTCGACGTCGCCGACCAGGCCGTCCTCTCCTACCAGAAGGAACTCATCTTTTCCCAGGGCACCGAAGGCCACAGCCAGCTTACGCTGGTGCGTCTGGCCCTCGAGCGGCTGCACGAAGGAACCTACGGCGAGTGCCTCCACTGCGGCAAAGCCATCGGCGACAAACGGCTCGAAGCGCTGCCGTCGACGCCTTACTGCATCGACTGCCAGGAGAAAATCGAAACCGGCGAAATCGAGGACGTGGCCCGCGCCGCCTGAGTCCTCCCTTCCGTTGCGCGTGGTAAACTGAACAGTATCTTCACGCGAGTGCGCGTGCCGAAGTGCGCGCCTCGCGACTACCCGCACAAAGGAAGTTCCGAAACTCGGTGGACACACAGACTCGTCACGCGCTGAAGCAGGATAGATTCGTAACCGCCACTACTTCCGGCCTCGAGTGGATCGGCGAGAACCGCAGCAACGTGATCGCGTGGTGCGTCGGCGTCATTCTCGCCATCGCCCTCGTGGTCGTCAGCTTCATTGTCTTCGAGAAGCGCAGCGACGCGGCCAACCAGCTGCTCGGCCAGGCGATGGATATCTACGAGACGCCGCTCACCCAGCCCAACCAGCCCGTCGAGCCTGGACAAAAGACCTACTCTACCGCCGCCGATCGGGCCAAAGCCGCTTACCCCATCTTTCAGCAGGCCGCCGACCAATACGGCTGGCTGAATGCCGGGAAAATGGCACGCTACTTTGCCGGCGTCACCGAGCTGGACCTCGGCCAGCAATCCGCCGCGCAGGCCGACCTCGAAAAGGCCTCTCATTCCGGCGACGCCAACGTCTCGTCGCTCGCGAAAATCGCGCTGGCCAATCTCTGCGCGCAAACCGGGAAGAACTCTGAGGCGGTCACGCTCTTTCAGGATGTGATCAACCATCCCACCACAACGGTTCCCAAAGCCGCCGCGCAGCTCCAGCTCGCCCAGCTTTACGAGACCACGCAGCCGCAGGAAGCCCGCCGCCTCTACGCCGAGATCAAGGACCAGAACAAGGACAGCGACGCCGGCCAGATTGCCACACAGAAACTGGCAAGCCTGAAATGAGCCGGTAGCTTGTACCGGTTGCTGGTAGCCTCGGCAACCGAAGACGTGGCTATTACGATGGCGCGTGCCGGAGTCCTTTGGGTACCCCCCCTTATTTTGGCAAGTGTTGAATCCAGATCACTTACAAAGAGGCTCAACTCGCAGGTGATTGAAAAGAGATCACTTGAGAAGAGGCTCAACTGTAAGTGTCAGGATACAAACAGCTTGTGATCGCTCGACAGAGGCTTGCGCCCCGCAGCGTCCACTGTCAAAAGCGCATTGGTTGCGATGTCACAGAGCGTGGCGATGCTACGACATTTGAAGCCGCTGCAGGACTGAATCGCCCGGCTCACCCCCACCCCCTTGTTTTTTATCAAGTGTATGATTTCAGGCATTTTGAGTTAAAAGTTGCGTTTAAGTAACTGAAAAGATGTCAGTTGTGAGATGGCTATTGGGCAAGTGTTTGATTCTACGGGCTTAGCTTGCATGGTGGCACCTCCCAGCAATGGAAAAGGCCTCGCTGCGGCGAGGCCTTTTCTGGTCTGGTCATGCGGGGGAGAAACAAAAACTACCCCCTATTCTTAGAATACCAAGTCTGTTCTGAAATCGCGCCAACTTTCTTTGGGCGGGTTGGCTTGGAAGTGGTTTGGAATCAGGGACAAAACTTCGGTACTGTACGCGAAAAGCTTGACAAATTTTCCACATTTTGGGGTTTTCCGGGTTGAGACACGACGGCAAAAGGCGGGGGGTTCGGTCGCGTCGAGGCGCCAGGAACTGGCACCGGACGTGACCGAACCATGGAAGGCGCTTCGCGCCGCTTCTTTTACGGCACGGCTGAAAGCCGTGCCCTGACACAAAACGTCGCGCTCTGCGCGGTTTGGAAGGCGCTTCGCGCCGCTTCTTTTTCGGCACCCGTTCGACGCGCACCTCGCTACGCTCGGAGCTTGCTCAGGGCAGGCTTTTGAGCCGTGCCCTGACACAAGACGTCGCGCCCTGCGCGGTTTGGAAGGCGCTTCGCGCCGCTTCTTTTACGGCACCCGTTCGACGCGCACCTCGCTACGCTCGGAGCTTGCTCAGGGCAGGCTTTTGAGCCGTGCCCTGACACAAGACGTCGCGCCCTGCGCGGTTTGGAAGGCGCTTCGCGCCGCTTCTTTTACGGCACCCGTTCGACGCGCACCTCGCTACGCTCGGAGCTTGCTCAGGGCAGGCTCCGTTCGACGCGCACCTCGCCGGGCTCGGGTGCTTGCTCAAGACAGGCTCCGTTCGACGCGCACCTCGCTTTGCTCGGGCGCTTGCTCAGGGCAGGCTCCATTCGACTTCGCGCCTTTGGCGCTGCGCTCAGGGCAGGCTCTGGAAGTCGGTGCCTGACACAAAACCGGCGAAGGATGCCCTTCTTATGGTTGGGCGGCGGTGGTGACGACAACAGCAGTGGAGGGTCCGGAGATCAGACTGCGATATGCGTGCTTCTGCAGAGAGTCGAAGTAAATGGCATCGCCAGGCGAGAGGTGGTAAACCTCAACGCCGATGGTGATTTCAAGCTCACCCTCGACGAGGTAGAGGAGCTCAACTCCGGGATGGAAGTGTGGCGTGATTTTGGCGGCGGGCAGGGCGTGGAAGTGGGCGAGGAAGCCGTTGAGCCGCCGCTCGGTGGCGCGGAAATCAAGACTCTCAAAGTGCCAGGGCACGGCGGCGGTTTTCGGATCGGAAGGGAACTTGCGCCGCTCATTTTTGCGTGAAAGCGCCACCACGTGGCGCCTGCGCGGGTCGGTGAAAAAGTAGTCGAGGCCCACGCCGAAGACAGTGGCAATGCGCACGAGGGTGGGCAGGGTGGGAACGAGGCGGGCGTTTTCAAGCCGGGAGAGCATTGCCGCGGAAAGCCCGGTGTGAGCGGCCAGCTGGGTGAGACCCATGCTGCGGCGCAGGCGCAGAGTGCGAAGCTTTTCCGCGATGGCGTAGGGGCGGATGGATTCCTCGATAACGTCGGGAATGCCGTCGCCGCGCGACCGCCTGTGTGGTGTTTTCCTCATTTTCAAAAAGGCCGCCTTCTTTTTGCGCAGGGAGCAAGCGAAGCGCTCGCTGCACTCTCTATTGAATGAAACTCAAATAATTTTGCCTTAGTGTCAATACCCGGAGAGCAAAAAAATGCTCTTCAGGAGGAATCAATGCTGAAAAAGACAATCGGAGTGGTCGCCCTGGCACTGTGCGCAGGAATCGCGACCGCTGCGCCCCAGGCCGACATCGTGCAGACGGCCGTAAGCGCGGGATCGTTTAAGACGCTGGTGCAGGCCGTGCAGGCCGCGGGGCTGGCAGAGACGCTGGAAGGCAAAGGGCCGTTTACAGTTTTTGCGCCCACCGACGATGCGTTCGCGAAACTACCGCCGGGAACCCTGGATTCGCTGCTGAAGCCGGAGAACCGCGACAAGCTGAAGTCCATCCTGCTGTATCACGTGGTGGCGGGGCGGCTCAATGCGGCGCAGGTGGCGCACATGCATTCGATCAAAACCGTGGAGGGGGCGCAGCTGCGCGTTCAAACCGTGAACGGGATGGTGATGATCGACAACGCCAAAGTGGTGCAGGCGGATGTGGGCGCGTCGAATGGCGTGATCCACGTCATTGATACGGTGCTGATGCCCCCGGGGCAGTGAGGTGAAGTCAAATTTTCGCGTGGAGGAAATGAGATGAAAGCAATCGATGTGGTGGCAGCGGTTCTGCTGATCGTGGGCGGGCTCAACTGGGGCCTGTTTGGGGCAGTTCACTTTGACCTGGTGGCGACGGTGCTGGGAGATTACTCGGCGCTGAGCCGCGTGGTGTACATCCTGGTGGGCATCTCGGCGGTGTATGAAGCGCTTGCGTTTAAGGGCATGCAGAAACGGTGGCGCGCGATTCCCATCAACGCGGTGCGGTAGAAGTTTGCTTCACTTTGCCACGGCCGGGGCAAGTCGAGCCCCGGCCTTTTTGTGGACGCTGCGCGGGCCGTCATTCCCACATCTGCCAACAACGGGCAGATGTGGGGCACCCATGGTGTCGTGCCCTCAGACAGGAGCAGCCGCATCTCGCGTTTTTTCCGCAAAGGCGAGGTGCGCGCGAGAGTTGAACGAAACACGAGGTCCCTCCGCCCTGTGCTTTCGCACAGGGGTCGGGATGACAGCCGTTGAGAGATGGCGGCGGTTACTGAAAACTGAAAACTGATTACTGCTTCTGCGTCTGTTCCACCACGGCGTCGGGGTAGAGGTTTTTGATCGGCGCCATCTGCTGCTCGCGAAGTTCCGGGTGCGGCAGCGGTTTGCGGGGCATCATCTGGTCGCGCATGGCGGCGTTGTAGACGAAAATCGCTTCGACGGTTGCCGCTTGTTTGAGGTCGGCAGCCTGCAGGTGTTCATAAACGTCCTGGTTGGAGTGGTGGGTGCGGGTTTCGTAGTCGAGCGGGTCCTGGATGAACTGGAAGCCCGGGATGCCGACCGCGTCGAACGAAAGATGGTCGGTGCCGCCGGTGTTGCGCAGCGTCAGCGTGGTCACTCCCAGGTCCTTCAGCGGCTCGATCCACTGCGCGAAGATCGACGCGACCAGCGGGTTTTCCTGAAGGTAAACGCCACGAATTTTTCCGGAGCCGTTATCGAGGTTGAAGTAGGCGGAGATGAGGCGCTGCTCGGGCTTGAGTTCGAGCGGCCCTGAAGCGCGGCGCATGAAGTCGGGCAGCCCCTGCTGATCGGGCGCGGTCGAAAGCTGTGCGGAGCCGAAGTGCTCCTTCGCATAGCCGCGCGAGCCGAAGAGCCCTTCTTCTTCGCCGCTCCAGAGCGCGATGCGAATCGTGCGGCGCGGCTGGACCTTGAGCGCGGTGAGGATGCGCATCACTTCCATCGCGACGATGGTGCCTGCGCCGTTGTCGGTCGCGCCGGTTCCGGCGATCCAGCTGTCGAGGTGGCCGCCGACCATCACGACCTGGTCCTTGAGGTTGGGGTCGGTGCCGGGGATTTCGGCCACTGTGTCGAAGCCGTGCTCATGGTCGCCGGTGAATTTGACGTCGACGTTCACCTCCATCGAAACGGGCACGTGCGCCTGCAGCAGGCGATAGACGCGGCCGTAGCTTTCGATGGCCATGACGACGGTGGGGACCTTCATCTCGTGGCCCCGGATGTAAGGGGTGCGGCCCATGGCGGCGCCGTTGTCGTCGAAGATGGTGCCGCCGGAACCGCCGCCGTGCGCAGCGTCGCGCGAAGGACGGATGACCGCGGCGACTTTTTCGTCAGCAAGGAATTGCACGAGCTTGTCAGTGAGGCGCGCACGCTGCGCGAAGTTGCGCATGCGTTCGGCCACGGCCGGCGGAACGCCGCCTTCACGTCCTTCGGTGGGATAGTTGGCCAGGTCGGCCAGCTGCTGGTCGGTGTAGCGGTCGAAGAGCGCCGCGTCGATGGGCGGGACCGCACGCATTTCGCCGAGGAGCACGATTTTGCCGGCCAGCTTGCCCTTGTATTTGTCGAAGTCGTCGTCAGCCTGGATGTTGACGTATGTTGCCTCAGCGGTGACGGGGCCGTTGGTCGAAGGCGACCAGGGCGTGGCCTGAGCGATGAAGACGGCAGTATCGGGCGCGGTCATGCGCACCCAGGTATTGAGCTGCTGCCAGCCCATGCCGAATTCGCCCCAGTCGTCGAGGTGGGCGTTGGCGCAGCCCATGGCGGTGAGCTGGTCGCGCGTCCATGCATTGGCCTTGGCCATATTGGGCGAACCGGTCAGGCGCGGGCCGATGTCGTCGGCGAGGGCTGAACCGTAATCCATGACGTGGGAGCGCTGCAGGCCTTCTTCGCGGATGCGCGCGTACATGGTGAGGTCGAGCTTTTCGACTGCGGGCTGCGCCTCCGACCACGGTCCGACGTCGGGATCGGTGGCGGCAGGCGGCGGGGCGGTGGGCTTTTTCTTGTCGGCAGCGATTACCGGAATTGTGGCGATGAGAAGGAGCGCGAGGATGCCGCGAGAGCGCAGGAGCATGGGTAGGGATTCCTCCAGAAGAGAAGCAGGTTACAGGGGACAGGGTACAGGGTACAGGAAGACAGCCTGGAGCTGGGAGCCTGGAGCTGGGAGCGTGAGGCAGCAGAATGCTGGCAGCTGTCCGCTGGTTTCAGGAGGACAGGACTTCGCTGGGGGATTCGGCGGAGACGGGCTCGGCCTCGGCGCCGGTGGATGGGAAGAAGATGCTGAAGACGGTTCCGGTGGGGCGCGAGGTGCGGCTGCGGACGCGCACCGAGCCGTGGTGCTTGCGGATGATCTGCTCGCTGACCCAGAGTCCGAGGCCGGTGCCGGTGGCTTCCTTGGTGGTGAAGAAGGGCTCGAAGATGTGGCGGCGCGCTTCCTGGGAGATGCCGCAGCCGGTGTCGCAGACGGAGACGCGAATGCCGGCGATGGCGCTCTCGTTTGTCCGTGTGCCGTTGCCCGAGGGGCCGGAGGTTGCGGCGTTTCCGTCTTTACCGTCTTTGTCGCCCAGGATGATGGCGCCGCGCATCAGATGTGCCTTGTGTGCGCGCACGACGAGCCGGCCGCCGTCGGGGGTCATGGCGTCGAGAGCATTGCCAATGAAATTGGCGAAGAGCTGGCGGAGCTCGCCGGCAAAGCAGAAGAGCGGGAGATCGCCATCGTAATCGCGCTGCAGCTCGATCTGGAGGGTCTGAATGCGGCCGAGGTGCAGGGTGAGGACAGAGTCGAGAATCTCGCTGATGTTCGCGGTGGCTGGGAGCGTGGACTGGCGATAGAAGCGAAGGGTCTGCTGGGTGATTTCCGATACGCGCGTGACTTCCTGCTGGGCCAGCTCGGCGAAGCGCGCAGTTTCCGGACTGAGGTGCTCCTGGCGGATGAGATAGAGGAGGTTGGTGACAGCTTCAAGAGGATTGTTGATCTCGTGCGCGATGGAGGCGGCGAGGCGGCCGGTAGCGGCAAGCTTTTCGGTGCGGCGGAGGGTCTCTTCGCCGCGCTTCTGCTCAGTGATGTCGACGAGGATGGCGCCGACCCATCGCGTGGTTTCGGCTTCAGTGCGGACAGGATAGAGGTGGGCGAGCCAGCTGCGGGTGCGGTGCGGTTCCGGCTCCCAGGTGAGCTCGAGGTTGCGGACGGGTTGGCCGGTCTGGAAGACGGTCTCGATGGAGCGCTCGAGCCGGCCGGCGGTTGCGGGCGGCAGAATGCCGGTGACGCCGCGGCCGAGATGCAGAGCGAAGGCGTAGCCGTTCATGTCCGCGAGGAACTGATTGACGCGGACGAAGCGGTATTTGCGGTCGAAGAACGCGAAGCCGATGGGGGCGTTGGCCAGCATGGAGTCCAGCAGCGCCAGAGTTTCGTTCAGGCCGGCGCGCTGATCCTGCATGGCGGCGACCATGCGATTGAAGGCGATGGTGAGCTCGGCGGCTTCGGTAGAGGTCTCGACGGGGAGCGGGAACACGCCGGGCTCCTCAGGATGCTGGATGAGGCTGCGCGTAGCACGGGTGAGCATGCCGAGGGGGCGGGTGATGGACTGCGCGAGAATCGCGGCGATGATGGTGCATGCGCCGAGCACGAACAGTGCCCAGTAGATGGTGATACGCAGCAGGGCCTTCAGGTCCTGACGATCCTGGTGGTCGTTGGGATAGATCCAGGCGAGGGCGCGAACCTGGCCGTTGGAGACGATGGGGGTGACGACTTCCCAGGGGCTTTTCGGACCAGCCTGGAACATCACCGGCTGGTCGAGGGGGCGAAGCAACGAACGCTCGGAGTCAGAAAGGATGACCTTGCCGATGGAGGTGGGGTCGGTGCTGGCGAGGGTACGGCCCTGGAGATCGGTGATTTGTGCAGCGCTGACGCTGATGGACCTGGCCATGGTCGCGACGACGCGGTCGAAGGAGTCGGGGTGGGGATCGTCGAGGGCGAGCGAGCCGAGGGCGGCCATCTGGGAGGCCTGGCTTTCAAGACGGCGGTGCATGCGCTGCGCCATTTCCGTGCGCTGCTGGCGCAGGACCAGGAACGTGAAGATGCCCACGACGATGAGCTCAAACAGAATGAGAGCCGCCATGAACTGGCCGCGAATCGATCGTGGTCTGAGCAGGGACATCGCTGGGGAAACCTGTTCCGGAGGCGGGATGTGGAGATGCGGAACGTGGGTGGTCCGATCCTGCCGGCGGAGTGCAGCGTTTTTAGTGATGCTACACCCGTGAGCCGATAGCTGGTAGCTGAGAGGCGGGCCGGTAAGAAGCGGTCAGCTCGAGAACCGGTCAGCTGAGAACCGGTCGGCCCGTTCGACGCGCACCTCGCTACGCTCAGTGCTTGCTCAGGGCAGGCTGAGAAACAGTCAAGGGAATCAGGAAACGGGCTGAGGGATGGGGGCGGCGGGCACGGCCAGCTTCTGCTTCAGGTCTTCGGCGATCTGGCGGCCGTGGAAGCGGCCATTCTCGATGAAAATCTCATTCGTCTTGTCGCCGGCGATGATGACACCGGCGAGATAGATGCCGGGGACGTTCGATTCGAGGCTGCGGGGATCGCAGGACGGGCAGCGGTATTCGCCTTCGATGCGGACGCCGAGGGACTCGAGGAAATCGAAGTCGGGCAGGTAGCCGGTCATGGCGAAGACAAAATCATTGGGCAGAACGCGCCGGCCGTCGGGCGTCTCGATGGTGATGGAGTCGGGATCGATGCGGGTGACGGTGGTGTTAAAGAATGCTGTGATTTGGCCGTTCTTGATGCGATTCTCAATGTCGGGAAGGATCCAGTACTTGATGTGGGGCTGCATGGCGGCGCCGCGATAGACGACGGTGACGCGGGCGCCGTGGCGCCAGAGTTCGAGGGCGGCGATGGCAGCGGAGTTTTTGCCGCCGATGACGACGACATCCAGCCCGTAATAAGGATGGGGGTCGACGTAGTAGTGCATCACTTTGGGGAGGTCTTCGCCGGGGATGTTCATGAGGTTGGGGAGATCGTAGTAGCCGCTGGCGACGACGACTTTGCGCGTTTTGTAGAGGTGCAGGCGGCCGAACTGATCGCGGGTGCTGACTTCGAAGTTGAGATCCTCGCCGGTGACCTGCTCGACGCGCTGGTAGGGGCGGATGTCGAGGTTATAGAACATGGCTACCTTGCGGTAGTACTCAAGGGCCTCGTTGCGGGTGGGCTTGGCGTTGGGCGAGGGGAAGGGGATATCGCCGATCTCCAGCAGCTCAGAGGTCGTGAAGAAGGTCATGTGCGACGGGTAGTGAAAGAGGGAATTGCAGAGGCAGCCCTTGTCGACGAGGACGGAGCGGAAGCCGGCGCGCTGGGCTTCGATGGCGCAGGCCATGCCGGTGGGGCCGGCGCCGATGACGAGGACGTCGAAGGATTCGGGTTCGCCCATGGTTACAGGGTACAGGGTGCAGGTGACAGGTGACAGGGTGCAGGGTACAGGGTGGTGCTGCGGGGCTCGTGATATGCTTGCCGCCTTGTTGAGGGAGCAGATGGGCAAAATGCGAAAGATACTGTCCCTGATTTGTCTGTTTGCGGTGCCTTGCGTTTCTATAGCTCAATCCGATGCCGCATCGTGGCAGAATCTGCGCTCGTTGCGGGCGGGCGAGCCCATTCAGGTCGTCGAGGTTAGCTCAGGGAAGCATTCGGGTGTGTTTGTGAATGCCACCGACACGGCGATCGTGTTCAGGGAGAAATCAGGCGATCGGACGGTTCAGAAGGAAGACGTCCGCAGCGTGAAACTCCAGAAAAACCGGCATCGTTTGCGCAACACTCTCATCGGCGCGGGGGTAGGCGCAGGGGCGGGAGCAGGAATCACTGCAGGGGCGTGGGAGTCCCACGGATTTTTGGGCGGCAAGGGAGCCGGGGCCGCGGTGGGAGCGGTGATCGGGGGCCTGGGCGGAGCCATTGTCGGAGCTGTGCTGCCTTCCCACGCGACGATTTACAGTGTGAAGTCGCGCTAGCTACCCCCCTCGCGCTCAAGCGAGCTGGAAATCGGAGAGGCGAGCGGCTTTGCGGTCGAAGGTGAGGGTACGGGAGCAACCGGCCCAGCGGCCGAGCGCGGCGATGAGGGCGTCGTCAAACGCACCGGTGCCAGCCTCCAAAGCCTCCGTAGCGAGAAAGACCTCGCGTTCGTTCTGAAGGACAAGCGCGTCGGTGTGGAGGAGCCGTCGCAGAACCTGGGCAACGGCGGAATCGGACATCCCATACCTTTTTCGAAGGACCCAGACGGTTTCAGCGATTGCAACGAGGCTTATGAATCCGGGTTGATCGCCGGTAAGAGTGCGCTCGATGATTCGTGTGGCGCTGGCCGACTGAAAAGGGTCATCCTGCGCCAGATAGCGGACCAGGATGTTGGTGTCGATACCGATCATCCTCGCTTACCGCGGAGAAAACGTGCCACCGCGCCGGCGGCGATCGCCTCATCCATCTCCTCGATAGAAACGGGGCGGCCTTTCCTCGCGGGGACGATTCCTTTCAGCGCGGAAACCGGCATGATCGGCAGGATGACGACAGTGCCGTTGGGATGAATGAAGAATTTGACGCGGTCGCCGGGCTTTAGACCGAGGTGATCGCGAATGGGTTTGGGGATGGTGGCCTGGCCTTTGCTGGTGATTGCGGATTGCATGCATTACATTCTAGCAAAAGTAATACCTGAAAGCGCAGCGATAAAGCGGTCAGCGATAAAGCGGGCGGCGGTAAAGCGGTCAGCCGATAAAGCGGTCAGCGATAAAACGGTCGGCGGTAAAGCGGTCGGCGATGAAGCGGTCAGCCGAGTACCCCACCTCATCCTCACTCCGCGGCGGCGGAGGAAGACACGAGGGCCAGCCTTTTCAGGCCAGCCCTCGACGCGATGGTGGTTCGGTTGTAACGGCGCTACTTTGTTGCGGCGGCCGCTTTGTGGTGGTGGTGAGGTTTCGGTGGATTCCGCGGCTGGGCCTTCACCGCGTTCTCATCGACCGCGTTCGTGCCCGGAACATCGTTGGCGAAGTTAGCGCCGGCGGGGACGAGGTAGTCCTGCACCTGATCCTGTCCGGTTGAGCCGGTCTTCACCTGGATGCGGCTGGCATCGATGCCCTTGTCGGTGACCAGGTAGTCCTTGGTATTGACCGCGCGCTGGGCCGCAATGTCATCCGCGGTCAGCTCGACCTTGTGGTGATGATGTTTGCCCTTCGGCGGCGGCAAAGGAGCCGAGTTGCCGACCACGACCAGCGTGGCGTCAGCCTTTTGCTGGGCGTTGAGGGCCACATCGTCGAGGCAGCCTTTGGCTTCGTTATCCACGCGCGTCGGACGCTTCATGTCGCGGCTGAAGTCGATCGAGCACAGAGTCTCGCTCTTCGGCGGCGGCGGTGGTGGAGGCACCTGCACCTCGACGCTGGTGGTGGCCGAAGCCGTGTGCGACTTGTCATCCTGCACATTGCAGGTGATGGTGACGTTTCCAGCCGGAGCGCCGGTGGTTGAGAGAACCGCGCTGTTGCCGGTTCCTGTGACCGATCCCGCCGAAGCCGAGAAACTGTAAGTGAGCGGGCGGTTTTGCGGACTGGCGCCGGTAGCGGTGATGGTGGATGTGCCGCCGGACATCACCGAGGTGGGGCTCGCCGAGCAGCTGAGCGTGGGTGGATCAAAAGGCTTGACGGTGAAGTCGGACTGGCAGGAAGCAGTGGACCCCTGCTTCTGGCCCTCCTTGCCCTTCTTGCCTTCCTTTACATCCACCTTCGCTGTGTAGCTGCCGGGGTCAAGCGAACCGGTGGCCACAGTCGCTGAGGCTCCGTTGCCGGTGACACCGTTGCCACTCCAGTTGTAGAGGACATCCCAGTTCTTTTTGGTTGTGACCTGGGCAGTGGTGGCCGTGACCGTCTCCGCATCGCCTGCATAGATCGAAGGCGCGCTGGCGCTGCAGGAGACCTGGATGGGCTTAATCTTGCAGCCGGTCGAAAAAAGGGCCAGAACGGCCGAGGCAAGAACGAGAGGAACGGATTTCAGGTTTCGTGGATTCATGTAGTTGGTTCTCCTCCGTCGAAGACTTGTGCGCGGGCTCGTCCGCTCGTTGAGCGGCAGTACCCAGGGGGCTGGAATCCGCAGGGCGAAAGCGATGCGGGGAAATACTTTTTGCGGAGAGAGCGGCTTACCGGCTAAATTCCGCAGCGCGAGAATTGTAATCCCGTAACCGCAACAATTTCGTATGGGTGCGCACATTATGTTCGGGTGAGCGAAAACCGAGGTTCCGAACCCTGCGCGCACCATCTATAAAAGTAGGTCGTGTCGCGATAGGAAGACGTTGCAAAGTGGTAACTAACAGAGATTCTGTGTTTCGGGCCGGAATTACAGCACCCGACAACCTGAAAAAGGGGTGCCTGTGGTCACATCGCGCATGCCTTCAGGTGAATTACTCTGAAAACAGGACCCGAATTATGGCGACGATCAGGCAGGACGACTTTATTCAGAGCGTGGCAGACGCGCTGCAGTACATCAGCTACTACCATCCGGTGGATTACATCACCAGCCTGGGGCGGGCGTACGAACGGGAGCAGTCGCCGGCGGCCAGAGACGCGATGGCGCAGATTCTCGTCAACTCGCGTATGTGCGCCGAGGGCCACAGGCCCATCTGCCAGGACACAGGCATCGTGACGGTCTTTATGAAGATCGGGATGGATGTGCGGTGGGAAGCGACCATGACGGTGCAGGAAATGGCCGATGAAGGCGTGCGCCGCGCGTATCTGAACCCCGACAACACGCTGCGCGCCTCGATTCTTGCCGATCCGGCGGGAGCCCGAAAGAATACGAAGGACAATACGCCCGCGGTGGTGAGCATTGAGATGGTTCGCGGGAGTGAGGTTGAAGTAATTGTTGCGGCCAAGGGTGGAGGCAGCGAGGCAAAATCGAAGTTCGCGATGCTGAACCCGTCGGACTCAGTCGTGGAGTGGGTGCTGAAGACCGTGCCGACCATGGGCGCGGGTTGGTGTCCGCCAGGGATGCTGGGGATCGGGATTGGCGGAACGGCGGAGAAGGCGATGCTGCTGGCCAAAGAGTCGTTAATGGATCCGATCGACATGCGGGAGCTGCTGGACCGCGGACCCAGGAACAATCTCGAAGAAATGCGGATCGAAATTTACGAGAAGGTCAATCAGCTGGGCATCGGCGCGCAGGGGCTGGGCGGGCTGACCACGGTGCTCGATGTGAAGATTCGGGATTATCCGACGCACGCGGCGAATTTGCCCGTGGCCATGATTCCCAATTGCGCCGCGACTCGCCACGCGCACTTTGTGCTGGATGGCAGCGGGGCAGTGGCGCTCGAGCCGCCATCGCTGAAGGACTGGCCGGAGCTGACCTACGACGTTTCCTCGGCTCGGCGAGTGAATCTGGACACGGTGACGCGCGCTGAGGCAGCAACATGGAAGCCGGGCGAGGTGCTGCTGCTGCGCGGGAAACTTCTGACTGGGCGCGACGCCGCGCACAAGCGCATGACCGACATGCTGAATCGTGGTGAAAAGCTGCCGGTCGACTTCACCGACCGCTTCATTTATTACGTGGGACCAGTGGATCCGGTGCGCGATGAGGTGATGGGGCCGGCAGGGCCAACGACCGCGACGCGCATGGACAAATTCACGCGCCAGATGCTGGAGCAGACCGGGCTGCTGGGAATGATCGGCAAAGCCGAGCGCGGGCCGGCCGCCGTGGAGGCGATTCGCGACAACCATGCTGTGTATCTGATGGCCGTGGGCGGCGCGGCGTATCTGGTCTCGAAGGCGATTCGCGCCGCGCGCGTCGTAGCCTTTGAGGACCTGGGCATGGAGGCGATCTACGAATTCACGGTCGAGGACATGCCGGTGACGGTGGCGGTTGACGCGCAGGGCACGTCGGTCCACGAAACCGGACCGCGGGAGTGGAAGGCGCGAATCCAGAGCGAATTTGCGGGAGTGCCGATCCTGGCCTAAAGGCGAACGCTTGGCAGAAGGCAGCGAGTCGCGACTACTTCTGACCGGGTCCGCACACGGGGCATGAGTCTGCATGCTCGGTAACTTCTCGCTGGCACCGTTCCTTCAGGTCGCGAGCCTGTTCATTTTCGTCTTTTCTGGCTCGCTTCTCTTTGGCAGACCTCGGAACCTCGCCAGACTCCAGATCTTTGGCTGCAAGTGCTGCCTGGAGGAACTGGGTGGACAGACGCTGACCCTCAGCGCAGGACATAGCCGACGACCTCCGTAAAAGCCGCTGTCGGTATGACGCCGGGCGCCATCGCCCGAGTTGTCGTTTCGTCACGTGCGCCCTGTGGTTCGGGCTCGGCGGCCTGGTCTCTGACCTGCCTGAGATGACAAATCCTTTTCCGGCGTGGATCATCTGAGAACTGAGGTGCGAGCGATGGCGGCGGTGCGCAAAGAAAAAGACTCGCTGGGATTCGTCGAGGTTCCGGCGACAGCGATGTATGGCGCGCAGACCGCGCGAGCGGTGGAGAACTACCCCATCTCCGGGATGCGCGCGCACCCGCTGTTGATTCGCGCGATGGGGATGGTGAAGCGCGCGGCAGCCGAGGCCAACTGGGATCTCGAGGTGCTGGAGGCGAAGCGTGCCGACGCGATCATTGCTGCGGCGCAGGAAGTGATCGACGGCAAGTGGGACGCGGAGTTTGTGGTGGATGTATTTCAGGCGGGAGCGGGGGTGAGCTTCCACATGAACGCCAATGAGGTGATCGCGAACCGCGCGAACGAGATTCTGGGCGGGAAGCTCGGCGAGTACGAATTCGTCCATCCCAACGACCACGTGAATTACGGGCAGTCGACCAACGATGTTTTTCCGACCGCGATGCGCCTGGCGGCGCTGCTGGCGCTGGAGACGCTGTATCCGGAGCTGGATTTGTTGGCGGACACGCTGGCGCGAAAGGGGAACGAGTTCGACGGCATTGTGAAGGCCGGCCGGACGCACATGCAGGATGCGGTGCCGATCCGTCTGGGCCAGGAATTTGCGGCGTATGCCGTGGCCATCCGCAAAGCGCAGGAAACGCTGCGCAACGCCGGAGACACATTGCGCGAGCTGGGGCTGGGCGGGACGGCGGTGGGCACCGGCCTGAATACGGATCCGAAATACAGAACTCTGGCGGTTACAAATTTGTCGCGGATTTCCGGACAGCCGCTGTTCCCAGCCGAAAATTTGTGTTGGGCGATGCAGTCGCAGGCTCCCATGGGGCAGGTGAGCGCGGCACTGCGCGGCCTCGCGCTGGAGATGATCCGCATCTCAAATGATCTGCGCCTGCTCAGCTCGGGACCGAACACCGGCTTCAACGAGATTCATCTGCCGAGCCTGCAGCCGGGGTCGTCAATCATGCCGGGCAAGGTGAATCCGGTGATGGCGGAGCTGGCGGCGATGGTGAGCTTTCAGGTGGTAGGCAACGACGCAGCCGTCGCCATGGTGGTGCAGGCCGGCCAGCTGGAGCTGAATGTGATGATGCCCACCATGGCGTACAACGTGCTGCAGAGCACCACGATCATGGCGAACATGGTGCGCGTTTTCAGCGAGCGCGGCGTGAAGGGCATTGAGGCGAACGAGCCGCGCTGCCGGCAATATGCTGAGAGTACGATTGCCCTGGCGACGGCTCTGAACACGCGCATCGGATATGCGAAAGCGGCGGAGCTGGTGAAGGAGTCGGTGGCGACGGGCGAATCGATTGTGGAACTGGCACGGAAGAAGACGGTGCTGAGCGATGCGGAGGTCGATGAGGTGCTTGATCTAATGAAGATGACCGAGCCACAGAAAGGGAAGGCATGATGCCCAGGACCGCGCAGTCCGATGATCCGGCATGCTGGCCGGCGCTGCCGCTGGAAGAATGGAAAGACACCTGCGACACACTGCACATGTGGACGCAGATTGTGGGCAAGGTACGGCTGAAGCTGACACCGCTGGTGAATCACTGGTGGAATGTGCCGCTGTACGTGACGGCGCGCGGGCTGACCACTTCGCGGATTCCGTATAGCGCGCGTGCGTTCGACCTGACGTTCGATTTTCTGGCCCACGAGCTGGTGCTCGAGACCAGCGAAGGCATCGTGCGAAAACTGAAACTCGAGCCGCAAACCGTCGCGGAGTTTTACAGGAAGACCATGGCGATGCTCGCCGGTGAGGGAATCGATGTGAAGATCTGGCCTATGCCCGTCGAGGTACCGGATCCCATTCCCTTCGATCAGGACACGGTGCATCGGTCGTATGACGCGGAGAAGGTTGAGCGCTTCTGGCGGATTCTGCTGAGCGTGAACGCAGTGTTCTATGAATTCCGCTCCGAATTTATCGGTAAGGTGAGCCCCATCCATTTCTTCTGGGGGAGCTTCGACCTGGCGGTGAGTCGATTCTCCGGCCGCCGGGCGCCGGAGCGGCCGGGAGCGGATGCGGTGACGCGCGAGGCCTACTCGCACGAGCTGAGCAGCGTCGGTTTCTGGCCGGGCGGCGGCAACGTGAAGGGCGCGGCCTTCTATTCCTATGCGGCGCCGACACCACCGGGATTCAAAGAAGCACGGGTCCGCCCCGATGCGGCGCATTGGGACGATGGGCTGGGAGAGTTTCTGCTGATGTACGACGACGTACGCGCCAGCGCTTCGCCCAGCAAGGCGCTGCTGGAGTTTTGCCGCAGCACCTACCAGGCGGCAGCCCGATTTGGGCAGTGGGATCGCGGAGCGCTGGAAAGAACGGCCTGAAGAGCAGGGAACAGGTCACGGGTTACAGGTTACAGAGAAGCGAGAGGAGGAGACGACGATGGCAGCATGTTCACACCTGGGCACGATCAAAGTGACGAGCACGAAGACGCATGTGTGTGAAGAGTGCGTAAAACTGGGCGATACCTGGGTGCACTTGCGGCTGTGCATGGAATGCGGGCACGTGGGCTGCTGTGATTCCTCGAAGAACAAGCACGCGACCAAACATTTTCACGCGACCAGGCACCCGCTCATCCGCTCGATTGAGCCGGGCGAGAGCTGGGTCTGGTGTTACGTAGACGAGATTGCACCGGGGGAAATCCGGCGCGGGGAGTTTGTCGCGGCGTAGCCGGCCCGTTTGTAACACAAGAAACAATAGTGCCGCGATTATTGACGGTTGCGATATAGACAGCTTCTGATCGCGTGTGGCAGGGTGTGTGCCGGAGGATTTACCCACATGAATGTTCGCAACGTCGTACTCGGCAGCGTAGTTGGGCTCGGGTTGTTCGCCGGTGGTTTTCTCGCCGCACAGGGTCCACCCGCTGAAAACATAGACGGCGCCCGTCATCCCCATCTGGCCGCCGCTCAGCATCACATCCGCGAAGCGTGGGGCGAGGTTGCCGAAGCGCAACACGCCAACGACTGGGACATGGATGGTCACGCAGCGCGCGCGAGGGACTTGCTCGACCAGGCTTCCCGTGAACTGAAGATGTCGGCGGAAGCGGCCAATCACCATCGGTAGTTCTCAGTGCCGAGGGCCATCGTGCGCCAGCGCGATGGCCTTTCGTGTTGGTGGCGCAGGAATCGAGAACGAAGTGGGTGCAAGACACAAAAGGGCCTTAGGGCCGCCAAAGCCTGCCAGCGAGAGACGGGCCCCCTTTTAATGGGGCCTTTATCTGACCCACACATCAATTTCCCTCTTGACATTAGATTGCAATGACAGCAATTATTAAAATTCCCCGCCCGAAAACACTTTTCCCTGAACCCGTCCTTATTTCTTGGTTGATTTCGTCAATGGGTCATTCCAGCACTGGCCCTGACTCTTATCGGCAGGGGGTCGTTGTGAATGGGATTTCTCGAACTCGCAACGCATTTCTTGATCGTGTTTTTCCTCGTCTTGGTGGTGCGGTCACGGTCGATGCAGACGGTCGCTGTGGCGAACAAATCGACGAGACGATGCCGTTTATGACGCAATGCCCGCATGCGGGGACGGTTGCCAAGTCGGAACCGCTTTTTCCATCAGTGCGGGGCCTACGCGGCGGACGATCGCCCGGTATAGCAAACGATGGCTACGCGCTTGCGTCCTCGAAAGACATGCAGAGGGGGCGGCCGTGAGCAAGTGCCGCGAATGGAGCGGAAGCTGCCACATCAAAGTCGTCCGAGTGCCACAGGTGAGCATCGAGGCGCAAACATGAAAACAAGAGCGTCAGTAATCTTGATCCTTTCAGTGGCAGCCAGCAATTTCGCTGGTTCCGCCCAAACCAAATCGACCAGCGCGCCTGCTCAGCACAAGACGAGCAATATTACTCCAGCGCCTCGCTCTCAGGACATTGCAGAGTGGCTTAAAGGTCACATTTACGACTTATCTTACTTACGGCAAGAGTGCCAGGGTGGTCAATGTATTAGTGGCATTTCGCTCGAGTGGGATGCCGAAGAGAAGGGCTGCGTCATGGATATTTCGAATGTAGTGTCAAGTGTGAGGACGGTGCAATCAGAGGCCCAGAAGTCAGAGGCCCAGCAGGCATCAAACGGCTTTAAAGCTCACGTTAAGTTCGCTCAAATAACAAGCATCGAAACCGGGGACAATAGTGAAGCAGGCGGAGGGTACTGTGCGGTCACAGCGGGCCACCCCTCATTAACCCTTCGGGCGCCGACTTCGGACGGGGCGATTCACGTGGAGAGTATTTATAAGGTCTCAGACTCGGACGGCTTCGACTTCGTTGGAAAGCCCGATCCTCACGACTCTGCGTCTTTGACCTTAGTCTTCAAAGATTCCGAATCGCGTGACCGCGTTCTGCACGCGATGACCGATCTGGTACATCAATGCGGGGGCAAAGTGGAAAAAAGCCTCTACTGACGGCGAGAGTCGAGCCGCTGTAAAGAGGATGGGTCCATCAACCCTAACCCACTCGCAGTCCCTAGTTTTCCGGTTCTTCCATTTTGGGCGGTGGTCGAATCGAATGTCGCGAGCTTCGATGATCAACAGCTTGGCATGAAATCAATTTGTGGAGAGAGTATGAGTCGGCTGAAATCAGTCATCTTGTGGTCCGTTATCATCGCCTTCGAGGCGAGTTGGTACCCAACTGGAGTGCCGACGGCGGGGGCTCAAACCAAGGACGAGTACGTTTGGTGCTGGGCGGGTACCGCAGATGACGTTACAGACTATTTCACCGCCGTCTTTAAGACCTCTGGATCTCAAGCGGACCCGATAAAGGACGACTTTTTTAAGTACCTGCGCCGCAGCTATCCTGAGGTGCAGAACAAGCACGGTTTCGTCGATCCCAGGTGCCGGCTCTCTGGAAATTCTGAAGATGCTGCACGCGATTCTCGCCAAAACTACTGGGATTACGTGAAAGACCGTGGTATCGAGGTTATCGATACGGGTTGGACCTATAGCAAGTGAGTCGCCTCTGTTTAAGGGCTTGCCAGACTGTTGGCAGAAGGTTCAGATGATCCGAGCGAAGGCAAGCCTCAAGATTCTCATCTTGGCTATCCCCGAGAGCTGTTCCTGGTGCGAAAGGGGGGACTCGAACCCCCATGGGTTGCCCCGCCAGATCCTAAGTCTGGTGCGTCTGCCAATTCCGCCACTTTCGCACACCGCAACCCGTCAACTGAGCGCAGCGCCTGGTTATCTGATTGTACTGTGCCCCGGAAGTTGCATCGTTACAGCTGTTGACAGACCGCCCGTCCAGGCAATAGAAAGAACCTGAAGACCAGCAGGTGACGGAGTTCACCTTAACCGCTGTCCTCCTCTCTTTCGAGCCGGACAGATGATGACTCCTGACAGGGAACCCCTGTTACGGAGACATGTCTGTAGCGGGAATCCCAAAAACAATCCGGAGCCTGAGTCCGTGACCTGTCCATGGGCTCTGTGTTCTGCTTCGGCTTCGAACGCCTGGGGGAGTTGTGTCCGAACACGAAACAGACGATCTGCCGGCGAAGCGCTTTCGAGGGCAACTGAACGATCCGCAGCAAAAGCGTCTGCGGATTACCTGCCAATACATCGATAAGCTGCTGAGCGACATCGAACACATCCTCCATCAGGCGACCTCGCCGTCACCCTTTCCGCGCTACATTGTCGATGTAGCGCCGGCGCAGGTTCGCGTAATCGAGGACTACACACGCCGGCTGCGCAGGCAACTTCTCCAGGCTCTGGACTGGCAGCACATGAAGGCGAATCCTGCTGATATCCCGGCCACCCGAGCGGTGCTGACCAATCTCGTCTTCATCGACATTGCCGTCGAAGAGCTGCGCCCCACCTACATGCGTGGATCGGGAGCAGTTCCCGAAGACGCGGTCAGCGAACTGAATGGCGTGGTGCACGAGCTGCGCTCGCTCGTGGAGGGGATGGAGCGCTATCTCCGCCAGGAGCTGACGACAAATCTCGAATCGCGATTACAGAAGCTGGAACAAACCGGCTACGACGTCGCGCTTCTGCAGGCGATCGAACAGATCATTACCCGCCAGGGTCTGGTTGAGTTTCGACCGCGCATCGCATCGCTGGCCGCCCGCATGGAGGACAACAACCTGGAGGTCGCGCTGTTCGGCAGGGTCAGCAGCGGCAAATCATCTCTGCTCAACGCGCTCCTCGATACCGATGTTCTGCCTGTGGGCGTGAATCCCATCACCGCTGTGCCCACGAAGTTGAGTTATGGATCATCCCTCCGCGCCGCAGTGACCTATAACGACGGGCGCAACGAGATCATTCCCGTTGAACAACTGGCATCGCTGGTGACCGAACAGGGCAACCCCGGCAACCTGAGGAACGTGGCCCGCGCTCTGGTGGAGGTGCCCTCGCGCCGGCTGAAGCAGGGAATCGTTCTTGTCGACACGCCCGGACTGGGCTCGCTGGCCAGAAAGGGAGCGGCTGAAACGCTGGCGTATCTTCCGGTCTGCGATCTGGCTTTGCTGCTGGTCGATGCGGGCACGACGCTGAATGACGAAGACGTGGGCACTCTGCGGCTGCTCTTTGAGGCGGGAATCCCGGCACTGATGATGCTCAGCAAATCTGACCTGCTGGCCGAAGGCGACCTTCATCGGACAGTTGCCTATATCAAGGATGAATTGCATCGCGAACTTGGGATCACCGTCCAGGTTCACGCGGTGAGTTCGGTTCCCGCGGCCTCCGTTCTGCTCGACCGTTTCTTTGAACAGGAACTGTTGCCGCGTTTTGAGCAAGCGCAGGTGTTGCGCGAGGCGTCGATGGCGAGAAAGATCGGCGCTCTTCGTGATTCGGTCATCGCCGCCCTCGACACAATTCTCGATCAGGCGAGCCGCGGAAAATCCGAGCCCACCGTTCAGGCCGCGCAGCTGGAATCACGGCTGCGCCTGGTTACGGGCGAGATTGGCGAGCTGCGAACTTCTCTCGACCACGCGTTCCTGGAATTCGGAGAGTCGCCACAGTCGGTCGTCGACAGGGTAGCGGATCGCGCCCTGAGCTGGACCCACTCCAATCCCGGCGAACCAGTCAGCGCGATGCGGCTCACACAGTGGCTTCACGACGCAGTGCAGGAATTCCTCAATCAGCGAGTAGAACAGCTCCACGCTGCATCCACGCAGGCCGTCAGCGAACTGCAGCAGATCGCCGAGGAACTGGGGAGCGACGAGGCGCCGGCTCTGGAAGACGTTGCAGCAATTCTGCGCGACGCGCCACGCTTCGAGTTGGCCGCCTTGGCCACGGAGACAAGCGCAGGGAGATGGAAGTGGTTTGGCGATCGCGCGGTGCGCGCCGCCATTGCGAAGAGCCTGAGTGAAAGTGTTGGATCCGCGCTTCGTGAGGAGATGCATAATTACGGTTCTGCGTTACGGCAGTGGAGCGATCAGGCGGTCCGTAAGATCGAGACAGTCGTAAACTCCTATGCCGATGCTTACCGCGCGCAGCTCCATCGCATCAGCGGACATTCGGAGGGCACAAAAGATATCGCGCAGGTAAAGGGCGATTTGAATCTCCTGCGAAACTGGAGTTCAGCAGAGAATAGTGATTTGGCGGCAAAGCGGGCCTAATCCCACCGAGGAGAAGCGAACATTGCAGAAATATTTCCTTATTGCGTTGGGCGGCTCAATCGGGTCGATCGCGAGGTACTGGATTGGCTCGACGATATCTGGCCGGTTTGGGACGAAGTTCTACTATGGGACTTTCGTCATCAATATCACAGCCTGCATCATCATCGGCTTCATGCTGACATTTCTCGGCAAGCGGACAGAACTCAATCCAGCCTGGCGTTATCTGGTGGCCATTGGCTTTATTGGAGCGTACAGCACGTTTTCAACCTATGAGTGGGAGACGTTTTCTTCTCTTCGGACAGGTGCGTTCTTCATTGCAACGCTGTACGCGGTAGCCAGTCTCTTTTTCGGGCTGGTCGCGGTCTGGTGTGGAGTTCTGATCGCGGAGGCGATCTCATGAGAAGGCACAGGCATCGCGTGGTTCATCACTCGATACTTCCCGTCCGAGATCAAGTGGGCCGTTCTTTTTGCCGCATGGGGAACTGCAAGCTGCTCAGCCGAATATCTCGCTTCGCAGCAGGGAGAAAAACTGCATGCTGAATACCGGAAAAGCAATGAAGGTAACTATCTACCTGAGCGAAGGATCGTCCCACCACGGAGTGCCCACTTATTCCAGAATCCTCGATTTTCTCTTCTTCAAAGGTGTCTCGGGCGCAACCGTCCTGAAGGGCGTGGCCGGCTTTGGCGCGGATCACCACATGCACTCCGCCAGCATCGTTGAGATATCGGACAATCTGCCGTTGAAGATTGAATTCATCGAGATCAGGGAGAAAGTCAATGAGTTACTTGGAAAGCTGGAGGAGTTAGCCGGAAGCGGCATGATCGAGATACAGGAAACTACGGTCGCCAAGCCTGCGCAGTCGTCGAAAGCTAAGAAGACGCCGCCACCGGCCCACCAGAAGATAGAAGGCAAGGCCCGGATGATGCGCATCTACATCGGCGAATCGGACCGATGGAAAGACAGACCGCTCTATCAGGCGCTGGTCGAGGCGATGCGCGCCAACGACGTAGCCGGCGTGACCGTCTACAAGGGCATTCTGGGCTATGGCGCCCACCGGCGAATCCACAAGGATAAGCCAATGCACCTTAGCCGCGATAGCTCCATCATGCTTTCTGCTGTCGACACGGAAGAGAAACTTCGCGCCTTCCTGCCTCTGGTCGAGCAGATGGTGGAGGAAGGCCTGGTTGTGCTCTCGAATGTCGAAATCATCAAGTACTCGCATCGCGCCCTTGAAGTCGACGGCTCTGCAAATGACGCGGAGGCATCGGGGGAGGCTGAGGCATGAAGGAGCAATTTCAGGCTCGCATGTTGCGGGTTCACTTTGGCGAGAGCGACAAGTGGGAAGGGAAGCCGCTACACGAGGGGATCGTTGCCAAATGCCAGGAGCTCGGCATCGCCGCCGCCATCGTCTACAAGGGCATTGAGGGCTATGGAGGCAGCACGCGTATCCACCGCTCCAGCCTTTGGAAGTTCTCGCGCGACGCGCCGATCATGCTGACCATCATCGACACGGAAGAGCAGATCGCAGGGCTTCTTCCTCATTTGGACAAGATGGTGGACGAGGGCCTCATCGCCATGTCGACTGTCGATGTCATCCGCCTCTCCCATAACGAAGATGTTCGCTCGCGGGGGCAATAATTCGTGCAGGAATCGAGGAGCAGATCGGCAGTGCAGGATTGCGGCCAGCTTCGGGCTGACATCTGCGCCGCCGTGGACGGCGCTTCGCGCCTGTTGCGGCTTGTCGATCTGGCTGACGAACTGGGCGCTGAGCGGGTCGCTGAAGAAGCACGTGAGCTCGCGGCGCGGGTTGCCGAAGGACGCTTCTACGTAGCCTGCGTCGGCCAGTTTAAGCGAGGAAAATCAACCCTGCTCAACGCTCTGGTCGGCCACGAGGTTGTTCCCACCGGGTTTGTTCCTGTCACTGCAGTGCCTACCGTGATTCGATTTGGAAGCGAACTGAGCACGCGCGTGCGCATGCGAGACGGATCCTGGCAGGACGTTGCCATGCCCGACCTGAAGGAATACGTGACCGAGGAACGAAACCCGGAAAACAAAAAAGGCGTGGAAGGCGCGGAGGTGTTCGTGCCCAGCCCGCTGTTGTCTTCCGGCATGTGTTTTGTTGACACGCCGGGTTTAGGCTCGGTCTTCACGGGAAACACAGCAACCACGCAGGCGTTCATTCCTCACATCGATGCGGCGTTAGTTGTGGTGGGAGCCGATCCGCCGATTGCTGGCGAGGAACTGGCGCTGGTCGAGGCGGCAGGTAGTCAGATAGAGGATTTAATTCTGGTCATCAATAAGGCCGATCGCACCACCGATCCGGAGCGCGCGGCGGCGGCCAGGTTCGCGCGCGACATTCTTGAAAAACGGCTGCGCCGCCCGATGGGCGAGGTTTTCGAGGTGAGTGCCGCGGAACGGATGGAGAACCGCGGTCCGCTGCGGGATTGGGAAAAACTGCTGGCGAGTCTGCACGACCTCGTTGAAGACTCCGGCAGGAATCTTGTTCGCGCAGCCTGCGACCGAGGCCTCGAGCGCCTAAGCGAGCAACTGCAGGCGGTGATCGGTGAAGACCGTGAGGCTCTTGAGCGGCCAATCGAGGAGTCTGAGCGCCGGATCGTGCTGATGAAGAAAACCATCAGCGAAGCAGAGCGAGCCCTGCGCGAACTGAACTTTCTGTTGATGGCCGAGCAGCAGCGGATTTCAGACATCTTCGTCGATCGGCACAAGGAGTTTTTTCGTTCCGCATTGCTTGTTTCGGAAGCTGAATTCGATCAGGCAATCTCGTCTGTGGCTCATGGCTTTGGCCCTCGAAATCGGCGACGGGTGATGCACCTGGCGCAGGAGATCGCGCGCGCCAGGGTGATGCCCTGGCTTAAACCGGAGCAGGAAGAGGGTGAGCGCCAATATCGCGCCGTGGCCCTTCGATTTGTGGAGATGGGAAACAGCTTTCTGAAGAAGTTGGCGGACGCGGGCCTCAGCGAACTGACCCGCATGCCCCATGCTCTTGATCCCGAGCAGGGCTTGCGCGCGCGTTCCAAATTCGTTTTCGAAGACTTCATCGGAACTGCTCAACCCTCATCGCCGCTGCGCTGGCTCGCTGATGTCTTCTTGCCGCTGGTGGGAGCGCAAAAAATCATCACCAACGAAGCTCGGGAATTCTTGCGGCACCTATTGGAAGTCAATTCCTCGCGAGTACAAAACGATATCCTCAACCGCATTCAGGAAAACCGGGACCGCCTTGAAGTCGAGATCCGCAAGCTGCTCCACGAAATCAGCCGCGTAGCCGAACAGGCGCTTGACCGCGCAAGGAAAGTCAAAGAAGAGGGAACTGCCGCCGTACTTTCGACCGTCGAACGACTCAACCGATTGGAGCAGGAGATTTCTGTTCTGGCAGGCACTCGCTGATGGCAAGCCGTGCTCTTCAGTCACCGGACGCACAATACCTCGCCGTCGTCGATCGCACCGAGGAATTTGCGAGGCTCCAGGCGCAGGCGCAGAAGAGAAAGGACCTGCTGGTGTATGGTCCCGAAGGCGTCGGCAAGACACGTTTGTTGCTCACCTTCGTTCACCATCAGCCCTTTGCGCTGTACGTTCCGCAGGTCCGCTCGCCGCGTGATTTCATGATGGCGCTCCTCCAGGATCTTCGCCGGCTGGACAAACGCGAACTCCACCTGCCCGCTAACGTCGACTTGCTCAGCACCTCATCGCTGAAAGGCATCGTGAAGAAGGCTCTGGCTGAGTTTCCAGTGATGCTTGTGCTCGATCACCTGGCGGCACCGTCCCGCATTGTCACAGGCATCATCAGGGAGTTCAGCGACTACGGACGCAGGCCCATCTGGTTTGCCGCCCGCACTCCGCACATGGAAGACATCGGAGCCCTGCAGTCCATGTGCGCCGATCGTAAGGAACGGCTCGAGATCAGGAATTTTCCTGAACCAGTTGCCCTCGAATTCGCTAAAAGAGAAGCGGCGCGCCGCGGCCTGTGGGCTGCGAACCTGGAATCAGCATTGCACTCGCTGGTGGAATGGAGCGAGGGAAATCCGGGCAGCATCCTGCAGATGCTAAAAATGGCCGATGTGCCGAAATACCGCACGGGCGACCAAATCAAATCGCACGTTCTGTATCTCGATTTCCGGATGGGCCGCCGTTAGCTCGGCAGACCCGCTCCGGGCAGAACGCACCCACAGTGCAATGCGCTAGTCTGGTGGAGACTATGAATCCATCGCAGACACAACCAAAAATCCATCTGAACCAGGCGGAAGACTACCGCGAGATTTACTCCAACAGCGTGCAGGTGCGGGTCAGCGTGTGGGATTTTCTGCTGGTGTTCGGCCTGGTGCACCAGGAATCGCCCGAGCAGGTGAACGTGAACAACACGCTGGGCGTGTATCTGAGCCCGCAACAGGCCAAGGCGCTGTGGAACATCCTCGGGCAAAACCTGGCGCAGTATGAGCAGACCTTTGGAGCACTGGCGCTCGAACCGCAACCGCCCAAAGGCCCGGTGCACTGAGCGCGGCGGCACGGGCGCGAAGACCATTGACCGCGATGCCCAGCGCAAAAGCAAAGCCAGTTCCGTTGTGGATCGTGTTTCCTGCAGCTTTTGCCGCGGTGCTGGCCGCGCATGCCACGCTGCTGCGCCTTCCCTATTACTGGGATGAGGCGGGCTACTACATTCCCGCCGCCTGGGACTTCTTCCGCACCGGCTCGCTGATCCCCACGTCAACCTTGTCGGACGCGCATCCGCCGCTGCCGTCCCTGGTGCTCGCCGCCGCGTGGAAGGTGTTTGCGTTTGCGCCCCTCGTGACGCGAACGACGATGTGCCTGGTCGCAGCGTTTGCTCTGACCGCGGTATGGCGGCTGGCGATGATCACCACCCGGAAAACCTCAGTCGCGCTGGCGACGACTCTGCTGACGGCGATGTATCCGGTGTGGTTTGCGCAAAGCTCGCTGGCGCATGCGGACCTGTTTGCGGCGGCGGCGACGCTGTGGGCGCTGGCATTTTTCTTCGAGGAACGCGTGTGGGCTGCGGCCGTGTGCTTTGCTATCGCCGCCTTGTCGAAGGAGACGGCGATTGTGACGCCGCTGGCTCTTGCGGTGTGGGAGAGCTGGAGGATCCGAAAGCCGCGTAGCCAGCGCATCACGTCGGTCGCGGCGCTGGTTGTGCCCGCGGTTCCGCTCGCCGCCTGGTACGTCTACCACTGGCGGAAGACAGGATTCGTCTTCGGCAATCCAGAGTATGTGCGATACAACGCCACCGCCACGCTGACTCCGCTGCGTGTCCTTTTGGCGCTCGCGCATCGCACCATGCACGTCACGCTTCACATGAATATGTTCGTGCCAGTCCTGGCGGCGCTGGCGTGCCTGTTGCTCGCCCCGGTGAGCGAGGCCCCCGCAAAAGCGACAGATTCGTCACCGTTGCGGGCACGTATTCCGACAGCGCAGCAAGCGGTCTTCTATGTCGTCATCGCTGCCAACGTGTTGTTCTTCTCCGTGCTGGGCGGCGCGCTGCTCACGCGCTATCTACTGCCGCTCTATCCGCTGGTGCTGCTGCTGTGCGTGAACACCTTCCGGCGCCGGCTCAAAGAGTGGACCGGTCTGGTCGCCCTGAGTGCTGCTGCTTTCGTGGCAGGCTTGTTCGTCAATCCGCCATACCGGTTTGCGCCCGAGGACAACCTCGAATACGTGACTGTGATCCGCCTGCACCAGGCTGCCGTTGGAACCATCGTCGCCCACATGCCCGGCGCAACCGTGCTGACTGCGTGGCCGGCGACCGACGAGCTGAGCAAACCAGAGCTGGGCTATGTGAAGCAGCCTATTCCCGTGGTGACCATCGAGAATTTCTCAGCGCAGGAAATTGCAAAAGCATCCGGGATGCGCGGCAGCTACTCGGCCGCGCTGATCTTCTCCACTAAATATGATCCCCCGCGCCTGTGGCTGAGCTTGGGCCGCCACAACGAGCAGCTCGACACGCGCTTCTTCAACTTTCATCGCGACTTGCCGCCCAGCGTCATCGCTCGCGTGCTTGGCGGCCACGTGGTCTGGGGCGCCCAGCGCAAAGGGCAATGGGTTGCGGTCCTGCGATTCGCAAACGCGCCAGGAGCGACCGAAGCACAGCTGGCCCCTCTGAAATAATCTCCCCATGCTGGTCCTCGCCTCTGCGTCGCTGCGCCGCCGCGATCTGCTCGCCCAGGCCGGTTATGCTTTTGAGGTTGCTCCTGCTTCGATTAACGAAGATCCGCGACAAGGCGAGTCGCCCATCGGCTACGTCCTGCGCCTGGCGCGCGAAAAAGCTGAGGCCGTCGCCGGTTCGTCGCGATTTGCCGAGCTCACCCACGATTTCCCACCGCGTGACCCGCCGTTGATCCTCGGGGCCGACACCACGGTCGTCGCGCCCAGCGGAGAAATCCTCGGAAAGCCGGAGAGCGACGCCGACGCCGCGCGCATGCTGCGGCTGCTCTCTGGCGCCACACACAAGGTCATCACCGGCGTCGCGCTTCTGGCGCCCACGCCCGCTGACCCCATCACCGAAGTCGCCGCCGAAGTCACGTGGGTGACGATGCTGACCCCCACTGAAGAAGAAATCGCCCGCTACATCGCCACCGGCGAGCCTCACGGCAAAGCTGGCGCCTACGCCATCCAGGGCCAGGCCGCCCGCTGGATTCCGCGCATTCACGGTTGCTATTTCAATGTTGTCGGATTGCCGCTGGCTCTGGTCGCCAGCATGATCGAAGGCGTCCAGGCCCGCCTCGGCTCCCAAAGAGAATTGCAATCCTGGGACCCAGCCCCCTGACCCTGGCTTCCAGCTTCCAGCTATGAGCAATCTGCTCTGACCGGGGTTTTTCTGAACGCTGAACGCTGAACGCCGTCTTTCGTCAGCTCGCCTTCGGATGCTCCAACTCGTCGACGGGCTCCTGCGCCCCCACCGCGCGTTCCGATACCGGCGGCGCCTCAGGCTGCCCCGCCATCACGAGACCAAGGACGATCAACAATGTCACGGCCAGCAGCCCGATCTCCATCAGCTTCAGCATCGGAGTTTACCCCTCAGGTGGTACGAATCATTTCCTTGAGCAGTGCCGTTCTTGGAACCAGTTCGTCCAGCACTGCCGATTCATGAGATGCATGAGCCCCTTCGCCGACTGCTCCCATGCCATCGAGCGTCGGCACGCCAAGCGCCGCAGTGAAATTACCGTCGGAACCACCGCCGGTCGACGCTTCCGCCAGTGAGAACCCCATCTGCGCCGCGAATGTCGCGGCGCGCCGAAACAAAGTCACCGTGCCCAGGCTCCGTTCCATCGGCGGCCGATTCATCCCGCCTTCCACCTGCAGGACGCAGCCGCGGTCACGAACGCGCAGCCCGCGAAATTTTCTGTCGATGCGCGCCGCGTCTTTGGCCTTTGCGATCCGCACGTCGATCTCCGCCTCGGCCTCGGCCGCCACCACGTTGGTCCGCGTACCTCCGCGGATTACCCCCGCATTCACCGTCAGCCCGCGATCCATCTCCGTAAACCCCCGCACCTTCTCCAGCTGCCAGGCCAGCTCGGCGATGGCACTGTGCCCGCGCTCAAAGTCCACGCCCGCATGCGCGGCCACGCCCTTCACCCGCACCGTGTAATCGCCCACGCCTTTGCGCGCCGTCTTGTAAGCGCCCTTCGGTCCCTGCGCCGGCTCCAGCACAAAAACCGCCGCGCACTCCCGCGCCAGCTTCTCCGTGATCGGTCTCGACACCGTGCTGCCCACTTCCTCATCACTGTTGAGCAGGAGAATCACCGGCCGCCCGAGCGCGTGTTCCTGCTGTAACTCCTCGATCGCGGTCAACCCCATGGCAACACCAGCCTTCATGTCGAGCACGCCTGGCCCCCACAACCGGCCCTTCTCGATGCGGAACGGCATCGTCGCCAGCGTGCCCATCGGCCATACCGTATCGAGGTGTCCTAACAGCAGTAACGGCCTGATCTCCTTCTTCCCTCCTGTGCGTTTTGCGGAAAACCCGTACCGCAACTCCAGCACATCACCGAAGTGCTGCTGCCGGTGCCGGCGCACCTGAGACCCCGTCGCCATTTCCACAACCGCATCCACACAACGATCCACAGCCCTTTTGTCGTCGCTGGGAGACTCGATCTCGACCAGAGATCGTATCCGGTTGATCAACTCGGAATCTGTCTTGCCCGAGCCGTTCGGCCGCCTGTTTGTCTTATAAGTGGCTTCTATTCTTGCTTTTATCATTTCAACAATCCGCTCCTTGACTGTGACCTCCGTGATCACCAGTGTGGTCAATTTGCCACACAGCAACTCTTCCCCGCCAGTTGTAGTCTATGTCTTCATCGAGGACACGCTTGGCAGAATCATCGCACCTGGAAAACACAATTTCCTCCCCGATCGAGTTCGCCGGCGTTGGCCTCCACAGCGGTGCTCCGGTCAGGATGCGCCTGCTGCCCGCCTCCGCAGGCAAGGGCGTTGTCTTCTGCCGCACCGATCTGGACGGCTTCGAAATTCCCGCCACCGGCCGCAACGTCGCCAAAGTTTCCTACGCCACCAGCCTCATGCGCCAGGGCGTTCTCATTTCCACCACCGAGCATCTGCTTTCCGCGCTCCTGGGCTGCGGGATCGACAACGTGCTGGTCGAGCTGGACAACCTCGAGCTTCCCATCCTCGACGGCAGCGCGCTCCCTTATACGCAGGCCTTTCGCGAAGTTGGCCTCAAGCCGCAACGCCGGCGCCGCGAGTATCTCCGCATCCTCAAAGACGTCGAGGTCCGCGAAGGCGACAAATTCATCGGAGTGTACCCCGGCGACGGCTACTCCGTCTCTTATAAGGTGGATTTCCCGGCGCCCATCGGACGCCAGGGATACACGGTCGATCTGGCCACCAGCGCCTATGAGCGCGATATCGCTCCGGCCCGCACCTTTGGCTGGCTCGAAGACGAAAAGAAGCTGCGCGATATGGGGCTCATCCGCGGCGCCACCGAAGAAAGCGTCATCGTCCTTTCCCGCCAGGGCGTCCTCAATGGCGATCTGCGCTTCCGCGACGAGTTCGTCCGCCACAAGATCCTCGACCTCATTGGCGACCTCGCCCTGGCCGGCCACCACATCCTCGGCCACGTGGTAGCCGAGCGAGCCGGCCACGCCATGCACACCGCGCTGGTCTCCCGCCTGCTGCGCGACCGATCCGCCTTCGAGCTGGTGACCCTCGATCCGGAAAAACCCCGGGCCAAACGCGCCCCCACCCGCCAGCCCAGCCTCGCAACGGCGTAGCGACCAAGCCTCGCAACGGCGTAGAGGCGACCAAGCGTGCAACGGCGCGGGACGACCAAGCGTCGCAACGACGTAAGGCGGCCAATTCTCGCAACGACTTAGGACGACCAAGCCTCGCAACCGCGTAAGCCGACCAAGCCTCGCAACCGCGTAAGCCGACCAAGCCTCGCAACGGCATAAGCCGACCAAGCGGCAACGGCGCAGAGACGAACTTCCTCTTCGGGCAGCAACAGGCCGACAGCTTTGCCGATAAGAAGCAGCTGGCTGATTACGAACGTACCCACCGCTTGCTCCCGGCCAGGTTCACCCCACAGCAAGAAGCGTAGACTCCAGCGATCTCGGTTCATACAAGCAAATCGCCACGTCCAACTCGCTGGTACCAACCTGAGGCCTGAGCGGGAACCAGTCCCAAAATGGCCCTGCAATCAGCCCCGCACGTTCGCTGTTCGAAGGCCAGGTTCACCCCACAGCAAGAAGCGAACTCCTCAGCCCGCGCGATCGTCAACCTCACCGAGCAAACGACCCGTCACCCGAGTAACACGCCATTTCCCAATTTGGCAGGAGCACTACAGGCGACAGGCCCGATCGCCAATACGCCGACCGCCGAGCGCAAGCTTCTACGAACCTTCAATCACTTAACGCTCGAACCATGCAATTGGGGAAAATTTGTCAAGAGCTGAGCGAAAACTCCAAAGTAATGATCGCTGACTTATCGTCACTTACAAGCCAATTCACTCAAAGAAAGTTGGCGCGATTTAGGCCTGGATTTGGTATTCTGATAATAGGGGGTAAGAAATTATCCTCGACCAATTTGATCTGTAAAAGGCCGCGTCAGCGCGGCCTTTTACATTGCTGCCTGAAGAGATGAGGACTTATAACTCCGATGCTGCGATTTCGAGCCAGCCAGTCGACGGAACGCCGTGCGCCGACCGCTGTTCGCAGCTGCCCGTATGTGCGGGCGACTATCTCTGTAACAAACACAACCGTCGGTGTAACAAACACGGTCGTCTTTGTCACACAAACAGGCGTCTCGATCTATTCCGTTTTCAAGGACTTAGATTGTTGTCAAATCCGTCAACTTTGCATAAGTGCTTCGAAATCAAATTCGTACACCACATCAACCCCGGAGGCATAAATTCACTCCGCCGGTCGTTTCTGCAGCCGCACGGATTCCCAGCTCAGGTCCGAGCTCCAGCCGCCGTCGACCACCAGGGTGTGGCCGTTGATGAAACCACTCTCGCGCTCATCGGCAAGAAAGGCGACGGCGTGGGCGATGTCGT
Source organism: uncultured Acidobacteriaceae bacterium (assembly GCA_963788905.1). GTDB lineage: Bacteria > Acidobacteriota > Terriglobia > Terriglobales > Acidobacteriaceae > Palsa-343. The sequence goes on from CAWBIO010000001.1 coordinate 275,918, forward strand.
CGGGGCGCGCGAAACGGCCCATGGGGACGCGCTGGGTGATGTCGGCGTCGGTGTAGCTTCCACCAGCCTGATCGGCCGCGTCCATCTCGGTTTTGACCCAGCCAGGACATACGGCGTTGACGCGCACGCCGCGTCCGCCCCACTCAGCGGCGAGAGTGCGGGTGAGGCCGACGAGGCCGTGTTTCGAGGCATTGTAGGCGGCGCGGTCGGCGACGGCGCCGAGGCCGGCGATGGACGCGACGTTAACGATCGATCCGCTGCCGGCCTCGAGCATTTTTCTGCCGAAGGTGCGAGCCAGCAGAAACGGGGCGACGAGGTTGACCTCCATGACGCGCCGGTATTCCTCGGGGGTGGTGTCTTCGGCAGCGCGGATGAGGCTGATGCCGGCGTTGTTCACCAGCACGTCGACCCGGCCGTAGCGGCTGTGGACGGCCTGGGCGAAGGACTCGACGACTGCGTCCTGGGTGATGTCGCCGACGAAGCCGAGCACTTCGCCGCCGCGGGGCTCGATGGCGGCGATGGTGGCTTTCGGTTCGTGGAGGTCGATGATGGCGATGCGAAAGCCGCGCTCAGCGAGAAGTTCAGAAGCACGACGGCCAATGCCCTGCGTTCCTCCGGTAACGATGGCCACGGGCGCGTTGCTCGATGTTGGTTCGTTCATTTGGTTGAGGGTCTGCGTGTGGTCCTTTGCGGGATCGAATGGCTGGGATGGCCGCGTCCAGTTCACCTTTCCTTATATACCCGCGAATCCGGAAAGGAGGGCCGGGGACCATTTTGGGATTGGTTCCTTTTCAGGACGAGGGAGAGTACTGGCGAGTCGGAGGTGACGATTTGCCTGTATGAGCCCGGAAATACGGAGGCGTACGCTTCTTGCAGTGGGGTGAACCTGGCCGTGATCCGGCGGAGGGTGAGTTTGGCAGGACCATTTTGGGACCGGCTCCCGAATCGGAACGGGATGAGGTACCGATGGGTGGGAGGCGGCAATTCGTCTGTATGAATCCGAAATCCTGGAGCTTACGCTTCTTGCTGTGGGGTGAACCTGGCCTCGGGGCAACGGGGAGTTCGGGCTTGTTGCAGACCGAATTGGGAAGGGTTTCTTTTCGGGACTGGACACGGCACCAGCGAGCGGGAGGCGGCGGCCTGCTTGTATGAACCGAAAACTCGGGAGTTTACGCTTCTTGCTGTGGGGTGAACCTGGCCGGGGAGCAGCGAACGTTCGTGGCTTGTTGCAGGGCCATTTTGGGACTGGTTCCATTTCTGACCTCAGGTTGGTACCAGCGAGTTGGAAGTGGCGATTTGCTTGTATGAACCGAAATTGCGGGAGTCTACGCTTCTTGCTGTGGGGTGAACCTGGCCGGGGAACAGCGAACGTTCGTGGCTTGTTGCAGGGCCATTTTGGGACTCGTTCCATTTCTGGCCTCAGGTTGGTACCAGAGAGTTGGAAGTGGCGATTTGCTGGTATGAAATGAAATTGCGCGAGTCTACGCTTCTTGCTGTGGGGTGAACCTGGCCGGGGAACAGTGGAGTGGGTAGTTTTTGAAGGACTGTTTTGGGACCGGCTTCCAAATCGGAAGGGGATGAGGTACCGACGGGTGGAAGGCGGCAAATTTGTTCGTATGAATTGGAGTCGCCGGAGTCTACGCTTCTTGCTATGGGGTGAACCTGGCCGGGGAACAGTGGAGCGGCAATTCTTGGCGCGGTGAGGTTTTTTGTGCGCTGGGTGGGGGCTCCGAGCAGTTCGCGGCAACAAGAAAAATGGAAAAGGCCGCTCCCGGAGGAGCAGCCTTTTCGTTGGCGGGGAGGTAACGCCGGTGTGGAGGCCCCAGCCTAAAGGCGGGAAAGCTCAGGAAGGAATCGTGTGCGTGCCGGGGGGAAGATCGCGTCTGCCGAGGCGAGCCAGCGTCGTCGGCGCGTGACGAGTCGGGTGCGCGGCGGACGCCGGGGCGCTCATCACTTCTTTCCAGGCGGTTTGGAACTTATCCATGTCGCTCCGGGTGCCGACGGTGATGCGCACATAGGTCGGCCAGACGGGCCAGACGCGTCCGATGAACACGTTTTTTGCAGCCATGGCGGCGATGACGTCCTTGCCGGGGCGGCCCGTGTCGACCATAAAGCAGTTGGTCTCAGACGGGATGAATTTGTAGTTGTTGGCCGAGAGCCACGAGAAGGTGTCGGTGCGGATGTCGGTGTTGATCTTGCGGCGCTGGGGAACGAGCTCGGGGGTTTGCAGGCTGTTGGAGGCGGCGGCAACCGCAAGGATGGGCATGGAGTTCATGCCGTAGTCCTGAATTTTGGCCAGCAGGTCGGGGCGGCCGATAGCGAAGCCGCAGCGCAGGCCGGCCATGCCGTAGATCTTCGAGAAGGTGCGCAGAACGATGAGGTCCTTGTCGGCCTTCACCAGATCGAGCGAGGGCGTGGCGTCGGAGAAGTGGATGTAGGCTTCATCGACCAGCAGGATGGAGCCCTTCGGCTTGTTGGCCAGCGCGTATTCGATGGCCTCGCGGCTGGTGATCGTGCCGGTGGGGTTGTTGGGGTTGCAGATGTAGAGGACGCCGGCATTGGGATCGGCAGCGACCATGGCCTTCGCGTCGTGGGCGTAGTCCTTTGTGAGGGGAACCTTGACGATCTTCGCGCCGCTGTAATGGGCCGCGTATAAGGGGGCTTCGTAACTGGGGTCGGCGGCGACCAGGCTGCGGTCTTTCGAGGTGAAGGCGAGAACGGTGTAATGCAGCGGTTCGCTGGAACCGGCGTAGGGAAGGATGTACTCAGATTTGAGGCCTTCGATGGAAGCGAAGGTGTCAACCAGCTTCTGGGTCATCTCGAAGTCATAGCGTCCGCCTTCGGGCAGCAGGCTGCTCATCACGGCGCAGGCGCCGCTACAGGGGCCGAGGGGGTTCTCATTGGCGTCAATGCGGACGGCGCCAGGAGGAATGTCGCGGGCGATACGCCGGCGCTGGGCGAAAGCAAGGTGCGGTTCGGTGAGGATCGGTACGGCGGTGGCGGCCGCAGCTGCCGCGGCCATGCCAAAGAACGAGCGACGGGAGAGACGGGTGGTCATCTGCGCCTCCTGAGGAGAATGTGTCTACCTTCCGAACAGAACGCTTGCCAGACTGCGGTGACTATTGACGGCAGTAACTTCGATTTCGACCAGGGCCCCGGGGAGCGCGAGCGCGGCCACCTGCATGGCGCTGCGCGCTGGCTTATTCGGTTGATCCTTTGTACCAAAATACTGCGAATATCCCTTCATAAATCCAGCAAAGTCCATTTTTCCGCCCTGACTGGGGTCGCCGGCGAGGTAAACGTGCATCAGGACGACGTCGCCAAGGGAAAGATGCTGCTGGGCCAGGGAGGCTTTGATGGCGTCGAGGACATGAGTGGTCTGGGTTTCGGTGTCGCCGGGCGTGCCCTTCGCGATGGAAGAGTCGATGGTGCCGCTCATATAAAAGGTGTCGCCGACCCAGACGCCTTCTGAGATGGGGAACGGGGAGTTGTTGGGCAGAGGAACACGAGTGACGGCGCCGCTTTGGGCGTGGACGAGCGCGCAGGAGCAGAGAAGCAGCGCGGCCAGGGTGAGAAGGGAAATGCGTTTATGCGGCAACGATGCCTCCATTCTGAATGCGCGCGCCGAGCTGGTTGATGACGCGGTAGGCGGAGAGCGCGGCACCCTCCTGCCAGCCGACGAGGTGGCTGGTGTGATCGCCGGCGAAGTAGACGCGGCGGTCGGCATTGAGAAGAACGTCGAGGGAGACGGGGCCGTGGCCGAATCCGCTGATCCAGGCGCCGAGGTTATAGGGGATGTGGCCCCAGGAAATGTAGACGGGCCTGGAGAGATCCTTGCCGTGGCCGGGGTGGAGCAGCTCGATGGCCTGGCGGGAGGCAGCCAGCTTCGCTTCGACGCTGGGCAGCTTGCCGAAGGGAGTGCCGTTCTCGATGGAGTAGCCGCTGACCACCACGCCGCGCTCAGAGAACAGGCGGGCGCTCGGGTACCAGACGACGTTGACGGTCTGCTGCAGGTAGGAGAGTCCGCCGTAGATGCCGTTTTCGGTTTCCCAGAAGCGGGGGGCTTCCCAGGCGACCTTATAGGCCGAGTCGTAGCTGCTTGCGTCGATCGCCTGGCGGAAAGCCGGGCTGAAGTCGGCGTCGAGGTCGCGAACGATGCTGAGGGGCATGCAGCAGATGCAGTAGTCGGCCGTAAGGGTCTGGTCGGAGTTCGTGGCGCGGTCCTGGTAAACGATGGTGACGCCCGCTGGCGACTGGCGAATGGTTTTGACCACCGCGCCATGGCGGATGACGCTGCCCAGTTTCTTTTCGAAGGCGGCGGGGATGCGGTCCATGCCGCCGATGGGCTGGAACATGGTCGGCTGCCAGTCGATGACTTCCTCGGCAAGCATGCCCTGCCAGAGATCGGCGTCGAGCAGCGCGTGCATGGGCAGGGGATCGAGGGGCTCTGGCTCTTCTTTGCCGGCACCGGGAGGAACTTTGAAGCCGGAGCGCTCAGTCCCCTTGAACGTAAGGTCGGGCCGGAGATCGCCGTACTGGCGAAGGAAGGTGATCATGCGCTCGCGGTCTTCAGGGGTGATTTCCTCGTCGAGCGCGCCTTTCTTAATGCATTTGGCCAGCAGCTCGGAGACGTGGCCACGGGTATCGTTGACGGCGCGACGCTCGGTGACGGGTGCGCCGCCATTGAGCTTGTCGCATTGCATGAAAGCGCCGCGCGAGGAATTGACTTCGACTTCGAGGGGCACGCCCAGCTCATGGCAATAGCCGAGCATGGTGCGATGGATGGCAGGAAGACGGGCAGGACCGGCGTTAAAGTAGTTGCCTTGGTCAAAGTTGCAGGACTGGCGGACGCCTGTGGTGAATTCGACCGAGTCGCCGCCGCGGATGGTCCAGTTGCGGCCGCCGCAGCGCTCGCGGGCCTCGAGGAGCGTACATCGATAGCCGGCTTTGCCGAGCTCGTAAGCGGCGACGAGTCCGGCGATGCCCGCGCCGAGGATAAGGACAGAGGAGCCTTTGCCATCGACGAGGCGGAGGGCGTTGGCTTCGGCCTCTGCTTCAGGAATGGCGAGCAGGCCGAGGGACTGCATCATCATGAATGTCGCGCTATAGCCACCGGCGCGGCCTACACGGGTAAGGAACTGACGTCTGGTAAGAGCCATAGCTTCCTGCAGATTTTCCGGGGATTGGCCCCATTATGCCTTACAAAAACCTGAAAGCCTCTAAAAAAAGGCCCGTGGCCGGAGACGGAGCCACGGGCTTCAGGGAGGCTAAAACAAAATTTTGAGAGCCAGCTGGGTGTTGTAAGGCTCGCCCGCTCCAATGCCGGGCGCGCCGTAGTTGGCTCCGATGGTGGTGCCGATGGCGCAGCTGCTTGAATCGGTGCAGTAGCCGTCGCCAGGGGCCGCGAGATTGAGCCGGTTGAAGAGGTTGAACATCTCGACGCGGAATTGAGCCGTGACGCGCTCGGTGATCTTGGTGTTCTTGAAGACCGAGAGGTCGACGTCTTCAAAACCGGGGCCATGAAGCACGTTGCGCGGTGTATCGCCGTAAGCGCCGTTGGCCGAGGGGACAAACGCGTTCTGGTTGAGCCAGTTCACGTAGTAGCCGTTCGTCGCATCTCCCTGCACGGAGTGGGAGACGCCGGTATACGGGCTGACGCCGGAGTTGAAGTTGGCACGCTCGGCGTACTCGCCGTTGCCGCTGCCACCGGAGTTGCTGGAATAGACGGTGAAGGGTTGTCCGCCGTGGAAGTTCCAGAGGCTGTTGAGCTGCCAGCCGTTGGTGAGCCACTTCATGGAGCCGGCGCCAGGGACGTCGTACGTGAAATAGGCAGAGAAGGTGTTGCGGACGTCGAAGTCGCTGTTGCCGTATTCGCAGCGCTCGCAGTAGCTGTTCTGCGGGTTGTAGAGGTAGATTTCGCTGGCTTCGTCGAGTGAATGTCCCCAGGTGTAAGAGCCCTGGGAGGTCAGGTGATGCCAGGCGGCGAGGCGGATGAGTGCCTGGAGTGAGTTGTAGTTGGAAATGGCCTCGGACTGAATCTGGTTGATCACGCCGTAGTTCGGGTACTCGGAGGCGTAGGGACGCAGGCCGGTGGAGATGTTAGTTTCGTTGATGTCGGCCAGGTTGCGGAGGTGGTGGCCCTCGCTCCCGACGTAGCCGACCTGAGCAATGGCGCCGGCGCCGAGACTCTGCTGCAGGTTGAAGTTGTAATTCTCAACGTAGCCGGGACGCAGGTGCTGGCTGATGGAAAACAGATTGACGGGCGACGGGCAGTTGTCGGCCGGGTTGGTGTCGTTGGGGTTGACGATGCAGGGATTGGTGGGGCTCGAGAGGTTGGCGAAGATGGCCCCGCCACCTGCTGGAATGGTCGCCGCCTGCGGGCCGGAATCGATGACCGGAGTTGCGCCGGCCGGATTATCCTGCACGCCAAAGGCGCCGCCGTTGGAAGAGAATCGCGAGTTGAGCAGGTTAACAACGTTGGGGCTGTCGAAGCCGAGACCGAAGCTGCCACGGATGACGGTCTTGCTGTTCTGCGTCGGCTGCCACGAGAAGCCGGCGCGCGGACTATAGCCGCCGTACCACTGGGGATAGAGAGTGGGAATGCTCTCGCCGGCGATGGCAATGCCGTTGGTCGCGCCAGGCAGGAAGGTGCTGAGGTCCTTGCTGCCGTTGTGCATCGGTCCGATGTACTCGTAGCGGAGACCGTAGTTGATGTTGAAGCGCGGAGAGAGCTGCCAGGCATCCTGGGCGAAAAGAGCCCAGGAGTTGAGGAAGATCTGGCGCTTGGGATTGCCCTGGACGATGTTGGTGACGCCAGGATCGAAGCAGCCGGCGAGGAAGTCGGCGAGCTCGAAGAAGTGCGGGTCGGAGCCGTAGGTGCTGGCGATGGAAGCGGCTGTGCTGGCGGATGGGGTGGTCGTCGCCAGGGCGGCGCAGCCTGTTCCGCTGGCGCCGGACCACGGGCCCTGAGTGCCGTCGAAAACGAAGGTGCCGCGCTCGCCGCTCTGGTAGAAGTCATCGACCTGAGCCTGGCGGAATTCACCGCCGAAGCGGAACTCATGCTTGCCGACGGTCCAGGAGAGAGCTTCGTCGAGATGGCCGGTGATGTCGTTGCGGCCCGACTCGACGGTAGAGCCGACGAAGTCGAAACCGCTGGCGGCCGAACCGAGGCCGCTGGATGCGGCGGGCGCGGCGATCTGAATGCGCGGGGCGCCGGCGAGCTTCGGGTTGGTCACGCCGGTGTCGAGGCCAAGGCCAATGGGGCTGAAGTCGTTGTCGGCATCGGAGAATGCCTGGTTGAAGTAGTTGACGCCGGCGAAGAGCTGGTTCGTGAGGCGCGGAGAGAAAACTGAATTCCAGGTAAGCGAGTAGTTCTGCGTGTGCATCGGCGCGACTTCAAAGTAGGGCGCGAGCAGGGAGGTGGTCGGAGCGGTCTGCGTTCCCTGGCCGACGTACCACTTGGCGGAGATTTTGTTATTGGCGTTGAGGTTGTAGTCGAGCTTGGCGAGGCCGTTGTGGCTATATCCGGTTTCATCCGCCGGGCTGAAATAGTTGCTGGGCACAGCCGCGCCGGTGAGAGCGGCAGCCGGCCAGAGTGCGGCATAGCTGCCGGTGCCGTGAAGGATGTTGTAGGCGGCCGAGTTTTCAGCAATGCCCCAGGCGCTGAGGATGTTGAGTGCGTCGGTTTGGTAAGCAGTGGAGGGCTCGGTGGAGGGCTGGCCGACACCGATAACGAACTTCTGTTCTTCGTAGGTGAGGAAGAAGAAAAGCTTGTCGCGCCAGACCGGGCCGCCGACCGATCCGCCGAACTGCTGGTTGCGCAGCTCCGGCTTGACGGGCGAAAGCTGCGACTGTGCGGCGAGAGCTTCGTTGCGGTTGAAGTAGTAGGCGGTGCCGTGGAACTGGTTGGTGCCGGATTTGATGACGAGGTTAACGGTGGCGCCGGGATTGCGGCCGGTTTCCGGGCTGGCCTCAGTGAGGGTAGAGAACTGCTCGATGGCGTCGATGGGGAGGGTGTCGCCGGCGATTCCGGAAACGCCGCCCTGGTTGGTGGCGGGTACGTTCCACCAGACGTCGTTGTTGTCGGCGCCTTCAATCTGCCAGTTGACCATGTCGGGGCGAGTGCCGTTGACCGAGCCGTAGCCGCCACCGGCGTAACCGGCGTAGCCAGGGATGACCGCGATCATCTGGGTGAAATCGCGGCCGTTCATGGGAACGTCCTGCACGGTTTCGCTGGGAATGTCGGTGGTCTGCACCGTGGAGGTGGTATCGAGCGCGAGCGCGCTGGCCGAAACTTCGACCGTTTGCGCGGCGGCAGTGATGCTGAGCCGGATGGGCAGCGTGTAGATGGTACCGGCGGAGACGGGAACGCCCTCGACCCTTTCGGATTTGAAGCCCGCGGCAGTTACCGCGATGGTGTACTTGCCGATGGGCATGCCCTGAAATTCGAATTCACCGCCGCTGGAAGAAGTGGCCTTCCATGAGACGCCGGTTTCGGCGGAGACGGCCTCGACGGCGGCGCCAGGAACAACCGCGCCCGAAGGGTCGGTAATGGTGCCGTTGATGCCTCCGCGGAAGTTCTGCGCGTTCAGGAATGCGCCCGCGAAAGCCAGAAGGAGAGAGACGGCAACACTTCGCAATGCTGAAAATCTCATGAACGACCTCCAGTAGATGGTGGGACCCGCCACGAGTGGACCCGTGGTGTAGTCATGCCAGGGCGGGCACAGACACGTGTGCGGCGCCATGGTGAATGGCTTTTGCTACCAGGAGAATCTTCAACAAGGAAGGTGTCGCGATGGACGTGCCGGTCAGACGGGGAAGGCACCTGCGAATTCCAAAATTCGCGACGGGGTTCTACATTCTTGCCACAGGCTGGGGAAAAATTCAAGCTCCGTTCACAACAAGGGACGAATCAGGAGTGGAAATCGCGGTCAGCGACAGCGAGGCATTTGTGACAGGAAGTGTCCTGAATTGAGGCGGAAGCGCGTGGTTAGCGGGCGCAATCGCATTACCAGGGGAGCCGGGGTGTGCCCACCATCACATACAGTCGTGCGCGGCGGGGAGGAAACTTAATTCCCGGAAAGGAGGGTTTTATGCCGAATCGAATCCACGTCGCATTCGTAGCAGCGGTGCTGGCCACGGCCGCTTTCGGGATAGCCCAGACAGGACCAGCCATCAAACAGGTGCCGGTGAGCCGCACGTCGCCCGCTTCAGGGAAACAGATGTACAACACGTATTGCGCTGTTTGCCATGGAGTGGACGGTAAAGGAGGCGGGCCTGCAGCAGCCGCTCTGAAGGATCATCCGACGAACCTGGCGCAGCTGGCGAGAGACAACGGGGGTAAATTCCCCGATGCTCATGTGTACGCCGTTCTGCAGTTCGGAATGGAGACGCCGGCCCACGGCTCGCAGGATATGCCGATCTGGGGTCCTGCGCTGCGTTCGCTGGATCACGGGAGCCCGCTGCCTGATATGCAGGAACATCAGAGGCTGGCGAACCTGACGGATTACCTGAAGTCGATGCAGCAGTAAGAGCGAGAGTTCAGGAGCAGTCCTCCCAAAACAGAAACTCCCTGCCGCGCGTGCCGCAGCAGGGAGTTTGTGTGTGGGAAATCTATTTATTGACGACCGCGAAGACAATCAGCAGCGTGAACAGGGCCAGGGATTCCATGAAGGCGAGGCCCAGCAGCAGCATGGTGAGGATACCGGCGCGCGCTCCAGGATTGCGGGCCAGTGCTTCGGTGGCTGACGCGGTAGCGCGACCCTGACCGAGTCCGCAAAGGCCGGACGCAATGGCCATGCCGATACCGGCTCCGATGGGCACCCAGCTGGGGGCGCTCGAGCCGCCGGCGGGAGCCTGTGCAAACGCGGGCGAGGCCATGAACAGCGCGGCCAGCGTCATGAAAAGATATTGCAGTTTCCGCATACTTTCTCCTGCTTCCGTAAGATTGCCGCCAGTGGGTGGTTGAGGCTCACCGTGCTGGCCCCCTCACGCTGAACGGCGTTTCCTGGTGCCAGGGTGGAAGCGGTGCCCCGGCGGGAATCTCTTTAGTGCTCCGGATGCGCAGTCGCCTCCGCCAGATAGATGGTGGTGAGCAGCATGAAAATGTAGGCCTGGATCAGCGCCACGCCGAAGTGCAGCCCGAGAAAGATGATCGGGATGGCCGGCGGCACCAGGGAGAAGAACACCACCGTCAGCAGATCGCTCGCAAACATGTTGGCGTAAAGACGAACGGTGAGCGACATGATGCGCGCCAGATGCGAGATGATCTCGATGGGGAACATCAGCGGGGCAATCCACCACACCGGTCCCATGAAGTGCTTGATATAGCCAATGAGGCCCTGGCTGCGCAGCCCGAACCAGTTGTAGTAGGCGAAGGTGAAAAGCGCGAGTCCGAGCGGCACCGACGGATTGGCCGTGGGCGTGTCGATTCCGGGAAAGAGCCCGAGACAGTTGCAGAACAGGATGAAGAGCAGCAGGCAAGTGAGGACGGGCAGGAAGCGCTGGTAGCCGTGACCCATGACCTGTTCGGCCTGGCCGGCGACAAATTCGTGAACCATTTCCGCCAGTTGCTGCGTGGAGCCGGGCTTCTCAACGCTGAGGCGCGCGCGGGCCGCTATGAAAAAAAGCACCAGCCCGGCAAACACGATGAGCTCCAGCGTCAGAGTGTTGTTGATGGGGTGCGTGGGGTGGGAGGGATGAATGCCGAGCTTCAGGAGCAGCGCGGTGACCGCAGCTCCGAACCAGTGATTCAGAAGTCGAGTAAGAAAATTGATCCAGGCCAGCATGGTCTCTTAATTATTCCCCTCGCTTCGCTCGGGGGATCCTTCGACTCCCCTGCAGTTCGCAATGCTCATTTCCGGGTCCCTCAGGATGACATGCGAAGCAGGCGCAGAGCCTCGATGGAAAGTGCGACGACTGCCAGGCCGATCCCGGCAGCCACAGCGTAAACACTACCGTGCAAACACCTTAGACTAACATACAGAATCGCAGCGACCATCCCCAGACGCAGAAAAAACATGACCAAAGTGCGCCCCGCGGGCCGCGCCGGTTGCTGGTTGTCGATCCGGGCGAAAATCAGCATCGCCAGATTCCGCCACTCCCGAATCCCGGTCCACGAAATCAGCGCTCCAGCCAGTTCCAGCAGCCCCGACCGCCAGCCCAGCGTGAAGGTGAAGACGAGGAAAAGGATCAGCGCCATCACCACGACCGAGCGCTGCGCGCGGCGGAGCATCTCGCGGAGCTGGTCGTCGGTCATCGATGCGAGCGGGCCCTCGTCGCTCACGGATCCTCTTTCTCCGACTTTTCGAGAGCTTTTTCCTGGCCGAGGACGAGGCGAACAATCTGGATGAAGCCAGCCGCGCAGCCGAGGATGATGCCGGCGATGTAGATCCAGTGCTGGTGCAGCCATTTGTCGAGCCCCGCCCCGGCGAGCCAGCCCACGAGCACGGCGGCCGGTAAAATCACAGCGATCTGTGTGAGGCGCTCGGCGCGGATCACGGTGTCGGTGACGCTGGAGCGCTTCGGGTCATCGGGATTCGGGCTGGAGGAGTGGTCAGGCATCAGGGTCCGGCCTTGTTATACACCAGCGTGGATGCGGTGCTTCGCAGTTGTGGCAAAGTCGCAGTGGGAACGGAAGTTATACTCGAGCGATACGCATTTCTTTGGGGCGGGACGACGTGTTCGAGAGCGAGTTTGAGCGCAGCCTGTATGCGCTTCGCAAAGAAAAACTGAAGCAGATCGCGGCGCTCGGCCAGCAGGCGTATCCCAACACGTTTGCGCCGCCGGCGGATCACCCGTTGCTCACGACCGGGCAGGTTCGCGCGAAGTACGACGTGTGGACCGGCGAGCAGTTCGAGGCGACGCGCGTTCCCGTCGCGGTCGCCGGGCGGATCATGGCGATCCGGCAGCAGGGCAAGGCCGGATTTGCGACGCTGCAGCAGGAAGGCGTGCGGCTGCAGATTTATGTGCGCAAGGACGCGGTCGGCGATCAGGCCTTTGAGCTGTACAAGCTGCTCGACCTGGGCGACCACATCGGTGTGACGGGGTATTTGTTCCGCACGCGCACCAATGAGCTGACCATCCACGTGGAAACGATCACGTTTCTGGCGAAGGCGCTTCTGGCGCTGCCGGAGAAGTATCACGGATTGTCGGACGTAGAGCTGCGCTACCGGCAGCGGTATGTGGATTTGTTCATGAACGGAGTGCTGAACGAGGGGCCTGCGGCCGGCAGCGAGCAGCCCGGAGCCGGGAGCCGGGAGCTGGGAGCTGGAAGCCCGAAGCCGGAAGCCGGCCAGTCGGTGGAAAGCTCAGGCGCTCCGGAAATCCACGTGCGCGACGTTTTTGTGAAGCGCGCGGCGGTGCTGCGGGCGATTCGGAAATTCTTCGACGCGCGCGGATACATCGAAGTCGAGACGCCGATGATGCAGCCGATTGCCGGCGGGGCGATGGCGCGGCCGTTCACGACGCATCACAACACGCTGAATATGGATTTGTTTTTGCGGATCGCGCCGGAGCTGTATCTGAAGCGGCTGGTGGTGGGCGGGTTCGATCGCGTGTACGAGATCAACCGGAATTTCCGCAACGAGGGAATTTCGACGCAGCACAATCCCGAATTCACGATGCTGGAGTTTTACCAGGCTTACGCGAACTACAAGGACCTGATCGAGCTGACGAAGGAGCTGATTGCGTTTGTCGCCAAGGAAGTGAATGGGACGACGATCACGCACTTCAACGGGGTGGAGATTGACCTGGGGAAGTGGGAAACCCTGACCATGCGCGAGGCGATCATCAAGTGGTGGCCGGATAGGGCAACTCCAGCTCCGCGACTCGATGACCTAGCCAATTTAGGCAATTTCAGACCTTTCGTAGAAGCGCTGATGAACTATTTCGCCGGAGAACTTAAGCGGTTGGCGGCAGAACGGGAGGTCCCCCATAAAGCATTTCTGGCGCGCCCGGAAAACCTCGATTCGGACGTGTCCGACGAAAGAGCACGAATCATGAAGATCACGGATTTGGCCGTGAGTGTGGGTACAAATCGCTGGACCCTTAACAGAGCCCTGGAAAACTACGATGGCAAGGTCTATGCGGCCGTGTTTGAGATGTTGGCGGAACCCCATCTCATCCAGCCGACCATCATCTACGAATATCCCCGTGCCGTTTCGCCGCTGTCGAAGCAAAAGCCCGATGAGCCGGATTGGGTGGAGCGCTTCGAGTTCTACATTGGCGGGTTTGAGCTGGGGAATGCTTTCTCCGAGCTGAACGATCCCGACGAGCAGTACCGGCGCTTCGAAGACCAGCTCAAACAGCACGAGCGCGGCGACGAGGAAGCCCACCAGATGGACGTCGACTACGTGCGCGCGCTCGCGTACGGCCTGCCGCCGACAGCGGGCGAGGGGATAGGGATCGACCGGCTTACCATGATCCTGACCGGAGCAAGGTCGATCCGCGACGTGATCCTGTTCCCGCTGTTGCGGCCACAGACAGCAGCCAACAACGAGAACTAATGGCCAGCGGGCGCTACTGTTTGACCTCGAGGTAGCGGCTCTGCACGAAGCCGACGATCTGGCCGAAGTGGCGGTCGTAGTCTTTGTGGAGCACAGCATACCAGGCAGTGGAGCCGATTTTCGCGGCGGTGTCCTTCCATTTCAGGTCGATGAAATTCTTCATGTAAGGAAGGGTTGGATCGTACTGCGAGCCATCGCCGACGCGCAGGTCGTTGCCGACTGCGAGGCCGTTATCGGTGACGATGTGATGGTCGTCAGTGAACAGCCAGGTAACGGCTTTGGTCTGCTCGTCCCACGCGACGGTGTAGCGGACGTCGCCGATTTCGACTACCGCGCAGGGGTCGGAGTGGTCGCTGCTGGTGTGGCAGAATTTTGGCTTATCCGAGGTGACCAGAGCAGGCGGCAACGTAGAGCCGAGCTGCGGCAGGCTTGTGACTTGTGCATGTGCCGGCGCTGGGGGCAGAAGAAAAACGCAGGCAGAGAGGGAAACCAAGGCGGGGAGCAGGGATCTGTGCATGGGATTCCGGCCTCCGGGGTAAATTTTTGTGACGATTGTGGCAGATTTTGGGACCAAATGCGCGGGTTTGGCAGGGACGGTGCAAATTTTATTTGCTGGATAAGGGTGGGAACTGGCCGGGAACGCCAATTGACCTCGGTGGCGCGGCCGCCGCAGCGTTCCCCAAGGCAAGCACAACGGTTGACCTTTATGGCCTCGTGAGACGCCGGTTTTATCCGGCCATACGGTCGCGGGAAGATCGCTGTGAGCCGATGGGCATCTCGGCCTCAGAGGGGTCCGGTTCGCGTTCACGCACGCCCTCGAATCTCCTGCCGATTTCGGTTTGCGATAGCGACTTCTTCAGATTGTCGGCCCATGTATCCCACACGGGCACCGGTTTCGGCTCTTCACCAGCCTTCCGCGGCGAATCGGCCAGCGGCGAATCGGCCACCCGGGGTTGCGCAACAGGCTCAGGCGCCGAAGCGTAAGCTGCCATCAGATCGGGATGCGCTTCACGCGTCGGAACGGGTTGCTGCACAGCCTCCTGCACGGGCTCGGGCACGGGCATGTGCACGGGATCCAGGGGCACGTCATAGAACAACTCGTGGGCGGCTTCCTCGCGTATTTCGACAGGATGGGACGGCTCCAAAACAGCAGCCTGGATTTCGTCGACCCGCGCTTCCTCGGCTACAGAGTAGGTAGCAACGGGTTCCTGGAGTTCTTCGGCGGAAGAAGTTAGCGCAACAGCGGGTCCCACGATGACGGTATCGGGCGCAGCGCTCTCGGCGCGCGGTGAATGGTCCGCGACCTGAGGCAAATGGTCCTCAGCGTGAGCAGAAATGTCCCCGGTCTGGGCAGGTGCTGTTTCGCTCTGAGGCTGATTGTTCTCGAGCGGGGAACTTGCTTCCCTGTGTGGATGGGGTCCGGGGTCATAGCTGAAGGAGGCGCGGCGTGACGGTGCTTCACGAGGTTCTTCCGGCGTGGCGTCCCAGGTAAAAGAAGCTCGATGCGGAGCAGGCTCGTGCGGGACGAGGCTGGCGTATTCGCCTCCGGAAGGCTCGCGGGGCTCGCGTTCCTCGCGGGCGGCGATGGGCGCGTCAGGAGTAATGAAACGCGAGCTTTGGAACGATGGGGTTGCTTCCTCGTCATAAGCCGTCTCGTAAGCGCGAGCGAGGCGGCGGTAGCGCACGGCAACGATGGTGAAGTAAAGGAGGCCGCAGGCTGCGCCCCCTGCGGCGGAGGGCCACCAGGGAACGGGCATCGCCGTGCCAGCGAGGCGGACAACAGCGAGGGGTCCTGGCTCAGACTGTGCGGTGAGCGGTGAGGGCGCCGGTGCGGAATCGGAGGCCGGCGGCTGCTGCGCAGCGGACTGCCCGATGTTAGACTCCGAAACAGGCGCCGCTGGGGATTGCGCGGCTTCACTCGCCGCGGAGGGCGCGGGTTCGGGAGCGGGTGCTGATGCGGCTTCGTCCGGCGATGAGTTGTTCCGCGCGGATTCTTCGTGCTGAACCGCGACACGCACGCTCTCGATGGTGGCGATGGTGTACGTGAGCTGCACCCGTTCTTCGCGGAGGCGAGCGGAGCTGACGCCGACGACCTTCTCGGGAATGACAGAAGACAATTCCTGCTGAATGGAGCCGAGGCGGCGCTCGGTTGGGTATTTTGTGCGCAGGTCGCGGAGCTGCTGTTCGGCCTCGCGCACGCGCGATTTAATGAGCTGTTGCTGGCGCGACTGCGTATAGGAGGGCAGATCGCCGGAGCGTGAGCTGGAGAGCTGGCGGTCGGTCGAAGAGAGCTGATCCTCAAGCTGGCCCAGAGCAGCGGCCAGCCCGCTGGAAGACTCTTCCTGCCTGGGCGGCGCGGGCTTTTTTACCCGGGTTGGTGGCGGCGCAGCGGCTGGCGTCGATGCGGCCGGGGTACCCGCCGACACGGGTGAAGGGGACGCCGATGGCGCCGGCTGCGTGGGCGCTGAGGAATTGGAGGGTGCGGGTGCGGAGAATGACGGAGACCAGTTCGCCAGGGCATCGGCGACCGCATTGGTGGTGGCGATGGATCGCGCGGGATCCTGGTCGCGGAAACTGACGTCGAGGACCCCGGGTCCGGGCTGGGTGAACTCGAGGCGCGAGCGGAACTCGCCGACGCGCGTGGTCATCCCCGATGACGCGAGGAAGGCGGGCTTGGCGAGACCCTCCACCACCTGATCGCTGAGGATGAACTGGGCGGTGGCCACGGCGGGCTCAGGTGCATCGCCAAGGCCGGTGTCGATGTGGCGCGCCGTCTTTGGGTCGAAGGACATCTCGGCCGCGCCAGCGGTGCCGGCAGCGGTGCGAGTGAGCCAGGTATGTGCGCCAAAGGCGATTGCGGCGGCAAACAGTACCGCCAGAAATTTATGTCCGAGAGGAACGGAATGAGAACGGTAAGGAGAATCTTTCTCCAGCATGGAATGCCCTCGTTATGTCAAAGATCAAGGCAGAAAGTACGGTTCAGCAAAACCCGCGGAACTTCCGTTTGTTGTGGCGGGAGCCCTGCTTCATTTGAAGGCTTTTCTGCCTGCGCCGTTGTTCGGCTTATCCGGCCTGATTGCATAACCTGAGCGAAAAGCCAGGCCGTTCGGGAGAAGAAATAATGCTCACCACCATACCCTGGCGGGTGCCACGCCGTCACGGCGGGGGAATTGGAGATGGTGAAAAAAATACCTGAGGTAACCGAACCCGGCTTCGGCCAGGGGCGGATCAGCGTGGCGGGGAAGGACACTCAACTCGAACCAGGTCGAAAACCGCCAGCGCCCAACGTGTGAGAGGGGGCACGAGAGGTCTGGGTTTCGGCGGCTATAATCCGGGACGATGAATAACGACCTGATCGAAGAGCTGGAACGAAGAAATCGGCTGGCGGAAGAGGGCGGCGGCGAGGAGCGGCGCAGGAAGCAGCACAGCGAGGGCAAGCTGGGGGCGCGGGAGCGGATCGAATTGCTGCTCGATGAAGGAACCTTCGAGGAGACAGACCGATTCGTCACGCATCGGGCGATGGACTTCGGGATGGCGGACAAGCGCTACCCTGGCGACGGGATCATTACCGGCTACGGGAAGATCGAGGGGCGGACGGTTTTTGTCTTCGCGCAGGACTTCACCGTCTTCGGCGGGTCGCTGTCGGAGGCGAACGCCGGGAAGATCGTCAAGCTCATGGATATGGCGATGAAGGTAGGCGCTCCGCTGATTGGGCTCAACGATTCCGGCGGTGCGCGGATTCAGGAGGGAGTGGTCTCGCTGGCCGGCTATGCCGATATTTTTTTGCGCAACACCATGGCCAGCGGGGTGATCCCGCAGATTTCCGCGATCCTGGGGCCGTGCGCGGGCGGCGCCGTGTATTCTCCGGCGATCACCGACTTCATTTTGATGGTCGACAAGACCTCGTACATGTTCGTCACCGGGCCTGACGTGATCAAGACCGTGACGCATGAGGAAGTGACCAAGGAAGCTCTGGGCGGCGCGGCAACACACAACGAGATTTCCGGCGTAGCGCATTTTGAGGCGCACGACGATGCCGAGTGCCTGACCATGGTGCGCGAACTGCTGAGCTTTCTGCCCTCGAACAACCTGGACGAGCCGCCGCGGCGGCCGTGCACCGATCCGGTGGATCGCGCGGATCGCGAGTTGGACAAGCTTGTGCCATCGGATTCAGCGAAACCTTACGACATCAAGGAGGCAATCACCCGCATTGTCGATGAGGGGTATTTCTTCGAGGTGCATGAGCACTTCGCCAGGAACATCGTCGTCGGTTTTGCACGGATGAATGGACGGCCGGTGGGGATTGTGGCCAACCAGCCGGCGTTTCTGGCCGGGGTGCTGGACATCAACGCCAGCGTAAAGGGCGCGCGGTTTGTGCGCTTCTGTGACGCGTTTAACATTCCGCTGATCACGCTCGAAGACGTGCCAGGATTTTTGCCGGGGACACAGCAGGAATACGGAGGGATCATCCGGCATGGGGCGAAGCTGTTATTTGCATTTGCTGAGGCGACGGTGCCGAAGATGCTGATCATCACGCGTAAAGCGTATGGCGGCGCGTACTGCGTGATGAGCTCCAAGCATCTGCGGACCGACGTGAACCTGGCGTGGCCGACAGCGGAGATAGCGGTCATGGGGCCGGAGGGCGCGGTGAACATCGTTTATGGCCGGGAGCTGGCGCACGCGGTGAAGCTGGCGGAGAAGAGCGAGGGAAAGCTGAGCGAGGAACGGCGGGCGGAGGTGTTGGCGGCTGCGAAAGCGGCGCGGGTGCATGAATTCCGTGAGCAGTTCGCGAACCCCTATGTGGCAGCGGAGCGGGGCTACGTGGATGCGGTGATCCTGCCGCACGAGACGCGAAAGAGGCTTTGCACTGCGCTGGAGATGCTGGACGGCAAGCGGGACAAGATGCCAGCCAAAAAGCATGGCAATATTCCGCTGTGACGGAGTATTGCAGCGTAAAGCGTACAGCGGATAGCGTCCGTCTTTCTAAACGCTAACCGCTAAACGCTAACCGCTGACTGCTAAACCGCTTCTTAGCTCGGTTGCGTTAGCATTGCCGCACAACCCGAGGAGGGTTTCCCCATGACTTCCCCCGCTCCCAAGCGAGTCGTGCTGCGCGGCGCCGATCGCGCGGTTCCTGGAAACGCCAGCCACATCGGAAGGACCGATCCAAAACAGATCATCAGTGTGTCGGTCATCGTAAAACGAAAGAATCCTCTGGACCTGCACGCGCTCGGCGGGCAGGTCGTGTCCAGAGAGGATTTCGACAAGCAATTTGCCGCGGACCCCGCGACCTTTGAGGCGCTGCGACAGTTTGCGCATCAGCATGGACTGGCGGTGGATGAGGCGGCTTCGAGTTTGTCACGGCGCACACTGATGCTGCGCGGGCCGGCGCAGGCGATGGAGCAGGCCTTTGGCGTAGAGCTGCACGACTATGAAGACGGCTCGACAAAGAAGCGCTACCACACCTTCACCGGACAGGTGACGCTCCCTGACACGCACGCGCCGCTGGTGGAAGCGGTTCTGGGACTCGATGCGCGGCCCGTTGCGAGGGCGCACTTTCGTTACCTGAAAGATTTGAAGAAAAAGAAGCCGAAGGCACCCGGGACGCCGCAGCCGGAACCATTCAATCCCCCGCAGGTTGCGGCGCTCTACGATTTTCCGACCGGCGCGAACGGAAAGGGGCAGACGATTGGCATTCTGGAACTGGGCGGCGGATACGAGACCAGCGATATTCAGACCTATTTCTCCGGGCTGGGGCTAACGCCGCCGACGGTCGTCGCAGTTTCAGTCGATGGAGGAACGAATTCGCCCGGCGATCCCAGCGGTGCGGACGGAGAAGTGGCGCTCGATATCCAGGTGGCGGGATCGATTGCCAACGGAGCGAAGATCGCGGTGTACTTTGCGCCGAACACCGATCAGGGATTCATTGATGCCATCACGACAGCAGTGCACGACACGACCAATAAACCCTCGGTGCTCTCGATCAGCTGGGGAGGGCCGGAGTCAAGCTGGGCGCAGGCATCAGTGACGGCGCTCGACGACGCTTGCCAGTCGGCCGCCGCGCTCGGCGTCTCGATCACCGTCGCCTCGGGAGATAACGGGTCGTCGGATGGAGCGAGCGGGAACAACGTCGACTTCCCGGCGTCCAGCCCCCATGTGCTCGCGTGCGGAGGCACGGAGCTGATTGGGTCGGGCACGACGATCACATCCGAAGTGGTGTGGAACGATGGCACCGACGGCGGCGCGACAGGCGGAGGATACAGCGTGCTGTTTCCGCTGCCGGCGTGGCAGCAAAGCGCGGGGATTTCCGGCTCGGGGCGCGGTGTGCCGGATGTGGCTGGCGATGCGGCGCCGGAGAGTGGCTACAACATTCTCGTCGATGGCGAGCAGCAGGTGGTTGGCGGCACGAGCGCGGTGGCTCCGCTATGGGCGGCGTTGCTGACGCTCATCAATCAGATGAAGGGGACGCCGGTGGGATTTGCGAATGCGTCCCTGTATGAGGACGCGGCGGATTTTCACGACATCACCCAGGGGAATAACGGCGCGTATTCAGCCGGACCAGGCTGGGATGCGTGCACGGGACTGGGATCGCCGGATGGGAACAAACTGGCTGCGGCGCTTTGAAGAAAGGGAATAGGGAATAGCCAATAGGGAGTAGGAAACGGCGGATACCTATTCTCTATTCCCTACTGGCTATTCCCTGTTGTCTCAATACACTTCGCGGTGGAAGAGCTCGTCCTTTTCCTCGCAGGGCGAACAGGCGGTGCAGCCGACTGCGCAGATGACGATTACAGCGATGCCCAGCGTGATGAGGATCGCGGGCAGATAACCGCTCAATTCCGACAGATGGTTCAGGAGATCGTGCATATTCAGGAACCGCATTTCCCAGCTCCCACTATTCTGTGACACCCCATCGGGGTGTACAGGTTTCCCGCATTCCTGGGAGAGTGACAGCCATCTTGGCAAAATTTACAGGACATGAACATCACCAATTGGGTCAGGTGACCAGAGATTTGGGGGTATTTCCGCTTTTGGGACGATGACCCAGGGGATGGTGGGAGCACCGAGGGTCGCCGCAAGCCTGTTTTGTCGCATTTATCTGGTTGGGAATGATGGGTTTATCGGTCGGACGAGCCGAAAAGGCGCATGAGTCCCGCCGGGGGCAGTTCGGGCGCGACAAAGGCTTGCGGATGCCCCAAGGCCCTGGTTACTTCTGAGGCAGAAAGGTAACCGCTGCGGACCGCTCCCTCCATGGTGGCAGGCCAGCCGGTAGCCGTCCAGTCGCCCGCCAGGAAGATCCCCGGCCAGGGGCTCGCCTGGGTGGGCCGTATTTTGTCGAGGCCGGGGCGGATGGAATACGTTGCGCGGACTTCCTTGACCACCGCGGCTTTGACCAGTTTGGCGGAAGCAACGGCAGGGAAGAACAGAGCGAGCTCGCGCAGGGCGAGGGAGAGGATCTCCTGGCGCTGCATGGGCACGAGGGAGCGCGAGGCGCTGACCACCAACTCGAGGTAGCTGCCTTCGCCCGAGCGATGCGCGGGTTGCAGGCGCGACTTGTTGAACATCCACTGGATGGTGGTATCGAGCAGGACGGCGTGGTCCAGCCGGGTGATTTCGCGGTCGAACCATAGATGGATGCCGGTGATGGGCGAGTGCTCGAACCGGGCGAGGCGGGCGGCGAGGTCAGCTTTGCCGGGAGCATCGGGCAGCGCGGGCAGCAAGTCCGCCATGGCTTCGAAGGAAAGCGCGAGGACGACCGCGTCTGAAACCCAGGCCTGGCCGGCGGCAGCGACGCGCCAGCCGCTTTCTGTTTGCGAAATATTCTCGACCGAAGTGCGGAGAAAGACTTCGCCGCCACGTTCGCGCAGGTAACCGATCGCCGCGCCATAGAGTTCGCTCAGAGGAATCGATGGAATGCCCATGCGGCCGGACTGTGGCGACAGCAGAAACGATTCGCGGAAAACTTTGGCGGCGTAGTGGACCGAGATGCGGTCGAGGTCTTCATTGAGAGCGGAGACGAGGACTGGCTTCCAAAATCTGTCCATGGCACGCTGAGTTTGCCTGTGGCGCTGGAGCCAGTGGAGGAAGTCCTCGTCAGTGTCCAACGGAAGGCCCCGCATGAATTGGTTGAGGCCGCGGGCGATGGCGAGCTTGTCCTTGAGGTCGAAAGCAGGCGCGCGAAGAAACGCGATAGTGGAATGGAACGGCGCCGGTAACCAGCCAGGCTGGATGATGCTGGGTTTTTCGTTCGGGGTCAGGAAGGTGAAGCGGTCGTACCAGCGGATCGCGTCCAGCATATCGAGCCGGCGATACAGGTCGATCAGCGAGGTGCAGCGGCCAATGAGGACGTGCTGGCAGTTGTCGATGACCTCGCCCGTGCCCGGGTGCTCGTAAGAGGATGCTCGCCCGCCAAGGTACGGCCGCCGCTCGAAAAGGCGGACGCGATAGCCGGAGTCCGCAAGCGCGCAGGCCGCGGCAATGCCGGCCAGCCCTCCACCGACGACGGTGACGGATTTGGGCTCGCGATCAGGCATCGGGCGTCGAAGAGCCGGCGAGCCGGTTGCGGAGAACCTGGAGCAGCCCGCGAACCAGAATGGCGATGCGAGCCGAGGCGGGCACCGTAACGCGCTCCGAAAAGACGTCGTAATTGCGGGCCTCGATATGGCGGAGCAGGTCGTGGTAGATGGTGATGAGCACCCAAAGAGCCGGCCGTGAGTCGGCATCGATCAGCGGCAGAAGCGCATAGCCGGATTTGTAATCGTCTTCGGCACGTTTGGCGAGGGATTCGAGCAGCTCGCGCTGATTGAGGGTCATCGGCCCGCCTTCGCGGAGGGCAGCGAGGTTTTCGACGTGGACTCCGTAGCGGTCCAGGTCTTCAAGGGGCAGATAAATGCGGCCCCGTTCCAGGTCCTCGCGGACATCGCGCAGGATGTTGGTGAGCTGGAAGGCAACGCCGGTGTTTTCGGCGAGCTGTTCGGCGCGTGGATCGGAATAACCGAAGATGCGGATGCAGACCAGACCAACGACCGACGCGACGTAGATAGCAGTAGCGGCGCAGGTCCTCGAAGGTCGCGTAGGTGTCGTAGTTGTTGCAGGGGCGAGGTCGCGCTGCGCCGTTGGCGGCGCCGGCGGCCGGCGACGGCGGTTCGAGGTCCATGGCTGTGCCGCGGACGAGTTGGTCGAGCAGATCGAGAGGGATGCCGAAGCAGCTGGCGCGTGTCATTCAGCGCGAGAAAAACCGGATCGTCGCTGGCCTCGCCGGCCGCTGCCTCGTGCCACGAGTCGAGCCACGCTGCGAGGTGGGCGCGGCGCTCCTCGCGCGTGTACAGCTCGTCGTCGGAGATGTCGTCGGCGTGGCGCATAAATGCGTACACAGCGCAAATGGCGTCGCGCTTTGGTTTGGGCAGGGCGAGGAAGGCGTAGTAGAAGTTCTTCGCCCGGCGGCGGGCAATCTCAGTGCATTTTTCGTAGGCCGCGTCGAGTTTCAGATCGGTCAGGCGACGGCCCGTTGTCAAGCAGCGCTCCGAGTGAAGAATTTATGGGCGAATGCGCGAAGCAGGAGCGTGCCTTTGCGGGCTTTGGAGATGGAAGGGCGGGCCCGCAGGACGTCATAGTCCTGCCGCTCGATGGCGCGCAGGATTTCAAGACCACCCCGCGAGAAGAGGTCAAGGTCGAGGGCCAGCTCACGATCGACCATCGAAACCAGAGGCCGTCCCTCGAGAAACATCGCCCGTGCGAAATTGACTTCGTGGCGCATCAGCTCGCGGAACTGCTGCGTGAAACGGGCCTCAGCGATCGTCGATTCGTCGACGCCGAAGCGGGCCATGTCTTCCAGTGGCAGGTAGATGCGGTTCTTTACGTAGTCCACACGCACATCCTGCCAGAAATTGGCCAGCTGCAGGGCGGAGCAGGTCTGGTCGGAGAGCGCGAAGCGCTCTGCGTCGCGATAGCCGCACGCATAGAGAACGATTCGGCCGACGGGATTCGCCGAGTACCTGCAGTAGCCGAGGACGTCAGCCATGGTGGGGAAGCGGGTGATGGTCTGGTCCTGGCGGAAGGCGACCAGCAGGTCGGCGAATGGCTCTTTGGGAATGTCGCAGACGCGGATGGTCTCCGCGAGCGCGACAAACACCGGGTGCCGCGCCTGGCCGCGATAGCAGGCGTCGAGTTCTTCGCCCCAGAGTTCAAGAATCGCCAGGGCAGCCTGCGGATCGCCGACCTCATCGCCCAGGTCATCTGAGACGCGGCAATACGCGTAGATTGCGTGGAAATGGGGTCGCAGGCGCGCGGGGAGAAACCACGTCGCAACGTGAAAATTCTCGTAGTGGGTTTCCGCCAGGCGGCGGCACCACGCACGCGCTTCCTCCAGCGTGGGCGCTTGATCCGGGATGCGGTACTCGGGCGGCAGCGCAGCCCAGGCGCTCTCGATCAATTCGTGGTGTGCGACATCGACCGGCATCGGCGTCCCCTGCTTTCTACGGGATGATGGCCGTTTTGATGTCGCCGGCGCGGTTCATCAGGCGGCGGAACACGCGATTGAGCTCTTTGAGCGGTGCGCGGCTGGTGATGGTGTCGCTGGAACGGAACTGCCCGCCGACAATCAGGTCAAACGCCTTGCGCGCGGCGGCGGGGGTGTGGTGGAAGCTGGCGCGGAGGGTGATGTTGTTGTAGTGGAGGCGGTTGGTATCGAGCTCGACCTTGGTGCCGGCGGCGCATCCGCCGAAGAAGTTGACGGTACCGCCTTTGCGGACCATGTCAACGGCCCACTCCCAGGCCTGCGGCTTGGCGACGGCTTCAATGGCGATGTCGACGCCCCGGCGCTGCGGCGTGAGTGCCCGGACGGCGGCCACTGGATCGGCGACTTCCCCAATCTGCACGATTTCGGAGGCTCCAAAGCGGCGGGCGGCGTCAACCTGCTCGTCGCGCTTCACCACTGCGATGACGTTGAGGCCGCTGAGCTGGGCAATATTCATGAACATCAGGCCGATGGGGCCGGCGCCGATGATGGCGACCGTGTCGCCCTTGCGATGCTGGCACTCCTCAAGGCCGTGCACGACGCAGGCCAGCGCTTCAGTGAGCGCGGCGTGCTCAAACGAGATGCCGGTAGGAATGCGCAGGGTGTTCCTGGCGACGATGCGCGAGGGGATGAGAAGGAATTCGGCGTAGGCGCCGTTGTTAAAGATCAGATGGTCGCAGAGGTTTTCCTGGCTGCGCCGGCAGTAGTAGCACTCGCCGCAGGGCGCGGAGTTAAGTGCAACGACGCGATCCCCCGGCCGGAACCCGACGACCCCACGACCGACCTGGTGAACGGTGCCCGCGAGCTCGTGCCCGAAGGGAATAGGCGGCTGCTTGAGCATGCGGGCGTGATAACCGCGCCGATAGACCTTCAGGTCCGTTCCGCAGGTGAGCGCGGCATGCACCCTGACGACAATTTCGCCCGCACCCGCCTTCGGCATGGGAACCTGCTCGATGCGCAGGTCCTCGCGGCCGTGGAGGACGGCGGCTGTCATTTGCGCTGCCATCCCTCCATTGTCTCAAAAACCGGGGGGTTACGGTTGGATGAACACCTTCATGGAGCTGGCGCAGGGATTCGAAGCGACACGGATGGCCTCTACGGCGTCCTCAAGCGAGAAGCGGTGGGAGATGAGGCGAGTCAGGTCAAATCCGTTGCGGTAGCCCCCAAACACAATCTTTTCGACCTCGGGCTGCAGTTCGAACGACGAGCTGTACGAGCCCATCAAAGTCTTTTCGTCCATACAAACCACCGCCGGGTCGAAGGTGGCTTCGGTGTGCTGCGTGGCGGCGAAAAGCAGGACGCGACCTCCGGGGCGGGCTGCATCCATAGCGGTGCGGATCAGCGCATTACCCCCGACGGCGAGGATGACCGCATCGGCTCCGCGGCCTTCGCTGGCCTCGTGGGCCGCGGCGACCACGTCTTCCTTACTCGCGTCAATGGGGTGGTGGAGGCCGTAGTGCGCGGCAATTTCGTGCCGGGCGGGGTACAGATCGGAAGTGAGGACCTTTGCTCCGGTGCGCGCGGCGAGCGCGGCCAGCAGGATGCCGATCGGTCCCTGGCCGATGACAAGAACGGTTTCGTCAGGCTCCAGATTCAGGTTGCAGATGCCCTTGTAGACGGTGTTGACCGGCTCGACGAAGGCCGCCTGCTCAAAGGGGACGCCGTCGGGAATCCTGATGAGCCCGCGATGAACGATCCATGGCAGGACGCGTACGTATTCCGCGAAGCCCCCGCCGGCCGGCTCGAATCCAGCAGTGACTCCGACGCGCTTATAGTCGTTGCACTGGGTAGGGGTCTTCTTGCGGCAGTAATAGCACTGGCCGCAGGGCGTGTGGTGAAAGACCATGACCCGGTCGTCAACCTTGAAGCCCTCCACGCCAGCGCCGACGGCCGCGATCACGCCTGAAATCTCGTGGCCGAAGATCCGCGGCGCGGAGTGGGAGCCGGTATGGATCTTCTTCAGATCGGTACCGCACACGCCGCATGAGTGTACGCGGATGAGAACTTCGCCGACGCCGATTTCGGGCACCGGGACAGTCTCGACCCGGACGTCGTTGATGCCGCGATAGACAGCGGCACGCATGAGCGTCGGGATGGGTGCAGGGGCTTGTTCCTGCAGATCATTGGTGGTTGCAGCTGCCATTGGGCTCTACAAATCAGCTTATCGAACTCGACACCGGCGGGGAAGCAAAATTCGTGGCCATCAGTTTTGCTAGTTCGTGCCCGGCGGCATGGCTGTTTTTTTCCAGTTCTCCAAGCACCCGCCAGTATTGAGGATGGACCAGCGCCCAGGCGGCGAATGGGAAGATCCGCAGGCGGCCGTCGGCCCCCGTGAAACGGCCGAAGTCCGGCAATTCGTCATTGGGGCCGTCGGTGACCCCTTTGAAGCAGAGGAAGCGCAGGTTTTTTGTCTGGGCAAAACGCGCCACCGTCGCGGCTTCCATATCGACCAGGGTGGCCTGGTGCTCTGCAGCAAGACGCCGCTTTTCGTCGGGACCTGCAACGTGGTCGAGGGTGACGAGGCGCTGGGGTTTCTGCCGGGCGTCGATTTGCGCGGCGCCGGTCTCGGCAGCGAAGGTCTCGCCGGTGCGGGCGTCGATGACCTCGCCAACAGCGACCGCTTGCGGTGCGCTGAGTCCGCAGGAAAGAGAGCCGGCATAGCCTACGGAGATAAGCGTGTCGATGGGGCTGTCAGCCGGCGGGGCGCCGAAAGCGCGCTCGCAGGCGCGGAGCACAGCCTGCTCGCCCATGCCGGCGCAGGTGGCCACCGCGTCAAGATTACCGATGCGCCCAACGGCGATCCTGCTGTGGTGATGCCAGTGGCGGGTCAGGGCCCGTAGCTCAGAGGGCAATGCGGCGACGATGCCGATGCGTTTCATGACAAGTTTGCGATCCAGACTCTACTTTAGGGCAATTGCAGGCAGGCGTGGGACGGATTTCCTTTTCCTGATCGCGCCCTTGGCACAGATTCGTCGTTACAGAGCCAATCGGAATTATCTGCTGCCGGCCGGGGCTTTCAACATCTTCCCTCTGGCGATTGTTTGGGGATGGAAGCCAATCTGCCGGCGCGGTTTCTCCGGTGGCGTCATGAGGTTCCGGATCGCTGCGATAATCTGGCTGATGGTTTTGTCGTGCGTATCCAGTCTCTGCTCGAGCCGGGTGAGTTTCGCCGCTACGGCTCGATGAGCGGCGAGCACTTCACGCAGCCGCACAAATGCGCGCACCACAAAGATACTCATCTCTACCGCACGCGGGGAATTGAGAAC
The DNA here is from genome assembly GCA_963788905.1 of uncultured Acidobacteriaceae bacterium. GTDB lineage: Bacteria > Acidobacteriota > Terriglobia > Terriglobales > Acidobacteriaceae > Palsa-343. Next base: position 303,205 of record CAWBIO010000001.1, read on the forward strand.
GCTGGCCGCCATAATGGCTCCGTGCTCGGTGAAGGCCCAGGGCAGATAGCGACGGCCGCCGCCACTTGAGATCACAATTTGTGATCTCAAAAATTTCGTTCTCCCCGGTCGTAAGCTGGAAGACGAAATCGGATGGAAAACGCCCTCGATTCCGTTTGACGGCCTGATTGAGCGCTCGCACCTTCACGCCATAGAGCGCCGCCAGGTGGGTGTCGAGCACGGCCCTCTGGCCGCGAATCAGCAAGATCTGACTTTCGATTGATTTCCCTGTAACGGCTGCTTTCCGGGGCATTTCGCCTCCTGGTTCAAATCACATACCGCGGATCGCATCCCGGCAACATCACGAGAGTCATGCCGGCGCATAGCCGTGCCTCCGGAACCAGTCGATGGCGCAGCGCAGGGCCTGGTAAATGGGCACGATTCTGAATCCCAGCTCCCGTTCGGCTTTCGCCGACGACGCAAACATCTTCTTCCGGCCCATGCGCACGGCTTCGATGGTCGCGCGCGGTTCCTTTCCACGGATGCGGCCGGTAATCGTCTCGTCGAAGAAGGCAAAGACCATGGCAACCGAGGACGGGACCTTCATCGTCGGCGAGGGCAGCCCGGTGATCGCGGACATCTTGTCGAGGATCTGCTTGAGGGTGAGGTTTTCGCCGCCAAGGATGTAGCGTTCACCCGCGCGGCCCAGCGCCAGATTGACGGCATCAGCGTGGATGCGCGCGACTTCCTCAACGTCGACGAGGTTAAGGCCGGTATCCATGTAGGCGGGGAATTTTCGATTGAGGAAGTCAACGATGATGCGGCCAGTGGGCGTCGGCTTCAGGTCCGCCGACCCGATCGGCGTGGTCGGGTTCAGGATGAGCACCGACTGACCGGCGCGCGCCGGCTTCGATAGCGACCTGCTCGGCGAGGAATTTCGAGCGCTTGTAGTGGCCGACCATGTCGTCGAGAGAAACCGGCGTGGCTTCGTCCACGATGGTGCCGTCGGTTTTGAAGCCCATGGTCGCCACCGACGATGTATAGACGAAGCGCGGCACGTTCTCTTCGCGGGCGATGCGCAGCAGGGCACGCGTGCCGTCAACATTGGAGCGGTACATGGCGTCGGGATTGCGCACCCAGAGGCGGTAATCGGCGGCGACATGCAGGACGGCATCGCAGCCGTGAATCGCCGTGCGCAGCGATTCAGGCTCGAGCAGGTCGCCGGTTACGCGTCTCTGCTTGTAGGCCTTCAAGGTTAGCGAGGTTGCTGGCTGGCCGAACCAGCAGCCGAAGATCGGCGCCGCGGCTGGCAAGCTCGCGGGCCACATGGCCGCCGACGAACCCTGTGGCGCCAGTGAGGAAGACTTTCATGACGCAGCCAGTCGGGAGCCTGCTGCCTGCTGCCTGCAGCTGGCAGCGTTGATTCTCCCCGTCATCGCTCTTCCACCGCGAGCCAGCTTCCCAACTCGCTGACCGGTAAACGCACGCCAACGTAGAAGGCTCCAAACAGCCCATAGAGCGCGCTCGCCTCGTCGAAGCGCATCTCGTAGATGAGCCGCTTGAAGACGCCGGGATTGTCGGAATAAAGATCGACGCCCCACTCCCAGTCATCGAGGCCAATCGAACCCGAGATGATCTGCTTCACCTGTCCGGCGAACCGGCGGCCGATGAGCCCGTGCTCATGCATCATGCGCGCGCGGTCCTGCATTGCCACGGCGTACCAGTTCACCTGCTCGCCGCGCTTCTTGTCCATCGGATAGAAGCACACATACTTCGTCTCCGGAATCGCCGGAAAGAGGCGCGCGGCCATCGCTGCGGCCTGGCGGTCCACCATCTCCTGGATGCGCCGCTCCCACTCGTCACTGTAGGGCTCGATGCCTTCCCCCATCAGCACCGGATAGGTCTTCGACGACGACTCATAGAGCCCAAGCTCGACGATGGAAAGATACGAGTGCGTCGGCTGCAGGTAGCTGCCCAGCTCCGTGCGCGCCAGGTCCCGCTGGATGACCGCGAGTTGCTCGATCGAGTCGCGGTTATGGATGAACATCAGGTCGCCCTTGTGCCCGAGCTGCGCGAAGACCGCGGACTGGCTGGGGCGCGCCTCCGAAGAGGCTTTTTCCAGCGGCGCCAACAACGCCGTCGCTTCGTCGATGGTGCGCTGGCGGGCACTGGAGTCGGCGCGCCGCCACGCCGGCCAGTCGAAGCGAAACATCTGATGCAGGAGGCTGGAGCCGTCGAGGGTGAGCGGAAAAGGAGGAATTTCTGGCAAGGACGCCTCCAAAAGGCAGGGTACAGGGAACAGGGTACAGGGTGCAGGATGATCCGCGAAGAATGGGTTTTCCTGCGCTCGCTCAATTTCTCGCAAAGCGTTCGCGAGCGCATACTGTTCCCGTCATGCTGCTCTGGCTTCAGGGGCTCATCTTCACCGTGCTTGTACCCGGCGTGGTCGCATTCTACGTCCCGCAGACTTTGCGCAACGGACCGGCTGCAGGCGGATGGTGGTCCCTGGGCTGGATTCTCTTCGCGCTGGGAGCGCTCATCTATCTCCGCTGTCTCCTCGACTTCCTGCTCGCGGGTGGAACCCCCGCCATCTTCTTCACCCGCCCCATTCGCGCGGTCCTGGGCGCAGAACCGCAGCAGGTGGTGCGCAGCGGGCTCTATCGTTATTCGCGCAACCCCATGTACCTCGGCGTGTTTGTCGCCATCGCCGGTCAGGCCATCGTCTATCGGTCGCGCGGCATCGCGCTCTACCTGCTGATTGCTGTTGTTTTCTTCCACTGCGTTGTCGTCTTCCTCGAAGAGCCCCACCTCGCCCGCGCACGCGGCCCCGCTTATGACGACTACCGCCGCCGTGTTCCCCGCTGGTTTCGCATCCCTCTCGGCACTCCCCGCCGCTAATCCATCACCTTGCGCCTCTTTCCCACGTCGGATACATTGGTCCGCGCGTGCTCCAGCTCCAAACCCTTAACGACATCCTGTTCACCATCGCGGAGAGCCGGCGCGACCGCGCCATGCTCTTCCAGGATCCAGCTGGCGCCTGGCAGCCCATCTCCTCATCCGAGGTCTATCAACGCGTCCGTGCTGTCGCCGCCGCACTGCGCTCCTGGGGCATCGGCAAAGGCGATCGCGTCGCCATCCTTTCCGAGAATCGCTGGGAGTGGGCCATTGCCGACTTCGCCTGTCTTGCCATCGGCGCCGTCGACGTCCCCATCTATCCCAATCTCCTGTCCGACCAGATTCAACCGCTTTTGATCGATTCCGGTTCGCGCGCAATTTTCGTCTCCACCCGCACTCAGTTCGATAAAGTTGCGACCCGTCGCCGAGAAAACGGCCTCGAACATATCGTCCTGATGGACGATAACGCGCTTCCGGGCGCGGAAAACTTCTCTTCGTTGATTTCCGGCGCCGACGCCCACGGCGACCAGCGCGATTCCGCCTTTGATCAGGCAGCGCGGGCCATTGAGCCCAGCGACCTCGCCACACTCATCTACACCTCGGGCACCACTGGCGAGCCCAAAGGCGTGCCGCTCACCCACGGCAACATCGCCTGCAACGTCAACTACTCGCTCGACGAGTTTGGCCTCAACGCCACTGACACCTGCATCTCGTTCCTGCCCCTCTCGCACATCACCGCGCGTCATCTCGACTACGCGCTCTATGCTAAAAACGTCCTCGTCGCCTACTGTCCTTCCTTCGACAAGCTTCCCCAAACCATGCAGGTCATTCGGCCCACCATCATCGTTGCTGTACCCCGAGTCTTCGAGAAGGTCCGTCAGGTCGCCGAACAGAAGGCATCCGAATCCGGCATCAAGCGCAGGCTCTTCGCCCGGGCGCTGGCTACAGGCCAGAAGCATCGCGAAGAAGTTGCCGCGGGACGAACGCCGTCATCGCTTTCCTGGAAGATCGCCAACGCGCTCGTCTACAAAAAACTCCGCGCCGGATTCGGCGGCCGCGTCCGCTACTTCATCGCAGGCGGCGCGCCCCTCGGCCTCGACACCGCCCACTGGTTCGCCTCCGCCGGTGTCCGCATCCTCGAGGGCTACGGCCTGACGGAAACCTCGCCGGTCATCGCGCTCAATACGCCCAACGCTAACCGCATGGGCTCGGTCGGCAAACCGCTGCCCAATGTCGAGTGCCGCATCGCCGAAGACGGCGAGCTTCTCGTCCGCGGCCCCAGCATCTTTTCCGGCTACTGGAAAAAGCAGGGCGAAGCAGCCTTAATCGATTCCGGCGGCTGGTTCCACACCGGTGACATCGGCCACATCGACCACGACGGTTTTCTCTTCATTACCGACCGCAAGAAGGAGCTGCTGAAAACCTCCGGCGGCAAACTCATCGCTCCTCAGCCCATCGAGAACAAGCTCAAGACCAGCTTCCTCGTCGGCAACGTTGCGGTGGTCGGCGACCGCCACAAGTTTGCCTCCGCGCTCATCATGCCCAATTTCCCCGCGCTCGAAGCCTGGGCCCGGGAACGCGGCATTGCTCATGCCAACCCGGCCGGTTCTCGCGATCAGCTGGTCAACCATCCTCAGGTTCGCGCAGAATTCCAGTCCATCGTCGATCGCGTCAACGCGACGCTCGCCAACTTCGAAACCATCAAGCGCTTTCGCCTGGTGATTGACGAGTGGTCGCTCGACTCCGGTGAGCTCACGCCCAGCATGAAGCTCCGCCGCCGCATCATCCATCAGAAATACGCCATCGAGATCGCTGAGTTTTACGCCGACGAATCCACCTCGCAGCGTCCGTCATAGAGGGGCGCTAAAATGCGATGCATGGCGATGGCGCCGGAGCACAAGCGGCTGATCTTCGGGGCGCTGGCTGGCGTCGGTGTCAGCGCTGTCCTGTCGCTGGCCCTCCACCGCTTTCTGGGTGCTCAGGCTCTTGCCCTGTTTTTCGTCGGCTCCTTGGCCGTGATTCCCACACTTTGGGCTCGAGGTGGCCGCGACTTCTGGAAGCAACTTTCCGGATTTTGGCGGGCCACGACGATCCTGCTCGCGGGCGCTGTCATCTTTGCAACCATAGCTCTGGCGACACGTCATCAGCCGCGATCGCTTCTATTGGCCCTCATTGGCACGGTAGTCGCGGCCTCGCTTCTGCTCCTTTACCTCCTTTTCTCTCGCGCCATGGACCTTCTCTGGTCTCGCATTTCGCACCGGCTCCGCTAACCGACGCCCAGCAACCCGAGCCCTTCGGCGTTGGCGCGCATGGCGGCGATGCAGTTGGCGATGTGTTCGTCGAGCGGAATCTCCAGTTCCGCCGCTCCTTTAATAATGTCGTCGCGATTGACGCCCCGAGCGAACGCCTTGTCCTTCATCTTTTTCTTCACGCCCGCCACGTCCACTTCGTGAATGGACTTCGATGGCTTTACCAGCGAGCACGCGGTCAGGAAACCCGCCAGCTCATCGCACGCGAACAGCGCTTTAGCCAGCGGCGTCACGCGGGGCACGCCGGAATACTCCGCGTGGCCGAGAATCGCCGTTCGAATCTCCTCCGGCCACCCCTGCTCGGTAAGGATCGCGATGCCGACGAAAGGATGCTCCTCAGGAGAAGGGTGCTTCTCGTAGTCGAAGTCATGCAGCAACGCAGCCGCCGACCAGGTTTCGAGCTGTGCGCCGCGAGCTTCGTCCGATAGTCCGTTTGCGTCTGCGTTACGTTCCGCGTAAGCGCGAACGCAGCTCTCTACGGCGAGAGCATGTTTGATAAGGCTCGGCGACTGCGTGTGCTCGTTGAGCAGCGACCATGCGCGCTCGCGGGTGAAATCGGACGCGGAGAGAGGCGAATCCTGCATGTTGGTTTTCCCTGGCAATTCCTGGCAATTTTACGAACGACTCACAGTTTTCACTTGACAAGGAGGATACCTTCCAGGCAATGTATGTCAAAGGTTGATTTGGTTTGACGTCAGTTGTGGAAGCAAATCAACCCGGATCGCACGCTCTGGCGTTCCGTACAACCTATGGCAACTACGTTAGCAACTGTCGAAGCGCGTGAAGTGCTGCGTTGCGACTTCTGTGACCTGGTCCAGTTTCGGACTGCGAACTCATTGTGCCGGCGGTGCCACAAGCCCCTTGAAGTCGATGAACCTGAGCCGCTATCCCCGCAGCTGGTCCCCAGCGGAACCCAGGGCAGGGAAGAGGAAGAAGGCATCGATGTGGCGCGCGCGGTGCGCGAGGTGCGTCACGATCGGTGTCTGAGCCAGCGGCAGCTCGCTGGGCGCATGCAGGTTCCACGCACTTACATCTCGAAAATCGAAAACGGCAAAGCGGTGCCGACTCTGTCGTCACTGCAACGGCTGGCGTCGGCCCTGGAAGTGGGAATCTGCGATCTGCTGCGTGACGGGCAAAGCCGGCGCGCGCGGGAAGTGGCGGCGGTGCTGGCTGATCCGTTTCTGTCTGAAATTGCGCCGATCATCGCACAAATGGACGCGTTTCAGCGCTCGATGTTTCTCAGCCAGGTGCGCGAAATGGCAGGCGGTCGCCGCCGGTCTGCCTGAGCGCCAGCACGACTCCTCTTTCACCGGACGCGGGCGCTGAGTAACGCGTCCCGAGCCTGTTCCGTCTGTATAATCGGGCACAGGAAGCAGCTCCTGACGTCCATCGCTTTTGGCGCGACACGCTGTGCCGGCGCATTCGAGCCAGGAGGATGTGTTCGAGCTTCCGCCTGATCTCCCGTGCGGGAGCCGCGCGAAAGGAAGCGTTGTTACTCGATTCCAGCAGAGTTCATGAACTGCCCGCCGACGAGGCAGCGGTGTACCGCCGTCTGGACGGGGAGCGGATGCCGCAGCATGTGGCCGTCATCATGGATGGCAACGGCCGCTGGGCGGGCCGGCGCAGTCTGAAGCGATTCTTTGGGCACCAGCAGGGCGCTGAGGCGGTGCAGTACGTCGTCGAAACGGCTTCACGGATCGGCCTGCCGTGGCTCACCCTCTATGCGTTCTCGCTCGAGAACAACCTCAAGCGGCCAAAAGCGGAAGTGAATTTCCTCATGCGGCTGCTGAAAAGCTATCTCACCAACAACGTGCAGCGGATGAACGACAACAACGTGCGCATCCGTTACGTGGGGCGGACCGAGGAGCTTCCCGAAGAGGTGCGCGAGCGGATGCGCTGGGCCGAAGATTCCACCCGGCACAATACCGGCACCACGCTGACTCTGGCGTTGAATTACGGGGCGCGCTCCGAGCTGGTCGATGCGTTCCGCAATCTGGCGGCGGAGGTCCAGCGCAAGGGGCTTCGTCCCGAGCAGATCACCGAGGTCGACATTCACAGGCATCTCTATACCGCGCACATGCCTGACCCCGATCTGCTCATCCGAACATCGGGAGAGATGCGCGTTTCGAATTTCCTGCTCTGGCAGATCGCATACACCGAGATTTTTGTGACCGACCGGCTATGGCCCGACTTTCGCGGCATTCATATGCTGGAAGCCATCGAGGACTACCAGCGCCGCGAACGCCGTTACGGCGGCCTCAATGACGGCACCGAATCCGACGACGTGGAGAGCCTGCCCGCGAATCAGTTGGTAGTGGGCCGCTAAGAGTTCTCCCATCGCTCATATACGTTGGAACGCTCAAAATTGATGCGCCCGCGTACCCCACGACCGCTTCGAGCTGAATTCCTGAACGCCGAACGCGCCGCAAATGCCATACGCAGCGCGGGCACTCACCGCTTAGCGCTCGAAACGACCAAAACGCTCCGAACACACACTATCGGAGCACCTTTTTCTGGAGCCCGGGCCAGGTTCACCCCACAGCAAGAAGCGAACGCCCTTTTCCGCCCCTTTTCAATCTGATTCAAGTGTGCAGCCGCACCTAAAGTACTGTCGCCCTCCCGTTTTGGAACCGTCGCATTCTGCAATCGCCAGGTACGCACCTTCACGTGAAGCCCTTCCCGCTGGATGCGAATTCCCGAACGCGGAACGCCGAACGCGACGCAAATGCCATACGCAGTGCGGGCACTCACCGTCATTCCTGGGCGACTCCCGCGGGGGTGAGCCAGATTCTTTGCGGAGCGGTTAATTTCGCGTCGGGCGCGCTGAGTTTCACCTTCAGCGACGCGACTTCGGGCTTGCCGCGCAGCGGCGCGGAAAAGCCCAGCTCGTATTGGTTGTTAAGACGGCGGCTGAAATCGTCGAAATAAGGCTCGAGCGAGACGGGATTGCCGAAACCCTCCCAATACGAATTGCCGCCGGTCGAGTCGGTGACTTCAAGGAGAAGGTTCTGCCCGGCGTTGTTCTCGTACCAGCTGCGGTCGGCCGGCCCCGCACCGCGCCAGTAGATGGAGTAGACGATCATCCTCGCGCGCACCGCGTCGTCGACCGCGGCCTGAACGTAGGGATCTTCAGGGTCGTACTGCAGGTGGTAGTAGTCGACCCCATCGCTGATCATGATGACTTCGCGCCGGGCAGAGCGATCGCCGGAGGGCCAGTTCTTTGCCAGATCGGAGAGGCAGAAATACGGGCTGGCGCTGGAGCTGGAGGCGCCCAGGGGCAGATGGAGATCCTTAACGGCGGCCGCATGGTCCGAGCTCAGCGGCGCGGAGAACACAGCCCTGCCATTTTCCATATAGGCCAGGGTCACTTTGACATTGGGAGGAAGACTGGAAACAAACTGGCGGATGTCGTCGAATTCGCGGCCCAGGCTGGCGCGCGCGCCGTCGTCAATCAGCAGGACCAACTCCACGGTAGCCTGTGCGCCGCGCAGCGGCTGCCAGTTGCTGATCTGGGCTTGTTTGCCGTTGACCTCGACCTCAATGCTCTGTTGGGAGACGCTGGGAGAAGGCGCATCGGACTTCTTCGGCATCACGGTGATGACCGCCTGACCCTGACCCTGATTTTCGGTTTGAGAGAACGCAAGGGGCGCGAAAGCGCAAAGGGTAGCTACGAGAACGGCCGGAATGGTTCTGCTCATGATTCCTCCATCTTTTGCGCAGCGAAACCGCTGCGGGATAGCGAATGAGCCCGTAAAGGATGGCTGCGGCTCCGCAGCGGGAGCCGCGCTTTGACATTGGCCCTTCTATTGGATGGAGACGAGCCGGTTTTGTCTCAGGAACAAAGTGGCAATTATTGCGCGCGATGAAAACGCACGCAATTGCGGCCAAGGCAGAGACGAGGCCTTCCTGCGTCCCCTTCGAGGATCTGTAGCGGCATCGGCCGCGACATCTGCGCGTCGTGTGTCGCCGGGACCTGAAAGAGATCGTGGGCGCCGATGTCGGTGACAACGAAATGATCGCCCACGAAACCGATGCCGTACGCGCCGGGAATCAGTGGGTGGTTTTCGATTTCAAGAGGTACCTCGGTCAGGAAATAGCCCTGGTACTTCTCCTGGATCGTGCTGGAGTAGCCCGAAGTATCCACCAGCACCGCGAGTACAAAGTGATTATCAGAAAACCGGACACCGGAGGAATTGCGTAGCTGCGTGTTGGCCGATTTGCCCGCGTAGTAGACCGAATCAGGCAGGAGCTTGCTGGCTTCAGGCGCATGAAGAACTGTGACCGGTGCCTGCGCAAACGCGGCAAATGCCCCAAAGGTGAGGCCAGCCAACGCGACGGAAGAATAAAGACGGAGAGGAAGGTTCATGGGATAAAGTCTCCTGGTTGCGGAGTGAGTATAACGCGCTGTGCGCGGCCGGCGATGTGCCGTTTTGATCTGATTGTTCGGGGTACGCCAGGACCGGTAACTGCGGCGGTTCCTCGAGGCCGGCAAGCGGCCGAGAACACGATGCCTGACATATGCCGGCGCACGGCGAGAATTTAGTATCGATGCTGATGCAAAGAACGCAGACCAACTTTGCGCGCCGATGGAGCGCGGTGCGCAGCGAGATGGCGAAGCAGAACGCAGGAGCGCTGCTGGTCACCCATTTGCCCGACGTCCGCTGGCTCTGCGGTTTTACCGGTTCGAATGCCGCTCTGGTTGTGACCACGGGGAAAGCAGCGCTGTTCACCGACGGCCGCTACACGACGCAGGCGAAGGAAGAGACCCGCGGCGCACGCGTCGTGATCGCGAAGAAGTCCGCGCTGCGCGAGTGTTGTGCGCTGCTGGAGCGTTGGGCGAAGAAGGCCTGGTTCGATCCGCAGCACACGACTATCGCGGATCTGAGCCTCATGCGCTCTGGAGTCAGCGCCAAAAAGCGACGTGGATATTTTGCCCCGCTCGACCGCGATCTGGTTCCGGCCCTGCGCATGGTAAAGGACGACACCGAGCTCGGCCTGATGACGAAAGCTGCGGCGATGGGATGCCAGCTGTTCGAAGAAATGCTGCCGCGCATCGAAGCGGGGCGCGCCGAGGTGACCCTCGCCGCCGAGCTGGAATATGAGGCTCGGCGCCGCGGGGCAGAAGGCATGTCGTTCGAGACGATTGTTGCATCCGGTGAACGGTCTGCGCTCCCGCATGGCCGCGCGTCGCAGGCCAGGCTGCCCCGCAAAGGGTTCGTAACGCTGGACTTCGGTGTTATCCTCAATGGTTACTGTTCCGATATGACGCGCACCGTGCACCTGGGCGCGGCGACGAACGAAGAACGCTCCGCGTACGATGCCGTGCTGGAGGCTCAGCAAGCCGCTGTGGCTGCGGTAAAGCCCGGGGCGACCTGCGGCGAAGTGGATGAAGCTGCAAGGAGCGTGCTGAAGAAGGCCGGTCTGGGGAAGTACTTTACGCACTCGACCGGACATGGCGTGGGTCTGGAGATTCATGAGCAGCCACGCGTGGCCGCTGGCCAGGCGACGCGGCTGGAACCGGGGATGGTGATCACGATCGAGCCCGGCGTTTACCTGCCGGGTAAGTTTGGCATTCGCATTGAAGACATGGTTGCGGTGACGAAGTCGGGAAGCCGAATCCTGACGCCGGTGACCAAACAATGGATTGAGCTGTAGCGACTGAGGCCGCGAGAGCAAACGATGAAAGCGGAAGAATTAAAAGAGCTCAGGGAACTCGTCGAGTTCCTGAAGGAAAACAAGATTGGCGAGTTCGATCTTGAGCGCGGAGACCTGAAAGTCCGCATCAAGTTTGCCCAGGAAGCCATGGCCGATCTGGCAGGTCTGGCGCGCCTGGCGGTTCAGCCGGCGCCGGTGACCCAGGCTTCGGGCGTGGTTCCAGTCGCGCAGGCCGCAGCCTCACCCGCCGAACCGGCAGCTGCTGAGAACGAAGATGCTGCGCTGCACGTCGTGAAGTCGCCCATCGTGGGCACCTTCTATGAGTCGCCCTCGCCCGGCTCGCCGGCGTTCGCAAAGATCGGAGATCAGGTGGAAGTGGGCACGGTGCTGTGCATCGTCGAAGCCATGAAGCTGATGAACGAGATTGAAAGCGACGCCGCCGGCGAGATCGTCAAGCGGTTTGTGCAGAATGGGCAGCCGGTCGAGTACGGCCAGGCGCTGTTTGCGGTGCGTCCGCGATAGCCATGCGTAAAGTTCTCATCGCCAATCGCGGCGAAATCGCGCTGCGCGTCATCTGCGCATGCAAGGAAATGGGCCTGCGCACGGTGGCCATCTACAGCGAAGCCGACCGGCACTCGCTGCACGCCCGCTTTGCCGACGAGGCCATCTGCATCGGTCCGCCTCGTTCTGCGGAAAGCTACCTCAACGTGCCTGCGGTGATCAGCGCCGCCGAAATCGCCGACGTCGACGCGATCCATCCCGGCTACGGACTGCTGAGCGAGAACGCCAACTTCGCCGAAGTCTGCCGCGCCTCGAATATCAAATTCATCGGCCCCCCTCCTGAAGTGACGCGGTTAATGGGCGAGAAAGAAAAAGCGCGCCAGGCCATGAAGCGCGCCAAAGTCCCGATTCTGCCAGGCTCTGACGGCGTGATCCAGAGTGAAGGCGAAGGTCTGGAGTGGGCGCAAACCGTCGGCTATCCGGTGATCCTCAAAGCATCAGCCGGTGGCGGCGGTCGCGGGATGCGCGTCGTGCGTTCGCCTGAGGAACTGCCTGGCCTGTTTCAGGCGGCGCAGAGCGAAGCCGCGAACGCCTTCGGCAACGGCGACCTTTATATGGAGAAGTTCATCGAGCGCCCGCGCCACATCGAGTTCCAGATCCTGGCCGACGAGCATGGCGCGGCAATGTCGCTGGGCGAGCGCGAGTGCTCCATCCAGCGCCGCCACCAGAAGCTCATCGAGGAAGCGCCGTCACTGCAGGTGACGCCGAAAATCCGCGAAGACATCGCGAAGACGCTCAAGCGCTGCATGGAAGGCGTCGGCTATCAGAATGCGGGGACCATTGAGTTCCTCATGGACGAAGACGGCAAGCTCTACTTCATCGAGATGAACACGCGCATCCAGGTTGAGCATCCGGTGACAGAGATGATCACCGGAATTGATCTGGTGAAGGCGCAGCTTCGGATCGCCATGGGCGAGCGTCTGGCCAGCATCGTCCAGGAGCCCGTGCCGATGCGCGGCCATGCCATCGAGTGCCGCGTCAACGCCGAGCACCCTGAGAAGTTCACCCCGTCGGCGGGGAAAATTACGGCCTTCAATGTGCCAGGCTTCAACGGCATCCGCGTGGATACGGCGCAGTACGCTGAAGGCGTGGTGCCGCCCTACTATGACTCGCTCATCGCCAAAGTGATCGCGCACGGAGTCAACCGCGAAGAGGCGATGGCGCGGATGCGGCGCGCGCTCGAGATGTTCATCGTCGAGGGGATTTACACGACCATTCCACTGCACCAGCGCATCTTCCTCGATGAGGAGTTCCAGCGCGGCGAATTCGACACGAAATTCATGGAACGCTTCTTCGAGCGCGAGAAGCAGAAGAAAGAAGTCGAGCTGGCCCAGGTCTAAACGCCGCAGAGCTCCACGGCCTGCCGCAGGCTCGTCAGCGGATCCCCCGTCGGGATAAATTCGTGGGCGACGTATCCTGAAAAATTCGCTTCGGCAATCGCCCGCATCACCCCTGCGTACTCAATCTCCTGCGTCGCGTCCAGCTCGTGGCGGCCCGGCACGCCTGCGGTATGGAAGTGGCCAAGGATGCCGATGTTCGCGCGAATCGTGTCGATCAGGTCCCCTTCCATAATCTGCATGTGGTAGATGTCGTACAGCAGTTTTACCCGCGGTGAATTCACCTCGTGCGCCACGCGCGCGCCCCACGCCGTGTGGTCGCACATGTAGTCCGGGTGGTTTACCTTGCTGTTCAGCAGCTCCATACAGATCGTCACGCCGTTGTCTTCGGCGATGGGCTTCAGTCGATTGAGGCCGGCGATGGTGTTGCGCGCGCCTTCTTCGTCTGCCATGCCGCGGCGGTTTCCTGAAAACGTGATGACGTTCGGGACCCCGGCCTTGGCCGCGAGGGGAATATTTTTGCGGAAGGCCGCTTCGATGGCTGCATGATTTTCTGTTCGGTTAAGCGCGTCGGATATCGTCCCGCCGCCGGCGTAACCCATCGTGCAGATCAGCCCGTAGCGGCGCGGGATCTCGTACTCCTCAACCTCCAGCAGGTCGACGCCGCGCAGGCCCAGCTGCACCGCCCATTGGCAAAGAGTGTCCAGAGGGGTGTCCTTATAACACCAGCGGCAGACCGACTGGTGAATCCGGGCCTGGCCGGCGGTGTTCGTCTTTTGCGCTGGCAACGGAAGGCTCGCGGCGAAGGATGCGGCAGCGGTGGACTTCAGAAATGTGCGTCGGGAAGGCACACCACAGGGTACAGGTTGCGGGTTATGGAGAACAAAAAAGTTCGCAAGCGTCCCAATTTCCCTCGCTGGTTTCTGCAAATACAGGCTCGCGTGGGTGGTGTCTGGTCAATTCAGCACACACGTTACCAAAATCCCGAGGATAAGGCTGTGGAAACGGTGGATAACAGGCTTAGGACGGTGGATATCAGGTTCAGGAACAGTCAAAATTCAGCGGCGCTTCGCGTGAGCGGATTCTGCTCCGTTTTCGCTCCTGTAGAATTCTGCGAAACGTTCCCGGCCCCATCGAAAGCACCTCGGAGATTGCTGATGACGCGAAGCGCCTGGGTTTTTGTTGCCGCATTTGCCCTGACTGCCGTTGGATTTGCCCCCAATGCAATCGCACAAAGTTCGCAGGGGCCGCAGCCCGTTCCCATGCCGCCGCCCATCGCCGCGCCGGCCGATACGCCGTATCCAGGCACCATTGCGCTCACCGTGAACCTGACCAACACCACCGATCACGTTGCTCACATCCACGAGACCATTCCAGTGAAGGCCGGCGAACTCACACTGCTCTATCCGCAGTGGATTCCGGGCAACCACTCTCCGACCGGTCCGATTGAAAAGGTCGCGGGCCTGTTTGTGAAAGCCGACGGGAAAGACATTCCCTGGGTGCGCGACCAAATCAACGTCTATGCCTTCCACATCCAGGTGCCGAAGGGTGTCACGTCGCTCGACGTCGACTTCGACTATCTCTCCCCAGTGCGGCCTCAGGATGGGCGCGTGGAGATGTCGTCGGTGCTGGCCGATCTGGCGTGGAACACCGTCGTGCTCTATCCCGCGGGACATTTTTCGCGGGACATTCATTTCCAGCCGAGCCTTGTGCTGCCCAGTGGATGGAAATACGCAACCGCGCTCGATACAGATTCTCAGGATGGCGGCACTATTCACTTCAAAGAAACAACGCTGAACAAGCTCGTTGATTCCCCCTTGTACGGAGGCACAAATTTCAAGCGCATCGACCTCTCCACAGGGCCCGACAATCCTGTCTTCCTCGATGTGTTCGCCGACGAGCCGAAGGACCTTGAGGTCACCCCGGAGGAATTGCAGGCGCACAAGAACCTGGCCATCCAGGCCCAGAAGCTCTTCGCCTCCCACCACTACGATCATTACGACTTCCTCTTTTCGCTCAGCGACGTAGTGGGGGGCAACGGGCTCGAACACCACCAGTCGAGCGAAGACGGCACCCGCGCCAACTACTTCACAGAGTGGGATCGCGGCGTGCGTGGGCGCGACCTGCTGGGGCACGAATACACCCACTCGTGGAACGGAAAATTCCGGCGTCCCGCCGACCTGTGGACGCCCAACTTCAACGTTCCCATGCGCGACGATCTGCTCTGGGTCTATGAGGGCCTTACGCAGTACTGGGGTCTGGTGCTGACCGCGCGCTCGGGCATGGTCACCGCTGAGCAGGCGCGCGACGAAATGGCTGGCGTGGCCGCAGGATTTGAGGCGAGCCCTGGGCGCGACTGGCGGCCGCTCGTGGATACCACCAATCAGCCGACCGTCTCGCAGCGCAGGTCGGTAAGCTGGGTCAGCTGGCAGCGTCCTGAGGACTACTACACCGAAGGCCAGCTCATCTGGCTCGATGCCGATACGAAGATTCGTGAACTAAGCGACGGCAAAAAGTCGCTCGACGATTTTGCGAAGCTTTTTTACGGCGTCAACAACGGCAGCTACATCACTGACACCTACACCTTCGAAGACATCGTCTCTGCGCTCAACCAGGTACAGCCCTTCGACTGGACGGCCTTCCTGCGCACGCGCGTCTATGAGCTGCATCCCGAGGTTCCCGAGAACGGCTTCACCCAGGGCGGATACAAGCTCGTCTACAACGACACCATTCCTCCCTGGGAGCGGCGGGGCGCCGAGAATCCGCGGTTTGGAACCAGCTTCGCGACCTCACTCGGCTTCAACATCATGGGCGACGGCATGCTGGGCGGCGTGGAGTGGGGCAGTGTGGCGTTTAAGGCCGGCCTGGTCCCCGGCATGCAGCTGCTGGCGGTGAACGGCGAAGTCTACTCGGCGGACAAACTGCGCGATGCGCTTCGCAAGGCGGAGAAGGGAAGCGATCCGATCACGCTGCTCGTGAAAGATCGCGATCAGATCAAATCCGTGGCCGTCGATTACCACGGCGGTCTGCGGATTCCGCATTTGGAGCGCGTCGAGGGCACGCCGGCACGTCTCGACGATGTGCTGGCGGCTGTGCAATAAGGGCCAGTGGATCGGGTTGGGCCTAAGCGGCAGAGTAAGGTCCAGACTCGTAGCGGCGTGCACCACATCGAGGCTGTCATCCTGAGCTCGCTTGAGCGAGCGAAGGACCTTGTGTTTCTTTCCCCCAATCACGCCGTGTCATTCGGAAAGAAGCATTCAGAAATAACACAGCGGTCCAGATCGAAAGAGTCCCGGTCGCTTGGCCTTTGGTCAGGAGGGGTGAGCTTCGCCGCTTGAGCCTCATGACCTTCGTACTGTCCGCTCCGCCGAATTCTCTTGCTCCAGGCCGAAGGCACTTTTAGTCTGGAGAAGATAGGAAAGCTCTGTTCGCCGGTTTGCAAACCGCTTCGAACAGAGCTTTTTCATTTGCTGCAAAGGCGGGTCGTCCCGCATAACAGTACGCCGGAGGGTAATACCTCCCATATAGTACCCAGCCTTCCCTGCAGAATGACTTACTTGCAGAGGGCCTCTGGGGGGAGGGGGTGGGGGGTGGGCCCCGGGACCGGGTGAAACTCAACGTTCGACGACGCGGTCCAGCAGATCGAAAAACTCCGGGAATGAAATCGCCGCGGATTCGGCGCCGCGGATCAGCGTGTCGCCAGTAGCCCGGAGCGCGGCGACCGAGAAGGCCATGGCGATGCGATGATCGCTGCCGGAGTCGATCTCGGCGCCGTGGAGGGTCTGACCGCCGGGGACTTCGAGGCCGTCATCGTATTCCTCGACCTCAGCGCCCATTGCGCGGAGGTTGGCCGCGACCAGCGCGATGCGGTCGGACTCTTTGACGCGCAGCTCTTTAGCGTCGCGGATGCGAACGCCGTTCTGCGTGTACGGGCCGATCGCTGCGAGGACCGGCAGCTCGTCGATCAGTTGCGCCGAGAGCGCGCCGGAGATGGTCGTTCCGGTCAGGCCCGCAGGCGGGCCGTTCACCTGCACGGTGCCGACCAGCTCCTCGTTTTTGGTTTCGAGGTTCAGCACGCCAATGTGAGCGCCGAGTGCGGTGAGCACGTCAAGCAGCGTGGCGCGGGTGGGATTGAGGCCCAGCTCGTCAAAAATCAGATTGGAACTCGGGAAAAGTGCAGCCGCGCAAAGGAAGAACGCCGCAGAAGAAATATCGCCAGGAACTGCAGCTTCAATCGCGTGCAATTGCTGGCCGCCGGCGATGGAAACCGAGTCTTTGGCCCGGTCGACTCTGACGCCAAAGGCTCGCAGCGCCAGTTCGCCATGGTCGCGCGTGCGAACCGCCTCGCGGACCGTTGTCGTTCCCCGCGCCTGCAGTCCGGCGAACAGCAGCGCAGTCTTTACTTGGGCGCTGGGAATTGGCGTTGTGTAGTCAATGCCCGCGAGCGGCGCCCCATGGATCGTCATCGGCGCGTGACCGTCGGTGAGGTCGATGCGCGCGCCCATCTCCGCGAGCGGATTGCGGACGCGTTCCATCGGACGGCGTGAAAGCGACGCGTCTCCGACGAGCGTAAAGCTGCCGGATTGTCCTGCAAGCAATCCGGAAAGCATCCGCATCGTCGAACCGGAGTTGCCGCAGTCGAGGGCCTGTTTTGCAGCAACAAAATGGCCGTCGACGCCGGTGATTTCAACCGAGGTTCCATCGCGTAAGACCTTCGCGCCAAGGGCCTCCACGCAACTGAGTGAAGACGCGCAGTCGGCGCCAGTGGAGAAATTCGTCAGCCGCGTAGTTCCTTCGGCCAGGCCGCCCAGCAAAGCGTAACGGTGACTGATACTTTTGTCGCCGGGCAGGCGCAGGCTGCCCTCGATGTTGCGCGCGGGCTGAATGAGGCGGTCGGTCGCGATCGACTGCATGGCTACAGAGTACAGTCTGCGCCCGAAGAGGCGGCCGGTTCGCTGCTCGCTGTTTTCTGTGACGCTTGATTTCCACCGGTCGCTGTGCGAGATTCGGGATCGAAGTGAGCCCCCAACTTTCCGCATGGTTTGCCGAAGAGTATCGCGCAATTCGGCCCCGCGCTCCGATTCCGCCGATTGACGTTCGCTTTCGCCGCTTCACATCGCTGAACACGACCATTCGCCTCCGCGAGGGCAGCATTCGCGTGAGCCTTTCCGATCTGCTGGAAGGCGCGCCGGAATCGGTGCTGCGGGCGATCGCGCACATCCTGCTGGCCAAGCTCTATCGCAGGCCCATCGACTCAGCCCACGCGCATCGCTACCGGCGATTCACGACCAGCGAGGCGGTCGTGAGGCAGAGCGAGCGCATCCGCCAGACACGCGGGCGGAAGAAGATCCTGACAGCTCGCGGCGAGCACTACGATCTGGACGAAGTGTTTGAGACCCTCAATCGGCGGTTCTTTAACGGCCTCATGGGACGACCACTGCTGACCTGGAGCGAAGTGACGGCTCGGCGTCTTCTTGGTCACTACGACCCGGCGCGCAACACCATCATGGTCAGCCGCGTCTTCGACCGCCGAAACACGCCGCGCTATGCAATCGAGTATCTGATGTACCACGAAATGCTCCATCTGAAACATCCCGTGAAGCAGAGGAATGGGCGGCGTTGCGTACACTCGGCGGCTTTTCAGGAAGACGAGAAGCTGTTTCCGGAGCTCGATCGCGCAAAGGCGTATTTGAAAACTCTCTGAGGACTGGCCGTCCAGGCTGACGCGCTTCGCGCCTGCATACCTGCCGCAATTTGCGCCCGGCCCGGAGTCATGCTACAAACGAAGGACACATGGGCAGCATGTCCATCCTGACGACCTTCGCTCGCGCAGTGCACAGCTGTGCGGCAAGCAGCTTCTCCGGCTGTTGTTGTTGTCGATAGAGCTTCGCAACCTCGCGCCCTAACCGGCGCATTTTCCTAACAGCCAAAAAAATCTATGCGCGGAGATTCCTTTCCGCGGAGTCAGGAGCGTTCCTTATGGCTTCGTCAACCTCAGCGTCGACCCCGGCACGGCGTATTTCTCTCGACACCTGGGCCGTGGGTCTCGCGCTGCTTGCGGCTCTGTTGGTCCGGTTCGGAATTCTGAAAGCGATTCCCTGGTAAGGAGCAACTATGGCTGGATCCATTGCATTACCGCGCCCCCGTGAGCTTTCGCTGCCGGGGCGGTTTTTCGCTGTTGTCCCCGGAATTCTGCTGCTGCTGGCGGTGGGATATGCGGGCAAGATCATCGAGCAATCGGTCGCGCGCTACGGCAAGGCGCATCATCTGGTGTTGCCCAACATCGAGTACGTGCTCTGGGCGATTTTGCTGGGGCTAGTCATCTCCAACACGGTGGGAGTGCCGCAGGTGTTTCGCGCCGGCGTGGCAACCTACGAATTCTGGCTGAAAGCGGGCATCGTGCTGCTGGGGGCGCGATTTCTCATCGGCGACGTGCTGCGCCTGGGCGGCATCTCGCTGGGGCTGGTGCTGATCGAAGTGGCCTTCTCGCTGGTTTTCATGACGCTGCTGGGGCGCGGATTCAAGCTGCGGCCCAAGTTGACGTCGTTGCTGGCGGTGGGGTCCTCGATCTGCGGTGTTTCGGCGATCATTGCGACGCAGGGCGCCATCGAGGCCGATGAGGAAGATTCGTCCTACGCCATCGGGGCCATCCTGGCGCTGGGTGCGCTGTCCCTGTTCGTCTTTCCGCTGATAGGGCACGGCCTGCACCTCAGCGATCGCGCGTACGGGCTGTGGGCGGGGCTGGGTGTGGACAATACGGCGGAGGCGACGGCGGCGGGCGCTTTGTATTCGGACGCGGCCGGGAAGGTTGCGGTGCTGGCGAAGACGTGCCGCAATGCGCTGATCGGATTTGTGGTGCTCGGGTACGCGATCTACTGGGCGCGAAAAGGGCAGGCGGAGAAGGTGACGAACAAGGCGGCGTTTCTCTGGAAGAAGTTTCCCAAGTTCGTACTGGGCTTCCTGCTCATCTCGCTGCTGGCGTCGGTGGCGTTCTTCACCAGGCCGCAGACCGCGGCACTGGGAAATCTCTCGCGCTGGGCGTTTCTGCTCACGTTCGCCGGCGTGGGCCTCAGGACGAATCTGCGGGAGCTGGCAAAGCAGGGCGCACGGCCGTTCTTAGTGGGCGCTATCGGCGAGGTGGTAATTGCTGCGATCACGCTGGGCTTGGTCTACGGCGCGGCTCGGGTGTGGCATTTGTAAAGGAAGCCAGGAGCTGGGAGGCAGGAGCCGGGAGCCGGGTTGGAACAGCGGAGGCAAGCACGCCGGAGAGAAGATTCTCCGGCGCTGTTTTTCGGGGAAGACAAGCGTGGCAGCCTCGTCAAAATGCGCCCTCCGGCAGGATTCCGGAGGCTCCCTTAAAATAGAGAAGGACCCTTTTGTCCCAGGGAATAGCAGTTTGCAGGCCTGCGCACGCGTTGAGAGCAATCGCGCCGGCCGCTGCCAAAGGACTCAATCTTGATCGGAAGTACTGTTCTCACCAAAATATTTGGGACCAGCAACGAGCGCGCGGTGAAGCGCCTGTTGCCGCGCGTAGCCGAGATCAATGCGCTTGAGCCGCAGATAAAGGCGATGAGCGACGAGCAGCTGCGCGCAAAGACGGCGGAGTTCAAGGCGCGGATCGCCCAGGCCCTTGAGGGGATCACGGACGAGGAAGCGCGCGTCGCCGCCGAGAAACAGGCGCTGGACGACCTGCTGCCCGAGGCGTTTGCGGTGGTGCGCGAGGCGGGATGGCGCGCGGTAAAGATGCGCCACTTCGATGTGCAGCTCGTCGGTGGCATGGTCCTGCACCAGGGCAAGATCTCCGAAATGAAAACGGGCGAGGGCAAAACACTGGTCGCGACGTTGCCCTGCTACCTGAACGCACTCGCCGGGCATGGCGTCCACGTGGTCACCGTCAACGATTATCTGGCCAAGCGCGATGCCGAGTGGATGGGCAAGATTTACGAGTTCCTCGGGCTCACCGTGGGTGTGATCGTCCACGATCTGGACGACAACCAGCGGCGTAAGGCTTACGGCGCGGATATCACTTACGGCACCAACAACGAATTCGGCTTCGACTACCTGCGCGACAACATGAAGTTCGAATTGAAGGACTGCGTACAGCGCGGGCACTACTACTCGATCGTCGATGAAGTGGATTCCATCCTGATCGATGAAGCGCGTACGCCTCTCATCATCTCGGGTCCGACCGACCAGACCACCGATAAGTACGCGCGCGTGAATCGCATCATCCCGTCACTGGAGCAGGGCGAGGAAATCGAGAAAAGCCCGGAAGAGAAGATCCTGACCGGCGATTACGTGGTCGACGAGAAGCACAAGACGATCTCCGTGACCGACGAGGGCTGGGAGAAGATCGAAGGCCTGCTGGGCATCGGCAACATCGCCGATCCGGAGAACTGGGATCTGAAGCACCACGTCGAGACGGCCATCAAGGCCCACTCGCTGTACAAGAAGGACGTGCAGTACGTCGTGAAGGACGGCGAAGTCATCATCGTCGACGAATTCACCGGCCGTCTGATGCCGGGACGGCGCTGGTCCGACGGGCTACATCAGGCCGTCGAAGCCAAGGAAGGCGTGAACATCCGCCGCGAGGATCAAACGCTGGCGACGATCACATTCCAGAATTATTTCCGCCTCTACAAAAAGCTGGC
Organism: uncultured Acidobacteriaceae bacterium; assembly: GCA_963788905.1. Taxonomy (GTDB): domain Bacteria; phylum Acidobacteriota; class Terriglobia; order Terriglobales; family Acidobacteriaceae; genus Palsa-343. Next base: position 324,592 of record CAWBIO010000001.1, read on the forward strand.
CGGCATGACGGGCACGGCCGAAACCGAAGCCGCCGAATTCGACAAGATCTACAAGCTGGAAATCGTGGTGATTCCCACCAACATGCCGATGCGGCGCCTGGAAAACGCCGATGTTGTTTTCCGGACGGCGAAAGAAAAGTACTACGCCGTTGCGGACGAGATTGCGAAGCTGCATGAGAATAAGCAGCCGGTGCTGGTCGGTACCACATCGATTGAGAAGAGCGAGCTGTTATCGCAGATTCTGGCGCGCAAAGGTGTGCGCCACGTGGTGCTGAACGCGAAGTATCACGAGCGCGAAGCCGAAATCGTAGCGCAGGCGGGCAGGCTGGGCATGGTCACGATCGCCACCAACATGGCTGGCCGCGGCACCGACATTTTGCTGGGCGGCAATCCGGAATTCGTGGCGCGCCAGGATCTGGTGAAAAAGTCGATGGCGCGCGCGATTTCGCCGGGCGAGGGCGCGATCAATCCCACCGCGCCACCGGGCATGCTGCGCTTCTACTACCAGGGGCAGGAGTACGAGACGTCGCAGGCGAACTGGGAAAGCGTCTATCACGTCTATGCGGGGGCGGCGGCCACAGAGCACGAGCAGGTGGTGGCGGCTGGCGGACTGCATATCGTGGGCACCGAGCGGCATGAGTCGCGGCGCATCGACAACCAGCTGCGCGGGCGTGCCGGACGCCAGGGCGATCCGGGCGCTTCGCGGTTTTATCTGTCGCTCGAAGACGATCTCATGCGCATCTTCGCGCGCGAGTGGGTTTCCACGCTTCTGCAGAAGATGGGCATGGAAGAAGGCATGCCCATCGAGTCGCGGATGATCTCCAACCGCATCGAAGCCGCGCAGAAGGCGGTAGAAGGCCAGAACTTCGAAGCCCGCAAACACCTGCTCGAGTACGACGACGTGATGAACAAGCAGCGCGAGGCCGTCTACGGACTGCGGCGGCAGCTGCTGGAGGGACTCGATCAAAAGGAGCTCATTGTCGAGGATTACGTCCCAAACATCCTCAGCACGCTGCTCGACGAGTTCGCGAACGAGCGAGTGCACCCTGACCAGTGGGACGTAAAAGGTCTTAAGGAAAAGCTGATCGGCCACTTCGGTTTCGATCTGGATGCCGAATCCATCAAGCCGTCAGAGATGACCCGCCACGAGCTGGGAGAAACCATTTTCGAACGGCTCAAGGCAAGATACGACGCGAAGCAGCAGCTGATCGGCGACCAGGCCATGCGCTTCCACGAGCGCATGATCATGCTGAGCGTGATCGATGGCCTGTGGAAGGATCACCTGCTCAACATGGACCACCTGAAGGAAGGCATCGGCCTGCGCGGGTATGCGCAGCAGGATCCGCTGGTGGCTTACAAGAAGGAATCCTTCGAGATGTTCGAAGCGATGATGGAGCGCTTCCAGGAAGACACTGTGCGCTTCCTCTTCCTCATGAGGATTGTCGGGCCCGATGGCCAGCCTGTGGAGATTCCCACGCGCCCGCGGCCGGAAATTCCGGCAGCACCGAGCGTGCCATCGGCGGATGGAGGCGGAAACGGGCACAGGTTGCCTAACGCACCGCCGATTCCGCTGCCGCCAACGCGAACCCCATCGACCACGATCGACGATCTCGAGAAAGAGTTCGCGCGCAAGAAGCAGAAGGAGCTGGAACACGCCCGCATGGCCGGTGGCGGAGACGCGTCCGTTCCGGCGCAGCGGCGAACCGGCGAAAAGGTCGGCCGCAACGATCCCTGTCCCTGCGGGTCAGGCAAGAAATACAAGAAGTGCCACGGCACAGAGGCCTAGCGTTCAGCCAGGCAGTCAAGTGCGAGAACCGTCGTCCGCGGACTTGCTGTTTTACCATTAAGGGTGCCGGTGTTGCCGTAAACTCATGTCGCCATGCAATTCTGGTTTGCGCGCGGCAGCGAGATTCCCGTCCGACAGCAGCTGGTGACGCAGGTTGTGCTGGGGATTCTGTGCAACGATCTGAAGCCCGGTGAGCGGCTGCCCAGCACCCGGGAGCTGGCGCGGCGTTTCCGCATCCATCCCAATACCATCAGCGCGGCTTACCGCGAGTTAGGCCGCGAAAAATGGGTCGAGTTTCGGCGCGGCAGCGGCGTGTACGTGCGCGCGGTGAGGCCGAAGCCGGCGCGAAGCGCCCTGTCTCCGGAAGGTCTGATCGCGAATCTGGTGTTGGAGTCACGGCGGGCGGGCCTGTCGTTGGAAGAGTTGCGCCGGCTGGTGCGGCACTGGCTCAGTCTTCATCCGCCAACGCAGTTTGTGCTCATCGAGCCCGACAAAGAGTTGCGCAGGATTGTCGTAACCGAGCTCGCTGCCGCGCTGAAGTTGCCTGTGAGGGGTTGCGGGTTTGCCGACCTTCGCCAGGTGGATACGGCGAGCGCCGCGTTTGTGGTGCTGCCCAGCAAAGCCGCGGCGGCGCGCGAGGCGCTGCACGCTAACGCCGAACTGGTGGTTCTGGAGGTGCGCTCGGCGCCGGCCAGCATGGCACGTCTCCTGCCGAAGAGCCGCGAGTGGCTGGTGGGTGTGGCTTCAGGGTGGCCTGGGTTTCTGGACACGGCCACAACCATGCTCGCTGCGGCGGGCTTCGATCCGGACAGCCTGGTCGTGCGCGATACGCGTCGGGCAGGATGGCTCGCGGATCTGGAGTGCACAGCGGGCGTCCTTTGCGACATGGCGACCGCACAGGTCCTCCCCCGAAACAAGCTGACCGTCGTATTTCCCATTGTGGCTGACGCGTCGCTGACGGAGCTGCGCGAGTACGAGGCTTTCATCGAAACAGCAGCCACGGGTCGCGGGAAGCCCGGGAGGCATGGGTTGGAAGACAGCGCCGGTGGCCAGGCCGAGGAATCTGCTCCCAGGCCGAAACCAGACGAATGACCGGCTTGAGGCGAGTGCCCTGATTCCGGCGGATCGAATAGCTCCAGGCCCTTGCCGCATTCGTATTCGCACCTGCATCCCGTCGGCTCATTGCTTTGCGGGTAATCAAAACACGATGTGACATCTGGCTGTATATTGCGGAGCAGCATATAATCGTGCTGCAGTGCAACATCCAACGGTAAGGTGATGGAAATGGAAACTATCGTTCTCGAGGAGCAGCCCAGGATTGCAGCTGAAACTCCGTTCACCCTGAACGGCCGTACCGCCCTGGTCACCGGAGCTGGACGCGGCATCGGCAGAGCCATCGCTCATCGCCTGGCCTCGGCCGGCGCCCGGGTCATGGTCAACGATCTCGACGAGGCCATGCTGCGCGAAACCGAAGCCGAACTCGGCCAACCGGAGCGCGTCCGGCATGTTCAGGGCGATCTTACCGACCCCAGCACGCCCGCAACCATTGTGCAGGCCACGCTGGACACCTTCGGCGCGATCGACATCATCGTCAACAATGCCGGCTATAGCTGGGACAACGTCATCCAGAAGACGACCGACGAGCAGTTCCAGGCGATGCTCGACATTCACCTGGTCACGCCGTTTCGCCTGCTGCGCGCGGCCTCGACTTTTATCCGCGACGCCGCGAAGAAGGAGATCGCTGCCGGTCAGCGTGTGATGCGCAAAGTGGTTAACATCACCTCCATCGCCGGAACCGATGGCAACCCCGGCCAGGCTGGCTACTCATCCGGAAAGGCCGGTGTCATCGGACTGACCAAAACCCTCGCGAAAGAGTGGGGCCGCTACAACGTCAACGTGAATGCGGTCGGATTCGGCCTCATCCAGACGCGGCTCGTACAGGATCTCAACGCGCCAGATGCGAGCATGGAGATGCACGGACACCAAATCCGTCTGGGGGTGCAGCCAACCTTGCTGGAGTCAGTCAAGAGCGCATGTCCACTCGGCCGTCTGGGGACACCGGAAGAAGCCGCGGGGGCGGTTCTGTTCTTCTGCTCTCCGCTCTCGGACTATGTCACCGGCGAAGTGCTGATCTGTGGTGGTGGGCTGCACTTTTAGAGGGATGCTTCTTTGTATTCGTCCCCTCTGCGTGCGGTTCGTGATCCGCATCTTTGGCAAAGAGGTAGTCCTCCTCGACCAGCCAGTAGACCTCGAGCCAGTGGTCGAGGCTATGCTCGTCGCTGCAGTCGTGGGAACTGGGGTGGGGTTTTTCCTGGATGTGCAGAGCGGATTCCAAAACTGTGGGCATAGTCGCCTCCGGGGCGGATCGCCTGCCGGAATCTTGAAGTGGCCCTCAGAACAGCACAAATCCCCCAGGTGCCGCTGTGACGGCAGTCACAACCGTTGTAACCCAGCAGACGAATGGGTTGGACCGGGCCGCGAAACGCTTTCCAGACAGGCCAGGTCAGGTTCGAAACAGGCGATGTCTCTCAGAAATCCTGAGATCCCTGCGATCGCCGCGCCCCCCTCAGTTTGTAAAACAACAGGCAGCGCTTGCCGCGCTGGATAACTCAGTTTGTTGCAGTGCAGCATCAATCTACGGCGCGACCGAGCCAGGTGAGTTGTCTCAGCGGATCTGTACCGGGTCCCGCTCCTGATTCGCGATCCCCTCGCCCCTAAACAGGTTTTCGTGCAATCAAAAAACAACGGTCCAGTTTGCGCCACGTGTTCTACGTCACGGAGAACCTGCAGCAGGAGGTCCTAGATTCAGGCTGTCCGCGCGGCCGCTGTAGAGCTCCCATTCTCCAATCTGCCCGGAGACCCGGCCAAAGCGAACAGGCCTCGTTTGTTTTCGGCGGGCAGAGCCTCCCCCCAGCCTTGCCGCTCGACAGCCATTTTCCTCCGGTGGTGCACTGCCATGTGCGCTCGTTCTTCACTTCTCGCGCCGGAACCATGGAGTTGCACGCTCGCCCCGGCCGCACGTGGTCATCGCTTCTCCGCCCGCACGCGCACGAATGATCGTCGCGGACTCCGGCCGGATTCATTCACCGTTTTCCCGCCTGCACGGCAACAGCCGCCTGGCGGGACCGAGTTATTCGCCTCCTGGCCCGCTGCTCTTCCGGCGCCGCGGTCGGGATCAGCCTGAAGGGAGCCGCCGCATGACCAATCGTGAAGTTGTCGTCCTGAGTGCTGTGCGTACCGCCATCGGCAAATTCGGCGGAGCGCTCAAAGACACTCCTCCCACCGAACTCGCCGCCAAAGTCGTTTGCCAGAGCCTCCAGCGCTCCGGCCTTGCGCCGAATGACATCGGCCACGTTGTCTTCGGCAACGTCATCCAAACCGATCAGAAAGACATGTACCTTGCCCGCGTCGCCGCATTGCGCGGCGGCATCCCCGTCGAAACCGCTGCTATGACGGTCAATCGTCTTTGCGGCAGTGGACTCCAGGCGATACTGTCCGCTGCCCAGGCCATCGTTCACGGCGATACCGACGCCGCCATCGGCGGTGGTGTCGAATCCATGAGTAGAGCTCCCTACTGGTTGCCTTCCATGCGCTGGGGTGCGCGCCTCAACGATACAAACGCAGTCGACGTACTCGTGGCGTCGCTCACCGATCCCTTCGATAACGTGCACATGGGCGTCACCGCCGAGAACGTCGCGCGCAGGTGGGGAATCACCCGCAAAGACCAGGATGAGCTCGCTGTAGAAAGCCACCGCCGCGCGAACGAAGCCATCAGCTCGGGCAAGTTCGCCGGCCAGATCGTTCCCATTGAACTCAAGACTAAGAACGGCCCCGTCTTCTTTATGACCGATGAACAGCCGCGCTCCGACGCCACGCTCGAGAACCTGGCCAAACTCAAGCCGGCCTTCGATCCCGAGGGTACCGTGACGGCGGGCAATGCTTCCAGCATCAACGATGGCGCCGCTGCTGTGGTTCTGATGGAACGCGGAGCCGCCGAGGAGCGAGGATTAAAACCAATGGCTGCCCTGGTCGATTACGCCGTCGTCGGCGTCGAGCCCGCCATCATGGGCATCGGCCCCGTCGCCGCGGTACGCACACTGTTCGAACGCACCGGCCTCAGCAAAGAGCAGATGGATGTTATCGAGCTGAACGAGGCATTCGCCGCCCAGCTGCTCGCGGTCCGGCGCGAACTCGAATTTCCCCCTGAAAAAACCAACCCCAACGGCAGCGGCATCTCCCTCGGGCATCCTCTGGGCGCCACCGGCGCCATTGTCACAGTGAAAGCGCTGCATGAGCTGCGCCGCATCCACGGCCGCTATGCGCTTGTGACCATGTGCATCGGCGGCGGACAGGGAATCGCTGCCATTTTCGAGAGCGTCAACTAGCGGAGAAAGGACTCAACACCATGGATACCGCAGTTCTTATCGAACCGAAGCTTTCATTCGTCCGGCCCCTCGAAGGCAGAGTTGCGCTGGTCACTGGCGCTTCCCGCGGCATCGGCCGCGCCATTGCCCGGGAACTCGCCAGTCGCGGAGCCACCGTCGTCATTAACTTCTTTAACAGCATCGAGCGCGCGAAGGAGCTCCGCGACGACATCGAAGGCGACGGCGGCGAAACCTCCCTGTTGCAGGGAGACGTCTCCAACCGCCAGGAAGCTCGCCGCATCATTCATCGCCTGCTCGAGGTCTATGGCCGAATCGACATCCTGGTCAACAATGCCGGCATTACGCGCGATCGTTCTATCCGCAAAATGACCGACACCGACTGGCTGGAGGTGATCGAAACCAACCTCAACAGCATCTTCTACACCACCAGCGCCGCCGTGCCTTCCATGATCGAGCAGAAGTACGGCCGCATCGTCAACATCGCTTCATTCTCGGGTCAGGCCGGCAACTTCGGTCAGGCAAATTACGCGGCGAGCAAAGGCGGCATCATCGCGTTTACCAAGGTGCTGGCTTTGGAACTGGCCAGATACAACATCACAGCCAATGTTGTCGCGCCTGGTTTCACCTCAACCGATATGCTCGCCGCGGTGCCCGGCGACATCCTTGAACAGATCAAAACGCGCATTCCTCTGGGTCGCTTCGCCGAGCCCCGGGAAGTCGCGAAGGCCGCCGCCTTCCTGATCTGCGACGGCGATTATGTCACCGGCCAGCAAATCAACGTCAATGGGGGAATCTATATGTAACTCGTATTGACTCTTTTTGAGTCTCAGCCGGAGCGGGAGCTCAGCCATTGTTCGATGTGCGGCCAGGTGGTTTTGGGCGCCCCGCTTCCGGCCATGATTCCTATGTGTCCGCCCTGGATCCGGTAAGCCTCCTTGTCACGGCTTCCCGTCTTTTCCAACAGCGTCTCAGACTGGCAGGGGGGCGTGATGTGATCTCCCTCCGCAATCACAGTCAGCAGATTCGCCCGTATCCTGCCAAGGTCCACCCGCTCTCCGCGAACGATCAGTTCATTTTTCATCAGGCGATTGTTCCGGTAGAGTTCCACGATCAGCTGCCGGTACGCAGCTCCGGCCATAGGAATGTTGTCCGTTACCCAGGTGTTCATCGCGTGCCACGATTCGACGATGCGCGCATCGTCCAGGTTGTCCCACAGCTTGCAGTAGTTCGTGATGTAGTTCTCCACCGGCTTCAGCGCCTTTGCGCCGTAGTCGATCATCTCCCCGGGCACGTTGCCGAAGGCATCTAGAATCAGCTCCACGTTGAAGTAGCGTTCATCGGTCCATCGCGCAAACGTGATGCTGTTGCGATTGGAGAAATCCAAGGGCGCGGTCAGGAGCAGCAGGTTACGGAGTCCGTCGTCGGGCCGCAGGGCCGCATAAATGGTGGTCAGGATCGCGCCGATGCACCACCCCAGCATGCTGAATTCCTCGACGCCGGTGATGGCCTTTACCTTCCGGATCGCGCGCGGCAGGTACTCGAGCGCGTAGTCGTCGAGCTTGAGGTGCCGATCCTCATACCCCGGCACGCCCCAGTCCAGCAGGTACACATCGTATCCGCTCCCGACCATGAACTCGACGAAGCTGTGCCCGGGCCGCAGATCGAGAATCGACGGCCGGTTCATGATTGCAAAGATCAGCAGCAGCGGAACACGATGCCGGTGCTCTGCGTCCACCACCGGCGTGTACCGGTAGAGCTTCGCCTTATTCAGCGCCCAAACCAGCTCCCTTGGAGTTTGTGCAATGGGCGCTTTCGTCGTGAGAATGCGGTTGAAGGTCTGCACCCGCGTTGCAAATCCAGCCAGCGCACTCGGTGTCGCGAAAGCCGGCTCCATAATTACCTCTGCTTGCCTTTGACTCGACGGCGAACGAGCGGCCGTCGTGCTCCTGGCCGATTCCCGGCCGCTCTCGTGCCCGCATTCTGAACGGCTGCGGATGCGGGTGCATCGACCGATTTACTGTGGGTTGGTTCTCCCGCGCGCCCATTGTTAGGCAGCATTTTCACGATCGCATCCAGCTTGGCGTCCATGTCGTCCAGCCGCATTTCCACGTTCGTGAACCGCTCCGCCAGCGACGCCACCTCCTGCCGCGAAGGCATTTCCAGTTGCTGCAACGCCTGCAGCATCGATTTGTCGAGAGCCTCGCGAAACGGAGCCGCTGCCGTCAGGTATCCCTCCAGCATCGTACCGGTCGCCTGCGCATAGGCCTCGGTGTTGACTGCATCCACCATCGACTTCGCCATCGCATCCAGGTAGGTATCCCGCATGGCGCGAAACGGCTCGAACGGGTCGTAAGTAGTAGAGGTCTTTTCCTGAGTTTCATCCATCAGGAGCCCCTCCTTTATTTGGCACACAAAGCATATTCCCCCGCGACCTCGCGGGCTGTGCTCCCGCTCACGTCAACACCGAGTGCTTTGCGGCGGTCCTCAACGAACCGCCATGTCCAGTAGTTCTTTCTGGGCATCCACCATCGCGTTCACTCCCCGCTGCATCGAATCGGCTGCCGCGTCCATCGGGGAGTCTTCTCCGAACTGCTTGTTCGTGCTCTCCACCACCGCCTTGGCCTGTGCCGCGGACTGATCGAGCACTTTCTTCTGCATCGCGACCACACGCTCCATCGACTTCTTCGCGAAGCTGTCCACTTCTTCGTTGGCCCTGGTTGCCGTTGCCACGCGCTCCCTGGCCAAATCGCTGTATGCCTTGCTTTGCTCGACAGCCAGGTCGATCGCCGCCTTGTTCATCTCCGCATAGCGCTCGAATCCGCTCCCCTGCAGTTCCGCAAGAAACAGTCCCGGCGCCCCCGGTATCTTCTGGATCGCTTTCTTCCACAGGTCCAGAAGTTCGGCGTTTTGCTGTACTGCAATATCGATGCTCTTTTTCTGGACGTCCGCAATCCGTCCAACTCCGGTAACGAAAAGCCTGGTGAAGGACTCTGCCCAGTCAACCTTATCCTTTTCTGTTGCCACCGGTTCCCGAACCCTCTGTGTCGTGCTCATGGCTTCCTCCCTCTCATCTCTTGCTGCATAGAATGCTGCACTGCAGCATGAGATCATAGTACGCCTGCCGGCCCGCATGTCAAGAGTTAAAATGCCTCAGATGCCGCCAAAATCCATTCTGATTAAAAAATATGAAAACCGGCGCCTCTACGACGTCACCAGCAGCCGCTACATCAATCTTGAGGAGGTGGCTCAGCTCCTCAGGGATGGTGATGACGTCCGCGTCGTCGACGCCGCTTCCGGCAAAGACATTACCCGCCTCATCCTCACGCAGATCATCATCGAAGACGCCAAAACCCCCGATTCGACCTTCCCCCTCGACCTGCTTCGGCAGATGATCGTCACCTCCGGCCGGGCCAGCCAGGAAACCGCGCTTGGTTATATGAAAGCGATGCTCGACCTCTACCAGGATACCTACCGGGCCATGTCTCCAGCCGTGAACCCCTTTGGCGTCTTCCGCCCCGGTTTCGGCGCCTCAGGTTTCGCAGCCACCGGTATTCCCAGTCAGGACCAGCCGGGCCCCGCGTCCTCGCATGCAAACGCCACTAATCCCCCGCCAGAGACCGAAAATGTCGATGAACTGAAGCAGCGAGTTGCCGATCTGGAGCGGCTCGTCTCCTCAATTACGCCGAAGAAGCGGGCGGCGCGCAAACCGCGCGTGGGAAACCGTCGGACCAGGCCGTCCGTTCAACGACCCGTGTGAATCTGAAACAGAAGAAACCCGATCACCAACGCAACCACCAGAATCACGCCGAGCAGCAGCCCCCCGATCAATAATTGCGCGGTGCGTTGTTGCTCAGGGCGCGGCTGCGTGATTCCGAACGTCGCGATAAAAGTCTCCGTGAGCCATGCGAGCAGTTTCATGGCGGCGCCTCAGGCCCTTGAATGCTGCGGAGCAGGGAGTCTCATCGCTCAAACCCGGCTTCTGGCAATGGCGTCGAGCACGCCGTTGAGAAAGTCGATGGACTCGGCGGCTGAGTAGCGCCGCGCAATCTCCAGGGCCTCGTCGATGACGATCGGCGACGGTGTACCCGCGAACCCAATCAGCTCGGCGACCGCCATCCGCAGCAGGTTGCGATCCACCGCGGGCATACGGCGCAGGCGCCAGTTCTTCGAGTGCTGCTCGATCAGCGTATCAATTTCGGCTTCGCGCTCTGTGGCCACGCGAAACAGGTCTTCAGCAAAACCGCGCGCTGCTGCCTCGACTTCGTCGCGCGCTTGCCAGAAGGTCTTTCGAACTTCCTCCGGCGTTTGCCGCCCAACATCGGCCTGAAATAGCATTTGCATCGCCAGTTCCCGGGATTTGCGGCGCTTGCCGACCAGCGTCATGCCCGCTGCTCCGCTGCTTTTTCCGCGATCTTGCCATGCAGAGACGCCATTTCGACGGCCGCGGCCGCAGCCTCAAATCCCTTGTTGCCGTTCTTCAGGCCCGCGCGGTCAAGCGCCTGCTCCAGCGTTTCGCAGGTCAGCACGCCAAAAGCGTGCGGCACGCCAGTATCCTGCTGCGACTGCCCAATGCCACGCGCCACTTCGTTGTAGATCGCCTCATAGTGCGCGGTTTCGCCGCGAATCAGGCAGCCCAGCGTGATCATCGCGTCGAACCTCCGCGTTTCTGCCAGCTTTCGTGCTGCTGCGGGAATCTCCCAGGATCCAGGCACGCGGACAATCTCGACATGTCCTCGTTCTGCGCCGCTGCGGTGCAGGCAGTCAAGCGCGCCCTCGAGCAGACGATCCGTGACCACGGCGTTCCAGCGCGCGACAACGATCCCAAAGTGCGTGTCTTTGGCGCTCAGGTCACCCGCAAGAGCGATGGCCTTGCCCCGCAGTGGTTCTTGCCACTCCCAGAACGCGACTCTGAACCCAGGAACAGGCTCGGCGGCAAACAATCGCGACTTCCGGTGCGTGTCTTCGATGGCGCCGATCCGCGACTGTGCACTCTCGATGCCGGCTTTGGTTTCAATCCACCTGCGTGCTACCTGGTGCACGGCATCGAGCGCCGTTACCTCCACCAGCAAATCGGTATTCAGCGTCGGCAAGTTCCCATCGACAAACTCCAGGTTTCCCAGCGGAGCCAGAAACGGTCGGCCGCGGCTTGCTGCCCCGGCGCGCCGTGGCGGCTCATCCCAGCCTCGCCCTGGCTCGAATCCCAGCGCAGAAAAAAAGCTCACCAGCTCCTCGAAGTCGGCCGGCGAATGCACGGGGCGAATCAAGGTAATGCCTTTAATCATGATTTGAGAGTATCAAGGACTCATCCGGCCAGGCGGACGCGTGAGTCGCCGTCCCGGAGGAGGCGGGACTTGCCGTCCCGAAGGAGGCGTCTTCGGCCCAAGAAACCCGGGCATCCGTGAGTTCTTTAGAGCAAAAGAAAAACGCCGCCCATCCAGAGCAGCGTTTTTCCCATTTCGCAACAAGTATCAGTTCGCCTTGTCGATCCTCATTCCATAGAACGATTTCCGCACGAAGAACATCGATATCAGGAAGAAAATCACGGCCAGGGTGAGTGCGAGGTGAGGCTTGTTCGCACTCAGCGTAACCGCAAGCTCCACAGCCAGTAATCCGAACAAGGTCGTGAACTTGATGACCGGGTTCATGGCCACCGAGGACGTGTCTTTGAACGGGTCGCCTACCGTGTCTCCGATGACGGTTGCGTCGTGCAGAGGCGTCCCTTTCTGTTTCAGGTCGACCTCGACGATCTTCTTCGCGTTATCCCAGGCCCCGCCGGCGTCCGCCATGAAGATGGCCTGGTACAGCCCGAAGATCGCAATCGAGATCAGATAGCCGATAAAGAAGAACGGCTCATAGAATGCGAACGCAAGAGTAGCGAAGAAGACGGCAAGGAAGATGTTGAACATTCCCTTCTGCGCGTACTTCGTGCAGATCTCCACCACCTTTTTGCTGTCCGTCACTGATGCCTTCTCCACGCCTTCCAGCCGGATGTTCGCCTTGATGAACTCGACTGCGCGATACGCGCCGGTGGTGACCGCCTGCGTGGAAGCGCCGGTGAACCAGTAGATCATTGCCCCACCGGTGATCAGCCCCAGCAGGAACGGCGCGTGCAGCAGAGAGAGGTTCTGTACGCTGTGGGTTAGTCCGCCGGTCAGGGCCATGATGATGGAGAAAATCATCGTAGTTGCGCCCACCACGGCCGTGCCGATCAGCACCGGCTTGGCCGTAGCCTTGAAGGTGTTGCCGGCCCCATCGTTGGCTTCCAGCAGGTGCTTGGCGCGTTCGAACCTCACGTCGATGTTGTAGTCCTTCTTCAGCTCAGCTTCGATGCCGGGGACATTTTCGATTAGCGACAACTCGTATACGGATTGAGCATTGTCAGTGACCGGCCCGTAGGAATCCACGGCAATCGTGACCGGACCCATACCCAGGAAGCCAAACGCAACCAGGCCAAAGGCAAAGACCGCAGGAGCGAGCATCAGGACGGCCATGGAAGGGCCGGTACTGAAGTAGTAGCCCATGCCCATGAGCGCGACCATGCAAAGTCCCAGCCAGTAGGCCGAAAAGTTGCCGGCCACAAATCCCGACAGGATCCCGAGCGATGCTCCGCCCTCCTGCGCCGACTTCACCACTTCTTTTACGTGGATCGAGTTGGTCGAAGTGAAAACCTTGACCAGTTCGGGAATCACCGCGCCTGCCAGGGTTCCGCACGAGATGATGGAAGCCAGCTTCCACCAGATCGTACCGTCACCGAGCGTGGGGATCATCAGGTACGAGACGATGAAGGTCAGGATGATGGAAATGATGGATGTGATCCATACCAGAGAGGTCAGTGGCGCCTCAAAGTCCATTTCTTCTTTGCCCGCGTATCTCGCGTGAGCGATGGCGCCATTCAGGAAGTACGCGCCTGAGCTGGAGACCAGCATGGCCACGCGCATGACGAAGATCCAAACCAGCAATTGCACCTGCGTTGTGGGGTTCGGGACTGCCAACAGGATGAAGGTAATCAGGGCCACGCCGGTGACGCCATAAGTTTCAAAGCCGTCGGCGCTCGGGCCGACCGAGTCGCCCGCGTTGTCACCCGTGCAGTCTGCGATGACACCGGGGTTGCGCGCGTCATCTTCCTTGATCTTGAAAACGATCTTCATCAGGTCCGCGCCAATATCGGCGATTTTGGTGAAAATGCCGCCGGCAATACGCAGCGCTGCCGCCCCCAGGCTTTCGCCAATCGCGAAGCCAATGAAGCAGGGGCCCGCATAATCGCGCGGGATGAACAAAAGGATGAACAGCATGATGAGCAGCTCGACCGAGATCAGCAGCATGCCGATGCTCATGCCCGACTTCAGTGGAATCGCAAAGCACGGATAGGGTTTGCCGCGCAAGGCTGCGAATGCCGTCCGTGAGTTCGCAAAGGTGTTGACGCGAATCCCAAACCACGCCACCCCGTAACTGCCCGCGATGCCGACGAGACTAAACAACAAAATAATCGGCAGCGTGACCCCAATCGATTTTCCCGGCACCGGCGCCAGATAGCCGAAGTACAGCGAGATAATGACCGCGATGAAAACCCACAGCAGAAGAATGAATTTGCCCTGCGTTACCAAATACGTTTTGCAGGTCTCATAAATCAGCTCAGAAATCTCGCGCATGGTGCGATGAACGGGCAGGTTCTTCAACTGCACATAGATCACCAGGCCGAACAACAGGCCGCCGACGCAAAACAGCAGGCCGATCGTCAGCAGCGCATGCCCGTTCATGCCCAGAAAATTCACAGTCGACAGGTCCGGGAGACGCAGATTGGCTTCACCTCCGCTCGATTCACCGGTTTGCGCAAACGCAGCGCCCTGGCCGAGCAGAGTTAGTGTGGCGAAAACGCCGGCGAATCGGGCCCAGTGCCGCGAAAAGAAATTATTCCTCATATGCCTACTTGTCTTTGTGCCGCAACCGGGCACCTTTTCCCTCGAAAAAGAGGTAAACATGAGCGACATTGCGCTCACGGCAACAAAAAACCATACCCAGGCGTTAACCGACACACACCCTCCATGAAAGTTGGCTTTAGCTCTCCGCGTTCGGTGCCCCGAGCGCGCTCAGGAACTGTACCACGCGAACCACAGAGCATAACAGACAGCTGATATTTTCGCATGTGACAGTGAATACAGGCCTTAGACCAAAGTCACGTCACGTTACGATGGTGATGAAGTACCCCTCCGCACCGCCCAGGCCTGGTACGGCAGGATTACTGATCCGTAAACCCCGCCACGCCTCACCGAACCAGCACAACATCAAGAAAACGCGGCCCATGCACCCCGCGGATCCTGGTCATTTCAATGTCGGCAGTCGCCGATGGCCCTGAAATAAAGGTCACGGGCCGTCCCGCCAGTTCTCCGATCCGATCAAACGCTTCTGGAACCGTCTCCACAATCTGCTCCGCGCGCACGACGCAAAGATGCCGGTCCGGCACCAGGGTCAGCCGCCGCGCCCCCTCCCCCGGGCCGTGTGTCAAAACGATCGTCCCCGTAAAAGCGATAGCGACCGTGCACGCCGTGATAATCCCGTCGCACGCATTCAGCTCGTCGAGCCCGGCCGCGCTTTCGGGAATAAAGGCGAAATCGCCGGGCAGCATCTCCGGCGAAAGCCCTTCGGCCGAAATGACCGTCTTCTGTCCGTGTCCGCGAAGAATCGAAGCGATGGTCGAGGGCAGGGAAGAGGCACTCGTCTCAACCACGTTCGCGTCGTACTCATGCAGGCGCTCCAGGAACACCGCCGCCCGTTCGTCCTGGTTCAAACCTCCTGCATGAATATAGGTGCGCGGAATGGCGGCATATTCGATTGCGGCATTGCCGCCTGCGTCGGCTTTCGTGGCCGCCCGGATCCGTTCAAGCATTGCGGCTCGCGCATCAGTCATGGCCGTTGTTATCCTCAGCCAGCTTGCGCGCCGCGGAGAGTGGGCGATCCGGAGGGCCTGCAGTTTGTCCCGACTTCGCCCTTGCCTTCCACCAATCCCGAAAGGTCTGTTTCGGCAGCGCGCGCAGATCGCGCACCCTGGTCCAGTTGCCCAGCATCCCGGGCAGATTCTTCATCCATCCGTGCGAGACCAGCGGCCACTGCCCAATGCGCGCCAGCCGCTGCGCTGCTTCATACCGCCTGCGACTGGTGAAGACCACCGCCGCGGTCTTCATGGCCAGCACTTCCGGATCGACCGCGCTCTTCTGCTCCCGAACCACCCGCCCCCGCAGATGGATCAGCACCTCGGGAATGTTGATCTTTACCGGACAAACTTCGTAACACGCTCCGCACAATGACGACGCGAAGGGCAGCGACTGCCCATGCCGCATCTGTAACAGTTGCGGTGTCACAATCGCGCCAATCGGGCCGGAATAGCTCGAGCCGTACGCATGGCCGCCGGTTTGCCGATAAACCGGACACGTGTTCAAACATGCCCCGCAGCGAATGCACTGCAGCGTCTGCCGCGCCTCAGCGTCGGCCAGAATCCCGGTCCGCCCGTTGTCGAGCAGCACCACATGGAAGTGCTTTGGTCCGTCCCCTCGACGAACCCCGGTCCACATCGAGTTATAAGGATTCATTCGTTCGCCCGTAGCCGAGCGCGGCAGCAGCTGCAGAAATACCTCGAGGTCCCGGAATCGGGGAATCATCTTCTCAATCCCCGCAATAGAGATCAGCACCTCCGGCAACGTCAGGCACATGCGCCCGTTGCCTTCCGACTCCACGATGCACACGCTGCCCGTCTCCGCGACCAGAAAATTCGCGCCGCTGATTCCAACTTTCACCCTCAGGAACTTCTCCCGCAAATATTTCCGCGCCGCCGCCGTCAGCTCCTCGGGCTCATCGCTCAGGTCGGGCAGATTCATCCGCTCGCGAAAAATGTCCCGAACCTGGCTGCGGTTCTTGTGGACCGCCGGCGCCACAATGTGTGACGACTTGTCCCCGCCCAGCTGCACAATCACTTCTGCCAAGTCGGTTTCGTGCGCGCGAATCCCTTCCGTCTCCAGCGCTTCGTTGAGGCCAATCTCCTCCGACGTCATCGTTTTGATCTTGATGACCTCGTCGCCGCTATCGGGGTCCCCGGCGCGCCCGCTTTTCGCGCGATGGGGTGAATATTGCTTCACCAGCCCCGCAACAATGCGGTTGGCCTCATCCGCGTCGCTCGCCCAGTGCACCTGTCCGCCGGCCGCCGTGCAGGCTTTTTCAAATTGCAACAGGTACTCGTCCAGATACCGCAATGTGTGCGCCTTGATCGCGCTCCCGGCCGTGCGCAGTTCCTGCCAGTCTTTGCTGTCGGCCACCACAATGCCGCGCTTATGCTGGATCACGTCCGTCGCGTGGCGCACATTCTTCCTCAGCTGCGCGTCTTCCAGCAGCGGCAGAGCCGCCTTCTGGAATGACGGTGCCTGATCGGCTTCGCCCACGCGGACCGTCATGCCCAACCTCCAGTTTCGTCTTCGGTCGGCGCCAGAATCTCCGCGATGTGCGCCATGCGCACCCCCGCGCGCTGCCGGTGTAGTCCACCAAAGATGTGCATCAGGCAGGATGTATCAACGGCGGTTACAACTTCGGCTCCGGTGTTCTCCACGTCCTTCATTTTGTCGGCCAGCATCGCCGCCGAAATATCGCCCATCTTGATTGAAAACGTTCCGCCAAATCCGCAGCACCGGTCGATATTCGGCAAATCCACCAGATCGATGCCCTTCACCTTCCGCAACAGCCGCAGTGGCAAATTGCCCAGATGCAAACTCCGCAGCGAATGACAGCTCGCATGATAGGTCACGCGATGCGGAAAATATGCCCCCACATCCTCGACTCCCAGCTTGTGAACCAGCAGCTCAGTCAGCTCAAACGTCCGCGGCAGCAATTCCTCCACGTCACGCACAAGCCCCCGATCCCGCTGTTCTTCCGCCATCTTCGGATAATGATCCCGAATCATCGCCACGCACGACGACGACGGAATGCAAACCGCTTCTGCGTCCCGAAAAATCTCCACAAAGCGCCGCATCAGCGGCATCGCCTCGCGCTGGTAGCCGGTGTTGTAGTGCATCTGCCCGCAGCAGGTCTGTTCCGGCCGGAAATCCACCGTGTGCCCCAGCCGCTCCAGCAGCCGCACCACAGACTGTCCCGTCGCCGGGAACAGCGTGTCGTTGTAGCAGGTAATGAAAAGCGAAATCCGCAAGCAGGCTGGCTCCGAGCGTACCCATCATCCCACCACATCTGCTGCGGCGAAACAAATCGCGTTCTTGCCAGCGGGACGGCGGCCCCACTTACTTCCCCCGCTTCTGCTCCGCAATCCACGCCGTGATCTGCTGGTCCAGCACGTCCAGCGGAATCGGCCCCTCGGCCAGCACCGCATCGTGAAACGCCTTGATGTCGAACTTATCGCCCAGCTCCCGCCGCGCCCGCTCCCGCAGCTCCAGAATCTTCATCTGTCCCATCTTGTAGGCCAGCGCCTGCGCCGGCCATGCGATGTAGCGATCCACTTCGCTCGCGATGTTCGTGTCGTCCATCGCCGTGTGCTCGTGGAAGTAATCCACCATCTGCTGCCGCGTCCAGTGCTGGTAATGCACTCCGGTATCCACCACCAGCCGCACCGAGCGCCACATCTCGTTTTCCAGCCGTCCATACTCGCTGTACGGATCCTGGTAAAACCCCACCTCTTTCCCCAGCCGCTCCGAATAGAACGCCCACCCTTCCGAATACGCGTTGTAGTTCGAGAATTTCCGGAACGTCGGCACATCCGTCATCTCCTGCGCAATCGAAAACTGCAGATGGTGCCCCGGCACGCCTTCGTGATAGGCAATCGCCTCCACGTTCAGCACCAGCCGGTGCGTGGGATCGTACTCATTCACGTTGATGTATCCAGGCCGGCTGCCATCCGCTGCGCCCGGCGAGTAATCCGCCGGAGGAGCCGAAGGCGCCCGGAACGCCTCCATCTCGATCACCTCCAGCTTCGTCTTCGGCAGATGCCCGAAAATCAGCGGCAGCTTCGCCTCCATCTGTTCGGCGTAGTGCTTGTAGAGGTCAAGGAACTGTTGCCCCGACTTCCCATACAGATCCGGATCGTGCCGGATGTGATCGTTGAAGCTCTTCAGATCGTGGTAGCCCTGCGACTGGGCCAGCTTCAGCATGTCCGCCTCAATCTCCGCCACCTGCTTTACGCCCATCGCGTGAATCTGCTCCGGCGTCAGATCGGTCGTCGTCTGACGGCGCACCGCAAACCGGTACCGCTCCGCTCCATCCGGGAGCGCCCACACACCCGGATCCATCCGCCCCTGCGGCGTGTAGTCATTCTTCAGGAACGCTGCAAACTTTGTGTACGCCGGCTCGACCTCGTTGTGAATCGCACCCTGAATGGCCAGCGTCAGCCGCGCCTGATCCGACGATGAAAATCCCGCAGGAAATTTCTGCAGCGGCTCGGCGAACACGCTGCCGGTGAGCGGACGCGATGCAATGTCCTCTGCCTCCGCAGCCGCCTTCTCCAGCAGATAACGCGGCGGCATCATGTGATCCGCCATCCCCTGCCGCATCACCGCCGTCACCTGGTCCAGCACCTGCGGAATCCCGTGCAGCCGCTTCAGATAATTCTCGTAATCCGCCACCGTCTTCAGCGGCATCCGCGTCATCACATCGGGAATCCCGAGCTGCACGCCATTGATCTGATCGACCGGCATCTCCCAGTTCTTAAACCGCGCAGCGTCGACGGTGTCGTGCAGCTGCCGCAGCATCAGCGCCCGGTCCAGCTCGTCCTGCGCCGTCAGTCCGGTCGCGCCAGCGCCCTCAAAAATGCGAATCTCCTCACGCGCATGTTGTACCCGCTGCTCTTCCGCGGCCGCCGAGTAGTCGCTCCACCGATCGTTGTAGCGTGGGATCGCCGATCTCCGTCGCCATCTCCGGATTGGTGCGCAGCTGATACTGCCACTCCTCTCAAAGTCGGTCCGCAGTATCGCTCTGCGAGAGGGCACACCCGATTTCTGCGCAGGACCGCTGATCGCGAATCCAGAAAGCAGAAGCAGCGCCAGCGGCAGCATGCGGCGAAAATTGAACATCGGCAGAACTCCAGACACAAAGTATGTGCGCTCCGGAAACCAACCCCGGCGCAACCAAGCCATACTACCGAAGACTCCGGACCCGCTTTTTGCCCCGCCGTCTTTGCTACATTGTTGTGGGCTCGCACAAACGCGATCGCCCAGGAGTCAACAACGTGTTTCTCGGAATGGATGTGGGCACAGGCGGCACGCGCGCCGTCCTGGTCGATGAAAATGGGCAGCTCATCGCCTCGGCCTCCGCCGAGCACGAGCCGTTTCGCACGCCCCATCCCGGCTGGGCTGAGCAGGACCCCGAAGACTGGTGGCGCGCCGCCCAGCAAGCCATCCGCGACGTCCTCGCCGCCGCAAAAAATCCAAAAGTCGACGCTCGTCGGCCTCACCGGCCAGATGCACGGCGCGGTCATGCTCGACAAAGATGGCAAGCGTCCTCCGCCCATCGCTCATCTGGTGCGACGTTCGCACCGAACCGCAGTGCCAGTGGCTCCACGCCCAGTTCGGGCCAGGCGAAACCGGCCGCCGCAAGCTCATCGAGCTCACCGCTAACCCCGCGCTGCCGAACTTTACCCTCACCAAACTCCTCTGGGTCCGCGACCACGAGCCGCAGATCTTCTCGAAAATCGCCCACATCATGTGCCCCAAGGACTACGTCCGCTACCGCCTCACCGGCACCTACGCCATCGACGTCCACGAGGCCTCCGGTACGCTGCTCGCTCGACGTCGCCCACCGCCGCTGGTCGGAGGAAGTCGCCCAGGTTGCAGGCATTCCCGAAAGCTGGCTGCCCCAGCTTTTCGAGTCACCGGAAATCTGCGCCAGGATCAGCGACGAAGCCGCGAAACTCACCGGCCTCATTGCCGGAACTCCCGTCGCCGCCGGTGCAGGCGATCAGGGCGCAGGCGCCGTCGGCATGGGCATCCTCGAGCCCGGCTCGGTTTCAGCGACGATCGGAACTTCCGGTGTCGTCTTCGCCGCAACTGCCGCTCCCACCAAAGATCCGCACGGCCGCCTCCACACCTTCTGCCATGCCGTTCCCGGCCGCTGGCATGTGATGGGCGTTACCCAGGCTGCCGGCCTTTCGCTGAGCTGGTTCCGCGAGACGCTCTCTCCCGAGGAAAGCTACGACGACCTCACTTCCGACGCCGCCAGAATCCCCGCCGGCAGCGATGGCGTGCTCTGGACGCCCTATCTCTTCGGCGAGCGCACGCCGCACCTCGACCCCACCGCCACCGCAGCCTTCGTCGGCATCACCTCCACCACTACCCGCGCCCACTTCACCCGCGCCGTGCTCGAAGGCGTGGCCTACTCGCTCAAGGACAGTTTCACGCTCTTCTCCGAGCTCGGCATTCCCGTCAAAGGCGTGCGCCTCGGCGGCGGCGGCGCGCGCGGCCCGCTGTGGCGCGAAATCCAGGCCAACGTCTACGGCTATCCCTGCGAACGGCTCACCGCGGAAGAAGGCGGAGCTTTCGGCGCGGCGCTGCTGGCAGGCGTCGGCGCAAAGCACTGGCCCGATCTCCAGGCTGCCTGCGCGGCCGGCATCACCGTCGCCGAGACGATCCAGCCGAAACCCGACCTCGTTCGGCGCTATGCTGAAGGGTATGCGGGCTTCCGCCGCGTTTACCCGGCGCTGAAGGGCATTCGCGGCTGAGGGCATGGCCGGCTTCAGCCTTCCTGAGAAGGCCTGCCGGCAGCAGCTTCGCAACGGCAGAGCGTCTACTATGCTGCCGGTCGTCAAACTCGTCGCGCTCACCCTCAGCATCCTCTCGCTTTGCGCGCTCATGACCCACGCCTTCTTCGTTCCCGGCAGTCCATGGGAGGATCGCCTGTTCGACGCCCTGGCCATGCTCGGCCTGACTGCCAGCATTTGTTTTGCCAGCGGCCTGGTTTTTGAAATTCCCAACCGCCGCTTCGATCCCGAGCCCACGCCGCGCCTCACCCAGACCCTTCCTGTCCGGCTATTTTTCTGGGGCGCCGGCCTGATGGCCGTCCTGTTTGTGCTCTCGTGGTTCCTCGCCGAGTACTTCGTCCCGATGATCTGGAAGAACCAGCCGTACTGATGGGGCACTGCGTTCTTCTTGCAGCGGGCAGGCCGAAGTCATCGTCGATCCAGCGGCCGAGGGATGAGGCCGCAGAGGTGTCGGGCGTACTCGCGCTCGATTCTTTCTGCAGGTGAACTTTTATAGCGCGCTGGTAGAGCTGGTGGTCGGGAGTCGTTTAGAGCGGCGGTTCATCGAATGGGTGGATGGAGGAAGCATATGCCGAAGGTTGTTCGTTTTTATGAACTGGGTGGGCCCGAGAATCTGAAGCTGGAAGACGCGCCGTCGCAGCAGCCAAAGGAAAACGAGGTGAAGCTGCGGGTGCAGGCGACGGGACTGAATCGCGCAGAGTTGCTGTATCTGGCCGGAAATTATTTTGAGCAACCGAAGTTGCCGTCGCGCATTGGGTATGAGGCGGCCGGGGTGGTGGAGGCGGTGGGTCCAGGCGTTGACAAGAACCTGGTGGGCAGGAAGGTGGCCACCGTGCCGGGATATTCGATGAACCAGTTCGGCGTTCTGGGGGAAGAGGCGGTAGTCCCCGCGTCGGTGCTCGGGGAGTATCCGCCTTCGCTGTCGCCTGCGGAGGGCGCGGCGATCTGGATGCAATATCTGACGGCGTGGGGCGCGCTGGCGCATTACGGCAAAGCGACGGCAGGAGATTTTGTTTTGCTGCCCGCAGCGTCGAGCAGCGTAGGGCTGGCGGCAATCCAGATTGTGAAGGACGCGGGCGCGACGGCGATTGCGGCGACACGAACTTCGAAGAAGAAGAAAGAGCTGCTGGAGCTGGGCGCGGATTACGTGATCGCCACAGAAGAAGAGGATTTGCCGGCACGAGTGAAGGAGATCACGGGAGGCAAGGGCGCGCGGCTGATCTTCGATCCGGTCGCGGGGCCATTTGTGGAGAAGCTGGCGGAGGCGGCCGCTCCCGGCGGAGTTATTTTTGAATACGGCGGGCTCTCGATGCAGCCGACGCCGTTTCCGACGCGTGCGGCGATGAGTAAGGGAGTGAGTTTGCGTGGGTATTCGCTGATGGAATTCCGCGCGAATCCCGCGGTGATTGAAGGCGCGAAGAAGTACGTGTACCAGCGGCTGGCGGATGGGCGGTTTCGGTTAAAGATTGCTAAGACATTTCCGCTGGCGCAGTTTCGGGAGGCGTACGAGTATCTGGCGTCGAACGCGCAGGTGGGGAAGGTTGTGATTACGGTTTAGGCGCTTGGTCAGAACTGGCCGTCTTTCTTTTCCAGATTCCAGAAAGGTGACGTCAGTCCGGCGCGGTGAAAAATGTCCTGCGCCTCGGCGATCGACCACTTGTGCCAGTTCTGATTGGCGTGTGTGCCATACCAGAGCACAGCCAGCCGCGCGACCTGGTGCAGCGGAACGGCTTCGCCTTTGGGCAGCGCGTGACGCCCGCACCACTGCGTGATGTCGGCTCGCCGAGCGAAAAGGCAGCACCATCGAGCAGTGCTCGTGCACGTTATCCCACGCGCGGGCTGGCGGAATCGCGAAGTGAACGGCGACGGATTCAAAGCCGAGCGGAACGCCGTCGCGTACGGGAATGATCATCGCGTCGCTCTCAGCGCCGTAGCGCGAGTGCAGGTGCACTTCTCCGCCGACCAGCGCGGCGACGCCAAATCCGCACCAGACGCACGGAGCCCACCAGCTGCGGCCGCGGCCTTCGATCCAGTTCAAGGTCGGTGTCAGCGAGAAAGGGTGGATGATCCAGGGCGCGGGCGTGTGCGGATGGAGGACGACGCCGTGGATGGCAGCAAGAGCGCGAAAAATGTCATCAAGCTCGGCCGGCGTGACACCGAGCTGAGCGGCCAATTCGTATTTGCCAGGACAAGAGCCGTTTTGGATGAGCCCGCGGATTAGTTCGTAATGGAGACGCGAGACTGCTGTGTCGTTCATCGCGTCCATTATGACGGATGGGTGCGCCTGAGATGGATTATCAACCTGGTTAAGGCCACCAGGATGCCGGCTCAACGCGGCTCAGGGTGCGATCCAGGATCGGGAGGTCGTGAAGAAGGAAGCTGCGCGGGAGATTCGCCTGCAGGTTCAGGCCGGTCGGCCTCGATCTTTTCAGCCGCCAGCTTTTCCGCGGTGGTCAGCGCATCGTCGGCCTTGACTTTGACCTCGGGCACGACGCCAGTCCCTTCCCAGCTGGTCTTCGTGATGGGATTCACGGCCGCCGCGAAGGGCACGCCGATCATGAAGTAGTCAGCGATGGGATGGCCGGAAACCGGGTGCGCTCCGCCGCCGGTGGTTTCGCCCACCAGTGTGGCCCGCTTCTGCGTCTGCAGGTCGTAGCAGAATTCTTCGCCACCCGAGAACGTTTCTCTGGACGTGAGAACGAAGACCGGCCGTTTGGGCATCCGCTCGCCGGGCACCCAGGAGAGCGTCCAGAACTGCTGGGTGGAATCCTCGTGCCGGTTGTAGAGGTCGTTCAGGTGAGTCGGCTCGTCGAAGAGGTACGTCGCTATGAAGCTCACCATTTCAGGGTCGCCCCCGTGGTTCTCGCGCAAATCGAAGATGAGCGCGTCGGTGTGGGCCACAAAGCCCATGGCCGCGGTGACCGTGGGCCCGCAAACGTCAGGCGGCATGAAACCATCGAACTTGATGTAGCCGATGTTGCCAGCGAGGATCTCCACTTTGTCGAAGGCGCAGTTGTCGCGGAACATCTGCTCGCGCCTCCGTGCCATCTCGTCGGGAGAAGGGCCACCACTATGCGGCGGTATTTTGAAGGGTGTGAAATTCACCCGCAGATGGCGGTCGTGGCTCACCGCGCGCAGGTCGTCGGTGAGCTTCGACGCGAAGTCCTCGCCGTCGGTAATGCTGTTGTAGTCACCGTCTTTGGCATGGGCGTCGATGGCCGCGTTCATTTTCGCGGCGACCGCGGCATCGACGTAGTATTCGGTTAGGTTGGTCTCGATCCCATCGAGCACACGCTTGCGCAGCGCGGCGTCGACGGTAACGTTCTCCGGTGCCGCCCCCGCTGGAATGGCGCGCAGTCCGAGAGTTACGACGGTGGGCGGCTGTCCAGGCTTGACGATCAGATTGCCCATCGCGACCGTGGAGCTGTGCTTCTCCTTCACGCGGAAACGGATGTGGAGAGGCTCCGACGCGTCGATCGTGAGCAGATCGAATCCGCCCGTCTGGCCGTAAAACGACATCATGTTATCCACGTTTTCTGATGGGTCGATGGTCTTGACATAAGTCTGAATGCGGCCGCGGTCACCGCTGTTGAATGCATCGAGCCAGGCCTCGAGAGTGTGGCCGGCAGGCGTATCAGGGATGGTGGGTTGCGCGCACGCCGAAGCGGGCAGAAGAACGACCAGAAGACACCGCAGGAACCATCGCATGCCGAGGCTGACACCTCACCGTGGAGATTTATTCCGGACAGAGAACTCTATCCGCTCACATTGTGCCACTGCCCGGACTTTGCCGACGCGAAGATAGCGTCAATGACAGCCATGTTGGCGATGCCGTCTTCAAGCGGAACCGGCAGCGGCGTGCCTTCAAGGATGGCGCGCGAGAACGCGTCGCCCTGCAGCGTGTACTGGTCGCAGACCGGGAAAGTTTCCGTCGCGATGCCCGTGCCGAAGATGTCGCGGCCATCGTCGATGAAGAGGCGCGTGGGGCGATCGGGCGGCGCGTTGTAGGGGATCTCGATCTCGATGCGGCCTTTGGTCCCGAAGAAATGAACGCGCTGGTACGTCACCAGCTGCGTGCTGCAGGTGAAGACAGCCTGGCCTGCAGGAAAATCGAGCAGCGCCGAGGTCAGCCGATCGGTCCCGAGTTGCGGGTCGCGTTCGAGGAGTCCGCAAACGCGGGTTGGCTGCGCGCCGAATGCGTACCGCGCAGAGTGGATGCAGTAGCAGCCAATGTCGTAGAGCGCGCCGCCGCCGGTTTCCGGCCGGTTGCGAATGTTCGCGGGGTCGTTGTTGAAGTAGCTGAAAAACGCCGCGACGGAACGCAGCGTGCCGATGCGGCCTTCATCGAGCAGCGCGCGCGTGCGCAGCCACTGCGGGTGCGAGCGGATCATAAACGCTTCGCCAATCAGCACGCCGGTGCGGTCGCGCACAGCGAGGAGCGATTTCGCCTCGGCGACGGTCCATGCTGAGCGGCTTTTCGCAGAGCACATGCTTGCCGGCCTCGGCGGCGCGGATGGTCCACGGAACGTGAAGCTGGTTGGGCAGTGGATTGTAGATGGCATCGATCGAGGGGTCCGCGAGGAGCTCTTCGTAGGATCCGTACGCCGCCGGAATACCAAGCTTGATCGGCGATGCTGCGCGCTCCGGCCAGGGTCGCGCGAGGCGATGGCGGCGACGGTGGAAAGCTCGCCGCGCTGCATCGCGGGAATGACTTTTTTGACGCCGATGTTAGCCGTGGAAAGAACGCCCCAGCGGATTTTTTTTACCATGAGGAAAATGATAAGGCCCGCGCAGCTTGTAGCCTGTAGCTGGCGGCTCGAAGCCGGAGCTCGAAACCTGTGGTCTGTGCGAAATGTGAGGGATGATGTTGCGATGAGAGGTTTGCTGGGAATTGTCGTGCATTCTGCTGGCGTTCGTGCCGGCTGCGTCTGGAATCTTGGCTTATGGGCAGCAGCAAACCGGGACTCAGAACCCGACTTTCCAGGTGACGTCAAAACTGGTGATCCTGGATGTAACGGTCGTGGATAAGAAGGGACGGCCGGTAACGAGCGGTCTTACAAAAGACGATTTCCAGATCACAGAAGACAAGCGGCCTCAGGAAATCACGTCGTTCGAGACGCCGCAGGAACATCAGACCCCGCCGGAGCAGGCCTCCGCGCAGTCCGCCGAGAATGGCGACAAGGGTCCTCCGCTGACGATTCTTGTTTTGGATCAGCTCGAACTCGAGCCTCCAGGATTTTGCATGGATTCGCACCGAGGCGAAGAAGTTCATCGAAAGCCAGCCGGAGCAACTCGCGACGCCTGCCGAGCTGATGGTGGTCGGGAACCGGTCGCTGGAAATGATTCAGGGTTGGACCCAGAGCCGCGCCGAGCTGCTCGCCGGCCTCGCTCAGGTGGCGCCGGACATTCCTTATAAGGAGATGACCGCGGGTTTCTGGACGGAGCGGATCGGCCAGTCGCTGGACGCCCTGCAGCAGATCGCGATCGAGAACACCGGGGTGCCCGGGCGCAAGAGCATCGTGTGGCTCGGGCACGGCGCACCGTCGTTGATGTTGGCGGATCTCCCGGAACAGAACAAGCGTGTCGTGGAAGCGTACATCCACTCCACGGTGAACCTGATGGTCATGGCCCGCACGAGCCTGTTTCTGATCTTTCCGGGGCTGCCGCCCGCGGAGTGGACCTCGGCGCCCACCGGCCGCGCCGTGCAGCTCGAACAATCCCAACTCGTCAGAGGAACTGGCGGCCACCGATCCTTTTGCGGGCAACATCAACTTCGGGCTGTTCGCCAATGAGACCGGAGGTCAGCTGCTCTACAACCGCAGCGATGTCGACACGGAGATGAAACAGTCCGAGGAGATGGGCACAGAGTTTTACACGCTTACCTATCAGCCGCATGGCGGAGAAGACAACGGACGGTTCCGTCGTATCCGGGTGACGGTGCGTGGCGGCGAGCTGCGGGCGGTGACGCGGGACGGCTACTACGCCCCGGACCAGAACCAAACTCCCGATCCGCGCGCCGAGGCGACGCACCGGCTGGTGGAAGCGGAGCGGGCGACAACGCCCTTCGACGCGGTGCCGCTCTCGGTGAGCAACCTGGTACGCCATCCCGACGCGGAGTCGGCGGACTTCACCGTCCGGATGCCGGCGACCGGCGTGGCGTGGACGGCAAATCCTGACGGCAGCAGTTCCACGAATCTCATGGTGGCAACAGCGAGCCTGAACGCTGATCGCAGAGTGCTGAGCGCGAAGGTGACAACGCTCACCATCTCTACGCCCAAACTGGATCCGCAGCACCTTGCCGGACGAACGATTGCCTTCCGGCTGACGACCCGAGTGCCGAAGAAGACACAGTATCTCCGCGTAGCGGTGGAGACTTCGGGAGCGGGAAAAGTGGGAGCGGCAGAGATGAGCCGCAGCATGATCGATGCCGCGCCGGCGGGTGCACCGACGGCTGCAGCTTCACCCTGATGTTGTGCCTTTGTTCGAGCCAGCGACTTTAGACGCCGGCCTGGGTCATCATCTCCCGAACGGCGCCGCGCCAGCGCTGCAGCTCCACGCGATCGCCCAGCTTCAGTTGCTGCGCGGCTTCCTGCAACGTGATGCGGCGCGAGTACAGCTCGTCGGTGACGCGATCAGCGAGGTCGGGCAGGAACAGGCTTTTGCCGCCCATCTGTGTGATCGTTTCCGGCATGGAACTGGACTGGAACAGCTCGAACTTACTCTGGTCGCCGAAGTAGCCGTTGCGGACCACGTGCACCACGCCGGTGGTCATCACGTCGAGGTAGTTGCGAAGCAGCTCGAGCGAGTCGCGCTGCCGATTGATCACCCACAGCGTGATGAGCGGCCGCGCCAGTTCCTTCAGAGCATCGAGGAGAACCGCGCCGTGCAGCTGCACCGCGTCGTTGTTACGCGCGGGAGTATTGATGACGATGGCTTTGAAGGGATTGGCGTCGCAGACGTTGATCAGGTTAATCCAGCCATCGATCTCGTCGAGGCTCGACACTTCGCCCTCAACCGTGCGGCGATAGGCTTTCCAGACGTCCGGATTGGTGGTGTCGGCTTCGAGCAGGCGGACGTAGCGGTGTTCGGTGGTGAGGTAATCGAGCACCGCCATGGCGGTGAGGGACTTGCCGACACCTCCCTTGCTGCCGCTGACGAGGATGATGGGTTGGTTCATGAAAGGTCCCTGCTGCTGCGGAGAATCAAGAATGGCGGTTGAGCCAGCCCTTCGAGGTTACACGGGAGGCGGCAGCGGAGCAACAGAAAGTACAGCCACTGGCCCGCAGCTGGCCGCCGATCGACTGTCAGTGAAAACCCGATCAGGCGCCGCCGCCCACGAAGTGGACGATCTCAAATCTGTCGCCGTCGGCAATGGGAGTCGTGGCCCAGGACGGCCGCGGGGCAATGCTGCCGTTGTGTTCGACGGCGACGCGATCCTGCTTGAGACCCAGGGTGCTGAGAAGATCGGCCAGGTTGGCGCCCGAAGCCAGCTCAAGAAAGCTGCGCGGCTGGCCGTTGATGACGAGATCCATGAAGACAGCGTACAGCGTTCAGTGTTCAGAGAAACAATGGGCTGGTGGACGGAAGTGATTAGCGAAGCATCCGCAGAAGCGCCAACCCCAGGCCGGCAAGACCAACAACAGTGGCCTCAATGGCCAGAGCGTAGGCTAGACCGCGGAAGGCGCCAAAGTTGATCTGGGCGGCGTGCGCTAAAGCATCACCCTCGGTTTCGACGATCTCGTCGTCGATGTCCGAAATCTCGATCGGTACTTCGATGGAATGCACGGCCATTAAAATCCCCCTGCAGAAACGCTATCGACCGGGGACGGCCAATACATAAATAGATGCGTGAGAAATGGGCTTGGTGTCCCGAATCCGAACTCTCGTTTGCTCAGGCTCAAAACGGGAAGGCACGGATCGTGTTGATCCGGGCCGACATAGTCTCCCGCTCTTTCCCCGTCGCGCGCCATGCGACGAACCCGAGCAAGGAACAGGGTCTGGAGCCCGCTGTTCGCCCTGGAAAACGGATCGCTCGAAGGGTGGAGAGAAATGCCGAACCCCGTGCGCTTGTGACCCGTCGCTCCAAGCCGGGATAATGGAGCGCTGTTCCGATCCCCGGAATCCGTAACCGTGCCCCTGACGAAAACGCCCGCCGCAGTGCGTCCTCATCCCGCCTCGCCGCGCCTGGCCGAGAACCAACTCGGCTATCCGGGCTGGCGCGTGGCCCTCGTCTGCCACATCGGCGTGCTCACCGGCTTTGCCACCGTCTTCATCTACAGCTTCAGCTTCATGGTCAAGCCGCTGGGCCAGGCCTTCGGCTGGGACCGCGAGCAGATTGCGCGCGCCTTCTCCCTCGCTGCGATTTCCGTGGCCATCTTTTCGCCCTTCATCGGCAAGCTCTTCGACCGCTTCGATCCGCGCAGGCTTATCACCGGCTTCATGACGGCGTTTGGCCTGGGAATGGCATCGCTGGCCTTCCTTCGGCCGCATCTTTGGCAGCTCTATGCCAACGCCGTACTCATCGGCATTGCCGGAACCGGAACCTATCAGCTGGGCTATGCGCGGATCATCGCTGCATGGTTTGAGCGGCGGCTGGGCGCGGCGCTTTCGATTGTCGTTGCCGGTTCGGGCGTCGGATCGTTTGTGGTTCCACCGCTGGTGGCGCATCTGCTGGCGACGCATGGATGGCGTGCGGCTTATCTGGGGCTGGCCTGCCTGCCGCTGTTCATCGGTGCTCCGCTGACGCTGCTGTTCGCGCGCACCCCGCGGGCTGAACAATCGCCGGCAACTCTGCATGGATCGGGTCATCGATCGGCGCGAGCGGCGGAAGGCGTGACGTGGCAGCAGGCGCTGGGCTCGCTGAGTTTCTGGCTGCTGGCGCTCGGCGTGGTCGCGCTCTCGCTGAGCGAGAATGGAGCGCTGGCTCATCTGGCGCCCATGCTCGGCGACCACGGACTCAAAGCATCGCAGATTGCCTTCACCGCGTCGCTGCTGGGGATGGCCAGCGTTACCGGGCGCTTCCTGCTGGGCTGGCTGCTCGACTTCGTCAAAGGGTCGCACATTGCCGTGGCCTCGCTGGTGGCAGCGGGCGCAGGCATGTTGTTGCTGGCTCATGCTCGTACTTTCGAGGCCGCGGCGCCAGCTGCGTTCGTGGCCGGACTCGGCGGTGGGTGCGAACTGGATCTGATCCCTTACATGCTGCGCCGGTATTTCGGCCTGCATTCGTTCTCGACGCTCTACGGCATGGTTTACAGCACCTTTGCTGTGGCGGGCGCGATTGCTCCGCTGGTGCTCGGCCACATCTACGACAAAACCGGATCGTACACCGGGATTCTGAACGTCTTTTGCGGCGTCACACTGGTCGCATCCGTGGCCATGCTGGCTCTGCCGCGCTATCGCTATGCGACCGAAGGGCGCGCTGCCGAGGAACTGGCGCTGGACGATGCAGCGCTGGCCGAGATGCGAACCGGAACGGAAAGCTGACCGAGATTCAACAAGGAGAAAAAACGAATGGCACATATCGCTTTGGAGCAGGGAGTACCGGGAATTGTTTCGGCGTTTCAGTTTCGGCCAGAGACGGCGAAGCCGATGCGCGATCTGGCTGAGATTTTGCTGCGTGGGCCCAACACATTGACCAGCGCGGAGCGAGAGGCCATTGCGGCGGTCGTCTCGAACGGCAACGAATGCCGGTTCTGCCAGCTTTCCCACAGTGCGGCGGCGGCGGAGCATCGCGGCGGACGCGAAGCCGACTATCAGTGGATCGAGCAGGTGAAGGCGAATCCGGACGCGGCTGATGTTTCGCCGAAGATGAAGGCTCTGCTGCACATCGCGCTGAAGGTCCGCGAGGGCGGCAAGAAAGTGACAGCGCAGGATGTGGCTGCCGCGCGCGAACAAGGCGCAACCGATCTCGAAATCCATGACACCGTGCTGATCGCCGCGGCCTTCTCGATGTACAACCGCTACGTCGATGGTTTGGCGACCTTTCAGCCGGAGTCGATGGAGGCCTACAAGCCGATGGGCAAACGGATGGCGCATGAAGGCTATGCAAGGCCGGTCGAAGAGGGGCAGCCGGTAGCTGGTGGCCAGTAGCGGGTAGCAATCCCACATTTGCCAAAACCGGGTATGGGGCACCCAGGCCAAAAGCAACCAGCCACCAGCAGTCAGCTGCCAGGGCACCCCCACCCCCCTCCAGCCGAACTGCGGGATGGCCATTGATTCTGCTGGATTTAGAGGGTATTGACAAGCTCGATAACAGCTAAGTTCCTCAAAACAGAATAAGTCGAGACGGCCGTCTTTGTAATAAAGACGGCTGTCTTTGTTACAAACACAGCTGCGTGTGTAATAACGGCGGCTGCTTTGGTTATAGATACGGCCCCGAGCCGTGGTTCGCATCGTATCCGGCGCAAGCCCAGGCAGGGCTTGCGTAGCAGAGGCGAAGAGCAGCGAATTGGAGAGAAAGCCGGTCATTATGAGACGCGTCAAAGGAAAAGGCCGCGCGGGCGCGGCCTTTTCGGCATATGGTTGAGGGAAAGAACAAATTCTTACCCTCTATTATCAGAATACCAAGTCTGAAGCTAAATCGCGCCAACTTTCTTTAGGTCGTTTGGCGTGTAAGTCCCAATAAGTCAAGGGTCATTACTTTGGATTTTGGGCGCCCCTCTTGACAAGTTTTCCACATTTGGCAGGGGCGGGGCGTAAGTGATTGAAGGTTGGTGGAAGGGCAGCTGAAGGGCGGTTGGCTAAGATGCGGTTCGCGGAGAGCTTGCCCTTTCTGTTTACACGTTTGTGTCCGGCTCGCTGTGCCCGGGTAAGCGGCTGAAGAAGGGCGCTTTCTGAGTGGAGGCTCCGGGTTCGAACGGGGCATTTCTCTTTCCTAAGAGCGTTAGCGAAGGTTAAATGGTAATTATCATGAGGTTACGGCAGGTGATAAACAAATGGTAAACGCAAAGAGTCTCTCTATATATATACACAACACCAGGCTATATCTGCCGCAGCAATGATTAGACTTGCACGTTACCGGACTTCATGACACAGTGTTGGCGCACGGGGTAGTGGTAGCAGCGGAGCCATAGGAACGCCAGGAGAACAAAATGACGAAAGCCGGCTTGTTCATTGTTCGAGTTGTGTCAACACTCGCGGTGCTGGTGAGTGGATCGGCGCTGGCTGCACAAGATACGGGTTGTCCAATCCCGGACGCGAGCAGAGGAAAGTCAGATAAGATTCCACTGTGCCTCGTCGCCCAAAAAATGGCAGCTACGCTTGCGGAATACAACAGCGATCCTGACACGGCTCAGAATGCCCTGCCACCCCTGCAGAAGGCGGATTTTGAATTCAAGACCGAAGTAGCGGATACCGGTGGCTTCAAGTTTACGTTTCTCATTTTCACGTTTGGGAGTACGCACAAGAGCGATACAACAAATGACGTCACATTTTCTTATGCTGTGCCCGCCCCTAAGCGACCGCCCAACCTCTCCTTCCATCAGTATCTGGACTTCCTTGCAAAGCGCCCTCCGCCAAAAGACTTCTCAGCAGAGCTCCTGAAGGCGCTCAAGGGGGCTGCTGAGGAGGTCAAGACGACAAGAAAATTTGCGAATGCTGACTTCAAGACCTTGACACTGTCGATGGGATACGCGGTTACGTGGGACACATCGGCTTCAGCATCTATTCCGATCCAGTTGGTGACTTTGGGGCCATCGATCGATCACACGCGCGCCGACACCCAGACCGTCAAATTGACTTTTGAGGCTCAGCCTCCAGCGCAGATTCAGAAACCGTAACGAAATCTCCGTATCGTTGATTTGCCCTTTCTGCTCCGGCTAACCGGAGAATCGCGGGCACGGTAGCCGCAGCAAGTCAGCTATCGGGTGCGGTCTCTTCTGGGTGCGGATTTGACAAATATGCGGAAGGTCAGCGCCCTCACCGGAAGGCAACTTTGTTGACGTTCCCTATAAGCGAGCTTCAGTCAAGTGATCTGCGTTTGAGGTGCCATTTGGGGCGTAATTTCGGCGGAGGCGCTTTCGGTCAGGAAACGCAGATCCTTCCGCCCCGCGATGCTCAGCGTCAGGATGACGGGTTCGGGCGGGGAGGGGTGATCCGTCAGCCGTCTACAGCGCCTGGCTGGCATCGTCGAGGCGCTTGGTGCGCATCTTGCGCCACATCCACCAGGCGAGGGCGGCGAAAATCAGCACCAGGCCGAGCAGGGTCAGCAGCAGGTGTTTCTTTGCGAGATCGGCGACGACGGTAACGATCTGCGGCCCGTACTTCACCACCAGCGCCGTTTCAACGCCGAAGCGGATGGCGCGACCCACGAAGACCGCCAGCAGAAAGTTGACCGTACGCATCTCGAAGACGCCGGCGCCGAAGACAAAGAGCTTCCACGGGGTGGGTGGAGGCAGCAGGGACGGAATCAACACGGCCAGGAACTCCTGCTTCTCAAACTGCGCCCGCAGGGACTCTAAGCGCGCGCGGTTGACGCGCTTCAGGAGGAACAACTCGCCGCCGGCTCGGCCGACAAAGAAGGGAACGAGGCCGCCCAGCGACGAGCCCAGCGCGCCCAGCAGCGCAAACACATAGAAATGCCGCTTGTCGGCCCAGGCCCACATGCCCATGAGCACGTCGATGGGGATCGGAATCGACGCCGAATCGATGAACGCGCCGAGCAGCACGCCCCACGGGCCCATGGGGATGAGCACGTGCTGTGTGAAGCTGTTGAATTTGGCGAGGAGAGATTTCAGGCGGGCTCAACCTTTCCCTTTGTTGCTGTGACCCCGCACCGCCGGCCGGGGGGCTGGCTTCGCGTTATGCGGGAACTGAGCCTCGGCCTCGCCGGCGGGTCGATGTTCTGTTTTGCCGTCGAGCAAGTCGAGCGCGTGGGGCAGAACGGGCAGGGCTGCCCTGAGCGAGCTGACCGCGCCGGCGGGGCTTCCGGGCACATTGAGGATGAGCGCCGGGCCGGTTTTTGCGGAAAGAATGCCGCAAACGCCACGGCTCAACGTTGCCAGCGGCGTTTCGCGCCGTCCTTCGGCGCGCATCAGCTCCGCGATGCCATCGATGAGGCGGTCGCAGACGGCGCGCGTGGCTTCGGGGGTGACATCGCGCTCTGCAACGCCGGTTCCACCGGTAGTAACCACCAGCCGGGCAACGCCGGCTGCGTGGCGCAATGCGTCCTCAATGGACTTTCGTTCGTCTGGAACCGTAACGCAGAGAACTGTCCTGAAGCCGTGTGCGTCCAACGTACGGGCGACGGCGGGGCCGGAGAGGTCTTTCCGCAACCCGCGCGAGCAGCCATCGCTGACGGTGATGACGGCGGCGGTTCGTGGAGCGCCTGAATGAGACTTTCGGGGCACGTTTTCGATTGTACAAACAGCGGTAAGTCTCTCGATTTGATGAGAAAATAGACTCCAGCAACCGTGGCGTTCCGGTTTTACCCCTCAAGCGGGACCCGGGCCAGTGCCGCGCGGAACCGAAGTAGACCACGAATGCCGATTCGCCTGAATCTGACCGACGCACCGGTGGAAGAGCCGAGGTCGGAGTCGACCGAGCCGACCGGGCCGCTCGGGCTCACCGTTGATGCGTCAGCGGAGCAGGAACCTGCTCGCGCGGATTCCAGCGCGCCGCCGTCGAACGGCTCGGGGAAACTGCCCGCGTTCCGGCGCAAACGGTACGAGGAACTGGACCACACCGACCTGCTGCACATCATCGACGAGCTGGAGGGGAGCCGCAGCTGGTCGGGACTGCGCGAAAAGCTGTGGATTGCGCTGATCATCCACATGCTGGTGGCGTGGTATCTGCTGTATGGCCCGAGATACATCTACCACGTGCGCGTGATCGATCCGTCAGTGGTGATGAAACAGCGGCAGAAGGAGCTGACGTTCCTGGACATGCCGCCCGATCTGCTGAAGCCGCAGAAGCCGAAACCGACGACGACGCTTTCCGATAAGGACCGCGTCCAGCAGTCGCAGCATCCGACGCTGGACAAGAAGACCCTTGAGCAGCTGGAGGCGATGCGCCGCGCGGAACCGCCCGCTCCGGCACCGCAGCCCAGCCAGGCGCCGGTAGCGCCCTCAGCTCCAGCCGCTCCGCAGCAACCGCAGGGTCAGGTAGCTGAACAGCATGAGCCCACGCCGCCGGCGCAGCCGCTGCCGCAGAACAACCAGGCGAAGCTGGAAGCACCGCCGTCGGCGCCGCAGCCGAGTTTCCGCTCGGGGAGCCCGGGCAATCCGAACGAACAGCTGCAGCAGGAGATGCGCCAGGCGATGCAGGGGCGCGGCCAGTTCGGCGGGGACAACGGCGCTGGCCTGCCTGCGGAACACCCTGGGGTCAACAGCGGGGTGGAGGTTCTGAGCGACACGATGGGCTGGGATTACGGCCCGTATGTGCAGCGGGTGGTATGGGACACGGAGCACGCGTGGTGGCCGATCATTCCGGAATCGGCGCGGCCGCCGCTGGACAAGCAGGGCAAGGTGATGATCCGGTTCAAGATTTTCCCCGACGGCAGCGTGCGCGACATGGTGCTCGAGGGACCGTCAGGCGACGTGGCGCTGGACCGCGCCGCGTGGGCCGGCATCACCGGCGCCGCGCCATTCCCACCGATTCCGAAGGTCTTCAAGGGGCCGTATCTGGAGCTGCGTTTCTACTTCCTCTACAACATTCGTCCCGGGGAAGAGTAAGTGGCGCGGTCCGCGGATTCAGGCGGGAAGCATCCTGAGCCTGGGCCGAGACCGGTTCAGCGAAATCTTCCGCCGCGCCTCGAGAACCGGGTACGTCGCCAGCAGATTGTCGGCATCCTGCTGATCGCGTTGCTCATCCTTGCCTTCACTCTCTACCGTGCCGACTGGCACAATCTTTTTCCGCGGGGATGGTGGCGGTGGTAGGTTGTTTCTCGATACACAAAGAAGTAAGATTTATACACATCGGAGCGGCTATGCGGACCAACATTGAGATTGACGACAAGCTTATGGCGCAGGCTATGCGATCCAGCGGCGCACCCACCAAGAAAGCGGTGGTGGAAGAGGCGCTGCGCATGCTTGTCCGCACAAAGTCCCAGGCCTCGATCCGCGACCTCTTCGGTACCGTGGAGTGGGAGGGCGACCTGAAACGCTCCCGCCAGGGTCGCATTCCGAAATAACATTGGCCGCATGGTTATTGTCGATACGACCGTCTGGATCGACTATTTTGCGGGAATCGCGAATCCTCAAACAACGTGGTTGCGCCGAGCCGCCGGAGTGACTCCGCTCGCCCTTACCGATTTGATCCTGTGCGAAGTTCTCCAGGGCGTCAGACATGATTCGGATCTGCCGCGAATCAAGAATCGCTTCATGGGCTGGGAGATCATCGATTCAGGCGGAACAGGGCTCGCACTGGCAGCTGCGGGGAATTACCGTCTGCTTCGAGCGAAGGGTTACACGGTCCGCACCACGATCGATCTTTTGATCGCCACGGTCTGTATTCAATCGGATCATGCACTCCTTCATCATGACCGCGACTTCGAACCATTCGAGCGTCATTTGGGGCTTCAGGTGGTTCACCCCTGATAAGCCCGAATTTTGCCTTGTTTTCTACCTGTAGGCCGCGACCTGTTAGCTGAAATTTGACCGCAAGCGCCGGAGTGTCTGGTGGTCTCGTGCCTGCGACCCTCATGGCTGGAGGACGAGTACGATGAACACAACCGAGATGCTGACTGAAGACCAGGCCTGGGCCGCGGTGCTGGCCCGCGATCCCGCTGCCGATGCGGAGATGGTGTATGCCGTGACGACGACGGGGGTTTTCTGCCGGCCAACCTGCCCCAGCCGCCGCCCACAGCGCGGGAATGTAGTTTTTTTTGCCGATCCTGGGACTGCCATGAGCGCCGGTTATCGGCCGTGCCGGCGTTGCCGCCCGCAGCAGAGGCACACAGACGCTGAGCTGGTGGAGAAAGTCTCGGCGAGGCTTCGCCGCGACCGCGCCGTGACTTTGGCAGAGCTTTCGCGCCTCACAGGACGGAGCCCGTTCACGGTGGAGCGGGCATTTAAGCGAGTGATCGGGGTCACGCCGGCGCAGTATCAGCGGCAGCGGCGGGCTGCGTCGTTTCGAAAAGAGCTGAGCCATGGTTCGGCTCGCGTGACAGACGCCATCTACGACGCAGGCTATTCCGGGCCGGGGCGCGCCTATGAGAACACGCAGCTGGGAATGACGCCCAGCGCCTGGCGTGCTGGAGGCCGCGATGCTGAGATTGGGTATGCGATCGGGGAGAGTGCGCTTGGCAAGGTGCTGATTGCGGCGACCGAGCGCGGGCTCTGTTTTGTGAGCCTCGGCGACAGCGACCGCCAACTCATCCGTCAGCTGCGCGCACAGTTTCCACTGGCTAAGATTCAGGCGGAGAAGCGAGTCGAATCGATGCTCGAGCAGGTGGTCTCACAACTGACCGAGCATCCTGCAGCGCTTGATCTGCCGCTGGATCTGAGGGCGACGGCGTTCCAGATGCGGGTGTGGGAAGCGCTGCGCAGGATTCCGCGGGGCAAGACGCTGACCTATGCGCAGCTGGCCAAAACGGTGGGGCAGCCGACAGCGGTGCGCGCAGTGGCTCGCGCCTGCGCTACGAATCCGGTATCGATCGTGGTGCCATGCCATCGCGTGATCGGCAGCGATGGCAAGCCGACGGGATATCGGTGGGGGATTGAACGGAAGAAGAAGCTGCTGGAGATGGAAGCAGCGGCAGCGGGGAGCCGGGAGCCGGGAGGCAAGTACGCGTGAAGCGGGAAGCTGGAAGCAGG
The DNA here is from genome assembly GCA_963788905.1 of uncultured Acidobacteriaceae bacterium. Classification (GTDB taxonomy): domain Bacteria; phylum Acidobacteriota; class Terriglobia; order Terriglobales; family Acidobacteriaceae; genus Palsa-343. The sequence goes on from CAWBIO010000001.1 coordinate 362,251, forward strand.
TAGCAGGAAGCTGGAAGCAGGAAGCTGGAAGCAGGAAGCTGGAAGCTGGAAGCAGGAAGCGTCGCTACCGGCTACTGGCTACCGGCTGCTTTTCTCAGTTCAGATCGTCGCCAATCGTCACCGTCACGGGCGGATTGGTGGTCAGTTGCGCGTCCATGATGAGAACGGTTCGCACCTGCCCGGCGGTGAACTGAATCTGTGAGCTGGAGTAGGGTGTCTTAATCGACCCCGCCGGCGTGATGACGATGGTATAGGAGCCGGCCAGCACGTTGGCGTAGCCTTCCACCGATCCTGGTGACACGTTGGCGAAGAGGGGTTTGGAATCGGCCAGGGTGCTGTTGCCGGGCACGATGTAGATGTCGACCGCGCCGGCGTTGAGCGCCTGCTGCAGAAACCGGATCGAGAAATATCCGGCGGGCGCGGCTGCGGCCTGGTCGAGCAGAATGGACGCCGAGTAGCCGCCGTTGGTGGTGTCGGTGATGAAGACCGAGTGCATCTGGGCGACTTCGAGCTCAGCCGAGGCGGTCGCTGTGGGCTTGGTGGCTCCGACCGGAATCACAGAGGCGGTCGCGTTTTGCGGCGGGAGGAAAGCGTAGTTGGTAAAGGTGGCTGCGCCGATGTTGGTCGCGATGGGTGTGGTGCCCACGTCGACGTTGATCGATGGCGCGTTGTACGAAGCGTCGATGACCCGGACCTCGGTTTGCGACGGGGAGGAGCTCTGCACGCTCTGGCAGCCGCAAAAGGCCACGGCAAGCAGCAGAACGGTCAGCGCCGTGCTGCCGGCGCGAGTCCGGAGCCTGATTTCGTGCCAGCTTGCCATCGTTGAGTAAGGAGAATCGACTCTCATCTTAATGGGGTAGCAGGCATGTCGAGGAGGTTTCCTTAGTACTGTTCCTGCCACAATTGGGGCAGGTACGCCGAACGATGGGAGATGAATTGGCGCACCAAAGTACCTGGCCGGTAATGGTCCGCTGGTGGCAATTGGGTGAACCAAAAACGGTCGGGCTGCGTATACTGCTCACTTATGTTGACAACCGGAAAAGTCTCTCTGCCTCTCGTGTTCGTGCTTGCTGCGTCAGCATTCGCCCAGAACCCGGCGACCTCGGCGCCAGCCCAAACCGCGCCGGCCCAAACGGCGCCCGCGCCCAGTGCGTCGGCAACTCCGGCTGCGCCCAGGGTCGAAGACCAGGCCAGCTTCATCGTGGTGGGCGTGACGGTGCGCACCAACAACGCCAAAGAAGCCGGTGGCCAGGGTTCAATCCCGCAGCTTTGGCAGAGCGCGATGCAGAATGGGACGCTCGATCAGATTCCCAACCGGGCCAGCGATGGTCTGGTGGTGGTTTACAGCGATTACGCCTCGGAAAGCACGGGCGATTACAACTACACCCTCGGCTATCGGGTGACGTCGGCGGATAAGGTTCCGGACGGCATGGTGGCGAAGACCATCCCTGCGGGGAAATATGCAGTGATTCCATCTGAAACCGGACCGCCGCAGCAGGTGATCCCGGCGCTGTGGCAACGCATCAACGGCATGACGCCGGCGCAGCTTGGCGGCACACGCGCTTATCAAACCGACTTCGAGACCTATGCGGACATCACCGATTTCGGAAACATGCAGATGACCGCGCACATTGGGGTGAAATAGCCCGCAGCCCGCAGTCAGCGGCAGCCAGCAGCCAGCAGCCAGCGACCCGCACGGTGATCTGGAGTGCCGTTCGTGATCTGTACCCTGCGCGCTGCACCCTGTACCCTTTTTCTATGAGTTCGATTCAGGTACAGCTTCCGGACGGATCGGTACGCGAAGTTCCGGCCGGCACCACACCTCTGGCGATCGCCCAGGATATTTCGCCGCGCCTGGCTCAGGCTGCGGTTGTCGCACGCGTCCGGCCGCTCAAAGCCGCTCCCGTTGCGGCAGGTTCAGCCGAAGGCAGCGAAGCTTCGATGTACGCCAATGAAGATTCGCATGCCGAGCGCCTGGTGGATCTCTCCACGCCGCTCGAGGAAGACGTCGCTCTCCAGCTGCTGACTGAACGGGACCCTGAAGCGCTAAAGGTCCTGCGCCATTCGGCGGCCCATGTGCTGGCGACTGCGGTGACCGAGCTGTTCCCGGAAACGAAGCTTGGGCATGGGCCGGCCACCGAGACAGGCTTCTTCTATGATTTCTGGCGTCCGACACCCTTCACGCCCGAGGATTTGAAGCTGATCGAGGGGCGCATGGCCGAGGTCACGGCGCGCGACGAGAAATTCGTTCGCGAATTCGAGCCCCGGGAGCAGGCTCTGGAGGAATTCAAAACCGGCAACGACTTCATGAAGGTCCACTTCGTGGAAAAGTTCACCAAGCCCGGCGAAAAGATTTCGCTCTACCACAACGGCAAGTTCGTGGATTTCTGCCGCGGGCCGCATTTGCCTTCCACCGGGCGCGTGAAGGCCTTCAAGGTGATGAGCCTTTCGGGCGCTTACTGGCTGGGCGACGAAAAGAACCCGCAGCTGCAGCGCATCTACGGCACGGCGTTCTTTTCGAAGAAGGACCTCGACGAATATCTGGAGCGCATTGAAGACGCGAAGCGCCGCGATCATCGCCGCCTGGGCAAGGAGCTGGAGCTGTTCACGGTGAGCGAAGAGGTGGGTGCGGGGCTGCCGCTATGGCTGCCGAAAGGCGCAACGATTCGCAGGCTGCTGGAGGATTACATTCTGGGCCTCGAGCGCGAACTCGGCTACGAGCACGTCTACACGCCCGATCTGGCCAAGGTGGACCTCTATATCCGCTCCGGACACTGGGCGCACTACCACGAGGACATGTTTCCGGCGATGGATCTCGATACCGAGAAGATGGTTCTGCGGCCCATGAACTGTCCGCACCACATCCTTATCTATGAGTCGAAGCTGCGGAGTTACCGCGATCTGCCAGTGCGTATCGCCGAGCTCGGGACAATGTATCGGTATGAACGCTCCGGCGTCCTCAGCGGTCTGAGCCGCGTCCGCTGCATGACCCTGAACGACGCGCACATCTTCTGCACGCCAGAGCAGATCAAGGAAGAATTCTCCGGCGTGATGAGACTGGTGGAGCGCGCATACAAAGATCTCGGCATTACCAAGTACAGTTATCGGCTCTCGCTGCGCGATCCGAAGAACAAAGAGAAGTACGTCGACAACGACGCGATGTGGGAGTTGGGCGAGCGTGAGCTGCGCGAGGCGATGGATTCACTCGGCCTGAAGTATCGCGAAAGCCCGGGCGATGCGGCGTTCTATGGGCCGAAGCTCGACATTCAGCTGGCCGACGTGATGGGACACGAGGAGACCTACTCCACAGTTCAGTTGGATTTCCACCTGCCCAATCAGTTCGGGCTCAAATACACGGCTGCGGACGGCACGCAGCCTCGCCCGGTGATGATCCATCGCGCGATCGTGAGCACGATGGAACGCATGATCTCTTACCTGATTGAGCTCTACGCAGGGGCGTTCCCGCTGTGGCTGGCGCCTGTGCAGGTGGGCCTGGTGCCGATCAGCGAGCGGCATCATGGGTACGCGAAAAAGGTACAGGAGCGGTTACAAAGGGCGGGACTGCGCGTCGAAATCGACCCACGCAACGAAAAGATGAACGCGAAGATCCGGGATTTCACCCTTCAGAAGATTCCCTATGTTCTGGTGATGGGCGACAAGGAAGAATCCGCAGAAGCGGTGAGCGTTCGCACCCGCGGCAAGGGAGACGAGGGGTCGACGCCGCTGGAACAATTTGTGGCGAGGGCGCTGGACATTGTTGCGGGGAGAAAACCGGATCTGTGAGGCTGGCGGTTGGGGAACTGGGCGGGGTACTGTCCTGAAAGCAGACAATTCTCCCCCAAAGTTTTCCGGTACATTCACAAACCGGCCTTACAGAGGGGCTTTCTCACTCGCTACAATCGGCAGCAGACGAGAAGACTTGAGCCTCAGGATCTGAAAAATGCCGCTGCCTCCATTTTCCGAACCCATCCGCGTGAGCGAGCGATTCCGCCTCACCCTTGAGGCCGCGATCCTCGATCTTGAAGCCGGAGCGGCCCGCGACGAGCGGCTGGTGCCGCGGCTGGAGAACGCCGACCATCGCCGTCGCCAGCAGCATCTGGTCGCTGCGCAACTGGAGCGGGCCTTTCGCCTGCGCGAGCTGCTGGAGCGCACCACTGTGCGCCGCGATGCTTCGCGCGCGGTACCTCAGATCAAATCCCGCTACTGAGGGTGCTTGTCGTCCGGCTTGCTCGGACGAGGCTGCTGTTTCGGCGGAGGCGCGGGCCGGGACTCTGGTGCTGGCCGGGACTCTGGCCGAGCCTGGGGCGCGGGCCGTGATTCAGGCTGTGGCCTCGATTCCTGCTGCGGCGGAGGCGCGGGCCTCGATTCCGGCGCGGGCCTCGATTCGGGAGCAGGCCGGCTCGGCTGCGGCGCTGGCCTCGACTCCGGCTGCGGGCGATTCTCGGGTTGCGGGCGCGCAGCTGGTCGATTGAACGGCTGCGGTTGCGGAGTTGGCCGGGATTCCGGAGCCGGTCGATTGGGTTGTGGACGCGATTCCGGCCGGTTCATTGGCTGAGGAGTCGGTCTTGACGCCGGTGCAGAGCGATTTGGCTGCGGAGCAGGCTTGGATTCGGGCGCCGGTCTACCGGGCTGAGGACGAATTCCGTTGCCAGGCTGGGGCCGGGGTGCGCCCACGGGAGCCGGCGTACCCGCTGAGGGCCGCGATTCCGGCGCGGGACGTCCAGCCTCGGGCCGTCCAGCCGGTGTGGGAGCAGGAGCGGGGTGGAAATCTTCCGCGCGCGGCGCAGGAGCGGTCCGTCCGCCATTCATGGGTCGAGTTTCTGCTACCAGTTGCGGACGGCCGTGGTTCTCACTGGCAAACTGCGCGCGGTTCTGCATCGCGGTCTGCCTCACGGTTCGCTGCACCGGCAGCGGGGCCACATGGCGCTCATTCCGCGCTGCCACCTGCGCCGGTGTCGGCTGGTAGTTCAGTCCGCCGTGCCCGCCGTTGAAGCTCACCCGCGTATTGGCGTTGTTGTTGACACGGTAGTCATAAACGTTGCGGACCACGGTCGTGTTCACTCGGGAGACCGATGTGTTGTAGTAGAAAGCGTTGTTCCGCCAGTAGCCACCTTCATAGCCATTTCCGTTGTAGCCGAAGCCGTAATTGACGCCACCGTAGAAGCCCACATGCGGACCCCAGTAGCCGGCATTCCAGCGATAGCGGCCGCTCGACCAGCCCCAGTAGCCCGGGGTCCACAGCGCGCCTACATAAGGCGCCATGACCCACGCGCCTGGAACCCAGTAGTATCCGGCCTGAGCGTAGGACCAGTAGCCTGGCGTCCAGATGTAGTTGTCGCCTGGGCATGGGGGCTGGTCGTAGTCGGGCAAATCGGGCGGCGGATCGCTCGCGATGTCGTAAGCCGTGTCGTCGTAGCCGGACTCTTCGTAGCCGGGCTGGCCGCTGTACTGATCGGAGTAGTCCGGTGGTGGCGCGGCCTGGTTGCTGGCGCCACTCTGGTCCTGCGGCGGGGGCGGCGGGTTCTCGTTGCTGGCCGACTGCGTGACGTTGCTGGCGTTGGCCAGATTGGCCGACGCGGGATCGTCACTGCTGGGCTGCGCCTGATTCTGATTGCTCCGGCAGCCTGCGAGGGCCAGAGCCAGGGAGATCGACAAGAAGGTCGTGGGGAGGAAGAACCTGGTCGTTCTGCTCATGCGTGGTTGGATGCCAAATTGCTTCCGCGCGCAATGCTATGCTGCTCAGGATGAAGTGGATTGTGGCTGCTCTTGTGGCGGTTGGGGTCTCATGGCTTGCGCCGTTCGAGGCGACCGCGCAGAATCAGAATCCACGCTCAACGGAGGTAACCGCCGTGCATCATGCAACCGGATCGTTCGAAGTCAAAGGGGTTCCGCAGAAGCCTGACAATCCGCCGGCAGAAGATGCCGGTCTGGGGCGGATGTCTCTCGACAAGACTTTTCATGGCGATCTTGAGGGGACCAGCAAGGGCGAGATGCTCAGCGTGCTCGACAAAACTATCGGCTCCGGGGGCTATGTGGCGATGGAACGGGTCACGGGAACGCTCCAGGGCAAAGCCGGCAGCTTTGTTCTGCAGCACAACGCCACGATGAACCGCGGCGTGCCCCAGCTGAACATCATCGTGGTGCCTGACTCCGGGACTGGCGAGCTGACCAGCATCTCCGGCTCGATGAAGATTCGCGTCGAGGCCGGAGGCAAGCATTTTTACGACTTCGATTACACGCTGCCGGCGCAGTAACGCGGATTTTGTGCGTCAATCGGTGCTCAATTCGAGGGCCGGACCATGATTTTCATCTGCCACGGTTACAAATTGACCAGCGTGGCTCAGGCTTTCGTATTGCGACTCGTGGAGTGCTTCGCCAGCCAGCAGAATTGCCGGCGCGGGAAGGGAATCGGACTGCTCAAGATGTTGCAGGGTGGTGCGCGCGACCTGCTGGTCCGGCTGGCCCGCGCGTGAAACGAGCACGCACGGCAGATCGGCAGAAAGGCCTTCCTGGCGCAGCTGGGCAGCGACTGCGCTGAGGTCGCGGCCTGGCATGTAGATGACTCGGGTTGCGGCGAATTTTTCTTCGGGGCGACTTGCTGGCGCATGATGCCCGGCAGAAAAGTGGACGCTGGAGGCGCTGCGCCGGTCAGTTAGCGGTTTCTGGATCGCTGCTGCTGCCGCAAAGGCCGCTGTGATGCCCGGAACCACCTCGAACGCCACACCTGCCGCGCGCAGGGCGTCCATCTCTTCGCCGGCGCGCCCGAATACAAGAGGATCGCCCGACTTCAGGCGAATGACCGCCATTCCGCGGCGCGCGTAGTCGACCATCATACCGTTGATCTGCTCCTGGGAGATGTTCTTGCGCCCGCAGCGCTTGCCGACGTTGATCACCAGCGCCCGCTCGGCGTGGGCCAGAATCGCAGCCGGGACGAGGTCGTCGTGGAGCACCACGTCGGCGCCCGCGAGCAGCCGGGCGGCGCGGATCGTCAGCAATTCCGGATCGCCCGGGCCCGCGCCGACCAGGCAGACCATGCCGGGCCGGGTTGTTGTTTTCGGCGCCGTCATGCGGGTATCTCGGCTTCCGCGCGCGCTGCATCTTCTTCGATGGCGCGGATGCGGTGGTGTGCAAACTCCCGGGTCGGGCACATGGACGAATCGCAAAGATGCCGCTGCGCTAGCTCGTGGAGTAGTTGGTTGCGCGCTTCTCCCGGCGGTGTGCCGGCCCGAACCTCGCGGCGCAGCGCACCCAGCTCGCTCAGCCAGGGTCCCAGATCATCCGGCAACTGTGCGTCTATCTCTTTGCGCAGGCGCTGCGCCAAGGCCGGGCTCTCGCCGGCGGTGGAAATGGCAATCTGCAGATTGCCGCGCGCGACCACTGACCCAAAGTAAAAATCGCAGTTGGGCGGATCGTCGACGGCGTTACAGAGTACGTTGCGCCGAAGGGCTTCTTGATAAACCGCGTGATTGACGTCCGGCGCATTGGTCGCCGCGATGACCAGAAATGCTCCGTCCAAATCAGGCGGCTCAAACGCACGCTCCCGCCACAGGACGGCGCCCTTTGCTGCCAGCTCACGTATTGGCGCGATCGCCTGTGGCGCAACCACCGTGATTGAGGCGCCCGCCGCGCGCAGGCTCTCGATCTTCGTGAGGGCGACCGTCCCCGCGCCCACTACCAGGCAGCGGCGCCCTTCAAGGCGCATAAAAATTGGCAACAGGCTCATCGCATTCTCCTCAACCCGCCAGCTCCAGGGGAACCTGCCCGGTCGCCAGATCGCGCTCGACCGGCAGCAATTCCTCTCCGGCGAGGGCCGCACGCAAATCCGCATCGCTGTTGCGCGCGAACCAGGCCCGCAGGTTCTCGTCAGCCTCGCGCTCTGTCAGGAACTTCCTGAGCAGCCGCGCGATGGCCTCGGGCACCAGGTGTGCCGGTGTTCGGAACCCCACGGGGCGGGCTACGGCCGCGTGTTTCCCCACAGAACCGCCCACGCAGAAGTAGTAGGCGTCGGTGAGCCGGCCCTCGTGTTTGATCTTCTTGCCCTCGAGCCCAATGTCGGCGATCCAGTGTTGTCCGCAGCTGTTCGGGCAGCCGGTCACGTGCAACCGCAACTGCTGATCGAACTCCGGCAGGCGCTCCTCCATTTCCTCCACCAGCCAGCGCAGGAATCCTTTCGTTTCGGTGATCGCCAGTTTGCAGAATTCGGTTCCTGTGCACGCAATGCCGCCCCGCCAGAACGGTGTCCCCTGGACGCGCAGCCCGATTTGCTCCAGTTCTCGCGCCAGTTCCCCAGCGTGCGCCGTGGGCACGTTCACGAAGAGCAGATTCTGCATCACGGTGAGCCGCAGATCGCCCGCGCTGAATTGCTCGGCCAGATGCGCCGCCGCTTCCAGCTGATTGCCGGTGAGCCGGCCGCGCAGGACGCTGGCGCCCACATAGCTCAGTCCGAAGTGCTCCTGCCGGTGAATTCCCACGTGATCGCGCAGGACGTCATCGGGAACAATCTCTTCCACGGCCGGATCCAATTTGTAACCGACGCGGTTCTCAATTTCGTCGAGGAACCGTTCCGCCGTCCAGCCTTCCTTCATGAACAGGTACTTCAGCCGCGCCCGGTCGCGGCTCTCCCGGAGCCCCTGCTGGTCGCGGAAGATTTCGGTGATCGCACGCACCACGGCTGCTGCCTGATCGGGCCGTACGAACGCATTGAGCCGCACAGCCAGATGCGGTTCGTTCGACAGCCCGCCGCCGACGCGCACCGAATACCCCACATCCGCACCGCGCCGCACCGCGGTCAGCGCAATATCGTTGATCTCCGGATAGGAGCACCACACCGCGCAGCCGGTAATCGAAATCTTGAATTTGCGCGGCAGGTTGTAGAAGTCATTGTTACCCTGCAGAGCGCGAGAGATTTCAATTGCCAGTGGGGAAGCATCGATGATCTCGTCGTGGGCGATTCCAGCGACCGGGCACCCGGTGACGTTGCGCACCACATCGCCGCATGCGCCCCTGGGTGAGAGGCCGACTGCATCGAGCGCCTCCATGACTTCGGGCAGCGATTCGATGGTCAGCCAGTGGAACTGAATGTTCTGCCGCACCGTGATGTCGGCCAGATTCCGGCCGTGGCGCCGCGCGATCTGTGCCAGCACGCGCGCCTGTTCGGCACGCAGAATGCCGTTGGGGATGCCGACGCGCATCATGAAGTAGCTGGTGGCTTTTCCTTCGCCGGCCTTACCGCCGGTCACGCCGGCGCCATCACCCTGCGTGTAGATTCCCCACCAGCGGAAATATGTGCTCCACTCCTCGGGAATCGAACTCCGCCCGGTGCGCGCAAACTGGCGAATCTCCTCGATGGCGTCCCAGGGATTCTTCTCGCGCTTCAGCCGCTCGGCGCGCTGAGCTTTGGTTTCCCTCGTGGCGTCTTTGGTTGCGGAAATCTCCGCCATGATCTCTCCGTTCCTTCGAGTAGCAATAAAAAACCCGCGTCAGCATTGGCTGAAAGCGCGGGAGTTATGAGTGCGTTCTGGTTTCGGGTGCTCACCCACAAGTCCGGCGCAGCGCGCAACAACAAGCGCAACACATCGCCGGAATTGGGCAGGTGTTCATCAACTTCATGCTAAAGGAGGCTCATCGAGCGGTCAAGCTGCGCAGGTTATTCGAAAAACTTATGTCGCGCACAAAAGAAATCATTTCATCACATTTCTGCAACCCAAATTCAAAACGATCCGTATGTAGTGCAGGGGCAAGTCCCGCTGGTTTCAGTCTCAGGAACTACGGACTCTGCCTCCTCTATGATGTGCAACGGCCCGCCTGGCTTCATTCGGCGGGTCGTTTTTCGCGCTGTGCCTTCGCAAGCGCCCAGGTCTCGATCACGGACGGCTCTGACCCTCCGCTGCCCGCCCGGTTCGGTTGAGCTCCTTGTAGAACCCCAGATCCTGGTCCTTCAGCATCTTCGTGATGTAAGCGATCTGGCCGTAGTGCAGCGCAAAGTGCTCGATGACCTGATACACCGCTTCGAGGCCATAGACGCTGTAGCCCTGAACCTCATATCGCGCGAGCAGTTCGTTCTCGCCGAGCCGGTCCAGGGTGCTTGCCGCCTCATGCACGGTCCACTGCAGCGCCTCCAGTAATTTCGCCCCGGAGATTTCTCCCTTGGCCGCGAATTCCGCCGGCCGTTCGCGCTTATCCTCCCTGTGGCCGAACGAGTCCACCAGCCATTGGCGCACGTTGCCGTTCAGATGCAGGATCAGATTGCCAATGGAGTTGCTGGCCTCATTCGGGCGCCACCAGATCTGCTCGTCGTTCAGCGACTCGACGCAACTTCGCAATCGAGGCATGAACTGAGTGACCAGCTTGTGGCGCGAATAAGGCAGGAAAAGATTCACCATATTGGGTTCGAATTTCACCATGAAGCCTCCTCAGGAGCTTGTGTGGTCGAGGATAATCTTCCATCCTGCCGCTTTCTTCTCGAAGACCAGCGAAAAAATCCCTGTCGCGTCGCCGCCGCCGGCCTGAGTGCGCGCAAGATGGAATCGCCCGGTCACCACCGCGTGCTCCGCGCCCAGCATCCGGACGGCGATGTCGCTGAAATCCAGCTTTCCCATTGCATCGGGAGTGCCGTAGTTGCGCTGGTAGCGCGCAAGGATCATCTGATATCCGTGCTCGATTGACTTCCCAATGAACGTGGTCTGGGGCGAATCGTCGTACCCGCGCATGAATGTGACGACGTCGCCCTGGTTCCATGCGTTCTGCTGGTCAGCGAGGACCTGGCGAATGGCGTCTTGTGCCGATTGCGCGCAAAGGACCGGAGCACCGGCGAGCAGCAGAGGCAGCAATCCGGCTAAAATGTATCCATATCTGTTACGTTTCATGAGAATAAGATCCCTTTCCGGCACAAATTCATCCTGGCCCGGGGTCTTCGTTAGACTAGCCTTGATCGCATGAAGACCGCATGAGCAGGTTGTATCCCAAATTCCTCCTCTCCGCGACCGCGCCCGCGCAGTTTCCGCCGGCCGGAGCCCCGGAGATCGCCTTTCTGGGCCGCTCCAACGTGGGGAAATCGAGCCTGCTGAATGCGCTCCTCGGCGAAAAGCAGGCCCGCGTTTCCTCGACGCCCGGCCGTACCCGCGCCATCAACTTTTTCGCGCTCACCGACGCGCCGGCGGAACAAAAGCCCGGCCAGCCGCCGCGCCTGATCTTCGCCGATCTGCCTGGTTACGGCTATGCGAAGCTCTCGAAGTCGGTCTCCGCGCAATGGCCGGCCTTCATCGACCCTTATCTCCGCGCTCGACCCACGCTCGTACTCTGCGTCTGCCTGGTTGACAGTACCATCCCAGCGAAAGCCAGCGACGCGCAGTTGTTCGAATTCCTGCGGAGCGCGGGCCGCAAGTACGTCATCGCCGGGACTAAAGCCGACCGGCTCTCCGGCAACGGACGCGCCAAGGCTCTGGCTGCGCTGCGCGACGCTTTTGGTGCGGAGAACCTTTTGCTTTGTTCAGCGAAAACCGGGGCCGGGATCAAAGATCTCTGGGCTCAAATCCGCGCCGCGGCCGTCTGTGACCGAAGCGCGCTGCCGACCCAGCTGAGAAGCTCTAAGTTGCCCTCAGCCGCTCCAGCAGCTGGTTGGGATGCACCGGTTTCAGGATCACTTCGAAGTCGTGGCCACGAACCCGGGCGTCCCGCATCAGATCCGACGTTGCGGCCTGTCCGGAGAGAAGCAGGACCCGGCAGCCGGGAATGAAGGCGCAAATCTGGATTGCCGCCTCGATGCCGCTCATGCCGGGCATCACGACGTCACCCAGAAACACGTTGGGGCGAAACTGGCGCGCCGCCTCCACCGCTTTTTGGCCGCTGTATACCGTGGCGGCCTCGAAGCCGTTCTGGTTGAGGATCATTCCCAAAGTGTCCGCGATGATACGCTCATCGTCGGCGATCAGAACTCTGGGCCTGATTCCGTCGATGGTAGAACGAGAATCCATGGAACCCTGGCAGAAAAGCAGAAAACTGGGAATTGTCCTGCGAGTATATCCTCCCGGGATGGCGGTCGCGCACTAATTTTGGCTCGCGGGGCCGTCGAGTGATATGGGCGTCCTGATGCGATCGGGTCTGATTGGCGGGTTCGCGTCCTGCTGGTTATCGCCGGCTCGGCGGATGGCGCGGTACCGCTTTGACTTGTGGAAACAGAAGATTTATAAGGGGGATTCGGCTTAAGGCGCGGTGAGCGATCCGGGGAATTGTCTCCGAATTGTGTTCGCGTAAACCACCATCTGCAATGGGATGATCGGGAAGGCGGTGAAAATCCGCCACTGCCCCGCAACTGTAAGCGCGTTTTCCTGCGTCCTTCTTTTGACGCAGCAAAAACTGAACCATACGCCACTGGAGCCGGATGGCTCCGGGAAGGCGGTTCGGCTTTGACTCCCGGGCATGAGCCTTTGCGGTTTCGGCCTCAGGAGCAGCGCGCAAGTCAGGAGACCGGTTCCATTTGCCGGGCCTGTTTTCCTACCGGACAGGCTCAATCACCAGGTTCCGAGGGGAACCGGAGGAAACTATGACGCTCTTTCCGCGGCCCGCGCGCCGCTGGCTGCCCGCATTTTCGGTTTGGTTTGCCGCGCTTTCGCTGGCGCTCTTTTCCGTGCCGTCCCTCCACGCTGTCAGCGTTCATGGAACCGTCACCGATCCGCTGGGCTATCCGATTGCCAACGCCACCGTCGGCTTGATCCAGAATGGCAATGTCCTCATCAATGGCAGTACAGGCGCCGATGGCGGCTACACGCTGGTTGACGCGGCCTCGGGACGCTTCTACGTTCTGGCCACCGGCATTTCGTTTCGCCAGCTGGCAACGCAGAGTTTCTACGCCGGCCGCTTCGATAACGTAGAGCAAAACATTGTGCTGGAGCCGGAGTGGGTGCGCGAGTCGGTGGTCGTGACTCCTACCGGCACGCCGGTGCCGCAGGCGCAGACCAGTGCATCCGTCACCGGCATCAGCGCGCAGGAATTCGCTAACCATGCCGACGCCGTCGATCCGCTCCGTCTTGTACCGGGGTTGAACGTCGTGCAGACGGGCCAAACCGGCGGCGAGACGTCGCTCTTCATCCGGGGCGGAAACTCCACGGCGAACCGCGTCGTCATGGACGGGGTCCCCATCGAAGACATTGGCGGCCGCTTTGACTTTGGCAACGTCGCCACCACCGGCATTCAGGATCTTGAGATTTATCGTGGTCCCAACACGGTGCTCTACGGATCGGACGCCGCCGCGGGCGTGGTTTCGATCACCACTCCACGGGGCAGCACGCCTTTTCCTTCGCTGCTGTATGAGGGTGATGCCGGCAATTTCAAGACTTACCGGAACCAGGTGCAGCTGGCCGGGATGAAGCCCAAGCTCGACTACTACTTCGGCGCCTCGAGCCTCAACACGCAGAACGCCATGCCCGACGATGGCTATCACGACGACACGGGCGTGGGCAACCTCGGCTTGAGCCTGTCCGCGAAAACTCAGATCCGCGCCACCGCCCGCACCAGCGCTTCCGCCATCGGCCTGCCGTCATCCAACAGCGGTTACTCTTTCTACGATTACGCGAACGACGGCAAGCAGCTCGATCAGGATGTCTACGGCGCGGGCGCGATCGATCACTCTTTCCGCGACAACTGGACTGCGGGCGTGCGCTACGGCCTCGTGCGCAAGCGCGAAGAATCCGAGCAGTGGTATCCGGCGGGCATTCCCATCGCCGGCAATTACTACGGCAACAACGTTACGGTGCTCGGCGCCAACGGCTATTCGGTTTCCGGCCAGGCGCTGATGAATTACGGCACCGGCTTTGGTGCGATTTACCCGTACTCGCTGGCGCTGGCTTCGAATCGAGACAGCCTTTACGCCGATACCAACTACCAGCACGGGCCGCATCTGGGCGTGATTGCCGGGGCGCGATACGAGAATGAGCGCGGTCTGGAGGGCGAGCCGGTATACGCCTACCGCGAAGGCCTGGAGCGGACAAACTACGACTACCAGGGTCAGGTCGGCGGCCAGTTCAAAAATCGGTTCTTTTATACGGCTGCCGGCGGGGTAGAAAAGAACCAGCTTTTTGGAACCGTGGGGACGCCGCGTGGTGGAGCATCCTGGTATGTCGTTCGCCCAGGCAAGGGCGCTTTCCACGGCACTCGCCTGAGCGTGAACTTTGCGAAAGGCTACCAGGAGCCGACGCTCGATCAGCAGTTCGGATCCCTCTACACGTTTCTCCAGGCCAACGGCGGGCAGGGGACGATTTCGCACTACGGTATCGCGCCTATCGGCGCGGAGCTGTCGCGCACTTACGATGGCGGCATCGAGCAGAGCCTGTTCAGCGAGCGGGTCATCGCCCGGGTCAGCTACTTCCACAACGAATTCGGCAATCAGATTGAGCCTGTGCCCGCTTCGGCGGTTCCGTTTCTTCTACCGAACCTTACGGCAGCGCAGCAGCAGCAACTCGAGAGCTTCCTCAATAACAACTTTGCCTACGAGCTTGACCTGAACTCGATGTCATATCGGGCGCAGGGCGTCGAGTCGGAATTCGAATACGGACTTGGGAAAAACATATTTCTGCGAGGCGGTTACACGTATCTCGAAGCCCAGGTCCAGCACAGCTTCTCGTCGGACGCGCTGGGGCCGAGTACCAACCCAAACTTTCCTTCTATCCCCATCGGCAACTATGCGCCACTAGTCGGGGCGCGTCCTTTCCGCCGGCCGCCGCATACCGGATTCACCAGCGTCATTTACACCGGCAAGAAATGGTCTGGCGTGCTCAACGCCGTTTATGCCAGCCGCAGCGACGACTCTACTTATCTCGGCGGCGACGACGTGAACTTTGGCAACACGCTGCTGCTGCCCAATCGCAATCTCGACTACGCCTGGACTAAAATCGACCTTGCCGCGAATTATCAGTGGAAGCCCTGGCTGTCTCTCTACACCCAGCTCAACAATCTGACGAGCGACCAGCACATCGGGCCCATTGGCTACCCATCGCTACCCTTCAACTTCCGCACGGGCGCGCGGTTTACGCTGAGCCTGGGGAAGAAGCAGTAGGACGGCGCTCGGCGTTCCGCGCTCGGCGAAGAGTCAGGCTGCGAGACGTTCAGCCTCGGGCTCGGCCTGGCTGGCGAGGAAGACCATCATCGCGGTGCCCGATGCAGAGACTCCGGGGCCGGCTACGCGGCTGCGACAACGGATCCAGCCTCCGGTTTTTGCCAGCATGCTTTTGACGATCCACAGCCCGAGGCCAGTGCCGACATCTTTCTTGGTGGTGAAGAACGGAGCGAAGATCTGCCGCCGGATGCCCTCTGGTATTCCGGTACCCTGGTCGGCGACCACCAGATGAATTCCCTGCGCGCCTGTGACTGGATGTCTGGATGGCCACGCCCGCACCTCGATCGTCGTCCCTTTCGGCGACGCGTCGATCGCGTTGGTCACCAGATTCGAGACGATCTGCTTGAACTCCCCGCGCAGCACGCGAACGCGCAACCCGGGCGCGATCCGCTTGCGCAGCGCGATCTGCCTGTAGCTGAAACGGCGCTGATAGATCGCCAGCATTTCATCGATGGCCTCGGGCACATCGACCAGCACTGGCGATGTGGTATCCCGATAGAATCCCAGGGTCTGACGCGCGATGTGCGAAACCCGGTTCAGTTCTTCATCGGCCATTTTCAGGCATCCGCGGACCGATTCCGGCAAATCCGGGTGCCGCAGCACCAGGTAGATCAGGTTGGTGATGGCTTCAAGGGGGTTATTGATCTCGTGCGCCACGGTGGCCGCCAGGCGCCCAACGGAAGCCAGTTGCTCGGTGGTGCGCAGGGCTGCTTCAAGTTTCTTCTGCATGGTCACGTCGCGAAGAATCTTGGCTGCCCCGACGATCTTGCCATCGCGGCTTCGAACCGGTGAGATGGTCAGCGAGACGTCGATGCGCTCACCGCTTTTCGTCACGCGAACGGTCTCGAAATGCTCAATGCGCTCCCCGGCCTGAATCTTGCGCAGGATCTCCACCTCGTCCGGATGGAGCTCGGGTGGAATGAGGGTAGTGATGGGCCTGCCGATCATTTCTTTCGCCGTGTAACCCAGGATTCGCTCCGCGGCCGCATTCCAGCTGGTGACGATCCCGTTCAGATCCTTGCTCACAATCGCGTCGTCGGACGACTCGACGATGGCGGCCAGCCTCATCTGCGCTTGTTCGGCGTGGCTCTCCACGAGCATTTGTTCTTCCAGCGCCTGGGACTGCAGCTGCCATACGACGGATCGCTGCCTGCGCTGCTCATCGCTCATGCTCTCGTAGCCGTGCCCAGGAACGACGTGGCTGTGTTCCGCGCAGATGCGCTCGATCACCACTCCATCGGTATCCCGGGAGAAGAACCGCAGGGGCCAGCCGCACGAAAGGTGAAAACGCCGCTGCGTGGCCAGCTCATTCCACAGCTGTTCGAGGCGCATCGCCGCACCGGTTTTACCCTCTTCCCAGAGGACGGAAACCATCTCGCCATACACGACCGGTGAATGCTCGGAGCTGGGGACGTTCTCCACAGCTGCGCTCAGGGAGTCAAAGATGCGGCCGACAACCAGAGCGAACTTCTTCGCATCCGGCCAGCCCTCCACCATAAACTCTGCCAGAGTGGCGCCAGGCTCCAGCGCCAGCCAGCGCCCCTGGCTCGCGAGTTTGGCCAGGTCGAGCCCTTTTGAGAGCAGTTGTTCCTCAAATGCGGCCCGGCGTGCCGGCGCAGCGATCACCAGGGCTGCGCCTCCCGCGGTGAGTGCCGCGCCGAGGCGGAGGCCGACTTCGCGGACCAGCAGATCGTCGCTCGAATGGAAATGGGCTGTGTGACTGTTGCCGGCAGGAAACAAGTGGGGGTTGCCGGTATTCCGGGCAGGTCGGGCGGCAATCTCCGGCGGATGAGGGAAGCGCGTCATGGCCACGGGCCTAAAACTGCAGGTACCAGGGTGGACGTGCGCTCCCTGATTTTTCGTTTATCAGTGCTTGAGATGGGAGTCCGATGGATAAGGATGCCCGATGGGCATTACTACAGTGCCGGAGGCGAAAACCCTCTTGCTCGGGGTGGCCAACCAGTCAGAACAGCTTCGCGTCGAGCCCTGGATGTGGCTATATTCTCCCGGATTTCAACTATTTGCCTTATTCCCGGTCTCCGGCTCCCGTGGTGCTTCGTAACGGAAGCTCAATTCCTCCCGCTCATCCCTAATGAACTTCTCTCCTCCGCCTGGTTCGCGGAAGATATCGGCCGCAATCCCGTAAAGTTGAAGGAGTCCCGAGTCACCCTGGGGCTTCTTCACCTCTCGCGAGTTCCATGTTTGCCTCTATTGCCTGACTACTCCCGCCTTCGTCGCTTTCACGGCTTCCTGCGCATGCACGGCTCCGTTGGGAGGAACGGCCGGAATTTCCGGTTCTGTGGTCTTCACTCCGATGCCCAGCTTCTTCCTGAGCTCGGTATCGATTTTCTTGAAGGTGTCGCGGTTGTCCTTCAGGAACTGGCGGACGTTCTCGCGGCCCTGGCCGATGCGCTCGCCGGAGTAGCTGAACCACGCGCCGCTCTTTTCGACGATGTTGTTGGCCACGGCCAGATCGAGCACGTCGCCCTCGCGGGAGATGCCCTCGCCATAGAGGATGTCGAACTCAGCCTCGCGGAAGGGCGCGGCGACTTTGTTCTTGACGATCTTGACCTTGGTCCGCGAACCGACCACGGTGTCGCCTTCCTTGACGGCCTGGATGCGGCGGATATCGATGCGGACCGAGGAATAGAACTTGAGCGCGCGGCCGCCGGTGGTGGTTTCCGGGTTGCCGAACATGACGCCGATCTTCTCGCGGATCTGGTTGATGAAGATGAGGGAGGTGCGAGACTTCGATACGGTTCCGGTGAGCTTGCGCAGCGCCTGGGACATGAGCCGGGCCTGCAGGCCCATGTGGGAGTCGCCCATTTCGCCGTCCAGTTCCGCTTTGGGAACCAGGGCCGCGACCGAGTCGACGACCAGGACGTCGATGGCGCCGGAGCGGACCAGGGCTTCGGTGATTTCCAGCGCCTGTTCGCCGTAGTCGGGCTGCGAGACGAGCAGGTTGTCGACGTCGACGCCCAGCTTTTTGGCGTAGCCGGGATCGAGGGCGTGCTCGGCATCGACAAACGCGGCCAGGCCGCCGGCCTTCTGGGCTTCGGCGATGATCTGGAGGGTAATGGTGGTTTTGCCCGAGGACTCAGGGCCGAAGATTTCAGTGACGCGGCCGCGGGGGACTCCGCCCACGCCCAGCGCGGCGTCGAAAGAGATGGAGCCGGTCGAGATGACAGAGATGGGGACGATGGCCTCTTTGCTGCCGAGGCGCATGATCGATCCTTTGCCGAACTGCTTTTCAATCTGCGAAAGCGCCAGATCCACGGCGCGCTGACGATCACGATCTTCTGCCACGTTTGTGCTCCAATCCGGGTGGTTTTACTTGCCTGAGGGCGGGGTCACACTTTCGCCTATTGTTTGCCCTGCCAGCTTTGAGTCTACCATCGGGTGGGTGCCGCTTTGTCGACCGCGCAAGCGGATTTTCCCCCGTGGTAACGCCCTGGTTATTTCGTCGAGTCTACCCGGTTTCGTTGGTACCGTTTTTCCTCAGGGGTCAGGATCTGCCAGGCGACTTGCTCCGGGAGATGAGCACACCAACCCATCAGTCCGTGAGGTTTCGTCAACGTCCTCGGTTACTCGTATCGCAGGGCGACCGAGGGATCGATACGCATCGCCTTGCGGGCGGGAAGATAGCAGGCGGTAAGAGCAATCACCGCCAGACCTGTAGCTACGGCAAGCATGGTCGCCGGGTCATTGGCTCCGATCCCGTAGAGCAGGGGCGCGAGAAGGCGCGCCGCTGCAAAGGCTGCGCACAGACCAATGGCCAGTCCGATGGCAGTAAGGCGCAGGCCCTGGCCAATCACCATCTTCATCACGTCGGCGGGCCGGGCTCCCAACGCCATGCGCACGCCGATCTCGTGGGTTCGCTGCGACACCATGTACGCAATCACTCCGAACAGACCGATCGCGGTCATCACCAGGGCCAAAATGCCCGATACACCCAGCAGCCATCCCATGGCCCGCGCTGGGAACAAGGGCAGCGCCATGTACTCCTCGATGGTTTGCACCTGGGTTGCCACCATCAGAGGGTCGACAACCGGAACCTCATGGCGAATCTCGTCAAGCACCGTCCGCGAATCTGCCGCAGTGCGCACCACCAGGGTCCGCGCCGGGGGAAGCGTCCCGCGATACACGACTGCGAGCGGCGCTTCGCCCAGGGTGTGATATTTCCCGTTCTTCACCACGCCCACCACCTCGCTCATGGCCTTCTCGCCCTCCAGCGCCAACCGTTTTCCCACTGGATTCTCACCGGGCCAGAGCCTTCGCGCCAGGGTCTCGTTGATCACCACAGCGTCGGGATGGTCGCTGTCGGCTTCCTTTTGGGTCAAATCGCGGCCGCGCAAAAGCGGTATACCCATGGTTTTGAAAAACCCCGGCTCGACGCAATAAAAGTCCACTGCTACCGCGTCCGGATTTTTGCCCAGGCGCAGGCCCGCGGAGGTCTCAGACCGCGACGTTCCCAGAGGCAGAAACTGCGCATAGCTGGCCGACGTCACTCCCGGCAGCCCCTCCACCCGCTCAAGGAGTCTGGCGTAGAAGTCCCTCTCTTTCTCCGGCGTGTATCCCAGGCTGCCTGGGTCCAGCCTGGCCAGAGCGATATGGTGCGTATCGAATCCGGCATCGATGGCATTGGCGTTCATCAGGCTGCGCACACACAGCGCCGCGCCGGCGAGCAGCACCACGCACGTCGCCATCTGGGCCACGATGAGCGCGCTGCGCATGCGCGACTTTTTGCGGCCGCCAGTCTGCGACTCCTCCTTCAGCACCTGGGCAGCTTCGACGGCGCTGGCTCGCAGCGCAGGGGCCAGCCCGAAGACGATTCCGGTAGCCAGCGACACCGCCACCGTAAACAGCACCACCCGCCAGTCCAGGGGAATCGCCAGGGCGAGGGGAATATTTGCCGGCTTCAGCTCCATCAGCAACCGCGACGTCGCCCACGCAATTGCCGCGCCCGCCGCTCCCGCGACGGCGGCCAAGCATCAGGCTCTCCACCAGCATCTGCCGCACCAGCCGCGCTCGGCCGGCGCCCAGCGCCGCCCGGGTCGCCATCTCTCGCGCCCGCCCCGTGGCCCGCGCCAGCAGCAGACCGGCAGCATTCGTGCACGCAATTACCAGCACCAGTGAAAATACTGCCAGGAGTCCTCCCGTAAACGCGCCCACATAGCCGCGGTATGGCCCCGGCACCAGGGTCAGCCGATACACCATCGCATCCAGAAACTCGTCTTTGCTTCCGTTAGCCCGATAAACCTGTTGCGCCAGCACGCGCATCTCCGCCTGCACGCTCTTCCGGTCCCTCGCGCTCCGCATCTTTCCGGCGACAATCAGCCAATAGGAGTCGCGGTCGGCGAGTCGGTTTTCGTCGCGGGTGAAGCTTTGCTCCGACGGTCAATGGCGCCCAGAAATCCGGGGCCGTTCCGACCAACAGCCCAGTGAATCCCTGAGGGGCCACGCCCACTACGGTGAACGCCGATCCATCCAGGTTGAGGGTCTTGCCTATCACTCCCGGATCGCCACCCAGCTTCTGCTTCCAGAAGGAGTAACTGACCAACACAACCTGCCGGGGGTTGTTGAGCTGGTCGTCGCTCGCGTTCAGCGCCCGGCCAACGACCGCGTTGACGCCCAGCAGCGAAAACAGATTGCCCGACACCAGCTGGCCGCCAAGGATTTCTCCTGAGCCCGCGTGATTCCAGATCGCCTGCCTCCCATCGCCGTCGAACGCCATCAGCCCTTCCAGCGATTTCGTGTGGTCGCGGTAATACACGTAATCGGGATAGTTGAAGGGCAGGTATCCCGTCACGCCGCCGCTCTTTGGGTCGTGCAGCCAGACCTCGATGAGTTTGTTGACCGTGCTTACTCCCTGCGGCGGCCGCAGCAGCAGCGCATTCACAAACGTGAACACCGCCGCGTTCATGCCGATGCCCAGAGCCAGGGCCAGCACCACGGCCGCGCTCGACAGCGGCCGTTTGGCCAGCATGCGCATGCCGAACCGTAGATCGCGCCACCACTCCGATGGAGAGAGGAATCCGCGGCGCTCTTTCTGCCGCTCCTTCAGCACGGTAAGGTTTCCGAACTGGCGGCGCGCGGCGGCTGCAGCTTCGCCCGGGCTCATGCCCTGCGACGTATACCGCTCTTCGAGCAGCGCAATATGCCCGCGAACTTCCTCGTCGAAGGCCTGGTCCTCGCGCCCCTGTGCCAGCTGCCCCTTCACTCTGGCCCACAGTGTTCGCAGATTCTGCATCGCGTCAGCCCTGCCTTTCCAGACGCAGCACTCTCTCCATCACGCCAGCCACGCGCTCCCAGTTCTCGGTCTCCCGCTCCAGTTGTTTCGCGCCCCGCCGGGTGATGGAGTAAAAGCGGGCGCGGCGGTTGTTCTCGCTGGTTCCCCAGCGGGAAGCGATCCATCCCTGTTGCTGAAGCCGGAGCAGCGCTGTGTAGACGGTTCCCTCGTTCAGGTCGAGGACCCCGTCGCTCACCTGTTCGATCCGGCGCGCGATGCCGAAGCCATGCTGCGGCCCCATGGCGTAGAGGGTCTTCAGGACCATCAGGTCGAGGGTTCCCTGCAACACTTCCGATCTTTTATCGCTGGCCAATGCTGGCTCCTATGGACATTGCAAAGAAGCTACCACATCTTCCTTTGCACTGTCCAGAGGAGCCAGCCGATGGTCCGCGCGGCGGCTCGGCCAGAGCGCAAATGCAGGCCACGTACAGTCCCACAGACAGCGAGCAGACGCCGTTCGCCTGGGCCAGCTTCCGGGAAAGCGATACCGAGACCTCAATCGATCCTGTCGTCCGGACGGGGTGGCTCGCCGCCTTTACGATTCAGGATGCGCCGAAAAGCTTTGCGGTCCGCGCGCCCCCTGCGCTCGGCAAAGAAGCGCTCCGTCTCCATGGCTGCGATCTTCTCCGCTGCGGCGACCACCAGGAACTGATTCATGCTGGTTCCGTCGCGCTCGCTGATCTCTTCCAGAGCCGTTTTCATCGAAACCGGCAGTCGCAGGGGAAACGTAGAAGTTCGCGTTCTCATTTGTCGATGTTAATTGAGCTTTTTACTGGCTGCTGTTCTCACAGCTTCTTCCTGTACAGCACGCTCTGTGCCACGACCTCATACCCCAGCGCTTTATGCGCCCGCTCGGAAAGCTCATTCTCGATCAGCGAGTCGGAGGCCATCTCCCGGCAGCCGTGCGCGCGCGCCCAGTCTTCAGCTGCGGCGACGAGCAGGGCGCCGATACCGCGGCGGCGGTAAGCCTCTTCGACGTACCATCCCTCGATGTATCCGACGGGATGCGAAACGTCGCAGCAGTCGGCGTGGGAGCGGAGGCCGGCTTCGAGAAATCCGACGAGACGGCCGTCGAACTCAGCAACGAAATGCTGCAGCGGCAGTGTGGAGGGGTTGCGCCCGGCGAGAATCCCGCTGAGTTCCTGACGGTGTTCTTCGCGGGGCGACTCCGGCCAGAGAGCGGTGCAAAGGTCGGCGAGCGCTTCCAGGTCCCGGGGCTCCGCCTTCCGAACCACGACTTCGCTCATCGCGAATCGGCGCCGACGCGTTCGCCGGCTCGGGCCACCACGGTGGGCCACCGTCTCTGCTCACGCGCCATGGCGGCCATCTCGAGGATTGTCTCCACCACCAGGCCGGGGTCATCGAGGTGCACCCAGTGTTCGCTGGCTTCCGCGATGACTTCCCGGCTCTGCGGTCCGAACTTCCGCAGATCTTCCACGGGCTCGGCTTTGCCCGGCGTGACGACCACCACGGGAATGTCGCCCAGCGGCTCGGCATCGTGCATCTCGGCGACGCTGGCCGGAACCGCGCTGAGATAGGCATGCAGGCCGCGGTAAAACCGTGGAGAGGACCATTGCGCCGCAATCGACGGCCGGACCTCGCTGGGCATTTTCCCAATCTCGGTGTCGAGCCGGTGCGCCAGGTAAGTGCCTCGCTCACCGGCAAGCCGCAGCAGAAAGCCTGAGAATCTGCGCGACCGGCACAGGTGGGATCGCGCCGCCAGCCGCGCCATGCCGAGGTGCGCAAATTTGTGACCGACGCGCGTGAGCCGCATGGCTCGCTCCACGCGCCTGTGCTGGGTTGGATCGACGGGCGGCCACTCGTGGGTACGCATGGGGTCGAGCAGGACAAGGCCCGATACCTCGTTGGGATAGTCGAGGGCGAAGCGCTGCATCACCAGGCCGCCGAACGAATGCCCTACGAGCACCCAGGGCGGATCGATTTGCGCCGCGCGCAGCATGGCCCGCAGTTCTCCTGCGATGTTTACCGGCGTACGCTCGGTGTTGGACTCACTGCTCCAGCCCAGCCCGCAGCGGTCGTAAGCGACGGTGTGGGCTCTGCCGGCCAAAGACTCCTGGATGTGCATCCAGTTCAGGCTGGTCGCGCCAAAGCCCGACTCAAACACAACTGCCGGAGTTCTGCCCCGCGGGCCGCGCTCCACCATATACATGCGGAGACCCTGGCCGGCGTCAACGATGCGGCCCGCGCCGCGCAGCCGGCGGCGATCGACCCAGCCGCCGATGAGCTGGTAGGCAACGCCACAGGCGACCAGCGCCGCGATTATCCCCAGAGCCGTGCCCAAAATCATCATCAGAGCCCAACCTATTCCCAGCATCATCGAGCAGCGCCGCTCCCCGCCGCGGCTGATTTTCCAGTCGCCGGCGCGCTGAGATTGAAATCCCTTTTCTGCAAATGCGCGTGATCAGACCCGTGATCAATCAGCATCATCGACGATCCCGGCTTGCCGCTCACCTTTGCCTCGACCTGGCGCGAGAGCCAGATTCCTCCGATCTGCTGGATACCGTAAAACACAAACTGCTTCGTCCCTCCGCCGCTCTTCGGGACCGCTTCCACGTAGACGGGCGCGCCCGTCTTTTGGTCGATCCACGTGGTCACCGATGCGTAGACCGAGGGCTGTCCTGGCCCTGGCTCGCTCTTCAGCACATAGCAATCGCGCGCGCCGTATTTCGCCGGTGGAAGCACCGTCTGCTTTGCCCAGAAGAACTGGCCGTCGGCAAAATCTTCGGGATAGAACAGCGTCCCGGCGACGCCGTCGCCCCAATGCTCCACCGGCAGATTTGCTGGGGCGCTCTTTGCGGCGGTCTCAATGGTGGTATGGCCCTCGCGGTTTTGCGTCAGGAGATACCGCGCCGTCGTGTGGTCCGGGGCCGTTACGGTGACCAGCATCCGCAGTCCATCGGGAAACGAATGCGAGGCGAGCGCGAGGGTGTTGTTGGTCCGCGTGCCGTTCGCCGCGATCTGGACCAGGCGGCCCGAGGCACGTACATCGGACTTTTCGACGCGCTCACGCGCGGTCGCGAGAATGGACTTGAGCGAGCCAGCCGCTGCCGTTTGCGCCCCACAGCATGACGTCGCCACCGCCAGCGCAGCGAGGGGCATCAACACCAGGAGGAAATACCCAGGTCTTCCTCTGTGGGCTCTGTGTCCTCGATGGTGAGCCTGGGCTAGTTGCATATCATCCCATCTCGCATGGCCACGTGCCGATGCGCCGTCGCTGCGATGCCGAGGTCGTGGGTGACCATGATTAAGGTTGTTCCGTGGCGTTCCTGCACCTGCGCGAGAATCTCGAGAATCTTTGCGGAGTTCACGCTGTCGAGGTTGCCCGTGGGCTCATCGGCCAACAGCACCTGCGGTTCGTTGATGAGGCTGCGCGCAATCGCTACTCGCTGCCGCTCACCGGCGGAAAGCTGCGTGGGGAATTGCCGGAGCCGATGCTCGAGGCCCAGCTCCACGAGCAGTGCACGCGCTTTTTCTTCGCGATTGTGCACCTTCGTCCGGGTGCCCAGCAGCGGGACCTGCACATTTTCGATCGCATTAAGTGACGGCAGCAGGTGGAAGGACTGAAAGATGAAGCCCGCCCACCGCGCCCGATACGTGTCAAGGTCGATGGCCTCTTCGCCGTTGCGCCCTTTGCCGATTGGCTGGCCGTGGAAGAGCACCAGGCCTTCCGATGCGACGTCGAGTCCGCCGAGCAGATGCAGCAGCGTCGATTTGCCGCTGCCGCTGGGGCCAGTAATGGCCAGGAAATCGCCCTTCGCGATGCCGAGACTCACGCCGCGCAGAGCTTCGATGGTGCCGTTCTCATAGCTCTTTTTCAGGTCGCGGACTTCGAGCAGCCACTGGCCCGCGGTGCCATCCCAGCCGTTTGCGGCCGCCTCACTCATGCCGGAGGGCCTCCACCGGGCTGAGTTGTGCGCCGCGCCACGCTGGAAACGATCCGGCGAGGACGCCCACGAGCATGGCCATGAGCAGGCCGTCGACTAGGGTTGCCACGGGCAGTGCCGTCGACACGATGCTGGCCGTCTGCGGCAGCGCAGAGAGCGCGTGGAGCGCGGCCCACCCCAACGCGACGCCGACGATCCCGCCGGCCAGGCCCAGCGCGGCGGCTTCGAACAGGATCAGCATCATCACCCGCCGGCGCGACCAGCCCATCGCGCGCAGCACGCCGATTTCTTTGGTGCGCTCAAAGACCGACATCGCCACTGTGTTGGCAATGCCGAGCGCCGCCACCAGCAGCGCGATCAGCGACGTTCCCCACGCGGCCGCATGCGCCAGGGTCACCAGCTGGTTGTTGGCCGCGCGTTCCGCCGCTGGAACCGCGCGCAAACCGGGCAGATCCTTCTCGACCGCGTCTTCGGCCTGCTGGCGCCACTGATCCGGCGTTACGCCCTGAGGCGCCGGGGTTAGCTTCACGTGAAATGCGGTCACTTTGCCTTCCATGCCGGAGAGCGACTGCATTTCATCCAGCGGTAGAATGATCGCGCCTGCTTCGAGTGCCGATCCGCTCCGGAAGATCCCTACGACCGTGAACGTGCTGCCCTGTAGATCGATTGTGTCGCCCACTTTCTTGTTGAGGCTTCCAGCCAGCAGCTCGCCCAGCATGGCTTCCTGCTTGCCGTTGCTGAAACGGCGGCCGCTGAGGATATTCAGCGCCGAGAACTCAAAAGTGTCGGCCTGCCAGCCGTAGACCAGAGTGTTGACCTCGGGCGTCACCGCCATCATGTTGATGACCATGGGGGCTGCTGTTTGTATTTGCGGAATTTTCTTCAAAGTCGGCTCAACGCTCTGGTCGACGGAGGTATTGAGGAAGGTTTTCTGTACGACGGCGAGGTCGGTCCCGGCACTCTCATACATCTCCAGCCAGGCGTGCTCGAAGGAGCGCGAGAAACCGACCAATGCCACGAAGGCGCCGATGCCCATCCCGATACCGCAAAGAGTGAGGGCGGTGCGCAGGCGGCGGCGCCACACATTTCTCCAGGCAAATCCTGCAAACGAAAGTCGCATTGAATTTCGATTTTGAGCGTGCAGATCGAGAGGGCACCAGCGTACGAGGTTGCCAGGCCGAAGTCTACTCCCCAATCGTCGGACCGCACCTGCGAAGTCATGGCAAGTCGGGACAAGAGCCCGCAGGCGAAATCCTGAGCGACCCGAAGGGGAGTCGAAGGACCTCGATCTCAAGACGACATTCCTTTCGTGCTGACCATGTGACCTGCGGCACAGCTTGAGCCGCTTTGCGGGCGTCTGAGCCCGCAGGCGAAATCCTGAGCGACCCGAAGGGGAGTCTAAGGACCTCGATCTCAAAGGCGACATTCCTTTCGTGCTGACCATGTGACCTGCGGCACAGCTTGAGCCGCTTTGCGGGCGTCTGAGCCCGCAGGCGAAATCCTGAGCGACCCAAAGGGGAGTCGAAGGACCTCGATCTCAAGACGACATTCCTTTCGTGCTGACCATGTGACCTGCGGCACAGCCCTGGCCTTCCCCTGCGACCTACTCTGAAACGTCGCAGCGAAGAAAAATGGCGACCCTTCTTGAGCCACCGGTTGCCGTTGTCGCCGAGGCAGGCGCAGCGCCGCCTCCCTCGCGAACCCGCGCCGACGCGGCCGCGGTTCCAGCCGCCAATCCCTGGATCGTCGCCATCTCTGTCATGCTGGCCACCTTTATGGAGGTGCTCGATACCTCGATCGCCTCGGTGGCGCTGCCGTACATCGCTGGATCGCTGGCAGCCTCCAATTCCGAAGCGACGTGGGTGCTGACCAGCTATCTGATCGCCAATGCAGTCATCCTTCCGGCGAGCAACTGGTTCTCGCTGCGCTTCGGGCGGAAGCGCTTTCTGCTGACCTGCGTCGTGCTCTTCACCATCTCCTCGTTCTTCTGCGGAGCGGCGCCCTCACTGGGCTTTCTGTTGCTGGCCCGCGTGCTGCAGGGAGCGGGCGGTGGCGCGCTGCAGCCCATCTCGCAGGCTGTGCTGATGGAGAGCTTCCCGCCGAAGCGCCGTGGCGCAGCGATGGCTCTGTTCGGATTCGGAGTGGTGGTTGCTCCGGTGCTGGGGCCGACGCTGGGCGGCTGGCTGACGGATTCTTTTAGCTGGCGCTACGCGTTCTACATCAACATTCCCATCGGCGTGCTGGCGGTGTTCATGATCAGCCGCTTCGTGCACGATCCGCCGTACATCAAAAACGCAAAGCCGGGCGCTTTCGACAATCTTGGCTTTGGGCTGCTGTGCCTGTGGACCGGCTGCCTGCAAATCATCCTCGACAAAGGCCAGGAAGTGGACTGGTTCAGCGCCCCATGGGTTCGCTGGGCGACGCTCACGCTGGGAATTTCGCTGTTCTGGTTCGTGCGCCATTGCTGGCGGAAGAAGCAGCCGCTGGTCGACCTGCGCATTCTTGCCCGCAACCGCAATTTCGCGGTCGGATGCATGCTGATCTTCCTGCTCGGCTTCGCTATCTACATCACGGTCGCGATGATGCCGCTCTTCTACCAGGAAGTGATGGGCTACACGGCGCTCACCGCCGGCATCATCGTCGCGCCACGCGGTATTGGTTCGATGATTGGCCTGCCGATCGTGGGCGCGCTGACGCACCGCATCGATAACCGCTGGCTTTTGACTTGGGGCTTCGGGCTGTTTGGCATGATGACGATCTGGTTCAGCTTCATCAATCCCTCCATCGGTCCAACCACGATGCTGTTCCCCATCATGGCGACGGGATTTGCGCTGAGCTTTGTATTTGTGCCTATCGGCAACATGGCGACGTCAACGATTTCCAACGAGCAAATGGGCAACGCGACCGGCATCTTTAATCTGCTGCGTAACATCGGCGGATCGATCGGCATCTCGCTGGCGGCGACGATGCTGACGCGGCGGATGTCCTTCCACCAGACGCGCATTGCCGGCGCGGTGCCGCTGAATGGCATCTGGTTCGAGCAGCACATCAGGATGATGGCCGGATATTTCGGCCAGCACCTTGGCTACGCGCAGGGCCAGCCGGCCGCGCTGGCTGTGATGTACATGCAGCTTCAGAGGCAGGCGCTGTTGTGGGGCTTCGTGGACATCTTTCGCTGGGTGGCGCTCATCGCTTTCTCCGCGGTTGGGGTGTCCTGGCTTCTGCGGCGGATTTCCCACCAGGCCGATGGCAGCGTGAAGCTGCACTGAGCGGCGAGTCTACCTGCAAGCTCAATTCCTGCTCGTCGCCACCTGCTCGTAGACCTTGAGGTATTGCTGGGCGGGCTGGGTCCAGGAGTGATCCTGGGCCATGGCGTTGCGCATGAGCGTGCGCCAGGCGTCCTTATCAGGGAAGACGGCGAGCGCGCGCTGAATCGCGCCGAGAAAAGCTTCCGGCGAGTAGCCATCGAACTTGAAGCCGGTGCCGCGGCGGCCTCGGTTGAGGATTTCTTTTCGGGCTTCATTGGCTGCGGCGTTCCTGGGCCAGTCTTTGCTGGTCTGGCCGGCGGCGTCGCTGGTTGAATCGGAATCCCAGTCTTCAACGGTCGAGTCGAGTCCGCCCGTGGCGCGCACGACGGGGATGGTTCCGTACTTGAGCGCGCAGAGCTGGCCGAGGCCGCAGGGCTCGTAGCGAGAGGGCATCAGGAACATGTCGGCGCCGGCTTCGACTTTGTGCGCAAGCGTGTTGTCGTAGCCGATGCGCACGGCGAACCGGCGCGGGTATTTGGCGGCGAGGGAGCGCAGCAGGTTCTCGTAATACTCCTCGCCATTGCCGAGAAGGATGAAGACGGCGTTCTCCTGCTGCAGAGGCTCGGCGATGGCGCCGATCAGGTCGATGCCTTTTTGCGTCGTAAGTCGCGTGACGGTGCCCAGCACGGCGGTGGAGTCGTCGATGGGGCCAAGGCCGAAAGCGTGCAGCAGGTCGCGGCGGCACTCGGCTTTGCCACTGAGGTCTTCCGGCGTGTAGTGGGCGGCGATGTTGCCGTCGTGCTCTGGGTTCCACGCGGCATAATCGAGGCCGTTGAGGATGCCGGTGAGCGCGGCAGATCGGTTGCGAAAGACGCCGTCGAGGCCTTCGCCGAATTCCGGTGTCTGAATCTCCTGAGCGTATCGCGGGCTGACAGTGGTGAGACGGTCGGAGTAGACGATGCCGCCTTTGAGGAAGTTGAGCTGGTTGAAGAATTCCGCGTGCTCAACGGTAAACACGTCCTGCGGCAGCAGGAGACGCTCGACGGTTTGCGCCGGATAACACCCCTGATAGCCGGCGTTGTGGACCGTGAGCGCAACGCCTCGATTGCGGAGGACGGGATCGCGTGCGTAGAGGGCGCGGAGAAAGACGGGCACCATCGCCGCCTGCCAGTCATGCACGTGGAAGAGATCGGGCGCGCCGAGGATGCGGGAGGCTTCGATGACGGCGCGGGAAAAGAGGCCGAAGCGCTCCCAGTTGTCCTCATAGGCGCCGGCAGGCGTTCCGTAGAGGAATTCGCGGTCGAAGAGTTCGGGGCAATCGACGAAGTACATCTGCACGCCGTCATGCGTGCCGCCGTCGAGGATCGACGCGAACCGCGAATAGCCGGGGAAGGGAATAGTGATGGAGGGGATGGCGATTTTCTTATCGGGCGAGTGTTCGCGCGCGACTTCGCGCGTTTGGCGGTAGTAAGGGATGAAGACGGTGGCCTGGTGGCCGAGCGCGGCAATCTGGCGCGGGAGCGCACGGAGAACTTCAGCGAGGCCGCCGGTGCGGGCGAAGGGTGCGCATTCCGAGGCGGCAAAAACAATGTGCATGAAAACAGGGTACAGAACGCAGGGTACAGGGTACAGGGCGGAGGTTTACGGAACGCAGGAGACAGGTGAGAGGCTAGAGGAGATGCAGAACAGAAAGCCGAAGCTCGGGCAGCACTTTTTGGTGAGCGCGACGGCGCAGGCTGCGATTGTGGATGCGCTGGGCGATGTGTCGGCCAGGACGGTGGTGGAGATTGGGCCCGGGCGCGGAGCGATTACGAAGCTGCTCGCCCTCCGGGCGGAGCGGCTCGTAGTGGTGGAAGTGGATCGGGATCTGGCA
Organism: uncultured Acidobacteriaceae bacterium; assembly: GCA_963788905.1. Lineage (GTDB taxonomy): Bacteria > Acidobacteriota > Terriglobia > Terriglobales > Acidobacteriaceae > Palsa-343. The sequence goes on from CAWBIO010000001.1 coordinate 392,675, forward strand.
GCGCGGCTGCGGGAGGAATTTGCGGGGCGGGAGTCGGTGGAGGTTCTTGAGCAGGATGTGCTGGCGACGGATTTCGCGGCACTGGTCGAGCAGAGCGGGGAAAAGCTGGTGGTGGTGGGCAATCTGCCGTACTACATCACGTCGGAGATTCTGCTGCGGCTGTTTGCGCATGCGGCCGACGTGGAAAGGGTGGTCATCATGGTGCAGCGGGAGGTAGCGGATCGGCTCGCAGCGCGGCCGGGGACGCGCGATTACGGCGTGCTGACGGTGACGGCGCAGATGTATGCACGGGTGGAGAAGCTGATGACGCTGCCGCCCGGGGCGTTTGCGCCGGCCCCGCAGGTGGAGTCGACGGTGGTTCGGCTGACGCTGGCTCCGCGATTTGAGGAACTGGGGGCGGACCCGGAAGGTTTCTTCAGGTTTGTTCGGGCGTGCTTCGCGCAGAAGCGGAAGATGCTGGGGAAGAATCTGCGGAACGCGGGGTACGAGGCGGGGAAAGTAGCGGAGGCGATGGAGGATTGCGGGATTCCGCCGTTGGCGCGCGCCGAGGAGGTGAGCGTGGAGAAGTTGGCGGGGTTATGGAAGGGGCTAAAGCGGTGAGGGTTCGCCAGAAGGCCGCCCGGGAGGCGAGCTTTTCTACGTGTGGCTTCTGATGCCTGGATGAAAGGCACGGCGAACGCCGTGCCTCCTTACTGGGCCGGTGGCTGTGCGGCGTGCGGCTTGATCAGCTCATCGAGATAATCGGGCTTGCCTTCGTCGCGAGTCAGGTGCGGAAAGCGTGGGCCGCCGTGGTAGTCGACGGTGGCGGTGCGAATGTAGTCGTCGGTGACGTAGAGGAAAGTGATGGGCGCAGTGGAGTCTTTGGCCGACTCGATCGCGTCCTCGAGGATATCGTGCGTGTAGACGCGGCCGTTGACGCCGATGACCTTCATACCCGAGGCGATGCCCGCGTTGTAAGCGGGGCTGCCGACAACAGAGTCGCTGACGTTGCCGTCTTCGCCGAGTTGCAGGCCGACGGAGTATATGTCGCCGGCACCGCCGCGACGGCCGGGCAGATGGATGGGCTCGGCGGACCAACTCACCTTCCAGCCGCCATTCTCGATGCCGCCGTTGGGAGCATCGGGTGAGATGGAGGTCAGCCGCTCGTGGAGGAAGCCGGCCCAGTCATACGGGGCAATCCGGTTGAGATCGGCGACGAGCTGATCGAAGGTGTAAGTCTTCACTTCGGGGCCGTTGTTCGCGCCGCCATGGAAGAGATGGCAGAAGTCGTCGATGGTTTTCTGGCCGTTGGTGACTTTGTGGATGATGGTGGCCACTTCAAGCCACACCAGGTCGCCTTCGTCGTAGTAGTCGGTACCGCGACGCCAGTTCATCCAGCCTCCACGGCCGAAGCCGCCGCTCATGGGTTCGCCGGTAGCTGTGTCGACCAGCGGCCGCCAGGTGCGGCCAGGGCGGCCGGGGCCGAGCGAAGCAGAGATGCTGGCCAGATACTCGCGATACTGCTCGGGAGTCCACAAGCCGCTGCGAGCGGCGAGCATGGGACCGAGATAGTCGGTGAGGCCTTCGTAGCCCCAGAGCAGGTCGGTTTCCATGGGCTTCTCGAAGTCCGGCGTTGTCAGATCGGCGGGACGGCGGAATTTGCCGTTCCACGAGTGCATGAACTCATGGGACAGCAGGCCGCCGACGGCGAAGCCCGCGCCAGGCGAGATGAGCGCACGCTCGGGCAGACGGCTGTCGTTGGACTCGTGATGCTCGAGGCCGAAGTGCGCGACATGATCGCTGAGGGTGAGCAGGAAGTGGTAGTCGCGATAGTGGCGCGTGCCGAAGAGCACGCCGGACTCCGCCACAAGGTTGGTGAGGCTCTTCTGCACGGCGGGCGTGATGGCCAGCGCGGCTTCGCTGTCGGCCACGAGGTCAAGCTCATGATGGATTGACTCGCCCGCAGGCGTCAGGTCCACGACGCGGTAGTACTGGCCTGCGATCACCGGAGAGTCAACCAGCAGATCGAAGGAAATCGGCTTAAAGATGATTCGACTGCCGGATTCATTCTCGACGGGCAGCGAGGTGCCATACTTCCAGCCGTCAGGCAGGGTCAGCGAGGCGTCGTAGCGAAGCTGGGCTGAGGGCGTTCCGGCCGGATACAGCGCCACTTCATTCCATTCCAGCACGATCAGCTTGTCGGTGGCTGAGAATCCCGCCGGCTCGATGAAGTCGTAGGCCGCGTCAAGATGCGTGACCCCAGCGGGCACATCGACATGGAAGGTATAGACGTCGAGCAGGTCGCGCTGCCACGGGATTTCGCGGCCGCCGCCGGTGAAGTGGAGTCCGGTCAGACCGATGAGGGGGCCATCAGGTCCGTGTTCGCCGGGAATCCACTTGGGGTAGTAGAGGGTGAATGGCCCTGGCTGGACGGGGATCGACTCGCGCACATGCAGCATTTTTTCCGGCGAGTGGGTGGCGTCGACGGTGAGGGCGATGGGCGAGTTTTGGGCGAATGCGGGAAGGGCGAGGCAGAGGACAACGGCGAATCGGAAACGCAGAACCAGGTTCATGCACGTGCTCCGGGGAGGAAAGGTATAGCGCGAATGATACAAGGCGCGACTACGATCCGTGTTTCCGGACGAGAAATGCCGGAAATAAATCAGGGAGTGGTGGGGGCCTGCACCGGAGTCGCGGTGGGGTTCAGAAGCGACTTGAGATCGCCGGCCAGCGTGGCATTGGCGGTGGCGATGTTTTTCAGCCAGGTCCCTTTCAGATTCGCAGGGCGGACGGGCTCAGTGAGGGTCCACAGAAGGAAATGGGTCTTCGCGTCGTAAATGTTGACCTCGATCTGGAACTGCCAGCTGGTGTTGGCGAGGATGCGCTGGAAGTCCCACGAGCGGCCGTTGGCGCCGCCTGAGAATGGAGCGGTGAAGCGCACCTGCAGCACCAGATCAGCGTCAGCCGGTGAGGAAACCAGCTGATCATTCCCCCAGCTGTTGACGTTGGAATACAGCGTGTCATACGGAGCGGTGCCGTTCAGCCCCAGTTCCTCGAAGGCCTGGAGTGAAAAGGCGTCCATGCCGGCGTTGGCGATGAAAAGTTTGTGGGCGGAGAGAATCGGCGCGGGAACGGGCGCGGGTGTGGGTTGTTGGGCGTGAATCGGAGGAAGAATAAGAACGGAGGCAGCAAAAAGTAAAGCGGGCCTGAAAAAGTTCATGGGTTAATCTCCATTTTTCGAGCGATGCGCCCATCGGCAAAGCCAACGGGAAACATCGTACGCTGAGGGACGCGTCGCGCCCCGAAAAAGACCCCTTTTGAGATACTGTTGGCGCACTTGCCGAGTAAGACGCGGGGGATAGGGTGACGCCTCCACGAATTTCGGCACCCGATCGTTGATACAGAGGACAGGCACATGAGCAAAGTTTGGTTCATCACGGGTGCGGGCCGCGGCATGGGCGTGGACATCGCTAAGGCGGCGCTGGCGGCAGGCTATGAAGTAGTCGCCACCGGTCGCAGTACCGACAAGGTGGCCGAGGCTTTGGGAAAATCCGGCAATCTGTTGATTGCTAAGCTGGACATTACCAAACTCGCTGACGCTGAGTCAGCCGTTCAAGCGGCGGTGGAGAAATTTGGCCGCGTAGATGTGCTGGTCAACAATGCCGCAAACTTTTATGCGGGCTTTTTTGAAGAGCTGACGCCGGAGCAGATGGAGCGGCAAATAACCACCAGTCTTATCGGCCCCATGAATGTCACCCGCGCCGTTCTCCCTGTCATGCGTAAGCAGCGTTCGGGCCTGATCATCACGATCTCCTCTACTGCGGGCCTGACCGGTTTTGAATTTGGCACCGCCTACGCGGCGTCGAAGTTCGGCATTGAGGGCTGGATGCAGTCGCTCGAAGCCGAAGTGGAATCGTTTGGCATCGATACGATCACTGTCAATCCGGGCTTCTTTCGCACTGAGCTTCTCACGGAGGAATCGACCACTTTCGCTGAGGGGACCATTGAGGACTACAACGAGCGCAGAGCAAAGCAAATGGAGTTTTGGAGAGGCCACAACGGTCAGCAGTCGGGCGATCCCGCCAAACTTGCACAGGCCTTGATTACGATTGCAAGTCAGGATCAACCGCCGCGCCGTTTCTTGCAGGCGCTGATGCGGTCGAGACAGCAGAAAAGGCGGCTGCAACACTGCAGCAGCAAGCCGAAGCGTACCGGAAGCTGTCTTCTTCCCTCGCATACTCGTAGAACCCGGTAATTCTGTTAACAGCGGCGCCCCGAAAAAGACCCCTGATGCCACCGGTTTGCTTCTATTTCTCTGCTGCTCGTGACGGCGAATTCCGGTATATATGCTTATGCCGAAAAGCACACAGGTCATGGAGCCGGCGCTGGGCACGCACTTATGGCTGATCTGCGGTTTGGCTGCGGCCACGCTGTTGCTCGCCTTCCGGCCTGGCTGGATCGTTGACGCCGGCTACCACTGCCAGATGCAGGCGCTGCTCGGTCTGCGCTGTCCGTTTTGCGGCATGACACGCGACTTTGCCGCGATGCTGCACGGCGCAAAGCCAGACTGAATCCCTGCTCGTGGCTGGCAGCGGCTGTGGTGTATTTCGTTTATCCCGGTGCGCTCGTGGTCGCATGGCGCGCAGGACGGCTGGATGTGTTTCACAGTTGGCGCTCCGGGGCGCCATGGTTGTGGCGCTGGCGGTAATGACGGTTTTGAACAATCTGCGTTGAGGGAGGGTAGCTTGGGAAACAGTGGCATTCAGATTATTGGTCTGGTGATTGCGGCAGTCATCGGCTTCTGGGTTGCGAGCGATGCCAAAAAGCGGGGCATGAGCTTCTGGTGGGGCGTCGGCACCTTCCTGGTGTGCATCATCTTTCTGCCGCTTTATCTGATCGTGCGCAAACCGCTGCTGACGGCGGGGGGCAATTCCGCCGGGAACGCCGGTTTACATGCCGCCGCCGGGCCAATACCCGCCGCAGCCGCCAGGGCAATATCCGCCTCCTCCTCCTCCGCAGTTCCAGGCGCCGCCGGCTGGAACCGCGCCTCCGCCAACGGCCGGTCCGGTGCATTTCTGCACGCAGTGCGGCCAGAGGTACGAGGGGACCGTGAAGTTCTGCCCCAGCTGTGGCGCGCCGGCACAATAGCGCTGGAAATGGAAACGGCGAAGAGCCCCACCGCTCTTCGCCGTTTCCTCGATCAACGTGCGGCTTAGTGGATGCGCACGTCGCCCGAGCCAGTCTCCACTCTGACGGTTGGTCCGCCTCCGTTGATGTCGCCCTGGATGTGATGCTTTTCGATGGAGCCATGCATGGTGATGGGCGGGTCGCTGTGCACGGTGCCCGAGCCGGTCGAGGCATCGAGCGAGAAGTGAGCGCCGCCAACGTTGAGGGTCACCGAGCCGGAGCCGGTTTGAACCTTCCAGTCCGAACTGGGATTGCCGCCGATCTCGACATCGCCCGAGCCGGTCTCCGCATAGAGCGCGCCTGCTACGCCCTGCAGATGGATGCTGCCGCTGCCGGTGCCGGCCTTCACGTCATTGGAAGACTGTAGCTGCGCGCGAATGTCGCCGGAACCGGTCTGGAGCTGCACCCGTCCGGTGAAGCCGCTGGCTTCAATCGAGCCGGAGCCGGTGTTCGCCTTCAGCGGACCGCCGAGATCCTGAAGGCGCAAGTCGCCGGAGCCAGAGCTGGCCTCGAGCTGTGTGCCTTTGGGAGCGGTGATGTCGTAGTCGATCCCCACATTGCGAATCCAGTCAGCATGCTTGCCGATGGTGATGATGTTGCCGGACTGATCGATGGGCGGGTTGCTGACGACCTGTTTGACGCGGTCGTCGGGCGATGCTCCGAATCCCCAGCCGTTGGCGTGAACATGGCCGACAATGTGCACTTCGCTCGAGGAGCCGGGCGAAATGTGGATGTATCCGGAGCCGGTGCCGACCGTGAGCATTACCTGGCCGGAGACGTGGAGGGTTTTGTCGAAGGTGCCGTCGGCGGCCAGAGCCGCAGCGGGGATGAGCGCGGCAACAGCGGCGACGGTGAGCAACTGAGCGGTACGGCGTAGGATCATCGAATCCTCCTCAAATCAGGTTCGTGGCCTTACTGCTGGAGAACGACAGCGTCTCCCTCTTTCAGGCCGGAAAGAATCTCGGTACGGCTTCCGTTGGAAATGCCGGCCGTGACGGGCAATTTTTTCTGCCCGTCTTTGGACTTCGGATCGGGCACCCAGACGAAGGCGTTCTTGTCGTTGTCCCAGGTCATCGACTGCTCGGGGACGCTGAGCGCATTGTGATGCTCGGTCACCACGATTTCGGCGTTGGCCGTCATCAGCGCCTTCAGCTCACCGGTGGGATTATCGATGGAAACGCGGACTTCAAACGTCGTCACGTTGTCCTTTTCGACGCCCAGCGGGGAAATCTTCGTCACTTTGCCGTTAAAGGTCTTGTTGGGGAACGACTCGACGTGGATGCGGGCGGGCTGGCCCAGATACACGTTGCCAATATCGGCCTCGTCGACTTTGCCGTCAACATACACCTGGTGGATATCGCCGATGGTCATGACCAGGGTGGCGGTTGAACCGAGCACGAGAATGGAGCTGACCGCGTCGCCAACCTCGACGTCGCGCGAGAGCACCATGCCATCGATGGGCGCCACCAGTGTGGTGTAGCTGAGTTGCTGGTCGAGCTGGTCGAGACTGGCTTTGGCCTGCTGCACCTGCGCTTCGGCCTGGTGGAACTTCGCCTCATCGACGCCGATCTGCGCGGTGGAGGCATCGCGCTTGTTCTTTTGGGCGAGGTAGTCGCGCTCAGCATTGTCGAGCGCCTGCTGAGAGACGATGCCGTCCTTCAGCATCTGCGCGTTGCGCTCGTACGTCTCCTTATACATAGGCAGGTCGGGCGCTTCGGCGTTCACCTTATCCTGCGCGATGTTGGCGCTGAAGGTGGTCACGTTGGCCTCGGCGGCGGCCAGCTGGGCGCGTTGTGCGGCCACCTGCGCCAGAATTTCCTGTTGATCGAGCTGAGCGAGGACCTGGCCCTTTGTCACCATTTGATTAATGTCGACGTAGAGCTTTTCGACCAGCCCCGAGGCTTTGGATTTGAGCTCGACCTTAGTGATGGGCTGGATGGGCCCGGTAGCGACGACCGATTTGGCGATGTCGCCGCGGGTGACTTTGGCGAGGCGCGCGGCGGGGATCTTTGGATCGCTGGCGTGCATGGCAAGCGCGGCCACGGCAACGATGACGACCACTGCGGCAACGAGGCTCGACCACAGCCAGATCCGGCGCTTGCGTTTCTTTTGTATCTGATTCACGGCCTGACTTCCTCGTGAGCGTGCGGGATGAACCCGGGTTGTGGTGAGACGGATGCGGGTTTTCATCCGTCATCAGAGCAACGGCGCGAGTTCACAATACACGCCGGACTGCTGAAGGATACGCAGGGAGCCGGTGGTTGGTTCCCGGCGGTTTGGACGGAGGGTGCGGGCGAGTTGGGCTCGTGTGTCGATGCCCGTAATGCCGGGCTTCAGGAGCGGCGATTTCCGCCGTTAGAAGCGGTCAAACCGAAGCGAGCAGCCATCTCGGCATGGAGAAAGCCGCGCCCTGGCCGGTAGGGCTGCACCCACTCGCCGTCAATGACAAACTGCGGGATGGCGCGCTTGCCGACGTGCGCGAGGACTTCTTCGGCGGCGCCGGGGGTCTCCTCGATGTCGATGTCGGTGTAGGGGATGTCGTGGATTTCGAGAAAGCGCTTGGCCTCGCGGCAATCACGACACCAGGGAGCTGAATAAACAAGGACCCGCATTCATTTTCATCGTATCGCAACAAAGCTGGGAGAGACGGTGATTCGAGTCACACGAAGGAGCTATTAGCCAGGAGCCGGGAGCCAGGAGCCGGGAGCTGGTAGCCGGATTGGGCAGCCGTGCACTTCTGAACGCTGAACGCCGAACGCTGAGCGCCGAGCGCCGAGCGCCGAACGCTCTCAGTTGCCTCCCAGGCTGAAGTTCACATTGATGGTGGTTTCCACCTCCACAGGCTCGCCGTTCAGCTTCCATGGCCGGTAGCGTGCCTGCTGGATCGCCTCCACCGCAGCGTTCACCAGCATGGGCGGGCCAGACAGCACGCGCAGGCTCTCGATGCGTCCCTCTTTGGAAATGATGGCGCCAACGACCACCGTTCCCTGCAGACGAATCTGCCGGGCGATCTCGGGATAGTGCGGCTGAATGGGCACGATGAGCTGTCCGGCAGCGACTCCCTCGGAAAGACGAATTGGGCCGCTGGGTTTTGCGGCGTGGACGGCGGGCGCTGCGGGTGGCGGGCCGAGGACGCCGGTGTTCAGGGGGTTGCCGGCAACGCCGAGCTCATTGCCGCGGATCGCGCCCGGAGGCGCCTGATCGACGATAGTCGGGATTCCGCGGTGAATCCGGGTTGGCGCGACGATGGTGTTTTCCAACAACTCCGATCGCGTAACCGGGCCGGTGACCGCCCGCTGCTCGACGATGGGTGCAGCGGCCGGTGGCGGTGGTGCAATGAGCGGTACGCTGAGAAACTTGCGCGGCAGCGCATCGGGATAGATGTAGGGAATGAGCACGATGGTGGCCGCCAGCGTGGCCTGCAACGCCAACGACCCGGCAGCGTAGCGCTGCGCGCGCGTGCGGATGCGGCCGGTAGATTCAACAAGGCTGTCTTCAAACATGGGTCTCCCTCCAGAAAGAGCGTTTGGCGTTCAGCGTTCGGCGACCAGAAACATGAACCGAGAGAGTGAGGGAGACCCGCGAGCCGGTTGTGCTCAGCTTGTCTCTGCCCGGATAGACAACGGAGGCGCGCGAAGAGTTCCCGGTGCGTAACCTGTAACCTGTAACCTGCAACCCGTAACCTGCTATGACCGCTGCAGAACTCAAGCGCCTGCTCCAGCTCGAGCCGCACCCACGCGAGGGCGGATGGTTTCGTCAGACCTGGAAGGCGGAGGAGACGATCCCGCAGACGGCGTTGCCGGGCGGGCGCTACACCGGGCCACGCGCGGCGGGTACGGCGATCTACTACCTTCTGGAGCCGGACAATTTTTCCGAGATGCACAAGCTCGCTTCAGACGAGGTCTTCCACTTCTATCTCGGCAATCCGGTGGAGATGTTGCAGCTCTGGCCTGATGGCTCGGGCCGACGTGTTGTGCTGGGCCAGGACGTTGCCGCAGGCGAGCTGCTGCAGACGGTCGTCCCGCAGGGTGTGTGGCAGGGAACGCGGCTCATCGACGGCGGTCAGGTCGCGCTGCTGGGCTGCACAGTGAGCCCGGGCTTTGATTACGCAGACTACGTCTCCGGCTCCCGCGACGAACTCACGCGCCGTTGGCCGGAGTGGAACGAGATGATCGCGAAGCTGACCCGCGAGTGACCGCGGAGAGAGGACCGCGAGCTATTGTGCTGCCATCGCCACGGCGTCATCCGCGATATAAGTCGCCGGTTTTGGCGCCGCCCCGATCTGAGTCAGGAGACCCAGCATGTCCCAGTTCTGCCAGGCTTCGACAATCTGGTTGCCCGTAATGCGCATGATGGAGATGCCCGTAACATGAGTCCGCTTGTGGGTCGGCTTTACGCCCAGCCCGTCGCCCGTATGTTCCGACGTGCACGACCAGCGGCTGCACAGCCTGTCGCCCTCGGCAAAGGTATCGAGGACATCGATGCGGATGTTGGAGAAAGTGGAATGCATGCGGTCGAAGAATTGGTAAAAGGCTTCAGGGCCGGTTGTAACAACATCGCCGTCATGCAGCGTCGCTCCCGGGCCGAACATCTCGCCAATTGCTTCCCGGCGCCCCTGGTTCCATACTTCGTCAAACCAGCGTTTCCCAAGGCCCCGCTCCGTATCTGTCATAACGCACCCTCCGTGCCCGACATAATACTCCGCGGAGCTATCTTCTGACTTGAATAATCTGTAAGTTCGTTAACGGCGAAGTTATCCCTATTGCCACGTATCCACAATGGCTTTTGCAATCTTCGCGATGAGGAGTTGGCCTTCGTTGTCCGGCGTCCAGCTGGTGTCCTGATTATCGTGCGTGAAGACGGAGAGGATGATCACGCCATGCTTCGTCGTGATGGCGGCGACGTCGTTGCGCGCGTGGTCGAGCGTGCCGATCTTATCGGCAATGGCGGATTGGCCCTCGCTGGCGTCGAGCTTCTCCAGATACCTCGGGATCATGTCGCGATCTGACTGCACGCGCAGCATATGCATCGCTGCCGCGCACAGGTCCCTATCGGACGTGTGTACGCCCGCAGCAGCCGGTGCCGGTCCCAAATCGCAGTTCGCCAGGCGCTCCATAATTCCTGCCATCTCGCGGGCCGTGGTTTTGCCCAGACCAAACTGCGGCTGATCCGCAGGCTGCGGGCCTTCGGCCGGCTTGAAAACCTTCTTATAGAGCCAGGTGCTTTTGAGTCCCAGGCCCAGCGGGGGTGGCGCGGTCAGTTCGTCGTCGATGGTTTTCAGCCCTAGGTGATCGATCACCAGGTTGGTGGCCGTGTTGTCGCTCACCGCGATCATGAGGGTGAGCGCGTCCTTGAGCGTCAGCGTGTGTGGCGTGTCGAGGAACAGGAGCACCCCCGAGCCGGCGACCTGATCTTCTTTGCGTAGGGTGAACGGATCGTCGAAGTGCGCTTTACCGGCGCGAATCTGCTCGAGCGCGGTGTAGAGAATCCCCAGCTTGATGACTGACGCGGTCGGTACCGGTTCGTCAGCCCGGTATTCCATCGTCGCGCCGGTGGCGAGGTCCTTCGCGTAGTAGGCGACTTTGCCGTGAAATCCCTGGATCAGCGCGTCGATTTGCGCCGTGGTGGCATCGGCCGGCGCGGGTTGTGCGAACGCGGGCTCAGCCAGCGCCGCGAACAGCAGTGCAGAGATGATCCCCTTCAGCATCCGGTCACTGTAGCATCCGCTACGGTCAGCGGGGCGGTGCAGTCTGGGCGTTGAACCAGCGGTTCAGAAGCCCGTGCACCTGTCCGCCATTCCTGCCCGGAATCTCGAAACGCCAGCGCCGGCCACCGGTCTCGACGATGGCGTCGCCCATGACGGACTCGATTTGATCGCGGGTGAGGTCGAAGGAGTGCACCGGCGATGTAAAGCTGATCCTCTCCGGCGTCAACTGCAGGGTCCCCTCGCAGAACCCGCCAAAGCGATGCATGTGATGTGCCGCAAAAGTGGGCGCGGCTGCGTAGGCTCGGCGAAACGCAATCGGGGGTTGCAGGTTCCCATTGGCAGGAGCGCCCGCGTCCGCCTCGAACGACGACGCTGAAGGATCAGGCTGCGGCGGCGTTGCGGAGTCGGACTGATCAGCGTGGGGCTGCTTCGCATCCAGCGGAGTCCCTGCCGAGGGCTTGGACACAGGGCTCGCAGAGGCTTCGTTCTGTGGCGCCTTCACAACTGTGGCTGGGGCTGGGTTTGCTGAACCGGGTTCCTGGGCAGACCCTTTGTCCGGGACGCGCGCCGCCACGGTTTTCGTTGGATCAGCGGTAGTGGAATGTGTAGCAGCGGCTGTTACGGATGGCGAAGGGCCGGCCACATTTGTAACCGGGACTGACTTCTTTTGCGCGAAATGCTGGATTCCGGCAATCGCTGCGGCCACTGCCAACAGCGCCACGATGCCGCCGATGAACAGCCGGGGATGAAAGCGCGGACCGCGCGGTCGGGGAGGCACGAGCTCCAGGTGGACTGGAGTGACTGCCGCGACAGACGGGGCAGTAGCTGGAGCCGCAGCACCTGCTCGAGTCATGCCGGGATAGGAAACCGCTGCCGGTGCACCCGCCGATGGGGTGTGGAGGCCCGACGAGCCGCGCTGCACGCGCCTGAGATCGGCGCGCAGGTCGGCGGCCGACTGGTAGCGCAGGTCGCGATCCTTCTCCAGCGCCTTGTTCAGGATGGCTTCAAACTCCGGGGGCAGATCGTGATTGAGCGAAATGGCCGACGGCGGATGGTAGTTGAGCAGCTTGTCGAAAACTACAGCGCTGGTGGTGCCGCTGAAAGGATGGTTGCCGGTAGCCAGTTCGTACAGAACCACGCCCAGCGAGAACACATCGCTGCGCGCATCCAGGGGCTCTCCGCGCGCCTGCTCCGGCGACATATAGGCCACCGTGCCCAGCGTCGCGCCGGAGCGGGTGAGCTTGTCGCGATCGGAAATCCCCGACTGCGTTGAGTCGCTCACCGGTTCCTCGATGCGCGCCAGGCCGAAGTCCAGAATCTTTGCCTGACCCGACCCCGTGATGAAAATGTTTGCCGGTTTGATGTCGCGGTGCAGAATGCCTTTGCGGTGCGCCGCCTCCAGCGCGTCGGTCAGCTGGATGCCAATCTCAATAAGCCTCGGCAACGGAACCGCGTGTCCCGCGTACATTCGGTCCAGACTCTGGCCATCGAGCAGCTCCATGATCAGGAAAGGCTGGCCATCGGTCTCATCGATTTCATGGATGGTGCAGATGCCCGGATGATTGAGCGCCGAGGCGATCCGCGCTTCACGGTAGAAGCGATCGAGCGCCGCAGGGTCGGGCGCAGTGCTTCCCGCAATCAGCTTGAGCGCGACGTGGCGGCCGAGGCGCTGATCTTCCGCCTCATAGACGACGCCCATCCCTCCAGCTCCCAGGCGGCGGAGGACTCGGTAGTGGCCGACGGTCGATCCCGGCTGGAGTTCCACGCAAACACTATGCAGGGCCGCAGCGGGCTGTGCAAGGGGGAAGCAAATCGTCCTGCGGCGGGAGTATCCTGCTCATCGTCGAGGTTGAGGTGATGGGGCAGTTCAGGTTGCGGGTGAACGGCGCGCCAGTTGCTGTGCAGGCGGCTGACGAAGAGCCGCTCCTGTGGGTGTTGCGTAACAAACTGGGGCTTACCGGAACCAAGTACGGCTGCGGCGAAGGCCAGTGCGGGGCCTGCACGGTTCTGCTCGACGGCCGCGCCACGCGATCCTGCCTGACTCCGGCTGCGGCGGCTGTGGGTGCCAGCATCACGACCATCGAGGGCCTCGAACGGAACGGCAAGCTCACCGCTATGCAACAGGCGTTTGTTGACGAAGGCGCATTCCAGTGCGCTTACTGCACTTCCGGCATGATCCTGGCAGCCACCGCGTTGCTCGCCGAACACCCGCACCCTTCACCCGAGCAGACGATCGAAGCCATGAATGGCAACGTGTGCCGCTGCGGGACTTACCCGCGCATCCTGGCCGCTATCCAGCGCGCGGCCGGGCATCAGGGAGCCGGCAATGCCCGTGGATGATCTGCTTCGCGAGGCCGAGCTGCAGGAAGTGCGCGACCGCATTCGCCTCTTCGAGCTGAGCCGACGCGAGTTCCTGCGTCTTTCCGCCGGCGGCCTGCTCGTGTCCTTTGCTTCCGGCGCTTCAGGCGTAGCCGGTACGGGCTCCCTCGTAGCGCAGGAGTCCGGCCGCAACTTCGGCGGTCACACACTGCCTCAGGACGTGAGTGCGTGGATTTACATCGATGCCGACGGTAAGGTCACCGTCTTCACCGGCAAAGTGGAAGTCGGCCAAAACATCCGCACCTCTTTGGCCCAGCAGGTTGCGGAAGAACTGCGTGTGCCCTTCGCCTCCATCACGATGGTGATGGGCGATACCGATCTGGTGCCGTGGGATATGGGGACCTTCGGCAGCCGCTCCACGCCCACCATGGGCCCGCAACTGCGCAACATGGCAGTGGCCGCGCGCGAAATGCTGGTGGAAGCCGCGGCGGAGCGCTGGAAGGCACAACCGGCCACGCTGCGCGCTGCCGGCGGCAGGGTCATCAATCCGGCCACAGGCCAGTCACTCGGCTACGGTGAGATCACAAGGGGCGAAAAACTCACGCGCACCGTCAGCGGTGACCCGCCCCTCACGCCTGCCACAGAGTGGACCATCGCCGGAACGCCGGTCGCCAAGGCTGAAGGCCGCGAATTTGTAACCGGCGGCCATCACTATCCTTCAGATGTGGTCCGCCCTGGCATGCTCTTTGGCAAAGTGCTGCGCCCGGCCGGCTACAACGCATCTCTGGTGTCGGTGGACTCCAGCGCCGCGGAGAAAATTCCCGGCGTCCAGGTGGTCCGCGACGGCGACTTCATCGGAGTGGTTGCCCCTGACGTGTGGGCCGCCGAACAGGCCCTGCTCAAGATCGACGCAAAGTGGAACGTCCCCTCTCAGCTTTCGAGCGCAGATCTGTTCGCCGCGCTTCGCAAAGGCGCCGGCGACGATGGCGCCTCTCAGATTGCACCGGCCATGGCGAACGCTGACGTCAAGCTCGCCCAGGCCTACACCGTCGCCTACATCGCACATGCGCCACTGGAGCCGCGAGCCGCTGTGGCTGAGTGGAACGATGGCAAACTCACGGTGTGGACTGGAACCCAGCGGCCCTTCGGCGTCAAGGATGACCTGGCTCGAGCCTTCCGGCTCAATCCGGGTCAGGTGCGCGTGCAGATGCCCGACATGGGCAGCGGCTATGGCGGCAAACACACCGGCGAATGCGCCGTTGAAGCCGCGCGCCTCGCCAAAGCTGCCGGCAAACCCGTCAAACTAATCTGGACGCGCGAAGAGGAATTTACCTGGGCATACTTCCGCCCTGCCGGCGTAATCGAGATTCGCAGCGGCGCGGCAAAAGACGGCACGCTCCTCGCCTGGGAACACCACAACTACAACTCCGGGCCCTCAGGGATCGGAACGCCATATAAGGTTGCGAACCCGGTTGCTCGTTACCACGAGTGGAAAGATGCGCCGCTTGCGCAGGGATCGTACCGCGGTCTTGCGGCCACAGCCAACCACTTCGCTCGCGAAACCCACATGGATGAGCTGGCCCACCAGCTTGGCCTCGATCCGCTCGAGTTCCGCCTGAGGAATCTCGATGACGCGCGCCTGCGCGCTGTGTTCCAGGCGGCTGCGGAGAAATTCGGCTGGGGCGAAAAAAAATCTCCCCGACCGTGGCTTCGGCATCGCCGGCGGCACGGAGAAGGGTGGATACACGGCCTGCTGCGCCGAAGTCGAAATCGATGCCGGCAAAAAGGTCCGCATCCGCCGCCTGGTGCAGGCGTGGGAGTCCGGCGCCATCGTCAATCCCGATGGCCTGCGGAATCAGATCATGGGCGCCATGGTTCAGGCCATCGGAGGGGCGCTCTTTGAGTCCATCCAGTTCGCCAGCGGCGCAATCACCAATCCACACTTCGCCCAGTATCGTGTCCCGCGCTTCAGCGATACGCCCGCCATCGAGGTCGTGCTCGTCGACCGCAAAGATCTGCCCTCGGCGGGTGCCGGAGAAACCGGTATCGTCGCCGTCGCTCCCGCTGTCGGCAATGCCATCTTCGCCGCCACCGGCGTGCGCCTGAGAGATATGCCCATGGCGGTGGGCCAGTTCACCAGCTGAGCACCCTGCTTCGCGCATTCCGCCTCAGCCAGGCTACGAATGCGCTGTGTTTGTACATCTGACACAATGGAAAGTTCCAACGGGAGAGGGGATGAGGCTGCGGGTTGCTGCGCGCATCGCGCTGTGGGTGTGTCTTGTGTGTCTTGGCTGGGCGGGCGCCGCGGCCCAGCAAATTGCCATCACCTTCGACGATCTGCCCGCCCATGGCCCGCTGCCTCCGGGCGAAACCCGCATCGCGGTCGCCAACAAAGTCATTCACGCACTCAAGCGTGCACACGTGCCGCCCACCTACGGCTTCGTCAACGCCATTCGCGTGCAGGAGGATCCGGCCACCGCGCAGGTTCTGTCCGCGTGGCGCAACGCCGGCAATCCGCTCGGCAATCACACCTGGTCGCATATCAACTTCAACCAGCACTCGGTCGAACAATTCGAAGACGACACGCAGAAAGATGAAAACCAGCTGCAGCTGCAGATGGACGGCGCAGACTGGCACTGGTTCCGCTTTCCGTTTCTGGCTGAAGGCGACACTGTGGTCAAGAAGATGGGTTTTCGCGTCTGGCTCGCCGAGCATCATTACAGAATCGCCGGCGTTACCGCCAGTTTTGCCGACTACGAGTGGAACGAGCCTTACGCGCGCTGCTCGGCAAAGCACGACAAGCCAGCCATCGCCCGGCTGGAGCATAGCTACCTTGAGGCTGCTGCTGAAGACATCGACTATCGCCACGCCATGTCGCAACAGCTTTACTCACACGACATTCCTTATGTGTTGCTGATGCATATCGGCGCGTTTGATGCGCGCATGCTGCCCCGGCTCCTGAATCTCTACCACTCGCACGGCTTTACCTTCATTTCGCTGGCTGACGCGGAGAAGGACCCCTTCTACAAATACGATGTGGACCCGAAGCTTCTGCCCGGGCCAGACACTCTGGAGGACGCGATGACGGAGAAGCATCTTCCCCTGCCCCAGAAGAAGGACTACAGCGCGGAGCTGGACAAGATGTGCCATTGAAAAGAGCAGGCAACAGGCACCCGGCAACAGTGCCCGGCTCACCAAACGCCTGCGTGGAACGTCGCTGTACAATGACTCAAGCGACGAGCAATCGAGACGAAAAATCAAGAAGTAAGTCCGCAAATCAAAGGTTTTTCGCTCCCGATCGTGCCGCCGTGCTGAGACGTTGACCCTATGATGCATCGCATTTATTCGTTCCCCGCCGTGGTCGCCTGTAGTTTGGCCTTGATCGCGGTTCCTGGTTTTGCGCAGAGCCGCGGCTCCGGCTCCACCGATGTCACCACCCAGCAAACGCCGCAGTCTCCTTACCACGGGGCGGTGGTGGAAGACATTGTGGCTGAAGTCAACGACCAGGCAATCAGCAAATCCGACTACGACCGCGCCGACCAGGAAATGGAAGCCGAAGCGCGCCAGCAGGGATGGAGCCAGCAGCAACTGATGGAGCAGCGCCGCGATCTGCTGCGCTCGCTCATCGATCGCCAGCTTCTGCTTTCCAAGGGCAAGGATCTGGGCATCAACGGCGAGACCCAGGTGGTGAAGCGCCTCGACGAGATGCGCAAGCAGTACCACATGGATTCGATGGAAGACCTGCAGAAGGCCGCCGAGGCCCAGGGCGTCTCCTTCGAGGATCTCAAGGAACAGATTCGCGAGAACGTCATCACCTCTGAGGTGATCAGCCAGGAAGTAGGCCGGACCATCCAGATCGCGCCCTCTGAAATTCAGGCTTACTACAACACCCACCAGCAGGAGTTTGAGCGGCCGGAAGAGGTCAAGCTCAGCGAGATTCTCATTTCCACGCCGAATCCCGATGATGCGGCGCAGGTGGCCGATGCCGAAAAGAAAGCCGACGCCATCGAGTCCCGCCTGAAGGCGGGGGCTGACTTCGCGACGGTCGCGAAGGCCGATTCGTCCGGGCCCACAGCTTCAGAAGGAGGCCGGCTCGGCGATTACAAGCGCGGCGATCTGCCCAAAGTGATGGAGGACGCGGCCTTCAGCCTGCAGGCGGGGCAGGCCACGGCGCCGATTCGCACCAAGCAGGGTTGGCTCATCCTCGAAGTGACCGGCCACGACAAGGGCGGTCTTGTCCCGCTGAGCGAAGTTACAAACGAGATTCAGGAAAAGATCGGAATGACGAAGATGGAGCCGGCCATGCGCGGCTATCTTTCAAGATTGCGCGATGAGGCGGCAATTTTCGTGCGCCCGCCCTACGTGGATTCCGGCGCCACCGCCCACGAAATCCAGTTCACCATGGGTGCATACCAGCCGCCGCAGCCGAAGCACAAAAAGAAGCAGAATGTGCAGCGCGCGCGCTACCGCCCGAGGGCTCAACGCAAAGAGAAGCAAACCGCCAGCGGCTCAGCCCCGCCGGCCGGTGTTCCCACGCTCGATCAGGTGAATTCGCAGAAGGGCGCACCGGTGCAGGTGGCCAGCGCGACCGCTCCGGGGACTGAGAAGCCCGGTAAGAAGGAGAAGATTCGCTTCGGCCAGGCGCCTCGCGAGACGCTGCCCGCCGGCAATACACGGCAAGTCGATGCCGGAGCAGCTCCGGCATCCAACGCGACCGCGCCGCCGCAGCAGGTTGCGTCCAACAACGCGCCCAACAACGCGCCCGGCAACGCGGTGGCTCTGACCAATGCCGAGGGCAACGTGATCAATACCGGCGCCGATACCGAGAAGAAAACCAAGACCCGTCTCTCCGACAAAATGAAGGAGCCGAAGCAGAAGCAGCAGCAGGAAAAGGCCGCGAAGAAAAAGCCGAAGTTCACGCCCCCGGTGGAGAACGCCGATCAGGTTGCTCAGGAGCAGCAGGAGAAATCCGCGCTGGGCCTGGCCGGCGACACGACGAAGAAGCAGAAAAAGAACACCGGTGCGAAAACCGGGCCTAAGCGCCGCATGGGCGACGAGGACAAGAACCAGCAGCAGAATGGCCAGGGAAGTTCGCCTTCGGGTTCGACCCCCTCCGGTTCCAATTCGACCGCTCCGCCGGCGCAAACGCAGCCTCCTCCACCAACCACGCCGCCGCCTTCGCAGAACCCGCCGTCCTCACAGGGCGCAACCCCGCCCCAGTAACTCTGCGATGAAAGAGACTCTGGTAGCCGATCTGGCTTCTCGCGAGAATCAGGAGATCACGGGGTTCTTCGCCGCCAGCCAGAAGCAGGTGCGCACCGGACGCGACGGCGGCCGTTACTTTGCCCTCGTCCTCAGCGATCGCACCGGCCAGATCGACGGCCGCATGTGGGAGACGGAGGAAGCCGGCGACTTCGAAACCGGCGACGTCGTCAAGGTGCGCGGCGAGGTTTGCCGCTTCAACGAGCGGCTCCAGATTAAGGTCGAGAAAATTCGCCGCGCTCGCCCTGACGAGTTCGAGCTCGGCGACTTCGTGCCGCAGTCGTCGCGGCCCATCGACGAAATGTGGGCGGAACTGGAGAGCTGGGTTGCGAGCTTTCGCGACCCGCACTTCAAAGGGCTGATCGAAGCCTTCCTTAGCGACCCGGAAATCTCCGCTGCGCTGCGCCAGGCGCCCGCCGCGAAAGGTCTGCACCACGCCTGGATCGGTGGTCTTCTCGAACACATTCTTTCGCTCATGGGCATGTGTGACCTCGCCGCACAGCACTACCCGGAAGTGAATCGCGACCTGCTGCTGACCGGCGTTGTTCTGCACGACATCGGCAAGCTGCGCGAGCTGCGCTGGGGCACCAGCTTCGATTACACCCTCGAAGGCCAGCTGCTCGGCCACATCACCATCGGCATCGGCATGATTGAACAGAAAATCGCGGCCATCCACGATTTCCCCCCGGCCAAACGCCTCCTCATTCAGCACCTCGTCCTCAGCCATCACGGCGAATACGAATTTGGCTCGCCCCGGCTGCCGATGATCCCGGAGGCCATCGTTCTGCACTACCTCGACAATCTCGACGCCAAGATGCAGACCGTGCGCAGCGAGCTGGCCCGCGCGAAGGCAAGCGGCCGCTCCGGCGCCGAGCTCACTGAGTGGATTCGCCCGCTCGAGCGCCAGCTGCTGGACACCCAGGGATTCCTCGAGGGCAGCGTGGCTGAGGCCGAAAAGCGTGCGCATCCCCGGTCTGAGATTCCCGCTGAACAGGCCGAACTGGCTCTCGGCTCCGAACCGCCGCCCAGCAACGGCCATCATTCCGAACCTCAACCCACACCTGAAGAAGCCGCCAACCATGCCCTACCTTTTGAAGACTGAGCCCGGCACTTACTCCATCGACGATCTCCAGCGTGAAGGCGAGACGCTGTGGGACGGCGTCTCCAATCCTGTAGCCGTCAGAAACCTTGCCGGGCTGAAACGCGGCGAAGACCTGGTGGTCTACCACACTGGCGACGAGAAGCGCACCGTGGGACTGGCCAAAGTTGTCTCTGTCGACGCCGGCGACGCGAAGAATCCTCAGGTTCGAATCAAATTCGTCAGGAAGACGAAAATCCCGCGCACTCTGGCCGAAATCAAAGCCAACCGCATCTTCGCAGACTCGCCGCTGGTCCGCCAGGGTCGCCTTTCTGTCGTGCCATTGACTGCGGCGCAGTTCGCCTGGCTGGCGGAGTAACGCCCCTCCCGCTCAGGACCCATTCACTTCTCATTCATCTACAATCGAAACGGGTTTTGACTTGTCATGCTGCGTTTTTCCACGGCCGGCGAATCGCACGGAGAGAGCCTCGTCGCTCTTCTCTCCGGCATTCCTGCCGGTGTGTCGATCGACGAAGCCCGAGTCAATCGCGACCTCTGGCGCCGGCAGCAGGGCTACGGCCGCGGCGGCCGCATGCGCATCGAGACCGACACCGCGCACTTTCTCTCCGGTGTTCGCCACGGCAAGACCATCGGCTCGCCGATCGCCATCGAAATTGAAAACCGCGACTGGAAGAACTGGACCGAGGTTCTTCCCGTCGGCCCGGGCGATCCTGCCAAACACAAGGCCGTCGCCTCGCCACGCCCCGGCCACGCCGACCTCGCCGGCGCACTCAAGTACGATTTTCCCGACGCTCGCTACGTTCTGGAGCGGGCCTCGGCTCGCGAGTCCACTGCCCGCGTTGCCGCCGGAGCGGTCGCAAAGCACCTTCTCAACGAACTCGGCATCGATGTGGCGAGCCATGTCATCCGCGTCGGCGCCGCGGAACTCGAACGCGACACGTCCTGGGACGAAATCGCCGCCCTCCGCGACAAAGACGAAGTCCTGCTCAACTGCGTGGACGCCGAAACGGAACAGCGCATGAAATCCGAAGTGGACGCAGTTCTTCGTACCGGTAACACCGTCGGCGGAGTCTTCGAAGTTGTCGTTCATGGCGCGCCTGCCGGCCTCGGAACATGCGCCACCTGGGACGAGCGCCTCGATGGCCTGCTCGCCCAGGCGGTTATGTCACTCCAGGCGGTCAAGGCCGTCGAGATCGGCCGCGGCGTCACTGCCGCTGAATCCCTGGGCTCCGAGGTTCACGACGCCATCGGCTACGCCAGCGCGCCCAACGGCCGCCCAACACGCTTTACCCGCGAGCACAACAACGCCGGCGGCATCGAAGGCGGCATCTCGAATGGCGAAGACATTGTTGTCCGCGGATATCTCAAACCGATCTCGACGTTGCGCCGCCCGCTCCAGTCGGTACGATTCGACACGCGTGAGGAAACCAAAGCCGCCTACGAGCGCAGCGATGTGTGCGTCGTCCCCGCTGCCGGCGTGGCTGCGGAAGCAATGGTCGCGCTCACCATCGCCCGCACCGCGCTTGAGAAGTTTGGCGGCGATTCTCTCAAAGAACTCAAACGTAACTACGACGGTTACATTGAACAGTTAAGGACCTACTAGTCAGGAACCACCAGGCCCCATGATTCGCACAATCGTCATCTATCCCGACCCGATTCTCCAGCGCCCGACGGAGAAAGTCACTGAGTTCAACGAGGAACTCCGCACCCTTGCTGCGGATATGTTCGAATCCATGTACAAGGCCATCGGTATCGGCCTGGCTGCACCGCAGATTGGTGTGGGAAAGCGCATCACCGTGATCGATCTCAGCAACCAGAAGAACCCGAAAGAGAAAATCGTCCTCGTCAATCCGGAAATCGTCCACAAAGAAGGCAAGCAGGTGGAGGAAGAGGGCTGCCTCAGCCTTCCCGATATTCGCGACAAGGTCACCCGCGCTGCCAAAGTCAAAGTCAAAGCCCAGGACCTCGACGGCAAGCCGATCGAGCTCGAGGGCACCGAGCTTCTCGCCCGCGCATTCCAGCACGAGATCGATCATCTCGACGGCATTCTCTTTCCCTGGCGGCTCAGCGCGCTCAAGCGCGACCTCATCCTGCGTCGCATCCGCAAACTGCAAAAATCCGGCGAGTGGAAATGAAGCTGGTGTTTTGCGGGACGCCATCGTTCGCCGTGCCCACTCTCAAGCTGGCCTTGCGTGCGGGCTACGAGGTTCCCCTCGTGATCACCCAGCCTGACCGGCCTGTGGGGCGCGACCAACAGCTCACCGCGCCGCCCGTTAAGACCGCCGCCCTGGAAGCCGGCATCCGCATCCTGCAGCCGGAAAAAATCAAAACCAACCCCGATCTGCGCCTTGAGCTCGAAGGCATCGAGCCCGACGCGATTCTCGTCGTCGCTTACGGACGCATCATCCCGCCGTGGATGCTCGGCCTTCCTCCTTTCGGCTGTCTTAACCTCCACGCGTCGCTCCTGCCGAAATATCGCGGGGCCGCGCCCATCCAGTGGGCCATCGCCAATGGTGAGCCGGCCACGGGCGCCACCACTATGCTTCTCAATGAAGGCCTCGACACCGGCGACATTCTCCTCCAGCGCGAGATGGCCATCGCCCCCAGCATGACCGCGACCGACCTTTTCCCGCTGCTTGCCGAGATGGGCGCCGACCTGATGATGGAAACGCTCCGCCAGCTCGACGCGGGGGCTGTCGTGCCGCGAAAGCAGGACGAATCAAAAGCCTCTCAGGCTCCAATCCTCACCCGCGAAGACGGCCGCATGGATTTCTCCCGCCCCGCGATGACCCTCTATAATCGCTGGCGCGGTTTTCAGCCGTGGCCCGGCGCCTGGACTACGCTCGACGGGAAGAAGCTCGCGGTCCATCGCTTGCTGCCCACTGAAGTTCGCGGCGCGCGCATGCGTCCGCCCGGCGAGCTGCTCATTGAGCAGGGAACCATCTTCGCCGCCTGCGGCGACGGGACGTGGCTGGAACTGGTTGAAGTCCAGGCGGAAGGGAAGCGGCGCATGACGGCGGGGGACTTCCTGCGCGGGCATCCGCTCGAGACCGGCGCGCGGCTTGGATCGTGACGGGCCGAACCATGGTCGCCCCGATCGCCCCAGCCCGCCAGCTTTCGTATCGCATTCTGTTACAAATTGCCACGTCCGACGCGCACAGCGACGATCTGCTGCACGCCGCCGCCGTCGATGCGCTTTCGCTTCAGGATCGCAATCTCACCACCACCCTCGTACTCGGCACGCTGCGCTGGCAGCTCGCGCTCGACACTCGCATCCGCCAGTTCCTCGCTCATCCCGCGACAAAGCTCAGTCCCGAAGTCGCCACCGCGCTGCGCCTCGGCGCCTATCAGCTTCTCTATCTTGACCGTATCCCCGCGCACGCGATCCTTCATGACAGTGTCGAGATGGTCAAGCAGTCGAACGAGCGCGCCGCAGCCGGCATGGTGAATGCGGTCCTCAGAAAAATCCAGAGCTCAGAGCACAGAGCAGAACCGGGCCACCGAGACGCCGGCTCAGCACGTGCCCAGGCGCTCGCAAGGGATTGGTCGCATCCCCTGTGGATGGTGGAGCGCTGGGCACGCCGCTACGGCATTGATGCCGCAGCCGCCATCTGCCGCTGGGATCAGGAGCCGGCTCCCACCACGCTCCGGATTTCCGCCTCCAGCTCAGAACCTGAAGGCCTCGAATCCGAACCCGGCACTTTCCTCAGCGCAGCCCGCCGCCTCATTCGAGGTGATCTCAACCCCTGTCTTCGCGAAGGCCGAGTCCGCATTCAGGACGAAGCCTCGCAGCTCGTCGCCGAAATCGCCGCGACCGCCGCGCCACAAGCCGCCCGCGTCCTCGACGCCTGCGCTGCGCCAGGAGGAAAAACCGCAATCCTTGCCGAGCGGCTTCCTGCCGCACAAATCACCGCGGTCGACATCAGCCGCAAGCGCCTCCAGACCATGCGACGGCTCCTGCCGCCAGGTTTAGCAGAACGCATCCAGTTCGACGTTGCCGATGCCGCCGCGCTCAAACTTCAGCCGGTCTACAACCTGATCCTCTGCGATGTTCCCTGCAGCGGCACCGGCACGATGTCGCGCAATCCTGAAATCAAAATCCGCCTCACCGAACCCGAACTCGCCCGCCAGCACGCGCGCCAAAGCGCAATCCTGCTCGCATCCCTCCAGGGACTGAAACCCGGAGGACGCCTCGTCTACTCCACCTGCTCGCTGGAGCCGGAAGAAAACGAGGCGGTCATCGCCGAAGTCCTCGGCGCCTCCCCAGGCCTTCACGTCATTCCCGTCGAATCGCTCCTCGATCGCCTGGCCGCTACCGGCGTCCTCAACACCGGCGCTCGCGAACGCCTCCGAACCGCCGTCCAGGGGTCATTTCTCCGCACGCTGCCCGGCGTGCACCCCTGCGAGGGCTTCTTCGCAGCAGTCCTCACGCGAGATTAGAGAATCCTCATCTCGCTGCGCCAGGACCCGGCATTGAACGTGCTGATTGTCCTCAGCAGGAGACACACCATGGCCCTGTTTACCTGGAACGATTCCTACAGCGTCAAGGTCGCCCAGTGCGATCAACAGCACAAGAGGCTTTTCGAAATTATCAATAACCTTGCCGACGCCATGCGCGTTGGAAAAGGGAAGGAAGCCGTCGGCAAAACCGTGGGTGACCTGCTCGGCTACACGCGTATCCATTTCCGTGAAGAAGAGGAGCTGCTCAAAAAGACGAACTATCCTGAGCTCGCCGCGCACCAGGAAATGCACAAAAAGTTTGTAGCCGACGTTGAAGCCCTGAAGAAACAGGCCCAGGAGGGTGTGACTAACAATTCCATCCAGGTTCTCAATATGCTGCGCGACTGGCTGCTGAACCACATCCAGAAGGTTGACAAGCAGTATTCAGCGCACCTGAACGCTGCCGGCATTCAATAATTCATCATGAAGACCAGGAAGACCTGAGGAGCAGGCAGGTCAAAATCACTCGGAATGGGGCGCACCGGTTCCCGGCAAACCAGCCGGGAACCGGTGCATTTCAGGTTGCCCTAGCAAACCAGCTGGCCACGGTTCAGGTGCAGTCCGTCCAGGCGCCCCAGCAGCGTGAGCGCCACTTTGTCGGGTTTGAACAGGTCAGTGGCCATGGCCATCACCTGTTCTTCGGTTACTGTTTCAACCCGGTTCAGGATCTCATCCAGATCGAAAAAGCGCTCGAAGTACATCTGCTGCCGCGCCAGATTCGACATGCGCGACATCGAGCTCTCCAGCGACAAAAGCAGATTGCCCTTCAGCTGATCCTGGGCCCGGCGCAGCTCCCCTGCCTGCAGAGGCTCTGACTTCAGCCGCCGGAACTCCTCCATGATCAGCTCCACCACTTGCTGCGCCCGATCCGACGACGTCCCCGCGTAGACGCACAGCGAACCCGTGTCGCGATAAGGCGCCAGATCGCTGTAGATCGCATACACCAGCCCTCGCTCCTCACGAACAGTCTGGAACAGCCGCGAACTCATCCCTCCGCCCAAAATTGTATTCAGCAGCAGCACGGTGTAGCGCGACTCATCGCCAATGGGCGGAGCCGGAACGCCCAGGCACAGCTGCACCTGCTCCAGCGACTTCTTGTTGCGCAGGTGAATCCGCGGCGTCACCAGGGGCTGCGAATCGTCGAAGAGCCTGCCGCCGGACGCCAGCGATCCGAAGTGCTTTGTCACCATCTCCACAAAGCTGTCGTGCTCCAGATTGCCGGCTGCGGAAAACACCATGTTTCCCGCCTGGAAACGCTGCTCGAAGAACCGCACCAGGGTGTTCTGCTCAAAGCTGCGCACGGTTTCCCGCGTTCCCAGAATCGGTTTGCCCAGCGGATGGCCCTTCCAGAAGTTCTGCATGAAAATCTCATGCACCAGCGTGTCCGGATTGTCCTCGTCCATCTTGATTTCTTCGAGGATCACGCCGCGCTCCCGGGTAATTTCCTCAGCGGCGAACACCGGATTCAGCACCAGGTCCGATAACACATCGAGCGCCGTCGGAACATGCTCGTCCAGCACCTTAATGTTGAAGCAAACCGTCTCCTTGCCGGTGAAGGCGTCCAGGTTGCCCCCAATCGCGTCCACCTCGCGCGCAATTCGTTGCGCCGAGCGCGACTTGGTGCCCTTGAACACCATGTGCTCCACAAAGTGCGAAATCCCGTTCAGTTCGGCGACCTCATGCCGCGAGCCCGCGCGCATCCATACCCCCATCGCCACGGAGCGAACGTGCTCCATGCGCTCGGTGAGCACGATCAATCCGTTCGGGAGGACAGTACGGCGGATATTGCGTTCGCGGGTCATTTGGCTTTGGGACGGGGTCTATGGGCCGGGAGTCTATGTGCGATTTTAGATGCGCTATTCTCGGATGGATAGATGACTATCGGCGGGAAACCACGATCCATCGTTTTAGACGCGCCAGCGGCCCGTTCGGATCGCGCCCTGTTCGGCCTTTCGAATGAGGAACTTAGCGACGCCCTGAGGGAATTCGCATTACTGCCGTACCGTATCCGCCAGCTGGAAACCGCTCTTTATAGGCAGCACTTGGCCGACATCCAGGACTTGACGACCTGGCCCAAAGACCTCCGCCAGCAGATCGCCGCTGCCGGGTTTCACGTCGGCCGCCCGGAAATCGTCCAAACCTTTCGCTCCATCGATGGCACCGAGCGCTACCTCATCTCCGGCCACGACGGTCAGACCGTCGAAACGGTCTGGATGCCCGAAGGCGACGGCGCCGAAGAGGGCGACCTCGATCCCGGCCTCGACGCGGCGGCCAAAACCAGCCAGAAATCCTGGTCCCGCGCCACCATCTGCGTTTCCAGCCAGATCGGCTGCGCCGTCAACTGCCAGTTTTGCCTCACCGCCCGCCTCGGCATCCTTCGCAACCTCACTCCTGGCGAAATCGCCGGCCAGGTTGCCGCCGTTCTCGAGCGTCACAACGTTGAGCCCGGCCGCGACCGCATCAATCTCGTCTTCATGGGCATGGGCGAACCCTTCCTCAACTACGACGCCTTCATCGCCGCGGTGCGTCTTCTCGCCGGCCCCATGGAGATTCCCGAGTCGCGCATGACTGTTTCCACCTCCGGCATCGTTCCCGGCATCCTTCGCTTCGCCCAGGAACCCGTTCGCCCGCGCCTTGCCATCTCGCTCAACGCGCCCAGCGATGCCATCCGTGAATCCATCATGCCCATCAACCGCAAATGGCCCATCGCCGAAGTCATCCATGCCGCCCGCCAGGTTCCGCTGCGCCCGCGCGAGCGCGTCACCTTTGAATACGTTCTTCTGGCCGGCATCAACGACTCCCCGGAACACGCCGACCAGGTGATCCAGCTCGTGCGCCGAGCGCAGTTTCCTGCCAAGGTCAATCTCATCGCCTGGAATCCCGGCCCCGGTGTGCCCTTCTCGATGCCGCAGCCCGCATCGGTGGAGGCTTTTCAGCAGCGGCTCCGCAGCCACGATGTCTCTGCCTACGTTCGCCGCCCCCGTGGACGAGACATATACGCGGCCTGCGGACAGCTGAAGAAAACAGTCGCTCTCTCGCAGCCGGAATAGTAAAACTACTATCAAGACCACATAACATGCCTCGCTACCCGGGAATGATCCCCTCGCAGCCACGCAAACCCATGCCCACGGAGATTCGCTGAGTGGATCGTCTGACCAGCGTTGCCGTTGACTTCACCGTCGGTTTTGGCTGCCTCTTTCTTCTCGGCGTCCTCTGCGTCCTCACGCTCTTTCTGCATATCGACTCATTTGTGCCGCTGGCGGCCGCACTCTTTTTCCTGGTGGCTGCGGTGCGATCCGTATGGTCGAAAGTGAACCCCTGGCTTGAGGGCCTTGCCGTCAGTCTCGGCGCATCCACTCCCCTCGCTCTGTTCGGCCTCGCCATCACCTCTCACACACTCCGGCTTTTGGGCTCGGTCGCCGGCCTCGCGGTTGTCTGCGGCGCCGGCGCGCAAACCACCTGGTTCGTGCGCACCCGCCAGTGGGTTCTGGCCGGAGCGACGATCGTGGCGCTCATTCCGGTTGTCATCTTCGCGACCCGGCATCTTCCCGTTCCCAAACTTCCCTCGCCAGGCCTGCGCACCATGGACGCTCCCGCACCACCCGTCACCCTCGCCATGCTCAACAGCTCTGCCCCTTTCACCCTGGGCTCGCTCCGGGGACACGTTGTCGTCCTTGACTTCTGGGGAACGTGGTGCGAACCCTGCATGGCTGAAATGCCGAGCGTGCTGAAGGTTCACCGCCGCTACCAGTCCAACAAGGATGTGGTTTTCCTCGCCGTCAATCCTGGCTGGCACGACGACACGCCCGACAAGATCCGGACCACGGTCCAGCAAAAACATATCGACATGCCGATCGCCCTCGATAATACCGGCGCGGCGAAAACCCTCGATGTCGCCGCTCTTCCTACTCTCATGGTCATCGACCGCAATGGGCACATCCGCATGCGCAACACCGGCTACAGCGCTACGGAAAACCTCGAAGACGAGCTCTCCGGCCAGATCGACCAACTCCTGAAACAAGCCGGAAGCCAGTAGCCGGTACCCGCCAGCCGCGAACCGTTGGCCGCCCCCCACACTGTCATCCCGAGGAGCAGAGCGACGAGGAGCCTGGCCTGAGCAAGTCGGCGCAGCCGGCGAGCCGAATGGCATCCGCGGTTGCTTTTTCTCCGCGTTACCCACGCATCCCCATGCTTGTCATCCTCGATCGCCCACCTTCCCGCTCCTCCCCGCTCCTGTCTCCGTTCCACGAACTTTCAATCACTTACATCCGGCCGAGCTAAATGTGGAAAATTTGTCACGAGGCGCACCCAAAATCCAAAGTAATGACCCCTCATAACTCACCACTTACACGCCAAACGACCTTGGAAAAGTTGGCGCGATTTCCCGCTGAACTTGGTATTCTGAACTTATAGGGTAGAAGTTGAGAAAGGGCCGCCTCCCGAGGCGGCCTTTTCCTTTGCGGAAGGCGGCGGACCGTCGCGGGCGGTACGGTCTGCTATCGGCTACCAGCCACCAGCTACCAGCTTCATTTCCAATCACTTGGAGAAGAGGCTCAACTCAAGTGATCTGTTTTCTATCACATGGCCTTTTGAGGTCAGGCTAAGTGCTTTGCTTTCCACACTTGCACAAAAAAGGGGGGTGGGTACACGCGGCTCGGTGGAAAGGAGTCGCGGTCAAACGCTGGCTGCTGACCGCAGGCTGCAGGCTGCAGGCTGCCGGCTACAAGCTGCAGGCTGCCGGCTGCAAGCTGCTTCCTTTCCAATCACTTGGAGAAGAGGCTCAACTCAAGTGATCTGTTTTCTATTACATAGTTTTTGAGATCACGCTAAGCGCTTTGATTTCCACACTTGCACCAAAAAGGGGGGTACAGGCGGCTCGGGCAGAACGGTTCATGGTGAAACGCTAACCGCTAACCGCTAAACGCTAACCGCTAACCGCTAACCGCTAACCGCTAACCGCTAACGTCGCGGCGAAGGTAGATGCAAAACCGTGCTATGCTCGGAAATCACTTTGACGAAAGGAAGGCGACCATGAAAAACCTCATTTCGACCCGCGAACCCAAAGCGCTGCGGCCGGATGTTTCCGTCGGTGCCTTCTCCGTCAGCTTTCGCCATTAGGTCAGCTCTGACTCACAGGCAAAGCACCCGGCACAACTGAAGATCAATCCCTTCGGGGAAGCGTCTCTCGCACTGCCGCCTTTTACCCATCAACCAGAACTCCAGCGCAGGGGCCGGATTGTCTCCGTATTTTTGTCCATACGCGGCCCACTGAGGACTTTATGACCCATAACAACGGGGGAAAATCCTCCAACGTATTCCGCGACGTTCTCGGCTTCCTTTTCCGTCACTGGCGGCAGGAAGCCTGGTGCGTGGCGGCGATTGCCATTTGCATGACCATTGCCACAGGCGCCGATCTGCTGCTGCCGCTGTATTCAGGCCGCCTGGTGGACGCGGTTGCTTCGGGCGCCGCGCGCACGACCGCTCTGCGCACAGCCGTGTCTGCCATCGCAGCCATGGCCACGCTCGGCGCTCTTCTCGCCATTGCGCGCTACTTTGCCTTCCTGGGCATCGTGCGCCTCACCGTGCGCCTGATGACGCGCATGGCAGCCGATGCTTTCTGGCGCGTCCAGCGGTTCTCCACCGACTGGCACGCCAACAACTTCGCCGGTTCCATCGTGCGGCGCATCACGCGCGGCATCTGGGCTGTGGACATGATGAACGACACGCTGCTGCTGGCGTTGCTGCCGGCGCTGCTGGTGCTCATCGGCTGCCCGCTGATCCTTGGCTGGCACTGGCCGGCAATGGGCCTCATCGTCGCCGTGGGCGCGCTCGCCTACGTGTCGATCTCGGTCGCCTTCTCGCTGGGTTACGTGGCTCCGGCCGCGCGGCTCTCGAACGCCCAGGATACGCGCATGGGCGGCGCGCTGGCCGATTCAATCACCTGCAACACGGCGGTCAAGTCTTTCGGCGCCGAGCATCGCGAGGACTCGCGCCTAGTCACCGTTCTGGGCAAGTGGGGCCGTCGCACTCGCCGCCACTGGCTCCGTGCTTCCCACAGCGGCGGCGCGCAGATGATCGCGCTGCTGGCTCTGCGCACGCTGGTCGTTGGCTGCGCGGTGTGGCTATGGTGGCGCGGCCGCGCTTCGGCCGGCGACGTCACGTTTGTGCTGACCAGCTACTTCATCGTGCACGGTTATCTGCGCGATACCGGCCAGCACATTGCCAACCTGCAGCGCGGTGTGAACGAGATGGAAGACATGGTCTCGTTCGAGTCGCAGCCGCTCGGAGTCGCCGATCGCGCCGGCGCTCACGCGATTCGTGTGAGCAAGGGTGAGATCGTCTTCGACCGCGTAATCTTTCGCTACGGCATGCAGAGCCAGCCGCTGTTTCGCGACTTCTCGCTCCGCATCGAGCCGGGTGAGCGCGTCGGGCTGGTTGGCCATTCCGGCTCCGGCAAGACGACGTTCGTGAAGCTGCTGCACAGGCTCTACGACGTCAGCGGCGGCAGGATCGTGGTCGACGGGCAGGACATCGCAACCGTCACGCAGGCTTCGCTGCGCGCGCAGCTGGCGCTGGTGCCGCAGGAGCCGATCCTCTTCCACCGCTCGCTCGCCGAGAACATCGCCTACGGGCGTCCCGGCGCGAAGTTGTGGGAGATCGAGGAGGCGGCCAGGCTGGCCAACGCGCACGAGTTCATTGGGCGGCAGGCGAAGGGCTACGCCACGCTCGTCGGCGAACGTGGCGTCAAGCTCTCCGGCGGCGAGCGTCAGCGGGTTGCGCTGGCCCGCGCTTTTTTGGCCAACGCTCCGATCCTCGTGCTCGACGAAGCCACGTCGAGCCTCGACTCGGAGTCCGAAGCGCTGATCCAGGAAGCGATGGAACGGCTCATCGCCGGAAGGACGGCGATCGTCATCGCGCACCGTTTAGCCACGGTGCGGATGCTCGACCGCATCCTGGTCTTCGACCGCGGCAACGTGGTCGAAGAAGGCCGCCACGACGACCTGGTGCGCAAGACCGGCGGCATTTACCGGCGCCTCTTCGAGCGACAGGCCCTGGGTCTGCTGGCCGGAGAGGACGACGACGGACTGCTCGACGATGTGGACGACTTCAGTGAAGCGGTGAGCTGAGGCGTCGCGGCCGGTTCTACCGGCCGCGACGTCGAAGCCTTCTCAATTCGCCTGCAGAATCGCTCGTGCTTTGCGGACTGGCTCACCAACATTTTCAGTATTGACGCTGAAAGACGGCAGGCGTCCAATGTTGGCGAGCGCATGCGCTTTCCCCAGCAAGGAGGTGAAACGTATGAGCCGTACTACCGCTCGCCTGCTCTATTGGTCTCCGAGAGTTCTCTGCATTGCTTTCGCACTCTTCCTGAGCCTGTTTGCCCTGGATGTCTTTGACGAGTTTCACGGCTTTTGGCTGATCGTGGCTGCCTTTGCGATTCATCTGATTCCGGCCATGGTGATTGTGGTTGTGCTGATTGCCGCGTGGCGATGGGAGTGGCTCGGCGGAGCGTTATTCCTGCTGGCCGCTGTGTACTACGCCGTACACATGTTGAACAGGAGTGTAAATAACTGGCCTGCCGTGCTGAGCATTTCGTTCCCTTTGCTGGTAATCGCCGCGCTTTTCCTGACGGGCTGGATCGAACGCTCCAAAGTGCGCCCGGCGCTCGCAAGGGTTTTCTGAAAAGCGGCCATGAGCGCCGGCGTGGCTTCCGGCGGCAGCCAGCTTTTGAGATCTGATCAACGCCCGCGGCGGTTTTGATGCCTGTAGCTGCGGAATGCTGGAGTGGTACCGTGGAACCGTCATGCGTGCGGTCGTGCAACGAGTCTCGTCGGCTTCAGTCGAGGTGGAGGGACGGGTGGTTGGGCAGATTGGGCCCGGTTTGCTGGTGCTGCTTGGCGTTGCAGCGAGCGATAACGCTGCCGATGCAGACTATCTTGCCGAGAAGATCGCCGGTCTGCGCATTTTTGAGGACGGCGACGGGAAGATGAATCTGAACGTGACGGAAGCCGGCGGGGCCGTGCTGGCGGTTTCGCAATTCACGCTTTATGGCGACGTGCGACGCGGCAGGCGGCCGTCGTTTGACGAGGCTGCTCGTCCGGAGCGTGCACGGGAACTCTATGAGCACTTCGTCGCCGAGATCGAGCGGCACGGGCTGCACTGCGAGACGGGCGAGTTCCAGGCGATGATGTCCGTTGCCCTGGTGAACCAGGGGCCGGTGACAATCCTGCTGGACAGCGCAAGGGCTTTTTAGCGTTGAGCTGGCCAGGGCCGGGCAGGCGACAATTAGAACCATGATCCTCAGGCCATTTCTTCGCCTGCTGCGCGAGGGCCGGCTTACTCCGCTTCTGGGCATCGGCGCGGCTTTGAAACCTTTCTATAAGCTGACTTACCTGGCTGCGGCGGGTGAGGCAGGGCTGCTGGAGCGATTGACTCCCGGGCCGGCGACGTTTGATTCGCTCGCCGAGTTTTGTGGAACCAGTGGACAGGGCAGAGAAGCGCTCGAGGCGTGGCTGCAGATGGGTGTACGCCTGCGGCTGCTGAGCCTTGGACCGCGCGGCTACGAACTTCGAGGGATGGCCAGTGCGCTGGCGCGGCCGGAGAACGACCCCGCGTTGGCCATGGTGGAGGAAGTAGCTGGACTGCATCACAAGCTGATCGCTGCGACGCTGCCGAAGGTCCGCAGACGAGAATTGTGGACGCTGGACGATCAGGATGGAGAGCTGATTGCGCGTTCTTCTCGCGTGCTCGAGGCCTTCCAGTCGGAAGCGATTCGACGAACGTTCCCGGCGCGCGGCGCGGTGCGGCTGCTGGAGATCGGGTGCGGCTCGGGAGCCTACCTTCGATACGCGGTGAGCAGAAATCCGTTATTGACGGCGGTTGGGCTGGAGCTTCAGCCGGCGGTGGCGGAGGTGGCGCGGGCGAATGTGCGGGTCTGGGGGCTGGCGGGTCGCGTGCAGATTGAGGATGGCGACATTCGCGCCAGGGTGGCGGGTGAGCTGTTCGATGTTGCGACGCTCTACAACAACATTTATTACTTCCCGGTCGATGAACGCGTGGCGTTGCTTGAACACATCGGAAGTTTTTTGAGGCCGGGTGGATTTCTGCTCCTGACCACGTGCTGCCAGGGAGGCAGCCTGGCCACGGAGGCGCTGAACCTGTGGGGCGCGGCGACCAGCGGCGCCGGGAGGCTGCCGGCCGAGAAAGAACTTGTCAATCAATTGCGCCAGGCGGGGTACGGCAGGGTGAAGACCATGACCCTGATTCCCGGGGACCGATTTCTGGCCTTCCAGGCGTTTCGCGGTTAGCGAAGACCGGATCGGCGGTGCTCTGACTTCGACTGCTGCCCTCGTGTTAGGCTTCCACACGAAAACAGAAGGGGGATCGTCGTGCGCGTTTCACTTGAGATCTCTGCCGCCATCGTGATCGCAATGGGATCGACACTCATCAGTGCCGGACAGCAACCGGGGCAATCGCCGTCAGCCGGTGCCACAACGGAACGCCGAAGCGAGTTGCAAGTGACGAACCCGGTTGCGGATCCGAGGGCGGTAGTCACGGTTGGCGATGCGCGTTTTACGATGCTCACGCCACAACTGATCCGCATGGAGTGGGCGGCGGACGGCCAGTTCGAAGATCACGCTTCGCTGGTCTTCATCAATCGACGGCTGCCGGTGCCGAAGTTCGAGAAGAGGATCGAGGATACCGGCTCGGGCCGTCGGCTGACGCTGAAGACCGACGCGCTGACGCTGACCTACACGGCGCCGGCGCAGGGCGAATCCGGCTTCACAGCGGAGAATCTGGCCATCGAGCTGACCGTCGATGGAAAGGCTGTCACGTGGCACCCCGGCATGGTTGACGAGGAAAATCTGCAGGGCACCACGCGCACGCTCGACGGCGCACTCGGGTCCAAGACCCGGGAGCCGATCGAAAACGGCCTTGTTTCCCGCTCCGGCTGGGCGGTGGTGGATGATTCAACCCGGCCGCTGTTCGATTCTGCCGATTTTCGTTTTCTCGATGGCGAGAAGAGCCCGTGGCCCTGGGTGATGGAGCGGCCGGCAGGTGAGAGCCCAGGCAAATATGTTGACTGGTACTTCTTCGGCTACGGCCACGATTACCGCAAAGCGCTGGGCGATTACGTCCAGGTCGCAGGGCGCATTCCGCTGCCTCCACGCTTCGCCTTTGGCACGTGGTGGTCGCGCTACTGGGCTTATAGCGACCAGGAAATCGAGGAAATCGTGCGCGGCTTCCACGAGAACTCCACGCCGCTCGACGTTTTTGTGATCGACATGGACTGGCACATCAACCAGGAACAGCTGCAGGCCATGGGAGAGAAGGACCAGTCGGGCGCAACTCTGGGCTGGACCGGCTACACATGGAACAAGCTGCTTTTTCCCGATCCCGCGGGCTTTCTTGCCCGCCTGCACGAGGAGGGACTGAAGACCAGTCTCAACATGCATCCGTCGTCGGGCGTGCAGCCGTGGGAAGAGGCGTATCCCGCAATGGCGCGGGCGATGGGAATCGATCCGGCCACACGGAAGTATGTGCCCTTCGATATCACCGACAAAAAATACGCCACCAACTACATGAACCTGTTGCATCACCCGCTGGAAAAGCAGGGAATCGACTTCTGGTGGCTGGACTGGCAGCAGGCGCCGACGACGAAAATGGCGGGTGTCAACCCCACCTGGTGGCTGAACTACGTGCACTTCACCGACCAACAGAGGGAGGGGAAGCGGCCGCTGCTGTTCCATCGCTGGGGAGGGCTGGGGAACCATCGCTACCAGATCGGTTTTTCCGGAGACACGATTTCGGTGTGGGACTCGCTCGCCTTCCAGCCGTGGTTCACAGCCACAGCAGCCAACGTGGGATATGCCTACTGGAGCCACGACATTGGCGGGCACATGCCGGGCGCGGTCGATCCGGAGCTCTACACGCGCTGGGTTCAGTTCGGCGCCTTCAGTCCGATTCTGCGCACGCATACCACCAAGAATCCTGATGCCGAGCGGCGCATCTGGGCGTATCCGGAACCGTATTCGGCCATCCTGCGGTCGACGTTCCAGCTGCGTTATGCGCTGCAGCCGTATATTTATACGGAAGCGCGGCGAACCTACGACACCGGCGTGGCGTTTTTCCGGCCGCTTTACTACGACTGGCCGGGCGCCGATGAAGCCTACACGAGCCGGGGAGAGTATCTGTTCGGCGACCAGATGCTCGCCGCTCCAGTGGTTGCGGCGGCAGACAAGACCAGCGGTCTGGCTTCGGAAAACGTCTGGATACCCGCTGGCGAATGGATCGAGTGGCCAACCGGCAAGCATTTCCAGGGTCCAGTGAGCGTCGATCGCAGCTTCTCCATCGATCAGATCCCTGTGTATTTGAAGGCGGGCGCCATCGTGCCGATGCAGCCGGCGATGCTGTATACGGGCCAGAAGAAAGTGGACCCGCTGATTGTGAATGTGTGGCCGCTGCGTCCGGGGCAGACCTCGACTTACTGGGTGTACGAGGACTCCGGAGTTTCGGTCGACTACCAGCGCGGCGTGTTTGCGCGGACGCCGATCAAAGCAACGCAGAAAGGCGACACGCTGACGATCGACATCGGACCCGTTGAAGGCAGCTATCCGGGGATGCTGAAGAAGCGGTCGTATGAAGTTCGACTTCCGGCGGACTGGCCGCCGGCGTCGGTGACCGTGAAT
The DNA here is from genome assembly GCA_963788905.1 of uncultured Acidobacteriaceae bacterium. GTDB lineage: Bacteria > Acidobacteriota > Terriglobia > Terriglobales > Acidobacteriaceae > Palsa-343. Next base: position 428,418 of record CAWBIO010000001.1, read on the forward strand.
GGAGTTGCGGTGAAGCAGCGTGGCCCGATAGGGAAAGGCGACTGGAGCTACGAGGGCAATACGCTGACGACGATCATCCCGGTTGCGGGCGGAAGCGATGAGAGTCGTTTCACAGTTGAAGTGCATCGCGCAGAGGGCCTGAGCGCGCGACGGGGCGAACTGGACGGCTTTGCCGGAAATATGACTCGCCTGCGCGGCGTTTACGATGCCATGCAGAAGTTGTCAGGTGTTTCGCGGCCGCCCGATCTGCTGATTGACGCCATGCAGACGGGCGACCGGCTCGGGTACCATCCCGAGCGCGCCACGGAGGAGATCGCGCGCTTCCACGAACTGCTGCCGAAGGCGATGGCTGCCGTCGAGAGCGAAAGCGGCGAATTACCACGACAGGAAGAGGAGCACATCCGGGGCCTTGAGAGGTGGGCGCACGATGACCGGGGTGCAGCCGATTCCGTCGCGACGATGACGAAGGCGTTCAGGGACTCGGAGCCGCAGCGGGCCGCAGCCATGGAAAAGGCGGTGAAGCTGATGGACGAAATACAGAAGTAGCCGGGTTCCAAGCCCATGACTGCGAAAATTCCTCGCCACCCACTGGATCCGCACACGTTCAGCAATGTCTACGCCCTCATCGTGCTCGTCTGGGCGGTCCGGGTGCTGGCATGAGCAGCCGCGCCCTGGCGTGCCTGGCCTTGCTGGCCAGCGTGTTCTGCGCAGGCCAGAGCAGCGCGCCTGCTCCCGGGACCTTCCGGCTCTCCGGCCACGTAATCGGCGGGTCGGGCAAGCATTACCTTCATGTGGCGCTCTGGGACCGAGCGGGGTTCCTCGATCAACCGGTACGGGAAATCGTCGTTCACCCGGGCGAGCAGGCCGAGTTCCGATTTGAGGTTCCGCGCGGACGCTGGGCGCTCAGCGCGTACGACGACCTGAACGACAACGGCAAGCTGGACATGGGCGCCTTTGGCCCAAAGGAGCCGAACGGCTTCTGGCGGGCATTTCACGGCTGGCATAAACCCCATTTTGACGAGGTGGCCATCGAGGTCGACCGCGACATCCTCGACGCTGACATTCACCTGAGCGGCCACTGACGGCGGACGAGAGGACTTCGGTCTCAGAGGCGCAATCCGCAGGGATTCGGCAGAACCTGGCGAGACAGCCACCGTGCCCGGCTGAAGTTTCTCTCCATCTGCGCCGATATCCCTGTGTATGGCTATCTCGCCGCCAGCGAGATTGCCAGCTTCCGGAGGTCTGCCCTTGCTTTCGTCGATTTACTCGCCCAGCCGCCGCCGTCTGGCCGCAATGTCACGCGCTTTTGGCCGGCCTTCGCTGCTGGACTGCTCCCGGCCTGTGCGGTCAGGGAAAGTCCCGGCTCTTCGGTCATATCCCGCCGCCTCACAACTCAGTTTGGCGTCGCTGCTTCGTTTTCGTTTCTGGAGACATGTGTGAAATTCCTTGCCCAACTTCCCAGCCGGCTCAAGCTGCTGCTGATCTCAGGATTACTCGCAGCATCGACCACTCTGGCCGCACTCGCACAGTTTCTGCCGTTGAGCAGGACAGGGATTCTCTGGTTCTGGGGGGTCGCGTTGGTGGGCGGTTCTGTGGCGGTGGTGGGGCTCATCTCCACAAGCATCGGTATGATGCGCGCTCTCGACAAGCTGACCAGGCGCGCAGAAGCCATCGCCGCGGGCGATCTTACGGGCGAGCCTGTGGAATGGGCTGCCAACGATGAAATCGGCAGGCTCTCGCAGTCGATGAATCAGATGCAGCAAAACCTGGCCGGCATCTTCGGCGGCATCATGGAAGTCTCCTCCGCATTGCGCGATGACTGTGCGAACCTGAAACAGGCCGGCGCACAGGCGTGGGACCGCACGAGCCAGCAAAGCGCGCAGACCCACCAGGCAGCCAGCGCGATGCAGGAGATGTCCATCACCATCCTTGAAGTTTCCAATCATGCGCAGACCGCTGCCGATCAGGCGCGCGACGCGGTCACCGTCGCCCGTGACGGCGGAGCGACGGTGGAAGAGATGCTGGCCAGCATGAACACCATCTCCGACTCGGTTTCGCGCACCGGGGAAACGGTCGAGCGGCTGGGCAAAGAGTCCGAGCAGATCATCCGCATCGTCAACGTTATTGAAGAGATTGCCGCGAAAACCAATTTGCTCGCGCTCAACGCGGCCATTGAAGCCGCGCGTGCCGGAGAGCAGGGCCGCGGATTTGCCGTGGTCGCAGGTGAGGTGCGCCGTCTTGCCGAATCCACCCGCGGCGCCACGAGCGAAATCGCGCAGATGGTCGCCAACATCACGGCCAGCACGCAGCAGGCGGTGGAGGCGATGAGTGACGGTACGGAGCGGGTTCGTCACGGCATGGAAGTCACTTCGCGGGCCGGGGAAGCGCTGCGCCACATCGTGACGGCTACCGATCAGGTGAACGCGATGATCGCGCAGATCGCCACGGCTTCCACGGAACAGTCAGTCGCCGCTCAGGAATTCAGCCAGAATCTGGAAACGATCAACCGCATTGGCGAAGAAGGGTCGGCTGCAACGCCCGTCACGAGGGGACTGGTCCAGTCCGTCTCGGCCGGCGCCGATCGCCTCCTGGAATCGATCGGCCACGTTTGCCTTCCGGATCAAACCAACGTTCCGCGCTCAGCGTTCAGCGTTCAGAATTCAGAGCTGGGCGTTCAGAATGACCTGCTGAGCCCCGCGCACTAATTTCCTTTCGCCTCGCCCGCAACGTGGCATTGAAGGCTGATAACCAAAGGGTGAATACGCAGCGCCCCTCCTCGTCCAGCCACGGGCTGCTTTTACGTGCCTTCTCCCGTAAACGGATTCACCTCAGTCGACTTGGCCGTAGTCGGGTCGGGCTTGGCCGCACCGCCCTCGTGTGCAGCCTCCGCCGGCGTTCGACCTTGAGTGCCGGATGCCGAATCCCGAGCGCCATCCCGGCTGTAAATCCGGTTTGGATCGCCAGGAAGCATGCCGTGCTCCTCCAGCGCCAGGCGGATGCGGCGTTGCGTTTCGCGCAGGGCAGCCCACTGCTGGTTCGCCTTCGTCTTCAGCTGTACCGGATAGATCACCTGCGAACCCTTGATGGCGTCTACGCCCAGCAGCACGGGATCGGCCAGATACACATCTTTGTATGCCGGGTCGTTCCGCACGCTCAGCGCGACGTCTTTGAGCAGGGCCATCACCTCGTCGGGATTGGCCGAGAAATCCACCGACACGTTGATGGTCGCGAGCGAAAAATCCCGCGCCAGGTTGGCCACGGTTGTGATCTGGGAATTAGGCACAATGTACAGCGTCCCATCGCCGCCGCGCACCTGGGTGCGGCGCAGAGTCATCGTTTCCACGGTGCCGCTGACCCCGGCAATGGTGACCACGTCGCCGACGTTGTACTGGTCCTCGATCAGGATCAGGAACCCGTTGAAGCAGTCCTTGACGATGTTCTGCGCGGCAAGGCCAATGGCCACACCCGCCACGCCGGCGCTGGTGAGCAGCGGGCCCAGATTGAAGCCCAGCACCGGCAGCACCTGCAGGCAGGCCAGAAACGCGATGATCCCGATGCCCGTTGCGCGAATCACAGTCGTCAGGGTTTTCACCTGCGCATAGTGGCCCACGGTGCTCGACTGCCGGTTGGCGATGGCGAGGATGCGATCGGTTACCAGCCGGAGGATCCACACCAGCACCCACGAAAAGAGCGCCACCACGATCAGTTTTGGGAGTTTCTCGTGCAGAAAGTCCTGCAGGTCGAGAACGTATTTGTCGCGCAGGCCCTCAAAGAACTCGTGCCGCCCGAGAATCAATAACTCATTCCACATCTCTTCTTCAGCATACCGTTACGCTGCTCTTCAATTCCCTTATCAGAGACCGGCTTATAATGCTGCCACTCACGAAAGTCGCCCGGAACGCCCACCACGGAAGCGGAGGAATCGCTATGAATCACAATGCCAGGCTTGCCTCGACCCGCGTCCTGAGGACCACCCTTTGTCTGATGACTCTGGCAGGATTCGCGTTCGCCGCCTCGACGGCTCGCGCGCAGCAAAGTGCCCCAATGCCGGTAAATCCGAATCCCCATCTGGGCGCCGACGCCTCCGGCTTGAACGACAATCCCCACGATAGCGAACAGGTGCGCATGCTCAAGGACATGAGCCGCGAGCGCAATGAGCTTCGTCAGAAGCAAATCGTCGAGGATACTCACGCAGCTGGTCGACCTTGCCAACAAGCTGAAGGACGCTGTGGACAAAAGCACCAAGGATCAGCTGTCTCTCTCGGTCATCAATACCGCGACGGAGATCGAGAAACTCGCGAAAACCGTCAAGGAAAAGATGCGAGACGGGCAGTAAGACAGCGTTCGGTTGTCAGCGCTGTGGGCAATGCGCGACAAACTCGGCGCCGTCTGAACGCTAAACGCTGACAACTGAGCGCCGTCTCCATCACAGCCTGCGTATCAGCAATAAAGTCTGGTCGTCTTCCTGCTTGCCGAATGCCCGCGCGCTCATCAGGATTTCTGCCGCAATCGTCTCCAGAGGCCCCTGGGCATCGCGCGCAACCGTACGCTCCACTCCCTCGATCCCGAACTCCCGGCCCTCCCGGTCGCACACCTCCAGCACTCCATCGGTGGCTACTACCAGCAGGCCACCCTGCGTCACCTCGATTCCGTCCCCTGTGAAGCCTGAGACGGGCAGCAGGCCAAGCGGATACTGTTCCTCTTCAATTCGTTTCCAACTCTCCTGGTGCGGGCTCCAGTGCAGTACCGGCGGGCTGGCCGCGGTCGCAAACCACGCGCTGCCATCGGCGTTGAGCCGGAACGCCGTCAGGGTTGCGTACATCTGCGGTTCTTTTACATCCGGCAGCACGCGATTGAGTTTCTCCAGAAGGATGGGCAGCGATCCCTGCGGATGCCCGGTCGCCGCATCGAGCAGCGCGGTTCTCGCCGCAATCTTCAGCATTCCCATCAGGATGCCGGCGGGCAGGCCATGGCCGGCAATGTCGGCCAGGTACGCCACGATGTCGCCGTTGGGCAACAGGACTGCGTCCACCAGATCGCCGCCGACCTTGTCGCTCGGCTCGGAAATGCCATACACCTCGAACAGATCGGTGCGCAGCAGGATGGGTGGCACCAGCGTTTTCTGGATGCCGTGGGCCAGCTCCAGTTCATTGCGAATCTTCAGGGTCGCCCGGGCCTCGCCCTGGAAGAAGATCACGAAGAACGTGTACGACAGGATCGTCACGATCAGGACGGCGCTGGCCGCGAAGTGGATGCCGCTGGTTTCCGTGGGATCGTGCAGATGGAATGTCACCGCCATCCAGGTGGCGATGTGGGTGAGTAAGCGGCCCCAGGACAAACTGGAGCGCGATCAGGAAGACGACCGAGGGCCAGGGCAATTTGCTCATCGTGAACAGCCACAGCACCGCGTCCAGTCCGGTCACCACGGCAATCAGGATCGCTATCGCATAGGGGAACTGGCCCATGCGAATCAGATCGTTGAAGAACCCCACCACGCAGAACAGGAGCAGCACCGCGAGGTAAAGCGTCCAAATCCGCCGCGCGGGCACATCGCGAAACGTCCGCCAGCGTTGTGGCCACTCGTACCAGTGTCGTGTTCCTGCAGCCATAGGCTGCCAACATATCAGCAATCGTGATTCAGAGCGAAGCGGGAGGAACTCGACGCAACTTGCGGAACCCCGTTTGTGACCCGCACCCGTAACCCGGCGCGGGACGCCATCCCCCACCGGTACCAAAACCCTCATTACCTTCCAACCATTGCCCTTTCATCCTCTTTGCGCGATACAATCTTTCGTCGGCCAGGACTGGAGCGCAGTTCCCCAGCCATCGCTCTCCACATGCTTCGCCCTGGCAGGTACGATCATCTAAAGGTGGCAGAGAACAGTCCGCATGGCCCGCACCGCAGTTTCAGGCGCTGACCTTATAAAATCCGCCGAGCACCCCCACTCCCGCAACGGGCACGGCCCCTCGCTACCTGCTGATCGGCTGCTGCAGTTTTACCGCTTAATGCTGCTCTCGCGCCGAACGGACGACCGGGAGATCATCCTCAAGAATCAGCAGAAAATCTTCTTCCAGATCTCCGGCGCCGGCCACGAAGCTCTTCTGGTTGCAGCCGGTCTTTCGCTGCGCCCGGGCTACGACTGGTTCTTCCCTTACTACCGCGATCGCGCCCTCTCGCTCGCGCTCGGCACCAGCGTGGAAGAGCATTTCCTGCAGGCGGTCGGCGCTGCTACCGACACCGCCAGCGGGGGCCGGCAGATGCCCTCGCACTGGAGCAGCCCAAATCTCCACATCGTCTCTCAGTCGTCTTCGACGGCAACCCAGTGTCTGCATGCGGTCGGCTGCGCGGAAGCCTCGCTCTACTTCACCCGCAATCCCGAAGCGGCCGAGCAGGGCGACCCCGCTCACCCCGACTACCGCCAGTTTCATCCTGTCGATTTCCATGGCGACGAGGTCGTTTACGTCTCCCTCGGCGATGGCGCCACCAGCGAAGGCGAGTTCTGGGAATCGGTCAGTATTGCCTCGAATCTCAAGCTTCCCGTGCTTTTCGTCGTTGAAGACAACGGGTACGCCATCTCCGTTCCCGTTGAGGTAAACACGCCAGGCGGCAACATCTCGCGGCTTCTGACTTCATTCCCCAATTTCCACTTCGAGGAAGTCGACGGCACCGATGCGCTGGCCTGCTTCACGGCTTTCGAAGCCGCTGTCGCCCACTGCCGCGCGCGTAAAGGACCGGCGCTGGTTCACGGCCACGTCACTCGGCCTTATGCGCACTCGTATTCCGATGACGCGCGCCTGTATCGCCCCGAATCCGAGCGCGACGCCGAGTCGCTTCGCGATCCGATCCAGAAGTTCCGCACGTACCTGCTGCATGAAAACATCGCCGACCCTGAAGCGCTGGAGCGGATTGAGAAGCAGGTTGACGACGAGGTTCGCGAAGCCGCCGAGCGTGCCCTTGCCGCTCCGCCGCCCTCGATTGAGCAGGCCGCAATCCTGCGCCATCAGTATTCCGAGGACTACGATCCGACGCGCGCGGAGCTTCAGACCGAGCCCGCTTCCGATGGCCCGCCGCGGACGATGGCCGATCTGATCAACGCCTGCCTGCACGACGAAATGCGCCGCGATTCGCGCATCGTCGTCTTCGGCGAGGACGTCGCCGACTGCTCCCGCGAAGAGTATCTCGAGTCGAAGCAGGTGAAGGGCAAGGGCGGGGTCTTTAAGCTGACTGCCGGGTTGCAGTGCGAGTTTGGCTCTTCGCGCGTGTTCAATTCATCGCTGGCGGAAGCGGCCATCGTGGGACGCGCGGTCGGGTTTGCCGTTCGTGGTCTCAAACCCGTCGCGGAAATTCAGTTTTTCGACTACATCTGGCCGGCGATGCATCAGCTGCGCAATGAGCTGCCGGTCATGCGCTGGCGCTCCAACGGAGGCTTCTCCGCACCGGCGGTCATTCGCGTGCCCATCGGCGGCTATCTTACCGGCGGAGCCATCTACCACTCGCAGTCCGGCGAAAGCCTCTTTACCCACACGCCGGGCATGCGCGTCGTCTTTCCATCGAACGCACTGGACGCCAACGGTCTGCTGCGCACCGCCATCCGCTGCGACGACCCCGTTCTCTTCTTCGAGCACAAGCGGCTCTACCGCGAGTCGTACGGCCGCGCGCCGTATCCCGGGCCGGACTACGCGATCCCCTTCGGCAAGGCGAAAGTGGTTCGCGAAGGCACGCACCTCACCGTCATCACCTACGGAGCTATCGTTCCCCGTGCGCTCCAGGCCGCGCAGCGCGCCCAGCGGGAGCTTGGCATCGAGGCCGAAGTTCTCGACCTGCGCACTCTCATGCCGTACGACTGGGAGGCTATAGCCTCGTCGGTTGAGAAGACCAATAAGGTTCTGATTGCCCACGAGGACACGATTAGCTTCGGCTACGGCGCTGAGATCGCCGCCCGCATCGGGGAAGAGCTGTTTGACTCCCTCGACGCGCCCGTTCGCCGCGTCGGCGCGCTCGACAGCTTTGTTGCCTATCAGCCGGCTGTGGAGGATGCGATCCTTCCGCAACCGGAAGGCATCTTCAGGGCGATTGAAGAGCTCGCGAAGTACTGATTTACGTCTCTTCCTGGTATCATCGTCACTATGGCGACAATTCACATGTCTGATGACGAAGCCGCGCGTGATTTTGCTGGCTTGCTGGCCCGTGTCCGCGCTGGAGCGGAAGTCGTCATTGAGAGTGGTTCTCATCCGGTGGCGATCGTGCATGCAGCTGTGCCGCCTCGTCGGTCCATTGAGGACTGCCTGGCACTGCTGCCGGAAGATTCTCCCGCTACGATCGATAAGGACTTTTCCCGCGACGTCGAAGCCGCTGTAGCGGCTCATCAAGAACCTCTGGATGCCCCGGAATGGAAATGACCCGGTGGCCCTTCTGCTCGATTCCAGCGTATTGATTGCGGCCGAGCGCACAGGCAATAACGCACGTCAGGCTCTGGCTGAAATTGCCCGCCGGGTCGCAGGAGAAGATGTCGCGCTCTCCGTCGTCACGATGATTGAAATGGCGCACGGCGCCGCTCGTGCCGATACCCCTGAGCGAAAAACGATGCGCTGGCAATTTCTGAACGAAATCGCCTTGGCGCTCCCGATACACGCGGTAACAATCCCCGTGGCTCTGCGGGCCGGACAAATTGATGGTGAGAGTGCCGCGAGGGGAGTACGCATCGCGCTCGCCGATCTGCTGATCGGCGCCACAGCCCTCGACCTCGGATATCGAATCGCCACAGCGAATCCGCGCCACTTCCACATGATTCCCGGGGTGGATGTTCTGCCGTTGTAGCAGAAGATGATCGCTGAACGCTGCCTTACTTCTTCACCGCCGCGAGGATCGCCTTCTGGTTCGCGAGAATCTCCTTCTGATTCGACAGGATTGATTCCAGCGCCTTCTGGTTCTTCTTAATCGCTGCCTGGTTTCCGAGGATCGACTTCTGGTTTGCAAGAATGCTTTTCTGGTTCTGCAGGATCGTCTTCTGATTTGCAACGACGGCGTCTGCCATCACTGGTTCTCCTCGTGACTGGGGAATTTTGATTCAAGGCATTGTCGCTCAGGTCACCCCTCGGCGTGCACCATCCGAGGACGGGGATTTTTCTCCCCCTGCGGGTGGGCGTCAGTGGGACGCCGCGGCGAGGCTTCGCATCGGCAGAGCCATCAGGGCATCGGTGACGCGATCGGCGGCGTGGCGCAGAACATCACCTTCGGCCGCAAAGTCACCGGTGATGCAGGTGATGCCAAGCGCCTCAATGCGGTCAACGTCGGCGACGGTCACCTCGGCGCCCTGGGCAGCGTAGCGCTCGCGCAGCTCGGGCGAAACGGGAGCGGTATTCACCAGCGCGTAGTCGAAAATGGGGCGGCCGGCATGCTCGTAGATGCGCTCAATGTGCTCGGAAGCGGTGAGGTGCAGGCTCTCGTTCGCCTGGGTCATGAGGTTGCAGATGAAAACCCGCGTCGCCGGAGCAGCGCCGAGAGCTTCGGGGATGCCTTTCACCAGCAGGTTGGTCACGATGCTGGTGTAGAGCGAGCCCGGGCCGACGGTAATGAGATCGGCTGCGGCGATAGCCGCCAGAGTTGCCGGCGGCGGAGGAGGATCGGGCGGATCGAGCATCAGCTCCACGATGCGCTGCCGGCTGGCGGTGATCCGGGTTTCTCCACGGACCAGCGACCCGTCTTCCATGCGCGCGACCACGGTGACGTTGGCTGCAGTGGCAGGGAAAATGTGGCCGCGAGTGGCCAGGATCTCGGCAGAAAGCTGCACAGCCTGGGCGAAGTCGCCTGTCATTTCAGTGAGCGCGGCGATAAACAGGTTGCCGAAGTTGTGGCCGCCCAGTTCGCCGCCGTTGCGGAAGCGATGGCGAAACAGCTGGGAGATGAGCCGCTCGTCTTCCGACAGGGCCACCATGCAGTTACGCAGGTCGCCGGGCGGCAGCATGTTGAAGTCGCGGCGCAGCCGGCCGCTGGAGCCGCCATCGTCGGTGACGGTGACAACCGCGGTCAGATTGGCAATAGGGGGAAAGGGAACCGAGGGAGCCAGCAATCCGGCAGCATTCGGAACGCGCAGCTTCAGGCCGCGAAGGAGAGTCGAAAGGCCGGTTCCGCCGCCAAGCGCGACGACGCGCAAACCAGCGGAGGAAGCGGGGGTCGCAGTTTCAGAGGTCACCGAAGTGAAAGGGAGCTTCCACCGCCAGTCTAAACCAGGGAGGCAGCGGTGGATTAGTTGGTTTCAGGATACAAAAGCTCGGTGAAGCGCGGATCGTCGGCCATGTCGACGAAATCCGGATCGCTGCGTGCCTGGATGCGGTTGGAAGGGTTCAGCTGGATGGCGCGGCTCAGATGGTCGAGCGCCTCTTCGGCCTGGCCGGTCATGCTGCTGAGCAGGGCCATGCCGTAGTGGGCGAAGTCGGCCTCCGGAGCGGCGACCAGAATGGCCTCAAACTGATCGCGCGCCTCTTCAAAGGAGCCGCTGTTCAGCAGAGAGACCGCATAGTCGTACTGCTCGGCCGGGGTGGCGAATTCGAGCGATGACTCCCGGGCGTTGCGCTGGCAAACGACAAGGTACATTCGAGAGCGCTCCAGAATCTCCGGCGGCGCTTCGCGAGAGAGCTTCTCAAAAAGAACCCGCGCTTTCTCGAATTTGCCCTGTTGCATCAGCTGCAGGGCATTTTGATAGTCGTGGACGATCTGCTTGTTCTCGCTGGACGCCGCGCCGCTCTTGGCGGCCGGCGCTTTAGAGGCGCGGCGCGCCGTGGACGATTCGCGTGTCTCCTGCATTCGAGCCATGGGTGTGAGCCTCGAAAACGCTGCGAGGGGGACGCGCGGCGTCTTCTATTGCAATCTCCAGTCAACGTTTTATACGCACAATGTGGCGTAACGTCAAATGCCGATAGTGTAGACGCGAATGGCGACGCAGTTCGGCGCATGGTGGCGCGGGACTTGCTGCTGATTTGCTCCAGGCGGCCCAAAGCGCGAACAATGGAAGCAGGATTCTCGATGATCTGGGTGTTGGCGCGGGCGGGGTTGCGAGCGGGGATGGGAAGCCTGGCAATTGCGGCAGCGGCGGGCGTGTGGGTGTGGGCGGAAAAGAAGCCGGCGCCGCCTCCGCCTCCGGAACCCAAGCCGGCGGTCTCGATCGACGTGGCGCCGCTGGGATACAAGCCGCCAGGGACGTTCTATATGACCTATCGCCTGTCGTCGGCGGCGCTGGGGTTCTTCGACGACGATCATCTGCTGTTCACTTTCCGTGTGGGTGGCCTGCTGAAGAGGCTGCCAGGCGAACGGGCTAACGACGACGATCAGCAGATCCAGGCAATGGTGTTCGATCTGGCCACCGGCAACGTCGTCCAGAAGGCGGAATGGCGGATGCACGACCGTTCTCAGTACCTGTGGCCCTACAAGGACGGCAAATTCCTGGTGCGAATGCGGGATTCGTTGTTCCTGATCGATCCCTCGCTGACGCTGGAGCCATATATGACGTTCAGCACGCCGATGCGCACGCTTCAGATCTCACCGAATCGGCAACTGATGGCCGTGGAGACCGATGAGCCCGAGAAAATCGAGTCGGAAGCGGATGCACCGCGATCGCTGGGAGCAGGGCAACCCGTTAAAGTGAGCATTCTGCCGCTGGGATCAAAAACGCCCATCGTGGAAAAGGAGGGACAGAGCGCCTCGTTGCTGCCCCTGATGGGCGATGGGCTGCTGGACCTGCTGGAAGGCAAGGGCCAGGCTTTTTGGGTGATGCGCGACGTCCCTTTCCACGGCGATCCGAGAATCGTGGCGCGGATCAAGTCGGTGTGCCAGCCCTCGGCGCGGCCCGTGAGCGCCAGCGTAGTGCTCATGGTGGGCTGTTATGGAGACGGTGACAGTCGCGAAGTGATTGCCGTTTCGACCGACCAGGGTGAGCTGTGGCGAGATCGGTGGCAAAACCGGTTTGTGTGGGGTTGGTTCGATTCGGCCGAAAATGGAAGCCGGTTCCTCTACGAGTCGATCGCGGTCAGCCGGCCCATCAGCGCCTTTGATGCGCTCTATCCTGAGGACATTACCGGCCAGATTGTGGGCGTGTACGACACTGAGAGCGGGAAGCTGACATTGGTAAGGGATGTTTCGCCGGTGCTGACTGCAGGGCAGAACGCGGCGCTTTCGGCGGATGGCAAAAGATTCGCAGTGCTGCGGAAAGGCGCGATCGAAGTCTACGATTTGCCGCCCGTAGAGCCACCGCAGCCGCGGACCCAGGACGTGGCGGCGAAGAAGAAGAAATGAAGCCGGGAGTGCGGGTCCCTTCAGTCCAGATCCGGGTTGACATCTGTGCGCGGTGAGTGAAATTCTCTAAGGTTTTGCCGGGGGTAGCCGAACATGAATCCTCCAGGGATGGCTGGAGCCGAGACACGCAACCCAGGAGGGGGGCCGCTTACCGTGGCCGAGCCTTTCCTGATCGAACAGAAATGGGACGCGTATACCGATGAGCAGCACTCGGTATGGGCGGAACTTGTCCGGCGCCGGATGCCGCAGTTGCGGGAACACGCGGCTGAAGAGTACCTGAAAGGGTTTGAGGTCATCGGCCTGAAGGAAGATACGATTCCGAACCTCGCCGACGTCAATCGGCGGCTCGGACCGCGAACCGGGTGGAATGCGACGCCGGTAAGCGGGTTTCTGCCGCCGGATGCGTTTTTCGAGATGCTCGGCGCGCGCCAGTTTCCGACGACGACGTACATCCGCAGCCGCGAGTCGATGGAATACACGCCGGAGCCGGACATTTTTCACGATGTGTTTGGGCACGTGCCGATGCACGCGCACCCGGTATTTGCCGATTTTCTGCAGCACTATGGACGGGTGAGCGCGGCGCTCATGCACGACAAAGAAAAGCTGGAGAAGATGGGCCGCCTCTTCTGGTTCACGGTGGAGTTTGGCGTGATCCGGCAGAAGGGCAAGGTGAAGCTGTACGGCAGCGGGCTGATCTCGTCGCATGGCGAAGGGACGCATGTGATCCAAGGAAGGCCGGAGATTCGGGATTTCAACCTGGACCAGGTGCTCGAGCAACGCTTCCTGGTGTCGGAAGAGCAGAAGGTGCTCTACGCGGTGGAGTCGTTCGACCAGATTTACGAGGCGGCGCAGGAAGCCGAGAAGCGGCTGGGGTGAAGCAGCCCGCAGGCGGCGGCCTGCAGCATGACCCAGGGGACGTGACCCGGTGGTTCGTCTTTGTGACGCCGAGGTGGGATTCCGCAGGAGCGGCGGCTTTGGATAGGTTGGCGGGATGCGCCAGAGATGGCCGGAGAGCTTTCTCGCTCGGGATGGCGCGTGACGTTAAGGCGCAGGGTGGAGTCCAATCCTGCGGCAGCCCAAAACACTGCGGCTCACCGGCAGTAACCGAGGGGATGCAGAATTTGCAGAGAATTTATCTCCAAGGATGCACAATACGAGGATTGGTTCTTTGCGCGGACACGGTTCAGGGATGCAGCTCGGCAACAGACGCAGAGCATAGGGCCAGGAGGAGAAATTGCCTCGGATTCACTTTCATCAGCAACTCGCGGAGCTGAAGGACAAGCTGCTGGCCATGGCCGCGCTGTCGCAGCAGGCGGTGGAGTCGGCAGTCGACGCCTGGCTGCAGCGCGACCCCGGCCTGTGCCAGTACGTCCGCGACAACGAGACCGCCATCAATACCGCGCAGCGCGAGGTGGATGAGATGGCGTACGAACTGCTCTCTCGCGAGCAGCCGATGGCCATCGACCTGCGGTTCATCCTGGCAGTGATCAAGATCAACGGCGATCTGGAACGCATCGGAGACATGGCGGTGAGCATCGCGATCCGCACGCTGGACCTGCTGGATCAGGAGCCGCTCGATCTGCCCGTGGACGTCGCCGGGATGGGCGACTTCGCCGGGCGGATGATTCGCACGGCCCTGCAGGCGCTGCTGGACGGCGACGCGCTGATCGCGGAGTCGGTGCGCGAGATGGACGATGAGATCGACCGCATGAATCGTGTGGCGATCACCGATTTAACCCGGGTCATCCAGGAGAAGCCGGAGACGGCGGATCAGGCGCTGCCGGCCATTCTGATTTCGCGGAACCTGGAGCGGATCGCGGATCACGCAACCAATATCGCGACTGACGTGATCTTCTGGGTGCGCGGCGCCGATGTGCGGCACGAGTTGTCGTTGTCCATTGACTGACGGCCGACGAGGTTAAGCGCTCAGAAAGATTAAAGGCAGTCAGAATGACGCGCGGGCGCTGGTGAGCAGCCAGCGGATGGCGGTGTCCAGCTCCGCATCCGTCACGTCTTCGACGACGATGGCATTGCCGATGCCTTTGGGAAGGATGAAGCGCCGGGTTCCGGCGCGATTTTTTTTGTCGCGGCCTGCGGCCGCCAGGAGCCTGGCCGGTGTGGTGCGAAAAGCCGGCAACGGTCCAAAGGCGCGGATCGTATCGTCGATGCGCTGGGCGTGGTCGGGTCCAACAGTCTTACGGGCAAGGGCGATCTGAAGAGCGGCGAGCATCCCCCAGGCGATGGCTTCACCGTGCAGCAGCTTGCGGTACCCGGTGGCGGCTTCGATGGCGTGGCCGAGCGTATGGCCGAAGTTGAGGATCATGCGCAGCCCGGATTCGCGTTCATCGAGGCCGACGACCTCAGCTTTCATGCGGATGGATGCGGTGATGACGCGCTCGAGGGCAACGGGATCGCGGGCGAGAATCTTGTCGGCGTTCTGCCCCATGAACCGGAAGAGCGCCGCGTCGCGAATGATGCCGGCCTTGATGCTCTCGAAGAGTCCGGCGCGCAGCTCGCGCTCGGGGAGGGTTTGAAGCACATCAATATCGGCGAAAACGGCCGTGGGATGGTGGAAGCTGCCGATGAGGTTTTTGCCGGCGGCCAGGTTCACACCGGTTTTGCCTCCGACGGAGGAGTCGACCTGGGCGAGCAATGTGGTGGGAACCTGGATGTAGTCGATGCCGCGCATGTAGATGGCGGCGAGAAAACCGGCAACGTCGCCGATGACGCCGCCGCCGAAGGCGATCAGGAGCGAGGATCGGTCGGCGCCGGCGTTGGCGAGCTCGCCAGCCAGGCGCTCAACCTGACCGAGACGTTTGAAGCGCTCGCCCGCCGGAAGGAAGAGAACCGTCGGCTGCTGGCTGCGGGGAAAAGCGGTGAGAAACTTTTTGCCCCAAAGCGCCCAGATTTCCGGGGAGGTAACAATGAACGACTGGCCGGCGGCAGACTTTTGGATGTGGCGCGGGATGCCAGTGAGGAGCCCGCGTCCGACGAAGACGGGATAGCTGGCCGAGCCGGTTTTAACCGCGATCGTGCGAGGCATGCGTCCAGCGTACAGGGGAGGTCAGCGCGAGGAGGCGGGAATCTCGTCGAAGGTGAGGTTTTGCGCAGAGCTGGCTGTCTGCTCGCGCCACTGTTCGAAGAGGCGGCCATAGCTCAGAGTGATGAACTGGGCTGGATCGACGCCGATTCTGCGGCCGGTTGCGTCGATCCACTCCGGCGGACCTTCCAGCTCGGCATAGACCCCGATCGGGGTTTCATCCAAAACGCAGTGGCCGGTCGAGTCGGAGAATTCCGTACGCCACTTTTCATAGATGAAAGCAGGTTTGTAGCCCATTTGGGTAAAGATATGTCCCATGGCCTCGCCGTCGGCAATCCCGGTTTCGGTTTCTTCGCGGTGCTTGTGGCGAGCGGCCGGGTCGTTGTTCTGCGGCAGGCATTTGAAGGTGACAACCCAGCGTTCGCCATACTTCCGGATGCGAAGGATGGCGGTTTGTGAGCGGAGACGGCGGTCGGGTGTGTCGTAGAGGATGTTGCGCTCGAAGGTGCGAGGCGTTTCCTCGCGGAAGCCGGCGCTCCTGAGGCGCTTCGTCAGGTCGCCCGGATCAGAGACGCGAAATTTGACTTCGACTTCGACAGGCATGACTACAGCGTATAGCGTTTCGCCAGCAGTCAGCAGCCAGCAGCCGGAGTGCTGGGCAATTAGCATAGGGTTCGGAGAAACGACCGATTGCAAACACTGCGGCTGGCAGTAGAGCCGGGAGATTTGGGGAGCGAGGCATCGCTGCGCGCGATTGCGCGGGCGGCGGAGATTCTGCGCGCGGGGGGAACGGTGGCGTTTCCGACCGAAACGGTCTACGGGTTAGGGGCGAATGCGCTGGACGAGCCTTCTGTCCGAAAGATCTTCGAAGCAAAGGGGCGGCCGAACTGGGATTCGCTGATCGTCCACATTGGCGAGCGCGCACTGCTCGGGAAGGTCGCGGAAAGCGCAAGCGATGTTGCGATGCGGATGATGGATCGCTTCTGGCCCGGACCGCTCACCCTTTTGCTTCCGAAACATCCAGGAGTGCCGGAGCTGGTGACCGCGGGCCTCCAGAAGGTCGGGGTGCGGATGCCAGCGCATCTGGTGGCGCAGGCGCTGCTGGTGGAGGCGGGATTTCCGGTGGCTGCGCCAAGCGCGAACCGGTTCGGGCATACGAGCGCGACCAGCGCGGCCCACGTTGCAGAAGATCTTGAGGGGAGGATTGACGCGATCCTCGATGGTGGTGAAACCGCACACGGCGTCGAGTCAACTGTGGTGGATGTGCGTGACGACTACTGTGTGATCTACCGGCCAGGAGTGATCACGGCCGAGCAGATTGAATACGTGAGTGGATGCAGGGTCACATTTCGCACCGAACCCGGACAGACCCGGATGACACACGCAGCGCCTGCACCGGGGATGGGGGAGCGCCACTACGCGCCGCAGGCGCGGCTGGTGCTGGTGGAGGGGCCGTGGCCGGTCATCGCGACGGCTCTGGCGGACGCGGTGAAACGTTGCGTGGAAACCGGCGACGTCGTTGGCGTGCTGCTGCCGGATGGCTTCTCGCAGGTCGAGATCATGGTTTACGGCAAAGTGCATACCTGGCACTGGGGACCGTGGGAGAACCCTGAGGAGCTGGCCCACCGTTTGTATGCGGGCCTGCGCTGGCTGGATCACGCGGGAGCAACGGCGATCGTGTGCCCGCTGCCAGAGCCGGTGGGGATTGGCGTGGCGATCCGGGATCGGCTGCAAAGGGCGGCGAAGAGAGGATAGAACCTGAACGCGGAACGCTACAGTTGCTGGTTCTCGCCCGCTTTATACAGGTACTTAATGCTGGGTTTGTAAACCAGAATACGGGGGGAAGATTCGCCCTGGCGCGACCCGCGGAACGGGGAAGAGCTGGTGACGCGCAGTTTGATGACGTTGCGGTCGTACCACTCGATCGAGCCTTCGATCTTCTCGCCGTCGTCGAGGACGATGACCATGGGCGTCTGCGCCTGCACCTGCTTTTGCAGGTAGAAGGCCTCAGCATGGCTGCTTTCGCTCGCCGGCGCGTCGGCGACGGAGCGCATGATGAGGGCAGGTTGATCCTGGCGCTGGAAGCGGCGCTGGCGGAGCGCACTGCCGGGCAGCGTGGGACGGATGAGTTTGCGCGGACCGATAACGTCCAGGTCATGCGTTTTGCCCGGGATTTCCTGGGGCGCGGGCGCGGGAGGCGGCACGGGAACCGGACCAAGGGGATTCGCGGCCCTTACATTCGATGGGATGGCTTGCGGACGCAGAGTCCGCACCGTTGAGGCAGTCAACCGGGACATAAACCCACAATCCTTTACGGACAAATTTGCCTATGGGATGCAGGAAAGCGGGGCTGCGTCGCACGGGCGGTGAAGAACCTTGAATGTTGGAGGGATAGTAACCTGGAATGGGTGTGGGAATCCAGGGGACTTGCCGTCAAGGCAGCTGCGCTTCACCCCTCGGACCCCGCAGTATCACGCGTATAAGTAGCAGAACAAACAGACTATTGCGCAAGCTGCGCGGCGAAGCTGTCGAGGGCGAGGGAGCGTAATAAGTTGCGGCGCATGCCGGATTCAACCTGGCGCAGGCCCCGGGCGGCGGATTCGATCCAGTCAAAGGTGACCGCAGAGGCCATCGAAGCCAGCTCCTTTTTTAGGTCAGTATTCCGCACCAAATGCGGGGTTTCCGACTTGACCAGAAGCAAGTCCTCAAGCAGCGAATTGGCGGCGCGGAGCAGCCCTTCGGTTTTTTCCTGGCCGTCGGCGCCGGCGCGGTAGGTGTCGGTGACCTTGAACAGATCCGAGGCGTCGGCCTGGCCCATGGCGCTGCGCAGAAGCACCAGCGCGTCGGCCCGGCTGGTGAGATACGCCGGCAGATCGAAACAAAGGGCGCGGCCAATGGCCCCTTCCGCCAGCCGGGCGACCAGGGCGCGCTCGGCAGGCTTGAGCTCACGGCGGCGCTCGGCGAGGAGATTCTCGATTTCTGCGGTTGGGATGGCGCCCAGGCGGAAAATGCCGGCGCGGGAACGGATGGTGGGCAGCAATTCGCCGGTATTTTCCGCCAGAAGGATGATCGTGGCGTGCGCAGGCGGCTCCTCGAGAACCTTCAGCAGCGCGTTGGCCGCCTCTTTCATGAACGCAGCACTGGTGAAGATGTAAAACGACCGCCGGGCCTCGGCCGGAACGCGGTAGATCTCGCGCGTGAGCACGCGAACCTGACCGATCTTGATCAGCAACTGGGGCGGGTCGGGGGGGATGACCAAAACGTCGGGATGCGTCTGGATGAGAATCCGAGTGTCGCGCTTGTCGACGTCGCGGAGATCGTCGCGTGTGGTGACGGCTTCCGCGCAGCGCGCGTCGAGGTCAAGGGACTGGCCGATGCGCTCACAGTTGGTGCAGACGCCGCAGAAATCCGGCAGGCCGTCGGGATTGGCGGGTGGGGTAAGGCAGTTAGCGGCCTGCGCCAGCATGATAGCCAGCGTGTATTTGCCGGAGCCGCGAGGCCCGGCGAGGATGAGGGCATGGGGAAGGCGATCGGCTGCCAGAGCTTCGCGCAGATGGCGAACGGTGGCGTCATTCCCAAGGAAGGAGGAAAAAGGCACCTAATCAGGGTACAGCGATCCGCCGAGCCTGGTTCAGGCAACAGAGTTGTTCGCTATCGCGTTGCGGTAAAAGTCGTACGACAGCTTGGGCGTGCGTTTCTGCGTGGAGTAATCCACATAAGTGATGCCGAAGCGGAGGCTGTAGCCGGAGGCCCACTCGTAATTGTCCAGCAGGCTCCAGAGAAAATAACCGGCGACGGGATTGCCTTCAGCGATGCCACGCTGGAGCTGGAGAAGGTAATTGCGGAGGTAAAGGACCCGGTCGCTGTCGAGGACGCGGCCATCAGGACGCAGAACGTCGGCCGAGGAGCAACCGTTTTCAGTGATGTAGATTTTTTTGACGCCCCAGATGCTGGAAAGGAATTTTGGGGTCCAGTAAAGCGCCTGCGGGTTGACGAAGAGCCAGGTGGAAGCCATGTGGGGATAGGTGGTGGGGCGAGGAACGATCTGGAATTCGTCGGGGCCTTCGACGGGGACGACTTCCTGGGTGGTGTAGCAGTTGAGGCCAAAGAAGTCGATGGGCGCGGAGATGATGCGAAGCTCCTCCGGTGTGAAGTGAGGAGCGTCGGCGCCGAGGGTGCGCAGGTAGCGGTCGGTGTATCGGCCTTCGAGGACCACGGTTGTGTAGGACGCGTTGATTTCGCGCAGCGCGATTTCAGCGGCACGGATATGGGCCGCGTCGGCGATGGCGGGCATGGCGCCGGAAACATCTTCAGCCAGGCCGACGAGCACGGGGCGCGTGGCCGCTGCGCGGATCGCCTGGACTCCGAGTCCATGCGCGAGGACTGCGTTGTGGCGCGCAGCAGCGAGCTCGCGCCGCGGCAGGCGAAGGCCGGGAGCATTGTCGGCGCTGCCGTAGCCACCATCGATGAAGGAGTCGAACTCATTGGTTGTCATCCAGTGGCTGATACGGTCCGACAGCTGACCCGCGGTGTAGTGGGCATAATCCGCAAAGGCCTGGCTGGTGGCGCGGTTCACCCAGCCGCCCTTGTCCTGCAGAGCCTGCGGGAGATCCCAATGAAAAAGAGTGCAGAAGGGCTCGATGCCGGCGGAGTGGAGCGCGTCGACAAGGCGCTTGTAGAAGTCGAGGCCTTTTGGGTTGGGGGCGCCGACGCCATTGGGGAAGACGCGAGTCCACGCGATGGAAAAACGAAAGCCGCGAACACCCAGGCGCTGCATCAGCGCGATGTCTTCCTGGTAGCGGTGATAGAAGTCGTCGGCAACATCGCCGGTCTGCCCCTGAAAAGTCTTGCCGGGCGTGTGGGAGAAGGTGTCCCAGATGGAGGGCCCGCGGCCGTCTTCATGGACGGCTCCTTCAACCTGATAAGCAGCCGTCGCCGTTCCCCAGACGAAATCGTCAGGGAACCGGTGAGGCGCGGCAGACACGGCAGCGAGATTTTGGGCAACGGCAGAGTCTGCGAGCGACGAGAGCGCAGGGGTGGCGGCGAGGGCGGCGGCGGATTTGAGGAAGGAACGGCGTTGCATCGGTGGCCCCTTTGAACGGCAACCAGCGTATCAGATAAAACGTTTAATTAGGCAATTATTTCTACTTCGGCAGCTCTTTCTGTCCGTTGACCCGGAAGTTGGTTGTGGACGTGGTCGCGGAGCCAGGCTGAGCGCCTCCGATCGAGACTGTGTACTCGCCAGGCAGGATGACGTGGTTGCCCTGCTCGTCGACCTGGGAGATGGCGCGCGGGGTAAGTGCCAGGCCGACATGTGCCGTGGCGCCTGCGTCAAGATGGACGCGCGTGAAGGCGGCCAGCTCGTGGCGCGGGGTTTGAAAAGCGCGCGGCTGCGTAAGGTAGACCTCGACGACTTCGTCGCCGGCAACCGAACCGGTATTCTTCACATCCGCCTCGATTTGCACCGGATCGCCGGCGTTCACCTCATGTGGCACTTTGAGATTGCTGTAGCCGAAGCTGGTGTAGCTGAGTCCAAAGCCAAAACCATAGAGCGGCTGGCCATCGAAGTAGCGGTAAGTGCGGTGCGCCATCGAGTAGTCGTCAAAGGACGGGAGCTGCGAGTCGGAAGCATAAAAGGTGAGGGGCAGGCGGCCGCTGGGATTATTGTCGCCGGCGAGGGTTTCCGCAATAGCAGTGCCGCCTTCTTCGCCGGGATACCACGCTTCGAGAATCGCCGCGGCGTGCTGTTGCGCCCAGGGCACGGCGAGAGCGCTGCCATTCTGCAACACGACGATGAGCGGCTTGCCGGTGGCGGCAAGAGCCTTAAGCAAGTCTTCCTGCGCGGCCGGCAGATTAATCGAGGTACGATCGCCGCCGCTGAAGCCGTCAAGATGAACGGGCATCTCTTCGCCTTCAAGATTGGGCGAAAGGCCGACGCAGGCGATGACAACATCGGCCTTTGAAGCCGCCTGAACCGCCTGGTCGCGCAGCGTTTTGGCGGGCGGAATCCAGGTGAGGTCAATACCCGCCGTGCCGGTGCCGTGGAGATATTCAAGCCGGATCGGATGCGGATTTGTATCAGCGAAGTGCACCGACGCGTCGTAGACGACCCCGCGCTCGGCCTGCTTTTGCGCGGAGCTGGAGACGATGAGTTTTCCGTCCAGATAAAGGCGGAAGCCCTCGGCGTTTTCGCAGGCATAGCAGTAATTAACGCGGACGCCAAGCTTGTAATCGCCGGGTGCAGGAGGGACAAAGGAACCGGTCCAGCGAACCGAGTAGTTGTTGCGCTCGAGGCCGGCGACGGGAACGACCTTGTCCCAGTTGAAATTGATGTTGCGGTCCGTGCGGGTGAGGACCGGCGAGCCGGAGAAGTCGGCGGCGGAGAAATATTCGCCAGTCAGACCGTCACCCGAGCCTTGTGTCGGGCGCAGGGCGGTGTGCTCGATAGGAATCGCGTAGCCCTCGACAAGCGTTGAACCCTGCGCGTAGGTCACGTGCGCAGCTGCGAACCGCTTTTCGATGCCGTTGACGGGGTAGACCGGGTTCGGCGGCGGTCCGTTGTAGTTGCCCTGCAGGGACTGGACGTATTCCGCCGTGGGACCGATAACGGCGATCGACGCGACGCTGGATTTCAGCGGCAGGGCGTGATTCGCATTTTTCAGCAGCACCATCGATTCGCGCGCGGCCTGCAAAGAAAGAGCGCGATGCTCGGGCGAATTGACTTCGCTGAACGGGATGCGTCCGTAGGCGTAGCTTTCCGGCGGATCGAACATGCCCAACCTGAAGCGCGCCCGGAAAAGACGATGCAGCGCGGTGTTGATTTCAGCCTCGCTGATGAGCCCCTGATGAACCGCATCGACGAGGGAAGGAAAGGCTTGGCCTGGTCCGTATCCGCATTCGAGGTCGGTGCCAGCCTTAACCGCGGCGGCAGCGGCATGCGGCATGTCCGGAGCAAAGTGGTGGCCGGTGAAGACATCGGCAACGGCGGCGCAGTCGGAAACAACGTAGCCGTCAAAATGCCACGCGTCGCGCAGGTGTTGTTGCAGCAGCATGGCATTGGCGCAGGCCGGTGCGCCATCGATGGAGTTGTAAGCGCACATCACCGATTGCGCGTGCGCCTCGGTAACGGCGGCACGGAAGGCGGGCAGATAGGTGTCTTCAAGGTCGTGGTTCGAGACGTCGACGTTGACCGTGTGTCGTGTCGGCTCAGGTCCGGAATGAACCGCGTAATGCTTGGGCGTAGAAACAACGCGGAAGTAGTTCGGGTCGTCGCCCTGCATGCCGCTGACGAATGCGACCGCCATGCGTCCGGTGAGAAAGGGATCTTCGCCATAGGTTTCCTGGCCGCGCCCCCAGCGTGGGTCGCGAAAGATGTTGATGTTGGGCGCCCAGAACGTGAGCCCAAAGAACTGTTCGTGCTGGCCCTGACGGATCGCCTCATCGTATTTAGCGCGCGCATCGGTGGAGATGGTCTGGCCCATGACGTGAACCAGCTGCGTGTCCCAGGTGGCGGCCATGCCGATGACCTGGGGAAAATTGGTCGCGTAGCCGGCGAACGCGACGCCGTGCAGGCCTTCGTTCCACCAGTCGTATTTGGGCACGCCGAGGCGCGGAATCGCGGGCGCGTGGTCGCGCATCTGCTGGACTTTTTCCTCCAGCGTCATCTGGGAGATAAGGTCGTCGACGCGCTGATCAATGGGAAGTGATGTGTTGAGCCAGGGCTGATCGGAAGCCTGGTGAGAGCAGGCGGAGGGGAATGTCAGAAGTGCAGCGGCAAGCAAAGCAAAAAATGCAGAAAGAGGACGAAGGCGGGACGGGATCATGGAGTGCAGGTCTCCTCGGGAAAACGTTCTCCGGACGAAGCGACAGTATAGGCCGCAGCGGGCGCGGGGTGTAGAGGCAAGGTGTCGCCTTGAGCGGCACACTGAGCGATCTGGCCCTGGATTTTCTTTGGCAAGCGCGGGCACGGCGTGGATACTGGCAGGAACCCTAAATAGGAGGACGAATCTGAGCCAGTCGCCGACAGCTGCGGTGTTGGGAAAGCTTGGACTGCCTGCGCCAGTGCGAGAACTGGCGAGCCGGCGCTGGGACGTCATCATCGTGGGCGCCGGGCACAATGGCCTCGCCTGCGCAGCCTATCTGGCGCGCGCAGGGAAACGCGTGCTGGTGCTCGAAAGTCGCGAGCGCGTCGGCGGAGCGTGCACCATCGAGGAGCCTTTTCCGGATACCTATCCGGGGGTGCGGATGTCGCCATGCGCATATCTGGCCGGACTGCTGCACCCAAAGGTTGTGGAGGAACTGGGTCTGCCGGCGCGCGGTTTCCATTGGACGCCCGCCGTAAACGGGCTGTTTGTGCCACTCCTCGATGGCACGAGCGTCCAGCTGTGGGACGACGACGCGCTGTGCGAAGCCGAAGTGCGGCGCTTTGCCCCGGGCGATGTCGAAGGCTGGAAGGCAATGAATGCCACACTCGGGCGGCTGCGCGACAAGCTGCGTCCGGCGAACGATTGCGATGCCTGGATTGGGGACGCGCCGACGCCGGAAGAGATCGATGCGCGGCTCGCCGGCGACGAAGAAGCGCGCAAGCTGCTGTATGACTGGTCGATGGCAGAGTTCGTCGAGCATTACTTGCAAGACGAGCGGTTACAAACTGCGTATCTCGGCCAGGGAGTGATTGGCACGAATGCCAGCCCCTTCGATAAGGGCACGGCCTCGATCCGGTTCCATCACGCCTCGGGCCGGCTGGGCGGAATGCCCGGCATGTGGGGCTACGTGCGCGGTGGAATGGGGATGGTGTCGTTCTATTTCTGCGACGCTGCGCGCGAAGCCGGCGCCGTCGTGGCCAGCGGCGTGGGCGTGGCGCGGATTTTGCCCGGTGAAGGCGTGGAACTCGAGGGCGGCGACCGGATCGGCGCGAGAGTGGTCGTGTCGAACGCCGATCCGCGCGTGACGCTGCGCCTGCTGGGCGACGCGGCCGATGGTGCGTGGAAGTCGAAGATCGAAAGCGTTCCCATCGAAGGCTGCACGGTCAAGCTGAACGTGCTGCTGCGCGAGCTGCCAAACTTCAAAGCTCGGCCCGGCCTCGATGCGCCGCACCACTACGGACAGATCAACGCGCCGCTGACGAAGCAGGAATGGAAGTCAGGATTTGCGGCGGCGAAGCGCGGCGAGCTGCCCGGGGCGCTGTGGTGCGAGCTGTATTTCCAGAGCGCCCACGACCGCAGCATTGTGCCCGACGGTCTGCACACCATGAGCGTCTTCGCGCAATATGTGCCGTACACGTTTACAAATGGCAGCTGGGAGACGCGCCGCGAAGAGGTCCGCCGTCTGGCGTTGAATTCGCTGGGCCGCTTCTGTTCCAACCTTGAACACGCCGTCGTCGATGCCCAGGTGCTGGGCCCTCCCGATATCGAGCAGAAGGTCGGGCTCACCGGCGGTCATATCTTCCAGGGAGAATGCCTGCCTCCGTACATGTGGTCGCGCAGGCTGACGGCGCGCACGCCGATGCAGGGCGTGTATCTGTGCGGGGCGTGCACGCATCCCGGCGGCAGCGTCATCGGCATGAACGGCCGCAATGCTGCCATGGCGGTGCTGAAGGACTGGGAGCGCGCGCGTGGCTGACATTCCGGTGACCCCGGAGATCGTCGCAGTCGACGCCGCGGGCCACGGGCATGTGCAGGGGCTACGGCGCGCGTTGCGGCTGCGGGACCTGGCGCTGCTCTACATCGCGACGACGCTGAGTCCGCGTTGGCTGGCGACAGCAGCGGCTGCGGGTCCGGGGTCGCTGGTGGTGTGGTGCTGCGCGCTGGGTGGGTTCTTTGTGCCGCTCGCCGGCTGCGTAATGGAACTGTCGTCGCGCTATCCCCAGGAGGGCGGACTCTACATCTGGGCGCGCGAGGCGTTCGGCGACTCCGCGGGCTTCCTGAGCGCGTGGACGTACTGGATGTCGAACCTCCCGTATTTTGCGGCAATTTTGTATTTCGGGGCGGGAGTGACTCTGTTTGCCGCCGGCGAGCGGGGACGCGTTCTGGCGACCAGCCCATGGTTCTTTATGACGTTCGCCGTGGCATGGCTGGCGATCATCACCATCGTGAACATCGTTGGCCTGAACGTGGGGAAGTGGCTCAACAATATCGGTTCGACAGGAATGTGGCTGCCGGTGGTGATCCTGGTGGGACTCGCCGGCGTGGCTGCGGCGCGATTCGGCGTGGCCAACCGATTTACAGCCGCGACGATGGTCCCTCACTGGTCGCTGAAGAACGCGGTGTTCTGGTCGACGATGTTCGGAGCGCTTTCCGGATGCGAAACCGGATCGTTCATGGGAGAGGAGATCGAGAACCCGCGGAGGACGATTCCGCGGGCGCTGCTGGTGGCCGGACTAATCCTGGGTGTGGCCTACATAGCGGGGACGGCAGCACTGCTGGTGGCAGTGCCGTCGTCGCAGGTGTCGGGCGTGGACGGGCTGATGCAGGGTGTGGCGGCTCTGTGCGGGCGTTTCGGGTTGGGCTGGCTCACGGTGGCGATTGCGGGATTGCTGGCGCTGGGGACCGTGGGCGGGGCGGCGTCGTATTTGTCGTCGACGTCGCGGCTGCCATTCGTAGCCGGCATCGATCATTATTTGCCGCCCATCTTCGGCTGGGTGCATCCCCGGTACCGAACGCCGTCGGTGGCCATCGCGGTGTATGGGCTGGCGGGCATTGCCATGGCGGCGCTGGGGCAGGCGGGAACCACGGTGCGCGGTGCGTACGATGTGATGGTAAGCATGACCATCGTGACGACCTACCTGCCGCTGCTCGCGGTATTTGCGGCGATGGCGAGGGTGCAGAGCCAGCCTGCGGGATCGGAAGTGATGCGGGTTCCAGGCGGGCGGAGAGTCGCGTGGATCCTGTCCATCCTGGGTTTTGTAACAACGACAGCAACAATTGTGCTGGCAGCGGTTCCGGCGGACGAGGAACCCAACAAACCCCTGGCCGTGGCCAAGGTGCTGGGCGCAACGGCGGTGCTGATCGGAGCCGGAGCGGTCACCTTCTGGATTGGGGCAAGAAAGAAAAAACGCAACCTGCAGCCCGCAGCCGGTAACCAGTAGACGGTTTGGCTTACGCTGCCTTCTTGCCTTTTTCCTTCTCGATGCGCTCGTGGAGAAGCTGTTTCGCTCGCTCCAGAGTCCTGCGGCGCGTGGCGCTCAGGCCTTTGCCGCCGCGATTGATGAAATACGTCAGCATCCGCATCCCGGAGCCGGGTCCCTTCGGCGAGACTTTCTTCGAGGCCAGCGAACGCGCGATTTCCGGCGCGCTTCTGGTGAAGAGATCTTTCGGCGGATGCGTGGAATCGGTCGTGACGTTCTTCACCCAGCGTTCTTTGGAGGACGCTTTCTTGGATTGTTTCTTCGAAGTAGCAGGAGTCTGCATGGAAAAACTCTGAGAGTTTAGGGATTAGAGTTTAGAGTTTGAAAAACCTCCGCCCCTAGTGTTTTTTGAAGTACTGGATCTCGCGCTCGTGCTGCTTCGCTTTTTCCAGACTGGAGAACGTCCCGAGGTTGCGCCGTTTGCCGGTAGAGGCGTCCTTCTTGCGCGAATAAAGGCGAAATTCGCCGGATTTGAGTTTGCGAATCATACAGAGAAAGATGCGCCGGATGGGGGGGAGGCAGCCTGCCCAGCGACCGGTAGCGACCGCGCTCACACTCCGATAATGTCACCCTCATCGTCGACGTCAATTTCTTCGGCGCGGGAGACTTTGGGCAGGCCGGGCATGAGCATCATGTTCCCGGCGACAGCGACCAGGAATCCGGCGCCGGCGGAAAGTGAAACGTCGTTGATGTTGAGCGTCCAGCCGGTGGGCGCGCCCAGGCGTTTGGGATCGTCGCTGAACGAATACTGAGTTTTCGCCACGCAGATGGGCAGGCCGTCGTAACCCCAGTCCAAAAACTGCCGGAGCTTCTCCTGGGCCTTTTCGCTGATCGCGACGCCGTCAGCGCCATAGATTCCGGTGGCAACCTTGCCGAGCTTCTCTTCGTACGAGTCTGAAAGCGCGTAGATGGGATGGGCCCGAGCGCCGGGGTTGCGGTCGATGAGATCAACCAGGGCGCGGGCGAGCGCCTCCGATCCTTCGCCGCCTTTGGTGAAGGGTTCGGTAAGCACGCTGGGCACGCCGAGCGTGGCGCAGAAGGTTCGAACCTGGTGCAGCTGCTCGACAGTATCGTGCGGGAAGTGGTTCAGGGCGACCACGGTGGGCAAGCCAAAGCGTTGCAGGTTGCCGACGTGGCGTTCGAGGTTGGAGAATCCGCGCGCCAGATCGCCTTCTCCCTGATTTACCAGGCTTTGCACGGTCGTGACCAGCACCGCAGCCGAAGGCGAGACGCCGGAGATCTGCATCACGATGTCGATGTACTTCTCGAGGCCGAGGTCGGCGGCGAAGCCGCACTCGTTGATGACGTAATCGGCCAGGCGGAGCCCCATTTGTTGCGAGATGAGGCTCGAGGTCCCGTGGGCGATGTTGCCGAAAGGACCGCAATGGACCAGCGCGGGTGCGCCTTCGGTGGTCTGCACGAGATTCGGCAGAACAGCATCGGCCAGCAGGGCCATCATGCCGCCTGTGGCATGGAGATCCTCAGCGCGGACCGGCTTGCCGTCGCGCGTGCGGCCGATAACGATGCGGGCGAGGCGGTGGCGAAGGTCTTCGCGGTCCCTGGCCAGCGCCAGGATCGCCATGATCTCCGACGCCGCGGTGATGACGAAGCCCGTGCGCCGGTTGGCGCCGTCGCGCTTCCCGTCGATCTCAATGGCGATGCGGCGCAGGGCGCGGTCATTCATGTCCATCGCGCGTGGCCACCAGATGTTCTCCGGGTCGAGGTTGAGCTCGTTGCCATGAAAGAGGTGCGCGTCGATGAGCGCGGCGAGCAGGTTGTGTGCCGAGGTAATGGCGTGAATATCGCCCGTGAAGTGCAGGTTGACCTTCTGGCTGGGCTCGATCTGCGAGAGTCCGCCGCCGGCCGCGCCGCCCTTCATGCCGAAGACGGGGCCAAGAGAAGGCTCGCGGGAAGTGATAATCGCCTTCTTGCCCAGGCGATCGAGGCCCTGAACAAGTCCGATGGCGGTGACGGTCTTGCCTTCACCAGCAGCCGTCGGAGTTGTGGCGGTGACGAGAATCAGCCTGCCGCGGGCCGGGCGCAAGGAGTCTTCGAGCAAGTCCAGATGCAGCTTGGCTGCCCACGGCCCGAGCTGGTCGTAGTCGTCTTCGCGCAGGCCCAGCTTGCGGGCGATGGCGGCGATGGGAAGGAGCGTCAGTTTCGACTTCAATGTTTCGGTTGCGTTGGTCACTCGATATTGTCGCAAAGTGCCCGGGATACAAGGATGTGATGGCCCTCACGCTACCTGAGTGTGACGATCCGGAGTATCCCTTGTCGCTGGCGAGTCCTGAGCCTCTGTGTGGCCTTGATCGCGACGAACTCCGCACTCGAACTTCGGATTACTGGAGTGATGGCCCGCATGGAATGGCGCGAGAGTAACCGAATACTGGGGGCCGCATAGTAATGCCCCGCGCCCTACACTCCAGGGGCATGGCGGGTGTCCCCATTTGGCCATTGTTCGCATTCGGGAAAAGAGGCAAGATTCCCTGCATGGCATTCGCGGAAGGGCAGCAGGTTCTCTTAAAGCGTGGGCAGGTGGCTGGAGTGGTCGCAAGAAAGCTCCCTTATCTGCAGGACATGTATGTGGTTCAACTGGAAGGGAACCACACGCCTCCGAAAAAGCTGGCGCACGAGTCTGACCTGGAGTTGTTACTGCGGGTCGACCAGCGCTGCAGCGCGTAGCGCGCAATCACCCGTCTAACGCCCGGCGTGAGGTGATCCGCGAGTTTCACCTGAAACGCCATCCCGGCAGCGGCCCCCGCCGCGCGGCCTCCAATGGACAAAGAACAGAGCGGCTGCCGGTTGCCCTTCGTGGTCTCGGCGGATTACTGCTGGGCGCCGGCGAGCGAGTAAAACTTCGAAGCATCGCCAGTCTTGTAGAGCGAGTACCACGCATCCAGCGTCGCATCGGAGTAAAGGCGAAGCATCCCGAAGATCTGGTAGGCGAATTCGATGGGTGCCACGCCGGAGGCTGTGATGAGATTGTCGTCGGCGATAGCGGGAATCCTGCGATAGAGCCCGCTGCCGCGGTAGCCGGTCGCCTTCAGATAGTCAGGCGCGTTGCTGGTATGGAGGCGATTGTCGAGGAAGCCCGCGCGTGCCAGCGCCAGCGTGGCCGCGCAAATCGCAGCCACGGGAACGCCGGAGGCCAGAAATTCAGCTGCCCTGGTGACGGCTTCGATATTTTCCCCCTGCTCCCACGCGTCGCCGCCGGGCAAAATCAGCATCGCGCTCGCCTGAGGGTCCAGGTCGGCCAAAGCCATATCGGGCAGGATGCGTACGCCGCCCATGGTGGTGACAGGATCCGTGGTCAGCCCGGCGGTAGCCACGCGAAAGCGGCCAGGTTCGCGCTGGAAGCGGGGATTGTTGATGCCCGCAATGGCAAGTGCAGGCTCCCAGTCCGCCATCGAACTGAACACAAAAAGATGAACCGTCTGCTGATCCATACGCACCTCAGCGCGTGCGGCTGGCAGCGTGAACGCTCCGCAGGCAGGGATAGTTGTACGTGCGCCCGGGGGAGGGTCGCAGGGCAGGCACATCCACTTGCTAATCCACTTTAACGCTACTCGGCGCGCAATGCCTTCACAGGTTCAATGGTGGCGGCCCGGCGTGCCGGCAGCATGGAGGCGGCCATAGCCAGCAGCAGCACGACGAACGCTGCCACAACGAGGACCAGCGGATCGAGCGTGCTGACACCGAAGACGAAGGATTTGAGCAGGCGCGAAGCGGCGATGGCCCCGGCGAGGCCGATGATGCTGCCGGCGGCGGCCAGCTTGAGTCCGGAAGTCATGACCAGGCCGACAATGCTGGAGCGCTGCGATCCGAGTGCCATGCGAATGGCCATCTCGTGCATGCGCATGGCGACGGTAAAGGCGATCACGCTGTAAATGCCAAGGATGGCCAGCAGCAGTGCAGCCGCGGCAAACGAGGAAATGAGCACGGTGTTGAAGCGGCGCGGCGCCTCGGAATCGCTGATGGCGTGCTCCATGGTTTGCAACTGGGTGAGCGGCAGCTGCGGATCGAGAGAGCGGACCGTCGAGCGCAGCTGGTTCTCCATGAGCTCCGGTGGCAGAGAGGTGCGCAGTACGATGAATCCGCCGTTGCCGTTGAGGTCGGTGGCGGGGTTGCCCAGAGTGCCGACCAGGCCTTCCGCTTGTTCGATGGGCCCATAAAACTGCATCCGCGGGCTGGCGTCGGGCGATCCTTCTTTGACGTCGGCGACTTCACCAACGATGGTGGCCCACGGGGTCTGCATATCGACAGTGCCGATTCGCATGCGCTTCCCAACAGGATTCTGGCCCGGCCAGAAGTGCTGGGCCAGGGTGTGGTCCACGACCACAACCAGCTGGGACTGGGCGTTATCGGCAGGCGTGAGAAGGCGGCCGCGGAGCAGCGGCGTGCCAAGGGCGCCAAAGTAGTTGCCTTCGATCGTGACAGGCGTGGCGAGGTCGAGCGCTCCTGCCTTGGCTGGAACGTAGCCTTCACCGATGATGGCGGAATTTCCCTGCGTGCCGTTGGCAGGCAGAAAAGACGTAAGGCCCACGCTGGTGACGCCGGGCAGGGCCTCGAGGCGGCGCAGCAATTCCTGATTGAACTGATTGACCTGGGGCTGAGTGGTGTATTGCTTGCGGGGCAGGTTGTACGCGGCCACCACGGTGTGATCGGGGCGATAGCCGAGGTCGGCTTCGCGCATCTTTTCAAAGCTGCGCAACAGCAGGCCGGAGGCGGCGAGCAGAACGATGGCGACAGCGATTTCGGCGATCACGAGGCCAGAACGAAGGCGCGCGTGACCTGCGCCGGAGGTGCCGGTGCGTCCACCTTCCTTCAGGGTGTCGTTCACGCTGGTGCGGATGGCCGCGAAGGCAGGGGCAACACCGCTGACCACGCCGGTGACGATGGCCAGACCGAGCGCAAAAGCGGCGACCATCCAGTCGAGGCCGATACTTCCGACGAGGGGGAGGGTTTCCGGAAGCAGGCTGGTTCCCACGCGCAGCGCCAGGGTGGCGAGGGTGAGGCCAATGACGCCGCCGGTGATGCTGAGCACCAGGCTTTCCAGAAGCGCCTGGCGGAGCAGGGTTGTGCCGCTGGAACCGAGAGCGAGGCGGACCGCGATTTCGCGGCGGCGGCGGATGGCGCGCACTAGCAGGAGTCCGGCCAGGTTGGCGCATGCGATGAGCAGCACGACCGAAACCGCGAGGAACAGGGTGCGAACCAGAGGACGGGCCTGGGTGATGGTGTCTTCATGGAGATTCCGCACCAGCGCGCTGATGTGCAGGCCGGCCATGAAGGCCGGGAAATTGCGCATGGTTTCCTTCGCCACCCGATCGGCGTCTTCGCGCGCCTCGGCGGCGGTGACTCCGGGCTTGAGGCGGCCCACCATCTGGTAGCTCCAGTTGGCCTGGGCGCCGCCGGTGAGTTCTTCCGGCTTAAAGCTCATGGGAACCCAAAGCTCGCTGCGGTTGAGATGGCCCGGTACCAGGGGAAATTCGAAATTACGGGGCATCACGCCGATGACCACGTAGGGGTTGCGGTCGAGCAGGATTTTTTGCCCGAGAATGGCGGGGTCGCCGTGGAAGCGGTTCTGCCAGGTAGCGTAGCTGAGGACGGCGACCTGCTGGTGCTGATCGTCTTCCTGCCGGGTAAAGACGCGTCCGAGAAGCGGTTGGACCTCGAGGGCGGAAAAGACTTCAGCGGTCATGCGGGCGTCATTAATCTGCGCCGGTTCGCCGATGCCGGAGAGCTCGTGCCCAAACTGCTGGTAGCCGCCGAGCGCGGTGAAGCTGTGGGTGCCGCGCATGTAGTTGACGATGTCGGTGGCGGTGACGCCGGCTTCGTCATTGCCGCCGAACTGGAGGCCGTTGAGACCGTCGGAGAGAGCCACGAGCTGTTCGGAATGGGGGAAGGGAAGCGGGCGCAGGAGCACGCCTTCGACGATCGAGAAGATCGCGGTGGTAGCGCCGATACCGAGTGCGAGCGTTAGAACCGCAGTCAGGAAGAAGCCGGGGGATTTCGACAAGTGGCGAATTGCGATCTTCAGGTCACGCAGCACAGCATGCTCCTCGACGCAGAGTGGGGATAACAAAAGAAAGCACGTCTGGGTCCAGATACGCAGAAGGCGCCAGCATTGTTGCATCAGGGTTTGTAATCCCTGACCGTGAATGGAAGTGTCCGGAAGCCGCGCGCAGTGTCCGTTGCGGGACAACAGCATGCAGGCGTGGCGAGCCGCTGTAAGTTGAGGATTTCCACCAGGCGTGGCGTGCTGTTGAGCAGGGAAAACCAGCCGATGAGGGTAAAGAGAAGCTCGATCCGCGCGCCGGCCCGGTGTATGCGTGCGGCGGATTCCGGCCGGAGGTCCTCCAACTCGCATGTTTGCGATCATCGGCATTCTGGTGGTTTTTGGGGCGGTCGTCGCCGGCTATCTGATGGAACACGGGCACCTGGCGGTACTGCTGCAGCCGGCGGAACTGCTGATTATCGGCGGAGCCGGCGCGGGGACGTTGCTGATCGCAAATCCGCTGCGGATTCTCAAAAAGATCGCGGGTGGTGCGGCGGCCATCTTCGGGGCGACTCCTTTCGGCCAGGCTCGCTATCTGTCGACATTGCGCATGATGTACGAGCTGCTGCAGAAGGCGCGGCGGGGCGGAATGCTCACCATCGAAAGCGATGTGGAGAAGCCGGAGGAGAGCCCGATTTTCCAGCAATACCCTGAGTTCATCAAGGATCATCACATCCGCGATTTCGTCTGCGACACCATGCGCATGGTGATCACCGGCGGCGTGGACGCCTTCGATATGGACCAGATGATGGACCTCGATATGGAGGTCCAGCTCCACAGTACCGAAGAGCCGGTGAGCGCGCTGTCGACGATGGCCGATTCGCTTCCTGGCCTCGGGATTGTGGCCGCGGTGCTGGGGGTGGTGATCACCATGGGAGCCCTGGGCGGCCCGGCTGAAGAGATTGGGCACAAGGTAGCAGCGGCGCTGGTGGGGACATTCCTCGGCATCCTGCTGTGCTACGGGCTGGTGGGGCCGGTGAGCCAGAACATGGCGAAGACCGCGACCGAAGAGCACGCCTTTCTGTATATGCTGCGGGTGCTGATGCTGGCGTTCATTCGCGGCCAGCCGCCGGT
The DNA here is from genome assembly GCA_963788905.1 of uncultured Acidobacteriaceae bacterium. Lineage (GTDB taxonomy): Bacteria > Acidobacteriota > Terriglobia > Terriglobales > Acidobacteriaceae > Palsa-343. The sequence goes on from CAWBIO010000001.1 coordinate 462,001, forward strand.
GGTGGCCATCGAAGTGGCGCGGCGGGCGATCCCGGTGCACGTGCGGCCATCCTTCGCGGAAGTGGAAGAAGCATGCCGGAACCAGGGCACCGCCGCCAAACCGCCAGCCGAAGCAGCAGCGTAAGGGGAGCGAATGGCAGCCAGCAAGCCGGTCATTGTCATTAAGAAGAAGGGCGGTCACGGCGGGCATCACGGTGGCGCGTGGAAGGTGGCGTACGCCGACTTTGTGACCGCCATGATGTCCTTGTTTATCGTGCTGTGGCTGATGAACACCAGCCAGAAAGTGCGGCAGGCGGTGGCCGGCTACTTCAACGACCCGCGCGGCAAATCCACGCAGACGGGATCCGATCAGGCCGGGAGCAGTGAAAACCTGGCCATCACGGAAAAGAATATTCCCGAGCTCAAAAAGAAAATCGAAGAGGCCATTCGCCACATGAATGACCTGAAAACGCTCCAGAACCAGATTCAGATCACCATTACGCCGGAGGGTTTGCGAATCGAGTTGCTGGAAACCAAAGACGGAACATTTTTTGACACCGGCAGCGCGACCCTGAACAAGAACGGCCGCGAGCTGCTCCAGATGCTGGCCGGGCAGCTGGGCCAGATTCCGAATCGGGTTTCGATTGAAGGCCACACCGACTCGCAACCCTATGCCGCAGCGAATGGGTATGGGAACTGGGAGCTGTCAACCGATCGCGCGAACGCCGCGCGCCGGGTGATGGAGCCATCGGGGCTGCGGGAGAACCAGGTCTCGCAGGTGCGGGGTTACGCGGACCAAAAGCTGCGCGTCCCCGAGAACCCTCTGGATCCATCGAATCGCAGAATCTCGCTCATCGTGCAGTATCTGACCGCCGACGCCCCGGCGGTTCCGGCGGACGGCAAGACGCCGCCGGGAGTTGAAGGGGCCAAACCGATTCCGACGATGGAGATTCCTGCGCCCGGCGCTGCGCAAAAGCCGGCGCCGTCACCCCCTGGTGATGCGAAAAGCGGCGGCAAGCCCGCCGATTCGAAACCCGGGATTGCAGGCACCCAGGCGCAGCCGGGGGCAAGCCAGCCCGGCGCAGGCGGCCAACCAGGAACCGGGAGCCAGCCAGGCGCGCCACAAAGCCATCCGCCGAATGGCGCGCCAGTGCCGAAGCCTTCGGCGGCGAAGCCCGCATTGCCCGGAACCTCGCCGGGAATGATGGGACGGCTCTGGCAAAAGATCCATCCGAAAAAGTGAGCCAGTTGCGGCTTCGATCCGATGCCTGGCGCGGGTTCTGTCCCGTCCGCTTACGGCTTTGTCAAAAAGAGGCGGCTTGCGTGCGATCTTGTGTCAGGATTAGAGGATCGGCATGCATCTGGCCGATGCGCGATCAGCAGTCCAACGAACGACCCACGCGCTGCAGCTTTTCATTCAGGGAGTTGAACGGTTTTGGAAGAGTCAGTGCACACGCACGAAGAAACCAGCGATATCGATCTGCTCCACGATATCGGCAGCCGCATGGCTGCGGCCGACCCGTTCCATGAGGTTCTGGAGCGCGTCATTGAGATGGTGACGGCCGCGGTGCGCTGCGACTCCTCCTTCATCTACGTTCTGGAGAGAGAAAAGCTCGTCCTGCGCGCCTCCAAGAACCCGCACGAAGACGTCGTCGACCGCATGCAGATCGACATGGGCCAGGGCGTGACCGGATGGGTGGCCGAGCACAAGCAGACCGTGGCGCTGCCCGCGAAAGCCTGGGCTGATCCGCGGTTCGCGCGCTTCCCCAGCCTGCCGGAAGACCGCTTCGAGGCCTTTCTCGCCGTTCCCATCCTGTGCCGCGGCAAGCTCGTGGGCGCCATCAACATGCAGCATCGCGAGCCGCACCACCACTCAAAGCGCGAGATCAAGCTGATCACCATGATCGGCTATCTGGTCGGCGCCGAAGTGGAGCTGGCGCGCATGGAATACGAGAAATCCCAGCTCGCCGATCAGCTGGAGACGCGCAAAGTGATGGAGCGCGCCAAAGGCCTGCTGCAGCGCGAGCTGAACATCGACGAAGAAGCCGCGTACCTGATGCTGCAGAAGCAGGCCCGCCAGAAGCGCAAGCCGTTGCGCGAAATTGCCGAGGCCATCATCCTGATGGACGACCTGCGGCGGGGAAAGAAGTAGCAGGTAGCCTGGAGCCAGGAGCTAGGAGCTTGGTGCCAGCAGCTAATGGCTAATAGCTGTTTTCCTGTCCATTTCTGAACATCCGAGCGCGATTGCGGACAGGAAACGCCGTCGCGCGCCTGCCTAATCTCCTTCTTTTCAGGCAGAAGGCTTTGGAACCGCAACTGCCGCTTCATTCCAGCGGTCTGCTGCGGTTTCCTTCCGAATGAGGTGAATCACATCATGCTTTCTGACCTGAAATACGCCTGGCGGCAGCTGGCGAGGTCGCCGGGATTTGCCGTAACCGCGATCCTGACTCTGGCGCTCGGAATTGGCGCGACGACGGCGATTTTCACCCTCTTCGATCAGGTCCTGCTGCGCATGCTGCCGGTAGACCGGCCGCAGGAACTGGTGCGGATGACCTGGCATGGCAACTTTTCCGGATCGATCAGCGCGTTTGGCGGCGACTTCGGAGACTACTACTCCTATCCGATGTACAAGGACCTGCGCGACCGGAACCAGGTCTTCAGCGGCATACTGGCCGCGATGCGCACCAATGTAGGCATTTCCTGGAACAATCAGGCAGAGAATGAGCACGCCGAAATCGTAAGCGGGAATTATTTTCAGGTTCTCGGCCTGAGGCCGGCTGCCGGGAGGCTCTTCAGCGCCTCCGATGAGACTGCGAAGAACGCGAACGCAGTCGTGGTGCTGACGTACGACTACTGGCGCACACATTTGGCGGCGTCGCCGTCGGTGATCGGCCAGTCGCTGCTGATCAATGGGCACCCGTTCACGATTGTGGGCGTGGCTCCTGAGAACTTCCGCACCGCGATCGGTGGCTATCGGCCAGTGTTGTTTGTTCCGGTCACGATGTCGGAGATCGCCATGCCCTGGTCCGTGCCCGGGCACCGGCTCGACAACCGTTTGAACCTCTGGCTCACAATTGTCGCCCGGCTCAAACCTGGCGTGACCCGCGAACAGGCGCAGGCCAGCGTTCTGCCGCTGTGGCGTTCTCTGCGGGCAGACGAGCTGAGCCTCTACAAGACCAAATCCGAGAAATTCAACCAGGGGTACGTCAAGAAGGCCACCATCAAGGTTCTTGACGACTCTCGTGGCTTCTCGCCCGACCGCCTGGATTTGAAGACACCGCTGGTGATCCTGCTGAGCATGGCGGGACTGTTGATTGCCATGTGCACTTTGAACACGGCGACGCTGCTCCTGCTGCGTTCGGCGGTGCGGGTGCGGGAGATGTCGATGCGCTATGCGCTGGGCGCCCGGAGCAGCCGCATTATCCGGCAGCTTTTGATCGAAGGCGGTCTGCTGGGAGCAGCCGGGGCCGCAGGGGGTCTGGCGCTTTCGCCGGTGCTGGCCATTGCCCTGGTGCACCTGATGACCAGCGCCCAGCCGGGCAAGGAGGCGTATTCGTCGACCGTGGATGCGCGAGTGCTGCTGTTTACCCTCGCCATTGCGCTGGTGGCCAGCGTGCTGTTCTCGATCGCGCCCGCGCTCCACTTCCTGCGTCCCGATCTGGCCGGCGCGCTGCGCCAGAGCACGGGAACAGCTTCAAAGAGCTCGCAGCACTTCCGCAAAGCCGCAGTGGGCGTGCAGATTGCGCTGACCGTCCTGTTGCTGGGAGGCGCAGGGCTGTTTGTGCGGACGCTGAATAATCTGCGCAACCAGCCGGTGGGATTCGACACCAGAAACCTCATCACGTTCGGGTTGGATCCATCGAACTCCGGCTATGGAGAAGACCGCACGCCGGCCATTATGAATGCGGCAATGGAGCGGCTCGGGCAGGTTGCGGGCGTCCAGAGCGTGGCTGGCACGACCGATCCTGAGCTGGAGGGAGATTCCAGCTTCGACGGCTACGTGATTCAGGGTCACAACCCCGTTGAGGGCGAGGATCGTGACTTCGAGACCGGCAACGTGACGCCGGGCTATTTTGCGACGCTGCGCCTGCCGCTGCTGGTGGGGCGCGATTTTAACGTGGCTGACAAGAAGGGCGCGCCGAAAGTCGCGATTGTGAACGTGGACTTCGCGAAGAAGTTCTATGGATCGGCTTCCAACGCGCTCGGACGCATGATTGGCGAGGATAAGCCGGACACAACCATCGTCGGGGTCGTGGGCAATGTGAAACATGAGAGCCTGCGCAAGGATATCGGCCCCGGCGTGTACCTGCCCTACGCCCAGATGGAGCATCCGGTAGGACTGGATGTGTACGTGCGGACGGCGGGTTCGCCGGAGTTGGTCGAGCCGGCAATACGCCTGGCGATTCACAGCCTCGATCCCACGCTGGTGGTCGATGACCTTGAGACGATGAGCCAGCAGATGGATATCAGCGCTTCCAGCGAGCGAGCGCTGGCCATCCTGGCGGCAGCGTTTGCGGTTCTGGCTGCGGTCCTGGCGGCCGTGGGGCTCTATGGTGTGCTGGCGTATTCCACGCAGAGCCGGACCCGCGAAATCGGGGTTCGCCTGGCGCTGGGTGCACCGCGGCATACGCTGGTTCGCCTGGTTGTCCTCGAGATGGCCTGGATCGCGGGCATCGCCATGGTGGTGGCGTTGCCGGGCACGGTCGCGCTGGCCAGGCTGTTTCGCAGCCAGCTCTACGGCGTCTCCACATGGGATCCGGCAGCGCTGGCCGTGGCGCTGCTGTTGACTGCGCTCATGGTGGTGGTGGCTTCGGCCGTCCCGGCGCAGCGGGCAACATCCGTCGATCCGATGGAGGCGCTGCGGACCGAGTAAGAAGACAGCGCTCGGCGTTCAGAAGAGCGGGGCAGGGAAACTTAAGCACGCAATCAGGAGACACTGCATGTTGGCTGATCTCAGATATGCATGGCGGCAGATAAGAAAATCGCCGGGGTTTGCGATCACCGCGATTGCAACTCTGGCTCTCGGAATTGGCGCCAATACGGCGATCTCCAGCGTGATGCACGCGGTGCTGCTGCGTACCCTGCCAGTGCGCGACCCGCAGCAGCTCTTCTACCTGACCCATGCGGGCGGCCCGGACACCGTGGGAAACACGGGCGATTATCCCTATACCTTCGGCGTCAACGTCTACAACCGGATGCGCGAGGATCGTGCCGTCTTTTCCGACCTCATCGCGTACGTTCCGCTTTCCTTCAACAAGGTGGCAGCGCGCTTTGGAGATACGCCCGAAGAAATCGAGGCCGACGAGGTCAGCGGCAACTTCTTCTCCGCGCTGGGTGTACAGATGGCAGCCGGCCAGGCCTTCGCGCCGGCGGATGAAGATCATCATTCTCCTGTTGCTGTGATCAGCTACGGCTACTGGACCCGGCGTTTTCAGCGCGATCCGCGGGTGATCGGCAAGGCGATCGACGTGAACGGTGTCCCGCTCACGATTGTGGGCGTTTCCGGGCCGCACTTCTTCGGCGTCGAGTCAGGCGGGTCGGCGACCGACCTGTGGGTGCCGCTGCAGAACCGGGCGGAGCTGAATGCCTGGGGAATACCAGCCTCGGCACACACGCTGTACGGCAGCCCCAACTGGTGGAACCTGATGTTCATTGCGCGACTCCGGCCTGGCGTGACCGAAAAGCAGGCGCTCGCGCACATGGAGCCTGTCTTTACCAACTCCGCCTGGGAGACGGTCGGCAAGGAAGTGAAGCGCAGCAACACCGGGATGGGTTTGGGCATGATTGCGGCGCGCGGACTGGGCACATCGACCAAAGACTATGTCCAGCCGCTGCACGTCTTGATGGGAATGGTCGCGGTGGTGCTGGTGATTGCATGCGTCAACATCGCGATGCTGCTCGCCGGCCGCAATGCTGCTCGCGAGCGCGAATTTTCCATGCGGCTCGCTCTTGGTGCTGGCCGCTGGCCGCTCTTCCGCCAACTGCTGGCCGAGAGCCTCATGTTGGTGGGCGCGGGTGCCGTGCTTGGCTGGCTCTTTGCCGTAGAGGCGACCAGATTACTCGCGCTCTGGTCCGAAATTGAAATCAGCCTCGAGCCGGATACGGCCGTGCTGCTGTTTACCCTGGCGGTTTCAGTCCTTGTGGCTCTGATCTTCGGCCTCGCTCCGCTGCGCGCAGCCAACAGCGCGCCGGTGGCCCTGGTGCTGAAGTCCGGCGGCAATCAGGCCACGGAAAGCCGCAGCCGCGTGCTCAGCGGCAAGGTTCTCATCGCGGCTCAGATGGCCTTGTGCGTCGCGCTGTTGTTCGGAGCTGGACTGCTGATCCGCACGCTGCGCAATTATCAAACCGTCAATCTGGGCATGCAGGCCGAGCATGTGCTGGCTTTCGGAGCGCATCCGGTAGGCGCATTCAACAGCGCACAGAAGATCGCCTTCTATAAGGACCTGACCCAGCGCGTCAGCCTGTTGCCCGGCGTCCGCTCCGTCAGCGTTGCTGAACTCCGCCCAGGCAGCGGCTGGAGCGACAACAATAACCTCGCTGTCGACGGCCGTTCTTATCCCTTCGATAACGGCAAAAACATGCTGCGCAGCAATACTGTCGCTCCGCGATTTTTTGAGACGCTGGGTATCCCGCTGCTCGCTGGCCGCGAATTCAATGACGGCGATCACCAGGGCGCGATGGGTGTAGCGATCGTGAACGAGACGCTGGCAAGGCAGTACCTGAAAGGCGCCTCGCCCATTGGACACACCCTCGGCCAGGGCAAAGGCCAGGTAACCATCATCGGCCTGGTCCGCGACCACAAATACACCACCACCGACGAAGAACCGATGCCCATGGCCTGGTACTGCTACCTCGAGGATCCCAACGTCGAAAACATGGACGTCGAAGTGCGCGCCGCGGGCAATCCCATGGCGCTGCTGCCCGCGATCCGGCAGATCGTCCGCAACATGGATCCCAACGCGCCGGTGCAACAGCCGATGCTGCTCTCTGCACAGTTTGAGGAGACTTACCTCATGCCCGCGTTGTTCGCGCGCCTCGGAGCTTTCTTCGGCGGCCTGGCGGCCCTGCTGGTCGCCGTGGGTCTTTATGGCACCCTCGCCTATCGGGTGAGCCGGCGCACGCTGGAGATCGGTGTCCGCATGGCGCTGGGCGCGGCCCGTCCGCAGGTGCTGTGGATGATTCTGCGCGACAGCCTGATCCTCATCGCCGCAGGGCTCGCGGTGGGGCTGCCACTGGCCTGGTTCGGATCGAAGCTCATGGCTTCGATGCTCTACAAGCTGCCGGCGCACGATCCGATCAGTCTCGTTGCGGCAGCCTTTGGGGTCCTGGCGGTGTCCGTAGCTGCGGCCCTTCTGCCAGCGCGCCGGGCCGCCAGCGTGGAACCGATGCAGGCGCTCAGGAACGAGTGAAGGCAGGGAACAGCCCGGCGGGGAACAGGGAGCAGCCGCGGAACCGGCGAGGCCTGCGCATCGTAAGGAGCAGTCATGATCGAAGACCTTCGCTTTGCCCTGCGCCAGCTCCATCGGAGCCCTGGATTCGCGGCAGCCGTCATCGTCACCCTGGCCCTCGCCATCGGCGTCAACACCGCCGTCTTCAGTCTCCTCGATGGTTTCCTGCTGCGCACGCTTCCGTATCCCCAACCAGAACGCATTGCTGCTCTGGTCGCGCATGAGGAACTGAAAGGTCACCCCGGACAATTCGAAGACGATGACTCCTCCGACAACGCGGCCTGGCGCGCCTTCCAGCAGAATGTCCCCTCAGTGACCGCGGCCATCGCCGGCGATGCCTTCGGCATGACCGATGGCTGGAATCTGCAGACAGGCACCAGCGAAGGCGGGGCGACGCGCTACGTGCATGGTGCCAGGGTTTCCGCGCACTACTTCGAAGTCCTCGGCATTGAGCCGGCGCTGGGCCGCGAATTCACCGAGCAGGAAGACCAACCCGGCGCGGGCAAAGCCGCTGTGCTGAGCTATAACCTCTGGCGGACTACGTTTCGCCAGGATCCCGGCATCCTGGGCAGGACGATTCTGCTGAAGGGCGAGCCCTACACCGTAGTCGGCGTGTTGCCCCGGAACGCGCAGATGCCCAGCCCCGCCGACCTTTGGACCCCGCTCATGCCCGACGATCCGCACGGGATTTGCGTGGGCGACAATTGCCTGATCCTCATGCGCCTTAAGCCCGGCGCCACCTGGGATCAGGTGCGTACGCAGCTCGCGCACTTGCCGCCGCCGCGCAATACCAACCTCGCGAAGCAAAATGTCTGGTATTTCCCCAGCCCCCTGCATACCTACGCGGGCAGTTCCATGCGCGACCAGACCCGAGCGCTGATGGCTGCGGTCGGATTCATCCTGCTGATCGCCTGCGCCAATCTGGCTGGCCTCATGCTCGCGCGCATTCATCGGCGCACGCCGGAGATGGCCACGCGGATGGCCCTTGGCGCGAGCCGCGCAAGAATCCTGCGACAGCTGTGGATCGAGAACCTGGTGCTCGCGATCGCCGGCGGTGCCGCAGGCCTGGGGTTGGCGCTCACGCTGTTCCCAGCCATGAAGCAGCTGCTCCCCGACGACATGATCCCCATCGGAGGCTTCGCGCTCAACGGCCACGTGCTGGCGTTTGCCTTTGCCGCTGCAGTCGTGACCAGCCTGCTGTTCGGCGCGCTTCCGGCGTTTGAAACACGCCGTCTCGACCTGCGCAGTGCAATCGCCTCCGGCACGCGCTCGGTCTCCGGCGGATCAGGTCGCGTGCGGCAGTGGCTCATCGGCGCGGAAGTCGCTCTTACCGTGGTGCTGCTGGCAGGAGCCGGCCTGTTAGTGCGCACCGTGATGCATCTTGAGGGCCTGGCTCCCGGTTTTGATCCCGCCAACGTGATGAGTGCGAAAGCATCGCTCGATGACGCGCGTTACCACGACTCCGCAAAGTTTCATGCACTGCTGCGGCAAAGCGTCGCCGGAATGAAGCAAATTCCCGGCGTCGAGAACGCGGCCGCTGCGCTCAGCTTGCCCTATGAGCGTGGACTTAACGACGGCCTGAAGATCCTTGATGGCAGCCGTGCCGGCTTCGAGTACGGTTCCAGCGAAAGCTGGGTGACACCTGGATTCTTCGAAACCCTGCACATCCCGATTCTCAGTGGTCGCACGATTCTCGATACTGACAGCGAAACCACTCAGCCGGTCGCGGTGGTCAACGTCGCCTTCGGCAAAAAGTTCTACAACGACCCCAGTCCGCTGGGTCGCCATTTCAAGTCGGAGGGAACCACCTTCACCATCGTCGGCGTCGTGCCCGACGTCGTGAAGCAGTTAGGCATGTCAGCCGGACCACCCCTGGCCACCGAGCCGATGATCTACGTGTCTGCCACGCAGATCAATCAGGCTGTCGTGAATCTGGCCAACATGTGGTTCCAGCCCTCCTGGATTGTGCGCACCCGTGGGCCGATGGGCGACATCGCCGGGCGAATGCAGCAGGCCCTTGCCGGCGTCGACCCTGGTCTGCCCTTCTCCGGCTTCTATTCGATGGAAGATTTGCTTCACCAGCAGTTACAAATGCAACGCATCGAAGTCACACTGCTGGCGACCCTGGCCGGGCTGGCGCTCCTGCTCTCCTCGGTTGGCATCTACGCCCTGGTCTCGAATCTCGTCGTACAGCGGACCCGCGAAATCGGCATCCGCATCGCCCTCGGATCGACCCTGACCCAGGCAATGCGCCACATCGCCTCTTCGGGCGTGGCGGCGGCAATCGGCGGCATAGTGGCCGGGCTGGCCGGTTCGTTCCTGGTGTTGCGCGTCATGAAAGGCGCCATCTACGGCGTGGGAACGTACGACCCCGTCACCCTGGCGTCGGTTCCGCTGTTGCTGCTCGCAATTGCCGCCGCCGCCAGCGTTTTGCCTGCGTTGCGTATCGCGCGCATCGACCCGGCGGAAACCCTGCGGGCGGAGTGAGGCCAGGGAAGTCACAAGGTTTTCCTCCTTAGAAGGCGGCGAGGCCCGAGAACTTCGCCGCCATTTTTTTCAGGACCGATCGGCCAATCCTCCACCATGGCCGCAGTGAGAAGATAAAGCAGGTATGCGTGTCACCGTCCAGGGGCTGCAGCGATGGATCGTCGTCACAGGCTCCCTGTTGCTGGCGCTGATCGCCGTCCTCATCATTTACGGCCGCAACCGTTTTCGCCACATTGAGAAGGACCTGCCCGCCCGCCTGGGCGTTAACATCCAGCAAACCGCCAACGGTTTCAGTTACACCCAAACCAGTCAGGGACACGCGCTTTTCACGCTGAAGGCCTCAAAAGAACTGCAGTTGAAATCCGGCCACGTCCTGCTCCACGACGTGGACGTGACTCTGTACGGCCCGCCAGGCTCAGGGCGAACCGACCGCATCTACGGCAGCGACTTTGACTACGACCAGAACAAAGGCATCATTTCCAGCCAGGGCGAAGTCAACATTGAACTGCAGGGAACGGAAAACGCGGCGCCGCCTCCTCCTGACAGTGCGGCTTCCAGCGCGCCGTCGAGCGACCCGACCAGCAACACCATTCGCGTCCGCACGCACGGGCTCACGTTCATGCAGAAGACCGGCGAGGCAACCACCTCCCAGCAGGTACAGTTCCAGCTGCCGCGTGCGGCGGGCACCGCCATCGGCGCAGATTACAGCTCCAAAACCGGCGTAGTCGTCCTTATCAGCCAGGTGCACATGACCACCAGCAGCAATGGCAAAGCGGCGGTGGTGGAAGCGGCCCAGGCAACGTTGCTGCGCGCCTCTGACCAGGCCTTCCTGGTGAGCCCGGTTGTGAACTACGAGACCGAGCAGGGCAGCTCCAACGAGGCGACCGTCTGGTTCCGTAAAGACGGCACGACGCAGAAGATCGATGCCCGAGGCCGGGTCCACATGAAGACCGACGACGGGGCTACGGTGGACGCTGACATCGCGCACATTCTGATGGACGCGAAGAGCCAGCCCACCCAGGCCGATCTCGCCGGCGGCGTTCGCTTTGCATCTGGCGCCGGCAACGAAGCCATGCATGGCTCGGCCGACAATGGCACGCTGCTGTTCGCCACCGCGCAGGTCCGCGGCGGTTCACAAACCGCCCTACGCCACGGAGAGTTCCGCCGCGACGTAAATTTTGAGGAAGATCTGACAGCTCTTCCGCGGGATCCGCATGGCCGCGAGCAGAAGACTATGCACGCCGAGAAGGTCGATGTCGACTTTGCTCCCCCCAGCCCGGGTGGATCGGTGGAAGCGCGCAAGGCCGTTGGCGAAGGAAACCCGGTAATCACCTTGCTGCAGGTGCCGTCGAAAGGCCCTCAGCAGACCACGCGCATCAGCGGCGATCAGCTGATAGCCTTGCTCGATCCCGGAAATGCGCTGCGTCAGCTCGACGGCGCTGGCAACACCCAGATTGTCCAGTCGACAAGCGACGGCTCGCGCAACACCACGAAGGGCGACATTCTTAACGCAACGTTCGTGCAGACTCCGCCGGTGCCCCGGCCGGGAAACCCCGCTGCGCCTCCGATGAACTCAGAGTCGTCCAGCAACAACGCTGAGAAAAAGCCGAAGCAGCCCAGCCCCGAACCGCGGCCCGGCACCACGCTGGAGGCAGCCAACCAGGATGGCCACGTGATGCTGACCGAGACCCCGGCGAAGAAGCCGGGTTCCGCGGCCCAGCCGGCAACGCTGACCGGATGGGCCGGCCACGCTGAGTATCACGCGTCCGACCAGATCCTGCATCTGACCGGAAGCCCGCGCATTGCCGACGGAGACTCGATGCAGGTTGCCGCTGAGCACATCGACTACCACCGCGATACGCAGGATGCGGCCGCCCTGGGTAACGTGAAGGCGACCTACACGCAGCAGCAAAAGCCGGCGGCAGCTCAGCAAACCGCGCCTCCGATCCCGCCCCCGAACGCGCCAACGCTGGGCGGCAACGGTCCGGTCCACGTCATCGCCGAGCGCGCTGCCATGGACCACGCCACCAATCAGAATTTCTTCTACGGAACGCCCCAAAAGCCCGCGCGCATGTGGCAGGATGCCAACTCGCTGCTGGCCCCGGTCATTGAGATCGACCGCAATCAGAATCTCCTGAAAGCCTGGGGCGAAAACACCGGCAATGCTGCAGTGGTGAACGCCAATTTCACCTCATCGATGGGCGCGAATCACGAACAGAGCGTCGTACGCGTTCACAGTCAGACCCTTAACTACTCCGACAAGACCCGCCAGGGTGATTTTCGCGGCAATGTCACGGCTGAACAAAGCGACCAGATCGTTCACGCCGACGATGCGCTGCTGTTTCTCAAAGCTACTCCCCCGAGCAGTAAACCCGGCCAGGCCCCGTCGACGCCCGCCCAGAGCGCGCCACCCTCATCGACCACCGCCCCCGTCGTGTCCAGGCAGAACTCGCAGCTCGATCACCTCATCGCCAGCGGCCATGTCGTCTTTACCCAGCCCGGCCGCAAGGGTGACAGCGAAAAGCTGGTCTACACCGCCGACGATGGCACCTACATCATGACCGGCACCGAAGCCGCGCCTCCGCACATGTGGGATCGCGTGCACGGCACAACCACAGGGGCCGCGTTGATTTTCAATACTCAGGATGATAGCGTCGAGGTGAGTGGAGGAAAATCGAGCGCGGTCACTGAAACGCGCGCTCGCAAGTGATGCGCAAGCTTTCCACTGACGACATCAACAAGTCCTACAAAGGACGCCAGGTGGTTCATGGCGTCAGCGTTCAGCTGACCGAAGGCGAAGTCGTGGGGCTGCTGGGCCCCAATGGCGCCGGCAAAACCACAACCTTTTATATGATCGTGGGACTGATCCAGCCGGACGGCGGCCGGATCCTCCTTGATGACCAGCCAATCACCAACGTGCCCATGTATTTACGGGCACGTCAATATGGCATCAGCTACCTTCCGCAGGAGCCGTCGGTCTTCCGCAAGCTGACGGTCGAGGAAAACATCCTCGCCGTTCTCGAGGTGCAGCCCATCGCGCCGGAAATGCGCCGGGCCCGGGCGGAAAAACTGATTGAGCAGCTGAACCTGGGGCATATCCGCAAGACCCGCGGCTACGCGCTCTCCGGTGGTGAGCGGCGCAGGGTGGAAATCGCCCGCTGCCTGTGTATCCAGCCCGTTTTTATCCTGCTGGACGAGCCCTTTTCGGGAATCGATCCCATTGCGGTACTAGAGCTCCAGGAAATCATCTTCGACCTTAAAGCCAGTGGCATCGGAGTCCTCATTACGGACCATAATGTCCGGGAGACGTTGTCGGTCACCGACCGCGCCTACATCATTAATGAAGGACGGATTTTCCGGCATGGCACCCCGGACCAGCTCGGCAACGACCCGGAAGTGCGCCGGGTGTATCTCGGGGAGAGTTTTTCCCTCGGGTAGCCATTCGGGCTGCGTAATTACCTGAGGAACCTTGAACATACGGTTAGAGCAGGCGAATTGCCGCCCAGGCCATGGTTCACGGATGTAAACTCTGAGGCAACTGGCCTTTTCGAAAGGATTATGGTCCTTCTTCAGCCAAAACTCAGTCTCAAGGTCGCGCAGCGCCAGATTCTGACGCCGGGACTGATGCAGATGGTCAGCGTCCTTGCGCTGAACAAGCTTGAGCTGAAGGAGATGATCCAGGCCGAAATCGCGGAGAACCCGGTCCTCGAAGAACTGGAGGAGAACGTTCCTCTGCTCGACGACGTGGCTCGCGCGGAAGAAGACCGTGACCGCCCCGTCGAAACCCAACCTGTTACCGAGGCTGAGGCCAAAGAGAAAGACCCCTTCGACGAAATCGACTTCGGATCTTACTTCCAGGATTATCTCGATCCAGGCTTCCGCTCTCCCAACAACTACGAAGAGATCGAAAAGCCTTCCATCGAGAACTTCCTCTCCGCCCCGGCCACGCTCACCGATCATCTTTTCTGGCAATTGGGCGCGCTTAGCCTTGCTCCCGCCGTGCGCGAAGCTGCTGAGTACATCATCGGCAACCTGAACGAAGACGGCTATCTCACCGCGACCGATGACGAATTGCTCGCCGGCTACCTGCGCGAACAAATGGAGCCCGACACCGTCGATGGCGACAAGAGCGTTTACGAGCGAGTCGCCGGGCTGCCGCCAGCCATGACCGAGCGCGCCAGGCATCACCTGGCCGCCGCGCTCGACGTGGTTCGTCAGCTCGATCCGATCGGAGTGGGCACGCGCGATCTGCGCGAATGCCTGCTCGTCCAGGTAGAAGCGCAGAAGAAGGAATTCGATCTGATCTTTACCCGCCGCACGGGAAACGGTCACGCAGCAGGCGCGTCACGCTCCCCAGGCTCTCCAGTGCAGGAACGCATCACCGACGGTCACTCCGCATCCCATTCTTCCGCCGAAATGAATGGCGCGAACGGCATCGGAGCCGACCACTTTTCCCATGGATTCCCGCCTGCTGCCGCCAAAGCCGCTGCGCACAGCAACGGAGCCACATCGGAGCCTGCCCCACACTCCGATGACGCCAGCCGCATGCTCATCTTTGAGCTGGCCACGCAAATCATCGACACGCATATGCTGCTCCTGCAGAAACGCGACCCGCGCGAGCTGTCCAAAGTCATCGGCCGTTCGGTTGAGGAGACGCAGCGCGCCATCGACTTTATCCGAACCCTCGACCCGCGGCCCGGCCAGCGCTACAACCGCACCGAAGCCCGGCTCATTGAGCCCGACGTCGCCTTTGTAAAACGCGGCGAAGAGTGGGTCGTCGCCATGAACGAAGAAGACCTGCCCACCCTGCGCCTCAATCAGGGATACCGGCGCCTTCTCACCCGGGACGGCGCCGAAAAAGACGTAAAGGATTATGTGAAGGAGCGCTATCGCTCCGCGCTCCAGCTGATGCGCAACATCGAGCAGCGCAAGAACACCATCCTCCGCACCTGCGAAGCCATCGTGCGCCGCCAGGGCGAGTTTTTAGAGAAGGGCGTCGACGCGCTGAAGCCGATGATGATTAAGGAGGTGGCCGAGGAGATCGGCGTGCATCCTTCCACGGTGAGCCGCGCGGTCTCCAGCAAATACGTGCATACGCCACAGGGCGTCTTCGAGCTGCGCTTCTTCTTCTCTGAGGGCGTCAACGGTCCGGAGGGCGCTGGCACTCCTCTCATGCTCCTCAAGCGCAAAGTCAAAAAGCTGATCGAAGACGAAGACCCGCGCAAGCCGCTGACCGACGATCAGATTGCCAACATGCTGCAGGCTCAGGGTATCGACGTAACCCGCCGCACCGTGGCAAAATACCGCGAAGACCTGCGCATTCCCAGTACGCATCAGCGGCGCGTCCGCGGCTAAAGCGCCGCGGTATCCCCCTCCAGACAGGAGCTTCCCCATGCAGGCCGAGTACACAGGAAGGCAGTTGAGCATCACCCCCGCGTTGCGCCGCCTGGGCGACGAGGGCATCGAGCGCATCGCCAAGCTGCTGCCCAGGGTCGTGGGCGCGCACATCGTCCTGACCTCGGAAAAATACCGCAAGACCGCCGACGTTTCCGTGAAGATGCGCGCCGGCAAAATTGTCGGCTTTGCCGAGTCCAACAACACCGAGTCCGCGCTGCGCGAGGCTCTGGATCGCGCCGAGACCCAGGCCATCCGCTTCCGCAAACGCTGGACCGCCCTCAAACGCCAGCCCAAAGATGAAAAGCTCCCTCACGAGGTGATGCCGGTGCGCCAGCGCAGAGCCAGCCGCACGCGCTCCGAAGCCGCCCCCGATGCCCCTCCCGAACTCGAAAACAACGGCCACCACGCTGGCAAGACCAACGGCAAGCGCCCTGCGCGCGCCGTGGTGCCCGTCACCGTGCATACCTTTCCGCCCACGCGGCCCATTGCCGAGCCCCACGTGGTTCGTTCCGCGGATTCCGTAGCCCTGCGTCCCATGACCATCGAAGAAGCCGTCAAGGAAGCAGAATTCCGCGATCGCGACGTCTTCGTCTTCCGCAATACCCAGGGCACCGTCTGCGTCCTGCACCGCAATCGCGACGGCAAGATGGAACTAATCGAAGCGCCCTAGAAGCAGGGAGTAGGGAATAGGGAATAGGGAATAGGGAATAGGGAGTAGCCCTGGAACCAGGTCACAGGTGACAGGGATCAGCAAGCGGCGCGCCCAGCCAGCCCGCATTGAAACAATTCTCGCCCGTCAAGCATCGATTCGCTGAACGCTGAACGCTGAACGCTGAACGCTGAACGCTGTAACCTGCAACCTGCAACCTGTATCCTGACTACACATCCTCCTCCACCTCCAGTTTCCCGATCGCCTCATCCAGCGCCTGTTGTGCATCCTTGCGCTGTTGTTCCAGAGCCGCGCGGTCCTTCCGCAGCGTCTGCAGCTGATCCTCATCCGTGTTCATTTCGCCGGCGTAGCGGCGCGCCAGCTCCCGCTCCTCGGCGCTTTCCTTCAGTCCCACCAGATTGTCGTGCAGCCGCTTTGAGTCCGCCTCCACGCGGTCGACGTCTTTTTGCTTCGCATCGATCTGCGTGTCGAGGTCATGCACTTTGCTGCGCGCCGCCAGCACCGGGGCCAGAGCCTGTTCCACCGCCGCCGGGTTGCTGTTGCCCTTCAGGATCACCTGCAGCTGATCGTCCCCAATCGCGCTCAGCTCATACCGCACCACGCCCGTATGCGCCTGCCCCACATGCAGCCGCACCGTCTCCCCCGGCTGCGTCGCCACGCTGAACCGGTAATACGACGCCGATGTCTCCACCGGCTTCACCTCCGAGGTCAGCTTCCAGCCGTCCTCCACCGGATGCTCGATGATCACCTCCCGCGCATCCGCCGCCGCGTTGTGCACCATGTAGGTCACCTCGCGCACCTCCTCGCTCCGCTCCATCAGGTAGCCGTCGTGCACCGTCAGGTGCCGCAGGTGCGACGAGTTCACGTGTCCCTCCGTCGTTATGTGCACCGCCTGGTCCACCGCATACGAGAGCAGCCGCTTTTCCCCCGCGTGGATCGGATCCATCAGTCCCTCGCCGGCGAACTCGCTGTTCTCGAAAACCGAGAAGCTTCCGCGATCCAGCGTCTCCTTGCCGGAATTGGTCATCCACAGCGCCCGCAGCGCAACCGGATCGTTCGCGTTGTACAGCGTTACCTGCTCCGCCTGCACGTTGGTCTGCAGCACCGGCACCAGCGCCGACTCGTTCTTGCGGATCGTTACCGGCTCCGCGAGCGTGTACTCGAAGTAGTCGTCGAACTTGGCTGAGTTGGCGCTGGCCGTCTCATCCTGCAGCGAGCGGTACATGCCGCCTCCGTACCCGCCGCCCGTACCCGAGGCAAGGCCGCCGATAACGCCGGCGCCCACATTGGCCCCTGTTCCGAGCCAGGCTTTGTTCTTGCCGCGCAGGGGAGTGAGAGCCTGCGCGGTCACCGTCACGGACTCCGACGCGGACCCAACGGGCGGGGGCGGCGGCGCCGGAGCAGCCTCCATCGCCACCTCATGCGTCGTCGGCGCCACATTGGCCGCCTCCGGCACCGCGACCTCCGGCCTGTGTGTGTAGATGGGTTGCGACAGCGGCTCGGTGAAGCTCTGCGGCGCGCCCGCCACCAGCGAAAGCTGCACGTTGTTCCAGTCCGAGCCGACCGTGTTGTCCACCACCGCCCACCCCTGCAAGATCGCCGTTTCAGCGCCCGTCGACCCCGCGCCCGCCTTGTTGTCCGGAAACACGATCCGGTACGTGCTCTTCCACACCGGCACCTCGCTGATATAGCTCACCCGAATATCGCGCGTGCCCGTCCCCTGCGCCTGGAGCGTCAAATGCCGAATCTGCTGGCTCTGGGTCGAAGCCAGCAACGCAAGATACTCATCCAGATCGCGCCGCAAACCGCCGTCCACCACACGCACGCTCGTCGCTCCCGTCACGTCAACGGTTCGCACCGCGCCCGCATCGGTCACCACGGTCAGGTACGGCCGATCCACGGTCCCGCCCGTCGAAGTCTTCTCCGAGCGCGTCTCGTAGCTCATGATCCGCCCCGAAAATGCTTCGCCTCCGCCACTCACCTCCACGTGGGCACCGCGCAGCGCGCCATACAGATCGTCGGTCGAAGGCTGATCACCCAGGCCGAGCGGAATGTTCTTCAGCTGCTGCTCGAGCGGCGTCGTGGAGTTGTACCCGACCCCGCTGATCCGTCCTCCACCCAGGTCGAGCGCGGTCAGCGACTGCAGCGCATCGTCCAGCTGCGACGAAGTGAAGTCGATGGTGAGCGATTGATTGCCCGTCACCCGCCCCGCGTGCTCAAAGTAGCCAACGCCGTTCTTGTAGAGAACCACCCGCTTCACGGGCAGCTGCGCGTGCGGTTCAGTAGAGGTTTGAGCAACGACCAAAGCAGAAAGAGGAAACAGAGAAACACACACTAACCTGCGCAGGAGCACGAAGACCCCTCCATTTTGCAATTACGACGAATCCTGGTGGGATAGACGCAGAAAGTTACGAAATGTTCCCGGCAGAGATGAGACTCGCAGAGGATCGTTGTACGACACCGCTGGAATAAATCAGCGAACAGCCGACCCCCTCCCACAAGTTGTCATCCTGACGCTGAGCTTCGCGAGGCGGAGGAGCCTGGCCTGAGCAAGCTCCGAGCGCAGCGAGAGCCTGCCCTTTGCGAATGCCGAGCAAGCGAGGCGAGCCGAATGGGTGTGCGTCGAATGGCATCTGGCGGTTGCTTTTCTGCTTGCCCACCTTCAGAGGAAGCAACAAGAGCTTTTCTGTTGGGAGATCGGGTTGGAGCTACAGGCCACAGGCCACCGGCCACTGGCTACAGGCCACCAGCCGCTGGCTGCCGGCTGCAGGCCCGGGCTGCAAGCTATAAGTACTCCCCCATCATCCGAGCCCACGTCGGCCAGTCGTGCGCATTGAACGAGTCCCAGATGTAAAGGTGGTGCGGAATCCCTTTTCCGCCCATGATCCGCGAAAGGTGTTCGTTTTGTCCCAGACAGTGATCGTCCCAGCCGGTCGCCAGAATGTAAGTCCCTCGGCTATACCGATCGAAGTACCATGCGTCGCTCAGGTTCGCAAGAAAATGCGGCGGCATGTTGAAGTACACATCGTCGTCGTAATAACCCGAGAGGAACTTGCTCAGGTCGAATGCCCCGCTCATCGACAGAAATCCCGTGAAGCGGTCGGGATGCCGCATAGCGATATTGACCGCATGGTAGCCGCCAAAGCTTGCCCCCAGCGAGATCAGATGCGGATCGAAATTCCTCATCCTGATCAGCGGCAGCACTTCGTCCATCACGTAGTTCTCGTACTGCACGTGGCGCGCGATGCGCCAGCGCGGCGGAACGTTGCGGTTGTACCAGCTTTCCGAGTCCACGCTGTCGACGCAGAACAGCTGAATCTGCCCGCGGTCGATCTTATGCGCGACAGCTCCAATCAGTCCGCGATCCTCAAACTCATAGAAACGTCCCTGCGAGCTGGGAAACACGAGCACCGGCACTCCGCTGTGCCC
The DNA here is from genome assembly GCA_963788905.1 of uncultured Acidobacteriaceae bacterium. Taxonomy (GTDB): domain Bacteria; phylum Acidobacteriota; class Terriglobia; order Terriglobales; family Acidobacteriaceae; genus Palsa-343. The sequence goes on from CAWBIO010000001.1 coordinate 481,411, forward strand.
AAAGATCAGCAGCTCCATGTCGCGGTCCAAACGCCACGACCACCACTTGTGGTATTCACGGTTCATCGTCGGTTCACGCAGCCGTTACGGTATCGTAAAGCATCGCAATCTCACAAATGCGCGAGGACCAAGGCGACGCAGCACCAGAAGGCCAGGGAAGGGAACAGCGAGTTGGCGATTCAGGCCGAGCCTGAGCCGCAACCCATCGCCACGCCTCTCTGGCAACATCCGCGGGTTCACAAACACACGGGCTTTTCCAGCCGCTTTCTCACCGGCCCGCGCGACATCAGCGTCTATGTTCCTCCCGAATACGACCAGCATCGCCACCAGCGCTATCCGCTCCTGATCCTCCAGGACGGACAAAACCTCTTCGACCCCGCGACCTCCTTCATCCCCGGAAAAACCTGGCGCGTCGCCGAACAGGCCGATGAAGCCATCGCCGCCGGCGAGGTCGAGCCGCTGGTGATTGCCGGCATCGCCAACGCCGGAGAACGGCGTCTCGCCGAATACACGCCCTCCCGCGACTGGAAACTCGGCGGAGGCGATGCCAACAAATACGCGCTCATGCTCACCCGTGAAGTCCTGCCCTTTCTCCACGAGCGCTATCGCTTGCGCTCCGGTCCCATCGACACCGGTTTAGGCGGATCGTCGCTCGGCGGTCTGGTCTCGCTGTGGATCGGCCTGCGACATCCCGACCTGTTCGGCAAGCTCGCGGTCCTCTCGCCTTCGGTTTGGTGGAATCATCGCTACATCCTGGCGTACCTCAACCAGATCGCCCCTGAAATCGTTCACCGGCCCCGCATCTGGCTCGACGCCGGCGATCAGGAAGGCCGGCGCACGCTCTCCGACGTCGACCAGTTGCACCAGCGCCTTCGCAAACACGGCTGGCGCGATGGCCTCGATCTGCACTTTGAGACGATCGCCGGAGGCAGGCACGACGAGGAATCCTGGGCAACACGCGTTCGCCCCATGCTGCAGTTCCTGTTTCCCGCCGAGAGCGGCGTGCCTGGCGCTGGACGCGGAGAATCAGAATGACCGGCACGCCCATGGACCTCATTCGCAAGCTGGACGAGACCGCCACGGCGCTGCTCGATCTGGCGCGACGGGTACGCCGCGCGGCCGCGGACGTCACCGACCCAGCGCTCCGAGCCGAGATGGAGGAAAGCGCCGACGGGTGGGAGCGCCGAGCCCAGGAGATGACAGATGCCATCCTGCGCTGGAGGCGCGAAATCAACTAACGTCGTCCAGCCTGCCGCACCCAGGCCTGCCGCAAGCCTCTCGGCAAACCGCGTATACTTACTTTTCAGAGGATGTTCCGGACGCGATGGCCCCGTCGGGGTCTTTTTTGATTCCCGAACAACCGCCCGCGGTTCTTCGGGTTTCATTCAGCGGACGCCTCTGGAACCTCCATGGGCAATTTACTCGATAGCATTCATTCTCCTGCCGATCTTCGCAAATTCTCTGTACCTCAGCTTGAATCTCTGGCTCAGGAGATCCGCGAGCGCCTCATCGTCACGCTCTCAAAAACGGGCGGCCATCTTGGTCCCAACCTCGGTGTCGTCGAGCTGACCCTCGCTCTGCATACAGTTTTCGAAACTCCAAAAGACAAATTCATCTTTGATGTCAGTCATCAGGCTTACGTCCACAAGATGCTCACCGGGCGCTGCGACCGCTTCGAAACCATGCGGCAGCCCGGCGGTCTGAACGGCTTCATGCTGCGCACCGAGAGCGAACACGACTGCTATGGCGCGGGCCACGCTGGAACCGCTCTCTCTGCCGCTCTGGGAATGGCCGTAGCGCGCGACCTCGCCGGCGGCCGGGAACACGTGATCGCTCTCGCCGGTGACGCTGCCTTTACCAACGGCATTTCCTTCGAGGCGCTCAATAACATTGCCGATCAGACCAAACGCCTGATCGTCGTGCTCAACGACAACGAGTGGTCGATTGACCGTAACGTCGGCGCAATCGCAAAGTATCTGCACAAAATCGTCACCAACCAGCACGTCAGTCAGCTGCACAGCAGCGCCGCGCGTCTGGTGGAGCGGTTCGGTGGCAAGGGCGCTCGCCACATCGTGCGCCGCGCCGAAGAAGCCGCGAAGGGCATGCTCTGGCCCTCTCTCCTCTTTGAGGAGTTCGGCCTGACCTACTACGGTCCCGTCGACGGCCACAACATCGGCCAGCTCATTGAGACGTTCCATTTCCTCAAGCAGCAGGAACGCCCCGTCATTCTCCATGCCCTCACGCAGAAGGGCCGCGGTTTCCAGCCCGCCCTCGATAAGCAGAAGAAGTTTCACGGTCTCGGCCCCTACGATCCCGAGACCGGCAAGACGGAAGCCTCCGGGCAGCGCACGTATTCAGAAATCTTCGCCGAGACGCTGGTGCGCCTGGCGAACCAAAACGACAGAATTGTCGCGATCACCGCGGCCATGCCCAATGGCACTGCGCTCGATCTGTTCCGGCCGCATCATCCAAAGAGATACTTTGACGTCGGCATTGCCGAAGAGCACGCCGTGATCTTTGCCGCCGGCATGGCCACTCAGGGATTTAAACCGTTCTGCGCCATCTACTCCACGTTCCTGCAGCGCGCCTTCGATCCGGTTGTGCACGACGTTTGCCTCCAGAATCTGCCGGTCGTGTTCTGCATGGATCGCGCCGGGCTAAGCGGCGACGATGGCCCGACGCACCATGGCTTGTTTGACATTGCGTATCTGCGCGGGGTTCCTAACATCGTTCAGATGGCGCCTACGGACGAGGATGAGCTGGCCGACATGATGTGCACGGCGATGCTGCATCCTGGACCCAGCGCGATTCGCTATCCGCGCGGCACCGGGCCGGGCGTGAAGATGAAACAAAATCCGCAGCCGTTGCCCATCGGGAAAGCGGAGGTTCTCCAAACCGGCGATGACTTTGCCATTCTCGGTCTGGGAGTTCTCCTGCCCATGGCCAAAGATCTGGCCCGGCGGCTTGAGGAACAGGGTTACTCTGCGACGGTCATCAATCCGCGCTTCATCAAGCCGCTTGACCGCGAGCTGATCGCCCGCTACGCGCGCCGCGCCAACGCGGTCATCACTTTTGAAGATCATGTGCTCATGGGCGGCTTCGGCAGCTCGGTGCTCGAAGCTCTGAGCGAGATGGGCATCGAGACGCCGCTCATCCGCATCGGCTGGCCCGATCGCTTCATCGAGCACGGCAAGGTCGATCAGCTGCGCGCTCGCCACGGCGTGAGCGTGGAGGCGGCGCTGGAGAAGCTGGCTCCCTACCTGAAACGCAGCGAGGTGCGACTCCTGGCGCATTAACCAGAGACGCTCCGACAGAAGCAGGCGCTTCTCTGGCGTGCGCGGCGCGCGGTGTGGGAAGATGCGAAGAGAGCCTTGCACCTTCGCGCCATGCCCGCCTCCTCCGTCGAAGTTCGCAGCCCCCGAGTTCCATCACGGCATGCCCGGTGGATCATCGCGATTGGCATTTTCAAGCTGCTGCAGGCCTCGGCGTTCATCCTTCTGGGCATTGGCGCAATTCGCCTCCTTCATCGAGACCTGATGCAGGTCACCGAGCATCTCATTCTGGCCCTGCGGTTCAACCCCGAAGGCCGCTTTGTAAATCTGATCCTGGAAAAAGTGGCGATGATTAATCCCCACGACCTGCGGCGCATCAGCGCCGCTGTTTTCGCCATCGCTGCACTCGATGCCCTTGAGGGCATGGGACTGGTCCTCGAGCAGGCCTGGGCGGAGTTCGTGACCCTTATCCTGACGGCGTCGTTCCTTCCCTTGGAAATCTACGAAATGCTGCGCCGCATTACCTGGATCCGCGTCAGCCTGACGGTCATTAATCTCGCTGTTGTCATTTACCTGATCTACTATGTGCAGGCACGGATGCGCGAACGGCGCCGGCTCAGAGCCGGAAGAACATGATGCGCCTGTCGACCATGCGAGGCAGGTTGTTGTCGCAACGTGAGGCAAAATCATGCGGCACGGCTCGGTAATCGGATCGGGACCGAACGGACTCGCCGCCGCTGTGGCGATGGCGCGCGAGGGGCTCAGCGTTGACGTATACGAGGCCGAGTCGCAGCCCGGCGGCGGCGCCCGCACGCTGGAGCTAACACTTCCCGGATTCAGGCACGACTTTGGTTCCGCCGTGCACCCCATGGGCGCGGGTTCGCCGTTTTTCTCTTCGCTCCCGCTTGCGGCTCACGGTCTGCAGTGGATTCACGGATCGTCGCCGCTGGCGCATCCGCTCGACGATGGCACGGCTGTCACTCTCGAACACAGTCTGCAGGATCAGGAGAGGCAGCTTGGCGAAGATGGCCGCGCCTGGAAGGAGTTGATGGAACCCTTCGCCATCAACTGGGCCGACTTTGCCGTCGACACCATGGGGCCGGTCACGCGCATTCCCCGGCGGCCGTTGCTCATGGTCCGGTTCGCGCGGAAAGCTTTCCAGCCCGCCAGAGCGCTGGCCAGGCGCACGTTCCGCGGCCCGCGTGCGCAGGCGCTGTTCGCCGGAATTGCCGCTCATTCTTTTCTCAGCCTCGACGATCCGCTTAGTTCCGCCATCGCCATGGTGCTCGGACCGGCTGCTCACGCGGTGGGCTGGCCCGTTCCACGCGGCGGCTCCCAGGCCATCAGTGACGCCCTCATCGGATACCTCGAACAACTGGGCGGTACCGTGCATACCGGTCGCCGGATCATGTCCCTCGATGAAACCGATCCCGGCGAGGGTCCGGTTCTCTGCGATTTGACACCGCGGCAGTTACTTTATATCGCGGGCGAACGGCTGCAAAAGACCTATCGGCGCGCCATGCAGGATTTTCGCTACGGGCCCGGAGTTTTCAAGATCGACTACGCCCTTTCCGCGCCCATTCCCTGGACCGCGCGAGAGTGTTTCCGCGCTATCACGGTTCACCTCGGCGGAACCATGGATGAAATCGCCCAAAGCGAACATTCCGTCACCAGCGGAGCTGTCCCGGAAAAACCCTTTGTCCTGGTCGCCCAGCCTTCGCTCTTCGATCCCACGCGCGCGCCAGAGGGCAAGCACGTCGCGTGGGTTTATTGCCATGTGCCCAATGCCTCCACCTTCGACATGACCAGCCGCATCGAAGCCCAGCTGGAACGTTTTGCTCCGGGTTTTCAGGATTGTGTACTGGACCGCCGCGTATCTTCCCCGGCAAAGCTGGAGGCGATGGATGCCAACCTCATCGGTGGCGACATCCTCGGTGGCGAGCTTTCCATGCGGCAGTTTTTCTTCCGTCCCGCGCTGGGAACCTACTACACCGGCACCCGAAACCTCTACCTGTGTTCGGCCTCCACACCGCCCGGCGGCGGCGTGCATGGAATGTGCGGCTACCACGCGGCGCGCATGGCTCTGCGACGGATGTAATTACTTAACGCCGGGTGCCCCATGTCTGCCCGATTTTGGCAGACGTGGGATTCCACAGCTTACTTCGCGCCAGCCACGTCGGCAACCGCGGCGATAGCGCGGTCGGTTAGCTGTTGCCGAACCTTGCCCATCGCGAGCCACGGGTCCTTCTTCAGGCGTGCCTTCCACTGGTCGAAATTTGCGACGGCAAACTGCTTCGGGTCGATGCGCTCCAGTTCCGTCCAGGTCAGTGGCACCGCAACGCGTACACCGGCACGCGCACGCGGCGACCAGGGCGCCACTGCCGTTGCCCCGCGCTCATTGCGAAGATAATCGAGAAAAATCTTTCCGGTTCGCGCCGCCTTCGTCATCTTCGTCAGGTAGAGCTTCGGGTTCGCCCGCTCCATCATCAGCACAAAGTGGTACGCAAATTCCTTAATCGCCGGCCATTCGTGCTTCGGCGCGATCGGCGCTACCACATGGAGCCCTTTGCCGCCTGTCGACTTCACGAACGACTCCAGCCCCAGGTGCTTCATCAGATCGCGCACTTCGATTGCGCTCTCAACCAGCCGCTTCCAGGGGAGTTTCTCATCGGGGTCGAGGTCAAAGATCAGCCGGTCCGGCTGTTCAAGCGTGTCGTTGCTCGATCCCCACGGATGCAGCTCCAGAACCCCCATCTGCCCAAGACCCACCAGACCCTCGCGCTTCGAAACAGTGACGTACTCCTCCGGTTTCGTATTCTTCTTCACCAGCACCGGCACGCTGTCCACGCCGTCCGGCATGCCTTTGCCAATCTGCTTCTGGTAGAAGCAGGGTTTCCCGCTGCCCTCAGGGCAACGCACGATGCTCAGCGGACGACCCGCGATGTGCGGCAGCAGATGATCTGCCACGGCGTCGTAATATTCGGCGAGCTGCAGCTTCGTCAGCTCCGAAGACTCGTCGAGGATCTTGTCAGGATGGCTGATCGATACTCCCGCTACGACCGCCCGGTCGTTGCGAGACTTTGCAGCCGTTCGCGTTCCCACCTTTGCCGCAGTCGCGGGCGGCGCCGATTGCCTCGCCGCCCTCACGGAAGAATCCGCTCTCGACCCAGGCGCGCGCCCGAGTTTCGGCACGTGACTCGCAGTCTCCCGCGTCACTTCCTTCGGATCCTTGTCCTCACGGAGTCCCAGAAACGCGGCCTGCCTCACCAGATCGTCCGCCGTCCATGTCGCAAACCGCACCTCTACCACCATCGAGGGCTTCACCCACACGGCATCCTTCTTCGCTTCGGCCGGTGGGTCCTTGAATGGCGTTTTCGCCTGCTGCAATTTGTCGAGTTCCGTGCGCAACATCTCATGCGTCTTGCGATTGAACCCGGTTCCGGTTCGACCGGCATAAATCAGTTCGCCGTCCCTGTAATAGCCCAGCAGCAACGATCCAATGCCGTGCCCACCCGTCGAAAGCGGCGTGAATCCGCCCACCACGAATTCCTGCTGCAGGATGCACTTCGATTTCAGCCAAAGCCGAGTCCGCTCTGAACGCCAGGGCGAGCTGGCCAGCTTGGAAACGATCCCTTCAGCGCCCATCTCACACGCACGGCGAAACATCTCGCCGCCATGCGCGCGAATGTGGCTGCTGTAACGCAGCGTGTTCTCGCCGTGTTCCTGGATCACGCCTTCGAGGATCTCCTTGCGCCGCTCCAAGGGCAGATTGCGCAGGTTGTGGCCGTCGAGATGCAGCAAATCGAACGCGTAATAGGTGAGCGGATGCTTGGCCCCTTCCTCAAACGCCGCCTGCAGATCGGCAAAGCTCGTGCCGCCCTTCTCGTTCAGCACCACGACCTCACCATCCAGAATGGCCGCGTGCACCGGCAAATCCGCGGCTGCCTCCGCCACATCATCCATGCGATGCGTCCAGTCCAGCCCCTTGCGAGTAAAAAGCCGCGCCCGTCGCTTGCCGTCTTTCTCATCCACGTGAATCTGAATCCGATAGCCATCGAGCTTCAGCTCGTGCAGCCAGTCGTCGCCTTCCGGCGGCTCATCCACAGCCGACGCTAGCTCCGGCGGAAGGAATCCGGGCATCTTCTCCCGCGGCGCATCGCGCAAAACGCTTTCCCGATCCGGCGGCGCAGCCCCTTTCGCCAGTCCAGGAACCGGCTGCGCGACTGGCCGTCCAGGCAGCTGGGTGCGGTTTCCGCGAGTCAGAAGAGACCGGTTCGCCGGAGCCTTCTTTTCCGGCACATGCGAGTTCCACACGTGGTCTTCGGCGGCAGCAATCTGCTCCATGCTGCGCCCGGTCACCACACTGTTCGGCTCTTCATCCGTGATCGCCGGATCGCTGGCGGTGCGCTCGTACTCGTCGTGCTCCTTAATGAGCAGCCAGTTGTTCTTGCCCTTCTCGCCAAACCGGTCGCCCTTCATCCGGATCAGCGCCCAGTGCCCCTTCAGTTTCTTCCCGTGCAGGATGAACTTCAGCTGCCCCTTTTTCAGTCCTTCATCCACATCGGTCACCGGCTCCCAGGTTCCCTGGTCCCAGATCATCACCGTGCCGCCGCCGTACTGCCCCTTCGGAATCGTCCCCTCGAAGCCGCCGTATTCGATGGGATGGTCTTCGACCTCCACAGCAAGGCGCTTGTCGGCCACCACGTAGCTCGGCCCCTTCGTGACCGCCCAGCTCTTCAGCACGCCGCGCCACCCCAGCCGGAAGTCGTAATGCAGGCGCGTGGCTGCGTGCTTCTGCACCACAAACGGCAGCTCCTCATCCTTCTTCCTGGCAGTCTTTTTCCCACCAGCAGCTCCGCTGGGCTCCGCGGTCATCGCAAAGTCCCGCATCGCGCGATACCGCGCCAGCTGCTGATCCACAAGGCTGGCTGGCGCGCGGCTGCCTCCTGCGCTTTTCCTGGCTGGTTTGTCAGCGTTCTTCGGCATCTCAACCTTCGGATTCCGTCGCTTCGCAGCGGGCTGCCTTCAGCCTGCCTGCAGCACCCCGATCATCTTCAAATCCTGCTCCAGTACGACCGATTCGCCGGGCTTGTCGTCGCGGTAACGCACCTGGATGCTGCGCCCGCGAATCGCCGCCGCAAATGCTTCCGCCCCAGCCTTCCGCGCGAAATGCCGCCGGTATTTCCCGTAGCGATACTCCTGCTGCGCGTAATAACGGTACGAAACCTCAACCCAGCTCCCAAACTGCTCCTTCTTCACGGTTGCCGTCTGCACCATTCCATCCGCGCTGGGCCACATGGCTGCCCGACTCTCGCGGACCCGCTGCACATATTTGCGAATCGCAAGCGCCAGCGCCCCAAAAATCAGCACCCCGAAGTGCTGGAACGCGGCCGCCAGAACACCGAAATGGTGTAGCAGGTCCCTGATGGACGGGCTCGCGATGAGGGCAGCGCTCATGGCCCACAGGTTACTATGCCCGCCCTATTCGCATCCAAAACCTGTGTCCCCGCGTTTGCTACTTTTGCGCCATAGGCTGCCCCGGAACGCACCATTTCCCCTCTGGCCAAGCGTCGCTCGGCGGGTATATGGTAATGCTCGCTGTGTGCTCCCGACGCCTTTTTCTGGAGCACGCCACTGTAACCCCAGGAGCTGTCAGTTATGGCCACCGCGCTGCAATCGGACGTCGCCACCCAAAAGGATTTTCTGCCGCTCAACGGCACCGACCACGTTGAATTCTGGGTGGGCAATGCCCGCCAGGCTGCCTACTTCTACCGCCTCGCCTTCGGCCACAAACTCGTCGCCTACGCCGGTCCTGAAACCGGGATTCGCGATCGCGCCTCCTACGTTCTGCAGCAGGGAAAAGTCCGCTTCGTCCTGACGACCCCGCTTCGTCCCGACGGCGACATCGCCGAACATGTCCGCGTCCACGGCGATGGCGTTCGTGACGTCGCGCTTTGGGTCGACGACGCTCGCCAGGCCTGGAAGGAAACCACCAAACGCGGCGCGCGCAGCGTCCGAGAGCCCTTCGAACTGAAAGATTCCAACGGCACCGTCCGCATCGCCTCCATCGCCGCGTACGGCGACACCATTCACTCCTTCGTCGAGCGCGGTGAATACAACGGCGCATTCCTGCCCGGATTTCGCGCCGAGCCCGAAGACCCACTCGCCCGTCCCACCGGCCTGCTCCACATCGATCACATGGTCGGCAACGTCGGCTGGAACGAGATGAATCGCTGGGTCGATTTCTACGCCCAGGTCATGGGGTTCTCGCTCTACCAGCACTTCGACGACAAGGACATCTCTACGGAATACTCAGCCTTAATGTCGAAGGTCATGGCCAACGGCAACGGCCGCGTCAAGTTCCCCATCAACGAGCCCGCGGAAGGCCGCAAAAAGTCGCAGATCGAAGAGTATCTCGAGTTCTATCACGGTCCCGGCGTGCAGCACATTGCGCTGGCCACCAACGACATTCTCGCGACGGTTGCTCAGTTACAGGCCCAGGGCGTGCGCTTCCTCACCGTTCCCCATACGTATTACAGCGAACTGGAAGGCCGCGTCGGCAAGATCGACGAGCCCATCGACGAACTTGAAAAGCTGGGCGTCCTGGTGGATCGCGATGACGAAGGCTACATGCTGCAGATCTTCACCAAGCCCGTTGAAGATCGCCCCACGCTCTTCTACGAAATCATCCAGCGCAAGGGAAGCCGCAGCTTCGGCAAAGGCAACTTCAAGGCGCTTTTCGAGGCCATCGAGCGCGAACAGGAAGCACGCGGGAATCTCTGACGGGTTTAGCGGCCGACCCTAGTGGTTGCTGCCCATGCGGTAACGCCAGCGGACTTCATCGTTCGGACGCCCTGCCTCTCTGTGCGCGCGGTGAGTTTCGTGGAACAGCTGCAGGAGCGCCCAGCCCAGGAAGGCGATACCTGCCACGATGACAGCGGCTACCAGATACAAAGCAATCTGAATCCCGTAGAGCATCTTCGATCCTCTGGCTCGATTCGAGACCCGCGTTCGCAAAGTACCCGCAAGCGTTCCATAAGGATTTCGTAAACACCAACTCAGTCGGCGACCATCAGCTCGCCAGGCAAAATCGGCCTTGTTCGCGGCAGCACGCCATAAGCTGCCAGCCAACCCATGCCTGCCAGCACCGCACAGTAAACCGCCAGCTTCACCACGTCGGTCGTGTGCGTCTTCGGCAGCGTCTTCCAAAGAATCAACAGAACCGTCTGCGCCGCGGTCACTGACCACACCGTTCCGTAGAAATACCGCCGCTCCCACCCCTCACCTTTCGTCGAGCGCCGAACCCGCGGCAGAATTCCCAGCGCACCGAGCAGAAGAACCGCAATCAGCACCCACGTGTAGCCATGCGCGTAGATCTGTTTGAGCCGCCATTCACCGCTCATCACCGCCCATCCGAGTCCAGCCAGATTCAGCAGCGCGAAATTCAGCAGGGCGTTCCACGCGAACGTATAGCAAACGCGCCGATACAAAGGATTCGGCCGGTCCTCTGTGAAGCGCAGGATATACGGCGCAGGTTCCGCGCCCGGCAACTGACCGAAAAGAGCCGCGAGCCCCGTGCCCGCCAGCACCACTCCCAGCCAGATCCAGTTCCATCTGCTCCCGCCGCGTGCGAGCAGGTCGAAGGTTAGCGGCCCCGGCGCGAGAAAAAACACCCAGATCCAGATAGGCCAATGAGCGGCCCGGTAGCCAGCTGTGTTGCGCGTGCGCATTTTGCGCTGGTGTGCGTATTCAACGCGAGTGGAAAGTGCCATAGAAGTCGGAGCAATTATAGGGTTCAGTCGTTATTCCGCCTGGACCAGCGCATTGGGCTCAATCGGCGTGAACTGTACTTCAAGCCTGTCACCGGCCAGGCCCACATGCACATCATCAAGCGACCGCACCACCCAGTCCGCGTCGCGCAGACTCTCCAGTGAATGTGAGTAGAGAGTCGCCAGCACCTTGCACCCGGCTGCATGGCCAGCGTTGGCGCCAGAGGCAGAATCCTCAATCACAAGACAATCAGCCGGCGATAGCCCGAGTAACTCCGCACCCTTCCGATACGGTTCCGGATCAGGCTTGCCTCGCGTGACCATATCCGCGGAGACGATGCGCGCGGGCACACGGATGCCGCCATGCTCCATCCGGCTCCGCGCCAGCTTCTCGGTCGCCGACGTGACCACGGTCCAGTATTTCTCCGGCAACTGCTCCAGAATCCGCTCCACGCCGGCCAGCGTCTCAAGCCCCACCTTGTCGTCAATCTCCATCCGCTCCAGCCACTCCAGCTCTTCCACGTCGTTCAGGTCCGGCCGAAGCAGCCGCACCGTCTCAATCGCGCGCCGTCCGTGCGCAGTTCGGATCGCCACAGCCGGGTCGATGCCTCGCGCAATAGCCCATTTTTCCCAGGTGCGCTCCACCGAACCCAGCGAGCTCACCAGCACCCCATCCATATCAAAGAGAATGCCGCGTGGATTGAGCGTCACGCTGCCTCTCAGCGGAGAAGAACCCATATTCCCAGACTAGCAGCGCTCTAACCTTGGCTTCCCCCCAAAAAAACTCCTCGAAATTGTGTAAGTGTTGAAAACACGGAAGTTGGCTCTTTTGCGTTTCGCAAGTGTTTGAAAGTAAGTTAGTTGTCAAGGACATTCGTGTTAAGTGTCTGATCCTCGATGATTTAGCGTTCACCCAGCGGTTGACGGTTAGCGGTTAGCGGGCAGCCGTCTGCTGTTCGCCGATGCGGTAGCTCGACACCGAAAGCTTGGTATCCCCCCCTTCAAATTGTGCAAGTGTTGAAAATGCGGGAGTTGCTATTTCTCCTTTGCACAAGTGTTTGAAACTAAGCTATTTATCAAAGGTAGCCGGGTTAAGTAACTGATTGTGAATGATTTAGCGTTGACTGTAGCCAGTGCAAGTGTTGAAGACACGTGAGTTGCTGTTCCTCCGTTGCGTAAGTGTTTGAAAAGAAGCTGTTTGTCACGAATCCCCATGTGAAATTATGAGTTATGAATGAGTTAGAGCAGTCAGCAGCGGGCAGGCAGCAGCCTCCACCGGTTGGTGGGAAGCTGGTGGCGAACCGGGCCGCAAATGCAAAAGCCCCACCGGAAAGGTGAGGCTGTTTCTTTCTCTACTCTATAAGTTCAGGATATCAGATCCGGAGGCAAATCGCGCCAACTTTGTTGGGGATTTTTGGCGGGTAAGTGGCTTGGAATGAGAGACAAAACTTCGGTACCGTGCTCAAAAAGCTTGACAAATTTTCCACATTTTGGGGGTTTAGCCGTAAGTGATTGAAGTTGGCAAAGACAGCTAAGAGGCGGTCCGCTGGAAGGCGGTCAGCTAAAAAGCGCCAGGAAGGCGGTGGCTCATGGGCCCGCGGCTAAACGCTATACGCTAAACGCTAAACGCTGGGCGCAAAGGTGGAACCTCAACTCCTACTCTTCCCGCTCTTCGTAGCAGGCGCGGCCCGGCTTGCACCTTGCCAGGTGCACATAGTGATCGTCGGGTCCCGCGGGGCTCATGGTGCGGAGGCACCAGTAGCTCGAAGAACTGTGGATACCGGGAAGCCAGGACTCGGCATTCTGTGGCGACGCGCCATACGGATTCTTGGTGCGGAGGCACTGGCAGGGTTGCGTTGCATTGGTGGTGATCATCATTACCTCCGTCATCCAGCGGCGCTGGGATCGCGATCCATCTTTCCGGCTGCGAGCAAAACGGTGCGATACACCGCAACCGGAAACAGATCGAGTTTGTAAGCGTTCATCGAGAGCGGCGTCGCGCCCGCAACGGCAACTTTGCCCGCTGCTCGCGCCGTTTCCTCATTGATGGGTTTTCCTGCAAGTGCTGCTTCGGCCTGAGGCGAGCGCCGAACGACCGGCGAAGCGGCGCCCATCGTGATCACAGCACGCCGGCAAGTGTCGCCATCCATCTCGAGCACCACACCAGCGTCAGCGATGGCCCAGTCGAAGCTCTCTTTCTCGCCGTACTTCTGGTATGCCGAACGCGTTCCCGGTGCGGGCCTGGGAATCACGATCGCCGTCAGCAATTCGTCGGGCTCGACCACGCTGAACTTCGTCGGGTTAGCATCGGGCACAACGTACAGTTCCTTGATGCCGACCGTTCGCTTGCCGCGCTTTGCCGAACTCAGGTCCACGCTGGCATTCAGGCCCAGCAACGCAACCGCAGCCGACGAGGGCGCAACCGATGGGCACGTCGCGTACTCCATGATCGCGTGATACTGATTCAGCCCGTCAAAGGCGAAGCACAGGTCCTTGCCTTTGCGGATGCACTGGAAATCCGCGGAGCGATAGTACCAGCACTGCACCCGCTGCAGCAGATTGCCGCCAACCGTCGCCATATTGCGAATATGGGGAGTGGCCGCGTGACTGCAGGCGTCTGCAAGAATCTGGTATTGCGACCGAATCACCGGATGCTCGCCGATCTCAGCCAGGGTTGTCAGCGGGCCGATCGTCAAACCCTGGTCAGTTTCGCGAATGCCACGAAGCTCAGCGGCATTGCGAATGTTCACCAGCCGCTGGGGCTGCTCGATGCCGTCTTTCATGCGATCCAGCAGATCAATGCCGCCCGCTTTAACGACAGCGCCGTCCTTCAGCTGCGCAAGCGCGGCGTCAACGGTAGTGCATTCTGCGATGGAGAACCGGTTCATGCCATCTCCTTCTGCTGCGCGCGCAGCGCTTCGAGCACCACGGCTGGCGTCATCGGCGTACTTCGGATGCGAACGCCGGTTGCGTTGTAGACCGCGTTGCCAATGGCCGCGCCAATCGAAACCACGCCGGCCGCTTCGCCAATGCCGGAAGCGTCTGTGGAGCTCTGCCCGATGTACGCTTCAACCAGCCGCACATCGATATCCGGAATCTCTCTCGCGCCGATGATCTTGTACTGCTCCAGATCGGGGTTCACCATCAGCCCATAAACAGGGTCGAGCAGCCGATTCTCCATCAGCGTGAACGAAATTCCCTGAATAATTCCGCCATTAATCTGGCTGATGACCTGGGCCGGATTCATCGGGCGCCCGCAGTCGTGAACCGAAAGAACGCGCTTCACATGAATGCGCCCGAGTTCCGTATCCACTTCAACTTCGGCGACATCGACGCCGCCATAAGTGATGTATTTCTTCGGATCGTAGTCGGGAATGCGTTTAGCCTGCGCAACGATCTGCGATCCACTCATTTTCGCCGCAGCACGCTTGAAACTCATCGACTGGAACTTCCCGGAATTACTGCGAACTTCGCCGTCAACCAGCACCAGGTCGGCCGCAGTGGTTCCCAGCGCCGGCGCAATGTCGGCCAGGAATTTCTGCGAAGCCTGCCAGGCTGCATCGCGAACCGCAGGCGTGAGCGACAAGGTCGTCATGCTGCCGCCCGAAGCCGGGCCTTCTGGGTGATTCGTGTCGCCAATGCGGACCGCGACCAGCGAAGGCGGAACGCCAAACTGCTCGGCCAGAATCTGCGCCATCACCGTCTTGATGCCCGAGCCAATATCCTGCACGCCTGAGAGCACCTCGAGCGAGCCATCCTTGTGGATGCGTACTTCGGCCGACGAACCCATGGCCACGAATCGATACCAGACCGACTGCCCAAGGCCAACGCCGCGCTTCACCGGACCGCGATCGGCTCCTGCAACCGGATTGCGCGATTTCCAGATATCGCTCTCGCGCACGACCTGTCGTTCCACGCGCCGGACAGGATGGTCGTCTGCCTTGTCGCGCAGGTCTATCGGGTCCATATTGAGCTTCACCGCCAGATCATCGATGGTCTGTTCCAGCGCAAACGCGCCCTGCGGATGGCCTGGAGCACGCATCGCCGTGCCTGGTCCGGCGTTGATGAAGACATCGTTCTCCTCGGTGTGCAGTGTGGCTGCCTTGTAGAGGTTCGCCGCCGGACCCGAGCAGCCCGCACCTGTTCCGCAGCCAGCGGTGCCATAGGCGACAAGATGAATCGCCGTGATGGTGCCGTCTTTCTTCGCGCCGATGCGCAGCGTCTGATCGGAACTGGGCCGATTGCCGACCGACAGATGCTCCTCTTCGCGATCGAGCATCAGGCGCACCGGTGCGCTTGTTTTCTTCGAGAGCGCTGCCGCAACCACGCCAGGATTGCCCGCGCCGAACTTCGCGCCGAAGCCGCCGCCCATGAACTCCGTAATGACTCGGATCTTCGACTGAGGCAGATGAAAGAATCCGGCCAGCTCTTCCCGCACAGAGCTCGTACCCTGGGTCGAAGCCCAAACCGTCAGCAGGTCCGGCTTCCAGTCGGCAACCACGCCATGCGTTTCGAGCGCCGAATGCGTCTGCACCTGTGTGACATAACGCGCCTCGACGATCACATCTGCATCTTTGAATCCCTGCTCTGCGTCTCCACGGCGGTGGACCGACGGACCATGAACGTTGCCCGTCTGCGGAACGTCGGCCGGTCCTCCGCCACCTCCGGCGCTGCCCGCTTCGTCTGCCGCGCCCGGAAAAACCTGTGGCGCATTTTGCGCGCGCGCTTTGTCCAGTTCCACCACGAATGGAATCGGCTCGTAGCTCACCTTCACCAAAGCTGCCGCCTCTTCCGCAGCCGAGGGTGTGGTCGCTGCAACCGCTGCAACCGGCTGCCCAGCGTAGCGCACTACCGGATACTTCACCGATTCCAGCGACGGATTGCGCAGCACCGCGTTGCCGATCACCTGCTGAATGACGTGAACGCCGCGTACGCCCGGATATTTTTCCGCAGCCGAAGTATCGATGGCGGTCACTTTTGCGTGGGGTACCGTCGCATTCACGAATTTTGCGTAGAGCATGCCCGGCAACTGCACGTCAGAGGTGTAGCGAGCCTGCCCGGAAGCTTTGGCCAGGCCGTCATAACGCTCCACGGACTGGCCGACAAACTTCAGGTCCTTGTTAATGGGCCAAACCGGCGGTTCGCTGGCCGGAATCTCACGCTTTTCATCGGTCAGCGTGTATCCCGGCACGCCGACCGGCATTTGAACCGTTTTCTTCTCTGGGGCAGTGGCGCTCTGCGCAGTCAACGCGTCTTCTATCGGCAGTTTGCTCATCGATTCCTCCACTACGCCTTGCGCATGGTTCCGGCCGCGTCCAGCGTGGCTGCGAAAACTTTCGGATATGTGCCACAGCGGCACAAATTGCCGGAGACGGCGTGGCGCACATCGTGCTCACTGGGTTTCGGATTCCGTTCCAGCAGCGCCGCGCAGCTCATCACCATACCTGGCGTGCAGAACCCGCATTGCATCGCATCGTGTTTCACAAAAGCGGCCTGCAGCGGGTGTAAGTGATCGCCGGCGGACAGCCCCTCGATTGTCGTGACGTGATGGCCCACCGCATCGATGGCCAGCGTCATGCAACTGTTGACGGGCATCTTGTCCAGCCATACCGTGCAGCCGGAGCAAACGCCGCGGTCGCAGACGATCTTGGTGCCCGTCATGCCCAGATGAATCCGCAGCGCCTCGGCCAGCGTTGTCCGCGGCTCGATCTCGATCGCACGCTCCGTCCCGTTCACGTGCAGGCGAACCGGAACCGGTCCCGGACCGTACTCGGTCACCCCGACACCAGCGGGTGCGGCAGCTTCGCTGCCGAAGGCCTGAACCCCGTCCAGCAGAGCGGTCCCCGCTGCGGTCAGGCCTGCGCCTTTCAGGAAACCTCGCCGGCTTATGCCCGTTCTCGCAGTTTCACCCGCCGCAGAAGCTTCTGGTTGTTCCGTCGAACAGGGGGGACGTGAATCCCTGGATCCCGACATAGCTGCTCCTTCCAAATCCCCGGCTACGCTGATGCCTTTTAATCGGCTGCTGGAAAACTATAGCTCCGCAACGGTTGCGCCGTAAACCGGCGCCAATCGTGTTCCTCCCGAAGTGGCCGTCCTTTGGGCGCCTCGCTGCCCGACGGCGGTATGTAGCCTGCGGCCCTTTGCATCTCGTTCCGGCAGCCACACGTGCAGAGCTGATGCGGCAAAGAAGCTTCGCTTATAGGCCGGACTTTGAACAGGGGGGACTTCTTTTTCCGCTTGAACTTGTAACAGCCTTGCCGCACAATGTCTTACTCACCAGGTCTTTCACGGCCATTCGTCACAAAACAACAGAATAAGCGCACCTTGTCGACCCGAGCGGCCCCAGTGATTTTCTTTTGGAGGAAACGTGACCAAACGTATTTTCTCAGTCTCTGCGTTCGTGTTTCTACTGATGCTTGCGGGAACCGTCAGCTCCCAGATCGCCACGACCTCACTGCGAGGGGTGGTGAAAGATCCGACGGGTGCGGTTGTTCCTGGCGCGAAGGTGACCATCACCAATTCCGCCACCGGTCAAACCCTCAGTACTGCGACCAATGCGGCGGGCGAGTACTCCTTCACCCAGGTTCCTCCTGCCGGCTACACCGTCGACGTTATGGCAACCGGTTTCGGCGACCAGAAGAAGACCGCCGAACTGATCGTGGACCAGCCTGCGACGATTGACTTCACCATGACGCTCAAGTCGCTGGCTGAGGTGGTCAACGTCAGCGCCGAGGCCCAAACCCTGAATACGACCGATGCTTCTCTCGGCGGTTCTATGGACAACGCCCTTATCCAGGCGCTGCCCAGCGAAACGCGCAACGTTCCTGATTTGCTCTCTCTGGAGCCGGGCGTGCTTTACCTGCCCACGCTCGGTGCGTCCGAATCGAATCCCGGCGGTGATAGCCGGAGCGGCGCGGTGAACGGCATTCGTTCCGATCAGGGCAACGTGACGGTCGATGGCGTGGACGACAACGACCAGGTCTTCGGCTACGCCTTCACCGGGGTCCTGCGCGAGACACAGGATTCGGTCGAGGAATTCCGCGTGGCGACCTCGAACACCAACTCCGATGAAGGCCGCTCTGCCGGCGCGCAGGTCAGTCTCATCACCAAGTCGGGAACTAACAAATTCCACGGTGCCGCCTACGAGTACAACCGCCCCACGTTCACAGTCTCCAACAACTGGTTCGTGAAGCAGGCTCAGCTCAACAGCGGCGAACCCAACATTCCGCCCAAGCTCATTCGCAACATCTTTGGCGGCGCTCTCGGCGGGCCCATCATCAAGGACAAGCTGTTTTTCTTCGGCAACTATGAAGGCAATCGGCAGGCCGAGGATTACGTCCAGACGCAAACGGTGCCCACTGCGTCCTATCAGGCAGGAATTATCAGTTATCCGGGCGGAATGTATACACCAGGTCAGGTCACGCAGCTGGATGCGGGCTGCGTTTCCGCGGGAGGCTGCGCAAACGCGCAGTACACGCCGGGACCGGGACCCAATCCGAACGCTCTTGCCTACTTCAAATCCATGCCAGCCGCCAACGGCAGCACTGAAGGCGACGGATACAACGAAGGCTCCTTCACCTTTGCCTCGCCCAACCCAGTCACCCTGAACACGAGCATTGGCCGCATCGACTGGACGCCGACCCAGAAGCACCGCATTTTCGCCCGGGGCGGTCTCCAGAAGGACACCACCGGCTATCCGGAACAATTCCCCGGCCAGCCGCCCTCACAGACCTTCGAGGACAATACCAAGGGCATTGTCGGCGGCGATACGTGGTCCATCTCCCCCAACATTGTTAACGACGTTCGCTTCGGCTACATCCGCCAGGGCAACAGCCTGAGCGGCCTCGGCACCAGCGACTTCGTTGACTTCCGCTTCCTGTCTACGCCGACTGCTGAAACCCGCTCGCTGATCCAGTCGGTTCCGGTAACTAACATTATCGATAACTTTAGCTGGACCCGAGGAAAACACACCATCCAGGTGGGAGGAAACTGGCGGCTGATTCATCAGAACCGCTCCTCCGATTACAACTCCTGGAACAGCGCCAGCACCAATCCTTACTGGCTGGGAGGCAGCCCTCCGGGAGTATCCGCTGTGCCCGGTGGATTCACCAATTCTTATGTCATTGCGTACGCAAACATGGTGGGAACCGTGCCCTACGTGGGAGATCAGTTCAACTACAAGGTCACCAGTGCCTCCCAGGCTTCCCTCCTGGGGGACGGCGCTCCCGTCGCGCGTCACTTCTCCTCGAACGAGTACGAGTACTATCTGCAGGACGCCTGGCGTGTGACGCCCAAACTGATCCTCACCTTCGGGCTCCGCCAGAGCCTTCTGCAAACACCATGGGAAACCGATGGCCAGCAGGTGGCCCCTACGATCGACACCCATGCATGGTATGAGGAGCGTGAGGCGGCAGGATTGCAGGGCCAAATCTATGAGCCGAATCTCTCCTTCGCGCCAACGGGTCCCTATTACGGGAAACCCGGTTTCTGGCCTAAAGCCAAGAACAACCTCGCGCCTCGCTTCGCTCTCGCCTACTCGCTGAACGACAAGACGTCCATCCGTCTGGGCGCCGGCATGTACTACGACCACTACGGCGAAAGTCTGGTGAACTCCTTCGATCAACATGGCGCCTATGGCATCAGCAGCTCCATTGGCAATCCGGCCGGGGTCTATACCTCGGAAAGCTCGCCGCGCTTCGTTAGCCGAACGACGCTGCCCTTCAGCAATGGAACTCCACCGCAAACCGCCACCTTCCCTTATGCTCCTCCCAGCGGTCTGTCCGGTTTCTCTATTACGTGGGGCCTCGACAGCAGACTCAAGACGCCTTACACCGAGGCGTTCAATCTCTCCGTCCAGCACCAGTTTCCCAAAGGCTGGACTCTGGAAGCAGACTACGTCGGAAACATGGGACGCCATCTGCTCCAGAGTCTCGATCTGGCTGAGCCGCCTGATTATGTCGATCCCGGCGGCGGCGGCGACTACTACACCGCCGGGACGGCGTTGTCGCGACTCGTCGATCAGAACGGTGGTGATAACACCGCAACCGTACCCAGCATTAAGTATTTCGAAGACGTCTTTCCCTGGATGGCTGGGTACGACTATGCCGGTGAAAGTGCAACCCAGGCCATCTACACCAACGAGTGGGCTCCCTATCGGGCCAATCTGGGCGCCACCACGTCGCTTTCCGATCTGGACTTCTATGGTCCCCTCATCGGCTTCTATCCGGCTCCCTCAAACTGGACCCCGCATTTCTGGCAGGGGCAGTTCTCCTCGCTCTATGCCCTCTCCACCATTGGCATGAGCTACTACAACGCCGGCCAGCTGGTTCTGCGCCATCCCAGTGCTAAGGGCCTGCAACTCGACCTCGCATGGACCCTGTCCAAGTCCATCGACTTCGGGTCGGACGCTGAGCGCAGCACCGAGTTCAGCACCAGCGGCTCGGGCGGCTCGTTCAGCGACATCCTCAACACCTGGAGGCCCTACCTCAACAAAGGTGTCTCCGACTTCGATACCCATCAATTGCTCACCGTCGATGCCGTCTATCAGCTCCCCTTTGGCAGAGGCAAACAGATGCTGAGCGGCTCGAATGGATTCGTCAATGCGCTGGTCGGCGGCTGGCAAATCTCCGGCATCAACCGCACAACCAGCGGCCTGCCGTTTTCGTTCTCTGAGCCTGGCTGGACCACCGACTGGCAAATCGAGAGCTACGCCGTGACCACGGGACCCGTCAAAGTGCAACGGCACTTCGATTCCAATGGCAACCCCCAGTTCCTCGCCAATGCCGATGGCATCAATGACAGCGTCAGCTGTGGTGGCCAGGCCTGTTCTGGCCAAACCAGTCCCGCCGGAAACGTGCGTCTCCCCTATCCCGGTGAGGCGGGCGAGCGCAACAACTTCCGGGGCGATGGTTTCTTCGACATCGACACCGGCCTCGACAAGTCCTGGCAAATCCGCGAGTATGGTTCGCTTAAGTTTGCCTGGGAGGTCTACAACACCACCAACACCGTGCGTTTTGATCCGGCTTCCATCGGGGGTCAGCTCACGAGCGGCAATCTGGGGGTGGCCGGCAATCTGCTGGTCGAACCAAGGCGCATGCAGTTCTCGCTGCGGTACGACTTCTGATCCTCTTCAGCCAAATAAGCGCCGGGGAATTGTCTCCGGCGCTTTTTGCTGCCCGAAATTGTGATTACACTACTGCTTCACGGAAATCCAGGTTCCTGTGAGTGCCAAGGTCGCAGCCGGCAAAGGCTGCGTCCTGCTCCATTGCTCCGGAAAGGAAACCATGCGCTGGCTTATCGTCACTTCTGCTGTCATCCTCATCGCTCTTGCGGCGCACGCCCAGGCGCCAACCCCTGTTTCGGTGCTTGGCCACACACCCGGCGACGACTACTACCTCGCGAATTACGAAGAAGAGATTCATTACTTCCACGAGCTGGCTGCGCACTCCGACCGGGTGAAAATGTTCACCGTGGGCAAGTCCACCGAGGGCCGAGACATTGAGATTGCCGTGATCTCCTCGCCGCAGAACCTCGCGAAACTCGACGACTATAAGTCCGTCGCACGGCGCCTTGCCACCGCGGATGGCCTTGACGACAGCCAGGCCAGGGAACTGGCGCATACTTCGAAGGTCGTTGTCCATATTGACGGGGGTCTGCATTCAAGCGAGGTGGCTGGCGGCCAGCACTCGATCGCGTTGGCCTACAAGCTGGCCTCCGCGCACGGCGATCCTGAGATCGACAACATCCTGGACAATGTAATTCTCGTCCTCTGGCCCACCCTGAACCCCGATGGCCAGGATATGGTCGTCTCCTGGTACCGCAAAAACCTGGGCACCCGTTTTGAAGTCAGCCCTATGCCCTGGCTTTTTCAGGATTATGTCGGGCATGATAACAACCGCGACGGCTACATGCTCAACATGAAAGAGTCGCAGGTGGTTACAAAGGCCGAGATCGAATACTCGCCTGTTATCTTCTATTGCCAGCACCAGACAGCACCCTTTCCCGCGCGCATCTGGATTCCGCCGTTCTCCGATCCCATTTCTTCGAACATCAGTCCCTATGTCCGCGCCTGGTTCAATGTTATTGGGACTAACATGGCCGCCTATCTCGACGAACATCAGATGCCCGGCGCCATCAGCGAATCGCAGTTCGATAACTGGTATCCAGGTTTCGTCGACTACGCCGGCTCCTTCCGCAATGAAATATCTTTCTTTACCGAAACCGCGCTTTATCGCTATGCCACGCCTCGCTTCTATACGGTTGATGAGTTTCCCAAAGACATGCAGGACCTGAAGGCGCTCACCATGTACACCACGCCCTGGCAGGGCGGCTGGTGGCGGCTGAAGGACGCCGTCGATTACATGGTCGCGGGATCGATGTCTGTCCTCGACACCGCCGCGCGCTATCGCGAGACGCTGCTCTACAACCGCTACCAGGCCGCGCGCGACAACATCAAGCGCTTCGAAGATGGTCCACCGTTCGCTTACGTCATCCCCAGCATCCAGTCCGATGCGCCTGAGGCCGCACTGCTCGCGCACATCATGCAGGAAAACGGGATCGAGATCCGCGAATCGCAAGCGGGCTTCCGCGCCAACGATCGCGACTATCCCGCCGGTTCCTGGGTCATCCTCATGAACCAGCCTTATACCTCGATGGCCAAAGAACTGTTCGAGGTCCAGCGCTATCCCTCCGCGCTGTTTACCGAGAGCCAGAAGCCTCTCGATTTGCCATACGACGTCACCGGGTGGACGCTGCCCATGCAGATGGGCGTTCGCGTCGATCCAGTCACCGATCCGATCACACCGGACCAGCTATCCCATCTGAAAACCGTCACCGATCTCGAGCCCCCGCCTGCAGAAGTGCAGGGAAGCGGCGCTACCTTTGTACTAAGTCATCAATCGAACGCCAGCTTCCGCGTCATCAACGATGCACTCGCTGCGGGAGGTTCAGTCAGCTTCGCGCAGGATGAACTGAAAACTTCCGAAGGGACAGAAAAAGGCGCGATCGTCATGGGCGGAGTTACTCGCGCCACCATCGGTGACTTGTCGAAGAAGTATTCGGTCTCGATCCTCGCCGTCGACAAGGCCCCCGAGCACCTGATCTCGCTGCATAAGGCCCGCGTCGGCCTTTACAGGCCCTGGGACGCCTCCATCGATGAAGGCTGGACCCGATGGATCCTCGAGCAGTATGGGTTCGCACCCATCAGTCTCTACAACGCCGACATGCGCTCCGGCGGCCTGCGCGATCGCGTCGACGTGCTCATCCTGCCGGATATGCGCCAGCAACAGCTGATGGAGGGCTATCGAGACGGCATCGTTCCCGGACAGTACGCCGGAGGCCTCGGCGAAGAAGGCATCGATAACATTCGCGACTTTGTTCGTCGCGGTGGAACCCTCATCGCCTTTAACCAGACCGCAGCCACGTTGGTCCCTCTTCTTTCCCTGCCGGTCACCAATGTTCTCGAAGGCCTGAAGAGCGACAAGTTCTTCTGCTCGGGCGCACTGCTTCGCGTCGAGCTCGGCTCCTCCGATCGGCCGGTCACGTGGGGGCTGCCAGGAGAGCCCATTGTCATGTTTGAAATGGGTCCGGCCTTCGCCACCCAGTCCGGCTTCCATGGCGCAGTCCTCGCTCGCTACCCAAAGGACAGCAACCCGCTTGAGAGCGGTCTCCTGCTGCATCCGGAAGCCATCGAAGGCAAGATTGCCGCGCTCGAAGTCCCTTATGGCACCGGCCGCATTTTCCTCTTCGGATTCAAGCCGCAGTGGCGCGCACAGTCGCATGGGACCTACAAGTTCTTTCTGAATGCCCTCTACAAATACGACCAGCCGCCTTTCGCGAAGCCTGAAACACCCGAGCCGAAGGATCAAAAAGCAAAAGCCGAATAGCATTTGCTTCGCGCCCGCGAAGCCCTGACAATGATCGTGTTCGCAAAGGACCCTGCATGAGTCAGTCGCAACCGATTCGGGCGCCGCGCGGTAATACCCGAACCGCGCGCGGCTGGATCCAGGAAGCTGCAAAGCGGATGCTGATGAACAATCTCGATCCCGCGGTCGCCGAGAAGCCCGCTGAGCTCATCGTTTACGGCGGCCGCGGCAAAGCCGCTCGCAACTGGGAATGCTTCCACCGCATCGTCGAAACGCTCGACCGCCTCGAAAACAACCAGACCCTCCTCATTCAGTCCGGTAAGCCGGTCGCCGTTCTCGAAACCCAGCCACTCGCTCCACGCGTTCTCATCGCCAACTCCAACCTCGTCCCGCACTGGGCCACATGGGAAGTCTTCGACAAGCTCGACCAGGCCGGCCTCATGATGTACGGCCAGATGACCGCCGGCTCCTGGATTTACATCGGCACCCAGGGCATCCTGCAGGGGACCTACGAGACCTTCCAGGGGGCAGCACAACGCCACTTCAACAACACCCTTGCAGGAACCATCACCGTGACCGCTGGCCTCGGAGGCATGGGTGGCGCGCAACCGCTTGCGGTTAAACTCGCCGGTGGCGTCAGCATCTGCGTCGAAGTCGACTCCTCGCGTATTCAGCGGCGCCTCGAAACGCGCTATCTCGACAAAGCCGCTGGTTCGCTCGATGAAGCCATCGCCATGGCCCGTGAGGCGAAGGCGGCGCGCCAGGCTGTCTCCATTGGCCTGATGGGAAATGCTGCCGAGGTTCTGCCAAAGATGGTCGAGATTGGCTTCACGCCCGACCTCGTCACCGACCAGACCAGCGCACACGATCCACTCTGGGGCTATCTGCCCATCGGCCGCGCCGACGAAGACCTGAATGTGGCCCGCGCCCAGGAGCCCGAGCAAATACCTGGAAAGAGTTCGCACGTCCATCGCCGCGCATGTCCGCGCCATCCTCACCATGCAGCAGCGTGGCGCCATTGCTTTCGACTACGGCAACAACCTGCGCACCCAGGCGAAAATCGCGGGTGTCACCAACGCTTTTTCCTATCCCGGCTTCGTTCCCGCCTTCATTCGCGACTCCTTCTGCGAAGGGCGCGGCCCTTTCCGCTGGGTCGCGCTCTCCGGTGATCCCGCCGATATCGCCAAAACCGACAAAGCGCTGCTCCAGCTTTTCCCTGACGACCATCGCCTGACCAGCTGGCTAACCTACGCCGCGGACCAAATCGCTTTCCAGGGATTGCCTGCGCGGATTTGCTGGCTCGGCTACGGTCAGCGCGACCGCGCTGGGTTGCTCTTCAATCAGATGGTTCGCGACGGACGCCTCAGCGCCCCCATCGTCATCGGCCGCGATCACCTCGACGCCGGTTCGGTCGCCAGTCCTTACCGCGAAACCGAAGCCATGCGCGACGGCTCCGACGCCGTCTCCGACTGGCCTCTTCTCAACTTCGCCACCGGCATCGCCAGCGGCGCGTCGTGGATGAGCTTCCATCATGGCGGTGGCGTAGGCATGGGATACAGCCAGCATGCGGGCCTGGTCGCCGTTGCCGACGGCAGCGACGAAGCAGAACAGCGCCTGCGACTCTGTCTTCGGAATGACCCCGCTCTCGGCGTGGTTCGCCATGCTGATGCGGGTTACGAACGCGCGATCCAAATCGCGCGCGAACGCGGCGTCGATATGCCGAGCCTTTCATGAAAGCCGACCTGCTTGTCCGCGGTATCTCGCAGCTGGTCACCGCCGAGGGCCCGGAACCGAAGCATGGCGTGGCGATGCGCGAGATCCGAATTGTCGAGCCGGCAGCAATCGCCGTCGCCGGCGGCAAAATCCTCTGGGTTGGCACCGAGGCCGACTGGTCAGGCGAGGCTGCGTCCACCATCGATGTGGATAATCGCGCGGTCGTCCCTGGTCTTGTCGATCCGCACACCCACGCAGTCTGGGCCGGCGACCGCCTCGCTGACTTTGACGCCCGCATCTCCGGGGTCCCGTACGAGGCCATTCTGCGCGCGAGGCGGCGGCATCTGGAGCACCATCCAGGCCACAACCGCTGCATCCCCGGACGAGTTGCTCTCCCTCGCGGTGCCCAGGATCGATTGTCTGACGCGCTCCGGCGCCACCGTCATCGAGGTCAAATCGGGTTACGGATTTGAGCCCGACGCCGAGCTTGCCATGCTCCGGACCATCCGCGCTTTGTCTGACGAAACACGCGCCCGCATTATTCCAACGTTGCTGATTCACGTTCCACCGAGGGACTCGTCGGATCGCACGAAATACGTGTCGGACATTTGTCAGACATTAATACCCCAGGTCGCGCAGCAGAAACTGGCGCGGGCGGTCGATGTTTTCGTCGAGAAAGAAGCCTGGAGCTCTGCTGAAGCCGAATGCATCCTGTCCTGCGCGCGCCAACACGGCCTCGCTATCAAACTTCATACCGAGCAATTCCACCGCGTCGGCGGGCTCGAACTCGGCCTGCGCCTGGGCGCGCTCAGCGTCGATCACCTGGAAGCTTGCTCGCAGGAACAGATTGCCAAATTAGCCGCCAGTTCCACCATTGCCACGACTCTTCCCGGCGTCACGCTGCATCTTGGTCTTCCACCAGCGCCCGGCCGCGCGCTCATCGACGCTGGAGCCGCCGTCGCTGTCGGAACTGACCTCAATCCCGGCTCCAGCCCGTTGTTTTCTACATCCCTGGCGCTCGCCCTCGCCGTGCGCCTCAACGGCCTTACCGCCCAGGAAGCCCTCGTCGCTGGCACCGTGAACGCCGCGTGCGCCCTGGGCGTGTCGGACGCAGGCCGCATCGAACCGGGTCTTCCCGCCGACTTCCTCGTGCTCGAAAGCCCGGACTGGCGCGACCTTGTCTATACCCTCGGCGCCGATCCGGTGCGCGAAGTCTGGATTGCCGGCGAAAGGGTTGCTGTATGACCATTCTCTATCGTCCCGATCTGCTTTTCGCCAACGGCCGATTTGTGTCTGACGCCGGCGTACTCGCTGCCGACGACGGTACTATCTCCGCCATCGCCGCGTCGGACACGCCGTCTGACACCGTCATCGATCTGCGCGGCAAAGCCCTGCTCCCCGGCCTCGTCAACGTCCACTCCCACGCCTTTCAGCGCCTCATCCGCGGCAAAGCTGAGTCGCGGATCGTCTCCGGCAGCGACTTCTGGTCATGGCGCAACACGATGTATCACGCCGCCGCGAACCTCGATCCGCAGCAGGTCTACGATGTCGCTCGCATGGCGTTCCTCGAAATGGTACTGGCCGGCACCACGACGGTTGGAGAATTCCACTACCTGCACACCACGCCCTCAGGCGAACCTTACGACGATCCCAACCTCCTCAGCAAGCAGGTCATTGCTGCCGCGCGGTCCGTTGGCATCCGCATCGTGCTGCTGCGCTGTGCTTATCTTCGCTCTGGCTTCCAGCTTCCTCCCGATCGCGGCCAGACACGCTTCTTTGAAACCACCAGAGAATTCCTGGCGAACATGGAGCAGCTCGTCCGGGAAACCCCCGCGGCATCCTCCACGGTTCGACTTGGCGTGGCGCCGCACAGTATTCGCGCCGTCCCGCTCGACGATTTGCGTGAAATCGCCGCATGGTCACGCAGCAAAAGGCTGCCCATCCACATGCACATGGCTGAACAGGTTGCCGAGAATGAAGCCTGCCTCCGCGAATACGGCGCAACACCCGTCGCGCTGGTTGGAAATGCCGGTCTCCTCGGGCCGGACTGGACCGCTGTGCACGCCATCCATATCACCGCTGATGAAATTGCTATGCTCGCCGCTGCCGACGCGATCATTTGCTCCTGCCCAACCACGGAGCGCAACCTCGGCGACGGCATTTTTTCAGCCGATAGTGTTATGAGGTCCGGCATCAAAGTCGCGCTCGGCTCCGACAGCCAGGCACAGATCGACCCTCTTGAAGATGCTCGTGAGCTCGACTACCACCTCCGTCTCGCACACCAGCAGCGCGCCATTCTCGACCAGATCGACAATCAGCCTCTCGCCTCGCGCCTCTTCAACTGCGCCACCGCGAACGGCGCGCGCTCGCTTGCCGTGCTCTCGGGATCCCTTTCCCCCGGGAACTATGCCGACTTCTTCACAGTGGATCTTCGCGATCCATCGATTGCCGGCCATTCTGCCAGCGACTTGTTGCCACTCATCGTCTTCGGCATGAACCGCACCGCCATCCGCGACGTCGCCGTCAACGGCAAACTCATCGTCCATGACGGGCGCCATCTGCTCCAGGATGAGATCGTCTCCCGTTACGATGAGGTTCAAGCGAAAGTCTGGCGCGACGCTCCTGTGGCTGCCCCATGAAAACCACGAAAGCCGCTGCCGAGTATCTGTTCGATCTCATCCGCATCCCGTCAAATTCTGCCGTCTCGAATCGCCCTTTGACCGACTACGCAACGACCGCCCTTCACTCGGCCGGATGGTCGACGCGCGCGTTCGCTTATCGCGATTCGTCGGGTGTGGAGAAAATCAACCTTATTGCCGCGCCGCCCGGCCAGGATCCGGCAACCCGTGACGTCGATCTCGTTTTCATGTGTCACACCGACACAGTTCCCTTCGCTGCTGACTGGCTCTCTGCCCTGGAGCCCATCATCAAAGACGGAAGTCTCCACGGCTGCGGCGCCTGCGACGTCAAAGGATTCCTCGCATGTGTGCTGGCAGCGATTTCGCAAAGACCCTCCGGGCCGCTTCCAGACGGTCTTCGCCTTGTTCTCACAGCCGATGAGGAAATCGGTTGCATTGGCGCGTCACATCTGTTCGCGCAGAATGCGCTGCGTCCTCGGCGCATGGTCGTTGGCGAGCCCACACTCCTGCACCCAGCGCGCGCAGGCAAAGGCTATTGCCTCGCAGAGATCAGCGTTTACGGCAAAGAAGCTCATAGTGCCCATCCGCAGCAGGGCGTTTCAGCCATCTACCATGCGGCTCGGCTCATCCGAGCCATCGAAGATCTTGCCGTGCAGCTTGCCAAACAAACGAACAGCTTCTTCGACCCGCCTTTCACCACGATCAACATCGGAACCATCGAAGGCGGCAGCGCCAAAAACATTGTTCCGGGTCTGTGCCGTTTTCAACTGGAGTGGCGGCCCATCCCTGGCCAGTCACCAAACGTAGTTGGGGAATCCGTTGAGCAGATCATCGAGCGCCTTCGTGCTGCCGATGCCACGTTTCGTGCAGAAATCAAACTTCTTCGTGAGCAGCCTGGCTTCGAAACTGCTTCCCATAGTCCGCTGGTCCAATCGCTGGAAACCCTCACCGGGCGAAGGGCAACGTCCATTCCCTTCGGCTCCGAAGCCAGCATTTTCGCGGCCGTCACAGACGCGATCGTCGTTTTTGGCCCTGGCGACATGCGCACGGCGCACAGCAACCGTGAATGCGTCCCGCTCGCGCAGCTTCAAGAGGCCGTCGCCTGCATTGTCTCGCTGATGAGGGGCGTTTGAAGTGCGCGCCGTCCAGCCAGGCTGGTCACAAAAGCGATCGTAGCTAGACTTCGGTGCCGATCATCGGCCCCGTTATCGAGTGGATGCGGGTTCCGATTCCCGTTGTCGGCCGCACTTCGAAACTGGCGCAGTTTCGGCCGGAATTCTTGGCGACGTACAGCGCTGCATCTGCACGACTGAGCACTTCACGAATCGATGGTGAGTCCGCCTCCGGACGGAACGTGGCAACTCCGATGCTGCACGTGAGCCGGATTCTGGTTTCCCCTGCGTCGAAGGGCCGTGACCGGATCGCCTCCAGCAGGTCATCGACGCGCCTGGGTGCGAGCAACAGATCCCAACCCGGGAAAAGAATCAGGAATTCCTCCCCGCCGTAGCGACCGACGATGTCGTACCCGCGCATCGTGCAGCGAAAGCGATCCGCCGATTCGCGGATCACGTCGTCGCCGCACAGGTGCCCATAATTGTCGTTCAGGCTCTTGAAATGATCCAGGTCCGCAATCAAAACCCCGAGCGGCGTGTTGTCGCGAATAGCTCGGGCGATTTCGCGCTGCAGATGCTCCAGCATGGCCGCGCGATTGAAAATCCCGGTCAGCGAATCGTGCGTTGCCTGAATATGCAGTTCGCGTCGCGTCGCCTCCAGGGCAGCTTTCTCCGCCTCCAGCTGGGCTGTGCGTTCGGCAACCGTCCGGGTCAGCTCCTGCTGGCGCAGCGTCAGAGACCGCGTACGGAACGCAACGATCGCCCACGCCAGCAGCAGGGCCAGCAGCGAGTAGAACGCGTAGGCCGCGGGTGTGCGGCCCAGCGGAGGCCGCAACGAGAAGCTGAATGCCGCCCCTGCATCGTTCCAGACCCCATCGTTGTTTTCCGCCTGAACCTTGAACGTGTATTTGCCCGGGGGCAGATTCGTGTACCACGCGCTGCGGCGGCCGCCAGAGTAATTCCAGTCGGGATCGAAACCGATCAGCCGGTAGCGGAAGCGCTCCCGCTGCGGCGCCACAAAGCTCGGTGCGCTGAAGTTCACTTCCAGATTGCCGGAACCTGGGCCAAGGCGAATGCCGTCCTGAACAGCAATGGTTTTGGAATCGAGCTTAACGTGTTCGATCCATACCGGAGGCACAACGGTGTTCACGGGAATGTGCTCCGGATTAACGACCGCTACGCCTTCGATCGTTCCAAACCACAGTCTGCCGTCACGGCTCTTCCATGCGCACGGCATGCTGCCATAGAGGGTCTCGCGCGAACGCAGGCCGTCGGAGGTGCCGTACAGCACCGGATGAACGGCGGTCGTGGAAAGGCCATTCTGGGTCAGTTCCTTCTTCGCGATGCGGAAGATTCCGGTATCGCCGCCGAACCAGAGATTGCCACTGTCGTCTCCGATGATCGATCCGATCGAAGTGTCGGGCATATCCTGATCCGGTGTCCAGGTTGAGATCCGCTCCCCGTGAATGTGGCTCAGGCCGCCGCTTTGCGTACCCACCCACATACTCCCGTCGGGATCCGCGTAAAGGCTCATCACGTGGTCGCTGTGCAGGCCTTCGACGGTTGTGAAGCTCGTGATCTGGCCCTGGTACACCCGCTCTACTCCGTCACCGTCCAGACCAATCCACAGGGCGCCATCAGTCGATTCAGCCAGCGCGGCTACGCGCCCGCTATCGCTAACATGTTCGAACTGACCATGTTCGAACCGCGCCAGCCCCTTGCCCTCAAACCCAATCCAGAGCGTGCCCGCGCGATCCTCAAGAAGCGAATTAATGGAATAATCGGCAGCCAGGGGATCGTGATAGATCGAGACGTGCCCTTTGTGAATCCTTGCCAGCGTCCCGCGGCGATAGCCGACCCATAAATCCCCATCCCGCGTCTGCAACATGGAGTAGACCGCTTGGTTGGGCAGGCCGTTGCGCGGACCCCATACCTCTACGCGGCCGTCGGGCAACAGATGGTTGAGCCCCTTATCATCGGCGCCAATCCACATCGTGCCATCCTGCGCCTGCAGCACATTGCCGTCGTAGTTGCCTGAGAGACCCTCAGCCGTTCCAAAGACTGAAAACTTCCCGTTGCGCAGCTGGGCGACGCCTGCATCCAGCAGGCCGATCCACAGGCTTCCTTCGCGATCTTCAAAGAGCGCGTGCGCGCACCGGTCACTGGGCAGCCCGTGCGACGCACCGTAGAAATCCAGCTTGCCGTGATACAGCCTTGCGATGCCGTGACGATCGAATGCGATCCAGAGCGCCCCGTCGTGATCCGACAGCAGGGCCGCGATCTCGTTCCATGGCAGCCGCGCCGGAAACGCAGTCACATGTCCGTTGCGAATCTGCGCGAGGCCATTCGCCTGCGTTCCCACCCAGATCGAGCCATCCTGAGCCGCAGCCAGCGCAACGATCTGGTCGCCCGGCAGGCCATCATGTTTTGTAAAAGTCCTGAACCGGCCGTGATCGAAGCGAGCCAGACCCTTCGCTGTTCCCACCCACAGTGTGCCGCCGGCGTCCATCGTAATCGCGCTGATGGTCAAATCGGCCAGGCCGTCACGGGTCGTCCAGTTCCGCACTCGGCCATCCAGGATTCGGTTGAGACCCTCGCTGGTCCCGACCCAAACGCCTCCTTCGCGGTCCACGCACAGTGCAGCGATGCTGTTGCCCGAAAGCCCGTCTTTCGTCGTTAGAGTAGTGAACAGCCCATTGGGCTCCGTCGAAGTTGGCGGCTGATAGTGGCTCAGACCGCTGTCGGTGCCGACCCACAAACCGCCATCATGGTCGGCCGTCAGCGACTCAATGAAGCTCGACGCCAGACCGTGTCCGTTATGCCGCGTGTAAGTCGTAAAATGCGCGCCGTCGAATCGTGTCAGCCCTTCCTGGGTCCCAAACCACAGGTAGCCGTCGGTGGTCTGCGCCATCGCCTGCACTGAGTTCTGCGGGAGGCCCGACTCGCTCGTCCATGAAGTCTGCAAGTACTGCGTGATGGCCTTGTTCGGATCCAGAGCCAGTGCTGCCATTGGCGCCAGCATCGCTGCCAACACCGGCAATGTTGTCGCAACAGACACTGCTCGCCGGGCGCGCACAGGGCCGCGATCGCGGGTGCCACCCTGCATGTTGCGACCTTTCCGGATTCGGTCGATCAG
Organism: uncultured Acidobacteriaceae bacterium; assembly: GCA_963788905.1. GTDB lineage: Bacteria > Acidobacteriota > Terriglobia > Terriglobales > Acidobacteriaceae > Palsa-343. The sequence continues at coordinate 513,915 of CAWBIO010000001.1, forward strand.
GCCCATAACGTCCTAGGCATTGACTTCCAGTTCTTCCGTTCGTTTTGCAATATCCGCGCCCCAGCCCAACTGCTCCAGCGGATTCGGCGTGGGCCGGCCCAGCAGGTATCCCTGCGCCTCGTCTGTCCCCAGACCCCTCATCAGTTCCAGCTGCTCTCTGGTTTCAATCCCCTCGACAATGACTTTCATATGCAGGTTGTGCGCCATCATCACGATCGATTGCACGAAAGGCTGGGTTTCCGGTCTTACCACCAGCTCATTCACGAAGGAGCGATCGAGTTTCAGGGCGTCAAACCCCAGCTTTGGCAGGTATGCCAGGCAGGAGTATCCCGTCCCGAAATCGTCCATTGCCACGCCAATACCTCGGCCTGTCAGACGCCGAATGAAATCCGCCGCTCGCTCCACCCCGGTCAGTGTCACTGACTCGGTTAGCTCCAGCTGCAGCAGGCTCGGCCGCAGTCCGGTGCGGCGCACCGTCTCTTCCACTTCCTCCAGAAATGAGTCGCTGGCAAACTGCGTGCTCGACACGTTGACCGCTACCTGGATGGGCCTGTTAGCTCTGCGCTGCCATACCAGTGCGTCCGTACATGCGCGTTCCAGGATGAACGCGCCCAGCGGCATGATCAACCCGCTCTCTTCCGCTACCGGTATGAAAGTCATGGGCGGAATCGGTCCCAGCTTCGGGTGAATCCAGCGCGCCAGCGCCTCAAAACGTACGATCCGGTTCGAACTCAGCTCGAATTCCGGCTGGTAATGAACCGTAATCTCTCCCTTTTCGATGGCACGCTGCAACTCGCCCTCCAGCGTCAAACGCTCACGTGCCGCGCTGCCCAGGCCGTCGCCAAATCGCACGATCCGGTTTTTCCCATTGCGCTTGGCGGCGAACATAGCACAGTCTGCCTGTTGCAGCAGTTGGCCGCCCTCGTGGCCGTAGTCGGGGAAGATGCTGAAGCCGATGCTGGCCGTCATCCTGATCGCGTGTCCCTCAATCTCGAAGGGCTCTTTCAATACTTCCAGCACGCCTTCAGCTGCGGAATCGGCATCGTCCCTGGTTTGCAGATTATCGAGCACCAGGGCAAACTCGTCTCCCCCAATGCGGGCCAGCGTATCGGATTTCCTGAAGCGGTTTCGCAGCCGCTGCGCCACCTGGCCCAGCAGCATGTCGCCCACCGCATGACCCTGGCTGTCATTGACCACCTTGAAACCATCCAGATCGATGTAAAGCAGGCCAACCTTCTGATTCTCGCGCCGCGCCTTGGCCAGGGTCTGCTGTAACCGATCGGACAGCAGTCGGCGATTCGGCAGACCCGTAATCTCGTCTACCAGCGCCATGTACTGCATTCTTGCCTCGGCCTCTTTCTTGGCGCGATCTCGCCGTTGCAGCTCCGTCAGCATCGCGTTGAACCCGTTAACCAGCTCGGCTATTTCATCGTTGCCTTCCACCGCCACCGGCGCATCGAACTGCCGCTGCGCCGAAACCTGCATCAGCGCAGTCGACAAATCGTGGATCGCCTGTTTGGTGTCTGAAGCCTTCTTCAAAGACTCCTTCTGCAGACGCACCCTGCGATGCAGAACGTAAACCCACTGCAGCGCCGCGAAGACCATCAGGCAGCACAGGGTCAGCACGGTCGGAATCGGGGCCGGGGTCCACACCGGAACACCACGTACCATCACCAGATCCGCAGGCGGGTGCCGCTGCAGCGAAAGCGCGTCTGAGAATTCCGGAGTCGCATGCGCAACCACCGCCGGCACGGCAACATCGTCGCCTCCTGCGAAGACCTTGACGTGCTCCAGATCTACGCCATCGCCGCTCGGATTGGGAGCGCCCGGCCCTTTTGTAGCCTCGACTGAGACCGTGTGACCGGCGAGGACTTCCTTTGGCAGGGGTTTCACCGTAATGGGCATCGCCCCTGTTTCGTCCTGAATCCAGAAAAGGTTCCGCGCCTGATCGACGTAGGTCACCATGCCGCTCAGGTGCACCAGCGAGCGGACCGGCGCGTTCCGTAGCCCCTGGACGGTCGTGTCGCGTTTCGCAATCACCGCCCCGTGGCACACGGTTGTCGCCAGCAGCCCCAGACCCAGCACCACGACCGAGGCCAGTGCTTTCGCACGTTCCCCGATCTCCGCGCCCCAGCTCAGTTGCTCCAGCGGATTAGGCGACGGACGACCCAGCAGGTATCCCTGCGCTTCGTTCGTCCCCAGCGACCGCATCAGCTCCAGTTGTTCCTGCGTTTCGATTCCTTCGACTATCACTTTCATATGCAGGTTGTGTGCCATCATCAAAATGGATTCGACAAATGCCCGGCTCTCGGGCCTTACCACCAGCTCATTCACGAACGAGCGATCGAGCTTCAGCGCTTCAAAGGCCAGTTTCGGCAGATAACTCAGGCAGGAGTAGCCCGTGCCGAAGTCATCCATGACCACGCTGATGCCTTTGTTCTTCAGGCTGCGCACCACATCTGCGGCGCGCTCTACGCCCGACAATGTTGCCGACTCGGTCAGTTCCAGCTGCAGCAGACTTGGCTTCAATCCGGTGCGGTTGAGGATCTCTTCAACTTCCTCGACGAAAGTGTCCCTGGCAAACTGCACGCTCGAAACATTCACGGCCACCTGAATCGGCCACTTCGCCCGGCGCTGCCAGCTCACCGCATCCGTGCAGGCTCGTTCCATCACCATCGCGCCCAAAGGCACAATCAGTCCGCACTCTTCCGCGATCGGGATGAAGGTCAGTGGCGGAATTGCGCCCAGTTTCGGATGCGTCCACCGTGCCAGCGCCTCAAAGCGCACAATTCGGTTGGTCGCCAGATCGAATTCCGGCTGGTAATGCACCGCGATCTCTCTTGCTTCAATAGCGCGCCGCAGGTCGCCTTCCAGCGTCAGCCGCTCCCGCACCGCATTGCCAAGTTCGTCGCCGAAATGCACGACCTGGTTCTTCCCGCCCTTCTTGGCGGCATACATGGCGCAATCGGCCTGCTGCAGCAGCTGGTCGCTCTCGTTGCCGTGGTTCGGAAAGATGCTGATGCCGATACTGGCTGTGACAGGAATGGTGTGCCCCTCAATCTCGAACGGACTCTTCAGCACCCGCATCACGCTCTCCGCCGCCGTGTCCGCGTCGGCCGGCGTGTGAATGTGGTCGAGGATCAGCGTGAACTCGTCGCTGCCAATGCGCGCCAGCGTGTCCGATTGACGGAACCGCGCTTTCAGCCGTTCCGCAACCTGGCCCAGCAGCACATCTCCAACTCCGTGACCCAGGCTGTCGTTCACCAGCTTGAATCCATCCAGATCGATGTAGAGCAGCGCCACCATCCGGTTCTCGCGCCGCGCCTTGGCCAGGTTCTGCGACAGGCGGTCGGCCAGAAGCCGCCGGTTCGGCAAACCGGTCAGATCATCGATCAGGGCCATATGCTGCAATTGCGATTCTGCTTCTCTCTTGGCCCAGTCGCGGTGCCGCAGCTCCGCAAGCATATTGTTAAAGCCCACCACCAGCTGCGCGATCTCCTCGCTGCCCCGCACTGAAACCTGCGTGTCAAACTGCTGCTCCGTCGAGACCTGCTCCATCGCCGCGGAAAGATCTTTCACTGCCCGCGCGGTTTCCGCGGCCTTCCTCAGCGCTGCCATCTGTGCGCGCACGCGCCGGCGCAAGGCGCTCACCCACGCCAGAATCGTCAGGATCATTACGAACAGCAGTGCCAGCAGCGCCAGCGTCGCACCCGGCGTCCAGAACGGCGCCCTCCGGATCACCACAACGTCTTTGGGCGACCGCAACAGAAGCTGAAAACTGGCCGGATCCTCTTCCAGAATCCGGTACAACCTCTCCGAATCAACCTGGGCTGAAGAAACCCCGGTTAGCCGCAGCACGCTGCCCTCGCGCAGCTGCCACGGATTGATTCCCAGATCTGATGTATCCAGTTGCGCCGCGAAGGTCCGCACCCCCGACTGCAGAACCAGATTTCTGCGCGCAGGGCCGTCTAATGCGGCCAGAAGCTTGCCTTCTACCGTTACCAGCATCGAATCTTCGCGGCCCTGCAGCAGTGACTCCGCTGTGACACTGCGGGGAGCAACCGCACCATGCTGGCCGGCTGAGCGGAATACAGCATCGGTCATCACCGGTGAATACCGGCCGACCAGGGTCGGGTAGCCGATCGCGTCCACCACGTCCCCCACCCGAATCGACCCCGTATCTCCGCGCACTTCAACCCCGTCGCTCGCGTCTTCCAGATACAGGAAGTCCGGTTCCACCAGCGTTACCGTGCCTTCCACCTTTACGCGATGTCCGTAGCGGGCCTTGGGGGAGTAACGCAGCAACGATCCGATTGGTGTCGTCTCCGTTGCGAAAGGATTCGCTGCCGCCGGTTCCAGCACGTCGATGTCGGACCGTCGCTCCACCAGCAGCTGATACCCCACCAACTGCCGCCGCGAATTGAAGACCGTGCCAAACACACCCCGAATTCGCACCCGTGCATCTTCCAGGCTCCGCGCTTCGTCGATCCCCGGGAAGTACGACGAGGTGTAGACGTGAACCTGGCCGACTGGCGACAGCAGTTCGAAGGTGAGAGCCGGGTGATTCGACTCTTCGCCCACCTTTATCGGGTGCACGATGCCCTCGAGGCTCACATATTGCGAATCGAACGCGCCGGCAGTTGCCTCTGCCACGGTCACAGGCGCTGCCAGCGGCAATGGCGCTGTGCCTTCCTCTTCGAACTTCGGCGCAAGAATTACCGGAGCGAAATCGCCGGCGCCGGTGATCCCCACCAGCGTTACCCGGCTTCCCACCGCAAGTTCCGGGTGATCGCCGGAGTAGCTCACATAGATTCCGCCGCTTGCATCCTGGAAAAACAGCTGCCGCCGCGGCGGGTCGATATAGGTGATGACGCCCGTGGTGCGAACCGGAAGGGCCTGGGCAGCCCTGCTCGCCGGAAGATGGCGAACCGCACTCACGCTGGTGAGAAGACCGGCGCTTGCATCGGGCCCGCCGGAATCCGGCGCCACTGCCGGCTCCTGCACCGTTGGCCTGGCATAATGCAGATCGATGTGCAGCCCCTCGCGGCTCGGGAAGCCCTCGACCTCAACGCTCGTTCCTGTCTTCAGGTTTTCCGCGACCGCCAGAATGCATTGCGTCGCGCCCCAGCGATCCTCGAGCACAATCGACTCCGGACCAGCCGCCGCCACCTGTCCGCGAATTCGAATGCGATGACCGTTCTGTGCCTGCCTGCTGGTATAGAGCGTGCGAACCGAGTAAAGAGAAGACTCCTTCGGCGCCGGCTCTTCAATGCGCAGATCCCGTCCCGTTGCTACCCACACCTGGTCGCGAACCACTGCGCCCTGCGGCGTTCGCTGCTGTTCCGGAAGACCCACGACCTGAATCCTGCTGTCGATCAGGTTCGAGTAATCGTTCGGTCGGGCCACGATCAGTTCAACTTCCGGGCCCCCGTCGGAGATCGCAAGATGTGCGCGGCCATTTCCGTCCAGAGTTGCCGCATGCACCACCGCCGTCACCTGCACGCGGATGCCGTTCTTCTCTGTCGTGGGAAAGTTGCTCAGTGTGATCGGCGAGGGCTGCGGCAAATGCACATGCGCTGCGGTGTGATGAACCCCGATGTGCTCCAGGTCGACGCTCAGCGGGCCTCTCCGCCGGTCGTACCGCGCCGTCTTGGTGGCGTCGATCGAAACCGTATCGCCCACGCGAACCCCTGCGTGCGCAGCACTCAACGGGATCGGCAACGCTCCGGTTTCGTCCTGCACCCAGAACCGGTTTCCGGGCTCATCGGCATAGGTGACTACCCCGATAAGACGTACCGCCGAGTGTATCGGCAACTCCTCCAACTGCTGGATCGTATTGTGCCTGGAAAGAACGGACCACTGCCACAGCGCGGTGCAGACGACGGCTGCGCCCAGCACCGGTCCCAGGATGGCGGCTATCCTGATGCCCGTAAAGCCGCTGCGGCTCATCCCTGCATCATCATCGGTCCTTCCCGTTTCGGGCCATACAACTTTGGCTTCCGCCGGTACCCTAATGGAATCAGAAGACTTAGGGGACTCCTCAGGCCACAGACACGCCTTTACCCAAACGGGGCTGCGGCTTTGAAGAAAACACACTCCCGCCGCCCTGCGAGACGCAGGAACCTGCTGATTCGATTTTGCTTATTTCATTACAAGAGAAATCTGGAGCACCGGGCCGGAATTGAACCGGCGAATACTGGTTTTGCAGACCAGCGCGTTAGCCCCTTCGCCACCGGTGCCCTCATTCCGCCGCACTCATCAGGCGCGACGGAAACTGCTGCTCGACTCCACAAACCGCACGGGAGCTTACTGTGGTTGTGCCGTAGTGCGCAAATAAGGCTTTACCGTCTTGTAACCCGGAAAGATCTTATCTGCCTCCTCGTTGCTGACCGCGCCGGTAATGATGACGTCGTCACCCTGCTTCCAGTTTGCCGGCGTCGCTACCCGGTGCTTCGCCGTCAGCTGAATCGAATCCAGCACCCGCAGAATCTCGTCGAAATTCCGCCCCGTCGTCATCGGATAAGCCAGCGTCAGCTTGATCCGCTTATCCGGCCCGATCACGAACACTGTCCGCACCGGAGCGTTCTGCGCCGGAGTGCGCCCGTCCGAAGTCTCCCCCGCGTCGCCAGGCAGCATGTCATAAAGCTTCGCGACCTTTAGTTCCGGATCGCCGATCAGCGGATAATTCACCTCGTACCCGCCCACCTCCTTAATATCCGCCGTCCATTTCCCGTGGCTCGTCACTGGGTCGACGCTCAGCCCGATCACTTTCGCCCCGCGCTCGGCAAACTGCCGCTCGAGGCTCGCTACCGCTCCCAGCTCAGTCGTACACACCGGCGTGAAATCCTTGGGGTGCGAAAAGAGCACCGCCCAGTTATCGCCGATCCACTCGTGGAACCGGATGACGCCATGCGTCGTCTCGGCCGTAAAGTCAGGGGCTATGTCGTTAATGCGAAGTGTCATGAACCTTCCTCCTGGGAATCTCCCGTTTTCCTCTGAAATTCTCGCCGCGCAAACTAAAACCCACCCGGCCTTCTGGCAGCGGGTGGGTTCTGAGCGATTGCTGAAACTCGTTTTCGCTTCTCTCAGACAGGCACCCGCATGGTGCAGCCGCAACAGCAGCAGCACTGACACATGCAGGTTGGAGAGAAAGCGCTCATTACTGATTCCAGCCTAGGGCCTGGCGCGGGCCGCTGTCAACCAGCGTCCCGCGCTCGAGGCAGGCCCACAGATCGCGCGGCTTCAGTTCGCCGGGACCGTTCCCAGTAACTGATAGTTATGCGCAACCTGGAACGTCATGACGCCCACATACATGTATTGCGACACGCGCGCAATCGAACGCATGTTGTGGTGAACGAGAAACCGGTATGCCTCATAGTTGACTGCCACGGTGCCCGCCTGGAACGCCGCGAATGCTGGCTTGTTCTTCACCAGAGCACTGGGCAGCACCGCTTCATGAAAATACTGCGGCTGGCTCAGGGCGCTCTCCGTGCTCGTAAAGTCCAGAACCCGGGTCGCCGTCGCTGCGCCCAGCAGGCCCCAATCCAGCGCATGAAAGCCCCGGTCTTTCCGAATAGCCTCCGGGCTCTGCACCGGATAAACACCCATTGCCGGATCGGCTGGCTCGGATGCGAAGCCGGTCAGCACCGGCGCCGGCGCATCCACCAGCGACGAGCTGCTGGGAACCGTGCTCGTGTTCACCACGCTGCTTGCCACCAGGCTCTTTTCACCAGCCGGTGAGCTCTGCCCGTGGCAGGGGACGACCAGCGAGAGGACGATTGCGGGCAGAAGCAGGCCAGCCAGGCTACTCTTTGTCATTTAATTCCCTGATCGGCAACGGGGACAGGCGCGCGACTGCGTGCGAACAATGATCGAGAACCAGGCAGAAAGCGAAGCAAGCCGTTGCAGCAAATGGCTCCCGGTTTTTGCGGTGGGTTCGTGGCCTGGAGCCGTTGTGCCACGCCCGCATTGCTCATCCGAGAATGCGTAAGTGTGGCACAGAACCGCCGGGTTTGTGCACTTATCTTGTGTAATTACAATAAGTTACGGGAGGGCTACACAATCATGGCTCTTCGGTGAATCCCAGGCGTGACTGCCCAATCCAGAAGCGATTACTCGCGCGTAAAAACGGGCCGGGGAAATGGTTACTCCTGCGTTCCTGGGCTTCCCGATACGGCCCCACAAATCGAACAATCGGCGGCAGCATCGGCCACAGGCGCGGTAACCAATATTCCGCCCGCCGCGCCGCATGCGCAGCCTTCGCTGAAACCTCCAGCCCAAAACCCTGTCGCAAAGGAGCGGGTATCCACAGAGTGGTTACCGCCCGGTACCAGTTCGGGGGATGAACCCGTGAACCCGCACCATTCAGCAGCGCCTGCCCCATCTCGCCCGCCCGCGGCGTCACTGCCAAAGCCCCTGAATCAACCATCTCCTCGCAATAATGGCTGAACGCAACCCAGTCCCCCGGCAATTCCTCGGTCGGGATTCCGAACAGCGCCGCCATCGTCTTACTCTCCTGGTAATACTGCTCGCACTCGGCATCCTCGAGCGGAAGAACAAATCGATACGCCAGCACCGCGCTTTCCACCAGCGTCGCGAACACCCAGCGCAGAGCCGCCACTTCATTCGCTTCGTAACGCGCGCCCTTGGCCCATCTGCCTGCCTCCTCCTTCAACTCCCCGCCAATCCGTGTGTGCAGCGTGTGCAGATAGCGCGCCGCCGCCAGCGCCTGTCCCAGGCTTCCGAAGATCATCGTGAAAACGATGCGAAAAGTATTGTGGAACCGCGCAATCGGATCGTTCAGCAGGGAAGAGTGCTGCTCCAGCGCCGTTGCTACCCACGGATGCGCCAGTTGCAACAGCGCCGCGCGTCCTGCGCCCAGAAACAGAGCCGCCTCGCGATTGATCTTCCACGTAATCGACGCCGGCCCGAAGATTCCCGCCCGCGGATCGGCAGTCCTTCCGGTAATCTCACTAAGAAGCGCCTCCAGCTCCGCACGCGAAACAAGGCGCTGGTTCATACCTCATTATGAGGCTGAATTGTGAGTACTGATGCCACACAGTACGGCTGCCCGCCCTGCGTCAGCTCCGGCTCGCCCTTTGCCTGCTTCCGAATTCGCTGCGATGCCGGCTATAGGCGAAATAAATCACCAGCCCGATCGCCAGCCACACAAAGAACCGGATCCACGTCATCACTTCCAGCCCCATCATCAGCACTACGCAGAAAATAATGCTCAGCACCGGAAACACCGGCCCCAGTGGCGCACGGAATCCCCGCCTCCGATTCGGCTCGCGATACCGCAGGATCAGTACCCCGGCCGATACCAGCACAAATGCGAACAGCGTGCCGATATTCGACAGATTCGAAACCGTCCCGATGTCGAGCAGTCCCGAGGGAATCCCCACCACGAATCCCGCCACCCACGTCGCCACGGCCGGCGTGCGATATTTCGGATGCACATGCGAGAAGATCGCCGGCAGCAGCCGATCCCGCGACATCGAGAACCATACCCGCGCCTGCCCCAGCTGGAAAACCAGGATCGAAGACGTCATTCCGGTCAGCGCGCCCAGCACCACAAACAGCCGAACCCAGTGCAATCGATGGCCGCCCGGCAGCACCGACAGCCGCTTCAGCGCATTCACCACCGGCGCCGCGTCGCCCATCATCGACTTCCACGGCACCATTCCCGTCAGCACCACCGCAACGCCGATGTACAACACAGTACAGATCGCCAGCGTCGCCAGAATCCCAATCGGCACCGTCCGCTGCGCATCCTTACATTCCTCCGCTGCCGTCGAGACCGAATCGAACCCGATGTAGGTGAAGAAAATGATCGACCCGCCGGTCAGCACGCCCGACCATCCATTCGGCGAGAACGGATGGTAGTACTTCGGCTGGATGAAGCTGGCGCCGGCGGAGACAAAAATCAGGATGGCCGCGATCTTGATCAGCACCATGACGTTGTTGGTCTCGACCGACTCGCGAATCCCGCGCACCAGCACCACGGTCAGCAGCATCACGATCAGGAACGCCGGTATGTTGAACCCAAAATGCCACCCTGGCGGATACAAATCATTCCCCGCCAGGTCCTGCAAACCTTCCGGCAAATACGCCGGCGAAATCCACTTGAGCCCCGGATGGATCCCGAACCAATCCAGCAAATCCACCACGTGCGCCGCGAATCCCACGCTCACGCTCATGTTCGAGAATGCGTATTCGAGAATCAGGTCCCACCCGATGATCCACGCGATGAGCTCGCCCATCGTCGCGTAGGTGTACGTGTACGCCGAGCCCGCAATCGGGATCATCGAGGCCAGCTCTGCGTAGCACAGCCCCGTGAACGCGCACACGATCGCCACCAGCACCAGCGAGAGCGCCAGCGCCGGCCCTGATCCCGGCCGTCCCACCATGGCCGTGTGCCGCACAAAGTAGTCGATTAGCGGCGTGTTCTCAATGGAAGCGGTAGGGAATTGCTGCCCCGCGATCGCCGTCCCGATAACGGTGAAGATGCCCGACCCGATCACCGCGCCAATGCCCAGCGCGGTCAGAGAAACCGGCCCCAGCGTCTTCTTCAGAGCGACTTCCGGCCGCTCCGACTCCGTGATCAGCTTGTCAATCGATTTGCGCGCGAAGATCTGGGACTTCGGCCCAGTCCCTTCAGCCGGGTTTGGCGGCGCGGATGATTCCGGCAACTCGAGCTCCTGCGGGGAGGAGTAGGTGTTGTGTGAGTGTAGCCGAGTCTCGGGACTGGCCGGAAGGGAATTTGCCAGCCCCGAAACACTTTGTGCGCTCGAAGCTACGGATTTACCGCTTCGACTGTCCGCGCACCAGCTTTCTCACTTTTTTCTTCTTCGATCCGCGCGGTACCGTCCGTTTCGCCTTGGGCGCCGCCTTCTTCCGCGCTGCCCGCTTCAGTTTCTTCCGTTCCAGCGTATCTTCGATTGCTTTTGTATTTGCCATAGATCCTTTTTCCGGAGCAGGGAATAGAGCTTGGGTGCCCCATTCAAGCCCTCTTCTGGCTTGAATGAGTGCGCGTCACAGCCTCTCCAGCTGCGCAAATTTCTCCACCAGCTTTTTCACTCCGAATCCTGAAAATTGTACCGTAATCTTCGCGTCGTCCCCGTCGCCCTCGCGCCGAAACACCACGCCTTCGCCATATTTCGGATGCCGCACCCGCTGTCCGCTCCTGAATCCTTTCGCCCCCGTCGGCTCAGGTATATCGAGCTTCGGACGCGGAGGCCTTGCCGGCGCACCCTTCCCACCGCGCCCCGTGAAGAACTTCGCAATGTTATCCGATGAATACGTCGGCTTGTTCTCCCGAGCTCGTCCCGGCCGCTCCATCCGCCAGCTCTGACTCTGATCTTCATCCTCGTAGCTGTAGTGCCGCGAACTGTAATCGTCACCGTCACGGTGACCATAGCGTGACGGCTGCTCCGTTGTGCTCGCCGCATACCCGCCCCAGCTCGACGCGCGCATCCTCCCGCCGCTCAGGTCTTCCATCAGGTGCTGCGGAATCTCTTCCAGAAATCGCGACGCAACCGTCGCATCCGGCATGTCATCCCCATACCGCCGGCGGAACCGCGCTCGCGTCAGCACCAGCGCATCCATCGCCCGCGTCAGACCCACGTAACACAGCCGCCGTTCCTCTTCCATCTGCGGAGGATCGTTCAGTGTTCGCGAGTGCGGAAACAACCCCTCTTCCATCCCGGCCAGCACCACCAGCGGAAACTCCAGCCCCTTGGCCGAGTGCAGCGTCATCAGCGTCACTCGCGCCTCCGGATCGTACTGGTCCGCATCGCTCACCAGCGCCGCATGATCCAGAAATTCCGCGAGAGTCTCGCCCCGCTCCTGCGCATCCTGCGCCGCGTTCGCCAGTTCCTTCAGGTTTTCAATCCGGGAGAAGGCCTCCGGCGTCCCTTCTTCTTCGAGTGATCGGATGTATCCTGTCCGATCGATGATGAACCGGATCAGCTCCGGCAGCGTCGCCGCATCCCCCGGCTTCCTGAAATCCTTCCACCTCATCTTGCCCGGAGCCCGGTTCTGCACCCTGTAACCTATCACCTGTAACCTGCCCCGGTGCCGCATGCTCCACCGCCGGCTCTTCGTCAAAGATGCGGAACTTCACCGGCTCAAAATCCTCCGCGCTTTCCGCAACGAAATCGTCGCCTGAAAAATCGACATCGCCTTCGTGCGTCAGCGCCAGCTCACCCTGCGCAGCGCCCCAAAGTCAAAGCTCGTATCGCTCTCCGCCACCGCCGCCAAATCCGCGCTGGCCGGCTCCGCACCGGAAGTCGCCGCCACATCACCAGCCAGTTTCTCCGCAAATCCCGGACTCATCATCGCCCGCGCGTCCAAAATAATCCGCTGAAATCCATCCAGCGCCGACAACGACCGCTGCGGGAGCAGCTTCGCATCCAGTGCCCGATCAATCGCTGTCCATACGCTCGATCCAGTCTCGAGCGCCAGACGCTCCAGCGTCTCCATCGTTGTCTTCCCGATGCCCCGCGCCGGCGTGTTCACCACTCTCCCCAGCGCAATCGAGTCATGCGGATTCTGCACCAGCTTCAGGTAGCTCAGCAGGTCCTTGATTTCCGCCCGCTCGTAGAACGAGAACCCGCCCACCATCGTGTACGCAATCCCATACCGCCGCATCGCCTCTTCCACCAGCCGCGACTGCGAATTGGTCCGGTACAACACCGCGCACTTCGCCTTTTCCTGATCCTCGCCCGCCCTGCGCAAATATTTCTGGATCGAATCCGCAATGAACAGCGCTTCGTTTTCTCCATCCGGCGCCTCGTAGTAGCCAATCAGCGACCCACCCTGGCGCGAAGTCCACAGCCGTTTGCCCTTCCGCTGCGCGTTCCGCGCCACCACCGCCGATGCGGCCTCCAGAATGATCTGCGTCGACCGGTAATTCTGCTCCAGCCGCACCGTCTTCGCGCCCGGAAAATCCTTCTCAAACTCCAGGATGTTGCGAATATCCGCGCCCCGCCACGAGTAAATGCTCTGATCCTCATCGCCCACCACGCAGACATTCTTGTCCTCGCCGGCCATCAGCTTCATCAACTCGTATTGCGGCCGGTTCGTGTCCTGGTACTCGTCGATCAGCAAATACCGGTAGCGCCGGTTGTATCGCTCCCGCACTTCGCCGGAAACCTTCAGCACCCGCACCGCCTCCAGCAGCAGATCGTCGAAATCCAGCGCGTTCGCCTTGCGCAGTTCCTTCCGGTACTCCTCGAAAACGTGCGCAACCTTCTCGCTGATGGGGTCCGCCGACTGCAGATAGAACTCCTGCGGATCGATCATGTGATTCTTCGCCCACGAAATCTTCGCCAGCACCACCCGTGGCGTCGAGCTGCTTGTCGTCCAGCCCCATCCGCCGCATCACGGCTTTCACCACCGCCTGCTGGTCCGTCTCGTCGTAAATGGCAAACGTCTTCGTCAGCCCCTCATTGCCAATCTTCAGCGCCTCAATATCCCGCCGCAGCAGCCGCACGCAGAAAGAGTGGAAGGTCGAGATCAGTGGCTTCGCGAGCGACCCGTGCCCAATCAGCTTTTCCACGCGCTCGGCCATCTCTCCGGCCGCCTTATTCGTGAAGGTCACCGCCAGAATCGCATCCGGCGCCACGCCCTTCTGCTCGATCAGGTAAGCGATCCGGTGCGTGATCACGCGCGTCTTCCCCGACCCCGCGCCGGCCAGGATCAACACTGCCCCATCCGCGGCTTCGACCGCTTCGCGCTGCTGCGGATTGAGGTTTTGGAGGAGATGCTGCAAGGGGATTGGGCTCTCCTCTATTTTAATCGCTCACTCACCCTGTTAATTTCTCCTCATGCCGCTGCTCGAAGCGCGCGACCTCACCAAAACCTACGCGAAGAACGCCGCGCCCGTCGTCGACCACGTGTCTTTTTCCATCGAACGCGGCCAGACCCTCGGCCTCGTCGGCGAATCCGGCTCCGGCAAAAGCACCATCGCCCGCATCGTCCTCGGCCTCCTCGAACCCACTTTCGGCAGCGTTACCTTCGACGACCACTCCATCACCGGCGTCCCGCAGCACAAACTCCGCCCGCTGCGCCGCCGCATGCAGCCCGTCTTTCAGGACCCCTACGCCGCCCTCAATCCCCGCATGCGCGTCGAGCAAATTGTCTCCGAGCCGCTCATCATTCACGAGCGTCACTCCCGCGCCGAACGCCGCTGCCGCTGCCACGAACTCCTCCTCCAGGTCGGCCTCGACGACTCCGCCATGTCCCGTTACCCCCACGAGTTCTCCGGAGGCCAGCGCCAGCGCATCAACATCGCCCGCGCCCTCGCTCTCCGCCCCGAGCTCCTCATCCTCGACGAGCCTGTCTCCGCCCTCGACGTCTCCGTCGGCGCTCAAATCGTCAACCTGCTTCGAGATCTCCAGCGCGAGTTCGCTCTGACCTATCTCTTCATCTCCCACTCCATGCCGCTCGTCCGCTATTTGTCCACAAACATCGCCGTCCTGCGCCAGGGCAAGCTCGTCGAACTCGGTTCCCGCGACCAGGTCTGCGAATCCCCCCGCGAGGACTACACCCGCCAGCTCGTGGCCGCTACCCCGGAAATGAAGACGGGCTAGCATTTCCGGAGCCGGAGCCGGAGCCGGAGCCGGAGCCGGAGCCGGAGCCGGAGCCGGAGCCCGAGAACGAGCCCGGAGCCCCGAGCCCGGAGCCCGGAGCCCGGAGCCGGTCCTGCCATCCTCGAAACATGCCGTAACATTTTTCTTCGAAGGGTCACGATGCTCCCGGAATACAAGAAAGATTTACTTATGCGCGTTCGCAATGCGGCCTGTTATCTATTCCTGATTTTGGCACTCTTGTGCGAAGGCTACTCGGCAGTAGCAATCGCTCTGGACCGATTTGCCCCATCCTGGTATCGCACTCTCGGATGGTTTCTTTTGACGGTCCCGTGTGCACTCGCGGGTGGCGTGTTTCTGCTTTATGCGAATCGAAGGCGACTCGGGTTCTACCTGAGTGCTGCGAGCTTGCTACTTTACGCTGCGCTAATTTGCGTGGACGCCTATCTGGGTAATGCGGAACGGGGGTGGATATTTGAAGGCATCTGGCTCGCGTTTTGCGCATTGGGTATTGTGGCAGCCAAACTTTTGACGAGCAGCGGAGCTTAATTGAGCCCGGAGCCCTGTGCCCTGTAACCCGTCACCTGTAACCTGATCAGGTGCACGTCCCCTGGCTCCACTACATCTTCCTGGCTCTGGCAGCCGGGCTCGGCGGCCTCGTCAACTCTGTCGCCGGCGGTGGCGGATTCCTCGTCTTTCCCTCGTTGATTAAGGCCGGACTTCTGCCCATCCAGGCCAACGCTACCAACACCGTCGCCCTGTGGCCGGGCCAGTTCACCTCCATCGCCGGCTATCGCGAAGACCTCCGCAAAAATCGTCGCCTCCTCATCCCCATCGTTCTCGTCGCTGTCACCGGAGGCCTCGCCGGCGCGCTCACCCTCCTCAAGGGCACGCAAAATTCCTTTCTCCGCCTCGTTCCCTACCTTTTCCTGCTGGGATCCACCAGCTTCGCCGTCAGTGGCCCCATTTCAAAAATGGTTCGCCGCCGTCTCGAAGATCACGAAATGCATCCCGAGCATCGCCATCCGGTAGCCATAGTCCCGCTGCTCCTCGCTCTGCTCGCCATCACTTACTACATAGGCTACTTCGGCGCCGGAGCCGGCCTGCTCACCATGACCGCTCTCGCCCTCTGCGGCGTCGAGCGCATCGCGGAAATCAACGCCCTCAAAGTCGTCGTCACCACCGTCGCCAACGGCGTCGCCGTTATCACCTTCATCATCGGCGGCGCTGTCGAGTGGCGCTTCTGCTGGCTCATGATGATCGCCTGCGCCATTGGCGGTTACACCGGCGCGCGCAACTCCCGCCGCATCAGCGACCGCATCCTGCGCCCCATCATCATCGTCCTCGGCTTCACCATCGCCATTTATTTCTTCCTCCACAGGAGGGGAATGTGATCGCCGTTCCTGCCGTCAACGCCATCGGACTCCTCGCCGCCGTCTGCACCACCATTTCCTTCGTTCCTCAGCTCATCCGCGTATGGCGTCTGCGCACCGCCCGCGATATCTCCCTCACCATGTTTCTCGTTTTCTCCTTCGGCACTTTTCTCTGGTTTCTCTACGGAATCTTCATCCGCTCGCTGCCGGTCGCTCTCGCTAACGCCGTCACCCTCGCGCTCTCCCTCACCATCCTCGTCCTCAAACTGAAGTTCGACCGCCGCAAATAGAAGAGGGGCACCTCGCGCAAAAAGAAAACGCGAGGTGCCCGCAGGTTGTGTTTTGGTGTTGTCGGCCACCGGCCACCGGCCACCGGCCACCGGCCACCGGCCACCGGCCACCGGCCACCGGCCACCGGCCACCGGCCACCGGCCACCGGCCACCGGCCACCGGCCACCGGCTTCTTTTACTTACCGCAGCAGTCGCCCGGGCAGCACGATGACCCGCCCTGGCAGCAGCTCGCCCCGCAGCAGCTTCCGGGGCAGCAGTTCGCCCCAGGCTTGCAACAGGCAGAGCCCGTCAGCGCCAGCGCCGACAGCGAAAACAGCGATGTTGCGATCAATGCAATCAATTTAGCTTTCATTGAAATTTTCCTTTCAGTGTGAAAAGGGGGACGATTGCGCGCACAACGAATCGGCGCGAGGACACACGTCGCTCACTGAAGGATTTAGATCCGCAGATCGTCTTTGAGCTGGAAGACCGCGGCCCGGAACTGCAGCCCAGCGCTCAGCTCGCGCACTGGCGTGCCAGGCTGGCTCGAATCCTCATTTCGGATGGCCGGAACAATAGCGCGGTACTCGTTTTCCCGCGCTCGCTCGACTCGTGCTTCAGCTTTCTCCGGAACCTGCTCCGTGCATCGTGCGGCCGAGCAACCTTCGCCGTTCGTCCCCTGCGGGCAGCAGGGCATATGCCGCTGGCAGTGCATCGCCGGCGTCACAGCCGTGTCGGCCTGCGCCAACGTGGCAATCCATACCACGCACAGCGCCAGGCCCAGGACCCTCGAACTCCGCCGATGCGCCAGCTTCATCACCGTCTCAGTCTACCCTCGTCGCGCAACCCGTCCATGTGACGTTCGTCACGGCCCGGGTGCACTCGGCAGCAAAACCATCTTTTCCCCAGCCTCCCGCCTCACTGACCGCACAATATGCGGCGTGATCACGATCGCCAGTTCCGCAATGTCCAGGTTCGAGTTCTTGTTCGTCGTGTTCTGAAAACCCGGAATCTCGCTCACCCCCGGAATGCCCGTGATCGCGTCCGATTCCTGCCGTGACAGCGAGCTCACCAGCACCGCTGTCTCCCCCGTGCGCAGCGACGTAATCGCCTGATACTCGCGATTGTTCATCAGCGGCAGGCCGTTCAGCGTCGATCCGGCCAGTGACGACAGTGTCAGATCGAACTTCAGTGACACTCGGTTTTCGGCTTCGATGTTCGGCTTCACTTTCAGCGTCAGCCCGACGTCCTGATACTGGACCTGCGGGATCTGCGCCGTCGCTGCCGCCTGCAGCTGTGCCGGCGACACGCCCAGATTCTGCAGCGTGCTCGACAGCCCCGCATTCGACAAACCCGGAATCGACAGCGGCGCCGACGACAGGCTTGAATAACTGGACGTCTCGATCGGGTACCGCTCGCCGGACTTGATTGTCGACTCTTCATGGTCCAGCACGCGCAGTTGCAGCTGATCCACGGCGCGCACGTCCGACGAATTCAACTGCATGTTCAGCGATCCACCCTGGTACACAATGCCCGTCATCGTCAGCCCGCCGCCAATAACCCCGAAAGGCGAGGTCAGGATGCTGTTGCTGATCTGCCCCGAGGCGATCAGGATCGCCAGAATCGCCTCCCAGTCTCCCGGCGCCGCCAGGCCGCTCGAAATAATCTCCTGCACCAGGCTCGCATTGTTATTCAGCAGGGTCCGTGCTTCGGAGTAGACGTTGAATACCTGCGTCTGATTCGGCAGAATCACTCCCAGATTGACCGCCTTCGTCCGGTCAATCTCGTACATCCGCACATCCAGCTGCAGTTCGCTGCGTCCTTCCAGCAGGACGTTCAGCGTCCGATTCAGAGCATCCAGATCGGCGCCCGGTCCGCGAAACATCAGCGCGCTTTGCCCTGCAACCGTAGTCGCGGACCGCAGCGCGAACACGTTCTTCGCCATGTTCGCGATTTCCGTCAGCTCGCCCGGCTCCATCCCTGGCAGGTAAACCGTTTCCACCGACAGGCGCTCGAATTTGTCCCGGTTCGTCTTGTTGTCTTTAGCAACCAGCGCACGCGCCGGATCAAGCGGCACCAGAAACGTCCCCGTAGCCAGCTTCAGCGCCTGCTCTGCCTCCGCAAAGTCGACGTCATCCACGTCGTAGCGGATGTTCTGCGCGCCCACTGAATCATCCACCGTCGGCTGGATGCCGTAAGCGGGTAAAACCTGGGAGATGATATTGCGCTCCGCCCCGCGCAGATGGAAACTGTGCTTTCCCGGCTTGGGCTCAAGCTGGATTGGCGGAGCCAGCGCATCCTCAGTCTCACGGATCGCCGGCTCTCCTGCTACCACGCTCGAAGCCAGCTCCTGCATATGCTGGGCTACCACCGGGCTGGCCGGGTCCACGCTGTACGCCTCGGCAATCTTCGCCCGCGCATCGGCAAAATGCCCCAGAACCTTGTCCTTGTCCGACCGCTGGATCAGGTCGGCCACCAGATGCTGCCTTGCGATCTGATCCGCCATGGCATACTTCGTCTGCTCCGGGTCGAGCTCCGCCGCGCGTGTGAAGGCATCCATGGCTGCGCGAATGTCGTTGTGCTCAATGTCCTTCGCGCCCGCCACAAACAGCTTCTGCGCCTGTTCCTTTTCGCGCTTCGAGGCGTGATTCGTATTCGCTTTTTTCTTTTTATTACCTGGGCTCGCCGTCGTGTCGTCCGGAACCCCGGCCGGCGAAGGGCTCTGCGCCGCTATGCCGGACCCCGCCTGTCCAGCCACTGGCACAGCCTGCGGCTGGGAACCACCTGGCGGTGAACCGTCCTGTCCCATGGCTCCAACCGTGAGGGCGAGCAACAATCCACCCGTGCCGATCGCGCTACGAAGCATCTTCTCTGGCTCCCACTGCCGCCCCGCATGCCATCAGAGCCGCCAGCGTCGTCGTGCACGCTTCCGGCTTGTGTTCCATCAGCATGTCAAAACTGTACCGCCCCGTGGCCACCGCGATCGTCCCCAGTCCATTCGCCCGCGCCGCCTCAATGTCAAAGGGGGTATCGCCCACCACGCACACCGTCGCCTGCGCTCCACCCGCAGCCCCCTCGGTCTCCTGTAGAATCGCCCGCGCCCGCTCCGCCGCATGCCCAATCATGTCGGCTCGCGCGTCAAACCGGTCGCAGAATCCTCCAAACCTGAACCATTCGCGCAGCCCGGCGTTCTCGATCTTGATCCAGCCAATCTTCTCCAGATTTCCCGTCGCCACTCCCAGCAACGCTCCCTTGCCCTTCAGATGCTCCAGCATCTCCCTCACGCCCGGCATGATGCTCCACACCATCTCTGACCGGCGCTCTGCCACGCGCACGCACATCGCTTTCAGTAACTCCTCGCGATGCGGTCTCCACACGCTGTCTTCCACCTCAGCCAGCCGAAACGCGTCCCGCAGAATCCCCGGATCGGTATTCCCCGCCAGTGTCACTCCATCCAGCGCCAGCTCGCGCCCCATCACGCCTCGCACGCTCTCGAAAAACGCGTCCACATGCACCCGGTCGCGATGCCGCATCAGCGTCCCGTCAATGTCGAACAGGTACGCCCGTTGTTCGTCCCAGCGGAAGCCCTCCTCCACGTAGACGCGCCCCTCGCCCTCAGTGCTCACCCTGGCGCTCGTCGCGGAGCCTCCATTCGTGCCCATGTCTACAGGGTATAAGGTGTCACGCCGCCGCGCGACTGTCGTCATCGGCGCGACCTCGCCCACAGTGTCATCCCGACGCTGAGCTTCGCGAGTCGGAGGGATCTGCGGTTGTTCTTCCCTTTTGCAAGACACGTCTCCGAAGCCCCTAAGCGAGAGCCTGCGGTAAGGCCTCTTCCCAGCGCCCCTGTGCCTTCAGGATCAGCTCCACCACCTCGCGCGCCGCACCTCGCCCGGCGGGTGTTCGAGTCACGTAGTGGCAAACTGCTGCCAGCTCGGGCGCTCCATCGGCTACGCACACTCCCAGGCCCGCTCGCTTTGCCAGAGGAATGTCCGGCAGATCGTCACCCATATAGGCGACTTCCTCCTCCGTCACGCCGGCCTTCCGCACGCATTCCTCAAAAGCGTCGGTCTTCTTCGCCTGTCCCAGATAAACAAAAGTGACTCTCAGTTCCTGAGCGCGCCGGGCAACGGCCGGTGACGATCGCCCGGTGATGAAGCCGGTCTGAATTCCCATCGTGTGGGCCAGCGACAGGCCCTGTCCGTCCCGGGAATTGAACACCTTCATCTCCGAGATAACCGGATCCACCGAACCGTCAGCAGCCACCGTTGAGATCAGGCACACGCCTCCGTCGGTCAGCGTCCCATCCACATCCATCAGGAAGAGCTTGATCTTTCGGGCTCGGGCCAACACCTCGGGCGAAGCAACACTCGCAGCGGCCATGTCCGGCATGGGACGATTCTATCGTCTGCACTCGGGAAGGGAAGCGCCACGGCAACCGGAAAGCACCCCAGTCACTGAACCATGGCGTGTTGCATGGCCCAATCGCACATACAAGTCGAAAGAGGCAGTTCGATCCCCGGCAAAAGGCGAAACTGTTAACAATGGTTTCGAACCTGGGAGAATCTACGCCCGCTCGCTGCGCTTCTGGCCCGGATCCACGAGCCCACGCTCGCTGCGCGGCGGCCGCCGCAACCCGTTGCGCACCTGCGCCGGGTCAATCTTCAGGTCCGTCAGAATGCGGCTCAGCGTGTTGCGGTGCACGCCCAATTCTTTCGCCGCCTTGCACTGGTTGCCGCGGTGCCCGGAGAGGATTTCGAGGATGAAACGCCGCTTGAATTCGCGTACAGCTTCCTCATACGTGATGCCGCCTGCGTGCATCTGGGTCACAAGGTTGTCCAGCTCGCGTTTCACTCCGAACCCCTCTTTCCCTGGCCCGGTCTTTTGCCGGGGTGATATTCCAAAATACAGCAACCCATTCTCAGGCAGCCGGCCTCATCCATTCCGGCTGCGCCTTCCGCAGGACGATAACACCGCTCCTGATCCGATCTCCCAGTTCGGCAGGAGCCACTGCCGCGGCACGTCGCGCCATACTCAAAAACCCGGGCGCAAAGCGCGACTGCCGGAACCACGTCGCGCCCGGCCAGAATGCGGCAATCACCATCACCGCAATCGTAACCAGCGCGCATCCTTTTATCAGACCGAAGGCCGCCCCGGCTAGTCGATCCGCCCAACCCAAACCTACTGACTTCACCGACCACCGCACCATCCTCCCGCGATGCCGGCCACAATCATCACTCCCAGCGCAATCGCAATAAACGACAGCGCCTCAGCCCAAGACTTCGAATGGATCCACTGCCCCATCCACGGCGTCAGCCTTTGATAATCCCAGCTCGCCACCAGCAACCCCAGTATCAGTCCCGCCAGCGAGCAAACTTCCAGCACCAGTCCGGCCTTTGCCGCCGTTATCACCGACAGGATTACGACGATCAGAATCACCCAGTCGATGATCGCCATCACACATCCACTAAACTGCGAGCGGCCGGCCTGACAGCAGCCGGAACGCATCCAGATATTTCTGCTGCGTGCGGTTCACCACATTTTCGGGGAGGGCAGGTGCAGGAGCCAGTTTATTCCAGTGAATGCTTTCCAGGTAGTCCCGAACGTATTGTTTGTCGAACGAAGGCTGCGACCTCCCCGGTGAATACAAATCCTTCTGCCAGAACCGCGACGAATCCGGCGTCAGTACCTCATCGGCCAGCACAATTCCCATCGGTGTCGACCCAAACTCGAACTTCGTATCGGCCAGCAGAATTCCCCTTGTCTCCGTGTGCGCCGCGGCCTCGTTGTACAGGGCCATGCTCGTATCCCGAAGTTTCTCTGCCGCTTCTCCACCCACCAGCGTCACCATCTGATCGAATGTGATGTTCTCATCGTGCGCGCCCCGAAAACTCTTCGTCGCCGGCGTGAAAATCGGACGGTTCAGCCGGTCTCCCTCCCGCAGCCCCGGCTCAATCTTCACCCCGCAGACCATCCCCGTCGCTACGTAATCCTTCCAGCCCGACCCTGCCAGATATCCGCGCACCACGCACTCAATCGGATACATCTGCGCCCGGTTCACCAGCATCGACCGGTCCTTCAAATCCTTCCGGTACTTCCAGACCTCCTCGGGAAACTCCTTCACATTCGAGGCCACTACGTGATTCGGAACAGTATCCTTCAGATAATCGAACCAGAACAGCGACAGCTGCGTGAGAATGATGCCTTTGCCCGGGATCCCTGTGGCCAGAACGTGATCGAATGCCGAAATCCGGTCCGTCGCCACCATCAGCAGATATTCGCCCAGCGAATATATGTCCCGAACTTTGCCCCGCGCGACAAGATTCAGGTTCCGGAAATCGGTCTCCAGCAGCGCTTTCAATTCGGCGAACCTTCCTGCGGCCTCACTTCAGCGGTGAGCCGTTGCTTTTCGCAGGATGCCATTCGCTGAGTCTGTTGTCCGACTTCTCACATATGGGTCGAAACAACGAGCCCCGGAGGAGACGATGGAATCAAGCTGAAATCCGATTGTGCGATTGACCCCGGCCTTTGTCAACGCTGTGTGAAGCGGCATTTCACGCAGTGTTCACGCGCCTTAACTCCGCTCGTCGCGCCTGTCAAGAGGAAAAACTTCCGCCGCAGTTTTCAGTTTCGATTTAGGTCGCCGCTCAGAACAAAAGCGAGAAGTTTGTATATGCCGCCCGCTCCGTCACGCTCGCACCTCATCGCGCACCCGTGTTTCGCTGACCGGTTCTTAGCCGACCGGTTTTCAGCTGACCGCTTTTCAGCCGACCGCTTCTCAGCTCGCCTACTGTCTCGCCGCCGTCGGTTTCGATGCCGCCACGCGCACTCCCATTCCATTCAGCCGGCTCCGCGCCTGCGCTGCTTCCGGCGTCTGCGGATAACGCTGAATCAGCGCGCGCAAGTCGCCGATGCCTTTCTCCCGCTGATCAAGAGACAGTTCCGCTTCACCCCTGCGCAACTGCGCCGCCGGAGCTTTCGGGTTGCCCGGGAACTGCTGCAGCATTAGCCCATACGCCTTGATCGCATCGGCATACTTTCCCTGCCGGTACGCAATCTCGCCCAGATAAAACTGCGCGTTCCCCGCCAGATCGTCCTGCGGATAATACTTCAGCACGTCGCCGAACTCGCCCGCCGCCAGGTCATAGCGCGCCGAGTTGTAATCGCGCAGCGCACCCTGATACAGATCGCTCACCGGCGGGGCCTGGGGCTGCTGTTGCTGCGGCGGTGCGCCTCCGCCCTGATCGCCGCCCGGTTGACCCGGCTGGCCCGCCGGTCCGCCCTGCTGCTGTACCGCCGCCTGCGTCGAAATGTTCTGCAGCTGCGACTGCACCGCCTGCACCTCGGCGCTCAGCTTGTCGATCCGGCTCCTCAGCGCGTCCACTGAGTCGTTGATGCCCTGCATCTGCCCGGACATCTGATCGATCTTCCCGCCGCCCGATTCGTTCTGCGTCTGCACCTGCTGCTGCAGGGTGCTCACCGTCGAGCTCATACGCGAAAGACTGTCGGAAATCTGCTGCACCACGTGCTGCAGCACGCTCAGTTGCTGGTCCTGCGTCTCCTGCAGGTGCTGCAGCGCGTCCTGCAGCTGCTGCACCTGGGTCTGCAGCTGCACCATTTCTTTGCTGACCGCGTGGGCCCGCGGGACCGAACACACCACCATGAAAACGAAAAGAGTCGAGAGCGAAACCGCAATCTTTCGCATAACACACCATCCCAGCTCGAGCGCAGGAAGCGCTCTCTTCGATTATGACAGGCCATGCGAGGCGAAAAACGTCGCATTTCGCCTTTCGCACCAGCGGCACTCTATGGTCAGCGAATCGACCGTGAACTCGCGGATTGAATTACCAGGAGCAACCAGCTCCGAACGCCGAACCCTGCGTCTGGCCTGCGCCTGGGCAGTAGGTCAGGGTACAAGCTGCAATCGGCATGACCACCACTGCAACCTGTACCCTGTACCCTGCAACCTGTACCCTGCAACTGTACCCTGCAACCTGTACCCTGCCTCTACTGGTCCAGCGTGAACTGCGACCGCCGGTTCTGCTGCCAGCACTGCTCCGTGTGATCCGAGCAGAACTGTTTCTCCTTGCCGTAGCTCACCGTGCGCAGCCGGTCCGGGCTCACCCCCGCCGACGCCAGTGCCTGCTTGGCGGCGTTCGCGCGGTTCTCGCCCAGCGCCAGGTTGTACTCCGTCGAGCCGCGCTCGTCGCAGTATCCGCCCACCACCACCTTCAGATTCGGGTGCTGGTTCAGGAAGTTCGCATCTGCCTGAATCACGGCCTGCGCGTCCGGCCGAATGTCGTAACTGTCGTAGTCAAAGAACACGGGCTTGACGTTCTGCTCGAAGGTGTTCTCATCGATGCCCGTCTCGGTGATCGGCGCCGGTGCAGGCGCGCCTCCGCCCACCGTCACCGTGGCGGTCGCGTCCGCTGTCCCGCCGTCACCCTGCGCAACCAGGTGATAGCTGGTGGTCTGTGTCGGCGACACCGTCTGCGTTCCCGACGTGGCCACCTGTCCCAGTCCCACGATCGACACATTGCTCGCGTCCGTCGTCTTCCACGTCAGCGTCGAGCTGCCGCCCGGCGTAATCGTATCCGGCGTGGCGGTGATCGTCGCCATCGGGGCCGGTGCGCTGGCTGGCGGTGCGGGTGGGGGCGGAGGCGCCGGATTTTTCTTGTGGCATCCGGCCAGGGTCAGAAATGCGGCCAGACTCGCGGCTACCGCCAGGGACGTGCGCTTCGAATTCTTCACGTTTCTCTCCTCCTTTAAGGAGCGTTTCAATCTTTCTCCAGGGCAAAACGGACTTCCACTTCCGTCCGCAATCACTTCAGGTTCTCATTTCCAACTCCAGTTCGGCATCGTATTGTTGCCGCCACCGTGGGTTAACTGCTGCTGATCCGTTCCATCCGCCAGCATCATCCAGATCTCGGTGTGCCCGTTCTGCTCGCGCTGGAAAACGATGTGCCGGCTGTCCGGTGACCACGACGGAAAATCGTTGGCTCCTGAATCGTGTGTGAGCTGCGTCCAGCGCTTGCTCGCAATGTCCATCACATAGATGTCGTAACCGCCCGGCGCGCCAGGCCCATATTTGCGGTCCCACGCAAACGTCAGAAACTGTCCGCTCGGCGACCACGAGGGCGAAATCGCATACCCGCCGTCGGTCATCCGCGAAATGTTCGCCCCGTCCGAATCCATGATGTAGATCTGCGGCAGCTTCGTCCGTCCGCTCACCCACGCAATCTGCGCGTTGGTCTTCGGATTCCACACCGGCGAAACGTCAGGCCCGCGAAACGCCGTCAGCCGTCGTGGCGCGCCCCCGGTTGCGTCGCTCACATAAATCTCCGGGTCGCCCGCTCCGATCCGACGAATAAGCCAGCTTCGTCCCGTCGCTCGACCACGCCGGCGACAGCGTCGTCCCTCCCCACGCGGGGAACGACATCAGCCGTCCCAGATCAAGCGAGTACATCCGGATCGACCACCCGTTTTTCCCCAGTGAGCTGAATGCCACCCGCGAGTTGTCCGGCGAGACGTGGGGCGAGAGTGAGATCGTCCCCAGGTGCGTCAGCTGCCGCGCGTTCATCCCGTCATAATCCATCACCCAGATTTCCTTATCGCCCCCGCGGCTGGAGACGTAGTAGATCTTCGTCTCCGCAATGCCGGCCACGCCGCCTAGTTGCTGGATGATCTCGTCCGCGAACCGGTGCGCAATCTGCCGCGACGATTCCGCCGTCGCCTCGCCGCCGTACTGCTTGCCCAGTACCTGCGGATTCGGCTGCCCCTGCGCCGTGTTGTACAGATAACCCTGCACCGTCAGGTGACCGCCGCTCGCTGTCAGCGCCCCAAACGCCACATATCCCGCATTCGAGGGCGCCGCCGACCACTGCGCCATGTTGATCTCCTGCGGCGTCCCCGGCATCGCCGTCGGAATCATGCTCTTCGACACCACGTCGAAGATTCCCGCATAACGCAGATCGTTATATAAGGTCTGATCGAACGCCGATTTCAGCCCGCCCGTCTGCGGATCAGCCGACGCCGCCTTGAAATCCGCCGCCGCGATACGAATCTTGGATACGCCCAGGTTGGTTCCCGTCCGCACCCAGTCCTGCGCCCGAGCTTCGACGCTCAGCAGGCTCACAGCAACGATGGTCAGGAAAAGCGAAACTTGAAAAACAAAAGACTTCCGTGGGGGACTCGCGATCATGCTTTATCCGTTTCCATAGTGTGAATCAGCAGCGTGAGTCCGGCCACTCCGGGCGTGTGAACTCCGCTCGTCTTCTCCCGATGCGTTTCTGGCCTGGAAGGATGGCGCTGCCGGCTTTGGAACTTGATGAATCGGCACGTCTAAACGATCTCCGTGACCTCAGTGCGCCGGCTGATCGTAGGTAAAAGTGTACTCCACCGATACGCTCCTGCCTGTGTACTGATCAGGTAACGGTCCGAAGTTCCCAACTCTCTGCACCGCCTCCCGCGCTGTCTTGTTCAGCGTCGCCGACGAGCTCGGTGTCGGGATCTCAATGCTCGTGAAACTCACGCTCCCGTCCCGCTGGATCGTGAACACCACCGACACCTGGCTCCCATATCGCGTACTCGAGTCGATCTGGTACGTGTACCAGTTCTGGCTCACCAGCCGCGTGATCTTGTCCACGTACCACGGAAACCGCGAGGCAAAATCCCCGCCCTGCACCTGCACCGGTGTATTGCTCCTGGACGGCGAATTCGTCATCGCATGCGCCAGATTCGTCGACGGCGCCTCCCCATAGGTCGCCCGGTTGGGGTTGTTCAGCGGCTGCGCGTGCTGCGGCGACGACGGTTTTGGCTTCTCTGCTTCCTTCAGCTTCAGCTTGTGCGAGGGCAGCGGGATCGCATCCGGTGGTGTAATCGGAATCGTCTCTTTATTCGGTGGCGCGGGCGCCGGGCTCGGCTGCTCCGTTGCCAGAACATTCGGCGTCGGGGGCGTAATCGAGGGCAGCGGAATCGATGGCGCTGAATTCACCAGATTTGCCTGAATCGTTCCCTGCGGTCCGTTCACTCCCCACTGGTTGGCGCGAAACTTCGTGTTGACGAAAATCAGCCCCGAGATCAGCCCCACGAACCCCAGATGCAGAAACACCGATCCCGCCACCGGCCCGCCAAACGGCTCCTTCTGCTCCGATACCGAGATGATCGCGTCCCGCATCTTTTATTAGTCTCGCCTTTTCCCTCGCGCCATTCAACCCCGCGCGCCCCATTTGAGGAACCCTCCGGCACCTTTGGTTGCATCCGGGCCAACACGACGGGCGGTCTCACGATTCACCCTTGCGGGTTCGGCCAACGGTAGTGCCCCACCGCGCGATGTGGCGAAAAGTCTGCAAGCACCCACTCCTCCACGCCGCGACCGATGTTGTGCACCACAAATGCCCCTGCCGGATTGCCAGGAGTCGCGGACGCCACAATACCGATGTGCGGCAGACGAGCGTCGAGCAGCCACGTTAGGATGTCGCCATCGGCCAGCGGTTTGGGAAAATGATCGCCTGCAACAGTTCCCGCTGTTCGCCAAACCTGGCACCCGCACCTCTCGAAATACGTCTCCAGGTTCAGCACGCGCCGGTGATCGATGCTGGCGTCAGGCGATTGCTCACCCCATGTTTTTCGCGCTGGGTAGGCGTTGAAATGCGCAACCATGTCTTCATGGACCAGTTTCTGCAAGTCGAGCCCTAGCCCATCGCGGCCTGCTCGAATCACCACATCCGCGCAGACTCCTTTCGAGCGGTCTACGTCACCGCCAGGGTACTTCAGCGGAGTCCACCCGGGATCGTACGTGAGCGTGACGCCGAGTTGCGCCCGCGCGGCCTGGGCGAAGCGTTCGCCCGGACCGGAAGCCTCAGCAAAAAGATTCCGGCGGGCAACGACCACCGCTAGTGATAAAAGCAAAGTGCGCCGGTTCATCCCGATCTCCCGCCTGCACCAGGGGCTTAATCAGGTTGACACCGAACGGAAGCAAAAAGCTCCCCCGACAGGGTCGGCCCGGCGGTCGGTGGGGTTCGACTCTCGGACCTTTCGCCGCTCGCCGGTGCGGGTGGGTTCCGAGCCTTCTGAAAGGTGCGAGATGCCGATCTCGGGCGGGCTTTAGCTTGCAATTCCGGCTGTGAGAATCTTTGGCCGGGAGCTAGGTTCACCCCATAGCAAGAAGAGAACGCCTCAATGACCGACTCGTCAACAAAAATCCGCCCGCGCCACAGCACCGGAGTGTCTTCTTTTTCCCAAATCGGCTTTGATATTCGGCCCCGGCGTGCCCCAGGCCAGGTCCACCCCACAGCAAGAAGCCAACGCCTCAATAACGGAAGTTTCAACAAGAATCCGGCCACGCCACCGTACTGGAGTGTTTTCCCTTTCCCAAACCGGTACTCGATATTCGGCCCAGGCGTGCCCCCGGCCAGGTTCACCCCACAGCAAGAAGCCAACGCCTCAATAACGGAAGTTTCAACAAGAATCCGGCCACGCCACCGTACTGAAGTGTTTTCCCTTTCCCAAACCGGTACTCGATATTCGGCCCCGGCTGGCCCCCGGCCAGGTTCACCCCACAGCAAGAAGCGAACGCCTTTGCGAATAAGATTTCAACCCGATTTGTTCGGACTGCAGCACTGAGGTACTCCGTTATCCCAAAGCGGCACCCGCCCCAGGAAAATGCCCGTTTCGGGTACCTGAAGCCATTCCATCGATTCCACCCCGTCCAACGCTAAAACTCAAATGCCAGCCCGGCCGTGGGAGTAATCGGCAACCCCTGGCCGGTGACCACTGACCCCGAGTTGCTGGTGTAAAAGTATCCCGGGTTGTAGTGGTTCGTTGCATTGAGCAGCTCAAAGTAGCCGGCAAGCTTCCAGCGCCGAAAAGCGAAGTCTTTTTCCGCGCGCAGATCGACCCGCTGATAGTCGCCCAGCCGAACCGGGTTGGCCTGGCCGCTGGGCAGCGGATAGCCGGAGCCGAACAAGAACTTCCCGCCAAGGTTGAGCGTGGGCGTTAGCCGGTAGTTGGCGAAAAGGTTCAGCGTGTTCCGCTGGTCGGCCAAAGTCGGGTAGTAAACAGACCAAAAAGGTGGAACCGGAGTCGGCCCTGCACCCGAGTTGTAGAAATTCTGGCGCGCCCAGGCGAGCGTGTAGCCGATCCACCCCGAAAGGTGATTCGCGTTCCGGCTCTGCACAACAATCTGGCCGCCGCGCGCATAGTCGTGGCTGAGCGTCCTCAGACTCTGACTGGCGAAAACGGATGGACAATTGCCGGTGAACAATTCGCCGTCGGCCACATCGTCGTTCCGGTCGAAGAGCAGGAGCTTCACCCTCGTGCTCTCGCCCACGCGCTGCTCCAGCCCCGCGGTGTAATGATTGGCGGCGTCCAGCGACTCCTCCGTGAACGAGCAACTCGTTCCGAAGGGGGATGTCTGCGGAGGGAAATCGAACTGGTGATACCGCCCATAGCCGAGCTGCACCTGGGTCGCCGGGGCCACCTGCCATGCCGCTGAAACCTGCGGAGATACAGGATGGTCATCGAACAACGCTGCGGTATCCAGCCGCAGGCCGCCAACCACATGCAGGCGGGTACCGAACAGAGTCGACGACTGCTGCACATACCCGTCGTTTTTCCAGCCCTCGCCATCGCCTCCGGAATACCCAGGAGGGATGGGCGGATCGTAGAACGTCTGCGTGTATCCGGAGTGCACATGGCGCGCCATCCATCCGCCTTCAAACATCTGGTTGTTTGCCCAACTCCAGATCGCGCTCCCGGCCGCAACCCACTCGGTATCATGCGCGTCATCGCGCAGCTGTCCGTCGACATTAAACTCGCGCGTGGGCTGCTCAAAATGCGCTCCATGCGCTTCAACCAGCAGGCGCGGGTCCAGGGTCCAGCGCCAGCCGATCCGCTCCATCATGAAAGTGTCCGTTACCCGCGCAATATCATTCGGACCGAGAGTCGTCGAAGGATGAACCAGCTGATACGACGTTGGGCCACCGACGCCGTAGAAATCCACCCGCTGATTCGGCGCGATGTCGTAGTCCAGCTTCAGGTCGGCATCGTAGAACGACGCATCCTCGGATGTATCGTTCAATCGATCGCGGAAAAGCCAGCCGAGATAGCTCTTGCGCGCCGAAGCCAGCCACGAACCTTGGTTCCGCTTTCCCAGCGGTCCTTCGCCGTTCGCTTCCGAGTCCGCGAGTCCGGCCGAAATGCGATAGACGTGGGCAGAGCGGCTGCCGTCCCGGGTCTCCAGTTCGAGTGCCGCTCCAACGTCATCGCCATACTTCTCCGAATACGCCGCCGGAAACAGCTGGATGTCCGCCAGCGTCTCGGTGTTGAAGATGCTCAGCGTCGCTCCCTCGCCCTCATCAACCTCGACGCCGTGAAAAGGGGAGGGAACCAGAATGCCGTCAATATAGATACCGACGTTCTGATACGGCGCGCCCATCACCGAAAACTGTGCCAGAAAGTCGTTGTTGCCTGCGGCGGAAACGCCCGGCAGCGTCTGCACGGAGCGAAACGGGTCGTCGGCCAGCACAGTGGAGGTCTGGCGAACCTCCTCCGCGGTTAGATTGGTTTTGAGTACGGCCGGCGAATCGGATCCCTGAAACAGATCGCCCTTCACCTGAACCGTGTCCGTGCGCGGCAGATTGTCCGGCGTCAGAGTAATTTCAAAATCCTTCGTCGCCTCTCCCGCCGCAAGAGAAAACCTGGCGTTGACCAGCCAATAGCCCACCGCATTTGCCTGCAGCGTGTAATCCCCGGCAGAGAGGTCCGCAATCACGAAGCGTCCATCATCCCCTGTGATCGCCTGGCGCTGGTTCTCCAGAA
This sequence comes from uncultured Acidobacteriaceae bacterium, assembly GCA_963788905.1. Taxonomy (GTDB): domain Bacteria; phylum Acidobacteriota; class Terriglobia; order Terriglobales; family Acidobacteriaceae; genus Palsa-343. The sequence continues at coordinate 544,969 of CAWBIO010000001.1, forward strand.
TCAATATCTGGACGCGTCCTAAGGGCTCACCGCGCGCGCCGGTCACTTTGCCGTGAATCTCCGCAGCAAACGCCAAGCTTCCGAGGCATGCGTGGGCCAGGAAGAAGATCAACGCAAAGACGACGGGCCTGCCCCGCATTCTCAGCGGGAAGCCAGCGCCAGGAACAAACGGAACCGACGTCTGTATCGCGAACACGCGTGGATCTTCTTTAGGAATCGCTAACACTTGGACGGTGACAAGGCCTCGTTGGACCAGTCCCCCGCGATTCCCGTCCCGCTTGGCGGTAGGCAACCTTCAAAAGCAGAAGGTGTGAAAGCGTCACCACCCGGCAATACTCCTGCACTGCCAGGCGCGTAACGAACTGAATCAACTCTGGAGAAGTAAGACGACTCTCGCGGTCAAGGATCGGGTCGCGGCACATCGGGAGTCGTCGTGGCACTGCAGAACGTGGCGCTGCAGAGAATTGGCCTCGGTAATCCCAGAGCCCCTCGGCCCCCGGCCAGGTTAACCCCACCGCAAGAAGCGAAGGCTTCCAACGCGCGACAGTCAATCCACCTGTTTCCTTGTTCGACACTTCGGTGCTGTTCACGCCCGCTTCGGGAAAAGCACAATGGTTCACTGCCTATTTTGGGAAAAAAGGCCAACCACCCGAAGCATCCCCGGCCAGGTTCACCCCACAGCAAGAAGCGAAGGCTTCCAATGCGCGACAGTCAATCTACCTGCTTCCCTTGTTCGAGACTTTGGTGCTGTTCACAGCCCGCTTTGGGAAAAGTGCCAGATTCACTGCCCATTCTGGGAAAAGAGGCCAACCACCCGAAGAATCCCCGGCCAGGTTCACCCCACAGCAAGAAGCGAACGCTTCCAACGCGCGACAGTCAATCCACCTGTTCCCTTGTTCGAGACTTTGGTGCTGTTCACAGCCCGCTTCGGGAAAAAGTGCCGAGGTTCACTGCTTATTTTGGGAAAAAGGGCCAACCACCCGAAGAATCCCCGGCCAGGTTCACCCCACAGCAAGAAGCTAACTCTTCGGAGGAAATACCCTTCAACATATTCGAGACTTACAGAAACACCACGGTACCGCGCGAGTTCCAAAGTCGGAACCCGGATGCCTCCAGTGCCGATCGCCTCGATCTCGTACTGGAGCACGCCGCACCCTGTAACCTGAATTGACTCTCCCCCAAAATTCCCGTATCCTGAACTCCTTGCGCAGTGTGCGTCCTCGCGTCTGTGCGTTTACGCCGCAGACCAGGGACTTGGGTTCCGGATCAATCTGCACCTCGGGCCTCTCATTTCTGCGCCAACTCACGCGTACAGTCTCCGTAAGCCGCGGAAGAGTTCAGTCCGTGGACCGGCCTTGCGTGGGCAATTTTTGAGTTCAGGTTCGCCTGAAAGCAGCAGGAGAAGGAAGAGCAACGGATGTCCACCTATATTCCGAGCGCGCGCGAAATCGATCGCAAGTGGTTCGTCGTCGACGCCAGCGGTAAGACCCTCGGCCGCCTCGCCACTGAGGCCGCCAGCGTCCTCGCCGGCAAGCGCAACCCGAAGTACACCCCCTTCCTTGATATGGGCGACCACGTCATCGTCATCAACGCCGGCAAAGTCCGCCTCACCGGTCTCAAGTCGCAGAGCAAAATCTACCACCGCTACACCGGCTTCCCCGGCGGCCTGCGCTCCGAGTCCTTCACGCGCCTCATGGCGCGCCGCCCCGAAAAGGTCGTCGAAGAGGCCATCCGCGGCATGCTCCCCAAAACCAAACTCGGCCGCAAAATGGCCACCAAGCTCAACGTCTACCGCGACGACAAGCATCCGCACGCGGCCCAGAAGCCCCAGCCGCTGGAAATTTCGGCTTAGAAGATTAAGGAAGGCAAATGGCAGATCTGGTTCAGTATTACGGCACGGGAAGGCGCAAGTCCGCCATCGCCCGCGTTTATCTCCGCCCCGGTTCTGGCGAATTCGCGGTCAACGGCAAAAAGCTCGACACCTATTTCGTCACCGAACAGCAGCGGGTTGCTGCGAAAAAGTCCCTCGTCGTCAGCGACACGGCGGCCACCTTCGATGTCGTCACCACGGTTTCAGGCGGCGGCGTTGCCGCCCAGGCCGACGCGGTCAAAATGGGCATCGCCCGCGCCCTGCTCCAGTTCAATGCCGAGCTGCGCAAGACCCTCAAGGCCGAGGGCCTGCTCACTCGCGACGCCCGCGTCAAGGAACGCAAGAAGTACGGTCAGAAGGGCGCGCGTAAGCGCTTCCAGTTCAGCAAGCGGTAATGCTGGCTGGCGAAAGTTTGTTTTACGAGTCAGCGTTCAGCGTCGATGGGACCGAGGTTTTCTAAACTCTAATCCCTAAACTCTGAACTCTGATCCACGGAGTTCAAATCTTCCCCTTCCGGGGGAATCAATTCCGGCCCGTCGTATCCGCTGGAATGCAGTCCAATAAGGAGGCTGTTTGGCCACGATCACTATGAAGGAGCTGCTCGAAGCGGGCGTCCACTTCGGGCACCAAACCAAGCGCTGGGATCCCAGGATGAAGGAATACATCTTCGGCGAGCGCAACGGCATTTACATCATCGATCTGCAGAAGACCCTCAAAATGTTCAAGGAGGCGTCGAAGTTCGTCACCGACCTCGCCGCCCAGGGCAAAGTCATCATGTTCGTCGGCACCAAACGCCAGGCGCAGGATGCCATCGCCGAAGAAGCCACCCGCTGCGGCATGTTCTACATCAACAACCGCTGGCTCGGCGGTCTGCTCACCAACTGGGTCACCGTGCAGAAATCGGTGAAGCGCCTTCAGGAGATTGATGAGATGGCCAACGACGGCCGCTACAACCTCCTCACCAAGAAGGAAGTCATCCGCCTCGAGCGCGAGCGCAAGCACCTCCAGGCGAATCTCGCCGGCATCAAGAACATGCGCCGCCTCCCCGACGCCATCTTCGTCGTCGACTCATCCAACGAAGCCATCGCCGTCAAGGAAGCCCGCAAGCTCGGCATCCCGGTCGTCGCTGTCGTCGACACGAACTGCGACCCCACGGTCGTCGACTACGTCATCCCCGGCAACGATGATGCCCTCCGCGCCATCCGCCTCTTCACTTCGAAGATCGCCGACTCGGTCGCCGAAGGCGCCGCAGCCGCGAGCGACAAACAGATCGACGGTGCCGGCGTCACCAGCGACATTCAGGCCGTCGCCGAAGGCGAGCCTGTTGCCGAAGGCGCTGCGCCGAAGGCCGAACCCGAGAGCACCGAAGAAGTCGACCTCGAGGCCGCGCTCGGTGGTGGCATCCGCAAGGCGCCCGCCATCGTCGCCGCCCTCGACGAAGCCGAGGCCGCCGAAAGCGGCTATTGAGCACGACGGACTGCGTTTCAGAAAAGCGTGGCCCGTCCACCGGCGCCACGCTTTTTGTATGTGAACCACGCGAAGCGCGCGCCGATGCTTTGTGTCAGGGCACGACTTTCAGTCGTGCCGCTACAGGCTTTCTTAAAATGGGGGCTTTAGCCCTTGAGTACCTCGGTTTTTTTAACGAATCAACAATCGTCCCTGAATCGAAGGCCCCTGCATTGCGGGAACCTCGCTCGGGATGAAAAGATTAAAAGAGAAAAGGAACTGAAGGATGTCTACGGTGTCTGAAAAGATCGACGCAAAACTCGTCAAGGAACTTCGCGAGCGCTCCGGCGCACCCATGGGCGACTGCCTCAAAGCCCTCCAGGAAACTGGCGGCCAAATGGAAGAAGCCTTCGTCGTCCTGCGCAAGCGCGGCATGGCCTCCGCCCAGAAAAAAGCCTCCCGCTCCACCAACGAGGGCGCGGTCGGCCAGTACATCCACGCCGGCGGCAAAATCGGTGTCCTCGTCGAGGTCAACTGCGAGAGTGACTTCGTCGCCCGCACCGAAGATTTCCAGGAGCTCCTCAAGGACATCGCCATGCACATCGCGGCCACCGACCCGCGCTACATCCGCCGCGAGGACGTGACGCCTGAAGACCTCGATCGCGAGAAGGAAATCTACCGCGCCCAGACCGCCGCACTCGGCAAGCCCGCGAAGATCGTCGATCAGATCGTCGAAGGCAAGATGGGCAAGTTCTACGAGGAGGTCTGCCTCCTCGAGCAGCCCTTCATCAAGGAACAAAGCCAGTCCATCAAGGACCTCATCGCATCGAAGGTAGCCAAGTTAGGCGAAAACATCACCGTCCGCCGCTTCGCCAGATTCAAAGTAGGCGACCCCACCTGGACCGTAGCCCAAACCAAGCAGGCTGACGAATCCCCCGCCGCTGAATAAGCTTGTCATCCCAACCGGAGTCCGGCGCTTTTGCCGGACGAAGCAGAGGGACCTGCTTCTGAACCACCAAGGCCCGGCTCTCCCGCCGGGCTTTTGCTTCTCCAAAACAAATGTCATCCTGAGCGGAGCGCCGCCGAGAACCCATCCCGCGGCAAATGCAGCGTCCCGGCGCGGAGTCGAAGGACCCCCCGAGCCGACAGAACTTATCCGGCAAACAATCTTCGTGCGAGGGGAATCGGTCGCGAAGCGGCCGAAAAAATCTCACGCGGTCCTCCCGCGACTCGGCGCCGACTCGCAACCTTATCTCGATCCCTTCCCCTCGTGCCGCGAAGCGGCACGACGGTAGAAGAGCGGGGCTTCAGCCTCGCGTTACGCACCTCAAATGGGGCCTTCAGGCCCGGCACTCCCACCGGGCGCTTCCTTTTTGCAAAATGTCATCCTGAGCAGAGCGCCGCCGAGAACCCTCCAGCGGTGAACCCAGCTTCCCGGCGCGGAGTCGACCCGGAGTGCATTGAACCCTTCCTCGGGGCGAGAGACGACGGCCCGACTCGGCGATCGTCCCCCCGCGGCTATAATTTGCGTGAATCTAGCCGGATTACCGCGAGGTGACGCATGCCAGTCGTTCCGATCTATCAAGACCTGGTCCCGCAGGACATACCCCTGAAATCCATATATCTAGACCCTAATAATCCGCGTTTCGTCGGGACAAATTGGAAGCATATTCAGGACGGAGATATCGATTCGGAGTCTGTCCAACAAAATGCACGCCGCATTCTCATCCGGGATTATGGCGTTGAGAAGCTTCGCATGAACATGGAGGTCAACGGCTATCTTCCAATAGATCGCGTCATCGTACGCGGATTTAAGGAGGGTAAGTATGTCGTGCTTGAAGGTAACAGGCGCATTTGCGCTGCCAAAATGCTTGGCGCCATTGGAACCGAAGGTCAGACAGTAGCCGAGGAAGTGTTGACATCAATTAAGGTGATCCCGTGCCTTGAATATGTGGGCGCGGAGGCGGATGCAGCTTGGATATTCCAGGGGCTACGACACATTACAGGCATAAGCGAGTGGTCGGCATACAACAAAGCTAGGCTTTTGGTCGAGCAGATGGAAGACGAAGAGTTAAACCTTACCGAAGCCGGCAGACGGTTCGGCCTCTCGCCGTTCGGTGCGGGCCAATGGGTGAGAGGCTATTACGCATTCAAGCAAGCTAGAGAAGAATCGGATTATATCCATGAGGTGGACGAGCAGGCGTATCCATATTTTCAGGAGTTGTTTAGCCGAAGCAGTGCTCCGGTCCGGGAGTGGATGGAGTGGAAAGAGTCGGAATACAAATTTGCGAACTCCCTTAACTTCAACGAATTCGTGGGATGGCTGTATCCACGCCCAGAGGAAGCAGGCCCCGAGGTCCGCGGAAATTTCGAACTTCGGAAATTGAGTCGACGCGATGACATTCGGCTCGTGGCACTACTGTTAGAGGAGAACGAGGAATACTTCCTGCAGTTCCGTGCGGGACAGCCGCTGGAGCAGTGCTACGCCATGGCCCAAGCAGAAATCTATCAAAAGAAGATCGAAGAGGAATCTGATCGCGTCGCCAAGGTATTCAATGCTGTCTCAGCATGCACGAAGGCGCTCGATGAGATTCCGCACAAAGTAATGAAGGATCAGGCGCTCAAGTCGCAGCTCGATGCTCGCCTCATAGAACTTGAAGCCGCAATCGCAGCTCTCAAATAGATGCGAAAGCCGGAAAAACCCGCCCTCATTCGATGGCTCTATCGAAGTGAGTTCAGCAAGGCCGTGTCCTTTAGGGTCGTGCTAAAGCAGGCGGCCCAAGGGGCTCTTCAGAAGGATCCGATTTCGGCAGAGGCCTACGCGGAATCAAATGCTCAGAGAGTATGGAGCAATCTTCTCCAGGAACAAGAGGAAGACGAACGCCGGGGCATCAGCCGGGTCTTTGAAGTGCTAGACACATCGGCAATGACATTGCGCTGGTGCGCGCCCCAAAGTCTTCTGCCGGAGATGACCGCGCGCGCCGCTAGATTAAGACAACGCCCTGCGCTCCTAAAGATGATCGACGAACTCACGGATCGAGAGTTTGAGGCCTTGGCTTGCGTTGCGATGCGCTTTGCAGGGGCCACAGAAACCACCCTGACCCCGAAGGGCAACGAGGGCGGGGTCGATTTCTTCGCGCTGATCCCATTTCATTCGAGTTGCCACCTATTCTCCGGCGGGACACACCCCGTTAGGGTAGTCGGGCAGTCGAAGAAGTACACGAGCAGCGTCCAGGCCGGCAAATTCAAGGAGTTTCTAAAGACCATGGATGAAGTCAAGCATGGTGGCGAGCCAAAGACCGAGGCCGTTATCCCCGCGTGGTTTCGTTCCAAGCGAGGACCATTGGTGGGCCTCATGATCGCACACAGCGGTTTCCAATCAGGCGCTGAAACGCGTGCTCGCCGCCATGGCGTGCTCACGGCTGACTCGCTCGATCTGGCCGAAACGATTGCGCTGTCAACCACCCTCCCCCTATACCTCACCGCCGACGAGAGGGTCGCCGAATGCCGATCTCGAATCGCCCAGCTATTGAGCTAAAACCAATGACCGTTCCCCCCGGCTATCATCTCCTCAATGGCACCCCCATGCCCAACCCAACCCAGGTAACCCGCAGCCGCTTCGAGATCACCCAGGACGGCCAAACCAGCTATCTGGAATTTGAAACCGACGGCCAGGGCTGGCTGACCCTTTGGCACACTGAGGTCCCCGAGCAGCTCCGCGGCCGCGGCCTCGCCCTCGAACTCGTCACCACCGCCTTTCAGTACGCCAAGGATCAGAACCTCAAGGTCGACGTCCTGTGCCCCGTAGCGAAACACATCCTCGAAACCCACCCCGAGTTCCAGCCCCTCGTCCACAAGAAATAACCCACAAAAAGAGTCCGCCTCATGCCGCGCCGCTGCCACCCGTTCCCCGCCCGCCTGGATTTTTTACCTAAGAATGCCGCGCCGCAGGCGCCTCCTTGCTGCCGCAGGCCGAGGCGGAGTTCAAAGAACGCAGCCGGAAATCCAATCGCCGGCGTTCGCGCCGCGAACGCCATCCTTATCTCCGCGTTGCCAAATTCAACACCAGGAAGGGCCGAAAACCCGGCATCGTACTCATTTTGAATACGGTTGTATTCAAAATGAGTACAGAACCATCCGCCGCTGCTGGCGCGCAGCGCCCTCAGCCTGGACGGCTGTTTCTGTCAAGTTTCCACCACTTCACCAAAGTAACAAACGCTGACACAGCGCCACTTACAAGCCAACAAAGTTGGCGCGATTCCTGCATCAATCTGATATTCTGAACTTATAGAGTAGAAAAAGAAAAAGCCCGCTCACGCGGGCTTTTTCTTTTGTCAGGAGCAAGTCATGTTACCCCCAATGTGTGCCTGGATCCTCGCCAACGGTCAACCCTGTAACCAGTTCGCCCTCCGCCGCAACCAGTTCTGCCGCGCCCACGTGAAACTCGCACGCGTCGAGAACTCCAACCAGGAACTCCGTGAGCTCCTTGACCTTATCTCCACCATCGACATCCACAACCTCATCTCCCTCATCCAGCACATCCTCAACGGCGTCACCCGCCACACCATCGCCCCCGCCCGCGCCCAGACCATCTTCAACGCTGTGCAGGCGCGCCTCACCGCGATCCTTGAGGAGGACGCGATCCTTGAGGAGGACTTGCTCGACGACTCCGTCGACGACCTTTCCTGCCCCGACCCCTCCAGGCCCGCTCCTGGGTCCAGCATCGCCTCTCGCCGCCCTCGACCCGCGGACGTGGAACGCATTCTCGGCCCGGACGCCAAGGGTGTCCCGATTCCTCCGGGCATCGACCTAAACGACATCATTTCAGCGAAAGCTCTCCTAAACCCTTTTCTTCCAATGAACTCCGGGGACAAACCCCTAAAAACCGACCTAACTCCAGCACCATTAGCGACTTCCACTTTAACCCCTGCAAAATGAATGAGTTATCCGATATCCAATTTCACTAACCCAAGCGCCATGAATGACTTACCGCGAATCCGCACTGCGCCCCCGGGGGGTATACCTCTCAGCCCGCCTCAGCCAGCCCATACTTTCGCTGCCACGCGTCCTTCAGCCGTGCCGCAACCAGCGCTCGTTCGCTCGGCGTCGACTCCTCACTCGCTTTCTGGACAAATCGCGCCGACTCCACCTTCGCCAGCTCCAGCAGCTTGCGGTCGCGCAGTAGATTGGCCACCTTGAAATCCGGCAAGCCCGCCTGCCGTGTCCCAAAAAATTCGCCAGGTCCCCGCTGCTCCAGATCCAGTTCGGCCAGCTCGAACCCATCCTGCGTCCGCACCATCGCCGCCAGCCGTTCCTCTGCATGCGGAGGAATCTTTCCGCCGGTCATCAGGACGCAATACGACTTCGCGCCGCCGCGGCCCACTCGCCCGCGCAATTGGTGGAGCTGCGCCAGCCCAAACCGTTCCGCGTGCTCAATCACCATCACCGTCGCATTCGGAACATCCACACCCACTTCAATCACCGTCGTCGCAATCAGCACGTCAATTTCGCCGCGCTGGAATCGCCGCATCACCACTTCTTTCTCATCCGCGTCGAGTCGCCCATGCAGCAACCCACGCGCAACCTTTCAACTCCTGCGTCCGCAGCCGCTCATACATATCGGTCGCCGACTTCAGCGCCAGCTTCGGAAACAGCTCCGCTGTCTTTGTCTTTTTGCCGCTTCTTTCCCGGTTCGGTTCCGGCTCGGCGGCCTCATCCGGCAAAGCAAAATCCAGTTCCGGCTGATCGTCCTTCGGACCTTCAATCACCGGATAGACCACATACGCCTGGTGTCCCTTCTTCACCTGTTTGCGAACAAACTCCCAAACTTCATCGGCGCGCTCATCGCTCAACTGCCGCGTCACAATCGGCGTTCTTCCTGGCGGCAACTCATCCAGCACACTCAGGTCCAGGTCGCCATACAGCGAGAGCGCCAGCGTCCGCGGAATCGGCGTCGCCGTCATCACCAGCACATCCGGCTCTGCGTTGTCCTTCTTCATCAGCCGAAACCGCTGCAGCACGCCAAACCGATGCTGCTCATCGACGACCACCAGCCCAAGCCGCGCAAACTCTACCTTCTCCTCAATCAGCGCATGCGTCCCAATCACCAGATCCGTCTCACCCTGGTAAATTCTTCGCCGCGCCGCGCGCTTCACGTCCTCATCCAGCGACCCCGTCAGCAGCGTGATCCGATATTTGCGCTCGGCTTTCTCCAGCACTCTTTTCGCCGACAAATAATGTTGCGTCGCCAGAATCTCCGTCGGCGCCATCAACGCCGCCTGGTGCCCGTTCTCGATCGCGATCAGCATCGCCTGCAACGCCACGATCGTTTTTCCCGAACCCACATCGCCCTGCAGCAGCCGCCGCATCGGCACACCGCGCCGCATGTCTGCCGCAATCTCGCCCAGCGCGCGTTTCTGCGCTGTCGTCGGATGAAAGGGCAGAATCTCCCTGAGCGCCGCCCGCACCCTCTCGCTCGTCTCAAACGCGATCCCGGTCTTCTCCTGGAATCGCCGCCGCTTCACCTCAAGACCTAGCTCCAGGTAGAAGAGCTCCTCGAAAATGAGCCGCCGATGCGCCGCCGTCTTTGCCGCCTGCAAGTCTGCCATCGCCGTTCCAGCGGGCGGAAAATGCACCTCGCGCAGCGCCTGCTCGCGGCTCGGCAAATCCAGCCGCTTCAAAATCGACTCGGACAGGAACACCAGGCAATGTTTCCGGAATACCCTTCAGCTCCTCAAGGATGTTCCACACCGTCCGCCGAATCCATCGCGACGCCAGTTTGCTTCCGCCCAGCGATTCATAAACCGGCGTGATGCGCCCGACCTCGAGGATCCGATCCAGTGCGTCATCGCTTCGGTCCGGCAACACCTCAAACTGCGGCTGCATCATCTTGAATCCGCGCCCTGATCGCGATGCCTCCACTTTGCCGTAGAGCGCCACCATCTGGCCTGCGCGGAACCGCCCTTCGAGATACTTCCCGTGGAACCACATCGCCTTCAGCGATTGCAGTCCCTGGCCCACGGTCATCTCGAAAATGGGCATGCGTTTCGTGCGCAGAAGCGCCGCGCCGCGCACCTCACCGATCACGCTGGCCATCTCGCCGGGTTTCAGCTCGCTCAGGGCCTGCGGATTCAGCCGGTCCTCGTAGCGAAATGGCAAATGCAACAGCAGGTCTTCGACCGTCGCGACGTCTTTCTCCGCCAGCATTTTGGCGATCGCGGGCCCGATGCCCTTTACAAACTGAACCGGTGTTTCAAGCGTGAGCACTCCAAGCGATGCTAATGCATCCCGTGCTGCCAGGCGCCATCATCGAGCTACCACACCCAAGTCCCCACTGATTCCTCCGGCAACTCAGCCTCGAGCATCTTTCCGTGGTAGCGAATGTCAAAGTGCTTCCGAAAATTCCCGGTGTTGGCGATCACCAGCACGACCCGGCCCTCCGGCGAGAGGAACGCCACATTGTCCAGCTGTTCCAGCGTCGTTGACCCGACGCGAATCGACCCCGGCGGCACGAACTTTGAAAAATGCGCCAGCACATAGTAAGCCACGTTGCGGGTTACGCGATCCCCATCGAGCGTCAGCGCCCCGCGGCATTCCGTGCAGCCGCCATCGTTCGTGTGCGGCCCCGCGTTCGGATCCGCTGCCAGATTCCACAGCAGCACGTTGCGGCACCAGTTGCGCGTCGCCCCAATCATCACGCGATCCAGCGGGTCGTCAATTCCCATCGCCGGCGAGTCGGCCGGTTCCGTGATCGATTGCTCAGTGAGAAACAAATCCTTCTTCGGATACACGTCGTGCACGCGCGTCATCGTTGCCGTGTCGCCCCCATAAAGATGGAATGCGCTGCCCTCCACATAAGGATTCGCCGCCGCATCGGCCAGGATCGACAGCGCATACGACGGCACATCGGTGTTGTGGTCGTACACCTGAATCCCCGTTTTAATTCCCGCTTTCGCAAACGCCGGTCCCAGATATTTTGCGATGAACGTGTCTTCCTGGTCGGCGAACATCGCCATGCTCGGCGTATTCTTCGGGTTCAGCGGTTCATTCTGAACGGTAATCGCGTTCACCGTGATGCCTTCCCGCGCCATCGCCTCGATGTATTTCACGAAATACTCCGCGTACACGCTGTAGTTCTCCGGCTTCAGCTCACCGCCCTTCAGCGCGTCGTTGGTTTTCATCCATCCTGGAGCCGACCATGGCGACCCCAGGATCATCACGTGCGGATTGATGGCCAGAATCGCCTTCAGAATCGGAATCACATCGGCGCGATCCGTCTCCAGCGAGAATTTCTTCAGATCCGGATCGGTCTGCCCCGCCGGCAGATCGTCGTACGTGTACGCGTGGTCGTTCATGTCCGACGATCCGATGCTCACCCGTAGGTAGCTCACGTGAATGCCATCGCCTTTCGGCTCAAACAGCTCGTCGAGCAGTGCCTGCCGCCGCTCCGGAGTCATCCGCATCAGCAGTTGCGCGCTCCCACCCGTCAGCGCGAACCCAAATCCCTCCATCGACTGGTACTGCTCCATGTCATTCACATCGATCACTGTCGGTGTGGGAGCAACTTCACGGAAGCTGAGCGGCGTGCTCTGCAACGCCAGGATCGCCGACCGGCTGCTGGTTGTCAGCCACTCCTGCGCCTGCTGTGCGTGACCATGGAGAGCGAAAGCAAAGAAGAGAGCAGGGCAAAGCAGACCGATCTTTTTCGGCTTCATTGAGTATCCTTCCGTCTGGCAAAGCAGACGATTCTCGCAGTGACCGAAGCCCTTGTAAAGGGATAAGCGAAGTCCGAGCAATTGCGCAAAAAAAAGAGAACTTCGGCCCCCGCCGAATTTCGGCCAGGTTCACCCCATAGCAAGAAACGCACTCCCTTGTGCTTGCGATTGTCCACGGAATTCGATCCCTGCCTGTCCATAAGTACTGTCGATGGAATAATTTGGGAAAAGACCGGTTCAGTTCTGAACAGCAACAGCGGCTCAGGCATCATCGTTGACGTGAGTATCCAACTTGATTCCTCATAGCCAATAGGCGAATATAAGGCGAAGATGTCCTGTCATGCCTTGCGCCCAACTGCTGCGCCTCCAAATCGAAACCGCCCTTGCCGACCGCATCCCCTCCGCGCTCACACCGGCTCCGCAGATCATCCGTCCCACCGCCCCCACCGGCATTGCCGTCCTCGATGACGCACTCGGCGGTGGCCTTTCCATTGGAGTCATCACCGAACTAACCGGGCCAGAATGCTCCGGCCGCACCTCACTCGCGCTCTCTTTCATTGCGGGTCTCACCCAGGCTGCCCGCGTCTGCGCCTGGGTCGACGTGTCTGACGCGCTCCACCCTGAGTCTGCCGCCGCCATCGGCGTCGACCTCAACCGTCTGCTCTGGATCCGCTGTGGCCCCGCACCAGAACAACTCACCCTCCCCGGCTTCGGATCACCCTCTCTGAGCCCTGAGCCCGATGCCCGGTGCACTGTGCCCGATCCTCTGCAACCTGCAACCTGTAACCTGTCACCTGTTCTGGCTCCCCGCTGCGCCGAGCCTGTGCCAAAAGTCCGACGCCACAGCAAGCAAGCGGTTCCTCCTGCAGGGCCGATGCCCAACCTGCAACCTGAAACCTGTAACCTGTCACCTGCCCTGCACCCTGTACCCTGCACCCTGTACCCTGCCCAAGCCGCGAAGCGGCCCTTGGCCGTACGCGAGTACTCTCGCCTCGACCAGGCACTCCGCGTCACCGACCTGCTTCTGCAGGCGGGAGGCTTCTCCGCCATCGTCCTCGACATGGGTGGGATTGCCCCCGGGTTTGCCCTCCGTGTCCCCCTCGCCACATGGTTCCGCTACCGCGCCTCCGCCGAGCGCACCCACTCGAGCGTTCTCCTGCTCACCCAGCCTCCCTGCGCCAAATCCAGCGCCGGCCTCGTCCTCCATTGTCGGCCCAGCCAAACGGATCCGGAATCCATCACCGTCTTCACCGGCTCCGAACATCGCATTGAAATTGCCCGCGACCGCTTTTCCCGCACCAGCAACCTCATCGACTTCGCCCGCAAACCACCCCAAAGCGACCACAGCATCCTCTGGAGCAGCCGTACTCCCTGGTCCGCAACCCATCCACTGCCCCCCACAAAAGCAGGCCGCCGATGACGCATCCTTCCCAGCTTTACGCCTGCCTCTACGTCGCGCGAATTTCCCGCGCAGTCCATGCTTCGACTCCGCCCCCAGTTCAAAGGCGAGCCTGTAGTCGTTCTGGACGGCACGCCTCCGCGCCAGTGGGTCTGCTCTCTCAATACCCGCGCCCGCGCTCTCGGCATCGACGCCGGACTCACCCGCGCCGAGCTCGATGTCTTTCCCGGCGTCAAACTTCTCCCGCGTTCCCACGCCGAAGAAGACAGTGCCCGCGCCGCCCTCCTCCAGTGCGCCGGTCAGTTTTCTCCCCGCGTTGAGGATCGAAGCGCTAACAGTCCCGGTGCCGAATGTCTGACGCCGTCTGACGCTCCGTCCGACGCCGCATTAGACGCGCAGTTTTGCTGCATTCTCGACATTGCCGGAACCGAAAAACTCTTCGGCGCCCCCGAAAAGCTCACCCAAAAGCTCCTCCATTCTGTCCGCGCCCTCGGCATCGAGTCCTCAGTTGTCGTCAGCGCCAACATCGACGCTGCCATTTGCCTCGCTCGTGGCATGCCGGTTCGCACCGCTGTCATCCCGTCCGGCGAAGAAGCCAAAATCCTCGCTCCGCTCCCGATTTCCGTCCTCCCCCTTACCCCCGACAACGCTGAAACCTTCGCCCGCTGGGGCATCTCCACCCTTGGCGCGCTCGCCGCTCTCCCCGAAAAAGAACTCATCGCCCGCCTCGGCCAGGAAGGCCGTCGCCTCCGCCAGATTGCCCAGGGTGTTGCCCCGCACCTCCTCATCCCCGCCGACCCTCCCTTCATCCTCGAAGAGCGCATCCAGCTCGACTCGCCCGTCGAGCTCCTCGACTCGCTCCTCTTCGTCCTCGGCGTTCTTCTTGACCAGCTCATCGCCCGCGCCTCCGCACAAATCCTCGCCCTCGCCTCCGTCACCGTCACACTCGCGCTTGAAGGTGGCAGCACCCACACGCGCACCGTCCGTTCCGCACTCCCTGGCAACGATCGCCGCCTCTGGCTTCGCCTCCTGCACCTCGACCTGCAGGCACATCCGCCTTCCGCGCCCATCCTCTCGCTCACCGTCACCGCCGACCCCGGCTCGACCAGCAAAGTTCAGATGGGTCTCTTCTCCCCGCAACTCCCCGAGCCCGGCCGCCTCGACATCACCCTCGCCCGCATCCGGGCGATTCTCGGATCGCGCCTCGGCCCAGGCTCCGCCGATTCCCGCGTCGGACGCGCCGTCCTCGAAGACTCCCACCGCCCCGACACCTTCCGCATGGAACCCTTCACCCTCCCCACCACAACCCCAACCCTCCCTGCCGCCCTCCCTGTCCCACAAGCCCAGGCACGTTCCGCGCGCCGCCGTCTCCGTCCGCCAGAGCCCATCGCCGTCACCCTTTGCGAACGCCGTCCCGCATCCTTCGTCTTCCGCAATCAGCGCTACACCATCGAGCGCGCCTGGGGCCCGTGGTTTTTCTCCGGCAACTGGTGGGGCGTCGAGTGCTGGTCCATCGAGAAGTGGGATCTGGTCGCCCGCGCGGATCGTGACGCGAGCGTCATCCTTTCCTGTGCCATCGCGCGCAACCCATTGCGCCCCGCAATTGCTGCCGACTGGCGTCTCGAGGAGCTTTATGACTAGCTCCTCTCCGAGCACGCCCCCGAACCCCAAGCCGAAATATGTAGAACTCCACGCCGCCTCTGCCTTTTCCTTCCTCGAAGGCGCCTCGCAGCCCGAAGACCTCATCGCTCGCGCCCTCGAACTCGAGCTCCCCGCGGTCGCCCTCCTCGACCGCAACGGCTTCTACGGCTCCGCGCGCATGCACACCTCCGGCGAGCGCAACGGTATCCGCGCCCACGTCGGCGCAGAAATTTCCACCACCGCATTCGGCCCGCGCCTCACCCCCGCGCCCTGGCTCCCACACCAGCACCCCGCTGAACCAGCCCGCCTGCCACTCCTCTGCACCTCACGCACCGGCTATCAGAATCTCTGCCAGCTCATCACGCAGTTCAAAATGCGCGAGACCACCAAAGCCGAAGGCGCTGCCACCTTCGACGACCTCGCCCAATATTCCCAGGGCCTCATCTGCCTCACCGGCGGCGACGAAGGCCCGCTCGCCTCCGCCCTCACCACCGGCGGCGAGCCCGCGGCCCGCGCGCTCCTCGAACAACTCACCGCCCTCTATGGCCGCGACAATGTCTTCATCGAGCTGCAGCGCCACCAGCTCCCCGACCAGGAATTCCGCAACCAGGCCGCGCTCTCGCTCGCCAGCTCCCTGCGCCTTCCCGTCCTCGCCACCAACGGCGTCCGCTACGCCAATCCGCAGGACCGCGAAATCCTCGACGTCTTCACCTCCATCCGCCACCACACCGACCTCGACCACGCCGGCCGCCTCCTCGCCATCAACTCCCACCGTCATCTCCGCTCCGCCGCCCAAATGGCCGCGCTCTTCCGCGACATCCCCGACGCCATCGCCAACACCATCGCCCTCTCCCAGCGACTCACCTTCCAGCTCACCGACCTCGGCTACGAATTCCCCCGCTACCCCGTCCCCGACGGAGAAACCATGGACTCCTTCCTCCGCAAACGCACCGATGAAGGCGTCCTCCTCCGCTACGGACCCAAAAACAATCCCGCCCTCCTCGCACGCGCCCGCAAACAGATCGACCACGAACTCGCCCTCATCGCTCGCCTCGGATTCGCCGGCTACTTCCTCATCGTTTGGGACATCGTCCGCTTCTGCAAACAGCACGACATCCTCATTCAGGGCCGCGGTTCCGCCGCCAACTCCGCAGTCTGCTACGCCCTCGAAATCACCGCCATCGACCCGGTCGGCATGGAGCTCCTCTTTGAGCGCTTCTTGAGCGAGTCCCGCGGTGAGTGGCCCGACATCGACCTCGACCTCCCCTCCGAAGAAAAACGCGAGCAGGCCATCCAGTATGTCTACCAGCGCTACGGCGAGCTCGGCGCCGCCATGACCGCCAACGTCATCACCTACCGTGGCAAGTCGGCAGCTCGTGAGGTCGGCAAAGCCCTCGGCTTCGACCAGGAATCCCTCGGCCGCCTCACCGCGCTCGTCAGTCAGTGGGAATGGCGCGGCGAAAACGACACCATGGCCAACTCCTTCCACCATGCCGGCTTCGACACGGCCCACCCCCGCATCGCCAAATACCTCGAGCTCTCCGTCCGCCTCCAGGATCTCCCCCGCCATCTCGGACAGCACTCCGGCGGCATGGTCATCTGCCAGGGCCAGCTCAACCACGTTGTCCCCCTTGAGCGCGCCTCCATGCCCGGCCGCACCGTCATCCAGTGGGACAAAGAAGACTGCGCCGACCTCGGCATCATTAAAGTCGACCTCCTCGGCCTCGGCATGATGGCCGTCCTCAAAGACTGCCTCACCCTCATTCCCGAACACTACGGCGAGCCCATCGACCTCGCGCACCTGCCTGAAGATCCTGAAGTCTACAAAGTCCTCCAGCGCGCCGACACCGTCGGCATGTTCCAGATCGAAAGCCGCGCGCAGATGGCCTCGCTCCCGCGCAACTGCCCCGACCGCTTCTACGACATCGTCGTTCAGGTCGCCATCATTCGCCCCGGCCCCATCGTCGGAAAGATGATGCATCCTTATATGCGCCGCCGCCAGGGCAGGGAAGAGGTCACTTACCCGCACCCCTCGCTCGAGCCGGTCCTCAAGCGCACCCTCGGCGTCCCGCTCTTTCAGGAACAACTCCTCCGCATCGCCATGACCGTCGCCAACTTCACCGGTGCCGAAGCCGAAGAGCTCCGCCGCGCCGTCGGCATGCGCCGCTCCTGGCAACGCATGAAGGACCTCGAAGTCAAACTCCGCGCCGGCATGACCGCCAACGGCCTGCCCGCGAAAACCCAGGACGAAATCGTCCAGGCCATCAGCTCCTTCGCCCTCTACGGATTCCCCGAGTCCCACGCCGCCAGCTTCGCGCTCATCGCATACGCCTCGGCGTACTTCAAGGTGAAATACCTCGCCGCCTTCACCGCCGCCATCCTCAACAACCAACCCATGGGCTTCTACTCTCCCGCCGTGTTAGTCAAAGACGCGCAACGCCACGGCCTCAAAGTCCGCCCCATCGACGTCCAGATCTCCGACTGGCCCTGCGCCGTCGAACACGACGAACCAGCCCGTAGCTCGGAGCCAGGAGCTGAGAGCCACGATCTCATGGGCGGCAGCCGTATTGTGTCAGGGCACGACTTTCAGTCGTGCCGATACAGCCCAAAAGATGACTGGGCTTTAGCCCTTGAGCACAATCAGTCGACGCTGGCAGATGTGGCAGCACCTGTAACCTGCAACCTGCAACCTGCAACCTGTACCCTGCACCCTGTACCCTGCACCCTGCACCCTGTAACCTGTAACCTGCAACCTGTCCTCCGCCTCGGTCTCGGCTACGCGAAAGGCCTCCGCGCCGACGTCGGCCGAGCCATCGCCGAATCCCGCCGCACCCACGGCCCCTTCACCTCCGTCGATGACCTCATCCTCCGCGTCCCCGCCATCAACAAAAAAGAAATCACCCTCCTCGCCAACATCGGCGCGCTGAACAACGTCGCCGGCATCGGCCACCGCCGCGACGCCCTCTGGCAGGTCGAGCGCGCCGGCAAACCCGAAGGCCCGCTCCTAACCCACACCCGCGCCCTCACCACCGATGTATTTTCCGAAGCGCCCGACGTCTCCCCACTCGCCCAGATGACTCCCGAAGAGCGCCTCGTCGCCGACTACTCCGGCACCGGACTCACCACCGGCCGCCATCCTATGTCCTACCGCCGCGCCGAACTCCGCGCCCATAACGTTCTCTCTGCCGAAGACCTCCGCCGCTGCCGCGACGGCCAGTGGGTCCGAGCCGCCGGCTGCGTCATCGCCCGCCAGCGCCCCGGAACAGCGAAGGGCTTCGTCTTCCTCTCCATGGAAGACGAGACCGGCATCGCCAACATCATCGTCACGCCCCAGATGTACGAGAAAAACCAGGTCGTAGTCACCCGCTCCCGCTTCTTATTAGTAGAAGGACCCCTCCAGAACCAGGACAACGTCATCCACGTCAAAGCCGCCCGCCTGATTCCCCTCAGCGACAACGCCGTCGAGGTGCGTTCCCACGACTTCCACTAAGCTGAGAAAATATGGCGCTGGAAGCACCACACCGCCGGCATCGCCACAATCTACTCACAAAGAAAACATGTCATCCTGAGCGAAGCGCAGCGAAGTGAAGGACCTTGTGTTTGTCTTTGCCCTGGGGTCTACCAAAATCTATCCACAAAGAAAAAGTGTCACCCTGAGCAAGCATCCGAATTGTTGCGTCGTTTTTGGGAGCAACAAACAATTAAGACGCGAGTCGAAGGACCTGCATTTCCGTCGCCGTCTCACTGTCTCCTGTTTCCTGTGTTCTGCGTCCTGTCCCCTGATCCACGAACCTTCAACAACTTAGCGCCCCAACCCCCAAAATGTGGAAAACCTGTCAAGCCCCGCACCCAAAAATCCAAAGTAATGACCCTTGACTTATCACTACTTACACGCCAAACCACCCCAACAAAGTTGGCGCGATTTACCCCTCAACTTGGTATTCTGATAATAGGGGGTAAGAAATTTCCCCCGCCACTTCTTACACCAGAAAAGGCCGCCTTCGCGCGGCCTTTTCCTATGCCGTGCAACCATGACCAGCCTTCTCTCCAACTCGTTCCCGGCTCATCGGGTGCACCCACATCTGCCCGCTCCTGGCAGATGTGGGAATGCGAACCCGCTTCCTGGCCTTCACGCTCGCGAATGAATCATTCACGCGTGCGAATGAATCAATGACGCTCGCGAACCCATCAATCACACTCGCCATTGATTCATTCACACTTGTCTCCTGGCTGACTTGTTCTCAATCATCAGGACCCATCGCGACTGTAAGTGAATCAATCACGCTCGTCATT
This sequence comes from uncultured Acidobacteriaceae bacterium, assembly GCA_963788905.1. GTDB lineage: Bacteria > Acidobacteriota > Terriglobia > Terriglobales > Acidobacteriaceae > Palsa-343. The sequence continues at coordinate 564,332 of CAWBIO010000001.1, forward strand.
GATTCATTCACACTCGCGTCCCAATTGACTCGTTTTCAATCAGATGCCGCATACCTGCCAGCTATCCCTCATCTAACTCCCGCCGAATCAATCACCGCACCAGGAGCAGGGGGAGGGGGGTGGGGTGGTTTTTCTCAACCGCTCACCTCGCCACTCTCCGCCACGGTTACTCCCACGCGCTCAAACTCAGCCTCAATCTGCTTCACCGAACCCTCCACATCGATCGCCCGGCAAGCATCCCGAATCACCACTGCCTCAAACCCAGCGTTCCGCGCATCAATGGCCGAGAACCCGACACAAAAGTCATACGCCAACCCCGCAAAAAACATCCGCGTCAGCCCACGTTCCCGGCAATATCCCATCAAACCGGTCGGCGTCACGTGATCATTCTCGAAAAGCGCCGAGTACGAGTCGATCTCCCGGCGAAATCCCTTGCGCAAAATCAGCTCAGCCCGATCCAGCCGCAGATCCAGGTGCAACTCGGCTCCCAGGGACCCCTGGACGCAGTGATCCGGCCACAGTCTTTGCTCACGACCAGCCAGTTCGATTGTTTCAAATGGCTTTTTTCTTGGATAGCTCGACGCAAACGAGCAGTGCCCGCGCGGATGCCAGTCCTGGGTCAGCACAATATGTTCAAACCGCGGCGCTATCCGATGAATCACCGGAATCACCTTGTCGCCGTCCTGAACCGCCAGCGCCCCACCAGGGCAAAAGTCGTTCTGCACGTCGACGACCACCAGGACATCCTGGCTCGTAACAGGGCTTGTCTCCATCTGCCGTTATTATCGCCTGCGCTCCCGGTGCTACAACTGGAGTGGACTCGACCCATGCAACCGAACCACATTCTGCCCGCGCTCTTTTTGCTGTGCTGCTCCGCGCCGCTCCAGGCCCAGTTCACCGGCCCCAAAGCGCCGCCGCCTCCGCCGCCCAAACGCGTTGTCATTCCCGCGCCGGAGAACGCCAACAACCAGACTGCGCCCGGCGCCTGGACCGATCCCTGCGAAGCCAATGCCGCCAACGTCAACTTCGACACCTGCTACGCCCAGCAGTTCCACGTCGCCGACGACGACCTCAACCGCCTCTACCGCAACGCCATCACTGCCTTCGAGGCCGACATCGCCGACGCCCACAAGCGCTCCGATCAGGGTCAGCTCAGCTACGATTCCACCGCGCTCTTCGATCTGAAGGGTGCGCAGGATCAGTGGGCGAAATATCGTGATTTGCAGTGCCGCGCCGCCGGCCAGCAGCTCGCGGGAGGATCGATTCAGCCCATCGTCATCAACAAGTGCCTCATCCTCGTCACCCATCACCGCATCGACGAGATTCGCGCCGCCTACGAGATCGGAGGCCGCAACATCGAGTGACGAACGTTACTGCTTCAAATGCCGGTTGAAGAAATCCGCGCCCAGCCGGTAAGCCGTCAGCCAGTCGCGCTCGAGCAGGAACCCGTGAATCTCGTCCGGGAAAACGTGCTCCTCAAACGGCGTGCCCTGCGCGCGCAAGGCCGCGGCCAGCCGCACGGTGTTCGAGAACTGCACATTGCGATCGTCGTCGCCCTGAACCAGCAGCACCGGCGATCGCCACGTCTTCACATACGCCAGGGGCGATGACTGCCAGGCCAGCCGCGCCGCAGCCTGATCGTCATTGGGGTTGTAATTTGCGTCCCAGTTGCCCAGCTCCAGCACCCAGTCGTGCACGCCATGCAGATCGACGCCCGCGGCAAAAAGATCGGAGGCCTTCGCCAATGCCATTGCTGTCAGAAATCCACCGTAGCTTCCGCCCCAAACGCCGATGTGCGCGCCGTCGACGTCAGGACGTTCTCGCAGAAACAGGCCAGCGCCGAGCACATCGTTGAACTCGCTCGCGCCAGCCGCGCCATAGTTCAAAGCCTCGCGAAAATCGAGCCCATAACCAATGCCGCTGCGGTAATTCACCGACAGCACAATGTAACCGAGACTCGCCAGGTACTGATTCATCGCGTAAGCGTTCGAGTAGTAGTCCATGTAATGCCAGCCGAGCAGCATCTGCCGCCGCGATCCGCCGTGGAAGAAAACCACCGCAGGATGCTTCTTCCCATCGTTCGCGCCGGCAGGCAGAAACAGCTGACCGTGAATCGTCATTCCATCGGCTGCAGAAAAGATCACCTGTTGCGGCGCAATCAGCTTCGCGGCCGGAAAGTCCGCAGGAATCATCTGCGGTGCGAGATCCTTCAGCTCACCGTTGCTCGTCAACACCGCCGGCCGAATGGGCACGCGCGCATCGGAGTGCAGCACCGCAACGGTTCCATCGGGCGCGATCGCTGGAATAATCTCCAGTCCTTCGCCGTGAGTCAACTCGCGCGGCGATCCACCATCGGCGCTCACCTGCCACAAATGCCGCCGGTCAGCGTCCAGCGGATCGCCGCTGATCTGGTTCGACGAATACACCAGCGTCCTGCGATCCTTGCTGAAGGCAACATAGTCCACCTCGAAATCGCCCGGCGTCAGCTCCTTCGCGTCGTCGCGCGCCAGAATATTCGGCGTAATCGGGCCTGCTGGAACCACTACCGAATACAGATGCAGCCATCCACTCCCTTCCCAGGGAAAGACGATGCGATTGTCGGCGCTCCAGAAGAGCTGCTTCTCCGATTCCATCTCATGAAAGACGCTGCCCGGTCCTTCATGCGCATGCCAAACGAAGTGACCCGCGCCCGTCGTCGCATCGGCCACCACAATTGACCAGGGCTGCGCGGTGCGCCGCGGTTTAAAACTGACCCCCGATGTATCCGGCGGAATCCGCACAAACGCAATTTCGCTGCTGTCCGGCGACCACACCGGGTCACGGTCGATCTGGGTCGAGGGATCGAGATACTTCAGGGACTGATCGGCGAAGGAATAGACGCCAACAAAGCCGTGATCGTCACGCCGGCTGGTGAAGGCCAGCCACTTCCCATCCGGCGACCACTCCAGCGAACCCAGCTCGCCGCGTGAGTGGACGAGCTGAATCGGCTTTGCAGCCGCATCCCGCAGATTGACCGTCCAGATTTGATCGCTGCTCAGGTACGCCACCGTGGCGCCATCCGGAGAAATGGCCGGCGAGCGTCCAGCGGCCAGCTTGCGCGCATCCTCGCCATGCACGCCCACGATCCAGATGTCCTGTTCCACGCCCTGCGGAAGCAGCGCCGGATTCGGCGAAGGTTTTTCAGGAAACTCAAGATCTCCGCCGCGCACATACACGATTCGCTCTCCATCGGGCGTCCACACGATATCGCCGACATCAATCCCGTCGTCAGCGTCGTCGCTGGTCACGCGATGCACGGTGTACGCGGAACCTGCGGGTTCGGCCACCCAGATATTGCGCTTACCTTCCTGATCAGCGATCCAAAGGAATCGACCGCCCTGAGGCGCCGCCTGCAGGCCCGAACAGAACGGCGCGCTCAAGACCTGCTCCAGCGTGAAACTCTGTGCCGCCGCAACCGAAAGGAGAACGGGCCACACACACACCGCAAACGACACTCCGAAACGCCCCAGGCCGCGTTGCTTCATCGTTCGCCTCGCATGAAAGGATTCGCCCATTATCCGGATGAACCGCGGCAAATTCAAATTCACGGCAGTTCTATACTCGCTAGGGATGAGCACTCCGCCCAGTCAGGGACAGAATGGATCGCCAGCTCGGCCTGTCGTTCGAGAGCGCCGGTCCACTGATCACGCGACGCATCTGGCGGGTCGGCGACCTTGTCAGCGACGTGCGCGCTCATGTCGAGCGCGAGTTCGGCGACCTTTGGGTGGAGGGCGAAATCTCCAACCTGCGCGCCGCGCCTTCAGGACATACTTACTTCACTCTCAAGGACGGCGAGGCGCAGCTTCCCGCGGTGCTATTCCGCAAGCAGGCGTCGCTGCTTCGTTTTCGTCCTGCCGACGGCCTGCACGTGCTTTATGCGGGGGAGGATTTCGATCTATGAACAGCGTGGCCAGATGCAGCTTGGTTGCCGAGTTCCTTGAGCCTGTCGGGGCCGGTTCTCTGCAGATTGCTTTCGAGCAGCTCAAGCAGCGGCTGGAAGCTCGCGGTCTCTTCGATCCGGCGCGCAAGAAGCCGCTGCCAGCCTTTCCACGCTGCGTGGGAATAGTGACTTCGCCGGCCGGCGCGGTGATCCGCGATTTTGTCAACATCGTCAACCGCCGTCACTCGGGGCTGCACATCCTGATTTATCCGGCGCTGGTTCAGGGAGAGGCCGCCAGCGGCCGAGGTTGCCGCTGGCATCGCATACTTCAATCGTACGCGCCAGGCAGACGTGATCGTCATCGCTCGCGGCGGTGGCTCGCTCGAAGACCTCGCGCCTTTTAATACCGAGTTTCTCGCCGAAACGATCGCGGCATCCGAATTGCCAGTCATCTCTGCTATTGGCCATGAAACCGACTTCACGATCGCGGACTTTGCCGCCGATCTGCGAGCGCCCACGCCGTCGGCAGCCGCTGAACTCGTCACGGCTGCACTGCACAACATCACTGACCGGGTACATACGCTCGACCAGCGCCTGGTTCGTGCCGCACGCTATCGTCTTATGCAGGCTTCCAGCGCATTTGCGCGGGTTCGCGTTGATGCGATTCTGGCACGGGAGCAGGACCAGTTGCGTCGCCGCCAGCAGCGCGTCGATGACCTCACTCTCCGTATCGAATCGCACTGGCGCACGCGTCAGCGCCATCTCGGGGAGAGGCTGCAGTTACTTTCTGCCCGCCTGCTTCGCCAGGATTTAGTGTCGCGGACGGCCCTGGCACGCGAGCGCCTGGCCTCGCTCGATGCCCGCATTCTTCGCGCTCAGCGCGATCACATGCGAGCCTTCCGCAGACCGTGAAGCATCTCTGGCAAGCCAGCTGGCAGCTTTGTCGCCTCTTTCCGTGCTCAGCCGTGGTTACGCGCTGGTGTACGATGACCACGGTGCGCTGATAAGAGATACGGACCAGGTAGCGGCAGGCCAATCAATCGTTACTCGCCTTGCTGAAGGGCGTCTCCGCAGCCGGATTACTGAGGTCGAAAAGGAAATCCAGGGCTCATGAGAAAACTTTTTGGTACCGATGGCATTCGCGCAGTTGCCGGCGAGGCGCCGCTCGACCCGAAAACGATCTATGCCGTGGGCCTCGCGCTTGCTCACCAACTGGTTGGCGCGCATCCGCAACCTCGCGTCCTGCTCGGAATGGATACCCGCGAATCCAGTGAGTGGATCGCCGCCACCATTGCCGCTGGCCTGACGGAAGGCGGCGCTCGCGTGGAGAGTGCCGGAGTCGTTACCACCCCGGCCATCGCTTTCCTCGCAAGGCAAGACGGTTTCTCGGCGGGGGTGGTCATTTCTGCCTCTCACAATCCATGGCAGGACAATGGCATTAAGGTTTTTGGCAGTGACGGGTATAAGTTGCCGGACGGCACCGAGTTGAAGATCGAGTCTGAGATCTTCCGGCGTCTCGAGAGTGCCAATTCGCCACAGCCCGGAGCAGCGCCACCGGTCAATGAAGAATACCGGGGAGGCTACGAGCAGTTTCTGCGTTCGGCCGTGCCAGGGCTCACGCTGCATGGGCTGCGGGTCGTCCTCGATTGCGCCAATGGCGCGGCTTCCGCCATCGCTCCGGAACTCTTCGCTCATCTCGGCGGGACTGTTCATCTCACCCACGCCTCTCCCGACGGCCGCAACATCAACGCCAACTGCGGTGCGCTGCATCCGGAGGTGGTCGCTGCAGAAACCAGGAACCTTGGGGCCGATCTCGGCGTGACCTTCGACGGCGATGCCGACCGCGCCATGTTCGCCGATGGGCACGGTCATGTCGTCAACGGCGATGCCGTTATGCTGCTTGCTGCGCGCGATATGCAGCAGCGCGGCATCCTCCGCAACGACACCGTCGTTGCCACGACGATGTCTAACATGGGACTTGAAGCTGCGCTGCGCCGCGATGGCATCCGCATGCTGCGCGCTCCGGTAGGCGATAAGTACGTACTGGAGCGCATGCAGGAGGAAAAGGCTTCTCTGGGCGGCGAGCAGTCCGGCCACATTCTCTTTCCGCATCTCGCTACCACTGGAGACGGCTTGATGACCGCTCTGGTGGTGCTTGACGTGGTCCGTCGCTCCGGTCGCGCTCTGCATGAGCTGGTCGCCGATCTGAAGGTTTATCCGCAGGTCATCCTCAATGTCAAAGTGCGGGAAAAGCGGCCACTGGAACAAATTGCCACTGTGACGGAAACAATTCGCGCCGCCGAAGCCGAACTCGCCGAGAGTGGCCGCGTCGTCGTTCGCTATTCCGGTACAGAGGCTCTGGCCCGCGTGATGATCGAAGCCGAATCGGAAGAGGCCATGCGCCGCCACGCAGATCGCATCGCCGCGGCCATCCGGGCCGAGCTGGGTGCATAGCTACTGCAAATCTCGCCAGTTGTTTCCCACACCAACATCTGCAACCAGCGGCACGCTCAGCTCGATAACGTGCTCCATCTCGTGGCGCACGAGGTCGCTCATCGGCTGAACCTCCTTTTCCGGAACATCGAAGACCAGTTCGTCATGCACCTGCAGGGTCATTCGAGACTTCAGCTTTTCTTTCCTGAGTCGCTCGTCGATCCGGATCATGGCAAGCTTGATCAGGTCGGCCGCCGTTCCCTGCAGCGGCGTGTTGATGGCCGTGCGCTCGGCAAAGCCGCGCAGGTTGGCATTGCGGCTCTGCATATCGGGAATCGGCCGCACTCTGCCGAACATCGTGCGCACCTTCTGCTCGCGCCGCGTCTCGTCGAGCAGTCCGATCGATATAGCGTCCGAACGCCCGCGTAGCGTTCGAAGTAGGTCTCGATGTAGAGCCGTGCTTCGTTCTGCTCGATGCCGAGTTGCGCCGCGAGGCCAAAGGGTGAAATCCCATAGACGATCCCGAAGTTCACTGCCTTTGCACGGTTCCGCGTCTCCTTACCCATCGTCTCCGGCGCAACCCCAAAGACTTCCGCCGCCGTCAGCGTGTGAATGTCCTGTCCGGTTCGGAAACGCCTCGCACCAGCAGTGGATCGGCGGAGAAGTGCGCGATCAGGCGCAGTTCGATCTGCGAATAGTCAGCCGAGAGCAGCACGCAGCCAGGCGCCGCGATAAAGGCCGCGCGAATCTCGCGGCCCAACTCCGTGCGGATGGGAATGTTTTGCAGGTTCGGATTGGTCGACGAGAGTCGGCCTGTTGCGGTTCCCACCTGATTGAACGTCGTGTGCACGCGCCCTTCGCCGTCTGCCAGCAGGGGAAGGGAATCGGCGTAATTGGACTTCAGCTTGGCCAGCTGCCGGAATTCCAATACCAGGCGCGGCACATCGTTGTGGACGGCCAGCTCTTCCAGCACGTCCTGCGCCGTCGAAATTACTTTGCCCTTGCCATATTTCAATGGGCTGCGGCAATCCCATCTTGCTGAACAGAACCTCGCCGAGCTGTTTCGGCGAGTTGATGTTGAAGCGCTGACCGGCGAGCGAATAGATTTGCTCTCCGACCGCATGCATTTGTTTCGCCAGCGTGTCGGACATTGCCCGAAGCGTCGATGAATCGATCCGCACCCCGGCTTTCTCCATGCCCAGCAATACCGGGACCAGCGGCAAATCGATTTCGTCGTAGACCCGCCGCTCGCTGAGCGTGTCCACTTCGTCGCGCAGCGTTTTCGTCAGGGCTCGGGTCAGGTGCGCGACCTCCGGAAGCGTACGATCGCCAATCTCGTGCGGCGGGCCGCCGCCGAACCGCGCTGCAACGTCGCCGAGGCGATGGGTCGCGTGCGTCGGATTGATCAGATAGGAGTAGAGCATCAGGTCGTCGGCCGCGCCGCGCAGTGAAACCCCATGAGCCTCGCAAACCCTGAGCGCCGCCTTCAGGTCGTGCACCTGTTTCGGCGCTGTCGCGTCCTCGAGCAGGTGCTGCACTGCATCAAGCTCGACCAGCATCGCCTTGTCCGCCGCCGCCGCGACACCAATCCTGCATTCGACTGCTGCTGGAGTGGTTTCGCACTGCGCTTCTGTCTGATCGACAAGATCGAGCAGCGACATGGTCTTCAGCTCCGGTTCCTTCTCTTCGAGGGCGTCGCTTTCCTGCTCGCTCACCTGCTCGGCTGCCGCTTCCAGTTCCGAGGCCGGCAGCGCGAGCGCGAATCCCTCCTTTCGCGCCTGCTTCACGAAAGCCGCAATCTGCTCCGAGGTGGGTTCCAGTACATACTCGACCGCTGTCGCAGGCACCGCAGGCGCGAGCTCGCGCAGCAGGGTTGTGAACTCCAGTTCCGTGAAGAGTGTGCGGCAGGCCGACACATCCGGTTCCTGCGTGCGCATCGCTTCCGGATCGAAGTCAAGGGGCACTTCGCAGTGGATCGTCACCAGCTCCTTGCTCAGCAGCACCGCTTCGCGGTTATTTTGTAACGATTCGCGATACGTTTTCCGCTTGATCTCGTCGGCGCGATCGAGCGCCACTTCCACGCTGCCGAACTGCTGGATCAGCTCCACCGATCCTTTGTCCCCGATTCCCGGCGCGCCGGGAATGTTGTCGATGGAGTCGCCGCGCAACGCCATCACGTCGATCACGCGCTCGGGCGGGACCCCCAGCACCTCTACTACTTTTTCGCGATCGAGGACCAGATTGTCCTTCACCGGGTTGAGGATCTTTACGCGGTCGTTGACCAGTTGCATCATGTCCTTGTCGTTGGAGACGACCAGGACGGGATGGCCGGCCTTCGCGGCCTTCGAAGCCAACGTGCCGATGACGTCGTCGGCCTCAAAACCCTGTGCCTCGAGGATCGGAATGCGGAAGGCCTCGAGCGCCCGGCGCACGTAAGGCAGTTGCTGAGCGAGATCGGGCGGCATGGCTTCGCGCTTCGCCTTGTAGCCGCCGGTTTCTACCGTCTCGAACTGCTGCGTTTCGGCGCTGAACTTCTTTACCGTCATGCCGCGCGCTCGCTCGTCGCGAAAAACCGGCCCGCTCACGTCGAAGACCGCCGCGAAGTACTCCGGCGAAAAATCTTTGCGCAGCTTGTTGAGCATGTTGATGAATACATAGGTCGCCGCGGTGGGCACTCCGGTCCGGGTGGACATGGGGCGCGAACGCTGCATGGCGTGGTAGGCGCGAAAGATGAACGACATCGCGTCGAGCAGGAAGACGGCAGGTTTTCCCGATTCTGAAGGCACGAATTCGAGTTTATCCTCTCAGTCGGCAGCAATGCCTTTCCGCTATGCGATGAACATGCAGTCGCCGTAGGAGAAGAAACGGTACTTCTGTTGAACGGCATGGCGATAGGCAGCGAGTGTTGTTTCTCGCCCCGCAAACGCGCACACAAGCATGAGCAGCGTCGATTGCGGCAAATGGAAGTTGGTCAGCAGGGCCGGACCAGGCGAAATTCAAATCCCGGAGAGATGAAAATGCTGGTTTCGCCAGAGTGGGCCTTGAACTCCGGTCCCGACAGCGCGCAGTGTTCCAATGTGCGGACGGTCGTGGTCCCCGCCGCGACAATGCGGCGGCCGTCGCGACGGGCAGCATTCAGTGCTGCGGCGGTCTCATCAGAAATGGTGTAGCGTTCGGCGTGCAGCTTCACGTCTTCGACCTGTTCGACGCGGACTGGCTGAAAGGTTCCCAGGCCGACATGGAGGGTCACCGTGGCGATATGCACTCCCCGCGCGCGAATCTCGTCGAGAATTTCCGGAGTGAAATGCAGCCCGGCGGTCGGTGCAGCGACTGATCCGCGCTCGCGGGCGTAGACAGTCTGGTAGCGCTCTCGGTCGCCAGCGCGATCTTCGCGATGGATATAAGGCGGTAGCGGCATGTGGCCGAGACGCTCGACCGCAGCGAAGAAATCGGCCACCGGCTCGAAGCGCAGAGTGCGCTCGCCGAATTCGCCATGGGCGATGACTTCGGCGCGGAGCTCGCCCCCGAATTCCAGCACTTCGCCAGTGAGCACCTTGCGGCCGGGCCGAACGAGCGCGCGCCACTCCCACTCGGACAACTTTTCGGCCAACAATATCTGGACGCGGCCGGTGACGCGATGGCCAACCTGGGTGTGCAGTCCGGCGCGGTGCGCAAAGAGCCGGGCCGGAATGAGCCGGCTGTCGTTGAGGACGAGCAGGTCGCCGGGGCGGAGCATCCGGGGCAAGTCGCGAAATTGCTGGTCATGGAATTCGCCGGTTGCCCGGCTCAGGGTGAGCATGCGTGCTCCCGCTCGGTCTTCGAGCGGCTCCTGGGCGATGAGTTCTTCGGGCAGATCGAAAGCGAATTCGGAGACCAGCATCGCTGCCGATTCTACGTGTACCGTCTCAATCCTGCGCCAGGTGTTGCTCAGCTCGCAGGCGTGCTCGCTCGAGCGCGTCGTTCAGCTCCATGCGTTTGGCTTCGAGTGTTGCCGAATCGGCATCGGCAGCGGGCGCAGTCACGGGCCGCGACCAGCTGACCACCACGCGCGAAAAGGGCAATGGGACGAGGAACCGGTCCCAGGAGCGGATGGCGAAGGCGTGCTGTGGGAGGAGATAAAAGCTGCCGATTTGTTCGCCGGTCAACGCGGCGAGTTTTACGGGTCCAATTTTGGTCTGGTAGATCGGGCCTTTTGGGCCGTCGGCTGTGAAGACCACAGGCTCGCCACGGGCCAGAACATCGCGCATGGCCATGAGCCCCGCGGCCCCGCCGCGCGAGCTCGACCCGCGCACGCTTCCGTAGCCCAGCAGGGCGAGGGTTCGGGCGATCAGCTCGCCGTCGAAGCTCTGGCTGATGAGGATGGAGCAGCGAAATTTTCTGAAGTACCAGCCGGCCGACAGGGTCGAGCGATGCCAGAAGCAGAAGATTCCGCGCGCGGGAGGCGTGGCCGGTGTCGCGCCTTCTTCAGCGATGACTTCAAAGCGCAGGGTCACGCCCACAACGGCCAGAAGGAGCGCGGTCAGCTTCGGGACGACCCAAAGTGCCGCCCGCTGGCCGAAAGAAAAACGCCCGCCTTCGCTCACGCTTCCGATTGTAGACACGGGCGTCTGCCCCATTGGGCCGGCCTACCCCCGCAGTCATCAAACCGGCACACCAAGGTCGCCCCTTGCTCCCCCGATTGGGCCACAGACTCTGGGGTTTATCGGGCCGAACATAGCAGTGGGAGCCAGTCTTCCGACGATGAAACGCCTTGTAATTATCGTCCTGCTTCTCGCCTGCGTCCTCTGTGCGGTGGCCTAGAGCGCCGCTGCGAACACCCGCTGTCTGCGCTTAATCGATCCCGCTTCGCTATTCTCCCGACGTCGTCACCGGTACAGGCGCGTTCTTGGGCGTAGCAATATATCCCTTGATCTGATTGCGGTCGATGTTGTTGACCACCAGCTCATACAGCAGGTGATCTTTACCGGTGTAGAACTGGATGGGCTCGTCGAGGTTCCGGTCCTTCTTCTGGATCTCCTTGTCGTCGGAATACACCACGAGCGTGAACTTGCTGTGCTTTGGGTCGGCCTTCTTCAGCTCAAGAGCAACCGTGGCCACGGCCTTCTTCTCATTCCTCGAAAGCGTGAACTCGTAGTAATTGCGGTCGCCCATGTGCTTGAGGACATCGAGCTCCTTCGCGTTGGTGGCGATGAGCCCGCTCTGCAGGCCCATGTCGCCCTTCATTTGTTGCATAGCCGCTTCGTCGCCCTGCAGCTGCGTCTTCGTGTTGGTCAGGTCGGTCTTGACTCCGCCCACATCGGTTTTGACGCCGGAAACATCGTTGGTTACGGAGGCGATCTGACTCTGCGCCTGCGCCAGACGTTTCGCATCGGCCTGCTGGCGGCTCAGCAGGTCCTGGGCTTTCTGCTCCAGCTGTTTCTGGGTCATACCCAATGACTGACCCAGCGTCTCAGTCGTGACTTTCAGTCGCGCATTGGTCTGGTCCAGCGCCGCACCCAGCTTCTGATTCTGTTGCTGGGCCGTAGCCAGCTGCGCCTCGGCATGGGTGAGCCGGCCGGCCAGGGTGTAGCTCCAGATGAGCCCCGCGATCGCGCACAGCACCGCAATCGCCAGCACCGCTATAAACAGCCCAGAGAAACTCCTCTGAACCGGCACCTCAGATGTTTCGTCCATAGCTGCCTTTTCTCGCTTTCCTCGAACTGCTGAGCGCAATGTACCCTGGTCCGACAGCCGCTGCAATCGCCATCTGCCGGGGCGTTGCTACTTCTGCAACCCACCCAGCCGAACGATAATCTATGACGTATGCCCCGTTATCAGTACCGCGAGATTGAGCCCACCCGCGAGGCCAAAGAGGTTTTCGATCGCTGGGTCGACTACCTGGACGACGAGTTTTCGCGCCACAGCAACGTCGCGCTGCGCGGCGAGATCGTCCGCGATAATCTGCATCAGCTGCTGCTGGGCCGGCCACACGGCGGCCGCCTGAACTTTACGCTGGCTACTGAGCTGCCTTTTAACGTGCTGCAGCTCTCGCTTGACCCCGCCAACGTGACCCTGGAGCCGGAGTACTACGGCGACATCGACGCGGAGCGCTACGCGCCGATCAAGCCGCTGGTTTGGTTCTGGCGCATGTTCGACCGCTCCCCGGTGGCGCTCAACCACTGGCTGGGCTTCCGGCTGCGCGCCATGCTGGGCAAACACATCTTCAAGTCCATCGGCAACAACGTGAAGATTTATCACGGGGTGGAATTTACTTTCGGGTACAACCTCACGCTGGAGGACGACGTGATCGTCCACAACCACGTGCTGCTCGACGATCGCGGCGAGCTGGTCATTCGCAAAGGCACATCGATTTCGGAGTATGCGGCGGTCTTTTCGCACGCGCACGATCCGGTGGAAGCCTGCGTGATCGAGCATCGGCGGACGGAGGTGGGACCCAACGCGCGGGTTACCTATCGCTCGCTGGTGATGCCGGGCGTGCGGGTTGGGGAGGACTCGATGCTGGGCGCTCAGGCTGTGGCGACGCACGACCTCGAACCCCACTCCATTGTGGGCGGCGTGCCGGGGCGAAAAATCAAATCCAAGAAGGAAGCGCACCGCTTGGGCGAGCACAACGGCGATGGCCCCTGCGAAGAGCTGCCGCCCAACGAGTGAGGCAGCTAGGAACCGGTTCGCTGAAAAACCGGTCAGCGCAGGGCCGGTCAGCGTGGAACTTGTCAGCGCGGAACCGGTCAGCGACCGCACCTGGCTGACCGCCGTATCGCTGACAGCTTCTCAGCTGTCTTCCTGTTACCATCGAAGCGACTTCCCGATGGATCAGGAACACTTTATCCTCGCGATCTTCGAGTTTGCTGTGCTGCTTTTTTCGCTCAGCCTGCACGAAGCCGCGCACGCGTGGATGGCCAATCGCCTGGGCGACCCCACGGCCCGGATGCTGGGGCGCATCACGCTGAACCCGATCAAGCACATCGACCTTCTCGGCACCGTGATTTTGCCGCTGATCATGCTGTTTGTCAGCCCCGGCTTTTTGTTCGGATGGGCTAAACCAACACCGGTGAGCCAGCGCAATTTTAAGAACATCACCCGCGACGACATCCTGACCACCTTGGCTGGACCAGCCAGCAACGTTCTTGCCGCGATTGCAGCCACCATCGCGCTGCTGATCGTTTCGCATATCGGCGCGACCGGCGCGGCCATCGTTCACGAGCTTGCCATGGGCGTGGTGGATCCGTCGCTGCGTGGGTCGATGCTTTTTCCTCTTGCTCTGCTTTTTTACATCACGATGGTCCTCAATCTTTTCCTGGCTGTTTTTAACCTGCTGCCTCTGCCGCCGCTCGATGGCTCCCACGTTTTCCGTCATATGCTCCCTTACAAGGCTCTTCGTGTTTACGACTCGCTGGGCATGGTTAGCCTCCTCATCATCTTTTTGGTCGGGGGACGCTTCGTCGGAGCGCTGGTGAGCCCGGCAATTGGGCTGGTTCGCGGTATCCTTCTCACGTTCTAAGCAACTGAAATTCGCAGCGTCCATCAAGGAGAGATTCATGCGACGCCATTCGCTCTTCGCGGCTACGCTCTTTGCTTTTGCGGTTGCCGCTCTGGCTCAAACTGCCGGAGCCAAACATCCTTTCGGCGTGAAGGACTGGGCTGCGCTGCACAGCGCCGGCGTCTCCGCCGTGTCGCCGGACGGAACTATTCTGTACGTGGTCACCTTCGGCGGCGAAAAAGGACCAACCCATCAGGAGTGGTGGACGGTTTCCCCGGACGGCTCGGACCGCGGCAAACTCGATCTGCCCGAGGGCTTCTCGCCGATGGGATTCACACGGGACGGCCGCAGTCTTTATGGGTCCTGGAAGGTCAACGGTGAAGCTCAATTCGCGATTTTTCCTCTGAGCAACAGGAAGGCTGCGCCGGTGGCCTCGACGACGGTGCTTCTGCCGCGCGGGATGGAATCCGCTGCGCCTAACCCGCAGGGCACGCAGTTCGCGATTGTCGCCGATCCGCGTCCTCCCGATTCGCTCGACGAGGTTCGCCGCGTTTGGGAGCCGGAGCCGTCGAGCATCTACGTGGTGAACGCCGATGGAACCAACGGGTCGTGGTGGTGCCCATCCCTGAAAAATATCTCAGGCGGCATCGACATCGGCTCATCGAGCGCTCTCGCCTGGTCGCCGGATGGCCAATCTCTTGCTGTTTTGTCCGAGCTGCCGCGCATCGGCCATCATGAGGTCGCCACGTTCATCGATGTGTGCTCGGCGTCGGGCGTGCGCCATGTGGGTGATGTCGCGAATACTGTAACCGGTATTGCGTGGGTTGGCGATGGACACGAATTGGCCTTTCTCTCGACCAAATCGCAGGTCCTGACGCCCGAGCATGTGTGGACCGTGCCGGCGTCCGGCGGCACACCCGAAGATCGCACACCGAATCTGGACGCAACTGCCCTCTCGCTCACGGGCGATGTGAAAGGGCGGGTGCTGGTTCTGGTTGCGCGCGGCGTGCGTACCGAAGTGGATCAATTCGATAAAGGCGCGCTCCAGACCGTCTATCAGTGGCCGGATGGCGTAATGGCCGGCCTGCCGGTCAGCTCGCCCTATAAAGGAACCGGCGAACAGATTGCTCTAAGCGTTGCCGACCCTGCGCATACGCGCAACGTCGCGGTGCCTGACGGCAATCACTTCCGCAAAATCACCTCCGAAGGAGACACGCAGCTGGCGGCGGATTTGGGAGAGGTGCGGGTGGTTCATTGGAAGAGCAAGGAGGGGATTGCGCTCGAAGGCATCGCGACTTTTCCCCCTGGCTACGTCCAGGGACAGAAGTACAAGTTCCTGGTGCTGCCGCATGGCGGACCGGAAGCCAACGATGAGCTGGCTTTCGACCCGTTTTCGCGGACGGTCGCGGGCCTGGGCTATGTTGTCCTGCAGCCTGAATATCGCGGATCGACCGGCTACGGCGCCGACTTTCTCGCGGCCATCTATCAGCACTTCGGCGACCGCGCCTACCAGGACGTAGACAGCGCCACTGACTACGCGGTCGCTCAGGGGTGGGCCGATCCGAACCGCCTCGCCATCTTTGGCTGGAGCGCCGGCGGTTTTATGACGTCGTGGACGGTGACGCAGACCAACCGCTACAAGGCCGCGGTTGAGGGCGCGGGCATCACGGACTGGGCGCCGTTCCTGTGGACCAGCGATATCCAGCAGATCGACTACGACCAGCGCTGGACCGACGAAGATCCGAGCGCCTTCACGCAGTTTTCTGCCGTCGATTTCGCGAAGAACGTCACCACGCCGTTGCTCATTCTGCATGGTGAAGCCGACCGGCGCGTGCCGACCTTCCAGGGCATCGAGTATTTCCAGATTCTCGCGGCGCGCGGAAAGATCGTCCGCATGGTTACATATCCTGGCTCACCGCATTTCCCAGTGCTTTGGGAGCAGCGGTTCAATGTGATGCAGGAGCTGACCGACTGGCTGGCGAAGTACAATCCGTGACGAGAAAAAGCCCTATGTTCCAGAAGCCATTTCTTGCCAGCTCGGCCGTGTGCGCAGCTGTGTTGTTTCTGATTCTTGCTCCTCACCCGTCTGCGCATACGCAGGCATCGTCTTTCCGCGCCGCGGACGGCAAGTTCCTCATGAATGGCCAGCCGTTCCAGGTGATCTCAGGAGAAATGCACTATGCCCGCATCCCGCGCGCCTACTGGCGGGATCGCCTGCGTATGGCGAAGGCGATGGGCCTCAACGCCGTCACCACCTATGTCTTCTGGAACGCCCACGAGCCAAGCCCGGGTGTTTTTGATTTCTCCGGCAATCTCGACATCGCTGAATTCGTCCGCGAGGCGCAGCAGGAAGGTCTCTACGTCATTCTCCGTCCCGGTCCCTACTCCTGCGCCGAATGGGAATTCGGCGGCTTTCCTTCCTGGCTCCTCAAAGATCCAACCATGGTGGTCCGCTCCACAAACCCGCAGTTCCTTGCCGCGGCGCGCACCTGGCTGTTGCGTCTTGGCAGGGAAGTGGCGCCGCTCCAGATCGGCAGCGGCGGTCCCATCATCTTGGTGCAGGTGGAGAACGAATACGGCTCCTATGGCGACGACCACGCGTACATGGAGGCCATCTACCACGACCTGGTGGATGCCGGATTTACGAAATCGCAACTCTACACGGCAGACGGCGCGGACGAGGTTCCGCGCGGCAGCCTTCCGGAGCTGCCCGCTGCGATTAACTTCGGTCCAGGAGAGGCACAAAAATCGTTCGACACTCTCAAGAGGCTGCGGCCCAACGGGCCATTCTTCAACAGCGAATACTGGGACGGCTGGTTCGATCACTGGGGCGCGCCGCATGCCCACACCAACACAGAGCAGCAGGCCGCGGACCTTGACTGGATGTTGCAGCAGGGCTATTCGGTCAGCATTTACATGTTTCACGGCGGCACCAGCTTTGGCTGGATGAACGGCGCCAACTCCAACGGCAGCAACTACGAGCCCGACGTCACCAGCTACGACTACGACGCGGCGCTCGATGAGAGCGGACATGCCACGCCGAAGTACTACGCCTTCCGCGATGTGATCGCCCGCGACACCGGCAGGACGCCGCCTCCTGTGCCGGCGACGCCGCCGGTTACAACGATTGCGGCCTTCACTCTCAAGGACTCCGCTTCGCTCTGGAGCAACCTTCCCGTGCCTGTTCACTCCGATCAGCCCCTCAGCATGGAGCAGATGGACCAGGCCTACGGCTACGTCCTCTACCGCACCGCGATCTCCGGACCCGTTACCGGCGACCTCACCATTGGTGCGATCCATGACTACGCCCAGGTGTATGTCGACGGCAAGTTAGCCGGCGTCATTGACCGTCGCCTCAACCAGACTTCGCTGCCGTTGCAAATTGAGAGCGCTCACGCGCGGCTCGACATCCTGCTCGAGAACACTGGCCGGGTGAACTTTGGCTCCGCCCTGCCCGGCGAGCGCGTTGGCCTGCTGAACGGCGTCACGCTTGCCGGCCATCCCATCACCGGCTGGGACAATGACTCGCTGCCCATGCTCAGCCCTGGCTCGCTCCCGTACTCCGACCGGCCATGCAGCGGAGCCTGCTTCTCTCGCGCCACGTTCAACATCGATCGCCCGGCCGACACGTTCCTCGACACCAGCGCACTGGGCAAAGGCGAGGTATGGATCAATGGAAAGCCCCTGGGCCGCTTCTGGCATATCGGTCCGCAGAAGGCGCTCTACCTGCCCGGTCCATGGCTCAAACAAGGGCTTAACGAAGTCATTGTCTTCGATCTCGAGGGCGAACCAGGCCGCCAGATGCGGGGCCTCGATCATCCTGTGCTCGACGCGCCTGTCGAACGACCGCAATGAGAACCGTCACGTCCCGCAGAGCGAACCGGCGATGAATCCACCACCTTCACTGGCGCATATTTAGTTCTGAGGAGCCATCATTCATGACGCAATCGCACGGCTACGCTGCCCAAAGCGCCACAACCCCGCTGGCGCCATTCAAATTCACCCGCCGCGATCTCCACGAGCACGACGTCCAGGTCGACATTCAGTGGTGTGGCGTTTGCCACTCCGATATCCATTTCGTCCGCAATGAGTGGGGCAACGCGGTCTTTCCGGTTGTGCCCGGGCATGAAATCATCGGCACGGTCAAAGCCGTCGGTTCGGCAGTGAAGAAGTTCAAGCCCGGCGACCTGGTGGGTGTGGGCGTTATTGTCGATTCCGACCGCACCTGCCCCGCCTGCAAGGCCGGTGAAGAACAGTACTGCGAAGGCGGCACGACCCTCACCTACGGCCAGAAAGACAAATACGGCGACATGACCCAGGGCGGCTATTCGAACAACATTGTCACCGACGAGCACTTTGTGCATCGCGTTTCGCAAAAGCTAAATCCGGCAGGCGTCGCGCCGCTGCTCTGCGCGGGCATCACCACGTATTCACCGCTGCGACACTGGAAAGCCGGGCCGAACAAAAAAGTCGGCATCATCGGGCTCGGCGGCCTGGGCCACATGGGGCTCAAGTTCTCCCATTCCTTTGGCGCGCACACGGTCCAGTTCACCACGTCGGAGTCAAAAATCGCCGACGCCAAACGCCTCGGGGCCGATGAGGTGGTGATCTCAAAAGACGCCGACGCGATGAAGAAGCAGGCCAACTCCTTCGACTTCATTCTCGACACCGTATCGGCGCCGCACGACATCAATCCCTATCTGGAGGCGCTGAAGCGTGATGCCACTTACGCGCAGGTTGGCCTGCCGGAGAAGCCGCCGGTCATCTTTCCCGGTCACTTGCTCTTCAAACGCCGGAGTTGGTCCGGCTCGATCATCGGCGGCATGCCGGAGACGCAGGAGATGCTCGACTACTGCGCAGAGAAGGGAATCACCGCGGACGTCGAAGTCATCCCAATTCAAAAGATCAATGAAGCCTTTGAACGCGTGGTGAAAGCCGATGTGAAATACCGCTTCGTCATCGACATGTCGTCGCTGGGAGCGTGACGAGGGATTCGGGGTCAGAGTTTAGAGTTTAGAAAGAAAAATTGCGGGAGACCTCTTCCCCTAAACTCTAATCCTAAACTCTGAACTCTCGCTTCGCACTATCTCGTCTTAAACTGCTTACCCAGCCGATAAACAACGCCGATCGAAATCGCGAACTGCTCGGCGAAGCCGTTGTGCCCGAAGTCGGTCAGCGTTGCATCGGGCGCGATGCGGAACACGAGCCTTGGGGAGCGGTTCAGGTCAATAGACCCGCCGAATGCCCCGGCGACGGTGAACTGATTCGAGAACAAGCCCAGCGATGCGGGGTTGACTCCTCCCAGCGCGCTTTGGAAATCTCCGTAGGCGCCGCCGACGAAGGCATGCAGCATCATGGCCGCGTGTTCATTGGCCGCCAGGCGAAATTCCGGGCCGACCAGGAACATGTGCTCGCTGACAAAAGGTCCGGTGATGGGCCCGGCATTCGGTCCGCTGCCGGAGCAGCTTCCGCAGTTGGGCGCCACGCCGGTCGTCCCGTAATAACCGCGCGCGTTCAGGCCAACGCCCCAGCGTGTGCCCAGCTCGCGCACGATGCGCGCGTCGAACCCGCCGAGGTTTGCGCCCTGCAGCAGATGCGGTCCCGCATCGAAATGCGAATACGCAAACCCGCCGTATGCCTCCCACGGGTAGTCGTATTTCACTCCGGCAAGCGGCGCCGGAGGCGGCAGCTGCGGATTGGGTGGCGGGCTCGCCACCTGGGCTTTCGCCGCTCCTGCAAGAAACAGCACAGCGGCCAGGGCCGCCACTCCCACGCGATCACACCACGCTTGCTTCAACAGATGCAAACCTCCGCTAAATCCGGGCAAATCCATCAGACTTTATCGCAAACTCTAAAGATACATGGGCGAACCGCGTTCTGTCCCCGCCGCCTCCTGTACTCTGGTCCCTGGTCTGGTCCGGGATGTCTTCGCTTTCGCAACAATCCTTCGACTCCCTCGACGCGATGATGGAAGCGTACGCACGCCATGCGGTTCGCGTCGCGGCCGAAGATCACGGCCTGACGCTGGACCTTACGCCGGAGTCGATCCCGATCCTCGAAACGGTTCTCTCCGCCCGGAGCCCCGTACCTGAAGCGGACCACGAAGAAGCCACGCGGCTTTGGGGAGCCTATTTTGGTGAGATTTTTCGCCGCCAATACCCCGCCCAATGGATTATGGCCGTCTATCCTGGCCCGCTCGGCGCGGCCCAGCGGGATGTCGTCGTTACCGAGATGGCCATGCCCGCGCTTGAGATTCGCGGCTCCCACGTCTACCCTTTGCTGAAAATCTTCCGTCGTCTGACGATGGGACCGTCGGAAGACCTTGTTGCGTTTTACGCTAAGGTCTCCGCGTCGCTGGCTCCGAGAAGCTAACCTGGATTACCGGCTCCCCGCGCACGCCTCGCACAAGCAATGCCGCCGCAAATAATCCCAGGAGTAGATCCCGCTGGCGTGCCCGTCATTCCACTTGAAGCTGATCGCGTAGTTTCCCACCGGGGTGGATGATTCCGGGCGCGCCGGGGCCTCATACATCGGCAGCAGTGATGCAGGTTTCGGCTTCGCTTCGCCTGGCTCGCGTCCCTGGGCCTCGCGCTCCTCGTGGCAGGTGGCGCACGGGCAGGCGTTTCGCAGCCACACAAAACTCCAGCGGCTTTGGTGCCCGTCTTTCCACTCAATTGCGAGGCCTTCACCCGTCGACTGCTGGACGCGCACTTTGACCGGGGTTACCGCCTCGCGCGGCAATTGTTGTTCGGGCGCACGCTGGGCCTCTTGTGCATTAACGAGGCGAATCCCTTCGTGACTCATGTTCTCCCGCCCGCCCGCAGGCGGCTCGTCACGCCGACTGCAGGAACGCGACCGATTGCAGGCTGGTCACTTCAAAGCGCTTGCGGCACCGGATGTTCTGGCAGCCAACCAGGTCGTCCTGGCGCACCATGTACGATTGCGCCTTGGCAAACCGCGCCCGGTCGCGCTCGTCTGCGTTCCTCGGCAGCTGCGCCTTGCGCGTCCGTACCAGCCAGCGCACCTGATACTCCCCGGCCTGCCCACAGTGCGGGCAAGTCAGTGTATGTTTCCGCAGTTCCGACTTCTCATCGAAAAATTCGCGCTCTTCCATTGGCCCATAACTCCAATTAGAGATTCCACGACAAGTATTTCACATCGGGCCGCGCCGGGAATGCTATTTTGGAGCCACGACTACGATCCAGTTCGGGTGGGAAATCCCTGTCTTCGCTCCCGGCGCATTGCTTCCCATCACACTGGCCGCAATTTGTACTAGTTGCAGGCACAAATGCCGAAGAAACACGCCAAAAAAAGAACCTTCTCCGCCGTAAAGGCGGTCAAGGCCAACGCCCGCGAGCGTGTCGGGCAGCCGAAACCCGAGCGCGTTATTCCGGGCGCCACGCGCGAAGAAAGCCGCGCGCGCAAACATCCCAAAACCCTTACCGATCTTCTCTCGGAGAACGAATAATGCCACAAGCCACCGGAATCGGCGGAGTGTTCCTTCGCGCCCGCGACCCCAAAGCCCTTCACGCCTGGTACGAGAAGCACCTCGGTCTGCCGCTGCAGTACGGCAGCTTCGTGATCCCCGCCGAGCAGGAGCGCGCTTCCATCGCATTCTGCTTCTTTGCCCACGATAACGCCCACTTCCCGCTTTCGCAGCCCGCCATGCTCAACTTTCAGGTCGACGATCTCGACGCGTTACTCGAAAAGCTCCGGGCGGCGGGCGTCGAGGTCGATCCCAAACGCGAGAGCGCCGACTACGGCAAGTTCGGCTGGTTCACCGACCCGGAGGGCAACCGCGTGGAGCTTTGGCAGCCGACCGAGGAGAAGGGCTGACCGGTTTTGCTACCGGCCACGGGCTACCGGCTGTTCTTCATCAACCCCACCGCCCGCATCAGCTTCAGCGCGTTGCTGGTCTGGACGATCCCTGGGCGCAGACGGAAGTCGAACTTCAGCTCGCCGTCCTCGATACGGTCCTCGAAATGGAAATTCGCGCCCGCCCCGTTCATCGTTTCCGGAATCGCTGTCAGTGCCAGGTCGTGGGTCGTCACCAGACCAATGGCGCCCTTCTCCACCAGCTCCCCCACCACCAGCCGCGTGCCTTCGAAGCGGTCATGTGAGTTGGTTCCCGACAGCAATTCGTCGAGCAGGAACAGCAACGGCACCGGTCCTGCGGCGAGGTCGGAGAGAGCCTTGAGGCGCTGGATTTCCGCGTAGAAGCGCGAGACGCCGCCCTGCAGGGAATCGAGAATGCAGATTGACGCGCCAACCTTCAGGGGCGACATCCGCAGCCGCTGTGCCCGCACCGGCGCGCCGGCCTGCGCCAGCACGGCATTCAGGCCCACTCCACGGAGAAACGTGCTCTTGCCCGCCATGTTGGGGCCGCTCACGATCATCATCTGCGGGATCATGGTTTGCGGCTCGCGTCCCAGCTTCAGATCGTTCGCGACCGCCTTATCCAGCGGCAGCAGAGGATGGGCCAGGCCCTCCGCGTCGAAAGTTGCCGTAGCCCGCGCTGCTCCTGGTTGTGCAACCACTTCCGGCATGACGTCCGACGGATGCTCATAGGCATACCCGGACAGCGCAGCCAACGCTTCGTAGTCACCCACCGCCGACAGCCAGCCCCGAATTGCCGGCCCAAACCGCGCCCGCCATCGTTCGGCCGCCATCGTCAGCTGCGCCGTGTAGAACACGAATGCGTTGAAGAGCGCGACAAATCCGTTTCGCCGATCTTCCAGCCAGTCGTAAATCCGCTCCAGCTTCTTCACCGCCGCTGAAGCCGGCACCTGGCGGGTTGCGAGCCGTGCCTGCAACCCGCGCAGCCGCTCCGCGGCGAACGGGTCCGCCTCCATGATCTCGAGAACCTCGCTCAGCAACTTCAGGTCGGGCGCGGCTTTCTCCACCGCCTCCGCCGAGGCGCTCACCCTTCGCTGCAGGCGATAGCTGACCGAGTAGTTGATCAGCGAGATGAGCAACGTCAGATCCCAGTTTCGCGCCAGAAACCAGAAGACCAGGGACGCCACCCACAGCAACGCCAGCCCGGCCAGCACCCAGGGCAGCCATCGCGACTGCGATTCCGGTTTTCCCTCGCCCCACGCCGCGAGCGGCTCAGGATGGACGCCAGCGCGCACATGTTCCCCGGCTGTGAAGAGGCGCTCTCGCATCGCCACGCGCGGCTGCATTTCAAGAACCGCAGCCTGCCGCCCCCGCACCTCTTCGGGCTCGGCGGCATCCAGCAGCCATCGCGCGAGCGTCTCTTCGCCGGCCCGCGTCCGCGCCGTCGACAGCAGTTCGAACAACGATCCCTTCCCGAACAAGTCCAGATCACGCGCGTAAGGATGTTTCGGATCGAAGAACCGTTCGCCGCTTTCGCCAGTCCCGGGCCATTCGTCTTCGAGCCGCTGGAGTCCGCGCGCATAGAACTCTGTCACGCGCTCGTATCGTGCGAGGCGGCGCAGAACGCGATCGTGCAGGACGACCAGCACCACAAAAATGACGAAGGGAATCAGCAGCAGGCTGAAAGGACCGCGGGTGTGCACCAGCACGCCTGCCGCAACCACCCCGCACAGAAAATCCGCCACCTTCGCGTAGCCCAGGATGATGTGCCGCCTGCGCTCGCGCTCCACGCGCTCACGGTTCTCGGCGAGCAGCCGCTGGTAGACCGATTCAACCGATTCCACGCTTCAAGAATGGCACATCGGAATCGCGCGTTCCCACCTTCGAGCCTCCTGCTTCCAGCCGGCCCTAATTCGTCACCCCCGCGGCGCTGTCGCTTCTCACTTGCGGCGGATTGCCGCCCTGGAGGAAGGTGCGGTACTGCGTGTCGATGATTCCCAGGTTGCGAGCCAGCCCCAGGCGCGCCTGGTTCAGCGAGTAGACGCTGTTGACGTACTGGGTTTCGGCGGCAGCCAGTGTCGACTGGGCCTCGGCCACCGGCAGGCTGTCGGCCACGCCCGCCGTGAAGCGCTGCTGCGTCTGGTCCAGGGCCGTCGCCGCCAGGTCCACGTTGCTCTTTGCCACCTGCATGGTTTCGGTCGCCGTCTCCAGATCGAGCAGGCTGTCACGCAGCTGCTGATCGATCTTCTGCTTCAGGTCTTCGAGCCGGGAGCGGATCTCGTCCAGCTGCGCCTCGGCCACGTCGCGGTCCCCACGGAATTGCGCCTCCTTGAACAAAGGCACACTCAGCGTGCCCACCGCGGCGAAGGTCTCATGGTAGACGCCGCCCGAGATGCCGGTGACGCCCCAGTTTCCGCCGAAGGTCAGGGTTGGGAAGCGCTCATGCGTCGTGGCCTTGCGCTCCCGCTCTGCGACAATCAGTTCCTGCTTCAGCATCTGGTAATCCTGCCGGTTGGCGTACGCTTCGATGCGCGCGTCGGGCAGGTCCATCGGATGCAGCTCCGCATAGGGGCTTGAATCGGTGAGTGTGATGGGCTGCGCGGGGTCGAGCCCAATCTCCCGGTTCAGCGCAATCTTCGCCTTCTCAAAATCGTCTTCGGCTGCAATCACTGCCTGTTCCTGGCTCTGCAGCTGTACCCTCGCGCGCAGCTCGTCCAGATTCGCCACGGTCCCTGCCAGGTGCTCCTCATGCGCCTGGTTGAAGACCGTCTGGTCGGTCTTCAGCAGCGCCTGGGCGTAGTCCACCTGGGCTTTCGCAGCCAACGCCTGCAGGTATGTGTTGCCCACATTCAGAACTACCAGCCCGCGCGACGACTGCGCGTTGTAATACGCGGCCTTCTGGAAGGCCTGCGAAGCGCGCCACACGTCGTACCCGGCCCAGTTGAACAGCGCCTGCGAGAAGTTCACCTCGCCGATCGTCGTATCCACCTTCGTGATCAGGGACAGCTTCGGTGCAGCAGGGCCTTTCGGCAGCAATCCCGCAAATAACCCAATGTCCGCCGGGTGGAAGCCAAGCGCCTCCAGATTGTACTGATGCACCCCGGTTTCGCCATGCAGAGTGAGGTCGGGCAGCAGCACGTTGACCAGCTCCAGCTTCTCCGCGTCGGCCTGTTTCTGCTGCTCACGAGCAATGGCTAAAGCCAGATTGTTCTGGATTCCCAGCTTGATCGCGTCATCCAGCGAGAGGGTCTTCGCCCCAGCCGCGTAGGGCACGGCCTGCACGCTGCCCACGTAAGGATTGGCCGCCGAATTCTGGGGATTGCTCTGCGCCGGAGCGGTCACGCTCAGCAGCATCGCCACTCCCGGGGTCATTAGCCTCCAAACCAGCTTCTTCATCGTTCCTGAACCCATGCGGAATTCTTCTGTTTAGATCAGAATACCTTCTCCGAGTTGCCAAAATTCCCGCGCCTGGCTCCCGCCGCCGTCTTCAGCCCTGATAATCCACTCGGAATGCACGGCTTTTAACCTTTGGTAATCATAGATAAGCAACACCGATCCATGCCCCCGTCATCGAATTTCATGGAAGGGAACTACGGGCTCCATAGCACGAGTTCCGGTGGGCCAATTTTCTCCGAGGGTCGAGAGGGCTGGTTTCTGCACTCCGGAAGCCGACAACATCCAGGAGGCTCGTATGGAAACGCTGGAAGCTGCGAGGCTTCCGGTTGGAAAAGTTGTCTGTTGGCCGGGGCCATCGCGGGCCCGCGCCGACGCAGGTTCTGCATCCATGACGGGCCAATCCATCCCGGCTGTTCTGATGCTGCGGTGCGCTGCACTCTCGCACCATGCTGTGCGCCGAGCTGCGCGACAGGCGGGTCTCGACGTCAGGATCGAATTTGCCGAGAACCGTCGTGAATTCCTGGATGAGCTTCATCGCGGCACCACCGACCTTCTGATCGCCGGCCCGGAAGGCCTGTCCGATATCGACATTCGCGAGGTCATCGACCGCGCGCGATCCGCGCAGCCCCCCATTCCGCTGGTGCTCGCCGGCGATCGCATCGCCGAAGCCGAGGCCGTCCGCCTGCTGCGTAACGGCGCGACGGAGGTTCTTCAGTCACGGCAAATGGATCACCTGCCTACGGTGCTGGCTCGCGCCCTGAAGGTTCGGCAGTCCGTAATTCTGCAGAGCCAGGCCCAGTTTGAACTGGACCGCACCGCCCTCCTGCTGCGCGACAACCAGAAGCTGATCACCATCGGCCGGCTCGCCGCTTCCATTGCGCACGAGATCAACAATCCGCTGGAGTCCATCACCAACATCCTCTACCTGCTCGGCGAAGAAAAGAATCTTCCGCCCAGCGTTGCCGGTTATCTCGCCCTGGCGCAGCGCGAGCTGGAGCGCGTTGCCCAGATCAGCCGCCAGACCCTGCGCTTCTCGCGAGAAACAACCGGCCCCGTCCGTTCCCACATCGACGAGCTTCTCGAAGAAGTTCTCTCTCTTTACAGTCGCCGCATTATGGAGAAGAGCCTCCACGTGGAGCGCCAGTATGCCTGCTCGGAAGAAGCCGTCGTTTATCCCGGTGAAATCCGGCAGGTTCTTTCCAATCTTGTCTCGAACGCGCTCGAAGCCTCATCGCAACACGGCCGCTTGCGCGTCCGCGTCCGTTCCACCCGCAGCTGGAATGACCCCGGCGTCCGCGGCATTCGCGTCTCCGTGGGCGACAACGGCTGCGGCATCCCCGCAGACGTCCAGCGCCGTTTGGGCGAGCCGTTTTACACCACCAAAGGCCAGCGCGGCACCGGCCTCGGCCTCTGGGTCACCCGCTCCATCGTTCAGCGTTACGGAGGCGAAATTCAGCTCCGCTCCTCGGTGAGCCCCGAGCGGCATGGCACTGTCTTCAGCATCTTCCTGCCCACCAACATGCGCCCGCAGAAGGTCGGGCGCATTCCTGAACCGGGCAGCGAAAACGGCGGCTCGGTTACGCCCTTCCCGGCTCCCGGATCCGGCTCGGCGATCAATATGTCGGCCAACAAAGAGGGCGTCCCGCGGGGCGCCTGAATACCAGCTTCCAGCCGCCAGCTTTCAGCCAGAAATAGTGGTAACGGGTAGCCCGTCGCCCGTGTCCAGCTACCGGCTGCTTCGTCAGCTATATCGCAGCCAGCGCAGCATCTCCGGCAGGGTTGCGCGCTTGCCGTACATCAGGACGCCGATCCGGTAGATGCGCGCCGCCAGCCAGACCATTCCCCACACCGATGCGGCCAGCAGCACAACCGACAGCCACACCTGCCACCACGGCGGCATCTGCGCGCAGATGCGCATGTACATGATGATCGGCGTGAACGGGGGCAGCAGCGACAACACGACCGCGGTCGTCGAGTTCGGATTGCCCAGTACAAACGGCAGAAGCACGACACTCACCACCAGCGGTGAAATCAGAATGAAGCTGAACTGCTGCACTTCCTGCTCGCCGCTGACGCTCGAGCCGAGCGCGGCCGCCAGCGCGCTGTAGAGGAAGAAGCCGCCCAGAAAGAAAACTCCGAAAAACCCCAGCTCCGCCCTGGTGATTCCCAGCGACGCCAGCCCGTGAATTCCCTGGGTGGCCGCGAACGCCGACCCCGCGTAGAACATCACCAGGAGCGCCCAGATTCCCATCTGTGTCAGCCCCACCGCGCCCACACCCAGCAGCTTGCCCAGCATCAGCGAGTCCGACGACGCCGTCGACAGCAGTACCTCGAAGATGCGCGATGTCTTCTCCTCTACGACCGAACGCGCAATGTTGATGCCGTAAATCAGCACGGATGCATAAAGCACAATGATCAGCCCGTAGGCT
Source organism: uncultured Acidobacteriaceae bacterium (assembly GCA_963788905.1). Lineage (GTDB taxonomy): Bacteria > Acidobacteriota > Terriglobia > Terriglobales > Acidobacteriaceae > Palsa-343. Next base: position 591,825 of record CAWBIO010000001.1, read on the forward strand.
CCCAGAAAGCTGCGTTCGGAATCCGACGAAACCACTGAGCCATTCTTCAGCTGCATCGTTTCGATCTCGGTCCGCTTCATCAGCGCGCGCACCTGAGTCGGCTGCACGCCGCGCGCCGCCAGCTGCTCGCGGATCAGCGCCGATCGCACCGCGGACTCCATCTGCGCTTTTACGATCAGGTTCATCGAGCTGCCCGAAACCCAGGTCGCGTCCGGCTGCGCTTCTCCCGGCGTCGTTTCCAGCTTCAGGTAGCCGCCAATCTGGTGCGCAGCCACTTCCTTGTTGAGCTTCGCCACGTCGGCGTCGGTTGACGGCGCATAAACCTCAACGGCATCCGGCACAAACTCTCCATCGGAAAGCGCGGCCTTGACGGCATTGGCCAGCGGCGCGTCGTTCGACACGATCGCCAGGTGCCGGACCCCCTCAATCTTCCTGCCGCTGATGCCGCCCAATAGCGCCAGTCCGCCCATTCCGATCGGCACCAGCAGCGTAGTGATCCGGAACACCCGGCTCTTCACCCGCTCCAGGTATTCGCGCTTCGCAATCAGCAGCGTGTTCCTCAACATCGCGTTAAGCATCGCTGCGCCCTCCCACCGTCTCGATGAAAATCTCTTCCAGCGACGGTTCCACCAGTTCGAACTTCGTGATAATCGCCGTTGCCACCGCCGTCTTGAGCAGGTCCTGCGCGTCCGCATGCGGCTTCAGTTTGATCTCGGCGTGCCCGGCATAGCTCTTGTAATCGGCAATCGCCGGATGCCTCAGGAACTCGTCGCTACCCTCGAACTGCACGATCACCCGGTTGCGCTCGTAGCGCGACTTTACCTCGCGCATGCCCCCGGCCAGGACCGCCGCGCCCTTATCGATCAGGCAGATAGAATCGCACAGCTTCTCCACCTGATCCATCCGGTGCGTGGAGAACAGCACCGCATTCCCCTGCTTCTTCAGTTCCAGCAGCGTGTCCTGCAGGAGCACCGCGTTCACCGGATCGAGCCCCGAAAACGGCTCGTCCATGATGATCAGTTCCGGGTCGTGCAGCAACGTGGAGATGAACTGGATCTTCTGCTGCATTCCCTTCGACAGCTCCTCGGTTCGCTTGTCCATGGAGTCGGCCATTTGCAGCCGCTCACACCATTGCGTCGCCCGACGCTTCGCTTCGAGCGCTCCCAGCCCGCGCAGCTCCGCCAGGAACACCAGCTGGTCGATCACCTTCATCTTCTTGTAGAGCCCGCGCTCTTCCGGCAGATAGCCCACGCGCTTCAGAGCGCCATCGCCCAGCGGCTTGCCGAACAGCGAAACCTTTCCCGAGTCCGGCAGCGTGATGCCGATCATCATGCGGATCGTGGAGGTTTTGCCCGCGCCGTTCGGCCCCAGCAGCCCGAACATGCTGCCCGCCTCGATTTTCAGGCTCAGGTCGCGAACCGCGGCTTTGGCTTCATAGGACTTCGATACATGGTCCAGCTCGACCAGCGTTTCCATTTGCGTGTGGATACTCCCGAGGGTCAGAAAGGCAGCAGGATCAGCGAACCCGGTCCAGCATACCAGCCCGCCGCACGCCGCCGGGCAGGCAATCCAGCGGACTGGCGTCCTTGCTCAGGCATCGTCGCCACAACGGTCGCCGGTTCGGACAGCAGTATCCGTCGGTCACCTCCATATAGCCAGATGGCCCCAATTGACCGAAAATGCGCTATCCTGCAACCCGGCATTCACCTCCGCTTGCGGCCGCCAGGGCATAGATAAGGCAGGCTTCCATTCCGCCTCCCACCGGTGGGCCCCTCGCGAGCGCGTGGCACCGTCGGGTAAACTTCCGACAGCCTGCTTCCAGGAGTTTCATCACCTTCGTTTATACCGTTTGGTTACTGTTCTCGCCCCTCCCTAACCCCTTCTTGGGATAGTGGATAGACCCATTACGAGCCTAGCCTTTGACCATGAGTTTTCACCCGGGACAGCGGGTCCGAATCCGCGACAAAAAGCTCGTTGGGACGGTCGAGAAAAAACTCGCCTCTCTCGATGATGTTTATGTTGTCCTCCTGGAGCATGCCTCGCGCCGCGAGGAGAAACTGGTTCGCGGAGAGGACCTTGAGCCGTTCTCTGATGAGGAGAACTCGAAACTCGCCTAGGCGATTGGGCGAGTAGATTGCGGCAAGCTGTGCCCGTTTCCAGCGCCTGTCGGCCGACGCCGCGCCTTCCCGCTTCCTGCGTCCGCTCGGTCCCCAGTCTCCAGTCTCCAGTCTCCAGTCCCGAGACTCCCGTTCCCAGTCCAGAGTGCTCCCGACCCTACCCCCCCCCCCGGGTGTGTGGCAAGTTATTCATTCTGCGTGGACGTTTTAGTACCGTAAGCCAGGTATTACCCAGGAAGCGGTCGGCAGCCTGCAGGCCGGCAGGCAGCAGCGGCGGGAAATCTTCGCCCCGAGCCTGAGCCAGCCGAAAAACGAAAAAGGCCACGCTTTCGGCGCGGCCTGTTGTCAATTTGAAGGTACCGGGGAAAAATTCTTACCCCCTATTATCAGAATACCAAGTTTGAGTCTGAATCGCGCCAACTTTTCTGCGATGCTTCGGCGTGTAAGTTACATGAAATGAGCGGCCATTACTTTGGATTTTTGGCCCGGGGCTTGACAAATTTTCCACGCGGCTTCGAGCGTCGTCACCTGGCGCGTGGCCCGTTACCGAACGATCTCTATCGCCAAATTTAGGCATTGCGAATTTAAGAAAGCCGGAGTGAAATGGCGCCAATATTCGTTCATTCCCTCATGAGGACCCTGTGGATTCGCTGCATAACCGTGTCTTGCTGACTGCCTTTCTTGGTTGTCTCATAGCTTTCCTTCCCCTGGCGCAACCAACTGGACGCAACCTACAGCCGATGAGCTGAAGATGACCTCCGATCCGGCCGCTCCGGACGCCGCGGCCGTGTATCTGGAGCGCGACGAGGACGTGAACATCCCGGAGCATTTCCACCGCATTTACGCGCGCATCAAGATTCTGAACGAGCGCGGCAAGCAGCAGTTCAGCGAATACGAGATTCCCTACGAGGCCGGACAATCAGCGATCCGGGCCGTGGAGGGGCGGACCGTCCACAGCGACGGCACGGTGGTTCCATTCGCCGGCAGCACGTATGACAAGGAGCTGGTGAAATCCGGCGATGTGCGAGTGATGGCCAAGGTCTTCGCCATGCCCGATGTGCAGGTGGGCAGCATTGTTGAGTACCGGTACCAGATTCAGTACGACGACCAGTGGGTCTTCCCGGCGCAGTTTTATCTGCAGCAGCCGCTGTATGTTCATCACGCGCATTACCAGTTCATTCCCGCGCCTATCAACCTGGAGAGCTCGCGGCAGGTACAGATTATGGACGCGCAGGGCCATCCGCACTTCGCCAACCGGATGCTCTACGACGCAACTTTGCCGCCGGGGGCGAAGCTGCGGGAGCTGCCCAACGGCTACGACCTGGTGGTGGACAATATGGCGCCGATCGCCGACGAGCCCTGGTCGCCGCCGCTGAGCAGTTTTTCCTACCGGCTGTTGTTCTACTATTCGGCGGACTGGACCGGGCAGGACTTCTGGAACAGCTCGGGACACATGTGGTCGAAGGATGTGGACCGGTTCGCCGCGTCTTCGGACAGAATCGCGAAAGCAGTGGGTGGGATTGTGGCGCCGGGCGACACCGACACCCAGAAGCTGGAGAAGATCTATGCGACGGTGATGACTGTGGAGAACACCGCCTTCTCGCGGAAGCATTCCGAAGCCGAAAACCGCGAGCAGGGACGTGCAGGTGAAGACAGCGGCCGATATCTGGGATCAAAAGCGAGGCTCGCCCAACGAGATTAACCGGCTCTTTATCGCGATGGCCAGGGCCAGCGAGCTGAAGGCCTCGGCGATGATCGTGACCGAGCGCGACCGGCGCATCCTCAACGTCAACTACCTGCACTGGGACCAGCTGACCGACGAGATCGCCATCGTCAACGTCGACGGGAAGGATGTCTATTTCGATCCGGGGGAGCGCTACTGCGATTACGGCAAGCTGCACTGGAGGCACACGCAGGTGCTGGGCATCCGGCAGAGCAACGGAGGGACACAAACGGCGCTGACACCGGGCGCTGACTACAAGGACAGCGTGCAGGATCGCCGGGCGACTCTGCAGCTGGCAGCGGACGGCAGCTTGCAGGGGACGATCACGCTTTCGATGACCGGCGTGGAGGCGCTCCAGTGGAGGCAACTGGCGCTGCGCAATGACGAGGAGGAAACCAAAAGGCGCATCGCGGATGAGCTGCAGCGTCTGGTCCCGAACGGCGTGCAGGTGAAGACGACTGGCCTGACCGGGCTCACCGATATCTCGCAGCCCCTCGTGGCGACACTCGAGGTGAGCGGGAGCCTGGGAACGGCAGCAGGGAATCGGGTGATGCTGCCCGGCGCCTTCTTTGAGGCCAATGCGAAGCCGCTGTTCCCGGAAGGGGGGCGCGAGAACCCCGTTGACCTGCACTTCCCATACACCCTGCGCGATCAGGTGAAGATTGGGCTTGCTCCGGGGCTGACGGTGGAAGGAGTTCCGACCAACGCGCAGATTCCTTATCCGCAGAGCGCGCAGTACATCGCGAAGTATGGAGGATCGGGCAGCGTTTACCAGGAAGCACGGCTGCTGGCGCTGGGCAAGACGGTCTACAGCAAGGATGACTATCCGCAGCTGCGGGATTTCTTCCAGAAGGTGAGCGCGCAGGATCAGCAGCCCGCGGTGTTGGACCGTGGTCCAGCCAAAGCCGCGGCCAGCGCGCCGGGAGCGCAATGAGGGGGCGGAAAGCAATGCGCGGGATGCAGATTCATATGTCTTACAAGGGGGCGAGAGTGTTTTCTTCAACCGGTCGAATCGTGTTCGCAGCTGTTCTTGGCGTTTCAGGCGCGGCGGTTCCCGCCTTTGGCTCCACCTGGACGCAGCCCACCCCGGACGAGCTGAAGATGACCACCGATCCGGCGGCTCCCGACGCTCCGGCCGTGTATCTTTTCCGGGAAGAAACCGAGGACGACAACATCCACTATCACCGCGTCTACGCGCGGATCAAGATCCTCAATGACAAGGGCAGGGAAGAGTTCGGCGATATCGAGCTCCCTTATAACAGCGCGATGTCGAACATCAAAGCCATCGAGGGACGGACCATCCATTCCGATGGAACCGTGATCCCCTTCACGGGCAAGCCTTACGACAAGATGGTGGCGAAGGCCGGGGATGTGAAGGTGATGGAGAAAGTCTTCAGCATGCCCGACGTGCAGGTGGGCAGCATTATTGAGTACGCGTGGGAGCTGCGCTACAACGACAATTATTTTATTCCCCCCGATTATCTGATCCAGCAGCCGGTGTACGTGCACAAGGCCCACTACCATTTCGTTCCCCTCGATTTGGCGAAGACCAGCAAGATCCTGATGGGGAAGGACTCGCTGGGCAAGGAGACCATTGCGAGCCGATTGCTTTATCTGCCGCTGCTGCCGGCCGGAGTGAAAGTGCAGGAGGGCTTCGGTGGCTTCGATCTGGTGGTGGAGAACGTGCCGCCCATCCCCACCGAAGAGTTTTCGCCGCCGCTCGAGAGCTACGCTTACCGCCTGAAGTTTTACTATTCGCAGGAAGCTTCGCAGGCGGAGTTCTGGGGACGGGAAGGCAAAGTCTGGTCGAAGGACGTGGACCGGTTCGCGAATCCTTCAGATTCGCTTCGCCAGGCGGTAGCGAAGATTGTTTCTCCGGCGGATACAGATGAGCAGAAGCTGAAAAAGATTTATGCCGCGGTGATGACACTGGAGAACACCAGCTTCACCCGCGAGCACTCGGCCAGTGAGAACAAGGCGGAGGGACTGCGCGTCAAGACGGCGTCGGACATCTGGGAGCAGAAGCGGGGCAGCGACGACGAAATTACGCGCTTATTCATCGCCATGGCGCGAGCAGCGGGATTTAAAGCGTGGGACATGATCATTCCCGACCGGGCCAGGGCGCTGTTCAATCCCGGCTACCTCGACTGGGATCAGCTGGACGATGAGATCACAATTGTGGAAGTCGCCGGGAAAGATGTGTATCTCGACCCAGGACAGCGTTACTGCGAATATGGAAAGCTGCACTGGAAACACGATGAAGCCGTAGGCTTCCGCCAAACCGCAAAGGGCGTAATAGAGGCGGCCACGCCGGTATCCACTCATCCGGAAAACACGGTGCTGCGCACGGCATTTCTCGAGCTGGGCTCGGATGGACAGCTGAAAGGCCAGTTTCGAATCACCATGACGGGAGCCGAGGCGCTGCACTGGCGGCAACACGCGCTGCGTGAAGGCGAGGACGATGCAAAGACCAAATTCGACGACGATCTGCGTCGAGTGCTTCCCGCGGGCGTAGAAGCGAAGACGGATCACTTCATCGGACTGACCGATTCCGCAACAGCGCTCATGGCTGTGGGCCAGGTGAGCGGAACACTCGGGACGCGCGCGGGCAAGCGTCTTATCGTTCCCGCAGACATATTTCAGGCCAACGAGAAGGCGCCCTTCGCGCCGGCCGCCAGAAAGAATATGGTCGACCTGCATTATCCGTACGTGGCGCAGGACGATGTGACACTGATGTTGCCGCCGGGAACGTCGGTGGCCAGCGTCCCCACGAACGCGAAGTTCGGCATCACCAATCTGACTTTGTATACGTCAGTCTATGCCGCCAAAGGAAACCAGTTCGAGGAGGTCCGGCAGGTCAGTGTCGGCTCCAACCTCTTCAAGGCGGACGAGTATCCGCAGCTTCGGGATTTCTTCCAGAAGGCGAGCGCGCAGGATCAGCAACAGGTGGTGCTGGAGGGAATCACATCCGCCTCCAGCTCGGCCGGTCAGTGAAGAGAAAGAAAGCGAGGAGAGGCGTGCGGCTCGGCAAAGGCAGCGGCGGGAGAGCGGGAACCATGAGGTTCAGAGCGGCGGCTGTTTTGCTGACCCTCGCAGCAGGATGCGCGGCGTCGCACGCGTCGAAGGAGGCCCAGCTTCCGGATTGGGTGACGCAGGCTGCCACCGACGCGCCGTTGAAATCCGAATGGCGAGACGCCAAAGCTGTCGTCCTGCTCGATGACACGCTGGTGACCGTCGCCGCTGACGGGGCGGCTGTGGAAAGAGAACGCAGGGTCGTGAAGATCCTGCGGCCGCAGGGACGAGAGTACGCCATCCCGCTGGCGTGGTTCTCGAAGGACGCGAAGCTGCTGTCGTTTCACGTCTGGACCATCGGCTCCGATGGCCATCATTACGCCATGAAAGATTCCGAATACGTGGAGCACGGAGTTTCGGGCGGCGGCATTCTCTATGACGACATGCGCGTCAAGGTCGCGTCGCCTCCGGGCGCCGACCCGGGCGGTGTGGTTGCCTGGGAGACCGAAGAGCAGATCCCGTCCTACTTTCACGAAGACACATGGCGTTTCCAGGAAGGAATTCCGGCTCTGCGTTCCGTTTACGAGATCGATCTGCCGGTGGGCTGGTATCAGGAAGCAGTCTGGTCGAGGCATGCGTCGCTCGGGGCCACTGAAGTCGCTCCAAATCATTTTCGCTGGGAGCAGACCAACATCGACGGCATCGATCTGGAGGATGTGCCGCTCCATCCCGCTTGGGCTGCGCTCGCCGGTCGGATGACGGTGCATTTCGCTCAGGGTCCGCTGCCGCAGGGCGACGCGCTCTGGGCGCGGATTGGCAACTGGTACACCGGGCTCGCTTCGCCGCGCAGCGAAGGCGGGGCAGATCTTGCCTCGACTGCGAAGTCGGTGGCCGGCAACGGCGATTTCATGAAGCGGCTCTCGACGGTGGCCGACTTTATGCAGCAGCAGATTCGTTACGTGGGTATTGAGATCGGCATCGGCGGATGGCAGCCGCATTCCGCCGAGGATGTCTTCCGCAGCCGCTACGGCGACTGCAAGGACAAGGCGACGCTGATGATCACGATGCTCGATGCCGTTGGCATTCGCGCCACCTGGGTTCTGGTGGACGACCGGCGCGGCGTCGTCGATCCCGCTGCGCCGTCCATGTTCGGCAATCACATGATCATGGCCATCGAAGTCCCGAAAGACTACAGCAACCCGCGGCTGCGAGCCCTGGTGACGGCGCGATCGGGCAAGCGCTACCTGATTTTCGATCCTACCAATGAGTGGGTTTCCGTCGGCGACCTGCCCGATTACGAGCAGGGAAGCTGGGGACTGCTGGCCGACGGCGACCAGAGCCAGGTGATCCAGCTGCCGATCCTTGAGCCCGGCGCGGAGAAGACCGAGCGATCCGCGAAGCTCGAGCTGGCCGCCGATGGCACACTCAAGGGAAACGTAACGGTGCTGCGCTCGGGCGCGTCGTCGTGGATGGCGCGCGGGCGGCTGGTGATGGACAGCGACAAAGAACAGCGCGAACAGACGGAGCGCTCGCTGCAGCGCGACTTTTCGACGTTTACGCTGGGCGACCAGAAGATTGCGCATGTGCGCGATCTCGATCAGCCTCTGGAACTGGATTACTCGGTGACCGCGCCGATGTATGGCAAGTTTGCGGGCAACCTGCTGCTGGTGAGGGCGCGCGTGGTCGGCACCGACTCAGCCGCACTCGACAACAAACCACGCCGCGTGCCCATCAGCTTTGAAGGCGTGGGGACCTGGCACGACGACTTCAATGTGCGGATCCCCGACGGCTACGCGGTGGACGAAGTGCCCGATCCGGTGAATCTGGACTTTGGCTTTGCGACCTACCACAGCGAGGTGAAAGCCGACGGCCAGACGCTGCACTACACGCGCGACTACGTGCTGAAGAAGCTGGAGCTGAAGGCGGAAGACTACGGCACCCTGCGCAAACTGGAGTCAGCCATCGCAACGGACGAAAACAGCGACGCGGTGCTGAAGAAGCAGTAAGCGTCGGGCGGACTGACCTGGGTTTGTGCCAGACGCTCACGGAGCGTCCCACGACAACGCATAAATCTCCGTGCCGCCTCCGGTATCGTGCAGGACCAGCACGTCGTTCTGCGGCGTCAGCGCAAACCATCCGTCTATCAAACCGGTTCCACGAAAGTCTTTGAGGCTGACAACCCGCTCAGGCGCGCCTCCTTTGATCGCAACGCGGAAGACGCCGACATCATGGTCGATGCGGGCAAAGTAGATAGTGCGGCTGTCGGAGGACCATTGCGGCCAGGTGATGGTGCTTCCCCCGGCCAGCTCCGTCCAGGCCTTCGTATCCAAATTGAATACCAGCAGCTTTTGAATGTCGTTGGAAAGCGCGAGGATCCAGTGTCCATCGGGTGACATCCGGCAGGTGTTGAAGCCGCGCGATCCTGCCACGGTTGAAATCGTTCCTGTTTGCAGGTTCAGGATCTGGATCGTGCCGGTCTCTCCGCCGGGGCTCTTGAAGACCAGGAAATTACCATCCGGCGACCAGGTGGGGTCCGTTCCTTCTCCGATGGGATCGATGCGCCGGGGCTCGCCTCCGTCCGCGGAGACCTTGTAGCTGTGCCAGCTCTGTCCGGCATACATACCGATGAAGGCAATTTGACTGCCGTCGGGAGACCAGGCCGGTGTCGCGGCGAACAGCGGCTGGGAGCTCAGGCGCAGGGGCTCGCTGCCATCGATGCGGCTGCGCCACAGTTCCCCCATCGGAAAGGTCACATAGGCGACCCATTTGCCGTCGCGAGAGAAAGTGACGCCTTCGGCCGAGAGCCCCGAGAGCCACGGAGCGAAGTTCCTGGCGTGCACATCGTAGCGCATCAGCTCGCCGTGCTTAAGAGAACTGAGCGCGAAGATGGTTTTGCCGTCGGGGCTGAGGGTGTGGACGAAGTATCGGATCGGCCCGGTGGTGAGGCTGGTGGGCAGAGGCAAAGCCCGATGGAAGAAACTCGCCTTTTCCCGAACCGCCCAAAGGTTCGCTGCGGGCGAAGGAGAAAAGGACTCTCTCTCGTTCCAGGCGCTGAAAACATAATAGGTGTCGTCCGAAGTCCAGTCTCCGAAAGCCTGCATGGGCCGTTCGGCCGAGACCGGGAAGACGGGGTGGGGGTTGGTGCCGTCGGCATTGATTTCCCACAGGCGACCCTGGTCGGTATCCATCTCGAACAGATCGAAACGAAGGCGCCGGCTATCCGACGACCATGTGGGACGCCACGCCCACAATCTGCCATTGGCCGACGGCGGCAGCAGGACCCGTGGATCGCTGCCGTCAGCGTTGGCCACATAGACGCCACCGCCATTCGTATAGGCGAGCCTGGTTCCGTCCGGCGACCAGTTCGCGTCGTGGGCCATGACATTGCCCAGCCGCCGCGGAGTGCCTCCGATTACCGGCACCCGCCACAGCGGCTTGTCATCGAACATGCTGGACGTCTCAGTCACCAGCAGGTCATTCTTGTCCGGGGAGATGCCGAAAAGGCCCGCCTGCACAAAGGGCATTTTCAGGGGCACAGCCTGACCACCCGTGATCGGCACGGCGGCGATGGTCTCTCGCCCGTTCGGTGTTTCCGTGAAAAAGACACGCTGGCCGTCGGTGGCAAGCGGACCCCATTTGGGGATGCCGTCGGTGGTCAGCTGCCGCTCGCCCGTAATGCGAGGCTTGGGATAGTAAGGACGAAATTCCCAGGCCAGGACCAGCGATCCGGCCAGGACCACAGCCAGTGCCGCAAGCGCCCACGAGCGCCGCGAGACTTTTGGAATCTGAACCGGGAGCGCGGCGGCAGGTGGCTCATCCCTTGCCACACGGCTCGCCCCATGCCGAACTGATGTTCCGCTTGCCGGAGGCCGCGCAGAGCCGTTCGTCTCGGCTGCATCGGCGTGGGCAGTCTGGACCGATTCCACCGCGCCGATGAATCGGTAACCGAGCCGCGGCAGCGTCTCTACATATTGCGGCGACTCCGACGAGTCGTTCAGCGCCTCGCGGATTCGCTTGATGGCGTTATTCAGTCCCTGGTCGAAGTCGACAAAGGTGTCGGCGGGCCACAGCACCTGGTGGAACTCCTGGCGGGTGACCAGCGCGCCGCGCCGTTCCAAGAGAACCCTCAGCACTTCAAATGCCTGGGGAGGCAACCTGACGCGAACGTCATGGCGGAAGAGTTCGCGCGTGGCCAGGCGGACCTCATAGGGTCCGAAGCGAACAACGCCGGGCTGGAGTTCCATGTGGGGCACAGTCGGGTTTTGGGGCCGGAGTATACCATCCGCGCTTGACCGCATGGCGTTTGTTACTCGCCAGACAGCAGTAACCAGCTTTGTCTTCAGTAGGTTGGCCGCTTAGGGAAAAAACAGACGGAACTCATGGAACGGAGATTGCCCTGCAGCTCGTGGATCGAGCAGATTCTGACGGTCCGGTCTCAGCTCCGTTCGCTTGAAGAGGCGGTTGAAGCTCCAGGCCCGGCCAACATTTCCCGTTGTGTGGAGGAACAAATGAATGCGCCTGTAAGAAAACTGATGTTAACCGTGGCGGCTCTCGCTCTCGGAGCTCTCTGGGTTCCGATGGCGTCCGCTGTTTGTGCCAACCCTTTCCTGAAGGCTCACGTTGCGAAGCAGGCGTGGGATGGGCAGGCTGGGGTCGCGATCCCGACTTTCCGTCCGGCTGAGCCCGGGCTAGGTCCGGAGTACGGCCCGAGCATGGTTGGCCTGTGGCATATAACCTTCATCGCCGAGGGCAACACCGCTGCCGGTCTTCCTCCTGACGGGACCGTGGTGGACAGCGGCCTCACCGAGTGGCACACCGACGGCACCGAGGTGACTCTGGATTCGCGTCCGCCTCAAACGGGCGACGTTTGCCTTGGCGTGTGGAAACAGGTCGGCGACCGGCACTACTTGTTAAACCACTTCGGCATCGCCTTCGATCCGTCCACGGATCCCAATACACCGCTGGGATACGCCCATATTCCCCAGGACATCACCATCAGCCGCGACGGCGGGAGTTTCACCGGCACCTTCACCATCGACCAGTACGACAGCAGCGGGAATCTGCTGGTCGAGATCAAGGGAAACCTGGTGGGCACGCGAATCACGCTGTCGACGACGGTGGGCGATCTGCTGGGCAGTTGACGCTCGGGCCGAGGGGCGAGGCGTTCGATGTGCAGGCACGGGCGTTCTCGCCCGTGCCCATCCCATGCGATGTGTCCGGCTCTGCGCAGGAACGCTGCCGTTATCCGTCATGAGAATGAGCGTGAACTCACAGCCCATTCTCACGCTGATCGAGGTTCCTCTATTTCCGGCCTCGGCTTCCCCCGGTGACCATTCGAGGGAGTGGACGCTCTGTTCCATGCGCCGGGGCCGCATTTTTTTAAGCCGCGATCAAGCCCTTACTGTTTCAGTGCCCTGTTTCTGTGTAGAACGCTTCGAGATCATGGTGGAAGTCTTTCAGCGCGTCGACGTTCAGATACACCATGTGGCCGGCGGGGTAGTAGCCGAACTGGACGTTCTTCGCCAGGTCGGGCGTCAGCATCATGTGGCTGATGTCGAATTCAGTCAGGAAGAACGGTGTAGCCAGATCGAAGAGGCCGTTGGCGGAGAAGACTTTCAGCTTCGGGTCCTTGCGCATGGCGTCGGCCAGATCGAGCGCGACATCGGGCATGTCCTGATCGCGGCGGAAGCCGCCTCCGCCAGGGAAGCCGGGCGGGCGATGGTGGAAGTCCCACTCGCCGATGTTGCCGGCTGAGGGGCGGTAGAGGTCGTTGGACTCGTACTTGAGTTCGGTCTGCAGATACTCATGAAATGCCGAAACGTAGGCGCCAGTGATGCCGGTGTCTGAAGGGTCGTAGCCGGGGGTCTCGCCGGCGTTGTCGACGTCAGTACCCTCGAAGCGCGCGTCGTAGCGGCCGAGGATATCGCCCTGGTCGCGAAGCAGCTCCTTGCGGAAGCGGGTGGCACTAATGCGCAGCTTGGCTTCCTTAACGTAGTCGGCGCTGAGGCCGGTGTGCTGCGCGACCTTCGCGGCGACGGCGTCGAATTTTTCAGCGGGCAGCTGATCGCCTTCGGCCAGCGCTTCAGCGTAGTCGCCGAGTGCGAAAGCGCGAACTTCAGTCAGAAAAGTCTTAATGTTGGCCGGCTTGGGGTGAAGCTTGTCGTGGTACCAGGCGATGGCGGCGTAGGAGGGCAGATTGCCAACATAGGCGGTGTCGAGGCCAGGCGCCATGACGTTGTAGTTAAGAATCGAGGAGAGCAGCACGATGCCGTTGAGCGAGATGCCGCTGCTCTGCAGCGATGCGGCGAGGCCGGCTGAGCGCGTGGTGCCGTAGGACTCGCCGAAGAGGTACTTGGGCGAGTTCCAGCGCTGATTGACGGTGACCCAGCGCTGAATGAACTTGTCGAAGGCCTTCAGGTCCTGATCGACGCCGGCGAAGTCCTTCGTCGTGCCTTTGCCGACGGCGCGGGAGAAACCGGTAAGCGGCGCGTCGATGAAGACGAGGTCGGTCTTGTCGAGGATCGAATACTGATTGGGGATGACGTGGTAGGGAGCAGGACCGGTGGCCTTTGGGCTGTCAGTTTCAACGCGGACCGGACCCACCGAGCCCATGTGCAGCCAGATGGTGGCAGAGCCGGGTCCACCGTTATAGAGGAAGGTGACGGGGCGCGTGTTGGGATCGGCGCCATCAAGGGTGTAGGCGACCGAGAAGATGCTGCCGTAGGGGTGGTCGTCTTCGCCGTCGCGGATGATCAGCGTGCTCGCCGTTGCCGTGTAGTGCAGCGCTTTGCCGTCCAGCGTCATGTCGTGGTGCGTGACGGAGCTTTTTTCCGGCGGGACGGCGGGGGTCTTCTCGCCCTGCGCTGATTCGGCGGTGTGGGGCTCGTCGGAGCGGGGCGGGCGTTGTTGTTCCTGAGCGTAAAGGGTCTGGGCTGTACAGAAACAGGACAGAGCGCCGAGGGCGAAGGCGCAGGAAAGGCGCGGCAACTGGCTCAACGGTACCTCCGGAGTTGTAACGGCGGTGTGGGAAAAGGGGGATTTCGTAGTGACGATTCTGCGACGGAATCAGTCTCACGCAGTTTGCAGATTATGGCAAGAACGGGGGGAGGCGGAACGCAGAGCACAGGGAGCAGAACACAGGGAGCAGGGAGCAGGGAGCAGGAAGCAGGGAGCAGGGAGCAGGAAGCAGGAAGCAAGAAGCAGGGAGCAGGAAGCAGGAAGCAGGAAGCAAGAAGCTGGACGCAGGGAGCAGAACGCGGGAGCAGTCTTCAGCCCTGAGGTCTGTCTCCGGTCCCCAGGTCCTGGGTTCTGCTGCTACGCGCCGGTTCCGCGGACGACGACGTTGGCGGTCTGGACGAGGATGCGGAAGTCGAGCCAGAGGCTCCAGTTCTCGACGTAGGCGGTGTCGAGGGCGATGTACTTGGCGAAGGAAGGATCGTGGCGGGCCTGCACCTGCCAGAGGCCGGTAAGGCCGGGCAGCACTTCCAGGCGGCGGAAGTGCTCCAGTTCGTACTTCTCCACTTCTGAGGCAATGGGCGGCCGAGGGCCGACGATGCTCATTTCGCCGCGCAACACGTTGAGGAACTGGGGCAGTTCATCGAGAGAATACTTGCGGAGCAGTTTGCCGAGGCGGGTGACGCGAGGATCGTTGGAAACCTTAAAGAGGATGGCGTCGCGCTCGTTGAGGTCGGTCAGGTCCTTCTTCAACTTCTCCGCATTGTCGACCATGGTGCGGAATTTGAAGCAGGAGAATACGCGGCCGCGCTTGCCGATGCGGTCGGAGACATAGAAGACGGGGCCCGGGCTGGAGAGCTTGACGGCAACAGCGACGGCCAGCAGAAGCGGCGAGGTGAGAATGAGGGCGAGGAGCGAAAGCGCGATGTCGACCAGGCGCTTGAAGAAGAGGCCGATGACACGGGGCTGACGGCGGTGCAGCGGGGCGACCGGGAAGATCCCCAGGTATTCGACCGGAGCGTTGGTAGTGAGCTCGCCGTAGTAGCCGGAGATAGCGCGGACGTCGATGTCGAGCTCGCGGGCGTCCTGCACGAGGCGAATGGCGTCGTCGGTGGGGTAGAACTCAGCGATGACCAGCTCATCGACGAAGTGCTGGCGGGCAAGCTGGCGAACTTTTTCCACGCCGCCAAGAATCTGGGTGGAGGAGATTTCGGAGCTGATGGGGGATCCGGGAACGCCAACGAAACCGACAAAACGGTAGCCGAGGCGGTTGTAGTCGCGCACGTGGCGGCTGAGCGCGTAGCTGAGCTGGTTGGTGCCGAGGATGACGAGGTTGCGGAGCTCGATGCCCTGTGCATACTGCCGGTAGCGCGAATAGCGCCAGACCACGCGGCGCACGCAAAGGAGAATGGTGGCTGCGCCGACCAGCAGCATGATGAGGATGCGGGAGATAGCGACAGCGTGCGCCATATAGAGGACGCCGCACAGCAGCAGGCCGGCCGTGAGACAGCCCTGAACCACGAGCCGAAGCTCGTGGGTGCCGATGGCGTTTGGAACCGACGAGTAGAGGCCGTAGCGGCGGGCGATGAGGATGTAGGACAGCGCAAACCAGGCCAGGGAGAAGATGTCGATCGGGGTAATCCAGCCGGTTCCGTCGGGTATAGGAATGAGCCTTGCAAATGCAAAGAGGCGGAGCGCGAGGGCGAGGCCGAAGGCCAGGACGATGACAAGGACATCGTTGACCGCCATGATGGCGGAGGCAACGGTCGCCGGTCCGAATACGGCGCGGCGGGGTGCAGCAGGAAGCTGTAATACCGGGGCCTGAGCGCTGTTTCTTGCTTTGCTGTTTCGCAGGTATTCAGATGTCGCCATATTTATCGATCAACTGCCGCTGCGAAGTTCCAGGGAGGGATGCACCTCTCCGGGCCATCGCTGGGGATGCCTGGCCAGAAATTAATGTGATCTCGTGGCTCAGATGCAAGTTTGAGAATTATGTTGCCTTGAGCAACATGGTGCTGTTTCTTCCTGATGTGGTATTCCTGGAGTCCGGCGGAACCCCGTTTCCTGCGCAGCAAAACCCGCGGAGCCGAGGTCGGTAGTACCGATACAGCCAACATACATCAAAAAGCTCGTCCGTGCATGGATCGCTCTGCTTTGCCGAGCGCCATATTGCGAATCGGATAACGCCGCCTTCAGGCGCTCGGTTGCTGCGGACTGTTTCGATCTTAGAATCGTCACTGCAAGGGTGTCGAATGAAAAGTCGTTGTCCCCAATCGAACGTAATCGCTGGCGGCCTGATCGTTATCTGCCGGGGCGGTTTTGGGAGCGGCGAGGAGTGGGAACGCACGTTCCCTGAGGTTTCATGACCGCCGGTTACCTCCGATTCGTTACAAATTACGTGGAAAACCAGGCGCGCCCTGTGGAAAAGTTTGGCCACCAGCCGCGCCTGGTGGCGCTGACCGAGGCGGTTGGCCAGGGTCTCGACTACGACCGCGACGTTGTCGTCGCGGCTGCCTGGCTGCATGATCTGGGGGTCTTCGTGGGGCATCGGCCCGAGGATCCCGGGGAGCTTGCCCAGTGGGACCATGTCGCTTACGCCTGTTCGCGTGCGCCCGAGGTTCTGGGGCAGGCTGGGTTCCCCGAAGGGAAGATTCCAGCGGTGCTCGCAGCCATCCGCGAACATCAGCCCAAAGAGGAACCATCGACGATAGAGGCCACGATCCTGCGCGACGCCGATATCCTGGAACAGCTGGGGGCGGTCGGCATTCTGCGCACGGTGAGTAAGGTGGGTCGAGACACCAGGTTTCCGCGATTCACCGATGCGGTTGCGGCGCTCCGGCGGAACCTCGAGGAGTTGCCGGGGAAGATTCGGCTCGAAAGCACGCGACGGCTGGCTCACCCCCGGATTGGCATCCTGCGGGACTTCCTGCGTGCCGTCGATGACGAAAGTGGTCCCAACCTGCTGTGAGATGCCTCGGAAACCGGGGCCTTTCATTAATATGGGGAGAAGAATCAGCCCTGAGACACGGCGGTTCGCAATGGAGCGCGGTAGTGCCGCCGCGCAGGAACCCGAGGAACTGTATGCACGACTTCCCCCGCATTCGCCGCCTGCCAGCCTACGTCTTTAACATCACCGGTGAGCTGAAGGCAGCCGCGCGCCGGCGTGGCGAAGACATCATCGACTTCGGCATGGGCAATCCGGATGGGGCAACGCCGCAGCACATCGTCGACAAGATGATCGAGGCGGCGCGGCGGCCGGAGACGCATCGGTATTCGCTGTCGAAGGGCATCCCGCGTCTGCGGCGCGCGATCACCAAGTGGTACGCCATGCGCTACGGCATCGAGCTCGATCCCGACACGGAAGCCATTGTGACCATCGGGTCGAAGGAGGGGATCGCGCACCTGTGTTTGGCGACGCTCGACCAGGGCGATGTAGTCATGGTGCCCAATCCCAGCTACCCAATCCACATTTATGGGCCGGTGATCGCGGGGGCAACCATCCGCAGCGTGGCCATTCACAACGCCGACGACTTTCTGGCCGAGCTGGAGCAGGCGATTCCGATGATGTATCCGCGGCCGAAGATGCTGATCCTGAATTTCCCGGCGAATCCGTCGACGCAGTGCGTGGACCTGAAATTCTTTGAGCGCATGGTGACGCTCTGCCGGCAGCATGACATCTGGCTGGTGCACGATCTAGCGTACGCCGACATCGTCTTCGACGGCTATCGCGCGCCGTCGGTGCTGGAAGTGCCGGGCGCAAAAGATGTCGCGGTCGAGTTCTTCACCCTTTCGAAGAGCTACAACATGCCCGGCTGGCGGATTGGCTTCATGGTGGGGAACCCGGAGCTGGTTTCGGCGCTGGCGCGGCTGAAGAGCTACTTCGACTACGGCACGTTTACGCCGTTACAGGTAGCCGGAATTGTGGCGCTCGAAGGCCCCCAGGAGTGCGTTGCGGAGATTCGCGACAATTACCGCCGGCGGCGTGACTGCCTGGTGAGCGGGCTGAACAAAGCAGGCTGGGAAGTGACGCCTCCCCGAGCGACCATGTTCGTGTGGGCGCGCATCCCGGAACCCTGGCGGCATCTGGGATCGCTGGAGTTTTCGACGAAGCTGCTGAGCGAGGCGAAGGTCGCGGTCAGCCCGGGCATTGGTTTCGGCGAGTACGGCGATGGGCATGTGCGTTTCGCGCTGATCGAGAACGAGGAGCGCACCCGGCAGGCGTTGCGCGGCATTCGCCAGATGCTGCAGCGGGAGGGCGTAGCCGCATCCGCGGCGGCTCAGTGAGGGTAACCCAAAGCGTCCGGCCTGGACCTGGTGGGCTGCTTCCTTCGATGGTGTCGTAATGCCCGCTTCTGGAATGGAAGTCGAGCCAGAATTCCCGGCTATCATTATGAGTTAACCTATGACTTTGAATTCTCTGACACCGGAATGCGACCCAGAAGGATCCTGCATTCTGCAATCAGATCCGTTGCGGTTTTCGGCAGTAAAGATCGCGCGCCTGCATGACCTTTACGTCGGCATCTGGCACGAGGACGCCTCCACAAACATAACGGCCCGCGAGTCCTTCCACGACACCCTTCTGGCTCAGCATCGCGCCAATTTCGACCTGTGGCACACTGAAGACCGCGCCCGAGACCCGCGCGCCACCGATCAGGAAATCGCCGCGGTCAAGCGCGCAATCGACCGCTTCAACCAGCTTCGCAACGACCTTACCGAGCAATGCGACGTCCTGCTGTTCGAGGCTCTCCGTGTTTCGCACTTGCTCAATCCGGAAGGCGAGTTGAACTCAGAGAGTCCCGGTCTCATGATCGACCGTCTCTCTATCCTTGCGCTCAAGCTCTATCACACCAGGGAGGAAATGCTGCGCCTCGACGCGCCGCCAGGCCACACCGACCGTAACCGAGCGCGCCTCGCCCTCCTTACCGAGCAGCGCAACGATCTGGTGAACTGCCTCGATCGATTGTGGCAACACGTTCTGGCCGGCAGCCGCCGCTTCAGGATCTACCGTCAGCTCAAGATGTACAACGATCCCACCCTCAATCCATCGATCTACGGCGGATCATCCTGAATGGTTTCTCCATTGTGCGGGGGCCCATTGGCGAGCTGCACCACCGTTCCAGCCCCCGGTCTGTGGATCGACTGTGATCGCTCGCGATCAGCCCCCCCGCCCGAAAGAGCTCCTACGGGACGTGCGAGCTTCGTGGGTCCATGCTTCCAGGCTTTAATCGCCGCTGCCAGCATCTCCTGGACGGATATGGAAGTGATGCACTTCTTTTGTTTTTCGATACAGACTTCAAGCCGGCAAAGAGAACACTCGAGGGTATGGTAGACGACCTCGTGACCGTCGCCGACCGGAAACCAGTGTCCACGGGGGATGCGCGATGCGTAGACAATCGCGCAGGGCACGCCATAGGCCGCAGCCAGATGCATCTGACCGCTGTCCGGACCCAGGAACAGTTCTACTCGCTGCAGAACTGCGGCAGTTTCTCGCGGTGGAAGGCCGCACAGGTTTACGACCGGTCCACGCCATTCCGAGCTGGCGTATTCCGTCATTTTGGCATCCTGTTCCGCCCCGATGAGAACCAGACCATGGCCAGGCAGTTCCGCGCTAAGGCGGGTTAGCAGTCCGCGCCACTTCTCCGGTTCCCAGTCCTTCGCGGGCATTTTCGTGCCGGGTCCGCACGCGATGAGAGGCCTCCCGGCAACAGGCGCGAGCAAATCACGGGCCTTATTTTTTTCTTCGCCGGTCAGGCGCAAGTCCCAACTCGCGGTATCACCGAAATCGACCTCGCCAAGAAGGCGCAGACAGCGCAGAAGTCGCGCGCCTTCGTGTTCCCACATTTGACTACCTGGATCGTAAGCGGGCTCCTCCAGATCGCCGAATGGCAAACCGATCACCTCGCGTGCACCTGCGAGTCTGAAGAACCACCGGTCGCGTTCGAGCGAGCGCGACCCGCGCTTCGGCATCAGATAAATCACAACTTGAGGCCTAAAACGCACGATCTTCCACCAGACTCTCACCAGTTCCCGGATACTTCGTGTGGCGAAAGGATAATCCATGTAGTCGTGGACCAAACCAGAACCGTTCAGCACCGCAAAAGCGGCTGGCGCGTTGGCGTGAGTCCTCTGATTCGTCAGCAAAACACGGCGGGCGTGCGGAAATGCCCGCTCCACCAGGTGCAGGGCCGGCACTGCGACAACGGTGTCCCCGAGGCTTCCCAGCCTGTAAATCAGTACCCTTTTGGCTTTCTTTGAATTCATAGAAGAAATGCTTCAGGCATCTTCCCTTGATGTGAGAGGGCCAAGTCGCCTCCGAGTGGCCGTTGTTTGCCCATCACCGGGACGTGAGCAGTGTCTGGAAGGTTTCGACGAAATATATGATCGGCGGACCCTGCACCGGATCAGCGTGAAAGCTCGAGCTTCGCGCGGCGTTCAGTGAATCCCGGGTGCTACCGTTGCGTCCCGCGTCTGCGATAAGCCCGGCCGCCCGACGCTCAGGTAGGTGAACCCCTCTTCCATCATCAGCGCCGGATCGTAGAGGTTGCGGCCGTCGATAACGATGGGGTAACGAAGCGTATAGTGCAGGCGCTTTAGATCGAGCTGCGCAAATTCCTGCCACTCATTCAGGATCAGCAGCGCGTCGGCATCCTGCGCAGCGGCATAGGCGTCGGCGACGTAACGCATCTCTGCGCCGGGCGGAATGGCTTCCTTCGCGCGCTCTTCCGCGGCCGGATCGTACGCGCTGACGATGCAGCCTTCGTGGAGCAGCTGACGCACGATGTCCAGCGCCGGCGACTCCCGAATGTCATCAGTACCACCCTTGAAGGCGAGCCCCAGCACGCCGATCTTCTTGCCGCGAAACGTCCACAGAGCGGAGCGCACTTTCTGGAAGAACCTGCGCTTCTGTTCCTCGTTGATTTTCTCCACTTCTTTCAGGAGGCCGAAGTCAACGCCCATTTGCTCGGCTACGTGGCGGAAGGCGGCGACGTCTTTGGGAAAACAGGATCCGCCGTAGCCGACACCGGCGCGGAGAAACCTGGGGCCAATGCGTGTATCCAGACCCATGCCGCGCGCCACTTCTTCAACGTCGGCGCCGGCCGCCTCGCAGATGTTGGCCACCACGTTGATGAAGGAAATTTTCGTGGCCAGAAATGCGTTCGAGGCGTGCTTGATGATCTCCGCGGCTTTGGTGGAAGTGAGCAGCAGCGGCGCCGGATCGTTTTCGCTGCGCGGTCCAGGCACCGCGTTTGCCGACTGATAATAAGCGCCCGAGGTGAGAGGCGCGTAGATACTGCGCAGCAAGTCCGCCGCCCGATCGGTTTCCGCGCCCAGCACGATGCGATCGGCGTGCAGGAAATCGACGACGGCAGTGCCTTCGCGCAGAAATTCCGGGTTGGAGGCCACGTCGAACAGCTCGCGCGGCACGCCGTTGCGCTCGACGACGCGGCGAATCCATTCGTTGGTATAGACGGGGACCGTGCTCTTCTCAACGATCACCTTATAGGATTCGATGGAGCGCGCAATTTCGCTGGCGACAGCATCCACGTAGGAGAGATCGGCGCTGCCCGTGCGGCTCTGCGGTGTCCCGACCGCTATAAAGATGGCCTGCGCCTCCTGGGTTGCCTCCCGCAGATCGCTGGTGAACTCGATGGAGTGCCCACGATGGCGCTCCAGGAGTTCCGGCAGATAGTCTTCGTGGATGGGGATGCCGCCGTCGCGGAGCAGGCGCAGCTTCGATTCGTCGTTGTCCACGCAGATGACGCGATGCCCGATCTCCGCGAAGCATGCGGTCGCCACCAGGCCCACGTAACCCGATCCCACCACGGCGATCGAGATTCCTGAACTCATTGCGGCTGGTTACTCCTTATGCTTTAGGTGACTTTTTTCTCTGGATGACAGGAACGCTCATCGCAAGCGCCGGAATCCGCCCTGTGCGATGCCCGTTTTCGAGCCTTCGATGCTTGATGCTAACACGGTGTTTCGCGTGAAATCCCGCCAGCAGCGGCCCTGATTTAGAATGCGAGTGTGATTGCTCTTGCCCACGCCGGAATGAACCTGCTGACCTGCCTCTTTCTGATCGGATTTGCCGGGTCGCTGGTCGTGATCCTCATCAGCTTCTTTGAAGACCTCAACGAACTCATCGGCAAAGACTAACCGCGGATCGACGTTGTGGCTGCCAGCGTGAAAACTGCCCCTGCCGCCCCGGCGCTGACGCGGCCTTTCGCACTGTGGCAATCGATTCTCCTCGGACTTGTTACTTCCATTCTTCTGGATTTTTGCTTTCCCGTGTCGGGCCCGATGCCGCGCTGGCGCGCGTTTCTTGCGTGGATCGGCCTTATCCCGCTGCTCTACTCGTTACTCAACGAGCGCGCCGCTGCCCACCCGCGCTATCTGCGCCGAGCCGCGCTCACCGGCTACCTGAGCGGTGTTCTCTGGTACATCCTCAACTGCTATTGGATCTATCAGACGATGCTCTATTACGGGCACGTTCCGCCGCTGGGCTCGGCGGGCATTCTGGTGCTGTATTCGCTGGTGCTCGGACTCTACTTCGGCCTTTTCGGGCTTGTGCTGGCGTTTTTCCGCAGCCGCTTTGGAGTGGCGATGGCCCTGCTCCTCGCGCCGTTTCTCTGGGTCGCGTTGGATCTCGCCGCTGCGCGCATCACCAGCGTTCCCTGGGACCAGCTCGGCTACTCGCAGGTCGATAACCTGTGGCTGACGCCCCTTGCTCACTCGACCGGCATCTACGGAATTACCTTCATCCTGGTTCTGGCTACCAGCGCGCTGCTCGCCGTCTGGATCGCCGGCGCGCGCCCTCGCAAATGGATCCAGCTCTCGCTGGTCTCGGTAATGCTCGTCCTGCTCGCCGTCGGCACGCGGCTCTCCACTCCAACCCCCCAGCCCACCTCCGACTATGCGGTCCTCATCCAGCCCAATATCGACGTTGCCACCAACGACAACTGGAAGGGCGCGGAGTGGGACGGCGACGTTGGCTGGCTGGTGAACCGGGCACGCGCAACCTGCACCCCGGCCTACCAGGGAATGCCCCAGCCCTCCGCAGTTTCTCTGCCTGGTCCCCCGTCCTGCACCCTGAACACCCCGCCCCCCGGCGTGGTTCTGTGGCCGGAGGTCGGCTCCTGGTTCCAAAGCGACGACCCCAGGACGAAGGCCCTGGTCAGCTATGTGGCCCGCTCAGCCAATGCGCCTTTCATCGCCGGCATGTTCGGTCACGACCCGACCGGCACCTACAACTCCGCGGTTTTTGTCGACCCCGATGGCGCGATGGCCGGACGCTACGACAAGATTCACCTTGTTCCCTTCGGCGAATTTGTGCCCTACCGCAATCTGTTCTTCTTTGCAAAGAAGCTTACCCACCAGCTCGTCGATTTACAGCGCGGGCGCGAGCGCAAAGTCTTTTCGTACGACGGCCACGCCTTTGGTGTCTTCATCTGTTACGAATCGGTCTTCGCCGATGAGGTCCGCCACTTTGCCCTGAATGGCGCCCAGGTGCTCGTCAACGTTTCTGACGACGGCTGGTACGGCGACACCAGCGCTCCCTGGCAGCACCTGAACATGGCCCGCATGCGCGCCATCGAGAACGACCGCTGGCTGCTGCGCGATACCAACAACGGCGTCACGACGGTGATCGATCCCAGCGGGCGCGTCACTTTCTCCGCCCCTCGCCACACGCTCACGTCGCTCGTCGCGCGCTACGGATACAAGTCCAACCTCACGTTTTACACGCGTCACGGTGACGTCTTTGCCTGGCTCTGCTGCATCATGATCGTGGGCGCACTCGTCGTCGCCTTCCTGCGCCCTGCGAGGAGCCATCATGCCGGAACCACGTCCGCCGCTTCCGCCCTTTAACCTTGAAAACGCTGCACAGAAGGTCCGCATGGCCGAGGATGCGTGGAATACCCGCGATCCGGAGCGCGTGGCCTTGGCCTACACTGAAGACTCGCGCTGGCGCAACCGCGCCGAGTTTTTCAGCGGCCGCGCGGCTATCGTCGACTTCCTCCGCCGCAAATGGGCCCGCGAACTCGACTACCGCCTCATCAAGGAGCTGTGGGCCTTTCACGAAAACCGCATCGCCGTCCGCTTCCAGTACGAATTCCACGACGACTCCGGCAACTGGTTTCGCGCCCATGGCAATGAGCAGTGGGAGTTCGACGAGAACGGCCTCATGCGCCGCCGCGAAGCCAGCATCAACGACGTTCCCATTCGCGATGCCGATCGTAAATTCCACTGGCCGCTCGGCAAACGCCCCGCCGACCATCCGGGCCTTGCCGAACTGGGTCTCTGAACAGCCTGCAGCGACCAGCCTCCAGCTTCCAGCCACCGGCTCCCAGCTCCTGGCTCCCGGCTGCAGGCCACAGGCCACCGCCTTCTTCACCAACCTCTTCTCAGCTAGAATTTCCCCATGCTGTCCGATCTCGAGTTCGCCTATACTCCCGTCCGCGAAAAAGTGCGCGGTTTGCGGGAGTATCTTTGACGCGCCCCGCCTCCGCACGGAACTAGCCCAAATCGAACAAAAACTCGCCGACCCCTCGCTGTGGTCGAACCCTGCGTTGTCGCAGCCGATCATGCGCGACCGCAAGCGCATCGAAGCCCAGCTGGCTGACGATACTGAACTGGAGCGCCGCACCGGAGACATCGAGGCTTACTTCGAACTGGCCCGCGAGGGCGAGCAGGTCGAGCCGGATCTCGAACGCGAGATCACCACCCTCCGCGACCACGTCGACAAGCTCGAATTCCGCACCATGCTCTCGGGCGAAACCGATCCCCTCAACGCCATCGTCACCGTCCACCCCGGCGCGGGCGGCACCGAGTCGCAGGACTGGGCGGAGATGCTGCTTCGCATGTACCTGCGCTGGGCCGAGCAGCAGGGCTTCAAAACCGAGATGAACGACTATCAGTCGGGCGATGAGGCCGGCATCAAATCTGCCACCTTTACCATCACCGGCGAGTACGCCTTTGGGCTGCTCAGCGGGGAAACCGGCGTGCATCGCCTCGTGCGCATCTCGCCCTTCGACCAGGCCAAGCGCCGCCACACTTCGTTCGCGTCGGTTTTCGTCTCGCCCGAGATCGATGACAGTATCCAGATTGACATCAAGCCCGACGAGATTCGCACCGATACCTACCGGTCCGGCGGCAAGGGCGGCCAGCACGTCAACACTACAGACTCAGCCGTGCGCATTACGCACATTCCCACTGGCATCGTCGTGCAGTGCCAGAACGAGCGCTCGCAGCACAAGAACCGCGACAAGGCGATGAAGATGCTGCGCTCTCGTTTATATGAGTACGAGCTCGAAAAGAAGCAGGCGGCCACGAAGAAACTCGAAGATTCGAAGCTCGACATCAACTTCGGCTCGCAGATTCGCAGCTACGTCCTGCAGCCCTACCGCATCGCCAAGGACCACCGCACCAAAGTCGAAGTAGGCGACGTCGACAAGGTGCTCGACGGCTATCTTGATCCCTTCATTCGCGGCTACCTATTAATGAAGCGGCAAGGCGGCGTGCCTGTGGCCGCCGCGGCCGATGACGACCTGGAGTAACGGGTACCGCAGGACCCCGGCTGAGCAGGGGCCGAACATCCGCGATGGCGGGCGAGACCAGCCATGAGTAATCTCCTTACATAGCAGACTGGCGGCTGCGGACTTGCATTCGCGCGTGCCTGATATAGAGTGAAGTTCACGAGTTTCGCATGAACATTCGCATCGGCTACGGATGGGACTCGCACGCATTCAAACCGGGCGTGCCGCTGAAGATCGGCGGCCTGACCCTCGATCACCCGGAGGGCCTGGCCGGCCACTCCGACGGCGATGTTCTGCTGCACGCCATCACCGATGCGCTTCTGGGCGCAGTGTCTGCCGGCGATATCGGCAGCTTCTTTCCGCCCGGCGATCCGAGGTGGAAAGACGCCGATTCTTCCATCTTTCTGAACCTCGCCAAAGAGGAAATCCTGAACGCCGGATACCGCATTGTGAATGTCGATACCACGCTCGTGCTGGACGCGCCGAAGATCGGCCCGGTGTCTGCGGAAATGCGCGAGCGTGTCGCCGAGCTGCTCGACATCCTGCCCGCCAACGTGGGCATTAAGGCCAAGACTCCCGAGGGCCTGGCCGCGGGCCACGTGGCCCAGGCGCACGCCGTGGTGCTGCTGGAGCGCATCGAGGTGCCCGGCGACATCCAGTCGATGAGCGCCGTGATGCAGAGCCAGCGAGAACTGGAAGACGTTGTGCGCGATCTGGTCAGCCAGGTGCACGGCGTTTCCGCCAGGTCGCCCTTCGATACCGACGACATCACCTGATTCCCCCCTTCACCGCCTGAATCCGCGGCAACATTGCGGCTGTTTCATGGATCGAATCCGTATGAGGAATAAAAATATGAGCGGATTAGAGATTACCGGGATCGTTGTAGGTGGACTCCTCTTTGTATTCCTGCTGATGAATGTGAGAGACATCGCACGGTACATCCGCATCTCTACGATGTAGAAAGAACGGGCCTCTGCAGCCGGTATCCAGCGCGGCGGCCAGCAGTCGGCGGCGAGGAAAAGGCTGGAGGCTCGAAGCCAGATGTTCGGCGGCTTCGATCGCAGTGCACGGCGATAGACCACTGCAGCATGAAGTTTGCGGCAGCCGATTACGGCGGCGGTATGCTGGTGCTGATGAGTGTGCGCCGCAGCAGACTTCTCGAGATTTTTGCCGCCGCCCGCAAGCAGCCGGAAGCGGAGCGAGCGGCATTTCTGCATGCGGCGTGCAAAGCCGATCCTGACCTCGCGGAAGAGATCGAGTACCTGCTGGAGCAGAGCGGCGACGATAAGTCGCTGGGCGCGGCGCTGAACCGTCTGGATTCAAAGTGGACCGGAGCCGGACCTGCTTCAAACGGGGCGGCGACTCAGAATGGCGCCGCGGAATTGGGCGCAGAAGAGATAAGCGCCGTTGAGAAGGGCGCGCTGATCGGTCCCTACCGGATTGAAGGGCAGCTGGGCGCAGGCGGCATGGGCGTGGTCTACCGGGCGCGCGACACGCGGCTGGAGCGGACGGTCGCCATCAAGGTGATTCATCCAAAACACTCCAGCCCACAAATGGAGACGGCTTTCCTCCGCGAGGCGCGTCTCGCTTCGTCACTGAATCATGCCGGGATTGTGACGGTGTACGACATCCTGAACCGCAACGGAACAATGTGCATCGTGATGGAGTTTGTGGAGGGGATGCCGCTGCAGCAGCTGATCCCGGTGGGCGGGTTTTCGTTGGAGCGAGCGGCGATGATGGCGCAAAGCATCGGGGATGCGGTGGCAGTGGCGCACGCAGCCGGCATTGTGCACAGGGATCTGAAGCCGGCAAACATTCTGGTGCGCGACGACGGGCAGACCAAGATTCTCGACTTTGGCCTCGCGAAGATCTGGCAGCAGACGCTGCCTAACGGGGAGACGCTGGCCGAGAGCCTGTTTGGCGGCAGCGCGGTAGGAACCATCGGGTACATGGCTCCTGAGCAGGCGCGCGGAGAAGAGGTGGACGCGCGCGCGGACATCTATTCGCTGGGCGTGATCCTGTACCAGCTGCTGACGGGGAAGATGCCGTTTTCCGGCACACATGCCGTGGCCTTGCTGCAGGCGATGCAGACCCAGGAGCCAACGCCGCTGCGAGTGGCGCAGCCGGGGATGCCTGCGGGAGTGGAAGCCGTGGTGGACCGGTCGCTGGCCCGGGATCCTGGGGCGCGCTACGCGAGCGTGCGGGAGATGCTCCAGGACCTGAATGCAGCCGCAAGCGGGAGCACCATTGTGGCGGCGCCGCGCGCGATGGATGCGAGAACGATTGCGGTGCTGCCGCTCATCAATATAAGTCCTGACCCGGAGAACGAATATTTGTGCGACGGCCTCTCGGAGGAGCTGATTAACGGCCTGACGCAGATCGAGGGGCTAAGGGTGGTTTCGCGGAGCTCATCGTTCCAGTGCAAAGGGACGACTCCGGATGTTCGGGAGACGGGGCGGCGGCTGGGCGCGAGCTATCTGGTGCACGGGAGCCTGCGGCGGTCGGGGACGAACCTGCGGCTGACGGTGCAGCTGACCCAGACCGCGGAGGGGTACCAAATCTGGTCGCAGCGCTTCGATGCGCAGACAGGAGACTTGTTCGCGCTGCAGGACGAACTGACCGAAGCCGTGCTGGAGAAGCTGCGGGAGCAGCTGGGGGCGAGGTTCCCGGAGCTGGCGACGCGGAAGCTGCCCAGCTCGGACGCCTACGACCTTTACCTGCAGGGGCGGTTTGCGTTCAACCGGGAGACGCCGGCGGATTTTCGTACGGCCCTGGATTTGTTTTCGCGCGCAGCGACGGCGGACCCCGGGTTCGCTCCGGCCTTCATCGGCATAGCGGAAGCGCATATGCGGATGGAGTGGTATGGGATGGAGCGGGCGTCAGAGTCGGCGCCAGCGGTGAAGGCGGCGCTGGCGGCGGCTCACAAGCTGCAGAAGGAGTCAGTGGCCTACCTGACCGACCTTGCCATGACGCAGGCTGGTTGGGACTGGGACTGGAAGGCGGCGGGCAACACCTTTGCGCACGCGCTGGAAGCAGGCGGATCGCAGCCGGCCGTGCACTTTCATTACGGGCTCGATTTCCTAACTCCGCAGTGGCGGCTTGCCGAGGCCTTGCGGGAACTGGAAACGGCGCTGCAGCTGGATCCGCTGTCGGGGATCGTGCACACGGCGATCGGCGGGTGCCTGTACCGGATGCGGCGGTTCGACGATGCCGAGAAGGCTCTGCGGCGGACCATCAAAGCAAACCCGGAATTCGGTCACGCCTACTGGTCGCTGGGCCGGGTGCTGCTGGAGCTGGGACGGCAGGAGGAAGCGCTCGATCGGTTTGAAGCGGCTGCGGGAATCCTGGGAAGGATTCCCGCAGCGCTGGCCGAGCTTGGCTACTGCTACGCGCGGATGGGGCGGCGCGACCACGCGCACGCGACGGTTCAGGAACTGCAGCGGCGTGCCGAGCAGGAATGGGTGTCGCCGCTGAGCGAGGCGCTGGTGTATGCGGGCCTCGGGGAGCAGGAGGCAGCGTTGCGCCGGCTGGAGAAGGCGTTTGAGATGCGCATGCGCCAACTGATCTGGGTCAACGTGGATCCACGCTACGATTCGATGCGCGATCATCCCGGCTTTGCGCGCCTGATTCGCGGCATTGGGTTGTCGCCGGTGGAGAGCGCTACGGCCAGCGCGTAACGCAATTGGGTCGCTTGCGATTGACGCGGGTCGGGTAGTTTCAACATAATCTTCACACAGTCCCCCTAAGCCGCTCCCCAGCGATAACTGAAGAGGATCCATTTTGATTTGCGGGAAAAACCTCGTCCCTATGCTGGTCTCCGGCGTAGGAATCTGGAACGCCTTTCGCGGGCAGAACCCGGGAGGGGTGATGCTGAACGGCGCGCGTCTCCAGGATGCGCAGCTGGCACACGTCGATTTGCGGGGCGCGTTTCTGCTCAAGTCGGACCTGCGGGGCGCAAATCTGGAAGGGGCGTTGCTGGACGGCGCGATTCTGCGAAAGACGAATCTGCGGGGATCGAATCTGCGCAACGCGACCTTTCACGGAGCGGATTTGTTTTCGGCCGATTTGTCGGGCGCCGATCTGCGTGAGGCGAACCTGGAGTTTTCGTTCCTGCAGGGCGCCGATTTGCGGGGAGCGGACCTGAGCACGGCGCAGGGCCTGACGCAGACCCAGCTGGTCGATACGGTGGGGGACAGCAATACCCGGCTTCCGGAGAATCTGCCTCGGCCGGCCGGGTGGAGCAGAAATGGCAACGGCGCATGAGTCCTCAGAAACGGCCGATTCGCGTTGCGGTGCTGGGTGGCGGATGCGCTGCGCTCACGGCTGCGTTTGAGCTGACGCGTCCCCAGCACGAAGGCAAATATCACGTCACCGTCTATCAGATGGGATGGCGGCTCGGAGGCAAGGGCGCTTCCGGGCGCGGAGTGGCGGGCCGGATTGAGGAGCATGGGCTGCATCTTTGGCTCGGCTTCTACGAGAATGCCTTTCGCCTGATGCGGGAGTGCTACGCGGAGCGGCACGCGAAGTTTCCCAGGGCGCGGTTTGCGTGCTGGAAAGATGCGTTCCGGCCGGCGCCCGATGTGGGCGTGGCCGACCGAGGCGATGGCGGATGGTCGTTCTGGGTGGCCCATTTTCCTCCAGGGCATGGCGAGCCGGGCGATCAGGACAACGCAGATCCGCGGAGCGTGACGGGATATCTCCGGCAATCCGTGCAGCTGATCTGGGAGCTGCTCCGGTCATCACGGGCGATGGAAAAAGGGCCGAATGCCGCCAGAGAAGATGCCGCCGGAGTGAGCCAGGCCGCAACGCGCGGCGCCGATGCCCTGGCTACGGCAATGGACACGCTGCTCCGCTATGGGCAGCTGGCAACGACGGCGGCGGTGCTGGAAGCGAGCGACCTGCTGCGCCAGGCGGCGGATGCATTCTTTCCGGAGTTCTTTTCGGCGATGGCAACGCCGGCTACCCAGTTGCTGGAAGGACTGGCGGTAGCGGCACGGGGACAACTGGCGTCGCAGATGGAGAATGATCCCGAGTTGCGCCGCGTGTGGCAGGTGATCGACCTCATTCTGGCAATTCTGCGCGGGGCGATCCGCTTTCGACTGGCGGTGGACCCACGAGGCTTCGACGCGATCAACGACTACGACTGGCGAGAGTGGCTGCGGATGAACGGTGCGTCGGAGGCCTCACTCGATTCCGGATTCATGCGTGGCATCTACGATCTGGTTTTCGCCTTCGAGGATGGTGACGTGACGCGCCCGCGGCTGGCCGCTGGTGTGGCGTTGCGCGGGGCCATGCGGATGTTCTTCACCTACCGCGGCGCGCTTTTCTGGAGAATGAGCGCGGGAATGGGCGACGTTGTCTTTGCGCCGCTCTACCAGGTATTAAAGGAGCGCGGGGTCGAGTTCCGGTTCTTCCATCGGCTGAAGAATGTCGGTTTGTCTCCTGTGACGGAGAACGAAGCTCCTTACGTGAAGTCGCTGGAGTTCGAGGTGCAGGCTGAGGTGGCGGGCGGCGGGGAATACGAGCCGCTGGTCAATGTGAACAATGTGCCCAGCTGGCCAGCCCAGCCCGACTACGCGCAACTGGTGGACGGCGACGCGCTTGCGCGCGATGGTGCAGACTTCGAAGCGGCGTGGGAAGAGCGGCACGTACGCGTGAAAAAGCTGAACGTGAAGCGGGATTTCGATTTCGTGGTGCTGGGGGTGGGGGTTGCGGTGCTGCCGGAGGTAGCGCAGGAACTGATCGCGCGCGCACCGCGCTGGCGCGAGATGGCGCAGCAGGCGAAGACCGTGCCCACCCAGGCATTCCAGATCTGGATGCGGGAAAGTACTGACGAGCTGGGCTGGCCGCACCCGCCGGCCAATGTTTCCGGCTTCGTGGAGCCCTTCGATACGTGGGCGGAGATGAGCCACCTGATTCCCGAGGAACGCTGGACGGAGCCGGTGCGATCGATTGCGTATTTCTGCAGCGTGCTGCCGGATGCCAAACCCCCTAAGGTGACGCGCGCGTTCTCCCGGGAGCAACAGAAGGCGGTTCGGAGCAATGCCCTGGAGTTCCTGGAAGACGAAGCGGGAACGTTGTGGCCGCGCGCGATGCACAAGAGCGAGTTTCGCTGGGATATTCTGGCCGCAGAGGGCGAAGCGGATTCGGCGAAGGGAACGAAGCGGTTCGATGCGCAGTTCTGGAGAGCAAACGTGAATCCGACCGACCGCTACACGCAGTCGCTGCCGGGGACGATCGATGCCCGGCTGTCGCCGCTGGATATGACGTTCGACAATCTCACGATTGCCGGAGACTGGACCGCGTCGGGGTTGGACAGCGGATGCATCGAGTCCGCGGTGATGTCGGGGCTGCTGGCCTCGCATGCAATTTCAGGCAAGCCTGAGCTGCACGACATTATTGGGTACGACCACCCGTAGGATTGACTGATGACGACGACTCCTTCCCATATGACGCGCACGCCGCCGCCCAGAAGCGGGCCGAACCGGAATTCGGCGGTACCGGGTTCGGGCGGGCCGCAGGATTTGATTACGGCGGCCGGCGCAGCGGTGTGCGGGGTTCTGGAGAACGGAGTGCGCACCGCGTACGCGGTGATTGACGACTACATGCGGCGCGGGCAGGAAGCGGCGCGTGGGATTTTCAACGAAGCAACGATACGAGGTTCTATGAGCAACCAAAGCAGCTTTGGCGGTTACAACACGGGCGGCGGTTACAACACGGGCGGCGGTTCCAGCGCGGGCGGTGGTGGATACAACGGGGGATTCAATCCATGGGCGAACAACAATCCCATGGCGATGTTGTTTGAGCAGTGGATGTCGGCGATGCGCGCGTGGAGCCAGGCGTGGCCAGGGGTCGCTCAGGCTGGGTTTGCTCAGGGCGGATGGCCGCAGGCGGGTGGATTCCCCTTTACCGCTCCTGGCGGCCAAACGCGCGGAGTGGCCGTGAAAATTACCGCGGGCCGCCCGGTGGAAGTCACAGTGAACCTGTATCCAGGAATGGACGCGCAGCAACTGCTCACCGCCGACGTGCTGCACGCGGAAGGATTCAGCGCTGCGCCTCTGGCTCAGCCCATCGTCGTGCGCGAATCTGGAACCGTGCGCGTGAGCCTGGAAGTGGGGGCCGAGCAGCCTTCCGGACGCTATCGCGGACTCATCCGCACGAAGAGCGGCGAGACGGTTGCGGGCGATCTGACCGTGGTAGTCGGGTGAGAGGCTGCGAGCCGGTGCGACTATGACAGACGAGCCCGGCCTGGTTTCGTCCGTACTGAAGCAGTACGGCGAGGCCACGCGCGCTTTGCTGTTCCAGTACCTGCCCAGCGCGGAACCGCGGCGCTACCTTTACGATCTGGTGGGGGATTATCCGCGGCGCGGAGGCCGGTCGTTCCGTCCAGGCCTGTGCATTGCGACGGCGCGCGCCTTCGGCACACCGATGGAGCTGGCGCTCCGCACCGCGGTCTCGATCGAAATGATCCACAACGCGATGCTGATCCACGACGACGTGGAGGACGAAAGCGAGCAGCGTCGCGGCAAGCCGACCATGCACGTCAACGAAGGCGTGCCCATCGCAATCAACGTGGGCGACATGCTTTCGCTGCTGGCCATGCGGCCGTTGCTGGACAATCGCGGCTTCCTGGGGCCGGAGATGTCGCTGCGGCTGCTGGAAGAAACCGAGCGCATGGCGCGTGAGTCCGCCGAAGGCCAGGCGTTCGAGCTGGGATGGAGGCGCGATAACGTCACTGACGTGTGCGAGGCCGATTATCTGCACATGGTGCTGAAGAAAACCTGCTGGCTGGCGACCATTCATCCCAGCCGCGTCGGCACTCTGATTGGTGCGTGGGGAGGGATTCATCCGGACCGGTGCATCCGGTTTGGGTTTTTCCTGGGCGCGGCATTTCAGATCCAGGACGATTTGCTGAATCTCGAAGGCGATGCCGATGCGTATGGGAAAGAACTCGGCGGCGACATCCGGGAAGGGAAGCGGACGCTGATGCTGATCCATCTGTTCGCCAATGCCAGCGCGGAGGAGCGAGAGCGGTTGTGCGCGATCCTGGGCAAGCCGCGGGAAGAGCGCACCGACGACGACGTACGCTGGGTTCTCGAACGAATGGATGCACACGGTTCGATCGACTATGCGCGCCAGGTGGCGCATGGCCTCGCCGGGGCGGCGCAGCACGAATTCGAACAGCTGTACGGACATCTGCCCGATTCGCGCGACAAGCGATTTCTGGCGGCGCTGCCGGTGTGGGTGATTGAGAGGAACTAGCGTGGCGATGACGCAGGATGAATACACGAAAGGGTTGCCGCAGCTGACCGACAATCCACTGCCGATCAAGCCGCCGTTCGTCTTCAACGGCATGTCGGCGCGGGTGTTCCCGCTGCGCGCGCAGATGGACACGCTGCAGAGAGTGTGCGACGGCTATCTGAATTTCATTCCGCCGGAAGTGGGATACTTCCGCGCGCCGATGCCTTACGTCTTCATGATGGTTCTGGATTACGGGCAGGTGGCTGAGGCCGTGGCCCGCATCGGATGGTTCGCGCAGATCGAAGTGTTCTTTATGGTTCCGGTGGAGTGGTACCGGAAGGTCAATGGGCAATGGGTATTCCAGGACTGGGCGGTGGTTACGCCGTTCGTGTTCGTCGATGACGAGTTTTCGGTGCCGCTGGGGCGCACGGTATTTGGATTTCCGAAGGTGCTGGCCAAAGTGATGCTGACCAGGGGCCAGTGGATCCAGGATGCGACCGGACCGGTGACGCTGGCCAGAGTAGAGACGGCCATCTTTCCGGAGACGTATGCGGGCGCGCAGATTCAGAACCGCGTGTTCATGGAAGTGGAGCGCTGCACGATCACGAATCTGCGCATGCCGTTCGACCCGTCCAGCCCGGTCATGCCGTGGTCGATCATGTCGAACCTGGCACAGGCAGCGGCCGGGTTCACGCGCGATGCGACGTGGCTGGCGCAGGCCATGCGCATGGCTCCGGTGAATCCGGGGGCCGATCCGCAGGTGCTGCCGCAAATGCTCACGCGGATGATGCCGTGGTTTGCGCCGGGTGGCTCCGGCTTCGTGCAGAATTCGCTCAACCTGAAGCAATTCCGCCGGTCGAATGTGCCCACAGAGTTCTGCTATCAGGCGCTCACCAATGGGCGCATGGAAACCAAATCTTTCAACGGCGGCGGCCTGCTGGGCGAGTACTCGGTCCTGCTCGGCGATTTGAGCGGAGGCCACACAGTTCGGCTTTACGAATATCCGTCGCTGCCGATTGTGAGAACGCTCGGCCTCGAACCGCACCGGCAATGGCGCGGCGTGGACAGCACGGTGACCGAGCTGAAGCCGGTGATGCCCTTCTGGATCGACGTGGACGTGAAATACGACCAGGGAGAAACGCTGGCCTGGCGCACCGAGGGCCGCGCGTGGAAGAGCTGCGTGGGAGAGAGCTTGTCACAGCCAGCGTCTACCGACGCCGAGGACCCACCCATCTTCAACAGCACGGTCACCACGGTGATCGACGACATTGCGGGTCCGTTCGAGTTTGCCGACGCAACCGTTCGCGTGCTGCCCCTGCTGGCGCACAAATCGAAGCTCCAGGCATTTCTGCAGGAGTACATCAACGGCCCGCTCGAAGACCCCATTTATCGAGAGGCATCGCAGGGCGGGCAACGCGAACGGCTCCGGTTCAGTGTGTGGGCACGGCCGCAGAAAGATGGATCGGACAACGACGATCTGGCCTATGTCTACCTGGGAGTTTCAAGCTTCGGCAGCGTGACCTCGATGACGAATAACGTGGGCGACTGGGCGAAATACCAGATGTCGTTCATGATTCCCGTGCAGATGGAGCGCGCCGATGAAAATGGAGAATGGCAGCTGGCAGGCGTGGGTCTTGTGCCTGCGGTCAGCTTCGTCGATAACTGTATCGCAGCGATCGCGCGGCTTGAGGTGCAGGGATTCTCGGCCAGCGTGGCGAACTTCCAGATGCCGGCCAGCGTGTGGATGAGCGACCAGGCGGAGCTGAACAAGAATCCGCACCAGACGTTGCTGCGCGTGGATGCGGAGGTTTGGCCGGCGATCGGCCAGGGACAAAAGGCAACCATCCTGCCAATCGTGGAGATCTGCCAGGGGGATCCGGATGCGGGGCTGGGCAAAGCACCGGATGCGGCGTGGAAGTGGTCGGAGCAGTTGCGCTCTGAGCTGCTCAGGAAGAAAAGCATCAAGCAGGATTCGCCGTGGCAGCTGAAAACCGGCCGGGCGCTGGCCCTGGAGCAGCTTGGCAATGAAATGCCCTTCACGGCGTATTCGCTCAAGCAGTTCCGCGACGCGGCCGATCCTGAGAAAGCTTGCTACCAGTCGCTGGTGAAGATTCCGCGGCAAGTCAAAGTGTTGAACGATCTGCGGGAAATTGAAGCGACGCTGGTGGTGACCATCCACAACTACCCGAGCCTCGACATTGTGAACAAGCTGGGGCTGGTGGCGACGGTGCAGCCGGTGAACGGCTCCGGCATTGTGATGACGGCGCAGGCGGTGCGGCCGTTCTTCATCCGCGGAACGCTGTACGAGCCGCTGGCGGTGCGGCTGGCCTATCGTGCTGGATCGCGGCAGTGGACCCTGGACACGAGCGTGGCGTTCTCGACGCCGCTGAGCGATGATGCGGGCGCGCCGCCGATCACGACCAATTATGAAGCCGAAGCGCTGCAGGACGAAATCGACCCGTGCCGGATCGATGCGCTGATGGTGCGAGCAGCGAAGCGCGCAGAGGCGGCGGGCCATGACAATGGCTCGGGGCTGACGAAGCAAAAGGCGCGCGAAGCGCTGCGCAGCATCGATCCGCAGACGGTGATCGAGTGCATTCTGTCGCGCGAGTGGGGGAACCGCGATCCGAACGCACGCTGGCGCGCCGGGCGCCTGGCGCTCGAGGAAGCGCTCAGCGCGCTGCCGCTCACCGGAGAGGTATCGGCGTTTGCGGCCTCGGTGCTGAACCGCGAGATGAACAACCGGATGGCGACGGTTCCGGGCGCAGTGGCGAGCACGGTTCCGGTTCCGGGCGCCTGGCATCGCAACCTGAAGTCGGCGATCCACAAGCTGAGCGGCGAGGCCTCGGATGGGAGCAGACAATCGAGCGCGTGGGCGCGATGGCGGCTAACCATCGAAAAGGCGATCCTGACGCAGGAACGTTGCAGGAGTCTCGAAATCCACATGAATGATGCGGTGAGCCTGCTGGCCGCGGCGGAGATCCTGGACCTGGCCGAGGCCGAAGAGATCTACCGGCAGATGGACAAAACTGCGCCGACGACGCCCGATCTGGCAAAGGCTTGCGTCGCACTGATGGCGTCGCTCAGGGAGATCAGCGAACTGAGGGGCGTGGGATGGGCGCATGAGGATCCTGACCCCAGCGAAAACGCAGACCGGGCACGGCTGACGGAGCTGCTGAGGGGACTCCACGAAGGGTCCCGGCCCGCGCAGAATGCCGATAGTACAGCCGCCCGCGAACAGTTGGTGAAGTGGACGCTGGGTCATGTGGCCGAATTCCACCAGGCAGTCAATCTGGCGCGCGGAATTTGCAACGCGGAGAACCAGGCATTTCTCAACAAATTGGCGCGCTCCTTTCAAAAGCCGGATTTCTGCATCAAGCGCGACGCAGTCGGGAAGAGCAGTGACGATCTGCTGCCAATGTCGCTCTCCTGGGACGAGAACTGGTATTACGGGAGAACCATCGAGTACAAGAGGCCGGAAACCGAGGGTCAGGAGGGGCGCCAGCCGCGGTGAAACGCAATGGCGTCCGAGAGCGTAGCGGAAAGTGGTCGAAGCTCGAGTTCCATGGCGACTTGTTCGGCTGAAGGTTGCATCGGAAAGGCATCAGCGATGAGCGGGACGGCGCGCCACACATCGGCAGGAGGCTGGCCGAACGCGGCGAAGGTTGCTGACGTCCACCACGCTGTCGCTGCGGCGACGCGTGGATCGATGGGCATGGGAGGAGGACCGTTAACTCCGCCCAGCATGCGGATTTGCCGGACCAGTTCGACGAGGTTGAGGTTGTGGCCGGCAATCGCGATGGGACGGCCGAACCATTCACGCGCGAGCGCGCGGTCGATCGCCTCGGCAAGGTCGCGAACCTCGAGAATGCTGAGGTCCTGGTCCATGACGACGGGCAGGCGTTGCTGGAGCACGAGGCGCACGAGGCTC
Source organism: uncultured Acidobacteriaceae bacterium (assembly GCA_963788905.1). GTDB lineage: Bacteria > Acidobacteriota > Terriglobia > Terriglobales > Acidobacteriaceae > Palsa-343. The sequence goes on from CAWBIO010000001.1 coordinate 629,334, forward strand.
GATGAGTCGGCGCGGAATTCCCAGGGACCAAGACAGGCAGCCGGATTGACGATGAGCGCCGGCACTCCCCGGGACGCGGCTTCGAGGACCGCTTGCTCCATGGCGGCCTTTGCTTCAAAGTACGGATATGCCGACCGGCGCCAGTTGGTCTCCATGGCTCCGAGCGGCGAGTCCGGCCGCGGGAGCGTAGTGAACGAACTGACGAAGACAAGCCGAGCCCCGCTGGATTGCGCGGCATCGATAACGCGGCGGGTGCGCTCGAGCGCGGCCCCGACGGCGATGCGCCATGGCGGGCTGCCGCGCAGGCCTGCTACCAAAGGATACGGCGCAGCTGCGTCGACGATCAGGTCGTGCCCTGCGGCGAGCGCAGACAGCGCGCGGAATGCCTCGTCTACGCGCTGGATGGTTACGTCTAATCCGCGGAGCGCAGCCGGATCCCCTTGCCGCGTGACTGCGGTGACCGTGCGGCCATGGTCGAGCGCATGCCGCACCACGGCCTGCCCAATGTGTCCCGTGGCTCCCAGCACGAGAATGCGCATGCATCTGCTCCGTAAATTTGTGCGGGCCGCGTTTACGAATTACGAGAAAACTCTATGACAACACCTGCCAATCCATTTGCCGCGATCAACCTGAACGGAAACGGAACCATGCGCGGCGTGACGCTCGCGCTGCCCACCGATCGGGTTCGCGACCTGCTGCCCGCGGGTCTGGAACTGGGCGACCAGCAGGTGACTCCTGCCGGAACTCATCCCGTCATCCTCTTTTTCCATGACATGTTCCGCGCGCAGATGTCGATTCCAACCCTGCTGCCCAACATGACCTACCACGAGCACAGCGTGGGCGTTCCATTCTCCTATATTTCGCGGGGCTCCATCACGCCCGGATTCCCCGGGCCGTACTACTTTATGCCCAAACTCTACCTCGACAACTTCTGGGCGACGCTGGGCGGCATGGTCTTCTGGGGATTCGCGAAGGAAATGGCGACGGTAAGCGTAACCGCGGAGACTTACACCGTGACCAGCATGGGCGGCCAAAGGCTGACGTCGCTCGCGTGGAAGAAACTGGACGGCGAGCACCGGCCGATCCGGGAGTATCCGAATTTCGAGCCAGTGCGGCAAATGCTGAGCCAGCCCATCATTTCCATGCTGCCCCTGGCGATGGGCCCCTTCTTCATCCTTTCCGATTTCGACAAGCAGTGGGAGACGGCGACCGTCTGCCCCATGGAAACCAGCCTCGAAGTCGACGTGGAGTATGTGCCTGGCTACCCCGGCGGACGAACTCCGGCTTCGGGATGGTCGCCGGGTATCGATACATCGGTGATCGGCTCCTACGAACTGCGCGCGCTGTGGCGTTTGAGCCTGCCGTATCCTCCGCTGCTGTCTTTCCGGCAATGAGAATAGTGACGGCGTGGAATGACCTGTCTCACGAACAGGCGCCGTGATATAGCTATAGCTACTCCCCACTTTATTTTTCCCTGGGCTGCCGATGCAGTGTCCGAATTGCAGTACGGAAAATCCTCCGACCGTAAAGTTTTGCTCCGAGTGCGGTACACCCTTAGGCGTGGCCTGCCCACACTGCGGCAAGCGGAATCCAAAGGACGCAGCGCAGTGCGGCAGCTGCGGAAAAGCGCTCGCCACAACTCAAACCCCCGCGGCTGAACGCCGCCAGTTAACAGTGCTGTTCGCCGACATCGCGGGATCCACAGCGCTTGCCGAAAGCATGGACCCCGAAGATCTGCGCGAGCTGTACGCGCGCTATCAGACGACGTGCGCGCAGGTGATCGAGCGGTATGACGGCCATCTTGCCCAGTATCTCGGCGACGGGGTTCTCGCCTATTTCGGGTATCCGGCGGCGCACGAAGACGATGCGGTGCGGGCTGTCGAGTCGGGCCTCGAAATCCTCAGGCGCACGGCCGGCGTCGCTGCAGGCAAGAACAAACTGCTCATCCGCATCGGCATTCACACCGGTCTGGTGGTTGTAGGCGACGTGGGTCAGGGCATTCGCCGCGAGCAGTTGGCGCTCGGCGAAGCGCCGAATATCGCCGCCCGGCTTCAGGCGGAAGCAACGCCGGAGAGCATCGTGATCAGCGATGCGACCCGCGAGCTGATTGCCGGACAATTTGCGCTCGAAGATCTCGGGCAGAGAACGCTCAAAGGCCTGTCCCGGCCGTTGCCGATCTTTCGTGTCGTTGGCAAGAGCCGGGCCACGAGCCGATTTCACGCCATGACCAGCGCGCATGGGCTGACGGCGTTCGTAGGGCGCGAGCGCGAGGTGAAATCGATTCGCGCCGCCTGGACCGAAGCCGGCCAGGGATACGGCAGCACGCTGCTGTTGCGCGGTCCTGCCGGAATTGGAAAATCGCGGCTGCTGGAAGCGGCGGCGCGCACCGCAGCCAACCAGCAACACGATTTGTTTGAGGCGCAGTGCTCGCCCTATCGAGCTCGAACAACCCGCTGTTTCCGATTGTGGAGATGATCGAGCGCAGCGTGGGCTTCGAAGAAGGCATGAGCCCGGCGAGCAAGCTCGATCTTCTGGAGCAGTTTGCCGCGGGGCGCGGTGTTCCGCTGGAGCAGGCCACGACGGCGCTGGCGGCGATGCTGTCGGTTCCGACGCTGGATCGTTATCCGGAAATCGAGATGCCTCCGGCGCGACGGCTCCAGTGGATCATCGGAACCGTGGCCGATCTGCTGCTGCATTCGGTCAACGGTTCTCCGGTTCTTCTTTTGGTGGAAGACCTGCACTGGGCCGACCCTTCAACCATCGATTTGCTGGGCGAGATCGTGGCGCGTCAGGGCAGCCGGCCGGTGCTGATGGTGCTTACAACTCGGCCCGAGTTTGACGTTCTGTGGTTCCAGAACCCGCGCTCAAGAAATTCGTGTGGAGGCTCTGCCGCCTTCGGAAACGCGGGCTCTGGTGGCTCGCGTGGTGGGACAAAAGCCTCTGCCGCCGGTGCTTATCGAGGAGCTCATCACGCGGACTGGCGGCATTCCGCTGTTTGTCGAAGCCGTGACGCGGACCATCATCGATGCGGGCATTCTGCGCGAGCTCGACGACCGCTACGAACTCACCGGCCCCCTGCCTCCCGGCCTGATTCCCGCGACCGTGCAGGATTCACTCATGGGACGGATCGATCGCCTGGGAGCGGACCGCATCGTCGCGCAGCTGGCTGCGACCGTCGGACGCAAATCGAGCTTCGAGCTGCTGCAGACGGTGCTGGGGAAATCCACCGAATCGCTCGTAGCCGCGCTGGTCCGCCTTGTGGAACTTGAGATCGTGCTGGAAAATGGCGCGCCCCCTGGGTCCACCTACACTTTCTGCCACGCTCTGATTCAGGATGCGGCCTACGGGTCGTTGCTGCGCGCCACGCGCCAGGAGTTTCACAGCAAAATCGCCGAAGCCCTGCTTCATCGTTTTCCTGAGGTGGCAGAGACACAGCCGGAGCTGCTGGCACGGCACTTCGAAGGTGCAGGGCGGACCACAGAAGCGATCGCCAGCTGGATGAAAGCCGGCCAGCGCGCACAGCAACAGTCTGCGCTGCGCGAATGCGCGGCCTACCTGCAGAAAGCCATTTCGCTGCTCGAGACTCTTCCCGCCGACGATCCCGCGCGATTGCAGCCCGAAATGGAGGCGCAGCTGGCGCTTTCCACGGCGCTCATGTCCACGCTGGGCTGGGCTTCGAAGGAAGCCGAGGCGGCGTGCATCCGGGCCCGCGAGCTCTGCGAGAAACTGGGCAACGTTAATGGGCTACTCGCTTCGCTCTGGGGTCTGTGGACGGTTTACCTGCTGCACGGCACCATCGGTCCGTCCCTCGACGCCGCCAACGCGGTGCTTGAACTGGCCACAGCGTCCGGCGATCCCGGACTGCAAATCGCGGCGCGGCAGGCCATCGGCTACTCGCGCTACTTTCTCGGCGAATTCGCAGCCGCTCGCGAGCATGGTCTCAAGGCTCGCGATCTTTACGACCCGGAACGAGAGCGCGGGCTGGTTGCGGTCTTTCAGATTCCCATTTCTTTTGCCTGTGGCAATTTCCTGATGATGAGCAACTGGTTCATGGGATATCCCGATCAGGCCGAACAGGCGAGGACCGACGCGTGGGCCACCATCGAGGCCCTCAGCGTGCCCGCTTGCACGGTGTATGCGCTGGCCTGCGCCATGATGATCCACTACGCGCGGCGCGACTACGAAACGGTTCGGCGGACATCTCAGCCGCTGGTCGCCCAAGCGACCGAGGGCGGCTTTCTATTGTGGGCGGCCCAGGGGCGAATCTACCGCGGCTGGGTCGAGGCCATGACCGAAGATCCTGAGGCTGGCATCGCGGAGATGAAGGCCGGCCTCGAAAGCTATCGCATGACGGGCTCCGATCTGATGACGCCGCAGTTTTGCCTGATGATGGCCGAGGCGCAGTTGCGTGCCGGCCGTCCCGGTGGGGCGCTGGGTTCGATCTCGCGTGGCCTGCGCTACGTCGAAGAATCGCAGGAACACGTGCACGAACCAGAGCTCCACCGGCTGCGCGGAGAGATCATGATCGCCCAGGGCGCGACCTCAGCCGGCGAAGCGAGCCTTTCAAAAGCCATTGAACGCGCGCAGGCCCAGCAGGCGAAGATGCTGGAGCTGCGAGCAGCACTCAGACTGGCGAAGCTGCGCCGCGAGCAGGGCCGGAACCCCGAAGCGGCGGCTCTTCTGCAGCCGCTTTATGCATGGTTCCAGGAGGGTCAGGATACTCCGGAGTTGCGCGAAGCGGGCGCGCTGCTTGAGTTGCTGGGCGCCGCCAATCGAGGCGTAGGCGCAGCCTGATCGACCCACCACACGGCGGGGATCGTCGCGGAAGGGAATAGAATCCTCCTGCAGTTTGCAACGTGCGTGGGGAACAGGGATGAAAGTTCGATGGAGAAGACTGGTGTGCTTTGCCGCAGCCGCGTGGCTGAGTTGCGGGTGGGCAGCGGGGGCGCAAAGTGCAACAGCCTCGGATGCGTTGGCTTACCAAGCCGTCGACCCGTTCATCGGAACAGCCGGTGGCGGCAACACGTTCCCAGGCGCGAGCGTTCCCTTTGGCATGATTCAGTGGAGTCCGGACACGGGCTCTGACGCCTGGTACGACTATGGCAAGAATCGGATTTATGGATTTTCGCTTACGCACATCAGCGGCGCAGGCTGTCCTGTCTATGGAGACTTTCCGGTGTTGCCCTGGACCGGTGAACTGACGACGAGCCCGCATCAGAATCGCGAGCTCTACACCCAGCCGTTCAACCACGCCCAGGAAACGGCGCATCCCGGCTACTACTCGGTGAAGCTGGCCAACGGGATTGAAGTGGAGATTACCGTCACGGCGCGGGCCGGCATCGCGCGGTTCCGTTTTCCGGCAGGAGTGCCGGCGCGGCTGCTGATGAATGCCGGCGGCAGCGCCAATTCGACCATTATCGACAAGGAGCCAAACAACAAGGCGCGCGCCAACGACGGCTATGTGATCCGGCTTTCGGGCCAGAACGCGGTCGAGGGTGAGGCGCGCGCCGGAGCCTTCTGCAATTCGCCGACGCGCTACACGGTTTACATGGCTGCGCAGTTCCAGCAGCCGTTTGTTCGCACCGCAATGTGGAAGGACGATGCGGTCGAACCCTCGGCCCGCGAAGAGCGCGCGCGGCACGCCGGCGCATGGCTCGACTTTGGCGACCAGCGGGAAGTGACGATGAAGGTGGGGCTGTCGTTTGTCAGCGCCGGGAATGCCGCACAGAACCTTGCAGCCGAGATTCCTGCATGGGATTTCGACAAGGTGCGCGCTGCCGCGCAGAACACATGGTCCGAGCTGCTGAATCGCATCGATATTCGCGGCGGGACCGAGGCGCAGCGAAAGGTTTTCTACACCGGCCTCTACCACATGCTGCTTTCGCCGAACCTCTTCAGCGACACGAACGGCGACTACATTGGGTTCGACGGCAAAGTTCACAAGGCGAAATTGTCGCCTGGGGCGCCTTGTGCAGGTATTTGCTATGGCGCCCAGTACGCCAATTTTTCCGACTGGGACATCTATCGCGATGTGATCCAGTTCCAGGCCCTGCTTGATCCCGCGCGCACGTCCGACATGATGCAGTCGCTGGTGAACGACGCCGAGCAGTCTGACTGGCTGCCACGCTGGCCGGCGGCCAACGATGTGACCTATGTGATGGGCGGCGACTCGCCCACCGCGCTGCTGGCCGAAGCCTACGCATTTGGCGCGACGGGCTTCGACGCCCACGCCGCGCTGCGGGCGATGCTGAAAGCAGCCAACGAGCCGGGCGAAGGTCCACACGAGGAATCGGAGCGGCCCTTCCTTGCAGACGAGCTTAAGCTCGGCTACATCCCGGTCGATCATGACTCGATCGACTGCTCGCGCACCCTCGAGTACGCCTCAGACGACTTCGCCATCGCCCAGATGGCGCGGGCGCTCGGCGACCGGACGAACTCCGACGCGCTCCTGAAACGAGCCGGAGACTGGCAGAACCTATTCGACCCAGAAACGAAATGGATCCGCCCGCGCTCGAGCGACGGTTCCTGGCTCCAGGGCTTCGACCCGGAGCATTCGCTTCCCAAGCGCGCCAACGCCCCCGTCTCCACCGATCAGGAAGGCTACGAAGAGGGCAATGCCTGGCAGTACTCCTTCATGATCCCCTTCGACTACCCGCGCCTCATCGCCGCCATGGGCGGCAGCGCGGCGGTAGTGCCGCGCCTCGACAGCTTCTTCTCAAAGCTCATCTGCTGGGGTGAGCCCTGCTTCAACATGGCCAACGAGCCCGACTTCGTCGTGCCCTACGCCTACGAGTACACCGACAAGCCGTGGAAGACCGACGATGTGGTCACGCGCATCGAGCAGCAGACCTTCTCGACCAAACCCGATGGCATCCCCGGCAACGACGACCTGGGCGCGACCTCGGGGGTCTATGTGTGGAACGCGCTCGGTATGTATCCCGGCGTACCCGGCGTCGGTGGAATGTTTCTCGGGACGCCGATGTTTCCGGAGGCCACGCTGCATCTCGCAGGGGGCCGCGTTCTGCACATCACATCGGAGGGATCAGGCGTCTACGTCCGCTCTCTCTCCCTCAACGGGCAACCATGGAAACAGCTGTGGCTGCCGCTCGACAAAATTCCGATGGGTACCACCACCACGTTGCACTTCGTGATGCAGGCGGCCGAACCCACGACGACGCAGTTCCAGCCGCCACCAGTATTCCGGCCTTAGCGCCGCAACCTCATTTTCCGTGAAGCCCGGACTTGCCGGATCCAAGGGAACGCTCCAGTGCCGCGGCCGCAGCGCTGGCGATCTCATCCTGCACCGCCAGAATGTTTTTCTCCGGCTGATCGTAGGTGTTCGACCACGCGATGTACCCGTTGTCGGCGCGGATGAGCCGCACGTCGACGCGAATCCAGCCCTCCGATTTGCGCACGCTGCCATCCAGCACCCACAGAACGCCCAGTTGGCGCGCCATCTCGGCCACGGGCAGGCTCTTTCCCTTGAAGTAGAACGAAGCAGTGGCCGAAGGTACGCGAAGACCCTGGATCCGGCTCAGCTTGTCGATCAGCTCTTCCGTCATCCCATCGGCAAATTCCTCGTCCTTCATTCCTTCGGTCAGGTCCAGAAATGGAAGCACCGCGATCGAGCTTTGGGAAGGCTGAGCAATTCCCGGAGCAGGATCGACCGGCCCCCTGCGGTGCAATGTCAAACCGACGATGGCGCCACCCAGAACAAAAACGACGACGGCTGCGGTCCACCAGATCCGCGTCGCACGCGAAGTTGACCGCGTTTTCGGAACGTCCGGGGCCGGTTCCGCAGAAAAGTCGCCCGTTGCCTGCGGAGTCCACGCTTCAACCACCGCAATCATCCGGTAACCGAGACGCGGAACGGTGGCAATGTAGATGGGGCGCTTTGGATCGTCGCCCAGCGTGCGCCGCAGGGATGTGACCGCCTGATAAACCGAATCCGGGGAAACGATCACCCCGGACCAAACCTGGTCGAGCAGGTCATCGATGCTGACCACCTCGCCAGCGTGCTCGGCCAGGCACAGTAGCAACCGCATGGTTCGCGCTTCCAGACGCGCGGTCTCACTCCGGCGCGCAATCTGGCCCGACGCTGGATCAACGCGCCAGTCGCCGATGCGAAGCGGTTTGGTGATCGGGCCCTGCATGTTGAATCGGTAGTCCTGGCGTTTGCCGATTGTACCAACGCCGCTCATCGCTGCCGAACCGGTCACTCTTCAGAACAATTCAGAGTTCTTCAGGTGCGACTCAGGACTTTCCCCGGCCGGCTGTCGTACAAGCTGCTTCTGAGGTGTTCTCCATGAATCGCAGCAACAAAAGAAGCGCGGTATTCAGCAGCTTGCTCTCTCTTTACCGGATCGTTGCACTGCCTTTGGTCCTCGTTGCGGCGTATTCCGCACACGCCGCTGCGCCGGATTCCCAGGAAAATCCAGCGCTCCCCGCTCCAAGAACTTACTGGATCGACTCAGACCATAGTTTCGCCTACTTCGGGGCCAGCCACCATATAGTCGGGCTCGTGCGCGGCAGGTTCGACAAGGTTGCGGGAACCATCAAAGTTAGCCAGGATCCGGCCGAGTGCAGTGTCAACGTCATGATCGACGTCTCCACCATCAACACCCAGGTTCCCCAGCGCGACGATGACCTGCGTGGCCCGGCCTACTTCGATGTGAGGAAATTCCCCACGATGACCTACCAGGGCCGGGGTATTCGCCGTTCTTCCGCGAACACCTGGACGATGGATGGCTCACTCACCATGCACGGCGTCACCAGGGTGGTGCCGCTCACATTCACCTTTAACGGAGCGTTTTCCCCAGTTCAGCCAGGCAAGCCCGTGCGCGTGGCTTTCCACGGTGTAGCCACGACCAAACGAGCGGACTTCGACATGGGAGCGCGCGATAAGGGAGAGGTCCCCACGTCCGGGGAACCGGACGTCGCGATCGAAATCGACGTCGAAGCGGACAGTAACTCCCCATCGAAGTGAGCGCGGCTCGGTGCGGCGCTACGCGTTGTACGTGCCTGACGATACGCGTCCGCCCCGGCCGGTCCAGTTGGTGTGAAAGAACTCCCCGCGTGGTTTGTCGACGCGCTCGTAAGTGTGCGCCCCGAAGAAGTCGCGCTGCGCCTGCAGCAGATTCGCAGGCAGACGGCCGGCGCGGTATCCGTCATAGAAAGCGAGCGCGGTCGAAAACGCCGGCGCCGGAACGCCCAGCGCGATGGCTTTCACGATCGCCTTGCGCCACGAAGCCTGGTAGTTGTTCAGCACCCCAAAGAAAAAGCTGTCGAAGAGCAGATTGTGCAGGGCTGGATTCTTGTCGTACGCCTCTTTGATTTTGCCCAGGAACCTGCTGCGAATAATGCAGCCTCCACGCCACATCAGCGCAATCCCGCCCATGTTCACGCGCCACCCGAACTGTTTCGCTGCCTCGCGCAGCAGCATGTAGCCCTGGGCGTAGGAGATGATCTTCGAGCAGTAAAGCGCGCGGCGAATGTCCTCGATCAAACCGGCGCGATCCGGCGGCTGCGCGGCGTTGCCGGTCGGCCCCTGAAGAATTTTCGACGCTTCGACCCGTTCTTCTTTGATCGCCGACAGGCAGCGCGCAAACACCGACTCACCGATCAGCGTCACTGGCATGCCCAGATCGAGCGCGCTCTCAACGGTCCACTTGCCGGTGCCTTTCTGGCCGGCGGTATCGAGAATTTTGTCGACAATAGGGGTGCCGTCGTCGTCCTTCTTAGCAAAGATCTGCGACGAGATTTCGATCAGGTAGCTGTCCAGCTCCCCCTTGTTCCAGTCGGCGAAGACCGCAGACAGTTCGTCCGGCGTCAGATTCAGCGAGTGCTTCAGCAGGTCGTAGGCCTCGCAGATCAGCTGCATATCGCCGTACTCGATGCCGTTGTGCACCATCTTCACGTAGTGGCCGGCGCCGGCATCGCCCACCCAGTCGCAGCAGGGCGTGCCGCCCTTGCCGTTGCCCCCAGCTCCCTCATCCACCTTTGCCGCGATCGACTGGAAGATATCCTTCACGTGCGGCCAGGCTTCGGGATTGCCACCCGGCATGATCGACGGCCCAAAGCGCGCGCCTTCTTCGCCACCGGAAACGCCAGTCCCAATGAAGAGGATGCCTTTCGCCGCCAGGTCTTTGGTGCGGCGGTTCGAGTCGGTGAACAGCGAATTGCCGCCATCGATGATGATGTCGCCGGGCGAGAGAAACGGCAGCAGGTGGTCGATGTTCTGATCAACCACGTCACCGGCCTTGACCATGAGCATCACGCGGCGCGGGCTTTTCAGCAGGCTGACGAATTCCTGGATCGTGTGCGCGCCCACCACCTGCGTGCCCTTCGCCTCGTTGGCCAGAAAGTCATCCACTTTGGAGACGGTGCGATTGAAAACGGCCACTTTGAATCCGTGGTCATTCATGTTGAGGACCAGGTTCTGGCCCATCACAGCAAGGCCAATCAGGCCGATGTCGCAGACAGCTTCAGGCATGGGAGTCTCCGGAAAGAAATCGCAGAGGAATTTTGCGCTTTTCTGTGAGGATAAACCAGCGCTTGCCGCGCCGGCGGGCGCGCTTTCGCGCCACCCCATTACGACAGTTCACCCCAATCCATCGGCCGGCCTGCGTCTGCCCCCGCGGCTGGCACTCAGTAGCCGGCGGCTGCGCCGAAGTGGTGGCGGTGATCCTGGCCGCCGGTGAGTTCGCCGGTTTTTGGATCGACCTCGATGCACTCGCCGTCGCTCCAGTGACCTCCGACGCGAAGGTTGTAGCCCATGGCCTTGAGGCCATCGACGGTGGTCGAAGAAAAACCGGGCTCGAGGAAAAGCACGTCGGGCAAGTATTGGTGATGAAAACGCGGTGCATCGACGGCCTGCTGGATATTCAGTCCTTCGTCGGCCGCGCTCAGGAAGATATTCGCAACAACCGTAATGATGCGGCCACCGCCTGGCGAGCCGATGACCATGCTCACTTTGCCGTCTCTGAGCACAATCGTCGGCGTCATGCTCGAAAGCGGGCGCTTGCCGGGCGCGATGGCGTTGGCCGGACCCTGAATGAGGCCGAACATGTTCGGCACGCCCTGCTTCGACGCAAAGTCGTCCATCTCGTCGTTCAGCAGAAAGCCCAGGCCAGGGACGGTCACGCCGGAACCGAAGCCGCCGTTGAGGGTCGTGGTCACGGCGACGGCATTTCCGTCGGCATCGACCACGGAATAATGGGTGGTGTCGGCCGCTTCCTGGCGCACGTCAGACATCGTGGGCGCGGGCGGCAGAAATCCGGCAGGCCGCTCGAGCGTGGCGGAGGCGCTCGAGTGATCGGCGCTGATGGAAGCGCGCCAGGCAGCGCCGTATTGTTTGCTGAGGAGCTGCTCTACGGGGATCTTTACGTAGTCAGGATCGCCGAGGTAGTTGGAGCGGTCCATGTAGGCGCGGCGAAAGGCTTCCACAATCAGGTGCATTTCAGGCGCGGTGCGGTCGCCGAGTGCCCCCAGGTTGTAGCCCTGGAGGATGTTGAGCATCTCGATAAGCGCGACGCCGCCCGACGACGGTGGAGGAGCGCTGACGATGGTGGAACCGCGGTAGGTTCCCACGACGGGCTCGCGTTCCTTTGCGGTGTAGCGGGCCATATCGTCGGCAGTGATGAGGCCGCCGCCCTGCTGGATGGCATCGGAGATCTGTTTCGCCATGGCGCCGTGATAAAAGTCGTCAGGATTAGCAGCGATGCGGCGCAGGGTTTCGGCCAGCTCGGGCTGGCGAAAGACTTCTCCGGCTTTGTAGAAGTCGCCGTCGCGCTGGAAGATATGTTTTGATGCAGGGAACCCGGTGAGGATCTTGTCGTGCAGTCCGTCGGCTTCTTCGTGCGTGAGCGTGAAGCCGTCAGCGGCAAGACGAATGGCGGGCGCCATCACCTGAGCCAGGGTGAGTTTGCCGTACTTCTTCTCGGCGTGAACCAGGCCGGCGACAGAACCAGGAACGCCGATGGCGCGATAGCCGACGATGCTGGCATCAGGAATGATGTTTCCCTGAGCATCGAGATACATGTTCGGTGTCGCGGCGAGCGGGGCTCTCTCGCGGTAGTCGATAAAGATGTTTTTCGCCGGATGCTGCTGGTGGATGAGCATGAATCCGCCGCCGCCAAGGTTGCCGGCGAAGGGATAGACGACGGCGAGAGCGAATCCAACCGCAACCGCACCATCGACAGCGTTGCCGCCGGATTTCAGAACGTCAACACCAGCATCAGTCGCCAGGTGATGCACGGTGACGACCATGGCGTGACGGGTGCGAACGGGCTGCTCGTTGAGCCAGGGCATTGCGGCATGGCTCGCGTCGTCGGGCGCGGCGTCCTGAATCGGCGCGGGTTTTTGGGCCGCAAGAAATAAGGTGAGACCAGCGGCACAGGCGAGTGAGACCAGAGCGCGCAGGGGCTTGATTGTCAGAAGCTGGGGAGCCATCTCGATTGGGAGCCATTGTACGGCAGGCAATTCGATTGACCCTCGTTCTGAGCGGCGAATAAACTGAAAGGCAGCCGCTCTGTCCAACCTTATATATGTCGTCGTCGTTTTGCCGTATCGCGCTGAGCCGTGTTCCGCTGTTGTTGATGATCGCCGGAGCGGTGTCGGCTTTTGCTCAGCAGGGCCCGCCCACCTCGTCGCAGCAGCAGGGGTCGAGCTCCAGCCGCGTTCCGGGCCTGAATCCCACCGATAATTCCAATATTCCGTACAACACCAGGCCGCTTCCACCGCCGCCGGTTCCGCCAACGGGCGGGGGCCAGGCGCTGATGGATCCAGCAGGGCCGACCGTGAGCCTGCAGACCAGCGAGGCGATGTTCGACATTGGCGTGGCGCTGAACACCTGCGGCTACGACAAGGGCCTGGATGAGTCCGATCCGGTGCGGAAGACGGTGCGCGATGAGGTGAACCAGGCAATTCAGGCTTCACCCGAAGCACAGGACGATCGCGACAAGCTGTGCCTGTTCATCGAGCAGCACCGGCTCGACACGCCGTCGCGCAATCTGGCGCAGTACGTCTCGCTGGGTCTGTACCTGACGCCGCCGCCACAGCTGACGCCCAGCGTTGAAGAGCAGGATATGCCGCCGGATGCCAACGGCGTGGAGCAGGTTCTGCCGCTGATCCGAAAGCTGGCCGGGGCCATCAACCTGCACGTGATCTGGGTGCGGAATCACTCGGCCTATGAGGCGATCGCGAATCACCTGCACGGCCCGCTCTCGCAGATGATTGTGAGCACCAATTACTACCTGAAGAAGCCGGCGTCGACCGCCGCAGGTCGGCATTTTCTGGTGGTGATCGAGCCGCTGCTTTCGCCGGAAGAGACCAACGCGCGTGTGTATGGGCCCGATTACGTCGTCGTCACCTCACCGAAGAATGGCGAGATTTCGATGGAGCTCGTTCGCCACGCCTACCTGCACTACGAGATTGAGCCGCTCCTGTATGCGCGCGCCACGTCGATGGACCGCATGATGCCGATTCTGCGCGCGGTGGATGACGCGCCCCTGGAATATGAGTTCAGGAGCGACATTGTGGCTCTGGTAATCGAGTGCATGATCCGGGCGATCGAAGCGCGCACCATGAGCACGGGGATTCCGGACGTGAAGGTGCCGCCGAATTTGCCGCACAGCGAGACCGTACAGTACGAGCAGGCGCGATCGGCAGCGCAGCAGCGGCAGGAGGCGGTGCGTCAGCAGGCTGTGAACCATTCCATGACCCAGGGCTACGTCCTGACGCAGTACTTTTACAACACGCTGAAGGAATTCGAGAAAAACCCCGAGAGCCTCGATGAGGCCATCGGGCCCATGGTCTACGGCATGGACATCAGCGTGGAGACGCATCGGGCGCGCAATGTGACGTTCGACACCCAGGGTGAAGGCCACGTGATGAGCCATGAGCCTGCGCGGCCGCCGCAGCCGAAAGAACTGGACCTGGCGGAGATGAAGCTGATGAAAGGCGATGTCGCCGGAGCCGCGGAGCTGGCGCATAGGGCGCTGGACAGCCATACCGGCGATGCAGGACAGGCCGACTTCATTCTGGCCCGCGTTGACCTGATGAACGGGAAGATCGACGATGCCCAGGCGGCGTTCCGGAGCACGCTGACCGCGTCAAAGGATCCCAGGATGCAGGCGTGGTCGCACATTTATCTGGGGCGGATTCTCGACGTCGAGGATCAGCGCGATGAAGCCATCGCGGAATACAAGGCGGCGCTGGCGGTGCGCGACGGGCAGCCCGATACAAAAGCTGCCGCGGACCAGGGGCTGAAGCAGCCATTCGCGCTGCCCCATCGGGTGCAGGCTGACGATGGCGGCGACGACTCGGGCGCGGGCAAGCCACCGGCTTCGCCCCAGACACATCCACAGTAGCCGGGTCAGCGGCAGGGCGCTCTGCAATAATTGAATGAAGCGGCTCGCGCATGCAGTCCTCGACCCATTTGTCCAGTTCGTCTTCCAGTCCGTCGATCGAGATGCCTGACTTGAGCGAGGCAGTGCCTGCAGAATCGGCTGTCGCGGAGCTGGAAGCCGCGTTGCAGCATCGATTCGCGGACCGGAAACTGCTGGAGCGGGCGCTGACGCACAGCTCCATCGCCCACGAGCGCACCTCAATGGCACACGAGCGCGGCGCGAGCGATCCGCAAAAGGAAGACAACGAGAGGCTGGAGTTTCTGGGCGACTCGGTGGTCGGGATGGTGGCCGCAGAGGCCGTCTACCGGCGCTATCCGGAGTTGCCGGAAGGAGCGCTGACGCGGCTGCGCGGTTCACTGGTAAGCCGCAGGCATCTGGCCGAGGTGGCGGAGGGGATCGATCTGGGGAAGTATCTGCTGCTGGGGCGCGGCGAAGAGCGCAGCGGCGGACGCACGAAGACGGCGCTGCTGGCCAACACTTTGGAAGCTGTCATTGGCGCTCTGTATCTGGATGCGGGTCTGGAAGCGGCGCGGAGCCTGATTGAAGTGCGCGTGATTGGGCCGGTGGTTGCGGCACTGTACGCACAGCTCGGAACCAGCGGAGGGATGGGAGACTACAAGTCGGCGCTGCAGGAGCTGTTGCAAAGCCGCAGGCAGGGGCAGCCCGTGTACCGGACCACGGGCGAGTCGGGGCCCGATCATCGCAAGCGGTTCTTTGTGGAAGTGCGAGCCGGCGCGGAAGCGCTGGCCGAGGGCGAAGGGCGCACGAGGAAACATGCAGAGCAGGATGCGGCGCGGCGCGCGATTGAAAAGCTGAACGCCGCGGGTACAGCGGAATGACGACACCTCCCCAGACCACACCGCCGGTGGCGGAGAACATATTGCCCCCGCCCGAAGCCGGTGGCGACGCCGCTGTTCAGGAAGAATCTGCGGCGTCGCCCAGGAACACCAGGCCGGCACAGGTATTGTTTTTTCCAGGGATGTTTGAGATTACGCGATCCCTGCTGGTGGTGCTGGTGATTGCGATGTTCATCCTGACTTTCATCGTTCAGCCGTTTCGGATTCCGTCGGAGTCGATGGAGCGAACCCTGCTGGTTGGCGATTTTCTGCTGGTGAACAAGGCGGCGTTTGCGCCTGCCGGTCCGTGGGGCTGGCTGTTGCCCTATCGCGAGATCGAGCGCGGCGATATCGTGGTCTTCCATTTTCCGCCTGACCCGCCCGAACACGTGGTGAAGCGGGTAATCGGACTGCCGGGGGATCATGTTCACCTCGAGAATGGCCTGGCATGGGTGAACGGCCGGCGGCTCGACGAGCCCTACGTGGTGTTTGAGCCGGCGTACGCCGACGACTTTCGCGACAGTTTTCCCACCGAGCTCTATACCGATCCGGGAGTAGATGCGCGCTGGTGGATGGAGATGCGGCGCGAGGTGCGCGAGGGCGATCTGGTGGTGCCCGACGACGAGTATTTTGTGCTGGGCGACAATCGTAACTTCAGCCGCGACAGCCGCTACTGGGGATTTGTGCCGCGCGAGAACATTGTGGGCCGTCCGTTTGTAATCTATTTCTCGCTGCGCGAGCCTTCGGCAACCGATCTTGCCCAGCCGCCGAGTGATAGACTCGGACAGAAAAACGATCCATGGTCGAGGATCGTCGATTTTGCACGCTGGAATCGCTTTATGCGCCTGGTCCGCTGACACATGCCAGAAAAAGTGATGGAAGTCGAAGAAGAACAGAAGATCGCAAAGCACAAGCACGAAGAGACGCCGCTGGAGGCGTTCGCCTCCATCTGCGGGGTTCTGGCCGTGGGGCTTTTCGTGCTGACCTTCGTCTTTCAGAACTTCGCGATTCCATCGTCCTCGATGGTGAAGGCGTTATTGGTTGGCGATCATGTGCTGGTGGATCGCATCACGCTGGCGCCACCCGCGCACTGGGCGCCGTTTATTAATTACCGGAATGTGCAGCACGGCGACATCATCGTCTTCTACAAGCCCACTCTGGAGCCGAACGGTGAACACCTCTTCCTGGTGAAGCGGGTGATGGGCCTTCCCGGAGATCATATTCACCTGCACGACGGCATCGTGTACCGCAACGGCGTTGCGCTCGACGAGCCGTACGCCGGCAAGCCGACCAGCCTCGACTACAACCCCTACCGTGACGATTTCCCCTCGGTCTCGCCGATGACCAGCGCCGATGTGACCGCGGAATGGGCCGAAGCGCTGCCCACTTATATTCAGGGGCAGGATCTGGTGGTGCCCGCGGGAATGATTTTCGCCATGGGCGACAACCGCACCGTCAGCCTCGACAGCCGCTACTGGGGTTTTGTGCCGCGAGCGAATATCGTCGGCCGCCCGCTGTTCGTTTACTGGTCGTTCGAGACGCCGGAATCGCAGGAGTTCAAGACTTCGCTGGCCGATCGCGTGGGCTGGATCCTGCATGAGACGATCCACTTCTTCGACGGAACGCGCTGGCGCCGCACTCTGCACCGAGTGAACTAGGGCCTGCTAACGCTATTAGGACGACGGCGACGGGAGCCGATTTTTTCGAGTTCGAGGAGCGAGGAGTGACGAATACCGGGCGTCTTCTAACGACGAGGGACAAAGAAATCGGGAAAATCGGCCCCGTCCCATCCGGGTTGCGAGGAAATTCGGCTCAGGCTTTGTTGTCGTTCTCGACATTGGACCCGCCAAAGCCTTCGAACTCCGCCTCGCCTGAGCCGAATTCCCCTCGCAACGCCGTTCGCCCTAATAACGTTAGCAGGCCCTAGCTATGGACGCGCTGGAGGAGATGCAGTCCTCCGAACAGGAATACGCGCCGCCGCGCTTTCCATGGCGCAGGTTGATCCTCTTCGGCGCGTTGATCGCGCTTGTGCTGCTGGCAATTTTTTTGCCGCCTCTGATCAACCTGGGCAAGTACCGGCGCTCGCTCACCGCGAGCATGTCTGAGGCGCTGGGCAGGCCCGTGTATGTGGGCGGCATGCAGTTGCGGCTGCTGCCAACCCCCGGCATTGTGCTGAGCGACTTCACCGTGGATGAAGACCCGGCCTTCGGATATGAGCCGGCGCTCCATGCCACGTCGGTGGTGGCGTCGCTGCGCATCAGCTCGCTGTGGCGTGGCCGGCTGGAAGTGAGCCGCATCAGTCTCGATGAAGCGAACCTGAATCTGGTCAGGAACGCGGCCGGGCAGTGGAGCATTGACTCGATCCTGTTGCGCGCATCCCAGATTCCGAATGCTCCGACGGGTGAGCGGCGTGTGAGCGCACACCCGCGGTTTCCTTACATCGAGGCCACCGACGCTCGCATCGACGTCAAGGATGGCGCCGAAAAGAAGCCGTTTTCGCTGATGAACGCGAAGTTCGCTATGTGGCAGGCGAACGCGGATGAGTGGCGGCTGCGCCTCGAGGCTCAGCCCGTGCGCACCGATCTGGAACTCCATCTTTCCGACACCGGCGTTGTCAACATCGAAGGATCGCTGCGGCGCGCGGCGTACCTGGATGCAATGCCGGTCGATCTGCGCGGCGAGTGGAGCGGAGCGCAGCTGGGCCAGGTAACGCGCATGATCGCCGGAATCGATACGGGGTGGCGCGGGGACCTCGATTTTACGGCCACGATTCGCGGGACGATTGGAGACGTCAACACCCAGTCGCGAGTGAGGATCGGCGATCTGCGCAGGCAGGAGTTTCAGTCGGCAACCAACGTGGATGTGGATGCGACGTGCCGCAGCGAATACCACCGCGTTGCGCGGGTCCTCGACAACATTACGTGTTTCTGGCCGGTGGCCAGCGGGCATCTGCTTCTCACCGGCAGGTTTCAGGGATGGGAAACGCCCCGCGCCGACCTGCAACTGGAGATCAACCAGATTCCAGCGGCGTTTCCCGCAAGCCTGTTGGCGCTCATGCGTCCGGGCGCGCAGAACGTCGCGGTCCCGGGCATCGTGAACGGCAGTTTTCACCTCGTGACCGGCCAGCGGCGCGTGCTCAGCGGCGACGCTACGGTGACGGGCGCTTCGCTGCGCTATGCGGGCGGATCACTGGCGCTGCCGGCAATGCATTTTGTCGCGCCGCCTCCTGCTCCGCCCGCGCCGAAAAAGAGCCGCAGGCCAGTGGCGCCGCCGGCCGCCCCGCTTGTGAATGCGATTCAATTGCTGCCGCTCGAGATTCCCATGGGAGAGCCCGAGCCGCTCACAGCCGAGGGGCGTTTCACGCGCGCAGGATTCGGACTGCAGGTGAAGGGTTCGGCGGCGTTGAGTCGCTTGCTGCCCGCGGTAGCGAGTTTCGGGCTGCTTGAGAATTCCCTGGCGATGGCTTCCCCGAAAGGCCGCATTGCGCTCGATACAACAACGACCGGGAACTGGATGCGACCCGTCGCCGGCGCAGGTTCGGGCATTGGCACCACCGGGACGCTGAAGGTGGAGGCGATGGAACTGCATCCGGCCTTCCTGCCCGCGCCAGTCGAGGTGAAATCGGCGGAAGTTGACCTCACGCCGGAGGAAGTCACCTGGCAGAAGGTCGCCTTGTCTTATCAGGATATGGGCATGCAGGGATCGGTGCGGTTTCCGGCCCTGTGCGCCCAGCCTGCAGCCTGTCCGGCGGAGTTCACGCTCGCGGCGCCGGCACTGGATGCGGCGACGATCGAAAGCGCCATCAGCGGCAACGCGAACCGAGGATTTCTGGGCGAATTGCTGAACAATGCGCTGGGCGGCCCATCGGCGCCCTGGCCGATGCTGAGAGGGAAAGTACAGTCCGATTCGTTTCATCTTGGTGCGTTGACGCTGCTCAACGCCACGGCAGCGGTCACCGTGCAGGCGTCGAAAATGACGCTCTCCTCGCTCGATGCAACCACCCTGGGAGGGACGCTGCACGCAAGCGGCGAGATGACGGTCGAGGACCGTGTGCCGCACTGGAAAATCGCCGCTCGCTTTGCGGGCGTGTCTGCACCGGATCTGGCAGAGGTGTTCGGCGAGCACTGGGGCTCCGGGCAACTGAGCGGCGAAACCAATCTCGCCATGAATGGCTATCGCACACAAGACCTCGAGTCATCGGCGACCGGCGAGTTTGCGTTTAGCTGGCAGAACGGCGCGCTTAGCGTGGGGCCCGCGGAATCCGAAGCGGCGTTTGGGCGCTTCGATCGCTGGACAGCGAAGGGCAGTGTCACCAGAAATGCGCTGACTCTGACCAGCGGAGGGATCACGCGCGCCGGTCGGACGAGCGCGGTGCGCGGCAACATCACCTTCGATCGCGACCTGAACCTTACGCTCGAAACGCGTCGTGGACCTGTGAACGTTACGGGAACGCTGGCGCAGCCGGTGGTGCAAACCGCGCCATAGCGCCCACCGCAACTACGGCGGCGGTTTTTGCGTTGTGAGAAGTTTGCGGTGGATGTTGCTCTCCACTTCGGGCACTGTGCCATCGTTCACATCGACTTCCGTCGGGTCTTCCTGAAAAGCGATGCGATGAGTCACGTGGCCGTGGGCGGGCACCCGAACCCTGTCGGTCACAGAGCCGTCAACCCCTCTAACCGTGACCGGAACCTCGGCGGCGGCATACCCGTCGTTAGCAATCTCGACAGCGACAAGCACGTGCTGGCGGTCGACCCGGTTCGGATAGACCCCGGCGATCGAGAAGTCAGGCAGGCCGCGGTCGCGATAGACCCAGTCGTCGAAGAACCAGCGCAGGTCTTTGCCGCTCGCGTGCTCGAGCAACTGCTCAAAATAGTCGGGCTTCGTATCCTGACCCGGATCGTAGGCCTCGAGTGCAGCAGCCAGAGCTTTGTCGCCCGCGATGTCGCGGAGCATCCACAGCACATACATCGCCTTGGTTCGGTAGTACGCAGTGCCGGTTGCGTCGAGCAGATCTTCGCCTGAGCCCTCGCCCGGCGAGGCCGGCTCTTCCAGCGCGAGCGCCTGCCGTCCGGCGTTAAGGTTCTCCACGGCAGCGGTACGGCCCTGTTGCGACTCAATCCAGAGCGTGCCCACGAAATCGGCAACGCCTTCATTCAGCCAGGCGCGAGGTGACCAGAAGGCTCCGTGGGCCAGAGTGGAGATGATGGCAGGCGCCAGGTGCTGCGCGTCCCCATCCGCCAACGGCGCGGCCAGGACCGAGCCGGCCTCGTCAGGAGCGTCGCCGGCTTCGGGCAAGTCGAAGATCGTGGCGAAGGCACTGTCCTTCTTCGCACCGCCAAGCCAGGTTTGGATCAGAGGCGCAACCAGCCTGGCTGCGTCGAGGTAGCTGGGTGCGGCACCGGAGTCGGCTTGGGTGGCCAGCACGCGCAATCCGCTGCCGTGGGTTTCGTCGCGTCGTGCCAGGAACAGCGAGGGAGTTTCAAAGCCCAGCCGCGTCGCCGGGATCGAAGCGGTAATGACGCCAGGAAAGGACGCAGTCGGCATCGATGCCGGATTGTCGAGTTTCACAAAGTGGCCATCGAGGACAGCCGCGTTCGGCGGCGCGCCGAAGAACTCCGCCGATACACGCAGGCTGGCGGTCGCATCCTGGTCGAGAAGCTTCTGGCGGCCAATTTCCCTGAACAGTTTTGCCCCGTCGGCCAGCGCTGCCGGAACGGAACTCACCGGATACCACACCACGTTGCCGAAACCGCGCAGGCCCGTGAAGTCCTCGGAAATGCGGTCCCAGTACGAAACCTCGGCCGTCAACTCGGGCGCGTCAATGCGCACAGCGGTCTGTGGAATCGTGCCGCCGTAGTCGACGTCGAGCGTGACCTGCGCCTGCGAAGCCAGAGGCTGGGGCAGCGTAATCGCGGCTTCGTTCAGGTGGCCGGTGTGGTCAGCGTCACTGGCAAGGGTGGCTTGCGTGAAGGCAAGCCGCGCGCCGTGGAGGCCGATGGACTCAAACTTCAAAGTCGACGAAAGCTGCAGCGGGATTCTGGCCATCGGTCCTGCGCCGCCGTTGCGCAGAGTAACCCGGGCGTGCGCTTCCATCGATTGCGTCTGCGGGCTCAGATGAACGTCCAGGTCCCAGGCCGTGATCACCACAGCCGTGCGCTCGCCGTCGGTCACCACCGCGGCCGTTCGCGCGTCCGCAAGAGGATTCTGCCCCTGCGCAGCCGGTGGCCCCGAAAAAAGAACCTGCGGCTTGTCTGCCGGCTTCTCCGGCGACTGCGTGCCCTGCTGCGCGAATCCCGAGGTGACGGCAAACGCTAAAAGTACACCAACAAAAACCTTCATGAACCCAGGCCCTTTTGTCGTTTCGTCTGCGCCGTCGCGGTCGCTGGCGCGCCTGCGCGCCGCTGGCGCGCGGCCTCAAACAACACCACGGCTCCAGCGGCCGCCACATTCAGCGAATCCACCCGCCCTGCCATCGGAATCCGCAGCAAATGGTCGCAGGTGCGCCGCACCAGATCATGAAGTCCCGCTCCTTCGCGCCCCAGCACAATCACGGTATTGGACCTGAAGTCGTAGCGGTCGTAATCCGTCTGCCCCCGTTCGTCGAGCCCAACACACCACAAGTTGCGCTCCTTGAGCGCCTCCAGCGCGCGGACCAGGTTGACGACGCGAGCCAGGCGAAGATGCTCAGCGGCCCCGGCCGAGGCTTTCATCGCCACAGCGCTCAGCGGCGCCGATCGGCGCTCCGTCAACAGCACCCCGTCGACGCCGGCTCCTTCCGCGGCTCGCAGCAGAGCGCCCAGGTTCTGCGGGTCCTCGACACCATCAAGAGCCAGAACCAGACGCGGTTCCGGGCCTTCGAGAAGGTCCTCGACGCCCAGGAAATCGCGCTCCCGGACGACCGCGACCACCCCCTGATGCGAAGGCGTGCCCGCCAGCCGAGTGAGCGCTTCGCGGGGTTCCTTGCGAACCTGCACGCCCGCCGCCCGGCAAAGAGCAACAATCTCCTCGAGACGCCGCGCGTCCCCATGGCTGAGCCGCTCCTGCGCGAGGCACACGTGGTCGAAGCGCCGCATGCCCGCTCTTAGCGCTTCTTCGACGGGATGCAACCCGTAAATCACTTCCATGGAATCAAGTTTATCCTTGCAGGAGGCCGCAAATCTGACTGATAATGAGCTAGTTACGAGTTGTTAGGGCGTGATCGCTTGTCGCCGCGGCCCCTCAGCCCGGAGCATGAACTTGGGTGTGACCGAAAATCTCGAGAATCTCGTAATCGGCAGCGTCTTCCGCAGCCCATCGTCCGTCAGAGAAAGTGACATGGGTGCTGCAGCGCTCCAGCTCGCCGAACAGATGCGGACCGAGAATGCCCGCGTTGCCGAAGGCCTGAAGCGTCACGATCCCCAGCTTCTCGATCAGTTGATTCTCGAGTACCAGCACCGCCTGCTGCGCTATCTGCTCTACCTCACCGGCAACCGCGAGCTGGCTGAAGATCTTTTCCAGGAAACCTGGATGCGCGTGCTGTTGCGCGGCTCGCAGTTCAACGGCAACTCGCGCTTCGACACGTGGCTGTTCACCATCGCCCGCAACCTTGTCATCGATCTGCGCCGCCGCCGCTCCATGGCCAGCCTCGAAGAACTGTGCGAGGCCAGCGACGAAGAGCGCCCCTTTGAGATTCCCAGCCACGAGAAGACGCCATTCGACCACCTGGCTACGCTCGAAAGCGGGCAGCTGGTGGCTGAGGCGCTGCTGACGCTCGATCCGCTCCACCGTGAAGTGCTGGTCCTGCGCTTCCACGAAGAAATGTCGCTTGAGGAAATTGCGCGCGTAACCCGCGCTCCGCTTTCCACGGTCAAGTCGCGGCTGTATCGCGGGCTGGCCGCTCTTAAACCCCACGTTCGATCGGCAACCCGGCCGATTGCCGCCACTTCTGAACGTATGGAGGTTTCATGAGCAGCGAAGTATTTCCTTCGAGCGGGGGTGTTCGTCATCCGATTCCGGAAATCGTGCTCCGTACACGCCGCAGCGTGATGGAAGCTGCTTACGAATTGCAGGCACAGCGGGTGCGCAAGCGCCGGCATGTGGGGATCGCTTTGCTGGCCATGGGAACGCTGGTCGTGCTGTTTGCGCCCGCTCTGTGGGCCGCGGGCAGCGACCTTACCCAGGGCGAACACTTCTTCGACCTGCCCGTGATGGTGCTCACCCTGTTCCTGGTTTTTCTGTCCGCGATTTTCGCGGTCCTGCTGGTCTCCGTCAGAGACCGGACAACGCGCGACGACCAACGATAGCCGGCAAGTTATCCCAGGATAGATCCATGAGCGGTAACTCCAGACAGCGCGGCGAAGTATACCCCGAAGGCTTCTCCGGCCAGCTGCGCCTGATTCCGCTCTGGTCGATCATCGGTGCGGCGCTCGCCTTTGGCGGCATGATGTATGTGCTGTGGGTGGTTGTCCCCGCGCATCGCCATCATCCCCCCAACCTGCCTTTCTGGTTTCGCTTCTATGTCAACGTGAGCATCTGCCTGCTGGCCGGGCTTTACGTGCTCATGATGGGTTACGTCAGCCGCGACGCCCCACGCCGCGGCATGAGCACACCCTTGTGGATGGCGGTTTGCGTTGTGATCCCCAGTGGAATTGGCGCGGTTCTCTATTTCCTCCTCCGGCTGCCGGTGCTCTCGCTCTGCCCGGCATGCAATGCGCGCATTGAGAGCGATTATCACTTCTGCCCGCAATGCGCCTATCAGGTGGCGCCCTGCTGCGGCAACTGCCACCGCACCGCGCGCATTACCGATCTCTACTGCGTCTACTGCGGCCACCATCTCGCCGCCGACAATCCCCCCGCCCGCCTCCACGCATTCGCCGAGTAGCGATCCCAAAGCCAGCAGCCAGTAGCCAGCAGCCAGCAGAGCCCCTTTTGAGCCTCTGTTGGAATCACGCGCTTTCACTTGGCCACACCTTGCAGGCAACAGAGGCATTCGCTAGCGACAAGCGCGTTTGCGGAGAGAAATAGCGGAACCATGATTATATTTGTGGTAACCCATTCTCGTGTCTTGAGTCGTTTTGATCCATCTGGGTTCTCACCACCTTGCGGAATAGTGCCTACAATGGCAATCAGGAGCTTTCGAAAATGAAGAAGACGGCAAAAGAAACAGAAGAGCATCGTCACCGAGCAATGCTGATTGCCAATCAAATGGGCAAGGAATTCGGCGATTGGTTCGGCTTCCCTGAACACTCGCCTGTTGGCCGTCACTTAGCCATAGGCGAATACATCGTTGAACTGTGCGAGACGGAACCGCATGACGAATGGTTTGACGTCGCGAAGGATGCTTACCTGAGCTGGAAGGAACTTCACCGGATGACAACCACTCCGCCACGAAAGGTGAAGGCATAGCAACGTCAGCAGCGAGAGGAACCGCAGGAATGGCTGGCATGACTGAGGGACAAGCGGATGAGATCATCGACTTGTTGAAAGACATCCTCGGCGGGTTGATGGGCTCCATTTCAGGACTGTCTAATATCGAGTCTTCCCTCAGCACGATTGATGCGAATGTCAACAGCATTGACGGCAACGTGAGTGAGACGAAGTTTAAAAATTAGAACAAAGCAGCCTGGGGCCCCAACCGGTCAGCACTACCTGCGTCCTCAGCCGAGAGAATCCTCTTCGTGACACAGGATCATTTCATACAGAGGACCGAACACGAGCGGGCCGCCAGGGAATCGCTTGATGCCGCGCTCGCGCGGTTTCACATGCTTACGGAGTCGTTGCCTCTTGGCCCGTCCATGGGCGATCTTTTCAGCTCCTTTCGTGAACTCGTAAAAGCAGACTTCAATATCCCCAGAGCTCGATGGCTAAACGCGTTTGAACTAGGGGCCATCGCCAAGTGGGTTTATCTGCGCGGCCATAGTCGGCGAAACACAACTGGCGACGGTCCAACCATCCTCAACTCCTACAAAGAGGTCTGGAGGTTAACGGAAGAGGCAACAATATATCCCGACGATCCATCTGTAGCAGCCACTTTTGTCCTACGGTTCGTCTACCAGCAACTCATCTGGAACATCTCGTACTCAAAGATGCAGGCAAACTTCACTCGAATTCGAGGGCTCTTCACGGGCTCGTCGGAGCCCTCTACAAAGCTTCGCCAAAAATTCGAGCAGGCTGCAGCCATCTCGTTTGACGAATTCCTCAGGGCAGCTCACGTCTTGTACGGCCTGTTTCTGGAGGCTGGCGGAAGCATCCCAGGTTTTCAACTCCGTGAAGCCACGTTTAGACGCCTGCCTGAATCGACTATCGACGGAACGCTCCGTATTCTTTCGATGACTCGCGGCAGACTGCACAGGTATTACGAGCAACGCGTGGCCGTCTCTGACGCCCTTGGGTTCGTATACGAACTGAACCCGCTTCTACGTTACCCCATCCTTTATAGGGACGACAGATACTGGTGTGTCTATCCGGAACTGATAAATTACGCAGCCACCCGTGGCTTGTACTTCTTTATTACAGATTTCTCTGATGCGGGTCTAACCAGTGCATTCGCCAATGCGTTTGAAACCTACGTTGTCGATATTCTGAGCGCAGCGTATGGCCTTGAAAATATTCTCACAGAAGAGGCGGAACGGTCAGCGGGATGGATAGCGAAAAATAACGATGTCACAGTAATCCTGCAGAACGCCGCGCTCTTGCTGGAGTGCAAAAACTCTGGTTTGTTTTCGGTCGCAAAGCGGTCGGCCGACCCGGTCGAAATTGCGAATGACGTTCGTAAGAATTTGGCGAACGGGGAAAAACGTAAGGGGCTCTTTCAGCTTTACGACAAGATTCAGGCGCTCAATACAGGATCCTTGCCGAAAGCCCTGCAAGATAAATACGCGAAGGTTACAAATTGCTATCCGGTGCTTTTGCTTCACGACGAAATCTGGTTCGCAAACCGCCCTGAAGTCATGAAGAATCTCATTGACGAAGAGCTTCGTGTTCACGGAATTGCATCGTTTTGCTACCAGATATGGCATGTTGAAGAATTGGAGCTGCTGTTGAAGACCGTACCGCGAGAACAACTCCCTGCGGTCTTGGAAGAGAAGTTTAATGATCCACGTTATTGCTCCTTGGACCTAACGGCGTACCTCTCCCGTCGCTTTGGCTTGCCCGACCTCGGCATAAGTCTGTTTCTCCCACCTGGTGAATCAAAGGCTCTAACGGTCCTGCGTAAGCTGGCCGATGCAGACAACAAATCTTCGACGACGCATTAAACACGCGATTCAAGCGCGCTCGGAGCCTGCGCAGGTGACGCGGGCATTCCGCTAATCCCAAAACTCTAATTCCCAAACTCTAATCCCTAAACTCTAGTCCCTGCACTCTGCCCCCAGTACCTGCGTACCGTCCAGCCTGCCGATTTCCCTTGATCCCATCGCGCGAAAAAGCGACCCTAAGTACAAGGAAAGCTCTGTCCAGCCCTCCGCACCACCTTGGGCCAACAGAGCTTTTCCCGTCTCCGGCCCAGGCCGGTACCGCTGTCGCTCTTTGAGAAGACCGTCCGCCACCGAGTTCCCAATGACCCGTACCCGTAGCCCGGTCCGGGGTAATACCTGACTCACGGTACCTTCCCGGCCACGCAGAATGAAATACATGCAACAGCCCTGGGGGGAGGGGGGTACCCCTGCCGCCGACGGCTGCGAAACCAGGCTTCTGACGGTAACCATGCGCTGGACTGCCACTTGGCTCACGATCCAGGCTGCAGGCCGCAGCCTGCCTCAAGCCCTGCGTCCTGTGTTCTGTGTTCCGGGAGGGTAATACCTGATTCACGGTACCTTCCCGGCCCCGCAGAATGAAATACATGCAGCAACCCCTGGGGGGGAGGGGGGTGCCCTAAGGTAGGGGTTCTGGCCACAGGCTACCGGCCACAGGCTACTGGCCACAGGCCACCGGCCACAGGCTACAGGCCGGTTTGACCGCGCCGCACTTTATACTTTGGACACCGCATGTCCATGACCGCACTCATTGTCGACGACGAAGAGCTGGCTCGCGAGGAGCTGAAGTATCTGCTCGATAAGACCGGCAGCGTGGATGTGGTGGCGGAAGGCAAAAACGGCGTCGAGGCCGTGGACCTGATCCGCACGCACCATCCTGACGTGGTTTTCCTCGACGTGCAGATGCCAGGGCTCGATGGCTTCGCGGTTCTGAAGAAACTGCTGGAGCTGGGTGAAGGCGATCAGCTGCCGCAGATCATTTTTGCGACGGCCTTCGATCAATATGCGGTGCGCGCTTTCGACGTAAACGCCATCGACTACCTGCTGAAGCCCTTCGATCGCGACCGCGTGCTTCAGGCGGTGGAACGCGCGCGCCAGCGGCTGCAGGAGGCGGAAATGAAGAGCCGCCAGCAGGCCATGGCGATCTGCGCGTCGATACCCTGCTGAAGCTGATTGAGCAGCATCAGGCAGCGCGGCCGCACAGCGGCAAGATTGTGCTGCAGGCCGGAAGCCGGCTGCTGCTGGTCGATCAGAAGGACATCTGCTTTGCCTCAATCGACGATGGAGTGATTTCTGTCGTGACGCCCTCAATTGAAGGCCAGTCAAAATGCCGGACGCTTGAAGAGCTGTTCGACCTGCTCGATCCGGCGGTATTCTGGCGCGCGCACCGTTCATTCCTGGTGAACATCAATCACATCCGCGAAGTGGTTCCGTGGTTCAAGTCGAGCTATCAACTGCGCATGGCGGACAAGAAGCAGACGGAAATCCCAGTGAGCCGCGCGCAGACTCGACGTTTGCGGGAGCTGTTCAATCTCTAGCGCCGTTGTGCACAAGCCGCGCTGCTGGCTTTCGCCGTCAAGCCGCTTTGCTCCTTGCCGCCGGAGAAACTGCGCGCAGCCATCGAACTGAGTCGCTGGCGCACGGGACTTTACTTCGGCGGAACAGCGTGGCTGGTCTGGCGCTGGCAGTGCTCGTTGAGGGCACGCGCTGGCGCGGCGATTGCCAGGTTGGGGAGGCGGGTTTCTCACCGTGCTTGGGTGCAGGGACTGGTCGTCATTCCTGTCTGGCTGCTGATCCTGAGCGCGCTGGAATTGCCCGCGGCAATTCTGGGTCATCACGTCGGTCTGCGCTTTGGCTTGTCCGTGGAGAAATGGCCGGCGTGGTGGATCGACTGGCTGCAGTCAGAGTGGCTGACGCTGCTGCTTGGAGGATAGTGTCTCAGCGCCTGTATACGCTGATGCGCTGGTCGCCGCGGCGATGGTGGCTGTGGTTCTGGGCGTTCACGATTCCGGTTGAGATTTTGCTGACGTTTGTCGCGCCGCTGGTCATCGATCCGCTGTTCAACCACTTCACGCCGCTCGCGCAGACGAATCCCGCGCTGGTGGATCAGCTGGAGCGTGTGGCGGCACAGGGGCGGACTCGAAATTCCGCCGGATCGCATCTTTCTGATGGATGCCAGCCGCCGCGCCACCGGCGCGAACGCGTATGTCACAGGACTGGGTGCGTCGAAGCGCATCGTGGTGTGGGATACAACGCTGAAAATTGAAAGCCCCAACGAGATCCTCTTCACCTATGGGCACGAGCAGGGGCACTATGTGCTCCACCACATTCCTAAAGGCATTGCGTTCTCGCCGTGATTGTGTTTTTTGTCTTTTACTGGATTGCTTTTCGGATGTTCACGCTGGCTGGTGCGAACGCGCGGCGCACGAGCTGGGCATTGGACTCCCAGCAGTTGGTCGTCGCTGGGGCTGGCGCTGTTGGTGGCCGCGGTCCTGAACTTCCTGGCTGCGCCGGTTGCCAATACTTTCAGCCGCGGCATTGAGCATCAGGCGGACGTATATGGACAGGAAGTGATCCACGGCCTGGTTTCCAACCCGCAAGCCACGACCGTCAGCTCCTTCTGCACCGACGAGCAGCTGTGGCTCGACGATCCGGATCCGAACCCGTTCGTCGAGTTCTGGACCTACAGCCATCCATCGACCGAGGAGCGCGCAGAGTTCGCGGCGCACTATGATCCCTGGCAACCGGGGCAGCGGCCGAGATACTTCCAGCCGTGAAACGACGGGTGAGCGTGACAGGTTACAGGACAACGGCGCGCCGGCCTTGCGACCTTTAACCTGAGACCTGTAACCCGTAACCTGTAACCCGTAACCCGGTTCAGGTTCCGCCGTCTTCAAGCGCGACGCGATTGACGATGCGCTGGATGAAGATCACGTTGAAGTTGATATGCCGGGCCACATCCGGCATGAATTCGGTAACGTAGTTGCCCAGGGGGTCGCTGATCCACCCGCTGGCGATGCGCTCAGCGCCGGGTCCCCAGCCGACTTTCTGATAAGGCACGTAGGTGACGTCGACGGCCTCGCTGACAATGGAGCCAACAAAAGTGGAGTAGTTGATCATTCCTTTGCCGGTATCGCTGTTGGTCCAGAAGGGCTGATAGGTGCAGTGCAGGATGCGGCGCATCAGAGAGGCGTTGGGCATGCGATGGTAGTGCGGGTCCTGGTGGTCGATGGAGGGGATGAGGAAGGTGCCCACAAATGCGCCGGTCATGTCTTCGGTCATGGTTACGCCACTAAGTTGGGCCCAGCCTTTGACGCCCGGACCGTAGAAGGTATGCGAGTCGGAGATGATGGTGAGAAAAGAGGTGCCGCCGATGGTGAGCAGGTTGAAGGGATCGAAAACGCCGCGGATGGCGATCTTGCCCAGCTCGGCGGGCGAATAGATGTGGATAGAATTCTGCGTCAGGTAGCTGCTGAAGACGTCGTCGCCGGGCTGGCAGCAGCTGCGGGTGGGCGCGGCCTGGGTGCAGGCGTGGGTGATGCACCATCTGGGAAGTGGCAGGTAAGTGGGCTGCAGGCCCGGCACACTCATTCCTGGCACCTGGCGGGCTTCTGGGGGAAAAGTCTCCTGCAGGATTCCGGCTGGCAGCGCAGACGCCGCGAATTGGAGACCGGTTGCGCCAGGATCGCTCGAGATACTGGCCACGACAACATCGTGCGGAGCCGGCGCGTCCGGCAGATCCAGGACCGGGTTCGGCGAGGTGAGATGCTGCGTCCAGAGCGCCGGCGCCGAGACATCCTGTGCGCAGAGATTCCTGGGTAATCCCATTCCTGTGATCGAAGCGGTAAGCAGACAGCGCCAGGCCCAAACCCCAAAGCGAGAATGGCGTCGCCTTCGGGGTCGATTGACGATGATTTCCCAGCCGTTCTGTCCTGTCCGGGATCTCCGCAGTCCTGCTGAGAGCATTCGCGCTGGATGAACCTCCCGGTTGCGGCTCGCGGGTGGGTCTCCGCTGGCTGCCGCGCTACTATCCCTGAGGTTACAGCCGAAATTCAGGTCGTTCCAGATGAATCGGAGTGGCCTTTTCGATTGTGCCAGGCGTTGATGGCGTCGGGAACAAATTCGAGGAAGAGGTTATTGCCTGCCGATCCGGCGATCGAGGTTCCCCAGGTTTGCATAACCACATGAACGCTGCGGCTCTTGCTCGGGTAGTAGAGCGGGGGTAATGGCTGAAGCGGCGAGGTGGCCGACGATATTGGAGAAGTTGAAGCTGTGGTTGCCACTGTCGCGCTGGGTGATGAAGGCGCGCTCGGCGGCCCATCCCGCGCGGCCAAGGTAGCTGCCCGAGGCCTTGCGGAAATAGCGCGGGTCCTCGTGCGTGTAGACAGGAAAGAGGCTGCTGCAGAAAAAGCGCATGGTGGCCTGGCGGACCAGCGCCGCGGCGAGCCGGTCTCCGAAGGCTCCCGCGTCGCTGCCATAGGCCGGGGAATCAGTTAGCTGGCCATATCCTGCGGAAATGACTGCGGGCCCAAGGCTCCACGGACGCTCTTCCTCATGCAGCCAGAAGACCCATTTGTCCTCAGGAAAGAGCGCTGGGATTTTTTCGCCGGGATCGACATACTGCGACCACTTCCGCTTCTCGTAGGGCGCGTGCACCAAAGGGCTAGCGGCCTGAGGATCGGCCTGAGCGGGCGGCGCCAGCGGATCGGGCTTCTGAGCAGGGTTCTGGTCCTGCGTTGAACCGGCTGGCGCAGCGGTCTGAACGGGCTCGAGCGGCTGCTGCGTTGCAGGGCTGGTCTTGGCCTGCGGAGCATCGGGAAGAGAAACGCTCGTCTGAGCACTTGCTGGGCCGGTCATGAACCAGGGAAGAAGCGAGAGTGCAGAAAGAAGCGGCAGAAATATTTTCAGAGAAAGGCCCTCGTCGGTTCATGGGGTTGGAATAGGGTTTCGGCGTTGGGGATGCATTGGCCAGAACGCCTGGCGTCGCGAGCGGTCCTGGGTTTGACCGAATTGACCAGCGAACCAGGCGACCGCAATACTGAAGAAGGAGATTGGGATATGCCAGAGCAAACCAGCGGACGTTTTGAGAGCTTCGGGCGAAAGGTCGACGAGCATTTCGGCGGCTGCAGCGACAAGCTGGAAGAGGATGTGAAGAAGGTCATCAGCTACCTCAACGAAAAAGTCGTGCCGGAAGTGCGCGAGAACGGATCGAAGGCGCTGCGGGTGGCCGCCGAGCAACTGACACGGCTGGCAGATCATCTGGAGCGCACGCGAAAGGCCTGAGCCACAGCGAACATGCACGGAAACTCCCCCTTCCGCAGCACTAGCTGGACCCGGCTGGCCGGACACATGCTGGGCCTCGTTCTGTTTTTGGCCGTGGGTTGCTCGCACAAGCAGTCGGTTGCGTATACGCCTGCGCCGCCGGCAGAAAACACTGAAACCGCCCCTCCTGCTATTACGTCTGCGCAGCCGCCGGCTCCGGTTCCATCGCTCACGGGCGATGAGCAGTTCGTCGACACGCATCACCCTGTCTACTCAGAGACGGGCATTGCCAGCTGGTATGGGCCGCCGTATCACAACCGCGTGGGTGCCAACGGCCTCGTCTTCGACGAGAACGGTGTATCCGCAGCCCACCGCACGCTGCCGATGGGCTCGCTGATCCGGGTGGTCAACCTGAAGACGGGTCAATCTGCGGTCATGCGGATCACGGATCGAGGGCCGTTTGTGGCGGGCCGGATTCTGGATCTTTCCATCGGCGCGGCAAAAGCGGTGGGCCTGTGGCGGGCCGGCACGGGCCAGGTCCGGATCGACGTGTTCAGCACGCCGAAGCCGATGGATGAAGGCGGCCGCTGGTGCGTGCAGATTGGCGCGTTTGCCCATGAAGGCTCGGCGCTGAAGCTGCAGTCGCAACTGCAGCGGGAGTACCGCACGGCCAACGTGATCGAGTTTCAGGGACCGACCGGATACTGGGTCCGGATTCGGCCGGAGAACGACGACCGCACGATCGCGATGAGTATTGCTCACTCGCTTGAGCCCGCTGAAGGCACGGCCTGGCTGGTGCGGCTGGACTGAAAACGGCCGGTGGCCTGTGGCCGGTAGCCCGCGGCCGGCAGCCTGCAGCCTGCAGCACGAAAGCCGCTGCGACTCTTTTTCATTCACCCTCCCCCCTCGATTTGTCATGTGCTTGATTTCAGGACACTTCAACTCTATTGTTTTGAATTATTTAAGTTAAGTTATTGAAACGAAATGAGCATTGCGCACCCGCAGCCACCTACGGCATGGCCTTGGCCGGTGCCGCTGGACTGATAAACGGCCTGTGGCCGGTGGCCTGTGGCCCGTGGCCGGCAGCCTGCAGCACGAAGGCCGCTGCGACTCTTTTTCATCCGCCCTACCCCCCTCCGATTTGTCATGTGCTTGATTTCAGGACACTTCAACTCTATTGATTTGAATTACTTGGGTTAAGTTATTGAAATGACATCAATTAAGTAGAGTCTCTTGTGGAGACTCGGAACCCACTCAAGCCAAAAGAGGGCTTGAATGGGCCACCCGTCATTTTCTTTATGTACCCCCCGTTTTTTGACAAGTGTTTGATTCCAGGCTACTTGTGATCTAATCAATGTTAAGTGATTGAAAAAAAATTGATTACTGGGAATTTCGGAACCCACTCAAGCCAAAAGAGGGCTTGAATGGGCCACCCAGGCAACGAGGGCTGAATGGGCACCCACCCCCCCACCCCCCCGTTAACTTTTTGGCAAGTATCTGAGTCCGGGCCACTTGCGATTGTCTCCAGAGGGCCTCTGATGGTAAGTAATTGAAAACAAATTAACTACAAGAGGGCCTCTGCCTCTGGATGCTTCTTAACCCACTCAAGCCAAAAGAGGGCTTGAATGGGCCACCCGCCGAGTGGGCTTGAATGGGCCACCCAGCAGAGTGGGCTTGAATGGGCCCCTCGCCGACAATAGAAAAAGGCCGCTCGAGGCGGCCTTTTTTCTTTTTCCATCTATAAGTTCAGAATATCAGATTGAGAGGGAAATTGCGCCAACTTTGTTGGGGTGGTTTGGCGTGTAAGTGGTGAGTTATGAGCGGTCATTACTTCGGTTTTTGGGCTCGACTCTTGACAAATTTTCCACATTTCGGGAATTGGCGGGAAAACTTCTCGAGGCTCCCGTTACTGGGACATAAAGAACGCACTGGCGCAGCATTAGTCGTCGGGGTATTCGCGCAGTTTCCTTGCCAAGCCCGTGAAATAGTTGAGCAGAGGGCTAAAGCGAGCCATGTCCATCTTGTCCTGCTCTATATCCGCGAAGGGAGTTTGGGAATCGGCCTTTTTGATGGCCGCGTTGAACAGTTGTTGGTCTTCATCTACGACATTTATTGTCCACTCATTAGGCTTGTACCGTTTCATGTGTCCGATGGCATCTTGGTGGAGAGAAGAGTAACTATTTTTGTGTGCTTCCATCCAGTTTGTTGCCTGATCGTCTGCTGCTCGCAAAGCATCTCTGGCGTCAACCTCCGCTTGTGCGCGGGCTTTTTCGACGCGCGCAAGCTCCTGTTTCTGAAAGTCGCTGTTCATTTGTGCCCCGGGGGAGACTCTCGCGGCCATAGAGACTTGGTTGTGGATCGTCTGGATGCGGTTAACGTAGTTAGATGACCACTCGTTTAGTTCCCTTACCGTCGATTGGACGCGACCATAAACACTTGAGGAGCCTGGAAGGTCAAATGTTTGTGCCGAGGGCAACGTGATGGGTGGCGGTACGGCCTGAGTATCGGACTGACGTTGCGCCGTGGGCGGGTTCTGTTGAGGAATGGGCTGGTTTACATCCTTCTGCGTCCGATGCGGTGAGACCTTGGGACCAGCACTTGGAGAGCTATTGGGTGTTGGACGCGAAACAGGGGATGACTGAAGTTGAGCGCGAGGCGGAGGTGACTGCTGGTGTTGCTCACGGCGGGACGAAACATGATGTTGAAACGCATATGCGATGCCGATAACAATAAAGCCGACACAACAGGTCAACCCGCCTATCTTAGCCCAATGCCAACGATGGTGAGGTATGGGTTTTGGGGGCGGTAGGCCGATCTTTCCTTCAGATGATCCGCCAGGGCGGTAAATCAGCGATGCATTCTTCGAGGCTTCCTCCTGTTCCCGCTCCTGCTCTAACCGTGTAGCCCAAATGAAGAAGATTACCGCCGCCACAAACAGGAGTGATTGGCCCCACCAAGTTCCCAACTGCTGCAGATACGGTGCGAGTGTCATAACGAACTCCACCCGCGAAATTGCGTCCACGATAGAAGACAAGTGCTCCAACAGCCACAAGCACAGAAATACAAGCCCTCCGTAACCCGCGAACCTCTCCCTCTCTGGTTTTCCCGATTGAGCGATAGATACACCCCCTCCCGTCCCCGACGCCCTCTGGCGTCAAGGGGATAATTGCCGGCCGGTCTGGCCCCAAAAGGGAGCCGCAGCCAGCAGGTTGGGATTCGTTGTGGAAAATGGTCTCATCGTTCGTCCTCTCGCGCCAAGTCGATAATACAGATTCGACTACATCGAGCGAAAAGCTCAGCCTCCGGGATGCACTCCTTTACCGGGACGGTCCCTCAGGTGCTAAAGCCCCACATACTTTCAGCCGCTTGCGGCACCCGTTCGACTCCGCGCCTCCGGCGCTTCGCTCAGGGCAGGCTTGAAGTCGTGCCCTGATACAAAAACGGCTGGGGCGGAGTGTGTCCTGGGGCAGCATGCCGGGGCTGAAGCCCCTTGTTATTCGAGGCTGAGGTTCCATGGCCTGAAGGCCCCATTCGACTCGCCGCCTTCGGCGACTCGCTCAGGGCAGGCTATGGCTTCTACCGTCTCCGCCGCTGCGCGACGGATGGATAAAGATTTCGGGATTGAAGTCCTTTCCTGACCCTGGCTGGTCGTGGTTCTTCATTCCCATGTCTGCCAGAACCGGGCAGACATGGGGCACCCATTGCGTTGTGTCCTGATTCAAAAGCGGCCGCAGCGGGTGTTTTGCGGAATCCCACTCAAGCCAACAGAGGGCTTGAATGGGCCACCCGACTGAGACGAAAGTGGCTGGTCGTGGTTCTTCATTCCCATGTCTGCCAGAACCGGGCAGACATGGGGCACCCATTGCGTTGTGCCCTGATGGGGTGGTGCTTGGTACCCTGTACCTATGCTCGACCTGGGTTTTGTACGTTCGAATCTGGAGTTGGTGGAGACGAAGCTGCGCGAGCGCGGGCAGGATCCGGCTGCGCTGCTGGGGGATTTTCGCGAACTGGATTGGCGGCGGCGGGAACGCATTACCGAAGCCGAGAACCTGAAGGCGCAGCGCAACAAGCTGAGTGAGGAGGTCGCGAAGCTGAAGAAGTCCGGCCAGGACGCGAGCGCGGTGATGGATGAGACGCGGGCGCTGAAGGATCGCGGGGACGATCTCGAAACGGCAGCAAGGGAATCCGAAGAGCAGATGCGGACAATTCTGACGCGGATTCCGAACCTGACGCGCGACGAAGTGCCGGTGGGCGCGGACGAGCGCGGCAATGTTGAAGTGAAAAAGTGGGGGACGATTCCTGCAATTCGATTTCGAGCCGAAGCCGCACTGGGAGCTGGGTGCGCAGCTGGGCATTCTGGATTTGGAGCGGGCGGCGAAAATTTCCGGCGCGCGCTTTGCCGTTTACTGGGGCGATGGAGCGAAGCTGGAGCGGGCGCTGATCACGTTCATGCTCGATATCCACACGCGCGAGCACGGATACACCGAGGTGCTGCCGCCGTTCATGGTGAACAGCAAGTCGCTGTTTGGGACCGGGCAGTTGCCGAAGTTTGCCGAGGACCTTTTCCACTGCAACGAGGGCTTTGAGCCAGGACAGTATGGGGACAACGATCACTGGCTGATTCCGACGGCCGAGGTTCCGGTGACGAATCTTTATCGCGACGAGGTGCTCGACGATGCGAAGCTGCCGATTTCGCTGACGGCGTACACGCCGTGCTTCCGGTCGGAAGCCGGATCGTATGGCAAGGATGTGCGCGGGATCATCCGCCAGCATCAGTTTCAGAAGGTGGAGCTGGTGAAGTTCACGCGGCCGGAAGAGAGCGACCTGGAGCACGAGAAGCTGACGCGCAATGCGGAGACGATTTTGGAGCGGCTGAAACTGCCATATCAGGCGGATGCTGCTGTGCACGGGCGATACGGGGTTCAGCGCGGCGAAGACGTTCGATCTGGAAGTATGGCTGCCGGGGCAGAATCTTTACCGCGAGATTTCGTCCTGCTCGAATTTCGAGGCGTTTCAGGCGCGGCGGGCGAACATCCGTTACAAGCCGAAGGGGCAGGGGAAGACCGCGTTGGTTCATACGCTGAACGGCAGCGGGCTGGCGGTGGGGCGGACGTGGCTGGCGATTCTGGAGAACTACCAGCAGGCGGACGGGACTGTGCGCGTGCCGGAGGCGCTGGTACCTTATATGGGAGGGCAGCGCGTGATTGAGCGGCGCGCTGGGTTATAGGGTTTGAGCTTCGGACGCACACTGAAGAGCTACATCTGGTGGACGCACGAGCGGGGAAGTGTGCACTACGACGTGATGGTCACGCTGATTCTGGCGTTCATTTTTCTGACGCCGCAGATGGATCGACTACGGGGATCGCCCGAAACCGGACTGGCCGGCGAACGAGATTCGGGCGTCGGTGAATTCGGCCGGCGGGATGATCTATGAGGTTCCGGTGGAACTGATCCACGCTGAGAGCAGCGAGCCCACCGATCAGGAGCTGGCCGAGGCGATCTCTCCCACATCTGGTCCGGTCGCGGTTGATCGCAAGGAGCCGGTGAAGGAAATTGGCGGCAGCGTGGTTGCCTGGCGGGTTTGGGCGCACCGCCAGTAAGCGCCATGCGGGTGAACGGCCGCAACCGGCAAAATCTCGCGCGCTGCGCGCATCTCATTCAAATGAGTTGAGGAAGGAATCGCCAGATTGATGAAATCGACGAGTGCTGTTGTGTTTTTAGCTTTTCTTGCCGCAGCTTCCGCGTGGCCGCAGGATGCGAAACTCCAGGGCGTTTTGGGGCAAATGGATGCAGTCGTCGGCGAAATTCCAGGATGTTCAGGCCGACATCAGCGTGGACAACTACACGGCGGTGGTGAAGGACCACGAAGATCAGAAGGGAATCACGGCCTTTCGGCGCGCTGGTGGCGCAATGGAGATGGCCATGGTGCTGGACAAGGGGCAGCCTGGAGAGACGAGACATCCTCTATAAGAACGGCGAGCTGGATTTTTATCAGCCCGCGGCGAAGCAGGAGACGATTGCTTCCGCCGGCGCGAACAAGGCGGAGTACGACAGCCTGCTGGCTACTGGTTTTGGCGCCAGCGGCAAGGAATTGGCGGCGCATGGGATGTGACGTTCCAGGGGATGGAGACCATCGACGGGGTTGAGACCGCGAAACTGGACCTGGTTTCAAAACAGGCCAATATTCGTAACAACTTCAGTCACATAACTATATGGGTCGATACCAGCCGGGACATTTCGCTGAAGATCGTGATGCTGCAGCCTTCCGGCGACTCGCGCACCGCGACTTACACGAATATCCGCTACAACAAACATCCGCCGGCCAGCCTGTTTCACGCTGAAAGTGGCAGAGGGACACGCAGGTTCAGCACCGCTAGGATGAGGGACTATGAGACGTGGACGTGGAGTGCAGGATGGCGATCTTCGCCTGCCCATTGTTCTCCTCGCTGATGGTGACCATCATGTTGGTCTTCTTATCCTCGTTGGCGAGGGAAAGCACCGCGCCCTTGTCGCTCTGGAGACCAGAGGCGCCTGCGCCCAGCTTGCCTTGTAGAAGTCCACGATCTTGTCGATCGAATCGTTGGTAGACGAAGACAGCAGTCACCGACGAGCCGCCGGGGTGCTCACGCGCACGCCGCCTTGTTGCTGCGTGGCGCCGGGATAAATGTCGACTCCGAGATCGCTGGCGGTGACTTTCGCGTTGCCGGCGGAGAAGGTTCCTCCGGGCGTGGAAACGGTGACGGAGCCGCCTCCGTTCTGGCTGACGTGGACGACTTTGGAGACGCGCCAGATTCCGAACATGATTGCGATAACGGAGAGAATGCCCAGGCCGACGAACATGGCAACGATGATGAGGATGACCTTGAGCGCGCTTGAGCCCGACTTCGCGGGGACCGGTGCGGGGGCAGCATACGCGGGAGCGCTATATGCGGGCGCATTGGATGCGGGGGAAACGGATGCCGGAGCGGCAGCCGTGCCGCCGAGGGGGGCTCCGCAGCTGGTGCAGAAGGCGTTGTCGCCGGTGTTGGCCGTGCCGCATTTCGTACAAAAACTCGCCATTGGGTTCTTCCGATTGTTCGAGCCGGGGGAGGGTGATCCGCATTCAGGGGGAATGGATGCGGCTGCTCGCGATGGTGTGCCGAAGCTGATGAGCCAACCGCCGGTTACTCCACGGCTGGCTGAAAGAGGACTCTAGACTTTGGTGCTGCCGGCGATGCTCTTCGCGATTCCCGCCGCGATAGGCACTTCGAACATCTTGCCCTGGTAGGCCATGACCATCAGAACGATCCAGGCCACCAGCGTGATAAGGCTGACCAACAGCGAGATCAGGCCCCAGATCGTGAAGAATCCCCAGGTTGCGCCAAAAAGGCCGAAGGTGAGGATGATGCGAATGATAAACAGCGCGCCGAAGACCACGATGGACTGCGCGGCGTGGAAGCGCACAAAGGGCCGCTTATCGATGAGGAGGAAGATGAGCCCGGTGAGCCAGCCAACCAGGTAG
This sequence comes from uncultured Acidobacteriaceae bacterium, assembly GCA_963788905.1. Lineage (GTDB taxonomy): Bacteria > Acidobacteriota > Terriglobia > Terriglobales > Acidobacteriaceae > Palsa-343. Next base: position 668,572 of record CAWBIO010000001.1, read on the forward strand.
CAAAGCAGGCCAGCTACATTTTCGCTCAGGCCGCTCGCAGGAGCTGCGGCGGGGGTTATAATCGTGCCTGTCCCGGGAGCCAGGCCACAACAGGGCCGGTGGGCGCACCACATTTCGGGCAGAACGCAACCCCATCCGCCACTGACGATCCACACTTCGCGCAAAACGCCATACATCACCCATTCCTTTCTTTGTTGTCGGCACAATCAGGGAAATCTGGGGAGTAGCCGCCGGGAACATGGACCGGAACAGCGCCGAGAGCTTTACGGCCAGGTGAACACTATACCCTCACTCCCATTGGGCTGACGACAAATTTTGTGGGCGTGAGCGGGCCGTCGCGGCTGGGGAAACCCGCGCTGGCTGGTCCCGGTCTGGTTAACGAGACACCAGCCCGGCGGTGCGAAAGGTTATGCGGGAGGAGCCTCTGCGGTAACCGCGGCGGGAATCCGAGCTTCGCACTGGGTCGGCTGCGACGCCGCAGCATCACCGCCTTCCGGTGCTTCGACGAATGCGTCAAACAGCATTGCGTACAAACCTTGTCGACCAGCCAGCCGCTCCCGGCGCTCGCGCAGGAAGCCAAAGCGAAACGGCGAAAAGAGCTGCGCTTCCTCGAGAAATCCTGGCGAGAAGTATTCGTGCGACTCGGCTACCGCCATCAGGATCAGAGACCGCCAGCTCATGCGCAGCAGATTTTTCAGCATCGGTTTGCCATGGGCGAGACCCTCCATCTGCGCGCCGACCCGCTCGCTGAAGGCCAGCAGCTGACGCACGCGGCTGTCCAGCAGATCGCCTCTCGCCGCGGCGCCGGAAAAGAGCGTCACCGACCCCCGCTTCATGTCCTCGCGAACATCCTGCAGATCGTCTCCCAGCTGCAGCAGCACGCCCCAGTCGAAGGAGAACCGGCTTTCCTCAGGGGTAAGCGAACCGCGCGCCAGGCAGCCGTCGGCCAGCACCGATGAGCCGCCTTTGGCGCAACTCATCCGCAAAAGTTCGACCATCGGAGCAGCGGCTCCGCACCTGGGCGATGCTTTGCTCCTGGGCGCGATGAATGGCCAGCAGGCAATCGAAAACATCGGGATACCGCGAGCGCGGATACTGTGCCTTCGATCAGCTCCACCATCGTCCAGAGCGCAGCTTCGCGTTCATCGGCCGCTGCGAGATGATCTCGCCGCGAAGGCGCTGCCGGAAGCGCTGACTGAAACGCAGCTTCGCTTCGGCGGTTACGTCTTCGCCGTCGAGATAGTTGTCGCTGTAGGGGTAGAGCAGGCTGTAGCCCAGAATCGACGGCGTCAGTCCGATGGGCACGCCCAGCAGCGGCTGCAGGCCGCTGGCAGTCCAGGCATTGCGGCACGCCTGAATGATGTCGGGCATGCTCAGCCGCTGGGTCGAAGCGCCGCGCCCAGCTCGCCAGCTTTGTACCCACGGGGAGGAAATCGTGGTCAGCAACTCGATGCAGTCGTCACTCAGGTCCAGAGCCGCCGCTGAAAAACGGGCAAACGCCGCGGTGACGCGCTGTTGCGTCTCGAGGCGTCCGGCTGCGGTGCTCCGGCTTCCCCGCGCTCGCTTCAACTCCCGTTCGACGGTGTCGAGGCCCTCGTCGTAGGCCTTCTCGCGCTTCGTTTGATCTGGACGGGGAATAGCGAGGAGCATCCGGCATGCGGTCGGTGGCGCACGCATTCCAGGCTATGGCGGTCTCAGCCGATCGCGCTTCCACCCAGGGCCAGCTATAGATCTGTTCATCTCTGCTAGGGTACGAAAATCACCAAGTTTTGGTTCGCCAGGCACGGCTGGATGCCCTCAGTCGGTGAAGGCTGGGGCAAATCGGAGGCCCGGATCCCTGAGCAATTGCGTCAGCCACTTGATCGTTCGAGGCCGGTGAACGAGAATGCCGATGGCTCTCATTTTCCAAAGGGTGGCTCTGAACGATGAGATCTCGCCGCAGGGGAGCGGGCAGGAAATTCGCTGCTGGAATCTGCATGCCGCGCGGAATTTGAGAAACGAAGGGGAAGGAGTTGCGGAATGAAAAAGCTTGTCTACGGGGTGTTGTGTCTTATGGTTCCAGCATTGATGGCGGTGGGGCAGAGCGCAAGTGAGCCGGGGTTGCCACCGTTGATCGATCGCGAGCTGATCTTTGGGAATCCGGAGATTGCCGCCGCGCAAATTTCGCCCGACGGAAAGTACATCGCGTTCGTGAAACCGTGGAAGGACACGCGCAACGTCTATGTCAAAGGAGTCGATGAGCCCTTCAGCGCAGCCCATCTGCTAACGACCGAGACGAAGCGCCCGGTGGCCGGATACCTGTGGACCCGCGACGCGAAGTACATCGTGTATGCGAAGGATCATGACGGCGATGAGAACTTCAATGTCTACGCGGTTGATCCAGCGGCGAAGCCAGCCGCTGGCGCGGACGCTCCGGAGTCGCGCGACCTGACCGGCTTGAAAGGCGTGCGCGTGGAGCTGGTGGACGCGCCCAAGAGCGATCCCGACATCCTCTACATCGGCCTCAACGACCGCGACAAAGCCTGGCACGACCTCTACAAGCTGAAGATTTCGACGGGCGAAAAGACTTTGGTGCGCGAGAACACCGAGCGGATTACCGGCTGGGTCTTCGACACCCGGGGAAACCTGCGTATGGCCACACGGAGCGCCGACAATGGCGATACCGAAATTCTCCGCGTAGACGCGAGCGGCTTCACAAAAATCTACTCCTGCTCGGTGTTCGAAAGTTGCGACCCGCTGCATTTTCTGCCGGATGGCTCGAAGGTGTACGTCGAAACTAACAAGGGCACCAATCTGATTTCGCTGGCGCTCATGGATCCTGCAACCGGGCAAACCCAGGTGGTGGAATCTGACCCCGAAAACAAGGTGGATTTCGGCGGCGCGATCTTCTCCGAGGCGACCGATGAGCTGGTAGGTACTTCGTATTACTACGACCGGCTGAAGATGCAATTCCGCGATAAGAAATTTGCGGCGGACTATGAGTGGCTGGAGCACAAGCTGCCGGGCATGGAAATCAGCCTGGGCTCGCGGACCCGCGATGAATCGATCTGGCTGGTGACCGCTTCCAGCGACACGGAACCCGGGGAGACGCTGCTGTTCGACCGGAGGACCTACAAGCTGACGCCACAATATAAGGTGAGGGAAAAGCTGCCTCGCCAGGACCTGGCGCAGATGAAGCCGGTGACTTACGCGTCGTCGGATGGTTTGGAGATTCCGGCCTATCTGACGCTGCCCAAAGGCGTGGCGCCGAAGAATCTGCCGGCGCTGGTGATTCCTCACGGTGGGCCGTGGGGGCGCGACACATGGGGATACAACGCGCTGGCCCAGTTCTTCGCCAATCGCGGCTACGTGGTGCTGATGCCGAATTTCCGCGGATCGACGGGCTACGGGCGCAAGTTTCTCGATGCCGGCAACCTCGAGTGGGGCCGCAAGATGCAGGACGACGTGACCTGGGGTGTCAAATACATGGTCGCCCAGGGCATCGCTAATCCAAAGCGCGTCGGGATTCTGGGTGGCTCCTATGGAGGCTACGCGACTCTGGCCGGTGTGACCTTCACGCCGGATGTGTATGCCGCGGCGGTGGACATTGTGGGACCCTCGAACCTGATTACGCTGCTCAACTCGATTCCCCCCTATTGGGAAGCAGCGCGCAAGGTTTTCTACGTACGAATGGGCAATCCCACCACACCGGAGGGCAAGGCCCTGCTGGAAGCAGAATCGCCGATTCACTCCGCCGACAAGATCCGCACGCCGCTGCTGGTTGCGCAGGGCGCGAATGATCCACGGGTCAACCGCCGTGAGGCCGAGCAAATTGTCGTTGCGCTGAGGGATCGTGGATTCCCGGTGGAGTACATCCTCGCGCCCGATGAGGGCCACGGATTCCAGCGCCCAGTCAACAACCTCGCGCTGTTCATGGAGGCAGAAGCCTTCCTCGCCGAGCATCTGGGCGGCAGATACCAGGAAGGCGGAACGCCGGAGGTGGTTGCGCGGCTCAAGGAGATCACCGTCGATCCGAAGTCGGTGGTGCTGGAGAAGCCCGTCAATGCAGCCAGCGTAGGTGTTCCGAAGCCGGCCAACGATCTGAAGCCACAGACGCTGCACTACCAGGTGCAGGTGGAGGTAAGTGGGCAAAAGATGGCGATGAAGTTGTCAACGACCATCGCTGACAGCGGCGACACGTGGACCGCAACCGACAGCCTGGACACGCCGCAGGGAGCGGCGACCGACATCACCACGATTGCCAAGTCCACCCTGATTGTGGAGAAACGCAGCGTCAAGCAGGGGCCGGTGGCCATCGACGTGAGCTATGCGGGTAACAAAGCTGCGGGACAGCCTGAGCATGAATGGCCAGACCCAGCCCATTGCTGTCGATCTGGGCGGGCCGATCTTTGGCGACGCTGCGGGAGGCGATCAGGTGATTGCCTGCCTGCCGCTCAAGGCGGGTTACACAACAACGTTCCGGAATTTCGACCTGCAGTCCCAGAAGGTACAGCTGTGGCAGCTAAAAGTAGTGGGCAATGAGAAGGTGACGGTGCCGGCGGGGACCTTTGACACTTATAAGGTGGAGATGGCGCTGGATGGTGGCTCGGACAAAAAGACGCTGTGGGTCGACAAGCAATCGCAGGAGGTCGTGAAGGGCCTGGCAGTAGTGACCGCCCAGGGCGGCGCGACTATCACCGATGAACTGGTCGACCATGTTCCTTCGACCTAAGCAGAAAAAACTGCGGCGGCCGGTTCATGAACAACTCGGGCCGCCGCTCTGAGTAGTGTTAAAAGCTTCAGCCTACCAGCGGTAGATGGTCAGGTTATCGATCCAAACGTTAGCGGCGCCGCTGGACCCATAACCGTCGATTTGAAAGTTGGTGATCAGGACGGGTCCCCATCCGAGGGCGAAAGCGGAGTTCACGGTTGCGTTGATGGGCATTTCCAGACCGTCAAGATAGACAGCCTGATAAGTAACCTGGCCGGAGGTGTTGCGGTAATAAGCTATCTGGACGTGGTGCCATGTATTGATGCCCCAACCGCGCGGATTGCAGTATTGGCTGGAATGGACCCATACGTCGGTCGGCTTGGTGGGGCTGCCGGTGTTTGCGGTGTAGTCCCAGGTGTTGTTCCAGCCGTCGCACTGGAATCCCATGATCGCCGTTTGTCCGTTGGCCATGGTCTGGTTGAGGTCAAATTCGAGGTTGGCGATATTGGATGAATTGCTGCCGAGATAGACCCAGGCGTCGTAAATGAAATTGGTGGAGGTTGTGTCGTCGCCGAAGGAGGTGGAGAAACGCTCGCCGCCGGAGTTGGTGAAGCTGATCTGGTATTCCCGGGTATGGCCGCTCAATGAGGGCGATCCGACCATGGTCGTCCATCCGGTGGCGGGCCCGCTGCTAGCCGTATCATTCACGTCGACCCAGCTACCGAGGGTCTGCAGAGCGCTGGCGCTGATGACATCGGCGGGAAGAGACAGGGCACTGGAGGCAGTATCGACAGAAATAGCGACATCGGTGACGCAGGAAGCGCCCTGGTTGCCCCATGCTTTCACATGGAGGGTATGCGAACCGCTGGCCGCGCCAACCGATGCATTGATGGAACTGCCAGTGACGATGGAAGTGGAGGTGCTGCTATCGAAGGAATAACCCATAGCCGAAACGTTCTGATTGGAGCACGTGGCGGCGTTAGCCGAGAGGGTGAACGGAGAAGATACCTGGGCGCCATTGCCCGGGCTGGAGACGGTTACGGTTGCGGAGGCGGGACTGGCCAAGAGAGCGAGGACTGACGAGCCAAAGGAGAGCTTCAGGAGCAATTTCATGAAAATACACACCTTATGCGTCAATATAGGTTCGTGCGACTGGCCTGAGAGAGTCGCTTGCGAGTGATCTCCCGAGCGGACACACAGCCTGGGTGGCAGAAAGGGCCCAGCGGAGGCGAAGACCGCTCGAGTCTGCCCCAGTCGTCATCGAACGCGACGAACAGGGAGAGATTTCAGTCAGTTGTTAATAAGCGAATAGTACACAGTTCGCGCGCCGATAAAAGCCTTTTTTTGGTGCATTTGCATTAAAGTTGAGGATTTCGGGCAACCAATCGTAATCTGTGCAAATTGTGCGCAGCCGGGCGGGAAGTTTTGGCGCGGAAATGGGTGAATTTACATGGAATCCGGGCAACCTGATTGAGGTGCGACCCGCGAACGAAGTGAAGCGACCTGGATTTGCAACCATGCCGGATACAAATCGCGTGCTTCTGAGGTGAGACCGGGGGCTGAAGTACCGATTGCCGGCCCAGCTGATGCGGGCGCGAGTAAAGTGGAGGCCATGCGCAGGGCATGGACCAGGACGGCTGCGGTTCTCACTTGCATATTGGACGCCGCGATTGCCAGTGGATCTGGTCCTGGGCAGTCGACCCTGGATGCAACGCTGTCGGGTACGGGCGTGGCAGCAGTGGTCCTCGATGCCCAGGACGGGCGGATGATCGCGGTGGAGCATCCGGATGCTGTGTGGAAGCTGGCGCAAGCGCCCGGTTCTGTGCTGAAGCCGTTCTTTCTGTCGACCGCGCTCCGGGAGGGACGAGTGCGGGCTCAGACAACGGTGGAGTGTCGCGGGAATCTCCGCATCGCCGGAAGAGATGTTGCGTGCACTCATCCGCGAGCCGAGAGCGTGTTCGATGCCGAACAGGCCCTGGCTTACTCCTGCAACGAATGGTTCGCGCAGCTGGCTCTGCGGTTCACTCCACAGCAGGCGGCCGAAGTGCTGCGGGGATATGGCTTCGGAAGCCGCACAGGGCTGATGGCTGACGAAGCAACAGGTTTGGTTCGCGAGCCGCGGAACGCGGCGGAGACACAACTGCTGGTGCTCGGACTGGACGGTGTGAAGGTGACCCCGGCACAGCTGGCGCGGGGCTACAGGAAACTGACGCAGCAACGGGCTAGAGAACCGGTCGTCGAGCGCGGGCTGGTGGGATCGGTGGAATATGGCATGGCGCACAATGCGGCGACTGCCGGCCTGCTGATCGCGGGGAAGACGGGCACCGCCAGCGATGCGGGCGAGGCCTGGACCCATGGCTGGTTCGTGGGCATGGCGGAAAGAACGCCCTCGGGAGCCGCGAAGAAGGGGCCCGCGGAGAGCAGGGTTGCAGTTGTGCCGCAGGCGACGATAACTCCAGGCGGTAATGGCATCGTGGTGGTCTTCCTTGTTCCGCACGGGAACGGCGCGGACGCGGCACGGATGGCGCATCGCTACTTTGCGCTTTGGGCAGGGGCGGCGCCATGAAGGCACGGCAATCGTTGTTCGTGCTGGCCCTGATGATCGCGGTTGCGTGTGTGAATTGCCGCGCACAGGAACGCGAGCCCAGCGCGAGACAACTGACCGTGGAGTTGTTCTCCTCGCGAAAAGTGACGGCGGTGACCGTAACGCCGATGGGAAATTACGAAACGGTGCGGATGTGCGGCGAGTGCCGGGCCAGGGTGGTGACGAAACCGTTAACCGCGAACGTAAGCGGCGCGAGTGTGGAGGTGCGGGGCGAACAAACCCGCGAGGTAGAGTTGTCGGGAGGATTTCGCGTTCAGCCCGACGGTGGAGCGAGTGAAGTGAACGCCGCGGGCCGGTGGAGATTGCGGGTTGCGAACGGGGAACTGCGGGTTCTGCTGACGATGGACAGCGAGCGATACGTCGCTCTGGCTCTAGCGGGTGAAGCGGGCGCTAAAGAACCGATGGAGTCGCTGAAGGCGATGGCGATTGCCGTGCGGACCTATGCTCTCAGGAATGCGGATCGGCATCGCGGCCAGGGATTTGGGCTGTGCGACAGCACCCACTGCCAGGTGCTGAAGTTTGGCGAGCAATCGCCGCAGGTGGAACGCGCGGTACTGGAGACGGCCGGGGAAACGCTCTGGTATCAGGGGCGGCGAGCGGCGGTGTTCTACACGCAGAACTGCGGCGGGCAAAGCGAGGCGGCGCGGAGCGCGTGGCCGGGAGCGGGCGAGGCATATTTGAACTCGCATCCTGATCCGTACTGCATGCGCCATGGGGCGGCCGCCTGGAATGCCAACCTGTCGATTGACCAGGTGAACAGCGTTTTTCGCCACGCAGGGTGGAAGGCACCGAGCCATTTTGACGCCGTGCGTGTGACGAAGCGAACCGACGCGGGGCGCGCGCTCCAACTCGAGTTCACCGGTGATGGCGTCACCGTTCCGGTCACAGCAAGCAGCTTCCGCTTTGCAATGGATCGAACGCTGGGATGGAACCAGCTGCGCAGCGACTGGTTCACCATGACCCTGAACAACGGCGTCCTGCATTTTGAGGGGCGTGGATCCGGACATGGCGTGGGTTTGTGTCAGGCTGGCGCAACCGAAATGGCGGCGGAGGGGCATTCGGCGGCGGAGATTCTGAGCTTCTACTTTCCGGGAACTCAGATTGGGATAACCGCGGAGGATCGCGGGTGGAGAGCTGTGCGCGGGACAGGATGGACGTTGTGGGCGACTGGATCACCGGGGGTCAATTCTTCCGGGTCAGCGCTGAAGGATCTGCTGCACGAAGGGAATATGGCGTGGGGGAGGGCGCAAACGTTGTACACACCGCATGAGGCGATGGCCTCGCTCCAGGCGGGGTCTTCTTCGCGCGTCCAGCCCGAGGTATGGGAGATGCCAACAACCGAGTTGTTCCGCCAAACAACAACGGAGCCGGGTTGGATGCTGGCGTCAACGGCCGGAGCGCGGGTGTTCCTGCAACCGGAAGCGGTGGTGAAGAAGAACGGCGGAGAAGAGGAAACGCTGTTGCACGAGTTCCTGCATGTGCTGGTGGAGAGCGAAGCGGCCGCACAGGCTCCGCTGTGGCTCCGCGAGGGAGTGGTTGAGGCGCTGGCGAAGGCGTCGAACTCAGTGGATGAAGCTGCGCCAGAGGTGAGCATGACGGCAGTGGAAAAAGAGCTGGCGCGACCAGCCAGCGAGACGGAGTCGCAGTGGGCCCACACCGCTGCGGGCAGAATGGCGCGGGCGCTGATCGCGCAGTACGGGTTGGCGCAGGTGCGGCAATGGTTGCGCACGGGCAGCGTGCCCGACGCAGCGGTTACGAAGGCGCAGGCATCTCGATAATGAGAGCGGAAGTGGGTGGATCCATCCACGCGGCGGTGAAAGCCAGAAGCAGACACCACAGCACGATATCGGTGGTGTAAGCAATCGCGAGGCGAACGATAACACTGAACACTTCGCCGGAGATGCTTTTTCCGGGCATCCATGAAACCAGAGCCGCAGTGAGCTGGGTGGTCAGGATCGAAAAGGCAAAGATGGCGACCCAATAGAGGATGCGGCGGTAGGGGCGAACAGCGTCGCGCCAGTTCGGGTGTGCGAGCCCCTGCGCGCTGAGCGCGATGGCGATGGGCAACAACAGTCCGGCCGCAATCCAGATGAGTACATCGAGGAGGATGTTGAGCGAAGCGATGATGCGCTGCGGCGAGAATGTGATGCGCATGCCGGGGGAGAGTTTGGAGTTCCAGAGATAAGCGTAGTCAGGGACGGCATCGGAGCCGGAACTGATCCACTGCGCGAGCAGGAGCCAGAGGAGCGCCACGAGGGAGAACCCGAGGATGCGCAACCATAGGGCCGCGTGTTCGGCCGGAGGTCGAACGCGGGCGAAGCTGGCGACCTGGAGCCAGCAGAATCCGATGACAAGTGCGGCGGCGGATAACATCGACAGCGCGAATTGCCAGGCGTGAGAGTCGGGAATCTGCAGCCACGCGGCGGCGAGGAGAATCGCGAGGAGATTGCCACACCACTGCAGGGCGATGAGCGAGAAGCTGAAGCGTGAAAAGGCGCGGGAAACCAGCGTGGGCGTGGGTGCGGTCATGGGTTCACCCCCGATGGATCGCTGACGTCGAGGTGGAGTTCGTCGCTGGTGGCCTGAATGCCAGGCTGATACATGGGCTCAACATGTGCCGGGCTGATTTCAAAGCTACCGGGGTTGACGACCTTCAGGAGATAGAAGGATTCCTGGTGGCCGGAGAAGTCCGTGGCGAAGATGACGGCGCGGTCGTCGCGGAATTCGCGGCGCGTATACCACCAGGTCCAGTCGCTGGGGCGGCTCACGATGTTATAGCTGTCTTCGTTTTGCAGGAATTCCGTTCCTGCGGGAATAGGATCTTCGAGGAAGAGATACTTCGCTGGCGAGCCGTGCAAGGCAATGTGGACAGCGAGGATGTCGCCAATCTGGGCATTGCCTTTGAGCGGGTCGAGGTCGTAGACAATGTTGCCGTTCTTATCTTTGCCTGGAGTAAGGCGGAAGTAGTCGCGGGTTACATTGAGAGAAAGGGTGCCTTGCTGATATAGCTTCTGTTCGGTGGAGAAATATGTGCCCTGGGCGGTCCAGTAAGCACGACCATTGCCGTCGCGAGTCACTTCAATCGTGTTGTGGGTGGTAATAGAAGCGGCAGGGATAGTGACATTGAGGGTGGTTCCAGCGAGGCGCGTCAGCGGGAGTGAAATGGCGGTGACTCACGCTCGAGCCATTGACTCGAACGTCAGCGTTGAAGTCGGCATTCAGTTCCTGCGAGTCGGCGAGATAGTCCACAAGGCCAAAGAGGACCATCGCGGTCTGTTCGGTGGAGTCCCACCAGTAGCCGTTATGCGGTTGAGCATCAGCCACTGCGGCGGCTTTCGGAAGCAGCGGGCTCTGTGGCATCGGCGTGGCGAGAGGAAGCGCATAGCGAAGGCGGTGCTCTGCGCGCTGTTGTCGTATTCAGGTCGAGGAGCGGGTTGTAGGTCGATGGCCAGGAGCGAGGTCGCCTGTGTGCCTGGCTTTGGCTTCGAGCAATTTGCGAGTCTGCGCTGCACGTGCAGTCGCCGGTGCGCAGCATGGCGAGTGCCGGTAAGGGCGAGGCCTTCGGCGGAGAGGTCGTTGCGGCGCGACCACAGCGTGTTGAGCTGGCTGGACAGATTCGCCGGCGCCGGATTCCGCGAGGGCGTAGACCACATAGGCGCGCAGGTCGGGAATCATGCGCGGGTGTTGGGCCAGCTGCGTTCTGCAGATATTGTTGGCCGTTGTTGCAGCACGGGCGGCGACGGCAAAGGATAGTAGTTCGCCGCTTCTCCGAGACCGGAGACGACATAGGCGGTCATGAAGACGCGGCTCGTGTCTTCTTTCCACCAGCCCCAGCCGCCATCGTCGTGCTGGTAATCGTCGAGGCGATCGAGGCCGGCGTTGAATTTTGGCTTGCAGATCGGCTGGATCGATGTGGCCGGACAGGTTGAGCTTCTTCAGCGTCTCGGCAACGATGACGTTGGGCAGGAAGCTGGACATGGTCTGCTCGGTGCAGCCGTAGGGATAGCTGGTGAGGTAGTCGAGCGCGGAGAAGAGCGTGCCGGCGATGGACGGGCTGACTTCGACGTGCAGCGTGTGCGCGGCGGCGATCGGTGTTGCCGGGAAAGTCGATGTTGGCGGAGGCACTGGCACGTTTCGGCGATAACTCCGCCGTGGTTGATGCGTCTGCGGCACGCCGGAGGGCTCGACGGGGAAGGTAAGCTCGAGGGCATCCGATTCTTCGTTAGTGAGGGCTTTGGCAATCAGATCGGCGGTGCCGATCTGCGATGCTTTGACGCGCCAAAGCGACGGTGCCGTCGCCCTTGCTGGGCACCGTTACCTGTTTGTTGCGCGCCGGAGACTGAGTCGAGACCTTTGATGTCGAGCGAGATAGTGATCTGCTTTGCCGTGATCGAGGTAGTTGTGCGCGATCACCGGGATGGTGATCTGATCGCCCTTGCGCAGGAAGCGCGGCGTGCCCATGCGCACGATGACGTTCTTGCGCACCAGCACGCGGTTGATGGCGGAGCCGGCCTTGGAGTCCGGCGTGATGGCGCGAACCGTGGCCCGCCAGGTGGTTAGCGAGTCGGGAAAGGTGAGACGTGACGTGGGCGTGGCCCTGGCGTCGGTGTGGATGGAGGCGCCCAGCAGGCGGTGTCGGGGAAAGCTTTGCGGACTCGCGGCTGAACGACGTCGTTGCCGGGCTTTACCTGGGCGAGCTGCGGATGATAACGTGCGTCGCGCGTGCGGCGAGCATGCGGCGATTTGTCGCCTGCCTCGCCGCTGAAGTAGTACTCGAGCGACGAATCGACAGCGAGTAAACGTAGCGGTCGGGATAGAGCGTCTTCACCATGTCGCCGCTCTGATCGGGATAGAGGGAGTAGATGGCCTCGTCGACGACGCCAAAGCTGAGGTCCGCGCTGACCGGCTTGCCGCGGTAATCGCGGGCGTAGACGTCATAGTCGGCGGTCTGCTGCGGCTGGAAGACATCCTTGCCGGTTTGATATCGATCTGCAATTGCTGCTGCGACAGGAGGAACTTTGATTGCTGACGTCGCCTGGTAGAGCTGGATCCTTAAGAAGAGGCGACCGAAACGTCGAGGTTAGGCTGCGAATCCGCGGTGATGGGCAGGTCGAAGTTAGTGGTCTTGCCGTCGGAGAGCATGACTTTGCGGAATCTGACGGTAGTAGCCGGTGGCGACGACCAGGGCATGGAAGTCGTCGACCTGGGAAACGATGCTGAGGTGCGCGGTGTCGCCGGGAGCGTAGGACTTTTTGTCGGCGACGATCTGGACGGACTGTGCGCCGCCCTGGAACCAACTGGCTTCGTTGCCGCCCAAGACCCACAGCTAGCTTTCGTCGAGGACCGTGCGGTTTTCCGGAGTTAGTGGAGGAGGCATGCACCTCGGCGGACTGCCGGCCTGATCGACGGGCAGAGTCGTGTGCGCGGTGCCGCGGGCGTCGGTAGTCGACGTCGGTGGTCGCGCCAGCGTGGTGGCGGTCGTCCCGTTTGACCATACGATGCCAGGTGAGAGCTGGAGGTGCACGCGCGTCTGGACCGGGCTTGTTGTCGTAGTCCACGGCGGTGACGGTTAAAGTGCGCGCTGTCGCCTGAGGCGGACGGCGTAGCTGACCGGCTCGACGTGGATGCGAAAGGTGCCGTAGGTGGCGAGGAAGCGGCCGCGGCCGGTGATCTCGCGGTTGGCTTCGTCGGTCACGCCGGCTTCGACGATGTAGTCCTGATCGATGTGGCGCTCGGAGGAGTCGACCCTGGTCGGAACGTTGATGGTGAGCTTGCCGTTGGCGTCGAGCTTGGCCGGTCTGCTCGGACTGTTGGTCAGCGCCGTACATGTCAGTGTCGGATTGATCTTGGTCGCCGCTCCCAGTGTCGCTCGAGTCGCCGCTGCTCTCGTCTTCGTCCCACCAATAGTGCGGTGAGTGATAGATGCGGTATTTCACTTTGCCGAACGCGACCGGCTCGCCGAAGAAGTAGCGGGAGTCGATGACGACCGGTTGGTCTCGTCCCTGAAGTACGCGCGGTGTCTGGCAGTGCACGCGGACCTGGTACTCGGGCTTGCGGTAATCCTCCACGTGGAAAGATGCCGGAGATGTGCATCGTTCGCCGTCGCCCAGTCGAATGGTGTAGTAGCCGAGTGCGGCACCCGCTGGAATGACAACGTCGCCGGACACCGCGCCGTCGCTGGAGAGCGGCAGTCTGCTGATCGAAGATGGGGTGGTCATGCTCATCGGAGATGCGGACGTGGATGGAGGCGAGCTTCGGCAGCTCGAGATGATTTTCCATCGTGAGCGCGCAGCAGAGCTTTCCAGTGCACAGTGTGGCCTGGGCGATAGACCGGGCGGTCAGTGTAGACGTAGGAGGCCCACTTACTCGACTTGGGAGTTGTTGAACGACCAGGCCTGCGGCGTGACGGCGGCGAATTCACCGCCGGAAGTGGCCGTGACCCAGAGACTGTCTTCGGCATTCTGGGTGTTTGCTGCGCCGTGCAGCTCGACAACGCCGTCGGCATCGGTTACCGCCGTGCCCTGCGATTTGCTGGCCGATGCCCCACGCGACGCGAGCGTTGGCGACAGGCGCGCCGGTCTGGCGATCGACGACGAAGGCCGAGAACGTGCCGGTGGCGGTGCGCGTGATGAGCACGATGTGGCTCACCATCAGCAGGGTGTAAGCCTTGTAATGGCCGTCGGTGGCTTCGACCAGGTAGAGGCCCGCAGGGAGCTTGTCGATGGGGAGGTCCTGCGAGTCGGAGATGTAGGTCGGCGGCATTTCCTGACGCCAGCGGGCGACGAGCTGATGGTCGTTGAGCAGTGGGATCTGCGCGAATTGCGCTACTCCGACGATGCGGCTGCGTTTCGCGAGACTGGCTTGTTTCGCGCGGAAGTAGTCGCGGGTTTCCAGCGAGAACTGTGCGCGGAAGAAACGGCGGACGAGATACCAGAGGTGATGCTTCCAGTCGTGGAAGCTGCTCCAGCCAGGTGCGCTCGTCGATCTGCTCTTTCGCACCGAACGGTTGGGCGTTGCCGAAGTTGTGGAGGTCGGGCAGACTGGTGAGGAATGTTTCGGGATCGTTGACGCGATATATGCGGAATTCGAGCTCGTCAACGTCGTGCGCGTAGAGATGGATGGTGGGTTTTTCGTCGGGGGAGAAGGTGCGATTGGTCGAGAGATTGAACGAGACCGCCCGCGCTGCATGAGCGGGGGCTCCGAGCGAGAAGAAAAGAAAACCGAAGGCAAGGGTGAAGCTCAATCCCCGTCGTGCAGGAGGTTCCACCGGTAGACCCCTAAGAAGTTCGTGTTGGCCGGGATGGGATGCCAGCGGCTATCGGGGTGGTGCAGAAGATCCTCGATGGAGACGCGCCGGATTTCGCCCTTCTGCTTGCCGATGGGGCCAGTGTGATAGATGACCCAGTCCGCATGCGGTCCGGTAACAACCATGGAATGATACTGCGAGTTTTGCTCGAGCTGACGAAAAAACAGCAAATCGCCAGGAAGGGCGGCGCGGGCGTTACGGGACACGAGGTAGGCGTTGAATGCAAGGAGCGCGTGGGCATCGGCAAACTGCGCGAAGGCGCGGTTCGTTGGGTCGGCGGGCATCCAGGAACCGGGGGTGACGCGAAAGAGATTGGGACCGAGCGGCGTTGCCGGATAGTGATACTGTGCGACGGAACTGAGCGAGGCGAACCGGTCCGGTTCCGGTTGCGCGGCGAACCAGCGTTCGTCGTGCTGGGCGAGTGTTTCGCGGTAGGCATAGCGAAGCAGCGCAGCGCAGTCGTCGATTTCGGCGGGGAGCTTGTCGGTGGGAAGGTCTGCTTCCTGCTCAGCGATGGCGGTGAACCAGTTGCGGAAAGCCTGACGGTCTTCGGCCGAGTGCAAATGAAGCGAGTCCGGGAGGCCGTCATGGAACGTGTCGGAGTCGTCGGGGACAAAGCGGATGGCCAGCGAGTAGCGATGGCCGCGCCAGAAGAAGTGAAGATTGGACTCGCCGGGGAGGACGGGAGACCGCACGAAGGCCGCGAGAGTGCTGGGACTTTGAACAGCGAAGCGCAGATCAGGAGTTATGGATTCGATGGATGCGGGCGAGAGGACACCGCCGCTACGACGGGTGAGAGTTGCGACGGTATGAATGCGGCCGTCGGCGGTAAGGGGAGTTGCGACAGGAGTGAGGATGAGGCGATCGCGGGAGCAGCCGGCAATCGCCAGAGACAGGAAGACAGCCAGAAGAACGCGATCTATCACGCCGAAGAAACTCATGGCATTCAAAGATTGCACACGGTTATTACTTTCGGCAGAAGCGTGTGCCTTTTTTGGTTGAAATTCGTCTGGCGGGGGCGTTCGCTTCTTGCTATGGGGTGAACCTGGCCGCGGAGTTGTTGGAGTTCCATTTTGGGAACGACTCTTCGGCTGCGGAAGGATTCCTCGGCGCAGGTTATTGCGCGGGCCATCAGGAAGACTCCCGGAAATGCTCGCAGGCGATAGCGGCCTGACCGAGGGAGATGCCGCCGTCGTTGGCGGGAACCTCGCGATGGATGAAGACTTCGAAGCCGTCGCCGCGCAAAGCTTCTATGCAGCCGGAGAGGAGGATAGCGTTCTGAAAGCATCCGCCGGAGAGGCAGATGCGGTTGAGCTGGAGTTCGGCGCGCATGCGGCGGCAGACTTCCGCGATGACGGCAACAAGCGTCGCGTGAAAGCGCGCAACGAGGGTGGCTTGCTGTTGACCGGCTTCGACGCCGGCTACGATTTCGCGGATCGTGGGGCGAAGGTCGACGTCGATGAGCGCGGGGTCACTGGGGGATGCGGCGAGGGCAAAGTCGTAAGCGTCGGCGCGGTGTGAGTCAGGGTCGGCGATGGCTTCGAGCATCATGGCGGCCTGGCCTTCAAAGGAAACCGCGTGGCGAAGGCCGATGAGAGAAGCGACCGCGTCGAACAGCCGGCCAGCGGACGAGGTTGGGATTGTGTTCACGCGGCGGTTGAGCATTGCGTCGATGATGCGGATGCGGTCGGGAGCGGCCATCGCAGACCAGCGAGGCGAGTCGGGGATCGATCCGAATGTGTCGAGCAGATAGCTGCGAGCGACGCGCCAGGGTTCGCGGACGCCGGAGTCGCCGCCGGCCAGCAGCACGGGGCGTAAGCGAGCGAAACGGTCGAAATTGAGGTAGCTTACGGCCAAAAATTCGCCGCCCCAGATGGTGGAGTCGGTGCCGAAGCCGGTTCCATCCCACGCGACGCCGATGACGCGGCCCTCGAGGCGATGCTCAGCCATGCAACTGGCGATGTGGGCGTGATGATGCTGAACACCGATGGGGCGCAGATCTGTGCGGCGGAGCGCGTACTGTGTGCTGAGATAGCCGGGGTGAAGATCGTGCGCGACAGCAGTGGGCTTGACATGGAAGAGGCGCGACATGCGCTCGAGGGTCTCCTCGAAGAAGCGGAGAGTCTCGTAATTTTCGAGGTCACCGAGGTGCTGGCTGGGAATGGCAAAGCCCGCGCGGGTGAGGCAGAGGGTATTTTTCTGCTGAGCGCCGCAGGCGAGAACCTCGGCGTCGCTGCTGCCGAGGAAGATGGGCATTGGGGCATAGCCGCGAGCGCGGCGGATGGGCATGACCAGGCCGGAGACTACGCGGACGACCGAGTCGTCGACGCGAGTGTGAATGCGGCGATTGTGGTGGGCGAAGATGTCGGCGACTGAGGCGAGACGGTCTTCGGCCTCGTCGTTGTCGATGACGATGGGCTCTTCGCTGATGTTTCCGCTGGTCATGATGAGCGCGGGGTCGGAGTTCCAGCGCTCGCGCAGGATGCGGAAGAGGAGGTCGTGCATCGGAGTGCAGGGAAGCATGACTCCGGTTGTGGGGTTTCCGGGAGAGACGGCTTCGGCGAGATCGGCGCCAGAATCGGGGAACGCTCGGCGGCGGAGAAGGACAATGGGGCGCTCGCGGCTGGTGAGCGCGGCACGTTCTTCGGTGGAGACAAAGCAAAGGGATTCGGCGACTCGAGCGTCAGCGACCATGATGGCGAACGGCTTCTCGCTGCGTTGCTTGCGGCGGCGGAGTTCTTGAACCGCGGTTGATTGCCGTGCATCGCAGGCGAGTTGATAACCGCCGAGTCCTTTCCAGGCGACGATGCGACCTTCGTGGAGAAGGTCGGCGACGCGGGTAAGAATGGCGCGCGGGGATTTCTGAGAGACTGTCGGTTCGGTGTTCGGTTCGACCAGTTCCAGGTGGGGACCGCAGACCGGGCAGGCGTTGGGTTGCGCGTGGAAGCGGCGGTTTTCGGGATCGCGATATTCCCGCAGGCAGTCTTCGCACATGGCGAACTCCGCCATCGTCGTCATGGGGCGGTCGTATGGGACGTCGAGGATGATGCTGTAGCGCGGGCCGCAGTTGGTGCAGTTGGTGAAGGGATAATCGTGGCGGCGATTGGCGGGATCGCGCGTGTCTTCGAGGCAGGCGTCGCACACGCAAATGTCAGGAGGGACGAGAGCAAAGGCGGATCCAACGGCGTCGCTTTCATGGATCGAAAAGGCGGCCTCGCCGAGCACAGGAATCCGGGAGCGGATGATTTCCGCAATGCGGACCAGCGGGGGAGCTTCAGCGGGAAGGGCCGCGATGAAGGATTCAAGGGTCGCGGGGTCACCTTCAATTTCAACGAAGACGCCGCGCGGTGAGTTGAGGACAAATCCAGCGAGCCCGTGGCGGCGCGCGAGGTTATAGACGTAAGGTCGAAAGCCCACGCCCTGCACGACGCCACGAATTTGTAACCGCAGGCGAGTTTTTTCGCTGGCAGGAATCGTCCGGGATCTCCCGAGGCCCTGACGATCATCCTACGATTCTTCCGCGCTAGCGACTGCGGTTCAGAGTCAGGAGGACTGCACAAACTCCAGTTCGAGATGGATGGTGACTTCTTCGCCGACCAGAACGCCGCCGGTTTCGAGGGCCGCGTTGAAGTTAAGGCCAAATTGGGTACGGTTGATCTTCGTCGTGGCGGAAACGCCGATGCGGGTGTTGCCCCAGGGATCTTTGACCGGAGGGGTGGGGCCTTCGACGGTGAATTCCTCTTCGCGGGTGACGCCGTGGATGGTCAGCGGGCCAGCGACGGCGACGGTTCCGTCGGAGCGGCGAGTGACGCGGGACGATTGGAAAGTAAGCTGCGGGAACTTTTCGGCGTCGAAGAAGTCGGGGCTTTTGAGGTGCGTGTCGCGCTGGGGGTCGCGCGTGTCGATGGTGGCGACATCGATCGAAGCCTCGACGCTGGATTTGGCGAGGTCAGCGGGGTTGTAGGTCAGCTTGCCGGTGACGCCGGTGAAGTGGCCGCGAACGTTGGCGATCATCATGTGTTTTACGCGGAACTCGGCGACGGAGTGGACCGGGTCGATGGTCCAGGTGGTAACAGAAAACTGTGCTGGGGTGGTGGCGATGGTGCTCATAAAGTTCTCCTTTCATCCGGGTTGGATTCACGTGGGAGATGTTCGTTGCAACAAATAATGTCGATTTCAGGCCAGGCGGCTGCAGGCGGCTTTGAGCAGCGTGCTGAGGCTGCGCATCCGGGCCGGTCCCAGATGACCGAACTGGCGGCGGTGCAGGTCGCAAATGGGTCGGTCGAGGCGGGAGAGCAGCCGGAGCCCCGTGGGCGTGATGCGGACGTGAACACGGCGGCGGTCGGGGTTTTCGCGACATCGCCCGATGAGGCCGCTTCTTTCAAGGCGATCGAGCAGGCGGGTCAGGTCGGGGTCGCGGGAGATCATGCGGGCAGAGATTTCGCCGCAGAGCAGGCCTTCGGGCGAGCCCCGAAGGATGCGCAGGACGTTGTACTGGTTTGGCGAAAGGCCGTGCTCCTTCAGATGGCGGGCCGGCGCGCGGGACAGAAGATCGGCGGTGCGCATTAGTTCGACGAAGAGGGCCTCTTCAGGGCAGGCGGCGGGTTTTCGCGGGGCTGGGCCGGAACGGGGCATATACATTCAAAGATGGTTGTTGGAACAAATAAGAGTCAAGAATCCGCGAGGCACGGGGATCCTCCACATGAGGCGGCGGAGCCCCGCTGGGATTTGATTCCGCCATCTATATGCAGGGGATGGGGAGATAATCCGAGGGCCGCCAGATCCCAAATCGGGCCGGGCAGGGAACCTTCGGTGCTGGGGCACCACGGGAAATCGTTGCCAGGGGTGCGGTCGGAGGCGTTCGCTACTTGCTGTGGGGTGAACCTGGCCGCGCGACGGGCGGGGGTGGGCTTTTTGCCGAAATGGGAATTAGTTCCCTGTTATGGGAATTGAGCGGAATCCCCGCACTCCGTGCCCAGTTAAGAATCCTCGGCCGGTTCCTGCAATCGCTGCCGCTCGCGCACATGCATCCCGACACCAGCGGCACCTGTGCGGTGTAACTGGTCGGGAGCCGCGGTGCAACAATTGAATCCCGCGAGGCGGTTTCTCTGCGGCTTTTAGCTGGAGAAAGCGAGCTGGTCGCCGGGCTCGATGTTCAGGTGGTGGATCTGGCCGGGGGCGAGCTCGAGAACAGAGTGGGTTTTGAAGCTGACGGGCGTCAGGCGCCAGGGTGGGAGACGCTGCCAGGTCTTGAGAACGCAGAGGTCTTTGTCGAGCGCTACAACGTCGATGGCGAAGCGCATCCACATGGTATGCACTCCGGAGGAGGGGCGAATGAGGAGGCCGGCACCATCATCGAGAGAAGATTTGCCGAGAAGGCCGACCAGCCGGGTCAGAAACGTATCGGCCAAAGCGATGCGCGATCCGATGGTTACGGCCTTCCGAGGTATTGTGACGGTCAGAAATTGCATAGGGGCCGCCTATGCCGCCGACTGGGGCGGTTATTAGTCCGGTAGTCGCGAGGGATTCCCGCGGCGAACGACATCACGTTCGCTTCGAGAGACCCACCCGAAGGGCGATGTTTGAGTCCTGACCGAACGAGGCCGGGACGGGTTTTGGCGAGCCTGGAAAATCAGGCTGTTCTCTTTCTGCGCAGGACGATCACGCCGAACACAAGAACCGCAAGAGCGCCGGCGACCGCACGAATCATCAGGGAGCCACCCATGGCTTACTCCTTTCCCGGCACACGCCGTAGTGAGTGAGTGGGGCAGAGAAGGAGAATTAAGCCTTCTGCTTCCTTCTGCGCAGGATGATGACGCCGACAACAACCACTGCCAGCGCGAGAGCGACAACGCGAACAATCATGGACGATTCCATCATGAGATCTCCTTTCCGGTAAGCCCAGTCTTCAAGGTGCACGCAAAATAACAAAAAAACCGGTTAGCCTGGTTTACTTCAAGCCGTTGAGCGTGAGGATGGCCGGAGCCAGCAGCACGATGAACAGACAGGGAAAGATGAAGAAAACCAGGGGAAACAGAATCTTGATCTTGGTCTTGGCGGCCGCTTCTTCGGCGCGCTGACGCCGGGCGGTGCGAATTTCTTCAGCGAAGCGGCTGAGAGCGCGGACGATGGGCGTGCCGAAGCGGTCGGTCTGCTGCAGCATGGTGACCAGGCCCTTGAACTCCTCGAGATCGGTTCGATCGGCCATGCTTTGCCATGCATCGAGGCGCGGTTTGCCGGCGCGTTGTTCGAGGTTGATCTGGTTGAACTCTTCGTTGAGCTCGGGATAGCTGACAGCGATCTCCTGGCCGATGCGGAGCAGGGCCTGATCGAGGCCGAGGCCGGCTTCCACGCAGATAACGAGGAGGTCGATCGCGTCGGGAATGCCTTTCTGGATCTTCTTTTTGCGCCTGTTGACGGCGCGGGTGAGCCAGATATCAGGGAGCAGGTAGCCCACGCCGGCGAGGGCGAGGCACCAGAATGCGGTATTGGAGTGGATGAAGCTGCCGCCCAGGATGCCGGCCAGGGGACCGATGAAGCGCGCGGTGAAATACAGATCGATCTGGCTGCCGCCCTTGAGTCCGGCCGAGACGAAACGCTGGCGAAGCTTCTCGTCTTCGGAGAGGCCGAGGCGGGCGCGAAAGGCGCGGGCGACGGTGAGAAGCTGGTCGCGGGCAACTTCCTTGCTGCGCACGGTCCGTTTGTCGGGACGGTCGCTGGTGACGATGTCGAGAATCCTGCGGGCCTGCTGCGACGGCCGGAGCAGAAACGGCGCGCAGAGCAGGGTGATGACGCAGAAGACGGTGAGGGAGAGCGCAACGTAAAAGAAGATCATCATGGCGTGGCTCGTCCTCTACACATCGATGGAATTGATGATGCGGTTGATGGTCATTGCGCCCAGGAAGATGAGCACGCCGCAGAGCCCGAGCAGCTTGTGTCCGGTAACGGTGCTGAGGAGCGGCTTGGAGTAGCCCGGATCCATAACGTTGATGAGAAGCATGACGATGACGGGGAGAAGGGTGAGGATCCAGCCGGTGAGGCGGCCCTGGGCGGTCTGAACGCGAATTTCACCCTGGATGCGCTGGCGCTCGCGGATGACGTCGACGGTGCGGTCGAGAACCTCGACCAGGTTGCCGCCCGTTTCCCGCTGCACGCAGATGGCGGTGACGAGGACGCGAAGGTCCTGGGAGGGGACGCGGTCGAGGAGCTGCATGAGGGCGTCACGCAGCGGAAGACCGAAGTTCTGCTGGCGGAAAACTTCAGAGAATTCCGTGGAGGCAGGCTCCGGCGCGCCTTCGGCCATGATTTCGATGGCGCCGGCGGTGGAATGGCCGGCACGAAGCGAGCGGGCCATCATATCAATGGCGTGGGGCAGGGCCTTTTCGAAAGCCCGGAGGCGGCGGTAGCGGGCGAAGGCGATGCGCGCCCAAGGAAGGAGGGCACTAACGCCGGCTGCGGGCAGCTCCGCGGCGATGTAGGGAGCGAAGAACATGCAGACGACAAAGCCGATGCCGGCGGCGGCGGCGGACTGCACCAGGAGCGCCGAGGCCGTGGTATTGATGGCGGCCTGGGAGATCCACTTTTGCAGCGACTGCATGGAGATGAATTTGCTGATGGACTGGCCAATCCAGTCGAAGCGGCTGGTGGCAGTCTTGCGGAGCAGCTCGCTGGCCTGCATCGAGGCTGCGCCGGGGACCCCGGTTTTATCGATGGAAATGGCGGCAAGACGGCTTTGGAGGGTCTTGTCGATACGGCTGGGCCCGGTCGCCAGTGAGACGACGCCAAAGGTGATGAGCAGGACCGCGAAAAAGCTGGAGGCGATGAGGATCATGAATGCGCAGCCTCAGACTTCCACCGAGTGATCAACCAGGCCTGGGGGAATCGGGATACCCGCGGCCTTGAGGCGCTCAGTGAATTTGGGAACGATGCCGGTGGAACGGAAACGGCCTTTGACTTTGCCGGAGTCGGAAAGGCCTTCTTTCTCGAAGACGAAAATATCCTGCATGCTGATGACGTCGGAATAGGCGCCGGTGAGCTCGGAGATGTGGGTGATGCGACGGGAACCGTCGCCCATGCGGGCGACCTGGACGATGAGGTGGATGGCAGAGGCGATCTGGAGGCGAATGGCTTTTTCGGGCAGACGAATGTCGCCCATCATGCACATGGTTTCCAGACGAGCCAGACCGTCGCGCGGGGTGTTGGCGTGAATGGTAGTGAGCGAGCCATCGTGGCCGGTGTTCATGGCCTGGAGCATGTCCATGGCTTCCTCGCCGCGGACCTCGCCGAGGACGATGCGGTCGGGTCGCATACGGAGAGCGTTGATGACCAGCTCGCGCTGGCGGATGGCGCCTTTGCCTTCGACGTTGGGCGGCCGGGTTTCAAGCCGGACGACGTGGTCCTGGCGGAGCTGCAGTTCGGCAGAGTCCTCGATGGTGACGATGCGCTCCCGTTCCGAGATGAAGCTGGAGAGCGCGTTGAGGAGCGTGGTTTTGCCGGCGCCGGTACCGCCAGAGATGACGATGTTGAGGCGGGCCTGGACGGCGGCGCGCAGCATATCCAGCATGGGATTGGTGAGCGCCTTGTGCCCGATGAGCTTCTCGGCGGTGAGCGGCGAGGAGCCGAAACGGCGGATAGAAAGGATGGGCCCGTCGATGGCGAGCGGGGGAATAATGGCGTTGACGCGGGAGCCATCCTTGAGGCGGGCGTCGACCATGGGCGTCGACTCGTCGACGCGGCGGCCGACAGCGGAGACGATCTTATCGATGACCTGAAGGAGGTGGCGATTGTCGCGGAAGGTGACGCTGGTGCGGCTGAGCTGGCCACGTCGCTCGACGTAGACGTTGCTGGCGGTGTTGACCAGGATGTCGCTGATGGTCTCGTCCTTAAGCAACTGCTCGAGGGGGCCGAGGCCGAAGACTTCATCGAGGACTTCCTGGGCGACGCGGTCCCGCTCTGAAGAGCTGAGGGGAACGCCCTGCTCGCCGATGATCTGCTGGATGAGGGCAAAGAGCTGCTGCTGGCCGGCGCGTGTTTCCTGGGCCTCGCCCAGCTTTTCGAGGTCGAGGCGGTTGATCAGCTCCGCGTGAACGGCGGATTTGAGCTCCTGCTGCTCTTTTTCGCGCAGCGGCCGTGCGCCGCTGGGCGTGGCGGTACGCAAACCGGGGCCGTTGGTACGGAGATTATTGCCGTCAGGACGTGCCTGCGTGAGGTTGAGCGTAAGATCGCTCATCGCTATTCAGTCCTTTTCTGGCCGAACAAAGAGAAGCCTTTGCGGGCGGGCTGAGCTTTCGGAGATTCTTCGCCGGTAAGAATGGAGGTCCAGCGCGAGAACTGGCTGGAGATCTCGGACTTCTTGTCGGGACCGATGGGTTCGCCAACATTGATGGCGCGCTGGCACTCGGTGTAGGCGTTGCAGAGGCGCACTTCGACCGGGACCCGGATGGCCTTTTCGATTTGTTCGATGGCGATGGCGCCGTGCGAGGAGTAGCGATTGATGATGACGTGGAGGCGCGCCGAGGTGGACTCGTTACGGCTGAGGCCGTCGATGTAGCGGGACAAATCGCGAATGGCGCCGATGTCGGGAGTAGCCACAATATAGATCTGATCGGAGCGATCCATTACGGCAAGGGAAGCTTCCTCAAGGTTGGTTTCACAGTCGAGGAGAATGTAGTCGTACTCACCGCGCAGGAATTCGAGGGTACGCTCCAGAGCATCGGGATCGACAGTCCGGGACAAATCGTGGGATTCGGGAGAGGAAAGAACCTCGAGTCCGCTGCCGTGTTTGGCAATGAAACCGCGGAGCAGGGTCGAGTCGAGGCGGTTAACGTTGCGAATCAACTCATCGAAGTGATAGCGGGTGCCATCGAGCCCGAGATACAGGCAGACGTGGCCGAACTCGGGGTGGTTGTCGATGAGCAGAACCTTCTTGTTTTTCTGGCGGACGAGATAGTAGCCGAGGGTGACGGCGACAGTGGTGGTTCCCACGCCGCCCTTGGCGCCAAAGAAGGAGAGGATGTGCCCGGAATTCCGGGCGCGTCCAGTGTTGCTGGACCATTGCCTCTCCAGGCGTCCGAAGGTTTCCGCGATCTGGCGTGGGTCGAGAGGGCTGCCGAGGACCTCGTTGCAGCCAGCGCGCATGGCGGTCAAAAGGAGGTTGGGGTCGCTGCTGGCGGAGACGGCAGCGGCAAAGAATCTTCCAAAGAACAGCTGCTGGAGATAGCTGGCCGTCTCGGCTGCGCCCTGGGGGTCGCGGTCGAAGTCGATGATGGCGAGGACGAGGTCGGCAGACTTGGTGTCGGCGGAAATAGCCGGCCGGCGAACAGCGGATACGTATTCGCTGAAGTCTTCGTGGCTGACCGTCCACTGGTGCTGGGAGGCGGACTGGACGATCTTGTCGGTCAGATCGCGTTCAAGACCGACGGTCAGCAGTGCGACCGAGAGAGATTGCGAATTGGATGCCGGCTGGCTCATAGCTGAATCCTGAATCCTTTTTTGTTAGTCGTGCACCGGCGCATCCTGGGGCACCGGATTAGGCTGTGGCTGCGGCAACGGTGTCTTCGGACTCATTTCCTTGTCGAATTTCGGATCTTCGATAAAGGGGACGGCCATCCTGGGCTGGACCGGCAACGTGTTGTCGGTGATCGGATCCACGATGGTTGGGGTTACGATTACGGCCAGCTCTGACTGGGTGTGGTTGGTGGTTTTGGACTGGAAGAGCTTGCCGAGGATGGGAATATCGCCGATGCCGGGAATCTTCTCCATCTGATCGGTGGTGCGATTGTCGAGGAGGCCGGAGATGGCGAAGCTCTGGCCGCTCTTCAGCTCAACGCGAGTGTCGGCGCGGCGAGTCGAGATAGCAGGCAAAGTGTAGCCATCGATAACAACTTCGTTGGTGTAGTCGAGGGCGCTGACTTCGGGCGCGACCTTCAACGAGATGGTGCCGTCCTGCATAACGGTAGGAGTGAAGTCGACCTTAACGCCGTAGTCCTTAAAGACGATGGTGACCGTGTTCACTCCGCCGATACCGGGCTCGATCATGGGATAGGGGAATGATCCGCCGGCGAGGAAAGAAGCTTTTTCCCCGCTCACCGAGGTGATCGTCGGCTCGGCGAGAATCTGGACAATCTGCTTGTCGATAAGAGCCTGAACGGCCGCGCCGAGCTGCAGATTGTTGTTGTAGTAGAAGAGGTTCAGCAATCCCGCCAGGGCCAGCAGGGAACTGCCCGGAGTGGCGCTGGGCGCGACGGTGACGGTACCGAACTGGCCGGTAGTCGCGTTAAAGGTGTTCGAGCCAGGGCCGAAGAAATTGAAACCGAGCTGCGAGGCGCGCGAGCGATCGATTTCAACCACGCGGACCTTGAGGCGAACCTGCGGGGTGTGGATGGACTCCACCTGCAGGGAATTGGCGACATCCTTGGAGTAGAGGGCTGCGAGTTTGCCAGCGGCTGCGGCGGCATCGTTGCTGTTGACTGTACCGGCGAGAGCGACCTCATCGCCGTGACCTTCAACGCGAATGTCATCGTTGGGGAAGGCGTCCTTGAGGACCTTGTGCAGGTCCGCCACGTCGACGTCGCAGTTGACGAGGTAAGCGCGGGACTGACCGGACTCATCCCAGAGGACCACCGTCGCAACGCCGGCAGTCTTCGCGGTGATAACGATCTGATGAGGACTCGAAGTAAAGGAATCGAGCACGTCGGGGTTGCTGACGTAGACCCGGCGCAGGCGGTTCTCGGTGTTGACGAACATGGAGCGCCCGACGACGAGGTGCATCGGCTCGCCGACCACCTGGGCGTTGGTGCCCATGTTGCCAACAAAGGTGGAAGGCGTGGCGGCAGAGACAGCTTTGGTCTGCGCGGAAGCTCCGAACCAGGCGGCTGAGGAGACCACGGCCAGCAAGGCAGAATAAAGGATCGGGTTGGTATGTCTGCAAATCATCGACGGCCTCAGTAGAAGCTCACGGTGGAGCGTTTATCTCCCATCATGGTTTCGACAACCCATGGCTTCGGAGCGGGCTTGGTTTTGGCAACCGCGACATGGACAGGAGCGCCAGTAGCGGTGGTGGGCAGAGCGGCCAGCTTCGCCATATCAACCGGCGCAGCCAGAGCCTCCTGGTGATCGCCGCCATTGCGAAGCACGAAATGGATGGTTCCCTTTTCGCTGGCGAGGGTGGCTTTTTCCGCGGCCTCGGGCGAGAGCAGAAGCGTGACGACATCGACCGAGACCGGTTTCCCGGCAGGATCGGGCTGCACCTGATGACCGGCAGCGAGAACCTCGACATCCTGGAGCACGGTAGCGGTGACCGGCTGCGGATGGTCCTGGTCGGTGTAGGTGACCAGAACGTCGACGTGCGTGCCAGGCATGAGGAAACCGGCGACGCCGACTACTTCATTGGACTGGAGCGCGATGGCGCGCATGCCGGAGGGAATTTTGCCGGTGAGGCCAATGCCGGAACCGGCAGCTGCCAGCTGGCGGTCGAGGATGGGCTGCCCGGCTGATAGCGGATAGAGGACGGCGCGTCCGACCACATCGTCGACCTTCACGAAGCTGCCGGCCAGGGGATGGTCCTTTGGCCAGTCGATCATTGCGAGATCTTCGCGGCGGATGGTTTCACCGGGGTCGAGGGAGCGGGCGGCAGCCACGTACTGGTTGGGCGGCTGGACGGGAGTGCGCGAGGCATGGGCGACCCGGCGGCTGAGCCAGAACGTAAACAGTCCGGAAATCACCAAAGCAACAACAAGGGCAAGCATCATGCGGCGAGCCATATCAGATCACCTTTGGAACGCCGTGAGGAGGAGCGTCGTGGCTGTGCCCACTGCAATCGGCAGGGCATAGGGAAGACGCAGAGTCCTCGCGTTAGCGACGTTAAGTTGTGGATGAGGGGCGAGGCCTTCCATGCGGTGGTGCAGGGCAAGGGCGCCAACGTTGAGAACGGTTTCCTTCACTTTTCCGCGCCAGAGGGCAAGGCCAAGGGCCATCACGCCACCGGCCAGGGCGGTAAGGATCAGGAGCCAGGGAACCAGGGGCATGCCGGCGAGTGCGGCGACGGCGGTCATCAGCTTGACGTCGCCGGCACCCATGCCGCCAGCGAGCCAGAAGACGAGAAAGATGACGCCACAGATGAGTCCGGCCAGCGCGGCCAGAGCCATCTGCTTCCACCCCCCAAGAACTAAATGGAGCAGAAGGCCGAGGAGAATGCAGGGCAGAGTGAGAAAGTTCGGGATGCGACGGCTGTGGATGTCGAAACCAGCGCCGATGAGGGCGCAGACCAGCGCGACGGTCGGGTACAACCATTCAGAATGGACATTCAACATGCAATGACCCCAGGCGCACTGTCCGTCGGTGGACGGTAACAGAAAAAACGTTGGCTCGACCGGCACGCCGAATTCCGAAAAGGGGCGAGCAGGCGGAGCAGGAAACAGAAGGACAGCGATGGAGAGGGAAACGCCCGGGGCCAGAACTGCTCCGAAGCCGCTGCCAGCACATCGCGCCGCAGCATCCCGGCATCAAGGCTTTCGCTCGCGGGAGCGGCCAGGAAATCCGCACGATGCAGCGTCGTCCTTAGGTTCGTTCTCCAGGCGGGCAAGGCTGTTACGAAATGCCGAAGGCCGGAAGAAGGGTGGAAGATCGATCGCCACGCTGATGGCCGACGAGGGCTGCATTGCCGGAAGGTGGGATGGTCGCGACCGGGGGCCGAGGTACAGTGGTCGCGACCTGAACTTGTTGTCCGGACCCGGGAGGCAAAAGCATCACGGATCCAACCACCCAACAGAGACCGGCAAAAACAAAACCGTCAGGACAGCAGAGATGGTTTACAGGCTGTTGCCGACCGCGTTGAACTCGTTGGAAATCTTGTTGCTCAGAGACCCCATCGCAACGATGGCGCCCAGGGCGATGAGTGCAGCGATCAGAGCGTACTCGATCAGGTCCTGTCCGGACTCATCGTTCATCAGGTTCTTGAAAAGCAGTTTCATTACCGTTCTCCTTGTAAATTGCGGCGCGGCTTTTCCAGGTGAACAGATCGCCCAGGAGCCGTGCTGCGTTTAGTGGTGATTGTGGTTAACATTGCGCCGAGATAGTGCCGATCACAATGCCATTTAAGTGTTACCGTTTGCTACTTTGGTCCCAAACTATCGTGCTAAAAACAAGCAAATAAGCGATTTCGGGTTAGAGGTTGTCCGTTACTCCCGGCACTGTCAGGCGCTGGTTGTGCGCCCCAATGGCGAGAGGTCAGAGGCTGTTGCCGATGGAGTTGAATTCGTTGGAAATCTTATTGTCGAGACCCTTCAGCGCAGTAATAGCGGCAACCGAGATCAGGGCCGCGATCAGGGCGTACTCGATCAGATCCTGTCCAGATTCATCACGGAGCAAATTTGTCAGGAGCCGCAGTCGGCTGATCATTCACAGTTCTCCCTTTTTTGACCGGCGGCTCATTTGTCAACTTGCGGCGGCTGGGGCCCCCGGTGTGGTGGAACGTTACGATTGTGCTGTCCTGACAGGGGTTCAACAATGCTCAAGAGGTGTTATCAATTGCCACTTTTGTTTGCCGAAGGGGGGTGGCACAACTGAACCTCGATGCCGGAGGAGAGGTCACCCAGGGAGGATTTCAGAAGAGCGTTGAGGCGCTGGATGACAGCGGCGAGAGGTCCGGGAAGACTGCGAAATTCATCCGCGCAGGTGTGAACGCCGATGAGAGTCGCCGGTACCGTGAAGAAGGAAAACCACGCCGGGTCGCGGATGGCCCGGGCCCGGGAAGCATTGAAATTGCTGGTCCGGGGCAGGGTAACCTATGGCCTCCTGTGCCTGCTGGGTCAGTCCGCCAGGGGCTGGCAGACGAGGTAGCGCCTCGCGGGAGTTCGGAGTAACGCCAGCATTGCTTCGGTACCAGGGTACTAAGGTTGTGCGCGCGGCTGGCGAGGTGGGAGCCCGGTGCCGACTGACGGTGCCTGTTGATCTAACACAAGAGTGTTATGCCTGGCTGGGCACAGGGTTATCGACGAAAGGCATGACCGCTTCCGATGATGAGGTAGAGACCTTCCCACGGTAGCTTCCACTCACGGTGCGCCTGGAGGTGCGTCCGGATCGACACGCCGGACCTGCCTCGACGCCCGAGACTCCGCGCGGCAGAGGAGCATACAGCATGCAGCAGCTGGGCGAATCGCGTTCAGACCAAATCGCACGAGCCATTCTGATCGGACTCTTGTGCGCAGTGTCTGCTTTCATCTGCCTGCGCGGAGCCAGAGCGGCGGTGACCGACCCGGATGTGGGCTGGCACCTGCGGACCGCTGAATGGATTCTTGCGCACCACGCGGTTCCCCGCACTGACCCGTTTTCGCGCGTGACCGGCGGCGAGGCATGGCAGGCCTACAGCTGGCTGTTCGATCTGGCGCTCTGGAAGATTTATGCGTGGTTGAAGCTGCGCGGCCTGCTGATCTTTACGGCGGCGATGATGACGCTGACCGCGGGCGCGGTTTACCACATGACCAGCCGTCTGCTCAGCGACTTCACGCAGCGCGCCCTGGTGACGATTGCGACGATGTTCTGCCTTGCGCAGTTGAGCACGCCGCGGCCGTGGCTGTTCACGATTCTTTTTTTCGCCCTCGAGATGGACATCCTGATGCACGCGCGAAAAACAGGCAAGAGCCGTGAACTGCTCTGGCTGCCGGTGATTTTCGCGCTGTGGGCCAACGTGCACATCCAGTTTGTGGACGGGCTCATCGTGTTGGGCATTGCCGCAGTTGAGCCGCTGCTCGGCCGTTGGTGGAAGAACGATACCGAGGGCGTGCCGGCGCGCAATCTGTGGCTGACGCTGGGCGCATGCGCGGCGGCGGTGTGCCTGAATCCCTATGGGCCGGCAATCTACAAGATTGCGTGGCAACTGGGATCGCAGCGCGGAGTGCTGGACACGGTATCGGAGATGATGGCGCTGCCTTTCCGCACGCCCGAAGACTTTGTGCTGCTGTTCATGGCGCTGGCCGCTGCGGGAGTGCTGTTTCGATACCGCAAACTTTCGCCGTTCGAGACGCTGATGCTGGCCATGGCGGCGGTTCTCTCATTCCGCTCGCGGCGCGACCTGTGGGTGATGGCGATTACGGCGGGCGCGATTCTTGCTGCCGGACTGCCGGTGCGCGAAGGACGCGAGGATAAAGGCGAGCAGCCAGGGTGGGCCGTGGCGTTGAGCGCGGGCGCTGCGGCGGCAATTTTTGCCGCCAGCGTATTTCTGCTGGGGATCAACAACGGACTGCTGGAGAAGCTGGTGGCGGAAAAGCTGCCGGTTCAGGCCGTGGAAGTAGTGAAGCAGCGACACTATGACGGGCCACTCTTTAACACCTACGACTGGGGCGGTTTTCTGATCTGGAATCTGCGCGAGCCGGTGAGCATCGACGGGCGCGCGGCGCTCTATGGAGACAAGGCAATCAGCCAGTCGCGCGATACCTGGGGCGGTTCGGCAACCTGGGCCTCGGATCCGGCTCTGAAGTCGGCCGGAGTGGTGATTGCACCCGATGGAGCCGCGCTGACCCAGCTGTTGCGCACCGATCCGCAGTTTGAACTGAAGTACGAAGATAAAGTGGCGGCGGTATTTGTGGCGCGCAAAGATGCGAGCCGTGCCGGAAACGACGTCGCGGAGCTGAATGGCAGAGACGCAAACGGCGGCGCCGGATCTTCAGGATCTGGTAAGTGACCGGCCGAGTTACACCGCTGGGATTCTGCTTGTTCCTGGCCTGGCTGGCACGGCGGTTGGCGGCAGCCAATGTGTCAGGGTCACACCTACTCTGGAGGCGCGCAGCATGGCGCGTGTCGAATGCGCCAATCCGGGACGCCGATTTCGCATACTGTAGTAACTCGATTCGAAGCTAAATCGCCGCACCAGGCAGAAATGATTACTTTTACGAGTAATCCCTGCGATTACTGCCAGATCATTCGGTCCCACGAAGTAGCCATTGAGGATTCAGGCACTTTCACCGATCTTGGAAGCACGGCTTCCAGAGCTGGACATAGTTTGATCCGGTGCGCGAATTTGCGCTGCGGCAATCTGTTGCCTTCGCAATTCCTGTTCTGGAGAGGGGCCGGCATTTCTGAGGTGGATTCAGGCAGCGATGACCAGGAAGACGATTTGGCGCGCAGGGGTACGGCGAAAGGAAACAGTTTTCGCTGCTTCCGCGTGGGCGAAGAGAGTCGCGAATCGGTTGGGCCTTGAGAAGTCGGATGAAGATGGCTCGACGATCGCTGAGATGGCGCTGGTGCTTCCAGTGCTGCTGGTGGTTCTTACCGGAATCTTTTCCTACGGCATCGTGCTGAACCAGTATCTGGTGCTGACCAATGCGACCAATAACGGCGCGCGGGCCTTTGCGCTGAGCCGGGGGTCGGGAACATCTTCGACCGCACCCAGTGCTGATCCATGCTCGTACACGGCGACGATCGTTGCGAACTCCGCGCCGAACCTGAACGCTTCAAGCATCAACTACACGATTGTCTACACGGTCGCGAGCACCAGCACATCCACCACTTACACCGGCACCGGAGCTTCCCCGCCAAGCTGCGCGAGCCTGGTCATGACTTCCTCCGACATTGTTTCAGTCAAAGCGGTGTATGCGGTCAATGCGCTCACTTACGGCCTGACGAAATCGCTCAGTCTTACGGCGCAAAGCGCCGAGCTGGTGCAATAACCGCGCGGAAGTCGGGAAGCGCGTCAACAATAAACCCGTAAAGAGCCCGATTGAGCGGGCCAGAAGGAACGAACCATGTGGGAAATCAAAAAGACTGCTAACGAAACTGACTGTCAGCGCAGAGGACCCCGTTCTCTCGCTCAGCTGATGTTCGCCGATGAAGGCGGACAGGTTCTGCCCTGGGTCGTTGTGGTGCTGCTGTGTGTTCTGGGCACGGCGGCGCTGGTAGTGGATGTGGGCCGCGCTATGGTGGTTGAGCGCGAACTGCAGGCCTCGGTGGATGCGGCTGCACTGGCTGCCGCCGAGACGGTTTCCGGAACCAGCACGACCTATTCTTCCGTCGGTACGACGTACAGCGGAGCCTCCGGCGACAAGAACACTTCTGTCACCGGAGTGACCTTCTCCAGTCCGACGGTTACAGGGTTGTGCCTGACAACGATCAGCAACTGGGGCATCTCCTGCAGCAAGAACTCCAGTGGAACGGTGACCATTCCCAATGCGGTTCAGGTGACCGAGACGGCCTCGGTGCCAACGCTGTTCGCGGGCATTTTCGGCAAGCCCACCGTACAGTTGAGCGCGACTTCAACCGCGGCGCATGCGCGACCCATGCCTTACAACATCGCGCTGCTCATCGACTCCACGCTGTCGATGAACGCGACCGACTCTAATTGCAACAACATTTCGCAGGAGCAGTGCGCGCTGAACGGCGTCCAACAGCTGTTGACCGGTATCAACACGTCCTATGACGACGTTGCCCTGTTCACCTTCCCGAATGTGGTGGTAGGGTCGAACTCACCGGCCGGTATGGGGATGACGGCCGCCGGCGCCAGCCAAAGCTGGACCTGCACGACCACAGTTCCGTCAAGCTACAATGGGGTGTCGTACTACAACGACGGCGCCAACGGCTACCTCGTCATGCTGTGGTCTCAAGGCGGCGGCCGCACCATGGGATACAACAGCAGCAACTGGAGCTATATGCCTCCCTATTCCGGTATTGCGTGGGCGATGCCTTACAGCTTCCCGCCAATTCCGACCTCGACCGCGGGCTACACAATCGCCAGCGGCAGCTATGCGCCGACTTATCAGATCACTCCGTTCCTGAACGACTACAACACGACCGGGTCGAACGGATCGAACGCCCTGAACACCAGCTCGAATCTGGTCAAAGCGGTGGGTGGAAAGAGCAATTGCGGAGGCCTCGCGCCTTCGAGCTACGACGGCAACTACGGCACCTATTATCCTGGCGCTCTTTATGCCGCGCAGGCAGCGCTGCTGAAGCAGCAGGCTTCGCACGCCAATTCTGAAAACGTGATGATCGTGCTGGGTGACGGGAATGCTACAGCACCGTCGCCGAGCAGCTCTCCGTTTTCCACCTCGCCTGCAATGCCGACGACCAACACGCAGGCCGAGACAACTTATTCGGGAGCGCAAACGCTGAACACCTCTGCTTTCACCATGCCGTCGAGCTACAAGCTTGCGCAACAGAACGGGAGCGGAGTCTATCCTTCCTACACTGGTGAATGCGGCCAGGCGGTAACAGCGGCGCAGTATGCCGCAGGCTACTCGTCCGGTGGGACGGCGAACAATACGCTGATCTTTACCATCGCCTATGGTTCGCCCGCGTCGTCTAACTCCAGCAACTGCGGAAGCGACGTCAACGATGGCCTCACGTATTCGAACATCACTCCCTGCCAGACGCTGATCGACATGGCTACGCAGGTATCCGGCTACACCATCTCGCCGTATTTCTACAGCGACTACACAGCCCAGGGTGGCGACTCAGGTTGCCAGGCCAACAGCGACAATTCGGGCATTACGGCTATCTCTGACATTTATTCGGCGATTGCCGCCAAGCTGACCAGTGCTCGACTCATACCAAACGGAACTACATAGCCCGGCAGGTAGCGCGGGCAGGCAAGCAGGCCGGGAGCGAATGCTCCCGGCCTTTTGCTTCGCCACGAAACTTGGGGTGTAGCTCGCGGCGAATCCTTGACAATAATTGCCGCGGCTAAGAAGATTCAGTTTTGCTCCCCGCGATGAGGGACGACGTACCTCTGGGCGGAATTGCATGGCAGCACGATGGGAATTGTGGATCGCTTCCGGCTGGATGGAAAGACTGCTCTGGTGACCGGAGCCGCTGGAGGCCTGGGTGCGGCGATTGCGCTGGCCCTGGCGGACGCTGGAGCGGCGATCGCCTGCCATGGGAACCGGCGGCCCGCCGAGGAGACCGCGAAGAGAATTCGGGAACTGGGACATGAGGCGCGAAGCTTCTCGGCAGACCTGGGCGTTGACGACGGCGCAGATCGGCTCTTTTCCGAGGTGGTCGTGGCCATGGGCGCGCCGGACATCCTGGTGAACAATGCCGGGATGATTCACCGCTCGTCCGCCGAGGATCACGAGCTGGTTGCGTGGAAGCAAGTGCTGCAGGTGAACCTGACCAGCCCGTTTCGCCTCTGCCAGCTGGTTGGGCGCGAGATGATCAAGCGGCGTCAGGGAAAGATCGTCAACATAGCATCGATGATGTCGTTCCAGGGCGGAATCCGGATCGCTTCCTATACCGCGTCTAAGGGCGGCATCGGGCAACTGACCAAAGCGCTGGCCAACGAATGGGCGCCGCACAACGTGCAGGTGAACGCGATTGCGCCGGGATATTTCCGGACCGAGGTCACGTCCGCGCTGCAGAACGATGAGACGCGGAACCGGCAGATCCTCGAGCGCATTCCGGCCGGTCGATGGGGCGAGCCGGAAGATCTGGCTGGAGCCGCGGTCTTTCTGGCTTCGGCGGCAAGCGATTATGTGACCGGAACCGTGCTGGTCGTCGATGGCGGCTGGCTGGCGCGATGAGGATTGGAGAGGTGAACGGGAAAATGGCTGGGAAAGTAATGGTGGAGCAGGCGCAAGCGGCGAATGGTGAGGCAAAGCGGAGAACAGCGGATCCGTATCAGTTGCAAAGTCTGGACCGCGCGGTGTCGGTGCTCGATTTGCTGGGCGAGAGCGAAGGGCCGCTTGGACTGGCCGATGTGTGCGAGCGCATGGCGCTGCACAAGAGCACCGCGCATCGTGCGCTGATGGTGCTGGAGCGCTGCGGGCTGATCGAGCGGACGCCCGAGAACCGGTTTCGTCTGGGACTGAAGCTGTATGAACTCGGGAGCCGCGCGGTGGAGCAGATCGATCTTCGGGCTCGTGTGCATCCGTGGTTCCGGCGGCTCTCGGCGCAGGTGGGCGAAACCGTGCATTTGGGCGTGCTGCAGAAGACCTCGGTCGTGTATCTGGACAAAGTGGAGCCGAGCAACCGGCGAACCTGGCTGGCATCGAGAGTTGGTGCGTCGAATCCGGTTTACTGTACGGCGATGGGCAAAGCGATGCTGGCTTATCTGCCCGAAGAAGCGGCGGCGGAGATTATCGGCAAGATTCGTTTTGTTCGCTTCACGCACCGGACGCTGATGACGCCGGAGGCGCTGCGGCGGTCGCTCGATCGCGTGCGGAAGCGCGGCTACGCCATCGATGACGAAGAGGTCGAAGATGGCGTGCGCTGTATCGGCGCGCCGATCCTGAGCGAGGCCGGTCATCCGATGGCGGCGGTGAGCGTTTCCGGGCCGACGTCGAGGATCACGCAGCAGAGCGTGCCGGGAATTGCAGAACATCTGATGCGCTGCTGCCGCGAAATTTCGTCGTCGCTGGGTGTGCGCGAGCGGAGAAGGACGCATGCGCCGTCGCCGTTTGTAGAGCACTATGCGTGACGGCAGCCGGTAGCCTGTGGCCGGTAGCGAAAGCAGTCGGCGGCCTGCGGCGGGCAGCGGAACAAAACCTCACGGTTCGTGGATTTTGATGACGACCGCGCCGTAGACCACTCCCGGCGAGAGGATCAGCTGGTGCGGCGTTCCGGCGCGGATGGTGAGGACGTCGCCGGGACTGATGGTTTTCGACTGTCCGCCTTCGATTCTCGCTCCGTGGGTTTCGCCGTCCGCGTCCGTGGTGCCGTCGATGACGGTACCGCCGGTGATCAGGGTCGCAGAGCCCTCTTCGACCGTCATGACGTCGTCCCAGTGGGCGTGAACCTCAGCGCCGCCGCTTCGAGTGCGGACCGATAGCTGAACTTTGTAACTGCCGTAGTCCTCAAGGGTCGCTCCGGCTGAGCCCTTCTCTTTTGCCATGCCAGCCAGAGTGCCGAGTTGCGCGTGAACTTCGGGAGCGCCGAAGACGATGGCGGCGTCATGCGGCTGCGTGGGTTGCTGGGCGAATGCGGCGACAGGAACGGCCAGAGCGATGGCAAAGATGGCGAGTTTCATCGGGTTCCTCATTTTCACAGCAGGGTGTCCAGCGGCGCAGGGTCCATGTCGGCGTAGTCCTGATTTTCGCCGCCCATGCCCCAGCAAAAACTGTACGCTCGCGTTCCCATGCCGGCGTGGATAGACCAGCCTGGCGAGATAACGATGTCGCGGTCGGCGAGGACGAGATGGCGCGTCTCTTTCGGTGGACCCATCAGGTGGAAGACGCGGGCGTCCGTTGGGAGGTTGAAGTACATGTAGATTTCTGAACGGCGCATGTGGGTGTGCGGCGGCATGGTGTTCCAGGCGCTGCCGGAGTGGAGATGGGTGACGCCCATAACGAGCTGGCAACTGCGTGCGCCTTCAAGGTGGATGTATTTGCAAATCGTTCGCAGGTTGCAGGTTTCGGCGGCGCCGATGGTGGTGGGGTTGGCGTCGGCTTTGCGGACCAGCGTGACCGGATAACTGGCGTGGGCTGGATAACTGAGGAGATAGAAGACTGCTGGCTGGCCTGGCGAGGCTGACTCAAAGCGGATTTCGGGATTACCGCGGCCGATGTAGAGGACATCGAGGTTTTCGAGTGGATGGCTTTGGCTGCCGATGTGGACGGCGCCTGGACCTCCGATATTCAACACGCCTAGCTCGCGGCGCTCGGTGAAGTAGCTGGCGCGGAGCTCGGGATAAGTGGGCAGCGCGATGGGTTCGTGCGCCGGCGCGGCGTGGCCGACGACGGCGCGGTCGAGGTCGACGTAAGCGAGGTTGAGCGACCCGGGAACGCAGAGGCCCTCGAGCAGGAACGTCGAGCGCAACTCTTCGGTGGTCATGCGCGGGTAGCGGATTGGGTCGGCAAGCAATAGGGTCTTCATAAACAGGTCACAGGTTACAGATCACAGGGTACAGGGTACCCCCCCTCCCCCCAGGGGGTGTGGCAACTCATTGATTCTGCGAGGTCGTTTTGGTACTGCGAATCAGGTATTACCCTCCGGTCATCTCGCGACGTCTTTACTATGCTCAATCCCGATGGAGCCTGGGATGTGAAGTCCGCGAACCGCCCGGCATCGCTGTCGAACCCGGATTAGACTTGCAGCATGAAGAATCCGCACGTGGGTCAGCGAGTGTGGGCTGAGAAGTTGATTGGGACGTTTGTCATCGTAGCCGTCGACGACGACCAGGCCTTTGCCGATATCCGGTTGACGACCGGCACGAAGCCAGTTGAAAAACACGTCCCCATCGGCCTGATCCATGCGTTAGGCGGGGACTCCAGCCCGACCTCCAGGGATTGACTCCTTTAAGTGCGGCGGGCAGGGTACCCCCTCCCCCGGGGTATCTGGCAAGTCGTTGAATTTGCGAGCATGTTTTGGTACTGCGAGTTGGGTATTACCCTCCGGGGCCCTGGGAAAAGCGTATAGCGTCCCGAGAGCAGCGGATAGCGGATAGCGTGTTTCGTCCCTCCGATGGACAGGGTGCGGGATGATGGTGCGTCCCAGGAAAAAGCAAAAGGCTCGGGCCGCTGAGGCTCGAGCCTTTTTCTTTTTCTATCTATAAGTTCAGAATATCAGATTGGAGAAGAAATCGCGCCAACTTTAATGGTTTGTAAGTAGCTTGTTATGAGCAGAAGTTACTTTGGGTAAGTGGTGGAAACTTGACAGGATTGGCTGTTCAGGCGGCGGTTGCGCGCAGGGAGCCGGAATCCCACATCTGCCAAAACGGGGCAGACCCATTCGGCTCGCCTCGCGTTGTTCGGCGTTCGCTCAGGGCAGGTTGTGGGGCACCCGGGCAGCGTTGTCGAACCCGGATTAGACTTGCAGCATGAAGAATCCGCACGTGGGCCAGCGAGTTTGGGCTGAGAAGTTGATGGGGACGTTTGTCATCGTAGCCGTAGACGAAGACCAGATCTTCGCAGACATCCAATCGACGAACGGCAAGGATGCTGTTCAAAAGCACGTCCCCATCGGCCTGATCCATGCGTTAGGCGGGGACTCGAGCCCGACCTCCAGGGATTAATTTCGTTCCGATGCGGGACTGGTTGGCCCGCAGGCGGCAGCCTGCGGCCTGCAGCCAGAGGCGGGAAGCGAGACCGGGCGAGTTCTATCTCAATATCAGGTTGTTGCGAAGTTTCTGGTGCGGCGCTGGGGTTCGGTCGCACGGCGTGCCCTGGATGGGCACGCGAGTGCGACCGAACCATGGAGGGCGCTTACGCGCCGTCTTTACGGCACGACTGAAGTCGTGCCCTGATACAAAACCTCATTGGGGCGCTCTCGCGGAGCGGCAGGCGCACGAAGCTCGGGCCTGAAGGCCGCTGCGTGAGGGCGCTGTTTTTGCCTGGTTGAAAATCACCCCAGCAAGCGAAAGCGGCTTGCCGGGGTCCCCGAAAACCCGGCGCTTCTATCCCATTCGACTCCGTCGCTGCGCGCCCTTCGCTCAGGGCAGGCTCTAGCCTGCTGCGCAGGATCAGGATGACGGGGGTGAGGAACAGGCGATGGGCAGTGGCGGCCGGTATTCCGGCACCGCTTCAGATCTTTATCGGCCGCTTCGCGACCGATTCCCCTTCGGGGGGTCCTTCGACTGCGCGCCGGAGGAGCGGATTTCCCGCTGGGAATTTCTGTGGCGGCGCTTCGCTCAGGATGACACTTTTGTTTTTATGGATAGGTTGTGGTAGTTCGGACCGCAGCTAGCGCGATTCGTTCAGAACAGGGAGGGGATTGGGCGGAGCGTCGCTTGGGTGGAAGTGGGTGTGGATTTGCTCGGCGGTTTTGGGGGAGACGACGGCGGAGAGGCTCTCTAAGCTGGCGGTCGAGACCGAGCG
The DNA here is from genome assembly GCA_963788905.1 of uncultured Acidobacteriaceae bacterium. Taxonomy (GTDB): domain Bacteria; phylum Acidobacteriota; class Terriglobia; order Terriglobales; family Acidobacteriaceae; genus Palsa-343. The sequence goes on from CAWBIO010000001.1 coordinate 707,910, forward strand.
CAGGCTGCCGAAGTGTTCGAGGAGGCGCTGGCGGGTGCGCGCGCCGACGCCGGGGATGGCGAGAAGTTCGGAGTCGCGGTCGCGCATCTCGCGGCGCTTGCGATGGTAGGCGATGGCGAAGCGGTGCGACTCATCGCGGATGCGCTGGACTAAATGCAGGACCGGCGAGCGGCGGTCGAGGACGACCGGCTCGTTCTCCTGGCCGTAGAGATAGATGATCTCTTCGCGCTTGGCGATGGAGGCCAGGGGTTGTGTGGTGATTCCGAGCGATTCCAGAGCTTCGGCGGCGGCGTGGAGCTGGCCGAGTCCGCCGTCGATGAGGATGACGCTGGGGAGTTTCTGTTTTTCTTCGACGATGCGCTTGTAACGGCGGCTGACGACCTCGCGCATGGAGGCGAAGTCATCGACGCCCTCGACGGATTTGATTTTGAATTTGCGGTAGGCGCTCTTCTTCATCTCGCCGTCTTCCCAGACGACCATGGAGGCGACGGTTTCAGCGCCCTGGATGTGGGAGATGTCGAAGCACTCGATGGTGCGCGGGAGGTCTTCGAGCATGAGCGCGTCCTGCAGGGCTTCCTGAATGGCTTTGCGGCTGGGCGCGAGGACGCGGAAGCGCTGGTCGTAGCTCTGCTTGGCGTTCTGGGCGGCGAGGTCGACGAGGGAACGCTTTTCGCCGCGCTGGGGGACGGCGATTTCGACGCGGTGTTTGGTGTGCTGGGCGAGGAGGGCGGCGAGGGTTTCTCTGTCGGGGAAGTCGACGGGGACGTAGATGGCGCGCGGGACGTAGGGCTGGTCGATGTAGATCTGCTTGAGGAGGGCGGAGAAGAATGCTCCGGGGTTCCACCCCATCGCGCCAACGGCGGGCGCGCCGGGGACCCCGGGATCAGAGGCAGGGGCTAAAGCCCCTTCTTCTTTTTGTGACCCTTTCGGCACGACTGAAGTCGTGCCCTGATACAAAAACTTCGGGGCCACGCCTTCATGGAGAACATTCTCCTCGGATGAAATGTCGAAGCTCTCGTCGGGGTCGGTGATGAGGTCGTCGAGGTCTTCCCAGAAGAATTCGCGCCGATCGACGATTTTGCCGGCGCGCATGTGGAAGAGATTGACGGCGATCATGCCGTTTTCGAAATGGTAGCCGAAGACGTCGGCGTCATCGTCGTCGGCGGAGGCGATGCGCTGCTTCTCGGAAAGCTGATCGATGGTGACGAGGAGGTCGCGGTATTTGGCGGCGAGCTCGTACTGTTCGGCGGCAGCGGCTGCGGCCATGCGCTCGCGGAGGGATTTGTCGAGCTCCTGAGTGCGGCCTTCGAGGAACATCTGCGCGTCGTGCACGGCTTCGGCGTAGATCTCGGGAGTAGTGAGGCCTTCGACGCAGGGGCCGAGGCAGCGGCCGATGTAGTACTGGAGGCAGGGGCGGGGGTGGTAGCGGGTGAGGTCGATTTTGCAGCTGGGGATAAGGAAGCTGCGGTGGATGAGATCGACGACGCGGTAGGCGAGATTGCCGGGGAAGTAGGGTCCATAGTAGACGCTGCCGTCGCGGCGCAGGCGGCGGGTGACGAAGACTTTGGGGAAGCGGTCGCCGAGGGTGAGCTTTACATAAGGATAGGTTTTGTCGTCGCGGAGGAGGATGTTGAAGCGGGGCTTGCGCTGCTTGATGAGGTTGTTTTCGAGGGCAAGGGCTTCGTGCTCGTTGTCGACGAGGATGTAGTCGACGTCGACGGCGTCGCGCATGAGGGAGCCGGTTTTGGCGTTGGCCTGGGCGGCTTCAAGGAGGTAGGAGCGGACGCGGGAGCGGAGGTTTGTGGCCTTGCCGACGTAGATGACCTCGCCCGCGGCGTTCTTATAGAGGTACACGCCGGGCCGCGTGGGGAGGGTACGAATCTTTTCGTGTAGATCCATGGCGGCAGTATCTACAGTTTAACGGGTGGAATTGGGGGCGGGGGGAGGCGGGATTCGGGTAAAAAATACGCAACTGTAACATTCCGTGGGAGATAAGTTGGAGTCCGGTCATCAGCTAACCCCAGCAGCAGCAATGAGATAGGGAGGGCGGCAGAAATTTGGGCCTGCGCGTGCTCTTTTTTGGGTTGGCGAGAAGCATCCACCCGCAGGGTGGGGCGTTCTCAACAGACAGACGAAAGAAAAGCAACACATAGAAACGGAGTGTCACCCATGACGCGTATTTCCAGAACAGGGTTTGCAGCCGCCTCAGCCATCGCGGCGCTGTCTTTGGTATTCACAACCGGCTGCTCGACCAAGAACTATGTGCGCAGCCAGACTGAGCCGGTGATTCAGAAGACCAACGAGCTTGACGATGCCACTGCCAATAACAATCGGGCGATTCACGATGTGGATTCGCGTGCACAGGCGGGCATCCAGCAGGCGCAGAATTCAGCCAACCAGGCCCAGCAAAGTGCTCAGACCGCAAACCAGGCAGCGAACACGGCGCAGTCTTCGGCGCAGGATGCTGTGAATCGGGCGGACACGCTGTCGGGAGTGATCGCGAATCTGGACAACTACAAACAGATCGGCGACGTCTCGGTGACGTTTGGCTTCAACAAGTCGAACCTGACCAAGGATGCCCAGGCTCAGCTGGATCAGTTCGGCGCGCAGCTGGCCAATTCGAAGGCCTACATTCTGGAAGTGACGGGCGGGACGGACTCGGTTGGATCGACAGAGTACAACTACCAGCTGAGCGACAAGCGCGCGATGGCGGTGGTGCAATACCTGGCGTCGAAGTACAACGTGCCGGCACACAAGTTCTACCTGGTGGGTCTGGGCAAGGACGTGGAAGTGGACACCAACAAGACTGCAGAAGGCCGCAAGAAGAATCGTCACGTGGAAGTGCAGCTGCTGAGCAACACGGGTGACAACGGCGCGCCTCCTGCGCAGGGCAACGCGAACCCAACGGGTGATGGATCGCCTTCGGGCTTCTAACGAACTTTGCAGCAACGAAACTTTGGGCGCGCCTGACGGTGCGCCCTTTCTGTTTTAAATGCGGGTCAGTTGGGGTGTGCCACGCCCTGAATGGTCACTTGACTCGCAACCGAGGTGCCGGGGCGCAGCTGGACGCGAATGCCTTCCCCGGCGCGAATCATCGCGGAGTTTCCCTGCTGATCGTTGAGACGCCAGGCGGTGCTCTCGTCGACGCTGAAGGTTTGAGACTGACCGTCTCTGCGCTGGACGGTGATGGCATTGCCCTGAACTGCGGTGACGATGCCGGCGGTCCAGGTTTTGCCGAAGCTGGCGTGAAGGGTCTGGAACATTCGGGCTGCCAGCGGGTTCTGGATCGTGATGGCGATGGCCTCGATGGTTCGAGCCTGATCGTCGACTTCGCCACTGGCCAGGATCGGGTCTCCGGGATGGATGTCGGTGAGGGCAGCCGCCTGGCCGGCGCTGGCGATGCGGGTCGTGGGGCCGATGTGAACGGTGAAGGTGACGTTCTCAGGGATTTCCATGACAATGTCGGAGCCGCTGATGGAAGTGACGACACCAGCGAGGCCGTGGCGGGTCATGACGCCGATGTCGGGAGCCGGACGTGCAGCACCCAGGTTGCTTTGCGCTGCGGCGGTGACGGCGAAGAAGAGAACTGCTGCTGCCAGGGCGGTTCGGCGATGCAGTTTGGGGTTCGTGCGGGGCTTCATGGATTTCCATCGTACCGCCGGAACCGGGTGGCGGGCGATCAGGCAGGGGAGAGCTGGCGGAGGTGGGCGGCGCGGACGTCGTTGGCGGTATAGAGGCGGAGGAAGGGCGGGCCTTGCTTGTCAGGGAGTCCGGCTTGTAAGGCGGCTTCGAGGGCGGTGCGCCCTCCAGCTTCTTCGCGTTCGACGAGGCAGACGGCGGCGATGACTTTCATGCCGGCTTCGCGGGCGGCCTCAATGGCAATGATGGTGGAGGCACCGGTGGTGCAGACGTCGTCGACGATGAGGACGGGTGCGTCCTTCTCCAGAAAGCCTTCGATGCGGCGGCCGGTGCCGTGGGCCTTTTCGGCTTTGCGGACGAGGAAGCCGTGGATCAGCGGCGAGCCTGGATCTTTTTGGACGCGCCAGGCGCTGGCGATGGAGACCGCAGAGACGACGGGGTCGGCGCCCATGGTGAGTCCGCCGACGGCTGCGGGATGCAGGTTGTGCTCGGACAGAAGATCGAGGATCGCGAGGCCGGTGAGGCGCGCGCCCTCGGCGTGGAGTGTGGTGGTGCGGCAGTCGATGTAGTAGTCGGACTTTGCGCCGGAGCTGAGGGTGAAGTTGCCGAGGCGGAACGAGATGCGGGCGAGTAAGTCGAGCAGGGCGGCGCGGGGGTTGGCGGTGGTCGTCATTGCGATTTAGTTTAACGGCGAGGAGCGGTGTGGACAGGCTCTCGATTTGAATAGCAATCGATGACCGCCTTCAATTAGTGCTTAGCGTGGACAACATGAATGCCAGCGTGTCCGGGTGCGAGTCCCTGGACGGCGCGGCCGAACCTGGACCGGATCTCCTCGAAATCGATGTCTTCGATGGCACTCAATCCGTGCGAGCGAAGCAGCGCTCGGATGCCAGCCGGCTCGAAACGACTGACCGAACGTTCATTCATTTTCTTAAGCTGTTCGGTCCGCTGCGTTTCTAATTGCCTTAGCTCTTCGGAGAATGCCTCGGGAGGTTCCATGTAGTCGAAGACCACCTCGGAGTTCTGGATTGAGGATATGTAGTCCAGTGTGCGGCCGATAGCGTCCTGTGTGAGATAGGGTACGACTCCGAGCCAGGTGAAAAACGCGGGCGAGTTCTGCTGGAAGCCTGCGGCGGCGAGCTTCTCTCCCACATCGTCGCGCTCGAAATCGACGGGCACCAGAATCAGCCATGGCGGAAGTGCGATTTGAGCTTCGGCGAGACGCTCGAGTTTCCATGACTGCGTCGCGGGGTGGTCCACTTCATAGATACGGATCTCGAGTGCGCCATGCGGATTGCGGAGAGCGAAAGTGTCGAGTCCGGCGCCAAGGATGACGATCTGCCGAACCCCTCTTTCGACAGCTCGTGACAAGGCGTCTTCCGCGATGCGGCTTCGCGCGGCGGTGAACAGACGTCCGATGCTGGCCAGGGGGTGTTTGTTGGCAAATTGAAGCACGGCGTCTTCGTCTTCACGCAGAATCTTCATGGCAAATGGGTCATAGAGGATTGAGCCATGATCGAGCAGCTGATGAGCAGCTCGTTGTCGGGCGATGATCAGGGCTGTGCGGCTGGGTTCATCAGGCTTCATGTTCTTTCTCTCCGCTGTCATCGATCGCTGATCGCACGAGCAGATCCTTCCGTCTCGAGGCTCGACTTCAGGATGACATCGTCTGAGGGGTGGCCCGAATTGGTGGCTATTTCTTTGGCGGGGCGGCGGGCTTGAGGCTGGCGATGGCGCTCGTTAGGTTGTTGATGGTTGCGGCGTCGAGGGCGTAGAGGCTCGAGTCGTCTTCGCGTTTTGCGATTGCGCCGTCGTTGGTCTTCTGAATGCCGACCTTCTCGACGCGCTGACCATGGTTCGAGGTGACGATGAGGTCGAGGGTGGGTGTCGAGAATCCGGAAGTGACGAATTTGGCGGCGGAGAGATCGCGCAGCGCAGAGACGACGGCTTCAGCGCTGTCGGCGTCCATTTTTTTGCCGTTGGATGTCCAGTCCTGGCCGGTGTGAGTGAGTACCACGGAGCTGGGGCCGGAGTGGTATTCGATTTTGTCGGGGTCGGTGTAGCCGAAGTCGAACAGTTGTTTGCTGCGGAAGTCGTCGAGGGAGCGGCCGAGGTCCTGGCCGAGCGAGCTGGAAGAAGAGGTATCGATCTTCCAGGTTCCGGGGACGGCCGTGGACTTCGCATAGTAGTCGTCCTTATCTTTGCGAACGTCGAGCGAGTCGGTTCCGGCGCTGCCGGTGAGCTTGACGGTGGCCAGGGGCGCGGCTTTGGCGAAGGCCTTGGCTGCCGCGTCAGGTGTAACGGCGGAATCCCATTTGGCGGTAGTGAGCTGCTGGAGCATGTCGTCGACTTCGAAGTTATCGGGGCGGTACGACTGCGGCTTTTGGATGTGCCAGCCGTTCTGGATGCGCGCGAAGCCGATGTCGTCGCCTTTGCGGATGAGATCGATGGTGCTGACGGAAGCGGAATCGATGGGCACGAGGCGCTTGTCGCGCAGGTCGGTGAGGCTTTTGTTGAGGCTGGTCTTCGCGTATTCGGCCACGGTGAAGACGCGGGGGTCGCCAACGTGGACAACGTAGAGGCCGTCGCCCGTCGGCGTGTCATCGCCGAAAAGAAGATGGGTGCTGCGGCCGTCTTTGGTGGTGACGTCAACTTCGAAGGCGGGATCGCTGAGGCCGTAGGCGGCGAGATTGGTGGCCTTCTCTTCAACGACGCGATCGGAAGAGAGTGGCGCGAGCGAGGTGAGCATGGAGGAGACGGTGCTGGAGTCAGCGGGGAATTGTTGCGGAGAAGTGATCTGCCATCGGGAGCCGGAACGGACCAGGGTGATGGGGGGCGCGCCTTTCTGCTTCACGGTGAGGGTGGTCGCATCGGCGGGGCTGATGATGTTGAGGATGATGGGGGTGGTGTTGGTGGCGGTGATGTTCTCGTCTGGCTTCTTCCGGTGATTGGACCAGTAGAGAAGTCCGCCAAGGATCAGGAGGACGACCGCCGCAATGATGAGACCGCGAAATTTCATAGTAACTTCGCCGCGCTATCTCCGCTTCCACCAGACGAAGATGCCGCCGGCGATGACGATGAGCGGGAGCACGAACTGGCTGACGATGCGCACGATGTTGAGCTGCGCGCGGGTCATGGTGATGCGGCGGTCCTCAGGCGGTTTGGGGCGGATGGAGATCAGGTCTTCGTCGGACGTGAGCCAGTTGATGGCGTTGGTGGCGAGGTCGCCGTTGCCGTTGAAGTTGATAAAGCTGTTGGAAGCCCAGGCGGAACTGCCGACGACGACGAAGCGGCCCTCGGAGCTGGGCTTACCGGTCGAGTAAGTGCCGGCGACAGCCAGGGTAAGTGGGCCTTTCTTGTTGGTTGGGTCTTTGACGTTGATGCGCGGCGAGCTAAGGTTCGTCGTCGCGAAACTGGATTCAGAGGAGTCGAAGAGCTTCTCGACGTTGCTCTTGCCGCCGCTGGTGAACGTGATGGAGCGGGCGAGAGGGAAGCCGGTAAGCGAGCTTTTCATTTCAGCAACGATGGGCTGCGAGCCGTAACTCGAGACCAGCGCGACCTGGCCGCCGAAGCCGTAGAGCTGGCCGATGGGGTTGAGGTCGAGGACGAGGTCTTTGTCGACGGTTACGCCCCAGCTTTGCAGGACGTTGGTCAGCGCGTCGTTGTCGGCGATGGATGTCGGACCCATGGCGAGCGGCGGATCGAGCATGAAAAGCGCGCGGCCGCCGTTCTGAATATAGGTCTGGATGGCGTTGACTTCGGGTTGTTCGTAGTTATGGGTCGGACCGGAGATAACGATGGCGGTGCAGTCGGCGGGGACCTGGGGCTGCGTGATGAGATTGATGGACTGGGTCTGATAGCTGTCGCGGCCGAGCAGGTCTTTGAATTTTGAGTCGCCGTCGCGGCTGGAGTCGTCAATCTGGTGCTCGCCGGAGCCCTGGAGGAAGCAGACGGTGCGGGTGTTGCCCTTGATGTCGCGAATGAGGGCGCCGGTGAGGCCTTCCTCGGTCATGTCGGTGGCGATTTCGGTGTGGTCGCCTACCTGGACGGTTGCGGTGCCAACGTTGCGGATGCCGGCCGCGCGGGCGGCCATCGGGTCCTTATAAGGATCGACGTATTTGATGTGGACCTTGGAAGAGATCGCCTTGTACTCGTCGAGGATGTCTTTGCCTTCGCTGAAGCGGGTGCTGGCGTTGAAGTAGGTGATGGTCGCGGGCTCTTTGAGGCCGTCGACGATCTTCTTTGTTTCGGGCGAAAGGCTGTAGCGCTTATTCGCGGTTGAGTCCCAGGACTTGTCGTATTTGTTGGCGAGATAATTAGCAACGACGACGACGGCGAGGACGACCAGGATGTAAGTGGTCGCATAAGCCGCGTACTTCGTCTGTCTCGCCTTCAGCCATTGACTTGCCATTTCCTGCTTAAGACCTCCAGCGGAGAGACTCCATCGAGCGGGCGGTGAAGAAGAGTCCAACAAAGATGACGCTGAGGTAGTAGATCGCATCTTTAGTGGAAAGCACGCCGCGGTCGAAGGAGTCGAAGTGAGTTATTACTGACATATACGACAGGACCTGCGCCCAGCTGGACGAGTCGTAACTCGAGACCCAGGAGAAGACCCAGAGCAGGAGGCAGGCGCCGAAGGTGAGCGCACCGGCGATGATCTGGTTCTTAGTCAGCGTGGAGATGAATGTGCCGATGGCCAGCAGCGCCGCGCCCTGGAGGAAGACGCCGAGCAGGGTGACCAGCATCGGCTTCCAGTCCGGGTTGCCGTAGCGGAAGAGGAAGACGAAGTTGATGCAGGCGAAGATGATGATCCAGCAATAGAGCAGGGTAGCGGAGAGCCACTTGCCGAGGATGATCTCGATGTCGCGGACGGGTGAGGTGGCAAGGAGCTCGATGGTGCCGTTACGCTTTTCTTCGGCGAAGAGGCGCATGCTGATGAGCGGGACCATGAAGAGGCCGAGGAAGCTCGAGGTGCCGAGCAGCGGACGGATGACCTGCTCGTTGAGATTCATCGGCTGCATCTGGCCCATCATTTCCATGTCGATGCCCTGCTTGATGAACTCGCCGAGGAAGTTCCAGAAAATCCAGCCGAAGACGATGGAGTACATGGCGAGGAGCAGCCAGGCGATGGGTGAGGCGAAGTAACTCGATAACTCGCGGCGGCAAATGATCCAGATGTTTCTCATGCTTCGGCCTCCGGAGCTTCGGATTTATCGGAGTCGGATTTGGCGGCGTCGGATTTTGGTTCGGCGGATTCGGTTGCCGTGGCGTCGGCGCCGGTGAGCTGGAGGAAAACTTCTTCAAGGCTCATGGCGGCGGGGCGAAGCTCGTTGAGGTCCCAGCCGGATTCGACGACGGCGCGGGCGAGATCGCCGCGGACGAGCTGGCCCTTGCTGCTCTCGACCTCGAAGACCGCTCCCTGGTCGAACTGATCTTTCACCGCAACGTTGCTGACACCCGGGATTCTCTGAAGACGAGCCTGTACGGCGGGGACGGCGAAGCTGCCGGAGGAACGGGCTCCGACGTTGACGAGCATCGACTCTGCACCGCGGGCGCGGGCCTGCAGGTTCGAGACCGAGTCAGTAGCGACGAGCTTGCCCTTATTAATGATGAGGACCTGCTGGCAGGTCTGCTCGACTTCGGGCAGGATGTGCGTCGAGAGGATGATGGTGTGGTCGCCAGCGAGTGACTTGATGAGGTCGCGGGTCTCGTTGATCTGCTTGGGGTCAAGGCCGGCGGTGGGCTCGTCGAGGATGAGTACGTCGGGGTTGTGGATGATGGCCTGAGCGAGGCCGACGCGCTGCCGGTAGCCCTTGGAGAGCTTGCCGAGGAGCTTCATTTTGACGTCGGCGATGGCGCAGCGATCGAGCACATAGGCGACGCGCTTTTCGAGCTCGGCGCCCGAGAGGCCCTTGAGGCGGCCGACGAAGCGCAGGTACTCGATGGTCTCCATCTCCTGGTAGAGGGGCGGCGATTCGGGCAGGTAGCCGATGCGCTTTCGGACTTCGAGGGACTGGTCGAAGACGTCGAAGCCGGCGACGGTGGCTTTTCCCGAGGTGGGCGGGAAGAAGCACGTGAGCATGCGCATGGTGGTGGTTTTGCCCGCGCCGTTGGGGCCGAGGAAACCGACGATGTCGCCTTTGTTGACGGTGAAGGAAATGTGGTCGACGGCGGTGGTGCGGGCGTACCTTTTGGTGAGGTCTGTGACTGTGATCATGTCTGACTGATTTGTTTTGGACTCCTGATCGTACAGGAGCCGCGGGTCCCGGGATTCATTGTTGGTTCCAGTGCGTGTGTGGGACACGCCAGGAACAGCGAACCAAAATTCATGCTAAAGCATGGGCGGATTTTTGTGTCAACGCGGAACGGGTAGCCGAAAATATTTCATTCGTCCGGCGATCAGCGCGCGCCGCGGCCCTTCGTTGCCGACTCGCGCGATTGGACAGTCTGAGCAGCTTTTTCCGCGAGCCATAGTTTCATCAGCGATTGATATGGAACGTCCAATTTGTTTGCGTGGCTGCGGATGGTGTTGAGAACATCTTCAGGGAGCCGCAGGGAAATTGTCCTGGTGGAGGGCTTCAGGTTGGGAAACGAAACGACCTTCGCGCGACTCCAGTCAACATAGTCAGTGGTGTCGTGGGACTCCCAGAAGGCGCGCTCCTCGGCTTCGTTGGCAAACTTAGGAATTGGCTTTAAGCGCCGCGGCATAAATGGGTCGTTCCTTTCGATGCATGGTTCGCGCGGAGATGGGCCTGATGAGGATTCCTCCTCCACGCAATGTAAAGGTCACCTGCAGCCAACGTTCCCGATCGGTGCGGCCGAGCGCATGGTATCGGCTCTCGGTCGCGCTGTGACCGGGATCAGGCCCGATGATCAGCGGTTGGCGAAAGAAAATCTGTTCAATCTCGGCTTGTGTGACTCCGTGTTTTTCATTTTTGCGAGCATTACCGGCATCCCAGTCGAAGCCGACGATGCGAGACAGATCCACGGATCAGTATATGTCAGGCATATACAAAAGGAAAGGAGCCTGACGGGGTGGTCCATCGAAGAACTGGGGGCGCTACTAGAATGATTGTGGGGCGGCCGGGGGCTGTGCCCTCCCGTAGACAGACCGGATGAGTCTCGTACGAGTCGGGCAAGGCGTTTGATTCCGGTGTAGCAACCCGGCAACGGGGATCAGCCCCCAAACAAAATTCAAATTGGCCCCACTAACAGACCGGTCACTCTCCCGTGTCGATCTGGGCGCGTTGTAGTTTGTCGGAGTAGTCGACGTAGACCGATTTCCAGGTGGTGTAAAAGTCGATGGCGCCGATGCCGCCTTCGCGGTGGCCGTTGCCGGTTTGCTTCACGCCGCCGAAGGGGAGATGGACTTCGGCGCCGATCGTGGGCGCGTTGATGTAGGTGATGCCGGCTTCGAGGTCGCGCATAGCGCGGAAGGCGCGGTTGACGTCACGCGTGTAGAGCGAGGTCGAGAGGCCGTACTGGATGCCGTTCGAGATGGCGATGGCTTCGTCGAAGCTCGCGCACTCGAGGATGCTGACTACGGGGCCGAAGACTTCTTCCTGGGCGATGCGCATGCCGGGTTTCACTTTGGCGAAGATGGTGGGGGCGAAGAAGTGGCCTTTGGCGTAAGCGCCTTTGGTGAGCGGCTTGCCGCCGGTCATCAGCTTCGCGCCTTCCTTCCTGGCGATTTCGCAGTAGCGGATCGACGTTTCGATCTGCGCGCGATTGACCTGGGGGCCCATCTGCACGGATTCGTCGAGGCCGTCGCCGACTTTCAGTTCTTCTGCGCGGTCGACCAGACCGTAGATGAAGTCCTTTGCAATGGCGCGGTGGACGATGATGCGGCTGGTGGCTGTACAGCGCTGGCCGGTGGTGCCGAAGGCTCCCCAGAGTGCGCCGTCGAGGGCGAGATCGAGGTTAGCGTCATCGAGGACGATCATGGCGTTCTTGCCGCCCATCTCGAGCGAACAGGGCTTGAAGTGACCGGCGGCCGACTGGCCGACGATGCGGCCGACTTCCGACGATCCAGTAAAGGAGATGGCGCTGACCTGGGGGTGTTCGACGAGGCGGGTGCCGACCTGCGAGCCGGCTCCGGTGACGACGTTGACGACGCCGGGGGGAACGCCGGCATCGACCAGCGCCTGGACGAGGTTGATGGTGGAGAGCGGCGTGTCGTTGGCGGGTTTGATAACACAGGTGTTGCCGCAAACCAGCGCGGGCAGAAGCTTCCACGAGGGGATGGCCATGGGGAAGTTCCACGGGGCGATCATGCCGCAGACGCCGACGGGCAAGCGGACGGCCATGGCGAATTTGTTGCGCAGCTCAGAGGGAGTGGTGACGCCGAAGAGGCGGCGGCCTTCGCCGGCCATGTAGAAGGCGGTGTCGATGGCTTCCTGGACGTCGCCGCGGGTTTCGGCCAGGACCTTGCCCATTTCGCGGGTCATCTCGCGGGCGTACTCCTCTTTGCGATCGACCAGGATCTGGCCGGCGCGGAGGAGGATTCCGGCGCGTTTGGGAGCGGGGGTGAGGCGCCAGGTCCTGAAGGCTTCTGCGGCTGCGGCAACGGCGAGGTCGACGTCGTCAGGGCCGGAGGCCTGGAACTCGCCGACGACGTCGTCCTGGCGAGCAGGGTTGATATTGAGGAAGGTTTTGCCGGTGCGGGCTGGAATCCAGCGGCCGCCAATGAGGTTCAGATAGGGTTTGTGCGCCACGCGCGATGGTCTCCTGAGTGAGGAAGGTTCAGGATACGACGGAAGTGCAGGGTTAGGTACAAAGGTGTCATTGACCGGAGATTTACGGGCTGCGAGAGTGCCGAAAGGAAATGAAAGCCGTACAATAGAAACGAATTCTCAGGAAAAACGACCCCCTCGATGTCGTCAAACGGATATCAGCCGCGTTCAGGACGATCGCACAGTCTACGGTCGCTCTTCAGTGTTTTCTCCAACGATCTGGCCATAGACCTGGGCACTGCCAACACGCTGGTTTTTGCGGCGAACAAAGGCATTGTCGTTAACGAACCGTCGATCGTCGCTATTAACAAAAACACCGGTGAAGTGGAAGCGGTGGGCAAAGAGGCCAAGGAGATGCTGGGGCGCACCCCCGGCAACATCGTGGCCATCAAGCCGATGAAGGACGGGGTGATCGCCGACTTCAAAGTCACCGAAAAGATGCTGAACTACTTCATCCAGAAGGCGCATAACCGCAAGATGCTGGTGCATCCGCGGATCGTGATCGGGGTGCCTTCGGAGATCACGCAGGTGGAAAAGCGCGCGGTCGAGGACTCGGCGTATCGCGCCAAGGCCAGCGAAGTGTACCTGGTGGAACAGGCCATGGTGGCGGCCATCGGCGCCGGACTTCCGATTACGGAGCCGAGCGGCAACATGGTGGTGGATATTGGCGGCGGGACCACGGACATCGCGGTGATTTCGCTGTCGGGCATCGTCTATTCGCGGTCGGTGAGGATGGCCGGCAACCAGATGGACGAAGCCATCATGAATTATCTGAAGCGGAAATATAACCTGCTGATCGGGGAACGGACGGCGGAGCAGATCAAGATCGATCTGGGATCGGCGTTTCCGCTGGACAAGCCGCTGACCATGGAGATCAAGGGGCGCAACCTGATCGAGGGCGTGCCCAAGACGATTACCGTGGACGATGGGGAGATTCGCGAGGCGCTGGGCGAGTGCATCGCCACGATTCTGAATGCGATCCGTGTGGCGCTGGAGCGGACGCCGCCGGAGCTGAGCGCGGACATCAGCGACCGCGGCATTGTGCTGACCGGGGGCGGGGCGCTCATCAAGAATCTCGACAAGCGGATTCGCGAAGAAACCGGGCTGCCGGTTTCGATTGCGGACGATCCGCTGGCCAGTGTGGTTCTGGGCACGGGGAAAATGCTGAGCGATTTCCGCCTGCTACGGAAGATTAAGATCGACGGATGAGCTGCTTTGAGCCTGCGGCAGCCTGAGCCGGCCCCATGGAATCGTTTTTCAGCCGTTACCGCAACGCTCTGGTGCTGATTGCCGTGCTGATCGCGCAGGTGATCGGCCTGGCGGTGCAGGTGCGCCGGCCGGACCCGACGGTATCCGATAAAGGTGGAGTGAGGCTGATCCGGTCGTGGGTGGTGGGAGTGGTGACGCCGCCGGAGATGCTGCTGCATTCGACCGGGCGCGGAATTCGCGGTCTCTGGACCAACTACGTCGACCTGATCCACGTAAGGAAGCAGAACAAGGACCTGAAAGCTGAACTGGACCGTCTGCGGCTGGAAGAGGACTCGCTGGCCGAGGACGCGCGGCAGGGCCAGCGGCTGCAGGCGTTGTTGGGATTCAAGGAAAAATACGTCTACAAGACGGTGGCGGCCCAGGTGATCGGGACTTCGGGGACCGAGCAGTCGCACGTGCTGCTCATCGATAAAGGCTCCGATGACGGACTTAGACCGGATTTGCCGGTCATTACGCCGGACGGGATCATCGGGAAGACGCGGGATGTGTTTGCACACACCAGCCAGGTGCTGGAGATTTCCGACGCGACCAGCGGGGCCGGCGTGATCCTTGAAACCACCAGGATTCGCGGGGTGCTGCGCGGCGACAGCTGGGGGCAGCCGGAGATCGTCAATGTTTCGCCGGATGAGCGGATTCATCGGGGAGAAGCGGTGCTGACCAGCGGAGGCGACGCGATCTATCCGCGCGGGCTGGCGGTGGGGGTCGTGGAGAAGGTGGTTTCGCAGCCCGAAGGAACGCTGGTGAACGTACTGGTGAAGCCGGCGGCGAATCTGTCGCGGCTGGAAGAAGTGCTGGTGATTACCAGCGCCGGTGAGCAGATGCCGGTGGAGATGCAGCAGGATCTCAGCGATGCCCAGCAGAAGGCCTCTGATGTGCTGGCAGAGCGGCTGCCGTCGCGGGTGGATCCAAATGCCTCCGCCGATGAGCAGCCAGACAGTTCGAGCGAAGGCGCCGATGCGGAAATCATGCCGGCTGTGAAGCCGCCGCAGGCGCTGCATCCGGATCGGTATACGCCATCGGATACGCCGCCGGCGGCGGAACTGGTTCCAGGACAGCGAACAACGAACGAGCAAAGCCCGGCGATCGGCAATGAAGGAAGCAGCAAGCCGCCGCAGCCGGAGACGACGCCGAAGCCGCAGGTAACTCCGCCGGGCGGGAACGCCAAACCGGCGCGCAAGCCGGGCGAGGAGACAAAGAAACCGCCGCCGGTCCAGAAGCCCGCGCCGAATGCGACACCCTCAGAGCCGAGCCAGACCCCTCCGCCGCAGGGAGCAGCATAACGATGGCCCTGATGGCGTCATCGCGGCACGAGGTGGGGGCCAAGTCGTTCCCGCTGCTGGTTTACATTCTGGTTCCGCTGCTGG
Source organism: uncultured Acidobacteriaceae bacterium (assembly GCA_963788905.1). Taxonomy (GTDB): domain Bacteria; phylum Acidobacteriota; class Terriglobia; order Terriglobales; family Acidobacteriaceae; genus Palsa-343. The sequence goes on from CAWBIO010000001.1 coordinate 722,914, forward strand.
CGCTGGGGCTGCAGTCGCTGCTTTCGCTGCACCTGAGCCGGTTCGATCTGATCGATCTGCCCCTGCTGGTGACCATTTATTACGCGATTACGCGGCGGGAACCGGTGAGCGCCACCCTGGTGGGCAGCGTGATTGGCATCGCGCAGGATGGTCTGACGCACCATCCCCTCGGCATTTTCGGCATTGCCAAGGCCATTGTGGGGTACATGGCAGCATCGCTGGGGGTGCGGGTCGACACGGAGAATCATGGAGCCCGGCTGCTGCTGATCTTCGGCTTTACCCTGGCGCAGACAGCAATCCTGTGGCTGCTGCAGCGGGACATGCTGGGTCAGCCCTACGCCTGGCATGGATTTCATGAGCTGATTCGAGCGGCTTCCAATGCGCTGGTGGGGGTGGTTTTGTTTGCGTTGCTCGACCTGACCCGGCGCACCGAGTATTAGGTTTAGGAGACGGCGGTTGCCGGTAACCGGAGACTCCACAAAGGGGTTATGGAAAAGGCGGGAACCTGCATCCGGTTCGAGGTTACAATCGTCTCAATGAGTGCGGCTCCTCGCCGGACAGGGGAGTGCCGTCGTACGGGTCCAGCCGGGATTTACGTATCTCCTGGCGGGCAGTCCGGAACAGGAAATCCCTCATTATGAAGAGCCTCTTTCGCGCCGTTGTCCAAACTTCAATTCCCGCCCTTCTGGCCCTGACCCTGTCAGCCCAGAATCCCGGAGCGGCGGCACCAAACGCGGCCACACCAGCCGCAAAGGGAACGACGACGCAAAGCAATAACCCTGGTCCATCAGGGACTTCCGACACTCCCCAGCCCCATCGCCTGAACGTGGAGCCGTTCGCCAGCGGAGGGTCGGGGCCGGATTCGACGGCGAACGCCTATTTTCACTTCATGCTGGCGCATGAATACGAGGAGATGGCCACCACCTTCGGCCGCACCGAGTACGCGACGCGGGCGATTGAAGAGTACAAGATGGCGCTGAACGCCGATCCGGGGTCGAAGTGGCTCAACAGCCACCTGGCCGAGCTGTACTTCAAGACCGGGCGCATTCGCGAAGCGGTGGTTGCGGCACAGGACCGGATCAAGCAGGATCCGAACGATCTGGAAGCGCACCGGCTGCTGGCTGACGTGTATCTGCGCTCGCTGGGCGATAACCAGCAGCAGGAAGTCTCCGGACAGATGCTGAAGCTGGCCATCGGGGAGTTCCAGACGATTGTGCGGCTGGAGCCGAACAATCCTGAGGATCATCTGATGCTGGCGCGTCTGTACGCGGCCGATCATCAGTCGCCCCAGGCAGAAGCTGAGCTGCAGGCGGCCAGGAAGATCGATCCGGGTTCAGAAGAAACGGCCCTGATTGCGAGCCAGTTCTACGCGGACATGGGGGATACGAAGCGGGCCATCGATGTTCTGAAGGCGCTGCCGGACGACGATCAGACGTCGCGCACCGAAGGGCAGCTGGGCAAGACTTACGATCAGCTGAAAGACACGAAGGACGCGATTGCCGCCTACCGGAAAGCGCTGGATCTGGAGCCTGACGATCTGGATATAGAGCGCAAGCTGGCCGGGGATTTGCAGGCGGACAATCAGGGCGATGCGGCGCTGCAGGCGTGGAAGGACATTGCCGCGGGCGATCCGAGCGACGCGGAGGCGCAGCTGCAGATTGCGGAGATCGACGAGCACAACGGGAAATTCGACGACGCACTGGCCGCGGTGAAGAAGGCGCACGAGCTGGCATCGGATTCGCTCGACGTGCAGTTCCACGAGGGCATGATCGACGACGCGCTGGGCCGTCTGGACGACGCGGCAAAGGTTTATGAGCAGCTGGCCGCCGCGACCGAGCACGCCAGCGGACAGTACTCCGACGAAGAGAAGGGCAATTACGCGACGGTGCTCGTGCATCTGGCCGAGGTGTACCGCGAACAGAGCCGGACCGACCAGGCGATTGCGTGTTACGAGAAGATGGCGAGCCTGGGCGGCGACCTGCAGGCGCAGGCGTACGACCAGGAGGTAGAGACGTGGCGCGAGGCGCACGACTACGAGAAGGCCGTGGCGGTGGCGAAGATGGCGGTGGAAAAGCTGCCCAAGAGCACCGACTCCAAACTGACGCTGGCCCGGCAGCTGGCTGACACGGGTCACTCCGACGATGGCATTGCGATGGTGAAGGCGGTTCTGGCCAGCGATCCGAAGAACATGCCGGCGTACTTCCAGCTGGCGCAGGTGTACACCGATCTGCGGAAGTGGAAAGAGGCGTCGGACACGCTGGATGCGGCGGAGAAGCAGGCCACGAAGAAAGACGACCAGACCATGGTGCTCTTCGAGCGCGCCATGATGGCGGACCGTGCGAAGCGCTACGACGAGGCAGAGGCAGACTTCCGTAAGGTGCTGGCGGAGGATCCGGACAATGCGCTGACCCTGAACAATTTTGGATTTATGCTGGCGGATCGGGGCGTGAAGCTGGATGAGGCGCTGGCTATGATCCGCAAGGCGGTCCAGCTGGAGCCGACCAACTACGCCTATCTGGACTCGCTGGGCTGGACCTATTTCCGCATGGGGCAGTACGCGCAGGCTGAGGACAATCTGGAGCGCGCCATTTCACGCGGGGCCAACGATCCGACGGTGCACGATCACCTGGGCGACGTTTACGAGAAGACCGGGCGGCTGAAGCTGGCTGCGGCGCAGTGGGAGCTTTCACTGAACGAGTTTGCGCATACCGCGGACGCCGACATGGACCAGGGCGACGTGGGCAAGGTTCAGAAGAAGCTGGACAGCGCGCGGGTGCGGCTGGCGAGGGAGTCGGGCAGCCCGACTGCAGGCAAACCGGAATAGCGATCAGCGATAAGCTTCGCGGCGATGAAGGACGGTGACCACCTCCACCGTTTCGTCATCTGTAAAGTGAAAAAAGAGTCGGTAGTCGCCGCATCGTAGCCGAAAACCGGACTGCGGCGGTTTGAGCTTCTTCACATCGCCGTTACGCGTGGCGAGATAGCGGTCGGTGCAATGAAGGATATCGAGGGCGGTTTCACGGTCGATTTTCCTCAGATCGGCACGCGCCTCATCAGACCACGCGATGGAAAGCCGCTCCGGCATGGATGCTTCTCCTGTGTTGGATTGGAGGAGCCGCTGGCCGCATCGCGAGGGAGGGAGCAGTAATCCTGTGACTTCACGATAGGAACGAACGTTCCCCGAAGTCAACAGGGAATCTCGACAATCGACAAAAGTTACGGGAACATTGTCGGGATAGTTACCTCTGGCACGGCCCGTTCCCGCGGGTCCGCTTAATTAGCCCGTTTGAATCCGCTGCGGCGACGGCAAGGAGAACAATGGTGCGGCAAGGCATCGGGCACGTCGGGTGCCAGTGGCTCTATGCGCCGAATTCCCGCAGAATCTCTTCGTGGGGGATCCGCTTTCCCTGAGCGAGGGAGGCGCGACCGCGATCAAGAGCCGCAATGGCCTCGGGAGTCAGATCTTCATCGTCGACTGGGGCTTTTGCGAGAGATTCGGATAACGGCTCGACCATAACCTCGAGCAGATTCCGGACCGCTACGATTTTCTCGTCTGGAAGCACATCAAGCAGGAGATGCGCCTCCTGCCGTTTTTGCGCGATGTTCGGTTCCATAATCCTCTCCCGGGCCGGCCAGACTCGTCCTCTTCAAGTCTCCGCAAACTATAGGCCGTTGTCAAAGCTACACTGGTTTCATGCCAGCACCCACGGCACTGCCTCGGGCATGCGCGGTTCCTGAGAACGGGCCTTTGGCGCAGCGCGAATTTGAGGAACCCGACCATCCTTACCGGACCTCGTTTCAGCGCGACTGCGGCCGCATCATTCATTCCCGCGCCTTCCGGCGGCTGGCCGGCAAGACCCAGGTGTTTACCGAGCGCGGCTCCGACCACTTTCGCAGCCGACTGACTCACACCATGGAAGTGGCGCAGATAGCGCGCACCATCGCGCGCGCCCTGGGCCTGAACGAAGACCTGACCGAAGCGCTGGCGCTGGCCCACGACATCGGGCACCCGCCCTTTGGACACGCCGGCGAGCGGGCGCTCGACAATGCGATGCGGCAATACGGGCTCCGCTTCGACCACAACCTGCACGCGCTGCGCATCGTGGAGCACTTCGAGAACCGCCATCTTGAGTTTCGCGGACTGAACCTGACGCTGGCAGTGCGCGAGGGGATCGTCAAGCATTCGCGGGACTACCCGGCAAACGATTTTCCGGAGATGGCTGGCTATTTCCTCGATCGGCGGCCGCCGCTCGAAGCCCAGCTGATCGACCTGGCGGATGAGATTGCCTACCTGACGGCCGATCTGGACGACGGAATGGAGGCCGAAATCCTGACGCTTGCCGACATCCGCCGCGGGGTAAGGCTCTTTGAGCGCCATTTTGCTCCCCTTGCCGCCACGCACCCGGGCGCACAGGAAAAGCTGCTCTTCCAGGAAGCGCTGAAGCTGATGCTGAACGCTCTGGCTGACGATCTGGTGGCGGAGATTCACCGGCGGATTCAGGAGCAGGGAATTCGGGATCTCGATGGCATTCGCCGAATGCCCCACCGGCTTGCCGCGTTTTCCACTGAAATCGAGGATTTGCGGCGAGAAGCCAAGGATTTCCTCTACCGCAGGCTGTACCTTTGTGATGACCTCGAACAGGGCCACCAGGAGGCGGAGCGGGTGATCTCCGACCTGTTCGCGGCGTGGATGGCTGATCCAGCTCTGCTGCCGCCAAATTATGCCAGCCAGGTAGTCGAGGAAGGCGCTCCGCGAGTAATTGCCGATTATATTGCGGGCATGACTGATCATTTTGTCTCGGAAATGCATCGAAGCGTGAGAAAGATGGTGGTTCCAAGCCGGTCCTGACCCTTTCCCCCAAGGTGCGTCGCCCAGCATTCGCTGGTCATTGCCCAGGCTTCTGGCTTTGAGAATCACCTTTTCAGGAAGTGAGGAGAGGGCATGGCATTGCTCGTATTCCATCCCTGGGCGCGATTCCTGGCCGGGATGCTGACCGGCTGCTGGATTGGAGCCCTGATCGCCTCCGCCGGGGTGATCCTTCTGATGGGGCGGCGCGTTCGACAACTGGAGTCGATCAACCTTCTGTTGCGCACGAAACTGAAGGCGCGGGTCAAGGCGCCCGCAGCGGGATCCGGCACCGGGACCGGGGGTGGCGGCCACATGCTGGTAATGCCGTTGCCCACCACACAGAGCAAATCGGAAAAACCGGCCAGCCGTCTCGCACGCATGAACTGATCCTGCGATAAGCTCCAGAAGTGAGCCAGAAGCTTCTTCTCTCGTGGAGCAGCGGCAAGGACAGCGCGTGGGCGCTGCATTGTCTGCGACAGGGCCAGGAGTGGCAGGTTGCCGGGCTGCTGACCACACTGAATGCTGCGTTCGATCGCGTGGCCATGCACTCGACGCGCCGTGCATTGCTCGAAGCGCAGGCGCGCGCCGCAGGATTGCCGCTGTGGCCGGTCCCACTGCCCTGGCCGTGCTCGAATGCCGAGTACGAAGGCGCAATGCAGAAGGCGTGCGATGCGGCGATCGCCGCGAGCATCGAGGCAATTGCCTTTGGCGATTTGTTTCTCGAAGATGTTCGGCAATACAGAATTGACAAGCTGCGGGGGACGGGTTTGGAGCCCGTGTTCCCGGTGTGGGGACTCGATACACGCGGGCTTGCCGAGGAGATGATCGCGAGCGGACTGCGCGCGCGCATTGTCTGCGTTGACCCGTAGAAGCTGCCGCGCGAATTCGCCGGCCGGGAATTCGATGCGGGTTTCCTGCGCGATCTGCCCGAGGGCGTCGACCCTTGCGGTGAGAACGGCGAGTTTCACAGCGCGGTCTATGCCGGGCCGATGTTCAGCGAAGCAATCCCGATTGAAACCGGAGAGGTGGTTGAACGGGACGGGTTTGTCTTCGCCGATGTGAAGCTGGCGGAGCCCGCGCTCACTTGCGCAGCAGTTTGAACGCGTGCGTCCACTCGTTCTTTGTGAAGCCGAGAATGCACCACAGCGTGCAGAGCGGCTCGATGGCGCGCGCCGCCTCCACTGTGCCCATATCCGCTGTCTCCCAGCCAAACTGATCGAGAATCCCGCTCACCGTCTTCTTCGCGGCGTCGTTGTTGCCGCAAATGAACATGGTGGGTTTAACGCCTCCGGCATAATGCGGGTCGATCATCTGTGGCGCGCCGACGGAATTAAACGCTTTGACGAAGTGAGCATCGGGGAAATCCTTCTGCAGTTGTTCCATGAGCGATTCGCCGGGCCTGGTCGAGAGGGTCAGCACGCCGTGATCCGGCGGCGCATCGGCGATGGGGTTGCAGGAATCGATGATCGTTTTTCCGGCGAGATTTGGCTTGCCTGCGCCACGCAGCGCTTCGGCAGCCGCGCCGCCTTTGACGGCAAGCACGATGACTTCTCCAAACTTTGCGGCGTCGCTGGGGCTGCCGACGCGGCCTTTCGGGTTGGCCTTGCCCCAGTCGGCGAGCTTCGCGGGTTCGCGAGTGCCGATCATCGTTTCATGACCATGTTTGAGAAAACCTGCGGCGAGCGTTTGCCCAACCACGCCTGAACCTAGAACCCCGACCTTCATAAATTCCCCCTACGATGCAGAGCTACAGGGCTAATGATGATCGACGCCGCCGCCTGGTCGCAAATCAGGCTTTTTGGCTCGGCGAGGCACCTGGGACGGGGAGAAGTTTGCTCAGGAGCGCGAAGACAGCGAGGATGCCGAGGATCACGAAGAGGGACGCGTCGACCGGAATCGCAATCCAGTGCACGGCGAGCATCTTGAAGGCGACGAAGGCGAGGACGCAGGCCAGCCCATAGTGGAGAAGGCGGAAGCGGTCGAGCATGGAGGCGACCGCAAAGTAGAGGGAGCGCAGGCCGAGCACGGCGAAGATGTTCGAGGTGAAGGCAACCCAGGGGTTGCGGGTGACGGCGAGGACAGCGGGGATCGAATCGAGCGCGAAGATGAGGTCGGTAGCTTCGACGGCGAGGATGACCAGCAGCAGGGAACGGAGCGCAAGCCGCGAGCCGCCTCCGTAACGCAGGCAGCAGTCGCGAATCCAGCGGATGGGGCCACGGACGGGCGCCGCTCCGGGCTTGCTGAAGAGCAGGCGCACTGCGGCAAGGGCGAGCAGAGCGCCGAAAGCGTACTGCATCCAGTCAAAACGCTGGAGCAGCGTTGTCCCGGTGAAGATGAGCACGCCGCGTAGAACAATCGCGCCCAGAACGCCCCACAGCAGGACGCGGTGTTGCTGCTGTGATCCGATGTGCAGGGCGCGAAAAAGGAACAGAAAGACGAACAAATTGTCGACGCTGAGTGAGCCCTCGATCAGGTAGCCGGTGAGGAACTCGAGGGCAGGCTGCCGGCCGCTGGTGCGAGCCAGCCAGAGCGCAAACCCGCCTGCGGTTGCCGCGAGAAACACCGTCCATAGCCACGCCACGCGCGCGGATTCGCGCCTGCCGGGTCGATTCAGAAGGAACAGATCGACAAAGAGCAGGACGGCGACCAACGCCAGGAAGCCGAGCCAGTGGAGAGGCATCGCAGGCGATTATCGCTGGTTGAGGAGGCGAATGGTTTCGAGGATGGTGTCGCCGGCAATGGTGAGGCTCTTCGCGCTGAGCTTGTCCATGGTGTCCTCGGCAGTGTGCCAATAGGCGTTCTGGTAGCCGTAGTTCAGGTCGATGAGATCGGCGCTGGGCACGCCGCGGTGGACGAACGGCAGGTGGTCGTCCTCATCGCTGGTCTTGTCGGCGAAGAAATACGATTGCCATCCGTACTCGGTCGCGGCCTGGTAGACCAGGTCTTCAAGCCAGGGCGTGGAGTTCAGGTCGCGCTGGATGTCGAGGTCGCGGTCGCCGAGCATGTCGCAAAGAATAAAAGCCTTGATGCGCTTCAGCGTGCCGTCGCCTTGCCATTTTTCGGCGAGATGACGGCTGCCATAGGTGGAGTCGGTCGCGCTCCAGCTCCTGACAGCCTCTTCGCCATCGAAGAAGACCAGCCACACGCTGTAACCGTCGTTGGGTTTGCCGCGCAGATAGTTAGCCATCTCAATCAACAGGCCGGTGGTCGAGCCGCCATCGTTGGCGCCGACGAAGTGGATGTTGCGCAGAGGGTAGTTGGTCTCGTAATGCGTGGCGAGGACGATGACGCCATCTTTTTTGCCGGGGAAGCGAACGATGAAGTTGTGCATCGTCATCTCGCCGGCCGGCGTGTTGGTGGTGAAGGTGTCTTCTTCGAGCTGGTCGCGGCGGAACTGGTCTTTGAGAAAGGCTTCGGCTTTGGCGTGGCCGGGACTGCCGACCCAGCGGGGGCCGATGGCGACGAACTGGCGCGTGTACTGGAGCGCGCGGGCACCGTCGAACTGCGGGAGATTCTGCGCACGAGCAGCCTGGCCGGCAGCGGCGAAAAATACGACTGCAGCGAGGGCGATTTGCCTCACGCTTCAGCCTTCGCGGCGCGCCGCTTGCGCGTCGCCGGGTGCACCATCCACGACACGCCGATGCCGAGGAGGTAGAGGACAAGCATGGGGCTGGCGAAGACGCACATGGTGAGCACGTCGGAAGTGGGCGTGATGATGGCCGCGATGATGAAGATGAGGAGGATGGCGTAGCGGAAGTTCTTCCATAGGAACTTCGGGCTCACAATGCCGAACAGAGAGAGAAACATAATAAGGATAGGCAGCTCGAAGGTGAGACCGAGGCCGAGGATTACGGTGAGGAAGAGGTCGGTGTACTCATTGATCTCGATGAGCGCGCGGAAATCCTGATTGAAGCTGAGCAGGAAATCGAGCGAGCCGGGATAGACCCAGCGATATCCAAAATACGCGCCGGCGAGAAACAGGCCGATGGTAGCCGTCATGAAGGGCACGACGTAGCGGCGCTCGTTTTTGTAGAGACCGGGTGAGATGAACAGCCACACTTCGTAGAGCACGAAGGGGCAGGCGAGGATGCAGCCCGCCATGAAGCTGATCTTGAGGTACATGTTAAAGGGGTCGATGGGATTGTGGTAGACGAGCTGGGTGGGCAGGTGATGTTTGGCCAGCGCGATGAGGATCGGCTTCTCCATGAAGTAGTAAATCTTCTCGTGGAAGAACCACGCGATGAAGAAGCCGGCAATCAGATAAATGGCGGAGTGGATGATGCGGCGGCGCAGCTCGGCCAGATGCTCGAGCAGGCTCATGCCAGGGAGTTCGGCGCGCTCGGTCACCGCGGCGCGCGCGCGATCGACAAGGTCAGCCATGGCGCACGGCTTCGCTGACTGAGCCGGGCTCGGGAGCCTCGGCTTCTGAGGCTGGGTGCGCGCCGTTGGTGTTCGCGGTCAGGTCAACATGCGCGGAGGGTTCGGCGGCGAGGCCGGACACAGGTGCGGCTACGGTTGGCGTGGGCGGATCGACGGCGACTTCTGCGGCAGAGGGTGTGATCGTTGCAGAACCCTGGGCAGGTTCCGGAGAAAGCTCCTGAGAAACCGGAGTTGCTTCGGATTCGCCAGGCGTGGCGTAAGGAGCGCTGGTGCTCACGGGAGTGCCGGTCGAAGGCGGAAGGATGCTGGGCGCCGCGGGGGTCGAGGGCGAAGGCATGGTGGCTTGGGTCTCGGCGGCAAGTGCACCGGCGGGCGATTCCGCGGCCTTCTGCGCCTGCATATCCGCCAGCTTTTTGCGTCGTTCGTCTTCCTCCATGTTGCGCAATTCTTCCTGAATCTGGAACTTGAATTCGTTGCTGGCGCGGCGGAACTCGGCGAGCAGCTTCCCGATGGTGCGTCCAATTTCCGGCAGCTTTTTGGGGCCGAAGAGCACCAGAGCCAGCAGGAAGATGAAGATGGAGTCGCCGAAATGCATGAATAGTCCATGATACCCGTCGCGATTCGCTGGTCACAAACGGAGCCGGGTTGCGCGGTGACCGGCCTAAACTAGCCCACAGATTCGGCCCAGGCCGCCAGCAGTTCAGGGAACCTATGATGGACGTGCAGCTACGACGAGCGACCCAGCAGGACGCGGCTGTGGTGGCGCAGCTGGGCCGGATCACATTTGCGGAAACCTTCGGCTACCTGTTCGCAGAGCACGGCGCGGACCTGGCCGCTTATCTGGACCGGACGTTTGGTCTAGCAAAAATCGAAGCCAGTCTGGGCAAGCCCATGAATTTGTGGTGGCTGGCAACGGCCGATGGTCTGCCGGTAGCTTACGCGAAGCTCAAATATCCATCGCCGAGCGCGTTGCTGTCCGAGCCTGATGCGGCGCAGCTGCAGAAGATCTACGTTCTGCGAGATTTCATGGGGAAGGGTATCGGTGTGCCGCTTCTCGATGCCGCTCTGGAGCAGGCCGCACGACTGGGGGCTCCGGTTGTCTGGCTCACGGTCTTGCGCCAGAACGAGCGTGCGATCGGCTTCTACATCCGTCACCAATTCACGACGGTAGGCCCGGAAAGCTACACCATCGGCACGCAGACCTTTTCCTTCAACGTCATGGTGCGGCCGCTCGGTTCGGAGCGCGTGTCGTCCGCGACGATGTGAAATACTGATCGCGTGGCGCGCTCTACAGGAATGATCGAACCAAAGACGTGCCCATCCCTCGCCGTCAGGGGGAGCGATGAAGACCTTTACGCTTGACGAAGCGCAGGCGTTGCTGCCGATTCTGGAATCGTTGCTGAAGCGCGCCATCGAGGCCAAACAAGCCGCCAGCGATCTGCAGGATGAGATGGCGGAGCTGGTGCGGCGTATCTTCGTCTCCGGCGGAATCCTGGTCGACATTGGCGTCGCCCAAAAGCGCAAGGTCGCCCTTGAAGCATTAATCCAGCGCGCCAAAGATTCAGTGCAGGAGATCGATGCCATCGGCGTGCAGGTGAAGGATCTGGATACGGGGCTGCTGGATTTTCCCTACGTTCTGGAAGGCGAAACGGTCCTGCTGTGCTGGAAGCGCGGCGAGGAGAAGATCGGATTCTGGCATCGCGTCGAGGATGGATTTGCCGGCCGCCAGCCCATCGACGCGCGCTTTCGCCGTGCCGCTCCGGAAAAGCTCAATTAGCGGAGCACGCAGGACACAGGGGACTGAAGAAAGGCATAATGGCGGGCATGGATCGCCGCACGCTGCTGCAAACTCTGCCCGCCCTGGCCGTGAGTGGCAAGATGGCTTTCGCTGAAGCGTCCTCACCTGACGCGGTCTACGAACTGCGCCAGTACACGCCGGTTCCCGGCAAGCTCGACGAGCTGCTGGCTCGCTTCCGCGATCACACCATCGCGATCTTCAATCGCCACAATATGCGCAGCCTCGCCTACTGGGCCGTCATCGATCCGGCGCCGGACACTCCCGGGCTGGTGTACATCCTCGTGCATCCCAGCCGTGAGGAAGCGGATAAGAACTGGGCGGCGTTTCATGCCGATCCGGAGTGGATCAAAGTCAAAGCCGATTCCGAGGCACATGGCCCGCTGGTGGTGCGCACCCAGTCGACGTGGATGAAGCCGACGGATTTTTCACCACTGAAATAGCGGTCGAAGCCCGAAGCCGTTGCCCTGCGCCCTATTCCCTGACTTATGACAACTGTCATATCGCTTTGCTGACAAAGCCCACTCAGAATTTGCGCGGTTTGGCGCGATCCTGTCTTTGCCGCTGAGGTGCAACTCGCCGGCAGGAGAGACCAGGATGTCAGCAACCGCCGTTGTTACAAAAGTCGGGACCCAGGAAGCCGCGGCAGCGTGGCCCATGCCGCTGTCGCAGACCCGAACCGTTGCCCGCCTGCATTCCGTCACCAAACGCTACGGCCCGGTTACGGCGCTCGAGAACTTCTCAATGGAACTGCGCAGCGGGGAAGTGGTCGCGCTGCTGGGGCCGAATGGCGCGGGCAAAACGACCGCCGTGCGCCTGCTTCTGGGGCTGATCTCACCCAATGCGGGCAGCGTGCGGGTGCTGGGGCGCGATCCGCGCGACGCCGACGCCAGGACGCGCATCGGCGCCATGCTGCAGGTGAGCCGCGTGCCGGAGATGCTGCGCGTGCGCGAGCACATCGACCTGTTCCGCAGCTACTACCCGAATCCGTTGCCGGCCGAAACCGTCATTCGCGCGGCCAAGCTCGAGGGAATCGAAGACAAGATGTTCGGCAAGCTTTCTGGCGGGCAGAAGCAGCGCACGCTGTTTGGGCTGGCGCTGTGCGGCAATCCGGACCTGATCTTCCTGGATGAGCCGACGGTCGGCATGGACATTGAATCGCGGCGCGCGATGTGGGATCAGGTGCGCGCTCTCTCCGCCGCCGGCAAAACCGTTCTGCTGACGACGCATTACCTCGAAGAGGCTGACATGCTGGCCAGCCGCATCGTCGTCATCAACAAAGGCAGGCTGCTTTGCGAAGGCACATCGGCAGAGATCAAGCATCGCGTATCGGGACGCAAGATTCGCTGCGTCACGCAGCTAGATCCGGAATTCCTGCGCGCTCTGCCATCGGTTACCGAGGTTCAGCAGGATCGCGAAGCCGTGGTGATTCTGGCAGAGCAGCCGGAGAGGGTCGTCCGCGAAATGCTGCTTCGCGACGAGACGCTGCATGGGCTTGAGGTTTCCGCGGCAGCGCTGGAAGATGCGTTCCTCGCGCTCACGGCTGAAACTGCAGCCAGTAGCCGGTAGCCAGTAGCCGGTAGCGAATTCGGAACAAGAGACAAAAGAGGGAGCAGACATCATGGCAGCAAGCGCAATCGCAGTTCATCCGGCCTCGCTCGGCTTTGGCTACTACACAAAGGTCTTCGCGAAAGAAACCCGATACGAATTTGTGCGGATGCTGCGCACAAAAGCCTTCTCGCTGTCGGTTTTCGGATTTCCCATCATGTTTTACATCCTGTTCGGCAGCTCGAACCGGCACAACATGTACGCGAAGTACCTGCTGCCCAGCTACAGCTGCATGGGGATCGTGTCATCGTGCCTGTTCGGCATCGGCATGGGCATCGCGCTGGAACGGGCTCAGGGCTGGCTGGATGTAAAGCTGGCGAGCCCGATGCCGCGCATGGCTTACCTCACCGCCAAAATCGCTGGCTGCGCCGCGATTGCCCTGTCGGTTGCCGCAGCTCTGGTCGTGCTGAGTGTGACTCTGGGCGGAGTGAGTCTGTCGGCTGGCCAGGTTCTCGAGCTTTTCGGCGTGGTCCTGGCCGGCGCGCTGCCGTTCACCGCGATGGGATTCATCATCGCGCTGCTGGTTCCTCCGAATGCGGGCCCGGGCGTCATCAACCTTATCTATTTGCCCATGTCGTTCGCGTCGGGCTTCTGGATGCCGGTGGATTATCTGCCGCACTGGCTCAAAGTCATCACACCGGCGCTGCCCACGTATCATCTGGCGCAGATTGCGCTGAACATCTTCGGCTTCGCGCAACCTGGCAACATGCTGGTTCACTGGGAAGCGCTGGCTGGATTTACCCTGTTGATGTTGGGTGTGGCGTGGATCATCTTCACCCGCAGTGAGGCCAAGGCTTGAGTCCGTCCGACTCCAACTCGATCTTTCAGGACTGTGAAGACGGGCGCATTCCGCAGACGATTCTTCAGCAGGTGCGCAGCGCGGAGATGAGCCTGCGCGGCGGGAGCCTGCTGCTGAGGAAGCGCACCGGGTACCGCTTCTTCGACTTTATCTGGCTGGTCTATTCGATTTTCTTCTTCATCCAGCCCATCCAGGAGCACAGCCGGACGAAGTGGCTCGAATTTGCCGCGGCTTACTTCGTCTTTCTTCTCATCTACGCCGGCCTTGTCTTCTCAAAGTCACGCTCCGCACAACTGGCTTTGCTGGTCGCCATGTCGGTCCTCGGAGCTGCCTATTACCCGTTCAACGCCGGCGCAAGTGGCATGTTCATTTACGTCGCGGCCTTCATTCCTTTCATTACCGAATCGATCGCCGCTTGCGTTGCGACCTTTATCGCTGTCTCCGCCCTGATGATGGTGGAAGGCTGGCTGCTGCATATGAGCCCCTGGACCTGGGCCTTCACTGCGTTTTTCGCCATCGCGGTGGGCGCCGGGAATCTGGTTGCAGCGCAGCGCATGCGCGCCGGACGAAAGCTGGGCCTGGCCTATGAGGAGATCGCGCATCTGGCCAAGCTGGCCGAGCGGGAACGCATCGCACGCGACCTGCACGACGTGCTGGGCCACACGCTGTCAGTCGTCGTGCTCAAGTCCGAGCTGGCCGGCAAACTGATGGATCGCGACCCCGAACGGGCGCGAGGGGAGATCGGCGAGGTGGAGCAGATCGCCCGCAAAGCTCTGGGCGAAGTTCGCGAGGCCATCAGCGGCTACCGCGCCCAGGGTCTGGCTGCCGAGATCGAGCGCGCGGAGAAGGTTCTGGATGCCGCCGGAGTGACGCTGGAATACGATGCCAAACCGCCGCAGCTCGCCGCTGCGCAAGAGACCGTGCTCTCCCTGATTGTGCGCGAGGCGGTTACAAATATTGTGCGCCACGCACAGGCCAGCCATTGCCGGCTGGGGTTCGAGAGCAACGGCCAAGGCACGGCGCTGGTGGTGGAGGACGATGGGCGCGGCGGTATCCGCCAGGAAGGCAACGGCATCCGCGGCATGCGCGAGCGCGTGGAATCGATGGGCGGCCGCTTCCTGGTCGACAGCGGCCGGGGCACCCGGCTGGTGATTGAAATCCCGCCCCAGACTGTCGCGAGGTCATGAAGAAGATTCAGGTGGTGGTGGCCGAAGATCAGGCCATGGTGCTGGGGGCTTTGGCAGCGCTGCTTGAAACCGAGCCTGACATCGCCGTGTGCGCGCGAGCCGCGAATGGCCGCGAAGCGCTGAGCGCCGTTGGTAAGCACAAGCCCGATGTCCTGGTGACGGACATCGAGATGCCGGAAATGACCGGATTGACGCTCGCGAGCGAGGTGCGCGAACGCTATCCGCAGACGCGTGTGATGATCCTGACCACCTTCGCGCGGCCCGGCTATCTGCGCCGCGCTCTCGATGCGGGGGCCAAAGGCTATCTGCTCAAAGACCGCCCCTCAGCCGAGCTGGCCGATGCGGTTCGGCGGGTGCACCAGGGACTGCGTGTGGTCGATCCTGATCTCGCGCTCGAGGCGTGGGACAGCGGCCCCGACCCGCTCACCGAGCGCGAGCGGCAGATCCTGTGGCGCGCCGGAGAAGGGAAGTCCTCGGGCGAAATTGCCGAGGAGTTGCACCTCTCCGAAGGCACTGTGCGCAACTACCTTTCCGAGGCCATCAGCAAGCTGGGCGCTTCGAATCGTGTGGAAGCGGCGAGGCTGGCCCGGGCGAAGGGCTGGCTCTAAGGTAACCATTACTATCGTCCCCAACGCGGCAGCCATTATGCACCTTTCGGCCAATAGAAACGGTTACGACCGCATGTTACAGTCAGCCATTGTTCGCAGCTCCTGTGAGCGCCAATCGGAAGGTTCGGCCACGCTCGCCAACTCCGATGCCGGGTCTCTTTTATACGGGATAGCCATTGGTTTCGGTGAGCACAGACCGGGTGGTCGGCGAGAGAGCCGCCACAGTCCTCGTGGTCGAGGACGACCGCGCGGTACGGCTCCTGTTCACTCAAGTGCTGCAGGGTGCGGGCTACGAAGTCATTGCCTGCGAAAACGGCTCAGCCGGCCTTGAAGCCGCGCGCAATCATCTTGAAGAGATTGATGCTGTGGTAACTGATGCTGTCATGCCGGGTATTCAGGGGCAGCGGCTCATCTCGCGCATCCGCGCGCTGCGTCCTGAAATCCCCGCGATCCTGGTGAGCGGCAATATGGTCGAAGCCGAGACCGATCGCAGCACCGTTTTTCTCACCAAGCCGGTGTCGCCCGGGCTCCTGACCCGCGAACTGCGGCGTCTGCTCAACAGCAGGATGTAAAATCACCAGTCTGCCCCTCCACTTCTGGCAGACCGCGGGAGAACCATGATCATTGGTGTGCCAAAGGAAGTGAAGGACCACGAGAGCCGTGTGGGCATCACCCCCGCTGGCGTCAAAGCACTGAGCGAAGCCGGCCACAAGGTGCTGGTGGAAACGCGCGCCGGAGAGCTTTCCGCATTCACCGACGACGAGTACCAGTCGGCTGGAGCGGAGATGGTCGGATCCGCGCATAACGTATGGGGTAACGCCGACCTGGTGGTCAAGGTGAAGGAGCCGGTTGAGAAGGAATACGTCTTCTTCCGCGAGGGCCTGGTGCTCTTCACCTACCTGCATCTGGCGCCGCTGCCGGTTCTGACTGAAAAGCTGCTCGAGAAGAAAGTCGTCGGCATCGCCTATGAAACCATCCGCGACCGCGCGGGAACGCTGCCCCTGTTGACTCCCATGTCTGAAGTGGCAGGCCGCATGGCAGTGCAGGTTGGCGCGGCGTATCTGGAAAAAGAAAAGGGCGGACGCGGCGTGCTGCTGGGTGGAGTGCCCGGCGTTCCTCCGGCGAACGTTTGCGTCATTGGCGGCGGCATCGTGGGAACCAACGCCGCGAAGATCGCGCTCGGGATGGGCGCGAAGGTCACCCTGGTGGACGTGAACCTGAATCGCCTGCGCGAGCTCGACGACATTTTCAACGGCCGGATCTTCACGCTTGCCTCGAATTCCTGGAACGTCTCACGCGCCGTGCAGGAGGCCGATCTGGTGATCGGAGGCGTACTCATTCCGGGCGCGTCGGCGCCGAAAATCGTAACCCGCGAAATGGTTTCGAAGATGAAAAAGGGCGCCGTGATCGTCGACGTCGCCATCGATCAGGGCGGCTGCATGGAAACCGCGCACCCGACCACGCACAGCGATCCGGCTTACGAAGTCAATGGTGTGGTCCACTACTGCGTCACCAACATGCCGGCCGCCGTCCCCAATACTTCGACCCTCGCGCTTACCAACGCAACTTTTCCCTACGTTTTGCGACTGGCGCGAAACGGCGCAAAGAAGGCGATTCTCGATGACGACGGCATTCGCGACGGCGTGAACACATACGAGGGCACTCTCACCTGCGAGCCGGTCGCCCTCTCGCAGAAGAAGCCGTGGAAGCCCGTGCGCGAGCTGATCGCCTGAAACAGTTAGCCGACCGCGAGGGCGGCAACATCTCAAATTGCCGCCTCGCAGAGAGCTTCGTCTCGTCAGGAGAATTTGGCGTTGTTGCCTGAGCTAGCGAACGACGCCGTGAATCGGCTGCGACCCGAAGTGGCTCGCCGCAGGCCCTCCCCACACCAGCGTGATATTCGAGAAGGGCACTGAGTATGGAACCGCGTCGCCGCCGGTGATGCAGACCTGCAGCGTGGACGATGGCGGGCTGGTCTCAAAGGGCGCATTGCTTCCGTTGCCAGTCAGGAGGCTGACCGTGCCGTTGATCTGGAAACCCTGGTCCGTGGCGGGGCTGAACGTGGGACAGCCGGTCATGTTCCAGGTGATGGTTGCATGCGAGAGGGTGATGTTGTGGGTGTGCGCGCTCGCGCCGCCAAGCAGTGGATCGGGAACATTATTGGTGGTTCCGTAGCCCGACATCGTCATGTCGGCCGAGAAATCCGCGGTTCCCCATCCGTTGAGGTTCAGGCTCCACTGGCCGTGCATCTCCCACGGGCCGCCTTTCACCGTTGATGGTGAATAGTCGTTGATGAGGCCTTTGAGCTGCACTCCCCCGCGGTCCTGGCCAAAGCCGTCACCGCCCACCAACAGGGATCGACGCTCCTGGGCAAGAGCGGTGCTGGCCACCAGAAGCGCCAGAATCGAGAACGCATGCAGAGCCAATTGAAGGATTTTTCTGTTCATAAAACGTCTCCAGTTCAGGGATTGGCGCCTGAGCCGCCGCTGGTCCATCGGGGGAGCTGCGTGATTTCTGCGATCAATCTCGCTCGCCGGCTGCGCGCCTGAATGCACAACATTTGGGCACTCGGCAGGCCCCCAGTCAAACAGCAACAAACGGACAGGCGATTTGCCGTCAAATACCGTCTTTTGCCGTCCCGTCCGCCCGGATTACAATGGGTGACTCTCGCCCGCCATGCAGGGGAGTTCCCAAGAGAATGCCATGGGTCAGCCGCCCATCGAAATCCCGACGGAGAGATTGGCGGCCCAGAGCCGTCTCGATTCGTGGAAAGAGATCGCCTCGTACCTGAACCGTGACGTCACCACGGTTCAAAGGTGGGAAAAACGGGAAGGAATGCCGGTCCATCGGCATCTGCACGATAAGCGTGGCTCTGTCTATGCTCTGGCCGGCGAACTGGACGCATGGGAGGCGAGCCGCCGTCCGCCTGTCGACGAGGCCGAATCAAAGCCGGAGACCGGATCGGGTTCGATCCCACAGGAGCCCTCGCCGCGAGTGCACAGGCCGGCGCTTTGGTTCGTCCTGGGCGCCGTCGTTTGCCTTTGCCTGACGGCGGCTATCTGGCTCGCCGTCCGTCACCGCCCCAATGGATCTGCCAGCGCGATCCGGTCGATCGCAGTGTTGCCCTTTCGCAATATGTCAGGCGACCCGGGCCAGGAATACGTGGCGGACGGAATCACCGATGCCCTCATCGGACGCCTTTCGGGCATCCACGAGCTCCGTGTGGTTTCGCACACGTCTGTTATGCGTTTCAGCAATCCCCAGGAATCTGTGCCTGAAATCGCCAAAGTTTTGGGCGTGGATGCTGTTATGGAAGGATCGGTCATCCTGGAGGGCAGCCGGATTCGGGTGACCGCCCAGCTCATCCGTGGTGCCACCGATACTCACCTCTGGTCAGAAACCTACGACCGCGAGATGCGGGACGTTCTCACGCTGGAAAGCGAGATGGCGCAGCTGGTGGCCGAAAAAGTGGAAGTGACCGTCACCGGAGAGGAACGCCAGCGTCTGGCTGCGGCGCGTCCTGTCGCGCCCGAGGTCTACGAGAGCTATCTGAAGGGCAAATTTGCCGCAACCCATGGAAACAGCAGAGCGGACATCGAGCAAAGCATCCTTTATTTTGAGGATGCCATTCATCAGGACTCCACTTTTGCCCCAGGCTATCTCGGCGAGGCGGAGGCCTACCGGGATCTGGGGACTGTTTTCGCCGGGGTTCCTCCGGAAGAAACGCGACCCCGCGTTGTCAGCTTCGCCCGGCAGGCGCTGGCACTGGACCCGAACCTTGTCGACGCTCACGCCATCCTGGCCAATGTCCTGCAGCAGGAATGGCAGTGGTCCGAAGCGGAATCGGAATACAAACGCGCGCTGGAGCTGAACCCCCACGACGCGGTTGCCTGGTCGGGCTATTCCTTGTGGCTTGCATGTCAGGGCCGTACCGACGAGGCAATCAGCCGGATCCGCCAGGCGCGCGCTCTCGATCCGGTTGGGGTCACTGGCGACAATGTATCGTGGATATTCTTTTTGGCCCACCACTACGATGACGCCATTCGTGAGTCGCGCAGCAGCCTGGCGATTCAGCAGGAGAACGCGGTCGGCCTGATGAATCTGGGATTTTCGCTGGTCGCCAACAATCAGGCTCAGGATGCAATTCCGGTCCTCGAGAAAGCCGTTTCACTCTCCCATGGTAGTCCCGCTGCGACTGGCGTCCTGATCCGGGCGTACGCCCGTGCAGGCCGGCGCGGCGACGCGCTGCGGCTGCTTTCAGAACTGAAACAACGGCGGGCGGCCGGCTACATACCCGCCGCAGCGTTTGTGAATGCCTGGCTGGGTCTGGGCGATAACGAACAGGTCTTCTACTGGCTCGATCAGGCTTATAAGGAGCAGTCCAACATTCTCCAGTTCGTCAAAGTCCATCCATACTTCGATCCGATCCGCGGTGATCCTCGTTTCGCGGATCTGGTTCATCGCGTCGGGCTCGGGTAGCCGTTTCCCTCTGCCCAGGAGACACGGCGTCTCAGCCAGGAGTTAGAGAAGCCGAGGCTCACGCTTCGTGCCGCAACGCTTTTACAGGATCGAGATTCCCGGCTCGTGCCGCCGGCTGCCATGCGGCCAGCACACACACGCCCGCCAGAACCAGCAGGATGATCGCCAGCGGAACCACGCCGAACGATGACCTTGCGAACAACTGGAAGCGCACCAGGCGCTCGATGAGGATGCTGCCCACGAGGCCAATCGCCAGACCGAGAGACGCGACTCTGGCCACCATGATGAAGATCAGCTTCAGGATGTCTCCGCGCTTTGCGCCCAGCGCCATGCGCACGCCGATTTCCTGCACGCGCTGCGTCACGTTATACGAGATGACGCTGTAGATACCGATAGCGGCAAGCACGAGACCCAGCGCCGCGAAGGCGCTGAAGAGCGCCATGTTGAAGCGAGGCTGCTGCGCCTGTTCGCTCAGCGACTCATCGAGGGTTCGCGGCTTGCCCAGGGCCAGGTCCTTGTCGAGGTTGCGCGCGGTCCTGCGAACGGCGTTGACCATGGCCAGCGGGTCGCCCGCAGTGCGCACCGCCAGCTCCCGTTGGGGCGGCGCGTAGAACGTGTACGGCAGATAGACGGCCGGTGCCGGAGGCTCGGAGATGCCGTCATTCTTTGTATCGCCGATGACGCCCACCACCATCACCGCCGGCGAAATTCCGGGAGCCGCCAGCGCCTGCGGATCATCGACCGGCCGCGCGAGGTCGTCGATCGTGATGGAGCGCCCTACCGGGTCCTGGCCCGCGGGCCACAGCCTGGCCGCACTCTCATTGATCAGCGCTACGCGCCTGGCGCCCTCGATTTCCTCCTCGGTAAACTCACGCCCGCGCCGAAGCGGAATGCCCAGGGTCTGCGGGTAACGGCTGCTGATGAGCGCCAGCTCGACGTTGCGGCCTTCCGTGCGCGGCTGTCCATCAATCAAAAAGGATGAGCGCCATCCGCTCCACGGCAGGCCCATGTTACCGAGTTCCGCGGACTCGACGCCGGGCAGGTTCATCACGCCTTCCAGCAGATTGCGATCGAGCACGTTGCGCTCCGTCCAGGTGGGGTAGCGTTTGGGCGCCAGCGTCACGTCGATGCGCAGCACGTGTTCCGGCTGGAAGCCAGGATCCATGCGCGCCATCTGCACGAAGCCGCGAATGGCTACGCTCGCCCCGGCGAGCAGAATCACCGAGAGCGAAATCTCCGCTACCACCAGCCAGCTGCGCATGGCTCGCCCGCGGATGCTGCCGGTGGCGCCGCTGCCGCCATCCTTCAGCGTGCCCACCAGGTCGGGCCGCGACGAGTGCAGCGCCGGGGCCAACCCGAAAAGAATGCCGGTGAGCATCGACACGCCGAGCGAAAACAGCAGCACCCAGCCATTGACCACGATGCGGGATTCGTTGGGAACGTAATCCGGCGGAATGAGCACGACAATCAGCCGCGTCGCTGCCAGGGCGAACAACACGCCCAGCGCCCCACCCACCACCGACAGCAGCACGCTCTCGGTGAGCAGTTGCCGCACCAGCCGGCCGCGCCCTGCGCCAATAGCCAGCCGCATGGCGATCTCGCGCGCACGTCCGGTGGTTCGCGCCAGTTGCAGGTTAGCCACGTTGACGCAGGCGATGAGCAGCAGCAGCCCGACGGCTGCCATCAGAAGATGCAGGCTGTCTTTCATCACACCGCTGGCCGTGGCGATGTCCATGTAGTTCAGCAGCACCGTCCGCAACTTGCCCTTCGGGTAGTCATCGGGATGTTCGGCAGCCAGGCGGATGTTGAGCTGGTTGAGCTGCTGCTCGGCCGCATGCTGGGTGACGCCAGGCGCGAGGCGCATGATGACCGCGATGCCGCTGTTGTCTTTGAAATCGGTGCGCAGCGGCAGCCAGAACGCCTCGTTGGTCCACCAGCCGAAGCGCGGCGGCATCACCCCGATGATGGTGTGAGGCACGTCGTCCAGCGTGATGGTGCGGCCGATCGCGTTGCGGTCGCCCGAGAAAAAGCGCTGCCAGAATCCGTAGCTGAGCACTACGACAGGCGCGGGCTCGCCGCCGGGTCCAATATCGAAGGGCTGGATGGTTCGCCCGATGAGAGGCTTCACCTCGAGAAAGTTGAATGCCCCGCCGGTGAGGAAGACGCCGTAGAAGTTCTCCGGATTGATGCCGCCGGTGAGCATGACCGGCCGGGCGCTGGTGGCCATCAGGTCGCTGAATGCCGGCAGCTTTCGAATCTCTTGCAGTTCGCGCTGGGTATACCAGTGCCACATGTGCGGGGCATCATTGGGGCCAAGCACCGCGGGCGCCCAAATCTGGTTAGGCCGCGCGTAAGGATACGGCGCTATGAGCACGCCATACACCACGCTGAACAGCGCGATGCTCGCGCCAATGCCCAGCATGAGCGAAAGCAGGGCCACAACCGTGAACCCGGTATTTTTCCGGAACGTCCGCAGAGCGAACCGCACATCCTGCCCAAGCGTCTCCAGCCGCAGCCATCCCCACGCTTCGCGCGACTGGTCGCCGGCTCGAGGGACGTTGCCGAACTTCCGCACCGCGGCCTCGCGGGCTTCGCGCGGGCTCATGCCGGCTTCGATGTTCTCCTGGGTTTCGAGCTCGATGTGCTCCCGCATCTCTTCTTCCAAACGTTGTCTGCGAGATTCCCACTGATTCATGGCGCGATCCTTCGTTCAGGAATATGCGGCCCCTTTTTTGAGATATTCAGCCCTCGGGATTCTGATCGGGCAGCGGAGTGAGTAGCCGCGCAATGGCGCCCGCAAACCGCTGCCACTTCGACGTCTCCGCAGACAGCTTCTTTCTGCCCTTCGCCGTGAGGCGGTAAAACCTGGCCTTGCGATTGTTTTCCGACAGGCCGTCTTCGGCGGCGATGAGTCCTCGCATCTGCAAACGCTGCAGGGCCGGATAGAGCGACCCGTGACCCACCTGCAGTACCTCCTCCGACCGGTGCTCGATGATGCGGGCAATGGCATGGCCGCGCGCCGGCCCGTAGGCCAGGGTCTGCAGGATCAGCAGGTCGAGAGTGCCCTGCAGTAGTTCGAGCTGGTTTTCGATCTCTCTGGTCGTCATTCGACCTGAACCTAATTCTCGCTCAGGTCGAATGTCAAGGGAAAGGTGACCAGTGGGAGCATGAAGTGCGAAACGCCGCTCGCCCAAAAGGATCGCTGTTTTGTGAAGATTTCCACCTACCACCCTCCAGCGCCAGGCCGTCGCAAAGGGGCCCGGTCCATAATCGCGTTTAGGTAGGCAGGCCCCACATCGGCAGCCTGGCAATAAAACCCACTTCAACTGGAGAGCTTTTTATGGGAGCCGCACCCGGCGTAGCCGCACCAGTCTCTTCGTCCCGAACCGGCATGGGGGCCATTCCCTATTCGGGCGGCGTCACCTTCCGCGTCTGGGCAAAGTTTGCCGCTTCGGTTTCAGTGGCCGGCGACTTCAACGGCTGGAGCACGACCGCCAACCCGCTCGCTCCGGATGGCAGCAGCGGCTACTGGTCGGTCGATGTGCCGGGCGCCAAAGCTGGCGACAACTACAAATTCTATATTCCTGGACCGGGCTTGCGAGTCGATCCCTATGCCTCATCTGTCACCCAGGACACGGCGGCAGGCGCTGGCAACAGCCAGTTGTTATGGAAAGCGCAGGTGTCGAGCCAGGACGTGCTCTACGACTCGACCACCGGCTTCACCATGCCCAATTGGAACCAGATAGTCATCTACGAACTGCACATCGGAACCTTCACGACGCAGGCTGGAGGCAGTCAGGGCACGCTGACCACCGCACTCGACAAGCTGAAATCGATCGGCGATCAGGTGAACGGCGTTGGGTTTAACGCGATCGAAATCATGCCGCTCGGTCAATACCTGACGGTCACGTCTTCTGGCTACAATCCCGGCTATATCTTCGCGGTAGAAGACACCTACGGCGGCCCGGATGCTTTCCGAAAATTCGTGAATGCGGTTCATGGCATCGAGGTCGCCGTGATTCTCGATGTGGTCTACAACCACCTCGGCGATACCGATCTCTGGCAATTCGACGGGTGGTCGATCCCGGGCATTTACTGCCGCTGGTGTGGCTGGGGACCGGTCGATGGCGACGACTATTTCTATGAAGACACTTCGCTCGGCCACACCGACTATTCCCACTCGCGGTTTGACTTTGGCCGGCCTGAGGTCCAGCAGTATCTGTGCGACAACGTGGCGCGCTGGCTCGAGGTGCGATTTCTCGACGGGCTGCGTTTCGACTCAGTGGTGAATATTCGTGGCATTCAGCACAACGGCGTCTACGAGTGCAACGACGCCAGCGGAGCGGCCCTGCTGCGCCGCGTTAATCAACAAGTGCAGGCCAGCCAGCCCTGGAAGCTGACCATCGCCGAAGACCTGCAGGGCTGGGACCAGATCACCGCGCCGGTCGCAAGCGGAGGATTCGGATTCTCCACGCAGTGGAGCGACTCGCTTTGCTACGCGCTGCGCAACGCCGTCATTCCGGCAACCGATTCCGCGCGGCCCATGCAGCCGATCGTCGACGCGCTGAACTCGCTCAGCGGTCCGAATGCGTTCAAATATGTGGTCTACACCGAGAACCACGATAAGGACGACCCCGCAGGCGGAGGTGGCCGTTTGCCGGACCTCATTCATCCCGGTGCGTCGAGCAGCTGGGAGTCGAAGAAGCGGTCCACGCTGGCGGCGGCCGTGGTGATGACAGCACCGGCGATTCCAATGATTTTCGAAGGGCAGGAGTTTCTGGCCTGGCAGCCATTCCCCAACGGCGGCGCGCAGCCCGCGCAAATCGACTGGACCATGGCCACGACCTTCGCCGGCATCACCCGGCTCTATCGCGACATGATTCACCTTCGTCGCAACTGGTTCAACAACACGGTCGGACTCACAGGAGCCAATCTGCATGTGCTGCCGGTTTTTGCCGACAACGTGCTCGTCTATCACCGCTGGGACCAGGGCGGAGCCGGAGACGACGTCGTGGTCGTCTGCAACTTCGCTAACGTCGGCTACTCGAGCTACGCGATCGGCGTTCCGCGGGCCGGAATGTGGCGGGTGCGATTCAACAGCGACGCATCCACCTATGACTCGTCGTTCTCCAACTGGAACAGCTTCGATACGATGGCCGGCGTCCCGGGCATCAACGGAATGCCAAACAGCGGAAACATCGGCATCGGTCCTTACACCTGCATCATTTTGTCGCAGGACCGATCATGACGCTCGCTACTCCGTAACGTGAACCGGCCGCTCCAGGCGGAAGGTCACCAGGGTTTCCGCCGGGAGGAAGATCTCCTTGTTTCCGGTCATGGCGCTGCCGGCCGCGCCCGCGCCTGCTCCGGCGAGCGCGCCAATCGCCGCGCCCTTGCCGCCGCCGGCTAATCCGCCGACAATCGCGCCAAACACGCCGCCCCCGCCGGTGAATCCAGCCGTGCGCTTCCCCTTGCCTTGCTCCACGCGTTCCAATGTGCTGGTGGCCACCGGATAGCTGCCCCAGTTCGTCCTTACCCGCTCCAGCCGAAGTTCCAGCAGCGCTCCGCCCTTGAAGTGCCCCAGCGCCCGGGCGTCAATCACCGTTCCCTCGGCATGCGCGCCGCGCGGAATGATCGTCTGCCCGTCGACAACCACTTCGTCTGCCACCGTCGCGCCAAACGACTCGCCGGGCTGGCTGATCTTTGAACCAAGATCCTGGTCAAGGCGAACCCGAAGCGGCGTGTTCACCGGAATGACCACCGTTGGTGGCGGAGCAGGAGCAGCCTGCGATGCTCCGGGACCAGGGGCCGATCCCGACGGCGGCGGTGGACCAGTCTGGTCCGGCGGCGGAGCGGGAGGATTGTTCGCGGGCGTCGATTGCGCTGGGCTTTCCGTGGTCGCCGTCTGCTGATTGCTCTTGCTGCAGCCCGTGAGGAACAATGCGCCGAACAGACTCACGGCTGCCATGACTACTGAAAGGCGGATGGATTTCATACCGACACACGATGCTGATTTCTGAGCCCGGGTTGGGCGAACCTCTGCTGCAACGTCCAGGGCCGCGAATCCGTCTGGTAAAGCGTGGGTTAGCACCTGACCGGGCCTATAATCGGGCCAACCGGAGGAACATCTGGCTGAAACCAGGCACCGTCGCGCAACGCTGATTCTGCTCGGCACAGTAGTGTTTGTATTGCTCTCGCTGCTGATCGCGCTGAATGCCTTCAACGTTCGTGCGCTCACGCCGCACACCAGCGGGCAAATCTTTCTGCTCACCTCGCTTTCAGTCCTGGTCTTCCTGCTCTTCGTCACGGTTCTGGTGTTGCTGCTGCGGAACCTCATCAAGCTGGTTGCCGAGCAGCGCAGCCAGGTGCTTGGCGCTCGCCTGCGGACGCGCATGTTCATCGGAGCGCTGCTGGTTTCGCTGGTTCCAGCACTCTTCATGTTTTTGTTTAGCTTTCTGTTGATGAATCGGTCCATCGACAGGTGGTTCTCGCAGCCAGCTTCTGAGGTCCGGGACGACTCTACCCAGATCGCGATGGAGCTTTCGCACTACGCTTCGCTCAACGCCCGCGCTGAGGCCGAGAGCATGGCGCGTTCTTCAGCGCTCACCTCAGGTTTGAGCTCCGGCGACACCCAGACCATCCTGGACGAAATGCGCGCCCACCAGATCACGCTGCAGGGAGGCTTCGCCGTCCTCTATCGCGACTCGGCCCAGGTGGCTTCCTACCAGTTGCCGCAGGCCGACTCGAGCGCCAACGTTCATTCCTTGCTGAACCCGGAAAAACAGCAGCAGATCGCTTCCGGGCAATTGCTCCCTGCAGCGATCCTTAAGGCCGCGCAGCGTTCCGATGAGCCGATGCTGTCCGTGGGCGGATCGGAATACGCGCTCGGCGCGGCCAGTCTCTCCGGCGGCGGCGTCATCGTGGTTGGGCTGCCCATGCCTTCGGGCCTCAACACCATCATGGCCGACATCTCGACCGGCACCAGCCAGTACTGGGCGCTCTACCGCGAGCGGCGCCTTATCCGGATGACGTATTTCCTGCTCCTGCTCATGCTCACGGCTCTGGTCTTCTTCGCCAGCAGCTGGCTCGCCCTTTACGTCTCGCGCCAGATGACGCGCCCGCTCGAAGCTCTGGCCGATGCCACCGTCGAGATCGGCAAGGGCGACTACAGCCACCGTGTGAAAGTGGAAGCCACGGCGGAGATGGCGGAGCTGGTGCGCTCGTTCAACCACATGGCTGCTGACCTCGAACAAAGCCGCCTGCGCGCGGAAACGGCCGCCAGTGAGCTTTCCGCCGCAAACCAGGCGATCGAAGCGCGGAGGAAGGAACTGGAAACCATCCTCGAGACCATTCCTTCCGGCGTGGTCACTCTCGATGCCTCGCGGCGCATCGTGCTCGATAATCGTGCCTTTGCCGATCTGCTGCGCCTCGAAGGCCAGCCCGATCTTTCCGGCATTTCGCTCGATTCGCTGCTGCCTCCAGAGTTCAACGAGGAACTGATCCGTCTGGAGCGCCGTGCACGCCGCATGGGCACGGCATCGTCTGAGTTCGAGCTGCACACGCCGCGCGGCAGCGTCAATCTCTCGGTCACCCTCGCCGCTCTCGATTTGGGCGATGGTCAGCACCGCAACGGCCAGACCCGCGGCGGCCAAACGCGCGGCTCCATCCTGGTGCTGGAAGACATGTCGGAGTTCCTCCACGCGCAGCGCCAGGCCGCCTGGAAAGAAGTGGCGCAGCGCGTGGCCCACGAGATTCGCAACCCGCTCACACCCATTACGCTTTCCGCCGAACGCATCCGCCGCCACCTGGAGCGCGGCCAGCCCGATTCGCCCGGCGTCATTCGCAAATGCTGCGACGTGATTTTGGGCTCGGTCGAATCGATGCGCACGCTGGTTGGCCAGTTTGCGGCGCTCGCCGAGTTTCCCGTCGCGCACCCGCAGTCGGCCGACCTGAATGAGATCGTCGAGAGCGCCGTTCTGCTCTTCGAAGGACGCATCCAGGGCATCCACGTCGAAAAACATCTCGACCGCAACCTGCCGCCGGTCATGGCCGATCCTGAAGCGTTGCGCCGCGCCATCGCAAACCTTATCGACAATGCCGCGGAAGCCATGCAGGAGAGCCTGCTCCGCGTACTTTCCATCGAAACCGGCTCGGGCGAGCGGCCGGGCATGGCGGAAATCATCGTCGCCGACACCGGTCCTGGCATCACCGCCGACATGCGCGAGCGGCTCTTCCTTCCGTGGTTCTCCACCCGTCAGCGCGGTACCGGACTCGGCCTTTCCATCGTCGCCAAGATCGTCCAGGATCACGGTGGTTCCATCCGAGCCGAAAACAACCTGCCCGCCGGCGCGCGCTTTATCATCGAGCTGCCGCTGGCGGAGACCAACGGCGCCGAGCGCGCCCCAGCCGCGGCGCTGACCCGAGCCGTTTGAATCCCGGGACGCGATGAACCACATCCTCATCGTGGACGATGAAGCGGAGATTCGCGAATCTCTCGAGGAGATTCTCCGCGAGGAAGGCTATGCAGTGGCCAGCGCCGGCACTGCGGCCGAAGCGCTGACCCAGGCGCGCGATGCGATCTACGACGTTCTGCTGCTCGACATCTGGCTGCCGGATCGCGATGGCCTCGAAGTTCTGGCCGACCTGCGCGCCCTCGACGCCGAGTCACGTCCGGAAGTGATCGTCATCTCCGGTCACGCCACGATCGAAACCGCGGTCAAAGCCACCAAGCTCGGGGCTTTTGACCTGCTGGAAAAGCCGTTGATGCTGGAGCGCACGCTAATCGTGGTGAAGAACGCGATTGAAGCCAAGCGCCTGCGCATGGAGAACCTTGAATTCCGCCGCCAGCTCTCGCTTGAGCAGCACATCACCGGCGAAAGCGTGCAGGCGCGCGCTCTGCGGCAGCAGATCAAGCTCATGGCGCCGACCAACGGCCGCGTGCTTATCTACGGCGAGTCCGGCTCCGGCAAAGAGCTGATCGCCCGCGCTATCCATACCGAAAGCCTGCGTGGCGACCGCGTTTTTGTCGAACTCAACTGCGCCGCCATCCCCGAGGACTACATCGAGAGCGAGCTGTTCGGCTATCGCAACAGCGCCATCGGCGGTGGGCCGCCGGAAAAACGCGGAACCTTCGAGCGCGCTAACGGCGGCACGCTGTTTCTGGACGAAGTGGGCGACATGAGCCTGAAAACCCAGGCCAAAGTGCTGCGCGCCCTCGACGAGCAGCGCTTCGTCCCCGTCGGCGCCACGCAACCCATCAGCGTAGACGTGCGGGTGATCGCCGCCACCAATAAGGATCTCGAAGAAGAAATCGCGAAGGGCAACTTCCGCGAAGACTTCTTCTACCGGCTGAACGTGATCCCGTTCTTTGTTCCTCCACTGCGCGACCGGCGCGAGGACATTCCCCTGCTGGTGCGCGAATTCCTGCGCGGGTTCGGGCGCGAGTACGGCCGCCCGAGGGTCGAAATCGCCGACGACGCCATCGAGCTGCTGCGCCAGTACCACTGGCCGGGCAACGTGCGCGAGCTCAAGAACGTCATCGAGCGCGTGCTCATCCTCAATCCGCAGGTGCAGCGCCTCGAGCGCCGCCACCTGCCAATGCTCGTCCATCGCACGGCTGGGCGCGCGGGCGACTTCGACACGCTGCAACAGGCCCGCGACGCTTACGAGCGCGAGTACATCCTGAGGAAGATCGACGACTGCAATGGCAACATGAGCCGTGCGGCGGAAACCCTCGGCCTCGAACGCAGCCACCTCTACCGCAAGATGAAGGCGCTGGGCATCACGGTGCGGGAATCTGCCCAGGAGCGGTGAGGTCAGTTTTCAGGGCTCGGTGCTGAGTGCTCAGTTTCCGGCACCCAGTTTCCAGTGCCCGAGCTTCCAGTAGCCAGCTTCGTGTAGCCAGGTATTCCATAGCCAAAGCTTCATCAGCTCTCAACCTCCAGCCTCCAGTCCGGCGTTCCAAATTGGGAAGACCACTTCCCGCGCCAGGTTCACCCCACAGCAAGAAGCAGACTCCTTTTCTGCCGAGCACTCAACCCACTGAAGCTGCAGTCCGGCTCCGAAGTAACGCCTCCTGGCCCAGTTTGGGGCCAAGGGCTGGACGAATACGCCGCTAAAGTGGCGACCGGATCGTGATGCGCCTGGCAGCCGGGTGTGCATCGAAGTTTTCTTCTTCGACAATGGGTACCCCCCACCCCCCCGGGGTACAACTGCGGGACGGTTGCTGATTCCGCAGGAGTTCGGGAGGGGGTAGTTGGGGGTTACTCCCGGAGATAGCAGACGGAGCATTAGCAACTTCATTACTTGCCGAGGGTGCCGGAGCAGGAAGCACGAAGCAAGAAGCTGGAAGCAAAAGGTTGTAACTGGTCACCAATGATCTCTCTCCGAGGAAAGGAAAAGGCCACGCTCGGGCGCGGCCTTTTTAGTTTCTTACCCTCTATTATTAGAATACCAAGTCCAGCCAGAAATCACGCCAACTTTTCTCAGATGATTTGGCCTGTAAGTGGCATGTTATGAAGGGCCATTACTTTGGGTTTTCGCTGTGCCTCTTGACAAGATTTCCACATTGTCGAGGTTGAGGTGTAAATGTCGAAGCAGACGGGTCGGCCCCTGTCCGCGGGCGGCCCGGGACAGACGTTCCTAGAAATGGCGCGGTTCTCAGGACGGGCGGAAGAGAGTACTTGCGGATTGGTGTGTGGACTTATTCGGTTGAAGAATCGGTGGGTGAAGGAGTTTGCTTCTTGCTGTGGGGTGAACCTGGCCGGGAAAAATGGGGTTCCCGTTTTGGGAAGCTGCCTACGGGGTAGAGAACCCGCCCCCCTTCTCTGCTCGCCGAGCGCCAAATGCCGAGCGCCGATCGCCGAGTGCTGAGCGCCCGGGTCACCGAACGCCGAGCGCCGATCACCGAACGGCGATCACCGAACGATGGCGCGTTTCTCAAGACGGGCGGAGGAGAGTACTTCCGGATTGATGTGTGGACTTATTCGGTTGAAGAACCGGTGGTGAAGGAGTTTGCTTCTTGCTGTGGGGTGAACCTGGCCGGGGGATGATTTTGGGGTTTCCTGTTTTGGGATGCTGGCCACGGCGTAGAAAACCCGGAAACCCGCCCCGTTCTCTGCTCGCCGAGAAAGATGAAAGCGCCGTGCATCAGCGGTGGGCGTCACGGTGCGGTAAAACACCCAGGAAACGCTGACGTCCGCCCGAGGCGCCGCGGCCGCGAAGCCTTGCAAGGCGTTAACAAGCTGGTGACAAATCGGTGACAACCACGGCTGGCGCGTCAGCCTAGGATTCCACGTCAGCAGGCCAGGGAAGGTCTTGCGACCCGTCACACCCCACCGATGGTTCACCCTCCTCTGCTCCTGACTTTGTGAAGGAGATCACTATGCAGATTTCGAGAAGCGCACTTGCCCTTGGCCTCGGCGTTGTTCTTACTGTGGGTTCGGGCGTCGCCCGCGCGCAATATCAGGTCACCAATCTGGTTTCAAATCAGGTTGGTCAGGCCCCGACCATCGATCCGCTGCTGGAAAATGCCTGGGGGTTAGCCCGGAGTGCCACTTCGCCCTGGTGGATCAGCGATAACGATTCAGGATGGTCAACCCTCTACACGGCAACTGGAACACAGGAATCACTCCGCGTGTTGATCCCCACCGCCGGAAACGGGCCGACTTCGCCGACAGGGTTGAACGGTCCGGGCACACCGACCGGGATCGTTTACAACGGCTCAACCGCTGACTTCCAGGTCGATGGTGTGAAATCGAGTTTCATTTTTGCCACCCTTGACGGCACTATCAGCGGATGGCCGGGCACAAACAAAAACATGGCCACAATCGCCGTCGACAATTCGGCCAACAAGGCCTCGTATACGGGGTTGGCCATCACCAGCTATCCCTCGGGGAATTTCCTCTACGCGGCCGACAATGCCAACAACGTCATCGATATGTACGACGCCAGCTTTAACCTGGTGAAGTCGTTCAGTGATCCGTCGGTCCCATCCACCCTCTCTGTATTTGGCATTCAGGACATCAACGGTATGGTTTACGTCGCATACGCTGTGCCGAACGTCGGCGCCGGCGGCGTCATTGATGTCTTCAAGGAGGACGGTACCTTCGTAAAGACCCTGGTCCAGGGAGAGATACTGAACCAGGCTTGGGGCATCGCTTTAGCGCCCAGCAATTTTGGACCGTTCAGTGGCGCTCTGCTGGTTTCAAATAACGCCGTCGCCGGCACGATCAACGCGTTCAACCCGGTCAACGGCAGGTTTATCGGTACGTTGAGGGACCAGCATGGCAGACCCATCGTCCTCAACAACCTTTGGGGGATCGCTTTCGGCGGCGGGAACACCACCAATGGTCCAGCCAACACCCTGTTCGTCACGGTAGGCCCAGGGATTGGTACCAGTGAATTGGCCGGTACCTTTTTATCGATCGTTTTCAATCCGACCCATGAAGGATTTCCCTACTGGTAGGCAGGAGGGTGGAAGCTGGGGGCCGCCTGGAAAAGAGGCGGCCCTTCTGCTTGCGGATCCGCAGCCAGTACCATGCGCAGCCTCCTGTCCTGGACGTTTTTCATGAATGGTGATTTCGCTCCAGTCGGAACGCTGGCTGTCCGCCGCCGGAGTTTGCTGCCGCCCGGGGTCAGACGTTCTGAAATGGCGCAGTTCTCAGAACGGGCGGGAGGAGGGTACTTCCGGATGGCGGTTGGACTTATTCGGTTGAAGAATCGGTGGTGAAGGAGTTTGCTTCTTGCTGTGGGGTGAACCTGGCCGGGAAAAAAGTTTGGGGTTCCGGTTTTGGGAAGATGGCCACGGCGTAGAAAATCCCTCCCCTACTCCGCTGGCAGAGTCTTGCACACCGAACACCGAACGCGAACGCCGAATGCCGAACAGCGAACGGCGAACGCCGAATGCTGAACGCGAACGCCGAACGCGAATGCCGAACGGGGATGCCGAATACTGGCTTCTTTACGCTGGCTGCTGGCGGCTGAATGCTGGCCACTCGTCTCACGCCAGCGTGAAGACCGTGATCTCCGGGGGGCAGCGGAAGCGGAAAGGGACACCGACGGCTCCGACGCCGCGATTGACATACATCTGCGTTTGCCCCTGGCGGAACCAGCCCTCGAGGTAGTGGCGGCCGAGGATGGGCAGATGGAACGGTGGCAGAAAAGGGATCCGGACCTGGCCGCCGTGCGTGTGGCCGGAGAGCATCAGGTCGACGTTGTAGCGCGCGACCTGGGGCAGAATGTCGGGCTCGTGCGCCAGCAGGATGAGGGGTTCGGTGGCCGCGGCGCGGGGCACGGCGCGGGCCGGATCGGCACTGTGCTCGCAGGCGCTGCCGAGGCCGGCCAGCCACAGGCGCTGGCCATCGCGCTCCAGCGGAACAGCGGCATTCACGAGCACCGGGATGCCGTTCTCGCGCAATGCACCGGCAACCGGTTGCGGTCCGACGACGTAGTCGTGGTTGCCGAGGCTGGCATAGCGCAGCGGACACTGGATGGCGCTCAGGATCTGAGCGCACGCCGGGGCACAGTGGCGCGCCCAGGATTTGGGCATAGGGCCGAAGCTGATGAAGTCGCCGGTCAGCACCACCAGATCGGGCCGCAGCTGGTTGATGCGGCGGACGACTTCGCGCAGAAACCTGGGCTCGCTGTACTCGGCGTAATGAAAATCAGAAGCCTGGACGATGCGCATGCCGCGAAACGCGTCGGGCAGGCGCGCCAGCTGAACCGTGTGTTCTTCAATGCTGAGCTCGTGGCGGCAGATTTCGCCGGCATAGAGGCCGAGGCCCACCGCCGATGCGGCAGAAAGGCCCAAAAACGTGCGCCGCGTAAGCCGCCGCTGAGGGGGCAGATGATCCGTGGCATCGGCCAGCGAATCCCGGGAAGTCGCGGGGGTGGTTTCGACTGAAATGGTCTGATTCACTTTCTAGTTGGACGCGAACCAGCGTCCAGGGGATGGGCAAGCGGTAAGGCCGTAACCCGGTCAGAATTTCATTATTGACGATGCGGCGAAGGAAAAGGCAAGGCCGCCCCGAAGGACGGCCTCTGAAGACTCACCCAAGGTAATTACCACGCATAAACGCGGTAAGGATAAGGATACGGGTAGCCGTAGGGATACGGCGGAGCCATGTAGACCGGGCGGCGCTGCAGCTGAGGAGCGGTCTGCGCCAGGCGCTGCGCTTCCTGCCAGGAAACCGGCTGCACCGTGACTGGTGCGCTGAGGTGGAAGTTCAGCAGCGCTTCAGCGGGCAGGTAAATGCGCGGCCCATTGGTTGCGCCGGAGGCGGCGAGGCCTGCGCCTCCACCAGCTACCGCGCCGATGGCTGCGCCGGGACCGCGGCCGATGAGGCCGCCGATGATCGCGCCGACGACGGCTCCGCCAACGGTATTGCCGGCGGTGTATCCGGCCTTGTTCGGCCCTTTGCTGGACCAGATGTCAGTCGCCACGGGGTAGGCTTTGCCGCCGAGGTTCAATGAGGTGATCTGCAGTTGCAACTCGCCGCTGCCACCGAGAGACCCTGGCTTCTTCACATCAACGACGGTGCCCTGGAGAACAGCACCGCGCGGAATGGCCAGCACGTTGCCTTCAAACACATCGCTGGCCACGGTCGCCTGGAAGGGCGCGCCATTCTGCAGCTTCGTGGTGTCGAGCGTCTCGCTCACGCGAACCTGCAGCAACGTGCCGGCGGGAATTGTGACCGGGCCGCTGTTCTGCTGTGGCGGAGGATAGTTGCCGTAGCCGCCGCCATACGGCTGCTGAGGATATCCACCTTGGGGATAGCCGCCCTGAGGATAGCCGCCCTGCGGATAGGGCGCGCGCTGGGCGGGTGGTGCTGGTTGGTCTGGGGGAGGTGGGGGAGGAACCTGGTCGGACTGCGGAGCGGGCGCGGCCTGCTGGTTGTCCGCCGGAGGCGGAGGGGGCGCCTGCTGGGAATCGGCCGGAGGCGGCACAGTCTGCGCCTGCGAAGACTCCGAGCCGGTCACGGTGATGTTGTTCTGGATGCCACCGACGCCGGGCACATTGGCGGCCACGGTTTCGGCTTCCTGCCGCTGCTGCTCGGTTTCAACGGTGCCGCTGAGGGTGACGACTCCATTGGCGGTCGTGGCCGTAACGGGCTGATTCTTGAGCAGGGCATCGTGCGAGAGCGCGCCGGAAACGGCAGCCTGGAGGTTGCCGTCGTTGCTCTGGGCAAGCGCCGTGCTCCCAGCGGAAATCCAAAGGCAGGCGGCGAGCATGACGGCTGCGCCGGCTGTGAAGAAAGATTTGCGAAAGCTATTAGTCTGCATCGCTGCAACTCCCTTGCTTCAGGCTTGCAATTCAGGCTCGCTCTGCCTGCGTTCGTGGGTGATCCTGAGATTCCGGCCGTTCGTGGTGGCCAGCTTCCCAATGGATAGACGCAGTGTCGTTCCAAGCGTGCCTGTCCTGCCTCTACCAACCCTACGTTAGATGAAAAGTTTTGTTGAAAAGCCGCAGGTTACGTAGGGTAACCACTATCCGCGCTGCTCCCGGTAGCGCTCGATCAGGGTCGTGGTGGAGCTGTCGTGGCTGCCCGGGGCTGGGCCGGAGCCTTCCAGTTCCCCGATGATCTTCTTTGCCAGGACTTTGCCCAGCTCGACGCCCCATTGGTCGAAGGAGTCGATCTGCCAGATAACGCCCTGGGTGAAGACGCTGTGCTCGTAGATGGCGACAAGCTTGCCTAAAGATTCCGGTGTCAACTCGTTGAGGAGGAAGGTGCTCGACGGCCGGTTGCCCTCAAAGACGCGATGGGGAACAAGCCAGTCGGGGGTTCCTTCGGCTTTGACCTCGTCGGGAGTCTTGCCGAAGGCGAGAGCTTCGCCCTGAGCAAAGACGTTGGCCATGAGCAGATCGTGATGATCACCTAATGGATTGAGAGTCTTTGAGAAGCCAAAGAAATCACAGGGGATGAGGCGGGTTCCCTGATGGATGAGCTGGTAGAAGGAATGCTGGCCGTTGGTGCCTGGCTCGCCCCAGAAGATCGGCCCGGTTTCGTAGTTGACGCGCTCGCCCGAGAGCGTGACGTGTTTGCCGTTGCTTTCCATCGTCAGCTGCTGCAGATACGCGGGGAAGCGCTTGAGGTACTGGTCGTAGGGCAGGACGGCGACGGTTTCCGCGCCGAAGAAGTCGGTATACCAGACGGTCAGCAGGCCCATGAGCGCGGGCAGGTTTTGGTGGAACGGCGCGGTGCGGAAGTGCACATCGATGGCGTGGAAACCGGAGAGCATGGCGCGGAAGTTGTCCGGGCCGATGGCGAGCATGGTCGAGAGGCCGATGGCGGAATCCATGGAGTAGCGGCCGCCGACCCAGTCCCAGAAGCCGAACATGTTGGCCGTGTCGATGCCGAACTTCGTCACTTCCTTTTCATTGGTAGAAACGGCGACGAAGTGTTTCGCGACCGCCTTCTCGTCTTTGAGCTTGCTCAGCGACCACTCGCGCGCGGTATGCGCGTTCGTCATGGTTTCGAGCGTGGTGAAGGTTTTTGAGGAGATGATGAAGAGGGTTTCTTCCTGTTCGAGGTCGCGGGTGGCCTCGGCGAAGTCGGTGCCGTCGACGTTGGAGACGAAGCGGAAGGTCATGTCGCGCTGGCTGTAGTGGCGGAGGGCCTCGTACGCCATGACCGGGCCCAGGTCGGAGCCGCCGATGCCGATGTTGATGACGTTGCGGATGCGTTTGCCGGTGAATCCTTTCCAGGCACCCGAGCGGACGCGGTTGGAGAAGTCGGCCATGCGGTCGAGAACTTCGTGGACTTCCGGCACGACGTTCTGCCCGTCAACCTTGATGACGGCCCCTTTGGGCGCGCGCAGGGCAGTGTGCAGGACGGCGCGCTTTTCGGTGATGTTGATTTTCTCGCCGGTGAACATGGCCTCGATGCGCTCGCGCAGGCCGCTTTGCTCGGCAAGATCGAGGAGGTGGCGCAGGGTTTCGTCGGTGACGCGGTGTTTGGAGTAGTCGAAATAAATGCCTTCGGCTTCGAGAGTGAGGCGCTTGCCGCGGTCGGGGTCGGATTTGAACAGTTCGCGGAGGTGCTGGGTGCGAATCTTTTCGTAGTGCGACTGGAGTGCTCTCCAGGCGGGAAGCTGGGTAAGGGGAGTCTGGACGGCGGTTGCACTAGCGCTCATTTCTTCTTCTCCGGAGGAGATTTCTTTCTCTTTAGATTCGT
Organism: uncultured Acidobacteriaceae bacterium; assembly: GCA_963788905.1. Lineage (GTDB taxonomy): Bacteria > Acidobacteriota > Terriglobia > Terriglobales > Acidobacteriaceae > Palsa-343. The sequence continues at coordinate 759,793 of CAWBIO010000001.1, forward strand.
CCTGGGGTGCATGGGTTCTCACTTTGCCGTAACCCGTAACCTGTTCCCCGTAACCTGGATTCAGTTGCCGGTGGGAATGATTCCGGCGTTCTCGACCATCAGGATCACGGTGCGCCGCGGCGCGCGGGTGCGATGCACGACGCCTTTGGGGACGACAAAGCCCTGGCGCGGCGCGAGCTCCACGGTGCGGCCTTCGAGGTCGATAAGCAGCTGGCCTTCGACGACGTAAAAGAACTCATCGTCGTCGTCGTGCTTGTGCCAGTGATATTCACCTTCAATGACGCCCATGCGCACGACACTACCGTTCACCTGGCAAAGCGTCTGGTTGAACCATTTGTATTCGCAGGCGTCGGCGATGGCTTTTTCGTCGATCAGCTCCAGCGGCTTGTGAAGGATGTTGAGGCGAGTTTCGTAGGGAAAATCGGCGAGCGAGCCGGCCATTGGGACCTCCGTTGTGAGTCGGAATCATGGTACGCCGGAGATGTGAATGACTGGAAACAGGCCCTGGTTCTAGTCCGCGCTGGTCATCGCGAATTCGCGGGCGGCTTCGAGGAGTTTTTTGACGGACTCCTTTGAGCAGGATTCGGAATAGATGCGCAGGAGGGGCTCGGTTCCGGAGGCGCGCAGCAGCAGCCAGGTTTTGGCGGCGTTGGATTTGGTCTTCGCTTCGGGATTGTCGAGCCAGAGCTTGACGCCGTCGAGGGTCTCGACTTTTTCGACCCGCATCCCGGCGAATTCCTTCAATCCCGAATTTGCCTTCGTGATGGTCGCGTTCTTGAGCGCGTCGGGGATGTGCAGATCGATGCGGCCGTACTGATGCTCGCCGTATTCCTGCTGCAGCCAGGCAACGAGCTGGCCGAGGGTCTTCTTTTCCTCAGCCATCACGTTGGCGATCAGCAGGGCATTCAGCAGGCCGTCGCGCTCGGGCAGGTGGCGGCGGATGCCGATGCCGCCCGATTCCTCGCCGCCGATGAGGATGTCCTCGGTGAGCATGAGGTCGCAGACGAACTTGAAGCCGATGCCGTGCTCGTACAGGCGGCGGCCGTAGCGGGCGGCGATACGGTCGAGCATGGAGGTGGTGTTGAAGGCGCGGGTGACGCCGCCCGGCCACTGCTTGCGCTCGAGGATCCATTGCAGAAGGACGGAATAGATTTTGTGCGGGTCGACGAAGTTTCCGTTTTCGTCAGCAGCGCCGATGCGGTCCGCGTCACCGTCGGTGATGAGGCCGGCGTCGCACTTTTTCTCGACGACGATCTCCTGGCAGGCGCGCACATGCGGCTCGATGGGCTCAGGATTGATGCCGGGGAACAGCGGATCGTGATTGGCGCGAATCTCGACGTAGTCGACGCCGATTTTCGAGAAGATGCCGGCCAGGATTCCGGCTCCGCAGCCGTACATGCAGTCGATGGCGAAGCGGAAGCCGGATTTCGCGATCAGGTCGAGATCGACGAATCGTTGGATAGCGTCGACGTAGGGCGGGACGAAATTGACCTGCTCGATTTTCGCCGGCGACGCCGCCGGCAAGGCCTTGCCGAGCATGCTTTCGATCTCGGCCATGATGGACGGGCTGCCCGACCCGCCGTAGGACGCCTTGTACTTCACGCCGTTCCACTGGGCCGGGTTGTGGCTGGAAGTGATCATGACGCCACCGGCAGCGCCCTGCATCTTGACGGCATAGGAAAGAGCCGGAGTGGGGGTGATGCGGTCGGCGAGCTTTACCGGAATGCCCGCGGCGGCGAGTACTTCAGCGACGGTGGCGGCGAAGGCGGGCGAGCCGAAACGCGTGTCGTACGCGACGAAGACGCCTTTCTTTGGGTCTTCGTTGGCGAGGACGTAGCTGGCAATGGCGGCTGCGGCGGCGCGGACATTTTCAAAGGTGAAGTCGTCGGCGATGACGCCACGCCATCCGTCGGTGCCAAATTTAACTGGGGATTTTGTCGGCATTTTCTAAATGAGTTTTTCCTGCCCGCGCGCGCCCAGTTCCTTCACAACCTTGCCCACGTCCTGAGAGTGCTGGCGCGTGGTGATGAGCAGCGCATCGTCGGTTTCGACGACAACGAGATCCTGAACGCCCACCAGGGCAACGAGCTTGTTGGGGCTGAAAACGTAGTTGCCCTGCGAGCCCAGGACCACGCTTCCGTTCGCGTCCAGCACATTCTGATGCTGATCGGCGGATTTCTGTTCCACCTGATATTCGTGCAGCGCCGTCCACGACCCGAGATCGCTCCAGCCAAAACTCGCCGGTATGCAGTAAAGGTTGGAGTGGTGCTCGCCGCGTGCGGAACGCGGTTCGAGAATCGCGTAGTCGACGCTGATGTTTTCGCATTTGGGGTAGAGGTCGGCGAAGACGCGATCGAAGTTGGGCGTGTCCCATGCGGCGACGATTTGTTCCAGCAGGGGAGCGGTGTCCGGAAGAAGCTCGCGGGTGGCGTTGGCGAGGGTTTTCGCGCTCCAGACGAACATGCCGCTGTTCCAGAAATAATTTCCCGCAGTTACGAAGGCTTCGGCGCGCTCGAGGTTCGGTTTCTCAGTAAAGCGGCGCACACGAAGCACGCCATCGCCGGCGCGCTCGCCCGTTTCGATGTAGCCGTAGCCGGTTTCAGGCCGCGTGGGCTCGATGCCGAGCACGACCATATTGTCGCCCGCCGCGGCAAGCTGGGTGGCGCGCTGGATGGTTGCGACAAAGGCGGCCTCGTCGGCGATCACGTGGTCCGCGGGAAAGATGCCTAGAACCGATTCCGGGTAAAGCCGCTCCATGAGGAAAGCGGCCAGCCCGGCGGCAGGCGCGGTATTGCGGGCAGCCGGCTCGCAGATGACCTGGCGCGCGGGCACGCAATCCAGCTGCGTACAGATGGCGCTGGAGAGAAGGGAATTGGTGATGACCCAGACATTGTGTGCCTCGGCCAGAGGCTCGAGCCGGTCTCCAGCCGTGGTGCGATCTACTCCTGTCAGCCTGTCGAGCGTCCGCTGGATCATGGTGCGCTCGCCGTCCAGCGCCAGCACCTGCTTGGCGCGCGCGCGCCGGCTGCGCGGCCAGAACCGCGTGCCGCTGCCGCCTGCGAGGATGATGGGTCGAAAGTCGATGGACACAGAGGTTGCGCAGGATCGCGAAACCATGATCTTAATTCAAAGCGCGCTCGATAGCGCGACCTTCATGGAGAGCCCGGCACGATGCGGATCATCTGCGGTGAGTCGTGACCTTCGAGGGTCCATGATCCGCTTGCCGAGGGAATGACCGCCAACTGGTTGCGCTCCACGCTGAACGGAGCGAATGCGTCGCCGGAAATTTGCAGGCGACCTTCGATGAGGAAGAGCATCTGGACGGGCTGACCCGGCGAAGTGAGGGCGGTCACGGTGGCGGCATTCACGGGCCAGCGCTCGATGCGGAAGTAGCGCTCGTCGATGAGGAGGGTGTGACCATTGACTGCGTGGGGAGGGACTTTGCCGGCGCGGTTGTTTGGCTTGATGGCGGCGAAAGCTTTTTCCAGATGCAGCTCGCGGGCGCTGCCGTAGTCGTACATGCGATAGGTAAGGTCGCTGGTTTGCTGCGTTTCGAGAATCACTACGCCGGGCCCGAGAGCGTGCACGGTGCCGGCATCGACAAAAATCATGTCGCCCCGGTTTACCGGGACCATTTCCAGCAGCGATTCGAGTGACGCGTCGTGCACGGCGGCCTTCACCTGGTCCAGAGTCACTCCTGGCCGCAGGCCCAGCGCGATCTCCGCGCCCGGTCGCGCGTCAATCGCATACCAGCATTCCGTTTTGCCGCGCGGCTCGCCGTAGTGCTGGGCAAGAGCATCGTCGGGGTGCACCTGAACGCTGAGCTTCTCCTTTGGGAAAAGAAGCTTGATGAGCAGAGGAAAGTCTGTGGTGGCGGGGGCCGGACCGAGAAGTGCCGGACCATGCTGCTTCGTGATGTCGGCGAGGCTCTTGCCCTGGAGCGGTCCGGTGTCCGCCTGGCACATTTCGCCTGTGAGCCATACTTCGCCGATGGGCTCGCCGTCGGTTTTGTAGTTGAACCAGGGGCTGAGGTCCTGGAATCCCCATGGGCGGGTGCGAAAATACGGCGCCAGACGAAAAGGCGGCAGGGTTTCCATGATTGATTCAGTATGCACAACCAGCGACAAGTTGCTCGCGGGCAGCGAACCATTATCCGCTACGATGATTTTCGATGCCAACTTATCTGGTGACGGGATGCGCGGGTTTCATCGGTTCGACGATCACGGAAACTCTGGTGAAGCGCGGTGCGACGGTCCGCGGGCTGGATAACTTCGAGACGGGGAACCGCGAGAACATTGCGCACCTGCGTGACCGCTTCGAGTTTGTGGAATGCGACCTGCGCGACGCGGAGGCCGTGGCCAGAGCCTGCGAAGGGGTCGACTACATCCTTCACCAGGGAGCGCGACCATCGGTGCCGCGGTCGGTGAAGGACCCGCGCACCAGCCACACGGCCAACCTCGATGGCACCTTCAATCTGCTGGAAGGCGCGCGCGCAGCCGGGGTCAAGCGGATCGTCTATGCGGCGTCGTCTTCGGCCTATGGCAACCAGCCGGGATTCCCTCGCGTGGAAACCATGATGCCGATGCCGATCGCGCCCTATCCGGTGCAGAAGCTCGCGGGCGAGTTCTATATGAAGAGCTACTGGCAGGTTTACGGGATCGAGACGGTCTGCCTGCGCTACTTCAACATCTTTGGGCCGCGCCAGGTGCCTGACTCGCCCTACAGCGGAGTGATGGCGAAGTTCACGCTGCAGATGATGCGCGGCGAAAGGCCGACCATTCATGGCGATGGCGAGCAGGGACGTGACTTCACCTACGTCGAGAACGCTGTTTCGGCCAACCTTCTGGCGCTGGAGGCTCCGGCGGAGAAGGTGGCTGGGCGGGTTTTCAACGTCGCCTGCGGCGAGCGGCACACTCTGAACAAGACGTTCCGCATCCTGGCCGAGCTGCTCGATTTCAAGGAGCCGCCTGTTTATGGACCGCCCCGCACCGGGGACATCCAGAACTCGCTGGCGGATATTTCCGCGGCCCGCGAGGCGTTCGGGTACGAGGTGAAGGTCGGGTTTGAAGAGGGGTTGCGGCGCACGGTGGCCTGGTATCGGGAACAGTACGGCCGGTAGCTGGTAGCCGGGAGCCTGGGGGGCCGGTGGCCATAGCCGGGTAAGCTGACACGTCACAAAAGGGGAACGTGCAGCTCTAAAACTGCGTAAACTAGGCGAGAGTCCTTCCATAAAAAACGGAATCCAGGGGCTCGGCGCGGGAAAACTGTCGCTATGGGATTTGCCGAAGCAATCAAAGTGGCTCTGCAGTCGCTTTGGGCCAACAAGCTGCGCACCATTCTTACCATCGTCGGAGTGGTGATTGGAGTTGCGTCGGTCATTGCCGTCATCACTCTGGTGAACGGCGCCAATATGTTCGTGGTGAAGAAGATTGCGCGCAAAGGATCGGACACGCTGACCCTGCAAAAACTCCCGCCGTCATCTTCACCGCCGAGGAGTACCTCAAGGTCTACAAGCGCAAGGACATCACCTACGACGACTATCTCTATCTTGAGCGCACCTGCACGCGCTGCCTGGTTCTGGGCGCGGAGCTCTCCTCCAGCGGCACAGTGGTCAGCGGGAAGCAGTCCAGCAACAACACAACCGTCAGCGGGTGGACCTCGAACATGCAGGAGATCAGCGATCTGAACGTCGTGGAGGGCCGAGCGCTGACGCCCATGGATGATATGCTGGGCACGCACGACGTGGTCATCGGCTACGACATTGTCGATAACGTTCTGCCTCCGTACGATCCCATCGGCCAGGAGATTCGCGTCGACGGCGAAATGTACACCGTGGTCGGGAGTGGGCGAGAGACAGGGATCGACTTTCGGCCAGAGCCAGGACAATTACGTTCACATGCCGCTGAGCACTTATCTGCACACGCATGGCGAGCACCAGAGCGTGAGATTTCGGCCAAGGCGGGCATGGTCCCGGGCGCGCTCGATGCCGCGATCGACCAGGTTCGGGCGCTGATGCGCGCCCGCCGCCATGACCGGCCCGGCGAAGAAGACAGCTTCGCGATCTCCACCAACGAAACCTTCATCAGTATCTGGCAGCAGATCAGTGAACGTTCGCGACGGTCGTCGTCGGGAATCGCCGCCATTTCGCTGGTCGTCGGCGGTGTGGTGATCATGAACATCATGCTGGTCTCGGTCACCGAGCGCACGCGCGAAATCGGCATTCGCAAGGCGCTGGGCGCCAGGCGCAACGACGTGATGATGCAGTTCCTCATGGAATCGGCGGCGATGTCGTTGCTGGGCGGCATTTTTGGCGTCATTCGGAGGCGTGATCGTCGCCGAAACGGTTACTCACCTGGTGGGGTTCCCTTCGGCTATCGCGCTGTGGTCGGTGCTGCTGGGGTTGTTTGTGGCCACCAGCGTGGGCATCTTCTTCGGTGTTTACCCGGCTCACAAAGCTGCGCAGCTTGACCCGATCGTGGCCCTGCGCGCGGAGTTATAAAACATGGCACTCAGCGACTCTCGCGAATCGGTCCGGATGGCGCTGGATACCCTGCGCTCGAACAAGCTGCGCTCCGGGCTCACCATCCTCGGCATCGTCATCGGCGTGGCGACGGTGATCACCATTTCGTCGCTGATCAATGGCGTCAACAACCGGGTCGCGGACATGGCCAGGTCGTTCGGCACCAACGTGCTGTGGATCTACCGGTGGAATCCTATTGGGGTGCGGCCCACGACGGAGATGCTGGCGCGCAAGTACCTGACCGAGGATGACGCGAAAGCTCTGGGGACGCTGCCGCACGTCATTGGCGTTAATGTCGGCCGCCAGTACGCCAACTGGCAGCTGGGCGTGGGTTATGTAGCCGTTCGTTACCGGGACAAGAAGATTCAGAACACAATTCTTGAAGGCGACATGCCGACCGTCTTCGAAGTCGACAACATGGGGATCGTCGAAGGGCCGCGGCTTCAACGACGACGACGAATATCGCAGCGCGAACGTGGTGGACATCGGCCATGACACCGCCGAGAAGCTGTTTCCGGGCGAAGATCCTATCGGCAAGGACATCGAGATCAATGGGGACATCTTTACGGTCATCGGCGTACTGGATAAATTCAAGCAGGCCTTTGGCAGCGGTCCCAATCCCAACGACAACCGCGCGACATTTCCTCTGAGCACTTTCCGCAAGATCCATCCGGAGGTGCTGGACACATTCATGTCGGTCAAATACGACGATGCCGCGAATAAATCGATCGTGACCGAAGAGGTCACGACCCTGCTGCGCGAGCGTCGCCGTGATCGCGTGGAGAAAGACAACGACTTCGCCATCTTCAGCCCCGACTCGATCCTCGACTTCTGGTCGCAGATCACCGCCGGGCTGGTCATCTTTATGTTCGCGGTGTCGAGCGTGGGTCTTCTGGTGGGTGGAGTCGGCGTGATGAATATCATGCTGGTCTCAGTCACCGAGCGTACGCGCGAGATCGGCGTTCGCAAGGCCATCGGCGCGACGAAGCGAAACGTTCTCGTCCAGTTCACCTTTGAGGCGATGACGTTGTGTGCCCTGGGTGGCGTGGTAGGGATCATCCTCGGCACGCTTCTGACCGTGGGCATCCGTTACGGGGTCTCGTTCCCGGCCAGCCTGTCGACGTTCTGGGTGATCACGGGCTTTGTCGTTTCGGGGGTCATCGGCCTGGTTTTCGGCATTTATCCGGCGTGGAAGGCGGCGACGCTCGATCCGATTGAGGCGCTGCGATACGAGTGAACGAAGCCTGGAGCGCGGAGATGGGAGCCGGGAGGACGGCGGCTGGCTAAGGCAACCCGGGGGCGTCTGCTAGACTGTTGAGAAATTTTGCCGAGTGAGGTGATCGATGCGTCTCCGGTATGTTTGCACCGCTGTGATTCTGGGAGGCTGTGCGTTGGCGGGCTCTGCGCAAACGGGCTCAACCAGCGCAAAGGTGGCCGTTGGCGCCCCAATATCACCCGTGCAGGCGCAGGAGGAGTTGCTCAACCTCTTTGAGCAGGAGTTTATGGGAGTTGCGCAGGCGATGCCGGCGGACAAATACGGCTTTGCGCCCACCAGTGCAACCTTCGCACCCTCGCAGGGCGCAAAGTTTGACGGGGTTCGCACGTTCGCGCAGCAAATATCGCATGTCGCGGAAGCGAACTACTACTTTGCTTCGAAGATTCTCGGGGAGAAGATGCCGGTTGACCCGAAAAGCATCACGAGTCTGACAACGAAAGAGGAACTACTGAAGGCCGCTCGGGATTCTTTCGCCTATTCACACAAGGCGCTCGCGACGATTACAGCCGAGAATGCCTACACCCGGATTGGCGGTGTCGACGGTCTGCATACGCGGTCGGTCGTCGCATCGTTCATTTCCGCTCATGGATACGACCACTATGGGCAGATGGTCGAGTATCTGCGCATGAACGGCATTGTGCCTCCGGGCTCGAAGTGAGCCCATCCAGGATCTCTGCCCATGTGCCCGTAATCGCCAGCTCGCGTTTCGAGCCACCGCAATTCTGGAAACGTCTGGAGGATTACTGGGAGTCGCTCTTTTGGCTGACTATCTCCCCCAATGCAACGAATGCAGGATTACGGATCGGCTTATGCCCGATTGGGCCGAATGACCGGCAACTGGTCCATATCGATTTTTTATAGGGATATAAAAGTTTGAAATGGAAGTATTGCCGACCACTGGGGAATTATGCGGCAAAATGGTCGGGTGACCGTGACAATCCCTCCAGGACTCACTGACGACAACAGCTTCATCGAACTGCTCAACTCTATGCTTCGCAAGCTGTGCGCCGAGCACACCACCGAACGGCTCTGGGTCATTCAGATCGACAACTGGTTTGATCAAAAATGGCTCGGATTCTCCGGCAAGGGTATCGTCGATTTCCAGTTTCCCGAATACATGCATCGTTTCGACGCGGCCTTGGAGGAGTTCTACCAGGACCGATTGACATTCCCTCCATTTGCTCCCAACAGAGTCCTGTCTCAGTGGTCATTTCAGAGGAACGGAGACGGTTTTATCGAGGTCCCGGTCTTAAAACTGCCTCATCCGACGGAACGACGCAGAAGCAATTCAAACTTGCAGCGCCGTGTCAAAGACTTTGATGTTCCTTCGCTTTTTGTGTGGTTCAGCGGCAATACGCTGAAGAACGAGAGAGCGAGCATCATGGTGTACGATATGCGATTCGCAGAGACGACGTCTTGGTTCGCCGCGCTTACTCGAAGAGCCAAGTGGTCGCTCCTGACGACAAAGGGCACGGATCGAGAATTCGTACTGAGCCTTCTGAGTGCCGGATGACCGGCAAACCGGAAATTACGCTTTGGCAAACATCGGGCCACAGTGTTGACGGAGTCGAAATTCCGTGTTGCCGACGATACATTCGAGGTACGATCAGGCAATGCGAATCAACGATCGTGTTTGGCGTGCGGCGGTGATTTGCGCGCTTGCGGCGTTGCTGGCTTCGAGTACAGCGTGCCGAAAGTCTCCGAAAGTTCAAGCCCGCGAATACGACGTAATTTCTGCCTTTATTGATGGTCAGTTGGGAAGTAAAAAAGGGGTAGTGCCGATCGAGCCCGAAGGCGATGGAATTATCAAAATCGTGATTTCAGGATGTCTGAGTCCGATCAGTAAGGGCTGAACGCTTCCTGGACGAAAACCGGAAGTTCACTGCGAAGTGAAGCCCCCAACCTTAAGCGAGAGACAATAGACGATTTTCGAGATGTGAACAGGCGCCAAGCATCGTTTCAACCATCTTTTCACTGTGCGTTTGAATACGAACTCGTCGAACCATCCCAATTGGGTTCCGTCTTCAGGAGCGGTGGTTGCCCTGCATTTTACAAGCGATTTCCCGGTTCCCCCGGCATCGTGACATTCTCCCGCGTAGGTTTTGCTTCAGATGGCATCCAAGCTCTCTTTTACGAGAGCAACCAATGTGGTGGGCTTTGTGGTGGCGGCGCGTACGTGGTAATGGAGAGACGTGACGGCCGTTGGGTGATCGAGAAAGTGATTGGCACGTGGATTTCGTGATGTCCGTATCACCGGCAATACGAAACTTTCGTCAGGCGCGATTTTCAGATGGCCACCGTTTAAGAACAAGGGTGGTTTCGACCGCCGCGACCGCCGCGCCAACCAAAGCCGCGCCCCAATGCCCGCTACGAGCGTGACTGACAATGATCATCACCAGAATGACGGCGGAGACGCACAGCCAGCCAATCGAGGATCGCTTTCTGCCTTTCCGCAACTCATCCATCCCCGCCCAAAGCCACAACAGCGCAACGAGGCTTTGCACGACTGCCTGCATTACGGGATACGCTCTCCAGATTTCCCTAAGTGTGTTCATGTGGCCGAGCCGGTGGGCCATAACAGCATACTGCTGCTTAGTATCGAATGACCGGCAATACGGAAACTTCGACCCGAGGCGAAACGGATCCAGATCCAGGCTGGGCTGTGATTGATTGAAGGTTTGTGGCGAGGGACATAAGGTAAGAAGCCTGGGGCGCGATAGGTCCCCAGGCTCCTTTTGGCGTCCGATGCTATTTAGTGCTTCTTTGCTGCTGCCTTCCTCTTCTGCGCCGGCGCCTTTTCGCTCAGCAGCGTGTTCAGATCGGCGGCGTTGAAGGGATACAGTTTCACGGATTGCTGACCGGTATTGTTCAGGGTAATGTCGACGCGGCGATTCTGAGCCAGATAGATGATGGCCAGTTTCTGATCCATCTTTTTCTTCTGGACATCGCTTAGTTCGGGATTCTCGTCGACAAGGGTCTTCACCTGCTCCTTTGAGAGCTGTTGTTCCTTGCCCACGGCCTGAGTATCGACCGCCGATTCAGGAACACCCAGCTGCACCAGGAATTGCTTCACGCGGTTCACACGGCGTTGGGTCAGCGCCTGGTTGTACTCGGCGCTGCCGCGGACGTCGGCGTGGCCCGTCAGGGTGATGCGGGCGTCGGGTTTAAACGTCAGATAGCTTTTGAAGTCCGTCGCCAGGGTGCTGAGTGTCCCCTGCTGACTTTCGACCAAACCGCCCTCGGGATGCGCTGCGTTGGGCTGAGCCGTGGCGAAGAAGACGCTGTGCAGTGCGAGGCGCTGCTCGAGGCGAACCTGCTCGGGAGATGGAGCGGGCGGAGGTGGCGGAGCCTCCACGGTGACAGTGGTCGTCGCCGAAGCTGTCTGTCCTTTGTCGTCCTGTACGTTGCAGGTCACCGTGATGGTCCCGGAGGGAGCCCCCGCGGTGGACAAGGTTGCCGCGATGCCGGTGCCGCTGATCGATCCGGCAGAAGCGGAGTAGCTGTAGGTGAGCGGACGGCTCTGCGGGCTCACGCCGGTTGTGGAGATGCTGGAACTGCCCCCTGGCTGGACGGACGAAGGATTGGCCGTGCAACTGACGCTGGGCGGCTCGAACTGTTTGACCGTGAACTGCGTGGTGCAGTCGGCGGACTGGCCCGCCTTCACCCCTTCGCCGACATGACCGGAGACGGTATAGGAGCCAGGCTGGAGGGTGCCCGTATCGATGGTGGTGGTGGCAGTGGTACCGCTCACCGTCAGACCCTGGCCGCTCCAGCTATAGGTTTCCTTCTTTTTCGGGTCGAGATTGCTCGCGGTGCCAGTGACGGTGACCTGTTCACCTGGAAAGACCGAGGAGGGTTTTACGCTGCATGCGTACTGCACCGGCGGCGGAGGGGTGATGCTGCCAACCCGGAGCACCAGACCGGTGCTCAGCCGTACCGCGCTGATGTTGGCGCGACCGCCGGTGAAAGGCTGCGGTCCAAAATCGGCATGCATGTACTCGTAGTCAGCCTGGAAAATTCGCCATGCGAAATGGCGCGAAAAATCGAGATCGAGCCCGGCGCCTGCGGTCAGGGCCGGTCCCCACGTGTAGGCGTGCGCAACAAGGTCGGTCCCGTTTCCGGGATAGTTGGGGCCGCCCACGTACGCCCCGCCACCCAGCCCGTGAACAAACACCGACACGCCTTCGGTCGGATATCGGAAAATGATGCCTGCCTGCGCCGTCGAAATCCCATCGTTGTTGCCGCTGGGATGATTGGCGTATTCGATCTGGCCGCCCACGTACCGGTTGAAGAAGTACGACACACTGCCGATGCCGCCGTAGTTGATTGCCGAGTAGCTGTTGCTGATGGTGCCAGGCGGCACACTCGTGGTTACCGTGCCATGAGGCGCAAGATACGAATACCCCAGGAAGACGTCCCACCGGGAAGCGGAGTCATCGGCGCTTTGAGGGGCTGGGGCGGATGGGACCGGCGATGCAGTCTGACTATATCCGGCCGCCATTCCGAACAACATGGCACATCCTGAAAGCAAACCCGCAAGACTCGATGGACGAAAATGCATGCGTTTTCCTCCGCACCAGCGCGGTAATGAAATACAAGAACGATCCAGAATACTACCGGGAGACAGTCAGCCTCAGTGCCTGGTTTGGTTACTGGGGACACCATTTCTTTGGTCCCCGGCCCGCGTTATTCGATAACGAGGTACGAGTGACGCAGGGAGCAGGGAGCAGGGAGCACGGAGCACGGCAGTTGGCTAAGCAGGTCGAGTCAACGTTGCCAGTAGTCCGTGGATCATCCGTGAGATTTCAGCGGCCTCCGCAACTCTCCTGTTCCCGGCTCCCGGCTCCCAGCTACCAGCTGTTTTCTGGGGTATCATAGACGGAAGCAGGAGTGTATCCCCGGCACATGTCCAGAAGCTTCAATCACACCATCCTCGGCGTCTCCATTGCGATCATCCTTGTCGTGCTCTTCGGCGGGTTCGGGCCGGCGGGCGTCAGCGCCAGCCAGAGTGACGGCGCTTACCGCCAGATGGGTGTCTACGAGGAAGTGCTGCACAAGATTCAAACCGATTACGTCACCGACCCCAACCTGCCCAAGGTCACCAACGGCGCGTTGCATGGGCTGCTGCAGTCGCTCGATGTCGACTCCAGCTATCTGAGCCAGCCGGAATACCAGAGCTACCTGGCGCATCAGCATGAAGGCGTGGCCCAGGTAGGCATGGATGTGTCGAAGCGCTTTGGCTGGGGCACTGTGGTCGCCGTGATTCCGGGCAGCCCCGCCGAGAAGGCCCACATCGAAGACGGCGACCTGATCGAATCGATCGCCGGCCAGCCGACGGGCGAAATGTCGGTGGCCATGATCCGCCTGCTGCTTGAGGGAAAGCCTGGCACCACGGTCACCTTCCAGCTGGTTCGCCGTATGAAGCCGGAGCCGGAAGACATCACGCTGACGCGTGCCGCCGTGACGCCGCCCGCGCTCTACCAGCAGCAGTATGAGAATTCCAGCATCCTGTACCTCAAGCCGGTCGTCCTCACGCGCGAGCGGGTCGACGAGATTGTGGCTCGCCTGCGTGACATGCCGAAGAATGGCAGCCACAAAGTGCTGCTCGACCTGCGCGACGTTGCCGAGGGCGATCCGCAGCAGGGAATTCGCCTGGCCAACGCCTTCCTGCAGTCTGGAAAAATCGCATCTCTCGAAGGACAGACGGTTCCTGCGCAGACCTTCAGCGCGGAAAGCTCGAAGTTTGTGACCGCCGCTCCGCTGGTGGTGCTGGTGAACCATGGCACTGCGGGCGCGGCTGAACTGGTTGCCGGAGCGATCCTCGATGACAAACGCGGCGATGTGGTGGGCGATCGGACTTTCGGCGAGGGCGGCGAGCAAAAGACCTTCACTCTGCCCGATGGCTCGGCGCTTTTGCTGACTGTGGCCAAGTATCAGTCGCCTTCAGGCAAGAAAATCGAGGATGACGCGGTGACGCCCAACGTTGCCGTGACCCAGAACCTCGAGGAGATCTCGCCTGAGAACGAGAATCCGCAGGAACCGCGGACCGACGATCAGCTCAACCGGGCTCTCCAGATTCTGAAGCAGAAGAACGCCTGAGCTCGTGGAGTGCGTGGACCATTTTCACAATTGGTGTTAAACCATAGCCGGAAGCCCTGACGTATTCACGCGTTGCCTGCAATGCGTGTGCGCATGATTTGTGAAAATGGGATGGCACGTTGAACCTCATCACGCCATCAGACTGGGATAACGATCCGGATCCGCCGCGGCGGGGAAGACGCGGCCGCGATTCAGACTTCAGGCCTTCCGGCCCCCGCAAAATCGCAGGCAGTGTGGCGCTGGCGGTGCTGGTGGTGCTCGCCGCTGCCGGCGGTTGCCTCACCGGGCTGACTCTCGTTTACACCGTCGATCTGCCTCAGGTCTACGAGCTGGAGCATTACCGCCCCAGCACCACGACGGAACTGTATGACGTCCACGGCCGCAGCTTTGGCTCCTTCGCGCTGGAGCGCCGCGTGGTGGTGAACTATGAGGACTTCGCGCCAGTGCTGCGCCAGGCGGTTATCTCCACCGAGGACCGCGATTTTGAAAGCCACTGGGGCATCAACCTGATCCGCGTGGCCGGGGCGGCGTGGCACGATCTCACTTCGAAAGGGCGCGCGCAGGGCGCATCCACGCTGACCATGCAGCTGGCGCGCAATCTGTTTCTCTCCAATGAGCGCACCGCGACGCGCAAACTGCAGGAGGTCTTCCTCTCTCTGCAGATCGAGCACACTTTTACCAAGGAGCAGATCTTCACGCTTTACGGCAATCAGATTTATCTGGGCAGCGGTGTTTACGGCTTTGAGGCGGGGGCAGAGTACTACTTCTCCAAGCGCGCCAGCCAGCTCACGTTGCCGGAGGCCGCGCTGCTGGCCGGTTTGCCCAAGGGCCCCACGGAGTTTTCTCCGATTCTGAATCCTGACCGCGCCTTCCGCCGGCGCAACGTCGTTATCGACTCCATGCTCGAAGACGGCAAGATCACCGCGGCCCAGGCGGAGGCCGCTCGCTCGTCGCCACTCGATTTGCATCTGGAGCCACCGCCCAACAGCGTGGCGCCATGGTTTGTTGAAGAAGTACGCCGCGAGCTGGAGCGCCGCTTCGGCACCGAACAGGTTCACGCTGCCGGGCTGAAGGTTTATACGACGCTCGATCTCGATCTCGAGAAGACCGCCAACACTGCGGTTCTTGATGGTCTGGCTGCCTACGAGCGCCGCCGCGGCTGGCACGGTCATTTGCTGAACGTTCTGGCTGGCGGGCTGAATGTGGACACTTTCAAACATCCTGACTGGAGCGTTCCGCCTGAGCCTGGAACTTACATTCATGCCCTGGTCACCGGCATCCTTCCGTATCAGATCACCGGACGCGTCGGCGATCGCCAGTTCATTCTCACCGCTGAGAACTGGGCGTGGACGGGCAACCGGACGGCGGACCAGTTCCTCTCGCCCGGCGACATCATCTACATCAGGATCACCGGCGAAGACGGCAGCGGCGTGCACGGCACTCTGGAACAGGATTCCGGCGTTCAGGGATCGCTGCTCGCCATGGATAACGGCACCGGCGATGTGCTGGCCCTGGTGGGCGGGCGTGACTTCAACCTTTCGCAGTTCGATCGCGCCACGCAGGCCGAGCGCCAGACGGGTTCCTCGTTCAAGCCGTACGTCTATACAACCGCGGTCGAAGAAGGGGCAACGCCGGAGGAGATGATTGTCGATCAGCCCGTCTCGTTCGGTAACTATGTCCCGCACAATTACGACGGCAAATTCAAAGGGCGCATCTCGCTGCTTGAGGCTTTTGCCGATTCGCGCAATATTCCGGCGCTCGAGCTGGCCAGCCGCGTGGGCATTCGCAAAGTCATTGCCACGGCGCACCGCTTCGGCATCACGACCAACATTCCGGCGTATCTGCCCGTTGCCCTGGGCTCGGCTGAGGTCACGCTCGAACAGCAGGTGGATGCCTACTCGGTGTTTCCCAACGATGGCATTCGCGTGGCGCCTCGTCTGGTCAAGCGCGTGGTCACCGCCGACGGCGTTCCGCTGCCGGAAGAGCCACCCGACGTGAGCGAAGTGGTCAGCGAGAAGACCGCCCGCACCATGATGGTCTTCTTCCGAGGCGTAACGCGGGAAGGCACCGCAGCCAAAGCCGCGTCGCTCAACCATCCCATCGGCGGCAAGACGGGAACCACAAATGACTTTACCGATGCCTGGTTCATCGGGTTCTCGCCGTCGATCACCTGCGGCGTCTGGGTGGGTTTCGACGATCGCGAGTCGCTGGGAGACAAGCAGACAGGCGCTGCTGTCGCGCTGCCGCTGTGGACGGACTTCATGAAGGTGGCCATCGCTGCCACGCCGAATGAGACTTTCCCGGGAGATGTGCCTGGCCCGAAGCAGCCGCCGCTGCGACAGACAGCCTCGCTCAACGTGCCCCGCTGAGCCTCTACGCCAAAGCATCTCCAGGATTAAGCCGGCGAGGTCCTGTGCCGCGTGCGTGCGAACTCCCGCCTCGCCCAAAGGGCGGCAGCCACAAACGGAGTCATCAGACCGAACACCAGCAGGCGTCCAAGCCAGGCAGTCCTGATGCACATGGTCTGCGTGCAAAATGACTGGCGGGCATTCCAGATAAAAGGCAGCACAGAGGTGAGGAGCGTGGTCCAAAGCCCGCAATAAATACCCAGGAGAATTGATCCGGCGCGAAGGCGACGCATGATCAGAATCAATGCAATCAGCCCCGGATCGCAAGTCCCAGCGTAATCCAGAGCCCTGGGCGGCCTGTGGTGCGGATGGCTCCCAGAACCAGCGGGAATCGAGCATCCCGAACGATGAGAAAGGAGATCGCCAGCACATAGGCGGTGGTAACGGCCAGCCAGAGCATCGCACTCCAGCGGCCAACGAGCAAGCCGATGGAACGAGCCATCAAAGCCTCTTTTCCGGTGCCGGAAAGCACGCACTACATAATACGGATTGATAGCGCTTTTCGTTCCCGTTATCTGAACCGGGCTTGGGAATCTGCCTTTTAGGCACCGCGGAGATGCCGCCATGCTTTGCGCGGCGGAAATACTCCCGTGCCCGCGCCACATCGCGCAGGATCTGCTGTTTCAGCGCCTCGGGAGATGGGAAGCGCTGCTCGTCGCGCATCCGCATCAGGAAACAAACCTCAATCGGCGTTGAGGCGGTCAGCTCCACGGGAGGCGGCCCGTCGAGCAGGTGCGACTCGATCGCATAACCTGCCTCGTCAAACGTCGGCCGCACTCCAGCGTTGGTTACAGCGTTGAACAGCGGAGCCCGGCGCCCTCGCCGATCCGCACGCGCGTGACATACACGCCATCCGGAGGCACCAGGTCGGTGTAGGGCGCAAGGTTGATGGTCGGCGTCGTCAGCCGTTTTCCGATGCCGCGACCGTGCATCGGCGTGGACAGGATTGAAAAGGGCCGTCCCAGCAGAGCTCGGGCGATGCCCAACTGTCCGGCCGCGATGCGCCGCCGCACCTCGCTGCTCGAAACCGTGATTCCCCGCACCTCGAGCGCGCCGTGCGAAACCACGCCGAATCCGAGTTCCGCGCCCAGCGTTCTCAGCTCCGCGATCCCTGCCGCCGCATCGTGCCCGAAGCGAAACGTGTCGCCCTCGTGTACCTCGACGACCTTCAGCGATTCGCGAAGCACGCCCTCCGCGAACTCCCGCGGCGTCTGCATCGAAAATTCGCGAGTGAAGGGAATCACCAGCGCCGCATCGATGCCGGTTGCTGCGAGAAGGCGCAGCCGCTCGGCGAGCGGCGTAATCAGCTTCGGCGCTTGTGCCGGCCGCAGCAGTGCCAGGGGATGGGGATCGAAAGTGACGGCAATGGCCTCGGCCTCGAGCAGCCGCGCCCGCTCGCGCACCTTGCCAATAATCTCCTGGTGCCCGCGGTGCACCCCGTCGAAATTGCCGATGGCCGCGACGGTGCGCGCCATTTGTGGCGGCAGCTCGTCGATGGCTCTGTAGATCCGCATCGGCTAGAGCTCGAACGGAATCCGCAGCCCGTCCCAGGCGAGCCGCACATTCGGGGGGAAGGTTTTTTCCATCTCCGCATGGTCCACTTCGTGCGACATGTGGGTGAACCACGCCTGTCGCGGCTTGATCCGTTCGACCAGGCGCAGCGACTCGGAAATGGTTGCGTGGCTGGGGTGAGGTTCCGGGCGCAACGCATCGATGATCATCACGTCGAGGCCCTCGAGCAACGGCAGGCTCGACTCCGGGATGCTGCTCAGGTCAGTCAGATACGCTGCCGGTCCAAAGCGAAAGCCCGCAACCTCGATGTCGCCATGCGTCAGGGGCACGCGCTGGAATTTCACTCCGTGTACATCCGCCGTTTGCGTACCCTCGAGATCGCGCAGCTCGACCCGGGCCCTTGTCGGGTAAGTGGCATTTTCTGAAAACGTGTATTCGAAGATCCTGCGCAGGATCTCGGCCGTCTGCCGGTCCACATAGAGAGGCAGAAATCCTGGCTTGTGCGCGAAGCTCAGTGGCCGCAGATCGTCGAGGCCCATTACGTGGTCGGCGTGGGCATGCGTGTAGAACACGGCATCCACGTGCCGGATTCCCTCGCGCAGGGCCTGCTCGCGAAAATCCGGCCCGGTGTCGACCAGCACCAGCCGCTCCGTTCCGCGGTCGTTCCACGTGACGATAATCGATGGCCGGGTGCGGCGATTGCGCGGATCCTTCGAGGTGCAAACCTCGCACCGGCAGCCGAGAGTCGGCACGCCCATCGAGGTTCCGCTGCCGAGAACAATGATTTCTGCCTGCATGCGCGAGGGGG
Organism: uncultured Acidobacteriaceae bacterium; assembly: GCA_963788905.1. Classification (GTDB taxonomy): domain Bacteria; phylum Acidobacteriota; class Terriglobia; order Terriglobales; family Acidobacteriaceae; genus Palsa-343. The sequence continues at coordinate 778,416 of CAWBIO010000001.1, forward strand.
GTTATTTCTTTTTAGCGTCCATGGGACGCTGGGCCTGCTGCGCGATGGCGTTGGTGATTTCGAGGAACATCATGCGCAATTCGAAGAGCACATTCTGCAGCGTCGCCTGTTCTTTCGGGGTTAGGTTGCCCTTTGTCTTCTCCTGCAGCAGCGCCAGCATGTCGATGCTCTGGCGCGCGCCCAGAATATCTACCCGCGGCTTCTGGCCCGGCTCGGTGCCCGCGCCCATCGCGATCATCGCCGACACGTAGAACGACTGGATGACATGCTCGAACGCGATCGTCCCCGGCGCTTCCATCCCCGGGTTGGCCTGGCGCAGCACATCATCCAGTTGGCGCGACGACTCCTTGTAGGCGGCATTCTGTTCAGCCGATTCCTGCGCGGAAAACTGCTGCAACTCGGCTTCCCCCGGAGCTTCGGGTGCGGGCGTCTCCGCTTCCGGGGTTTCGTGAACCGGCATGGTCACGACGTTTTCCGAGGCTGTTTGCGCGGCGGCCGGCTCCGGCGGTTGCGTGTCGCCGGGCGTTTCGTCGCGCAGCTCGCCCTCCATCGTGAACTTGCGCTTGTCAGTCACGGTAAAAGTGGGTTGCTTCTCGTCCATAGAAAACCATTCTCCCTGATCAGGATTCCAGTTCGGCGATCGGGTCCGCGGGCGGCAAGTACAGCACCGCCGTTCCCCCGTCGTATCGGAGTGGTTCAGTTTCTGCCTTCTCCAGGGCCTCGACCCGCGCCACTCCCAGCGCCAGCGTTTTGTGGAGATTCGTCTTGTGGGCACTCCCCAGCTCGATGCGCGCCACGCTGGTCAGCTCGCCCACGACTGTGTCGCCGGCGCGGAGCTCCAGCTTCTCACCGGGTCCGAGCTTCGGGATCACACCCGGCGTGTCACTCCTGAGCTCGAATTGCCGCAGGCTGCGGTGCACCGTTGCCCGCGAGCGGATGCGCTCCACGATCTCCTGCCCGAGGTAGCAGCCCTTGGTGAAATTGAGCGCTCGTTCGAGATTCGTCTCCTGGGGCAGGTGTTTCTCGCTGAAGTCGACGTCGTACTGCGGTAACCCCTCCCAAACGCGGAGTTTCTCCGTCATCTCGACGCCCCACGGGATCGCCCCGGCCCCGAGCAGCGCCTGCCAGATCGCCAAAACGTGCTCGGGCGCGACATGAATCTCGAACTTCGGGTCAGATTCCGGAACGACCAGGGCCGTTTGTGTTCACCAGCCGGACTTCAATTCCGGCCAGCTCTGTCGTCCCAAAACTTCCCGTCTCCGGCAGGCTGGCGCCCAGGCTCTGCAGAATCCCCTTCGCTCCCCGCCCCGCAATGCCAATCGCCGTCAGGGGCGCGTCTAACGCTTCCAGCTTTACGTCGTCCATAATGATGTAACGGCGCAGGTGCGTCAGGAGGCGTTCGTTCTGGGCGCGATCGGTTTCGAGCAGCAACGAATCCTCGAAACAGAGCACGCTGGCATCGCCTTGGATCCGTCCCTGGGCGTTCAGAACCAGCGTGTAGGCCACTTGGCCCGGAAGCATCGTCTTCACAGCCTGGGTGATCATGCCGTTCAGCCACCGGACGCGGTCTTTGCCCGTCGCGCGCAGAAAGGTGCGGAATCCGAGGTCGTAAACCGCTGCGCCGAAGCCCGGAAACCACGGTCCAGGCGCGGCGTCCTGATAGCGAAGCGGCGTTTTTGCCCCCCGGTGCATCGTTAGCTCAGGAGCCGGCGCGCCGGAGGCCAACAGCTGGGCCGCCAATGGCGTTTCTGAGACAGTGGTGTCCGGAATCTGATATGTCTGGCTCATGCAGGCTCTCACGAAAAATTATAGTCTGCGAGTATTGAAGAAGCCTCCGCAGACAACTGCTCCGCTACGGGGCGAAAAGGATAGCAATGCAGCTTAAGAACAGAGCGTGGTTTGCCTCCCTCCTGCTGCTGGCCGCACTGGCCGGCGGCGCACAAACCACTCCGAAGGATTCACCCGGCCCGGATTCGGGCGCCGCGCCACAACAGCCATCCGACCAGGGAAAGGCGCAGGCCCCGGTAACGCGCATCACCCCGGACCAGGCAAAAGAGCTGTTCTCCTCCGTCGGCCCAATCCTGCAGTTCGCTTCTGAAGATACAAAGCTGCCCATCCGGCGCCAGGTGAAACCCCATCTGACGACGCGGGCTGAAGTAGAGAAATACCTCGTCCAGAAAATGAACGACGATAAGGACGCTAAGCGCATGGAGCGCTCCGAAGTCGTCCTCAAGAAGTTTGGCCTCATCGACGCCGACTTCCACCTCCAATCTTTCCTGGTGACGCTGCTGGATGAGCAGATCGCTGCCTATTACGACAGCAAGACCAAAACGGTGAACCTGCTGGACTGGATTGCGCCCGACACGCAAAAGCCCGTCCTGGCCCACGAGCTGACGCACGCTCTCCAGGACCAGCGCGTGAACCTGGACAAGTGGCAGAACCAGACCAGCGACGATATTTCGCACGGCTTTGCTGACGACAAGAAGCACGTCGCCACCGATGAAGACGACACCGCCCGCGAGGCCGTTCTCGAAGGCCAGGCCATGGCGGTTTTCGTCGACTACAGCCTCGCACCCGCCCACCAGAGCCTGCGCAGCGCGCCCCAGATGATCGAGAATCTGCTCGACAACATGACTGACGATGGCGACTCGCCGGTGCTTTCCCGTGCGCCGCTCCTGCTTCAGGAGTCGCTGCTGTTTCCCTACAAGGATGGGCTCAAGTTCGAGGCCACGCTGGTGGTCGATTCAAAAAGCCCCGCGTCGGCCTATGCCGGAGTTCTCGACCATCCTCCGGCCAGCAGCTACGAGATCATGAACCCGAAAGCTTACGAAGACGGCGCGAAAGTTCCGCTGCTCAACATGCCCGACATTCATTCCGTGATCGACGCCAATTACAACCCATACGACATCGGCGTGATGGGCGAGCTGGATGTGCGGATTCTGGCGGAGCTCTTCGGCGGCAACCAGGTCGCGGCGGAGCTCACGCCCGGCATGGGATGGCGGCATCTATTACGCGGCCCAGAAGAAGGACGCCGCGGACAAGAGCTCGACCGCTTCCGTGGCGCTCTTTTACCTCTCGCAGTGGAAGTCGAAGGCAGCCGCCGATGACTTCGTCAAGATGTACTCCGACGAGCTGGCGAAGAAATACAATCACGTGGCGCGTGATACCAGCGCTGAGGCCAGTCCCGACGAGCAGGTCTACCAGACCAGCGAGGGTCCGGTTCTGTTTGTCACCACCGGCAACGATGTATTCGTAAGTGAGAGCTACGACCTGAATACCGCCCGCAAACTCTCCGCTTTGATGCTGGCCGCGCAGCTGCCCACCGGGCCAGGGTCGCTCAATGCTTCGCTCACCGCGCAGCATGCCGCACCCGGATCCGACCTGGCCAGGAGCCTGTCTGGGAATATCGTCCGCTTCATGGCCGGCTGCGGGATGATGAAGGCGGCGCTGCCGCACCATTTATACTGACTCCTTGCGTTCACTCAGCGCTGCGCCTCACCTGAGACCTCAATGGCTCTTGGGTTGTTAGCACAGCGCGCCTTGCAGGGAGCCGTATTGCAACAAGCAGAAATTGGCATCATCGGAGGCAGCGGGCTTTATGCCATGCCCGGCCTCACCCAGGTCCACGAAGAGCGCATCACCACACCCTTTGGCGATCCCAGCGACGCTCTTGTGCTGGGGGAACTTGAAGGGCGCAAAGTCGCCTTCCTTGCCCGCCACGGGCGCGGCCATCGCATTCTTCCTTCGGAGCTCAACTTCCGCGCCAACATTTACGCGCTGAAGAAGCTCGGGGTCGAGCGCATTGTCTCGGTTTCCGCTGTCGGTTCGCTGAAGGAAGAGCACAAGCCCGGCGACTTCGTCGTCCCCGACCAGTTCATCGATCGCACCTTCCATCGCATCTCCACCTTCTTTGGCGATGGCATCGTCGCGCATGTCGCCTTCGGTGATCCCGTTTGTGCGACCGTTGCTAAAAGCATCTTTGCCGCATGCCAGAAGGAAGGCGTCGCTGCAAAGCCGAGCGGCACCTACGTCTGCATGGAAGGTCCGCAGTTCTCCACCCGCGCCGAGTCGAACCTCTATCGGAGCTGGGGCGCCGACGTCATCGGCATGACCAACCTGCAGGAGGCGAAACTGGCCCGCGAGGCCGAGATCTGCTATGCCACCGCGGCGATGGTCACCGATTACGACTGCTGGCACGAGGGCCACGACGACGTGACCATCGATCAGATCGTCAAGGTCATGAATCAGAATTCTGCCAACGCCTGCCGCGTCATCGCTGCTGCTGTAGCCTCTATGCCCCACGAGCGGACCTGCGCGTGCGGTTCAGCTCTGCAGTTCGCCCTCTTAACGAGTCCCGATGCAATTCCCCCAGCAGCGCGTGAGCGCCTCGATCTGCTGATGGGAAAATATCTGACGAAGAAATAGAAACGAGGAAAACCCACCGCATGGCCATTCTTGTTGTAGGCAGTGTCGCGTTCGATGCGCTTGAAACTCCTTCCGGCCGCCGGGATCGTTGCCTCGGCGGCGCCGCTACCCACTTCGCGCTCGCCGCCAGCTACTTCACGCCGGTCCGCGTTATCGCCGTTGTGGGAGAAGATTTTGGCGATGAGGAGGAAAAGGTTTTCAGGCGCCGTGACATCGACACCCGCGGCATCGAGCACGTCCCCGGCAAAAGCTTTTTCTGGAAGGGCTCGTACGTAAAAAACCTCAACGAGGCTCAGACCCTCCAGACCGACCTCAACGTCTTCCAGAGCTTCTCGCCGAAGATTCCGCCCGAATATCAGGATTCCGAATATCTTTTCCTCGCCAACATTGATCCCGTCCTCCAGGAAGACGTCCGCCGCAAGATGCCCAACGTGAAGCTGGTTTGCGGCGACACCATGAATTACTGGATCAAAGACCACGCCGAAAACCTGGCCCGCGTCCTGAAACTCCTCGACGTGCTGCTGATCAACGATGCGGAAGTGAAAATGCTGGCTAGGGACAGTAACCTCGTCGTCGCCGCGCGCAAGGTTCTCGACATGGGCCCGAAGGCGCTGGTGGTGAAGCACGGCGAGTTCGGCGCGACTGCTTTTTTCAGCGACCGATCGTTTCCCGGCAATCCCGGCTCCCTCACCGTTCCTTTCCGAGCGCCGGCTCTGCCGCTGGCCGAAGTCGTCGATCCCACCGGCGCCGGCGATTCTTTCGCTGGCGGGTTCTTCGGCTACATCGCCTCGCAGCCTGCGCTCACCCCGGAGGTTTTCCGCCGCGCTATGTTCTACGGCAGCGTCATGGGATCGTTTGCCGTGGAGCGATTCGGCACCGAGCGCCTGCAACAGCTCGCGCCCAACGAAATCGAGGAACGCTTTGCGCTCTTCCGCCAGCTCTCGCACCTCGAATAAAGCCCTGCGGCGTGGCCGGGATTCCCACGCCCGTGCCGCCGCGCCTGTCGATCCGGCTCGCTCGCTCCGCCACGAAACCATCTTCGTCGGCATGGTCGCCACGCTGCTTTCGCTGCTGGCCTTCGGCTACTGTTTCCCGCGCGGCATGATGTTGCTCTACGGCGACGCGGTCGCGCACCTGCACATCGCCCGCCGTATCCTCGACTCGCTCAACCCCGGCATCCGTCAGATTGGCTCCGTCTGGCTCCCGTTCCCGCACCTGCTCATCATGCCCTTCGCGGCGCGCATGGCGTGGTGGCAAAACGGCATTGCCGGCGCTATCCCATCGATGGCCTGCTACGTCCTCAGCGTCGCCGGCCTCTGGCGCCTCTCGCGCTACTGGCTGCGTCCCGCCGGGGCCGTCGTCGCCACCCTCTTCTTCGCGCTCAACCCCGGCCTGCTCTACATGCAGACCACCGCGATGAACGAGCCCGTCTTCCTCTGCCAGATGATCTGGTCCGCGCTCTTCCTCGTGGCGTTCCTGCGCGCGCTCGGAGAACGGAATCAGAAGACTGCCGTGAGAGCCCATCGTCGCCTGCGGCGTCGTCCTCGTCACCGCCATCTACACCCGCTACGATGGCTGGATCTTCGCCAGCATCGTCTGGCTCATCGCGGCCAACGCCATGCGGCGCTCCCGCGCCTGGACCACACCGCACTGGCGGCGCTTTCGTCCTCTTTACCGCCATGCTCATCACCGCGCCCACGCTGTGGTTTGCCTGGAACGCGCGCCAGTACGGCGACTGGCTCGACTTCATGCGCGGCCCGTACTCCGCCAAAGCCATCGATGCCCGCACCTCCGCCGGCTCCTGGCATTATCCCGGCTGGCACAGCATGCCCGTCGCGGCACTCTACTACATCAAGTCAGCGGAACTGGGCGCGGTTCTCTCGTGGTGGGGCAATCGCCTGCTCTTCCTCACCGTCGCCGGGACCATTGTCGCCATCATGGCATCTGGCGCAAACGATGCATCGCCCCCATGCTGCTCCTCTGGCTGCCGCTGCCGTTTCTACGCGTACTCCGTCGCGTATGGCTCGGTCCCCATCTTCATCCCCCTCTGGTGGCCGCATTCCTGGTACAACACCCGCTACGGCATGGAAATGCTGCCCATCTTCGGCTCTGGCTCTCGGCTTCCTCACGGCGTGGCTCATCGGCCTCGCAGAAAAGCGCTGGCCGCGCAGCGCGCAGCTGATCCTGCTGGCCGGTATCGTCCTTATTCTCGTCAACTCCTCGCTGCTTCTCCGCGCCACGCCGCTCGTCCTGCGCGAAGCCATCGAGAATTCCCGCACCCGCATTCCCTTCGAGCAGGCCTATGCGCGCGCCCTCGATCGGCTCCCCTCGCACGGCGAAATTCTCGTCTGGACCTCCGACCACATCGGAGCCTTCCAGCGCGCCGGCATCCCGCTGCGCCGCACCATCAACGAGACCGACTACTACCAGTGGATCCCTGCCCTCGAGCATCCCGCGCAGTCCGCAGCCTTCGTCATCGCTGCCGATGGCGATGCCGTTTCGAAGGCCGTCGCGGCGCATCCCCAGGGACTCACGCTGCTCGACATCGTTTGCTCCACAGGCCAGCCCTGCGTGCGCTTTTACCACTCCAGCTTGTACCAGGGAAAATGATCGCCCTGTTACCGCAGAGTTGACGCCTGCGATTCCCGGCGGTGACAAACCTCGCTCCATAACACCGATAGGCCGTTCAAATCTGCCCGTGCCCGGTGGTAGGATCAGCGGCAAGTGATCCTCGCAACCGATGCCAACGGCCACATGATGGCCTTCAGCCGTTTGGAGCAGTTTCTGCTCACCGGCGGCGCCGCTGGCCGCCTTCTGCTGGCTGCGGCGCTAGGCTGCGCTGTCGGTATCGACCGCGAATATCACCATCGCCCCTCCGGGGTCCGCACCAACGTTCTCATCTGCTTTGGCGCGGCTATGTTCACGTTCCTTTCAGCGATTATCGCCGGTGACGGCAGCGCCAACCGCGGGCAAATCGCCTCCAACATCGTCCAGGGCATCGGCTTTCTCGGCGCGGGCCTCATTCTGCACAATCGCGACCGGGTCAGCGGCCTCACCAGCGCCGCGACCGTGTGGGCCGTCGCTTCCATCGGCATGGCCTGCGGGGCGGGCCTGTACTTCCCGGCCATCTTCGCCACCGTCATCGTGCTCTTTGTGCTTGAAATGGTGCGTGTGCTCGAGTACCGCGCAAACCTCAAGCTCTACTCCGTCACCTATGAGGCGCGCGGTGCCGACGCGGAGCAGATGACCCAGGGCATCCTTGCCGTGATGGATCGTGAGAATCGCCGTCTCGATTCTGTCGACAACCAGCCGGTAGGAGAAATGCAGCGCCTTTCCTTTGACATATCCGCCACCAACCGTCTCCATCGCCGCCTGCTCGCTGAGCTCAAAGCAGCGCCGGGCATTGCCGAGGTGCGCGCCTTCCGCGACCCGGAGGATGAGTGATGCGCTTTGCCAAAGCGCACGCCTGCGGCAACGATTTCCTCATCGTCGAAGGCCCCTGCAACCCCGAGTTGGCGAAACGGCTCTGCGAGCGCCACACCGGCATCGGCGCCGACGGGGTCGAGTTCCTTGAAATCACAGGCGCACGGTCCGGCCGAATTCGCCTCGCCAACGCCGATGGTTCCATCGCGGAGATCTCCGGCAACGGTACGCGCTGCGTCGCTGCGTGGATGGCGCATCAGAGCAACGCCGCTCCGGGCGACACGTTCGCCCTTGAAACCGACGCCGGCCGGCGAGTGTGCACCATCGTTAGCGTGGAAAAGAATCGTTTTCAGATTGCTGTGGGGATGGGCGTTCCAGAAGTCAGTCAGGCGCAGGTTACGCTCGCCGACAAGACACTCGTCTACGGCATTCACGTCTCCATGGGCAATCCGCATTTTGTCATCGTTGTCCACGATGAGAATTTCCGCGCGCACAGTCGCGGCTGGCAGGAGCTGGGACGTGAGGTGTGCTTCCACAAACAATTTCCGCAGCAGACGAATGTCGAATTTGTGCGCATGATCCATGCCGGCGAAGTCGAAATTCGCATCTTCGAGCGCGGCGTCGGCCCCACCAGCTCGTCCGGCACCGGAACCTGCGCCTCCGCGGCTGCGGCGATTGCCTGCTGCGGGGCAAAATCTCCGCTCACCGTCCACGCACCCGGCGGCTCGCAGTGCGTGGAGTGGGCGGGTACAGGCAGCGAAATGATTCTTACGGGTCCGGCTGAGCTGATCGCCGCCGGGGAGGTGCTGTTTGAATCCTGAACTTGGGTTTTGTGTCAGGGCACGACTTCAGTCGTGCCGAAAAGTAGCTAAATCATCGAGGGCTTTAGCCCCTGAGGAGCAGTCTTGAAAGTCCTCAAACCTCCCGCTGTCCCGTCCGATGCCCGCATCGCCGTTGTTTCTCTCGCCAGCAGCGCGGGTTCCGACAAAATCCACCACGGAATCGCCGCCCTGCGCAAACTGGGCTATGACGCCGTCGCCTCAGAGCACGCGCTCGGCAAATTTCCACCGTATTTTTCAGCTTCGGTGGAGGATCGCCTCGCCGATCTGCATTCCGCGTTCGCCGACCCGGAAGTCTCCGCCATCATTTGTACCCGTGGCGGTTACGGATCGAACTACCTTCTTGACGCTCCGGGCGGCGGCCTCGACCTCGACCTCATCCGCTCTCATCCGAAGCCTCTTTTTGCCTACAGCGATATGACCGCCATCCAGACCTGGCTCCTCGACCAGACCGGCCTCGTCTCCTTCCACGGGCCCATGATCGCGGCGGATTTTTCGCTCGGGAATGGCGTCCATCTCGACAGCTTCAGAAAAGCCCTCACTGGTGGCCTGGTCGAAGCCGGTCGCGCTCAGGGACTGCGCATCCTTCGCCCCGGCCGCGCTCGTGGCGTTGTCTACGGAGGCTGCCTCAGCCTCCTCACTGCCTCCCTGGGCACACGCTTCGCGCCGCAAACCGAGGGCAAACTGCTTTTTCTCGAAGACATCGGCGTCAAGCCCTACCAGATCGACCGCATGCTTCGCCAAATGATTCTCGCCGGCAAATTCGAGGGCGTGCGTGGCTTCATCTTCGGCGAAATGCTCGATTGCGGCTCGCGCGGCGCCGATCCTGATCTCCTCCAGCAGGTGATCCTTCGCGTCCTCGAGCCCTTCAACGTCCCGATTGCCATGGGCCTGCACTCCGGGCACGTCTCGCAGGGCAACGTAACACTTCCGTTCGGCATTGAAGCCGCGCTTAACCTCGAAAACGATCAGCCACTGTTACGATATCTGGAGCCAGCTGTTTCCCCCACCGAACATGCCAGCTAGCAAACATATTCATCTCATCGGAATCTGCGGCACGGCCATGGCTTCGCTCGCCGGCCTGCTCCAGCTCAAGGGCCATCGCGTCACTGGCTCCGACCAGGCTGCGTATCCGCCCATGTCGGACCTGTTGCGCGACCTCGGTATTCCCATCGCCGAGCCGTTTTCCGAGGCGAATTTGCAACCGCGGCCCGATCTCATCGTTGTCGGCAATGCGCTTTCCCGGGGAAATCCAGAAGTCGAGTTCATGCTCGACCAGCGCATCCCCTTCACTTCGCTCGCCCGCATCCTGCATGACGAATTCATTCACCGGGTCACGAATCGCTGGTTGTCGCCGGCACTCACGGCAAAACCACCACCACCAGCATGCTGGCGTGGATTTACGAAGTGGCCTCGCGCCGCGACCCCGAACTTGCGCCTTCGTTCCTGATCGGAGGCGTCGCCGAAAACTTCGGAACCAGCTTTCACCTGTGCCAGGGGCGCCCCTTCATCATCGAAGGCGATGAGTACGACACCGCGTTCTTCGACAAGGGACCGAAATTCATGCACTACTTTCCCGACGCGCTCATCCTCACCCACGTCGAGTTCGATCACGCCGACATCTACCGCGACCTCGACGCCGTGAAGACCGCCTTCAAACGCCTCGTAAATCTCGTCCCGCGCCGTGGCCGCATCGTTGCTTTCGATGGCTCAGAAAATGTCTCCGAGTGCGTGAGCCGGGCAATGTGTAACGTCGAGCGTTACGGATTCGCGACAGATTCCATCTGGCGCCTCGCCGATCTCAGCTTCGAGAACGGCGTTAGCCGCTGGAGCGTGTTCCACGAAGGCAAAGAGTGGGCCGAACTGACACTGCCCATGGCCGGTGAACACAACGCCCTCAACGCCACCGCTGCCGCCGCGCTCGCCGCAGGGCAGGGAATCGCCGCTGAACCCATTGCCGAAGCGCTAGCCACTTTCCGCAGCGTCCGTCGGCGCCTTGAGGTCCGCGCGGAAATCGACGGCGTCGTCATTATTGACGACTTCGCGCATCATCCCACCGCCATCCGCGAAACCCTCCGCGCTCTGCGCCTGGCGTACCCTGGCCGCCGCCTCTGGGCGATCCTTGAGCCCCGTTCCAACACCCTCCGCCGCAACGTTTTCGAGCGCGAGCTGGTGGAAAGTCTCTCTCTGGCCGATCGCATCATCCTGGCCGGTGTCTTCCACTCCGAGAAAATCCCTGAAGGGGAGCGCCTCCATCCGGAAAACGTCGTCTCCGCCCTCGAAAAATCCGGCAAAAACGCCGTTCTCCTCCCAAATGTAGACGCCATTGTTACAAATCTGGTCCCGCGCCTCGAATCCGGCGATGTTGTCGCCATTCTTTCCAATGGCGGCTTCGACGGCATCTACGAAAAGCTTCCCGCAGCCCTCGAAAAACGTCCGCAGCACGCCTGATCCATGCTCGCGGCTTTTGTTCTTCTCCTTACCTGGATCGTCCTGGGCCTGCCCGTAGCCATCGTCACCATTCCCTGGGCCCTCATCACGAAAAATGTGCTACCCCTCTACCGTGGCGCGATGTGGGTGGTTCGGACAGGGCTGCGCCTGGCTGGCATTCGCGTCGATGTAGCCTGGGTACAGCCGCTCGATCCCCGCGAGCACTATCTGTTCCTCTCCAATCACGTCTCAAACCTCGACCCGCCGGTGCTCATCCCGGTGCTGCCGGAACGCGTCGCGGCCTTGCTCAAGCGCTCGCTCATGAAGATTCCGCTGCTCGGCTGGGGGATGCGGCTCGGCGGCTACATTCCCGTGGACCGCGCCGGAGACGTCGACAGCGCAATCGAAAGCATGCACACCGCCACCCGCGCGCTCGCCTCCGGCGTCAACATTCTCTCCTTTGTCGAAGGCACGCGTTCCCGGGACGGCCGCCTGCAGCCATTCAAAAAGGGCCCATTCTACCTAGCCATGCATGCCGGAGCTCCCGTTGTCCCGGTTTCTATCTGGGGCACTGAGAGCATGATGAAAAAGGGAAGCATGCGAGTCTTTCCGGGAACAGCGCACGTGGTCATCCACGCACCCATCCAGCCGCGCGACTATGCCACCAGGGAAGATCTAATGGCCGCGGTCCGAGCGTCGATCGCTTTAGGATTGCCGGAGTGGATGCGGGATTAGGGATTAGAGTTTAGGGATTAGAGTTTAGACATAGCTTCATCAGGATGTCGGAATCCAGAGTCTGGCTTTTGTACCTGAGCACCCAAAACCATCCAGAAAGAAAAGCGGGCATTAAGCCCGCTTTCCCTAAACTCTAATCCCTAAACTCTAAACTCTTATTTGATTACCGCGTTATAGCCGTCGGCCAGCAGCTTGGCCCGCATGGCCATGGCATCCCCACGCGAGCTATACGGCCCAAGCTGGATGTGCAGCAGCTGGTCCTGCGGCTCATTGCGGATTACGGCCGCGTATCCGTGCCTCTTCAGCGCGTCAACCAAAATCTGTGCGTCCTGTTGGATCCTCACCGCCGCCACCTGCACCATAAAATTGGTCTGCACAGTTGCGGCCGTAGGCGTCAGGACTGCCGGATTCGCCGCCGGGGTTGAAGCCGGAGCCTGCGACGTGTTCACCTGCGCAGCAGGCGGTTTCGCCGGCGTTGTTTGCGCACTGCCCGGCGCCGGAGTATTACTCGCGGTCGTCGGCGCGCCAGGATCCTCGTCGCTCGTCGCCGGAGGCTGCTCCACCGGAGTCAGCGTCTGCTGCGGAGTAGGCTTCGACGCATGGCTGTTTGGAATTGGCTGCATATCCGGCGGCTGAACCGACGCGCGCGAGCCCCCAGCGCGTCCTACCGAGTAGCCAAGACCAAAAAAAATCGAGCAGATCAGCACCAGGCCGAAGAAGATTCCCAGCAGCGAACGCGTGCCCAGCGCGATCTCCGTGTCCGCCCCGACCGCCCGGCCCAGCATTCCGGCCGGCCTCGCTGCCCGGTTTCCCTCTCTCTGTTCCTGATCTTCTTTCGTGTCAAATTGAAAAGGCATACGGACCCCTGGGGGATGAGAACCCGTTATTTCGTTTCAGGTGGCGGTGCGGGCGCCTGTCCCGTCAATCCACCCCTCAGCAGAGAAAGTAACTCCATCGGCAACGGAAACACAATGGTCGTGTTCTTCTCCACGCCAATGTCGGTAAGTGTCTGCAAGTATTTGAGTTGCAACGTTACCGGCTGCTTCGCCAGCAGGTCAGCGGCTTCGACCAGCTTTTGCGCGGCCATAAACTCGCCCTCGGCGTTGATGATCTTCGACCGCTTCTCGCGCTCGGCCTCTGCCTGCCGCGCCATCGCGCGCAGCATGGTGTCCGGCAGATCAACCTGCTTCACTTCCACGCTGACCACCTTCACGCCCCACGGCTCCGTGCGCTGATCGATGATGGTCTGGATCCGCTGGTTCAGCGCGTCGCGGTGCGACAGCAGCCCATCCAGTTCCACCTCGCCCAGCACCGAACGCAGCGTCGTCTGCGCGAACTGCGAAGTCTGGTAAACGTAATTTGAAACCTCAATCACCGCTTTGCCCGGATCGAGCACCCGCATGGTGATCACGGCGTTGACCTTGATGGTGACGTTGTCGCGGGTGATGACGTCCTGCGGCGGAACTTCCATCACTTCCTGGCGCAGCGAAACGCGCACCATCTGATCGATCGGCCGGAAGACCAGGATGATTCCCGGCCCTTTGGGCACCGGCAGTGCGCGGCCCAGCCGGAAAATGACGCCGCGCTCGTATTCGCGCAGAATCTTGATGGAATTCAGCAGATAAAGAACGACAATCGCGATAACAATCAGAACGGGATATTGCATAGCGCGGGTCTCTTACGCCCGGCTGCGATTGTATCGCACTCAGTTCCGCAAAGCCCGCGTAAAATCAGGCGGAAACGTCTCGCGCGGTACCTGCGCGACTACCCTGCAATTCGGCGTTTGCGCCCGGCGTTTGCATCTCAGACCGAGACGCTTTCCCGCATATTGGGCTGGCCATGCGGGCTCTGCACCGGCTCGACCAGCAGCTTCAGCCCGTCGATGGCTCGCACGCGCACGTTATCTCCCACTGCCACCGGCGCGTCGGCCTCCGCGACCCACAACTCGCCATGCACCAGGATTTGCCCGCGCGGCGCGAGCGCTTGCTGCGCCACCCCTACCGCGCCAACCAGCGCCTCCGGCCCAATCTGCACCTTATTTTGTCGAGCCTTCCATGCGATCCGCACCAGGAACGTCGTGATCAGCCCAAACGCCAGGCCGGTCGCGATCGCCGTCGCAAACTGCACGCGCATCTCCGGAATCGGCCCGGCCACCAGCGTCAGTGTGCCCAGAATCAGCGCAATCGTCCCCGCGCTGGCGAGAATGCCGTGGCTGGGAATCTTCGCCTCCAGCACCATCAGCACAATCGCGCCCACAATCAGCGCCAGCGAGGTGTACCGCACCGGCAGCAGATTCAGCGAGAACAGCGCCAGCAGCACCATCAACGTTCCCAGCGCGCCAGGAATGATTGTCCCCGGCGTGTTGAATTCCATGTAGATCAGCAGCGCGCCGGCCAGCAGGATCAGCACCGCGAGGTTCGGATCCATCAGCCGGTCCATGATCTCTTCGCGTAGTGTCGGATTCACCGGGACCAGCGTCGCACCGCGCGTATGAAGAACCTGGGTCGTCCCATTGAAGCGCTTCACCGTGCGCCCGTCGAGCGAATCCAGCAGCGCGCGATCGTTGGGCGCGATCACGTCAATCAAATGCAGCTGCTGTGCTTCCTGGTCGGTGTACGACTTCGAATTCTGGACCGCGTCCTGGGCTGCATCCACGTTGCGCCCGCGGGCTGAAACATACGACCGCAAAAACGCCAGCGCGTCGTTGAGGATTTTCTGCTTCATCACGTCATCGATCTTGCCTATCTCGACCACCGGATGCGCCGCTCCCGCATTCGTTCCCGGAGCCATGGCGGCTATGTCCGCCGCTTCCATCAGGAAGAATCCCGCCGAACCCGCGCGGCTCCCAGCCGGCGACACGTAGAAAATCACCGGCGACGGCGACGCGAGAATGTCGCCCACCATGCTGCGTGTTGAATCCAGCAGTCCGCCTGGCGTGTTCAGCTCCACCAGCACGGCCTGCGCGTGCGCGTCGGCAGCGCGGTCGATGCCGCGCTTCAGATAATCCGCGCTGATCGGCTGGATGGTGTCGTCCAGATCGAGCACCATCACCTGCCCGGTCTGCGCCTGCCCGCTCTGCGCCGCGGCCACCCGCGCTGTGCACGGACCCAGCACGCAGAACAGAAACAGCAGAATCAGGGCCAGCAGGAAGATCGGTCCGTTGTGGTATCCGTGCCAGACCTCGTGGACTCGAGCTCTCATGATGTCCCTCCTCTGGTTGCCTGGCAGCTTTTCGCCGCTCCCAGCGTTCGCGCTTCCGGCCTCCGGCTCCCCGCTCCGGCCCCCAGCTACTGGCTGGAGTTCTGACCTCGCCGTTCCAGCGCCATCTTCATGCCTTTGGCGTTGGCGTTCTCCGGATCCAGCTTCAGCGCGTCGCCCACGTCGCTTACAGCCGCGCTTAGCTGGTTGGCCTCTAAATCCAGCCGCGCCAGCACCAGCCAGGCCGGCACATTAGGCTTCAGCTGGATCGAGGCATGCGCTTCCTGGCGCGCCGCATCCGGATCGCCGTCGCGTTCGCGGACTGCCGCCAGCCCCGCATGGGCCAGCGCTGAAGACGCATCGGCATCCAGAGCCTCACGATACTCCCGTTCCGCCTCCAGTACCAGACCCCTTTGGAAGAACTGATCGCCATCCTTCACCAGTTCTGCGGCGCGCTCAGCCGACGGCAACGACTGGAGCCGCATCTGCTCCACCTGCTCCATCTCGAACGCCGCCTGCCGGAAACCCGCCTCGCTATAACCGCGCTTGATCCGCGTCATGGGTCCCTGCGCATCGGTCACGGTCTTCACCGGATCGGCGCTCGCATTCGCCGCTGCGGGATTCTTCAGCTGCTCTTCGAAAGCCTGTGCCTCGTTGTCGCCAGGCCGCAGCGCCAGCGCCTGGTCGAGTTCTTTCAGCGCCCCATCATGGTCTTTGCGTGCTGCGAGCGCCACCGCCAGGTTGAAGTGGTAATCCGGATCGCGCGGATCGGCGGCAATGGCCTGCTCGAAGAGCGCGCCTGCGTCCTTGCCGCGCCGGCTCGCCGCCACTCCCTGGTTGTTCACCACTTCGGGCAGCGGCAACCGCATGCTCACAAACGCAAATGCGTCTTCCGCCTCGCGGTAATTTCCCGTGTAGAAGCCGGCCAGCCCGCGATAAAACTCCGCCTCCAGCGCCCCAGGCGCGTTCTTCGGCAACCGTCCCAGCGTCGTCACCGCATCGTCGTAGTCCTGATTGCTGAAGTAAGCCCGTCCCAGCGCCAGCCATGCCGGTGCAAAGTCAGGAGCCAGTTTCACGGCGTCGCGCAGGCGATCGATCGCGTCCTTTGGATTCGCCGCGACCACTCCTTCGATGTAATTCTCAAACGCTTCCGCAGACAGATTCTTGTCCGCCGCGACAAACGTCTGCTCCTCGACCGCGTACTTCGGGTCGAGTTGCCGCGTCACATCAAACGCCAGCTTGTTGAGCGTCTCCAGCAAATGCCCGCGGTCGCCGCTTTCGTCGATGGGCGCGTCCATCCGCAACCCGGTCACGTCCAGAATCTCAGCGTCCGCAGTGATCGTTACCGTCGCCGGATTCGCTGCCGGATCGGTTGAGCCATTCGCCGGAAATGCATAATGCCCGAAGATCACGTAATCCGCATCGAGCGTCTGCGCAATCCGGATCGCTGTCGCCCGCGTCGGCTGCAGGTTCAGCGGGAGACCCAGATGATCGAAGGCGTACAGGCGATCGCCGCGGCTGATGGTCAGGAATTCCGCCGCGTTTAGCCGCCGGTTCAGCACATCAGGAAACGCTTCGCCCATCCAGTCCAGCGCCGTCACGCCGGTGCGGTTCTCGAACGGCAGCACCAGCAGCAGCCGACCATGCTCCTGCTCCGGCTCGGCAGGTTTGGCCGCGCTCGTTTCCTGCGCAGCCGCCAACCCCGCTGCGGCGCAAACCGAGAGCAGAAGGCTAATCCAGGCTCTGCGCAATCGAAAGAATTCCCGCACGTCAAGCCGATTATAAGTCGCGCGCTCCCACACTTCCGCCCAGGCGGTTTCCCGCTGGCCGCTTCTCCTCCCAGCTCCTGGCTCCCAGCCCCCAGCTGCTTCACAGCTTCCACGGCTCCCGATACGCCCGCGTCAGCAATGCGCTCGCGCCTGGATCGTTCGCAATCGTCTCCGTCTTCACATCCCACTCGATCTTCCGCCCGGTCAGCATCGAGATCAGTCCCAGATGCCCAGGAATCGTCGAGTGGTGCGCCGTCTCAACCGGCGCAATCGTCGGCTTGCGCGAGCGAACGCTGTCGAGAAAATTCCGCCGATGCTCATTCGAGACGATGAGCTGCACTTTGCGCTCGCTCTCCGGCAGCGATTCCTCTTTCACCCATTCCGGATTCGACGCATCGAAGCCGCTGCGATCCACCCACACCCATCCATCTTTGCCGATCCACTTCGTTCCCATCGCAATGGCGGGCGAACCGCCAGCGATCGTCAGGGTCACGTCATTCGGGTAGCCAGTGACTTCCTTCTTGTAGAGGCATTCGATGGGGTACTTCGTCGCCGTATTCCAAACCGCGTTCTCCGGCGGAAACTCGCCATACCCTCGCACCTCCGACGGTCCGCTGCGATCGAAGCCAAGCCCCCAGTGCGCAATGTCGCCGTGGTGGCCGATCCAGTCCAGCAGCTGGCCGCCGCCGGTGTTGTAGTTCCAGCGCCAGTTCTGGTAGACGCGCGCATCGATGTATGGCTCCATCTTCGACGGGCCGATCCACAGCGGGTAGTCAAAGCCCGGCCGGCGGATCGCTTACCGCCAGATCCCACGCCGGCGTTCCTGGCACAATCTGCGCAGGGACTCGGGTTTGTCCGGCAGGGAAGCGAGCTTTTCCATCAGCGCCGGCAGCGTGCCAGGAAAATCGTGATGGCCGCCCGGCAACCCGACTTCAACGCGAGTCACGTCGCCGATAAGCCCGTTGCGCACAATCTCCGCCGCCTTGTGAAACTAGGGAAGCGAGCGCTGCCACGAGCCGGTCTGCCAGATGACGTTGTTCTTCTCGACGGCGCGCACAATGGCCTGCTGCTCGCGCGACGGTGCGGGCCAGCGGCTTTTCGCCGTAGATGTCCTTCTTGCGCGTGGCGGCCTCGGTGGCCATCAGCGCGTGCCAGTGATCGGGCATCGCGATCATGATGGCGTCAATGTCGGTCCGCGCGATCATCTCGCGGTAGTCGTGGTAAGCCTTGCAGTCCTGGTTGCCGTATTTGGCGTTCACGGTGTCGAGCGCCTTCTGCAGATGGTCCTTATCCAGATCGCAGGCCGCGACGACCTGGCAGTCGTCCATGGTCAGAAAGGATTTCGTGTTGGCCGGACCCATCATGCCCCAGCCGATGACGCCGATGGTGATCTTGTCCGAAGCCGCAACGCGGCCAGCGGCCCGCGCCAAACGGCTGCCCGAAGTCAACGCCGCGGCTGCCCCGGCCGTTTGCAGGAACCGTCTGCGCGTGAAGTCGCTGGCCTTGTTGGTCCTCGCCGTCATCTCAGCCTCCGAACCTGCCTCAGTTCTTTGCGAAGCGTCTTTTCACGTCTCGTCTGGCGCGCCGCGAACGCACCCGGCAGTCTAGCACCGGCGAAAGCTCCGGGCTGTCATCCTGAGGTCGAGCTTCGCTGGACCGAAGGATCTGCGGTTGCCTTTCCGGCGTGGCTACCCCCAAGTTCCATTTTGGGAACGGGCCGAGCCTCCCGCCGTCCCCGGCGCCAGGTTCACCCCACAGCAAGTAGCGAACTCCTCCTCACGTCCCATCGTCAACGGAACTTCCTCCTCGCGCCCGCAGAAGTACCCTGGCCAATCCCGCTTTGGAAAACTCAGTACCGGTTGCGCTCCCCGAGGTTAACCCCGACTTCCATTTTGGGAAGGGCAGAGCCTCCCGCGGTCCCCGCGCAGGTCGAGCGCACCCTCAAACGCGGGTGGTCATCCTGGGTCGAGCTTCGCGAGACCGAAGGATCTGCGGTTGCCTTTCCGGCGTGGCGGCCGTTCCCGCCGATTTTGTCAACTTTCCACCGCTTCACTAAAGTAATGGCGTTTCATTCCAATAGGCTTACACGCCAACAAAGTTGGCGCGATTTTATGCTGAAACTGATATACGGAACTTATAGATGGAAAAAGAAAAAAGGCCGCCTCGTGCGGCCTTTTTCCATTTGTCGGGTGACTCTCGCGAGCAGCCGCAGCCTGCCGCCTGCGGGCTGCTCGTCAGAGAAGAGGCTCTTCTTAAGTGATGGCTTTTCAATCACCTGGATCACCTGGGCTCAAGTCGAAATTGACAACAAGTCCAGAATCAGACACTTAGCAAAAAGTTGACGGGTGGGGGGCACCGGCAAGGTTTTTCCAGCTTCCAGCTTCGAGCTTCCAGCTTCGAGCTTCCAGCTTTGAGCAGAGAAGAGGCTCTTCTTAAGTGATGGCTTTTCAATCACCTGGATCAACTGGGCTCAAGTCGAAATGGACAACAGCCCCAGAATCAAACACTTAGCAAAAAGTTGACGGGTGGGGGGCACCGGTAAGGCTTCCAGCTTCGAGCTTCCAGCTTCCGCTTCGAGCACGCGAGCTGAATTTTAGCTTGACTTCAGAGTCGAACTGTGTATACTCAGTATATCCAATATGCACAGCGGGTCGTCCAACATCGTTCTCTCCCAAACCGGCGGACCGCTTTACCAACAGATCGTCGACCAGATCAAACAAAAAATCGCGGTGGGGGAGTGGGCGGCGGGGAGTGAAATTCCTTCGATCCGTCAGCTGGCCGTCGACCTGCGGGTGAGTGTGATCACGGTGAAGCGCGCGTACCTCGAACTGGAGCGCGACGCGATCATCGTGACGCAGCACGGCAAGGGATCGTTTGTTGCTCCCGATGCCGCGCTGGGCCCGCGCCTTTACGAAGAAAAAATGGCCGGCCACCTGGAAGAAGCGGCCCGCCTTGGCACGACGCTCGGCATGAGCGATGGAGAGATTGTTGGACGGCTGCGTCAGGCGCTCGATCAGGTTGAGCCGGTCGAGGACGCGCGCGGCGCAGCACCGAAGTTCCGGGAGGAGTCCCAATGAAGGCAAGTGAGAATTTGAGCGTGCGCCTCGAAGGTGTGAGCAAGCGCTACAAGCATTTTTTGCTCGACAACATCAGCCTGGACCTGCCGGAAGGCAGCATCCTGGGCTTCATCGGCGCGAACGGCGCGGGCAAGTCGACCACGATTCGGATTTTGATGGGCCTGGTGCGGCAGGACAGCGGATCGGTTACGGTGCTGGGCCACGCGATGCCCGCCGAACAAACCGCGGCCAAGCGCGACATTGGATTCGTTTCAGAAGACATGCGCCTTTACGGCTCGGCGACACTGGCCTGGCACATGCAGTTCATCGCGTCGATTTATCCGCAGTGGAACCAGGCGTACGCCGACAAGCTGGTGCGGCGTTTCGACCTGAAGCCGCAGCAGAAGATCAAGGGACTCTCGCACGGGCAGCGAGTGAAGGCGGCTCTGCTGCTGGCGCTGGCGCGGCAGCCGCGGTTGCTGCTGCTGGACGAGCCGACGACGGGGCTGGATCCGGTGGCGCGGCGCGAAGTTCTTACCGAGCTGATGGCGGTGCTGGCCGACGAGCAGCGCACCATCCTTTTCTCGTCGCACAACACGCTCGATGTCGAGCAGATTTCAGACCGTATCGCCTTCATCGACCGCGGCCGCATTATCGCGCTGGACGAGAAAGAAGACCTGATGGACCGGTGGCGGCGCGTACGGCTGGTGGTTCCGCCGAGCACGATGCTGCCGCAGCTGCCGGGCGTGGTGGAAGTGGGCGGGACCGAGCGTCTTCCTGTGCTGACGACGAGCCAGTTTGACCCAGCGGTGGTTTCGCTGTGCCGGGATCGCGGCGCGACGGTGCAGTCTGTCGATCCGATGACACTGGAAGAAATTTTTATCGCGAACGTCCAGAGCAGAAGGGAGCTCGAGCCAGCATGAATTCCATACCTATCAACTACTCGATGGTGCGCCGTCTCATCCTGAAGGACTGGTACCTGAACCGCTGGATGATTCTCGGGGCGATTCCGCTCGGGCTCGCCGCACTGTCGCTGACTCTGACGGGAAGCCAGGCCGCAAATCTGTTTACGATCATTCTCCTTTGCATCGTGGTGATCGGCGCCGGCGCGCAGCTGGCAGTCGTGACCACCATCAATGAGCGCAAGGAGCAAACTCTTCCCTTTGTGATGAGCCTGCCGATCTCCTACCGCGAATACACCGCCGCCAAAATTCTCGCCAACCTCCTCATCTTCCTCATTCCCTGGCTGGTGATCACGGCTGGCGCGCTCGGCGTGCTTTGTCTTCCCGGCGCGGGGCATGGCCTCATTCCCTTCACCGCGATCATGGCGGTCGAGATGCTCATTACCACCTGTCTCATCATCGTGGCGGGGATCATCACCGAATCGATGACGTGGGCCAGCGTCGCGATTACCTTCTCAAGTCTCGGCCTGAACGGATTCGGCTACCTCTTTGCGCACCTGAAGGGCATCTCGAAATACATGTGGGGCACGCAGGTGCACTGGTCCGCGACCGCGCTAACGGTGCTGGTGGCCGAGCTGGCGTTTGTGCCGCTACTGATGTGGCTGACGTTCCTGATTCAGTCGCGGAAGACGGACTTTTTGTGAGGGAAGGGCGGTTCTGCCGCCCTTCGCAGCACTGCGCGGAAGGCCTTGTTACTGGCTCTTCGTGACCGCCTTCGCGTCATCGAGATGCTTCTGGAGCGTGGGCAGGGCAGCCTGGGCGTAGTTCTTGATCGCTGCATTCTGCCCGTTAGCGGCTTCGTTTTTATAGGCGGCAATCGCTTTGGTGTGGCCGGCGATCATCTCCTGGACGTATTTTTTGTCGAAGGCTGTGCCCTGGAGCTTCTGGAACGGATCGATCATCATTTTGTTGTGTTGGGCATCGATGGCGGTGGGAACGGTGAGCGAGGCCTGCTGGGCCGCAGCGCTCAGTTGACCGAAATCCTGGTTGTGATCGGTGACCAGTTCCTGCGCGTAGGCTTTCACATTGGGCGCGGAGCCGGCGGTTTGCGCGAGCTGACCAAGGTTCGCCTCGACCATGTCGGTTTGGGCAGCCATATTTACGAATTGCTGATCCGTCATCTTTTGCGCCAGCGCCGGCAGCGAACAAACGGCCACTACGCACATTGCAGAAAGCATGCGCTTCATGCTGATTTCCTCCACAATGCTTTGGATGCAGCGAGAAGGGATGGCGGGAAGCGCCAGAACGCGCAAGAGGACAGGTTGCAGGTGACAGGTTACGGGTTACAGATGGAGGGTTCCTGGTAGCCGCCATCGATGCGGCGAAACCTGTAACCTGCAACCTGTAACCTGGTTTAGTGTGAGCTCCAGGTCTTGTCCGGAGCATTACACAGCGTTTCCAGCGGGCAATCGATACAGCGTGGCTTGCGCGCGATGCAGATCTGGCGGCCGTGGTGGATCATCTCGTGCGAAAAGGCGATCCAGTGGTCGCGGGGGATGATGCGCATCAGGTCTTCTTCGACACGCTTTGGGTCTTCGGCGCGGGTGAGGCCGAGACGGTGCGAAAGGCGGAGCACGTGGGTATCGACGACGACACCTTCGGCCTTTTTGAAGGCGACACCGAGGACGACGTTGGCCGTCTTGCGGGCGACGCCAGGCAGAGTAAGGAGTTGCTCCATGGTGTCGGGGACCTTGCCGCCAAAGTCGCTGACGATCTTCTTCGCCGCGCCGGAAATCGACTTCGCCTTGTTGTGGTAGAAGCCGGTGGAGCGGATTTCTTCCTCGATGGCGGGCAGAGACGCCTCGGCCAGCGCTTGCGGGGTAGGAAACTTGCGAAACAGCTCGGGTGTGACCATGTTCACCCGCACATCGGTGGTCTGGGCGGAGAGGATGGTGGCCACCAGCAGCTCCCACGCATTGCGATGATGCAAGGCGCATTCGGCGTTGGGATAAGCCTTCTGAAGGCGCCGCAGCAACTCCGCAATTCGTTTGGGATCGGTCTCGAGGCCGGCGTCTTTTACCGGCTTCGGGCCTTTGGTTTTGGGCGCCGCTTTTTTCACGGCTTTCTGAATCCGCGTCGGCGGTTTGGCAGCTTTTCTCGCCGGCTTCTTCGCTGGTGTCTTCAGGGCCATGTCGGGATTGTAGCCTTCCGGGAATCGGGATTGGCCGCGCCTGGCCTGCTGCTGGCCGGGTTCGGGCTCCAGGAAGTCCTAAACTCATAGTTGACAAACGCCGGCGGGCCGTACTACTCTCCTATGACATTAGGAGGTAGCATCCGGTGACCGGTTCAAAACAGGCAGGCCTCACCCGCCTCGAGCTGCGCATTATGCAGGTACTGTGGCGAACGGGGTCGAGCACGGTGAGCGCTGTGCAGGCTGAGCTGAAGCCGCCACTGGCTTACACGACCGTTCAGACCGTACTCAACATTCTGGAGCGCAAGGGCAAGGCAAAGCGCGAGCTGCAGGGGCGCGCCTATGTTTACACGGCCAGGGTGAGTGAGGCGCGGGCGCTGGGCCAGGGCGTTCGCGACGTGATTGACCGCATGTTCGGCGGCTCCAGCGAAGAGCTGGTGATGAGCCTTCTGCGCAACCGGCAGATCGACTCGAGGAAGCTTGCCGAACTGACTCGACACTTTGAGAAGTCCGAGGAGACTGAGCCATGAGAAGCCTTGAGACGTTCCTCCTTTCTTTTCTTCTGAATTCGCTGTGGCAAATTCCTCTGGTGGGAGCCGTGGCATGGCTCGCCGCGCGCATCGTGGGACCGCTTGGCGCCAGCGCGGAGCATCGCGTGTGGTCGAGCGCGCTGGTGCTCGCCGCCAGCATTCCCGCTGCTTCCGGTTTACCATGGGAGTGGCTGCGCGTTCCACTTGCGTGGACTGTCGCGCATCACTACGGCGAAGCGCGCGTGTCTGTCGTGATGGGCCCAGGAACAGGCCTTGGTGTGGTGCCGCTGCCCACCGCGCTGTTTGCCGCCATCGCCGCAGCGTACGCGCTGCTCTGTGCCTGGTTCGCGGCGCGGTTTCTGTGGCGGTGGTGGCGCCTCCGCACGCTGTGCCGTGACGCTGCTCCGGTGGCGCTTTCCGGCGAGGCCGCGTTGTTCTGGAAGCAATGCATCTCGCGATTCGCCATTGGCTGCGTCTCGCTGGCAACTTCCTCTCGAGTCTTCGGACCGGTCACCCTCGGCGTGCGCCACAAAATTATTCTGTTGCCAGCCGGCATGCTCGCCGCTCTGCCGCCTGACGATCTAAGGGCGGTTCTCGCCCATGAGTTCGCCCATATCCGCCGCAACGACTTTCTCACCAACCTGATTTATGAGTGCCTCGCGATGCCGGTCAGCTATCATCCCGTCTTTCGCGCCGTCCGCCAGCGCATGATGGAAACCCGCGAGATGATCTGCGACCAGATGGCCGCGGAGGTCGACGGGCGCAACCAGTACGCGCGATCGCTGCTGCGGCTGGCTTCCCGGCTTACCGGGAACCTGCCGGCAACCACCCACTACGCCATCGGAATATCCGATGCCAACACCTTCGAGAGGAGAATTATGAAGCTCGCAGAAAAGCAAAACCGGATTCAGGGTGTGCTGCGGCTGGTTGCGATCGTTGCCGCGATCGGCCTCGGTGTCGCGACCTGCACTTCCGCGCTCGCGCTGCACGTCGGCGTCAACGGCCTGGCCGGCGACCACAATGACGCGAAACCGAATGGCCCCATCAACGTTGCGCCGGGAGTGATGCAGGCTCAGAGAATCGGCGGTCCTAACCCTGTCTATCCTCCCGATGCGAAGAAAGCCAGAATCCAGGGCACGGTTGTACTCGAAGCCATCATCGGCAAAGATGGAACCGTCGAACATCTGACGGTCGTCTCCGGGCCGACGGCGTTGCAACCATCCTCACTCGAAGCTGTTCGCCAGTGGACGTACAAGCCATTCCTTCTCAATGGCGACCCCGTTGAAGTCAAGACGACTATCAACGTCATTTACACGCTGGCGAAGTAGCTTTGTGTGTGGAGTTACGGGGAAGTTATCGGGAGCTACTCCGGAACTTCCCCACAACTTCGAGGTACTTCCTCGCCGTTTCGGTAACTTTTTCCGGGTTGCCTTCTTCAATCGCCTTCGGGTCGACTAGGTCCGTTCCCACGCCCAGCGCCCGCGCGCCTGCCTTCAGGAAATCAGCAGCGGTCTCGAGCGTGATGCCGCCGGTGGGGATCAGCTTGAGCTCGGGAAACGGCGCCAGCAGCGCCTTCAGATAATTCGCCCCACCCACAGCGGAGCAGGGAAAGATCTTCACGTAGTCCGCGCCCGCGCGCCACGCTGTGATGACTTCGGTGGGCGTCAACGCTCCAGGAATCGAGACCTTGCCCAGCCCTCTGGTCGTGGCAACGACTTCAGGATGGAAGCTCGGACTGACGACAAACTCAGCGCCGGCCTCGATGGTGGCCTTCGCCTGCTCGGCATCTGTAACCGTACCTGAGCCGAGGAGTAACTTGTGCCCAAATTCCTTCTTTAGCTCGTGCAGAAGCTCCACCGCTCCGGGTACCGTCATGGTTACTTCCATCACGGCGATGCCGCCAGCGACCAGAGCCTCGACGAGCGCGTGCGCCTGCTGTACAGACCGCGCGCGCAGCACCGGCATGATCCCGCTAGCTTCGATCGCCGATTTTGTTTCTTGCTGAGACATCCAAACTCCAGGTCGCTAACTTACATTGCCAGTTATCGGTTTCCCGCTACGTTAGCGTGAGATTCTCGCGCTGGAGCCTTTCATCACGCGCTCCACCTCAGCCAGCGTGGCCATGCTGGTATCGCCGGGAGTCGTCATGGCCAGCGCGCCATGGGCGACACCGCAGCGCACCGCCCACTCGACGGCATGACCGGCCAAAATTCCATAAATTAATCCCGACGCGAACGAGTCACCGCCGCCGACACGATCGAGAATCTCAACATCGACCTGCGGTGTGTGGGCGATGTTGTCTTCGTACAACGCCATCGCGCCCCACGCGTTCCTGGTGGCCGTGTGCGCGGTGCGGAGCGTGGTCGCGACGATCTTCAGGTTGGGATACGCCGCAGCCACATCGCGCAGCATCTGCTCATAGCTGGCAACGTGCAGCTCGGCAAAGTCCTCGGTCACGCCCTGAGGCGAAACCCCCAGCATCGCGGAAAAATCCTCTTCGTTGCCCAGCAGCACATCCACCTTGCGCACCAGCTCGCGGTTCACCTCCTGCGCTTTAGCCTTGCCGCCGATGTTCTTCCACAGCGAGTCACGATAATTCAGGTCGTAGGAAATCGGCGTGCCATGTTTGCGCGCCGCATCCATCGCCTGGCTCGCCACCGCTGGCGTCGTCTCCGACAATGCGGCAAAAATACCTCCGGTATGGAACCAGCGCGCGCCGTTCTTCGGGCCAAAGATATCGTCCCAGTTCCAGTCTTCCGGCTTGCTGTGAGCGATGGCGGTGTGCCCGCGGTCCGAGCATCCTGCGGCGGCGCGCACTCCAAATCCGCGCTCGGTAAAGTTGAGCCCATTGCGCACCGTGCGGCCCACGCCGTCATAGGGAACCCAGCGGAGCAGGGAAGTATCGACGCCGCCCTGCAGCATCAGGTCTTCGACGAGCCGGCCGACGGGATTGTCGGCGAGCGCGGTGACAATCGCGGTTCGCAGTCCGAAGCAGCGGCGCAGTCCGCGCGCCACGTTGTACTCGCCGCCGCCCTCCCACACGTGGAACTGCCGCGTGGTATGAATGCGCGTTTCGCCTGGATCGAGCCGCAGCATCACTTCGCCGAGGCTCACCTCATCCCAGCGCGCCTCACCCGTCCTGAGCGCCAGCGTTTCCATGCGATCATTCTCGCGCTCGGCGGCAGCGCTTGTCCCGTGTTCCGGGACCGATTTTCGCGATCAGCTTCTCACTTCTGGTTCTGCCATTCGAAGGCCCTGTACCCTGTTCACTCCACCCTGTACCCTGTTACGCATGAAAGTTGGAGTCTTCACGCCACTGCTCTCCCAGCTTCCGCTGCCCGCCGTCCTCGACAAGCTCAAAGCGCTTCACATCGACACTGTCGAATTCGGCACTGGCAACTACCCCGGTGACGCGCACTGCAAGCTGACGATGCTGGACGACGCGAAGGCCCTCGATGCTTTCCGCAAATCGCTCGCCGATCGCGGCATCGCCATCAGCGCACTTAGCTGCCACGGCAACGCGCTTCATCCGGATCCAGTTCGCGCCGCGCAGCATCGCGAAGTGAGCCGCAGGACTGTTCTCCTGGCCGAAAAACTCGGTGTGCCCGTGGTTGTCGATTTTTCCGGTTGTCCTGGCGATTCGGCCCAATCCACTGCGCCCAACTGGGTCACGTGTCCCTGGCCGCCGGACTATCTCGACGTTCTCAAATACCAATGGGACGAAGTGGTCACGCCGTACTGGCGCGAGCACGGCAAGTTCGCTGCCGATCACGGCGTGCGCATCGCCATCGAGATGCATCCAGGCTTCGTCGTCTACAGCCCGGAGACGATGCTGCGGCTGCGCTCCATCGCCGGACCTGCGTGTCGGCGCCAATCTCGATCCCAGCCATCTCTTCTGGCAGAACATCGATCCCATCGCCGCCATCCGCCGTCCTCGGCGACGCCATCTTTTACGTCCACGCCAAAGACACGCAGCTCTACCCCGCCAATCTTTCGCTCACCGGCGTGCTCGACACCAAGCCCTACACCGACGAGCGCAACCGCAGCTGGCTTTTTCGCACCTGCGGCTATGGGCACGGCGCCGAGTGGTGGAAGGAGTTCGTTTCCACGCTGCGGATGTTTGGTTATGACAATGTGCTCTCGATCGAGCATGAGGACTCGCTGCTCTCCGCTGAAGAGGGCCTGACCAAGGCCGCCGCGTTCCTCAACGAACTCGTGATCCGCGAGCAGCCGGGGGCCGCGTGGTGGGTATGAGATTTCAGGCAGAGAGTTTCAGAAGTCAGGCTGAGCAGGAAGCTTTTTACTTATGACAGACCGCATCCGCACCGCCGTCATCGGCACAGGCTTTATGGGCCGCGTGCATCTCGAAGCGCTGCGCCGCACTGAGAACGTCGACGTCGCGGCCATCGCCGGCCGCAATGCTGCGGCCGCAGAAAAGTTGGGCTCGGCCTTTGGCGTTCCCCACAGCGACTGCCGATGCTGTTTTAGCCGACCCTTCCATTCAGGCCGTGCACATCCTGCACGCCTAACGCGCAGCATTTTCCCATGGCCAGGGCCGCGCTTCTGGCAGGCAAGCACGTGCTTTGCGAAAAGCCGCTCGCGGTGAGCGTGGAGGAAGCGCAGGAGCTCGCGGCGTTGGCCGCACAAAAAGGATTACGTAACGGCCTCTGTCACAATCTTCGCTACTATCCCATGGTGCAGCAGATGCGCGCCATGCGCGAAGCCGGCGAACTGGGGGAAATTGTCGTCTGTGCAGGGCACATATTCCCAGGACTGGCTCCTCTACGATACCGACTGGAACTGGCGCGTCGATCCAAAGCGGGCGGGCCGTCGCGCTGCATGGCCGACATTGGTTCCCACTGGTTCGACATGGCCGAACACCTGACCGGACTGCGCGTGACTGCGCTCTGCGCTGATCTAACACGGTCCACAAAACCCGCAAGCAGCCGAAAGGATCGGTCGAGACCTTTGCGAACAAGCTCCTCGCGGCCTGAGGATGTGATCGAAACGCCGATCGACACCGAGGACTTTGGCGCGGTGGTCTTTCGCATGGGAGAGCGCGCACGCGGCGCCATGACCGCCAGCCAGGTCTCCGCCGGCCGCAAGAATCGGCTCAGCATCGAAATTTACGGCACCAAATCCGGCGTTGCGTGGGATCAGGAGCGGCCGGACGAATTGTGGATTGGCCATCGCGACAGCGCCAACTGCATCATCATTAAAGATCCGTCGCTGCTGAAGCCCGAGGCGCGCGCCTATGCCGATCTCCCCGGCGGCCACAGCGAAGGCTACGACGACACGCTTCAAGCAGGTTTTGCGGCGGTTCTATGCTTCGATCGCCGATCCTGCCGCGCCGCGGATTACCCGCAGTTCATCGACGGCCTCCGTCAACTTGTCGATCCTGCGCAGCCGAACTCGAAAGCAGCGCAGCGCGCGCGCTGGATCGACGTCCCACAGCCTGAACCGGCACCCATGCCTGACGCGAAAGGAGTCCGGCTTGCTGATCCTCGCCGCAGTGGTTGCAATCTTCGTTTACGGCATGACGGCCGCCATGCTGGGCACGATTCTGCCCGACTTATCCAGCCGCTTCGGCCTGACCCCGCGACAGAATGGCACGATCGCCTTTGCTCAGGCGGTGGGGCTGATGCTGGCCTCGCTCGGCGTGGGGCCGCTGCTCGATGACTTCGGCAAGAAAGCCGGCCTCGTCATCGGCCTCGGGCTCATCTGCCTCGCCCTCGTATGCGCTGCCGCGCTCGTCGGGCTTTCGCAGCATCATCTTCCTGCTGTTTCTCCTCGGGTGTGGCGGCGGCATCGTGGTTACCGGAGCCAATGCGCTTGACCAGCGACGTCGCCGAAGCGCATCGCGCCACCGCGCTCAACCTGGTCAACATCTTCTTCGGCCTCGGCGGACTCGCTACGCCTTTCTCTCCGCCAATCTGTTCAAGGGCAACTGGCTTCGCCTTTGCTACACCGTCGCCGGGCTCACGCTCGCCGCGCTTGCGATTCAGATCGCTGCGCACATGCCGCCGCCCACCGGCGCTGGCCGCTTCATTTTTGCCGATGCCGGGCCGGTGCTGGGCCAGCCGGCTGCTGTTTCTGCTCGGATTCCTGCTGTTTCTCTACGTCGGCTGCGAAGTGGGCGTGTGGAACTGGCTCGTCCGCCACCTGATCGCGCAGGGCATTCCGGAATCGCGCGCCCTCAACATTCTTTCGCTCGGATTTGCGCTCGGCCTGCTGGTGGGCCGCGTCGGCGTTTCGCCCATTCTGCTCGGCGTTCCGCCAATCTATGTCACACTGGCCGCATCTGTAGCCATGGCGGTTACAACTTTCCTGATGCTGCGGACCAGCCGGCCCGGCACCGCCGCCGTGCTGGTCTTTCTCGCCGGCCTGTCCATGGCGCCGGTGTTTCCCACCACCCTGGCCATCGTTGGCCGACGCCTTTCCGCGCATGACCTCGACCGCTATCGGCATCGTCATCACCTGCGGATGGGCCGGCCTCGCCGTCAGCTCGCATATTATCGGCGCCATCGCCGGCCCCGATCCGAAGCGGCATCCGGAAGGCTCTGCTGGTGATTCCGGCGTCATCGGTGCTGATGATCGCACTGAACCTTGCAATTCTGGCCATGGCTCGCTAAGGCGTCGCCCAGCCTGCTCAGCTCCGGAAGTTCTTCAACCAATCCGCGTCGGCCTTCAGCGCCTCCATCCCCGGCATGTCAGGAAAAGCTTCCTGCTCGACGAAGATGTGTTTGATCCGCGCCTTCTTAGCGGCGGTAAAGATGCTCGCGTAGTCAATGCTGCCGCGCCCCATCTCGGTGGACACCACTTCATCGCCGGGCTTCCAGCCCTCCAGCCTGAACTCCTTCACGTGCAGCATGGAGTAGCGTTCCGGATAGCGGGTCAGATACTCCTCCGGCTTGTGGCCGCCGATGACCACCCAGCCGCAGTCCATTTCCATCGTCACCAGTTTCGGATCGGTCTCCTTCAACAGCAGGTCGTAGGGAAGAAATCCGTCATGCTCGTGGAACTCGATGAAGTGGTTGTGGTAGCCGAACTGAATTCCTTCCTTCTGGACCAGGGCACCGATACGGTTCATCTGGTCGAAATTCCATTTCCAGCCATCCTGATCCATCGCTTCGAGGGCCGCGACCCAGTTTTTTCCAGTTGCCGGGGTTGTGCCATGGATCATCGGCGACGAGCAGATGATGTAGCTGAGCCCCAGTTCGCCGGCAAACTTCAGAATGTCATCGAGCGACTGTTGCAGCTGGGGCATGGGATAGTGCGCGCTCACGCAGTGCAGGCCGGCCTTCGCCATCGCCTGCTTCACTTCAGCCGGCGTGTGGTTATAGAATCCAGCGGCTTCGCACTCCTGATAGCCGATCGCGCCCAGTTGCTGCAGCGTGCCATCGAAGTCCTTCGGCAGAAACTCCCGCACCGAATAAAGCTGCAGGGCCAGCGGGCAGTCCCAGCGGATTGGCCCACAATTCGCGTGTTCCCAGGGCTACGGCACACGCCGCCGCGCTTTTCACAAAGGTTCTTCTCGAAAGTCCCGTCATCAAGTCCCTTTTTGTAACTATGGATGGCATGAATGTCTGCTATTTGTAACCGCCGAAGTTCAGAACTACCAGCGCCGCGCTTCCCGCAGGTAATTCCAGCTCCGCGACTCCTTCGTGTACGGGCAATTCCTGCTCATAGCCGGACTCCCATGCCCCACTCGCCCCCACGGGATTGCTTCCCAGCGTGACATCCTGCGTGTCGTCCAGCCGCGGCCCCGCCAGGCGCAGCGCCCGCGCCCGGTCCGCCTTCGCACCCTCGATAGCCACGCGAACCGCCCGGTCCGCATGTTTGTTGAAGACCACTGCCTTCGTGTCCGGCGGCTTTACCCCGTCATTGATCAGGCCGTAGGCCGTCACCAGTGGCGCGCTGTCGCTTCCCTCGATCCGCGCGTCGATCAGGTGTCCTGGTCCGGCCTGCTCGAAGAGCAGCATCCCATAGAAAATCGGCCGCGCGGTGAAGCCGCTGGCGACCGTTCCCGCGATCGGTGTATACCAGCCGTACCCGCCGCCGTGAAAGTTAATGCCCATGCCGCCGGCTGCCGCGAGTTGATACATCAGGTCCGCGCCCCACAGTGCCGACGCAAAGGTGTCGCTCACGCCCCGCTTGCCACCCTGATAGCAGGAGTTGGTCTCCGCAAGTCGAAAGGGAAGGCCGAAGTCAGCCCTGGTCTGAGCCATGGTTTCAAACTCTGCCACCAGTTTGGGGTTCGGATTCAGCAGCCGCTCGATGGTCATGGACGGATCGGTCGGCGGGCCCTCAGCATAATAATGGTGCGAGAGGAATGCCACGTCGCTGCGGCACTGCTTCGCAAAAGGAACCAGCCACTCATTGTTGGCTGCTGTGTCGGGTCCGGCAAATGGCGCGTTGGGCACTTTCTTCCGGATCACCTCGAAGAAGTGCTGCCACTCCTCGGCAAACTGTGCAAAGTTGTAATCCGATTTGCGCAGCCCATTCCGATAAAACAGATCCGGCTCGTTACACAGCTGGAAGGCGATGAGTTTGTCGCCCATGGTCCGCATGACGTAATCGGCTTCCGCCGCCGCCGTTTCCGCGTTCTCTGTGCCCATGTTGAGCCCATAGATCAGCTTCCATCCCGTTGCGTCGATGAAGCCGCGCAGGTTGCGCACCGCCTCAGGCGTGATCTTCCGCGCCTTGGCCGGACCATGACCTGTATCCGGCCCGACGGCCAGCGCCTGCGGAAGCACGTTCGCCTGTGCGTCCTCGCGCGCAGCCGCGTCAGTCGCCGTAGTGGTTCCGGGCGCTCCCTCGGGCGTCCAGTAGCAGTACTCACTGGTGTTGCCGCCGATGCGCAGCACGCCGGATTTTCCCAGGCGACGGATAAATCCCACCAGCTCCGCGTTATCGGGCGAGAAGAAGTCGGGATCGCCCAGCTGGGCCGTCTCGTAGCTCAGCCCGGTAAAGTCGGCTGCGATTCGATTGCCTCGTTTGCCGGGGTCGAGCCGCAGCCTGAGCGATGCCTGCGCAGCATTCTGACTGAAACTCCCTCGACCCAGCAGCGCCGCACCTGATGCCAGGGTTGCATTCTGCAAAAACCTTCTGCGGTTCATCCCCAGCATTCGACCACACCTGTTTGCGCCGCCGCAAGACAGCGGGGCAGGGCCGCGTGTTTACCCGACCGGTCCGAGCCATACGGGCTCGGGTTCAAGTTGAATACCGAATCGCTTCTCGACGGTGGCGACGATGAGATCGCGCAGCGCCAGAATCTCGGCCGCGGTTGCGCCCCCGCGGTTAATGAGCGCGAGCGTATGCCTGCTGGAGATGCCCGCCGCTCCGAGTGCGTAACCTTTGTGAAATCCCGCCTGCTCCACCAGCCACGCTGCAGGAATCTTCACGCTACCGGGCGTGGCAGGGAACTGCGGAACCGGGCCTGTCGCATTCGCAGCGATGGAGTCATAGGCCGCCTGGCCGACAACAGGGTTGCGGAAGAAGCTACCCGCGCTGCGGCAATCCGGATCGCCTTCCACCAGCAGCATGCCCTTCTGATGACGAATCTCCCGAACCGCGGCCGCAGTTTCCGCCAGGGTCGGGGTGTCTTTCGGGTCTTTGAGGCGTTCTCCGAAATATTTCTTCAAATCCGGATAGCGCAGTATCGGAAAGGCGTTGGGCCGCAGCCGGTAGTCCACACGCGTGACTACGAAACGGTCGCGATGCGTGGAGTTGAGAATGCTCCTGCGGTAAGCAAAACCGCAGGTGGCCGCGGGCAGATCAGAGAAGTTCAGGCTCTTCAGGTCGAGCACCCGTACCGTGGCAATGGTCGTAGACACTTCCTGCCCGTAGGCGCCCACGTTCTGCACTGGCGTTCCACCCACGGTTCCCGGAATTCCCGCCAGGCATTCAATTCCGCCGAATCCGCGTTCGATGGCCAGGGAGACAAAGCTGTCCCAGTTCTCGCCCGCGGCAGCGGAAAACAGATTGCCCTTTTGCTCGATTCCCCTGAGCGCAATGTGCAGCACCACGCCATCGAAGCCCTGGTCGGCAACCAGGAGATTGCTGCCGCCGCCCAAAACAAACAGCGGCACATTTTTTTCGCGCGAAAACCTTACCGCCTCGGCCACCTCGTTTTCGCCGGTGGCCTCCACGAACCATCGCGCCGGGCCCCCGATGCCGAGGGTTGTGTAGGGAGCCAGTGGAACCTGTTCGCGGACGAGCATCACAGTGAGGTATAGCAGGCGGTAGCGCCGGACGCACGCGGCCCCGTACAATGGTAGTGTCGCTGTTACGTTTTCGCCCGGAGAAAAACAAAGAAATGTATCCCGAAGTCATGCTTATCCCCATGCGCGAGGAGCTAACCCGCGCAGGCATCGAGGAAGCCCGTACCGCCGAGGCCGTGGACGCTGCTGTCGCCAGCCCTGGCACCACCATGATTGTCGTCAACTCCATCTGCGGATGCGCCGCCGGCAAAATGCGCCCGGGCGTGCGGCTGGCGCTGCGCAATTCCGTGACGCCGGATCGCTCCATTACCGTCTTTGCCGGTCAGGACCGCGAAGCTACCGACCGCGCCCGCTCCTACTTTGAGGGCAATCCGCCGACGTCGCCGGCCGTAGCGATTCTTCGCGACGGCAAGCTGGCTTGGCTGATGCAACGGTTCGTCATTGAGAACAGCACGCCGCAGGCGATCGCTGATGAGCTGGCACGGGCCTTCAACGAGCTCTGCGCGAAGCAGCCGGCTTAACTCCGCCTGCGCCGAAACGAAAGGGCTGCGCCAGCGAAGCGCAGCCTTTTGCTTTTACAGAAGTTGTTGCCCGCGGGTCAGGTGGTGTGCATTTCAATCTGGCCTGCCGCAGCCTGGCCTGTCGCAGCCTCCAGGCTGTCATCCGGCTCGCAATAGACGCTCACCAGATTCCTGCCCTCCCGCTTGGAACGGTAGAGCGCCTCGTCGGCGCGCAGCAGAAACTCCGTCGGCGTGTCGCGCGGATAGCTTTCGGCCACGCCAATGCTGGCGGTGAGCGTCACGCTTCCCGGCAGTCCTGACATAGTGGCGATCTGCTGGCGAAGCCGTTCCGCCGCCACCTGGGTCTCCTGCAGCCTGGCATCTCGCAGCAGCACCACGAACTCTTCGCCGCCATACCGCGCCAGCACGTCGGAAGGACGGGTTCCGTCGCGAAGCACCAAAGCAATCCGCCGCAGCACATCGTCTCCGGCAAAGTGGCCCAGCGAATCGTTCACCTGTTTGAAATAGTCCAGGTCCATCAGCATCAGGCCCAGCACATTCGCGCTCCGGTTGCAGCGCAACAGCTCCCGGCGCAGGATTTCTTCGAAGGCCCTGCGATTCAGCAGCCCGGTCAGCGAGTCAGTCTGCGCAATCTGGTGGAGCGCCTGGCGGTGCACAGTCAGCGCCAGCCACAGCAGGCCAATCACCGTCGCCAGCCCCAGCACCATCGAGAGATAACTGAAGCCGACGTTGATCAGGTCGGGATGGATGAAATCAGTCTGCGTGGGCGCAGCGCGGAACTCGAACAGGCACCACGCGCCCTGCAGAAAGCTCGCCAGGATCAGCAGCCATGCGCAGGCCCGCGCCGGCTGTCGCACCTCCGGATTGACGTGCTTGCGAAACAAGAGGATCGACGTGCTGATAAAGATGGCGCTGACGACGATGGCGTGAATGAGCAGCCGCGCCACTGCCAGGTCGCGACCGTAGGTGAACCACACAAACAGAGGCAGCGCAACGATGAAGATTCCCGTGGGCCAGGGGAAGACGTGGGAATCAGTTTCCAGAATGTCGGCCGTTGCCAGGTAGAGAAACAGCGCCCCGGCAAACAACAGAAAGTTCGATGCGACAACGCTCAGCAGCGCGGGCAGCCAGGGACGCAGGCCGATCAGCACTACTCCGCACAGAGCGCACAGGATGAACCAGGTCAGCTGACGGCTGCCGCGCAGATCGGGCGTGCCCCGCCGGACACCACGGAATCCGATCAGCATGAGCAGCAGAGCCGCTGCATATCCGCACATCAAAAACGGGGTGTACATAGGTGCTGCTTACCACACCTCCAGTTCACGGAAAGCCAGGATCGAGGACGCGGATCCGGCTGAACATCACCACACAAGAAAGCCGAAAAGGTGACTTCAGCATGGCATAGGGCTACCCCTATAGTCACCTGAAAAAGATTACTGGGCACCCCATTACGCATGGCTATTCAGTGGTATACCCATCCCCCATGCGGTATCGCCGTGTCCGATGTTGACCCACCCTCAGCCGCATTTGTGCTCTTTCGCACGGCGGAGTGTTGAATGGTTGACATGCAGCCCGCGCACCCGTATCGCCGCCTCGTTCTCGTTTCCGGACCGCCGGCCTCGGGCAAAACCACGCTCGCGCGGCCGCTGGCTGAGCGCCTTGGCTTCGCGCTGCTCACCAAAGACGACATCAAGGAAACCCTGTTCACAGCGCTGGAGGGCCCGCCGGGCGATGTTGAGTTTTCTCGCCGCATCGGATCCGCCGCCATGGAGTTGTTGTGGGCTCTGGCGCCGCGTTGTCCCGCCGTCGTCCTCGAAGCCAATTTCCGAACCCAGAGCGCGTACGAACGCGGGAAAGTGTCCGCGCTTCTCGCTGGGAACCACGGCCAGGCCGCCGCCCAGGCCGTCGAGGTCTACTGCCGCATCCCGCGCGAGGAAGCCTCACGCCGGTTTGCCGAGCGCGCGCAGCGGGAACGCCATCACCCGGCACACGTGCTGGCGGAAATGTCTCCCGAGCGCATGGCGGAATATGAAGAGCCATTCGCGCTGACGCCGGTGATCGAAGTGGACGCCACACGGGCAGCAGACATTGAGGCGCTGATCAGCCGGATACAGGCACAATGGGCGCGATAGAGGATCGCCTTACATTCATGTAGAATGTCTCTTACTGAGAGGTAAGCCAATGCCCGCAACTGCCGTCATCAGCTCAAAAGGGCAAATTGTCATTCCCGCCAGCCTGCGAAAGAGGTACCGCCTTGAAAGGGGAACTACCGTCCTGTTTCAGGAAGACCGCGGCCGGCTGATCCTTGAGCCCAGCAATTACGAAACCATCTATGCGCTTGAAGGCACCCTGCGAAGATTTCCCCTGGAAGCCAGTCTTCAGGCCGAGCGTCGTGCCGCGCGCCGGCGCGAGGACGCCCAATGAAAGAATACGTCCTCGATGCCAACGCCGTTCTGCGCTACTTCGGCGTGGGTCAGGCTCACGGCGGAGAGAAGTTGCGGGGTCTCTTCGAAGAAGCCGAACGCGGTCATGCGCGCCTCTCCATGTCGGTCATCAACGTGGGCGAGGTCTTCCACATCCTGTTGAAGTATTGCGACGAAAAAACCGCCTATGACTACATCCGGGCCCTTCGACATGTCGTGAACACCATTGATGCGGACACGAACCGAACCTTCGAGGCCGCAACTCTGAAACATCGATGCAAGCTCGGCTATGCAGATAGCTTTGCCGCTTCCCTGGCCGTGGCGTCCAAAGCTACGCTCGTCTCGGCGGATCCCTCCTTTGACAACGTGGGCAAGGCTCTCCGATGGATGAGGCTCCCTCAGCTGAATGGCAAGGGCCGCAAGGCGCCTGGTCCTTCCTCGCGGCGGCAGTGAACGATCGCGGCAATCTGGACGGATCCCTCGCCTGCTTCTCCTTTGCTGCCCGGCTACCAGCTACAGGCTACCGGCTGTCTCCTGTAACCTGTAAACATCCATGCATCGCTGGTCGAAACTCTTCATACCCACTCTGCGCGAAGCTCCGGCAGACGCCGAGGTCGCGAGCCACAAATTCCTCGTCCGTGCCGGATACATCCGGCAGCTGGGCGCGGGAATTTACTCTTATCTGTTCCTCGGCCAGCGTTCCATCAACCGCATCATCGGCATCGTGCGTGAGGAGATGGACCGCATCGGCGTCGAGTTTCTCCTGCCCACCATCCATCCCGCCGACCTGTGGCGGGAATCCGGCCGCTGGATCATCATGGGCGACGCCATGTTTCGGCTGAAAGACCGCAAAGGCGCGGAGCTTTGTCTCGGCATGACCCATGAAGAGGTGATGACCGACATCGCCCGCCACGATCTGCGCAGCTACAAGCAGCTTCCACAAATCTGGTATCAGATCCAGACGAAATTTCGCGATGAGCCGCGTCCGCGCTCGGGCTTGCTGCGCGTGCGGCAGTTCATCATGAAGGACAGCTACAGCTACGACCTCGATGAAGCCGGCCTCGATCGCAGCTACCGGCTGCATGACGGAGCCTACCGCGCCATCTTCACCCGATCGGGGCTAAAGTTCGTCGTCGTCGAAGCCGACTCCGGCGCGATGGGCGGCTCGCAGTCGCAGGAGTTTATGGTCTACACCGACGCCGGTGAGGACTTCATCGCCAGCTGCGCTTCCTGCGGTTACGCCGCGAACATCGAGAAGGCGACCTCGCGCCTCGCGCCCGTTGTCGAGATGGCTGCGACCGGCGACGGAAAGCCCGAGCTGGTTTCCACGCCCGGACAGGCCGCGATCGCCGACGTGACAAAGTTCTTCAACATCGAAAGCAGTTCCGACATCAAGTGCGTGGCCTACATGGCTAAAATCACGAAACCGGCAGCGGACTCGAGGAAAGTCCCGCCGACCGAGGAGGTCCCGGTTGTCGCGTTTTTGCGCGGCGATCACTTCGTGAACGAAACCAAGCTGGCGAAGGTCGTCGGCGCCACCGATCTTCGCCCCATGATGGCTGAGGAGCTGGAAACCTGGTTCCACGCGCCCGCCGGCTATCTCGGCCCCATCGGCATTGAATCTGCCGGAGTCCTCAACGATGGCAAGCTCAACGTCATCCTTGATCCCGGCCTCGAAAACCGCCAGAACCTCGTCTGCGGCGCCAACAAGCTCGACTACCACTACCGCAACGTCGTCCCCGGCCGTGACTTCAAATGGACCGCCCTCGCTGACATCCGCAACGTCATCGAAGGCGAAGGCTGCCCCTCGTGCGGTGAGCCGCTCAAGGTCGCCAAGGCCGTCGAGGTCGGCCACATCTTCAAGCTCGGCGACCGCTACACCGACAAGATGGGCTGCCGCGTCCTCGACAGCAACGGCAAAGAGGTCACGCCCATCATGGGCTGCTACGGCATCGGCGTCGAACGCATCCTCGTCGCCGCTGTTGAACAGGGCAACGACGCCAACGGCTTCTGGCTGCCGCGTTCCATCGCCCCCTTCGACGTGGTGGTCACCATTACCAACTCCACCGATGCAACCCTGAACGCCACCGGCGAAAAAATCGCATCTGATCTTGAGGCTGCCGGATTCGATGTGCTGCTGGACGACAGAGACGAACGCGCGGGCGTAAAGTTCAAGGATGCGGATCTGATCGGCATCCCCTTTCGCGTCACCGTCGGCAAAAAAGCCGCGGAAGGGAAGGTGGAGCTGGTTACGCGTGCCACGGCCTCGGGCCGCGACGTGGCCATCGCCGATGTCGCCCGCGAGCTCACCACACTTGCCGCCGAAAATTGATCCGCCACAGAGGATACGGAGGACACTTCAGGAATTGGACCTAATGTTTCAGGCAACGTTTGTGACTCTCAGTGTTCTCTGTGGTTAAACAGGGTTTTGTGGCAGTCCCGACACGGCGTGTCAGCCGGAACACACCCCGCGCCCGGCGCGTATCTCTAAAGAGCGTGTTTTCAGCATCTCAATCATGGCTGACCCCGTGCACCCATCCGGGTATCGCAGCTGGTAACAGGGAACCGGCGCGGAATCGCCCTCCCTGCCCCGGCTCGTCTCATACTGGAGAAGGCAAGTAAAACGACATGGCAGTAAAAGTGAAAGTCCCCAACATGGCCGTCCGCGTGACCACCCGCAAGGTGCTCATTGTGGCCGGCATGCTGTGCGGCGTTGGGCTCCTGCTGGGCATCTTTGTCTTTAGCTATTACTGGAGCAAGTACGGCCACATCGTCGACGACCGGCTCAAGCAGCCGCTCTTTACGCAGACGGCAAAAATCTACGCCGCGCCGCCTGAGGTTCGTCCCGGCCAGAAGCTCACCGCCCACGAAGTTGAGACGGAACTCCAGCAGGCCGGCTATTCGCTCGATGGCCAGGGCGCGGCCTCGCCGATGGGCACCTACGCGGCCAATGCGCGCGCGATCACCGTGCATCCCGGTCCGCAGTCGTACCACTCGCAGGATGGCGCCACGATCAGTTTTGAAGACAATGCCGTTTCGCAGATCACCGGCGACAACGGGCAGCCGCTCGCAGCCTACGAACTGGAGCCGCTGCTGATCACCGGCCTCTCGGACGAGAACCGCGCCAAGCGCCGCCTGGTGACCTACGACGAGCTGCCGCAGTACCTGGTCCCCGCCGTCACATCCATAGAAGACCGGCGGTTCTTCCAGCATGGAGGCGTCGACTACGTTCGCCTGATCGGCGCGGCCCTCGACGATTTTCGACACGCGCACTATAGCCAGGGTGGATCGACGCTCACCATGCAGCTGGCGCGCGGCTTCTTCCTCTCGCCGGAAAAGCGCATCAAGCGCAAGCTGATCGAAATCGTCATCACCTTCCAGCTCGAGCATCGCTTCACCAAACAGCAAATCTTCCAGATGTACGCCAACCAGGTACCCCTGGGCCAGCGCGGCAGCTTCTCCATCGACGGCTTCGGCGAGGCGGCCCAGGCCTACTTCGGAAAAGACGTCCGGCAGCTCGACCTGCCCGAGTGCGCACTGCTGGCCGGTATGATTCAGAGCCCAAGCCGCCTGAATCCTTTCCGCCATCCTGAGCGTGCGCTCGAGCGCCGTAACGTGGTGCTCGATGCGATGGTCGAAACCGGCGACATCAGCAAGGCTCAGGCCGAGCAGGCCAAGGCCGCGCCGCTGAAGCTCGATCCTGGAGCGTTCGATGCCGGCGAAGCGCCCTACTTCGTCGACCTGGTCCGCGATCAGCTCATCCAGCGCCTCGGCGACAACGAATACAACCAGCAGGGGCTGCGCATCTACACCTCGCTCGATCCGCAGCTGCAGCAGATCGCTCAGGATTCCGTCGCCGCGGGCATGAAAGACGTCGATCAGATGATCACCGAGCGCCACGAGCGGCTGGTGCGTCTCGCAGCCAAATCAAAATCCGCAACCGCACCGCCGCCCATCATCTGGCCGCAGGTGGCGCTGATCGCGCTCAACCCGCACACTGGCCAGGTGCTGGCACTCGTTGGCGGCCGCAACTATGGAGCCAGCCAGTTCGACCACGCGGTCTCACATCGGCCCACAGGATCCGTTTTCAAACCGTTTGTGTATGCGGCAGCATTCAATACCGCCATCGCCGGAACGCCGCTCACAAACGGTGATGGATCGAGCGCCGTCTTCACGCCGGTCACCATCCTGCACGACCAGCAGACCACCTTCACCTTCAACAATCAGGACTACTCGCCGCGCGACTTCGACAGCAAATACTACGGCGACATCACCGCCACCGAGGCGCTCTACCGATCCCTCAACAACCCCACCATCGCCCTGGCGCAGATGGTCGGCTTTGACAACGTTGCTGCGCTCGCTCGTGACGCAGGCATCAAATCGGCGCGCGGCACGCCGGCCATGGCCATCGGCGCTTACGACGCCACGCCTCTCGAAATGGCAGGCGCTTACACCGTCTTCGCCAACGACGGCGTCCACATTGATCCGTGGATGCTGGCTTCAGTGCGCGCGCCCAACGGCGACGTGATCGCTGACTATGCGCCGGAAACGCGCCCCGTGCTCGATCCGCGCGCCGCGTTCCTCACACTGAGCATGATGGAGCAGGTGCTCAACAATCCGCACGGCACCGGCGCCAACGTCCGCAACCTGGGATTCACCTCACCTGCGGCCGGTAAAACCGGAACCTCCCACGACGCGTGGTACGCCGGCTTCACCTCCAACCTGCTCTGCATCGTCTGGGTCGGCAACGACGACTACTCCGACATCAAGCAGGAGCTGGGTGTGATCGGCGCGGAGGGCGCGCATGCTGCCGGACCGATCTGGGCCGACTTCATGAAGACCGCGGTGAAGTTGCCGCAATACTCCGACACCCGCGACTTTGTGCCGCCTGCAGGAATCGTTCAGGTGCAGCTGGACCGCGGAACGAACCTGTTGGCCGACAACTCCTGCCCCGACGACTACACCGCAGCCTTCCTCGACGGTACGCAGCCCACCGACACCTGCGACCACTCGATGGGCGACCAGCGCAATCTCTTCCAGAAGATTTTTGGCCTGGGTCAGCGCCCGGTGACGCAGGCTCCGCCGCAGCAGCAGCAGGCGGCGAAGCCAGTGCCACCGCCGGTGAACGCTGCGCCAACGCAACCCGCTCAGGCTCAGAACCAGCCGGCTGCCGACGACGAGAAAAAGAAGAAGAAGCCAGGGTTCTGGGGCCGTTTGTTTGGGAAGAAGGACGACTCCCAGCAACAGCAGCCGCCGCCACAACAGTAGGCAGCTGGAAGCCGGAAGCTGGAAGCTGGAGGCCTGAAGCTGCTTAGCTGAAAACGGCGTTCAGTGATCAGCGCCCAAAAACGCGGGCCCGTGCTCAGCGGTATCGTTTCCTTTCCTCCTATATATCCCCTCGAAAATGTGCAAGTGTGGGAGATACAGGAGTTGTTGGAGGCGATTCTCTAAGTGTGGGAAATGGGTCACTTAGAAGAGCCTCATCTTTAAGTGATAGAAAACGCGTGACAAAGCAGTGTTCAGTTCTGAGTTGTCAGTTGACAGTGCTCAGAAACGCTCTTCCGGGCTTCAGCGTTCGGTGTTTCCGGTTATGTCACCACTACCCCCCCACGAAAATGTGCAAGTGTGGAAAGTAAAAGAGTTGTCGGAGGCGCGTTGCGTAAGTGTGGGAAGCAGGTCACTTAGGCGAGGCTCATCTTTAAGTGATAGAAAGCAACTACGTTTTCGAGCGCGAGGGACTCACCGAGCGTTGCAACGGCGTGCAGCGCAGCAGGATTTCAAAGAGCGATGGAGCCGGCCTGAGCCGGACGAAGAAAAAGCCGGGGGCTATCAAGATGATAGCGAGTGCCACGTTGTGGCAGCGACTAACAGAAAAGCCTGCCATAAGAGGCAGGCTTTCGATTTCTCTACTATAAGTTCAGAATAACATATTCAGATAAGAATCGCGCCAACTTTGTTGGGGGTCGAAGCGGACGTAAGTTCCATGTTATGAGGCGTCATTACTTTGGATTTTGGGGCCGGCTCTTGACAAAATATCCACATTTGAAGGCGCGGACTGTAAGTGATTGAAAGTTCGTGGAAAGGTATCACTTCGATCCGAGGACCCACTCAAGCCAAAAGAGGGCTTGAATGGGGCACCCAGGACGAGGATTCTTCATTGCTTCGTGGTGACCAGGCCCTCCACCGCTTCCTTGCAGCGCTGGCGAAAGTCGTCGGCGGGAGAAGGGTCCGTGGTGGGTGCCCCTGGCGGCCGCATCGCAGACAGGCGGGCGGCGCGCATCTCGACGTAGTCGGGATCCGCACACAGGGATTTGGACAGCCCGGCGTAGGTGATCTCGCTTTTGGGGCCAAGATAGAGCACCGCGTCGAACTGTTCCTGCATCACTCCGCCGATCGCCTCGCCCAGATCGACCATGGTTGGCCCGTTCGGGCCAGGGCGCATCGTCATGCCCGAGCCCTCCGGGCAGTAGAAGGTGAAGGGCGCCGTCCCGAGCGGCGTGTTTTTGATCAGCGTGAGGCTCGGCTTCTTCCAGGTCGTGATGTCGGGTTGCAGGGTGGAAAGATCCGCTCCGAGCGCTGTGAAAGTCCAAACTGAGAAGACCTTTACACCTGCCGTTTCAAGCAGGCCGACAATTGTTCCGGCAGGTTGGTTAGGCATCGGCGGCGGGATCCTGCGCAGAAAATGCATCTCGCCATACACGATCAGTGCCTTGCGCTTCTTCGCGATCACTTCGCGCTCGATCAGCTCGGCAGGAAAAGTGTCCGTGCGCACATCCGGGCCGCCGGGTTGGCGGGATCGGACGGATAAAGGCGTATCCCCCAGCAGCACGCGTAGTTGTTTTTCCTTAGGCAGTTTCTGGTTAATCTCGCGGATGGTGCGGAACATGTCGGCATAGATATCACTATCCCAGACATCGGTGGGCTGGGTCGTCTCCAGCCAGGCCATGCGAAGTTCCTTCTCGGGAACGGTGTCGCCGGCGATGTAGCGATCCATCATGGCCTGATAGCGCCCATTGCCGCTCTCGACGACAATGTCGTTGACGGCAGCCTGAAAGCGAGGGTCGCGATAGAGTTTCGTGCGGAATGCTGCGCCCTGTTCATTGCCATGATCGCCTTCGCCGAGCGCAACAACATCGTGCGTTTTGAACGCATCGATAATGGCGTTTACCGGATCCAGCGGCTTTGCGGCAGCGGCCTGCGCGAAGCTGGCCGAAGGGAAAACAAACAGCAAAACCAGCAGTGCGGCCGGCAGAGATCGAGAGTGCCTTGCAGAAGATCGCGACAGACGATTGCATGCCCAGAGCCTCCAGGCAAATGTTACA
Source organism: uncultured Acidobacteriaceae bacterium (assembly GCA_963788905.1). Classification (GTDB taxonomy): domain Bacteria; phylum Acidobacteriota; class Terriglobia; order Terriglobales; family Acidobacteriaceae; genus Palsa-343. Next base: position 822,403 of record CAWBIO010000001.1, read on the forward strand.
CGCGCCTTTCCTGGTGCAAAGAGAGGCGTGAGACGATGTCCTCGTTGGCGCGAAGAGGGCTTGAACGGGGCACCCGAGGACCCACTCAAGCCAAAAGAAGGCTTGAATGGGGCACCCGGACCCACTCAAGCCAAAAGAGGGCTTGAATGGGGCACCCGGCCGCTTTGGCGTAACCCGGCGCTATTTCGGTTTCCTGGTTTCATACTGGTTCTCCCTGCCGGTTGAGCATCGAGAGGGCCCCGCATGGATCGCTGGCAGGAAAGCGCCGTGAGGCCACATCGCATGTTGTCATCCCGAACGCGTGAGCGGAGCGATCCGCGGTTGCTTTTTTGCCGGGGTCTCATTCTCATCGTCCTGGGTGTCGCAAAGTGACATGTACGACTGCGGTGCCTTTTTCGTCTCCGGCGGTTGAAACTTCCGGTTTTGCCCCCTACCGCCAGCCCGTTTGCTTCACGGTTCGGCCATGGATATAGATTCCTGCGAGAGCATGTTGGGGAAGGCTACTTAGTCACACCGCAACGAGTGGCTGTTCTTTCGCACCCACGATCAGCAGCCAAAGCATGACGGCAACCTCGGCCAGAAACACCGGCTGGAAATAACGGAAGAGTGTGTCTGTGTAAACCGGTGCGAGGAACCACGTCATGCCGACGACAACCCAGGCGATGCCATCCAGCAGGAGCCAGTATCCCAGCCAACGCGGTAAAAAGCGTGATTGCACGACCAACCATCCAAAAGGCAGCAACCATAATCCCCAGAACGTTTGGTTGACGCTGTTCGCCTGCCCGTGCATCCGGATCAGAAGCATGCCGATGGCGTCGCGGGTGTGGTCGTCGAGAGCAGCAAAGGCGTCGCCGCCGCGAAAGACGAGGAGTGCGGCGGCGTTGAAGACCACGGTTACCAGGCTGAGGGCGGCCGAAACCAGCACCAGCGCCACCAGTTGTCGCGCGCGGTGACGGTCCACGTCTTCAAAGAGGCGATAAAGCGCCAGGCTCAACCCGATAAATATGACCGAACCCAGCGTTTCGGCAAGCATGCCCCAACGGTAGAGGATCTCGTGGCCCAGTACACGCCCTGCGGTTGCGACCGCATCGTTGGGCGTGATCGTCCGCGAGGGGACATAGAGCAGGTAGAAAGGCCCCAGGGTGAAGCCCAGGTACCACAGGCCAGCGATACGCGCCGTCCTCTTCAGCGACGTCATAAGGACCTCCGGGTGTTCGGGGCAGGATACGCGAAACGGACGAAGGAAGTATCAGAAAGACGCTTGAGTTCTTAGCGCCCGGATTGTAATTTCCGAATGGCCGACTTTACGGCCATTACGTGAAACACGGCGTCTCCGGGACTGCACGAGAGCGAGACGCATTGGTCTCACTCACGTCTCAAAGCGGCGGTACGGGTCAGGTCTTCGATGAATCGCTCGACGGCTCTCGGATTCCTCAATCGGTAGAGTGTTGCGGTTGAAGCACAGCTCGCAAAAGTCTGCGTCAGAGCCGGTCGATACTTGCGCCGGTATGCGACCAGCCATCGCCAAAAATCAGCGCGCTCGCGTGATCGCCGAATTGCTCGCCATGCGCAGGTGACAAGTGAGAAATCCAGGAAGATGATTGTGTCCGCCGCCTGGATCCGACAATCGGCGACGTCGTACGGACCCAAATCTCCATCCATGATCCAGCAGGAATTTTGTATTAGCCGATTCTGGATGCTGGCCCACTCGCCGGGCGGCAATGCCTGCAGCCCCGACTGCCAAAATATTTTGTCGAGTTCGATGACTGGCAGGCCGGTGATCTCGCCTAACGTTCTTGCCAGCGAAGACTTGCCAGCCGCTGCCCGGCCGAAGATGACGACGCGTTTCATCTCATCCAGCCTAATCGCCGGCTCCGAGGCCCGTGTCATCGCAATCCGGAAGTTTCGCACGGGGCGGATCGTAACTTCCTTATCGCCGACCACCCGGCAGCTACCCACCGCTGTCATCCTGAGGAGCACCGCGACGAAGGGTCGCGGTTGCCTTTTCTGCCTCCGGCGGTTGAAACTTCCGTGTCGCCGACCACACGGTCTGCTGCCCCGCGATTCGGAGCAAAACTCACTCAAACGCGCATCCGTACAGTGCCAAAGAAAAGACAAACGCTGCCATGGCCAGCCCCGCATAAGCCTTTCTTTTGTCAACGATCAGACCCACCACGCCCGTCGCCAACGCGATCACGAGGCTGAACACAATGATCCACATGTAACGAACTACCCATCGCGGTAACGTCGCGTGATTCAGCGAGATGTTCATAGCGCCTAGCACCTGCACGCTGACGACAAACCACACGAAGTCCAGACCGATCAGAATGAGGGCGCTGAGGCCCCATGTGCGTCCGTCGAAGAATTGACTGAGTGTTTCTCGATCCATGCCTTCCGTGATGTTAGATGGCGTCCTCCGGGCGTGTCACCGGCAAACCGGAACTTTCGGATGGGATGGAATGCACGTCCATTCGTCCGTTCGACTCGCCGAGCGATGCTCGGCGTGCGCTCAGGGTGACAAAGCGTTTGAATTGATTTGTTGCGCGCTGGCTCTTTCTGCTTCCTGGTTTCATACTGGTTGCTCCTGCCGGTTGAGCATCGAGAGGGCCCCGCATGGATCGCTGGCAGGAAAGACCCCTGGAAAATTTCATTCAAAGGAGCAACTATGAGAGGGCTCGCTTTGTTTTTGGTTTCAGCTGCGGCGATGACTGGTATTGCCGCCCAGATGTCTCCTGCGCCGGGCACTCCCGATCAGCCGGCCGCGCCTTACGTGACGGAAAAGCCCGCTGGATACCGCGACTGGAAGTGGATCGCATCGGCGCATGAAGAGGGCAAGCTCAACAGCATCGGAGCGGTTCTGGGCAACGCTGCTGCCGTGAAGGCTTTCCGGGCGGGGACCATCCCGTTTCCTGACGGCACCATCATTGCGGCTTTGCACTACAGCGCGGTCCATTCGGCGGAGAACGATAAGATTTTTGGCCAGCCGCAATCGATCGTTCCAGGCGGGCCGACCAACGTTCAGTTCATGGTCAAGGACTCAAAGAAGTACGCGGCGACGGGAGGCTGGGGGTTCGGACATTTCAACGCGGATGGCAAACCCGTGGATGCGGCGTTTATGAAACCCTGCTTCCCCTGCCACGCGCAGTTCAAGGCACACGACATGGTTTTCACGCAGTACGCGCCTTGACGGATCAGCTGCGAGTCAACCTTTGGTCAGGTTGCACTCTTCCCGAAATGGAACACGGAGCTAACCGGGGCGCTGAGGAGGATTCGAATTTTGGTGACAGCTGTTGAGCGCGAGGAGTTCGCTTCTTGCTGTGGGGTGAACCTAACCGGGGGGCAAAAAAAAGTGAGACCCAAAGCAAGAAGTGAGGCTCCCAGAATAGTGAGACCCAAAGTGAGACCCCAAAAGTAAGGTCGCCAGAAAAGCGAGACCCCCCCCAAAAAAAGTGAGGCCCCCAGAATAGTGTGAGACCCAAAGTGAGGCCCCCAGAATAGTGAGACCCAAAGTGAGACCCCAAAAGTAAGGCCAGCGCGCCGCCAGCTCCGGACGCCTGTTTTTCGGCTGCGGCTGGCTGCTGGCGGCTGTCAGCTGTCAGCTGTCAGCTTGTTCGGGCTACTTTTTGAGGACCTTGCCGGTGTCGGCGTCGATGATGGTGGCGTAACCGGCGGCTTTGGTCCCCCACATCACGTACCAGACCGGATCGGCGAACCTGTAGGTTTGGCCGGCCTCGAGGGCACCCAGGGGCTTGCCGGGATTGGCCTTGATCCAGCTGGCCGCATCGGCGGCGGCAGCGGTGTAGGCAGCGTCGGAGTCGACATTGAAGCTGGTAATGTCAATCGGCATGGCGTCACGGGTAGGACCACCCCAGGGCAACGCGAGGCCGGCGGCGACGCCTTTTGAAACGCCGGGAGCATCCACAATGGCGTAGGTGAAGGTCCGATAGGTGCGCTGGCTGGGAGAGCCGAAGACGGCTTCCCACATGCCGGCTTTGCCGTCCTTATTGGCGTAGCCGGGAACTTCCCTTTGGGTAACACGCATGGGCTCGGCGTCGGAGGCCCAGGCGTGAGCGGTCTTGTACATCTCCCAGAAGGCGGTTTTGCCGGAGACGATTTCGGGGGCGGCAGACGCAGCCGGAGCGGCGGCGGGCTGAGCCGGACTGGTGGAATTGCTGGTGGACTGAGAGCAGCCTGCAAGAAGCAACGAAGCGACAGCCAGCACAGCAAGATGGCGCGGGGTATTCATCAAAGTCCTCCACGTGGCGACTCGAAGGGAGGCGGCCGGCCACAGAACGCGGCAAGGCCTCCACAATCGACCCGCGACAGTATCATCCCTTGCCGGCGATTTGTCGAGATGTGATCCAGGTCACGCACCGGAAGCGCGAGGGCTTGCTGCCGGCGCGGGCGGCCGCGTGAGGGTTGACTGAAGGCGGCATTTTCTGGCGGCGACAGGGGCATTCCCCGCGCCGATTTCCGCCATCTCACGGAGGAATGACTCGTCCGTGTTTTCTCGTCGCCGATCGCCGCTATCCGGGCAATATCTCCACGCGCAAGCTGGTGATCGAAACCGCGCTGCTCAACGTGATCACCGTTTACAGCGCGGAAGAGGCGGTTGAGACCCTGATCCGGTTTCCGAATGTGGATGGCGTGGTACTGGAATCGGAGGTCGAGGGGATGGGGTGCCAGGAGCTGATCCGGCGGCTGAGGGCGGTCCGGGAGAATCTGCCGATCCTGACGGTTTCGCCCAGCGGCTACGAGCGCTGCGGGGGCGAGCAGTACCATTGCTCCTCGCACAACCCGCAGGATCTGCTGGAGCAATTAAAGAAGATCTGCCCTTACGACGGGATGTGAGTTTTCTGCTCCTTCACCATTCTTACTCGTAGCGGAGCGCAACCAGCGGATCGACACGCATGGCGCGGCGGGCAGGGATGTAGCAGGCGGCCAGAGCCACAACGGTGAGCACCAGGGTGACACCTACAAAGGTGAGGGGATCGTGCGGCGTGACGCCGTAGAGCAGGCCCGCCATGAGGCGGGAGAGGATGAACGCGCCCAGGAGTCCAAGGGCGGCGCCGGCGACGGCCAGAGCGAGGCCCTGGCGCAGGACCATGCCGAGGATCGCGCCGCGATTGGCTCCGAGGGCGAGGCGGACTCCAATTTCACGGGTGCGCTCGCTGACCAGGAAGGAAATGGTTCCGTAGATGCCGAGCGCGGCGAGCAGCAGTGCGGTGGCGGCGAACATCGCGACGATCTCCATGGAGAAGCGGCGCTGGGCGAGGGACGTGGAGACGGCTTCGCTGAGGGTTTGGGCGCCGTAGACGGGGAGCTCGGGATTGACGGACTGGATCGCATTCCGGACCTGGTCGGGGAGCGCGACCAGATCGAGGTGACCGCGAAGGAAAACGACCAACTCCTTGTCCTGGGTCTGGTAGCTGCTGAGGTAAATCAGCGGAACGCTGCGCTGCTCGAGCGACTCGGTGCGGGCGTCGGCGACGACGCCGATGACGGTGACCCAGTCGGGTCTGCGGCGGCTGACCCGGAAGCGTTTGCCGACGGGGTCTGCTCCTGGCCAATACAGGCGGGCCATGGCTTCGTTAACCAAAGCAACTTTGGGAGCGGTTTCATTGTCGGCGTTGGTGAAGAGGCGGCCGCGCAGCAGCGGAACGCCGAGGAGGTGGAAATATTCCGGGGTGACGTCGGAGCGCTCCACCTGCGGAGGCTCGCTGTGCTGGGTTTCGCGGCCTTCGACGATGAAGGGGGCGAGGTTGGGATCGTGATTGAGGGGGATGGAAGCGTCCAGTCCGAGGGCGGCTTCTTCGACGCCCGGCAACAGCCGGGAACGGCGCAGCACTTCACGCAGGAACGGGGCTTCCTGAGCAGGGGTCCCGTAGATGTCGCTCTTTGGGTCGTTGGGAACGGGGAGCCAGAAATGAACGGCCATGACGCGCTCAGGATTGAAGCCGAGGGGCGCGCGGTAGAGGTCCCAGAAGCTGTGGAGGAGAAGTCCGGCAGCAATCATGAGCACCAGGGACAAAGCGAACTCCGTGACGACTAGAGCGCGGCGGGTGCGGATTTGTTCCGAGGAGCCGGTTGAGCCGCGGCCTTCCTGACGCAGAGCGCCGGTGAGATTGAGGCGCGCGGTTTGCCACGCGGGAGCAAGGCCGAAGATAGCGCCCGCGGCGAGCGATGCAGCGACGGCGACAAGAAGCACGCTCCAGCTGATGGAAATGTCGTTGAGGCGGGGCAGGCTTTCGGGGATGAGGCGGAGCAGAAAACCTTTGAGGCTGAAGAGAATGATGATTCCGGCGAGGCCGCCGAGGAGGGAGAGCAGGAGGCTCTCGGTGAGGAGTTGGCGGACGAGGCGTTTGCGTCCGGCGCCCAGGGCCTGGCGGACGGCGAACTCGCGCTCGCGGCCGTGCGCGCGGGCGAGAAGAAGATTGGCCACATTGACGCAGCCGATGAGCAGCACGAGGACCACCGCGGAGAGCAGCAGGATGAGCGACTGCCGCACATTGCCGACGATGCTTTCCTGAAGCGGCGTGAGGCGGACGGCGAATTTGCTGTCGGCCGGATAGTCACCGGGGAATTGCTTCTCGCAGATTTGCGGCCAGCGCGTCCAGCCGGGTTTGGGCCGCGGCGACGGTAACTCCGGGCGCGAGGCGTGCCAGGCCCGGAAGCGCGAGGCGCGTGACTGCGCTGCGGGGGCGGAGCCGGATCGCCGAAGAATCCCGCCGCCGCCCACAGCTCGGTGTCACGTTCGGCTGGCGTTCGGCCGGGATCGCGAAAGCCGGCGAGGCATGACGCCGATGACATGGTAGAGATCGTTGTCGAGGCGCAGGCTGCGGCCGAGAATGTGGGGGTCGGAGCCGAAGGCGCGCTTCCACAGGCCGTCGCTGATGACCACTTCGAGGTTAAAGCCGGGGGTTTGGTCTTTGGGATCGAAGGTGCGGCCCATCTCGGGCTTGACGCCCAGCAAGTCGAAATAGGTCGGGAGTGACCGGCTCAAACTGAATGCGGGCAGGCTGGGAGGAGCCGGTGAGGTTCACCGAGCCGGAGCCCTGGACGCCGAGACCGTCTGGAAAATTCCGGAACGTTGGAAGTCCCTCAACTCGGGGATCGAGGGGCCGACATTGTGAACGCCGGCGCCGGAGAGATCTTCCTCGAAAGCGAACGAGCTGCTCCGGGGTGGGGATAGGCAAGCGGATGCAGGAGCGTGGCGTCGACGAGCGAGTAGATGGCCGTGGTGGCGCCGATGCCGAGAGCCATGGTGAGGATGGCGATGACGGCGAAACCCGGCGACTTGGCCAGCATACGGACGGCAAAGCGGAGATCCTGGAGCAGGTTCTCGAAGAGGGGCAGGCTCTGCTCTTCGTGATAATCCTCGCGGATGGCCTGGGCGGGACCGAAGCGGAGCACGGCCTGACGGCGGGCTTCTTCCCGGGACATGCCGGCACGGCGATTCTCTTCGGTCTGGAGGGCAATGTGCGCATCCATTTCTTCGCGCAGACGCTGGTCGGTGCCGCGGCCCATGATGAAGTTGGAGGCTCGGGTGAAAAGACGGCGCAGGGATTTCATGACAGGTCCTCCGAAGCTATTCGTAGTGGAGCGCAACCAGCGGATCGACGCGCATGGCGCGGCGCGCCGGGATGTAGCAGGCGGCCAGAGCCACCACGGTGAGCACCAGCGTGACCCCTGCAAACGTCAGCAGATCGGTGGGATTCACCCCGTACAGCAGCCCTGCCATCAAGTGCGACGCGATCACCGAGCCGATCAACCCCAGGGCCGCGCCTGCCATCGCCAGTGCCAGACCCTGGCGCAGAACCATGGCCATGATTTTCCCCCGCTGCGCGCCGAGCGCGAGCCGGATGCCGATGTCCCGCGTGCGCTCGCTGACGATGTACGAGATCACGCCGTAAATTCCAAGGCCGGCGAGCAGCATCGCCGTGATCGCGAAGGCGGCTACGATATCCATCGAAAACCGTCTCTGCTCCAGCGACGCCGCGACTGCATCGTCCAGCGTCTGCGCCCCGTAAACGGGCAGCTCGGGGTTCACGGACTGCACCATTGCCCGGACCTGTTCCGGGATTGCACCTGCATCCAGATTTCCGCGAAGAAAGATGGCCAGCTCCTTGGGCGTTTCCTGGTACAGGCTCAGATAGATTTGCGGGACGCTCGCGTTCGCCAGCGACTCGGTTCGAGCATCGGCGACCACGCCGACGATCGTGACCCAGGGCGTTGCTTGGTCGTTGGCCAACCCCGGCCCTGCCAGGGCCGAGCTTCAGCCGCTTTCCAAGCGGATCCGCACCCCGCCAGTAAGTCTGGGCCATCGCCTGGTTGATCACGGCGACCGGCGGCGCGATTCTCGTCGTCGTGGTCGTTGAACAGACGGCCCCGCAGCACCGGAATCCTGAGCAAATGGAAATATTCCGGCGTAACCTGCGTCCGCTCCACCACCGGCGGCTGCTTGCTTTGTGTCTGGCGTCCTTCCACGATCAGCGCGCTCAGGTTGCGGTCGTGGTGCAGGGGAATCGACGGCTCCGATCCCAGCGCCGCCTCCTGCACTCCCGGCAGCAACCGGCTGCGCCGCAGCAATTCGCGCGCAAACGGTGCCTCCTGAGCAGCCGTTCCATAAATGTCGGTCTTCGGATCGTTGGGGCTTGGCAGCCACAACTGAACCGACATCACATGCTGCGGATTGAATCCCAGCGGCGCTTTGTACAAATCCCAAAAACTGCGCAGCAGCAGGCCTGCAGCCACCATCAGAACCAGCGACAGCGCAAACTCCGTCACCACCAGCACGCGGCGCGTGCGCGTCTGCTTCCTCGAACCCTTTGAGCCCCGACCCTCCATCCTGAGCGTGTGCGCCAAATCCACACGCCCGGCCTGCGACGCTGGGGCCAGCCCAAAAACCATCCCGGCTGCAACCGACGTCCCCAGGGCGAACAGCATCACTCCCCAGCTGATCGACAGGTCATTCAGCCGAGGCAGGCTCTCCGGAATCAGCCGCAGCAGGAATCCCTTCATGCAGAACAGAATCACCAGCCCCGTCACTCCGCCCAGCAGCGAAAGGAGCAGGCTCTCGGTGAGCAACTGCCGCACCAGGCGTTTGCGTGCCGCCCCGAGCGCCTGGCGAACCGCCATCTCCCGCGATCGCGCGCTGGCGCGCGCCAACAGCAGATTCGCCACATTCACGCAGCCGATGAGCAGCACCAGCGCCACTGCGCCCAACAGCAGGATCAGCGACTGCCGAACGTTGCCTACCAGGTTTTCCTTCAGAGGCACCAACCGCACCGTCCACTTGCTGTCGGCCGGATAATCGTCGGGAAATTGCTTCCGCAACGACGCAATCAACGCGTCCAGCTGGCTCTGCGCCGCCGCAATCGTCAGCCCTGGCTTCAGGCGCCCGACCGTTTCGAGCGGCAACCGCAAACTGCGGTTCGGGCCCTGCGCTGGATCATCGGAAAAACCCAGCGCCGCCCACTGTTCCGTATTCCTCTCGCCCACGGTTCGCCCCGGGTCGCGAAAACCCGGCGGCATCACCCCGATCACCCGATACAAATCGTTGTCCGCCCGCAAACTTCTTCCCACAACGTGCGGATCGCTCCCGAAAGCCCGCTTCCACAACCCGTCAGAGATCACCACATCCGGCGAGATGTCCGGCGTTTGATCCTGAGGATCGAAGGTGTGCCCCAGCTGGGGCTTCACGCCCAGCATCGCAAAATACGCCGGCGACACCCCCTCATACTGCATCCGCGATGGCTGCGATGCACCCGTCAGGTTCGCCGACCCGAATATCTGCAGCACGACGTACTGGAAAATGCCCGAACGCCGCAGATCCTTAAACTCCGGAATCGAGATGCCCGCGTCCATCGCGCCCGCGCCAGGCAGATCGTCTTCGATCCGCACCAGTTCCTCGGGGTGCGGAAACCGCAGCGGATGCAGGAGCGTGGCGTTGACCAGGCTGAAGATCGCCGTGGTGGCGCCTATGCCGAGAGCCATCGTCAGAATCGCAATCGCAGAAAAGCCCGGCGACTTCGCCAGCATGCGCAGCGCGAAGCGCGAGTCCTGCAGCAGGTTTTCAAAGAAGGGCAGGCCCTGCTCAGCGTGGTAATCCTCGCGGATGGCCTGGGCGGGACCGAAGCGGAGCACGGCCTGACGGCGGGCTTCTTTCCTGGACATGCCCGCGCGGAGATTTTCTTCGGTCTGCAGGGCGATGTGCGCATCCATTTCTTCGCGCAGGCGCTGATCGGCGCTGCGGCCCATGATGAAGTTGAAGGCTCGGGTGAAAAGACGGCGCAGGGATTTCATGACAGAGCGTCCTTCACGACAGGTCCTGGGGTTTGACTTCGAAGAAGCGGGCGATGATGGCGGCGGTCTGTTCCCACTCCCGGGTCTCGGCTTCCATCTGCTTGTGACCGGCGCGGGTGAGGCGGTAGAAGCGGGCGCGGCGGTTGTTTTCAGAGGCGCCCCACTCCGAGGCGATGGCGCCTTCCTGCTCCAGCTTGAGCAGGACGGGGTAGAGGGTGCCCTGATTGACGGCAAGAAGGTCGCCGCTGATCTGCTCGATGCGGCGAGCGATGCCGAAGCCGTGCTGCGGCCCGAGGACGTGGAGGGTTTTGAGGACCATGAGAGCCAGGGTGCCCTGGCGGACGTCTTGTTTTTCCTTCATTGCGGAGTCCCTTTTGGTTTCCCACAGGAAGCATGGCACAGTTCCTTTGGGAAAGCAACAGGGAGGGACGGATGCCGTGGGGATTCTGAGGCAGTTAGACGAGGGTGGAGGGAGCGGAGCCCGCTTCAGGGCAGTTTCCTTCGTGGTTCGCGATGAATATAGTTTGTGCATCCGTCCTCCCGGGAAAAAGCGAACAGGATTTGCGAACCGCCGGAGGGTCGCCGTGCCTGCTGAGGCCGTGAGCCGCAAATGGCTGGCGCGGGCGGGTATGTTTGCTGTTCTGATCCTGGTGATGATGCGGGGGGCTGAGGTGGGGTTTGCGTAAGCTTCTACTGCTGGCGATAGCGGCGCTGGCGCTGCCTGGATGCGCACAGGTGTTCAACCTGGAGCAGGGCCGCGTGCAGATGACGCCGCTCGATGGCCTGATGCGCTTCCACACCGGCGACGATCCGCGCTGGTCGCAGCCGGGCTTTGACGACTCCGCGTGGCCGTTGATCTCCTCAGAACGCAGCTGGAGCGCGCAGGGCTACAAAGACTACGGCGGTTATGCGTGGTACCGGTTCCGGGTGGTTCTGCCGCGCGAGCACGGGCAGCTCGGCCTCTACATTCCGCGCATCATGACCAGCTACCAGGTGTTTGCCGATGGCGGGCTGGTGAGCTCATTCGGCGGTTTTCCGCCCCATGGGACGATCTACGACCCGCACCAGCAACTGGTGCTGTTGCCGCAGACGCAGGCCGGCGAAATGGAGATTGCCATTCGCGTGTGGCACTGGCCGCGCTGGGCGATGTACTTCGGCGGAGGGATTTTGGGCGTGCCACGCATGGGCGATGCCAGCCAGCTCGCGGAGTGGATGCGGCTCGAGGACAGGAACACATTCCGCGAGCTGACGGTGCAGGGTTACCTGGCCCTGCTCAATTTCCTGTACGGCATCGCGGGCTTTGCGCTCTTCATGATGAGACGCAGGGAGCGACTTTACCTTTGGTACGGCCTGTCGGGGTTCTTCTTCGGCGGCTGGTCTCTGGCGAACTGTTACGCGGCATTTCACGCTTTGCCGGCGCTGGCCAGCGAGGCATGGATTAACAGCCTTGCGGTTGCGGGGTTCTTCAGCTTCCTGATGTTCATCTGGCTGATGCTGGGCGCGCGGCGCACGGTGTGGATCCGGATCGGATTGGTCTCGGTGGCGCTGAACGTGATGATGTGGGCGGTGCCCGCGCTGCGCAACCTGCCGGTTTTTTCCAGCAATCTCTTGTTTATCGTGGTGACCCTGCCTATGACGCTCGGGGCAGTGGTGATGTTGATCGAGGGCGTGAGGCGCGGCGATCCCGATGCTCGATTGCTGCTGGTTCCGGTGGGCTTGAACACCCTGGCAAACTGGGTGAATGACGCTCTTTGGGCGATTCTGAGCGGGGGGCACGCATGGATTGAGCCTTACTGGGTTTTGTGGAACAGGACCTTCAGCTGGCCGTTTCCGTTCGGCCTGTACGAGCTGTCGATCGGGATTCTGCTGCTTGCGATCATGGGCATCGTGGTGCTGCGGTTTGCGCGCTCGCGTCACGAAGAAGATCAGCTGAAGAGCGAAATGGAGGCAGCGCGGGCCGTGCAGCAGGTTCTCATCCCGGATGCGATCCCCACCGTGCCCGGCTTTCGGATCGAGAGCCTTTACAAGCCTGCAGGTGAAGTGGGAGGAGACTTTTTTCAGATTCTGCCAACGCCGGGAGACGGAGTTCTGCTGGTGATCGGCGACGTGAGCGGCAAAGGCATGCCCGCGGCCATGACGGTCTCGCTGCTGGTGGGCACGGTGCGCACGCTGGCTCACTACACGCAAAGCCCCGGCGAGATTCTGTCCGCGATGAACCAGCGCATGCTGGGGCGCAGCCAGGGCGGATTTACCACCTGCCTCGCGGTTCGCGTGGACTCCGATGGCTCGGTCACCGCAGCCAACGCCGGCCATCTCCATCCCTGGATCGACGGAAGGGAGGTTGCGCTTGAAAACGGACTGCCGCTGGGACTGAACGCAGAATCCACCTACTCGGAAACCACTTTCACGCTGCGCCCCGATGCACATCTCACTCTGCTCACCGATGGCGTGGTCGAAGCCCGGAACGCAGCGGGCGAATTCTTCGGGTTTGAACGCACCGCGGCGATCTCTACGCAATCCGCCGAAGGGATTGCCGGTGCGGCTCAGCGCTTTGGCCAGGAAGACGACATCACCGTGCTCACCCTCGCCTGGGTTTCCGATTCAGCGCCGGCTGAAGCCCTCCCGGCCTGATCCCCGCTTCACCGGTCCTGCATGTTTACAATTTTCTCCGTCATCGGCTATGCTTCCTGACGCCTGTCGACTGGAGGCAGCCATGGCCAGAAAATACATCGACTGCAGAGAGTTCCCGAGTGAGATGAACTGCACGCTCGCGATTTCCGGAACCGAACAGGAAGTACTCGAGGCCGCCGTCATGCATGCGGCCAGCGTTCATGGTCACCAGAACACACCGGAGTTGCGAGAACAACTTCGTGCACTGTTGAAAGACGCGCCGGGCACCGCTGAGGCTGCTGCCTGAGCCGGCGATTGGGCCCAACCGAAACAACGCCCTCGTAAAGCGCCCTCTGTGAAACTCCCCAGGGGCGGAGAGGTATCTTGTCCGGCGCGGAGGCAACCGCATGACAACCCACCAATCTGTGTACGCCCTTTCTCTCGCCGTTGCTCTGGTCTTTCTCTGCCCCAACCGTTCCAGCGAAAAGATGACCGCTCAGGCCGCCATTCGCCCCAATGTCACTCCCGCAACGGAGGGCGCCCCGCCGATGATTGCAGGCCAGGATTCCCCGACGACTGCCCCCACCACTCGCGTCGTCATCGATCGCTTCAACGCTGCGTTCAATCGCCACGACGCGGACGCCCTCGCGCCGCTGCTCACCGATGACACCGTATTCGAGGACACGTCCCCTCCTCCCGACGGCCGCCGTATTGAGGGCAAAGACGCCGTCGTCGCCCACTGGCGCGCTTGGTTCGCGCAAAACCCCGATGCCAATTTTGAGGCCGAAGATGTTATCGTGAGCGGCGACCGCGCCGTCGTGCTCTGGGTCTACCGAAAGATTCGCAACGGCCAGCCATGGCGCCTGCGCGGCGTGGACATCTTCACCGTTCGCGATGGCAAAGTAGCCGCAAAGCTGGCTTACGTAAAAGGATGAGGCTGCGACGCCGCTCAGGGTGAGGGCACGCCTGCAAGAACTCTACGGCTTCGAACGCACGGAAAGAATCTTCCGCCAATCCGGAACGGAAATCGCCGCCGCCAGCACCCACGGCCAGGAAGACGACATTACCGTGCTGACGATCAGCTTTGAGCCGGCTGGCGTGACGGCGTAGACAGTGTCGCGAGCTTGTGGAAAACGAGGTACGAATTGCGCAGGCGCTTGGCCAGCGGAGCCTCGTGGCGATCATAAAAAGAGGGCTCGCAGCGATGCTGCGAGCCCGGTGAGGTAGATGCACCCTGGGGGCGATCGGGCTTTAGGGCACCGCACCCCCGGGTCTTGCGGATCAGAAGGAATCCATCAGGCGGAACGGCGCTTGCGCTCCTGATCCTTGAAATTGTCGATCCGGTCGTTGACCCGGTTACTGGCGTCCTCGACTTTGCCTGCGATATTGTCTCTCATTTCATCGTTTTTGTGTTGACGTTCTGCTTCCCGGGTCTTGCCGGCCTCGTGGGCTGCGTCTTTGACGTTGCCCCAGGTCTCTTTGGCGGCGCCTTTCACCTGATCGGCGACGCCTTTGTTTGCAAGTCGATCATTCCCGGTCATTTCGCCTACGCCTTGTTTCACTTTGCCGACCATCTTGTCGGCCTTTCCCTTGACCTGGTCCGAGTTCATAATGGGGTCCCCCTATACGGTTCTGGTCCTGGAAAAATGGTTCTGGTTCTGGGATTGGCACAGTGCGCCCAACTTTTACACAACCGGCCTGCGCCCGCTGAGGAGCTGGATGACGAGCACCACAAGGGCCACCACCAGCAGAATATGGATGTACCAGGCAACAACGTGAAACCCGATCAGTCCGACGAGCCAGGCGATGAGCAGGATCACGAACAGTGTCCAAAGCATCCGATAATCTCCTTTCCGATTTTTGTTTTTTTTGACTTCACCCGGTATGCATAGAAGGCTGCGCGCCCGTACTGGGTTGCTATTGGGATACAAATGAAGCGGAGGGGGACGCCAGGTGCGCATCGCCATCCAGGGGGAGCCGGGATCGTTCAGCCATGAGGCAGCGCTGAAGGCGCGCCCGGAGGCAACCATTCTGCCCTGCGCGCTGTCGGCGGAAGTGTTTGCGGTGGTGAGCGGGGGCGCGGCAGATGCGGCCGTGATTCCCATTGAAAACTCGCTGGCCGGTTCGGTGGTGGAGCACTACGACCTGCTGCTGGCGCACGATGTGGGGGTGGAGAGCGAGTGGCTGCTGCGCATCCGGCACAACCTGATCGGCGTGCCCGGAGCGACGATCGAGCAGGTCCGCCAGGCGTATTCGCACCCCGTGGCTCTGGCGCAATGCCGGCGCTTTTTTGCGGAACATCCGGAGATTGAGTCCGCGCCGTACTACGATACGGCGGGCAGCGTCAAACAACTGATGGAGCTGCGCGACCCAGGTGTGGCGGCCATCGCGAGCGCCCAGGCAGCGAGCCACTATGGCGGGGAGATTTTGCAGGCGGGGATTGAAGATAACGCTGAGAATTACACGCGGTTTTTTCTGATTCGAAAGCGGGACCAGGTAGAACCCCAGGAAATGCCGGACAAGGTGAGCCTGGCTTTCGCAGTCGAGAACCGGCCGGGGAGTTTGGTGGAAGCGCTCCAGGTTTTCGCGGGATTGGGAACGAATATGACGAGGCTGGAGTCGCGGCCCGTTCCGGGACGGCCATGGGAATACGTCTTTTACGCAGATTATCAATTGAGTGATGTGGGGAAGGCGGAAGTGGCGCTCCAGATGCTGACAAAACAATGCTCGATGGTCCGGGAATTGGGGCGATATCGGGCGGCCAGCCCGGCCTGAGGTTTTCCAAGGCGGGGGAGGAACTCCGGCTCAAGGCGGCGCGCAACGGGTTTCAAGGGCGGGCATCTCACCGCAGACGGGCGATCCGCCGATAAAGACAGCGGGGCCGCAGGACTGGAACTAAGGGCTTGAGATTCAAGGCCAAGGCATTGAAAAGGATGGAACCGGGGGCTTGAGATTCGTGTCCAGGGCATTGAAATGAAGGTGGTTAGATCGGTGCTGGAGGAGCGGGTGGGTAACAGGGTGAACTTTGGTACTTTTTCAGGGTTGCTGAATCCAATGAGTAATAATTTGATATAAGGACACTCATGGCTAGCGATTTTATTAGTGTAATTGAGCCGGGCGGCCAGAAAGAGGGCGGCAAGGACAAAGGCCTGCCGATCCTGCCGGTGCGGGATACGGTCTTGTTTCCCCACGCCGTTCTGCCGTTAACGGTTGGAAGAGAAAGCTCCATTCAACTGATCAACTCCCTCGGTGAGGAAAAGAGCATTGTGGTGGTGGCGCAGCGCGACGCGCGCGTGGATACGCCCCAGCCTCAGGACCTGCACGCTTACGGCACGCTGGCGACCGTACATAAGGTTGTCAAAATGCCGAACCAGAGCCTGTTCGTCTTTACCGAAGGCACGGAGCGGGTGCGGCTGGGCGAGTTCTCGCGGATTGAGCCGTTTATGGTGGCGACGGTGGAGACGATCCCGGAAGTGCCAGCGCCCAAGAACCCCGCGATTGAAGCGATGCAGCGGAACGTCGTCACTCAGTTCCAGCAGATTGTTACGGCGTCGCCGACGCTGTCGGACGAGCTGCAGACGATAGCGATGAACATCGATGAGCCGGGAAGGCTGGTTGACTTCATTGCGTCTTCGCTGCCGTTCCTGGCCACAGCCGACAAGCAGGAACTGCTCGAAACGCCCGACGTTGCGGCGCGGCTGGAGCGGATCAACAAACATCTGGCCAAGGAACTGGAAGTTCAGCAGCTCCGCAACAAGATTCAGACCGAAGTGCAGGACCAGGTGCAGCAGTCGCAGCGCGACTACTACCTGCGCGAACAGCTGAAGGCGATCCAGAAGGAACTCGGCGAAATGGACGAGGGCCAGAAGGACATCGAAGAGCTGAAGCAGAAGATTGAAGCCGCGGGGATGCCGGAGGAGACCAAGAAAGAAGCGCTGAAAGAGCTGAACCGGCTCTCGCGCATGTCACCGATGGCGGCCGACTACTCGCTGACACGGAATTACATCGAGTGGCTGGCGGTGCTGCCGTGGTCGAAGTCATCGGGCACGGCGGGGGCGGCGGTGGACATTGGGAAGGCGCGGGAGATTCTCGATGAGGATCACTACGACCTGAAGAAGGTGAAGGACCGCATCCTCGACTACCTCTCGGTGCGGCGGCTGAAGGCGGACATGAAGGGGCCGATCCTGTGCTTCGTGGGGCCTCCGGGCGTGGGCAAAACTTCGCTGGGGCGGAGCGTGGCGCGGGCGCTGAATCGTGAGTTCCGCCGCATTTCGCTGGGCGGTATGCACGATGAGGCAGAGCTGCGTGGGCACCGGCGCACCTATATTGGAGCGCTGCCTGGACAGATCATCCAGAACCTGCGGCGCGCGGGCGCGAACGATCCGGTCTTCATGCTGGACGAAGTGGATAAGCTGGGGCGCGATTTTCGCGGCGATCCAGCCTCGGCGCTGCTGGAGATTCTGGATCCGGAGCAGAACAACACGTTCCGCGATAACTACCTCGATCAGCCTTTCGATCTTTCGAAGGTCCTGTTCATCTGCACGGCGAACGTGCTCGACACGGTGCCGGAGCCGCTGCGGGATCGCATGGAGATCATCGAGCTGCAGGGCTACACGGAAGAAGAGAAGAAGCACATCGCGTTTCGGTACCTGATTCCGCGGCAGATCAAGGAGAACGGAATCACCGCGGAGAACATTGAGTTCCCGGAAGATTCGGTGGGCTACATCATCCGGCATTACACGCGAGAAGCCGGGGTTCGCAAACTGGAGCAGCAGATCGGGACGTTGTGCCGAAAGCAGGCGCGGCGCATCGCCGAAGGCAAGACCGACAAGCTGGTGGTGACGCGCGAGGTGATCACGGAGTTTCTGGGGGGAATCAAGATCCGCGTGGACACCGAGATTGCTGAACGCACGAGGCGCGCGGGCGTGGCCGTGGGACTGGCGTGGACGCCGGCCGGCGGCGACGTGCTGTTCATCGAAGCCAACCGCATGAAGGGCAAGGGCGGCTTTACGATGACCGGCCAGATTGGCGAAGTGATGCAGGAATCCATGCAGGCCGCGCTGACCTGGGTACGATCGAACGCCAAAGAGCTGGGGCTCGAAGAGGACCTGCTGAAAGACACCGACCTGCACATCCACGTGCCGGCCGGAGCGATTCCGAAAGACGGGCCTTCGGCGGGCGTGACCATGGCGACGGCACTGGTCTCGCTGCTGACCGATACGCCGGTGCATCCGCTGACCGCGATGACGGGAGAGATTACGCTGAGCGGCAATGTGTTGCCGGTCGGCGGAATCAAGGAGAAATTCCTGGCGGCGAAACGCGCCGGGGTCAAGACGGTGATCCTACCGACAGAAAACCGGCTGAACGTAGAGGAAGACCTGATGCCGGAGCAGATCGAGGGGATGGATATCCATTACGCCAGCCGCATTGAAGATGTGCTGGCGGTGGCGCTGCCCCGTACGCGAGCCGAGGAGCACCATGACGAGCAGGTGCGCGAAGAGGTGCTGCAGCACTCGGTGTAAAAGACAGGGAATAGGGAATAGGGAATAGGAAATAGAAAGGCGCGGGAGATAATCCTGCGCCTTTCTTTTTTAGGTGCGCTATTTGGGGACCAGCGTGGCGCGGCTGCTTTCACCGACTCGTCGTGCAGGCGCGTGACGTTGCGGCTGGCGTCCTTGGCGAAGTACGGCGCTGCGGTAACGTCTCGTATCAAACCATGCACTGCTTCGTTTGTGGGAGTGGCTGCGCCGGAATCGGATGGTAGATTGCTCTCGGACCAAAGTGTCCGATCCGGAGGAACACGTGACTCTGCGGGAATTTCTCGTCAAACAACTCATCGATGTTATCCAGTGGAACGAGCCGGAGGATGGGCTGCTGGCATGGCGCTATCCCATGCAGGACATGGAAATCCAGAACGGCGGGCAACTGACGGTGCGTGAGTCGCAGCTGGCGGCATTTGTCGACGAGGGCAAAATCGCCGATGTTTTTGGCCCCGGCCTGCACACGCTCTCGACCCGCAACCTGCCGCTGCTGACCGACCTGATGAACTGGGACAAGGGTTTCGAGTCGCCGTTCAAGTCGGATGTGTACTTCTTCTCGACGCGGCAGCAGATCGGGCAGAAGTGGGGCACGGCGAACCCGATTACGATTCGCGAGAAGGAATTCGGAGCTGTGCGCCTGCGCGGCTACGGGATCTATTCGTACCGGATCAAAGATGCGCGGAAGTTCTTCACCGAAGTGAGTGGAACGCGCGACGCCTATTATGTGCAGGATCTCGAAGGACAGCTGCGCGAAACGATTGTGGCGCGGATGACGGATGTTCTGGCGGCGAGCGATGTGGCGTTTCTCGACATGGCGCGCAACCAGGCCGCGTTGGCTGCAAAGACGGCCGAGGCGGTGCAGCCTTCGTTCGCGGCGCTGGGTCTGGAACTGAATCAGTTCACGGTGGAGAACATTTCGCTTCCCGATGAGCTGACCAAAGTGATGGATCAGCGCATTGGTGTGCAGATGGCCGGCAATCTGGGCAGCTTCACGCAGTTTCAGGCGGCCGAGTCGCTGGGCGTGGCTGCGGCGAATCCTGGCGGAGCAGCGGGCGCGGGAGTCGGAGTAGGCGCTGGTGTGGCCATGGGGCAGGCCATGCTGAACGGGATGACTACCAGTGGCGCGGCTGGCGCAGGCTCTGCTGCTGTGGCGGAGAAATTCTGCACGTCGTGCGGCAAGCCGATGGTGAAGACAGCGAAGTTCTGCCCCGGGTGCGGCACCCAGCAATGAACTGTCCTTCCTGTGGCGCGCCGATGCGGCTGCAGTCCGGCGCGGAGAGCCTGACCTGCGACTACTGCGGCGGCATTGTCTTTCCTGAGAAAGATGATGACGGGGTTCGCGTGCTGGGGCAGCCGACCGATGAGATGTGTCCTGTGTGCTGCATCGGACTGGTGGACGCGTCGTTCTCAGGAGCGCAGATTCGCTACTGCACGCGTTGCCGGGGGATGCTCATCCCTATGGATACGTTTGCCGATCTGGTGCAGGAACTGCGCAACGGGCACGATGGCGGCGTGATCCAGGCGCCACCGGATCGCCGGGAGCTGGATCGCCGGCTGACCTGCCCGCATTGCCACCAGGCGATGGAGACGCATTTCTACGCGGGGCCGGGGAATGTGATTCTGTCGGACTGCGAGCGCTGCTCGCTGGACTGGATCGATCACGGCAAGCTGATGCGCATCGCGCACGCGCCGGATGCGATGGCCAATTGAAGGGCCCGGAGCTGATGGATCACCAGGGGGCGCCTCAGCCCTTCCGCGAAAAATAAGCGTTCACCTGCGGGTCCGTGGTGAGCAGCTTCATCTTTGTGCTGCGTGCCTGCGCCACAAGCAGTCGGTCGAAAGGATCGCGATGCAGCCAGGGAAGCGCGTCTACGCCCACCGCGTGTTCCGCTGTCACGGCCAGTTCTTCGAGGCCGGTTTCGCGGGCGGCCTTCCAGATCATCGCCGGCTCGATGGGAAAATCGTCTTTGCCCAGAGAGTGTTTGATGGCGATTTCCCAGATCGAAGCCGCAGAGAACCAGACGCGGTTTCCGGTTTCCTCTATTAACCGGAGCATCGGCCGCGGGACTCTGTCCGGATCGACGAGGGTCCAGAGGAGAACGTGGGTGTCGAGCAGATAATTCAAGAGCGCCGGCCTTCGAACATCTTTTGAATCTCGGTGTCGAAGATTCCGAGGTCTTTTGGCAACCGAACCTTGCCTTGCAGCACACCCAGTTGGCGCCGCGTTGGCCGTGCTTTAGGATGCGCCGAGACGATCACCACCGGCTTGCCTGCCCGCGCGATGGTCACCGGCTCTCCGCTGGCCAGAATCTGCTCCACGATGCGCGACAGGTGGGTCTTGGCTTCGTGGATGTTGACTGTCTCGAATGACTTAGTCATGGGACTTAGTCTACCACAAAACCAGGCGTTTAGAGTTTAGGGATTAGGGTTAAGAGCTCACAAGGCTGAGCACTCGCCCGATCCCGTTCCTAAACTCTAGATTCTGATCCCTAAACTCTGCTTCGCTCAGTGCTGGCTGACCATCGCCTCAACATCCTTGTGCAGCGCAACGCGGCTGGCCTCGCGGGTGTAGAACATGTGGCCGCCAGGATACTCGTGCACCGAGACGCGGCCCTGGTCGCCCATGAGCGGCATCTGGTTCACGGTCAGGATCGAGCCCATGAACGGGCAGGAAAGGTCATTCCAGCCGTGGGCGATGATGACGCGCAGTTTGGGATCGGCGGCGACGGCATCGCGCAGCTGGGTGGCCGAGCCGGAGCGCAGCGCATCATCGTGGCTCCATTGCGAGCTCACATAGTAGGAGAGCGCGTTGTAACGGGCATCGACTTTCCAGCCCACGGTGTGGGTGACGAAGTCGACCATGGCGGTTGTGGTTGGCGCAATGATGCTCGCCAGCAGCGGGTCGGTGGCGCGCTGCTCGGGCGCGTAGGGGAAGGGATCGAACATGGTCACGTTGGAGTCGTAGACCGATCCGAGCTTGCCCTGCTCGCGATGGACCTCGCGGAGGTAGGCCCGGGTTTCGAGACGCCCGCCGGATTCCTTCACGAAGGTTGGGTCGAGTCCGGTCATGTCTGTGACCTTTTTGATCATGGCGTCCGTTGCGGCCTGATCGGAGTTGCCGTGAATGAGGGTGGTTGCATATTCACCCAGCGTGTAGTCGATCACCGACTTCATCGCTTCAGGCGTGAGCTGGTTGTGACGCTCGAGATTCGCAGCGGTGATCGACGGCAAAGTTACCAGCCAGGGCAGGGGCGAAAGGTCGCCGTTTTGCTCGATGGTGGGGTTGAGATAGGGCGAGACGAGCACGACGCCGTTCATGGCCACGCCGAGTTGCGACTGCAGATAGTAAGTGATGCGCGGGCCGCGGAAACCGCCGTAGCTTTCGCCCACCAGATATTTGCGCGATTCGAGGCGGTCGTTTTTCACGAGCCAGTCGTAGATGGCGCGCGAGAGGTATTCGATGTCGGGCTCGGTGGTGTAGAAGAGCTTCTTCGACTCGTCGGGCGAGACCAGCGAACGGCTGAAGCCGGTGCCGATGGGGTCGAGGAAGACGAGGTCGGTGAAGTCGAGCCAGGTGCCAGGATTGTCGGTGAGGGTGGCCGGATCGGAAGGGCTGTCGCCTTCGTTGCCAACGTTGAGATGTTTGGGCCCGATAGCGCCGAAGTTCAAGTAGACCGACGATGCGCCTGGCCCGCCGTTAAGGGCAAAGGTGACGGGGCGATTGGGCGCGTCGACGGTGTAGGCGGTATAGACCAGCTGCCCTGCGGCCTTGCCATCGGTGTCGCGCACGAAGAGGGTGCCGACCGTGGCGGTATAGGTGAGCTTTTTGCCGTTGACGGACACGCTCTGCTCCACGTGGGCATCAGCCGGCAGCGGGGGCAGAGGATTTTTGTCGGCGACGGGATTGGGGCCGGGTTTCGACGCGGGCGGGGCCGCGTTCGGAGTCTGAGGATGCGGCGGTTCGTCAGACTGCGCGCGGATGGAGATTGGCAGGGCAAAGAACGAGAGCAGAGCAAGGGAAACGGCAAAGCATCTGGGAACGCAGGCGAGCGCGGAAATTTTCATGGGCACCACCATATCGGAAAATCGCCGAAATCGGCGATGGCACACGTGGCCCCGCTGAAGAAATTGTGACGGCTCGATTGGCGCTCGCCTGAGGGCTACCAAATGCGGACGCGGTCGTCCGGCGCAAGGGAAAGGGTTTGACCGGGCTGAACGTCGAAGGCCTTGTACCAGGCGTCGGAGTTGCGGACGATGTCGGCGCGATACTGCGCGGGCGAGTGGCCGTCGGTTAAGACCTGGCGGCGGAGCATGGCTTCGCGGGCCTTGCTGCTCCAGTTTTGTGCAAACGCGATGAAGAATTGCTGATCGCCGGTGAAGCCGTCGCGCGCGGGGCCTTCTGCGCCATGCTGTGAGGCGCGATAGCCATCGTAAGCCGCGGCGATCCCGCCCAGATCGGCAATGTTTTCGTCGATGGTCTGCTTGCCGTTCACGTGCAGGCCGGGGAAGGGCTCGTAAGCGTCGTATTGTTGCTCAAGTTTTTCGGCCTGTTGCTCAAAGTGCGCGTGATCTTCGGGGGTCCACCAGTTGCGCACGCGGCCTTTGGAGTCGAAGGCGCTGCCCTCAGCGTCGAAGGTGTGGCTGATCTCGTGGCCGATGACGGAGCCGATGGCTCCGTAGTTGACCGCGGCCGGAGCTTTGGGATCGAAGAATGGCGGCTGCAGGATGGCGGCAGGGAAATTGAGCGCGTTCTGCAGCGGCAGATTGACGGCATTCACGGTTTGCGGCGTCATCGACCACTCGTGGCGATCGACGGGCTTGCCGATGCGCGCGATCTGCGTGTGGTAGTACCAGAGCGGTGCGCGCCACGAATTGCCAAACGCATCGTCGGCGTGAACTTCGTAGGCGGAGTAGTCCTTCCAGGTTTCTGGATAGCCGATGCCGACGTAGAGGGTATTGAGCTTGGCCTGCGCTTCAGCCCGCGTTGAAGGTGCAAGCCAGGTGAGCGCGTCGAGCCGTTTGTGGTAAGCAGCGATGAGATTGGCGACCATGGCCTGAGCCTGCGCTTTGGCTTGCGGCGAAAAATATTTCTGCGCATAGATTTCCCCGACCGCGTCGCCAAGGTCGGCGTTGACGAGGCCGACGCCTCGCTGCCAGCGCGGCCGCTGCTCGCTGCACGCCGGTGAGAACTTTGCCGAAGAAGGAGAACTGCTCGTCGGCAACGGCGTGGGGCAGCACGCTGGCGGACTGCTCGATGAGGTGGAATGCGAGCCAGTCTTTCCAGGTGTCGATGGGAGCGGAGGCGACGAGCGCGGATTCACCGGTCAGCGCGGTGGGGGTCCAGACCATGAACTGCTGCTGGCGGGCCAGACCGGCAGCTTCGAAGTAAGCGTCCCAGTCGAGGCCCGGCGCTTTGGCGGTGAAGTCGGCGCGCGTCCAGAGGTTGTTAGCTTTCGCGATGTCCTCGATATCGGCGAGGCTGATGTGCGTCTGCGCGATGTCGTGCTCCAATGCGATAACTCGCTCGGCGCGAGAGCCGGGATCGTCGAGGCCGGCAAGCCGGAGCATGGCTTCGACGTGGGTGGCGTACTTCGCGCGAGCGTCCTTCATGTGCTCGGAGTCATCGAGGTAGTAGCTCTTGCTGGGCATCTCGAGGCCGCCCTGGAGTAGATAGGGGATGTAGTGATCGGAATCGCTGAAGCCGGGTGCGATCCACAGGCCGAACAGGTTCGACGTTGAGAAGACTGCGTTGTTGAGCAGATCGACGTCGGCGCGAAGAGTCTTGCCAAGCGCGACGGCGAGGTCGTGGCGATCGTGGATGGCGGCGATTTCGGCCAGATGCGGTTCGAGCGGCTTCATGCCGCGCGCCTCGATGGCCGACTCATCCATGAACGCGTTGTAAAGGTCGGCAATCTTGCGCTTGCTGGAGCCGGCCGGCGCGCTGGACTTCGCCGCGTCCTTAATAATGGCGGCGACATTCTGATTGCTGCGGTCGGCAAGGATAGAGAAAACGCCGATGCTGGGCCGATCGGCGGGAATCTCGGTGCGTTTGATCCACGCGCCGTTGGCGTAGAGGTAGAAGTTGTCCCCCGGCTTCACCGAGGGGTCCATGTTGGCAATGGCGATGCCGTGGGTCGTCGAAGGATTTGTAACTGCGGTGGTGGTCTGAGCGGTGGCCGCGGTTGCGCACAAGACGGAGAAGGCGAACACCGAAATCGGTGCGCGGAATGCGTTCGACGGAAACAACATCATGAGACTTTTCTCCATGGGCCTGCGGCGCGGTAACGGCGTGACAGGCAAACCCGAGATCATAGCACGCAGGAACGTTGTGGTGATCACGCGTTTTGGCTAGCGTTGGGCGCGCTGCGCACTGATTTTGTCGAGCTCGCGGTAGATCTGTTCGTTGCGCAGGATGGCCTGGACGTATTCGCGCGTTTCGGTGAACGGAATCGACTCCACGAACTCCTCGATGCCGTGGTAATTGCCAATGCTCTGCCAGTCGATGACGCGATCGTCGCCGGCGTTGTAAGCAGCGAAGGCGTACTCGGGTTGGCCGCCGAACTTCTCAAGGGTCTGCTTGAGGTAGAGGGTGCCCAGGCGGATATTCGTCGACGGGTTCAGAAGCTCGTTGGTCGAGAAGTGGGAAATACCCTCCTGGCGCGCCAGCGAGCGCCCGACGGCGGGCAGCAATTGCATGAGCCCGTATGCATTCTTGTTGGAGATGGCGGTGGGATTGAATTCCGTCTCCTGGCGGATGAGCGAGGCCACCATGTAAGGGTCGAGCCCGTTGCGCTCGGCATCAGCTTTAATGTCGGCCCAGTAATTCTGCGGAAAGAGAATGCGCCAGTAGCCAACGGGAATGGCCTCGATGGGGGCCGATGTGTAGAAGGGAATCGCGCGCTTGAGCAGACGCATGGCTCGCCAGCTTTCGCCGTACGAAGCGTAAATCTCGGCTTCGGCGAATGCGCCCCATTCGTCGCTCCCATCGGAGGCATGAATCTCGGGCTCGATGTATTCGTTGAGCGCTGCGTTGGCGAGCAGACGCGCTTTGACGACGTGCGGATCGTCTTCAGGGACGTCGTCGGTGAGTTCGGGAATCGCTACGGGCTGCAACGCGTCGAGAGCGGGGATCGAGTCCGGCGTGGCGTCGGGCGCTGATGGGCCAAGCTTCGTGAGGCGATCCTGCGCGAGCATCGCGTAGTAATAATGCGGGAAAACGCGCACGATGGTGCGGTAATACGCCGCGGCCGCTGAGGGGTTGTGTTCCTGATCTTCATAAATGCGGCCGCGCCAGTAGAGCGCCGAGGGAATCTCCTTGCCGCCGGCGTAGACGTGAATCTGCTCTTCGAAGAGGCGGGCCGCTTCGGCATACTGGCCAAGGCGGTAGTTGAACCACCCGGCGCGCCAGTGCGCGCTGGGCGCATATTTATTGGTGGGGAAGCGCGTCGCCAGGTCGCCGTAGTACTTGACAGCGTTGGGATAATCCTTGAGCAGCAGGTACATGTTGCCGCTGGAGTAGAGCGCCTCAGCAAGCCACGCGCTCTGGGGGAAACGCGTCTCCATCTGCGCGACGATGGATTGTTGCGTGGTCAGGTCGCCGCGGTCGCGGGCCAGCTCCATGAGCAGGTACATGCGCCGCGCGCCGGCTTCGTCATTGGTGTCCGGAAGGGAATTGAGCTGCGACTGGCTCAGGCGGTGGAGCTTCCAGTCGCATTCCGCGGCGGCGACGAGAAGGGCTGTGCGGCCGGTCTCATCCACGTTGGGCTGCGCGGCAAGCGAGCGATATTCGTCCTCAGCGTCGTTGTAGTGGGCGGCGTTGTAGAGCGCGTCGGCGTGCGCGCGGCGCTGTTCAGTGGGCAACGTGGAGAGAACGCCATCGGTGGCGAGCTGGCTGCGCGCGACACCGGCTTCAATGGAGAGCGGGTAATCAAGGTAGACGTGTTGGAAAAGCTGCTGCGCCTCGGCAGTGTTTCCAGCCAGAGATTCGGCTTTCGCGAGAGCCAGCTGGAAATCCGCCTTGCCGGCGACCGGATCCTGGCGATGCGGATTGAGCAGCGCCAGTGCCGCCTGCGGATCGCCCTGCTGCACGAGGAGGTTGGCGCGAAGCACTGGGATGCTGGGAACAAAGATGCTGTCGGGATACTTTGCGGTGTAACTGCTGAGGACCGACTCGGCCTGAGGAAGCTGACTGCTTTGCAGGTAAGCCTGGGCGGTGAGGTAGTCGGTGTAGTCAGCCAGCGCGCCATCGGGCTGGGCGGTGGTTTGAGTCGTGGTCCGGTCGGCGGTATGCGCGGAACGAAGGGCTGTAACCGCATCCGCAAAGTTGCGCTGGAGCAAATACTGATGGCCGAGCGCGAGGTAGGCCGCGGCTGCGGCTTCCCCGGTGTGGCTATGCGCGTAAGCGGTGACGCCGGCAAAGGCAGCGGGAGTGGGATTTTGCGCGAGCTGCTGGGCCATGGGCCGCAATTGCGAGGAGGCAACGAAGGCGCGCTGGAAGCGGCGGCTGCGGGCTAGCTCGCGGGCGGTGAGCGGACGGCGGTGATGGCGCCGGTGCGCTACGGTGCGGGTATGGCTGGCGTGGGCAGTGCTGGCCGAGACGTGTTCGCCGGCGCGATGTGAGGCGTGGGCGTTGCTGGGCGTGGCCGGATGGTGGGTCGTGGACTGGGTGATGGACGGCGGAGGGTAGCAGATTGCCGGGCCGAGTGTGGGATTGGGGGTCTGATCGGACTGGGGCAGGGCCGAAACAACACAGAAGGTTGTGGCGGCAAAGACGAACTGCCACAGGGAAAAAATATTTCGTCCCAACCTGCTTCATTCCAAACAACCCGCCAACCACCCGCAATTGCCTCTTTGTTAAGAGTATGACGAAACGCGAGTAGTTTCCGAGAGGAAAACCGCACCCGACCAAAAAGTTGCACCCCGAAGGGAGGGTGCAGGGAGCAGGGAACAGGGAGCAGGGAGCAGGGAACGGAAACCGGCGGTGATCCGTTCGGGGTCGCATTCCTCCCGCTCTCCTTGACAGTCTGGGAGAGCTAGGCTACTCTCTCTCCCAGACAGACTGGGAGAGGCCGCAAAGATGAGTCGCGAAGTCGATCTTTTGCAGGGCACGCTGGACATGCTGGTGCTGAAAGCGGTGTCGCTGGGGCCGCTCCACGGCTACGGTGTGCTGCTGCGCATCCAGCAAATTTCGCAGGACCGGCTGGAGATCCAGCAGGGCTCGCTCTACCCGGCGCTGTACCGGCTGGAGCACGAGGGATGGATCGCCGGCGAGTGGGGCCAGAGCGAGAACAAGCGGCGGGCGCGCTTCTACCGGCTCACGGCTGCGGGACGGCGGCGGCTTGAAACGGAAGCAAAGAAGTGGAACCAGTTTGCCGACGTGATCGGCACGATCATGAAGACACAGCCGGTAGCCGGTAGCCAGTAGCGAGGAAACCGATGGGCCTATCAAGCAGATTCGGGACGTGGTGGCGGGCGGTAACGCGGCGCGGCGAACTGGAAACCCAGTTGGATGAAGAGCTCCGATTCCACGTCGAAAGCTATGCCGAGGACCTGATGCGCACGGGCACCCCACGCGAAGAAGCCATCCGGCGGGCACGCGCGGAGCTCGGCAGCGCTGGCGGCGGCTCGCGAGAATTCCCGGCAGGCCTGGGGCACGCGCTTCTTCGATGAATTGCGTGGCGATCTGCGCCATGCCTTCCGCGTCCTGGCAAAAAGCCCGGGCTTCGCCGCCATCGCGATCGGATCGCTGGCGCTGGGAATTGGCGCCAACACCGTCATCTTCACCGCGGCGCAACACATGCTGCTGGACCGCCTGACCGTGCCGCATCCGGAGCAGCTGCGCCTGTTCTGGTGGACCGAACCGCGCAACGGGATCGTCGAATCGATGTGGGGTGAGTGGGACGACCTGCCGGGAGGCGGTCAGATTTCGACATCGTTCTCCTATCCGGTCTACCAGCAGCTGCGGCGCCAGAATCGCTCGCTGGCCGACATCTTCGCATTCAAAAACTTCGGGCGCATGGTGGCGATGAGCGATGGGCATGCGGTCGCCGGTGAATGTGGAGATGGTGTCCGGCAATTACTACTCGACGCTTGAAGTGAAGCCGCAGCTGGGGCGAGGGATTGAGGAGCCGGACGATGGCGCGGTGGGCAGCGGTCCGGTCGTGACGATCAGCGATCAGTTCTGGACCGCGCAGTTCGGACGCTCCCCGAACGTGATCGGAAAATCGATTCTTGTGAATGCGACGCCGATGACGATTGTGGGCGTCAACCCGCGGGGATTCACCGGCGCATATTCAGCACAGAACGGCCCCGACATCTTTCTGCCCTTCAGCATGGAGCCGGTCGTCGCTCCGGGAGAATTGAGCGACGGGTCGCAGACGCTGCTGGAGAACAAGACGATTTGGTGGGTGCTGGTGATGGGACGGCTGAAACCAGGCGATTCCGGCCGCGACGGCCGATGCGGCGCTGAATGTGGAACTCGAAGCTGCCGTCCGCGCCACGATGGCGGTGACGAAGGATCGCCAGATTCCGCGGCTGGTGCTTGAAGACGGCAGCCGCGGCCAGAATCCCAACGCCGACAACTCCGCAAAACCGATCTATGTGCTGATGGCGCTGGCCGGATTCGTCCTGCTGCTGGCATGCGCCAACCTTGCCAATCTGCTGCTGGCGCGGACCGGCGCGCGGCAGCGGGAGATGAGCGTCCGCCTGGCGCTGGGCGCGGGCCGCAGACGCATCCTGCGGCAGATGATGACCGAGAGCCTGCTGCTCTCGCTGACCGGTGGAACGGCAGGACTGCTGCTGGCGTGGGTGGCGCGCGATGGGCTTCCGCGCATGATCTCGCATTCGTGGACGCCTCCCGCCTTTGCTGCCAGGTTCAGCTGGCCTATCTTCGCCTTCGCTGCGGCCATTTCCATCCTCACCGGGATCATTTTCGGGTTGGCCCCGGCATGGCAGGCTACGCGCGTCCAGGTCAGCTCCGGACTCAAAGACACTGGTCAAACCGTGACCCACCGGCGGCGTGGGCTCGCCGGGAAGGCCATCGTGGTAGTGCAGATCGCGCTTTCGATGCTGCTGGTGATCGTTGCGGGGCTGTTCGTGCAGACGCTGATGAAGCTTGGCCGAGCGTCCTCTCGGATTTGAGCCGCACCATGTGATGCTGTTCAGCCTTCAGGTGCCGGAGGCAAAATATCCGGGGCAGGCCAGCCTTCGACTGCTCGAGCAGATTGAAAATCGGCTCGGCGCGGTTGCAGGAGTCCGTTCGGTGACGCTGATGACTGTGCCCCTGATCTCCGGCAACGCTTCCAACCTGACCTTTGTGCCGGAGGGCCAGCACTACGACCGCGGGAGTCGGCCCTCGGTCCTTGAAAATACCGTGGGGGCGGGTTTCTTCAAAACTTTCGCGATTCCCATCGTCGCGGGACGCGGCTTCAACCAGGGCGATACTCCGGCGTCGCGCAAGGTTGTGGTAGTGAACCAGAGCCTGGTGAAGAAGTACTTCCCCGGCCGCAATCCAATTGGGACCACGGTCATCGCGGGCTGGAACCGTCCCTACCAGGTTGAGATTGTTGGGGTGTGCGCGGACGCAAAGTATTACCAGGCTCGCGAAGACATGGAGCCAACGGCCTACATGCCCTGGACCCAGCGTGCCGGGGGACTTACGGAACCAAATTTTGCTGTATCGACAAGTCTGGCTCCGGAGGTTGTCATGCCCGCTCTGCGGGATGCCATATGGTCGGTGGACCGCAACCTCCCGCTGCTCGATGTTCGAACCCAGGACGAGCAGATCGCGGCCAGTTTGCAGCAGGAGCGCATTTTTGCGGACCTGACCGGTGGCTTTGGCGTGCTGGCGCTGGTGCTGGCTTCGATCGGGATCTACGGCATCATGGCGTACTCGGTTTCGCGGCGCACGAACGAGATCGGCATTCGCATGGCGTTAGGCGCGCAACCCAGGCGTGTGGTTCGGATGGTGCTGGGCGAGGCTTCGTGGATGGTCCTGATCGGCGTTGTAGCCGGAGTTGCGGGCGCGCTGGCTTTGGGGCGCGTCATCGCATCGATGCTGTTCGGACTGAAGGCCTGGGACCCGGCGACGTTTCTCTCGGCCAGCGCGCTTCTTATTCTTGTCGCCCTCGGCGGCCAGCTGGGTTCCCGCGCGACGGGCTGCATGCGTTGACCCGATGAAGGCGCTCAGGCATGAGTGAAGCAGAGTTTAGAGTTTAGGGGTTATAGCACAACTGCTTGGGACCGACGGCGATTACTGAGTAGGATGCTTGCTAACCTCTGATCTCTAAACTCTAATCCCTCGCCGTTATCACAATCTCGCCCACCATCTTGTTATGCCCGCGCCCGCAGAGCACGCTGCAGCGCATTGGATAGGTACCCGGCGTCTGCGCGAGGAAGCGGATCACCGCAGGATGCTCCGGCTGGACCGGCTCATTGATGCCGAGGCCCGGAACGGCGATTCCGTGCTCGACGTCGGTTGATGTCACGACCAGCTCGACGCGCGCGCCCTGAGGAACCTCAAGGCGGGTGGGGTCGATCTCCCACTTTTTCATCACGATCTGCCGGACTGTATCGGGTGGGCCGGAATATGTCGGAGTCTTCTTGCCGCAGCCGGTCATCGAAAAAGAGAGCCCCAGAATGAGCAGGAGGGCCGCCGCTGTCTTTGACGGGCTTTGATCCGCAGTGGAGCGCGGCGTTTAGTATGGAGGAAGGCCCGGTTGTCCGCTGCAGTCCAAATTCTGAAGCCATTCATGTCTTCCTCCATCCAACCACAAGGGACGGCCGAAGTTCACCCTGACGTTCTGCTGGTAGAGCGGGCGCGGCAGGGCGATATGGCGGCGTACGAGAAGCTGGTGAAGCAGTACGACCGCCAGGTGTTTCGCATCGCGAATCATATCGTCCAGAACCGCGAAGACGCAGAAGACGTGGTGCAGGACGCGTTCCTGAAGGCGTACGAGAAACTGGACCAGTTCCAGGGGAATTCGAAGTTCTATACCTGGCTGGTGCGCATTGCGGTGAACGAAGCGCTGATGCGACTGCGCAAGCGCCGCACCGGCAGGATGGTTTCGATCGACGAGGACGTCGAAACCGACGAAGGCAGCATGCCGCGCGATCTGGCCGACTGGAGCCCCGATCCGGAGGCGCTCTACGGGCAGTCGGAAATGGCCGACATTCTGCGCAAGACGATACAGGGGCTGCCGCCCGGCTTCCGCGTGGTGTTTGTGCTGCGCGACGTGGAAGGACTTTCTACCGAGGAGACGGCGGAGTCGCTCGGATTGAGCATTCCGGCAGTAAAATCGCGGCTGTTGCGGGCCCGCCTGCAATTGCGCGAGCGGCTGAGCCGCTACTTCAAACGGCGCAACGGGCAGGCAACAGGGGCCCAGGCCCAGGATGGTGTGAAGTGACGTGCACGGAATTTTTGGCGCAGCTGGATGAAATGCTCGATCAGGATGCGGCGATTCCGCTGCGTGCCGACCTGGAACAGCACCTGCGCGAGTGCGAGCACTGCGAGATCACGCTGAGCACCACGCGCAAGACCATCCAGATCTATCGCAGCCACGAGCTGTATGAATTGCCCGATGATCTGCGCGAGCGCCTGCACAAGGCGATCATGGCCAAGTGCCGCAAGTGCTGAAAAGCAGAGTTTAGAGTTTAGGGATTAGAGTTTAGGCAGCGTCCAATCGCCGGACTCTATCCGTAGTTCCCAGGCTCGCAAATCTCGACCCTCTAATAAATTCTGCTTTCTAATCCCTAAACTCTGCTTTCCCCCAATGGGGGATTCCGGCTAGCCTCTCCGCGTCAGTAAAATTGCCTTGAATGGCTGCGACTGCTGAGATGAGCGGCTTGACCCACAAGCCTCGAAAGAAGCCAGACATCACCGAGTTGCTGGTCGCTCTCGCCATCGGAATCGCCATTACGAGCACTGCGCTGTTCCTCGGGGTTATGCCGCTGGTGAAGCATCTTTCCGGAGGGCGCGACTACGTCGTCTACTGGTCGACCGGCCAACAGCTGGTGCACCATGCCAATCCTTACGACCCCGTTGTGATGGGCGAGCTGGAGCGTTATGCCGGTTACAGATGGCAAGCCCGGCTCTTACTACATGCGCAATCCGCCATGGGGATTGCCGCTGGCTTTGCCGCTGGGATTTGTTGGGCCGCGGCTCGGCGCGCTGCCATGGTCGCTGCTGATGCTGGCGATCCTGATCTATTGCGTGCGCACGCTGTGGAAGATGTTTGGTGCGCCGGGAACCCATCTGAACTGGCTGGGATACTGTTTTCCGCCAGCGCTGCAGTGCGTGGTGATGGGGCAGACGTCCCTCTTTCTTGCTGCTCGGGCTGGTGCTGTTTCTGCGATTCCATAAGACACGGCCGTTTGCGGCGGGCGCGGCGCTGTGGCTGTGCACCCTCAAGCCGCATCTGTTTCTGCCCTTCGGGCTGGTGATGCTGGTTTGGATCTGGTTGCGCGCCAATGGCGAGTGCTGGCCGGGGCATTGACCGCTCTCGCGGTGAGCTGCGGCGTCACGGAAATGATCGATCCGCAAGCCTGGGCGCAATATTCGCACTGGGCGCACACATCCGGAATTTCGCAGGAGTTCATTCCCTGCCTCAGCGTGGAGTTCCGGCAGCTCATCAATCCGACGGCTTCGTGGCTGGTGCTGCCGCTGAGCGTGCTGGGCGGAATCTGGGCGCTCTGGTATTTCTGGCGACATCGGCGCGGGTGGGACTGGCTGGAGCACGGCAATCCGCTGTTGCTGGTGTCGATTCTGGTGGCCCCTTACTGCTGGATTTACGACCAGTCGATTGCCATGCCGGCGCTGATGTACGCGGCATGGCGGTCAGCACAACGCGCGCGGGCAATCGTGGGCGCGCTGGCGGTCATTTACCTGGCGCTGCGAAATTCAGCCGTTCTTCGTGAAGTGGGCTTAATTCCCATCTGTATTTGTGGCCGGCTCCGGTATGGCTGGCGTGGTATTTGTGGGCGCGATGGGCGGCCACGAGGGTCGAAGTCACTGCGCCGGTTGCCGCCCAGGCAGCGGTCTCGGTGGGATAAGCAGTCCCGGCGAATTCCTTAACAAACAACTACGATCCGTGGTTTGGTGACGGAGCCTGCTCAACGTAGATGAGCCGCCGCGCTCGGTCGATCTGCGCGATCACCTTCCACGTGAACTGCGGGTTGTTTTCGATCCTCATGTGGAACCACGGCGCGCCGGGCGTGTCGAGAACCAGAAATGATTTGCGGTCGAGAATCTGCGCTGGGTCGGGCAGGTTTTGGGCGAGATAGCCTTCGCGCCGGTAGTTCGTCAAAAGGCGAACGTCGGCATCGACGCCGGGAACCGTGTCTGCAGCGGCCTGGTCGAGCGGGTATTCGACCAGGTCGGGCCGCACGCTGTAGCGGGTCATCACCATGAATTCCTTCAGGCTGTCGCAAACCACAACGCGGCCCGCGGCGATCTGATCGACACGAAAAACGTCGAGCGCCGTGGGGCGAGCGAGCAGCGCCGTGGCGATGGGAAGCAGAAGAATCGCCGCGCCGAGCAGCTTCGCCGTTCTTGTCCGCAGATGGAGTGTAGCGGCGGCGAGAACCGACACCCCGATTGCGGACGGAACCAGATAGCGCGGCAGAAAAATCGGCGACGCGAGGCGCGAAACCACGAAGAAGACGACGGGCGCGAGAATAAAAGCGAACCCGAGAAAGTAAATCGCGGATCGCGCGGGCGGAACCGCACGCAGCGCTGAAATGGACGCCACGATCAAAACCGCGATGCATGCCACGCCAAGGAACCATCCGGCAACGAGAACCGCGGCGGGCGGATGGAGCTGCCAGTAGAGACCGGTGAAGAGCCAGAGCGAGAGGCTCGCGGCCAGATCGCCGGCGGCGGGCACCGCGATCCAGCCATGAGGTCGGCCGACAGCTGCGGAAGCCTCGACGGCGGGAATCCACGGAATCAGCGCGAGCCATCCCGCGACGCAACTAAGGTAGACGCGCAGCCGGAAGCGGCGTGCGAAGAGATCGGCGGCGACAAGCGCCAGCAGAATGAGGCCCGCGTAGAGCAGGCCGAGAATGTGTCCGAGAGCCAGGCCCGCCTGGGTGAGCGCGAGAAGAAGCAGGTCGCGCCAGCGTGGTTGTGGATTATCGGCGACCTTCAGTGCCTGGGCAATCGCGAGCGCGGCAAGCAGAAGATACAACCCATAGCCGCGAGCTTCGCAATTCTGCTCGACCACGATGAGCGAGGCGAACAGGCCAAAGGCGACGCCGAGAAATGCCGCTGGCCCGCTCACGCGGCGGCGCATCGCAGCAAGCAAAACCAAAAACGCCGCGCAAACTCCGGCCGAAGAATAGAGGCGCAGCGAGAGATCGCTGAAGCCGAAAAGATGCGCCCACGGCCAGGCCGTGAGATAGAAGAGCGGCATGCCCGCTCCGCCAAGGCGCGGCACGGCGTGCAGCAAATGCCACAACGAGAGATCGCGCAGCTCGGTGAGGGTGAAAACCTCGTCGCCCCACATCTGTTTGCGCAGCGACCAGAGCACGCACGAGGCGAGCAGCGAAAGGACGCCCAGCGCGGGAAAGATCCAGCGAAAGAGCGGGGTCTCGCCGGCGGCACGCGGTTGTGCGTCAAGATGCGACTCGGGTGCTCGAGGCGTTGTGGCAAGCATGCTCATTCCATTCTCGATCTTCGCTGGAGACGAGGTGTGGAACCATGCTGCTTCTGTGTGAGGGGAAGCCAAGGCGGCAACGGGCCCGGGACTGCGCTCGGCACCTCGAGCCGTTTCGGTACACTGCAGTTGCAGCAAGATCTCAGATTTCCTTGAGGAGTGGAGCATGGCGGATGTGAAGATCACGGTTCGGCCCAACGGTCCGTATCGGGTAGAAGGAGCGGTGACGCTGGTGGACGCTGAAGGAAAAGAGTGGGACCTGACCGGCAAGCCGGCCTTTTCACTGTGCCGATGCGGCGCATCGGTGAACAAGCCGTTTTGCGACGGGACGCACTCGAAGATCGGTTTCCAGGCGGCGGAAGCGGCGGTGCGTGCTGAAGAGAATCCGACGGAGGGCGGCGACCCCAATTATCCGGTGAAGATCTAAGGTCCCATCCAGGCTCATATTCACGGGCGGCGCACTGGGCGCCGCTTTTATTTTGCGTTGCTGGTGTCGAGGAAATTAAGCACCAGGTCGCGGCTGCGTGGGCCATCGAGCTCGACAAGCACGACGCGCTGCCACGTTCCGAGGACCAGCGACCCGGATTCGACCGGCAGAGTGAGCACGGTGCCGATCAGCGACGACAGGATGTGATCGGGCACGTGTTCAGGGTTGTGGGGATGGCGATAGGGAAGTTTGGGCATCATCGCCTCAAAGGCGTCGAGCATGTCGAGGTCCGTGCCCGGGTCGAGATCGGCGGTGGTCAGCGCCGCGGTGGTGTGGAGGATGTTGAGGCAGCAGATGCCCGACCCTCTTGGCAGATGCTTTTCCACCTGCAGGGTAATGTCGACGATCTGGCGTTTGCGGCGGGTGGAGACAGAAAAGCGGGACATGGGGGAAGGGTAGCAAACGAACCCGCTAAGAAGCGGCAGCTGGAAAGCGTGGAGGGAAAGGAGCCGGTCAGCGAAAAAGTCGTGCAGGTGGATTCGTGGGAAGAGGGAACGGAGAGTTGATCCGGCGTGAATAGGGTGGTGTATCGTTAGGAATTTGTGGAGTCGGCCGGGCAGGCGGGTAAACGCTTACTGTCGCGCCCGAATGCGAGCGCACGGAGGTATTTCCATGAAGATGCGGTTGGCAGCTTGTGCGGCGGTGGCTCTGTGGGCGGGGTTGTGGCCTGGCCTGGCAGCGCCGGCAGCACAACCAACCACTCCGGCGCAGGTGATCCAGGTGAACATCGACGCCGGGCAAACCGGCGAGCCGGTTTCGCGCTACGAGTACGGCATGTTCATCGAGCACATCGGCACGCTCATCTATCGCAGCCTGTGGTCAGAGATGCTGGACGACCGGAAATTCTGGTTCCCCATCACTTCCCAGGAGCAAGCCCCGCCCCAGCGGCCAGGCTTTCCTGGCATGCAGCTGCGCAAATGGCGTCCAGTTGGCGACGACGAATTTGTCACCCTGGATAAGAACCAGCCATTTGTTGGCCCGCAGAGCCCGCGCATCTCGCTCGACGCCTCGACGCCGCACGGCATCCGGCAGTCGGGACTCGCGCTGGTAAAAGGCAAGCGTTACGTCGGCCACATCTGGCTGCGCGGTACTCCCGGAACGCATGTAAAGGTGACGCTCGTGTGGGGCGAGGGCGCTCAGGACCGGCAGACGGTCACAATAGCAACGGTTACAGTTACGTATTCGAAATTTCCATTCAGCTTTGCTGCAAAAGCCGACACCACCCAGGGCGCACTCGAGATCGCGGGTACGGGCTCGGGCGATTTTCACATCGGGACTGTCTCGCTGATGCCTGCGGACAACGTCGAGGGCTTTCGCCCCGACACGATTGCGCTGCTGAAGACTCTGCACTCCGGCTTCTGGCGGTTGCCCGGCGGCAATTTCCTCTCCGACTGGAACTGGTACGACGGGCTGGGCGATCGCGATCGGCGCCCGCCGATGTTCGACTACGCCTGGAACGCGATGCAAACCAACGATGTGGGCCTCGATGAGTTCATGACGTTGTGCCGGCTGATCGGCACCGAGCCCTACATCACCGTGAATGCCGGATTCGGCGACGCGCACTCGGCGGGCGAGGAAGTGGAATACATGAACGGCGCGGCAACCACGCGGCTGGGCGCGCTGCGAGCGAAGAATGGCCACGCTGAGCCTTACCACGTGAGGTATTGGGACATCGGCAACGAACCCTATGGCGTGTGGCAGCTGGGGCGCACGGATCTGAAGTATTACGTGCTGAAGCACAACGAATTCGCAGCTGCTATGCGCGAGGCCGATCCGTCGATCACCCTGCTGGCCTCGGGCAATATGCCGCAGGCGATGGATCTGACCGGCGAGTTCCGCGCGAAAGATGTGGATAACCTGAAGGCCGTCTTCGGGTCGGAAGTTGACTGGACGGGCGGCGAGCTGAAGGACTGCTGGGGAAACTTCGACGGGATCACCCAGCATTGGTACGCGCAGTCGGGAAGGCATTTCGACGTGGAGAAGGCGAAGGCCCTGCCGCTGGATGCGCCCACCGATCAGGGATACGTGAAGGTGGACCAGACGCCGCTCGAGTACGCGCGCTATCCGGCCAATATCGTGCACCAGCTGGCCGAGTCGTGGCAGGGCTACCAGCAACGATTTCCAGCAATGGCGGAAAAGAAGATTTTTCTGTCGATCGACGAGTACGCGTATTTCGGCGGGACCTTTAACCGCACGCCGGATCTGAAGCTGGCGCTGGCCTACGGGATGATCTTCAACGAGATGCTGCGGCACACGGATTTTCTGACAATGTCCGCACACACCATGGGCGTTTCAACGATGGACTACACGCCGACGTCGGCTGCGCTGAACACGACCGGGCTGATGTTTAAACTCTACGGCGACCATTTCACCGCGGGATCAGTGCCGGTGGCCGTCACGGGCAACTCGCCGCAGCCGGCGCCAAAGTATCCGGTTGGGGGGGATCAGCCGCAGACCAACTCGGGCAGCCCGACGTATCCGCTCGATATGGTGGCGGCGCTGACGGCGGATCGGAAATTCCTGACTCTGGCGGTGGTGAACGCGACAGAGACGGAGCAGAAACTCGATCTGAAGGTGGCCGGGGTGCAGATGGCTGGTGAAGGAAAGCTGTGGCGGATGACGGGGAAGAGTCTCGATGCGGCGAATCGCGTGGGTCAGCCGCCTGAGGTGGAAGTGAAAGAAACAACGGTGGGCCAGGGGGACCAGTCCATCCCGGTTGCGCCCTTCAGCGTGAATATTTATCGCTTTCCGATAGCGCCATAATTGTTTGTGTAACAGTCTTTGTGACGAAACAGCAGAATTTGTAACCGTGAGGGAGCGTTTATCTTGACCAGAAGCTTAGCTTTACAGACGACGGTAATTCTCTGCGCTACTATGAGCCTTCCGCTGGGCGCGCAGGTGCAAACCGAGGTGCCGGCGGTGGTCCCGGGCGCAAAGCAGGTGACCGTGGAACCAATCAAGGTGCACGCGGCATCGCTCGAGGGCAATCTGGAGGGCGAGCCGGAGGACCGCGACGTGATCGTCTTTCTTCCGCCGAGCTACCAGAAGGACAAGCACCGCCGTTATCCCGTCATCTACGCCCTCCATGGATTTTCGATTGGGGCGGAGCAGTGGACCCACGAGATCCACGTGCCGCAGACCATCGAGGGCGCATTTGCGCAGGGCGCGAAGGAGATGATCGTGGTGCTGCCCGATTCAAAAACAGCCTACGGCGGTTCGATGTATTCGAGTTCCGTGACCACCGGCGATTTTGAAAACTTCATTGCACACGATCTGGTTGCGTACATCGACGCGCACTACCGGACGATTCCCGACCGCAGGAGCCGCGGGCTCGTCGGCCACTCGATGGGCGGATACGGCGCGAGCCGCATCGGCATGAAGCATCCGGATGTTTTCGGGAGCCTGTACATCATGAGCCCTTGCTGCATGTCGCCGCGGCCGGCGGGGCCTCCGCCGGGGATGGACGCGGCAAAATTCGCGGAGAATGAGAAGAAGTTTGAAGCGGATGTGGCGGCGATGAAGTCGCCTGCGGAGGCGGCGAATCTGCCGTTCTTCACCAAGGCGCAGCTGGCGACGGCGGCCGCGTGGTCGCCGGATCCGAAGAATCCGCCGCTGTACTTCGATTTGCCGATGAAAGACGGCGTGGCGCAGCCGGATGTGCTGGCGAAATGGACGGCGAACGCGCCCCTGGCCTTCATCGACCAGTACATTGACAACCTGCGGCAATACCGCGCGATTGCGATCGACGTGGGCGACCAGGATGGCCTGCGCTTCGACACACAAAAGCTGCATGAAATCATGGACAACTACGGAATCAAAAACAGCTTTGAGATGTATCACGGGACGCACACCAGCGCCGTGGCGGATCGCTTCCAGAATCATGTGCTGCCGTTTTTCAGTCAGAATTTGTGCGCGACGGCCGGGTGCCAGTAATCGGCGGGCAGACTCGTATCACCGATTGCGCGGCGCTGGCCGCAGGCGCAACGACACAACGACGCCTATAGGATCGGTGCCGTAAACGGGCTGAAGGCGCGAGCCGGGCGTATCGATGGTGATTTGCGCGCCGAGGGCGGTTTCAAAGCGAGGCAGCAGGGGCAGGTTGCGGTCGTAGCCGAAGGTGTACGCCTGCACGCGGCCCGCGGGCTCCTCCTCAAATCCGGGTGGAATCGGGCGCTCGCCAAGGAGAAGCTCGGTGGTGCGGTCCACGTTCTCGATGCGCGTCCACGCGTAATTGGTCGTGCGAAAGCGGAGCGTCGATTCGAGCAGATAGCTGTTCTGGATGACGTTGTCGGGAATGTCGCGCGTGCGTCCCCAGGCGAGCGTGCTCGACCAGTTGCCCTTGTGTGCGAATGGCCGGTTGTACATGAGGGATGCCGTCCGCCGGTCCTGGTTCTCGAGCGGAAAAAGTTGTTCGGGGCTATGCAGACGCCCAAAGGAAACCTGCCCGCTCCAGTTCTGCGCGGGTTGAAGGGTCAGGCGCGTGGACCAGGAATCAATGCCGCCCTGCTGGACTTCCCAGCGATGTTCGTCGGGCTCCCGGCCGTGGAAGCCGCTGGCCTCAAGGCGCACCCAGGCATGCGCGAGACCGAGGGTGATGACGTCGTCTGCGATGTGGGTGGAGTCTTCCTGATGATGGCCGAGGGTGGCGACTGGGTCTTCCAGCGCCGAAGACCGATGCGGAAAGGCGGTGGGCCCAAGGGCAGGATCGCCCACCGGAGCGAGATAAAAGCTGAGCAGCGTGTGATCGGTGAGATGGAAGTCGTAGAGTGCTGCGACTTCCATGAAGAAGTCGTGGGGGTGCTGGCCGTCGACAATGGGATTGCCGTAGGCGGTTTCGCCCTGCTGAAAGAGAAGCGGGTACTGGCGGCCGGTAACCGTGGCGGGCTCGAGGCTGAGCATGGCGCGGAGCGTGAGTTGGCCTGGACCCCAGGTGCGCTGGGCCATGGGCATCCACCAGTTGGTGGAGAAGAATTTGTCACCCCCGCGCGGGCTCGACTGCTGGATGTCGGAGGCGAACGCGTTGCCGTGGAACATCAGCATCCAGTTGCCGCGCATGGCCATCCACATAGGCTGGGGAACGGAGTTGGGCTCGGCGCTGGTTCCCGAGGTCGAGTGGTCCTGAATTGCCTGTTCAAAGGTGTGGGGCGATTCGCCCATCTGCATTTGCGCGCGCAGCGTCGCGGAGAATAGCAACAGCAGGAGCGCGGAGACAACGGGGCGAAGCGTCACGAAGAGGGGGAGCTGCCGATCGTAGGGGTGATCTCAGGCTAACCTGGTTGCGGCAGTGGCGCAGGCGGAGGGGGCGGGGTGACGGGCGGCGCAGGCCACAGGATGTCGCCCAGGCGCTGGTACCGACTGCCGTAGAACATGAGCGCGTACTGGCGCAGCCCGGTGCTGACAGGCCCGGCGAGGGCGATTCCGACGAGGATGGCCACGGCGACGGCGATCGCGCCCACAATGACTTCCAAAGTGATTCCGGCCAACGACTGGCCCAGGGCCGCGTGGATGCCGACCTCGACGGCCGCGGTGATGACCGCGCCGATGACGGCGGGAATGATGACGATGATGAAGACCGCAATGTAAGCAACGATGGGCAGGATGACGCGGAGCAGCGCGTAAAAGATGAACTGGCCTTTCTGTGCGCGGATGCGGGCCCAGGCTGCGGACCACGCCTGGCCGGCCGTAGCATTGTCGAGCGCGTAGTGCGGGAGCATGAAGTCGCGCAGCACGATGTCGAGGGCGATGGCGGCGATGGCGATGAGCATGATGAGCGGGATCAGCGGCAAAAGGAACGCCAGCAGAGCTCCGAAGTCGAGATGCCCGCCGGCGGCGTTGTGCGCGAGGCCAAAGATGCCGGCCGCGAAAGGCAGAATCAGCGCAACCATCAGAACCAGGAAGCATAGCCCGACGACGATGTTCATCCAGAAGAAACGGGTAGCGGGATCGCGATAGAGATGCCAGCCGGGGCTGATCCACGGGCTGTTGGTGATGAGGCAGTGGAAGTAGGCAAAGCGCAAACGCGTGATGAGCCACGCGATGACCAGCCCGACGACAATGAAGACCAGGACCAGGGCCACGAGAAGGGCGATCCAGTCACCGTGGAGCGCAGGGAGATGGCTGGGGAAGGATGTGACCGCGTGCGTGGAGCGCTGATGGGGCCATCTGCCAGGATTGAAATTGCCGCTGCCGCCGCCGCCGCCAGAGCCCTCGGTAAGCACCGCGACCAGGCACAGCTTGAGATAAGTGCCGAGACGGAAAGGGCGGAAGAGAAAAGCGCGGGTGCGCTGAATGGCGGGAGAGATGGAGTCGGCAGCAGAGATGGGAAGCATAAAAAGTCCTTACGGTGGGTCATCGTACCGGAAAAATGGAGGGCTGGCGGTGGTTTTTGAGGGTTTTGTGCGCGCTCAACAGGCGAAGTTCAGATATTCTCTTTTGCCATGCAAGCAAAAACGTCGTTTTGCCTCCGGATCGCATGCCTTTGTTTGTCTCTTTGCGCGGCAACGCTGACCGTTTCAGCTCAGGTGGCGTCGCCTCCAGTAGCACCGGTGAAGCCGGTGACCGACACCTACTGGGGTCATGAAATTGTGGACCCCTATCGCTGGCTCGAAGATCAGAGTTCGGCGGAAAGCAAGGCATGGATGAAAGGCCAGGCCGATTACGCGCGAGCCATGCTCGACTCGCTGCCCGGGCGCAAGGCTTTTGCCGCCGAGATGCTGCGCTACATGAATGCCGAGGAATTCACCATCAGTGACGTGCAGCTGGCCGGCGACTACGTGTTTTATCGCAAGCGCAGGCGCGATGAGAGCATTGCGAGCCTCTACGTGCGAAAAGCGAGCGGCGGCGAGGAAAAGCTGCTGGTGGACATGACGAAAATGGGCACCGCGGATCATCATTTTTCGCTGGATCAGTACTCGCCGAGCGAAGACGGAAAGCTGGTAGTGGTGGGCATCTCGCCGGGAGGATCGGAGATCCAGGAAGCGACCCTCTATGAGGCCACTACGGGAAAGGCGTTGCCGGAGAGGATCGAGCGCTTTGAGGTTGGATTCTTTTCCCCGGAGGGAAAGACGCTGTACTACGTGCAGCTTGAGGACCTGGGGCCCAAAGGCAATCCCATCGACAAGTACCGGCGCCCAAAGGAATACGCGCACACAGTGGGCTCAGCGGTCAGCGAGGACAAAGTGGTGGTAGGCCAGGGCGTCTCAGCGGAAATGCCGGTGCCGGACTACAACTTCTCGTTCGCGGGCCCGGTGCCGACCTCGAAACACGTGTTTGGTTTTGTGGTTTCGGGGGTGGAGACGTTCCGCGAGGTGTATGTAGGGGAGCCGAGCGCGCTGACCACACACACGGGTTGGGTGAAGGTGGCCGGTGTTGCGGACAAGATTACGGATGCGGCGCTTGAGGGAGACGATCTTTACCTGGTGAGCTTCCAGGGGACGCCGAACGGAAAGCTGCTGAAGACCAGCGCCGTACATCCTGACCTGAAGACCGCGCAGGTAGTGGTACCGCCCGGCGACCTGGTTTACAGCGGCGGATTTATCGGCCAGGGCGTGCTGAACCAGTCTTCCGACGCGCTGTATCTGCGGGTGATCGATAAGGGCTACGGGCAGGTGTTGCGCGTGCCTTACTCCGGGGGCGCGGGTGCGCTGATGACCCTGCCCGAGGGAATGCAGGTGGGGGGCGTCTCGACCGATGCGCTGATACCGGGCGCGGTGCTCGATCTGGATTCGTGGACCGATCCCGGCGATTTCTATCGCTACAACGCGGACACGTCCGCTCTGGCGAGAATGAATCTGCGGCTGGCGAACGGCGTCGACCCTCGCGACCTGGTTGCGGAAGAAGTGCAGGTGGCGAGCTGGGACGGAACCATGGTTCCGCTGTCCATTATTTATAAGAAGGGTCTGGTGAAGGATGGATCTACCCCCACCGCGCTGATTGGATACGGCGCATACGGGGACGCGATCACCCCGGGTTTTAGCCGCCGATATAACGCGTGGCTGGAGCGGGGCGGAATCGTGGCGGTCGCCCACGTGCGCGGCGGCGGCGAGTTCGGCGAAGCCTGGCACCTGGCAGGCAAGAAGCTGACCAAGCCAAATACCTGGCGGGACTTCATTGCCAGCGCGCAGTATCTGATCGACAACAAGTACACGTCGACGCCGAAGCTCGGCATCTGGAGCCAGAGCGCGGGCGGAATCCTGATCGGGCGGTCTTTCACTGAACGCCCCGACTTGTTTGCGGCGGCGGTGGATGGTGTGCCCTGTTCCGACATGCTGCGCGAGGAGACAGGGCCGAACGGACCGGCGAACATTCCGGAATTCGGCTCGGTGAAAACCGAGGAGGGCTTTGAGGACCTGTACGCGATGGGCGCGTACCACCACGTGCAGAAGGGTGTGAAGTATCCTGCG
The DNA here is from genome assembly GCA_963788905.1 of uncultured Acidobacteriaceae bacterium. GTDB lineage: Bacteria > Acidobacteriota > Terriglobia > Terriglobales > Acidobacteriaceae > Palsa-343. Next base: position 866,399 of record CAWBIO010000001.1, read on the forward strand.
ATCCTGGTAACCGCGGGCGCCAACGATCCGCGTGTCGACCCATGGGAAGGCGGCAAGATGGCGGCGAAGCTGGAGGCGGCCACGGCCAGCGATAAGCCGGTGCTGCTGCGCGTGAACTACGACGCCGGGCACGGCATCACGGATACGATTCCGCAGCAGGTTTCCGACTGGACCGACATCTTTACCTTCTTCCTGTGGAACTTCGGCGATCCTCAGTTCCAGCCGGCGAAGTGAAGGGGAGGTGCGCGCATGAGAACTCGTCCCGGTCTGATTGCGGCAGTTCTGCTGGGCGTCGTGGTTTTGCTTGCGGCAGGGGTCGTCCTCGATCCGACCCGTGGCCTCGTTTTGCCGGGGCCACAGACGCAGAGCACCTTTCTTCGGCAGTACTCTCCGCAACCGGTGGTGGAGCAGTATCGGTCGCAGGCCGCCAGCCAGGAGTGGCTTAACGGCACAAGCAACGGCGCAGGTAAACAATTTGCAACGGCCAGCGCCAGCTTCGACGGGCGATTCGCCCTGGCGCCGGAACGAAAACCAATGCTGATGGCGGCGCTGGATCAGGATCTTGCGGCGCAGCTGACTGGGGCCGGTGCGAAGATCCTGACGCAGAGCGGAGATACTTTGGTCGGCTACCGATATGCTTACAGGCTGGGCAAGAGTCTGGGAACGGTGACGATTGCGCCGATGCAGGCAGGGGAACAGAACGCGATGCTGACGGCTGCGGGAACGGCGCCAGTTCGCGTGAAGGTCGACGTCGAGGAGAAGTGGTTCCCCAAAGGCGCACCGTAAAACCGCAGCTCGGTGATTGCGCTGACCCTTGCGGGCTCTTACGAGAGACAACAGAGGCAGGGAGATTGGGATCCCTTAATCCCCCAGCTCTGGCGCAGGGGTGGTACTCACAGCAGGCGCAGCCAGGTTGCTGCGGCGGCGTGCATAAAGAAAGTAGACCGCGAGGCCAATCACCATCCAGCTACCGGCGGCGATCTTCGAGGTCGGGTCGACGGAGATGATCATGGCGAGGCAGAAGATCGCGCCCAGGATCGGCACCAGCGGCACCAGCGGCGCGCGGAAGGGCCGCGGCTGGTCCGGATTCTTGTGGCGCATGACCCAGATGCCGATGCACACCAGCACGAAAGCGAACAGCGTGCCCAGGTTGGTCATGTTGCCTGTAACGTCGCCGGGGAGCAAGTCCGCCAATGAGGCCGACAAAAACATAGAGCACCAGGTTGCACTTGTACGGCGTGCGCGAACTTCGGGTGGACGTCGGCGAAAATCTTCGGCAGCAGACCATCGCGCGACATGGAGAAGAAGACCCGGCTCTGGCCGAGCAGCATCACCAGCATCACCGACGAAAATCCGGCAAGGATGGCGACCGAGACCAGCGTCGAGAGCCACCCGTAGCCGTGCATGTAGGTTTTGATCGCGTAGGAAACCGAGGCTTCCGCGCCTTTGCTCGGATCCATGAAGTCGAGCGACGGAGCGATGCCGGTGAGCACCCAGCTGAACAGGATGTAGAGCACGGTGCAGACGGCGAGCGAGCCGAGAATGCCGATGGGCATGTTTTTGCCGGGATCGATGGTTTCCTGCGCGGCGGTGGAAACGGCGTCGAAACCCGATGAAGGCGAAGAAGACCACGCCTGCGCCGCCGAGCACTCCGCCCCAGCCGTGGCGGAAACATGCCGGTGTGCGTCGCGTCCTGGGCAAGCACGAAGGGCGTGTGGTTGGCGGGGCTGATGAAGTGCCATCCGATCGCAATGATCATGATGACGATGGTGACCTTGATGCCGACGATGACCGCGTTGACGGTGGCCGACTCGGAGATGCCCTTGATGAGCAGCAGCGTCATGATGAGCAGAATGATCAGCGCGGGCGCGTTAATGATGCCGTGAATGCCGCCGGGGCCGGTCTGCAGCGGCGAGTGACGCCAGGCCCAGGGAATGAGATTGGGGAAGATGTTATTGAAGTACTCGGTCCAGTAAATCGAGAGCGTGGCCGCGCCGAGCCCGTATTCCAGGATGAGCGCCCAGCCGATGATCCACGCGACCAGTTCGCCCATCGTGACGTAAGCGTAGGTATAAGCGCTGCCGGCGACCGGGATCATGGCCGCGAACTCCGCGTAGCAAAGCCCAGCGAAGGCGCAGCCGATGGCGGCGATGACGAAGGAGAAAATCACGCCAGGGCCGGCATTTTGCGCCGCCGCGGCTGGGGTGCGCGCGAAGAGGCCGGCGCCGATGATGGCTCCGATTCCGAGGGCGATGAGTCCCGGCCAGCGGAGGGTGCGCTTCAGGCCGCCTTTTTCCTCGATCTGCGCAAAGAGGGTGGCAAGGGGTTTGGTGCGGAAGAGACTCATGGAAAGACAGAGTACAGGGAACAGGGTGCAGGGTACAGGGACAAATGCTATCTGCAATCTGAAGCCCGCAGCTCGGCCGAGAGCGTCGGGAATGCCCCAGTGTGAGGTCCCGCCAACGGCAACAAAGACTTCAGCTCTCAGTGCAGGAAAATGACCGGCGTTCTTTGCTGCAGGCTGCGGGCCGCGGGCTACCATCAGCCGGTTATCGGCTGGCGGTTTGGTTGCCTTGCGGCACGTACCAGGCTGTGCCAGTCGGGCAGCAGGATTTCTGCGCGTCCCTTATAGAGGATGATCTTGCCGCTGGCGCAGATCTTGCCGGTCTTCGGGAAGCTCCCGACGTCATTTTTGTTGTCGCCCCAGATGACGAGGTCGAAGATCTGGTGCGGGTAGGCCTGGTCGAGTCGACGAAGGTTGGGGTGCCGTGGCTGGTGGAGGCGGTATATTCGTTCACGATCGCGCCGCAGACGGTGCGGTTTTCACCCACGTGCTGGACTGCTTCGGCGGCGGTGAGGGTGGGCTGCGGAGTTTGGACGTGAGGTGGGGCGAAGGCCGCAGGAACGGCGAGGACCAACGTATACAGCAGGGGACACATCTTCACTTCTCCTCTTCTGGCGAGGGTGAGGGGCAAAACAGCCAGAATCAGGATACGACTCGGAGCAGCCCCCAGAGCAGGTCGCATCAATTGGGGCCCAGGATTGGTGAGGACTATCTTCCAACGGAAAGCGTGGAAGGGCAAGAGGAGAAATTGCGGCGGCGCATGAAAAGCTGTTGAAGACAACCCTTGACCCTGAACCCTCGAGAGGCGGTTTTCTCCCGGAACTTTATGATCCTGTTCGACGTTCTCCATTCAGGTGCTGCTCCGTGCGAGGTACCTGATGCTTCTCGCCGCTTTTCTCGCTGTGCTGTTTCTCCGGCCTGACCCGGTGCCCGGGGCAGCCGACTCTCAATCTTCGCCCTCGTCTGCCACTCAGCAATCCACGGCTTCCGACGCTCAGCCCACCCGGAGCGACACCGGCCTGATCACCTTTCATGTGACCACCCGCGAAGTGCTTCTCGACCTGATCGCGCTCGACCGAGGCAGCCGCCCGGTGCTTGACCTCAAGCCCGCCGATCTGCGAATCACCGAAGCGCCGCTAGCTGAGTCAGGCAAAAAACATCGCCATCGCCACGCGCCAGCGCTGGAGCAGGAGGTCGCTCCCATCACCAGCCTCCGCGTCGAAGACCCATCCGTTCCGGCGGCTTCTGCGGGCGACCGTGCCGGATTCCAGATCGCCGCGAGCTGTCTGGAGCGCTCCGCGCTCCACTATCAGCTCGCTTTTCGGCCCGGACCCAACGGCTGGGCGAGCGGCTACCACGAGGTCGCCGTTACCACCACGCGCCGCGACGTGCGGCTCTTCTATCGCCATCGCTACTTCGTGGGAGTCACCGCTCCGCCCGCGCATCCGCTGGACGCGCGCCGCAAAACGATCGAGAAGATTTTGCAGAGAGCGGCCTGCTACTACCCGGATACGCCACCTTCGATTTCACTTCGCGCACGGCTCATTGATACCGGCCGCGCCGACTGGCTTCGCTACTCGGTTTCTGTCGATGCCGGCTCGCTTTCCTTCCTCACGCTCGCCACGGGACCCGGTTCGGCCGCCGATCCGTCTTCGCGGCAACCTATGACGATCGATCGCCGCGTGGAGATCGATTACGGCGTCTGCACCTTCGACACCGCGGGCCGCCCGATCCGTTTTTTTTCCGCGCCCGTCGATCAGGCGCTCAACTCCGCCGACTACGCCCGCGCGCTCGAACACGGGTTTCCTCATCTGCTCGAGTTTTCGGCGCCGCCGTCGCTCGGGCTGACGCGCTTCGTCGTCCGCGATCGCGAAACCGGAAACCTGGGCGCGACCGACGTCGCCTTTGCCACTGCCAGTTCAACTGCCGGCACCCATGCTGGCTCCGCGTCTAATCTCGCCGACGGCGCTTCGATCCTGAGTGCAGCGCCGGACTCCGCCTCAACTTCGGCCAGGGCTTCCGGACCGGAGCGTCTGACCGAGGAAACCAACACCGATCTCGACCTTTACCCGCGATTCCTCCAGGGTGATTACGTTAGGCCTCCACGAGGGCCCATCGGCTCTTTTGGTTCCATCGTTCCAGCGCCTCATGCGTTCTGCGGTGACGTTTATGAGCTGCCGGATTCTTCGCGGCTCCTTCCGGATTTCCGCGAGCTGGACCCGATTGGGTCTCTCTATGCCTCGACCCTCGACGTCCCCAGCCAGGACTTCACCACCACCGACGGCATCCCCGGCGTCACGCCGCGCACCAACCTGTTTGGCATCGACTACCATGCCACCTTCTGGATTCGTGATCCTGGCGATTACAAATTCCGCATGGTCTCAGACGACGGCGCGAAGCTGTGGATTGACGACCAGCAGGTCGTCGATCTGGACGGCCTGCACAGCGCGCGAGGGGCGGCAGGGCGGATCCACCTCGAGGCCGGCCAGCACAGCATGCACGTCCCGTATTACCAGGGAGCGGTCTTCTCGGTCGCGTTGATCCTGTGGGTGAAAGCGCCGGGCGAGGTTGACTGGCGGCTCTTCGATCTGCGCGACTTCCCGTCGCCGGAGGACCATGCCAGAAATTAACATCCCCGTGCCGGTAGCCGGTAGCTTGAGGCCGGAAGCCGGCATCTGGGCATGTCCGGCTTCCAGACACCGGGCTGCCCCCATTGGTTTCCGCTGGTTCTGCGCCGATAAGCCTGATGCGGCCATGGAGAGGGACCGGCCTGGGCCGGCAGGGAGAGAACGGTGTACAAAATTGCGAAGCAGAAGTTCGGATATCAGCTGACCTTTGGCGGCGACCGCATGGATATCGCGGAGATGAGCCGCTGGCGGGAGGAAGCCAAAACAGCCCTGGTGGGAGCGCCCAAATCGTTTGGTGTCGTCATCGACATGCGCACGCTCAAGCCGGGCGCTGTCCAGCCCGACGCGCAGAAGGTAATGGTGGAGGGGCAGGGACTGTTCAAGAAGGCCGGCATGGAGCGCAGCTGCGTGATCCTGCAGTCGGCTACGGTAACCATGCAATTCGAGCGCATCGCCCGGGAGTCCGGCATCTACGCCTTCGAGCGCTACATCAACGCCGCGGCGACTCCGGACTGGGAGGCGAGAGCGGTCGGCTGGATCGAAAAGAAGATCGACCCGGCAGCCTGAAGCACCCGGTTCACCTTGATGGCTCAGAGCGGGCAGCTTCAAGATTTTTCGGCAGCCGAGAACCACCGAGAACGCAGTCTCCGCCGCCGTGGTTTGTCTCCTGAGCGGCGAGTTCTCGAAGGGCGATCGTTGACATCAAGTTCTCCGCCGCCGCCGATGACCAACCGGGGCGCCACCCTCCGCCGCGCATGAACGAGAGGATTCCGACTATGTCTGCTGTCCGCAACCTTCCCATCGGCCGCAAATTCACTTATGCCTTCGGCATCATGTCTGCTCTGTCCGTCGCGCTGGCCGGTTATACCTTTTTCGCGTTACGCGGCATCGCCGCCCAGGTTCTGGAGTCCAGTGTAAACCATCCCCGCCTACTCGACCTCAGAATCGATGAGATTCGCGACGGGTCAGCGCAATCGCCGCGGAGGATCTGGAGCTGTGTCGTCCGCACCCGACGCCCGCATTGCAAGGCCGGGATACCGCCCAGTCCGCCGGACGCAAGCCACGCCCAAAACAGGACTCCTACCGGGCCATGGGCTGGCATTCATTGCCCCCGAGGAACGTGAGGTCTATGAGCAGCTTCTCCTCCGCCATCGCGCGCTAGTCAGGAGGCCACCGATCGCGCGATGGCGGCCCTCGCTGCCGGCCAGACGGATCAGGCGCGACCTCAAATCGTCCATCAGATCACGCGTCCAGATCAAGGGCCACGCCGACGGCATGTCCAGCGTCAATAGAAACCTCGACCTGAACGCCAGCAGAAGGCCGACGAGGGCTGGCGCGGCTGGCCGCCTCGCCAGCCTTACCGACTGGATCAGCGTCGTCATGACCCTGCTTATCGTCTTGGCTTCTGCATCGTCATCGGTATGCAGCTCAACCGCTTCATCACCCCCCGCATCGTCCGCGTCAAGGCCATGGCCGAGCGCCTGGCCGCGAAGGACCTGACCGCCGACGTTCAGGTCACCGCCAACGATGAAATCGGCCGGATGGGAGAGGCGCTGAACAGGAGCATCTCCGCGATGCGGGAGGTTCTGCAGTCGGTCGCCCGGCAGCGCCGAGACGCTTTCGGCCGCAACGACCGAGATCAGCACCAGTGCGACCCAGAGTGCGGACAACGCGAAGAACCAGTCGGCGATGACCAGCCAGATTGCCACCGCGGCCCAGGAAATGACCGCGACCATCGGCGAAATCAGCAGCAACGCGGAGAGCGCAGCAACATCCAGCCGCAATTCCGCCGAGACAGCGACGCGGGGCGGCGAGGTTATGCATGCGGCAGCCGCCACCATGGAAAAGATCGCGAGCGCCACCAGCTCAGTCTCCGAACGCATGGCCTCTCTGGCGCATCGCTCCGAAGAGATCGGCAACGTGGTCAACGTGATTCAGGAGATCAGCGAGCAAACCAATCTGCTGGCGCTGAATGCGGCGATTGAAGCCGCGCGCGCCGGCGAGCACGGACGCGGATTTGCGGTTGTGGCCGGCGAAGTCCGCCGCCTGGCGGAGCGCACCCGCGGCGCAACCGAGGAAATCTCGGGAACGATTCGCAGCATCCAGGAAGAAACCCGCGAGACGGTCGAGGTGATGAATCAGAGCCGCAGCGCGGTTGAAACCGGCATGGAAGAGACGGCTAAGGCCCGCCACAGTCTGGAAGAGATCATTCAGGCGTCCAGACAGGTAGAGCACCAGATTCAGCTGATCGCCTCAGCGGCGACCGAGCAGACGGCGGCTTCGGGGGAAATCTCGGAATCGGCGGGGCGCATTTCGCAGCTGGCATCGCAGAACACCCAGGGCGCCGAAGAGACGGTCGAGGCGCTGAAAGAGCTTTCCCGCCTGGCTGCGGAGCTCGATCAGATGATCCACCAGTTCAACCTGGACGAAAGGGGAAACAAGAACTCGCGCGCAGGAAAGCACGATGTGGCGCGGGTTGCGGCCTTGCAGCCGGTGCACGCGGGCTAGGCGACTGGCCACACGTGGCGAACGGGGCGACAGGGCTTTAGGCTCCCGGCTACTCGCTCCCTGCTTCCAAAGTTCGCCGCGCGGCAAGCGCTCAGTTGTTCTCGAAGGGAATGTCGGCGCTGCGCAGCCCCAGCTTCGCGCCCAGCGAGTAGCCAATCATGGCCACTGCCGGCCAGGTGGCGATGAACCGTCCCTGCCCGTCCAGCAGCCCGCTGTCTGAGTTCAGGCTCAGAAACGTGAGCCACAGCTTGTCGGCGGCGCCGCAGTGGTAGCAGGCCATCGGCCCGGTGGGCATGTCGAGCACGTGCAGTCCCCACACCATCCACCAGATCAGGCCCATCATCCAGGGCAGCGTCGCGCTTTCGGTGGGGTAGATCTTCACGATCAGGAAGCCCGCGATGAGCGGCACCACGAGGGAAACCACCAGCGTGATGAGCGGCGGAACGAATTCAGGATGGAACAGGGTGATGGCCAGCAGCGAGAGGCCCCAGACGGCCAGGCACAGCGCCAGGTGCAGGAAGAATCCCAGGGCCTGATACAGCACGCGGGTTTCGTGGGGTCCCAGGGTTTCCACCGGGCGCGAGTTCATGCCGGATACTCCCAATCGCATCTTTCCCTCAGACTATCGTGCCTCGCTTTTCGTTGCAGCAGCTTTCTTCCTGCTTCCTGAGAGTCATTACAATCTTCCCATGCTCCTCGAAGGTGTTTTCCCGGCGATTACCACTCCTTTTTATCCCGATGGGCGGCTGTATCTGCGCAAGCTCGAGCACAACGTCGAGCGGTACTCCCGGACGCCGTGCGCGGGACTGGTGATCCTGGGGTCGACGGGCGAGGCGGTAATGCTGAGCGACGACGAGTCCCGCGACGTTCTGCGCCACGCGGCGGACTCTGCGGCGCCCGACAAAATTCTGCTGGCCGGCGTCGGCCGTGAGAGCCTCACGGAGACGCTCCGCCTCGCCGAATACGCCGTCGAGCATCAGTACGACGCCATACTGGTCCGCACGCCGCACTACTACGCACCGTATTACGGTACCGACCAAAGCGCGGGCGGCCTGGTGACGTACTATCGCGCGCTGGCCGACCGCTCCATGCTGCCGGTGGTTCTCTACAGCATTCCCAAATTCACCCACTGCGAGATCGCGGTCGAGATCGTCGCCGAACTGGCCCAGCATCCCAACATCATCGCCATCAAAGATTCTTCGGGCTCGCTGGACCGTCTGGCCGCGCTGGTCGCCGCTACTCGCTCCGCGCCAAAGCGGTCGGTTTTCGTCACGCCAGTTTTCACTACTGTTACCGGCCGCATGATGATTACCGAGACCGAGATGAACATGGCCTCGGGCCTGCTCTCTGCCGACGTGCTGACCGGCGGGTTGCCGTCGCCTCCTGTCGTGACCGAGGTGGTGAGGACCATGCGTAAAAAGGAAGTGGGCTTCCAGGTGCTGTGCGGCTCGGCCGAATCGCTGCTGCCCGCGCTCGATGCCGGGGTGAGCGGCGGAATCCTGGCCTTTGCCGCTCCTGCGCCGCAGGCCTGCCAGGAGGTTTACATTGCCTGGAAGGACAACGACCGCGCCGTCGCCGAGGAGAAACAGCAGCGCATCGTCGAAGCCGCCCGCGCGGTGATTGGGAAGTACGGCATTGCCGGAATCAAGCACGCCTGCGATCTGAACGGCTACTATGGCGGCGTTCCGCGCATCCCGCTGCTGCCGTTGAGCGCCGAACAGCAGGCCGAGGTCGCCGCCGCGATGGCTGGGGTGCGGAATTGAGGGTTCATGATCGATAGCGCAGAGGCTCGCATCTTTTCCATTGAAGTCGAGCGGCTTCCGGACCAGGTGGCCCTGGTTCGCTGCCACGGACGGCTGGTCAACGAGTCCACCGAGATCCTCTCTGCCGGCGCTCAACCGCTCTTTCCCGATTGCCGCCGCGTCCTTCTCGATCTCACCGATCTCAGGCACATCAACAGCAAGGGAGTGGGCGCACTGGTCAGTCTCCACTTTGCGGCCAAATCCGCAGGCTCCAGTCTCGAGCTGGTCAATCTGAGCCAGCACGTGCGCTACGTTCTGGGCGTTACCCGCCTTCTCGGCTTCTTCACCGTCGCCGGCGAAAACCCCGGCAATCCGATGTGACCCTCCGGCGAGGTTCTGTGTTGCCGGAACCGCCGTTAGCAGCCCGGTCACCTTGACAATCTTTGCCCCGCAGCCGAACCTACCTCTGCTTCCCCAAAAGCATTGTTGTCGCGCTCGGTTTGCCTGACCAAGCTTCATGAGGGAGGCCGGCCCCGGTCCCCCATTCCTTAAACTAAGCAGCGCCGGCCCGCGCTCGGTTCCGATGCGCTGAAGACTTACCCACCGTCTCCGCGGTCGCATGCACTCATCCGAGATGGACTTGTGTGCCTTGCCCGCGAAGAGAGTCAGGCCCGAGGAGGGCTCATTCCATGAAAACCCGCACGTTCGTTTCGCTTGCACTCTCCAGTCTCTTTGTTGCGTCGGCCGCCGTAGCGGCGGCTCAGGCCAACGCCCCGATGTCACCACCCAAAGTCCTCGTCATCCAGCGGGAATACCTCAAGCCCGGCAAGGCCGGGGCCATCCATGCCAGCTCCGAAGCCAACTTCGTCCGCGCTTCCAACGATGCCAAATGGCCCACTCACTACATCGCCATGGACTCCATGTCCGGTCCCACCCGCGCGCTCTTCATCTCCGCGTACGACTCCTTCGGCGCGTGGGGCAAGGATCAGGAGGCCACCAATGCCAATCCTGCTCTGGCCGCAGCCCTCGACCAGGCTTCTCTCACCGACGGTGAGCTGCTTACTCGTTATGACACCCACGTTTACGCTTATCACCCCGAGATGAGCCTTCACACCGGCGGGGACATTTCCCATGCGCGCTACTGGCAGTTTCAGACCTTCAAGGTCAAGCCGGGCCACGACAAAGACTGGGCCGATCTGGTGAAGATTTACACCGATGGCTTCGCCGGCATACCGGCCGCCAACTGGGCCATGTACGAGAGCATATTCGACGAAAACAATGGCGGACTCTGGGTTGTCATTACGCCCATGAAAACCCTGGACGAAGTCGATCAGGGCATGGGCGACGGCGCGAAATTCTGGACCGGACTCAGCGCTGCCAACCAGAAGAGGGTCGAGGATCTCGCCGCAGCCGCGATTGAATCCTCGCAGAAAAACGTCTTCATGGTGAATCCGAAAGAGAGCTACTTTGATCCGGCCTGGGCAACCAGCGCGCCGGAAGTCTGGGGCCAGCACTGAAGGGACTCGTCCGTTCGGGGGACTCGTCCGTCCAGGCGGAGCAACTGAAGTCTGCCGACTCACGAGGGGAGGTCTGGTTTGCGGACCTCCCAGGTTTTTATGGAGAGGTTTCGGTTGGCGTGATGGTGGTTTCGTCCTGGCTAAAGATGAATTCGAGACTCCAGTTGCTCGCGACGGCGCTGGAGCCGATCTCAGCGGGCTTGAACTTCCACTTGCGCGCTGCTGCAAGAGCACGATTGGCGAAGTACTGACTCGGTCCCTGGGACGCGATGGTCGCGTTGGCGACGTTGCCGTCGGCAGCAACCTCGACGTCGATGCGGACGTGAAGGTGCCCCTGAATATCGTCGGTGATGTGCTGAGGCACGTCGGGAGTGACCCGATCAACAACCTCTCCTTTGAGCACCGGTCCCGTCGGACGTTGGGCGATCGCCGCCGGAGCCTGATGCGGGGTTGGCGTCGCGGCAGGCTGGGGCTGGCCGGCAGATGGAGCGGAGCTCGGTGGCGGAACCGTGGGCCCTGAGTGACGGTGAGCGCCGATGACCATCGCTGTGCTCATCAGAACTGCAACGATCAGCATGCCTGCGATCACCATACGGGCGCGGGGCTGTCTGGCTCTTGCGAGATCAGTGTCCTCAACCCGAGCAGGATCGAGAGATTCCCTGATCTCCTCGAGACGAGGCCGGCGCGCCGGATCGATGCGCAGACACTTTCGTGCGACATCGAAGAACGGCAGCGGCACACTTTCCGGCACGACCAGCTCGCGGCCTCTCGATCCGGCCGGGGGCGGCTGCTGGGTAAGAGCTTCGACCATGACCACGCCCAGCGACCAGATATCTGCGGCGGTGGAGATTTTCCCCGATCCGGACGCGTCCGGAGCAACGTATGGGTCGGGCGACGACAAGGCCAGGTCGTGCTGACTCGCGTAGTGGAGCCGGTCGGCGGAAAGCTTCAGCCGGTCACCGACGACCATAATGTTGGACGGCTTGAGATGACCGTGCAGAAGATTTCGTCCGTGCAGAAAGGAAAGCGTCTCCAGAATTGGCCCGAGCATTTCCCAGGCTTCTTCAGGAGTGAGAGAACGCTGGCGAAGGATGTCGGACAGAATCTCGTCGGCATATTCGGTAACGACATAGAGCACATCTTCGCCGGCGAACGTGCAACGTCCTGCCGCAAACAGACGCATCAGGTGCGGATGAGAAAGTATTCTGGCCGTCTCCCACTGAGCGAGGTGGGCTTCAACGTCATCCGCTGGCATCAGCTTGATTGCGGCTTTCTCGCCCGCCTCGAGTTCGGTCAGGAAGACAATGCTCTGATCGGTTTCGCCCAACCAACGGAGAAGCGTGAATCTTCCATCGACGGCGCGTCCGATCGATTCGTGGCCGATGGGGGGCGTGCTTAGAATCGTGCTCACGGTGGGCTCTATTGTAGCGACAAGAAGCGGTGAAATTGCAATGGAAATTGACGGGATGTGACCTCAGTACTAAGTACTTCTAACTCATTCTGCCGGACTTTCTTACTTGAGATACTTAGTTGCCCATTTGGGAAAGAGATTGCCTGGCCGGCGGAGATCTGCTTATCCGCTCGATGTGCGCGCAGGAGCGGGTCAACGCGGGCCCGCTCGAGCGCAGTGCTCGGGAACAGGTCCTGGCGCACTCGGCTGCCCGTTTGTCATACTGCGGCGTCTCGCGATACAAAGGAGTCTCCCCTGCCATTGAAAGGACTCCATGACCCTGGTGAAGACCCTGGCGAATCGCCGGTTCGCTCTTCTGGCCCTCGCGTTCTCACCTGCTCCCGCTGGCTGCGCAGTCGCCGCAGTATCCCAACTACCCCAGCGAGACGCCGGCACAGTTCAATCAGCCCACCGGCTTGCTCGACTACGAGCGCCGCGACGTGATGATCCCCATGCGCGACGGCGTGAAGCTCCACACGGTCATCCTTCTGCCGAAAGCGCTGGTCGAAGCGCACGGGCGCGAAGCACGCCGGCATCCTGATGACGCGCACGCCCTACGACGCCACCATGCTCACCAGCCACGAGGCCAGCACGCATCTGGGGCCGATCCTCTGGGGATACGACAACGCCACCGAGGTCATCGTCGAGGACGGATACATCCGCGTCGTCCAGGATATCCGCGGCAAGTACGGCTCCGAGGGCGACTTTGTGATGAATCGCCCCGTGCACGGCCCGCAGAATCCCACGCCCGTCGACGAAGCGACCGACACATACGACACCATCGATTGGCTGGTGAAGAACATCCCCGAGTCCAATGGCAAGGTCGGCATCCTCGGCATCTCCTACAACGGGTTCCTGCCGCTGATGGCGCTCTACCATCCGCACCCGGCGCTGAAAGTGTCGGTGCCCATGAACCCGATGGTCGACGGATGGATGGGCGACGACTGGTTCCACAACGGCGCCTTCCGCGAGCAGAACATGCCGTACATCCTGGAGCAGGCGGCGACGCGCAGCAACACCGCGAAGTGGTTCACCAGCGCCTTCGATGACTGGGATACCTACATGCGGCCCGGCTCGGCGGGCGAGCTGGGCAAGGAGCGCGGCCTCGAGCAGATTGGCTTCTGGCAGAAGATCGTCGCGCACCCCAGCTACGACGCCTTCTGGAGCGACCAGGCGGTCGACAAGGTACTGGCCGCGTATTACAAGGATGCGCCGATGATTCCGACTATGCTCGTCGCGAGCCTCTGGGACCAGGAGGACATCTACGGCGCGATCGCCGTTTACAAGGCCGATTAAGCCGCTGGATAAAAACGGCGACCTGCATCTGGTGATCGGCCCCTGGCATCACGGCCAGGAAATCGAAGATGGATCGAGCCTGGGCGCGATCAAGTTCGACAGCGACACCGGGCTTTATTTCCGGCAGCACATTCTGCGGCCGTTTCTGGCGAAGTATTTAATGGATGACGCCGCCGGCCGAGTTGCGCGACGAATGAAATTCACCCGGTGTGGGCTTTTAAAACCGGCGTGAATGAGTGGGAGAAGCTGCAGTCGTGGCCCGCAGGATGCCCGGGTGGATGCACGCCCACGCCGACGCCGTTGTATCTGACGTCCGGCCTCGGGCTGAGTCTCACAGCCCCCGCCGCTTCCGGCTCTGATTTCGACGCCTACGTCTCCGATCCTGCGAAGCCAGTGCCGTTCCGCCGGCGTCCTGCGCAGCCCATCGGCTATGACTTCCCGCTCACGTGGCCCGAGTGGCTGGTCGACGATCAGCGGGAGCAGTCCGGCCGGCCGGACGTGCTGAGTTACACCTCGGACGGTGCTGACGGAGCCGGTCCAGATCAGCGGCCAGCCGGTCGCGCATCTGGTCGCTTCGACCAGCGGCACCGACTCTGACTGGGTGGTGAAGCTGATCGACGTCTACCCCGACGAAGTCGCCGGCGATCCCGACCTCGGCGGTTACCAGCTGATGATCTCTGCCGACATTTTCCGCGGGCGCTATCGCGAAAGCCTGGCGGTGCCGCACGCGATCCCGGCGAACGAGCCGCTGGAATACAAATTCCTGCTGCCGACGGCGAACCACGTCTTCCTGCCCGGACACCGGATCATGGTGCAGGTGCAGTCGAGCTGGTTTCCTCTGTACGACCGCAACCCGCAGACCTTCGTGCCGAACATCTTCTTCGCCAAGCCGGGGGATTACCAGAAAGCCGAGCAGAAGGTGTGGCACGCGGCTGGCCACGAGAGCTACATGGAGCTGCCGGTGGTGAAGCAGTAGAGTGCTATTCTCCAGATGTGATTTAAATATCACGCGCTAAAAACCATGCCTAAAACCAGAGTCTCATATCGCGACTGGCTGCTGGGAGAGCTCGCGGACCCGAAGACCGCGGAGGGATATCTGAATGCGTGCCTTGAAGAGGGCCCCGACCTCTTTCTGAAGGGGTTGAAGAAGGTTGCGCAGACCCGGCAAATGGCGAAGGTAGCGAAGGAGGCCGGAGTGCAGCGGGAGACGCTCTATCGCTCTCTTTCCGAAGACGGAAATCCGACTCTGGAGACGCTTTCGTCGGTTCTGCATGCGCTGGGGATGGAGCTGAGGGTAACGGCGAGGCAGTAGGAGGTTTTCCCGGTTAAAGCGCAGAGTTTGGTATTCTTGCAGATATGGTCAGGCGAAGCTGGATCCAGGCCGATATGACCAAGGGGACAGCGGAGTAAGCCGTCTCCGCGCGAGCCGGTTGATTCAGGGAAGTTGAGGTTTTTATGGTTACTCGCTCTGTCGCGACACCCTCGCAAAAGGTCCATCGTGCAAAGGCCCGCGGACCCAAGCCGCTTTCCTCGGCCCAGATGAAGCGGGCTCAAAAGCAGGTGCTTGAGGAGACGATGGCGTTAGCAAGAGCTAAGTTCTCTTCGCAGACGCGGGAGGAGCAGTCAGCCATGACTGCGAGAATCCTCGCTATCAGGACTCGCCAATCGGGCAGGTTGCAGGCGCACGAAAGGCGGACATTCGCCTGTTAAACGACTTGCTTCCGCGAATCTCGCCCAGTTCGAAGAGAAGGTCTGCAAACGCCTCAGAATACTGTTCTCGCTGGGCTTCTTCAATCTTGCGCCTGATCTTCTCGAGGTCCTTTTCGGCTTCAGCCTTTTCAGTCTCGGGCGCCACCCTGCCCTTTTCGGTCGAATACACGAGTCTGTCCCGGCCAGGCTTCTGATCGTCGCGCATTCAGGCGCCCTTTCTTCAAACAAGTATCGTATCTTCAAGCCCGGGAGGGGCCCCAAGGGAGGGCCGGCCGTGCAGGGTAAACCAGTTGGAACACCGTGATCGCTTCTTTCTCCCCCCAACTCATAGTAGCGCCCGCCCGAGAGCCTGAAGCTCTTCAAACGGTGGCGGTGAACGGCAACATATGTGCGTAGCGCATCCGGTTCTTGATCTTCTGTCCACGGCGGTCAGATTAACTCTTCGATCACGCTGGCAGCAGAACCATGAAGGACATAAACGCCAGTTCGTAGAGAATCCCCGCCAAAAGGCCGAACGACTTTGTGGTTAGGTCGAAGCCGGTCAGGCCGGCGGCGTGTGTGTACCAGCTCATCTGCTGATACTGAATCGTGTAAGCTCTGAATGTATTGCCCAGCTTCAAGGTTCGTACCTCCAGTTCATCCCCGGCCAATGCTTAGGGGCACCTTTATGCCGGGCCACAGTGCTTCCGTTGGCTCGATGGGGATGTTTTCGCGGCGAATGCGGCGCTGAATTGTGGGGTCTACCCTCGAGTTGGGATGGGTCTTCTTGTAAGCGACCGTTTTCTCCGCCGCGCGAAGCTTTTCAACCTCCGAGAAGAGGTTGATCTTCTCGAGGGCCTCGGGCACAACATCAATGAGTTTGACATCGACAGCGCCCTCAAACAGCGTGCGCGCTACCGTGATGATCGCCTGGAAATCCAAGACCTTTCAGCGATGAACCGACCCAATAGAGCGGCTTTTCACCGTGCGCCGGCGGCCTTGTCATAATTATCCCAGTTCCAGGATAGTCGTGTCGAGAGAAAAGGGAAGATGCCCACGGTAACCGCGGGGCGCCGCCCGTGGCCGCGGGGCTGTCGGGCTGCGTCGTTCGTCGGCTTTAGAACGCCAGGAGGGCGACGCCGACGCAGACGAAGATCGCCGCGGTCCAGCGGCGGTGATCGACGTTTTCGTGAAGGAAAAATTTGGCCGCGAGCGCATTGGTGACAAACGTTAACGACGTGGCGGCGGGGCCGATCAGGCTCAGGTCGCGATGACTGAAAGAGTAAAGAAGGGAGAAGAAGCTGAGGGCGAGGCAGACGACGCCGAGCTAAAACGCGAGTTGGTGACGACGGCGGGCGCCGCACCTAAAAGGCCGTTGCGGCTTGCGGATCAAATCAAGGTCGCCGACCTGGCTCATGGCCGAAGCCGTGAGGATGTCGCCGGCCGTGGCCGAGACGACGACTGCCGCGATCATCGCGCAGGTGGCAAGAAGCGGAAGTCATTGGCGAACCTCTTCGGCGTGCCAGTTGGGAGACTGGTTCCGAGGCCGGCTCGGCAGGCGATGCAGTGGGGGTGCTGGTCTCGCTGATCGCAGCATGGTGGGGGGCGTGGTCGGTATAGGAAGGGCCGCGGGTGACGAATCCCACGCCGGCAGTGATGAAGACGACGCCCAGCCAGCGCAGCGGCGAAACGTGTTCATGCAGCCAGAACTTCGCCAGCAGCGTCATGATGACATAGCCCAGCGAACTCGCGGGCAGCACATAGGTCAGGTCGGCCCAGGAAAGCGCGGTCAGGTACGAAGCAAAAAATCCGATGAGCAGCACGATGCCCGCAGCGACCCACGGCGAGAAAATAGCGTGGATGAATTGGCCTGGGTGGGCGAGCGAAACGGGCCCAAGCGACTTCATGCCGCGGGCAAGAAAAGTATCGCCGCAGGAAGCGGTGAGGGTGATGACCGCCAGCACCAGGTAGCGGCGGAAGGTCAGTGGAATGGGTGGTCATGTAAGCGGCTAAGAAGCCGGTTAGCTAAGGGCCGGTAGCGAAAAAGCGGTCAGCGAATAGCCTCGATAAAGAACTTGACCGCCAGAACCTACAGAAACTCGCGTGTACCGCTCCGCTTCGCTACGGCTAGCGGGCCGCAGGCTACCGGCTGTATTTCTCACGCCTGGGCGCTGGCCGCTTCCGCGGCCTTCTGGCTGCGCGCTTCGCGGACGAGCTTTTCGATCGCTGGGAGCGGGTCTTCAGGAAGGCCCGCGATTCCTGATAGAGCCGCTTGACATCGCCATTCCTGATCGCCTTGCTGACCACGCGCCACGCGGCCTTCGGCCGGAAGAAGTACTCGTCGTAGAAGCGGTGGACCATCTCGAGCACGTAGTCCGCTGGCAGGCCGGGGTACTCGATGTGAGCGATCTGGTGGCCCTGCTCGTCGGTCATCTTGTTGTCGTTGGTGATGAAGCCGTTGACGCGCGGCGTACTCGTAGAACTCGGTGCCGGGGAAGGCGTGGGCGACCGAGACCTGGATAGTTTCGACGTCCAGCTGCTTGGCGAATTCGATGGTGTTGCGGATCGATTCCTTCGTCTCGCCGGGCAGGCCGAGGATAAAGTCGCCGTGGATGGTAAGGCCGAGCTTGTGGCAATCGCGGGCAAAGTCGCGGGCGCGCTCGACGGTGGCGCCTTTCTTAATGTTCTTGAGGATCTGCGGGTCGCCGGATTCGAAGCCGACGATGAGCAGCCGGGCACCAGCTTCGCGCATGGCCTTGAGCGTGTCGTAGTCGGTGGTGACGCGCGATGTGGACGACCAGGTGAGCTTCAGCGGCTTGAGCTTCTCAGCAGAGCTCGATGGTGCGGGCCTTCTGGATGTTGAAGGTGTCGTCGTCGAAGAAGAATTCCTTGACGTTGGGCCAGAGTTCTTTGGCGTGGGCCATTTCGGCGGCTACATCATCGGTGGAGCGCTTGCGCCAGGCGTGACCGCTGGTGGTCTGCGGCCAGAGGCAGAAGGTGCACTGCGCCGGGCAGCCGCGGGTGGAGTAGAGCGCGACGAAGGGATGGAGCAGGAAGGGCACGTTGTACTTCGTCACGTCGAGGTCGCGCTTGTAGACTTCGGTGACCCAGGGCAGCGCGTCGAGGTTGTCGATCTGCGGACGGTCGGGATTGTGCACGACCTGGCCGTTCTTCCGGTAGCTGATGCCGAGGATTTCGCTCAGCGGCTTGCCATTGGCGTACTCGACGACGGAGTAGTCGAACTCGCGGCGGCAGACGAAGTCGAGGCGCGGGCACTCGTTCAGGGCCTTATCGGGGTCGGTGGTGACGGGCGGGCCGACGAAGCAGATTTTGATGTTGGGGTAGGTGTCCTTGACCTTCTGCGCCCACTGCTGGTCGCCGCTCCAGGCGATGGTGCTGGTAAACAGGACCAGGAACTCGTAGTCCTTGAGGATTTCGACCACCTGGGGCCAGGAAATGTGGTGGGGATTGGCGTCGAGCAGGCGCGCGCCCTCGAGCATTCCGGCCGGATAGGCCAGCCAGACCGGGTACCAGTAGGACTCAATCTCGCGGGTCGCGGGCCAGCGGGAGCTGGCGCCTCCGTCGAAGTTCTCAAAAGACGGGGGATTTAAGAATAAAGTCTTCAGCGGCATAGGCATACACACCAGTTTACCAGCGGGAAGAGCCGGCCGCAGCATGCGCCTGCATGGATTGTAATGGAATCCATTACAATGTAATATCTGGGTATGCCTCCTGCTGCTCAAAGGAAATCGAAGGTCTACACGATCAGCCTGCCGCCCGAACTTGCCCAAAGGGCTGAAGAGCTGGCCCAGCGGGACAGCCGCACTATGAGCGAACTGTTTCGTGAAGCTTTCCGCACCTATTCTGCACAGCAATCCCGAAGGGCGCTCGATGAGCTGGGCGAATATGCAGAAGGACGAAACCCCAAAGGCTACACCGAGACGGATGTGCCCCGGCTTATCCAGGAAGTGCGTGCTGAGAAGCCGCGCCGCCGCAGGATGCGGTCCGGCGGGTGATCGTCGTCATCGACACAAACGTCTGGATTTCCGCACTTCAATTTGCGAAACGTCGTGGCACGCCGGCCATGGCGCTTGAAAAGGCGATGGTCGAAGATGTGATTGCAACCTGCGATGAGATCGACGCAGAGATTGCGCGTGTCCTGACGGAAAAGTTCTCCTGGGAACGACATCGGGTAACATCCGCGCTGGAAGCGACTCTGGCGCGTGGCATCCGTGTGAAGATTCGAGGCGCGGTAAAGGTATGCCGTGATCCCGGCGACGATATGTTTCTGGAGTGCTCCGCCCTCGCAAAAGCGGATTTGCTGGTTGCAGGCGACAGGGATTTATTGACTCTCGGCGCGTACAAGGGAACGCGTATCGTCACGCCCGCGGAGTACCTGAGACCAGGATAAGCATCACGGGATCGTGGCATGGCGGGAACAGGCTACGGTTACAGATTACGGGGTGAGAGCCACGCAGCTGCTTCAACGACGACCGAACCCAGTCTTCGATCCGGCCCGTGGCGCTCAGGAGGGTGAGTTCGGGGCTGCGGGAGTGTCATTCCGGGTGCCATTGGCCGAGCGCGGGACAGCGCTCACGACTTGTGCAGAGTGATTTCGACGCGGCGATTTTTCTGCCGGCCATCGGGGTCGTCGCTTCCATCGGGTTTCCTGTTGGGAGCGATCGGCTTGGTGTCGCCAAAGCCGCGCGCAGCGATGGAATTCGAGGCTCCGTGAGCGACCAGCCAGGTCTTCACCGAGTCGGCGCGGCGCTCGGAGAGCTTTTGGTTGTACGCCTTGTCGCCCTTGCCGTCGGTGTGGCCGCCGATGGTGCAGGCGTATGCGGGATAAGCGCGCATGACGGTGACCACCTTCTGCAGGCTGGGGATAGCGGTGGGCCGAAGGGTGGCTTTGTCGAAGTCGAACATGACGTCGCTGGCCAGATCGATCTGAATTTCGGTATCCGTGGTGCGCGCGCCCAGGTCTTTGAGCGCGGCGTTGAGGGAATCGACTTTGCCGCCGACCGCGAGGCTGATGCCGACGAGGTTGGTGACTTGGCCCGACAGGGTGGTCACTTGCCCCTTTGCGCCTGGTGGGACAGGGTCATCGGGCTTGTATTTCTGCGCCGCCGCGGCTGGCCGCAGGCTCACTGCGGCAACCATGGAGGCACAGAGCAGAAACGCGTGGGCCGTTTTGTTGCACATCGCAGTCAGATCCTCACTGGCCCACTGGCACATCTTCAAAGGGCATGAACTTGGGGATGTAGACGGTGATTTTCTTTGAAGTCGCGGGTGGCGCGGGGAACTTGGCCCATTGCAACCGCTGCTCGCCGGGACCCAGGGTTCCCCACCACATATCCAGCACACGGGCGCCGGAGGAATCGGTCAGGTAGGCATACTTTTTGTTTTCCGCGGGATCGGTGTAGTAAAGCTGAGGCCAGTCGAAGTCATAGGAAACGCCCTTCGCGCCGGTGTTGATCAATCTCCAGCGCACCAGCAGCGCGTTTCCGCTCACCCGCTTCACCTCCAGCAAGTCGCAGCGCAGATTGGGATCGTTGCTGTACTGGGCGCTGGCAATTACGCCGGCGGAAGGCGTCGGTGCAGCGGCGGACCCAGCCGAGTCAGCAGGAGGGTCAGCGGACGACGGAGTTGCGGCAGCAGGGGGATCGGCGGAAGACGCAGTTGTATCCGGCGTGCTTGCTGGCGCGGCAGCGGATGGATCCGGCTGAGCCGATGCCGATGCTCCAGTTGGCGCCGCGGCCTGCGCTTGCAGCAAATCGATCCGGTCTGTCTGGCCGTCTGCTCCGAACTGCAGGGTCTCGAATTGCCACTGCCCCGCGCTCTTCTTCGCTACCGCGTAGACCTTGCCTTTTCCTTTCGGACCGGAGACCGGAATGGAAATGTCGGCGTCTCCGGAGTCTCCATTAACGTTGATGTTCCCGGAGGCGAACATCCCCGGCGTCACGGGCTGGCCGATTAGGCCGGTCACCTGGGGATTGGCCTGTGCCTGCGCCAGCGCCTGGGTGTAGGCTCCACTCTGCTTGATGGAACCCTCCACGATGGCCATGAGGCCCCCGACGCCTCCTGCAACGAGAAGGAAGATGAACAAACAACAAACGGGGACAAGCCATTTCCAGTTGCGCTTGAACCAGCTTGTTGGGGGTCCTGCCGGCGGTGGTACCGCGCCCATTGACGTTCCCATAGTTCCTCCTCCGCCTTCGTTTTTCAAAGTTGGACGAAGGCGCCAGCTACTGCCCATGACTCACTGCGATTGCAACCAGGCCCGGGGGCCGATTCGAGTCAGGGGGAGTAACGGAGCAGGCGGTCTGGCTCGAAGCCGCCTGGGGATGATCAGCGCTAATTCTTTGTCGCTGCGAGAGCTACCAGCATGGTGAATTCGCCAGGCTATTGGGGAATCCGCTCGTTGGCGGCCCGCTGCAGAGACACACTGCGATGCGTCCCAATCCGATGGACAGAGGCTAGAGCTGCCACCTGACCACGATGTATCCATGAGTGAGTGCCGCGTGAGGGACCTGGATGACTGCCCGCCGCACCAGACCGCTGTTCGCCGGCAGCTTTTGTACCGGCGGAAAGGATTGGGGAAGCTTAGTCCATGGTGGGTAGATTGCGCAACCGTAACTTATTGCGCAACCGTAGCGGCGATGGTGTTTGTTCTGGAAAAGCGAGCGAGGCGGCTACTTCAACGACGACCGGACCCAGTCTTCGATCTGGCCCGTCGCCCTCAGCAGGCTGAGCTCGGCCTTCATCAACGAGAAATCGGTGGTGAGGACGTCGCCGTAGCGCTCGCGCTCCTCGATGTGCGCCTGTTCAGCTTCGCGCGGGGTGATGGGCTGAGAGCCGGTTGTGCCGGTCCCGTTGGTGAGCTGGGTCTCGATGGTCTTCAGCTGCTCCTGGGCCAGTTGGTTCTGCACCTCGGCGACGCGCTGTTGCGCGCCCAGCTCGAGGATGGAGTGCTGGAGGCTGGAGCGCTGCTCGGTGAGGATGTTGAGGGCGGAGTCGGCGTCGGCCTGGGAATGGAGGGCGTCGGCGGCCGACTCGCGGGCCTTGGCGCGGCGGGCGGCGTCGAAGAGCGGAAACTGGACGGCCATGCCGATGGCGACGTTGTTGTACTGAAAGCCGGTGGGGAAGTAGCGGGTATAGTCAGCGAACTTTTCAAACAAGCTGTACTGCGCGCCGAAGGTGATCAGCGGCCGGTAATTCTGGCGCGCGTCGCCGAACGAAGTGTAGAGCTTCGATTTCGCGTTGGCGAAGGCGGCGGCGACGCCGGGGTCGTTGGGAGCGGACTGATCGTTGATGCTGGCCAGCGAATCGGCGGTAGGCGCCTGAGGAATGCTGGAGCTGACGGTGGTGAAGCCGGCGGCGGGAAGCCCGGTGAGATGGGCAATTTTCTGGCGCATGGCGTCAGCGTCGTTCTGCATCTGGATGCGCTTCAGATTCACCTGAGCGGCAGTGAGCTCGGCCTGCAACTCGGTGACGCGCGGATCGACCCCCGCCTGAACCCGGTCCTGCTCGATCGAGACCAGCTTGGTGGCGTGGCTGTTTTCTTCATCAAGGGCGGCGATGGCTTTCAGGTCGTAGTCGAGCTCGACGTAGGCGACGGCCGTGTCGAGGGCGACTTGCTGCTGCTGATCTTTGAGGCTGAGGCGGGCGCTGTCGAGGCCTGCGCGCGCGGCGCGGATGTAATCGCGCTGCGGAAACGAAAGCACGATCGACTGCGAAGTGGCGCTGAAAAGCGAGGGGTAGCCAAACGGAAAGCCATAGGCGTAACCAGGGCTGGCGCCGAGGGCAAAGTTGGGAATGTAAGCGTCCTGGCTTTCGGCGAGGGCCTCCGTGGCCTTCTTCACGTTGGCTTCGGCGGAGCGGACGGCGGGACTGCTCTTCTCGGCAAGGTCGACGGCGGTCGAAAGCGAGATCTGCGCCCTGGCGGCCAGGGGCACGGCGCCTGCAGCGAGCGAAACGAGCGTCAGCAGTATCGCCCTGGTTCCTCGGTCTGCTGCTTTGCGGAGTTGCGCCCGAACCGCTCTCGACACTGGCATCGTAGCTCGAGTTTACTGTCCGGCGACCCGGCCGGCGGCGATCGGAGAGGAAGGAATGCGGTAGCCGGAAGCCAGCGCGTGAACAGCGGCGAGCTGTTGCTGCGCTGCGGCCTCGTCACCCTGCTGGTGCAGCAACTGCGCCAGTTGCGCGCGGACAACGAAAGCCGGAACCAGTTCGGACTGGGCACTGGACTTCAGGTATGCCTGGAGCCAGAGGATAACGGTTTGGGGTTCGCGCCCGGCGAGCGAGAGGTTGCTGGCGCCATCGACGAGCGCCGGGCCGTGTGTCTTGTCGAGGGTTGCGCCCGTGTGCGCAGCGGCAAGCATTTCGTCGAAGCGCTCGCGGCGGCGGTAGAACGATGCGAGGTCCATCCATGCATCGGCTGGATAAGGAGACTTCGTGATGGCCTCTCTAAGGGCGGCTTCGGCAGCGGCGTAATCCTTCTTCGACTCGGCGATTCGCGCGCGAAGAATGAGCGCGGCGGCGGGACTGACCGCGCTGAGCTGTTGTGCGACCTCTTCGGCGTGAGTGAGGCCACCGCCGATCATCGCCGGAGCGGCAACGTCGAATTCGCCGAGGTCGGCGAGCGCAGCAGCGTTATGTGGATCGAGCTGGACAGCCTGTTCGAACTCAACGTGGACTTTGCGAGCGAACGGGTAGGCCGACACGATGAAAGAGTGAGCGGCCTTTTGTCCGTAAGCACGGCCCAGCCAGAGATGGAAATTGCTGTTGCCCTGCGCCAGGCTGACTGCGGCTTCGCAGTCGCTCGATGGCCTGGTCCCACTGTTCTTCCTGGTAGTACACGCGGCAGCGCAGGTTGTGCGTTTCAGGATCTTTCTGATCGTGGGAAAGCGTGGCGCTCAGGGTGCGGAGAGCGTTGTCGGCGCGGCCGAAGTCCAGATCTTCGCGCACGGGATTCGCAGTGGTCTCCCCCATCGTCGAAAGGGCCGCGAAAAGAACAAAAAAGATGGGCAGGTGATGGACTGGCTTCCGCAAAACTCCCCCTGGTGGGTTACTGGCCGCAGAGCTTCTACTGCACAACTTTGACCGGAATGCCGTCTGACAGCGGCTGGGCGTTCGTGGTTCCCAGGGCTACGACGTCAGCCGGTTTGAGACCGCTGGTGATTTCCACTTCGCTGAGGTTGCGCACCCCGATGGTGACGCGTACCCGGCGCAGCGAATTTCCCTGCTTCACATAGACGTAATCCTGGCCCGCATCGACATGCAGCGCATCGCGTGGCACCTTGAGCACATTGGATTCATTGGCCACGGTCACGGTCACACGAACGTTCGTGTCGGGCAGCAGGACGTCATCGGCGTCGTCGATCGCCACCAGCACTTCGCCCACGTTGCGCGTGCCATAGGTGATGATGGTCGAGGGCAGGCGGCTGATGCGGCCGGTCCAATGCTGATCCGGCCTGCGCGTCCCACAGGATAGCAACGGGCTGGCCGACCTGGAGCTTGCCGACTTCCGGCTCGTCGAAGTAGGCGCGGACCTGGAGCTTCGACAAATCTGCCATCGAAAGCAGGCGGTCGCCCTGGTTGACGTACTCGGTGCGGGAGACGGGCACGGAATAGACCGTTCCGGCGAAGGGCGCATGCACAACGGCGTGCTGGAGCGTGTTCTCGGCGGCGCCGTACGCGGCCTGGGCATCGTCGAGCGCAGCTTTGGCGTGGGCCATGTCGTCGGCGCTGTAGCGATCCGACTGCCGCTTCTCGAGCGACTGGATGGTGCTCGAGTCGACGGCAAGCCGAGCCTGCGCGGCGCTGATTTCGCTGGTCGAGGCGGCGCCGGATGACTGGAGTTTCTGGAGGGCTTCGAGGTTTTGCTGCGCCTGGGTGCGATCGATGCGAGCTTTTTCAAGCTCGGCGCGTGAGCGAGATGCGTTCTTCCTGGGTTCCACCGCGCTGCGCTGCCTGATACTCGGCCTGAGCGCCTTTGAGGGCGGTGAGCGCCGTGGCCACGTGTGACCTGGCCTCAGTGTCGTCCATGGCCAGCAGCAGCTTTCCAGCCGGGACCTTCTCTCCCTCGTGGACGTAGAGCGCCTTGACGACCCCCGCGAAAGGAGCGTGCGCCTCGAAATTCACGCGCGGCTCGACCTTTCCGTTAGTTGGGACCGTGCTTTTAAGGTCGCCGGTAGCCGCCGCTGCCACACGAATGGGCAGGCTTCCCCGCGTCAGCAGGTGCACGAAATAAAAGACCAGAATGAGAGCGAGGACGGTGATAGTCCAGATGCGCGCCGTCCGCGTGGGCCGTACCTGCTTAGCTGCCATTCGCGAAAACCGTGAGTCAGTATATAAGACACACCTGGCGTGCTTTCGGGTTCGGGAAAAGCGAAAATCGCGGAGGTACCGCTGTGGTACTGCGGGCAGCGGACCGGTTCCGGATCGGTAACGAGGCTTCGATTTCCAGTCATGAAAGGGTGGTTAGCCATGCGATTGCGGGCATTGACGGAAAAAGGGAAAAACTGGTTCAGCGTCCTTCTGGTTCTTCTGGCGATTTGTGGAAGCGAGACGGTCTTCGCGCAGGTGCCGTTGCCAGACTCGCCCGCTGGAAAACAGCTAAGCGGCTATCTTGATGCGTTCAACGGGGACAATTTCGAGACGTTCGAGGCGTTTTTGCAAAAGAACCTTCCGTCGCGAGCAGACGAGGCCCGACGGTACTGGCAGTTTCGCCAGATGACAGGCGGCCAGGACGTGAAGAAGGTTGAGGAATCGGCGCCAACAAGGCTGGTGGTGCTGGTTAAGGATCGCGACACCGACCAGATTGGGCGCCTGACGATTGAAGTGGATGCGGCCGAGCCGCACGTGATCCGGAACCTCGAGGTCCGCGCGATTCCGCGGCCGGCCGATTTGCCCTTGTCGCATCTGAACGAGAGTGAATTGATCGCGGCAACGAAACAACAGGTGGAGAAGGATGCAGCCGCGGACCGCTTTGCCGGCGCGATCCTGATTGCGCATGGCGGCCATCCGGTATTTGCGCAGGCCTACGGAATGGCGGATCGCGAGCGAAAGATTCCAAACACGCTGGAGACGCGATTCCACATCGGTTCGATGAACAAGATGTTTACAGCAGTCGCGGTTCTGCAACTGGCCGCGCAGGGAAAGATCAGGCTCGAAGATCCGGTCGGCAAATATCTGACCGATTACCCCAACCGCGAGCTGGCCACGAAGGCGACCGTGAAGGACCTGCTGACGCACACCGGCGGAACCGGCGATATCTTTGGGCCAGAGTTCGATCAGCATCGAAACGCGCTGCGCACGCTGGGTGACTACGTGCAGCTCTATGGAAATCGGCCTCCACAGTTCGAACCGGGCAGCCGCTTCGAGTACAGCAACTATGGCTTCATCCTGCTGGGCGCCATCATTGAGAAAGCCAGTGGGCAGACCTATTACGACTATGTGCGCGATCACATTTATGTACCGGCTGGAATGACTCAGACCGGTTCGGAGCCGGAAAGCCAGGCGGAGCCGCATAGCAGTGTGGGCTACACCGCGATGGGCCCTGGCGGCGAGCTGCATCCGAATACCGATACCTTGCCGTTTCGCGGGACCTCGGCTGGCGGCGGATACTCGACGGTGGGCGATCTGCTGCGATTCGCAATTGCGCTGCAGGACCACAAGCTGCTCGATGCACATTTCACGGAGCTGGCGACGACCCGACAGGTAGACACACCGATGGGCCCGTACGGATTTGGGTTCGAGGTTCACACGATCAATGGAAACCGGTGTTTCGGGCACGGCGGCGGTTCGCCTGGGATGAACGGTGAACTCGAGGTTTGCCCATCCCTCGACTATGTAGTTGCGGTACTGGCGAACATGGATCCGCCGGCGGCCCAGCGCATGGCGGATTTCGTGGTGAATCGGCTGCCGGAAAAATAGCTACGGCGGTGCGGGCACGAAGGCCAAAGCCCATCGCGATTGGGCGAGGCGCCCGCCTCGCTTTTTCTCCGCTTGCGTTGTCTCGTTCCTGCAACGGGAAACTAGAATGATGGTCATGGCAACGCACGCGCGTTACACCGATGAACATGCCCAGGCTGGGCTCGACTTCGACTTTCCGGCGATTGAGACCTGGCGCAATCAATTTCCTGGCTACGAGATCGTCATCGACGATCCGGAGTTCACCTCCGTGTGTCCGAAGACCGGGCTGCCGGATTTCGGCACCATCACCTTGCGCTACATGCCGCGCGAGCAGTGCCTCGAGCTGAAGTCGTGGAAGGAATACCTGTTCTGCTACCGCAACCTCGGAATCTTTCAGGAGAACGTCGTCAACCGCATCCTTGAGGATGTAGTGAAGGCGTGCGATCCGGTGTGGGCGGTGGTGAAGGGTGAGTTTCGGCCACGTGGCGGCATCTCGACGACGATTGAGGCGCGCTGGCCGAGAGAACGGCAATAGCCAGCGGCCAGCGGCCAGCAGCCAGCGGCAGGGCGGCCGGAAGCTGGAAGGTGGTATCCCCCTTTCGAATTGTGCAAGTGTTGAATACACAGGAGTTGTTATTTCTCCTTGGCGCAAGTGTCTGAAAACAAGTCAGTTGTCATGGACCTCGTTGATAAGTGATTCATCGTGGACGATTTAGCGTTTGCAGCGGCCTGCAGGCTGCAGCCTGCGGCCAGCGGCAGGGCGACCGGAAGCTGGAAGCCGGGTACCCCCCCTCGAATTGTGCAAGTGTTGAAAATGCAGGGGTTGCCATTTCTCTTGTGTGCAAGTGTGTGAAAACAAGTCAATTAACTTGGGCCTCATCGATAAGTGATTGATCATGGGCGATTTAGTGTTTTACTGCAGCCTGCGGCCTGCAGCAGATAGCTGCAGGCTGGAAGGTTTGGAAGCTGCTAGCGATCCGGGTCACAAATGAAAAGCCCCACCTGAAAGGTGAGGCTTTTTCTTTCTTTACTCTATAAGTTCAGAATACCAGATCCGGAGGGAAATCGCGCCAACTTTGTTGGGGATCGTTGGCGTGTAAGTGGAGTGCAATGAGGGACAAAACTTCGGTACCGTGCTCGAAAAGCTTGACAAATTTTCCACATTTCGGGGGTTGAGCCGTAAGTGATTGAAGGTTCGTGGAGAAGAGCTAAGAAGCGGTCAGCTAAGAGGCGGTCAGCAAAAGGCCGGTTAGTTAAGAAGCGGTCGGCCAAAAAAGCGGTCACCAAAGAGCGGCGGCCGATGAGGCCGCGGCGTGCGCCTCCTACTGGTTTCCAATGCGAAACTCTTCCGGTTTGCCGGTGATACTGCCAAAAAACGCTGCGCGGAGTGAGCGATATTGCACAGACATGACCGTTGACTACCGGTAAACTCCGCCCCAAAGAATGCCATCTTCAGTGCACGAAAGAGGCGCACGATGGTTCCAACGACAAGCCAGAAGTTCCCCCACAGGCACAACCCGGATGGCAGCTATGATTCCATCTGCACTACGTGCCTTGCGACAGTGGCCACGGCACAACGCGAAGAAGAATTGCAGCGAGAGGAATCAGCACACGTCTGCGATCCCATTCGCCTCTATCAGGTCAGCCAGAGCAGAGTCTCTGCCAGAATCGCGATCCGTTTCGGATTTAACTGAAGGTGGCATTGAGGGTTCCACGCACGGTCATTGCCGTGTGGTCGGCAATCCGGAACTTTGCCTTCCCTTCGCCTCGAATGTTCCGGTTTGCCGGTGACACGTCCACACCGCGTTCGGGCACCCGAGAGGGTGCGACAAGCCGACTTCTGAGTCGTCACGCGATCCACGCCATGATTACAGGAAACGGCATCGTTGCCCAGCCGCGCAGCGCGGGACTCGTTGCTTAGCTTCATACGGCTTGTTGATCCGAGGTGAGCAATATTGATCAGTCGCTTAGAGAGAATCCGGGTAGGCTAACCTGACGGGCCGAACGAGGAGTCCGACGAATCGGATGAGCGGAATTTCTGCGAACAACGATAAAAAAACGCAGCCAAAGATTCTGTTGGTTGACGACAGCGAAGCGATTCGTACAACGCTGAAAGCGGTGCTGGAAGCCAATCAGTTTCTGGTTGCGGCGGCAGCCAACGTTGCTGAGGCTATTCATCTGATTGACACGGAGCCGTTCGATGTACTGCTTTCTGATTTGCACATGCCCGGAGCGGGCGACGGGTTCACCGTGGTCAGTGCCATGCGCCATAAGCACCCGGACGCCATCACGCTCCTGTTTACCGGATATCCCGCATTGAAAGAGGCGATGGATGCAATTCTTTTGCAGGCCGACGAGATCATGGTGAAACCGATGCCGATTCCCGAATTGATCGCACTGATCCGTGAGAAATTGGAGAAGCGGGGGACGCGACGGCGTCCGTCGAATACTGAGCGAGTAGCTTCCATTCTGGAGCGTGACGCTCGCAACACTATCGCCGATTGGCTCTCCCGAGTTGATCGTGATGAAGAACTGACACAGATAGCACTCAGCAGCGAGCAGCGCACTGGACATCTTCCGCAACTAATTCGAGAGCTTGTCGAGCGAATGCGCGTGCCGCGCAGTCTGGGAACGAAACAGGCATCGGCGGCGGCGGTCGAGCACGGAAAAGTGCGCTGTGCTCAGGGTTATTCGGTTCCGATGATTGTCGAGGAATCGCGGATGTTGCAGGTCAGCATATTTCAGACGTTGCAGACGAACCTGAGTGTTGTGGATTTCAGCCTGCTCCTGATCGATGTGATGACCATCGCCGACGAAGTGGATTCACAGCTAAAGCAGACCATTGTGAGCTTCACGGAAGCAGCGGCGAACATCCCGGCTGTCGCCTGACCAGCAACTTTTCATGGATCGCTCCGTGCACGGTGTGACACTCCATTCACTGCCTGTCTTTTCGGCAATACTGAACAGCCACGAGGAAGTTTCGACCGCCGGAGAAGCGGAAAAAGCAACCGCAGATCCCTCGTCGCTCCGCTCCTCGGGATGACAGCGTGGGGTGGGGAGGGATTCCGGTTTGAAAGCTCACGGAGGTTTCAGTAGGCAAGGGAAAAAGCAATCGCAGATGCCATTCGACGCGCACCCATTCGGCTCGCCTCGCTTGCTTGGCATTCGCTCAGGGCAGGCTCTCGCTCAAGCTCGAAGCTTGCTCGGGCCAGGCTCCTCGTCGCTCCGCTCCTCGGGATTACAGCGTGGGGTGGGGAGGGATTGACGGCGACAGGGATGTTTCGGCTGGCACTAAAGGCGGCTGTGGTATCTGCCGGCCGGGGAAGATTCGGATTAGTACTTACAAATTCTGCTGTTGCTCGGTGAGTGAGCCGGTGCCGGTGTCGCCGCTGCAGGGGCCGCCGGAGATCGTCCAGCTGGTGATGGTGAGCTGCGTGGCCTGGGCGTTGAAAGTTCCCACCGCAGTCAGAGCCGCGCTGCTGCCCGGATCGGTATAGGTCATCGAGAGGCTGTTGCCGGTCACCAGCGAGGTCGTCACCGAGGGCTGATCGACGAAGCAGCTGTTGCCGGGGAAGGTGGCGGTGCCGGAGAGCGAGAACTGGCCGTTCTGGTCGGGCTGCGAGGTTTGCTCGAGCAGTGCCAAAACGGGAATCGGGTTACCGCTGGTGTCGACGAAGTTGCCGGTGTAGGTTCCATCGATGGCGGAGTAGTTGGTGGCTGTGACATCGGCCTTGCCGAGCGAGGCGCAATTACCGCCGGAAAAACTCCACGTGGCTGCCGCGATGCCCTTGCCGTCGCCGGAGACCTGGCCGGTGAGCGTGAGGGTGGTTCCGCTGAAGGGCGAGGAGATGAGCACCATCTGGTTGCTGCCGCCTGCGACCGAGCCGGTGAGCAGGATGTTGGCGCCGGGGCTGACGCAGGAAGTGCCGTTGAGCCGCGCCACGGCGCTCACGGTTTCATACGCACCCTGGGTGAAGCCGAGGTTCAGAACAACGGAGCTGCCGGCGGGCGCGAAGGTCCAGTTTCCTGAAAGGGAAGTTCCCACCTGCACAGCAGTGTTGACCTCGCCGCATCCTGCGAGGAGAAGAGAAGAACCAAGGAGGGCGGCAAGAGAAGAAAGGACAACAAGACTGCGGGTTCGCATCGGGGCCTTTGGGTACCTCAGACGAGGTATCCAGAAGATAAACAACTGGCGGTCCTCTCTCCAGACCCCGAAAGAGGCATTACCTGAGTCATGGAAGAGGCACAGGCCAGCAATGAGCTTGCCCAAATACTCAGGGCATGCCCGAAGAAATGAATCGAAACGGTTCTTAACGCGGAGGTTAAGGCTGCTGAGATTGGGGCTGGCCCTGCTGCTGCTGCTGTTGCTGTTGCTGGCGCAGGCGCTGCATCTCCTGCAGCATCTCCTGCGGAGAGCGCGGCCGCTGCGGCTGATCGCCGGGTGGTGGTGCAGGCGGCAGGATTGGTGGGGGCTCTTCGACGGGCGGGTTGATGGATTCCTCGTCCTCTTCGGCGCGGGAGATCGCCTGGGGCGGCGACAACGGCGCATTGGTGCGTGCGGTCAGGACAATCTCCCGCGGCACGCCCGCGTCGGTCTGGCCAACCATGAGGAAGTTGTAGCCGGCACCGTCGAGCAGCTCAGAGAGGATGTCGCGCGGGTCGCCGGGACCGTAAACGCCGAAGACGCGCTGATCCTTCTGAAACCCATCAATGGTCATGCCGCTGGATGAAGACAGGTTGTGAAGAATGTCGGAGAGGCTGGAGTTGTTGGCGGTCACCGAGAGGGTTCCACCGTTGAGCTTCACGGTGGCGGGTTGCGCGGGCTTATCGAGCAGCGAGGGAGGAAGCTGCTGGGCGGCATTCGAGGCGGTCGAGGCAGCTCCCGGTGTAACCGTTGGCGGGGCGGCTGCTGGTCCGGAACCCATGCCGGCTCCGGGTCCGGTTCGAGGTCCGGTTCCGGGTCCCGGGCCCATTCCAGGTGCCGAGCCGGTTCCTGGGCCAGGGCCGGTGGTAGCCCCAGTGCGAATCGCGGGCCCCTGCGATGGCTGTGGGAACTGCGATTGCGTGCCCGAACCGCCTGGCTGACGCTGCTGATGAGGCGTTATTCCAGGCAGGGAGACGGTGCGGCCGTCGGGCATGGTTCCTGGGGCCTGCACGACCTGCGCGGAGCAGAGAGTCCCCAGGATGGCTGCTGCCGGCCAGACAAAGCATCGTGAATAGCGCGTCAACCGCATCTGAGTGTTTGAACCGGGGAGCGGCGGGTGCCGTTTGCCATCTGCCCCTGTGTACTAGACTAGCAGTGATTCAAATTCGCTTGCGAATTGAAGGGAAGTTATAAGAAGATGCGCCGTCGTTTCGCCATTTCTCTCGAATATCTGGTTGCCGTTCTGTTTTTGGCGCTCGCGATGCCGGCACTTGGCGTCTCCTGCATGACGCAATCGCAGATGCCTGGGGCCCAGCGGACGATCCTGGCGCAGACTGCGCAGATGATTGCCGGCAACGTTGAGGGCGGAAATGCGGCGGCGGTGCGGTCGCAAACCATCCCCAGCATTGCGGCGCAGTTTGATGGGATCGCCAACTCGATTCAGGCGGTGAATGCCTCGATCCGGCAAGCCACGCTCACGGTCGATGACCTGTACCTGCTGGATGCCAGCGATTTGAAGGGCGCCGAGGACACGCAGTTCTTCTGCGGCGTTGCGGGGTCGGCGCTCACCGTGGAAGTGACGATTCCGGGGCTGCCGCCGGGCAAATATGCTTTGGCCATTCTGCACGCGACTGGCGTGAAGCAGCCGCAGCAGATTTCCCTGGTGCTGCAGAACGAGCCGACCGGGTCGCCGGACTGGAAGCTGGCCGGCTTTTACACCAAGCCGATGACCATGGGCGGGCACGATGGTATCTGGTTCTGGCGACAGGCGCGCGAATACGCCGCCCACCAACAGCAGTGGCCGGCCTGGTTTTATTACCAGACGGCGCGCTACCTGCTCGAGCCCGTCGACTTTATTTCCAGCCCGAATTTGCTGAAGCTCGATAAGGAAGCCGAGCAGAATCGCCCGGATAATCTTCCCGGGCAGGAGCCGTCGCGGCTGACCGCGGGGAATCAGACCTACACGATCACCAATGTCCACGTGGGCGAGTTTTCCGATCAACTCGATCTGATTGTGACCTACAGCGCCACGTCCGGCATGGATCCGGTGACCGCGCGGACGCAGGTGACGGCCGTGATGCGCGCTCTGCTGGAGCATTACCCTGGACTGCGAACCGCTTTTCATGGATTGTGGGTGTACGCGGCGACGCCCGGCAACCAGAACCCGTTTGCCCTGGAGCTGCCGATGCAGCAAATTGAGACATCTGGCCCCGGCCAACACAGTTAATCTGTTACGAACATAAGGAAACATAAGGAAAGCAGGCTCCTGACTCCGCATGGCCAGTCAAACGGAAAAGTCTCTCAGCGAAGTGATCGAGCAGCGGCGCGCGACGCCCAGCTTCGATGGCGCGCCCATCCCCGACGAGGATCTGAAGAAGATTCTCGAAGCGGGACTGAACATGCCCAGCGGATACAACCTGCAGCCATGGCGGTTCGTGGTGGTGCGCACGCGCGAAGGTCTGCGCAAACTGCGCGCGGCCAGTTACAACCAGGCCAAGGTGGAGGAGGCATCGGCGGTGATTGTGGCCTGCGGCGACAAAGACGGCTGGCGCTCCGATATGGAAGAGATGATTCGCATGGGCCGCGAGCGGGGCATGACGGAAAACTACGCGGAGAGCGCGCGGGCCAGCATTCCGGAGTACCTCGGCAACCACCCCAACCTGACGGCCTGGCTCAATCGCCACGTGATGCTGGCTTTTTCCGGGATGCTGCTGATGGCTGAAGCGCTGGGCTACGATACGGCGCCGATGGAAGGATTCGAAGCCGACAAGGTTTGCCAGGTGCTGAACCTGCCAATCAGTTACGAAGTGGTGGCGCTGCTGGCCATCGGACACCTGAAGGGCCCGGATAAGTTCCACGGCGGACGCTTCAGCATGCAGCGGCTGGTGTTTGATGGCGAGTTTGGCAAGCCGATGAAGCTGTAAGAACAGAGTTTAGGGATTAGAGTTTAGGGATTGGATTGAAGTTTAGGGATTAGAGAGGGGATAGAGGACGAGCGCAACTTGCTTAGGATCGCCGAGAGCATTTTACCGACTTCACTGGCGAGCATTTCCACTTTTTCGAACTCTGATGGCTCAGTGAAGCCAAGCCTCACAGCAATTGTTAATTGTGTCTGGAGCTCCATGTACGAACCGAGTGCGATGGACAGAAACTGCCTGTACTGGTCTCTTGTTCCCCGGCCATAGCCCTCGGCGATATTGCTGGGAATCGAAACGCTTGCGCGCCGCAGTTGGTTCGTCAGTCCGTAGAGCTCTTCGCGCGGGAACTTTCGCGTCAAGACATAAATAGCGGTACATAGCTGAACCGCCTTTTCCCAGACAACCAGCTTGCAGCGAAATTCGGCCCTGCGTTGCTCCATTCTGTGTTTCTACAACCGCAACGGAGCAAAAGCAGCCTGCCTTTAGTAATAAGCGGACATCCGACGTTTCCCTAAACTCTGATCCCTAAACTCTAATCCCTGTAACCTGCTCGTGTGAGGCGTGAATATCCTGATGCACCGATTGCGGGCGTGGGCGCGGTGATTGTGCGTGAGGCGGCCGGTTCGGAGGGCACGCCGGGCGAGAAGCAGGTGCTCCTGGTTCGCCGCGCGCAGGAGCCGCTGAAGGGCGAGTGGTCGCTGCCGGGCGGCGCCGTTGAGCTGGGGGAAACGCTCGAGAGCGCGACCTGCCGCGAAGTGCTCGAGGAAACCGGCCTTGTGGTGGAGACGGTCGACGTGGTGGAAGCCTTTGATCGCATCTCCCGCGACGCAGAGGGCCGGGTTCGCTTCCACTACGTGCTGGTTGATTTTCTCTGCCGCGTGGTTGGCGGATCGCTGAACTGTGCCTCCGACGCGCTCGAAGCGCGCTGGGCGACGGAGGCTGAGCTGAATGGGCTGACGCCGCTGACCGTCGAGGTCATCCGCAAGGCGCTCGAGATGGCATCTTAAGAAGCGAGAGCCCCAGGCGAGAGGATTTGGCGTCCCGCATGGCGACCACCGCAGCAGCACCGCAGAAACGGATCAGGGGGCGGATGAGGCGTTCCTGGCGAGTCATCCGATGGATGCTGCTGGGGGCGCTGGTCGTGGTGGTCACGGTCGTTGTCTTCGCCCTGGTGCGGCCGCTTGCCACGCTTTGGTTCGCTACGCAGGCACGGCTCTGGTCCGCCGGCATTCATTCCGACTACACCGAGATCCCCTTTGCCGGCCTGCCGCATGTGCGCGTGCACTACTACGCCGGAGGATCGGGCTCGCCGGTGGTGCTGGTGCATGGTCTGGGCGGGCGGTCCGAGGACTGGGCCAACCTGATGCCGCAGCTGGTCCGCGATCATCATCGCGTGTATGCGCTCGACCTGCCTGGCTACGGACGCTCGGACTGGCCGAAGGCCGACTACTCCATCGCAGAGCTGACCGGCGCAGTCGAAGCCTTCATCGACAACCGGCATTTGCAGCAGACGGACCTCGCCGGCTGGTCGATGGGCGGATGGATTGCCATGCGCGTGGCGCTCGATGAACCCGAGCGCATCCGTCGCCTGACCATCTTCGACAGTGCGGGGACGCGCTTCGCGCTCACCTGGGATACTGCGCTGTTCGAGCCGGACACGCCGGCGAAGCTGGCCACGCTGGACGATCTGCTGATGCCTGGCAAAGCGCCGCATGTGCCGAGTTTTATCGCGCGCGACCTCTTCCGGTTCGTGAGAAAGCATGGCTGGGTAGTGAAGCGCAACATGGATTCTTTGCTGACCGCCGCCGATTTGATGAACGAGCAGAGCCTGAACCAGCTGCGGATGCCGATGTTGATTGTGTGGGGCAGGCAGGACCATCTCATCCCGGTGGCCGTCGGCGAGGCGATGCATCGCGCGGTGCCGCAGTCGGAGTTTGTGGTGGTCGACGGCTGCGGGCATCTCGCGCCTGGGCAGTGTGCGGGGCAGGTTGGGCCGGTGTTCAGGGGATTCCTGGATGAGGCGTCGCCCATCGGCGGGCAGAGGGCGGAGATTCTGAAGAAGCCTTAGCGGTTGGGCGCGGACTGCTGGCGAATCTGCTCGCGCAGCTGATCGCAGAAGTCGCGGTAGCGGCGCACGTAGCGGAAGTCGCAGAAGAGAGTTCCCGCCGCGATGAGCAGGCAGACGAAGAGAATCCAGCGGCTGCGTTTGTCGGGGAACTTTCCCATCTGGCGAAAGCAGATGGAGATGATGAACGCGGCCAGCGTCGCCAGCACGGTGAGGGGCGCGAGCGAGTCGCAGTGAATGGCAGCCGTGCCGAGGATGAGCCACGCCGACGCGCCTGCCGCGAGAAGAGAAATCACACCGGTGACAGCAATGCGCCAGTGTTTAGGCGTGGCCTTCGGAGCCATCTGGTGTGTTTCGCTTTTGGGACCTTGCGCCACGGTGGGGTCTGTCGTGCCTGTGCTTAGGTCGGCCGTGGTTTTGGTTCGTTGTAGTGCTCCAGCATAGCTGCCGCGATGGCAGCGCTGCTGGGCCAGTGGCCACGCCTTTGACCTGCGTGCGTTTCGTAGTCCTCCAGACGATCGGGATCGGGCTCTACGACCTTGCCGTCTTTGAGAAACAGCAAACCCACTTTGTTGGTAGGCACGCGGGACACGAACGCCTCGGCTTGGTCGAGCACGTCTCGGAAGCGGCGCATGGTGGCCGCAGGGTCGATGGGTGGGTCACTCGCGAGGCGCCGAAAGTCGGATTCCTCGTATCGGGAGATCCGGCGAATCTCGTTGATGATTCCCTCGGGTGTAAACCCCAGAGCCTTACCTGCAGCAGCCGATATGACCGCACCCAGAGGCAGGATCCGGTCATGGATGGTCAGCAAATCCACCACGTCGCGCGGTTCGCGGCGGCCATAGGCGGCACCGGCTTTGTTGGTGGCCAGATCCGCCGGGTGCAGCACATAGCCGAAGGTCGCATCCGGCATGGTCGGAAAAAAACGGAAATCGCTGTCGACTACCCATTCGAGTTTTGTATTTTCTCCGCGTTGAGCGGCCAAAACCGTGAAGATGCCCGGCTCGCGCCGCTGCCACTCCAGTGCGTAGCCATGCTCCTGAAGCAGCAGAGCGTCCTGTTCCGCCGCCCGCGCGACGCGTTCTTCGCGATCGTGGAAAACGTCGATGTCCCCGGAAAAACGCGGCGCGGTCCTGTTCAATGGCGTGCTGCCGGCCACGTAGCTTTCGGGATCGCGGTGGGCCGCCAATAAGCGCAGAATTTCTGTCTGAATGTTAGTGAGCGGCACGGCAGGCCTGTTCGATCTGTTCCGCCAGCCATCGCGCCTGCAGGT
The DNA here is from genome assembly GCA_963788905.1 of uncultured Acidobacteriaceae bacterium. Lineage (GTDB taxonomy): Bacteria > Acidobacteriota > Terriglobia > Terriglobales > Acidobacteriaceae > Palsa-343. The sequence continues at coordinate 903,888 of CAWBIO010000001.1, forward strand.
TGCCCTCCACGCGCAGGCTTCCGGTAATGGCCAGCGCGTCGGCCGGAGTCGGACTGGGTACAGGCCGGCTGCTCCACAACGCGGTGGCACCGAATTCTTCGAATGCCCGGCGGTAAAGGCTGACGAAGTCTTCCGGATTGTCGGGCTCGCGCTCGGTCATACGATCATTATCTAATATGCGCCTGGAGCGGGCACAATCCCATGTGTACTTAGGCCCTTGCCGCTCCCCGCGCGGCGTACTTTCATGGCGACCAGATCGCGGGGAGTGGCGCCGAACTTACGAAGCTAGTTCGACTTTCTCCAGCTTGATTCGGTCGCGGCGTACATGAGCCAGGTCGTACTGCGCCTGCTGCACCAGCCAGCTCTCGGCGCTGCCGCCAAACACTTTCTCGAGTCGCACAGCCATCTCCGGCGAGATGCCGCGTTTTCCATTGACTAATTCAGAAAGTGTGTTGCGGGTGACTCCAAGAGCGGTGGCGGCGCCGGTAATGGTCAGGTGCAGGGGCTCGATGCACTCCTCAAAAACGACGGCGCCAGGATGGGGAGGATTCTTCATCGCCATAGGGAAATCTCCGCTTTAGTGGTAATCGAGATAGTCGACATCGGTTGCCGCTCCGTCCTCAAACCGAAAAATGACCCGCCAATTGGCCCGCACAATAACCGCGTGAAAATCTTTCAATTCGCCTTTCAGCCGGTGAAGCCGGAATCCTGGTAAATCCATGTCCGCAACCGTGCGAGCAGCGTCGAGTCTCGCGAGAATGTTGCGAAGTTTGCTGGCATGATCGTGGTCGAGGCCCCTCGGATCATCATCCTGATAAAGCCGCCTTAATCCCTTGTGGCGTATTGACCGGATCATAGCGGACTGTAACCCGTCACGTGGCGGATGTCAATATAACTGCTACTCACCCGTGTAAATGCGTTTTCGCGGTGGCGTACTCTATGCGTCGCCGCACTCAGGCATCCTCGATGGGGTCGGAATACACGACGATTCCGCCATCTCTTCGCACGGCTCCCTCGTAACAGGCCTGCATATTTGAATCGTCGCTGTGAAAGGGTTGTGCGACCTTCCTGAGCTTCTTCACGCGCGGATCATGCCAGCCGTAGGTCTTCAGGAGGGAAAGAACGCTGCTTTCGAGGGCGTCCTCAGAGCAACGCACCATCACTAACAGCGGATATCGGACGCCGTTCGGGCGCGAAGGATCAGAGCCGTCTGCGCGAGCTTCGCACAGCGCAGCCCAGACGTCGGAGGCGGGAACCTTATTCCGGAAGAGTCTGTTCCAGGGCATCGGATTCACGAGGGGCCTGAATACCTGCATTGTAGCGATTGGCGAAGAATGTTCCCGGCCGTTACCTCGGTTCGCCGCCAGTTTCCGGGGCGACCTGTATCGCGCGGTAAAATAAACAGATGCGTTGTCTCCCGCTGCCCGGAGCCCTGCCTGCATGATGCGCGTCTGGCGCCTGCTCTACTATGCGCGCCGCTACTGGCTCCAGGTTATTTCCGCGGTGGTTCTCGCCGCAGGCGTCGGCCTGCTGGACGCCTTCCGCGTTCTGCTCATCGGTCCCATCTTCGATAACGTGCTCAATCCCGGCGCGTCGACGCGCGCGCGGCAAACCTCGCTGCTGGGCGAAGTGGGCCAGCGCTGGCACATCAACGTCAAGCCCGAGCTGCTCGTTCCCCACTGGATCCACAATGACTGGTCGGTGATTGCGTTCGCCTTTGTGGCGTCGACGCTGCTCAAAGGCGTATGCGACTACATCGGCACTTATCTGGCCAACTATGCCGGCTTCGGCATGATCACCGACATGCGCGACGACCTCTATGAGTCGATCCTGCGCCGCTCGGTGGCTTTTTTCCAGAAGCACACGACGGGAACGCTGCTTTCCGCGCTCATTAACGACATCGAGAAGGTCCAGTACGCGTCGTCGTCGGTGCTGTCGGATTTTCTGCAGCAGGCCTTCACCCTGGCGTTCATGATCGTGGTGGTGATCGCGCTGGGCGGCAAGCTGGCCTGGGTGCTGCTCATCTTTATTCCTATCGTGGTTACGTCGATCCGCCGCATTGGGCGCGATGTGCGACGCACTACCCGCCGCGGCCAGGACAAGCTGGCCGATATCCAGAACATCCTGCACGAGACCATCACCGGCAATCGCATTGTGAAGGCTTTCAACATGGAGTTCTGGGAACTGATCCGCTTCCGCCAGGCGGCGCGGCGGCTGTTTCGCGCCAACCTGCGCTCGGTTCGCGCCCAGGCCCTCACCTCGCCGCTCATGGACTTCATCGGCGCCGTCGCCATGGCTCTGCTGCTGCTGCTGGGGCGCAACGTGATCCGCGATGGAACCATGAAGGAGGGCGAGTTCTTCGCCTTCATCATCGCGCTCTTCAAGATGTACGATCCCATTCGCCGCTTCGGCGTCTACTACAACAACTTCCAGCAGGCCGCGGGCGCGTCGTCGGCTATCTTCCAGTTCATGGATGAGCAGGACGACGTGGTGGAGGCGAAACATCCGCGCGTGCTGAAGGGTTTCGAGAAGAGCATCCAGCTCGAGCATGTGAGCTTCCACTACCGCGAAGGCCAGCGTGACGGGCCGCCCATCGTGCTGAACGACATCGACCTGACGATCCACCGCGGCGAAGTGGTCGCGCTGGTGGGTCCCAGCGGAGCAGGGAAGTCGACGCTGGTGAATCTGATCCCGCGCTTCTTCGACGTCACCGGGGGCCGCATCCTCATCGATGGCATCGACGTGCGTCAGGCGAGTCTCTCGTCGCTGCGCGCGCAGATCGGCAAAGTCACTCAGGAGACGCTGCTCTTCAATGACTCGGTGCGCAACAACATCGCCTACGGTCAGCCTGACGTGCCCGTCTCGAGGGTGGTGGAAGCTGCGAAGGCCGCGCTGGCCCATGACTTTATCGAGCGCATGCCTGAAGGCTACGACACGGTCATCGGCGAAAAGGGCTTCCGGCTCTCCGGCGGCGAACGCCAGCGGCTGGCCATTGCCCGCGCCATCCTGAAGAACGCGCCGGTCCTCATCCTTGACGAAGCCACGTCGGCGCTGGATGCGGAAAGTGAGTCGCTGGTCCAGGCAGCGCTCGCCAATCTGATGGAGGGACGCACGGTCATCGTCATCGCGCATCGGCTTTCCACGGTGCGGCGCGCTACGCGTATTGTGGTGCTTGAAAACGGCCGCATCACTGCCATCGGTTCCCACGAGGAGCTGTTGCAGACCTCACCGACCTACCTGAAGCTCTACCGCCTGCAGTTCATGGACATTGGCGACACCAACGGCATCCAGAACGGAAGCCATGCAGCGGAGAGCGTTGAAAACACTATCGACGAAGCCGCCACCGAGCCCGCGCTCACAGGGAAGACTCCACGATGAGCGACACGAAACAGCCGGCGCACACCCACGTGTATTCCATGACTGGATTCGCCCGCGTCGCCGGGCGCGTCTCAGAGACTCTGGGCTTCTCGCTGAGCCTCAAAAGCGTCAACCACCGCTTCCTCGACCTGCACATGCGGCTGCCCAACGGGGCTGACGGTCTGGAGATGACGCTGCGCCGCATCCTCAAAGAAAAGCTTCGCCGCGGCCACGTGGAAGTGACGCTGAATCTGGAGCGGAGCCAGAAGGCTGAAGCCGGCTATGACCACGCCCTGGTTGCGGCCTACGTTGAGGCCTTTCGCGCCGCTTCGGCCGAGCACGGGCTCTCTGCCCAACCCGATCTGAACTCTGTGTTTCGCCTGCCTGGCGTGCTGCTGGCTGAGGCGCGCAACACCGAAGAGGAGATGAAGGCCATCGAAGAAGCCGTACTCCGCGAGACGGAAGCCCTGATTGGCGCGCTGCAGGTGATGCGTGCGCGCGAAGGCTCCGTGCTGGCCGACGAGCTGCGCGCCGGGATGGAACGGCTGCGCGTCCTGGTGGACGAAGCCGCGACTCTGCGCGAGAAGATTCAGCAGGCCTATTTCGACCGCCTGAGCCAGCGCATGAAGTCGATGCTGGAGGGCGGTTTTGACACGGATCGCATTCTGCAGGAGGCGGCGATGATCGCTGAGCGCAGCGATGTGGAAGAAGAAGTGACGCGCCTGCGCACTCACATCGGCCACTTCACCGGCCTGCTCGATCAGGGCGGGGAAGTGGGCAAGAAGCTCGACTTCCTGCTGCAGGAGATGAACCGCGAGGCCAACACGCTGCTTTCGAAGACCAGCAGCGTGGCCGGTAACGGAACGCGCATTACCGAAGCGGGGCTGGGAATGAAGTCGGAGATTGAAAAAGCACGCGAGCAGGTGCAGAACTTAGAGTAGGGCCAGAAAGTCGGTCGGGCGGTTGAACCTTTCGCGCGAGGGACAGCAGGTTTTGTCGGGCATTCTCTTCATCATTTCGGCGCCGTCCGGGTCGGGCAAATCGACCCTCGTCAACCAGCTTCGCTCGCTGGTCCGGGGGCTGGAATTTTCCGTCTCCTGGACCACGCGCGGCCCGCGTGGCTCTGAGCAGGACTCGCGCGAGTACCACTTCACCACCCGCGAGCACTTCGAACAGATGATCCGCAACGGCGAATTCCTTGAATACGCCGACGTCTTCGGCAACTACTACGGCACCGCGAAAAGCACGTTGCAGGAAGCCTTTGCGCGTGGGCGCGACCTGCTGCTCGACATCGACGTGCAGGGCGCGGCGCAGGTGCGGGCGAAAATGCCCGCCGCGGTTTCCATCTTCCTGATGCCGCCCTCGCCCGAAATTCTCGCCACCCGGCTGCGCAACCGCAGCCGCGCCGAGGGCAGCGTGCAGGAGGCGATCATCGAACGGCGCCTGGCGCGAGCCCGTCAGGAGATTGAGAATTACCGCGATTATGGTTATATTCTCGTCAACGACGTGCTCGATCGTGCCGTTGAGGAAATGGCCGCCATCGTTGCCGCCGAGCGTATTCGACGTGGCGCGGAGACGGAAGGCAATGTAACCGGCGATGCGGCAGACCGGGAACGTATGCTGCGCATCGCGGACCTCTGCCGCCAGGAGAATTCTGAAGAACGTGTTCGGCCGGTCCTGCGGGCATTTGGCGTGCCGGAGCCGGCTGTGAAACGCTGAATCACGGAGAAGGTTTTGGAGGACAGGGATGAGTATCGAGAAAGAATACGACAGCAACTTCCGGTATGTGCTGGTGGCCGCCCGCCGTGCGCGCCAGCTGCAGAACGGCGCCGAGCCGCTGGTGCCCACCCGTTCGCGTAAGGCCTGCCGCGTGGCCCAGGAAGAGATTGCCGCCGGAAAGATCTCCTACGTCAAGCCCGAAGACGCGCCGGTGATAAAGCCCGAAGTGGAAGCTCCCGAAATTCCCAAGTTCGTCTCGTAACTCTCACCGGACTGAACACACGCAGCTTCGGCAGCGCCGCGGGCCTGTACCCTGTGCCCTCGAACCCTGTAACCTGTAATTCATGAAGGTTACGGTCGGCGTCAGCGGCGGCATCGCTGCTTACAAATCGGCGGAACTGGTGCGAGAGCTACAGAAGCACGCGCTCGATGTGCACGTGGTGATGACCCAGGCCGCGCAGCACTTTGTCCAGCCCCTCACCTTCGCCGCTCTCACCGGGCACAAAGTCATCACCGGACTCTGGACCCCCGAAGGGGCGGATCCTGGTGACGCTGCTTCCGCCATCGAGCACATTGACGCCGCGCAGTCGACCGATGCCCTGGTGGTTGCGCCCGCGACCGCTGACATTCTGGCCAAATTTGCCCACGGCATCGCCGACGATTTCCTCACCACCATGTATCTGGCCACGACCGCGCCGGTGATCGTCGCGCCGGCCATGAACGTGAATATGTGGAATCACGCGGCGACCCAGGCCAACCTGGAAACTCTGGCCGCGCGCAATGTTCGCATCGTGCAGCCGGACAGCGGCTATCTTGCCTGCGGCATGGTTGGCGCGGGCCGCCTCGCGGAAAACTCGGCCATCGTCGATGCGGTGCTGGGCGTGCTCCATCATCGCAACGATCTGGCCGGAGAGACCGTGCTCATCACCGCCGGTGGCACGCGCGAGGCGCTCGACCCGGTTCGCTTCCTCGGCAATCGATCAAGCGGCAAGATGGGCTACGCCATGGCGGAAGCCGCACAGCGGCGCGGCGCGCGCGTGATCCTGGTGTCTGCGCCGACGGCGTCTGCGCGCACCTGCCGGTGTCGAACTCGTACCCGTCGTCACGACGCAGCAGATGCGCGATGAGGTTCTCGGCCGGCTCGATCAGGCGACCATCGTCATCAAGGCCGCGGCCGTGGCTGACTACCGCCCGCGAGCGCAGGCCGGACAGAAGCTGCGCCGCACCGGCCCGCTGACGCTGGAACTTGAGCCCACGGAAGACATCCTCGCCGAGGTCGTCAAGCAGCGCCGCCCCGGGATGCTGGTAATCGGCTTCGCCGCGGAAACTGAAGACGTGCTCGCTCACGGGCGCGACAAGCTGCTGCGCAAAGGCGCCGACGCGATCGTCCTCAACGACGTTTCGCGCGAAGGCGTGGGGTTCGATTCCGACCGCAACGCCGTCACTTTCCTCACCCTCGACCGCGCCATCGAAATGCCGGAGCTGAGCAAGCGCGAGCTCGCCGACCAGATCCTTGACGAGATCCTCACCCTGCGCCGTCCGCGCCAGGTGCTCTTCGGAGTCCGATACCGATTACTCTCGCTCAGCCTTGGAGATCAGGCTTGACGGCCAGGCTCGCGCCCGAAGCTGGAGAAGCTCTCCGCGCGCGCATCCGCTATTTCCGCGATCTGGGCATTTATCGACCTCTACCGTCGCGATTCGGTGATTGGCGGAGCGGGAATTGCAACCGAAGCAGTTACAGAATCCGCAGTTTCAGCAGAAAACGTAGCCGTCGCTGTTACAGAACCAGAGTCTCTGGCTGCCCCTGCCGGACTTCCCATCGAGGAGACCGCAGCACCCATGCCCTCAGCCTCGCCCTCATCGCTGATCGCCGAGCCGAAGAAATCAACAGCGCCGAAAACCGCTCTCCAGGACCGCGCCGCCGCCCTCGAAGCCATCCGCCAGGATCTCGGCCCCTGCACGCGCTGCGCGTTGCACAAAGGCCGGCACACAGTCGTCTTCGGAGATGGCGACCCCAACGCGCGGCTGATGTTCGTCGGCGAAGGTCCGGGCGCCGACGAGGACGCGCAGGGCCTGCCCTTTGTCGGCCGCGCCGGGCAACTGCTCAACAACATGATCGCCGCGATGGGCCTCAGTCGCGACCAGGTCTACATCGCGAACATCGTCAAGTGCCGCCCGCCGCAGAACCGCGTTCCCGAGCCTGCAGAAGCCAACACCTGCGCGCCGTTCCTCTTCCGGCAGATCGATGTCGATCCAGCCGGAAGTCATCGTCGCGCTCGGATCGACGGCTGCTACCTATCTGCTTGGCGGGAAGAGCCCGCTGGCGGCACTGCGCGGGCGGATCCATCATGCGCGCGGTGCGAAGCTCATCGTCACGTACCACCCCGCGTATCTGCTGCGCGATCCGCGCCAGAAGAAGGAAGCGTGGGCCGACCTGCAGCTCGCTATGGCGGAACTCGGCCTCAAGGCGCCCGCCAAGTAGTCAGGTTTTATCTGAACGCTGAACGCCGAACGCGGTCTTCCTCACCACGGAAGCGTCTGGTCCAGGTGAATGTACGCGCCCGTCGGTCCATCGTCGGGCAGCGTGGCCAGCTTCACGCTGGTTTTTGCGCCGGTCACGATGTCCAGCGGCGCCTCTGCGCCGCCCATGTCGGTCTTCACCCATCCCGGATGCGCGGAGTTGACCTTGATCTTCGTATCCTTCAGCTCGTGCGCCAGGTGCACGGTAAACGCATTCAGCGCGGCCTTCGACGCATCGTAGGCAAAGGCCTTCGCGTCATAGATGGGCGACTTCGGGTCGGCATGCAGAGCAAGCGAGCCGAGAATGCTCGACAGGTTCACGATTCGCCCAGCCGGCGCTTTTTTGATCAGCGGCAGCAGCGTCTGGGTCAGCTGCACCGCGCCAAAGAAATTGGTGTCGAAGGTTTCGTGCAGCAGCTCTGCGCTGGTGCTGCTGGTTTTGTTGCCGCCCTGAAAATTCTCTCTGGAGATGCCGGCGTTGTTCACCAGAATGTCGAGCTTGCCGTAAGTGCTGGTCGAGATATTTGTAGACCTCTTTGTAGTCGGCGGCGTTGGTGATGTCGAACTTCACCACGTCGGCGTTCACGCCAACGCTCTTCAGCTTTGCCACCGCTTCCTGGCCTTTCGAAGGATCACGCGACCCAATCACCACTTTGATCCCGAGCTTTCCCAGCTGCCGTGCGGTTTCAAGGCCAATGCCTTTGTTGCCGCCGGTAATGAATGCAACTTTCTCCGAAGCCATGTGCAACTCCTCCGTGTTTCCATCTGATTCCACAGCTTCGCCCGAGGATTCACAGGCGCAGCCGATTTGCTGCCGCCCGGCTTCTGTTAGGCTCGGGAAAAAAGAATCATGCCCCTGTATTGCGACGTCGCCTTGCCGGTTCCCCTCGACCGCGACGTTTACCTATGCTCTGGGCGAGTCTCATCCGGCCGTGGGCGCGCGGGTGCTCGTGCCGTTCCGCAGTGAAAAGCTGGCCGGCGTCGTTGTCAGCCTTCACAATGACGAGCCGCCGGTGGATGCAAAGCCGCTGCTCGCGGTCCTTGACGAAGAGCCCGCGCTCTCGCCGGAGCTGATGGAGCTGGGCGCGTGGATCGCGCAATACTACGTCGCGCCGATCGGCGAAGTGCTGCGCGCCATGCTGCCGCTGATGACCGAGGTTCGCCGCCAGGTGCTCTACCGCATCACCGAACCTCGGCCGCCAGGCACTGTATCGTGGCGCGGAACACGGCTCGTCGCGCCGCACGCGGCTCACGCCGGAAGAGCAGGACCAGGAATACGCGGTGCTCAACGAGCTCGAATCGGGCGAGGCGGTCCTGGCTCCGCGCCTGCGCTCGCTCACCGGAGCCTCGCTGCGTCTTCTTCAGGGCATGGTCCGCAAAAAGTGGATCACGCGCGAAACCGCGGCCCAGGCTCGCGACGCGCGCCGTACTGTGCGCTATGCGGTGCTGATCGAGGACGTGCGCCTGCCGAAACTCAACGAAAACCAGGAGACGATTCTGGTTGAGCTGGCCGGGGCGGGCGAACGAGCTGCCCGTCGCTGAACTGCGCCGCCTGGAAGTTCCTCCCTCCACGCTGGGCACGCTGGTGCGCAAGGGCGTGGTTCGCATTGAAGAGCGGCCCGCGGATTTCCACCTCACCCATCTGAATGCATTCGCGCAGCCGGAGCACGAGCTGAACCCGGCGCAGTGCGAGCGCTCGCCACGATCACCGCCGCGGTTGAAGCCCGCGAGTTTCGCCCGTTTCTTTTGCACGGCGTCACTGGATCGGGAAAAACCGCGGTGTATCTCGCCGCCATGCGCCGTGCGCTTGATGCCGGCCGCGGCGTCGATTCTGCTGGTCCCGGAAATCGGCCTCACCCCGGCGATGGCCGCGCAGCTTCACCAGGCTTTTGGATCGGAGGTCGCGCTGCTGCACTCCGCGCTCACGCCGAAGAGCGCGCCGAGCAGTGGCATCGCATCCGCAAAGGGGAAGCACGCGTCGTGGTCGGCACGCGCTCGGCCATTTTTGCGCCGGTCGAGAATCTAGGCCTCGTGGTCGTCGATGAAGAGCAGGACGGCAGCTACAAGCAGGAATCCATTCCGCGCTACAACGCCCGCGACGTTGCGGTGATGCGCGCACGCCAGGCGCAGGCAGCGATCGTGCTCGGTTCGGCCACGCCATCGCTTGAATCCTGGCAAAACGCCGATGGGGGCAAGTACCAGCGGATCGAAATTCGCGAGCGCGTGATGGAACGGCCGCTGCCCGAAGTGCGCCTCGTGGACATGCGCCAGGAATTTCAGGAGACCGGCGAGGAGCAGCTTTTCTCTCGCGCGCTCGTTGAAGAGACGCGCACGACACTCGAGCGCGGCGAACAGGCCATCATCCTGCTCAACCGCCGGGGCTACTCGTTCGTCGTCATCTGCCGCGCGTGCGGCATCAAGCTGGAGTGCGACAACTGCTCCATATCACTCACTTATCACAAAGCCATCGCCGCGCCTGACGAGCCGGCAGCAGGGCAGCGCCTCGAATGTCATTACTGCGGGGCAAGAAAGACCGTGCCCAAACGCTGCCCGGAGTGCGACAGCGAATATCTCTACTTCCTCGGCGCGGGATCGCAGCAGGGTGAAGAGCGCCTGCAGGAAATTTTCCCTGAAGCGCGCATCGGGCGCATGGATCGCGACACCGTGCGCGGCCGCGGCGACATGGAAAGCCTGCTCATGCGTCTGCACTCCGGCGAAATCAACCTGCTCGTCGGCACGCAGATGATCGCCAAAGGGCACGACATCCACGGCGTCACCCTGGTGGGCGTTGTTGGCTGCGATTACGCCCTCAGCCTGCCTGATTTCCGCGCCGCCGAGCGCGTCTTCCAGCTGCTCACCCAGGTTTCAGGCCGCGCCGGCCGCGGCGAGCTGCCCGGTCAGGTGATCGTGCAGACGTTCAGCCCCGAGCACTACGCTATCCAGTTCGCCGCCGAGCACGACTACGCGGGCTTCGTTGAAAAAGAGCTGCGCTTCCGCCGCGCGATGCATTATCCGCCTTTCTCCGCGCTGGCCAACGTGCTGCTGCAGAGTCAGCGCCTCGAAGAAGCTGCGGCCTGGGCGAACACACTCGGCCGCTGGTGCCAGCAAACCACGCTGCGCGGCGTGCGCGTTCTCGGACCGGCGACCGCGCCCATCGCAAGAATCAAGCGCACCTACCGCTTTCATCTCGTCATGAAGAGCGAAACCCGCGCCGCCCTGCAGAAAGCTCTGCGCGCCCTGGTCGCTCACGCCGAAGAGGCCGACATTCCCCGCGCGAATCTCATCATCGACGTCGACCCTGTTAGCCTGATGTAGCTCTCACGCGCCTTGATGCCCTATGGAATTCCTCGACGAAGCAAAAGTCCGCTCGCTGCTGACCTACGAGGCCCTGCTTCCCGCCGTCGAGCGCGCGCTTGTTGATCTTTCGGCCGGAAAAATCCAGCAGCCGGTGCGCACCGTGCTCCGCGTCGCTCAGCATGAGGGCTTCTTTGCGCTCATGCCTGCTGTCCTCGACGATCTGATGGGCGTGAAGCTGGTCACGTTTTACGAGCGCAACACTGGATTGCCGACACATCAGGCTGTCATCCATCTGCTCGACGCGAAAACCGGCGAGCCTTTGGTCGCGATGGATGGCCGGCTCATCACGGAAATGCGCACCGCCGTGGTATCCGCGATTGCCACCCGCGTCCTGGCGCCGCAAGATTCAAAGATCCTGACGATCCTCGGCAGCGGCGTCCAGGCGCGCTCCCACTTCGCCGCGCTACGCCTTGCCCGCGATTTTGAGGAAGTTCGCGTTTGGAGCCGCACAGCAGCTAACGCCGCGCGCTTCGCTGCGGAAACAGGCGCGATCGTCTGCCCAACCGCTGAAGCGGCCGTTCGCGGCGCAGACGTTGTTGTCAACGTCGCCGGTGTTCGCGAGCCGCTGGTCGAGGGTGGATGGCTGGGCCCGCAAACCCTGGTCTGCGCCGTAGCCACGGTCACGCCCGACCGGCGCGAGCTGGACGATGCTGCCATACGCGCCCCGATCGTCGTCGAATCGCGTGAAGCCGCGCTGTGCGAATCCGGCGACATCATCGCTTCGGCCCAGCCGGTCTACGCGGAGCTGGGCGAAATCCTCGCTGGCAGGCGCCCGGTTCCCGAGGGTCGCGTGGTGTTCAAATCGCTGGGTGTAGCAGCCTGCGACATGGCCGCTGCGGGCGTTGTGTGGAAACAGCTGCTAAGTGCCGTAAATCGTTAAAAACTAAGGTAACTAGGCACCGCCCCTCTCCCCTAAAAATGCTAGAGACTTCTCCCCTTTCGTGCCGCATTCTGATTGTGGCACCCCGAGGAGCGCTCTGTCGTGCGGAAGTTCCTGAATTGGCCGCTGTTTCTCGTTCTCGCCTTTTTATCCTTCGGAATGACAGCTTCATCCCAGGCTGAGGCGTCTTCGTCCCAGCCCACCCCGCAACCTCAGGTGCTCACCACCGTCGCGCAGATTCGCGCGGTTCCCAAAGATCTGGCGAACCAGGGCCTGGCCGTCGCCCTCCGTGCCACCCTCACCTATTACCAGCCCAGCGACGGTCTGATCTTTGCCGAGGACTCGACGGGAGGAATCTTTGTCGAGGCTCCGGCGCACGCGCCTGACCTCCATGCAGGCGACCAGGTTCTGATTGAGGGCACCACCACCATGCCCGGCTTCGCCACCAACATTCACGCCAGCCGCATCCAGTTCCAGCGCGCGGGAAACTTCCCCCAGCCGCTTCCCGTCTCGTGGAGCCAGCTGATGCATGGCGGGGAAGACTGTGCCTACGTGAGCATCCAGGGCACCGTGCGCTCGGCTACCCTCCAGCGCAAGGAGACGGCCTCCCACACTCTGGTGGACTACCTGCTCATGAATCTGCAGGTCGGTGGCGGCCTCGTTAAGGTGCACATGGAGGGTGCGCGCGGAATCAATCCCATGCTGCTGCTCGATGCTGAGGTCGAGCTGACCGGCGTAGCCGGCGGCATCTTTGACGGCAAATACCGGCAGACGGGCGCAGAACTGTGGATGGGCAGCGCGCGGCAAATGCGCGTGCTCGAGCCCGCCGACAGCGATCCCATGCACCTGCCGGTGACCGCGATCAACAAAATCATGGCTGGCTATTCTGTCCGCGATTCGAGCCAGCGGGTGCATGTGCGCGGCAGCGTCATCATGTACCAACCCGGACTGCAGATGGTCATCGAGACTCCCGATACCCAGGCTGCGCTGGTGACCACCTACGAACAAGTGCCTCTGCACATGGGCCAGGTCGTCGACGTTGTCGGCTTTCCCGATGCGCATGAGTACTCCGAAGTGCTGACCGACGGCAGCGTGGTTCCCACTCCAAAGACTCAGTCCATCCAGCCCGTTTCTATCCAGTGGAGCGATGCCATTGCCGGCCACTATCCCTACCAGCTGGTTTCGATGGAAGGCCGCCTCGCCGCCGAGGTTCACGAGCCCCATCAGGACACGCTGGTGGTCGAGGGGGGCAGCCATGTCTTCTCGGCGGTCCTGTCGCGCACGGTTTGGGATCGCGGCGTCGACAAAATGGCGCTCCCTGACTATCGCGTGGGCAGCACCGTCCGCATCACCGGCGTCTGCTTCGTGCACGCTGGCGGCCCATGGAACACAGAGCGCTGGTTCGACCTGCAGCTGCGCTCGCCCGACGACGTTGCCGTGCTTGCCTCGGCCCCCTGGTGGACCGCCCGCCGCCTGCTTTATCTGAGCGCAGCGCTGCTGGCGCTCATGGTCGCTGCATTCGTCTGGGTGTTCGTGCTGCAGCGCAAGGTGCGCAGGCAGAGTGAGCAACTGCGCCTCACCATGGAGTCGGAAGCCAGCCGCGAGCGCCGCATCGCCTTCCTCGAGAAAGAACGCGGCCGCGTGCTCGAAGCCATCAACAGCATGCTCAATCTCGACGAGGTGCTGCTGATGATTTTGCGCCTCATCACCACCCAGCTTGAAGGGCGCTCCTGCTGGTGCGAGCTGGCCAATGGCACCGTCGTCGGGGAGGCCGTTTCCACGAACGCCGACAGCGCGGTCCGCCGCGGCATCTACTCCGGAGCTGGTGAGCGCCTCGGCTCGCTCGTGGTCTCGGGCACTGAAGCGTGCGAAGAACAGGCCGGGGAAGTGCTGGAAATGGGCGCCAGCCTTGCCGCGCTGGCCATTGACAACCGCCGCCTCTACGAGACGCTCATCCACCGTTCCCAATACGACCAGCTCACCAACGCCGCCAACCGCTTCCTGCTCGAGAGCCGCATGGATGAAGCTCTGAGCCACGCCAGGCGCACGCAGTCGCATTTCGCCCTGGTCTACATCGACCTCGATCACTTCAAGCAGGTCAACGATTTTTACGGGCACCGCGTGGGCGACATCTTTCTGCAGCAGGTGGCTGAGCGCTTCTCAGAAAAGCTGCGCGGCATGGACACCCTGGCCCGCGTAGGCGGCGACGAATTCATCGCGCTCATTCCCGTGGTGCGCAATCGCCTCGAAGTGGAGGAAATTGTCGGGCGTCTGATGCATTGCTTCGACACGCCCTTCCGCATTGAGGATTACACGATCCACGGCGCCGCCAGCATTGGCGTCGCTGTCTATCCCGAAGACGGAGCGACCAAGGACGAACTGAAGCGCATCGCGGATACCGCGATGTATGCCAACAAGCCGCACGTCGCGAGCTAGCCTTCACCGGTCACCGGTCACCGGTCGCACCGGTCGCGCCGGTCGCCTTACCCTTCCCAAAACGGGGGCGACGCGGCTCCTTTGCCCCCGGCCAGGTTCACCCCACAGCAAGAAGCAGACTCTCCTGCCATTGAACTTTCAACCTTATTGATCTGCGCATCCACCCCCGAGTACCGCCCGCTTCTCCAATTTGGGAAAGCCACTGAACCCCAGCACCCGCTTCGCCTCGCCGCGCCCGGGCCGCCGCGTTATCTTCTATTCACGTTCTCCACCATCGGATCCGCGTCCCTTTTTGCGCCGGTGTATAAGGTTGCGTTGGAGAATCTGCAATGAATCGACGCGTCTTCCTCGCATCCAGTGCCGCAGCCGTCACCTGGAGCCTCGCCCACAACGATCTGCTGGCGCTCTCCGGCGCTGATCCTCAGACCTCGGCGCCCGCCACCCGTCCGCTGCTCTTCGGCGTCGATTACTACCCCGATCAAACTCCCCAGCGCCTTTGGGAACAGGATGCGGCGCAAATGGCCGAGGCCGGCATCACCAACGTCCGGATCGCCGAGTTCGCCTGGGCTCTGATGGAGCCACAGGAGAATACCTGGGACTTCGACTGGCTCCTGCGCAGCATCGACATTCTCCATCGCAGTCGCATCGCGGTGATTCTGGGTACGCCCTCTGCTGCGCCGCCGCCCTGGCTCTCGCAGAAATATCCCGAAATTCTCATGGTCGATGAGCACGGCGTCACCCTGAGCCCCGGCACGCGCCGGTTCACCTGCCCTACCAATGCCACATATCGCGAGTTATCGGTCCGCGTCGCCACCCACATGGCCCAGGCAGTTGGCCAGGCGCCTGGCGTTATCGGCTGGCAAATTGACAACGAGCTGACCCTTGGCAGTTCTGCGCGATGCTACTGCCGCTTCTGCCGCGCCGGATTCGAGCTGTGGCTGCGTAACCGCTATCAGTCGCTCGCCAATCTCAACGAGAAGTGGGGCACGGTCTTCTGGAGCAATACCTATACCGACTTCTCCCAGATTCCCGTGCCGCTGCCTTCCGGCGCTCCGCCGAATCCGGGATTCGCGCTCGACTACAACCGCTATCAGACCGCGGCGAATGTCGACTTCCTCGAGCTACAGCTGGCCGTGCTGCGCCGCCTCTGCCCAACTCACTTCATCACCACCAACAACGTCGGTGGTCTTGCCGATAACATCGACTCTCGCGATCTCTATCGCCACCTCGACTTTGTCTCCTACGACAATTACCCGGGCTTTTTTGCCTTGTTCCTGGGCCAGGGTCTGGCCGGAGAGGCGCGCACCGCCGTCATCGCAGCCACCAGCGCCTTTGGCCACGACTTCAACCGCAGCATCAAAGACGGCGAGCCGTTCATGGTCATGGAAGAGCAGTCAGGCAAGGCCGGGCAGCCGTATTTTTGTCCGCAGCCCGAACCCGGCCAGTTGCGCCTGTGGTCGTATCAGGCCATCGCTCACGGGGCCATGGGCCTCAATTATTTTCGCTGGGACACCACCAACTTCGGCGCGGAAGAGTACTGGCATGGTCTTCTGCGCCACGACCGCTCGCACAGCCCCGGCTTCGATGAAATTTGCACGACCCTCCGTGAGCTCAAAGCCCTCGGCAGCGAAGCGCTCCACGCGCGTTACCGTGCCGCCGTCGCCCTCTGTTACGACTCGGACTCCGACTGGGCCTTCAACATCCAGCCGGGCCAGCAAAACTTTAAATACCTCAATGAAATCCTTGCCTGGTACGGTGCGCTCTCCGCATCCCAGGCGGGAGTCGATGTTGTCGACGCAAAACAGGACCTCAGCCGCTACAAGGTTCTCTGCGCGCCAGCGATGTATATCGTTGCAGCACGCCAGGCAGAACAGATTCGCCAGTTTGTGCAGCAAGGCGGAACGTTGATTTGCGGTTTCCGCCTTGGCGCGAAGGATGAGTACAGCCGCATCGTCGACCTGCCTCTGCCTGGACTTCTACGCGACGTGATGGGCTGTGAGGTCGCCGACTACGAGCCGATCTATGGCGAGAAGCACGGCGTCGAGTTCTCGGGCATCCTGGCCGGCGCAAAGGCTGAATGCAGCGTGTGGGCCGACATCCTGCATCCTTCGTCCGCGCAGACCCTCGCGACCTACTCCGATGGACAATATGCCGGGCGCGCCGCCATCACCTCCAACGCATTCGGGAAGGGAAGAGCCGTTTACGTCGGGTGTCATCTCGAAGCCGCTGATCTCGCTCGCGTCCTTCTTACTCTGCTCTCGACTGCCGGGCTCCGGCCGGCGCATCAGGCCCCGCCGGGCGTCGAGATCACCAGCCGTCAGTCCGCACAGAAGACCTGGACTTTCGTCCTCAACCACACCGCGGCGCACCAGTCCGTGCACCTCGATGGCGACTGGCGCGAATTTCCTGGTGGCTCGGCGATCTCCGGCCCGATCGATCTGTCTCCTTACGGCGTTCGGGTTTTAACCAGCAGTTGAACTCTGCATCCTGGCCCGCAACCTGTAACCTGTCACCTGCAACCTGTACCCTGCACCCTGTGTCCTCATTCACCGCAGCTCCCGACTGGTCCACCCTGCCCGTTCCCGAGGACGACGGCGCCGCCCGCCACCTTCCTGGCATGACGGTTCCATCCATCGCGCTCGCCGCGACGGATGGATCGCAGATCAACTTGTCTTCTCTCGCTGGACGCGTAGTCGTCTTCGCGTATCCACGCACCGGCGTTCCCAATCAACCCAACCCGCCCAGCTGGGACCAGATTCCCGGCGCCCGCGGCTGCACGCCCCAGGCCTGCGCTTTTCGCGACCGCTTTGGCGAACTCCAATCCCTCGGCGTCGCGCACCTCTACGGTCTCTCCGTGCAGCCCACTGACTACCAGCGCGAGATGGCCGAGCGCGAGCAGCTCCCGTTCCCGATGCTCTCCGACGAATTTCTTGCGCTCACCCGCGCCCTGCGTCTGCCCACCTTTGAGACCAGCGGCATGACCCTGCTCAAGCGCCTCACCCTTGTCATTCAGGATGGCGTCATCGAGCACGTCTTCTATCCCGTTTTCCCGCCCGACCAGAACGCCGCCCAGGTTGCCGAATGGCTTCGCGCCGGCAAGGGCCTGACAGCCGGCTGATCCGTCGGATTCCGGGCGCCCGTGTCGACGCTTGCGTCTGGCCAATATGCCTGTCTTTCCGCGGGTCTTGCGAGAAGGATCTGCCATGATTCCACCATCCCCAACTTATCGGGCATCAGCAATGTCGCTAACTTCGACTGCGTAGCGTGGCTTGGGAGTTCGCAAGCCAATATAAGTTACGATTCGTTACCACGATTAGTTACTGTGAAAAAAAATAAATGGCAGAACTTCACAGATATTGTTAATTATTCCGGAGAGCCGGTTTATCACTTGACACCCTGCAGTAATCTGCGCTAGGGTTTCTCCGCCGATAAACCGTAAGGTTAGTCGCCCCAAATAAATTTCCACAGATGGAGGGGTTCCATGGCTCACAGACGTGTGTCCCTGATGATGTGTCTCGTGCTGGCGCTGATCGCCGTAACGAGCGTGCCTGCCTTTGCCTCGGGTAAAGCTAAGCTTTCGGGCAAGTGTAAGCAGGTCTCCCCCTACGCGTATGTCCCTATGACTCCTCTGGACTGCACGGCCTCAGGTGGCACAGCGC
The DNA here is from genome assembly GCA_963788905.1 of uncultured Acidobacteriaceae bacterium. Taxonomy (GTDB): domain Bacteria; phylum Acidobacteriota; class Terriglobia; order Terriglobales; family Acidobacteriaceae; genus Palsa-343. The sequence goes on from CAWBIO010000001.1 coordinate 921,816, forward strand.
CGTATACCTTCAGCGCTACAGGATTGCCTCCAGGCTTGTCGATGTCGCCGGGTGGCGTTGTGTCCGGCACTCCGACGGTGGAGGGTACTTATTACTACATGGTCACGTTAACGGATTCGGCAGGCGACTCCGACACCTTTCAGGCCGCTATTATCGTATGCCCGCCAAAAATCACACTGGGTTGCCCCTCCGACACAGGAATGATTGGAGTTCCATATAGCTCGTCCATCCCAGTTGGGGGTGGCCTTGCTCCCTATACCTTCTCCATCAGCAATGGCTCGCTGCCGCCGGGCCTCACGCTGAATACTTCCACGGGCGCTATCACGGGGACGCCGACGGCAGCGGAGCCTGCAGGCGGCTTTGACGTGAACATAACGGATTCAGCCGGGGATACAGGCAACAACTGGTGCCAGATCAAGATCACCAAGGCCACCAAAATCGGCCTGTCGTGCGCATCCGGCACCGCAAATGCAGGAACGGCTTATTCATCCGCGCTGGATGTGACAGGTGGAAAATCTCCCTACACCTTCTCCATCACCGGCGGTTCGCTGCCGCCCGGCCTCACGCTGAATACTTCTACGGGGGCCATCACCGGCTCGCCCACTACCGGAGGGGACTACGACTACACGGCACAAGTGGTGGATTCAACCAGTGCGAAAGCCACCGCCTCGTGCAGTATCGACGTGACGTCGGCGACGCCACTCACCCTCGGCTGTGCATCCTCGACTGCAGTGGTTGGCGCTCCCTACAGCTCCTCGCTGGTGGCCGGCGGCGGAACCCCGTCTTACACCTTCTCGATCAGCATCGGTTCGCTGCCTCCGGGGCTGACCCTGAATACTTCCACAGGCGCGATTACTGGTACGCCTACGACGGGGGGCACTTATGACTACACGGCCAAAGTCGTCGATTCTGCCAGCGGCAGCACCACCGCCAACTGCAGCATCACGCCGGTCGTTCAGGGCTCTTGCGTGCCGAGCAGTTCCCTGGGAGTCCTCGTACAAAGTAAGAACGTGACATCCTACGTTCCAAACGGAGCATGGGACACTACCATTACAGGCCTGCAGGTCGTTCCCGTCGAACCCACGGCCGGTACACCGGCCTCCATTACCACGCCTAACACGGTGAACTCCTGCTCCTCCAACTCCTCGACCGGTGAGACCGTCTGCACTGCGAACAATACGGACGTTTACCTCATTACCGGTTCTACCCTTAACACCACCCTGACCAGCGGCGGGAACACCACGAGCGGATTCTCGGGCGGAACCTGCACCACCTGCGGAGTCGCTATGAACGCATCGCAAAATGAGGCGGTTATGACTATCGGCTTCAGCGCCGCCACATCCGGAAGCGCGATTCAGTTCCTGAATCTCGCCAACGATACCCTTGCGACACCGACGCCGGCGCCGTTCGAGGTTTCCGAAGACGTTCTCTGGGATCAGAGCCGCAATCTTGTGCTCTCCCCCGACGAGGACGGGAACTACGAGATCTTCCAAACCTCGCCAACATTGGCTGCGTTCGGTAATGCCGTTGGCGGCACACTCGATTCGGCAGCGGAAGACTGCTCGACAGGAATAGCACTGGCGAGCGACGAATACACCAGCAGCGTGTTCATCACCGACCTGACGCAGGCCACATTTACGGCAGGATCGCCGGGAACGTGGACCGCGCCCGAACAATTCCTCACCTTCCCGGAGTTCGTCGACTTTGCCGCTGGAACTGACGGCATCGCGGTAGCCCCGGGCAGCCACTTAGCAATCGTCACCGGGGAGTTCGGTGGAAACTGGTTCGGCGTGCTTCAACTCCCGTCCACGTCTGGGACAGGTACTCCCACTGTGGTGGATTACGCTGCCGCAGAGCTACCCAATACACCCGACGGCGCCGTTTTCGAGCAGGGATTGGATCCACACACCGTAACAGCGTATGTGAGTCCGAACAGCGGCGATCCGATCGGGCTGATGGCCAATGGGTATTTCGTCGCCCCCACCTATCTGGCAGTGATCGATCTCCAGAAGCTGCTGGCCGCTCCGCGTACAGTGGGTACGCATTATGTGGAACCGACCTACGACCTGGTGGCCAATGGTGTGGTCACTTATGTTGCCACGCAATAAATGCGCGTTTCTTCAGGGGCTGCCCCGCGGCCTCTGAAGAACATTAGCCAACGAACTGTGCAACGTGCCCACTCCTTCAACCCAGGGAGTGGGCACGTTTGCGTTTGGTGTGGCTGGAACGATCAACGATTCCAGCCGGCCCTGTCATCAGCGGTTGCGCGGCGCCGCTGAAACGCCACGCGGCATCCCGCTGCTCAGGCGCACCTCGTTAAGTACTGCTCAGTTTTTCTGACGGACTGCAGCGTGTTCCGCGATCGCGATGCGCTCCACCTAAGCTTCAGGGCCTACTGGCTGCTCTTCGCGAGCTTCTCGACCAGCTTCTGCATCTGCGCCACCCGGTCGCCCAGGTAACGGATCTGCTCGTCCTGCGCCTGCAGCTGGTGATATTGCATCTCAACCTTCTCCGACTGCGCATTCAGCTGCTTCTGCTGTTCGCCCATCACAGTTTGCTGCGCCTCGACTTCCTTCAGCAGCATCGAAGAGAGCTCGTCATAGCGAACGCTTTGCGCCTTCCCATCCGCGTCGCGCACTACCAGATCCGGAAACAGTTTCTCCACTTCCTCCGCGATCAGGCCATATTGCACCGGTCCGCCCGGGTCCGCTTGGTAATGGAACGTCACCGGCCGCAGCTCCAGCAAACTGGCCACGTCGAACTGCATGTTGGCAATGTCGGTTTTGTAGCGCGTCGATGACACCATTGTTCCCAACTGGCCGTTCGCATCGACAAAGACCGGCACGCCACCTGCCAGCAGGTTGTGAATTCCTGTCTGGGCGGGCTGCACCGGTTCGGTCTTTGCCACTGCGGCGCAACTTTCGGGCGATGCAACGATCCACGGGATTTCGGCCTCCGCGCATCCATCGACGCCGCTGGTTGAGTCTTTCGCCGGTTGCGTCGGCGAAGAGAATGCCCTTGCATTCGGGCTGCACAAAACAGCGACGGCTAACGCGACAGTTGCAGTGGCCAGCGGGGAAGGGAAACGGGTCATTCGTGTGCTCCAGTGAAGTCGTTGTGCGCGAGCCAGGGCTTGCGATCGCCGTTCGTTCAAGGTGCACCAAAATGTGGACGACCAAAACCGTGCAGGGGAGTGGATACTCGACTTGCTGTTTCTATTCGGTTGTTCAGCGAGTTGCGCGATTATCTCCGGTGCGTCCTGACTTTGGGAAGCTTTTTTTGGTAACTGCAGAAGCCGCACCCAAGTGCGTTCCGCAGAGTACTGATGCGGCATCCGCACGATGCTTAACCGGACCATGACATCACGCAGCCCTGACCATTCGGGACCATCCTGGAACGTGCTCGGCTTGCCACTTTGGAACTTCGAGCGCCCCCTGGACTTCGACCGCCCAGTACGGAACGGAGCGTTGGCCAGCGCCATTTTTCGCGCCAGGTTCACCCCACAGCAAGAAGCAAACTCCAACAGCCATGCGATGTTCAACAAAACTCAACCACTACCCCGCACTCAGGTACTCTCCCCGCCCTTTTTGAAACCATCGCAGCAGCCCTCGTTCCGCCTGGCCGCCAGCTCCGCCGTCCCGCCAAATACGATAAAATCAAAGCATCTGAAAGGAAAGGTCTTAGAACCAATGCCTAAAGAGGGAATCCACCCCAATTACCACGAGATTCGCGTCGTCTGCGCCTGTGGCAACAGCTTCACCACCCGTTCCACGCACAAAGGCGACATCCACGCGGAAATCTGCTCGAACTGTCACCCGTTCTTCACCGGCAAGCAAAAGCTGGTCGACACCGCGGGCCGCGTCGAGCGCTTCCGCCGCAAGTACGCCAAAGCGGAGCCCAAACCAGAGCCAGCCGCCGCTGCCAAGTAGTCCTGCAGCCGCTGTCAGGATCAACGGCCTCCGCCCAGGGCGGGGGCCATCGTTTTCCAGATGAAGAAGCACTGGGACAATCCGCTCGAGCACGCCATGCCGGAAGGCACCCGTGTGCCCGCTCAGGTCCGGATCGGTCAGGTCACCGTTGCGCTTGCCACCGTACTCGCGCCCATGGCCGGTGTTACCGACACGGTCTTCCGCCGCTTCATCCGCAACGCCAGCGTCTTCTCGTCGACCCCGAGCACGCCGACGTCTATCGAGAGCAAATCAGCAATCAAGCCTCAGGCTGCGGCCTCATCATGACCGAGTTCACCTCGGCCGATGGCCTGGCCCGCATGCGCGAGTCGAAACGCAAGCGCTACCTCACCTTCTACGACGACGAGCACCCCATCTCCGCGCAACTCTTCGGCTCTAATCCCGCCACGCTGGCCGACGCCGCCCGCATTGTCGAGGACACCGGCTTCGACATGGTCGACCTGAACCTCGGCTGCCCCGCCAAACGCGTCGTCTCCTGCAATGGCGGCAGCGGCTTGCTCCGCGACCTGCCGCTGATCGAGACCATCTTCAAATCTGTGCGCGCCGCGGTTACAATTCCGTTCACCGTCAAGTTCCGCCTCGGCTGGAACGACAACCACATCGTCTGCGTTCCGCTCGCCCGCCTCGCCGAAGACTGCGGCCTCAACGCCGTCGCCATCCACGCCCGCACCCGCGAGCAGGGCTACGCAGGCCAGGCCCGCTGGCACCACATCGCGGAGGTCAAGGCTGCGGTCAGGCATTCCCGTCATCGGCAATGGCGACGTGCGCACCCCCGAGGACGCCTGCGCCCTCATCGCAAAAACCGGCTGCGACGCTGTCATGATCGGCCGTGCCGCCCCCGCCAATCCCTGGATCTTCCGCCAGATCGCGCAGTACACCGCTACTGGCCGCTACGACACGCCGACTGAAGCTGACCGCCATCGCATGATCCGCACCTACTTCGAGATGCTCCTCGCCGAAGCGCTGCCCGAGGCAGCCGGCAAGATGAAGCAGTTCGCCTCCTGGTTCACCCATGGAGTCCGCGGCGGCGCTGCCCTGCGCAAATCCATCTACGAAGCCAAAACTGGCGCGGCGATCCTCGACGCCGTCGACCGCTTCTTCACAAGCCTTTCCGGTGGAGGCGCTCACTCGAACCCCGAAGAGTCCGATTCGGCGAGTTGCGCTCTGAGCTCTGTGTGAGCTCTGAGCTCTATCTACTCCTCCAGGAAGATCTCCTCAATCCGCATCCCAAACAGGCGCGCCAGTCTGAACGCCAGCGGCAGGCTCGGGTCAAACTTCCCCGTCTCGATCGCGTTCACCGACTGGCGCGACACCTCGAGGCGCTTGGCCAGGTCGGCCTGCGACCACTCCCGCTCTGCTCTCAACACTCGCAGACGGTTCTTCATTACCGGTACCTCAGCCACACCACCGGAAACGCCACCAGCACGAAGATCCAGAACAGCGGATACACCCAGATCAGGTCCAGATGCGGCGCGTGCACCAGGTCTTCCAGATTCCCCCACACCGTCGTCAGCGAGAGCGTCAGCGCGATCCCGCCCAGCAACGCCTGGATATAGAGGTTGCGTTGGAACTCGTCCTTCTCCTCCACCAGATACGCGCCGGTTACCAGCAGGGCCAGCACAATGGGCGCGGCCGGCAACATCGCCAGCAGAATTGCCGGCACTCCCGACACATGCCCATGCCGGATGCCCATCACCGCCGCCAGCGACAGCAAAATGCAAAACGCCCCAGCCCAGAACATCCGCTGCACATACCGGCTCTGCGCCGGATTCGAAACACAGAACATGGACCACATGATTAGCCTCCTTGACACAAGGACAAGTAAACATTACATCGCGATGCCAGAAGAATGTCAAGTGTTATTGACATCGGCGCAAGTCATAATTGTTCTGACGTGTCAGAAGGATTATGATGTCTGCATGGAGGTTCGCCGTGGAAGCTCTTACTGAACGGCTCACAACTACCGAGGCAGCGGTCGCTGCCGGGGTCTCAGTCCCTCAGATTCACCGGATCATCGACGAGAAGATTCTGCCCGAGGACCTCTACAGCACCACGCAAATGCGGAGCTTTCGCACCGATGCGTGCATCCTCATTGCTTTCTATTTTGAAACAGCCGAGTGGCTAACCGCGCCGGCCCGGCTGCGGACGATCCGCAATGCATTGGCTCGTTGCGGCAGCTGGAGCGAATGGGAAAACTGTGTCCTCGAAGATCGTTCCATTACGGTCCGCTTCCACGAAATTTGGCGTGGCGTTACGGAGCGCCTTGCCCGGCTGTCCCGGGCGCGTGAAATGGTGGTTGAAGACCCTGAGATTCTCAGCGGAACTCCGGTGATCAAAGGAACGCGGGTCCCGGTCTACGACATCGCCGCCGCAGTCGATTCCGGCCAGCCCGTCGGCCGAATTCTCGGTTCGTATCCGAGCCTGAAAGACTGGCAGATCGAACTGGCTTCGCTCTATGCGAAAGCGGTTCCTCCACGCGGCCGTCCCCGGCGTGTCTCAACACCACGGCATCAGGAGCCGATCAGGAAAAGACGCCTACGCAGCTCCTTATCGGGGGGATGATGCGCAGTGAAATTCCTGATCGATGAATGTTGCCCGCATTCGTGCCTTTGTTCGCATTGCGGCGGTCGGGAATCAAATTCTTGATTTTCAGAATCGTCCTAACGCCTTTGAACAGGGATAATCTTGGATGAAGACGGGAGTGCCACATCCAGCAGTTTCTGACTCATCTAATGGAAGTCGCGTTTGATGGCTTTCCGGGAGCCCTTCTTGTGCTCCTGATCGGGCACTACCTCGACAAAAGGCGGTCACCCACTCAGGATCGAGATAACGGACCATGGCGCAAGCGCGGCAGTGGCACGGTCACGAAGATAGGGCTCGGTGTGCTGTTTGCATCGATGTGTTTTGCGATCATTGACGGAACGATCTACGTCTCCAAAGCTCGCACGGGTCATGTCGTTCCCACTCACGACGCCGGGCCGGTACCCTCTGCTACCCCGCCACCTATCAAACCCGCTGTTCCGATAAGGAGGCAGGTGACCATCGCACAGCGCGTCACCGTAATCATTGCTCGTCAACTAGATTTGAACCCTGCAGAAATCAAACCCGACGACGATTTCGAAATGAATTTGGGAGCGGACCCGGCAAGCGTCTACTTCGTCTTTGATCAGCTTGAGACAAATACAAAATAACCATTCCCGACTCCGATCGAAAAAATCTTCACACGGTCGGAGAGACAATCGCCTACATCGAGAAGCGAGAAGAGGAAGATAAACAGTAAATGGCACACCCCTCATTTTGTCTACGCAAAAAATGCACTTAAGAATCTGGAGGCGAGAACTGGCCCCTTCAGTCGGGGCAGTCAAAAGTATCGCGGTGGCGTGGAGAATACGCTGCTTATACAATGCCTCGTCCCTCTCACTCAAGCCGCCGCTGGGTTTTGTCAGCACCGCAAAATCGAAGCTTCCTTTGCCGAAAGTCGCGAGGTCAGCGAATGCGGCCTCGAACCCGCTCACCGCTTTCTCCAGCCAGCGTGACGCGAAATCAAGTGCGAGACCAGCGTAGCCTTTATCAACATCGTTTTCCGTTCCAATCCGTTGATGCATGGCCGTGCGGTGAAATCCCATCGGAAAATAGTGGATGTAGTTTGAGATGAATCTGTAGAAATCCAATGTGCCGATTGGGTCCTCTTGTGCCCTTGCGATGATCTCTCCTTTACCGAAGAGAGTCGCCTTTTCGCCGGTTCTGAGTTCCTTTCGGAGCTTTTCCGGCAGCGCCTGGAAGATCGAGTTTGCTTCTAGCTGCGAGCGAAGCCAATAAGCCGTCGGCACGAGACGTGCCAGCTCGTTGTCGCTGCCGAGGCTTTGGAACAGCCGGATTCGTTCGGTGCAATCTGCTAGGTGCACGAGGTTGATTCGCAAATTCCATTCGTCCGCCGATAGCTTCTCTAACCCGAGATAGAGGAGCATCAAGATTGCTTCGAACACGGACCGGCTCAACGCTGCGATGCTCTCAAAATCCCAATTCAACCCTCTCGGATTGAGCACGCTTCCGGGACAGAGCAGGATTAGATTAGCGGAAAGGGAACAAATCCGAGTGAAAATGACCGAAGCCCAGTAGCGTTGAGGCCCCGCATCCACGTTTCGGGCGTTAATAGAGGCCTCGAAGCAACGGCGGGCGATTTTTGTGAACTTGCGAAGGGCAGGAACGTAAATCTTGTCGGCTTCGGACATATCCGAAGTGTATAAGCTGAACAGAATCAGAAACCGTTTCGCCGGGTTTCATGGCCATCCTCTGCCGTCTTTCGGTTATGGCAAGCCCGGATAGGCTCCTGCAATTGTCCGGATCGAGCTGCGCTCCGGCCTCCCTGATCGGCGCAATGTGATCCACGTTCGTCGCGACGGTGACGTCGCCCAGCAACAAGCCGACGCCCCACCATCCGCTGGTCGTTCAGACGGGATACATTGCATTTTTCCTTGGCCGATATGCTTTTGCATCAGGGGGCATGACTTTAGTCATGCCGAAAACAACAATGCGCGCAGCGCTACCGCACTCCGTAGGCTGGCCGGTGGAGTTGCGACGCCAACCCAGCCGACACAATCTCCATAGCAATGTGCGCCACGCTCCCGAGAGCGACGGCGCGAAGCGCGGTTGCCCGATCCGCCAGTCCTGTCAAGTTTCCACCACTTACCCAAAGTAACGTTCGCTCATAACACGCCACTTACACGCCATCAAAGTTGGCGCGATTCCGGCCTGAACTTGGTATTCTGATAATAGGGACAAAGAATTCAAAAAGGCCGCCATCGCGCGGCCTTTTTCCTTGCTGGAGGCTCTCATGGAATGCCGCTTCACCTACCCCAACGGCAAACGCTGTCGCTGCCGCGCCACCGCCGGCCACGTTTTCTGCCGCCAGCACGCGCCGCAGCCCCCCGTTCCCACCCTCCGCAACCGCGCCACTCCATTCCGCACCTGGCAGGCCGTCCGCCGGCATCTCGCCACTCTCGACCGCGCCGAGATTCCCCCCTCGATCCTCCTCGTCCTCAACGCCCTCCTCAAAGAGGGGCCCAGCGGCATCTCCGACCGTGGCGCCGGCGAGCTTCTTCGCGCACTCGTCCGCCGCTTCGGTGGGGTTCCCTTCACCCTGCCTGACGATCCCGAGCCCGAGCCTGATTACAACTTCATGCTTTCCGAGTCCATCGACCGCGTAGCCGAGATCATCATCCGCCGCACCGGCCAAACTCCTCCGCGCATGCCGAGCTGTAGCCCTCTGAAGGAGGGCGAAGGCTGGCGCAAAGGAGGCAGTAATGAAGTCGTTAATGTCGGGTGGCTGTCCGAAGGTAACCCCCAACTACCCCCCTTTCAACCCCTGCAGAATCAGGAACCGTCCCGCAGTACCACCCAGGGGGTGGGGGTATCCCATTGACACCGGAGTTAACTTTCCCAGCTATCCCTCATCGAACCACGGCATCCAGCCGCGGATCGTGGGTGGGGATTTCGGCCTGGGTGCGCCAGGTTTGTTCGATCAGGGCCAGAGCTTCTTCGGGATCGCGGGCGACCTGGATGAGGCGGCGGTTCTCCGGCTGGATGAAGCCCTGATCGACGGTGTGATCGAGGAAGCGGAGGAAGCCGTCGTAAAATCCAGTGCCGCCGGCGCCGAATACAGCCCCGCTCACAGCAGTTCCAGCGCTGCCCACGGCAGTTCCTGGGCTGCTCACGGCAGTTCCTGGGCTGCCCACGGCAGTGTTGACGAGCACGCAGGGTTTGGAGTGAATCCTGAGCTGCGCCCAGGTGACGATCTCGATGAACTCGTCGAGGGTTCCGTAGCCGCCGGGCAAGGCAATGAAGGCGTCGGCGCGCGAGGCCATCAGGGCCTTGCGTTCGTGCATGGTGCCGACGACGTGCAGCTCGGTCAGTCCTTTGTGGTCGATCTCGCGCTCACGGATGACCTCAGGGATGACGCCAACCACCTCGCCGCCAGCAGCGAGGGCCGCGTCGGCCAGGGCTCCCATGGCGCCGACGGTGGCTCCGCCATAGACGAGGCCGAAGCCGCGATGGGCGATGAGGCGGCCGAGCACGCGGGCGGCTTCTGTATATAGAGGAGAGGCGCCGTTGGCCGAGGCGCAGAAGACGCAGATGTACTGCTTCATGGTTGTGAGTCTATCGCCGGAGAGAGCGGAAAAGCGGTCAGCTGGTAGAGCGGTCAGCTAAGAGCCGGTCAGCCGGTTCCCTGGCTACTGGCCGCTGCTTCAGCGGGTGATGACGTCGCCGGCGATGCGGTCGTATTCCGCTTCAGAAACCACGCCTTTGCGCACCAGGTCCTGAGGCGTGTCGTAGGGGCGGTTGTTCTCAATGCGACGCGCGGTTGCCGCGGTGACGCCAGGCAGGGTTTCCAGATCGGTTCGGTTGGCTGAATTGAGGTCGATGCTGCCTCGTTTACCATCGTGCAAACCAGCCTTGACGCCGGCGGCGACATCGTTGGCGGTTCGTTCGGCGTTGGCGGCGGCGATGCGCGCCTCGGCGGCAGCTTTGTCGGCTGCGACTTTGGCGTTCTCGGTGGCCCGCTGCGCCTGTTGCCGGATCTGCTGGTCCGACTCCGGTTTGCCGTTGGCGTTGCAGGAAGCCATCCACATCATGGCCACGCACAAACCCAGAGTGGCCGCCAGACGGAGGGTCAGACTGGAGAGACTGTTGTTCGAGATGTTTCCCGGCATCATTTCGAGGCCTCGCAATTGCATGGAATGCTGTGATTCGCGAAGAGTTGCCAGGTAGTAACGAGAAAGCGTGACAGAAATCACTGTGCAACGGTGCATGGACGGCGCTATGATGCAGTCCGGACGGCCCCTTATGCCCTCCGAGCCCGGATTTCAAGGGTTTCCGGACCCGCCCGACACCAGGAGCCGGCTCAACCGTTGAGAGGTTGGTACTTCGGAGAACCCCTCAGCTGCAGCCGGTCGAGCACGTGACTGGCTGCGCAGCCCGATCTCCGGCGCACCAGCATCGAGGCGGCAAATCAATCCCCCGAGGCGCCTATGAGCTCTCTGATGAGCTACATGCCTGTTGTTTGGATCGTATGGGCGGCGGTAATCACGTTCCTGCTGATCCTTCTTGTTTATCGCTCGAACCTCACTCGCTATGAAGAAGACCAGATCTTCCTGGACGACTCCGGGAACCACCAGAAAAAGGAGCAGGAGGAACTTCTGGCGAAGGTCGGAAAGATTCAGCCTTTGATCCGGATCGTCACCGGCGCAACCTGCGTGCTGACGGTCGGCATCCTGGGCGTGTACGTTTGGGACGCGCTGCAACACCTTATGTAAACCTCGGTTTGCACGGGCGGCGCAGGTCGCGCTGCCGGAGTGCGCACGATCTCGCGGTGGGCCGGACTCCCCAGCGTCTCCGGCCCGCGCGAAGCCCTGACGGGCCCCTCTGATCCGCGGGTCTCATGATCCGTTCTTGAGTGGAATGTGGCGGGGACGACGAGGCTCGAACCCGCGACCTCTGCTTAGTTGCCATCTTATGGCTCCGGAAGGTGTGTCTGGTTGCGATCACAAGGCGGAGCTGATTTTGACTACCGCTCCACGCGATGCAGGACGACCGGAATGCTGGAGGGGAAGCGCATGTATGGACCCCTCGACGGGTCCGATCCGTCGGGCGGTGGTCCAACTGCGGGACGTGGTCCGGCAGGCTCCTCCGGTTGTGACAATGAAAAGCCCAGTTCGATGGCACGCTGCAGCTGGATCTGATCGCCCGCCAGCGTTCCGGAATAAGTGTTGTTGCCGGCTTTGAAATAGACGTCGCTGCCTTCCACTTTGCCGTCGGTGATGGGGACGCCCGCATCGCTTCCGCCGAAGAACCCGCCACCCAAACCCTCCACGCTGCCGGTAAGGGTGCTCCCTTGCTGGCGAAGCGTAAATACGGTGTTTCCGTCGCCGATGAAGAGCGCCATCAGCCCGGTCACGCCGCTCGATCCCGCCACCGGCCTCCACAAGCCCGTGATGCCCGATCCCACCGGCGCCTCGCGCGTCCAGGGCGTGACCTGGGGACGCAGCGTCACCTCTTTCCCGGAATGGTTACGCTGGCTGCAGTGAGCCCGGGAGACTCCGCCTCCACCGTGATACTTCCCGGCGTCTTCGCGGACTGGACAAGCGCCATGCAATATCCAGAAAACGCTTTGCGCACTGTGCCCCGATCCGACTCGTGATCGGTCGGATCTCCATTGCCGACGCCGATCAGATTCCCGGCACCCGCTATGCGAAACTTCACGACGTTGTCGGTGATGGGCAAAACGCGGCCCTGGGCGTCCTGCACTTCCACGGCGAACATGGCCACGTCTTCACCGTCGGCCGAGAGTTCCTGCCGGTCTGGTTTCATTACCAGTTTGGCTGCGGAGCCTGTGGTCTCGCGTTTCGCGGTCATCACCACCTGGCCGGCTTTCGAGCCGCGCGCTTCGATCGCGCCGGGCGCATAAGGCACCACCCAGGCCACGTGTGAATCTTTTTTCACGTCCTTTGCGCCCAGGCTCTTCCCGTTCGCAAACAGCTCCACGCTGTCGAGATTCGAATACACCCACACCGCGATCTCTTTGCCTTCCATGCCCTCCCAGTTCCAGTGCGGAAAGAGGTGCAGGACGGGCTGCGCGGTCCACCACGACTGGTAGTAGTAGAACGAATCCTTGGGGAATCCGCAGGTGTCGATGATGCCGTACTGCGAGCTGATGTTGGGCCATCCATCGGGCGAGGGTTCGCCGCGGTAATCGAAACCGGTCCAGACGAATCCCCCGGCCAGCCACTCCTGCGCGTCGCAGAAGCGCCACCAGCCTTCGGCCGAGGCGCGGCCGGTGGTGGTGTAGGGATCGTACGATCCCACGTAACCCTTCTCGAAATCGGTAACGTAAATGCCGCGCGTGCCCACGGCGCTGACGGTTTCCGTGCCGATGACCGGCTTATCGGGATGCGCCTTGTGATAGGCCGCGGCCTGCGGGTCCATGTAGTTGTAGCCCATCACGTCGCACTCCACCAGGCCGCCCACGCCAATGGCGCGGATGGGCGCGATCGACACCGGGCGCGTGCCATCGTGCCGGTGGCAACCGCTTTCATCGCGGTGAGGATGTGCAGTCCCTTCTCCGTGTTCGCCTGGCCTTCCTCATTTCCCATGGACCACATGAAGACGCTGGGATGATTGCGGTCGCGCCTGACCAGATCGCCGAACTGGGTCAGGCCTTCGGGATTCGACGACATCATGCGCGTTTCGTCGAACACCAGCATTCCGAGTTCGTCGCACGCATTCAGCAGTTCCGGCGTGGGCGGATTATGCGAGGTGCGAATCGCGTTGCAGCCCATCTCCTGGAGCTTGCGAACGCGGTAATACTGCACGGCATCGGGCAGGGCCGCGCCGAGGCCGGCGTGGTCCTGGTGGTTGCAGGTTCCCTTCACCTTCACCGGCTTGCCGTTCAGAAGCAATCCTTTCTGCGCGTCGAATTCGAGGGTGCGAATGCCGAATGGCGTCTCGTAGCGATCGACAATTTCGCCCTGCGCGCTCACCTCGGTGACCAGCTTGTAGAGGTTGCGCTCTTCGAGCGACCAGAGCTGCGGGCGTCTGACCACTATCGTCTGCTCGACGGTCTGGTCTGCCGCTGCTGCGATGGACGCGGGCGGTGCAGCCGCTTTTGCTATGGGCTTACCGGAGGGATCGAGAATCGTGGATGTTACGCGCGGGCTCTGTTCATCTTTGCCGTCGTTGCCGACCTCGGTTCGGATGGAGAGTGTCGCATCGCCATTCGTAACTTTCGCGGATACAAATGTTCCCCATTGCTTCACATGCACCGGATGCGTTTTCACCAGCCATACGTGGCGATAGATTCCAGCGCCCTCGTAAAACCAGCCGTCGCTCAGAGTGGCATCCACGCGCACCAGCAGTACGTTCGTCTGGCCCGGATACACGAAGTCGGTCACGTCGAAGTGAAACGGGTCGTATCCGCCGCCGTGTACCCCGATGTAGAAGCCGTTGAGTACCACCATGGTTTCGCGGTAGGCGCCATCGAACTCGATGGTGATTCTGCGGCCCGCATCGGCGGCGGGAACCTCAAACACGCGGCGATACCAGCCCACGCTGGTTTCGGGATAGGTGCGTCCCAGGGGATAGAATCCCTTGCTGGCCAGCGCCGGATCATTTTCGAAGGGCAGCTCGATCGCCCAGTCGTGCGGCAAATCCACCTCGCGCCAGTCGCTGTCGTCGAAGGCCGGCGAGCTGGCGGCGATAAAGCCGCCCGTCTTCTGGAAATTGCCGGCCCGCGCGCCGCCAAACCCGAAATCTCTGGCCGGATCGTTGGCGTTTCCGAAATGAAAGCGCCACCCGAAATCGAGGAGCAGCCGTTCGCGCCCCACGCCAGGCTTCGCGGATTCGGTGCTCTCCCGCGATGGAGGCGGAGCAGGGTTCGTTTGCGCGGCGCGCATCGCAGCCTCGCCGATCGGGCCCATCCCCTGAGCCGCCGCAGCTACGGGTGCAAGCAGCCCGGCCTTCAACATATCCCGGCGTGAAACCGTTTTCATTTTGTCCTCCGGCAACCCTGAAAATCGCAAGCGCAAGCCGCGCGCAGCGCACTCCAAATCGGCCCCTGCTTCAGGCGCAATTCGGAGCGACGCAAGTATAAACGGCTGTCAACGTCATCTGCGACACCCCATTCCACAGCCGATCGTCCTCCAGATTGTCAAGAGCCTGGCATCGCGATCTGATGCTGTGTTCACGCAGCCGGAACTCCAAAGGCTCAAGCACGAATGCAGCGGATGTGCGAGGCGGATGAATCGCCGAATCTCGGTATTAGACTGGGCTCGTTCGCTCAGGGGGTTGCGCCATGGGTGGGTGGAAAATGAAGTCACACTTTCCCTGAATTTCCTCCACCGCGGAAAACTGAGGAGTCAATGAGAATGAAGCTATGGATTGTGGCGGCGTTCGCGGCAGCATCCACCGCCGGCCTGACGGTGCACGCGCAGGTGGAGAAACATCCCGTACCGAGCATCGTCCGGAACAACGGTCGATATGCCCTGATGGTGGATGGCGCGCCTTTTCTGATGCTGGGAGTGCAGTCGAATAATTCCAGCGATTGGCCGGCCACGCTCCCCAAAGTATGGTCTGCGATTGAATACCTGCATGCCAACACACTCGAAACACCCATCTATTGGGAGCAATTCGAGCCAAAACCAGGCCAGTTCGACTATTCGGAGGTCGACACCGTGCTGGCCCAGGCCCGCGCCCACCACGTTCACCTCGTCCTGCTCTGGTTCGGTACCTGGAAGAATGGCAGCCAGCACTACATGCCGGAGTGGATGAAGCTCGACCCCGATCGATATGGCCACGTGGTCAACAAAAGCGGAGAGCGCGTCGACTCGCCGTCCCCGTTTGCGCAAGCCTCTCTCGAGGCGGACACTCACGCGTTCACGGCTTTCATGCGGCACCTGAAAGCCGCCGACCCCGATAGAACGGTGGTGATGGTGCAGGTGGAGAACGAAACCGGCACGTGGGGAACCCTGCGCGACTATTCTCCGGAAGCGAACAAGCTCTTTGCATCGCCGGTTCCTGACGATTTGCTGAAGGCAATGAACAAGACAGCCGCAGGCGGGGGAAGTTGGGCCGACGTCTTCGGACCGGAGGCCGACGTCGACTTCCATGCATGGGCCATCGCCCGTTATGTGGGCCAGGTTGCCGCCGCGGGCAAGGCCGCTTATCCTCTGCCGCTGTACGTCAACGCCGCGTTGCGCGATCCATTGAAGGGAGCCCCGGGAAATTACGAGAGCGGCGGTCCCACGGACAACGTGCTTTCCATCTGGAAAGCGGAGGCGCCGGCCATCGACATCCTCGCGCCCGATATCTACTTTCTGGACACGCCCACTTATCTGAAGGTCCTGGAGTTATATCATCGGCCGGATAATCCTCTGTTCATTCCCGAGACCGCGGGAACGCCACAGGCGGCACGCTTTCTGTTTGCCGCTTTGGGACTGCAGGCGATCGGCTATTCGCCGTTCGGGCTGGACTACACGCGGACCAATCATCCGGAAAGAATGGTACCCGGCAATCCGAATGCGTTCCTGGATCCGACGGCCCAGAATTACAAGCTGCTCGGTCCGATGATGCGCGATATTGCCCGCCTGAATTTCGAAGGCAAACTGCAGGCGGTGGCGGAAGTGGAGGGCCAGCCCACCGAGACCCTTCACTTCGGGACATGGGATGCGATCGTCTCGTACGGCGGCGGCCGGGGTGGCGCGGCCAAAGGGAATGCCGAACCGATCGGACGCGCCCTCGTTGCTCAACTCAACGACAATCAGTTTCTGGTCACCGGATTCGATTGCCGGGTCGACTTTCGCCCCGCCGGCACCGAGCAGCAACAAACGTCGCAAGTGGTGGTTGTGGGAACGGGACAAACTCCTTCTGCCCAGATCGACGGCAAGTGGCAGCATCGCCAGTTCCTGCGCGTGGAAGAAGGCGCGTATGAAAACGGCGCTTTCAAATTCCAGCGGATTCTGAATGGCGATCAGACGGATTGGGGATTGAACTTTGTATCGGAGCCCGAGGTGCTCCGGGTATCTGTCGCCACTTACTGATTCCGGTGTGGCTGGAGTTCATGGGTCGCGGAGGGGAGAGGGCACGAATGAGCCGCGAATCACATCTAACTCAAATTTGCCGAAGCGGAAAGGATTGGAAAACATGAAATCCACATGGCTGGCCGGCCTGGTCGGACACTTCGGGGTGCTCTCGACCGCCGCGCTGGGCTCTGTAGTCCCGGTTCCTCCTTATCCTGGCGCTGCCCCAAGCCTGGCCTACAAAGTAACAGTCGACGGGCAGCCCATATTCGTGCATCGCTTCCCTACCTTCAACCAGTTCCAGTGGATGGACTACGGCAGTTTCGCCATGACCGGTAAGGTCCATGTCACGATCACTTCCCTGGTCAACGATCGGAATGTGATCACCTGTTCGATCCGGCCGCTCTTCTACGGCATCCATCCCCGGATCAGCGGCAGGACGATCAGCTTCGATCTCGATCAGCCGCGCTACCTGGTTCTCTTCTTCAACGAAGAACCCACCTTTCAGAGCCCCGGGCTGCTGCTCTTTGCCGACCCTCCGGAAAAGAATCCGCCGAAGCCTGGCGATTCCAACGTGGTCAACATTCTGGACTACAAGGTGGACAATACAGGTAACACGCTTGAGACGGATAAGATCAACCGCGCCATCGGCGATGTCTCCGCCCGGCCGGGAGGTGGCGTGCTCTTCTTTCCTCCGGGTGTCTACCTGACAGGCACGGTGCTCATGAAGAGCAATGTGAAGCTGTACGTGGACGCGGGCGCCCTGATTCGAGGGTCGCGCAAGAGCGCGGATTACATTTCACCACCCATGCCTGCCGGGGAACGGCCGCTCACCGCGCTGATTGTCTTTAATAACGTTGACAATGCCAGCCTGATGGGACGAGGCGCCATCGATATGCAGGGCTATCCGTGGCTATGGCACGATTTCCAGCCCGATACCGGAGACGGCCAGGCTCGAAGCGACGAGGGGCTGGTCAACGATCCGCATAAAACCGGAATCAAGGGCTACATCGTCAACAGATCGCGGAACATCTCCTTCGATGGCCTGTTGCTCCTCCGGTCCGCCTATTGGACCGTCACCGTGTCTGACAGCGAAAACTTCTCTGCAACAAACATCAAGATCGTGAACCGCAAGCAGCAGTACCACGATGATGCCTTCGACTTCACCGGCAACAGCCGCCACATCCTTGTGCGGGACAGCTTCGCCATGACTATGGACGACACCTTCGCCTTCTATGGAGGTCCCCGCGCTACCATCGATGATGTCGTGGTCAAGGGGTTTGTGAATTACACATACACCTCCGCGCTGGCCGTCGGATACGGCGGCGCCCCGAATATCAGGCACCTGCGCTTCGACGATGTGCATTTCATTTCGAACCAGAATAAATTCGCAATCTGGATTCAGCTCACGCCCGCATATTTTGTGGGCAAGGGATACACAGCCGGCTCGCGATCAAGCGAGAACATCGCCCTGGACGACTTTCGATTCGTCAACTCGACCTTTGAAAATGACGGCGGTCATCTTTACATCGACGGCGGGAAGGCGCCGTTGACGAACTTTGTCTTCGAGAACTGCACCTTCGGCCAGCCGACCCGCCCTGGCGAGCTGATGGGCGCGAGCGTCTCTCCGATCCTGTTCAGGCATGTCAGGATGAACGGAGAAATGCTCCGCAATGTCGACCAGCTAAAGCGGGATAATTATGAGGTGTACGTTCCAGTCAGGTTCGAGCCTTAGCGAGAAAGCTGCATCCAGGGCTTTGCAAATCCTGGTATCCTGCTTTGGCTGGAGAGGCGGCGGGTACATCCTGGGACGGCGTGTGTTCCGGGTTTGGATCGACTTGGTTGCTGGGTCGCGTCGGGCTGGGGTTTTTGAAGAAGGTCAGGAGTCACCGTGTTTTGGCGGCTTTGATCTGGCGTGCTTTGGCGACGAGGGCGTCGAAGCGCGGATCGCCATGCAGGGATTTCAGGTCGGGGTCGGATGCCATCCCGTCAGCATGGTTGAATCCGTGGTCGACGGCCTGGCGCAGATTCTCGAGTGCCTCGGCATGGCGCCCTGCAACAGCGGCCCCGCAGGCGAAGTTATACCAGGCCTCTCTAAGCGCGGACGGCGAGGTTTCCCTGCTCGCCGACTGAATCGCCTCCCGGAACAGCTTCTGCGCGTCGCCGTACTTTCCCTCGTGGCTTAGAGCAGCCGCCTCATCCTCGATACTTTCTAAGGTGTCCGGATGTCCGGGGCCCAGCACGCGGCGCTGGATATCGGCCGCCTCGCGAGCCAGGCTTTCCGATTCCGAATAGCGTCCCTCCTGCATTAAGGTCATAGCGAGCCCGGTCATCGAGCGCAGCGTCTCGGGGTGGTCCGGTGGAAGAACCCGGCGCCGGATTTCGAGCGTCTGGCGTTCCAGCTTTTCAGCTTCGGGGAAGCGGCCCTCCCCGCGCAAGGTGATGTCGAGGTTGTGCATGGAACGCAGAGCGCTGGGGCTTTCCGGGCCGAGAACGCGGCGCTGGATGTCGAGCGTCTCGCGCTGCACCTTTTCCGCCTCCGGGTAACGGCGCTGGAACATAAGAATGATGCCGAGGGTGTTCATGGAATCGAGGGTGGAGGCGTGGTCGGGGCCAAGGACGCGGAGCCGGATGTCCAGCGTCTCGCGCTCGACCTTTTCTGCCTCGACCTGGCGACCCTCGCGGGACAGAATCGTAGCCAGGCCGTTCATCGCGATTAAGGTGGTGGGATGTTCGGGGCCAAGAACGCGGCTGAACGCGGCTACAGAGTCGCGCTGTAGACTCTCCGCCTCAGGGAGATGCCCTTCCTCGCCCAACGTGTTCGCGAGGTCGTTGGCGGTGCTCAGAGTCTCCAGGTCGTCGGCGCCGAGAATGCGGCGATCGGCCTCCAGCGTTTCGCGCCCCAGCTTCTCTGCCTCGCCCAGATGGCCAACTTCGGAGAGGGTGTAGGCCAGCTGACGCATGGTCATGAGGGTCAGCTTGTTCTCCGGTCCGGGTTGACGGCGCTCGATGTCCAGGGTTGCGCGCAGGAGCGTTTCGGCCTCGGCAGGCCGACCTTCGTTGGTGAGAAGGTGACTGAGATTGTCGGCGGTGGTCAGGGTATCGGGATTGGCTGGGCCGAAAATTCGCTGCTGAATTTCCATGGCGCGCTCCAGCAGCGGCTGCCCCTGGGAGTAGAGCCCCAGGCTCTCATAAGTCATCCCCATGGTGTCCATGAGCCTGGCCTGCAGCTGGGGGTCATTTTTCAGGCCGGTGTCGATGTCTTTTGAAGCTTTGTCCAGGATTTCGCGGGCGGTGATGGTGTTGCCCCGCGATTCGCTGGGGTTGGAGACCTTGAACATGCTGGTCATGAACTGCGTGATGCGGTCGGCGCGGTCGCGCTCGCGGGTGGCGTGGTCGCGCTCCTGGGTGATGCGCCGCAGCTGGATCGCTTCGGTGACGGCGGCGCCGGCCAGCAGCAGCACGGCCGCAGCCGCGATGGCAACGCCCAGCCGATGGCGGCGGATATACTTCCCCGCGCGATACCCGGCGCTGGGCGCATGCGCCGACACCGGCTCGTTGCGCAGATAGCGGCCGAGGTCGTCGGCCAGCTCCGAGGGCGAGCCGTAGCGCCGCTTGCGGTCTTTCTCCAGAGCCTTGAGCGTCACGGCATCGGGATCGCCGCGCAACAGCCGCATCAACGACGGCGGATCGGTGCCGCGGTTCGCGCGGTGATGGCCGAGTCGCCGCCCTGAGTGAGAATGCGCGAACTGGGCCGCGGCACATCCTGCTCGCGCAGCCGGCGCAGCATCTCCTCATGGGCCAGCTTCTTCAGGTCAAGCGGCAGTGCGCCCACCAGCAGCTGATAGAGCACTACGCCCAGCGAGTACACATCGGTGCGGGTGTCGATATCCTCGCCGCCGGAGTCGGCCTGCTCCGGGCTCATGTAATCGAGCGTGCCCATCACCGCGCCCACGCGCGTGTAAATGCTGGCATCGGTGAGCCGCTGCGAAGTAGCCTTGGCCAGGCCGAAGTCGATGATCCTGGGCATCGGCTTGCCATCCACTTCGCTCACCAGAATGTTCGAGGGCTTCAGATCGCGATGGATGATGGCCTTCTGGTGCGCGTGCTGCACGCCTTCGCAGACCTGAATGAAGAGTTCCATCCGCTGCCGCGTGGTCAGCTTGTGCCGGTCGCAGTAAGTCGTGATGGGGATGCCCGCGACATACTCCATCACGAAGTAGGGCCGGCCTTCGGGCGTGGAGCCGGCGTCGAAAACCTTGGCGATGGCCGGGTGATCCATCAAGCGCCAGCGCCTGCCGCTCCGACTCGAAACGCGCCACCACTTCGCGCGTATCCATGCCCGCCTTGATCAGCTTGATGGCCACGCGGCGGCGGACCGGCTCCCTCTGCTCGGCCAGCCATACCTCGCCCATGCCGCCCTCGCCAATCAACTCGAGCAAATAATACGAATCGATTTTGCGTTTGGGCGCGACGAACACCTCGTCAGGCGTCGGCTCACCGATGGCCGGCACCGACAAAAACTTCCCCGCCTCCTCATGTTCGGCCAGCAGCCTTGCCACCTCGGCGCGTACCTCCGCATCGCTGCAGCGTTCCTCGAGAAACAAGAGGCGACGTGCCGGCTCCTCATCCAGCGCAGCGTCAAACAGTTCTTTGACGGTCTTCCAGTTATCAGGCGTGGTCGCCATGGCTGGTCTTCATATCTCCGTGGAGCCAGGCTTTGGCCATGCTCCAGTCCCGCTTGACTGTCTTGGGGGAGATGCCCAGCAATTCGGCGGTTTGCTCAACGGTGAGCCCGCCGAAGAAGCGCAGTTCGACGATACGGCTCTGGCGCGGATCGAGCTTCGCTAGCCGCTGGAGGGAAGCATCCAGCCTGACGAGTTCAGAGGACTGTTCGGGAGCGAAGACAAGGGCCTCATCCAACGGCACGGGGACCATTCCGCCGCCGCGCTTGTCGCGCAGGTGCCCACGCGCGTGGTCGACCAGGATCCGGCGCATGGTTTGCGCTGCGATTCCGAAGAAATGGGCGCGGCTCTGCCAGTCAACCGCGCGTTGCTCGGTGAGCTTGACGTAGGCCTCATGAACGAGGGCGGTGGGCTGGAGGGTGTGGTCTTTGCGCTCCCGTCGCATGTACGCGAAGGCGAGGCGGCGCAGTTCGTCGTAGACGATGGGAATCAGCCTGGCGGCAGCGGCGTCATCCCCTTTCGCCAGCTGCCCCAGCAGCTCCGTGACATCTTCCCGGGCCGGGTTCTGTTGCATGCGATTCCTATCCTCCGCCTCAACAGGCCCACAATCTTAACCCACTTCCGGAGCGAATCGGGAGATGAAATTACGACGCCCGAGGTACGCCCCGAGGCTCGGCCCAGGCCCGGTTTCCAAATATTTCGAACTTCCATGACCCCGTTTTCCCAGGGACGTCGCGTGTAAGGGTGAGAACGATCTGGCCGGACGGTTAGAGCGAGCTCAAATCCGGAATACCGAAAAGGTGAAAGCCATGACATCCCACAAGAAAGTTGCTTATCTGATTCTTCTCTCGACCTTCACCCTGAGCTCCGCAGCAACCATGCAGGCACAAAACCGGTGGCCAAGCACCAACACCCGGCAGACGTACACTCCGCCGCCTGCGCCCCGGGTTGAGCGGCAGGAGCCTCAGCGTCAGCCCGAGACTCGGCAGTACAGCCAGCCCGAAACCCGAACGTACAGCCAGCCTGAGAACCGTCAGTACAGTCAGCCGGAGAATCGGCAAACCAGCCAGCCGGAGACCCGTACGTACAGCCAGCCGGGGAATCAGTACAACAATTCCCAAACCCAGGTCCGCACTGATTCCGGCCTCGGGCACACGAACACAAACGTGATCAGGCCGCAGACCGTGAGCCAGACGATGCGCCATGCCATGACGTACAACAAGCGTGCGAATGGCGTGCATATCATGCCCGAGTATTTCGCAGGGCACTATGGCCGCGACCACGGGTTCCACTTCAATGGATGGGGTCCGAACTGCCCCACTTGCGGCTTCACGCTGTTCAACGGCGAGTGGTACTTCAACTGGAACGGGGGCAACTTTGGCCTGATGAGCCTGGTACCCGGAAACTGGGCATTGGCCACCGACTACCTCTACATCGACATCGGCGACGATGGAAACTACTACCTGTACGACGCGCAGAATCCCGACGTGGCAGTGCAGCTGACCTTCGTACAGAACCTGGGCGACGATCAGGCAGGCGCCGACCAGGACCAGAGCGACGGTCAGTAGCAGTGATTCCGTGCGGGAAGAACCTCGAAGGGGAACTATGAAAGAAGCTGAGTCGTTACGAATCGTGAAAGGGCTTTGGCCGTTGAGCCACTTCCAATCAACGGCCAATCGCATTGAATAGTGAAAGGCAGAGTTCCCAGGTCAGTGCTTGACGTTAGTTAGCTCCCACCTATGTTCCCGGCTGTTTCAAACCCACACCTTGCGCCGAAGCTGCCCGCGCCCGAGCTGTCGCCGCTTACAAAGATTTTCTTACGCTCTGGAAAGACGCGGATCTCTGAACTGCCAGTTTGCACAAGGAATGAATGTAAGCAATGACGACAGCCTGCGGCGAACTCGCGGGTACGGCTTGGCTGCACCCCGTTCCCGATACCTGTAACTCCTGCTTGCAACTGGTCTACGGAATTCGCGCCGATGGTATGTTCGATGACAAGGAGCATTCTGTGTCCCATCTGGATCTGGTCGCACTTTGGGAAGCGCACTGCCGCTGCGAGTTCGAGACGCGAGATGCAAATGCCACCATGGCGACAATGGTTCCGCAGCCTTATGTCAACCACATCCCAACCATGACGGGTGGGGTGGGACACGAACAGTTAAAGCGCTTCTACGCTTACCATTTCATACCGGTCAATCCGCCCGACTTTCGTCTGACGCCGATCAGCCGCACAGTGGGTACGGACTCGATCGTGGACGAATTCATCGTCCACTTTACGCATACCACGCTGATTGACTGGCTGCTGCCGGGGATCCCACCGACGGGGCGCGCTGTCGAAATCCCGATGGTGGCCATTGTCAAATTTGAAGGCGAAAAGGTGGCGCACGAGCATATCTACTGGGACCAGGCCTCGGTGCTGGTCCAGGTTGGTTTGCTCAACCCTCGCGGCTTGCCCGTCGCAGGAGCGGAGGCAGCCCACAAAGTGGCAGATAAATCACTGCCCAGCAACGGGCTGATGGAACGCTGGCGCGAAAGTGAAGGGAAGCCACTGTGACCCTTTGGCTATGAGCGGCGTTCTGGTATAAGTGCCCGATGCCGATAGAGCAGCGCGCCGATCAGGAGCAGGGACTTCGACACCAGTTGAGCGCTGCTCAGATGGCGATGGTGGGCGTAGGCGGATCAATCGGAACCGGGCTTCTGCTGGGTTCCGGGGCCGCGATCCAAATTGCCGGACCGGCTCTGATATTGACGTATGTGATCGGTGCATTCCTGGCGTGGACCGTCTCCAGCGCTTTGGGAGAACTGGCCAGCGCACACCCTGGAGCCGGCTCGTTCGGGTTGTACGCGGAACTTTATCTGAATCCCTGGGCGGCGTTCGTTGCGCGATTCGGATATTGGTTCTCCGTCTCGGTCGCGGTCGGGGCGGAGCTGGTCGCGGCATCGACATACTCCCGATACTGGTTCTCTGGCGTCCCTGGCGTCGTTTGGGTTGTCCTCTACGCGTCACTCCTCCTGCTGATCAACTTGCGCCCGGTCGGCGACTACGGAAGCTTTGAATTTTGGTTCGCGATGGTGAAAGTCGTCACGATCGTCGTCTTTGTACTGGCTGGGTCCTCGCTGTTGCTGGGCGGGCGGGTAACGCCGCAGTACATGAACCACGGCGGCTTTTTTCCGAATGGCCCCGTGTCGCCGCTGCTGGCACTCTCGTTCCCGTTGTTTAGTTTCCTCGGGCTCGAGATGGTGGCGATTTCATCGGGGGAAGCGCGGGCAACCAGAGAAATTCCACGCGCTACAAAAATCATGTTCGCCATGCTGACGTTTGTGTACGTGGGCGCAACCGCGGTGCTGGTGGGATTCCTGCCGTGGAACCGCGCCGGCGTGACGCAGAGTCCGTTTGTTACCGTCTTCGTCGTCGCTGGAATTCCGGCGGCATCCACAGTGATGAACTTTGTGGTGCTGACGGCCGCGCTCTCCGGCGCCAACGCCAACCTCTACGCGGCCAGCCGCATGATGTTTTCTTTGGCGAGAAGCGGCCACGCTCCCCCCGCGCTGGGACGCCTGAATGCTTCCGGTTCGCCCCGGCTGGCTCTGCTCGTTTCCGGGATCGGCGTACCCCTGGCACTGATCGCGGAGCATTGGGCGCCGCGCTCGGCCTTTCTGTGGCTCATCGGCTCTTCGCTGTTCGGCGGGATGCTGGCCTGGTGTGTGGGACTGTCCGCTCACATTGCGTTTCGGCGACGGCTCTCACCCCAGGATCTGGCCGCCCTGCCCATGCGCGCGCCCGGCGGCGCACTGCTGTCCGCTATTGGCCTCGCCGGAATTTTGCTGGCCGTCGCCTCCACCTGGTGGGTCCCGCAATCGAGAATCACGATTGTCAGCGGCCTGCCCTGTCTCGCGCTCCTCAGCCTGACCTGGCTTGTCGTGCGCAGGCGCTGGAGTTCGCAGCAAAAAGTACGGCGGTACAATTCGTCATGACTCGTGAAAAAACCGACGACCTGCTTCGTTTCCGGTCCGAGTTTCCCATCCTCGAAAAAACTACCTACCTGATCAGTAACTCGCTGGGCGCCATGCCGGTCGGAGTTTATGACGCGTTGAAGACCTACGCCGATACATGGGCCACGCGCGGAGTGCGCGCCTGGGAAGAGCGCTGGTGGATGCTGGCAGCGGAGGTTGGCGCAGAAATCGGCGCGCTCATGAATGCGCCCACCGGAGCAGTGTCGACGCATCAAAACGTGACTACCTGCCAGGCGGTAGTCGCTTCCTGCTTCGATTTTTCCGGCAAACGCAACAAGGTCGTCTATACCGATATGAACTTTCCCTCGGTCATGTACTTCTGGGAGGCACAACGGGCTTGCGGTGCGCAGGTTCACATGGTCAGGACAGACGATGGAATCACGGTTCCTACCGAACGCTTGCTCGATGCGATTGACGAAACAACATTGCTGGTCCCGGTTTCGCATGTGATTTTTCGCAGCTCCTTCATCCAGGATGCGAAGGCGATCATTGAAAAGGCGCATCTTGTCGGGGCACACGTCGTGCTCGATATTTTCCAGTCTTTGGGAAACGTGCCCGTCGACGTCCAGGCCCTCGAAGTCGATTTCGCCTGTGGCGGAGTTTTGAAATGGCTTTGTGGCGGCCCGGGCGTGGGCTATCTGTATGTGCGTCCGGACCTGGGCAAAAAGCTGGAACCGAAGTTCACGGGCTGGTTCGCGCATCAGAATTCGATGGCTTTCGAAGTTGGGCCGATCCGTTACACCGATCCACCGTTCCGTTTTATGAACGGTACCTCCAATATTCCGGCGCTGGAGGCGGCGCGCCCCGGGCTGAAGATCATCGGCGAAGCAGGTATCCCGCGGATTCGCGACAAATCAAAAAAGCAGACGGCGCGGCTGATTGAGCTGGCCGACCAACACGGCTGGACGGTCAACTCCCCTCGTGATCCGGAAATGCGCGGCGGGACCGTTTCCATCGATATGCCGAATTCGCAGGAAGTCTGCAGGGAGTTGCTGCAACGCGACATCCTGGTGGATTGGCGGCCCAGGGCGGGCGTACGGATGTCGCCGCACTTCTACAACACCGACCGTGAGCTGGAGGTCGCGATCAGCGCAGTGGCAGAGACATTGAAGGATCAGCAACCGGCTTGAGCTCAGGGGTCAGCTGGGTGCGGCGGGAAAACGTATACCTGTAGACTCTCATTTGGTAATCGGACGGGACCGCGACGATGCCCCGCAATTGGTATTTTGTGCTGCTGGTGTCAGTGGCCATCGCGATCAGCTACTTCGACCGGCTGACGTTGCCGGTGGCTATTGCCTCCATTCAGCACAACATTCCGCTCTCCAACGAGCAATTCTCCTGGCTGCAGACCGCGTTTCTCCTGTCGTACGCGGCGCTCTACGCCATCGGCGGACGGCTGCTGGACTGGCTGGGCACGAAGCGAGGGTTTCTCCTGATCATGCTGTGGTGGTCGCTGGCATGTGCCCTGCACAGCCTCGCCGCCGGCTTTGTTCTGCTGTTGATCGCCCGGTTCTTATTGGGAGCCGGCGAAGGAGGCGCTTTTCCTGCGGCCACACGGGTCGTGGCCGAGTGGATCGGCCCGCCGCAACGCTCGACGGCGATGGGTTTGATCAATGCCGGCACCGCGATTGGTTCGCTGCTGGCGCCGCCGATTATCGGCTTCATCCTGCTGCACAGCGGCTGGCGCGCAGTCTTTGTCGCGGCGGGCGCCGCCGGACTCGGCTGGGTTCTCTGGTGGGCTCTCGCCTATCCCGCCAACTCTGCTTCGGGTTCTGGCGGGATAATGGACGCGCAACCGGCCACCACCATGCGCTGGCTGGATGTGATTCGGCTGCACAATGTACAGGCATTCGTCTTCGCCAAATTCATGAGCGATTCCGCCTGGTACTTTTTGTTGTTTTGGCTGCCGAAATATCTCTATGACGCGCGAGGCTTCGATATCCGGCAGGTGAGTTATTACGCATGGATACCCTACGCCGCGTCGGGTCTGGGCAGTTTTCTGGGAGGCTGGTTTTCGTCGGCTCTTCTGCGCCGGGGAAAGTCGCTCGACGCCGCGCGCAAGATCGCCCTGGGCTGCTCGGCCGCGGCCATGCCGGTGGTGATGCTGGTTTCGCTGGTGCCCGTCTCGATGGCGCTCGCTCTGTTCAGCATTGCCTTCTTCGCGCAGCAGGCGTGGTCCGGCCTGGTCATGACCCTGCCGGCCGACATCTTTCCTCTGAACGCCGTGGGTACAGTGGCCGGATTGATCGGATTCGGCGGAGCGATTGGCGGCGCCATTTTTGGCGTGGTTGCAGGGTTTCTGCTCACTCACGGTGTGACGTACGGTGGCTTGTTTGCAGCAGTGGGAACGTTTCATCTTGTGGGCTTCGCCGCGATTGTTTTGCGAGCCGGCAGAATTCAACCTTTTCGAGCCACTGGCTTTGAGGAGATCGGAAGCGTCGCATGAAAATTACCGAGGTCCGCACGCGTGTCGTCCAATGGGAGGGCAATACCGTTCCTCTGCCTCCGCACTTCTGCACCAATCCCATGGACCTGGTTGCTTTCCGCGAAGCATCGATGGGCAACTTTGCGTTTCATAACTGGCTGCTGGTGGAGATCTTCACAGATACGGGTCTGGTGGGACTCGGTAACGCCGCGTTGGCGCCGCTGGTGACGAAGTCGCTGATCGAGACTTATCTGCGGCCCCTGTTGTTGGGCGGCGATCCCTGGGATGTGGAGTATCTGTGGCAGCAGATGTATCGGCGCACCCTCGCCTTCGGTCGCAAAGGTGTTGCGCTCGCGGCAATCTCCGCGGTGGACATCGCCCTTTGGGATTTGCTCGGCAAAGATGCGAAGCAGCCGGTCTTCCGGCTTCTGGGCGGGCGGACCAAAGACAAAATTCCGGTCTACGCGAGCCGTTTGTATGCGATGCCGATCGAGGAACTGCAGGCAGAAGCACAGAAATATAAAGACCAGGGCTACACGATGATGAAGCTCCGCTTCGGCTGGGGTCCCCTCGATGGCGCCGCGGGCATGCAGAAAAACCTGGAACTGGTGCGCGCCGTGCGAGAGGTCATCGGCGACGAGATCGATCTGATGACCGACGCCTATATGGGCTGGACACTCGATTATGCGAAGCGCATGCTGCCTTTGCTGGAACCATTCCACCTCCGCTGGCTGGAAGAGCCGGTGATTCCCGATGACACACGCGGCTACCGCGAACTGAAAAGCTACGGCCGGATCCCCATCGCCGGCGGTGAGCATGAATTTACGATCTTCGGCTTTCGCGAACTGCTCGAGACCAACGCGCTGGACTACATTCAGTTCGACACCAATCGCGTCGGTGGCATCAGCCAGGCTCGTAAGATTTGTGCGCTCGCCGAGTCGTTCCAGATTCCCGTGGTTCCCCATGCTGGGCAAATGCATAACTACCACGTAGTCATGGCCAGCCTGAATTCACCCATTGCGGAGTTCTTTCCGAAGGTGGATGTGGAAGTGGGGAACGAGCTGTTCTGGTACATATTCAACGGCGAGCCGATGCCCGAGCGCGGATACATTAACCTGGACGACTCCGTGCCAGGCCTCGGCCTCACCGTCAATGAAGAATCGCTGAAGCGCTTTCACGTAATCGAGTAGGGCAGGAGACGACGGTGCATCTGGTTCAAATTGCCAATGCGGGCGAGCGGCGCGTGGCTCTGGTGCAGGAGCCAGAGCCTGGTGCTCCTGCGCGAGGTCGATACGGTTCTCACGCTCGCCGGCCGAGCGCTCGCGGAAGAACGCCCCCTGACCGCCGATAGTCGACGGTTTGCTATCCCACGATGCGTTGTCCTACGACGAAGTCTACGAAGGACGATCGCCATGGAGGCTGCTGGCCCCAATCGATTGCCCCACGGATCCGCAGCGCGTCTCCGTTTCGGGCACAGGGCTGACGCATCTCGGCAGCGCGCGCGATCGCCAGGCCATGCACGTCGCCCCCACCGCCCAGGAAGAGGCAGCAGATGACGGACAGCATGCGCATGTTCGAATGGGGACGCCAGGGTGGCCGTCCGCCCGAGGGCCAGGTCGGCATCGCTCCCGAGTGGTTTTACAAAGGAGACGGTTCGACGGTGCGCGGCCCCTTTGCGGCGCTGGAGATTCCTGGCCATGCGGAAGATGGCGGCGAAGAGGCCGAGATCGCCGCTATCTATATAGTTGCTCGCGACGGCACGCCGTGGCGGATTGGCATGACAACGGGCAACGAGTTTTCCGACCACGTCTTCGAACGCCGCAATTATCTCAACCTCGCCGCTTCGAAACTGCGCACCTGCAGCATCGGACCTGAGCTGGTGGTGGGCGCCAGCTTCGGCGATGTCGGTGGACGCGTGAGGATCTATCGAGGCGCAGACGTTTTGTGGGACAAAGAGATTCGAACCGGCGAACAGAATATGTGCCACAGCCTCGCGAACCTCGAGCACCACCACTTCAAGTTCGCGGACCATCGCCAGCCGGGCATGGTGCATATCCACTTCATGGGGGCAGATTGCCTGTCGTACGGAGAAGGCGTGCGCCTGCAGGCTGGCGACATAACCGAGATTCAGTTTGAAAACTTCGGCCGAGCGCTGCGCAACGTCATCGCGAAGGACGAGCCGATGACCACGCCCGTGCGCGTGCGGCCGATGCAATAAGAGGGGGCGCTGGATGCAAACGGAAACGAAGGTCGCTCTGCTGGGATTGGGCACGATGGGCCGCGGCATGGCGCTGAATCTGCTGAAGGCGGGTTTCCCGCTGACCGTCTACAACCGGACCCGGGCGAAAGCGGAGGCGCTGGCGGCTGAGGGAGCGCGTGTAGCGGAGACTCCGGCGCGAGCGGCAGAGGGCGCGGCCGTCGTGCTGGCCATGCTCGCCGATGATGACGCATCGCGCGCGGCGTGGCTCGGAGCCGAGGGAGCGCTGGCCGCGATGCAGCCGGGCAGCGTCGTCGTCGAGTGCAGCACGCTGAGCCCGGACTGGGTCTCTGAGTTGAACGAAGCGGCGCGCCACCGCGGGCTGAGCATGGTGGAGGCGCCCGTGACCGGCAGCCGCACGCAGGCCGAAGCCGGGCAGCTGAATTTCCTGGCGGGTGCCGACGACGAGACGCTGGCGCTGGTAACGCCGGTACTTCGGAGTATGAGCAAAGAAATCCTGCACCTGGGTCCAGTGGGCAGCGGCGCCCAGCTGAAACTCATCAACAATTTTCTGTGCGCAGTGCAGGTCACCTCGTTTGCCGAGGCGCTGGCCTGGATCGAGCGGACCGGACTGAAGCGCGATGTGGCGCTGGAGTTTCTGAAGAAGGGCGCACCGGGCAGCGGCATCCTGAGCGCAATGTCGGACAGGATGACCCAGCGAACTTACGAGGTGAATTTTCTGCTGCGTCTGATGGCCAAGGATCTGCGATATGCCCACGCGGCCGCTGCGGAGCGAGGCGTGAACCTCTCGATGGCCGAGCCCGCTCAAGCCATGTTCGCCCAGGCCCAACAACAGGGCGAGGGGGAAAGAGATATGTCGGCGGTGGTGGAGGTGGTTCGCAAGAACCAGCAGTAAGTCCACCCAGTACTTCCACTGGCTCTCGTCTCGGGGTTACCCCCAGCCGCTTCGGTGATCTCCGAATTCGGATTGGCGGATGCGATGTTCGATCCGATTTCGCATTTGCCCCGGGGTTGGCAGCAGCCGCTGGCGGGACACCGTTCCAAAACAACCTATTCCGCACGCAGGATCTCAGCGGGATCGACAGAAGCGGCTCGCCGTGCAGGCAGAAAGACTGCGGCGAGCGATATTACAGCCAACGTCGCACTGACACTGGTAAGGGTTACTGGATCCCAGGCATTTACCCCGAAGAGCAGGCTGCGCAGGAATCGCGACGCGCCCAGCGCGCTGACGAGTCCGAAAACCATGCCAGTTTCAATCAACCATCCCGCTTGACCCAGGACGAGGCGCAAAGCCTCCGATCAGGTACGAGGAGAATCGATGGAGGAGCGCGGCCTGCGTTGCATGGATCGCGTCGTCCATCGTCGTCTCATCGGAGACAGCGATGCCGCTGTCGATCCGGTGCAAAGTTGTCGCGATCGACGACAGAAGTGTGGCTGGATGCTGTGAAGTGCGGACCACAAGAATGAAACCGCGGTCGCCGATTTGCCGCAGCGGAAAATACTCTGCGGGCGAGGTCGGCATATCGAGGGGCCCTTCGTGAACGTCTTCGATTTCGCCCACCACCTCCCATACCGATGGGCGTCCGCCTTCTGTATTCGAGAACCGCTGTGCGATCGGGTCCTCGTCGGGGAAGTATTTTTAGGCGAGAGAGGCGCTGATGACTGCCACCCCCGGCGTCGAAGCGTCATCGGTCTCGGTGAAGAGTCTTCCCCGGATCAGAGTGGCGCCGATGGTGGGCAGGTATTCGGGACTGATGTGGCGTTCGTCGACCTCGTTCTCGCCAGCCAGTTTGGGTTTCCCAATCACCTGGATCGAGTCGGTGTTGCAATCGCATTGCACAGGAAGAATGCTGGTCAATCCCACTGACTGGACGCCAGGCAGCCGACTGACCCGATCCACAATCTCCAGATAGATTCCGCCGGGTTGCGTGCAAGTTCCTGAAACAGGTCTTCCCAACCTGCGAGAATAGATACCGGAAGATCGATTGTCCGTACGGTTGGATTGCTGCTGCTGATGGCATGGACGGCTACGCAGTCACCCTCCACAAATGGATCTGAAACCAGTTCCATGTGTTCGCCATACAGACTCATGTGTTTGCCCACGATGTAGCCAAGCTTCCTGATTCGTGCGCAGTTTTCGGAAGGCGAACGAACAGTGGGCTCTGGAGAGGAAGAGGACATGTGTCGCCTCGGGGGTTTGCGGTGTGGCGCCGGGGACAGCATGATCTCAGCTACCGGCTTCAACCCGTATTCTCTTCCAACTAACCGGGAAAAAGCTGAGCTCTCCGATACACAGTAAGTACCTCAACGCAGTCGGCAGGCGACTAACTAGCCGGGAAGCCCACCTGTCCGTCAGTCAACTTCAGCCGCGAGGCAATTCTTCGACTTTTGAGCAAAAGTGACCATCTTTGCACTCGGCAACCCTGTCACACTTGCCTCCAGGAATGACCATGGGAGGATCCCGGTATGAAGCTGCGCCTCATCATCCTCCCGTTTATCGTCGGCGCTAATATTGCAGCCATACCGCCGCTGGCGAAAGCGCAGTCGTTGTCCCTCGACGCCGGTGATTCTTCTGCCACAGTCGCAGGCACAAACTCGGCACGGCCAGACCTGAGCTACGATCGTCCGAGTCAGATAACAAAGATTCGAAACTATGCGTTCGATGCGTTCGGTCCGCTCCCCATTGGCGTCGCCGCGGTAGAGGCTGGCATCAATCAGGAAGATAATTCACCTCCCGAATGGAAGCAGGGCGTTGACGGTTACAGCAAGCGATTCGGGTCCGACCTAGCCATCGAAGCGGTAAGCACGACGACGCGTTACGCGCTCTCAGAAGCCTTCAGGGAAGACGCACTGTATTACCGCTGCGACTGCAAAGGCGTGTTTCCGAGGCTTAGCCATGCCGTAATCTCAACTCTGACCGCGCGTCGCGGCGAAGATGGTCACCGCGTCTTCTCCCTTCCCGCTCTCGTCGCGCCATATGCGGGTTCCATGACCGCCGTCTACGCGTGGTACCCAAGCCGATTCGATGCTAAGGATGCTTTCCGGATGGGCAACTACACCATGCTGGGTTATGTGGGAGCAAACATCAGTCTGGAATTCTTCTCAAGTGCGCCGCGCTCCCTGCTTTCCCGCATGCATTTGAACAATGCGCATGGCGCGCCGGATTCAGGGTGGAACCGGTGATCGGCATTGAAGTCAGGTCCCTCTCAGGTGCCTGCACAACCTTCTCCCCCGGATAAGAGGCAATTGAAATGAGAAAAAGCAATTCGTTGTCAGCGGTGGTCTTCGTTATCGTTGCTGGTCTCGGTGCCGCGCTTGCGTACTTCACACATCGAGCGGCAGGCAACGCGATCAGCATAGCAATCTTCTGCGCCGCGATTGTGGTTGCGTTCATCATCTCGTCCGCCATTCAGGTTGCCGATCAATGGAACAAGGCGGTCGTTCTGCGGCTGGGCAAGTTCCGCTCCCTGGAGGGACCGGGGCTTTTCTTTATCATCCCGTTGATTGAGAGCATCGCCTATTGGCTTGACACCCGCGTCCTTACCAGCTCCTTTAAAGCAGAGAAGACCCTGACAAAAGACACCGTCCCGGTGGATGTGGATGCCGTGCTGTTCTGGAAGATCATCGACCCCAAAAAGGCTGCGCTCGATGTCGCCGACTACCAAACCGCGATCAGCTGGGCCTCGCAAACCGCACTGCGCGACGTCATCGGAAAGACAATGCTGTGCGATATGCTCGAGGGCCGCGACAAGATCAGCAGCGTGCTGCGCGAGATTATCGATGAGCGCACGGAGCCGTGGGGCATTAACGTGATCTCGGTTGAGGTGAAGGATGTATTGATTCCGCCGGCGCTGGAAAATGCGATGTCGATGCAGGCCCAGGCGGAGAGAGAGCGTCAGGCCCGTGTCATCCTTGGGGATTCGGAGCGTCAGGTGGCCGAGAAGTTTGCCGAAGCTGCCAAAACGTACACCAACGATCCGGTCGCCCTGCATCTGAGAGCCATGAACATGCTGTACGAAGGATTGAAGCAGAACTCGACCATCGTCATTGTTCCCAGTTCGGCCATCGAGACCATGCAACTGGGCGGCCTTGCCGGAATGACCGCGCTGACCATGGGCATCGGTCAGGAAAACGCAAACAAAGCACAGGCCGCGCGCAACGGCCATAGCGCTCTGCCCGCGCCCGAAGACGAATTGCAGCCCGCATGACCGATCCCGGAACGACTCACACGCATCATGAGGAAGGACCGCATCCGAGCGAGGCTCAGCAGAAACGCCCGTACTGGATGCGCGCGCACCGCGACTGGCGCTTCTGGGTCGCGGTGTTCTGCATCGCCGCGGCCCTGTTCGTCTACATCACGAGCGTCGACTTATCGCTTGTGCCCGGCCGCCGCCATCACGCGACACTCCCGGTCGGGCAATAGGCAGCGCCCTGAGTGAAACTGTTCTGTACCCACTGCGATTTGAGCCGATCTATCAGTATCGCCTCTGGGGCGGCCGACGGCTGGCGGGCTTGCTGAGCGCGCCGCTGCCGAACGGTCCGATTGGCGAAGCCTGGGTGCTCAGCGACCGCGATGACCACGCCAGCCGCGTGGACAACGGCACTCTCAAAGGGCAGACCATCGGTCACCTGATGAATGAGTTTCCAGAACAGATGGTGGGGAAGCTGGCGAGACGTTGCCAGCGTTTCCCACTGCTGCTGAAGTTCCTCGACGCCCATGAGATGCTCTCAGTTCAGTTCATCCTGGTTATCCCCCCGATCAGCCTCTGCCAGAGGGCGAGACAGCGAAGACGGAGGCTTGGGTGGTGATCGACGCGAGAAAAAGGAGTCAAATATATGCCGGGCTCAAACCAGGTGCCACTCCAGATATCCTTCGTCAGTCGATTGCAAACGGAACGCTTGCGGACAAGCTCGCATCCCTCACACCGGTGCCAGGTGATAGCATCTTCATCCCCGCGGGGACGGTGCACGCTCTGGGTTGCGATGTGGTGGTGTTCGAGATTCAGCAGAACAGCGATACGACGTTCCGCCTGTACGACTGGGGCCATATCGATGCGAAGACCGGCAAGCCGCGAGCACTCCAGGTGGACCAGGCAATGGGCTGCATCGACTTTGCAGATGGTGTCGCGGGTCTCGTGAAACCAGTAGTGGACGCAGCAGTTCCGGAGCGAGAGCTGGTCTTCGACTGCAAACCGTTTCGTCTATGGCGGGTGCGCAGCCATTCGCCTTTTCTCGTGGGCGCTGCGAATTCTCCACGTGTGCTGGTCTGCATAGAGGGCAACGGGCAGATTGAGCACGACGACGCGGCCTATGCAATAGGAAAGGGCGAAGTATGGTTGCTGCCCGCGGCTGTGGGGATTTGTCGCTTTCGGCCCAGTGATGCAGTGAACTTGTTGGAGATTGCCTGCCCGGCTGCATGACGTCATGCATTGCAAATTGACTCGCAGCATGGGCGCAGCAGGGAGAGTGAATGAAGAAGCTCATCGTTTTCGATCTGGACGGAACCCTCGCCAGGAGTAAGTCGTCCCTCGACGGCGAAATGTCGGCACTGCTGAAAGACCTTCTCTCGATCGTCAAAGTGGCTGTGATCTCCGGAGGCGCGTGGCCCCAGTTTGAGGAACAGCTGCTCGCTCATCTGCCGCACGACGAGCACCTGGTGAATCTGTCCATCCTTCCGACTTGTGGAACGAAGTTCTTCCGCTACTCAGGCGAGTGGAAAAAGATCTACTCGGAAGACTTCACGCCGGAAGAAAAAGACAAAATCGTCAGTTCACTGAAGAAGGCATTCGACGCATCGGGATTCAAGGCCGATAAGGTGTGGGGAGAGATCATCGAAGACCGGGGAAGTCAGATAACGCTGTCCGCGCTGGGTCAGCAGGCGCCGTTGGCGGAGAAGGAAAAGTGGGACCCGGATTTTGCGAAGCGGAAGAAGATCAAAGCGATCCTTGACCCCTTACTTCCCGGGTTCTCGGTTCGGCTGGGGGGTGCCACCTCTATCGATGTTACGAAGCCCGGCATCGATAAGGCTTACGGGGTTCGCAAGCTGCGCGACGTCCTCGGCATTTCTCTGAAAGAGATGATCTATATCGGCGATGCGTTGTTTGTGAGCGGGAATGACTATCCGGCCGAACAGGCAGGCGTGATCTCCATTCCGGTGCGCGGGCCCGAGGATACGAAACGCGTGATCGAAGCCATCCTGGCTTGTTTAGGCGATGTCCCCCAGTCTGAATTGCAGGTGGGAATCCATGCTTAAGCTTCGGCGAATTGGAATGCTGATGGAGCCGGAGCCCGGAAATCCCCAGGAAACTGAGGGCGTGCTGAATCCGGCTGCCGTGCGCGGTCCGGATGGCCAGCTCTATCTGTTCCCGCGCCTGGTTGCGAAGGGAAATTACTCGCGCATCGGCATTGCCCGGGTCCGGTTCAATAACGCCGGCGACCCCGCGGGTGTCGAGAGGCTTGGTATAGCGCTGGAGCCGGAGGCCGATTACGAGCGGCGGCCCGATGGTGGAGGCGGTTGCGAGGATGCGCGTGTCACGTTTGTAGAACCGCTCCAAAGTTACATCATGACCTACACGGCATATTCGCCCAATGGCCCGCGGATCGCGTTGGCTCAATCGAAAGATCTCTTCCACTGGCAGCGGATGGGGCTGGCGACCTTTGCTCTGTGGCGCGGCGTTGAACTCGGCGATGAGGACGACAAAGACGCCAGCTTCTTTCCAGTCGCGATCCCCAACCCATCCGGGCTTCCGGAGCTGGCCATGCTGCACCGGCCGCTCTTCTCCGGCACTCGTCCGGAGGAGACCGCTCGTAATCCCTCGCCCCGCGCAGTTGACCTTGATCGCGAAAGTATCTGGATTTCCTATTGTCCGCCGATGCTGGAGCATCGGAATCCGGATCGTCTTGGGCGATTTACTTCTCATCACCGCCTGGCAACTCCGGTTTCTCCCTGGGAGCGGCTCAAGATCGGTGCGGGAACTCCACCTGTACTCACACGGCATGGGTGGCTCATCCTCTATCACGGTGTGAGTGAGTTAGCCGAACCTGACAGCGAGGCACGTCACCTCTGTTACTCCGCAGGCGTCATGGTGCTTTCGGAGAAGCATCCGCAGCTCATCCGCTATCGCTCGGCGGAGCCGGTATTGAAACCGGAGCTTCTGGCGGAATGCCACGGGACCATCGCCAACGTCGTGTTTCCCACCGGCATCGATCGCCGCGATGACCTCGGATTGCCGGACCGCTTTGACGTCTACTACGGCACGGCCGACAATCGGATCGGCGTAGCGCGTCTGGATCTACCCGAGGTGCTCCCGGCGCAAGGAGATGTCAGTTTGCCGAAAGCGACAGTATGATGCATTCGCGCAGACTATTCACCTGGGAGACGATGATGACTGCCAATTCGCATGAGGAACCCGGTACCGGAAGAAAGCCACCCAGGCAGAGAATTGCAACATTCATCTGGATTGTCGTTCTGGTTGTCATTCTCTTTGCACTGGCTCGGACCATGGTTCATCACCGTTTCCACAGAGGCGGCAGGGCAAACCCGAACGGCACGATCGCACCCTAGCACATTTGAAATCTACCCCACGGAGAGACCCATCACCGTTGCCACAAAATTTGGGTAACTTCCAGCGGCACTGATGCGCCGTGATGGTGCGGGATGATGCGTGGCGTGTAGTCGCTTGCGGGACGGCTTCTCGATGTCTCCGCTAAATACACGAGAATGCCTTTTGTATCCGCACAGGCGGTGCATGCCGCCATGACCTCAATCGACGGGGAACCAGTCTTCTGGTCTGACTCCGCGTAGAGTTCGACTCTCAGCTCATCCGGAGCGAGATTCCCCGGAAAGACCTCAACCCGGAAAAAATGCTGCCCATCGTGCGTCTTCACCTCGACGCTGCCGAAGCGCACGGAGCTCCAATTCCGGGCGATGTTCTTCTGCCACTGGATCAGATCATGGCCAGGCGCCCCCTCCTGGTCTCGACGATCCCGGTAACCGGAAGCGGCAGGCAGATAGTGATCCTCCGTGTATTCGCGGATAGCACGGCTGGCTGAGAATTCCGGAGTTAG
Organism: uncultured Acidobacteriaceae bacterium; assembly: GCA_963788905.1. Taxonomy (GTDB): domain Bacteria; phylum Acidobacteriota; class Terriglobia; order Terriglobales; family Acidobacteriaceae; genus Palsa-343. The sequence continues at coordinate 959,762 of CAWBIO010000001.1, forward strand.
TTGCGCCATGCTCTCGCGGATCCGCCCCAGCCACTTTGCAGGCATCCCGCTTTCGTTTCGCTCATAAAACTCCGGGATGACCTGACGCTCCAGAACCGAATACAACTCGTCAGCTTCCGCGGCATCCCATGCCGGATCTTCGCCGTGCTCTTTGCCGTCGCCGATGGCCCAACCGACCTCAGGGGAATACGCTTCCGCCCACCAGCCGTCCAGCTCAGAAAGATTCAGACCGCCGTTGACCAGAACCTTCATGCCGCTCGTTCCGCAGGCTTCCCACGGACGACGCGGTGTGTTGATCCACAGATCAACCCCCTGAACCAGCTCCTGCGTCAGCAACATGTCGTAGTCGCTGAGAAAGACGACGCGGTCGCGGACTTCCGGCCGCCGGATGAAGTCGTTCCATTGTTGGATCAGCGCTTGTCCGGGTAAATCCTGGGGATGAGCCTTTCCGGCGAGGACCAACTGCACCGGCCGTTGCGGGTCGCGGAGCAGTCGAACCAGTCGCCCCGGATCATGCAGAAGAAGATTCGGACGCTTATAGGTGGCAAAGCGACGTGCAAACCCCAGAGTCAGGACATTCTCATCGAAAATGTCACTGGCATCCGACGCTGGACGGCCTTCCGAAGCGAGCTGATGCGCGTACCGCCTGCGAATGCGAGCAACTAACGTCTTCCGTCCTGCGGAACGCATCTCCCATAGCTGCGGGTCAGATAATCGGCGGATGTCATCCTCGACGGCGCGGTCGCCCCGCCAGCGCTTCTTGCCGCAGGCTGTGGTCCAGAGCGCATCCGCCGCAGCCGAGTCCCAGGTGGGAACATGAATGCCATTGGTGACCGAGCTTATCGGAACCTCCATTTGCGGCCATCGCGGGAAAAGTGGCTGGAAGATATGCCGGCTCACCTGTCCGTGGAGCTTGCTCACGCCATTGATCTGCCCGCTGCTGCGGACCGCGAGCCAGGCCATGTTGAAGGATTCCGAATTATCGTCACGGTTCTGCCTCCCCATTGCGAGCAGATCGTCAATCGAAATTGCGAGTTCATCCTGCGCATAATGACTGAGAAACTTACGAATGAGTTGGGGATCGAAGCGGTCAAATCCAGCCGCAACGGCCGTATGCGTAGTAAAGATATTTCCAGCCCGAGTAATAGTCATGGCAAGATCAAATGGCTTTTTATGATCCTCCATGTAGAACCGTGCCCTCTCAAGTGTGGCAAAGGCCGCATGTCCTTCGTTGAGATGGCAGACCTCAGGCCGCAGGCCGAGCGCCCGCAGCAGGCGCCAGCCGCCGATGCCCAGCACGATCTCCTGCTTCAGGCGCATCTCCGCGTCGCCGCCATAAAGCTCACTGGTAATTCCCCGATGCGCTGCGCTGTTAGCGAAATCGTTGGTATCCAGCAAATAGAGCTTCGTGCGGCCAACCGACACTTCCCAGCAGCGAAGCCAGATCTTCGATTCAGGTAGCTGGATCTGTAACCGCAACCACTCGCCATTCGGCCGCCGCAATGGACGGATGGGCAACTGGCCCGGATCATTGACCGGATATAGCGCCCGTTGCCGGCCTTCGGAATCGAAATCCTGGCGGAAGTATCCCTGCCCGTAGAGCAGTCCCACTCCCGCGACTGGGACGCCCAGGTCGCTGGCCGCCTTCATCTGGTCGCCAGCTACGTTGCCCAGTCCACCTGAGTAGATAGGAAGTGCTTCGCTCAGCATGAATTCCATGCTGAAGTAGGCAGCCAGGGTTAGCGCAGTATCGGGGTGTTTCTTTTGAAACCACGCGTCCGAGCTATACGAGTCCCGATTGTGTCGCAACAATTCGTCGAGACGCCGGCCAAATTCCGGCTCTGCCAATGCGGCTTTGACCGTGTCCTGGGACACAGTCTGCAGAATGACCCATGGATTCTGCGTGGCCTCCCAAAGATTGGTGTCCAAACGCTTCCACAACTCGTCCGCTGCATGATTCCAGGACCAGTGCAGGTTGAGCGCCAGCTCCGTCAGCGAGTCTATGCCTTCAACCTCTGGCTTTAGCGTCAACAGGGAACGATCCTCTCTCTTTTGCTCCGTTGCCCTTACGAATGGGGCGGCTGTGAATCCCTACGCTGCCAGATGCTTGCGGATGGACTGCAATTCCGCACGTCGCTTCGGCGTGGTTCTGGGCCAGGCCATTTTCAGGTCTTCAAGCGCGTCGAGCACAATGCGGGAGACGATCAGCCGGGCGTTCTCTTTGTCGTCGGCAGGAACAATGTACCAGGGGGTGTGGTGCGTGCTGGTCGCGTGCAGGCATTCTTCATAGGCCTTCACGTAATCCTTCCAGTATTTCCTCTCGTGAATGTCAGCGAGGCTGAATTTCCAGTTCTTGTCCGGCTCATCGATGCGCGCCAAAAAGCGCTTTCGCTGCTCTTCCTGCGAGAGATGAAGAAATATCTTGACGATCCGGGTGCCGTTGCGGTGCAGGTGCTTCTCCATATCCACGATGGAGCGATACCGCCCGTCCCAGACGGTCTTCTCGTCGCACAACTCAGGCGGCAGTCCCTGGCTGCGGAGAAGCTCGGGATGCACTCGCACCACCAGTGCGTCTTCGTAATAGGACCGATTGAAGATGCCGATCCGTCCACGTTCCGGAAGCCGGCACACTGTGCGCCAGAGAAAATCGTGGTCCAGTTCTTCAGCGCTTGGCTCCTTGAAGCTGAATACCTCGCACCCTTCGGGATTGACGCCGGACATCACGTGCCGAATAGCGCCGTCCTTGCCAGCACCGTCCATACCCTGAAAAACCAAAAGCAGAGCGTAGCGGTGCGACGCGTAATGAAGCTGCTGCAGAGAGCTGAGCTCCGCCACGTGCTTTGCGAGAAGATCGTCATACTCTACGTCCGACGGACAGAACGGTTCCACCTTCGTCGGCCACTTGCTGAGCACGACCTTCTTTCCGGGCCGAACGCGAAAATCCTTCGCATTAATTGTCATCTTCTTCCTTCTGTACGACGCATGCGTCTATGCAACCTTCGGACTTGCTGCCGAATCGCTCCGGATCTCCCTTTCCGCTTCGATCCAGTCCTGATCCTGCTGGCTTTCACCGTGGAGCCGATCCTGGTAGATCTCGTAAGCTCGTGCGGCGATTTGCTGAGTACAATCCACTGGCGGCACTTTCCCAAGCAAGGAGGGTTTGGATGGATCGAAGATCCGATACGCTAACAGCTTCACCCGATCATTGATAAGGAACCAGGCCAATGCATAGGCCCAAACGAAGCCCGCCCACTTCCATCCGAGGGGCGCCATAAACAAACCATAGACCGCGATCAAAGTCGCTATGGTCTGCGTGCCAAGAACCGCGATCCACAGGATCCGCGCGGGGCGTATGGACCAGAACGGACCGCTGGTGCGTGTGAGGAAGATGGTGAGATGACCGGCCACGGAAAGCTTCAGGTACATGAGAGTCTGGATGTGCAGCCGGTCGAGATGGAAGACGCGCTCGCCGAGATAGAACAGACCGAACGCAGCGACAACGCCGATAACTCCCAGCACCGTGGAGATTCCCAGCACGAGCCGCATGTTCCAGCTCTCGGGCTTGTCCTTGTACTGGACATTGTCGTAGGCGATCGAGAGGATAGCCCCGTCGTTGAGCAACGCGATCATCACGATCATGACGGCGGTTAACGGATAGAAATTGAAGACCAGAATCGCCAGGGTCATGAAGAACAGGACCCTTAGTGTCTCCGCGATGCGGTAGATGGCGTAGCTGTTCATCCGCTGAAAAATGCGGCGGCTCTCCTTGACCGCGTCGATGATCACCGAGAGGCCTGAAGCAAGCAGCACGATGGAGGCCGCCGCGCGCGCTGCGTCCGTCGCTCCAGAAACAGCGATGCCGCAATCCGCCTTCTTGAGCGCTGGAGCGTCATTCACTCCGTCGCCAGTCATCCCGACAATGTGCCCGCGCTTCTGCAACACATCGACAATGAAATACTTGTGTTCCGGGAAGACCTGGGCAAAGCCGTCCGCCTTTTCAATGGCCTCTCCGGTCTGCGCAGTCGCCAGCTGTTTGGTGTCGCCCAACCCGCTCGCATCCAGGATATTCGCACCCAATCCCAATTGCCGAGAAGTTTCCTTAGCTATGGCGATTTGATCGCCCGTGACCATCTTGACGTTCACGCCCATCTGCCGGGCGCTGGCGATGGTTGCTTTGGCTTGCTCGCGCGGCGGATCGAATAACGGCAGCACTCCGGCAAACTGCCACTTGCCTTCCTCGTCTGCGCGGGCCACGCCCAGGGAGCGGAAGCCGCGGCCGGCGAATTCGTTCACAGCTTTCTCGACGGCAGGCTTGACTGCGTCTGCATTCATCGACATTTTTAGAATGACCTGTGGTGCTCCCTTGGCCACGAAAAACTGCTGTCCGCCCGGGTCCTTGACTGTGGCTTCGGTACGCTTATGCACGGGGTCGAATGGCTGGAAGTGTAATACCCGATAACTCTTCAGCGCTTTGTCGTCCTTCACTCCGCCGATCACCGCCAGGTCGATCGTGTCCTTGTCCTCCGCGCGCGAAGCGAGTGCGGCCCAGAGAATCACCTCATCGCCGGGGATATTGTTGACGCTGAACGGATCGCCCAGCGTCAGTTTGTTTTGGGTCAGGGTCCCGGTCTTGTCTGAACACAGCACGTCGACGCCGGCCAACTCTTCGATGGCCGACAAGCGGGTCACAATCGCTTCTTTTTTCGCGAGTAGGCGCGCACCCACAGCCATCGTCACGGACAGCACTGTGGGCATGGCCACCGGAATCGCAGCTACCAGGAGCACCAGGCAGAATTCCAGAGTGGTAAGCACGGGATCGCCGCGGAAGAGCGCAACCGCCAGGATCAACACCACCAGAGCCACAGCGAGCACGATCAGGTAGTCGCCGATCTTCAATACGGCGCGCTGGAAATGGCTGACGGTTTGAGCCTCCTGCACTAACTGCGCGGTCTTGCCGAAATAGGTGTTCGTCCCGGTGGCATACACCATGGCATCGATCTCGCCTTGGCGCAGGATCGACCCCGAAAACACCGCGCCTCCCGGCTTGACGCTGACAGGCAGAGATTCTCCCGTCAACGCCGACTGATCCACTTCGACCGGATCGCCCGCCAGCAGGCGCGCGTCCGCGGGGATGATGTCGCCCAGCCGCAAACGGATGACGTCGCCGGGAACCAGTTCCGCTGCTTTCGGAGTCGTCCACTTTCCATCACGCTTGGCGCGTGCATTAGTGGCCAGCCTGGCCTTGAGCGCCTCGATGGCGTTGCCCGCCTGATGCTCTTCCCAGAACCCCACCACAGCATTCGAGAGCAGGAGGAAAAAAATGATGCCAAAATCCATCCAGTGCCGTACCACTCCGGACAAAATGACTGCCACTTCGATCATCCATGGAATGGGACCCCAGAAATAGCTGAGGAACTTCAGGAACTCGTTGGTCTTCTTTTCCGCGATGGCGTTCGGACCATACTGGGTCAGCCTCTTCTGAGCCTCGGCCTGGGAAAGGCCGTCGGGAGAAGACCCCAGCTTTTTCTGGAGATCCGCCATCGGGATGGATTTCAGGTCGTCCCCGGACTTAGGCTTTGCGCCAGGCGTCAGGTCTTCTTTGGCCTGAGCTTTTGAATCGGGCTTCGTCCCGTTCTTGTCGGAAGCCTTCGGGGCGGTCGTTGCCTCAGGCTGGGAATCCTGCTCTGATCCGGGCTTGGACTCCGTGGTCGTCGGAAATGGGGACACGATGAATTTCTCCTGTCTGCGAGCGGATCGCGACGACGGAGGTCATCTGCGCGCGTCGTATGAAGTATCTCCTCGCGAGCATGACGACGCTGTGCAATATTGCTCACCTAATAAAGAGTCGGCCATTGGCTTAGAGAATTGCGATGGCTGCAAGACAGCGGCGCACCACAACGAACCCCGCACTTCGTCCAGCGATCCACAGCAACAACGGTGTTGCCCGTTCACATGATTTTCAAAAACGGGCGACGGGACAGGACTCGAGGGTCAAGGATCGGTCCAACATGATCAATAAAGAACAGCTTATCGCTGGCGCGGATGCGACTCTATCGTTGGACATAAGTCTGTGCGCTCTCAGAAGCGAAGTTGGACCCCGTTAACGAGCAAGGTTTCATTGTCAACCGCCGCCCGGTTCAGCCGCACCCTCTTCACTCCATGGAAACAAAGGGAGAATCAAACCATGCCGACTGACATGCTCACCACCGAGGAATTGCTCCACGAGACGCCCGAAACGTTAGGCAAAGAAGAGTCCGTTAGGAACCGTTACACGCTTACTTCAGAGCTGCTGCGCAAAATGGACGCTTACTGGCGCGCTGCCAATTATGTGTCGGTGGGCCAGATCTACCTTTATGAAAATCCGCTGCTGAAGGAGCCGCTGAAGCTGGAGCACGTGAAGCCTCTGGTGGTCTCCCACTGGGGCACGACGCCAGGTCAGAACTTTATCTACGTTCATCTGAACCGGGTCATCAATAAGTACGACCTGAATATGTTCTACATCGCCGGCCCTGGCCACGGGGGCCCCGCGATTGTGGGCAATGTCTACCTCGAAGGCACCTGGAGCGAGGTTTATCCGAACGTCACCCAGGACGAAGCCGGACTGAAAGAGCTGTTCAAGCAGTTCTCCTTTCCTGGAGGGATTTCCAGCCACGTTGCGCCGACCACGCCTGGATCGATTCACGAAGGCGGCGAGTTGGGTTACTCGCTGAGCCATGCCTTTGGCGCCGCTTTCGACAATCCCGATTTGATCGTCGCCTGCGTCATTGGGGACGGCGAGGCGGAAACGGCGTCCCTGGCGACCTCGTGGCATTCCAACAAATTTATAGATCCAAAGACCGATGGAGCGGTGCTGCCAATTCTGCACCTGAACGGTTACAAGATCAGTAATCCAACCGTACTCGCCCGCATCGAGCATGAGGAACTGGAGCAATTCCTGAGGGGCTGCGGCTGGACGCCTTACTTCGTGGAAGGGGATCAGCCGGAGAAGATGCACCAACTCATGGCCGCCACTCTCGACACAGCCATCGAGGATATCCATCGAATTCAGGCGAATGCACGCAGCAACAATGACACGACTCGGCCGCGCTGGCCGATGATCGTCCTCAAGTCGCCCAAGGGCTGGACAGGCCCAGAGGTCGTCGACGGCCTGCAGATCGAAGGGACATTTCGAGCTCATCAGGTGCCGCTGCTCGTCGATTCCGAGCACCCCGATCATGTAAAGCTGCTTGAGGACTGGATGAAGAGCTACAAGCCCGAGGAATTATTCGACGAAAATGGGAGACTCATCCAGGAACTGGCTGACTTGGCTCCACAGGGCACCCGTCGGATGGGCGCCAATCCGCACGCGAACGGCGGTATTCTTCTTCACGATCTTCGCATGCCGGACTTCCACGATCACGCGGTCAAGGTGACCTCGCCGGGCGCAGTGCAGATAGAAGACACGCTCGTACTGGGCTCGTTTCTGCGCGACGTTGCCAAACTGAATCAGGACAAGCATAACTTCCGCGTCTTCGGTCCGGATGAAACAGTCTCAAATCTCCTCCAGGCAGTCTTCGAAGTCACCAATCGCCAGTGGGACGCGCGTGAATTCGGCAACGACGAGTTTCTCGCGCCGGATGGCCGCGTTCTGGATTCCATGCTGAGTGAAAACCAGTGCGAGGGCTGGTTGGAAGGGTATCTCCTGACCGGAAGACACGGACTGTTCAACAGCTATGAAGCCTTCATTCGCATCATCGACTCGATGTTCAGCCAGCATGCGAAGTGGCTGAAGGTATGCCGGGAACTGCCGTGGCGGCGCGATATCTCTTCGTTGAACTATCTGCTGGCCTCCCATGTCTGGCAGCAGGACCACAACGGTTTCACCCACCAGGATCCCGGCTTCCTCGACCACGTCATCAATAAGAAGGCCGATATCGTGCGCTGTTACCTTCCGGCGGATGCCAACTGCCTTCTATCCGTCGTCGATCACTGCCTGCGCAGCCGCAACTACGTCAATGTGGTAGTTGCAGGAAAGCACGCGCTTCCGCAATGGCTGACCATGGATCAGGCGGTCGTGCATTGCACGGAAGGCGTTGGCATCTGGCAATGGGCCAGTAATGACCAGGACAGCGAGCCCGACGTAGTGATGGCCTGCTGCGGAGACACCCCCACGCTGGAGATTCTCGCCGCTGTTTCTATTCTTCGCGAACATCTGCCCGACTTGAAAATCCGCGTCGTCAATGTTGTCGATCTCATGAAGCTGCAGCCGAACACGGAGCATCCCCACGGGTTGACAGAACTGAATTACGATTCGCTCTTCACGAAAGATAAACACATCATATTCGGCTTTCACGGTTATCCATGGCTCATCCATCGCCTGACCTACAGCCGGACCAACCGCAACCTGCATGTGCGTGGCTACAAAGAAGAGGGGACGATCACGACGCCTTTTGACATGAGGGTGCAGAACGACCTGGACCGCTTCCATCTGGTTACGGACGTGGTGGATCGGGTGCCGAATCTTGGGTCCAGGGGCGACTATCTGAAGCAACAGATGCAGGACAAGCTCATCGAACACAAACACTACATCGACGCTCACGGCCAGGACATGCCGGAAATCCGGAACTGGAAATGGAGCGGCGCCAGATGAATGCGCAGTCATTGGCAAACCCCGGGACGATGAAACCCGGAACGAGACAAAAGGGTACACGACGAAGCTGTCGCACGACTGGATTAGGCGAAATGCGGTTAGCAAGCCGGGTATTGAGTGCGCTTACTCTTCAGGCTGGATCGAATGAGTGCGATTGTTGCAGTATCACGTAACAACACCGGGAGGTGTCTATGTACCACTTTTACTGGTTCGGAATGCATGCATATTGGTGGATTTTCTGGGTCATCCTGTGGATGTTGTTCTTCTCCTTCATGATGCCGGTGAGGAGAAGCAGCTACCGGGACCTGCAAACGCCTCTGCAACTCCTGCAAAGGGGGTATGCCGCTGGTGAGATCACAAGCGAGGAATACGAGGAACGCCGGGTTAAGCTTTTGCGGGATGCCAAGGCGGTATGAGTCTGGTCATCGCCCATGCTTATTGGTTCGGCGGTGTTGAAGCATCGACTGGCGCGAGCAAAGTCCCCGGTGTCCGCGCCAGCATCATCCATGATGTGTTCTCCGCTCGCCAGAGTGTCCCGAAAGTACACCGTTCGTCGACTGCATCCCAACACACCAGCATTTAAACGCATAATCCGTGAGCGATCCGTGAGGGAAGAATGAAAGCTACGCAAAAGCTCCACGACCTGGGCCAAAGCCTTTGGCTCGACAACATCACTCGCGGACTGCTGGCGGAAGGCACCCTTCGCCGCTACATCCAGGAGTTCTCAGTCACCGGGCTCACCTCGAATCCTACGATCTTCGATCACGCGCTCAGGAACAGCCGCGAATACGACCACGCTATCCGGCAGAAGATGCAGGAAGGCAAGTCGGGTGAGACGCTCTTCTTCGAGTTGGCGATCGAGGACCTCCGGCAGGCCGCCGATCTCTTTCGGCCGATCCACGACCGGACGAACGGCGTGGACGGCTGGGTGTCTCTGGAGGTATCGCCCTTGCTGGCCCACGACACCGCTGCAACACTCGCCGCAGCCAGGGACCTCCATGTTCGTGCCGGACGGCCTAATCTCTTCATCAAAATACCGGGCACCAAGGAGGGCCTTCCCGCCATTGAAGAAGCTATCTTCGCGGGTGTGCCGGTTAATGTGACGCTACTGTTCTCGTCAGCGCAATATGTCGCGGCCGCCGAGGCGTATCTGCGCGGCATCGAGCGCCGCATCGCTGCCGGGCTGAATCCGGATGTTGGATCTGTTGCCTCACTCTTCGTCAGCCGCTGGGATGTAGCGGTAGCGGACACAGTTCCTTCGGAGTTGCGAAACCAACTGGGCATCGCCATTGCGAGAGAGACGTATGAGAGCTATTGCACTTTGCTCGACTCGCCACGCTCGCAGCGCATCCTGAATGCGGGCGCTCGTGCCCAGCGACTGCTCTTCGCCAGCACCGGAACCAAGGACCCGAATGCGTCCGACACACTCTATGTGCAGGCCCTCGCCGCACCCTTCACCGTGAATACCATGCCTGAGGCGACATTGAAAGCGCTCGCCGATCATGGGACTGTTAGTGAGATGCTGCATCCTCACGCGGAAGAGTTGGCCAGGTTCGCCGGGGCAGGAATAGAAACCAGCGGCATGGGTCTCAGACTCCAGAACGAGGGAGCCGCATCGTTTGTCAAATCCTGGAAAGAGCTATTGCAATGTATCGCAGATAAAACCAAAAAGCTCAAAGCCGCTTGAGCCTTGCTCCGGACCTCCGCGCCACCGATCAAATAAACAGCGGAAGCACTTTCAACGCATGTCACAGGACTTATACCACGTATTTTTCCACCGCATCCAACTGCAAACACTATTCGGTTGGGACCGGAGATTCTCCTCAAGCCTAAGTCACCAGATCATGAGCATGGCCTTGCACCGAGGATCTTCAACCTCAATCTCCAGGCTTCTGCACCGTGGGTCATCGACCTCAATCTCCGCACCAGGGAGCAGACCCCTGCACCGTGGGTCTTCGATCTCAATCGTCACTCCACGGAGCAAACTGCCACACCGAGGGTCCTCCGTCTTGGCAGCCGCGATCTTGCACCGATGATCTTCCATCTCAGCCTCCATGTTGATAGGCAAGTTGCTGGATCAGGGAAGGCATGTCGGGTGCGAGAAATCGCAAGCCGCGGGGCAAGATGTGTGAGTCACGAGACAATGCGGCTCCGCACTCGTAAGGGATACCAGCATGGCACGCGCATTAACAACCATCTGTTCTGTTTTGCTCACTTGTCGAAGTTGTTTCCCGCCTATACTCAGGTGGTTGTCGTGAGTTTCTTTCCTCGCCTTACGCCATTCACGCCGGGCTCAGACGAGCAAATGCAGGTAAGCAAACAGGAAGACTGGAGCCTTTATGAGTCTCAGTACAAAATCGGATGTTAAGAGTCATCTCTTCACAGAAAGCGCGCAGTCACTTTCCTCCCCGAACCGGCTTGATACTGCGGCCGAAGCGGAGAGCGGAGCTTCCGGCAAGCAGGCAGACGCGGAAGAGAATCCGAAAACTCCTCTCCATCTGATTGGCCCTGAACCAGTTGCTGACGCCCAGGTTGGCGGCTCGGTGGGCGTGCCGGCGAATGAACCGTGGCACCCAAGGAAGCTTTGACGCCTGATGGCGATTCCGTGCCAGGCTTCCCCTGAAAAGCCCGCGCCGAAGCCGCATCCTCCGGCTGGACAATGGGAAGCCCGCTTGAGCCGCGGCCCCGCGATTACGAGTCGGTCGCAGGAGTGCCGAAGATAGAGGGCTTAGCCGCGTTGCGGTCTGGCAATTGATCGAGCAGCACCACATTCAGCAACGATTTGTGAACATGAATTCCATCGTTGTACTGGATAAGCCCGAGTTTACGGAAGCGATTCATGAAGAAGCTGACGCGGGATCGGGTAGTGCCAACCATCTCCGCCAGAGTTTCCTGTGAGATTTTCGGAATCAGCGACAACGGGTGACGGCCATCAACAGGAGGATTCTCGCGAGGCGCTTTTCGCTCGAGTTAAAAAGCTGGTCTACAAGGTCGGCCTGGATTCGCATGCTTCGTGCCAGCAGAAATGACAGGAATCGATCGGAGAAGGCAGTTTCGTCAAAACGAAACAGGATTTGTGGTTCGTATTGCTCAGACAGAGCCGATCCTGGCAGCTAGAGTCAACGATGTAAGGGTAGTGTGACGATCACCTCGACATCAGGGTCGAGGCATTCATGGCTGGGTTCCATCCTTATGGTGACTGCTGCTGCTGGAATGTTCTGTGCCGCAACGCAGCATCCCACGCAACTCTACAGACCGCAGACACCTTAAGGGGGTCATTTATGCGCGGATTCAAAACTCTACTTTGTGCTACAGCATTGCTTGCGCCTCTGGCCCTGATGCCGACAGGCAACACCCAGGTTGTCATTGACATCGGTGTCCCACCCAGCTGCGCTTACGGCTATTACGAGTATTCCCCATATGCATGCGCGCCCATGGGCTATTACGGGCCGGGCTATTTCTACAACGGCATCTTTCTGGGTATGGGCCCATGGGCTGGCTGGGGCTACGGCCACGGCTGGGGCAGTCATCGCTTCAGCAGTGGAGGAGGAGGACGGTACAACGGTGGAGGTGGTGCTGCGGCCAATCGTGGACATTATGCCGGCGGCGCATCCCACGCCACAGCAGCGCGTCCGAGTGCATCCCATGCAGCACCTCGCGCCACAACAGCGCGCGGCAGCGACGCACATGCCGCTCCCCATGTAGCAAAGGCCAGCGCATCCCATAGCGCTCCCCATGCCACAGCAGCGCGCGGTGGCGGTGGAGCTCGCAGTAGCGGTGGGGGATCGCGTGGTGGTGGCGGCGGAGCCCGCGGCGGACACGAGCAACCGTAACTGCCGAACCACGCAGCACACGGCGAAAGTCAGGCGGCGGAGCATACGGGTTCCGCCGCTTTGCACTTTGGCACAAATTTGCTGCTGCACCTGAAGCGAATTTCGCGTTGCGCCCACGTCCACCCTTTCTCTGCGGCAGCGCGTCGAACCGTTTTGCCGTCCACAGACAGGGACATCAGGGAGATCGGACGACGAAAACAAGAGTGCGCTGTTTTTGCTCAGTTTTCCGGGATCATCCTGTTCGATGATCGGGATCATAAGGGGCACCTGGCCTGATACGACGCTGCCAGGCGCGGGGCTTTGGATACGATCTCACTTCCGCGTCCGCAAAGGATCTCAAAAGGGCGAACTGCTTCGAACCAGCGTCAGATCCTCCTGCATTCACGCGGTGGAGCGGTTCTGCCTTACTCGGACCGTCCGGAAAGGAACCTACATTGAGCGCAAATGACTTTTCCGTGAGTTCAGGTCGCAATCTCGCATTATCAAGTCCAGCGCGTCCTCATGTGTTCGAAACAAAATCGGTGACAATGTATGGGTCAACTGGTCCGCCGATTCCAACAGTAGCGATCATCGGCAACCACCTTCCCCGGCAATGCGGAATTGCCACATTCACGACTGATTTGTGCAACGCGATTGTTGCTGAGTACGCGGACGCCAATGTTTTTGTCGTAGCCGTGAACGATCCTCAATCCCATTACAGCTACCCCGCGCGGGTGCGGTTCGAGCTGACGGAGGCCGATCTCGTCTCCTATCGGGCGGCAGCCCAATTTATCAATTCCAGCGGCGTCGGCGTCGTTTCGCTGCAGCATGAATACGGAATCTTTGGGGGCAGGAGCGGCAGCCATATCCTGCATCTTCTCGAACATCTCAGCATGCCGGTGGTAACAACGTTGCATACGGTTCTCCGCGAGCCAAATGTCAACCAGCTCGTCGTCATGCAGGAAATTGCCGCGCGCTCCGACCGCCTGATCGTGATGAGCGAGCACTCCTCTCGCTTTCTGCAGGACATGTTTGGCGTTTCCGAGGAAAAGATTGAACTCATTCCTCATGGCATTCCCAGCCTTCCGTTCGAGGATCCTGCGTTCTTCAGGAAGCTGGCTTCGACCGAAGGAGCGACCGTATTGCTTACGTGCGGGCTCCTGTCTCCCAACAAAGGACTTGAGAATGTAATCAGCGCGCTACCACAGATCCTGTCTCGACACAGCGACGTTGTCTACATCATTGCCGGAGCAACCCATCCACATGTTCGGCTGGTCGAAGGCGATCGGTGTCTGCTCCAGCTACAGGCTCTGGCCAGAAAGCTAGGCGTGGGAGAACACGTGATCTTTCAGAATCGCTTCCTCAGTCCCCAGGAGATGGCGTCTTTGGTCTGCTCAGCCGATATTTACGTCACACCTTACCGTTACGAGGCGCAGGCAGTATCGGGAACGCTTGCCTATGCCCTGGGTGGCGGGAAGGCGATTATCTCGACGCCGTACTGGCACGCTGCCGAACTTCTGAGCAATGGGCGGGGTATCCTGGTTCCCTTTGAGGATCCAGCCGCGATCGCCCAAGCGGCGGTCGAGTTGCTGGATAACGATGCTGCGCGCCATTCGATGGGGAAACGTGCTTACCTCCATTCAAGGCCCATGGTGTGGAACCAGGTGGCCCGTTCTTACATGCGTACCCTTATTCGGGCTTGCTCGAATCACACGCAACTTCCACGACTGGAGATTCCCCTGCACTCTGTCAGGCGGCTTGCCGCCGATCTGCGCAACGGTTCGCTGCCAGCGCTCTCCAGCGCTTCTTCCGCCGGAGGTGAATAATGAAGACGCTGCTGATTTACCCCAAATTTCCTGATACCTACTGGAGCTTCAAACACGCACTGTGGTTTCAGGGCAAGCGCGCGGCACAGCCTCCCCTGGGGCTCATGACAATCGCCGCGATGCTTCCTGGAAGCTGGCACAGCGGCTGATTGACTGCAATGTGGAGCGGTTGAAGGACGCAGACCTCGCGTGGGCTGATGTTGCGCTGGTGAGCGGGATGCATGTCCAGCAGGAGGATCTGGGGTTAGTTATCGAACGTTGCCGCGCGCGGGGACTGCAAACGGTCGTGGGCGGTCCGATCGCCAGCAGCATGCCCGCAGACGCACTGAAGGCCGACCATGTGGTCATTGGCGAAGCAGAGGATCTGATCGCAACCCTCGCGCGCGACCTGGAAGCCGGCGAGGCCGGCCCTGTCTACGAAGCGGCGGAGAAGCCGGCCATGAAAGATAGCCCGCTCCCGGATTTCAGCCTCATCAAAATGCGCCATTACAGCAGCATGCCCGTTCAATATTCGCGCGGATGTCCATTCAACTGCGAATTTTGTGACATCGTCGAGATCTACGGCAGACGGCCTCGTACGAAGGCTGTCGAGCAGGTGCTGGCCGAGCTGGACCAGCTGTACGAAACGGGCTGGCGTGAAGCCGTTTTTGTAGTCGATGACAATTTCATTGGGAACAAAAAGCGCACGAAGGAATTGCTGAACACAATGGCCGAGTGGGGACGGACCCATGGATATCCCTTTCGCTTCAGCACAGAAGCTTCGCTGAACCTGGCCGACGATCCTGAGTTGCTGCAGTTGATGAAGGATACTGGGTTCGCTTCAGTATTTTTGGGGATCGAGACGCCGGATGAGTTGAGCCTGATTGCCAATCACAAGCTGCAAAATACCAAACGCGATCTGCTGGAGAGCGTCCAGCGTATCCAGCAGTACGGCATCGAGGTCATGGGAGGGTTCATTCTGGGCTTCGACACTGACCTGGAAGACATATTCGACCGGATGGTGGACTTCATCCAGAAAAGCGCTATTCCGTTGGCTATGGTGGGATTGCTGCAGGCCATGCCTGGCACGCAACTGTTCCGCAGGCTCCGGAACGAAGGCCGGATACTGGATGCCGGCGATGGAGACAATACGGATGGCAAGCTGAATTTCCTGCCGCGCATGGACGCAGCGCGTCTGGTGGAAGGCTATCGTTCCGTCCTGAAGCGGATCTACTCCTGCGATGCATATTATGAGCGCGTGGAGCTCTTCCTGAGCCGTTGTCATCCAGAGACTGCTGTGCGGTTGCGCTATGCAAATCTGCGCGCCATGGTTCTTTCGGTCGTACATCAGGGCGTTCTCGGGAAAGGTCGCCTCAGCTACTGGAGGTTTCTGTTGGCGGCAGCCTGGCGGTATCGCCAGTCCTTCGGCGTAGCAATGACCATGGCAGTGATGGGTTATCACTTTCAGATCATGACCGAACGTCTAATGCAAACGAGATGACGAACAGGAAAAAGTGGGTCGCTCCCTGGGAAAAACATCTTTGACCCGAGATCAGACCCTCGAAGTTGGCCGGAAGAGCCTAGCGCTCTGTGAGTGAATTGGCGGTTTTGTAACAGTTTGACCTGAAATAACTGCAACGAAACCCTTTAAAGTTGAGGAAAACTGCCCAGACAAGACTTTGAGCCCGGACGATGATTGGCGAAAGTCGATTGTCGCCGCGCTCGGTGCGGAGAATCTGGCTGGAGAGCTGCGGCCGTTCTGAGATCCACAATGGAAATCCCGCTTGAGTCTATCAGTGAGAGTTACTGGAGCAAAAAATGAAAAGAATAATGGTCTTCCTGTTTGCCGCTTTGTTCCTGGTATCCGCGGCCACGCCTGCATATGCCCACCACCGGAGACACCACAGATATCACAGAGGTCACCCTATTGTCATAGTGGTTCCACGCTAGCCATAGTGCCCTTTTGCCGAGCCATGAGTGGTCCGGGGCCGGGAGTTGGCAAATGGAACAGGCCTTCATGGGTTCGAGTCTTCCTTCTGCTGCAAATCTCCGTGCGCCCCTGAGGTGGGCATAGCTATAAAGAAATGGTTTGGTTCTTTCACCGGATTGTCCCTTGCACTGGCAGGCTCTCTGGCCGCGCAACAAACCCCGCCAGTCCCGCCACCCAACATCGTCAACATCGAAACGGTCAACATAAAGCCCTACATGGATGAACCCTACGACAAAGTTGCCTCGGAATACCCTGGCCTGTCGCAGCAAGTCAAGGATCCGATGCATGTCCTGGGGATGGAGGCCCTGACCGGCTCGCCTCGCGCCATCTACCTCTCCGGCTTCGATTCCTTCGAGTCGCTCCAGAAGAACGAGGAGTGGCTCTCCGGCGACGCAGCGACCGACACTAAGTTCGACGGCCTGGATGCGCGCGCGGCGGCTTACATCTCCGATGTCCACAACACGGTCCGGCATTACCGCCCCGACCTCAGTAACAACGTCAAGGGAGCGGACATACCGCACTCGCATTACTGGGAAATGATCGTCTTTGACATGCGCCCCGGTCACGCCGAACACTTCCAGGAAGTAACGAAACTCTATCGTGACGCTTACCTGAAGAGTGGCCAGAACATCCCCTGGTCGGCTTATGAAGGAATGTTGGGTGTGACGGATAGCTACCTCGTGCTGGTGCCGATGACCGCCAGGACCGAGAAAGTAGTTGCGGTTTGGGATTTACCGACGCATACGACTCCAAGAATCACCAGCGCCATACCAAACAAGAGGAACCAACCCCATGATTTTCTGACCTGCTCGAGGCCGGCGGCTAGTACATTCATAACAGTGGTCATTTCCTTCTCCTTATTTACGTGCTGCCGTTACGCGGTTCTTGCCGGTTCGGCAGCACGGTTGAGTCCTATCTCAGTGTAGGAACACCTCAGGCGCATTCCTGGGAACGACAAATGGTGAAGACGACTTCGGGTCAGGATTGAACTTTCTGAACACCGATGGATTTTCGCGGAAGTGCTCCTCTAACGCATTGATTCGATTTTGATTTACGGGATGATCGGACAGGAGCTGGGGCACCTGCCCCATGCCATTGTTGTCAAAATCTCTGAACAGCCACACGAGCCCCCAATTGATTCCATGCGCGCTGGGGTTTGCACCTGCGCGGCTCGCGCGCAAATGCCTGCAAGCTAAAAATGCGTTCTCGGGGGAAATGTGTCTTGAACTGGCCCACTACACCCCCGGAACGTCGATGAGCGCATTTGCCTGCATGCACCCGTGTTCCGGGCGTTTCGTTACCATTCGAAGAAACTCGCGGTACGAAGGGTGATCGCTCCCCGAACGCGACACGGACGAAAGTTGCGGATCGCGGGCTGTCCTCCAACAAACGCAATCCATTGAGCGCTCCCTATGGAGAGACGTTCGCGATCTGCCAGTCGGTGGTGGGGGTGTAGGGACTGCCGCTGCTCCCGATCGTCGTCCCGTTCATCAGCCAGATGTAGACCTGCCCGGTGTTGCTGTTGTGCCACAGGATGTCAGCCCTGCCGCTCCCGTCGTAATCACCGGTGCCCTGAATGACCCAGGTCGAGTCGGCGAGAGTGTAGGGGCTCCCGCTGCTCGCGATTGCTGTCCCGTTCATCAGCCAGATGAAGACCTCCCCGGAGTTCGTGTTCCGCCACAGGATGTCGCTCTTGCCGTCGCCATCGAAATCGCCCACCCCCTGAATGACCCAGGTTGAGTCGGCGAGAGTGTAGGGACTCCCGCTGCTCTTGATCGCGGTCCCGTTTATCAGCCAGATGTAAACCTGCCCCGTGGTGGTATTCCGCCACAGGATGTCGGCGTTGCCGTCGCCGTCGAAATCACCAACTCCCTGAATGACCCAGGTTGAGTCGGCGAGAGTGTAGGGACTCCCGCTGCTCTTGATCGTGGTCCCGTTCATCAGCCAGATGTAAACCTGCCCCGTGGTAGTGTTGCGCCACAGGATGTCGCTCTTGCCGTCACCGTCGAAATCGCCGGTGCCCTGAATGACCCAGTCCGAGGTGAGGGTGTAAGGAGATCCGCTGCTCTTGATGGCGGTTCCGTTCATCAGCCAGATGTAGACCTCCCCGCTGTTCGTGTTGCGCCACAGGATGTCACTCTTGCCGTCGCCGTCGAAATCGCCCGTGCCCTGAATGACCCAGTCTGAGGTGGGGGTGGAGGGAGACCCGCTGCTGGCGATGGTGGTCCCATTCATGAGCCACTCATAAACCTGCTGCGAGGTGCTGTTGCGCCAAAGGATGTCGCTCCTGCAGTCGCCATTGAAGTCTTCGACCGCCGCAAACACCGCCGGATTCGGATTGGGATTCGGGTTCGAAGTAGAACACGACCCGATGGCCTGAACCACCGTCACAGGTGCGGTTCCGGTGGCACTGGTGTAGGTCGGGGAGCTGCCGGAGTCGGGGGTATAGGTTGCTGTGAGAGTGTCGCTCCCGACAGCCAGCGACGCGGCTGGGATGTTGATAGTCGCCGAGCCGGCGGTCAGCGTCGTGGGTGATGAGTTATAGCTCCCGCTGTTCAACGTCACGGAGCCGGTGGGTACCGGGTTGCCGGATCCGCCGCTCACCGTCACGGAGACCTCCAGTGGCTGTGCAGTCGTGATGCTGGGGGACGATGGCGTCACCGAGACGGTCGGCGTCCCGTCGAGGACGGTGCCGGTGCCGCTCAGCGCGATACTTTGCGTGGCATTGGCGACGTTATTGTCCGTCAGAACCAACGAACCTGTGATCAGTCCGGCGTTCGTTGGGATAAAGTCCACGGCCAGGACGCAGCTGCCTTCCGCCGCCAGCGTGCCCGCCGGGGACGAGGACAGAACCTCGGGACAGGTCGTTGCCGCATCCAGAATAAAGTTGGCGGAGACGCTGGGGTTCTGACCGGTCGCGGGGATCGAGAATGTCAGCGGTGCGTTGCCGATGTTCAGCAGCGCCACCGTCCGCGGGCTATCGCTGCTCTGCGAGCCCACGTTGGTGTTGACAAAGCTGAGAGTGGGCGGAGTGGCGAGGTTCAGTTCCACCACGCTCGTCTGGCCGACATAGACGTTGCCGTTCGCATCCACGGCTATGCCCTCGGGATTGTTAAATCCGCCTGCCAGCGCCGTGACGCAAGTGGAGGAAGCGCAGCCAGGCGGCATCTCCTTCACCGCGCCGTTGCCTGTATCGGCGACATAGACGTTGCCGCTTCCGTCCAGAGCCACGCCGCCGGGAAATCTGAAGCCGCCGCCCAGGGTCGTGACGCAGCCGGAGGAAGCGCAGCCGGGCGGCATTTCCTTCACAGAGCCGTTGGAAGGGTCGAAATCGGCGATATAGACGTTGCCACTCCCGTCCACCGCTATGCCAAATGGCTGGCCGAACCCGCCGCCCAGCTTCGTCACGCAACTCGAGGAAGCGCAGCCGGGCGGCATCACGGTGACCGAGGTGTCGAAATCGGTGACATAGACGTTGCCGCTTCCGTCTACCGCGACGCCCTCGGGAGTGATGAAACCGCCGCCCAGCGTCGTGACGCACCCGGAGGTAGCACAGCCCGGAGGCATCTCTTTGACCGCCATGTTTTGAGGGTCGGTGACATAGATGTTGCCGCTCCCGTCCACCGCCACGCCGCCGAGAAAGCCGAAGCCACCCCCCAGAGTAATCGCACAACTGGAGGAGCCGCAGCCCACGGGTATCTCCTTCAGCAGTGGGTTGGAGGAATCTGCGACATAGACGTTGCCGCTCCCGTCCACTGCTACGCCGTCAGGCTCAATGAGGCCGCCGCCAAGGGTCTGGATGGCCGGATTACTCGGGAATACCAGCTCCGGTCCCTGCCCGGTGCCCTGGATATACGCTGTCGCGATTGGGCCGCTGGCGCCGGATAGCTCCACCCCTCCATATCGAGTCCCGGGAAACCTGGGCGTGAAACCCACGTCAACACCACAGCTGTCGTCTACGTTGTAGATTTTCGCGATAACGCAACTACCTGATTCCGCAACGTTAAAGTCCAGACTCTGTGCGCCCTGGGTCAGGGCCGACGTCGAGGCCAGCGTGCCTCCCGAGTCGAACGTGAATAACGATGTAACCCAATATGCACTCGAAACCCCTACGTTGACGGTTCCGAAATTCCCGCCGGACCTCGTCTCCTCCACGACGCGGCTGTTAAATGTGTCGGCGATGTAGAGGTTGCCGGCCGCATCCACGGCGACCCCGGCGGGGTGTTGCAGCTCGGCGGGAACTACGCTCTCGATGTAACTACCCGCGGACGGCGTCTCTTTCAACACGCGGTTGTTGTTGTAATCACCGATATAGACATTCCCGCTCGCATCGACGCCGATCCCCATGGAATAGTAGTTGGCAACAGTGCTCTGGATATAGCCGTTTCCTGACGGCGTCTCCATCAACACCCGGTTATTGTCGGAGTCGGTGAAGTAGACGTCGCCACTGCCATCCACTGCGATCCCGGAAGGCGCCCCAATACCGTTGGAAACCGCATCCGCAACAATGCTCTGGTTGTAACTGCCGCCCGACAGCGTCTCCATCAAAACGCGGTTGTTGTCCGAATCGGCGATATAGACGTTGCCGCTGGCATCCACCGCGACAGCGGCGGGATAAGACAGGCCGTTGTTCACAGCGTCCGCGACGACGGTCTGGGTGTAACTCGCCCCCGACGGGGTTTCTTTCAGGACTCGGTTATTGAAGGTATCCCCGACATAGACATTTCCGTTGGCATCCACCGCGACACCAAAAGGGCAATTGGTGCCGGTTCCGATGGTGGTCTCGGTGTAGCCGGTTGGCGAAGGGGTTTCCTTCAGCACCCCGGGGCTGATACCAAAAACCACGCAACTGCCGTAATCGGCAATATAGACGTTGCCGCTCCCGTCCACCGCCACTTGATATGGATAAGCCAGAGTGTTGACGGGGACCGGGATCGTGATCTGGGTACCGCTGAAGTGGGCGGTTTGAGCCGTTGCGATGGAACCGAAAACGAAGCCCAGCACAACCAGCAAAGCCCGAGACTGATGGAGGAAAGAGGCGAGGCCGCTGTTGTTGCCGGCTAAAACGACTGGAGAAAATGCCAGGCTGAGGGAGGATGCCAGGGAACGGAAGACTCGCGTAAGGGCCACAGAAAACACTCCTTGGAAGAAACGTCACCGCACATCTTTGGGGGAGAACACAGGATCGGTGTTTACCGCCAACAATCGACTTCAGGGCCCACTTCTGACTCGGGTCCGGACGACAAGGCGGGGAGAAACAGAGTCGGGCCTTCAGCGTTCTCGCAGAATTCCATCCCGACAATTCATTGAAACCGCGTGCCTTCCGGGTCACACATGGGCCGTTCTAAGATTCCTCTCCCGTCTCCGGCACAGCAAGAGACGGGAAGGGAAACAAAGGGACATGACGGGGCCCGGGTTCGATTGATTTTCGTTGTTCTCCGACAAGAGCTGCGCTACACTGAACATCTTCTCGGTCGGCATCTTCTTCTCACCATTGCAGTTGGAAGGATCGGGCTCTGTATGGGCACCTCTCGTACGTCGTCTCACCCACGTGTACCGGGGACTGCTGAGAAGCTCATATCGTGGAAGTCGATTGCCAGCTACTTCGACTGTGACGCACGCACCGCGAAACGCTGGGAGCGAGAGCGCGGGCTGCCTGTACATCGGATGCCGGGTGGAAAGCGGAGCGGAGTGTTTGCCTACTCGACCGAGCTCGATTCCTGGCTACTGGCCAGCGGGCACGAACCGGAGCCACTTTCCGGGATCAGAGCACCGGAGATGGACCCGGCAGAAAGAGACCCTCGAGTCCCAGCCATCGATTCCGGATTGGCGGCTGCGACGAAGCTGGCTTTGACCGCGCTGCGGGTGGCTGCGGGCGAGAGTGCGGCATTTCGCCAGTGGCCGATGGGACTTGTGGCGGGTGTGATTATCCTGCTCGCTGGGGCGCTGTTGATCTATGGGCATCGACACAGCTGGGCCTCAGGGTTTTCAGGAGTCCGTGCGGCTCCGGGCATTTCGCGCCATGTTCCCGCTCCCGGCGCGGAAGAGCTCTATCTTCGGGGTCGATACTTCTGGAGCCTGCGCACCTCCGGCAGCCTGTCCAAAGCGATTGACGCCTACACACAGGCGATTGCGAAGGATCCGTCGTACGCGGAGGCTTACGCCGGACTAGCGGAGAGTTACGATTTGCTGCCTCAATTTGCGCATGGAAACCCGGGGGAGGATTTCGGGCATGCAAAGATCGCCGCCGACAAAGCCATCGCGCTGAACCCGAACGTGGCAGCTGCGCATCGGGCGAAGGCGTTTGCGTTATTCTTCTGGGATTGGGATATCCGTGGTTCGGATGCCGAGTTCCAGCGCGCACTTGCTCTGGACCCGAACTCTGCGGAGACTCACCAGTGGTATGCCAGCACGCTTTTGAACAGGCTGGAGGGCGCCGAATGCCTGAGGCAGATTGACGAGGCCCTTCAATTGAATCCAACTTCAGCAGCGATCGCAACCGACGCGGCACTCATGCAGGAGGAATTCGGGGGCGACAGAGATGCGAGCACCAGAAAATTAGAAGAGTTGGAGCAAACGCAGCCGACTATGCTAACGCCCAGCTATTTTCTGAAGCAGATCGATTTTGCAAGGGGAGATTATCCCGCGTACATAGCCGAACTGCAGCACATCGCCGCGATCACGCAAAATCGAGACGATGTCGCCATGGCAGAGCACGCGAAGCGGGGCTGGGCTCGGGGCGGAAAAACCCGGATGTTGGGGGAGATCATTGGACTGCAGAAGGAGGCTTTCAAGCGCGGGACCGAGCCGGGGTTTTGGGTCGGCCAAACTTACCTGTTGCTGGGAGAACCGGAAGAGGCGTTACCTTACTTTAAAGCATCGCTTGACGAGCATTTCATCCTGCTGATCTCCATGCAGGACTGCGACTGGGCGAAGAAGCTCGACCCCTATCCCGGCTATGCCGACCTCTACGCGCAAATCCTCCAGCGCACTCACGGTCAGATTGCTCACCCTTCTGTGATTCCGCAATCCTTTCGTCTCCCGAACTGACTTTGCAGTGAAACGCAGCTCAAATGGCGGCGGAGCAGCGCCGCCTCCCCGACCGCACCGCACCGGCGAATTGCAGCAGAACCTCGGATCACTGGAGTTGGCCCTGGAACAATTTGGCGCAGGCGTCATCTCATCCTGTCCCATGTGGAAGGCTTGCGAGCAACCGCGCCAGGTCCGATTGTCTGCGGGTATCGGTCTTGTTGAAGATGGTCTTAAGACGCGTGCGAATGGTCTCCGGAGTGAGGCCCAGTTGCCTGGCAGCTTCCGGGCCGTCCATTCCCCGTGCGATCAGGACCGCCAGCTCCGCCTCAGCCCGCGTAAGACCATACAGGGCCTGGAGCCAGGTCTCCTGCGGAATTCTGGGTTCAGGCCGCGTCCTGGACCTGCCAGACGTCGGCGGGGGTGCCAGGGCTCTGATTGCTTGTGATCGTCGCCCCGGTCATCAGCCAGATATAGACTTGGTGCGAGTTGCTGTTGCGCCACAGGATGCCGGCTCGACCGCTGCCGTCGTAGTCGCCCACACCCTGAATCACCCAGTCCGTAGTTGGGCTGCCGGGCGTCTGGCTGCTGGTGACCGTGGTTCCGCTCATGAACCAGATGTAAACCAGCCCGGTGGTCGAGTTGCGCCACAGGATGTCGCTCATACCATCGTCGTTGAAATCGCCTACGCCCTGAATGACCCAGTCCGACGTCGGGCTGCTAGGGGTTTGACTGCTGGTGATCGTGGCACCGTTCATCAGCCAGATGTAAACCTGACCGGTGGTCGAGGGAACGGGAACAGGGGGGAGTGAGACCTCCGTGAGGCTCTGCGCAGGCGGACTGCTGTGAGGGCGGGAAACCGTGGCGGCGACCGATGGAGGAGAATCCTCGGAGATAGGGTGCGGGGAGCGGTCTGGGAACCGACAGGCGGGGGTGTGCGGCCCGGCGGATGCCTGTCCGCCGGCTGCGAACCCATCCGGCTGCGAGGGCCCAAATTGTACTACTTAAATAACAGCTAACCGGATTGG
Organism: uncultured Acidobacteriaceae bacterium; assembly: GCA_963788905.1. Lineage (GTDB taxonomy): Bacteria > Acidobacteriota > Terriglobia > Terriglobales > Acidobacteriaceae > Palsa-343. Next base: position 984,055 of record CAWBIO010000001.1, read on the forward strand.
GGACAAGAATCGTTATACTAGCACGGGCTCGAAGGGGGTCCAGCTGTTAATTAAGTAGTAATAAGTGTCCCCGGAGCCCCAGTGGTGACCCGGGACCCTATGGGGTCCCGCCTCTTTGGCGGAAAATCTGTCCGGCTGGATTTTGAGTCGTGTTTGGAAGCGGTGATAACGGAAGAGTTAACAGGTTCGGGGTGATTTCCGGGTCCCAAACGGGGGCCGCCCGGTGGCAGGGCAGCGCCCTGGACCGGGCCCCCCGGCTGAGAACCCGAATCGGAGGGGCCCGGCGCCCGGAGAGACGGTACAGGGGCGACCAAAAACCCCCTGCTGATCGCCCGGACAGAAAACACCCCTTCTCTCTGCTCCTCCGCTCCTCTATCTATATAGGTGTAGACAGAACAATAGGTAGACAAGAACAGAGTCTCCTTCATGATCCCGAAATCGGCATCGATTCGGGCCCAAGCTTTACCGGAAAACGGCGGAGACGCCAGACGATCCCAGGCTTCATGGCGGATTCCCGTGCGGATCGATCTCGGACCGGTCGACCCCGGAGGCCGGGGCCCGGGAAGATCGGGGTTGGGCCAGCGGCTCCTCCGCGGGCTGAAAACCGGAGCAGCCGGGTCCCGAATCGGGCAGTGCCCTGGGACGAGCAGGCGGAACCGGGCGATCTTCCCTCCTGGGGACCTGGATCCCCCGGCGGATCGATTCCCTGACCGGTCGATCCCGGGGGCTGAAGACCGCGGCCTGGGAGACGGGGGGCGGGAGATCGGGGGCCAGCGGCTCACCCGCGCGCGGGGAAAATTATATGCGCCACCAGGGAGACACCTGGTTCTGCAGCACCAGGCGCATGCTCAGCACCGAGCGGGGCGGGAAATCCACCACCGTCGAGCCGGAATACTTGCCGGCGGTCGCATCCATGCGAATCGACGAGACGCCGAGATCGGCCAGCACATCGGTGAACAGAGCGCCATCCGGAGTGGTCGTGCAGGTGGTGATCTCATAGCCCTTGTAATCGTCGGGGGCAAGAAGCAGCCGGTTCACGATGGTGGGTGTGGGGAAGGTAATAAGGACCTCGAGAAGAGGTCCGTTCCAGGTGAACAGATTGCTGATCGAGGCCCCGATCAGGCTGGCGATGCTGTCGCCGGTGCTGCCCTGGGAGTTGGCTCCGACGGCCAGCGTCGGCGTGAGGACGGTTTCCTCGAGCAGGGTGCTGAAGGCGCGGCCGGCCACAAAGTCCAGAGTGGCAGTGGTGGAACTGATCTGCTTCTGGTTGATGAAGGGTTCGATCCACGCGGTAGCGGTAGAGATATAGATGGCTTCACGAATCTGCTGGCGCAGAGCGTTCTGCACCGCCGCGGCCAGATTGAACAGAGTGCTGGCGTTGTTTTCAAGACGCCCCACCTCGGCAGCGGTGTCGCCGAAGTCGTCGTTGAGGCGGGTCATGACCGGATCGAATGCCCGGAGTCTGCTGAGTGATCGTGAGCAGCGGCGCCATGCTGGTCGGCTGCGGGCCCCTTTCCTGCCAGGGCAGCGCATGGGCTGGAGGTTCTGAGGGCGGGAGAGGAAGGACCTCGAAAAAATCCTGGCATTCCTCGCTGCCAGAACACCCCCGTACGGTCCTCCAGGCGGTTGCTTGCCACCAGGCCCTGACCCGCTTCCGCAATCCACACCCTTACTCCCACACCCCCGGCGGGCGCTCTTCCCCTTCGCCCTCCTCCTTTTCCAGGCAAGCTCAGGCTCTGGGTTGGTGAATCCTGCCGCCTGTGCCCCTACCTTCCGGGGCGACGCCGGGCAGGATCCCAGGTCGAGGTCGCTCCAGGATCTCTCGATTGCCGGCTCATTTCCCCACCGTGATGGTGCACTCCCCGTCAATGCAATGAAACCGCGGCGCCACCGTTATCCCGGTGGTGAACACCCTTGCGGTATGAACGTGATTGCACTTCGAGTCTCCCGTGACTGGGGCGCCGCCGCATGTCGCCACATCGTATCGAACGCCTGGACGGTCGCGCACGACCGGGGTCAATGATACGTTGCTTCCGGCGACTATATAGAGCGTGTTCCCGGCTGCTCCGCTCGTTGACAAACATGCCGAGTCGCTCGTGCATAACAGCAAAAAGGTGCCGGGGTCCTCGCTCGTCTCGTTAGACTGTCGGAAGGTTAGCTTCACCTTCCAGTTAGTGCTGACAATCTCGGTGAGCGTCTGAGGCGTGTTGTCGCCGTCGCCGGGGTCGCCGCCATTTGGGATCGGTGCGACTCCATCGAGGGTATTCAGTACCGCCTGCTCGCCCAGATCGATTGAGCAATAATTCTGACCAAGTGGACAAGTCCATGGAGTTTTAAACCTGACAATTACGGATCCGCCGCGCACTGTAACCGGAGGGTCGTTTACGGGGGTAGGGGGCGCAGGCATTGTATTCCCTTGTTTACAGCCGGCTACGACACATATCGCGCCCAACGCGACTCCTGCCAATATACGTCTTAGAGTACAAGGCGCCAGCCTTATATGAGACATACGAGTCATCCTATCTGTGAAGGTGAAGTGTACCTTCGCCCAGAGATCGAAGATCGAGCCCAGATGTATAGGAGAGGTATAACTGCGGTGGCCAATTGTTTCGCAGGTCATTAAGAATGTCAAGGGACTTTCGTGTAAATGATGCTTCATCAGCCGGGTCATGAAGGAGGCGGGCCGCCCTGGCCGCGATCAGCGCGCTGCGCAATGCGGAATCCATCAGATGACTGGCTGAGTACCATGACTCCGCCCTGCTTGCATTATCGAAGGCCAACTGCGCGTCGCCGGCAGCCAGATACACCGTGGCCATGGCAGCCGGATCAACGGAAACGCCCTGTGGGGTCGCAATGCTGTGCAGAGAAGAGAGGGCTTCTCTTGGATGATGATTAAGCGCCTCTGCCGTGGCGCCATCCATCGCAAGATTGTATTGGGCATCCGGCGGCAGATTGGTTTGCCGGGCAAGCTGCGCGGTGAGGGCTTCCGCCTGGGCGTATTTTTGTTCGCCGATCAGAATCTCCACGCGCAGCGCCGGGACATTGGGATGTCCCGGCGGAGTCAGCGCAATCATCCGTTCAGCGTCGGCGAACCGGCCGACGCGGGAGAAAATCTCGGCTTCGTGCAGGGCTTCCCAGGGCCTGTACTTTCCGTCGCCGGCCAAGGTGAAAGCTTTCCCAAAATGGTCGACGGTCTGCGCGTAGTCTTCGCGCTGTAGATAGATGGTGCCCAATAAATCTTCCGCCAGTGTCTCAAGTTCGCGGCTTCCGGCCTGCTTCGCCAGTTCCACCAGTTCGGTGCCAGACTGAAGAGCCCGGTCGAGCTCGCCCGTGCTGCGCTGGGCTCGGGCGATGAGGAGAGAAGCTCTCGCGGCCTCCATAAAATGACCGTTGGTTCTGTAGTAAATGAGCGCTGCTGTGGCCGGAGCCAGAACCTCATTGAAGCGCTCCTGCTGATTGCGCAGACTGGCGAGGGTGAGGTTAGCCATCGCCTCCACGCGGCTCTGCTGGTTCTGTTTCAGAATTCGGAAAGCATTCCGCAGAGCGTCATCCGCCTGGGGATATTGCTGATCAACCAGCCTGACATTGGCGAGGCGGACAAACCCTTCAGCGGCCCAGCCATCGAGCAGGTTATCGCGAGCAAGCTCAATTGCCCGCTGCGCCAATTCGACGGCTTGCGCATCGTGCGCGGAGTTATAAGCGACGCTGCTGAGCTGCGTTAGTGCCCGGATTTCCAGCTGCACGCTGGGAAGGCGCTGTGCGTCGCTGAGTGCCCGGTTCAGGTAGGTGTTGGCTTCCTCGTTGGCTTCGCGCTGGTTCGCCAGATAACCGCGCTGGTAATCCAGCTCGGCCAGGCCTTCGGGATTCATCTCCGATGTATAAAGGGCCTCGGCGCGGTCAAAGGCCTGGTTAGCCTGGGACACCTGATTCAGGCGCGAATCCAGCATGCCCGCGCGAAGATATGGCGCGGGATTGTCCGGATTGAGCGTGGAAGCCTTCTCGTAAGCCTGAAGCGCCCTGTTTGGATCGCTGGCTCTCTCACAGGCCATCCCCAGATCGACATAACCGGCGGCTTTGTCGGACTCCGGCAGGCGGTCGAGTATCTTCCCGTATAAATCGAGAGCGCTCCTGAAATTGCGTGTAAGGGTAGCTCGAATCGCGTCCAGATACATGCGATCGAGCGGAGGAATTCGGGTTTCGCCTGCACTGGCAATCAGCATCTCCCGCTGGGCAGTGCCGTCGAAATCCAGATTGGACCAAGCCTCAGCCAGCCGAGCGTGGGCCATGACGAAGCGATTATCGTCGGCGATGGCGGTTCCAAGCTCGCGAGTCGCCTTGAGATAGCTGGCTTCGCGCAGTGAGGCCAGTCCGGTTTGGTACCAGCGCTCGGCCTGGGCACCGGGCCGATAGTATTGACGCGTCCGCCACCATGAAAGGCCTCCCAACGTTGCGCACACCAGGAGCAGGGCCGCCGCCGACCAAATGACCCAGGGGCGATCAACCGCCAGGTTATGCAGGTCCAGAGGGCCGGCTCTGAGATCCCTGGCGACCTGATCCGTGGACGGGAAGCGGCTTTCGAGGTCGTATTCAAGGCACCGCGCCACAACACGGTCAAAGTGGCGCGGCATCCCCTGCTGGATCGAGGAGAGAGGCGTTGGCCGCCGGGCTCGGCGAATGGCGGCGCCCACCGGCGTCGCCGCCGCATACGGCTGCAGCCCGGTGAAAATCTCATACAAGACGACTCCGAGAGCATAAATGTCGGTAGCGGGTGAAACCGGTTTACCTTCGAACTGCTCCGGCGCCATGTAGGCTGGCGTACCCGCGATGACTCCGAAGCCTGTGCTCGCGAACGCAGCAGAAGCCGTAGATTCATTACAAGACTGGACATCCGGCAAGCCATCGAAGGCGAGCCCGAAATCCATGACGACGGCTCGCAACTGGCCTGCGCGACTGCAGAGCATGATGTTGGCACTCTTCAGATCGCGATGAACGATGCCCTGCTGGTGAATCGATCGCAAACCTTCGCAGATATCGAGCGCTACGGTGAGACCCTCCTCCTGCGACAATGGGCCCGATTTCCTGAGCCTGTCGGCCAGAGTGACTCCGTCGAGATACTCCATGGTCAGAAACGCGGTGGCTGCGTTCTGCCCGCTCGCCGGGACCAGGAACAGCTCATGAATGCGGCAGACGTGGGGGCCACTCACCTTTCTCGCCAAGTGAACTTCTCGCCGGAAACGATCAAGCGATTGCCTGGAGTTTGAGATATCCGGACGAATGGTCTTCAGGGCAATCCGCCCCAGCTCGAGGTCGTCGGCTTCGAACACCTCGCCCATACCGCCCCTGCCGAGCAGACGCACAATCCGGAATCTTCCGAGGATCGTTTCGCCCGGCCGGAAGCGTCTCCCCGCAGGATCCGACGCTGAACTTAGATTCCCCATAGCAAAGTAGCAACGGTCGCACTACCTCCCGTTCAGCCTGAACGAGCAGGAAGAGGTGGCGCTTCAATTCCGTGATTCCTGCGTTCAAAGTGCATCCTGCGGGCCGCTAACCTGAGAAGTTCCCTGTATAAGCTGAGCGCGAATTCTACCGGCGGCTCCGCCTTCGATGGAACATGCGTTCGAGCCGACGAGTCTTGCTGTCGAGTCGCCGTCATGGCGGGTCCTTATGGGTGGCGCTCATTATAGACCAACTTCAGGCCTGAAGGTCCGGAAGCGGGCCAGTATCAAGGACCCGTCATTGCCGTGCCGTCACGGCAGCACATACCATGCGCCGCGGCCCTTCCCGTGGATCACGAGGTGGCCCCTCGCGACCAACTGCCGAAAATGCATCTTCAGCGTGTTGCGACTGACGCCAGTCACGATAACCGCATTTCCAATAGTCACCCGGCCGTGTTCGCGTGCATACTCGATGATTCGCAGCGAAAGCTCCGGCATGGCGGACACCACGAGTTTCTCTCTTTCCACTTTTCGTGCCAGACGATTCTTTTGCTGCTGTAGCGCTCGCAGGAAAAACAGCAACCACGGGTGCCAGTTCGGCGCTTCCGTCCGAATCGTTGCCTGGGTCTGCCGCAGAGCCAAATAGTAGCTTTCCTTGCTCTGTTCGATCACGCTTTCGAGCGAGCTGTAGGGAGTGTATGTATAGCCGGTGCGCAGCAGAAGCAGAGTCGTCAGGATACGACTCAACCGACCATTTCCATCCTGAAAGGGATGAATCTCAAGAACGACAACGATGAAGACGGCGATCACGAGGAGCGGATGCAACTGCCGGCTTGCGAGCGCTTCTCTCGTCCAGTCGACTACCTCCGCCATGAGGCGGGGCGTTTCGAAGGGGGTGGCTGTATCAAACACGACTCCGATCTGGTTGCCCGTGGGATCGAAGGCGGCCACGCTGTTGGGCTGCGTCTTGTAGGTCCCCCGATGGCGCGCATCTTTCTCGCTGTATCGGAGCAGATCCCGGTGCAGCTGGCGGATGTGGTTTTCAGTCAGAGTAATTTCCTGCCACGACTGATAGACCGTCTCCATAGTTTCCGCATAGCCGGCGACCTCCTGCTCATCCCGCGTCTCAAAAGACCTGATCTCCAGATTCGCCAGCAGCCGTTCAACTTCGCGGTCCGTGAGCTCGCTGCCTTCGATTCGGGTCGACGATCCGATACTTTCTATCGTGGCGACTCGCCGAAGCGCCGAGAGTCGCTCCGGTGCCAGCGCGCCGAGTGCCCGCCAGGCGCCCTTGAACTCGTCGATTTCGGCGATAAGGGCCAGGATTTCGGGAGTGATCTGAAGTGAGTCGGTTTGGATCACGACACCCAAGGATACACCCATTTACACCCATTTACAGCGTGCACCCATAAAAGCACCCATTTGCACCCAAATGCCCAACCCGACCGCTTCGGGAGTGTCGGGAGACGGGGCCGCTGGGGGTGTGGGGTAAGGGTGTGGATTGCGGAAGCGGGTCAGGGCCTGGTGGCAACCGCCTGGAGGACCGTACGGGGGTGTTCTGGCAGGGAGAAGTGCCAGGATTTTTTCGAGGTCCTTCCTCTCCCGCCCTCAGAACCTCCAGCCCATGCGCTGCCCTGGCAGGAAAGGGGCCCGCAGCCGACCAGCATGGCGCCGCTGCTCACGATCGCTCAGCAGACTCCGGGCATTCGATCCGGTCATGACCCACCTCAACGACGACTTCGGCGACACGGCCGCTGAGGTGGGGCGTCTTGAAAACAACGCCAGCACTTTGTTCAATCTGGCCGCGGCGGTGCAGAGCCAGCAGATTCGTGAAGCCATTTACGTCTCTACCGCTACAGCGTGGATCGAACCTTTCATCAACCAGAAGCAGATCAGTTCCACCACAGCCACTCTGGACTTTGTGGCCGGCCGCGCCTTCAGCACCCTGCTCGAGGAAACCGTTCTCACGCCGACGCTGGCCATCGGAGCCAACTCCCAGGGCAGCACCGGCGACAACATCGCCAGCCTGATCGGCGCCTCGATCAGCAATCTGTTTACCTGGAACGGACCTCTTCTCGAGGTCCTTATTACTTTCCCCACACCCACCATCGTGAACCGGCTGCTTCTAGCCCCCGACGATTACAAGGGCTATGAGATCACCACCTGCACGACGACTCCGGATGGCGCTCTGTTCACCGATGTGCTGGCCGATCTCGGCGTCTCGTCGATCCGCATGGATGCGACCGCCGGCAAGTACTCCGGCTCGACGGTGGTGGATTTCCCGCCCCGCTCGGTGCTGAGCATGCGCCTGGTGCTGCAGAACCGGGTGTCTCCCTGGTCGGCACATATAATTTTCCCCGCGCCCGGGTGAGCCGCTGGCCCCCGATCTCCCGCCCCCCCGGTCTCCCAGGCCGCGGTCTTCAGCCCCGGGGATCGACCGGTCAGGGAATCGATCCGCCGGGGGATCCAGGTCTCCAGGAGGGAAGATCGCCCGGTTCCGCCTGCTCGTCCCAGGGCACTGCCCGATTCGGGACCCGGCTGCTCCGGTTTTCAGCCCGCGGAGGAGCCGCTGGCCCAACCCCGATCTTCCCGGGCCCCGGCCTCCGGGGTCGACCGGTCCGAGATCGATCCGCACGGGAATCCGCCATGAAGCCTGGGATCGTCTGGCGTCTCCGCCGTTTTCCGGTAAAGCTCGGGCCCGAATCGATGCCGATTTCGGGATCATGAAGGAGACTCTGTTCTTGTCTACCTATTGTTCTGTCTACACCTATATTAGATAGAGGAGCGGAGGAGCAGAGAGAAGGGGTGTTTTCTGTCCGGGCGATCAGCAGGGGGTTTTTGGTCGCCCCTGTACCGTCTCTCCGGGCGCCGGGCCCCTCCGATTCGGGTTCTCAGCCGGGGGGCCCGGTCCAGGGCGCTGCCCTGCCACCGGGCGGCCCCCGTTTGGGACCCGGAAATCACCCCGAACCTGTTAACTCTTCCGTTATCACCGCTTCCAAACACGACTCAAAATCCAGCCGGACAGATTTTCCGCCAAAGAGGCGGGACCCCATAGGGTCCCGGGTCACCACTGGGGCTCCGGGGACACTTATTACTACTTAATTAATAGCTGGACCCCCTTCGAGCCCGTGCTAGTATAACGATTCTTGTCCCCAATCCGGTTAGCTGTTATTTAAGTAGTACAATTTGGGCCCTCGCAGCCGGATGGGTTCGCAGCCGGGGAACAGGCATCCGCCGGGCCGCACCCCCGCCTGTCGGTTCCCAGACCGCTCCCCGCACCCTATCTCCGGGAATCTCCCGCCATCGGTCGCGGCCACGGTTTCCTGCCCCTCGACAGTCCACCTGCGCAGAGCCTCACGGAGGTCTCTCTCCCCCCTGTTCCCGTTCCGGCTCCCGCCCCGCTCCGCTCCGCACCAGCAACCCTCTGCCCTCCCATTCCACCTGGAATCTCTCCACAGAGGGCGCTTCGAATTGTCCTGCCCCGTTGGCCTACTCGCTAGGCGATGCGCGGATTGCCTTTGTATCGGGTGTAGGGCGGGCTGAGGTCGTAGCGAATGCCAGGTTCGCTGAGGTCCCGGCGATTCGAGAAGAAGATTGCATCGCCCTGCCTGATTAGATAGTCCGCGGTTCGCGCGGCAAGGGCCTGGATGGTCAGCCCGGGATTGGCGGATCCCTGCGTAGGCAGGACGCTCCCGTCGCAGACAAACAGGTTCGCAATGTCGTGGGTGCGGCCGAATTTGTCGACGACGGACGTGGAGGGATCGCTGCCCATGCGCGCTGCGCCCACCAGATGCGCGAAGCGCGATTCCTGCACAACCTGTTTTGCTCCCGCAGCCCACATGATCTCCATGACTTTCTTTTTGCCGAACTCAATTAGCTTCTTGTCGTTGTCGTGGAGATTGAAAGTGACTTTCGCGACCGGCAGACCATGCTGGTCTTTCTCGTCCGCCAGTTCGACGCGATTGTCTTCCCAGGGAAGAATTTCTCCGAGGACGCCGATCGTGGCCCAGTGGTTATAGTCCATCATCACGCGACGCATACCCCATCCCCACGCACCCATGGCGGCGATCATTTGTTTGGCGAAGGCAACCGGGAGCGGGCCCACGGTCTGGATGGCAAAACCGCGGGCGAAATCGCGGCTCCTGTCTGTCTCGTAAAACTCCTCGCTCAGCGCGTGGGCAGGCGGGGCCTTGTAAAGGCGAATCAAGTCATCGAATCGACCGGCGATAACATTACCGGCCTGGGCCATCAGGTATTTGCCCAGAGTGCCGCTTGAATTCGCAAGGCCATGGCGGTGACCGGGGCAGGCGGAATTGAGCAGCAGTCTTGGGGTTTCAATGGCGTAGCCGGAGACGATCACGGCGCGGGCTCGCTGGAAATGCTCCCGGCCTTCGCGATCGATGTAGACGACGCCATCGGCCTGGCCATCGCTGCGCAGGCTGATGCGGGAAACCATCGAATGGGCGCGAATCTCGGCGCCGCGCGTGATGGCATCGGGCACGTGAGTGATCAAGGTGCTTGCTTTCGCGCCGACTTTGCAGCCCTGCAGGCAGAAACCGCGATAGATGCAGTGTGGGCGATCTCCATGCGAGGCGGAGAGGATCGCCACGGGGCCTCCGGCCACAGAGCGGATGCCGAGCTTCGTGCATCCGCGCACTAATATGTTGCCTGCGCCACCGAGCGGGTGCGGACCATAAGGATAGCCATGCGGGTCGCCCCAGGGAAACCATGCGGGTCCGGCCACGGGCAACTCGCGTTCCAGAAGCTCATAGTAGGGTTTCAGGTCCCAATACGAAATGGGCCAGTCGATACCGACACCATCTTCGGTATAAATTCGAAAATCGGAGGGGTGAAAGCGCGGTGCGAAGGCCGCCCAGTGAACGGATCCGCCGCCAACCCCTTTACCGCTGTTGTTGGCGCCCAGCGCTAACGGATGTGTGCCGCCCGTAATTCGCAGATCGTTCCAGTAGAGTTCGTGCGAACCCTTCTCATCGCTGACCCAGTCCTTTTCCGTATCCCAGAGAGGGCCCGCCTCGAGGGCGACGATGCGGAAGCCGGCACGAGCGAGTCGCTGCGCCAGCACTCCGCCGGCGGCACCCACGCCAACGATGCAGTAGTCGACGATTTCGCTGTCGGCGAACCTGCGCATCGGTGAGGGAAGAGTCTGCATGGAGCCGAGGCGATGTGGCATCAGTGAGTCCCGCTGTGGCCATGGAGTGAGCCATACTCAGGAGGAGCACCCTGTTCGTCGAGTTCGGAAAGCGAATCGACGGGCGCATTCCAGTCGTAACGTCGTTCGTCCAGCTCCCATGGCTCGCGCAGGCCATTTTCCAGTCGCATATAGCCTCGCGGATAGGCCGGGCCCCCAAAACCGATCTCATCCCACGCCCACGGATGGGAGTAATAGACGGTCACGCAATCTTCCATGAGCAATGCCCAGAAGCGATGGACCGGCATCTGTTCCCAAACCGGATGGTCAGGATCGGGCTTTCCATCATGAAGGGACTTGAGGATCAGGTCCTGGCGATGAACGGTGAGATTAATGAAAGACTGCTGAAAGCGTATCTGCGCCATCTCTTCAATTGCCTTGATGGCAAGCCTGTATGCCTCCTGATCGGGCGGCATATCTTCATAACGGAAGCCGTTGAGGGAATTCTTATAAAGCCGGTCGTCGAGAATTGGCAGGATGGGAATGATGCGATTTTCAGCACGATCACTCTGTGGCATGACCCGATCAATCACGGCACTTAGCAGACTAGCGTCCTGTTGTGAAAAGAAACGGATGCGTGGCGTCTTCTCAACACGGTCATTGACGAGGTCTCGTGTGGCCTTCTCCCAGTTCTTTTGCTGGGCCATGGTGTTATAGCCGGCGTAATAGCCGGGCTGGCTGAGATCCTGAAGCTCGCCGCCGGTTGCTCGAAAGGGATGAGAGTTTCGGCTCATTCGCGTTCCCGTCGGAGCAGGCTGGCCATCAGGCCGAGGAAGCCACATGCAGCAAATAGCAATGGAGCAAAGATGGGCGGGCCATACAGCGCGTTGTAGAGCACCTTCTTTACTCCACCGGGCCGTCGGGCTATGCCGCGCGCATGATAGTAGAAGCCGACGGCGCCGTCGGCGAATGCCAGTGCGGAAACGGCGGGTAGAACCGTATTGGCGATGCGCCGGCTCCTGATCGAGCCGGCTGCCGCTGTCATCAACAGAGGTGTCAGCAACACGGGAGTCCATTGGATCTTGTACCGGAAGTTGGTCTTGTAGTGCGAATAGAGTGCTTCGAAACCACTAAAGAAGGCCCAGAGGATCGTTAGGGCCGAGAGATGCTTTTGAAATCTTCCGAAGCGCAGATTGGTTTGCCAGTCCGATCGGTCCTGCCCCAGTCCGCTGAGAGAATCCTGGAGCAGACCATGGATGCCGTGAAGGTCTTCTTCACGCGCGAGGTACGAAGCCATTAAGCCGAGATACGCGCTCGTTCCGAAGAGAAGCGGTGCGAAGATGGGCGGCCCCATGACGATGTTCGTGATCGGAAAGCGCCATCCGCCGGGTTTGCGCGCCACACCGCGAACATGAAAGAAAAAACCGATGATTCCGTCGGCCAGCGTCACGACACTGACCCAGCGAAGAATTGTTCGGGCTGCACGGCGGCTAAGAACTCCCAGCAGTCCCGCCGCGGCAAGCGCTGCACTCAAAACCACCGGTGTGTACATCACCGGATTGCTGTAACTGCCTTTGTAATGCTCGTACCCAACTTCAAGTCCACTGGCAACACTGGTCGCCGTAACGACGAGACACAGGCTACGCTGAAAACAGCCTTCACGGAGGTGTTGCAACGCTGTTGTTACGGCAGTGGAGAGGGGCGCCGGAAGATTGCGCCCGGCGGTTCGCTCCAGCGCGGTCGTCAGGACGAAGGTCACGCCATTTCTCCCGTGTCGAACGGCTGGCCTGGATGGCCGCTCATTGGTTTCTCCACGTAACAAACCGTCCCGCATCGCGATGCTTGAAAGCGATTCCCAGGCCGGGCCGCGATCGGTCAGGCCTGAGCTCTCCGCCCTGGGGTGGAATAAAACCATCAAAGAGCATCGCTTCGATCCGTGCGTGATCGTGGAAGTATTCCACGTGCCGGAACCCGGGAATGGCACAAGCGACGTGCATGTGAATCGATGGCGCACAATGCGCGGAGAGAGGCCATCCGAAACTGGCGGCAATCGCTGCTCCTCCGAGAAAGCCGGTAAATCCCTTACACCTGGTCGCATCCAGCTGCAGAACGTCGACGGCTTCGGCCTCCAGCATGCGCCTGAAGTAATACGAATCGTAGCCGTACTCACCGGCCGCAACTTCCATCGCGCTCGGAGTACGATCACGAACCCGTCTGAGGTCGTCCAGACGGTCGGAGCTGACCGGTTCCTCGAACCAGACGACGTTCAATTCTGCAAACTTCTCCGCGGATGCGATAGCTCTCCGCGTGTCGAAGGCGCCATTTGCGTCCACAAACAGCTCGGTGACAGGTCCGATCGCTTTGCGTGCCACGCGCACCCTGTCGAGATCAGCTGTAGGGTCGGCCCCAATCTTCATCTTGACGCTCTTCAGGCCTTCAGTAACCCAGCCGGATAACTGCTCTGTAAGCATCCGATCGGTGTATGTGGTAAATCCACCGCTGCCATAGGCAGCCACGCTTGCGCTCGCGGAGCCCAGCAGATCGACAACGGAACAGCCTGATATCTTTGCCTTGAGATCCCAGAGAGCAATATCGAGCGCCGAGATCGCCATGGATGCAATGCCACGGCTACCCTCGTTGCGCACCTGTTCCAGCATGGAAATATGAAGGCCGGGAATATCCAGCGCGGAACGATGGAGCAGACACCGGGCCGCGAGATGATCCGCTACGACCGCGGTCGCTTTGTTCCCATAGGTGTAGCCGAGCCCGGTTCGTTTCCGGGCGCGAATCTCGCAAACGATGAGCGTCGTCGAATCCCAGCGCAATGTTCCATCCCCTTCGGGGGCATCGGTAGGAATTGTGTAGGCGGACACGTCCACCTTTTCTACCGTTGTCTCCGAAGGCTCAATGCTCAAAACTGTTCCTCATTGCATGATTTATTCGAGTCCGCCCACCGTATCGTGGACGTCTGTCAACGCCGCGGCCTCTTCAGGGCGCACATGGATAAAACGGATTCTGTCTTTCTGTCTGTGGAGAGCCTCGAAGACACCATTGATACCGTCTCCCGGCAGACCGAAGATCGTATCGACTCCTCAGGTGAGCCAACGCTCTATCAGTACAACGGACGCATCGGGCATGATTCTCTCCGGAGGTGAGCATGTGGGGCGGCTTACCGCGGGCGGTGTGCTCGACATATTCTTTGACGCTGTTGCACGTTTGCGGGGTTGTGACCAGGTAATCTACGACCCGTTTCAGGGCTCCAGCGTGCTGTCGCTTCAACCGAAACCGGACCATGGCGAGGAGTCCTGCCCTGGGACCGGCCGCCTGCCCAATCGAAGGGCCTCTTCTCTCCAGAGCGGCCTACGAAAACCATTGGCCTCCTGCGAGCTTCTCCATTTTTCTGCGGATTGCGTACGCGTGATCCATCGCAGCGCCGCCTGGGAATCTGGGCCTCCTGGCCCGACGTGCATGGCGGCATCCGGGGCGGATCGCGACAGCCGCTCACCGTGGGGTTTGCCGTCATGATGGTCATGACTGTCGAGGCATTTCGAAGGACGTAAAATAGGTAGAACGCCACTCCTGAGGCACGCTTGGATCCACTGAGCCAGCTCATTGCATTGCCGGAGCCGATGCGCAGGTCCATGGGGCTAACCCATACCCCTCGGGAAATTGCTCAGCAGCCAACAACGTGGTTAAGGACCTTTGAGCGATTGGAGTCTCTGCGCTCCGCGATCGAAAGCGGCTGCGGGGAATTCGGTCTTCCTCCTCGATCGGAAGACGTTTCCCAGGTCATCCTGACTGGCGCCGGCAGCTCCGATTACATCGGAAGAGCTCTTGCGGGGATGCTCCAGCAGCGGTGGAGGTGTACGGTCAGGAGCGTTCCCAGCACAGAGTTGCTGACCGGCCTCGACGAATACATTCTGCCAGGAGGACTTTGCCTTCTCTTGTCGTTTTCGCGGTCGGGCGACAGCTCGGAGGGCGTTGCCCTTCTGCAGCAGGCACAGCAGCGATATCCGGAGCGGGTCCGTCACATCGTGATCACCTGTAACGCAGCCGGGGCGATAGCGAGGCTGCCCGGAGTGCTTTCGATCGTTCTCGATGATGCGGTTAACGACCGCGGCCTGGCGATGACCAGTTCGTTCACCAATATGCTGATCGCAGGTCAATATCTGGCGTACTTCGATCGAGCATCCGCCTTCAAAGCCGTTGTGGAGGCAGAGTTTTCGATGGCGGAAGGCCTGCTTGCCCGCGCGGCCGACCTCTCTGTCCTGCTTGCGAAGAAAGGGTTCAGCCGAGTTTGTTTTCTCGGAAGCGACGCCTTACAGGCTGCCGCACATGAGTCCGCGCTGAAGGTGCTGGAGCTGAATGCGGGCAAGATCGCGACTCTGGCCGAATCGTTCCTCGGACTCCGCCACGGACCGATGTCGTTCCTGAACGAGCAGACCCTGGTCTGCGCGTTCCTGTCCGGTGACGAACCGCGGCTCCTGTACGAACTCGACCTGCTCGAGGAGATCAGGGACAAGAGTCTGACGGATAGCCTGCTGATCGTCACTCCCCGCTCTTCGCCGCGAATCCACAACGTGACAGAACATGTCATCGATCTGCAGGCGCCCCCTGACTTTCCCGATAACCTGCGTCCACCGGTTGACGTCATCCTCGGACAGATTCTTGCCCTCTTCCTTGCCATCGAGAACGGTGTGAGGCCGGATACACCGAGTACAGCTGCCATCAGCCGCGTCGTCTCGCACGTAAAGATCTCATCCCCCTGCTGCAACCGGCCGCGGCGCGACAACGGGGGAACCTCTGATCGCCTGGAAAATGCTGCCGGTCAGAGCGGCCGTGCCGCTCGCCATCGGCATGTCTGTTTCCGCCTGGGCTCAGCAGCCTGGCCGCGCAATTTCCGTGGTCGAAGGCGATCGATATGTACTGAGAAATGGAGTGATCGAGGCTTCGTTGACGGTGGCGCGAGGCCAACTCAGCGCCGTCGCAATCGAAGAAAAGTGGCAGGGACGAAGCCTTCATATCGATCGACCCTTCAGCCTGCTCCTGAAAGACGGAACCGTACTCGACGCGCAGACGCTCCACCGTGACGGCAAGCCTCTCCTCGAGGCGCTCGTCGCCGATCCCCATGCAGCCCGGGTTTCTGACCAGCTCGCCGGTTGGCAATTCAGTCTGCCCCTCGCGGACTCAAAGGGGAGCGTCCACCTTACATGGTCGGTCGTACTGCGGGACGGTTCCAGCTACATCCGCCAGATTCTCACCGTCTCTGCAGGACAAGCGGACGTTCCCATCAGCGAGGTGAAAATGATCGACGTGACGATTCCGGGCGCGCACGTAGCAGGTTCGGTCAGCGGTTCCCCGATCGTGGCCGGCACACTGTTCTTTGGGTTCGAAAATCCCCGTT
The DNA here is from genome assembly GCA_963788905.1 of uncultured Acidobacteriaceae bacterium. Taxonomy (GTDB): domain Bacteria; phylum Acidobacteriota; class Terriglobia; order Terriglobales; family Acidobacteriaceae; genus Palsa-343. Next base: position 1,000,043 of record CAWBIO010000001.1, read on the forward strand.
GTGAGAGCAGAGTTGCAGGAGACCGCGCCACCGCGATTCTCTATCGCGATTTGCCGCTGCGATCCGGTCAGTCGGTGGCATATTCCGCTGTTATTGGCGTCTCCGCCCTGGACAGCTGCGCCGCGACTTCCTCAATTACATCGAGCGTGAGCGCGCGCACCCCTATCGAACGTTCCTCCACTACAACTCCTGGTACGACCTCGGGTATTTCACGCCCTATGACGAAGCCGGAGCCATCAACCGGATCAACGCGTTCGGGAGTGAACTGCACGAGAAGCGCGGAGTCGTTCTCGATTCGTTTCTCTTCGACGACGGCTGGGACAACCACGCGTCCCTGTGGGACTTCAACAGCGGCTTTCCCAATGGATTCGCGCCCGTGACCTCGGCCGCCGCGAAGTACGGTGCGGCGTCCGGCGTCTGGCTATCGCCGTGGGGTGGCTATGACGGCCCCAAAAAAGAACGCGTCGAGTTCGGTCAGAAAGCTGGATACGAAACGGTGGACGGAGGCTTCGCGCTGTCCGGGCCGAAGTATTATCAGCGCTTTCTCGATGTCTGTCTGCGGATGATCCGCCAATATGGGGTGAATCAGTTCAAATTCGACGGAACCGGCAATGCCGACACCGTCTTTCCCGGCAGCGCATTCGACAGCGATTTTGATGCCGCCATGCACCTGATCGGCGTCCTTCGCCAGACCGAACCCAATATCTTTATCAACCTCACCACCGGAACTTATCCGTCTCCGTTCTGGACCTTCTACGCGGATTCCATCTGGCGCGGCGGCGAGGACGACAGCGAACTCGGCGCCGGTTCCGTGCGCGAGCAATGGATCACGTATCGCGATGCGGACACATATCGTGGGGTGGTACAGGCCGGCCCCCTCTATCCGCTGAATTCGCTGATGCTCCACGGCATCATCTATGCGCGGTACAACAAGAAGCTGAACACCGATCCGGGCAACGACTTTCGCAATGAGGTCCGCTCCTACTTCGGCACCGGAACGCAGTGTCAGGAAATGTACATCACTCCCTCGGCTGCTGACCACGGAGAACTGGAACGATCTTGCGGAAGCCGCACGCTGGTCGCGCGCCAATGCTGACGTTCTGCGGGATACCCATTGGATCGGCGGTAATCCTGCCTGGGTCGAGGTCTATGGATGGGCGTCGTGGTCGCCCCGCAAAGGCATCATCACGCTGCGCAACCCCGGCAATCAATCGCAGATCATTCAGATCGATATTGAGAAGGCCTTCGAGCTGCCCGCGGGGGCGGCTCGCGATTACTTAGCGAAGAGCCCGTGGCAGAGCGATGCGGGCAAGCCCGCGATCGAACTTCGCGCCGGTGAGCCGCACGATTTTCGACTCGCGCCCTTTGAGGTGCTCACCCTGGACTTCACACCCCGCGAACGATAGCAGTCTGGCGTCTGAAAAACTCACAACTCCGCCGGCGCGGCGTGGCGAGGGTTCTTTGCGAAGTACATTTCAATCTCTTCCAGAGACTTTCCCCGAGTCTCCGGCAGCCAAAACGTAGTCGTAAGGTAATAGATCACCGTGCAGGCTGCCCAGAAGAAAAACATGGTTGCATACCCGTGGTTCCCAACAACCGGCAAAAAGACTCCCGCGATCGCTGTCGAAATTCCCTGATTCAACAGCAACGCAATCCCCATACCTGTAGAACGAATCCGCGTTGGCATCAGTTCAGACAGCGTCAGCCAGACCACCACGCCCGGGCCGACCGCATACGACATGATGAACAGGCCAAGGCACGCGGCGACCATCCAGCCAGTCGCCTCCGTTGGCACGGGACCATAAAGGGCGCGGTCAATCACAAGCGTCGCGCCGCGGTCGCCTGCTTCCGGTACGACCACCAGCTCCGGGTGATCGGAGTCGCTCAGGACGGTCGACATATGCTCGCCATGGCCGTAGGAATAAGCCACGGTCAGCGACATCACACGCCCGTTGTTTGCGCCGAGCGCCGCCGTATCGAGGGGAAGATGGATTTCGTTGTTCACCCTGGCGGCTTCAATGCGGCTCCTGACGTCGAGCCGTACGCTTTCCGCGTGAAGAAAAATCGCGCCGGCGATCGTTAACGCCACGACAATGCCGGAGGTTCCCGATTCTCAGAAGAAATCTCCGCCCCTTTCGATCGACCAGCAGCACCGCAACAACGGTCATGCCGCAGTTGATCAGCTTCACCAGTACATCTCCCTGGGTTGCATGGCGTGCGCTCATTCCCGCCTGCCGCAGGATTATTACGAGAAAGCTCAGGACGGAGTTGATGCCAGTGGTTTGCGTAAGACTCAGGACAACACAGGCCAGCAGGAAAGGAACAACGTACTTTCGGCGGAGGAGCGGTTGGCGAGACGCGGGCCCAGCCTGCCTATCGCGGGCCAGCAGCTGCATCTCTGCTATTTCCCGCTGGGCTTCGGACTCGGAGACCGCGCGTCGCAGCGCCTGGAGTGCTTCCTTATCCTTTCCTTTGCGCACCAGCCAGCGCGGAGTTTCGCTCAGCAGGAACGAGCCTCCCAAAAAGATCGCTCCCGGATAAAGCACGGCCAGAAACATGGATCTCCATGCGTGGTTCTGTGCAGCGCGTATCAGAACTGCGTTGCCGCTGGCCAGCGACACGGCGGATTCTGCCTGCCGGGTGTACAGGTAGCCGATCAGGGCCGCGAGGACAATTCCAAAAGTGAGAAAGAACTGAAAGATCGCGGCGCCGCGCCCACGGTTATCTGCACTCAGGCATTCGGCCAGATAAAGGGGCACCACGACCGCGATCACTCCGCCGCTCATGCCCTGCAGAAGCCGTCCGGCGAACAACATTCCAAAGTCCCGCGAGAAAACGATAACTGCCACGCTGAGAACAAACATCAGACCGCTGACAAGCATCATGGTGCGGCGGCCAAACCAGTCTGCCAACAGGCCGGCGGCCAGCGATGAAACCATGCTGCCGCCCAACACCGCTGCCACGATGAGCGACGTCTGCGCGACAGTTAGCTCGATGGTCTTCCCAACATAGAGCAGAGCAGCGGCAATGATCCCGATATCCGCACCGTAAAGCAGGCCACCGATGCCGGCGATAAACAGCAGGTAACGGCTGTAGAAGCTCGTCTCACGAGGAGCATCGATGTTATCGGGCGTCAGCATGTCGCAGCGGGGATGGAGATGGGATCTGTCACGTCCGGGTTCGGTCGATGCGCGATTGTCACAACTGCAGCAGCCGGCGGGCATTCTCACGATATACCCTGCGCAGCACTTCTTCGGGCAGATGGAGTCCGTAGATATTCCACCGTCCCTGCCGCGAAGCGTGCGATGGATACTCGAAGTACTCGTCCGCGGTCTCCAGAAATCGAAAATAAAGGCGATACATCCGCTCCTCCGGCAGGAGGTCCGTTCCGAACACGATGCGTTCCGAGTAGCGCAGGAAAAATTCGCGCGACCGGTAGGGCTGGCGCCCCAGTTCCGCGACCCGTGCGCTGATGTCCACGTAAACGTTGGGGCAAGTGTCGAGAAGCTTCGCGACCCGCGTCAGGTTCTCGCTGCTTTCGGCTACGTGAGCACAGACAAACGTGGTTCCGGGGTGGCGTCGCGATGACCCGATCCCGCTGCTCCAGCAGCTGGTTTTTCGAGTATTCAGCGCCATAAAAGCTCCAGTCAGGGTGCGCGGCCAGCTCTTCATAACGTTCATTGAACCGGTCGATCGGCAGAAAGAACGCATCCGGGTCCGCGGTGTGGAACATGACCGGGATTCTCAGCTCCGCTGCCTTCTCGAAGATGGGCGCCAGACGCTCGTCGTCGATCCTCACCAGCCGCCCATCGGCATCGCGCACACTGAGACCCAGGTCCTTCCAGAATTTGATGCCCTTCATCCCGCGCTCCGCCATCTGCTCAAGCCATGTGCAGGTTTTTGCAACAAAGTCCGGCGCTTCCACACCGGACCAGTCCATCCAGCCGATGGTGCGAAAACGGCTCGCATCGGCCGCGTGAAACTTTTCGTGGATGGCCAGCGCCTCGTTACCGGTCTTCATCGTGATGTTCACGGTCTGCTCAACGCCACAGGCGTCCATCACCCGCAGCACATCCGCAGGATCGAGCCCATCGAGATGGTTGTGATAGTCGATCACCGGAAAGCGAGGCAGCTCGATGCTGTGCTCCGGTGTCACCAGCATCGACCTCGGCTGAAACTCTCCCAGCGGAAGACGAATGTCGGCCTTCGCGGTCACCATCGCGACGAATTTGTCGTTTCCGTCTCTGTTCCACCGCGCTGCCGGAAACCCGTGCGTGGTCAGGAAGCGGTCAACGAGTGCTTTATCGCGAAATGCCTCCGTACCGCCTGGACGCAGCGTCGACAGCGCCCCGGTAGTATTTCCGGCTCGCGCGCAGGTGCCGGGATCAAGGCCCTGCAGCCAGGCGAATAAAAAGCCCGCGTTGAAGCTGTCGCCTGCGCCGATGCTGTCCACCGCGTCCACTTCGATGCCCTCGGCCTTCCAGACCTTGTCACCTTTCCGGACAATCGCACCGCGCCGTCCGCACTTCACCGCGACGCAGGGAACCCGGCCGGCGAGCGCTGCCAGGGCCTCATCGAGCGTCCCACGCCGCGCAATGCGGCAAGCTTCGGCCTCATTCGGCAAAAGAATATCGACCAGATCGAGAAGCTCATCGAGGACTCCCTCCCATCGGTCTTCCGGATCGTCATTGGTATCCAGCGACAGAGTCAACCCGGCATCTTTCAGCTTGCGGAACAGGCCGGGCAGATCTGGCGCCAGCCCCCGCTGCAGGAAGAGCGAGGAAAAGTGAAAATGCCGGGAATCTCGCAACCAGGAGATGTCGAGATCGCGGCTGGTCATCTCGGTCATCGTGCCAGGATAGGTAATAATCCGGCGGCTCTGCCCATGCTGCAGCAGCACCGTCACCCCTGTCGTTCGCTCAGGGTCCACAATGCTGCGGCTCACATCTGCTCCGCTCTCACGAAGCCTCTCGAGGGCCGCTGCTCCCAGTTCGTCGCGTCCCACACGTGTGACGAAATTTACCTTTGCGCCCAGCACGGCGAGGTTGTGGGCAACGATCGCCGACGAGCTCCCGAGCGTCGGCTGAAAACCGCTGGCCAACACCTCTCGCTCCATAGGCAGGCTTTTCGGCACGCCGTAGAGGATAAGATCCAGATTGATCTCCCCCGCGATGGTGACATCAAACACCCTGGGAACACCTCCGTCGACTGTACACCGGTCATCCTGCGGGCCCTTAAAGAAGCCAAACAGGCCGTTCATAAGAGTACAGCTTCGTCGGTCGACAATGTGCCACTTGCGCCCTCCGCTTTGCCCACCTGTCGAACAAGTCGGACCTTGCGCGCGACGTGGGTATCGCACCTTCGACAGCGAATCAGTGGCTTTCCGTTATGGAGGCTTCCGGGCAAGCAGCGCTGCCTGGCCTGTTCTCAAATCGAACGAAGTCCATCGTCAGGAGTCCCAAACTGGAGGGCCTCAGTTTGACGACAAGGGCTGGTTAACATCGGCGGTTTGTCAGCGGATCCTCTATTTACCGATTGACGACAGGCCGCCGGGGTCTCGGTGGCCGTTTGCGCGCGCTTTTTCGCGTGGTTTCGTCCGCCCACAAGTCCTTGTCGAAAAACGAGAGTTGCAGCGTTCCCAGAAGCCTGCGGTTGGCGCTTCGAAGCAGGTCCGTGGTTTCCTTCACTCGGCGGATCCGACCCGCAGAGCTAATTCCTTCCCACAGGCGGCGGCCTGCTTCCGACAAGATACTGTCAAGAATTCGGCGCCCACGATCAGTGGGGATCAGGATATGAACTCGGTGATCACGCGCAGATTTTGTTGTTGTGATTAGGCCGCTTCTCGCCAGGAAAGAACAGGCTCGGCTGGTTTCGTACGTCGGCAGCCCGGTTTCGCAGCGAAGCCGATATTCGGAGAATCCATCCGGCGCAACCACGGATCGGTGGTCTGCCATTTCAACTGCGCGCTGAAGAGCGTAGAACGCAAGATAGGTCATCCCCTGCGTACGCAATTCGGGCAGAGTAATCAGGAGGAACAGGTTTCCGCCGGTTGACATCGCCCGCACAATCCGCTCTTGCCGGGTCATCCAGATGCCTGCATTTTCACAACTATTCTAGAAGTCCGACAGCATACAACAAGCCTTGTTCTTTCAAAGATCTGAGAGCGTCCGGTTACGCAGGTACTGAAAGATTCAAGATCTCGGGCAGTCAGGATCAAAAAATCCCCAAATCAGCATTCCATGCCTTTGGCTAACGGAGGTTCGGGTGCCAGTATGGGGTCAAGCGGCAAGGGCTGCACAGAATCACGCTGCCCGAGCTGCCGCAGACAGTCGTATCAGGAGGTTTTTTGGTGAATCGTATCAATGACTTCGAAGGTGAGAGACAGGCCATCGCCTCGTTCGCGGACTCTGGGAAGCTTAAGGCGACGTCCATTCAGATATGTGTGCCCGCCCGTCGGCGGACGCTGGCTTTGGCTGGAGGAACCATTGGGAGCAACCTGGACCTATGAAAGACATCATGACCGACCTCGAACCTTCGCGCAGCACCCCGAAGCGAACCTGGGAACCACTCCTGACGCCTATCGAAGCCGCGGAGCGACTCCGCTGCCACCCCAAGACCGCGCTGCGCCTCGCGCGCGCCCACCGCCTGCCCGCCGTGCGACTGGGAAAGCACTGGCGCTTTCGCGAAAGTGATTTGATCGCCTGGGTCGATTCCCAGGTACAATCGATTAGCTAGCCCGGCGAAAGCTCGGAGAACTAGATGCCGAGCGATCGTGTTTCGTATCAGGAGGGGTCCGTCGAGCGCGTTCACCGCGCCAAAGGTCCCGACCAGTGGGTGTACCGCTGGTGGTCCACAACACCGGAAGGTAAGCGCCTTCACCGCAGCAAAGTCATTGGTTCAATCGAGCGTTACCCGACGCTCACGGCCGCCCGCCGCGCCGTCCAGAACTTCCGTGCCGAGGTTAACGCCGACCATCAGACCGCCGGTCGTATAACCGTCTCGGAAGCCTGGGGCCATTTCCAGGCCAACGAGCTGCGCGACAAGGACGTTGCCCGCAGCCCCACCACCGTCCAGTCGTACCTGGACTGGTTCCGTCTTCACATCATCCCAACGTGGGGCAAGGTTGCGCTCGATGACGTGAAGGCTGTCGCCGTCGAGAAGTGGCTGCGCTCGCTCGATCTGGCGCCGGCCTCGAAGGCGAAGATCAGGAACCACATGTCGGCGCTGTTCTCGCACTGCATCCGCCACGAGCTCTACGGCAAGCTGAACCCGATCACCTCGGTGCGGCAGAGCGCCGTCCGTAAGGAAGACCCGGACGTTCTCACCCTCGACGAGATCCGTGGGATCATGCTGAACATCGAACCGCTGGCAGTTCGGATGATGGTGGCTGTGGCAGCGGCGACGGCGGCTGCGCAGGAGCGAGCTGCGCGGCCCGAAGTGGGAAGACGTTGACACCGAGGGTCGCTGGTTCAATCTCCGCCGCGGACTGGTTCGCTTTGACGAGACGGAGATGAAGACGAGGGCCAGCCGCAAGCGCGTGGAGATGAGCCCGGCGCTGGCGGAAGCACTGGACACCTGGAGGGAACACACGCCGTACCCTGGCGAGGGTGATTGGGTGTTTGCATCACCCTACACGCGGGGCAAACGTCCCTACTGGCCGGAGTCGGCCATGAAGGATCACGTCAAGCCGGCGGCCGTGAAGGCAGGGGTGAAGAAGAACGTCCACTGGCACGTCTTCCGCCACAGTCTGGCTACTCTGCTGGGCGAGGAAGGCGAGAAGCTGAAGACGATCCAGGAGATCCTGCGCCACGCCTCGTCGAAGATCGCCGCCGATGTTTACATGCAGGCCCGCTCGGAGACGAAGCGCGCCGCGCTGAGCCGGGTGTCCGGTATCTTCGCCGCGCCACCGGCGGCGGCAGGGTAAAGGTACAAACAGAGGGACCACGTCCCGCACACGAGAAAGGCTCCCGACGCTCGGGAGCCTTTTCTTGTTGTGTGGAATCTGTTGCGCAGTCGGGGAAAAGGGCGTACTTTGTGCGTTGTACCTTTTTTGTACCTTTGATTTGATTGCCAGATTCGGTGTAACCTCTTTAGAATCTGGCGGGGACGACGGGGCTCGAACCCGCGACCTCTGCCGTGACAGGGCAGCATTCTAACCAACTGAACTACGTCCCCCTGGATTGTGCGTACGGCCGGGCAAAGCATTGCACTTTGCCTCTGGAACTGCGGCTCGCCGGAGCATGGAGAGCAAAGCGAACCTGCGGAACTGTCACCATTCCGCTTTTCGGATTGTAGCAAGAAAAGAGCAGTCAGCTAAACAGCGGTTAGCTAAACAGCGGTCAGCGGAAGGCCAGTCGGCAAAAAAGGGTCGGCTGCAAAGCGGCGATCAGCCAGACGCAGGCACTTTGGCCGCGGCTGCGAGGCGCAGGATGACGCGCTCTTTGCCCAGCAGCGACATCACGGCGAAAAGCGAAGGCGCGACGGCCTGGCCGGTGAGCGCGACGCGCGATCCATTGATGAGAGCGCCGGCTTTAACGCCTTTTTCGGCCGCAAAAGCGCGGAGAATCTCCTCGGCTGAGACTTCGGTGAAGTCAGGCGCACCGGCGTAGCGGGCCGCAAGTTCGGCGAGCAGCGCAGGGAGCGCCGGATCGGAGAGGAATTTTGTAACCGCGGCTGGATCGTATTCGAAGTCGTCGCTAAAGTACGCGCGGAACGATGTGGCGAAATCTTTCAGGCTGCGGGCGCGCGGTTTGAGCAACTCGATGGCGGCCAGGATTTCTTCCCGGCTTCGCGTGGGCGTGAATCCGGCGGCCCGCCACTCATTTTGTATCAGTGGCAGTAACTTTTCCGGGTCGTAAGCGCGGATGTACTCGGTGTTAAACCAAGCCAGCTTGTCATTGTCGAAGACGGCATTCGATTTCGAGATGCCGTCGAGGGTGAAGAGCTGAATGAGCTCGTCCGAGGAGAAGATTTCGCGGTCCTTGTGCGCTGTGCCTGGTGACCAGCCCAGCAGCGCGAGGAAGTTGCGGAAGGCCTCGGGCACGATGCCCATCTCTTTGTAGGCCATGACCGAGGTTGCGCCGTGGCGCTTGGAGAGACGGGTCTTGTCCGGGCCGAGAATGAGCGGCACGTGGGCGAAGACGGGCAGGTCTGCGCCCAGCGCGCGGTATTGCAGGACCTGCTTGGGCGTGTTCGAGATGTGGTCGGCGCCGCGAATGATGTGGGTGAGGCGCATGTCGATGTCGTCAGCGACGACGCTCAGGTGGTAGGTGGGTACGCCGTCGGAGCGGAGGAGTACGAAGTCCTCGATTTCGGCGTTGGCGAATTCGACCTTGCCGAAGACGGCGTCGTCGAAGCTGGTGGAACCGGCGTCGGGAATTGAAAAGCGAATTGCGGCGGACTGGCCGTCCATGCGGCGCCTTTGGGATTCAACCGGATCGAGGTAGCGGCAGCGGCGGTCGTACATTGGCGGGCGGCCGGCGGCAGTGGCTTGGGCGCGGCGCGCTTCGAGCTCCTCTTTAGTGCAGAAGCAATAGTAGGCGTGGCCGGACGCGACGAGCTTTTCGGCTGTGGCCTGGTAGAGTGCGAGGCGCTCGGACTGGAAAAACGGGCCTTCGTCCCAGTCGAGGCCGATCCAGCGCATGCCTTCGAGGATGCCCTCGACCATTTCGGTGGAGGAGCGCTCGAAGTCGGTGTCTTCGATGCGCAGGATGAAGGTGCCGTCGAAGTGCCGGGCGAAGAGCCAGTTGAAAAGGGCGGTACGCGCACCGCCGACGTGAAGGTAGCCGGTGGGCGAAGGCGCGAAACGGACGCGAGGTGAACGGGGAGCAGTCATCGGAACCAGGTTTCGAGTTTATCGCGGGCCGGGGAGCACAGGGCTTATTCAAATCGTTGATCAAGGAGTCACTATTTTGGCCTTTTGAGCCGTCGGGACGGGCGAATCGACGTAGGTGATGTGGTACCGTGCCGGGGAGGCGCGACTATGGCTCGTCACGATCGGCATAAGATCCCAGGGCAGACAATCTCAGGAACGCCGAGAATCCCACTGTTGCTGATCCTGCTGATCGTCTCAGCATCGCTCGCCTGCGCAGAAACGATTCCGGGTTTAGGCACTGCGACCTTCCCAACTTCAACGCACTCCGAGGTGGCGGCGCACGAATTCATGCGCGGACTTCTGCTGCTGCACCTCTTTGAATACGAAGATGCGGCCAGCTCGTTTGCCGCGGCAGAGAAATCGGACCCCGGTTTTGCGATGGCGTACTGGGGTGAAGCGATGACTTTCAATCATCCGGTTTGGAATGAAGTGGACGTTCCCGCGGGCCGCACAGCTCTGGCAAAATTCGCAGCCACACCGGAAGCACGCGCCGCACGAATTGCCGACCCGCGCGAGAGAGCCTGGTTGAGTGCGGTTGAGGTTCTGTACAGCGGCGCTGGGAGCAAGCGGGAGCGCGACGCGCGCTACGCGACAGCGATGCGGGAGCTGAGCCGCACTAATCCGAAGGACGATGAAGCGCAGCTGTTCTACGCGCTGGCGCTGCTGGGGAAGAGCGAAGGAGTCCGTGACATTCCCGCTTATCTGGAGGCTGCGGGGATCGCGAAAGGGGTGTTTATGAGGAATCCCAACCATCCTGGCGCGGCTCACTACTGGATTCACGGGATGGACGACCCGGAGCACGCCCGAGGAGCGCTGGTGGCGGCACGCGCCTTATCGAAGATTGCGCCCGATGCGGCGCACGCACAGCATATGTGTTCGCACATTTTCCTGGCGCTGGGCATGTGGGATGACGTGGTCGAGGCCAATCTCGCTGCCACTTCGGTGGGGAACCGCCAGGACGCGGCAGAGGGAAAGAGCAGCCAGCGATGCGGGCACTACAACTACTGGCTGGAATACGGCTACCTCGAACAGGGCCGCCCCGGCGAAGCAAAGAAAGTCGTGGAAGGCTGCCGTGGAGACGCGATGCGACCCGGAATGGCGGCAGCGGCTCGCGCGACGGTTGATCCTGACGACTCCAGGCTCGGCTCGTTTGTGGAAATGCGGGCGCGCTATCTGATAGACACGGGGCGGTGGCAGGATGAAGTGATCGGCTGGAAGGCCGATATGGGAGAGGCGATCGTGCCTGAGCTCAATTATGCGTTCGCAACAGGCCTTGCCGCGGCCGAACGCGGCGACCTCGAGAACGCGCGGGACGCTCTGGCCACGATGATGAGGCTGTTGCCACAGACATCTGCGGTCTTCGATCAGGCCGGGACGCCACCAGACGACCCGATGCGGCGTGGGCCGGAGATTCAGAAGCTCGAACTCGAGGCGGTGATTCATTCGGCGGAGGGGCACAGCGATGAGGCCATTGCCACAGCGCAGCAGGCGGCGTCTATCGGACGAGCGTTGTCGTATGCGTTCGGCCCACCGAGTCCGGAGAAGCCTGCGGATGAGTTGCTCGGGGAGCTTCTGATGAAGGAAAAGAGGTACGCAGACGCGCGCGCGGCCTTCGAAGCATCAGTGAAAACCGCGCCGCAGAGGACGCAGTCGCTGCTCGGTCTGGCCCGCGCAGAGAGTGGGATGGGGGACGCAGCATCAGCCTTGCGAACCCGGCATCAACTTCTTGAGATATGGAAGAACGCGGATCCGGATTACCTGGCGCAGCAGCAGGATGCTTTGCCGGGACATTAACCAAAGCAAGGTGAAGTTCGATCAGAAGGGGATGGTGGTTGTCAGCGCGTGGTGGAGTGCAATATGCCGATTTTCGTTGGGCCGCCTGTTTCCGTGCTGATCGTCACCATGACGCTGGTTTTCATGTCCGGACGGCTGGCTGCAAACACGGCGCTCTGGTCGGTTTGGGAAACGATCGCGGCCGAGCCCAGCCGGGTGATGTAGAAATCGAGAACCTTGTCGAGCGAATCGCTGGTGGTGAGGAGGGCTGTGACGGCTGAACCGCTGGGCGTGCTGCGCGTGGTTCTTTGTTGGGGGCGGGCTCCCGGGTAGATATCCACGCCAAGACCAGCGACGCTGATTGAGGGTGGCATACTGCGGACTGCTGGCGACGCGTCCTGTTGGCTGGGTGCACCTGAGGAAGCGCGCCAGATGCCGACGGCGATTCCCACGACGGCAAGGACCCCCAAGGCTGCCAAAATGGCGCGAGCAGGAGCCTGCTTTGCCCTTGAGAACACCGGGAGCCAGGGCGCGACTGGGGGCAGCGTTGCCCCGTCACCGACCGGGCCGCCGCAGACCACGCAGACAGGATAGTGGCCGGTGAGAGTCGCGCCGCATTTCGGGCAGTACTCCCCCATGCTGCTTATATCGTCAACTTGCATTGGAAAGAGAGAAGCGAATGCGGCGGGAGCGGTATGGAGAACGCCAATTCGGATTCTTTACGCGGAGCTTGGTATTCAGCGCAATCGCTCCGCAATGTCGCACCTTGCGTATGAGCGAAGGCGCTGCGCTCGGGAGCGGATATGCGCCGAAGCTTCCCGGGGGACGACCCTGCGACGGTCGCGGCGAGTTGCTGGAGGGAGCGGGTTGCGCTACAGTCGGAGGACCCGCAGTCGCAGATCCCCGGCAGGGCCCAAACTTTCCCCCACGACAACCCAGGACATCCGCTCCGTCCGGAGCGGCAGGAGGGCGTTGTGAGCACATCATCCATAGGGGCCATGGCAAAGAGCGCGATCGGGTGGTCGATTGCGCTAAGCGTACTCATTATTCTGTCTGGAATCCTGGCGATCCTGGTGCCGCCGGCGGCGGGAATCGCGGCAACGATCGTGATTGGATGGCTGCTGATCTTCAGCGGCGTGATGCATTTGGTGCTGGCCTGGCAGACGCGGAGCGCGGGCGGGCTGGTGTGGCAGTTCCTGATCGGCGTGGCATACACGGCGGTGGGAATCTACATGCTGATGCATCCGGTGCTGGGGCTGGCGGCGCTGACGCTGTCGCTGAGCGTGTATCTGTTTGCAGAGGCGATTCTGGAGTTTTTGCTGGCTGCGCGACTGCGGTCGCTGGGCGGAAGGGGATGGCTGATTCTGGATGGAGTCGTCACGCTGGTGCTGGCGATTCTGATCTGGAAGACGTGGCCCTCGAGCAGCCCGTGGGTGATTGGGACGCTGCTGGGCATCAATTTGATCTTCAGCGGGACCACGAGGCTGATGCTCCTGCTGGCGGCGCGGCGCGTGGCGGCGGCGTAGCGAGACAGGGTAAAAGGGAGGGGGAATCGCTCGGGTCCAGGGAGGCGAAAGACTTCTCCTCCGTGGTCCGTCGAGCTTTGCGATTCTGTTGCCTGCGATCCCTGCCCACCACAACCTGCAGGCCGATCGCGAAATGAATGTAAGGCTTATCATGCGGCTCCTGGCGAGAGAGGATGTCTCCCAGCCCAGCCTCCATGACAAAACGCGCCGTGTCGGAGATGCGCGCGGTTGCGCCGATTTCGCCCAGGGGGATGACGGCACCGGGAGCGCGTGTACCGGGCGCGGATTCACCTCCCAGGCAGAGCAGATTGCCGCAGCCGTGGCTTGCGGCCAGACGCAGGGCAGCATAGTAGTTCCAGGGGTTATCGGGAGGGTTGCGTGTGCCGATGACGGCGGCCAGGTCGCCATTGACACTGCGGCCGTCGCCGCTGTCGGCGGCCCCGGCGCCTGCTTCGAGGCGCAATCCGCGCGTAGCCTGCAGTCGGGTTGCAATCTTCGTGGTTCCGGTGAGGGTGCCGTCCCCCTCGCTGTAGACCTGGGCATCGAATCCCAGATCCATATTTCCAGTAACACCGCGCCTCCAGCGTGTGAACCAGTCGGAAGCTCCGAGAAGATCGATGGCGCACGCGGCACCAAACTCTTCGCCGAAGACCCCAACGCCGACCCCCAGTTCGGTCTGTCCCCGCACAGCCGCCGCAGGTCCTCCGAAGGTTGCCAGCGGGGGCAGGGCAGCCCGGAGGCGACAATCAGGGGAGGATTTTGTCTGCGCGGAAGCGGGAAGAGAAACAGCCAGCGCCAGGGCCACGATCAGATGCACGCGCAGGAAAGAAGACATCCCACCGCCTCGTTGCAGGTGTGCTGACAGCGAGGACAGCCTAGCAGCTTTCGCAGCGCGGGGTGTCAGGGGAAGGTCATACAAAGTTCATTTCGAGATTGGTTCGACCGCAAAAAAGAGCGTCCTGCGCAATTCCGGGTTTTGACAGGGAGAACCAGGGTATGTGATCTGCGGGCGGCCCAGAACAATCAGCAGAGACTACCGTGGCGGCGCGGAATGCCGGGCCCGGTACCGGGCGAGGGCGCAGACTCCTTTTAATAGGCGGGCGCGGGGCTGGATCCGGAGCCCTCCAGACGGAAGCTGGCGACGAGGCCTTGCAAGTCGACGGCGAGTCGCGAGAGCTCGGCGCTGGCTTTGGCGGATTCCTGGGTGCCGGCGGCGGAGAGGTCGATGGTGCGGGCGATCTCGGTCATGGTGCGGTTGACGTCTTCGGTGGCCGCGGATTGCTGCGCGGAGGCAGTGGCAATCTGGGCGATCATTTCCCTGGCGTTTTCCGAGGACTGAATGATGCTGGTAAGGGTGGCGCCGGCGCGGGCGGCGCTCTGCGCGCTTTCGCTGACGTGGCGAATCTCGGCCGCGATGGAGCCGGTGGCTTTCTTGGCTTCTGTCTGGATATTGGCGATCATGCCGGTGATTTCCTGGGTCGCCTGGCCGGTGCGTTCAGCGAGGCGGCGGACCTCGCCGGCGACGACGGCAAAGCCGCGGCCCTGCTCGCCGGCGCGGGCGGCTTCGATGCTGGCGTTGAGGGCGAGAAGGTTGGTCTGCCCGGCAATTTCGCGGATTACGGAGATGACCTTGCCGATTTCGGCAGAGCTGCGAGCGAGGCCTTCGATCTGCTCGCTGGTGGCGCGGCTGGTCTGGCTGAGGACGTTCATGGCGGAGACGGTGTGGCCGACGACTTCACCGCCCTGATGAGCTTCTTCGCGAGCGTGCTGCGCGCCTTCGGCGGCGCGGGCGGCGTTGGCGCTCACCTCGGAGATGGCGGCAGCCATCTGCTGCATGGTGGTGGCGATCTGGTGGGTCTGGCTGCGCTCGGTGTCGGCGTGCTGGAACAGTTGCTGGGAGGAGGAGGCCAGCTCGACAGCGGCTCCGGCGACGAGCTCTGCGTTTTTCGCAACGGCCTGGATGGTCTGGCGCAGGCTGTTCTTCATCTCGTTAAGCAGGCGGCCGGCGGTTCCAATCTCATCGCGGTTGCGGATGATCATGTCGTCCATGGAGAGGTTGTTGGCCGCGATATTGCGGATGGTCGCGACCATTTGGGAGATGCGTCCGGTGATGTTGCGGGCGATATAGCGAGCCATGACAATGCCGACGGCGAGGCCTGCGAGAGCGAGGATGAGGAGCTCGACTTTGGCCTGAGATTCTCCTGCCTCGAGCTGGCGCTGGGAGATGGAGGCCAGTTCTTCGCCGCGGTTTTCCAGAGCGGTGAGCTGATCCGAGGACTGATTGCGCAGGGCGACGGACTGAGGCTGATAGAGCAGAGCAACAGCCTGAGCATCCTGGCCCGATTTTCCCAGCTGGATCACGGCATCGGTGACTTGGCGATAGCCCTCGATGGAGGCGCGCAGCTGGGCGAGAATCTGTTTCCCTTTCGCAGTGCGGACGAAACTCGAGAGAGTGGCGAAGTCAGCGTCGAGCCTCTTGGTATTGCGGGCATAACGATCGAGTTCTTCGGTGCGGCGGTGATCGAGGAGGAACCCGCGTGATTCGGCCTTTTGGTCGTTGATGCGGCTTTCGATATCGTGCATGACAGTTTCGGAACGGGTCTTGTCGGCCACATCGGCGGAGAGGGTGGAGAGACGGAGCAGAGAGAGATAACTGGCGACTGCCAGGAGGACAAGGAGCAGCATGGGCGCCCCAAATCCGACGGCGAGTTTCATTTTCAGGCTAAGATTCTTCACGTGGTTGAGTCTCCGCGGAGCGATGGGGGAGGGCCAGCCAGTGCGGACCAGCTGGCCGCAGAGATTATTTCTCGCTTCGTCCAAAGCCAATGGGAATGCCGATCTGGAACCAGAAGGCGTTGCCGCGGGGTTGATTCTCGACCATGGTGTCGGCGATGTATTTCAGAGCGAAGGCGGAGTGGCCGGGCAGCGAGATGCGGACCTCGGGGCCGATATCGAAATCGCGGTCACGGTTGCCGTCGCCGACCACGGCGCCGAACTGACGGTCATCGGTGGTCTGCAGACTGAGATAGCCGTTGGCGCCCAGGGCGATTTTGCGGGAGACCTGCTGCATAGCGTCGTACTCCCATATGAACTGGTTGCCGCCGAGGTAGCTGGTGGCCGGATCCTTAAAGTTGACGATGTACATGAATTTGGAGCTGAGTTCAGTGCGCTCGTGATTGGGCAGGTACGTGAAGGCGGTCACGGGCGCAGCGGCATAGTTATGCTGTCCGATGTTGAGGACGGCGGTCTTCGAATAGGGCGCGCCGGGCAGGAAGACATCGCCTTCGTAATACCAGTGCCAGGGGCCGTGGTTGTAACCGAGCTGCGCAACGCCGATGTCGACGTTGCCGAGGCCGGCGCCTGTGAAGAGGCCGGGGGCGACGTGCAGCTGCTCATACAGCTGGGGAACGGCGATGTTGCTGTTGAGCATGCCGCCGAAGACTGGAACGCCCCAGTTGTGGACAAACCGGATGGCGTTGGCCTCGACGCGGAGCTTGAACTCGGGAGCGGCGCTTTTGCCGAAGGAGTTATCGAGCTGATTGGCCGTATAGAAGGTGCTGAACTCGAAGAACATGGTCTTGCCAGGAGGGGGAAGCATGCCAGGCATGACGGTTTCGACGCCGATGGGATAGACGCTGCCTCCGTTTTCACTGGCGCTGGCGCCAAAGCCGACGAGCAGGATGGCGAGGAAGCAGGCGAGGCGGCGGGCGAGGGGGCCGTTGAAGCTCCGCAACGCAGGTTTCAGGCTGATATTTGCCACTGAGATCTCCGTACTCCCCAGCCGCGAGCGCCGGAGTGCCGGTGCTCTGCGCTGGATTGTTAAATGGAAGCCCGCAGCCTGCGGCAGCGCCACGTTGCCTCGCAGAGTGCATCGGCGAAGCGAGGAGGGACTGGAGCCGGGCTTCCGGGTGGCGTATTTTGAAACAGCGAAGCCAGACGAATGGTGGGCGAGTTGCCCCCGGGGCGGGGGTTATCTTAGATTCGGAAGACCCGCTGGCATCGCGAGCGAGCGAAGGGAGCGAGGGTGGGGACCGTTATACCGCTGGGGGATGCGTCGCGGCGCACGCTTTCGTTTCCGGTGATCACTCTGATGATCATCCTGGTGAACGCGCTGGTGTTTTTCGAAGAGCTGGTTGGCGGCCAGGCGTTCGTGACCGAGTGGGCGGCGATTCCGGCGCGGATCGTGCAGGGCCATGCGTGGGTGACGATCTTCACCGCCATGTTCATGCACGGCGGCTGGATGCACATCATCGGGAACATGGTGTTCCTGTGGGCGTTTGGGCCGGAGATGGAAGACGCAATGGGGAAGGTGCGGTACCTGATCTTCTATCTGGTGGGCGGAGTGGTGGCGATGCTGGCCCAGGTAGCGGCGAGCCCAACGTCGACGGTGCCGACCATTGGCGCGAGTGGCGCGATTGCGGCGGTGATGGGGGCGTTCATCGTGACGTATCCCACGGACCGCATCAAGTCGCTGTTGTGGATCGTTATTTTTGTGCGCATAACATTTATCCCGGCTTTTCTACTGATCGGGATCTGGTTTCTGATCCAGTTGTTCGACGCCGGCCAGGTGGCGAACGTGCAGACCGGAGGCGTGGCCTATCTGGCGCACGTGGGGGGATTCGTTTTCGGAGCGCTGACCGCGCGATTGTGGAGACGGAGGACCCCGGCGTATTGAAAGGTGACCACAGGGTTCAGGTGACAGGTTGCAGAGGAAGCGCGACAGCGCCATTTGCGGAGGTTTGCGCGGCAAGGCCGTTCGGCACAGAGTATGCTTGAAGCAGCGCTTTAAGTTCTCCTTCTCGCCTTCAGCTACCGGATTCCGCTCCAGACGAGCCACGTTCAGGCACTCAACGGAACCACCGGAGCGGCGATGAGCCTCATCAGAAAATCCGATGTGAAGAACCACCTTTCTACGCGAACGGGAGCCAGTGCGGTTCCGATTGGTCCGTCGATCCATGCGGACGCAACCGGCTACTCGGAAGACGGAAGCAACGATGCGGTTGTGAATGCAGTTTCCAGGCCCCCGGCCAAGGGCGAAGTCGCGGCGCCTGCAGCGGAAGTTGCGAAGCCCATCGCGTGAACCCGCGATCGATGTTTCTCCGCAGCGGATGCCAGTTGCCCGCAGGGTTCAGGCTGAGACAGGAGCGATTCAATCTGGGCTGGATGCTGGCCGGGGATATCTCGGCGGTGGGCCTGGATGCGACGCTGCGCCGGTCGGGCTGGCACTTTCGCTGGTCCCCCATCAGCTGTTCCCGGCTGGGCTGTGGGAGGAGCGAGGCGTCGGCCATCTCGCATGCGACCGCCAGGGCTTTGCGGCGAATCGGCAATAAGTTCAATGTTGCCGAGGTGGACAAGGTGCGCGTCTCCAACTATGGCGGCCTTCGGATCGCCCGCGTGACGGCGCATGCTCGTGAGATCAGCAAAATAGGATAGGCAGGCCGAGTCAAATACAGGCACAGCCTTGGGCGCGCGTCATAGCGCCGCTTCTCCATCTCCATCGCACCGGAATCGGGGCGCGGTCGGCGCAGTTGTGGAGAAGAATAAGCAGGCGTATTCCTGAAGAGGCGCGAAACTGGGATTGCTTCGCCCTCGCACCAGCAAGCGAGAAGCGCGTGCGCGGGAAGCAGAGAGTGAGGGTGCATGCGCTCGCTGAAGCTGCCGGTCAGACTCTTCGTTTTTGTTGGGGTGCTCTGTTGGATGGGCGGGGCTGCGCGGGGATTCGGGCAGTCGTGTGGGGCGACGGGTCTGGTTGTGCAGGTGTTGGGGTCGGGCGGCCCGGAATTACAGGACCAGCGCGCGTCGACTAGTTACCTGATCTGGGATCGGGGCCGCGCGTTCGCGATGGTGGACGCGGGTGGGGGCAGCGCCCTGCGATATGGACAGAGCGGTGCCAGGTGGTCCGACATCGATGTATTTTTGTTCAGCCATTTTCATGTGGATCATAGTGGGGACTTTCCGGCTCTGGTGTTTTCTTCATGGTTTGGAAACCGGACGCAGCCGCTGCCTGTCTACGGACCGTCGGGCAACGAGTACATGCCCGCGACAACAGAATTTGTGGCCGATCTGTTTGCTGACCCGCACGGAGCGTGGCGTTATTTAAGCGAGATGGTGGAGCCGCATCCGCAGGGCACTTACGAATTGCAGCCCCACAACGTTGAGGCAGACCCGACGGCGCCGGTGCTCGCCTTCCACGACGACCGAGTTGCGGCGTTCGCTGTGCGCGTAGTGCATGGAGCTTTTCCCGCGCTTGCGTGGCGGGTGGAGGCGGACGGCAGGCGAATCGTTTTCAGCGGAGATACGAATGGGGAAGGCGCCGGGCTGACGAATCTCGCGATGAATGCGGATTTATTGATCGCGCACAACGCAGTGCCTGAGAATGCTACCGGGCTGGAGCGGCGTTTGCACATGCCTCCTTCGGTGATTGGAACTACGGCGGCGAACGCCCACGTGAAACAGCTGGTGCTGTCGCATCGTATGCTGCGAACCTTGGGGAAGGAAGAGGAGACGCAGAGGCAGATTCGGCTGCATTACGCGGGCCCGATGGCCTTTGCGAACGATCTGGATTGTTTCCCAGTGCAGTAGGCGACTCCACGCAGGGCCTGCTTCGCGCTGGCCCGTTTGAACGTCGAAGAACGGGCTACTCGGTCCCGTCAGAATCGGGCTGGGCGGGGACAGCGCCGGGATTCAGCTCTCGGGCAAGGAAGATGCGGGCGAGAGACCAGTCGCGCTTCACCGAGCGCGGAGCGACCTGCAAAATCGCGGAAATCTGCTCGACGGTGAGTCCGCCAAAGTAGCGGAGCTCGACGACCCGCGCCTGGCGCGCATTGTGCGCCTCAAGGCGGCTGAGCGCCTGATCGATGGAGGCGATTTCGTCGAGACGGTCTGGCGAGATGGCGAGGTCGTCGTTCATTTCCACGCGATGGAGGCCTCCGGCGCGTCGCTTGGCGTTGTGCTGGCGAGCGTAGTCGACCAGAACCTGGCGCATCACGTGAGCGGCAAGCCCGATGAAGTGGCCGCGGTTGTTCCAGTCGATGTCCTCACCGGCGAGTCGGACGTAGGCCTCGTTGATGAGGGCAGTGGCCTGGAGAGTATGGTCGCTGCGCTCGCGGCGCATGTAAGCCTGGGCGAGGCGATGGAGCTCGGAGTAGACGAGGGGAAGCAGCCGGTCGGCGGCGGCGGGGTCGCCGGCATGCATGGCTTTGAGGATTTGGGTGACTTCGCCCGGATTGGGTTGCAGGGAACACCTCGGTCGATGACCGCATATTAACGCGACGGCCTGCGCCGCAGGGCAACGCGGGCAGGCCGATGTGGAGGGAAGCGCCTGGAAAGTAGCTCTTCCTGCAGGGGCGTGGGCCTAATGGGGAAACCAGAGATAGTTATCCACCGCCATGATGACGGCCCTCAGAATCGTGGCGGCGGAAGAGACGGAACCTGCGGTTGAGGCGGTCATGTATTTGACCTTGCTTCCCCCAGCTGCGCGAGTCAAAGCCGCTGTGTTGTTCGGCATCGCGGACAGGGTGATGGCGATGACGGTGGCGAGCGCGAAGATGCGAGGACTTTTCATGAGGGTTTCTCCTTTAGGGTGGCAGCCTTGATGACCGCCTTCACTGATGAGTGCGTGGTGGGCGGCAAAAAGGGGCAACGGGCTCTCAAGTTTTTTTGCTGAGGGTGGATCATTCATGGGGAAGGTATGGGGGAGGGTCCGGACACCGGCGCAGGAGTTGAGAGACCGGGAATGATTTTGTAGCCAACTCTGGAACAAACAAAAAGGGATGGCCCTGGTTGGAGCCACCCCTTCGGGAACGAGCGACGGCGAGGTTACGGCACAAGGGTGGCCGTGATATTGCCTGTGTAGGTTTCCACCGTTGCGTTGGAGCCGGCGTAGTCGCACACCACGTACAGTTCCGTTGGCCCCGAGGTGGTGTACCATCCGCCGAGCGGAATCGTGACGTACCCGCCTTCGGACGTTTGCCCGGTGTTGGGTCCGGTGGGCAGCGGCGTGGCGCCGTTATATTTGGTCGAAATCCAGCAAAACACGTGGGTCGGCTGGTTGCCCGAAACGACGAGCATTTGCTGTCCCCCAAAGACATAGGTTCCGGCGTAGGGAAGAATCACCGCATTGGGAGTTGCGGTCCCATTCGGGGCAATCAAGTTATTGGAGGTTGTAACGCGAGCGTAGACCTGCGCCGAAGCGTTGCTCGCGGAGGCGGCGATGGCAGCGGCCGCGAAGGCGGCCAGGACGAAGGTGCGGATGCTGGATTTCATGGTGGTCTCTCCTTTTGGATAGCGGCCTTGATGACCGCCTTCACTGGAGAACGCGGGGTGGGACGGGAAAAGGGGCAACGATGCCGGAAATATTTCTGCAGCGGGATTTGCCGGGCTCTTTGCCGGCGCTGCGCGTTGACCGGGCGGGCTTGATCCCACGGCCGTTGCCGCGCCGTCAGCGTGGTACTGTGGAAGCCACGCTGGAGCCTCGGAAGCGCGGATGGAAAAGCCGATCACCATTACGGAGCAGATTTTCGGAGAAGTTCTGGAGGTGCCGCGCGAGGAACGGAACGCGTTTCTGGATGAGGCGTGCCGTGGAGCGCCGGAGGTGCGGCGCGCGGTGGAAGGCCTGCTGGCGGAGAACGACCGGCTGAGCGGATTCCTGTCGGCCTCTCCCTACGCAAAACCTGACGGAACAAGCGCAACAGACGCGGAAAGCAGCGTCGAGGGCGCCAACGCGCCGCTGACGGCGGGAACGCGACTGGGGCGATACGTGATCCTTGAACCGCTGGGAGCGGGCGGGATGGGGGTGGTGTATCGCGCGCGCGACGAGAAACTGCAGCGCGTAGTGGCGATCAAGATGCTGGCTCCAGGGGTCCTGACCGGCGACGAGGCGCGTCGGCATTTCCGGCGGGAGGCGCTGGCGCTGGCCAAGCTGAATCATCCGCGCATCGCCGCGGTTTATGACGTGGGCGAGCGAGATGGCGCGGATTACATCGTGATGGAGCTGGTGGAGGGGGAGTCGCTGGCGGCGAAGCTGAAGCCCGGCCCGCTGGCCGTGAAGGACGCGACCGCAGTGGCGCTGGAGGTCGCGGAGGCGCTGGAAGAAGCCCACGAGCATGGAGTGATCCATCGCGACCTGAAACCGGCGAACGTAATGATGACGGCGAAGGGACAGGTGAAAGTGCTGGACTTTGGGCTGGCGAAGATGCTGGCGACGGGAACCGATCCTACGCAGTCCTTATCGGAGACGGGCCGGCTGATCGGAACACCTTTATATATGTCGCCGGAGCAGGCGCTGGGCAAAAACGTGGACGCGCGGACGGATTTGTGGAGCCTCGGGGTGGTTTATTACCAGTGCCTGACAGGGCGTCCGCCGTTTGAGGGCGACAGCAACATCGCGGTGCTGCATGCCATCACCGCGGATCCATATGCGTCGGTTCGCTCGGTTCGAGCCGATGTGCCGCCGCTGGCCGAACACATTGTGGGGCGGGCGCTGGAGAAGGACAGTGGGCTGCGGTATCAGCGCGCTTCGGATGTGGCGACGGATCTGAAACGGCTGATGCGGGATCTTGAACCGGGCGGATCGGGCGTGTGGGCGGCGGAGGCTCCACCGCGGCTTGGCGCGAGGAAAGCGGCGCTGGTGGGAGCGGCAGTTCTGGTGGTGGTAGCGGCGATTGCGTATCTGATGCGGCCGACGGCGCCACCTCCGCGGGTGACTGGAATCACGCAGCTGACGCACGATGGAACGCCCAAGCTGGCTGGAGGATCGGGTCCGCCTTCAGACATGCTGACCGACGGGCTGCGGGTGTATTTCCAGCTGCAGGATCTTTCCCAGGCCGCGGTGATGCAAGTGTCGACGGAGGGAGGAGATGCGGAGCGGGTGCGGCTTCCTTTCCAAATGGCGGGACTGGTGGATCTGTCGGCAGCCAAGTCGGAGCTGCTCTTTCAGGGGCCGCCTTTTGATACACACCTGGGCGTCGGAACGCTGTGGACGATGGCGGTGCCGGGAGGGCAGCCACGACGCATCGGGAACCTGACCGCGTTCGATGCGACGTGGGCTCCGGGCGGAGGGCAGATTTACTACGTGGTGGGGCCGGAAATTCGTGTGGCGCGAAGCGACGGGAGCGAGGCGCGGAAGATTCTTAGCGTGCACGGGCAGCCCTACTGGATTCGGTTTTCCCACGACGGGCAGTTGATTCGATTCAGCAACTGGGACGAGAAGCTCAACACAAACACGCTGTGGGAGGCGCGCGCGGATGGAAGCCACCTGAGGCGCCTGCTGGAAGGATGGAATCCTTTGCCGAACGAGTGTTGCGGAGCGTGGATGCCGGATGGCAGGTATTTCATCTTCGCTTCGGCGCGCGGAGGGTCGTGGAATCTTTGGGCGATCCGGGAAAAGCGGGACTGGTGGCGGAAAACAAATCCGGATCCGGTGCAACTGACCGTGGGACAGATGAGCTCGCAGGTGCCGCTGCCGAGCACGGACGGGAAGAAAATATTCTTCATCGGTGCAAGCCCGAGAGGGGAGCTGGAACGCTACGACGCGGAGAAGAAGTTGTTCGCGCCCTATCTGCCGGGCCTGTCTGCGGAAGGGCTGGCATTTTCGCGCGACGGTTCGCAGATGGCTTATGTGACTGTTCCGGAAGGCGCGCTGTGGCAAAGCAGGGCGGACGGTACCGATCGCCGCGAGCTTACGTTTGCTCCGATGCAGGCGGGGCTGCCGCGCTGGTCGCCGGATGGCACCCGGATCGCGTTCGCGGGACGAGAGCCGGGGAAAAGCTGGGCAATTTATACCGTGCCGGCGGAAGGAGGGAATCCGGAGGCGCTGACGCCTGGGGACAACGACGATCTGGACCCGAGCTGGTCGCCGAATGGCGATTCGATCGCGTACGGGGGTGCCCCTCCGCCGTTAGTCCCGTCGAAGATGCATCCGATTCAAATCCTGAACCTGAAAAGCCGGACGGTGACGACGATTCCGGATTCCGGCCGGTACTACGGGCCGCGGTGGTCGCCGGATGGACGATGGCTGCTGGCGGCCGATGGCGATGCGCGTGGGTTGATGCTGTACGAATTCGCCAGCCACAAGTGGGAACAGCTGACGAAGGTGCCTGGAGTCTATGCCAACTGGTCGCGCGACAGCGCGTGCGTTTATTTCAACGACTCATTCGATGTGAAGATGCCGGTGTATCGAGTCTGCCTGAAGGACCGCAAGCCGGAGTTGGTGGTGAACCTGGCCAAACTGGGGACCCTGGCGGCGGGGCCCCTTGGGCAATGGACCGGGCTGACTCCGGATGGGTCGATTTTGGCGGTGCGCGACATCAGCCTCGAAGAGATTTATGCGCTGGAAGCGCAGCTGCCGTAATTGATTCTCTGCGGCGATCCGTCGCGCCTAATTCATCTCCAGCAGGGCGGCCATGGTTTCGACGCCATCCCAGAGGTTCTGGAGGCGGAGGTTCTCGTTGGCGGCGTGCTGATTGTCGTCGTAATTGGCGATGGGGACAGTGATGGTGCGGGTGTGGGCGGCGCGCACCATGACCTCGAGCGGCACGCTGCCGCCCATGGTGGGCAGAAGGACCGCGGGTCCGCGCGCGCTTTCGACGGCGGCGATCACTTCTTTGGCAATTGGCAGATCCATGGGCGTGCGGACAGCGTTGTAGCTGGCCGGATCGCGGACAACGAGTGCGACGCGCGGGTGGGTGGTGAGGATTTCCTGGGTCGGCTCCTGATCGACGACAAAATAACCATGAGAGCTGATGTAGTCGACGACCCTCTGCTGCTGGTCGCGCCAGTCGATGCCGACGACGAGGCGGAGGTCGATGTCGGCAGTGGCGGTGGGTGGGATGACGTTGGCGGCGTGCTCTCCCGTAGCGCCTGAGGAGATGCCGTTGATGTTGAGCGAGGGCTGGTTGATGAGGGAGAGCAGGTGCTCAGGGGCGTTCTCGGTGCGGCCGAGCCAGAAGGACTGCATCAGCATGGCGTCGTTGACGGGAGCGCGGGCGAGCGCGGCCTTTTCGGTGGCGCTGAGCGGGGCGATGCCGTCGTAGAAATGCGGGATGAGGACGTGGTCGTTCTCATCCTTCATGCCGGCGAGGAGCTGGGCCAGCATCATCGCGGGGTTGGGCGCCCAGTTGCCGTAGTGTCCGCTGTGCAGGCCGCGGTGCGGACCGTAGACGGTGATAGAGAGATGCGTGTCGCCGCGCGCGCCGAAGACGACGGTCTGGCGGCCGGACTGGTCGATGGGGCCGTCGCAGATGAGCCATACGTCGCCCTGAATGAGCGCAGTATTGGCGTTGAGGATCTGTTCGAGGTGCGGTGAGCCGGCTTCTTCTTCACCTTCCCACACGAAGCGGATATTGGCGTGGAGCGGGAGATGCGCGGCATGAAGTGCGTCGAGGGCGGTGAGCTGGGCGAAGATGGCGGCTTTGTCGTCGCCGGCGGCGCGGGCGTAGATGCGCTCTTCGCCGTTGACGGTGCGCAGCGTGGGCGTGAAGGGAGTGGGGATGTCCCAGTCGGAGGGCGTGACGGGCTGGCCATCGTAGTGGGCGTAGAAGACGATGGTGTGCGTGGCGCCGGGTGTGTCGATGTGGCCGTAGACGAGCGAGGGCGATCCGGGTAACGTGAGCAGGCGCGCGTCGATGCCGCGCTGGGTGAGCTGGGCGAGCAGAAAGTCGGCGTTGCGGCGGAGGCCGTCGGGAGTGGCGGCGACGTCGGGGATGGCGAGGAAATCGGAGAATCTGTGAATGAGATCGGCGCGGTGGGCGGTGGTGTAATCGCGGGCGGCGTCTTTGGCATTCGTTTGGGCTGGGCTGATGCGCGCGAGAGCGAAGACGAGCAGGGCGGGTGCGGCGAGGCGCAAAGTGCGGACGCTGGGGCGGAGCATGGTGACCACTATATAGGTGGGCCGGTAAGATGCTGGGCAGGATCGTGGAGCGAACGTTTCGGGAGGGAGAGAATGCCATCACTGCGAGACGACAAGGAGCGGCAGCGGTTGGTGGAGCGCCTGAGCCGTGTGAAGGCAGAGACGCGGCCGGGGTGGGGGTCGCTGGATGCGCCGCGCATGATGGGGCATCTGCGAGACAGCCTGGATGCGGGGTTGGGGACACTGACCGTGCCGAGGAAGGGGCCGTGGGCCTTCCGGCATTTTCCGCTGAAACACCTGGCGGTGTATGTGGTGCCGATGCCGAAGAACGCAAAAGCGCCGCCGGAGCTGCTGGGGCGAGCGCTGGGGAGCTTCGATGAGGAGCGCCGGCGACTGTTGGAGACGATGGAAAAAATGGCAACCACGCCCAGGGGCGCGGGGCCGGAGCATTTCCTGCTGGGGCCGATGAGCTACGACCAGTGGAACCTGCTGAGCTGGAAACACATCAATCATCATCTGCGGCAGTTCGGCAGCTAGCCACCAGGGAGGAGGCGGCTTGCGCCGCTACCGGATGGATCAGCCAGGTGGTCGTTGGTCCTGACTGGCGCGCCGGCGGTCTTCGCGTTCGACACCGATTCTGACGAGAATGGTGACCGCGATCGTGAGGAGGAAAAGCAGGAACTGAGGATGGGTGGGCCACAGGCGCCTGCCCAGTCCGAAGATCCAGCCGCCTGTTCCGAAGGCGGTGCCGGCCGCGGTCGCCGCCCAGTTTGCTTTGGCGCTCATGGCGAGGGCTCTTTCCTGGGAGTGTACGCATCATTGTAGGCCGCACGGCCGCCGCATCCGCAAAAAGGGTAAAGACGATGGGAGGCGCGGGTTACTATGCTCAGCGCTGAAGCCAGGGCAGGGGGCGGCATGTTGTTTTTTGCTTGACAATCTATCTGGCAGATGTATCTTGCAGATAGTATGCAGAGCCAGACCGCGTACGTCATTCTTGGGCTGCTTTCGATCGAGGGGAATCAGTCCGGCTACGACCTCCGCAAGACCATTCAGGGCAGCGTCGGCTATTTCTGGGGCGAAAGCTATGGGCAGATTTATCCGGCACTGAAGAAGCTTGCAGCCGAGGGTCTGATTGCGCCAGCGAATTCGCAGCGAACGGGGAGGAGAACCCGCCCACGGCGCGGCGGAAGTGGCGCAGCCGAAGGGAGACAGCGGCGGCAGGCCTATTCGCTGACCGCGGCGGGCCGAGCGCGGCTGAAGGAGTGGCTGACGATGCCCTATCGGGTCGATCCGCCGAGGGATGAGTTCCTGCTGAAGCTATTCTTCGGGCGCGAAGCCGGGCCCGAGGTTTCGGTCCGGCACGTTCGGGAGTTCCAGGGGCGAAACCGGCGGCTGTTGGCAACGTTTGAAGAGATTGGGCGGATCGGGCGGGCGAAGAACGCGCAGCATCCGCATTTTCGGTTCTGGATTCTGACGCTCGAGTACGGGGTCGCGCAGATTCGCGCGGGACTTAAGTGGAGTGAGGAGGCTCTGAGGGAACTGGAGGCGCTGGAGGAGCCAGTGGGACGCGGAAATATGAAAGCGCGGCGGTGAAGGCGATGCGCGGCGCGGGAAGGAAAGGTATGGCGGGCAAGGTGACGTTGGGCGATAAGAGATATTCGTGGGGTCGGCAGGCGCTGGGCTGGGCGATTCTCGCATTGTTCGTGGCGGGGTTCTTTTGGGACTCAGTCGGAATGTGGACGGGGCCTGTATTGGCGGTGTGGTTCATCGGGACCCAGAGAATCAGGCGCGGATTTGAGTGGATGATGCTGCTGACACTCGTTCCCATGGTCATGGGGCACTGGCGGATGATCGCGACAGGGCCAGGAATGCTGGGTGCGTTGGCCGCGCTGGGCTGGATGGCGGCGGCATCGCTAGTGCTGACCGCGCCACTAGCGTTTCATCGTCTGGCGAGTTCAAGATTGCCTGGTTTGGTGTGGACGCTGCCACTGCCAGCGGCGGGGGTTGCGGCGAAGATGGCGGCGCTTCGGTGGCTGCCCGCGGCGGCGACAGGGCTGGCGTACCGGGAAACAGAACCGAACTGGCTGCTGAGGGCGATCGCGAACAATTTTGGAACAGCGGCAGTTACGTTTCTGGCGTTGTGGTTTGCGGCCGTGGTGGTGTGGATGTGGAACCGTGAAGCTCCTGCATGGAAGTATGCAATCACTACGGTGGCTTTCGTGGGTGGAATGTGGGGCGCTGCGTGGGCCGGCAATCTGCTGAATGTGAATGCGGGAGAGGCGACTCGTGTACTGGGCTGGACGTGCGGCGCCGTGACCGTCGCGTTGAGCGCCTGGGCTGCGGTGGCTGCGGCGGCGCGGAAGCGCAGGAGCTGGACGGAACGATCCGAGACGGTGATGCTGCTGCGGAGCCCATCGAGCGGCGAACCGCTGTATGTGGTCAGGGAAAACGGCAAAGAAAACCTGGTGAGCGCCAGTGGCGAACGGTTCGCAATTCGAGATGGAATGCCGGTGTTCCTGACAGCGGAAGACCTGAGCGGAGCAAACGGGAAATACAACCGACTGTACGAGACGATCGCCGGGTTCTACGACGATTCGCAGCGAGTGTTTACGGCGCTCGCCGGGATGGATCGGGATCAGTATGTGCGGAGCTACCTGGGCAGCCTGGAAGCGAAGCCAGGCGACCGAGTGCTGGAGACGTCGGTCGGAACCGGCCTGAACTTCAGGTATCTGCCGCGCGGGATTCACCGCTATGGCCTCGATTTGTCGCCCGAGATGCTGGTCAATTGCCAGACGAATATGCAGCGCTGGGGGATGGACGGCGACCTGTTCGTAGGGAATGCGGAGCGGCTTCCGTTTGCCGATGAGAGTTTCGACGTGGTGTTCCACACGGGCGGGATTAACTTCTTCAGCGACCGCGCGAAGGCGATCCGGGAGATGATCCGTGTGGCAAAGCCGGGAAGCCTGATTCTGATTGCAGATGAGACGGAAGAGCATGTGAAGGGGGCATACGAGCACATTCCCTACACGCGGGAGTTCTATAAAGACCGCGAAGAAAAGGTGAGTGCACCCGTGGAGCTGATCCCGGCAGAAATGGAAGAAGTGCATGCGGAGACGGTATGGCGGAACCGGTTCTACGCGCTGACGTTCAGAAAACCGGGACTCGCCCCATTCGACTCCGGCCGCTCATCGCGGCCTGCGCTCAGGGCAGGCTCTGAGGCAGAGGCGCTTCGCGCGGCGGAAGTTGGGCCGAAGGCCTGATTGAGATTTTCTTCACGCTTTGTCCAAATCGGCATCGGCGGCGCGTCATCATGGTGGCGGGACATTTTTCCGCGATCATGAAGGGCGGAGGAGAGAAATGCAATATTTGTTGATGCTGTACGGGAATGAATCGGCGTTCCAGCAGATGAACAAAGAACAGCAGGAGCAGGGCGCGGCGGCGTATTTCGCTTACACGGAGGCGCTCCAGCAAGCAGGCGTCCTGCGCGGCAGCAATCGACTGCGGCCGAGTCAGACGGCTACGCGCATGAAGGTGGAGAACGGGAAGACACAGGTGCTGGATGGGCCGTTTGCGGACTCCAAAGAACAGCTGGGCGGCTACTACCTGATCGAGGTACCCGACCTGGATGCGGCCATGTCGTGGGCGTCACGGTGCCCGGGCGTACATCACGGAACCGTGGAGGTGCGGGCCATCTGGGATATGGGTGCCCAAGGGCATTGAGTTGGGACACGGAGGAGGCTGCGTGCTCGCCAAAGGAGCGCGCGGCCTTCTGTTGATAAGCGTCCTGGCGGGAGAAAAGGTTGGCGGAGAAACAGGCTCAGGCCTATAGCGTGGCCGATGCGGTGGCGCGCCGCAGCTATGGCAAGCTGATCGCGTATCTGGCCGCGCGGACCGGCGACGTGGCGGGGGCCGAAGACGCTCTGGCCGACGCGTTCGCGGAAGCCCTGTCGCATTGGCCGGCAAGCGGATGCCCGGAGAATCCTGAGGCGTGGCTGCTGACCGTGGCGCGACGGAAGTCGATTGATCGCGTGCGGCGCCGGCAGTACGAAGACACAACCAGCGAGGATCTGGAGCAGGCGGCGGAAGTGCTTGGCAAGGATGCCGAGATTCCTGGGCAGATTCCGGATCGACGGCTGGCGTTGCTGTTTGCCTGCGCGCACCCGGCACTTGAGCCGGCGGTGCGTGCGCCGCTGATGCTGCAGGCGGTGATGGGTCTGGATGCAGCCCGGATTGCGACGGCATTCCTCGTTTCTCCGGAGGCGATGAGCAAGCGGCTGGTGCGCGCGAAAGCGAAGATTCGCGAAGCAGGGATTCCATTTCGCGTGCCGGAGCGGGAAGAGCTCGCCCCACGGCTGGATGCGGTGCTGGAGGCGATCTATGCGGCGTATTCGGAGGGCTGGGCCGATGCCGCAGGGACCGACGCATTTCGGCAGGAGCTAAGCGGGGAGGCGATCTTTCTGGCACGGCTGGTGGCAGATCTGCTGCCGGAGCCAGAGGCGCTGGGGCTGTGCGCGCTGCTGCTGTATGCGGAGGCGCGGCGAGGGGCACGACGTGATTCTGCGGGAACGTTTGTGCCGTTCGAGCGCCAGAATGTGGCTCGATGGGATGCGGAGATGATCGAAGGGGCCGAGGCGCTGCTGCGGCGGGCGGGCGCCGCGCGGATGGGCCGCTACCAGCTGGAGGCGGCGCTGCAGTCAGCACACATTGCACGGAGGCGGGAGGGGTGGAACAACTGGGCGGATGTGTTGCGGCTCTATGACGCGTTGTTGGAGCTGACCGAGTCGCCGGTCGTGGCGGTGAATCGGGCGCTGGCGGTCGCGGAGGTGGAAGGAGCGGCGGCAGGCCTGCGGGCGTTACCGGAGGCGGAGCGCGACGGGAGGCTCAGGTGCTATCAACCGTATTGGGCGTTGCGGGCGGAGTTGATGGCGCGCGCGGGTGACGTGGGTGAGGCGCGGCACGCGTACGAGGTCGCGATTGGACTGGAGCGCGATCCGGCGATCCAGCAGTTTCTGCGGGAGAAGCAGTCGTGGCTGGGGGAGTGAGGGACGCGAAGCTCAGACGCGTGGCGGAACGTAGGGCGCCGGCGGTGGCACGTAGGGAACGGCCTGGGCGACCGGCACGACCTTCCACTCGCTGAAAGCCAGTACATAGAGCATGACGAGGTTCAGGAGCGGAACGAACATTAGCAGGCTCAGCCACGGCGAGAATCCGGCCTTCTTCCAGATAAACCAGTAGGGGATCATGACAATGACGATCATGATGAGCCCGAAAACAAAGAAGATGCTCATCATTCCCATCATCATGTGCATTGTGTGCTCGTCGACCATGGCTCACCTCGGAATTTCGATTTTCGCGCCAGCTTAGCCGAGAGCCGGTACGGAGGCAAGAGGAAAGCGGCGCGCTGGGGTGATGCGCTGGGTTCCGGCAGCGCAAGCGAGACCCCTTAAAAAAAACTGAACAGTGCGCACGGGAAGGGCGTCTTTGCGGATGAAGGCGTGAGGAGCCGCGCGCGTGCGACCAGAAGACGAGGCGGAGTTTACAGGTCTGGTCGACCGGCAGTGGAAGTTCGCCTGGCGCGTCGCGTGGGCGGTGCTCCGCAATAAGGCAGATGCGGAAGATGCGGCGCAGGAGGTATTCCTGAAGATCCTGCGCGCGAAAGCGTGGCGGGGATTGCGGGATGAAAAGGCGTTTGTGGCGCGACTGAGTTGGAGGGCGGCCGTGGATCGTATCAGGAGGACAGGTCGTCCAGGCGATGGCGCCTCCGGTGGGGACAGACAAGAAGAATTGGAACGCGAGGCAATCGAGCAGGTCGCGGATGTGGGGTTGAGTCCGGAAGAGCTGGCTGTGGCCGGGGATTGGGAGGCGGCGGTGCATCGGATGATCGACAGCCTGCCGGAAGAGTTACGGCAGCCACTGGCGCTCTCGGTGGAGATGAACTCGCGAGAGATCGCGGCGGCGATGGGGATCGCCGAGGGGACTGTCAGGACGCGGCTGATGCGGGCGCGGGCGATTTTGCGGGAAAAGCTCGCGGCCATGGAGGAGCGGCGGTATGCGCGGCGATGAGCGCGATTTCGGAGTGGCAGAACGGAGCGGAGCGCCGCAGCAGGATCGCATCGATTCGCTGATCGATACTGCATTGCGGAGCTATGCGGAACCAGGAGAGATTCCAGGGGCGCGGGTTGTTGTGGCGCGCCTCATGGACCGAGCGCGGGCAGAGAAGGCGGCGCGCAGAGCGGCTTGGGCGTGGAGATGGGCGATTGCGGTGGCCTGTGGAATCGCGCTGATTGTGGTGCTGCATTCGATGTGGGTCACGGGCAGGCCGCGAGCCGCTCAGATTGCATGGGAACCGAAGGCGCCGAAGGCAGTAAGGCTCCAGCCTTCTCTGGTGAATCGATCTGCGCGAAAGGTGAGTATGCCGCGAGCCGGTTCTTTGCAGGCGATGGAGAGGCCGCTGCCGAAGATGGAGATATTTCCAACGCCTCGGCCGCTGACCGCGCAGGAAGAGGCGCTGCTGGGATTTGCCCAGCAGGGTTCGCTCGAAGCAAAGAAACAGGCGGTGGACGCACAGGAGCATTTGGGTGATCCGATTGTGATCGCAGAACTGAGAATTGAGCCGCTGCAAAGCGGCGAGAAGCAGGATTCCAATAAGGAAAGGTGAAAAACATGAAGAAGCTGGCAATGTGGGCGGCGGTACTGACGGTGTGCGCACCGGCGGTGATGCAGGCACAAGCTGCATCAGAAGAAAAGCCGCCGGTGCAGGCGGCGGCAACGGTCCCCGACCATTTTTATAAGCTGAATTTCGTCGTGGAAGAGGTGAACGAGGCGGGGAAGGTGACCAATGCCCGAACCTATGACGAAACCATCGAATCAACAGCGCGTCACCCACAGCAGATTCGTACCGGTGCTCGGATTCCGATCGCAATGTCGGAGAATCAGTTCCAGTACATGGACGTTGGCGTTAATTTCGACGTGTTCGATCCCAAAGAGGTGGGAGAGAAGCTGGCCTTCAATCTGACCGCGGACATCAGCAGCCTGGCTTCGGCGACGAATGGTGGTGCGGAGAGCGCGAGCCATCCTGTAGTGCGGCAGAACAAATGGTCATCGAACATCCTGATCACGCCCGGCAAACCAACCGTTGTGTTCTCGGCCGATGAGCTGGACAGCAAGGGAAAGATGCAGGTGCAGGTAACGGCGACGCGGGTGGATTAGGAGAGTTTCTGGACATCAGGGATAGGAAATCCCCAGCACCCGAAGACAGCGGATGAGGGCTTGATCGTTGGTAAGCACGCTCAACTGGCGCCGGGCCGCGACGGCACAGATCAGAATATCGATGGGCCCACATTCGACGCCGTGGTCACGACAGAGGTTATAGCAGCGCGCTGCATCAACGTAGTCTGTGGTGGTCAGATATTCATCGGGGAAAGGCTCAAGGATCTGCTCGGTTTTGCGGAACTGTGCTTTATCGCGTATGCCGGAGAGAACTTCCTGGCGGACTGGCCCAATGATCGCAACGCGACCGTCCTGAGTTGCCTCCGAAAGAGCCCTTGTAAGCGAAAGCTCCTCGGGACTAAGAGCAGTTTTGTGTCTGCGCCGGAGCGCGAGCGACCAGATGCAGGTATCGACCAGGACCTTCAATGTTACCTCCGGCCGATACGGTCAAGCTTTCGATTCTTCTTGTAGTCGTAATGAGGGTCGAATTCGACGGTCCCAAAGTGATTCAGCAGGTCAAGTTGTTTGCGGCGACGAATGTATTCGTCCAGCGCCGCAGTGACCGCTTCCTTCTTGGTTGCGTGCCCGCCAATACGGCGCGCTTCGTTGATGAGCTTGTCGTCAAGTGCGAGGTTTGTCGCCATGGCTCACGACCTCTGATCAGTAGATTCTAATGTGTAGAATATCACACATCGTGATGTGTGACCTGGACCATAAAGCAAGGCTGCGGATTGCTCCGCAGCCTCTTGCCTGAGTCGAGTTGTCTTTAGCTGACCAGCAGGATCCCTTCGCTCACTTTCTCTTCGCCTTCCTTGACGATAGGGCGATAGAAGAGCTGGTTGTTGGCGAGGTACACCTCAAGGAAGGCGGGCCGTTCGCTGATGCCGCCGGCGATGAGGGCCTCGGAGAGCGGATCTTCGACATAGCGCTGCAGGGCGCGGCGCAGCGGCCGCGCACCGTAGCTGCGATCGACGATAGTCTTCTCGAGGATCCAGCGCATGGCTTCGTCGTTGACCGTGATGGTGATCGACTTCTGCGCGAGGTTGGTGTTGAGCTGCTGCACCAGAAGCTCGAGGATGCGGATCAGATCGGCGTCGGTGAGCGACTGGAACAGGATGATCTCATCGATGCGGTTGAGGAACTCGGGGTTGAAGGTGCGCTTGACCTCGTTCTTGACCAGATCTTCGATCTTCTCCACGATCATCTCTTCGCGATCGCTCTGGAAGCCGAGTCCCTGGCGGCGCTGCAAATGGCGGGCGCCGATGTTCGAGGTCATGATGATGATGGTGTTCTTGAAGTCGACGGTATTGCCGAGGCCGTCGGTGAGCTGGCCGTCTTCAAACACCTGCAAAAGGATGTTGAAGACATCGGCGTGAGCCTTCTCGATTTCGTCGAGCAGGACGACGGAGTAGGGCGAACGCTTGACGCGCTCGGTGAGCTGGCCGCCTTCCTCGTAGCCCACGTATCCCGGAGGCGAGCCGATCAGCTTCGAGACGGAGTGCTTCTCCATAAACTCCGACATATCGAAACGGATGAGCGACTTCTCGCTGCCGAACAGGAACTGAGCGAGAGTGCGAGCCATTTCGGTTTTGCCGACGCCGGTGGGGCCGAGGAACAGGAACGACCCGATCGGCCGGTGCGGCGATTTGAGTCCGGCGCGGGAACGGCGGATCGCACGCGCCAAAGCCGAGATGGCTTTGTCCTGGGAGATGACGCGCTTGTGCAGCTCCTCTTCCACGCGGAGCAGTTTCTGCGTCTCTTCTTCCTTAATCGAGGTGATCGGAACGCCGGTCCAGCGGCTGACCACGTCCTCGATGTCCTCGCGGCCGACGATGCCGGCAGTGGAATCGTCGAGGTGGTATTTGTCGCGAAGGGCCCGCAGGTTGTCGCGCTCCTTGCGCTCCTCGTCGGAGTAGAAGCGCGCCTTCTCGAACTCGTGGTTCGCGATGGCGTTCTCCATGCGGTGGACGATGAACTTGATCCGCTTCTGGACTTCGGTGATCTCCTCGGGCAGGGAAGTCTGGCGCAGCTTGACGCGCGCGCCGGCTTCGTCGATGAGGTCGATGGCCTTATCGGGCAGGAAGCGATCGGAGATATAGCGATTGGAGTGGGCGACGGCGAAGTTGATGGCTTCGTCCGTATAGCTGACGGCGTGGAATTTTTCGTAGCGGTCCTTGATGCCGTTGATGATTTTGATAGCGTCTTCTTCATTCGGCGGCGGGACCTTGACGGCCTGGAAGCGGCGCTCGAGCGAGCGGTCCTTTTCGATTGACTTGCGGTACTCAGCGGGTGTGGTGGCGCCAATGCACTGGATTTCCCCGCGCGAGAGAGCGGGCTTGAGGATGTTGGCGGCGTCGAGCGAGCCTTCAGCCGAACCGGCGCCGACGAGCGTGTGCAGCTCGTCGATGAAGATGATGGAGTTCTGATTTTCCATCAACTCTTTCATGATGGTCTTGAGTCGTTCTTCGAACTGGCCGCGGTACTTGGTGCCGGCGACGATCAGTGACAGGTCAAGAGCGAGCACGCGCTTGTCGGCAAGGAAGCTGGGCACGTCGCCGTCGGAGATGCGCTGGGCGAGCCCCTCGACGATGGCGGTTTTGCCGACACCGGGCTCGCCGATCAATACAGGATTGTTCTTGGTGCGTCGGCACAGGATCTGCACGACGCGCTCCAGCTCCTGATCGCGGCCGACGAGAGGATCGAGCTGGGAGTCCATGGCGGCCTGGGTCAGGTCGCGGGAGAACTCGGCCAGAAGCGAAGACTCGCGGTTGCGCTGCTGCTGCGGGGCTTTCTCCTGGGTGGCGCGGGCCAGCTCTTCGCGGACTGCGAGCAGCTTGAGGCCGCGCTCGTGGAGAATCTCCGAGGCGAAGCACTTTTCTTCGCGCAGCAAACCGAGCAGCAGATGCTCGGTGCCGATGTGCTTGTGCGACAGACGCTCGGCCTCTTCAGCGGCGTAGGCGAGCACGCGCTTGCATTCATTGGAGAGAGGCAGGTCGACCGAGGTCGAGACCTTCTCACGAATCGTGGTGTGGCCTTCAATTTGTTTCCGGATGGATTCAACCGAGGCATGCGAGCGAAGGAAGCGATTGGTGAGAGCCTTGTCTTCGCGCAGCAACCCGAGCAGCAGATGCTCGGTCTCGATGTATGGGGAGCCGAACTGGCTGGCTTCGTACCTTGCGAAGAAGATGACGCGTCGCGCTTTTTCTGTATAGCGTTCGAACATGATTCCTCTGAGAGGCTCCGCCTGGGATCCGGGATGCCAGTCATTCTGCGCCGGCACGACCGGGACACGCGGGTCTCTTCGTTCGTTTGAGCTTCAAAACGGCTGAAGCTCGAACCGCCGCCCAGGCCAACAAGCGAAGGGCCAAATTGCGGGCGGCCCTGAGGCTGGTGCGTTCGTCCGCATCCATCCCACTTGCGGGAGCGGCGTTGAAGGAGCAACTTGCCAGCCGTACGCCGGTCCCTCTTCTTATTACAACCCAACTTCCAACTCTCCGTTGCCTTAAACGGCGCGCGGAGAAACTTCGTCCAAAATACCTTTATCGAGCCGCAGAATCCTGGTGCAACGGCGCGCCAGCGCCATGTTGTGGGTCACAATCACCGAGGTGAGCCGATGCTGGCGGTGGAGGCGATCGATGAGCGAGAAGACCATTTCCGCGGTCAGGCTGTCGAGATCGCCGGTAGGCTCGTCGGCAAGCAGAACTTTGGGCTCAGTGATGAGGGCGCGGGCGATGGAGACGCGCTGCTGCTCCCCGCCGGAAAGCTCTCCGGCGCGGTGCGTGGTGCGGTCGCCGAGCTCGACTTCGTTCAACCACTTCTCCGCGTTTCTGAAGGCCCTGGCCTTCGATTCGCCTCTGGCAAGCAATGGCATGGCGACGTTCTCGAGGGCGGTGAACTCCGGGAGCAGATAGTGAAACTGCCAGACGTAGCCAATCTCGCGATTGCGAAACGTGGCTGCCTGCCCGGGAGAAAGAGATCGCAACTGAATTGAGGCGCAGTATACGTCCCCGGCAGAGGGAGTATCAAGAGCGCCCAGGATGTGCAGGAGTGTGCTTTTGCCCGCACCGGACTGACCGACGATGGCGAGCATTTCGCCGCGCTGGATGTCGAAGGAGAGCCCGTCGAAGAGGATCAGTCGACCGCGCCCGGTTAAATATTCCTTGCGCAGATTCTTGACGCTGACAATTGGATGATCGGAGCCGGCCAAAGGACGCAGGCTCTGCGAGGCAGAGCTCCTTTTGGGTATCGCCGTGATGGACCCCGTATCCATATCTACCTGTACCATCCCGTTTCCCAAAAGGGAAGATGGGAGTTACTCCTTTGGACGTAACCAGGTGGAAAAGCGGTACGGGAGTACCGAATGGGTCAATTACGGAGGAGGGATTGCAGTAACAATACATGGAAAACGGCAAAAGGAGAGAATCGCGGATCACACGGCAATGCGGTCCATCACGGCATACGGGTGACCACGCCGTGTGGACTCGAAAGCAGTCTATACTGGAGTCTATACTCCGAGGTTTCGTCGACATGCCACGCACAAAGGTCGTCAGGCTTTTTAAGAATGGGGCCAGCCAGGCGGTGCGTCTGCCGGCAGAGTTCCGGTTTGCCGGAAAGACTGTCTATGCGACGCAGAATGAGGCGACCGGCGACGTAATCCTTTCCACACGGCCGGGAGCCAGGCACTGGGAGGACTTCTTCGCAAGACTGAGGTCTGGCGATGTGCCGCACGATTTCATGAACGAGCGGCCCATGAACCGGCTCCCCGAGGAAAGGGGCGTTTTTGACGAGGAACGGCGGATGAGCAAACGGAGAAGGTGAACATACCCGATGCAGTACATGCTGGACACGGACATTTGCAGCTACATTATCCGCAGCAGATCAGCGCGCATTCAGAACCGGCTCGCGGCCGTCAATCCCGAGGATGTTTGTGTTTCGGTTATCACGCGGGCCGAGCTCGTGTATGGATTGAAGTCCCTGGAGCCCAACCATCGTCTGCAGGTCGAAGTGCGGCGGTTTCTGCGCCTGGTGCGAGTGCTGGCATGGGGAGAGGACGCGGCAGACTATTACGCTGACATCCGATATCAGCTGATCAGCAGCGGGAAGCCGATCGGGGAACTGGACATGATGATCGCCGCCCACTCGCTGGCTGCGGGCGCGGTGCTGGTGACAAACAACACGCGCCATTATTCGCGGATTGCCCAGCCTCTGACCCTGGAAAACTGGAGCGACTAAGCAGCGTGGCGCAGTCCTGGGCTGTCGATCAGCGACTGTGCCAGCGAAATCTCGGCGCCAGAGCCGCCACCAGAAGCGCACAACCGGACATCGTGAGGCATACGAAGCCCGAGTTCCACTCATCGGCATCGTGAATGGCATGCAGGATGCGCGCCGCATGCAGAAGAACCACCCACAGAAAAAACATCAACCCGAGCAGCGCCGCGGCGGGACGGATCCAAACGCGCGCCACCATAGCGAGGCCGGCTGCGATGAGCGCAGCGCCCGTCAAATACGTGAAGAAAACGTGGTCCGGAATCCAATTCGGGATGACCGAAGCACAAAAGGCGGTGGCCGCAAAGTGGCCGATGCCGTAGATGAGGGTCGCGATGGCGAAGAGCGAGAAACCGATGATGCTCAGCCTCGACGCGAGCGAGGACGATTCGGCGTGCGGATCTGCGGCGGGAATCAGGCCTGCCAGCATCCATGTTCCGGCGCAGCAGGAGATCAACTCGAAGAAGACGGTGCGATAAGGGGTGCTGGTGAACAGTTCCGGGACGTGGAAGAAGAAGCGGGAAACGGCGCCGAGCAGAAATGCGGGTCCGAGGACAAACATCATGAAGCGCTGGTATCTGCCTGCGACGATCGCCGCGGCGCCGGCAAGCAGGACGGCACCCGCGAGCCAGCCGAGCACGCGATGTGGGTGCGCGTTATAGGGTACAAGGCCAAGGTCGGGCACATAGCCCGAATAGCGGAATTCCTGGAAGCCGTAGGCGAAAAAGGAAATGCCGAGGAAGAGACGGCCCAGCCTGGCGAACAACAACGCATTAGAGTCCTGCGCAGTGGCAACCACAAAAAGCGGGCCGGAGGGGGTTGGGTCCGTGCTCGCGTCTCCGCTCTGGCCCCACGGTTGTTGATCGCTGTTGGTGACGGAACGAAGGACGGGCTTCGCCCGGCCGGACCGATCATCCATCAATGAACCTTCTCTTCGGCCATCAGCTGGGCGAACTCGGGAGTTCCGCGGAGCTGAGCGAAGTCGGTGTCCTGCATGAGGCGATTGTGATCGCTGAAACCGTCGTTGAATGCGCGGCGCAGGTAGTAGATGGCAAGACCTTCGTTGCCAATATGAGCATAGAGCTCGGCGATGCAGTAATCCTGACGAGCGCGGTCACGGGAGTCGGCAGGTCCCTGGATGATGGTGGCCGAGTCTGAATCGAAGACGCTGGGGTTGAGCCGAAACGCGGTCTGATAGGCCTCGAGGCCGTCCTGGTACTTGCCGCGCGCGAAGTAGGCGGTGCCGAGGTTGGCGGCGATCACGGCGGAGTCGGGCATCAGCTTGAAAGCCCGGCGATAAAGCTTGATGGCTTCCTTATACCGCCGCTCCAGAAAGTCGGCTGCGCCGAGGTTGTTAAGGGCCTGGGGATAGTCCGGGCGGATGAGCAGAGCCTTCTCATAGTCCTTGCGGGCTTCATCGAGAGCGAGCAGATGGTTGTAAGCGATGCCGAGCTTATTGAGGATGACGGCGCTCGTGGGAGCCTGACGGTAAGCCTCGATGGCCGCGATGTACTGTTGGTGCACCATGGCGAGATCGCCGCGCTCTTCGGCGGTGAGGGTTGGCGGAGCGGCGCTGGAGGCCACGCTGGCCTGCGAAAACGAGTCGGCATGGGAAATGGGGGGCGCAACAATTCCGGCGAGAGCGACGGTGAGAGCCGCGACGGCGAGCCGAGTTTTCATAGGGGTTGGCACCTTCCTCAGACTGCGATGGGAAAGTGTGGCGTGCGGCGGTGGCAGGTGACCATAGCCAGTTGGTAGAAAATATCCATAGCCACTTCGAATCATGGGCGGATGAGAACCGGGAGCATTCGTAAAGTCATCACTTCAGGAATATTGTGCATATCACTGATGTTTAAATGACTTGTCCGGATAGGGCGGGTGCTGCGGTACGGGCCGTGGATCTTCCTTAATCTCCTTTTTGAGCAGGTCGAGGGCAGCCTCAAGCTGGGCATCTTCGCCGGAAAAGGTCGCGTGGGGTAGGTTGTCGACCATGACGTCAGGATCGACGCCGTGACCTTCAATGAGCCACTTGCCATCAGGGCTGTAGACACCCATCTCCGCCGCCGTAGCGACGCCGCCGTCAGCCTGGCGGTTGCTGCCGCTGAGCCAGATCTCCCCGCCCCACGTCCGAACGCCGATGAGCGTGCCCATCCTGAAGTGCTTGAATCCCTCTGAGAAAGCCTCACCGTCGGAGGCTGTGGCCTGATCGCATAGGACGACGATGTGGCCGCGAAAAGCCTCCTGCATGTTCCAGGAAGGGTTGCCGACGCGCGGCTGCCAGTAGAACCAGGCCTCGCGGAGCAATTTACCGAGCAGCCAGGAATCGATGTTGCCACCCTGATTGTGCCGCACGTCGATGATGAGTCCCTGGCGGTCGAAGATCGGATAATAGTCGCGCGCCCACTGATCGATATCGTTCGGACCCATGGCGCGGAGGTGGACATAGCCGATGGAGCCTTGCGATGCGGAGTCGACTTTGAGCCGGCGCGTGTACTCCCACTCGCCGTAGCGGAGCGTCGCGTCCTGCTCTTCATTGATTGGCTTCGCAAGGACATCGCGCACCTCGCCTTTCGCGGATTTGACCCGCAGCAGCACCTGAACGCCGGCTTTACCGCGCAGCACGTCGCGCTCGTCGCGGACGCTGAGCAGATCGACGCCGTCGATACTCACGATGGTCTCGCCTTCGCTCACCAGAGAATCCGGACGGGCGAGGGGTGGCGCCGTGTCCGGCAGGTCGGGATCGTGCAGGTAGATGTGTTCGACCACGTAGCCACCGGCCTTCTCATCGCGGCGCAGGCGCGCGCCGAGGGTGGCAACGTCGATGTTCTCCTGGGGCTTACGGGCATCGCCGCCGCGGACAAAAGTGTGCAGCGCGGATAGCTCGCTCACCATTTGCGCGAGCAGATCATTGAGCTCGTCGCGGTCGGAAACGCGATCGACCAGGGGCAGATAGCGGTCGCGCATGGCAGGCCAGTCGACGCCGTGCATATGGCGGTCGTAGAAGTAGTCGCGTTCGAGGCGCCACGCGTCGAGGAAGAATCCACGGAATTCGTCGCGCGGTGTGGTGGACATGGTCCAGTGGGAGAGATCGAGTTTGGCCTTGGCCAGAACTTTGGCGTCGCTCAGACCGGACGCTTTGGCATCCGAGTCGACGACGTAGAAGTCGTCGGTTTTGTGGATGAGGATTTTCTTGCGATCGAGCGAAAGCTCATATGCCTTCACATCGGCCATCACGGCGTCAGGCTCGTCGCCCTTGTTGTCGATCGCCAGGCACTGCAGGGCAAGCTTCGGCTGGCGCTCATCACTGGCATTGAGCCAGCAAAGGCGCTTTTCCGCGGCCTCGAGGCTGCGATAGTTGCCCGGTGGCACGGGAACTTCGGTGAGGCGTGAATCGATATCGGTGAAATCGATTTTCACCTCGGGGACAGGCTTCTTGCTGTCCGGGGACTTGGCTGCGGCTGTTTTTTCGTCAGGCTTCGCATTTTCCGCGCCGGTTTCTTTGCCGACCTGAGTGCCAGCCCCGTCTTTTTCATCGGGATTCTTCTTCGGCTCCTCCTTGTCTTCCTTCGCGGGCGCGTCGGGGTGTAACTCGTCGCCGGGAAGGAATTGCGAGCGCAGGCCGGAGACAAGCGCAATCTGGTAAATCTTCATCTGCTGGTTGAAGTGCGGGTCGGGCTGGCGAGTCCCCCATGGTCCAGACACGGTGGTATTCAGCGCGCGGTCGGAGAGGAACCACAACCATTTGCCGTCGGCGCTCCAGGCGGGGCTCAGGCTGTCATAGCGGTTGGAGGTGAGGGTTTCGATCTTGCTGGATTCGAGGTTGAGGATTTTGATTTGCGCGAAGTTGTTGTCGGCGCGCTCTGCGAACGCGAGCCAGCGGCTGTCCGGCGACCACACCAGATCGTCAAAGCCTCCGTTCGTGGAGACAGCGATTCGGCGGTTCGATTTTGCTTTGCTGTCATACATCCACAGCTGGTCGTCTTTGTCGTAGTGCGCAAGCCAGCGGCCATCGGGCGAGGGGACGCCATCCCAGCGCAGGACCTTTGCATCGCTGGTCCACTGCTCGGGCGCGCCTTCGCCGTTGGCAGGGAACTTCCAGAATTCGGTTTCGCCACTGGCGGTGGAGAGCGCCACGATGCTCTTGCCGTCGGGCAGAAAGCGCGCGGAGCGATAACGGAGGGAAGAATCCCCGCCGGCGACACGAATGGTGCGGCCGGTTTTGGCGGGAAGGGTGAAGACTTCGCCGCGTGCGGTGAAGACGACGCGGCTGCCATCGGGCGAGATGTGCGCGTCGCTGATGTAGGTGATGGGTTTGGTGACCCAGTGTTCCTGGAGCTGATCGAAATCAGATTGCAGCGTGATCGGGATGATGGCTTCCCGACCGGTACTGAGGTCGAGCGACCACAGATCGGCAGCGCAGGCGTAGACGATGCGGTCGTCGGAGAGCGAGGCGGATTCGACGTCGAAGACTTTCTGGTGACTCTCCTGTTTCAGGTCGTGGCCGTGCGTGTCCATCGACCAGACGTTCATGATG
Organism: uncultured Acidobacteriaceae bacterium; assembly: GCA_963788905.1. Lineage (GTDB taxonomy): Bacteria > Acidobacteriota > Terriglobia > Terriglobales > Acidobacteriaceae > Palsa-343. The sequence continues at coordinate 1,043,071 of CAWBIO010000001.1, forward strand.
CCGTCGCGATCGGAGAGAAAGTAGATGCGGTTGTGCCAGAACATCGGCGCATGCGAGGTTCCGGCGAAGTCGGCGGTGAGCGGAATTGCTTCGCCCTTGCCATCCCAGCGCCAGATTTGCTGCGCCCATCCGCCCTTGTATCGCTTGGTGAAGCTCCATTGCTTTTGGAAGCGCGTAAAGAACAGGGTTTGCCCATCGGCGGAGTAAACGGCTTCAGCGCCAGTGGCGAGGGGCAATTGCTCGCGCTCGCCTTTGCTGCCGATCAGCACCAGGCTGGGGTCGGGCAGCGTGGCATAGCGGGGCGTGGAGATGATGAGGTGGCCATCGGGCCTCCAGCCCACCGGCACAGCGCCGCCGTCCCAGGTTTGCCGCTGGGGCAGGCCGCCGCTGATGGGGATGGTGTAGACCTCGGCAGGTCCTTCGTACTCGGCGCTGAACGCCACGGTGGCCCCATCGGGCGAGATGGTCGCCATGCGTTCTTCGCCCGGCGCGGAGGTCAGCCGGTGTGCCGTTCCGCCCTGGACGCTGACCGTCCACAGATCGCCTTCCGACGAGAAGACGAGGCTGTCGCCATGCACAGCGGGATCGCGATAGTAGCCGGGCCGGCCGGCGGCAGGATCAGACGCGCCGGCTGCGATGAGCGGCGAAACGCTGAGCAGGGAAAGAGCGAGCAAAGCGGGTCGGCGAACGACTGTGGCGATGGCCTGAACAGAGAACATGCGGTGAGTACCTTTCGGCTGCATGAGCGACCGGAATTTTTCGGGGATTCAATCATAAAGCCACGCGACGACACAGCAGTCCGCGACCCACCGCGAGCACAGGAGGAATTGTGAGTAGCGCCGGGCGTGGCGAACCGGAACGCCTTAGAGTGAAAAGGCCTGGCGGAAGCGGCGCACCGCCTCCGGCATCTGCTCCTCCGACGTGTTGCTGAAGCCCAGCAGGAATCCCTGGCGGCGACGATTGGTCGAGTAGCAGGGCGAGAGCGGCCAGAGCCACAGTTTGTCTTTGGCGGCGCGGTTGGCGATGTCGGTATCAGTAACGCCGCCGGCGACGTTGGAAGCTGCGCCGCGTGCTCCATCAGCGGCGCTGGCAGCGAAACTCTCCGGGTAGGTCACGGTTAAGTGCATGCCGGCTTCAGAGCCTTCGATGCGGAGGAAGTCGCCGAACTCGACGCGCAGACTTTCGACCAGCGCTGCCCGCCGGGCCTTGTACAGCGAGCGCATGCGGCGGATGTGGCGAACGAAGTGGCCGTCGCGCATCAGATCGGTGAGCGCTTCCTGAAAAAGGAAAGCGGGAAAAATATCCATGGAGAACCGCACCGAAGCGAAGCGATCGACAAGGTCCGCGGGGATGACGATGTAGCCGATCCGCAGCGACGGCCGGAAGACTTTGCTGAAAGTCCCGATGTAGATGACGCGGTCGCTCGTGTCGAGCCCCTGCAGCGACGGGATGGGCATGCTGTCGTAGCGGTATTCACTGTCGTAGTCGTCCTCGACGATCCAGGATGAAGCCTGCCGGGACCACTCAAGCAGCTGGAAGCGCCGGGATGCGCTCATGGTGACGCCAAGGGCGTAGTGATGCGAGGGCGTCACAAAGGCGACGCGCGCTTTGGGAGCCAGCCGCATGCCCGCCGACACATCGAGGCCCTCGTCGTCGACGGGGACGGGAACAGGACGGCAGCCGGATCCGAGCAGGAGGGAGCGCACCAGGGGGTAGCAGGGCTCCTCGATCCACGCCTCGTCGCCGGGATCGAGCAGGACGCGGGTGGTGATGTCCAGCGCCTGCTGCGAACCGGAAACCACCATGACTTGGTCCGGGTCGCAGCGAACCGCGCGGGCCGTGCGGAGATATGAACAGATGGCCTCACGAAACGGTTTGAGCCCCAGAGGGCCGCGGATGTTCGGAGAGGGAACCTGCAGAGTCCGGCTATGACGCGAGAGCAGCTTCGACCAAAGATCAAAGGGAAACTGCTCCAGCGCTGGTTGATGGACGCCGAAAGCGCCCCATCCGAAGCGCCAGGGATTGGGTTCGTAGGGCGGATACAGGGTGGAGCGGTTGGAAGTACGCCGGGAAGCCGAAGGCTCGTCGGCGGGACGCCGGGGCTGGCCTGCGGGACGAGGCAACGACGAAGCAACGAAAGTGCCTGCGCCCACGCGGCTTTCAAAATAGCCTTCGGCCAGCAACTGCGCGTACGCATCAAGGACCGGGAACCGCGAAATCTCAAGCTCGGCCGCCAGCGCACGGCTCGAGGGAACTTGCTGGCCCGGAGCGAGGTCGCCACGCAGGATTGCATCGCGAAAACCCGCATACACCTGGCGATGGAGCGGGGCCGCGGCCTCGCGATCGACGGGAATGACGGGAACGATGCCTGCGGAGACCTCGAGCATGTCCACGGATAGTAGTGGTTATGCCGAATTAATTGCAAGTTGTCATGTTTGCTGACCACTTTTGCCGAGAAAGTGGCTATGGGTGTTGGCTGCGATGCAGTCGCGGGGAGTGGCCAGCTGTGAGCCGGTTAGTGGTCCTCGATCCCCATCATCAGATTGGCGAATGCATCCGTTCCACGCAGCTCGGCGAAGACGGGATCGTGCATCAGATGCTTCCAGTCGCGGAACCCGTTGGCCATGGCGCGGCGCAGGTAGTCGATAGCGCGGTCATCGGCCTTTTGCTCTGCGAAGATCTGAGCCAGTGAGTAGTCACGGCGGGCGCGAACTCGCTTCGGGCTCGCTCCCTCAACCATATCGAAGGGATCAAAGTCGAGCGCAGAGGGGTCAAGGGAGTACGCCGTGCGGTAGGCGTCCATGCCCTGCTCGTATTTGTCTTCGGCAAAGTAGGCAGTGCCAAGGTTGGCGGCGATAATGGCCGACCGTGGCTCCAGCAAAAAGGCGCGTTGATACATGTGCAATGCCAGGCGGTAATTTTTCTCTACAAAATAAGCAGAGCCCAGATTGTTGATCGCCTCCGGATAATCGGGTCGAAGGGCCAAGGCCAGCTGGTAGTTCTTCACTGCCTGGTTGAGGGCGGAGAGATGATGCCAGGCAACGCCGATCTTGTTGAGCGTGTCCGGATCGACGGGAAGGCGGCTGTAAGCATCGATGGCCTGGAGGAACTGGCCGCGGGCGAGAAGCAGATCACCGTCTGGCTCGGAAGTGATTGCCGGAAAAGGAGGGGACGTCTGCCCTGATGCCCGTAGGCGCACGCTGACGCCTGGAGCGAGGAGAAAAACGGCTGCGAGGAAAGGGGAGATACGCTTTGGCGTCAGCTTCACGGAATTCCCTCCGCGAATGGGCCCGCTTGTCAGAAGATGATGCCACAACCGCGGAAGAGTTGGCCTGGCGTGAAGCGAATTTTTGCTGGGCCGCTGTGATTTGAGCGGAATGATCGCGAGCCGGCTCCTGGCTGTCCTTACGTCGTTTCCAGCCGCTCTTTTGCCTCAGCGGAGGGCCACCGCGGCTCGCGCTTCTCGAGGAAAGCGCTGACGCCTTCGTGAAAATCGGCGCTGGAGCGTGCCTCGACGCTGGCGAGAATGGCGGCTTCGATATCCTGCGGCAGATGGCGGTCGGAAAACCTGCCCAGCAGCCGTTTCGTTGCCGAAATGGCCGCTGGACTGTTGCGCATCACGCGCGCCGCGAGATCGCGGGCCTCGTGCATGAGTTCGGGCTCAGCGACGATGCGTGTGACCAGGCCCAGCCTCTGCGCTTCTTCAGAAGAGATAATGCGGCCGGTGAGCAACAAATCGCGGCTCGACTTTTCCCCAAGCTGGGTGCGGAGAAACGCCGCCACGACCGCCGGGATGAAACCGATGCGAACTTCCGTGTATCCGAACTTTGCCTCCGGGACGGCGAGGGTGAAGTCGCACAGGGTGGCGATACCCATGCCGCCGGCGATCGCCGGACCGTTGACCGCCGCGATGCTGGGTTTAGGCAGGGAATAGAGCGTCGTCAGCAGCGTCGCGATGCGCTGGGCATCATGGGTGTAGTTCTCGGTTGCGGGCTCACCCGGCGCCAGCGGCATGGTGCGAAGGTGCTCGAGATCGAGCCCGGCACAGAACGCTGAGCCGGCGCCAGTGATGATGACCACGCGGCTGCTGTGGCTGCCGGCGAAAGACACAAGCGCCTCGGTGAGTTCCTCAATGAGCTGCGGCGTGAGTGCGTTTCGCTTTTCCGGACGATTGAGAAGGATGGTGTGGATGCCGGAATCGGTGTGGGTGTGAAGGGTAGCGTAGTGCGGCATGGGAGCTCTCTCGGTGGACAGAGAATCTTAGAGCATCATCCCACGCGGCGTGCACCGAAAAACAAGGTCAGGCGAGGGACAGGAACAGCGGCCCACCCTGGTGCCAGCGCGAAACCAGGATGGGCAACCGTAAAGTTGAATGCATGGGCGGATTAGTAGCGCCAGTGACCTTCAACCCAGTACCAGCCGCCGCGCTCATGCACCCAGTGGCCATCCACCCAGACGGCGTGCGGATCGGGGCGGTCCGATCCATTCCCCGGGCACCCAGACATAGCGGCCGCCATCCCAACGGTGGTATCCGGCGCGCCAGTACCAGCCAGGATGAGGACGCGGGCCGGGGTGCTCGACGAGGACGTGTGGCGGCTCGACCTGAACATAGACGTGCTGCGCGAGCGCCGACGGGATCATGGGGATGCTCAACAGTGCAGCGGTTGCAACGAGTAGCAGTTTCTTCATTGGACGTGGGATTCCTTTCTCAAGAAAGTTCGTTTCGGTTGCGGCTCGTGTTGTGTTACCGCCGCTCACCCGATGGAACGCGAGGTCCATCGGAGGGTTGCGCACAAATGTTCTCACAAACGGCTGTGTTCATGGTTTGCGCGGAATAAAAAGCTGCGCGGGCGGACTGATGCGATAGCCCTCGGCGAAGTTGCCCTGGTTGATGGCCAGCGACAACCGACCGCGCGAATCAATGTAGAAGAGCGGCTTGCCCACCGATACATCGCTGAAAGTCTTGTGGAAGGGGATGGTGTATGGTTTGCCGTTGAGGGTGACTGGCACGGGGTCACCAGGCTGGTAACCCAGCTGCGCGAACAAGGGCTGCGGAATGTCGAGAATCAGGTTGCCGAAGGGCCCGTCGGTGCCGATCACGTCGCCGTGGAGACCTCTGCTGTCGATGCTCGCAGTTGGAATGTTGATCCGGACCAGCTGCCCAACGTCGAGCGCCGGACCAGCCTGGGTCCAGTCGTCGCCGCGAGCCAGATGCGCGCCTCCCGGCGAAAAGATGTCGCGGCCGTGGAACGTTGACGATAGCTTCGATCCGATCATCCAGTCGGGATTGGTAATCTCGCGCGCGGCTTCGATACCGTCGCGATCCTGAACGAGCGTGAGCAAGCCGTTGTCGGGGACGACGAAGAACTGGCCGACTTTGGATTTCGCAATGATGGCTTTGCGAGTAGAGCCGACGCCGGGATCGACGACGCCAACGAAGACGGCGTCCCTGGGGAAATAAGGAGCGGAGCCGGCGAGAAAGCGCGCACCCTGCGCGATGTCAAAAGGGGTCACCTGATGCGTGATGTCGATGACCTTCACTCCCGGCGCGACGCCTTCCATCACGGCCTTGCAAATGCCGATAGCGTCGTCCTTCACATCGAAATCGGTCATGAAGCCGATGACCTTGAGCGGTTGCGGCGACGGAGCCGGCGCGCTGCTGCAGGAGGTCAGCCCGAGAGTGAAAAGCGCGGCCAGGGCGGCGAGAAGGGCACGGCGGTATGAGGGCATGATGGCTCCGGGCGTCTGAATTGAAGACGAATCTATCATGGAGTTGCCGTATCATCGATGTATGCAGAGCTCCATTACCATCCCGGTGGACCAGCAGATCGCGCAGGCCTGGAACGCCGCGGACGATCAGGACCGTCAGAAAGCGCAGGTTCTGGTCGGGCTGTGGCTGCGAGAACTCCTGTCAGAGAAGCGACGCTCGCTCGACGAGATAATGGAAGAGGCAGGCCGGAAGGCGGAGGCTCGTGGGCTGACTCCAGAAATTCTTGAAGATATTCTGAAGGACCGCTGACGCTTGCGGTGTGTTCTCGACACTAACGTCCTGGTAAGCGCGTTTCTCATCGCGCGGTCGATTCCGAGGCAGGCGCTCCAGCGCGCTCGTGCGCATGGGAAGGTTCTTTTGTCGGTTACCGTTCTGGCTGAATTGCGTGATGTTCTGGCTCGAGAGAAGCTTCGGCGTTACATAGACGCAGAAAGCGTACAGGACTTCCTGGTGGAGCTAGCGGCAGAGTCGGAGTGGATCTACCCGGATCGGGAAGTGGTGGCGTGCCGTGATCCTGAAGACGACAAGTTCCTCTCTTTGGCAGTCTCGGGGCGAGCTACGCATCTCGTCACTGGCGACGCGGATCTGCTGGCACTAGATCCTTTCGAGACAGTTCGAATCCTGACGCCTCGACAGTTCCTTGAGGTCTAGAGATCCACGCGCTCAGCGAGTGCCCACGCTACAACCGTATAACCGCTGAGGTCCGTATCTTTCTCCGCTTCGGCTGTTAGCGCCGATTCTCGTTCCTCGGTATCCAGATGCACTTCGCACGCCGCGATTTCATCCGTAGTCGCTCCGTGAAAGCAGAGATCGCAAACGCCAAGACCGCTGTGCCCCTCATCGTCAAAGCTGCGCAGCGGCGGCCCGAAGACACGGCATGTCATCGGACGCGCTGCGTACAAATCGCAAAGACCCGTTGCCGGGTCAAGCGCTGGACAGGGCTCATCGTTGGCAAAGTCGTCCAGCACATCCGCGCGCGATTCATCGAGAATGCCGGTCAGCACATCGCCGGGAAATCCCACCGTGAGGCGTGCAGTTGATGTTTTCGCCCGCTCGCGGACTCCGGCGGCGCGTCCAGGATCCGAAACATCGAGGGCCGCCAGACCCTCGCGCAGCCGCGCCGCGTCCAGTTGAGAGATGGGAAAAACGCCGATGCAGCATTGCGTGCATCCGGGCGCGCATTTGAGCCATGACCCGGCCCGGCGGGCAGCGTCGGCAACCGCCGCGTCGACGATCTGGACGAGCTGCGAGTCGCCGGCGGGGAGCATGAGGAAAGAATATCGGAGTGAGAAATGACCATGCCGTCATGTCGAAGGAATATCCTGCGGGGAGGGATGGGCGATGCGCGTGCGGGCCTGGCGGCAGGGATTGTGAGACGCAGGGACTTTCTGGTGCAGGGAGCAGCAGCGGCGGCAGCAACGCTGCCTTCATGGCGAGCGCTCGGGCAGCTGATCCCTCCCGATTACACGATCCGCATCGCTCCCGTGCGCCTCGAGATCGCTCCAGGGAGAGTTGTGAAAACCACCGCCTTCAACGGGCGCGTGCCGGGCCAGCTGATCCGCGTGCGCGAAGGGCAGCAGGTGACGCTGGACGTGATCAACGAGACCGAAACGCCCGACATCGTGCACTGGCACGGCCTCGAGATTCCGTCTGTGCAGGATGGCGCGACGGAAGAGGGATCGCCAGAATCCGCGCCGCACGGAGGAACGCAGCGATTCACGTGGTTGGCGCGCCCCTCGGGATTTCGGTGGTATCACTCGCACACAATGGCGGGCCATCACGTGGATCGGGCAACGTACAGCGGCGAGTTTGGATTTCTCATGATCGATCCGAGGAACGATCCGGCGCGCTACGACCAGGAAATCTTTCTGGCGCTGCACGACTGGGACGGGCACGTGGAAGGCGGCAGCGAGGGCTACCAGGAGGTGGTCTATGACCACGCGACCATCAACGACCGGATGCTTGGATTTGGTGAGCCGCTGCGCGTGAAGGAAGGCGACCGGGTTCTGATGCATATTCTGAGCGCGAGCGCGACGCTGATGCACGATCTCGCGTTCCCCGGCCATCGATTTCTTGTGACCGCACTCGACGGCAATCCTGTTCCTGCGCCCGCGCTAGTGGGGACCCTCCGTCTGGGACCGGCCGAGCGCGTGGATGCCGTCGTGGAGATGCGGCATCCGGGCGTGTGGGTGTTGGGTGAAACCGACGCGGAGACCCGGAAAAAGGGAATGGGCATCGTAGTGGAGTATGCCAACCGAAGTGGTGAACCGCAGTGGACCGACCCGTCGGCGTTCGATTTTCAGTACGAGAACTTCGGCGCAGCAGATGGCGAGCACACCATCGGCAGTCATGATCAGGAAATTTCAATTCCCCTGGTCTTCAAACCGAAGTTCGAGGGCTACGGGGATTTCGATCACTGGACCATCAATGGCCTGTCTTTCCCGAAAACAAAAGAAATTCAGCTAAACGAAGGTACGCGATACCGTCTCATCTTCGATAACCAGAGTGCGGATATTCATCCGGTGCACCTTCACCGCCACTCCTTTGAGCTCAGGAAGCTGAACGGGCGCGTGACCGCCGGGATCCTTAAAGATGTTGTGCTCCTCAGGGCGAACGGGGAAACCGAAGTCGCGTTTACGGCGAACAATCCTGGCAAGACGCTGTTTCACTGCCATCAGCAGGACCACATGGATTCCGGATTCATGATGTTGTTTGACTACGCCTGATGTGCCACCGGGAGGCAGCCACAGAGGCGACGATGTTTTTCCCAGGAAAACAAAAGCTCGGCCTGATCATCGCAGCACTGGTGACGCTGCTACCGGGCGAGGTGCGTACGGCGCCGGCCCAGAACAACTATGAGATCCAGGTGTATCCGTCAGAGACGCAGACGCCGAAAACCCTGCTCGTGGAGCTGCACAGTAACTACACCGTTGAAGGCAGCACCACGCCGAGCTACGGCATGCTGCCGACCCAGGGACAGGAGCATGAGACCGTGGAACTGACCCAGGGGATCAACGACTGGGCAGAGGTGGGGTTCTACATCTTTACCGAAGAGCACAACGGGACTGGCGTGCAATGGGTTGGAGACCATATCCGCCCGCGGGTGCGGGTCCCTCCCAGCTGGCACTGGCCCGTGGGTGTGAGCCTGTCCAATGAAATTGGCTACGCACGCGCGGCCTACGCGAATCCGACCTGGTTATGGCAGATTATGCCCATTGTCGATCAAAGCATCGGCAAGTGGTACTGGTCGGTCAACACCACGATGGACTGGGGTATCCATCCCACTGCGCTGCCGCCCGGCACGACGCAGGCTGAGGCCGACTACTACTATCGCGACGTTTCTCCGCATGGGGTGACATTCGGACCGGCAGCTACAGTGACCTTTCAGCCCAAACCCGTATTCAACCTCGGAGTCGAGTACTACGGCTACTGGGGCGAGTTCGGCCACTTTGTGAACCTGCATAACCAGCAGCAGCAGTTTTTCCCCGTCGTCAATCTGTTCGTCTCGCGGAAATGGGAGATTAACTTCGGCGCCGGATGGGGCGCGACGGCCTCTACCGACCACCTGATCGTGAAGGGGATCATCGGACGGTATTTCAACTGGGGTAAGGCGAAGGAGCCGGTGCGGGGCCCCACGGTGCAGTGAGAACAATAATGGCGCGCGAAGAGCTAATCAAAATCTCCCCAGACGACCGCGTCTTCGTATTAACCGGCGCTGGGGTGAGCGCGGAAAGCGGCCTGAAGACTTTCCGCGATCAGGACGGCTTGTGGGAAGGCCATCGCGTCGAAGACGTTGCGACTCCGGAGGCATGGGCTGAAGACGCAAGGCGAGTATGGCGCTTCTACAGCGAGCGCAGAAAAAGCGCGAGTATGGCGCAGCCCAACTCTGCGCACAAAGCTCTTGCCAAGCTGGAGCAGCAGATCGGCGACCGCTTGTTTCTGGTCACGCAAAACGTCGACGACCTGCACGAACGTGCCGGATCGACGCGTTTAGTCCACATGCATGGCGAACTCTTCATGTCGCGTTGTGAAAATGCCCAGGCGGATGAGGACGCATTCGAGCCGGGTTGCCGGCGACCGCCGTTTCGCGACGAGAAGCTCTACGAATTGGAACAGGCCATCGCTCGCTGCCCGTGCAGCGGCCGCATCCGGCCTCACATCGTTTGGTTCGGCGAAATCCCCCTGGAGATGCCGCGAATCCAGCAGGAAATCGCCCGCGCTACGGTGATGCTGGTCGTCGGCACATCGGGCGCGGTGTATCCGGCGGCCAACTTTGTACGCTGGGCCGGCCCCACAGTGCGGAAGTACTACATCGGCCCCGAAGAGCCGATGAACGCGGCCGCTTTCACACGCCTCATACTCGGCAATGCTGGTGAAGTGATGCCGGGACTCGTCGAGCCCGCGTCATGAGCTTCCAGCTTCCAGAATTATCCCCACTGGCGGCTATTCCACCTCGTGAAGCCGTGGTGTTTCGGCCAGCGCCGAGCGAACGCGGGCGATTTCCTCGCTCATCATGCGCATGGCGACCATGCACAGCCGTGGAGAAAGCTCGAGCATCTCGGTGACTTTCGGACCCGGGATGAACCCCAACTCGGAATCTTCGCTGACTCGCGCAGTGAGGCTGTAGTGGCCGGTGAGAGTGGCCGGGAGTCCTGCAATTTCACCAGCGTAGAGAGTCCGCGGCGGATAGGCCGCGTTCGTTCCCTCCACGGACAAGGTGACCGCCCCCTTGCGTACCACAAAAACGCCGGAGAGCGCGTCGCCGCAGTGAAACAGCGCGGTGCCCTTGCGCAGCGTCACGGTCGACGCTACCCGATCGAGTTCGGCGGCCAGTTCGGAATACTCCATGGTCATGCAGCTGGGGGCCGTCGAACCAACCAGCAGTCGGGCCCGATGCATGGATTCTGCCGGGAAACCCGGAGTGGTGATGTGATACAGGTCACAGTGCCGCCAGAATCCGGCGCGATTTGGCGCGCCTGGGGCACCTGACTCTAATGGTGCGGAATGTGCTGGATGGGATTGCGGGTGACGATGACCCGAGTCCGCTCACGCGCCATGCGAATCCGGCAGGGAAGCGGATCGGGACCGAGACAACTCCGTTCGCGGAGGGCGATCCACGCCACCTGATCGTCGCCTGTGATCATCCAGGCCGTGGCGTTTGTGGCGTAATTCACCTGCTCCAGATAATAAGCCGCGTTCATGTCCGTGTCGGCAGCGTCGGCATTCATCTGCTCGCAGTCGGGTGGCGCTGGTGCGTTCGTGGCTCCGGGGCCAGGCGCGCAGTAATCCTCGGTGTGCTCCAGAAGAATGCGCATGCTGGAGCCGGTGACAAAATAGCGGGTGACCACGGGCGGAACGCCGGACCGCGTCGACCACTGAATCAGGTCGTCGAGAAAAGCAGGCGGGAGCTGGCTCATGGCGATAGCGCGGTCCCTGATCTTCACCTGACGCGAGAAGGCAGCCAGTGTCGGTGTGGGCTCACCGTTCGTGGGGCGGAAGAAGAACCCGCCCAGGACAATGCCATCCTGCATGTCGACCCAGATGAATCCACGACCCCCCAGGTAAGGTCCGCGCTCCCCGGATACGGTGACGTAGCGATTGTCGCGAATCTCGACCGGCACCTGTGACCCGGGAAGAACCCTGTCCAGAGCTTCGGAAAGCGGCATGTCCCGTCCGTAATGGAACATGCAGTTGGGGATGTTGGCGCTGACGATGCGATGGAACTGGCGGTCGTGGTAAAGATCGCCTGATGGCGCGCCGGCAAACTGCTTAAGGAAGGCAAGCTCGGGTGCGGGAACGCGATTCACGAACAAATTAAGGTCAAACGGAGGTCCGGGCGGTAATGGCGCAGGCGGCGGTGGAGGAGGCTGCTGGTCTTCGGGCGGCGGAGGTGGAGCTTCCTGCGTTGGTGGAGCGTCAGACGAAGGGATGGCCTGCCCCGAGGCGCACCGGACGCCGAGTGCAGCGACCACGAACAGCCAGGGCACAACGACAGCAAAACGGCGGAGAGGCGAACGCAAGGACACCATGAGACTCCTTGTGCGGGCGCACTTCGTCTGGAATGTTGCGTGATCCATAGACGGATCAGGCAGCTCCAAAGACGCAGCCAATGGCCTGAATGTTCGGCTCAGTGCATCGAGCCGTTCAGCGTTTTAAAGAACTCCTCGTAGCCGGCCTGACCTTTCTCTGCGACAAACCGGAGCGGATACACGCGCTGGACCAGGATCTCTTTCGCATCGGGTTGGGTGTTGAGGATCTGCATCACCTCGGCGATGAAGTCGGCCAGCGGCATCGCGCGAGGGTCCGTTGCCTGGCGCTCGCCCTGTAATTCCGTCTGGACGTAGGGCGGGATGAGTTCAAGGACCTCAACGCTGGTATTGCGTAACTGATAGCGCAATGACTGCGTCCAGGAGTGGATCGCGGCTTTGGTGGCGCAGTAGGTCGGCGTCATCGCCAGGGGCATGAACGCCAGGCCGGAGGAAACCGTCATCACGACAGAATGGGGCTGCTTTTTCAGGTGCGGCAGCAGGGCAGCGGTCAGGTGCAGCGGAGCGGTCAGATTGGTGGTGATGATGGAGTCGATCGTAGCCGCGTTGTCGGAGCCGTCGGCAAGGTCTTCCGTTTTCATGATGCCCGCATTGTTGATCAGGACGTTGATTTTCGGATGCTGATGCACAAGGGAGGCTGCAAAAGCGCGCAGTGAGCCGATGTTCTGGACGTCGAGCACCGAGGCGCTCACGCCCGGATTGGCTTTGGTGACTTCGTCGAGGAGAGCTTTGCGCCGCCCGGCCACGATGACATGATTGCCCAGCTTATGAAAAGCCTCAGCGAGAGCGCGGCCGATGCCGGAGGTACCGCCGGTGAGAAGGATGGTGTTGCCGGACATTTGCATTCGGGGGTCTCCTGAGGTGTGACGGGCGAACTCGGATGGACACGGCGACGCGCAGTCCGCGAGGGCCCGAATCTGGATTGTAGCCTTTATGAATTGACGCCCAGCGCATTGACCGAATATGAATTCCGCGTTGTAATCGTGCAACGGTCGCTGCCGTCGAGGCAGCTGCAGGAAGGAAGGCACGATGGCATCTGGGGAATCGAGTCCAGGAGAGACGCCAAGTTTCGCGCAGGATATTCAGAAGTTGTTTCGTCCCATGGATCGCGAGGCGATGCTGGGCGCCTTCGATCTGTGGTCGTACGAAGACGTGAGCAAACATGCCATGCCCATTCTTGAGCAGTTGCAGGCGGGAAGCATGCCCTGCGACGGAGCCTGGCCGGCCGCACAGGTGGCGGTCTTTGCGAAATGGGTTGTCGTGGGCATGCCGAAATAGTCTTTCGGCGTCCAGCTTCTTTTCTTTGAACTCCTGCCTCTGAACTGCTCGTTGCAAATGCGATGTGGACTCCAGCCCGCCATGCGGAGGTAGCCTATGCGCGTGCTGTTGGTCGCCCGTCTTGCGGGCGCTTTTATCCTGACTCTTCTCCCGCCTGTAGCAGCCAGTGCCGCTGCGCCGGAGGGCGGACCCTCCGCGGCCGCAATCCTCGAGCGCGCCGAGACCCTGGCTCGCGCCGAGCACAAGAACATCCTGCTCGATTTCGACGCGTCGTGGTGTGTGAACTGCCGGCTCTACGACCATTTCCGCGACGACCCGCAGATTCACGCGCTGCTGAGCCGCGCGCTGGTCTTTGCCACCATGGATTCAGGCGAATTCGCCAACGATACAAAACACGCCAACACCCCTGGCGGTCCGGATTTCGAGGCTGCGATCGGAGGCAGGGATGCCGGCTTCCCGTTCATGGTCATCCTGGACGCCAGCGGCAAACCTATTGTCGACTCCAACCGCCCCGACCCGATCTCGAAAACGGGGAAGAGCAACATCGGTTATCCCGCTCTCCCCGAGGAGGTGGACTGGTTCGTGGAGATGTTGCGCCGCGGCGCGCCCTCGCTCAGTGAAGACGATCTGTCTGCTGTGCACACCTGGCTGACCGACCATTCCACCACCCGGCACTAAGGTCTCGGCATGGATGGCAGAAGTCGGTTTTGCGTCCCCGACGCGACTTGTAAAACGATCGCATCGCGATATAAAATGGATCGCAGTGCGATCTATTATATCGAGACTCGGGGAGCCCGAATAACCCGCACAACTGGACATGAGAGTGAAACCACGCGAATTGGCAATCATGCGGGACCTCGCCTGGTTCCGTTACAACCTGCGCCGCTTTCTGCGCTTCAGCGAGAAGGCTGCTCGAGCCTGCGGCGTCACGCCCCAGCAACACCAGCTCATGCTGGGCATCGCGGGCTTTACCAGGAACGGCACGGCTACGATTTCCGATCTGGCCGAGTTCCTGCAGGAGCGCAACAACTCCGTGGTGGGTTTGGTGGAGCGCGCTGTTGACAGCGGACTGGTGCGAAGGCGGGCGGGGAAGAAAGACCGCCGCCAGGTGGTCGTGTCGCTGACCCCGCGCGGCAAAGAAATCCTTTCCACGCTCACCCAGCTGCATCACGACGAAGTGCGCCGCGCGCGGGCGGGAATCTTAAGCGGGCGCCGGATACAGGGCATGAAGGCGGCCGGTAGAGCCAGGACAGAGTCGGCGCGAAGGGAGAGTGCGTAAATGGCTGAGTTTCCAATTCCGGAAATGGCGGCGACCCCGGAGTCGCATTCGAGCAGGAAGGGTCAGTTCGGCGCAGCGCTCGATCCCGAAGTGATCCGTATCTCCCTCTATGCGCTCGGCGTGGGTCTGGTCGCCGGTCTGGTGGCGCAGGCGCTGCTGGAGCTGATCCACTTCTTCACCAACATCTTCTTCTACGGTAAGTTTTCCTTCGCCATTACCAATCCGGCGAACAATCACCTGGGTCGGTGGGTGATCCTGATCCCGCCGCTCGGCGGCCTGCTGGTGGGCATCATGATCCATTTCTGGGAGCCCACGCTGAAAGGCCACGGCATCCCCGAAGCCATGGAGTCGGTCCTGTTCGGCAAGAGCCGCATGCGGATCCGGGTTGCCATCCTCAAGCCACTGGCCACGGCGTTCGCCATCGGAACCGGCGGCCCCTTCGGTGCCGAGGGACCGATCATCCAGACCGGCGCCGCCATCGGATCGCTGTTCGGCCAGGCGATTGGGATCAGTCCCTACTACCGGCGCGTGCTGCTGGCGGCCGGCGCAGCTGCGGGCATGGCGGCTACCTTCACCGCGCCGCTGGCCGGAATCATGGTCGCCGTCGAACTGCTGCTCTTCGAGTTGCGCGCGCGGTCCTTCATTCCCGTCGCCTTCGCTGCCGCGGTCGCCACCGGCGTGCGCATTCACTTTGCCGGATGGGCGCCGCTGTTTCCCACCCCGGCCTTCCGGCTCACCAGCATGAATGAGTTGTGGTTGTTTGCAGTACTGGGGTTGCTCATGGGCGTCGTCGGCGTCATCATGATCCGCGTGCTGGCATGGCTCGAGGATTTCTTCGACGAACTCCCGATCAAAGGCCGCCTCATCTGGTCGCCGGTCATTGGCGCCTTCATCCTCGGTGGCATCGCGTACTTCTACCCCCAGGTTCTGGG
The DNA here is from genome assembly GCA_963788905.1 of uncultured Acidobacteriaceae bacterium. GTDB lineage: Bacteria > Acidobacteriota > Terriglobia > Terriglobales > Acidobacteriaceae > Palsa-343. The sequence goes on from CAWBIO010000001.1 coordinate 1,058,377, forward strand.
CACCAGCTACGACACTATCCGCGACATGCTCAACGACCGGATCACTACCGGACATCTCGTCGGCATCTCCATCGCAAAATTCTGGGCGCTGGTCATCTCGCTCGGCTCAGGCACAACCGGCGGCGTCTTCGCGCCATCGCTCGTTGTCGGCGGTGGCCTGGGCGCCACCTTTGCCATCGGCGCGCATCATCTCTTCCCGTCGCTGGTCGGCGATCCGGCCTTCTACGCCCTGGTGGCCATGGCCGCTGTCTTTGGCGGTATCGCCCGCGCGCCTTTCGCCAGCATCATCTTTCTCTTCGAGCTCAGTCACAATCCCAACGCGCTGTTGCCCCTGATCGTCGCCGTCATGGTTTCTGATGGCGTCGTGCGCCTGTGCAGCCGCGAATCCATCATGACGGTGAAACTCGTCAAGCGCGGCCTCATCGTCCTGCAGGACTACTCCGCGCCGGTTCTGATGCGTGCGCGCATCAGCCAGGTCATGCGCAAGGACTTTACCGTCTTCAAAGCCGATGACGAGCTCCGCACCGTGCTCGAGACTTTCGTGCCGGGCGACGGCTCCTTCATGCCCGTGGTCGATGCGGCCGGAGCGCTGGTGGGCATCGTGGAGCCGCACGACCTGTTGCGCAATGACTCCCCCGACCATCCGCTGAAGATGCGCGACCTCGCCCGCCAGGATTTCGTCCGCGCGCCCACGGGCGAGCTGGTCGACCAGGTCCACCGCGAGATGCTGCGCAAGAGCACCGAAAATGTAGTAGTGGTCAGCGACACCAACGGCCCTCACAAACCTGTCGGCATCGCCCGCGCTAATGACATTCTGCAGTTGCGCCGCTGGCTGATGGAGGAAGAAACTCGCGAGCCCAGAAAATCTGCCAGACAGCAGCCTGCAGTCAGCAGCCGGTAGCCGCATGCCGGAAGCTGGCCGCTCCGATGCCGGCTGCTTCGGTATCCTGTCTTGCCATCGGAGGACTGAACGATGGCGATCGATGTGCGCGGCGTGTGCCCGCTGCTCGGTGTCTACGACATGCCCACCTCGGTGAGGTTCTACCGTGACAAGCTCGGCTTTGAAGTGGTCACGACCTCGCCGGTGCTCGGCCCGGATCCGGACAAGTTTCACTGGTGCCTGCTGCGCCTGGGCGCGGCGGAAATCATGCTGAACGACGTCTATGAATTTGACGACGAACGACCGGTGCCTCCGGATCCCGCGCAGGTGGCTGCGCACCGGAACACGGTCCTGTACTTCGGCTGTCCTGACGTTGACCGAGCGTACGAAGAGTTGCGCGCAAAGGGCTTGGCCGTAAAACCGCCGAAGGTCGCGCCCTACGGTATGAAGCAGCTTGGGCTCAGCGATCCCGATGGCTTCGGGCTCTGCTTCCAGTGGAGGGCCGAAAGCTGAAGTTGCCAACCCTTCTGCCATCCGGGTAGCGTATAAGGTTTTTGCGAGGTCGACTTCGAGGAGCGTGGAATGGCGGAGCTGAAGTATCAGTCGGGATTTGGAAATGAATTTGCCACCGAAGCGGTGAAAGGCGCACTGCCCGTCGGGCAGAACTCACCGCAGAAAGCGCCGCTCGGCCTCTATACCGAGCAGCTCAGTGGTACGGCCTTCACCGCGCCACGCGCCACCAATCGCCGCACGTGGACCTACCGCATCCGCCCTTCGGTCACCCACAAGCCGTTTCACGAGCTGCCAGCCGACTTGGGCCTCTTCCGCAGCGGTCCGTTCACTGAAATTCCGGCGCCGCCCAACCAGATGCGCTGGAACCCCATCCCCATGCCCGAAAAGAAAACCGACTTCGTCGACGGCATCGTGACCATGGGCGGCTCGGGCGACCCGGCGATGCAGATCGGCGTCGGGCTGCATCTCTACACCGCGAATGCACCCATGCAGGGCCGCTATTTCTACAACGCCGACGGCGAGATGATGCTCATCCCGCAGCAGGGCAAGCTCGCCGTTCACACGGAGCTCGGCATTCTCGACCTCGCCCCCGGCGAAATCGGGGTCGTCCCGCGCGGCATGAAGATGCGCGTCGTCATGGAAGGCCCGTCGCGCGGCTACATCTGCGAAAACTACGGCCTCACCTTTCGCCTGCCAGAACTGGGAGCGATCGGCGCCAACGGCCTAGCCAATGCGCGCGATTTTCTCACCCCCGCAGCCGCATACGAAGACGAAGAAGGCGACTTCCGCATCATCGGCAAGTTCCTCGGCCGCTTGTGGGAAGCCGAAATCGACCATTCCCCGCTCGACGTCGTCGCCTGGCACGGCAACTATGCGCCGTACAAATACGATCTTGCCCGCTTCAACTGCATCAACACGGTCAGCTTCGACCATCCTGACCCGTCGATCTACACCGTGATGACCTCGCCCTCGCTGCAGCCCGGCACGGCCAACGTAGACTTCGCGATTTTTCCCCCGCGCTGGCTCGTCGCCGAGCACACCTTCCGCCCGCCCTGGTTCCACCGCAACATGATGAACGAATTCATGGGCCTGGTCTTCGGCGAGTATGACGCCAAAGCCGAAGGCTTTTTGCCCGGCGGCGCCAGCCTCCACAACTGCATGAGCGGCCACGGTCCCGACGCCGAAACGTGGGAGAAAGCCAGCAACGCCGAGCTGAAGCCAGTCAAGCTCGACAACACCCTGGCCTTCATGTGGGAGACAGGCCTTCCGGTCCGGCCGACGAAGTTCGCCCTTGAAGCAAAAATCCTGCAGCACGAATACTTCGAATGCTGGCAGGGTTTGAAAAAGCATTTCCAGGCGCCCCAATGAGCAAAGGGAAATGATTCCATGAGCGCCGCCGAAACCCTCCTCGACCGCATCGTCGATTACGCCGGGCTCTTTCCGCCTGCAGCGCTCGGCATGGAGGTCGCCGTCAGGAACTACCAGAAGTATCTCGGCGGAGACTTCAGCTGGATGCTCGGCGCGTTTGTTGTCCCGGCCGCGCGACTCGGCGAATTCTCGAGCGCGTTCGAGGTCGTCTGCTGCAGCGAACAGGAAGCGCCCTGGACGCTGAGCATCGTCTGCGCCAGCCAAACCGCGCGGGACGTGCAGGCCATCGAGGAATTTCAGCAGGGCGCGGTCTTCATCGCCAGCCTCGAAGCGAAAGCGCCGGACGCGCGCGCGGCCAAAGAACTGCTGGAGCGCCTGCCCGCCGCGCGTTCCCGCTATGTTGAATTCGCGCCAGACAAAGCCGATGACGTGCTTCCTGTGATCGGCGAATACGGTGCGCGGGCCAAAATCCGCATGAGCGGCGCGACGCCTGAATCCGTGCCCAGCGTTGAAACGGTTGCGCATTTTCTCGCTTCCTGTGCGCGCGAGCGCGTGGCCTGGAAAGCGACCGCCGGTCTTCACCACGCCGTGCGCGGCATGCGCGAGCTCGAGCCTGGCGGTGCTCGCACCAAAATGCATGGCTTCGTGAACCTCTTCCTTGCCGGCGCTATTGCCTTCTTTGGCGCCGATGAGCCATCGATCCAGAAGACACTCAGGGAAGAAGATCCCACGGCGTTTCGCGCCGACGATGATGTGATCCGCTGGCACGATAATGTGCTCACCAGCGATCAGCTGGAACAGGCGCGCACGGAATTCGCCATCAGCTTCGGGTCTTGTTCCTTCACCGAGCCCGTCGACGATGTAAAGTCGATGCGATGGCTTTGAGAGGCGAACGAAAACCATGCTGGGTGGAGTCGGCCAACGATCCAGCGACTGATTTTCCGCTGGAGAATTTGCCCTTCGGTCTCTATGAAGACGACCGCCAGCGCCGCCACACGTGCCTCGCCATCGGCGACCAGGTGCTCAACCTGCCGGGCATCGGCGGCGCCGGTCTGCTGAACGCTTCCCAGGTGATCGGCCTCGGCCCGCGCGGCCTGGGCCATTGCGAGGCTTGGCGCGCAGGCGAAATCCGCAAGCGCGCAGCCGAGCTGCTGAGCGACTCGTCGTATCGCGAGAAGGTTGAGCCGCACCTGATCCCGCAGAAAGACGCCCGGATGCTGCCGCCCTTTGGCGTTGGCGGCATCGGCGACTACACCGATTTCTACGCCTCCATCCAACACGCCACCAATGTCGGCCGCCTCTTCCGTCCGGACACTCCGTTGCTGCCCAACTACAAGTGGGTGCCGATCGGCTATCACGGCCGCGCATCCTCGATCGTGATCAGCGGCACCGAAGTGAAGCGGCCCTCGGGCCAGACCAAGGCTCCCGATGCGGCCGCGCCCGTGTTCGGACCGAGCCGCATGCTCGACTACGAGCTCGAGGTTGGCTTTTACATCGGCCACGGCAATGAGCTGGGCTCGCCGATTCCAATAGGCCAGGCAGAACATCACATCCTCGGCCTGAGCCTCGTCAACGACTGGTCGGCGCGCGACATTCAGGCGTGGGAGTACCAGCCGCTCGGGCCATTCCTCGGCAAGAGCTTCGCGACGACCATCTCGCCCTGGGTCGTGACGCTCGATGCGTTCGCCCCGTACCGCGTTCCGGCCGCGCCGCGCCCCGAAGGCGACCCGGAACCGTTGCCGTATCTGACCTCGATCCGCGACCAGGAACATGGCGGCTTCGACATCACGCTCGAAGTCTCGCTCGCCACCGCGAAGATGCGCGATGCCGGCGAGCCTCCAGTGCGCGTGAGCCGTGGCAACCTGAAGGATTTGTACTGGACACTGGCACAAATGGTCGCCCACCACACCAGCAACGGCTGCAATCTTCGCCCCGGCGATTTGCTGGCGACTGGCACCGTCTCCGGCGCCACTCCTGACTCTGTCGGCTGCTTGCTGGAGCGCACCAAACGCGGCGCCGAGCCGCTCGCTCTGCCCAACGGCGAGCAGCGCAGGTTCCTCGAAGACGGCGACGAGGTCATTCTGCGCGGCTGGTGCGAGCGCGAAGGCCATCCAAGAATCGGCTTCGGCGAGTGCTGCGGCGTGGTCGCGGCTGGGTAACTGCGGACGTCCAGGGTGCCCACCCCCCCGCCCCCTCCCCCCTTCTCCTCGACTGCGGGATGGCCATTGAATCTACGTCACTTAGCCTATGTTGACAGAGTCGATAACAGGTAAGTCTTTCAAAACAGAACAGATCGAGACGGCCGTCTCTGTAATAAACACGGCCGTCTCTGTAACAAAGACAGCCGTGTATGTAACAACGCGGCAGTTTTTGTTATAAAGGCGGCCGTTTGCGCGACACGCGAACTTCGCAGCGCAGACGTACGTCTGGATCTGCGGCGTGTGAGCCTGCGGCGCAGCACGAGTTGGATCAAGGCTCGGTCATGAGTGTTGCGACAAAGGAAAAGGGCCGCAGCGGCGACCCTTTTTTATTTCTTACCCTCTATTATCAGAATACCAAGTTAGAGCCGAAATCGCGCCAACTTTGTTGGGGTAGTTTGGTTTGTAAGTGGCGTGTTATGACAGACAAAACTTCCGTACCGTAAGCGAAAAGCTTGACAAATTTTCCACATTGGAGGGGTTGGGGCTGTAAGTGATTGAAAGTTCGTGGAACGAGCTGGAAAGCGGTCAGCTACGAAGCGGTCAGCTAAAAAGCGGTTGGCTAAAAGACGGTCAGCTAAGAAGCGGCCAGCAAAAGGGCGGCGGTGCGGGTGGGTGTGAGTGGATGAAACGAACGTTTCGGGGTCGAAATGTCCGGAGTGCGGACCACACGGACAGTTGACGGTAACGGCGGCTGTCAGGACCTGTCGGGATCGCTGAATGGTCAGATGGTTCCCGTCTTCAGGGTAAAACTTCCACGCATTCGACGTTGACCTGCAAATTAGCGATTAGTCGAAGCGTGTTCGATGAAAGAAACCAACTTGCACGCCCTTGCTGGTAATAAACGTGAAGCTTTCCGTTGAAATCTCGGGAGAGAGATGCCACTTTGTCACACTTCAACGAAAGCGCACCAGCCATAAATGCCAACTGATCGCCTACATTGTCGGAATCATCTTGCTGTGGCTGCCAGGCCCACACAGCCCCCAGCCGCGGACCCAAAGCATCAGGAGGCCCGGGATCGCCTATCCGCTCGACCCAGCTGGGCTCCATTTCAAGTTGAAGTGTGATGTCGTCCGGATCAAATTGTCCGCTAAGCGTGAAGTAAGGATGAAGCGGCTGATTCATGGCTGAATCCTTCATTACAGACACCCTAAATCCTACCCGATAGCTTCGTGATTGATACCCTTGGCTTATCGGAAGTTGGCTGCCACGACTTTGCCCTATGACCGGCCATCCGGAAGTTACCCGAGGCTAAAGCCGGCGGTTTTTGAGCTGCGGATTCCTCGGCCTGAAGGCCGGGGCTTTTACCGTCGTGCTGCTGCGCGCAGCACCGTTATGCACAGCGAGAGTCGTCCGAACTGTGGATTGGTGACCGGCTATCCGGAAGTTTCCGATCGAGAGCATGCGGGCCGACCCTACCGTCCGATCCCGTAAAAGCGCAGATACCAGGCGATGATAGGTTCGCCGGCGAAGATCGTGTAGATCGCAGCCGCGCACAGGAACGATCCAAAGGGCAGTTTTTCTGTCCGAAGCGTTTTACTGCCGCGCGACAGAGCGACGGCCAGCACCCCGAACACACCGGCCGCCACGCAAGCTAGGATCAGGGTGAGCAGCGTGGGGGCGGGGCCGAGCCAGGCGGCGATCATGGCGATGAGTTTCACGTCGCCGAGTCCCAGTCCTACTTTGCGCCTCAACAGGAAATACAAGCTGCGAATCGCCAGCAGCACGGCGGCCGCGGCGAGCGCCCACAGGATCGCAAAGCCGGCATTCTCGAGGCGATACTCGATCGCCGTCACTGGTTTTGAAAACGCGAAAAGAATTCCCAGCGCGATGCCTGGCAGCGTGAAGGCGTCGGGGAGGCGCAGCGTCTCCGCATCCATGACCGCGAGGCCGAGCAGGAAGAAGCTGAGCACCAGAGCGCCGCCGCCCTCAGGAGTCATTCCGAAGCGCAGGAGGCTGAGCAGAAACAGCGCAGCGGTGGCCAGTTCCACGGCGGGGTAGCGCCAGGCGATGGGCTGGCGGCAGTGGCGGCAGCGCGCGCGCAGCAGAATCCAGCTCAGAATGGGGATGTTGTCCAGAGCGCCGATGGGAGCGGCGCAACGCGGGCATCGCGAGCCCGGATGCACGATCGACTGGTGCCGCGGCAGGCGCGAGATGCAGACGTTGAGGAAGCTGCCGAAGGCGAGGCCGAGAAGGACCGTGAGCGCAACGATCATCCAAAACGGAATGCCTCCGGCCAGCAGCAAAATCGCAGTCTCTCCTTTGCCTGACAAGCATACCCGGAAGCAAACAGGGCCCCGTTGTAAAGTAAGGTCATGCCCGCAAAACAGGACGCAGCCTCAACCAGCGTCGTTCCTGAGCGCGCGGGAAATTTGCAGAGCGGGGCGGGCTCCGGTCCTCAAATCGGCCAGCTCTTTGCGGAGGCGGTTGCGATTATGGCGCGGCTGCGCGCGCCGGGCGGCTGCCCGTGGGACCGCGAACAGACCTTCGCCTCGATCCGCAAATACACGCTGGAAGAAACCTACGAGGTTCTGGACGCCATCGAGCGCGAGCACTGGGACGATCTCGCCGACGAACTCGGCGATTTGCTGCTGCAGGTCTTGTTTTATGCGGAGATGGCCGAGGAGGCCGGGCACTTCAGCATTGCCGATGTGATCGCGAACCTGAACCGCAAGCTCGTCCGCCGTCACCCCCACGTTTTTGGCGAGGAAGCTTCGGCTGCGGCAGGGAATCGCGCAGAGGGTTTGGAGACGCGTGGGATTGGCGCAGGCGAGGTTCTGCGGAACTGGGAGCAGATCAAGCAGTTAGAGAAGAAATCTCAACCGCAACCAGCAGAAGGACGCCTCGATTCTGTCTCCCGCACCATGCCGGCGCTGAGCGAAGCGGGCAAGATCGGATCAAAGGCCGCCAAAGCGGGCTTCGACTGGCCTGACGTCCATGGGGTTGTGGAAAAGCTGAGGGAAGAATGTGGAGAACTCGAGGCGGAAGTCACGCGAGGCGACCGTGAAGCAGCATCAGAAGAGCTTGGCGATCTGTTGTTTACGATGGCAAACATCGGGCGTCATCTGAAGGTTGACCCCGAGGTGGCTCTTCGTGATGCCAACGCTAAATTCCGCCGCCGCTTTGCGGCTATGGAGGCTGCTGCCGACGGACCCCTCGAAGCTCTTTCCCCGGCGGAGCTCGAGGCGCTGTGGGCGCGCAGCAAAGCCGCCGAAGGGGATCAGGAACCATGAGTCCGGCAACGATTCAGACGCCCGCCGGCACTGAAGTCGTCCTGCGCAACTGCGAGGGCTTCGACGAGCTGGACGCCTGCGTCCGATTGCAGATTGAGACCTGGGGCTACAACGACGGAGACGTGATCCCGCGGCGGCTGTTTACCGTTGCGCAACGCATTGGCGGGCAGGTGATCGGAGCTTTCGAAGGGCAGCAGATGGTCGGTTTCGCTATGTCTTTGCCCGGGATCAAGTCCGGTAAAGGTAACGGTGACCGTCCTAAACCCTACCTCCACTCGCACATGCTGGCGGTAAAGCCCCCGTACCGCAATGCGGGAATTGGCCGGAGGCTCAAACTTTATCAACGGGATGAGGCCCTGGCGCGGGGGATTTCGTTGATGGAGTGGACCTTCGACCCACTTGAGATCAAGAACGCTTTCCTCAATATCCACAAACTCGGGGTCATGGTGAGGGCCTATACGCCAAATTTTTATGGTGTATCCTCATCTCGTCTGCAGGGTGGGCTTCCCACGGACCGTCTCCATGCGGAGTGGTGGATGGAGTCGGCGCGTGTCGAGGCTATCCTGAATGGGTCCCGCTACACGCCGCCGGAAATTCTGGAGACAATTGTGGTGCCGAAAGCTGTGAGCGAATGGAAAGCTTCAGCTGAGGGTGTCTCCAGGGCAATGGCAGTGCAGACAGAGAATCGCGACCGCTTTCTGGACGCCTTCGCTCGCGGCCTGGCGGTTGTGGGGTTCCGGATTGATGCTGAAGGTAACGGCGCTTTCGAACTCGCAAGACTGGAAAACCTCGGAGTTCTATGAGAATCGATGCCATCTTCCTGCGCGAACTACGCCTTCCCCTCGTTAAACCATTTCAAACCAGTTTTGGAACCACAACCGAGCGCCGCATCCTGCTGGTAGAGCTGCGGGGCGAGGGCCTCACCGGCTGGGGCGAATGTGTCGCCGGAGAGCATCCTTTCTTTTCCGACGAGACCATCGACACGGCGTGGCTGGTGATGCAGCAGGAGCTGGCGCCGATGCTGGCTGCGGCCGATCCGGAGCATGGGGGCAAGTGCCCCGGGATTTTCCGGCAGGTGCGCGGGCACCGCATGGCCAAGGCGGCGCTCGAGAACGCGGTGTGGGATCTCGAGGCGCAGATGAAGGGCATCCCGCTGGCCAGCCTGCTGGGCGGCACGCGCGAGACGATCGACTGCGGCGTCTCGATCGGCATTCAGCCGTCACTCCAGGAGCTGCTGGCGGAGGTGGAAAAGGAAGTGCATGCCGGCTACCAGCGGATCAAGCTCAAGGTAAAACCCGGCTGGGACGTCAATGTGCTGGAGGCGGTGCGCAACCGCTGGCCGGAGATTCAGTTGAGCGTGGATGCCAACTCCGCGTACCACCTCAACGACACCGACCACATCCTCACCTTCGACGAGTTCAGTCTGCTCATGATCGAGCAGCCGCTGTGGGCTGACGATTTCTACTTCCATTCCATGCTGCAGAAACGGCTGGAGACGCCGATCTGCCTCGATGAGTCGATCCGTAATCGCCGCGACGCTCTGGCGGCCATCGAGATGGAGTCGTGCCGGATCATCAACATCAAGTGCGGGCGGGTTGGCGGCTTCAGCGAAGCGATTGCCGTCCACAACGCAGCGCAGGAACGTGGTGTGCCAGTGTGGTGCGGCGGCATGCTCGAAACCGGCATCGGTCGCGCACACAACATCGCGCTTTCGTCGCTTGATAACTTCACCCTGCCCGGCGACGTCTCGGCTTCGAAGCGCTACTGGCGCGAGGACATCATCGAGCCGGAAGTCGTGGTCTCGAAGACCGGCGAGATCACGGTGCCGGATGTGCCGGGCCGCGGCTATGAAGTTCGCACCGACCTGGTGGAGAGGCTCACCGTGCGCAAGGAGAGGATCCGGGCGCTGGAAATGGTGGCCTGAAGACAGGGAATAGGGAATAGGGAACGGAAGGAGCAGCCGTGGCTGCTCCTTTTTTGTATTCTCGCCCAGCGTCAGAGTCCGCTGAGATGGCTGATGGCGTAATCCAGTACCGGGTCGTCGCCAGCCTCAAAATCTGCAGCCGTGACCGGCACGGCTACCGCGGGGGCGATGCCCTGGTCTTCGATGATCTGCATTTCGGCCGTGTAGTCGATCCAGGTGGAGACAGTGAACTGCCAGCCATTGGAGAGAGGGAATGCAACCGGATACCCTGAATGGCCGCCGGAAAGGTCGCCTATGACGGTGACGTTGGGCAGCTCGCGCATCATGGCGATGAAGTCCTCGTTGGAGCTGTAGCAGCCGCGGCCGATGAGCAGATAGACCGGCTGGCGGTATTGCCACGGGCCGCCGGGCGACACTGGCCGGCTCATTAGCGGGCCAAAGTCGGTGTGCGCTGCGCCGTTGCGGAACTGGTCGTAGCCGCCAACGCGATTCTGGTCTGCAAATCGATCTGCGAATGTGGCTGCCGTGGATCCATCGCCGCCGCCGTTCATACGCACGTCGATGATGAGGGCAGGCGCGTTCTGGTATTGCTGCAACAGCTGGTTCAGATCGCCAGCCTGCGAGCTTGAGGAAGATTCCCAGCTGGGTATGGCGATGTAGCCCACCCCGCCGAGATAGCCGGCGGTGTACTCACCGGTCTGGACGATGTTAGTTCCCTTGCTTTGGAGGTACTGCTGCCACACCGTCTGATTGAAGTTGATGAAGGCGCCGGGGCTGAACGTTGGAATGTCATTGCCGCTGGGATCGATCAGGTGGACATGCAGGTCGTGCAGGTTGGAGAGCATCTGGATCAGCACCTGATTGAACTGATCCTGTGAGGTGGCCTGGACCGCCTGCGGCCGGTAGGTCGTATTCATGGCGTTCCAGTCGATGTTCTTGTAGACGAAGTAGGAGTAGCGCTGATCGAAGGTCTGCCATAGAAAGTCGAACTGGTCGCCGTAGGCGGCGGATGCGGGTCCTGTCGTGGCAGAGGAGGACGAGTGGCTACCGCAGCCAGCCTGCAGGAGCGCGGCGAGGAGCGCGAGGGAAAGAGGGCGGAAGACGCCACGCGCGCGGTGGCGGCGGGCAGCAGAAACAGAGCCGAGGCGGAGGCCGAAAGAGCTGGCAGCCGGATGCATACGCAACCTCGAACCCAGGGGGATGGATTGGGTTTTGTGCCTTGGACGTAAGGGTGCCGCAGACGGAAGCACTCGTCAACAAGATTCCTGGAAGAAGACAGGGAACAGGCACTAGCCAATGGGGAATAGCGGAGGGCGCATCATCTTCCGAACATCCGCCTGATATAAAGGTCCGTCATGCCGCTGGTTTTTCACCCAAACTGCAAGAGGGTTCTATGAGTCCAGCTCGATCTGCTGCGACGGCGCGCCTGGTGATCGTCGCCAGCGTTGTCGCTCTCACTTTTCACGCCGCACACTCGCAGAAAACTCACTCGTCTGTTCCGAGTTCGACCCTGACCACGCCGGCCTCGATTGACATGACAGTGATCCGCCCGGAAACTGTGGGCTTTTCCTCCGAGCGCCTCGAGAATCTGCATGCCCTGATGCAGCAGGCCGTCGACCAGAAGGAGATCGCCGGCATCGTTACGATCCTCGCGCGGCACGGCAAGGTCGTCGACTACCGGACGTACGGGATGCGGGACCTGGCCGCCGCCGCGCCCATGACCAAAGACGTCATCTTCCGAGACTTTTCGATGACCAAGCCGGTCACTGGCGTGGCGATGATGATCCTCTACGAACAGGGCAAGTGGTTGCCCTCTGACCCCATCTCGAAGTTCATTCCGGAGTTCGCCCATCTGAAGGTCTTCAGCGGTTTCGATGCCGACGGCAAGATGATTCTCGCCGAGCCCGACCACACGCCCACCATCGGGCAGCTGATGTCGCACACGGCTGGATTCACCTATGGGTTCTTTGGCGACACTCCAGTCGACCACATGTACCGTGATCAGCAGGTGCTCAATTCGAAAAACCTCCAGGAGATGATCGATAAGCTCGCCAAAATCCCGCTCCTCTATCAGCCCGGCAAAGGTTGGACTTACTCGGTCTCGATGGACATCCAAGGTTATATCGTCGAGAAGCTCTCCGGACAGTCGCTGCCCGACTTCGACCACGATCACATCTTTGCGCCCCTCGGCATGAAGGACGCCGGTTTCTTTGTGCCCGCCGACAAGCGCAGCCGCTTTGCCACCAATTACGAGAGCGATACGCGAACTGACCTGAAGGCCACTAATATGGGCGGCGACTATGCAGCGCCGCCAGCCATGGCTTCCGGCGGTGGCGGCATGGTTTCGACCGGCGAGGACTACTTCCGCTTCGCCCAGATGCTGCTGAACGGCGGGCAGCTCGATGGTCGCCGCATCCTTGCTTCCTCCACCGTGAAGCTCATGACGACCAACCACGTCCCTGCCGAACTTCTGACCGGCAAGTTTGCGATCGGCAACGCAGTCATGCGTCCTGGATTCGGTTACGGTTACAACGGCGCCGTCGAATTCGATCCGGCAGAAGCCAATCTGCCCGATGGCAAGGGAACCTACCAGTGGGATGGCGCCGCCGGCACCTGGTTCTGGGTGGACCCCGCCAACGACGTGGTCTTCGTGGGCATGATCCAGCGCAGGCTTGGGCCCGCGAGCCCCAATCTCGAATATGAAAGCCGAGCGGCTGTTTACGGCGCGCTCGTCGATCCCTCGAAGTAGATTCTGCGTTGCTCGCGCGGCGCTTGCTAGAGGGTGTGGACCGTCTCGGGTGCATGCAGAGTGCGCGCGGTGCGACGTGCTCCAAGGACGATGACGGCGACAGCCGCTGCCAGGAAGATGACATTCCCCACACGCGCGGCGAAACCAGCGCCCATCACCGGGCGCTCGATGAAGGCGTGCAGCCCGTAGGCCAGCGCCCCGCCAGCGCCCAGGCTGAATGTGTGCAGGGTAGTCCAGGCGGTGCGGCTGGAAAGCATCCGCACGCAAGCCAGAAAAACGAGGTCGATGGCCAGGATCGAAGCGAAAGCGCCCCAGTTCCAGCCGGCAGGCGTGAAGAGAACACCGAGGCCCAGCGCCAGAGCCAGAGCACCGGTGATCCACGCAGAGGGCACCTGGCCCGCTCCGGCGCGGCCAGTTCGCCGGGGAATCAGGAAGGCGACGACGATGAATCCGACGCACGCCGCGCCCGCGCAAACGAACTGGGTTGGCGAAGAAACGAACCGGTCGCTCTTGAGCGTGAACGCGGTGCAGGCCGCGCATCCCAGGAGAAAGAGCAGCGCCACGATAGAGTCGCCGAGCCGCCCGAGCCATGGCTGCTCAGCCTGCGCGGGCACCAGCGCTTCTATCAGTGCGATCGACACTGAGACGCTCCAGAAGGTGTGAAGGTTGAACATGAACAGCGTCCACCATGCGCTGATGTGCAGCGCCGGGATCCAGGCGTGGTCAAGCAGATGCATTTGCATCTTCAGGTAGTCCGGGTTGAAGAGCGATTGTGTGGTGAAGCCCTCTTCGATGAGGGTGTAAGCCGCGCCCAGTGCGAGAATGCTGGGCCAGCCGCGTCCTGTGCGGCGGACCACTTCGCGGATCAGCAGCGCGCCGCCGCCATACATGGGAGCGAGAGCGACGAGAGCAACGAGCATTTTGATGGGCAGGTTGCCGAGCAGGAATTCTGCCACCAGCGGTGCGGTGAAAAAGAGCGCGATGGCGGCGCCGGCGCTGCGGCGAAAAGTGGTGGAGCTCGTGGCGAGTGCAGGAGCGGCCTGCGAAGACATAAGTTATAACCTCTGCATTGCTGCGCAAACAGGATCGCTCACAAATCAACTCTTTAACAGTTCCGGTTGTCAGGCCCGTCGGATGACATATGTCACCTGAGCACGGGCGGTGCGATGAGGTTGTAGATCAGTCCAAACGGATCGCGGACGTAGCAGCGCGGAAAGTCAGGCTCATTCTTCACGATTGTGCAGCCGCATTTGAGCAACCGGCGTTTCGCAGCTTCTACGTTGTCGACGGTCACCTCGAGAACACCGGCATGCGCCGGACCTTTTTCGATAAATAGATTGATGTGGCCGCCGTGAATGCTGATCATCCGCGGCGTTTCGCCCGTCACGCTGAATCCGAGTTGCTCGACGTAGAATGCCGCGGCAGCCTTTGGATCCGGCGTCTGAATAATAATGTCTGTTCCGAATGTGTTGGCCATTCTGCAAGCTCCGTTCGCAGGTGGGGTCCACCATACCGGAAGTGGTAGGGTGTTGGCATGAAAAAACTGAGCTGGATGGCTGCTTTCGCGTTCGCGTGGTTTGTGTTCAGTCCGATTCAGTTGCAAGCCCAGGAGCCAGCGGGCACGCCCATGCAGGGGACGCCGCAGGATGGCTACGCTTCAGCGCACAGCCTCGAACTCTATCGCGAAGGGCATGCCTCGATGCTGATGAACGACTTCGGTCAGCTCGCCCGCTATCACGATGACGACGTGAAGCTCGCGGCTCCCCCGCCAGGAGAAAAGCGCGTCGTCTTTTTCGGCGACTCCATCACCGACATCTGGAAGCTCGACGATTCTTTCCCTGGGAAGCAATACATCAACCGCGGCATTGGCGGTCAAACCACGCCGCAGATGCTGGTGCGATTCCGTGAAGACGTGATCGATCTGCACCCGACCGTAGTCGTGATTCTTGCCGGAACCAACGACCTCGCCGGCAACACCGGCGAAGAGACGCTCGACCAGATCGAAGGTGACTACGCGAGCTTTGCGGAGCTGGCGAAGGCTAACGGCATCCGGCTGGTGTTTGCGTCGGTGATGCCCATCAACAACTACAACCAGCGCGCGCTGTGGTTCTGGCTGCAGCGGTCGCCGGAGAAGATTCTCGCGCTGAATGAGTGGCTGAAAAAGTACTGTGCCGATCACAGCCTGGTTTATCTGGACTATTTCTCGGCGATGGTGGATGCGCGCGGCATGCTGAAGGCCGAGCTGACCGAGGACGGATTGCATCCTAACGCGGCTGGATTCGCTGTGATGGCGCCGCTTGCACAGGCGGCGATTGGCCGAGCGCTTACTTCGACGCCGTAGCGTCGTCGAGCGCCAGGTTCAGCTCAAGGACGTTGACACGCGGCTCGCCGAACAAGCCGAATTGCCGTTGCCGGATGTGCGACTCGACGAGCGCGCGCACGGTGGAGTCTGGCAGGTGGCGCGCGGCGGCGACCATCGGGACCTGCCATAGCGCGTCGGCCGGGGAAATATCCGGATCAAGGCCAGAGGCTGACGTAGTGACGAGGCCGATGGGCACGTCGCCTTTTGCGTCCGGGTTCAGCTTGTGCCAGTCGGCAACGCTCGAGTCAACGCGCGTGACCAGAGCTTTGTTCGAAGGCGCGAGATTCGATCCGCCCGAACTGGTTGCATCGTAGCCATTGCCGGCGACCGAGGGGCGGGAGTGAAAATAGCGCGGGCTCGCGAACCCCTGGCCGATGAGCGAGGAGCCGATTACCTGGCCGTTGCGCACCACCAGCGAGCCGTTGGCCTTGTCGCGCATGGTGAGCTGCGCAAGCCCGGTGACGACCAGCGGATAAACAATGCCGAGCAGGATGGTGGTGAGGATGGTGTAGCGAATGGCGATGTTGAGGGTGCGCATAATCTTTGTGCTCCTCCCGTCATGCAAGGCGCAGAGCGTTGAGCGCCAGGTCGATGATCTTGATTCCGATAAACGGCACGATGATGCCGCCGATGCCGTAGATGATGAGGTTGCGCCGCAGCAGCGCCTGGGCCGACATGGGTTCGTATTTGACCCCGCGCAGCGCTAGCGGAATGAGCGCGACGATAATGAGCGCGTTGAAGATGACCGCGGACAGAATGGCGGAGTGCGGCGTGGCCAGGCGCATGATGTTGAGGGCGTTGAGCACGGGGAAGACGCCGGCGAACATGGCCGGGATAATGGCGAAGTATTTCGCCACGTCGTTGGCGATGGAGAAAGTGGTGAGCGAGCCGCGCGTCATCAGCAGCTGCTTGCCGATTTCGACAATCTCGATCAGCTTGGTGGGGTTGGAATCGAGATCGACCATGTTGCCGGCTTCCTTGGCGGCCTGCGTGCCGGTATTCATGGCCACGCCGACATCGGCCTGAGCCAGCGCCGGCGCGTCGTTGGTGCCATCGCCAGTCATCGCCACCAGCTTGCCTTTGCTCTGTTCGCGCTTGATCAGGTCCATTTTGTCTTTGGGTTTGGCCTCGGCGAGGAAGTCGTCGACGCCGGCTTCGCGCGCGATGACCGCGGCGGTGAGGGGATTGTCGCCGGTGATCATGATGCTGCGAATGCCCATGGCGCGCAGGCGCGCGAGGCGATCTTTGAGGCCGCCTTTCACGATGTCCTTGAGATAAACAACGCCGAGCGCGGTGTTGTTCTCAGCCACGACCAGCGGCGTGCCGCCCTGACGCGCAATTTCTTCCACGCGGTCGGTGACCTGGCGAGGCAGGCTCGATCCATTCTGCTCGAGGTAGCGGGCGATGGCGTCGGCGGAGCCCTTGCGGACTTTGCCGCCGGGCAGATCGACGCCGGACATACGCGTCTGCGCGCTGAAAGGAACGAACTCGGCACGCATGCCAGTGAGATCGCGGCCGCGCAGATTGTATTTTTCCTTGGCGAGAACGACGATGGAGCGGCCTTCGGGCGTTTCATCGGCTAAAGAGGCGAGCTGTGCCACGTCAGCCAGGCGCTCAGTGCTCACGTCGGGAGCGGGGAAGAACTCCGTGGCCTGGCGATTGCCGAGCGTGATGGTGCCTGTTTTGTCGAGCAGCAGCGTATTTACGTCGCCGGCGGCTTCGACCGCGCGGCCGGACATCGCCAGCACGTTGTACTGCACCAGGCGATCCATGCCGGCAATGCCGATGGCCGAGAGCAGCCCGCCGATGGTCGTGGGGATGAGGCAGACCAGCAGCGACACGAGCACAAAGATCGTTTGCGGCGCATGGGAGTAGATGGCAAACGGCTGTAGCGTGGCTACGGCGAGCAGGAAGATGATCGTCAGTCCGGCCAGCAGAATACTGAGTGCGATCTCGTTGGGCGTTTTCTGGCGCTGGGCGCCTTCGACCAGCGCGATCATGCGGTCGAGAAAGGTTTCGCCGGGGTTGGAGGTGATCCGGATTTTGATCCAGTCGGAGAGGACGCGGGTGCCACCGGTGACCGCGGAGCGATCGCCGCCGGCTTCGCGAATAACCGGCGCGGATTCACCGGTGATCGCAGACTCATCGACCGAAGCGACGCCTTCGATGACTTCGCCGTCGCCGGCAATGAACTGGCCGGCTTCAACCTTGATGACGTCGCCGGAGCGAAGCTGCGAACTAGAAATGGCCTCAAGGGAACCATCGTTGCGAAAGCGATACGCCATGGTTTCGCCCTTGGCTTTGCGCAGGGTGTCGGCCTGCGCTTTGCCACGGCCTTCGGCGATGGCCTCGGCAAAATTGGCGAACAGGACGGTGAACCAGAGCCAAAGAGTAATCTGCAAATCAAAACCGACAGGCTGGCGGTGGATGGCCTCTTCAATAAGAAGAGCGGAGGTGACAACGCTGCCGACTTCGACCACAAACATGACCGGGTTCTTCATCATCACGCGTGGATCGAGCTTGGTGAAGGAGTCGGTGACCGCCTTACGCAGGATTTCCGGGTTCCAGAGACTTAATTTCTTTGCCATTGAATCTTTCTCGAGTTACGAAAACAAGGTTCCATGCTGCAGCAGCAGGTGTTCAAGAATCGGCCCAAGGCTAAGTGCCGGGAAGAATGTGAGTGCGCCGACGATGAGAATCACGCCGGTGAGTAACACCGTGAACAGGGGAGTATTCACCGGGAAGGTTCCGGGAGAAGGGGGAACGCTCTTCTTGCGGGCCAGGTTGCCGGCGAGCGCGAGCATGGGAATCATCATGAGGAAACGCCCGATGAGCATGTTGAAGCCGGTGCTCATGTTGTACCAGGGGGTATTGGCATTGAGTCCGGCAAACGCCGAGCCGTTATTACCCGCGGTGGATACGTAAGCGTAGAGAATCTCAGTGAAGCCGTGTGGACCGTTATTGGTCAGGCTGCTGAGCCCCATGTGAGACATAACCGCCACAGCAGTGAAAGTAAGAATGACGAGCGGAAAGATGAGCACGTAGAGCATGGTCATCTTCACGTCGTAGGATTCGATCTTCTTACCCAGATACTCGGGAGTGCGGCCGACCATTAATCCCGCGATGAAGACCGAGAGCACGACATAGATGAGCATTCCGTAAAGTCCGGAGCCTACGCCGCCGAAGATAATCTCGCCCAGCATGATGTTGATGAGCGGGATCATGCCGCCCAGCGGGGTGTAGGAGTCATGCATGGAGTTGACCGCGCCGCAACTGGCATCGGTGGTGATGGTGGCAAAGAGGGCTGAGTTGGTGATGCCGAACCGAGTTTCCTTGCCTTCCATGTTGCCGCCCGGCTGATGCGCGCTCAGGTGCTGGTCCACGCCGTGCAGGGCAGGGTTGGGATGAGATTCAGCCCAGTAGCAACTGCTAAAGCCGGCAGTAAAGAGGACAACCATGCAGGCGAATACAGCCCAGCCATGGCCGGGAGAACCGGTCATTCGGCCCAGAGTGACGGTCAGCGCGCCGCCGATGAGAAAGATCAGGAATATTTCGAGGAAGTTGCTGAAGGCGGTCGGATTTTCGAAGGGGTGCGCACTGTTGGCGCTGAAAAACCCGCCGCCATTGGTGCCCAGCTCTTTGATGGCTTCCTGGGAAGCGACCGGGCCCTGGGCGATGGTCTGTGTCTGATTCTCCAATGTGTGGGCGACGGTGTAAGGATGCAGATTCTGAATCACTCCCTGGCTAACCAGGACCAGTGCGAAGACGATGCAAAGCGGCAGGAGGATGTAGAGGCAAGTACGAGTCGTGTCCACCCAGAAGTTGCCGATGGTCTTCGATTCACGGCGGGCGATGCCGCGCACCAGAGCGATAGCTACAGCAATTCCGACGGCGGCACTGAAGAAGTTGTGGTAGGCAAGACCGGCCATCTGCGTGAAGTAACTCATGGTCACGTCGTTGCTATAGGCCTGCCAGTTGGTGTTGGTCGTGAACGAGGCAGCGGTATTCCATGCCAGCAGGGCCCCCACCGCGGGCAGATGCTGGGGATTCCAGGGCAGGATGTGCTGCAGGCGCTCGATCAGATAGGTCAGCAGCAGCGAAACAAAGCTAAAAATCAGCATGGCGGCGGCATATTCGCGCCAGCTCATTTCCTGGTCTGCTTTGATGCCGCAGATCCGGTAGATGAGGTTCTCCACCGGGCGCAGGAAAGCGATCTCGCCGTTGAACAGGCGTGCCATGTAGATGCCCAGTGGGCGTATGCACACCAGCAGCACAACGAAGTAGACAAAAAACTGGAGCCATCCGTTGGCGGTCATTTCAGAACTTCTCCGGGTAGAGCAGGGCTACAAACAGGTAGCCGCAGAGACACACGGTAACGATGAGAATGGTGAGAGTTTCAAGATGCATAACTTACCTCAACTTCTCGCAGGCCCGCACGTACAGCAGGGCAACGGCGAAGAAAACCACGGAATAGAAGATCATGAGAAGGTCGGACATGCTGGTGGCCTTTCTACCAGGATCCCTGCTTGCCGCCGTACCACCACACCAGGCCAAGAGCGGCAGTATCCTGGTGGGTGGAAGGCGATGCGGGATTGCTGGTGACGAAGTAGGAGCGATTACTCCAGTCGCGGCGATACTCGAGGAAAGCATCGAAGTTATCGGTCAGGTTGTATTTCCAGGTTCCGGTTACTTCCTTAAGAGCCTGAGTGTCGTTGCTGAAAAGGCCGCCGCGGTCGGAGAGGTATTCGCTTCGGGCGCCAAGAGCGACCCGAGGTCTGAGCTGATACTGGGCATAGGCTACCCCGCCGTCGACATGCGCGGGCGCGGAAGACTCACCGGGAGCGGCGTCGGCCCATTCGCGCTGGATAACGTAATCACCTTCCATAGCCAGGGCGAGCTTCGGGCTGGCCTGCCAGGTGACATAGGAGTCGAAGATGTGGATCTTGCCATTGGGAGCCGGCTTGAGCGGCGCGAGGCAAAGGCCGGGCTGGACGGGAACGGTGCAGTTGGCGGCCGGCACGGTATCCGCATGCTCCTGGCCGTTGTAGTAGTTGAAAGTCCAGTTCACCGGTTTCACGGGTTGGTACGCGTACCCGAACAGCTCGTCTTTGTAGCCATTGGTGGGCTCAGACTGGTTGGTGCCATTCACGATCCAGTAGTTTGCGGTGAATTTGTCGTTGAGTTTGTAACTGGCTCGCGCCCCCGCATGGTAAAAAGGCAGAAAATAGAAATAGTAGGAACGCGTATAGTTCATCTGATCTTTGGTGTAGTTGCCTTCGATGCCCAGGGAGCTGGCCCACTTGCCCATGTCGACTTCGATCCCTTTGCCCACGGGTACAATCCAGGAGCCGTACGCCTGGAATATGTTCCGGTAGATTTCGGGACGGGTCTCGTTGGCGGGATTGCCCTGGAGGGTTTCCGTGGCCTGGCCAAACTGCAGATCGACGCGGAACCCGTAGCGCCGCTGAGCGGAGAGATCAGGGTCGAGGTCGAAGATAAAGTCGGCCTGGTTAATGCTGAAAACGTTGCTGAGCACGTCGTAGGCGCGCAGATCGTTGACGCGGCCGGTCGGGTCGTTGAAGTTGTACTCGTAATAGCCGTCGAAGGTGTAATTGAGGGTTGCGCCGCCGGGCAGAGTACCAGGGAGCGGCGCTGCGGGCGACACGGGCGAGGATACTGCGGCTTGCGCCGGCAGCGCGGAGCCGGAACCTGGCATGCGCAACTCGGCGGCGGCCAGCAAGAGCGACGCCGCGGACTCCGGCCCAGCACGATCCGGAGGGGCGCCAGGGCGCATCAACCGCTGGTTTTGCTCTTCAAGGACCGCTACACGGCGCTCCAGATCGAGCACGAGTTGTTTGAGTTGCTGTACATCATCGGCGCTGGATCGAGACTGCGCTGCTGCGGGCAATGCCAGCAAACCCAGCAGGGTGACCGGCGTCAGAGGGTGCAGAAGTCGATAGTTCATGGGTCTGTACGAAGCCTCCCTCAGTAAATCGGCGAAACTGTTCAGCGGACATAAGGGTTTCGTAAGGGAACCGTAAACGACCCGATTGTACAGACAGAACATTGCAAGAGACTCCGAAGCAGGACACTGGGAATCAAGCAGCATCGCTGTCCTCAGAATTTCACCAAAATGGCGAAAATGATTTTCTGTTCATCCCGGCGCATATCGGCCTGCCAAAGACTGGGGTAGCCCGGCGTCGAAGCGCAGGCGGCTTTGGCTGCTGCGATGTTGGCGGCATACTCCTGGTCGTACTTCAGCCATGGCATTGGCGTGTATCCAATCCCGGAATCGGCAGAGGTTGACCCATTGGTGCAGGTAAAATCCGCCGGGCTGCCAATGGAACTGAGGGTTGTGCCACCGGGAGGTGTGGATCCGCCTCGGCCGGCCCAGTAAGGCACGTCGGAGTGGCGATAGCCATACTCGGTGCGGAAGGTAACGAACTGGCTTGGCATGTAATCCAGGGTGAAGGTGCCGTCCTCGGCATGAAATGGCTGACCAGGGTCTTCGGGGAAGTAGGCGCTGCCGGTCACCGCAGTAGCTCCGTTGATCGGCGGGAGCAGGACAAGATATCGGCCAGGATTGTCGATCTGGCCGCCGCCCATCGTCAATCCGTACTTATCCTTGTCGAACCAGAACCGGTTGTAGAACATCCAGCCCAGGAAGCTTTGCTTTTGGTAGTCGATCGCAGGGGTGGTGGAAGTAGCCGGTGCGAAGATCTTGTGATCGGCCGATCCTGTGCATGCCACTCCGCTGCCGCTTTCGCAACCGGCATCGCCAGTGAAAGAAAACGCCATCCGGTCGAGTTTGTTATCCGGCTTGTCGTAATACTTCAGCTCAAAGCTGTTATCGGTGTGGAAGCGGGTACGGCCATGAATGCCGAAGTCATCTTCGCCGTAGCCGTAATTGTTGGAGATGATGTTGATGCGGGTGGTCGGGGTCCACCGAATTTGCCCACCCATCCCTGGCTTGGTTCCGAAGCGCGCATAGGATTGCCATCCGTTGATGAACCAGGGCTCGATTTTCAGGTGCTGGGTGGGGAAGAACTGACCACGAATGCCGTTGAAGAACCATGGTGTGTTGGAGGAAACGTAATGAAGGCTGATAGGCCCAGTTATCGAAGTTGTAGTAACTGAACAGACCGATATACGACATGAAGATACCGGCGTCCAGGTTGATTCCGTGCATCGCATTCGCGATTGGTAGCCGCCGTAGACCTCGAGAAGATACCGATAGGCATCATCCAGATATCCCACTGCCCTTGCGAGTAGCTGGCGTCGTTGCGTGATGGTCGCCTGGAATACATCGCCGAACTGCGTCATGAGGCGCGCGTGGACATGATCGATTAACAGGTCGCCGCCGACGCCGAGTTGTTCCAGCTGAATTTCCTGGGCACGAAAGACTTCGCTGGAGCCATTGATGGTATCGTCGGCGGGATGATTGAAGTCGAGGTTGTAATTGGTATCCACGCGGATTTCCGGTGAGAAGTATTTCGAGCACAACGGACAGTCGATGGTGCGGGCGTTGCCATTGAGCCAGCCCCACCACGCGTCCGCAAAAGGAGTAACAGTGTCGACCGGATGGGTGGTTTCCGGCGCCTGTGCGGCGGAGGCTAAGTCGGGATAAGTCCGAATCATCGAAGATACTCCGGCTACCGCCGCTGGAGCGCTGGTCGCGGGCGAAGTAAGCGAGAGGCCATCTTTTGCGGCCGTGAGCCGGGCGGCGTCGCCGGCGGCCGCGAGGGCGTCGGACTCCGCGGCTTTCTGCGCTTTGAGCTGGGCCTCCAGGTCGGCGATGCGTTGCTTCATGGCGGCCAGCTCGCGCAGCACCGCGTCGTTGTCCATGGGCTGGACCGCAGTGCCACCGGTGTTTGCATCGGAGCTGACCTTCGGCGCCGTTTCCTGGGCCTGCGCGCCGGCGCGCGGGAGCGGGGAGAGAAACACGCCCCATGCGAGAGTGGAGAGAATCAGGGCACAGCGAAGTGGGCGCACTACGACTGAACGGATTAGCAACATGGGTAATCCTCTGAAACTGCTATTGGGACCGCACCCCTTCGATGCTCAGTTCGGGCAACCGGGGGCAGCCAAATTCTCAGGCTACAGAGAGAATCGGAAGGGAGGGCGAAGAAAGTCGTGAGGAATTCATAAAGGGAGCGCTAACAGGAACTGCGAACGCGAGGGCTATTGCGAGCCGCCTTCGGGCAGGAACCGGTAGCCTACCCACGGCTCGGTCTGGATGTACTGGCGCGGTCTGGTTTTCGAGCTTTTTGCGCAGCTGCCCCACAAAGACGCGCAGGTACTCAGGCTGGTGTGCCGATTGCGCGCCCCATACCGCGGTCAAGAGGGCGCGATGCGTAATCACCTTGCCGGCGTGGCGGGCCAGATGCAGCAGCAGGTCAAATTCCTTGGGTGTGAGGTGAATCGGCTTTCCCTGCACCGTGATGCTGTGGGCGTTGGCGTCAACCACAAAGTCGCCGGTCTCAATGGCCGATGCGGTGCGCTCGGGAGCGCGGCGCAGGTGAGCCCGCACGCGGGCCAGCAGTTCCTGAATGTTGAACGGCTTGGTGACGTAGTCGTCCGCGCCGGCATCGAGGGCCTCAACCTTCGATCGCTCGTGGTCGCGGACCGAAAGCACCAGAATGGGCGTTTCGCCGTTCGCGCGGATGGCCCGGCAGACATCCACCCCGCTCATCCCCGGCATCATCAGGTCGGTAATCACCAGGTCAGGGGGCCAGTCGCGAAAGACCTGCAGGCCTTCCTCAGGATCGTTGGCGGTGCGTATGTCGTAACCCTGGGCCGAAAGCGCCGCGCGCAGCACCCGCGTGATTTGAATCTCATCATCCACCACCAGGATACGTTCCGCCATTGAGCCGTGCCTCGGCGATTCAGGAGGGTCTTCTCTCGCAGCCGGGGTATGATCGCCTTTCATGGAGAAGGATACGCCGCATGGAATAAAGATTTTGTTACGGTACGTAGCGCTCACCGTGGCGGCGCTGCTGCTGGTGGTGCTGTTTCGAAGGCTGGTAGCGGCCAATCCGACGACGGTCGCGCTCAGCTTCCTCATGCTGATCCTGGTGACAGCCTCCTATTGGCGGCTGGCCTATTCGGTATATCTCTCAGTGCTGTGCGCGCTGCTTTACAACTACTTCTTTCTGCCGCCTGTCGGACGGCTGTCCATCGCTTCGCCCCAGGACTGGATTGCATTTGTTGCGTTCCTGGTGAGCGGAGTTCTGGTTAGCCATCTGGCCGAGCGCGAACATCGGCAGTCGGAGGCCTCGGAAGGGCGGCGCCGTGAAGTGGAGCGCCTGTACGAATACAGCCAGCAGATGCTTCTGCAGCAGGATCTGCGCGGTCTGGCACGGGTGACACCTTCGGTCGCGGCGGCGGCTTTCGGGTTTCGCGCGGTGGCATTGTACGTGCGCGATGAGGATCAGGCGTACTACTCCGATCCGAAGAACGAGCTGCTGCCGCTGGTGGATCTGCGGTTGGCCAGCGTCCAGAGCGACGCGGGAGTTAGTTCGCGCGATGGCTATCGCGTGATCCCCCTGGCATTGGGCATGCAGTCGCTGGGTGCTCTGGCTGTTACCGAGGGCGGATTCTCGCTGCAGATGTATGAGGCCATCGGAAGCCTGGTAGCCATTGCGCTGGAGCGCGCAGCGGCTGCGGAGCGTTCCAGCCGCCTCGAAGCCTCGCGCGAGAGCGAGCGCCTGCGCACGGCGTTGCTGGATTCAGTAACCCACGATCTGCGTACGCCACTGACCGCCATCCGTGCTGCCGCAACAACGCTGGTTAGCTCGCCCGACCTGCTGCCTGCGGAGCGCGCCGAGCTGGCTGCCGTGGTGGATGAGGAAAGCGCGCATCTGGATCGGCTGATTGGCCAGGCGGTAGAGATGGCGCAGCTCGACGCGGCCACAGTCAAAGTAAATCCGCGGCCTGAAGATGTGCGCGAGCTGATCGAAACCACGGTCGAAGAGATGCGTCCGCTGTTGGGCGATCGTGCCGTCAAGGTCAGCGTTGGGCAGGGGATGGCCCGCGTCTCGCTGGATCGCGAACTGGTGCATCGTGTGTTGCGGCACCTGATCGAAAACGCAGCAAAGTATTCGCCACCAGGGTCTCCCATCGAGCTGAGCGCGGTCGCAGATGAAGATCGCCTGCTGGTGACGGTTGCCGATCGCGGCCCCGGCATCGAGCCGAACGAGCAGCCATTTGTCTTTGACAAGTTTTTCCGCGGGAAGAAACAGCGCAGACAGGCTGGCGGCACCGGCATTGGTTTGGCGATCGTGAAGGCGATCCTTGAAGCTCACGGCGGCGGCATCGAGCTGAAGAGCCAGCCCGGCAAAGGTTCGCGATTCACCTTCTGGCTGCCGCTTGCTCGCGTGCCTGACGGGAGCAGGATTGCAACGTTGAACTCAAAATAGGACGTAACTTTTTCCCGGGTGAATCGTATAAAGGCGCAGAGGGCGCGGGTTGGGCGGGACTCATTCTTTCCCCCCGCCTGGCCCGTACAATAGCCAACGAGACTCCCTCATGGGTCGAGGTAAAGTTATGGGCTTTTTTCTTCGCCGCGGAGCCGCACGGCCGGTTCCGGCGATTCTTCTTTGTGTGGTTCTCTGTGGGTTTCAATCCATCCGGGCGCAGCGCGGCGTCACGAGCCGGCCTAACGTGAGCTCCAACAAATCCGCGCCTTACACCATCCCCGTCGTCGTGCGCCGCGTGGTTCTCGACGTGGTCGTCAAAGATGCGCGCGGCAATCCCGTGCGCGGACTCACGAAGAAGGATTTTTCTGTCCTCGAGCAGAAGAAGCCCCAGCAGATTCGATCCTTCGAAGAGGTGGACTTCAACACTATCTCCGGCGTCGTCGTGCCCAAACTCCCCTCGCTGCCGCCCGACACGTACATGAACGTTACGACGCAGGCTGAGCACGGGCCTCTTTACGTGATCGTCTACGACGCGGTGCATATGGAGGGCGGCAACCCGATGTCGGAGTCCGACCAGGGCGATCAGATCCAGGCGCGCAAACAGCTGGCTGAGTTTTTAGCGTCCAAGCCTGCCGGCACGCGCTTCGCCCTTTACCTGCTGACCTGCGAGTTTCGCCAGCTGCAGGGATTCACCACCGACCCCAACCTGTTGCTGCAGGCGTTTGACCTCGGCCGCAAGGAACACATCCCACAGAATTTTCTCTATCAGGCCAACTGCGGCGGCGCCGATCCCGATCTGCCTTTCCTGGTCATGCGGTTCCTCGGTCACTTTCTTGAAGGGCTGCCCGGCCGCAAGAACCTTATCTGGATGTCATCGCAGTTTCCCGCAGTGGTTCCCGTCTTTGCCGTGCAGAACATGAGCGGGACCAGTTCCACCACGCCCGCGCAGGGATTCGCTGATTCCGCGCCCACCACCATGGGTGAAAGCTGGGACCAGAAGGTGATGCGGTCCGCCATTGACGCGCTTAACGCCGGCCAGGTTTCCGTCTATCCGGTCAGCGTCGCCGGACTCAAACACTCCAGCGGAACCGCCGGCATTGATACCATTGCCGACCGTATCGCCGGGGCCACCGGCGGGCGCGCCTACTACAACAACAACGACATCAAGACCGAGATCAGCGAGGCGACTGAAGACGGGGCGAGTTATTACGAGCTCACTTACTCGCCTCCTGCATTCAAGGAAGACGCCAGCATTCGCAATATTCGCGTCGATATCGACCACGGCGACAAAAAGAAGTATTCACTGGAATACCGCCGCTACTACTACGCCGAAGATCCCGATGTTCCGCTGACCAACGACGAGAAGAAAGCCGCGCTAGCTGCTGCTGGTGAGGTTGTAGCCCACAAGCCGGGCGACTCCATGTACGCCTACATGCAGCACGGCGCGCCCATCGATCGCGATATCGTCTTTCGCGCGCGGTTCCACGCCGGTCCTGCAGCGCTGGCCACGCCCGACCAGATGGCGAACCTCGTGGAGCAGCCGGCCTATTTTGTATTGCGGAAAAAGGATAAGCCGGTCAAGCTGCCTCCGCCCATTCCGCTGCGCCCTTACACCATCGACTACCTGGTGCTCGACCAGGACGCCGGAGCCCATCCCAACGGCCAGGTGCTGGAGTTTGCCGCTGGCGCCTACAACAAGGATGGAAAGCTGCTGAACGGCCTCGCCCAGAATGCCGTGCGCTCGGCGCCTCCGGCCGGCGCGCCGGCGCAACCGGTTTTCCACGCCGTGCAAACGCTCGACGTACCGGCAGCTGCGGTCTGGCTCCGCGTTGCCGTTCGCGACGTGACGACCGACCGCATCGGAACAATGGAGATTCCGCTGCCGCTCGATGCGGATCGGCAGATGGCTTCGTCGCCGGCGGGTTCTGCGGGGTCCGCGAATCCACCGGCTCCGAATCGCTAGCGGCCGGTCATCTTCTCAATGTGCTCCGGATAGCGGTTTCCTTCGACCGGGATGCTGGCTGAGGCCTGATCGATCTCCCGAAGCTCGTCTGCGCTGAGCTCGATCGACAATGCTCCCAGGTTCTCTTCCAGGCGAGACAGCTTCGTTGTGCCGGGGATGGGCACCATCCATGGTTTTTGCGCCAGGATCCATGCCAGTGCAATCTGGGCCGGCGTGGCCTTCTTTTTCGCCGCGACATCGCTGAGCAGGTCGACGAACGCCCGGTTCACCTTCATTGCGTCCGGCTGAAAGCGCGGAAGCTGGCTGCGGAAGTCGTTCTGCGCGAGCTTCGTGCCCTCGTCCATTTTGCCGGTCAGGAAGCCTTTGCCCAGCGGGCTGTACGGCACCATCCCGATGCCCAGTTCTTCCAGCAGCGGAATGATCTCCTCCTCGGGCTTCCGCCACCACAACGAGTATTCATTCTGGAGGGCAGCCACGGGCTGCACGGCGTTCGCGCGGCGGATAGTCTGGGCGCCAGCCTCGGAAAGGCCGAAGTGCTTCACCTTGCCTGCCGCGATCAAATCCTTCACGGCGCCCGCCACGTCTTCAATGGGCACGTCGGGATCGACGCGGTGCTGATAGAACAGATCGATGCTGTCGATCTTCAGGCGCTCGAGCGAAGCGTCCGCGACCTGCTTGATGTGCTCCGGGCGGCTGTTCAGGGTTTGTGTTCCCGGCTTTCCGCCAGGCTCGCAGTTGAAGCCGAACTTTGTGGCGATCACCACTTTGTCGCGAAGCGGCGAGAGCGCCTTCCCGACGAGAAGCTCATTCGTGAACGGACCGTACACCTCCGCCGTGTCGAAGAAGGTGACGCCCAGATCGACGGCTTTGTGGATGAGGCTGATCATCTCGTTCTCGTCGTGAGCGGCGCCATACGAGAAACTCATTCCCATGCAGCCAAGCCCCAGCGCCGAGACTTTCAGTCCGCCCTTGCCTAATGTGCGCTTTTGCATTGTGACTCCTTTTCACGAGCGGCTTGCCTGTCTCCTGCCCGGCAAACCTCATCGCTGAATTCAGTCTAGGCCTGCAGCACTCATGAGACTAGACAGTTGATGTCGCATGCGGTCATGAATACAATTCATGAATCATGAAGAGCGATCTCAGCGACCTGGCAGCATTCGCAATTGTGGCCCAGGAGCGCAGCTTTACCCGTGCTGCCGGCCGGCTTGGCGTATCGCAGTCGGCGCTCAGCCATACGGTTCGCAGCCTTGAGAGGAGGCTCGGGCTGCAACTGCTGGCGCGCACCACACGCAGCGTATCGCCGACGGCAGCCGGAGCCGCGGTCCTTCAGGAACTGGCTCCTGCGCTGGAACGCATCGAGCGCTCGCTGGCCGAGGCGCGAAAGCTGCGAGAGCAGCCTGCGGGACGCATCCGGCTCATCGTTTCCCGCACCGCTACCTGCCTGGTTCTTCTGCCAAAGCTGGCCAGGTTCGTCCGAAAATATCCGGAGATCGCCCTCGAAGTGACCTCTTCGAACGATCCTGTCGATCTTGTTGCCGGGGGATACGACGCCGGAATCCAGATCGGTGAGTTCATCCAGCGCGACATGATAGCGGTGCGCGTCAGCAAAGATCTGCGGCTGGCGGTGGTGGGCTCTCCGGAATATTTCAAATCGCACAGCATCCCGCGTGACCCGCGCGATCTGCGCGAGCATTCCTGCATCGGCTTCCGATTCAGCAGCGGCGTCTACCGCTGGGAGTTCGAAAAAGGCCGCAGGGCGCTGACGGTCAGTCCGCGAGGACCGGCAACATTCGACGATCCGGATCTGGTGATCCAGGCCGTGCTCAACGGCATGGGGATTGGAACCGCGCTGGAGGAGACTCTGAAGGAGAGGATCGCAAACGGGCAGCTGGTTCAGGTATTGCGTGACTGGTGTCCGGGCTTTCCCGGCTATTTCCTTTACTACCCGAGCCGGCGAAATCAACCCGCCGCACTGGCTGCGCTCGTCAGCACGCTGCGGGTGGCGTAGGATCCCAGGTCTACTGTTCCGGGACCGGCGGAAACGCAAAGCCCCCGCAGATGACCAGCACTCCCGCAATCAGGAACATTTCATTGCCGATGAACCACCCCATAATGCGAACCCAAATGGGGATCTCGACGAGCAGCGCGAACCCGCATAACAGCACAATGGCTTTCCGGATTCTCGTTTTCGTGAAGGCGGCGATCAGGGTAACGATGGCGATCACGATCCACGTGAATCCAATCAGGAGAAAAACCGTTCGCGCAGCGCCCTGCATGGCTGCTTCGAGGTTTGAGGCCGCGAGAGCTGCGGCAATCATGGGATAGCCAGCGGCGAGATGAAGGATGGAGCCGGCGAGCATATCGAGACATCCAAGGCCAACCAACCACCGCGCGACGGTCTGACGGTTTTTCATCGAGGTCCCTTCCGGTTAACTGGACAGGAGGCAATTCTAAAGGCATCCAGCTTCCGCTGCGATTCACCGGGGTGGGGCTGCGTTCTCCTGTTGCTTTCCCAAAGGAAGTGTGGCATGCTTCCTGTGGGGAACCAAAAGGGCGGGGGATATGGGATTTCTGCTAAGAGCAGTAAGACGGCTTCTGGCGCGGGTGAGGAATTTCTGGCAGAGCGACGATGGACGGTTGCGTGAGGAGATGGAGCAGCATATCGCGCTGCAGACGGCGGAGAATGTGCGGGCGGGGATGGCGCCAGCAGAGGCGCGACGGCAGGCTGTGCTGAAGTTCGGGGGGGTGGGGACAGTGAGAGAGGATTACCACGCGGAGCAGGGGCTGCCGTTTTTTGAAAACCTGATTCAGGATTCGCGCTTCGCGATCCGAATGCTGGCGAAGTCGCCGGGGTTTTCGGCTATCGCGATTCTGACGATGGCGCTGGGCATCGGAGCAACGACGGCGATTTTCAGCCTGGTCAACGCGACGCTCCTGCATCCGCTGCGGTTTCCGCATCCCGATGAACTGGTGCGGATCGAAGACGACCTGCCAGGCGCGGGCGTTATGGACGCGGGCATCTCGGTTCCGGAGTTTAAGGACCTCGAGCGTTCGGGAATTTTTCAGTATGTTGTGCTGCAGATATTCGGGTCGGTGAACCTGACGGGTGCATCGCAGCCATCGCGGGCTCAGTATGAGGGGGTGTCGCCGGCGTATTTTGCGATGCTGGGTGTGAAGCCGGAGCTGGGGCACACGTTCGATCCGCAGGATCAAACTCCGGGGTTCACGCTGGAGACGGTGATCAGTGATGGGCTGTGGAAGCGGGCTTACGGGAGCGATCCGCGCATTGTCGGAAGAAGTTTGCGGGGAGACAACGATTTGTATCGGATCATCGGGGTGATGCCGCCGGGTTTTCACGATCCGGGGCGAACCGTGGGCGAGAGGAACACCGAAGTGTGGGCGGCGACGGGTTTTTCCGCGGATCCGGCTCCTCCCCCGAACCGCACTTTGCGGGGGGCGCTCGAAACGGTGGGGCGCCTGAAGCCAGGGCTGACGATGGCCGCGGCGCAGAGCCAGCTGGACGCGTGGGTTGCTTCGGAGCGGAAGCAGTTTCCCGATGATTATCCGGCCGAGAGCCGGTGGACGGTGCGGCTGATTCCGCTGAAGGAAAACGTGGTGGGCAACGTTCGGCAGCCGCTGATCCTGCTTTTGGGGGCGGTGGCGCTGGTGTTGCTCATCGGCTGCGTCAATGTGGCGAATCTGCTGCTGGCTCGCGCCAGCGCGCGATCGCGGGAGATGGCGGTGCGCCAGGCGCTGGGGGCCGCACGCAAGCGGCTGGTGCGGCAGTTGCTCACCGAGAGCCTGCTGCTTTCGCTGCTGGGCGGCATGGCGGGGTTGGTCATCCTGTTCTGCATGAAGGGATTTTTGCTGCGCCTGATTCCGGAGAGCATGCCTCGGCTCAACGACCTGTCGATCAACTGGACGGTGATGGTGTTCGCGCTGGCGGTTTCGATCGCAGCCGGGGTCATTTTTGGGCTCGCCCCCGCGAGGCAGGCGGGGCGCTTGGATTTGGCGCACACGCTGAGGGTGGAGGGGCGCGGGTCGAAGGGCTCCACAGAGCAGACCCGCACGCGGCGGGTGCTGGTGGTGACGGAGTTTGCGC
This sequence comes from uncultured Acidobacteriaceae bacterium, assembly GCA_963788905.1. Lineage (GTDB taxonomy): Bacteria > Acidobacteriota > Terriglobia > Terriglobales > Acidobacteriaceae > Palsa-343. The sequence goes on from CAWBIO010000001.1 coordinate 1,090,087, forward strand.
TGTCGCTGGTGCTGATGGTGGCTGCGGGCCTGCTGCTGCGCAGTTTTTGGGATTTGTACAAGGCGCCGCTGGGATTCAATCCGCAGCATGTGATGTCGGTGCAGTTGTGGCTGCCCAGCCCCAACGATCCGAAGACGGACATTTATGGAACCGCTGCTCAGGAGGCAGTGTTTGCGCGCGAATTGCTGCGCCGCAGCCGGTTGCTGCCCGGAGTGCAGGAGGCGGCGCTCGGATCGGAGCCCTCCATCCCGCTGCACCATGACCGCAACAAGAGCGCGCTGATCGTGGAAGGACGCCAGACCCAGAGCAAGCAGACTCCCGTGGTGGAGCGGGCGCAGGTTGCGCCGGAATATTTTCATTTGCTGCAGATTCCGCTGCAGAAGGGCCGTCTGATCAACGACCACGACGACGAGAATGCGCCGCTGGTCGCCGTGATCAACCAGGCGATGGCGGAGACGTACTGGCGGGGCGAGGATCCGCTTGGAAAGCGGCTGAAGCTTGGCCGGGGAAGGGCTGGGGTTGGCCAACGGGCCAGCAAGAACTGGGTCACGATCGTCGGCGTGGTCGCCGATGCTCGAACCGAGTCGCTGGCGAACGCGCGGGTTCCGCAAATCTATCTGAGCCTGTACCAGGAGACACCCAAGGAACTGGCCATCTTCCTGCGTGGAGACCTGAATGCGAGTGCGATCCCGGAAGAGGCGCGGGCGATGGTGCAGTCCGTAGACCCGGAGCTACCGGTTTATGGGGCGCAGACGCTGGACGATGCAGTCGCGGGGTCGCTGGAGCAGAGACGATTCTCGATGGATATCGTAGCCGCCTTCGCGATAACGGCGCTGCTGCTGGCCGCGCTGGGAATCTACGGGGTGATCTCGTACATCGTGAGCGAACGAACGCGGGACATCGGCATCAGGCTCGCGCTCGGCGCGCAGCGGGGGAAAATCATGGCCATGGTTCTGCGCCAGGGGCTGGGCCTCGCGATGGCAGGCGCGGCGCTGGGGTTAATCGGCTCGGTGATCGTGTCGCACCTGATGGCAGGGCTGCTGTACGGGGTGAACCCCACGGATCTGCTGACGTTTGCGGGTGTCACGCTGGTGCTGACCGCAGTGGCTTTGGCCGCCTGCTACATTCCTGCGCGGCGGGCGATGCGGGTGGATCCGCTGACGGCGCTGCACTACGAATAGGCTGGCTGGGTTCTCACGCTGGCCAGGCGGGCGGCACGACGAGGAAACCGCGACCGGTCGCTCTGTCTCTAGACTGCGCTGGTTTCGAGCTCGTGTTCGCGCGCGCCATAGCAATTGCGCACCCATTCGACGCGCACCTCGCTAACGCTTAGTGCTTGCTCAGGGCAGGCTACATTCGCGCTAGACCGATGTTGTTTCCAGTTCTCGAGCACCGTAGCGAGCGCGAATGTAATCGTCGAGGATCTTTTTGAAGTCCTGGACGATGGTGTCGCCGCGCAGCGTGGTCATCAGGCGGCCGTCAACGTAGACCGGCGCTTTGGGCTCCTCGAAGGTGCCGGGCAGCGAGATGCCGATGTTGGCGTGCTTCGACTCGCCAGGGCCGTTGACGACGCAGCCCATCACGGCGAGCTTCAGCTCTTCAACGCCAGGATACTGCTCGCGCCAGGCGGGCATCGAGGTGCGCAGGTAATCCTGGATCTGCTGCGCCAGCTCCTGGAAAAAGGTGCTGGTCGTCCGGCCGCAGCCGGGGCAGGCGGTGACCTGCGGCGCAAAGCTGCGTATGCCCAGAGACTGCAGAATCTGCTGCGCGGTCAGCACTTCCTCCGTGCGGCTGGAGCCGGGTTTCGGCGTGAGGGAGACACGGATGGTGTCGCCGATGCCTTCGAGCAGGAGCGGCGCGAGGCCGGCCGTCGAAGCGACGATGCCTTTCATGCCCATGCCAGCCTCGGTCAGACCGAGGTGAAGCGGGTAGTCGCAGCGTGCGGCAAGCATCTGGTAAACGTCGATCAGATCGCGGACGCCGGAAACCTTACCGCTGATGATGATCTGGTCGTGGCGCAGGCCGTAGCGCTCGGCGGCGGCGGCGGAGTCGAGCGCACTGCGGCACATGGCCTCGAGCATCACGTCACGCGCGGGCGCAGGATCGGGGCGCTTTGAGTTTTCGTCCATCAGACGCGTCAGCAGCGCCTGGTCGAGCGAGCCCCAGTTCACGCCGATGCGCACCGGCTTCTGATTCTCGACCGCGCACTCGATCATGGTGCGGAAATTGTCGTCGTCTTTGCGGCCGATGGAGACATTTCCGGGATTGATGCGGTACTTGGCCAGCGCCTGCGCGCACGCCGGGTACTTTTTGAGCAGCAGGTGGCCGTTGTAGTGGAAGTCGCCGATGATGGGGACGTTGATGCCGCGTTTTGCGAGGCCCTCGACGATGTGCGGCACAGCCTGGGCGGCGTCGTCGTTGTTCACAGTGACGCGGACCAGTTCCGAACCGGCTTCAACCAGCTCGGCAACCTGCTGAATGGTCGAGGCGGCGTCGGCGGTGTCGGTATTGGTCATCGACTGCACCACAACCGGTGCATCGCACCCGACCTTGACGTGGCCAATGTTGACGGTAACGGTCTTCCTGCGCTGGATTTCCGGCATTGGGGACCTCAATTCCAGTTTACAGGGGAGAGGTTGCAGGGAACAGGGAGAGCGTTCAGCATTTAGCGTTTAGTACAGACGGTGGAGACTTGCAGTCTGATACTGCAGACAATCGAGGCTTCACGGTTGAGGGAATCTGCGGCTTCATTGATGCGCTCCAAGTCACGAGCGGCAGGATGGCAGGCAGAGCGATGCCGGAAGTAGTCGCGAAGAAAGTTCTCGATGAATACGGAGCGCGAGGAGCTGGAGCCGACCGCACGATCGACTTGATCCAATGTCTCGGTCGAAATCGTAATGGAGATTCTCTTCTTCATCGCTCAGGTTCATCATCCCATACGGCTCAGCGCAGGGGGCCGGCGTGGCGGCGCAGTTCGCGGAGCGGATAAAACGTGCCGCGCCAGACGATGCCGCCACGAGTGAGGGTGACGATCCAGGAGCGGAGCATGGCATAGAGCACCAGGACGGCGCCGATGGGGAAAGTGAAGCAATAAAGGAGGCGAATGCGGTTGTAGTAACGGCCAGCCAGCGCGTAGCAGACGCAGACCATGGCGAGTGAGACCAGACTGGCGGCGCGGATTGGCCAGGAAAGGAATAGCCCGGCAAGCGGAACCAGGCAGACGAGCGCGACTCCAAAGAGAGCAATCAGCAGATTCACCGACCGGAAGCGAAATGTCGCGAAGATGTTCTTGGTGAGGTTGTGGAGCAGGCCGAAAGCGCCATGCGCCCAGTGGAGGCGAATCAGGCCGCGTCCCAGAACGAGGTGTTGACGGAATCCGCCCTGCTTGATGCGAAATCCGAGGCGCAGGTCTTCGAGGACTTCCATTGGATCGGACTCGAAGCCACCAACCGAGCGATAGACGCTGCTGCGGACCAGGTTAAAAGCGCCCATGCCGATGAAATCGCGGCGGGCCCTGGGGTCGGCGATCTTCCACGGCTTCATGACGAGGATGAGCAGCGACTGAAAGATGGCGTCGACCATGCGCTCGCCCGGCGTTTTGAGGATGAGAGAAGGCCACAGAACCACGTGATCCGCCGAAGATGACTCAGCAAAGTGCAGGGCGCGCTCAATGGCGTCTTCGCGGAAGAGCACATCGCCGTCGGTGAACAACAGCCAGGGGGTTGCGGTGGGCCGCGCAGCCCGAGCCAGGGCGTGCGGTTTGCCCAGCCAGCCGGCGGGAAGGGCGTCGATGTGAAGCACGCTGAGGAATTTGCCGGGCAGTCGCGGCTCGGCGGCAATGCGGTCCATGATGGCGCCAGTCGAGTCGGTGGAGCGGTCGTCGACGGCGATGATTTCGAGCGGGATGGTCTGGGCGAGCAGCGAACGGAGGGTGGCTTCGATGGCGGCGGCTTCGTTGCAGGCGGGAACGATAACGGTGACCTGAGGCAGTGCGGCGGCTGGCGCGGCGGGGGGAGAAGGGTCGCAGCGGACATCGAGGAGATTTGGCTGGTGTGGAAGGTTGCGGAGCGCGGCGAAGGTTCGCAGAGTCCATGCAAGGGCGATGAGCCAGCTGACGACGATGAGGAGGATGTGCATCGCTTAAGGAAGCGTCGCGGGGACCTCAAGGTCGGGCAGGCGCGGGGCGAATCGTGCGCCAAAGAAGAGAATGGCGCCGGAAACGGCGAGGGAGATCAGGGTCGCGCCCAATCCAACGCGCAGGTTGTGGCGGTCGGAGATCCATCCGATGAGGTGCGGAGAAGGAAAGTCGCCGAGCAGGTGAATGAGGAGGAGGTTGACCGAGATTGCTGTTGCGCGAATAGGCGCGGCAACGGAATTGACGATGGCGGCGTTGAGCGGGCCGGTGTTCAGGAAGATGAAGAACTCGGCGAGGTACGCGCCAGGAATGAGGAAGCGCAGCGGTCCGAACAGCACGGCGGCGGCGAAAGGAATGGCGAGAATCGCGCTCCACGCCGAGACCAGATAGAGCGCGCGGTAATTGCGGCGCAGCCAGATCTGCGCGAGCCAGCCGCCGGCGATGGTAGCGAGGAGGCCGTCGATGGCAGTGATTTCGCCGGCGGTGAGGCCGGCGCCTGCGACCGAGTAGCCGGCAAAGCGGCGGAAGAACGTGGGCAGCCAGGTGGAGATGCCACCGACAGCGAAGGTCCACATCGCCATGCCAAGGCTTGCGGTGAGGTACGCGGGATTTCGAAAGAGGCCCAGGAAGCTGTCGCGATCGTGGGTGACTTTGAGGGTGTCGGCGGAACCGCGCTGGGGTTCGCGGACGAAAATCCAGAAAAGGAGCGCGATGAGAACGCCAGGAGCAGCGGCAATGTAAAAGGGCATGCGCCAGCCGTAGCGCTCGCCAAGTACGCCGCCCAGCAGATAGCCGAGCGCACCGCCAACGGGGATGGTGACGTAGAAAATGCTCAGGACACGGTTACGATCTTCCTCCCGGTAGAAGTCAGCCAGCATGGCGGGTGCGAAGATCGAGAAGGTGGCTTCGCCCACGCCGACGGCAGCGTGGCGGATGAGTAGTGTGTTGTAGCTGTGGACCATGCCGGTGAGCAGCGTGGCCGCGCACCAGATGAGCGCGCCGGCAATGATGAGCGGTTTGCGCGGGAAGCGGTCGCCGAGCCAGCCGGTTGCCGGGGCGATCCACATATAGGTGAAGAAGAAGGCGGAGGTGAGGAGACCTGCCTGCGCGTCGTTGATGTGAAATTCGTGCTGGATCAGGGGCTGAACGCCGGGGAGAACGTAGCGGTCGATGAAATTGAAGAGGTTGAGGCAGGTGAGGAGGAAGAGGGCGATGCCGGCGGTGCGGGCTTTCACCCACACAGGGTACAGGGTCAAGCCGGTAGCCGGTAGCGAAAGCGGGAGAGAAGGCAGCTGGTGGCAGCCAGCGTTAAAACAGGTTGTGATCGTGGAGGTCGGGCGAGGGTCCCAGATGGGCGAAGCGTTCGTCGCGGGCTTCCTGCCTGACCGCATTGAGAGCGATGGTCATTTCGCGGATGTAGTAGAGGACGCCGGCGAGCAGGGCGAGCATGGCGGCGACGAAAACCGCGGCGGCGGCCAGGGCGGCGCCTTTCCAGTAGAGACCGAAGCCGAGCAGGAGGCAGGAGAGCAGCATGCCGACCAGCCCAACGAGGCTCAGCAGGAAGGTGCGTCGAATCATCTCGGCGCGCGCCTCCATGGATTCAATTTGCGTCCGGCAGGCGTCGGCTTCCAGAGTCTGGCCATTCTTCAGCGCATCATGCCGCGCGTGGGCGTACTGGCGCAGACGGCTGACGATTCCCATCAGCCGAACATTGACTGAAAGGATGAAAAGCGCAGTGGCAGAGAAGAAGATGGCGGGCGCCACGAAGGCCTGAAAGAGGCGGCCAATGTCATTCATAAGCGCAGCGTACAGCGGTCCGCGCACCGGGTACAGAGTACCGAAGCGCAGGTTGCGGTTGACAGGATACAGGCGCAAAGCGTTAGCGGCGGGCGTCGATGGAGTATCTGCCAGGGCCGCCGATGAGCAGAGTCAGCATGACCGCGATGTAAAGCACGATCAGCTCGCCGTGGTCGGCGCCGCGGCCAAAGAACTGGAAGTGATGGACAAAGGCCCAGGCGACGGTCAGATTGATGAGCGACCAGAGGGCTGCGGGCCGGGTGAAGAGCCCGAGCACAAGCAGGGGCATGCAGATGCCGTCGGCGATCATGGCGAAGAGGAAGCTGGGCACATGGCCGATGTGCAGCGGATCGGGGAAGTGCGGCGACATGGTCGAGTAGCCATGGAGCTTCTCGAGACCATGCTTGAGGAACAGCGCGGTGGGAACGGTGAGGCGCAGGACCAGGAGGCCAAAGTCCTGTCCGAAGCTGCTTCCGGAAAAGCGAAGTGCGCGACCGAGCATCAGAAACAGGTTACAGGGAACAGGGAACAGGGTACAGGGTACAGGGTGGGCCGTCGCGGGCTTTGCGGGATATTTGGGCCTAAACGTCTGGATCGGTGACCATCTCGAAAACGATATCCGTTCCCGTTCGCTGCTGGACAAACTCTTTTGCAGCGGAAATCCGCTCTTCTGAGCTCAGGTGGGTGTGCCATCGATCCGAAAGATCCAGAGAATGCTCCAGGCAGGGCTGGACTTTATCGTTTGGCAACATGCGAAAGCCGTCGAATCCGAGCAATTTAATATCCCGCTCATCGCATAACTGAATAAATTCCAATGCGGCGTTCGGAGGGAACAGAATCATTCCCGCATGCCGAAGAGCCTGCGCCTTGAGCCCAGCGAACGGGTCCTTTTCTGGGGCGGGCATCCTGTGACTCCATCCGCTAGGTTTTCAGCTTGTCGAGATGGCGGAACCAGTCGGTTTGATACAGGAGGCCGGCGAACAGGGTGAGGTTGTAGCAGGCGTGGACGACGACACCGGCAGCGACGGAACCGGTAGTGAGGCGGATGACGCACAGGATGATGCTGACGCAGCCAATCAGCAGCACCGGACCCCAGGAATTCGAAACCTGCTGCGAGTGCATCAGCGCGAACGGAATCGAGGTGAGCACGATGGACAGGGGAATCCCGAAGTAGCGGACGGCGTTTTCGCCAATGACGCGCTTGCGCTCGAGCCAGCGAAAGATGTTGACCAGACTGGGCAGCAGGAAGCCGCGGAAGGCGAGCTCTTCAGTGAGCGGTGCAATGGTGACACCGAAGGCCATCAGGGCCCATGCGCCAGCTGCGGAGCGGGTCAGGTCTTCGAGGATGGGCGGCGCCTTGGGCATTGGTACGAAGTTGCCGGCAATAGTGATGGCCAGTCCGGTGATGATGCCAAGACCGGCGAGCACTACCGCCCAATGGCGTGCGACGGAGATGTTCCAGTGAATGCCGGCAAGAAACGGTCGATGCCACCACAAGGTGAAGACCAGCGCGGCCAGCGCCCAGAGGAGCGCATAGCCAACGGCCTGGCCGGAGATGGCATAGGTGACGTTGTGGGCGATCTGCTGGACAAGCGAGAGCAGGGGAACGTTGCGGTGGGTGGCGTAGAGCGCGAGCAGCGTGATGATGTAGCCGCCGATAAAGGAGAAAAAAGCGATCACTCCGAAAACGAGGGTGTTTCCGATGTTAGGGATGAACCTGGGCGGAGGAGGCGGCACCAGTTCCAGCGGTGGCACGGGAGGCGGCTGGACGGGGCGCCACAGATAACCGGCCGGTTCCGGCAGCGGATCGAGAGCTTCGCCGTTCAGGTGAGGAGCGCGAGGGTCGGGTTGTCCGTAGCCTGGATCGTAATCGCTCAATGGATGGTCTCTTTTCCTGGATCAGTGCCCGATTTGGGGCGCGGAGCGCGGCTTCCGTTTGCGGACAGTCGTGCCCTGGCGGCAAGGGAAGCGCCGATACCAGAATAGTAGGGACGCAAAAATTGGCCAGTATACGAAAGGGGGATGCGGGCGACCTCTTCGGGAGGGCCTTCGGCGACCACGTTGCCGCCGCCTTCGCCGCCTTCGGGACCAAGGTCGATGATCCAGTCGGCGTTGCGGATGACATCGAGGTTGTGCTCGATGATGATGACGGTGTTACCGAGGTCGGTGAGGCGGTGCAGGACCTCGAGGAGCTTGCGCACGTCGTCGAAGTGGAGGCCGGTGGTGGGTTCGTCGAGCAGATAGAGGGTGCGGCCGGTCTGGCGCTTGGAGAGCTCGCGGGCGAGTTTCATGCGCTGGGCTTCGCCGCCGGAAAGGGTGGTGGCGGACTGGCCGAGGTGGATATAGCCGAGGCCGACATCGACGAGAGTCTGGAGCTTCTGGCGGGCCTGGGGAATATCGCCGAGCACGGGCAGCGCATCTTCGATGGTGAGGTCGAGGATGTCGGCGATCGAATAGCCGTTGAATTTCACCGCCAGAGTTTCCTGATTGTAACGGCGGCCGTTGCACACTTCGCACTCGACATAAACGTCGGGCAGGAAATTCATTTCGATGCGGCGCTGGCCTTCGCCCTGGCAGGCTTCGCAGCGTCCGCCCTGGACGTTGAACGAGAAGCGGCCGGCTTTGTAACCGCGCTCGCGCGACTCGGGCAGCATGGCGAAGAGGTCGCGGATGGCGGTGAAGACACCGGTGTAGGTGGCGGGGTTGGAGCGCGGCGTGCGGCCGATGGCGGACTGGTCGATACGGACGGCCTTGTCGAGAAGGTCGAAGCCCCTGATGCGGGAATGCTCGCCTGGCGCTTCGCGCGAGCCGTAAAGTTCCTTAGCGAGGGCGCGGTAAAGAATGTCGTTAACAAGGGTGCTTTTGCCGGAGCCGGAGACGCCGGTCACCACGGTCATGACGCCAACGGGGAATTTAACGGTGAGGTTTTTGAGATTGTGGCTGCGCGCGCCTTCGACCGTGATCCACTTGCCGCTGGCCGGGCGCGGGACGAGCCGATGCAGCGTGGAGATTTCACCTGCGAGATAGCGGCCGGTGAGCGAGCCGGGCGTGCGCATGATGGCTTCAGGAGGTCCGAACGCGACGACCTGACCGCCGAGGCGGCCAGCGCCGGGCCCGAGGTCAAGGACGTAGTCGGCGTGGCGGATGGTTTCCTCGTCATGCTCGACGACGAGCACGGTGTTGCCGAGGTCGCGCAGGGACTCAAGCGCGGAAATGAGGCGCTGATTATCGCGCTGGTGCAGGCCGATGGAGGGCTCGTCGAGAACGTAGAGGACGCCACGCAGGCGGGAGCCAATCTGTGTGGCTAGGCGGATGCGCTGGCCTTCGCCACCGGAGAGCGTGGCGGCGCTGCGATCGAGCGAGAGGTAGCTGAGGCCGACGGCATTGAGGAACTGCAGGCGCTCGACGATTTCCTTGCGCAGGCGTTCGGCAATGAGGGCTTCGCGCGCAGTGAAGCGGATGGCTCGGGCGCGGTCAAGGGCGCGCTCCATGGAGAGCGCGGTGAAGTCGGCGATGGACATGCCGTCGATTTTGACGGCCAGCGATTCGGGCCGCAGGCGTCTTCCGTGGCAGATGGGGCATTCGGAGGCCGACATGTACTGCATCATCCACTCGCGATAGGTGTCGGAACGGGCCTCCTCGAGCGAATCGCGAAGATAAGCGAGGATGCCATGGAAACCGGTGCGGGGAGCTTCGGATTGCGGTGGTCCCACAAGCAGAAGCTCCTGGTGTTTGAACGGGAGCTGCTCGAAAGGGAGTTTGAGGTCGATTTTGTAGCGGTCGGCCGCGATTTTGATCAGGCGCAGCAGGTATTGCGAGCCGGAGCCGGGCCCGAGCGCGCCGTCGAGGAGGGGCTTGGACCAGTCGGTGATGACTTTCGCAGGATCGAAATCGTAGATGCTGCCGAGGCCATGGCATTCCGGGCAGGCGCCGTAGGTGGAGTTAAAGGAGAAGCTGCGGGGCTCGAGCTTGGGCACGTCGAGGCCGCAGTCGGGGCAGGCCATCGAGGAGGAGTAAAGCTGTTCGGCTGATCCGGAGGGGCCCTGAGTGCCGACGAGCACGAGGCCGCTGGCCATCTGCAGCGCTTTTTCGACCGCCGCGGTAAGAGCCTTGTCGATGCCGGGTTTGAGGACGGCGCGATAGACGATGGCCTCGATGGTGTGGTTCTTGCGCTTTTCGAGGGCGGGCGGTTCGGCCAGGTCGACGATCTGCCCGTCGATGCGCGCGCGAAAACCCTGCTGGTCGAGCTTGTCGAGCATGTCCTTGAATTCGCCTTTGCGGCCGCGCACGATGGGGGCGTAGATGGTGACGCGCTCGCCGGGCGTGAGGGCGAGGATGCGCTCAACGATCTGTTCGGCGGACTGACTGGAGATTTGGCGGCCGCAGCGCGGGCAGTGCGGCACGCCGACGGAGGCGTAAAGCAGGCGCAGGTAGTCGTAGATTTCGGTGATGGTGCCGACGGTGGAGCGGGGGCTGCGGCTGGTGGTCTTTTGCTCGATGGAGATGGCAGGGGAAAGGCCTTCAATGGAGTCGACGTCGGGGCGCTCAATCTGATCGAGGAACTGGCGCGCGTAGGCGGAGAGGGTTTCGACGTAGCGACGCTGGCCTTCGGCGTAGATGGTGTCGAAGGCGAGGGAAGACTTCCCGGAACCGGAAAGGCCGGTGACTACGGTAAGGGTGTTGCGTGGAATCTGGACGCTGATGTCGCGCAGATTATGCTGGCGAGCGCCGCGTACTGTTATTTGGGTAATCGCCATAGCACAGGAACCGTCAGTTGTACATTGAAAAAGCGATGAATTGGAGGAACGGCGGGAATAGCACGGTAGTATCAGTTGCAAAACGAGACATTCAGGCTAGAATTCGGAAAGATTTACCTCTTGTATCTTATTCGGCAACAGAAAACCGGGTCAACGCACTCGTGTTTCAGGCCGCATATGGGAAGGTAAATCGAGGTGCGACCGTTTGGGCGCATCCAATGAACGGTGAGGAAGAAGCCCGGCGCGTGCGCCGGTGAGATCAAGGAATATGCAGGACGCAGTGAATACGTTAATGCTGATTTGCGCGGCGCTCGCCTCGCTCGCTTTTGGAGTTCTTCTGGCTTACGGATTTTGCCGCGCGGCATTTGCTAAGCTGCGGCAGCATGCAGGCCACGTTGCGGCAGAACGCGCCCAGGCGCAAATAGTGCCGCCGGTCTCGCAGCCCGATCCTCTCTAATCTCCAGGCGCCGATGATGGCGCCGCACTCCGTCTGATCCTCTCCAATCGCAGTTCTCTGCCACCTTATCTCCGGCCAGACCTTCTGTCGCCCCTGGATGACTAACCGCAGCTATTCGTTGCGCAGAGCCTCCACGGGATCGACGCCGGCGGCGCGGCGTGCCGGCAGGTAGCTGGCGGTGAGCCCGCAGAGGATTAAGGTCAGAACCACAGCAGCGATGGTCGCGGCATCGTAGGCGGCAGCTCCATAAAGGAAGGAACGCATCACGCTGCTGGCGGCCCAGGCCAGGGCAAGGCCGAGAGCGACTCCAAACGCAAGCAGAATCACGGCATGCCGGAGCACCAGCCACAGGATGTTCTCGCGCTGCGCGCCGAGGGCAAGACGCACGCCCAGCTCGCGAGTGCGCTGGCTGACCGAGTAGGCGAGCAGACCATAGATGCCGGCAACGGCAATGAGCAACGCGACGACCGAGAAGATGGCGAGGAGCCGCGCGGCGAGGGTCTGAGGGCCGAGGGAGTTGTCGACCACCTGCTGCATGGTGGTTTGTTCGGCGAAAGCGAGATTCGGGTTCAGCTCGTGAACGGCAGCGCGGACGGTGCGAAAGGCGGCTTCGGGCTCGAGGCGTGTGCGGACCACGACATCCATGTGAAAGGTGGCGAGGATGGAGTACATGTCCTGGCCGGGCACGAGCTGATCGAGATCGAAATAAATCTCGGGAGCCGGGGCGGTGCGCGCGGAGTCCTGGTGAACATCGTCGATGGTGCCAACAACGGTGGCGGTGAGCTTCTTGTCGTCGTCATCCCATTTGAGCCGCGCGCCGAGGGGATTGCCGCCGCCGAGGACGCGGCGAACGAATTCCTGGTTGACGAGGACAGCCAGGGGGGCGCCGGGACGGTCGGTATCGGCAAAGTCGCGGCCGCTGGTGATGTTGATGCCCATGGTGGGGAAGTAGCCGGCATTGCTGGCGCGCACGGCAGCTCCCACCTTGTCCTTTTCCGGCGGTTCGGCCTGATTGGCCGCCCAGATGCTCAGAGTGAAGTGGCTGCTGGTGAAGGGGCGAATGGTCGCGACGCCGACCGACTGGATTCCGGGCGAGTGGCGGAGCTTGTCGAGGAGGGGATCGTAGAAGCCAGTGACAATGTTGGGGGCTTTGGCGTCGCCGCCTTCCCACCAGGCTCCGTGGGTGGGCATAAAGATGGAGGTCGTATCGAGATGCTCGGGGACAAAGCCAAGGTTGGTGTGGCGCAGCTGCCAGAGAGTCTGGATGATGAGACCGGCTGCGATGAGCAGCGCAAGCGTCATGGCGATTTCACCCACAACGAGCGCATCGCGGCCGCGGGCGCGCCTCTTGCTGGTGCCGGAAGCTGCAGCTCCGTCGCGAAGGCCTTCCTGAACGGGGAGATTGGCGCCGTAAAGGCCAGGACCTACTCCGAAAAGGACGGCGGACAGGCAGGACAAAAGGACGAGAACGGCGAAGACACCAAAATTGATGTGGATCTGGTTGCCGAAAGGCAGCGAGTTGCTGAGGTAGTGGCTGAGAATCCGAAGTGCGGCCCATGCCGCGGCCAGACCGGCGGCTCCGCCGATAAGGCTGACCAGAAGACTCTCGGTAACGAACTGGCGGACGAGGCGCGATTTGGCGGCGCCCAGCGCCCCACGGATGGCGAGTTCGCGCCGGCGGGCGTTGGCGCGGGCCAGCATGAGGCCGGCGAGATTGGCGCAGGCGATGAGCCAGACAAGGGCAACAGCACCGTCCAGCGCCCACAGGCCGGAGCGAATATTGTCGGTGGTTATATCGCGAAGGGTTTCAACGCGCACCGGCTCGGAAGCCTCGCTGGTGGCGTACTCGTGCAGCAACTGCGCGTGGATGGCGGAGATTTCCTGCTGCGCCGCCTGGACGCTGATACCGGGGCGGAGGCGCGCGACGGCCGAGAGGGAGGAGTTGCTGCGGTCTTCAAAAGAAGCATCGTAGGGCAGCGGAGAGTAAACCTCGTCGCCGGTGTTTTCCGGGAACTGAAAGTTCGGGGGCATGACGCCGATGACGGTGTACGGATCGCCGTTGATGGAGACGGTGTGGCCGATGACCGACCGGCTGGAATGAAAGACTTTGCGCCAGACCGAATCGCCCAGGATGACGACCTGAGCGCGGCTCTGCTTTGCGTCTTCGGGTAGAAACCCACGACCAAGGACTGGCTGCGTGCCGAGGACGTCAAGAAGATTGGCGCTTGCGCTGATCTGTGCGACGAGTTCCGGGTTATCGCGGGTGCCGAGGGTGGGGACCTGGATGGTCCACCAGGCCATATCGGAAAAGACATGGCTGCGGGATTTCCAGTCGCGGATGTCGGGGAGCGAGGCTGGGTCGAAGCCGCCACCGTTGCCGGGGTGGGGAGCGATTTGCACCAGCTGTGAGGCATGCCGGTAAGGCATGGGGCGCAGCAGGACCTGGTCGATCACGGAAAACATGGCGGCGTTGACGCCAATGCCCAGCCCAAGGGTGATGACGGCGGTGAGGGTGAAGGCTGGAGATTTCCTGAGTTGCCGGAACGAGTAGCGCAGGTCCTGGGCCATCGAATGCATGCGGGGCTCCCGAGTTCAGCAAATTGTAATGCGGTTGGAAAGGGCATAGCCAGATTGGTGACGAACGAAGGCGTGGTTTTGGCTCGGGTTCTCATCAGCAAATGGGGCGGATGGGCCACGCGGCGCAGATTCCGGCGGTTCACCGCGCTCAGGTTCTTCCCTGTGGAAGCTGGACATGGGTTGCAACGCGTCGATTCCCGATTCCGCGATCCAATTCGAAAAGAATTTCACAATCCTGCAAAGGAGATTCGCCTAAAGACGAAAAGATTTGCGACAATGGTTGCCCACGCGCGCCGGGTCTCCCTGCCAATTCGTGCGTGTGGCGGATGAGCGGTCGAGCCAAATAAGAGGCGAGATTCCGGTCCCTTTGAATTTCTGGGCACGACAGATGAGGGGGCGGATTCGTCCAGGACCGTGAGCAAACGGTTCGATCCTTCGCGGCCACGCGCTGTATTGCCCGTTTTCGACCCTCGCTGCGCGTGAATGCAGCTTGCTGGTTCGGATGAACCAGGAGGGTAGTCATGAATCGTGCCCGATGCCCGTGGATCGCATTTCCAGCGTTCGTGCTTTGCATGGTGGTTTCACTCCCGGCGGGCGCGAGGAACCCCGGAGAAAAAGGAGCGGGATCAGGGCCGGACGGAGACATCGCTCACGGGAACGTGGCCATGGCCAGGAAACGGTCGCGATCCCGGGCCGCTGCGATCTTTTCTGCGCATGGCGGGCATCAGCCAGGAAGTGACGCCGGAGGAAGTGCTGCCGCTGCTGGCGCGGAATGTTTCCCTGCATGGATATGAAGTGGGTGCGGAGACGGAGTATCTGCTGTTGCTGCGGCGGTATGTGGATTTCGCGCGGGAACTTCAGCCAACTGGGCGATGCGCAGGGCATCATCAAAGTGGAGAACTGCGCAGACGCCAGCCGACTGATCGAGACTCTGGGCTACCAATTCGGAGACGCCTGTGGAGACAAGAATATCTACCTGGTGACCGGCAACGCGGAACGCGCCTTCCTGGCGATCGACTCAGGATTTCCGCTGACCGCGCTGGAAGACGCGCTCGAAAACCACAAGCCGTTCACGTATTCATTCCCCGCAACGCAGGTTCCGGTAATGTTCCGGGCGCGAGGACTGGGTTGGGGTCAGCTACTGGCGCCACAAGGGCGAGACCACGCTGATCGATGTCATGCTCCACGATCCGGACATGGATCGGCTGTACTGGGCGTTCTCTAAAGACGAGGAGGAGACCCGGAATACGTTGCATCAGGCGCACGGCCTGCGGACCTGGATGCCATACGCAACGGCTCTGGAGTTTTATGGGAGCCAGATTTCGATTCGTTCGGGGCGCATTTCTTTGCCGGGCGGGCCGTCGGCTGAAAAGGCCTGGCAGGAGCTGGTGGGAGCCAGTCCGTCGTCGCCGGCGGACTTCGTCGAACATTTGTGCTCGAGGGATCATGGCTGGCTGGCCGCGTACTTCGATGCAGTGGCTCGGGTGGACCGCGAGCAGCAGGTTCATCTGACCCAGGGAGCGCGGTTGAGGCAGTTGTACGATGTGTATCGGCGAGCGGGCAACGGAACCCTGGCGACCAGAGGAGTGTTTCCCCGCAACGGCGATCTCCTGGTGTTGTTTACCCGGCTTCGCTGGCAGCCCGATGGCTCTCCTTATATTCCGGGCAATCTGGCGGTATGGAAAGACATTCTCACCGAGGATTACAGTCCGAAGCTCATTCGTGACTGGGTGAAGTACGCTCGCGGCTGGGATAGCCCGGAGCAACTGCTCATGACCCTGGTCGCATGTTCCGGCTTTCCAACAGACTCCGGTCCGCTCCAGCTTTATCTGACGCTGACCGCCATCGACAGCGCGCGGCCTCCGGATTCGCGACTGGACGAAGGGACGGTGAGACTGCTGGCCGGCAGGTTTGGTCAGTTGCACAGCTGGTATCTGGCGTTTTCGGAGTTTCCGGCGCTGAACGACACGTCGGTGACGCAGTTCATGAAAGCAGCCGAGTCAGCAACCGCGATATCCGCTCCGGCGCTGCGTTCCAATGCCCTGGGTGCGCTCCAGGCGGATGTGGGGTTATGGGAGATTCTGGCTCGACAGCATGAGATTCCTGACAATAAGGTGAACAGTTCCTGGCAGGGCATGGTTGCCCCTTTTGTGGGGGTTTCATCATCGGTTCAGTTATTCGGGGCAGCACGAAATTCGCTGCGGTCCACGCTGGAGGCAGCCGCGGGCCAGCCGAATCTCTCGCAGGAGCAGATCGTCCAGCTGCTTGCGGGTCCTCCTCAGCAGGGCGATGCGGGAAGACGGGCGCACGAGGAGATCGCGGACAGGATCCGGTCGGTGCTCGACGACCAGCGGCTTGCGTCGCTGGACACACTCTTCGGGCTGTACGACGGTCTGGATTCCATGGCCCATGGAGCGGCTGTGAAGGATGAGTTGCTTCCTCTGGCAGGCAGCCTGCACGAATTCGAAATGCCGAGGGCGATCTTCAGTGCCGGGGAAAAGGCTGCGTGGGCGCCGCAGATTTACACCAGCCGCCACGCCGAGCTGCAGGTGCGAACGGATCTGGCCAGGGTGATTCAATCAGCCAGCTCGCCGGCGCAACTGGAAACGGCGCGCGGCCAGCTGACACCGTTCCTGCGGGATACGCTGGTGGGACTTAACTACGCTTACTATGAGCCGCCGGGCGCGCAGGTTCTGCACAACAATCCACTGTTCGTGCGTTCGCACGACTTTTCGGCGTCGTCCATTCTGGGCTACGGGCAAATCTGGAATTCTCCCACGCTGGTCGGCATTGGAGTGACCGCCGGGGGCGGAGCTTATCTGATCGGCTCGCTGGCGAACCTGCCCTACGCTCTGGCGACGGCGGAGGAGGATTTCATTGCTCCGGAGAATGTTCAGGCACTGATCTGGCAGGCGGCCGGCCCGGCCATTCTGGTGGATGCGGTTCAGCCGCGATGGTGGGACGTGAGCCCGGCGGAATTGCATGCCGCAACCCTGTATCAACGCATGGGCGAGGAGCTGCTGACGGATGCCACCGGGAATGCCGAGCTGCGAAGCAAGGTCGAAGACATTCTCGAAGACCTGATGGCTCCGAGGCGCCTTGAAACGACGGAGCACGCGCTGCTTCATCCGGCAGACATTGCCGCCCTCATGCCGCAGATCACGCCGGCGGAGAAATTCTGCCTGGCCTCGGAATTTCGCAGGAAGTATGCCGGCGACGCAGCCGAGTGGGGAAAGGCGAGCCAGGAGCTGGACGATCTGGTGCGCGCCAATCCATCGGAGACCAGCGCGGCTCGGCTGTCGAGAGACTTCGGCGTGCCGCATCCGGTTCTGGAGCAGACCAACGCCCTGGCCATTCTTCGCCTGAAGCCGCTGCCGGCATTTTCCGGCGAGGACTATGAGCTGGTGGGCGAGTCGTGGGAATCGAGCAACCTCTACTGGGCGCGCATGGCCGATGAGATGGGGTATTCGTCGGCTTCGCTGAATCTGCTCATTCCTGAGCTAAGCCGGCACATGATTGCAAAAATCTTCGCTACGGATCTGGAGGATTGGCCGGCGATTCTGCGCGCCATGGAACAGACCGGGGACGAGTTTCGGCAGGGTGGCATTCACGTAGTTGCGGCAGCTCCGGTTTCTCAGCATGCAATGACACAGTGAGGTAGTGCAGGGGAGTGGTATGGCAAAGAGAGTGTTGGCAGTGGTTGCTCTGATTTCCGGGCTGGTGGTTACCCTGGCGGGAACGTTCGCTACGCGCGCGCAGGATCAGTCCTCGCGCATTTTCGTCAACGTCGTGCTGGTGCAGCTGAACGTCGCGGTGACGGATCGCAAGGGGAATTACATCACCGGCCTTAAGCCGGAGAACTTCCTCATCAGTGAAGACAAAATCCCGGAGAAGATAGCTACGTTCGAGGAAGGCGGCGCGCCGGAGGGCGGCCTTGAACAGCAGCCTGGCCAGACCCGCGGCGCGGCGAAAACGGAAGAGGCCGGTGGCTCGCAGCCGGACACCAACAGCCCCCCGAGTGCGGAGTCACGCCAGAAAGTTGTCTCCCGATTGGCCGGAGCCAGCGTCTTCGTCCTCTTTGACACCAGCGACTACATGTATCGCGGGTTTGTGTTCGCGCAGGATGCCATTGCCGGTTTCGTGCGCTCGATGGAGGACGTCGACAGGATCGCCTTCTACTCGTACAGCCGCAACCTCTCACGGGCGACACCGCTGACCACGGATCGGTCAATCGTGATGCGGGGCGTGCGGTCGACGGTGGCGGGCGACGAAGCGGCGCTCTACAACTGCCTGCTGTTGACGGTGCGCGATGCGGCCCAGCTGCGGGGCCGCAAAGCCATCGTGGTCTTCTCGAATGGTCCTGACAATGCCAGCTCTGTGCCACCGGAGGACGTGGAGGAACTGGCTCAGTCAACGGGGACGATCATCTACATCATCAGCACGCGGCAGGCGCATGACGAGCCGGTGTCGAGCGCCGTGTTTGAGCGCATGAGCAAAGGCACGGGCGGTAAGGCCTACTTTGCCAAGGACTGGCGCGATGAGAGCCTCGCGTTTTCGTCGATCCGCGAAGACCTGTCGCACCTTTACACCATCAGCTATTACCCCAAGCCCAACCAGAATCGCGGATGGCGCACCATTTCAGTCAGGCTGGTGGGCAAGGAACTGGAGAAGTATCGCGTTCGGACGCGCGATGGTTATCGTCTCCAGGAGCAGATTCCCCCGGCCTCGCAGACCGCGAGTACCGAGGCGGCGACCAAGGACGCGAACTAGGGCCGCGCCTATCTGGGCGCGAAGCCGTGGACCCCGTGATGCACAACGAGGGTCACGCTATCCGTTGCCGTTGTGTAGTCAGCGGTGTCGGTGGGCGTGAAGGTCACGGTCAACGTGTGCGACCCAGACCCGAGTACGGTTCC
Organism: uncultured Acidobacteriaceae bacterium; assembly: GCA_963788905.1. Lineage (GTDB taxonomy): Bacteria > Acidobacteriota > Terriglobia > Terriglobales > Acidobacteriaceae > Palsa-343. The sequence goes on from CAWBIO010000001.1 coordinate 1,108,723, forward strand.
TGCGATCGGGGAATAGACAAAGGTTCCCGGCACCGTTGAACTGGCATCCAGCTGCGTCGCGCTCAATGCGGTTCCATAGTTAATAGCTGCAGGCGTCGCCCAGCTGAGCTTCGGTGTCGCCTTGTTCACGGTTACCGTGACAGATCCAGTTACCGCGTTGTAGTCAGTAGAGTCGGATGGAGTGAACGTGACGCCTGCAGTCAAGCTGCCCGCGACGGGCTGGATGGCGGGAGTGGTCCATGAGAAGCTGCCGCCGACGGAGCCGCTCCCACCCGTGAGCACCGATGAGGCGAGCGTCTGCCCATAAATGATGGGGCCGGCCGTGGGCAGGGTAGTGATGGAAGGTGTTGCCTTGTTGACCTGCAGAGTTACCGTCGCTGGCGGGGGTGCAGCGTAACCTGCGGTATTACTCGGAGTAAATGTGACCGTGAGGGTGTGGCTGCCGGCGGTCAGCACGGTACCCAGGGCCGGACTATAACTATAGGTCCCGGCCACAGGGGCCCCGCCGTACATTGCCATAGCATCCAGCTGGGTTGCACTGAGCGCAGTGCCGTAATTAATGGCTGGAGGCGTTGCCCAGCCGATTGTGGGAACGGCAAGGTTTACCTGCACGTTCACCGCCGTGCTCACGGTCGTGTAGTCGGTTGCGTCAGTGGGCGAAAAGGTGACGCTCTCAGACTGATTGCCGCCGGGAAGAACAATCAGGGGACTCGTCCACGCAAAACTGCCTGAGACGGATGCTGCTCCGCCGCTCAGCGTGGATAACGCCAGCATCTGTCCGTAGGTGATAGCGCTGGCGGTGGGCAAAGTCTTGATGGAAGGGGTGGCTTTGTTGACGATTACTGCGACTAACACTGTTGCCGTGGTGTAATCCGTGGAGTCCGACGGCACGAACATCACGCTCTCGGGCTGGGTGCCGGAAAAAGGCAGAGCGGTCGGACTCTGCCACGTGAAGGACCCCGACACCGATGCCGTTCCGCCACTCAGCGTTGACGAGGTCAGAGTCTGCCCGTAGGTGATGGCACTCGCCGCAGGGGGGGTGGTAACCGATGACATGGCTTTGTTGACGGTTAGGGTGACTTGGCCCACGGCGGTGTTGTAGTCAGTCGAGTCGGAGGGCGTGAAGGTGATGCCTTCGGGCTCGCTGCCGGCAAAGGGGAGGGTCGAGGGCGTGGTCCATGCAAAACTACCGCCGGTGGAGGCGCTTCCACCGCTGAGCGTTGAAGAAGTAAGGGTCTGGCCGTAGGCGATCGCGCTCGGCGTGGGGAGGGTAGTGATCGAGGGTGTGGCCTTGTTGACGGTCAGAGTTACGGATCCAGTAGCTGTCGTATAGTCGGTAGTATCAGCAGGCGTGAAGGTGACGCTTAACGTATGGCCCCCTGCCGTGAGTACGGTTGTCGCCGCCGGCGAATAGAGGAAACTTCCTGGTACCGATGCGGTGGCATCGAGTTGTGCTGCACTCAGTGCGGTCCCATAATCGATTGCCGCTGGTGTTGCCCACGTAATCGTCGGCGTGGTTTTGCTCGCCGTGTTCACTGTCTGAATCAGCGTGCCAGACGCCGTGTTATGGTTGCTGTCGCCGCTGTAAGCAGCGGTGATCGAATCCGATCCGCCTGGCAGTGTCGTCGTGGAGAGTGTCGCGCTGCCACCGCTCAGAGTGACAGTACCCAGGGAGCTGGTGCCGTTGTAGAACGTCACTGAACCGGTCGCACTCGAAGGTACGGTGGCCGTAAGCGTCACTAATGCGCCCACGGTTGACGGATTGAGCGAAGAGGAGAGGGTAACCGCCGGCGTCGCTTTGTTAATGACGAAGCTTCCTGCCGACGCCCCGGTCAGGCTGCTGTATTGGGAAGTATTCTGCGGGGTGAAATTAGCCGTGATCGAATAAGTGCCGGCTGCGGTTGGTACCGCTGAGGAACCGCTGTACAGAATGTTGCCGACCGTTCCGGGAACTGAAGCGCTGACATTGGCCGCTTGTGGGCTTCCGTTGTAGATAACTGGTGAATTGGTCACCGACAAGGTCGGCGTAGTCGGCCCGGAACTGGACCCTGCCGCGGGCAGAATCTCAATGGCCGCGCCGTCGTAGCCGGAGCCGCCGTTGGGATCCTCGATGTAGTTAGCCATACTCCAGCTAAAGTCAATGGGGCTGGTGGAGGTGCTATAGATGTAGCCGTAGCAGTCGCCCGAATCCCAGTTGGTGGAGTCGGTCATGCCGGTGGCCCAGATAGAAACAAACACCACGCCGGGAGTTAGCGTTCCGGAAGGCGGCCCGAGGCCCGTCTGGTTCACAGCGAGGATCACGCTCGAGGAGGACTCGGGAGTAATGACCGGTGTATCCAGCATCGGGGCATTCGCCGTCGATGCCTGGTTGCCCTGGATGTCGTTCACGGTAGCGCCGACGCACCCGCTCGCGCCGCCAGTGGTCGCCGCTCCGGCAACATCGTAGACGATCATGTGGGTGGTTCCGGTGTCGGGCAGCCAGTCGATGGTCAGATCGCGGCTGCTGGCCTGGGCGCCGAGACAGGTGTAGTAAAGCTGCGGGTCGGCAGCGTAGGACGTATAGGGTGTACGCGTCCAGGTATCGCCCTGGGTGTCGGCCACGTCGGTCATATTGCCGCCGAACTGGCCGGAAGGATAGGCGCTGGTAATGACCACAGCGTTGCCCGTAGACGGGTAGGCGATCCAGGCGGGGGTAAGCGGCAGCCCCGGATTGTAGTAATGCATCACCCGCGTGACATGGATGCCGGTGGGCTGAGTGCCCGCGCCGCTGGAAGCTATGAAGGCGGCCGCGACGGAGTTCCAGTTGCGGTCGTTAGGATCGGTGTTGACGTATAAGGTAGGGTTGTAACTACCGTGCGTAGCCTGAACCGAAACCTGGCTGGCAAACATATCCCAGTCGTTTTCCATCAGCAGTGCTGAGTTGTCGTCGGGCATCACCCAGCCGATGGGATTCTCGAACTCGGGGTAGTTATAGCTTGTTTCGGCAAAGTTATAGACGAGGTCGCCATTGGAGGAAGTGGCCAGCGCGCCCGGCTGCAGGCCATGGGTCAAACCGTTGGCACCGCTGGCGGTGTCGAGACAGGATGAGGGCGCGATACCGCTGACTTCGTTGTAGGAGAACTGCAGCACCTGGCCGGAGGTCACAGGCGCGCTCAGCTGAACGGTGATGACATTGGTGCCCGCGGCCGCTCCGCAAACATAGTGCACTTCGGTTGCGACTCCGTCTCCGCTGTTCGTGGTTTTCACGGCGGTTTGCCAGCTGCCGTTGTTGTTGTCGCTGACGGTGACGGATGTGCTGCTGAGGTGGGTGACGGTGAGGACAAGCAGATTGCCTGGCGAGCTGGGCACGGCGGTGACTTTGAAGCCGTTCAGGGTCTCGATCTGAGAGGTAGCCACTGCCGGGGTGTCGATGTGGTAGACCACGCAGGGGTGCGTGGTGTCGCAGTCGGGCCAAATGTAAGTTCTTGGCGCCACGGAGCGCAGCTCGATGCCCGTCGCCGCCCATGCGCCGGACGCGATGGTGCCGGTACAGGCGAGGCTGCTCGGCGAGCTAGCCGTGTTATCGATCATGGCTCCGGCGATCGATCCCGCACTGGCTGCATTGCGCAGGTTGCCTGTGCCGGAAGTTGGAGTGCCTGTGCTGGCCGTGGTGCACACTGTCCAGTCATTCGCGTCTCCGGTCGTCATGGTCAGGCCGGGAGCGGTGGAGGATGAGGTGTTGGTTCCGGTGATGCCGAGCGCCTGGACGCCGGAATACTCTTCGACCGTGGCGACAAACGCGGTGCCCTCGCTCATGGTGGTGGTGACCGCGGTCTGCGCAGCGCAATGATGGCAGACCAGGGTCGCGACACATTCTCCGCTGCCGCACACCGTCGCATATAGCGGGAAATACGATGTGGCCCCGCTGCCGTAGACATGGTTGATCGTGGCCCCGGTGTTCTGCCAGGCAACGCCAACAACAATGTCGTTGCCGGCAGTGGTGGCGGCGGGCAGGGCGCAGGTCTCGGAACTGGTGCCCGAAGAAGTTTGCGTGCAAACTGTATGCGAAGCGCTGACCCAGGCAACGCTTGCGTGAGCGGACAGCGAGCCCAGGATGAGAACACCGATGACAACAGCCAGGACGGACAGACGTTTCATGGGTACCCGTGAAAAACAATTCCAGCGACCGGATACAGTTGCCATCGCGACCTCCTTGCGAGTGCGTGAAGTGCTCCAAATGGGGGCGTTGGGGCCCAACCGGGTACGCTGAAGCAACCTTAGTTTTCTGCTACTGCAGTTTTCTGCTACTGCTGACTCGTGTTTCGCTACTGCCTGACTGCACCACGCTGTGTGCACCTGCTGTCACACCTGGTCTCAGTTGCAATGATGCTGGCGGCCGGTTGAGATTCAGAACAACCCTTACGAGTTGTCTGCTCGCAATCTCTTATTGTGGATATGCTTGCGCAAAGAAACCGGGCAAATCCCTGGAGAGACGCCGCAGCGCCTTGATCCTACACCTCTGTAGCGGCGCAGCGTGGCCTTGATAATGAAAAGTCGAATCTTTTTAGTAACGGTTCTCCGTAACCCGGAGAATAACCAGGCCATCGAAGCAGCAGAGGCATCCCCTCCAGAAGAAGTAATCTACTGCGAGTAATTCATCTAGAGACACTTTGGTGCTCAAGTGATTTGTTACCATCCTTGCCTTTCTGCGGGAAAGCGAACTCACCACGAATGCAATGGTCACCGGGACGCAACGACGCGAATATGCTCCATCATGCCGCTGTCCTGATGCTCGCCGATGTGACAGTGGTAGATGAAATCGCCCGGCTCCGTGAAACGAATTCTGACCACAACCGTTGCAACTTGGCAGCGTCCGTCCCGCCACTTCGCGACGGTACCGTCGCAGGCGGCGCCTCCGTTGGGAAGCGCCACGTTATCCATTTGCTCTTCTGCGTCGCCGGATGGCGCGTTCTGCGGCAGGACGTCAAACCTGGCCTGGTGAATGTGGAAGTTATGTGCCTCGGCGGATACGTTGACTAACTCCCACTCTTCTGTAACAGGCTTCTGGTGAGGGCCGAGAGGAAGGCAGACGCTGATGACGGACGGATCGAAGGGCGCTATGTCGCGAAATGTGCCCAGCACAGGCTGGTCGTTCTGGTCGACCTCCTCATAACCCAGTCCGTAGCCATTCGGGTTCGACGATGGAACACCGAAGAAGATGCGCCGCCGATCGCCGGCCGGAAGAGCAGAGCATCCGGTCGGAACGCGCGGTTGAACGCGAACAGGGGCGCCACTTGATCGCCGCGACGGGCCGGGCGCTTCGTCAAGTGACGACATCGCAGGTGCGGTGAGCCGGACATCGAGCAGGGAAGCAGAGCCGGGCGCCGCCTGCGCTGCTGCGATGTGAGCAAGATTCGTCTGCGGCCAGCGGTCTCCCGCCGGTCCCGTGGAGACCATCTCGGTCAAAAGGGTCGCGGAGTGGGGCTGCGGCGTGACCCAAATCTCAGCTCGTGCACCGGGGAACAGCACCAGATGTGATGCGCAGATCGGCGGAGCAGAACCAGTGGCATGACCCTGGCACGGGACGGTGCCAAGTTTATTCCCGGTTGGGTCTCGAACTCCGACGGCTATGGTTCCGGCGGGTGGGCTAAGCGACGCACCGTTCAGAGTCACGACCTGGAAGGGAATCGGTGCGCTGGTTTGATCATCGCGCAGCACCAGATCGTAGGCGCGGCTGGCGCCTGCATTGAGGATGCGCCAGAGCTCGCCTGACTCGGGAGGAGCCGGGATCTGCGGATCAACCTGGCCGTTGACGGTGAAGAACCAGAGTCCACCGGTGTAGTCGGCGCCGGTGCTGCCGGGATGGTGAAGGCCGGGACCGAGATGTGCGGAGGTCACGGATCCGGGCGGAGGGCGCAAATCGCCGTCGCTGCCGGAGGTATTCCGGCCCTGACACAAGCCATTACGCTGGACCTGCACGTAGTCGAACGGCGCACAAAAGGCGGAATCCTCCTGGTCGATGACCTGATTGTTGCCCATCACCTGCATGTCTTTCAGGATGAGATAGCGTTGCGGAATATCCGCTCCGCCGGAAGCGGATAAGTAGTCGGTAACTCGTCCGATGGTAATAATTCCGGAAAGTCCCTCAGAGAGTTGATTAATGGTTAGCCCGTGAACATGCGGGTGGAACCAATACAAGCCAGGAGGGTGATCTGGCGGTATGTAAATGTCGTATTGGATCGGCTGGTCGGTCGCGGTTTCGTCAGGCGAAACCATGTGCGGCAGTTTGCCGGGTGGGTAACTGAGAAGGTAGACATAATCGCCCCAAGTTGGATTGCTTTTATCGGCCTTCCTCGGCTCAACGATCAGGCCGTGGGTGTGGATGTTGACGGGATTGGCGGCCAGCATTTCATCCATCATCGAGTCGCTTCCGTGCGCAAACAGGGCATCGGCAGGCGCGGGCGGCAAGCGATTGATCAGCCGTATGCGCAGATGGTCGCCGGGATAGAGTTGCAGCCTGATTCCGCCGTATGGAGCCACCGTGCGCGAATCTGGCGGACATTCGTCGTTTCGCGCCGCGGCTCGAGCGCACATCGCGAAGACCCAGGCAACGGGATGGCGGTCGCCAAGGGCGATCGTCGACGGTTCAGCGACGGCCAGAAGATCCAGCACGTGGCTGGAACTGGTGAAAACGGGCGGTTCATCTCCGGCCTGTTGGGCCGCACGTGCCTGTCCGAAACCCCTCGGCAGGACGAGACACCCAAGGCAAATGAGGCCAGCCAGGGCAACAACAGCATGCTTCATGGATATCGCGCTTAGATACGATCCGCCGTCGAATGGTTGTTCCGGGGGCGGAAGATGACCACAGACATTGGCAACGGGCAAATGACTGTGTGAACCCGTAAAGGGGAATCAGCATCTTAGCCGCTGTCCTCATTGAGAGGAATGGAGTTGACATGCAGACGGTTTCGCCCCCGAAGTGTGCTCTCGCTTTTTGTTTTCTGATCTGCCTTTCCGTGACGCTTAGCGGCTGCGGATCCAGCAACGGCAGCAAGTCGTCATCCGGAGGTTCGGGAGGTTCGGGTGGTTCGGGAGGCGGCACGACTGCGGGACTGTCCTCGGTGAACCACATCATTTTTCTCGCTCAGGAGAATCGCTCCTTCGATCATTACTTCGGAGCGCTGCGCCAATACTGGGCGCAGAACGGCTACCCGGACCAGTCGTTCGACGGGCTGCCACAGTTTAATCCGGCCTCGGGAACGGCGCCTCTGGCCGGTCCGGCTCCATCCATACCCGGGTGCGATCCGAGCCAGCCTCCGCCGGCTGACTGCTCCTTCGATACCAGCAATATGATCACCTCCTACCACCTGCAGACGGAATGTATCGAGAACCCGAGCCCATCGTGGAATGAAGGGCACGTGGACTGGGATTACAACGATCCCACGGGACAAAATGCGGCCAGCCTGAACGGGTTTGTTTACACCGCTGCGCATGATGCGCGGACCAACGATCCGCCGTTCAACGACACGAACGGCCTTCGCGCGATGGGTTACTACGACGGGAGCGACCTGAACTTCTACTACTACATGGCGTCAAACTTTGCGACGTCGGATCGGTTTTTCAATCCCACCATGGCACGTACGCACCCGAACCGGGAGTATCTGGTGGGCGCGACCTCCGGCGGCTACGTTTATCCGGAGGGAACCGATTCCGCTGACTCAGCACTACTGAAGCAAACGACCATTTTCCAGGAGCTGCAGAACGCGGGGATCACGTGGAAGATTTACGTCGATCCAACCGGCAGCGGCTGCTCCGGACCACCGTATCAGGCGTCATGCCTGATCGGGCTGAGCTACATTCAGAACTTCACCTTCGCGAATACCATCGTTTCGCAATACCCCAACAACATTGCGCCGATCTCGCAGTACTTCACCGATTTGCAGAATGGGACGCTGCCCCAGGTGGCGCAGTTCGAGCCGCCGACGGATGCGGGCCTCGATGAGCACCCCTCGACCGACGATGCGTCACCGGAAAACATCCAGTCCGGAGCAGCGTGGGTCGAGTCCCTGATCAACGGACTGATGCAAAGTTCCTCCTGGAAGGACTCAGCTTTCATTCTGACCTTCGATGAAAACGGCGGGCTTTACGATCATGTTTCGCCACAGCCGGCAGTGAGCCCGGATGGGATCAAGCCGGTGGACCTCATGTCGGGAGATGTTTGCACCACCACCAGCGGGCCGACCTGTGATTTTGTTTACACCGGCTACCGTGTTCCTCTGATCGTGGTGTCGCCTTATACGAAGAAGAACTATGTATCGCACACGGTGATGGATGCGACGGCGATCCTGAAGCTGATCGAGACGCGCTTCAACGTCCCGGCGCTTACCAAGCGGGACGCCGCACAACCGGATATGACCGAGTTCTTCAATTTCAGCAGCCCGCCGTGGATGACTCCGCCGACGCCGCCCGCGCAGGCGACCAACGGAGCCTGTTACGTCGATCACCTTCCGTAGAGAGCGCCGGCGCGGACCAAACTGTTACTTCTTCGACAATGGGTAACCCCACCCCCCGGGTGCTACTGCGGGCTGGTTACTGATTCTGCAAAGGTTGACCAGGGGGTAGTTGGGGGTTACCTCCGGGATAGCGACCTGGTGTTAGCAAGTTTGTTACTCCACTCAAGAGATCAGAGCTGGAAGCGGGAGGCCTGGCGTTCGGCGCTCGGCGTTCGGCGTTCCGGTAGAGCCAGGAGCCGACGAAGGAGGCTGTCTGGCCGCCATTCATCTCTTTTCAAAAGGAAAGGCTCGCCGCGCGGCGAGCCTTTTTTGTCTGATTCCGCGAGGGTAGAAGAAAAACTACCCCCTATTATTAGAATACCAAGTCCCACTGGAAATCGCGCCAACTTTCTTGGCGTCGCCTGGCTTATAAGTCGCGTGAAATGTTAGGTCATTACTTTGGATTTTGGGCGCGCCTCTTGACAGATTTTCCACAGGCGAGAGGTCGGCCTGAAGCGGGCAGCGGAGAAGCGGTTTGCTGGGAGTCCGCCAGCTGCGAAGCGCCCGATCCCTGCGGACCGGGACTGGTGTTGGTCGACTGTCACGGGGTTGAATCAACGGAGCGTTCGCGGGTCTAAATGGGGCATTTGGCCAGAGATCGCCCTGTACTCGATGTCACTACGCTTTAACTCATAGGTTTTGAATAGCCAGTAGAACCCGAAGGCCCACACACCGGCCAATTCGACGAAGAACATGCTGTTGGGGTCCTTGCGCAGGAACAGGTGAGCACAAACCGGGGCGGCAATCATCACGGTTGCCAATATCCGGTACCAGCGCCGATAGAACGCAATGACTTTATCGTAATTCGGGATGGTTACGGGGATTTCTTTGAGGGTTTTCTCGGAACAGAAAACGCAGGTAAAGCCAACGCAGATAAAAAACGCCATTGCGAAGGTAAGGTGAGGGTTGAAGCTGGTTTGGGTGCCCCAGTTCATCGGATTTAATGCCACCAGAGGAGCCGCAATTCCGGCGATATCGAGCGCCCAGTTCTCCCACCGCGAGAAGCCTCTCATCAGGAGCATGGCCCCGCCGAAGAAGAAGAGGTTCCCGACAAACCAATTTCGCATGGGTCCGGTCCCGGTCGCGAGGCACGGGGGAGCGATACCGCTGGTGTTGTTCGCCTTTGCGGCCGCCAGAGAGTCGGCGGCCGTTTGTCCGGAGCAATCACGGGTGGCATGGTAGTAAGCGCTCATGAATCCGGGGAGCTGAATACGGTAAGCTGCCCAGCCCCAGGCTGCGAGAACAATGGGCAGCGAGATGCCGACAACTCCCACTCCCCACCTGAGGGCGATAAACATCATCAGCATATGTTTCTGGATCGGGGACATGGGCTACACCTCCTGACAGGCGGATATGGGGCCGCGCGAGAACTTTGAGCGCCGCCCTTCAGTTTCCGGTTCCGGCGCGCTGCAGGTTGGGTGCACGATGGTCAAGGAAGCCCTTCTCCGGAGTATCGCCGTCGCGAAAAACGATGTACTCATGGGCGGTGAAGTCAGTACTCTGCGCCTTGACGGTGCTGAGAGCATCATTTCCGGCGATGATGAGCACCATCGAGGCGGATCGAGCGGGTTTTCTGCGGCAAGAATCAGTGCCTCGCGTTCCGATGCGTGAGATGTTGCCATTGATCCTGAAAGCGGCACCCTCATAGTCAAGGCCGAGGCGCGGCGACCACGAGCGAGCGCGGAATTGGCCTCAGGCCGGCCTATAAACACCACATTGCGATGACGCAGCAGGTCGTCGGTGACTTCGAAATCCTTGTAAATGGGAACCTGGCTCTCGTAGCCGTTCAGGAAGCTGAGCTGGAGTTGTTCGGCGGCGTAGCGGTTGGCGCCCGCATCGCGCAAGTCCCATAGACAATGACGGTAGAAGGGAGACGTCGCCAGATGTCGCTGGCAAGACAGGCGGGGCCGTCGGGAGGATCGATGGCGTCCAGATGCGCGCTGACCGGGGTTAGGCCCGGCCTTGTCGAGGAAAGATTGCGCGGTGACAGTCTCTGGTGGTATGGGCCGCGAAGTAATCGCACATGAGTTTCAGAAAAGCATCGTCGCCCATCCTGAGGCGGAGCGAATCGAGAAACAGGACGCCTTTGGATTGTTCGCGCCGATACTGATCGAGCGGAGTGTCGGCGCTGTACCTGAAGCCTGCGCCAGATGGCGCGCTGGGCGTTCATGGCCTCGATCGACATTTCCTGACTGAAGCACCTGGTAATATTCAGCGGAACCGGCCACGAACCAGGTATCGCTGTCGGAAGCCGGCAAGACCCAGCCTTTCCAAAGCCTGTCTGTGTAGTCGGCGTTGTCGGCGGCGGCGACAGGCCGGGGCTTTCCAGGCGCGGGTGAACCGGCCATCCGCGTCTTCTCGTTTTGCTCGATCGAGGCGCGCAGCGTCGCGGAGGGTTCGGCACTGAACAGGTAATAGCCTGACGGATAAAGGCCGTCATCTCCGGCGAAATCGTATTTTTTGTTGGGCAGCCATTCCCGCTGGTTGGGCCGGCCGATCTCGGCCCAGACCATCATGTGCGAGGCCATGTCCGCGGTGACCACCTTCGCATCCATGGTGCAGGCGGCGACCAGCGGTGCGGTGCGAAAGGCCAGGAACCCAAACTGCTCGTCGATCTGGCCGTGATACTTTTATAGAGTTGCTGCCAGGCCGTGTCTCTTGCGCCCGGGGACATAAGGGATGAACTCCGGATCGCCCTTGGGATCGGGATAACTCTTCGAGCCGCACGTTAAGATCCTTGGCGTTGTTGTCGCCCCAGTAGAATCCCGGCGTGCCGCCGAACCACTCGTTCTTCGAGCTGCGCCACAGTTTGGTGTGGTTCGTTCCCAGGTCGAAGATGGCGATTTCGTTGGTCTTGGCGTCGCCCATGATCCACTCATTGGTGTAGAGGCCGTTGTTTTGCGTGCTCAGAATGCGCGCCACATCGTCGATGTTGCTGCCGTATTGAATGGCCATGCGCGCGCGAAAGGCAACGGGGGTGCCGCGCGCATTGAATGGCGTCTGATCGATGGTGGTTTCGGTCAGCACCATGCCGGCATCGTTCTGATACCAGTCGGTGCCGCTCTCGATGCCGCCGGGATAACTCTGGATCAGCATGCGGTGGCCGGAGGCAGGCTTGATGTCGAGCATGACATTGGTCTGCTCGGCCAGGGTGAGGGGCCACCACGTAACATGGCCGATGACCATTTTGCCGTCGCGGGTCGCCGGCCCGGTAGCGGCAAAGGCGCTGCAATGATCTTTTGGCGAACTGCGCCTGGATCGGAATACGGCGGCGCATCAAAGCTCATGCCTTCAAGGCCGGTAGGCGTTGCGGAAACGGCGGAGGCAAGTTCTCCCATCTCGATGGTGGTGTTGGCAACGACGATGTCGAGCAGGTCGATGCGCCGGTCTTTCCATCGTGAGCCGGCATCCGAGGCGCCGTCGGCGATGCCGCGCATCTCCTCGAGAATTTCATGGTCGAAACCGCGCAGAAAAAGGGCGTTCGCTGTGGTGCGGTAATCGTCCCAATGGTCTTTCGAGCCCAGAAGCGCCGCGCAGCGTTCCAGATATTCGGGAATCTCGCGCGCCATCAGGTGGCCGTGCTGATAACCGCGCTCGTAGGGCTGGCCTTCGATGTGGAGATAGATCCAGCCGGCGGCGGGATAACGGTAAGCGGGGCCGAAGGTCTGGACTGCCTCTTCGGCCGGCCATTCCTCACCGGAGGAGGGAATCTCTTCCAGATGAATGCCTTGAAACCAGGCTTTGCCGCGGAATGATCCGCCGTTGCCCACCGTCAACAGAACCTGGTCCTGCTGCGGCTGGCGACAAAGCTGAGGGAGACGCGGGTCCACGGCTGAGTTCCTCCCAGCGCGGCGGAATGGACGTCCCAGGGCATCGACGCCATGGTCATCGTGGCTCCCATGGCGATTGGCGAGCGGTCGAGATCCTGTACTTCGAGGTCTTCGGTGTGAATCCAGCCGCTCAGCTCGTAGCGTTTGCCGATGGTGAGGGTGATCGGGGCGAGACGAACCGACGCATCCGGTGAATTGGCGTCGCGCTCGAGGCGAATGGACTTGTGGCCGTCGTGCAGGACGGTTGAATCGAGCACTGCGGAGCCACGGGCCACGGTCCAGTTCTGTTCCGCACTGTCAAACGAACCTTTGTAAACAGGGGTCGCAGCATTGGCTGTTGCCGCGAGGAGCAGCAGAGCAGGAACGAGACGCATATCGCCTCCTGGGCAGACGACAGGGCCGATGAGGGAGAATCATACTATTGGGCCCACGCCGGGGAAAGTCGCCCGGCAGCCGGACAATGGCCGATGCGCACCCGCGCCGGAAGGGCGGTCACCTTTGTTCATCCCTGGACAACTTCAACAGAAATGGACACCGGCTTCTTATCAGCAAGGCGGCTCTTCACAAAGAATGTGTGACTTAGGCGAATGTCTGGTGGCGCGTAGCGTGCAGAGGTTAGTGTGGTCCAGGGCTCAGAAGGAGCGGCAATGCGAACGGTACTGAACGATCTGCGCTACTCGATTCGCCAGATGCCCAAAATGCCAGGTTTTGCGCTGACCGCCGTGTGTTCGCTGGCGCTCGGCATTGGCGCCACCACGGCGGTGTTCAGCGTGGTGTACGCCATCGTGGTCGATCCTTATCCTTATGCCAACTCGGACCGCATGGTTCACATGCGGTTGATGAACCCCGATGGATCGAATCGCGGGTTTGGGCTCACCGCTGGGCAGTGGCAGCGCATCCGGCAATCGCCGGTGGTTGAAGACGCGTTCCTGACCGACGGAACCTGGAACCTGACGATCACGGGAAGCGATGTGCCGGAAGACGTCGCCGCCGACTACGTCAGCTCGAACACGTTCAGCTTCATGGGCGTCGGGCCGTATGCGGGGCGCAATCTGCAGCCCTCGGATGCGGCGGATGGGCAGGATCCGCAACCGGTCGCAGAGCTGAGCTACAAGTTCTGGACGCGGCACTTCAATGGCGACCGCTCGGTGATTGGCCAGACGATCCATCTGGTCGATAAGGCGTACACGGTGGTCGGCGTGGCCGCTCCGCGCTTCACCTGGGACGATTCCGATGTGTACCTGCCCAAGAAGATCACCCAGGACACGGTGCCTGCCTACTACGTGGGCGTTCGGCTGAAGCCGGGCATCACCCACGCGCAGGCCAACGCGGCGCTGGCACCCCTGATCGATGTGTTCCGCAAGGAAACGCCGAGCCATTTTCCGCAGACTCCGGGAAAATTCAGCGTGGTGGGACTGAACGACGATTTCATGCACTGACATCGGAGGGACGCTCTATCTGATGTTCGGCTCGGTGGCGCTGCTGCTGCTGATCGGCTGCGGGAACGTGTCGATTCTGTTGCTGGCGCGAGCGGCCAGCCGCCGCAGCGAGTTCGGGGTGCGCGCCGCGATCGGGGCCAGCCGCGGCCGCCTGGTGCGTCAGCTTTTGACGGAAGCCCTGCTGCTGTCGCTCAGCGGTGCTGCGCTGGGAGTTTTTCTTGCGTGGAAGCTGATCGGGATGATCGTTGCCAATCTGCCTGAGTTCTCATTCCCGCACGAAGCCGCCATCCGGCTCAATGTTCCGGTGCTGCTGTTCAGTGTTGGCCTTGCTCTGGCGACCGGGATTCTGTTCGGCCTGTGGCCGGCGCTGGAGCTGTCGCGCGCCGATATCGCCACGGCTCTGGGGGCGGGCTCGCGAAGAACGACCGCGGAGCTTGGACGCCAGCGTCTGCACGGAGCGCTCATCTCTGGCCAGATCGCTCTCACGCTGCTGTTGCTCGCCGGGGCGGGTGCGGCCATCGAGGGCTTCGTCCGCCTTTCGAACACGCCGCTTGGCTACGATCCGCACCACGTGATGTCGGTGGGGATTCCGATCCACCAGGGTACGTACCCAACCTGGGCCGAGCGCTCAGCCTATTTCGAGAGGCTGCTCGATGGAGTGCGCACGGTCCCGGGCGCTTCCATGGTGGCCATGTCATCGAACGCCACGCCGCCCGATAATGGATTCAATACGCACATGGAGATTGTGGGCCAGCCATCATCGCACGATCAGACGCTTCGCTTCAATCTGGTGAGTCCGGAGTATTTCAGGATTCTCAGCATTCCGCTTCTCTCGGGGCGGATCTGGAATGAGACCGAGAATCATCAGGGCGCTGCGGTGGCCGTCGTCAATCAGACACTGGCACGGCGCTATTTTCCGAAAGGAGATGCGATCGGGCACTCGATCCGGCTTCCGGAGCTCGCCGTGGCCGCGCAGCCTCCGTTCGCGCTGGTATCACCCACAGCGTCGGCTCCTGTGTTGATTGTCGGGATCGCCGGGGACAAGCTCGACGATGGACTGGCCAAGCCGATCGTGCCCGAGGCCTACGTGCCGTATCCGTTTGTCACGACGATGTATACGCAGATCCTGGTGCGGTCGCAGGGATCGCCGCTGGCGCTGACGCATGCGATTCAGCTCAGGGTCAGCTCCATCGATCACTCGCAGCAGACCAACGATCGTGTTCGCGATCTGGAGCACTGGATTCAGGAAACACCGGAGTGGGCGCGCGGCCATCTGGTCGCGTGGCTGTTCGGCGGGTTCGCGGCGCTGGCTTTGGCGCTGGCGGCAGTTGGGCTGTACAGCGTGGTCTCGTATACGGTGGCGCAGCGAACCAACGAGCTGGGCATCCGGCTGGCGCTGGGTGCGCCGCAATCGCACGTTCTGAAGGTTGTGTTTTCGCCGGTGGTCCGGAGCGTCGCGCTGGGCACGGCCGTGGGCCTGATCATGGCGGTATCGCTGAGCCGGCTGATGGCGCACTGGTCGCCGGAAAGCCAGGCCAGCTCGCGCGATCCGCTGCTGATGCTGGCTGCTTCGCTGGTTCTGCTTGTGGTGACGCTTCTGGCCAGCGCCGTGCCGGCAAGGCGAGCAGCCGCGGTCGATCCCATGACGGCGCTGCGCGTGGAGTGAGCGCGAATCGCTCCTTTGGGGACGATGACGGACTGCGCGGCTAGGAGCCGGTGCGGGCCGAGCGCGTGATCACGCGAGTAGAACGAACAGGCTTTTTCCGGGATGCGACCAGCTTCGGGGCGGGGGCTTCTTTTTCTTCTTCAACGCCGGAGCGGCGGTCCATCCACTCATCGAGGCGCGACTTGCGGAAGCGCCAGCGGTTGCCGAGGCGGAAGGCGGGGATGAATCCGGTGGCGGCGTAGCGGTAGAGGCTGTCGGCGCTGATCCCGAGGTAGTGCGCAGCCTGACGAATGTCCATGACTTCGCGAATCTCGGGTTGAGCGAGCGAGGCTTTCACGGATTCCTCCCAGAGCAGTGAGGCACGCTAGATATACCACAGAGGGGAGCGGGAAAGGAATGACGAATTGGCGGGGTGCCTAGATGAGAAACGCGTAGTAGGTAACCGATTGGGAGAGAGCGAGATCGGATAGGAAAACTAAAGTATTGCGATGAAGCTGCGCGGGCGTGGCTTTGAGGCGCGTAAGACCTCGCGTGATTCGCTCCGGTCCAGCTCGACCCGGGTTTCGGACCGAAGCCAGGCGAGTTTCATTTCGACCCGGCTGCACAGTACTTCGGACAAGTTCCGGCCCGAGTTTTCGTGGACAGATCGACCCGGAAGGAGTTTGCTTCTTGCTGTGGGGTGAACCTGGCCGCGGGCCTGACGGGTCTCCCGTTTTGGGAAGTTGGCTGCTCGTCCTGGTGCTGGTCGTCGCTGTGCACCGGAGCTGGCAAAGTCGCGGCTCTTCGATCTGATTTGTCCGACCCGGTGGACCGCCTAATCTCGCACAGCTACACCCGCTCCTATCCGCTGGAGGCAAAACGTGGCCGCGGGGACTTGCCAGGCGTGCTGCCTGCGGATGACAGTCTGGACGCTCACAACTTTGGCTCGAGGCTCGAGATGATCTGGAGGAAGCTGTCATCGAGGGTGCGGTTTTTCGCGATTGCTTCGGCTAAAGGAATGTCCTCGATTTTGGTGCCGTGGAGGACGACCAGACGGCCGAACTTGCCCTGGTGCACGAGGTCGATGGCGGCCAAGCCGTAGCGAGTCGCGAGCATGCGATCGTAGGCCGTCGGGGTGCCACCGCGCTGGGTGTGGCCGAGGTTGACGGAGCGGGTCTCGTAGCCGGTCTGCTTCTCGATCAATTCAGCGAGGTGCTCGCTAATGCCGCTGAGCTGGGCGTGGCCGAAGGAGTCGACTTTGGTGCCTTTGGTGGCCTGCTCGCCGGAATCGGGCAGCTTGGCGCCTTCAGCGACGACCACGATGCCGTACTTCTTGCCGTGGTCGTGGTTGTATCTGAGGATTCTGCAGACGTGGTCGAGGTCGATGGGCTTTTCAGGTACCAGAATGACGTGAGCGCCGCCAGCGACGCCAGCGGTGAGGGCGATCCAGCCTGCATCGCGCCCCATCACTTCGCAGACAATGACGCGGTTGTGCGACTCAGCGGTGGTGTGCAGGCGGTCGACGGCTTCGGTGGCGATCATGACGGCGGTGTCGAAGCCGAAACAGACGTCGGTGCCATTGAGGTCGTTGTCGATGGTTTTGGGCACGCCGACGCCGGGGACGCCGGCCTCGATGAGGGCGTTGGTGACCGACTGCGTATCGTCGCCGCCGATGGCGATGAGCGCGTCGAGCTTGTTGGCCTTGAGGACCTGGACGCACTTCTCAATGCCGCCTTCGATTTTGCGGACGTTGGTGCGGGAGGTGCGCAGGATGGTGCCGCCGATGGCGAGGATGCCGTCGACTTTGTGGAGGGTCAGTGGAGTGGTGTTGTTGTCGAGCACGCCGCGCCAGCCTTCGAGGAAGCCGACGAACTCGTCTCCGTAATGGGTGATGCCTTTTCTTACCGCGGCATGAATAACCGCATTCAGTCCCGGGCAGTCTCCGCCGCCCGTTAACACACCAATTCGCATTGCCTCATGTCTCCCTGGTTTGGAATTTGGAAATCAGGTCCTGAAACCGGCGGAAAGCCCTCGGTGGCTTCCCGGGAGCGGAGGAGGATGTTCGCCCCGAGCTCGCTCGCAAAAATATGCACGGCCTTTACCGCCATGATACTGGCCGGGTTCGAGGCAATTCAAATGACGAAAATAACGTTGACGCTGATTAGAATCGGATGCATGTCGATCCTGCAGGTAATTTTGCTGGCCATCATTCAGGGCCTGGCCGAGCTGCTGCCGGTTTCCAGTTCCGCGCACGTGGTGGTGGCGGAAAAGCTGATGGGCCTCGATCCGTCGTCGCCGGCGATGACGCTGCTGCTGGTGATGCTGCACACCGGCACCATGTTTGCGGTGATCGTCTACTTCTGGAAGCAGTGGAAGGCGACCTTTTTTGCCGACAGCGAGGCGCTGAAGCGCTTCGTGTGGCTGGCTTTCATTGCGACGGTGCTCACGGGGATTGTGGGCGAAGCCCTAAATAAGGTGATCGAGCACACCATCTTCAAGGGTGCGCCGCATGCGCAGCTGGAAGACCTTTTCAGCCGGCTGGACATTGTTGCGCCGGCGCTGCTGGCGGCGGGGATTCTGATTCTGATTGCGGGGCTGAAGCAGGGAAGGCGGCCGGACACAGAGGAAGCTGACCAGATCGGTTTTGGGCAGGCTGCGGGGATTGGGGCGGTGCAGGGATTGTGCCTGCCGTTTCGCGGCTTCTCGCGCTCGGGCGCAACGATTTCGGTGGGGATTTTGCAGGGCATTAAGAAGGTGAGGGTCGAGGCATTCAGCTTTGCGCTGGCCGTGATTCTGACGCCGCTGGCCATTGGACGCGAGGCTCTGCGGCTGCACCACGCTGACACCAGCGGCTTCGCGCACGCCGCCGCGCCGAGTTTGCTGGGCATGCTGTTTTCGTTTCTGGCTGGGTTGCTGGCGCTGAAGTGGCTGAGCGCGTGGCTGGAGCGCGGGCGCTGGTTCTACTTCGGAATTTACTGCGTGGTGGCTTCGGTGGTGGTGTTTGTTCTGCACAGCCGGGGATACTGAAGCCGGCAGGCGGCAGCCTGCGGCCAGCAGAGCGGGAAGCCAGAAGCTGGAAGCTGAGCGCTGGAGGCTGGTTCTATGTGGGTGCGGAAACTGTGCATCGAGCGGGTGACGGGGGATGGCGACGCGCAGCCGTGTCCCATCGCGTGGATCGACAACTTCGCCATGCGCAACTTCACCAACGACGCCATCTTCGACGACACGCTGCCGGTGGGCGATGGTTTGCTGGAGGTGGGGTTGCGGGTGCCGCTGGATCGACTGCGGGATGCGATGGAAGACTGGTTCCGGAGGAAAGGCTACCTGAAGGGCGACGAGAGGCTCAGGGTAGAGCCGGTGGCCGGTAGCTGGTAGCGAGGTTACAGGTTACAGGTTACAGGTTACAGGTGACAGGTTACAGGTGACAGATTGTTGTTGTGCTAATGGTGCGACTCTGCTTTAGTCGATGGCGACTCAACATCGAATCTGACACCGATGCCAGGAATCCCTGTGTTGCCGCCCCAGGCGCGCCAGAAGCAGACAGTTCCGGGAATGACGACCTCATCGCGAAAAAATCGTAACCAGACGCGATCCCCAACCTTCCATTCCCGGCTGCTATAGACAAAACAGCCGCCCTTGCTGACGTCGATGGTCACGCACTTCTCCGCATCGTCCAATGCGTGGTCCGGCGAGAGGTAAACTGCCAGGTTTTTGCGTTCCCGCGTTTCCCGCCGGAGGGTTCTCGAGTCAAACTGCCGGCATCGCTCGGCGAACGCTTCCAGCGAATTGCCCTCACCGATAACCCTGATCTCCTGACCAACCAGCTTGCATCTGGCAAAGGGATAAAAACGGGTTAGTTCATGGGCCGCTTCTTTTTCCTCCGGTGAAGATCGGATCGAGGTCACCAGTTCCAGCAGGATGCCGGCCACCGGTACATCCCTGACGATCGAGAGCAGTTCTCCGAGCGAAGATACTCCCTTTGGCTCCAAACCCTGAGGATTCAGCGAAGCTTCAATCACAGCTCGAATTCCGGAGTCGGATGCGATGACCGCGCACGTCAACACGCCGGTTTGCTCCTCTGAACCGGAACCCCCATGCCGCTGAGGCTGCGCCTGGTCGACGAGGAGACGGTCCTTCACAATTCCTCCATCGGCGGCAGGAGGCCCAGGATTCAGTCCCTTTCGGTAACCTCCTGGCTGGCAACTGGCGGCGGTATCACTCGAACCCAGCGGAATAGCGGAGAAAAATGTACTGGTCGAAGGGCGTGGGCACGCCATTAACGATCTGCGGGGCGAAGACGATATGCTTCGCGAATTCCATCGAAGTGCGCACGATGTCGTCGTCGTCGGCATCAATGAGGGTGGCCTTTTCGACGCTGCCATCACCCCGGACATGGAGCCGGACCAGCAGGTTGCCGTAGAGCAGATCGAGATGCACGGGTTTGGTGCTGACCACCTTGTGCGGGGTTGAGCCGTTGTCCTCGGGTTCGCCCATGTCCGGCTCGTCCGGCGGAATGACGAACAGGCCGGCCGGGAATGTTTTGACGATCTGCGCCTGGCCTGCAGCTTCGACCATGACCTGGCCGGCGTCGTACATGCGAAAGCGTTTGGGGATGCTGTGCGCGCCCAGCGGCTGCCAGTCTTCCCAGGTGACGGTCTGGTTGAACATCTGCGCGAAGGCCAGCACGTGGGCAAGGGGATCGAAGCAGACGCGCATCTGGAGAACTTCGCTGGTGCATTCGAACGGTGAACCATCCACCTGCTGGAAGTGGACGGTGTGGCCGCCATCGTTTTCGGCGAAGCGGGAAGCGATAAAGGCGGGCTCACGGTAGTTCTGGCGCAGATCGTAAATTTTGAGCGGCATGAGGGCGTTGAAATGCCGCCATTGTTTTTTTCCGAGCAGGTCTTCGATGTGAGTGTAGTGAAAGTCGCCGGCGACGATGTCGGTGCGGATGGAGTGCATCGGGTCGCGCCAGATGTCCCAGGTCCCGGTGGTGAGCTTGCCCTTGTGGTTGTAAAGCTTCAGGTCGTAGTGCACGTGGTGGGGAACGTCAGTCGCGGTGGCGCCGGCTTCGATGGCGCGAGCCCGTTCGAGCGCGATATGAAACTGAGGGTTGGAGATCACCTGCGCGCCAGAGGCTGACGCCGCAACGATCAGGAACAACGCGGACAGAACACTCCAGCGATTTCCCATGACCTGGCTCTTCCCCTCGGAAACGGGCCATCATAACAGACGGATGAGTGGGGAAAAGGCTCCACGCTTCGGCACGCGTGCGCCATTCTGTGGACCGTTGCGTGATACGCAGCCGGGATGGTAACTCGCCAGTGAGCGATGGCATCCCACCCATAGAGCGAGAAGACCGGAAGGTTGATTGCCCGGCTCGTCTGCGCGGACCGGCGCAGTTCGATCTTTATCCAAACGGACCTTTACCCAACTCGATCTTTATCCAAAATCCAAGGAGAATCCCCCATGAAAGTGGAGAATCTGAGAGACCTGCTTGTGGAAGAGCTGCAGGATCTGTATTCGGCCGAGAAACAGTTAACCAAAGCCCTGCCCAAAGTGGCGAAGAACGCCTCTGATCCGGAACTGAAGAAGGCCATTGAGAGCCATCTGAAGGAGACGGAGGGACATGTGACGCGGCTGGAGGAGGCCTTCGAGCAGCTGGGCGAGAACGCTAAGGCAAAAACCTGCGAGGGCATGAAGGGCCTGATCAGCGAGGCCGATGAGCGGATTAAGGAAGGCAGCGAGGATCCGGCGACGCTGGATGCCGGGCTGATTGCCGATGCGCAGCGCGTGGAGCACTATGAGATCGCGGCGTACGGCTCGGCTCGGACGTTTGCCAGGCTGCTGGGCGAGAACAAAGTGGTCCAGTTGCTCGAATCGACCCTGAAAGAAGAGAAGGCGGCGGATACCAAGCTGACCTCGATTGCGGAAAGCATCAACGTGGAAGCCAAAGCCGCCTGATCGTCGCGACACTGAAGCGCAAACCACAACGGAAGCCCCGGGATTTCACGGGGCTTTCACTTTTTGTATTGAAAGGCTGGGGCCTGCGCGTGACGGTGGTCACTGCCGCGGTCGTTGCCTGGCGCTATGATCCGCCGCAGTGGCGGGCATTTTCATTTACGGGCCGGTTCTTACGATTGCCGCGGCTGAAGCCCTGATGCTGGGGCTCGCCACGGGCCCGATTTGCCTGGCGTCGTGTGGGCCGATCGTGTTGCCGTGGATGCTGGTGCAGCCCCAGGGGATGCGGGTTCACGCGCGGCAATTGTCCATCTTCCTCGCCGGCCGCCTGGCGGGTTACCTGGTGTTTGCATGTGGGCTCTGGACGGCTGGGCTAATTGTGTCGCGCGCCTGGACGGGACGCTCGTGGGTGTTCGGCGGCGTCCAGGTGGCGCTGGCCGCCGGCCTGCTGATCTATGCCGCGGCCTGGCCGCATGCCGGATGCGCCCTTCGGCCATCCCATCGGCCTCGACCAGATTCCGAGCTGGTGCAGATTGGCAATGCGACTATTCCTCCGCCGAAGGCGCGATTCACCGGCGCTGCGGCGCTGGGTTTCCTGACGGGGATCAATCTTTGCCCGCCGTTTCTCGTGGCGGGAGTGCGCGCCGCGCAACTGCCGACCCTGGCTGCAGCGCTGGTGTTTTTCTCGGTCTTCTTTGTGGGAACCGCGGCGTGGTTCGTGCCGTTCCTGTCGCTGGGTGTCATCCGGAGGACCCCGGCTTTTCTGACCGTCGCGCGCATGGCGGCACTCCTGCTGGCGTGCTGGTATGGCTATTCCGGAGCTTCGCTCCTGATCGAGAAGGCGATTTATGGCTAAGGACTGGCCGTCCAGGCAGGGGCGCTTCGCGCGTGTGCCCGTCGACGGTCGCGTGCTGAATCCTGAGCGAAGCGAAGGATCTCCTCGCCGTCGCCCGCCGAAGCCGGCCTTCCGTGGCGTGGGCCGCTCGCTCGTGCTGACGCTGCCCATGGCACTGTGGGCGCTGCTGATGTTCACGCCTTCGTTCATGAAGGGCACGCGCCAGACCAGGATCGGCGCCGCGCTGGTGATCCTGTTCATGACGACGCTGTTTTTCCTGATGATGCGGACCGGGAAGACGTACCGCTGGCGGCGAATCTTCTTCGTCGCCCTGGGATTCCTGTTTCCGGTGGGATTCATTGCGGCGCTGGTGGCGCTGCGTGGAACCATGAGCATTCCCATTGAGCGCATGGTCTCGGGCGACACGCCGTTCTGCTACATGGTGATTCCGATGCTGGTGATTCCGGCGGCGCTGACACGGACCATCATCTTTCCCGGATCGATTTTGCCAACGGCGAGCAATCCGCATTCGATCGCGATCATGATCGGGCTATGGCTGGCCGTGACCCTGGTGGTGGGCAAGGCGTGGTGCAGTTATGTCTGCTTCTTCGGCGGCATCGAAGAGGGGTTTGCGGCGGCTCCGAAACACATGAAGATCCGCAAGCTCGATCCTCGGCTGCGGCTGGTGCCGTGGGCCATTCTGCTGTTCGTCGTTGTGATGTCTGCAGCGCTCTTTGAGCCGGTGTACTGCATGTGGCTCTGCCCCTTCAAGACGGTGACCGAGTATCCGGCCGTGCATTCGGTCCAGACGGCGATCCAGATGGGGATCTTCATCACCCTGTTTGCCGGGCTCGTGGTCGTGTTGCCGTTCCTGACAAAGAAGCGGACGCAGTGCGCGTATTTCTGCCCGTTTGGCGCGTTCCAGTCGCTGTTCAACAAGACCAGCCTCTTCGAGATTCGCTTCGATCGTGAGAAATGCGTGGACTGCACGCTGTGCCGGACCGAGTGCCCGACCACGGCGCTCTCGGCCGAGTCGATCAAAGAAGGCAAGACGCTGCTGAACTGCATGAAGTGCGGGGCCTGCGTGGATAGCTGCAAAAAGGACGCGGCGGTGTGGCACTTGAAAGGGACAAAAGTGGCGCTGAAACCCGAACGGGCGCGGCTGCTGTTTCTCTATGGCACGTGGGCGATGGCGACGATGTTCGGTGGGAGCGTCCTGGCGAACTCGCTGGCGGTGATGATCGGCTTTCTGCCGATTAAGTAAAGGTGACGGCGATGCGGACGAGACTGATTGCGGTTCTGGCTTACCTGGGCGCCGTGGTGACGCTGGCGATTGCGGTCCTGGTGCCCTTTGTGCTGATCGGCGCGTTCAGCAACGCCGTTGCCCGTGCGGGGCTGCACATCGACCCGTCGTATACCGGCGGAGCGGTTGCGCGGACGGTGGAGCATGCGGGCTATCAGGTCGCGGTGGATCAGGTGGTTCGTCCGCGCGCTCTGCAGGCCATCGAGCCGTTCGTGCAGATCGCGTTCCGCCCGGTCGCGGCGCTTCCCAGGCAGGTAAGCGAGGAGATCGATCTTGACGGCGACGGCCAGCCCGATGTGCGTGTGAGCTTCACGGTCCCGGCGGATCCCAGAGCGCGGCCTTTGGGGGAAGTAGTTGCGCTGAACGGGAAGTTTCGGGGATTCAAAATGCCGGGGGACTATTCGTTTTCGCAGTTGATGGTGCAGAGTGGCGGCGCGGTGGTCGTTCGGGTTCCGCTGAAGGAAGGGCGATAGCCGGGGGTCGGCGGCCTCATCAATCGCAGGTTTGGTGGCGGCGGGTAGGATCGAACTTGAGCCGTTTTGCGGGCGTGAGTGCAGCGGGAGCCCGCAGGCGAAATCCTGATCCTGAGCAAGACGCCGCGAGGCGGCGCGCCGAATGGGGAAGGATCTCCGGGGGCACAATTCTCAGATTTGAACTGGTGGCGGCGGGTAGGATCGAACTTGAGCCGTTTTGCGGGCGTCGGAGCCCGCAGGCGAAATCCTGACCCTGAGCAAGACGCCGCGAGGCGGCGCGCCGAATGGGGAAGGATCTCCGGGGGCGCGATTCTCAGATTTGAACTGGTGGCGGCGGGTAGGATCGAACTACCGACCTTGGGGTTATGAATCCCACGCTCTAACCATCTGAGCTACGCCGCCGTGGAGGGAAGCAGTTTTCATCATACGAATCGCATCGGCGGCCGGTCAATGCCGCCATATCGCGGATGACCGCAGTTTGCGCAGGTGTAAACGGTTTCTGTACAGGCCGCAGCGTGGGCGGTAAACTGCCGCCGGGCGCTCTTTGGTAGTCCAAAGTCAAACGGTTTACCAAACCTGAGCCAATACACAACGAAAGACGGCGGGGCATGAATCGACGGATGGTTGCGGTGGTGGTTTTCTCGCTGCTCGCCTGCAGCGGCGCAGTTGCTCAAAAGCAGATCGTTATCGAACGGCGGGATGCGACCGTGGTGCTCGAGCCGTATGCGCCAAATATTGTGCGCATCACGATGAGCCTGAAGAAGGACGCAGCGCTCGCAGCTCCCGGGTATGGAATCAGCGGGAAGCCGGCCGAAGCCGGCTGGACCTACGAGCACACCGACGCGATGGACACCTACAAGTCCGATCGCATGACGGTGAAGATGCAGGTTCCGCATTACGGAAACGGCGCGCCGCCGCCAGGATGCGATACGTGCCTCTACTTTGGTGGATCGACGCCGTGGGTTCCGCTGTCGGTGACGGGCACCGACGGCAAGGCTCTCTTGAACCTGCAGGGCTGGTGGATGAGCGTGCCGAATCACAAAGACGGCAACGCCGAGACATTGAACGAAGTGCAGCCGTCCATCGCCTACGACCACAACGATCCGCGGCCAAAAGATCCGGCGTATTTTCAGGTGGGCGCCAGCTTCCACTCGCCCGACGACGAGCATTACTACGGCCTGGGGCAGAACCAGGAAGGCTGGCTCGATCATCGCGGGCATCCGGTGCGTTGCTGGAACGACTACACAGCTCCGGCGGCGCCGAGCTTCTGCGTGCCGTTCATGGTCACGAACAAGGGCTACGCGGTGCTTTGGGATAACCCGTCGAAGACAACCATCGAGCCGGGGTTTAACGAGCAGACGCGGTGGGTGAGCGAAGTGGGCGATCGCGTTTCGTTCTTCGTGGTCGCGGGCAGGAACACCGATGAGCTGTATGAAGGCTATCGGTTGCTGACCGGCGACACGCCGATGCTCCCGAAGGCTGCGTATGGATACATCCAGTGCAAGCAGCGCTATCGGAGCCAGGCGGAAGTGATGGCCGTCGCGAAGGGATATCGCGACCGGCATCTGCCGCTCGATGTGATCGTGGTGGACTGGTTCTACTACACCAACATGGGGCAGATGGACTTCAACCCGCAGTACTGGCCCGATCCGAAAGCCATGAATGACCAGCTGCACAAGATGGGCATTCAAACCATGATCAGCGTGTGGCCGCGCTTTGTGCCGACCGACCGTTTCTATCGCGAGATTGCCGAGCATGGATGGTTCGAGCACCTGGCCGACGGCACGCCGACGAATGGGCTGCCGTATGACAAAGCGGGGTCGGACATCGATACGACCAATCCCGACGCGGCGAAGTGGTACTGGGGCACGGTTCGCGACAATATCCTGAGCAAAGGATTTGACGCGCTGTGGGCAGACGAGACGGAGCCGGATTTGCCTCCGAATGGCAGCTACTACCACATTGGTCCGGGCACGCAATACTTCAACGTGTATCCGCTGTTTCACACCGGCGCTCTGTATGACGGATTCCGGGCTGATACTCCGGAGCGGCGCGCGCTGATTTTGTCTCGCGATGGATACCTGGGCGAGCAGCACAACGGGACGATGGTGTGGTCGAGCGACATCTTTCCACTGTGGGACGTGCTGAAGAGGCAGGTACCGACGGGACTCGACGTTGCCGCTTCCGGATTGAATTACTGGAGCAACGACACGGGCGGATGGCAGGGATTGCCGGGGATGCATCAGCCGGAGCACAAGCCGCTGATCGACCCTTCGGACGCGCGTGACAACGTGCGCGGAGACGACGATTATCCGGAGCTTTACACGCGCTGGTTCGAGTACGCGACGTTTCTGCCCATTATGCGCACCCACGGCACGCGCAAGTACAACGAAGTGTGGTCGTACGGCAAACAGGCGGAGCCGATCCTCGAGCAGTACCTGAAGCTGCGCTACGAGCTGATGCCGTACATCTACTCGCTCGGGTGGTCGACGCATAAAACGGGCGCGCCATTCATGCGGGCGCTGTTCATGGATTTCCCCGATGACCCGAAAGTGGCGGAGATCGGCGACGAGTACATGTTTGGGCCGGCGTTTCTGGTGGCTCCCGTGACCAACCAGGGACAGACGAAGAAGGATGTGTATCTGCCTGCGGGCGCGGACTGGTACAACTACTGGACGCACGAGAAGCTGCACGGCGGGCAGACGGTGACGGTGGACTCGCCCATCGACAAGCTGCCGCTGTTTGTGCGGGCCGGGTCAATTATTCCTCTGGGCGCGCCGGTGGACAGCACGGTCGATAAGCAGGCGATCGCCAGGGTTGAGGTTTGGCCGGGCGCAAACGCAGAGTTTGATCTATACCAGGACGATGGGAAAACTTACGCCTACGAGAAGGGCGACTTCCAGTTGACGCATCTGGAATGGGACGAGAGCGCCCACGAGCTGCGTCACACGGGATTCGCGGCGTGGAGCGAGCCGGATCAGCAGATGGTCGAGGTTGTAGGATCGCCGCGTTAAACGGTGGCAGAAGATCAGGCCGCGTTTTCGAGCGCGGCCTTTTCTTTTTGTGAGATACGGCGCGTGCGGATGATGTAGTAAGTGATCGCAGCGCAGTTACTAAGCAGGATCGTGGTGAGAATCTTGATGGCGTAAGTGCGCGGATTGACGACCGAGACGAAAGGATAGGCCGAAATAAGCAGGCTGAAGAGGGTAGAAAGAAATCCTGCGATGGAAGTCCAGCGCAGCCAGTTGGGGAGAGATCGCCGGAGGGTAGCTGAGCCGAAAAGAGGTATGGCGAACATGGCCAGATAGGCGACTTCGTAGTGAGTGAGGCTGGCGTTGGAGAGGAGCTGATAGGCCTCCTGCGCACGAACGCCGGCGGTGCCGAGAAGGACGAGCGCAAACGCTATGCCTGCGCAGCAGAGGATGGAGTTGGTGGGAGTGGCGCGTCGCGGGTGCAGCCGCGTGAACCAGGCGGGAACGAGATGGTTCCAGCCGGCGGTCATGGGAAGGCGGCTGACGCCGGCGAACAGGTAGCTGGTGTTTCCCAGCAGGCGAAGCTGCAGGAGCAGAATGACGGCGATGGCCGCCAGGTTGCCGATGCCCGAAGCTCCGAGAGTGAGGCGCATGGCCTGGGGGATGGGCGCGATGAAGTCGATACGCGCGCGGGGAACAAGGGCGACGATGGACGCGGTGCCGAGGATGAACATTGCGCAGATGATCGGCGATGAAAGAATGACGGACTGGCCGATGGTGCGCGCCGGGTCGCGGCTCTCGCCAGCCATGATGGCGATGTATTCGAGACCACAGAGGGCCCCGAAGAGCAGCTGGCCGAAAAGGGCAAACGTGCGCATATCCAGCGGCGGCGCGGCGATGGAAAACGCCGTGTAGTGGATGGGCGCGTGGTGCGCCAACGCCCACAGCGGCAGAGCGATGAGGGCAGCGAAGGCCATCAGCATAGCAATGCCGCCAATGTTGTGGATCCACTTGCCAAGCTCGAGGCCGCGCAGCGCGGCCAGGGTAATGAGGGCGATGAGGCCAGTGACGATGGCCAGGGATACGAGACGATTTTCAGGAAGCCAGGAGGCCGAAGGACCGATCAGATAGCTGAGTTCGGTGGGGATGGCGTAGAGGATCGTCGCCGTGACAGCGATGCCGTAGACCCAGAGGTTCCATGCGGTGAGGAAGCCGCCGAGGTCGCCGAAGGCTTCGCGCGCCCAGACGTAGAGGCCGCCTTCGAGTGGCATCGCGCGGTTGAGGCAGATAACCGATGCGGCCATAGGGATGTAGAAGATGAGCATGGCAGCGACCCAGACCAGAGATTGCGCCGGGCCAAGGCCACCGGCTACGCCCACCCACGAGCTGCCGACCACGCAGAGAATCTGCGCGAGCACAAGGTCGCCGAGCCGCAGAGGATGATGCAGGCGACGCTGCTCCGGAGCGGGACCAGGGTCGATGGCGGCGGCATCATGCTGGGGCATGGTTCAGCAATCCTCGCATGAAAACCGGGAAGCCGGAAGCAGGAAGCAGGAAGGGCTAGAGGCTGGTGGTTACCGGTTCTGCCGCGACGGCGCCCATGAGGATGAGCGAGCGCTGCACGAACGGCGCCCACGTGAGCAGGGCGGTGGAGGCAAGGGCGAGCCCGAAGTTAATGTGGTGCAGGAGCAGAAAAGGCGAGAGCGCCCAGAGGACGTCGAAGGGAAGCAGGAAAGGCCACACTCGGAGGAATTTGTCGCTGATGCGTGGTGCGCGGAAGAGCACGGCGCAAAGAAAGAAAGCGCGGACGGGGATCAGGAGGGCGGCGGTGACGATGAGGATGATGAAGACGGCGGTGGGATGCGGCAGCGGCGCCAACAGGTCCTGAATCTCGGCGAGGTTAGCGAGTGCGCCGATGTAGAAGGCGAGATACATCACCTGGAAAAGCAGGAAAAGGTTCCTGGCGATGGGGTGGGAGACGCGGGGCAGCTCTTCTGGTGAGGTGAGGATCGTGAGTCTGGATTCCGGGTCGTGAGACTGGCCGGTGGAGCCGGGATCGGACGCTCGAGCGACGGCGGAAAGGGAAGTGGACGGCGCGGAAGACTCCCCAATGATCTGAACGGGGGCGACGAAGCGATAGCCTCGCCGGGCCAGAGTTTCGATGAAGCGTGGGCTGGAAGCGGAGTCGCCAAGTGCCTCACGGATGCGGTTGACGGCGGAGTTGACGCCATGTTCTGCGTCGACGTAGACGCCATCGGGCCAGAGTTGGTGCGCAATCTGGTCGCGGGTGAGCAGCTCGCCAGGTCGATCGAGAAGCATGCACAGGACCTGAAACGGCTGCGCGTTCAGACGAAGACGGATGCCTTGCCGGCGGAGCTCGCCCGTGGAAGTGTCGGCCTCGTAGGCTCCAAAGCGGTAGCGGCGTGGCGATTCCGGCTCGGACATGATCCCGGTCAAGAGTGTAGCCGATGAGGCCGCCATTTTCGCCGTTTTGCTCGATGGAGAACTCGCTGGAAGTTTCGCCCCTGGAATCGGTTGCGCCGTGAGAAACATTCCTTTCACATGCGAGGAATTGTGCATTGCCTGGCGGAGTCGTGAGGCGCAGAGTGCGAACCATGCAACGCGGGATCGTAAGGGTCGGTGCAGGGCTGGTTCTGGCGGTGGGGGGTCTGGTGACTTCACAGGCCTGGGCAGAGGCGCCGGCAAAAGCGGCTGCGGTTTTTGACTCCTATGCCGGGGTGGTAGAGGCGCGGCTCGCAAAGCAGCATTCGCCCGGGGCGGAGTTTTTGGCTGGCGAGGCCGGGAGCGACGAGGGCAAGGCGCGGTTGCGGCGGGGTGAAGTGATCGTAGAGCAGATGACTCCGCCGGTGGGGTTGGATGTTCCGGGTGCGCTGCTGCATCACTGGCGGGGGGCGGCATTTGTATCGGGGGCGAAGGCTGCCGATTTCGAAAACCTGCTTAGGGATTTCGATGGGTACGCGCGAACCTTTGCGCCGCAGGTGATGGCGGCGAAGACGCTCGCCGCGGATGGGGACCGCGTGCAGGGATGGATGCGGGTACGACAGAAGCACGTGATCACGGTGGTGATGGACTCGACTTACAACGTTGAGTTTGGTCGAGCGGAGGCGCAGGACGGCTTACGGGGAGGCTGGAGTGCGGCGCGCAGCGTTCGCATTGCGGAGATTGACGATGCCGGGATGAAAGAAGAACGGGAGCTGAAGGAGGATCACGGGTTCCTGTGGCGGATGAACACGTACTGGAGCTGGGAGGAGGCGGACGGCGGGCTGTATGTGCAGATTGAGTCGGTGACGCTGACACGCGGGATTCCGGCGGGGCTTGGATGGGCGGTGAAGCCTTTTGCGGAGAGCATTCCGCGGGAGTCGCTGGAGTTCACGCTGGAAAAAGCTAGGTTACAGGCAGCAGAACAGCAGGTGACAGTGATGGCTACAAATACGGCGGTGAAGACAGACATGCAGTTCGCGCCGGCGCCGCGAATGAATGAGGCGCTGACGGCAAAACTGGAGAGGCGGGCGCTGGTGTGGATGGCGGAGCGCGCGCCGAAGTGGCTGACGTCGGATCAGCTGACCCTACTTGGTCTCAGCGCCCAGATAGGAGCTGGGATTGGATATGCCCTGGCGCGATGGGATCGGAGGGCGTTGCTGCTGACCGTGGTGTGTATCGTGCTCAACTGGCTGGGCGACAGCCTGGATGGAACTCTGGCTCGGGTGAGAAGGCAACAGAGGCCGCGGTATGGGTTCTATGTGGACCACATCGTGGATATCTTTGGTGCGGCAGCTCTGATGGGCGGACTGAGCGTGTCCGGCCTGGTGCACTGGCAGGTTGCGACAGCGATGTTAGTGGCGTTTCTGCTGTTAGCTGGGGAAAGCTATCTGGCGACCTATACGCTGGGGCGATTTGAGTTATCTCAGGGTTGGTTTGGACCCACGGAGCTGAGGATTCTGCTGATTGCGGGTACGCTACGGCTGGTTTTCCGACCGTATGTCACGTTTTTGGGGCATCGTTGGCTGCTGTTTGACGTCGGGGGATCGATTGCGGCGGCGGGAATGCTGGCAATGGCGGCGGTGGTGACGGTCCGACATACGGCGCAGCTCTATCGCGAGGAGCCGTTGCCATGAAGCACTTCGTGCCGTGGGGTGTGAAGCAATTCGCGCGCTGGTGGAAATTCAATGCGGTGGGTGCACTGGGGATGGCGGTCCAGCTGGCCGTGTTGGCAGCGCTGAGCCGGATCACGCCGCACTACCTGCTGGCGACCGCCGCGGCGATCGAGATCGCGCTATTGCATAACTTCTTGTGGCACCTGCGGTACACGTGGCGGGATCGGGAACAGCCGTCGAGCCGGCTGGCGCAACTGGTGCGGTTTCATCTCTCGAATGGAGCGGTTTCGATAGCAGGGAACCTGGCGCTGATGCCGTTGCTGGTGGAGGGCGCGCACATGCCGGTGATCGCAGCAAACTTAATGGCGATCCTGGCGTGTTCGGTGGTGAATTTTTGGCTGGGGGATGCGTGGGTGTTCCAGGAACAGGAAGCAGGCAGCAGGCAATAGAGGAGAAACATAACCGTGGCATGAGGTGCGGACCCGGGTCCCAGTGGCGGAACCCGGGCTTGCCGCGGCAGGCCTAGTCGCCCTGGTATTTCACGCTGCAGCCGTAGGGGCGGGTGTAGGAGACGGCGACGGCCTGGCCCGACATCGCCTCAGTAAGCGCGTCGGTGACGTAGTTCTTCGAGTGCGGGATGTCCGAAGGATCATCGGTGGGGTGGTCATCGATGGCTCCGGCGTAGATGAGCTTGCCCGCAGGATCGATGACGTACATGTCCGGCGTGGTGCGGGCGTCGTATTCGTGGCCGATGGCGCCGGTGGGATCGAGAAGCGCGGCGGTGGGTGAGGCGTGGACCTTCGACATGTAGGCGTTTTCGTCAGAGGCGGTCATGTAGCCCTGCGCGCCTGGCGCGGAAGAGAGGACGGTGAGCCAGACCACGCCCTTCGCGGTCCATTCCTTTTGAAGGTTCTGCATGTTGCCGCTGGTGTAGTGCTTGCGGGTGTAGGGGCAGCCGTTGTTGGTCCATTCAAGGACGACGAATTTGCCACGGTACTCAGAGAGCTTGTGGGTCTGGCCATTGGAGTCGGTGCCGGTAAAGTCCGGCGCGGGGTCGCCGACCTTGGCGGCGTGGGCGCACAAGCTGAGCGCGGCGAGCGAAACAATGGCGGCGAGAGCAGGAAGACGGCGCATGAGCACCTCCGTGGCAGGTTACAGGCGACGGGTCGCGGGTTACAGGCCAACCAACCCATGAAGCGGCGCGGCTTCCGGGGAAGCGTCGCCCTTATTGGGATATTGGACGCGAAAGGGTGGCGGATTGTCTATTAGAAGGCGGTAAAGAATTGAGGGCACTGATCACAATTCCGGGCGTCAGGACCTCAGGGAGGACGTGCGCGGGAGCGGAAGGATCAGCCGGGTAAAGTGCATAGGTGGGAACGCCGCTGCGGCCCAGAGCGGCGAGGGTCTGGGTGATGTCGGGGTCCTGATTGGTCCAGTCGGCGCGGATGAGAACGGCGCCGGAGTCGCGGAGACGTTGCTGGACGTCGGCACGGTTGAGGATAAGGCGCTCGTTGACCTGGCAGGAGAGACACCAGCTGGCGGTGAAGTCGATAAAGACGGGTTTGCCCTGGGCCCGGGACTGGGCGACGAGCGCGGGGGTGAAGGGCTGCCAGTCCGAGCCGGAAGCCGGGAGCCGGGAGCCAGGAGCGCCTTGCACGGAAACCGGTAGGGTCGACGTCCCAAGACTGTAGACCGCCCAGATGGGCGTGGCGATGGCTGCGATGAGGATCACAGCGGCGATGGTGCTGGCTGCCGCCTTGCCCGGCCAGCGCCCGAGGAACCATCCAGCGACCGCGAGAAGCAGGAACGCTGCGAGAAGTCCGATGAGGGCGGAGGTTCCGGCGAGCTGGGTAAAGACCCAGACCAGCCAGATGACGGTGGCGAAGATGGGAATGGAGACGGCCTGCTTCAGGACTTCCATCCACGCACCGGGTTTGGGCAACAGTCGCGCCCAGCCGGGGAAGTACGCGAGGGCGAGATAGGGCAGGGCAAGACCGAGGGCGAGCGAACTAAAGATGGCGAAGCTGACCCACGCCGAATGCGCGAGCGCGTAGCCGATCGCTGCTCCCATGAAGGGCGCGGTGCAGGGTGTGGCGACTACCATCGCGAGGACGCCGGTGAAGAAGCTGCCGGCGTAGCCCTGCTTTTGCGCGAGTGAGCCGCCGGCGCTGGTGAGCGAAAGGCCGATTTCAAACTGGCCGGCGAGCGCGAGGCCGAGGAAGAAGAGCAGCATCGCCATCAGCGCGAGGAAGATGGGGGACTGAAACTGGAACCCCCAGCCAAGCTGACGGCCGGCGGCGCGCAGCGCGATGAGAACGGCGACGACGACCCAAAAAGAAACGAGAATGCCGAGCGTGTAGACCCATCCGTGGGCGCGGAGCGTGCGGCGCTCGTGCTGGGACGACTGGACCAGAGCCAGGCCTTTGATGAAAAGGACGGGGAAAACACACGGCATCAGGTTGAGCAGGATGCCGCCGATGAAGGCGAGGGCGACGGCTCCAATGATAGAAGAGAATTCCAGCGGAGGTGCGGCCGCAGCCAGCGCGCCCGGAGTGGCGTGGATTTCCCAGGTGGTCCCATCCGGAAGCTCGACGAGGCCATTGAGTTTTTGAGGGGAGCCCTGGAGGTTCTCGTCTTTGATCAGCGCGAGCTGGAACCCGTTGGCGACAGACTGCGCAGGCTGTGGCGCTGCGTTGGCGATGATGGTTTCATCGAGCGGGAAGAACTGCGCCGAAGAAGCGCGTGCCCCGGTGATCTGAAGGACGAAGCCTTTGGGGTTTTGCGAAAAGGTGGCGGTATCGCCCGCGGGGAGTGGTTTGGGAAGCAGGGCCTGAAAGCGGGTGATCTTGTTCTGCGCGGAAGCATCGACGGACGGTGCGGCTGGCGCCGCGGCCATAGCAGATCGCGTGACGGCGAGGTCGGCTTTGCCGGGGATGCAGACTTCACGGCAGACCAGCCAGGTGACGTGCGCGGCGAGGGTTGCGCTCGGAGCAGGCGGCTTGAAATCGGGCGCGACGTGCATCGGCACTGGGAAGACGACTTCGTTTTCGTAGCCGAAGTCCATGAGCGGGCCGAGCGGCAGGCGTTTGGGCGGCGGAAACTGGAGCGCATCGGCAATGACGCCAGCGGGGAGAGTCCATTTCGCCGCTGGCGGCTCACCGGAATCGCCGGCGTTGATCCAATACACATGCCAGCCGTCTTCGAGGCGGAAGTCGAGGCCGGCGGTGAAGTTCTGGCCTGGGTAAATCTGCGCGGGCGGAACGATGATGGAAACTGTGAGGTGCGGGGCAGTCACGGCAGCTGCGGCAGATTGCGCATTGGCGCGTTTTGGCGCAGCTAGCGCAAGCAGAGTCGAGGCGAGAATCAGGTAAAGCGCGATCGACAGCTTTCCGGATCGAATGCGGACGGCGAATCGGGGCGATGCGGACATCATGACGGGTCTTTCTGCTCTGCTGGACATATTGTAGGCGGAGGCGAGACTTTCGCTGGTCCAGGCGCGCGTCCTGGGGCGTGCCAGAGTCGTCTTCATGAGTGTTTTGTGACCGCTGTTGAAGTATCCGAGCGGGTTTGTAGGACAATAGAGTGAGAGCCCCACCGGAAAGGGACCTGGATTTGAGCGCCATACCTTCTTCTTCTGCTGAAATGGTTTCTCCCGTCGTCCGCGAAATCAGCATCGCCCACAGCCCGGATTCCGACGACGCCTTCATGTTTTATGGGCTCGCGACCAACAAGGTGCGCGTGAGCGGGCACAAGTTCACGCATGTGCTTTGCGACATTGAGACGCTGAATCAGCGGGCCATCCGCGAGGCGTTTTTCGATGTGACGGCGATTTCGTTCCACGTCTATCCCTACATTCAGGATCAGTACGCGCTGATGGCGTGCGGTGGATCGGTGGGTGACGGTTACGGGCCTATGATTGTGGCGACCCGGGCGTACGACCTGGACGAGATCCGCAGAGTAACGATTGCCGTGCCGGGAACGCTGACCACGGCGTATCTGGCGCTGAAGCTGTTCGAGCCGGAAATCGAAACGGCGGTCGTTCCGTTTGACCAGATCATCCCCGAGGTGCTGGCGGGAAATTACGCAGCCGGGCTGATTATCCATGAAGGGCAGCTGACGTATCCGAGGACGGGGCTGAGCCGTGTTCTGGATCTGGGCGTGTGGTGGCGCGAAGAAACGGGTTTGCCGCTGCCGCTGGGCGGCAATGCGATCCGGCGTTCGCTGGGCGACGCGACCATGCAGACAGTGACGCAGGCGCTCAGAGACAGCATCCAGTACGGGCTCGACCATCGGGATGAGGCGCTCGAATACGCGATGCAGTTCGGGCGCGACCTCGACACCAGCCTCGCCGATAAATTCGTAGGCATGTACGTCAATGAGCGCACGCTCGACTACGGCGACGATGGCCGCACAGCGATCCGCAGGCTGCTGGCCATGGGCTACGACCGCGGTGTGATTCCACATCCCGTACAGGTGGATTTTGTAGGGTAGCTATTGCGGCTGCGGCTTGACGGGCGGCTCCTGCTGATTCGGCTCTGGCTTGACAGGCGGTTCCGGCGGAGAGGGCAGCGTTTTCACCGGCGGCTCCTTCCCCTCAGGCATCCGTTTCTCAGTCGGCTCGACGCCGTTGCGCACGCGCGCGACGTAATCGGACAACTGCTGAGCTGACGCTGCCGTGATGCGGCCTTTCGGGTCGAGAGTAATGGTCCACACCAAATACTGGCCTGGAGCATTGCGATCGGTGAAAACGATGCTGCGCGCGGAGTTTCCCTCAGACAGATGAAGCAGAGGCTCCGGGGCGCGAGCCAGGCCAACTTCGGCGCCGGCGCGATGGACCACGTTGGCGTTGCCGTACACGATGTCGGCGTAACAAAGCGCGAGCGCCAGCCACTTACCGTTGGGCTGGATGGCTGCGGCAGCCACATCGGCGGGAACAACGCGGTTGAAAACGGCGATGCTGCGCTCGCTGCCGGTGGCGGAACGGAAAGGCATGGCATTGCGATAGAGGATCGGGACAACGTAAACCCGGCCGGCGTCGCGCGGAACGAGCGCGGTGAAGACCGACTCAGCTCCGTTGGGAAATGGCCTGCGGTAGTGAAGGATCAGTTCATCTGGCATCGCGGGACAGGAAGACGCGTCGTACGTCCAGCCAGGCAGCGAAAGATCGTAGGCGAAGAAGCGCGCCTCAGCGGCGATAGCGGTTTGCTTTGCCCTGACCAGCGCTGCATCGGCGGAATTGAGCTGGGACTGGGGAATGTGAGGAAGCTCGAAGTACTGCGCATCCGGTGAAGGCGGTACGTCGGCGGGCCGCTCCTGAGCCGATACAGTGGACTGGAGAAGACCTTCGGGGTTCACGCTCCAGCCGAGGATAAGGGCAGCGGCGAGCACGACTTCGCCACCTATGCGCTTCGCAAGGTCCATTCAAATTTCAATGTAGCAGCAAAACGGGCAGCCACGAGGGCTGCCCGTTGCTCGAGGCCCGATGACCTTAGTGAGCAGTCGGCTTGTGGGCCGGCGCGGTGTGGTGCACCGGCGGCTTGGCCGTCGACTCGCCGTCCTTGAGGATGATCATGGGCGGCTTTTGCGTGTAAGAGTCGAAGGTCGCAATCAGGGTCACCTTGGAGCCGGGTGCGGGAACTTCCTTCAGCGGAGTCTTCATGTTGATGGTGAAGTCCGCGGTGCTGGACTGCTGCGCGTCAGGCGAGACGGCAAGCATCACCTGGGTCGGAGTTGCGGAAACCACAACGCCAGGCACCTGGACGCTGACGCCGTTCATCACGCTCCAGATGACCGCCTGGTCGGCAGGCGTGCCGTTGGAGAGGATGAATTCCTTATCGCCCAGAGCCATGCCCTTCAGACCCTCGGAGCATGCCGGGGGAACGGTGGGAGCAGCAGCGGGTGTTGCGGGGGCAGCAGCGGGCGCCGGAGTGGCTGCAGCCGACTGATCAGCAGCGGGGGCCGATCCGGCTGGCGGAGCAGGCGGCGGCGCAGGAGTAACACCGGCACAACCGGCAGTGGTGACGATGGCCTGGTGGGCCAGATCCGCGGGCGACGGTGGCGGCGGAGCCTGGGTGGGATTGTACGAGGCTGGCGGGAAGATGTTGGCGGGAACGCCGGCCATCTGCTGTATTTCGGCGAAGCCCTGGGGCGGCGTCGAGTTACAGGCGGCATCATTCTGCGAGCAGTGGTACTTCTTGTACCAGTACTCGGCCGCGGTTTCGATCTGTGCCTTGTACGGGGGCTGGGCAAACTGCGCCGCGCGGGTCAGGAACCAGACAGCGTCCTTGATGTCCTTGGGGTCCAGGTTGAGGTAAGCATTGCCCAGATAGTAGGTATCGAGCAGAGCAGCTCCCTGGGTCGTCTGCGCCGGATCCTTATAGGACTGCAGCTCCTTGGTATACGCGTCGATCTCGCCCTTAGTGTCTTTTTTCGCCGCGTCGTCGGCGCCGATGGCGCTGTAGAAGGTGGGTGTCGCGAGATCCTTCACCTTGTCGTAATCAGCCTGAGACATGCAGGTGTCTTTGGGTGCGGTGATGCCTTTCTGAGCCACGGCCGCGGCATCGTCGAGCAGCTGCTGCTTGTTCGCCCCGGGCTGGTTGGCCTGCAGATTCTCCAGATAGACGATGACCATCATCGCGCGCAGATTGTTGGGGTCGGCCTGAGACAAGCGCTTGGCAGCGTCGAGCATTTTGGGGACATTGCCTGCCGTGCGGTACGCGTCCATCAGGTCCTGCAGCATCTCGTTTTTCGCGACGCTGTTGGGGTACTGGGTCAGAAACGCTTCAATGGCTTCAGCCTTGGCTGCCGGAGAGGACTGGCTGGTGGCATTGGCGTAGGCGTTATATTCGGCGGCATCTTTAATGGTGATCTGGGCGCAGTTGGCGGTGGCGCCCTGGGCCGACTGGCCGTCGGCACCCTGCGCAAAAGCGGGAGAACCAGTGAGTGCACAGCAGGCGCCGAGCAGCGCAACCGAGGCAATAGCAAGCTTCTTCATTCAACGCTCCTGGGAGAATTCGTCTGATGCAAATCCCGGATCACAGGCGACTCAACGTATCTACTACATACAGACGCAGCCATCCCGTCTCACGTGATCGGCGAACCGCAGTGCAGCGATGCTGGATTATAGAAACCAATCGAGCGTGCTGACAAGTTGTTGCAGTGAACGCCTGTTTCGCCTGCAGAGTGGGATGCCACCGGGTCCGGCATACGTTGACCATCGGATGCAAAGAGCAAGAGTACACGAGCCACGGCGGAATGCACCTGAAAAATTTGCCCAGCGTCCGAAATCTGAGCAAGCAAGCGGAGCCGATCGTTCGGTACAGGCTAGCGGGAGGACTGGATCAGGCGGATGCGTGTGGTAAAAGCGCGGCCAAGGGGCTGGGTGAATGTGAGGTAGTCGGGGGAATCGACGTTGTTATAGACCACATAAGGATCTTCACGATTCGTAATGTTCTCGACAACGCCGCGCAGGCCGAAGTATTTCCCGTGGAAATGGAAGCGCCACTCGAGCCCCGGGCTGAAATCGGCGTAATCGGGAAAACGATGGGAACCGGGTGGCCCTGCGATTTGCTCGTTGGCGTTGATGGAGTCGAAAGGAAAGCCGGAATGCC
Organism: uncultured Acidobacteriaceae bacterium; assembly: GCA_963788905.1. GTDB lineage: Bacteria > Acidobacteriota > Terriglobia > Terriglobales > Acidobacteriaceae > Palsa-343. The sequence goes on from CAWBIO010000001.1 coordinate 1,147,437, forward strand.
AGTCCAGGGTATAGACGAAGTCCCAGTTGCGATGGATGGACGGCAGCCATGGCGCCCAGGCCGGTAGCCAGCCCCAGGAAAGGACGCGATTCGGAACGTCCCAGAAGAGCGGCCCGCTTTGCTGCGGACCGAGCAGAGGGATCGTGGGAACGTAGTCGAGGGCGGAGTTCGTCGTTGCCGAGGAGCGCGTATACGAGGCGAACAGGGCGTAGTTGCCTGAGAACGATCGGCGCGCATTGATTTCAGCAGAATAAAAACGGTCCTGACGATTGTTGGTCAGGATGTAATTCCCGGAGAGCGCTGCCGGTCCGCTCTGGTTGGCGTAGATAAATTCGTCCGCCAGCCGCTTTTGCATGAAATTGGCGCCGACGAAGATCTGGCCTGGGATTCTCTGTTCAACTCCCGCGCTCCAGTTGAGCGCGTGCGCTTCACGCAGCGAGGAATTGTTGGCCGTGAAAGTCGTTTCCAGCAGCGGACCCGCAGGGGTCGTGCCGTCGGCCGCATAGTACTGGTCGTAGCGGATACCGGCGAGCGCACGGGTGAGGTACTCCAGCTGGGTGTGTTCGTAGTACTCGCCGACTCCGGCGGTGAACTTTGTTCTCGTTTCGGCCCCGGGCGGCGAGTACTTGAGCGCGATGCGCGGCGACAGAAGCGGGCGGCGAATAATTTCGTCCCAGTCGTAGCGGATGCCGGGCTCGAGCAGCAGACCCGAGCGCGGTGTCCAGCGATCTTCGACCCAGGCGCCCAGCTCCAGGTTGTGGCGCGTCGCAGGCGTAAAGGCGGGAAACGTACTCTGGCGCAGCAGGGTGCGGTCTTCGCGCAGGTAGTTCACGGGAGCGAACGCCTCATACAGGTCGAATCCGATCTGATCAGCGTCAATTCCGGCGCGGAACTGGTGACTGCCCTTCCAGCGCCGCGGAGGGAGCCAGGCGTCGGCATACTCCTCGAGGCGCTGGGAAAATGTCGTCTGGGTTTCGAAATTGCTGCCGGTGGGCAGCTCCGGAGTCAGGTCGTAGGGCGTGTCGCCGTGCGGCTCCCATCCCTCGCGGTACTGCATTGCCGCGAAGCCGAGATCGAACAGAACGCCATTGCTGAAGCTCTGCTGATCGCGCAGGTAGGGCAGCCACGCGAGGATGTCGTGGTTGTCGGTGCTCTGCTGCGGAGCAATGGCCGAGATGCCTTCGTAGGGCGAGTGATAGTCGTTGAACAAAAGGCCGGCAGTGAGGCTGTTGCGGGAACCCAGATTCGACTGGAGCTTGAGAAGATTGCTGCCGCGGATCAGATTGTCAGTGTCGGCGTTGGCGGGCAGCTCAGGGATGTAGATCTGGCTGTATTGGGTGTCGAGGGCTTCAAAGAACCAGAGGCGGTCGCGAACCACCGGGCCAGAGACAGTCAACCGCGGCTCCAGCGTGTCGAAACGAATGCCCTTCTGATCGCGGAACGAAGGGATGAAGTCAGTCGCATCGTAACGGAATTTGTTGTCTCCCATGCCCGTGGTGTATGCGACGATTCCCCCCGTGTTGCGACCGTACTGCACCGGGTAGCGCGTGCTCTCGGTGTCGATGGAGCGAACCGCGTCGGTGTCGACGCGCAGATCGAGCGTGCCGTAAACAGGGTTGCGAATGTCGAAGCCATCGAAAGTGTCGAGGGTCATGTAGGTTTCGCCGCCGGCCACGTGTACCTGGCCCGTTGAATCGGCGACCACGCCAGGCGTGAATGGCAGCAGATTGCGGATGTCAATGTTGGTCGGGAAGGGAATGTTGACAATCTCCGGAACGTCCATGGCCTTCTGATCGGAGATCTGCTGCGGATCGATTCCCGGAGCGGATGCGTGGACGTTCACCTGCTGCTGGTACAGCTCCACGTGGGTGAGGACGATGCGAAGAGCCCTGGCCTGAGGATCGGCATCGTTGGTGACGCTCTCATAGAAGCCGTGCTTCTCGACGCGGATACGGTATGGCTGAGACAGGCGGGGAATGAAGGAGCAATGCCCGTCATAATCGCTTTGCAGATGGAGCGGCGGCTGGCCCGGCTCCTCGATGGTGAGCTGCGCCGCGGAGACTGCCACGCCATTCTGATCCGCGATGGTCAGGACAACCGTGTTTGGGCTGGGCGCCGCCGCCGGAAGCGGTGACGTATCGGGCAGTTCCGCAGGTCCGGAAATCTGCGCGTGCGCAGCGAACTGCGCGCAACCGAGATAAACGGCGATCACGAGGATCCCACGCAGGAGACGTGGCATGAAATTCAATTCAAGCAGGTTGTTGGACGCGCCGAAAGCCATAATCGGCTGCCGCACGTAGCAGCAGCAGGGGGCTTTCGAGCGCCCAGCGAAACAGTGGCGCAAGCAGAAGGCGGGTCTGGAAGGGCAGGCGCTCGAATCCGTGACTGTAGCGGAAAAAGTCAATATAAGGATGGCCGAGGAACAGGTAGCAGCCGACAAACTGCACGGTCATCAGCAGGTAGAGCCCCAGCAAAGCGGCGCGAGCCAGGGTTGGCTTCGACCGAGAAAAACGGGCAGTCAGATCGTCAAGAGGGAGCAGGGCCCTTAACTTCCGCGTCAACATTTTGTAGTTGGATGCGAGTACCGCAGTGTCCTTTGTTGAGGCATCGAGGACGGCGGGAGTTGGCGTGGAACCAGTGTCGATGCGGGATTTTGCAGCAATTTCTCTTGCCAGAGGATGAGGATAGAGCTACCGTTAAAGCATCTGGCAATTCCCCGCGTCCACTCAGTTGAGCCGTCGATCGAGAAGTTGACGTCAGGACCTAATAGTTGGGTTTAGACCCCCTTATCCACAAGATGTTGGGGTGCTTGTGTTGACCGTGGCTCCGGACGGGCGCTACAGTCGTTCCTGACGGGCTCTGTACGTCCCTTTCTTTCAGGGTTCAGGAGTGATTCAACCCCCATGCTGAAGCTGAAGAAGATTCAGATCCTGGGCTTCAAGTCCTTTTTTGACCGCACCGAATTGCAGCTTCCCGGGCAGGGGATTGCGATCGTGGTGGGGCCAAATGGGTGCGGGAAGTCGAACATCCTTGATGCGGTGAGCTGGGTGCTGGGCGAGCAAAGCGCCAGGACGCTGCGCGGCGGCAAGATGGAGGACGTCATCTTTGCCGGAACCCGCGACCGCAAGCCCCTGGGCATGGCCGAGGTCGCGTTGACGCTGGTCGATCCCGACGCCTACGAAGGCGGTCTGCTCAACGAGCCGGAAGTCGTGGTAGACGAGAACCCCGAGTGGGATGAGCAAAAGCTTCGCGCCGAACGCGCCGCCGAGGTCGAGGAGATCATCGCGGATACGCAACCCGGCGTCGTGCTGGATGAGCACGGCGTTGCGATCGAACCGCAGGCCGACGCGGACGGTGAGGCCGGCTCGGTGGGTTCAGAAGATGCGACCACAACAGCCGAGGTTCCGGACGGCACGGCGAACGCCGCTCTTCCCGCCGTCGTGCTGAAGATTCGCCGCCGCAAATTCAACCGCACGCCGCAGAAAGGCGAGATGGTCGTGACCCGACGGCTGTTCCGCACCGGCGACAGCGAGTATCTGCTGAACGGCAAGCTGTGCCGGTTGCGCGACATCCAGGACATCTTCATGGGCACCGGTCTTGGACCCGAGTCGTACGCGATCATCGGGCAGGAGCGGATCGGGCAGCTGCTCAGCTCGCGCCCCCACGACCGGCGCGCCATTATCGAAGAGGCTGCGGGCATTACGCGCTTCAAAACCAAAAAGCGGCTGGCGGAGCTGCGCCTCGAACAGGCCAGGCAGAATCTGGCACGGATCAACGACATTTTCGAAGAAGTGACCCGGCAGATGGGGTCATTGAAGCGCCAGGCGGCGAAAGCCGAGCGCTACGCCAGGCTGCGCGACGAGATGCGCGAAAAGCTGAAAGTTGTGCTGGCCAGCAAAATCGCGCAGATGGACGCTCAGCACGCAGCGCTGGGAGCAGAGATTGCCGAGCTGACCGCGAAAATCGACGCGGGCGCGGAAAAAGTAACCGCTTTGGATACAGAACACGCTGCGCTGGTCGCCCGCGAATACGAGCTGGAGGATGCTGCCAGGGACGCCGAGGCGCGCAGCAACCAAAAGGCGCTGGAGATTGAGCGCGCCGATGCCCGGCACCAGACCAATCTGGAGCGGATTGCCGAGCTGGAAGCGCGGATGGCCGCGGCCCGGGCGGAGTTGGAACAAACGGCGGAGCATTTGCGCGGGACGACTGCCGAGCGCGAGACACAGCGGGCGTTTATGGAGTCCGCCGAGTCGGCAACCGCTGAGGCCCGCGAGCGCACACGACTCAAGCAGGAAGCCATGCGCGAAGCTGTGGCCGCGGTTACGGCGGCGGAGCAGGAATCGGAGGGCGCGCGACGCCAGGCGGCACAAATGTTGGCCCAGGTTTCGCAGGCTCGGAACCAGATTACGCAGGCTGAAGAGGCGCTGGCCAGCCTTGAGCGCGAGGCTGAGCGGCTGAACGTCGAAATGGACGCGGCGCGGCGCGATCTGGAGTCGCTGGGCGCAGAGCGCGGACAGATTTCGCTGAGCTTTGAGTCGGTGACCGATGCGCTGCATCGCGTGGAAGCAGAGATTGCGTCGCTGCGGAGCGAAATTGAAGCCGGGCGTGGCGAGGAAGAACAGGCACGGCGGCACGCCGATCAGCTGCGTGCTGAGCATGCAACGCTGAGCGGGCGCTGTGCTTCGCTGGAAGCGCTGATCCGCGAGCACAGCTATTCGACCGACACAGTGCGCAAGCTTTTCCAGTCGCAGACGATGGGCGGCGGCCTGAAACCCGTCGGCACGCTGGCCGATTTTCTTGAAGTCGGGGACGAGTACGAGAGCGTTGTCGATGAGTTTCTGCGCGATGAGCTCAATTACATCGTCGTGAAGAGCTGGGATTCGGCCCACGAAGGCGTTCGCCTGCTGAAGACGGGTGTCGATGGACGCGCGACCTTCCTCGTACATCCTGATGACGCGCAGGCGAAGTTTTCCTTCGCCGGCGACGATACCGTGCCGGCGCACAACACCACCCGGACCATTGTGCCGCTGCGCAACTGCATTCGCGTGCTGGACGGCTTTGGGCGGTCGCTGGAAGCGATTCTGCCGAAACTCCGTGAGGGGTATGTTGCTCCGGATTCGGAGACGGCGCGATCGCTGGCGCTGGAGAATCCATCGGCGTTCTTCCTGGCGCCTTCAGGCGAGTGCTTTCACAACGTCACCGTGACTGGAGGCAAGCCAGGCGCGGAAGGACCGCTGGCTCTGAAGCGCGAGTGGCGCGAGGCGCAGCAGAAGCTCGCCGAGGTTGAGCGCGAGCTCGGCCACGCCGAGATGCACGCGGCAACGCTGGGAAGGACGCTGGCCGAACTGACCAGAACGCTGGATGCGAAGTCCGAAGACCGCCGGATTGCCGAACGCGAGAGCGCGAATCAGAGCGCGGCGCTGCGCCAGATGGAGATGGAAGTCCAGCGGCTGGAGCGGCGGCTGCAGGAATGGACGCTGGAGAACGAGCGCAACCGCGATGCGCGCGCTGCCAAGCACAGCTTCCTGGAACAGCGGCGCGACGAAGCTGCGCGCCTCGAAACCGAGCACCAGACGCTCGAAGCCAGCATGGCGGCAATGCAACAGCGGGTCGGCGATCTCCGGGCATCCCGCGACCTGGCGCAGCAGGAAGCCGCGCAGATATCCGCCGAGCTGGCCGGCCTTGAAGAGCGCAGCCGCGGCGCGGAAGCCGCGTTTGCCAGAATCGACCGCATGTATCGCGAGCTGGAAGCGCGCGTGGCGCAGATTGACCAGCAGCTGGCTGCAGCGGGCGCGGAAGAGGACCAGCGTGGGCGCGAGAACCAGCAGCTGGTGGAGTCGAGAGCCCAGCTGATCGAGGCGCGCGACAGCGCGCAGCGCGAAGCAGCCGAGTCGCACGAACAAATCGCCGCGCTGCGGGCTGAAGTGGCCGCGCTCGAGCAGGGCCTGAAGACGCTGCGGGCCGAGATTGACGCCCTGCGCGAGAGCCGCAGCGCATGCGGTAATCAGGCCGCGACGCTGACGGCCGAATTGCGGCATGCGGAAGAAGCCTGCGTTGCTGACCTGAGCCTCGAAGCCTCAGCGCTGCGCGGCGATGAGACGCTCGCGCGGATTGAAGACGAGGCACTCGTTACGGAAGACCTGGCGTGCCGCGAGATGAAGCAGCGGCTCGAAAACATGGGACCGGTGAACATGATGGCGCTGGAGGAATACCAGGAGACTGCGCAGCGGCACAAGTTCCTCGAGACGCAGCGCAAGGACCTGATGGACTCCATCGACAACACCCAGGCGACGATCCGCGAGATCGACGAGATTTCACGAACGAAGTTCGACGAGGCGTTTGCGCGGATCAACGAGAACTTCAGCGCGACTTTCGGCAGACTGTTCGGCGGCGGCCAGGCGTTTATGCGGCTGACCGACGAAGAGAATGTTGCCGACAGCGGCGTCGATATTGTCGCCCAGCCGCCAGGCAAGAAACTGCAAAACGTACTGCTCCTTTCCGGTGGCGAAAAGGCGCTCACCGCGCTCTCGCTGCTGATCGGAATCTTCCTGTTCCAGCCGAGCCCGTTCTGCGTACTCGACGAGGTGGACGCGCCGCTCGACGAGACCAACGTAGGCCGTCTCGCCGACATGCTGCGCGGCATGGCGGATGAGACGCAGTTCGTCCTGGTGACGCACTCGAAGCGCATGATGCAGGCCGCCGACATGATCTATGGCGTGACCATGCAGGAACCGGGCATTTCAAAGGTCGTGAGCGTGCGGCTCGGTGCGGAACAACGCGGGCGGGCCAAAGAGCTGGCCAGCGCTTAGGACGAGCGTTCGGCGTTCAGCGTTCGGCGTTCAGGTTGCTGCGCGGAAGAGCCGAGTTCGATTCCAAGAGGATTCCGGGCGAAGGTGCCTTCCTCGAAAATCGGAGCTCCGTGCAAATATGTAGCCGTGACGGTGCCTAATAGCTGCCCGCCGACATAGGGCGAGCAGGCGTGGCGGGTGTGCAGGTCGTCTTCCATCACAAGTCTTTCGGCGTCGGGGTTGAAAACCACGAAATCGGCGTCGTTGCCGGGTGCGATTGCGCCCTTTTTGCCTTCGAGTCCGGCTAATTGTGCCGGTTGCTGTGACAAAAGGCGAGCAAGATCGCTGAGCGTAAAACCGCGATGGCGCATGCCGGTCCAGACAACAGACAGAGCCACCGAGACCGACGAGATTCCTCCCCAGGCCGTCTGGAAATCGCCTTTCTTCATCGCGGGCGGGCAGGGCGAGTGATCGGTTGCGATCAGATCGATGGTGCCGTCACGCAGGGCCTGCCATAGCTGCTCGCGATTCTCGGCGCTGCGGATGGGCGGAGCGCATTTGTGCACCGTGCTCGAATCGGGAATGTCTTCCGCGGCGAAATGAAGGTAATGCGGACAGGTTTCAACGGTGACCGGCAGGCCTTCGTCTTTGGCGCGGCGAATCAGGTCGATTGCCTGCGCGGTGACCAGGTGAACGATGTGCAGGCGGAAACCAAATTCGCGGCAGAGGCCGATCATCAGGCGGATGGCGGCGAGTTCAGCTTCATCGGGCCGTGAGCGCAGCCAGGTGGAGTAGCGGCTCCAGTCGGCGCCGGCCAGCTCACGCGCGGCGCGATCGAGCGGCTCGGGCAACTCGGCGTGGACGAGTAAAGGCAGGCCGGTGCGCGCCAAGTGCGGCGCGGCCTGGCGGAGCTCGGCCTCGTCGACACGAAAGAATCCATCGATGCCAGGCTCGGCGAGGAAGCATTTGAAGCCGCGGACGCCGGCACGGGCGAGCGGCTCGATGTCCGCGGCGTTCTGGCCGGAAACGCCGCCCCACGCGGCCCAGTCGACGAAGGCCTGGCCCTCAGCAGCGGCGCGCTTGGCTTCGAGCGCAGCGACCGTGGTCGTGGCTGGCAGGCAGTTGAGCGGCATGTCGATGAGGGTGGTGTATCCGCCGGCAGCAGCGGCGCGGGTTGCCGTGGAGAAGCCTTCCCATTCGGTCCGGCCCGGCTCGTTGATGTGGATGTGCGAGTCGACCAAACCGGGCAGCAGCGCGCCATCGCAGAGGATGCTTCGATGATCGAGCGGAACGGCATCGCGATCGACAATAGCGGTGATGCGGCCGCCGTCAACCAGCACCGCGCCGGAACGGATGCCGTGCGGAGTGACGATCTGGTTGGAGAGAAAAGCCTGGGCCATGGCGCAGAATCGGGTTCGACAACGAGAGCGAGAATTTGCTCGGCGTTCTCGTGTATTCCTTATGTACAGACCATTTTGACAGGTGACCCCATGGCCGAGACGACCGATATGAGTTCCACGACAACTTCCGAGCCGCAGGCGCTGACCACGCAACAGGTGGTGGAGCTGACGAAGAAGCTGAACTACGGCACGTGGCGGTTCCAGAAGACGTGGAACCCGATGCACCTGGCCGATGCTGAGGGCTGCTACATCACCGACGGCGCAGGCAAACGGTATCTCGACCTTTCGGCGCAGCTGATGTGCGTGAACCTCGGCCACAAGAATCCAGCGGTGATTGCGGCCATTGCGGAGCAGGCTGAGGCGCTGGCTTACGCTTCGCCGGCGTATGCGACCGAGGCGCGCGCCGAGCTGAGCCAGCTGCTGCTCGACGTGCTGCCCAAGGGGCTGACCAAGTTCTTCTTCACCACTTCGGGAACCGAGGCCAACGAGGCGGCCTTCAAGATTGCCCGTATGTTCACAGGAAAAACGAAGGTCCTGGCGCGCTACCGCTCGTATCACGGGTCGACAATGGCCTCGATTGCGGCCACAGGCGATCCGCGGCGCTGGGCGATGGAGCAGGTTGGCGGAAAAGGGCAGGGTTTCGTCTTTGCGCCCGAGGTGAATTGTTACAAGTGCCCCATCAAACACACCTATCCGCAGTGCGGCATTGCGTGCGCGGAGTATCTGGAACATCAGATCCGCAACGAGAGCGACATTGCCGCGGTGATTGTGGAGCCGGTGGTGGGAACCAATGGGGTTCTCGTCCCGCCGAAGGAATACATGCCCATGCTGCGCGAGATTTGTAACCGGCACGGTGTTCTTTTGATCGCCGATGAGGTGATGAGTGGATGGGGCCGGACCGGCGAGTGGTTCGCCATGGATAACTGGGGCGTGAAACCCGACATCCTGACCACGGCGAAGGGCATTACTTCGGCTTATGTGCCGCTGGGGTTGTGCGCGACGACCGCGGAGATTGCCGCGTACTTCGACGATCATTATTTCTCGCATGGGCACACATATGAGGCGCATCCGATCACGCTCAAACCGGCGGTGGCGACGATCCACGAGATGCAGCGGCTGGACCTGGTGAAGCGCGCGAAACGGATGGGCGCGTATCTGGAGCCGAAGTTGCGGGCGCTGCAGGCGAAACATAAGTCGATTGGCGAGGTGCGTGGGCTGGGGCTGTTCTGGGCGCTCGACCTGGTGAAGGATCGGGCGACGAAAGAGGCGTTCAACACGATGAAGGACAAGGTGTCCGGTACCGTTACCGTGGTGGATAAGGTAGCGGCCGAGATGCTGAAGCGCGGTGTGGCGATCCAGGCGTGGGTGAGCCATCTGGTGATTGCGCCGCCGCTGATCGTGGAAGAGAAGGACCTGGATTTTGCCGTGGAGGCGCTGGATGCGGCGCTGGCGGTGGCCGATGCGGAGGCGAGCTAGCCTTCCCTGACAAAAAGGCCGGATCCCGTAAAGATCCGGCTCCCGACATGCGCCCTTTTTACTTTATCGGTGCTTGATGAACTCGCCCGTCTGGAGCTCGTTCATGGCCTGGCGAAGCTCCGCCTGGGTGTTCATGACGATGGGGCCGTACCAGGCGACCGGTTCTTCGAGCGGCTTGCCGGAGACGAGCAGGAAGCGGATGCCTTCGGGGCCGGCCTGGACCTGGATCTCGTCGCCGCGATCGAAGAGGACGAGCGAGTGGTTGGTCGCGTCGTAGACGGGATCGGCGTTGGGGTCGATGCCGGATTCGGTGAGCACCGCCTGCGGGTTCGAAGCGTCGCGGAAGGTTCCCGAGCCCGCGAAGACGTAGGCGAAGGCGTTGCGGGTGGTTTCGACCTTGAGGCGACGCTTCTTGTTCGGCGGAACGGAGACGTCGATGTAGCTGGGGTCGGCGGCGACGCCTTCAACGGGACCGCGCTTGCCCCAGAACTCGCCGCAGATGATGCGGGCGGTGGTGCCGTCGTCTTCAGTGACCTCGGGGATGGCCGCCGAGGGGATGTCCTGGTAGCGCGGGTCGGTCATCTTGAGGTTCGCGGGGAGATTCGCCCAGAGCTGGAAGCCGTGCATGCGGCCGCGGTCGTCGCCCTTCGGCATTTCCTGGTGGAGGATGCCGGAGCCGGCGGTCATCCACTGCACGTCGCCGGCGGTCATTTTGCCTTTGTTGCCGAGCGAGTCGCCGTGCTCGACCGAGCCGGCGAGGACGTAGGTGATGGTCTCAATGCCGCGATGCGGGTGCCAGGGAAAGCCCTTGATGTAGTCCTCGGGATGCTCATTGCGGAAGTCGTCGAGGAGGAGGAACGGATCGAACTGGCTGGTTTTACCGAAGCCGAAGGCGCGCTGGAGACGGACGCCTGCGCCTTCGAGGGTGGGTTTGGTGGAGAGGATTTCTTTAACTGGCCGGAGTGACATGGGTTCCTTCTTTTCTTTCTGTTGCTGAACTGCTGGGTCCGTTTTGGCCGCTAGGTTTGGCGCCCGGCCGCGGTGTTTTTTGGGAAACGGATCGTGTTTATAGATTCGCCAGGATGCAAAAAGATTCGGACTGGCCGTGGAGGGGACGGCGCTGCGCGGGACTGAGCGTCCGGGAGAGACATTTTTTGCTAATGATGTTAGCCTCCTGCAATCAATCAGATGCAGGGCTTTCTGAGAAATGGGTTGAAGGGCCGGCAAGTGGTGATGGCTCGTCGCACGAAGGAGCAGCTCTGAGCCTGGGGAGGAGGAGTCGCTGCGGCGATTCGCCGATGTGAAAAGCAAGGAGAGAGCGGAAAAGCGCCGGGTGGGCTGCGAAAAACTCAAGGGTGCGGGAGCGGAGGCGCGGATGGCGGTCAAGCAGAAGGAGGAGCCTGGCCATCTGTTGCGGGCGGGCGAGGATGCGAGCGTGGTGAGCCTGGTAGAGCGCGAGGGAGCCGGCTGAGAGGGAGTCGCCGAGAAGGAGCGCCTGACGGAAGCCGAGGGCGAGGCCTTCGCCGGTGATGGCGTCGACGGATCCAGAGGCGTCGCCGATGAGGGCGATGTTGTTCCGGGTGACTCGCCTAAGGGAGCGGGTGAGGGTGAGGCAGCCGCGTTCGGTGGAGAGGGGAGCGGCGGAAGCGAGGCGGTCGCGCAGGGTGGGCAGGGAAGCAAGGTGGTCGGCGAGACGCAGGCCGGGATGGCGAGTCATGGCGGAGATACAGATTTCGTCCGGCGCCGTGGGGGTGATATAGGCCTGGCCGATGGGGCTCCAGTGGACTTCAACATGGGTGGGTGGGGACTGGTGCGGCGCGAGACGGTAGTGGGCGCGGAAGCCAAATCGTCGGCTGAGGAGGCGGGCGTCGTCAAGTCCGGCCCAGGCGCGGACGCGGGAGGCTGCGCCGTCAGCGCCGATGAGCCAGCGGCAGGCGATGGGTTCGCCGGCGAGGGTGGGGGCGTGGTTGTGGCTGAGGATGACGGGGGTGTTCCAGCGGAAGCGGACGCCGAGAGACGCGGCGCGATCGAGAAGGAGGGTGTGAAGCGCGGTGCGGCGGATGCCGATGCCGCGGGTTTTGGTGGATGTGGGCGGGAAGTTGGCGGAGACGGTGTCCGGACCGGAGACGAAGGAGATGCCGGCAAATTCTGCGCCGTGGTGAGGGTCGAGGGGGATGCCGAGCTGGGACAGTGCGCCTCGCGCGTCGGGCATGAGGCCTTCGCCGCAGGGTTTGTCGATGGGTGGGCGCAGAGCATCGGCTACGAGGACGTCGGCGCCGCGAAGGCGGAGGGCGATAGCAGCGGCGAGGCCGGCGGGGCCAGCGCCGGCGATGAACACGTCATAGTGATGGTTACGAATCGTCATCGCTAATCAGCGGGACCGGGGACGGCATCATCGTTTCGTTTTCCCGTGATGGGCGTAGCTTCCCGGATTGGGATTGCAACGGTACCGAATTGTTGAGTGATCAGTGACGGAATGTAGGAAAGCACCTGGCATGAGGGTACGCTTCTTGCTGTGGGGTGAACCTGGCCGGGGGGCAGTTTGTTCGGGGGCCGGGCTCCGGCTGGATTCGCGCGGCCGGCGGTGGTTCTGAACGGGGTTTTAGCGTGGTCAGGAATTCATGCTGATTCAAATCCACGCGCATTGCGCTGAAGATGTGAAGGCTCACCCTGATACGACTACGCCAGGCCCTGGGTGCGGCGGGTTCAGGCATCATCACCATTCCAGGAGAGACATTTCCGCGCAGAAGCCGGGGCCCATGGCGGCCAGGATGCTGCGGGTTCCGGCAGCGGGGCGGCGGTGCTTCATGATTTCGTCGAGAACCACGAGCACCGAAGCCGACGAGAGATTTCCGACGCGGCGCAGCGCCTCCCAGGAGACTTCGAGATCTTTTTCCGAGAGGCCGAGCGATTCCTGCGTAGCCTCGAGCACTTTGGGGCCGCCGGTGTGCATGATCCAGGAGCCGATGTCGCAGCGGGTGAGGCCGTGCGCGCCGAGGAATGCGTCGACGTTGGGCCCGAGGTTTTCGACAACGACGCGGGGAACGTCGGGGGAGAGGACAATGCGGAAACCATCCTCACCGATGCTCCAGCCCATCACGTCTTCGGTATTGGGATAGAAGACCGAATCGCTGGCCACGATGCGCGGCCCGCGGCGCGGAACCTGGTCGCCGGCAACAAGAACAGCGGCGGCACCGTCGCCGAACAGGCCTACGGAGATGAGATTGGCGACGGATTTGTCGTCGCGCTGCCAGGTGAGCGAACACAACTCAACGGAGAGCAGCACGGCAATCTGGTCAGGGTAAGCGCGGACATAGTCGGCGGCGCGGGCCAGGCCAGCGGCTCCGGCAACGCATCCCAGGCCGAAGATCGGGTTGCGGCGGATGTTGGGCGCCAGATGCATGCGATTGACGAGGCGCGCGTCAACCGAGGGGCTGGCGATGCCAGTGACCGAAACAAAGAAAACTGCCCCGAGCTGATCGGGCCTGAGGCCTGCCAGCTTCAGAGCGCAGTCGATCGCACGCTCGCCGAGATCGACTGCGGTGTCGATCCAGGCATCGTTGGTTTTGCCGAAAGTGTCGAGGGCGAGATAGTCCGCGAGGGGGCGGGAGAAGTGACGGCCGTCGACGCCGGTACGCAGATGGAGCCGCTCGATGATGGAGGCGACCCTGGGATCGGTGCCCCAGTAGGGCAGCAGGGCGTCGAGAAATTCGCGCTGTGTGTAGTAATGCGGAGGGAACGCAGTGGCGGTGGTGAGGATATGCATTCGGATCCTGGATGAGGATATTGGACGGCTGAGATTTGTATTTGAAATCAGATGCGACCGGATGCGAGCCGCGAACTGCTGTCATGATGGGAGGCTCTTTTGAGAAGCGTGTCAAGGAAAGGTAAGAAGATTGCAGAGAAAAATGCGGCTGTCAGTCGGGATTGCGTGCAGAGACCTGGGCGGCTTTTTCGGCAGCTATGACAGTGTGCGTGATGAGGGTGGCGATGGTCATGGGGCCGACGCCGCCAGGCACTGGTGTGTAAGCCGAACAGCGATCGATGACGGCCGATAACTCGATGTCGCCGACACCGCCGGGATGGTAGCCGGCATCGACGACGACGGCGCCGTCGCGAATCCAGTCGCCGCGGATGAACTCGGCTTTGCCGACCGCGCCGATGACAATTTCACCGCGGCGGACAACATCGGCAAGGTTCCTGGTGCGGGAGTGGCAAATCGTCACGGTGGCGTTGGCAGCGAGCAGCATCATGGCCATGGGGCGGCCAAGGATGGGGCTGCGTCCGACCACGACAGCTTCGCGGCCCTCGATGGGGATTTGATAGCGGCGCAGAAGTTCCATGATGCCGGCGGGCGTGGCGGAGCCGTAGGCGGGCTGGTCCATGGCCATGCGTCCGAAGCCGAGGCAGGTGACGCCGTCGACATCTTTGTCGATCGCGATGCGGTCGAAGCAGGCGCGTTCGTCGATCTGTTTCGGCACCGGATGCTGGAGGAGGATGCCGCGAACGCGCGGGTTGGCGTTGAGGTCGTCGATGGCGGCAAGCAGCTGCTCGGTGGTGGTGGTGCCGGGAAGGGTGATGCTGAGAGATTCCATGCCGACCCGGCGGCAGGCGTTGCCCTTCATGCGGACATAGGTGGCCGAAGCGGGATCGTCGCCGACGAGGATGGTGGCCAGAATGGGCGGCGAGCCGGCGCGAGTTTCAGGCAAGCGGGCGACGCGGACGGCGAGCTCCGCTTCGATTTCCTTTGCGCAGGCTTTGCCGTCGAGCAGGATCGGGGGCATGGAGACAGGTTACAGGTGACAGGTTGCAGGTTACAGGCGATTGAAAGCGATTCGGGCCGTGTTCGTGTCCGAAACCCCTCGCTGTAAATTTTAGATGGCGCGGATGACCCGGGCGGGAAGCGTGATGACGGCGGCGACGAGGTCGAGAACGCCGTGCACGGCGATGCCGAGGACGCGGAAAGGAATCAGGAGCAGCCACACGATGGGGTAGGCGACGAGCGCCACCAGAGCCAGCGGCCAGCAGAAGATGAGAAGAATGCAGAAGAGCAGGAATTTTGCCATTGATGGCCTTCTTTCAAAGCCCCGAGCGCCGGGCTGGTTTGCCTTGAGGCGCTGCGAACTGAACAGAAAAGAATACGCCGATCCGGCCGGCAGAGTTCCCTGAGCAAGCTGGCGCAATTCGCGCCGCCAATGGCTGCAGGCCGTCTTATCGCGGCATGTGCAGGCCGAGGGCGGTAACGATGTCCGCGTCGGGCGTGGTGACGCCGTTTTGTTTGTGGACGACGCCGAAGCTCTCCTGGTAATCCCACATAGCCCAGCCGATATGGTTCTTTTCGAGGGCGACGCGCATGTCGTGCAGCCACTGGGCGCGCGCGGCGGGCGGGGAGTAGTTGCGGAAGACGCCAAACTCGCCGCAGTAGACGGGAACGTGGTGGAGCGTGGACCACTTCGCGGCGAACTCGATGGTGTTCTCGATGCGGTCAGCGTCCCAGCGGTCTTCACCATAGGTGTTGAGGAAGAACTGGCCGGCGAGGTTCGGCTCCTCGTCGAGTTCAGGGGCGATGTCTTCGGGCGTGGATGGGTAGGGAATGCCGCGCTCGGGGCGGACTTCAGGCGAGGTCCAGGTGGCGCCCTGATGGGTGAACGGGAAAGGCTCGTAGTCGTGGAAGGTGTAGATGACGTTGGGGTCGGCGAGGGGTTCGAGAACGAGGAGATCGGGAAGGCCGGACCAGTGGGCGCCGGAGGCGATGATGGTGTTGTGCGGCGCGGCCTGGCGGATGGCATCAACGACCGAGGCCTCGATGCCCAGCCAGCGGTAGGGGTCGTTCTGTTCGGGCTCGTTCATGATTTCGAAGAAGACGTGGTCAGGATCGAGCGGCGCGAAGTGGACGGCGAGGGCGCGCCACAGAGAAACGAAGCTGCCGACGCCGTTGGAGCCCTGGAAGAGCTCGGCTTTGTATTCGCTGGTGGGGTGGATGTCGATGATGACGGAGAGATGGTTGTCGAGCATGGTTTTAACGACGCGGTCGAGTTCGGTCATGAAGGGCGTCTCGTGGCCCGCGTAGCGCCAGGCGACGAGGGGGCCGGCGTCGATGCTGAGGCGGCAGTGGTCGAAGCCCATCTTAGCGATGAGGGCGATGTCGTCGGCTGTGGTGAAGGTCTGCAGGCGCTCGGGAGAGTAGTCATTGGCCTGCGCAAACCACTCGCTGGTGTTGATGCCGTGGCGGAGGTTCTGTGCGCGCTCGAAGGCGATGGCGGTGGGTGAACCTTCCGAATCAGGATTTTGTGCAGAACAAGCGAGGAGAACAAAAAGAGGGGCAAGCAAAACGCCCACCAGACGGGAACGGATTCGCATAGGCGCAGTGTAATTCCTGAGGGAGCCGCAAGGGTGGGCCGGCGCTGCGCTATGCTGACGTTTGCCAGGCGAAGGTAACAACGCGGGAGCGCGGCCGGCGGGCGCCGGCGATGAGGCCAGTTCGGCGAAGGCGGTGCGGGAGATGTTCGACCGCATTGCGCCGCGCTATGACTTGCTGAACCATGTGCTCTCCTGCGGTGTGGACCGGACGTGGTGGTGGCGGACGGCCCGGCGGTTCCGGCATATTCTGGCGCGGCCCGAAGCGAGGGTGCTGGACATTTGCTGCGGCACCGGGGACATGACGCTGGCGCTGCTGAAGCGGCGGCCGGTGAACGGCGCGCCCGTGATGGCAGGAGATTTTTCGCCACAGATGCTGGAGCTGGCGAGGAGGAAACTGGCCGGGCGGCGGGCAGAAGTGACAGAGGCCGACGCGCTGCACTTGCCGGTGGCCGATGGGTCACTCGACCTGATCACGACAGCGTTCGGGTTCCGGAACCTGGCGAATTATCGCGCCGGCCTTGAAGAGTTTTTCCGGGCGCTGAGGCCCGGAGGTGAACTGGGGATTCTGGATTTCAGCGAGCCGGGTGGGGTATTAGGCAAGTTGTTCGAATTCTATTTCCGGAAGGTGCTGCCGGCGATCGGCGCACGCATCTCGGGAGACGCAGGAGCTTACGGCTATCTGCCTGCTTCGGTGAAGAGGTTTCCGCCGCCGCCGGCGATGATGGAGCTGATGCGGGAGACCGGGTTCGAAGACGTGTCGTGGACGCCGTACACGTTTGGGATTGCGGGATTATGGCGGGGGATAAAGACAGGGAGTAGGGAATCGGGAGTAGGGAATAGGTAACAGGCATGCCGGAATCGCACGCCTTAGCGCGTGCTATTGGCTATTCCCTCGTCTCTGTGCGCTCTGTAGTGAAAACTGTAGTGAAGGATCGAATCGCTGTAGGCTGAGGGTGACGATGTCGAGTGCGACCATGACGAGGTCGTCGCGGGCCAGCGCGGAGAAGCGGTGGGTGTCGCTGGTGTCGGTGGCGGCTGCGTGCGCCATGACTTTGCTGAAGGCGACGGTCGGATTCCTGACCGGAAGCCTGGGCGTGCTGTCGGACGCGGCGCACTCGGCGCTGGACCTGGTGGGCGCGGCGATGACCTTTGTCTCGGTGCGCGTGTCGGATCGGCCGGCGGACTGGGACCATCCTTACGGACACGCCAAGGTTGAGAACATCTCCGCCTTCGTGGAGACGGGGTTGATGGCGGCGTCGGCGCTGGCCATATCGGCTGAGGCGATCAGCCGCATCTTCTTTCATCCCGTCGCGATCCGGTATTCGGTGTGGCCTTTCCTGGTGATGGGCGTCTCGATCGCAATGGACCGGTGGAGATCGGGCCAGCTAAGCAAGGTGGCGCGGCGGCACCGGAGCGCGGCGCTGGAGGCGGACGCGTTGCACTTCGCGTCGGACATCTGGACCAGCGTGGCCGTGGTGGTCGGACTTCAGCATCGTGGCTGGGTTCGGTGCGCCACGTCGGGTGGCTGCGTTTTGCCGATCCAGCGGCGGCGCTGGCCGTTTCGGCGATGATCCTCATCTTTGGATGGCGGCTGGCATGGCGGGCGGTGGGCGCGCTGACCGACGCGATCTCTCCGGAACTGCACACCAGGCTGATTCAGGAGGTGGCGCGCACGCCGGGAGTGCTGGGCATCGATCAGGCGCGGGTTCGCCGGTCGGGCAGCGCCTATTTCGCCGATGTGACGCTGTCGTTGCCGCGCCAGCTGACCTTCCAGCGCACCGAAGAGCTGGTGGTCGAGGCGACCGAGGCGGTGCAGCGTGTTCTGCCGGAAGCAGACGTGGTGATCCACACGGTGCCGAGGTCGACGGTTGCCGAGAGCCTGTTCGACAAGGTGAAGGGGGTCGCCGCGCGCAACAATGTGCTCCTGCACGACGTGAGCATCGAAGCCTTTGCCGATGGGCTGCATGTGGAGCAGCACATCGAAGTGAAGGAGACGATGACGCTGCTGGAGGCGCACCAGTTTGTGCATGGTCTGGAACAGCAGATCCGGGACGAGCTGCCGCAGGTGCGATCCGTGCTGACCCATATTGAGAGCGAGCCGGCGACCATTGAAGCGCCGGTGCGCGTGGAACAGGATCGGCGGATCGAACAGCAGCTGCGCGACTCCGCGGCGAATGTGCCGGAGGTGGTTGATATTCACGAGGTGAGCGTGGATCGCGTGGGCGAGCATCTCCACGTGACCTGCCACTGCACGCTGCCGGACGCGATGGAGATGCGGCGCGTGCATGAGCTGATCACCGAGCTGGAGCATCGCTTTAAGCTGGACAGCCCGGAGGTGGATCGGGTGCTGATCCATCCGGAGCCGGCGTCGGACAATCAGCACTGGCAGTAGATCTTCACCACAGAGCACACAGAGGGCAAGGAGGTATAGAGAACGTGTGTGCGATCTTTACCGGCGGTCGACGGGAACCAAAAGAAAAAGAGATCTCGTCGTCTCCGCAATCCTCTGTGTTCTCTGTGGTGAAAAAGAAATACGCTGTAGGTCAGGAGTTGAAGATTTGATTGCGAGCGCAGAATGGAAGCAGGGAATGTTGTTCGACGGAAAGTCGCAGAGCGGGCACACGATTCATTTCGACGCCACGGCGGAACACAAGTCGGGCGCGAGTCCGATGGAAGCAGTGCTGGCGGCTCTGTGCGGCTGCACGGCGGTTGACGTGGTCGGAATTCTCCAGAAGAAGCGCGAGCCGCTGGAAGGGCTGACGGTCGAAGCGACGGCGGAGCAGGCGCCAGCGCCGCCGCGGGTGTTCACGCACATCCACCTCACGTACCGGATCCGCGGGAAAGTAACGCAGAAAGCGGCGGAGGACGCGGTCGCGCTCTCGAAGAACAAATACTGCTCGGTTTCAAAGATGCTGGAGAAAGCGGCGAAGATCGAGTACTCGATCGAATACGAACCATGATTGGATTTTTCCGCTTCGTGCTGGTGTTGTTGCTGCTGACGGTGGTGGCCATGACGTCGGCGATCCTGACCATGCACTTTGCGATCCACGGGACTGAAGTGTCGATACCGGACCTGCGCGGCATGACGGTGGCGGATGCTGGGGAACGCGCCGGGTCGCTCGGGTTGACGATCCAGGTGGAGAACCATCTGTACTCGGTGGATGTGCCGGCGGGGCGAGTGGCGAATCAGTCGCCGGAAGCGGGGACGATTGTGCGGCGCGGATGGCGGGTGTGGCTGACGGACAGTCTGGGCCCGCAGAAGCTGGCGATTCCGGATGTGAAGGGCCGGGATCAGCGGGTGGCGACCATTGAGATTCGCCGCGCGGGATTCCAGACGGGGGCGGTTGCTGCGATGCCGTGGCCGGGGGTGGAACCGGGACGAGTGATCGCGCAGAGCCCTGATCCGAATGCGGCAGGCGTGGAGAGCCCGGTGATGAATGTTCTGGTGTCGGCGGAGCCGGATACGAATCAAAACCGCACCGGCCTGGTGATGCCGAATCTGGTGGGACAGGTATTCACGTCGGCGGCTCTGAGCCTGGCGCGGATGGGGTTGCATCTTGCACCGGTGAAGGAACAGGACACCCATGTGGCGCCGGTAGGCGCGGCGGGCGCAGCGCCGATGTTTCCCCCCGGAACGGTCGTGGCGCAAAGCCCGGCGGCAGGGGCGCGGGTGGATGCGAGCATGGCGGTTGAGCTGACGGTGGCGAAGTAACTCCAGGCGTAACCCCGGGGTTTTGAGTAAACGATTTCCCAAAAGCCGGATTCTAGTAGAATGGCCGCTTGCTCCTGTTTGCCACGGTTGACCAGACGGCCTTGGGAGCGCGGTGCACCGATGCTCGACACGCTGAAGTCGCAGGTCCTCGAAGCCAACCTCGAACTGGTGCGCCGAGGGCTTGTGCTTTACACGTTTGGCAATGCCAGCGGGATCGACCGCGATGAGGGGCTCGTGGTGATTAAGCCCAGCGGCGTTGCCTATGAAAGCCTGACTGCCGACGACATGGTGGTGAGCGACCTGAAAGGCAGGATCGTGGGCAGCAAGCTGAAGCCTTCGTCGGATCTGGAGACGCATTTAGAGCTGTATCGGGCCTTTCCCGGGATTGGCGGAGTGGTCCACACGCATTCGGAGTTTGCCACGGCGTGGGCGCAGGCGGGACGGGAGATTCCGGCTTATGGAACCACGCATGCGGACTACTTTCACGGGCCGGTGCCGGTGACCGAAGAGTTGCGTGACGATGAAGTGGGCGATGCTTATGTGCTGAATACCGGCAAGG
The DNA here is from genome assembly GCA_963788905.1 of uncultured Acidobacteriaceae bacterium. Classification (GTDB taxonomy): domain Bacteria; phylum Acidobacteriota; class Terriglobia; order Terriglobales; family Acidobacteriaceae; genus Palsa-343. The sequence continues at coordinate 1,167,732 of CAWBIO010000001.1, forward strand.
CAATCGTGCGCCGCTTCCGCAATCTCGATCCGGAGGGAATGCCGGCGGTGCTGGTTGCCGGGCATGCGCCGTTTACGTGGGGCAAGGATGCGATCGAGGCCGCGTATCATGCGGTTGTGCTGGAAGCAGTGGCGCGCATAGCGTTCTATACCGCGACACTGAATCCGGACGAGCATGGTATCTCGCAGGCATTGCTGGACCGGCATCATTTCCGTAAGCATGGGGCCAAGGCCACTTACGGACAAAGGAGTTAAACCCGGAAGCGGAGTTTCCCCGGCTCTCGCTTCCCGAACGGGTGAAAGGTTTGTGGGAATGGGACTCGGACTCAATGGCAGCGCGGCGCTGGCAGCGTTTTTTCAGGCGCCGGTGAAGCAATCGCTGGTTCATCTCACCGGCATCGACCTTGCAGTCATCGCGATCTATTTCGCGATGGTCATCTACATCGGCTTCTACCTGAAGGGCGCGGCCAACACCAGCGAAGAGTTCTTCATGGCGGGCCGGGAGATGACGGCGTGGATCGCGGGGCTGAGCTTTGTTTCGGCGAACCTGGGCTCGCTGGAGCTGATGGGGTGGGCGGGCTCCGCGTATCAGTACGGCATTCTGGCGACGCACTGGTACTGGATCGGCGCCATTCCCGCGATGCTGTTCCTCGGCATCGTGATGATGCCCTTCTACTACATCTCGAAGGTGAACTCCGTGCCGGGGTATCTGGCAGTACGCTACGGCGACGGCGCGCGGGGACTGTCGGCGGTTTGCTTCGCGTTCATGACGGTGCTGATGAGCGGCATCAATATGTACTCAATGGCGCTGGTGATGAAGGTGGTGCTGGGCTGGGACCTGAACTTCTCGATCTGGGTTTCGTCGATCACGGTGGCTGTGTATGTGGCGCTGGGTGGCCTACGGTCGGCGATCTTCAATGAGATTCTGCAGTTCCTGCTCATCTGGCTAGGCGCGCTGCTGATTCCGATCATGGGACTGATTGAAGCCGGCGGCTGGACGAATCTGAAGGCCCAGATCGCCCAGCGCATGGGCACCATGGCCTACACGCACCTGTGGTCGACGACGGCGCACTTTAAGGACAACCCGATGGGGATTCACTGGACGGGATTGGTATTCGGGCTGGGAATTGCGATCAGCTGCGGCTACTGGACGACGGATTTCCTGGTGGTGCAGAGGGTGCTCTCGGCGCATAACCTGCGCGCGGCGCGCATGGCTCCGATTATCGGAGCGGGATTCAAGATGATGGTGCCGTTCATCGTGATCCTGCCCGGTCTGATCGCGCTTTCGGTGCTGCCGTTCCATCTGGTTCCGCAGGATGTGGCCGTGGCCACGGGGCAACACAGCTACAACGAAGTGCTGCCGCTGATGCTGGTTCGCTACTGCGGCCCGGGATTGCTGGGGCTGGGCGTGACCGCGCTGATCGCAGGCTTCATGAGCGGCATGGCGGGCAACGTGAGCGCCTTCGCGACGGTGTGGACCTACGACATCTATGGCGCGTTCATGAACAAGAAGGCCAGCGACAGCCACTATGTGGCGATGGGACGCTGGTGCACATTTGTCGGCGTGCTGATCTCGGTGGGCACGGCGTATCTGGTGCAGCACGCGGCCAGCATTATGGATTACGTGCAGGCGCTGTTCAGCTTTTTTATCGCGCCGCTGCTGGGCACGGTGCTGCTGGGCATGCTGTGGAAACGCGCCACGAAGGCGGGTGGATTCTGGGGACTGTTAGCCGGGACGTGCACGGCGGTCGGGCTGTTCCTGTGGGTGCACTTTAATCCCGCTGCGCTGCGCTACGTGGCGCTCTCGCCGGATGCGAAGGTGATGGCGGAGGACATGTACCGGGCGCTGTGGTCCTGCCTGGTGTGCGTCATCGTGACCGTACTGGTGAGCCTCGCGACCCAGCCGAAGCCGGTGTCGGAGCTGGCGGGGTTGGTGTATGGAGCGACGAAGATTCCTGAGGAGCAGGACGATCACTGGTATCAGAAACCGATTGTGTGGGCGGCTGGAGTAGCGGCGGTGTTTGTGGTGCTGAACATTATCTTCTGGTAGAGAGGCTTTAAGATGCGCGGACATATTCAGATCTGGTTCTTTTCGGGGCTGCTGCTGCTGGCGTATGGCGTGCTGATTATGGCCACGGGAATTTGGGAGCTGAGCCATCCGCTGGCGAATCCGCCGGTGCTGAACAATCTGCATGCGCCCATCTGGTGGGGTGGGATGATGGCGGTAGCGGGACTTTCTTATACCCTGCGATTCCGTCCGCGGTAGGGGCGGAGTTGGGGACGAACATTTTTTGAGGAATGCACTCATGAAAAAGCAACTGACGTTTGGCGTGATTGTGGGGAATCGGGGATTCTTTCCGGATCATCTGGCCAAGGAAGGCCGCGATGAGATTCTGAAGGTCCTGGAGAAAGCGGGAATCAAGGCGATCACGCTTTCGCCCGATCAGTCGAAGTTCGGGTCGGTGGAGACGCACGACGACGCGATCAAGTGTGGGGATCTGTTCCGCGCGCATCGCGATGAGATTGACGGCATTATCGTGACGTTGCCAAATTTCGGCGACGAGCGGGGGATCGCAGATTCGATTCGTTATTCGACACTGCAGGTGCCGGTGCTGGTGCAGGCGACTCCGGATCGCCGCGACGATATGAAGATCAGCGACCGCAGGGACAGCTTCTGCGGGAAGATGTCGGCCTGCAACAACCTCATGCAGTACGGGATTCCATATTCGCTGACGAAGAAGCACACGGTGCAGCCGAGCTCCGCGGAGTTCGGCGCGGATCTGGACTGGTTCACGAAGGTGTGCCGTGTAACGAATGGCCTCAAAAAGCTTCGCATCGGAGCGATTGGCGCGCGGCCGCAGGCTTTCAACACCGTGCGCTACAGCGAAAAGCTTCTGGAGCGGTATGGAATTTCGGTGGTGACGCTGGACCTGTCGGACATCTTTGGCACGATCGGCCGCATGAAGGACGACGACGGCGAGGTGAAGGCAAAGCTGGATGCGATTCGCGCTTACGTGAATACGCAGGCGGTGCCCGAAGCCGCGCTGGTAAAGATGGCGAAGCTGGGCGTGGCCATCGAGCGCTTTATGAAGGACACGCACTGTACGGTGAGCGCGGTGCAGTGCTGGACGTCGCTCGAGGAGAATTTCGGCGTGGTTCCCTGCACGGTGATGAGCATGATGAGCGAGAGCCTGCTGCCGGCCGCCTGCGAAACCGATGTGATGGGCACGGTCTCAATGCACGCCCTCGCCCTAGCCAGCCAGACGCCGAGCGCGCTGCTGGACTGGAACAACAACTATGGCGACGACGAGAACAAGTGCGTCTGCTTCCACTGCTCGAACCTGCCCAAGCACTTCTTCCAGGATGTAGTGATGAACTTCCAGGAGATCATCGCGGGAACCGTTGGCAAGGAGAACACCTTCGGCACCTGCTACGGGCGGGTGAAGCCGGGCGCGATGAGCTACGTGCGCTTCTCAACCGACGACTATCACGGAAAAATTCGCGGCTATATTGGCGAGGGTGAATTCACCAACGATCCGCTGGAGACCTTCGGTGGCGCGGGTGTGGCGAAGATTCCGCACCTGCAGAAGCTGCTGCACGAAATCTGCGAGCAGGGCTTTGAGCACCACGTGGCGGCCAACTTCTCGCATGTGGCGGCGCCGGTGTATGAGTCGGCGATCCGGTACCTGGGCTGGGAAATGCATTGGCACGACGGGCCAGGGAACAGGGATTAGAGTTTAGGGGTTAGAGTTTAGGGAAGCTGTCGGGCAAGAGCCTGGCTGCTTTTCTTTTGGGGAGTCTTAATCCGGATTACTAACCCTTAACTCCTGGTCACCACCCTCTAACCTCTAAACCCTAAACTCTAAACTCTGCTCTTCAGCGCCAGCTCAATCAGCGTCCTCTGCTCCATCTCATGCGCCTTGGCCGAGCCAGTGGCGGGACTGGCGGCGGCCGAGCGCTTGACGCTGAGGACCTGGCGATCGCCGGCAATCCGCCGCAGGCGCGGCATCACGAAATTGAATGCCCCCATGTTGGCCGGCTCCTCCTGCACCCAGACGATTTCGTGGGCGGCCGGGTGGGCTTCAATGGCGTCTTTCAGCTCTGCCTCGGGCCAGGGGTAAAGCTGGTCGACGAAGACGATGCCAGTCGTCGTGTCCTTGCGTTTTGCGCGCTCGACGCGCAGCTCGTGGCCGATCTTACCCGTAGCCAGCACGAGGCGCTGAGCATTTTGGGTTTCCGTTTCGGGTAGGACAGGCAGAAATCGCGGGCGCGAGAAGTCGGCCAGGGGTGACAGCGCGTCAGGATGGCGGAGCATGCTCTTGGGCGTGAAGACGATGAGCGGCTTGCGCCACGAGCGCAGGGCCTGGCGGCGCAGCAGATGGAAATATTGCGCTGCGTTCGAAGGCTGGCAGACCTGGATGTTGTCGCGCGCGGCCAGCTGCAGGTAGCGCTCGATGCGCGCGCTGGAGTGCTCCGGCCCCTGGCCCTCGTATCCATGCGGCAGCAGCAGCGTGACGCCGCTGAGCAGGCCCCACTTGTCTTCAGCCGCGGCGATGAACTGATCGATGACGATCTGCGCCCCATTAGCGAAGTCGCCAAACTGCGCTTCCCACAAAATGAGAGCTTCCGGATAGTCGCGGCTGTATCCATACTCGAAACCGAGGACCCCGGCCTCGGAAAGGATCGAATTGTAGACGCTGAAGGGAGCCTGAGTGGGCGCGATGTGATTCAGCGGGATGAAGCGTTGCTCGTTTTCGGTGTCGATCAGCACGGAGTGGCGCTGGTTGAAGGTGCCGCGCTGCGAGTCCTGACCGCTAAGGCGTACCGGCGTGCCCTGAACCACCAGTGAGCCGAAAGCAAGAGCTTCGGCCATTCCGTAATCGAAGGGCTGCTTGCCCTGGCCCATGGCTGCCCGCTGCTCAAGCAGCTTTTTGATTTTCGGGTGGATGTGAAAGCTGTCGGGATACGACGCGAGTTTTGCGGCGATGGACTGGATCGCGGCCGCGTCAAGGCCGGTATCGACCTCGAGTTCTGGCTTGTATGCGCCGCCCTGGTAGCGCGACCAGTACTCCGGCATTTCGACGAGGGCCGGCTTCTTGCGGACCGAGGTGGCTTTCTTCTGCGCGTCGGCGAACTCGGTTTGGAGATCTCTAATGAGCCCGGAGGGGTCGACGCCGATCTGCTGCGAATAGAGCTCCGAGAGCTGGGGATGATTTTTGATCTTCGCGTAGCGCAGCGGCTGGGTGACGGTGGGGTCGTCGACCTCGCTGTGGCCGTGGCGGCGATATCCGATGAGGTCGATCACGACATCGGAGTGGAACTGGTAGCGATACTCGGCGGCGAGCGCGGCGATGCGGACCACGGCGGCCGGATCCTCGCCGTTGACGTGGAAGATGGGGATGGGCAGGCGCTTGGCGAGGTCAGTCGAAAAGCGCGTGGAGTTGGTCTCTTCGGGCTCGGCCGTGAATCCGATGAGGTTGTTGACGACGATGTGGATGCCGCCGCCGACCGAGTAGCCTTCAACGCAGGCGAGGTTGAGGGTTTCAGCCCAGATGCCCTGGCCGGCGAAAGCGGCATCGCCGTGGATGACGACAGGGAGGACGCGTTCCGCACCACCGGAGCCGACTCGATCCTGACGGGCGCGGGCACGGCCCATTGCGACGGGGTCGACCGCTTCGAGGTGGCTGGGATTCGAGACCAGATGGAGCGCGATGCTGTGGCCATTGCGAGTCTGAAAAGTGCCGGTCGCGCCAACGTGATATTTCACGTCGCCGCCACCGAGAATGCTGCGCGGATCGACGTCTTCAAAGCGGGCAAAGATGTCGGTGGGCGATTTACCGAAGGTGTTGACCATGACGCTGAGGCGTCCGCGATGGCTCATGCCCATGATGGAGCGCTCGGCGCCCAGCTCGGCGGCGCGGTTGAGCAGCTCATCGAGGAAAGGGATCAGCGCGGTGACGCCCTCAAGTGAGAATCTTTTCGTCCCGAGGTAGCGCGACTGGATGACCTGCTCAAAGACGTCGGCTCGGGCGAGGAGCTGAAGGATGTGCTGCGGGTCGACGGCCGGCGCCTGCGCTTCGAGGTGCTGAGCGATCCACTCGCGGCGCTCGCGCATGGGGATGTGCATGAACTCCGTGCCAATGGAGCCGGAGTAGATGTGGCGGGCTTCGGCGACAAATTCGTTGTTGAGGTCGAGCTCGGGAACGGGCAGCGGCGCGAGGTATTGTTCGAGGGGATCGAGGTGCGCCTGGAGATATCCCCAGCGGCGGAAGGCGTCGAAGGTCTGCTCGCGCAGCTGGGTGGTTGAGAGTGCGGACGGAGTTTCGAGGGGAACGGTGGTCATGGGGACGTTCTGACCCTTATTTTACGCGGGGAACCCGTCCACCACAGAGGACACAGAGAGCATAGAGGACAAAGAGAAATCACTCCTCATTTGTTCGATCTGTTCCACGTACCGGTAAACAAAAAGACTCCGTGTCCTCTGTGCACTCTGTGGTGAAAGCAGTTCCCTAACGCAGCAAAGCGCCCCAAAGCGTATCAACGGTGGAGTGGGTGATGGCGGAAGCGCCAATGCGGCGGTCCTGACGCCAGGCGCGCCCGTAGAAGATGCCGGCGATGGCGGCCAGCAGAACGTAGCGCCAGTTAAAGAAATTGGTGCGCTTGTTGAAGTGGGCGAGTCCGAAGAGGCAAGCGGTGACCACGAGCGCGGCAACGCGACCGATGCGGCGCTCGAGCAGATTCTGCATCCATCCGCGAAAGAAGATTTCTTCAGGCAGGGCGATTCCGACGAAAGTGAAAAGCCAGGCGGGCAGGATGAGCCAGGAGCGATCGATGCGGTAGTGAATATGAAGGAAGCCGAGCGCGAGGCCGATGGGGATGGCGATGGGGATATAGATAAGGAGCTCGCGGAAGCCAATCCACCAGTCGCGGCCGCGGAGGCGCAGGTCGTAGCCGACGCCGGTGAGACAGCGGACAGCGAGGAAGGCGTAGAGGCCGGCGTCGAGCAGGGTAAGCTTGCCCAGCGCGGCGAGCTTGTGAGGCCAGGCGGGCTCGAGCCAGCGCAGATCGACGGCGAGACCCAGAGGGATGAGCACGAGGAAGTCAATCAGATGCCCGCGCTGATCCGGATCAAGGCGCGCGGCAAGAGCCTCAAGCGCCGCGATCAGAACCGGCGCGAAGAGGTAGAAAAGCAGCCAGCGAACCATGAAAGCGTGCGAGCTGATCGCGACAATGAGCCAGGGAAGGACGAGAATCGCCGGCAAAGCCAGACGCAGGGGCGCGGCGAGAGACTGCGCGGTGCGGACCCAGCGGTCGCCCGCGAATCCGAATGCGAAGATGGGCACCAGCAGGAGAACGAGCGCGACCACCGCTGGGATGAGGGGAAAAGGCAGGTGCACATTGCATTGTAGCTTTGGTCGAGAGCGAGCGAAATACAGACCGGAAGATAGCCCGGCTATAATGCAAGCCGAGGGCCGCAAATGCAGAACAAGTGGATGGACCGGTTCGGACTGATTCGCGCGGCGGTGATCGCCGGGGTGCTGGTGCTGATCGGGATCATGTACCTGATGCGGCACTGAGCTACCGTGGCAGTGCCTGCTGGTCAACGCCGCTGCGGCAGTTTGGTCTCTCTCCACAATCGCGCGGACCGCGTTTGACCGGCAAAAGGACCGGTTGTAACGTAAGAAGTTCGCGTTTCGAGACTCCCGCTTCTTCCTGAGGGCTTGTGTCCACAACATCGGTCGCTCTGCGCAAAACTCCGCTGAATGCTATGCATCGCCGCATGGGCGCGAAGATGGTCGACTTCGGCGGCTGGGATATGCCGGTCGAGTACTCGGGCCTCATCGCCGAACACATGGCGGTGCGCACCGGCGTGGGCGTCTTTGACGTGAGCCACATGGGCGACATCCAGCTGCGCGGGCCGGGGTCTTTCGACGCGGTGCAGCAAATCTCCATGAACGATGCTGGCCGGCTGCAGGTGGGTCAGGCGCAGTACTCGGCGATGCTTTATCCCGAGGGGACCTTCGTCGACGACATCATCGTCCACAAATTCAGCGACAATGATTATCTGTTCGTGATCAACGCCGGCACGCGCGAGAAGGATTACAACTGGGTGCGCACGCAGGCCAGGAATTTCGACTGCCACGTGAGCGACTACAGCGACTACTACACGCAGCTGGCGATCCAGGGGCCCAGGGCGCAGGAGACACTGCAGAAGCTGACCAACGCCGACTTATCGAAGGTAAAGTTCTACTGGTTTACCTGGGGCACGGTATGCGGCCTGCCGAATACGCTGATCGCGCGCACGGGCTACACGGGTGAGGACGGATTTGAGATTTACGTCCCCTCCGACGTGGCGACGAGCGAACGCGTGTGGAACGAAGTGATCGAAGCGGGCAGGGAGTTCAGCATCTTGCCGTGCGGGCTGGGAGCGCGCAACACCCTGCGCCTCGAAGCTGCTCTGTCGCTCTACGGACACGAGATTTCCGAATCGATCACGGTTTGGGAAGCAGGACTCGATCGCTTCTGCAAGCTGGAGAAGGGGGCCTTCCTCGGGTCCGATGCGCTCCAGCAGATTCAGGCAGCCGGTGGACCGGAGAGAAAGCTCGTGGGGCTTGAGGTCGTGGAGCGTGGGATCGCCCGCGACGGCTATCGCGTGATGGATTCGAGCGGCAACGCGATCGGGAGCGTGACCAGCGGATCGCCCGCGCCGTTTCTGAAGAAAAACATCGCGCTGGCTTATGTGCCACGGAGTTTTGCGGAGCTGGGTACGGAAGTTGCCGTTGAGATTCGCAACAACCCGGTGAAGGCAAAGGTAGCGGCGCTGCCTTTTTATCGGAAGCCGAAGAAGGGGCAGCCGTGATGGTCACAGCATCGACCGCTGGGATCGCTGACTCAGAGAACGGCGGACTGGTGCGGCTCTTCATAACGGTGGGAACAGTATTCGCGCTTTCTGCGGTGGCCTTGGTGGCTCTTGGCTACTTTGGCATGGCAATCTTCGGAGCTGGCAGTGCGGAGTTCCGGTGGTACTACCCGGTGCTGGAGACCGATTTCGTCCTGGTGATGCTGAGCTTCATTGCGCTGATCGTTCTTTTGGTCGTATTCGCTATGCGTTATTTTTCGAAATAGAATTGGAGCGAATTCAGATGGCGTATCCCGCAAATTACCGCTACACGCGCGAACACGAATGGATTGATGCCCAAGGAAAAACGGCGTCGGTCGGGATAACCGAACACGCGCAGGACTCGCTGGGCGACATTGTTTTTGTCGAGCTGCCCAAAGTCGGCGACAAGGTCGAGAAGGGCAAAGTGTTCGGCAGCGTAGAGAGCGTGAAGGCGGTTTCGGACCTTTATTCGCCTGCCACGGGCACGGTAACGGCGATCAACGAAGAGCTGACCACGGCGCCGGAGAAGATCAACGCCGACGCGCACACGGCATGGATCATGAAGATCGAGCTGAGCGACCCCGGGGAGGTCGATTCGCTGCTGTCGGCGCCGGATTACGAGGCGTACATCAAGGAAGAAACCGGGCACTGAGACCGCGCGTTCAGTCGTCAGCGTTCAGAAAACTCTCCCTGGCCCGTCCCAAGACTCTTGATACTCTGAAGATTCCCATGCGCTACCTACCTAAATCCGATGCCGAGCGTGCGGCGATGCTGCGCGAGATCGGCGCCTCTTCGATCGACGACCTGTTCTCCATCATTCCCGAGGAATACCGGCTCAAGCGCGATCTCGAAATTCCGCTCCAAATGGGGGAGTCGGAGATCGTTGACCACTTCAAAGCCGCGGCCGCCAAAAATGCCAACGGCTACGCCAGTTTTCTGGGCGCGGGCGTCTACCGCCACTACCGGCCGGTGCTCATCGACGCGATTGTGCAAAGGGGCGAGTTCCTCACCTCGTACACGCCGTATCAGGCCGAGATCACGCAGGGAACGCTGCAGGCCATCTTTGAATTTCAGACGATGATCTGCGAGCTGACCGGCATGGATATTGCGAATGCGTCGATGTACGACGGATCAACAGCCTGCCCTGAAGCGGCAATGATGGCCATGCGCGTCACCGGACGCGATGGCGTAGTAGTGGCGCGCAGCATGCATCCGGAGTATCGCGAGGTGATGCACACCTACGCGCAGCATCGCGAAGCCAGCTCGGGCCACGTCACCCAGGAAGTGGGGTTCGGCCAGGATGGGCGGCTGGACCTGGCAGCGCTCGAGCGTGAAGTGAGCGATCAGACCGCGTGCGTACTGGTGCAGTCGCCTAATTTCTTCGGTGTCATTGAAGATATTCCGGCGATTGCCGCCATTGCGCAGAAGAAGGGCGCGCTGCTGGTGGTGGCCATTGCGGAAGCCGTGTCGCTGGGCATCGTCCGGCCCCCGCTTGAAGCCGACATCGTCACCATGGAGGCGCAGTCGTTTGGCGTCGCGCCCAGCTTCGGCGGACCCTTCTGCGGAGTCATGGCCGCGAAGGAGAAGTATGTTCGCCAGATGCCGGGCCGGCTGGTCGGGCAGACGACCGATAAGCAGGGCCGGCGCGGATTCGTGCTGACCCTCTCGACGCGTGAACAGCACATCCGCCGCGAGAAGGCGACATCGAACATCTGCACCAACCAGGCGCTCGTCGCGCTGATGGCCACGGTCTTTATGACCGTCTACGGGAAAGAGGGAATCAAAGAGCTGGCTTTGCAAAACCTGGCGAAGGCGGATTACGCGGCGAAGACGCTGGGCGCGCAGGGAAAGGTGCTGTTTGGCGGGTCGCCGAGGTTCAACGAATTTGTGCTGCAGACCGACGAATCTCCCCAGCAGCTGAACGCCCGGCTGCTGGAACAGAAGATCATCGGCGGAGCGCCACTCGCGCGGTGGTATCCGGAACTGGGCAACGCAACATTATGGTGCGCGACGGAACTGACAACACGAGAGCAAATTGATCGAGCGGCGACGGTGCTGGCACAAACTCCGGTCGCGGCGGTGCGGTAATGGAAAAGATGGCGACAGAAGAAAAATTCGTGGGGACCACGCGCAAAGTCACTGCGCACCTGACGCAGAACGAAGGGCTGAGCTTTGAGAAGTCCGCGCCCGGAAAAAAGGCGTATCGCCTCGCGCCGCTCGATGTGCCCGAGGTCGATGCTACAGCTCTGCTGGGTGAATCCCAGCGTTCGCAGAGCGCACAGTTGCCGGAGTTGAGCGAGATCGAAATCATTCGCCACTTCACCCGGCTTTCCACCTGGAATTACGCTATCGATCTGGGCATGTATCCGCTGGGCAGCTGCACGATGAAGTACAACCCGCGTGTGAACGAATTTGTGTCGCGGCTGGAAGGCATTGCCGAAGCGCATCCCTATCAACCCGAAGCCCTGTCGCAGGGATCGCTGGGGATCATCCGGCTCCTGCAGAAGTGTCTCACCGAAATTACGGGCATGGACGCGATTACGCTGCAGCCCGCGGCCGGCGCGCATGGCGAGTTCACCGGCATTCTGCTGGCGCGCGCCTATCACCAGGCAAAAGGCAATCCGCGAAAGAACGTGATCATTCCGGACTCGGCGCACGGAACCAACCCAGCGACGGCCGCGATCTGCGGATACGACGTGGTGAACTTTAAGTCGAACCAACAGGGCGGCATGGATGTGGAGGCGCTCGCGCAGGCGGTCAATGAAGACACCGCGGCGCTCATGCTGACCAACCCTTCGACCATCGGTGTTTTTGAAAATGAAATTCACCGGATTGCGAACATTCTGCACGCCAAGGGTGCGCTGCTCTATATGGATGGCGCGAATATGAACGCGCTGTGCGGGAAGACGAGGCCTGGCGATTTCGGCGTAGACGTGATGCACCTGAATCTGCACAAGACGTTTTCCACTCCGCATGGTGGCGGCGGTCCCGGATCAGGTCCGGTGGCATGCAAAAAGATTCTCGAGCCATTTTTGCCTGTGCCGGTCGTAGAAGAGGCCAGGGACGGTCATCTCCATCTCAACTACGATCGCCCGCAGTCGATCGGGCGCGTACGCGCGTTCTATGGGAATTTCGGGATGTTTGTGCGAGCGCTGGCTTACATCCTGGCGAACGGTCCCGATGGACTGCGGCAGACCACCGAAGACGCGGTGCTGAACGCGAACTACATCCGGAAGAAGCTCGAAGGCGTCTACGACCTGCCCTACGGCACGCCTTCGATGCATGAGGTGGTGTTCAGCGACAAGAGGCAGCTGCGGAACGGCGTGCGCACCGGCGACATCGCCAAGCGGCTCATCGACTACGGATTCCATCCCTACACGGTTTCGTTTCCGCTCATCGTTCCCGGCGCGCTGATGATCGAGCCGACCGAAAGCGAGTCGCGCGAAGAACTCGACCTTTTCGTCGATGCGATGCGCCAGATTGCGCGGGAGGTGGAGGAAAATCCGCAGATCGTGCTGGATGCGCCGCACTCGACGCGCGTTTCGCGCTTGGATGAGACCACCGCGGCCAGAAAGCCGATCCTGCGGTGGAAGAAAGCAGGGAGTAGGGAATAGGGAACAACCCGCGGTCTTGCGATCTCCCCGCCACTCTCAGAAAAAAGTGCTTCGGCGCTGCCGCCTTGAGCGCCCCAGCGCAAACCCGCAAATTCAGCGGCAATTCTCCACAAAGCCCAACCTGTGCGCCAAGTGCTCTAGTCGCCAACTCTGCTGCCCCATCAAACTTCGCCGCGCCATCCGCTAAGATCAAATTAAATATGCACGCGACCCGCACTTTCGCTCACGCTATGCTGCGCGAGATCTACGAGCAGCCGGAGGCCCTGGCTGCAACCATGGCGCGCTACGCGCCTGGCGGAGTCCTTGACGCTGGAGTTTTTGCCTCGGTCGCCGAGGCGCTGCGCGGACGGCAACGCGTGGTGATTGCCGCCAGCGGATCGAGCCGCCACGCAGGCCTGGCTGGCGAGATCATGCTCGAGGACTACGCTGGACTCGCCGTCGACGTCGAGTATTCGAGCGAGTACATGTACCGCTCCACCCACACGCTGCACGATCCCGGCGTGGTCGTCATTTCGCAGTCGGGCGAGACCGCGGATACGCTGGCGGCGCTGCGCGAGGCGAAGGCGCGCGGCCTCAAAACCGTGGCCATCGTCAACGATCCCAACTCGACCATGGCGCGCGAAGCCGATGCGTCACTGCCCACGCTGGCTGGGCGCGAAGTGGCCGTGCCGGCGACCAAGAGCTTCACGACGCAGCTGACCGTACTCTATCTGCTGTCACTGTTTCTGGCGCGCATCGGTGGCCGCATGACCAATCACGCCGTCACGTCTCATTGCGAGCAGATGGAGCGCTTGCCGCAGCTTCTTGAAGGACAACTTGAGAGTTGGGAAATGCAGGTTTCAGGCATCGCGAAACGCCTCAGCGAGGCGCAAACCTTCCTGTATCTGGGCCGCGCCATTCATTACGCTATCGCGCGTGAGGGCGCGCTCAAGCTCAAGGAATCGGCTTACGTGCAGGCTGAAGGGATGCCCGCCGGCGAGCTGAAACATGGACCGAATGCCCTGGTCACCCCTGAGGCGCCGCTGGTGATGCTGGCCACGCGCGACCGCAACGATCCCGACTCGACGCTCCGCTACGAGAAGACGCTGCAGCTGATGCGCGACATGCACGCGCAGGGCGCCGACATCCTGGCGATCCATATCGAAGGCGACGAGGAGCCCGCCAGGCTTTCGCGCTATGCGGTGGCGGTTCCGGCCACGGATGAGTTCCTGCTGCCCATGCTCGAGGTCGTTCCGCTGCAGATGCTGGCGTACTTCATCGCCGTCGAGCGCGGTGTGAACGTCGACGCGCCGCGCAACCTGGTAAAGGCAGTTGTGACGGAGTAGCAACAGCAGTAGCCGTGGCCCCCGCTTGCCGACACCCGCTCTGACCTCGTCCTGAATAGAGCTGGATGAGCTCTTGTCCTGTACGCGTCATTGGAACTCGCCCTTCTTTTTCTGTTGACAAGGCACCTTGTTAGTCCTACATTGTAGTTCATAAAACATGCTCGGCGAATTCGAATACCTTCTCATCACCGCGGCAGCCACTCTGGGGGAGACCGCCTACGGCGTCACCATGCGTGAAGCGATTGTGAAGGCGACTGGCCGGAATTGTTCGATCGGCGCTTTGTACACAACGCTCGACCGGCTCGAGGCCAAAGGACTGGTAAAGACCTGGATGGGAGAAGGCACGCCTCAACGAGGCGGCCGCTCAAAGAGGATGGTCCGCGTAACCCCCGCCGGCACAGCCGCAGCAAAAAGCTTCTACGAAACCATGGTTCGCATCAGCAATCATGCGCCCTGGGTGGCGCAACGAGGGGAACGGGCCAAATGAGAAATTTCGCAGGCAAGCTCATCGAAGCTATGGCTCTGCAACTAACGCCTACAGAGCGCGAGGTTCTGCTCGGCGATTTGATTGAGACGCGTGCGAGTGCATGGCAGGGGATGCGGGAAGTATCGGGGCTGGTGGCGCGCCGGCAGTTGCAATTGTGGAACGGCTGGCGTCCCTGGTTAGCCGCTCCCGGGCTGGCGTTGCCATGTAGTTTCCTGTTGATGGGTCTGTCGTTTGCTGTCAGCTCCGAGCTTCGAAATCACTTCGAAAGTGGGTGGCATCTAAGTTTCACTTCGACTGAACCGGGCGAATTCCTGCTGCTTCTCTGTCAGGTTCTTGTGTTGATGATATGCGCATGGGCAGCCGGATTCACTGTTGAATCTGTTTCGCGCCGCACCTTTGCGGTCAGTACAATCTGCTGCTTTCTGCCTTGTTTGTTTTGCCTGCTGCGGTTTCGCCAGGAATCTCTGCCACGGTTATGTCTTCTGCTCTTTCTGTTTCCTGCGATCGCAGGGGTTTGCTTCAGCAGGCGCCATGGGACGGTCAACCGGGGCTGGGCCCTCGCTTTGGCTCTGGTAGCAACCATCTGTATGGCTGTTCTGGCAGTTCGTGGACGTCTGTGGGCGCTTAATTGGGAGTTGATTGGGCCCGCGTGGTATCTGGCCATTCAGCCGGTCCGGTCAGACCGTGTGGCAATTCTTCAAACGGGGGTACAGCCTCATGAATAAGCAGAAGATGCTCGGCGCAACTGCTCTGCTTGCCATAGCATTGAGCGCAGTATCTACCCTCGCACAATCGACGCAGGGCCAAGTCGTCGACCGGCAAATCACCTCTGCTAACTTCGCGGGTAACAAGATCGGTGTCAGCCCTACGCGCAGGATGGTGATCTATCTGCCGCCTGGTTACGATTCGTCTACGCGCCGATTTCCAGTGATCTACTTTCTTCCGAACCCCTTCGAGGAGAGCTATCGTTTCGATTTCGATCACAGCGATGCTCAGGGCCTCTTTGATCGGGCCATTGCGGGCGGCGTGATCAGGAAAGTTATCCTCGTGGCAGTTGACATGAATACACCATTTGGAAGTTCGTGGTATGTCAACTCCTCGGTCACCGGTAACTGGGAAGATTTCATGATTCATGAACTGGTGCCGTACATCGATGCGAATTTCAAAACCCTGCCCAACAGGGATTCATGAGGCATTGCCGGAATTTTCATCGGAGGATATGGAGCTATCCGCTTCGGTATGCGGCATCCGGATGTCTTTGGCTCTGTGTATGCAATGCACCCGGTGGGGACTGGAACAGGTGTCAGCGTCAGTCCGACCCTGCCCAAATGGGATATTTTGGCGAATGCCAAATCCATGGATGACGTGAAGAAAGAATTCCGCACTCAGATCTTTACCACCATGTTTCAGGCTCATTTGCCCAATCCCGACAAACCTCCCTTGTATATCGATCAGCTGGCGCACCAGGAAAAGGGTCAGTTGATCGTTGATGCCAGTCTCATGGAACGGTTCCGTAATAACTTTTATCTGGAAACGATGATCGGCAAATATGCCGACAATCTCAAATCCCTGCGAGGTTTCAGATTTGACTGGGACCGTACCGATACCAATTTTGACCACGTGTCTGCCAACCAGGCCTTCACTCGTAAGCTGAATGAATACGGAGTTGCCCATCAGGCGGAAGAGTACAACGGAGCGTGGGACTCCTCGAGCTGGGGCATCGACGGGCGATTCTATACGGCGGGGCTGCCATTCTTCGCCCGGTACCTCGTTTTCGAGACCGGCACTTAAATCTTTACCCGGTGAACACGGCCGATGGCTCAAGCCGACGCAATTCGTCGATGACGGCTGGGAGCGTTCCCGCGCTGGAAGGGTGTCCACAGAACCATCCCTGGCCGAAGCTACATCCGAACCGCGGCACAAGCACCCCACGCGCACAAGCCCAGTACCTCCGTACCGTCCGCTCTGCCGATTTTGCTTGATCTCATCTCGCAATAAAGCGACCCTAAATGCAGGGAAAGCTCTGTCCAGCCCGTGCGCACATGCCGGGCAGTCAGAGCTTTTTTATTGGAACCTGCCCTGAGCGAGTTCGCCCAAGCGAACGAGTAATGTCACCCTGATCAAGTCCGGCGCAGCTTGGGCGCGTCGAATGGGCGAACCCGGCCCAGGCCGGATCGATCGCAGATCTTTGACAACGCCACCGCCACTGTCAGTCGCATCGCCGGGCGTTCTGCAAAGGGTAATACCTGGCTTACGGTACCTTCCCACCCTCGCAAAATGAATTACTTGCCAGAGGCCCGGGGAGGGGGGGTACCCCATCTGGTTTGCCCCGCGAGCCACAAGCTTCCAACCGGCTCCAGGCTGTTCGAGAAGAGCCTCTTCTTAAGTGATCCTTTTCCCATCACTTAGGTCAACTGGGTCAAAGTCGCCTTTCGGAACCCTCGCAGAATCAACACTTGTCAAAAAGTTGATGGGGGGTGGGGAGAAGACTTCAGAAACTAAACCGGCCACCGATCGTCGGGGCGAAGTTGCTGTTGTGGAGGTACGGCACGCCAGGTCCGTGAGGGATGGCGATGGAGAGACCGCCAGTCACGAAGGAATAGGCGAGTCCGGCAAATCCGTCGAAGCGCTTGGTGAAGTGATGGTCGGTGTAGAGCGAGCCTTCGTCGAGCGAGCCGGTGCAGGAGGCGCGGAAACCGGCTGTGGCGTTGCAGGTGGCTGGGCGGCGGAAGTCGTTCTGGAGCTGGCCGTACCAGGAGAAGGTAACGTCGGTTTCTGCGTCGAAGGCATATTTCACGCCGGTCCACCAGATCTGCACGCGCTTTTCTGAGTCGAGATTGTTGTCTTCAACGCCGCTCATCAGATAGCCGCCCTGATCGGTGGCGCCCACACCCAGGGGTCGCGAAGGATTGTTCATCCAGATGTATTCGTAACCTTCGTAGAACCTGAAATGGTCGCCGGTATATTTGGCCGTGAGCATGACGGCATTGTTGTCGGTGACGATGCCATAGACGGTGTTAGTGGTGGCAAGAAGATTCGCGCCAGTAATTTGGTTGGTATTGAGGCTGTCAGTAGTGGACTGATAAGGCTGGGTGAGACTGGCTGGGCCGAGCAGGGGATTTAATACGCTGATCGCTTCGTTGTAATGCTGGTAGACGACGTCGCCGGAGAACTTGTGGTAGTTTCCGCCGAGGTTGAATCCATAGGCGTCGTTATGGGCCTGTTCCGGAATGCAGTTAGCCGCCGTCCAGCCCGCGGCGCCAGAGTAGCAGCCGCCGGTGCCGTCAACGAACTTATACATTGCGGCGAAGTGGACTTGCTCAGAAGCCGGACCAACGATGAGGCGATACTTGACGGCGTTGTCCCAGCGCGTGTCCTCGGTGTCGCCGCCGCCAGCCATGGTGCCGTTGTAACCGATGTAGGAAAAGGCATAGCCGCCGGCGACCGGATCGTACTGGAGCATGTTATCGGTGCCGAGAGCGCGCTGGCGGCCGAAGGTGAGGGTGCCGTAAGTTGTGGACGAAACGCCGCCGTAGTATTCGTCGTTGAGAGGCTGGCCGGCGCGGGCGCCGTCGATGGCTTCGGAATAGTCGTCGCGGGGAAGGCCGTTGTTTTCGATGTCGGTGGCCGACGCGTTGGAAAGCTGCCCGGACTGCGGATTGATGCCGGTCGAAGCGTTGAAGACGACCGACCAGCCAGGCGCAAACTCCTCTTTGCCGCGGATGCCCACGCCGGTCTGCGAGAGGTTATCCGGTTCGACGAGGAACCGGGAGTGATTGGCGTTGCGGTTGACCAGGGAGGAGCCTTCGTAGTTGTAGGGGTTTTGCGGGAGGCCGTGGCTGACCCAGCCGAAGCCGACGTCAAACGCGCCGTAGAACGTGATGCCGTGCCAGGTGAGCGAGCCGGGAGCGGATGGAGTTGCGGAAGACGTTTCGCGGGTCTGGCCGTCACCCTCGATTGCGGCGAAGCTGAGGGCGGGCGTGGTGGCGGAGAGAAAGGCGGCGCGAAATTGGGGTTCAAATCCTGGGTTGGCGCTGACCAGAGACGTGATCTGGTTCGGCTGGGCCAACTGGGCCTGGGTGGCGCGAGCCGAGGGGCTCGAGATCAACGAATCCTGAGCAGCGAGAGCAAGAGGCATCAAGACAAGGAGGGTCAGGCAGCGGCGGAGAAGAGTCATAGTTTTCCTGGGGTAGATGGATTACGGCGAATGAAATCGTTAGTTGTTGATTATATGGGATGGTTCGACTCAGTGGGATGCCTGTGACGGATGGATGATCGAGGAAGCACGAGGACCGATTCCGCCGTGTTCCGGGACGCTCGTTGCGGGAAGAGGACTGCGCTGCTCTGGCGATGGACCGATGAGGGCCGGTATAACTATGGAGAGGCATGGCCCAACCCGCAGCGGCGTTTCTCTCCCGCGACTTTCTCCTCTATCAGCTGGCACGCGTCGGAGTGATCATCGGCGCGGAAGCACAGGCGCTTGCAGTGGCGTGGCAGGTGTACCAGATCACGCACCGTGCCATCGATCTGGGCTATACGGGACTGGTCCTGTTTCTGCCGGGGTTGGTATTCATTCTGCCGGCGGGTCATGTGGCCGATCGCTTCGACCGGCGGCACGTGATCCTGATCTGCTATTCATTACAGGCGGTGTGCACCTTTCTGCTCCTGCGCCTGGCATGGATGGGAATCGATCGGGTGTGGCCGATTTTTGTTCTGTTGTTCATGGTGGGCACGGGGCGCGCGTTCAGCGGGCCGGCCAGCTCTGCGCTGGTTCCCCATCTTGTACCGCAGGAGCACTTCGTGAATGCCATCACGTGGGGCTCAGCGATTTTCCAGTTTGCGAACATTGTCGGTCCCGCTGTGGGCGGAGTGCTGTTCACGCTGCCGCTTCATCATCGGTTGCATGGGGCAGGCCTTGTCTACCTGTTTTCTTTGTTGTCGCTTCTTTGGTTTTTGGCGCTGGTGGGTTCGCTGCACGTGAGGCCGGGAAGGATGGAGCACCGCGCGATCTCAAAAGAAGTGATCCTGGCGGGATTTCACTATGTGGCGCGCACCCAGGTGCTGCTGGGCTCGATTTCGCTGGACCTTTTCGCGGTGCTGCTGGGTGGGGCGGTTGCCCTGATGCCGATCTTCGCCCAGGATATTCTGCATGCCGGGCCGCGCGGGCTGGGTATGCTGCGCGCGGCGCCGGCGTTGGGCGCGCTGACGGTGTCGTCGTGGCTGATGATCCACCCGATTCGCAGAAGGGCAGGGGCGCGCATGCTGATCTGCGTGGCCATCTTCGGTGCGGCGACGGTCATCTTCGGGCTTTCGCGCAGTTTGCCGCTTTCACTTGCGGCGCTTTATATCGTGGGCGCGTCGGATATGGTCAGCGTCGTGATTCGAGCATCGGTGCTGCAACTGGCTACGCCGCCGGAGATGCGGGGGCGCGTGAGCGCGGTGAATTCGCTGTTCATTGGAGCGTCGAACGAGCTGGGAGAGTTTGAGAGCGGCCTGACCGCGCAATGGTGGGGAGCCGTACGCGCCGTGGTAATCGGCGGCATCGGTTCGATGGCGATCACCGGACTGTGGGCCGTCTTTTTCCCCAGCCTGCGCCGTGCCGATGGGCTGACGCCGGAGTCGCTGCTGAGCGCTGAGCTGGAGCAGACCGGGCACGATGTGAGGAAGCTGTGAGCAGGCTGGCCGCGGGCAATCGAATCCCCGTATCGCCTGAGGTCGAATCTTCGCCCACGAAGTCTCCATGGTTGATTTTCTGGGTCGCGTTGGCGGTGCGCATCGGCTACATGACGCTGGCTCACACCTGGCACATGCGTGCCAATGAGGATCATTTCGCATTCGGCTACGAGATGGGTCGCATAGCGCGAGCGCTGGTGACGGGGTACGGTTATGCCGATCCCTTCCGCGGGCATACTGGGCCGACGGCGTGGACCCCACCAGTGTATCCGTGGATTCTTGCCGGGGATTTCAAACTTTGTGGCATCTATTCGTCGCTTGCGGCGTGGATGATCCTGGCGTTCGACTGCGTTCTGAATGCGCTTATGGTGCGCACCACGTGGGAGATTGCGGGGCGGTGCTTCAATCGCAAAGTCGCTGTGTGGTCGGCGTGGCTGTGGGCGCTGTATCCGGCGGCCATGCAATACGCGGTGAAGTGGGTGTGGGAAATGACGCTGACGGCGTTTCTCTTTTCCTGGATCCTGGTGCTGGCTCTGCGCATGCGGCAGGTGGGGGAAGGAACAGAACGGACGTTGCCGCCGAGCGCGGGACAGTGGGCGTGGTTTGGGCTTCTGTGGGGCCTGATGGCGCTTACGAATCCGTCGCTGTTACTTTTTCTGCCGGTTTGCGGGGTGTGGGTATTGTTGGGCGTGCCGGCTGGCCGGTGGTGGCCGAAGCAGATCACGAATGTCGCGCTCGCCGCGGTCATTTTCTTTGCCTGTGTTGCGCCATGGACCTACCGAAACTGGCGCGTCTTTCATCAATTTGTGCCGGTGCGAGCGAATTTTGGCGTCGAACTGTACCTCGGCAATGGACCGGGAGCCACCGGACTGCTGATGGGATTCGATCACCCCTACATGGATACCGGACAGCTGGAGCTTTACCGGCAAATGGGTGAAATTGCCTACGCGAAAATGCGCGGCGCAATGGCGAAGCAGGTGATCCTCGCCGATCCCGGTCGGTTTGCCGTGCTCAGCCTGCGGCGGGTCTACTACTTCTGGTTCAGCGTGCCTCATCCGGGCGATGAGGGATTCATCAATGAATACGGGCGCAATCTGAATTATCAGTTCACCAGCATTGTGGGGTTGCTGGGCCTGGCGCTCGCACTGCGGCGGAGGGCGCCGGCGGCTTGGTTGTTCTTCTGGGTGTTCCTGTTGTTGCCGCTCACCTACTATTTTGTAACTGTGCATGCGCGTTTTCGGCATCCGCTGGAACCGTTGATCGCCATTCTGGGCGTGTACCTGTTTCAGTCGGCAGAGAAGAGCTGGCGGGTGCGGTGGTTTCGCCGGCGGACTCAGTGATCTTCAACGCCTGCCCACTTCAGCGCAGCATCGCGATCGGCAAAGGCGCGCATGGCGACGGGCGTTCCGTGGCGAAAGGTGTACACATCGGCGAGGTTCACTGCGGTCCAGTTGGTGCTGCCTTTGTCGCGAAAGCGGGCGTGAACGAAGACGACGATGCGATCGCCGGCGACGATGAACCTTACTGGCTCGCTCGCGCCTTCGGCCCAGTTGGCGCGTGAATTGGTCAGATAGCGCGCGACTTCCTGGGAGCCATGGTAGGTCCCGCCGCCGGGAAACTCTGCGGGCTCGCTCCAGTCGATGTTGGGGTCGAGATCGCGGACGGCGGCTGCGATGTCGTCGCGGTTGAATGCCGCGTAGGCGTCGCGCAGCAGGGCAATGGCACGTTCCTGTTCCTTTGGAGACATCGACCCCCACGGTGCGCGGCGTTGGCATCCGCAAAGCGTAACCGCGACGAGCACAGTTGCGGCCGACCAGACGCTCAATGATCGCACGCGCTTGATGACGTGCATGGGATCGATCCTATCCCAACGGCAGGAAATACTGAGTGCCGTGCACCGGCTCGGAAAGGCGCTTGAGCAGCAGCTGCAGGTCGTGGTTGTTGTTCACGAAGTCGATGTCACTGGTGTTCACGACGAGCAGATCGCTGGCCGAGTAGTGGAAGAAGAAGTGCTCGTACGCGGTGGCGACCTGCTCGATATATTTCTCGCTGATGGTGCGCTCGCCGGGAATGCCCTTGCGGCGGATGCGCTGCTTGAGCGCCTCTGGCGAGGCCTGCAGGTAGATCACCAGCTCTGGCGTCGGCACCTCGGCACGAAACATCTGGTAGTAGCGGTTGTAGATGTCCAGCTCGGCGTCGCTGAGGTTGATGTAGGCGAAAATCTTGTCCTTCTCGAAGAGATAGTCGGCGACCACGGGTGTGGTGAAGTCTTCGAGCTCACGCTGCTGCTCGTAGCGCTCCATCAGAAACCACATCTGCGTCGGAAAAGCGAGGCCGGGCTTACCCTGGTAGAAGCGGTCGAGGAAGGGATTGTTTTCCGGCTCGATGATGCGGTGTGCGTGCAGCGTCTCAGCCAGAACCTGGGCCAGCGTCGACTTGCCGGCCCGGATAGGGCCTTCCACGGCAATAAAGCGCGGTGGTTCGAAGAGCTTGGCCACAGTTCAGAAAGAATAGCGAAGGAAACACGAACATATCACGGGCGGAGCGCGAAGCAAACCCGCATACACTGAAAGCGCATGCTCACCTCAGTCGCCGGCGCTGGTCTCGGCGTCGCTTCGGCGCTGGTTATCGGCGCAGGAATCTGCACCTACGCGTCGGTCGCGCCGCAGTCGCAGCTGTTCGGGCGCACCGTGATCGCCGGGCACGATCCTGCTGAGTTGGCGCTGACTTTCGATGACGGCCCCAACGAGCCATGGACTTCGCAGCTGCTCGATCTTCTTGCCGGGCACAAAGTCCGAGCGACGTTCTTCCTGATCGGGAAGTACGTGCGCCAGCGGCCGGATCTGGTGCGCGAGATTCGCGATGGCGGCCACCAGATCGGCAATCACACGGTGACGCATCCGTGGCTGGCGATCCAGAGCGCGCAGCGGGTGCGCGAGGAACTGGCAGGCTGCAATGCGGCGCTGGAGGATGTTCTCGGCCAGCCAGTGCGATTCTTCCGGCCACCCCACGGTTCGCGCCGGCCCGATGTGCTGCGCGCCGCGCGCGAGCTGGGGCTGACGCCGGTGATGTGGAATGCGATGGGCTTCGACTGGCGGCGCAACATATCCGCCGGCGAGATCGAGAGGCATCTGGAGAAGGGAATCGGGCGCAATCGGCGTCGCGGGCGCGGATCGAACCTGTTGCTGCACGACGGCGGGCATCTCGCCTTCGGCGCCGACCGGTCGCAGTCGGTAGAAGCGGCGCAGATGATTCTGGAACGGTACCAGCCGGGGAAGTTTCGGTACCTGACGGTGGAGGCCTGGGTGTAGATACGTTGTCCGCGAGGCTACCTGTGTCTCGTCCCAAATTCGGCCCGGAATGCGCGTCTCTGCGATAACGTAGGAGGAAGAGAGAGGCCCATTCGTTTCCATGCTTGAAGACATTCGCTACGCGATCCGGCAGTTTCTCAAGACGCCCGGCTTCACGCTGACCGCGATTCTGACGCTGGCGCTGGGCATCGGCGCCACAACGGCAATTTTCACGCTGATCCACGCGATCCTGCTCAAGTCGCTGCCGGTGGCCAGGCCCAGCGAGCTGATCCGGGTCGGCGACACGGAAAATTGCTGCATCAACGGCGGCATGCAGAACGACTGGTCGCTGTTTTCGACTGACCAATACCGTCGCTTTCGCGACCAGACACCAGGCTTATCGGACCTTGCGGCCTTCGAAGCGGGTCGAGACGCGATTGGCGTGCGCCGAGCCGGCAGCAACCACGGCGCGGAGCCTTACATGGGCGAATTCGTCTCAGGAAACGCTTTCGACACCCTGGGCGTGAGCGCATGGATGGGACGCCTGCTACGGCCCGCAGACGACGTGAAGGGAGCGCCGCTGGTCGTGGTGATGAGTTACCGGACCTGGCAGCAGAAGTTCGGCCAGGATGCATCGGTGGTGGGCTCGTCGGTCTTCATTAACGGCCAGGCGTTCACCGTCGTGGGGATTACGCCGCCGGGATTCTTCGGTGAGCGGCTGATGGGCGATCCGGCATCGTTTTACCTTCCCCTGAGCGCTAGTCCCGTAGTCGCAAATGGCGCGTTCGATGTTCTTGACAACCCGCAGCTGACCTGGCTGAACCTGATCGGCCGCCTGCAGCCTGGGGTGGACACAAAGAAGATGGAGACACAGCTGCAACTGGAGCTGCACCAGTCGCTGCTGGACCCGGCTGCCAAAGTAGACGCGCGCGATGCGGGGTTGATCCCAAAGCAGACCCTGCATCTTTCGCCGGGCGGCGGAGGCGTGCAGCAGTTGCAGAACGACGTTAAAGATGGGCTGCACCTGCTGATGTGGATTTCGACCTTCGTGCTGCTGATTGCCTGCGCGAATATCGCCAACCTGATGCTGGTGCGCGCCACCACGCGCAAGGCGCAAACGTCGGTGCGCTCGGCGCTGGGGGCGCCGCGAAGCCGGCTGGTTCGCCAGGCGCTCACGGAAAGCCTGGTGCTGGCAGTGCTCGGGGGCGCGGCGGGTTTGGCGGTCGCCTACGGAGGCGCGCGGCTGCTGCTTCACCTGGCTTCGGGGAGAAGCTACCTGCCGATCAACGCGTCGCCATCGCTGCCGGTGCTGGGCTTTGCTTTTGCTGCGGCGCTGGTAACAGGCGTGCTGTTCGGGACGGCGCCAGCCTGGATGACCGCGCACACCGATCCCATTGAGGCGCTGCGTGGCTCCAATCGCTCAACACGCAAGAGCGGTCTGTGGGCGCAGAGAAGTCTGGTTGTCATCCAGGCCGCGGTTTCGCTGGCGCTGCTGTGTGCCGCGGGATTGCTGATCCGCAGCATGAGCAATCTGCAAAACCGGCATTTCGGTTTCGAGACCCGCAACCGCTACATGATCCACATCGACCCGCAGATGGCCGGATACAAAGCGGCGCAGGCCGAGGCGTTCTTTCGCCAGCTGCACGATTCGCTGGCGGCGATTCCGGGCGTGAAGGGCGTTGCCTGGTCAACCTACAGCCCCATGGACGGGAACAACTGGGGCGAGGACATCTGGATTGAAGGGCAGGCGCCTCCGGCGCCGGGCAGCGGAGTCAATAATGCGTCGTGGGTTCGCGTAAGCCCGGACTTTTTCGACACCATCGGCACAAGGGTCATTGCGGGCCGCGGCATCCGCGAGCAGGATACGGTCTCGACGCAAAATATTGCCGTGGTGAACGAAACTTTTGCGAAGCGCTTCTTCAAAGATGGCAACGCCATTGGGCAGCACTTCGGCGATGAGGATCCTAAGTACGCCGGCAACTTCGAAATCGTGGGGATCACCGAGGACACGATCTACCGGAACCCCAGCCAAAAAGTCCATCCCATGTTCTTCCTGCCCGCGGCGCAGTGGGCGAAGTACGACGATCCGTCGGAGACGATGTTTGAAAATGTCTCCCACCTCGAAATGGGCGCGATTGAGATCGAAACCCGGGGCTACGTTCCGGGACTGGAAGCCGAGGTGCGGCGGGTTATCTCCGGGATCAATCCGAACCTCGCCATTCTGGATTACCGGACATTCGCCGCGCAGGTGCAGGATCAGTTCAATTCGCGCGAAGTTCTGGTTCAGCTCACCACGGTATTTGGATTCCTGGCGCTGACGCTGGCGGCTATCGGGCTTTATGGCGTGACGGCGTACTCGGTTGCTCAGCGCACCAGCGAGATTGGCATCCGCATGGCGCTGGGCGCGGACCGGGGCGGCATTCTGCAGATGGTGTTGCGCGGCGCTTTCCTCGAGGCCGGCATCGGTCTCGTGATCGGCATGCCTGCGGCAATTCTCGGCGGGCGCTACATGGCCAGCATGCTCTACAACGTGAAGACGTGGGATCCGCCGGTGCTGATTGCCACCACGCTCATCCTGGCGGTGGCGGCGTTTCTGGCAGCGGTGATCCCGGCGCAGCGCGCCGCCAGCGTGGAGCCGATGACCGCGCTGCGGGTAGAGTAGCGCGCCCGATCTGCCGGCCTGGAATTTGCCCGGCTTACTGCGATGGCTGCGAGGCCTGCTGCGCCTGCAGGAACTGATCCACGTTGCTCGAGTCCACGAGAGCGGAGCCGGTATCGATGAACGCCGGGATGGGCGCAAAGGGATCCACGGCGTAGTTCTTCGCCAGCGATGCCGGCGGGTAGTGATGCGCGTCGTCGAGCATCTTGATTCCGAAGTAAGACATCGTGAATGGTTTCTGGGCGATGGTTGCGTAGATGATGCCTTCCTTCACCAGGTCCAGCGTATCTTTATCGACATCCATGGCGATGACAACGCGGTCCTTTGCGTTATCGCGGCGAAGCACTTCACCTACTTCTTTTCCCGCTGAGGCCTCGAGGCAAACGAAGGCGTCCACACGATCCTTGCCGGTGAGCGGCACTGCTTTCTGAGCGTCGTCAAAGGCCACCGTGCTCTGGCCGTGAATATCCACGACTTCCGTGATATGAATATTCGGAAAGCCGGTCAAAGCATCCTTGTAGCCGTTCAGGCGCTCGTCGAGGTTGGGCTGCCCGGCATTGGTGTAGAAGACGACGTTTCCTTTTCCCTGCAGTTTCTCCGCCAGAGCATGGCCGCCCAAACGGCCCGCCTGCCGGTTGTTGGTGCCGATGAAATAGAGGCGGTGGCTGTTAGGCGCGTCGGAATCGATCGTGATCACCGGTATTCCGGCGTTGATGGCAGCATCGATCTCCGGCGCCATCAGGTTGGCGTCGGCAACCGAGACAAGAATGCCAACCGGCTTGAGCGCGACCACGGAACGGAATTCATCCACTTCATCTTTTGGATCGAAATCCCTGGGACCGCGCATCTCCGCGTGGACGTCCCATTCCTTCGCGATCTTGTCCAGTCCGGCTGCGGCGGACTGCCAGTAGGCCAGTTTGGTATTCGTGGTAACCAGGTAGTAGTGCTCGGCGCTGCTGTGGCGAGCGCAGCCGGCAAGAAATACCGCACAAGCTGAAGCCGTGAAAAGCAGAGCGAATCGATAAGCCAACTTCATACAGCACCTCCTGCGCCTCAGTGCGACTCCGCAAACTGCTTCCCGATCGGGAAACCGGATACGCGTGGCAGTGAGAAATTCTACTCCCATAGCGCCCGAAGTTGGCTTTCAGTCTCATGCTGCGGCACGGCTGCGGCCGCGGGGCCAGGGTACGTGCCTTCGCTCGAGCCTTTCCACGGTCCGAGGAGAGTTGAGCGAAGGCCGTCCCTGTTTTTTTCCCTCCGGTCAAACACCGGTCGTGACGTCTGATCAGGCGCCTTCTTCCAGTACCCTGGGTACGTCGATGCCCAGCGCTGTGGCCAGGTCGTGCTGATGATCCTGTTCCTGGCTGATGATCTCGCGCAGCAGTTCGGCCAGGGCATAGTGGCCCAGAGCTTCGGCCTGGCGGACGCGCTTGCGGTAATTGCGGATCGTCTCCGTCTCGTTGTCCAGGTCGAAGCGGATCATGTCTTCCGGTTTCTTCGACAGCTTCACCGGCTTGGGAGTCGCTGTTGGCATTCCGCCCAGATAGTCGATCTGGTCAGCGAGCGTGAGTGCGTGCTGCAGTTCCTGGGCGGCATGTTTCTGCAACTCGCCGGCGATGTGCATCCACTGCGCTCCGGTGAGCACGTTGCTGTAAACCACGTAAGCGATGATGGCCTGGTATTCGCGGGCAAGATCTTCATTGAGGGCGTCGATGAGTTCTTTCACAGCGTTGTCATTCGACTTGGCGGCATTCTTGTCGGGCATGCGTTCTCCTGTTGTAAAGGTGGGCAGACGCGGATTCGGATGTGGGGCAGGGGACTTGTGTTGTTCCCAACCGGGAAAAGGGCGAGAGGCCTCGAAGAAAATCTAATCGCCCGCCGCCCCTCTCCGCAAATCTCCAAAACGGGGCAATTGGCTTTGGCGGGTCCCGGAGCGCCCCCGTGAGCCCCCGGTTGTCACGAATCTGCGTCATTTGTGACAGTATTCGGTTATCCGGGATTGGGGTGTTTCGTCGGAAACATGCAACTTGCCGGGCACTTTGCGACTCTGAAGGGATCAAGGAGAAAATATGTCCAAAATCAGAGGCCTTCCGTTCGCAGTTCCGGCCATTGTTCTGTTGAGCTGCGCTCTTGTGGCGCCAGCGCATGCGCCAGCCCAGGTTGCCGTCGGCGTCGACATTGGGCCGGCTCCCATCTGTCCTTACGGCTACTTCGACTATCCTCCGTACGACTGCGCGCCTTACGGCTACTATGGGCCGGATTGGTTTGTCGGGGGCGTGTTCCTCGGAGCGGGCCCATGGTTCCACGGGCCGCGCGGGTTCTACGGCCATGTCGATAACCGCTACGATCCTCACAACGGCTACCACGGACCGTTGCCGGAGCGCGGGGCACGGCCGTTCTACCATTTCCAGGGCAACGAGGCGCGGGACGGACGTGGTCACACAGGCAATGCCGGCCATGATGCGGGCGGCGAACATGCCCTTCCCGGATACCGTGGGGGCGGCGGTGGTGGCGCCCGTGGCGGAAGGCCCCGCTAGTCGATCCGATTCAGCGCAAAGGGATGAGATAGGGCGCGGTCAGCGCCTTATCTCGCTCGCGTGGCGGCGAATTCTCTAACTCGGTCTATCCGAGACGATCCGCATTTCAACCTTGCGAAAGGCCCGCCGCAGGCGTGCGTTTGGCTTCGGAGGGTTTGCAAGCACCTTGAAGAAGGCCTCGCGGTCACGGTCCGAAAGCGCCAATTGCCGGTTGGGCAGCTTTTGTTCGAGCTGGGCAGGCTTTTTATACATCGCTTCCTTCTCGTTATTCCGGGATAGGGTCACCTACTCCGCCATTTCCTTTAGCTTCGGGCTCACCGTCAGTCTCGGCTCGGTCACCTTCTGAACATCTTCGATGCTCAGCCCGGGCGCGATCTCTTCCAGCACCAGTCCCTGGGGGGTCACGCGAATCCAGGCCAGCTCCGTGGCAATCGTGTCGACGACGCGCACGCCGGTGAGCGGCAGCGTGCACTTCTTCAGGATCTTTGGCGCGCCTTCCTTGGTGCAGTGCTCCATAGCGACGATCACCCGGCGCGCGCTGGCGACCAGGTCCATCGCGCCGCCCATGCCTTTGACCATCTTGCCGGGGATCATCCAATTCGCCAGCGTTCCTTCCTCGTCGACTTCCATCGCGCCCAGGATACTCAGGTCAATGTGCCCGCCGCGGATCATCGCAAACGAATCCGCAGAGGAGAAGTACACCGCGCCCGGCAATGCCGTCACCGTTTCTTTGCCAGCATTGATCAGGTCGGGGTCCTCTTCGCCAGCCAGAGGATAAGGACCCACGCCGAGCATCCCATTTTCCGACTGCAGCGTTACTTCAATCCCCGGAGGAACGTGGTTGGCGACCAGCGTCGGCAGTCCAATGCCGAGATTCACGTAGAAGCCGTCGCGCAGCTCGCGCGCCACGCGCCGCACGATGCGCTCGCGTTTCGCCGGGGCGGAGTCAGGGCTGGATTTTTGCGGGCTGCTTGCGGGCACAGGCGAAGGGTCTCCAGGATTCGTTACAGTAGTCCATTGGCGCCATGCGGTACGCCGTCTTCAATATACGATCCAGATCGCTCCTGCGGGGAACCGTGCTGGTGGTGGGGAGTGTTATTTTGGCGATGCTGCTCGGCGGTTTCCCCAATGTCCACGGCTCGCTTCTGCTCACGGTGCCTGCCTGCCTCGGCATATGGGGCACATGGGAAACGGCCCGCTGCCTGCAGCGCCGCTGGAGCTTTTACCATGGCGGCGTGCTTCTGTTGCTTTATGCGGACATCCTTGCCCTCGCGCTGATCCTGTTTCTGTTGCTCTACCCGTACGCGCGATGGCTGCAGGGGCTGTAAGGGGAGAGTTTAGGGGTTAGAGTTTGGAGTTTAGAAAACGCAATTGCGGGCTCGGACTGATTGTCAGAGGCGCGGCCCGCTTAAACTCTAATCCCCAAACTCTAATCCCTGGCCAACGCCGACTCCAGTTCCTGGAGCGACTCCGCGAAAGGCGGCCGCAGGACGCCGCGTTCGGTAATGATGGCGGTTACGTATTTTGCCGGGGTCACGTCGAAGGCCGGGTTCTCGATCCCCACGCCGTGCGGTGTGAGCTGCCTGCCGGCGTGATGCGTCACTTCGCGTTCGGAGCGTTGCTCAATGGGAATCGAATCGCCGGCCGGCGTTTTCAAATCGATCGTCGACCACGGCGCGGCAACGAAAAACGGAATGCCGTGCTCCTTAGCCAGCACCGCCACGCCATAGGTCCCAATCTTGTTGGCAACGTCACCGTTCGCGGCGATGCGATCCGCGCCCACAATCACGGCCTGGATTTTTCCCTGGCGCATCAGGCTCGCTGCCATGTTGTCGCACAGCACCGTGGTGGGAATGCCGTCGTGCATCAGCTCCCATGCGGTCAGGCGCGCTCCCTGCAGAAACGGACGCGTTTCGTCGGCGTACACATGGATCTCGTGTCCCCGCTCGACTGCCGAGCGGATGACCCCGAGTGCGGTGCCGTAGCCGCAGGTGGCCAGAGCCCCCGCGTTGCAGTGGGTGAGCACACCGCCGTGGCTCGGCAGCAGCCCTGCTCCGTGCGCGCCCATGCGGCGGCAGGCAGCAATGTCTTCGTCGTACATGCGCTCGGCCTCGGCAGTCAGGCCATCGCGGACGGTCTCAGGCGTTGCTCCCGCCTGCGCCGCAAGCGCTGCGAAACGCTGCTTCATGCGCTCGATCGCCCAGAAGAGGTTCACGGCCGTGGGGCGGGTGCCGGCGAGCATGCTGCACATGGTTTGGAATTCGCCTGACAACGCAGGCAGGTTTGCTGCCCGGCTGTTCTTCACGCCAAGCGCCAGCCCCATCGCTGCCGACACACCAATGGCCGGCGCGCCGCGCACCACCATGTCGGTGATCACGTCGGCCACCTGCTGACAGGTCGTCGCCAGCACGTAGGTTTCTTCCAGAGGAAGGCGGGTTTGATCGAGAAAGCGAACGCCCTCCGGCGTCCATTGGAGCGTAGGGATCATTATTTATAGTGTAACGGCTGGTCACCTACTACGGCAGTAACCGGGTAGATGACAAAATCAGCATTTCCGCAAGGCAACCTGCTAATCTTTCTGCGATTCCACGAGGGTGGGTTGTAAGTCTCGTAACCGCCAATGCCAGGATATTCAGCAAACCCGACAAAAATGAAGCTGGAATGTCCGCGATGCGGGGAGCTTGAACTGGCTCGGATTTCGCGTCAGGGACTTTTCCGGCGTCGCGTGTGGCCACTCCTCGGCCTTTACCCATGGCAGTGCGCAATCTGCGGGAAGGAAACTTTGCTGAGGAGACGCGGGCGCACCCATCCCCGAGTCGCAGAATCCAGGCCTCGGCGCGGCGCCGCAGCGTAACTTAATTTCACAACCGGCCCGGCGTGCTACTGAACCGTAGCACCAAACTTCCGTTCAATCTCAGTGGCGGCTGCTGCGAGCCCATCGAGGGGGCGCAAGGGATCGAGCTCCGCGCCGAGGCGTCTCAGTTCAGCCACCGCCAGTTCTGTTGCGATGTTGCCGACCAGGGCATCCTGAGCAAACGGGCAACCGCCGAATCCGCCAATCGCCATGTCGAACCGCCGGCAGCCGGCGTTCCAGGCGGCGGCGACTTTGGCGGCGGCATCTTCTGGCCGCGCGTGGAGGTGAATGCCCACTTCGATGTTGTCGTCGACCGATCCGAGCACAGCCCCGACGACGTCTGAAATCTGCTGCGGCGTCGCCAGCCCCACGGTGTCAGCCAGCGAGATCTGTGTCATGCCGGAATCGATCAGCAGATCGCACGCAGAAACCACCTCATCCTGGTTCCACGGGTCACCGTACGGATTGCCGAACGCCATCGAAATATACACAACCACGTTGAGCCCGGCCTGAAATGCTGCCTGCCCTACGGCGTCGAGCGCGTCCAGCGATTCTTCCGGGCTCTGGTTCTGGTTGCGGTGCAGGAACTCCGGCGAAATAGAGTAAGGGAAGCCCATCGTCGACACTGCTTCTGTGGCGATGGCTCGCTCCGCGCCCTTCTGATTCACAACAATGCCGATGATCTCCACATCGTCGGGCGGGTCGAGGAAATTAAGGACCTGCTCCGCGTCGGCCATTTGCGGGACGGCTTTCGGCGAGACAAAAGAAACGGCGTCGATGTGGCGAAATCCTACCGCGACCAGCGCACGGAGATAGTCGGCCTTTACCTCGGCGGGAATCGGCTTCGCCAGTCCCTGCCAGGCATCGCGAGGGCATTCGATGATCTTGACCTGGGCCATCGCTGCGAACTGCTTTCCCACTCTTCACCGGACTCAGAGCCAGCGCAGGGTGAAGTCCGCGCAGAGCAGTAAGCCGTAGGGTATCAGGGCGAGGGCGGCAAAGTGACGCCAACCGGGCCGAAGCAGCGCGGCCACAAAAAAGGCGGTTGCGGCAAGGGTGATGGCGGAGTTCCATCGGCCAATCCAGCCGCAGATGCCCAGCTCGAGCGAAAACAGGCGATCCCAGGGGTTATCCGGAGGTAGATGGATCACCAGCGGAGCTTTGCCGGAATGACCGTGCAGCCAAAGTAAGAAGGTCAATCCACAAAACAGGAGCGAAGGCAGCGAGGCCGCGGCCAACGGGACGAGCAGCAGGAAGAAGCTTCGATCTGAACGACTGCGGGACACGGCTCAGGTGGGTTGCTCGACTCGTTGGATGCATAAATCTCGAGCCAGTTGCGGGCTGAGCAGGAGGTAAAACGAGTCGCGGGTGGAGCGATTGTCATCGCGCCAGTCGGAGTAATGAAGTCGCAGACCGATCACGCTTTCCTCGCACAGCGGGCGCTCGTAGCGCTCCTGGAATTGCCGCTGCCGCACGCTGAGCGCTACCAACTCGGGCGTCACCGCGAACGAGCGCAGTTCATTAGGCGGGACTACAAAGCCTGATAGTGGGCGCTCAATGGCGAGGTGCTCCTCGTCGCGCACCCACAGCCGATAGCCTCCGACGCGAAACGAGCGCTCGCCGTCATTCCACACATCCACTACGATCTGCGGCCACGCGACGGTATCGTAGTAGTGCTGGCCGTTGTCGGCGCGGTCCCGGCGATAGGTGACCGTCAGCGGGTGTTGTGCAAAGCGGTCGGCGGATTCGGGCCGGATGCCCATCCAGAAGCGCGGCTGGACCGTCAGCCGCAAGTCCCATTGCTCCCGCTGCAGGGCAATGGCCGCCTCGGCGGCAGCCAATGAGCGTCGCGAAACGTGCAGATAGGTGAGCGTGACTGCGGCGGTGATGACCGATGCGAAGAAACTAAGCAGCGCGCCGAAGGCCAGAGCAAAGGTATCGCCCCGGCGGTGCCAGGCCAGCAAAAACACGAGGGTCAGCGCGAAGCAGAGCAGCACAAAAGCGACCAGGGCGACCAGAAAGCGCAGCCTCAGTTGCGTGACCACCATGCGCGTGAGCATCCGGTGGCTCGTCATACCAGGGTTCGCTTTCCGAGGGCCGGGCGACGTGCAGAGTGTTGCAGAGCTCATTGCGGGAATTGTCCGAGATACGCCAGCACCACCACCAGAATCAGCCCGGTGAAGTGCAGAGCCAGCCCGATGATCAGGGCTCTCAGGTTCCGCCCCGCGCGAAACGTAACCGTCATCAACAAACCGTAGAGCGGAAACTGCAGATACATCATCTTCTGGTACGAGTGCCCTACTAAATCTGCTGGAAAATGCAGGACGCGGCTGCGCAGAACATCGACCCATGGGTAGAGCAGCGCAAAAGCCTTCGGGCCTTCCAGAGCCAGTACGCTGGCCAGGCGCACCGCGAACGGCGTAATGGCAATGCCCACCAGAAGCGGCCACAGAGATTTCCACCAGCCGCGGCGGACAAAGCTCTTCGGTGTGCCGCGTTTCTTTCGCGGCGTCGCAGCCGAGGATGAAGGCATGGTTTGAGAATACTCCCGATTGCAATGAAAACAGGCAAAATCCGGGCGAAGTAGTGGTTACGTTCGTCGCAATTACGGCCCGTTGTACCTTTGCCCGATGGGCCCCGATCAGGTCTGCAGGATCCCAGGGTTAAATTTCGGAACTTCAGGATTCAGGCTCGCAGCTTCGAGAGCCACCAGCAGAGCATCTCGGGTCTCGGCAGGGTCGAGGATCGCGTCGACCCAAAGCCTGGCAGCGGCATAGCGGCAGTCGGTTTGAGCCTGGTACGTGGCCTTGATGGAGGCCACCAACTCCTGTTTTTCCTGCGTCGCTCAGCTGGCGCCCGCCGCGCTCCAGCTGCCGGATACGAATCTCCACCAGGGTGTTGGCCGCCGAGTCGCCGCTCATCACCGCGTATCGCGCTGTGGGCCAGGCGAAGATGAAACGCGGATCGTACGCTTTGCCGCACATGGCGTAATTGCCCGCGCCGAAGGACCCGCCGACGATCACGGAAATCTTGGGGACCACCGAATTCGACACTGCGGTCACCATCTTTGCGCCCGAGCGGATAATCCCGCTCCACTCCGCGTCGCGCCCCACCATGAAGCCGTTCACGTCGTGGAGGAAGATCAGCGGGATCAGGTTCTGATTGCAGTCCATGATGAAGCGCGCGGCCTTGTCGGCGCTTTCGGCGTAGATCACCCCGCCGAACTCAACGCGTTTCTCGCCGGAGTGGTTGGTTTGCGGTTGTGGCAGCTTCTGGTTCGCCACGATTCCCACCGCATAGCCTCCGATGCGCGCGTATCCGCAGAGCAGCGTTCGCCCATAACCCGGCCGATATTCGTCGAACTCGCTGCGATCGGCGATGCGCGCAATCACATCATGCATGTCGTAGCTGTTCACCGCTGCCCTTGCGGGATCGGGATCGAGCAGCGCGCTCAGATCGGCCGCCGGATAGCGTGGAGCGTCGGTGTTTGGATCGAAAGCCGCGCGGTCAAACGGAGCCCTGGCAGCGTGGCCCCACTTCGCCACCAACGATCGCAGCCGGGCGATGCACAGATAGTCATTGGGCTCCTTGAAGTCCACCGTGCCGGAAATCTCGGCGTGCATCGTTGCGCCGCCCAGCTCTTCGGCGGAATATTTCTGCCCGATGGCCGCCTGCACCAGCGCCGGCCCGGCAAGGAACAACCCGCTGCCCTCGGTCATCAGCACCTGGTCGGTCATCACCGGCAGATACGCGCCGCCCGCCACGCACATGCCCATGATCGCCGTGATCTGCGGTATACCGGCAGCCGACATCACCGCGTTATTGCGAAAGATGCGCCCGAAATCGTCCTGATCCGGAAAGACGTCCTCCTGCAGCGGCAGAAAAATCCCCGCCGAATCGACCAGGTAGATCGTCGGAATATGGTTTTCCATGGCAATGTGCTGTGCGCGCAGCACCTTTTTTGCGGTCATCGGGAAAAACGCGCCCGCCTTCACCGTGGCGTCGTTGGCAACGATCAGGCACAGCCGGCCGGAAACGCGGCCGAGGCCCGTGATAACACCCGGCTGAGGGCGCGCCGCCCCACTCCTCATACATTTCGAACGCAGCGAAAAGTCCGAGCTCGAAGAATTTCGTTCCGGGGTCGAGCAACAGTTCGAGGCGCTCGCGAGCCGTGAGCCGCTGCTTGGCGTGCTGAGCTTCGATGGCTTTCGCGCCCCCGCCCTGACGAATCTCCGCCTCCTGGGCGCGGATTTGCTCGAGCAGGGCTGCCATCTTCTGTGCGTTGGCCTGCGCTTTAGGCGTATTCGGGTCGAGCTTCGAGGCCAGCTCGGTTTTGAGTTTGGTTGGTAAAGGAGATTTGGGATCGCTCATTCCAGGCAACAGGGTACAGCGTGCAGGGAACAGCGTACAGGGTGCGGAGCCGTCGAGCGCAGTTTTGTCATTATAAACATTAATGTTTATAATGACCCGATGAAGAGCGGCGAGTTCAAGCGCTGGCTCGCGGAGCAGGGTGCGACCTTCAGGCCGGGGAAGGGCTCCCATCTGAAGGTGTACCTCAACGGAAAGCAGTCGGTGTTGCCGATGCACGCCCGGGAACTCAAGAAGGGTCTGGTGGAAGGTATCAAAAAGCAGTTGGGTCTGAAGTAGCAAGGAGAAACGATGTTGGCCTATCCGGTGAAGCTGGAGCGCGATCGCAAGAGCGGTGGGTTCGTTGTCAGCTTTCCTGACATTCCTGAGGCAATTACCCAGGGCGAGACCATCGAGGAAGCATTGTCGATGGCCGAGGATGCTTTGGAGACAGCTCTGGACTTCTACTTCGACGATCGTCGGCCCGTTCCCATGCCATCGAAACCGAAGCGCGGCCAGCGCCTTGTGTCTCTGCCGTTGAGCGTCGAGGCCAAGGTCCTGCTGTTGAATGAAATGGTCAAGCAACGCGTACGCCCTGCTGAGCTGGCGCGGAGGTTGCGCACAACTCCTCAGGCGGTGAACCGTCTGGTAAATCTTCGCTACGTTTCGAAGATCGACGGGATCGCCGGCGCCATGGCGGCGCTCGGAAA
Source organism: uncultured Acidobacteriaceae bacterium (assembly GCA_963788905.1). Taxonomy (GTDB): domain Bacteria; phylum Acidobacteriota; class Terriglobia; order Terriglobales; family Acidobacteriaceae; genus Palsa-343. The sequence goes on from CAWBIO010000001.1 coordinate 1,204,108, forward strand.
ATCACTCGAGATCCGCGCGTTATAGCGGGGTTTCGATTCCGGCACCGGCATCTTCAGTGCGTTGCGGCGATGCTGGAGGCCTGGGTCGGGTCCGTCCCCGTGGTCGCCGTCTTAAAGCTGGTGAGCGCGCCGGCCGTGGATCCGGTAAATGTGAAGACCTGCAAATCAGGACCGCCGCCGTTACAAATCACGGCGATATAGGTATCGGTCTTGTCCTCGACCATTGCGATCGGCAAAGTCCCCGTCGAGAAGGGCGATCCGGTAATCGCCGTGAGCGCTCCGCTGTTTGAAAGCAGGAAGCCGCTGATGTTTCCCTGGGTCCGATTGGCCACGTACACGTAGCTGCCGGTCGAATCGACGAGCACGGAGTACGCCCCGGTACCCGTCGAATACGGCGAGCCCGAAGTCTCCGTGAGCACGCCATTGCTGCCGATCGAAAGCACGCGCACTCCGCCGGTGACCGTCTCTGCCGCGAACAAGTAGCTTCCGGACGGCGAAATCGCCATCCCGTAGTCGGCCGCGTTGTTCTGCTTCGGCGCCAGCACACTGTTCACCTGCGCCAGCGCGCCGGTGCCGGAGTTGAAGCTCAGCGTATAGATTCCTGCCGTTGCGCAGGACACGAAAACATAATCATCGTTGGGAGTGATTTCAAGATCCGTGGAAGGAGTGCTGGAGTTCAGCGTGACCACCGAGGAGCTGATCGGCGTCAGTGCGCCTCCGCTGCCGATCTGGTAGACGTACGCCTGTCCGGAAAATGCCGACGCGCCCAGCAACCATTTGCCCGTCGAATCCACACGCAGCACTGCAGGTGAAACTCCGGTGGCCACCGGCACGCCGCTATTGGCAATCGTAATGGCTCCGTTCGATCCAATCGTGTAAACGTAGATTCCGCCAGCCGCGCTGCCCAGGTAGAGATACGAGGCATTGGGCGTCACCGCCACCGCGGTCGGCTCCAGGCTCACCTGCCACGGTGCGCCCGAGATAACGCTGAGCGCGCTGTTGGCCAGCGTAAAACCGGCGATGCTCGGCGGATTCGTCCCCAGGTTGCCGACATAAAGATAATCACCGCTCGAAGATCCCGAGCCACCTGAGCCGCCGCCGCTGTTCAAAGGCGGAAAAAACTTGCCGCAACCGGCAAGCAGAACCAAACCGGCGAGACTTCCCGCAATCCCGATCCGGCCCCAGCGAAGCTTCAAGGAAAACATCACAACCTCACCCTTATCGTACTGCTCGCCGAGGTCCGGCATTCCTATAGACGCAAAACCGGGGCGCCACGCTCTGCCAGGCGGCGGATCAGGCTAGTCAGTTGGGTCCGGTGCCCACCGAGCGCCAGCTCAGATGGATGAGGCCCGGCAACCTCCTCAGTTCGTCGAGGACCGGGGGCAGGCCCGCGGCGCCCTGCGTCGAAGGCCAGCGCACTTCGCAACGGATTTTTTGCCGCTGATGCGCCGTCGAGCGCTCCACCGAAAGCGACTTGATGCGGAACTGTGCCGCTTCGAGACGCTCTCTCAACGCGGCGGGCTCGACGGCTGACTCCGAGCTGATCAGGACCAGCGTCGCGGGCTCATATTGCTCGAGCTTCCGTTCAAAAAACCGCAACGCGGTCAGCGCCAGATAGCCCATCACCGTTGACACACACCCCAGGATCAGCTGTCCGCCACCCAGGCACAACCCTACTACCGTTGAAAACCACAGCGTAGCGGCTGTGGTCACGCCCAGCACCATGCTGCCCTTGCGCACAATGGCCCCGGCGCCGATGAACCCCACGCCGGTGAGAATACCCAGCGGCAGACGCATCAGATCCATCACCGCGTAGGAATTCGGCGGCTTGCCGTTGGTGGGAATCAGCAGGTTCATCTGGATCATGGCAATCGACGCCGCGAGGGTCACCAGCAGCGTCGTGCGCAGTCCCGCAGGGTGGCCATTGCGGCTGCGATCCATGCCCAGCGCGGCGCCGGCAATCACCGTCAGCACGAGGCGCAGAGCAATCGCCGGCCAATGGATTTCAATTGCCATCTTCGACAGGACTGCGATGCGGGCCGGGCGCGGTTGTTTGCCTGGGCTGCGCGTAAACCGCCGCGAAAATCAGCGCTCAGCACGCTGCCCAGCCACGCATCTTACTGAAGAGTGCTCGCAGGCTGAGCGGAAGTCTGCGCGCCCGCCCGCATTGCCGGGCGGCATCCATTCCTGAGGAAAGAGGAACGCATTGAAAGCAGCAACACTGGTCGGAATTCTTCTCATCGTCGTCGGCATCATCGGTTTCATCGCCGGCGGCTTCAGTTTTACTCACGAAAAGAAAGACGTCGACATGGGGCCGCTTCAGATCCAGCATCGCCAGACCAAAACCGTGCCCATCTCCCCGATCCTCAGCACCATCGCGCTCATCGGCGGCATTGGCCTGGTTGTGGTTGGGGCAAGGGCCAGAAGCTAGAGGGCGGAAGCTGGCGGTGGGAAGCCAAAGGCTAACAGCTAGCTAACAGCTAAAAGCTAGTGGCTGTCTCTCAACATTCCCAGCGCATCAGGGCCGCGCCCACGGTGAATCCCGCGCCCACGCTGGCGATCAGCACCGTATCGCCCTTCTTCAGCTTGCCTTCCTGGCGCGCGGTTTCCATCGCCAGCGGAATCGTCCCGCACGTCGTGTTGCCGAAGCGGTCGATGTTGATAATCACCTTCTCCGGCGGCATGCCCAGCCGGTCCGCAGTGGAGGTGATAATGCGCCGGTTGGCCTGGTGCGAGATGAAGCAGGCGATATCGTTCCCGGTAATGCCGTTGCGGTTGAGCACGATTTCGGTCGCCTCCACCATCTTGCGCACCGCGAACTTGTAAACGGCCTGCCCATCCTGATGCACGTAGTGCATCTTTTTGTCGACGGTTTCGTGCGACGGCGGATGCAGGCTGCCGCCGCCAGGCATGAACAGCGCGCACGCCCCCGAACCGTCAATCTCGTGATGGAAATCGATCATCCCGATTTCGCCGTCGGCGGCCGGTTCAATGAGCACCGCGCCGGCGCCGTCGCCAAACAACACGCACGTCGCCCGGTCGGTGTAGTCGATGATCGACGACATGGTGTCCGCCCCGATCACCAGCACCTTCTTCTGCGCACCGCTTTCCACCAGCTTCGAGCCCACCTGCAGCGCGTAAACGAAGCCCGAGCAGGCAGCGGACAGATCGAACCCCCACGCCCCCTTCGCGCCCAGTCGATCCTGCACCAGGCAGGCGGTCGCAGGGAACAGCATGTCCGGCGTCACCGTGCCGACGATGATCACCTCAACTTCAGATGGGTCGATCCCGCGTTCAGCCAGGCACCGTCGCGCCGATTCCACCGCCATGTGGCTCGTGGCCATCCCCGGCTCCACGATGTGGCGCTCTCTGATACCGACGCGGCTGGTGATCCATTCGTCGGAAGTGTCGACCATCCTTTCCAGATCGGCGTTGGTCAGCAGGCGAGGCGGCGTCCAGGTTCCCAGGGCGCTGATTTTGGCACGAGCAGGCACACGAGGCCGAACGGTAAGATTCAAATCATTACTCCTGAATGCAAAGCAGTATTGTCGCAGAAAAGGTAAGCGCTGAACTCAGCGATTCGATCGCGATAGTTCTTTGTCTGATCCCTCAGGCTCTGCGTTTTCCGGCACAGAATTGCGCTTTGCCCACGCCCGATCCAGGCGCGAAGATCCGAATCCGCGCCGCTCCAGCTCGGCGGAAATTCCCGTATAGCGGCAGTATTCGCGATGGGCTGCGCTGATCTTCAGACCGAGTTCCGCGGTGGATTTCACGGCGAACCTCAAGTGCACCGGGTGACCTGCTGCACACGCACTGGCCCGTTACCGTTGCTTCCTTCCGGACCTGGCGGGGTTGGCGGGATTGCGTCGCGCAGGACCCGGCACACAGGCGATTCTAGCACTGCGTGGGGCAGCCTTTCGCGCTCAGTACCTTGGCGCAAAAGGAAAGGGCCGCCTGTCAGCGGCCCCGACAAAAGGGCGGCAAATGAATGCTCACTTGCCGCTGCTGTCCTTAAAAGTAAACCTTGCCCACCAGTTGCACGGCGCGCCCCGGCAGCGGGTCGCTGGTGCCGTTCTGGTCGACGTTGTTGACGGTGCCAAAATTGCCCGGGCCGGCGCTCAAGTTGCCGCTGGGTGCGGCAAAGTTAGCGTGGTTGAAGGCGTTGTAAGCTTCCATGCGAATCTCCACGTACTGGCTCTCCTTCCGCAGAGGAAAGTCTTTGTACAAGGTCATATCGCTATAGTCGTATCCGGGACCGTGGAAGAAGTTGCGCTTCGCATTTCCGAAAGTCCCGATCGGCTCCGGACTGAATACCGAAGTATCGAAGTACTGGTGCGACGCACTCCGCGGATCCATCTTTTTGATATCGAAAGTGGAAACCTGCGGAATGTCCGGGCAGCCGTAGTACGAGTAAGCGTCGCAATACAGCGAGTTGAAGACACCGCTCTCCGAGAAGGTAATCGGGAAACCTCCCTGCACCGCCGTTATACCCGTGAAATGCCATCCGGCCAGCGCTTCTCTGGCGACATAATTCCCGCGCCACGAAGCGAAGATCGGAACTCCATAGTTATAGGTTGCTACCAGCCTCTGCCGGTAGTCGTAATCGGAGTCGCCATAGTTAAGATACTCGTACCCCGGAACAAAGTTAGTCGTCACACCCTTGGCGCCGGACGAGCTCTCATAGCCCGAGGCATCATCCAGAGAGTGGGCATACGTATAGGCCAGACGGAACGTGAGACCGTGCGAAACTGCCTTGGTCACTTGCACCTGCAGCGAGTTGTAATTCGAAGTGCCGTCGCTCACCTGGTTGCCGATGCTCAGATACCACGGCACGCCGGTGCCAGGAATAAGCGCCGGCTGCGCCGCGTGCGATGGGTAGACCAGGTGCTGCACGGCGCGGTGCGACACGCATGTTGGATCGGCCGCGCACGCTGCCTGGCCGGCTGCCGTGATCGGATCCCCTTCCAGCTCCCGCGGCAGATCGTGTGCCACCGATCCTACATATCCGACCTGCAGCACAGTCGTTGGTGTAAGTTGCCGCTGGATATTCAGGTTGTAGTTATACGTGTACGGGGGCCGATAACCCGGCGTAACATTGCTCAGGTTGTCGGGAAAATAATTTTCAAAGTTGACGCTTGCCCCCGCCTTTGCCGGGGTGAAGGGGAACTTATTCGGACCGCTGCCGCCGCCGGCCACATCGGTGTAGGGAGCCACGAACGACGGCTGCAAACCGTAATCCGTTGCGCCCTCCGATTCGATGGCGAAGGGAGGATCGAGCAGGTTCTGCAGCGATTCTTCTTCCTGATCGCGGTTGTAGTAGATCCCGAAGCCCGCCCGGATCGAGAAGTCATGCCGCCCGTTCTCGCCCACCAGGAATTTCGGGCCTGCCTCCGGCGACCATGCCGCGCCAATTCTCGGCCCAAAGTTTGCCCAGCGAATGTGCGTGCCTCCGTACGCCGAGCACCCCGGATCCCCGGGGAATAACATGCCCGGCGGCAGCGCCGTTCCACTTATCGGCGTAAATTTCGTGCTTGTAGTGCTGGAGTTCTGCCAGCAGGAAATCCCCAGCCCCGCCCACTGTTCGTTCGCGTTGGGTGTTTCCGTATCCCATGCCAGGCCAAAGTTGACCGTCAGGCTGCTGGATGCCTTCCAGTCATCCTGGCCGTATCCATATAGTTCCCAGGAGTGCGCGTCGATAATTCCGCCGGAAGTCTGCTCGTACGTGTCGGGAATGCCCAGCTCGAAGTCAATCGCCGGATCGCCCGAGCTGTACGGTCCGCCGCCATCCATGGCGAAAGCTCCGTTGTTGAGGAAGTAAAAAGGATTGTCGACGAAGAATTTCTCGATATGCGCGCCGAACTTCAGGTTGTGCGCTCCCTTTACCCACGTGAAGTTATCGTTCGCCGTATAGTTCTGATCGTTGCGGGGTTGAGGGCCATCCTCGCTGAAGCCCAGTTCGAAGAAGTCGCCGAGGCTGACTGCGGGCAGCCCTACCGCCTTGCTGTCCTGCGGATTGATGTCGAAGCCGTACGATGACGGGGCCACATTGCCCGGACCCGAAGCCGGCTCTACCGCTGCGAACACGAATCGGTAATAGCCAAGCTTCAGTTCGTTCAACACATTGGGCGTGAAGGTATGCGTGTAGGACGCGTTGAATATCTTGATGTGCTCTGCGCTGTCCTGAGGAAAGCCAGGAAGATCGGCCCCGAGAAACGGCAGGGTCGAAAATGTGGGATTGGACTCAAACAGCGTCGAGAACCACAACGTATCGGCGGGCCGCATATGGTAATCGAGCCGGATAATTCCCTGGTCGTCGCCGGAGGTGTCCAGGGCGTTGAAGTTGTAGTAAGGCGCTCCGCCAATTGAATAGTTGGCCGCCGGCACAAAGTTCGACGTCAGCCTTGCCGAGATCGAATTCCACTGCGACTGCGGGATGACCACCGACGAGCCCGGCGCAAAGCAGGAATTCCAGGCCTCGCCTGCCGTGCAGCTTCCGAACGCGAAGGGAACAGGATTCGACGACAGCCCGGCCGAATTCAGAGCGCCCGTCGACTCGTTGTAGTCGCTCGTGAAATTGCCCGCGAGCTGCGTCGTAGCTCCGAACACCGGAGTGTCAGTCGTCTGCGCCGCCACGTTCCGCAATCCCTGGTAGGAGACAAACGCGAAGAATTTGTCCTTCAGGATCGGGCCGCCCAGCGTGCCACCGAACAGATTCTGGTGAAACACCGGCCGCGTGGGCGAAAAGTAGTTGCCGTTGGTGAGGAAGGTGTCGCGGTAGAACTCGAAACCGTCGCCATGAAAAGTGTTGGTGCCGCTCTTGAAGGTTTCGTTGACCGTCATGCCGGAGTTACGGCTGAATTCAGGATTCAGCGTGCTCGAAATGAAATTCACTTCCGCGAGCGCATCCGGGCTTGGCGTTACGCCCGGCGTCTGCAGCGGTCCATCGTTAATGTCGATGCCATCCAGCAGAAACGAATTCTGCGGTGTCTGGCTGCCATCCGTCGAGAAAGTCCCGAAGCGGTCCGACATTTCCGCCACGCCTGGCGCGGTCTTTTGCAGCTGCACGACGTCGCGGCCCAGCAGCGGCATGTCCTCAATTTCCGAAGCAGTAACTTCGGTCGAAAGCTGCGTGTCCGAGGTCTGCACCTGAACCGCGGACGTCTGCACCTCAACGGTGGTCGCGCTCGAGCCCACTTTGAGCGCGGCATCCACGTCCTTGTTGTCGTTCAGGTTCAGGATCACGCTCGTGGCCACGAACTGCTCAAATCCGCTCGCGCTGATTGTGATCGTGTACGTGCTCGCGGCCGCTCCGTTGAGAAAGGTGCTCGCCGCCAGCTGCGGAAACAGGTAATAGCCCTTGTCATCGGTCTTGGTCTGGACAGAGATATTGGTACCCGTGTTCAGCGCTACCACCGTGGCGTTCGGAATGACGGCTCCGCTGGTGTCGGTCACCGTGCCGTGGATCGCGGCGAAGGTGTTCTGAGCGTTCGCCAATGGCGCGCCGCACAGGATCAGACAGACAAAGAGCGGGGCACATAACCAGCAGCTGCGTCGGGACATGATGGTTCCTCCGGAAAAATTAGTCGTGGAGCGAAGGCGCGATGCGGCCCTTGCTCCATTGGGGTCTTTCGGACAGGAAACCGGTGCCGAGGCCGGCGTGGGTGGGACCTTCAGGGCGCAGTCGATAATCGGGGAAGAGAGCAGTCATACCAGCGATACACCCGAGCAATATCAACCAATGCACATGGCGTGCCACTGCTGCGATCGCATTGAATCTGGTCGCTGAATTGCCCTTCGATGGGAAGAATCCTCTTCGAAGTTGCTGTTTATCAGATAAATAACGCTTCCATTAAAGACCGGGAAAACCGTGCGAACGGCATTTTCGCTGCGAGGAACGCAGGAATGGTATGCGGCCGGTGCTCCGCCAATGCGTAGACCAGAGAGGTCCCTTTATGGAAAACCAGAAGTGGTCGGAAACGGACAAGAAAGCGGCTATGTTCGCGTCAGATGCCGAGCTTCTTCACTTCCTCGTTGTAGTACTTGCGGTAGAGGATGTCCCACTCCTGCGAGCCTTCGGGGATGATCCGTCGCTGCGATTCGATCTTTTGCCGGGCGGCCTGATCGATTCGCATCTCCTCCAGGAGTAAATGCTCCAGCGCCTTGCGCGCTTCCTGCCGGATCGTATTGCGATCCTCCAGAAAATCGCACTCCGGCGTCTCCGCCAGAGTGTCCGCGACCACGTGGGCGAGCTTATTCAACTTGTCGCGCGAGATCCTCACAGCACCGCCTTGTACTTCCGCGCCAGCTCGGTCTTCACCTTCTTGAACATCTCAAAATAGCTCGCTCCGCTCTTCCGCATCTCCTCCTGGTAGGCGTCGAGGATCACCCGCACCTCCTCGTTGATGCGGTCCTCCAGCGACAGCTCTTCGAGAATGCCGGCGGTCACCCGCTCCTCGACGGCCTTAGGTTTCGCGGTCTGAATCATTTTGGCGTCGATGAGGTGTTTCACGGTGTGGCGCGCCAAATAGCCAATGTAATCGCGGGAAAAGATCATGGAACTCTTTCGGAATATAGCACATGGAGAGCAGCATGAAGCCGGTAGCGCGTAACCGGAAGCCACTGCCGAAACCCGACAGAAAATGCGTCCCATGCTTCACCCTCTGGCCGGATCAGGTTACGAGCCACTCCCTCAGGAAATGATATATACCCATTTTCCAGATCCAGGGATGCGCGTATGCTCTTTGCGACTCCCATTTCCCTTCATGACTCGCCCCCGCAGAGAAACGGCCCCCATTGTGATCCACTTGTCGGGTGAGACGTAGAGGAGGTTCCAGTGATGAAAAGAGCTGCCGGCGTAGTGATCATCGGTTGTGCGATCGTGCTCGGGCTTAGCCTGGCCGTTTCCGGGCAGATGAGCCAGGCATCCAACGAAGTTTCCAGCGCTCCCGTTCCCCAGCGCCTCGCGGCCGATTCGCCAGAGACAACCGTTCTCGGGAATGCCTTCATTGCACCCAAAGACTGGTCCATCCGCGTCCGCGGTCCCGCTACCATCCTTGAGGCGCCTGAGGGCGATTCCTGGATTGCCCTCGTCGATGTCCAGGCCGCGACCCCCGAAGAAGCCCTGGCCGCCGCCTGGAAGGCCTACCGGCCCGACGCAAAATGGCCCGTGAAAGTGTCGCACGACTTGCCGGACAAAGACGGCTGGAGCCGCCGCCGCGACTACGAGTATCTGACCTCGCCCAATGAGAAACGCTCCGTCGAGGTGCTGGCCGCTTACGCAGGCTCGTCCTGGACCATCATCATTTATGACGTGGCCGACGCGGTTGGAGGCAAACGCGGAGGGCAGATCAGCCTCATTTTTGGCCGCCTGCTCCCCAAAGGCTATAGCCGCGAATCGTTTGCCGGAAAAACGGCCCACCCCCTTGATCAGGCTCGCATTGCCGAGCTCAGCCGCTTCATCGAGCATGGGCAGCAGATTCTCGGAGTTCCCGGCGTCGCCCTCGGTCTGGTTCAGGATGGCAAAGTTGTCTTCGCCGATGGTTTTGGAGTGAAGGAGCTCGGGGGCTCGGCAAAGCCTCATGCCGACACGTTGTTCATGATCGCCTCCAATACCAAGGCGCTCACCACGCTTCTCCTGGCCAGGCTCGTCGATCAACACCGCCTCACTTGGGATACCCCGGTCACAACCCTGCAACCCAGTTTCCGCCTCGGCGACACCGAGACAACCCGCAGCGTCCTGGTCAAACACCTCATCTGCGCCTGCACCGGAATGCCGCGCCAGGATCTGGAATGGATCTTCAACTACGGAAATAACACGCCCGACAGCGCCCTTGCCCTGCTCGGCACCATGCAGCCCACCTCGAAGTTCGGCGAACTCTTCCAGTATTCCAACCTCATGGCGGCAGCCGCCGGTTACACCGCTGCCTACGTCATCGATCCGAAGTTGCCGCTGGGCGCAGCCTACGATCGGGCCATGCAGAACTATGTTTTCGATCCGCTGGGCATGAAATCGACTACCTTCGATCCGAGAAGGGCCCTGGCAGGCGACCATGCATCCGCGCATGCCACCAACATCGACGGCCAACCCGCGCAGGCCATGACCGCCATTAACGACGCCATCATCTCGCTCCGCCCTGCCGGCGGTGCGTGGAGCAGCGTCGACGACATGCTGAAGTACGTTTCCATGGAGCTGGCGGAAGGCAAACTTGCCGACGGAACGACTTACATTTCCAAAGGTCCTCTGCTCGAGCGGCGTGTACCCCAGGTCCACATCGGAGAAGATGTCACGTACGGCATGGGCCTCATCGTCGACAGCACCTATGGAGTGCCGGTCGTCGAGCACGGTGGAGACCTGGTCGGATACCACAGCAACATGATCTGGCTGCCCGGGCAGAATGTTGGCGCCGTAATCCTGACCAACGCCGATGCCGGGGCGATCATTCGCAGCCGCTTCGAACGCAAGCTGCTCGAAGTTCTCTTCGACGGACACCCTGAGGCCAATGCTGAGCTCGACGCCGACGCCCAGAGCTACTTCACCAGCATCGCTGCCGACCGCAAGCTTCTCACCGTTCCCGCCGACAGCAGCGAGCGAGCGAAGCTCGCTCCGCATTATGAGAACGCGAAGCTCGGCGGCCTCACCGTTCGCACCTCAGGCGCCTCCACCATTTTCGACTTTGGCGAATGGAAGAGCGAGATGGCCAGCCGCAGGAACCCCGATGGCACCATCTCCTTCATCACGATCGTTCCCGGCGCCGACGGCTTCGAGTTTGTGGTGGGTTCGGGCCCCGGCCGGACGCTGACCATCCGCGATGACCAGCATGAATATGTCTTCACAGAGCGTTTAACCTCTGCCCGGGCCGAGCTAGCACCGCACTGAATCCACACTGAGGTTTGCAGCGGCTCCCCGGAAGCGCGGGGGCCGCACGAGCATGCACAGCCGGGATGCGTTTTGCGTCCCGGTGGGCGCACCCTGGAGCCTACCCCTCTCCCCGTTTTCCCTCCCGAATCTTCCTGATCTCCTCCATCCGCTGCGCCATCGCCTTCTCGCGTCCCTCCCGCGTCGGATGGTAGTAGCGCCGCCCGCGCAACGAGTCCGGCAGACACTCCATGTCCGCCACTCTGCCCTCAACGTCGTGCGCGTACTCGTACCCCTTGCTGTAGCCCAGTTCCTTCATCAGCTTTGTCGGTGCGTTGCGCAGATGCAGCGGCACCGGCTCCTGCCGCGTCGTCTCAATGTCCGCCAGCACCTCGGCGTAGCCGGTGTAGAGCGCGTTTGACTTCGGCGCCAGCGCCAGGTAGACGGCCGCCTCAGCCAGCGCCAGATCGCCCTCCGGCGACCCCAGAAAATCCACTGTGTCTTTGGCGGCGAGGGTGATGTGCAGAGCCTCCGGCGACGCCAGCCCCACATCTTCCACCGCCATCCGCACCAGCCGCCGCGCTACATATAAAGGATCCTCGCCCGCAGCGAGCATCCGCCCCAGCCAGTACATCGAGGCGTCCGCATCGGAGTTCCGCACGCTCTTGTGCAGCGCCGAGATCAGGTTGAAGTGCTCCTCACCCTGCTTGTCGTACACGAGCACCCGCTGCTGCAGCGCTTCGGTCGCGATCTCTTTCGTGATCGCGCCCCCGTTGCCGGCCAGCTTCGCCGCCACTTCCAGCGCATTCAGCGCATTGCGCGCATCGCCCGACGCATATCCGGCCAGCAGCTCCAGTGCGCCCTCATCGGCCTTCAAATGCAACCCGCCCAGCCCGCGAACCTCATCCGCCAGAGCCCGCTCGAGCAGCGTGACGATCTGCTCATCGGTTAGCTGATGCAGTGTGTACACGCGGCAGCGCGAGAGCAACGCCGAAATAATCTCAAACGACGGATTCTCCGTCGTCGCCCCAATCAGCCGGATCGATCCTCGCTCCACCCACGGCAAAAACGCATCCTGCTGCGCCTTGTTGAAGCGGTGAATCTCATCGACAAACAGGATCGTCCGCGACCCCCACCCCGCCGCCTTCTCCGCGTCGGCCATCACCTGCTTGATTTCCTTAATCCCGGCGAGCACCGCTGAGAATTCAATGAATGTCGCCTTCGTCGTCTCCGCGATGATCTTCGCCAGCGTCGTCTTGCCCACTCCTGGAGGTCCCCAGAAGATCATCGACGAAGCATCGTCGCGCTCAATCTGCACCCGCAGCGGTTTCCCGGGCGCGAGCAGATGTTCCTGTCCGACAAATTCGTCCAGCGTCCTGGGACGCATCCGCTCCGCCAATGGAGCAGCCGCCCGTCTGGCCTTCGAGGCGGTTTCCAGATCCGGAACTGGATTGAACAGGCTCATGCATCTCCATCATCGCTCACTGGATCACCCAGGAGGGCAGGGGTACCCCCACCCCCCGGTAGATTTGGAGCCGATACTTTATTTTCATGGAGTTGCGGGATGCGTTTGAGGCCCTATGGCTCCAGATAATTGATTCTGCAATAGAAATTTGAGGGCCTCAAACCGGTCTTTCTCCGATTCCGTACCCTTTTGAGGGCCTCAAAATCTGCAGAACACAGAACGCAGAACGCGGGGTGCGGGGTGCAGCCTACAGCGTGCAGGAAACCGAGTATGACCGGCAGCCGGCGGCTGGAATCAGCGCAGAAACCGGGCGCGCGTGGGATGTCAAAGAGCAGGACGTAGCCGGCCTGGGCCGGACGCGGACTACCGCTTCGGGGTGAGCCGATCGGCAAAAAGGCCCTGTCCCGAATGGACAGGGCCTTCCACTTTCAAGTGTGGGCGTGTTCGGTGAGCAAGGCAAGCGAAAACAGAGAGGCGGACGGTACGAAGGTCATGGGGGAAACAGATTTTAGAGTTTAGGGTTTAGGGGTTAGAAGCCTGGGCGGGCGCGCGCAAGGGGGGATGAATCCTCGGCCGTCGATGAGCGAGTTGGCCTGATATCGCCAGTTGAGGAGTCATTTACTTGTCCGAGAGCCGAATTTTCGGCAACTTACGGAGATTATGAGGGAACGCTCGCGGACAAGGTGACGGTGAACGCGGTGGTCGAGGGCGAGGTATTGGAAGCCGAGCACACAGTCCTCGATATCCTCAGAAATCCTGTTAAGGCTCAATTCCGTGGGGTACATGCTGAAGGCCGTGGCGCACGAGGAAGAACAGTGGCCGAGGGAGCGGTTTGACTGTACGGTATCGATCTGCGCCGCCCGCGCGGCGATGCGCGTTGCCCGCAACTAGAATACCCGGGTATCATCGTTCCGCATTCCTTGCGACCATAGCCGATAGCGTTAGCCTGGCACCCGACATCGTACGCCGGGTCGCTGTCGGCTGAACCCAAGGAAAGAGGATCGAGTGTGAAACTGCCTGCCTGGATCGAGAAGGTACTTGGCGAGTATGAGGCGAAGACAACACCCCACAACGAAATCGAGATTTCCGATGCACTATTAGCCGAACGAAAGGGGATGGGAAACCTATCTGACGAGGACTATAAAGCCCTCCTTGCCGAACACTCAGCCTTTCAATTCATAGAGAACGAAGAGGAGAAAAGCGTCTGGGGGACGTACTTCGCGCCTATAGCGGAGTTCGGACGAACTGATGGCAGCACTGTTCGTTCGCCCGATATCAAGACCCTAGACCAAGAGACGCTAGAACACTGGAGGGACCGTGCAAAGACAACAACAAACCCGGTAATGCGAGCGCGCTACGCCGATCTCGTCTGGGATTTTGGGAGGGAGCTAGGGGAGACGAAGCGCGACTATCAATGCGCGGTGGTCGCAATCGAGTCGTACCTAGAAGCGGCCAATAAGCGCCTGTATCCAAATCCAATCGAGGGCGTGAGATGGATCGTCCGAGCACTTCATATCGCGCTATCCATCAATTCACCGGAACGCGCATCTTCCGCCGCGGACGCAATATTTTCACTCGTGGACAGCGATCAGGACCTAGGGCACATAGGCGTATGGATCGCGCCGTTCGACTATTTTTACGACAAGAAAGGAGTACTTACGCCTGCGCAAAGCGCGCGGGTGGTCAGCGACCTGGAAGACATTCTCAAGCGGGTGACGGTTCCCGATCCCGATAAAAAAGAGTTCGACCCGTTCGCCGCTCAGGCGGCTGCCGAAAGGCTCGCACAACACTACCGGTCGCAGGGAGCGAAGCGGGAGGTCGAGCGGGTGGTGAAAAGCTATGGCGGAGCTTTCGAGTTTCTATCGAAAGAGGCCGCACCAATGATGGCCATGGCGTGGCTACAACCGGTCATTGAACGATACGAACAAGAAAATCTTAAGGCTGATGCTGAGCGGGCACAAAACCTCGCTGCGGAAAAGGGGAAGAACATATCGAGCGACCTCAAGACATATTCAGTGAAAGTGGAGCTTGATAAGGAAAAGGTTGAAGAGGAAATAGAATCCCTCGTCGAGGGAGATGATCTCGACAAGGCAATAATGCGCGTGGCTGCTTACTTCGTTCCAAAGACGGCTTTCGCCAAACATCTCGTAGAGGAACAGAAAAAAGCTGCGCCCCTGTTGAGTATGATCAGGTCGGTGATTGTCAGCGCAGATGGACAACCTGAAGCGATAATCGATCCAAACGACGAAGAAGCCAAGCTGCATCAGCAGATAAATCAGTACATGGGGTTTATGCAGATGTTGTTGCGGGCATCACTTCAGAGGCTATTCGATAAGTTTTCGATGTCGACGGACAACATTACCAGCTTCATCTATCAATCTCCAATCTTTCTAGAAAGCAGACACTCCCTCATTGAGGCCGGAGTACAAGCATATTTCGGTGGAGATTTTGTGAAGGCATTGCACGTTCTCGTTCCGCAGGTAGAGGACACGCTAAGGAGCATGACTGCAAAAGCAGGCATACCGATTCATAAGACGGTGTCGGGAGCTTCGGGAATAACGGAGGTGAAAAGCATGAACGGCATCCTCAAGGAAGAGAGAGTGAGAAGCATGCTGACCGAGGACATCTGGCGCTACCTAAGCGTTCTTTACATAGATCGCCGTGGGCTCAACCTACGAAACAACATCGCCCACGGCCTCATGAACCCGGCAGCGTTTAATCAGCTTGTTTGTGATAGGGTCATCCACAGCCTTCTGATCCTGGGAATGATGAGGCCCACACCACCGGCTCCCCCCGCTGTGCCATCGCCCACGGAGGGCGCATCATAAAAAATAATTTGCGCGCTGTTGCAAAACGTGCCATGAAGGACGATAGCCGTAAAACCAAACAACGAGTTCGATAGATTCGATCAGCGTTCGAGCATGTACTTTGCTCGCGCGGTCACACGGACCGGACAGCGACCAGGGTTCCTCGACCTAGGCAATCACTAATCCGAAGCATTTGTCCGAATAAGCGGCCTTCCGGGCAAATGATCGTCGCAGCCAGAGCTGCATCGCTTTCTCAACGAGCGATAAATCCCCGATGCGCTTATCGAGGACCGCGTGGTTGCCGACCACCCGGGCGAGGATTGGGTTGTGAGTGGTCCGGGCCTGAAGCCTGTCCTCCACGAAGCAGAAGCAGGAAGCCGGAAGCGGGAAGCCGGAAGCAGGAAGCAGGCAGCAGGAAGCTGGAAGCACCCTCCAGCCTCCAGCTTCCAGCTAACCCGCCTTACCACTCGGTCAGAGTCACCTTATCGACCCATTCGTGAAGAGGCGTGCCGCTGGGATCCTCATCCAGTTGGAACTGGAGGCCGACCTGATCCTGCCAGCCCGTGCTGTTGGTATTCCAGGTCTGATTGATTCCGTAGGAGGTACCGTCGAGGACCAGCGTATCGTAGCGATACTGCGTGGCATTGAGGACCTCATCGTACTCCTGAACGTGGTGCCACCCCGGCGTCCAGTGCGGACAGGGGATTCCGTTGAGGAGCCATCGTTCGCCGTTGCTGTCCCAGGTTTCCCAGTAGCCGTCTCCAAAGTCGCACTGGCTGCCAGCCATAAACTCCTGGCCTGACAGGACCACGTAGAAATCGAGCTCAGAGGACCAGAAGTGGGCTTCGACCGCGGGGTCGTGATAGACCCAGAAGTCCCACAAAAAATGGCGATTGGGAGTGGTGCCGTTCATGATGTCCTTGAACAGGACGTTGCTCCACGACGGGCCGCCGGCGTACATCTCCATGCTGCTGCCGCTCAGCGAGGGCTCACTCTGGTCAAAGGTCATCGTGTAGTTGCTCGTTACGTTCGTCCCCGCCGCGCATGCGCTGCAGATGCTCCAGTTGGACTGGTCGTTCTGCATATCGGTCAGAACGGTAGCGTTTGCCGGCGGAGTGGGCAGCGCAGGGCTGGTTAGCGGTGGCGTTCCCACCTGGATCAGCCTGAGTTCCGATCGATTGGAATCGTTGTCGGCATCCGTCACGCTGGCCCACAGCAGATGCTGACCCTGCGGAATGGTAACCGGCTCGGAGATAGAGGTTGCAGGGTTATTCGCCTGGTATACGGCCTGACCGTCGAGGCAAACCGTCCACTGGGTAATGGCAGCGGTGGCGTAGGCGGTCGCAGTCACGGTGACATTGCTTTCATTCTCACCGGGCGCGGGGGTTTGGATCCAGATGCCGCTGATTGAGCCATTCTGGTTGTTATATCCCGATTCGTTTCCGCCGCATCCCGGACTGCTGTCGGCCGGGTTTCCGCCGAAAACTCCCGAACCGCCGCTACTCCCCGAACCGCCGCTCCCCGAACCGCCGCCGGAGCCTGAGCTGCCTATTGTGGCGTTTGAAGTTGTGCCGCACCCCGCGAGCACCAGCACCTGCAGGGCGAATGCGAAAGCGCCAAGGAAAAAGAGAGACCTCCGAAACATCCGAAACATCCTGAACCCCCCGATGTGCACAGTAAGATGCGGCCTGCCGAGCTTCTTCTTTCCGATGGCGGTATTTGGCTGCTGTTTTTTTCAGGGGTTTCTGATTTAGTCCGTGCTGGCCTCGGCGCGGTCCAGGGCAAAACGGTGCACTGAGTCCCAGGGATTTGTGCCCTGACCGGTGGGGCCTTATCGAGATGGGCGGGGCAGTATGGGGATATCGGGCGATAGAAGAAGCTCGGTCTGTCGGCTCAATCAAGATCGGTCCCGAAAAACGGGCTTCTCGCCACCGAATCGAGGCGGGCTGTCGGTGCGCAATTATTCTCCGAGTTGTTACCGCCCCGCCCCGCGTTGCCGCGCTGCCTCATACAGCAGCACGCTGGCCGCAATCGCCGCGTTCAGGGATTCCACCAGTCCTGGCGTCGGAATCGCGATTCTCTGTGCGGCGCGCGCCAGCAACTCGGATGACAACCCGCTGCCTTCATTCCCGATCAGAATCGCCGCGGGTCCGGCCAGATCCGCTTCCGAACACGCAATCGCGCCCGCGTTCGTTCCCTCTGGCACCGCCGCCAGCACCGGAATCCTCTTCGCCGACAGAGCTTCAAACGCCGGCCCCGGCTTCTCCGCGATCACCGGAATCCGAAACGCCGACCCCGCTGACGCCCGCAGCGCCTTTGAGTTCCACACACTCACCGTTCCCGGCAGCGCGATCACGCCGCTGGCTCCAAAGGCCTCCGCCGAGCGCACCAGCGTCCCAAAATTTCCCGGATCCTGCAGCCCTGCGGTCACCACCACCAGCGGCTTCGGGCCGGCAAGCGCCTCGGCAAATGAAAACCGCGGTATCTCCACCAGCGCTGCGATCCCCTGGGGCGACTCCGTCTCTACCGCCGAATCGAACACCGCCGGCGTTAGCTCCACAATCGGCACCGCGGCCGGCAGCGCCAGCCGGTCCAGCACCCGCAGGCTCCCGTCGCGCCGCTCCAGGTCCCGCCGTACAAACACCGTCCGCAGCCGGATCCCGCTCCGCAGCGCCTCACTAATAAGGTGCTCGCCCTCAATCCCGATTACTTCAGACACCTCCCGTCCGCTGCGCACGAATGCCGCCCGCAGTTCCCGCACCCTCGCATTCTGGCGACTCTGTACAATGCTGATGAGGCGCGAGCGATCCGAAGCCGTCGGCATAGTGGGATTCTAATCGAGGGATTCTAAACTTCTGCCCGGCGGTTCCCGATCAGGACCGGTTCGGTTACCGGTTTCCAGCTGCGGCTTCGCGGCTCCTACCAGGGTTACGCGGGAGAGGCCTTGTCAGCAGAGATTCTGCGCATCCATCCGGACGAGCCTGAGCCGGACCGGATTCAGTACGTCGTCAAATGTATTCGCGACGGCAAGGTGGTCGGCATGCCGACCGACACCTTCTACGGCCTCGCCGTCGACCCGGTCAATCTCCGCGCCGTCGAAAGCATCTACGAAATCAAGACCCGCCTCAAGCAGAAGCCCTTGTCTCTGCTCGTCTCCGGCCTCAACCAGGCCTACGAACTGGCGCGCGAGTGCGGAATCTGCTTCGATCTCCTCGCCGAACGCTTCTGGCCCGGCCCGCTCACCGTCATCGTCAGGGCCAGCTCGCGCCTGCCCCTGCGCTCGACCGCCAACACCGGCAACGTTGCGCTGCGGGTTCCGGATTCCGCCATTCCTCGTGCCGTCGTCGCCGAATTCGGGCTGCCCATCACCGCTACCGCAGCCAACCTGGCCGGCCTTCCCGAGTGCACCTACGCCAATTGCGTCCGCGACCAGATCGGCGACAAGATTCCCCTGATCGTCGATGGCGGCCCCACCGGCCGCAGCGTGCCCACCACCATCGTCGATCTCTCCGGCCCGGAAGGAACCTGGCAGATCCTTCGCGAGGGAGCCATCCCCACGCACGCCATCGCACTCGCACTGCAGGAGCGATGATCCTTCCGAAAAACAACCTGAAATCCCTTCGCAGAACGCAGCGCGCGTCGTCGCGAACGCCGAACGCCGAACGCCCAGCGCCCACCATCCGCCGATACCTTCCTCTGTGGATCATCCTTGCGGCGATCGCAGCCTCCTTGTTCTGGGTCCTCTGGGTCTGGGGCCAGATTCGTGCCTACGCCAATCGCGATGAAGCGCGCCCCGCCGATGCCATCGCTGTCTTCGGCGCCGCCGAATACGATGGCCGCCCTTCACCGGTGTTGCGCGCCCGCCTCGATCACGCCCTCGAGCTCTACCAGCGCGGCCTCGCTCCGCTGGTCATCACGCTGGGCGGCGGCGACCCCAGCGATCTGCACTCTGAAGGCGGCGTCGGCCACGACTATCTCCTCGCCCACAATGTCCCCGAGAGCGCCATCATCGCCGAAACCGAAAGCGCCAACACCGAACAGTCCGCCGAGCGCCTGGCCGTCATCGCCCGCGCCAACGACCTTAAAAACATCGATGTGGTCAGCGACGGCACTCATCTGTTCCGCATCCACGCCCTCTGCGAGCACGACGGCCTCATCGTTTACACTTCACCGCGTCCCGTCGCGCGCAGCATCCCGCGCAAGCAGCGCATCCAGCGCCTTATCCACGAAATCGCCAGCTACACGGCCTGGAGATTGCACCTGCACTAATGCGGATCCCTGCCAGGACCTTCGAGGCATTCGGCTGTGCGCTTGCGGTGCGGTTAGGTCGCCGACGGCCCGTGGATTGTGCCAGAATTCTGGTATGGATCGGATGACGGTTATCTCAAAGTTGCGTGAGCATGCGCCTGAGCTGAGGGCGGCAGGGCTGATGCACGTTCGTGTATTCGGGTCGACTGCCCGCGGAGA
This sequence comes from uncultured Acidobacteriaceae bacterium, assembly GCA_963788905.1. Lineage (GTDB taxonomy): Bacteria > Acidobacteriota > Terriglobia > Terriglobales > Acidobacteriaceae > Palsa-343. The sequence goes on from CAWBIO010000001.1 coordinate 1,223,702, forward strand.
GGACTCCGGCGATTCCGATGTCGATTTGCTGGTGGAATTCGATCCCAACAAGCGGCAGACGCTGGTCACCGTGGGAAGTCTGCAGGGCCGGCTGAGCGAGCTGCTGGATGGGCGGGTTGATCTTTCGGTAGTGGAGTGGATGCGCGAGCCGGTTCGGTCGAGAGCGACCGCAGAGGCGCTCCTTGCCTTTTAGGGACGACCCGACGCGGCTGGGCGACGTCCTGCGTGCCATAGGCCTGATCGAGGGGTTTGTCGCTGGGATGGATTTCGACGCCTATCGAAACGATGAAAAGACCAAATCCGCCGTCGAGCGGCAGCTTTTGACGTTAAGCGAAGCCGCCAAAGCCCTGGGAGAGCGTGCCGAAGCCCTTTGTCCCGGACACGACTGGAAAGGGTTCCGCGGTATGGGCGATCTTCTGCGCCACGCGTATCACCGTATCGACGATCGGCTGGTGTGGGATTCACTGACGCAGGATCTGCCGCCGCTGAAGACCTCAGTGAAGAATGCGCTCGCAGAAGTGGCCGGAAAGGGCGACTTGTCTTCCTGATACCTGAATGCGTGGTGGCTGCACTGGCGCCAACATGCCCGGCAGCCAGCTTCGTTGTTATCGTGATGGGTGATTGTCGGGAGCGAACAACAGCAGTCCCGCATCCAAACACCGGAGGTACCTGATGTCCATTTCCCGCTCCGACGCCCTGGTCGTCTTCGGCGTCACCGGCGATCTTGCCCACAAAATGATCTTCCCGGCCCTCTACGCCATGGCGAAAAGGGGAGTGCTCGATATGCCGGTGATCGGCGTGGCCCTTCCCAAATGGTCGATGGATCGCATCCACCGGCGCGTGACCGACAGCATCCGGCGCGCGAATGGCCGAATCGATGACAAGCGCGCCCTCCGCCATCTTTTGTCATCGATCCAGTATGTGAGCGGCGACTATAAGGACCCAGCCACCTTTGCCGCCATCAGAACCGCACTCGGCCGCGCGCGACGGCCCGCCTTCTACCTCGCTATTCCCCCCTCGCTCTTCGAAACGGTCATCGAGGCCCTCGGCGCAGCCAGGCTTGCCGGCCACGCCCGCGTCATCGTTGAAAAGCCCTTCGGCCGCGACCTCGCCTCGGCGCGCCAGCTCAACCGCGTCGCCCGCAGCGTCTTTCCCGAAGACTCGATCTTCCGCATCGATCACTTCCTCGGCAAGGAAGCGATCATGAACATCCTCTATTTCCGCTTCGCCAATACATTTCTCGAGCCCATCTGGAACCGCAACTACGTCTCTAACGTCCAGATCACCCTGTCGGAAGGCTTTGGAGTCGGAAACCGCGGCGCCTTTTATGAAAGTGCCGGCTGCCTGCGCGACGTCATCGAGAATCACCTCTTCCAGATCGTCGCGCTGCTCGCCATGGAGCCCCCGGCGGGCCGCGATTTCGGCGCCGTGCAAAATGAAAAGGCGAAAATCTTCAAAGCCATGCGCCCCCTCACCCCCGATGATGTCGTCCGCGGCCAGTATGCCGGCTATCGCCAGGAGAAGGACGTCGCCCGCAACTCCGACGTCGAGACTTTCTGCGCCCTGCGCCTCTCCATCGATTCGTGGCGCTGGGAAGGGGTGCCGTTTTTTCTGCGCTCCGGCAAATATCTGCCCAACACCGCCACCGAGATCATGGTGGAACTCAAATCGCCGCCCCAGGACCTCTTCGAGGATGCGGCGCCCGGCCACAGCCGTCCCAACTACGTGCGCTTCCGCGGTTCACCCAACTCCGCAGTCGCTATTGCAGCGCGCGTCAAACTTCCCGGCGAGCAGTTCATCGGAGAGCAGCGCGAGCTTTACCTGTCAGAAGAGCAATCCGGCGAAGAGACGCCCTACGAGCGCCTGCTGGGCGACGCCATGAATGGAGACGGCGCGCTCTTCACCCGCGAGGATGCGGTCGAAGCCGCATGGGCGGTCGTCGATCCGGTTCTCAAAAAGCATCACCGCGTCCGCCCCTATCGCCGCCACACCTGGGGCCCCAAGGCGGCCGATGCGCTCCTGCCGAAAGGCATTTCCTGGCACAACCCCGAGGTCTGATGCGTGGGCGTCACCACCGGCCCACGTGCGCACCGTCGTCCACGTGCAGCACCTCCCCGGTTACATGAACGGCTTCCGTCAGAAAAACCACCGCGTCGGCGATGTCCTGTGGCTCGGAATACGTGCCCATCGGTGAGCGCGCCTGCACGTTGCCCTTCTGGATAGGTGTGTCCACAACCCCCGGCGCGACGGCATTGAAGCGAATCTTCTCTTTCGCGTATTCGTTCGCCAGGCTCAGCGTGATCGTGTCGATGCCGCCCTTGGTCATCATCGGAACCGATGCCGGATCACCCGCGATGGGATTATCGGCCAGCGCTGCGCTGATGCTGGTCACGCTGCCGCCCCTGCCCTGCGCCAGCATCTGCCGCACCGCCGCCTGCGTCATAAACACGAACCCCTCAAGGTTGGTCGTGACGAAGGCACGAAGTTCCTCCCCGGTGTACTCAGTGAAAGGCTTCGAGAAATAGATACCCGCAACGTTGATCAGATGGTCGATCGAGCCGAACTTCTCGATCGCCGCCATGGCCACCTTCGCCGCCGTCGCTCGATCGCCGATGTCTCCATCCACCAGCGCGAGGTTGGGCAACGCCGCGTACCCCGCCTTCGAAATGCTGCGCGAGGTCGCCACCACGTTGTAGCCGCGTTGCAGAAATGCCTGAACGATGGCCGCGCCAATGCCCTGCGAGGCGCCGGTTACGATGACCGTCTTCCCGCCTGCCATTGTGACCTCCTGTCCCCGCTCTGGTTGAGCCGGCATAAACAACAGCCACGCCCGCGCGCAACTGGAGAGATTCTCCGGGCCCCTGTGGAGATTCCCGACTTTGCGATAGTACCCCGCCGGACAGAGATCGATCGGCGGTACTTTAAAAGACTGTGAGTGAAACCGTGACAACCGACGGGAAACGATTCGTCGGCATCTCCTAGCACAAACCTCGAAGCATGAGACCCGCGTTTGGATCTGCACACCCGAAGGCTTCGCCCGCTTCGAACTCGGCTGAGCCAGAATGGAATACCGGAGGGATGGAATGTACAACGCAGTGTCCCTGCTGGTCGCGACCGCTTCGCTCATTGTTTCGTTAATCGCCGCAGCCCTAGCAAAGAAGTCGCTCGAGGAGTCAAAGCGCGTTGCGGATCGGGACAGCACAGACTGGAAACAGCGCAAGTGGTTTGACCTTTACTTCGAAGCTGAGAAGGCCTACGACGCTCTTGACCAGTTCCAAGCCCAATATCGCGACGGTGCACCACGTCGCTACACCGAGGGCTGGAATGATTACGCGCGGGAAGCAAATGCGCTGATGTCTACGATTCGGAGAGTACACGCGATGGCGGCTGTGTTTCCGGTGAATTCAACCGTCGACAAGCTGTTCAGGAGTGCGGTCTTTCCCATGGAGGCCGATCTGTTATCGACCGAACGCAAAACACTGCTGTTCGACGCAGTGCAGGACATTCGGGAGAAGGCGCTGATTAAAGACCTCGACATACTAGGCGGCTAACGATCAGGCCGCGGAAAGGGATCCTATGGACGAGTCTTTAATCTAGGTGCTACCCACACCTCTCTGCCTAGTAGTTCGGCTGGTGTGATAGTGATTCCAAAACGTCTCATTGAGGAGTCGATCATTCGTCTGGAGTCGGACCACTGAATCTGTCAGCTTTTCCTTCAGGCGAAGAAAGCCGGGCTTGGGCTGTTCGAGGTAATAAACCATCTGATTCTCGAACAGCCGATGGATCAAGGCGGAAACATCCTCAAGTTTGTCGGTGACCATTGCGCCTACTGCTATTCCGGTCTCAAACTCGATCAGACGGCTCAGAGGATGAACGTCGCGATAGAATCTGCCTCTTTGCTGCTGGTCACAATAAAAAATGACCGGCTTACCGAGGCTCAGCGCCATTGCGGCCTCAGCATCCTTTCCGTAGCTCTCTTTGTCTCCGGCCGAATAGGCGAGGACTTTTGCACATTTGACCATCAAGCACTCGATGAGCCCCTTGTCCTCATGGCCGCCAGCAGCACTGAGCGTCGGGTCAAAATATCGAAGGTTCAACCCCTTGAGCCGTTCATCGGAAAAGATGCGCTCACAGGTCTCAGCCATGTTCCGGAAATCTTGGCGAGTGCGCATGCTCGTCGCCACATAAACGTCAAGGTCGCCGAGCATCGACAAATAAAGGCGAGTATTGTCTAGAGCGGCCTTGCGGGCTTCGGCGAACTTAGATGCGATTTCGTCATACTTACCCAGAAGTTCCGCTTCCGATGAAATCTTATCGTCGAGCACTGCGTCAGCGGAAAAGATGAATTCCGGCTGTCGGGCTTGTAAATCGGTTGGGACTTGGTGCTCAAGCAGCTCGCGGATCGTCGGCGCTGGGTTACCCGCCGCCGCGTGCGCCTTATACGCTGCGAGAAGGACGGCGTGGAGATCACCAGTTTGGCCCGCGTCGCCGTAGGATTTGCACGCCATTTCTGAAATCAGATAGCGGTTGTCCTTTGCGATAGCCTTTAGAGGGAGGGACGGACCTCTGCGCTTGATTGCATCGGTGTCGAACCGCTCCGGAGCCAGCAGAGCTGCTATTTGTACGGCAGCGAGGTCTCGCAGTCTGCGAAAGCCGGTCCGAACATTTCCGAAATAAAGAAGAGCGTCGACATAGAGGCGGTATAGGCCCCACTTGAGGTGGGATAACGACACTATCGTCTGACCCGACTCCAGCCATTCTTCTGAAAAGCCCGGAATTTCACGCACGTCGTAGGGGTGCTCCGAGGGCGCCTGCAGCCAGTAGTAGCGAAAGAACCCGTCCCCCACAGGGGCTTCGTGGCCCATGACGAGCAGCTGGTTTAGCTGCACCGCCGAGAGGGGTTCTTGGTTGATCTTCCCGAGCCGCTCAAAGACATCCGCGTGCGTATCCTCCGTCAGCCAGCTTCCGATCCCACCACCGGCAGGCATCGAGAATAACGAGAAGTCATCGAGAATCTCGGTCTTTGATTTCATTGGTCAAGCCCCAGCGCACGCGCCACCAAGCCCAGCGCATCGACCACAAACGCCGGGTCTTCGATGCCCAGCGCCTCGCCCAGATAGGCTGGGATGGCATCCATGTCGTCCAGATACTCCGCCGGATCGAACGGTTTTGTCTTCGTTTCGCTCATCTCACAAACTATTGTCGCCCAAAGCCCACGCGCCACGAGCTGAACGCAGCCGCTGCCGGCTACCGGCCACAGGCCACTGGCTTCCTAACATTACCTCCGTACTCCCCACCCTTCACTTTGCCCTTGCCCTAACCCAGTCCACCTGGCCAGACTATTTATAGTCAGATACTCTACCCAGAAAGGCCTCGCTCCCGCGAGGCCTTTCCTTTTTGGAGCCATGCCATGGCCAATGCCTGCTCGTTCTTCCTTGAAAGCGGTCGCCCCTGCGGAGCGCCCGCCCTTCACGACTCCAACTGGTGCCGCCACCACACCCCGACCGGACTTCGCCAGCATTCCCAAAATGGGAACCCCGCCCCCCAATCGGCCGAGTCCGGCTACGTGCTCACCAAAGCCCGGCGGGCCGGCTACTGGCGCACCTTCGACCAAGGCATCGATACGGCTGACGCCGAGACCCTCAACGACAACATGGAGTGCCTCTTCGATGCCCTGGCCAATAACGCCATCTGCCACCGAAGCGCCGGACGGCTCTTCGCCGCCATCGCCCGGCGCCGGCTTGAGCTGGGCATCGGAGAATTTGCCAATCGATATTAGTCCATCGAATACCGAGTCAAATTCGATGAGACTTCGTTTGAGGCCCTCAAAATCGGTATCAGATGCCGCGAGAAGCCATTTGAGGCCCTCAACAAGTACCAACGAATCAATTAACTACGGCATAGGGCCTCAAACCGATTCCGTAATTCGCTGAAAACAAGGTATCAGCCTCAAAGTTAACCAGGGGGAGGGGGTAGGCAAGGGTTTGTGCCGGAACTTTCAGATGAAATCTGGTAGCGCCATCGGGGATCGAACTTGAGCCTGATTGCGGGCGTTTGAGCCCGCAGGCGAAATCCCGAGCGAGCGCAGCGAGTCGAGGGACCTCTGGTGCCGAAAGTTTCAGATGAAGTCTGGTAGCGCCATCGGGGATCGAACTTGAGCCGCATTGCGGGCGTTTGAGCCCGCAGGCGAAATCCCGAGCGAGCGCAGCGAGTCGAGGGACCTCCGGTGCCGGAAGTGTCAGACAAGTCTGGTAGCGCCATCGGGGATCGAACTTGAGCCGCATTGCGGGCGTTTGAGCCCGCAGGCGAAATCCCGAGCGAGCGCAGCGAGTCGAGGGACCTCTGGTGTCGGAAGTGTCAGACAAAGTCTGGTAGCGCCATCGGGGATCGAACTTGAGCCGCATTGCGGGCGTTTGAGCCCGCAGGCGAAATCCCGAGCGAGCGCAGCGAGCCGAGGGACCTCTGGTGCCGAAAGTTTCAGATGAAGTCTGGTAGCGCCATCGGGGATCGAACCCGAACTCTCCGCCTTGAGAGGGCGGCGTGTTAACCAGTTACACCATGGCGCCGGAAGTAGATGGCCGAAGAAGAGAATCGGCCGTATTCACTATAACAAACGTGAATCGACGGATGGCGGCGCGGCAGGCGTGGCGATTATGGGGCAAGAGCCTACACTGATCAGCGTGAGACTCGAAATCGCCGCCATCGGAGCGCGCCCGCGCGGAGCTTTCGACGAGCTGGCCCAGTTGTACCTGGAGCGGATCGCGCCGCTGGTGCCGGGATCGGGCAGGAGCAGCGTGGACGCGGCGATTTACAAATCGGAAGAGGCGATGTGGGAGGCGGTTGAACGGGAGCGCGCGCGAACTGCAGCGTTGGTGGTGCTGCTCGACGAGCGCGGGAAGGCAATGTCGTCAGAGCAGTTTGCAAAATGGCTGGGAAGCGAACGCGACGAGGGCCGGCAGCGGATTATCTTTGCGGTCGGGCCGGCAGATGGCTGGTCAGCCGAGTCGCGCGAGCGAGCGGGATTGTTGTTGTCGCTCGGGCCCATGACGCTCGGGCATGAGCTGGCGCGAGTGGTGCTGTGCGAGCAGGTGTATCGGGCACTGACGATTCTCGCGGGCCATCCGTATCACCGAGCCGGTAGCCTGTAGCCGGTGGCCGGTAACTACAACGCGGAGGGAAAGTGACGACGAACGCGGAGACGCGCAGGGGATTGATCCTGATTAACACGGGCGCCGGCAAAGGCAAGACGACGGCGGCGATGGGGACGGCGCTGCGCGCGGTGGGCAACGGCATGCGCGTGCTGATGCTGCAGTTTCTGAAGGGCTCATGGCACTATGGCGAGCTCGATTCGACGAAAGCCTTCGGCGATAACTTCGTACTGCGGCAGATGGGGCGCGGGATTCGTGAAGATTGGCGGCGCGGAAACCGATCCGGAAGACATACGGCTGGTAGAAGAGGCGTGGGAAGAGGCGCGGCAGGCGATCCAGTCAGGCGAGTGGGACATGGTGATCCTCGACGAGATCAATTACGCCATCAGCTACGGCATGCTCGATCCGGCGAAGGTGGTGGAGACGCTCGAGGCGCGGCCGGAGATGGTGCACGTGATTCTGACCGGTCGCAACGCGCATCCATCGCTGGTGGCGATTGCCGATACGGTAACGGAGATGAAAGAAGTGAAGCACGCGTATCAGAAAGGCGTGCTGGCGCAGCGGGGAATTGAATATTGAGCTGGAAGCTGGTAGCGGGAAGCAGGTAGCGTTCCCTTCAAGGCGCTACAGGCCACAGGCTACTGGCTACTTTAATTCCGCCAGGCGTCGAAGCGGCCGATGCGTACGGCGGTGGCCAGAGCTTCGATGTCGGTGGAGAGAACGCGGTCTTCGCTGAGAGGCCGCACAACCTGTCGCACCAGGGTGAGCGCTTCGGCAACCCGCGCGGCGGGCTTGAGTGGCGCACGGTATTCCAGAGCCTGCGCGGCGCAGAGCAACTCGATAGCGAGCAGGCGCTCGGCGTTGTCGGTCACCTGGCGGAATTTGAGCGCGGAGGTCATGCCCATCGAGACATGATCCTCTTTACCGCCGGAAGTGGGCACGCTGTCGGCGCTGGCCGGATGCGCGAGCACCTTGGCTTCGTTGAGCAAGGCTGCGGCGACGATATGGGCGATCATGAACCCGGACGAGACGCCAGGGGTTTTCGAGAGGAAAGGTGGAAGTCCTTCGTTGATGTCGGGATTGACGAGACGATCGACGCGGCGCTCGCCGATGCCCATCAGGGTGGTGAGGGCAATCGCAGCGGTATCGAGCTGGAGCGCGAGCGGCGCGCCATGGAAGTTGCCGCCGGAGAGGATTTCACCTTCGGGGAAGACCAGCGGATTATCTGTAGCAGCGCCCGTTTCAATTTCAAGGGTCGAACGGGCCTGCGCGAGGGCATCGCGTACGGCGCCGTGAACCTGGGGCATGCAGCGCAGGCAGTAGGCGTCCTGCACGCGTGGATCGTTCTCGCGGTGCGATTCGCGAATCTCGCTCTGTTCGAGCAGCGCGCGAAGATGTGCGGCAGCGGCGGTTTGGCCAGCGTGCGGGCGAAGGGCATGGATGCGCTCGTCAAATGGCGTCGGCGTGCCTTTGAGCGCTTCGAGGGTCATGGCGCCGGCGAGATCGGCCAGCTCCACAACACGCAGCGCGCGAGCCAGCGCGAGGCCACCGACAGCGGTAATGGCCTGAGTTCCATTGAGCAGCGCGAGACCTTCTTTGGCTTCGAGCACCAGCGGCTTGATTTCGGCCTGGAGCAGAGCCATGGCTGAGGGGAGACGGCGGCCATCGCTGAGCACCATACCTTCGCCGATGATGGCGAGCGCAAGATGGGCGAGCGGAGCCAGATCGCCGCTGGCGCCGACCGATCCGCGCGCCGGAACGACGGGATGGATGCGGTGGTTGAGCAGCGCGAGCAGGGTTTCAACTACTTCAGGACGCACGCCGCTGAATCCTTTAGCGAGGACGTTGGCGCGGAGCAGCAGCATGGCGCGCACTTCTTCGTCAGGCAGCGGATCGCCGACGCCGCAGGCGTGGCTGCGGACAAGATTGCGCTGCAGCGCGCGGACTTCGCCGGGCTCGATGCGGACGTCGGAGAGCTTGCCGAAACCGGTGTTGACGCCGTAGACGATTTCGCCGCGAGCCAGCAGGCGGTCGACGACGGCGCGCGAGGCGCGAATGCCGGGCAGCGCAGCGGGATCGAGTTGAGCGACGCGGCCGCCGAGAGCGACTTCGCCGATGTCTTCAAGCGAGAGCGGCTGGCCGGCAATTTGTAATGGTGAGGAGATCACCAGACAGGTTACAGGTTACAGGTTGCACGGTACAGGGTGCAGGGAACAGGTTGCAGCATCCTGGAACGGACACAAGTCGGGGGGCGTGACAGACCATTAAGCTGTAACCCGCAACCTGTAACCTGCAACCTGTAACCTGCAATCTGCCTATGCGCGCACCGGCTGCTTCACGCGCGAGCCGCGCACGCCATACCACGCGATGTACAGGAAGCAGAGAATCGGCAGCACAAAAGCGTGGTGGATTCCAATGCGATCCGCCAGGACTCCCTGGAGTTCAGGAATAATCGCTCCGCCGACGATCGCCGTGATCAGCAGGCCGGAGGCTTCGCCGGTGAGCGGTCCCATCTCCGCAACGCCCAGGGTGAAGATGGTCGGGAACTGGATGGAGTCGAACAGCCCCACCAGCAAAATGCTCCACACCGCCAGGCCGCCGTCGGTGAGCATCGACACCACCACCAGCACGGCAGCGCACAGCGCAACGAGGCTTAGCATTTTCCCGGGGTTCGCTTTCTGCAGCACGCCCGACCCGATAAACCGCCCCACCATCAAGCCGCCCCAGTAGAGCGGCACCCAGGTGCCGATGATTTTGGTCGCCAGACGCAGAATCGCCGCCGAGGCCATGTGCACCGACCCGCCATCCGCGGCAGTAGCCAGCGGCCCTATCTCCGGTTGGGCGAAATAGTTGATGAGGAAGCTCCCGATCGATACTTCCGCGCCCACATAAACAAAAATTGCGATGGCCCCGAAGACGACATGCGGATACCGCCAGATGCCACCTTTCTGCTTGCTCAGTTCGCTCGGCCGGTAATCCTTCGTGGTCTCGATGCGTGGGAATTTGTACATCGCGATGGCGAGGCCGAGCAGCACCAGCGCCAGCGCCATGCCCAGGTAAGGAATGTTGACCGTCGATGCCTCGTGAATCTGGTAAGCGCGGTGGGCCTCCGGAGACATCTTCGTCACGTCCTGCACTTTGCCCGCCGTGCGCAGGATCAGGAATGCTCCAAAGATCGGTCCCGCAACCGTACCAAGAGAGTTGAACGCCTGGGTCAGATTGAGCCGGCTCGACGCGGTCTGCGGCGGCCCCAGCACCGTCACATACGGGTTGGCTGACACCTGCAGTGCTGTGATGCCCGCGGCCAGAACGATGAGCGCACCTAGGAACAGCGGATAGGATGGCACCTTTCCTGCTGGAATAAAGAGGAGGGCCCCGATGCCCGCGGTGACCAGTCCAAGTACCATGGTCCGCTTGTAGCCGATCCACTCCACCACCTTGCCCGACGGAATCCCCAGCAGCGCGTATGTCGTGAAGAACGCGAACTGCACCAGCATCACTTTGGTGTAGTTGAGTTCGAAAATCGATTTCAGGTGGGGGATCAGAATGTCGTTCAGCGACGTCATGAATCCCCACATGAAGAACAGTGTGGTGACCATCGCCAAAGCGCCACCATATTTGGTGCCGGCATCGGATGCGACGTGGACTGACTCGGAAGAGCGGGAACCGGAAATTGCCATAGTGGACTCGCGTGGGCCTCGTCTTGCTTGGATGTCCAAATGCGGACAGCAAAGATGGTAAGTGGATCAGAAATCAGCCACTGGCGATGATACATGCCGGACGCAGGTAGGGTGGATGCAATTCGGTACCGTAATCCGGTAAGCCAACGAGTCTTCCTGAAACTTTGGCAGGGGGGTGCCGTCGAATCTGCATGCGCCGCCGGGATACCATGGAATGAGGATGAGTAGAACAGCAAAGGCTCTGGCGGCAGTCTGCATCGTTACTATATTGGGCCTGGGTGGACCTGCTCTCGCGCAGCAGGCTCCTGCGTCGAGCCGCGTACTGGGGACCGTGGCTTCGGTCAGCGGCAACAGCATCTCGGTTACGACCGATGCCGGGTCGACGGTCAGTGTGACGGTTCCTGATGGCGCGAACATCGTGCGCGTGCCACCGGGGCAGAAGACGCTGGCAGGAGCGACGAAGATTACGCTGGCCGATGTCGCCGCCGGTGACCGGGTGCTGATGCTCGTCGGTGGCGATCCGCCTGCGGCCAAAGTGGTGGTGGTGAACAAGGCCAGCGATATCGCCGCCAAGCAGCAGCAGGAACAGGCGGACTGGGCAAGGCGCGGCGTAGGCGGGCTGGTCAAGGCCGTCGATGCGGCGGCCGGAACTGTAACCATCACGGCGACAAATCGCACGATTACGATTCATACAACACCGAACACGATCATTCGCCGCTATGCACCGGACTCGGTGAAGTTCTCCGAGGCGCAGACGTCCACGCTGGCGGCGATCCAACCGGGCGATCAGGTGACGGCGCGGGGCGATCGCACCGGGGACGATGTGGCTGCCGACGAGATCGTTTCGGGCTCATTCCGCAACATCGCTGGAACGGTCAGCTCTGTCGATGGCGATAACAGCTTTACGGTGAAGGATCTGGTGACGAAAAAGACGGTGACGATCAAAACGACACCCGATTCCGATCTGCGGAAGCTTGATCCGCAGATGGCGCAGATGATTGCCATGCGGCTGAGAGCGGCTTCAGGGCAGGGGGCGACTGTAGCGGCGAACGGCGGCGCCGGAGGAGGTAATGGCGGTCCCGGCGGTGCATCGGGGGGCGGCCAGTTTGCCGGAGGCGGCGGGGGCGCAAGTCCTGGCGGTGGTGGCCCGGGAGGCCAGTACCGGCAGGGAGGAGGCGGCGGAGCAGGGGGAGCACAGGGTGGCGGAAATGCGCTGGCCCGGGTGCTTCAGCGCTCTCCGCAAGTTCACGTCTCCGATCTGCACAAAGGCGATGCGGTCATGATTGTCGCGACCAGTGGCAATCCGGATTCGGCGACGGCGATTCGATTGCTGGCCGGCGTGGAGCCGATGTTGCAGGCCTCGGCCAGTGGCAGCCAAAGCATGTTCTCCTCGGCCTGGAGTGGCTTGGGTGGTAGTGGGGGCGCTGACATGGGCGGGGAGGGTGCGCCTTAGGCACGGGTCGAAAAGAAAATGAACTCGATATAGGGAAAACGCGTCTTTAATTAGGAAACACGTCACAAACTGTGCCGCGGAACTGTCTCCAGTGGCACCCCAAAAGAAGGAAAACCACATTTGAATCGGGAAACTGTGAAATTCAGAATCCTCCATTGCATTACGTGTCTGAGGCCCACGACTAAACGTGCGAGCCGGACTTTGCTGTTGCCTGCTTTGGTTGCCGGGCTTTCACTCGCTCTTGCGCCGGGGCTTTTGGCCCAGGCGGCTTCCGGCCAGAATTCAGCGCCATCTGCTGCTGCGCCGACCGCTCCCGCAGCCCAGGCGCCAGCGCCGGCACAGGGAAACGCTGGCATTCGCGGACAGGTCACCGATCCGACTGGCGCCGTGATTCCTAACGCGACTGTCGTTGTGCTTTCAACTGAAGGGAAAGTAGTAGGGAAGGCGACCTCGGACAACGGCGGTGTTTACACGATCCACGGCATCGCTCCGGGGACTTACAGCGTGTGGGTAACGGCGCAGGGATTCGCAGCGTACCGCGTGGCGAACATTGCCGTGGCTGCGGGCCAGATGAAGAACGTAAACCCGGCGATGCAGATTCAGGTAGAGAAGCAGGAAGTCCAGGTGCAGGCGGAGAACACCACGATCAGCACCGCGGCCGACGCGAACGCGAGCGCGATTGTGATCAAGGGCGAAGATCTGAACGCGCTGTCGGATGATCCGGACGAGCTGCAGAACGAGCTGGAGGCGCTGGCCGGGCCTTCGGCGGGACCGAATGGCGGGCAGATTTATATCGATGGATTCACAGGGGGGCAGCTGCCGCCCAAGTCGTCGATCCGCGAGATTCGTGTGAACCAGAATCCGTTCTCCGCCGAGTACGATCGGCTGGGCTACGGGCGCATTGAGATCTTCACCAAGCCGGGTACGGACAAGCTGCATGGCAATGTGCAGGTGGGAGGCAACGACTCCGCCTTCAACTCGCAGAACCCGATCCTGCAGCACACGGTTGAGCCTTCGTACTCGTCGTGGAACGTACATGGCTCTGTCGGCGGCCCGATTACGAAGACCTCGTCGTACTTTGCCGGCATCTTCAGCCGCAGCCAGCAGAACGAGGTGGTGCTCGAGGCTATCGACCCGGTCGCTGTCAGCGGCGGGAATGACACCAATCCTCCCTCGATCAATGAAGCCATCGCCAATCCCACGTCGCGCCTTGATGTGAGCCCGCGCATCGATCTGCAGCTGGGCAAAGCGAACACGCTGACGGTTCGCGACGAATACAACCGCTCAGTGAGCACCAACGGCGGGCTGAACCCGCTGAGCCTGCCCACGCAGGCGATCAACACGAACAACCAGGACAATACGATTCAGATTTCCGACAGCCTCGTCCTCAGCCCCAAACTGGTCGACGACATCCGCTTCCAGTACCGGCGGATCTGGAACAACCAGTCTGCAATCGGCGGCCTGGTGCCTTCCTACTCCATCCAGGGCGACTTCAGCGGTGGCGCCAGCAGTTCGCAGTCTGTGCAGGATCATGAGAACGATTACGAGCTGCAGAACTACTTTTCGGGCGCATTCGGCGCGCACGCGCTCAGCTTCGGAACGCGGCTGCGTGCTTATGACGACACCAATTACACCACCAGCGGCAATAACGGCTCCTACATTTTCCAGAGCCTCGCCAACTTCGTTGGCTGTCTGAGCAATCCTCCCGCTTCTTCCTGCAGCCCCAAGCAGTACAGCTACACCGCGGTCAACAATCCCAACGCCAGCGCGGTCCTGTTCGATGCAGGTCTGTTTTACCAGGACGACTGGAAGGTGAGTCCGCGATTCACGTTCAGTTACGGCGTGCGCTGGGAGTCGCAGAACTGGATCCACGACAAGGACGACTGGGCGCCACGCATCACCATGGCGTATGCGCTGGGGCGCAGCGCCGGCAAGCAGCAACCGAAGACGGTGGTGCGCGCCGGTTACGGATGGTTCTATCAGCGCTTCACTGTGGCCAACGGATTCGGCGCGCAGGTGCCGTACGTGATCGAGACGATCCACCAGAACGGACACAACGAGCAGACCTTCATCCAGAATTCCGGCATCACGTTCAATCCCACGACGCCCACGCCGCTGGCAGCGAGTTCCGCAGGCAGCACGACCGGGCACGGCGCTCCGACGTTCTACACCATTTCACCGAATATGCGCGCGGCAAACGACATGGAAGCTGCTATCGGCGTCGATCGCCAGCTGACGAAGACGATTACCGGCAACGTGACCTATGTCTTCTCGCAGGGCATCCACCAGTACTTCACCGACAATCTGAGCGCAGCAGCGGCGGAGATCGCCGCGGGAGGGTTCGTCGACGGCGAGTATCCCTCCAGCCCCATACCCGAACCGGACGAGAACAACTTGCAGTATCAGTCGGGCGGATTCTATCGCGAGCACCAGCTGATGGCGACGATCCGCGCCAGTTATCGCCGCTACAGTTTCTTCACCAACTACACGTGGAGCAATGCCCACGGCGACACCAGCGGCGTCGGGTCGGTGCCTTCTGTCTCGAGCTTTCCCGGGCTGGACTACGGGCGGACGACTTTCGACGTCGCGAATCGTTTCATGCTGTTCGGCAACGTGACGTTGCCCTGGCAGGTTTCTGTTTCGCCCATGGTGGTAGCGAACTCAGGAAGCCCGTACAACGTGACGACGGGCGAAGATCTGACGGGGAACAATCAGTTCAACGCGCGGCCGACGTATGCATCGTCGTGCACGGAGACGGGCGCGGTCCAGACCAGTCTGGGGTGCTTCAACCTCAATCCTTACGGGACCGGAGAAAAGATGGTGCCCTACGGTCTGGGTACCGGTCCCGCGAACGTGAGCGTCAACGCACGGCTGAGCAAAGTGATTGGCATCGGGCCCAAGGTGGAGGGCAGCGGTAGTGGCGGCGGAGGGATGCGCGGCGGTCCGGGCGGGGGCTTTGGTGGACCTCCTGGACTGGCTGGGGGTGGACTGAGCGGAGCGCGCGGGGGCCCGGGACGAATGGACGCGGCGGTTTCGCGGAAATACAGTCTGAATCTCTCCGCCTGGGGCACCAACATCCTGAACCATGAGAACTTCGGGACGCCAAACGGTGTGCTGCTGTCGCCCTATTTCGGGACCTCGCAGTCGCTCGCCGGGCAGTTCTTCGGGTCGCCGACCGGCGGGAACCGCAGCATCATGCTGCAGGCGATGTTCAACTTCTAGACGATCGCAGAGCAGGCTGGAGTCCGGGTTCCGGCGTTCAGGGACGTACGCCGAAGCCCTTGTTGCGCTTCGAGCCTGTTATTCTACTGATACATAAAGACTTACATTATCAGGGCCGCGATTTCCGCCCTCCAGTGTGCGTGCGGTCTATCCAGAAAGTCAATTTATAAGTGACGATGAATTAAGAATCTCAATTTATATATTGACATTCATGACTTTCTGGTTCATTGTGAATTGTGTTTGACGAGGTTTTTCAGGACGGAGCTGGATCGATGGCGGATGAACAGGCAAAGCCGGGGGCTGGGCGAGTGGCGGAGTGGCAGGAGCTGACTCGGCTGACTCAGGGACAGCCGATCGTGGTGGAGCGGGTTCGGCTGGCCGGGAAGGACATTGCCATCGAGGGCACATTCGAGTTGCCGCAGTTGGCGCGGCTGAGCGCCGAGGACCAGGTTTTTGTCGTGGCGTTCCTGCGCAGCCACGGATCGATCAAGGAGATGGAGCAAGTTTTCGGCGTGAGCTATCCGACGATCAAGGCGCGGCTGACGCGGATCGCCGGGAGTCTCGAGTTCGTCGAGACCAATCCGGCGCCGCCGCAGGGCGAGTTGCGCGGCGAGGTGCTGGCGCGGCTCGGGCGCGGAGAGATTGACGCGGCCGAGGCCATCCGGGCGCTGGAAGGGATGAAGTAAGGCGGGTGAAGGCGATGATTCCGAGTCTTGCGGTGGTGCACATTCATAATCCGCGCGGGCAGTGGAAGGGGATGCGGCTGTGGCTGCCGATGATCCTGCTGTACATTCCGCTGCTGCTGCTTTCGCCGTTCATTCTGCTGGTGTTGGTAATTGCCTGCTGGCTTTGGCGAGTGAGTCCGTGGCAGGCGATCAGAACATTCTGGGGAATTCTGTGCGGTCTGACCGGGACCGATGTGCACGTGCGGTCCGAGGGAAATCAGGTGCTGGTCCGCATCCTTTAGCAGGACGCAGAACGCAGGAGACAGGAGTCAGGAGATGAGCGGGGATCGGAAGCAGATTCTGGGCATGGTGGCGGCGGGGCGGATCACGCCGTGGGAGGCCGAGCGGCTGCTGATGGCATGGAATGAGGAGCGGGAGAGCCGCTGGGTGTTTGGCGCATGTGCCGCGCCGGCGGTGGTGAGTTTTCTGCATGCAGTGTGGCTCCAAATGGCAGGCACCGGAGCGCTGCATGCTGCGATGGTTGTGGTGAACGCGGTTTTCGGGGGTGTGCGATGAGTGAGGGAAGGCGACAGATTCTGGATATGCTGGCGGCGGGACGGATCAACGCCGACGAGGCGGAACGGTTGCTCGTGGCGCTCGAAGCAGGGAACGGCAGCGCAACGCCAGCAACGGGTGGCGAAACGAAGGGGGGCAAACCGAAGCCGAAGTACCTCCGCGTTCTGGTCGAGGCCGATGAGTCGATGACGGGCCTGAAGGGCGGGACGACGACGGTGAATGTGCGAGTTCCGATGCAGTTGCTGCGTGCTGGCGTGCGCCTGGCCGGGCTGATTCCGCAGCAGGCCCACGATCAGCTGGACCAGGCGCTGAGCAGCCACGGCGTGCCTCTGACCCTTTCGCAAATCAAACCGGAGAATCTGGAGGAACTGATCGATCACCTTGAGGATCTGACTGTAGATGTCGACGGGAAGGACGGGAACATGACCAAGGTGAAGGTGTTCTGTGAGTGAAACAGCCCGGAGCTGGGAGCCCGTCGCTGGGAGCTGGGACCGAAAACGAAACAGCCTGATTTTCTGATTCCTGTTTGCAGAGTGGACGGGAGATGGGGGACGTGTGCGCGCGAGAGAGCGATCGGACCGCGGGGTTGAGCAGGCGAGTGGGATCGCGTTGCTTCTGACTGCATTCTCGATCGGCTTCGTCACGGACGGAAACCCGGGTTTGGTGGGCGCGCGAAAGTGGATCGCCGAGGGAGCAAATCAGCGAGTCGGCAAATCAGCGGCGAACGACACAAGACAGACAACACAGGAGGAGCAATGACGACGACAGCAGCAACGACAGTGCCGATGCCGAAACCGCATCGGGATCGTGGGATTGAAGGCAGCCTGGCGAAGTGGTACGCAGCCACGACGGCAAAATCGCGGGGAGATTTCCAGAAACTCGCCGTACGCATCGCGAAGGAGCTGCCGCAGGGCGGAAGCGTGCTGGAGATTGCGCCGGGGCCAGGCTATCTGTGCATCGAGCTGGCACAGGTGGGACGGTTTGCGATTCGCGGCGTGGATCTGAGCGCTTCGATGGTGAAGATCGCGCGGCAGAAAGCAGCCCAGGCCGGAGTGCATGTTGACTTCGAACAGGGAAATGCATCCAATCTGCCGTATCCGCGAGACACCTTCGATTTCCTGGTATGCCGTGCGGCCTTCAAAAATTTCGCTCAGCCAGTGAAAGCCCTGCAGGAGATGCATCGCGTGCTGAAGCCGGGAGGGCGCGGGCTGATCATCGACCTGCGGCGCGACGCCTCTGTGGAGAGCGTGAATCAGGCGGTGGACGAGATGGGCCTGGGCCTTGTGAATCGTGCCATCACCAGGCTGACTTTCCGTTTCATGCTACTGAAAAGCGCGTATGCGAAAGTGCATTTCGAGCAGATGCTGCGGCAGGCTGACTTCAGCAAGGTCCAGATTGTGGAAAGCGGCATCGGGCTTGAAGTGTGGATGACGAAGTGAAAGGGCACCAGGGTTCACGCGATGGCGGGAAATGACGCGGCAACGAATTTGCGGTCGCGGGCAACACAACGCTGAGAATCAACCGTTCATCGGCGGTTTTTCGCAAAGTACTGCGGAACGAGTTCCTGCAGTGAGTCTTTATCGTTACCAAGATGTGTGGCTTGCGTCACGAATGGGGAAGTGACTCGAGGGGAGCGAGTCTCGAAAGATAGAGGAAGTGAAAGCAGGTTCGATGGCGCGCTCAGGATTGTATCGCTACCCGTTCGACAAGGATGGAGAGCCGGCCCTCACCTTCGGTGAGGCGATCGCAGCGGCGCGCAATCTGGAAGCGCAGCTGAACGGGCTGATGAAGCACTGGACATGGCCGGACGTATCGGTGACGATCTTCGAACGGCGTCCCGGATATGTTCGTTACGAGGTGCGCCGGCACGGAGAGTTTGTAGGCGTTGCGACGGTGATGCCGTTTTCCGCCGAGCCGCCCAAGCTGGACTCGGAATCCGCGCCCGAAGGACGAAGCGAAGAGAAGAGCCGGCGCGGCGGCATGGAATAAAAAGGAAAAGCCGCGCCCATGGGGAAGCGCGGCGGATGACTCGTAAAACTTGTTTACGGCTGCGCGGAGACTTCTA
Organism: uncultured Acidobacteriaceae bacterium; assembly: GCA_963788905.1. GTDB lineage: Bacteria > Acidobacteriota > Terriglobia > Terriglobales > Acidobacteriaceae > Palsa-343. The sequence continues at coordinate 1,242,511 of CAWBIO010000001.1, forward strand.
CAGGCCTCGAATCAGCTTCCGCGCTCTTGTGCAGCTGATGGTGCAGGCAGTAGAGCGCCAGTTCGAGCCGATCGGAAACGCCGAGCTTGTCGTAGATCTTGCGCAGATAATTCTTGACCACCTGTTCGGTCGTGCCCAGCTGGTACGCAATCTCCTTGTTGCGCTTGCCCTGCGTGATGCCCGCGATGATGAGCATCTCTTTCTGATTGAGGCGGGGCTGATTGCGCGCGTTGTTCATGTTGCCGGCCTGGGAGCGATAGGCTTCGATGACCCAGGTGACGGACTGATTGTCGATCCACGTTTCGCCGGAGGCGATTTTGCGCACGCACTTGACGAGCAGGTCGGGAGAGATGGAGCGGGGGATGATGCCGCGCACGCCGCGACGGTACAGATCGACGGTGTGGGACTCGTCAGTGGATGCGGCCTGAACGATGATCTTGAGATCAGGGGCGAGGCGAACGATGGCCGGAACCGCGTTGGCGGTACCGGTGATCATGGCGCCTTCGAGGAGGAGAACATCGGCAGGGACCCGCTGTACGGTATCCTGCAGTCCCTGAAGGTTGTCGGCCTCGGCCACCACCAGGACGGCGGATTCGGGACTGAAAACCTTGCGCATGCCGACTCGATAGATTGCCTGCGAGTCAGCAAGAATGACCCGAACCTCAGGAGCGGGCTGAGCAGGCTGAGCCGGCTGAGGAACTGCACCACTGCCATTACCATTCACATGTGTCATAAAAGTGTTGTCCAACCACCTACTGGAACCTGTATTCGTCAATCACAACAGCGGCGAAGGGCTGACCATTGTTCCAATAAGAACGGACAATTCTTCCAGAGCAGTGCACCGCCGCAGTCATAGAGAAATCCAGCGCGCCCGCCGGAATCTCCACAAGAAAATCAATCTGCTGTCCCTCCCGAAGTGGCTTCCGCAGCTGTAAAAGAGCACCGCTTGCGGATAGATCTTCGGTGAGCGCTTCGTTATCGTAGTTCTCGGCCAGCACGGTTACCCGCAATTGCATTGGGTACCGAACTGCACCGCGCCAGGAACGCCAGTACCGGGTGCCGGTGGATGAACAGAGAGCTGATTCCATGTCTCGTGAGCTGAACTGTCAATCCCTACAGTACCCGTAAACCGCAACCCTGGCCAATTACCAAAGTTTACATCTCCGCCCCAATTTGTAAACGCCCAAGAAGTGGGTGGCAATGACCAAAATGGGGCAGGAGCCCGTCTGGCCTGTGGGAAACGCTGAAATCTGTGGATTACGCCAGCTAAATTACTTTGGAGTAAACGTTTGGGACGGGTAGAACGCCGCGGAAGCCCCTACCCAGGATTGATCTTTGTTGTGGTCCACCCCCATCATTTGCCCCCGCCCGAGCCGAACCAGGGCAATCAGGGGGGTTAGCTGCCCGTTGTCCGGCCATACATAAAGGATTCGGATTTCGGCCTGGGTGCCCCCAAATGGGGTCTCAATCACGGGTACGAAGGTGACCCGCTCCTGCAGGAGATAGTTGTGCCGTTCTTGGGGCGGAATCGCCGCCAGTTCGTCATCGGAGGGCGAAAACTGGATTCCCTGGCCTGCAAACGAGAAGAGTGGTTTGAGAATCAGCCGGTCGCGGTCTTCGGGAAGCCGCTGGCGAGAGGCCGGATTGAGAAACCATTCGTCGAGAAAGACGGCCGGCGGGACCGCGGGGTGGTTGAGGAAGGGGATAGAGAACTTGCTGACGTGGAAGTACCAGTTGGGATGGCCGGCCCATTCCACATCGAAGGACTCCCGATAGTCGAACTGCAGGGGGACGTTTTTGCGGACGAGTTCATCCACGATGGCGCGGTTGTAGATGCGGCGGATGGGAACGAGGCGCGAACCTTCTCGATGCGCGAGGCGGCGAAGACGAGTTGGTGAAGTGCGGCGAGGATCGTTATCGCCGGCACTGTCGATGGGCTCAAGGGCGGCGATGTCGACGATACGAATGCCAAGCCGATCCGCAGTGATGTGGAAATCCGGCAGCGTCTTCTGGCGGGCCGGATCGACGTCGATGAGAACCACGGTCTCAGGATCGTGTCCAGCGACAATAGTGCGCGAGAGCAGCTTCCAGAAACCGGCTTCGTCGAGGCCGTGAAATAAGTACCGGAGCGATGGATCGAGAGAAAAGGTCGAGAGACAGGCTTCGGAGAGCGCAAACTGAAACCCGAAAACGGAAGGGAAGGCCTGCATCTCGACCAGGCGCGGAGCCAGCCTGCCGTCAGTGTCGCGGACGAGCCCGAAGTCGGCGGTCAGGAAATGCGGATGGGCGCTCTGATCAGCGCATCGCCAGCGCTCAGGGATCGCCGCGAGCGAACGGGCGAGATAGGCAGGGTCGTTAATGAGGCGCAACGTGAGCTCCGCGCCGATTGAGGCCATCTCGTCCAGCAGCGATTGTGGAAAGAAGCAGGGTGTCTCAGCGATGGGGAACTGAATGTGCGTGCGCGCGATGGCATCGAGCGAATGCAGCATGTTCCGGAAAGCCTCTGGCCGGAAGCGGGCGTTGAAGTCGCTGCGGAGCGCGGGAATCACAGAAACAGGGTACAGGGTGCGGCGGGCAGGTTGCAGGACGGAGGACCGGGTGCAGGCCAGGTTCGACCCCGCACCCGTGGGCATCTGGAAGGGAAGGTTAGAGGATCACTCCCACCAGAGTGACAACGGCCGGAGCGATGACGTTACTCCAGTCCTTGTGTTCCTTATCGGTGGCCTCGCCTTTGACGGCGGCCGACGCGGTTGCTGTTGCGCTGGTATCCGCCGATGCGTTGCGGGGCAGCGCGGTCAGGGTGATGGCGAACAGCATGGCAGTGGCGAAGATTTTCGACGTGCGAGTCATGATGCCCTCCTTTGGGCTGCGCCAGGGCGCGGTTGATCCTGTTGTGAACTCGAAAGGTGCGGCCTCAGGACAGACCGCACCGCTGCCGGGTCAGGCTCAGTGGACGATAGCCAGTGCGACCTGAACCGCTTCCACGAGCGCTGCGCTGTTGTGACTGGAAATATCAGGTGTGGGGAACCACAAATAGTTGTTGGCGGCGGCGTGGGCTTTGGGTGTGGTGGTGACGGCGCCAGCTGCGAACATCGCGGCGGCGATGGCATAAGTCAGAGTGCGTTTCATGATGCCCTCCTTTGGGCTGGCGCGCGGAGCGCCGGTTCAGTACATCGGTTTTGCGCCGACGGTCGGCTCATTCGCGTTAAGCCGGACCCTCTTTCACTCCGTTCAGCGCCTTCACTGGGGAATGCGACACGCAGCCAGGAAAGGTGCAACGGCTTCTTTGTTTTTTTGGAGGGGCAGGCTGAATCAGGCGAGGGCGCGGAGGTCGTTGCGCAGACGGGCCGGTTCGCCTTCCGGAAGCAGCGTTTCAACTTCGGCGGTGGTGCGTTCCCAGATTGTCATGGCGCGCGCCAACAGCTTTTTGCCCTGGGTGGTGAGGGTCAGAAGACGGCTACGGCGGTCCCTGGGATCGGCCGTGACGGTGACGAGGCCGCGGCGCTCGAGGGGCTTCAATGCGGCCGTTAAGGTGGTGCGGTCCATCCCCAGCAATTCGGCCACGGCCGCCATGCCGGGCGGATCGGGGCGATTGAGCGACATCAGCAGCGAAAACTGGCCGTTGGTCAGGTTCAGGGGACGAAGTGCCTCGTCGAAACGCCGCGCCAGGCTGCGAGCCGCTCGCTGGACGTGCAAACAGATGCAGCAGTCGCGGACCCGGAGCGTGGTTTCGAAGGGGAGAATTGTGACGAGCCGCCTTGACACATTTCTATTAACGTTGATATCAACGTAATTGTCAATCCCTCCCCGGTCACAAAACGCAAGACAGGGATTGACTCGCCAGGGCAAAATCATGTGCAGGGCTTCACTAAACTGCGTTCCGTGCAGGTCGCGTCCTACAGGCAGTGGCAGGCCAACCAGGCGGAGGTTTAGGTATGTCATTTCTTCGAGATCTGAGAGTTGCCGTTCGTTCCCTGGGGCGGGTCCGCGCCCTGTGGCCGACCGTTGCGGTGACGCTCGCCCTCGGCATCGGCGCCAACGCAGCCATCTTCAGCGTGGTGCGGGCGGTGCTGCTGCGGCCATTGGCCAATCGCGACGAAGACCGCCTTCTGTATATCCGGCAGAGCGCGCCCGGCCTCGCAGAGGCCAACGCCAATTTCTCTATCCCCGAAATCGACGACCTCAAGGGAATGAAAACGATGCCGCAGCTGGGCACGTTCTCGGAGATCGACTTCACCCTCATCGGGCTGGGGACGCCACGCGAGATCCCGGCCGGCGTGGTTGACGGCAATTACTTTCAGGTGATGGGCCTCAGGCCGGTGCTGGGCCGCTTGCTCGGCCCCGGTGACGACGGACCCAACGCGCAGGGCGCGATGGTGCTCACTTATAAGTTCTGGAAAACCTCGCTGCACTCCGATCCTTCGGTGCTGGGCAAGAGGGTGCGCGTCGATACCATCAGCGGCTCCCGCAGCGCGGTGATTGTGGGCGTGCTTGAGCCCTCTGTGCCCTATCCGGTAGCTACCGAGATTATCGCTAACGTGGTCACCAGCCCGCACCATCTGTCGGCGACCATGGTCACGGGACGCTCCCATCGAATGACCGAGGTTTTCGCGCGCCTGGCCCCTGGCGCCACGCTCGAACAGGCTCGCTCGGAGCTGCATACGCGCTATGCGGCCATTTTGGCGGCGCATCCGGACACCTACAAGCCTGACGATCACTACCAGATCGCCGTGACGCGGATGCACGAGCAGATCAACGCGCGAGCCAACACAATTCTGTGGGTGCTTTTTGCGGCCTCTGGCCTGCTGTTTGTGATTGCGTGTTCGAACGTAGCCAATCTGGTGCTGGCGCGCACCGTTCGACGCGAGTCGGAGCTGGCTGTGCGCGCGGCACTGGGTGCGACTGCGCCAGCACTGCGGCGCTCGCTGCTGGCTGAGAGCATGGTGCTGTGCGGATCGGGTGTGATCGCGGCGCTGTTGCTGGCCTGGCCTATGGTCGCCATCCTCGGCCGTTACGCCGCGCGATTTTCGGTGCGCGCCGACGGGCTTTCGCTCGACTCCAACCTGGTGTGGTTCGGCATCGCTCTGGCCCTGGTGGCGTCGGTCTTCCTGGCTTATATACCGCGGCTGCCCTCCGATACCGCGAAAGGTCTTGGCCTGAACAACGGCGGAACGCGCACCGCATCGGGCAGCAACCGACGCCTGAAAATCTTCGCGGTCACCCAGATTACTGCTTCGTTCCTGTTGCTGGCCGGAGCTGGCGTGCTGATGCGGACGCTCTTCACGCTGGAAGAAGAGCGGCCGCCTTTCGATACCACCCGGGTGCTGGCCATCAACCTGCCGGTCATCAACTACGGCAGAAGTGAAGAGCAGGTGCGCGATTTCTATCGCGACGTCCAGCATCGGGTGAGCGCCCTGCCTGGCGTCGAGAGCGCCTCCTCTGGCTTCGGCGTTCCGTGGCGCGACGCTCAGGCGCTGAGCATTGCCTTTGCGTTTGAGGCGGAGGGTGCGCAAAGACAGAACGGCCAGGGAGATCTGCGCGCGAACTACCGCTCCATTTCGCCCGGCTTCTTTGGAACTCTGGGTGTGCCAATAGCAGAAGGCCGGGATTTTCGCGATACAGACAAGGACGGCGCCGATCGCGTGGTGATCATCAGCCAGAGCCTGGCGAAGCGGCTCTTTCCGGGCCAGGAAGCGATTGGGCGCGAGATGTGGTGGACCGATCCGGTGATGAAGTTCATCGGGATCAGCTACGGTCACCGGCGCATCGTTGGAGTGGTCCCCGACTTTGACGACGAGGACATCATTCCCAATCCGCAAATGACCATTTATCAGCCGTCCGATCAGGAAGGTTGGTATGGGCGTCTGTTTGTCCGCACCCGAGTTGCCGATCCGTACACGCTGGTGCCGGCGATTACGCGCACCATCCACGACATGGCAGCCGATCAGCCGGTGGAGCACGCGGCCACGCTCCAGGATATTCGCGCCGAAGTGCTCACGCCCGACAAGCTCAACGCCGTCGTCTTCGGAGGGTTTGCGGCTGTGGCGCTGCTGATCTCGGTGGTTGGAGTGGCGGGCGTGCTGGCTTTCTCGGTGAGTGGGCGCACCAAGGAGTTCGGAATTCGGATGGCGCTGGGCGCGGAGCCGAAGAACATCCTCACCGATGTGCTTTCTGACGGGCTTCTGATCGCCGGGATTGGCGTGGCCGCGGGTCTGCTGCTCGGTGTCGGGTTCACTGCTGTGGCGGGTCGCTATGTGGCGGAGATCCATCAGCCGAGCGTTCTGTCGTTTGCGGCCTCGGCGCTGGTGATCCTGGCGGCGGCGGTGATCGCTTCGGCGGTTCCGGCTGCGCGCGCTGCAAGGGTGAATGCCGTCGAAGCGCTGCGTTCGGAATAGGGCGCGCTGGGTGGGGTAATTTTTCACGCGACCATCGTTCCGGGACGAACATCCAAGAGAGGACTTCAGGCTCAGGATGATGGAGGTGCGCGATGGCCGCATTTTGTGGATGCTGTGGAACAGAGATCACGCTGAAGGCTGAGAAGTGTGCTGTGTGCGGGATGCCTCGGCATGGAATGATCGAGGCGAAGCGGGTGCCAGCACCGGATCTGGGCGCGCCGGGGCTGAAGGCCGGTGCGGCGAAACCGCTGGGGTCCGACCTTTGCTGCGAGTGGTGACACGGCGGCGGGATCATTCCCAGGCGGAATCTGATCCCAGGATGACTTGGTTCTCAAATAGGGCTGCGAGACGATACTTCGGAGCAACGGCTCCGGAGGCACGAGTCCGCGTCTGAAAGTCTGGGGAATCAGAGGAATTAACCAGGGTTTCGTCCGGATACCGAGCAGGTGATACCCGTCACAGCGGACCCCACTGCGCGAGGCGTAAGTTAAAGCGTTTATTGGGGAAAACGCGCATGGTGGGAAGGCAGAACCGGGCGGCCGGAAACGGTTCCGGTGTAGGTGGCGGGGCCGAGGCAGAAGGTCTGGCCGGGGCCGGCACGGGTGCTGACGCGGGATTTGAGCGGGGCAGCGAGAGCAGGTTGCCGGGGGCGGTGTCGACCGCGGAGTATCGTGGGAAGACGATGTCCGCGCTGGAGGCGCTGAAAGCCGTCCAGTCGGGTGATCGGGTGTGGATCCAATCGGGTTGCGGAACGCCGTCAGTGCTGGTCGATGCCCTGGTGGAGCGAGGGCCCGAATTGTGGAACGTGCGCGTGGTGCACATGAAGAACCTGGGCCGCGCCGACTACACGAAACCCGAATATGAGGGTCACTTCCGGCACTGTGGCCTGTTCCTGGGCGAGAACGTGCGCCAGGCGGTAGCCGAGGGCCGCGCGGATTACACGCCGATTTTTCTGAGCGAGATTGAAAGGCTGTTCGAGAGCGGCGCGATCCCCATCGATGTCGTGCTGATGCAGGTTTCGCCGCCGGATGAGCATGGGTTTGTGAGCCTGGGGACGACCGTAGACTGCACGCTGACCGCGGTCCGCTGTGCGAAGACGGTCATTGCCGAGGTGAATGACCAGATGCCGCGCACGCATGGCGACACCTTCGTGCATGTGAGCCGAATTTCGGCCTTTGTGGAGACGTCGCGGCCGCTGCTCGAACTGCGCACGGATCCGTTCACGGCGGTTCACCTGCGGGTCGCGGAGAACGTGGCGTCGCTGATCCCGGATGGAGCGACGCTGCAGACCGGTATTGGTGGCATTCCGGAGGCGGTGCTGACGTGCCTCGGAGACAAGCGTGATTTGGGCCTGCATACCGAGATGATTCCCGATGGGGTGATCGAGCTGATGGAGTCGGGCGTGATCAACGGGGAGCGGAAGACGCTCCATCGCGGGAAAGCGGTAACCGCATTTGTGCTGGGGACGAAGCGGCTGTTCGAGTATATCCGCGACAATCCAGCGTTCGAGTTTCGGCCGCTGGCCTACACGAACGATCCGTTCGTGGTGGCGCAGAACGACCGGATGGTGGCGATCAACTCCGCGCTGCAGGTGGATTTAACCGGCCAGGTCTGTGCCGACTCGCTGGGCACGAGGCCCTACAGCGGATTCGGCGGCCAACTGGATTTCGTCCGCGGAGCGGCGCGATCGAAGGGCGGGGTTCCAGTGATCGCGCTGCCGGCAACAGCGGTGGGAGGAAAGATTTCGCGCATCGTGTCGGTGCTCGATCCGGGTGCTGGCGTGGTGACGTCGCGCGCCGATGTGCATTACGTGGTAACGGAGTTCGGGATCGCGTATCTGCACGGGAAGAACCTGCGGCAGCGGGCCGAGGCGCTGATTGCGATTGCTGACCCGAAGTTCCGCGGCGAGCTCGAGGAGTTTGCGGTGCGCTCGCACTATCTGGAGCGCAAAACAGCGGGCGCGCTGATCTGAAAGCGCCTGGCGGAAAGGAGAACGTGTGGCCGATCGGGGAATCCTGAAAGTGGATGGCGAGGAGTGCAAGGGCTGCGGCCTGTGCGTGGAAGCTTGTCCTCCGAAGGTGATCCGGCTGAGCGCGAAGCTGAACCACTACGGCTACCGGATGGCGAATTACGCGGGCGCGGGCTGCACGGGCTGCGGAATCTGCTTCCTGGTGTGCCCGGAGCCGGGAGCGATCACGGTATTGCGCGCAAAGCAGCGGGGCTCCGCGCCCAGCGGCGGTCACGGAGCGCGTTCATGAGCCGGCTATTGATGAAGGGCAATGAGGCCATCGTGCGCAGCGCGATCCTGGCCGGATGCCGCGGATTCTACGGCTACCCGATCACTCCGGCCAGCGAGATAGCAGAAGCTGCAGCGCTCCTGATGCCGAAGGCGGGCGGAGTCTTTCTTCAGGCGGAGAGCGAAGTGGCCGCCATCAACATGCTGTACGGCGCGTCTGCAGCCGGAGTGCGTGTGATGACGGCCTCGAGCGGCCCGGGGATCAGCCTGATGCAGGAAGGTATCAGCTACATGGCAGGCGCGGAGTTGCCGTGCGTGATTGTGGACATCATGCGCGCGGGGCCCGGGCTCGGAAACATTGCCTCGGAACAGGGCGACTACCACCAGGTGGTGAAGGGCGGCGGCCACGGCAACTATCGAACCCTGGTGCTGGCGCCGCATTCGGTGCAGGAGATGGCCGACCTGACGGCGCTGGCTTTCGAGTTGGCGGACCGGTACCGCAATCCCGTAGTTGTGCTGGCGGATGGCGCGACAGGACAGATGATGGAGCCGGTGGAGTTTCCACAAAGAGCCACCGGACCGCGGCTGCCCAATTGGGCAGTCGCCGGAACCGAGGAGTCGCGCGCGAACCTGATCACCTCGATTTTTCTCGAGCCGGACAAGCTGGAGGCGCACATTCGCCAACTGGAGGCGAAGTATTACATTGCGCAGCAGCGGGAAGCTCGCGCGGAAGAGTGGCGCACGGCCGATGCGGAGATTGTGCTTGTTGGCTACGGTATCGTAGCGCGCATCCTGAAAGCGGTGGCGGCCGAAGCGCGTGAGGCTGGATTGCCGGTGGGCGTGCTGCGGCCGATCACGCTGTATCCGTTCCCAACCGCGCATTTCGAGAAGCTGGTAGATCAAACGCGGGTGTTCTGCGTCGTGGAGATGAGCAACGGCCAGATGGTCGAAGATGTGCGGCTCGCTGTGAACGGCCGGAAGCCGGTGGAGTTCTACAGTCGCGTGGGTGGCAACGTGCCGTCGCATGGCGAAGTGCTGGAATTCGTGAAGGAGCAGGCGCGGAGAACCCTGCGGGTAGAGGGGATGGCGCATGTCTAACGAGATTGACGAGGAATACGAAGTAGCACACGGCAGATCGAAGAGCTTCTATCCGACCTATGAGCGGAAGGAAGAGCTGCAGCAACAGACGCATTATTGCCCGGGGTGCGGGCACGGCATCGTGCACAAGATGCTGGCGAAGGCCATCGACGAGCTGGGGATTCAGAACCGGACGATCCTGATCAGTCCCGTAGGCTGCTCGGTGTTCGCCTACTACTACTTCGATGTGGGCAATGTGCAGGGGGCGCACGGGCGCGCGCCGGCGGTGGCGACGGCGGTGAAGCGGAGCCGGCCGGGGAGCGTCGTGATCAGCTATCAGGGGGATGGCGATCTGACTGCGATTGGGTCGGCGGAGATTCTGCACGCGGCGAATCGCGGCGAGAACATCACCGTCATTTTTGTGAACAACGCTATCTACAGCATGACCGGCGGGCAAGCTGCGCCAACCACGCTGATTGGGCAGGTGAGCTCGACCACCCCACTGGGGCGGAATGCAGCGACCGAGGGTTATCCGTTACACATGAGTGAGTTGCTGGCAACACTGGAAGCTCCGGTTTATATCGAGCGCGTGGGGTTGGGGGACAACAAGCAAATTGTGCAGGCAGGGCGCGCCGTACGAAAGGCACTGGAGAACCAGGTGAAAGGTCTGGGTTTCTCGATGATCGAGATTCTGTCGCCGTGCCCGACGATCTGGAAGATGACACCGGTCGAGGCGCAGCAGTGGGTGCGGGATGTGATGGAGAAGACGTTCCCGCTGGGTGTGTGCAAGGACAGAACGAAAGAAGCTGAGGTGAAGCCGGAGCCTGCGCCGGAGCCGGCACTCAGCGAGATTCCGGAGATTCTCGGCGTTGCCGGCGGCACGACAAAGGGCGACCGATTCGAGATAAACGGGGCGGCTGAGAAGGTGGATCTGGAAGTGAAAGTCGCAGGCTTCGGCGGGCAGGGCGTCTTGCTGCTGGGTGAGGTTCTGGCCGAGGCCGGCCTTGATGCGGGGCTGGAGGTTTCGTGGCTGCCGTCGTACGGACCCGAGATGCGCTCGGGTACCTCGAATTGCCATGTACGGCTCGCCACTGAGCCGATCGATTCGCCGCTGGTGTGCCATCCCCATGTGCTGGTGGCGATGAACGAGCCCTCCCTGCAGAAATTTGTCTCGAGCGTCCGTGCCGGGGGATGGATTCTTTACAACGGCGAGCCGGTACCGGTGGAGTGCGAGCGGAGTGACGTGCACGTGCTGGCGCTGCCGTTCACCCATCTGGCCGATGAGCTGGGCGAAGGGCGCGCGGCCAACATGCTGATGTTGGGTGCGCTGCTGGAAGCCGCGCCGGTGCTGCCAGAGGAGTGCGTGGATGCGGCACTGCGGCGGCTGGTAAAGAGCGCGCGATGGCTGGAGCTGGATGAGCGTGCCGTAGCCCGGGGACGAACGTTGCTGCGGGCGGCAGTGGAGAACGCGAAGCGGAAGGTCAGTGGAGACGCGGCGGTAGAAGGACGAGGAGTAAGGCCATGACGGCGGAACTGGATCCGAACACAACTGTGTATTTCCGCGGCGCATATCTGCCGCTGCGTGAGGCGCAGGTCGGAATTCTCACGCATGCGCTCCATTACGGGACTGGGGTATTTGAAGGAATTCGCGGCTACTGGGATGACGGCGAGCACCAGGTCTTTCTGGTGCGGCCTCGCGACCACTACGAGCGATGGAAGCGGAATGCCGGGATCCTCCACATCGATGTTCCGGCCAGTGCTGACGAATTGACCGCGATCACTTCGGAGCTGGTGCGGCGGAACGCCTTCCATACCGACATTTATGTACGGCCGCTGGCGTGGAAGTGCGCGGAGCGGATCGGTGTGAGCACCGATGACCAGGATGCATTTGCGGTGGTGGTGGTGCCGTTCGGAGAGTATCTGCACAGTGAGCGGGGGTTGCACGCGGGGGTGAGCTCGTGGCGAAGGATCGAGGATAATGCGATCCCGGCGCGGGCGAAGATTTGCGGAGCGTATGTCAACAGCGCACTGGCCACTGACGATGCGCGGCGGGCCGGGTTCGACGAGGCGATTCTGCTGAATGAAAACGGGCAGGTGGCCGAGGGCGCGACGTGCAACATCTTCATGGTGCGCAAGGGCGAGCTGATCACGCCTCCGGTGACGGAAAACGTGCTGGAGGGGATCACGCGCGACGCCGTGATGGAACTCGCCTTTCACGAAATCGGCCTGAAGGTGGTGGAGAGGCCGATCGACCGGAGCGAGCTCTATATCTGCGACGAGCTGTTCCTCACAGGTACAGCGGTGGGCATTGCGCCGGTGGTGCGGGTGGACCATCGCGCGGTGAATGATGGTGCCATTGGCACGATCACGAGAGAGGTGCGCCGCTTGTACGCTGAAGCGACGCGTGGACATTTACGGGCGTACCGGAAGTGGGTGGTACCGGCATTCCCGGGAGCGACATTCACAGAACAGCAGGAACCGGAGACCTGGGCGGGCTCGCTGGCGGGAACAGGCGTTCGCTGAAGCAACGCCAGCCGAAGACGCACTCGAGCCGTCCGGGTCCGGCATAGAGGAGATAGAATGCTGACCACGGCAGTGAAGGACAATGCTTACGACGTTGCGCTGACTAATTTTGATGCGGCAGCCGACGCTTTGGAACTGAACCAGGATATCCGGGCGATGATCCGGTATCCGGAACGTGTGCTGACGGTCACTGTGCCGGTGCGCATGGATGACGGGCACATTCATCGTTTTGAGGGGTACCGGGTGCAGCACAGCACGGTGCGCGGCCCGGCCAAGGGCGGCATTCGCTACCATCCGCAGGTAACGCTGGACGAGGTGAAGGCGCTGGCCACGTGGATGACGTGGAAATGCGCTGTCGTCAACATCCCCTTCGGCGGCGCCAAGGGCGGAATAACCTGCGACCCGAAGCACATGTCCCAGGGGGAACTGGAGCGGATGACACGGCGGTACACCAGCGCGATTCTGCCGCTGATCGGTCCAGCGCAGGATATTCCGGCGCCCGATGTCTACACCAATCCGCAGACGATGGCGTGGATCATGGATACCTACAGCATGACCAAGGGGTATCCGATTCCAGGCGTAGTAACGGGCAAACCGATCAGCCTGGGCGGATCGCTGGGGCGGAACGAGGCAACCGGACGGGGCGTGTTCTACACCATCCAGTGTGCGGCGGAGCACATCGGGCTGCCGCTGAAGGGGGCGACGGTTGCAGTGCAGGGCTTCGGCAATGCCGGCTCCATCGCGGCGCAGCTGCTGCATGAGGCGGGCGCGAAGGTGGTTGCGGTGAGCGACTCAACCAACGCTGTCTACAACCGGAACGGCCTGAACATTCCGGAACTGATCCACATGAAGGACCTCACGGGTCGCGTGCATGGATTCCCGGAGAGCGAGGAAATCGATCACGAGGCGCTGCTGGGGCTCAACGTCGATATTCTTGTGCCGGCGGCGCTCGAGAACGCGGTTCACGCGGGGAATGGGGCGACGGTGCGGGCGAAGATCGTTGCGGAAGCAGCCAACGGTCCGGTAACTCCGGCGGCGGACAGGATCCTGGAGAATCGGGGAGTGTTCCTTATTCCGGACATCCTGTGCAACGCGGGCGGAGTGACGGTGTCGTACTTCGAGTGGGTGCAGGATGAGCAGCATCTGTTCTGGGAGGCGCAGGATGTGTACCAGCGCCTGGAGCGGGTGATGAAGACCGCGTTCCGCGATGTGCTGAAGATCCACGAGACGCACAAAGTGCCGATGCGGATTGCCGCCAACATGCTGGGCATCGGTCGCGTCGCGGAGGCGGTGCAAATCCGCGGCATCTATCCGTAGCGAGGGTGGTTTCGCGAAATGGGCGGGGCGGGCGGAAGATTGCCTGCCCCGCAGCTTTTTGGGCGTGCGAGAATGCCTGCAGCCCTTCCTCAGCCATCGGTGTGACAAAGCTCACAGTGCCGCGTCTGAACGACGGTTACTTTCGACAGTGATGGCGCGCGATTACCGATTTGTAATGGTGAGTGAGCGCATTCGGTCCTAAGGTTGCTGGAAGAGAAGGGTGCTATGAACCGGCGGAGTTTTCTCAGGGGGTCGGGGCTGGCTGCGGCCAGTTGCGCGCTGGGCGGTGTGCGCGCACAGGCTGCGGAGACCGGGCGGCTGGCGCAGGCGGCGTCAGGCAGCTTCACGTTTGCGTTTTTTACCGACGTGCACATCGAGCCTGAAATGGACGCCCCGCAGGGCACCGCGCTGGCCATGGATCTCATCAACGCGTCGGACGCGGAGTTTGCCATTTGTGGCGGCGATCACGTCTTCGACGCCCTCGAGGCGCACAAGGAACGGATCATTGAGCAGTATGAGCTGTATAACCAGGCGGAGAAGACGCTGCGGATGCCGGTATGGCATGTGCTGGGCAATCACGACGTCGCGGGACTCGAGACGGGCATGAGCAGGCACGACTCAATCTTCGGCAAAGCGATGTTCGAGCAGGCGTTCAAAACGCCGACTTACTACTCGTTTGTGCACAAAGGCGTCAGCTTCATCGTGCTGGATTCAATTTTCGTCGAGGGGCGGGAGTGGCGTCCCGAGATTGGGCTCGAGCAGCTTGAGTGGCTCAAGCGGGTTTTGGCAACCAGCGCGGGCAATCCGGCGATTGTGATCAGCCATGTGCCCCTGGTGACCAGCATGGCCAGTTACGGACCGGGGTCGGACAACAAAAAGTATCAGCCGGTGATCAACCGAGACGTCGTGATTCCGATGCTGGAGAAATACAACGTGATCGCGCTGCTGCAGGGCCACACGCACATCGTGGAGGACGTCGAGCGCCACGGAACCCGGTATGTGACCGGCGGCTCAGTGTGCGGAAACTGGTGGAACGGCGCCCAGTATGGCGATCGCGAAGGCGTCACCTTCGTGACCGTGCAGGATGGCGTGGTCTCGACAAGTTACACGCCAACCGGATTCGTTTGCGAAGCGGAGAACAGCTAAAGGAAGCAGGAATGCTCGAAGCCGGAAGCCCTGTTGGAGGCTTTACCCAGCAAAAGGGCTTATTTCGCGACGGATTTCTTTGCGGCTTTGGCGGTGGCTGGCTTGGCCGTGCCGACTAGCGCGGACTCGCGTATTGAGGCGGCTCTTGTAGCGGGAGCCGGTATTGGCGTGGATGACGCCCTTCTTCACGCTCTTGTCGATGACGGAAACAGCGGTCCGGTATTCTGTGGCGGCGGCGTTGGAATCGCCCTTCTGCAGAGCTTCGCGCAGGGCGCGGAGGGTGGAGCGGAAGTGGGTTTTGTTGGAGCGGTTCACGGCTGTCTTTTTCGCGGTCTGACGGGCGCGCTTGAGCGCAGAAACATGGTTCGCCATGGATGAATTGGATCTCGCTTTCGGAAATGAATGCAGGCGGAAGAGACGCGCGCGCTGGCGCACTCGCCGTAA
Source organism: uncultured Acidobacteriaceae bacterium (assembly GCA_963788905.1). GTDB lineage: Bacteria > Acidobacteriota > Terriglobia > Terriglobales > Acidobacteriaceae > Palsa-343. The sequence goes on from CAWBIO010000001.1 coordinate 1,257,649, forward strand.
ACATTGAGTTTACCGGGAAGACGGGGATGAGGCAACCAACATCAACGGCCAGGAACGGCGATCAGACCAGGTCGTTGTCGAAAAGAAGGATCTCCATGTCGGCCAGAGACATGGCGTGTTCTCCGGCAGCTCGACCCTCGGGGCTCGCGAAGGCCTCCTGCATGGCCTTCATGTGGTCGAAGTGCAGGGTGGCGACGAGGTGATAGGGGGAAGGACCGAAGGGCGAGTTGACGGGGCCTTTGCTCACCTCATACTTTCGCAAACCGGGAATTTTTTTGGCGAGCGGGATGTGGTTTTCGGCGTACTGCTTGTCGAAGGTAGCCGGGTTCTTCGGTGACTTATAGAGGACGAGCATTTGAGCCATTTTTTCCTCCTGGTGTTCCGTTCCGCAAGATGATACCGGATATTTGGGGCCGCGACGTTTCATTGCGATGAAGCTCTGCGCGCTCGAGGCAGCTTGCATCACCGGGCAGGAGGTCAATTCCTTACAATCGTGACCCATCGGATCGAAAGATAATGGGACGGTCGGGGTGAAAGGGGGCAGGATGGCGACGAGTTCGTCCGGAGTGGCTGCGAGGAAATTCCACTGGGCGCGGGTTCTGATTGGCGCGTTTTTAGCTGAGGCGCTGCTGATCGTCGATCGTGATTCCGATCAATATGAAATGGGGGCAGCATCCGTTGCTGTGGATTGCGCCGCTCGGATCGCTGGTGCTGTGCTTTCTGTTTGGGTTGTGGGCGGCACGCGGATTGGAGTCGCGATTCACGCTGCACGGATTGCTGGTGGGCGTGGTGGCGATGCTCATTTACCTCGCACTGACGCGGCTCGGGCCTGAGCCATGGCAATATGTGCTGGCGCACGCGCTGAAGCTGCTGGGCGGAGCGGCGGGAGGTTGGTTCGGAGGACGCAAATCCGGAAGCTCATGACTTCAGAGTCTGGATTCACGCTGAGCGCCTGAGTTCAGACCTCGTCGTTGTCGAAGGGGAATGTCGAGGTTGCGATCTTACCCGAGTCCCAGGAGAGTATTCGCTCGTGAGTTGTACTTCAGTTGGGGTAGTAGATCGTGATGGTGCCGTTGTCAGGGTTGGCGGTAATGATGTCGCTGCGGGGGTCGGCGGTGAGGCGGCCGATGGCAACCGAGCCCCATCCGCCCGCGATGGGCATGACGGATGGAGTGAAGCGGCCGTCGGTGTCGCGTTCGTAAAGCACGAGGGTTCTGCTCTCGGCGCAGGAGACAGCGATGGCAGGGAGTCCGTTGCCGCTGAGTTCGCCGGCGGCGACGCTGTTAGGGCCACGGCAATCTCCGAGAGATAGAGGAGAGCCCGGCATGGGATGGAAGCCGCCGCGTCCGTCCCCAGCAAGGATGGTGACGACGTTCTCCGATGGGCCGGAGATGTCGCGCTGGTACGGAATAACGATGAGGTCGGCGTTGCCGTCCCCATTGATGTCGTCGATGGCGACTTGCCAGGGCTTTGCGCCGGCGGGGAAGGGCGAGCCCGGCGCATTATGAAAGCGGCCGTGGCCGTCGCCGAGAAGGATAGAGACGGTGCCGTCGTCGAGGTTGGTGGTAACGATGTCGGGATGGCCGTCGCGGTTGAAGTCGGCAGTGCGGAGGCGCTCGTAGGGGCGGTGGCCGGTGGGGAAGAAGGCGCCGGGCGTGAGAAGGCGGCCAGTACCGTCCCCGAGGAGCAGTTCGATTTGATTGTTGCCCCAGCTGTCCGTGACCACGTCGGGCTTGCCGTCGGAGTTGAAGTCGGCAGCAATCACTGCATGGGGGTGCGGGTTGGAGTGCGCGTCAACAGGGGAACCAGGGGCGAGATGGAAACCGCCGCGGCCATCGCCGAGGAAGACGCGGAGGTACGGCGACTGGTGGTTGGCGACGATGAGGTCGAGGTTGCCGTCGTTGTTCATGTCGGCGACAGCGATGTCGTTGGGGAGATGGCCTGCGGGGAAGGGTGAGCCGGGCGCGGGACGAAAGCCACCGCGGCCGTCGCCGAGGAGGACAGTGAGGGTGCCGTCGTCCGCGTTGTCGGTACCTTCGTTGGCGACGATCAAGTCAGGTTTCTGGTCGTGATTCACGTCAGCGACAGCGATCCAGCGAGGACTGCGGCCGGTGGGGATGGTGAGCTGGCGGAAGCGTGGGGACGGAGCGAGAGCCTGCGCGAAAGCGGCAAGAATTAGAAGGGAGATCGGAGCAACGGTTCGCATGCCAGTACGGAGGCTCAGAACATAGTAGCGGGACGAAGTCGAATCGGGCCCGTTTTCTTCCGAACTGGGAGCGGTTCAGTGGAGCGTGTCGTCGAAGAAGCGGCGGAGCGTTGCTGCGACGGTGGAGTTCGGCGCGGAGCGCAAATCGAAATACTGCTTCGGGTAAGACGATAGGTCGAAAAGCTGCCGGGTGCGGGCCGAATCACCGCGTGCGTCGAGAAAAAGGCGGGGGATGTGACCGGCGGCCAGATCCGTCGACGGGTCGAGCTTCTCATTCTGTAACAGCCACAGGGGCACGAGGCGGGCGCGCGAGTCAGAGAGAAGAATCTGGTCCGCCGTAGGGTTGGGGTCTTCGAGAATGATGCCCGCGGGGGCGAATCTGTTGGCGAGGTGTGCGGCCAGAGTTGCACCCACACCGTCGCCGAGGACGATGATCCGGCCGGGTGGGATGCCAAGCTGGTCTGTGAGATAAGTCCAGGCGCTGGCCGCGTCCTCATTCAGGGAGCGCTCGGTGGGATGGAGGGCGGAGGACCGTCCGAAGCCGCGATAATCCAGCGCGAAGACGTTGATGCCGGTCGAGTGCAGAGCAGCGAGTGCAGGAACGCAGTCGGAAAGCGAGCCACGCGCATCGTGGAGATAAAGCACTGTATCGGTTACATATTTTGACTTTGGCGTGGCGGGAATCGACCAGCTGGCGAGGATCGGCGGTTCGTTATAGGTGGCGGCGAACTTCATTTCCTGATACGGGATACCGATGCTGGCCGGAGTCACGGTGATCGTGCGCGAAGGATGGAAGAGGAGTTGCCACTGCCCCTGGTAGAACAGCAGGCACAGCACGCCGTACCCGCAGACAGCCGCCAGGAACACGATGATGGCAAGGGCCGTGAGGAGCCAGCGAAGAGAAACAGGGCCGGCAGGTTGCGCCACAGGCCTAGCCAAAAGCCAGCTCGTCCGGGGATTCGAGGGGGGTGCCGCAGCACGCGGCAGATAACGGCGGAGCAGTCGCCGCAGACCAGAGGATCGTCGACCTGCCGGGCGCAGACGGGGCACCAGAGCCGAATCGGGTCGTTGGGGCGCTGGGTCGGCTTCGAGGTGGAAGGTGAAGACATTCTGGAACGAGCGTAGCATCTGTGGCAGGCGAAGAATGCGGCGGCGAGCCGGTTAACTGAATGGATACCTGCGACAGCTGATCCAGAAGCTCATGTCGGGGAGAAACTGTGCCTGCCATGTTTTGAATCGACAGGGATTAACGCTCCGGGCACGTGCCAATTTTTGTACGCGGTCAGAAAAAGCTGGGTCAATACAGCGACCAGCATCGTTACTATGCACTTAAGGGTGCGACGTGTGCCCTGGCGAGCGGCAGCCGGCGACGGCTGGGCTGCGGAGGAGGGGATATGGCGACAGCAGGCCTGAACCGGATGACGTTATGGGGCGACTTCGAGGGACGCAGGCTGGAGGATCGCTGGCTACTGGGCCGGCTGGTGCGGCCGGAAGGAAGGCACGCCTGGTTCGAAGCCATTGGGCCGGACGGCGTGCCGGTGATGCTGAGCATTACCGAGGCGCTGAATGATGAAGACGAGTTGCTGGAGCGCCTGGCGGCGGCCAAAGAGATTCGCCATCCGAATGTGGTGGCGATCCGCGAGGCGGCGGTCTCGCATCTGGACGACGTGCCGGTAATCGTGGCCGCGATGGAGATGACCGAAGAGAATCTGGGCGACGTGCTGCGCGAGCGGCTGCTCACGGCTGCTGAGGGGCGCCAGGTTCTGGATGCCGTGCTGGCAGCCCTCGGCGCCATGCATGGGCACGGGCTGCTCCATGGACACGTGGAAGCGAACAGCGTGCTGGCCATGGGCGAGACGGTGAAGTTGCGCAGCGACTGCGTGCGCATCGGCGACAGCCGGTTTTCGATGGCGGCAGCGGAAGATGTGCGCGCCTGCGCGAGGATGGCAACGCATTCTGTTACGGGACGGTTCCCGGCAAACGAAAACGATCCGGTGCTGCAATTGCTGCCCGAAGCGATGGCGCGCGCGGTGCGCCGGGCGCTGAGCGGTTCGGCGGGAGCAACAGAAGTCGCGGCGCTGGCCGGAACAAAACTGGAGTTGCTGCCCGATATCCAGCGCGGAGCCACGCGGATCGAACCCCTTTCGAAGAGCATGAAGATCCATGCCGCCGATGCGTCGATGGACAAGTCAGCCGGCATGGGTGAGCTGAAAAAGGCAGATGAATCAAAAACTGCGATGAAGGCCAGGAATCCGGCGTCCCGCGTGGTTGCGATGCGGGCCATCGATATCCATGCGCAGGCGGCGCTCTTTGGCGAGCCGGCGATGCTTTCCAGCGAGCGCGAAGTTCGCTCAGAGAGTCGGGCGGCAGGAGACGATGCGGAAGTTACGCGTTGGCCCCGGGCCCCCTATGTCATCGCAGCGGCGATTGCTGTGGTTCTGGTGACCGTCTTCACCGTGTACGGGTTGCTGCACAGCCAAACGGTGGAGCAAAAACCGTCTGCGCCCGCTGCCACCGCGGCGACCGCGGCTGCGACGATGGCTCCCCACGCTGCCATGGAGAGTGCCGCAATGCAGGTGCCCGAGGCATCGGGAACGGGCTGGCGTGTGGTCGCCTACACGTTTAATACCGAGGAGGAAGCGCGCGAAACAGCAAAAATGCTGGCGCAGCGCTTTTCGCAACTGAACCCGGGTGTGTTTGTGCCGAAGGGTGGTGAGCTGTGGCTGGTGACGCTGGGCGGGATCATGAGCCGCGGTGATGCGCTGGTTCTGCGCGACAGGGCGGTCAATATGGGATTGCCCGAGGACACGTACGCACAGAACTTCCGCTAAGGAACAGCCCGGAGACAACCTGGCGGTTCGTCTTCCGCATCAGTCCCAAGCGCTTCTGCGTTCCCAATGAGCTTGCCCGGCCACGCGGCCGCTGCGCGGCATACTCCTTGTTGCGCCAGGCGACGGTTGGGGGCAGGGTGCGAAGACATGATTCAGAACATTGAACGGATCCGGCCGGTCACTTCGCTCATGGGTCTCGCCTGGTTCCGTGTGGGCGGCGGCTGGCGGGATGGATGGGGCGACGTGTATTGCTGCCGACAAACCCGACCCGCCCGAGATTTGACGCATGATCGAAGTGAAGCCAGCCTGGCCGACGTAACCCGAGGTCGTTCTTGAGCGGGCGGAAGGCAGAGAGACGGCTGCGGCAGCCAGGAACGCGGCTCGCGTCTCTGATGCTGGTGATGGTCGCGGCGATGTCGTGGATGTCTGGGCAGCATTCTGTTGCGCAGAAGCTTTCGCGGGACGACGTCCAGGCCGCGTATCTCTATAACTTCGGAAGATTCGTGCGCTGGCCCGGCGAGGCGAGCCATCGCCCCATGCTGGTATGCGTTGCCGGGGAGGACCCATTCGCGGCGACGCTGAAGAAACTGGTGGAGGGCGAACAGATCGACGGCCGCCCGCTCGAGGTTCGCGATGTGGACCGCATTGAGGCGGTGGGCGACTGCTCCATTCTGTTTGTTGGAGCGCAGGAACACGAGCGAGAGGACGCTTTCCTTTCTGCCGCTGCAGCCCGGCCGATCCTGACGGTCGGTGATTCGCCTGATTTTCTTGAGCGCGGGGGCATGATCCAGTTTCTGCTCATGCAGGATCACGTGCGCTTCGAGGTGAATCTGGATGAATGCAATCGGCACGGGGTCGGACTGAGCTCAGAGCTGCTGAAGGTTGCCGTGTCGGTGAGAGGCAAATCCGCCGCGGGAGGAGCCAAATGAAGCCAGGTTCCTCCTCGGTTTCGGCAAAGCTGACCTGGATGAACGTGGTCGTCTGCGCGACCGCGCTGGTGCTGGCCGCGGTTGCGTTCTTCTCCTGGGACGTGATCTCGTTCCGGCGAAACCTGATTCACAACCTCGAGACCTCGGCGCAGATTGTGGGAACCAACAGCGTTTCCGCTTTGCTCTTCGACGATCCGCAGAGCGCGGCCACCACGCTGCAGGCACTGCGGAGTTCGCCGGACGTGGTTTCTGCTGCGCTGGTGACCACCGACGGCGCAACCTTTGCTGAATATCAGCGCTCGGCGTCGGTTCCCCCGGCCGCGGTAAGGCCGATGACGGCCGGTGCGAACGACCAGAGCTGGATTTCCGGAAGGCACGTGGTGCTGGCGCACCGCATCATTTTCCAGGCCAAGCCCGTTGGCACGGTCTACATTGCGGCGGAGCTGGTCGAGACTGGGCCGAGAGCGCGACAGTACCTGGAGATGGCAGTGGGCGTGCTGCTGATCTGCATGGTGGCGGGCCTGCTGATCGGTTCGGCGGGGCGAAGGCTGGTGGAGCGTCCCATTGTGGCCCTGGCCGAGACGGCACGGCGTGTGACGCGGGAGCGCGACTACTCGTTGCGGGCTGCCCCGCATCCCGACCGGGATGAGATCACGGTTCTGATTGAAGCCTTCAACGAGATGCTGGTGCAGATTCAGGAACGGGATACGGCACTGAACCGCGCCCGCGAGCAGCTGGAAGCACGCGTGCAGGAGCGTACGGCGGCGCTGCGGGCTGCGAACCGGGAACTGGAAGCCTTCTCCTATACGGTCGCGCACGATTTGCGCGGCCCGCTCGATGCCGTGCAGGGGATGGTCTATATCCTGGAGAGCCTGGAGCGCGAGAAGCGGGAAGGCGATCGCGCAGAGATTCTCGAACAACTGCGTCAGGCAACGCGCAATATGGCGTCGCTGATCGATGACCTGCTCAACCTGTCGCGCGCCAGCACCGTGGCGCTCAAAAAGCAGAGAGTCGATATGACGGCCATCGTCACCCGCATTGCCGGGGAGCTCAAACGCAGCGAGCCGGAACGGCGGGTGGAATTCATGATCGCGCAGCTTCCCGAGGTCGAGGCTGACGAGGGGCTGATGCGGGTGGCGCTCGACAATCTGATCCGAAACGCATGGAAGTACAGCTCGCGGCACGAGGCCGCGTGTATCGAATTTGGGGCGATCAATCGACGCGGGGAGATTGTCTATTACGTGCGGGACGATGGCGCGGGCTTCGATCCAAAACTGAGCGATCAGCTCTTCCAGCCATTCCATCGGCTGCACACCCGCAGCGAGTTCCCCGGCACGGGCATCGGTTTGGCGACCGTGCAGCGGATTCTGGCGCGGCATGGCGGACACATCTGGGCGGAAGGGGCCGCGGAGAAGGGCGCAACCTTCTGGTTCACGCTGAAGAGCGGCGCCGGCGCGGCCGCCTGAGTGGCGGAAGCGTTTTTTGTTGTATTGGGGCTCTGGCCGGCAGGCCAGGCCATGACAATGAGAATCTTCTAATCTTCCTGCCTGAAATTGGGGCGCTGATTCGCACGGAGCGGACGTGCGATGCCTCCTGAAGCAGAGACCCGGAAAATTGAGCGGCCGAACGAGCGAAGTAACGGAGCGTTGGCGGCCCAGGATGCGCCATCGAGCCCTGCGGGATCCTCTGCGCCGCAGGCGGCCCTTACCCCCGCTGGAGGAACCCCATCGGCGCTGGCGGTCCGCGAAGGCCGTCTCGGCGAAGCGGAGACAGAAGAGGAACAGGGCGACAGACGGCTCGACCGACTGCCCAACCGGATTGACCTGAAGGACGGCGCCACGGTGGACGATCTGGTGGAGAATCTGCAGCAGATTGGCGCGACGGCGCGCGATATCGTCTCGATCCTGCAGGCCATGAAGGAAGCCGGCGCACTCGAAGCGGAACTGGAGGTTTTGTGATTGCGGCAGGAGTCAATGCGAGTCTTACCGGAGCAACGTCACCCGTGCTCGATCCGCGGCTGAAACCGGCCGCGCATGAGTTCGAGGCCTGCATGATGAAGGAGCTGCTTGAGCCCCTGCAGAAAGACGCGCTCGCCGGGGAGGATACGACCGGGGGCGGCGGATGAGGGCAGCGGGAACGCCCTGACCAGCTTTGGGTCCGACGCGCTGGCCCGAGCCATCTCCGACCATGGCGGATTTGGAATTGCGTCGAAGATCATCGAGCATCTCAGTCACGGGCGGGTCGGGCAGGGCGGGAGTTCCTGAACGGGAAAACTTTCCACAGGATGAAGAAAGAATCGGACTCAAGTGCTGTCTCAGGCTGCCGATGAATGGAATGAAGGAGACCAGGGATGAATGTCAACAATAGCCTCCAGGGAATGCAGCAGCTTTTCTCGAGCCAGGAAGTAGACCGCCCGGCCGGGCAAACGAAAACATCGGGGTCCGGAGCGACCCAGCAGCAGGACGGAGCGGACCGTGCGACGCTCAGCACAGCAGCCGGTATTGCAGCGGCTGCGGCGCCCGATTCCGACGTGAGGATGGATAAGGTGTCCGCCATCCAGCAGGCTCTGGCCAGCGGCACGTACAACGTTCCGGCGTCGGAAGTCGCTGGCAAGATGATCGATCAGATGTTGGGCAGGTAAAGTGAGGGACGCGAATGGCCGCTCAGGCATCAGCCAGCGATTTACTGCATGAGGGGATCAGGGCGCTGGCCCACGGAACTGCACAGAGCTGGAACGGCTCGCCGAGCTGCAGCCCGCGCCCGTCTCCCGGAAACGGCCGAAGAAAGTAGTCTTGCGCGACTGAACTTGCGCGCAATGAGTTATCTGCTCGTGCTTACCCAGCGTAATCTGCGGCTGCTGCGGGGGGCCGGCCACGATGCGTACGATCCCTTATCAATCCAGAACCGCCCATCAGCAGGCAACGGTTAAACGCAGCGCAACGGCACCGCGAGTCGCGCAGGAAAACGAACTGGGGTCGAAGCTCCATGGCCACGATTGGGACAGCATTCAACATTGCGACCGGCGCGCTCGATGCGGATCAGGCGGCTCTGGATATCGTCGCCAATAACACGGCCAACGTGAACACGCCTGGATACACGCTGGAGACACCGACGTGGCAGGAGAACGATTCGGCATCTCTGAGCGGAATCAGCTTCGGGATGGGAGTGCAGGTAACCGGTGCGCAGTCCCAGCGAAACCGTGTGCTGGAGCAGGCGATGCAGCAACAGACCCAGACGGAGAGCGGCTCGGCCGCGCGGCTGACTGCGCTCAACCAGATGCAGGCGCTCTTTACGGGTGCGACCAGCGCAGATACCACCACCAGCGCAGCCAGCGGGATCAGCACCGACCTGTCCAGTTTCTTTGATGCGCTTTCTTCCCTTGAAGCCAGCCCCACTGACATCGCTCAGCGGCAGGGCGTACTGGCAGCCGCCGGAACACTGGCTTCGGACTTCAACGGCGCGGCGTCGCAGCTGGAAAGTCAGCGGCAATCTCTTGATGAGCAGACGACCAGCGTGGTGGGACAAGCCAATTCGCTGCTTCAGGGAATCGCCCAGCTCAACCTGCAAATTGAGTCGACCAGTCCGGATCAGGATGCTGGCGCCCTGGAGGACCAGCGCCAGGAGGATCTAACTCAGCTCTCCCAGCTGATGGGAGTCCGCACCGTCACGACAGAAGACAACGGCCTGACGCTGACCACGATGGGCGGAGCGCTGCTGGTCTCTGAGGGACAGGCTTACAAGATCACAAACGGCGAACAGGATGGCGCTACGCACTTTTTTGATTCGCAGGGAGGGGACATCACTTCGGACCTGACCTCTGGCGGTGGCCAGCTGGGGGGCACGCTGACTGCGCGCGACCAGGATATTCCTCAGGTAGAAGGCGCGCTCGATCAACTGGCCTATTCGCTGGCCACCAGCGTCAATACGCAGAACGAAAAAGGATTCGATCTGAATGGCGCGGCGGGGACGGCAATCTTCAGCTTGCCGGCAAGTGCGACGGCGCAGGACCCGACCGGCTCGGCAGCCGGAATCGAGGTGGTGATGACCGACCCGTCGAAGATTGCGGCGGCGGGGACTGTAGCAGGGTCGTCGCCGCCCACACCCGAAGGTCCCACCGGAGATTCGAATCTCGTGACGATGGCGAATCTTGCGAATGTGGGCATCGTTAGCGGCATCTCGCCGGCTTCGTATTTTTCCAACATGGTGACCAGCCTTGGCAGCCTCACTTCAGAAGTGCAGAGTGAAAACACGGCGCAACAGGCGGCTCTCACCCAGCTGCAGGATCAGGTCAACACGATCTCAGGGGTCAATCTGAACGACGAGGCCGCGCAACTGGAAACCTTCGAGCAGTCGTACCAGGCGGCCTCGAAATTATTCACCACTCTCGACCAGATCATGGTCGCGGCCCTGAATCTGGGAGTCGAGACGACTTACTCATGATAAAGGGACACCGTAGCGCGGGATCTTGAGAGATGAGAGTCAATCCGCTGTACATGAACGATCTGGTGAACTCACTGGACCAGACTTCGGCGAGTGAGGCGCTACTGACTGAGGAACTTGCCAGTGGTTCGCGAGTCAACAGCCTGAGCGACGATCCCGTCGCCACCGGAGAGAACGTGCTCCTGAGCCAGCAGATCGCGAGCGACGACACATTTTCGCAAACCGCGTCATCCACCCAGAGCATGCTCCAGATGAGCGACTCGGCCCTCAGCACCGTGGTGAGCCAGCTGACGTCGGCGGTTTCGCTGGCAACTGAGGCCAATAACGGGACGCTGAACGCCGGCGACAGGGAATCCATCAGCAATCAGCTCGCGGGCATTCGTAATGAGGTATTGTCGCTGGCTAACACAACCTATTCGGGACAGTATTTGTTTTCCGGGAGCAAGGGAACGACGACTCCGTACACTCTGGATACAAACGCGTCTCCGGCGGTGGCGGCTTATCAGGGCGACGACAGCATCGAATATCTGGAAACCCCCAACGGACAGAAAATCCAGCTCAACCTTCCCGGGAGCCAGATCTTTTCTTCGGCTGGCAACGACGTGCTGGGGACGCTCAATGCGCTGGTTGCCGATTTCTCCACGGGAACAGCATCTGCAACGTCAACCGCGGATGCCCAGGCACTGAATTCTGCACTGAGTTACGTAACACAGCAGCGCGTGGTGATTGACAACTCACTCACAAGGCTCTCGGACGCTGAGAACTACACGCAGAGTGAGTCAACCCAACTCAAAGCGGCACAGACGACGCTGCTGCAGGCAGATGTCGGGCAGATAGCCACGCAGTTGAGCACGGCGGAAACGCAGCAGACGGCGCTTAGCCAGGTGATCGCAACACTTGGAAAACAGAGCCTGTTTAACGATCTGTGAAGCAGCCGATCCTGACCCAAATGCTGGACTGGACAGGCTTGCCTGAAGGCGGCCATCTGAGCCAGCATGCTCGCCCCGACCAGCCTATTGGACATGAAACTCCTGCGTCAGCGGTGTCTTCTCTGACGAATCGCCTACTGACAGCGACGAACCTTCCCGGATCGACCTGCCATCCGTGTTTTTGGTCGCTCCAGTAGGCCAGGGAGCGCTGTCCAGCGTAATACTCACATGATGGGTATCTCCGGGACCGAGCCGGACCTTCTCAAAGCCCTTCAGTTCCTCGACCGGCCGTTTAACTTTCGCCGATGGATCGCCGACGTAAACCTGCGCCACGGTTGCCCCTGCACGCTGACCAGAGTTGGTCACGTCGAAGGACACAGTAATCGGAGCGTCCGCATTGGCCTGTTCCGGTGAGACTTTCAGATTTGTGAAAGCGAACGTCGTGTAGGAAAGCCCGTACCCGAACGGGAAGAGGGGCTTCTTATCGAAAGTGGTGTAGTACCGGTAACCCAGGAAGACTCCCTCTTTGTAGTTCACATGCGGTGTCTGGCCCTTCGGCACCGGCGCGGCATAGTAGTTGTCGTGCACGGGATTCTCCTCCCATGACCGCTCGAAGCTGACCGGAAGATGACCCTCGGGCGAATGTTCTCCGGTGAGAATTTGAGCGAGGGCGCGGCCACCCTCCTGGCCCGGATACCAGTTGTGCAGGAGCGACGGGACGCCGTCGAGCCATCGGTGCATATCCACGTTGCCGCCGGCTGTAATGGTGACAATGGTGTGCGTGATTCGCCTGCGAGACGCCTGAATCAGCTCGTCCTGTCCGAAAGGCAGTTCATAGCTGCGATCGAAGCCCTCGCTTTCCGTTGAAGGATCGAAACCGACAGCGACGACCGCAACATCGGCAAGCGAAGCAATCTTTTTCGCCTCCGGAGAGACCAGTTCCTCGACTCCGCGAATCCCAAGGCCAATCCGGGGATAGGCAGCGTCGGGCCAGTAATCCAGCTCCAGATCAGCCGCTTTCCCCGGCGTGAGTGGCACTTCAACATAACGCGGCGCCTGGCCTTCGCGCGCTGGTTGATCGATCACCGTCTTGCCATCGACGATCAGTTTGTACGCATCTGACCCGCCGGCACCGGTCAGAAACAGGTAGGACTCTGTTTTTGCCGGCATATATTTCATGGTGAAGCGGACGCTGTGGCGTTCTTTCGCTGGTGGGGTCCACTCCTCCGAACGGAACATGGCAATACGCCGCATGGTGGAAACCGTGGGTGTGCCGCCGAAGCTGGGATTGCTGAAGGTCTCAACCTTCACCTGAGAGCCGGTCCATGGATTGTCCGGGACTTTGCCCGAGGGATCATAAAACTCGGTCTCCTGAATCAGATCGGCCACGGCGGGCAGACCGGCAGCGTAAAGAACCTTTACTTTCCCGGCCAAAGCGTCGGACAAGCCGGTCAGGATGCTCACCGGCGCATAGGCGTCAACATGCGAGCTGCCTCCGCCGCCTGGTTCTGCCGGCCACGCATCCGGACCAATCACGGCGATGGTATGGATCTTGCTGGGGTCGAGCGGCAACAGGTTGCCTTCATTCTTAAGAAGCGTGATGCTTTCCAGCGCTTCCTGGAGCGCAACCTGCGGCCTTCCTGGCTGAACATCGGAATCCCGGGATCGGTTTGTTCGCGATCGAGGAAACCGAAGCGGATCGCAGTGCGGAAAATGCGGCGCAGCTTCTCGTCGACGGTAGCTTGGGAAACCTCGACCGCCCTTGACGCAGGGAGCAGATTCTTCGGGATTCATGAATTTCCCGAGGGCATCTCGAGATCCAGTCCATTGTTCGCTGCTCCCACCGCGGAGTAGGTGGCGTCCCAGTCGGACATGAGGATGCCATCGAACTTCCAGTCGCCCTTCAGGATGTCCAGATTGAGGTGCGGGTTCTGGGTGGCGTGCACGCCATTCAGCAGATTGTAGGAATTCATCACCGCGCCGACATGCCCTTCGCGGACCGCGGCTTCGAAAGCTGGAAGATAGATTTCGCGCAGAGTGCGCTCGTCCACATCGGAGCTGACGTTGTGACGGTCGTACTCTTGATTGTTGGCGGCAAAGTGCTTCACCGTCGCGATTACCCCTTCGCTCTGTACCCCGCGGATATAAGCGGCAGCCGTCTGCCCGGAAAGGTATGGATCTTCTCCGAAATACTCAAAATTGCGGCCACACATCGGCGCTCGGTAGATGTTGATCTCCGGGGCCGAGCAGGAAATGCACGCCCCTGCGCCCGCGCGTCCATGCCGATCGATTCACCCATGCTCGTGGCCAGTTGGGGATCCCATGCCGCTGCCAGCGCGATGCCGCCGGCATACGCGGTGTCCGGTCCCCAGGTGCGCACCCCCTCGGGGCCGTCGCTCATCTTGAGCATGGGGAAACCGGCATCAGGTTCCGCTCGGATGAACATGTCATTGAGGCCGCCGATCAGTTCCAGTTTTTGCTGGAGCGTGAGCTTAGCGATCATCGCATCGACACGCTGCTCGATCACGGGACTATCGGGGACCGGGCCCTGAGCCTGGACTCTGCCTGGCAGCACACAAAGAAGACAGCACAATGCGGGAACCGCGATGTGAATCGTTTGATTGCGCACAGTTGCACCTCGGAATCAGCGCCCACCAGACTCGCAGAGCCTGTTGCTTTTGTAAAGACAGGAATGCACATCGCGACATTACTTGTTTGGGAAGGCTTGGCGTCCGTAGTAACATAAGGAAATTTTTCAGAACTGTAGCTGAGGCACGAGGAAGCACTATTGGCCCAGGAAAAGGTCGTCGGCAAACCGGTTTTACGCAAAGAAGGCGTGGCCAAGGTGTGCGGCAAGGCCCGCTATCTCGATGACCTTACGTTCCCCGGCATGCTCCACGGCGCGACCGTTCGCAGCAGCATTGCTCGCGGGCGAATTCTGAGCATTGAGTTCGGCGAGGGCATTCCCTGGAGCGAATTTGTCATCGTCACTGCGACGGATATTCCGGGCACAAACGAAATCGCGCTCATCAACCATGACTGGCCATGCCTGGCCGCGGAATTCGTCAACCATCCTGAGGAACCGATCGTCCTTCTGGCGCACCCAGACCGGCATTTGCTCGCGAAGGCCGTTGCCGCGGTTACGGATCAGCTATGAAGAGCTTCCCGCTGTCTTTTCTATCGAGGAAAGCGAACGGCGCGATCCGGTCGTCTGGGGCGAGGACAACGTTCTCAAATCGTACTTGATGGAAAAAGGCGACATGGACGCCGTATGGTCTCAGGCCGATCTGATTGTGGAAGGCGAATACCGAACCGGCGCCCAGGAACATCTTTATATCGAGAACAATGGGGCGATTGCTGAGTACTCTCCGATCTGAAGGGCTGACCGTGTGGGGCTCATTGCAGTGTCCGTTCTACGTCCACAAGTCGCTGGTAAAGGTCACCGGGTTGCCTGAAGACAAGGTCCGGGTTGTCCAGGTGGAAACGGGCGGCGCGTTCGGAGGCAAAGAAGACTATCCCTCGATCATCGGTGCGCATGCGGCGCTGCTCGCCATGAAATCGGGCAAGCCAGTCAAGATCGTTTACGACCGAGCCGAAGATATGGCGGCGACCACCAAGCGCCATCCCTCCCGCATCCGCCACCGGACTGCAGTAGCCCGCGACGGCAAGCTGCTTGGGGCCGAGATCGAGATCGCCCTCGACGGTGGAGCGTATTCAACTTTGTCATCGACGGTGCTTTCGCGCGCGACAATTCACGCCGGCGGTCCTTATTATTGGCCGTCAATTCGGGTTCGGTCGAACGCATACGCCACCAGTTACGTTCCCTACGGAGCTTTTCGCGGTTTTGGCGCGCCGCAAAGCCTCTTCGCCATCGAACGCCACATGGACCACATCGCGGAAGCGCTGGGTATGGCTCCTGATGAATTGCGCCGGCGAAATTTTCTTCTCGCGGGCGATACCACCACGACGGGTCAGAAGATTCAGGAGGATATTGACTTCGACCAGTCTCATGGGACGAGCGCTGAAGGAATCCGATTACCACGCGAAGAAAAAGCGCTTCGCGCGCGACAATGCCGGGCCCGGAAAGAAGAAGAAGGGAATTGGCCTCGCCGCGTTCCTGCATGGATCGGGATTCACCGGTTCGGGCGAGCGGTATCTCAATTCCTTGGCCGCGATGGACGTGACTGACGAGGGAAAGGCTCGGGTCCTGGTTTCGAGCACTGAATTCGGGCAGGGAACGAACACGATCCTGTGCCAGATTGCAGCCGAGACCCTGGGAATCGACTACGACGCCGTGGAGATGGGCCCTCCCGACACAAGCGTAGTCCCGAATACAGGACCTACCGTCGCTTCGCGCACCTCGATGGTGGTGGGCAAACTGGTGCATTCCGCGGCAGCAGGTCTGAGAAAGACGCTCCTGACCAGCGGACTCCTGCAGGAGGCATATTCAACGCTCCGAATTTGTAACGGCTGCACGCACCTATGTTGCCCGATACGGCCCGCTCCGCGCGGAAGCCGCTACGAAGCGCCTCCCGGCGTGCATTGGGACGACCAGAAATATCGTGGCGAGGCCTATGCCGCTTATGCATGGGCTGTCTATGTTGCCGAAGTCACAGTGGACCTTTCGACCTGGGGAGTCACCGTCGACGACTTCGTCGCCGTCCAGGAGGTCGGTCGCGTGCTCAACCCAGTTCTCGCTGCACGGGACAAATTGAAGGCGGCGTGGCGCAGGGGATCGGCTGGGCGCTCTACGAAAAAGTCGTCTGGGGACGCGGGCGCATGCAGAACAATCAGATGACCAATTACATCATCCCCACCTCGCAGGACATTCCGCCGATTCGCGTCTTTTTTGAGGAGCGCCCGTTTGGCCACGGCGCCTACGGCGCGAAAGGCATTGGCGAACTGCCCATGGACGGCCCCGCGCCGGCGATCCTGAACGCTATTGCGCACGCGACCGGATCGGCAATTTGACTGCGTTCCATTGCTGCCCGAGGACATCTTCCGGGAGATGGCCGTCCGCGAGCCGGAGCGGGAGGTCGTCGCTCTGTGAGTGTTCAACGTTATTCGATGCGAGTGAATGGCACGATTGTTCGAGGTCGATGCGCATCCGATGGCGCGCCTGCTCGACGTGCTTCGCTGCGACCTGAAGCTGACCGGCACGAAGGAAGGATGCGGCGAGGGCGAATGTGGCGCATGCAGCGTGCTGATGAATGGCGATCTGGTGAACAGCTGCCTCATTCCCGTCGCGCAGTGCCGACGGTGCGGAGATCGAAACCGTCGAGGGACTCGGTTCGGATCATCGCCTCCATGCGGTGCAGCAGCGCATTCCTCGAATGCGGCGGCGCGCAATGCGGCATGTGTACGCCCGGGGATGCTCGTGGCGTCAGCTCATTTGCTGCGCGAGAATCCATGCCCCGATCTCGCCGCCATTCGCGAGGGACTCAATGGCAACTTGTGCCGATGCACAGGCTATATGAGGATTTTTGCAGGCGGTTGAGCGTGCGATGTCCGCGGTAGTGAGGCCCGCTCATGAGGTCGCATCCCGCCGAGTACGAGATGGTTTCTCCTGGGACTCTGGCAGGCGTGTCTGCAGCTGATGCAGCAGGAACCAGGCCAGTGGCTGCCGGTGGCTGGCGCTACGGAAATGATGGTGATGTTCAGCGCGGGTAAGCTGGAGCACGCCGCGGCTGGTGAATCTCTGGAACCTTCCCGAACTGCGCGAGATTCGCGAGGATGCGGGCTCGATCACGATCGGCGGCGGCTGCACTTTTAGCCAAATTCGCAGAACACACTGCCGTCCTGCGGCATTTCCCCCTTCTGGCGCAGGCTGCCTCATGGACCGGCGGAATTGCCAATCAGAATCGCGCAACCATCGCGGGCAATATCGCCAATGCCTCACCGGCCGCCGACTCGCCTCCCGCATTGCTGGCCTACGATGCGCAGAGCTCGAACTGGTGTCGGCGCAGGGAACCGGATGGATTCCTTACCGCGATTTTCATCTCGGTTACAAGAACACTGCGCTGAAGCCTGAAGAGCTGATTCTCTCCATCACGCTCAAAAAGCACTTTGACAGTTACTTTTCCTACGGAAGGAAGACCGGCGCGCGCAACGCCCAGGCAATTTCAAAAGTCTGCATTGCGGGCGTAGGTCGCATGCGCCACGGCCGAGTCGAAGATGTGCGCATCGGACATGGGTGCCGTGGCTCCGGCCCCCTCAAACTCTAGACGGTGGAGACGTTGATTCTCGGTCAAACAATCGACGATTCGCTCATCGCCGAGGCCCGTCGCGCTCTCAACGAGGTCATTACCCCCATCGACGATATTCGGTCGGTCGCCGATTATCGGAGATTCGTCGCCGGAAACCTTCTCGAGGAGTTTCTCCGTGGGCTCGCCGCTTCAGCAGAGAGTCTCGAGACCGGTTCTGGCACACTGGAATGCCCTGCCGGAGATGGAAGCGGAGGAGGAGATTCTGCCCTGCTGTGGCTCCCAGCACTGGGCGCAGGAACTTACCCGCCTGCGTCCCTTCGCTACTCCTCAGGAGCTGTTCAAGCCTCGGATCGTGTTTGGCTGGGCCTTGCGCTGTCAGGATTGGGACGAAGCGTTTCGCAGCCATCCGCGCATCGGCAGCGCAAGGCGCCGGCGGCAGCCACAAAGCAGTCTGCCGCCTGGTCTCGCCAGGAGCAAAATGGAGTCGACGAAGAGAGCGCCAGCGACGCTTCTGGGACTGGTGCGGCGCAACGAGGAATATGAAGCGCGTTTCGGCCGCGTCTTTCTGGTTTGCGCAACCGGTAAATCGGCAAGCCGAGATACTCGACATGCTGAAGACCCGGCTGCGAGAACGACCCGGCAGCCGAACTGCATGAAGCCGTCGAGCAGCAGCGTCAAATTACGCAGCTCCGGCTGCGGAAGTGGTTAGCCCTGTGAGCGGAATTTCAACGCATGTTCTTGATTTGGCACGGGGAAAGTCCCGCGAACGGTGTGGTCATACGGCTGGCGCGCGAGTCGGCGGGCGAGTGGGTGGAAGTGTCGAGCCGAAAAACCGATCGCGACGGGCGAGTGGAGAGCATGTTGCGGGAAAACGAGGCGGCGGAAACCGGGCCACTACCGTTTCATTTCGAGACGACCCGAATATTTTCATGCTCACAGCGTCGAGCCCTGCATCCATTTGTTGAGGTTATCTTCGAGATTCGCAATGCGAGACCGAGCACTATCACATTCCTCTCCTGCTCACTCCGTATAGCTATTCCACTTACCGAGGTAGTTAGAAACGATGATCGCCCTGGGAGAGAACCGGTACGGCAAATCGCGCGTCCGGGTCATGAAAGTGAATCGCGATGGCGAGCGCCATACCGTCCACGAGTGGAATGTTGAGGTATGGCTCAAGGGTGACTTCGAAGGCTGCTTCGTGGATGGCGACAACAGCCGCATCCTGCCTACCGACACCATGAAGAACACGGTATATTTTCTCGCCCGCAAGTCGAGTGCCGCATACACCCGAGCAATTTGCCATCGAAGTTGGTTACATATTTGCTGGAGAATAACCCTCAGGTAACAGAAGCGGGCACAAATATTGCTGCGATGCCCTGGATGCATCTTTTCGCTGGCGGCCAAAGGCACGACACCGCCTTTATACAGATGGGGCACGCCTGCGATACTGCATCGGTGAAACGCTCTCGGAGGATATCCAGTGGCCGTAGCGTCGGGATTCAGGGATCTGGCCATCCTCAAAACCGCAAAATCCGCTTTCGCCGGCTATATCAAAGACAAGCTGACAACGCTGCGGGAGACCCACGACCGCTTGCTGGGAACCCTCGCCTCCGGGGAATGGAAATACGCAGATGCTGATGCGGACTATAAAGCGGCACGGTTGCGCATCTTCGATGCTTTGCTGAATGCTTTCGCCGTTCACGACAGCTTATCGGTTCAGCAAACACTCTATGCCATGGGAAAGGCGGCCCTGGAAGCCGAGCGGAGCCATCTCCGAGATCAGCCTCTCCATGCCGAACAAGCACTGCAATCTCGTGGACCTGGCGCCCCTCGGCATCGACAATCCCAATCAGATCTTCGTCCCCATTGACGAACCGCACGGCTCTATCGAAGCCTCCATCAGGAGAACCGCTTGAGCAGCACAACCACGCGCCAGGCGGCAAGCCCGTCAACCGTAAACCAGGCGGCTGCCCGGCTGATGCACCGCAGCAAAGTTCTGGCGCAGTGCACCGAGAAGCCGGGCCAGATTCTGCGAACCTTTCTGTCGCCAGCCATGGATGAAGTTCACCGGACGATGCGTCCGTGGATGGAAGCGGCCGGAATGCAGGTCTCTGTGGATCGGGCCGGGAATTTGCGCGGGCTGCATGCATCGCACAACGGCGACACCGCGCCGCGGCTCCTCATCGGATCTCACCTCGACACGGTTCCCAATGCCGGAGCCTACGACGGGGTGCTCGGGGTGCTCATGGGGCTCGCCCTCGTGGAAGCGAGCGCTGGCCATCAGTACCCTTTTGCCATCGAAGTCATCGGTTTCTCCGACGAGGAAGGCACGCGCTTTGGCGCGCCCTTTCTGGGCAGTCGCGCGGTTGTTGGCGAACTGAAGGGTGATCTTCTCCACTGTCTCGATTCCTCGGGCGAGTCGGTTGCGGAAGCTTTGCAGGCCTTCGCGACCAGGCATCCGGAAACCGAGGCGGCGGCGCTCTCTCCGCAGACTGAAGCTTATCTTGAGTTCCACATCGAGCAGGGGCCGGTTCTCGAGAGCCGCAACCTTCCCCTCGGCATTGTGGATGATCTTGCCGGTCAGAGCCGTTGCAACATTGAGTTCCATGGGTTCGCAGGACACGCAGGCACAAACCCGATGAAGCTGCGCAGGGACGCGCTCGCTGGAGCTGCCGAGTGGATAACCCAGGTCGAGACCATCGCCAGGCGATTCGACGGCGCTGTGGCGACCGTGGGCCAAATCGCGGTCGAACCCGGCGGCGTGAACGTGATCCCGGGAATCGCCCGTTGCAGTCTTGACGTCCGGCACCGCGATGACAAAACACGCGCCGCACTGGAGGGCGCGATCTTCGATGCAGCCCAGGTGATTGCTCAGACGCGCGACCTCAAAGTGGAATCCGCCCACTATCATCAGCAGCCTGCGGTACGGCTCGATACAAACCTGGTTGCCATGATCGACCGTGCCGCGGCGCACGCCGGTTATGCGACGATTCATATGACGAGCGGAGCCGGTCACGACGCGATGGTGATGGCGCCGCATATTCCTTCGGCGATGGTTTTCCTTCGCAACCCTGGCGGAATCAGTCATCATCCCGATGAGAGCGTTGCGGAAGAAGATGTGGCGGCAGCGATTCAACTCGGTCTCTGCTTTCTGAATGAGTTCGCAGCACAGGTGAGAGAGAAAGAGCATGCATAACCCTCCCGGCTCACTGCACAATCTGGGACAAACGCGCAGCGTCCGAAAGGCAGGCTATTTGCTGCACACGCCGGACACTTTTATCCGCACTCAGATTCCTGGTTCGTCGAAGGCCAGCGTCATTGTTCACATCTCGCCTGCCATGGGCGCAGCATTTACCCAGTATTCCGTGGAATTCGAACCGGGCGGAGTGCTCGGCCCGGCACACGCGCAACGCTTTCTTTACGTCCTCGAGGGTTCTGTAACAGTCGACGCCGTAAATCATAAGCATGCGCTGGCTCAGGATGACTACGTCTATTTGCCTGAAGGATTAGACCAGCGCATTTCCGCTATCGGCAATGCGCGTGCCGTCGTGATCGAGCAGCCGTATCGCCCGGTGGCGGGAATCAACGCACCTGAAGTATTGGTCGGCCGCGAGCCCGAGGTCACGTCGCAACCCCTCATGGGTGACACCCAGCTGCAGGTGCGCTCGCTGCTGCCTGACACCATGGCCTTTGATTTTGCCGTAAACACAATGAGCTATCAGCCTGGCGCTGCGCTCAGCATGGTTGAGGTTCACGTGATGGAACATGGCCTCCTGATGCTGGAAGGCGGCGGCATCTATCGCCTCGATAATGACTGGTATCCCGTCGCGGCCGGCGACTTCATCTGGATGGCTCCCTGGTGTCCGCAATGGTTCGGCGCCATCGGCAAAACGCCCGCAAAATATCTGATCTATAAGGATTGGAATCGGCATCCGCTGAGGTGAAGATGAAACTCGAGGTGGATGCAGACAGGTTGCGCGGCGAGATCGACACACTGGCCGCAATCACTGAAGCAGAACCGCCTGCCGTCACGCGCGTGGTCTTCAGCGAGCCCGATCTGCGCGCACGCGCATGGCTGCAGAAACTCTGCGCCGATGCCGGGCTCAAGGTTAACGTCGATGCGGTCGGGAACACGTTCTTTCGCTGGGAGGGTTCCGAGTCGCAATTGCCCGCAGTCGCAACCGGTTCGCACATTGATGCCATTCCGAATGCGGGCCGGTTCGATGGAGTTGTCGGCGTTCTCGGCGCGCTTGAAGCAATTCGTGCGTTGCAGAGCGCAGGATTCAGGCCCCGGCGGTCGATTGAGCTGATTCAGTTCACGGCGGAGGAACCGACAAGGTTCGGCATTGGCTGCATCGGCAGCCGCCTCATGGCGGGAGTGCTGGGCCCCGAAGCCGACGAAACCCTGCGCGGAAGTGATGGCGAGACGCTCCGAACTGCGCGAACGCTCGCCGGATTCACAGGCGACCTCGCCTCAGTCCGCCTGCCGCAGGAACACTACTCGGCGTTTGTCGAACTCCATATCGAACAAGGTCCGATCCTCGAACGCGAAGATATTCCCATCGGCATTGTGACGAATATTGTTGGACCGGCCAGCTTCTTCATCACCGTGGAAGGACAGGGTGGCCATGCTGGCGGCGTACTTATGCCTGACCGGCGCGATGCGCTCTGCGCTGCCGCGGAGCTGATCGCGAAGATCGAAGCTTTGGCCTGCGCATCAGGGTCAACCGACACCGTGGCAACGGTGGGGATCTGCGAGGTGCACCCCGGCGCGATCAACAGCATCCCGGACCGCGTCAAACTGGGCCTCGACCTGCGAGATACCGACGGGCCGAGGCGCGATCGCGTCTTTGCTCAGATCCAGGCCGCGGCAGAGCAGATTTCGCAACAGCGGCAGGTACAAATCTCAGCGCAGATGCTGAATGCCGACGAACCCGCTGTCTCCTCGCCTGAGGTGCTGGCAGCGATTGCCCGCGGATGTCAGGAAGAAGGCCTGCTCTCCCGCAGAATCGTCGCACGCGCCTATCACGACTCCTCATTCATGGCGCGCATCGCCCCGACGGCGATGATTTTCATTCCCTGCAGAAAGGGCGTGA
The DNA here is from genome assembly GCA_963788905.1 of uncultured Acidobacteriaceae bacterium. Taxonomy (GTDB): domain Bacteria; phylum Acidobacteriota; class Terriglobia; order Terriglobales; family Acidobacteriaceae; genus Palsa-343. The sequence goes on from CAWBIO010000001.1 coordinate 1,280,286, forward strand.
GCCACCGGCCTGACGAATTCGCGTCGCCGGAACACATCGCCGCTGGAGTGAAGGTGCTGGCCAGGACCCTCGCGGCTTTGTCAAATGCCGACTAGTGGTGCGTAAATGTGCGCACATGCAATTGTCGGAAGTCGTTGACCGGCGGCAACGCGGAGTCAGTTCTCGTCAGCGGCGATCTGCTCGCCCAGCACTGCGGCAAAGCGCAGAAGCTGCCGGTCGTTGCCTCGAGCGGCGATGAGCTGAACGCCGCAATCGGTCGAGGAAAGCACGATGGCGGGGTTTCCGCCCAGGCTCGCTGGTGTAGTCAACCGCAGGATCAGGGCGCGCGTTTCCGTGTGGTCCGCCCCTGCGATCAGACGGCTCATCGGCGAAATCGGAGCAAGGACAAAGTCGAATTGCTGGAAGAGTAGTTCCTGCTCGCGCTGGAATCCAGCATGCCGCCGGCGCAGGTCCGCGATCTCATCGTCAGTCAGGGAAGCTCCCCAATGCAGCCGTGCTGCAATCGGCGGATCGAACTCGTCGAAGAAGCCCCGGTGTAACTCCGCGGCTTCGAAAGCCTGGATTGGCGCGTAGATATCCCACGCCTCCTGCCAGAATGGCGCCTCGAACGGCGCCAGATGCGCGCCCGCCTGCTCAAGACGAGCCTTCCAGACTGCCAGCGCGCCACGAACCCGAGAATCGCATGCCTCGGGCAGCGCTCCTTTCAGTACGCCGACCCGTGGCTCCGCCGCAATCTGGCTCCCGGCAGGCAACTCAAACAGCGCACTGGCCAGCAAAGGAAGGTCGCGCAGATCGCGGCACAGCCACCCAATCGTGTCGAAGGACGGAGCCAGATGATAGCCTCCGCTCCAATCCCCGATACCCAGCGAAGCCCGGTAACCCGTCAGCCCGCAGAGCGCCGCAGGAGCGCGGACCGAGCCCCCCGTGTCTGTACCGATTGCGGCCAGCGCGGAACCCTCCTGGATTGATGCCGCCGCTCCGCTCGACGATCCGCCCGTCAGGACCTCTGAATCGGCGGGCTGCAGGCAGTCGCCATAATCAGGATTCTCTCCCGTGATGCCATAAGCCAGCTGATGCAGGTGAGATTTTCCTGTGATCACAGCGCCGCAGCGGCGTAACTGCGCAGCTACCCAGGAATCACTCCGCGCCTTCTGATTGCGCGACGCATAGAATCTCGCTCCGCAGCTGGTCGTGAATTCCTGTAAGTCAAAACAGTCCTTGAGAGAAACAGGGACTCCTGACAGAGTTAGGGAACCCTCTCCCCGCTCGCTCTGACGCTCGGCTTCCGCCAGCGTCCATGCCGGGTCTCGCGTCAGGTACGTATTGCGGCTCGCATTGCCGTTCGCGCGCGACAGCGCCGCTCGTGCCTCCGTGACGGGGTCCGCCTGCCCGGATCGATATGCGGCGAGAAGGCCGGCGATGGGTGAGGGTCGCTTTGGCATGCCGCCATTGTAAAGTCAGATTGCCAGGCTCTCACCAGCACGAACTGCAAGGTGAGTTAGGCGCCGGGCACTTAGGAAAAGAAAGAGGCGGCCCGCAGGCCGCCCCTCGGTTTCCGTTTACCTCAGAAATTCAAATGCAGTGACATCTGAATCTGCCGCGGGCTGCCGATTGTGTGCTTCACAACCCCTAACCCAAATGGACAACTGTAGAAGGTGTTGGCGGGCGCCGAATTACTCTGGCATTGTTGTGGAGTCGGCGCCACCTGACTATAGGTATTCGCCGTTGTCGGCGCATTGTTGTAGGCTGCGTTCTGCGTCACCTCGTCCGTGGGGATGTCGAAGCTGGTCGTATTAGTCACGTTATAAGCGTCAAAGGTGTACCGAACCGAATACTTATCGTGAAACTGAATGTTTTTTACCAGAGAGGCGTCCGCGCGCTTCTGATACGACTGCCTGAAAATATTGCGCTGCCCCGTCGAGAATGTCGTTTCGAAAGGATCTCCCTGAGGCACGCCATCGGTTCCCGGGGAAACCAGTGGCAGTGTGAAGCATGAAGCCTTGAGAGCAGCGTCGGCTCCAGTGCTGGTGTTAAAAAATGCCCCTGAAGCTCCCGTGGTCGCCGTCTTTGCCGAGCAGCCTGGGGCTAACGGTACGATCGGATTCGTGATGCCGTCAAACGTGCTGTAGTATAGGCTGCCAACCGCGCCCGAAAAATCAATAATGCTGTAGGGCTGGCCGCTCTGGATAATCGCAACTCCCGTAAGCGACCAGTCATTCACAATCTTTCCGGTGAGCGAATGCTCCACCGCTACCCGGGGCAACACGAATCCGTACGTGAAGTTGAGTACGTGCGTACGATCAAAGTCAGCCGACCCGTACCCGCTGCGCAGGTTGTTCGGGTTATTGCCGTTATAGAACAGGCCAAGAGCACTCTGTTCATCCGTGGCGTGCGAATAGGTGTAAGACAGCCCAGTCTGAAATCCATAGCTGAGCCGTTTCTCCACGTGCGCCTGCAGAGCGTTGTAGGTGGAGATACCTGCCGCGGTGTACGACTCGGATTCTGACGAGTACCCGAGATACGGCACTCGCAGGTCTACGTTGCCGCCTTCGTAGTTCTGCTGCATGTAACCATACGCGCAGTTCGGGTCGTTGTTCACGCAGATAGGAAAGAATGTCGTCGGGTCATACACTGTATACCCATAGGCAAAATTCTGGGTCGCCGCCCCTCCCGGGTGAGTCGGGCTACCCGGAGTCGCGATCTGCGCCTGGTTAAAAGGCAGGGGGATCACCTGGTGGCGGCCAAGGTTCCCCACGTAACCCACTTCGATCATCAGATTGTTCCGCGGCTGCCACTCCAGATCCAAAGTGTAGTTGATCGAATACGGCAGCTTGTTCGTCCTGTTGTAAGTGCCCAGGGTAAAGGGCTGCGCCCCGGCAATAATGGCTCCGGCATTCGGCAGGTAATTAATGAGCGAAGCGGCGCTGGGGTTGACCGGAGCCGGCAAGGGTGCCGGACCCCAGGGCTGGGCCAGGTTATAGGGAAGGGTATTGCCATCGACGGGATTAAAAGCAGCCAGTCCACAGATGGGAATGTAGTAGTCGTACAGGAAGCTTGTATTGCCGTAGGGTGAGGCGGTGTAGGGGCAGTTTTGCGCGGTTGCAAACGGCGGAGTCTGGCTGACTCCGAAGGGGCCACCCGCAACTTCGCCCGCTGCATAGCCTGGCGAAAAATATGTGTAAAGCTCGCCGCGATCATAGTAGAAGCCGGAGCCAGAGCGAACGACCAGCTTGTCATGGAACGCCGGGGGCTGCCATGCAAGGCCCAGGCGCGGCGCCACACCCCACTGCCGCCCAGTCAGCGTCGTATTGCTCACGCCCTTGGTGCCGTTGGTATTATTTCCGGCGATGATCAGTCCGGGGCTGGTAATCGTGTCTGATCCAACGTTGTAGCTGTACTGGGAAGGATCAAAATTATAAATTCGTCCGTATTTCTCGGTCAGGCCTCCATTCCAGTCGTAACGAACGCCCCCGGTAACAGTCAAGCTCGGTCGCACCTGCCACTTATCCTGGAGGTAAAGGCCTGTCTGATTGGCCCGATAGTAGCGGTTGGCGTCCCCCTGCAGAAAATCGGTAGCTACGAAACCATCGGTCGAGTAGGGCGTAACCCAGTTCATCGCAAAAGTCGAGAAATCAGGAGTGGCAACCGCGCCTTTGCCGGTGCGGAGGTCCCTCACGTTGAGCTGGGTAAACCACCAGTTACCGCCAAAATTGAAGGTATGCGCGCCCTTGGTCCAGATGGCATATGCGGATGGCTCAATTCGGTTCTGGAAAACGCCGGTGAAGGCGCCCTGATTGGCAGAACTGGGTCCGATATTCAGCATGACCGGCGGCAGAGGGTAACCGTACTCGCCCAAAGTGTCTACAATCGTCACCCCCGGGAAGTAGTTGCCGAAAGCGGTAGTCATCGCAGCCAACGGCGAACCGGACTGGCCTGGCGCCCATGGCTGTTCGTTCGTGGAGTAGGCTTTTTCTCTCAAAACACCGAAAACCTCGGTGACACTAAACGTCGGGCTCAAGGTCTGAATGTTCGTGACTGTGCCAACTTGCGATCCCGCATCCATATGTTCGGTAAAACCAGGCACACTCGAGGTTCCATACGGAGAGCTGTTGGGATCGTGCTGATAGTAATACTTGAGACTGATCAGGTCCTCCGACGATGCGTTCCAGTCCAGATCGCTGACCGCCTGATCGGCAATGAAATAGGAAGTCCCGGTTTCGAAGGCATTCGAGGGAGAAAGCGCATCCGGTATGTGGCCGTTGTCGTTCGGGATAAGCCACTGTCCATTCGGTAACTTCGCCTGCATCAGTGCCAGCCCTACTGGATTATTGGCCCAGTCCGAGGGTCCGACTGAAAATCCGTTCGCGGCATCCTCACCCGGCCAGTTGGTGTCAACAATCTGCGCAAGCCCTGCCGGAGTGCGGTTGGTATCGCTCAGTCCCGGGGGCACAGCAATCAGATTATCTCCTGTCTCCTGATCGGAAACATGCAGATGCTGATAGCCGAGAAAGTAAAACAGTTTGTCTTTGATAAGTGGTCCCGCAAACGTACCGCCGGCGATGTAACGGTGTAGCTGAGGATTTCGATCCGCTGCCGGAATTCCCGTGTTGTTCTTGAAGAAGAAGGGCGCTGCGTTGATCCAGTTTGTCCCCCGATGTCCATAAAGGCTGCCGTGCATCGTGTTACTGCCGGAGCTGGTGCTCATATCGATGTGCGCGCCGCTCGATGATCCTTGTTGCGCGTCATACATTGACGAGTTAACGCGAACTTCCTGCAGCATCTCCGGCGCAGGGGTCGGCAACGAGTTTCCGATGGAGAGATATACCGAGCTGGAGCTCGGCTCAACCCCCGCGCTCGTCGTTCCGCTGCTCGCGCTCCCGCCGGTATTGTTCACTACACGAGCAGATTCAACCTGGCTTGTGCTCTTTCCGTTGAACAGATTGCTGGAATCGACGCCGTTCATGAGAAACGCGTTCGATGTGTCGCGCTGACCGTTGGCCCAGATCGGCTGATTGCCCATACCGCTGTTGGATCCTGTACCTCCGGGCAATTCCGCATTCACGCCCGGCGAAAGAATCGCCAGTCCCGTAAAACTCCCCGTCGCCAGAGGAACCTCGTCAATCTGCGCCTTGTCCAGAACGTACCCATTCGTTGTGTCGACGGTGTTCAGCAGCGGCGATGCTTCCACGGTAACCGATTCAGTCACCTGGCCAACTTTGAGCACGGCATTTACCGTTGCCGTGCGGTCCGCCTGCACCAGAATGCCGGGGAACTTCTGCGTCTCATATCCCTGGTTCGCCACCGTGATGGTGAAGTGTTCGAGGGGCAGATTCACCAGCGTGTAAACGCCTTCGCCGTTCGTCGTTGTGGCTCGGGAAAGTCCCGTCTGCTCGCCGACCGCAGTCACGGAAGCGCCCGCTACCGCTGCCCCCGAAGCATCGGTCACCTGGCCGGTTACGCCGCCCAGCGTTTGCTGAGCGCGCAACGTGACCGGAAGAGCAAAAACCAACGTTAGGAGGAACACGCAGACTGCTGGTCGAAAACCTCTGGACATCGGTACCGCCTCCTCGAAGGTGTAGAAATAGTCCTGGCCACACCGGATACGGTGGTGCGGCGGCTGCATGTGCAGTCTTCATTTCAAAGTCGAATGGTTGAGACAACAGCGGCTGCGAGAACTGCGGTGCCGAGTCGACAGGGACTTTCAGGAGAGCATAGCCCACACCCTTCTCTTGCCCAAGAGAAAAATAAAAGGAAAACTGGAAAAACTGATCTGGACGATAAATTCTGGTTATAAGGCCGCGGCAGGCGAGCAGCCTTGAGACTCGTTTACGATAAGCCGCATGCGATGGGGAACCTCAATACTCTGCGCTCTGCTCGCAATGGCTGCAATTGCCGCCGTTGCGCCGCAGCATCTTTCGCTCGCTCCGCAGCGAAGTTCGCCTCAGGACCTCGAGATTTCCGGTCAAGTCTTCGGGATTCCGCCGGGAGAGAAGCGTTTCATCCATTACAACGACCTCAGCGGTCTACCCCAGGTTTCGTTCACTGTAAAGGACGATGCGAACTTCAACACTCCGGTGAAGCTCAGCGGCGTTACTCTCGACGTTCTTCTGTCCACCCTCGGCATTAACTCCGGAAAGCAACTCATTGCCGCCAGCGCCGACGACGGCTACGAGGCGCACTACACCGCTCAGTATCGCCTCGCGCATCGTCCTTTCCTCGTGCTGCGCATCGATGGCCGTGAACCGGCAAACTGGCCGAAGGGACCTGAAGGAGAAAATTACGGTCCCTACCTCATCTCGCATGCGTTGTTCGCGCCCACCTTTCATGTTCTGGCTCAGAAGGAAGAGTCCCAGATTCCTTACGGAGTGACCGGGCTCCGGATCCTCGACGAAGAAGTCGTGCTCAGGCAGCTTCGGCCGCCCGGCGCATTGCCGGCTTCTCCTGCAATGCAGGGGTACCGCATCGCCCTGCAAAACTGCTTGCGCTGCCATCGCGAGGGAGACATTGGCGGCACCAAGTCACCGTTCGGCTGGCCGCAGATGGCGCTCATCGCCCAGGGCAATCCCGCCGCCTTCGGCAAATATGTCGTGCGCCCCAACTCTGTGAACCCCGAGGCCACCATGCCCCCCAATCCTGAATACGACGCGGTTACGATTGCGGCGCTAACCGCCTACTTCCGCAGCTTTGCGCCCAAGGAGAAAAAGTAACCTTCGCCCTTGGCGCGCGTGTCGTCTCTGCGCGCTGCTCGAATCGCCCGCTAAAATAGAGCTGTGACCGATACAATCCTCACGCCGGCCGCCTGTGCCCCGGAAAACCAGTCTCGACCGCGCGTGGGATTCGTCTCTCTCGGCTGCCCCAAGAATCTCGTCGACAGCGAAGTGATGATGGGCCTGCTCGACCGCGCCGGAGCCGAGATCACCGCCACTCCCGAAGCTGCCGACATTCTCGTCGTCAATACGTGCTCCTTCATCGACAAAGCAAAACAGGAATCCGTCGACGCCATCCTCGAGATGGCTCGCCTCAAAACTCGGAGCGGAGCCCGCAGGCTCATCGTCGCCGGCTGCCTCGTCGAGCGCTACCGCGACGAAATCCAAAAGAACATTCCCGAAGTCGACGCCGTCGTCGGCACCGGTGAGCTGGATCAGATCCTCGCTGCCGCCGGCCTCGGTCCCGCAAACGTTCCCACGCCTGCGTCACCCTTCAACATCCTCGCCAACGGCCACTCTGCCGTTCGCTCCGGTCAGGAAGCTCTCGCCGGAACCCACAAATCTGCTGCACCCTCCCGCGCTGAAGGCGACCGCCGCGAGTTCCAGGGCCGCTTCTCCCGCGCCACGTGGGACGGTGCCGGCTCCGCGCTTCCCCAATACCTTTACGACCACACCACGCCGCGCTTGCGTGCGACTCGTGGCGCATCGGCCTACATCAAGATCGCCGAAGGCTGCGACCACCCCTGCAGTTTCTGCGTCATCCCCAACCTGCGCGGCAAGTTTCGCTCCCGCCGATTCGAATCCGTCGTCGCCGAAGCCGAATCGCTCGTTGCCCAGGGTGTTCGTGAAATCACCCTTATCGGCCAGGACACAACTTGTTACGGCGAAGACCTGGGCCTCAAAGACGGCCTTGCGCTCCTCCTCGACCGCCTCGCCCGCATCGATGGCCTCACCTGGCTGCGTTTTCTCTACGCCTATCCCAATCGCATTACCGGCCGGCTGCTCGAGACCATCGCGAGGCACGAGAACATCTGCAAATATCTCGACGTTCCCCTCCAGCACGCCTCTGCGCCAGTGCTCAAAGCCATGAAGCGCGGCGGCAGTGCCGACATTTTCCTCAAAATGATTCGCAGGATCCGTGCCACCGTTCCTGGCATCGCCCTGCGCACCACTTTCATCGTCGGCTTTCCTGGCGAAACCGACGCCGACTTCGAAGCCCTCTGTGACTTCGTCGCCGAAGCAAAATTCGACTGGCTCGGTGCTTTCTCTTACTCCGATGAAGAAGGCTCCGGCGCCTTCGACCTCGCCGCCAAAGTCCCAAAGCGCGTCATTGAAGCCCGCCGCCGCGCCCTCATGAAACTCCAGAAGGGAATCAGCCGCGAGGCGATGCGCGCCCGCATCGGCCAAACCTTCGATGTCCTCGTCGAAGGCGAGTCGGACGAAACCCCGCTCCTCTGGGCCGGCCGCACCCAGCACCATGCCCCGGAAATCGACGGCGCGGTCTATCTCAACGACTTCGGTGCTTTTCCTTCTCTCCAATCCGGCCACTTCTATCGTTGTCAAATCACTGAAGCCCACGATTACGACTTGATCGTTCGCGTCATCGAAGAATCAGCGGCAGCTCGTCTCTCCGCGCCCACCGCCGAGCTCGCCGAAGCAGGAGATTCGCTTTGACCGCGAAGAACAAATCCTCCGCTGCCCGACCTGCCGCGTCGTCATCGCCGAACGCGGTGAGGATTTCCCCTTCTGCAGCGATCGCTGCCGGCTCATCGACCTCGGCAAATGGGCCAGTGGCGGCTATCGCATCTCATCGCCCATACTCGATCCCGAAGTCCTCGAGGGCCTCGGCGACCTGTCCCAGCCGCATGGAGAGCATGACGAGAAAGACTGAATTGCCTCCGCCTGGCGTGCGGGTCCATCAGACCGGCATCGACCCTGCCAGTGTTTACTCTCAGCGTCCGGCCCCGCTTCCCCCGGCAAGAACTCCCTGGGCCTGGCGAACCGCCACCTTCTTCAGCATCGGCCGCCTCAAGCCCGGCCCTGGCACCTGGGCATCGCTGGCCATCACCGTCCTCTGGTACCTCGCACTCAGCCCCGCCGAGCCGACTCCCTGGCAGTCGGAATCGTCTCTGTGGCCGCCGCGCTCGCCGCTACGCTCCTCGGCATTCCCGCCGGCACCATCGTCGAGCGCGAAAGCGGCATCACCGATCCAGGATTTGTGGTTATCGACGAAGTCGCCGGCCAGTTCGTCACCTGGCCGTTACGCCCGTCGATCTCGGCCATGCTCTTGCCGCTTTCCTGCTGTTCCGGTTCTTCGATATCGTGAAGCCGTGGCCGATTCGCCGTCTTGAGCGTTTCCCAGGCGGAACCGGCATCATGCTTGACGACCTTGCCGCTGGCGCTTACGGTTTGCTCATGATGCTGGCTCTGCGCGTTTGGTGGTAACCAGAGGCACCCAGAGCGCAGCAAGCAGTCAGGAACCCATGGTGCGTATTCTCAAATCGGAATCGAGCACGGCTCCCAGGATTGACACGATTTCTCCGGCTGCAGCGCTCCCCGGCGGCGACGTCGAAGTGCGCGGCGCGAATCTCGGCGCAGTCTCTGCAACTCAGTCCCAAACCATGGCATCGGCGGTGCAGAGTGGCGTCGTCCCATCGCCATGCTCGGCGAGCTCGCTGCTCCGGTGCATCCTCAGCCGCAATGCCCGCCTTAGTGCTGCGCGTTCCCGAAGAAGCCGAATCCGGCCGCCTCCGCATCCTTCAGAACGGCGCCCAGTCCAACGCCGTCGATGTGCGCGTCGCCAGCCTCGTCGCCACCGGCATCCATGCCGTCTCCAGCCCGGTCATCGATCACTCCGGCAACATCTACGTCACCTTCTCCGGCCAGCGCGGCCAGGAAACTCCCGTCTCCGTCTTCCGCGTCGAGCGCGATGGCGAGATGCGTCCCTTCGCACGCGGCATCATGAATGCCAGCGGTCTCGCCGTCGACCCCGAAGATAACCTTTATGTCTCCTCTCGTCACGAAGGCAAGGTCTACCGCGTCACCAAGAGCGGAACCGCCAGCGTTTACGCCGAAGGCATGGGCGTCGCTACCGGCATCGCCTTCGACGCCGCCCAGAACCTCTACGTCGGCGACCGCAGCGGTACCATCTTCAAGATCGCACCCGACCGCCAGATCTTCGTCTTCGCCACCCTCGAGCCCAGCGTCGCCGCTTACCATCTCGCCTTCGGCCCCGATGGAACCCTCTACGTCACCGGTCCTACCACCTCCAGCTACGACCGGTTTACGCCATCAATAAGGATGGCGACATGCGCGTCCTCCATCGCGGGCTCGGCCGTCCGCAAGGCGTTGCCGTCGATATAGCCGGCAACGTCTATGTCGTCGGGATCGCTCGCCGGCCGCCGCGGCGTTGCCGTCATCACGCCCGATGGCCAGGCCTCGCTCGCCATTTCCGGCTCCGGCATTGTCGGATTCAGCTTCCTTCCTGGCGGTGCCGCGCTCGTCGCCACCAGCACCTCCGTTTATCATGTGGCGCTGGGCATCGAAGGCTGGCGGCTCTTCTGAACAGCATCGGCCCAACCCCTGGAGATCGATGAACGCCGAGATCATCGCGGTTGGCTCGGAAATGCTCACGCCGTTCCGCCAGGACACCAACTCCCTCTGGATCACCGAGCGCCTCGAACGAACTCGGCGTCAGCGTCGACTTCAAGACCATCGTCGGCGACCGGCTCAGGCAACTCGCCGACGTCGTTCGCCACGCCCTCGCGCGCGTCGACATCCTCGTCATCTCCGGAGGTCTCGGCCCTACCGAAGACGACCTCACCCGCGAAGCCGTCGCCGAAGCTCTCGGCGTGCGCGTCAGGCGCGATCCCGACCTCATCGCCCATCTCTACGCCCGAGCCGCTGCTCGCCGCATGACCATCACGCGCAACAACGAGAAGCAGGCCGACGTCATCGAAGGCGCGATCATTCTGCCCAACAAGCTCGGCTCCGCGCCTGGCCAGTGGATCGATACCGTTGTCGGCAAGCATCGCAAGCTCGCCATGCTGCTTCCCGGTCCGCCGCACGAGCTCAAGGCGATGTTCGAAGAAGAATGCTTCTCGCGCCTTCAGGAAATCGTTCCGAAGCGCCACATCGCCACCCGCGTGCTGAAAGCCGCCATGATCGGCGAATCGGCCGCCGACTCCCGCATCGCGCCCATTTACACCCAATATAAGGATGTCGACACCACGATCCTTGCCCACCTTGGCGACATCGAGCTGCGCCTCTCCTGCTCGAAGCCGATCGCTGAAATCGCGCAGAACCGCGTCGATGAGTTGGCCGGCAAGCTCGAAGAGGAGCTCGACGACTTCATCTACTCCTCGCAGGGCGAAACGCTGGAGCAGATCGTCCTCTACTACCTCGAAATGCGCGGCGCGACGCTGGCCGTCGCCGAAAGCTGCACCGGCGGCATGATCGCCGAGCGCTTGACGCAGCGTCAGCGGCAGCTCGCGCTCCTTTGTTGGCGGAGCTGTGGTCTACACCAACCGACTCAAGACCGAGTTAGCCGGCGTCAATCCCCAACTCATTACTCCAGCACGGAGCCGTCAGCAGGGAAGTAGCCTCCGCACTGGCCGAAGGCATCCGCGAGCGCTGCGGATCGAACATCGGCTTCGGCGTGACCGGCATCGCCGGCCCCACCGGCGGCAGCGAAGAGAAGCCGGTCGGCCTGGTCTTCACGTCGCGGTTGCCGACGCCGACGGAACCGAAGTAGTAGAGAAGCGCTTCCCAGGCGACCGCGCCGGCATCCGCTACTACTCCAGCCAGCAAGCGTTAGATCTCGTCCGCCGCCGCCTCATGTAGCCTTCGCCGCAACTTCCATGGTCAATACAAGCCGACTTATCGGTACTAATCCCCTTTCGACGAGCGCACTGGCGATTATCCGTTCAAAGAGGTCGCCTGGCACTCGCAAATTCGGCCTGCTTTCGAGACTACTTTGGTTGTTCGAGGATGCACCCGGGCGTGGAACGCGCAATCTCCCACTCCTCATCGTTCATGTCGGGCGATACGTCCGCAAACAACGGCGTGCTCAGGTAGCGTTCGCCGGTATCCGGCAACATACAGAGAATCGTCGCTCCTTTGTGCGCTTGCGCCGCCACCTGCAGCGCCCCCGCAAACGTCCCGCCGGACGTAATGCCGACAAAGATGCCTTCCTTCTTCGCCAGTTCCTTGCTCGAGCGCATCGCATCTGCGTTGGTGATCCGCACAACCTGGCTGATCGATGGAATCGCGTCGCCTGCGAGTTTTGCGATGAAATCCGGGCTCCAGCCCTGCATCGGATGCGGCTTCCAGCTCGGGTGGGGAGCACTCGCCGATCCGTCCTCGTTCCGCTCCTGCGCGATTCCGCTCGAAAGCATCGGTGCATCGTCCGGCTCGCAAACCACAATCTTCGTTTCCGGCCGTTCCTTCGCCAGCACGCGCGCCACGCCCTTCAGCGTGCCCCCGGTGCCGAATCCCGTTACCCAATAGTCCAGCCGCTCGTCCTTGAAATCCCGCAGAATCTCCTGCGCCGTCGTACGCGAGTGGAAGTCGGCATTCGCCTCGTTTTCGAACTGCCGCGTGTAATACCATCCGTGTTTCGCGGCGAGTTCCTCGGTTTTCCTCACCATTCCCACGGCGCGCGCCGACGCCGGCGTGATGACCACCCTGGCGCCCAGGAACCGCATGAGCTTTCGCCGCTCGATGCTGAAGGTCTCCGCCATCGTCACCACCAGCGGATAGCCCTTCGCCGCGCAAACCATCGCGAGGCCTATACCGGTGTTGCCGCTGGTCGCCTCCACCACAGTCTGCCCGGGCTTCAGCTTCCCGGTGCGCTCCGCCTCTTCAATCACGCCCAGGGCGAGCCGGTCCTTCACCGAGCCCAGCGGATTGAACGCCTCGACCTTCACATAGAGGTTCACGCCCGCCGGCGCCAGCCGATTGATCCTCACCACCGGAGTATTGCCGACAGTTTCTGTGATGCTGTTGAACTTGCCCATTTTCTTGACCCCCGAATGGACGCAATTGTACAGTCGGACGCAACCGCACATGGCAAAAACTGACGCCGTCATCAACCGTGTCTCTCCCGTGGCCATCTCGTCGGATGAATTCCGGCGCGCCGGACATCGGCTCGTCGACCGTGTTGCCGATTTTCTTGATCTCGCTCCCCGCATCCCCGGTCACTCGCGGCGAATCGCCATCCGCCATTCGCGAGGTCATGGATGCGGCGCGTCCGCTGCCCCAAGAGGGTGCACCCGCAACCGAACTGCTCGATCGCGCCGCCACTCTGCTCTTCGAACATTCGCTTTTCAACGGCCACCCCAGTTTCTGGGGATACATCACCTCGTCGCCAGCCCCCATCGGCATGCTGGGCGATTTTCTGGCATCAGCGGTCAACGCCAACTGCGGAGCATGGCTTCTCTCGCCCATGGCCAGCGAGATTGAGGCGCAAACCGTGCGCTGGATTGCGGAGATGCTCGGCTATCCGACTGACTGCGGCGGCCTCTTCGTCAGCGGCGGCAACATGGCCAATATGGTGTGCTTCCTCGCGGCCCGCGCGGCGAAAGCCGGATCTGACATTCGCACCCGAGGTGTCGGCGGCGCACGTCTTCGCGCCTACTGCTCGTCGGAGACCCACACATGGATTCAGAAAGCGGCTGATATTTCCGGCCTCGGCACCGACTCGATCCGCTGGATTCCCGCCGACGACGAATTCCGAATCGACATCGCCGCGCTCCGTACACGCATCCTCGAGGACATTGAGGCCGGCGAAAAGCCATTTCTCGTCATTGCCAACGCTGGCACCGTCAGCACCGGAGCTGTCGATCCACTCGACCGGCTTGCCGCCCTCTGTCGCGAATTCGATTTGTGGCTGCATGTCGATGGCGCCTACGGCGCCCTGGCCGCCGTCGCGCCCGACTCTGCAGCTTTGTTCGCGGGCCTCGGCGAGGCCCATTCGATCGCAGTCGATCCGCACAAGTGGCTCTACGCGCCGCTCGAAGCCGGATGCGCTCTGGTGCGCGATCTTTCCAGTCTCCGTGGCGCATTTGCCTACCATCCGCCTTACTATCACTTCGGCGTCGAAGCCATCAACTACTTTGATCTCGGCCCGCAGAATTCGCGAGGATTCCGCGCCCTGAAGGTCTGGCTTGCGCTGCAGCAGGTGGGACGCGACGGCTACGCGCAGATGATCTCCGACGACATACGTCATTCGCGCGCGATGTACGAGTGCGTTGCCGTGAACCCTGAACTGGAGGCGCTGAGCCAGGGACTGAGCATCACGACGTTCCGCTATGTCCCGCCCGATCTGGATCGGACGGACAGTAACGTTGCGGACTATTTGAACGATCTGAATCGCGAACTGCTGACGCGGCTGCAACGGGGCGGCGAGGCTTATCTTTCCAATGCCATTATCGCGGGCAAGTACGCGTTGCGGGCCTGCATTGTGAATTTCCGAACCACGCTTCAGGACGTGAAGGACTTGCTGCCGCTCGTGGTACGGCTCGGCAAGGAACTGGATAGGGAGATGAGGCCCCCCTTGATGTAGAGGCAGCTGGAAGCTGGAGGGGAGGGATACCCCCCTCCCCCCTCCTCCCTCGAACTGCGGGACGCCACCTGATTCTGCTCGACTTAGAGAGGGGGTAGTCAGGGGTTACCTTTGGGACTGCGGCATCCTCCTGAAAACAAGTCGGTTGCACGGCGGGTTTGGGCGGTACCCTCGGGCAATACCTGGCTGCCTGTGAAGCCAGTGGCCAGCGGCCCGCAGCCAGGGGTGCAGTGTACCCCCCTCCCCAAGGGATGTGGCAAGTACTTCATTCTGCGGGGCCGGTTAGGTACTGTAAGTCAGGTATTACCCTCCCGGAACACAGAACACCGGAAGCTGCGGCGGGTGGTTTGCGATGTCAAAGAGCGCGTGGTGCTGATTCGGCCTGGGCCCCGTTCGACTCGTTCCCCTGGGCGAACTCGCTCAGGGCAGGCTCCAACGGAAAAGCTCTGTTCGCCCAAGTTGTGCGGTGGGCTGGACAGAGCTTTCCGTGTATTCAGGATCGCTTTCTTGTGAAGTGGGATCAAGCGAAATCAGCGGAGCGAACGGTACGGACGTACTGCGGCGCAGATGCGGGGCATTCCTGACGATAATAGGTCTATCCTTCATCCGCTGTGACTCGCGCTGCCAAACCAAACCCGAAACCAAAGCAGAAGCCACCTCACCCCTTCGTCCTGGAGGCGCTTTCACCACTGAATCCTGAGGTTCGGCGCGTGTTCTCCGGCTTTGGCGTTTACCTGGGCGACAAAATCGTCCTGATGCTGAGAGACAGCCCCAAATCGCCCAGAGACAATGGCGTGTGGCTGGTCTTGTCCGATGGCGTTGATCCAGGCGACGCGAAGCTGCGCCGTGAGTTTCCGTCGATCCGGCCTATCGGGATTATCGGCGGAAAAATCGGGCACTGGCTCCTGATCCCGGCTGACGGCCCCAATTTCGAAGCCGAGGCGCTCCACGCCTGCGACCTGCTTCTTCGGCACGATCCGCGGCTTGGTCGGGTGCCCAAAAGCAGGCAATAGGCAATAGGCAATAGGCAATGGGGAGTAGGGAACAGAGGTTCTCTGTTCATTCTGCGAAAATTTCGTCACAAAGCCTCTTGCCAATCGCCGTGCCGAGTGTTACAGTCCGTAACATTATGACGCGTAACACCCCACTAATCCGCGAATCCACCCGCGAACCGAATCACGATCCGGCTGAGCTTGGCGAGCTGGAGCGGGCGATCCTCGCGCTCGTTTGGCGCATGGGAAAAGCCACAGCGGAGGAAGTCCGCGAAGAGCTCGACCGGCCGCTGAAGGACTCGACCATTCGCACCGTTTTGCGGCGGCTTGAAGAGAAGGGCTATCTGGCGCATCGCGGTCGACAACCGGACGTTCATTTATCGGCCGGCAGAGTCGCCGCAGAAGGTCGCAGCGCGCGCGGTGCAGCGCATCGTGGACTGGTTCTGCGAGGGGTCGGTGGAAGAGCTGCTGGTGGGTTGCTGGACTCGAAGGTGGTGAGCCGAGCGGAACTGGAACGGCTGACCAAGCGCGTGGAGGCGGCCAGGAAGCGCGAAGGAGGCAAAGCATGACAGCCACGATCGTCGAAGCGGCGCTGCGGGCCTTGTTATTTGCCGTTGGCGTGGGCGTCGGCCTGCGCGTGCTGCGGGTGAGCAATGTTCCGGTTCGCAAAGCGGCGTGGAGCCTGGTGCTGGTGGCGTCGCTGGCGATGCCGTTCGTGATGCGATGGACGGCTACCGCGAGCTGGGCGAATCGATTTGGCGTCGCGCTGGCCTGGCCCACGAAGCGCGCCGTTGTTGAGCCAACGCCGCCGCAAGCGCAGCCGTTGCCGCGCGTGATTCTGGCTTCGGATACAGCAGCAGGACGTGGTTCCTGCAGCGACGCGCGTGAAGCGGGCGCCCGCCGCCGTTCCTGCCGCGCCGGAAGTGATGGCAGTCGACATTCCTGCCGCCACTCCGCCTGCTCCGATTCCGGCCCGCAAGCAGATTCACTTACCGCCGGCGAAAACGCTGGTGGCCTGGATTTATCTCGCGGTCAGCGGGCTTCTGCTGCTGCGGCTGCTGTGGGGCCTCGGGATGGCGATCAGGATTTGGGTGACGGCCGAGCTGGTTTCGCCGCTGGTTGCGCCGGAGCCGAATGTACGCGCGAGCGCCGAAGATTCCATCGCCGGTGACGATTGGGTCCGGGATCGTGCTGCCTGCGGATTATCTGGAGTGGGACCGCAGCAAGCTGCGCATGGTGCTGGCGCACGAGCGGTCGCATGTTCGCCAGATGGATTTTTATCTGCAGCTGCTGGCCGGGCTGTACACGGCGCTCTTCTGGTTCAGTCCCCTGGGCTGGTGGCTGCGCCGTACGCTGGCGACGCTGGGTGAAGCCATTGGGGATCGCGCGGGTCTTGACGCGGCGGCCAGCCGGTCGCGCTACGCCGAGTTGTTGCTGGAATTTGCCGCGATGCCGCGCCAGGCATTGCGCCGTACTTATTTTGGAGTTGCTATGGCACGCCCAGGAAATCTTTCGCACCGCATCGAGCGCATGCTCAACGATCGGCTGTTTCACAATGCTTTTGCCGAAGGGCGCCGCCGGGCGCTGGTTTCGCTGCTGCTGATTCCGGCAGCGCTGTTTGGGGCGACGGCGCTGATTCGCGTGGCGAAGGCGCAAGCCGCGCCGCCCGTTGCGCCAGTGCCTCCGCGGATCGCGCTCGCGCCGGCGTCGCCTGTGCTTCCATTGGTGCTTCCGGATGTAGCGCCTGCGGCAAAGATGATCCCCGACAGCATGGCGCCGCTGATGGCGCTGAAGGAACCGGATGATCAGGCTGCTCCACAACCTCCGAAGAGGCCACCAGCGCCGCCGGCGCCGGGGGGCAGCGAAGAGGGACCGGCATTGGCACCGGAATCTGCACCGGCGCTGGCGATGGCACAGCGACAGGAACGCTGGCGAACGGCGACGCTGCTCACGGTGCGCGGCGAGGACGCGAGCCAGCCGCTCGTGGCGGAAGACCAGACCGTGACCGGTTACGGCTACCATTTCTCGAGCGACGGCGAATCGTGGGCCATTGTGAACGGGCCGGATGATCAGTTTACTTTCTCTGGCGAGTGGAGCGGCAACCGCGCAGCCGAACTGGAAGTGGCGCGCAAGGTGGCGAAGGCGCCGTTCCTGTGGTTCACGCATCAGGGCAAATCGTACATCGTGACCGATCCGCAGATCATCGCGAAGATTCGCGCAATGTACAGGCCGATGGATGATCTGGGACGCCAGCAGGAGGCGCTGGGAAAACAGCAGGAAGAACTGGGCAAGCAAATGGATGAGCTGGGCCGCCTGCAGGATGGCGTCCAGGTGAAGATGCCCGACCTGTCGAAGGAGATGGCGGAGCTGGACGCGCAGATTGCAAAAGCGAAAGAATCCCGGGATCAGTGGAACACGAAGGACCTTGCTGAGGCGGAGGCAAGCCTGAAGGCCGCACAGAACAAGATGCTGACGCCTGAAAAGATGGCCGATTTGCAGGAGAAGCTGGCCGACGCTCAGGCTGCCTGGAACGATAACATGGCGGAAATGCAGGCCCAACTGGCCGAGCTGCAGGGCAAACTGGGTGCGCTCGAGGGCGAAGCCGGAGCGCGCCAGGGCGAGTTCGGCGCGAAGATGGGCGCGCTGGGCGAGCAGCAGGGCAAGCTGGGCGAGCAGCAGGGACGCCTGGGCGAAGAACAGGGCAAACTGGCGCAGCAGGCCGACCAGAAGGTGCGCAGCATCATCGACGAGTGCCTGCGCAATGGGAAGGCGACCCAGGTGCCCAACGTGAAATAGGAGTTAGAGTTTAGGGATCAGAGTTTAGAGTTTCGATCGGACCTCATTCGCGAGCGCTGTCCCCAACTCCGGGGCCTGATGCGTCTGAACTCTGATCCCTAAACTCTAAACTCTGAATCCCTAAACTCTGTTTTTCGAACTGATAGACTCGTAGGCGCAATGCCGCTCATTGTGTATCTGGCCGCTGCTGCGGGCGCTTATCTGCTCGGGTCGATTCCTTTTGGCTATCTGCTGGTGCGCATCTTCCGCAAGGAAGATATTCGCGAAAAGGGCAGCGGCAACATTGGCGCGACCAACGTTGTGCGATCAGGGGCAAAAGGCCTGGGCGCCATCACCTTCATCCTGGATGTGCTGAAGGGTTACTTTGCCGTAGCACTGTGCGGCATGTACGCAGCGCATGCTGGCCTGGCCGGAGATGTGCGGGGCAATGCCATGGCCATCGCGGCGCTGTTCGTCGTGCTTGGGCACCTCTACACATTCTGGCTGCGCTTCAAAGGCGGCAAGGGCGTCTCCACCGCGTTCGGCGTCTTTCTGGCGCTGGCGTTGTGGCCGGCGGTGGTGGGCGCAGGCGTGTTTGTGCTGCTCTTTGCCCTGTCGAAGTACGTCTCGCTGGCCTCCATCGTTTCCGCTGCGGCGTTTCCGGTGCTGGCGCTGCTGATGCCGCATGCTCCGCGGACCGCGTGGGAGACTGCGGTGCTGTTCGTGATTCCGGCGATCGTGATTCTGAAGCATCACCAGAACATCGCGCGGCTGATGGGCGGAACCGAGTACCGCTTTGGCCGCCGCAAAGAAGCCGGGGACCACGATCGCATGAGCCGCATCGCAGTCATGGGCAGCGGTGCGTGGGGCACGGCTATTGCCATCAGTCTTGCGCGCAGAGGCGGTCACCAGATCGCGCTGTGGTCGTACGCGAAAGAGGTTGCGGCGTCGATGCGCGACCAGCGGGAGAATACGCAATTCCTGCCTGGGTTTGAGATTCCCCGATCCGTCGCGGTCTTCGAGGATGCAGCGGAGACGCTCGAGGGCGCGGAGATCGTCGTCAGCGTGATGCCGTCGCAGTTCGTGCGGTCATCGTATGCGGAGTTCGCGCCTCATCTGCACACAGGGCAGATGCTGGTGAGCGCAACCAAAGGGATTGAAGACGACACCTGCCTGCGGATGACCGAGGTCATCGGCAGGTGCTCGCCAGCGCAGGGCAAGAAGCTGCCATCCGGCGTGCTGAGCGGACCGTCGTTTGCCCAGGAAGTGGCGGCAGGAGCGCCGACTGCAATCACCATGGCTTCCACCGACGCGGAGCTGGCTGCGCGGGTGCAACGAGAGTTCTCGAGCGGCACGCTGCGGCTCTACACCAACGACGACGTGATCGGCGTGGAGCTGGGTGGCTCAATCAAGAACGTGATTGCGATTGCCGCGGGCATTGTGGCCGGGCTGGGGCTTGGGTTCAACAGCACTGCTGCGCTGATCACTCGCGGCATTGCGGAGATGACGCGGCTCGCCGTGGCCTGTGGCGGCAGGCGCGAGACGCTGGCCGGGCTGTCGGGCGTGGGCGATCTCGTGCTCACGTGCACCGGCTCGCTGTCTCGCAATCGCACCGTGGGCATGGGGCTCGGGCAGGGAAGAAAACTCGACGAAATTCTCACTGGCCTCGAAGGCAGAGTGGCAGAAGGTGTGCGCACCACGTCGGCTGCGCTGGGCCTCGCGCGAAAACACAATGTGGAAATGCCGATCGCCGAGCAGATGGAAGCCATCCTGATGCACCGCAAGTCGCCGGAGAAGGCGATTGAAGAGCTGATGCTCAGGCCCGGCCGCGACGAATAACGCGTGTAGTCGCCGGGCATGTTACTGAAGACCCATCCCAACCAACCATTACGGTGGTAAGTGGTGTTTGCCCCGCTCGGACGCGGCTCTTACCACCTTCGGGTGAAGCAGGAAAAGCCTTTACCTTCGTAGACTGATTGGGAAAGGCTCGGGATGCAAAAAGACCCTGTCCGCGCCTCCCGGCAATCCTCTTTGCCGGAGAAGCGAATCCGCTGGCGTGTGTTCGCGCGCTTTCTCGCCATCTTTGCGGGGACCACGACGGTGACCACGCTGGCGATGCTGGTTGCGCAGCGCATGCTCGGGCCGGTCGCCGCCGGATGGGCGGTGGTTTTCATTGAACTGGCAGGAAGTGCGGGGGCGGCTTTGCTGCTGACCGTCTGGCTCGACCGCCGCATTGGGCGCCTGGTGGCCACGATGAAGGCAGAGCTGACGGCTCGCGAGCATGAGATTCCCACTGAGTCTTCCGACGAGTTGTTCGCCGAAGTGATTCCCACCTGGCATCAGGCGCTGAAGACGCTGCGCGATCGCGGCCAGAAGAAGAACGACGAAGCGCGCGGGCACTACGAGACGCTGAAAGACCTGATGCGGATGTTTGCCAAGGCCGTGGATGAACGCACCGCCTATCTGCGCGGACATTCGGAGCGCGTTGCCGCCTACGCTGCGGCCATCGCGTGGAAGGTAGGACTCGACGACGAGCAGGTGGAACGGATCCGCCTTGCCGCTCTGCTGCACGACATCGGCTGCCTCGGCATCGAGGACTACCTGGTCATGAAGACCACGCCGCTCACGCCCGAGGAATTCGAAATCGTGAAGGCGCATACCGTCAAGGGCGCAGCGATTCTGCGGCCCATCACCATGCTGCAGGATCTGGTGCCGGGCGTGGAGCTGCATCACGAGTCGCTCGATGGCATGGGCTATCCTTACGGCCTGAAGGGCGACCAGATTCCCATGATGGCGCGCATCGTTTCGGTAGCGGATTCGTTCGACGCCATGACGACGCCGCGGCCGTATCAGGCTGCAATGAATGCTGACTACGTGCTGGACATCCTGGAGCGCCTTTCCGGCACACGCTACGACCGCACCGTGGTCGATGCGCTGGCGGAGCTGGTGCTGAGCGGCGCGCTCGAAGTGAAAAACGTGCGGACTCCGGTTTCCTTCCGCATGAGAAAGCCCGTGCCCGAGTTGGTTTAAAGATCGGGTCCGAAACTCGCGTCCACTCACAACCACTGGCCCAGGTTCGCTACACTCGAAGAGGTGTAACGAGGTTGCAGTTCTCATGATTCAAACGCTGTTCGGAAGCCTCGAGGACGAGCAGGACCCGGAAAAACAAAGCATCCTCGACCGGATGCGGCAGGCGGTGTCGCGGACGCGCTCGAGTCTGGGCGAGCGCATCGACAGCGTCCTGGCCCTGACCCGGACCATCGACGAGTCGGCGCTCGAAGAGTTGGAGATGAGCCTGATCGCTTCCGATATTGGCGTTACGACCGCTTCCGAGATCGCCGCCAGCCTGCGCGAGCGTGCGAAACGCCAGCAGATTCGCGATGGCGCCGAGCTGCGCGATCTGCTGAAAGAAGAACTGAAGACCATCCTCGACGAGAACAGGCAGCCGACAGCCAGAGTCACCGTGCCACCGGAAGTGATCATGATGGTGGGCGTCAACGGCACCGGAAAGACGACGACCAGCGGTAAACTCGCGGCCTTCTATCGCGCCCAGGGCAAGACGGCGCTCCTGTGCGCCGCAGATACCTTTCGCGCTGCCGCGATCGAGCAGCTGGAAATCTGGAGCGAACGAAGCGGTGTGGAGATGGTGAAGACCAAACAGGGCGGCGATCCTTCCGCGGTGCTCTTTGACGCGCTCGAGGCAGCCAAAACGCGCCACACGGATATGGTCATCGTCGACACCGCCGGCCGCCTGCACACCAAGACCGGCCTGATGGCCGAGCTCGACAAGATGCGCCGCACCGCGCAGCGCATCGTTCCCGACGCGCCGCATGAAGTGCTGCTGGTGCTCGACGCAACAACCGGGCAGAACGGTCTGCAGCAGGCGCGGGTTTTTACTGAATCGGCCGGCGTGACCGGTATTGTGCTCACCAAGCTCGATGGAACCGCGAAGGGTGGCATTGCCGTCGCCATCGCCCGCGAAATGAAGTTGCCCGTCCGATTCGTCGGAGTCGGCGAGGCGCTCGAGGACTTGTTGCCGTTTGATAGTGGTGCGTTTGTGGATTCGCTTCTCGAGAACTAGGCGAGGCTCAAGACCTCGCGGATTGAAGGGTATTCGTGGTGCAGGAAAATGATCGTCTGGAAGCAGACGAGCAGGGGATGCAGCGAGCGCTCGAACTCGCGCAGCATTCGGTGGGGTTGGCCTCGCCCAATCCGGTTGTCGGATGCGTCCTCGTCAAAGATGGAATGATTGTCGGCGCCGGCCGGCACGAGTACGACAAGAAAGATCACGCCGAGATTGTGGCGCTGAAGAATGCTGCCGAGGCGGCGCGTGGCGCAACCGCGTACGTGACGCTGGAGCCGTGCTGCACAACCGGCCGCACCGGGCCGTGCACCAATGCGCTGATCGAGGCGGGCGTGGCGCGCGTTATGATCGCCACCGAAGATCCCAATCCCGCGGTAAGCGGGAAGGGAATCGAACAGTTGCAGGCCGCAGGCATCGAGGTGGTCGTCGGTGCGTTGCAATGCCCGGCGCGCAGGCTCAATGAAGGATTTGCAAAATTCATCCGGACCCGCCTCCCCTTCGTCACACTCAAGGCAGGTTTGTCGCTCGATGGACGCATCGCGCCGGCTCCTGGAAGCGCGCCGCGCGGCGCTCCGGTGTTTCTCACCGGCGAAAAATCGCGCGAACAGGTCCAGCAGATGCGGCACAGCGTGGACGCGGTGATCACCGGCATCAACACCGTGCTGCAGGACGACCCTCACTTAACCGATCGCTCCGGCCTGCCGCGACGCCGTCCGCTGCTGCGCGTGGTGCTCGACTCCGGACTTCGCATTCCGCTCGACTCGAAGCTGGTGCGCACGGCGCAGGACGACCTGATCATCTTCTGCACTGTGGCGCCGACCCAGCGCCAGAGCACGCTGGAGGCGCTTGGCGTGCGCGTGGAGCGCATCGCGCCGGCCGAAGCGAGCGCCGAGCCCATGCTCGCTGAAGCAAGTCCCAAAAACTCGCCGATCCGCCGCGGCGGCGTCTCGCTCACCGCGGTCATGAAACGGCTGGGGGAAATGGAAATCCTGTCTGCGATGCTCGAAGCCGGCGGCCAGCTCAATGGAGCTGCGGTCAACGCCGGTCTCGTCGATAAAATGACCTTGTTCTATGCGCCGGTCTTTCTCGGACCCGATGCTGTTCCGCTGCTTCAGGAGCGAATCCTGCGCCAGTTGCTCCCCGTTCCGCCCGTCATCGAATCCATCGATCAGGATTTCCGCGTCGATGCTTACCTGCGCGACCCCTGGAAGGTGAGTTAGCCATGTTCACCGGAATTATTGAAGCAACCGGAACCATCGCGGCTGTGGAACCGCGCCAGGGAACCACGCGCCTTGCCGTTTCCGCGCCGGCGTTTGCCGATCGGCTGCGCAAAGGCGACAGCATCGCCGTGAGCGGAACCTGCCTCACCGCGCTCGAAATCGAGTCGCCGATTTTCTATGCTGACCTGGCAGCGGAGACGTTGGCGCGAACCTCGCTCGGCTCGTTGAAGCCGGGCTCAATGGTGAATCTTGAACTGCCGACTCCGGCCGGAGCTCCGCTGGGCGGCCACATCGTGCAGGGGCACGTGGACGGTCGCGGTGAGCTGGTTTCGTTTGATCCGGTCAATGCGGCCGCTGATCCGGCGCTCACGGACTGGTGGCTGCGCGTGCGCGTTCCCGAGAACACTCGACAGTACATGGTCGAGAAAGGCTCGATTGCGGTCGAAGGAATCAGCCTGACCATCGCGAGCTGGGATGGCGAAATTGTCGGGATCGCAATCCTGCCACACACCCGCAACGTGACGAATCTTCGGGTGCTCCAGCCAGGCGATCCGATGAACGTCGAGGCCGATGTGATGATCAAGCTGGCGGTGGACAAAAACGCGCCGGCTCCTTTGAAGTAACCCTTGAATATCTCCTGGCTAACGGGTATTAACGCATAGCTTCCCTGGGGTCAACGGCGCGTCCTTGTGACGGTCCGTTCAGGAGAGGAGTTCTACGCGACGATCTGGTACCAGCCTGTGCCTTCGCCATCCGCGGTTTCCGCCAGCAGGTATTCTTCCTGAACCATGCGGTAGACCTCGAACCAATGCTCGGGGCTGAATTCGTAGGCGCAGTCGTGAGACTGGGCCTCGGAGTTTTCCGGTCCATCTCCTGTTAGTTCAATTTCGGAGAGCTGAATTGGGAGTTCGTGCACGATACCCTGCATGGGTCACCTCCGTGCGGTCTTGTGCGGTTGAGGGGTCGTCCTCGGGAGTGGGAAGGAGTATCTCGACAGCAGGAGATTCGCCAGTGATGGCCGTCACAAGATGGGCGCTCCGCAAGATGGCACTTTTTTTGAGGGGGCTACGGGGGCGAAGGAGAACCGGGCGAAGGTTCCGAGCGCACCCGGCGCAGGAAGTCTGCCAGCGTCTGGCCGGCGCGCGGCGTGAAAAACTCCTCGAGAGCGTCGGCGTGCTCGATGCGGTCGACGCGGAAACTGCGGAAATCGACCCGCAGTTCGCACCACGCCGCCAGCGTCCAGGTTCCACCCCAGAAATACAGCGCCAGCGGATGCACGCGGCGGACACTGGGTTGGCCGTCTTCGCGGCTATAAGCAAGCAGAACAATCCGGCGCTGCTGCGCGGCCGTGTGCAGCGCGTCGAGTTTGCGGCGCAGCTCGGGCGGTGCTTTGAAGCCAGGAGCGTAGAGCAGGACGTCGTCGATCTTTTCGCGCAGGCCCGCCGGCAGGACGGCTTCAATTTTTCGCAGCGCTCGGTTCGCCGCTTCGGTCAGCTCGGTTCCTCCCCAGGCTTCCACCATGCGGGCGCCGAAGACGAGGGCGGCGATTTCTTCGCGATCAAACATAAGCGGCGGAATATCGAGGTCGCGGCGCAGCGTGTAACCCACGCCCGCCTCGCCGGTGATGGGCATGCCGGAAAGCTGCAGGTCCTGGACATCGCGGTAGATGGTGCGATTGGAGACCTGCAGCTTCTCGGCCAGCGAGCGCGCGGTTTGCAGCCGGCCGCCGCGGAGCAACTGCACGATGCGGAAGAGGCGGTCGGCGCGGCGCATACCGGCATTGTATTGTCAGGCCGCAGCCGGCAGTCTGCAGCCAGCAGCGGTTTCGGCCGCTCCTCACCGCCCAGTCGCGTCGTGCAGGCCGATCCTGTTGCCCTCCGAGTCGAAGATCTCCGCGACCCAGCCGACGTTCGGGAATGTGGTTCTTCGGCTCGACCACGCTGCCGCCGGCTTTCTCCACGCGGCCGAGCACCTGGTCAATGCGGCCTTCGCAGTTGAGGTAGATCACCGTACCTTCGGCGCACGGCTTGCGATTGCCTGAGAGCAGCGCGCCGGAGACGCCGGGGCGCTCGTAGGGAAAGATGGCCAGGTTCGGCCAGTCGGCGTGATGGAGCAGCGGGCTTGCGAAGATGGCCTCGTAGAAGCGGACGGCGCGACCGAAGTCGGCGGTGGGGATTTCAAACCAGGTGATCGTGGAAGTGACGGTGGAAGCGGCAGTCGGAGCAGCAGCAGTTGCGGTAGCCATGGGGATTCTCCTCTTGGGATGAAGTCAACGACAAGAGGAGCATAGGTGAGGCCTGCTGACAGCGTGGTGTCAGCAGTGATTGATGCAACCGGTAGCTGGTAGCTGGTGGCTGCTGGCCCGCGTTCTCGGCGTTCGGCGCTCCGCGTTCAGAAAAACAGAGCGTAGCCCATGGTTCTCAGCACGCCCCGGCGTTCAGCCCCAGTGTTCAGCGACCGGATGGCGAAGGGAACTCCTCGGAGCGGCCACACCCAGTCTGCGGGCACTCCCACGTTTCAATCTTGCGGGACTGATCTACTTCGGCGAGATACAGAATGGCGTCACACGCCGAGCAGCGCCTGACAAGATCGCGTGAGGAATCGAATCTTCCGTTGATCCAGTCTGAGTAACCTGAAGAATCGCGAAATACCCGCGTGCAGTCGCGCCGCTCGCAACCGTGGTACGTCCGAATCTCTTCGGAATCTTCCTCCAGCATCATCCGTTGCATGGCGGTGTGGTGCACATCGCACAACGGAGAGAACTGCTCCCTGGATGTCATGGCCTGAACCTTATTCCTTCCGCTCTCCGGCTCGAGAAAGCGCTATGAGGGGATGGGTGGTTCGAGACCATCCGGAACCTGAAGAAGCGCGGGTGCTCTAAGACGCGGCAGGCTCTGCGTGCGCCAATGGGCGTGCAGCCTGCAGGCGGAATGAACGCGGAAGATCTTCTTCGCGGTATTCAACACCCAAAGCCACCAGCTCACGTGCCGTCTTCTCAAGAGGAGAGCGCTTCGCCAGCAGTCTGCCGGCTGCTTCCTTTCGATCGGCCTCCGAGGCGAAATTCACGTATTTCTGGATATAAGCAAGCTTGCGATCGTAAAGATCGATTTCCTCATGCAGGTCCCTCAGGAAGTACTTGTCGTGACGGACAGCAGCCTTGGTCATAAAACACTCCTTGGAGAAAACGAGAAGAGCCGTAGGGAATAATTTCTCGTCGGCCATTCGGACGGAGACGTCGACGTTGAACTCATCCTCAGCAGTCCGGAGTTTGGGCCAAAAAGTATAAAAGCGGGAAGAACCTGTGGCAGTGATGCCACGTTCCTCCCGCCGTGACAGTATTGCTTAGAGGGCCTGTACGTTCTCGGCCTGCAAGCCTTTCGGGCCTTTGACCACGTTGAACTGAACGGCCTGGCCTTCCTGCAAAGAGCGGAATCCGCTGTTCTGAATCGCTGAGTAGTGGACGAAAACGTCCTCGCCGTTGGGCCTGCTCAAAAATCCGAAGCCCTTGGCGTCGTTAAACCATTTCACTGTTCCCTGTTCCATTTCATTTTCCTTTGTTGGATGTATCGCTGAACTCAAGGTGGGATTGTTTGCGAGTCAGGCGATGCACAGAA
Source organism: uncultured Acidobacteriaceae bacterium (assembly GCA_963788905.1). Lineage (GTDB taxonomy): Bacteria > Acidobacteriota > Terriglobia > Terriglobales > Acidobacteriaceae > Palsa-343. Next base: position 1,307,242 of record CAWBIO010000001.1, read on the forward strand.
CAGGCAAGAACACCAAATCGGATTCGACGATCTGCTATAAGCATATCACCGGGGAGCGGAAAACTGCCGGAAAGCTTTGTAAAAGCGACTACACCGGCAAACATGAAATTAGGAGAAGCGCTCTAAGCAGAGTATGCTGACCAAAGGGAAGGCTTCTTTTTGCGCTTTCCTGAAATCCCTGGCCCGTCACTCGATAGCCCCGCATTTGGTCCTTTTGAATTTGCTGTGATGCGAAACTTTCACCGGATGATCCCCCGATCGCCCGGTCGAGCCTGGCTTTTGCTGCTCCTGCTCCATAACCGGGAAAAGAGGCAAACACATGCGGTCTGAGCTTGTATTCTCCGCGGGTCATCAGGTTGGAAACCGATTTCTGCTGGCAACGATTGCGATGCGTGCCGTGCGCTCGCTGCACATCAATTCCTCTCGAACCGAGGACACCGCCAATCGCGTGCTGACGGAAATCGCCAGCGGCCGTTTCGTCGACGCGAAGGTTCCGGTGATCATACCCATGCCCGCCATCGAACCTCTCCTGATCACTCCAGCCGCCTGAGGAACCATGGAAATCTCTCACGTCCTCGAGGCGTGGACCGCGATTCTGGCCGGGCGAAAGCCCTCCCTTTCCATCGAGATCACCCGGGAGTGCCCGCTGCGCTGTCCCGGATGCTATGCATTCGACGCGGCCCACCTGGGCGGAGAGACCCAGTTGCGCCAGCTCTCCGACTTCAAGGGCGCTGAGCTGGTCAGCAACATTCTCGCCATTGTCGACAGGGAGAAGCCGGTCCACCTCTCCCTGGTAGGTGGCGATCCCCTCGTCCGCTATCGCGAGCTCGACCTGCTGCTGCCGGAGCTGGACGCCCGCGGGATCCACACCCAGATCGTCACCAGCGCCTTTCGCGAGATACCAGCGCACTGGAGCCGGTACAAGCGCCTCTATGTCGTCGTGTCCATCGATGGCCTGCAGCCGGAGCACGATGAGCGCCGCAAGCCTGCCACTTACGAACGCATCCTTAAGAACATCGCCGCCGCTAAGATCATCATCCACTCGACGATTACAGGCATCATCGCTGGGCGCCCCGGCTATCTTGAGGAGTTCCTTCGCTTCTGGAGCGCGCAAACCCAGATCGAACATATATGGTTCAGTCTTTTTACTCCTCAGCGCGGAGCCACGGGTCCGGAGATTCTCACCGCTGCGCAGCGCGCGTTTGTCGTCCAGGATCTGAAGCGTTTGCGCCAGCGCTATCCGATTCTCGAGATGGACGAAAGGGTCATCGAGGAGTTTCTTTCCCCGCCCCAAAGCCCTGACGAATGCATTTTCGCCAAAACCACGCGCACGATCTCCGCGGACCTGAAGACGAAAATTACCCCCTGCCAGTTCGGTGGAGACCCTGACTGCTCGCAGTGTGGCTGCATCGCCTCCATGGCGCTGGCTGCCGTTGGCCACTATCGCGTGGCCGGTCCGGTCACAGCCGGCCGGCTGTTCGCCGCATCCGACCGAATCGGAGCAGGGTGGCAGGCAACCGGCAAAGCCTTCCGCAAGATGTTCCCCGGATCCGCCCCCGAGCCAGAGCCCGCAACCTTCACCATTCTGGAACAGTAGCTGCGGAGGCTGGTGTGGTGTCCCAGAAGTTCGCCGTAGAATTGGCTTTTGCCTTTGTATCAGGGCATGACTTCAGTCGTGCCGCAGATGGCCGAAAATCGAGAGGGGCTTTAGCCACTGCGGCTGTCCTTTGAACGATTTTCCTCGGATGATTCAATGAGATTCAGAGGCACTTCGCCAGGTTACAGGCTACGGGTTGCAGTTCTCCTACGTTACTCGTCGCGAAGGTGTGATAGCGCCATGACTGTCGACTTTTTCGAACGAGACTACGGGCATCTTCTGGACTCGGACGACGCCCAAAAACCGTTTGGCCCGTCCATTCTCCCAGGCGTTGCGACAATCGGAGATATTCGTAAGGAAATTCGGGAGAAACGGTATCCGAAAGACGCGAGTATTCGCGTGGACAGCGACGGCAGCAGTTATTACATTACCGCGATGAAAACCAAATTTTTTGTGGCGAACCCATGAAGACGGAACCTACTTCGTTCTTTACGGCAACGCAGAATCTCACAAGCCTTCATCATTAGTTAAGTATGTGATTGCGACGGGCTTCATTCGAGAACCAGAAGGTTCCCCCGGTACTCCTCCCCCGCCAGATGGCTCATGGCCCGGTCGAAGGTGACAAGGACGCCGTCTTCCCTCACAGCAAGGCCGAGCAGATAGGCATCGGTGATTTGCTGATGGCCGTACAGCCGGCCTCTGAATGGCGCGGCTAATGCGGGCCATGGCACCGAAATCGGCCAATAGTGAAAGCCGGGCAGGGCAGCCAGGCGAGTGAGCAGTTCGGTGGCATCCTGGACCGACCGGCCGCCCGTTTCGGGTCGTGTCGAGATGCGGAGAAGACCTGCTTCGGTAAACGCGCACACCCCCCAGTTCTGTCTCCCCGAGCTTCGGAACCACTGGAGCATGCGATCGTGGTGGACATGGTCCTCGTCGGCCAGGGCGACAAGGGCATTGACGTCGAGCAGGAATTTCGCCTTACTCAAGGTCGTCTTCCTGCGCCCGTTTGACCATCTCGCTGGTCAGCGCGCGTCCCCGGGAACGAAAAACTGGAATGCCGTCGTCCGTCACCTTGACGGCGGTTTCCTTTGGGGTGGAATCCTGTGCGGCGCGGATCAGTTCCCCGATGGCCGCGCCAAGAGTGATGCCGCGGGCCTGAGCGTAAACGGACGCAAGTTCATGAACATCATCATCAAGACTGACAGTGGTGCGCATCTGCAATTACTACATCATTATTGAATATGATGCAACCTTGAGCGAGGCACATGCACCTAATTGTGTGTGAATTCGGTGCTATTATTGGTGCAGGAGAAGGCCCTCATGAGAGCAACGGTATCGCTCGACGACGAACTGCTCCGAACTGCTGAAGAATACAGCGGCCTGACGGAAAGGGCCGCGCTCATCCGCGAGGCGTTGAAGTCACTCATCGCGCGGGAAGCCGGCCGGCGGCTCCTGGCGTTGGCGGGAAAGGCGCCTTCCATCGCGGATGTGCATCGGCTGCGAGTCGATGAGTTGTGATCCTGGCGGACACCTCAGTCTGGATCGCCATGTTTCGCAACGGCACTCATAAAACCGAGCTGAGCAGTCTGATCGAGAGCGACCAGCTGTGTATCCACCCTTATGTGGTGGCGGAGTTAGCTCTCGGAACGCTCCCAGACCGCCTAAAAACCCTCGCCTCTCTTGACCGCCTCGTGCAGGTGCGCCCGGTTCGGCTGGCCGATTTGCGGCACATGATCGAAAACCGCGGCCTCGCTTCCAAAGGCATTGGCCTGACCGACGCTCACCTGATAGCCTCCTGCCTCGTCACCCCCGGAACGCATCTCTGGACCCTCGACGAAAAGCTTGGGGTTCTCGCCGCATCCCTCGGGATTCGCGCTCACCTGCCGTGACGAGTAATGTCCCGCGCAATTGCCGGCGCGAAGCCCGTCCGCCTGAGAGCCTGCCCTGAGCAAGGAGTGAGCGGAGCGAGGTGCGCGTCGAACGAGGCCAGTTCTGTCAAGTTTCCACCACTTACCCAAAGTAACATTCGCTCATAACATGCCACTTACAAGCCATCAAAGTTGGCGCGATTTCTATCTCAACTTGGTATTCTGATAATAGGGAGAAAGAATCAAAAAAGGCCTCGCTCTGGCGAGGCCTTTTCCTTTGCGGCTTCCGAACCATGACCGGACGCCCATGAACAGAGGACAGGCGCGGGCGTTCACACCGGAAACATCGCGCTTCGCCTGGTCACAGCCGTTTCTGTGACAACGCCGGCCGCCTTGTAATAGAGACAGCCGTGTTTGTAACAAAGACAGCCGCGTTTGTTACACAGACGGCCGTCTCGATCTGTTCTGTATTGAGAGACTTAGCTGTTGTCGATGTCGCCGACACCCTCTAAGTCCTCTGGAATCAATCACAACCCCGCAAGTGTGCTTGAGGGGGGTGGGGTGGGGCGAAGCGCGGGACAGAAGTCGTCGGCTGGGCGACGGCGGGACGAAACGCGTTTGTGTGGGATCGAAGTGGTTCCAAGACGGGGAAGCCCAGAGTACCTGGGAGTGCCTGGGCGCTTGAGACTGGTTGAAAGTCGCGCCGAAAGAGCGTTCGCTTCTTGCTGTGGGGTGAACCTGGCCGGAAGCCAAATTTTTGGGGCAGCCGTTCCAATTTGGGTCGCGACAAATTGAAACGTTCCTAATTTGGGAATCGTGCCTTTACATCGGCGTGATGATGCCTCCAACAGGCGTTCGTTTAGGATATTTCTTCTGGGGTTCGCCGGCGTCAGGACGAGCTAAGTGCATGGCGTCGGCGATCGCATCGATGTACTTCAAACCGGAGCCGGTATTGAAGAGCACGACGCGGTCTTCGGCCGAGAGAAATCCGGTCGAGAGCAGGTGACCGTAGGCGGCCGTGGCGCAGGCGCCTTCAGGACACAACAACAGGCCTTCGTTGCGGGCGTAGTCGAGGAGCGAAGCCAGAATCGTTTCATCGGGAAGGTCGACGACGGTGCCGTTGGACTCGCGGACGATTTCGAGAATGATGGAATCGCCGTACGGCTTGGGTACGCGGAGGCCGGCGGCAAAGGTCGCCGCGTTTTCGAACATGGTCGAGGCGGCTGCTCCTTCTTTGAAGGCGCGGGCGACGGGCGCGCAGCCGGATGCCTGGACGGCGATCATCTTTGGACGCTGCCCGGTGACCCAGCCGAGCTGTTCCATCTCCTCAAAGGCCTTCCACATGCCGATGAGGCCAACGCCGCCGCCAGTGGGATAGAAGACGGCGTCAGGATAGCGCCAGCCAAGCTGCTCGACGAGTTCGTAACCCATGGTTTTCTTACCTTCGACGCGGAAGGGTTCTTTGAGGGTGGAGACGTCGAACCAGCCTTCGCGTTTTGCACCCTCGGCAACGAGGCGGCCGCAGTCGGAGATGAGTCCGTCAACCAGGGTGACGTGCGCGCCGTAGGCCTTGCCTTCCAGATAGTTGGCAAAGGGGACGTCGCGGGGCATGAAGATGTGGGCTTCGATCTGGGCGGCGGCGGCGTAAGCGGCCAGAGCGCTGGCGGCGTTGCCGGCCGAGGGCGCGGCGAGCTGCTTGAGTCCATAATGCCGGGCCATGGTGACGGCCACGGACATGCCGCGGGCCTTGAAGCTGCCAGTGGGATTGTCAGCCTCCTCCTTAATAAGGAGAGCGGGATGGTGGCGGCTGTGCAACATAGGGGTCCAGCCTTCGCCGAGGGTCACGGGCTCGGCGTCGGGCAGGACATCGGAATATCGCCACATGGAGTGTGGGGCATCTGGGCCAGGTTTGCGGGCGCGCTTGAAGTCTTCATAGCGAACGTAGAGGGATCCGGCGCAGACAGGGCAGACGGTTTGCGGACTCGAAGCGGAGCGGTGCTGGTGGCAGCGAGAGCACTCGAGGAAGGCGATGGGAGGCACGGAAACAGGGTACAGGGGAAAGACAGGAAGTAGGGAATAGCCAATAGCGATCAGGACGGAGGGTAGGTCAGGGCTTCATTCCAGCACCGGTTCATTTCGGGCATTTCGGTTCATTCGGGGAACGCGGAGAGTACCAGCGCGTGGGCTACAACATCCTTTCGAAGCTATAGCACTTGGTGCGGGGATAAGCTTCTTGCCGTGGGGTGAACCTGGCGTTTTCGAAAAAGCGGGTTTTGGGGATTGGATTCACCATCGATCACGGCCGCGGCTTTACGACTAAGCCAGCATCCCGGTCAGTAAACAACTTCCTAATTCGATCCTCGGAAAAAAGCCAACTGGCGGGCAGCTTATCTACGGTCCCAGCGCCGTGCGCCCGAGATGTCCATACCTGCTCTTCGTAAAGAATCGAGTCTCCACGTCCTTTTGCCGTGTCTCTGAGCCTCTGTGCGACCTCTCGAGGAGTAGCCAGGTACATGCGCGGCAATTGATCCACGGCCACGCCGTGAAACTGGATGAAGCAAAACACTGTGCGCGAGCCGTGACGCTCCATCCAGAGATCGATTGCCCCATGATAGTCAGCCTTCTTACCGCTGCGCTGATTGGCCTTTTCCAGGTAGGACTGAGTGAGCCCCCAACTGCCATCCTGGCTTCCTTTCACCGAGACCTTCATGAGATTATCCGCTTTTGCAACGATCAGATCGTATTCAGGCTGATCTGCGCCGTATTGCACAGACACATCAAATCCGCACCGGGCAAATTGAGCAGCGGCAAATGCCTCGGCGGCTACGGCAATATGCCATGACGATGGCTTGCTTTGAAATGTCCTGGAATCCGACATGGATGTTCCTCCCCACGGATGCCCGCGAGGTTGCTGAACAGAAGCATACTTCAGTGCCTTGGACAACGATGGCCGGTGAGGTGTACTAGCTCGCGGCTTCCGCGCTCGCACGTCGACCGCGCCTGGCCGGGTGCTGATCGTGGCGGTATTTCCAGATGCCGAAGACGATGGCGGCGGTGAGCAGGCCGAGGAAAGTGTAGAGGATGATCGAGGACCATCCGGCGAGGTAATGGTTGAACCAGCGGAGGATCGGGCGGCCGTAGATGAGAGCCAGGGCGGCTTCTCCGCCATAACGGATTGTACGGGCGATGCCGATGGCGATCAAGAGCTGGCGACGGGTGACGCCGAGTGCTCCGGCCGCGAGCAGAAACGGAGTGAGCGGGATAGGCGGCGGCAGAATCGCCGCCACGCAAACCGTGAGAATGCCGTGAGTGCTGATCCAGCGCTTCATGCGCGCGCGGAAGCGCGGGGGCACATAGCGCTCGATCATTTTTTCGCCGCCTTTTTGACCGGCTTTCCAGGTGGACCATGCTCCGAGCAGACCTCCGACGATGGCGCAGGGAGCGAGGATCCACGGTGACTCGCCGTGGGCGCCGAGGATGAGGATCAGGATGTCAGTGCTGCCGGGGACGGGAAGCGGGATGGGCGCCGCGTCGAGGAAGGCGACGAGGAACACGCCGGCGAGCCCGAAGTGAATCACCCAGGCGGGAATCAGACGATGGTGCGCACTACGGGTAACTGCTTTGGCTGCCTGGGCTGCAAGGTACACGCAGGGTAAGACGCGCGAGAGGCGTGGCGTGTCGCGTGAGGACCGAGGGAATTTCTACAGAAAGTGCAGTTTCGGGACCAAAGGTAATGCGCCGCACTCCAGCCCATATTGATAAAAGAGCTCGAGGCCGGCGAGGCAGGCGTCGTCGAGGATGTAGGAGATGTTTTGGGACAGGTAGGCTCGGATCGTGTCGCGCGGGATGGCGATGCGGGTAGACCACTCGTCGGCGAGGGAGTCGATGTTGTGGAGGCCCGAGTCGCGGGAATGCTGGAAGTCGGCGGTGATTCGCGCGGGAGTGAGGCTGGAGGCGCGGAGTGCGTCGCGACGGACGGCCCAGAACGCGGAGACCCAGACGGTTCCGGTGAAGTTGTGCCACTCGTGGGCGAGGTCGAGGTAGAGAAGCTTCTCGCCGGTGCGGCGCTCGCGCGCATGGCGGTCCTCAAGGGCGAAGAGCGCGGGATCGCCGATGAGGAGGGCGGCGTCGGCGACCTGGAGCATGGCTTCGAGGTCAGGGGCATGCTCAATGAACTTTGGCTCGATCTGCCAGAAGCGGGAGAAGAGGATTTTTGTGTAGATCGACGACGTGCGGGAGGCGCTGTCGAGGGCGACGCGGCCGACGCCGGAGACATCGTCGGGTGCGGTGCCGTCGGGGTTGCGGACGACCAGGATGATGGAGCGGACGCGGTCCTGAGAAGCAATAACACAGCCGGGGATGACGGAGAGCGAGGGCGTGAAGGCCAGGGCAGCGACGGGAACGAGGCCGATGTCGGCTTCGCCGGAAGCGAGCTTGACGGCGCATTCGGCGGGCGTGTCGGAGGACAGAAGGTAGCGCTGTGCGAAGAGGGAGCGGTCGGGCTCGTGGTCGAAGCTCCACATTAAAGGAGCGGGATTGAGGAAGTGGATGGCGGAGACGCGCAGGATGGCGGGGGCACTGGGTAGTGTAGCAATGTGGCTTTGGTAACTTGACCGGCGATGGAAGCCGAACGTACTCTCGCCACCAGCAGAGATGAAAACTCCCCCAGCGAAAACTCCTGGCGCGGCGTGCCCAGTTCGCGATAAGGTGCGACCGCAATGAGCACGGTCGCCGCGGCTCCTGAGCTGAAATCGGTTCCGTTTGAAGAGCGGCACGCGTGGGTGGCGCTGGCGCTGACGCCGGGGATTGGTCCGCGGCGATTGCTGGGCGCGGTGGAGCGATGCGGGTGCGCGGCGCGCGTGGTCCATCTTCCGCTGACCGAACTGGAAGCGCTGCAACTTTCCGGCGCAGGCCGCACAGTTTATTACGTCGGGCGAAGCGGGACACGCTGCCGATCAGGAGCTGGAGAAGCTGGCCGGAACGAACGCGACGATGGTGACGTATCACGAGGAGGGGTATCCGGAGCGGCTGCGAGAGATTTACGATCCGCCGGCGCTCTTCTGGGCGCGGGGCGACGCGTGGTCTGCTGGCGAAGCCAGCGCTGGCGGTGGTGGGAACAAGGCATCCGACGCCGTACGGGACGGGAATGGCGGGGAGGCTTTCGCGGGATCTGGCGGCGCGGGGGCTGATTATTCTGAGCGGCATGGCGCGGGGCATCGACACTTCCGCGCACAAAGGGGCGCTCGAGGCAAAGCGGCCAACCATTGCCGTGTGGGGGACGGGAATGGATGTGGTTTATCCGAAGGAGAACAAGCCGCTGGCGGAGCAGATTATCGCGACGGGTGGGCTGATCCTGTCGGAGCTGCCGCTGGGGACGTTTCCGGCGCCGCAGAATTTCCCCAGGAGGAACCGGATTCTGAGCGGGATGAGCGTTGGTGTGCTGGTGATCGAGGCGGGGGAGAACAGCGGGACGCGGGTGACGGCGCGGTGCGCGCTGGAGCAGAATCGGGAGGTGTTTGCGGTTCCGGGCAACGTGACGACTAAAAACGCCTGGGGTCCTAACATGTTGATAAAACAGGGCGCAAAGCTTACTTCCTGCTGGGAGGACATGTGGGAGGAGCTGCCGACACAAATAAGGATGGGGTTGGAGCAGGACGAGGGATTTGCATCCCAGGCCACATCTGAGGCATCGTTATTCGAGGAATCGCCGCTGCCGCCGACCGAGACGCGCGTGTTGAACGTGCTTCGCCAGGATGAAGCACTGCAGATGGATGAGATCCTCGAAAAGCTGGAACAGGAGATGAGCTCTTCGGAGGTTTTCACCGCGTTGTTCGAGCTGGAACTCGGCGGGACGCATACGACAACTTCCCGGAAAGAATTACGTCAGGAGCTTCTGAGGGGGAAGCGCGCCGGTTTGCAGCTTCTGGTGCGCCGTCTGCCCCAGGACTATAGATTCGAAACCGGGGGACGTGGTAGAACCGGTCTCATGTGCAGGTACATGCCTCCGGTTGAAATTCTGAGCCCCGCTTTGAACCACCCCAACGTGCAAAACCGGCTCGCTGGGGACCCCGGGGGGATTGCGGGTCTCATACGTGGCGTCACCGGGATTGCGAGTTTATGAGACCGGTTCCAGTTTCCGAAGGGAACCTGGGAGAAAGAATCGCGCGGCAGGGATAGCGTACATGTGCGCTGCTGCCGCAGTCTAAAGGAAACAATGAGTAAATCACTGGTCATCGTCGAGTCGCCTGCGAAGGCGAAGACGATCAATAAGTATCTGGGTAAGAACTTCGACGTTGAAGCTTCCTTCGGCCACATTATGGATTTGCCGAAGCGGGACATCGGCGTGGAGCTGGAGCACCGGACGTTCGAGCCGACGCTGGTGGTGTCGCCGGACAAGGAGAAGGTTGTCCACAAGCTGAGAAAGATGGCGGAGAAGGCGGACGCAGTGTATCTGGCGCCCGACCCGGACCGCGAGGGCGAAGCGATTGCCGCGCACCTGTCGATGCAGCTGCTTCCGGTGATGAAAGATAAGAGCCGGATTCGCCGTGTGACCTTTAACGAGATTACGCAAAAGGCGGTGCGCGCGGCGTTCGAACATGGGCGCGATGTGGATGAAAATCTGGTGGACGCGCAGCAGACTCGGCGGGTGCTGGACCGGATTGTCGGCTACCAGATTTCGCCGCTGCTGTGGGATAAGGTGCGGCGCGGGCTCTCTGCCGGACGCGTGCAGACGGTAGCCGTGCGGCTGATTGTGGAAAGGGAACGGGAGATCCAGGAATTCAAGCCGGTTGAATACTGGACCATCGACGCGATTCTGGAGCTGGAGAAGGATGCGAAGGCGGGCAGGGAACCGTACCTGCTGACCGCGCGGTTTATCGGCATCGATGGTGAGCGCGCCAAAGTTGAAGGAGTGAGCGCACCCGCGGTTCCGACGGAACAGGCGGCGCGGGAGATTATCGACGCGACCAGCAAAGCAAGCTGGAGCGTTCGCTCGGTCGAGAGAAAGGAAAGAAAGAGCAATCCGTATCCACCGTTCATCACCAGCACGCTGCAGCAGCAGGCGGCGGCGCGGCTGGGGTTCAGCGTAAAGCGCACCATGGGCGTGGCGCAGCGGTTATACGAAGGCGTGGATCTGGGCGCGGAGGGCTCAGCCGGCCTGATCACCTATATGCGAACCGACTCCACACGCATTGCGCCGGAAGCGATCGCGTCGGTGCGTGAATATATCGGGAAGAAGCTGGGCAACCAGTATTTGCCGGCACAGCCGAATACCTACAGTTCGAAGAAAGATGCGCAGGATGCGCACGAGGCGATTCGGCCAACCGATCCGGGCCTGCACCCGAACAAGATCCGGCGTTATCTGAGCGACGAGCAGTACAAACTGTACAAGCTGATTTGGCAGCGCTTTGTAGCGTCGCAGATGGTCCCGGCAATTTACGACGTGACGACGGTCGAGATCGACGCGAAGAATAAGAAGGACGTATGACTTCCGCGTTTCCGGATCGGTGTTGAAGTTCGATGGTTATCTGAAGATCTATGAAACCGACGAGGACGATGAGGATGAACTGCCGGAGATTCCGAAGGGTGCACGGTTGACGCTGGCGACGCCGGCGCAATTGTCGGGACTGGCGGCGCAGGAGCGAGCGGCGAAAGTGGCGCACGCGCGGAAGAAATACGATATCGAGGTCGCCAAGATCGAAGCCAGGAATGAGGAAGCCGGCGCTGGCGACAAGAGCGAAGAGATTCCCGCTTTTGAAGAGCCGCAGATCGAGGCAGCGTCGCGTCCTTCCGCGGTGCATGCCGTGCAAAAATTCACCGAGCCGCCCGCGCGCTACAACGAAGGTTCGCTGGTGAAAGAACTGGAGGAGCGTGGCATTGGCCGGCCGTCGACCTACGCTTCGATTATCACGACGATTCAGGATCGCGAGTATGTAACCAAGATGCCGCCTACGGGGCGGGGCGGGCGATTCGTTCCGACCGAGATCGGCACCGTCGTCACCGATCTGCTGGTGGCGAATTTCCCGTACATCTTCGATACGAAGTACACGGCGAAGCTCGAGGAAGAGCTGGACGAGATCGAGGAAGGCAAGGAGAAGTGGACCGATCTGCTGAAGGGCTTCTACGGGCATTTCGAGGAGGAACTGAAGCACGCCGAGAAGCACATGGAAACCGTGAAGCGGATGGAGAAGCCGACAGATGAGAAGTGCGATCTGTGCGGCTCGCCACTGGTGCTGAAGTGGGGTAAGTTCGGCTCGTTCTACGCATGCAGCGCATATGCGAAGGAGAAGCCTGTGACGATTGCCGCCGTGACCTGGAAAAAGGAACCGAAGAAGATCGTCTCGCGGGTGGAAGCGAAGCTGAAGTATCCGATGCTGGTGAAGACCACGGAGAACGACGAATCGACGACTGTCGAAGTGAAGGACAAGACGGAACTAAAAGACGGCACTGGAGAATGCTGTAGGAACGGGCCGCAAGGTGACGGTGGAGCAGGTGAGCTGCGGATTTACGAAGGAGCACTACGCCGCCAAGCCCGATCTGCAATCCGCCGGATGCGCAGAATGGGCCCGCAGAGGAATATTGCGAGAACTGCGGCAAGGTAATGGTGCTGCGGAGGGGACCGTTCGGGGCCTTCATGGCGTGCCCGGATTACAACGCCGATCCTCCGTGTAAGACGGTGCGCCGGTTGACGCAGAAACAACAGCAAAAGCCGGCTGTGCCGCTGGATGAGAAATGCCCGAAATGCGGCAAGCAGTTGGTACTGCGTAGCGGTAGCTATGGAGAATTTGTTTCCTGCTCGGGCTATCCGAAATGCAAATACGTCAAGCAGAACCTGATCGAAGGCCTCAAGTGTCCGAAGTGCGGGGAAGGTGACATTGCGGAGCGCAAGGCGCGCACCGGGAAACATCTTCTGGGGCTGCACGCGGTATCCAAAGTGCAACTTCACTTCGAATCTGAAGCCGGTTGCGCAGACTTGTCAGGAGTGCGGGTCGCCGTACCTGGTGGAACGGGTGATCGATGGCGGGCTGTATCTGGTTTGCCCTAACAATAAGGAGATGATGCCGCGGCGGCGTCCGCGTAAGGGCGAGACAGCGGCCGATGCGCAGCCGGCGGTGGAGTGCCACTTCAGCGAGCGCATTGGCGACGCGCCTGTCCCTGAGGCGAAGCCGGTTCCGACCGTGGCGACGCACGGGCCGGTGGTGGAGGAAGAGCAGCCGGTCGGGTAACGGTAACAGGTTACGGGTTACAGGTCGCAGCTTACAGGAAACGGGTTGCAGGTCCCTCCGCTTCGCGATGTTCCGCGTCGGGATGACAGAAGATTCATGGTGATCGAGTATCCTGCCTTCAGCAATTTCGGAGGCACGATGCGACGGACTTCTCTGTGGCTCTACCTGGCAGCACTTTCCTTCTTTTTTGTGGCCTGCGCTCTCACAGCGGGCGCGCAGCAGCCTGCGCCGGTCCAATGATTCGGCTGTACACGGGCACGGATGGGCTGAGCCATTTCGAACAGATCGATGTCCCGATGTCGGAGCGGGACGGAATGGAATCCCCACCTTTAAAGATGGGCGATTCGTTTGTGGTTCGAGCGCAGCCAGGGTATGACGAGGACTGGCATAATGCCGATGCGCGGCGATACGTGATCCCGCTGAGCGGACATGCGGAGGTAGAAGTGACCGGCGGAGAGAAAAAAGCGGTCGAGCCGGGGGAGATCTGGCTCGCTGAAGACTTAACCGGCAAAGGGCACATCTTCCGCGTGGTGGGCAAGGAGCAGTGGGTTGCGATGTTCGTGAATTTCGCGAAGTAGCTGGTAAACCCGACAAAGCAGCTGAAGCAGGGAACCGGCCTTTGCGAGCGTGTTCTTTATGATTGATAGTCACGAATTGCGTCAAAGAGTGCCTGCACTGCTGGCTCTGCTGGCGCTCGCGGCGATCACGGGCCCATCTCTGCTGGCGCAGGGGCCACCGTATCAGACCGACGATCCTGTTCCGGTCGATCTGCATCACTACGAGTTCTACATTTTTGGCAGTGCGGATGGCACGCCGGTGGAAATGGATTCCCAGGGGCCGGCATTTGAATTCAACTGGGGCGCGATCCCGCGCGTGCAGCTGCACGCGATTTTGCCGTGCGGGTGTGGCCGCTCCGCTGAACCATCCGGTGTATGCGCCGGCGGGCGAGGGACAGGGGCCAACGGAGTTTGGCCTGACGGACACCGAACTGGGCGTGAAAATCGCCGCAGATCAAAGAGACGAAATACATTCCGCAGATCGGTACCGTTCACGATGTTCGAGATGCCTACGGGGAGCTATGCGAAGGGGTTGGGCGTGGGCAGGGTGTGGTACCGGGTTCCGCTGTGGCTGCAGAAGAACATCGGCAAATGGCTGATCGACGGAGGCGCGGGCGAGACGGTGGTGCCACAAACGGACTATCGTAATTTTCCTTACGGCGGTTTCTGGTGAAGTACACGTTTGGCGAGCGGCTGGAGTTTGGCGGCGAGGTGTTCGCGCATGGCGGTGAGGGTGTCGCAGCGCCGCAGACGCAGGCTTCGACGCTGGTGGATATGGGTGGCGTCTACCACTTCAAGCGCAATCCCAACGAGCAGTTTCTATTCTGCTACGGGCACTCGATAGCCGGGCAGACAGAGAACTACGCTTACGTGGGAATGTACTGGACGTGGGGCAAGGATAAGGACGACAAGAAGCCCGATGCAGCGCCGGGATTCCTGTGGCAAGCGGCGAGGCCGGGCCGAGAGCCATAACGGGGCTTAGTGAAGGAGCGAGTGCATGGAGATCACGTGGCGCGCGCTGTGGACGATGATCCACGGAATGGGTTTCGGGACGCTGTATCTGCTGGCCTGCTCCGGCGCGATGGTGGAGTTGTGGCGATGCTGGCGGCCTGCGGCGGTGGGTCCAGGGAAGGCGGGAGCGAGCGATTTCTGAAGATCTATCTGGTGACGATGGCGGCGCTGGCCTGGATGGCGGTTCTGACGGGGACGTACATTGTGTATCCCTGGTATCGCGCTGTGCCTCCGCCGGGGACGACGAGCCTGAGCGATTTTCCGCAACGGCTTTTGCAGTCGAGCCCATCGACCGCGGCGTGGCATTCTCTGGGGATGGAGTGGAAAGAGCACGTGGCGTGGCTGGTGCCCATCTCCATCACCATGGCGGCCGTGGTGTTGATCCGGTATGGCGGTAACCTTCGCAATCATGCGTACCTGCGCAAGGTGGTGCTGTGTTTCGTGGCGGTTTCGTTCCTGGCCGCCGGGGTAGCCGGCTTCTTTGGCGCGATGCTGAATAAGAACGCGCCGGTGCGCGGCGGGGCGACGATTCGCTATCATGCAGGGAAAGCAGCCATGACGATGACGCAGGATTTGTCGCGGGCAGAATTGCCGAACGGGCCGGGAGCCGCTGCGATTCTGGCGGCGGGAATCGGCTGCTTTGCCCTTGGGGTGTTGGCCGTCGTTGCGGACCGTGTGGTGTCGTTCGGCAGGATGATGATCTTCTACCGGCCTACCGGCCCGCTCTCCGGCGTGACGACGAGCGCCGTTCTTGTTTGGCTCTTTGCCTGGGCGGTTCTGGAGTGGCGCTGGCGAAAGAAGACGGTTAACTCCGGCCGAATCGCAGCTGCGGCGTTGGTGCTACTGGGGCTTGGTTTGCTCCTGACGTTTCCGCCGTTCGCGGATCTGCTCTGAAATCGATTCGAGCGGGACCGGAGACGCCTGCGTGTTTGCGCCTGGGGCGAGCCACGCCGGCTGATTCTTCGGTGGGAAACGGTATGATTCCCCGATGACGAAGAAGGTCGCCAACCGAGGCCGGAGCCAGGAGCTTTACGTGGGGCTGGTCCGCCTGCACGTCCTCCATCATGCGGCGGAGGAGCCTATCTTCGGTCTGGGGATTATGCGCGAGCTGCAGCGTCATGGGTATCGCCTGGGACCGGGAACGGTATACCCGCTGCTGCACAGCATGGAGCGGCGCGGATGGCTGAAGTCCGAGCAACGCCTGGTGGATCGTCACCAGCGCAAAGTCTATGTGGCAACCGGGGCTGGGCGCAAAGCGCTGATGCAGGCGCGGGAACGGGTCAGAGAGCTGTATGAAGAGATGTGCGAGGGAAGCTGAAGCGCTTCGCGATTCGTACAGAGGAAATACAAAGGACCCGCCGTGGCGGGTCCTTTGTATTGAGGTTGGTTCAGGACTACGGGACGTAGTAACGGAACGAGGTCCAGAACATGTTGTCGATGCCCCTGGCGCCGCCGCCCGGGTTGGTGGTGCCACCTGCGCCGGACCAGATGTCGCGCTCGAACCGGGCGTACTGAAGGCCGAAGCGCATACTGCCTTTGGGACCGTTGTAGAAGTTGTACCACTCGCCGGCGGTAAACTCCTGCACGTCCTTATTTTGGTTGCCGCAGCTGCCGGGCGTGGGGAGGGGTCGAATCCCGTTCCACCGCCGCCATAGGTGTTGTTGGTGCCGCCAGGACCCTGGTTGAGTATTGCAACCGGTCATACTGGTCAGCGGCGAACCGTAGCCTTCCTTGCCATCGTAGTCACGGTAGACATAATCGCCACCGTAGTTGAAGTACAGCTGCAGGCGAGAGGTCGGGTTAAGTTCAACCGTGCTCAGTGCCGAAAAGGCCTTCAGTGGCTGAATGATGCCATCTGGCCGGAGGGTGATATCGGCGATGGTCGAGGATCCGTAACGGCCGATACCCTTGCCGTACAGGCCCTTCAGGCCGACCGTGAACTTTTTGGTGCCAAGGGGTACGCGGAATCCGCCGCCGACGCCTGCGCCCGTTTCCGCGTCGTTGTAGGCTCCGGTTGTGTTGCCGGTGCAGGCGGTGCCGGTGATAGATGTCCCGGTGACGGTGGTGTTGGCGCAAACTTCATTGGGATAGATCCGAGGTCACGGAAATTACGGTCGAATCCCGAAGACTTCCCAATGGCCCCGGCCACGGTTCAAAGACCAGCTTGGCGATCGAGTCGGGGGTGAGCGTTGTAGGAGTAGTTCGCGGTCGCGTTGTAAAGGCCGCCACCCGCACGGCGCGCCGAACCGATGAGAAGGTTCAGGGGAGGACAGCTACCGGCGGGGTTCAGCGTTACTGCGTTCTCAGCGGAGGTCGGTCCGAGCGAGAAAATGTGTTGCGCGAAAGTTCTTCGTCATGCGGAAGCTGTACTGGCGGGTCCACACAAAGCCAGCGGTATATTGCGAATCAATGGTGGCGGGCAGGATTTCGGAGCCGCGGGTCTCGCCCTGGGTAGTCTCGGTGGCCAGCGACCAGCCCTGGCCTCCGGAAACGTCCCAGCCGTTGCTGAACAAAGCGTCGGTCCACAAAACTGGCGCTGGCGGAGCACGTAGCTATTGGACTGATTGTTGTTGGAGGTGATGCCGGCACCGAGCCAGTCCAGCTTCGTAGTAGCCGGTCAGCGTGGCATCGGGAGCTTACCGGAGGCCTTCAGGGCAAGGCGCGACTGGCGGCCGCTCAGTTCCGAAGAACTCACTGATCTGGGCGGTGTCAGAATTCTGAAGCGGAACGCTGGTAAACGGGGTGTTGATGTCGATGCCGGTAGCGCCCTGACGCCAGACCGTTTCGGCGAAGCGATGAAGCTGCCGGCGGGCGAAAGGTGATGCCTTTGTAGTGGATAGCTTCAGGGTTCTCGAACAGCTTTTTCGTTTCCGCCTGCTGTTGCTGGATCGTGCCGACGATAGAAGTTGTGTTGTTCTTCAGGTCGGTAACCGAACTTTGCAGGCTGGAGACGGCTTCGGAATTAGCCGAAAGCGGTTGCTGCTGCTGATTGGCAGCCTGTTGGGCGGACTGCTGCGGCTGCCTGAGCCTGCTGGGCAGCCTGTTGGGCGGCCTGCAACTGAGAATCGCGATCGGCAAGCTGCTGCTTCAGCTGATCGATCTGGCCGCGGTCGGATTGTTCCTGCTGGCGCAGATCTTCGATCTGCTGCTGCACCGATGGTCCGGTGGCTTTGTGATGATTTCGTTGTGGTGCAGGGCTTGCACGGTGGGCTGGCCGTGGTCTGCGCATAACCGGAAGCAACCGCCAGGGTCAGCGCGAAGATGGCGAGCGCCTTCAATGTGTTCGTCATTCAGCCTCTCAGGAGTTGGTGATGCGTGAAAGATGAAGCCTGCGGGGGGAACTAATGCATTGGGTTCCTGAGCGCTGCCGGAAGTGAGCGCCGGATATGCGCGCAACCTTCCGAACAGGTCCACAGCTACCCACTGCGCATGCTCGCAGGCAATTGTGAACGTCCAGCGAATTTGCGGTGAATGTTCGGGGAAAAGCCCCCCGCAGAATGCGGGGAAATTAGTGAAGGGTCAACAGCTTACGAGAGTCGTGAGCCGGAGTGACATGGGCGGCAGTATAGCATGCGAAGAGCCTGTTTTGCGGCGAGGGCGGTCATGGCTGCGGCGGGTGCTTTCCGGCTGAAATGAGATTTGCCAGGAGACGATAAGCGCCAGGGACGGCCTCAGTGAGCTGGCGATAAACGGCGTAGGCGAGATAGATATAGGTGCCTTTGCCGTAATGAGCCAGGAGAAGACCTCCCTGTTGCGGGTCCTGGCCGGGGTCGTGGACCTCGGTGAGCGGTTTGTATTGCGAGGACCAGGATTCGAGGAAAGAGTGACCTCGCTCCTCGACCCAGCCATCGAAGTCCGCCGAGGTGATGTGGTTGGGGAATGTAAACACGGGGTTGCCGGGATCGAGCAGGGTGACGGGCGCGTGCTCGTCGACGACTTTCTCGGGATTGCGCCCCAGGGTGAGCGGGTAGGGCGCGGGGAACTGATTGCTCTGGTACTGAACGACGAGGTTTCCGCCGTTGCGAACGTAAGCCAGCAGGCGTTGGGTTGCGGCGGCGAGGTCAGGGCGCGAAGAATAAGCGCGAATGCCGACGATGATGGTGTCGTAAGCCGATAGATCCGCCTGGGCCAGGTCAGTGGACGACAGCAGATGCGTCTGAACACCAATCTCGGCGAGGGCTGCAGGGACATCGTCGCCGGTACCCATGATGTAGCCGACCTTCAGTGCGGATGGGACTTTCACATCCACCGCGCGCAAACGGTAAGTGGCGGGGCGATACAGATAATAAGGACGCAGGCCAGGATAGCCGACGATGGTGAGGCCTTCGGTGAAGCGGTAGTTGCCGCTTTCGGCGACTGCGCCGATCTTGTAGCTGTCGCTGGTGAGCTGTCCCGGGTGCAGGGTGAAGGTGAAATCGCGCGTGCTCGAGGGAGTGAGATGAAAGGGCGCGTTTGCCGGGTCGGCGGTCCATCCAGGCGGGAGATCGAGGCGCAGGGTTCCGTCGGCGTCGTCCTGCTGCTGGTTGCTCACCGTAACGGGGAAGGGAACGGTTGTCGCTCCTAAGGGCACCACTCCAGCAGCGGCCGCGAGATTGACGGAGAGTTGCGGTACAACGGCCAGCGGCTGGTAGACACCGCCGACGCCGTGGACTCGATGGATGGTTTGGACGACCTGGCCGAGTCGGATGGGAACGCCCATGTAGTGGAACTCGGCCCATCCGGAGAGCGGATAGGGCGCGAAGGGAAGAGGAAGCCAGCGCGGGTCGTCAATGTCGTAGTACGGCTGTTCGGTGTTGGGCCGCGTGAAGTATGGGCCGCGTCACCGGCGAACTGCGCGGGACGTAGACGCGGAAGATTGCGTCACCGGAATTGCTCGACACGACGTCGAGCCCAGGCGCGCCGATGCGGGTGATCTCCCACGCGCTGCCGGGCTGGGGATTCGACTGGCCATTGGGTTGTTCGCCGGGCTGCGCGTTCGGTTGGGTGTTCGATGCGGTGGGTGCCTGCTCGAGCCAGGTGCGCGTCAACTGCAGGCCTTCAGCGGAGGGTCCCCAGAAAGGCGCAGAGGTGACGTGCACGCGAACGTCGATTTGCGAACCGGGAGTGACCACCGTCTGCGTGTCGTCAGGCGCGAGTGAGGGAAATGGGTTGGCGCCTGGTGCGGTTTTAGGCATCACGACTGCATTGACTTCGAGCCCCAGCGCCTGAGCCAGTGCGGTGTTGAACTGAGCCAGCTTGATGTTGAGTTCGTGGATGACATTTGCTTTGTCATCAGCATTAAATCCGCTGTTCTTCACCCATTCGATTAACTGCTCGGTGACCTTATAGCCGGTGACCAGCTCGGGCGCGATTTTCTCGGGGTGCGCGGGCAGGTCGATTGAGGCCGCGGTGGCGATGTGGTGGTGAATGTCGTTAAGAGCTGCGACCAGCGGCGCGGTGTTTCCGGAGTGAACTAGGGAGGCGATCCCGGCCAGCGATGTATCGATGCCGTCGAAGAAGTTGTTTTCCTTATCAGCAGTCTTGACGGATGAGCCATAGCGGTGGTAGGCCGAGTTGAAGGGGCCGGGAAGCGACGGGGTGGCGCCACCGTTCTGCGATTTCTGCTGGCCCCACCCGGTCCGCGCGATCTGAATGTAGGATTCGCCGAGGATCGGATCCCAGGTACCTTCCGGGATTTCCAGCGTGGTCGTGGGGAAGCTGTCGCTCCACTGCTTTGCGACGTAGTCGTAGAAGCGAACCGGGGACCACTTGTTGGTGGCGTAGTCGAAGATGCCTTTACTGCTCGGCGCAAAGAAGGGAACGCGCGCGTACACCTTGAGCGGCGACCAGGGACGCAGGCCTGCAGCGATCTGATCGGCACAGACGTGAGGATCGCCTGCGGCGGTGAATGCCTCCTGGTTCACTTCTCCGGAAACCTGATGATGGCCGTGACCATCGGTGATGTTGCCGGTGAAGGTGGAGGCGAGAACCAGCGGATGATACATGCGCACGGCGCGCACCACGTCGCAGAGGACGCGATCGTGCCCCCACTGCTGGTGGGCTTCGTCGATGGTCTTGGAGAATCCGTAGTCGGCGACGGTGGCGAAGAACTGCTCGGAGCCGGAGTATTGATCGGCGAGCAGCAGCTCGTTGGTGCGGATGAGGCCCAGCGCGTCGTAACTTTCGCCGGACATGGCGTTCTGGCCGCCTTCGCCGCGGGTGAGCGTGACGATCGCGGTGCGCGCTCCGAGACCGCGGGATTCGAGGGCGAGCATGCCGCCGTCTTCGTCGTCGGGATGGGCGACGATGAACATGAGGCTGGCCCAGGTGTCGAGCTTGCGCAGGGTTTGCGCCAGGCCGTCGGCGCCGCGATCTTCCGGGAAGAGGCTGCGCATCGGGAGAGGCTGCGATCTCGGTTCTCCAGGGAACGACCTGGGCGGACGCGACGGTTGTGACCGCGCAGGCCAGGCCGAGCGCGGCGGCGCTGCGCAGGATGGCGGGGATGCAGTGGGGAGAATAGAAGCATGAAGCTGGAAGTAAGAAGCTCGAAGTCCTGAATTGCCAGTGTAAACGCGACTCGATTTGATACAAAAGGCAAGAGCATGCCGCCGGAAAAAATCGAGCCCGAGAGTTTGACGCTGGCAGGGCTTCTGACGGCGAGTCGGGGGCGCGGCCGCATCTTCACCCCAGCGCGCCAGGTGCGAGCGCGCCGGGAACCCCGCATCTGGAGCGGCGCATCGGCCTTGCGAGCGCCGTAGCGCTGAACATGATGTACATGATCGGCGTGGGCCCGTTCATCACGCTGCCGCTGATTGTGGTGGCGATGGGCGGATCGCAGGCGCTGCTGGGGTGGCTGCTGGGCGCGCTGATCGCCGTCTGCGACGGGCTGGTGTGGGCAGAGCTGGGCGCGGCCATGCCCGAGGCCGGCGGATCCTACGCGTTCCTCCGCGAGATTTACGGGCGCGAAGGAGCAGGGCGCTACGTCTCGTTCCTCTACATCTTCCAGCTGGGCTTCAGCGCGCCGTTGTCGATGGCGTCGGGGTGCATTGGGTTTGCGGAGTTCGCGTCGTTTTTGTTTCCGGGGTTGGGGGCTCCGATTTTTGCTGCGTGGCCGAACGGGCCGCACTGGACCAATGTATTGGCCGCGGGCGCAGTGGTGATCATCGTCGGCATGCTGTACCGGGACATCCGGGCGATTCTGCGCACCGCCTGGGTGCTGTGGGCGGGCGTGATGGCGGCGATGGCGATTGTTCTGATCGCCGGGCTGACGCATTTGCATCCAGCGCTGTTACGAATGACTCCGCACGCGCTGGGCCTGTCTCCTGCGTTCTTTGCGGGGCTGGGGTCGGCGACGCTGATTGCCACCTACGACTACTGGGGCTACTACAACGTTTGTTTTCTGGGCGGCGAGATTCGCAACCCGGGCCGGACGATTCCCCGTGCCGTATTGGCGTCAATCGCCGCCGTTGCCGCGCTCTATATCGCAATGAATGTCAGCGTGCTGGGTGTGATCCCGGTGCGGGAGATGAGCCGGACGGTGGTGGCGGTGATGGTGGCGCGGACGCTGGGGCCCGCGTGGGCTGTGGTCATTGCCTGCCTCATTATGTGGACGGCGTTCTCGTCGGTGTTCGCGCTGCTGATGGGATACTCGCGGGTGCCGTATGCCGCGGCGCTGGACGGAAACTACTTCCGCGTTTTCGGTCATCTGCATCCGAAGAGGAATTTTCCGGATTTTTCGCTGCTGGCGCTGGGAGCGGTGGCCGCTCTCTTCTGCTTTCTGCGGCTCACGCAGGTGATTGCCGCGCTGGTGGTGATCCGCATCGTGCTGCAGTATCTGCTGCAGCAGGTTGGGGTGATGGTGCTGCGCGTGCGGCGGCCGGACCTGCCGCGTCCGTTCCGGATCTGGCTTTATCCATTGCCGCCTCTGGCGGCGCTGGCGGGGTTCTTGTTCATCCTGTTTTCGCGGCCGCAGGCGATGCGGTATTTGTTTTATGCGCTCGCGATTGCGTTGGCGGGCAGCATGCTCTATCTGCTGCGCGCGCGAAGACGGCACGAGTGGCCGTTTAAACTGGAGCCCGCCGTGACGAGGTGACAGCGATGGTCGATCTGTCGGTGGTCGAAGACAAACTGGTTCTGAACGTGCGCGGAGCCGACAAGTTCTGGGCGCTAAAGAGCACGCTCGAAATCCCGCTCCAGCATATTGCCGGGGTTCGTGCGGACCCGGAAGTTGCCCGAGGCTGGTGGCACGGACTGAAGCTGGTGGGATCCGACATTCCCGGCGTCCTGCATGCGGGTACTTTCTATCAGCACGGCCAGTGCATCTTCTGGGACGTTCACAACCCGGACAAGACCATCGTGATCGAGCTGGACGATGAGCGCTATGGCGAGTTGATTGTCGAGGTCGCCGATCCGGATGCCGCTGTGAATCTCATCCGGCCTTACGCACATGGGAAGTGAGCGGTGAACGGCTTCGTTCTCGCCGGCGGGCAGTCGACGCGCATGGGGCGCGACAAGGCACTGATGATGCTGGACGGCCGGACGCTGGTGGAACGGGCGCTGGAGTTACTGGGCGGGCTGGGACTCGATGCTCGAATCTGCGGCTCGCGGCCCGATCTGGCCCGCTTTGCCGAGGTGGTGCCGGACAACTTTCCTGGGTGTCGGGCCGCTGGCGGGGATTGAAGCCGCGCTGGCAACGTCTCGATTCTGAGCTCAATCTGTTTGTGCCGGTAGACCTGCCTGGGATGCCGGCTCAGTTTTTTGCGCTGGCTGGTTGGGCGCGCCGAGACGAGCCATGCCGTCGCAACGATTCCTCGTTATGCGGACCGGCTGCAGCCACTGTGCGCGGTTTACAGCCGCCAGCTGGCCGGCGGCCTGCGTACGCGCGCTGGCGGCGGGGCGTTTCAAGGTGATGCCGGCCGATTGAGGAAGTCGGCGGCGTCAGTGGGGGAAGCCGTGGACATTTTCGATGTGGAGTGTGCAGCGGCAACGGTAGCCGACTGGCCGATGGATTCCCCGCTGGCAGCGTGGTTTCGCAACGTGAATACGCCCGCGGACTATGAGGCGCTCGCAGACGGCTGGAGCAAAAGGCCGTCATCCAATAAGCTGAAGCCAGTAAGCTGAGGCAGGAGAGGACCCGGAACAAAGTGGGCGTTTCCCCCGACATCCCCATCGAAGTGAAGACCGAAGTCGAACGGCCAGGGCGGCCGCCATCCCTACATCGTCTTCGAGAACGTCTCGAAGTCCTTCGGGAGCCTGGACGTTCTGAAGGACATCAGCTTTTACGTGATGCCGGGCGAGACGCTGTGCATTCTGGGCCGCTCCGGCGTGGGGAAGTCGGTCTCGCTCCAGCACATCATGGGATTTCTGAAGCCGGATTCCGGGCAAATCCTGGTCGACGGCGAAAACATTACGCACTTCACCGAGGAGCAGATGCAGGCGGTGCGGCGCAAGGTCACGATGGTCTTCCAGAATGGCGCGCTGTTCGACTCGCTCACGGTGGGCGAGAACGTGGCGTTTCCGCTGCGCGAGGGGCGCGGGTTGTCGGAGGATCAGATCCAGCAGATCGTGCGAGGGTTGCTGGAGATGGTGGGCGTGGCGGAGATGGTGGACTTGCTGCCGTCTGACCTTTCGACGGGGATGAAGCGGTCGGTGGCGATCGCGCGGGCGCTGGCAGCGGAGCCTGAGGCGATCCTTTATGATGAGCCGACGACGATGGTCGATCCGCTGATCGCGCGGCCTTCTCGGCAATCTGATCCAGAAGCTGAGGAATCAGCTGAAGCTGACCAGCGTGGTGGTGACGCACGATATGCGATTTGCGGAGCGGCTGGCGGATCGTGTGCTGTTTCTGCACCAGGGGCGCGCGGAGTTCTTCGGGACGATGGA
Source organism: uncultured Acidobacteriaceae bacterium (assembly GCA_963788905.1). Taxonomy (GTDB): domain Bacteria; phylum Acidobacteriota; class Terriglobia; order Terriglobales; family Acidobacteriaceae; genus Palsa-343. Next base: position 1,331,360 of record CAWBIO010000001.1, read on the forward strand.
GGAGATGAAGCAATCGAAGGACGAGGTGCTGCAGCAGTTCCTGGAGCTGGATGCGCTGGTGCTGCCGGACGTTTAGGGGGCGGCTCAGTGACGCCTTCGATGCGCAGCGCGATCCCGTCTTCGAAGGGCGGAGAGTCGAGGTCGCTGTTGCTGCCGGTGCTACGGATTGTCTCGCTCTTCGTTATCGCGCCGGCTGACCACGTCGATCCATTCATGCGTAGTAATCGCCGTCGGGAACCTCAGGACGAGATGCGTGGGGCCTGCGCCGTCGAGATAGATGCCGTACGCGTGGCCTTCGAACGCGAGGACTCGGGGGATGACTCCGGGAGCGGCGATGACGGCTTCGGCATTGGGACGCATTTGGGCAAGGGGCAGCGACTGCAGAAACTGGCGCAGAATTTTTAGCTGGGCGCGCAGGGCGGGACTTCCGCCGCCGGGGCCGTTGGGTGCCGTGTCGGTGCCGTCTTCATGACCGGGCGTGAAGGAGTAGTCGAGACCGTCGAACACGCTGCCGCCGGAGAGCATGAAATTCCAGGCCTGGCGGCGATACGCGGCGTCTCCGTGGCCGAGAAAACCGGTTTCGTCGTAGGAGATTGCTTTGTTGAGCCCGAGGTTCCAGATCGCAGCTTCCGGCTGGGCGTAGTGGAAGTTCACGATGCTTACGCCGGGGATGAGCGAACGGACGGGGGCGCGGAAATTGGTGTAGCACTGGGCGATGAGGTGTTTGTTGGGCAGATTGGCTTCTTCGCTGGTGATCCACTCGGCGATTTTTTGCTGCCATGCGAGGGAGAGCGCGTCGGCCAGCTCGATGGAGTTCGGAAACTGATCGCGACCGGGTGGAAAGAGGTAGGGGTTGATGACGCCGAAGAACTGCGGGCGATCGGACCACGGCTCATTCTGAATTTCGAAGATGACGTTGTCGAACGGTTGGCTTCGCGCACCAGCTTGCGCGTGTAGGCCTCCTGGTAGCGGAGGATCGCGCCGTTTTCGAGCGTGTTGACCTTTTTCCAGTCGGCAGGTCGGTCGCGTTGACGTTGTTGGCGGCGTTAAAGGGGCTGAGTGCCCACTGGGCGTCGCCGTATTGCGAGGAGAAGAGCGAAATCTCGACGACGATGCCCCGGCGCGAGGCTTCGGCAAGAAAGTCGCGCAGGCGAGTGAAGTACTCGGGGTTCCAGGGTCGAGGTCGAACTTGTTGCCTCCGCCAGCGTAGCCCGGCGTGGCGCTGCGGGCCCAGGGCGCCAGAAAGCGGCCCGGTGCCGGTGCAAGGTCGTTGCGCTGAATGCCAAACGATTTGCCAGGCACCTCCACATAGCTTCCACCGAAGAGGCGGGTGTAGTTCAGCCCGGCAGCCTGGACAGTGTCGAGGTAGCGTTTGCCGTCGACGTCGAGGTTGAGCACCGCACCGTAGTGCTCGCCGCTGCCAACGAGGGCGATGGTTTGGCCGCGAAACGAAAGTAGTGGGGGTTGGCAGGGTCGAGGCGGATGGGGCCGGTATCGTGGACAGGCTGCTGCGCGGGAGTGGGAGGAGGAGGCCAAAGACGAGCAGGACGACGACCGCTGCCAGCAATGGTTTCAGAGCCGGGTTACGCGCGCGGCGCAGAGAGCGGTGCATATCGAGCAGCATGGTACACGTTGATAAACTAAAGGTGTGAAGATCGCGCTGGCGCAGATCAATCCAACCATTGGCGATTTCAGCGGCAATACCGCAAAGATCATAGAGTTCACGCGGCGAGCGCAGCAGGGCGGCGCAGAGCTGGTGCTGTTTCCGGAGCTGGCCATCTGCGGCTATCCACCGGCCGATCTGCTGGAGAAACCGGAGTTTGTGGCGCGCTGCGGCGAGGCGATCTGCGAGATTGCGCGCATGCACTGCAAAGGATGGCATTGCGGTATCGCCGGTTATGTGACCCCGGCCGAACATGGGGCAGGGAAGCATGTCATGAACTCCGCGGCGCTGGTGCGCCAGGGCCAGGTGGAGTTTGTGCAGTCGAAGATGCTGCTGCCGTATTACGACGTGTTCGACGAGCAGCGCTATTTTGCTCCGGCGGCACGGCAGCGGATCTGCCATCTCGATGGGGAGCCGGTTGCGCTGACGATTTGTGAGGATGCCTGGAACGACAAGAGCTTCTGGGAGAACCGGCTTTATACTGTCGACCCGGTTGAAGAACTGATGAAGCAGCGAGCCGCGCTCATCCTGAACATCTCCGCTTCGCCATGGTGGCGCAATAAGCGCGAACTGCGCCGTGAGATGCTGGCTGCGATTGCCAGGCGGCATCGCGTGCCGGTGGCGATGGTGAACCAGGTGGGCGGCAATGACAGCCTGGTGTTCGACGGATCCAGCCTGGTGATTGGGCCGGATGGCGAGGTAATTGCGCAGGCGAGAAGCTTCGAGGAAGATCTGATCTTCGCGGACCTGGATGCGCTGACCGGCGACATGCGCGAGCAGCCGGGAGACGAAGATGAAGCCATGCTGGACGCTCTGACGCTGGGGACGCGCGACTACGTGCGCAAGTGCGGCTTTTCGAAGGCTGTCGTAGCGCTGAGCGGCGGCATCGATTCGGCACTGGTCGCGGTGATCGCGGTGCGCGCGCTGGGCGCGGAAAATGTGACGACGCTCGGGATGCCGAGTCCGTACTCGTCGCAGGGATCGATCGAGGATAGCCAGCGGCTGGCAAGAACCTGGGCGTGCCTTACCAGGTTATCTCGCATCGACGAGATATTTTCGGGGTTCAATCACGCACTGGCGCCGGTTTTCGCGGGCCGCGAGCCCGACATCACCGAGGAGAACATCCAGTCGCGGATTCGCGGGGCGCTGGTGATGGCGTTTTCGAACAAGTTCCATGCGCTGGTGCTGACCACCGGCAACAAGAGCGAAATGTCGACCGGCTACTGCACGCTCTACGGAGACATGGTGGGGGCGCTGGCGGTGATCGGCGACGTGTTCAAGACCCGGGTGTACGACCTGTGCCGGACCGTTAATCGTGGGTGGGGTAATCGCGAGAAGGAAGTGATTCCGGCGGCGATCCTCGAAAAACCACCGTCGGCGGAGCTTCGGCCTGGACAAAAGGACACGGATTCGCTGCCGCCGTACGAAATTCTCGACCCAATCCTCGAAGCCTACGTCGAACGCTATGAGACGCCGGAGAATATTGCGGCGGAACGGGGGCTCAATGTCGAAATGGTGCGCGCGGTGGTCAAAATGGTCGAACGCAGCGAATACAAACGGCAGCAGGCGGCATTGGTGCTGAAGGTCACGCCAAAGGCATTCGGCATGGGTCGCCGTTTCCCCATCGCTGCTAAAGTACAGGTTTAATTGTTTCCCCGAAAGGATTCCATGCCAAGTCGTTTTCTACCCAGCATGATCGTTGCGCTTGTTTTCGCTGGACCGCTGTGCTTCGCTCAGTCCGATCAGCCCTCGGCGCCCACGCCGCAGGAGCCGCCGTCCTCTGCCGCCGCTCCAACTGCTCCTGCCGATCCGGTGTTTCCGCCCGTGGATCAGGCCAACTTCACTGCAGCATCGCCAACCCGCGCCGAAGTAGAGGCGTTTCTCAAAACCTCCTGGGGATACGATCCGAACCGCATCTGGGAGGTTTACAGCGTCCAGAAGACAGAAGCGGCGGGCGTGAGCAAGGTGACCGTCCTGGTTACGGAGAAACAGCCCGGAGCAAAGATTTCGACGCTGCTGTTTTTTGTGACACCCGATGGCAAGCACCTGATTACGCAGGACATGGTGCTGGATTTCGGCGCGCATCCCTACGAGAACAACTACCGGCTGCTGCAGGAGCGTGCGGCCGGACCGTCGCGTGGAGCGACGGCAAAGCAGTTTGAGCTGGTGGAGTTTGCCGACTTTCAGTGTCCTCACTGCAAAGACGCGCAGCCGGTGGGCGAGAGGCTGGTTCAGGATTTTCCCCAGGCGCACTTCGTCTTTGAGAACTTCCCGCTGGTGAATATCCACCCTGCGGCGTACAAAGCCGCGGTGTGGGGTGCGTGCGTGGCGCAGCAGACGGGGAGCGAGGCTTTCTACAAATACTCGAGCGCGGTTTTTGAGGCGCAGAACGATCTTGCAGGACAGGGCGCCGACCAGGCGCTGCGCAACGCGGCCAATGCCGCCGGCGCCGATCCGGATAAGATAGCTGCCTGCGCGGATTCACCTGCGGGGAAGGCCCTGGTGGATGCGTCGATGAAGCTGGGGCAGCAGCTCAGGGTCGAGGAAACCCCTACGCTTTTCATCGATGGACGTGCGGTGCCGATGATGGGGATTTCCTATGAACAGCTGAAGGCGATTGTCGAGTATCAGTTCTCGCTGGATAAATAGAAAGGCAAGACGAAATGACCATCGAGCCGCCCCTGAACCCTGAGCGAACGGCTGTGCTCAGCATGGACATGCATTCCGGGATCGTCGCGTTGTACGTCAGCGATCGGGAGGAGTTCACCTCGCGGGCCGCGAGTCTGCTGGGGTATTGCCGTGCGCGTGGCGTGATGGTGATCCACATTCAGGTTGGATTTCGGCCGGGATTTCCAGAGATCAGCCCGCGGAATTCGCTTTTCAACGCAATTCGGGAGTCTCCGGAACGCCAGAAGCTTTTCCAGGGCAATACCGGAAAGATCCATCCGGCTGTTGCGCCTGTTGGCGACGACATTGTCATCACGAAGCACAGGATCAGCGCTTTTACGGGCACCGATCTCGACATGATTTTGCGCGCGAAAGGGGTCGACACCGTCGTTATGTTTGGAATCGCAACCAGCGGGGTCGTGCTATCGACTCTTCTGGATGCGGTGGACGCGGACTATCGGGTGATTGTGGTGGAGGATTGTTGCGCCGATCGCGACGCCGAGTTACATCCGGCGCTCTTGGAGAAGTTGTTTCCGCTGCGGGGCACAGTGGCCACGCGCAGCGGAGGTACTGGCGAGCCTGTGACCTCGTCGGGACTTTTGGCCGACAAGCCGGATGACAGACCAGCGGAAAAAGTTCATATACGCCGCAATTATGTCGTTTCGATCACTTCTGGAAAAGCGCCTGCCAGTAAACCAGAACCGAGGTTCATTGGCTGGTATCCCCCCGGGGGTTCCGGCATCTAATTGAAGTGGAAGAGGGTTAGTTTTTGGGTACGCACGTACCTTTGGGCATTTTTCTCTTGATTTTCATAGAAAAAATACCTAGAATAGTAAGGTTTGTGACTTCCCGATGGGGTCTGTACGGGCCTCCGGTTTTTCTGTTCGTCACTTTCTAAAGCAGAGGGTAAATCATACATGGCAAAGCGTCGTGGCAATCCCAATTGGGGCAAGCCGGAGCCGATCGGACCGGTAGTGCCCACCGTGACTTCCTTTGAGCAGGTGGTCAAGGAGTTTAAGCTCACCCCGGATCAGTATGTTCGCTCCACCCGTCTGCGCGAGTGGGCTCGCCGCAACCGGAACTCGAAGTACATCCCCGAGTCGCTGCTGGAGGCATGGGGCTTCGAAATCGAATCCACACTCTGATTCGAAATAACGAGAAGTATCGGACGCCGCCTTCGGGCGGCGTCGCTGTTTTATGTGAAAACTACCGAGGCTGAGGATCGCCATGCGGGTTTTCGACCCTGAGGGCTGGCGGGTCAAACGGCGAAGGCCTATACGCAGCCGCATTCCCCATGGTGCTGCACCGCCGGGGATATCCCGACGGCACTTGAGATGCGCACGCCGTTGCGGGAGCGTCCTCGATCAGTAGACGTTGAGCTTGTTCGCGACGTAGCGGTGACCATCGAAGCTCGCGTCCACGCCAACATGCGAGCCCTCATGCAATTGGTGGCTTGCCGGGAAACGCGCGGGATCGAACGCGATGGTGTAGCTGCTTTGGTCACGAGGATCGGTCAGGGCCAGAATTCCGGCATGCAGATCGAGGTAGGTGACGCTGCCGCTGAAGTAGAAGCCTGAGCCCGGGGTTGCGAGGATGGCGATCGAATCAGCGATGCCCTGGCCATTCCAGGATTCAAATTTGATGGAGATCAGCGCGCCACTCATCAGATCGGACGTACCGGTGATCGATGATGCAAAAGCAGGTTGTCCCATGCGGGCGATGGTGGTTTGCGGTTCGACAAACAGTTTGACGGGCTGGCCGGAAAGCATGATTGCGCACCGTCACTTCGCCGTTGCGCGGATCGAAAGCCAGCACCTGGCCCTGGCATTCGCCCAGTCGGTGACCGCGACAGCATGTGGACGCTGACGGCGAAAACATTATCGCCATCGAGCGTGGTTTCCACCGAAGCATGGTCGTTGGCGCGCATATCGTCCAGCGGGGTCTTCACGCCATCGCGATAAAACTGAGTGCGCTCGTCGAACAGGATCTTCATCGGTTTTCCGCCGCCATAAACCCGAGCGTCATCTGGTCGCGCACAGGGTCGAACGAGCGGATGACACCACCAATGACCGTGCTCATTCCGCGGGCACAGCGGGCAGCGGAGGCAGAAAGCTGGGTACGCCGGTCACAATTGAAGGATCTGGAGCACTGGGTGCGGCTACGGCATTGACAGGAGGAGGCGGCGAGCCGGGACCGCTCTTTGGATCGGCGGGATTGACGCTGGCAAACGCCCAGGACGCGGCCAAACTGCTCAACAGAATCGCGATGAGAAATCGCCGCATCGATGGCCCTCCACGCCGAAATACAATCGGCGATTGCTTGGATGATTGACGGCGGCCCCCAGTTGGCTGCAGGGCGAGTTCCGCGTGGTGTCAATTTTCGAATCACGGCCAAACGCATGGGTTAGATCCGCATCAAACCCCTATGTTTTCAGCTGGCTTGTTCAGTGGAGCGTTGGGGCATATGACTGGCACACGGTTCGCACGACTTCTTCCCATTGCGGTGCTTGTTTTCGGGTTCACGCAGGGCCATGCGCCAGGATTTGAAGATAACCCTCCCAAGACACAGCCAGCTGACTCCGGTGCAGCGGCTCAACCGCGATGGAGTGGATGCGGTACGCAGGATGCAATACGAAAGAGCTGAGGCGCTCTTTTATAAGGCTTACCTTTACGATCCGTCTGACCCCTTCACGCTTAACAACCTCGGCTACATCGCAGAACTCCAGGGGCAGCTGGACCGCGCACAGAACTTCTACAAGCTTGCGGCGGAGCAGGGAACTGACGCCTTTATCGACCAGAGCAACGAGAAGGAACTGGAGGGCAAGCGCATGAGCTATGCGCTGGACAGCCTGAAGGATGTTCCGATGCGCGTTAACCGCATGAACTTCGATGCGATGAGGCTGCTCTCGGAGAACCGTGGGTATGAAGCCGACACGCTGCTGCGCACGGCTCTCCGCCTGGATCCGCAGAATGCATTCACGTTGAATAACCTCGGGGTAGCGGACGAAGCCATCGGCGACTACGATCAGGCGCTGCGCTACTACCAGGCCGCGGCCGCCGTGCGCTCCACCGATCCGGCGGTTGTCACGATGGCCGGAGTATGGCGGGGCAAGCCCGTGAGCCAAATGGCTGCGGCCAACGCCCAGCGGCTGCGAGCAGCGGATCGAGGACCTGAATAACAATCAGGCGCGGGCTGCGCTGCTGGCCTCACGCGGCGTTGCCGCCATCAATCGTAATGACTGGGCGAGCGCGCGGCAGGATTTTCTGCAGGCTTACAAGCTTAATCCGTACAGCGCGTTCTCACTCAACAATGCCGGCTATGTGGCGGAACACGACGGCGATGCCGAGACCGCACAGTTCTTCTACGAGAAGGCCCAGCAGGCCAGCGATGCCGGAACGCGCGTGGGGTTAGCCACCCAGCACGCCGCAGAGGGAAATCCCCTGGGCTCCGTCGCCACCAGGAATGATGAGGAAACGGCGAACAAGCTGGAGGCAGAGCGGGAAGCCCGTCATCGGCAAACCGGTCCCATCCAGCTGCTGCATCGTGACGGCACTCCGGTTGTGCCGAAGACTCCGGTACCAGCCCAATTCTCCCGGCGCAACGTCGCCACAGCAGTAACGGCCACGCTGGATTTCTGATCACATGACAGCTACAAAGCTTCTCAAACCATCGAAGAATTCAATGCTGCTGCTGTCTCATCTGCTGCTTGCAGGCAGACCGAGCCTGGAGCGGATTCCGCGCGCAGGTGTTCTTTCTTCTCTGCTGTTAGCCAATATCAGCCGAGAGCACTTCGACGAACTGGTGGTGCTGGCCGGCTCCAATCACGTTCTCGTGCGGGGGATGGAAGTCTATATCGACCAAATGCGCGCATTGGGCGATGCGGAGCGCGCGTCGTGGGCCGCGCATGCGCTGGAGACTGAGTTAGGCCGCATACGGCAACGCCATTCCGTTTCTGCATGAAATTTGCCGGGCGTTCGAGGAAGACGGGCACGACGTCATCGTGATCAAGTCACTGGATCATTGGCCCGACCTGGGCAGCGACCTGGATCTTTACACGAACGCCGATTCGGTCAAGGTTCTCGATCTGATGAAGCGGCGGTTCGAGGCAGAAGTGGCGCCACGCAGCTGGGGCGATCGGCTGGCTCACAAGTGGAACTTCCTTATTCCTGGCCTGCCGGAAGCCGTCGAGATCCACATGGGGCGGCTGGGGCAAACAGGTGAGCAGGTTGTGCTTGCTTCTGCGGTCGCCAGCAGATCTCGTCAGGTCAGGGTTGACGGGCGCACTTTTCGCGTGCCTTCGGTGTCGGATCGTCTGATGATTTCAACTCTCCAGCGCATGTATCGTCATTTCTATTTTCGCCTCTGCGACATCGTTGACAGTGCCGGCCTCGTGGAGCGGGGTGAAGTGGACTACGACGATCTGCGGTTCTCAGCGCTGAAGGCCGGCATCTGGGAAGGGGTTGCAACTTACCTCACGATTGTCTCGGACTACGTCAGGCAATGCCGGGGTACAGGACTTGATCTTCCGCGTTTTGTGAAGGACGCTGCGCGCTTCGGGGGCGACGAAGTTTATTATCGCCGCGAGTTTCTGCGCGTACCGATTCTCCCGCAGTCGGCGATCCTCTATGGCTCACAACTAGGTGGCCTGTTACGGCGAGGAGAACTGCGCAGCAGCGCCCGCCTCGGCTTGTTGCCCTGGCTGGCCACCGCAGCAGCCGTGGGCCTGAAGATCACGGGAAGCGACAAGGGCATCTGGTAAGCAATTTCCCGGCACACTACAACGTCCAACCGCCATACCGAACCGGTTCAGAAACCGGACTTACGGACCCATTTCTGTTGGCGTGCAGGGATCATAGCCAAGCGACTGAGACAGGGGCTGGCGGCGTCGACGGCGTTGCCGCGGCTGAAGTTGAAAAACCTTTGGACGAAGCGTTGAGAGTCGGCGGTCTTGTTCAGTACTCGCTCTCGAGCGTAGGGGTGGGAGGGTACGAGTCAATCCCGGGGTGTCTCGGCGGCGTTCCTGCACTCTCCACGCCGCGCTGTCTGTCCCGCCGGGATTGTCAGAATCGGACGATAATGTCAGGCCGTCGAGTTGCTCTCCATCGCTCTCGCGGGGCCCTGGCGGTTGCCACCAGTCAGGGGAGATGTCGTCTGCCGGTGAAGGTGTAGAGGAAAGCTCCCGGCCCGGACGCCCGTTTCGGCTTTTCATCGTTTTCTTGCAGCGCTGCAGCTCAAACCAGCGGAGATAATTACGAACCACGCTGCCCATAGTCATGCGCACGCCTGCGGCGTAGTTATGCTCTGCCATCCGTCTTTGTAGTTCGGGCGATTGCAGAATAGTGATCAGTTGTTCGGCCAGATCGGCAGCATTTCCGGTCTTGTAGAAGGTGACGGCCATATCTTCATCCGTAGCCATTTCACGGAGGTCGGGAATGTCGGCCGAGACGATCGGGACGCCGTATTCGCAGGCCTGGTGCGCCGGGCCACTGGAGCCGGTGGCAGAGTCATAGGGCATGACAACGATCGATGTGCTTTGGTACAGCTCCGGGATGTCTTCTTCGGGAACATATCCGCAAAACTCGATGGGGAGATGGCTTGGCTGAGCCGCCCGGATAGATTCCCAGTAGCCGGCCTTTGTATGGTGGTTTGCACCTGCGACGACTAACTTCGCATTGGGAACTTTTTCCACCACCCTTGGAAAAGCTTCCATCAGAGTCTCAAGGCGCTTGTACGTTCCCCAGTGTCCGATGGCCAGAATGCGCTGGTGCGGATTACCACGTTTGCTGAAATCGGGCATCGTCGGACTCGCGGCAAAAGTGCCGTGGGTGCCCAGCAGAACATTTCGCGCCGCGTATTTTGCAAAAAGGGTTCGCTGATAACCCGGCAACAGCACCGAAACCGAGTCTGCCCTTAACAAGGCTCGCGTAGCCAGCTCGGTACCCAGCCGATAGAGGCGCTCTTTGCGTACCCCAGCCGCCGCGAAAATCTACATGCTCCAGAACATGGTGAAGAGTGATGTGGGTAAAGAAACCGCTGGCTGCGCGAAAGTGCGGGCGCGGTCAAACCGGCCAGGGCTGCGAACGGATACTCAGGTGTAGCAAAGCTGGAGAAGACCAGGTTAAACCAAACCACATCGGGCTTGATACGACGGATGGTATTCAGTAGCCGAACCGGTGTGGCGAGACTGTTGAAACTCCAGCAGCGGATAACATCGAATCCTGGCAGCTCACTTTGTTGTTCGCCATCGAAGTAGACTGCCCATGCTCATCAGTCGCGAACTCATACGTCGTTAACTCATCTGCCAGCACCGTCAGTTCGACATCCGGGTGCCGGCGCAATTCCCGAGCAATATGGAACGCATACTCATTCAGCTGGCGTCCACTGGGGGGAAAGGTCGCAACAAGACAAATCTTCATTCTCTGCCCTTCAGAACAAGGTGATACTTACGTAGGGTCTGAACTGCTGATCTTGCCCGCCTGTAAAGTTGAAGAAGGTTTGCTGTTGCACACCTGCTGAAAAACGGATCGGATACTGCAGGACAACATCTCCGGTTTCGTCTCTGAATTCCCGATGGAAGGGCATTCCGTAGGAAACGGACAAACTGCTTTGCATCGCATCGTAAATGTGGAAACGCGCGGTTATCTGAATATGCGGCCGATGCCTGGATTCCCCACCGCCGTGCGGGCAGAATTGGACGTTCCAGCAGGGCGCAGATTCTGAGCGATTCCTGAGCGGCCACTGACCGTCCGCCACGCACGGAGGTCTTCAAGAACGGCTCGGGCATCGAAACGATCGCCAAATTTGCGATCGAGGCCGATATAGGAAGACGTGTAATAGTCCTCAATACTCGCCGGCGTAAAGGTCTGGTCGTTCTCTCCCCAGCCAGTAACAAGTGCAGTCTTACTCCAGGGCTGCCCTACCCGGAAATTCAGCGCGGCGGCAAAGGCATCGGAGCGAAGATTGCTTTCCGTAAATGGCCCAGTTTCCCGCAGCACATAGCCATCCATGGAAACCGCATTGAAGAAAGAACTGGTGGACATGTAAGTGAAAAGACGGAAAAGATTCTGATTCATCGCCACCGGTGATTCGGAATCCCGACGGATCGTCTCCTGTAGGCCGTTGTTGAACGTAATGACGTTATTGCCTAAATGGATCGTTGGATTGACTCCGAAATTGAACGAATAATCCGTCGTATTGCGGTTGACTACAGAGTTCGTTGCTGGAACGGAAATCTGCCCGATTGCGTTGCGTACTTCAAAGAATCCACTGGCGGTCGGTAAGTAATTAAGATGAAGGTGAAAGGCACTCGTACCCGTGGTTTCCAAAGAAGAGCGAGGGAGGAGGCAGAAGCGAGGTATCGGTAATTGGCACGGGAAAGGCGGCGTCCAGTTTGGAATCGAGCACATAAACGGTGGTGTCTTCGAAGATTCCATCTACGGTGGTATCGCCGAGCACGCTGAATCGCTGGTTGACTCGCAGGCCCTCATCTCCACCTGCGCTGCAGAAGATTCTGTTCGGCTGTCTGATCCTCGCCCGCGGCATCGGAGGCCTGCGCAAATGCGGTGAGAGCCTGAGTGTTCTGGTGTTCCTGACGGTAAACATTGGCCTCTGCCAGCAAATACTGATAGTCCGGTTCGTCGCTCGGGAGAATTGCGGATCTGCGGCCAACTCGCCCTGAGCCCTCGGCGTGTCTCCCAATGCCAGATACGTATTGGCCAATACCAACCCGCACAGCTGTATCGGATGCGCCTGCAGCCCCGGCACGTTGGAGCCACGTCTCGGATAATTGGTAATCATGCATTTGCCGAAATAAGTCAGCTGCCTGAATCAACTGCTGTCCCGACTGGGGGCGGCGTATCTCCCGCTTCAGCTTCCATCATCGCGAGCGCAATCTGGCGGCTGGCGTCATCGTTATGGTCGCTCTGCGCCATCATTTCCGCGATCGCCAGGCGGACTCCCACCCGGTCGCTTTGGGGCATGGTGAGGGCGCGCCGAAATCGCTCCATAGCCGCAGTCTGATTGCCCAGGTGGCTCAGTGCTTCGCCAGTGAGCAGAAATACCTGGGGAGCTTCGGAGTGCGCCGCATCGGTTGATGCCGGCCGGAGCATCGCGTGCTGTTCGGCAATCTCGACGTATTGCATGGTTTCTGCCTGGTTATCCAGCTGCGACCATGCTTGCGCAAGCCACGCATAGACCATGGCGTCATTGGGGATCAGCTTCTGGGCGACGTTCAGCTCATCAACCGCCTCGTGGTAGTGCCGTTCCGTGTACAAGGTTCCGGCGAGCGCGAGGTGCAGCGATCCATCATTCGGAGTGAACTTGATCGCCGCGCGATATTCGTTAGCCGCTTTCGCCAGGGCGCCCTGCAGGCCATAAGCCGTTGCGCGAATCAGATGGATCGGCTGTGAATCACCTAACTCATTCTCGGCAAGAGCCACCTGGCGCAGGGCCATCTTAGGCTTATGAAGGTCAAGACTGGTGTAGGCCATTCCAAGATGCGCTTCGCCGTTTTTGGGTTCTCGCTTCAGAGCCGACTCGAAATCTGCCGCGGCATCCCTGGGCTGATGCAGATCATGCAGAACGTATCCGCGATTCACATACGCGGTTACTACTTCCGGGTCGCGCTGGAGGGTCTCACTGAAATCGGCCCGCGCCTCAGTCGAGTTGGCCATTGTGCTTGTGCACATAGCCCGCCAGAAGCGGAATATCCGGTTCCTTCGGAAGAATCTGATCGTATTTCGAGGTCAGGTTCAGAAGATTGTCGTACTGGTTCAGATGCAGAAAGTCGTAACCCAGGTAGACGACTACGTCGCGATCGTTGGGAAGAACCTGAATGGCCTTCATGCAACTTCTTCAGATTGTTGATAGTCACCGCGAAAGCTGAGATATCGCTCTTTCTCGCGCAGAACCTGAGGCTCATCCTGCATGTCATTGGTTACACGATGGAACCAAATCCCGCCGCGTCCAGATTGTGCGCTTCAATGTCGGCATTCATACCTCCGGCCACGATCAGCGCATTGCCGGGCGCAAGGGAGTAGCCCTTGCTGTAGGCGGTTTCAGCCCTGGCGAATTCGTGTTTCGAAGTGTACATATCACCGAGCGCCAGCCACGGCGTGTAAAGAGATCGGATAGGCCTGCGCCAGACGCTGGAAATCCTTCTCGGCGTCGTCATCGCGTCCGGCTGCGCGGTAGGCATATCCAAGGGAAGTGAGAGCGTACCGGCTGTTCGGGTCCATGGCGAGAATCTTTTTGTAGACCGCGATGGCTTCGTCGGTATGCCCAAGCTTCATCAGCAGATCGCCATCCAGCTGCAGACTCGCCGGGTCGGTGGCGTTGATTGCCAGCGCTTCATTCAGATCGCTGCGAGCGCCGGTCAGGTCACCGGCGTTGATACGAATGAGCGCGCGCAGGCGCAGGAACTGGGCTCTGTCGGTTCCGTGCTCATCGAGTGCGCCGATGGCCGCCTCAGCTGTCGCAAGCTGCTGATGCGCGGCGTCGGTTTTTCCCAGGGTCTGATAGAGCTGCATCAGGTCCATATGCAGCTGAATGGCGTAGAGGGGGCCTTCAGCAGGTTCGGCGGGCAGATGGGAAAGCGCGGCGTTGAATTCCTCAACTGCGTCGGCGTTCCGTTCTTCGATTCGAGCAATGTCGCCGCGAATGGCGTGCAGCCGGTAGTGATCCGGATCGATCGCCGCTGCTCGCTTCAGAAAATCGTCCGCCCGCTGCAACGAGCCGAGGCAACCTCAGCCTGCGCTGCCGAAAGCTGCAAATTCAGGTCTTTTGGCATTTCGTAGGCAACCTCCGCGTAGAGTTTGGCCGCTTCGTCCTGCTTCCCGTCCAGCTGGTAGGTAAAGCAAGCTCGGCTTTCACATCCGGGCGTGCGGCGAGCGGATCTGTTTCAACTCCGCGATGGCGTCGCCGTAATGACCTGTTTCGCGGTAGTAGCCGGCCAACGAACGTTCGACATCGGGATTGTTGGGCATTGCGCGCTTTGGCGAGATCAAGGTAATGCCGCGCCTCATCCAGCTTTTCGTGTGCTGATACGAAATCGCCAGCAGCAGCTCTGCGCGCGCACTCGGCTGGAACCGTTCCGCCTGCTTCAGAGTGTCCAGAGCGTCGTCGTAATCTCCGGAACGCATTTGCAGATCGCCGAGCAGGAGCGCGTCGTCATTCTGTTTCGGATCCGACGCGAGGATTTTTTTCAGCAGATCCTGAGCCTCCTTCGTCCGCCCCATCATGCCGTACGTCTGCGCGAGACCGGACAGGCCCTCCATCGAAGAGGGATTCAGGCGAAGGCCGTGATTGTAGGCCTCGATTGCCAATCCCGGCTTCGAATCGAGGCGCGCAGCATAGCCGAGAAGAAACCACAATTGTGGATTGTTGGGAGCCGCCTGCGCGGCGCGTTGCGCGTAGGCGACGGCTTGTTCGTGTGTCGCCGCGCTTCAGGGCCGCGTCGCTGCACCGGCCAGCCGTGCGTTCTGAATATTCGATCCCCAACCCAGCGATTGATTCGCGGATTGCGGCTGGGCCGGAGCGGTTTGATTCGGCGTGCTCTGGTTGCTGCCGGAACTGCCGGCAACTTTGTAGGTCTGCGCAAAGCTGGGGCAGGAAATCGCCGCAACAAGGAGCAAACCATGTGCAAATGTAAGGCAGCCAGGTCGAACAATCGGTCGAGCTATCAAGGGTGTCACCAGTCGATCGCACGGAATACACGCCTAAGATGCCGCCAGCGTTGTGAGCGTTGGCCTTTTATCAGTCTCATTACCGTGTTTACCAGGCAACCAACAGAGGTGAGGTTGCGAATCCAACGGTCTTCAACGAGGCATTCCGTTGCAGACGACTTGAAGCCGTCGCACCTTCAACTCGGCCCATTCCTTTGAGCCTCATCATTCTCGCGGTCTTTGCGGTTCATCTTCCGCTGCTGCTGATGGAGTTGCCGCTCAGGTCGTACGACACGAATTTCCATATTTTTTTCGCGTCTCATTACGTGCACCATTGGTTTAATCCGTGGAACGCTAAGTGGTACGCCGGATTTTCCCAGACCACTTATCCGCCGCTTCCTCAGCAATGGGTGGCGCTGGTGTCGAGAATCACCGGTCTCGATCTGGCGTACATGGCCGTGCAGTTTGCGGCAATCGTGCTGCTTGTCATTGGCATTTACCGCTTCGCTTTGTTGTGGGTGAGTCCGCGCGCCGCATCGTTCGCAGCATTGGCTAGCGTCTTTCTGGGCTCGGAAAGCTTCCTGGTTTACTCGGCGGGCCAGCTCTCCACCACGGCAGCCGCGCCGCTCTACCTGAACGCGCTGCCTTACATGTTCGAGTGGATCAGGGCACGGAAGGTGGCGTTCCTTTGTGAAGGGTGCGGCCCTGTTTACAGCGGCCGCCGCAGCTCACCACGCCACGCTCCTTTTCGGATCCGTGTTTTTTGCAGTACCGGTTCTGGCGCTGGTTCTCATTGACCGTCAGGATGGAGAGCGCGTTTCAACTCCGGCATTTCTTAGCCGCACGATCCTCATGACGGTGGTTGTCGGCGTGGCCGTCGCTGTGGTGTTGTTGCCTTTCTGGATCGCGTTATTCCACTACCCCGTCACCCAGACGCCTATTCCGCATTCCAGCCGCGCCAATTACATTCTGACTCCCCAGGCGGGTTTGAATTATTTCGTTGTTCCTTATGGGGCGCTGGTTCTGGCTCTCCCCTTCATCTTCCTGCGCGGTTCCAGGGTCCCGCACCTTCGCCCGCTGCTGCTGGGATTCTGGGTCGCGTTCATGATCGGCCTCGGAGGCACCACACCCGTGGGGCATCTGCTGTTGGGGCGGGCGTTTGACGTGCTTACCATGGAGCGCTTCAGTTACTGGGCTACCTTGCTGGCGCTGCCTTTTGTGGGCCTTCTTGCAGCGGAGCTGGTGGATCGGTACCGGACGCGTGCCATCGCCGGATTGGCAATTGCAGCCACGGCCACCTGTGCGCTCGCCGTAGCCTGGTCCTCCTGGCGTCCTGCCGACGCCGAGAACTTCAAAGTGGATTCGGTGGCCAACTGGCTCAATCGCGATGGCCACGATAACTACCGCTATGTGACGCTGGGTTTTGGCAACAAGATTTCGCGGCTCGCGGTGCTCACTGACGCCAGCAGCGTCGACGGGGAATGGAACTCCGGACGCATGCTGCCGGAATTAACCGGTCATGGCGGCGCGCGAACTTACCAGCTCAAAATACTTTGGCAAGGAAGGCCTCGATGCGCTGCGAGCGATTCTCCACCACGCCGACCGCTACGGGCTGAAGTGGGTCTTCGTCCGCGATCCCTACTACGATCCGCTGCTGTCGTTTGGCGGGTGGCGTCGCGTCGACGAGCTGGAGGACAGCACCATCACCGTGTGGAGCAAAGATGGTGTGCCACCCGCAACTCCCGTCAATGCTCCGCAGATGCCACCGGCGTGGCAGGGAATCATGTGGGGAACCTTGCCCATCGGCAGCAGCTTCCTTGCGATTCTGGTCTGTCTCATCCCCGACGACAAGCGGCATAGCCTGGTTGGCGTGGAGCCCGACGTCGCCCACGAAGATTACGTTCAGGAAGGCTGGTCTCGTAATGGGTGGCCGTCTCCTTGCTCTCTTACTCGCGCTGCAACGATCGCGCTGGTCGTCGTGGGGACCATGTGGCCGGTGCCGGCCGCTGCTGCTTATGCGGGCATCGGCGGGCGCCGGTCTTCTGCATGGATCAGACACGCCCGAGGAAGCCGTCGACAACCTGGCCCGCGACCTTTCCCATCAGGCCTGGCACAAAGCTTACGAATCGCTGAGCAACAAGAGCGACTTCACCGAGCAGGAATTCGTACGCGATCTGACCGGGAGCTATCCCAGCCTGCGCACTTACGCGACGCTGGATAGCTTCCAGGTGCGGCCATTGCACCAGAGCGATAACGACGCGCGAGGTCCAGCTGCGACTGCGCTGGTCCAGCGGTGGTCGGTACTTTCATGGACGATCGCCAATTGCGGGTCGTCAAAAGCGGCGACGACTGGGCAACCGTGTGGCCCATCGTGAAGGAACAGCGCGTGCCGCCGCAGGTCATTCCGGTCACTTATCTGCGCTGGGACGTGATCTATCGAGGGCCGGGCGACGACTGGGGCGCGCAGGACGTGGAAGCGCCGCATGTGCGCATCGTGGATATGCATCCGGTAGAGCGCGCCGCCGGCGTGGTTGTTCTGGGCGAGTTACTGAATGAAGACGTCGTCCCGGCCTATGTCGATGTGAAAGCGACCTGCTGGCGAAAAATGGATCGGCCATCGCCAGCGAAGACAGTTTCGACAAGATTTCTCACCTGCTGCTGCCCAAGCAGGTCACTCCATTCCTCATCACTTTTCCCAACGTCACACTCTCTCAGGTCGACAGCATCCGTATGGATCCGACCTCGAATCTGGTTGCGGCGTCGGCTGATCCTGTGATCGAGATTCAGGATCAGAAAATGAACCCGGCGCCGGATGCGTTCCTTCAGCGGCCAACTGGTGAATCAGAGCGGCGAGATCGTCAACATCGCGCACGTGCTGGGCACGTTCTACGACCAGAGCGGCCAGCTGGTCTGGGTGGCCGACCAGTACATCGACCGCGCCCTGCTGCCGCAAACCCGGTTGGCTTTGCAATGTCGGTTCCTGAGGACCTGGCCCGGAAAGTGAGCACCGAACGCGCAGTAGTGGCAACGTACGGACTCGGCGGCTTCCAGTGAGGTTTTTAGCCGTACATTCTGCTTGTGGGTTTTGCTGCGACGGCTCTGGGACCAAACGGGCAGCCTGAACCCTCCGAAGACCGTTCAGGCGGGAAGCGCATTTTCCATCGAGACCGCGGGGAGCGGCGCCGGTACTCTCTACATCGTTGGCCTCGGGCAGGTGATCAGGCGCACGGTGCAACTTGGCCAGCCCGTCAGCTTCGCATCAGGCGATCTGGAGAATGCGGGGCGCTATCTTGCGGTTCTGACCAGTCAGAATTCGACCGACACAGCCGTGTTCGATGTTGTTCCGGCCGGCCAGCCTGCGACTCTTAGCTTCCTGGCGCGACCCTCGCGCCTTCCGGTCGGACCTGCAGAACGGCATCACCGGCGCCGTCTATGTCTTCGACGCCTTTGGGAATCTGATTACCGCACCCACGCCGGTTACATTCCAGCTGTCAGTTCCTTCTGAGCCGACGCAGACGCACAGCTCGGTGGCTCACGATGGCGCGGCGTGGACGGAGATGAACTCCGACGCCAAAGAGGGCAACGGCGAAATTTGTGGCGCAGGCCGGCGACGTTTCCAGCACGCGCATCATCCAGCAGGTTCCGGGCGATCCATGCGGGCTGAAAATGAGCGCATACAGGCGGGAAACAAGATCGACCTTGAAACTGATCCGCTGCGCGATTGCAGCGGAAATCCCGTGACTGATGGCACGATTGTGACGTTTACCGAAGCGTGGAACGGTGGCGAGACGACCGTCGATGCGCCGGTAAAGCACGGAGTCGCTGAGGCTGAGGTTCCGGCTCTGAACGGCGTGCGGCTTTCCGTGGCCACGGGGGTCGTGATGGGGAACGAGATTCGCTGGGAGAATCAGCAATGATTCGCCCTCTGCTCGTAGTCTCCGACATTACGCATTTCTGCTGCCGCTGGCGTCGGGCCAGGCTTCGGTTCAGGTGGAACCAACTACCTTCCAGGGCCCAAGGCCGCTCGCGAAGCAGACCGCGACAGCCGTTGTTCGCGATTATCTGGAAGCGTGGCAGAGCATGAGCGCCGCGCTCGACCAGAATCGGGCCGATTTGCTGGATCAGGATTTTTTGGGCGCGGCCAAAGACAAGCTTGATAGCGACTATCTCCGAGCAGGCAAAACAGGGAATTCATACCCGCTACCAGGCGCGCTCGCACGACATCCAGATCATTTTTTACTCCCCGGAAGGCCTGTCAATTCAGCTGAGCAGACAACGTCGAATACGATGTTCAGCTCCTCGATCACGACAAAGTTGTGGCGACCGAACCACTCCGTGCACGTTCGATTGCAGTTCTGACCCCATCAGAAGTGAGATGGAAGGTCCGTGTGTTAGAAACCGGACCACGCTGAACGACCTTTCCTGCATCTAAGAAGTACGACAAGTACGACGTGCAAGAAGAGCCTCGCACGACCGCCCGATTTCTGGTGAGGTGATCAATCCCACGGAGGAAGTAAATGATTTCGGTAGTTGTACCGATCTACAACGAAGAAGAGAATATTGAGCTCTTCCATGCAGCAGTGGCCAGATCACTGGCAAAGATCGGCGAAGAATGGGAGGTTGTGTACGTAAACGACGGATCCCGGGACTCCTCGCTCGATCTGCTGCGCGACCTTCAGGCTGACGACTCGCACGTAGTCGTCGTCGATCTTTCCCGCAACTGGGGCCATATGGGAGCTATCTCCGCTGGCCTGCAAACAGCGCGCGGCGATGCCGTTGCGCTCATGGATGGCGATTTTCAGGATCCTCCTGAGGTTTTGCCCGAACTGGTTAAAGCGTGGCGCGGCGGAGCTCAGGTAGTGGCTGCGGTCAGAAGGAGCCGGCAGGAGAAGCGCAAGCTTCTGGCCAAGCTGTTTCCGCTCTTTTATCGCGTGCTGGGTGCTCTCTCTGACTTTCCCATTCCCCTCAATGCCGGCATTTTCGGGCTGATGGATCGTCAGGCGGTCGATTCCATCAACGCGATGCGCGAGAACAACCGGTACCTTCCCGGCCTGCGCGCATGGGTGGGTTACAGCAACGCGGTCGTCTATTACGATCGCCAGGACCGCGCCGCCGGCGACGGCAAGCTCTCGTTCATCAGCCGCATCAAGTACGCGATGGACGCGATCACCAGCTTCAGCTACAAACCGCTGCGGCTGTGCTTTGCGCTGTCTGGCCTTTCCTGCTGCATGGCCGCGATTCTTGCCATGGCCAGTATTTTTTCAAGCACGCCGGTCGACTCGGTCGGTTGGGGCGTCTCTTCCGCTGTGTTTCTCGTAGGCGGCGCGCTCCTCCTGTGCCTGGGCGTTCTAGGCGAATACCTCGGTCGCGTTTACGACGAAGTTCGCCAGCGGCCGTTGTCGATTATCAACAAGGTCTATTACGCTTCCGAAGCTGCCTACGCATTGGAAGGTCACACCGAATACGAAGAAGAGCGCCCTTCTAAGATCAGGCGGATTGCGTAAGTCAACGTGCCTGCTGTGAGCCGGCGGGACAAGTTGGAAGCCCCGGCTCAATAGCAGTGCCTTCCTCGTAGTCATTCCAGGTTTCAATCAGCATGTAAGGAATCGGCTGGCCGGCCGGGAAATACTTCCGCCAGAAATTCAGCGTGTTGGTGTAAGTCTGCCCGCAGCGTCCGGAAATATGGCGATCCAGGCTCCACGATGCTTTGGTGTCGTTGAACTGCGCCCACGCTCCGCCCACGGGAATCTTGTCCGGATATTTCGAGCGCATGGTGCTGTAGAAATCTGCGAGGTAATCCTCGCCCCAGTTGCTGCCATCCGATGCCCAGCCCTTCTTTGCCTGGACTGGACCCACGCGTAGAAGCCATCGAAAGCGCTCGCATTCGCGCCCGGAAGATTCTCATAGATGAGAAGCGGCGCCGGGTTCCACTTACTCAATGACTCGCGCACACGGTTCCAGTCGGTGTGGCCGCCTTTAGGGAAGATGAAGATAAGTGGCCGTCCTGCGTCGGTCAGATAAGCTTCGTGGCCGGGCGCATTCGGCGCAAGATGGTCATCCCGAAACGTCGTGAAATCGGCCAGCGCCTCGTCGGTCGCGCCGTCCTCGCTGTCGGTTTCGTCGTACATCATCGCGATATGGAAATGTTCTTCGGCCGCGATCGGCTGCAGTAGCTCGTAAGTCCGCGTATTAAAGGGATCGCGGTCGCCGTAGAAATCCACGACGAACGCGGTGATTCCCATCTTCTTCGCCTCACGGATCTGCTTGCGCAGCTCGTTGGGATCGTGGGATGAGTAACCGACCGAAATGTGCTGCGGATGCCCAAACCAGGGCTCGTAGACCGCCAACAGTTGCGGCGAAACGCCCGGCGTTCCGGTAGCGAGCGGCGATGGCTTTGGCGCTGGCGCCGAAGATGTGGAAGAAGAACAACCGCGCGTAAGCAAAAGAAGAGCGAGGAATGCAGTTGAAAGTCGCACCATTTCTCTGGAAGTGATTTAGACGCGAATCGCAGTCCGCCGGTTGTACGCCGTGCTTGTCTCGAGGGAGCAGCCGTCATGGTTGGGACAGCATCCAATGCTCAGTCTATTGGGGAGCTCTGGATCCGCAGCTTTTCTGCCGATACGAGCCACCTCAACGCACCACGGAGCAGATAATCAGGCAGCGCGTCCCAACGGAGCCCACAGTTGTGGAGAACGGCCCCCTGGAACAAGGGAAAACGCTCCATGCCCGCATGCTGTCGGGCAGTTTCGTTCTGCTTCTCGGCTCCGCTCTGGCCACGCTCACAAACTTCATCTACAACATTGCGGTTGCCCGATTCCTGGGTCCTGCGGGCTACGGTCACGCGACTGCCGTCTACACGCTGCTCATTCTCATTTCTGCAGCGACGCTCTCCTTCCAGATCGTCTCTGCCAAGCTGGTCGCGCAGCAGGAAACTCCGGAACAGCAGCACGCCGTCTATCGCGCCTTTCATCGTGCGGCCTGGCTTTGCGGCCTCGCCATCGGCGCTTCCTTGTTTCTCTGTCGCGGGCCAATCGCCGGTTATCTCAACCTGCCGGATTCCGGTCTCGTCTCGCTGCTGGCGATAGGCGCGGCGTTCTACGTTCCTTTGGGAAGCCGCCGCGGATATATCCAGGGTGTTTGCGGATTCCGCAGCCTTGCCACCAACCTGGCTCTCGAGGGCGTTCTGCGCCTCGGTGGTTCGCTGCTTCTGATGAAGCTCGGCTTTGGCGTCAATGGGGTGATCGCCGCTAATTCCGCCGCGGTTGCCGCGGCATGGCTGGTCATCCGTCCAGGAAAAGTTGCTGTTGTTCCCAACCCGCTGTTGTGGCGCGACGCCTTCCGTGAAACCACGCAGGCGCTGGTGTTCTTTGCCGGCCAGGTCCTCATCTACAACTGGAACATTGTTCTGGTAAAGCACTTCTTCGATCCGCACGGCGCAGGATTGTATGCTGCCGCGGCGATGGTTGGCCGTGTCATCTCTACCTGTTCTTCCGCTGTCGTGAACAGCATGTTTCCGCTGGTTGCCGGCATGCGAGGCAAAGGCCACAAAGGCTTCAAGGTACTCGGAACGTCCCTGATCCTTACGCTGGCAGTCGGTGGCTTTATTACGCTCGGTCTGGCCGTCGCGCCTGCGTCTACATGGACGACCTTCCTCGGTCACGGTTTTGCGCTGAGCGGGAAATATAACCTCTCGAACCTCATGGTTCTGTATGCGTTGACCACGGTCGTCTACTCACTCTGCGTCGTCGTCATCACCTACGAAATGTCGTACAAGATCGCCAACACCAGCTGGGTCCAGCTGGCCTTCAGCGGCATCATCATCGCCGGCATCTGCTACTACCACTCGTCTCTGCAGGAAGTGATCTGGGTGCAGCTGATCATGATGATCGCTCTGCTGATCGTGGTGGCTTTGCCGTTCATCGTTAAGACCCTGGCAGAAGCCCGCGCCGCGGAGCGAATGCAGGGTTTGCAGCCAGTGAGGATTCTGGGCCGCGTTTCCGAAGACGAGGTGATTGCGGAGTTCCTGAAGGCTGACTTCAGCAGTCCAGCGTTCCACGAGTATCGCGAGTTGCGCGGCATGGTCATGTCTCCGGATCTCGATAATCCGGACGAGAATGCCAAGCGCCGTGCCTTGTTTTTCATTCGCCACCTTGCTCTTTGGAAGGAGCTTCCGAAGGATACGGAATGGTTCGAGGTAGAAGTGCGCGCCAGCGAGCTTCCGTACATCCGCTTCTTTCCGCGCGCGCAATGGCGGCGGCTGGCTCGCGGCGATTTCTCGGTGACCGCCATCATCGATCGCATGCGGAAGCAGCCGAGTTCCATTGATTCCGGCTTCCGCGCCAAGATCGACGCCATCGGCGAACGGCTTCGCGCCGGAGATCCTGAGCTGGGCGCTGTGGTTCTGATCGGCGTTACGGAAAACGAGCCCATCACCGTTCTGGATGGAAACCATCGGTTGGCGGCTGCTGTGCTTTCGGCTCCCGGCGCAATCGGGAAGCTGCGTTTCCTGTGTGGATTGTCGCCGCGAATGATGGAGTGCTGCTGGTACAACACCAATCTGGTTACGCTGCTGCGTTATGGCAGAAACACCATCGTGCACATCGTGCGCGATCCTGAAGCGGAGCTGGCCAGGCTGCTGGAAAGTGCGAGTTAGCCAAATGAGAGAAGGGAAGTGAACGTCATGACGACTGGATTGCGTGCTGTTGCTGTGAAGAAGCTGCCCGAAGTTCTCAGCGTGAAGGATAAGCTGACGTTTCTCCACGAAGTGGGAAGCGTGCTCTCCGGCAACCGGCCACGGCTGGTTCTGGATTGCTCGTCTATTCGCGAGTGCGACAGTTCTGTGATTCACCTTCTGCTCCATTGTCTGGAAGAAGCGATGAAACGGAATGGCGATGTCAAGCTGGCCGCCGTCCCGCGTTACGCCGCCATCATGCTGGTGACGACCGGTGTTGCGGGGCTTTTCGAAACATTCGACACCACCGAAGAAGCGGTCAACAGCTTCCATCGAGTTCCGACTATTCCCGCCAGAGTGGAAGCGAAGCGGGAAGCATCGGAAGAAGCTGCTTAGCGGCAGCGTGGTCTGGCACGGAGGAAAGACATGAAGACTGCTCACTGGATGGTTCTATCGGCAGGTTGCCATGGCTCTGGCAATCCTGCTGGCCGCGCCGTTGGGCGTGGCAGCCGTTACTCCGCCGCAGCAGGCGCCGACACAGCAGACGGTGCCGGCAGCGCCACCCGCGAATTCGGATCCTGAGGTTGCGTCGCTGCCGGACAGCCCGAGCTCCAGTCGCCGGACAAGACGCCGCCTCCGCAGCAACAGGGAAGCGGCGCCCAGGCTTCGACCCAGCAGCAAACGACAATCCGCAGACGATGGGCACCGCGGCTGCTCCTGCCGAACCCGCCAACGGCGTGGCTGCTTCGAAACCCGCCGGTGCTGCCATTGCGCCGGCGAAACAGAAGCGGACGCGATCGTTTGCGATCAAGCTGAGTTTGCTCATCGGCGGCGCTGTCGCCATCGGCACGGTTGTGGCGCTGTCGAGCGCGAGTCCGAGTCGTCCGTAGATTCAATTTCGATCCTCCGAGGTTGAGCCATGCAACGAAGCGCGAACCGCCGGCGCGCAACACTGGTGAGCTTTTCCGGAATTGATGGAGCGGGAAAAAGCACGCAGATCGAGGCGCTGCATCGGCGACTTGAAGAGGCGCGTTTCAGGTGCGCGTCCTCGCCTTCTGGGATGACATTGCTTGTTTCACCGCTATGCGCGAAGTCGGCGGGCCACACGATTTTCAAAGGAGAGAAAGGTGTTGGGACGGCCCGACGCTCCTGTGAATCGGCGCGACAAAAATATCCGCTCCCCGTTGATGACGGCCGATGCGCTTGGGGCCTTTATTTTGCCGATGCGCTTTCGCTGCGGCGCCTGGTGAAGAGGGCGATTGCGTCGGGAGTCGATTTCGTCATCTGCGACCGCTATGCGTGGGATGAATTGGTGAACCTCAGTCTGCGTCACTGGCGCGCCCGCGCTTACGCCCGGTTCATTCTGCGGATTGTGCCGAAGCCGGACGTGAGCTTCTTCCTTGATGCCGACCCGATCCAGGCGCGCAGCCGGAAGCCGGAATATCCTCTGGACTTCCTGTACAGCTGCCGCGAATCGTATCTCACCCTGGCCGAATTCGCGGGTGGAATTACAATCGTTCCTCCTGGGCCGATCGGCGAGGTAGAACAGGAGATCCTGAAGCACATCCCTGGACACAGCGGCCGGCGTTCCGCGGCCGGTGTTCCGCGCTCCACCACCCATGACCACGCGGATGCTGGAACGGCGGCGTGAAATCAGCGTTCGGCGTTCAGAACGGCAGCCGGTAGCTGGTAGCTGGTGGCCGGTAGCGCTCCGACCCCCTCCCCTCCCCCCTCGCACTGCGGGATGGTAATTGATTCTGCTGGGGTTAGAGAGGGGGTAGTTGAGGGTGTCCAAAGTAATACCCACAGTTTGAATCATTCGCCGGTCCGGGTGTGGCGCGTTCGGCGCTCGGCATTCCGCGTTCAGATCGGCGATGATGGGAGACCCTCTCTGTCTATACAAAACGGAAAGGCCGCTTGAGAGCGGCCTTTCCCGAACTGAATCGGCGAGGGTGAAGAAAAAACTACCCTCTATTATCAGAATACCAAAGGAGAGGGGAAATCGCGCCAACTTTGTTTCGACAAGTTGGCGGGTAAGTTGCGGGAAATCAGCGAGAACACTTTGGTACCGAAGCGCAAAAGCTTGACAAATTTTCCACAATGCAAGGGGCGGCTGAGCCGAGAACCGCTGAGACGCCCCGGTAAGATTCTCTGTTCCTACATCTGCCGAAACCGGGCAGGTTGTGGGGCACCGCTTGCGTTGCGCACTGATCCACGAAGGGCCAGGTTGTGGTCTCCCCGCTCACTCGTCGCGCAGCAGGATCATGGGATCGACGGCGAGGGCACGCTGGGCCGGGATCCACGAGGCGATGAGTCCCAGCCCGAGCATGGTGAGGATCACACCGCTGAGCACCCATGGATCTCTGGGAGTGGCCTGATAGACGATTGCCGCCAGCACCCGAGTAGCGAGCAGTCCGAGAACGAGGCCGCAGACTGAGCCGATGACGAGCAGGCGGAGCGAGCGGCCGAGGGCGGCGGTGAGAATCTTCTTCTGGTTCGCACCAAGAGCCACGCGGATGCCCAGTTCGCGCATTCGCTTGCTGACCACGTAAGCGGCCATGCCAAAGATGCCAGTCACGGAGAGCATGGCGCCCAGCAGGCCGAGCACGCCGAGGGCAACGGTGGCAACGCGCGCGGCAAACAGCGCGGAGCTCAGCTCGCGGTCCCACGTCTTAATGTCCAATGGCAGCGCTGGATCGACGGCATGGATGGACCGCTCGAGGCTGGTGGCAACTTCGTGTGGATCGCGCCTGGAGCGCACCACGAGAAATACATTGCTGCTGGGCTGCTGCAGGAAGGAATAGAACATGGCCGCCTGCGGTTGTTCGGTCAGTGAGGTGTACTTGCCGTCTTCCACGACGCCAACGACCAGGACCCGCATGCCACCCCAGATTTTGTAGTAGTTGCCGACCGCCTTATCGACGGAGCCGAACAGAATGCGGGCGAATTCGCGGTTCACCACCGCGACCATGGGCGCTTTGGCATCGTCGTGGAGAGTAAAGGTGCGTCCGGCGATGAATCCGGTTCCGGCGGCGGCGAAGTAGTTCGGCGAGACGTCATATTGCTGCGCATCCGCGGCCTGATTGGTCGGCCGGTAGTCAGTGATGCTGTCCTTATAGACGGACGAGTCGTTGCCACCAAGGCTGAGTGGCAGGCGATCGGCAAAGCCGGCCGCATCGACGCCGGGAATGGCGGAGACGGCGGTGATCAGCTTTTGTTCGGCCACAACGCGCTGGTCCTTGGTGTAGCCGGCCTTCTGCAGATCGCTCTGGACCAGCATCGCGTTCTGCGGCTGGAAGCCGAAGCTGGAGTGCAGCGACTTGACCAGTCCGCGCACGGCCACGAGCGAGGCGGTGACGAGGACGGCGCAGATGGAAATTTGCAGGGCCAGGAGCAGCTCGCGCACGGTGAATTTCCGCATGCCGGGGAGGCCGGTGGATCCGGAGCGGATGATTTGCCAGGGATCGGAGCGCATGACCTGGCGGACAGGCACCAGGCCGAAGAGGAATCCGCTGGCGAGGGCCAGCAGGAGAGCCACGGCATAGGTGCTGGCGTCAGGATTAACGGGCACGTTGATGGGGATGTTGGGGATGGGCTGCCATGCGCTGAGCCAGCGGAGAATGGTGATGCCGCCAAAGACGCCCAGTGCGCCACCGGCGAGCGACAGGAGCACAGCTTCAGTAAGGAGCTGGCGCAGGACAAGGCCCTTGCGCGAGCCGAGCGCCATGCGCACCGCGATCTCGCGGGAGCGGTCGGCTGCGCGCGCGGCGAAGAGGCTGCCGAGGTTGGCGCAGGCGGCGAGCAGGATGAGGCCGGCGAGAAGCATCATTCCCACCATGAAGGCGCGGGCGGGCTTGCCGAGATAGTCGCCCACCAATCCGGGACGCGCCAGGTTGAATTTGAGCCCGTCATCATCCTTCGGCCAGGCCTTGATCAGGGAGGCCGCGATGGTGTTCAAGTCGGCGGTCGCCTCGGTGGGCGTCACGCCGGGTTTCAGGCGTCCCACGATCCAGGTGAAATGAGAGCCACGTTCATTCAGCGGCATCCAGTCCTGGATCACGGGCAGCTCGACCGTCGGTATCCAAAAACCGGGTGCGAAGAACAACTCGGTACCGCGGAAATCGGGCTGGGCCACCCCGATGATGGTGAAAGGATGCTTGTTGATCTGGACGGTTCGCCCCACCGCCGAGGGATCGCCGCCGAAATGGCTGTGCCAGTACGCATAGCTGAGGACGATGTAGGGAGCGCTGGCTGGCCCTTTGTCGTCGGAGGGGTGCAGAAAGCGGCCGAGGTAGGGCTGGAGTCCGAGCGCATCAAAATAATTCGCGCTCACCACGTAGGGCCACACCGAATCCGGGTTGCCGCCGGTATCGAGTCCCACGGAGCCGATGATGTCATAGGCCGCCAGGTCCTGGAAGCTGTGGTTGCGGTCGCGCAGATCGCGGTAGTCGAGCCAGGACTGCGAGGGCGAAACTTCGGGGCCGACGACGCGCTGCACCATATAAAGGTTCTGTGAATTGGGCACCTTCAGAGGGCGGAGGATCAGCGCGTTGAGCACGCTGAAGACGATGGCGTTGGCGCCGATGCCGAGGGCGAGGGTGAGGATCGCTGTCAGGGCAAAGCCTGGCGACTTCCGCAACTGCCGCAGAGCTACGCGAATGTCTGTGAGCATAGGCACCTCGTGAATCGGTGGAATACGGCTTACATAAGGTGCATATCGGATGCCACCGCATCACGGGCTATCTGTAAGAAAACAGGCAGGCTGCTGGTGTCCAGCGGGGAAAGAGTGTCCGGGATCGCCCCGCGTCTGTCCGGAATTGGACAGCCAGGAAGGGAATTGCGGGCGGAGCAAAATCGTCACTCCGCCCGCTGTGCTCTGCTGAGGTTGGGCCAGCTCAGCATGCTGACCACCTGGTTTTCGTCAAGCTGATTGATTACTTCAGCCGCGCGATGTTTCGCTGGTGTACATGGCCCTCGGCGATCGCGACGCCGAGTATGCGTGGCTGGACAAAGCGTACGACGATCGGGCCGAATGGCTTCTTTGGCTTCCAATCGATCCACTCTACGATGGCGAACGCGACGATCCACGGTTCAAAGCCATGGTGCGTAAGGTGGGGCTGTAGCAGAACCGGGGTCGCTCAGTAATTGACGATCACGGACTGGACCTGGAGAGAGGTGCAGGCGCCCGCGTTGAAGGCGAAGGCAACGGCGTCACCCGCCTTAAAGGTTCCGGTGGCGCCTCCAGCGAATGCCGTGTTCGCTGCGGTGAGCGTCACGCGGGCTAACAGGGCGCCCTGATGGCAACTGGAGAGCGAGAGGGAAGAGCCGCAATCGTAGAACGAAATCTCGGGATTCCTGGTGCAGTTGAAGGCGGAAGCGACGGCGACGATGCCCTGTGGGTTTCCGGAGACGGTGGCGTACTGGATATCAAATGCGGGCGAGTTGAGGGGGATGGCGGAAAGCGCGGCGGTCTGCCCGAAAAACGAACCGTGGTTGAGATCCGGCGTGTTCTGACAGGCTCCCGAAGCGTCGGAGCCGATGCAGACGGTGGAGGCAAGCACATAAGCCGGAGCCGGGAGGTCCGCAAAGATCGCGGCCAGCGAGTCGGGCCCCTGGTAGGTGACTCGGTTGTTGCGAAATCCGCGCGTGACGGTTCCAAAATGACCTTGGTTGCAGCCGCCCACGCTGAGGGTGAGTGTGCTGTTGGTGATGAGGCCAAAGTGAAGGAATCCGCCAACCGTATTGCTAAGGCAGTTTTCGGTGAGCTCGATGGTTGCGCTGAAGATCGACGGTCCGCCCAGGACCCAGGAGCGGGGATTGGCGGAGGTGATGAAGGTGGAGCCGTCCCCAATCACGTCGCCGCCATTGTCCTGCGCGATATAGAGGGCGGTCTGGGGGAAGGATGCTGGGACGTGAGTTTCGGTTCGGGTCTCGGAAATGTGAACGCCGGCGGTATTGCTGACTTCAATAATGTAGGGAGCGGTGGCCTGGGGGCTGCAGGTGCAGATGTAGTTGCCGCCGGAGAGGTTATAGCCGCCGGAACTTCCGGTGATCTGCAGAGGGGGAACGGTGGAGGCGCCGAAGGAGTCGATGGTGGTATTGAAAATGGTCCCGTAAGTGACGTTTTCAACGGGTCGGGCGCTCTGGAATTTGCTTTTGACCGCAGTAGCTGTGCCCAGGCCGTTACCGGTGATGTAACCGGCTCCGGCGCCGGAGATGAAGACGGAGCTGCCGACGTAGGTCTGATCGGCGCCATTGTCGACAACGGCGGCTTCGGTGGATGCATTGCCGGCGGCGATCACGCTGTTCTTAATCGCGTTGTAGCTATCGTTTCCGTTAATGGGTTGAAAGAGGACTCCGGCTGTCGCCCGGCTTTTGGAAAAGTCCTCGCCACGTGGAACGATGTTCAGGCCGTCGATGCCCGCATAGGTGGCCCCGGTAAAATCGAGCAGTGGGTAAGGCTCGACGAGAGCATGGCAGATGGTGGAGCGGATGCCGTCGCCACTGCGTCCGTCGCCCAGCAGCCAGAGTTGGGAAACTCCAGTCAGGTTGAGCGAATGCGTCACCAGGTAGCAGCCGCGCGAGGTTGGGAAGTAGA
The DNA here is from genome assembly GCA_963788905.1 of uncultured Acidobacteriaceae bacterium. Lineage (GTDB taxonomy): Bacteria > Acidobacteriota > Terriglobia > Terriglobales > Acidobacteriaceae > Palsa-343. The sequence continues at coordinate 1,361,620 of CAWBIO010000001.1, forward strand.
CGTTCAAATGGTGGGTCTGGGCAAAATCGATGCACTTCTGGATCGCATTCGTGTCATCGCTCGAGCCGTCGCCGACGGCGCCGCAAGAGGCCGATTTGACGCTCAGCATTCCGCCCGGTAATTCGGTTCCTGCCACACTCCCGGAGGGATTCTGTGCGGCGGAGGCTGTCTGGCCGGAAGCGGAGCCGGAGAGGTTTGTGGCGGAGAGACTGTAGCTGGGCTGGCACAGGAGAAGAGCAGAACAGACGATAAATCCGGCACTGAGAATGATTCGATTCATAGGAATATTGCTTCGCTCCTGAACTCAATGATGAGGGACGGGAGACTGTCGATGTTCGTGCCAGGATGATGCGCTCTCGCCTACTGCCTCAGGGGCCTGGCTTTTCCAATGCGGATGTTGAAGCCGACCATCGAGCCCCAGACGTTGATGCCGTAATCATAATATTTGGGCTCTGACAGGTAGGCGTTGGAGACGTGCTGGTAGGTCGCGCCGGCATCGACGCTGAATCGGGGGCTGAGGTCGTAGCGTATCCCGCCGCCATGCATCAACGTGAAGGTCAGATCCTGCCCCTGGGCGTAGAGCACCCCCTCTGGCCCTTTGGCGTTAATGTTGCCCACCCCACCGTGGGCGTCAAAGTAAGGAACCATCCTCCAGTTGGGACGAATGAAGTTACGGCGTATTCCAAAGAGAAACACAAAATAGCGCGTCTCCGGGCCACGAGGGATGTCCACATAGGACCCGCTGAATGTGTAGTCGGTGCTGCCGCGCAGAATGCTGGGCCAGCCGATGTTATCGATGGTCCAGCGGACGGAAGCAACGTTGGGTTCCAGCGTGTAATGGAGCGGCCAGGTGGTGTACGCGGTGTTCGTCACGAAGTCGTACGGGAAGGGAATATTGATGGGCTCCCAGCCGCTTTCGAGGGAAAACTCCAGCTTATTTTTGTAAAAGACATTGCGGTTGAAGTCGCCTGGGCCGTTAAAGAAGAAAAAGTCGTGGACAGGGTGATTCGTGGCATCCTGGGCGTCTGCAGTACGGGTAAAGAACGCGACCAGGAGCATCAGGAACAGGTATTTTGCACGCATGCAAGCGGGACTTCCGTTCCGGAATCACGTGTCAAAGAATGTCAGAATGATATACCCGTGCGCTTCTGCGCTGTCGAATCCCTGAGCACCAGACGATCTAGCATTATTGACCTCATCAAGGAGGTGTCCCTTGAAAACACGGATCCTGTTGGCGCTCGCTCTGCTCGCGTGTCTTGCCGTTTCCGGGCGCGCTCAAACAAAAGACAATTCCACAGTCCCAAAGAATATTCGGATGACTGTGAACGGGTCACTCATTCAGAAACTGGCCTATGACGGCAACCGATATGTTGGTCGCCTGGAGAATGACCAAGCGATTTCTGAATTCTATGTCCTGAGTTGGGGACCGAAGACCATTCATTTCCTTGGGCGAAACTTGTACCCGACTTCGAACGGGCTGATAGAAGAAGCAGACATGACAGGGACGATAGGCTCGGATGGCTCGTCCGTGTCGGATGGTCGAGGAACATGGACAACGGTTCATACTGGAGGTTTTAGCTTCACGCTGCAGTGGGACAAATCTGAAGCGAATATGCAGTCGTTCAAACGTGTCGATAACATCCCTCCTGCTGGCCACGATATCCGGGACGAGATCCACGAGGCGCTCTATGGCCGCCCCGACCAGCAGATTTATGGAGAACTGCAGTGGAGTCCATCCAGGACGCATCCGGATATCATGCTCCCTCCCCTTGCTGCCGATGAGTTCGCCTCGTTCCCCAGAGACTTGAGGGCGATACTGAGGCCGACTCATGACACAAAGCTGATGAAGCCGGATTCGCTCAAGGCTCCATGTTCCGAAGCCAGGTCGGAAACCAATTCTACGAAGGCCCTCGAAATCGGTAAGTTCGCGATTCGCGATCTTGAATATGACCGCGGGTATTGCTGGCTCAAACGGGCGAATGAGCTGGGAAACGCTACCGCGGCTCCATTGCTCGGCGTGACGAATATGGAGGGATGGGGAGAGCCCAAAGACCTGGCCGAGGCATTCAGGATCTTCACCGTCCGAAACGACGTCTGGTCCCTTTACTTTCGCGAGCAGTGCTACCTGAAAGGGATCGGGACAGCGCCAAATCCCCAGGAAGCCAAACATCTCGATCTCATGATCCAATTGAGCCCGGTCGGAGAGGAAATGTTGTACGCGATCGGGCAAGATGAAGCAGAGACCCAGCTCAACTATCTGAAAGCTCACCTGGAGCTGCATCCGCCGATGAAGACGGTAGGGAAGAGCTGCCGCGATGTCATAGCCAGGCAGGCAGGTCTTCCTGATCGTGTCATAGGACAGGACTGTCATGACATCACGGAAGTGGATCAGGATGCGATAAAGAAAGCCTTGGAGGATTTTCAGCCTTCAGAGCCCTGCATTCCTGCCGATCCCTTCAGCGGCCTATGCAAATGATTAGGGGTACAGCCTCGCCGCCGGGAGGAGATTCTCGCGCTCGCGGTTACGTCTGATAACAGATATTCTGTTCACCAGAGCCAAGGAAAGGCCGGGACTACTCGTCTTTTTGGTCCCAGGCGCCGCTGGCGGCCTGCACGGAGAGCGCGATCCGGTTCCCCACTCCCACTTTGCGCATGAGGCGGGCGACGTAGGATTTGACGGTCTGCTCGCGGATGCTGAGGGCCTGGGCGATCTCGCGATTGGAGCGCGCGAGAACCAGCTGCTGCAGAACTTCTTCTTCGCGCTCGGTAAAGCGCGGGCTGTTGCGGCGGCGGCGGGCGGTCGAGCCTTCGATGGCGCGGTCGACGAACACAGGCAGAACCTTGCGCGGCGCCCAGATGGATCCGCTGAGAATGGCGTAGGCGGCCTGCATGACCTGGGCCGGCGATGCAGTTTCTTCCAGCCAGCCTTTGGCGCCGGCGCTGATGGCTTCAAGGATCTTCTCCGGCTCGGAGCCGGAGCCGATGACCAGCAGCTTGAGGTTCGGCTGCTTCGAGCGAAGCCTGGCGAGCAGAGCCAGAGAAAATGCCTGATCGCGCAGGACGACGACGACCAGATCGAGGGACGGGTCGCGAAAAGCCGCTCCCCAGTCGGTGGAAACGACCTGAAAGTCCGGTTGCCCGGCGAAAATTTCGCGCAGGCCGGCGATACGGAGGGGCTCAAAGTCGAGCAAGTCCGACGCGCATGGGCCGGGCGAATTGGCCGGTGTTCTCCATTGCTCCTACAGTTTTGGCAGCACGATTCCCTGCTGCTTTTGGTACTTTCCCTTCCTGTCGGCGTAGCTGACTTCGCAGGTTTCGTCGGACTGGAAGAACAGGATCTGGCACAAACCCTCATTAGCGTAGACACGCGCCGGCAATGGAGTGGTATTTGATATTTCCAGAGTTACAAATCCCTCCCACTCCGGCTCAAAAGGGGTCACATTGACGATGATTCCGCAGCGAGCGTAGGTGGATTTTCCCACGCATATGGTCAGCACGTCACGCGGAATCCGAAAATATTCAACGGATCGCGCGAGGGCGAAGCTGTTGGGTGGGACGAGGATGGAGTCGGCCTGGACGGAGACGAAGGAGCGCTCGTCGAATTGTTTGGGATCGACGATGGCGCTGTTGACGTTGGTGAAGATGCGAAACTCGTCGGAAACGCGCAGGTCGTAACCATAGGAGGAGAGGCCGTAGGAGACGACGCCCTCCCGGACCTGCTTCTCGCTGAAGGGGTCAATCATGCCCTTGAGGGCCTGAGCCCGAATCCAGCGGTCGCACTTGATTGCCATGACCCTCCCTGGCGCGCCGTCGAGCAGCGGCCGACTTTCGGTTTTGGAGCTCCGGGAGCGGCGAAAAGCGCATTCCGCGCCGGAAGTCCCTGTTGACTTGGGGGTAAAGCTGCATCTTACGGGAGGCGGCCCGCATTGACAATGGCATCAAAGATTTCTACGATCACCCTTGATACGGACTATTCGCCTGACCGGAGAAAACCTTGATAAAACAGGACATTATTCACCAGGTGATTGAGCGAACCGGCCTGCAGCGCAACAAGGCCGAAGCGGCGGTTGACACGGTGTTTGAAAGCCTCAAGCGCGCGCTCGCCGAGGGCCAGCGCATTGAGCTGCGTGGGTTTGGCGTGTTCAACGTTCGTCCGCGGAAGACCGGGATCGGGCGCAATCCGCGCACCGGCGCGGAGGTGAGCATCGCGCCTGGGAAAGCGGTCCGCTTCAAGCCGGGCAAAGAGCTGCATCTGCTGGATTAGGATCTGCAATCGGCAGCCCGCCTGGGCGAAAGCCACTTTTGCCGGGTCCTGTCAGAAAGTTACTGCTGTTACTGGCATCCGCCGGTAAACTGTTCCCGTCCGGTATTCCTTCCCCCGAATCGCCGAGTATGGGTCAGCCTGCATACGATTTCCCCCGCTCGATTGAGGAGCGCACGCCGCATGTTGTGCCTGCGCGGTCGGCAAGGCCGGCATCGCAACTGGAGCAGGCGGGCGTGGCCATCTGCCTCCTCGGCCTGAGCGTTTTCACAACGCTGAGCACCGGCGCCGTCCTTATGTATAACTTCCGGCGCGGCGCTCCGCCTTTTGCCGTGAATGCCGGCTTCTTCCCTTTCGTGTGGATCGTGCGGCACCCGGGACGGCTGGCCGCAGGTTGGCCGTTCGCGCTGACGCTGCTGGGGATTCTTTCCGCGCATGAGCTGGGCCACTACGCCGCTTGCCGCATGCACGGGGTTCGGTCTTCGCTGCCCTGGGTTCTGCCCGCGCCGACGCTGATCGGGACCTTCGGAGCTTTCATCCGGCTGCGCTCGCGGGTGCCGTCGCGGCTGGCGCTGCTGGATATTGGCGTCGCCGGGCCGCTGGCTGGGATGGTGGTCGCGATTCCGGCGCTGATCAGCGGGCTGGCGCTGTCGCAGAAGATGGCCGCTCCGGGGTTTCAATCCTCGGCGAGCATCAGCGTCAGTGTGCCGTTCATGCTGTCGATCTTTTACGGCATCGTTCATCTCTTCCATCCCGCTCTGCCGCCGCTGGATGCGTCGTTTAATCCGCACCCGGTGCTGGTGGCGGCGTGGATTGGGCTGTTCATCACGTCGGTGAACCTGATGCCCGCGGGCCAGCTGGATGGCGGACACATTTTGTATGCGATCTCGCCACGAGCGCATCGCTGGACGACGAACTCGCTGGTTTTCCTGCTGTTCTTTGCGGGAACGATGTACTGGATCGGCTGGCTGGTGTGGGGATGCTTTCTGCTGCCGAGCCTGCGTCATCCTCCGGTGCCGGAAGAGCCGCCGCTGACGAGGGGACGCAACTGGCTCGCGGTTGCGGGACTGGCGCTGTTCATTCTCACGTTTACGCTTGAGCCTTTCGCCGGCGGCAGCCTGATGAACTTCCTGCACTAGCGGCAAGGTTGGGGGCATGCCATTCGCGTTCAACGGTGTGAGTCGTTGACAGAACGGACGGAGCCCGCCTAATCTTCTTTGGGTTACCCACAGGAGGCGGCACCACCTATGCAAACCAGATGGGCTTTGTGTGCGGCAGTTCTTGCCGGTGTGGCGATTGGCATTCCGGGAGGCATCGCCATTCGCGCACAACAACCCAAAACTCCGCCCGGCTACGTGATTGCAGAAGTCGAGGTCACCGACCCCGCCACCATGCAGAAGTACGGCGCGCAGGTCCCCGATACGCTTGCGCCGTTCAACCACCACTATGTGATTCGCGGCAACAACATTCAGCCGCTCGAAGGCGATCCTCCGAAAGGGGCCATCGTAGTGATCGCGTTCGACAGCGTGGAGAAGGCGCGCGAGTGGTACGACTCCCCTGCTTATGCGGCAGTCCGCCCTCTCCGCCAGAGCTCGGCGAAGAGCCGCATCTTCATCGTCGAAGGAGTTCCCGAGCAGTAGGGTCAGGATGCGGATGCACTCGACACTCGCTGCCCTGCTCGCCGCCTGCCTTCTGACAGTACCGGCGCAACCGCTCTTCCACGCCGAGGATTCTCCAGTGAACCGCAACGATCAGGCCTACGGGAAACCCAACCCCAACGCGCCGCCGGAGCTCGCCCGTTTTGCCTTTCTCATCGGCCGGTGGGGCTGCGAAGGCAGGGCGCAGACTCCTGACGGAGAGTGGCACAACTACAAAGCTTCATGGGTTGGCCGTTACATCCTTGACGGCTACGTGATCGAAGACGAGTACCGCATGACGGATTCCGCGGGCAAGCTGATCGTTCTCGGTAATAACTACCGCAGCTACGACGCGGCCACCAGGGCGTGGAATATTCGCTGGCTTGATGCGCTTTCCGGGTCGTGGACGGTTCTGGCATCGCCGGAGCTGGGAGGCGCGACCTTTGACGGGCGATCGGTGAGTTATGTATTCAGGGAGCCAACAGCAGGTCACGCCTTTACTCGCGCTACTTATACAAGTGTTTCGCCGAAGCAGTTTACCTGGCGCGGCGAGAAGTCGAGCGACAGGCAGAGCTGGACGGAGTTCATGACGATTGATTGCTGGCGGGTGAGCGAATAGCCAGTGGCCTTTCGGTTTAGAAGACTCCACATCTGCCAATTCCGGGCAGATGTCGGCGTCGCGCGAACTCCGCCGCGCTAGCTGGCGGGAGTAACGCCCACGATGCGGCAGCTGACCATCGTGGTCTGGGGAGACATCGTCCCCACTCGCACGCGCATGAAATTCTTAGTAGTATTCGGCGGCAGCGGTCCGCCGATGGTCAGGTTGTTTCGCACGACCAGATTGCCGCCGTTGTCGGTCTGATCACACTCCACAGAGGCCGAACCGATCGTAACTCCCGAGTTGTTGGTCCACGATCCCGTGATCATGATGGTGCCGCCTTCGTTCTGCCACTGAACCGGGAGCCACTGTTGCGCAGCCAGACCCGAATTCGGGCCGGGGGGAGAATTGCCCGGCGCGCCCGGTGTGGGCTGTGTTCCTGTCTGAGTTGTTCCGGTATGTGATCGGTTGTAGAGAAACGCCCCGACAAGAACAACGGCAATCACCACGGCGACGATTCTCGTAGTTCCCTTCTTCGCGCCGCCCGCAGCGGGCGCAGGCGCGGCCATGGGCACGGGAGGAATTGCCGGCGTAGGTGCGGGGATGGCACCAGCAGGGAGACCGGCGCTTGCTGATCCAGCAGGATCGGCCGTCGCTGCCGCAGCCGCTGCAACATCGCTGCCGCACTGCGGGCAGAAGCGCTGGCCGCCTGCGAGCTCATGGCCGCATTGGGGGCAGAATGCCATTGCACACTTCCCTGCCGGGCGCTTACTGCGCCGGCGTCACGTGCACCAGGTTGCACACCAGCTTGTTCACCCCGTTCGCCGCTTCTCCCATCTGCACGTTGCTGTAGCTCGACCAGGTGTTGGGCGGGGTAGGACCGTTCAGCGTCATGCGGAACTGCGACAGATCCGTTCCTCCATTATCGTACTGGTCGCACTCCATGACCGCGGAGGCCAGGTTGGTGGTTGAGCTGTTGGTCCACTTGGCGTTTACGACGATGAAGCCGTTGGCCGACTGCCATTGCGCGTCCAGCGACTGCTGCTGAAGCAACGCCGCGTTGCCACTGCCGCCGCCGTTGCCTCCGCTCGGTGGGTTGCTGGGCGGGTTGTTCGTAGAGGGCGGTTGAGTGACAGGAGGATTGTTGGTCTGCGTGTTGGTCGTGTTGTGGGTCTTGTCGTAGTAGTAGTAGCCGATGCCGGCGAGTAGTACGACGATGATGATGGTCCCCAGCATCCCGTTTCTGTTTTGAGCTGCCTGTGCCGGGGGCATGGCCACAGCCACCGGCGTTGCCCCTGGCGGAATGTAGTGGACGGGCGCGGCCGCAATCGGCTGGGCCGGGGGTGGAGGCGCGCTGGGCGCGCTGGGCGCGGCAACCGGCGTTGCAGCGACCGCTGGTGCGTATCCAGAAGTGGCGCTGGGCGCGGCAACCGGCGTCGAAGCGACCGCTGGCGCAAATCCAGGAGTCGCGCCAGCTGCCGCCGAAGGTGTGCTCGACGCAGAGGGCGCCGAAGATCCCTTTGCCACAACGACGGTTCCGCATTGCGCACAGAATTTTGCGGTATCGCTGAGTTGGTTGCCACAATTGCTGCAGAATGCCATGGCCAATTTCTCCTGAGAGAGGTTCGATGGAGTTTTGTCCTGCCGCCTGGTTTCTACGAAAACGCGACGCTGCCGGGCGGCTGCATAGAAGCTTCTACAGACTGCAGCGTCTGCTGCAGATGACCCTTTTGTTCTTCCTGCACCTGGCGGAGGCCCTGCTGAACGAGGCCAAAGACCACGTACCAGCTGATCAGTCCGGTGATGATGGTGTTGCCGTAAAGCGGCAGCTGCAGGAATGCCGGAGCGTCCCACAACGCGTGGAGAGCAACGGGAATGCAAAACGCCTTCAGGAAGCGCGGGTCCAGCAGCATCGATGGGTTCACCGGCTTGTCCTGCTTCACGCGCCAGAAGGCGCCCGCGGATATCGCCGTCCACGCCACATGGCCCAGCGGAGCCATGAAGCCGCGCATGCGCAGGATCTGCAGCATCGATACGATGGCGGTGTGCATGGCCGCGCCCTGGGTTTGCCCCTGGCTCAATCCCTGGAAGAATCCTGGCAGGAAAGCGTTATTGAGCGCGTAGCCGGCGGTTTCAAAGCAGGCGAATCCCGCGCCGACGGTCGCCCCAAAAAGGATTCCATTGAGGATGTATTTGTACTTGGCGCTGCGCATGACAATGACGCACGTCAGGAGCTTGGCAACTTCTTCAACGATGCCGGCTTCCCAGGTTGCCACGCTGAAAATAGGAAGAGTGTAGCCCAGCAGAGCGACGCCGAGAGAAACCACCGCGCCGAACACAAACAGCCGGGCGATGACCTGGAAGGAAACGTTGCGAGGCGTGTTGAGCTCGAAGAAAAGCACCAGCGTGGCCAGCGGAAATGCAAACGAACCGATAATCATGACCGCCGGGATCATGTTGCCGGCATCGGAGAGGTGCATCAGCGTGAAGGTGCAGACGAAGTAAGCCGCGACCAGAACCGCCAGCACGCGGAAAAACAGCCACGGCTTCGGCCAGCCGGTCTCAACGACGTCGATGGGCGGCGTGGTTTTTGAAGTGCCCACCGCGACGTAATCTTCCACCTGCTCGGCGGTGCGCTTTTTGAAGACGTCGGAGAACATTTCCTTCAGGCTGAAGCCCTCCAGCTGCTCGGTGGAGGCGAGGCTGTTGATGCGTCCCTGGAGGCTTTTGAGCAGATTGACCTGCTGGATGGTGTGGGTGGGGGCGGCCTGGGGCACGACGTAATACAACTGGCCTCCCTGGTACACGGGGACGGCGCCCACCGGGAGGCCGACGGGTGCCTGCGGCGCGAGCGGCACAGCGGCGTAAGGAGCGGCTGCCTGCATTGCCACCGGAGGTACAGCAGGGGCCGATTCGCCGGAAGATCGGTAGGCGGGCGCTCCGCAACTGGTGCAAAACTTATTCTCGGACTGAATAGCCGATCCACACTGGACGCAATACACCTGGGGTCTCCACTTCTCTGGGGGGTAAGGGGGATTGGTAAAGAAACGTAGCATGGAGCAGTTTTCGAAGTAAAGACAAAGATTGCGCGGCTGCGCGGCCTCTGGAACCAGGCATTGGACTGCCGCGTAAGTAACCTCAAAACCACTCGGGAGTCCTCGTGAATTCCGGCCCAAAAGTCACTTCGGCACCTGCTCCTGAGAACTCTGTTCCGTGGGTGCGGTCGGGGCCGGCCACTGCAGCCTGCCGCCGGCGGAGCGAGCGCACACGGCGATCTTCGCCAACAACTGGGGCGAAGCTGCGGCGGTGGACTACTTCGGGCCGAAGTACGGCCTGCCGCGCGCGATCAGCAATCACAATTCGTATTGGTTGTGGGGACCGCGGGATGCCGATGGCAGTACGGTGATCGTGCTGGGCAGCGATGGGAGGGGTGACCGCGAATACTTTTCGAGTGTGGTCGCGGCCGGCCAGGTCGACAACCCGTGGTTCCGCGAAGACGAGCACTTCACCATCTGGCTTTGCCGCGAACTGAAGTGGAACTTTCAGGCAGTGTGGCCGAAGATTAAGAAGTGGGGATGAGACGGCCTTGGGACAGCCCATGAAATGCTCTGACACGAGTGGTACCTTGAAATGAAGCGGTTGCGCGAGGCAGCATGGATAAGACCATCCGCAAATACACCGATCTCGATGCCGTGAAAGATGAGGAGTATCGGGAATGGCAGGCATTGTCGCCTCAGGCCCGTCTCGACGTCGCCGCGGAACTCTCGTTCAGCCAATACGGATGGAAGGATTCGGGACGCAATGTTCAGCCAGGACTTCAGAGAACTCTTGTCCGCGTTCAACGAACATGGCGTTAAATACCTGATCGTTGGCGGCTACGCCGTGGCTATTCATGCGCAGCCGCGCGCTACCAAAGACCTGGATATCTTCGTTCAACCAGAAATCGACAATGCGAAGGCTGTCTTCGCGGCTCTTGCGGAATTTGGAGCTCCATTGGCGGGCCTTACCCCCGAAGATTTCGCGGATCGCAGCACATTTTTCCGCATGGGGACTGCGCCACAGATGATTGAAATCCTTCCTCGCATTTCGGGCGTCGACTTCGATCAGGCGTGGGAACATCGCGTCGAAGTAACTGCCGACAAAGAGACAAACCTGAAAGTCTGCTTCATCTCTGCAGATGATTTCATCGCGAACAAGACCGCGACTGGAAGACCTCAGGATCTCGCTGATGTGGAGGCGGTGCGAAGGGCAAGGAAAGCCAAATAGCTACAGGCTCCGGTCACCGGCTGCTCAGAGCTTTTCCGGCTCGATGGCGATGTTCTTCTCGCCGGCGGCCTTCTTCTCCCAGTATTTCTTCACCCAGGCCTCGAAGGTTCTGCCGGCGGCGTTATCGCGGCCGGTGAAGGCCAGCGCGGCAATGTCGGAATACGGGATGGTCAGCTTCGTACGCTCATCAGAGGGCATCACGCGCACGGCGGAGGCTTGCAGGGTTGCACCCGGCCGGCGATCGAAGATGTAGCCGTGTATAACGCGGCCGTCTTTGAGGGTCAGTGTGACGTCGCCGCGATAATCGAAGGCCTTCTCGAGCGCGGTGCGGATTTCATCTTCGCTGGCGAGCGTGGGAATCCAGCCTTCGAGCTGTTCGCGCTCGCGCCCCTCCATCACCTCGACGGCGTTGGGATCCATGGCCGCGGCTCTTCCCGTCATACGCGAGTTCCCTCTTCCAGGCGGACTTCTGTCTTAATTTGGGCGTTAATTTGAACCAGCGGATTGAAGCTGTGGACCGGCTTCACCGGTTCGTTCAGCAGATCGAGCGCGCCCTTGTCGTCGTAGCGATTCATCATCGCCTTCGCCGTCTCCCACAGGCCCTTCAGCGATCCAAAAGTGTAGTTGACCGCAGTGCCCTCGTAGCCGGAGTGGACCATGCAGTTGGCGCATTTGGGATTGCCGCTCTCGGTGCCGTAGTTGTCCCAGTTCGTCGAGTCGATCAGCTCCTGGAAGGTGTCCGCGTAGCCGTCCTGCAGCAGATAGCACGGTTTTTGCCAGCCGAAGATGCTGTAGGTGGGCATTGCCCATGGCGTGCACTGGAAGTTGCGCTTGCCCATGATGAATTCGAGGTAGAGATAGTTCGCGTTGAACTTCCAGCTCTTCTTGCGGTTCGACAGAATGGCGCGAAAGAGCCGCCGCGAGCGAGCGCGGCCGAGGAAATGCTTCTGGTCGGGCGCTTTTTCGTAGGTGTAGCCAGGGGCGACCATCATGGCTTCGACGCCGACGGTCATCAGATCGTCGAAGTGGGCGCGAACGGAGTTGGGATCAGCTCCATCGAAGAGCGTGGTGTTGGTGGTGACGCGGAAGCCGGCTGCGATGGCCGCTTTGATTCCTTCGAGCGCAATATCGTAGCCGCCTTCGCGGCAGACTGAGAAGTCGTGGTGCTCGCGCTGGCCGTCGAGGTGGACTGAAAACGAGAGATACTTGCTGGGTTTGAAGAGATGAAGTTTTTCTTTCAGGAGCAGCGCGTTGGTGCACAAATAGACGTACTTTTTGCGCGCCACAAGACCCTCGACAATCTTGTCGATCTGGGGATGCAGCAGCGGCTCGCCACCGGGGATCGAAACCATCGGCGTGCCCGACTCATCGATCGCCTTGAAGCACTCTTCGGGGCTGAGCTCCTGCTTAAGGATGTGCGGCGGGTACTGGATCTTGCCGCAGCCGGCGCACGCGAGGTTGCAGCGGAAGAGCGGCTCCAGCATCGTGACGAGCGGAAACCGCTTCCGGCCTTTCAGCTTCTGCTTCAGGACGTACGTTGCAACCGTCCACGCCTGCGATACAGGTACCGCCATTCAGGAAATTCTCCGTTTCATGCTTCGGCTCTCTCCATGGCTCGCCGGTAGTTGGTCAGCGCCAGCAGCGCAAAATAATCGCGGTAAAGCGGATAGGCAAGATAGAAGACTCTGGGAAACCCTGTGCCGGTGTAGATGGCCTGGCGGTTCTTCCCTTCTCCGTAGCTTTCGTCCCAGGTACCGTCGGCTTGCTGCCGGGCCAATAACCATTTGATGCCCTTGGCTACCGAGTCGCTTCGCGTATCCCCGGCGGCCAGCAGCCCCAGAATCCCCCACGCCGTTTGCGATGGCGTGCTCGGGCCCACGCCGCGGGTTGTTGGATCGTCGTAGCTTCCGCAGCTTTCGCCCCATCCACCGTCAGCGTTCTGCACCATGCGAATCCACTCGGCGGCCTGCTGGATCTCGGGCTCGTGGTTCCACACGCCCATAGCTTCAAGGCCCCGCAGCACCAGGAATGTTCCGTAGAGATAATTCACGCCCCAGCGCCCGAACCAGCTGCCGTCCGATTCCTGCTCGGAGTAGATGAATTTGATCGCCTTCTCCACGCGGCGATCCTTGCGCGTGTAGCCGTAGGTGGCCAGCATCTCGAGAATGCGCCCCGTGATGTCGACCGTCGGCGGGTCGAGCATCGCGTTGTGATCCGCGAACGGGATGTTCTGGAAGATCATCTTCGTGTTGTCTTTGTCGAAGCTGCCCCAGCCGCCGTTGCGGCACTGCATGGAGAAGAGCCACTCGATGGCGCGCTGGCACACGTCGTAGTGGTAGCGCTCGCGAGGATTGTCGACCTTATTCAGTGCCAGCAGAACCTGCGCTGTATCATCCACATCCGGATAAAACTCGTTGTTGTACTCGAAGTACCAGCCGCCTGGCGCCGCGCGTCGATTCTTCACCGACCAGTCGCCCTTGTGGCGAACTTCTTTCGAGAGCATCCAGTCGGCGGCCTTCAGCAGCCGCGGGTCTTTGCGATCGAGGCCGGCTTCACCAAGGGCATACATCGCCTGCGCCGTATCCCACACGGGCGACATGCAGGGCTGCATGCGGAAAGTCGGTTCCGGATAGTCCGGTGTGCCGTTAGGCTCGTCGATGCCCAATCTCTCGAATTCGTCCATTGCGCGGATCACCTGCGGGTCGTCGAGCGAATAGCCGAGGCAGCGCAGCGCGATGATCGAGTTGAGAATCGCGGGGTAGATGGCGCCCAGCCCATCCGACATCTCCAGCCGCTCCAGCATCCACTTCTGGGCGCGCTTGAGGGCCAGAGAGCGCAACGGCCGGATGTGAATGCGCTCGAACCAGTGCGTGATGCGGTCCAGAAAGATGAAGAAATTCCGCCAGCTGACAATGTGCTCGCGATCCCACTGCAGCTTCAGGTCGGCTTTCTCGCGCCCACCCACAAACAACTCGCTGATGCCGTGTTCCGGAGGAATCCTTTTGTAGGGCTTCTTGGCGTAGGCGATCGAGAGCGGCACCAGAATGCCTCGCGACCAGGCGGAGATCTCGTAAATATTGAAGTAGAACCAGTTCGGAAACAGCACAATCTCGGGCGGGATGGCCGGGACTGAGTTGTAGTCATACTGGCCCAGCGAGCAGAGATAAATCTTGGTGAAGGTGTTGCATGCCACCACACCGCCGTGGGCGAGGATCCAATCGCGCGATTGCGCCATGTGCGGCTCGTCCGCGGAAACGCCCATGAGCTTGTTGGCGAAGTAGCACTTGACCGCGAGGCTGATGTTGCCTGGACCGCCGGGATACAACGACCAGCTGCCATCGTCGTTGCGGTAGCGCATGATCTCGGTCAGCGCCCGCCTCATCTTGCCCTGATTGCCGGTGCCCAGCAGCGTATGCAGGAAGATGTAATCCGCCTCCAGCATCGAGTCGCCTTCGAGCTCGCCGCACCAGTAGCCTTCGGGGTGCTGCATGCGCAGCAGCGACTCGCGCGAGCGATCGATAGCCCGGGTTACGTCTTCAGGGGCGGCGTCGATCCGCCCAAACCGCACTTGTGCCGGGGTGCTACTGGCAGGCTCGTCGACTGCCGGAGCTTCGGAAGTAAATCTCGACCCTGCGCTTTCCAGTGGTGTGCTCATATCGTTCGAGAAACCTTGAATACCGCGATGCGATCGCCGCACCGGTTTCAGACACCCGCGGGGGTTGCCGGGGGCGCCGACTGTATTGCCTGCACGATCTCCGGCGGAAGGCCGAACCGGACGTTCTCCGGCATGACCTCCACCTCATCGACCGTGCCAAAGCCATTTCTCTTCAGATAATCGATGACGCCTTCAACCAGAATCTCCGGCGCCGATGCACCTGCCGTCACCGCAACGTTGCGCATGCCTTTGAGCCATTCGGGATCGATGGCTTCGGCGTTGTCGATCAGATAGCCCTGGGTTCCCAGGTTGCGGGAAACCTCAACGAGCCGGTTGGAGTTGGAGCTGTTGTTGGAGCCCACCACCAGCACCAGATCCGCGCGGTGCGCCACATTCTTGACCGCGACCTGGCGGTTCTCGGTCGCGTAGCAAATGTCCTGCGAATGCGGCCCCACAATCTTCGGGAACTTCACCTTCAGCGCCTGAATGATGTCTCTGGATTCGTCGAGCGAGAGCGTGGTCTGGGTCAGATACGCCACGTGCTCCGGATCAGGGACCTCGAGCGATTGCACCTCTGCGACGCTGGAGACCACCTGGGTCACATCGGGCGCCTCGCCCAAAGTGCCCTCAATTTCGTCGTGATCCCGATGCCCGATCAGCACCAGAGAGTAACCCTGGCGGGCGAACTTGACCGCTTCGACGTGGACCTTGGTGACCAGCGGGCAGGTGGCGTCAATCACCTTCAACTTGAGTGCCTTTGACTGCTCCCTGACGGCCGGCGAGACTCCGTGCGCCGAGAAAATAACCCGCGCGCCTTCCGGGACCTCATGGATGTCGTCGACAAAGATGGCGCCTTTTTCCGCCAGCTCATTCACAACAAAGCGATTATGGACGATCTCTTTGCGGACGTAGATAGGCGCGCCGAAGGTCTCCAGCGCAATCCGGACAACATCAATCGCCCGCACCACTCCAGCGCAGAAACCGCGTGGTTTCAGCAGCAGGACGCGTTTTTCCTCAGGCCCTGCGGTTTTGGTTTTGGGATCGACCGGAGTCTCGATTGTGATAGCAGTCACGGTCTTCATTATACCGTGAACGCTCCGGCCGGGCCCGCTTCCGGCTACTCCGTCAAGGCTGCTTCGCGCGCACCCGGTGTCCCCGCCCTGTTAACAATCCCGATACCACGCCATGTGACACGTTCGGGTCAAAAGGGACATCAACCCCTTGTTAACTGACGTCTAACGCTGCAGCACCACCCAGGAGTACTTCCCGAGGAGCAGGCCATGAAGGTCCTTGTCGTCGGCGCAACAGGAAAATTCGCAGGCCTCATTGTCCCGGAACTGAAGAAGCGTGGGATCACGGTTCGGGCGCTGGTCCGCGATCAGAGCCATTCCGAAACCGCCCTCAGGCGCGGGGCGGACGAAACGGTTTTCGGCAATCTCGAAAACCCATCGAGCCTGCTGAGGGCGGCAAAAGGCGTCGACGGAGTCTTCCATATCAATCCCGCCTTCGCTCCGGACGAGTTCAGCATGGGCATTTGCATGGTCGAAGCTGCGCGTTCGGTGGGCGTGCGCCGGGTGGTCTTCTCCGGCGTCATCCACCCGTCCATCCTCAGCCTGAGCAATCACGCCGCCAAGCTCCCCGTCGAAGAAGTGCTCTACGAGTCGGGCATGAATTTCACCGTGCTGCAACCCGCCAGCTTCATGCAGAACATCGAACGCGACTGGCCCGGGGTGCTGAACCGCAGACGCTTCGCGCTTCCCTATTCGGTCCACCGTCGCGTCTGTTACGTCGATTACCGGGATGTGGCCGAAGCCGCCGCCCTTGCGTTTTCGACCAACCGGCTCGACTACGGAACCTTTGAGTTGTGCGCTCCCGGAATGTTCAGTCGCGTGGATATAGCTGCTCTCATGACCGAGGCGCTCGGCTTCCCCGTCGCCGCCGCTGAAGTCCCGTTCGATGAGTGGGCGCACGAGGCTGGCATCCCGCAGGGTCCGCTGCGCGAGGGCATGCATCGCCTCTTCGAGAATTACGACCGTCACGGTTTTCCTGGCGGCAATGGGCTGGTCCTGCGCGCCATCTTGCAGCGTGAGCCGCGCACCCTCGCGCAATATCTGGGAGAACTCGCCGCGTCGAGCCAGCAGCTGGCGGCGTAGGGCTGGATCCGCATCCCGGTCGCTGCAAGTCCTCTCTGTTGACATGCATGCACATGCATGTCCGCTATAATGCTGGCATGCGGACCACCGTTGAAATGAAGCCCGAGCATCGCGCTGCTCTGATCTCCATCGCCGCCAAACGCGGAGAAAAAGGGTTTTCCGGAGTGCTGGCCGAAGTGATTGACCATTATCTCCGCTCCCAGGGTGAGCAGGAAAAGCGCAAAAAGAAGCTCTTGTCGCTCGTTGGATCCATCTCGGCAAACGACGCCGAACACCTCAGAAAGGTTTCCCGTGAACTGCGGGAGAACTGGCGTTGATCGTCGCGGACACAGATGTTCTCATCGATTATCTCCACGGGGTTTCGCCGGTTCATGAGCAGGTTAGTCGCTATCTTGACTCCCAACAGCTGGTCACAACCGTCATCACCATCTTCGAACTGCTGAGCGGGGGCGATGAGGGAAGGCGCGCCAAAGCGACGAGAGAAATCGCAGAACTAATACCAGTTCTCCGGCTTGACTTTGCATCCGCCGGGCGTGCGGCGGCCGTCAATCGCCACCTCATACGAATCGGCCAGTCCATCAACATGGGTGACAGCCTCATTGCGGGCATCGCTCTGGCGAACGATCTGCCGCTGCTCACGCGCAACCGGAAGCACTTCTCCCGCGTGCCAAATCTGAGGCTCGTTGATATTCAGAAGGTCTGAATCTTCCCATCGCTTAAACTCCTCCCATGGCGTTCATTCTCTCCCCCGCCGAAGCTCGCGTTCTGGGCGCGCTCATTGAAAAGGAAACTACGACTCCGGAGTACTATCCACTCTCTCTCAATGCTCTGATCAACGCCTGCAACCAGAAGAACAATCGCGAGCCGGTGATGCAGCTCAATGAGGATGAAGTCCGCACAGCGCTCAACCACCTGCGCGATCAGAATCTGGTTGCAGCCGCACACGACAGCCGCGTCACCAAATACGAGCACCACCTCCAGGAAGTTCTTAATCTGACCCGGGGTGAAACCGCTGTCCTGTGCGTGCTGCTTCTCCGCGGCCCGCAAACCCCCGGCGAGCTCCGCGGCCGTGCTGAGCGCATGCATCGCTTCGAGCAGCTCGACGACGTCCTCTCAACCCTGGAGAAGCTCGCACACTTTGAGCCATCTCTGGTCGTGGCCCTTCCTCGCCAGCCTGGCTCTCGTGAGATTCGTTATGCCCATCTGCTTTCCGGCGAACCGGACGTCGCCTCGCTCGCCGCCGCGGCGGACTCCCCCGACCGGGCGCCACACTCCTTCGACAGCTCCTCTGACAGCGAACGGCTCCTTCAGCTTGAAACCGAAGTCGCCAGCCTCCGCCAGGATGTCGCCGAACTCAAAGCGCGAATCGCTGCGTCTCCCGAAAAATAATGAATTAAATTCCGTTCTCCTGTCGATTCGGCCACACCCCGTTCGACGTATCAGCAGAGAGCCAGTACGAAAGCGAGCACCAGCGATCCAACTGCACTCTCAATCTGAGTTCAAGCCACTCAACCATCGCTCAACCCAAAGGAGATTTCACAATGCGATTCATGGTCATCGTCAAATCAACCCCAGAGACAGAAAAAGAAGGCGCCCTCCCCGATCCACAGCTCCTGCTCGAGATGGGCAAGTACAACGAAGAGCTCATGCAAAGCTGGCGTCCTGCTGGCTCTCGATGGCCTCCATCCCAGCTCCAAAGGCGCACGCGTCAAATTCTCCGGCAAGAACCGCACCGTCATCGACGGCCCCTTCACCGAGGCCAAGGAGCTCATCGCCGGCTTCTCGATCTTGCAGGTCAAGTCCCTCGAAGAGGCCATCGAGTGGGTCAAGCGCAGCCCCAACTGCAGCCCCGCCGGCGACTCCGAAGTCGAAATCCGCCAGATCTTTGAGATGGAAGACTTCGCACCTGTCCTGACCGAAGAGCAGATCCAGCACAAAGTAGCGAAACGGGCTGAGCTGCCGAATCAGACCGCCAACAAATAGCCGCACTTGCATCCACGGATTGAATCTGGTGTGATCGGTAGCAGTGACAGCTACCGATCCACATCAGGCAAAAATCAAGCCCTGCATCGCACCATCGAAGCCGTCTGGCGCATCGAGTCCGCGCGCGTCATCGCCGGCCTCACACGCCTCACCCGCGACGTCGGCCTCGCCGAAGACCTCGCGCAGGAAGCCCTGCTCGCCGCCCTGGAACAGTGGCCGCAATCCGGCGTTCCCGATAATCCCGCGGCATGGCTCACCGCAACCGCCAAACGCCGCGCCATCGATCTCTTCCGCCGCAACGCCGTCGCCGAGCGCAAACACGAAGACCTGGCACGCGACCTCGCCACACTCGAACAAACCGTGCCCGACCTCAGCTCCACCCTCGACGACCCCATCGGCGACGACCTCCTCCGCCTCGTCTTCATCGCCTGCCACCCCATCCTCCCCGCCGAGTCCCGCGCAGCCCTCACCCTCCGTCTCCTCGGCGGCCTCACCACCGACGAGATCGCCCGCGCCTTCCTCACCCCCGAACCCACCATCGCTCAGCGCATCGTCCGCGCCAAACGCACCCTCGCCGAAAAACACATCCCCTTCGAAGTCCCCCGCGGCCCCGAGCTCGCCGCGCGCCTCTCCTCCGTCCTCGAAGTGATCTACCTCATCTTCAACGAGGGCTACTCCGCCACCGCCGGCGACGACCTCATCCGCCCCACCCTCTGCGAAGACGCGCTCCGCCTCGGCCGCATCCTCGCCGAACTCACTCCCACCGAACCAGAGGTCCACGGCCTGGTCGCCCTCATGGAGATCCAGGCCTCCCGCACCCGCGCCCGCGTCACCTCCACCGGCGAACCAGTCTTACTCTTCGATCAAAACCGCGCCCAATGGGATCAACTCCTGATCCATCGCGGACTAACCGCAATCGAACGCGCTCATCAAATCAACACCACCCGCGGCCCCTATCTCCTCCAGGCCGAGATCGCCGCCTGCCACGCCCGCGCCCGCACGCCATCGGAAACCGACTGGCCCCGCATCGTCATCCCTCTACACCGAACTCGCCCAGCTCACTCCATCCCCCGTCATCGAACTCAACCGCGCCGTAGCCGTCTCCATGGCCCACGGCCCCCATGCCGGCCTCACACTCGTAGATGCCCTCGCTGCCGAACCCTCTCTCGCGCGCTACCATCTTCTCCCCAGCGTCCGCGCCGACCTACTCTACAAACTAGGCCGCCACCCCGAAGCCCGCACCGAGTTCGAACGCGCCGCCGCCCTTACCCGCAACACCCGCGAACGCGACCTCCTCCTCACCCGCGCCGCATCCTGCGAGACTGACCCAACGAGCCCTTAGCCTGGACCCTGATTTGTGACCCGCATCACATCCCACCCCACCCCCGCCCTGCCAACCTATCCACATGGATATCTCCCAGGCCATGCAAAAGCTGGACTACGACCGCGCGCCTTTCCTCGCGATTTGGGAAACGACGCAAGCCTGCGACCTTACCTGCAAGCACTGCCGCGCGTCGGCGCAGCCCATTCCCCACCCCAGCCAGCTGACCACGGCGGAAGCCACGAACCTCATCGATCAGATCGCTGAACTCGAGGTCCCGCTTTTCGTCTTCACCGGCGGCGACCCGCTCAAGCGGCCCGACATCTTCGAGCTCATCCGGCACGCAGCCGGCAAAGGTGTGCACGCAGCCCTGACCCCCAGCGCTACGCCGCTGCTCACCCGCGACGCCATCTTCCGCATGAAGGATTCCGGGCTATCGCGGCTCGCTGTCTCTCTCGATGGATCCGTACCGGAAATTCACGACTCCATCCGCGGCATTCCCGGCACCTGGCAGCGCACGGTCCAGGCGATCCATTGGGCCAATGAAGCGAAGCTGCCCATCCAGGTTCACACCGTCGTTAGCCGCCTGAACATCTCCGATCTCGACCACCTGGCGGACCTTCTTACCCTGAAGCAAATCGTGATGTGGAGTTTCTTTTTCCTCGTGCCCGTGGGCCGCGGCCAGGTGGCCGACCTGCTGACCGGCCAGGAATTTGAAGATGTCTTCGCCAAAATGTGGGACCTGACCAAGCGCGTGCCCTTTGCCATCAAGACTACTGAGGCCATGCACTATCGGCGCTATCTGATCCAGCAGCGCATGAAGGAAGGCCGGCCCACCACCGGCGTCCACGACGATGCCGGGGCTCGCCCAACCACGCATCCCGGCTGGACGGTTATTTCCGGAAATCATCCCGGCGGTCATCCCGAAGGCCACCCCGGAGGCTGGACTCGCCGCGAAGGCTCGGGCAGCGAGGCGAAAGCCGTTGGCTGGGCTACCAAGCGCGTCAACGACGGGCGCGGCTTCGTTTTCATCTCCCACATCGGCAAGGTCTACCCGTCAGGATTTCTGCCCATCGAGGGCGGCGACCTGCACAACGACACCCTGGCGCACATCTACCAGGAGTCGCCGATCTTCGTGAAGCTGCGCGACTCCGACCTGCTCCACGGCAAGTGCGGCGCCTGCGAATTCCGCAACATCTGCGGCGGATCGCGCGCCCGCGCCTACGCCGTCACCGGCGACATCATGGCCGAGGAACCCTGCTGCATCTATCAGCCGCGCGGCTACCATCCCGACCCGAACGATCCAAATCGCAAAACATCCCCTTCCCCTGGATGCGAGGCGCATGATTTGATTCAGGTAGAGGTCGCCCATTCTTGAAGAGGATCGCCGTCATCGGCGGAGGCATCGCCGGCCTCAGCGCCGCGTTTTCGCTCGAGAAGGCCCTCCGGGCAGGAGCGAGCCTCGAGTACCACGTTTTTGAAGCATCAGGCCGTCTGGGCGGCGTCATCAGCTCAGAAACCGTAGATGGCTGCGTGGTTGAAGGCGGTCCCGATTCGTTTCTGACGGAAAAGCCCGCTGCCGCCGCGCTGTGCCGCGAGCTGGGAATCGCCGATCAGCTGCTGCCCTCGAATGACCGCGAGCGCCGGACATACATCCTCGTCCGTAACCGGCTCATCCCCCTGCCTGACGGGCTCATGTTCATGATCCCGACCAGGCTCGTGCCAACCATCCTGACGCCGCTCTTCTCCTGGCCGACCAAACTTCACATGGCGCGCGAATTTCTCTTTCCGCCCAAGCCCGCCACAGCCGATGAGTCGGTTGCAGACATGACCCGCCGCCACTTCGGACAGGAAACTGTTGACCGCCTCGTCTCGCCGTTGCTCTCCGGCGTCTACGGTGGCGACGCTTCGCAGCTCAGCGTCCGCGCCGTGCTTCCTCGCATGGTCACCATGGAGCAGGAGCATCGTTCGCTCAGCCGCGCCATGCTGGCCGCGCGAAAAAAGGCTCGGGCGTCTTCGGGGAATTCCCCCTCACGCAATCCGGCCGCGGGAAATCCGCCGCGAACGCTCTTTACCACCCTGCGCGACGGCATGGTGCAAATGGTGGATGGCATCGCCGGCCAGCTACAGCCCGGGGCAGCTCGTCTTTATTCGCCGGTTTCCGGGATCAGGCGCATGGTAAGCGTCACCAGCGGAGAGGAGCGCCACCGGGCTTGGACCGTCGAAACCGCGCAGGGCAGGGAGATTTACAACGGCCTCATTCTCGCTCTTCCCGCCTGGGAGTCCGCAAACCTCCTGCGCCCCATCGATGGCATTCTCGCCGACGCCCTCGGCGCGGTTCCCTACAGCTCTTCGATTACCGTCACCCTCGGCTTCAGGCTCTCGAACCTCGGCATGCTTCCGCCTGGTTTTGGCTTCCTCGTTCCCGCCACAGAAAAGCGCAACATGCTCGCCTGCACCTTCGTTCACGCCAAGTTCGCCGGGCGTACGCCTGCTGGCAAGGGCGTTCTCCGTTGCTTTCTGGGTGGCTCGGCGAACGAGCAGCTGCTGAACGAATCCGACCTGAGCCTCACGGAGACGGTTCTGCGTGAGCTCGCCGCCATCCTCGACCTGCACGCCCAGCCCACGTTTGTCCGGATCGCGCGCTCCCGACGCGCCATGGCCCAGTACGGGGTCGGCCATCTGGAGCGCATGCAGCGGGTGCGCGAAAGAATTGCCGAACTGCCCGGCCTTGCGCTGGCCGGCAACGCCTACGACGGCATCGGTGTGCCGGATTGCATCCGTACCGGCCAGCAGGCTGCCGAATCGGTTCTCCGCGCCATCGAGCAGGACCAGCCTGCCGCTGTCACCGCATAGCGCAGATTTGCTGTCGGCTACAGGCTGCTTTTTACTTCGCTGCACCGGTCATCGGCTTCAGAATGTCGTCCAGCCGATCCGGCGTTGACTCCACGCGCTCCAAATGCGGATACCGGAGCCCGTCGTGGTAATCGAGCGCCAGCACCTTGTAGACGCCGGTGTTCACCACAATCAGCGAAATGGGATTGGTGTTGCCCTTCGCGTCGCGGATAGCATCGTTCAGCAGCGCGCCTGAATACTGGCGGCTGTTGACGGCAACAATCTGCATGCCCGGGCCCAGCTTCGCCTTGTCGGCCGGCGATCCCACCAGCACATCCTCAATGCGGCCATCGCTCGCCACGTCGAGGCCAATGGACCACCACGGTTGTATCCCGCCCGACATGGTCATCTGCGCCTGGGTGATGTCGTTGGGAGTATCGGTGTAGACGAGCTTGTACCCGCCGTTCTCAATGCCGTCCAACGGAGCATGCGGCGCCTTGCTCGTAAGTCGTTCCTTCAGAAATGCCGCCCAATCGTAAGCCACAACGTCGTTCAGCGCTTTCACTACATCGTCGAAGGTGTACGGCACGACCTTCGGCGGCGTATTTCCGCCCAGCCCTTCGAACGCCGCGAGAAAATCATTCAGGCTCTTCTTGTCGCTGGTCAGCTTGCGGATGGTCGTATCCACATCGATCCACACCAGGTCGCCCTCGGCGTAGTAGTCGGTATTCCGGCGCCAGTTATCCCAGGGCATACCCTCGCTGTAGGAGTAGAGAATCTGCGCCGCGGTCGCCGTATCCTCGAGATCGCGCCACGTGCGGCCGGGACGATAGTCCAGCATCGCGGCATCCTGAGCCAGGTAGTCGCGATACTGGGCCGCCGTTTCTATCTTGCTGCGCGCGGCGAGAACGTTGCCCAGGTAATTCGTCAGCCCTTCATAAACCCAAAGCAGATTGCCCTTCATCGGGTCTTCGTAGTTCCCTGTCGCGAGCCCTGCCGGCCGCCGATACTTTCCATTCCACGAATGCGTGAACTCGTGCGGCAGCAGATCGGCAGAGAGTAGCAGCAGGTTGTCGTCCACAAACGTCTTCTCTGGCACACGATCGTCGCTCGACTGGTGATGTTCGAGGCCAAAGTGCGCCACCTGATCGCTCGCCGTCACCAGGAAGTGATAGCTCCCGTAGTGGCGCGACTGATAGAGCGCTCCCGTCTCCCGCACCAGATTGCTGTAGCCGTTGATGGTTTCGGGCGTCAGCTTCAGATCCTCGGGCCCGTCAGCGGCGATGTCGAGATAATGCTTCGGCGACACCTCGGGCGCAAGATCGGCCTGCAGAAAATACTTCCCGCTCAGCAGAGGCGAGTCGATCAGCTGCTCCAGCGACACTGCGTCGAAATGCACCGAGCCATCGGCTGCCGGGTCCGTGTCGGAATCTTTTCCGGGCGCCACGCGCGGCAGCGCCGTCGCGTATTGCCAGCCCTGCGGCAGAATCACCGACGGCTGCACATAGATGTCTGCGTCGTCTTTATGTCCTGCGGGATACAGCACCAGCTCATTCCAGCTGAGCAGAGCGAGGTTGGCGCTCGTCGACGCCCCCGCTGAGAATCCACTCGCTCCCGCCGTTGCCAGAAAGTCGTCCTTCACGTCGAGCTCGCTCACGCCCGGCGGAACCGTCAGCCGGATCGCGTACATATTGACGTCGTCGCGAACCCAGGAGAGCTGCTGCCCGTTCGCTGTAATAAAAAGGCCCGCCAGGTTATCGATGGGACCGTCGGCCATGTGCTCGCCGGGAATCCATTTCGCGTAAAGCAAAGTCAGCGGCCCGGGCGCGACCGGAATCGTCATGTGCGCGTGGATCAGCTTGCGCGGCGCATCGGTCAGGTCGGCGGTGATTTTGATGGGATTCTGGGCAGTCTGGGCGTAAGCAGGTACAGCAAGTACAGCAGCGAACAACAGCCCCAGGATGGGGCCTCGACCAAATTGCATATTCCTCCTGACGAGTTGCACGAACTTTCAGTGTAACCAGGCGAAGTAAAGAAACCCGGAATCAATCGATTTGCCTTTTGATTCCTCCGGCGTACACTATCCCGTCCGGAGGTACGCGGCGATGTTTCATACACCGCTTTTCTGGAACTTCGGCCTTGCGTGGATCGCCTTCGCCATCGCGGTTGCGCTGCATGTCGCTGACGAAGCTGCTCATGATTTTCTGGCCACCTACAATCCCACCGCACAGGCCATCCGCCGCCGTTTGCACATCCCGTTTCCGCCTGTCTTTACGTTTCGGATCTGGCTCACGGGGCTAATCGCCGGCATCTGTCTTCTTCTGGCGCTATCGCCGCTCGCCTTTCACGGCGTGCACTGGATTCGCATCGCGGCCCTGCTGCTCGCGCTCCTGGTCGGCATCGGCAACGCGTTGGGCCATATCGGCGGTTCCCTGCTCTACCGGCGTTGGATGGCAGGCATTCTTAGTTCGCCTGTGCTGCTCGTCGCGGGCGGCTGGCTGCTGTGGAGCGCCTGGATCGAGTGACAGCTGCAAGGGCTGACCTCGGAACAAGACTTCTTTCCGAAGACGACGCAAGGGCCGTCCTTCCCTCTCACGTTGCAGTACATTTTCTGGTGGAGAATCCCATGTTGCGATCGAAATTGCTGCGATCGAAATCTGCTGCGCTGTGTCTCCTTTGTGGAGTTGCCCTCCTGGATGTGGCGCGCGCCGGTGCGCAAACCAATGTGATGGAGGTGAGCTCTCCCGATCACCGCATCACCATGCGTTTCGCCGTGAAGCCGGCTAAAGACGCAACGGCACCCGATGGCCAGCTCGTGTATTCGATCGAGTTCGAGGGAAAGCAGGTGTTTGAGGACTCAGCCCTCTCGCTGCAGCTCGCCAATCAGGAACTGGCCAATCAGCCGCCTCTCGGTTCGGCGGTTCACATTACCGGCACAACTGCCGGCTCGGGTGTCGACGACTACACGCTGGTCGCCGGCAAAACTTCGGCCGTACACGATGCGTACAACAGCCTGACGGTGCACGTGGCGGAGGCAGCGCCGCCCGGCCGCAACTTCGACATCGAGGCCCGCGCCTATTCGAGCGGCGTCGCATTTCGCTATCACGTGCCGGAACAGGCAGCGCTCCAGCGTTACCTGCTGACCCAGGAAGATACAGAATTTCGTCCGGTGATGGATGCCGATTCCTGGCAGCTGCGTTTGCCGAATTCTCAAAGTGCCTACGAGAGCGAGTATGTGCCGGCAACGCTGAGCGCACTCGCCAATCAGGGCGGCGTGGCCAGCAACATTCTGAACGGGGCGCCGATGCTGATGCACATGCCCGGGGTGGCCTGGGCAGCGGTTGGTGAGGCGGATCTGGAAGGCAATGCCGCCATGTATCTCCAGAACCCGACCGGGAGCTGGACCGGGCACTATTTGGTGACCAGAATTTCGCCTGCCCTCGATGCAAAGTTCGACGCGAAAGATGCGAAACCCGACAGCAAGCTGCCCGCCGTCGACGCACCCCTTCCGCACGACAGCGCGTGGCGCGTGATTCTTTTGGCCGACAGGCCCACGAGGTTCATTGAGTCGAATCTGTTCACCGATCTCAACCCTCCGAATCGCATTGCAGACACGAGCTGGATTCATCCCGGCAAAGCTTCGTGGGACTGGTGGAGCGGAGACCTGGGACCGGATGGCCAGTCGGCGTACACCACCGCGAATATGGAGTACTACGTCGACTTCGCTGCGGCCTCGGGATTCCCATACTTCATGCTCGACGCGGGGTGGTCGGGCTTCGACATCCTGAAGATGCGCGGCAACGTGGACGTGCCGGCGCTGGTTGAGTACGCGGCAAAGAAGAACGTGAAGGTGTGGATCTGGCTGTACTCGAAGTCGGTGGCCGCGCAGATGGAGAGAGCCTTCCCGCTCTATGAAAAGTGGGGCGTGGCGGGAGTGAAGATTGACTTCGTGCTGCGCAACGATCAGGAAGGCATCCGCTGGTACTACGCTGTGGCGAAACTCGCCGCCGAGCACCATCTGATGGTCGATTTTCACGGGGCGACCCAGCCCTGGGGCATCCAGCGCACTTACCCGAACGTCCTCGACTACGAGGGGGTGCTCGGCCTTGAACAAAACAAAGCCGGACGCCGCGATGGTCCGGTGAACCGGACGACGTTCCCATTTACCCGCATGCTGAGCGGGCCCATGGATTACACCCCGGGCGCCTTTGACAACGTCGACCCTGGAGCAGTTTGTCGCGCGGGAAAAGAGTCCAATGGCGATGGGAACACGCGCGCAGCAACTGGCGCTCTACGTCGTCTTCGATGCGCCGCTTCGCGATGGTATCGGACGCGCCGCAGGCTTATGCGAACCAGCCCGCATTCCAGTTCATCCGCGATGTGCCCACCTCGTGGGATGAGACACGCGCCCTCAATGGAGAGCCGGGAGAATTCGCAACCATCGCGCGGCGCCACGGCTCGGAGTGGTATCTGGGCAGCATTACCAACTGGACGGCGCGCGATATTCACGTGCCGCTCGAGTTTCTGGGCGCTGGCAGATTCACAGCGGAGATTTACGAAGATGCGGCCGATGCCGGTGAGAATCCGAAGCATGTTGCGATCCGGAAGCAGACGGTGACGAAGGTCGACAAGCTGACACTTCGTCTAGCCAGCGGCGGCGGGTGCGCGATTCGGTTCGTGCCAGCGCCGTAAAGGTTACGGTTTTCTTCGCAGAGCGTCAGTCGTGTGGTCAAACAACTGACCCTCCGCCGTCTTCGCAGCCCAACTTCACCGTCATCTCGTCCACCTCTTCTCCGGTGCGAATCCTCTTCAACTGCTCGTGAAACGCCCGCCCTCCGAGCGGCTCGCTCTTGTCGTCATTGGTTGCTTCCTCTTTCATCTCTTCGACGATCATGTGGCGCGCCTGCGGCTGGACGATTTCCTGCAAGCCCAGCAGCATCGCGCTCATCGCCAGCCCGGAAAGCGATGACACCACCAATTCGCCCTTCCCTCTTCTTTCTTTGTTCTTCCTGCGTTGCCGTCGCAGATGCGCTGCCGCGCCAATCACAAACGTCAACATGCAGAGGTTCGCCACCAGTACGTAAAGCATTCCGCTCCTCCAGCGTTTTCCTGAGCAACAACCGCGCAGACGCGGGACGGCACGACACCGCGCTCACGTCTGCAAATGGGAAAGGAAGCTACAGGAGGAAAATGGGAGGAGGCCGCTGGAACAGCTCTGTGCGCACCAGCACCGGCGGGACAAAAACCGCGTCCAGCCCCATCGCCGGCCACAGCGACCGCGGCACCGCAACGAGCCCAAAGAACACGACCGGCAACAGGACAAATGCCGCCAGCGCCGCCGCACCAGCCGCCGTCGGATGTACCACCAGCGCCACCAGGCAAATCGCCAGGGCTACCGCCGCCAGTCTGTGCCAACTCTGGTTCATCTGCCCAATTCTACCTCGGCGCGATTCAGAGTTTAGGGATCAGAGTTTACGCTTGCCCGTTCCCTGCCACCTGTCATCCGTAACCTGTAACCTATCTCCATGGCGGGCGGTTTCTTCCTCACCTTTGAAGGTCTCGACGGCTCCGGCAAATCGACACAGCTGCGCAAGCTGGCCGCCCATCTTCAATCGCAGGGTCTCGCCGTTACCGTCACCCGGCAGCCGGGCGGCACCCACATCGGCGATCGCATCCGCGGGCTGCTGCTCGACTCCAAAACCGAGCATCTTGACCCCATGACCGAGCTTGGCCTAATGTTCTCCGCTCGGGCGCAGTGCATCGCCGAGGTCATCGCCCCCGGGCTCCACGGCGGCAACGTCGTCCTCTGTGACCGATTCACCGACTCCACCGAGGCTTACCAGGGCGGCGGCCGGCAGCTCGGATCGGAAGTCGTCCTCCAGATGCATCGCACCATGTGCGCGGGGCTCCAGCCTGACCTCACCCTCCTGCTCCTCGCCGACTTCGATCAATCCCTCCACCGTGCTCGCCGGCGCAACGACCGCACGGCCACTCCGGACTCCGACGAAGGCCGTTTCGAGCGGGAAGACGAGCTCTTCCACCGCCGCGTTTACGACAAGTATCGCGAGATCGCCGCGCGAGACGCAGCCCGGGTCGTGATCGTTGCCGGCGATCGCCCCATCGAGGTCATCCATCGCGAAATCGTTGACCTGGTTGACGGCAAACTGCGCTCCCGCGGAGTCCTTCCACCCCAAAACGCCCCAGCTGTCCGTTAATGGACACCGCATTTCCGCAAACGGCCACTCGGTCCCATTAAACCTTCAACAGGTAGCCATCTAAGTCTTTCTTGTCAAACAAATTAGCTAACAGTCCCGAATGGCTTCGCACATGCAATCACCCTCGTGGAATGGATATCTCACGGCCAGACATTAAGAAGAAGAAACTCCGCCGGCAGATTATTGTGCTGGCCATTGTTGCAGTAGGCGTTACCGCGGCCGCCTGGGCTGTCATGCGTCTCAAACCTGCTGTTCCCACCGTGGACGCAAGCACCGTCTGGCCCGACACCGTCAAGCGCGGCGACTTTGTCCGCAACGTCCGTGGCCTCGGCACCCTGACTCCCCGCGAAGAGAGCATCGAACTGATCCCCGCGCAGACCGACGCCACCGTCGTCCGCATTCTTGTCCTTCCCGGCACGCACGTCACGCCGGATACGGTCCTGATGGAACTCTCCGATCCGCAGCTCCAGCAGCAGCTGGTGAGCGCGAGGCTGGCTCTGGCCGGCGCCCAGGCCGACTACAAAAGCCTTCAGGCCCAGCTCAATTCCGCCATCATGGATAAGAAGTCCGCTGCCGCAGCCGTGAACTCCCAGTACAGCCAGGCCGAGCTCCAGGCCAGCACCGACCAGAAGCTTCTCGGTCTCGGCGTCATCAGCGGCATTCAGGCCAACCAGTCGAAGAACAATGCCGAGCAGCTCACCGCGCAGCACCAGATCAGCATCGAGCAGCTCGACGTGAACCAGAGGGCCATCGAGGTTCAGCTGCAGTCTGCGCAGACTAAAATCGACTCCGCCAAAGCGTTGCTGGACCTTTATGAAAGGCAGGAAGATGAGCTGCGCGTGAAGGCCGGTATCTCCGGCGTCGTCGCTTCCCTGCCCACCCCCATGTCAGTCGGCATGCACGTCACCGCCGGAACCTCCGTCGCCGAAGTCATCGACCCCACCCAGCTCAAGGCCGCCCTGCAGATCGCCGAAACCCAGGCGCACGACATTCTTCTGGGGCAGAAAGCTGAAATCGATACCCACAACGGTATCGTTCAGGGGCACGTGTCCAGAATTGATCCCTCCGTACTGAACGGAACGCGTACCGTTGACGTAACACTGGATGGCGCTTTGCCGACGGGCGCTGTTCCGCAGCTGAGCGTCGATGGAACCATCGATCTCGACCATCTTCACGACGTTCTGTATGTGGGCCGTCCCGCGTTCGGCAACGAGAACTCGACCATCAGCCTGTTCCGCTACGATCCAGGCGGCAAAACCGCCACCCGGGTCCAGGTGCAGGTAGGCAAGGCTTCAACCACCGAGATTCAGATCCTCAATGGACTGAACGAAGGCGATCGCGTGATCCTTTCGGACATGTCACGCTACGACAACACGGATAAGGTTCGGCTGGAATAACGTCCCCCAGGACCCTAACAGCATTCGCAAATTCATTTGAGAGCAGGGGAGAGCAGATGGACAACAATCAGGCGTTGATAGAAATCGAAGGCCTCACCAAGGTCTTCTATACCGACGAGATCGAAACCCACGCGCTGTCCGGCGTCCACATGAAGATCGACAAGGGCGAGTACGTCGCGATCTCCGGCCCCTCCGGATGCGGCAAGTCGACCCTGCTTTCCATCATTGGCCTGCTCGACACGCCCACCGGCGGCAGCTACACCCTCAACAGCCATTCGGTGGAGAACCTCAACTTCTCGCAGCGTTCGCGCATCCGCAATCAGGAGATCGGGTTCATCTTCCAGAGCTTCAACCTCATCGGCGACCTCACGGTCTACGAGAACGTTGAGCTCCCGCTCACCTATCGCTCCGGCATGTCGTCGGCCGAGCGTAAGCGCCGCGTGCAGGAGTCGCTGGAGCGGGTTTCGATGGCGCACCGCATCCGCCACTATCCTTCACAGCTCTCCGGCGGTCAACAGCAGCGCGTGGCGGTGGCCCGGGCTCTTGCCGGTTCGCCCTCCATCCTCCTGGCTGACGAGCCGACCGGAAACCTCGACTCGCGCAACGCTGAGGCGGTGATGGAGCTGCTGCAGAACCTGCACCGCGAAGGGGCAACCATCTGCATGGTGACCCACGATCCGCGCTTCGCGCGCCATGCCGATCGCCAGATTCACCTCTTCGACGGGAAAGTGGTTGCCGAAGGTGAGTCGCTCGAGCCGGTTCTCGAAGTCAAGTAACGAGCCGGCAGCCCGCAGCCCGCGGCTGGTCAGACGCATTCGTGTGCGGAGTTGACGACGCTACGGGCTGCCGGCCGCAGGCAGCAGGCTAAAAAAATGATTCAGCTAAAAAATCTCGAACGCAGTTACAAAACCGGCGCCGGCCAAACCTGGGTCCTGCGCCGCGTCAATCTGGAAATCAAAGAAGGCGAATTCCTCACCATCATGGGGCCGTCGGGCGCGGGAAAATCCTCGCTCCTGAACGTCCTCGCTCTGCTCGACGATCAGTGGCTCGGCGAATACTGGTTCAAAGACGAAGCCGCGCACCGCATGAATCGCCGCCAGCGCGCCGATCTCGCCAAGCGCAACATCGGCATGGTTTTCCAGAGCTATCACCTGCTCGACGACCTTACCGTCCAGGAGAATATCGACCTTCCCCTCTCCTATAAGGACATGCCCCGCGCCCAGCGCCAGGGTCTGGTTGCCGACACCCTCGATCGCTTCTCGATCGTCGGCAAGAAAGACCTCTTCCCTTCGCAGCTTTCCGGCGGCCAGCAACAGCTGGTCGGTGTGGCGCGCGCCGTCATTCATAAGCCCGCGCTGCTGCTCGCCGACGAGCCCACCGGCAACCTGCACTCCACGCAGGCAAAGGAAATCATGGAGCTGTTCAGGGAGCTGAACGAGCAAGGCACCACCATCGTCCAGGTCACCCACTCCGAAGTCAACGCCGGCTACGGCTCGCGCGTGATCGAACTGCGCGATGGCTGGATGGTCGCCGACACCGCCAACCCGAATCTCGGTGTGGAGGTCGCAGCACAGTGAACGGGACCCGCTGCTCTCGGTACGTTGTGGCCGCGATGGTTGGCGGTCTGCTCGCTTCAGCCTGCCTCGCGCAGGACCAAACCCAGGCACCACCACAGCCTCCGCCACAAACTGCCCCAGCGCAGGATCAGTCTGCTCCCGCCGCGCCCGCCCCGAACGCTCCTGTTCCGGCCGACCAGCAGGCGCCGGCCCCGCCCACCACCCAGACCCTGGCCCAGCAGGCCCAGCAGATCCAGCTGCAGTCCATCGGCCCGCAACAGCCGTTTCACGTGGAGATGCCCAAGGCGCATCACAACCCGCTCTTTCCCTATACGCCGAGCAAGGCGCCCGAGCTGGACCTCCACAACTCGCCACGCCTGGAGAATCTTATCCACGACGGCAAGCTCTACATCAGTCTCCAGGACGCAATTGCGCTTGCCCTCGAAAACAATCTCGACATCGCCTACGCCCGCTACTACGCCCCTCTGGCCCAGACCGATATCCTGCGCACCAAGGCGGGCAGCCCCGCCCAGGGCGTAAACGCCAGCGTCGTCCAGTCCACCCAGGGAGGCTTTAGTGGATCCTCCGGTGGCGGTGGTGGAGGTGGCGCCTCTGCGGCTGCCGGCGCCGGCGGCATTGTCACCTCCACCCTCGGCGCAGGAGCCGCGGTTCCTTCTTTCGATCCGGTTCTGACCTTCCAGGGCTACGTCGATCACACGGTTGTCCAGGAGGCGAATCAGTTTCTGGTCGGCGTTCCGACGCTCAGAACCAACACGATCAAGGTTCTGTCGAGTTACAACCAGTCCTTCGCCCTCGGCACCAACGTACAGGTCCAGTACCTCGGCGAGCGCGTCACCCAAAACTCGCCTTACAACGCCATCAACCCTGATCTCTATTCGAATTTTGCCGTGCAGATCGCTCAGCCCCTTCTCGCCGGTTTCGGCTTCTCCTCCAACGAGCGCTACATCCGCATCGCCAAGCGCAATGCCCAGATCATCGACCTTGTCTTTAAGCAGCAGGTTATTGCCACCGTCACCCAGACCGAAAATATTTACTGGGATCTGGTCGATGCGTATCAGGATGAGCAAATCAAGGAACGCGCCCTCGGCTTTGCCAATCAAACGCCTCGGCGACGATCAGAAACAGCTCGATCTCAAGGCCATCCCCGCTTTACAGGTGATGACGGATCAGTCCGCCGTCGCCACCGCCGAGGGCAACCTCACTGTGGCCCGCGCCAGCCTGCGGCTGAATGAGCTGCTGATGAAAAACCAGCTCACCAAGGTCGACGAGCCCGCTATCGACGAGATGCCGGTCGTCCCTCTCGATCTCCAGGGCCAGCCCGATCCCAACGCCGCCAAGAATATTGACGACCTGATTGCCGAGGCTGAAAAGAACCGTCCCGAAGTCGCCATCTACCAGCAGCAGGCAGAGGTTCAGAAGCAGGCCCTCAAGGACATCAACAGTGAACTGCTGCCTTCGCTCAATATGTACGGCTACTATTCCGGCGCCGGCACCGCCGGCCCCGCGAATCCCTATTGCAGTCTCGGTGCTGAGTGCGCCACCAGCTTACCCACCGGTTTCCCCCAGATGTTCGCTAATACTTTCAACTACTCCTCACCCGAGTACCAGGTCGGCATGACCCTCAACATCAACCTGCGCAATCGTACGGTGAAAGCCAATCAGTTTCAGGAAGTGCTCCAGTACCGCCAGAGCCAGATCACCTCCGTGCAGCAGCAGAAGAACATCCGCTTTGACGTCCGCAACTCGCAGTTCGCTCTGGAGCAGGCCCAGGCGCAGGTCGACGCAGCGCAGAAATCCCGCGACCTTGCCCAACGCACCTTCGACATCACCAAACAGGAACAGCAGCTGGGCGCAAAATCCAGCGTCGATACGTTAGCCGCAGAAAACGTGCTCGCAGTGGCCGAATCTGCTCTCGATGCGGCCAAAAGCAACTACGAAAAACGCAAAGTCGACATCGACCGCGCCATTGGCGACACCCTCAACCGCACCAAGGTCTCCATCGACGATGCCAAATCCGGCATCGTCACGCACGGGCCATAATGATTCATAACCTGCAACCTGTAACCTGCAACCTTTGAATGAGCGCCGCTGCCCAACCCGTTGCCACTGAAGCCGCCAACGCCCCACTGGCGCCCTTGCTCCTCATCGCGGACGATCAGCCGCACATCCTCGACGCCCTCGAGCTCCTGCTCGAGCCCGAAGGCTATCGCATCGAGAAAGCCACCTCGCCCTACATGGTCCTCGATGCGCTCAAGTCAAGCTCTTTCGATGCCCTGCTGCTCGACCTGAACTACACCCGCGACACCACTTCAGGCCGCGAAGGCCTCGACCTGCTCTCCCAGATCCGTTCCAGCGAGGCGCACATACCGGTCATCGTCATGACCGCGTGGGCCAATGTCGAACTCGCCGTAGAGGCCATGCGCCGCGGGGCCTCCGACTTCATCCAGAAACCCTGGGACAACGCGCGCCTGCTCACCATTCTTCGCACCCAGATCGATCTCTCCAACGCGGTTCGCCGTGCCCAGCGCCTCGAAGCCGAGAACCGCCTGCTGCGCGCCGCCAATCTGCCGGAGATGATCGCGACCGCCGCCAACATGCAGCCCGTCCTCGCCACCATTGCCCGCATCGGACCCTCCGACGCCAGCGTGCTGATTACCGGCGAGCATGGTACCGGCAAGGAAGTCGTCGCTCAGACCCTCCATGCGCTCTCCTCGCGCGCCTCGCGTTCTATGGTCGCCGTCAACACCGGCGCGCTGCCCGAAGGCACCTTCGAGTCCGAGCTCTTCGGTCATGTCAAAGGCGCATTCACCGACGCGCGCACCGAGCGCATTGGCCGCTTTGAGCTCGCCGAAGGCGGCACGCTCTTCCTCGACGAAATCGCCAACGTCCCCATGCGCCAGCAGGCCAAGCTGCTGCGCGTTCTTGAAACCGGCGAGATGGAGCGTGTGGGCTCGTCGAAAACCCGGCGCGTCAATGTCCGCATCCTCTCCGCCACCAACGCCGACATTCGCCACGAAGTAGAAGCCGGCAATTTCCGCGCCGACCTTCTCTTCCGCCTCAACACCGTTGAGATTCACCTGCCGCCACTGCGTGAACGCCGCGAAGACATTCCCCCACTGGCCGCGCACTTCCTCTCCCGCTACGCGCAGCGTTATCGCAAGGCTGTCAACGGCATCGATCCCGCCGCCATGGAGCTGATGCTTCACTACGCGTGGCCCGGCAACGTCCGCGAGCTTGACCACACCATCGAGCGCGCCGTCCTCATGTCGCGCGAAGACATCATCGAGGTCACTGACCTCGGCCTCTCCCCGGCCCGTGTCTCCACTCAGGCACTCGAAGAGATGAGTCTGGAGTCCGTGGAGAGTATCCTCATCCGCAAAGCCCTCTCACGTTCCAATGGCAACGTGAGCCAGGCGGCAGAAGCCCTCGGACTCAGCCGCGGGGCCCTCTACCGGCGGATGGAAAAGTATGGCATCTAGCGACCAGGAACCAGAGCCGACCACAACCACCACCGCGGAGTCCATCACAACCCTGGAGTCGGCCACAACCCCAGAGCCGAACACAACCCCAGAGCCGAACACAACCATAATCACACCCACAACCGTTACAAAAGTCACACCCCGCTCCGGTCCACAGCCAGGTCCACCCCACAGCAAGAAGCAAACGCCCGACCAGGAGCCGAGCACATCCATAACCACAACCATAACCGTTACAAAAGTCACGCCCCGCTCCGCTCCACAGCCAGGTTCACCCCACAGCAAGAAGCGAACGCCTTTCCCGCGCGGTTTTCAACGCCATCGAGCATCCACTCTGCGCGAAAGTACCCCACTCGGTGCCAGTTTGGAAACAAACCCTCCGGACTCCCAACCTTGGGCGCTCCGTCCCGCTCCTGCTTGCCTCCCGCCTTCCTTCTCCTGTCTCCTGTACTGCGCTCTGCGCTCTGCGCTCTGAGCTCGCCCATGGCTATCCACCCGCCTCACCGCCACCGCAAACCCAAACGCCAGAGCATGTCCTTTGAGGCGCGCCTCCGCGTCTTCTGCACCGTCTCTGCCCTCATCTTCATGGGGCTGGTAGCCGCCGTCCTCGCCCTCTTTCACGTCACCACCGGCCCCATGCTCGCCACCCTTGGCATCCTGCTGCTCATTCTGCTTCTCTTTTTTGCGGCGTTCATTGAAGAAGCCATCCGCCCTATCCAGACTCTGGCCAACGTCGTCGCCGCCCTGCGCGAAGAGGACTACTCCTTCCGCGCCCGGGGCGCCAACCGCGACGATTCCGTCGGTCAGCTCTCCCTCGAAATCAACGCCCTGGCTGACACGCTGCAGACCCAGCGCGTCGCCTCCCTCGAAGCCGTTGCCCTCCTGCGCCGCGTCATCGCGGAAATGGACGCGCCCGTGCTCGCCTTCGACCAGGAGTCGCGCCTCCGACTTCTGAATCCCGCGGCCGAACGCGTCTTCGCACTGCAGCCCGTGCGCGACCTCGGCCAGACATCTCAGGACCTCGGCCTGACCAGCCTGCTCGAGGAATCGAGCGAAGCCGCCGTCCAGCTCGAGCTCCCGAGCGCGCGCCGCGCCGAGCAAACCCAGTCGACGCGCTGGATGATCCGCCGATCCGAATTCCGCCAGCGCGGCGTCCCCCATACCCTGGTCGTGCTCTCCGACGTCAGCGCCGCCCTCCGCGAAGAAGAGCGCCTGGCGTGGCGCCGGCTCATCCGCGTCATCGGCCACGAAATCTCCAACTCGCTCACCCCCATCAAGTCCATCGCCGGCTCGCTGCGCTCAAGGATCCTGCCCAAATCGCCCAACGGATCAGAGCCCGCGTCCGCGCCCGCTGTTGAAGCTCCGAATCTACCCGCGCTCCCGCAATCGCCCGCCGTCACTGTTCTTCAGCGCGATCTCCAGCGCGGACTCTCCGTCATCGAGAACCGCGCCGAATCCCTCAACCGGTTTGTCCAGGCGTACCGGCAGCTCGCGCAATTGCCTTCGCCGGTGCTCAGGCGCGTCCCCCTCATCCCACTGCTCGAACGCGTCATATCGCTGGAGATTCGCCTCGATGTCCGCCTCGTCTCTGTACCCGACGTCGATCTGCTCGCCGACGCCGACCAGATTGAGCAGCTGCTGATCAATCTCCTGCGCAACGCCGTCGAATCTGCGTTGTCCTGCGTCGATGAGGAACCTGAGGCTGCCGCCGACGCATCCTCTGCCGATGCTCCACTGAGCGAAATTCGGCGCGAAGCGGCGAATGTAAGCGAAGGGAATGTCATCCTGAGCGGAGAACGTCCGCGCCCGGCGCGGGCGGATGGAGTCGAAGGACCACCCTGCGCGCCCGAGGTCACCATCCGCGCCACCATCGACATCGACATGGCTTCGATCCAGATCGAAGACAACGGGCACGGCCTCGCCAATCCAGAGAACCTTTTCGTGCCCCTCTACACCACCAAGAAAGCCGGCTCCGGTGTCGGCCTCGCGCTGGCGCGCCAGATTGTCGAAGCCCATGGCGGCTTCATCGATCTCCGCAACAAACCCAACCACACCGGCTGCATCGCCGAAGTCCGCATCCCGCTGGCGGAACGATCAAGGCCCTGACCCGAGCGTGACGAGAACCAACCACCAAACCGTCGCGGTTGTTGGTGCGAGCAGGGTGTGGCTACTCCCGAAGAGTCCCCGCCTCCATCACCGTCCCCTGCCCGGTCTACTCCATCTGCTGGTACATGGTCTCGAAATCGAAGTGATTCCAGCTCTCGACGATCTTGCCTGCGCGCACCCGGGCCAGAGTCATTCCGGTAAAGTGAATTGGTTTACGGCCAGCATCAGAATTGTGGCTGGCGGTAATCACAAAACGGGCTGCGACCAGATCGCCCTGACTCAGCTCATATTCGATCGTCACCTGCACCTCGGAGAGTTCAGAACGCAATGCCCGAAAAATCTCCTTAAACACAGGTAACCGGAAAATCTTCTCTCCATCCCCGCCGCAAAGGTCGTGGATTTTTACATCAGCCGCCATGAGTTCGTCCATGGCTGCTTCGTTTCCTTTATTCCAAACTTCTTCAAACCATTTTTTCAAAATTGTCACGTTTCTCTTTCCGTGGAGTACCTCGCTCTCTCCTCGACACCAACCGTGGCAACTACTCCCACAATTAATGATTATTTATAATGTGTTCCGGTTACAGATTATTTATAATGCCGCTATGTCCAACACCCACAACGCCCTCCGCCGAGACTCCATGGCCGAACGTGTCAGGCAGGAACTGTTGCGCAGAATCATGAGCGGTGATCTGGCCCCTGGTACCCGCCTGGTGGAACTTGAGCTCGCTCGTGATCTCAATACCAGTCAGGGGCCCGTCCGGGAAGCTCTGCGACGACTCGAAGGCAGCGATCTTGTGGTGACCGAGCCCTATAAGGGAACTCGCGTCCGAGAGGTCACCGCGCAGGATATCTTTGAAGCCTGGCTGGTGCGGGCGCAGCTTGAAGATTTGGCGGGCCAACAGGCAGCAAAGTCACTGAAGGGCAGGGTCGGTGAGCTGAGAAACGAGGCGGAGGCGATCCGGAAAGCCGCATCCCAAAAGAACATCGAGCTCTATGCTAAACACGATTACAACTTCCATCGCATGATCGTCGAGGCGGCGCAAAACAGAATCCTGCTGCGCACCTGGAACTCCCTGGCTTTTGAAGTTCGCATCCACATCAGACTGGCGAAAGGGAAACTGAATCTCAGTCAAGCCCAGGAACCGCACTGGAAGATAGTCACGGCGCTCGAAAAAGGAAATGGGAAAGACGCTGGGCGTCTGCTCCGTACGCATATCCACGGTCTTCCGGATTTGGATCGTGGCGATCCGCCGCTCTAACCGCTCTTCTGCTACAATCAAGTCACGCTCAGTTGTTTGGTTGTGAGCCGTTCTCGCCTTCATCCGCAAGACCGTCCTCCCGTAATCTTCCCAGCCCCTCAGCGTGATGGGCCCTTGGTCAGTGTCTGACCGGGCCAGGCTGCCGCAACCCAGGCCTCATGCCGGGTCGCATCCCAGCCGAAGACGTGAGTGTGGGTCAAATCCTGAATCGGCGCCCTGTATGCGCCACCCTGGTTTTCCCTGCATAGAAAAATAAAGCTTCCTGGACCTGGGCTCTGGCCTTAGCTGAGCCGCACACCAGGAACACAGCAACCTCGGCCAGCTCGCTGGATCCCTGGATGAACAGCCGATCTGAACATCGGCCACCAGAGGGAATCCCGAACCCGCCCGAGCAAGGAACGCATTGAAACACTTTTCTGAACTGAACCTCTCGCCGGCTCTGCAACAGCAGATCGCCGCCGCCAACTTCATCACCCCCACCCCGGTCCAGGCCGGAGCCATCCCGCCCGCCCTTGAAGGCCGCGACGTGATCGCCACCGCCCAAACCGGCACCGGCAAAACCCTCAGCTTTCTCATCCCGCTCGTCGAGCGCATGCCCAAAGCAGCGAAAGGCGCATCGGCGCTCGTTCTGCTGCCCACGCGCGAACTCGCCATGCAGGTTCTTGAACACTACCGCCACCTGACCGGCAGCAAAGGCACCGCGGCCTTGGTTTGCGGCGGCCTCGCCGAAGGCCCTCAGCTCGAAGCCATCCGGCGCGGCGCGCGCCTCATCGTGGCCACTCCAGGGCGCCTCGAAGACTACCTCGACCGCAAGCTGGTCAACCTCAGCGGCATCAAAATCCTCGTCCTTGACGAAGTCGACCGCATGCTCGACATGGGATTCAAGCCTTCCATCCGTCGCATCGCCGCCGCTTTGCCTGCCGACCGGCAGACCCTTTGCTATTCGGCCACGCTCAGTCCGGAAATCCGCGACGTCGCCCGCGACTATCTCAGGAATCCTGTTCGCGTCGAAATCGGTTCGGTCCTCAAGCCCTCACCCAACGTCGAGCTGCAGTCCTTCGAAGTCCCCACCAACAAAAAGCAGGAACTTCTCGAGCATCTCCTGGGCTCCAGCGACGGCAGCTTCCTCGTTTTCGTGCGCACCAAGCATGGCGCTGACCGCGTTGCGCGCCGACTCGTCCGCTCCGGCCACTCGGCCACGCAGATTCACGGCGACCGCTCGCAGTCCCAGCGCAACGCCGCCCTGCGCAGCTTCTCTCAGGGACACCACCGTGTCCTCGTCGCCACCGACGTTGCCGCCCGCGGCATCGATGTAGCCGACGTCGCGCACGTCGTCAATTACGACATGCCCAAAGAGGCCGAAGACTTCGTCCATCGCGTCGGCCGCACCGGACGTGCCTCAGCGCGCGGCGTGGCTTCAACCTTCGCCGCTCCCGATGAAACCCACGCCCTTCGCAAAATGGAACGAACCCTCGCCATCACCACGAAAAAATTCCGCGTCCGTCCGCGGGCCTAAACCAGATGTCACCCCGGGTCTCCTGTGAGGCCCGGGGTCATCCGCAACCTGTAACCTGCAACCTGTCACCTGCTCTACCCCACCCCGCCCCACACCATCCGGTGATACGTCTCATCCATCACCTTCGGCGATTCCTTCGCACCGCGATCCATCCACCAGCGCAGCAGCGCCAGCAAACTGCCCGCCGCCGCCGTGGCCCTGGTCCGCAGCTCTCCGCGCGTCACCTTTCCCAGCTTTCCTGACTCCCGCAGCCGTTGTTCAATGCCGCGCGTGAAAT
Source organism: uncultured Acidobacteriaceae bacterium (assembly GCA_963788905.1). Lineage (GTDB taxonomy): Bacteria > Acidobacteriota > Terriglobia > Terriglobales > Acidobacteriaceae > Palsa-343. The sequence continues at coordinate 1,402,152 of CAWBIO010000001.1, forward strand.
AATCCTGCGCCAGATCGAAGAACGCGTTCAGTCGATCCGAATCTTTGAGCGCTCGATAAATCTTCCTCTGGCTGCCGATGTGCTCGAACATCTCCGCCACCGGCGCCACACGCCGCGACTTCTCCCCATTCCGGCTCAGCCACAGGCTCATCGCCTCCAGGAACATCTCCAGCTGGCTCAGCAGCAGGTCTTCCTTGCCGCTGAAGTGCAGATAGAAGGTCGAGCGTCCCACCAGCGCGCGATCGAGCACCTGCTGCACGGTAATCTGCGCGATGGGCCGATCCTGCAACAGTTCCAGCAGTGCCATGCCCAGCCTGTCGCAGGTGCGCCGGGTCCGCCGATCGGGCTTGCGCTTCTTCATGGCCATCAGTTTCTTTCGCTCCCGCTGCGTTGGGCAACTCGAAATTCCCTCGTTCAGTTCTCTTTCCCGGACAAGACCCGCCTATTTGTTCATCAACACGCCCCGGCGTCTCGACGCGGTGCGCGATCTCTGACTAGAGTGCCTACAGCATCATCGCCGAAGGACAGCATCCCCGACGCGCCCGGCGAATGCCAATCTTGCCCACCAGGGAGACTCGCATGAACCGTACTCCGTTTCTCGCCGCCAGTTCCCTCCTGCTCGCCCTGTCTGCTTCAGTCCAGCCGGCGTACGCGGCAGCGTTCGCCCCACCGCAAAGCACCCAGAGCGATCAGCCCGGATTGCCCACGCCCGACCAGCAGCTCTCCGTCCTGACCGCGAAACTCGACCTCACCGCAGACCAGCAGGCAAAGATTCGGCCCGTTCTCGCCCAGCTCGACGATCTTCAGGCGAAGGTAATGGCCGACCCATCCCTCACCCAGGAGGAGCGCCTCGAAAAGATTCGCCCCGCCCGCTACAAAACTGCCGATCAGATTCGGGCTGTCCTCACCGACGACCAGAAGCCGAAGTTCGAGGCTTACCTCGCCGGTCCGCACCCTGAGATGCACGGCAACCTGACTGGCTCGCACGCCCCGCAGCAGTAACCCAAGCGCCGGGTATCGAGGCACCGCTCAACGGGTGCCCCATAGCCTGGCCCGGGCAACACGCGTTGTCATCCCGACGTCAAGCCTCGCGAGACGGAAGGATCTGCGGTTGCCTCTCCCAGTCAACGAAGCACGAATTATCGGGTACCCCGTAGCTGCTGAGCTCGGGGAGAGTAGGGAGGGAAAACCCAGCCCAGCGGCTTTTGTATAAGGCACAAGTTAAGACGAAACTGAAAACAAATAACTTACTGATTCTTCAATTCAAGCCACACGCAGCCGCTGTCATCCTGACGTCGAGCTTCGCGAGACGGAAGGATCTGCGGTTGCCTCTCCCAGTCAACGAGGCACGAATTATCGGGTACCCCGAAGCTGCTGAGCTCGGGCAGAGTGAACGAAGAACCCAGCCCAGCGCTTCGTGTCAGGGCACGAGTTCACTCGTGCCGCACCGAGTCCTTCAAAGCCCGGGGCTTCAGCCCCCGAGTACCACCGGCGAAATTCAAAAACCGCCATTTGTGGAAAACTTGTCAAGGGTTCGCGCTTCAGTACGAAAGTGTTCCTCCTGATGCTTCGGAACTTACACGCCAACCAACCCAAAGAAAGTTGGCGCGATTTCCTGCCTAACTTGGTATTCTGATAATAGGGGGAAATAAAAAAGCCTCGCTCACCGGAGCGGGGCTTTTCCTTTTCGTCTCATTTTCAGGGTCGACTTGAGGCTCTTCTTAATTGATTTCTTTTGAATCAGTTAACTCAACTGGGTCAAAGTGGGTACAGAGGAAACAATTTGAAATCAAATACTTAACAAAAAGTTGAGGGGGGAGGGGGTAGTTAGCAAGCTCGGGCCAGCTTAGACCCGGAAAATCCAACCTGATTAAGGGTGCTCAGCCAGCCACGTTTCGATGCGCTGGGCTTCAGCGTCACTCAACCGGAAAGTCGCCGCAGGCAGCACGCCGTCAACCTGATCGGGGCGACGAGCGCCGACGATGGCCGCAGTAATAGCCGGGTTGCGCAGCGTCCACGCAATGGCTACCACGCCTGGGTCAACATTATGTTGCTTGCCGATTTCGCGCAGCACCTCGACTAACTCGAGGTTACGATCCAGTTTCGGAGGCTGGAAGTTGGGGCTGCGCTTGCGCCAGTCGTCATCGGGCAGGTTCTTCACGCGCTCGGCCGTCATCTTGCCGGTCAACAGGCCCGAAACCATCGGCGAGTAATTGATCACGCCGATGTTGTTCTCGAGGCAGAACGGGAGGATTTCTTTTTCGATGTCGCGCCGCAGCAATGAGTAAGGCGGCTGCAGCGACGTGATGGGTGCGATCTTCTGGATGCGCTTCATCTGCGCAACGTTGAAGTTGGAAACACCGATGTAGCGAACCTTGCCTTGCTCTTTGAAGCGGGTCAGAGTTTCCCACGCTTCTTCGATTTCGTCCTCAGGATTGGGCCAGTGGATCTGGTAGAGGTCAATAGCATCCACGCCAAGCCGGCGCAGCGAAGCATTCACTTCTTCTTCGAGCGAGGCGCGTTTGAGGCTGCGGTAGATCTGCCGGTTCGCGTCCCAGCGCATGGAGCACTTGGTGAAGACCAGCGGCTTCTGCGCGCGATGCTTCAGCGCCTTGCCGACGACTTCTTCTGAGCGGCCAAGGCCATAAATCGCGGCCGTATCGATCCAGTTAATGCCGCGGTCAAGCGCGCGCTCAATGGCGGCCAGCGAATCGTTGTCGTCCTGCGAGCCCCAGCCGAACTCCCAGTTGCCGCCGCCGATAGCCCAGGCGCCGTAACCGATGGGGGTGAGGTGCAGATCGGAGTTGCCGAGAGTCTTTGTCGTGAATTTCACGGAGGTGCTGGTCGCCGAAGCAGTAGTCGCCATGGTTTTTCGATGCTCGCAGAATCGCGGGGGCTTCACAAAGCCTCACGCGTCGATCAGGAATTTTCCTTCACGCATGATGGGCTCGTCTTCAATCCAGATGTTAAACCGCAGACCAACAACGTCAATGTGGGTTGAAGATCGCCACGGCGCGCCGGTGTGCTCGCCGTAAGGATTGCCGAAAGCGATATGGATGCCGGGAAACTTTTCATCCTGGAGAATATTACCGATAACGCGTTCCACACCGATGTTGGTGCCGATGGCAAATTCGCCCACGCGATCGGAGTTCTCGTCGGTGTGGGTATAGGCGTGAAACTCGCGCTCGAGTTCTTTGTTGTTGGAGGTGGAACGGACGATGCGATTAGCTCGAATCTCGATCGTCAGGGGAGCAGCTTCCAGCAGGCCGAACTGCGCACAGAGATAGTCGCCGACGACGCCATCGACGACAAACACGCCGTTCACTTCACCAGGCGTGGTAAAAATTTCGCCGCCAGGCAAGTTGCCCCATTTATCGCGCGAGATGATGCCGGAGGTTTTGAACCACTTATATTCGGGGTTCATTTCCGCCCGAATATCGGTGCCGGCAGCAGTGGTCGCGCGGATAAAGCGCGCCGCACGGGCCTTCTCAATGACTTTTTGCGAGAGCCGGTCCACGCGGTCGTAGTCGGCACGCATGCCTTCGCACATGATTTGTGGCGTGATGTTCACCATGTGGGCGTGACGCATGCGGCGGCGGTTGACGACTTCAGTCATCTGCATGCGCGACTTAAGCTCGTTGCGCTGCACCTGGACCGCGAAGATGCTCACGTCAGAAGTCTCCATGTCGGCCAGAATTTCCTGGGGCATGCCTGTGAGCGGGCGAGGCGCGAGGTCTTCGAGGACGAAGGCATTCCAGCGGCAGCCGTTGCCAGCGAGTTCGTGCGCTATGGACGCGGCAATCGGTTCGGTGGTGCGGTCGCAGATCAGCGTGACTTTCTCTTCGGGTTCGACGCGCAGGCAGGTGCGGATGGCGGCGTGCGCGCCTGGCGTGAACTCAACGGGAAAAGCGAGGTCGAGAAGACGGGAGCGGGCTGAGGTTTCGGAAGAAGAATGAGTTGAGGGAGTCGTCGTCACTGGATCAAGGCTACCTGAAAAACTCATCGCGCCGTAACACAGGCCTGAGCTAAGCCGCGCCCTGCGAGGTTGCTGCGGCAACCGGTTCAAACAAGCCGGCGCGCGTTTCTTCCGCCATGTAATCGACGACAGCCTTCATGTCGCCGCCGGATTCTTCGAAGACACGCAGCTGGCGGTCGGCGCCAGTGCCGGTTTTCATGATGGTGCGGATCGATTCGAGAGCGTCGCGGCTGCCCAGTTCTTCGGTCACTGGCTCGATGAGCGCCAGGTACTCTTCCATCAGTTCGCGCACCGGCACTTCTTCCTGGCGGCCAAAGTCGATGAGCTGGCCGTCGAGGCCGTAGCGCACAGCGCGGAATTTGTTCTCCATCAGGAGCGGCCGCGCGTACTGGCGATAGTCCTGATTGGCGGCGTGCAGGCGATAGAGGTAAGCGGCGGTAGCCTGGATCAGCGCCGCGATAGCCACGGTTTCTTCGGCGCGCAGCGGAATGTCGCAGGCGCGAACTTCGATGGTGTTGAAGAAGGGATGCGGGCGAATATCCCACCAGATTTTCTTGGCGTTATCGATGCAGTTCGTCTTCACCAGCAACGCGACGTAGTTTTCGAACTCGGAGTAGCTGGAAAACGCATCGGGAATGCCGGTGCGCGGGAAATTCTCAAATACCTTGGCGCGGTAGCCTTTGTAGCCGGTGTTCAGACCGAGCCAGAAAGGCGAGTTGGTAGCCAGCGCCATGATGTGCGGCAGGAAATACCGCATCGAGTTCATGATGCGGATGGCTGCTTCGCGGTCTTCCACGCCAACATGGACGTGCAGGCCGAAAATAAGGTTCGAGCGTGCCACCAGCTGCAGGTCCTTGACCACCTGGTGA
>CAWBIO010000002.1:0-1744535 GCA_963788905.1 uncultured Acidobacteriaceae bacterium
CTCTTCCCCGCAAGGGGCTGCTATATAGGTGCTGCATGGCTGTCGTCAGCTCGTGTCGTGAGATGTTGGGTTAAGTCCCGCAACGAGCGCAACCCTTATCTCCAGTTGCTACCATTTAGTTGAGCACTCTGGCGAAACCGCCTCGGATAACGGGGAGGAAGGTGGGGATGACGTCAAGTCCTCATGGCCTTTATGTCCAGGGCTACACACGTGCTACAATGGCCGGTACAAACCGTCGCAAACCCGCGAGGGGGAGCTAATCGGAAAAAGCCGGCCTCAGTTCGGATTGCAGTCTGCAACTCGACTGCATGAAGCTGGAATCGCTAGTAATCGCGGATCAGAACGCCGCGGTGAATACGTTCCCGGGCCTTGTACACACCGCCCGTCACATCACGAAAGTGGGTTGCACTAGAAGTCGGTGCGCTAACCGCAAGGATGCAGCCGCCCAAGGTGTAATTCATGATTGGGGTGAAGTCGTAACAAGGTAGCCGTAGGAGAACCTGCGGCTGGATCACCTCCTTTCTAAGAGAGAACGTCATGGCACTCGTCTGACGCTCCGCGTTTCGCGGACGGGACTTACCTCCTGAGTCAGCGGGATGTTGCCATGTACCCCTGTCATCCGGTTCCTGACCGGGCGAGAGGGAGCCTGAATCAAACCTTCTCTATCTTTCCGCAAGACCGCGATGGTCATGGCCGGCGTAGCTGGTCAGCATGTTCTCCTGGTCCTCGAAACCTTTCTCGAAGACCTAAAGCAGACAGGATTAGGGAGCACCCGCTCGACAGGTGCACCAACGGGCCTGTAGCTCAGTTGGTTAGAGCGCACCCCTGATAAGGGTGAGGTCGGTAGTTCGAATCTACCCAGGCCCACCATCCTTACCGTGGGGCTGTAGCTCAGCTGGGAGAGCACCTGCTTTGCAAGCAGGGGGTCACCGGTTCGATCCCGGTCAGCTCCACCAATCCTCTTCGAGACTGTTTTCGCGGCTCAACCGCCCCAGGGCGGTAGCGAGCGCCGCAAGGCGAACGCAAGTGATGTTTGACAGCGAAATCGATTGGGTAAATACAAGGCTGAGCAATGGCTCGGACCCGCAGCACGATCGCGGCGATGAGCAGTTGTTCATGTTGAGTGTCTTTAGATATTTCTGACCGTCGTGAGACGGTCTACAGGCGAAATGCATCAGGAGATTAGCTCCTGCGTGGAGTTAATTCTATGGTTAAGCTACTAAGGGCGCACGGTGGATGCCTTGGCAGAATCAGGCGATGAAGGACGTGGCAAGCTGCGATAAGCTTCGGGGAGCCGCACACAGGCGTTATATCCGAAGATGTCCGAATGGGGAAACCCTCCTGGGCAAAACCCAGGAACGGCCCGCTGAATCCATAGGCGGGTACGAGCGAACGGAGGGAAGTGAACCATCTCAGTACCTCCAGGAAAAGAAAGAAACCTCGATTCCGAAAGTAGTGGCGAGCGAAATCGGAACAGCCCAAACCCACAGCATTTCGGTGCTATGGGGGTTGTAGGGCCCGCAACAGTAGAGTTACCAATCCGGTCGTTAGTCGAATCCTCTGGAAAGGGGATCCACAGAGCGTGACAGGCGCGTAGACGAAAACGATCCGGACTCGAAGCGGGTACCTGAGTAAGGCGGAGCACGTGAAACTCTGTCTGAACCCGCGGGGACCATCCCGCAAGGCTAAATACTCGATTCTGACCGATAGTGAACCAGTACCGTGAGGGAAAGGCGAAAAGCACCCCTGTTAGGGGAGTGAAAAGTACCTGAAACCGTGTGCCTACAAGCAGTGGGAGGGCTATGCTCCGCAAGGAGAACGCCTGACCGCGTGCCTATTGCATAATGAGCCGGCTAGTTATTCTTGTCAGCGAGGTTAAGCGTAAGCGAGCCGCAGCGAAAGCGAGTCTGAACAGGGCGTTCAGTTGGCAGGAATAGACGCGAAGCGGGATGATCTACCCTTGGCCAGGTTGAAGGTGGGGTAACACCCACTGGAGGACCGAACCGGTGTTTGTTGAAAAAAGCTCGGATGAGCTGAGGGTAGGGGTGAAAGGCTAATCAAATTCCGTGATAGCTCGTTCTCTCCGAAATAGCTTTAGGGCTAGCGTCGGGTGATTTGCATCGGTGGTAGAGACCTGGATGGACTAGGGGGCTTTCCGGCTTACTGAATCCAACCAAACTTCGAATGCCGATGACAACCAGCCCGGCAGTCAGACTGTGGGGGCTAAGCTTCATAGTCGAGAGGGAAACAGCCCAGACCGCCTGCTAAGGTCCCTAAGTTACGGTTAAGTGGGAAAGGAAGTCGGAACGCCCAGACAGCCAGGAGGTTGGCTTAGAAGCAGCCATCCTTTAAAGAAAGCGTAATAGCTCACTGGTCAAGCGGTCCGGTGCCGACAATACAGCGGGGCTAAAACCGTACACCGAAGCAGCGGATGCGTACACTTTGTGTGCGCGTGGTAGGAGAGCATTCTCAACTGCAGTGAAGTCGGACTGAGAAGACCGATGGAGCGTTGCGAAGAGACCCTGCCGGCATAAGTAGCGATAACGGAGGTGAGAACCCTCCGCGCCGAAAGTCTAAGGTTTCCTGAGGAAGGTTAATCCGCTCAGGGTCAGGCGGTCCCTAAGGCGAGGCCGAAAGGCGTAGCTGATGGACATCCGGTTAATATTCCGGACCTCCTGGAATCTCGTTATCACGATGGGGAGACGCAGAAGGATAAGCAGGACCTCCTATGGCTATGGGGTTCGATACGCGTAAGCTGGTGCCACCAGGCAAATCCGGTGGTGCATAACAGTGAGGCGTAAAGCAGTAAGCCGTATGGCTGAAAGCTGCCGATTCCACGCTGCCGGGAAAATCCTCTAAGGAGAGAATTCAGGAACCGTACCTCAAACCGACACAGGTAGACGAGGAGAATATCCACAGGCGCTCGAGTGAAAGCTTGTTAAGGAACTCGGCAAATTGGACCCGTAACTTCGGGAGAAGGGTCGCCCATCGCAAGATGGGCCGCAGTGAAGCGCGTACGGCGACTGTTTAACAAAAACACAGGTCTCTGCTAAGTCGAAAACGACGTATAGGGGCTGACGCCTGCCCGGTGCCGGAAGGTTAAAGGGAGAGGTTAGCCGCAAGGCGAAGCTTCGAACTGAAGCCCCGGTGAACGGCGGCCGTAACTATAACGGTCCTAAGGTAGCGAAATTCCTTGTCGGGTAAGTTCCGACCTGCACGAATGGCGTAACGATCGTACGACTGTCTTAACGAGTTGCTCGGCGAACTTGTAGTACCGGTGAAGATGCCGGTTACCCGCAGCTAGACGGAAAGACCCCGTGCACCTTTACTACACCTTTACTATGATTTATGGCTCTTGCTGCGCAGGATAGGTGGGAGGCTTTGAACCTGGATTCTCGGATTCAGGGGAGCCACCGGTGAGATACCACCCTGCGAGTGCTGTGAATCTAACCTCCTCCCGTTACCCGGGAGAGGGACATAGTAAGGCGGGTAGTTTGACTGGGGCGGTCGCCTCCTAAATTGTAACGGAGGCGCGCGAAGCTACTCTCAGACTGTTTGGAAATCAGTCGTCGAGTGCAAAGGCATAAGAGTGGTTAACTGTGAGACCTACAAGTCGAGCAGATGCGAAAGCAGGCCTTAGTGATCCGGTGGTTCTGTATGGAATGGCCATCGCTCAACGGATAAAAGGTACGCCGGGGATAACAGGCTGATCGGAGCCAAGAGTTCATATCGACGCTCCGGTTTGGCACCTCGATGTCGGCTCATCGCATCCTGGAGCTGTAGAAGGTTCCAAGGGTTAGGCTGTTCGCCTATTAAAGCGGTACGTGAGCTGGGTTCAGAACGTCGCGAGACAGTTCGGTCCCTATCTGCTGTGGGCGTAGGAGATTTGCGGGGGGCTGTCCTTAGTACGAGAGGACCGGGATGGACGAACCTCTTGTGTTCCAGTTGTCATGCCAATGGCACGGCTGGGTAGCGAAGTTCGGTTGTGATAACCGCTGAATGCATATAAGCGGGAAGCACGCCCCAAGATGAGATCTCCCCGAAGGGCCCAGGAAGACCACCTGGTTGATAGGCTGGAGGTGAAAGCGCAGTAATGCGTGCAGCTGACCAGTACTAATCGCCCGTTCGGCTTAACCATAGAATTAATTCTGCGCAGTCGCTTATCTGCGACCCTCAACGCGCCTTGTAGAGCTGGTTCATCCAGCACCAATCGATTTCGTTCCTTTTTTATGGCAACCGTATCCTTCGGCCATTCGGCCTCAGGATTTCGGCGCAAGGCTCAGACGCCTTGCGAACGCCTCCAAGTTGTGACGCCAGTTTGCCAGGCGTGGTCCGATGAAGAAACTGTCCCGGATCCCCTGACCGCGGGAGAAACCACCCGCCAGGCGTCGCTCAGGTTAGGCGAACCCAGATCCTTCGGCCCTAAGGCCTCAGGATTTCGGCGGCGGGCTCCGACGCCCGCCAAACGCCTCAAGTTTGCCGGTGACCTTACCGCGAGGGTCCCACCCGTTCCCATCCCGAACACGGAAGTTAAGCCTCGTCGGGCCGATGGTACTGCACGCGAAAGTGTGTGGGAGATTAGGTGATCGCCGGCATAATTCGTGGCAAAAGGCCCGCTCTTTTCTGAGCGGGCCTTTTTGCTTTTGCGCTCAATTTTCCTGCTATCCTCCTCCTCGGCCTCCAAAACTCCCGCCTCACCTCTCTTCAGGAACGAGTCAAGATGAATCCCTGCTCCATCCGGCGATCCGCCGCTCTTCTCTGCCTCTCATTCGCCGTCGCTGCCAGCCTCTTCTCCCAGCAAACCGTCACCGCTTCCGACTACGCGCGCGCCGAGAAATTCCTCCTTCCCAACGCTGAGCGCATCGTCACCGGTACGGTCCGCCCTTTCTGGATTGGCGATACCGAACAGTTCTGGTTCCGTAAAACCACTCCTGACTCCGGTGAATTCATTCTCGTCGACGCCGTCACCCGCGCCCAGCAACCAGCCTTCGACCACTCGAAGCTCGCAGCCGCGCTCAGCCACCAAACCGGCCAGTCCCTCGATCCGCATCACCTGCCCTTCCAACTCATCGAGTTCTCGCCCGATCTCCATTCGGTCACCATCAACCTCGGCCCGCGGCGGCGTTTCGTCTGCGATCGTGCTGGCGCATCCTGCGCCCCGGCGCCTGCCACAGCGAACGAAGCTCTCTCCCCTGATGGCAAACGCGCCGTCTTTATTCGCGACTGGAATCTCTGGATTCGCGACGTTGCCTCCGACCGCGAAACCCAGCTCACCCACGATGGAGTCGAGAACTTCGGCTACGCGACTGACAATGCCGGCTGGGCTTCCAGCGAGCGCCCCGTCGTCCTCTGGTCGCCCGACTCGAAAAAGATCGCCACCTTCCAGCAGGATCAGCGCCTCGATGGCGAGATGTACACCGTCGAAACCAAACTCGGGCACCCCCAGTGCTGCACGCCTGGAAATACCCGCTCCCCGGCGACGACCACGTCACGATGATCGAGCGAGTCATCATCGATGCCGACTGCGGGCCAGGTCATCCGCTTCAAAATGCCGCCCGACCAGCACCGCTCCACCGTCTGCGACAACATCACCTGCGGTGAAGGCCCCAATCACGCGCCTCGTTGGGAAGACGTCGAATGGTCGCCCGACTCGAAGACCCTCGCTTTCGTCTCCACTTCGCGCGACCATAAAGACGAAAAGCTTCGCGTCGCCGACGCTGCCACCGGAGAATCCACGAAGTCTACGATGAGAAATCCCCCACGCAGTTTGAATCAGGTGACCACCGCGCCAACTGGCGCTACCTCCCCGAATCCAATGAGTTCATCTGGTACTCCGAGCGCGAGAACTGGGGCCGACTCTATCTCCACGATCTCCGCACTGGCCAGCTCAAAAACGCCATCACCACCGGCGATTTCCACGTCTCTCAGGTTCTTCGCGTTGACCCTCACACTCGGCAAATTTGGTTCACTGCGGTTGGCCGCGAGCCTGGCGAAGATCCTTACTTCGTCCACTACTATCGCGTCGACTTCGACGGCCGCAATCTAACCGCGCTCACGCCCGAGCCAGGCAACCACGCCATCACCGCATCCGTCTCGGGTCGCTACTTTGTCGACAGCGTCTCCACTCCAGAAACTCCGCCCATCACTGTCACTGCGCGACGACTCCGGCAAAACCGTCCTTCCCCTGGGCCAGGCTTACGTTGCTCAACTGCGGACCATCGGTTGGGAGCCGCCTGTTCCCATCAAGGTCAAAGCCCGCGATGGCAAGACTGACCTATACGGCCTGATGTACCAGCCGCCGAACCTCGACAAATCGAAGAAATATCCTCTTGTCGTGCACATCTATCCCGGGCCGCAAATCGGGAGCGTCGGCTCCCGCGCCTTCTCACCCGCGCACGGCGACACCCAGGCTCTCGCCGAGCTCGGCTTCATCGTCATCGAAGTCGATGGCATGGGCACAACGCTGCGCTCCAAACAATTCCACGATGTCTCTTACGCCAACATGGGTGACAACACGCTGCCCGATCAGGTCGCCGCCATCCATCAACTCGCTCAGCAATATCCATGGATCGACATCGACCGCGTCGGCATCTACGGCCACTCGGGCGGGGGCAATGCTGCCGCGGAAGCCATGCTCCGTTATCCCGATCTGTTTAAGGTCGGCGTCGCCGAATCCGGCAATCACGACAATCGCGAATATGAAGACGACTGGGGCGAGCGCTATCAGGGACTGCTCATCGCCCGCCCCGACGGCAGCACCAACTACGACGATCAGGCCAATGAGAACCTCGCAAAGAACCTCAAAGGCCATCTGCTGCTCGCTCACGGCACTACCGACAACAATGTTCCGCCTTACAGCACTCTGCTGGTCGTCGACGCGCTCATCAAAGCGAACAAGGATTTCGATCTGCTGCTGCTTCCCAATCAGAAGCACGGCTACGGCCCCATGACCAACTACATGACCCGCCGCCGATGGGATTACTTCGTTCGCTGGCTCCTCAACACCGAACCGCCCAGGGAATTCGAGATCCATACGCCGCCACCGCAGCAACCCAACCCGGGAGGGCCAGACGATCAGTAGAGGACCCATGACACTAAAGAAGAAGACTCCGGCATCTCGATCAGCGCCCAGGAGAAAGTCCGGCGGAATGTCCTCCACGCTTTCGCCCGAAAGGCAGCTCGACGCGTTCCTCGACAAGTTCACACCTGACATCGCTGCGCAGGCCCGCACCGCTTTGCGCAAAATGCGCGGCCGGCTCCCCGGCGCTTATGAACTCGTCTACGACAACTACAACGCGCTGGCCATCGGCTTCTCGCCCACCGAGCGCGCCAGCGACGGCATCTTCTCCATTGCGCTCTTTCCACGCTGGGTAAGCCTCTTCTTCCTGCAAAACGGAACACGGCTCCGCGATCCTGCCGGGATCCTCGAGGGTAGCGGCAATCAGGCCCGCCACATCAAGCTCAAAGATCCGGCTCTGCTCGACTCGCCCGCCGTTCAGGACCTCATCGCCCAGGCCCTCGAGCTTGCTACGAAGCAGATCGACCCCACCCAGCCTCGCCGGCTCATCATTAAATCCATCTCGGCCAGCACAGCGCCCTCGCCGCCCCGCTTCCAAAAAATAGCTGCCGGACAATCTCACTTTGATTTCCTCTCACTCTTCCGGATCACCAGCTTCAGCCCCGACCACACTGCATCCACCGCGCACACCTTGATATCCACCAGCCCCAGCGGCAACGCCACCTCCCGCACCCCATCCTCCGTGATGTCCGTTTCGATCTTCGACGCCCTTCGGGACGGTCTTCTTCGGCCACGACACCCAAATCGTTCCATCCTGCGCCAGCACTCCGCGCAGCCGCACCAGATGCTCGCCCAGCTCCTTCTTTCTCGTCTACAAATACGTGCGCCATCTCGAGACCCGCGCGCCGGCGTCTTCACCAGCTTCGGCTTCAGTCCCTCACGCGCAATCTCCTCCGCCACGCTGGCCGGCATCTTCCACCGCCACGTGCGCTGCCTATCTTTCACGCCCAGCTTCTTGCCAAGCGGCGTACCCGAATATCCCGCTGTCGGCGTCATCATCGATCTCTCTGCAGAACTTCCTGAATATTAGTTTTCAAATCTCCTGAAGAAACTTCCCTCAAGATAATGCGGCGTGGCCGGATCATTCGCCACCGCGCGCGTCAGATCCGCAAAGTATGCATTGAACGCGGCCGCCGCCACCAGATCCACCGGCTGGGTCAAATCGTCCTGTGGCGAGTGGTACCGGTCGCGCAGCCAATCGCGCCACATGTGATACTCCGGCGATCCCGCCTCCCATCCAAACTTCATCGCCAGCGCGGGCACTCCGGCCAGCACAAAGCTGTACTGATCTGTCCTGATGAACGAATTCCGGTCCGGCTCTGGATCGCCGGCAATCACGATCCCATGCGCCGCGCCCACCTTCTTCGCATCGTCGGCCAGCGTCGACTGCTCCAGCCCCTGCACATGCAGCTTCTTTAGCGCAAACAGCGGCATGAACATGTCGAGATTCAGATCTGCCCTGATCGCCCCATCACCCACCGTCGGATGCCCCGCAAAGTACCGCGACCCCAGCAGCCCTTTTTCCTCCGCCGTGAAAATCACAAACAGAACCGACCGCCGCGTTCGCACGCCCTTCGCCGCATCCTCGCTCAGCGCCTTCGCCGTCTCGAGCACCGTCGCCACGCCCGACGCATCATCCATCGCGCCGTTGTAAATCGTCTTGCCCTTGATCGGCTCGCCCACTCCCAAATGATCGAGGTGCGCCGACACTGCCACAAAGCCCGCCTCCGGATCCGTTCCCTCCAGCTTTGCCACCAGATTCGGCGACACGACTGCATCTTTCTCCGTCACCACCGTTGCTGTCAGCCGCTTTTTCAGGTCAAACCGCGGCAGCGGCTTCTGCGCATCGGCTAGGGCCAGCATCTCCGCAAAGGTGTGCCCGGCTCCCGCGAACAACTTCTCCGCTTGCGACGGATTGAAGGTCGCCGAGAACAACGGGCGGTGATCATCGCCCAGCGCCGGATGCCGCCGAGCCACAGCCTCATCGCCTGGCTCGGGAGCGAGCCACATTCCTGGCTGCGACGCGCTTGACGCGATCCGCTCCCAGCCAAAGTCCATCGACTTCGGCGTCGGGATCGAGACGATCCCCAATGCTCCCGCCTCTCGTATCGCGCGGATCATCGGCCCCGTCCGCGCGTACGACTTCAGCGGCCCGGGCAAGTCTGCCGGCCCGCCGTTGATCACCACTACAATCTTCCCCTTCAACGACTCCGCCGGTACTTCTGCCGAATTGAAATCGTCATACCCCGACTCCGGCAAATGCAGCCCGTATCCGACGAATACCAGCCCCGCATCCACCGTCTGCGGCTCCGGCGATCGCGAACTCAGCACTGCATCCTGCCCCAGCGCGAGCGGCTGGGCCTGCCCATTCATCACCAGGCTCGCCGACGACTTTGCCGCATTCACCCATTGTTCGATAAAGTGCACCGGCTGGTAGTAGCTTCCGCCCAGTCCCGCCGGCTCCAATCCATACTCCCTGAACTTCCGCACCACATACGACGCCGCCCGCAGATAATCCGGGCTGCCTGTCAGCCGGCCACGCATCGAGTCATCGGCCAGCACCTGGATGTGCGCCCACCACGCCTTCCCCCGCGCCTCATCGTCGGTGCTCGATGCCTGGCTCGGTGCAACCTGTGCTCTCGCACCCGTGCCTGGAGCAGGTCCGCCACTCAAAACCAGCACAGCCAGCAGGGACACAGTCGCCAGGCGATTACGCTTCGTCATCCAACCTCCTCGTGCCGTCTGCCTCTGGGGGCAGTCCTTACCATGTCAACCCGCCTGATGGCGGCGGCCAGCTTCCCAGCATCTGCCGCAGCAGCACCACCCGTCCCAGATGATAAGCGTTGTGTGCGGCAAAACTCTCCAGCTGCTCGCGAACCGTCATACTCCGCGCTGGATTCGAGGGCGAAGGACACCGCACCACACGTTCCAAATGTTCCGCATCTCCATCCGCAATCGTCGCCGATTCCTCTGCGCCTCGAAGGAACCGCGCACACAGATGTGCCCAGTTCTCGGCCCGCGCCGCAGCCTCATCGGGAAAACTCATCGAGTTATGTTCCGGAGACGGCGTCCTGTTGCCATGCACCCGGCCCAGCATCACCTCCTGCCAGTACGCCGCATGCCACACTTCCGCATAGATGGTGTGCGGAGCGCCCGCAACCTTACGGTGCGCCAGCTCCTCGCTCAGATTTTCCAGGATATGCGATGGCGGGGTGTGCGCGCTGTCCCCATTAAACGTCAGTGCCAGTTCATTCATAGATAGAGTTTAGAGTTTAGGGATAAGAGTTTAGGGTGTTCGACCAAAACGCCATCGTCTCGATTAGCTACAATCCGCGTCGAGAAAGCCCTGATCCTGAGCTCTAATCCCTAAACTCTAATTCCTAAACTCTGCTCCTCTTCAGTTCCTTCCAGTCCTTCCCCGTCTGATCCGCATAGGCTTCGGAGAACTCCACCAACGCCTCACCAAACTTCGTGCCGCTTCCCAGATATCCCGCAATCAAACACGCGTCGCCCGACCGCGAATGTCCGCGCGCCAGCAGCTCACCGCACATCTCGGCGTAGTCGATCAGACCCTGGCCCTCCAGATCTTCGATCGCGATCGAGCCTTTGTGATCGTTGAGCTGCCGCACCAGATAGTCACGGCTCGCAATCGTTGTCCAGCCCAAGAACGGATCGGACTGGAACTGCATCGCCCGCTGGCCTTCAACCACACGCATTCCCTGGTGGCCGGAGGTGGTGGCCGTCGCCGGCAAATACGGCGCATAGGCCGAACCTGGCTCTTCTTTAATCTGCAGGAACAGCGGGTCCCGCGGACCGTTCCCTTCCAGGTAAATCAGATAATCGCGCAATCCCACGCTTCCCGTGCCCACCACCTTGAAGCCAACATCCATTGGCCGGTACTGTGCGAGGAAATGTTGGCGCTCCGGCTGCAGACTCGTCGCATAGGCCTTCACCGATGCCAGCACCGGCCGCGCCAGCGCCGGCGTCAGCCTTTTCAGCAGGGGTGGATCATCCCGGAAGATCCGGCCTTTCTTCGTCTCTACCGTCAGGGCCTCGAGGGTATGCAGCGGCGTGGCGCGTTCGGCTTTCAGCAGCGCCGCCGACACCGGCGAAATTCGCTGGAGGCGGTGCACCTGATAGCGCGCCATCTCAATCACCGGCATCCGCGACAGCGTCTCAATCAGCTTGCGATAGCTGGCGACGAATCGCAGCACCGCCTTCGCGGCGTCTTTGGATTTATCTGACGGCGTGCAGGTCTCGCGCGACGCCAACACCAGGCTTGTCGCCAGGCGTTTCAGGTCCCACTCGAAGGGGCCGCGAATGGTCTCGTCAAAGTCATTAATATCGAACAGCAGCCGCCCGTCCGGCGCGGCAAACGCGCCCAGGTTTCTGACGTGGGCATCGCCGCAAATCTGGTTCACGATGCTGGTGTGCGGCAGCACGGCGAGATCGGCCGCCATGACCGGGACCGCGCCTCGGAAAAAGCCGAACGGAGACGCCATCATCCGCTCGTACTTGAGCGTCACCAGCTGCGGCACTCGCCCGCGCATCGACTCGGCGACCAGCTTCAGCGGATCGCGCTGCCGCAGCTTCACGTCCCACCGCGCGTGATCCTGCCGGTGTACCTGTTTGCGCCGCGACCGCCCCAGCGCACGCCGCTCCTGCGAGGTGGGAATCTGTGCCATCACGTACTAACATACGCCGGGTACCCCCCAACCCCCCCACCCCTGGTATGTGGCAAGTGATTCATTCTGCGGACTCGATTGAGTACCGTAAACCAGGTATTACCCTCGGGCCTGCGCCGGAGACGACCGGCACGACAGGACGGCGAGCGATTTTCAAAGAGCGATTGATGCGCGAGACCTGGGTCTTGCGGCAAAAGAAAAGCTCTGTTCGCGCCGGAGAAGCACGTGGACAGAGCTTGCCTTGCTCTCAGGCTAGGTTTTTTGAGGATTGAGTTCAAGGGAAATCGGAGAAGCAGGCGGTACGAAGGTCATAGAGAGGAAATGCGCCCTGCGGGCTTGCCCAGCTGCGCTCTCGCGCCTTGCCAGGATCTCCGCGCTCAACCGCTCCAGCGTCTCCGCCTTCATCGACGGCATCCCTCCGGGCTGCGACGCCACCCAGGCTCCCCATTGATTCCCGGCCTCATTCATCGTGGCGAAGGGCGCGCCCTCCAGGTAGTAGTGCGTCATGGCCGCGGTGAACGCGTCGCCCGCGCCCACCGTGTCTTTCACCGTTGTCGCCAGCCCATGGTGCCGATGGTGCCCCTTCCGCGTCACCAGCAAACTTCCCCGCTCGCCCAGCGTGATGCACACCATCTCCAATGGGTACCGTTCCAGCAATCGGCGCGCGCCGCGCAGCATGGCATCGTCATCCTCGGCCTCGGTCGGCCAGGGACACACGCCGGTGCCGGTGAGCACGTGCCGCAACTCTCCAGCATTCAATTTGAGAATCGTCGCCCGCCCTAGTGATTCCCTGAGCACATCGCCCGACCAGAACGGTGCGCGCAGGTTCACGTCGAACACCCGCACGCATTGAGGCCGCGTTTCGTCGAGGAATCCAAGGATCGTTGCCCGCGATGCCTGGTTTCGCTGCGCCAGAGATCCAAAACACACCGCATCGGCGTTGTTCGCCAGTTCCCGCCACTCCGGCGTCAACGACAGCCGATCCCACGCGACCGGCTCATGGATCGTGTACCGGGGTTCCCCCTTCTCGAGCGCAACTGTAACCGTCCCGGTTGCATATTCTCCGTCGTGCTGCAGGAACCCGGTCTCCACCGGCAGGCCTTCCAGCTTTTCCCGCGCCCGGTCTCCCAGCTCATCGCCGCCAATGCGGCTCGCCACCACCGCTCGGTCTCCCAGCCGCCCCAACATCACCGCGAAATTCGCCGGGGCTCCGCCCAGGCGCGCTCCCTCCGGCAGCAAGTCCCACAGCAACTCTCCCAGCCCCACAACCAACCGTTGTTTCGTCATCCCCTCGGCCATACCACACCACCGTCACTCGTGAACCCTCTCAACCCAACGAGCATAAACCCGAAATCCGTGTCGCGCCTGGCAGCCCCGCAGCCCCTATCCGTCTCTAACCAATTAGCCCCACACGACCGGCGCATAATCGAACAAGGTCAGAAACTTGAGCACTCCCGCCCATCAGCCCGCAACTCCGTCTGTCTCCCGCCGTCGAGGCCATCATCCGCTGGTGGTCGCCCTTCTCTGGGTCGGCTCCGTTTTCGCCATCCTGGCCGTCGCCGCCCTCACTGCGGCCAACATCTTCCTCCACCGCGCCGGCCCCATGCTCAAAGCCAAAGTCGTCGAAACCCTCTCTACCCGTTTCGACGCCCGTGTCGAACTCGACCAGTTCAACGCCGCCTTCTTCCGCGGATTTGAGGTCACCGGCTCCGGCCTCAAACTCTACCCCAACCACCTGAATACGACCGAGCCCATGATTGCCGTCGACCGCTTTTCCTTCCGCGTTTACGACTGGCGCGAGCTCCTCCACTCTCCCATCGTCGTCGATCGCGTCCAGGTCTCCGGCCTCAACATCCACCTGCCACCCAAACAGCAGGGCGCCAACACGCCGAACCCCGGCCAGAGCCAGAAGCCAGGTGTCGACGAGTCCCACGGCAAGATCCATTTCCTCGTCGGTGAGATTGACGTCAAGCAGGCCGGCCTCGTCATCGAAAACGGCAAGCCGGGCAAAGTTCCGCTCACCTTCATCATCGAGAGCGTGAAGCTCAATTCCGTCGGCCAGGGACGCCCCCTGAAATTCCACGCCATCCTCACCAACCCACGTCCCACCGGCGATATTGACTCCACCGGCGACTTCGGTCCCTTCAACGAGCACAGCCCGGGCGATACGCCTGTTGACGGGCACTACACTTTCCGGAACGCCGACCTCTCGACCATCAAAGGCATCGGCGGCATCCTCTCGTCGGACGGCGACTACCAGGGTCAGTTGAGTCGCATCGTGGTCGACGGCACCACCACCACGCCTGACTTCCACCTCAGCATGGCCAATCGTCCCATGCCCCTCAACACCAAATTTCACGCCATCGTCGACGGCACCAACGGCGATACGTACCTCCAGCCCGTCGATGCGTGGCTTGAGAAGACCCACATCATCGCCCGTGGCGACGTGGTCCGCATGGCCGGCGTTCCCGGCCGTGACGTTCGCCTCGATGTCACCGTCGACCCGGGCCACATTCAGGACATGCTGGCCCTTGCCGTCAAAGCCGACCAGCCCCTCATGACCGGCGAGGTTCAGGTCCACACTAAATTCGATCTGCCGCCTGGTGCCGGAGTCGTGACGGACCGCCTCCGCCTCGAGGGCACCTTCGACCTCACCGATGCCCACTTCACCAGCGACAAAATCCAGGGCCGCGTCGATGAGCTCAGCCTCCGCGGTCAGGGCAAACCCGGCGAGGCCGACAAAGAAAACGCCGCCGCCAAAAACGGCAACACCCAGGGCGAGCAGCCCGCCAACATCGGCTCCGATATGCGCGGGGACTTCACCTTCGACTCCAGCCGCATCACGATTCCCACCCTGAATTACCGCGTGCCCGGGGCCGACGTCGCACTAAAAGGCGTCTACGGCCTCAACGGCCAGACCCTTGACTTCTCCGGCACCGCCCGCCTCGACGCGCACATCTCGCAGATGATTACCGGCTGGAAATCCTGGCTCCTCAAACCGGTCGATCCCTTCTTCGCCAAAGACGGCGCTGGCACCCAGGTGCCTATCAAAGTGGGCGGCACCAGCTCCCACCCCGATATCGGGCTGGACTTCAAGCACAAGGATTCCGGCTCGAAGCAACAGCCTAATCAGGCGCCTGCTCCGGCGAACCCGACCGCGGGGCGGTGAGTCGCCGGTCCAACTACCGCTCCCGATTCCCACTCATCGGCGCACCGGCTGCCGTATGCAGGCTGCTATAGACTCTTCTCATCATGCCGTCTCAACGCGAAGATGCCGAGCGCCTGGTCTCCGCCGCTCGCTCCGAAGACGAATCTTCCTTCGAGCTCAAGCTCCGTCCTCGCCGCCTGCAGGAATTCATCGGGCAATCGAAAGCCAAAGAGCAACTGGCCATTGCTCTGGAAGCTGCTAAATCTCGCGGCGAGGCTCTCGATCATGTGCTGCTTTTCGGTCCACCAGGACTGGGCAAAACTACGCTGGCCACGATCATCGCCAACGAGCTCGAGGTCCCTTTCCAGCAAACCTCCGGCCCCGCGCTTCAGATCCAGGGCGACCTCACCGCGATCCTCACCAACCTGCGCGACCGCCAGGTGCTCTTCCTCGACGAGGTTCACCGCATCCAGCCGGTGCTGGAAGAAAAGCTGTATACGGCGCTTGAAGACCTGAAGCTCGACATCATCATCGGCCAGGGCCCTGCGGCGCGCACGCACGTGATGGAGATCAAGCCGTTCACGTTTGTCGCCGCTACCACGCGCCCCGGTCTGCTCTCATCTCCTTTGCGTTCTCGCTTCGGCATCCTTCTCCGCCTCGAGTTCTACACCCAGGAGGAACTTCGTTACATCGTCACTCGCTCGGCTGAGGTGCTTTCCATTTCCATCACCGAAGACGGAGCCGCGGAGATTGCCACGCGCTCCCGGGGCACGCCGCGCATTGCCAACCGCCTCCTAAGAAGAGTCAGGGATTACGCCCAGGTGCGCGCTTCCGGCTACATCGATCGGCAGACTGCCTGTGACGCCCTGAAGTTACTCGAAGTCGACGCGCACGGCTTCGACGAGTTAGACCGGCGCTTACTGCTGACGATCATCGAAAAGTACGACGGTGGCCCGGTCGGCTTAGGGACGTTAGCCGCGACGTTAGCAGAAGAAGAAGATGCGCTCGAGGAGGTCTACGAACCTTTCCTGATCCAGATTGGCTTTCTGGACCGCACTCCTCGTGGGCGCGTCGCGACAAGGCTGGCGTACGAACACTTCGGCTACCCTCTGCCTCGCAGACAACCCGGGCTGTTTTAGCAGCTCACAAAGACTCCAGCCCAATTGCCCGGCCAGCACTACGCTACGCGTTTCTTCGGCCGTCCCCCCAGCCGCCCATTCTTCTTCGCAGCCTTCCGTTTCGCGGTGCTTCTCGCCCGGCCGCCCGCCGCTCCCAGCCGAGCCGCCATCCACTTCCGCGAACCCAGAAACCCCTCAAGCAGCGCTGGGAGATAAAGGTCCGCATCCAGCTTCGGGAAGTGAATCCCAAATCCGGAGGGGGAAACCTCGATCTTCTCTAAGTCCGCCGGCGTTGCCCTCTCCAAACCCTCCGCGTCCCGGGGAGAAAACATTACATCCACCTTCGAACTGAGCGAAATTACCACCCGCCCCAGCCGCCGGTCATACCGCGCGCTCACCGCGCGCGGCAGCGCAGCCTGCATCTCCCGCGCCCGCACATTCGCTCGCTCGAACTCAGCCAATTCCATGGATCCCCCTCCACGCTTCACACAGCGGCGCAACCTTCTCGTTCAACACCGCCTCGATTTTCGTTACATCTCGCAGCGCAAATCCGTAATTCTCGCGCAGCGTCGCGGGTCCCGCTGGGCAATCTAGCTCGAAGACCGCTTCATGGCCCTGTCCGATCACGTGAACATGCGCCGGAAGGTGATCGTTCGGGTAAATGACAGCCCGGTACGCGCCAAACCTCAATACGGTTGGCATGGCTCCATTCTACGACAAACCTAACCGCTTAGGATAATCAAAAAAAACACCTACCCATTGCCCCGCTCTCCCCGCTCCTCTATCCTCCTCATGAACGTCATGCGAACCCTCTGCGCGCTCCTCCTGTTTGCCGCTCCTCTCGCCCTCCTGGCGCAAACCAGCCCCATGCACGCCAATGCCGGACAGCCCAACGGGCTCTTCGCCCAGTCCACCGACATCGGGCTCACGCAACCCGGCTCGGTGCAATACAACCCAAACACCGGCACCTATACCCTGACTGGCGGCGGGGCTGACCTGTGGGGCACCGCTGACTCCTTCCTCTTCGACTGGCGCCGTCACTCCGGCAACGGTTCCCTCACAGCCAGCGTTGCCTTTCCCACCTTCCCGCCACAGCCTCCCAATGAAAAGGCGATCCTCATCTTTCGCGCCTCGCTCGATCCCGGCTCCGCCTATGTCGACGTCGCCATCCACGCCGACGGCCACGTGACGCTCCAGTGGCGCGCCTCCCAGGGAGCCATCACCCAGGACATCACTGCGCCTCAGCGCAATCCTGCTGCGATCTCGATCGTACGCCGGGGCAATCACTTCACAGCGCTGGCCGCCGATCCATCCGGAGCGATGCGCGAATTCGCCTCCATCGACCAGCCGTTGCCGCGCGACCTCTACCTCGGCCTCGGGGTTTGTGCCCACGATACCGCCGGCCTTGCCACAATTGTCTTTTCCAAAGTCCGCCTGACCGCCGCTGCTAAATAACGTCGCCCGCAGCCCTATTCTGAATGCGCATCCCCAGGAGATCGTCATGGACCCATCCATCCTCTACGCGTTTATTTCGCAACAGCGCTACGGCGTCGTCTCCAGCCTCGGGCCCGATGGCACGCCGCAGTCGGCGCTGGTGGGCATCGCCGTCTCTCCTGCCTGCGAGATCGTCTTCGACACGGTGAAGTCGTCGCGCAAGTATCCGAACCTGATCGCCCGCCCGGCCTGCTCCGTGGTTCTGGATCGGTCGGGAGAGAAGACCGTTCAGCTCGAGGGCCTTGCGCTGGAACCCGAGGGGGACGAACTGCGCCGCTACCAGGAGATTTACTTTTCTGTCTGGACCGATGGTCCGGCGCGCGTGTCCTGGCCCGGCATCACCTGGCTGGTCGTCCGTCCGCGCTGGGTCCGCTATAGCGATTTCGATCAGAGGCCGCCGCTGATCGTGGAATTTGCATCGCGCGATGGTGTGCTGGTTGCCGCCTGAGCGGGACGGCAGATTCACGTTCCGGTCAGGCCTGCGCCTTCGACCTTGCACCGCGCCAGTAGAGCGCGAGTCCGATGAGGATGGCGGCCAGGGTGGTCAGGCCCACTTTGAGCAGGAAGAAGGAGCGGCTGGAGGTGTCACCGGGCGGGATGATGGAGAAAATGATGGCGATGAGAACGATGAGGAAGCCGAGCGAGCCGCAAACCCACGTGCCAGCGGCACCGCCAGGGACGAGGATGGCATGCGGGTTGGTGGCGCGATCGGGACGGCGGGCGAGGCGAATAATGGCTGCGAACATATAGAGGAAGGGGATGAAGTAAAGGATGATGGCCACGTCGACCAGGGACTGATAGGCGCCGCGCGTGGTGTCGTTGATCTGACTGAGTAGGAGGAAGAGGCCTGACAGTCCGCCCTGGACAAGGATGGAAACCCAGGGAGTGCGCCAGCGGGGGTGGATTTTTCCAAAGGCAGCGGGCAGATAGCGGTCGATGCCGACGACGAATGGGACGCGGGCGATGCCGGCGACGGTGGAGCCGACGCCGCCGGCGTTGCCGACCGTGACGAGGATGGCGGCGAGGATGCCGAGGAAGCCGATTCTAAGGGCGACAGAGCCGACAGCGATTGCGTGGAAGACTCCGCTTTGCGGGTCGAGGTCGGCGGCGGGCACCAATGCAAGGACGGCGAAGGTTCCGGCGATGTAGATGAAAGCGATGAGCGCGCCTGCGCCGTAGACGGCTCGGGGCTGGGTGCGGCGCGGATCGCGAACTTCTTCGCTCATGGCCGAAACCAGCTCCAGACCGGTGAAGGCGAAGGCGATCTGCGACCAGAAATTGACGGTACCCCAGTTGAGCGCGGGCAGCATATTGCGCGCGGTGAAGTGGGTGACGGAGCCGTGGTGGAAAGCGACGATGGCAGCGACGACAACGAGGATGAGAAGGGGGATGTAGGTGCCGATGCCGCCAGCGTTCTGCAGCCACTTGCCAATATTGAGGCCGATAATGTTGAGCCCAACGGCGACGAGGAGAAGGCCGACGGAGACCCAGAGCTGGAAGGCGCGCTGCTGGGACAGGGCGGCGCCGCTGGGGCCGAATATGTAAGCAGCCATCGAGGCCGAGGCCAGCAGCAGGCCAGGAAAATA
Source organism: uncultured Acidobacteriaceae bacterium (assembly GCA_963788905.1). Classification (GTDB taxonomy): domain Bacteria; phylum Acidobacteriota; class Terriglobia; order Terriglobales; family Acidobacteriaceae; genus Palsa-343. The sequence goes on from CAWBIO010000002.1 coordinate 19,110, forward strand.
AAAAACCGTGTAGATCCAGTATGTCCAACCGGCCACAAAACCGTGAAAGGGGCCGAAAGCTTCTTTCGCCCAAACATAAAGACCACCTTCTTCAGGAAAGCGCGAAGAAAGCTCGTTGATCACCAGCGCGCCCGGCACGAAGAAGAAAACCGCCGCCAGGATCCAAAGGCTGATCGACGAAGTGCCGTTGTGCCCGGCGGCTGCGATCCAGCGCGGCCCGAGCACCGTGGCGATATTGAAGAGCAGCACATCCCAGAACCCCATCGTCCTGCGAAGCTGGGATTTTGTTTCAGTGGCAGTTGTCATGCGAGGTGACAGGTTACAGGTTACAGGTGACGGGACTCAGGAGACGGGAGGCAGGAGACAGGATGCCCCTCGTGTCTCCAACACCGGCGATAAGAATTCGGCACCCGTGTGGTCGATCATCGAGTTGCTGTCGTTACCGTCTTCGCTGTGCCGGTTCCGTTGCCGTCGAAGCCGCCGGGGTTGGCGCTGAAGCCGGCCATGATTTGGGTGAGCAGATCGTTCACCGCGCCGGGGTGGTTGGGCAGCAGAATCGTGTTGGAGCGGCCAGCCGTACCGATGTCACGCAGCGTGTCGAAATACTGAGTGAGCAGCACCATCGACATCACATCGCGCGCCGTTGAGCCTTCCACAGCGGTCTGGAACTGCTCCACGGAAGCCTGCAGCCCCTGAATGATGGCCTGGCGCTGCTTGGCGACGCCTTCGCCCTGCAGGGCTTTCGACTGCGCTTCGGCCTCGGCCTGTTTCACCTTGAGAATCTTTTCCGCTTCGCCGCGTGCCTGGGCCGCGGTCTGCTCGCGCTGCGCAGCGTTGATGTCGTTCATCGCCGCTTTCACTTTGGCGTCGGGAACGATGTCAGTGACCAGCGCTTTGAGGATGTTGTAGCCAAACTCGCTCATGACCACATCGAGCTCGCGTTTGACGGCAGCGGAGATTTGCGCCTGTTGCTCGAAAGCTTCATCGAGGGTGAGCGTGGGGACGTGGCCGAGGATGGAGTTGAAGACGTAGCTTTCGATCTGCTTTTGCGGCGAACTCAACTTGTAGTAGGCCTCGAAGACTTTTTCGGGCAGCACCTGATACTGGACGGAGACGGGGATGGTGACGAAGACGTTGTCTTTGGATTTGGTTTCGACGTTGACGTCGGCCTGGCGAATCTGCAGATCCATGAAGCGGACGTTTTCGCACCACGGCACGAGGAAGTGCAGGCCGGGCTGGGCGATGCGGTTGAATTTTCCGAAGCGCTCCACGACGCCCGCGGTGTAGGTGCGCACCGTGTACATGGTCTTCAGGATGGTAACCAGCAAGAAAATGCCAAGAACGATCAGCACAATCAAGATCGTCAAAGGAGCCGCATCCATGGGAGTGCCTTTCCCGCGCCTGCGCGTAATGAACTCGGAGGAGTGGCTCCACTATACGCGCCGGAGGATTTCCGAAGATGGAAACTTTGGTGATCCATTGCGCGGGCCCGGATCAAACGCGCAATTCCAGGGTGATCAGGCGCGGCGCGGGAAGGACACGGGCCTACTGAGCCGATACGCCCTTGCTGATTTCCTGCACCGGGGCCACCCGGGAAAGGAAAAAGCGCTGGCCGCTCGCGTGTCCGTTGTAATCGCGAGCCAGCCTGCACGACTGGAGCGTACCGTCGTCGAAGAATTCGACATAGTTGGCGTCTCTGTCCGGCTCTGCCAGAAGATTCCACGAACTGCCGCCGCGGCACGGAACTCCCTGGATGGTTTGATCGGCGACGAGGTAAACAGAGTGAAGTTTGCCGCTCGAATAAAACGTTGTGACCACTGCAGAGGAAGAGCCGGCGCGTGGGGTGCCCATGACGCGGTAGCCGCCGACCACGGCGCTCCGGGGAATCGTCAGGTAGTGGGGCGCGCCATTGGGCCATAATGCGATGACGGAATGAAGTGGAGCCAGGACGTCGCCAATCGTCGCAGGGCGCGAGAGCGTGCACTGGTTCAGCGCACCATTGGGATAGAACCAGGCGTCTCCTCTGGCGCAGGGAATGCCCTGGATGGTAGTTTCGCGATCGAGCTTATTGCGGATGGCGTTCGGTTCCGACGCGCCACATGTGCTCACTGCAACTGCAACGGTAAGGCAGACGGTAAGAAGCGCAGTTTTCATGGTCTTTCCTGAAGCAGAAGAGCGGTTTGTCGATGGGCCGAATCACCGAGGCCTGGTTCGATGCTGCACAACAATGCAAATCGGAGCGGAGTCTCGACCGCGATCCGTCTGGAGCGAATGGGGACCTTTTGCTCGGCCTATAGTGAGCGCATAAATGCTTCCGCGCAAGATTACCGAAGGTGTATTCGGTGGCTACCCTGGAGTCCTGAATCAAGGCGATTACTGCCGGTACACGGGCTGCCCAGCCGCTGCCGCCGCTGCGATCATCGATCCTGGTCGGCAAGAAGGTCCGGCAAGACGACCCGATGGCCGGGTTTCTGACCCCCATAGTCGAGGGTTACCTTGCAGGCGCGCAGCTTGCCGTCCGGATACAAGACGATAAAGTTGCCGCCGTTGATGGGGTCGGTGAAGATACTTAACTGGCTGCCACGGCAGGGGACGCCCTGGATACTCTGGTTATGGACCAGATAAGCGGTGTGGAGTTTACCGCTGCGGTAGAACGTGGTGACTGCGCCTTCGGATGGTCCCAGGAAGCTGCCGCCACTGACATCGTAGCCCTCCACCGTGGCGTCGTGGGCGAGCATAGCGTCTTTCACCGCGCCATCGGGCCAGAGGTCGATCACGGAGCCGGAAGGGAGTTGAGCTTCACCGAAGGCTGTCTGGTGAGAAACGAAGCAGCGGTTCAGCCTGCCGCTGGGATAGAAAAAGGCGTACCCGTGCATGCAGGGATAGCCCTGGATCACGGCGTCCTGACCGAGCTTTTTGCGAATGAGATCTGATGGTTGATCAGTCTGGCCTGCGAGGTAGAGACTCAGCAGGAATCCGGAGAGGAAGACGAGGCGTCTCATAGGACCTCCTGTTGCGAGGCTGCGCCTGCGGCGACGCTGCGCGCAGGCGCCCCTGGGACACTTCCACAGGTGACCCAGGCGAGGATTTTCCATAATATGAAAACCCGCCGCGTTTCTCTGCCAGAAACGCGACGGGAATGATTGCAAATACGGCAAGATGAACTACTCATGCGGCAGAACCGCTGAACGATCGATCAACGAGCCAAAAGACCTCTGATCGCACCTCCCAGGATGCTCCGCCCTGCTCCGTCTCCGAGAACTGACCGGAAAGAAGCACGGCGGAGATCCAGGCCTACCTCACCGAATTACAACCGCGTTGGCAAGCTCGCACAGTTGGCTTGCCGGCGGAAAACTACTTCGAGTTCCCTGTACGCAGATCGGGATTGAAGACTTTCTGCTCCTCAATGTTCGCCTGCGCCGCCGCGAGCCGTGCGGTGAGCAGCCGGTACGGTGAGCAGGAGACGTAGTCCAGACCGGCACGGTGGAAGAACTTGACCGACTCCGGCTCTCCACCATGCTCTCCGCAGATTCCAACTTTCAGATCGCGGCGCGTGGAGCGGCCTTTGTTGGTCGCCATCTTGACGAGTGTGCCGACGCCTTCCTGGTCGAGAACGGCGAAGGGGTCTTGTTTGAAGATGCCCTGCTGGATGTAAGCCGGCAGGAACTTGTTGCAGTCGTCGCGCGAAATGCCGAAGGTGGTCTGGGTCAGGTCGTTGGTTCCGAAGCTGAAGAAATCGGCTTCGGCGGCGATCTTGTCGGCGACAATGCAGGCGCGCGGCAGCTCGATCATGGTCCCGACCTTGTACTCGACTACAAGGCCTTTCTTGATGAAGACGTCGTGCGCCACGGAATGAATGATGGCCGCCTGGGCTTTCAGTTCCTCCGGGCCGGTGATAAGCGGGATCATGATCTCCAGATGCGGGTCCTGGCCAGCTTTCTTGACCGCCGCAGCGGCTTCAAAGATGGCGTGTGCCTGCATCTCGGTGATCTCGGGGTAGGTGATGCCCAGACGGCAACCACGCAGCGCCAGCATCGGGTTCAGCTCATGCAGTTCCTCGACGCGGGCGAGAATGCGACGCAGCTCCTTCAGCTTCGGCGACTTCGGCTTTGTCGCCTCCAGCTTCGCGATTTCCACCAGCAGGTCTTCCCGCTTGGGCAGGAATTCATGCAGCGGCGGATCGAGCAGCCGGATGACGACGGGATAGGAGCCCATGACTTTGAGGAGGCCCTGGAAGTCGGCGCGCTGCATGGGCAGCAGTTTCGCCAGAGCTGCGCGACGTTCTTCTTCGGTTTTGGCCAGGATCATCGCCTGCATGTGGGGCAGCCGGTCCTCGGCGAAGAACATGTGCTCGGTGCGGCACAGGCCAATGCCTTCCGCTCCGAACTCACGCGCCTGCTTTGCATCGCGCGGGATGTCGGCGTTGGCCAGAACGCGCAGGCGCCGCCGCTCATCCACCCAGCCCATGAACTGCACCAGGTCAGGATGGTCGGGATTCACCGGCAGCGTGTTGAGCCGGCCGTTGATGATGCGCCCGGTCGTTCCATCGAGCGAGATCCAGTCGCCCTCGCGGAAGACCTTGCCCTTCACGCGCATCTCCTTCTTCTTCTCCTCGATGGTCACGTCGCCCGCGCCGGCCACGCAGCACTTGCCCATACCGCGCGTAACCAGAGCCGCGTGCGAAGTCATACCGCCGCGCGAGGTCAGGATGCCGGAGGCGACGTTCATGCCGGCGATGTCTTCCGGCGAGGTTTCCGCGCGGACCAGGATGATGGACTTGTAGGTACCCTTCTCGAAGTACTTCACCGCGTCGGCGGCGGTGAAGACGATTTGCCCGACTGCGGCGCCCGGAGAAGCCGGAAGACCGCGGGCGAGCACTTCAATCGTGCCTTTCTCGTCGAGACGCGGAACGAGGAAGTCGAAGATCTGATTGGGTTCGACGCGCAGCACCGCCTCATCGATATTGATCAGGTTCTCGCGCACCATGTCGATGGCGATGCGGACCGCAGCCAGGCCCGTGCGCTTCGCGTTGCGGGTTTGCAGCATGTAAAGACGCCCGTCCTGGATGGTGAACTCGAAGTCCTGCATGTCGCGGTAGTGCTTTTCAAGTCGCGATGTCAGGTCGCGGAGCTGGTCGTACACGTGCGGCATTTGCTTGCGCAGCTCGCTGATCGGAACCGGAGTCCGGATGCCAGCGACCACGTCTTCGCCCTGCGCGTTCATCAGGAACTCGCCGTAGAATTCTTTCTCGCCGTTCGCCGGGTTGCGCGTAAATCCAACGCCGGTGCCGCTGGTTTCGTTCAGGTTGCCGTACACCATCGCCTGGACGTTCACTGCGGTGCCGAGCCAGTCGTCGATGTGATTCAGGCGGCGATAAGTTCTGGCGCGCTCGTTGTTCCAGGACCTGAACACGGCGTCGCGGGCCATGGTCAGCTGGCGGTCGGGATCCTGCGGGAACTCCGCGCCGGTGTGACGCAGCACCAGCTTTTTGTAACCGGCGATCACTTCTTTCAGCGCGGTGGGCGCAAGCTCGGTATCCTGCTTCGCGCCGTACTTCTTCTTGGTCTCGTCAAAGATGTGCTCAAACTCGTTCTTCGGGATATCCAGCACCACATCGCCGAACATCTGGATCAGACGGCGATACGAGTCGTAAGCGAAGCGCGGGTTGTTCGACTTCTTCGCCAGCGCTTCCACCGAAACGTCGTTCAGCCCGAGGTTGAGGATCGTATCCATCATGCCGGGCATGGAGAACTTCGCGCCCGAGCGAACGCTCACCAGCAGAGGATTGTCGCCGGCGCCGAGGCGCTGGCCCTGCAGGTGCTCCAGACGCTCCAGAGCCGCCTGCATCTGATCGCTGACCTGCGCCGCCAGCGAGCCGCGCATGTATTCGCGGCAGGCTTCGGTCTGAATCGTGAAGCCCGGAGGCACCGGCAGGCCGGCGTTGGTCATCTCCGCGAGGCCGGCGCCCTTGCCGCCCAGTACGTCGCGCATCTTACCATTGCCTTCTGCGACGCCATTACCAAAGAAAAAAACGTATTGCGATGGGGTTTCGACTTTCTGTTCCTTGCCGAGTGCCTGGGAACTCACCGTGGATGTACTCATTTGCTGTTCTCCGTTCTGCCGCCGTCGTGGGCGATGTATCGTTCGTATAAGCGCGTTGCGGTGATGACGGAGTGCGTGAGCGCGTCCATCGACCGCAATCTCTAAACGGAGTGATTGTTAAATTCGAAGTGAGTGACTGTATGTGCCGGCGGTCACATGGGCGTGTGACGCGCATTGTGACGCACATCACAAGGTTCTGGCGGTACCGCTGAAAGTCACAGGAAAAACGTTTTAGTAGAGCCAATCGTGCAGATGTGCGGGTATACTCCAGGGCGGAACCGGCGTAGTGAGACTCATTATGCGATTCCAGATCGGGAAAAAGGGCCAGGTGTCGAGGATGTCGCAGCAAAGAAAACTCAGGGCGAAACCAGCCGCGCAAATGGCAAAACGTATTATTCCGGGGCTCGTGGTACTTGCGTTACTTCTGCCGGGATTGCTTGCCGCGCAGACTGCGCCGGCGGCCCAAACAACAGCCGCTCCATCGACTAACGTTTGGGGCGGCATTCTGCGCACCACCGCAGGCCAGCCGGTCAGCGGCGCGAGCATTGTTCTCACCAGGGAAGACGCAAGCGGCGAAACAGGCCAGGCTTCGGCAACTTCCCAGCCCGACGGCAGGTTCAGCTTTTCGAATATTCTTCCCGGCCGCTATTCCCTCACCGTGCATCAGCAGGGCAAACCCGCAACGGCAGCGGTCACCCTGACTCTGCCCGGTCCCAGTCTCGCGCTCACCGTAAGCGACCAGAACGCCCTCTCCGTCGCGCCGCTTCCAGCACCGCCTGCCGCAGCCCCAACCGGGCAGGCCGCTACTGCACCCCAGACCAGCGGCGGCGAAAAGCTCTCGAGCGAAGCCGTCAGTTCCCTGCCCCTCAACGGCCGCGATTTCAGCACACTGCTACTGCTCGCCGCCGGCACGATGACCGACGCCAATGGCGCCACCAACTTCACGCAGCAGTTCGCCATCAACGGCCAGCGTGGCGTTGAGGCCGCCTTTGCTATGGACGGCGCCGATACCAGCGATCCCGAGATGGGCGGGGCGACCTTCACCAACTTCAATGTGGATGCCGTCGAGCAAATTCAGTCCAGTTCCGGCTGGATGCCCGCCGAAATCGGGCGGGGCGCTGCCGGCTTTACTGACATCATTACCCGCTCCGGCAAAAGCGGCTTTCACGGATCGTTCTTCGAGTTCCTGCGCAACTCCGCGCTCGATGCGCGCAACTTCTTCGACTATCCGTCCATCGTCGAGCCGGGCCGCATCCCGCCCTTCAAGCGCAACGAGTTCGGATTCACCAACGGCGGCCCGGTTCTCCTGCCGCATCTTTACGACGGGCGCGGGAAGACATTCTATTTCGGGCAGTATCAGGGATTCCGCCAGGTTCTGGGCACCACGCAGGTCCTTCCCATGCCTACGCCCGAGGAACGCACCGGCCAGGACGTCGTCACTTATTCCGACGGGAGCACCGACACGCTGAACATCCCCGTCAATCCGCAGATCGCCGCGGTTCTGGCGCGCTATCCGAAGCCCAACAACCCAACCGGGGCTTACGGCCCGCGCACTTACGCCGCGCCCTCCAACGTTGTCACCAATGCCGACCAGTTCTCGATCCGCATCGATCAGAAACTCGGCGAGAAGGGTCAGTTCCTTGGCCGCTTCAATTACGACAACCTCACTGGCCCAACGACGAATCCCGACCAGACCACCATCGACCCCAGCTTTGGGGTGCAGTATCAGGACCGGCAGCGCAATGTGGAGTTCCGCTATACCCGCACGCAGTCACCTCACTTCTCGTGGGAGTCGGTCTTCAGCATCACGCGGGCCACGCCCGGATTTCCGACGCCGAACCATACCGATCCGGCGGTGAAGTTCAATGATGGGCTGTATGAGGGGTTTGATGTCGCCGCGGGTTCGGTGATGCAGGAGTACGGAAACCTATTCCAGGGCCAGCAAAACCTCACCTGGACGCGAGGCCGCCACACGATCAAGGCCGGCATTGAAGCGCGCCTCAACCGTGACACCAGCTATTTCGGCATCAGCCCCAACGGCGAGTATGACTTCGGCGGTGGCACGGTCTATTCGCCCGTCTTCATTCCATCCGAGAGCGGCACGCACAACGTCAACCCCGGCGATCCGCTGCCCAACACGCTCGCCAGCTTCCTCGTCGGCTACCCCTACAGCTACACCGTGGCTGTAGCCCCGCCCTATTTTTCGAACGGCCCGCATATCGGTCCTGCCGCCATCAACCGCAACGACGTAAACGTTTACGCGCAGGACACCTGGAAGATCAACGACCGCTGGGCGCTGGACTACGGGTTGCGCTATGAGGTTTATTCGCCCATCACGGAGCGCGCCCACCGCACCTCGAGTTTTCTTCAGGTGCACCCGCCGCCAGGGCAGACTCAGGTGTATGCGATCAATCCGCAGCCCGGATATCGTTCTGGCTGGAACGGCTGGGGGCCGCGCGTCCAGGTCAGCTGGAACGCTCCGCACGACGTGCACGTCCACGCCGGCGGGGCCATCACCGTGATCCCGCCGAATATCTGGCAGGACAACTACCTCACCGGCACCACGCCCTTCGCCATCTACCCGCGCGTGAATGCCTCGAAGGCCGGCGAGGTCGCTTATGGCTTCCAGATCACTCCCGACGAGCTGCCGCAAACCTATACAACGAGCGGGCAGAACGTATTTCAGACGTGGCCGCTGAAGAAGCTGCCTGCAAATACCCCAATGGACGTGAATCGATATCAGAGCGACCTGGCGGCGCTCGCGCCTGGCCATCAGCTCTCCCTGCTCACGGTCAGCGGGATCGATCCCCGCTTCGGCAATGCCTTCCTGCAAACCTGGACGCTCGGCCTCGAGAAGAGCTTTCTCGGCCTGACTGCAGACGCGGGCTACGTTGGCACCGCTTCGTTCCGGCTGCCGTGGCAATCGGCCCCCAACGCGTACCCAGGCGCGGAACCAGGATTCGCTCCATACGCCACGTTCGACAGCTCCGGCGCCGTCACTGGCGGCTACGGGCTTGAGAATGTCATCGAGGACACCGACCACTCCTCGTACCACTCGCTCCAGACGTCGCTTTCCGGAACCGTCAAACACGGCGGGCCCGGACTCCAGGCTGGATACACCTGGTCGAAGTCCCTCGATAACGGCAGCGCCGTTATTGGCGGAACTGGCTCGACCGGCGCTCTCGCGCTGCCCCTGCCTCAGAACCCCTTCGACACCCATCCTGAAAAAGGCCCATCGAGCTTCGATGTGGCCCACGCCTTCACGCTCAGCGCCGCGCAGGATCTCCACCTCCAGGAACTCGGCTGGGTTGGCGGACCGGGCGTGCGCCAATGGTCGCAGGGCTGGGAAATCCTGAGCATCTCCACCATCACCAGCGGCTCGCCGTTCACCGTCTACTCGGGCCTCCAGCAAACCGGCTATGGAACGATGGGCGCCGACCGCCCCGATCAGATCGCCAAACCGCACCTCTCCACTGCGCACAGCAGCACTCGCCCCCGTTACGACTACTTCGGTGAGGGCACGAACGATGCATCCTTCTTCTCGATCCCCATCAACATCCCGGGCGGCTCCGGCCCCAACTCTGGGCGCTTTGGGACCCTCGGCCGCAATACCTTCTTCGGCCCCGCCTATTACGACTTTGACTACGCCCTCATCAAAGACACGCCTATCGGTCATCGCGCGAGCGGCCTGGAACGCGCCGACGTCCAGTTCCGCTCCGAATTTTTCAACATCTTCAACATCGTCAACATGGGCCTTGCCGGCGAACACTATTAAAGGCTCGGGCTTCGGCGAGATCAGCAAGACCGCGGGCACCTCGCGGCAGATCCAGTTCTCACTGAAGCTGATTTATTAAGGAGTTCGACGAGCTTTTGTGCCGCCATACTTCAGATTTCAGATCGAAACGGTATATTCTGGTAGCACCTTAAAAGGTGCTCACACGCGAGGCGCATATGCTCGATATCACGAGTGACATTCAATCTCTGACGACATTTCGACGGGCGTCCGGGAACTTCATGAAGCAGCTCAGGAAGACCAAACGTCCGCTGGTGCTCACGGTGAACGGCAAAGCCGCTGCCGTCGTGCAGGATGCCGAGGCCTATCAGCGGCTGCTCGACATCGCCGCGCGTGCGGACGCAAACGAGGGGATCAGGCAGGGCCGGGATGACGCGGCGCACGGACGCACCCGGCCGGCAAGAGAGTTCTTCGACGAGTTTGAAGCCAGGCATGGCATACCTCGTTAACATCACTCTCCGCGCCGAGCGAGATTTTGTCAGTCTGTATCACGAAGTTCACGCCGGGGATTCCGACGCAGCGCTCAAATGGTGCGGAGACCTTAAAGAAGCGGTTCTCAGTCTCGAAGAACAGCCGAACCGTTGTCCCGTTGCCCCTGAAAAGCCGCAACTCCGTCATCTTCTCTATGGCAGTAAGCCTCACATCTATCGTGTGATTTATCGCGTCAGGGAAAAGCAGAAGCGCGTTGACATACTCCACATTCGCCACGGCGCGCGCAAGAAGCTAAAGTCCTCCGATCTCAAATGAACGCGCACGAAGCTTTACCATTCGTCACTAAGGCGATTGCGGTGGGTGACTTTTCTTCTGCCGGGCTCATCGCTCAGGAAACACTGGTTGATTCATTACGCCGTCGCCGCGGGAGGACAGCTGTGGGCCCATTTTTCTGGATGAATGGAGGAACGTTTCTCTATTGACTGACGCGAGGGTCTCTCGCGCGGCCTCGAGGTTGGTGGCGTGGAGTGAAGTGGTGGAGATGCTGCACAAGTCAGCCTGATTCCTTTAGCGGGGGAATAGCGGAACGAACTTCAGCTCGGGCGCGTACCTTTGGCTAATCGCGGCCGCAGCCCGGCAACATGTTTCATCTCCGGACGTGCGTGCCCGGGAATGGACACCACGCGGCGGCGATCGTTACAAGTCCGCAACGAAGGATTGAACATGCGCTGACGATAGCAAGCCCCGGATATGGAAGGATGGTTGCAGATCCTCAGACCGGGCACGGGCCCCTGCCGGACCAGGAGACGGCGAGATTGAAGGAGTTTGCGTCTTTCCGGCTCGATACAGTCAACGAGTGCCTGTGGCGCGATGGCGCGCAGATCACCCTGCCCCCGCGCCCCTTCCTCGTCCTGCGCTACCTCGTCGACAACCCCGGTCGCCTGATCACGCACGACGAATTGCTCGACGCCCTGTGGCCGGAAACTTACGTGCAGCCCCAGGTCCTGCGCACGTACATGCTCGAACTGCGCAAGCTTCTCGGCGACCACGCCGGCCAGCCGCAATTCATCCAGACCGTCCCCAAGCGCGGCTATCGCTTCGTCGCGCCGGTCAGCAAAGGTAATGCATCCGCCAACGCGAACGGCTCGGAGTCAAGCAAACGAAACTTCGTTGGACGGGATGAGGAGCTGAAGACCCTCGAAGCCCAGGTGGAACTATCCCGGACGGGCGAGCGTCGCGCCATCTTCATCACCGGCGAGCCAGGCATCGGCAAAACCGCGCTCGTCAACGCATTCTCTGATCGCCTCGATGGCTCATTCTGCGTGTTGCGTGGACAGTGCGTCGAGGGGTTTGGAGAAAAAGAGGAGTATTACCCGCTGATCGAGGCCCTGGGTCAATTATCTGCTTCGCCCCAGCGGCAAGCGGCGTGCCGCCTTGTCGCCGAAGCCGCACCCGCGTGGCTTCCTTCGTCGACGAGGTCCGCCGATCACCTGCCGGTTGCGCCAGTCCAGGAACGCGTCGCCGGAAACTTATGTGCCGCCCTCGAACAGCTCGCCGCGAGCCAGCCGCTGCTTCTGATCCTTGAGGACCTGCACTGGTCCGATCACTCGACGCTGAACCTCGTGTCTGCGCTGGTCAGGCGGCGCACGCCGGCGCGACTCATGCTGCTGGCCACCTGCAGCTCCAGCCACGGCGAGTCCGACCGTCCGCTGCGCGCGCTCCGGCAGCATTTACTGATGCGCCAGCTATGCACGGAAGTCCAGCTGCCGCCCCTCACCAAAACTGCGACGCGCGAATTACTGAGCAGTTCCCTGGACTGCGAAGCCCTGCCCCACGGTCTTACCGGCTTCGTCCATCAGAACTCCGAAGGCAATCCCATGTTCGCCCTCGCTATCGTCGAGCACCTGATCGACCGGCGCTTTCTGGTAAGCGAAGGCGGAGACACTCCGCAGTGGAAGCTGGCTGCCTCGTTTGAGGAGATCGAGACCGAAGTGCCGGATCAGCTGGCCCAGATGATCGAATTGCAGATCGAGGCTCTCACTGCCGAAGAGCAGCGCATTCTTGAGGCCGGCAGCGTCGCCGGCATCGCCTTTCCGTCCTGGGCGGTAGCAGCCGCACTCGAAACAGACGAGTCAGCAATCGAGGAAACGTGCGCGGCCATGACGCGCCGCCTTCACTTTGTCGAGCGCGGCGGACAGGATGAGCTTCCCGGCGGACGCCGCTCCGAGTTTCTGGTCTTCGTGCACAGCCTCTATCGCGAAGTGCTCTACCGCCGGCAGCCTGCGGCGAGGCGTGCTCTGTCGCACCGTCGCATCGCTGAGCGGCTCAGTGAGATCTTTGCCGGAGGCCCATGGGCCGTGAGCCGCGAGATCGCTCTCCACTATGAGGCGGCCGGCGAGTGGGATCGTGCCGTGGCCGTGTTGCGCAGCGCTGCGCGTCGCGCTCGCGACAATCATGCACCCCACGAGGCTGCCCGCCTGCTCGAGGATGCTCTTCGCCTCGCCGCCAATCTCGCCGATAAGCCCGCCCTCCTCCGCGAGCTTCGTGAAGAGCTGATGAACGCCCGCCACCACCCCGGCGCCGGAAAGCTGCGCCTCGTCTCCCGGAAATCTTGACGATTTCTGGACGATTACCTGACGACTTCATTTCCAGGGTTCGCTAGTGTTGGGTCTACGCAGGAGGAACCAATATGCGATCCATTCTCCCTAAGCTCTTTCTGGCCTCGGCAGTGGCGGCGACGGCAGCGCTGGCAACTCAGAACGCGTTGGCTGCAACTTCGGTCAACGTACCCTTCAGCTTCACCGTGGACGGAAAGATTTGCCCTCCGGGCCTCTACAACGTGGCCCACAATCCCACGAGCAGCGTCGTTACCCTGACCAATAACGACGGGCACAGGAATTTCAGCTGGGTCATGGCGCCCGGCGAGCCTGCTCCCACCGACACTCGCGTGATCCTGAGCTTTGACACAGAGGGTCAGAGCCACGCGCTGCGGTCGGTTCAGTACGGCCACCTCATTACCTCGCAGATCGACCGCAAGCGCCATACGGAAGAACGGCCGGCGAGCGCCGGTATGGGCCGCTAGACCTTCCCTCCCCCAGGCTCCATTCAATCGAACAAGCGCGAGGGTCGCCCCAGCCAGGGTGGCCCTCGTTTTTTCCCCTCGCCACTCGTCCCATTCCCCTTGACGTTCGACAAGTGGCAGGCGATGCTGTTGTCGAACGTCGAGGGGAATAATGCCGCCATCCACCGATCTGCTCCAGGGCACGCTGGACATGCTCATCCTGAAGTCCATCGCGCTCGAGCCCCAGCACGGCTGGGCCGTCGCTCAGCGCATCCAGCAGATTTCCAACAACGTCCTCACGATCGGCCAGGGGTCGCTCTATCCCGCCCTTCATCGCCTCGAATACAGGGGCTGGATTCGCGCCTAGTGGGGAGCCTCGGAGAACAACCGCCGCGCGCGCTTCTACTCACTCACCGCTGCCGGCCGCAAACAGCTCTCGACCGAACTGGAGAACTGGGGCCGACTTACCGGCGCAATCAACCTTGTGCTCGACCAGATTTAAGTCCGGAGTCAATGATGTTTTCTGAATGGCTCAGCAAAGCACGCTCCTTCTTCACCGGCAAACGCCGCGCCGACGTCGATGAGGAGCTGCAGTTCCACATCGATCGTGAAACCGAAGCCAACATCGCCGCCGGCATGACGCCTTTTGAAGCCCGCCGCCGGGCTGTCATCGCGTTCGGTGGCCGCGAACTGGCGCGCGAGCTGTGCCGCGAAGAGCGCCCCAGCTGGACTCTCGAGTCATGGCTCCGCGATTTTCGCTACGGCTTGCGCGGCCTCGCCCACAATCCTGTCTTCGCTGCCGTCGCCATCCTCACCCTGGCCCTCGCCATCGGAGCTAACACCGCCATCTTCAGCCTTCTCGACCAGGCACTGATGCGCAGCCTGCCGGTTGCCGACCCGCAACAGCTCGTTGTCCTTAATTTCTCCGGTTCATCCTCCGGACACACGCAGTCTCACGGCGGCAACACGCCCGGACATCGCCACGAATTCTCCTACCCGATGTACCGCGATCTCCGCGAGAAGAACGCTGTGCTCAGCGGCCTCATCGCCGCTGCTCCCGGCTGGGTGGGCGTCACCTGGAACAAGCACGCCGAAGCCGTCTCCGCCGAAATGGTCAGCGGCAATTACTTCTCCGTCCTCGGAGTCCAACCCGCTCTCGGCCGCGTTCTTGCCGACAGCGATGAAACCGCGCCGGGCCAGAATCCAGTCGCCGTCCTCAACTTCGATTTCTGGAAGACCCATCTGGCCGAAGCCCCGGTGGTCGGCCAAACCATCATCGTCAACGGCACGCCCTTCACCGTCGTCGGCGTCGCCGCACCCGGCTTCCAGAGCATGGAGTGGGGAATGCTCCCGTCCATCTACGTCCCCATCACCGAACAGAAGATCATCGAGCCCGAGTGGGACTTCCTCGCCGACCACAAGTCCTACTGGATCGACCTGGTCGGCCGCCTGCGCCCCGGTGTCTCCCGCGCCCAGGCGGAAGCCTCGATGAACACATTGTTCACTGCGCTGCGCACCTCCGAGTTCGCCCTGCTCGACGATCAGTCGCCGAAATCCCGCCAGGACTTCGTAAGCCACGCGCGCCTGAACCTCGACGCCGGCGCCAAAGGCTTCTCTCCCATGCGGGACGATACGCGCGCGCCGCTCACCATCATCATGGGCATGGTGGTGCTCGTCATCGCCATGGCTGTCGTCAATGTCGCCAGCCTGCTGCTGGTCCGCGCCGCCACGCGCGCGCGGGAGTTCTCTGTCCGCTACGCTCTCGGCGCCACCAGCGGCCAGGTCCTGCGCCAGCTGCTCGCCGAAGGCCTTCTCCTTGGCTTCGCCGGCGCTGCCCTTGGGCTCGCCCTTGTACCCCAGGCCCTCCACGCCCTTATTCACTGGATGTCACCTGAGGACCCGGGCGGCCACGCCTTTTCGCCAACCCTCGACTGGCCCGTGCTGGCCTTCACGGTGGCCATCACGCTCATCGCCAGCCTGCTCTTCAGCGCTGCGCCCGCCGCGCAGTTCTGGAATCCCAGAATCTCAGAGGAACTCCATCAGGGCCGTGGCGCTGCCGGCGGTTCGCTGGGTTTCCGCCGAACCTGCGTCGCACTCCAGATCGGCTTCAGCCTCCTGCTCATCGTCGCCGCCGGCCTCTTCGTCCGCACGATCGACAATCTGCGCAACGTCAACCCCGGCTTCGCAACCGACCATCTGCTCGCCTTCAACTTCGCCCCGCAAATGGCGGGATACTCTTCCACGCAGGTCCCCATCGTCGAGCAGCATGCGCTCGATTCGCTGGCCGGCCTTCCCGGCGTGCGCGCCGTCGGCGCCACCAACGACAAGGATCTCGCGGACGACGATGTGGAAGGCGATGTCCTGGTCAGCGGCTATACCGCCCCTCCCAACGACGAATACGACATCGAGCTGCCCTGGGTGAGCGACGGCTATCTCCAGACCCTGGGTGTTCCCCTCATCGCGGGCCGCTACTTCAACGCCGCCGATACTGCGACCTCGGAAAAGGTCGCTATCGTCAACGAGACCTTCGCGAAACATTTCTTCGGAAAGCCGGCGGCCGCGCTCGGCCATCACGTCAGCCGTCCGCGCCGCCCTGCTACCGACGCCGTGATCGTCGGCGTCGTTCGCGACGCGAAGCACTCCAGCGTGCGTGACCCAGCCATGCCCACCAACTACACGCTCTTCTCCCAGGCGGAAAGAATCTCCGACCTCACCATCTACGTGCGGACCTGGGCTGCGCCTGACGCCGCGGCCAACAGCATCCGCGCCGCCATTGCCGGCATCGACTCTAAACTGATCGTCGACAAACTCATCACGATGAAGCAGCAAATCGACGACGATCTCGTCGCCGAGCGCGCCATCGCCATGCTTGCCATGACCTTCGGCGTTCTCGCCGCGCTGCTGGCCGGCATTGGCCTTTACGGCATCCTCGCTTACTCCACCGCGCAGCGAACGCGCGAAATTGGCATCCGCATGGCGCTGGGCGCGCGCCGCACCACCGTCGTCGGCCTCATCCTCCGCGAAGTCATGTTCCTCGCCGGGGGCGCCATTCTCGTTACCATTCCGCTGGCCATCCTCGCCACGCGTGTCGTGCGCAGCCAGCTCTTCGGCGTTTCGCTGGTCGATCCTGCCATTTACGCCGCGGGCATCTTCGCCATCGTCCTCGTCGCCGGCCTGGCCGCGTTCATCCCCGCGCGCCGCGCCGCCACGGTCGATCCGGCCCGAGCATTGCGGACGGACTAGCTACTCGGCCCGCAGGCACTCCATCGGATCGACCGATGCCGCTCGCCGCGCTGGCAGCCAGCACGCAGCCAACGCGACCACCACCAGAATCACGCCCACCACTCCAAAGGTCAGCGGATCGTGCGGCGTCACGCCATAGAGCTGCGCGCTCATCAGCCGCGTCAGCCCCAGCGACAGCACGATCCCGACCATCACGCCGGCGAGCGCCATCCTCGCGCCCTGGCCCAGGATGAGCCGCAGAACGTCGGCGCGCTGCGCGCCCAGCGCCATCCGCACCCCAATCTCACGCGTGCGCTCGCCTACCAGATACGAAATCACCCCGTAGATTCCCACGCAGGACAGCCCCAAAGCCACCACCGCAAAGAAGGCCAGCAGCATCATCGATAGCCGCCGCGCCGTGAGTGCCTTGTCCAGCACCCCATGCATGGTATCCACCGCGTAGATGATTTCGCCGGGCTCCAGATCGGCGACCGCCCGCTGCACCGGCCCCATGATCGCCCTGGGATCATCCTGCGTGCGCAGCACCACCGCTACTCCATCGGCTACCAGCGCCATCAGCTTCGGCGGCAGCTGCATAAACGGGTAGTAGAACTGCGCTTCAATTGCCGACTTTGGATCGTTTCCCGGACCCCACTGCCGCACGTGCCCCACCACGCCGACAATCTCCGCCTCCACGTCGAACCCCACAATGTGGATGTGCTGCCCGATCGGATCCTGATGCGGAAAATGCGTTCGCGCGAAAATATCGTCCACATCCACCACCACCGGAGCATTCTCGTTATCCTCTTCGCTCACGAATCGCCCGCGCTCGAGCTGGATGCCCATCGCTTTCTGGAAGCCCGACTCCACCAGGTAGAACAGCGCCTGCGGCATATCGTTATTTGTCGCCGGCTTCGGCCGCCCTTCGATCCAGAAGGGCAGTTCCGAATCGTGAATCATCGGCCGCGATCCGAGGGTGACCGAAACCGCCTCGACACCAGGAATCGCGCGCATGGCCGCATCAAAGCGCCGCAGCCGCGCTCGCGTTTCCGCTGGCGTGGTCTTCGCGTTTGAGGGCAGCGACACGGAAAACGTGACCGCGTGATTCGGGTCGTATCCTGGATTCACCTTCCACAGCGCCGCGAGCGAGCGCAGCATCAGTCCCGCGCCAACCAGCAGCACCAGCGCCATCGCCACTTCCGACGCCACAAAGATTCCCTGCAGCCGATGCCGCGCTCCGCTTGCGCCCCGTCCCGCCTGGCGCAGCGTCTGCTGCAGATTCGCGCGCGAGGCCCTCACTGCGGGCGCCAAGCCAAACACAATCCCTGCTGCGAGCGATGCCGTCACCGTGAAGAGCAGCACTCGCCCGTCGAGCGAAACCTCTTTCGCCCGCGGCAGCGTTCCCGGCAGCGATGCGATTACGGCCTGTGTTCCCAGCCATGCCAGCGCCAGTCCCAGCACTGCGCCCAGCCCGGCGAGCACCGTGCTCTCGGTCAGCAGTTGCCGCACGATGCGCGCGCGGCTGGCGCCCAGCGCGGACCGGACCGCAAACTCCCCGGCTCGCCCCATCGCCCGCGCCAGCAGCAGGCTCGCCACGTTGGCGCATGAGAGCAGCAGCAGGAACCCAACCGCCGCCAGCAGGACCACCAGCAGCGGCTGCACATCGCCCACAATGTCCTCTTTCATCGGCAGCAACGTGATCCCCACGTCCTTGTCCGCCTCGGGATACGCCGCCGCCAGGTGGTGCGCGATTCCGTCCATTTCGGCCTGCGCCTGCGCGAGCGTCACGCCGTCCTTCAAACGGCCAACCGCATGCGCGCTGATGTCCACCCGCCGGTCCCAGAAGTTCGAATCGGTCCACTGCCCGATCGGCACATAGACGTCGCGGTCCAGTCCGTAGAACGAGAACTCCGCAGGCAAAATCCCGACCACCGTATAGTCGGTCCCATTCAGAGCCATCGGCTTGCCCAGGATTTCCATCGATCCGCCGAACCGCCGGTGCCAAAACCCGTCGCTCAGGATCGCGACCGGCGCCGCGCCCAGACGATCGTCCTCGGCGTTGAAATCCCGCCCGTGCGCCGGATGCACGCGCAGGGTCGAGAAGAACCGGGCTGAAATCATGAACCCGTTGAGCCGCTCCGCCTGCGTCGTCCCGGTCAGGTTGTAATCCTCGTGCCGGTAGATCGCCATCGAGGCGAAGCTCTTCGACTGCCGCTCCCAGTCGAGAAAATTCAGGTAGCTGATCGGCGCCTTCTCCATCCCTGAGTTCTTCTCGTACATCGCCACCAGCCGTTGCGACCGCGAGTACGGCAGCGGATTCAGCAGCACCCCGTTCACCACCGAAAACAGCGCCGTGTTGGCGCCAATCCCCAGTGCCAGCGTCAGAACAGCGACCGCGGCGAACACCGGCGACTTCACCAGCAGCCGCATTGCGTACCGAGCATCCTCAACCAGCGCGGAAAACCAGGCGACCATCCACCACCCCCACCACCATATATATGGAGCGCGGGCTACTCCGCCGCGCCCCGATTGGCCAGTCTCCATCCACAGCCTGCAGAAGGTCCATAACCACTGAGGCGGTTTGGTCACTCATAAGCCATTCTCTATCAGCGATATAGGTTTTTACACAAGATTGACATTAACTCGCTCATATTTTATGAATCATTTGTGCTATATTTCCATCAGATGTTGTGACGGCCATTCCCGCAGGCTCACCCTGCCCGGAACCGGCCCCAACTCTAAAGCATCCAGTTTGTGGAGGTTTTCAATGGCAATCACTCGTTGGGATCCGTTTCGTGACGTCCTGGCTCTCCAGAACCGCATGAACTCCCTGTTCCAGGAATACAATCGCACCCAGGGCGAAGGCGATGCCCTCGCGACCGCAGCCTTCGTGCCTCCGGTCGACGTTTATGAGGACGAGCACAAGATCGTGCTCAAGCTCGAAGTCCCTGGCATGAAAGAAAGCGACCTCGACATCCAGATCGAAAACAGCCTGCTCACCGTAAGAGGCGAGCGCAAATTCGAGAAGGAAGAGAAGGAAGAGAACTTCCATCGCATCGAGCGCCGCTACGGCAGCTTCTATCGCTCGTTCACGGTGCCCAACACCGTCAACCCCGAGAGCATCAAGGCCAGCTACGAAGCCGGTGTGCTCAGGATCGAGCTCGAGAAGCGCGCTGAAGCCCGCCCGAAGCAGATCAAAGTCCAGGTCGGCGCGCCCAGTCTGGACGGCGGTAAGAAAGAAGCCAGCTCTCAGACGAAGACCGCTGCCTAAGACGGCTCAAAGCCGGTCAGCTGGTAAAGCGATTAGCATTAATCCGGTCAGCGGCCTTCGGGTCGCTGGCCGGTTTTTCTTAGTCGGATGTTCAAAGTTTTCATCAAAAAGTTGGAAGATAGCAGGAAGCAGGATTCGGAAGTTCTGGAGGATCGCTGACCGGCATTTCGCTAACCGGTTCTTAGCCGACCGCATTTCAGCCGACCGCTTCTTAGCTTTGTGGAGTGCTTATGGCAATTCGTTGGGATAAATTCACCGTCAAGTCGCAGGAAGCCGTTCAGAACGCGAGCAACCTCGCCCAGGAAAACGGCAATCCCGAGATCCTCCCGCTGCATCTGCTCGCGGTCCTGCTCGGCGACAAAGAGGGCGTGATTCCCGCCGTCCTCGACAAAATCGGCGTGCCCGTCGGCCAGCTCGAAGCAAAAGCGCAGCAGGCCGTCGCAGAGCTGCCCAAGGTCAGCGGTGCTTCGTCGCAGCCCAGCGCCTCGAACGCGCTGAATCAGGTTTTCGATCAGGCCTTCAAAGAGGCCGAAAATTTCAAAGACGAATACGTCTCTACCGAGCATCTGCTGCTCGCGCTCACGCGCCAGAAAAACGATGGCGCGCAGCTGCTGCTCGCTTCGCTGGGCGCGACCCACGACGCGATCCTCAAGAGCCTCACCACCGTGCGCGGCAGCCAGCGCGTGACCGATCAGAATCCTGAGGCCAAATACCAGGCTCTTGAAAAATACGCCAAAGACCTCACCGAGCTCGCCCGCCGCGGCAAGCTCGATCCGGTGATCGGCCGCGACGAAGAGATCCGTCGCGTCATCCAGGTACTTTCGCGCCGCACCAAGAACAACCCGGTGCTGATCGGCGAGCCCGGCGTGGGCAAAACTGCCATCGTCGAAGGCCTCGCCCGCCGCATCGTCCACGGCGATGTGCCCGACGTGCTGCGCGACAAGCGAGTGATTGCGCTGGATCTCGGCTCGATGCTCGCCGGCGCAAAATATCGCGGTGAGTTTGAAGACCGGCTCAAAGCGGTGCTGAAGGAAATCGAAGAATCGAACGGGCAAATCATCCTGTTCATCGACGAGCTGCACACTCTGGTTGGCGCCGGCGCGGCCGAAGGCGCCATTGACGCCTCCAACATGCTCAAGCCGGCGCTGGCGCGCGGCGAACTGCGGGCCATCGGCGCAACCACGCTGAACGAGTACCGCAAGTACATCGAGAAGGACGCCGCCCTCGAGCGCCGCTTCCAGATCGTCTACGTCGGCGAGCCCAACGTCGAGGACACCATCGCGATTCTGCGCGGCCTCAAGGAGCGCTACGAAGCGCACCACAAGGTCCGCATTCGCGACTCGGCCATCGTGGCGGCTGCCACGCTCTCCCATCGCTACATCTCCGATCGCTTTCTGCCCGACAAGGCCATTGACCTGGTCGACGAAGCGGCGGCCTCGCTGGCCATCCAGATCGGCAGCGTTCCCCAGGAAATCGATGAGCTGGAGCGTGAGGCGACGTCGCTTGAAATCGAGCGCGCGGCCCTGAAGCGCGAGAACGACCCCAACTCCAAAGAGCGCCTCGATCATGTGGAGCGCGAAGTTGCCCAGCTCCGCGAAAAGGCCACCGCGCTGCGCGCCCGCTGGACCAAAGAGCGCGATGCCATCACTCGCCTGAGCGATGTGAAAAAGCAGATTGAAGCCCTCCGCTTCGAGGCCGACGAGCAAACCCGCCGCGGCAACCTCGAACGCGCTGCACAGATCCAGTACGGCGAGCTTCCGAAACTGGAAGCCGAGATGAAGCGGCTCAACGCCGCGCAGGACGGCAAAGGCGGCGCGCCGCGCATGCTCAAGGAAGAGGTCGATGAGGAAGACATCGCGCGCATCGTCAGCAAGTGGACCGGCATTCCCGTTTCCCGCATGCTCGAAGGCGAAGTGAAAAAACTGGTCCAGATGGAAGACCGGCTGAAAGAGCGCGTCGTCGGTCAGGACGCCGCGCTCAGCGTCGTTGCCAATGCAATTCGGCGTTCGCGCGCCGGCTTGAGCGACCCGAAAAAGCCGATCGGCTCGTTCATCTTCCTCGGTCCCACCGGCGTGGGCAAAACCGAAACCGCACGGGCGCTGGCTGAATTTCTCTTTGACGATGAGCAGGCCATGATCCGCCTTGACATGAGCGAGTACATGGAAAAACACGCCGTGGCTCGCATGATTGGTGCGCCTCCTGGTTATGTGGGTTACGACGAAGGCGGCCAGCTGACTGAAGCTGTGCGCCGCCGCCCGTATTCAGTCATCCTTCTGGACGAAATCGAGAAGGCACATCCCGATGTCTTCAACGTGCTGCTCCAGGTGCTCGACGACGGCCGACTGACCGACTCAAAGGGTCGCGTAGTCGACTTCAAGAACACCGTGCTCATCATGACCTCGAACCTCGGCGCAGGATTTCTGCAGGGCGAAGCGCTCAAAGACGACGCCACCTTCGGCCACGCCACCGAAAGCGTGATGAAGGTGCTCCGCGAGCACTTCCGTCCCGAGTTCCTGAACCGCGTGGACGACGTTGTAATCTTCCGCCCGCTGGGCGAAGAGCAGTTGACGCACATCGTCGATCTGCGGCTGAAAGATCTGGAGAAGCTGCTGGCGGATCGGCACATCACCATCGAGCTCACGCCGGCCGCGCGCAAGCAGGTCTTCACTGCCGGCTACGACCGCGCCTATGGAGCGCGCCCGCTCAAGCGGGCCATCCAGCGGCTCATTCAGGATCCGCTGGCGATGAAGATCCTCGACGGCGAAGTGCTGCATGGCGATCACGTGCGCATCGACGCACACAAGGGCTCGAACGCACTGAGCTTCGAGGTCATTTCTCGCGCCGGCATTCCGTTGGAACACGGCATCGCCATCGGCCAGGCGTAAGAAGCAGCCTCGGCGCTCAGCGTTGAGAAAAATAAAGGCCTGCGGAAAAACTTCCGCAGGCTTTTCTTATTCAATCTCTGTTAAACGACGTACTTCTTAAGCCGAATCCGGCTGGCCTTTCTTTCCAATCCGCAGGTCCGCGTCCCCGCTGCAAGCTGCGCCGCAGTCTGCAATTTGTAACTCCTGACCTGTAGAATCGCCCGCATGTCGGTGCTTCGGATTCTTTCCCTCGCTGTCCTCGCTGTGAGTGTCGCCACCGCTCAGCAGACCGTCTCATTCCCGACCGACGATGGTGGCCGTATCTGTGCCGACCTATATGGCCGCGGCAGCAAGGCCGTTGTGCTTGCTCACGGTGGCAGGTTCACGAAGGAGAGCTGGCGCGAGCAGGCGTTGGCTCTGAACGCGGCCGGCTTTCGCGTCCTCGCCATCGACTTCAGAGGCTTTGGCTGTTCCGTTGGTCCGGGCCAAACAGATTTCGATACCGCGCCGTTTGAAAAAGACGTGCTGGCCGCGGTTCGCTATATGAAAGCTCATGGCGCCAAAACCGTCTCGGTCGTTGGAGGCAGCTTTGGCGGAGCCGCTGCCGGCGATGCTTCCATCAGGTCCGAAGCCGGTGAGATCGATCGCATTGTCTTTCTCGGCTCCGCGCCCAACCTTCCCGCGGACAAGCTGAAGTCGCGAAGCCTGTTCATCGTCGCGCGCGACGACGCGAACGATGATGGTCCACGCCTGCCTCGCATCCGTGCACAATACGAAAAGGCTCCTCAACCGAAGCAGCTGATTGTGCTGGATGGCTCTGCGCACGCCCAGTTTCTCTTTCAGACCGACCAGAGCGCCCACGTGATGCGGGAAATCCTGCGATTTCTCTCCGAACCGTAGCAGGCCTTTCTGCTTCGGCTTCCCATTGCCAGCATTCTGCTGACAAGACGCCGCCCCAAATTTCCCCCCCGCGCCAGGTTCACCCCACAGCAAGTAGCGAACGCCTTGCTCGTGCGACTTTCAAGGGTAATCCGCGCTGCGTTTCGCCCCGAAGTACCCACACCTTCCCGTTTAGGGAAAACCGCCCGCCCCAAATCTCGCCCCGCGCCAGGTTCACCCCACTGCAGGCAGCGAACGCCTTTGCCTAACCACTTTCAGCAAATTGCCGCCCACTTCCAAAAAAGGGGGTACCAGCCCTCATCCAATCCGCCGCTGAGTTATCGTGAAGTCGCTGGAGGTTTTTCGATGGCTCGCACCGAATCTGCCATGCTGGCGCTGGGAACGCAGGTTCCCGCATTCGCTCTTAAAGACGTTCGCGATAATAACGTTCACACCGCCGAATCACTCATGGGCCCAAGGGGCCTCCTGGTCATGTTCATCTGCTGCCATTGTCCGTTCGTCAAACATGTGGAGCAGCAACTCGCGCAGCTTGCAGTCGATTTTCGCGACTCGGGCATCGGGTTTGCCGCCATCAGTTCGAACGACGCGGAGACCTATCCTGACGACGCGCCGTCATCGCTCGCCGCACAGGCTCTGAAGCTGGGCTTCATCTTTCCGTATCTTTACGACGACACCCAGCAGGTGGCGCGCGCCTTTGACGCGACCTGCACGCCGGATTTCTTCCTGTTCGATAAGCAGGGGAAGCTGGTTTACCGTGGTCAGCTCGACTCAAGCCGCCCAGGCAACGACATTCCTGTAACCGGGCGCGACCTGCGCGCGGCTCTGAAGGCCGTCATCACAGGTGAGCCGGTCACCGGCGATCAGCATCCGAGCATCGGCTGCAGCATCAAGTGGAAAGAGGCATGGATGAACCGGCTCTGAATCAGCGGCCAGTTTTTCAAATCGGAAGAGGCGAGGGTACTCTGGGCTGGAGCCAAGGGTGTTTTGTCTTGAAAGCCCGATCGCAAAGGCGTTCGCTACTTGCTGTGGGGTGAACCTGGCCGGGGGGCAATTTTGGGGGCGGGCGGTTTTCCCTAAACGGGAAGGTGTGGGTACTTCGCGTTGGGAACCCCGGGTGAATTGTCTTGAAAGCCTGATCGCAAAGGCGTTCGCTACTTGCTGTGGGGTGAACCTGGCGCGGGGCAGTTTTTGGGGGGTGGACCTTTCTCGAAATGGGACTTTCCGTGGGTCGACACCCGCGGTTTCAATGCTGCTTACGCGCTAAGGCAGGAGGAATTGCTTCGTTAGCTGATCGAGCAAGTCTTCGGTTCTGGTGGTTTCGGTGCAGACGCCGGTGTGGACGGGAGAAGGCTGGATCACTGTGCTGCGTGGGGAGACGAGCCAGTGGAAGCGCTCGCGCTGCGAGAGGCGGGCGATGGGTCCGGCGGCGGGGTCGCCGGCACAGATTCTGGGAATGGCGTCGAGGTGTTCGCGGATGAGATCGGCGTCGGCATCGGGGAAAAGGGCTTTGAGGCGGGTGGCGTCGAAGTGAACGCGGGCGGCGAGGTAGCGCTTCTCGAGGCAGAAGACGACGACGGCGGCGTTGATGAACTCCTGGCGCTCGACGCGGGGCACGATGCGAAGGACGGCGTAGTCAAATGAGGCGGGCTCGGGCACGGATCGCCTCCTCTTCGAAGATGGGTGCGGCCGCAAGGCGGCGGGTAAGGAAGTCGACATAACCGGCGCGGCGGTCGGAAGGGTGGACATTGCCGGGGGCGGCCAGGAGCCAACTGTCGGGGACCAGGTCGACGATGCCGCGCAACACATCCCGAGTCAGGCGCTGGCGCGCGAGCGCCGCGGCCTGTTCAATTTCAACGGCCCACGGAAGCAGGATGTGCTGCTCGATTTCGAGGAAGGGTGAGGCGACCTTGTCTTCGCGTGCTGGCCAGTTGTGGTGGAAGAAGAGCGCGGCGCCGTGATCGATGGGGTAAAGCTTGCGGTGCCAAACGAGAAGGTTGGCGTTGCGCGCGGTGCGATCGACGTTGAGGGTGAAGGCGTCGAACCAGACCAGCAGGGAGGCCTCGTCGGGCGGGGCCTTGTCGCGCGCAGCGGGGTCGAACATGGTGGAGCCGGGGAGATAATCGAGGGCGACGTTGAGGCCGGCGCTCGATTTAAGCAGCTGGCGGATTTCGGCATCGGGCTCGTTGCGGGCGAGGGCAGGGTCGACTTCGGCGAAGACCAGCTCGGGGACGCGCAGGCCGAGGGCGCGGCCGATTTCGCCGGCGATGACTTCGGCGATGAGCGCGAGAATGCCCTGGCCGGCGCCGCGAAACTTGACGACGTAGAGGCCGAGGTCGTCGGCTTCGACGATGGCGGGCAGCGAGCCGCCTTCTCGCAGCGGGAGCACATAGCGCGTGGCGTGGACGGTGCGCAGCATGGAAGGGATAGTTTAGCGGGAGCCGGAAATTCAGAGAGTGACGCGGGGAACTGGCCACCATCGGCGGGTGCGGTGGCAGTAGGCGTCGTAGTCGGCCCCAAAGGTGCGGCGGAGTGTGGGCTCCTCATAGAGGACCACGAAGAGATGAAAAAAGAGGATAAAGCCCGCGGAGTAGGCCAGGAGCGCAGGGGAGCGGTAGAAGAGCGCGGCTCCGGCGAGGGCCACGGTGGCGCCGATGTACATGGGGTTGCGGACGAAGCGATAGGGTCCGCGAGCGACGAGACGGCGGGGCGCGTCGAAGGGGGCAGGCGTGCCTTTACCGATCCAGACGAAGGTGAAGACGCACCACAGGGCGATGGCTGCGCCGAGGGCGGCGAGGATCATGCCGGCGATCTGCGGGGCTTCGATCGCGGCAGGGCGGCCGAGACTGGACCGCGCCAGCACGCGCGCAGGGAGATAGACGAGGAGGAACGCGATGAAGAGGGTCGACCAGGTGATGGCACGGACAGCGACGAACATACTGCCTGCCTCGCGGAGACGAGTGTAGCGCGCGGGGGGCGGGAGAGCAACGGGAAGGGTAGCTGGAGACCGCTCGATCCGGAACAATCCGGTCCGGGCGCGGCGGTCGTACAGGGGATAGAACCTATGCGCATGCGCTCCATTCCGATTGCGGTGTTGCTCGCGCTGGCGTTAGCCGCAGCGGCGCTGGGTGAGGCGCCGGCGCAGACGCTTCGGTGGCAGGGGTGGTCGGATGCGGTGTTCGCGCAGGCGCGGGCGGAACACAAATTTGTTCTGCTGGACCTTGAAGCGGTGTGGTGCCACTGGTGCCACGTGATGGATGACGTGACCTATAAGGATCCCACGGTGGTGCGGCTGCTGGGGGAGCGCTATCTGCTGGTCAAGGTGGACCAGGATTCGCGGCCGGACATTTCGAATCGCTACGAAGATTACGGCTGGCCGGCGACGGTGGTGTTTGCCGGCGACGGTTCGGAGATCGTGAAGCGGCAGGGATATATTCCACCGCGACCGATGGCGTCGATGCTCCAGGCGATTATCGACGACCCGTCGCCGGGGCCGAGCGTGGTGAAGGAGACGGCGTTCGAACCGGCGATCAGCTGGACGCTGGGGCCGG
Organism: uncultured Acidobacteriaceae bacterium; assembly: GCA_963788905.1. Lineage (GTDB taxonomy): Bacteria > Acidobacteriota > Terriglobia > Terriglobales > Acidobacteriaceae > Palsa-343. The sequence goes on from CAWBIO010000002.1 coordinate 46,303, forward strand.
CGTTGCTGGGGCGGGTGCGGGCGAGTTACGAGAAGCAGTATGACAAGGACGCGGCGGGGTGGGGTTTCGGGCACAAGTATCTCGACGCGGATTCGGTGGAGTACGCGATGCGGGCTGGGGCGCGGGGGGACGCGACGCTGGCGAAGCGGGCGGCCGATACATTGCACCATGCGACGGCGCTGATCGATCCGGTGTGGGGCGGAATGTATCAGTATTCGGTGGATGGGGTGTGGACGGAGCCGCACTTCGAGAAGCTGATTTCGATTCAGGCGGCGGCGTTGCGGGAGTATTCGCTGGCATATGCCGAAACGCAGAATCGCGAGGACCTGGCGGCGGCGGAATCTGTGCACCGGTTTGTTACAAATTTCCTCAGATCGGGTGCGACCGGAGGGTTCTATGTGTCGCAGGATGCCGATCTGCACGATGGCGAGGAAAACGAGCCTTATTTCCGGCTGGGGGATGCGGAGCGCCGGAAGCAGGGTGTGCCGCGGGTGGACGAGCACGTTTATGCGCGTGAGAACGGGTGGATGATCGCATCGCTCGCCGTTTACTACGCGACGTCGGGGGACAATGCGGCGCGGGAAGAGGCAGAGCGCGCGGCGCGCTGGATTGAGGTGCATCGCAGTTTGCCGGGTGGCGGATTCCGGCATGGAGAGGCTGACGCAGGGGGACCGTATCTGGGAGACACGCTGGCGATGGGGCAGGCGTTTCTGGAGCTCTACAATATGACCGGCAATCGCGGCGACCTGCGAGCAGCGGCGGACGCGGGGCACTTTATCGCAGCGCATTTTGCTCCGGCGGCGCGGGGCACGGGGTATGTGACTTCGCAAACGGGAACCGATGCGGCATACCGGCCGCATCCTGACCGCGATGAAAACATCGCACTGGTGCGGTTCGTGATGATGCTGTTGATGGCGACGGGGGACGGACGCTTCCACGCGATGGGCCTCGAGGCGATGCGCTATCTGGCAGCCGAGCGGATTGCGACAGAACCGCTTTCGGCGGGGATCCTGCTGGCGAATGAAGATGCTACCGAGGATCCGATTCACGTGACGGTGGTCGGATCGGCGTCGAATCCGCAGGCCGTGGCGTTGCATGAGGCAGCGCTGCGCAACCTTGCCTCGCATGAACTGATCGAGGTGCGCGATCCGGCGGACCGCTCGCCGCTGGCCACGAAGATCAGCTATCCGGTGCTCAGCCGTCCGGCGCTTTTTCTGTGCACGGCTACGGCTTGCTCTTCGCCGGTCTTCGACGCGGATCAGGTGCGGGCAAAGCTGGAGCGGGCTGAGCTGCGGGCGGTGCAGTAGCGCTGTATTGTGCCTTTGAACCCATTTCAAAATTCGATGAATCGCAGCGGAGTGCCGGCTCCCTGCAGCTGAAACTTCTGCAATGCGGGTGATACACCCAGATGCGCCGAAGCTGTTCGCTCAACGAGACATTGGGTGAACCGCCTAAGCGTGGGCAATCGGCACCTGGTGCGCAGTGCATGACTCTTATTTACCGTCTGGATGTTCCGAGACACTCAAAGTGTTTCCGTCGGGGTCCTTGAACCAAGCAACTCTGGCGCGGGTGGGCGAAGTCCAGATTCCTGATTCGTCCTGTTCGAGGAACTCGTAGCGTTCAAATTGAACCCCGTATGAATTCAACATTTGAACGACGGACACAATGTCCGGAACTTGCCAACCTAAAACCGTGCCTGATGCTGGCGGGAGGTGTTTGACCATGGCAAGACGGAGCATGATTCCATTTGCGTCAAAGACCAGCGCGAACGGAGGCTCTTCATTCACCAGACGCAGGCCGAGCACATCCCCATAAAAGTGCTTCGCCCGGCTTACGTCTACGATGGAAACAAACGCGATGATGTTGAACTCTGCGAGCGCCCTTGAGTCGGTCATTGACCGATGATGAGCCGCTGCAGGCATTGGCGCAAGAGGGCTAGTGCGCCATAATATATCGCCAGTGCGACAGGTAAGCATTCTCCGGGAATTCGACCCAAAGCGCGGGATTTCCATCGCGACGCTCGCTTATGAATACCCCGCTGGCTCTCAAGTCCCGGAACACGCACATGGGTCGGATCAACTACTCTACGCCGTTCGCGGGGCCATGGAAGTATTTTCCGGTCGAAACATGTGGCTGGTTCCTCCGCGCTCCGCCATCTGGGTTCCCGCAGAAACCTGCCACCGAATTGATATGCCGAACGCGGTCTCGATGCGCACACTTTATTTCCGGCCCGGATTGATTCGTACGCCGCCGCTTATCAGCGCGGTGCTGCATGTAGCGCCGTTGTTACGTGAGCTCATTCTCGAAGCGGTGCGGATTGGGAACCTTCGCTCCCGGCAACACTATGAGCGAGCCCTGCGAGACCTGCTGGTATTGCACGTGGAATCCGCATCGTCGGTGCCGACCTACGTGCAGCTCCCGGAGGATGAGCGAGCAGTGACGGTGGCACGGGCGGTGCTGGCAGGTCCTGAGCAGACTACATCCCTGGCCGTGCTTTGTTCCGATGCCGGAGTCAGCGTTAGAACGGTGCAGAGGATATTTCGCAAAGACGTTGGCACCGACTTCGAGTCGTGGAGGCGTCAGGTTCGGCTGACGAGAGCGGTCCAACTGCTGGTGGCGGGCCGCGCAGTCAAGGAAGTGGCCTCCTGTGTCGGATATCGCCAGCCGAGCGCCTTCGTAGAGGCGTTTCGACGGAGCTTTGGGACGACGCCAAAGGCGTGGATTGTGTCCCTCGAAAAGCTAAATGGCGCGAGTTGAAAACGAACGGTCGTGCGGCTTTTCTGAAGCGGAATCACCAGGTCGCAAGGGATTAATTCATATCTTCATTGGTGGGTCGTCGGCTTCAGTGCTATTCGCGGCGGTACTCCGCTCATGCTCAAGGTCAGGAATATGTCGCATGGCGAGAATATGCGGGAGAGCGCCAAGTACGCCAAAGCTGCAATCGACGAGGCGCCACCCAAGCGGAATACCTCGGATCGATCCAGCAATGAGGGCTAGCGGGATCACTCCTGCACAGGCGATGAGACCGAAGGTGACGACCCACTTATTCCTGACAGGATCAACCCAGGGACCAATGAAGGCTACTGCGATGACCAGATGAGCGAACGCGAGCCAATCGGTACCGTAAGCGAGGAATGGGAATCGAGCATTGGTCCGATCGAGTCCCTCGTGGACGCGGTCGATCCACGGAAGCAAATTAGTGGATTGCGCGACCGGTTGCAGTAATCGCGCATGGAGGATGCGGTCGAGCCATTGAAGTTCGATCTGCAGAGGAAAAGCAGTAATCCCGCTCAGCACGAGTCCCACGATGAAGAGGGCGAGCCAAAAGCGGATGCGTCGAATTGGATCGAATCGAGCCATTGGGTGTGAACAGGGTAGCTAAGCTTGGGCCGTGGCCTGGGTTTTGCCTGCCTGGAGCTCCGGGAGAGCACCAAAGCGGCGCTGCCTTCGGGAGAACTCTGTCAGAGCCGCGTCCAGATCAGCCTCAGAGAAGTCAGGCCACATGCGATCGAGGAACAGGAGTTCGGCATAGGCGCACTCCCACAGCAGAAAGTCGGAGAGACGCTTCTCGCCTCCGGTGCGAATCAGGAGATCGACTTCGCCGCCATTGGCTTCCAGAGCGCGGGTCAGCAGGGGTCCGAGCAGATCGGCGGAGGCTGGCCGCCCTTTTGCGAGGTGCTCGGTGACGCCTGCTGCAGCGCGGGTGATCGCATCGCGCGACGAATAATCGATGGCAACGTAAAGTTGCAGCCGGCTGCCGTCAGCGGTGGCCGATTCCGCCTTCTCGATGGCGCGCAGTGCGGGCTGCGCCAGCCGGTCCCTTCGGCCGATAACGCGTAGCCGCACCCCGCGCTGACGAAGCCGCTCCGCCTCGAGGCGCAGGAAGGCGCGCAGCAGCCAGAAAATGCTGTTCACTTCGGAAATCGGGCGGCCCCAGTTGTCGGAGGAGAATGCGTAGAGGGTGAGCCGGCCGATGCCTACGTCCAGCGCACGTTCGACGACCCGTCGCACCGCGGCAACGCCGGCGCGATGGCCGGCCACGCGGGGCAGACCACGCCGCGTGGCCCATCGGCCATTTCCATCCATAATGATGGCGACATGGAAACCGGTCGCAGGCTTAGCTGCCATGACTGGCTCCGGGAGCCGTGGGAGTTGTGGCCTGTGCGGGAACGCCTGCGGGGGAGAGGGAGCTGTACCAGTCGATGCCGCGTGTCAGGTACATAGCAGCAGCGACGGCAGCGAAGCTGGCAACAGCGCCGACGAGCAGCGCATTGTCTTCGAGGCGCAGCAGCAGGTAGATGAGCAGGTACAGCAAGGAGAATGTGCCGAGGGCCCGCAATCCCTGGAGGCGGCTGGCGAAGATCCACCCGGCGTTGGCGGAGAGCAAGCCAACGGTGGCGGCGCCGGCCAGCAGGAAACCAAAATCAAAGCCAATTCTCTCGGCGAGAGACAGCAGCAACAGATAGAAGATGATCTGCGCGATACCGACCAGAATGTATTGCGCAGGATGAACCCGCTTGCCGGTCGTGACCTCAAAGATGAAATAGGAGAGGAAGATCAACCCCAGAAAGAGAGGCACATATTTGAGCGAGCGGTTGACCGACTGATAAGGATCGGCCACCTCGATGAAGGAAACACCGAGGGCGGTACCTTCGAGCCCGGTAATAGACTCGCTGGTCCCTTCCGCACGGACGCCGCGGGCGATGAACGGAACGGACCATGCGGCCGTGAATCCGTTGCTCGTCACAGTGCGGTTCGCGGGCAAAAACCCTCCATCAAAACCGGGGCTTGGCCAGCCGCCCTGCATCCTGACGTCGGTAGTCTTGCCGTAGGCCAGCACCGCGATTCGCTGCGCGCCCGAGAACTTCATGCCTGCGGTCACGCTGAACTGAGCTCCCGGTTTGGCTACGTCTTCGATACGCGCACCGAAAAGCGTGAGCTTAAGGGGGCTTTGATCGCCTAAAGACATGGTTTGAGCGATCGCCGCCGGGGCAAAGGTCGTGGTCTTTCCGGCAGCGGCCAGGGTGGCTTCAGCCATCGCTCCACGCGCATCGCTCACCCCGACCAGCATCTCGGCGCGGTCCCAGTCGAATTGAGCGCCGGGCGGCGCTGCGGCCGGGACGCCGGTCAGATCAAAGGCGGCGTCGAATTGCACATCGGCCTGAAAGACCGGCACCTTAAATAAGGACCGGTGCCGCTCTTCCGCAGTCGTTTTCACTTCGGCCGATCCGCGCGCCGGAAAGACCAAATACATGCCCCGTTGCGCCGAGCCTCCTGCCACCGGTGGCGGAACGCTGTAGGGAATCGCGAGAACAGGGCCGAGAAAGGTCTGCTGGCCTCCGACGTGGTCGCTGATGTCGCGAACGACTTCGGACTCGCGCTCGGTCCGGTCGTTGATGAGCGCGAAGACGAACAGAGCCGGAATGATCATGAGGATGGCGAGCGCACATACCACGATCAGCTTTAAGCCCATCGAGCGGGACCTGAGTCCCTGCAGAGAAGACAGCGAAAAATCACTCATTCGAATTCCTCCATCCTGCCAGTAACTTTGCACCGCAAAGTTGTTGGGCAAAAAAAATCACGCCCGCGAAGGCGTCAAACCCTGCAGCGGTCCGGCGACGGTTTCCTGTTTGGCTCCTTTGGCCGCATCTTTCACCACCTGCTCCAGCGTCGTCAGGTACTCCATGTAGCGTGTGCGCCCTGATGCAGTGATCCGGCAGATGGTTTGCGGGCGATTGCGATCGTGGCCTTTGACAATCTCAACCATTTCATCTTTTTCCAGCACGCTGAGGTGACGGCTGAGGTTGCCATCGGTGAGTGAACACAGTTGTTTTAGCTCGTTGAACGTGAGCCCCTTCGGGGTGGTGACGAGCGAGGTGAGCACGCTGAGCCGCGCGCGCTCGTGGATGACCCGATCGAGGCCTTCGTAGGCAAAACGGCCTTCGCTGGGGGGAGTCTTAGTCTGCATCGCGTCCCTCCTGTGCGGCAAAGAGCAGGATTCCAGAGACAAACAGCTGGCCGATGCCGAACGGAATCCCCATGGCCCATGGGGAGAGCGCGCGGCCGTCGCCGAGACGAATACAAACTAATCCCGCCAACAGGTACCAGACGGCTGCAGCGGCTATGGGCCGCGGCAGGAATCGGCACGACGAAAAGATCCCGAGGCTGAAGATGACCTGCCACAATCCTGGGAGCATCCACACAGAACCGGGAACAGAACGAAGCAGGACGAGCGTCAGCAGCAGTCCCGCGGCAACGGACGGGAGAAACTGCTCTACGGCCATCCGGATCATCTCGTCGGACATGCCCGAGTGAATGCGGCGGCTCCGTGTGTACATCTGCGTTGCGGTGAGTGCCGCGGAGAGGATCGCGGTGGTCAACCAGATGACGAGGTAGCCATCGACATGATGCTCAGGATCAGGAAGCCACAGTGACTGGGCGCCTGCGGCGAGGATGGCAAAGAGGCCGGTGGCGAGGAGCGTGGCCGGACCGTACCCGCGAAACTCGGTGCTGCGCGCCACCTGCCTGCGGATGCTGCTGATATCGCCGAGCGCTTTATCGAGATCGTTCATAGCGATGGCCAATCACTTTACAGTGCAAAGTAACTCAGCCAGAGCGCATTGTCAACCCTTGAATGCCGCCTGCGGGCCAAGGCACTGATGGGGAGATTGTTGGCGCAAGGTCGTTGGGGCTCTATCGGCGCGATCGGGTGGCTTTCTTCGCACGCTTCTTTGGCAGCTTCTTCGCAGCTTTCTTTGGGACAGCCTTCTTTGCCGGGGACTTCTTTGCCGGGGACTTCTTTGCCGGGGACTTCTTTGCAGCCTTCTTCGTGGGTGGTGTTCCGGCGGCTTGTTTCGCCGGCTTCTTCGCTACCTTTTGGGTGGGTGGTTTTTTCAAAACCTCTGCCACCGAACCGATTGCCGTCTTAACCGTACCTGCGACATCTTCCGCCATTGCAAGGCCGTACCCAACCTTCTCAGCAGCTTTTTCCACGATTGTCTTGTCCGCCATTCTCGGACCTCCCTGGTCCTCATGTTCTTCGCAGTCGCGAATTGTAGAAGGATATACGGAAGTTCGGCGCCGAAATGTTCGTATGGCTCGCCGGTTGAGGAGCGTTTCAGTATTTTTTGCAGATTGGTCCAATTCGGGCGCTGGTGCCGTGCCGGTGCCGGAATGACACGTTCATGGGATGGGCATTACGCAGGTGCGCTTGCCAATTTGCCGGGGATGCCGTTAGCATCCAGTCAAGAGACCGGCCTGCAAAGCAGGTGAGGGCGGTCAACGCTGGTTGAACCTACATTCATTGAACAGGGAGCTCGACTCGACAATCGGTTCGGTGTGCAATGTCCGCCAGTCCGGAATGCCTAAAGAACCGCGGAGAGTTCCCACCGTCTTAGGACGGGTTCACCGGCGCATCGTCCCACGGCCAAGCGGGTCGGTCTTTGTGTCTCTGCGCGGTCCTGCGCGCGAGCGAGACGCCGGTTCCGATTTGACTCCACGCTGACTCATCGCCACACTCAGCCGCGTGCATCCCCTCCTTTTCCATTTCGGACACATCGCGATCCCGACGTATGGCGTTTTAACAGCGGCGGCGCTGCTGTCGGCGCTGGCGGTTTCGATGTGGACGGCGCGGCGAGGCGGACTGGACGTCGAGAAGGTCTGGAACCTCGAGCTGCTCGGGATCCTGACGACGCTGTTTGCATCGCGGCTACTGATGATTTTGTGGCACCCGCAGCTGTTTCGGCAGCATCCGTTTTGGGTGCTCGGGATGGTGACGGTGCCGGGGGTGTGGTTTGCGCTGGGTGGCGCGCTGGCGGGGGTTTTGGCGGCGATTCTTTATGGCCTGGCCGAAGGCTTGCCGCTGGTGAAGACGGCTGATGCAGCTGGCTCCGGCCGTGGCGCTGGCTTTTGTTTGAATCGGGTTGGGGCGTTCTGGGCGGGACTGGCGTGGGGCACGCCGACAGGTTTGCCCTGGGGCGTGATGTATCGCAGTCCGGTTGCGTATTTGTGGTATCGGGTGCCGCTGGGAGTGAAGGTGCATCCGGTGCAGCTGTATGACGCTGCGGTGTCGCTGGCGATTTTTGTGGTGCTGGTTTGGATGGGGCGGCCTGGGCGAACGGGGCGCGATGGAGAAATTGCGGGGACGTGGCTGTTCGTTTATGGGGTGGTAGGTTCTTTCTGGAGTTTCTGCGCGACGATCCGGGACGGATGCCGCTCTTTGGCGGCGCGGTGACGCTGGCGCAGGTGTTGTCGGTGGCCGCGGTTGTGGCGGGCGGAGCGCTGTGGCTGGGCAACGGCTCAGTGAAGGTGGGATCGCCGCCAGTGTGACCGCTGCATATACTGGTCGCAAATGAAACGAAGTCTCTATCTTTATGTACTGCTGATGCTGGCGGCGGGGTCATTGATGGGGCAGGAGCTGCCGGCGGGAATGCCGAAGCCGGTTTTTCTGTGGCCGGGCGGCTGCGCCGGGATCGAGCGCTGCGCCGGGCGCGCTGGGCGACGGCGAGGCGGACAAGCCGCGGATGTATGCGTTTCTTCCGACGACGCGGTCGACGAGCACGGCGGTGCTGGTGATTCCCGGGGGTAGCTATCAGCGCGTGGCGATTGGGCATGAGGGCGTGCAGGTTGCCCAGTGGCTGAACGCGCAGGGGGTAGCCGCGTTTGTGCTGGACTATCGGGTTGCGCCGTATCACTATCCAGCGCCGATTGAAGATGGCCAGCGGGCGATGCGGCTGATCCGGGCGCACGCGGCGGAGTACGGCATCGATCCGCACCGGCTGGGGGTTTGGGGATTTTCCGCGGGCGGGCATCTGGCGTCGACGCTGGGCACGCATTGCGATGGCGATGTAGTTCCGGTGAAAACTCCGGACGAAGCTGACGCGCAAAGCTGCCGGCCGGACTTTATGGTGCTGTCGTATCCGGTGATCAGCATGCAGCTGCCGGAGACGCATGCAAAGTCGCGCGAGGATTTGCTGGGGGAGAATCCGGATGCGGCGATGGAGCAGCGGTATTCGAATCAGCTGGCGGTGACCGCGCAGACGCCGATGACGTTTTTGTTTGCGACGACCAGCGATCCGACGGTGCCGGTGGAAAACAGCCTGGATTTCTATCGCGCGCTGGAGCGGGCGAAGGTGCCTGCGGAGCTGCACCTTTATGACTTCGCGAATCACGGATGCGGATTGTGCGGGGCGATCATTCCGCTGTCGACGTGGCCGCAGATTGCTGCGCAACTGGCTGGTGCAGAGAGGATGGATTCCGGCGACAGCGCCGCCGCCACCTGCTCCTGCGCCGAATTTTCCGGTGGGGATTCCTGGACTGACCGGACCGGGTGGGCCGTGGCAGTGACGCCGGTGACATGAAAACGTACAGGGTCCCGGAAGAGGCGGCGAAGCAGCGGCTGGATGCGTGGCTCGCGGCGCAGATGAGTGGCGTGAGCCGCGAGCGGGTGCAGCTGATGCTGTCGCAGGACAAAGTGCGCCTGGACGGCAAGTGGCCGCGGGCGTCGTATCGGCTGCGTGGCGGCGAGACGGTTGAGGTGCTGGGCGATCCGACGCCGAAACCGCTGAAGGCGATCGCTGAGGACATTCCCCTCAAAGTGATTTACGAGGACAACGAGCTTTCGGTCATCGACAAGGCAGCGGGGATGACGGTGCACGCGGGTGCGGGTGCAGTGGAAGGCGAGGGCGGCACGCTGGTGAACGCGCTGCTGCACCGGTATCGGACGCTGTCGCAGGTGGGCGGCGACGAGCGGCCGGGGATTGTGCATCGGCTGGACAAACAGACGAGTGGGCTGATCGTAGTGGCGCGGAACGATGCGGCGCACGCGCGGCTGGCGGAGATGTTTGCGAAGCGCCAGATGAAGAAGACCTACATCGCGCTGGTGCACGGGCATCTGAAGGATCACGGGACGATTGACGCGCCAATCGCGCGGGATCTGATCCGACGAACGCGCATGACGACGCGGCGGACGAGCGGGGCGCGGACGGCGGTGACACATTACACGGTGCTGAGAAGGATCAGCTCACGTTTTGGGCAGTTCACGCTGGTTTCGGTGCGCATTGAGACGGGGCGCACCCATCAGATTCGTGTGCACATGGCGTCGATTGGGCATCCGGTGGTGGGCGACACGGTTTATGGCGCGCCGGCGCGGCTGACGGTGATGCCATCGAGGAATCGACGGGATCCGGAGCCGGAGAGCCTGGAGCTGGAGCGGAACTTTCTGCACGCCTCGGAGCTGGAATTTGTGCATCCGACGTCGGGGAAGGCGATTCATCTGAAGTCGGGGCTGCCGGCGGAGCTGGAAGCAGCGCTGGGGCAGATCGAGCAAAGGCAGGCAACAGGCAACAGGGAATAGGCGACAGAGGATCGCTCCGGGCCGATACCTTGACGATCTACAATGCGGTTGTAGATAATCATAGTATGGCGAAACCGAACGATCTGGTGCAGGGCACGCTCGACCTTCTGATCCTGAGAACGCTGCAGCCTGAGCCGATGCATGGCTGGGCAATCGCCAGGCGCATTCAGCAAATCTCACAGGAAGTGCTGCAGGTGCAGCAGGGCTCGCTGTATCCGGCACTGCATCGGCTGGAGCAGCAGGGATGGATTCGCGCGAAGTGGGCGGAGAGCGAGACGGGGCGGCAGGCGAAGTTCTACTCGCTGACGGCTGCGGGAAAAAAGCAGCTGGAAGCGGAGACGGCGAACTGGAATCGGCTGTCGGCGGCCATTGATCTGGTGATTGAAGCAGCCTGAGGATTGGCCGTCCAGGCGAGCGCGCTTCGCGCAGAACGAGGGTTCAGAGCCTTACCGGGGAGTAAGCAATGCGGTGGTTGAATAAGTTACGGATGCGGTTACAAATGCTGCTATGGCGCGGGCGCGAGGGCGAACGCCTGGATGCGGAACTGCAATTCCATCTGGAACAGCAGATCGCGGAGAACGTTGCGGCGGGGATGAGCGCTGAGGAGGCGCGGCAGGCGGCGCTGCGCAGCTTCGGCAATCCCGTTACGCTGCGGGAGCAGACGAGGGAAAGCTGGAGCTGGAATGGTTTTGAGTCGCTTTGGCGCGATGTGCGCATCGGCGTGCGAACACTGCTGCGGTCGCCGGGCTTCGCGCTGACGGCGGTTGTAGTGATGGCGCTGGGCATCGGCGCCAACGTTGCGCTGTTCACGCTGGTGCACTCGGTTCTGCTCCGGCCGCTGCCATTCGCCAATCCTGGCAGGCTGGTGGGAGTGTTCGAAGCACAGTCGGACGGCACGAACTGGGACAATGTTGTGGCCGGAGGTTGTTTTGGAGTTTGGAGGGACCAGTCCCGGAGTTTTAGCCGATTGGCCGTGTACCAGGAGAGGGAATACAACCTGGCGGGCGATGGGAATCAGCTGCCGGAAGCCATTGAAGCGCAGACGGCCAGCTGGAATGTCTTCCCGCTGCTCGGCGTAGAGCCGGCGCTGGGCCGGCTTTTCACAGCAGATGAGGACCGGCCGGGCGCGAACGCGACGGTGGTGCTGACGTGGGGCTTGTGGAAGCGCCGGTTCGGCGGCGATCCTGGCATCGTGGGGCGAAACGTCCTTATCGAGGCGAAACCGTACACGGTGGTCGGAGTTCTGCCGGCATGGTTCACGTGGCCAGACCCGAAGGTGCAGCTGTGGACGCCGCTGTATCACGAGAAGTCTCCGGAGGTGATGCGCATGTTCGACGCGCACGGCTTCCATGTGGTGGGGCGGCTGCGGCCGGGCGTGACGATCGAGCAGGCGAGCGCAGAGCTGAACGCACTGCAGCGGGAGATCCGGCGGGAGCATCCCGATGGGCCGGTCAATGACGCGGTCGATCTGCGCTGGCTGGTGGACGCGGAGACGTACGAGATCAAGACGGGACTCTATGCGCTGCTGGGCGCGACCGGGTGTTTGCTGCTGATTGCGTGCCTGAACATTGCGAATCTGCTGGTGGCGCGATCGGCGTCGCGCAGCAAAGAAGCTGCGATCCGCACAGCGCTGGGGGGCAATCGGGCGCGACTGATTCGCGAGCAGGTTGTGGAGAGCCTGATGCTGGCGATCGCCGGGGGGGCGCTGGGATTGCTGCTGGCGCAGGGGATTCTGCGCTGGCTGATTGCGACGCGCGACGATATACCGCGGGCGGAGACGATCCACATCGATGGCGTGGTGATTTTGTTTGCGCTGGTGGCTATCGCGGGGTGCGGACTGATTGCGGGTTTGATTCCGGCGCTGGCTTCGAAACACAAGCAGGTGCTGACGGCTCTGCAGGAGTCGTCGCGGTCGTACAGCGGCAGCCGAGGCCGCGCGCGGCTGCGCCAGGTGCTGCTGGCGCTGGAAGTAGGGCTGACGGTGGTGCTGCTGATTGGGGCAGGGCTGCTGTTGCGCAGCTACGCGCAACTGCGCGGCGCGAACCTGGGATTTGCGCAGCACAATGTGCTGACGATGGATATGAACCTGCCGAAGACCAGCTATCCAACGGCAGACCGGCGGCTGGGATTTATTGAGTCATTGCTGAGCCGGGTGCGGGCATTGCCGGGTGTGGAGGCGGCGGGGATCACGACCATTCCTCCAGGTGAAGGGCGGAGCCGGGATGATGTGTTCACGATTACGGAGCATCCTCCTCTGCCGCGCGGGCAGGTGCTGGATGCGCTGACGCGGTTCGTGGATCCGGGATATTTTCAGGCACTACAGATTCCCGTCGTCGAGGGCCGCACGCTCGACGCGAGCGAGCGGCTGGATCAGGCGCTGGCGGTGGTGGTGAACCAGGAGCTGGTGCGCGAATATTTTCCGAACGAGGATCCGATTGGGCGGCACATTGACGCAGAAATGATCTTTCCTGGAAAGCAGTTGCGAATCGTTGGAGTCGTGGGAGACACGCGCGACGCTATCGCCCACGATCCGTATCCAGTGATCTACTACCCGCTGTTGAGCGGCGATCAGCGGGGTTTGACGCTGGTGGTGCGCAGCCGCCGCGACCCGTCGGGGATTGCGCTGGCAGCGCAGAAGGCGGTGGCGTCGATCGACCCGGGGCTGCCGGTTTCGAATGTGCTGACCATGGAGCAGGTGCTGGGCGAATCAAGCCTTGACGCACGCTTCGACGCCACGCTGCTGCTGGCGTTTGCTGCGCTGTCGCTGCTGCTGGCGATGGTGGGTTTGTTTGGAGTTTTGTCGTTCATGGTGGCGCAGCGAACCACGGAGATCGGCATTCGCATCGCGCTGGGCGCGGGCCGTGAGCAGATTATGCGGCAGATGCTGCGCGATGGGCTTCGGCCGGCGCTGTGGGGCCTGGTGCTGGGACTGGTGGCGAGCATGGGAGTGACGCGGCTGATTGCGTCGCTGCTGTTCGGAACGCGGCCCTTTGATCCGGAGGTGTTTGCGCTGGTCGCGGCAACGCTGCTGGCAGTGGCGGCACTGGCGTGCGCGCTGCCGGCGTGGCGGGCTTCGCGGCTGGATCCGGTGGAGGCGCTGCGGGCGGAGTAAGGCGGGGAATAGGGAGTAGGGAGTAGGGAGTAGGCAACAGGCAACGGAAGACGACGGATCGGCGAGAATGGAACTGGAGGATTTTTGCCGATGCAGGTTCTTTACACAGCGGATGTGACGGCGGAGGGCGCGCGGCATGGGCATGTGCGCAGCTCCGATGGGCTGCTCGATCTGGATCTGGCACTGCCGCCGGGGATGGGCGGCAGAGGCGACAAGACGAATCCTGAACAGCTGTTTGGCGCGGGGTACGCGGCGTGCTTTGGCGGCGCCGTGGAGTATCAGGCGCAGCTGGCAAAGAAGAAGACGGGGGTGGTGACGGTGCGGGCGCGGGTGGGCGTGGGGCCCTACGATGAGGGCAAGGGCGAGGGATTCACGCTTCGCGTGGAGCTGGACGTGACGATTCCGGAGCAGGACCAGGCGAGCGCGGAGGAGTTGGTAGCGGCGGCGCATCGGGGGTGTCCTTATTCGAATGCGACGCGGGGGAATATTGAGGTGAAGCTGACGGCGCATGGGGGACGGTGAGGACCAGCCAGACGATCCGCTCCTATGTATGCTTGCCAGCTATCGCTAAACTCTAATCCCTAAACTCTAAACTCTTATCGCCTACGATAAGGACATGCGGGAGGGGAAGCGGGTTGGGGCGTTGCTGGCGCTGGCCGGCGGCGTGGTTGCGATTGGGTGGTCGGCCATCTTTGTTCGCTGGACGAAGATGCCGGGCGTCGCGTCGGCTTTCTACCGCACTCTGATAGCGACCCTGGTGCTGTGGCCGCTGCTTCCGTTCATCCGATCTGCCAGGGAGCCTCTGACGCGACGCACACTGTGGATTACGGTTGCAGGCGGCATCTTCTTTGCGGGCGACCTGGGGTTCTGGAACGTTGCAGTGATGCATACGTTAGCCGGCAATGCGACGTTCCTGAGCAATGTCTCGCCGCTCTTTGTGGGACTGTTCAGCTGGGCGTTCACACGCAGGCTGCCGTCGGTGCGGTTCTGGATGGCGCTGTGTGTGGGCTTTGCGGGGAGCTGCCTGATTGTCGCGGCGGATTTGCACCACGCTCTGTCGCGTTCTTCGGCGGATCTGCTGGCGGTGCTAGCGGCGATTTGCTTCGCGCTGTATCTGGTGATCACCGGGCTTCTGCGCGAAAAGGTGGATGCTGCGCTGTTGTTGACGCTTTCGACGACGGCGAGCGCAGTTGCGCTGCTGGTTTGGGCTTTGGGCGGGCACATTTCGCTCGCTGTGCCGGGGGTGGGATCGTGGTGGGCACTGCTGGCGCTGGGCCTGGTGTGCCAGGTGGGCGGATATTTTGGGCTGACCTATGCGCTGGGGCATCTGCCCGCGACGGTGACGTCGATTCTGTGGCTGATGATTGCTCCGCTGACGTCGATCTTTGCGTGGATGATTTTCGGCGAGCGCATGGGTCCGATGGAGATTGCCGGAGGGTTGCTGATCATTGCGGGGGTTTGGATTGTGGGGCGCGGGGAGAAGGCTGCGCGGGTCGAAGAGGCGGTGATTCCGCCGGTGGCGCAGGTGTAACGTTTTCTGGACCGGAGACAGGGGCATGACATCCAGCCAGGAACTTTTTGACCAGCTCTCGTTTTACACGCTCGCTCAGCCACGCTCGACGTTCATCCACCAGATCGCGATCGACACCTTCACCGCTCAGCGAGCTGACGGGACGACCAGACCGATGGCTGTCGTGTTCGCCGTATTAGGGCTGTATTTGCACGTGGAGCGGAGTTTCACAGGTTTGGAGGTGCAGAAGGTCCACATGCAACTGGCCAGCCGCCGGAAGGAGTGGCCGGTGCTGCCCATACCTGGGACTCGCAGCGCGATTGAAGTTTCAGATGTGCTGGCCGCAGCTCCCGGCGCCGACCGCGATGCTGCCATCGAGCGCTGGTGCGCATCGGTATGGGAGACATGGCGGGGATGCGAAAAGGCGGTGGCCGACCTTCTGGAGCAGGAATTGAGTATCCGCTGAGGGCGCGCTATCAGAGCTTCTGGGAGCGTTGGACTTCGCGGACGCCGGGGACGCGGCGCAGGGCCTGGACGAGGCTGGTCAGGTGGCGAACGTCCTCGGCGTCGATCACAAATTCAATGGTGGCGTCGCCGGAGTCGCCGGGGTGGGTCTCCATGGAGCGGATGTTCGTATTTTCGTCGCTGATGATGGCGGTGAGCTCCTTGAGCATGCCGGCGCGGTCGTCGCAATGCACGGTGAAGCGGACGGGGTAGGTCTCTTTGGCGCCATTCTTGTCCTCGGCTGTGCGGGCCCATTCAACGGCGATGCGGCGATCGGCTTCATAGAGCAGGTTCTGCACGTTGGGGCAGCTGCGGGCGTGAACGGCGACACCTTTGCCGCGGGTGACGTAGCCGATGATTTCTTCGCCGCGGATGGGGTTGCAACATCGGGCGCGATAGACGAGCAGCTCGTTCTGGCCTTCAACGACGAGCGAGTCGGCTCCGCTGGCTGCGGCGGATGCGCGGCGTACGGCATCAGCGCCCGGGCCTGAGCCTGGTGCAGCGGGCGTGGCTTCGGTTTCCTGCTGTTGCTGATGGACGAGGCCGGGTGCAAGCCGATTGAGGACCTGACGCGCGGAGTATTTGCCGAAGCCGATCGCCGCCCAGAGGTCGTTGGGGGTGGCGACGCTGTAATCCGCCGCGACACGCGCGTAGTCCGACTCTTCAAACTGCGACAGCCCGACCTTGTATTTGCGCGCTTCGCGCTCCAGCAGCTTGCGGCCGATTTCGATAGCGCGCTCGCGCTGATGCTCGTTGAGCCAGTGGCGAATCTTGTTGCGGGCGCGGGGACTTTTGACGAAGGTGAGCCAGTCGCGGCTGGGGGTGTGGCCGTTCTGGGTAATGACTTCGACGATGTCGCCGTTGCGAAGTTTGGTCCGCAGCGGAACCATGCGGCCGTTGACGCGCGCACCCACGCAGGTGTTTCCGACTTCGGTGTGGATGGTGTAGGCGAAGTCGATGGGCGTGCCATCGCGCGGGACCACAACCACTTTGCCCTTGGGCGTGAAGGTATAGACCTCCTCCGGGTACAGGTCGATCTTGAGCGTCGACAGGAACTCGTTGGGGTCGGTCATGTCGCGCTGCCACTCGACCAGTTGGCGGACCCAGGCAAGGCGCTGCTCGTCGCGGGCGCTGACGGGCGAGCCGCCGGCTTTGTATTTCCAGTGCGCGGCGATGCCTTCTTCGGCGATGCGGTGCATTTCGTCGGTGCGGATCTGCACTTCGAACTGGTGGCCGCCTTCGCCCATTACGGTTGTGTGCAGCGACTGATACAGATTGGGCCGGGGCATGGCGATGAAGTCCTTGATGCGGCCAGGCACCGGGCGCCAGATGCTGTGGATGATGCCGAAGACGGCGTAGCAGTCCTGCACGCTGGAGGTGATGACGCGCAGAGCGAGCAGATCGTAGACCTGGTCGATGGAGGTCTGCGACCTTGTCAGCTTGGAGTGGATGCTGTAGAGGCGCTTGATGCGCCACTCGACGCGAGCCTGAATGCCGTTCTCGTGCAGGCGTTCGGAAAGCAGTCCTTCGACACCGGCCAGGAACTGCTCGCCCTCGGAGCGGCGCGCTTCCACGACTTCATGCAGCTTCTCCCAGGTAATGGGATCGACCCAGCGGAATGCCAGGTCCTCGAGCTCGCCGCGGAGTTTGCCCATGCCGAGGCGGTGGGCGAGGGGGGCGTAGATGTCGAGGGTTTCGCGGGCGATGGCGCGCTGTCGATCAGCCGGCAGGTGTTCGAGGGTGCGCATGTTGTGCAGGCGGTCAGCCAGCTTGATGAGGACCACGCGCACGTCGCTGACCATGGCGAGGAGCATCTTGCGGACGTTCTCGGCCTGACGGTCTTCGCGATTAGCGAACTGAATTTTGTCGATTTTGGTGACGCCTTCGACGATGTGCGCCACCTGCTCGCCGAATTTGGTGACGATGTCCTCGGTAGTGACGGGGGTGTCTTCAACGGCGTCATGGAGGAGGCCGGCGGCGATTGCCGTGGAGTCGAGCTTCATTTCCGCGAGGACGATGGCGACCTCGAGCGGATGCAGGACGTAGGGCTCGCCGGAGGCGCGCAGCTGCCCATTGTGGTGTTCGAGGCAGAACTGCCAGGCCTGGCGGATGATGTTGATGTCGTCGGTGGGGCGGTTGGCGCGTACGGTGTCCACCAGACGGCCGAACTTCTCCCGGAACAGGTCGGGAACCCGCTCAACCTGGAGCGTGGTGGGCTGGACACTCGCCATAACCCATTATAGGCGGGGTTGGCAAGAGGGGCATCAAAGCAGGGAGCAGGGCACAGGGTACAGGGTGCAGGAAGGAGGGAGACGTTACTCGGGTTTGCCGGGGTTCCTGGGCTTGGGAGGCGCTTTTTCGGGCGGAGGTGGGCTGCCGGGGAGCAGGCCGGGGGTGGGACGCTGGTTTTTGTGGACCCAATCGATCAACTCGTCGAAGGCCACGCCTGTCTGGTCGGCGGTGACGTTGCAGTGGCCGTCGCGGTCGACGTACTGCTCGACGAACTGGTCGCCATTACCCAGCCGGCGGGTCAGCTCGTTGTACCAGCCTGTGGTCGAGGCCGGCACGAGGGGGTCATAGATGGTGTGGACTTCGAGCAGCTTGCGATGCAGGTTGCCGGTGGGTGAGTACCAGTTCGCGAGGAAGCGGTAGGCGTCGGGGTCGGCGGAGTAGCGATGAACGCGCTGGTTGAGCAGCGCATCGTTGTCGGTTCCGGTGTAGACCAGGTTGCGGTTGTCGAAGGGGTTGCCGCCGGACTTGAGGCGCAGGTCTTCGATCACAAAGGTGTTGAAGACCAGGACGTCGGCCAGGCCGCGGTTGGTATGGATGTTGGCGAGCTGGCGCACGAGCGCTCCCTGTGTGGGATTGGCGTCGAGGGCTTTCTGCACGTTGGTGATGGTGGGAATGTCGTTCATCATGAAGGTGGGAGGGACGTGTTCCACATCGGGCAGCACGCCGGGGAAAAACGCGTCAAAGGCGACGCGATTGGCGAATGCCCGTTGCATCATGAGGTCCGCGGGAGCCAGCACGCCGCAAACGGCGAGGCCGCCGGCGTAATCTTTGGGATCCTGCTCGAGCGCCATGACGGTGAGCAGGCCGCCCATGGAGTGACCCATGAGAAACGTCTCGCGCGGCGAACCATATTTCTTGCGGAAATACTTTCGGAGCGCTTCGGTTTCGCTTGCCGCCTGCGGAACGGCCCAGCCTCCAACGGCGTAGCCGGAGCGCGCGACAGCGTAGCCGCGGTCGAGGATCTCCTGAAGGATGCGCCCCGGCGGATATTTGGGATCGAAGGTCAGCGCGGTCGGCTCGTAACCGTGGAAATAGAGGACGAGGCCACGATTCCAGTTTTTGGGGATGTCGATGCGAAACGACGCTCCGTTGATGTGGCCGGTCTCGGTTTTTACCGGAACGGGCGGAGGACCCGCGGGTGCGGGAGCAGGTGATGTGGTCGTAGGTGGGGTAGTGTTTGGGGCCGTGTTTGGAGTAGCGGCGTGGTTGGCGGGCGGGGGTGCGGTGCTCGCAGGCGGAGCGTGCGAGGCCTGGGGGGCCTGGGCGACGGGGGCCGAGGAGGGCGCGGCCGTGTGTCCGGATTGCGCATCCGGCGCCGGTGTTGTGGATTGGACAGTCGCCTGGGCGCGGGCTATCCCGGCTGGACACGCCGAGATGCAGAGGAGCAGGACAACGCGCCGAAGACCCAGGATCAAGTCCGCTCCTTTCTTCTTATGCGAAGATGAGGGTTCGGTCCGGCAAAGCCTGACCGCTTTATCGAGCCCTTTGAAGAAATCTGATGCCGAGTCGCCCCAGCCGCGAACCTGCCCGAAAGAAACAAGCTAACCGAAAATCGCCCGCACCGCGCGCGAGAAGGGTCTCGCCGGCGCAGGAAGCGGAGGGCAGGGCTGGTCTTTTGCCAGCGCCAGCCGAAGGCGGGGCGGAAACCACCGGCGCATTCCGGATCTCGCGCCGCGCTGCCGACCGGCTTCGTGCCGGGCATGTGTGGGTCTACCGGTCGGACATTGAGGAGGCTCCGGAAGGGATTGCTGCGGGACTTGCGCCGGTTGCAGACCGCCGCGGCTCGCTGCTGGGCACTGCGCTGTACAGTCCGGCGTCGGAGATTGCGCTGCGGCTGGTATCGGGCGATGCTTTGGCGGATGAGGCGGCTTGGCTGGATTTGCTGAGGGCGCGCCTGAAGGCTGCGATCAGCCGCCGAGCCCAGCTCCTCGATGCGGACAACAACGCCTGCCGGCTGGTTTTCAGCGAGGCCGATGAACTGCCAGGGATCACGGTGGACAAGTATGCGGAGCTGGTGATCGTTCAGCTGCGGCATAAGGCGCTCGACAACGATGCGGTACGGGCGGTTGTGGCGGAGACGATTCAGGAGACCGTGGATCCCGAGACTATTCTGGAGCGGGAAGACCCGCGGATTCGCGAACTGGAGCAGCTGAGCGTTCCAGCTTCGGCAACGCTGTTTGCACGCGATCCTGAAAACCCCGTCACGAAGGCCGTTTTCCGGCTCAATGGGCTTCAGTTTCACTTTGACGCGACCAGCGGCCAGAAGACGGGGGCATTTCTCGATCAGCGGGAGAACTATGCGGCTGCGGCGCGCTATGCCAGCGGTGAAGCTCTCGATGTGTGCACTTACCAGGGCGGATTCGCGCTGCATCTGGCGCGGGTTTGCCCGCGTGTGACCGGAGTCGATGTCTCGCGCGCGGCGCTCGAAGTTGCTGAGCAGAACCTGGAGGCGAATCGAGGAGCGATTGCGGGGTCGGACGTTGACTGGATCGAGGCCGACGCGTTTACGCTGCTGCGCGACTGGAGTGATGCCGGGGCGGTTTACGACACGATTGTGCTCGATCCTCCGGCGTTTGCAAAAACGAAGCGGGCGGTCGAGGGCGCGCTGCGCGCGTATCGCGAGCTGAATTTGCGGGCGCTGAAGATGCTGCGCCCAGGCGGACGGCTGATCACCTGCTCCTGCTCGCACCACGTTTCGCTGGGGGAGTTTATGGAGACGCTGCGGGCCGCGGCAGGGGATGCTCGACGCAGGGTGCGCTTGCTGGAGGTTCGAGGCGCAGCGGCCGATCATCCGGTGGTGCTGAACATCCCGGAGACCGAGTATCTGAAGTGCGTGATCCTGGAAACAGCCGGCAGCTTGTAGGCGGTGGCCTGTAGCGCTGGATTAAGTGATGTCGGCGAACTCGGGGGATAGCTCGCGCAGTTTGCGGACGACATCAGCGACGCGCTCGGCGACATAATCAACTTCTTCCGCTGTGTTGAAGCGGCCGAGGCCGATACGGATGGAGCTGTGGGCGGCCTCTTCGTCGAGACCCAGCGCACGCAGGACGTGTGACGGCTCGATTTTCGCTGAGGTACACGCGGAGCCACTCGAGAGCGCGACCTCTTTAACGCCCATCATCAGGGTCTCGCTGTCGACCCCTTCAAAGGTCATGTTCAGGTTGCCGGGCAAGCGGTGTTCCTGTGAGCCGTTGACCCGTACACGCTCAAGGCTGGCCAGCAGCTTTGCCTGCAGCCCGTCGCGCAAGGCGCTAAGCCGCGCAGATTCGGCTTCCATTTCCGTGCCGGCAATCTCGCAGGCAACGCCCAGACCAACGATGCCCGGAACGTTGAGGGTTCCGGAGCGAAGGCCTTTCTCGTGGCCGCCGCCGTGCATTTGCTCCGCAAGCTCTACACGGGGATTGCGCCGGCGGACGTAGAGCGCGCCAATCCCCTTGGGACCATAAATCTTGTGGCCGGAGATCGAGAGCAAGTCGATGTTGCTGCGGTTGACGTCGACTGGAACCTTGCCGACGGCTTGAGCCGCATCGGTGTGGAAGAGCACGCCGCGTTCATGGCACAGCGCGCCAATTTCGTCGATGGGCTGGAGAGTGCCGATTTCGTTGTTGGCGAAGAGAATGCTAACGAGAACCGGCTTTTCAACGGAATCCAAAACGCGCTGGAGGTCCGCCATGCGCAAGCACCCTTCGGAATCCACCGGCAGAACCGACACGCGGCAACCGCGCTTCTCAAGCCATGCGCAGGGGTCAAGGACGGCTTTGTGTTCGGTGGCCTGGGTGACGACATGAGCGCGGGCGGCGCTGTTGTTCGCTGCGATATAGGCGTCGACGGTGCCGGTGATGGCGAGGTTGTTGCTCTCGGTGGCGCCCGAGGTGAAGACAATCTCGCGGGCAGTCGCGCCGATCAGCTTCGCCACCTGGGCTCGCGCCGTTTCGACGGCCTGGTCTGCCGCCCAACCGAAACTGTGGCTGCGGCTGGCCGCGTTGCCATACTTCTCTGTGAGCCACGGCATCGTCGCCTCGAGCACGCGCGGATCGATCCGCGTGGTGGCGTGATTATCCATGTAGATGGGAAGCTGCATGTCTCTTTCCCGAGCTTGTGTTATGCCGGCCGCAACGTTGATCGCGCTCGTCCTGCTTCGAGCTTACAGCTGGATGGTCACCAGCTCCTGGCCTGGGTTGCGCTTCACGGTAACTTCAGTGCTTTCGACCAGGTCGGCGATGCTGATGCTGCGCAGCAGGCCGGAGATGGAGTCGTTGACACGGGCCAGCGGTTCTTTGATGGTGCAGCTGTCGGTGAGGTCGCATCCATCGTGGCTCGGTCCGCAGGAGGTGATGAAGAGCGGGCCATCGATGGCGTGGATGACTTCGAAAGCCGAGATTTCCCGGGAATTTTTGAGCAGCGAGTAGCCGCCGTTCATGCCGGCATGCGAGCGCAGAATACCTACCTTCGCCAGGCGCTGCAGGATCTTGGCCAGCAGTTGCGGCGGGATGTGATAGGCCTCAGCAATGTCCTTGGCGCTCACCGACATGCGTTCGGGATTCTCGGCGAGGTACTTGAGGGCCATCAGCCCGTAGTCGGCTTTTTTGGTGAGCCTGAGCATAGTTCGCCCGTATAGCAAGTTTACGGGGAAGAGGAAGCGAATTCAATTGGAGGTGGGGCAGGATGTGGCTGGCGTGTCCATGGCGCAGGGAGTCGGCGCCAGGGCAGTCTTGTGTTTAGTGGACGCGGAAATGGCGAGGTGAAGAATGATGCGACCCACAGTGGTGGTGCGGGCGGCAGTATTCCTGGCTTCTTTCTGCGTTTGGACTGGGGTCCGGGCGTACTGCGATCCGATTCCAGAGCCGTCGGCTCCGGTGCTGATCAACAGCTGCCTCATTACGAATGACGTGGACCGGCTGGTCGCGTTCTATGAGCCGGTCCTGAAGCTGAAAGCGGAGCGAACCGGCAAGGATTATGCCGAATTCCATACCGGCGCGGGCGTGCTGGCGATCTTCTCCGCGAAAGCTCAGGAGGATTACATTCCGGGCTCGGCGCAGGGCGCTAACAACCAAAGCCTGGTGCTCGAGTTTCGCGTCGCCGATGTCGATGGGGAGTACCGCAGGCTGCAGAGCCTGGTGAAAGTGTGGGTGAAGCCGCCGGCGACCACGCCGTGGGGAACGCGATCGATTTACTTCCGAGATCCTGACGGCAATCTGGTTGATTTTTTTGCGCGCCTGGCAAAGCAGTAGCAGCTTATCGGGTCGCGGCTGTGTAGACCGCCCGCGCAATTTCCGCAATTACGCGCTCGCGCGTGGCTTCGGGCGCCGCCGAGTCGGCCACGAGGATAGCCAGAGCCAGCCGCTGGCCGCTGGGAAGAGTGATGAGGGCAACGTCGTTCGTCGCGTTGGTGAAGTTCCGGCCCGTGCCCGAGGTTCCAGTCTTGTCGGCAACGAATGTGCCTGGTGGAAGCAGGGCGCGAATGCGATGGTCGCCGGTGTGGGTGGTGGTCATCCAGCTCAGCTGCAGCTGCGTGTGCTCGGGCGAGAGCGGGGAATGATCGGCGAGCAGGCGCAGCAGGGCGACCATGGCGCGCGGCTCGGCGGTGTCGCGGTCTTCAAGCTTCACGTCACGGCCCAGGGCCTGCTCGGTGTCGACGATGTGGATGCTGCGAATGCCCAGGCTGCGGACGTAGGCATCGACGGCTGCCGGGCCGCCGAGGATTCGGATCAGGATGTCCGACGCAACGCCATCGCTGCTCACGATGGCGAGGCGCATCAATTCCTGGACGGGAACGTCGGCGTTGCCGTGGGGGTGCGCATCGCGCAGCGGGCTGTACTGATCGGGGGAGATGAGGTCGCTGGGCAGGAAGCGGATCTGCTGATCGAGCCGGAGGCGTCCCTGCTCGACGGCATGGAGCGCGGCCATGGTGATGGGGAGTTTATAGACCGACTGCATGGGAAACGGGTCGGTCGCATGCAAATCGCAAGCAAGCGTCTTGCCGGGGAGCGAGCAGGCGACGCCAACGCGTCCGTGGGCCTGGGCGGCGATGCGGGCAATGTCAGCGGGGAGTTGTGCGTGCGCAGGAGCAAGAGCGGGAATCGTGAGGATCACAGCCAAAAGGGGAGAAAACAACCTCAGCTTGTGCATTCCTCGCGATTGTAGGCGATGCTTCGGTCATCAACCTGCGCCTGCTCCTGGCAGGTGAGGTACTCCATCCTGGAACTGGTCTCATATATAGTTTTGCGGCTCCGGCAGACCGCGTGAGCCCCGCTTCGATGGCGGGTCTCATACGAGGCGCCACGAAGCGTAGCGGGTTTATGAGACGAGTTCTAGACCCATCCTCCGTCGATGACGCAGCTCTGGTTGGTGATGGCTGCACTGTCGTCGGCGGCGAGGAAGAGCGCGAGGCGCGCCACCTCTTCCGGGAGTATGAGGCGTTTGATCGCCTGATTGGCAATAATCTCGGCTTCGTACTCCGGCGTGAGCCACAGCCGGCGCTGGCGCTCGGTCAGGATGGCTCCGGGCAGGATTGCGTTGACGCGGATGTTGTCGCGGCCGAGCTCATGCGCCAGGGTTCGCGTCATGCCGACGATGCCGGCCTTGGCGGTGACGTAGACGGGCACGTTGGTTGAGGGAATGACCCAGGCGATGGAGCTCATATTAATGATGGAGCCGCGGCGCGCGGCGCGCATACCGGGAATGACTGCCTGGGCCATGAAGAACTGATGCCTGAGATTTTGGGCGATGGTGTGGTCCCAGAACTCGGGCGTGACCTGTTCGATGGTGTGGCGGGTGTCGTTGCCGGCGTTGTTGACCAGGACTTCGACTGGCCCCAGCTTCTTGACGATGGTCGAGACTGCGGCCTGGAGGGCGGCGATGTCGGTGAGGTCGCAGGGCAGGAAGAGCGGTTGTTCGCCCCATGCCTGGCCCAGCTTTACGGCCAGCGCCTCTCCGGTATCTTTCTGGAGGTCAAGAAACGCGACACGCGCGCCGTTCGCGACGAAGGCCTCGACTATCGCCGCGCCGATGCCACTGGCTCCGCCGGTGATGACGACCACGCGACCCTTGAGGCTGGGATAGGTTGCAAACTGCCCTTCGCTGGGCATGGCGTATCGATGATAGACGCCGCGGCGCTGAATTCCCGCAGCGGGGCGCAGATTGTTGAAGCCCGGCAAACCCCGAGAGGCACAGGCGACGGAAAAGAATTATCGTGGCAGGGGAACTGAAACAGCCGGGTTAGATTTCGGCAATCGGGGGGCGCGCGGTGAATCGCAGAAGCTTTTTGAAGGCGGGGACGGCTACGACAACGGCAATAATGGCGGCGCGGCTGCGGGCGATGGTTGAACCTGGTGCGCCGGGAACGTTGCTGCGGCCAGCGCAGGAAGAGCCGCAACAGGCGGTCGCGGCGAATGACCACATCCAGATTGCGCTCATCGGGGCAGGCGGACAGGGCCAGTACGACACGAAGGTCGCGGCTTCGGTTCCTGGGGTCAAGGTGGTGGCCGCAGCCGATTGCTACGACAATCGTCTGGCACATTGCAAGGAGCTGTGGGGCGCCGACATCCTGACCACCCGCGACTACCGCGAGATTCTCGACCGGAAAGACATTGATGCGGTGATCATCGGCACGCCCGACCATTGGCACAAGCAGGCTTCCATCGACGCGATGAACGCCGGCAAGGACGTCTACTGCGAGAAGCCGATGATCCACCTCTACTCCGATGGGCCGGCGATGATCGAGACCGCGCGGACGACCAAACGGATCCTGCAAATCGGGAGCCAGCGGGTGAGCAGCATTGTTTACGCGAAGGCCAAAGAGCTGCTGGCTTCGGGGGCAATCGGGCAGCTGAACATGGTGACGGCGTTCTGGGATCGCAATTCTTCGATTGGCGCGTGGAATTACACCGTGCCGCCGGACGCGTCAACGGAAACCTGTGACTGGCCACGCTTCCTGGGCACGGCGCCGAAGATTCCCTTCAATGGCGAACATTTCTTCCAGTGGCGGAAGTGGAAAGCCTACGGCAGCGGTGTGGCGGGGGATTTGTTTGTGCACCTGTTCAGCGGAACGCACTTTATCACGGGAGCACATGGGCCGACGCGGGCGATGGCAACCGGAGGGTTGCGCTTCTGGAAGGATGGGCGCGACGTGCCGGATGTTCTGCTGGGCCTTTTCGATTATCCCGAGGGCTGGAACCTGGCTTTGCGCGTGAACTTTGTCGATGGCGGGGCGGAAGGCGAGGGCTTCCTGTTCGCGGGATCGGAGGGAACGATGGAGATCGCTGGCAATTCTCTCACCGTGAATCGCGTGCCGCGCGAAAAGGAGCCGGGACTGATGATTGGCAGCTTCACCGACGCGATGCAGAAGCAGATCACCGAGGCCTATCGGCAGAAGTATCCGCTGGTTGAGCCAACGGAGCCCGCGCGCGTCGGCCTCGACCGATATGTCGCCCCACGCGACTACAGCGACAGCTACGACCACTTCAAGAACTTTTTCGCCTCGGTCCGCTCCCGTCAGCCTGTCGTCGAAGACGCAGTCTTCGGCTATCGCGCCGCTGGCGCAGCGCTGCTCAGCAACCTCAGCTACGAGCGCGGCGCAATCGTGAAGTGGGATCCCGAGGCGATGAAGCTGGGATGACCAGGTCTGGGGGAGCAGCGCCAGGGCTGCTCGCCCTGCCTCTGGCTCTCCGTCGCATCGTGATCGCCGTAGCTATCATGATCCCTGGACTCTCCCCCATTATGCTGTGAGATGAAAATCTACTGAGGATTGCAACCGCGGGATTCCAGGCAGTCAGATTTATCGGAGGGACCTATGCGTACCCCGCTCGCTTTTCTTTCCACAATCGTTTTGCTGGTGATGTCCACGCCGATTGCGAATGCTTCCGGACCGGAGACTGAAACAACTCAGGCCGACATCAATAAGAATTTGGTGCGGCGTGTATTCCAGGCACTGGAACAGGGCGACCTGAAGACGCTGAACGATCTCTATGATCCGGAGGGTCCAATCCATACCCCGCAGGGAAAAACAGTTTTGCAGGGGGGCCCTTATACGGATTTGAAGGGGTCATGCCAGATGTGCGCCGCTCTGAATCCCCGCAAAATCACTATCGATCTGATCCTTGCCGAAGGCGATCTGGTGGCCGTCCGGTCGACCTGGACGGGGAAATATACCGGCACCTACAAGGGGATGCCGATTACAGGGAAAGACGTCGAAGTCATCTATACGAACATCTACCGCATCGTCGGAGGCAGGATCGTCGAGAATTGGGTAGGAGCGGATCGACTCGCACTGGCAGAGCAACTCGGGATGAAGCTGGCTCAGGCGGCCACCCCCAATTAGGGCAGCTCCCTCACCCAGATATTCCGGAAGCTGATGGGTTCGCTCTTGTCGCCGTGCGCCTGCAGCTTGATGGGCGCGCGGTCGTAGGCCTTGTAAAACGGCTGGCCGATGTAGAGCGTCTGTCCTTTGAGCTGGAAATGATCGTCGACCAGCACGCCGTTCCAGAAAACGGTTGCGTAGGCCGGCGTATCGAGCGTGCCGTCGGAATGGAACCGTGGCGCGGTCCACACTACATCATAGCTCTGCCACTCGCCGGGCTTGCGGGCGGCGTTGGCCAGGGGAATCGACTGCTTGTAGAGGCTCCCGGCCATGCCATTCACATACGTCGCGTTGTTGTATGAGTCGAGCACCTGCAACTCGTAGCCGGCGTCGCCTGGTCCGAGGGACGCGAGAAAGACGCCGCTGTTGCCACGCGCCTGGCTTGAGCCGGTGATGTTCTCTGGAATGCGCCACTCGATGTGCAGCTGGTAGTCCTTAAAGCTGCGCCTGGTTTCGATGTTGCCCGTGCCCTTGGCCACCAACAGCACGCCATCGCCAACGATCCACTTTGCCGGGGTGTGATCCTGGGCGGAAACCCACTCGTCTTCGCTCTTGCCGTCGAAAAGAATAATGGCGTCGGAGGGCGGAGCCGAGTCGGTCGGACCCGGAGTTACAACCGGCGGGACGGGCGTCCAGACTTCGGTTTCCTCGGGCTTCGGCTTCTGTTCCTGCTGAGCCAGAACCGGCGCAGCGACGATGGCAAGTGCGGCGAAAACGACGAATGTCGAAACGGGTCTGTTCATAACGGAAGGATCATACGCCAAACGTCGTTGCCGAATCGCTGCCGGCGAGTGCCGTGCGAATGTCCTCCCACACCATCCAGTTGGGCTTCAGATCCACTGCGCCGTGTTTTGCATAGAGCCCACGGGCGGCTGTGTTCTCCGGCACCACATCGACGCACACGCGCAGAGCCTGCTGTTCTACAAACCACCCGGCCATTGTGGCCACCAGCCTGGCGGCAATGCCTCTGCCTCGCTGCCGGCGCGCCACGTTAATCCATTGCAGCTCGCCCTGGCAGTTGTGCCGCGTGGTGCGATGTCCCGCCACAAACCCGACGACGGCGCCATCGACCGCCGCGACAAACGTTGCAGACTCCGGAAGTGCCTGCCGTGCGCTGATCTTCGCCGTCAAATACGCGCTGATTCGCGTCTGCCAGAACTCCTGGGTTTCCCACTCCTCGGCACGAATTGCCGCCATCGCCGGAACGTCGGCGGGCGCGGCAGGGCGAATCGTCAGCGGCGTTGCATTCGCAGCCGCACGCGGATTCGGTTCTCCAAAATTCAGCGAGCGCTGCCCGCCCGAACTTTTCGCCATCCTGCGTCTGATTTAATCAGAGACAGATGCCGCCTTTATGGAAGCCCGAAAGCTGGGAGCAGCGCCTGGCCGAGCAGGAGGCGCGCACCGGCGACCTGAAAGAAGCCCCACTGCGCCGCGACGTGCGCTCCCTCGGCCTGCTGCTGGGGCGGGTGCTGCGCGAACAGGCGGGGGAAAAGCTCTACGAGAAGGTCGAAGAGTTGCGCCAGTCCGCAATCCGCCGGCGCGAGCTGCAGTCGAAGGGTAAGATTCGCGAGGCCGAAGACCTGATGCAGATGGCGGTGCTGGCGATCAGCGCCATGCCGGTCGAGGAGGCTGAGCGGCTGAGCCGGGCCTTTGCGTTTTATTTTGAGCTGATCAATCTGGCTGAGACAAACCACCGCAAGCGCCGCCGCCTTTCTGTTCAGATCACCGGCGATGACCAAAAGCGCGAAGCGCAGCGCGGGGAGCTGCGGGGCACGCTGCGCGCCATGCGCGACGCCGGCATTTCGGCGGAAGATGCTCTTGCCTGGCTCCGCCGCATCTGTGTCGTGCCCGTCTTCACCGCGCACCCGACGGAAATCGCACGACGCAGCGTGCTGATGAAGCGGCGCCGGATGAGCGAATTCCTCGAGAAGCTCGACCGCATCCCTGTTCCCGACGAAGAGCTGGTGGCACTGGAAGAGGCGCTGACCGCGGAGATCACCGCGCTGTGGCAAACCGATGAAGTCCGCAGCCGCCGGCCTGAGGTTACGGATGAAATCCGCATGGGCCTTGACTACTACGACGTCTCGATCTTTGAGACGCTGCCCGGCCTCTACGAGGAAGTCGCGGCGGCCCTGAAGAGTGAGTACGGGATCGCGCTCGAAATGGGGGAGCTGCCGCTGCTGTTGACGTTCGGCTCGTGGATCGGGGGCGATCGCGACGGCAATCCTTTTGTGACGCCGGAAGTGACGCGCCAGGCCATCGTGGCTGCGCGCACGCGGCTGCTGGAGTATTACGACGAGAAACTGCAGCACGCCATCAACCTGCTCACTACCTCGGAGCAGCAGCTGCCTGTTAGTGAAGAACTGCAGCTGCGCCTGAGCGCCTTTCAGGCTGAGCTCCACACCAGCGCCGAGGCCTTTGGGACGCGCTTCGAATTTGAGACTTACCGCCGCTACCTGGTTTGTGTGCGTGCGCGCATCCGGCGCACCGCGGGCAAAGCGGACTCTGACCCCGAACTGCTCGAGTCCGCGCTGGCGGGGCTTTCCGGATACTGCTCGGCGCGCGACTTCGCCGAAGACCTCGGCATCGTACGACGCAGCCTTGCAGCGAATCGCGGCATCCGGCTTGCGGAGACGCTCATCGATCCGCTGCTGCTCATGGTGCGAACTTTTGGCCTGCACCTGCACACGCTCGACATCCGGCAGCACGCGCGCATTCACCGGAAAGCGCTGGAGGAGTCCTCAGCGTGGTGCGCGCAGAACGGCGCCATGGCTCCTGAAGCGCTGAGCCCGGAAACCCGCGACGTGCTCGAAACCTTCCGCGCGATCGGCGAAATCAAACGGGGCTGCAGTCCGGAGGCGATTCGCCACTGTATCGTCAGCGGCGCATCGTCGGTGGAAGATGTCACCGCGGTCATTTGGCTGGCGCGGCTGGGCGGCGTGGAGGTTGCCGGCCAGGGAAGCGCGCATTCCGGGGACCCGGGGCTGATGCCGGTTCCTCTATTCGAGTCC
Source organism: uncultured Acidobacteriaceae bacterium (assembly GCA_963788905.1). Lineage (GTDB taxonomy): Bacteria > Acidobacteriota > Terriglobia > Terriglobales > Acidobacteriaceae > Palsa-343. The sequence continues at coordinate 76,444 of CAWBIO010000002.1, forward strand.
ATTGAGGATCTGCGTAACGCTCCGCGCACCTGCCGTGAGCTTTGGTCCTCGCCCGGGTATGGCAAGCTTCTGGCCTCGTGGAACAACACCCAGGAAGTGATGCTCGGCTACTCCGACTCGAACAAAGACGGCGGCATGCTCACCAGCACCTGGGAGATCTTCTGCGCCCATCGGGCCCTCCACGAGGTCGCACACGACTGCGGCATCCGCCTCCGTCTTTTCCACGGACGCGGTGGTACGGTTGGCCGCGGCGGGGGCCCCACGCATCGCGCCATCTTCGCCCAGCCCATCGGCGCCTTCGATGGCGAGATTCGCATCACCGAGCAAGGCGAGGTTCTGAACTGGAAGTACTCCGACGTTGTGCTGGCCGAGCGCAACCTGGAACTGATGATCGCGGCTTCGCTCGACGCGCTCGCTCGCCCTAATGCGCTGCTGCCGGGCGGCCGATACTCTGGCATCCTGCGCCCGGAGTGGGAGAGCGCCTTCACCGAGCTGTCTGAAATCTCCTTCCGCTTTTACCGCGAGCACATCATCTCCGACCTCGACGTGCTGCACTACTTCGAAGTCGCCACTCCGGTCGGCGAGCTGGAGAATGCGCGCATTGGATCGCGCCCCGCCCGCCGCCCGGGACAGATCAGCTTCGCCAACCTGCGCGCCATCCCCTGGGTGTTTGGCTGGACGCAGAGCCGCATGCTTGTGCCCGGCATGGTTCGGCGTGGGAACGGCCTTCGCGGAGTTCGGCAAGAAGCCCGGTGGGTCCGCACTGCTGCGTGAGATGACCGACTTCCCGCTGTTCATCGATGTCGTGCGCAACGTCGAAATGGCGCTCGCCAAGGCTGACCTCGGCATTGCGTCGTTGTACGCCTCGCTGGTTCCCGATGCCACGCTTCGCGATCGCGTTTTTGGCATGCTCAAAGCGGAATTCGAGCGCACGCGCGATGCAGTTCTGGAGGTCACTGGCCAGCGTGAATTGCTCCAGTCGAACCCGGTCCTGGCTCGGTCCATTGTCCTGCGCAATCCCTACGTCGACCCGATGAGTCTGATCCAGGTGGATCTGCTGCGCCGCAAGCGCGCCGGCGAAGACACCGACGAGGTGAATCGCGCCATCGCCGGGACCATCAGTGGCATCGCTGCCGGGTTGCGCAACACCGGCTAAAGGTAACGTGGCGTTCCAAAATGGAAATTGCGCCGCCCAGGGTTACCAATGCCGGAATACATCTGAGAAAAACCTCATCTTTCCTGCTCAGTTCCTCCACCATACTTTTAACCTCGATCCTGGAGGACCCCTCGCATGCAGCCCGGCCCCGTTCCTGAGGACATCGACACCATCCTTAGCCGCTTCCATACCTGGGCCGAGAAGCAGCCGGCCCCCAATGGCAATGGAAGCGCGCACGGGAACGGCAACCTCTCTGACGCTTCGTCGGAGGAAGTACGCGAGATTCCTTATGAGGAGGCCATGCGCCGCCATCGCAGCCGCCGCACTGCGCAAACTGTATCCGCGAAACCGACGGTAAAGAAAAAGGCGGCCCCACGGCAGACTTCACCGGCTGCGCCCGCGTCGAGTCCGCCGGTTGCGGAGGCCGCGCCCATTCCAGAGAAGAAGCCGCCCTTTGTGCCGAGCCTCGAACTGCTGGCAGCGTTGCGAAGCGCGGCTGCCGCACCTGTCCCGCGCGAGGTTGCGCCTCAGGCCCAGTTACAGCCGATTCTGTTCCGGGAAGAGACCGAGCCTGAGGCCGAAGTCACTCCGGAGCCCACACTCCCACTCGCCAAGGCGTCGGCTTCACCATCATCGCCCTCGGTACGGCCATCCCCGGCTGTGAAGAGACACGTGTCATCGAAAACAGACCTGGCTGCTGCAATTCGCGAGCTTGTCGACCGTGAAACCGCTCGCGCAGATGCGCCCACAACCGTCGGGCCGAATGCTAAACCAAAATTGAAACGACCTCGGCCACAGAAGGCGACGCTTGCCGCCCCGAGCCACGGCTCAATGAGAGCGGCCAAGGCCGCCTCAGCCCCCAGGCTGCCGGCGCCACCCGCTAAGGTTGTGCAGCCAATGCTCCGCGCCAGGCCGGCAATCCCAGGCACAGGCACGGCCGCGGCCAGAACCCCAGCTCGTGGCAAAGCCGCGCCATCTCAGGCAGCCAGGCCTCGCCAGCCTCGGCATCCGGCTTTCCATCAGGTGTTGACGACCACGGTGCAACAGCCCAGAATTCCCAATCTGCCCACCAGGAAAGGCGTGCCGGAACGTACCCGGCGCATCACTACCCGCTTTACCGCCGCAGAAGAGCGGCGGATCGAGAAGCAGGCCTCGCTGCTCGGCCTCACCGTCTCGGCTTACCTGCGGCACTGTGCTCTGGCCACCGTTACGCCTGCTGAGGCTCCGCCGCCATCCGCCACCCTCGCTCCCCGCAGCAAAGCAATGCGAGAAAACACCAGCGGCCCGTGGACGCCAAACCCGCAGGCTGCGCAGGGGTCATCGCTGATCGGCGGATGGCTGGCCCTTTTGCGCAACCGCTTCCTCGGCCCACCCATCCTGTTCTCTGAGGATGCTTAGGCGGCCGGCGCAGCGCGCTGCTGCTGAATATCGGTGGCCTTGTCGTTCTCGAAGGTCACCGACCAGTGCTTGCCGCCTGCGTCATACGTGACTGTCCGATTGCCGTAGTTGGAGGACTCCGACTGCTGCATCACGCCCAGCGCCATCGCTACCTCCAGCTCGCTCATCCCTGCCTTCGGCGTGTGCGCGTCGATCGCCTCCCACACATCGGCAGGCCAGAATTTGTACATCTGATGCGGATCGTCGTAATAGAAAATGTTGTCGCAGTAATAGCTCGAGTCGGTGCCCTGGATGGTCCCGATCGGGGCCGCATATTCCTTATCGTCGCCTGGCATGGTGAACACAGCGAAAGCCTGCTTGTCGCCGTGGGCGATCCGATCCTCGAGGCTTGCCGGCACTTTCTCGGTCACGATGTCGCGGATGTCGAGCCGCTCGACGCTGGGCAGCACCCCGGCGTGATGCGCGAAGTCAACGTGATGCGCGGTGTAAAGGTAGTAGTCCATTTCGTAGCCCGCCTGGATCCAGACCGGCTTGCCAATCAGGTCCCGCGCGGACTTCAGATCATCGATATAAAGCTTGCGCGGCACGACCATCTCGTCATCGGTGAGCGGCCGCGCCTGGACGTGTGGCTGCGTCACGGCCGGCTGGCTGCGAGCCACATGAATGCGCCAGATGCCGAAGGCCGCGATAAGAATCGCCGGCAGGACAATGAGCGCGAGCTTTTTCCAGGTCTTCATGCTTTCCACAATAATCTGATGCGCGCCGCGGTCGCTCGTTGCGCGGCCCGCCGGCAACGCCAGGCCATTCAGGTGGTTCTATTGCGCCAAACCCCTCCGCGCCAGATCGGCCAGCGCCAGGGTCAGCAGCCGCGAATCGTTCAGCGACTCCGGCCGGCGAACGGTGATTCCGAGCTTCGCGGCATACTCGCGAAACCCAATATCGATGTCGTACAGAATCTCCACATGGTCGCAGAGAAAGCCGATGGGCTGGATGATGAGTCGCGTCACGCCCTTCTGGTGCAGGCCCGTCAGCGTGTCTTCGACCGTCGGACCCAGCCACAGTCCACCGGACAGCCCCTGGCTTTGAAACGCGAATGACCACTCCTCAGGCGCGAGGCCCACGCGCGCAGCTACCAGGCTCGCCGTCAGCCTCGCCTGGTCGGCATATGGATCCGGTGTATCGCCCGGGTTATGGACCTCCACAGTTCGCACCGGCACGCTGTGCGCGGTGAACAGCACAGGAACCGGCGTTCCCGCATCGGCGCTGAACGCATCGCGCGCCGCGCGCAGCCTCTCCGCGAACGCATCGGCGAGCAGCGGATGATCCGCCCAGTGCTCGACGAATCGCAGTTCCAGCGCGTTTTCCGCTGCGGCAAACACCGCACGACGATACAACCCTACGCTGGTGCGCGAATTCTGTGGCGCCAGGCAAATCGCCATCGCCCGAGTCACGCCGTCTTCGCGCATTTTCTTCACTACGTCTGCGATGTAAGGCTTCCAGTTGCGCATGCCGACGTAAACCGGCAGGCCAATCTCTTCGGACAACAGGCGTCCCTGCTCCAGCGTCAGCCGGGTCAGGGGGCTGCCGCCAATCGCCGCGAACCGGTGTTTTACTTCTTCCACGGCGGATTCCGGCAGCTGCCGCCCGCCAGTCACGCGCAGCAGATAGTCGGGGATTTCTTCCACCGAGTCCGGCGTCCCATGCGCAAGGAGCAGAACCGCATCAGACATGGCGCGCCTCCGGCATATATTCGCGGACGAACTTCACGACCGCCTGCACGTTTTCGACCGGAGTTCCCGGCACAATACCGTGCCCCAGATTGAAAATGTGCCCTGGCCGGCCGGCAGCCTCGTCAAGAATCGCCCGCACCCGGGTTCGAATCAGCCCCGGCTCCGCGAACAGCGTGATCGGATCGAGATTCCCCTGTACCGCGCACGAATAATTGAGGTCGCGCCACGCCTGGCCGAGCGGCGTCCGCCAGTCAAGCCCCAGCACATCGGCGCCCGTCTCGCGCATCGCCGGCAGCAGGCTCGCCGTATCTACGCCAAAGTAGATCACCGGCACACCCAGCGCCTGCACATCGCGCACCAGCGTTCGCGCCGCCGGCAGCACATACTCGCGATAATCCGGGATTGCCAATGCCCCCGCCCAGCTGTCAAAAATCTGGATCACATCCGCACCAGCATCGACCTGCTGCGTTGCGAATTCGCGCAACACCGCGCACAGCTTGTCGAGCAGCCGCCGCCAGGCGCCGGTCTGGCGGTACATCAGCTTTTTGGTCTCGATGTAATTGCGCGACCCGCCGCCCTCGATCATGTAGCTGGCCAGCGTGAACGGCGCGCCGCAAAAACCGATCATCCCCAGGCGCCCTTTAAAGTGCGCCACGACGCGCTCGATTGCCTCGGCCACGTAGGCCAACTCCCCCGCCCGCGTCGTCACCAGCGCATCCACTGCTGCCGCATTGCGAATAGGCTGATGAATCACGGGCCCTTCGCCGGCCTGGAACTCAAACGCTAGCCCCATCGACTCAAGGGGCAGAAGCAGGTCGGCAAAGATGATCGCGGCGTCGACATCCAGCTTCTCCGCGGCGGTGATGGTCACTTCCGCGGCCAGCTCCGGCCGTTTGCAAATCTCGATGAGCGAGTGATACCGACGTATTTCCATGTATTCCGGCATGTAGCGCCCCGCCTGGCGGAGAAACCACACGGGCGTACGATCCACCGGCTGGCGCAGGCACGAGCGAACGAAGCGGTGAGAAGAAATTTCTGGAACGCTCTCGAGCATGAGGGGTACGAAGGGAAGGTTACAGGAAGAGGCGGCCGCGAGAAAACTACGGCCCGGAATCCGGGCATTCCGAGCCGCCTGTTTGCGACGAACTTTCCCAACGCAGCTACTTTTTCCGGCTGCTCTTCTTCGCGGCCGATTTTTTCTTAGGAACCTTTGCGCCCGCTTTACGGGCTTCGGAGAGTCCAATCGCAATCGCCTGTTTGCGGCTGGTCACTTTCTTCCCGCTGCGCCCGCTCTTCAGCTGCCCGCGCTTTTCCTCGTGCATGGCCCGCTCCACTTTTTGCCCTGCCTTCGGGCCGTACTTCCTGCCTGATGACTTTTTCTTCGTTGGCATGAACCTTCTCCCTTCTGCTGTATGGGAAGCGGGCAAAGATGATCCGGGTTGCGCGAAGAAATATCGAAGAAAGAGGAACGAGCGGTGGCGAAACTAGCTTCCGACTGCGACCGCCGCGGGCAGGATGTCTTCAACATCGACCCACTGCGTCGGATACTCGCCCGTATAGCAGGCCACGCAGTAATGATTGCCCTCGCCGCCGTCGCAGGCTTTACGTAATCCATCCAGTGACAAATAGGCCAGCGAGTCGGCTTCGATGAAGCGCCGAATCTCTTCGATGGTGTTGTTGGCGGCAATCAGCTCCGACTTGCGCGGCGTATCGACCCCGTAGAAGCAGGGCGAAATCGTCGGCGGACAGCTGATGCGCAGATGCACTTCGCGCGCCCCGGCCTGCCGCACCATGCGCACAATCTTGCGGCTCGTCGTTCCGCGGATGATCGAGTCGTCGATCAGGATGATCCGCCGCCCTTCCAGCAGATTCCGCACAGGATTCAGCTTCAGCTTCACGCCGAAGTCGCGCACCCTCTGCTCGGGCTCGATAAACGTCCGTCCCACATAATGGTTGCGGATGAGCCCGAAGCGAAATGGAATGTCGCTTTCTGCAGCGTATCCAATGGCCGCCGTCACGCCGGAATCCGGTACAGGGACGACCAGATCGGCGTCGACGTGCGACTCGCGCGCCAGCTGGCGTCCCATCTCCTCGCGGCTCTCCTGCACCCAGCGCCCGAAGATCCTGCTGTCGGGCCGCGCGAAATAGACGTGCTCGAAGATGCAGCTGGACTGCTGCGGCGGCGCAAATTGACGCGACGTCACGCCGTCGCCCGTGACCATCACCAGCTCGCCGGGCAGCACATCGCGCTCGAACTTAGCGCGCAGCAGATCGAACGCACAGGTTTCCGAGGCGAATACAATCGTGTCCGGCCCGTTCGGATTGCGAATGCGTCCCATGGAGAGCGGCCGGAACCCATTCGGATCGCGCGCTGCAAAGACACGGTCGCGCGTCATCATCACGATTGAGAACGCGCCGTCGACCTGACGCAGCGAATCGGCAATGGCGTCGACGAGAGTGGTTGCCTGCGAGTGGGCGATCAGCTGGACGATAATTTCGGAATCGCTGGTCGTCTGGAAGAACGCGCCCTTGCGCTCGAGATGGACGCGCAGGTTGCCGAGGTTCACCAGGTTGCCGTTGTGGGCGATCGCGATCAGGCCCTTGGTCGATTCGACGCGAATGGGCTGCGCATTGAGCAGCGCCGAGTCGCCCGTCGTCGAGTAGCGCGTGTGCCCAATGGCCATTTCGCCCCTGAGCCGCGCGATGACGTCGTCGGTGAAGATTTCCGAAACCAGGCCCATGCCCTTGATGTTGGAAAGGTGCGTGCCGTCGGCGGTGGCGATGCCGGCGGATTCCTGGCCGCGATGCTGCAGGGCGTAGAGGGCGAGATAGGCTTGCCTGGCGGCATCGGGATGGCCATGAATGGCGACTACGCCGCAATGCTCTTTTAATTTGGGATCGTCTTCGGTGCCGGCGGCCGCAGGGGCTAAAGCCCCTGATCTTTCTGGCGCGCTATCGGCACGACTGGAGTCGTGCCCTGTTACAAAAGCGGATTCTTCGCCGGGAAAGCCTTCGAGGAGAAGGCGCCTCACGCCGTCACCTCTTCGGAGAGCTGGGATTCTAGCGAGCCGGACCAAGCCGCTTCGAGTTCGGACACAGTCGTTTCCACTGCGCACGATGTCTTTGAATCAATGGCATCGTAATCGATCCAAATGTTGAAGTCGGGATCGCCCGTAATCTCATGAGATGAGACGACATTCCCGAGTTCGAGGGCAAACACGAAGCCGAAATCGTCTGTGACTGCCCGCAATTTTCCGACGTTTTCGGGCGCGCAAGACACCACGACAAGTGAACTATCTTCCCCGAACAGCTCCCCGACCTGCTTCTCTGGTGAATCCGCTTGAACATGAACCAGAACTCCCAACTTGCTCCCAAAACAGGACCGTGCCAGCGCAACAGCAATGCCACCGCTCGATACATCGATCGCCGATTTGATGAGCCCTGAATGGGCAAGCGCCTGGAGAGCACGATGAAGTTCGAATCCCTCAGGTAACTGGAGACAAGGAGGCACTCCCCACTGTTCTCCGAGAAGGACTCTCGAAAATTCCGACGAACCAAATTCGCGAAACGGCTCCAGGCCTGTCGGCCCGGCCGGCAGAGTCAGCAAGATGATTACGTCGCCGGCCTTCTGAAATCCGGCCGGCACGGCCTTCGTCACATCGTCCACAATCCCCACCACGCCCACCACTGGCGTTGGATGGATTCCTTCGCCCCTGGTCTCGTTGTAGAGCGAAACATTGCCGCCCGTAATCGGAGTTCCGAGCGCCGTGCACGCCTCGGCGATCCCATCGATGGCCGCGGAGAGCTGTGCCATAATCTCCGGCTTCTCGGGATTCCCGAAGTTCAGGCAGTTCGTCGCCGCCACCGGCGTTGCCCCGGTGCATGCCACTTTGCGCGCCGCTTCCGCAACCGCGTGCATCGCGCCCAGCTTCGGATCGAGGTAGCACCAGCGGCCATTCCCGGCCAGTGCCATGGCCAAGCCGCGTTCATGACCCGGAGTGCCCGACCCCTTGATGCGCATCACACCTGCTTCGCCGCCTGGGCCCTGCACGGTGTTGGTCTGCACCATCGAGTCGTACTGCTCAAACACCCAGCGCTTCGAGCAGATATTCGGCGAGGCCAACAGCTTCTTCAGGTCCGCCGTGTAATCCCGCGGCTTTTTCAGTTCTTCAAGCACCGCAGCCGGCGGATCCAGCGGGACTTTGATCTGCTCCGGGCGCGTCCACGTGCCCACCGGCCGGTGATAGACGGGCGCATCGTCGGTCAGGGACTGGTTCGGAATATCAGCGACCAGCTCGCCGTGATGGGAGATGCGCAGCCGCGGCTCGCCGATGACCTCGCCGACGATGACGCCCTCGAGGCCCCACTTCGCGAAGACGCGCAGCACTTCCAGCTCGCGGCCCTTGTCGGCCACCAGCAGCATGCGCTCCTGGCTCTCGCTCAGCATGATTTCGTAGGCCGTCATGCCGGTCTCGCGCTGAGGCACACGATCCAGCTCCACTTCGATGCCCACACCACCGCGCGCGCCCATCTCGCACGTCGAGCACGTCAGGCCTGCGGCGCCCATATCCTGGATGCCGACGACCGCGCCGGTCTTCATCGCTTCCAGACAGGCTTCGAGCAGCAGCTTCTCCATGAACGGGTCACCAACCTGCACGTTAGGCCGCTTCTGTTCCGATCCTTCCTTGAACTCCTCGCTGGCCATCGTCGCGCCGTGAATGCCGTCGCGACCCGTGCGCGCACCCACATAGATCACCGGGTTCCCGAGGCCCGACGCCTTGGCGTAGAAAATCTCATCGCGCTTCACGAGGCCGAGCGCAAACGCATTGACTAACGGGTTTCCCGAATAGCAAGGCTCAAACTTCGTCTCGCCGCCCAGGTTCGGCACGCCAAAACAGTTGCCGTAGCCCGCGATCCCGCCCACCACTCCCTCAACAATCGAGTGGTTCCTGCGCACCAGGTCTTCCGGTGCTCCCGGCCCCGACTCCAGAGGCCCGAATCGCAGCGAGTCCATCACGGCGAGTGGCCGCGCGCCCATGGTGAAAATATCTCTGAGGATTCCGCCGACGCCGGTGGCCGCTCCCTGATACGGCTCGATGTAGGACGGGTGGTTGTGCGACTCAATCTTGAACGCGCAGGCCCATCCGTCGCCTACGTCAATGATGCCGGCGTTCTCGCCGGGTCCCTGCACGACGCGATCGCTCTTTGTCGGCAGACGGCGAAGATGGACTTTGGACGACTTGTAGGAGCAGTGCTCGCTCCACATCACGCTGTAGATGCCAAGTTCGGTCAGGCTCGGCGTGCGGCCCAGCGCGTCTTCAATGCGGCGATATTCATCCGGGGTGATGCCGTGTTGCGCCAGGACATCCGGCGTAATGGTGGCCGGCGGCGGGGGCGCGTTCCGCGGCACGCCCGCATTTGGCGTGGTGGGGTTCTGCGCCACTGCGGCTGAAGAATTCATCTCCGGTTCATCCTCATTGTCGCATGGCCACTGGCCGTGGCAGGCAGCCGCGCTGCGCGCCGTTTTTCCTCATGCCGGTTTGCCGCGCGCGCAGACAGCCACACAGCGGGCTATGCTCTCACCGGCACGCTGGCTGCCTCGTGGATCGCCAGCAGCGTTTCCAGCAGGGGCTTCAGCTTTTTCAGATCAAGCGCATTGGCCCCATCCGACTTAGCCTCTGCCGGATTGTCGTGTACTTCGAGAAAGATCCCATCGACACCTGCGGCCACCGACGCCCGCGTCAGCAGTGGGATGAACTCCGGCTGTCCGCCGGAGACGCCATCCGCGCCCGATGGAATCTGCACCGAATGCGTTCCGTCAAAGACCACTGGCGCAAACCCGCGCATGATCCCAAGCGACCGCATATCGACCACCAGGTTGTTGTAGCCAAAGCTCGCTCCACGCTCGGTGAGGAACACGCGCGTGTTTCCCGTCGAGGCGATCTTCTCCACGGCATGGCGCATGTCCCACGGCGCGACAAATTGCCCTTTCTTCACGTTGATCGCCCGCCCCGTGCGCCCAGCCGCCACCAGCAGATCGGTTTGCCGGCACAGGAACGCCGGAATCTGGAGCACGTCCGCGCCCTCGGCGGCAATCTCGCAATGCGAAGGCTCGTGGACGTCGGTCAGGACGGGGAGGCCAGTGGCTTCCGCCAGACGCCGCAGAATCGCCGTCCCTTCCACGAGTCCCGGCCCGCGAAAGCTCTTCACCGAGGTGCGGTTTGCCTTGTCGTATGAGGCCTTAAAGATGAATGGCAGGCCCAGGTCGGATGTGATCCTCTGGATCGCATCTGCCATGGTGCGCACATGCGCTTCGCTCTCGATCACGCACGGCCCCGCGATCAGGAACAACCCTCCGCCGCCCACGCGCGCGGGGCCAATCTCAAATTCGTGGCTCACAAAAACAGGTTACAGGTTTCGGGTTACAGGTTACAGATGGTCGCCCGAGACGCAGGCGCAATCTGTAACCTGCAACCTGTACCCTGTCACCTGCAATTCGCTTCATCGAATCCAAGTCCCAGCAGAAGCTTCGTCACCGTCGCACACGCGTTCTGTTGAGCCTTCGGCAGGATTCCCGCTTCAAGCGCGGACTCTCGCAGATTGTCTACTGCATGCGCCCGCACCTCGCTCTCAAGGGCAGGATCGACTGGAACCAGAATGCCGGTCGACCTTGAATAGACATGAGTCTTCTGGTCGTCGAGCGCGACTGTGAAAATCTGCGGCGGCGGCAGGTGGACCGACACCGCCTTGCCATTCACTCGCACGTCGTCCGGGCTCAGTTGTCCCAGGTCCACGCCGGCAACTGCTTCGCCATGCACTTCGAGCAGAATCTTGTCGCCGGTTAGAAATGGCGGCAAAATGCGCCCCTCGCGATCTCCGGAAACCATCTTGTCCATGCTGAACGCGACCGACTCAAGCCGCGAAAGCCGCCGGATCTCAGTCACCACCGTTGGCTGCGAAGTATCGATGCGCAGAGTGCGCCCGCTCACCACGCTGGCCAGGCGATCCCACGCGCCGTGTTTCGCCTCGCGCAGAAACAGGACCAGCACCGCTGCGCCAGCGAGCACTCCGAGCAGCAATGCAATCAGAATCGCCGGCACCAGCCGTGAGGTTTTCCGAAGGGGTTGTGAAGAAACCGTCGCCATATGGGATTAGATGATCATCGCGCAAAGAACGGAGACGGGCAAAATGGCGCGCCGCCGGCCATTCAACCCCGCGCAAACCCGCGAGGATGCCGTCCAGTTCCTCGCCCGCTAGGCTGCCTCGATCCTGAAGCCGTCCGGATCCTTGCCGCGCACGCGCCGCCACCACACCTGAAAGCTCGGCACGTTGATCGTCACAATGAACAGCTTGCGCAGCTTGCCCTGCGGACACTGCAGCGGCCGGACGCCATGCCACGAGTGCGGTGTTCTCTGGAAAAGCAAACTCCCGTTGCCGCTTGGCCGCAGCGACGCTGCCACCTTCAGATCGTCAAACGATGGCCCGGAGTGCGCCTTGAACCGGCGCTCGCTGTCGAGGATCAAAATCTCCCCACCCCAGGCCGGGTCCCAGTCCACTTCCGTATTGAAGTAGAAGATGTGGGTCGCCAGCTTGCGCACCGCATCGCAGTGCGGCGACACCGCGCACCCCTCCCACGCGTAGTACCACTCGAATGTCGGGATAAACGTCCTCGGCCCCAGCACACGACGCAGAAAGTCCTGGTAGACCGGGCCCTCAAGCTCGGCCAGGAATTCTTTCCATGGCTGGGCAATCGTCACGCCCGGCCGGTAGTGGAGCAGGAAGCGGTCGTGCGGGCCCTGCCCGTACGCGCGCTTCACGCCCACCTGCTTGTCCGCCTGCGAGGTGTCGGGCATGTTCAGCCGCAGCGCCTCGTAGCCCACCGGCGTCAAGGTGTTTTCAAGATTAGTCCACGGATACGGCTGCCGGTTGTGGAATGCATCCGCTGCCACAGCGTCGAGCACAGCACGATTCAGATATTCCATCGACACCACCTTCAGGGAGAGGGGCATCGCGCGTGGAACAGTGGATGGCAGCGCGGACGATGCCACCGTCCAGATAAGGCTCACCGCTGGCAGGCGTCAGTGACCCCGGTCACAGGAAATACCGACGCCACGCCGCATCATTCAGCCAGGAGCACAAATCATGGAAGTCACCGTCGAACATCTTGGCGCCGTTCGGTTCGAAATCAAAGCCCGCCAGCACACCATCGCCAGCGATCAGCCAAAGGAGAACGGCGGCTTCGATGAAGGCATGACGCCCCCGGAATTGTTTCTCGCCTCGCTGGGGTCCTGCGCCGCTTACTATGCCGCCGACTATCTGCGCCAAAAGAATCTGGCCACCGAAGGCACGCGTGTGAAGGTCATCGCGGAAAAAGTTCAGAACCCACCCCGGCTCGATAACATCCGTGTCGAGGTGGAATTACCGCTGGCCTGCGAAGAACGCCATCGCGAAGGCATTGACCGCGCCGTCCATCGCTGTCTCATTCACAACACCCTGATGAATCCGCCGAAGATGGAAATCGCGATCCACGCCCCGGCCAGCGTCTAGTTTTGCACGACTGTCACCTTTGGCAGTTCTGCCGGTTCCTCGGTTACGCGTTTGCTCTTCACACGATTCGCGTAGCTTGCTTCGATGAAGCGGGAGAACAGCGGGTGCGGCTCCAGCGGCTTCGATTTGAACTCCGGATGAAACTGGCAGCCCAAAAAAAAGGGATGCCCGGGAATCTCCACGATCTCCACATAGGTTCCATCCGGCGTCGTCCCTGTGATATTCAGTCCGGCTCCGGTCAGCAGGGCCTCGTATTCCCGGTTGAATTCGTAACGATGACGGTGACGTTCTGAAATCTCTGTCTTCCCGTAAGCGTGCGCCGCCAGCGAACCCGGCTGCAGCAGGCATGTCCATGCGCCCAGGCGCATCGTGCCACCCATCTCTTCCACGCCGGTCAGTTCGCGCAGTTTGTAGATCACGCGATGCGGGGTCGACGGATCGAACTCGCTGGAATTCGCCCCGGCCAGTCCACAAACGTTGCGCGCGTATTCGATGCACGCCGTCTGCATTCCCAGGCAAATGCCGAAATAGGGCACATTTTTTTCGCGCGCGTATCGGATCGCGTTTAACATGCCTTCAATTCCGCGCTTGCCGAACCCGCCCGGCACCAGAATCCCGTCATATCCGCGCAATTGCTCCTCGTAGCCCGGCTCTTCCAGGCCCTCGGCCTCGATCCACGTAACGTTGAGCTTCAGGTTGTGCTTCAGCGCGCCGTGCACCAGCGCTTCTTTCAGCGATTTGTAACTGTCCTCGTACTCTACATACTTCCCGGCGATCGCAATCGAAACCTCATCCATGGGGTGGTAGCAACGCCGTACCAGATCCTCCCATTTGCTCAGATCCGGTTCCGGCGTTTCCATGTGCAGGTATTTCAGAGCCAGCCGGTCCACACCCTCCTGCGCAAACGTCAGGGGAACCTCATAAACCGACTCCACGTCTTTCGCCGTAATGACTGCCTGATCCTCGAGGTTGCAGAAGAGCGCAATCTTGCTCTTCACCTCGCGCGAAAGGTGCCGGTCGGTGCGGCAGAGCAAGATGTCTGGCTGGATCCCGATCGACAGCAGCTCCTTCACCGAATGCTGTGTTGGCTTGGTTTTTAGTTCCTGCGCCGCGCCGATCCACGGCACCAGGGTCACGTGCACGAACACGGTATTCTCGCGCCCCAGCTCCTGGCGCACCTGGCGGATCGCCTCCAGAAACGGCAGCGATTCGATGTCGCCGACGGTTCCGCCAATCTCGACGATCGTGACGTCGCCCTCCGCGGCCACCTTCCGCATCGCGTTACGGATTTCGTTGGTTACGTGCGGGATCACCTGCACGGTCTTGCCCAGATAATCCCCACGGCGCTCTTTGGTGATGATCTGTTCGTAGATCCGTCCGGTCGTCCAGTTATTGTCGCGGGAAAGTTTGGCGTGGGTGAAGCGCTCGTAGTGGCCCAGATCGAGATCGGTCTCCGCACCGTCGTCGGTCACGAAGACTTCGCCGTGCTGGAACGGCGACATCGTCCCCGGATCGACGTTCAGGTACGGGTCGAACTTCATCAGGTTGACTTTGAGGCCACGACTCTCGAGAAGACAGCCAATGGAGGCGGCGGCAAGACCCTTGCCGAGGCTGGACACAACTCCGCCGGTCACAAAAATGTACTTTGCGGACATTTCTGCGTCACCTTGTTTGGGATTGTGTGCTGGGCGAACCAGGCGGGCACGATCAAGTATCGCAGGAACGCCCACGGAAGGAAAGAGAATTCCAGGTGCAAAACTGCGTACGCTGATCGCCGCAATAAATCTACCTTATTGCACTTTGTAAGTCCCCTCACCCCAGTGGTAGCTCACTGACGGCGCGCAGTCCGGATCGGGTGGGGGTGGCGCGGCGCTCGGCGTTGCCAGACTCGGCGTGTGGTTCACGCCTGCGAACCGCACTGTCGTTTCGCCGGATGTTTGTCCCTTCGCCCCGGCCAGCAACGGCATGACGAGGCGCCCATCGGCGGTGGTCTTCGGATGCAGTGGCCGCGTCGACTCCCCGGTGATCGCTTCGAACGTCAGCGGTGTGCTGGCCGGGAATCCCGTCCCCTCGATCAGCACCAGGGCCGCGTCCTTCATGCCCAGGATCACCTGCAGCCTGCACCCTTTGTCGGCGTTGGCCAGGGGGAATGGAATCGCGCTGGCCGCGGCTCCACGTTTGCGGTCCGCGCTCAGCAGCGCTACACGAACCGCCTCGCCGGGCGCCACCGTCACCTCAATCTCCACCGGCTGATGCGGTTGCATCGTCGCAGTGCAGTCTGGTGGAGGCGTCAGCCCCGGCGTCATGCTCGCATTTGGAACTGGCGCGGTCTGCCCTCCGGTCTGCGTTCCAGTCTGCCCTGTTGCCTGCCCCGAACTGTTCAGAACAACGCGCGTCAGCGCTGGCGCATTCATCCCAGTCGGAAGCCCGCTCTGCGCGGGTGGCGCCGCTCCGCAAACAGCCATCCCCTTATCGTCGATCCCGATTCCGCCGATCACCGCACCCGCCGGGGCGTCCAGTGGCCATCGCACCAGCATCAGCTTTTCATCCGGCGTGAATCCCGAAGCGGTCATCCGATAGCTGACCTGGGTTGTTCCCTCCGGCGTCTTCGCGCGTTTCACCTCGGTCAGTGCCATCGAGATCCCGGGAGTGCTGATGTCCGGTCCCCAGTGCGCCTCAGCCGATGCCAGTCGCAGCGCCGACTGCAGCACCTGCTGCTGTCGCTGCTGTTCCAGTTCCGCCGCCGTCGGCGTATGCGCGTCGGGCGGCAAATCCTGCAACTGCAGTTTTGGCTGGGTCTGCGCGGGTGCGGATGGAGCCGGCGTCGAATTCTGCGTTGATGAAGGCGTGGCCTGGGCCCAGCAGGAAAGATGAACCACCGCCGCAAGACAGCTCGCGGCGAGCACGGATCGGGAAACCATACCCTGAGCATAGTTCAAAACAACCAGCCCGCGCCGCCGGTCCCGCAATCTGCTGTGATACCTTGGCATCCATCCGGCGCGCGCCCCGCGCCTGCGACTGGAACCATGTCACTCCAGATTGAAGAGCGCTTTTGCGGCAACGTCTTCATCCTCAACTGCTCCGGCCGCATCGTTCTCGGCCAGGAGCTTAACGCCCTCGAGGCCACCTTCGACCGCGTCATCCGCGAGTTCCATCGCATCGTCGTCAACGTTGCCGCCGTCAATCGCCTCGACAGCTCCGGTATGGGTCTGTTGGTCCGTTACGCTGCCAATCTGCGAAAGCGCAATGGAGACCTGCGCCTCGCCGCTCCCCCTGCCTTTGTCACGGAGGTCCTCGAGATCACCCTGCTCAACACTGTTCTTCCCACCTCACCCACCGAGCAGGAGGCGGTGATGTCGTTTCTCGAACCCCAGTTCACGCTCGCTACGCACGGCCAGCCCGGTCGCCGCGTTCTGGTTGTCGATCGTTCTCCGGATCTTGGCGCCTTCGTCCGCGCCGTTCTCACCCAGCACGGCTACGATGTCCACTCCGCGAGCCTCGTTGCCGACGCGAAGATCCTCCTCCAGGTCCATCCCATTGACTACATTCTGGTCGGCCCCGGCACGCCGCAGATGCCGTCGGAGCAGGTTCTCGCGGCGCTCAAAAACCTCGCGCCCAATGCCACTGCCCTTCAACTCACCAAAGAATTCCGCAGCTTCGACGCCCACCAGGCTGCCGAAGTTCTCCTCGAAATGTTTCAGGAAGGCGAATAGCAACCAGCTACTGGCTACCGGCTTTTTATCGGATCGCTTGCGCCCTTCAGAAATTCCGGATCCATCTCCTCGATATCCACGCGCACGCTGGTCGACGTTGCCGTTGGGAAATTTCCCGGCACGCGCGCGGTGACTTTCCCGGTCGCCGCCCACTCTGTGCCACGCTCGAACAGCGTGATGAATCCCACGCAGCTCATCGCCGCCACGTCGTGTCCCATCGGCGTGTGGAAAACGCGCCCGGCGCCATAGCCGAGCGTCATCACCATCGGCTCGTCGTGCCCCGTGCCCTGGTTCTTCGGATCGGAATACGCCGTCGCCAGCACCGTCATGTTTTTCCCCGGTCCGCGCAACGTTCCATACAACTCATCGGCTGCGTGCATCCATACCGGCGGCAGTCCCTTCATGATCGGGCTTACGGCGTCTCTCGTCTCCACCTGGAACGGCAAGCGCGCGCCATGGTGACCCGCTGGACCCGGCGTTGGATCGGAAACCAGCTTGCCATCGAGGAAATACCACATCGGCCCCGCGCTCGCGTCGCGCCCCCGCCATCCGCCGATTCCAATCATCTCGTTCCACGCGGCCCAGTGCGGAAAAGCATTGTCCGCGGCGTGCACCACCACCAGGCCGCCGCCCTTGCGCACATAATCTTCAAACTGGGTCTTCAGCGCCTCTGGCCAATCTGGCGCGTCATAATTTGTAACAATCGCCGCATATTTCCCAAACTCCGGCGCGAATCCGCTGAAATCTCCGCCCCACTCGGGCGCCGTGACCACTGTGACGTCAAACAGCCCCGTCTCTTCCAGCTCCTTTTTCAGCACCGGCGTCGTGAGCCGCCAGTTGTGATACGGTCCTCCGCTCGCTCCGTCGAGCAACATGATTTCAAGCGGCTTCGCCTGCGCCGACGCGTTCAGCGAGCCCATGATCGTCCCCACCGTCAATCCCGCTCCCAGCGCAGCTACCGCAACCCTCCGCATGCTCCCTCCCTTCCTGCCCGTTGCAACCTGTAACCTGTCACCTGACCTCCACCACCGCCAGCCCCATCGGCGGCAGCGTCAGCACCAGCCGGTGGTTGTGGATCGGCAATTCCTCCGGCGCTCCCAGATCGGCAACCTTGCGCAGATCATCAATCTGCTCCTGCGTCGGATACTTCGGGCTTCCCATTCGCTTCCACGCGTCCAGCGTGTCGCCATGCGCCGCATCCACACGCCGCACGTACGCCTTCGCACCAATCTGGATCGCTGCAAGCACGTGCTTGGACTGGGTGTGCACCAAATCCAGACCCTGCAGGTCGAAGATCACCTGCTTGTTTCCCGCTCCCAGCTCGCCCGCTCCCGGCTCCACCAGGTTCCACGCCGCCAGCACCAGCGTCCCATCGCTGCGCCGCGTCACCAGCGCATCGTCCACGGGCGCGGGCAGCCGCTCGTTTCCCAGTGAATGCAGCAACAGAAAAACGTCATACGCCGGCTTCGGAATTCCGCGCTCCGCCACCAGCCCGTATCCGCCATAGAACGGCGTCTTCACCACGCCCTGTTCCTCAAACACATCGGAGAAGCTCCAGTACGACATCATCAGCGTTTTGCCGTCGCACTTCGAAATCGTGTCCGCCATCCACGGCCCCATGTAGATCGAATCGGTGATCTCCTGCTGATTCATGTAGGTCGCGTTGAACTCGCTCCAGATCAGCGGCAGCTTTGGCTTGGCCGACTTCGCAATCTCCTCATGCACCTTGTCCACTGCGGCGCACACCATCTGGTGCGGTGCAATCGGGCGATTGTCGTGGAAGACATCCATCGTCGAGTCGTTCCCGTACACGTGGGTCGAAACAAAATCCAGGGGCACGTCGTTCTGGGTCGCGTGCGCGATCATGTCGCCCACCCACGCGGCCTGCGCCGTCGCCGGTCCGCCTACGCGGATCTTGTCGCTCGCCGCCTTCAGCGCCCGCGCCGTGTGATCGTACAGCTCAAAATACGTTTCCTGCGCCGGCTTCCCGATCCAGAAGTCAATGTTCGGTTCGTTCCATACCTCGAAATACCAGCTCGCCACTTCGTCTACCCCGTAGCGGTCGATCACGTGTTTCGCGAATGCCGTCATCAGCGCGTCCCACTTCGCATAGTCCGCTGGCGGCGACGGGATCGGTTTGTACCAGAAAGCGTGTGGCTGATCGATCTTCGCCAGCGCCTTCGGCATGAAGCTGATCTCCACAAACGGCCGAATCTCATGATCGAGCAGCCCGTCGTAAATCTGGTCGACATACGACCAGTTGTAGACCGGGTTTCCCTGCGCATCCTCGCTGTAGACGCCATTCTCATCGTCGAAAATCCCATGGAAACGCACGTAATGGAAGTCCGCCGCTTTTCTCACGCGATCCAGATCGTCGCGATAACTCTGCCGCATCGCCAGGTTCGCGCGCCCCGATCCGAACATCCCCTCCCAGAAATGCGGAAACGGCTTGCCCGGCGCTTTCGCGTCCACGACAATCGTCACCGGCTCGGCGGCTGATTGTTGGTCCTGCGCCCATCCCTGCGCGCACGCCGCGCAAAGCAAACCCGCCGCCAAAACAGAAAGCATCCGTCTCATCGCAAAATTTTCTCCGACGGCCATTATCGTCTACGCAGCCCAAAGCTCGCTGCCGACCGCAGTTTGCAGGCTATAGTGCTTCTGAGGCGATCCAGTTGACTACTCCAGTCGCGGCGCGCGCCGCCAGATTCCTGTTCACCGTTATGGCTATCCTGGGACTCACAACCGCCGCCCACGCCGCAAGCACTCAGGATGCCATCCCAAACGGCATTCCACGCGCCCTCGCCCAGGACCGGGCCGCCCGCGTCTCCGATCTCCACTACCTATTGAGCTACACGCTTATCGCGCACGCGCCTACCACCAGCGCCACCGAAACGATCCACTTCAATCTCACCGAGGTCTCCGCCCCGCTCCTCCTCGACTTTCGCGACGGCCAGGTCTCTTCGCTGACGCTGAACGGCGACTCGATGCCCGCTGATATCGACCACGGCCACATCGTCCTCCCCGCCAGTCTTCTCCGCACCGGCCGCAACGTCGTCGAAGCGGAGTTCACGGCCAACATCGGAGCCGCCGGAAAAGCCATTACGCGTTTCGAAGACAAGGATGACGGTTCGGAATATCTCTACTCGCTCTTCGTCCCCATGGACGCCAGCCAGGCGTTTCCCTGCTTCGATCAGCCCGATCTGAAAGCCCGCTTCGACCTGGACATGACCGCGCCCGAAAACTGGGCTGTGGTCTCCAACACACGCATCGAAGCCGCCAAACCTGCTAAGCCGGGCTATCGCAACACGGATTTCGCCGAAACCCAGCCGCTGCCCACCTACCTCTTCGCCTTCGCCGCCGGACCCTTCCGCATGATCCCCGGCGACAGGCTTCCGCAACTCTGCGTGCGCCAGTCGAAAGCTCGACCGCGCAAATGAAGAAGCACCTGAAGTTCTGCATATCGCGCGCGCCGGCATACGATACCTGGCCGAGTACTTCAAGCACACCTTCCCATTCGGCAAATACGATCTGGTTTTCATCCCCGGCTTCGCCATTCGGCGGCATGGAGCACGCCGGCGCCACGTTCCTGCGCGAAGAATCCATCCTGTTCCGCTCCGCTCCCACCGCGAGCGACAAAATCCAACGCGCCGCGCTCGTGTCTACATGAAACCGCGCACCAATGGTTCGGCGATTTCGTCACCATGCGCTGGTTCGACGATCTGTGGCTTAAAGAAGGCTTCGCGCAATACATGGCGTACAGACGCTGGCCACGCTGCACCCGCCGGACGAGATCTGGGAGCGCTTCTACCAGGCCATCAAGCCCGCGGCCTATGCCATCGATGAAACCCAGGGTACAACGCCCATCCATCAGGAGATTGTAAACTTGAAGGTGCCAAATCTGCCTACGGCGCCATCGTCTACTCCAAAGCCCCCGGCATTCTGCGCCAGCTCAACTACGTCATCGGCGAGACGCGTTTCAACACGGCCTCCAGATCTACCTCGCCGCCCACAAATATTCGAACGCAACCTGGAGTGACCTCATCTCCGCTTTTGAATCCGCATCCGGCCGCAGTCTCACGACATGGGCCGACATGTGGATTCGTCATCGCGGCATGCCGCGTGTCGAATCATCCTTCACCTGCTCCGACGGGCACCTCGCCAAACTCACCCTGACGCAAACTCCGGTCCTGGGAGGCACCGACGTTTGGCCCATCGCCACCGAAATCGCGCTCGGCTACCCCGACGGCTCCATCCAGACCCTCCGCGCCGAACTCAATTCTCAATCCGCCGAGATCCCATTGAACGCCGCCGCCCGGCAGGGCTGTCCCGCGTGGATCTTCGCCAATAACAACGACCATGCCTACGGCCTCTTCATGCTCGACGCGAAATCGCGCGACGTCGTCCTGCCACAACTTGCCTACCACGCGTCCGCCGCAGCTGACCTTTTTCGCCGCACTCTGTTATGGGGGTCACTCTGGGACTCCGTACGTGAAGTCGAGCTCGACCCCAACCTCTACGCGCGCGCAGCTATCACCGCCGCGGGTACGGAACGCGATGAGTCGCTCGCCGCATCGCTTCTCGCCCGTACTGAAACCGCCGTCCATCGCTACCTTCCCCCTGCGGACCAGTCGGCTGTGTTCGAGGCTGGCATCGTGACAGCTATCGATCACATGACGAGCGACCCCGACCACGACCTCCGCATCGTCTGGTTCCGTTCGCTCCCAGGTTTTTCGGCCGGAAACTCCGGTGCCGCCGTCCTCAAAGACCTGCTCCGCGGAACGCGCACCATCCCCGGCGTCGAGCTCCGCCAGCAGGATCGCTGGTCCCTCGTCACCGCCCTCATCACCTACAGTGACCCCGAAGCCGACGCCTTTTTCGCCGCCGAACAGGAACGCGATCCCTCCGGCGACGGCCTCAAATTCGCATGGGTCGCCCAGGCCGCCCGCCCCGACGCCGCTACCAAACAGCGCTACTTCGCCGACTACACCCGCGATCCATCAGCTCCCACCACGCCCAACACTGCAAAAATCTCTGAGGACTGGATCCAGTCCTCCCTCGGCGCATTCAATTTCTGGAATCAGTCACAGTTGACGGCACAATATCTCGAACCCGCTCTCGAAGCCCTGCCCGAGGTCAAACGCGACCGCAAAATCTTTTTCCTCGTCGCGTGGCTTGACGCCTTCATGGACGGCCAGCAGTCCCCCGCCGCGCTCGCGACCGTCCAGCACTACCTGGCAACCGCCGATCCCGACCCCGACCTCCGCCTCAAAATCCTCGAAGCCATGGACGAGCTGGACCGCACCGTCCGCATCCGCGCGAAATTCGCTCAGCAATAAAGCAGCATCATCGGCAAGCGTCGT
The DNA here is from genome assembly GCA_963788905.1 of uncultured Acidobacteriaceae bacterium. Classification (GTDB taxonomy): domain Bacteria; phylum Acidobacteriota; class Terriglobia; order Terriglobales; family Acidobacteriaceae; genus Palsa-343. The sequence goes on from CAWBIO010000002.1 coordinate 98,348, forward strand.
TCCTGTGTTCTGTGTTGTGTGTTCTGTTCACGCCCACGGCACCCACACCTGCATCGGGCTCTCTTCGCGGTTGTCCCACGCGTAATACGGAATCATCTTCAGTTCGGCCGTCTCCATCTTCGCCGCGCCCGTCGCCGCTGCCGCATACAGCCTGTCCGGGCTTTCAGTCTGCTTTGCCCCTTCGTGCGTCAGTACTATCACTCCATCCAGCAATTCCGGCTTGAACTCCTCGCGGATCGCGCCCTGCCGCTCCGCCATGTACAGCGGAAACGTCTTCGCGTCGGTTCCCTTCGTCTGGTCCAGACCCTCCATGCAGTAGACGATGGCCCCACGCTCCACGGCCACGCGCCCCGTGTCTTCTGAAACCGCGGGATTCGCAGCCACCATCCGCGGCGTCATATCGAATCCCAGCTCGATGAGCGTTTCTCCGCTCCATCGCCGCCGAACCGGCACATACTCGCCCGGCCTCACGCCGGCCACTTGCGCTCCCCCAACACTAACCTGCGACTCCCGCGACCATCCCGGAACCCGCACATACACGGTGAATTCCTCGGGATGCTCCACCGCCACCGTCATCCTGACCGTGCCTTCCCACGGATACCGCGTCTTCTGCGTCACCACGATTCCATTGCCGCTCTCAAGCGCCCACTGCATCCGTGAGTTGTCGTACAGATGCACGTACAACCCGTCCTTCGCGGTCGAATAGAAATATCCCGGTAAGCTCGCAAAAGTCCGCTCCAGATTCGGCGGGCAGCAGGTCGTGTCGTACCACGGATTCCGGATTTTTTCTCCGCTCGTCGGATCAAACGCCAACGGATTCCGATAGCAGTACAGCGTCCCATCCAGCGACATTCCGGAATTGATCCCGTTGTAGAGCGCCCGCTCCATTACATCCGCGAACCGCGCCTCGCCGGTCGCGGCAAGCATTCGCCAGTTCCACATCGCGTTGCCGATCGCAGCGCAGCTTTCCCCATAGGCCTGCGCATTGGGCAGCTCGTAGTCGTCGCCGAATGCCTCGCCTTCGCTCCGCGCGCCCACGCCCCCGGTGATGTACATCTGCGCTCGCGACAGATCGCTCCACAGCGTCTCCAGCGTCTTCCAGTACCCCGGGTCGCCGGTTTCCATGTAGTAGTCCGTAGCGCCGCAGCACGCATACATCGCGCGTACCGCATGGCCCTGCAGGCGCGTCTTCGTCGTGAACGGGACCCCGCAGTTCATGTAGACAATCTGATCGGGCCTCAACTCGGCCCGAGGATCGCCCTCTAAAATGTATCCCGCGAGCTCCACATACTTCCGCTCGCCGGTTGTGCGGTACAGCTCAATCAGCGCCATTTCGATTTCTGGATGTCCCGATACAATCGGTTTCCTGTTCGCCTCCGGCCCGAAGTTCGGCAGCAGATAACCATCGACAAACTTCTGTCCCGCATCCATCAGCGTCCGGTCACCGGTCGCGCGATAATACGCAATCGCTGCCTGCAGCATGTGGCCCAGGCAATACAGCTCGTGCCCGCGCGCCTGTGTCGGAACCGTCATCCGCTCCCCTTTGCGGTCGCCCTGATAGTAAGTGTTGATGTATCCGTCCGGTTCCTGAATCGCCACAATCTCATGGATCGTCGTCTCAGCAGTCCTGCGCAGCGCCGCGTCATCCTGCGACTGCAGCGCAAACGCCACCGCCTCCAGCCACTTGTACATGTCCGAGTCCGAATACACCGGCCCCTTCTGCGGCGCGCTCGATTGCCCGGTCAGCCGCAAAAAGTTGTCCATCCTTCCGTGATCCAGCAGCTCCTTGTGCATGGTCGGGATACTCGACGCCACATTGGTCGCCCGCCGCCTGGACCAGAACCCATCTTCGATGGTCACCGCCCGCACCGGGACGTTCCGCAGCTTCGCATGGGGCGAATGCGCCAGGTTCAGCACGCCCTGCGCCTGCCATCCCGGCGTCGCGGCGGTCTGTTCGAATCCCCAGGCCCCCGTCGCAGCTATCAATGGCCGCGCCGCTGCGGTTGCGCCCGCAAGCGAAAGAAATGTCCGTCTGGAAAACGAGTGTTGTGGCATGGAACCCTCCATCATTGGCGGAATCGCGCCCACCATTTTAGGCTTGTTACCTACTGCTTATTGCCGGTTGCCTGTCTCTTCTTCTGCTTCGCCCGCCGCACCCAGTACTGGAACTCATCGGCGTACAACTCACCTTCCAGGTCCGCCACTCGCGCAGCCATCCGTGCCTGCGCATCGGCGATCGCCTGGTTGTAGACCGCTGGCCCAACCTCCTCCAGAAAGAAATCCAGCAGCAATCCTGCGCGCAAATCCCCCAGCGGCTCCCCAATCTCCTCCTCGAAATACTTCTTCAGCGACGCAATCGCGTCGGTCCTCGCCTGCTTTTTCAGCTCAATGGTCGCCATCGCCCGCTCCCCGTCTGCCAGCTTACCGGGCAAATCCGTTACCCGAAACCCGTCACCGGAAACCTCCCTGCGTCCTGTGACACACAACACAAACAGTCCCGTCCCCGGGCTTTCGGCTTCCCGGGGGATCGGTGTTTTTCAGTTCGCGGGTTCAGCCTGCTTTCGTTCCCAGGGTTGAAGGATACGCACCGACTGCATGCCCGCGCGGGTGGCCGCCTCGACGCCCATTGCGGTGTCTTCAAAAACCAGGCACGCTTCGGGCGGCACGCTGAGCTTCCGCGCCGCGATGAGATAGGGCTCGGGGTCCGGCTTGGCCTTGGTGTAGTCGCCGGCGCAGACGAGCACATCGAACTTGTCGAGCAGCCCGAGGATCTGAAGCGATTTCGTCACCGACTCGCGCGTGGACCCCGAGACGACCGCGAAGGGGATGCGCTTGTGCGCCGACTCGATCTGCTCCAGAACTTCAGGCACAGCAGTGAGCTGTGGCAGTTGCTCGTAGTAGAGACCTTCCTTGCGGCGCGCAACTTCTTCAATGGGCATCGAGAGCCCGTGACGCTTGTTAAGCGTGCCAACGATCTCGCGTACCGGCATGCCACCCAGGGAATAGAAGAACCGCTCGTCGAAAACCGGGCAGCCGTATTCGGCGAGCACCCGGTTCCAGGCGATGAAGTGCAGAGGCATGGAATCGGCGACGGTGCCGTCCATGTCGAAGAGATAGGCGCGGAAGGGGCCGGGTGGAATGGCGAGAGGCATATTCAAAGGTTATCGAAGAACAGGGTTTTTCAGGGTTGCAGCGTGGCGGTGCGGAGGAAGTCGAAAGTTCCGGAAGGGTTGGGGTGGATGTTGCCCAGGCGGCGGTTGTGGACGACGACCGAGTCCAGATACCAGAGGTTGATGTACGGCAGGTCGCGGGCAGCGAGTTGCTGGATGCGAATATAGTCGGCGATTTGCCGCTTGCGGTCGGGGTTTGAAGTGGCGTCGGCGATGAGCGAGTCCATCTCGGGACTCGAGTAGAAGCCGCGGTTGGAGCCATGCGGGGGAAAACTCGCCGAGGCGAAAGCGTAGCGGAAGATATCAGGGTTCTCGTTGCCGCCGATCCACCGCGACGGAGCGAGCTGGAAGGCGCCGCGGACCAGGTCGGCGTAAAAAGTGGCGAACTCGTAGCTGCGCAGGTCGAGCGCGATCCCGACCTGCGCGAGCTGTTCCTGAACGGCGACTGCGGTCAGGCGGACCGTCTCGTCGTTGGAAGTTTTCATCCCGATATGGAAACGGATGCCGTGGGAGTCCCGCCGGTAGCCGGCCTGATCGAGAAGCGCATTAGCGGCGGCAGGGTCGAAGTTGTGCTGGTCTGTGTCTGCGGTGAAGGCCCAGTGCTGAGGTGGCAGCATGCTTTCAGCCAGCCGCGCCTGACCGCGGTAGAGCGCCTGAATGAGCAGTGGCCGGTTGATGGCGAGCGCAATGGCAGTGCGGACGCGATCGTCGCGCAGGAGCGCGTCGCGCATGTTGAAGACGAGGTAGTAGAGGACGGTGCCCGGACCATCTTCGATCGCCAGATGCGAATCGCGGCGCAGGGCGTAGATTTCGTCCGCAGGCAGCGCGTTGCTTTCAACGTCGGCAGAGCCTTTTTCGAGTTCGAGCGCGCGCGTCGTAGCGTCAGGAACAACGGCGAAGACAATGCGCGGAATATAAGGGCGGTCACCCCAATACGAAGGAGCGCGGGCAATAACGACGTCGCGGTCGAGCTGCTGGCTCACGAACTGAAAAGGTCCGCTGCCGATGGGGTGATGCGCGAAATCGCGTCCGGAGCCGAAGGGAACGATGCCCATGGCGCCGTCGCAGAGATTGAAGGGCAGTGCGGGATCGGGCTTTTTGAGATGGAAGACGACGGTTGCGGGGTCGGGCGTGTCAATGCGGTCGAGGGTGGCGAAGGACCCAGCCTTCACAGAAATGACCGTTCCGTCGAGGATGGAGTCGATAGTGAATTTGACGTCGCGGGAGGTAAGGGGACGGCCGTCGTGGAAGCGCGCGTCGGTGCGGAGGTGAAAAATCCAGGTGGTGGGGTTCGGCGTCTCCCACGAGGTGGCGAGGAAGGGCCGCAGGCCGAAATGCTCGTCGCGCCAGACGAGGGCGTCAAACATCAGGGAGTCGATGTGTTCGGCCTGGCCGTCGTTGCCGATGCGTGGATCGAGGTTGGCGGGGCTGGACTCGATCAGCATGGTGACGGTGGCTGGGTCTGGATTTTTGGCGCAGCCAAAATTCAGGCAACAGGCAATCGGCAACAGGCAATAGAAGGCGACGATCCGGCGAACTCTGGGCGATTCAGACATACGTGATTTGGCCGAGGATGGCGGGGCGAGAGGCGCCGGTCGCGGAGGGGACATTGCCGGGGCGGTGATGCCAGGTCTCGTATGCGAGGAGCGCGAATGCCGCGGCTTCTTTCGCCTGGGAGGGCATACCGGTCGAGTCGATTGTGGTGACCGTGCAGTGGAGAGGCGCGAGCCGATCGCGGAGCATCGCGAGAAGGGTGGCGTTGCGCGCGCCGCCGCCAGAGACCATCAGGTCGAGGGCAGATTTGTGGCTGAGCGGCGAAACCCAGCGATGGATCGCGCGGGCGATAGATTCGGCGGTGAGCGCGGTGGCGGTCGCGACGGCGTCTTCGGGCTCTTTGCTGAGCTTTTGGCAGGCGGCCAGGAAATTCTCTGCGTAGACGGCGCCGAATTGCTCGCGTCCCGCGGACTTTGGCGGAGGCGCAAGAAAGAATTTCTCTTTCAGCGCTGAGTCAATCGCGGGAGTGAGGATGCGACCGCGGGCGGCGATGCGTCCGCCGCGGTCAAAGCGCTTCGAGAAAAGCCGTTGGGTGAGCGCGTCAATGATCATGTTGCCGGGGCCCGTGTCAAAGGCGATGAGTTCTAACTGTGTTGCGCCGGCGGGAATGAAGGTGAGATTCGCAATCCCGCCGATGTTTTGAAGGATCCGTCCACGGCGAAGGTCTGCAAACACCACGTAATCGAGCAGAGGGACGAGCGGAGCTCCCTGACCACCCACGGCCATATCGGCAGGGCGGAAATTTGACACCACCGGAATGCCGGTTTCCGCGGCGATGAGAGCCGGTTCCCCGAGTTGCCACGTGCAGGTGAAGCGCCGGCCCGCATAAGCAGCAGCGACGCCCTGGTGATAGACCGTTTGCCCGTGGCAGCCGATCAGCGCAGGGCGAATCTCCGTCGATGCCATGGCCGCGCGAATCGCCTCAGCGTAGGCGAGGCCCAGTCGCCAGTTCAGACGCGCGAGTTCAGCGGTCGTGGTGTTTGCGGCGTCCGATTGCCCGGCCATAGCGGTAAGGATGGCTGTGCGAAGCCTTCGCGGGTATTGAAAAGCTCGATGAGCGAGAAGGGTCAGCTTAGGAAGAGCGTTGTTGGCGGTGCGCGGAACAATCTTTACGAATGCGACATCGATGCCATCGGCGGAGGTGCCACTCATCACGCCGGCAACGATCATCGATGCATTGAAGGGCATGCAGGAGGAGATTTTACGCCGTCCCGCTGGTGCGCCAGCGAAAAAGGCAGCGTCCATACAAGCGGCTCGAGCGCCCACATCGCACGAATCCGCTTCGGTCAGGCGGCGGCAGCGGAGATTTGCGAAGGTTCTGTCTGGAAGGCGCCGGCGAGCAGCCAGACCAGCTCAACTAGGATCGGCCAGACAACGACCGCTGTAACCATCCAGCCCGATTTTGACCACATGCTTCCAGCCGCGTCGGCGTAAACCACCAGAGTCAGTGAAGCGTTTGCAAGCCACGCGGTATTTAGGCCGACCAGAACCGCTTTCGCAGGCGTGAAACGGCGGCGTCGCAGCAGGAGGATAGCAATGCTGGCGATCACGATGCCGAAGCCAAGGCCGAGGACGATGAGACGCTGCAATTCGCTGGTGCCAGCCAGATGGAAAAGAAATGGCGTCTCCACCGACAGGGTGCCGGCGACCGAAAGAGCAGCAAGCGCCGCAAGGATGCGCCGCTCAATGAGCGTTACGGGTTGGGCGGAAAAGAGCGCCCGCAGACGAAGCCAGATCACCGGAAAGGCGAGGAAGAATGGCGCGCCGGCCAAAGCATGCCACCAGTTGCCCTGGCTCCCCGGCACATCGAGCATCACGGCGTCGAAGGGCGACGTGTCGAAGGCAAAGGGAAGGAATGCGACGGTGCCCGCCGCCAGCCACACGAGTAAGGCGAGAGCGTTGAACCAGCCCGGGTCGCGCCATTCTATTGGGTCGGCTGCGGCCGCGACAGCGACCTTAGCTGCGGGGGCATCCATGACAACCTCCGAACCTACTTACGGTTTGCGTTCTCACAAGGTTCCGGGATTGTATCCACGCGACGACAGGGGCCAGGCGCCAGCGCCGTCTGACTACGCTTCGCCTGGCATCTCTGAGGCGTTCACGTCCCCCAAAGTGCGCGACTCCCGCCACCGTTCGGGGTCGGCGGCGCTGTGAACCGGGGCTTCGCCAACCTGAGCGGCAAATTTTCTCACATCGCTGCACAGGCGCTCCAGGCGGGATACGGAGAGGTCCTGGCGGCGCGTGGGCCGAAGCCACTTTTTCTTGGAGCGGTAGATTTTGCGCCACGCGGCGGCCACACAGTTGCGAAAGGCGCGGGACCGCTCGGCTTCTTTGACGATCGCCTCGTACGCGCGCATCACCAGCGATGGGTCGCGGCAGATCTCAATCATCTGAACGCCCGCGAGAACAGCCTGAACGACGGCTTCCTCAATGGACATCTGCGACAGGATGCCGCCCATCTCCATGTCGTCGGAGAGGATGATTCCCTTGAAGCGAACCTGCCGGCGAAGCACATTGGTGACCCAATAGCGAGAGACGGTGGCCGGAGCCGGGTCGCGGCCATCCCAGGGATAGGAGGCGTGCGCCACCATGGCGAACGGCAGGCTGCCGGCTACGGCGAGCCAGGGCGCAAGGTCGGTGCGCCACATGAGGCGGGTCTGCCGATGGATGACCGGCATCGTCTGATGCGAGTCCACCTGGCCGCCACCGAGGCCCGGGAAGTGCTTGCCGCAGCCAAGAATCTCTTCCATCTTCATCCCGGCGAGAAACCCGCGTGCGTAGTCAATCACGCGCCAGGGAGCGGCTGAGACAACACGGGTGCGCATCACCGGCGCGGATTCAGGCAGGGCCAGGTCGAGGACGGGTGCGAAAACGGTATTGAAGCCCAGGGCGCGAGCCTCGCGCGCGATCAGCAATCCGTGCTGCCGGTAGAGATTGCGCTTGCCGGTGGCGAAGACGGCAGCAGCCGAGGGCATGGGATGGATGAGGTCGCGGAGACGGTCCACCAGGCCGCCTTCGAGATCGATACATCGGAAGAGTGGCGTGGCGCCGATGCGGTCGGCCTCGCGCAGAAGCGCGGCGACCTGCGACGCCCGCTCGATGTTCCGGCGGAACAGAATGATGCCGCCAGGATGAATGCGTTTGAACCAGGCGCGTTCTTCGGCCGAAAGAGAGCCGCCGTCGACGCCGGCGATGATGATCTGGCCGGCCTGCTCTGCGATCTCGACATTGCGGCGCCGCGGCATAAAAACGCGGGTGCGGCGGCGGCCGTCGGTTGCCGAAGTCCTGGAGGGGGAAGTTTGTAGCTTTCTGCGCCCGGGCGTCATGAGCTGGTCCTCAGGGTGAGCTGACTTTCCGATCGCCGATCTCAGCTTTCAGTTCTTCCAGAAGATTCAGCGCCTGCAAAGGCGTAAGGGTATCGATGTCGGTCCCGGCCAGCCGATCGAGGATGCGCTGCGAGAGCGGAGTGAACATCGTGAGCTGCAGCGCCAGTTCGGTCTCCACGGCAACATTATGCCGCTCCGATCGTTCGTGCTGACGCAACACCTGACGGGCGCGCGAAATAACTGCCGGAGGCAGGCCGGCCAGACGCGCTACGTCAATTCCGTAACTCCGATTCGCAGGGCCCTCTTCTATGCGATGCAAAAAAACGATGCCGTGGGGAGATTCACTCACTTCAACATGCAGGTTTTTTAAGCGCGGAAACTCATCGGCCAGCAGGGTGAGCTCGTGGTAATGGGTGGCAAACAGGGCTCGGGCGCCGATATGCCGCTGCAGGAACTCCAGCGTGGCCCATGCCAGGGCCAGCCCGTCGAAGGTTGAGGTCCCGCGGCCCATTTCATCGAGCAGGATCAGGGAACGGGCAGTCGCGGTGTTGAGGATGGTGGCGGTCTCAGTCATTTCCACCATAAACGTGGAGCGGCCGCGGGCGAGGTTGTCGGCAGCGCCGATTCGCGTGTAGACGCGGTCGACGATGCCGTAGGTCATCCGGGCCGCGGGGACAAAGCTGCCGCATTGGGCCAGGATGACCAGCAGCGCCGCCTGGCGGAGATAGGTGGATTTGCCGCCCATGTTGGGGCCGGTGATGAGGAGCAGGTTCGGAAGCGAGGTGGCGGGACTGGCATCCAGAAACAGGTCGTTGGGGACGAAGCGCGAGTCGCCCGAGTTCTCCATGAGGCACTCAAAAACCGGATGGCGCCCGGCGGCGATTTCGAGGATGGGCGCAGCGTCCATACGGGGACGCGTATACCCGCGCAACGCGGCCAGATGAGCAAAGTTCGCGACCAGGTCGATTTCCGCCACAGCCTGACTGGTGCGCCGGATCCGGGAGGCGTTTTCTGTGAGGCGCTGGCGCAACGCGGCGAAGATCCGCTTCTCGATTTCGACCGACCGTTCCTGGGCGGTCAGGACCCTGGTCTCGTAGTCCTTGAGCTCGGGGGTGGTGAAGCGCTCGGCGTTCACCAGGGTCTGCTTCCGTTCGTAGTCCGCGGGAACAGCAGCGAGGTTCGATTTGGTGATCTCGATGTAGTAGCCGAAGACGGAGTTGAAGCGGACTTTGAGCGATCCGATACCCGTTCGGTGCCGCTCGCGCTCTTCAATGGCAGCGATCGAAGCTCGGCCTGTCGAACCGATAGACCGCAGGTCATCCAGCTCCGCATCAATTCCCGGGGCGATGACGCCACCCTCGACCAGAGTAAGCGGAGGGTCGGAAACCAGCGTGGAGAAGATGGCGGAGCAGAGGTCCTCGAGAAGGTCCAGGCTGGTGCTCGCTGTCGCCCAGAAGGTTGCGCTCCCGGCGTTCGGCGTTCCGCGTTCCGCGGGCGATGACAGATTTGCCGCAGAGTTGCGGACGGCGGGGAGATGCTTCAACGATGCCGCGAGGGCGAGAACGTCGCGCGGTCCGGCGCTGTCCAGCGAAATGCGGGCGAGCAGGCGGTCGAGGTCCAGAATACCCGACAGTGCGCGGCGGATCTCTTCGCGCCGGATGAGGTCCTGGCGCGCCTGATCGACAGCAGCATAGCGGCCTTCGATCGCGGCCGGATCGATCATCGGTCGCAGCAGCGAGGCGCGGAGCAGCCGTTTGCCCATCGGAGTGCAGCAGGCGTCCATGGTCCGAAACAGAGTGACCTCGGGACCGGAGTCAGAAAAGAGCGGCTCGATGAGCTCGAGATTGCGGGCCGTGACCTGGTCGACATGCAGGCATTCCGCGCGAGCGTAGAAACGCAGCGAGTCGACGTGCGCTACATCGGACTGCTGTGTGGTGCGAATGTAGTGGACGATGGCGCCGGCGGCGATGGCAGCCGCTGGATGGCCGGCGAGGCCAAAGCCTTCCAACGACTGGCTGCCAAGCTGCCGCTCCAGAAGCGGAATGGCAAAGTCTGACGAGAAAACCCAGTCGTCGATGGGTGTGCGGGTTCTGATCTGCCCGAGGAGCGACTCAAGGCTCGCGGCGTCTGTGTTCGGGCCCAGGGGGCCGCGGGTCGACGGAAAGATCAGTTCACTGGGCGTTAGCCGGAGCAGTTCTTCAAGAGCCTGAGCCGTTGCGCCAGGCCCGGAGAATTCTGTGGCGCGGAAGTCCGCGGTGGAGAGATCGAGGACGGCGACGCCGGCGGCCTCATTGGAGAGATGGACGGCGGCGAGGAAGTTCGACCGCTCGGCGGCCAGCGAAGCATCGAGCGCCGTGCCCGGCGTGAGCACGCGTGTGACCTCGCGGCGGACAATTTTTTTCGTGAGCTTCGGATCCTCCATCTGCTCGCAGATGGCAACCCGATAACCCAGGCGGAGCAGGCGGGCGATGTAGTTCTCAGCAGCGTGATAGGGGACGCCGCACATAGGCGTGTTGCGCTCTTTGTCGCGCGCCGTGAGCGTGAGCTGCAGCTCGCGCGAGGCGGTTTTGGCGTCGTCGAAGAAAAGCTCGTAGAAGTCGCCGAGGCGAAAGAACAGCAGCGCGTCGGGGTGCTGGCGTTTGGCGGCCAGGTACTGGCGCATCAGCGGGGTTTGCGTTTCGGTGGTCGCCTCAGGCACGGAAGGCTCAGGATACAGGGAATGAGTTGGCGGGATGGGTGTGCAAAACGGGCTCAGGACCCACTGTTTTTCTGTTAGACTTAATAAGTCAGACTAGTCTGACCATAAGGAGAGACCCCTATGGCCGCTCGTGTTCACGCTTCCGGAAACCGCAGAAGCACTCCCCTTTCGGACTCATGGCAGGTGCAGACAGCCAAAGCCCGCTTCAGCGAGGTTTTCCGCCTGGCTCGCACCCGGGGGCCGCAGCGAATTACCCGTCAGGGCCGCGATGGCGTGGTGATGCTGTCTGAAGAGCTTTACGCCCAGCTGTCGGCTAAATCGCGACAGCCCCGCAGTCTCGTGCAGTTCTTCCGGCAATCGGGGCTGGTGGGCGCCGGACTCGAGTTCGAGCGTACCCGTGACCGCGACCGGGAGGTCGACTTGTGAGCGGATATCTCCTGGATACCAACTGTATTTCAGAAGTGGTGAGCGCAAAGCCGAATACTCGCGTCCTGGAATGGCTGGATTCCGCCGATGAGAGCACGCTGTTTCTTAGCGTGCTCACGGTGGGCGAGATTCGGAAGGGCATCGCCGGCCTCGCGCCAGGCCGGAGGCGCACCCAACTGGAGTCGTGGCTGGAGCGCGAGTTGCCGACACGGTTTGCCGGGCGGATTCTCACGATCGATACCGCGGTCGCCGACCGCTGGGGCGTGCTGGCGGGTGAAGCAAAACGCAAAGGGAAGCCACTGGCCAGCATCGACGGATTACTGGCTGCAACGGCTCTCGAATTCGACCTTACCCTGGTGACTCGGAATGGCGGGGACTTCGCCGCTACTCGAGTTTCGTTGCTGAACCTGTGGCCGGCGCCCTGATTCCACCTGCACCACCGCAAGCGGGAGAGTCCCCTATTCAGAGCGCAAAGCGCGCATCGGGTCCACACTGGCGGCGCGCTGCGCAGGCACATACGCAGCGAGCATGGCCATGGCTGCCAGTCCCGCGACGGCAAGTGCAAAGATCACGGGATTGATGGCGCTGACGTTGAACAACAGGCGCTGCAGCAGACGGCTCGACGCAAGAGCCGCGACCAGGCCAACAGCGATCCCCGCGGCCGCGAGGCGAAAACCGGAGCCCAGCACAAGCCGCAGCACGTCGCCGCGCCGCGCTCCAAGAGCCATGCGCACGCCAATCTCCTGCGTCCGTTGCGTCACCGCGTAGGCCATGACGCCGTAAATACCGATGCAGGCGAGGATCAGAGCGAGAATCGCGAAACCGGCGAAGAGCGTTGAGCTGGCGCGGCGGATCGCGAGCGTCTGGCCAGCGAGGTCATCCATGGAGATGGCTTCGAAAACGGGAATCCCGGGATCGACGCTCCACATAGCCTGCTCCAGAGGCTTCAGCATCGATGCCGGATCGGGGCCGGTGCGAACCGTGAAGGCGATGAGCGGGAAGGGCGCCTGCTGGAAAGGCCGGAACATTTCAGCGTGCGTGGGCTGGTCCTGGCCGAAGGATTTCACGTCGCCGATGACCCCGACGATGCGCCACCAGTCGGGTTTGGCGATCGTGCCGATATTCACCTCTTCGCCAATGGGGTCGCGCCCTTTGAAGTACTGCGTGGCCATGGTCTGGTTGATGAGGGCGACCGGTTCACTGCCGGGCCGATCGGCAGCGGTAAACGCGCGGCCACGAAGAAGTGGGATCCTCATCGCCGCCAGATACTCCGGAGTCATCACGCGGTTGTCGGCTTCCGGTCCCTCGCCTTCCATCGGAGGCGCCTGGCCGCGGAGGAGGAAATTCGTGACGCCCCAGAATCCGCTCAGCGGCAAAAAGTTGGTCGCCCCAGCCGATTGAACACCGGGAACCGCCGCCATCGCGCGAACGGTGTTGCCGGCAAAGTTGCGGGTCTTCTCGTCGCTGGAAAAGGGGGGATATCGATCCGATGGCAGCAGGACTTCGAGCGCCATAACATGGCCTGGCTCAAAGCCGAGACCAGAGTTGAGAGCGTTCCGAAAGCTGCTGACGACGAGGCCTGCGGCCGTAAGCAGCATCAGAGAAAGCGCAACCTCAACCACGACGATGATGCTGCGCGAACGGTTCGAGGTGCGGCTGGCCGTGGTTCCGCGCGCAGAATCCTTCATGGTGCTCCCGGTCTCGACACGACTGGCTTTCCAGAGTGGAGCGAGGCCGAAGAGCATTGCGGTCAGGAGCGTGGTGGCCAGGGTGAACAGGAGGACGCCTCCATCAATCGGAATGGCGGTGACCGTGGGAATACGCAGATTGGAGACGTCATTGGGAAAGAGACTGAGCAGGGAATGGGCTCCCGCAAAGGCGAGCAGCGTACCCAAGACTCCTCCCACCAGACCGAGAACCAGGCTTTCGGTCATGAACTGACGCACAAGGTGCGTGCGCGAGGCGCCGAGCGCCAGCCGAACCGCAATCTCCTTTTGACGCTCCGCTTCCCGCGCCAGCGCGAGCCCCGCGGTGTTGGCGCAGGCGATGAGCAGCACAAGGCTGGCGGCGCCCAGCAGGATCAGCAGCGGCATGCGAATGTCGCCATCGAGTTCCTCGCGCAGCGGTGTAACGACCACCCGGTTGCCCTGGTCGGTATCAGGATGAGCGATGGCGATCTGCGCTTCGAGCCTGTTGATCGTGATCTGCGCGTCTTTGGCCGAGACGCCGGGCTTAAGGCGGGCAAGGATGCGCATGTAGCGGTGCCGGAAGTCGTCGAATGACGAAGGCGCCATGGCGCTCGGCATCCAGACTTTGACCCCAGTCGGATAGTTGAAGCCAGGCGGCATCACCCCAAGGACCGTGTAGCGTTTGCCGTCGAGGGTGATGGCTTTACCGACGATAGATGGGTCGGCATGGAAGGTGGCCGGCCAAAGACGGTCGCTGACGAGCGCGACCATCGGACCGCCGGGGCGATCTTCCTGATCGGTGTAAAGGCGGCCCATCGCCGGCTTGACCCCCAGGATGCGGAGATAGTTCGCGGAAACCGCGTAGCCAAAAAGGTATTGCGGCGACCCCTGCCCGGTCAGTGTGACTTCATTGTCCCAGGAGGGCGCCATGTCTTCGAAGACACCGCTCTTTTGCTTCCACTCAGCCAGATCGCCGGGGCTGGAAGGAAGCGGCTCATTTCCACGCGAAGGATTCGCAGTCCAGATCGCAGCGATGCCGGAGGGATTCCGATAAGGAAGCGGGGCGAGGAGCACAGCTTTGACGACCGAAAAGATGGCAGTGTTGGCGCCGATGCCCAGAGCCAGAGTGATAATCGCCACCGCCGAAAAGCCAGGGGCCCTCATCATCTGTCGCAAGGCGTATCGAATGTCCCCCCACAGGCTCTCCACGCGAGGCCACTGCCAGACTTCGCGGCTGCGCTCTTCAATGCGCGTGACGTTGCCGAACTCGCGAAGAGCGGCCGAGCGGGCTTCTTCCGGCGGCATGCCGTCGCTGACCAGCTCAGCGGTCTTTTCTTCGATGTGCTCGCGGATCGATTCCGAGAGCTCGTTGTAGTGCCGCCGCCGCGCGAACAGGTTTCTGAGCCAGGACATGAAACGGCCTCCTATGCAATTCCCGTCGTTAGGACGCGGTTGATGCCCGCAAACATCTTCTCGAAACTCGAAATCTCAGCCTCCAGCCGCTTCGCGCCGGCCGCGGTCACCTTATAGATCCGAACGGGACGATTGCGTGACGAAACACCCATTTCCGATTCCAGCCACCCGGCTTTGAGCATGCGCTGCAGTGCCGGGTAGAGAGAGCCCTCTTCGATCTCGAGGAGGTCGTCTGAGGCGGCTTTGATGTGCTGGGTGAGCGCGTACCCGTGCATCGGCTTGCGATGAAGGGTCTGGAGGATCATCAGTTCGAGCGCGCCGGGAAAGAGATCGCGGGAATCTTGGTTTCGTGGCATAGCTGGTTTCAATAGACTATTTCAAGAATAGTATTTCAAAACGAGCAAGCAAGTGCGGGATTGTGACGAAAACCGGAAGGAGGCGGCGTGGAAGCTCCTGGTCAGGCCGGCGCGATTCGGATCTTCAGCTCGCGCCGAAAGACGCTGAGTATGCCAAACAACAGTAGCTGCGCAGCCAATGCCCCGCAGAAGTCGAGCAGAACGTCGCGCGCGGAACTGGTACGCCCCGGGATGAAACTCTGGTGCCACTCGTCCCAGCTGGCCAGCAGCAGGGTCGAGAGCAGCGCAAGTCCGGCGGCGTAACGGATCCTCTGGCGCCAAAGGGGCCAGCGGCCTTCCAGCGTCACCCGCCACGCTTCAAAGAATCCGAGGCTCACGCAGCCATATCCGACAAAATGACCCGTCTTCCGGATGTAGTGGTGGATGAGCTCCCAGCGTTCCGGCGCAATGGGGCCGAAGATTCTGATCCAGAAAGGCAAAAGCCAGCGGCTGGTGTGCTCGCTCGACATCATGGCCGTGGATTCGACAAGAATAATCACGACTCCGATCAGTGCCGGAATCCAGTGGATGAATACTCGTGCGCCGCGACGTTGCACACTGCTCCAGAGAAAAAGGACTGCTTCAAGAATACCGTTCCATGACCGTTGCCGGGCATGACCCGCTCCTGGTCGTCGATGGCTCAAAAGTGATACAACAAACCGTGACCCCCGGATTGATCCCCCGCACATGACAAGTCAGGAAAAAGTCCTCATCGTCGAAGACGAGCCGCATGCGCTGTCGGGCCTGGCCGAGCTGGTTTCCGGCTGGGGCTATCGGACAGAAACTGCGCGCGACGGCCTGGAAGCCCTGGAAAAGGTAAATGCCTGGCAGCCAGGCATCGTGGTGTCCGACCTCAAGATGCCGCGCATGGATGGCCTGCAGCTGCTGGCGCGCCTGGGAGAATCCAGTGACAAAGTTGCTGTCGTGATGCTGACCGCACAGGGCTCGATCGAAGCGGCCGTGGAGGCAATGAAAAACGGCGCATACGATTTCATCCAGAAACCGGTCGATCCAGCGCGGCTTCGCGCGATTTTGACCAATGCCTCGCGGCAGCGGGACACCGAACGCGAGCTGGAAGTCACACGGCGCAAGCTGCGGGAAACCGGCGTGATGGGCTCGCTCGTGGGAGCCTCGAAGAAAATGCAGGAGGTGTTCGCGCTCATCGAGCGGGTGGCGCCCAGCAATGTTTCAGTACTCATCACCGGAGAGAGCGGTACGGGCAAGGAACTGGTGGCGCGAACGCTGCACGATCTGAGCCCGCGGCGCAGCAAGCCGTTTGTAGCCGTGAACTGTGCAGCGATTCCAGAGACGCTGATTGAGAGCGAAATTTTCGGCCATGAGAAGGGCGCGTTTACGGGCGCGGTCGAACGCCGCGCCGGCTGCTTCGAACTGGCAGAAGATGGCACGCTGCTGCTCGATGAAATCGGTGAGATGCCGGTAGGCACGCAAGCCAAGCTGCTGCGGGTGCTGGAAGACCGGAAGCTCCGCAGGCTGGGAAGCAAGATCGAGTCGCCGATCGACGTTCGGGTGCTGGCAGCAACCAACAAAGATCCGGAGGAGGCGGTGGCCGATGGCCATCTGCGCGGCGATCTCTATTACCGGCTCAATGTCTTCAACATCCACATGCCGCCGCTGCGCGAGCATAAGGAGGACATTCCCTCCATTGCCGACGCCATGATTTCTGACATGAACCAGAAGCACCAGCGCAAGGTAACCGGAATCGACAGCGAGATGCTGGCACGGCTGGTCGCGCACGACTGGCCGGGCAACGTCCGCGAGCTGCGCAACACCATTGAGCGCGCCGTCGTGCTGTGCAGTGAGGGCCAGGTGCAGTCCCGCCACCTGCCGCCCGGTTTTGGCAGCAAACCCATCCGCTCTACCGCCGAGCTGCCGCCGAATGCCATCCAGCTGGAAGTGGGAGCGACGGTAGACGATGCCGAGCGCATGCTCATCTTCAAGACCCTGGAGTCCACCCACAACAACAAGACCCGCGCCGCCGAGATTTTAGGCATCAGCCTCAAGACCCTCCACAACAAGCTTCGCGAATACGGGAGCACGGCTGCGACAGCGGGCGCGCTGGAAGAATAATGTGGCGGGAGCAGGGTTGCCGGGGTATGCTCCAGTTACCGATCCTGCAAACGTTGAGCGCTGACCCCCGACCATGCGCCTCAAGACCAAACTCGTCCTCGCCATCACCGGACTCGTGTTTTGCGTGGTCCTGGTGTTCTCGTGGATTTGGCTGAGTCAGCTGCTGCAACAGCAGATCGAGCAATCCTGGCAGACGACGGATTTTCTGGCCCACAACGCGCTCTATCAGATGCGCGATGCGCTGGACACCGGCCTTCGCAACCGCCATTTCGATCCTAACGATCCAGCCGCGCTGCGCGCCGCCGTAGCCGATTCACTGCGGCTCAATCCAGGGCTGAACAACGCCCTGACCGCCATCGTCAACTACTCTCCCACCATTCTCGATGTTTCCGTAGTCGACCTCCAGAATCGGGCGATTATCGCAGTACCCGATTCCACCCTGGACGATCAGATTCTCCCCAAGCGCCCTGACTACTCGGTGCTGCGCAGGCAATCGCCGGTGCGCACGCTGAAAACCGTGTTTGGCCGGCCCCAGGTGTACAACGTCTCGTTAGGACTGGAGCGAAACGGCCAGCCATTCCTGACCATCCTCATCGGCATCCGCACTACGTTCCTGAGCGCCGCTTTCCAGCCGTGGCTGGTCGAGTCGTTCAGCTTTATGGGGCTGGCGATGATCATTTCGATCATCGTGGCGGCCTTCGTGGCCAACCTGGCTTTGCAGCCCATTGAAGAAATCAGCCACCGCCTCGATACCCTCGCCGCTCAGGAGGCGCCCCAAGCCTCCTCGGGCCGCGACCTCCGGCGCGGCATTGAGCCGGAACTCATCATTCCCCCCGCGACCGAGCGAGAACCCCGCCGCAGCGGCGACGCCGTGGCTCAGGTCTCAGGCAAGATCGAACGCCTGGGCCAGCGCATCCGCAATGTGGAAGAAGTGTTCTCGGCCCTGCGCGAGAACCTCGACCAGATCCTTTCCAACCTGCAGGATGGCGTGATGCTCTTCACCCGCGACGCCCGGGCGGTTCTGGTTTCGAGCGCCGTCGAGCGGTTCCTGAACATCGGGCGGGAACGGATCTTCGGAGCAGAAGTGCGGGAGATTTTCGACCGAAGCACAAGGCTTGGCCGTCTGGTTCGTGACGCCTTTGAGGGCGGGATGTCGATTGTGCAGGAAGAGGTGACCACAGAGACCGGGCGAAAACTCGAAGTGTCGCTGGACTTTATTCACGACACGCACTCCCGCGATCGGCAGTCGTTGGGGGCCCTGCTCACGCTGCACGACCTGGAGTCGGTTCGCGAGATTGAGACGGAGCTGGAGGTTTCCCGCCGCATGGCGTCGATTGGCCGGCTCACTGCAGGCGTTGGGCATGAAGTCAAGAATCCGATCAACGCCATCGTGGTTCACCTCGAGCTGCTGCGAAACAAGGTGCAGGTGGGCGACGATGCTCTGCGGCACCTGGACATTATCCAGAGCGAGATCCGGCGCCTCGACCGAGTCGTACAAACCCTGGTCGATTTCTCGCGCCCGGTGGAGCTGCAGCTCAAGGACCAGGATCTGCGCGGCGTCGTTTCCAGCGTCCTGATGCTGGCTTCGGCCGAGCTGCACACGCGAGATATCACCGTAGAGAGCCAGACGCCGCCGCGTCCGGTTTATTGCCGGGTCGACGCCGACCTGCTGGAGCAGGCTCTGCTCAATGTCGTGCTCAACGGCGCCCAGGCGATGGCGACCGGCGGCGTCCTGGAGGTTCGGCTGAGCGAAGACTCCAAATGGGCCTATATTCGGGTCCGGGATCATGGCGAGGGCATTCCGGACGAGATTCGGTCCCGGATCTTCGATCTCTACTTCACCACCAAAAAGGAGGGCAGCGGGATTGGCCTGGCGATGACCTACCGGATTATCCAGATGCATCACGGCCAAATTGACGTAGAATCAAAGCCTGGGAGCGGAACCACATTTGTACTGCGGCTCCCGTTAATTTCTGCCGGTTCGGGACAACGCGTAGTTCCGGAGATTACGGAGCACGCGATTCCCAGCGAGCTTGCTCGCCAGGGTGGTGAGACCCAGCCAGAAAGGTCCGGACCATGAGATCCGGAAAAGCGATCGCGGCGCTTGCCTTGTTGCCTGCGCTGCTGACAGGATGCGGCCCGAAGGCGCCCAAGGTCGTGGTGTCGTCGGCTGTGGAGGCGCCGTCGCTGCCTCCGTCGCGGATGGTCGCGACGTTGTCGCCCGTCCCGCCTGCGATTCCCGTGAGCGATCCACCGCTCGTGAAGCTTGACACGACGATTCCTCCCGAACCAAAGACGGTAGCGTCAACCCCGGAACCTCACCGCTCGACCAAACATCACTCCAAGCCGGATCAGACCACGGTGGCGGAGACGAAGCCCGCTCCGAGCGCATCGCAGAGCCCGGCGCAGACGACCCAGGAAGCCACCGCGCAGCCGCCGGAGATGACCAAGATCGGGCCGCTCTCGACAGCCAGCGACAATACGAATACCGACGAACGCAACTCGGTTTCGTCGCAGATTGATTCGACCGAAAATGGGCTGAACGCAATCAAGAGACCGTTCAGCTCCGACGAGCAGAAGACCGTGGCGCTGATCCGGAGTTACGTTACGCGGGCGCGAGACGCGCTGAAGGCCGACGATCTGTACGCCGCGACGAACCTGAGCAACAAAGCCCATCAACTGCTGGGCGAGCTGACCAAGACGCAATAATATTCACCGAATCGACTCCCGATCCGGGTGAAGGCTATTTCTCCCCCCACTTCAGTTTGGTCCGCAGCACATCGAAGAATCCGTTTTCGCCGAGGCGGATGAGCTTGACGCAATAATCGGATTTGCGGCAGCGCAGCTCGTCGCCGACGCGAAGCTCGATGGCTTCCTGGCCATCGACGGTGAGAAACGTCTGGTCGGGAATTCCTTCGATCCGCACCAGAATGCGCGCCGTTCCCGGCAGCACCATCGGCCGCAGCGTGAGCTGATGCGGGCAAATGGGCGTGACCGCGAGAACGTCGACCCTGGGAGCCATGACCGGACCGCCGGCGGCAAGCGAATAAGCCGTTGAGCCGGTCGGCGTGGCAACGATTACGCCGTCGGCGCGGAAGGCCGCGGCAAGCTGGTCGTCGACTTCGACGACAAAATGTCCCATGCGGGCGATCGCGCCCTTGGCGACGACGACGTCATTGAGGGCTTCGTGGGAGGAGCTGAGCTTGCCGTCGCGCCACAGCTCGCTGTGCAGCATCTTCTGGTTTCGGTGCAGCAGCCGCCTTTGCCCCAGGCTTCGAGGTGCGTGTAGATGTCGGCGAGGCGAACCTCGGTGAGGAATCCCAGAGCGCCTAGATTGACGCTGAGGATAGGAACGCCGCTGCGCGCAAAGACACGAGCCGCAGCCAGCAACGTGCCGTCGCCGCCAAGAACGATCACCAGATCGGGATTGAGCGAAGAAAGCTCGGAGCGCGGATGCACCTTCTCATCGAGGACGTAGTTGGCGCTGACCGGATCGAGGAAAGTCTCATAGCCCCGCGACTTGAGCCACAGCACCAGCTCCGGCAACAAGACCCGCAACTCTTCTTTCTGCGGTTTGGAGATGATGGCGACCCGCGGCATGGTGGCTCCTAGTGTAACGGCGTTCGGCGCTCGGCGCTCAGCGTTCGGGTGCCTGGCGCTTGGCGTTCTGCGCTCCTTACGCTGCGGCGTTCGCACCCCCACCCCCTCCCCCCTGAGGGCTGTGGCAAGTAATTCATTCATTGGAGCTCCTGGGGTACTGTGTTTCGGGTATTACCCCGGGGGACAGGTCACAGGTGACAGGTTGCAGGTTACAGGTGACAGGTTGCGAGTTACAGGGCGCCGGGCCCTCATCGGTTGATTGGAAACTGTGATCAGGATCGGGGTCTTCGGAGACTGGAGTGCGGAGTTTGCGGCAGGATTGGCAGCAGAATTCGGATTGAGGTCCGAGGCAGGTGGGGTTGTTGGACTCGCAGAGTGGATTCTCGGCCTCCTCTTCGGATTTCTGGGTGGCCTTTTTGCGGCGGCGGCCGTTCATTTTGTCGAGGTGTTCCTGGACGAGGGTTTGGTAGCGGGTGCATTTGGGGCAGTCGCAGGGGAGTCCGGATTCGTGAGCCGGCGGAGGGGGCGGAGGGGTGCGCGGCGGCGCGTCCCAGTTGGGAAAGGGTTGAGGCGGCGGGGCGGGGTGGTACGGGTCGAGGTAGCGGTGCTCGGGCGCGGGCTGGTTGAGGCCGAGGTCGTCGCGGTCCTGGAGAGCCCAGACTTCTTCGGTGGTGGCGGGGACGTGGCAGAGATGATTCAGGTCACAGGTGACAGGTTGCAGGTTACAGGTGAGGGAGCCGGTAGCCTGTGGCCTGTGGCCTTTTTTCAGGTTGCAGGTTACAGGTTGCAGGTTACAGGTGACGGAGTCCGGATCGGGGTCGAGGCTGATCATGGCTTCGTGATCGAAGCCGATGCGGTGGACTTGTTCGCCTTCGGGTTCGGGGGATTTCAGGCGGGCGGGACGCGGGAGGGTGAAGGCGGCGACCTGCGCGGCCCAGATGGCGGCCTTGGCGCGGGCGGGCTCGATGCGGTGGGAGAGGAGGCCGTGCACGATCTGGCTCATGACCAGCTGGATGGAGACGTGGTCTTCAAGGAGGGGAATGGAGATGTGGTCCTTGTCGGCTAGGGCGGGGTGGCGGTAGTTGAAGTGGGAGTGGCAGAGGTGGAGGCCGTCGAGGGCGAGGCCTCGGCAGCGGTGGCCGTTGGTTTTGATGGCGCGGCAGTGGGGACGGGGCTGGTTGCAGGTTACAGGTGGCAGGTTACAGGTTTCGGATGAGGGTACAGCGTGCGGGGTTGAGGGTGCGGGGTCTGGGCTAAGTTCAGTGGTGGTGGCTGTGACTTCGGTGGGGTTGATGGAGGAGGTGGACATTGGGTTTCCTTTCTGGCCGGGCGTTCGGCGCTCGGCGTTCAGCGTTCAGAACCCACTCAAGCCAAAAGCGGGCTTGAATGGGCCACCCAAGCGGATTTGGGCAGCAATGAAAAAGCCTCGCGGGAAGCGCGAGGCTTTTTCGTGGACCTGGTTGTAGATCATGAGTAGTTTGGCTGAGTCGACCTGGTTGCGGCAAGGGTGAAAAGAGCGATGGGGGTTACGAAGGTCAGATTTTGGGCGGGATTCCCGTTTTGGGAAAGGTGGGGGGAGTTATTGGGGCATGTGCTCCAGCGATTGAAGCGTTGCGAATCCTTC
The DNA here is from genome assembly GCA_963788905.1 of uncultured Acidobacteriaceae bacterium. Lineage (GTDB taxonomy): Bacteria > Acidobacteriota > Terriglobia > Terriglobales > Acidobacteriaceae > Palsa-343. The sequence continues at coordinate 120,330 of CAWBIO010000002.1, forward strand.
AATGAGCGCAGGCGATTTTGCACACACTCCCGGTCCTCGCGGCCGTTCGTTACCTTAACACCGTATTGGTCTTTGCCCATTTACTATAAAACTGGTGCAGAAAACAGCCCGCTGGCCGTTCCGTATAGGAGTACCTCAGGTGCCGCATGGCTAAGAAACAGCACGACCAAATCTGCCCCGCCAGAGACTCTCACGGACTTTATCGAAGAATTTGCGCAATACTTTTCCGGCTCCACCCACCTGAAATGCTATCGAGGTCAGCACGATGCTTCCTGGCCGACTGTGCCGGGCATATTCCGACCTGAACTCAAAGGGCTTCTTGAAGATGAGAAAGCAGCGGTTCGGCAACTGATCTCAGTTCAGCCTCATGAGTTCGCATCCGACGAAACCATGTTCGAGAAGCTCGTCCGGATGCAGCATTTTGGACTACCCACTCGATTGCTGGATGTTTCGCGGAATGCACTGGTCGCGCTTTTCTTTGCAACCGCTCCGGGCCCTCGTGGCAAACCGACTGACGGCATGGTGACCGCTTTCGCAATTCCGCCGCAACTCGAGAAGTACTTTGACAGCGATTCCGTAAGCTGCATTGCCAACTTGGCGAATATGAATTTTGAGGAGAAGACCGAGATCTATCGATTGATAGAGTCGTTAGATGGAGATATATCGGATAAGGCAAACATAGCAAAATTCAATAAAGCCAACGTTATAGAGCGACTTCTTCAATTTATCAGGTCGGAAAAACCATATTTTCAGCCGATTATGAATCCCCTAGATCTGCTTGTGCCCTATTATGTTCATCCCAAGATGAGCAACAGACGAATCTTGGCGCAATCCGGTGCCTTTATCCTTTACGGTTTTATTCCGCCCAAGACGAGATTCTACCCATACGTCATTGAAGAGACGCCGTTCGTCGTCTCGCAAGCAGAAAAGAGCCGTATTCGAGAGGCTCTCGATAACATTGGTATCAATGAAAGCACACTCTTCCCTGAGATCGACCGGGCTGCTGCTAGGATCAAGAATAATCACACCAAGTAGTTACGGCGTTGACTGAAAACTACGCAATGAGCGGAAACTCAAACCGAGACGGTGCAGAGCGGCAGAGCCGATCTTTAAAATGACGCAGTGACGCAATTGCCCCTTAGGGTTTCCGCCACTTGTCCCTGCCGCCGACTTTAGTGTCACGGACGCGTTCAACGAGAACGGCTGCATCCGGATGAATCTCGCGAGCCCGCTCAACGGCCTCGGCTTGGGTTGGGAGTACTGCACTGGCCCTCTCCGAGCCCGGTTTTCTTACCGCATAATCGCCCTCTTCGCGCCTTTCGATGAAGACTTCTTTTTTGGCCATGCAAACCCTCCGCGTCTGTAACTAGGATACATCCAAGAAGACCGCAAGCTCTACATTGGGTGCCTCACTCCACCAACCATCGGATGCACGGCTAGGAGAGTGGTCTTCCACGCTTACCGCTGGGAGATCAAGGATTTAGGGTCCCGCTTGTCTCGCTTGACGACTGCCCGAGGTCGGCCGAGTCCAGCGATCAGTCCTCGGCTTATGGGATGTCGGTTGACGAAGTCAGGCCAAATCGCTCATCCAGATTGCCTTTCGCATCGGAATCCCAGATAGATATCGGGAAAACGGCCTGCGATACCTGCGATTTCCTATGAGACGTCAACGAACGCAACATCACCAATTCACCTCATAGATCTGGATTCATTTCCGCTCGGCGGATTGCGTGTCCTGGTCGGGGCGGGTGGCGAGGACTCGGGTTCCCAAAATGGGCTGGCGGAAAGCACTTCGGTGAGGAGGCGCGCGGCTGCGTCACTGACAGGGGTCCAAGCAGAGGCGTTCGCTTCTTGCTGTGGGGTGAACCTGGCCGGAAATCAAAGTTTGGGGTGTGGCGTTTTCAGCGCTGACTGGTGGTGCGATCCTGAGCTCGGGTGCTGCGGGGCGGCATGGATTTGCAACAGCAACCGCAGATCCTTCCGCTTCGCGTCAGGGATGACAAGCGCTATCGCTGAGGGCTGAGCGCGGGACGCCTGGGCACTAAACGCCGAGCGCGGCACACCGGATGAAACGCTGAGCTCCGAGCGCGGCACGCTGGAAGCTTGATGCTGGAAGCTGAGCGGCCTGTCTTCTGCGGCCTGTGTTCTGTGTTCTGTGTCCTGTGTTCTATGTTGTGGAGCGGCTCTTCACGGCGAGGAACTGGGCGGGGACGGGGGTGCCTGTTCCGTTGGTGAGTTTGGGGTCGAGGGTTTGCGTGTCGGTGAGCGTCGATGTGCCGACCATGTGGACGAGATTGTCGCCACTGGTGCTGGTGAAAAAGATGGATCCGTCGGGCGAGAAGATGCCGGCGATGGGAGCCAAAGCGCCGGAGGAAAGCTGCACGGTGCCGAGTGCGGGGAAGGTTCCGGTGGACGAGGGGGTGTAGTACGGCACGGCTCCGGTGGCTGCAGCGCCCTGGTAGGTGACGAAGGCGACCGATGAGTCGGGCGAAGACACGACCTGGTCGATCTCAGAAGCCGTAACGGGCAGAGCCTGGGAGTTGGGAGTGGTGGGCACGGTGAGGGGAGCGGCTGTGTAAGCGGGGCATGCGCCGATGGGGACGCCGGTGGGAGTCGCGGAAGCGCCGAGAACGATGTCGGAGAACGTGGTGGTGTCGGCGCCGAGAACGTGGAAGCCATCGGCGGTCGCGGTGAGCTGCGTGGTGGTCACGCCGACGTCGCCGGCGGGCGGGTAGTAGGGCGGGGTGGAGCTGCTGTTGGGGCAGAAGCTGCGAATCGCGGTGGAGTTGCCGCTGAGGAAGGTGGCAACGCTGGGAACGGTGACGGTGAGCGCAGGGCCGCAGAACGGATCCCACGCGGGGTTATAGGCGGGGACGGCGGCGGTGCCTGCGGCTTCGAGCGGGCAACTATAGGTGGGCTGGTTGGTGAGGGGATAAGTGGACCAGCCAGAGCTGGAGTTGTTGACGAAGAGGGTGTTCTGGCCGGTGGCGGGATCCTGCCCGGTGATGTAGACGGTTGTACCGTCGGCCGAGTACTGGGCGCGGCTGGCGATGCCGCCGATGCTGGTGTAGGTGCTGGCATTGGTGCTGTAGAGGTAGATCACCTGGCGAAGCTGGTCGTTGATAACCACGGTTGAGCCGGAGGGTGACACGGCAAGGACGACGCCGGGGACGGAGGGAACTTCTTTGGAGAGGATGTTGCCGAGGGTGCTGTAGACCATGAGCTCGTGGTAGCTGCCGAAGTAGAGATTGGATCCACCCTGATCCATCACCATGGAGTTAGGCGTGTAGGGCAGGCGGACGGGGGCGGCGGCTCCGCCGGTGGAGAGATCGATTTCAGAAAAGTAGGGGGACTGCGAGGAGGCCATCCAGATCTGGTTGCTGCTGCGGCCGGGCGAATTGACGGTCACCGTGTTGGCGGTCACGGGCATTCCGTTGCCCAGGGTTCCGATGAGGTTCACGGGAGCGGGATTGCAGGTGGGCGGCTCACAGATGGCGGTGATGGTGGCGTGGCTGGGGAAGGTGTCGGTGACGAGGCCGGTGTTGCTGACTGAGAGATTCTGCGGCTCAGTGGAGGCGTAGGAGAGGCTGAGGCCATTGATTGTGGCGCCGTTGGTGTCGGTCACAGTGGCGACGGCCGTTTGCGGTGAACTGGGGGTGACGGTGGCGGTGGTTGCGCCGTGGATGGCAAGACTGATCTTCGCGGGCGGGCAGGTGGAGAAGTAGCCGGCCGCCGATGTGGTTTCTGAGGTAGTGGCGTTGATGATGGTCGATCCGGGAAGATTGGCGGTGGCGATGCCGTTGGGGTTGGGGGTTGTGGTGGTGGTGGTGCCGGTAACGGGATTGGTGTTGCTGGGGGCGGTGGTGTTGTTGATGGTGACGACAGTGGAGGTTACGGGGTTATAGGTGATGGTGCCGACGTTGGCGTTGGGGCTGGTGCACGAAGTCGTGCCGGGACTGCACAGGGTGACGCCGCCAGGGCCGGTGACGGTGGTTTCTGCAAGAAGCGACTGGGCCAGAGTTTGCCCCTGCGAGATGCAGGCCGTCTGGTTGGGAATCGTCATCGAGGTGATGGGGGGATGGATGAAGATTGGCACCGGATTGCTGGTGACGCCGGCGCCGGTGGCGGTGATTTGCACGGTGCCGCAGCTGGTGGAAGTGCAGCCGGAGAAAGAGGAGAGCGAAGAGCCGGAGGGCGGGGTGCAGATGGAGAAGTTGGGGATGCCGCCAGGGCTGTTGCGATTCCAAGTTCCGGCGCAGATATTGCCGGTGGGCGAAACGTCAGCGAGCAGGAGGTTGGAGCTGGCGTAGGTGTAGGAGGTGACGCTGGCGGTTGTGCCGGTGCAGTTGTAAGCCTGCGGGGCGTTCAGGCTTCCGGTTTGCCCCCAGGCGAGGGAGAGTCCGGTGACTTCAGGACCGAGCGTGACGTAGACCACCTGGCTTGTGGTAATGCCGTAGGCATTGCCGTTCTTAATGCAGTAATTGTTGGGATTGTGGCCACAGCCCGTAACGGAAAGACCTACCGGAAGCGAACAGGCACACAGAACTACAAAAGCAAGAAACCGCCGCATGAAACCTCCCCGTTTGAGCAGTCCGGCCGCTCAAACGGTCCGACACCAGGAAAATTGCAGGTGCGATTCAGAATAACAAAGGAGAGGGGGCAGCACAGCATGAGCAGGCGGCCAAAAACGACCAAAACACACCTTTGGGCGGGACGCAGAGCGGGGGTTTTGGTTAGCAAATCCGGCCGGCCCGCCCCGAACCTACTCTGAACCCAACGAGGAGTTTTCGCCGCTCTTCGCCGGCATGTATTCCTCGAACCAGCCGAGGGCGCGTTCGAGAACATCGCGGCGGTGTTCGGGATTGGCGAAGCCGTGGCCTTCGTTGGGGTAGACGACGAGCTCGGTGGGCTCGCCGAGGTCGCGCAACGCGTGCCAGAACTCGAAGGACTGCGGCGCGGGACACTCGCCGTCGCGATCGCCGACGACGGACAGGGTTGGCGTCTTCACATTTTTGATGAAGTTGATGGCGGACATCTTTGCGTAGATGGCCGGGTCGTCGTAAACCGAAGCGCCGAAGAACGGGATCATCCACTGGTCGATGGAGTTCTCGCCGTAATAGCTCTGCCAGTTGGCGATGCCGGCGCCGGCGACGGCGGCTTTGAAGCGATGGGTTTGGGTGACGGCGAACATGGTCATGAATCCGCCGTAGCTCCAGCCGGTGAGGCCGACGCGGGCGTCGTCGATGGGGTATTTCTTCTCGACGGCGTCGACGCCGGCGAGGATGTCGCGCAGGTCGCCGTAACCGAAGTCTTTGCGATTGGCCTGGGTGAACTTTTCGCCTTCGCCGTAGCTGCCGCGCGGGTTGGGCATGAGGACGAAGTAGTCGAGCGCGGAGAAAGGCACAGGACCGTAGCCGACGCCGGGCCAGCGCGGAACGACGGCGGAGGACGGGCCGCCGTGAACTTCAACGATCAGCGGATACTTTTTCGCCGGATCGAAGTGCGCGGGCAGCAGGAGCCAGCCCTGGACGTGGAAGCCTTCATTGTTCCACTCGACGGATTCGGCTTTGCCCCAGACGGGTTTGCGCGTCGTCGTTGATATGGGTGATCTGTTTGAGGCTCATCAGGTCACCGGCCCAGACTTCGGGCGGCGTGTCGAAGGAGGAGCGGATGAGCGCGATCGAGTTGGTGTTGAGAGGTGGCCACGCTCATCATGAGGCCGCCAGCGGTGACAGCGCCGGGCAAGGTGAGGTTGAAGTCGGAGGATTCCTGGTGGATGTTGATGTCGTAGACGAAGAGATGGGAAGAGCCACCTTTGATTTCGGAGATGCCGAGGGAGTGGTCATCGAGCCAGACGAACCAGGAGGGAGTGGATGCGCGATCGGGGGTTACGTTTTTGGGCTCGCCGCCGGTAGAGGGGATGACGTAGATGTCGCCGCCGGTTGAGCCCTGGTCGGACATGAGGCCGCCGATGAAGGCGATTTGGCGGCCGTCCTGGGACCAGCGGGGAACGGCGATCTGCAGGCCGTGGAGAGAGCCGGAGACAGTGGGCGGGTCGAGGATGGCGGTGGGCTGGCCGCCGAGAGCCTGGGTGTAGAGCTTTGCGACCCACCAGTTATTTTCGCCGGGCGCTGGGGCGGCGATGTAGGCGACTTTGGTGGAGTCGGGCGACCAGTCGAATTCGTAGACGTAGAGGTCTTTGGGGGTGATCTGGGTGAGCTGGCCGGTTGACGCGTTGACGCTGGCTGCACGCTGGATCTCGAGGCCCTCGACGCCGATGACGCCGGAGGGCGGCTTCTCAGCGGCGATAGGGCTGGGCGGACGGGTTGCGCCCTCGACGTAAAGGAAGCCGAGCTGTTTTCCATCCGGCGACCACTGGAGCTCTTTGGCGTAGCCGTTGAGGGCGGCGAGCTGGTGGGGTGACGAGCCGTCGGCCGCGGCGAGGAAGATGGCGTTCTTTTGGTCGGCGGTGCAGTCGGAGAAGAACGCAATCTGGTGGGAATCGGGTGAGAAGACGGCGTTGCTCTCCTGGCCTTTCGCGCCGGCCTGGCAGGCGGTGAGGCGCTTTGCAGCCGAGGGATTGTCGAGCGGGGCGAGCTGGATGCCGCCCGAGTCGCCGCGGCCGGCAACGCTCGAGACGATGAACTTGCCGTCGGGCGAGAGCGCCGTTTCGCGGATCATCTTCGCTCGACCGAGCGCGTCGATGATCTGGGGAATGCGCGGATCGTGCACGGGACTGGCGGGCGTTTGGGCGACCGCGACCGAGAGAGCGCCAGCGCCGAGCGCCACGGCGAAGACAAGGGAGCGAGCTTTCGTCATGGGCGCTGTTATATCAGGTACGGGGGGCGCAGCGCACAGCGTGCAGGGTACAGGGTGCAGCGTTGGGATGAGGGATTAGAGTTTAGAGTTTAGGAATTATGGCGAGCATCCGGGTGGCGCGGTTCGACGCCGATGCGGAGATAGTGAGGACGCTGATGCGGGAGTACGCGCATTTTCTGAACGCGTCGGTGGGGGGAGAGCACATCTGCGTGGAGAGCCTCGAGGAGGAGCTGGCCGGCCTTCCGGGAAGCTATGCGGAGCCTGGGGGCACGGTGCTGCTGGCGTTGGAAGGCGAGGATCCGGCTGGGTGTGTGGCGCTGAAGCCGCTGAAGCTCGCGGGGCCCGTGAGCGCGGGCGAGCGTGCTTGCGAGATGAAGCGGCTGTGGGTGCGGGAGGCGCACCAGGGAACTGGTTTGGGGCGGAGGCTGGCGGAGGGGGTGATGGATGCGGCGCGCGAGCGCGGCTATACGGCGATGTATCTCGATACGATGCCCGAGTCGATGCAGGCCGCTTATCGGCTCTACCGCTCGATGGGGTTTGTGGCGGTCGAGCGGTATAACGAGAATCCGGTGCTGCGGCAGGTTGATTCTCTTGAGATAGCGTTCCTGCGCAGGGAGCTGTGATGGGACTGGAGCTGCCGATCATGAATCAGCCGGCGCGCGTGACTGAGCCACGGCGTGCGCATGAAGCATTCGCAGCCGCGCGGGAGCTGGAAGCGAAGCTGCGTTCGGCGGTTCGCGGAGAGGTGCGGTTCGATGCGGCTTCGCGCGCGCTGTACGCGACGGACGCTTCGAATTATCGGCAGACGCCGGTTGGGGTAGTGGTGCCGCGCGATGGGGACGATGTTGAGGCGACGGTGGCCGCGTGCCGCGAGGTGGGCGCTGCGATTTTGCCGCGTGGCGCGGGCACGAGCCTGGCGGGTCAGTGCGCGAACGTTGCTGTGGTGATCGATTTTTCGAAATACATGCGGCGGCTGATATCGCTCGACCCGGAGCAGAAGATTGCGGTGGTTGAGCCGGGGATTGTGCTGGATCGGGTGCGTGAGGCGGCGGAGGAATATCACCTGACGTTTGCGCCCGACCCTGCGACGCACAATCGATGCACGATTGGCGGGATGATCGGCAACAATTCCTGCGGAACGCACAGCGTGATGGGTGGAGTGACGGCGAACAACATCCGGTCGCTGGATGTGCTGCTGTACGACGGAACGCGGATGACGGTGGGCGCGACGAGCGAGCAAGAGATTGCGGCGATGGTGGAGCGCGGCGGAAGGGTGGGCGAGATTTACGCGGGAATGCGGCGGATCCGCGACCAGTATGGCGATGAAGTGCGGCGGCGATTTCCGAAGATTCCGCGGCGCGTCTCGGGCTACAACCTGGATGAGTTGTTACCCGAAAGCCGATTCAATGTAGCCCGTGCGCTGGTGGGCAGTGAGGGCACGCTGGTGACGGTGCTGAAGGCGACGCTGGACCTGATGCATAGTCCGCCGCGGCGGTCTCTGGTGGTGCTGGCGTTTCCGGATCCATTTCTGGCGGCGGATGCGGTTCCGGAGATTGTTGGTCACGGACCGATTGGTCTGGAAGGCATCGACTCGATGCTGGTCGACTTTATGCGGCGGAAGCAGCTGGCGGTGGACGACCTGGGATTGCTGCCGGAGGGCGGGGGATTCCTGCTGGCGGAATTTGGCGCGGAGACGGTTGAGGAGGCTGAGGCAAAGGCGCGAGGACTGCTTGCGGCAGCGGCGCAGTTGCCGGGGTCGCCGCGGGGGCGGGTTTGTACGGCAGACGAGGCTCGGCGCATCTGGCACGTGCGCGAGTCGGCGCTGGGGGCAACGGTGTTTGTGCCCGGTGAGCCGCATGGATGGGAGGGTTGGGAAGACGCGGGGGTTCCTCCGGAGAAGCTGGGTTCGTATCTGCGGCAGCTGTGGGCGCTGATGAAGCGCTACGACTATCGCAGCCCGATGTATGGCCACTTCGGCCAGGGTTGTGTACACACGCGGATCAATTTCGATCTGGAGTCGGAGGAGGGGATTGGGAAATTCCGCGCGTTTCTCGACGAGGCAGCCGATGTCGTGATTGCGCATGGGGGTTCGCTTTCCGGCGAGCATGGCGACGGGCAGGCACGGGGCGCGCTGCTTCCGAAGATGTTTGGCGCGGAGCTGATGCAGGCGTTTGCGGAGTTCAAGGCGCTGTTTGATCCGGATCATCGGATGAACCCCGACAAGATGATCGGCGCGGGCGGGGAGCGGGTTTACCAGCCGGATGAGGACCTGCGTTTGGGAGCGGGATACGAGGCGAAGAGGCCGGAGACGTTTTTCCAGTTCCCGAACGACCACGGATCGTTTGGCGAAGCGACGCTGCGATGCGTGGGGGTGGGCGCGTGCCGCAAGGAACACGGCGGCACGATGTGCCCGAGCTACATGGCGACGCGCGAGGAGCAGCACTCGACACGCGGGCGCGCGCACCTGCTGTGGGAGCTGATGGAAGGGAAGGTGATGGAGCCGGGCTGGCGGAACGAGCAGGTGCGGGAGGCGCTGGATCTGTGCCTTTCGTGCAAGGCGTGCAAGAGCGAATGTCCGGTGAACGTGGATGTGGCGACGTATAAGGCGGAGTTTTTGGCGCACTACTATGGCGATCAGCTGCGAAAGCCGCAGCACTATGCGTTTGGGTTTATGGATCGGTTGGCGCGGGCGGCTTCGTTGTGGCCTGGGGTGACGACGCGGCTGGGGAATGTGCCGCTGGCGTTGCCGGGAGTTTCACATGCTGTGAAGGCGGTGCTGGGGGTTGCGCAGGAGCGCAGGCTGCCGCGGTTTGCGCCGCGCAGTTTTCAGGCGGAATGGCGGAGGGCGTCGGGTGGGAACGCCGGCGGCGGTGCGGCGGAACGGCAAGTGGTGCTGTGGCCGGATACGTGGAACAACTACTATCATCCGCAGGCGCTTGGGGCGGCGGCGCAGGTGCTGCGCGGGGCGGGATTTGAGGTTTCGGTTCCGCGGCAGCATGTTTGCTGTGGCCGGCCGCTGTACGATTTTGGATTTCTGAAGCAGGCTCGGGCTTATTTGCGGAAGACGCTCGATGCGTTTGCGGGTGAGATTGATGCGGGGCGGCCATTTGTGTTTCTGGAGCCGAGTTGCGCCAGCGTCTTTCGCGATGAGCTGGTTAATTTCTTTCCTGACGATCGGCGGGCGCAGCGGTTGCGCGAGCGGAGTTTGCTGCTGAGCGAATTCCTGGCGCGGAATGCTCCGGATTATCAGCCTGCGTCGTTGCCGGGGCGAAAGATTGTGATGCACGGACATTGCCATCACAAATCGCTGATGAAGATGGCGGACGAGGTGGCGATTCTGCAGCGGACGGGAGCGGAGGTGGAGCTGCTGGATTCAGGATGCTGCGGGATGGCGGGGCCGTTTGGTTTTGAGCGGGAGAAGTTTGTGGTGTCGCAGGCGCTGGGCGAGCGGGTTCTGCTGCCGGCGGTGCGAGAGGCGGGGCCTGAGACGATTTTGGTGGCGGATGGATTTAGTTGCCGGGAACAGGTGGGGCAGAACACGCGCCGGAGAGCTGTTCATTTTGCGGAGGTCATCGCCGGACGCGAGTGAGGCAGTTGACAGGCCGTTGTTTTGCATCCTATGGTGGAGACTGAGATGCGAGTTCGCGTCCACCACCGTCAGCACCACCATCATCACGGGACGAGTGTGCCGGCGAACTTCCGCATTCCAGGTTAAGCGAAGCAAATACCAGGATTCGAGAGCCCGCCGGCGCAATGAGCGCTGACGGGCTTTTTGGTTTTCCGGCGAAAAAACAGACGAGGACAATGAGAAATGACCGAGCCCAGAATTGATTTTGAGAAAATGGACGGCCTTGCTCCGGGCATCGTGCAGGATGCGCGCACCGGGAAGGTGCTGATGCTGGGATTTCTGAATGAGGAGAGCTGGCACAAAACAAAAGAAACCGGCTTTGTTACATTTTGGAGCCGGACGCGTAAGAAGCTGTGGATGAAGGGGGAAACCAGCGGGAATCGCCTGCGCATCGTGGAGGTTGCGACGGACTGCGACCAGGATGCGATTCTGTTCCGGGTTGAAGTGGAGGGCGATGGGCTGGTTTGTCACGAGGGCACGGTGAGCTGCTTTACGCGGCCGCTGGAGGTCAGCGTTGGCTCGGAGGTGCGCTCATGACCGACAAGCTGCGGCTGGGTATTCCGAAGGGCAGTCTGCAGGACGCGACGATTGCGCTGTTTAAGCGGGCGGGCTGGAACATTTATGCCGATGGGCGATCGTACTTTCCCAACATCGACGATGCTGAGATTGAATGCATGCTGATTCGCGCGCAGGAGATGGCGCGGTACGTCGATCACGGTGTGCTGGATGCCGGCCTCACGGGCATTGACTGGGTGGTGGAGAGCGGGCTTGATGTGACGAGCGTCGCGAGCCTTGTTTATGCCAAGCAGAGCCGGCGGCGGGTGCGATGGGTGCTGGCGGTCCCGGAGAACTCACCGTGGCAGAGGGCGGAGGATCTTGCGGGGAAGATTATTGCGACGGAACTGGTGGAGGTGACGAAGAGATATTTCGCGCAGAAGAATGTTTCGGTGAAGGTGGAGTTCAGCTGGGGCGCGACGGAAGTGAAGCCGCCGACACTGGCGGATGCGATTGTCGAAGTGACGGAGACGGGGAGTTCGCTGCGCGCGAACCGCCTGCGGATTATCGATACGGTGATGGAGAGCGAGACGCACCTGATCGCCAACCGCGCGGCTTATGCGGAGCCATGGAAGAAGCAGAAGATCGATAGCCTGGCGCTGATGCTGCGCGGCGCGATCGACGCGCAGGGCCAGGTGGGGCTGATGCTGAACGTGGAAAAGGTCAACCTGGCAGCGGTATTGGGGGTGCTTCCGGCGCTGAATTCGCCGACCATCTCGGAGCTGAGCGATGCAAAATGGGTCGCGGTGAACACGATTCTGGAGGAGAGCACGGTTCGCGAGGTGATTCCGAAGCTGAAGGCTGCCAGGGCTACGGGGATCGTGGAGTATCCGCTGAACAAGGTGGTGCTGTGAAGCTGGTGCGCATGTCGGGACGAGGCGCCGAGGCCATTGCGGCGGTGATCGATCGCCGCAATGCGGCCTATGAGCGGGTAATGCCTGGAGCGCGGCGGATCGTGGAGGGCGTTCGCCGCGGCGGGGATCGGGCGTTGCTCCGGCTGCGGGCAAAGCTGGATGGTGTTTTGCAACAGACGCCGTTACGAATTCCGCAGGTGGAGCTGGAATTGGCGTGGGAGTCGACGCCAGAGCCGCTTCGAAAAGCGTTGAAGGCTGCGGCGCGGAATATTCGGGAATTTGCGGAGCGCCAGCGTCCTCGGAATTTTGATTTGAAGCCGGAGCAGGGAGTCGTCACCGGTCAGCGGGTGATTCCTCTGGAATCGACGGGGTGCTATGTGCCCAGTGGGCGCTATCCGTTGCCATCGACGCTGCTGATGACGGTGATTCCGGCGCAGGTGGCGGGCGTGGAACGCATCGCTGTGGTTTCGCCACATCCTGCGAAAGAGGTGCTGGCGGCGGCGGCGATGCTGGGCGTGACGGAGTTTTATCGCGCTGGAGGGGCTCAGGCGATTGCGGCGCTGGCTTACGGAACAGAGACGATGGCGCGGGTCGACAAGATTGTGGGACCGGGCAATGCGTGGGTAACGGCGGCAAAGAAGGTGGTGGCTTTCGACTGCGGGATCGATATGCTTGCGGGTCCAACGGAGATTGTGGTGACGAGCGAGGAGGGGGAGCCAGCTTTCATCGCAGCGGACCTGGTGGCACAGGCTGAGCACGATCCGGAAACCGTGGCGATCTTCATCACTTCGAAAGCGGATTTGGCGCGTGGGGTGATTGGCGAGGTGCGGAAGCAGGCACGCGGCAACAAGATTGCCACAGAGGCGGTTACACATCGCGGGTTGGCGATTGTCGCGCGATCTGTCGAAGAAGGGCACGAGCTGACGAACCGGATCGCGCCGGAACATCTGACTGTGGACAGGGCCGCCGATCTGGGCTGGGTTCGGAATGCGGGCTCGGTTTTCATTGGCCGCTGGTCTGCTCAGCCGCTGGGCGATTACATCTCAGGGCCGAATCACACGCTGCCGACCAGCGGTTTGGCGCGGGTGCGCGGCGGCCTGAGCGTGATGGATTTTGTGAAGCTCGTGACCATTCAGGAGTACAGCGAGGCGGGTGCGCTGCGGTTGGGTGTGGATGCGATCCGGCTGGCAAATGCCGAGGGGCTGGCTGCGCATGCCGAGGCGATCAGGGCGCGAGGTGTGCATGAGTGAGGTGAAGCTGCAGGGTCCGCAGCCCTCGGCGGCTGTTCGCCGCATGAAGGAGTATCACCCTCCGCTGGGGGACCGCAGCGGGCTTACGCCTGGATTTCAACGAGAACACATTCGCGTGCTCACCAAAAGTGATGGAGGCGCTGGCCCGCATCTCGCGGGGCGACCTGACGCGCTATCCGGAGCGTGAACCGGTGGAGCGCCGCGTGGCGCAGCATTTGGGGTTGAAGGCTGAGCAGGTGCTGTTGACGAACGGAGTGGACGAAGCGATCCACCTGCTTTGCCAGACGTGGCTTGAGGCAGGCACGGAGGTGCTGCTGCCGGTGCCGACGTACACGATGTATGAGGTCTATGCTTCGGGCACGCCGGCGAACGTGGTTCGGGTTCCGGCGGAGGATGGATTCCGATTTCCGGTGACCGCGCTGCTGAAAGCGATCACGCCCGCGACCCGGCTGATTGCCATCGCTAATCCGAATAGTCCGACGGGGCAGGCGGCGACGCGCGACGATCTTTTGCGGCTGATTGAAGCGGCTCCGCATGCAGCGGTGCTGGTGGATGAGGCGTATTTTCACTTCTTTGGCGAGAGCGTCATTGACCTTGTAGGGCGGATTCCAAATGTAATCGTGGCACGCACATTTTCAAAAGCGTACGGACTGGCGGGGCTGCGTTTGGGCATTTTGGCAGCAGCGGAAGAACAGTTGCAGTGGATCCGGCGAGCGGTTTCGCCATACAGCGTGAACTCGGTGGCGCTGGCATGCCTGACAGCCGCGCTTGAGGATGGGGAATACCTGGAGTGGTATGTGGGAGAGGTTTTTGCGGCGCGCTCTGTTTTGGAGGCGGCGCTGCGAAGGCTGGGAGTTCCCTTTTGGCCATCGCAGGCGAATTTTGTTTTGGCCGATATTGGGCCGAAACACCGGGAATTTGTAACCGCTATGCGCACACGTGGGGTTTTGGTGCGGGACCGGTCCGCGGATCCCGGATGCGACGGGTGCGTCCGCATCACGATCGGAACGCAGGAGCAAACGGAGCAGGGCATCCGTGCAGTCGAAGCATCGCTGGCTGAGATCGGATGGGAGCGATGAAGAAACGTACAGCGGTGATCGAGCGCAAGACCGCCGAGACGGATATTCGACTGAAGCTGGCCATCGAGGGGTCGGGACGCTACGACATTTCTACCGGGATTCGTTTCTTCGATCACATGCTGGAGTTGTTCACCCGTCATGGGGCGTTCGATATGGAGCTGCGGTGCAAAGGCGACCTTGACGTCGACCAGCACCACACCGTGGAGGATGTGGGCATCGCGCTGGGCGAGGCCTTCGACAAGGCGTTGGGCGATAAACGTGGCATTCTGCGCGCGGGGTACTTCCTGATGACGATGGATGAGACGCTTGGTCTGGCAGCAGTGGACCTGAGCGGGCGCGCGGCGCATGTTGTGGATACGAAGGTGAGAGTGCGGCTGGTTGGGGACCTGCAATCGGAGTTGGTTGAGGACTTTTTCGAGGGATTCGCCCGCGGGGCGCGGGCAAACGTCCATGTGAAAACGATGTACGGCCGGTCGAACCACCATAAGATTGAGGCACTCTTCAAGGCCTTCGCGCGGGCGTTGCGCTTCGCCTGCTCGCGCGACAAGCAACTGAAAACGATGCTGCCCAGCACCAAGGGGCTGCTGTGATCGCCGTCGTCGACTACAAAGCCGGGAATCTCACTTCTGTGATGAAGGCTTTGCGCGCAGTGGGCGCCGACTGCGGGCTTACCGACGATCCTGAGGCGGTTCGGAATGCGGAGAAGGTGATCCTGCCGGGGGTTGGGCATTTTGCGGCTACGCATTTTCTGGAGGAGCGGGGTCTGCGGACTGCGATTCAGGAAAGGATCGCGTCGGGAGCGCCATTTCTGGGTATCTGCGTGGGGTTGCAGTGGCTTTTCGCGGGAAGTACAGAGGCGCCGGAAGTGCGAGGGCTGGGCGCGTTTCCGGAAATGTGCGATCGGTTTGGCATGGGGAGAAAAATCCCGCATGTGGGGTGGAATTCGCTCGGCATCCGTCCCGGTTCGCGACTGCTGAGCGGCGATCGAGGACGGGCAGCTTTGTCTATTTCACCCACTCCTACAGAGCGCCAGTGACAATCGATACGGTTGCGGTTACAGATTACGGTGAGCCATTCACGGCGGCGATGGAGCGCGGCAACGTTATGGGCGTTCAGTTCCATCCGGAGAAGTCGGGCGCCGCAGGTTTGCGGGTACTGGAGAACTTTGTGAGGATGGCATGCTGACGAAGCGCATCATCGCATGCCTTGATGTGAATGCGGGGCGCGTGGTCAAAGGCATCCAGTTCGTTGACCTCGTGGATGCCGGCGATCCGGCGGAACTGGCTGCGCGGCACGCTGCCGCGGGCGCCGATGAGATTGTTTTTCTGGACATCACAGCCACGCACGAGGGCCGGGGCACGTTGATGGACGCAGTGAAGCGGGCAGCGCAGAGGCTGTTTGTGCCTTTTACCGTTGGCGGAGGGATTCGCACCGCGGACGAAGCGGCAGCGGTCTTCGATGCGGGCGCTGACAAGATCAGCATCAATTCAGCAGCCATTGCGCGGCCGGAGCTGATTGGTGAGATTGGGGCGAAGTTCGGGGCTCAGGCGGTGATTGTGGCGATCGATGCGCGGCGAGTGGGGACCGGAAGCGCAGCGAGCGATGCGGAGGTGCTGGTCGCCGGTGGCCGAACGCGCACGGGCAGGCGGGTTGTGGAGTGGGCGCGCGAAGCGGAGGGGCGCGGCGCTGGGGAGATTATGCTGACCTCAATGGATGCTGACGGGACGCGCAATGGCTTTGATTGCGAGCTGACTGCGGTGGTGAGCGAGGCGGTGCAGATTCCGGTGATTGCCTCGGGCGGCGCCGGGAATGCTCAGCACTTTACCCAGGTTTTTCGGGAAGGGAAAGCGGATGCTGCGCTGGCAGCGAGCATTTTCCACTTTGGCATCGCCGATGTGCGGGCGCTGAAGGAGGAGTTGCGTCGCGAGGGGATTCCGGTGAGGCTGCCATGCTGATTCCGTCAATTGATCTGATGGGTGGGCGCATCGTGCAGCTGGAACGAGGCGAGGAGCTGCGGCTGGCATTCGACGATTTCGAATACTGGATCAGACGATTCGCCGGGTTTCCGCTGGTGCAGCTGATCGACCTGGACGCGGCGAAGCGCATGGGAGACAATCGCGCGCTGATCGAGCAGATCGCGAGGCGATTGCCGGTGCAGGTGGGCGGTGGCATTCGCACGGCGGACCAGGCGCTGCAGCTGCTGGATGCGGGGGCACGGCGGGTGATTTTCGGGTCAGTTCTGTTTCGTGGGGACGGCGTTGATGCTAAGGCGGCTGCGGAGTTGTCCGCGCGGATCGGGCCGGAACAATTTGTCGCAGCCATCGATACAAAGGCGGGACGGATTGCGGTTCGGGGGTGGAGCGAGAACGTCGAGGTGACGCCAGCGCAGGCGATTGCCGCGCTCGAGCCCTGGTGTGGCGCGTTTCTTTATACACACGTGGATACTGAGGGGACCATGAGCGGTTTCCCTCTGGAAGTGGCTCGTCGGCTGCGCTCGCTGACGGCGCGGCAACTGATTGTGGCGGGGGGAATACGCACGCAGGCGGAGATTGACGCGCTGGGCGCGCTGGGGGTGGATGCAGTTGCCGGCATGGCAGTTTATTCAGGGATTCTGGCGGTGTGAGGGGAATCGAAGATTTCCATTCGGAAATTGGCAAAAAATACTCTAAGCTGAAACGTCCGGCACGAGCTTGCTGACGAGATGACCACAAAGAACAAAACGATTCGGCTGGCCAGGCGCCTCGACGAGGTTGGGTTCTCCGATATCGTCCAGATCCGCAACAAGGTGATGGAACTGCGAGCGGCAGGAAAACCGGTGCACGCTTTCCATGGTGGCGAGCCATTCTTTGAGACGCCGGAGGCCATCAAGTACGCCTCGATGCGGGCGCTGATTGAGAACAAGACCCGGTATGCGCCATCGTCGGGCATCGAACCGCTGCGTGCGGCGATTGCGAAAAAACTGAAAAAGAAGAACCACATCGATGCGGAGATCGACGACGTGATTGTGACGTCGGGGGGCGCGCACGCGCTGTATGCGGCGTTCCAGACGGTGCTCGACGCGGGCGATGACATGCTGTTGTTCTCGCCGTACTGGACGCCGATTCGCGATATGGTGACGATGGCTCAGGCGCGGCCGGTGATGGTGCCGACGGCGACGGCGCGGCGCAATGGGCTGACGGCTACGCTGGAACAATTTTCGACGCCGGCGACACGGGCGATTTACTACAACACGCCGCAGAATCCCTCGGGGCTGGTCTTCTCGCGCAAGGAAGCGGAGGAGGTGGCCGCATTCGCCATTAAACATAGCCTGATCGTGTTTGCCGATGAGGCGTATGAGGATCTGGTTTATGACGGCGAGCATGTATCGATCGCTTCGTTACCCGGGATGGCGGAGCGGACGATAACAGCGTACACACTTTCGAAAACCTATGGCATGACGGGCTGGCGCGCAGGTTACGCGGTGGCGAAAGAGCCGTTCATGACGGGGCTGCGCAAGATTGTTCTTTACTCGACGAATGGGGTTTCGACGCCGACGCAGTGGGCGGCGCTGGAAGCGATGGGCGTTCCGGAGAGTGCAATCGCCGCGCGCCGCGAGGAGTATCGGGAACGCCGCGATTTGCTGGTGAAAGGGCCTGAACGAACTGGGGCTGGAGTGCGAGCAGCCGGCTGGGGCATTTTATGCCTTTCCCAGCGTGCGAAAGATCAACAAGGACAGCCGTCGCGTGGCGACACTGCTGCTGGACAAGGCCCATGTAGCGACGATTCCAGGAGTCGTTTTCGGAGCACAGGGGGAAGGACACGTGCGCTTCAGCTACGCGGTCTCGCCGGAGTCGATCGGAGCGGGGCTGGAGGCGCTGCGGAAGTTCCTGGCATAGGTGTAATTGCGGCCATGACCACGGTCCCCTGGTAAAAACAGCGAATTTTGTATCCCGGCAGCCTTTTTGAGCGTCCATTAGTTTGCGCTGTTCGCGGCGCAGATAGTTGGACTTTTGCATCTATGCAGGTATTGCGATTCGCTTTCTCAAGGTGCTGGGTTGCAGTTTTAGTGCTCGCTGGCTTATCAACGCCAGTGCGGGCGCAGACGGACAGCAGCGCTCTTCCGGACGACCCCAGCATGATGCTGGCTGGACGGGGCGGGAGCGCAGACGCATCGACTGAGGCCGATTCGCAGACACCGAGTCAGGCTTCCAGCAATCCACAGAACGGCAGTCTGGCGGGCAAGCAGACCAAACGCATCCTGGGTATTTTCCCTAACTTTCGCTCTGTTTCGGTCGATGTGAAATTGCCGCCGGAATCGGCGAAGGATAAGTTCAAGGAAGCGACGCAGGATAGCTTTGACTATTCAGACTTCGTTTTCGTCGCTGCGCTGTCTGGTATAGACCAGGCTGAGAATTCTTATCCTGAGTTCCACCAGGGCGTTGTGGGATACGGGCGCTATTACTGGCATGCGCTGGCGGATCAGGTTGATGAGGATTATCAGACGGAATTCGTCTTTCCGGTGTTGTTTCGCGAGGATTCGCGCTATTACACGCTGGGACGCGGGGGATTTCCCAAGAGGTTTGTTTATTCGTTCAGTCGAATCCTGATCACGCGCAACGATCGGGGCGATGAGACCTTCAACAGCGCGGAGATTGTTGGAGCGGGAGCAGCGGCGGGCGTTTCGAACCTGTACTATCCGTCGCAGGAACGTACCTGGACAAAGACCGGGCAGCGGTGGCTGGTGAATGTGTCACTGGACGGCGCGACGTATGCGATTCAGGAATTCTGGCCGGATCTGAACAACAAGTTTTTCCATCAGAAAAACTAAACCGCCGGCGCACATCCGACGGGGTGGCATCGCGTAGCATCGATGTATTCCTGGTGCTTCGGAGTCGCGTTTGATGCTCAGAGTTGGTCTTCCTGACGCGGTCGATGATGAACTGCATCGGCTGCTGCCCACCGGCATTGCGCTGGAGCTGATTCCGCTTGCGCCGACGCATGCGATTGAGGTGGAGTTCTGGATTACGCCGCCATGGACTGGGCAGGCGGAGCGGCAACTGCCGTTTCTGAAAGGACTGCGCGTTGCACAGGCTACGGTCGCCGGCGTCGATGGGCTGCTGAAGATCATGCCGCCAGGGGTGGTTCTTTGCGATGGGCGCGGCATCCACGACATCTCCACGGCAGAATGGGCGGTGACGGCGATTCTGGCTTCGCTGAAATACCTGCCGATTTTCGATGAGGTGCGGCGCGCCGGGAGTATGGTCATGGCGGAAAGAGGCTGAGGCGCACTACCATACGCTGCACCCAGGATCGCGGCAGTTTTATCCCCACGTTCTCTCCGAAGAGCTGCACGAGAAGAAGGTGCTGATTGTCGGTTATGGGGCGATCGGGCACGCGATTGAGGATCGGCTGCGGCCTTTCGGGGTCAATTTCCTCCGCGTTGCACGCACGGCTCGCGACGGCGTTTACGGCATCGACCAACTGCACGATTTGCTGCCTATGGCCGACGTGGTGGTGCTGATCGTGCCGTTCACCAGCGCGACCACGGGCCTGATGGGTGCGAAGGAGCTGGGGTTGATGAAGCGGGGAGCGCTGCTGGTGAATGCGGCCCGAGGGCCGATCGTTGAGACGGGCGCGCTGCTGGCAGCGCTCCAGAGCAACCGCATTCAGGCGGCTATCGATGTAACAGATCCTGAGCCGCTGCCGGATGGCCATCCACTGTGGAGCGCGCCGAACCTTCTCATCACGCCACATATCGCCAGCTCGACGCCAATGTTCATGGTGCGCGCCATCGAGCTGGCTGCGGCGCAGATTGGACGCTATATGCGCGGGGAAAAACTGGAGAACGTGGTCACAGCCGAATACTAGAAGCCAGCAGCCGGCAGCCTGCAGCCTGCAGCCGGCGGCCTGCAGTCAGCAGCTGCTTTCTTGACCCTCCTGTTAACGAAACCTACAATCTAAAGAGGAGGAATGTGCCCTTTTTCGGGCGTTCCTGATCTCCCTATGGGTTCTGAGCTGCGCCTGAGTCCTCGCGAGCGAACCGTTTTGTCGGCCATCGTCGAGACGTACATCGCCACCGGTGAACCGGTTGCCTCGCAGGCGATTGCGCGACTTTTCGGCAATAAAGACGGGATGAGCTCGGCGACCATCCGCAACGTGATGGCGTCGTTGGGCGAGGCGGGCTTGCTGGACCAGCCGCATACTTCGGCCGGAAGGATTCCAACAGCGCGAGCATTTCGGTTTTATGTGGAACATCTGGGAGGACCGCAGGCGGCGATCCTGGCTCCGGAGCGTTTGGAACAGATTGAGGAGAGCTTTGCCGGGATCGGGACCAGCGAGCAGTACCTCGAGCGCACGTCGCATGTACTGGCGCTGATTTCCAGCGGCCTCGGAGTGGCGCTGGCCTCGACGCAGGAAATGCACACTCTGGAGCACATCCATTTTTCGCGCCTCGCGCCGGGACGAGTGCTGGGGGTGGTGATCACCAAAGCCGGATCGGTGCTGGATCGGGTGCTGACGCTCGATAACGATTTGAACATCGCTGAGCTGGAAACTGCCGCGCGCTACCTGAACGAGAATTTTCACGGATGGTCAATCGAGCGTATTCGCACAGAGATGGGCCGGCGCCTGGAGCTGGAGCGCAGCGAGTACGACAGGCTGATGCATTCGCTCGAAGAGTTATATCGCAAGGGCGCTCTGGCGGCAGACAGCGATGCGATTCCAGTGATTTTTGTGGAGGGCGTCGCCAATTTGCTGGCTGGCGAGACCGATCGCGAACGGCTGCGGACGATGCTTCACGCACTGGAAGCGAAGGAGCGTTTGATTGAACTGCTGAACGCCTATGTCGATGCGCGGCAGCGCACGGTTCGCGTAGTGGTTGGACTGGAGGACGCGATTCCGGAGCTGCGGGATTTTGTCCTGATCGGCACTACGGCACAGCTGGGCGCGGAGAATCGGGGGACGGTGGCGGTGATCGGCCCCACTCGCATCCAGTATCAGGAGACAATCAACGCGGTATCCTACATCGCACAGCTTTCCGGCCGGATTTTTCCGCCACCGCTTTGATGCGCGGTAGTTCACGAGAGTGCAGAGATTCAGGCAGCTGGAGCCGGGAGCGCTCTCGCTTCGGAATTGAGTGAAAAGGAATTGAGTCAGAGGTATGCGTCGAATCATGGTTGAGAAGAAGAATGCCGCCGACAGACTTCAGGCGGACTCGGACAGCGATCGCGGGAGTGGCGTGGCGGAGCCAGTTTCCGCAGGGGTGGCGGACGCCGCAGGGGCGAAGGAGCCGCTGGTTCCAGTGGAGACCGCTACGGTTCCGCAGGAGGAATACGATCGGCTGAAGGCTGAGCGGGACCTCCTGTTCGATCGGCTGGCGCGGCTGCAGGCAGAGTTCGAGAACGCGCGAAAACGCGAGGCAAAGGAGCGAGCGGAATTTCGCGATTTCTCCGTTTCCAACGCGGTCGAGCAGTTCCTCCCGGTGCTGGACAACCTCCAGCTGGCGCTCAAATCGAGCGGGTCAGCCGATCAGCTGCGCACGGGCGTGGAACTGATTGTGAAGCAGATGGAAGAGGCGCTGCGATTGCTGAATGTTCAGCCGGTCGAGACAGTGGGTGCCACCTTTGATCCGCGGGTGCACGAAGCGCTGGAGATGGTGGAGCGCAACGACCTTCCCGATCATCAGGTATTCGACGAGGTGCGGCGCGGCTATCGCATACGCGACCGGCTGCTGCGCCCTGCGCTCGTCCGCGTCGCCAGCAATTCACAGCAGAAGGAAGCATGAGCAGAACTGAAAACGTGATCAAAGCCGACTATTACGAAGTCCTAGGTGTTTCGCGCAGCGCATCCGAACAGGAGCTGAAGGCTGCTTACCGCAAACTGGCGCTGCAGCATCATCCTGACCGCAACCCTGGCAACAAAGATTCGGAAGAACGCTTTAAGGCGTGCAGCGAGGCTTATCAGATCCTGAGCGACCCGCAGAAGCGGGCTGCCTATGATCGCTATGGACATGCCGGTTTGGGCGCAACTGGATTCGACGGCAATCCTTTTGGGGCGGCGGACCTGGGCGACATCTTCGGCGATCTGTTCGGCGAGATGTTCAACATGGGCAACAACAACCGCCGGACCTCGCGGGTACAAAAAGGGCGAGACATCCGCTACGACCTGACCATCGAGTTCGAGGAAGCTGTTTTCGGGAAAGAGACGAAGGTCACGATTAACCGCATGGTGGCGTGCAAGGATTGCCGCGGCACAGGAACAGCCAGCGGCCGGGGACCCTCGACCTGCCCGCACTGCCAGGGGCGCGGCCAGGTGCGGTACCAACAAGGGTTCTTCTCAATTGCGCGCTCGTGCACTGCCTGCGGCGGCACAGGGAGCGTCATCAGCGATCCGTGCCACAAGTGCAGGGGGGAAGGCCGGGCCGAGCAGCAGCACGAGATCAATGTCAGTATTCCGGCTGGCGTGGAAGACGGGACGCGCATCCGCTACCAGGGCGAGGGCGACACCGGCCGCTTCGGCGGTCCGGCGGGAGACCTCTACATCGTGCTGCGGGTACGCCCGCACAAGGTCTTCGAGCGCGAGGGAAACGATCTGCACTGCCTGATTCCAATCTCGTTTCCGCAGGCTTCGCTGGGCGCGGAGATCGCCCTGACAACGCTCGACGGCGAAGTGAAGCTCAGGATTCCCGAGGGCACGCAAAGCGGACAGGAGTTCCGCGTGAAGGGCAAGGGCGTTCCACACCTGAACGAATACGGGCGCGGCGATCTTGTGGCGCAGATCATTGTGCGCACGCCCACGAAGCTGAGCAAGTCGCAGAAAGAACTGTTGCGGCAACTGGGAGAGACCATCGTGGTGGAGAATACCCCTACCGCCAGAAGCCTTCTCGAGAAGGTGAAAGAGATGTTCTCGTGAGCTGACGCAGCGGACCTGGTGGGCTGCGGATTCGGGGAAGGCCCTTAGGGGATGGCGGCTGCCAGCTCGAGAGTCGTGAGGTTTACTCCAGTAACGCAGCCACAACGGCCATCGCAGTGACAGCCGCAGTTTCCGCGCGCAGGATGCGCGGTCCCAGGCTCACGGGCTTCCAGTTGGCCGCATCGAACAACGCTTCTTCTTCCGGCGACCAACCGCCTTCGGGACCAATTGCCATGCGAATCGCGGGGCATTCATCCCCTGCGGCGCTCAGAGCTTCGCTGAGCGCGTGGCGGAGTGTTGTGGATCGCTCCTGCTCGGCCAGCACGAGGCGCACGGCCTGAACGTCGTCCTCAAGGGCGGCTTTGAGGGGTGAGGCGTCATCGACGCGCATTACGTCAGAACGGCGCGCCTGCTTCGATGCTTCGAGCGCGAGGCGGCGCCAGCGTTCGACTCGGCGCTCGGCAGCCTGGGCCAGATGTTTCTCGCTGCGGCGCGCGATGACCGGCACGACGCGCTCCGCACCCAGCTCAGTTGCCTTTTCGATCGCCCACTCCATGCGATCGAACTTGAAGACGGAAAGCAGCAGGGTGACGGGCAATGCAGGGTCGGCCATGACTTCGGCGATCAGGGTGAACCGGACCGAATCCGCGTTGATGGCGGCAATCACGCTGTGCCATACGCGGCCGCCGGCCACGACGTCGAATTCCATGCCCGGCTGCGCGCGCAGCACGCGGATGAGATGCGCAGCCTGATTGCCTTCGATGGAGGCAGTGGCTTCATCCCAGGTATCGGCGATCCAGCGGCGGCGGGTCACACCTTCAGACTACAGTGGGGAATTGTGCAGACGAAGCGATTGGCGCGCATGTGAGGCCGGATGCGAAAGATGGGCCCAAAAGCATCGGGGGGACGCTTATCGCGTCCCCCCGATGGGTTGCCGATGTCCTCTTACTTTTTCTTTGAGGACTTCTTGGCTGCCTTCTTCGCGCTCTTCTTAGCTGCCTTTTTTGCTGCCATGGTTTCTATTCTCCCTTTTCGATGTCTACATCGAAGTCTGCAACATGAAATGCTGCAGTTAACGAATGTATAGAGTTCCGCGGATACAGTGTCAAGGAAAAAATACAAATTTCGTCTACAACTTTTTTCTCTGCAGGGCGAGAAATTCGAGAGGTCTCACGCCGCAAACTCACAGCCGATGGAAATGCTGGAGCAGTGCGAGCATCACGCCGCTGAAAATGTCGTGCCATGCATGAGCGATCATTCCAGGACGAAGGCTGTTGCGCACAAGGACGAGTACGCAGAACATCGCGCCATACGCGGTGATGGCGATCATTCCCGCTGCGCCTTCGTAACCGTGACTGATACCAAAGAGCAGCGACGAGCACACCACTCCCATCCAGATGCCGCCACCGACGGACGAGAACTGGCGCAGGAAATATCCGCGAAATGCAAGTTCTTCGCAGAATCCGGCCGAGGCGCTGAGCATCACCCACAGCAACAGCTCAAGGGGCGTGCGCGGCGCAATTGACACGAGGGTCTGCTGCGGGGCGGAGAGATGAACCAGCCGGAGCAACAGTCCAATGACGATGAGAATGAAGGCAGCAGTAATCCAGAAGACAGCCGCGGCACCGATGTCTTCAGCGAGGGACTGGAAGCCGGGACGGAACCGGAGCAGGTCTGACATGGTGATTCGCCTCATATGCAGTCCCCACCAGGTGAGCAGCAGGAAGGTCCACTCCGCGGCAATGCCGAAGAGATAGCGGACAACGTGGTGCGCGGCGAGAGAGCTGTGATGCGCCTGGCGGCCGCTCAGCAAAGAGCCGGCGATCAGCAGCGCCATCAGAATGGCGGTGTGCCACCATGGAGCCACGCTGGCAACAGAGCGCGCCGGCGGTGCGGGAATCGATTCGGCTGCAGAATCGTGCATGGTGCCCTCACTCTCTGGTATCTTCCTCTGGATTCTAATGGCGGTTTCGCGCATCGAATCAGTAAAGGGATAATCCATGGATCAGATCGTGATCGTCTCCGGTGTTCGCACGCCGGTGGGCAAATTCCAGGGTTCACTGTCGGACGTTTCCGCTACCCAGCTGGGCGCTGTTGCCGTGCGTGAGGCGGCGAAGCGGGCGCAGCTTGAGCCGCCGCAGATTGACGAATGCATCATGGGGAACGTCGTTTCGGCGGGCCTCGGGCAGAACCCTGCGCGCCAGGCTGCTATCTTCGGCGGCCTTCCGCCGGAGGTGAGCGCGGTGACGGTGAACATGGTGTGCGGATCAGGCCTGCGCGCGGTCGCACTGGCCGCACAGAGTATCCAGACGGGCAATTCGGAGATCGTTGTCGCGGGCGGGATGGAGTCGATGACCAACGCGCCTTATCTGCTCCCTCAGGCACGTAGCGGCTTTAGGATGGGCAACAGCGTTGCCGTCGATTCGATGGTCCACGACGGTCTGTGGGACGTCTACAACGACTTCCACATGGGACAGACGGCTGAGCTTGTCGCGGAGAAATACGGCATCACGCGCGGAGAGCAGGACTGCTTCGCGCTGCTTTCTCATAAGAAAGCGGCGGCTGCGTGGCGCGATGGGCGCTTTGCGGAGGAAGTTGTGCCGGTGGAGATTCCAGCGAAGAAGAAAGGGCAGGCTCCAACGCTGTTTGAGCGGGATGAGGCGATTCGCGAGGACGCCACCATCGAGGCCCTGCGTGCCCTGAAGCCAGCTTTCAAAAAGGATGGCACTGTGACTGCCGGGAATGCGCCTGGGGTCAACGATGCGGCTGCGGCGGTTGTAGTCATGTCGGCTGCGAAGGCGCGCGAGCTGGGCTTGACGCCAATGGCGCGCATTGTGGCGCATGCCACGAGCGGGATCGATCCGAAGTGGGTGATGATGGCGCCGGTTGACGGAGCGCGCAAGGCGATCGCGAGGGCAGGATGGTCGATCGACTCGATTGATCTTTTTGAATTCAACGAGGCGTTCGCGGTTCAGGCCCTGGCCATCATGCACGAGCTTGGGATTCCGCAGGAGAAGGTCAACGTCAACGGGGGATCGGTCGCGCTGGGACATGCGATTGGCGCCAGCGGCGCGCGGGTGCTGGTGACGATGATGTATGAGCTGATCCGCCGCAAGGCGCGGCGCGGTCTGGCGGCGCTTTGCCTGGGCGGAGGCAACTCTGTGGCGATGTGCATCGAGCGGGAGGGCTAGCCGTCCTCTCGGGACTGGCCCTCCAGGCAGCGCCTCCTCGCGGGGAATCCGCAGGTTTACGCAGCTTTGCGGCCAACGCGCCGGGTGCGCGTGTTGTGCGGAAAGTCTGTCGAATGCTGCCGATCAAACCTTGACTTCGGACTCTGGGAGAATCACCTGTTGCCTGCCGTCGTTCGTTCTACTATGGTTGCGGTTCTCTTGGGAGGCACCAGGTGCGATCGGATCGCGGCATTCTTCGGCTGGGGACTTTACTTTTAATTGCGGCTCTGAGCTGGGCGGTCGGCGGGCGTGCCAGCGCTCAGGTGAGCATCGAGCGGGAATCGTCAGGAGCCGTCATTCACAACGGATCAGAAACGGTGCACATCACCGTTTGCGCGCCTGACATGATCCACGTCGTGGCCGGGCCCGGTAATCCGGCTTCTGCCTCACCGGCCACGCCATGGATCGCGAATCCCTGCCAGCCCGCGCCGTTCGACTATCAGAGCGATGACAAGACCGCGACCATCAGCACCACGATGCTGCGCGTCCGCATGGATCGGAGTCATGCGGCACTGCGTTTTGAAGACGCCTCGGGGCACGTATTGCTGCAGGAGTTTGGCAATCGCGAACCGCGCCATTACGTGGCCGATGAGATCAACGGGGAAAAGGTCTATCACGTTACCGAGCGATTCATGGCCGATCCGCTGGAAGGAATTTACGGGCTCGGCCAGCATCAGTCCGGCGTCTTCGATTACCACGGTGCGGTGATTGATCTGGCGCAGGCCAATACTAACGTCGCGATCCCGTTCCTCGTCTCGACCAACGGGTACGGGCTTCTCTGGAACACGGCCTCGCGATCGCTGTTTGACGATCGCTTTTTCCTCGAGATGAAGCTGACGGCCAATGCCGCCGATGCCATCGACTACTACTTCATTTATGGGCCGGAGATGGATCAGATCATCCATCGCTACCGCGACCTTACGGGTCACGCGCCGCTGTACGGCCGCTGGGCTTATGGCTTCGTGCAGTCGAAGGATCGGTACAAGTCGGCAAAAGAGCTGCTGGACGTGGCAGAGGAATACCGCAATCAGCATGTGCCGCTCGATTTCATTGTGCAGGACTGGTACTGGTGGAAACTGCAGGGCGATCCGGAATACAACGACGACTACCTGAAGCCGTGGCCCGACGTGCCGGGTGCGCTCAGCAAGCTGCACGACGAGCATGTGCATGCCATGATCTCAGTTTGGGCGAAGATGGATCCCCGGTCGCAAAACTGGCAGGAGATGAAGCAGAAGGGGCTGGTGGTGCCGGACACCGACATCTACGACGCGACCAATCCGGCCGCGCGTGACTTTTACTGGGACCACCTGATGGGCAGGAAATTCGCGGAAGGGTGGGACGGCTTCTGGCTGGACAGCTCCGAGCCCGAAATCTGGGATGGCTTCAGCGATGGCTCTCTCGATGAGAAGCACCTGTCCATCGGCAACGGGGCGCGCTACACCAATGTTTTTCCGCTGATGCATTCCGGAGGAGTCTACGAGCACTGGCGGAAGACTACCGATGAGAAGCGAGTCTTCATTCTCACGCGCTCGGCCTTTGTGGGGCAGCAGCGCAATGCGACCACGGTCTGGTCGGGCGACGTGATCGGGACATGGATGTCGTTTCGGCGCCAGATTCCCGCGGGGCTGAACTTCGAGCTATCGGGGGTGCCTTACTGGACGACGGACATTGCGGGCTACGGCTGGCCGTATGAGCGAGACACGCGCGACCCCGATTACCAGGAGCTCTACACGCGGTGGTATGAGTTCGGCGTGTTTTGCCCCATCTTTCGAACGCACGGACACCGGTCGAATGAAACCAACGAAGTGTTCTCCTACGGACCGCAGACGCCGACGCTGATTGCTTATGACAAGCTGCGCTCGCGCCTGCTGCCCTACATCTATTCGCTGGCGTGGCGCGTGACCCGCGAGGATTACACACTTATGCGCCCGCTGGTGATGGACTGGCGCGAGAACCAGCAGGTGCGCGACATTGGCGACGAATACATGTTTGGTCCCGCCTTGCTCGTCAACCCGGTGGCAGCGCAGGGAGCGACCAGCCGTCCGGTGTATTTGCCTCCCTCGGCCGGATGGTATGACTTCTGGACCGGTGCGCAGCTCAAGGGCGATCAGCACATCGAGGCGCAGGCGCCGCTCGACCGCATCCCGCTGTACGTGAAGGCTGGTTCGATTCTTCCGCTGGGCCCGGAAGACGAGTACTCCGGGCAGTCCCGGAATCCGGCGCTCGAACTGCGCATCTATCGCGGGGCGAACGGCAGCTTCAGCCTTTATGACGATGCGGGTGATACCTATGCCTACGAAAAGGGCGCATATTCTTTGATTCCCATTCGCTGGGACGATGCTTCCTCCACGCTGACCCTTGGCGAACGAACGGGTACTTATCCGGGGATGCCCGGGCAGCGGAAGTTTCGCGTGATCCTGGTGGGTGCGGATCATGGCGCCGGTTCGCAGGTCGCGCCGTCCGCCGACCGGGAGATCGACTACAACGGTCAAAGTGTGACCGCCGTCTTCAAATAGGAGCGGTTCCAAGGTCAGCCCAAGGAGTCAGAGTCAAAACATGCTGTCGAATTCCACCGACCGCTTTACAGGACGCGTCGACAATTACCGCCGTTTTCGTCCGGGCTATCCGCGTGAGGTTGTGGAGCTGCTGCGGCGTGAATGCGGGCTTGCTGCGGGCGCTGCAGTCGCGGATATAGCCGCAGGAACCGGAATCTTCACTGAGGTTCTGCTGGAAGCAGGGTTTTCGGTGACTGCAGTTGAGCCCAACGACGAGATGCGCACGGCGTGCGAGGCTCTTCAGGAGAGATTCGCGAGCCTGCGGGTTGTGTCGGGAACGGCCGAAGCGACGGGCCTCGAGGGAAGCGCATTCGACCTGATCACGGTCGCTCAGGCGATGCACTGGTTCGACCTCGAAAAGGCTCGCGCTGAGTTTGCGCGCATTCTTCGTCCTGGCGGCTTCTGCGCCGTGATCTATAACAATCGCCGGTTGGGGGGCGATCCGTTCCATGACGGCTACGAGCGGCTGATGTTCGAATTCGGGATTGACTACGGCGCCGTGAAGCAGCAGCATGTTGGGCGTAAACGGCTCGCAGCGTTTTTTACGCCTCATCCGATGACGTGCGCCACGGTTGCCAATGCGCAGACGCTGAGACTGGAAGAGCTGCGGGGTCGCATTTTCTCAGCGTCGTATATGCCACAACCTGGGCATCCTCGGTTTGAAGAGATGCGGGCTGCTGTCGAGCAGCTATTCGAGGAAACCCAATCCGGGGGATTGGTGACGATGCACCAGGACTGCCTGGTTTGCTGGGGCCAGCTTTCCTGATGCCGGCTCCGGCGCGAAGCGCGTCCGCCTGAACGGCCAGTCCTCCTCAGCACTCGATGACGTTGAGAGCCAGGCCAGCCAGCGAGGTTTCCTTGTAGCGCGACTGCATGTCGAGGCCGGTCTGGTACATGGTTTTGATGACCTGATCGAGCGAGACTTTGTGGCCTTCGGTTTCATTCATCGCAAGACGACAGGCCTGGACGGCTTTGACTGCGCCCATGGCGTTGCGTTCGATGCAGGGAATCTGGACGAGGCCGCCGATGGGGTCGCAGGTCATGCCGAGGTTGTGTTCCATGGCGATTTCGGCCGCGTGCTCCACGTGAGCATTGGTCGCGCCCAGGGCTGCGGCCAGGCCGCCGGCGGCCATGGAACAGGCGACGCCAACTTCGCCCTGGCATCCAACCTCCGCGCCGCTGATGGAAGCATTCTCTTTGTAGAGCACGCCGACGGCTGCGGAGGTGAGGAAGTAGCGCAGGAGTCCTTCCTCGCTCGCGCCGGGAATGAAATCCTGGTAATAGCGAGCGACGGCTGGGATCACTCCCGCCGCGCCGTTCGTGGGAGCGGTTACGACGCGACCGCCTGCGGCATTCTCTTCATTGACGGCCATGGCATAGACCGTCACCCAGTCGAGTGGCGCAAGGGGATCTGCTGAGCCCTTTTCACGCAGCCTGTGGGCCAAACGGGCAGCGCGGCGGCGGACGCTTAATCCGCCGGGCAGAATCCCCTCTGTCACCATGCCGCGCTCGATGCAGCCCTGCATCACGCTCCAGATGTGCAGAATGCCGGCGATCACTTCTTCGCGGGTGCGGAGTGCGCTTTCGTTCTCGAGCATCAGCTCCCAAATGGCCAGGCGATGCGTCTCGGCTGTCTCGAGCAGCTCGGCAGCGCTCGCGAATGGATAGGGCGGGGATGGCCCATCGTTCGGCAGCGGTGTGACATCTTCGCCGTCAGCGATGATGAATCCTCCTCCGACGGAAAAATATGTGCGTGCCATGAGCACATTTCCTGCGGCCATCGAAGGCGGTGAATCGCACGCCGTTGGGGTGGTGGGTGACCGCTCCTGGCGGGATCATCTGATCGCGATGAAAAAGGAGGTGCTGTGCCTCGTGAAAGGGAATCTCGTGCGAACCCAGAATGACGAGCTTTCCGGAGGTGCGAATTTCGGCCAGCTTCGGCTCGATGGTCGCGGGGTCAATGGTCGCGGCCTCTGCTCCGCTCAGTCCCAGGAGAATGGCCCGATCGGTCCCGTGACCGTGACCGGTGAGCGCGAGCGAACCGTAGAGGTCGACGCGAACGTGGGCGACCTGGCGCAGCACGCCAGACGTCTCCAGTTCGACAGCAAAGCGACGCGCGGCGCGCATGGGGCCCATGGTGTGCGAACTGGATGGGCCGATGCCCACTTTGTAGAGGTCGAAGAGGCTCGTCTTCACAAAGGACAGGGTACAGCGTTCGGGGTACGGGGTGCAGCCAGCCACCGAACGGGCGAGAACGGCGCTAGGTTCCTGCGACGTAGATGAACCTGGCGAGGAACAGCACCGAAAGCGTGTAGAGCAGCCAGTCTTTGCGGTTGAATTTGCCCATGGCCAGATGGAGCGCCGCGTACGCGATGATTCCGAACCCCAGCCCGTTGGCGATGGATGTGGTTAGCGGGATCAGGACCATGGTGAGGAAGGCCGGGAAGGCGATGAGCGGCTCCTTCCATTCGATCT
Source organism: uncultured Acidobacteriaceae bacterium (assembly GCA_963788905.1). Classification (GTDB taxonomy): domain Bacteria; phylum Acidobacteriota; class Terriglobia; order Terriglobales; family Acidobacteriaceae; genus Palsa-343. Next base: position 151,664 of record CAWBIO010000002.1, read on the forward strand.
CGCCGAGTGTGTGGAGCATGAGGCTGCCCACGACAATGAGCGCGGGAGCTGTTGCCGCCGTTGGCACCATGCTGACGAAGGGCGCGGCCACCAGTGAGACCAGAAAGAGCAGGCCCGTCACGATGGCGGTCACTCCGGTTCGGCCGCCTGCGGCCACGCCCGCCGCCGATTCGATATAGCTGGTGACGGTGGATGTGCCAACCAGCGAACCGGCCACCGTCGCTGTGGCGTCGGCGAAGAGGATCTGGCTCAGGCGCGGAATCTCGTTATTGGGTCCCAACAGCCCGGCATGTTTGGTGACAGCCACCAGGGTTCCGAGGTTGTCGAACAGATCGACAAAGAGAAAGACAAAGACGATTTCGAGCAGACCGACGTGGAGGGCGGCCGGTATGTTGAGCCGGAATGTTGTTTGGGTAATCGCGGTTAGGCTGTAGGGGGTGGGATTCCACTTAACCAAACCAAACGGAATGCCGGCAAGCGTGATGGTGAGAACGCCGATCAGGATCGCTCCGCGCACCCGCCACGCCAGCAGCGCCGCCATGAGCAACACGCCGAGGAGGGCCAGGAAGGTTTGGGGCTGGCGGAGATTTCCGAGCGTGACCATCGTGGCAGCGTCGGAGACGACGACGCCCGAATTTTTGAAGCCGATGAAGGCGATGAAGAGGCCAATGCCGCCAGCGACAGACGAATAGAGTTCGTGGGGAATGCTCTGGAGGATCGCCTGGCGCAGGCCCGTTGCCGTGAGCAGCAGAAAGATCGTGCCCGAGAGGAAGACCGCCCCCAGCGCCGTCTGCCAGGGGACGTGCATTTTCATCACGACCATGTAGCTGAAGTAGGCGTTCAGGCCCATTCCGGGCGCCAGGGCCAGTGGATAGCGCGCGATGATGCCCATGAGGATGCTGCCGAATGCGGCGGAAACACACGTGGCCGCCGTGACAGCAGGAATCGGCAGTCCTGCTTTGCCCAGGATGGAAGGATTCACGACGATGATGTACGCCATGGTGACAAAGGTCGTCAGGCCGGCGAAGATTTCCGTCCTCCAGGTAGTCTTCAGCCCGGCAAAATCAAAATACCGTTCCAGTCGGTCGCGCATGTTCTCCGGGAGACTGCAGGGGTGGTGTGAAAGCTATAAGACCACAGACCCCGGTCATCACCGAGAACTTTTTTCGGTGCCTTGCTGGGAAATGGGCATTACTCACGATTCGGCGCAGACGCCAAAGCGCCGCTCGGGCGCGCCCGCACTTGGTATTCTGGCAACAACGACTCCTGGCTTTACCGCTTCTGTACGATGAGACTCTTCACCGCCTCCATTGCCGTTGCGCTGCTGCTGTCATCGCTTCTTTCGGGCTGTTCCCGCTCCGCGCGCCGTCCGGCTTCATCCATTGAGGCTGCCGCGGCTGCTCGGGAACACGCTTTGCAGCAGGCTCGCGCTGCGGTCGCGGCTCGCGAACAGGACCGTCAGGAGCTGGCGGCGATTCCTCTGCCGTCGAAGAACGTTTACATGTCGATCCACACGCGGCAAAGCTGGGCAAACCCCTTCCTGATCGTTGGCAGGTCCACGGTCAATCTCAGCATCCTGTATCCGGAAAACGGCCCTGCCAGCGCGCCCGGCGACGGATTGTTGCGTCCCGTGGCTGCGCGGCGCAGAGTTCTTGACCTGCGACTCTCTGACTTACCCGAGGCGATCACGGCGCTGCCGGCGAATACCTGGCCATACGGTCGCGTCATCGCAGTGGAGGAGGATCCGCTGGCGCTGAAGCCAGACCGCGCCGAGGTACGCCGCAACATGGAGGCCACCATGCAGGTGCTCAGCGACCTTGGTGTGGTTGTGGATGAGTGGCCGTCGACGGCTGGGCGCTAGTTTGGGCTTCTGGTTCCGCGCTCATCCCGATCTGCTCCACGGTGAACGGGATGGGTGGGTCTGGGTCGAGAGCGACGTCCTTCATCCAGACGATCCGGCCCTGCCACTCCAGCACTGGCCAGGTCGTTCGCGCCTGGGCGCTTACGTTGATTCGCTCGAAGACTTCCTTCAGCGGTTTCGCTGTGCGGGTATAGCGCATCAGCACGCGATCTCCGGGCTTTGGCGCGCGAAGCAGTGCAGACCCGATCTGGTTGGGGCTTGAGCTTTGCATGACATTGATCCGCAAACGCACGCCGAATCCCTCGGCCTCGCCTGGAATCGAAATCTCCACGGATTCGGACACTGCGTGCGGCGCCTTCGCCGGTTCCCGCACCAGCCTCAGCTCGCGGGCGGTTCGCTCTGCGCGCAGTTCCGCCGTGAGTTCCTGCTTTTTCGCGGCCTCCGGTTCGCACATCGCCATCAGCCGTTCCGTTTGTTCGAAATTCAGCGCGCAGCCCAGCTGCTCTGCCGCCGCTCGCAGGACGCGCCTTCGCATTGCCGGCGCCAGCCCGCGCAGGCGCTCTACCTCCATCCCCACGCTGCCTTCGCCCGGATGCGTCGAGACCGAGCGTCCGCCTCCACGCACCGCGCGGCCAGGCAGGACCAGCGAAGGCAGCACGCGCTTCAGCTCCCCCTCCCACCAGCTTTCTTCGTCACGGGCAATTGTCGCCATGTGCGCCAGTTGTTCGGTGATTCGAGGATTGAATTTGTCCAGCCGCGGCAGCAGCTCATGGCGGATACGATTCCGCGTGTGCGCCGGATTTGTGTTCGTCGTGTCCTCGCGCCACGCCTGGCCCATGCCTCGCAACCATTCCTGGATATCGGTGCGCCGCGTCTCGAGAAATGGCCGGAGAATCACGCCCGGAGGGCAGGCTACGACGGGATGAATCCCGCCCAGGCCCTCGGTCCACGCGCCGCGCAGCAGCCGATGCAGTACGGTCTCCGCCTGGTCGTCCAAGGTATGGGCTGTGGCCACGGCATCGGCCTTGCCCTGCGCCATCAGATCGCGAAACCACGCATAGCGCAGCGTCCGCGCTGCTTCTTCCAGCGTTTCGCGGTTCTCCTGGGCCCGTCGCGGCGTGTCGGCCCGATGGAGATGAAACGGCAGGCCGAGCTTCCCGGCGAGAGCCTCGACAAAGCGGGCGTCCTCGTCGGCTTCCGGGCCGCGAATGCCGTGGTGCACATGCGCAACCGTCAGTACCAGACCGATCTCTGGCGCGGCGTCGGTGAGCGCTCGGAGCAGACCCACGGAGTCCGAACCGCCGGACACGGCGACCGCTACACGCATCCCGGCGCGCAGCAGACTTCGATCCATGTGCGGCGCTCCTGTCACGTCATCATCCTAAGACTTATACTGCTCATCATGCTGAAGACGAGGCTGGCGACAGCCGCCGACGCTCCGCTTATCACCATCCATCGTCGACGCATGTTTGTCGATGCCGGCCGTCGCGACGATCAGGTTCTGCAGCTAATGGCCCGGGCCCACGAACCGTGGGTGGCGCAGGCTATTACTGATCAGCGTTATCTCGGATGGCTTACTGAAGATGACGGTAAAGTGGTGGCGGGCGCAGGTCTGCTGCTGCTTGACTGGCCCCCGCATCCTCTTGATCCTCGTTCGACCACGCGCGGCTATCTGCTGAATGTCTATGTCGAACCTGAGTACCGACGCCGCCATCTGGCCAGCAACCTGATCGAGGTGGCTCTGGCTGAAGCGCGCCGCCGCGGTATTCGCGTTGTGGCTCTGCATTCCACCGAAGAGGGCCGGCGCCTTTACGAGTCGGCTGGCTTCCGGCCGACGAACGAAATGTTTTATGTGGAACCCATCGAAGCCTGAACCGTCAGTGACTCTGGATCAAAGACGCCAGGCGATCAGGCCTGCGATTCAACTTTTCGCGTGTACTGTTGTGGCCGGCATTGCCGGAGCGCTTTTCGCCCCCGCAGCGGGCGCTGAACAGCTTCGCTCGCCCTGGGATGAACATCCCGTCACGCTGACCGATGCGCCGTACGACTGTCCTGCGCCGCCGCCTTTTACCAAGACGCTCGACGTCGAGGGCTACTACACCGATGCGCATCACTCCGTCATTGATCCGAAGAAAAAGGAAGCGGAGGAAAAGGCCACCGAGGCGCCTACCCATCTTGGGCAGTGGTCGGGCCAGGCGGCTGACGCGTATCTGACCAAAGGCAGCCGTGCCGCCGCAGCGTGCGTTTTTTCCCTGCTCGCAGCCGCAGCTGCCGCCCATGCCTGGTCGGGCGAAATGCCTACCGGACAGGGGCACTACGAGCAGAAATGGCTGCTCGCCGGGACGGCCGTGTCGTACCTCAAGGTTCGCGACAGCGGGCTGGCCACACCTGAACAGCAGAAAGAGATTCTCAAGTGGTTTAGCTCGCTGGCCAACCGGGTGACCGAGTACGTTGACAGTAAGAAGGCCAATCCCGACAGTGATGCATGGAATAACCATCGTTACTGGGCAGGATTAGCCGTGGCCGCTGCCGGTATTGCCTGCAATGACCGCAGCAACCTCGCCTGGGGCATCGCTTCCTACAAAGCGGGCGTCGATCAGATCCAGTCGGACGGCGTGTTGCCGCATGAGATGGCGCGCGCCGGCCGGGCGCTCCATTACCATCTTTACGCGCTGGCGCCGCTCATCATGATTGCCGAGCTTGCGCAGGCCAATGGCATCGACCTTTACAGCTACAACAATGGCGCGATCCATCGCCTGGTGGGTCTTTGTGTGGCCGGGCTGCGTAACCCAGAGATTTTTGCGAAAGCCACCGGCGTTGCCCAGGACATCACCGGCGGGCCTTATTCCGGCGCGGACATCGGCTGGGCAGTACCGTGGGTGGCGCGGTTTCCCGATCCACAGCTTTCGGCGTGGATCGCGCAGGCGGGCACGACACGTTTCTGGCAATGGGGTGGCCTGCCTCCCGGCGCCAATTCGTAACTGCCGCGATTGCTAAATGGGATTTGCAGCGGTCTAGCGCTGCGCCTAGCGCAGAATCGGAAACGGTCCGAAAGAATTGCTTCCCGTGCCGTAGTCCAGATCGAACCCCAGTTGCAGCTTGGCCGCTTCGGACATCCGGGCCGGGGTCCATGGCGGATCGAAGACCACCTGCACGCGCACTTCCTTCACATCCGGCAGGCGCGCCAACTTCGTCTCCACGTCAGCTTTGAGGACATCGGACATACCGCATCCCGGAGCCGTCAGCGACATGGCTACATCGATCTTCTTCCCGCCGTCCTCGCGGTCGGCGATTTCACAGGAATAGATCAGGCCGAGGTCGACGATGTTGACGGGAATCTCGGGGTCGTAAACCGTCTTCAGCTGATCCCAGACCATGCGCTCACTGAAAGTGGGCGGCGTATGCGTCTCCGCCGCTGGCCCGCTCTGGCCCAGCGCGTCAGCGTCGGCTTCATCGATGCGATACAGGGCCCCATTCGCCGAAACGGTGTAGCTGCTGCCCGCAGCCTGGGTGATGCGCACGGTCGTCCCGGCAGGAAGGACCTGCCGGGTGCCTGCGGGAACCGCAATCGCGGCGCAATCGCGCTTGAGGACGACGGATTGGTTGGTGATGATCACAGAACAGCCAGTAGCCGGCGGCCTGTAGCCGGCAGCTTCATTCGGTTGAAACCTTGTCCTGCTTGCCTTCGAGCGCGGCCTCGAGCGTGTGCCATGCCAGGGTTGCGCACTTCACGCGCATGGGAAACTCTGAGACGCCGGAGAAGACCGCCAGTTTTCCAAGGTCCGCTGCATCTTCGTGCGCATGCCCGGTCACGAGGTCATGAAACTGCTCGAAGATTTTCTCAGCCTCTGCCTTCGTTTTGCCCTTCACGCTCTGGGTCATCATGGAAGCCGACGCCTTCGAGATCGCGCATCCCGCGCCCTGGAACCCGATCTCGCGAATCTTGTCTCCATCCATCTCGAGATAAACCGTGAAGCGGTCGCCGCAGAGGGGGTTATAACCCTCTGCGTGATGGTTCGCAGCAGAAAGGGCCTTGTAGTTCCTGGGCGCCTTGCTGTGCTCGAGAATCACTTCCTGGTAAAGATCCCTCAGCTCCGGCATCAGGCAAAAACCTCACGCACTTTCCGGAGTCCCTTCACCAGGGCATCGACTTCGCCCCTGGTGTTGTAGGCCGCGAACGATGCCCGGCACCGTCGCCGGAATTCCGAAGCGGTCCATCACCGGCTGCGCGCAGTGATGCCCGGTTCGCACGGCGATTCCTTCCTGATCGAGGATGGTCCCGATGTCGTGCGGATGAACATCTTCGAGAACGAACGACAGCACGCTTGCTTTTTCTCTGGCGGTGCCGATCAGCCGCACGCCCTCCAGCCGGCCTACGGTATCGGTCGCGTACTCCAGCAGATCGTGTTCGTGCGCTGCGATCTTCTTGATGCCGATGGCGTTCATGTATTCGATGGCCGCCTTCAGCCCCGCTACGCCAGCCATGTCCGGCGTGCCGGCTTCGAATTTGTGGGGCAGCTTGTTGTAGGTCGTCTTCTCGAACGTGACCGAGCTGATCATGTCGCCGCCGCCCTGGTATGGCGGCATGGCGTCGAGGAGGGCGGTCTTGCCGTAAAGCACGCCGATACCGGTCGGCCCGTACATCTTGTGGCCGGAGAAGGTGTAGAAATCCGCGTCCAGCGCCTGCACGTCGACTGCCAGGTGGGGCACCGCCTGCGCGCCATCCACCAGCACCGGAACGCCGTGCGCGTGCGCCATGGCGATCATCTGCTGGAGCGGGTTGATCGTCCCCAGGGCATTCGATACATGCGCGACGGCGACGATTTTGGTTCGCGGACTGAGCAGCTTCGCGAATTCCTCGACGACCAACTCGCCCTGGTCATTGATGGGCGCAACCCGCAGCTTTGCTCCTTTTTCTTCACAGAGCATTTGCCAGGGCACGATGTTGGAGTGGTGCTCCATCGCCGTGATCAGAACTTCGTCACCCGTGCCGACGTTGACACGCCCGTAGGTCTGCGCGACCAGATTGATGGCTTCGGTGGTTCCGCGCGTGAAGATGATTTCGCTCGAGTCGGCGGCGTTCACAAAGCGCTGCACGGTTTTCCGAGCCTTCTCGAAGTCCTCGGTCGCAATCTGAGACAGGTAATGTACGCCGCGATGAATATTCGCGTTACTACCCTCGTAGTACCGCACCAGGGCGTCAATGACCGCCTGCGGCTTCTGCGAGGTCGCCGCGTTGTCGAGATACACGAGGGGATGTCCGTGCACCTTTGTGCGGAGGATGGGGAAGTCCTTCCGAATTTTCTCTACGTCGAAGGTGGCGGTTCTCTCGCGAATTGGTACAGCGGTTGCGGCGCTCATCCCACTTCCTCCAGCGTTCTCTCCGCCACGAGCCCAGTATTCTCCTGGGGTGGAATCCCCTCGGTGAAAAGCAAATGTTCGCGCACCAGATGCTCGATGTATTGCCTGGCCACACTGGATTGCATCCGCTCCACACACTCCTCGGCAAAGGCCATCAGCAGCAGCTTGCGTGCTTCCACTTCGCTGATGCCGCGAGAGCGCAGGTAGAAGAGCGCGTTCTCTTCAATTTGCCCGATGGTGGCCCCGTGCGTGCATTTGACGTCGTCGGCGTAGATCTCCAGCTGCGGCTTGGTATCGATCTGAGCGTCGTCGCTCAGAAGCAGGTTCCGGTTGGTCTGCTTCGCGTCAGTCTTTTGCGCGACCTTGTGGACGACGATGCGCCCGTGAAACACGCCGTGCGCCTGTCCATCGAGAATTCCGTTGTAGAACTGGCGGCTGCCGCAATGCGGGGCGGCATGCTCCACGTGCATGTAGTTGTCCAGGTGCTGGCGCCCGGTACCCAGAAAGAGCCCGTTGATGAGGCACTCGCCGCCTTCACCCGCCAGCACGGGATGCACATTATTTCGCACCAGCCCGCCGCCCAACAGCAGGGAATGCGACGTTACGTTGGCGCTGCGGCCCTGCTGAATGCGCAGGGTCGAGACGTTGAACGCCTTCAGGTGTTCGCGCTCGATCAGATAATGCTGCGCCACGGTATTTTCACCGGCGATCAGCTCGGTGACGGCATTGGAAAGCACCGTCGACGCGCCGCCCACCGAAGCGTAATCCTCGATCACCGCGACCTGGCTGTGGTCTTCCGCGACAATCAGGTTGCGGGGGTGAGTCATCGTGGGTGCATTTTCCTCGGTCGAGAGGTAGAGCAGGAAGATGGGCGCTTCCACGACCACGCCCCGGTCGACGTGGACATAGGCTCCGTCACCGAGGAACGCCGTGTTCAGAGCGACAAACGGATCGCGCAGGGTGTCGGCGTAGCGGCCCAGGTGCTTCTTCAGTTCGTCAGGGTGCGAAGTGAGCTGCTTCCGCAGGCTGTCGACCGTTACGCCCTTCGGAAGGTGATCGACGCTGGACAGTTCCTGCTCGAACCTGCCGTTGACGAACACCAGCGTAGCCGCCATGTCGTCCACTCGCCATGCGGCGGTGTCGCCGGGAGACAGTTTCGCCGGCCTCGCTTGCCGGAATGCCGTCCTCGCAATCGCGGAGACGTTGGTGAATCGCCAGTCCTCGTCGCGCGTGGTCGGGAAGCCTGTCTGGCAAAAACGCGCAAAGGCGTCCTCGCGAAGACCCTGCAGCCAGGGCAGTTCTCGCCCCGGCGCGCTCTTCTCAAACTCTGTAAAGTTTGCGAGCCAGCTTTCCAGCTGTTCGACCTGAGTTGCTGGTGTCCTGCTCACGCCCGCGCCCCTGCCGGCTGCATTGTTTCTTTCTCGGTCCACCCGTAGCCCTTCTCCTCAAGCTCCAGTGCCAGATCTTTGCCGCCCGAGCGCACGATGCGACCATCGACCAGCACGTGCACGAAGTCGGGCACGATGTAGTCGAGCAGCCGCTGATAGTGCGTTACTACCAGCATGGCGCGGTTTGGGCTGCGCAGCGAGTTGACGCCGTTGGCCACGATACGCAGCGCATCGATGTCCAGGCCCGAGTCTGTCTCATCCAGAATGGCCAGCCTGGGCTCGAGGACCGCCATCTGCAGAATCTCGTTGCGCTTCTTTTCGCCGCCTGAAAAGCCCTCGTTCAGCGAGCGGTTCATCAGTTTGTCATCCATTTCCAGCAGCTTCAGCTTTTCGCGGAAAAGGGGCAGGAAATCCATGGCGTCCATCTCGTCCAGCCCGCGATGCTTGCGCTGCGCATTCAGCGCCGAGCGCAGGAAATACGTGTTTCCGATGCCGGGAATCTCCACCGGATACTGGAACGCCAGAAACAGGCCTTCGGAGGCAGCTTCCTCCGGCTTCATGGCCAACAGATCCTTGCCATCGAACGTGATGGAGCCCTCGGTGATGTCGTAGGCATCCCGCCGCGCCAGCACCTGCGCCAGCGTGCTTTTGCCTGAGCCGTTCGGGCCCATGATCGAGTGGATCTCGCCGGCGTTGATCGTCAGGTCGATCCCTCTGAGGATCTCCTGGCCGCCCACCGAGGCATGCAGATTCTTAATCTCCAGCAAACTCATTCCTTCCCCTCGTCTCCTGATCCTTGTTTTCTACTTACTAATTCCTGGAAGTTAGCCGACGCTGCCCTCAAGACTCACGGCCAGCAGCTTCTGCGCCTCGACGGCGAACTCCATCGGCAGTTCCTTAAATACCTGCTTGCAGAAGCCGTTGACGATCATCGAGACCGCGTCCTCGGTCTTGAGGCCGCGCTGCTGCAGGTAGAACAGCTGGTCCTCGCCGATCTTCGAGGTCGCCGCCTCGTGCTCCATCCGCGCCGATGCGTTCTTCACCTCGATATACGGGAAGGTGTGCGCGCCGCATTTATCGCCGATCAGCAGCGAGTCGCACTGCGTGTAGTTGCGCGCGCCCTCGGCCCCTTTCATGATCTTCACCATGCCGCGGTAGGTGTTCTGCCCGTGGCCGGCGGAGATGCCCTTCGACACGATCGTGCTCTTCGTGTTCTTGCCGAGGTGGATCATCTTGGTGCCGGTATCGGCTTGCTGGTAGTTGTTGGTCAGCGCCACCGAGTAGAACTCGCCCACGGAGTTATCGCCCTGCAGAATGCAGGACGGATACTTCCACGTGATGGCGGAGCCAGTTTCCACCTGTGTCCACGAGATCTTCGAATTCCGTCCGAGGCACTTGCCGCGCTTGGTCACGAAGTTATAGATCCCACCCTTGCCGTTCTTGTCGCCGGGATACCAGTTCTGCACCGTCGAATAGCGAATCTGCGCGTTATCGAGCGCCACCAGTTCCACTACCGCCGCGTGCAGCTGATTCTCATCGCGCATCGGGGCGGTGCAGCCTTCCAGGTAGCTCACATACGCGCCTTCTTCGGCCACAATCAGTGTCCGCTCGAACTGCCCGGTCTCCGCCGCATTGATACGGAAGTAGGTCGACAGCTCCATCGGGCAGCGCACGCCCTTGGGCACATAGACAAACGACCCATCACTGAAAACGGCCGCATTCAGAGCAGCATAGAAGTTATCCGTGTGCGGCACTACCGACCCGAGGTATTTCTTCACCAGCTCAGGATGCTTCTGCACCGCCTCGGAGAACGAGCAGAAGATCACTCCCGCTTCGGCGAGCTTCGCCTTGAATGTCGTTGCCACGCTCACGCTGTCGAACACCGCATCCACCGCCACATTGGCCAGCAGCTTTTGCTCCGCAAGAGGAATCCCCAGCTTCTCGTACGTCCGCAGAATCTCGGGATCGACTTCTTCGAGGGTCGATAGCTGCTTCTTCTGCTTCGGCGCCGAGTAGTAGGCGATGTTCTGGTAATCGATCGGCGGAAATGTTACGTTCGCCCACTTCGGCTCCGCCTGCGCGCGCTCCTGAGCGGCCCAGTAGCGATAGGCGTTCAGCCGCCACTCCAGCATGAACTCCGGCTCGTTCTTCTTGGTCGAAATCAGCCGGATCACGTCCTCGTTCAGGCCTTTGGGGATGCGGTCTTCTTCAATCTGGGTGATGAATCCCCACTCGTACTCCTTATTGGCCAGCTCGTGGACGACATTCATATCGGTGCTCATTGCAGATCTCCTGGCTCGGCGCTCTGGCGCGGGCCCCGGCTCGAGCGAGCGGCCCATTGCAGCGAAATACGACCAAAGCAGTCCTATATGGAGTGTACCCTCATCCGCCTCTGCATTTCAACCTGCGTCGCCAGTGGCTTCGTCCTGTCTAATGATGATGATGCAGTTTGTTGAGTGACCGAGGGGAGAAGAAGGAAATCTCCAGGCGGGGCTCCGAATATCGGAGGGGCAAACCCTGACTGAGCGCGGCGGGCGGGCCTCGCTTGCTGAAAAGCCTCACGCCGCCTTTGGTGCCCGGAGGGGGACTTGGTCTTCGAGGCCTTCTGTGCTGTCAGTAACCGACTGATTTCGCGTTGGGCCAAACCGGACAGAGCTGTCAAAGACGCACGTCGTAGGCACATTTTGGGCACACGAGCCGCACCGAGAGAGACCGGAACCGTTGGAGGGAAACATCTCTCTGGTATTTATGCGAGGGACGGGCAGAGTGTGGAGACCCCACCACTGCGGATGACAAGCCATACTGTCGTGACTGCGGATGAGCGCGGCAAGGTTACTGCCATCATGCAGATCGGTCGCACACAGGTCAAGATTAGGCCGAAACGAGGCCCTCCGGAGCTTGGCAGAAGGCTCGAAATGTCCGGTTTGCCGGTGACACCCCTGGAACGTCCAGCACCTGGTTCCAGCCGCTCATGGAGAGAGCGGATAGATATGCCAGGTATTGTCGAGGGTGCCGGGGCTTCCGCTGCTCGCCAATGTCGTCCCGTTCATCAGCCAGATGTAGACCTGCTGGGTGGTGCTGTTGTGCCACAGGATGCCTGCCCTGCCGCTCCCGTCGTAATCACCGGTGCCCTGAACGACCCAGGTCGAGTCGGCGAGAGTGTAGGGAGACCCGCTGCTGGCGATGGTCGTCCCGTTCATCAGCCAGATGTAGACCTCTCCGGAGTTGCTGTTCCGCCACAGGATGTCGCTCTTGCCGTCGCCATCGAAATCGCCGACGCCCTGAATGACCCAGGTCGGGTCGGCGACGGTGTAGGGAGACCCGCTGCTGGCGATGGTCGTCCCGTTCATCAGCCAGATGTAGACCTCCCCGGAGTTGCTGTTGCGCCACAGGATGTCGCTCTTGCCGTCGCCGTCGAAATCACCAACTCCCTGAATGACCCAGGTCGAGTCGGCGAGAGTGTACGGAGACCCGCTGCTCTTGATCGTGATCCCGTTCATCAGCCAGATGTAGATCTCTCCAGTGGTGGTGTTCCGCCACAGGATGTCACTCTTGCCGTCACCATCGAAATCGCCAACCCCCTGAATGATCCAGGTCGGGTCGGCGACGGTGTAGGGAGATCCGCCGCTCTCGATGGTGGTCCCATTCATCAGCCAGATGTAGACCTCGCCGGACCCCGTGTTACGCCACAGGATGTCACTCTTGCCGTCGCCATCGAAATCGCCCACCCCCTGAATGACCCAGTCCGAGGTAGGAGTGTAGGGGCTTCCACTGCTGGCGATTGTGGTCCCGTTCATCAGCCACTCATAAACCTGCTGCGTGCTCGAGTTCTGCCACAGAATGTCGCTCCTGCAGTCGCCGTTGAAGTCCTCAGTAGCAGCAAACACCGCCGGATTCGGATTGGGATTCGGGTTCGAAGTCGTGCAGGAAGAAGCACTGGTCACCGCCAGCAAATGCGTGTTGTCACTGCTCGAGGTGAAGCCGCCCGCGCCCGTGTAGCTGGCTACGATGCTGTAAATCCCCACACTGGTCCCACCCGGCAAGGTGTAACTGGCCGAGGCGCTGCCATTAGTCACGTTGGCAGGCGAGGTAGCGGCGCCGATCTGCGTAGCGCCCTGGAACACGCTGAAGGTGACAGTGCCGCTCGAGACTGTGCCTTCCGAGCTGGTAACCGTGGCGCTGAGCGTTACCGCCTGATTGCTGGCGCTGAAGGCGGCCCGCGCGTCGGAGGCAACGGTGGTGGTCGAGGCCGAAACGCTGAGCGTATGTGAGCTATCGGTGCTCGTAGAGAAGTCGGTCGAGCCGTTGTAGGCGGCCTGGATGGTGTAGGTGCCAACTGCGGCGCCTGCCGGCAGCGTGTAACTGACTGAAGCGTTGCCTCCAGAAACTGTGCCGGATGTTGTCGCGGTCCCGACCGGGACTCCGCTGTTGAGCACCGTGAAGGTCACTGTCCCGGCGTTCACCGTTCCCACCGTGCTGGTGACGGTGGCCGAGAGGCTGACGCTCTGTGGGCTGGAGCTGTAATTGGTTGTAGCGTTGGAGGCCGAGGTGGTGGTGGGAGCCTGAGCCATTGTCAGGGTGTGGGTGTTGTCGCTGCTGCCCGCAAAGCTGGAGGAGCCGCTGTAGACCGCCTGGATGGTGTAGCTGCCCGGAGGTGTTCCCGGCGGCAGCGTGTAAAGGACTGAGGCGACCCCGTTGGAAACCGCTCCCGAGGTGGGTGTTCCCACCTGGTTTGAGCCGCTGAACAGCGTGAAGGTGACGCTGCCGCTGTTCACCGTTCCTGACGAGGTGGTGACCGTCGCCTGCAGCGGTACCGCGGTAACGCCGTATTCGCCTTCGGAGTTGGAGGCGCTGGTGGTTGTGTTGGCCAGCACGCTGATCGAATCGGTGCCCGAAGTTGTGGAAGTTATGCCTGCGCCGCTCACGCTCACGCTGTTGCTGATGGTTCCGCTGGCCGTCCCGCTCACATTCACGTTGAGAGTCAGCTCCGGATAGCTGCCGCCCTGGGCCACCGCGCCGTGATTCGTGCAGGTTACAGTCTGCCCCGCAGCCGAGCAGCTCCAGCCGCTCCCTGAAGCGCTCGAGTAGGTGAGAGCCGAGTTAAGAACGTCAGTCAGTGTCAACGGATTGCTTCCCGCCGGGTCGCCCGTGGGCCCGGTGTTATCTGCGACGCTGATCGAGGCTGTAATCTGTGCACCCTGCTCGCCCGCCACGAAGTTTCCGTTGTGGCTGGCTTGCGCTGTAACCGTAACCGGGTTCTCCTTGAATCCCAGGCACCATCCGTTCTGCGCGCCCTCCTCAGAGGTGTTATTGGTCTGGTTGAAGAACAGGCCCCACGTTCCGTTCCCATTGGTTCCCCCGAACAGGCTGTCGAATGACGAGGTGCCGTGGGGCGCCGCATAGTTGATCGTGGTCGGAGCAGGATAGAACGGAGTCGAACTCGAGAAGAACGAGTCGGCGCCGCCGTTGTAGCTGGCTGGCCCATAAGTGCCGGGAGCGAAGTCTGCCTGCGGCACTTCGGTCTGGCCGTCCTCGAATGTGTAATTGCCCGCGGAGACAACCGTGTTGCTCGCCCCTGCCATCGAGAAGAAATCGAACGCGCCCGCCGGACCGTTGACCAGCGATTCCATCTCGTAGACCGAATCGCTGTACGTGTAGAAGTTGTCCAGAGTCAGGCTCACCTGGCTTATCGTGCCGGGAAGACCAGCCACAAAAATATTCGAGGGATTCGGCGAGTACGCGCCCTTGTTCGCTGGCGGTGACGGCAAAAGAACTGCGCCGGTGTTGCAATAAGAGTAGACGCCGCTGCTCAACGATACGGTGGATGCATCGTCCATCCGCTGCCACACATAATTTTCGCTTTGGTCATATTCCGACCCGCCGCCATACGACGCGGTGATCTTGTGGTCTCCCTCGGTTAACTGACTGGTGGTAAACACCGCCTGGCCGGAACCGTTCAGGGTGATCACGTTGTTGCCTCCGGTCGGTGGATTTCCGTTGTCAAGGAACGTCACCGTACCGGTGTTCACCAGGTTGCCGCCGCTCTGTACCGTCGCCGTGAAACTGACCGCGGTTCCGGTGGTGCCCGGATTCTTGCTCGAAGTAACTGTGGTGGTCGTCCCCGCCCCCGTATTAAGAGTCAGATCGATGCACCACCCGCCACTCACGTTGAGCGCCAGCCCGCTGTCGTTCTCAACGTACAGCAGCCAGTTGCCGCTCGCCGTCGCTCCGGAGAACGCCTGCTCGAAGGTCTCGGCATTGGCCGCCCCGTAGGGCAGCGGATAATTCGGACTGGGCGGCGCGGGACTGCCGGCCTGCGTAATGAACGAATCTGGCTGCAGGCTGTCGTCAGTCGGCCCGTAGGTTGTGCTTTGCAGAACGCAATACGGTCCGGTGCCATTCTCGCAGGTCCCGCCGTTAGTCCCTTCGCCGTTCGGAACCAGGGGATTGCCGTCTGCAATCGTCACATCTACCGATGGCTGAGGGCTCGCCGTCTCCACGTGCGATATGAAGTCCAGATTGTGCGTTCCTCCTGGCGAAACCAGCAGGAAAGAAGTCGAACTGACAGCTCCTGAAACCCCGTTGCTCGACTGCAAACCGTTCATCGACACCGACACGTTGGCCACCGACTGTGTCACCGTGTTGGGAACCTGGATGTAAGAGGGATAAATCAGGTCCGAGGCCGTCTCGCCCGTCGTCGTCAGGTTACCCGTATTGCAATACGTGTTTCCACTGGGATTAGTGGTATGGTCAATCGCAATCTGATCTAAAACCTCGCCGCTGCTGTTACTGCCCGCGTAACTACCCGATCCTGAATACGCCGCCACAATCGAGTATTTGCCCTCTGCGTTGAAGATGGTGGTGCAGGTTGCCGTTCCCCCACTTACCGCCTGTGCGCCGCAACCGGAGATCGTCGTGCCATTCGCGGTGAATGCCACCGTCCCGCCGCTGACCGTATTCCCGGTGCTCACGACCGTGGCCGTCAGCGTCACAGAGTCACTCGGCGACGCGGTATACGACGGATTCAGACTGGTGCTCACCGTGGTGGTCGTGGCGGGCAGCGTGGAATACGTCAGGATCAACTGCCATCCGCTGATCGATATCGGGTCGGAAACCCAGTCGGGATAATTGAGTTCGATGTTGCTGTCCGCCAGATGCAGCGTCCATGTGCCGTTGGCTGAGGCCCCGGCATATTTGCCGGTGAGCGTGGCGCTGCCATCGGGCGGCGGCCAGTCGCTGGAGCTGGTATCGTAGAGGGGCTGGAACCCGAGCGAAAGCCAGTAGGAGCTCGGCGCCACAGTTATCGTCGCATTCGCCGATGTCGGCCAGGCCGTGTTGTAGTTTGTGGTCGGCGGCGCCACCTGCGCCCCGTCCTCAACGGTGATCGTCGCACTATCCAGTGGATCTGTGCCGCTGCCCGTCGAACCAAGAAGCACCAGCTGGTTTCCAGCTGGGTCCTCCAGCACAAAGCTGGCCCACTCCACGCTGGAATACGTGTTTTGGTTTGTTTGGGTGTTCATATATTTGGCGATCGACGAGGTCACGCCCTGAAGCACCACCTTGACGCTGGTCACCGGACCGGTGGCGCCCGAGACCGTGAGGGTCGATGAGTTGGAGGCCGCAGCAGCCGGAGGAGGGTTGGTGATCGAGTCGCCTCCGGGAATCGAAAGCGCGCAGTTGCTGCTGGGTGTTGCCGTCGAACACGTATAGGTCGTCTGCGCACCGGCCCGGGCGGCTACGCCAGACAGGGCCAGCACTGAGCAGAGCACAACCGCCAATCGGGTGGAATTCCCGCACAGTAGCCGAATTGGTGACCGGAAGGTCGGGCAGGGGGCCGGACCGCCCTTGAGCCGAGCAACCGCCGCCGGCATGGGGAACTGCTGAATGAATGACATCCGCGAAACCTCGTGTGGCGGAACCGATTGCTCATTTGGGAAACAAAAAGAGCGATCAGTGCCAGTAAATCGAATTGAGCCGACGCACGGGGGACGCGGCAACATCGTTTGCGCGCTGGGGGATGTGCGATCCGACGCTCAGCGCGCTGAGAGCAAACTCTAAGGCCGATCCGGAACAAGGCCGAAGAAGAATGAAGGCAATGATGAGGACACAGATGATGATGGATCGCAGGACCTAATGTCAAGCAGATTGTCGGTTAATTCATTTCGATGGAGCGATTTCGCCTTCAGCGGGAATCGCAGTGCGATGCGTTCCTGGACCTCTTTCGCCACCAACTCGCTCGCCATGCGGAGGGATAAAACTCTCCTACCGCGAGGACGCTGAAGATACGAGGCCGCCCTGTCGGTTCCTCGTGTGAAGACACTGCGCGAAGTTCTCACGCCTAAGAATTGGAGGAGCCATCTTCGCGCTTGCGTTCCGTGATGTCTGGATGGTCGGCTATACGGCGGTTTCGCGCGACGATGGTCCGATGAATCTGCCCACGCCTCGAACGGCTTGATAGCGGCCCGCATTCCTTAGGCGCCCAGCGAATTTGGGCACACTTTGGACACAAAACAAATTCATGGCCCTAAACTATCGCGAACACGATGGTTATATGGTGCCCGGAGGGGGATTTGAACCCCCACGACCTGTTAGAGTCTGCGGATTTTAAGTCCGCTGCGTCTGCCGATTTCGCCATCCGGGCCCTCCTTATCCTTGTCCGCCGGACGCCTGCAGCGCAACCGCGGATTTCGCCGCCGTCACTTTCTTCTCACTCCTTACCCGTGTCACTGTGAGCACCGTGATGTCGTCTGTTTGCCCATGCTCCAGCGCCGCCTGTGCAATTGCGTTGGCCGGCTGCGCGCTGATGGCCCGCGTCCGCTCAAAGCCATACAGCGACCCGCTGGCGTCCCGTGCTTCCACGACGCCGTCAGAAAGCAAGGTCATCTGGTCCCCTGGGTCCAGCCGAAACGTATGCTCCGCATACTTCTCCTGCGCACCAATTCCCAAGGGCAAATCCGGCTCCAGCAAAAGTTCTTCACCATTGCGATACGGCGGTAAATGCCCGGCGTTGGCCAACGTTACTTCACCCTGCGGCGTGATGCGCGCGCAGATGCACGTGACGAAGCCCTCATCGCCGGTCTCGGCCAGCTGCCGGTTGAGCCGGCCCAGCACCGTTCCAGGACCCAGCGACTCGGCCGCCAAAGCACGCAGCGCCCCCATCGCGAGCGTGCCGGTCATGGCAGCTTTGAGCCCTTTGCCGCTCACGTCGCCGACGACGACCAGTTTTGCGCCCCCTTTCGACTCGAGCAACTGATAGAAATCCCCGCCCACCTCTTCGGCGGGAAAATACGCCGCTTCGACCTGATAGCCTTCCACTTCCGGCAGAGTTTCCGGCACCAGGCGCCGCTGGATCTCCCGCGCCGCATGCAACTCCGCCTGGGCACGCGCCTGATCTCGACTTACTTTGGTGAATCGGAAGAACATCACCACGCCGATGGCCAGCACAAAGAGAAAATCGCAGAGGTCCGGAACCCCCACCGAAACTGGCCCCATGTAGATCGGGTCGTCGAGAAACGCCGTGTGTTTCCAGCCCTCATAGATCGAGATGAAGCCAACATCAAAGATTGCAGCGGCGGCTGCAGGCAACAAGCTGGGCAAAATCAGCCAACCCGCCTCCTGATTCCCTCTTCTCCACCACGTGAAGAGCCGCGCCGGCAGCAGCAGAGCGGCGGGAAGAATCAAACCCGCTTCCACCAGAGGGTATGGGTTGCTGCTGATTCGCCCGGTGAGCATCACGGCAAAAAGAATCAGAGGCGTTGGCAGAATCCATTGATAAATCCGCCAGATGCGGTTCACGCGCTCGCCTGCAAAACTGAACGTGAACTGAATCTGCATGATGGTGAAGACATAGATCAGCGGATCGCCGATAAAGTCGTTCCAGGCCAGCGGAATCACGCCATTCTCTGCGCAATCGGCGATACCGTTTGAAATCCCCAGGGCCAGCAGATACAACCCCAGCCAAAGGTATTCATAGTGGGCCCGCTGGCTGCGAAAAAGGGCGAGTGCGCCAATCCCGGCGAGCACCAGCACAAGGTTGATGGCGATCCCCGGCACCACCGCATACAGGCGATCACTCTCCATCGACTGGCGCAGGTTGTCCACCGCTCCCGGCGTGCCCACCGTCGCCGTTAGAAACAAGGGCAGATGATAGAAACGATAGGTTCGCGACGGCCGGGTCCGGAGTGCGAGCACCAGGTCCGTAGCCGTCTCTTCATCGCCCAGTGAGAAAACCTGCTCGGTGGGCCGGCTCACTGCGAAAATGTGCCGCAATCCTGACCTATGCTGCAGCTGCCCATTGATGTATAGCTCGTACGTGCCCTCGCCGCCGGCCAGGAGCAAGTGCAAATGTGGATGCTGGGGCGCCAGTTTCACATGCAAGCGGAACCAGCGCTTCCCAGGGGTACTCTCGCCTGTGTCGTCGATCTCGACCATCTTCCACTGGCTGTCGTCGAACCCCGGCTGAGCCCATGCCAAATCGTCGCCGCTGTTCTCGCGCCACCCTCGAATCAGACTCGTTGTGCCCTGGCGCCACTGGGTCGCGTCAACCCCCTGTATTGGACTCGCAGCGGGAGCGCTGGCCGGTGCCTGGGCCATCGCGGAGCCCGCGGCCAGACACACCAGCCCTCTCAGCGCAATCCTGCGCACGCACCCCAGGATCGCTGACGGGCCCGTCAGCACAGCTGTTCACCTCCGCGTGCGAATTCTCGAACAGTAAGCGTCACGGGGGACCCAGTCTATCGCCCTTTCCCGGGCGCTACCAAGCGCAGCGGGCAATCATCCGGCCAGTTCATGGGCATCTTGGGCCAGCCGGCCCTACGCCCATGGTGACGGATGAGTGCCGCGCGTATCTAATAGGAAGCGATGCGACCTGTCCGGTTCATCACGATTGCAGCGGCGCTGCTGGTGCTTGACCTGGCCTCGCCCTTTCGCACGTTCTCTCCCTTCGCGCCCTCAGCGTTTGCCCAGTCTGTCAATCGCAAGCGCCTCATCCTCAAGGACGGGTCGTACCAGATCGTCACCAAATGGGAGGTCAAAGGGGATCGCGTCCGCTACTACAGCGCCGAGCGCGCCGAGTGGGAAGACATCCCCTATAACCTGATCGACTGGCCGGCCACCGACAAATGGAACAAGGAGCATGAGCCCGGAGCGCAGCCTGCGCCGACCGATCGTCCTGGCGCATCGACAGCCGGTCCCCCCTCAGGCGGCGAGGCGGAGAAAGAGGCTGCTGCCATCGATGCCGCAGCTGCCGCCGAGAGGGCCGATCAGGCCGCGCGCGTCCCGCTCGTCGCTCCTGGCCTTCACTTGCCAGATCAGGACGGCATCTTTGTCCTCGACAACTTTCAGAGCATCCCCGAACTGGTTCACCTCGACCAGAGCACCGGCAACGTCAACCGCGATGCGAACCACAACGTATTGCGCGCGGCCATTGGTTCTTTCAGTGGTGCGAAGGAGCCGGTGCGCATCAACGGCCAGGCCGCTCGTGTGCGCATTCACGTCGACGACCCGGCGCTGTACGTCAGCCTCGATGTCGGCAATTCCGAGCAGGTTGCGCCCGAAGACGCCATGATGGTCAACACGCACGGCGCTAACTCGGTACCCAATAAAGACGAATACAGCTCGCCGGACAGCCGCTACGCCATCGTCCGCGTTGACGTCCAGCCCGGCGAGCGCGTTATTGGTGCGCTGCGCATTACACGCGCTGGAAATGCCACCCAGTCAGAAGACATCGTCCCGACGAAGGCGGAAATCCTGCCTGGCAAACACTGGATGAAGCTCACGCCCAAAGAGCCACTCTCCATCGGCGAGTATGCGCTGATGGAAATCCTCGCCCCCGGCGTCATCAATCTCGACGTTTGGGATTTCGGCGTCTCTCCTAACGCTCCGGAGAACCGCCATCCCATTACGCCCGTGAAGGACCAGTAACACAGCGCGCAGCGGATAGCGGTTCGCTTTCAGATGCCTCTTACGCGGCCTTTCCCTGCAACTGCCCGAGCGTAGCCAGCACATCCGCGCTGTGCGCATTCGGATCGACCTTGGTCCAGACCTTCGCGACCTTCCCGCTGGGATCAATCAGGAACGTGTTGCGCATGGCAATTACCATGGGCCCGAAATTCCCGAGCGATCCATACTGCGTCACAACCTTTTTGTCGGGATCGGCCAGCAGCGTAAACGTCAGCGAGTCTTTGGTGCAGAACTGCTTGTGGCTGTCCACCGTATCGACGCTCACGCCCAGAATGACCGCGTTCAGCGCCTGATACTTGTCCAGGTCGCGCTGGAAATTGTGTGCCTCGATCGTGCAGCCCGTCGTCATGTCCTTCGGGTAGAAGTACAACACCACCCACTTGCCCTTATAACTGTCAAGGCTCACCGGAGTGCCTTCCTGGTTGGGGAGCGTGAAGGTCGGTGCAGCCTGACCTACCTCGGGCATCGGCCCGTTATCGGCGGCAAAGCTGCGCTGAAGGACAAAACCGCCGACCACAAGAACAACCACGACGGCAACCACAATTGCCGGAATCTTCGACATAATCGTTTCTCCCTTTTTCGAAAGCTCGTGCGGGCCTGGTGTGCGCTGTTGTGACTGCGTGTGTTTGAACTCGTTTAGGCGTGCCCGACCATTATGCGTTTTCCAGGGCGATTACGGCAATTCCGCCGGCGTCAGCCTGCGCGCGCACGCCCTCGCGATCGAAGATCAGGGTCCGATGCGCCTCCAGTGCCAGGCAAGTGGCCCCCGCCGCCTTCATCGTTTCAATCGTGCGAATTCCGATCACCGGAACATCGAACCTCAGATCCTGCTTCGGCTTGGCTACCTTCACCACGGTGAGGCTACGGTCCAGCGTCGACGCGGGCTCGCCCAGGCTTCGCATCAGCGCTCCCGCGCGCTCAATGGTCGCGTCCGTTCCTTCCATGGCCTCAATCGCCACACAGGCCTGCGCCGCAATCACCACGGTCTGTCCCAGATCGAATGCAGCGAGCCCCCGCGCCACCTCGCGCCCGTACTCGATGTCGCGCTGCTCCTGTTCGCTGGGCGCGCGCGCGGTCAGCACCCCAGGCTGAGCGAGCAGCGGCTCCAGATAAGCGGTCGACGGGATCAGTTCGATGCCCTCATCTGCGAGAACCTTTGCCACCGCGCCCAGCAGCATGTCGGTGTTCCGCGTGCGCAGCGAAAGCAGCAGCTTCGCCAGCCGCCAGTCGGGCCGGATGCTGGAAAAAATTTGCTTGTGTTTCACCTGCCCGGCCATCACCGCCTTATGCACGCCCTCGCGCTGGAACGTCTCAATCAGCCGCGACAACTCTCCAAGGGAAAGCCAATGCACGCGCACGCCCTCATCCGCAGCCGCACGCGCATCCATCTCTGGATCCGTTTCTTCTTTGATTGCCGCAACCACCACCTCGGTCCCATGCGCCCGCGCCGCATCCAGCAACAGAAACGGAAACCGGCCATTGCCGGCGATTAATCCCAGCTTTTCCATAACTTCTTTCGGCGCGTCTATTTCGTCGCCGCCGGCTTAGACAAATGATCGAAGTTCAGAATCGCATTCATCACCAGGCCGTAGCTCCCGATCGTCTCGCCACGGTAAATCGGGTTATTTGCGAACAGCAGAACGTTGCCCTGACCGAAATGCGCGTCCACCACGATCGGCTTCTCCTCGATCGCACCGCCGCCTTCCAGCAGCCCCGATAACAGCAATCCCTTCGACCCTACGAATCGCAGGATCACATCCGGCCGGTACTGATCCGGAATCACATACGGATTGTCGCGCGCCTCCTCTTCGTTCAGCGGCGTTGCCTCCCACGGCTTGGGCGAAGGCAGCGGCTCCGGTTCCACCGCCGCGCGTCCCTGCGGAATGTCTTCCTCCTGCGGACCGCCGCGCCCTGTAGCGCGATGATAATCCTTGTCGGTCTCCAGATGCCGCGGCACGGTCATGTTCCCGATGGTGAATGCCATCCCGTCCGCGCTGTACACCGGCAGGTTGTCACCATATCCCCAGGCAACGGGATTCTTATGATCCACGAACGTCGCACCCAGCACGCTGCCCACCAAGTGCACGTTCCCTCCGCGATTCACAAACACTCCTGGCGCCAAGCCTTCGTCAATGGCAAACTGCGCCGTGTCCTCCGCCGTGATCAACAGACCACCCTTCTCCACAAAGTCTCTCAGGTGAGCAACCCCATCGAGGCCCAGCCCGGGCCGCATATCCTCGGTTGAGTCGATGGTGAGGTTCGGCGTCAGGTCTGTCTTCTGCCACGGCAAAGCATTGCCCCACATCGGCATTCCGTTCACGATTTGCTGCGTCGACGATCGCCCCACGGGCGCAAAAATAATCACGTCGTACTTATCCCGCAGGCCGCCCTCGTGCGAAACCGTCTGTGTGCTGATGTAGTCATACGGCACATGCAGTTTGTCGAGAGCCTCCCGCCACCAGCCCTCCGTTTGCGTTCCGCCCCAGGTGTGCATCATGGCGACGCGTGGCGCCGGCGCATCGTGCATCGCCACTGAAGGCATCGCCGCCAGGCCAACGGCCTCCACATCCGCAATGTGGATCGCGTTCTTAATCGAGTCGGTGCTCTCGCTGTGCCCGGAGTTGGTGTTCTGGATGATCAGCGACCCCGTCCCAAAATGCTTTCCTCCCGCGTCGAACGCCTGCTCCGCAACGGAAAACTTCGCGTTCGGAAGGGAGTAACGCAGCGAAAGCAGCGTTGTCTCGCCGGAGTTGTTGACGGCGACGATGTCTCCGGTACCGCTGACGGTACCCGAAGGCCTGCCCGCATCCGCTACCGTTTCCATCCTCGCCTTCAGAATCGAAGCGTCGGTCACTCGCACCGTCGGCACGGCAAATAAATCAGGGAACGACCACCCGGTATCGTCGTACGGATGCTTCTGCGGATCGTCCGGCGCCCAGTACTGACGGTCCAGCAACGCATCAGCAATTCGCGAAAAGGGCTGATCCATCCGGATCACGTAACTCCCCGCCGGAAACGTCACAGTCTTCGCATCGGACTTCGCATCGTCGGATTTCGCATCGCCCGATTTCGCATCGTCGGATTTCGCGTCGCCTTTGTCGTCCTTCTTCACTTCCTGCTTCTTCGTCTGCGGATTTGTAACCGTCACAGCTTCCAATAGCCGGCTCACCTCCACATGCTGCAGCGCCATCACCCGCAGCAGATGCGCGCGGCGGCTCGCCGACTGCCCATCCGCAGAGACTACATAGGCAGCAGGCCCTGAAGATTCCGGCTTCTGAACACTCCGCTTCGCCTTAAGGTAAAAATTCTCCAGAAACTGCTGGTTGTTCTGCGCGAAGTACGAAATCGTTGTCAGCAGCGCCGTTTCTTCATAGTTGTTGTTGTTCCTCTGCGACCAAGTCACTACCGGCAGTGGCGGATTCTGCTTGTACCAGGTCCGCTCATACTCTTCCGGCGACAGGATCCGCTTCTCCGTGTCCGCTCCGCCATTCCCGAAGGTCTCATACAGTCGGCTGATGCCGTTGTGCATCGCCGCCAGAAACATCA
The DNA here is from genome assembly GCA_963788905.1 of uncultured Acidobacteriaceae bacterium. Taxonomy (GTDB): domain Bacteria; phylum Acidobacteriota; class Terriglobia; order Terriglobales; family Acidobacteriaceae; genus Palsa-343. Next base: position 175,781 of record CAWBIO010000002.1, read on the forward strand.
GGTATCCCGGACTCCAGGTATCGAAATCCCCATGCGTGAAGACGCCTGGCATCCCGAACTCCGTCATCTGCTGCACGTTGTTCCAGCCGATCTCCGCCCACTCGCCGGCAAGAATCGGATCGATCCACGCGTTGTACGGCCCGTCGCCCACGGTGTTGTCGTAGAGGAACGGCACCGACTCATGCAGATCGTGCAACACCTGCGCATGCCACGTGAGGTAGGTGTCCAGCACATTCTTTGTCAGGTTCAGCGTCATCGCCATCGCATCACGATTGTTATCGTGCGCGACGTAATGTCCCCAATACACCAGCCTTGGCCAGTTCTCGCCCGGATGCGCCAGATGCCATTTATAGATGTCCACCATGCGATCGCGCCCATCCACCTCTACCACCGGCGTGATCAGCACGATCATGTGCGAGCGGATGAATCTGATGTACGGCGAGTCGTCCACTGCAAGCCTGTACGCCAACTCCATCAGCGCCGTCGGCGCTCCCGTCTCCGGCGAATGGATCGTCCCCGTGATGTAGTAAATCGGAAACGACTGCTTTACCAGATCGCCGGCAACCTTATCGTCCAGATGGATGGTCCTCGGATCGGCAAGTTTCGCCAGTCGCTCATCGTTTTCCTTCTGTCTTGCCAGGACAGGTTCGTCCGCGATCGCCGCGGCGATCATCTCGCGGCCCTCTTCCGAGTGCCCAATGGTGTACACCTTCACGCGCGGCGTGCTCGCGGCCAGCAGCCGGAAATACTTGTACACATCCTCGGCATATGGCAGCATGTTGGGCGCACCGGACACATCGCCCAGCACCTTCGCAGGCGTCGGCACGGTCTTCGACGCAGGCAAATAGTCTGTCAGCGGCGAATTGAAGTACGGCTCCGTTGTGTACTTCTTAATGTGATCCGTGTAGTCCTGGTCGATCGCCTGCTGCGGATCGCGCGCATAAGCGCTGCTGATAGCCGTCTGCGCATGAATCGGCACTCCAGCGCAACTGAGAAGGGATGCAAGCAGAAGAACGAACAACCGACCACGATTCTTCATCGATGCGGAGCCTCTGATCCGGAGGAATTTCAACGAATGATGAAGGATATCAGAGGTTTCAGCGCGTGGATTTTGCGCCGAAGGCGCGTCCGCCTTAATGGCAAATTACTCCCACTCGATTGTGCCTGGCGGCTTCGAGGTGATGTCGTACACCACGCGATTGATCCCGCGTACCTCGTTCACGATGCGACTCGAGATCACCTTCAGCACTTCGTAGGGCAGCGGGACCCAATCCGCGGTCATACCGTCTTCGGAATGCACCGCACGAATCGCGCAGGTGTACGCATATGTCCGCTGGTCGCCCATCACGCCCACGCTCTTCACCGGCAACAGTACCGCGAACGACTGCCAGATCTGCGTGTACAACCCCGCCTGCTTAATCTCGCTCCCTACGATGTCGTCGGCTTCCTGTACCAGGGCCACGCGCTCCGCCGTCACTTCGCCCACAATCCGCACCGCCAGTCCAGGCCCCGGAAACGGCTGCCGCTGCAGAATCTCTTCCGGCATGCCAAGATCGCGACCGATCCGCCGCACTTCATCCTTGAACAGATCGCGCAGCGGTTCGATCAGCTTCAGCTGCATGTCCTCCGGCAGCCCGCCCACGTTGTGATGGCTCTTGATCGTCTGCGACGGGCCTTTTACCGACGACGACTCGATCACATCGGGATAGAGCGTTCCCTGCACCAGCCACTCCACTCCGCCCGGTTCTTTTGCAATGCGCTCCGCCTCTTCGTCGAACACCGCGATGAACTCGTTCCCGATGATCTTCCGCTTCCCTTCCGGATCGGTCACGCCGCGCAGCTTCAGCAGGAAGCGCTTGCTGGCGTCGACGGCAACGAGTTTCAGCCCCAGTTTGTCGCGCAGGTTCTGCTGCACTTTTTCGAACTCGTTCTTGCGCAGCACGCCGTTGTTCACAAACACGCAGGTGAGGTGATCGCCGATGGCGCGATGCACCAGAACAGCCGCCACTGAAGAATCCACGCCACCGGAGAGCGCGCAGATCGCGTGTCCCTGGCCGATTTTTTCCCGGATTGCCGCCACGGTCGAGTGGATGAAGTGCTCCGGCGTCCAGTCCGGGGTCGCGCCGCAGATGTTGAACAGAAAATTGCGCAGCACCTGCGTGCCCAGCTGCGTGTGGTGGACCTCGGGATGAAACTGCACGGCCCAGATGCGGCGCTCCGGATTGGCCATCCCGGCGACCGCGTTCGACGTCTTTGCCGTCAGGTGAAAACCGGGCGGCAGATCGAGCGCCTCATCGCCATGTGACATCCATACGTGCAGCGACGCCGGCAGATCGGCAAACAGCGGGTTCGCCACGTCGATCAGGTCCACATCGGCATGACCATATTCGCGCTTCATTGCTGAGCGAACACGTCCGCCCAGATGGTGCGTGATGAACTGCAGCCCATAACAGATTCCCAGAACTGGCAATCCCAAATTCAGGATTTCAGGATCGGCTGGCGGCGCATCCGCGTCGTACACCGAACACGGTCCGCCCGAGAGGACGATGCCGATCGGGTTTTGCGCTCGAATCTCCTCGATCTTCGTGGTGCATGGCAGCACCAGCGAGTAGACATTCTGTTCGCGGATACGCCGCGCGATCAGCTGGGTATACTGCGACCCAAAATCGAGGATGACAACAGATTGGGTGGGCACATGTCAGTTTGGCAGGGATCATTTGCGGTGTAAAGAAACCCGTTCGTGCCAGACTCAACGCCACGGTCGCCAGGAGGGCAGCACTAACGCTTCTGCTTCGGTGGCGCCTTCGCCTCGACGGCCTGCTTCTGCATCCACTCCGCATACGAAATGCGTGGAATCGTCATGAATGCATCTCGTGTCTTCACGTAGTTCCCCAAGCCGTTCATCCGTCCGATCGCATGCAGTTCCTCGGCTCGGACATATGGTCCAGCGGGATCAACATATCGATCCTCCACATAAACCGATACCACCTTCCCCAGAACAATCCGCGAGCGCCCGATCTCCATCGTCGTGAACTCCCGGCACTCCAGCGCCGCGTGTGCCTGGGCGATGCGCGGCACCTGTACCTTCTCCGAAGGCGCCGTGGTAAATCCGGCCATCTCCATCTCACTGATTTCCGGAGGCGCATCCGCCGCGCACACCACCATCGAATCCGCAATGTCTTCTGTCACAATGTTGACCACAAATTCTCCGGTTCGCCGGATGTTTCGAGCCGTGTCCTTCGGCAGGTAGCGGTTTTCAGTCCGGTTCGTTACCCCAATCCCCACAATCGGCGGATCGGTGCACAGATAGTTGTACGCGCTGAACGGTGCCGCATTCAGCACCCCGTGTTCATCCATGCTCGTTACCAGCGCTATCGGCCGCGGCGCCACCAGACCCACCAGCAGCTTATACGCAACGTCGTGCGCAGACGTTTCCAGATCAAAGATCATCGGCAAACGACCCCCTCTCATTCCGATTCAAAACGATTCCGCAGGGTTCGCCTCAGTTCAACTCCGTCCCGGGTGCGCAGAAGGCGCGGTTGGCACCGCAGATGCCCACAGTTCGACGAAGGCCACTACCCTTGCCACCTGAAAGAAATCCGACGCCACCAGATATGCGACCGTAACCACGGCCCACCATGCATACAGCGTTGTTCCATGCACGACATCTTCAAAGGGCAGCGGTGTTGCTGAGAAGACCATTGCCAGAACAATCAGCGCCAGCTTTACGATGCCCATCACCAGGTTGATCTCGACCAGCTTGCCTCTGAGCGGTCCCAGCCGCAGGCTCCGCTTCAGACTCGCCCCAATGCCGCCACCTTCGAGCAGCACCAGCAAGGGCGCGATCGAGAAGACCCAGCTCGCCAGCGCCCACACGCTGAAGATTCCCAGGGACAACACAATAACCAGCGCGCAGTAGAGCACCAGATTCGGCTCCCCGCCTTCTGCACCCGTCGACAGAGTGAAGTTGGCCGCCCAACGCACCACTTCAAACCACACTGCGTAGGTCGAGCACAGAGCAATCACGCGCAGCAGCTGCAGCGCGATCATCGCTCCCGGCCGTTGAGGAGTCTGCGGCCGATAACGGCGTAGAACCGCATTGCGCCCGATGCCTGAGGCAATAGCCCAGACCAGCACGGCCACAGGCAGAATCCAGGCCGCGGCGTGCAATACCGGCGACCGCAGCACGTCGATCGCATCCGACACCTGCTCGGCGCCCTGGAATGGATTCTCCAGAGAAAACCCGAAGACCCCGGTCGCTTCCACCCGCGCCGCTGTCGCGAACCAGATGTGGCGCCCTGCGAGCCATAGCACCGCCAGCAGCGGAATGCCGAAGCTCCAGCGCCACAGCAGTTCCAGCGCCACCAGTGAAGGCCGCCGCCAAACCAGCGCGAGAATCTGCACAAAGGACTGAGTGCCGCGACGCGGTGCTACGCGCACCACGGTACGACTATGAGAGCCGACGCTCAAGCGGGTCGCCTACTTCACCACGATGTTGATGAGCTTTTGCGGCACCACGATGATGCGCACGATTTCCTTGCCAGCGATCAGCGCTGCGATCTTCTCATTGGCCAACGCCGCATTGCGCACCGCGTCCTCATCGGCATCGGCGCTTACCGTCACCACCGATCGCAGCTTGCCGTTGATCTGCACCGGAATCTCGATCTGCTCCTCGCGAGCCAGCGCCTCATCGAACTTCGGCCAGGAAGTGCGCAGCAGGTCGCTCTTCTCGCCGATCTGCTCCCACAACTCGAATGCCAGATACGGCGCGAATGGCGAAATCAGGAGCGTGAGGCTGCGCAGGCTCTCCGTGACGACTGCATCCGGAATCTTTCCCGCATGGATGGCCGGCTCCGACGCGGTGAGCAGGTTCACCAGCTCCATGATGGCCGCGATCGAAGTGTTGAAATGCCAGCGCCCCGCAAAATCTTCAGTGATTTTGCGAATCGTCTGATGCAGTTTGCGCAGAATCGCCTGCGATTCCGGCGAGGCTGCAGGGTTTGCGCCACTACTGCCGTTCCGGGCCCGCTCAGCGTATTTCATGCCGAAGCGCCAGACGCGAGCCAGAAACCGGCTCACTCCCGCAACCCCGTCTTCCTGCCAGTCGAGATCGCGATCGGGCGGCGCGGCAAAGAGCGAGTACATGCGCGTCGCGTCCGCGCCAAAGCGCGCGATCATTTCATCGGGCGAAACCACGTTGCCCTTCGACTTCGACATCTTTGCGCCGTTCCGAATCACCATCCCCTGGGTGAACATGCGATCGATCGGCTCGTCGTTGCCCACCAGTCCCATGTCGCGCATCACCCTGGTCCAGAAGCGCGAATAGATCAAATGCAGAATTGCGTGCTCCACCCCGCCAACGTACTGGTCGATCGGAAACCAATACGCAACTTTCTCGGTTGCAAATGGCGCGTGGTCGTTGTGCGCGTCGGTGTAGCGATAGAAATACCAGGAGGAATCGACGAAGGTGTCCATGGTGTCGGTCTCGCGCAGCGCCCTGCCGCCGCACTTCGGGCACGTTGCGTTCACAAACTCCGGCATGCGCGCCAGCGGCGACCCGCCCTGCTGCGTGATCTCCACGTTGTCCGGCAGGATCACCGGTAATTCGCTCTCCGGCACCGGCACAATGCCGCACCCGCCGCAGTAGAGCATCGGAATGGGCGTGCCCCAGTAGCGCTGGCGGCTGATGCCCCAGTCCTTCAGGCGATATGTAACCGTCGGCTTGCCAAATCCGTCCTCCGCGGCGTACGCAGCCATTTTGTGCTGCGCTTCCTGGCAACCCAATCCGCTGAATTCCCCGGAGTTGATCAGCAGGCTGTCTTCGGCCGTGAAGGGCAGCAGCGACTCGCGATCACCATTTGCCGCGGCCTCGCCGTGGTTCCGCGGCAGGATGACCACCCTGATCTCCAAACCGTACTTCTTCGCGAAATCGTAGTCGCGATCATCGTGCGCCGGCACCGACATAATGCCGCCGGTTCCGTAATCGAGCAGGATGTAATTGCCCACCCACACCGGCAGCCGCTCGCCGTTGAAAGGATTGATGGCGTAGTGCCCGGTGAAGACGCCGTGTTTCTCGATCTCGCCCACGTCGCCGGCTTCGCGCGCCTTGCGCTGCTGATCGAGCAGCGACGCGACCGCGTCGGACAAGTCGGCGCTCTCCGCGGCCATCTCCTTCACCAGCGGATGCTCCGGCGCCAGCTGCAAACTGGTCGCGCCGAAGATCGTATCCACGCGCGTGGTGAAGACGGTAATCTTTTTTCCCGACCCCTTCACGCCCTCGCCTGCGGGCAGAATCGCGGCGCCGCCCCTGTGGGCTTTCTCTTCGTCTTCAACAGCATCGCCCGCATCCTCCAGCTCAAAGGCGATTTCCGCGCCTTCGCTGCGCCCGATCCAGTTGCGCTGCATGGTGCGCACTTTTTCCGGCCAACCGTCCAGCTTGCTCAGGCCGTCGAGCAGTTCCTGCGCGTAATTCGTGATCCGCAGGAACCACTGTTCCAGATCGCGCTGCTCCACCGGCTGCTCTTCATGCCGCCAGCAGCAGCCGTCGACCACCTGCTCGTTGGCCAGCACTGTGGCGCACAGCGGGCACCAGTTCACCTTGCTCTTTTTGCGGTAGGCCAGGCCGCGCTCGTACATCTTCAGGAAGAACCACTGATTCCACCGGTAGTATTCCGGCAAACAAGTGGTTATTTCATTGCGCCAATCGTAGGCCAGACCCAGCCGGTTCATCTGCCGCTTCATAGCGGCGATGTTGCTCAGTGTCCACTGCTTCGGCGGCGTGTTGTTTCTGAGCGCGGCGTTTTCCGCCGGCAATCCGAAAGCATCCCAACCCATCGGGTGCAGTACGTTATAGCCCCGCATCCACATGTAGCGCGCCAGCGCATCGTCGATGGAGTAGTTGCGCACGTGCCCCATGTGCAGCTGCCCTGACGGATAGGGCAGCATGCCGAGCACGTAGTATTTCGGCTTCGCCGATGTCAGCGGTTCGGAGGCATAGAACTCCGGCTGCGCATCCCAGCGCGCCTGCCACTTCGCCTCAATCTCGGAGGGATTGTAGCGGGCCTCAAAAGACGCTGGTTCTGCACCGTCCGCCTTCGTGGCGGCTTCTGTTTTTTCCTTGGTTGCCATAACGGACTCAGTCCTGATTGTAAATTGATGCGCCAGGCCGCGTTTTGGCGCGGCCGAGCCGACGGCAGCCTCAGGCTGGCATATGAACCAGCTTCTGCTGGCGTTTTGAATCGAGTCCTCGACTACTTTGCCGGTGCAGTTGATGCGGGAGCCGCCCCCGGTTTGCCGCCGCAGTAGTACGCCATCCCATTCTTCCTCGTTACCTGGCGGCCGGACGGCATCACGAAGAGCCCTGAATTGGGTTCGGACTGCGTGAATCTGGTCAGCGTTTCGGTCCAAGTCTGAGATTGACCCGTCAGCCCGATCGTCAGGACGGCCAGCTCGCCCAGCGCCGGATCGATTGCCGTCCAGAGCTCGTTCGTCCTCTCGGTCTGCCCCATCTTGAAGGAAACACGCCCCCCTCGCGCGGGAATTCCGGCAATGGTCTTCGTCCCCAGGTCCTCTACGGGCAGGTTCGGAAGGCCAGCCGGGTGAAGCGGATTGATCGCTTTCAATCTCCTTGAGCAGTCAGTATCGACTCCGACATCCGGCGCGTCCACGATCTGCGCAGTCGTGCCCGGCACAGTCCAGTAGCTCAGCGTGTGGTTAACCGGATCGGCGATATAGACCTCTGTGGCCGGCCGCTGGCCCTTTGTCGTCGAGGAATGCATCCGGCGGCCTTTCGAATCGACCGCAGCAATCTCCACAGATTCGGTCGTGACGGAATCTCCGTCCGGAAGCCTCCGCACAACCGTCGATGTGAACTCAGCTGTGTAGGGCAAACGGACAGCCTGCTGAGGATTAATTGAAGGCGTCGGCGCTGCGGTGGCCTGTCCGCCAACATGCAACGTCAGGAGGGAAAAAGCCCCTGCAATCAGGCTTGCAGCGGGAATATTTCGCATCACCAGTCCCCTGCAGAATCGCAGTCCATTCTTGCGCCGTTAACGGCGACGCGCAACCGGATTTTCTCTACGCCAAACGCTGCCTGCTATGCGCTCCGCCCTAAGCCCTGTGCTCTGAGCTCTGACCGCTCAGCTCCTTCATCACCCCCACATTCCACGCCTCATCGCCCTCCTCATCCACCGGCGTCTCTGCGATGAAGGCGCAATGCGCGAAGCGCCGATCGTTCAAGAGTCTTCGAAACGGCTCAAGGCCGATCGTGCCTCTGCCTATATGTTGATGCCGATCCAGCCGTGAGCCGCGTACCGCTTTCGCGTCATTCATATGCCAGACGCGCACACTTTTCAGGCCGATCGTGGAGCGAATCTGCGCGACTATTTCCTCGAAACCGGCCTCGCTGACCAGATCGTAACCGGCCACGTGGCAATGGCAGGTGTCGAGACATGCGCCCACGGGCACAACCGGTTCGAGTCGCTGGATCAGTTCGGCAACCTGCTCGAACTTGCCGCCGAGTGAGAATTCCGCTCCCGCGGTGTTTTCGATCAGGACCCGAAAATCGCAGTCGTCAAACCGGACTCCGTCGACCGCCTCGGCGATGGACTCGGCCGCCAGGCGCAATCCCTCCTCACGCGACAGCCCCTTCCACGACCCTGGATGCAGCACCAGGTATTCGGCGCCCAGCGCCAATGCCCGTTCCACTTCGCCCCGAAAGGCGACGATGGATTTTTGACGAAACAGCTCGGTCTGGCTGCACAGGTTCACCAGGTAGCTCGTGTGGATCACCAGCGGAAAGCAGTCGTACTTCTGGCGCAGGCGGCGCATCTGTTCGCAGTGGCTGGCCTCGAGGCGCTGGGCACGCCACATGCGCGGACTCGACGAGAAAATCTGAAAAGTGTTGGCGCCGATGGCGTGCGCCCGCTCAGCCGCGCGAAACACGCCGCCCGACGTCGAAAGATGGATGCCGATGCGTCGCGTCGCCATCTGGACAGTCTATTCGTGGCCTCGCGAGATGGACTGTTGACTCGGCCTGGAGGGGCACCTGGTCCGATCCAGCGCAAATCAGTCGTCGTCATCCTTCTTCACGCCGTGCGGATGCGTCAGCATCCAGGGCACCGGCTTGTTGCCCATCGCGTCTTTCCAGAGAATCACGTTCAGCTTGACCGGATCGGCGCGATCCTCATGGCGGAAGTCCATCTTCGATGATTCCTTTGCGCCTTCGGCCTTCGCCTGATTCGCCGTAAAGATGAGCCCGTTGTCGCGGTTCCGGTAGTCGGCCTCAAACGACGGCTGGTCGCCGTTGCCGCTGAACTCGGCTGCCATCAATGGCGCAAACGCGTCGTTGTTGTTCATGGGTGGCGCGCCCAGCAGCGTCAGCATGGTGTGCACGGTGCTCACCGTGGTGTAGAAGGTGTGATCGACGAACGGCGTCGCGTTCCGCGGCGCGTACTTGCTCACCACCAGCGAAATTGACCGGTGCGCATCCACGTGATCGGCGCCATCCTGGGCGTCGTCTTCGAGGATGAAGAACGCCGTTGAGTCCCAATACGCACTGTGCGACACCGCATCGACGGCGCGTCCAACCGCAAGATCGTTATCGGCAACCGAAGCCTTGGGCGTCGGCGAACCAGGCCGCGTTCCGGCGGTGTGATCGTTGGGTAGCCGCAGCATCACAAACTGCGGCATGGTGTCGTGCCCTTCTTTGAGATCCGCAACCCACTGGTTGAAGTGCGTGAGGAACTCATTCACGCGCAGCTGATCCGGAAAGCTGAGCTCGAAATCCGGATAATCCGGATCGAAATGCCCAATCAGTTCGGGCTTTGTCGCTACATTTCTATAAATCAGCGGAATCGGCCACGGATACTCGCTCGTTCCGCCGCCGTAATTCTCCGGAATCGGGTCCCCCTTGTGGATGAACGGATGCTCGCAGTAGTGCTTGCCTTCCGGGGTTCCGCTCTGCTCAGGCAGCTGCGGCGGCTTTTTCTCCAGCGAGTCGTCGCAGAACTCCGTCGAAATGAACTCGCCGAAGTGGTAGAGCGTCTTGTGGCTGCGCGCCAGATCGGTCCATAAATAACCGCTCCCCGGCTCATCGATGTCGGGAATGTGCTCCAGCAGCGGGTAGCCTTCTTCCACGACTCCTTCAAAGTCGTAGGGCCGTTCGTGGCCGCGGTAGCCGATCTGCCACGTGCGCTCGTTGTAGTCGCTGTCGATCGCAGCGGTGGACCACACGTGACCGTCGCCGGAAACTTCGCCGGAATCATAGAAATTGTCGAGCACCCCGAACTGCTTCGCCAGCGCGTGCAGGTTGGGCGTGATGTTTTCGCCATACATGGTCAGCGATGGATCGCCGTTGCCAATCCCCAGATCACCGAGGATCTGATCGTACGTCCGGTTCTCCCGGATGATGTAAATCACGTGGTGGATTTTGTCGCCCTCGCCTTTGAAATTGATCCGCCCTTGCGACGCGTACATCAGGTTGCTCTGGAGCACCTGTTTCGTGAGTTCGCGAAGGTGGCTCTTTGCATCATCCAGCGCGATCGTCGCCAGCGATCCGTGCAGCATCGTGGCAATGTAGGTGTGCGGGCGATTGAGCCGCTTCGATTCGGTGGGCGGTGGATTCGGAGCCTTCGGCTGCGGCGCAACATTCGCGGCGGTTCCCTGGCCTTTGCCGGTGGCAACGTAAAGATGGTCGCCCTCAACGGCCAGCGCGGTTGGATACCATTCGGTCGGAATGAATCCGATGGGAATCACCGGCGCGTTCGCTCGCGGCACAGCGTGAAGATCGAAGACAGCAACCGCGTCCGATCCGGAATCGGCGGAAAACAGTGTTCCGCCGTCATCGGAAACCGCAACGGCATCGGGCATCGATCCAAAAAATGCCTGGCCGGGCAGCCGCGTGTCGTAGAACGCAGCCGTGCGCATCTTTGCACCGGAAACATGGATCGCCGCGACGCCATCGCGGTTGGCCAGCGCGACGTAGAGCGTCTTTTCGTCCGGGCTTAGCGCCATCGCGATCGGATGTGAGCTCGGTGAAGTCGGGCGCAGCGGCGGCAGCAACGGCAGTTTTTGCGCAACCGTTCCATTTTGCAGATCGAGTTGGGCGACGGCTGATCCGTTCCACAGCGAAACCCAGGCACGACGGCCATCGCGGCTCGCGATCACCGCAACCGGATACGTGGTGGGAACGGTCGGGCCAGCCGAAAGATCGAAGCGTGTCTCCAGTTTTCCTGTCGTGGCGTCGAGCAGCCGCACATCGTCGCTGTACTCATCTGCAACCAGAATCTTCTCCGCGCCACCCGCGCCCTTCACGACGGCAATTCCCGCCGGCGCAGGAATCGCCTTGTCCTCCTTCAGGTCCATATCGCCGTGATGCTGCGACTGATCCGCAGAAAGCTCGCACAGCGGCACCGGAATGGTTCGCTCCAGCGTCAGTGAGTCGGCGCTCGTTCCGCCGGGCGTGAACTTGTACACGCCGATCGCGTTTCCGGTCTGCTCGGGCTTGCCCCCTTCGGGCGCACTGATTGAGTCGATGCTCACATAAAGATGCGAGCCATCTGCCGAGAATGCAATCCCGGAGTAATACGTCTGTGGCGAAAGAACGTCGGTTTTCGGCTCGGGATAATCCGTGAGCTTGCCGGTACCGGTGTCGAGGATCGCAATGGACTGCTCGTAGTTCGACTCCACGGTTCCGAATCCCGCATTCACCAGCGCCAGATAGCGACGATCGGGCGACCACACAGCGGTCATCGGCAGGCTGTTCAGCTTTTGCGGCGAGCCGGGAACCGGCCCGACGATTTCTTTGCTGGTGGGCAGATGCACGGTCTGCGCACTGCAGTAACCTGCCGCAACGCAAAGGAGCGAAACCCAAATGGCACGCAGATTCTGAGGACTCATCGCGTTCTATCGTCTCCACGATTGGTTAACACGGGTTGAAAGAGAACAAGATGAGATGCGCGACGGTCCAAAGTGTGCAATATTGCTCACTCCATCCGCGTGCCTCACTCGCGCCACCAACCGCTTTACAAAAGTGTTACATCAGCTGTGCTGCTCTGGCTGCTACGGTTGAGTAAAGCGGCGTAATTCGACGCTTGCAAATCCATTCTCTACGGAAGTGGTTTCCTCATGTCTCCCGAAATTCTCATCGCAGATCAGGCCGAAGTCCAGGCCCGCACTCTCGCTGCTGCCTCCGCCGTTGCGAGCCCGGCCATCAAATCTCTCCCGCGCGAGAATCCGCAGGGGATGCCGAAACTGGGCTATAAGGCCCAGGCACAGAAGGGTACCAACTGGTTCACCACCAGCTTCATGATCCTGTTTCATGCAGGCGCTATCGCCGCACTCTTCTTTTTCACCTGGAAGGCCCTCATTTGCGCTGTGGTGCTGTGGGTGCTGGCTACCAACGTGGGCATCGGCATGTGCTATCACCGCCTGCTCACGCACCGTGGTTATCGTGTTCCAAAGTGGCTGGAATACTTCCTTGCTACCTGCGGCACGATGGCGCTGGAAGGCGGTCCGATTTTCTGGGTCTCGTTGCATCGCGTCCATCACCAGCTTTCCGATCATGAAGGCGACCCGCATACCCCGCACGAAGGCGGCTGGTGGGCGCACGTGGGCTGGATTCTTATCGGAGATTCGCTGAACTCTGAAACCGATACTCTTGCGCGCTACGTCCCAGACCTCACCCGCGACCGTTACTACCGCTGGCTGAGCAAATACCACTGGGTTCCGCTGGTCGTCGTCGCGGTGGCGCTTTATTTCATCGGCGGCTGGCCGTGCGTCCTGTGGGGCATCTTCCTGCGCACTACCCTGGGTCTGCACGCCACATGGCTCGTCAATTCGGCCACGCATATGTGGGGATCGCGCCGATTCCAGACCCGCGACGACTCCCGCAACAACTGGTGGGTTGCGCTCATTACCGGAGGCGAAGGCTGGCACAACAACCACCACGCCCATCCGGTTTCGGCGCGCCACGGTCTCAAGTGGTATGAACTCGACGTGAACTACCTGGGCATCTGGCTGCTGAGGAAAGTCGGCCTGGCTCACGAAATCAAAGTCGCCCACTACGACCCTCAGAACCCGCGTCCCGCGGGAGTAGCTTAGCCCCGCCTTAACTGCGAGAATAGAAGCGTCCGCCGCGGTCATACCGTGGCGGACGTTCGCCTTTCATCCCATGCGCCTCACCGCTCGAAGACGGAACATGGTGCTCTTTACGCTGTTGGGCGTGTGCCTGGTCGGTGTTGCTGTCGTACTCAACGTCGGCTGGATTCTCCTCAACTGGCGGCGCATCGTCCCCATGGCGCTGGGCATTCCGTTCTTCGCGCTCCTCATCGCCGGAGTCGCGCTGAATACCATTTTTCTCGTGCGCGAGGTCCGCCGCAATGAGCGCCACGACGCCTTCCTCAGCGCTGTGACTCACGAACTGAAGACGCCGGTCGCGTCCATTCACCTCTACCTCGAAACCCTTCAGCGGCGGCAGCTCGACGATGCACAGCGCAACGAGTTCTATGTGCGCATGCTTGCGGACACCAATCGCCTGCTGGCCACTATCGAGCAGGTCCTTAAGGCCGGCGAAGTCGGCCTGCGGTCGCGGTCGCACATCCGCGTCTCGGTGGACATGCGTGTCCTCGTCGAGGAGTGTATCCGCATCACCCTTGCCCGTCACCACCTGGAGGAAAAAGCCATCAGCCTCGGCGTTGCGGATCCTTCGCAGCCCATGCTGGTGCGGGGCGATCCGGACGAGCTGCAGACCGCGCTGTTGAATGTACTCGGCAACGCTGTCAAGTATTCGCCCAACGGCGCCGACATCCGCGTCGCGCTCAGCGTCGAGCGCGACGCCTGGGTCCGTGTCAGCGTTGCGGACCAGGGCATTGGCATTCCCGCATCGCAACTCAAGCGAATCTTCCGTCGCTTCTATCGTGTTCCCACGCCCAAAATAATCCACACCAAAGGCACCGGTCTCGGCCTCTATCTGGTCCGCTCCATTGCCCGCCAGCACGGTGGCGACGCCACTGCCCAAAGCGCGGGCGAAGGGCGCGGTGCAACCGTCAGCCTGCAGCTTCCGCGTATCCTGAGCCCTGTTCTGGGTCAGAAGTGATATGGCGCGCGTCCTGATCGTAGAAGACGAAGCCAACCTCGCGCAGGGGCTGCTGTTCAATCTCAAAGCCGAGGGCCACGAGGCCTCAGTCGAAGGCGACGGCGAATCCGCATTGGAAACCCTCCGACGCAAGCCCTTTGACGCGGTCATTCTCGACGTGATGCTCCCTGGCAAGAGCGGCTTTGAAGTTGCCGCTGCTCTTCGCAGCGATGGCAATTATGTTCCTGTCCTGATGCTCACCGCCCGCAGTCGCAGCCAGGATGTGCTGGAGGGTTTCGCAGCCGGCGCCGACGACTATCTCTCCAAGCCCTTCGACCTTTCCGTCCTGCTGGCGCGCCTCAACGCGCTCCTGCGCCGCATGAGCTGGCCCCACGTTGCCCCGCCGGATGCCGCTGCCTCCGACGACCTCGCGGAGTTCTCCTTTGCGGGACGCCGCATTGACTTTGACAGCCTTGAGCTGCACGCACCCGGCCGCACCGTCCGTCTCACACTCATGGAGGTTGACCTGCTCCGCTATCTGATCCGCAACCGCGAGCGCATCGTCTCTCGCAAAGAGCTGCTGGAGCAGGTGTGGCACGTGCGTGAAGACACCGATACCCGCGCCATCGACAATTTCATCGTGCGCCTGAGGCGCTACCTCGAAGACGACCCCGCCTCGCCCAGGTATCTGCAAACTGTGCGCGGCGTAGGCTATCGCTTCGTCCCCTATTCCGAATAACATGCCTCTGAGTCCGCCTCGCCGCTCCCGCATCTACCATAGACGGGGAGAATCATGCGCGAACTGACCCTGCGGATCGAAAACATGCACTGCGGAGCCTGCGTGCGTCGCGTCACCCAGGCGCTTGAAAAGATTCACGGCGTGCAGGTGGATGAGGTTCGCATCGGCGCAGCCCGCGTGCGGGCGTCCGACGATGTTCGCGAAAGCGCCCTGGTCGGCGCCGTGGAAAAGGCCGGATATTCGGCCGTTGTGGAGCAGTGATGCCCGCGACCGAGGCAGAGAAAACCGAAAAGGCAGTAGGCCCGGCGCGGCCGCAGGAAGTCCGCAAGGTCACCCTGCCCATCATCGGCATGACCTGCGCCGCATGCCAGTCGCACGTTGAGCGCGCGCTGCGCTCCACTGCCGGCGTCAGCGAGGCTACGGTCAATCTGCTCCGCAACTCAGCACGCGTTTCGTTTGATCCGACGATTGCCCGGCCCGAAGATCTGATCGCAGCCGTCCGCGCGTCTGGTTACGATGCGGCGCTTCCCACCGATTCCGAGTCGCCCGCCCAAACCGCCTCAGACGAAGGCTCCCTGCGCGCCAAAGCTCTGTTCACGCTGGTGGGCGGCCTGCTCGTCTTCCTGCTCATGAACGCGCACGCGTGGTTTGCGCCGGCTGCGCCATTTCTGTTTGCAGTTTCGCCGCGAGCGCTCCAGTACGCGATGCTCCTCATCACGGTCGCGGGAATGTTCTGGGGCGGCGGTGTCATCTATCGCGCGGCGTGGAGCGCGGCGATCCACCGCACTACCAACATGAACACTTTGGTGGCGCTGGGGACGGGCGCAGCATTTATCTACTCGCTCGCTGCTACCACCATGCCCGGTGTATTTCGCCGGCTTGGTTTGCATCCCGACGTTTACTACGACGCCGTCCTGCTGATCATCGGCTTCCTGCTTCTCGGCCGCTGGCTTGATGCGCGCGCCAAACGCCGCACGCTCGACGCCCTGCACGAATTCATGAAGCTTCAGCCGCAGTCGGCACGGCTTTTGCGCGATGGAAGCGAGGTTGAGGTTTCGCTGGCACAGGTCGTCGCCGGCGACGTTGTCATTTTGCGGCCAGGCGAGCGCATACCGGTCGATGGAGTCATCCTCAATGGAGCCAGCTCCGTCGATGAATCCCTCATCACCGGTGAATCGCTGCCCGTTGTCCGCAAGGCGGGCGACCGCGTCATCGGTGGCTCTCTGAATTTCGACGGCGCTCTGGAGTATCGCGCCACGTCTGTCGGCGCCCAGAGCGTTCTCGGCCAGATGATGCGTCTCGTCGAAGAGGCGCAGTCGTCTCGCGCGCCCATGCAGCAGCTGGCCGATCGCGTCAGCGCCATCTTTGTTCCCACGGTTCTGGCGCTGGCGCTCGCCACATTCGTCATCTGGATCGCAGCCGGCGGCGGTTCGGGCCGGGCTTTTGCGGTTTCCATTGCCGTGCTGGTTATCGCGTGCCCCTGCGCTATGGGACTCGCGGTTCCGGCGGCGCTCACCGTCGCCATTGGCCGCGGTGCGCAACTCGGCATCCTCTTCAAAGGTGGCGAAAGCCTCGAGCGGCTGGCCCGCATCGATACGCTGGTCGTCGACAAGACCGGCACACTTACCGAAGGCAAACCGGAAGTCGTGGCCATCAGGACTTTTGCCGGCGCCACCGAAGACGAAGTGCTCGCGCTCGCTGCTGCGCTCGAGAGCCGCTCCGAACATCCATTGGCGCGCGCCATCCTGGGCGCAGCCGAGAAGCGTGGCCTGACGCCACCGGGCGCCGAACAAGTCCGCGCTATTCCCGGCAAAGGCATCGAGGGAATCGTCAACGGCAAACGAGTCGCCGCCGGCAACGCCGCTCTTCTCCAGGAAGCGGGCGTCGCCGCACCGCAGGAATCAGCGGCAGATCCGGGCGCCACGCTCATGTATGTCGCGCGCGACGGCGTTCTCGTTGGAGTGATCGAAGCGCGCGACACGTTGCGGGCTTCGGCGCCTGAAGCCATTGCCGGCCTGCGGCGTATCGGCATTCGCACCGCCATGCTGACCGGCGATCTTCCTGCTACGGCCGCTGCTATCGCTCGTGCCGCCGGCATCGATCAGGTTTGGGCAGGCCTGCTTCCCGATCAGAAGCTCGCGAAAATCCGTGAGCTTCAACAGCAGGGCCATCGCGTCGCGATGGCTGGCGACGGCATCAACGACGCGGCCGCGATCTCGCAGGCCGACGCTGGACTCGCGATGGGCACCGGCGCCGACCTCGCCCGCGAAGCCGGTGACGCCATCCTCCTTCATGGAGAACCACGGCAGATTCTCGATGCGGTTCTCCTGGCGCGCCAGTCTCTGCGCGTCATGCGCCAGAATCTGGGCTGGGCCTTTGGCTATAACCTGCTCGGCATTCCCATCGCGGCGGGCGCTCTGTATCCGTGGTTCGGCATTCTGCTCAGCCCGGCCATTGCCAGCGCTGCCATGGCCCTTAGCTCGGTAAGCGTTCTCGCCAACAGCCTGCGCCTGCGCCGCTTTACTCCACGGTAAACTGGATAGCGGTAGCCACCGTGCGCATCCTCACGCGATACATCCTCACCGAAGTTCTCTCGCATGCGGCTATTGGCGGCGTAATCTTCACCTTTGTCCTTTTCATCCGCTACCTGCCGCACCTGCTGGAAATGATCGTCCGCAACAGCGATTCGCTCGGCACTGTGCTTGAAATTGTTCTCCTGACGCTGCCGGATATGTTCACCGTGACGATCCCAATGGCGGTTCTGGTCGGGATTCTGCTCGGCCTGAGCCGCCTGTCTGCCGACAGCGAAATCACCGCGATGCGCGCCTCAGGAATCGGGGTATGGAGCTTTGTTCGCATCGTGAGCATGATCGCTGTTGCCGCCTGGGGCATCAGCCTTTGGAACAGCATGTATCTGGCCCCGAAGGCGTCCGCCACGATTCGTAGTCTCGAGGACTCGCTCGCCAATGCCCAGGCTTCCTATGAAGTCCAGCCGCGCGTCTTCTACGAGGACTTCAAAGATTTCGTCCTCTATGTGCAGGACGTGCGGGCTGGCTCCGGCGCGGCTAACTGGCGCGGCATTTTCCTGGCTGACGTGACCGACCCCAACGCTCCGAAGATCACTACCGCCGACCGCGCCACTGTCGTCAACGGGCCGAATCAGACCATCACCATGCGGCTCCGCGACGGCGCAGACAGCCAGACCGTTCCCGATCAGCCCAACCAGTACACGGTTTCCACCTTCGCGCAAACCGACCTCCCGCTGGAGTCGGGTTCACAGGAAGATATTCGTCTCGGGCGCAGCGATACGCCCATTCTCGCGATGAATAACCGCGAGTTGCTGCAGCGCGCTCACGGCCCGAACGGAAGCCTGTACGAAATCGAATTCCAGAAGCGGCTCGCCTATCCAGCAGCCTGCCTTGTGCTCATGCTGGTCGGCGTTCCTCTTGGCATCTCCTCGCGGCGCGGGGGCAAAGGCGGCGGATTCGTCCTGACCATCGCTCTGGTCTTTATCTACTACTTCCTTTCTTCCACTGGAACAGCCCTGGCGCGCCAGCACAAGGTTTCCGCGTCACTGGGCGTATGGCAGGCCAACCTGCTCTTTGCCGTGTGCGGCATTCTTCTGCTGCGGCAAATGGCCACCGGTGGCGCAGCGTTGTCGGCCCTTACGTCGCTGGGCAACTGGTTCCGTCTCCGCGCGGAAGAATCCACGGCGTCCAACGGCGCTGTTCAGATTACCGCGCGCCGCCGCGCCACCCGCGGCCGATTCCCGCTCATCCTCGATGAATATGTTCTGCGTGAGTTCGTTCTGACGTTTGCAATGGTGCTGGTCACATTTGTCATGCTGATGCTCATCTTCACGTTCTTTGAGCTGCTCAGCGACATCATCCGCAACCGGACTCCGCTGATCACGGTCGGCGAGTACCTGGTCAACCTCACCCCCAGCATGATCTACCTCATCACCCCACTCAGCGTGCTCATCGGCGTGCTGGTGGTTTTCGGCATCATGAACCGCAACAGCGAGCTCACCGCGATGAAGGCCACCGGCATCAGCCTCTACCGCATCACGGTTCCGGTCGTCGCCATCGCTGCCGTGCTCTCGGTTGCGCTGTTCATGTTCGACGAGCTCTACCTTCCCCAGGCCAATCGCCGCCAGGAGGCGCTGCGCAACGTCATCAAGGGCAAGCCCGCCGAGACCTTCGAGCATCCCGGGCGCAAGTGGATCTTCGGCCTTCAACGTCCAGGCGAGCCCAGCCGCATCTTCTACTACGAGTACTTCACCTCCGACCTCGATAATGGCGGGGTTGCCACGTTCGGCAATATTTCGATCTTCGAATTCAATCCCGGCTCCTTCAGCATTTCTAAGCGCATCTTTGCTTCCACCGCCCACTGGGCGCCCAACCTCAATGCCTGGGTCTTTGAAGATGGCTGGGTGCGTACCTTCAGTGGCTCCGACATTACCAGCTACGAAACCTTCCCGGTCAGGACCTTCTCCGAAATTTCCGAGCAGCCCGCTTACTTCAGAAAAGATGTGCGGCAGTCATCGGAGATGAACTTCGGTGAGCTGGCCACGTACATCCACGACCTCCGCCAGAGCGGATTCAACACAGTCCCGCTGCGCGTGCAGCTCAACCACAAAGTCGCCTATCCACTGATCACGCTGGTTATGGCGGTTCTCGCGATCCCTTTCGCGCTTTCCATGGGGAAGCGCGGCTCTCTGTCCAGCATCGGCGTTGCCATCGGCGTTGCCATTGCGTATTTCGTTGTCTCAGGATTCTTCGAGGCTATGGGCAACGTCAGCTGGCTGCCCGCCTTCCTCGCTGCCTGGTCGCCGGACTTCCTCTTTGGCCTTGCTGGCGCATGGCTGCTTTTGCGAACACCCACTTAACCTGAGAACGACCGCGCATGTTCCGCAACCTCAAACCGCTCTTCCCCTATATGCGCCGCTACTGGCGCGGCTATCTCCTGGGTTGCATCTGTACTGTCCTCGCCAACGTTATCTGGGTCCAGTTCGCCCGCGTCATTGGCATCGCAACGCAGGATCTCAGCACCCGGGTCACCTGGAACAAGATCTTCGCCTACTCCGGCGTGGTCATGGCCATCACCATTGCCCATGGCATCCTGCTCTTTCTCATGCGCTGGATCATCATCGGGATCTCGCGCGATATCGAATTCGATCTCCGCAACGATCTTTTCGCGCAGCTGGAAAAGCAGCCGGCCTCGTACTACCAGAAGAATCGCACCGGCGACATCATGGCCCGCATGACCAACGACCTCGCCGCGGTGCGCATGCTGCTCGGCCCGGCCATCATGTACACCGCCAATACAGTGCTCTTCTTCGCCGGGGCGCTGTATTTCATGATCCGCATCAGTCCCATCCTGACCCTCGCCGCACTCGCTCCCATGCCCGTAGCCAGCGTCCTGATTCAGTTCATGGGACGCAGAATCCATCAGCGCTTCGAGCGCATCCAGGCCATGTTTTCCGACATCTCCGCCCAGGCCCAGGAAAACTTCTCCGGCGCACGCCTGGTTCGCGCCTTCGCTCAGGAGAATGCGCAGATCAAGGCCTTTGAGCGTTCCAACCGCGAATATATTCGCCGCGCGCTGCATCTGGTCCGCCTGATGGGAATGCTCTGGCCGACGCTGGAATTCATGCTCGGCCTCGCCATGGTGATCGCACTCTTTGTCGGCGGTCACCAGGTCCTCACCCATCGCATCGACATCGGCCAGTTCGTTGCCTTCAGCACCTACATGGGCATGCTGATGTGGCCCATCATCGCCCTGGGATATGTCGTCAACCTCTTCGAGCGCGGCACGGCGTCGACCATCCGCATCCACGAGCTGCTCACCGCTCAGCCCAGCATCGACGACCACGATGCTGTACTCGCGCCATCAGAGGCGGAGATCGTCGGCGACGTTGAGTTTCGCAACCTTCACTTCGCCTATGCGACCGGCGATGCCAATCCCGTCGAGGTTCTGCACGGTATCTCGCTCAGCATTCCCGCCGGCAGCAGCCTCGCTCTCGTTGGTCCCACAGGCTCGGGCAAATCGACGCTTGTCAGCCTGATCCCGCGCCTCTACGACGCACCGCCGGGCAGTGTTCTCATCGACGGCCGCCCGGTCCGCGATTATCCTCTCGACTCGCTGCGCGCCGCCGTCGGATTCGTTCCCCAGGAAACTTTTCTCTTCAGCACCACGATCCACGAGAATATTGCGTTCGGCGTCCCCGGCGCTTCCGCCAACGATGTCGCTCGCGCCGCAGAAGCCGCGCATATCCGCGAGGAGTTCGATCTCTTTCCCAGCGGCCGCGAAACCACGGTTGGCGAGCGCGGCCTCACGCTCTCGGGCGGCCAGAAGCAGCGCACCGCTCTGGCGCGTGCCATCCTGCGCAACCCACGCATCCTCATCCTCGACGACGCCCTGGCGAGCGTTGACACCTACACGGAAGAACAGATTCTTCAGGAACTGCGCAGCGTGATGGCCGGCCGCACCACCATCCTGATCTCGCATCGTATTTCCACCGTGCGCCATGCCGACCGCATCGCAGTTCTGGTACGCGGGCGGATCGCCGAGCTGGGCACGCATGAGCAACTGCTCGAGCGCAACGGTTACTACGCCAGCCTCTTCCAGAAGCAGCTCCTCGAAGAGGAACTCGCCGTCACCCACTAACAGGTCTCAGGCGGTCCAGCTCGAGGGCGCGGCTTCGGCCGGGGTCTGCCTGGCGGTCGTCAGCACCATGCGGGACGCGGTTCCACTGTCTTCGCCCAGCTGCCGCAGCGCCTCCGGATCATGTGCCGCCACATTCCAGGCATCGCGCACGTCGCGAATGCACCCAATCGCTTCCTTAAACCGGTCCGCCGACTCCAGCCGCGACCCTTCCAGGCACAGCGCGAAAATCGCCGTATAAAACTCGCCCAGCACCTTCGCCGAATTCCCGCCCACATCCGGCCGCAGCCGCGACTGCAGGTGCATCAGGATTTCCAGCACACGGGCTACCGCCACGCGGCGGCCCTGCTGATCGTGGTTCTCGACTGCCGTGATCGCCTGATACAGAAACCGCGCCATCCCGTCGTAGAGAGCCACGATCAGCTCCACCGGATTCATGCCGGCTACAGCCTGCTGCTGGTAATTCATATTCCTCCGCGGTTTTCCTGCTATCCGCCGGGGTTCTCGTCGTACCCCGTGATCGCGCTGTACAGCTCGTTCACCGATTGCAGCTCCTCCGGAATCTCCTGCAGCGTGTAGTTCGCCTCGTTCAGCTCCGTCGTCAGCTGCGTCTGCTGTGTGCTGATGCTTGTGTTTTCGTTCGTAATGTTGGTATTCAGTCCCGTCTCCTCGGTTGAATCCTGCTGCAGCGCCAGGTAGATCGCGCCATCCGGCCCGGTGTTTGCGAGATTGTTCAGCGTGGTCGTGAAGTTTGCCCCAAACGACGTGGAGCCCGTGCCGGTCTGGAAGAAATTCATCGCGTCCTGAAAATTGCTGTTTAGCGCACTGTCCAGCGTGCTGCCGTCGAGCGATAGCGTGCCACTGCCATCCTGAGCGACGGTAATGCCCAGTTGCGACAGCGAAGTGATCGCTCCCGACGACTGCGTGAAGATCAGCGCTTCCTGCAACTGCTCCTGCAGATTCGCGACCGTCGAATTGCCATAGAGCGGCTCGGGATTGCCCGACGAGTCGTCCCCCTCCTGGGTGCTCAGATCCCCGATCACCGTGTTGTACGCGCTCACGAAGGTGCTGACTGCCGATTCCACGTCGCTGTTGTTGTTGGTGATCTCCACCTGCACCTGCTCGCCGTTCGTCGGCGCGCTCAGCAGCTGCATGGTCACGCCCGGAATCGCATCCGTCACCGTGTTCGACGCGCTGGTCGTCGAGACTCCATCGACCGTAATCTGGGCATCCTGCCCCAGCTGCACGTTGCCGATGCTGACCGCCGCGCTGGTCGTCGCATCCTCCAGCTGGCTGGAGTCAATGGTCACCGCCCCCGCTGCCCCGCTGGTATTGCTTACCAGGGAAAGCTGCTGTCCCGTCGAGCCGGTCACCACATTCGCCTGCACCCCATAATCGCCGTCATTGATGTACGAGGCCAGCGTTGCCAGCGTGTTGTTGGCCGGGATCGTGTTCCCGTTGCTGTCCGTCGCGGTCCCATCGGACATCGTGATCGTCTGCCCGCCAATCGAGAGGCTCCCGCTTAGCGTGTCGCTCGCCCCCACTACGCCGCTCGAGTACGAATACGTTTCCGCCACCTTGCCCACCACTACCGTGTGGCTCCCGGCCACGGCGGCCGCACTGGCGCTGGTCAGCGCCAATACCGACGTGTCCGAGCTCGACCCTTCCTTCTCCGAAAAAACCCCGGTAGAACTGTTCAGCGCACTCACCGCCGTCGACAGCGAACTCAGGTCTTTTCCAATACTGGTCAGTGCCGTGTCCTGCGCCTCGAGCGCGGTCAGCTGGTTTTTCCACGGCGTCTCCACCGCCTGCAGGTTGGCCACAATCGCGCTCACCGTGGTCGATACGTCGAAACCCTGACCGCTCGTTGGCGAGCCAAACGAGATACCGACATTCCCCATAGCCTTGTTATCGTCGCTTTCCAGGGGGAACATTACCCCTGATTCCCCGGTTGCAGCCCCAGGACCGCGTCGCCGGCCGCAGGATTAGGCCCACCTAAGAAAAAACGGGGAGCCTCAGCCCAGGTCCCCGGCGAGCTGGGTATTGCTCGCCGAAGGTGGGTGGCCCCCCGCCTGTTGAACTGCCGTGCCGGCGGCCGTGTCCGCTCCCCTGTCCACGGCCGCCCCCCCGTGCTTACTGCAGCAGCTTGGTCACCATCTGCTGCGTACTGTTGGCCTGGGCCAGAGCGCTGATGCCGGTCTGGGTCAGGATTTCGAATTTCGACATGTTGGACGTGGCCGAAGCATAGTCCGTCGCCGTGATCGTGTTCTGCGCAGAAGTGATGTTCGTCATCTGCGAACTGGCGATGTTCGATGCCGCGGTCAGCGTGTTGATGTTCGCGCCCACCTGGCCGCGCTGGTAAGCGACGGCGTTGATGGCGTTGTCCACCGTTTGCAGAGCCGCTTCGGCATCCGCCTGACTGTCCAGTTTGGTGCCCGTCAGGCTGGTGCCCGCGCCGGCGCCCGACAGGATGCCGCCCGTGCCTGTGACCCCGCCCACGCTCGTGGTCACCTGCGTGCCCATCAGGTTGGTCGCGCTGGCTGCGGCCGAGGATCCGACACTGGCAACGGTCAGTCCCCCCACCGTCACGTTGTAGTTCTGGCTGCCCGCGCTGGTGCCGTCACTGGTGTAGACGTTCACGCCGGCCGCGATCGGTGTCTGCTGCGAGGCTGCCTGCGAGGTGGCTTCGGCCACTGTGAATGAAGTGATGCCGGCCGCCGCACCCGCCGCCGAGACGTAGATCGACAGGTTGCCGAGGCCCAGCGCCTTGGTGGCCGCCGTCGTGTTGTAGGCGACGGTATAGTTCGTCCCCAGCGCGTTCTGCACCGTGGTGAGCAGGTTCGCGTTGCTGACCCCATCCAGATCGACGTTGACCGCCGATCCAGCGCCCGCAGACGTGGTGGGGGTAACCGTGAAGTTGCCCATCACCGTATTCGCGGAGTTGATGTTGGTGATGGCCACCCCGGATTCCCCCAGGGCGTTCGTGAGGGTGCCGTTGGCGATGGCCACCGAGTCGACGTTGGCCGCCAGCCCGGTTGCATTGACCCCGATGCTCAGCGTGCCCACGCCCTGGCTTTGGTTGTAGGTCACGTTGTAGTCGGCCGACGAGCCGGTCTGATTGGCCTCCAGCGCCGCGTTCACGGTGCTGACCAGGTTCGCTGTGCTGATCCCGTTCAGGTTGACCGTGATGGCCGGCTGTGCCGCTCCGCTGACCGTCGGTGTGATGGTGAACTTCCCGCTCAGCTCTGCGCCGTCGGTGAACTGGATGGCGGCTGCCGTCGGTGAGGTCTCGGTCAGCGCACCGGAGGTGGAGGCGCCGACGAGGTTGTCGGTGGTTTTGCCGTAGTTGGTCAGGGCCACTGACAACAGGCCGTTGCTGTAGTTGACGGCATAGTCCGCCGTGGCTGTTTTGACTCCGTTCAGAGCTGTGTTCACGACACTCTGCAGGTTCGCGGTGGTCACGTCG
The DNA here is from genome assembly GCA_963788905.1 of uncultured Acidobacteriaceae bacterium. Taxonomy (GTDB): domain Bacteria; phylum Acidobacteriota; class Terriglobia; order Terriglobales; family Acidobacteriaceae; genus Palsa-343. The sequence goes on from CAWBIO010000002.1 coordinate 200,726, forward strand.
GTCAGGTTGATGGGTACCCCGGCTACGGCCGAGGTGCTGGCCGGTGTCTGCTTGGTCACGTTGGGTGAGCCTTGAATGCCGATGGTGGCCACGCCCGCCGCGGTACCGGCAGCCGAGATGCCGAAGCTCAGGTTGCCGCCGGCGTAGGTGGCGGCGTAGTCCGTGCCCGCCAGATCGGCGGTCAGCGTGCTCAGCAGGTTGGTGGAATTCACGTTGGTCAGGTCGATGGTCTGCGTCGGCCCTGCCCCCGCCGCCCGCGTAATCGGCGTGGTCCCGGTGGCCGCCCCAACGCCGCCGACGGTATTGGCAACGCTGACGCCGGTGAGACCGCTTCCCGGAGTGCCGTTCACGGTGATGGTCAGCGCGCCGGTGCCGGAGTTGTAGCCTACCGTGTAGTCGGCTGCGTTGGCCCCCAGAGCGGTGTTGATCGTGCTCACCAGGTTGGCCGTGGTTTTCCCGGTCAGGTCGACGTTCACCGTCGCCGGATCCGTGCCGCCCGTCGAAGTGATGGTGATCCCGCCGGACAGATTATCGCCACTGGCTACGGTTGCGGTATTAATGCCCCCGGGGGTGGTCCAGCTAAACACCGTGGGAACCCCGCCGGCCTGCGAAATGTTGGAATTGAGGGTGATGCTGCCGCCCAGGTTCAGCCCGGTAGCGATGCTCGCCGTCACCGTGGCGCCCGGCGTAGCGAAGTTGACGGCGGTCGCCGGTCCGGCTGCCACGGCTGCCGTGGCGTTGACGGTGAGCGTACCGCTGAACGTACCACCATCGGCGACGCTCAGTGTGGAGCCGGTTTGCGCCGCGGCCGCACCGGTAACGGAGGAGTTCCCCGCCGGGGCGGCGCTGAATCCGGTGATGTGGTCGGTGCCGGCGCTCGAGCCGAGCCCGATCTGCAGCATGTCGTTCCCCACCACTGTCACCGTGTAGTCGGTCTGGTTGCCGTTCCCTGCCTGGTTGTTGATGGCCGTCTGCAGGTTGGAGGCCTGGGTGGCCAGCGAGGTGCCGGCCGGCCCGGTGATGGTGGCCAGATTGACGCTGATCGAGGCGGCCGTGCCTCCTCCGGTGGTCGAAGGCGAAAAGGCCAGTGTGCCGGAGAGCTGGGCGCCGGTCGGGATCACACTCGACGTCAGGGTCATGTTCTCCGTGCCGGGTGTCGAGCCGGCAATTCCATTCAGAGCCCAGGTCATGGCGCTCGGGGCGCCGTAGGTGATGGCCTGCACCGGCGCTGCCGCTGCGGCCGCGCCGCCTGCCGTGATCGCCCCGTTGGCGACCGCCGCCGAGGTTGCCGTGGCCGACGTGGCTGATCCGGCCGCGTTGGCGCCCCATCCCAGCGCGCTGGTCGTCTGGTCGGCGCTGAACACCGTGATGCCGTTGTATTCCGTGGTGCTGCCGATGGTCCCGATCTGCGTGAGAATATCCTGGTACTCCTGGTTGGCCGCGCCCAACTGCGAAGGCGACAGCGTTCCCCCGCCGGCTTCGGTGGCCAGCGTCACGGCGCTGGTCAGCAGGCTCGTTACCTGCGACAGCGCGCCATCGGCGACCTGCAGAAAGCCCGCGCCCTCACTGGCGTTGCTGGAAGACTGCGAAAGCGCCGCGGAGTTCGCCGCAAGGCCGTTGGCAATCGACAGACCGGCCGGATCGTCCGCGCCGGAGTTGATCTTCGACCCCGATGATAATTGCGTCAGTACATTCTGCAGACTCGACTGCGTCTGGTTCAGGTTGTTTTCTGCGTAAACTGCCGAAATATTGTTCAGGACGCCCAGTGGCATGATCTTTCTCCATTCTGAAATTGGGTTCCTGAACGAAGCGCTGGACCGCAATGGCCAGCGCCCACTCCCGGGAACCGCTTGACTCATGCTCTTCATCGGCTCCACGCTTTTCCCCGTTATTTCGCCTGCCTGGTTTGGCAACCCGCGTGCAGACCCGTCGCGCAGCTCGGCTTCCCTCACCCCTCGTCCAATCCCGCCGATAAGAAAACAGTAGGGCCGGACGCCCCCGCTATGATCCAGCTCACGCGCCTCAACGGGAATCCTCTGGTCGTCAACAGCGACCTCATTAAGTACGCCGAATCCTCGCCCGACACCATGCTCACCCTCCTCAACGGGGAAAAGATCGTCGTGCTCGAGTCCTGCGAGGACGTGGTCGACCGCACCATCGCCTATCGCGGCCGCATCTTTGCCGAGGCCGCCGGCTACCTGCAGGCTCTTGCCTGGACGCCCCTGTCCGCCCCCCCGCGTTCTCCAGCGCCAGACAGCCGGCCTTCTGAAACCTGCAGCGATCCGCAGGATTAATTTCATGGACGCGGGAAGTCTGGGCGGCATTCTCCTGGCGCTGGCCGGCATCCTTACCGGCCTGCTCCTCGAAGGCGGGCACCTGAGCCAGGTGCTGCAGCCCACGGCCGCCATCATCGTCTTCGGCGGAACGCTCGGCGCCGTGATGCTGCAGTTTCCCCTCCGCACCGTCACTTCCGCGGCTTTGCGGCTGGTGCACGTGTTTCTCCATCGCGACGGCGGAGGCGATGCGCTGCTCCGCCAGATCGTCGGCTTTGCCAACAAGGCCAGGCGCAGGGGCATTGTCTCTCTCGATCAGGATCTGGCCGCGGTTGCCGACCCCTTCCTCCGTCAGGCCCTCATGCTCGCCGTCGATGGCACCGAGCCTTCCGAGCTGCGCCGCATCATGGAGGTTCAGATCGACAATGTCAGCGAAATCGAAGCCCGCATTCCTGCCGTCTTCGAATCGGCCGGTGGGTTTTCCCCTACCATCGGCATCATCGGCGCGGTGATTGGACTCATCCAGGTCATGCAGCACCTCGATCACATGGACCAGGTTGGACGTGGCATCGCCGTCGCCTTCGTTGCCACCATCTATGGGGTGGGCGCCGCCAACCTTCTGTTTCTTCCCGCCGCCGGCAAGCTGAAGCAGCGTGCCCGCGACGATCAGCGCCTGAAAGAGATGGCTCTGGAGGGCGTTATCTCCATTCTGGAAGGCATGAATCCCCGCATGATTGAGATCAAGCTGGCCAGCTTTCAGGGCAGCGCGCCGCGCGAGCCGGAGAAACGCGGATGAAGAAGGTGTTCCTCCGATCGCGCCGTTCCGATGACCATACCCAGCGGGATCGCTGGCTCGTCTCCTACGCGGACTTCATCACCCTGCTTTTTGCGTTCTTCGTTGTTCTCTACGCCAGCTCCCGGGCCGACCAGACCAAACAGGCACAGATCGCCCATTCCATCCAGTCCGCCTTCCAGGCGATGGGAATCTTTCCTTCCACGCCGAGGGCCGATGAGCATGCGCCCACCACCACCGATCCCCGGTCTCCGGTTCCCCCGATCAATGTCGTCCTCGGTGATGATCTCTCCGCTTCCCCCGCCGTGCAGCAGGACCTTCAGCGCCTCCAGACCCAGCTCACGAGCCTGCTCTCCGCACAGGTCAGCCAACATATCGTGGCCCTGAAGCTGGGGCGCGATGGCCTCGTCATCTCCCTGCGTGAGTCTGGCTTTTACGACAGCGGCTCCGCCCTCCCGCACTCCCAGTCCAAAACCACTCTCGACAAAGTCGCCGCCACGCTCGCTGCGACCCCGTACGACATCCGCATCGAGGGACACACCGACAATGTTCCCATCCACACCGCCCAGTTTGCCTCCAACTGGGAGCTATCTACCGCCCGAGCGACCGAACTGGCGAAGATCTTCATCGAGGATTACCATCTCGCCCCCGCCCGGCTCTCCGCCTCTGGCTATGCCGAATATCACCCCGTCGCCGGTAATAACACCGCCGAAGGACGCAGCCAGAATCGCCGCGTCGATATCATCGTCCTGCCCCGCATCAGCGTCGTGCCGGCGAAACGCTGACTCAGACTCTGCGCTCAGGAGCAGCACCCGCTCCACCGGCTCATCTGCACTGACAACTGAGCACTGATTAGCTGAACCCCAGCACCGGATGCGGAATGTACGCTTCCTCCAGCGCCCTAACCTCCTCCGCCGTCAGCTTCACGTCCAGCGCCGCAACCGCGTCTTCCAGATGGTTCTGTTTCGTCGCTCCAACAATCGGCGCCGTGATGCCTGGTTTCGCCAGCATCCACGCCAGCGCCAGCGAAGCCTGGGCCACGCCGAGTTTTTTCCCGAGCTCCGTCAACCGTTCCACCACCCTGCCATCTGCCTCCTCGGTCCGCGCATACATCGTGTTGCCGAAGTTGTCCGTCTCCGAGCGCCTCGTCGTTTCGCTCTGCCACGGCCGCGCCAGCCGCCCGCGCGCCAGCGGGCTCCACGGAATGATCCCAACCCCTTCCTCCCGGCACAGCGGAATCATCTCGCGTTCTTCCTCCCGGTAGATCAGGTTGTAATGGTTCTGCATGGAGACGAAACGCGTCCAGCCGTGCCGATCCGCCAAATACAGGGCCTTCGCAAATTGCCACGAGTACATCGATGACGCTCCGATGTACCGCACTTTGCCCGCCTTCACGACGTCGTGGAGCGCCTCCAGCGTCTCCTCGATCGGCGTCTCATAATCCCACCGGTGAATCTGGTACAGATCCACATAGTCCATCTGCAGCCGGCGCAGGCTCTCGTCCAGCTCGTGCAGGATCGCCTTCCGCGAAAGCCCGCGGCCGTTCGGCTCCTCGCGCATCAGGCCGTGCACCTTGGTCGCCACCACCACCGCCTCGCGCCGCGCATTCTTCTTCAAAAACCGTCCCAGCACCTCCTCGCTGGCGCCGCTCGAATACACGTTGGCCGTGTCGAAGAAATTGATTCCCAGGTCCAGCGCCTGTTTCAGGAATGGCTGGCTCTGCTCCTCGTTGAGCGCCCACAGGTGTCGCCCCGCCTTCGGCTCACCCGGAGCGGGCGGCCTCCCGTAGGTCATGCATCCCAGACAAATCCGCGAGACCTTCAGTCCCGTCCTTCCCAGATTTACGTATTCCACTCGTGACTCCTCGTTTCAATTCCTTGTACCAATCTTAAGATCGTAAGAATGCCGGCTGGTTACAAAGCGCGAAAGGTGCGACCATCGCGGTCGTTACGAGGCCATCCAGCCCGCCGCCTGCGTGCCATGTACGACAGTCTCGTCGCGAAGTACGGCCCACAGCAATGGTGGCCTGCCAGGACCGCCTTCGAAGTCGTCATCGGCGCCTTCCTCACCCAGAACACCGCCTGGAAATCCGTGGAGCGCTCCATCGCCAACCTCGAAGCCCGCGGCATTCTCTCCATCGACGGCCTGCGCACCATCCCCGAGCCGGAACTCCGCCAGCTCATCCGGCCCTCCGGCTTCATGCTTCGCAAAGCCGCCGCGCTCAAAGCATTTGTCACTTTTATCGATACAAATTATGCCGGCAACCTCGATTCGCTCCGCGAAGCCGCTCATCGCTCTGCATCCACGGTTCGCCAGCACCTCCTCGCCCTTCCCGGCATCGGTCCGGAAACCGCGGACGCCATCCTGCTTTACGCCCTCGACGCGCCCGCCATGGTGGTCGACGAGTATCTGCGCCGCATCGTTGTCCGCCACGGCCTTGTTCCGGAAACCGCGAAATATGCGGCCATCCAGGCTTTGGCCGAAGAAGCCTTCGCCGCCAATCGTGATGCCCTCAAGCCTGGCGATCTTGCTCGCCATTACAACGAGTTTCACGCCCTCGTCGTCCAGATCGGCAAGCTGCACTGCGGCCGCGTGGCCCGCTGCGGCGGCTGCCCGCTTCGCTGGGACCTGCCAAAATCGCTCGCCCCGTCCCGTCCCGCATAAAATGAAACCGTGCCGGTTACTCTCTACGCTGCCACCACTAACCCCGGCAAGTTGCGGGATTTCGCTGTAGCAGCCGCCGAGGGCGGATACGCCGTGGACCCTCTACCCGGCATCGATAAGATCGATCCGCCGGCCGAAGACGCGCCCACCTTTGCCGGCAACGCCAGGCACAAGGCCCAATACTATAGCCGCCTCGTTCCCGGATTCATTCTGGCCGACGATTCGGGCCTCGAAGTCGATGCTCTCGGCGGCGAGCCCGGTGTCCGGTCCGCACGCTTCGCCGATGACGCCGGATTCGAACCTCACAACGCGGCTCCGAACCTCACGCCCGACCAGCGCAATAATCTCTACCTTCTCGATCGCATGCACGGTGCTCCGAATCGAAAGGCGCGCTATCGCTGCGCTCTCGCCGTGGCTGCCAACGGTATTGTGATCCTACAGGCTGAAGGGCTCGCCAACGGCGAGATCCTCACCGCTCCGCGCGGCTTCGGCGGTTTCGGCTACGATCCGCTCTTCTGGGTACCGCAGCTCCAGCGCAGCATGGCGGAAATCTCGCCTGACCAGAAACACACCATCAGCCACCGTGGCCGCGCCTTTCGCGCGCTCCTGCCCAGCCTGAAGACTCTCGCCGTTGCCTGAGCCGGTCTGCTCACAGCCATCCCGCCGGATACAATACCCGCACCTATGCGCATCGACGCGCATCATCATTTTTGGCGCTATTCGCCCGCCGAGTACGGCTGGATCGATGACGCCATGGCCGCGATCCGCCGAGATTTCCTCCCCGCCGATCTTGCCGCCGAAATCGCCGCCGCCGGGATTGATGCCGTCCTGTCTGTTCAGGCGCGCCAGACTCTCGACGAAACTGAATTCCTTCTCGAACAAGCCGCCAGTCATTCCTGGATCGCAGGCGTCGTCGGTTGGGTCCCGCTCATCGACCCGGACATCGCTGGGACACTTGCCCGCCTCACCGCCGATTCCAGCCTCAAGGGTGTTCGCCACGTGCTCCAGGCTGAGCCCGACGCCTACATGGACCGCCCCGACTTCAACGCAGGCCTCGCGCACCTTCGCGACTTCAAACTCACCTACGACATCCTCGTCTACCATCCCAGCTTCCGGCCGCCATTCGCCTCGTCGATCGCCACCCGAACCAGGTTTTCGTTCTCGATCACATCGCGAAGCCGGCGATCGCCGCCGGAGAACTGCGGCCGTGGGTGCGCGATTTGGCTGAAATCGCCCTCCGCCCCAACGTCTTCTGCAAACTTTCCGGCATTGTCACCGAAGCCGGCTACACAACCTGGACGTACGACCAGATCCTCCCCTACATGCAAACCACACTCGAAGTTTTCACGCCCGCGCGTCTCATGTTCGGTTCCGACTGGCCGGTTTGTCGCGCGGCCACGACTTACAAGGACTGGGTCAGCACCGTCGACCGCTTCGCCGCCGCTCTCTCTGTCAGCGAGCGCGAGGCGCTGTTTCACGACACGGCCGCGCGCGCCTACCGGCTCGGCTCGAGTCCTGCATGGTCGCCAGCTACCAGCTACTGGCCACCAGCAACCGGCTGATCGTCAGATCTCCAGCACCGTCACAATCTCGCCTGCCGCCATTCGCGCCGCCGTCTCCGGAACGACCAGGAATCCGTTGGCCTTCGCCCCTGCCGCCAAATCGCCAGATCCCTGCCATGCAACGCGCCGCGCTCGCGCACCCCGCACGTTGCTGGTCACTCGCGCCGGCAGGAATCGCGTCAATCCTGCCGGCACGTTCACTTCCTCTTCCAGTTTCGCCATCCCAAACCGCGGCTTGTAACTGGAGTCGCCGCCCAGCGCGCGCACTAGTGGCGCCGCAAACAGGGCAAACGTCACCATGGTCGACAGCGGATTGCCTGGCAATCCCAGAAAATGCGCATCCTGCAATTTTCCAAACACCGCCGGCTTCCCCGGCTGGATGCGCGCCCCGGTAAAGAAGAACTCCGCGCCCAGCGCCACCAGCGCCTGCTCCACAAAATCGAACTTCCCCATCGAAACGCCGCCCGTCAGCACGATCAGTTCGCAATCCATGGCATCGCGAATCGCCTGCTCCGTCGCCGCACGGTCATCCCGCACGATCCGCAGCATCACCGGCTCCCCGCCTGCGGCTCGCACCTGCACGGCCAGAGAAGAACTGTTCGAGTTGCGAATCTGGTGCGCCAGCGGCTTATCCTTCACCTCCACCAGCTCATCGCCGGTCGCCAGAATCGCCACACGCGGCCGCAGGAATACCTTTAGCTCGGTACCGCCGCACGCCGCTGCTGCGGCAATCGCGGCCGCGCCTAACCGCTCTCCCGCAGCCACCACCACATCGTCCGCTTTCGCCTCAGCTCCGGCGGGAACTATGTTTTCGCCCGCTCCGACTTCCCGCTTCTCCGCGAGGCTGATCCACTCTGCCGTCGTTGCTACATGCTCCAGCATCACTACGCAATCGGCGCCCGGTGGAACCGCCGCGCCCGTCATGATCTCCACCGCTTCTCCGGGACGAATCGCGCCGAGCGTCCACGCTTCTCCCGCGCGCAGCTGCGCTACTACCTTCACTCCGCCAGCCTGCAAATCGGCGACCCGGCACGCGAATCCATCCCGCGTCGCGCGCGGGAACGGCGGCTGATCCCGGTCTGCCCTCACCGCTTCGGCCAGCACGCGCCCTGAGGCAGCATCCAGCAAAACTCGCTCGACCCCCCGCTTCGCCTGAGCTTCCGCAAGCACGCTTTCAGCCTTGCGCCCCACCACCGCGGCGGCGTGGTCGTAGCTCAGCACGATGGATGGAGAATCGCCCCTCATGACCTCCACGATTGTCGCAAAAAGAAAAGCGCCGTTCCCCGCCTGGTGCAGCGGAAGATCCGGCGCTCTTCCTTGTTCAGATTACTGGCGCTTCTTTAGTGTTTCTTCGTCGATGCCTGGCTTTTCGATGGCGTAGCATTCAGCTCCGCCAGTACCTGTTTCGCGTCGCCGGCAAACGGCCCGGTCGGCGCCAGATCCAGATACTTCTGGTACGCTTCCTGAGTTCCAGGCGGCGCAATAATCTTCTGCGTCTTCGGATCGATCGTCGCCTTGTTGATCAGCGCTTTTCCTTTCAGATAGTACGGAATTGGCTTGGTCGGATCCGCGGCAATCGCTTTTTCCGCCGCCGCCACGGTCGCGTCCAGCTGATTGTTCCGATCCATCACGATCGCTTCGTTCGAGTAGTACATCGCCGCCCCTGATGGATTCACCTTCGCCGCCGCGTCGTAAGCCGCCTGCGCCTCGGGAATCTTGCCATCGGATCCGTAAGCCTCGCCCAGCCCATTCCCTGCCGCGCCTTCCACGTCAGGATTTGGCTTCTTCTGGGCCTGATCCAGCTGAATGCCCTTCTGCAGCGATGTTTCCGCGTCCGAATACTGCTTCAGACCCAGCTGCGCCTGTCCCAACTCAACCCAAAGCAACGGCTCGGTCGGCTTGATCGCCACATCGTGCTGCATCAGCTGCACGGCGTCGTTAAAGTCCTTGTTCGCGCGATCGGAACGCGCCTTGGCCAGATCGGCGTTCAGATTCTTGATCTGCGAGTTCTCCTTCAGAATCGAAGCATTCTTCGCCTTGGTGTCTTCGATGGCCTTGCGCTCTTCCGGGCTGAGCTTGTTCATGTACTCCGCCCGCGACATGTCGTCGTTGACCTCGGTATCGGCGCCCGCGATCACCTTCACGTCGTTCAGCTGATCCGCCACTTTGTCCTTGGGCGTGTTGGGTGCGCGAAACACCACCGTGTACGAGCCCGGCGCAGCCTCGCCTTTGTAGTCGCCATTGGCGTCCACTTCAAAGGTGTATTTCGCCTCCTGGCCTGGCGAGCTCATCGTTCCCGCATACAGCGAAATCGTGCCCGAGGTCTCCGGCGATCCTGCCGGATCGTTAATATGACCGTGAATCTTCCCCGTCGTTGCCTGCCCGGTCAGCGACAGCGCAGCGCCAAAAAGTACGGCCAGCGTCAGCCGCGGCCCCCACAGTCGCAGTAAAAGATTGGTTCTCTGCATAATCAGTCCTCTCCTTTTGGAATGCGCGGTCATGCCGCGCCCTCCTCGTTTGTTTCTCCGGCTTCCGGTCCCGCTCCGCTCCTCACCGCATAACGGATCGGGTCCTTCACTCCGGTCTGCTCGAAGGCGCGCAGGCGCAGCACACAGCTCTCGCACACGCCGCAGGCCTCGTCCGAGCCCGAATAGCACGACCACGTTAACTCCAGCGGCGCGGCCAGTTCAAGGCCGAGCGCCACAATCTCGCTCTTGTGCATATGGATGAGCGGCGTCTTCACAATGATGTCGCCGTCTCGCGTCCCTCGCTCAATCAGCTGCTGAAACGCCTCGTAATACGCCGGCCTGCAGTCCGGATAACCCGAGCTGTCCTGCTCCACCGCTCCAATAAAGACCGTTTTCGCGCCCAGAACCTCGGCCCAGCTCACCGCCGCCGACAAAAAATGCGCGTTGCGGAACGGAACATACGTCACCGGAATCTCCGCCCCAATCGCCGCTCCGTCAGCCGGAGCTTCCGGGACGTCAATTCGCAGGTCAGTCAGCGCCGAGCCGCCAATCCGCCGGAACAAATCCAGCCGCAGATGCAGAAAGTCCCGGAACCCAAGCGCATCGGCTACTGCCCGCGCCGCCCGCATCTCCCGCTCTTCCGTTCGCTGTCCGTAGCTCGAGTGCAGAGCGTATGCGTTATAGCTCCGGCTGGCCAGCGCCGCGCACACACACGAGTCCATCCCCCCGGAAAGACACACAACCGCCCGCTCGCGGTGTCCGGGTTGCCGCCGCTCGATCACCCTTCATCCTATCGCGTTCGCCGGTTCCGGACGCTGTGACGCAGGGCACGCAGACTGCGGCGCGCCCCTTAGTCCTCCCCTGGCCGAAACTTCCGCGATGCCGCAACCCCCAGAATCAGGAACAAAACGAGTGCCCCCAATTCCGCCAGCTTAAACGGCAGCTCTTTCCCGGTCGGCGCCAGCGCGTGCAGCGCGGGCACCTTCTCAAACGACTGCGCGACCAGCGCAAAGCAGTTGAAAAACTGCGCCAGAATCGCTGTCACCACCCACGTCCCCCGCCAGCCTCCGGCCAGCTTCCCGCCGTATCTCGCGATGATTGCAACCAACAGCACCACCAGCGACAGAATCCCCAACACGATCCCGGGCGTCACGCCGTGATAGGGAAACATGAAGCCGGTCACGCTGGTCAGCACCGTTGTGAGCAGAAACAGCGCCGTCATCCACGGAAGCCGCTTCGCCGCCATCATCCCGAGAATGACCACGAAGCCTGACAGAATTCCCACCAGGCTGATCGCAACATGCACCTGCGTGAACCGCGCCACACTCATCCCGAGAATCATTGGTCACGATCCTTTCCGGAGGAGAAACAACTGAATTGTTGGGTTTGAACTCGCGCTTCGCGCAGGAGGCCCAGCGAAATCCTCAGAATCGTGGATGACAACTCAAACTTGTGCAGGGCCTCAAATTCCCGAGGAGCCCTGAGAGTACCACGGCAGCTACCGATCGCAGGAAAGGTCTGTTTACCGACGAACGATTCTGGCGAACTCCCGGGCTGTAATGATTCGCGTTCGCCGGTGAGATTCCAGCGCAAGCAGGCCGCTCTTATCGCCAGTCACCAGGTAATCGGCCAGCCCCGCCTCACACAGCGCCAAAAGGAAATCGTCATTCGAGTCGGGCGACCTTCGTACCCGCGGCAATTTACCGACGACTTCCGACAACTTCCTTAACTGATTTACCAGCTCTCCGGCTGTGCGCGGACGAATCCGCTCGGCCAGCGCCGGCCGTCGCAGCACATCACGTAATTCCTCAATTTGGTCCCGGCACGTCACCAGGACATACGCGTTTCTAAGCCACGCCCGGTAGATCGCATCGGGAAAACCTCCCGGCGTCAGCAGGGCCGAAATCAGGACATTAGTATCGAGCACCACGCGCATCAGCTCGACTGGCGCCGCTGACCGCGCACCTCGCGAACCGTCTCCTCAATCAGCCTCTCCAGCTTGCGCGGTTCGACGTGGAGGTTTTGTGCCTTGATCTCCTGAACCGACCGGTCGAAGATGCGCCAGCGCACCGACTCCTCGACAAACTTCGACAGATCGCCTTTCTTCATTCCCCGCGCGCCAAGATAAGTGCGCAGCGAAAGGTCGGTATCCCTTGAAACCTTAAGATTCCATCGAACCGGCGTCGCCATTTCTTCGCACCTCTGGACGCATAGACGTTTATACGTCTATCTTACTCCGCTGCCTGCGCGCCCCCGATTGACATCTCAGCGCCGCGCGCATACCTTCGGCTCTTGTCTCAAAACTTCCCGCATGAAGGAGCTTTCTCCATGCGCCGCATCGCCCGCCTCTCCCTGATCCTTTTCGCTGCCTCGGTTGCCTGCGCTCAGAGCCCGCCCGATGTGCCTTCGCAGCCGCCTTTGGGCCAACTCGATCCGACGCGCTCGATCGAGAATCCAGTCCTCTTCACTTTTCACTCCCCTTTGCCCGAGCAGTACATCTGGTCCAAAGCCGCGCCCGACGCCTCGCCCGCCGAACGCGACGCGCCCCGCTGGTTCCGCGTCCACTTCTCTCTCGATTACGCTCTTGAAGCCGCCACCCTCTATCTGGCCGGCCCGCGCGACGCTGAGGTCTACGTCAACGGCCGGATGGCCTCGCGGCTCGCCGCCGATCCCCTTTCGCGCATCGAGCCTCACGTCTTCGTCCTCGACGTAACTCGCCCATTGCACCCGGGCGACAACGTCCTCGCCATCCGGGCGAGCCACGGCTCGCATCTGGTCGCCAAACTCATTCCTGCTCCCCCGGGCGTCGGCGCGCCGCCCGTCCTGCTCAGCGGCCCGCAATGGCTTGTCACTACGACCGAAACTGCAGACTGGCAAAATGCCGGCTTCAGCGACACATCGTGGTCGCCTGTGACTGCGCACGGCTCCATCGAAGGCGACATCGACAACTTCCAGTGGAACAACGACGCCGGCCTTTACGCGTGGCCGGGTTATGAAGGCGCTTCGCCCTTCCTCGCCCATACCTTTCTGCCAGCCGTCGATCTTCGCGACGTCTACGCCGGACAAGGCTCCTTCGATAACACCGATGCGCTGACGTCGGCGGCCGAGAATCCCGCCCACGAGTTTGCGGTTCACCTGGAACGCGATCCGTCCGGCGAATACACTCCGGCAATCACCCTCGACTTCGGCCGCGAAGTCGCCGGCCGCGTCCAGCTTGTCTCCGACACCGACTCGCCCATCGCCGTTTCTCTCGCCTACGGCGAATCGCTGGGCGAAGTCGACAACGAGCCTTATCTGGGAGCCAATCTCGTCCGCGCCACACCGCGCGGAACCGCAACTGGCCCCAAATCGGCGTTCCGCTACGCTCGCATCCGCTTCCTCTCCGGCCCTCAGGTCGTTCAGTTCCGTGCCATCCGCCTTGAAGCCATCTATTACCCGGTTCACTATCTGGGCTCGTTCGAATCCTCTGACCCTTTGCTCAACCGCATCTGGGAAACCGGCGTTTACACGACGCACCTTTGCATGCAGGACGACATCTGGGACGCGCCCAAGCGCGACCGCGGCCGCTGGATGGGCGACACCGATATTTCCGGGCGCGTGAGCGACGCTGTCTTCGCCGACAAGTTTTTGCTTGAGGACACGCTGACGCGCCTCATCGGCCCGATGCCCATCAAGGAGCACGTGAACGGCATTCCAGGCTACTCGTCCTACTGGTTCACCGAGCTGCTCAACCACTATCTGCACACCGGCAACAAGGACTACGTCGCCTCCATGCACGACCGCATCGTCGCGCTGCTCCAGTTCATGGACCTGGACTTCGACCTGGAGAACCACTTCATCAACCACACGAAGGAGTGGCTCTACGACGACTGGGCGCTCGGCCTGAACGGCGAAACCGAGACCACGCGCTCGACTACCACGCTTGAATACATCCGCGCTTATCGCGCCGGCGTGCGTTTGCTGCGCGAGCTTGACGACAAAGTGAACGCCGACCACTTTGCCGAGCGTGTCGACAGCCTTGCAAAATCGAGCCAGCAAATGCAGTTCGCCAACGGATCGTTTGGGCCGCGGTGGCAAACCAACGCCATGGCCATCATCTCCGGCACGGCGACTCCGGATCAGTACGACTCGATCTGGAGCAACGCGCTCGTCAATGTCGGCAAGCCGACCTGGCGGCCTGACGTCATCTCGCCCTATTACGGCTCCTACGTGCTCGACGCGCTGGCTCGTATTGGTCACCGAGCCGACGCGCTGGCCTGGATCCGCACTTATTGGGGCGGAATGATCCAGGAAGGCGCGACGAGTTTCTGGGAAGCCTACGATCCGGCCTGGCCCAAAGACGATCCGCATGTGAATCTGCAGGCTGACGATACTTCCGGCTATCGCATCTCGCTCGCGCACGGCTGGTCGAGCGCGCCCGCCTATTGGCTGCTCGATCAGGTGCTGGGCATCGTACCCACCGAAGCCGGTTTCAGCAAAACGACGATCCGGCCCGACCTGCTTGACCTGGAGTGGGCGCGGGGCGCCGAACCGACGCCCAGCGGACTGCTGAAAGTCGACCTCAAAAAGGAAAGCGACGATCGGCTGACCGCCGTGATCGACATTCCTCAAGGCGTCGACGCGACAGTGCTGTTTCCGGTGAAGCCAGGAATTCACCACGTCCGCGTCAACGGAGTTTCCCAAAATGGAACAGCCGCCGAAAACGGATCGCGTCTCGCCGTGCACCTGGGTAAAGCCGGCCACTATGAACTGAAGAGCGAGTGAGCCAACGGCGTTCGGCGCTCGGCGTTCAGCGTTCAGTCCCACTCAAAGCCAACAGAAGGCTTGAATGGGCCACCCAGTCGAAGACCACCCCCCTCCCCCCATGGTGTGTGGCAAGTAATTCATTCTGCAGGGATGATTTAGTACCGTAAGTCGGGTATTACCCAAAAACGGCGTTCAGCGCTCAGCGTTCAGCGTTCAGTCCCACTCAAGCCAACAGAAGGCTCGAATGGGCCACCCAGCCGGAAGACCACCCCCCTCCCCCCAGGTGTGTGGCAAGTAATTCATTTTGCAGGGATGATTTAGTACCGTAAGTCGGGTATTACCCAAAAACGGCGTTCAGCGCTCAGCGTTCAGCGTTCAGTCCCACTCAAGCCAACTGAAGGCTTGAATGGGCCACCCAGTCGATCGGAGATCGGCGTTCCGGAATATTCGGAGCCAAAAACGAAAAGGACTCGCGGGATGCGAGTCCTCCTGGTTCAGGTTCCGCTTCCAGTGTGACTACGACTGCCGGCGAGAGCAAGAAGAATCGGCGGGCGCATGAAACTTTGGTCATGGTAAGCAGCAGCCCTCAGCAGCGAGCAGTCAGGCGCCGTGGCTATTGCCTGTTGCCTATTGGCTATTCCCTGTTCCTCACATCGGGTGGCTGACTTCATTTGCGTGGGGCACCAGCTGCATGTAGACGTCGCGCGGGACATAGGTCTGCCAGTGACGGGTGATCCGGGCAAACAGGACCAGGCCGAGGAAGATGAGCACCAGAGCAGCAGCCATGGCGCGAGGCGTCACGATGCGCGCGCGCCAGCGAGCGTCAGCTTCCGACGCGGATTTCTTCGGGGGCAGCGCCAGTTGCAGGGCGTTCTCGACCGGGCAGGTCGCGACGCAGGCCATGCAGGCGGTGCACTCGGCGGAGCGGATCTGCACGAGTTGGTCGACTTTCAGGCTTGAGGGGCAGGCCTTCGAGCATTTGCCGCAGTCGATGCAGGCCTCGGTGTCGCGGCGAATCTTCACCGGGCTCAGCAGCGAGACCAGACCCATGAGCGCGCCATAAGGGCACAGGTAGCGGCACCAGAAATTCTGAATCAGGACGGAGAAGATCGCGAGCCAAGCCAGCACCGCTATGCCGACAATGCCGATGCCGCGGAAGAAATTGAGCATCTTCACGTCGGCAATGGTTCCGTAAGGACCGGCCATGAAATCGCGCAGCGCCTGGGCGGGCATCCACGCGATCACGAAGACAAAAAAGCCCAACAACAGGTACTTGAGGCCGCGCAGCTGCTGGTCGAGCCAGCGAGGCGGACGAAAATTGCGCCCGAACACCTTGCGGCCCAGCTTCCACAGCGTTTCCGAGGCGGTTCCCACCGGGCAAAGCCATCCGCAGAAGGCCTTCTTCATCAGGGCGCTCATCAGGAGGAATGCGACGAGCAGGAACATGGCAGCAGGATGCACAGCAGGAAACTGGCCGGTCGTGAGCAGGTATTTGAGGTTCATCAACCCGGCAATGGGAAGCCAGCCTTCAATGCCCGGCGGACGACTGACCACGAGGCCGCGGCCGCCGCGCTCGAACCAGCGCACCCACAGGAAGAACTGGGCGCCGATCCAGAGGTTGAGCGCTACGAAGGTGAGCTGCACGATGTGGCGGATGCGCTGCGACTGGTCGGGCGCGGCGCGACGGACCAGCTTCTTCTTTCGCTTTTCGCGGCTCGGGACCGATACTTCGATTGCCTGTGTGCTCATGGCCCGCAGAACTCCCAGCTGTTTTGAACCTAGCGGGGTTGTGGAACGCTCACTGTGATCGGCGTCACGCGCCGCTTCCAGGACCGTTACCGTGGTCGTGTAAAATTGAGGAAAGCGCGTCCCTCAAGTTTCTGTCGCAAATCCCTGCACAGATCAGGTGAATGGAAGTGACCAGGACGCCTCGCGCCTGAGAAGCAGCGCGAATTCAAAGGATCAGGAGCATTACGATGGCCAAGATTGCCAAGACCGCCGACCGCAAGAAGATGATGGATACGACCAAGAGCACCGACTGCCCGAGGTGCTCGAAGCCCACTCGCATTGTGAAGCGGGTGAAGGACCGCGAGCGTGGCGTGCCGGGCGGGGTTTATATCTCATGCTCGGCGTGCGAGTTTTACGAGAAGCTGTAGGGCCGGCACTGGCTGCCGTACATCCCGATGCTGGATGGACCTCCGCACTGGGAATGATGGTGCTCAGGGGCTCAAAGCCCGAGTCATTTTGCAGATCTAACGGCACGACCGAGGTCGTGCCCTGACACAATACCAGTCAGTCGGCAAGTCTCGCGGCAGGGTCGATGGGTGGTGCGAGTGTCCGAGGTTCTGCGGGGCGGAGAACGTAATTCGCCCTGCGTACGCTCAGGCCCCAAACTCTGACTTGTCTCTGCGCAGGATGGCATTTTCTGCCGCAGCCAGCACCAGGATCGCAGCCAAAGCGATGGCCGGCACAGCGAAGCCTGCGCGCAGCGAGCCGGTTCGTGTGGAAACGAGGCCGGTGAGCCAGGGCAGCGCGGCGCCGCCGCTGGCGGTGACGGCAAAAACCCATCCAGTATTGCGGTGATCGCGCACGCGAGCGAGCAGGCGCGAGACGCCGATGGGGAAGACCGAGCCAAAGCCGGCTCCGCAGAGCGCGACCGCGGCGAGCACGGCCGGCGTTGGATGGGGCGTCATGAGCGTGGCCACGGCGAGCAGCGAGATTCCGAGGCTCGGTAACAGCACGGTGCGTTCGGCCAGGCGCTGGAGCGCAATGGAACCGAGCCATCGGCCGGCGAGAAGCGCGGTCCAGTAGAGCGAGACGGTGAGGCTGGCGCTGGCCAGGGTCAAGCCGCTGAAGCGGTGGGTATAGGTGGTGATCCAGCCGCCGACAACCGTTTCGACGCCAACATAGAGGAAGAGAAGCGCGGCGAAAAAGGCGAGCACGCTGGCTTCTGACCGCAGCGATGCACGGGGCGCTGCGTGAAGGCCTGGCTCCGGCTCGCGGGCCTGGGGCAGCAACGCCAGGAACATCGCGAACGCACAGACAGCCAGCGCGAGCAGCAGAATGCGCAGAGTTCCGCTACGCTCAGCGGCGGCGATGAGCCACGGGCACGCCACGGCGCCGATACCCCACCACAAATTCACCAGGGCGATGCGACGCGCGCGCTCGGCGGTGCCGGCGCGGCCTGAAGTATCGGCCATGATGCCGACGATGAGGTTGGTGGCGGTGACTGAAAGTCCGATGCCGAAGCCAACGATGGCGAACGCCGCAAGCGCGAGCTCGTGCCCGAGCGCGGCGCGTGGGGTGGCGCCGGCGATGGTGAGAACCACGACTCCGGCGCTCATCAGGGCGTAGCCGAAAGTCAGGTTTTTGCGCAGCCAGTACGGCGAGAAGATGGAGGCGATGGTCGAGGCGATGAATATCGCGCCAAAGAATGCGCCGGACTGCACGTCGCGCAGGCCCCAGCGCGCGGCCATGACGGGCAGCAGGGGGCCGGGAAGCACGGTAACCATGCCGCTCACCGCGAATCCGAAACACAAAAGCGAAAAGCGAGGTGAGCGCGGAGCCGTCATCGCAGGAAAGATTCTATCGCCAGGGTGCACGCGTGTCCGGTTCGGGGAATTGCCAGGCGGCGAAGGCTATTTTCTCTTCAGGCGCTCGGGGTTGGGCGGGAGCGTGGACTCGCGGATGATGAGCTCAGGGACGATCGAGACGCGTTCCGGGTATTCGCTGAGGCCGCGAATCCGCTCCAGCAGGATGCGCGCCGCAGTGTTGCCCATGCTGTTGAGCGGCTGGCGGATGGTGGTGAGGCTGGGTGTGTGATAGGCCGCGCCCTGAATATCGTCGAAGCCGATGATGGAAACGTCTTCAGGGACGCGCAGCCCGTAGTCGCGCAGGGAGCGGATGGCGCCGATGGCCGCAATATCGTTATAGGAGACCAGCGCCGTGAAGGGGCGTTTGGCGGCCAGCAGCTTTGGAATGACTGGGTAGCCGAGTTCCGGCGAAGAGATGTTTTGCTCGAGCTGGACGACCAGCTCGGGCGCGACTTCAATGCCGAGATCCTTCGCCACGGTCATGAGGCTGCGCCAGCGGTCGTCGGAGTCGGAGCTGAAGGTCTGGCCGCGCATGAATGCGATTTGCCGGTGGCCGAGCTGGTAGAGGTGGCGCAGGGTCAGCTCCGCGGCGCGCGCGTGATCGAGCACGATGCGCGTGACGCCAGAGAGCGGCTTGTAGCAGGCAACGGCCACCACAGGCAGCGGCAGGCTGTGCTGGAGCGCGGTGTCAATCGCGATGAAGCCTTCGACAGAGCGGTCCATGAGGAGGCCGGGGTACTCCTCGATGAGGTCCGCTTTGCGGCGGTGGCTGGCGGTGAGGTAGAAGTAGCCTTCTTCAATGAGGACTTCTTCGATGCCGTTCATGACCAGGACGGAGTAGCCGTCGCTGAGCTCGGGGACGAGCACGCCGACGGAGAAGCTCTGGCGGCGGCGCAGGGAACGGGCAAAGAAACTGGGACGGTATTCGAACTTTTTGGCTGCGGCGATGACGCGATCCCGGGTTTCCTGGGGGATGGAGCGCACGCCGGGGGCGTTGTTGAGCACCAGGGAGATGGTGGCGGGCGAGAGGTCGAGGTAGTCGCCGAGGGTGCGCAGGCTGATGGGCCGAGGAGGCAGAAATTCGCCCTTTGCTTCAGGGGCAGGTCCGTTCTTGCTCTGTGCCACTTTTTTTGCCGATGCTTTCCTGCGTCCGGCCATGAACCCGTTGTAGCGGCTTGTACTGAAAACTACAACTAAAATGCCAGCTAAATGCCAGCGGTTCCGCTGCCGCTTGCGTTCGCGTTATCCTTATATCACTCTTTCCTGAAAAGGCAGGCCCGTTTTTAAGGAATCTGCGGGCCTCCGAGGAGTCTCCCTCAAGGCCGTGTTCAACCGCGAAGACAAATTGCCCGCTGTCCGGCTCGCCGTCGTTCAGTACATCATCGCGGCCATCATGGGGATTCTGGTGTTTGGGTTGTGGCGGCTGCAGGTGGTGGGCGGGCAGAACTACCACGCGCTGGCGGAAGCCAACCGCATCCGCAAGGTGCCGATCCTGGCGCCGCGAGGCAAGCTGTTCGACCGCGAGAACCGGCTGCTGGTGGATAACTATCCGTCGGTTTCCTGCTTCCTGGTGCGCGAGCAGGGACACGACATCACGCCCGATCTGCCGCTGATCGCGCGCGGGCTGCACATGACCGTCGATCAGATCGACACGATCCTGAAGCGCTACAAGGCTGCGCCGAAATACCAGCCGCTGCCGCTGAAGCAGGATATTACGCCGGATGAGCTGGAGTTCATCGAGGCGCATAAGGATGAGCTGCCGGAGCTGGACACGATCCAGGAACAGCGGCGGCTTTACCCAAAGGATGGGTTCGCTGCGCATCTGGTCGGGTACGTGGGCGAAGTGAGCGAAGAGATGCTCAACGATCCGCGTTACGCGATGTATGAGCCGGGTGACGTGGTAGGACGCTCGGGCGTGGAGGCGGCTTACGACGGCATCCTGCGCGGGGATGATGGTTCCGAAGATGTGGTGGTGGACAGCCATGGACGCGAAGTGGACCGGTTGGGCACAGAGCCCGCGAAGCCGGGGCGTAGTCTGCGGCTGACCATCGATCTCGACATCCAGCGCGCCGCGGAAAATGCTCTGGGCGACCGCAACGGCGCGATGATCGCCATTGATCCGCACACGGGCGAGGTGTTGGCGATGGTGAGCCGGCCGACGTTTGACCCGAACGCGTTTGCAGTGCGCATTACCCGCGATGAGTGGAACAAGTACCTAACCGATCCCGAGCATCCCCTGATGAACAAGGCGATCCAGGCGCAGCTGGCTCCGGGATCGACGTTCAAGATCATTATGTCGCTGGCCGGGCTGGAAGAAGGTGTTGCTCAGGACATGGTGGTTCACTGTGCGGGCGGGGTGAATCTCTTCGGTACCTATCAGCGCTGCTGGGTTCATGGCGGCCACGGAGCCGTGGATATCAACAAGGCGATTTATCAGTCGTGCGACGTTTACTTCTACACGCTCGCGGCACGGCTGGGCATCGACAAAATCGCTTACTGGGCACATACCGTCGGCCTCGGTTTCAAGACGGGCATTGACCTTCCCGACGAAGCCACGGGGACGATGCCTTCGGCGGAATGGAAGATGAAGAACTTCCATCAAAAGTGGTATCCGGGCGAGGTGACGTCGGTGGGGATCGGGCAGGGCGCGGTAACCGCAACACCGGTGCAAATGGTTCGGGCCATCTCCGGCATCGCGTCAGGTGGCGCGCTCTACCGGCCTCACGTGGTTTTTCCCGATGAGCTCTCGCCTGAGGTTCGCCAGTCGATTCTCGATGCTTATCCGGGTAGCGGCGACTCGACCTTCCACATGGATCCGTCAATCTGGGAGACGATCACCGATTCGATGGCGCTTGTCACCACGCCCATTGGTACAGACCCGAGCGCACATCTGGAAGGCATCGATTTCGCAGGCAAGACGGGGAGCGCGCAGCTCATGAGCAATGCACTCGCAGCCCGGCTGGGCCATGCCCACTCGGTTGGCGACAATGCGTGGTTTGTCGGCTTTGCTCCGCGACGCAATCCGGACATCGCGGTTTGCGTGCTGTTCGAAGCTGGTGAACACGGCAAGCTCGCCGGCCGCCTTGCTTCGCGCGTGATTGCGGCCTACGTGGACAAGCAGCGCACGCTCAACCACAATCTGATTGCCCAGCAGCCGAAGAAGATTGAGGTGGGGCGATGTGGTCGAACCCTGGCGATCCGAACGGCCTGGGCGGAAAGCCGCTCCCGACGAAGCCAGGGGAAAAGGCGAACCCGGCGTTGGCGTCGATTCGCGCTGGGCACTTCAGCGTGCCGGCTGAGGCAGGGGTTCAGCGCTAGCTCTTCAGAGCCCGCACCGCCGCTTCCACCAGTCCATCCAGATCGTGGGGATCGGCTTCGGCGATGGGTTCCCAGCCATTTTGGCGCAGGGTTTGGCTGGTGATGGGGCCGATGGAGACAGCCAGGATGCGGTTGGGGCGCTCGACGCCGGCTTCCTGGAGTAAATTGAGGAAATTTGTAACCGTGGATGAGCTTGTAAAGGTGGCGACGTCCGGGATTTGGCCGCCCGGCCGAAAAGTGTGCGGATGGCGGTTACAGATTCGGCGGGATCACGGTTTGGTAGGCGTCGATTACGTCGACGGTGGCGGCCCGGGAACGCAGGGCATCTGGGATGACGTCGCGGGCGACGGCTGCTCGGGCCAGGAGCACACGCTGACCGTGTACATGGTCTGCCAGGGCTTCGACCAGCGACTCGGCGACGTACTCCTGCGGCGTGATCGCCACCTTCAGTCCTATTTCCTCCAGCGCCCGCGCGGTCAACGCTCCGACGGCTGCGATTTTCAGATGCGAAAGGGCTCCGGGGATGATTCCCAGCTCACCCATTCGGCCGCTGAGCGCCTGGGCGCCGTTGGCGCTGGTGACAATCAGCCACTGATACTGCGACGAATTACACAGCGCGCGGTCCAGGTCTGCGTACGATTCCGGCGGGACAATCTCAATCGCCGGAATCTCGATGACTTCCGCGCCCAAAACTCGCAGCTTTTCCGATAATTGTCCGGCCTGATGGCGCGCGCGGGTCACCAGAATGGTTTTGCCTGCGAGGGGAAGCGGGGTCACGCCGCTCCGACTGGCTCGGTCCCCGAGGTTCCAGCCGCGTCCACGCTCAGCAGCCGCTGCGCTCCCTGGCGGAGTAGCTCGGCAGCCACTTTGCGGCCGAGTTCTTCCGGCGCGAGGCCACTCTGCCGGTCGAGGACACTGCGCAGAACCTCTGATCCATCGGGCGCTGCCACAGCAGACACGACGCTGTAGCCCTCGTCGCCCAGGAAGCAGTGGATGCCAATCGGAACCTGGCAACCGCCGCCGAGACCGGCGAGCGCGGCGCGTTCTGCGGTGACTGCATAGCGCGTCGCCGGATGATCGAGAAAGGCAAGGGCAGTCAAGCTCCGATCATCGGCGGCGCGGGTTTCAATGGCCAGCGCACCCTGCCCGGCAGCCGGGCACAGAATCAATGGCGAGAAGCATTCCCGTCGATTCGCTGTGAGACCCAACCGCTCCAGACCCGCCGAAGCGAGGA
Organism: uncultured Acidobacteriaceae bacterium; assembly: GCA_963788905.1. Lineage (GTDB taxonomy): Bacteria > Acidobacteriota > Terriglobia > Terriglobales > Acidobacteriaceae > Palsa-343. The sequence goes on from CAWBIO010000002.1 coordinate 223,377, forward strand.
TGATCGCATCCACCTGACCTTCGGCCAACTTGCGCAGCCGCGTGTCGACGTTGCCACGAAACTCCACGCACTGGACGTCGGGCCGCTGGGCTTTCAGCTGCGCCTGGCGCCGCAGGCTGCTGGTCCCGATGCGTGCCCCGTGCGGAAGCGCCTCAAAGCTCTCGTGCAGAACGGAGACGAACGCGTCGCGCGGATCGACCCGCTCCGGAATGGCCGCAATGACGAAGGGCGCAGCGAGTTCGGTGGGTAAATCCTTGAGGCTGTGCACGGCAAGGTCGATGCGGCCCGCGTAGAGCGCTTCTTCGATTTCCTTCGTGAACATCCCCTTCGCGTCGCGCTCGCCTCCGCCGACTTCGGCAAACGGCACGTGCTGCATGGCGTCGCCCAGGGTGCGGATGATCTCAATATCGACCTCATGCCCGGCGGCACGCAGGCGGTCGGCAATGTGATGCGTCTGCCAGAGCGCGAGCTTCGATCCGCGCGAGCCAATGCGCAGGACGCCCGTTTTTCGATTGTCGCTGGTGTTCGCCATCGAGTCAGACATCAGCCTATCGTGCCTCTGCTGCCTGTGTCTTACTCGTGAGGCTCGCCGGGGTCCTTCTCCGATTCCGGCTCGGCTTTGTGCGCGCCGTACTCTTTGCGGAACATGGCCTGGATCGCCTCGAGCGCGGCCGAGTCGCCCTCGCGGGCGGCGGCTTTCATGGCCTCGAGCGGCATGTGCATAAATTTTCTCATCAGGCCGAGAGTCAGGGCTTCGACGGCTTCCTGCTGCTCGGGGCTGAGCGAGTGCAGGAGCTGGCGCTGCCGGTGCAGTTCCGCCTGGCGCAGTTCCTCGGCCGTGCCCTGGACTTCGACGAGGGTCGGTGCGATGTCGATGGTGCGAATGCGGCGGCGGAAGCGCTCCGTCTCCTCGATGATGATCGCCTCGGCCCGCGTCGCCTCGCGTTGGCGATCTACCTGGTTGGTGGAGGCCACCTGCTGCAGATCGTCGATGTCGTAGAGGAAGATACCTTCGAGCTGGTTCACCCGCGGGTCGACGTCGCGGGGGACTGCAATATCGATAACGAAGACTGGCTGGCCCTTGCGGCGATGAAGGATCTGCTGGGCATGGGCGACGTCGATGATGTGCTCGGATGAGCCAGTCGAAGTGATGATGATGTCGGCCTCGTGCGCGCGATCATGCAGCTCTTCAAAGCGGATGGCTTTGCCCAGGAACTGGCCGGCAAGCTGTGCTGCGCGCTCCCACGTCCGGTTGGCCACCATGATGGAGTCGGCGCCGCTTTGGATCAGATGCCGCGCGGCCAGCTCACTCATCTTGCCCGCGCCTATGATCAGAACCTTCTTGCCTTCGAGCGAACCGAAAATGCGGCGGGCCAGGTCGACGGCGACAGAGGCGATGGAAACCGACGAGGAACCGATCTCGGTTTCTGTACGCACGCGTTTGGCCGCGGAAAATGCGCCCTGCAGCAGTTTGTCCAGCGGGCCGCGGACCGCGCCCAGTTCGCGCGCCAGATTCCACGAGCGCTTCACCTGCCCCAGGATCTGCGCCTCGCCCACGACCATGGAGTCGAGGCTCGCCGCCACCCGGAACATGTGCTGCACCGCCTCGTCATCCTTGTACTGGTAGAGGTGCGGTTCCAGCACCGAGCGATCGAGCGAGAACTGCGCAGCCAAAAACGTGGTGAGATTCGGCACGTGCCCGTTGTGCGAAACCACCAGCTCCACGCGATTGCACGTCGACAGGATCATGCCCTCCTGCACGCCCGGCTCAGCCAGCAGCGCCTGGGTTGTGCCCGGCACAGCGTCCTGCGCAATGGCCAACCGTTCGCGCAGCTCGATGGGCGCGGTTTTGTGGTTGAGCCCTGTGACGAGGAATCTCATTTGAGTCCAAACCTGTGCGCGGAAGTATGCACGCCACTCAGCAGATTCGCCGCCCAGACGCACAGCATGAGGACGAATACGCCTGAAGTCAGCCACGCAGCTCGCCTTCCGCGCAGGCCGGTGTTACGTCGAATGAACAGGATGACAACGTACAGCGCCCACATGACGAAGGACAATAACACCTTGGGATCGGCGAAATAACCAATGCCCACCTGCTCCTGCGCAATCAGTGACCCGGCGAACAAGCCGACAGTCATACACACAAAACCAATTCGTAACGTGCTCTGCGTGATCTGGTCCATGGTTGCCAGCGGGGGCAGCCAGGTAAGAAAACCGCGCGGCCGCGTTTTCGGCCGGGAGGTAACGCCGGCCTTCGCCCATTCTTTATTCTTGAGCCGTTTCTCCTGGATCAGATACAGGAAGCTGGACAACATGGCAAAAAGCAGCGCGGCATAGGCCAGCAGCAGCATCGCCACATGGAAGGCGATCCAGCCGTTGCGCACCAGCGGGGAGCCGAAGGTGTAGCGGTCGGGTCCGATGGCTGGAACCACGATAAGCAGAAACGCCAGGGGCAGCGCAAAGAGGCCGAAGGTAACGGTTCGGTACACAAAGAAGGTGAACAGGAAAACCGCGACGATGGCCAGGGCCAGCGTGGAGACGACTTCAATGGCCATCACGGGAATGAGGTGATGCGCGGCGGCCAGCATTTCCACTGTGGCCACCAGGTGGAAGAACCAGCCTCCCAGGGCCACGGGAACGCAGTAACGATGCCCGCGCGGACGGTCGCCGAGCACGGCCGGAATCGCTAGGATGCTGGCGACGCCGTACAAAACCGCCGCGATTCGGAGCCACAGGAGAAACATAGGGAGATATTGGGGAACAAGATCCGCAATCCGGGGGATAACAAAAGTATAAATAACCCACGGATAGCGGGCCGGCTCGTAAGACATTATGCAAATCGGGGAGTGGGGTGGAATGTGAGCTTTGTCACACAGGACCCGGTGCCGCCGTCACTCCCCGGTTGGGAACCGGCCATTTTCCCCCGGCCAGGTTCACCCCACAGCAAGCAGCAAACGCCTCCAGTGTCTGATTCGCAAGATAATTCACTCCTCCGCCTGCCCCAAAGTGCCTCCGCCAGGGCCTATTTTGAAGCCGATTCATCCCTTGACACCTCTGCCCGATCAGGGCTACGTTTCCTAATACCTAGAAGACAAGGGGTCGAATCGGACATCTCATGGCCAAAAACGATCTCCAGGGCACGCTGGACCTCCTGGTTCTGAAGACCCTGTCGCAAACCGGCGCGCTGCATGGCTACGGGATCGTGCTGCATATTCAGCGCGTCTCCGATGAGCTGCTGCGGGTGGAAGAGGGCTCGCTCTACCCGGCGCTGCACCGCATGGAGCAGAGCGGCTGGGTCGCGGCGGAGTGGGCGCTGACGGAAACGGGCCGGCGCGCGAAGTACTACCGGCTCACAACTGCTGGGCGGCGCCAGCTCGACGACGCCGAGCGCGACTTCGAACACCTGGTCAAGGGTGTTCGCGCGGTTCTTCGTTATGCCTGAGGTGATGCCATGTCTCTCGTGCGCCGCATTCTGAATCTTTTCTCCCGCGATCGCATGGCCCGCGACATCGACGCCGAGCTGGAGTCGCATATCGCGATGCGCATCGACGACAGCATCGCCGCCGGCATGTCTCCAGAGTCCGCGCGACGCGACGCGAGGTTGCGTTTTGGCAATCCTGTAATGCACCGCGAGCGGACGACGGAAGCCGATGCGGCGCTGGGGCTCGATGGACTCGCCCGCGATCTTCGCTACGCGCTGCGTCAGTTCCGCAAATTCCCGCTGTTCGCGGGGACAACGGTCCTGACCCTGGCCCTGGGCATCGGCGCGACGACTGCCGTCTTCAGCGCGATGAACGCGGTCATCCTTCGCCGGCTGCCGGTTTCTAATCCGCAGCAACTGGTTTACCTGAAGGTTCCGGATGGGCAGCCGCGCGGAGCGAGCAACACGGGCGACTCCGACAGCTCGTTTTCTCTACCCGTCTTCGCAGCGCTGCGCCAGGATCGCCGCGCTTTTTCCGATCTGATGGCCTTCGCTCCGCTCAGCAACGACAAAGTGGACGTGCGCTCTGCCAATGATGCACCGGAACAGGCAGAAGGCGAAATGGTGAGCGGCAATTTCTTCTCCGGACTGGGCGTGGCAATGACGCGCGGCCGTGCCCTGACGATGGCGGACGAATCCGATCACGCACCGGTGGCGATCCTCAGCTATGCGTACTGGACGCGCCGGTTCTCGCGGAATCCCGGCGTGCTGGGCCAGACGCTGTTTGTCAAAGGCGCACCTTTCACGATTGTTGGGGTGGCGGCGAAGGGCTTCCCGGGCGTTGAGCCCGGATACGTCACGGATTTTTGGATCCCGCTCGAGCGTCGCACAGAACTGAATCCCTGGGGCAGCGGGAGCGACGTCTCACTTTATGGCTCGCCTAACTGGTGGTGCCTGCGTCTGATCGCGCGACTGGCTCCAGGCATGGGGGTGCAGCAGGCGCTGGCGGAGATCACGCCGGGGTTTCGCGCCGCGGCATACGCGCCGCTGGGCGGCGGCCCCACCGCGAATGAGAAGCTCACCCTGGAGCTTTCGCCTGCGCAGGGACTGGAGGGCATCGACGACTACGACGATGAACCCATTCGCATCCTGATGGCCCTGGTTTGCCTGGTGCTGCTGATCGCGTGCAGCAACGTTGCGCTGCTGATTGTGGCGCGCAACACCTCGCGCCAGCGGGAATTCAGCCTGCGCATGGCACTGGGCGCGTCGCGGCGGTCGCTGCTCCGCCAGCTTTTCGCAGAGAGCGGGCTGCTGGTTGCGGCGGGCGCGGCGCTGGGCTGGGTCTTCGCACTCGCAGGCACACGCGCTCTGGCTGGCTGGTCGCACATTGAAACCGGCCTCGCGCCGGATGGCACAGTGCTGCTGTTCACGACGACGGTTTCGGTGCTGGCCGCGCTGGTCTTCGGCCTTGCGCCGCTGCGCGCCGCGGCGAGCGCGCCGGTGACGGGCAACCTGCGCACGGCGTCCGGCAATTCGGCGCATGCGGGGCGCGGAGGGGCCGCGGTTCTGGTGCTGCAGGTGGCGCTCTGCTTCACGCTGCTGGCCGCGGCCGGGCTGCTGCTGCGCACGCTGCTCAATTACGAGCGCACCAGCCTGGGCATGCGCATCGAGGGGCTGGTGGTCTTCGGCATTTCGCCGCAGCAGCCGCACACCAGCGAGGCGCGCTTCGCGTTTTATCGCGACCTTCTTGACCGCATGCGCGCGCTGCCGGGCGTGGATTCGGCGACCCTGATGGACAATCGTCTGGGCAGTGGCTGGAGCGACAACGACGAACCAACGCTCGATGGCGTGACGCATTCATTTGAAGAAATACCGCTGCGGGCCAATCTGGTCGGACCCGATTATCTCCGCACGCTCGGCATCCCGATCCTGGTTGGCCGCGACCTCGCAGACTCCGACACGCCGACGTCGCCGCGCGTGGTCATTGTGAACGAAACCTTCGTCAGGAAGCTGCTTCCTAACACCAATCCCCTCGGGCATCGGCTGGGCAAACTGGACGACCCGAAAGCGCCACCCTTCACCATCATTGGTGTTGCGAAAGACAGCAAGTATCGCAGCGTGGATGAGCGCCCCCGCGCGATGGCCTATTACCCCGTGACGCAGATGGGCGACGCGCCTTCCACGCTGCAGGTCGAATTGCGCGTCGACAGCAGCGATCCGCTCTCAATCCTGCCCACGGTGGAACAGGCGGTTCACAGCATCGATCCCAATCTGCCGCTGGAAAAGCCGATGACGCAAGCGGCGGTTTTCGAGGATTCGTACTCGGATCAACGCATGTTCGCGCGGCTCTCGATCTTCTTCGGGCTGCTCGCGGCACTGCTCGTGGCTATCGGTCTCTACGGCATGCTCTCGTATCGCGTGAGCCGGCGTACGACAGAAATCGGTGTGAGGATGGCACTGGGCGCGCGCCGGCGCCAAATCCTCTCGATGGTTCTGCGCCAGTCGCTGCTCATCACCGGCGTTGGCATTGCGGTGGGCGTACCGGTGGCGTTGTTGACCACGCACTTCATGGCGTCGATGCTCTACAACCTCGCGCCCACCGACGCGCTGGCGTTCTGTGCCGCGATGTTCGGGATTGTCGCGATCGGGTTGGCGGCAGGTTTCATTCCCGCTCGACGCGCGGCTTCGATCGACCCGATGCAGGCATTGCGCAGCGAATAGCCGCTATTCGTCAGGGGCCTGCGGGGCCATTTGCCGGAGCCGTAAACCCGCTCGCATACAAGGCCTGCGGCTTGCCGGCTCCAAAGTCGACCTGGCTGGCCAGCAGGCGATTGAACGCGTCGACTGAATCCGCCTCGATTACCCAAGCCAGCACCTCGCCGTTGATCCAGGTTGCAGCCACCGCCGTGAGCTCGGACCCGGCAGCCTGAACATCGGTTCTCGTCACGGGCGTCCCTTGTGCGGATGCGAAGTACACGCGGTGATTCTGGATCGGATAAAAGGTTGGGTCTTCGATAGGCGACATTCCCAGGAACGTCACTCCCTGCTTCGTCACGTTTTTGAGGAATGGGTTGGCCGCCTTCTGGTTCTTGAGAACCTTTTCGGGTATGCAGCGCGGATCCACCTCGAACAGTGCGATGCTCGACTACGCCCGGTCGAATTTCCAGGCGCGCTTCCCTTCCCCACTGCCAGCAGCGGCGTGGTGCAGGGCGGAAGCTTGCTCTGATCGGAATCCGGCGTGGTGTCTTCGCCATACATCAGCCTGCGTCCTTCCTCCGCCACGCTGGACACGGCGAGCGGCCTGAGCTCTGCCGGATATGCGAAGGTCAAATGCAACGCGGGATTGGTATAGCTCTGAACCTGACCGGACCACGCCACCGCTGCCGGCGCCTGCTGCACATTTCTGCGAGGAGACTGCGCCGCCGCCATTAGCGCAACCATGATCACAACGAAGACACGCCGCTTCATCTTCGCCAGCCTATCACCGCGGTGTGAAGGAGCCTGGTCTGAGCAAGCTCCGAACGAGATGAGGTAGCTTCGAAGGGCTAGACCCACTCCATGGCGTACTGTGGGCTCAGGCCAGACACCGGCGCAGGTTTCGGTTCGCTGGCGAGTTCCAGCACCAGGCGCTCAAGTACGAGCCGCTTGTCCGGCGGCTGCGAGCGTAGTTCAAGATCGGCGCGCGCAATGAGGCGCAGCGCGCGCATCAGGTCGCGACGGGATTTGTAGCGGCGAGCCTGGCGGATCACGTCTTCGGCGGCAAACGGCGGCATGCGAAAGCCCTGCCACAGCGCCTGCCAGATGGCGCGCGAGTCGCGCACGTTCTTCTCGAGGATCACCAGCATCTGCCGGAAGGTGCGGGCCAGCATATAAAGGTGGCCGATGGCCGAGTCTTCGCCGCCGTCGCTGGCGTTCAGCAGACCGTCAAGAAGACTCAGCGCGCGAGCGCGATCCTTTGCGGAGATGGCGTCGGTCAGCTCATACAGCGAGCGCTGCTTGGCCGCCAGCACCATGGTCTCCACGTCGCCGAGGGTCACGTGCTTTTGCCCCGACAAAGAGCACCAGCTTCTCTACTTCGCCGGCGATGAGCATCATGTCGGCGCCCAGCGCGTCGGCCAGCTCGCGGGCCGCATCCGGGTCGAAGTCCACGTCACGCCGCTTCGCTTCGGCTGCGATCCACTTCAGCGCATCGGCTTCGTCGACGCGCGCCAGCTCGACGATGCCGCACCAGTCGCCCAGCGTCTCGCGAATGCGCTCGTAGCGATCCTTGTCCTGCAGCTCCATGCGGCGCGGATCGGAAGGGATGCGGAGGTGGTCGGCGACAAAGATCAGCAGCGCTTGCGGATTCGGCGAGCGGAAGTAGGCCTCGATGGCGGCGAACTCGTCCTTCTTTGCGCCGCGGGTGTAAAGCTGCTTGAGGTTGCGGATGAACAGCACCTGGAAGGGCGCCATCAGCGACGGGGTCTGCGCGCGGTCGAGCACCTCAAAGATGCTGGTCTCGGCGAGGTCGAGCTCGGAGAGGCAAAAGTCGCGCATGTCAGCGGGAACAAGCTTATCGAGCACCGCGCGCCGGCAGCGCTCGTAGAGGAAGACCTCGTCACCCACGAATACATAGCCCGCACGCAGACGGTTTTCGTTTACTTCTGCGATGAATCGATCTGTCGCCGCGAATCCCGCGCCCATTCGCCTTTCAGTCTACCGGCCCGGCGCCGCACGACAAAGCTTTTCTGCTATTCGTCCCGCAGAGCCTGCATCGGATCAACCTGGGTCGCTCGCAACGCGGGCAGGCCCATGGCGCAAAGGGACACTGCCACCAGGATGAGCGCGGCAATCGCGTAGACCGAAAAGTCGAAGGCCGGAATCGGCAAATTGGAATTGCGCGTCATGCGCGCAAAGGTCCACGCGGCGGGGATGGCCATCAATGCGCCACAACAAACGCCCACGGCGATTTGGCGAAGCCCCCGGGTCATGACGGCGCGAAAGACAGACTGGCGCGTGGCGCCGAGCATCATCTGAATCCCGAATTCGCGCGTGCGGCGGCGCACCGCGAAGTTGAGCACCGCGTAGACACCGGTAATAGCCAGCACCACGGCGACCGCGGCCATGAACAGGATGATCCTGGCGAGGCTTTTCATCGCGGTGGCGTTCATCTCGAGGAAACTCCAGATCGTCGATGGGCTGTCGACCTGTGTCGGGTCCAGCGTCCTCTCGATCTGTTCGATCGACGAGGTGATCGGCGATTGATCGCCGCTGAACCGGACATACAGATGGCCCTCGATCGAATTTGGGTCGCGAAGCGTGTAGAGGCGAGGTCCATCGAGCAAACCAAATTGCTCTGAGCGCGTGTCCTGGGCCACGCCAATGACCAACAGGCGCCGGTCGTCCGGCGTGACCACGATCTTCCCGACAGGATCAGCACCTTTCCCCCAGAACGCGTTCGCGAAGGCCTGAGAAACGATGGCGACGCTTGCAACCTGCGCGGTTCCCGCGTCCGATCGCAGAAAGGGACGGCCGTGCAGCAGGGGGATGCTGAAGGTTGAGAAGAAGTCCGGAGAGACGTTATCGATGGAGGCGGCTCGACCCTGGCCCTTCGTCTGGCGCTCGAGGCGCGCTTCCGCCTGAGGTGTGTATCCGAACGGCGCGATGCTGGCGTATGCGAAGGACTGAACGCCAGGAATCGCGAGGATCCTTGTTTCAAGTGTCCGATAGAAGGAGCGTGCCGAGGCCTGCGTGTAGGGCGGAGTATTAATGTCAAGCGGAACCGTGAGGGTGTGACGCGTTTCAAAGCCGGGATCGATGCCTTCGATGGTGGACGGCAGGCGCGCAAAGAGCACGGCGGCCGTGAGCAAAACGAAGCTCATCGCCAGTTGCAGCACGATGAGGGCGGCGGTGGTTCGTGTCCGCATGGTTGCGGAGCCTTCGCGTCCTTTCAGGGCGGTAACGAGGTCGAATCGAAAGGATTCACGCAGGGGCGCCAGCGCGGAAACCACCGCGGCGATGGCCACCAGAACAGCCAGGTAGCCAAAGACGGTCCAGTCGGTCCGCACAGCTGCGGCAATCGAGCTACCCTCGGGATCGAGCGAGGCCATGAGGAGAGAAGGAACGCGGTCTGCCAGAACGATGCTGAGCGCGCCCGCGGCTGCGGCCGTGAGAAAGCTCTCGAGGAGCAGCATTCGCATCAGACGCGTACGTCCCGCGCCCAGTGCCAGGCGCACCGCCGTCTCGCCGCGCCGCGCAACGGAGCGGGAAAGAAACAGCATCGTGACATTGGTGCAGGCCAGCAGAAGCACGAGGAGCAGCGGCCCCAGGATCAGGCAGGAGAGACCGATCACCAATGGCTTCAGCGCCGGATTCTCGATGAACGATCCGTTGCTGAGCACGACCGATGTTTTGCGATCGAGCGTAAAGGCCCGCTGCGCGAGGTAATCGCGATCTCTCTGGCGCAGGATGGTGGCAATCTCCGCGGTGGCGGTGCGGCGGGTGATGCCTGGCCGGAGACGCGCGGCCACACTGAGCCACACGTAGCCGGGATTTCCGAAGGCGTTGTTGCCGTGATTGAACACCGGCTGGAGCGTCCAGGGAACCCACACGCTTCCATCCACCAGGTTAGTGGCGCTGTCGGGGACGACGCCCACGACCGTGAGCGGTTGGCGGTTGAGGTGGATTGTCTTTCCGACAATCTGGGGATCGGCGGAATAGAGATTCCGCCAGGAATGTTCGCTCAGAACAGCGACTCGGACCGAAGTTCCACGAGCGCATTCGTCTTCGCTCAGGAAGCGGCCCATCAGCGGCCGGTCGATGCCGAAAACCTGAAAGTAATTGCAGGTGACGAGCAGCGCATTGGCTGGCTGTGAAGCCGCATCGAGGGTGACCGGGAGCGCCTGCCATGCTGCGACATCGGTCAGCGAATGTGCCTGCGCGCGAATCACGTCGTAGTCGGCGGCATTCAGGGTTGAGAAATGACTGACGCCGCTGAACCAACCGTCATAGCGCGGGTAAATCTGAACAAAAGACGCCGGGGCCTGACGGGTAGGCGGCTGAAGGAGCATAAAGTTGAGGATTGAGAAGACGCCCGCGTTGAGGCCGATGCCGATCGAAAGCGCAAGGACAACGACGAAGGTGAGCAGCGGCGTTCGACGCGCCGAACGCAGAGAGTAGAGAAGGTCCTGGCGGTCAATCCACATGGACTCCGGCCCCCATCACCGCAAAGCCCAGCTTCGCAGGCGTCGGTGGAAGGGGCAAGACCATTGTGACCAACAGCCATCGGCTTTCACTCCGGCACGGATGGATTCGTCCACCCTCGGCCTTCGATGCCATACTTTTCGGCGAGGAAGCGCTGGACGCGTGGCGGAAGATGCGCGGCGATCTCCTGCCACGTGACGAGTCCAAGGCGCGTGCGCAGCTCGCAGCTTCTGACCGCGCGCACCACCGTGAACCAGGTTTCCAGTCAGGTCCGGTCGGCGGCCATCACAGATCACCGCGAAAGATGCACTGCATGCGTGAGCCGCCAACACGCCGCGGATCAACTGCCACCCGTGAACCATGCCATCGCGGCCAGTGCAGCGCGGACGGGTCGAAGACCGCTTCGACATCGCGATACTGGGCGAGGCGGCGCAGCGGCGCGCGTTGGAAGTCTCCTTCGGTCAGTTTGGCCTCGACGAGCAGATGTGCCGAGCCGCATGTCGATCTCCGTGCGGTCGGTGCCGCCATTTTGGAGCGGGACCCGCGCGCGAATCCCGAACTCAGGCTGCGTCCCGCGTTCGATACCGAGCAGAGCGCAGAGGCCGGCGTCGCGCGTCACGCCGGGATAGCAGAAGACGTTCATGAGCAGCGCGTCGGAACTGCTGGCACATTCCAGCTCGTATCGTCTTCGATCCGCAGCGCGCGGCACCTGGCGGCTGGCTGTATAGGCCTTCTTCATGCGCCGCCGCCACGCAGCATTCGCGACGATCCGCGCGTACGACGCCGGCAGAAAATTTCCGTGCCCACGGTCCGTTCCGCAATAGATCACGCTGGGGGTTGCGCCGGCGGAAATCTCGTGGTCGAAGTCACGGCCGCGCTCGATATTTCTGCGCCGCGATTTCCTGCCGCAGTTGTGTCGCACTGAGCCGGATCATCCTGCGATTCTCATGCCAATAGAGAATAAAAGGCGAAAATGCTTCCGCGCAAGTACGCCGCCCCCTTTCCTGTCTCGTGCCTCCTGTCTCCTGTCTCCTGTTCTGTTTTCCGTTCGTCACAAAAACGATCCATCTACGAAAATCTTCGTTGACAGCTACGAACACCTTCGTATACCGTTCTGATCATGAAGCAACATCGCACGCTGCCGCGACCCACCGAAGGAGAACTTGCACTGCTCCGCATCCTGTGGGAGCGCGGTCCCTCGACCGTCCGCGACATCCATCAGGAGATCAGCGCAAAGCGCGCCCTCGGCTACACCTCGGTCCTCAAACTGCTTCAGATCATGACCGAGAAAGGCCTGGTGGAGCGCGAAGAATCCGGCAAGGCCCACGTCTATCATCCGGCGGCCACGCAGAACGAAACTCAGGACCAGCTGGTGCGCGATATCAGCGAGCGGCTCTTCGCCGGGTCGTCGGCGCAGCTGGCCATGCATGCGCTGTCGCTGGAGCCAGTCAACGAACAGGAGCTCGACGCGCTCCGCAATCTCATCGAGCTGAAAGAGGCACCGTTTATGACTCACCACTGGGAAGCTCTTGGCTGGACTCTGGTCCACTTCCTCTGGCAGGGCGCGGCCGTCGCCCTGCTCTATCGCGTCGCCGACCTTGCGCTCGCGCGGCGCAGCGCAAATGCGCGCTACATTCTGGCGCTGGGCGCACTGATGGTCATGCTGGCGGTTTCGGTTGGGACGCTCACGTACGAAGAAGCCAGCCTGTATCAGGCGGCCGCATCGAGTTCGAGCGCGTCGGGGAACGTGGCTGTGGCGCGTACCCAGCCCTTCCATGTGGAGATGCCCACCGGCCCCACTTCCGCGCCGCTGCGCCAGGCCGACCACTTCATGCTGAGCCACCTGCTGCCGTATCTCGACGCGCTTTGGTTCGCCGGCGTTCTTCTGCTCTCCATTCGCGCGCTGGGCGGATGGTGGCTCATCCGGCGGATGCGCGCGCGGCTGGAGCGGGCGCCTCACACGCTGCTGCTGCGCCTCGACGTTCTGCGCCGCCGCATGAACATTGGGCGCTTCGTCGATCTGCGGCTATCGGGCAAGCTAACGAATCCGCTCACCGCAGGCGTGCTGAAGCCGTGGATCCTGCTGCCCATCACGGCGATCACCAGCCTGAGCCCGGAGCAGCTTGAAGTGGTGCTGGCCCACGAGCTGGCGCACATTCGCCGCGCCGACTATTTGTGGAACCTGCTGCAGACCATGGTGGAAACCGTGTTCTTCTTCCATCCCGCGGTGTGGTGGGTCAGTCGCCGTGCCCGCGAAGAGCGCGAGCTGTGCTGCGACGACATCGCGGTTCGCAGCTGCTCCGATCCAACTGTGTATGCGTCGGCACTGTTGCGCCTTGAAGAAGAGCGCCGCACGCGCCTGCACCTTGCCATGGCGCTGGACGGTCATCAATCGCGCGCCGGATTGAGGGCGCGCATCCTGCGGATTCTCGGCGACGCCGACACCACGCCTCGCAGCTTCCGGCCCATTTCGCTTGCCGGAATTGCGGTGTTCCTGATCGTCTTCCTGTGCCCGCTACCGAAAGTCTTCGCCAGCTTCCGCGCCATGCCTGAAGTCGCGGCACGCATCGCTCCGGCGGCGAACAAGGTCGCAAAGAAGGTCGTACTGAAGATGAGACCCGCGCTGCGAGTCTCCGAACAGGCCTCAGAACCTGCACCGGCTCCCACGCCTGCCGCAAAACCCAGCGCGGCCGTTCCCGCTGAAGACGCCCAGGAATCTCCAGCGCCGGCGCCGCAGTCCTCTGCTCACTCCGACTACATCGATGCGATGAAGGCCGCGGGCTACGACGTCGACCTCGATAAGTACATCGCGATGAAGGTGCAGGGCATCACGCCTGAGTACGCCGCGCAGATGTCCAAAGGTCTTCGGCGAAAAGCTCTCCGCCGACAAACTCATCTCGCTCAAGGTCCAGGGAGTTGATCCGGACTATATCGCGAAAATGCGCGCGGCCGGTTACGACGTCGACGCCAACAAGTTCATCTCAATGAAGGTGCAGGGCATCACGCCGGAATACGCCGCGGAAATGTCCAAAGTGTTCGGCGAGAAACTCTCCGCCGACAAACTGATCGCGCTCAGAGTGCAGGGGGTCGACCCGAACTACATGGCGAAGATGCGCGCGGCCGGCTATGACGCCGACGCCAACAGATTCATCGCCATGCGCGTGCAGGGCATCACGCCGGACTACGCCGAGGCCATGGCCAAAGTCGGCTTCGGCAAGCCCAACATCGATCAGTTGATCGCCATGCGCGTGCAGGGCGTCTCGCCGGAGTTTGCCGCGAAACTGCACGCCGACGGTATTGAGGTCTCGAGCTTCAACGATCTGATCACCTACCGCATCTTCGACGTCTCACCGGAATTCGTTGCGGAGATGAAGTCCGCCGGCTTCGGCGATATCCCGGCGAAGAAGCTTGTCGCTCTGCGCGTTCAGGGGGTCACGCCTGAATTTGCCAAAGACATGAAAGCCCAGTTCGGCAGCGTCACGCTCGACGACCTCATCCAGCTTCGCGTCTTCGGCATCGATCCGGAATTCATCGCCTCGGCCAAACGCCACGGCTTCGAGCCGCTCACCATTCAGAAGCTGGTCAAGCTGCGCATCTCCGGCATCCTCGAGGACGCCGACGACAAGAAATAACGACTCGACTTAATTCAGGAGTTTCGCCATGAGTGTTCGCGCTGCGATTCTCACGATCCTTCTTTGTCTCGCCGGCAGCCGGTTGTTCTCGGCAGATGACCAGTTGCAGCCGCTGCACGGCCACTGCGTCATCGCGCCTGCAACCATGCCCGATCGCGTCCGCTATGAGTTCACGCATGGCGGGTGCGACAACGATTACGGCAACCGCAACGACTGCCACGAGCAAAACTCGGATGTGCCCATCAGCGAGTTTGCCGGGCTGGCCCTGGCCGACCTCGAGCGCGAGGGCGCGCATCTGGAGGCGCGAATTGTCGCAGAGGCAGGCACCATCACCTGTTCCGGCACGGTGCACGACCTGACGCTCACCGGTGACCTGACCTTTGTTCCCGACGCCGGCTTTGTGGAGCGCATGGGCCGACTGGGCTTCTCAGGTTTTAACTCGTCGAAGCTCGAGGCTTACGCGTTGTTCCACGTTGAGACATCGTGGGTGAAGGGTCTTCAGGCAGCCGGGGTCAGCGATATGACCGTCGACAAACTCATCGGGTTACGCATTTTCAAAGTCACGCCGGAGTTCGTCCACGACATGGCGTCGCTCGGCTACCCGAACCTTGGGGCCGACAAGCTGACCGCCTTTCGCATCCACGGCGTCAATGCCGACGAGGTGAAGCAGGTGCGCGCGCTCGGTCTCGACCCTACTGCCGACGAGCTGATCCAGATGCGCATCTTCCATGTCACGCCGGACTTCATCGAGCGCATACGCAATCGCGGCTTCAACAACCTGACCATTTCAAAGCTGGTCCAGATCCGGATCTTCAATCTGGCGGATTAGCGCACCCACTCAAGCCAACAGCAGGCTTGAAGGCCACCCCTCATTCCATGCGCAGTGCCTTCATCGGTTCCACATACATCGCTCGCCGCGCGGGCACGTAGCAGGCCAGCATGGCAATGGCCGCCAGCACCGCGGTTACGATCCCGTACGTCGCCGGATCCCCAGGGCTCACCCCAATCACGCTCCGCAGCAGGTGCGCGGCTCCATAACTCGCCGCGAGCCCCACCACCAGTCCGATCCCCACAATCCACAGTCCCTGCCGGTACACGATGCGCAGAATATCGACGCGCTGCGCACCCAGCGCCATTCGCACTCCGATTTCGCTGGTCCTCTGGCTCACCACATACGAAAGCACGCCATACACGCCCACAATGGCCAGCACCATCCCCAGCGTTCCCATCACCCCTGCCAGCGCCGCCACCACTTCAAACAGCAGCAGTCCGTTCGGCGAATACAGCGCCTGGTGCAGCGTCTTCACTTCGAATACGGGCAGGTTCGCCGCCATGCCCTCAATCACGCGCTCCACCGCCGGGGCCATCGCTGCCGGATCGCCCATCGTCCGAATTTCCAGCGTCTCCAAAGAATTCGTCGCGTAGTGCTGCGCGAACGGCACGTAGAAAAACGGCCCAATCGGCCCCGCAAGTCCGGCGTACCGCGCGTCCTTCGCTACTCCTACAATCTCCAGCGGATGCGTCGGATCCGTCCCCATGGTGAACCGCCTGCCGATTGCATCCTGCTTCGGCCAGTACTTCTTCGCCATCCCCTCGCTCACGATGGCCACATACAGATGGTTCTCGTCGTCTCCATCCGTAAAGCTCCGGCCCTCCACCATGGGAATCTGCAAGGTCGGGAAATAATCGGTCCCAATCAGGTCGTAGTTGATAAACGGCGCGCCCTGCCCTGCCGGCGGCTGATACCCGCTGATCGTCACCGAGTCGCCACCATTGCCGATCAGGCCCATCGGAATATTCTGCGCAATGGCCGCGTGCTCTACCCCCGGAACCGCCCGCACCCGCTCCACCAGCTGCTTAAAAAAGTCCCGCGCCCTCGGATCGTTGTAGCCAATCTCTCCCGGATCCATCATCATCGTCAGCACATTCGCGGGATTGTAGCCCAGGTCCGCGTGCTGGCTCCTCTCGAGGCTGCGGGTAAACAGCCCCGCCACGATCAACAGCATCAGCGCGCTCGCCACCTGCACGATGACCAGGGCGTCGCGGAATTTGTGGCCGCCACCGGCAATTCCGCGTCCTCCCTCGCGCAGCACCAGATTCAGATTCGCGCGTGCCAGCCGCACGGCCGGCACGATGCCCACCAGCGCTCCTGCCGCCACCGCGATCGCCACCGCAAATGCGAACACATGCCAGTCGAATCCGAAATCGAAATTCAGCGGCAGATCCGTCTGCAGGTTCACCGAGTTCAGCAAATGCGTCCCCCAGAAACCCAGCCCAATCCCCGCCGCGCCTCCGCACAGGGCCAGCAGGATGCTTTCGGTCAGCATCTGCCGGATCAACCGCGATCGCGCCGCCCCCAGCGCGGATCGGATCACCATCTCCCGTTCGCGCACGGTGGCCCGCACCAGCAGCAAGTTGGCAACATTCACGCACGCCAGCAGCAGCACCACTCCGGCCAGCCCCATAAAAATCGCCGCGAGCGCTCCAACCTTGTTGTCCGCGTCGAAGCCCACATTTCTTCCCGCCGACAGCGGATACGCCCCCAGTTCCGTGTCCTTCTCCACCGTCGGCTGCTCGACCGCGAATCGCCGCGCCACCACCGTCAGCGTCACGTTCGCCCGCTCCTCGTCGCTCCGGGCTTCAACCGCCCGTAAACACGCAGTCCGCGATTCTGCCACTTGTGAAATTCGCTCAGCGGAACGCTCTCCAGCGGCACCATCATCGCCAGGGGCAGATAAGCCTGGACCGGGAGCGCCGTGTTCACCCCGCGATAATCCTTCGCCGCCACTCCCACCACCGTGACCGGATGCCCGTCGATCTGCACCTGCCGCCCCACAATATTCGGGTCGGCCGCGATGTGCTGTTTCCAGTATCCGTACGCCAGCACGATCACGGGATCGGCGCCCGGAGTCAGTCCTTCCGGTGCATGCAGCACCCGGCCCAGATAGGGCTGCACTCCCAGCACATCAAAGAAATCTCCCGTCACGTAATCGGTGAAAGCGCGATCCGGCTTACTGCCTTCCATGCTCATCCCGTCCAGGCTGTATTGCTCGCCCACCACAGCGGAGAACACGTCCTTCGTCTGGTCTCTGATCGCCTCGAACTCCGGCAGCGAAACATTCGGTTGCCAGCCCGTCCCCTTCTGCTGCCACCCAACTTCAGCCATTCGGCTCTCCTGCCGGACGTGCATCGAGCTGAACAGCAGACCGTTCACCACGCCGAAAATGGCGGTATTCACGCCGATGCCCAGCGCGAGGGTCAAAATGGCGATCGCCGCGAAACCCGGGCTGCGCCACAGTTGCCGCACGGCATAGCGCAGGTCGCGCCCCAGATCTTCCACCGATACCAGACTGTTCATCTTCCAGATCTCCTCGCGAATCATCGTTGGGTTTCCCAGCTTCATATAGGCGCGCCGCCGCGCCTCAGTCGGCGGCATGCCTCGCGCCAGATTGTCGTCGGTCTCCTGCGCCAGGTGCGCTTCCAGCTCCCGCTGCCGCTCCTCGTCCCACTCCCGTCTTCGCAGATACCGGCGCAAACTCATAGCTGTCCTCTTTCGCTACTCCTCAGCGCGTCGCGCTGTGCCCATCACCCGTCCAATGGCTTCCACCATCGCGCTCCACTTGTCGGTCTGCACCCGCAGCTGCTTTCGCCCTGTCGCAGTAAGCCGGTAGAAGCGCGCTTTACGGTTGTTCTCGCTCGGGCCCCAGTACGACGAAACCCAGCCGCGATCTTCCAGGCGATGCAGCGCCGGATACAGCGATCCCTGCTCGATCTGCAAAACGTCTTCCGAGGTGTGCTCGATAACGTGGGCAATCGTGTGGCCGTGCGCGGGGCCCGTGATCAGCGTCTGCAGAATCAGCATGTCGAGCGTGCCGAGAAGCAGCTCCTGTTCCTTTTTGGACCGTCCCAATCTTTCCTCCGGTAGAACATCGATGTGAATTCCACTAGAACTTCTATGGGGCGCTACTTTACACCACTCGATGTTCTATTGGAAAGAGAAAATACGGCAGGGCGCGGGATTTTGTTCCACGAAAGGGTCCGGAGGGCGAATTACTGGCCGATGATGGAGATGTCGACCGGTGCTTTACGGGGCGGGAAGCAGGTGTGGGCGTCGCAGGCCTGGTAGCGCAGTGCGCCTTCCAGCAAATGGTTGCCGCGCGCGGCGGTCAGGTGCATCTTCAGCACGAACTCGCCGGTATAGACGCTAAGCTTCTGGCTGGGATCGGCGGGGAAGGCGTAATCAACGCCGCCAGGAAAGTCGACCGAGGCGATTTTGACGCCTTCGGGCTCGGCTTCAATGAGCTCGGTGCGGATAAGGCTCTTCTGCAGCGGCTCATGCGAGTTGATGTGCAGGCCGTCGTTGATGCGGAAGTGCATTTCGATGGTCTGCGGCGTTCCGGCGGCCACCGTGACCTGCTGCGGATACAGAAAGTGCACGTACTGCGGAGGGTTGTTGCCGCCTTCCCCGACGAGGAAGTCTGCCATGGAAGCTGCTGCGCAACTGCGATGACCGCGAGCGCGGTACAAGCCACCGCGATGGCGACAAATTTAAGCAGGGCGCTCGGCTGCTTCACGACGACGCTTTGGAGTTTCACGGCTAAGCTCCGCTGGCGATAGCTTTCTTAATGTTGGCCTCGATCTCATCGCGCGGCGCCAGGCCAATGGTCGAGGCCACAATCTTCCCGTTGCGATCGATGAAGAAGGTCGTCGGCAAAGCGTCGAGACCGCCGTACTGGTTTTCCAGCGAGCTGCCGTCGATGAGGATGGGGTAATTCATGTGCATCTTCGATGCGAAGTCGGCGATGTCGCGCTTCTCAGTGAAGAGCTTCGCGGCGTCGTCCTTGTCGAGTTCGTCCGCTGAGACGCCGATGATCTCGAGGCCCTGGCTTGCGTACTGATCGTGCAGTTTCTCAAACCAGGGAATCTCGACTTTGCAGGGACCGCACCAGGTGGCCCAGAAATCGACAACCAGAGGACGGCCCTTGTAGCTGGACAGAGAAACCTTGTTGCCGTTCAGATCCTGAAGGGTGAATGCAGGCGCGATCTTCCCGTTGAGGGGAGTGGTGCTGTCTTCTGCACTGGGGATATCGGCGGGCGATACGTCGGAATCCGGCGCAGGGGTGGAGGACGCGCTGTCGGGGACGAGCGTCACCTTCATCTGCTGAAGGCGGGCTTGCTCGGCTTTGCGCCGCTGGACAAAGTTGATGGCGCCGGCCGCAACCATCAGCGCCACAGCCAGGATCATCGCCGTCAATACCAGAACGTTGCGCCGCAAAGCAGCTTCCTCGCAGACACCATTTTACAGGGTGCGCGGAGGAGTCTTCGCAGGCGCGCGAGTGGTAGCATCAGGAGTTTCAGAGCACCCATGAGCGACACACACACACCAGCGCAGCTGGTCCGCCTTGAAGCCGAGGCACTGCTGGCGCTTGCCGCGCGCCTTGACGGAGCAATGGCAGCCGATTTCGAACGAGCCGTCGCACGGATCTTCGAGTGCGGCCAGTCGCGCGGGCGGGTAGTCGTGACCGGGATGGGCAAGAGCGGCATCGTCGCGCAGAAAATTGCGGCCACGCTCAGCTCCACGGGCAGCCCAGCGCTCTTCATGCATCCGGCTGAGGCCGTGCACGGCGATCTGGGCATGATCACCGAGGGCGACGTGGTGATCGCGCTTTCGGCGAGCGGCGAAACCGAGGAGATTCTGCGGCTGCTGGCGACTTTGCAGCGGATGGGCAACGCGCTGATCTCCTTTGTTTGCGACCGAACCTCGACACTCGCGCGAGCCAGCGACGTGACGCTCGATTGCTCGGTTCCGGCCGAGGCCTGCGGGCTGGGATTGGCGCCGACAGCTTCAACCACGGCGATGCTGGCGCTGGGCGACGCGCTGGCCATTGCGGTTTCGCTGCGCAAGGGCTTTCGCGCCGAGGATTTCGCGGCCCTGCATCCAGGCGGCAAGCTTGGCAAGCGCCTCGCGACGGTGAAGCAGCTGATGCACTCAGGCGGCGCCATTCCCTCCGTCGACGTGAAGACGCCGATGCCGGAGGTGATCTACGAGATGTCGCGCAAGAAGCTGGGCATGACCGCTGTCGAACACGATGGCAAGCTGGCCGGGATCATCAGCGACGGCGATTTGCGGCGGCTGCTGGAACGCGATGGCCCGGATGGGCTGCGCAAGACCGCCGGCGAAGTGATGAACTCATCACCCAGGACCATCGCCGCGTCAGAGCTCGCCGTGCGCGCCCTGCACACGATGGAAGAGCGGAAGATAACGTCGTTGATTGTCGTCGATGCCGAAACCCGGATCGAAGGCGTGATCCATCTGCACGACTTGTGGGGGACGGAGCTGATCTGACGGTTCCCGAAGTCTTTTGTGGGTCTGGCGCCGCTTTTGGGCGTCTAATAATAAGGCAGGTGGCTCGCATGCGGCGGATGATGTCGGTTGCGTTCTTCTCGGCTCTGTTGGTTGGGTCTTCTCCAGCTTTTGCGCAACACCCTGGGCATTCTTCCGGTGGCGGATTCAGCAGCGGCGCCGGCCATATCAACAGCGGCTTTTCGTCGGGGTCGTTTGCGCACTCGTACAGCGGCAATGCGGGGTCGTCCTTCCGATCGGGTAGCTTTGCTTCCGCACCGCGATTTACCTCAACGGCCCCGGTTCGCAGCATCACGCCGTTTGGCGGACTCTCGGCAGCGCGCCGTCCTGACGGTCGTTCCCGGTACCGCTCGCCATATCGCGGCTCCGGATTCTACGGCGCTCCCTACCTCAATTCGTGGGAGCTGCTGCCGTGGGACCTCGGGTATCCCGATTTCGCCGGCTACGGCGATGACAGTGGCGATGTCGCGCAGCAACCGGCAGTGCCTTATGTTGAGGCGCCCGATGACGGTTACCGGCCCGAGTACGGAGAGCAGCCGGATTATCAGGACGCACCCTCCATGGTGTCAACCACCGACACCGCCGAGCCGCAGCTGACATTGATCTTCAACGATGGCCATCGCCAGACGATTCGCAATTACGCGCTCACGCGCGACGCTGTGATCGTGATGGATCGGGCGGCGGCGGGATATCAGCAGAAGATTCCGTTGTCCTCGCTGAATCTGGAAGCGACGGAGCAGGCCGCGCAGCAGGCCGGGCTCGATTTCAGTCCGCCCGCATAACCTGCGCTGCGATGACGGCGGCCGGACGCAGCACAGGCTCGTACGCCTCATACACACCTTCAAACACCGCATCCCAGGAGGCCGCCAGCGCGCGCTGGCGTGCCTCGGCGCGCATGTTCGCGTGCAGAACCGGATCGGAGAGGATGCGGGCGACCGCAGCCGCGAAGTCCGCGTCGCCGGCGATCAAGCCGTTGCGGCCTTCCTTGACCAGCGATTTGGGCCCGCCATCGGGCGTGACGACGGCAGGAACGCCGGAGGCGAGGGCTTCGAGGACGACGTTGCCGAATGTATCGGTGTGCGAGGGAAAGACGAAGACGTCCATGCCGGCATAGGCGCGGGCAAGCGCCTCGCCACGCAAAACGCCGGTGAATTCGGCGCGGGGCAGGTGTTGCCGGAGCCAGGACTCTTCCGCGCCGTGGCCGACAATGCGGAAGCGGAAGTTGCGGATGCCGCGCTCTTCCAGTTGTGTCTGGACACCAGCCAGCAGCGCCACGTTCTTCTCCACGCTCAGGCGCCCACAGTAGCCGAGCACAAAGTCGGAGTCGGCTGGCGAGCGATCGCGGCGGTTGGGGCAAAACAGCTCCGCGTCGATGCCGCGCTGCATCAGGTAGCAAGGGCGGCCGGTTTTTTCCTCGAGCAGGCGGCAAAGGTCGAGATTCGGCGCGAAGAGCACGCTGGCGTGCTGATAAAACCACGCAAGCAGCCCGAGCATCGTTTCTTCAATGCCATGCGCTGCGCCAGCCGCGCTGCGAGCGGGCAGATGGTCGAAGAGCCAATGGGCGCGGGTGGCCGCGTATTCGTGCACATTGGTGTGCCACGACGCTGCCAGTGGCACCTGGAGCCGCCCGGCCAGCATCGCGCCGATCAGACCCAGTTCGCTCGGGCCGGTGATGTGGATGATGTCCGGGCGGAACTCCCGGACGATGCGGGTGATGATGGGAACGTGCCGCACCCACGCGGGATCGAACTTCAGGTCTTTCTCCAGAGGAATAGAAAGGATTCCGCGCGGCAGCTCAAGGGTGATTAGATTGTCTTCGGTCACAAGCGGCTGGCGACGATCTCCGGCACGCACGCAAAGGAAGGGAAGGTTACGGCGGCGGGCAAAGTCCTGAAAGTGGCGAGACGTGTGCGCCACACCATTGATCTCGTGGAACGAATCGGGAAAGTAGGCGACGCGGGTCAAGAGATCGTGATGGTACGCGAACCGTGCAACAACCGGATGAAGAGCGCCGGACAAACTGAGCGCACCTTCAACCGGCGAGCTCGAAGCAGCGTTTAGCTTAATGCGTCTTCGCCCAGTGCGAAGCGCAGCTCGCGGGATTCGTCCCACGCCATGCGCAGGCCGCCGGAAACCGGGGTTGAACCCATCAGTCGCACCGCCTTGATCGTCAGCGTCATCCAGGTGGGCGCCGATCCGTCGGGCCAGAGCTCGCGCAGCGGGCGAACCACGCCGTTGCGGTCCGGATGCCACACCCGCTCGTCCCAAGTCCGGGAGCCTTGCGGGAAATCGGGATAATCGCGGATGACGTCGAGAGTCGACTCGAGGATGCGGTGCTTCCACGGCTGCGCGTACTGCGGCATGAACAGAACGTGGCTCCGGCCCTCGTAGCGGACTTCGTGGACGAATTCGGTGAACGTCGAGGCGTTGGAAAGGTTCAGGTTCGCATTGGGCTCGAGGCCGTGGCGGTCGCCGCCGGAGATGAGCAGTTTGCCCCACTGCCGGGCCAACTTCTTGACTCTGCGATTCTCTTCCCAGTGGCGCAGGCCATTCAGTTCGAAGGCATGCATGAATTCGTGGTTCGCGGTGAGGAAGTCGTGGACGCGCTGCTCTGCTTTGTCCTCGCCGATGAGGTAGAGATCCCACATGGGGTGGTTGAAGACGATGAGAACGTTGGGCAGTTCGTGCAGCGCGGCAAGGATCTCGGTGAGGCGTTTTTCGTCCGGGTGGGCGGTGTACTCGGCGAAAGTTTTCATCCATGCAGCGCCCTGGTCGCTGGGCAGGTTGTGAATGCCGAGATGGAAGGCCTGGTCGCCGCCGAAGGGCGCGCTCCACTCAACCGAAACCGGGATGTGCCGTGCTGCCGCTACGGTGCGGAGCAGCATGGGAGCAGCGATGGTGTCGTGGTCGGTGATGGACACCAGGGGCATGAGGCCGAGCTTTTTGGAGATCTGTCCGGATTCAACGTCAAAGGCGATGCGCGGGGTGAGCGGCGGGGTCCAGTAGGCGGCTGCGTAATTGACCTGGATGCTGTGCCGCTCTCTCGACTGACGCTCGCTGCGGGCGAGAATGGGACGCAGCAGCGGATACTGGTTTCCCAGGTTGGCCAGGAAATCGAGCGTCTCTTTGGACTGGTTGGTGTGACTGTGCAGCGAAACCGCGGTGGGGTACTCCCGAGCGGCTTCAGGTTCCTTCCACGAATAAGAAATGCGGCGCAGACTGGCCATCGAAAACCCCCCGAGGTCGTCTTCCTGCCAGCAGTATCCTTTGTGCACCATGAATGGGGCATTACGGATGCAAAAATCGTCGGTCAAATGATGCAAAGCATCCGTGTAGGTAACGTTACCTGTCGATCCATGATCGCTGCCGCAACTTTCGATAAATGAGGCGCTTCCTTGTAACTAGCGGGGTTCTGCACTGTAGTAACTGACTCGCCAAATCGGGAATCGCCGCCGTTACGATTTCTCAACGGCGCGTCTTGGCGATATCGGGAAGATCGGCCTCCTGCGCCGGCTCCGGTTCCAGATGGTTCCTGGTAAGGCCGTCGCGCAGGATTTCAAAGGCCTCATCCGTGGAGTCGGTGACCTGAAACAGCTCGCGATCGCGCGGTGAAATCGTGCCCTTGTCGACAAGGATGTCGAGGTTGATGACCTGTTGCCAGTAGCTGGAGCCGTAGAGCAGTACGGTGATCTTCTTGGCCAGCTTTTGGGTTTGAGAGAGGGTGAGAATCTCGAACATTTCGTCGAGGGTGCCGAAGCCTCCAGGGAAAACGACCAGCGCTTTCGCGAGATAGGCGAACCAGTACTTACGCATGAAGAAGTAGTGGAACTCGAAGTTGAGCGCCGGCGTGATGAAGCGGTTGGGGATCTGCTCAAAGGGAAGGCTGATGTTGAGGCCGATGGTCTTTCCACCCGCTTCCCAGGCGCCGCGATTGGCGGCTTCCATAATGCCCGGGCCGCCGCCGGAGGTGACCACAAAGCGGTTGCGGCGAGACTTGAGGTTCTTGGCCCATTGCGTGAGCAGAAAAGCCAGACGGCGAGCGTCTTCATAGTAGTGCGCCATTTCGACCTCTGCTTCGGCGCGGCGCTGGCGCAGTTCGCTGGAGGTTCCCTGTTCAATGTCAGGCTGTCGGGCGGGCTGCTCTTCTTCCGGCGCAGGCTGCTGCGAACCCGTGTTCTCCAGCAATTCCAGCTCGCGGCTGGCTTCATCCAGAGCGCGGAAGCGCGCGGAGCCGAAAAAGACCACGGTGTCCTGGATGCGCTCGCGGCGAAATCGGGCCAGCGGTTCGGAATATTCGGCCAGAATGCGCAGGATGCGGCCGTCGGGACTGTTCAGGAAGGATTCGTTCTCGTAGGCCAGAGCTGCCTTGGCCAGCGGGTTCGGGAGCTTTCTCGGCATCTTTGGTTTCTTGCTGCGTTCAGCTTTCTTTGTAATGGATCGCCTCGGAAATGGCGATCCAGAGATTGAGCAGCCCCAGACCAGACACCACGCCGCGCACAGCGCCATTCTGCGTCAGATGCGCAACAAAGGCGTAATACACAAAAAAGCGGTTAAAGGCCCATACGTGCGTCCACGGCAGAAAGACGAGAATGATACCGATGTAGAGCCGCACGATAACGCGCAGGAAGATCTCCGACCGGCGGAGCCAGTGCGAAGGGTGCTGGTGCTCGGGAGGAACAGGAGTCGCGGTTGTGCGGGCGGCCGGAGTTTCCGGAGCAGGAGAAACAACGTTGGGCGAAGGCGACATAAGAGCGCGAAGCGCGGGGACGCTCCAGAGACGCCCCGAAACAACCGTGATCCCACAGTAACACAGGGGAAACAGCCAGCAGCCCGTGGCTGGCGGCCAGTTGCAAGCCGCGAGCAGCTGGTGGCTGGAAGCTGGTGGCTGGGAGCTGGGAGTACCATTTGTAATCCGGTGCGCGAAGAACCCAAACTCGTCTACACCGCGGATGATTTGGCGGAGTTTTCCCCCGAGCGTGACCTCGGATTCCCGGGTGAATTTCCCTTCACGCGCGGCATCCAGCCCACCATGTATCGTGGGCGTCTGTGGACCATGCGCCAGTACGCGGGCATGGGCGATGCAGAAGAGAGCAATCGCCGTTACAAATTCCTGCTGGCTCATGGGACTGCCGGGCTTTCCGTAGCCTTCGATCTGCCCACGCAGATCGGCTACGACTCTGATTCGCCATTCGCGCTGGGCGAAGTAGGTAAAGTGGGCGTTGCCATCGACTCCATCGAAGACATGGAACGCCTCTTTGATGGCATCTCGCTCGACCGCATCTCGACTTCGATGACCATCAACGCCACGGCCAGCATTTTGCTGGCGCTCTACGTGGCCGTGGCACGCCGCACCGGTGCCGATGTGCGCAGGCTCTCCGGGACCATCCAGAACGACATTCTCAAGGAGTACATCGCGCGCGGAACCTATATCTATCCGGTGCGCCACGCGATGCGCATCGTGACCGATGTGTTTGCGTGGGCCGGTGAGAACCTGCCGGAGTGGAACACGATCTCGATCTCCGGCTACCACATGCGCGAGGCCGGCTCAACCGCCGCGCAGGAAGTGGCGTTCACGCTGGCCAACGGAATGACCTACGTTCAGGCCTCCATCGATACGGGCCTTGATGTCGACCGCTTCGCACCGCGGCTTTCGTTCTTTTTCAACGCCCACAACAATTTTCTCGAAGAGATTGCCAAGTTCCGCGCGGCACGCCGGCTGTGGGCGGCCATCATGCGCGACCGGTTCCACGCGACAAACCCGCGCTCGTGGATGCTGCGCTTCCACACGCAGACTGCCGGCTCAACACTGACGGCACAGCAGCCTGAGAACAACATCGTACGCACGGCGATCCAGGCGATGGCCGCGGTACTGGGCGGCACGCAGTCGCTGCACACCAACGGATACGATGAGGCGCTGGCGCTGCCCACCGAAGAAGCCGCGCGGGTCGCGCTGCGCACACAGCAAATCATCGCGTGCGAATCCGGCGTGGCGAACACCATCGATCCTGTTGCCGGTTCGTTCGCCATCGAGTCGATTACCATGCGGATCGAGCAGCAGGTCGAGGACTACTTCGACCGCATCGAAAAGCTGGGTGGGATGCTGGCCGCCATTGAGCGCGGCTGGGTGCAGCAGGAAATCCAGAACGCCGCATATCAGTACCAGCGCGCCGTCGATACTGGCGACGCGATCGTGGTTGGCGTCAATCGATTCACGCGCGAGGGCGAGCCGCCCATCCCGACGCTGCACATCGACGAGGCTCTGGAGCGCAGACAGGTGGAACGCGTGCGAGCGTTGCGCGCGCGGCGTGACGCCCAGGTTTGGCAACACTCGCTGGAACAGGTGCGAGACCACGCCCGTTCGGGCGCCAACCTGATGCCGGCGATCCTCGAGGCGGTCGAGAGCTACGCCACAGTCGGCGAAATCGCGTCCGCCCTTCGCGACGTCTTCGGCGAGTATCAGGAAACAATTACGGTTTGAGCGCTCAGCCGGCGGTGCGCCACTGGAATTGATTTGGGATGGGATTCGTTCAGCGCTGCTGGCCGGAACGCGCCCGCGCCGTAAGCGGTTCCACAGCGAAGAAGAAACTCTGATAGCTAAAAGTAATTCTGAAAATGCTGCCGTCGCTCAGGATCAGTTGCTGATCGTCGGCGTCAAAGGCGCCGCCGCCGCCGTCCACGTGGCCTTCCACTACGGGCTGCAGTACGGCAACCGTCCCTGGGGGCCGCGCGCCGCCATGCCGCAGGCGAACATCCGATCCGAAGCGGATCTCCCTGCGCGTTCCGTCCCGCTGGATCACCGTGGCCTTCTGGCCCGCCAGGCTTTGCGCCACCACGGGTTCCCAGTCTGCCGGCCATGTTGCTGCGACTTCAGCCATGCCGGGAAGAGTAACCAACTTCGTTAACAGTCCGGAATCCCTCCGCCGCGTCAGCCCCCGATGCCCAGGTGGTTTGCACGAACGTGGGATGACGACAGATTTCGGCTGCCCGGGGAGCGGGCGGTGCTGACGCCTTCGAGGGTTGTTTCAGCCGATTGGAGTGTGCCCTCGCTGGGTCCCGCATGGCCCTGGCGCCGTGCAGCCCCGTCGGTTCTCCCGTGTACAAAGGATGCGGAAAGAACGACCGCAGTGCTTTTTCAGACGATGCCAGAAATTACAAATCCGTGACAACCTTGCTGTTTCGGCAGCCTATTCTGTGCGGGGTAGCCCCTCCCCATGGTTTCGCATCCCGCGCGACGAGCCGCGGTTGAGTGGAACCGGATTCGCGTGTTTTCGGGCCAGGAAAGCGCTTGGTCTGCCGGATGCCCGCGTGAAACGTGCCACAGCGGGCATCCGATTTTGTCCTGCCGAACGCGGCCTGCGCATGACTTGCTGCTGACCTTCCCTGAGAGATCGATGCGTTTCAAACCCAGTTAGTGCGAATGCGTCTCCTCGGCAATCAGCTGGACCTGGGCGAGATCTCGAGCCCGATCTGCGATATTGTCCGCAGAGACCAGATCCGTGTCCTGATCGAGCCGGGCCCACTGGACGGCGAGGTTCCCAAGGGTGGAACTCTCCACCGAACAGCGTTCCACAGGAATGCCCGTCATCTCTCTCGTTAGCGCATTGAGATATTCGTTGCGGCTTCCGCCTCCAACCACGTAAATCGATTCCGGTTGGCGACCCGTCAGCTCGCGGATTCTGCCAATCGTCGTCCGGTAGCCTGATGCCAGGCTGTGGAAGATCAGATTTGCGTACTGCGGCGCAGCGGACCACCCATCGGTGAGAGGCACGAGTCCGCGGTGGATCCGCTGCGCATTGATGCGAGAGGGCATGTCGCCTGGGGCGAGAAAGGCGGGATCATCGAGATCGAGAACGGCATCCGGAGCGGGCAGTGCTTGTGCAGCCGCGATCAGATCCGGCAGTTGCCACCTCTGGTTGCCGCTCCAGCTGTTGAGGCACTGCCTCAGAAGCCACATACCGGCGAGACCGCGATGGAAGAGCACGTCGCCACCAGCGGCTCCCAGGTTGGTGAAACCCGATGCGAAAACATCGGGTGTGCGATGGTTGACCCGAAGCAAGGTACCGACCAGAGACCAGGTGCCCGAGCTGATGTAGGCCCAGTTGCCCGCGGAGTACGGAATACCGGCGATCGCGGAAGCAGTGTCGTGACAGGCAGGTGCGATGAGTTGGGTGCCGGCAAATGCGGGATGGCGGCGCAAATCCGCACGAAGCGGCCCGAGAGCGGCCCCGGTGGGAACAAGCTGGGGCGCGGAGTCAAGGTCCAGTCCGAGTGCAGAAAACAGGTCGGCTGACCAGGACCGGGTAGTCGGGATCCATGAGCGCCGTATGTGTGGCATTGGTATATTCGGCAATGCGCGGCGCACCCAGCCAATGGAGGATGTACTCCGGAAGCATCACCCATGGTGCGGCCGGCGAGCCCGAGAGCTTATCGGCGTAGAGCTGATACACGGTGTTGATGGGCTGAATCTGCACTCCGGTTTTCGCGAAGAGCTGCGCGGCAGGAATGATGGAATGAACGGCTTCGAGAGCAGCGGCATTGCGCGGATCGCGATAACAATATGGTGGGGCGAGAGGCTGACCGTCGGGGCGGAGGCGAACATAGTCGACACCCCATCCTGTTACGCCGATGCTGGCAATGCCTTCGGGTGCCCGATCTGCGCAGAGACGCAGACCCGTTTCCAATTCCTGGCAAATGAGATTCAGGTTCCAGCGGAATCCGGAGATGCCCTGGTCCCATGGAGCATTTGAAAAACGATGGACGATGTTGATCGAGGGAACGTCCGACGACTGAGCGCTGCCGTTATTCCAGCGAAGAAGGGAAACGCGACAGCTCTCGGCGCCCAAATCGATGGCGACCAGAGCAAGGGGTTTCACCGCAGGAAGGCCTCTGGCAGACGACCGTCGACCGGCAGGAGATGGCCTGTGGTGCAGCGGGTCTGAGGTGTGGCCAGAAACAGAATGGCGCGCGCGTTGCGAACCCGGATCGCTGAATGCTTCCCAGATCGATACCGCAGCAGATCAGGCTCGTCCTGCGCGGAAGCTACCTCGTCGTCCCAAATGTCTTTCAGAAAACGCGCACTCGTCGCAGTCATGCAACCTGAGCATGACATAGATGGAATCAATAGAGCAATGTTTTCAATAGACACCGCAGACGTGATCCTGCGGAGCGCAGGACGGGCCTGTCCTCTTAGGCGAACTACAGTTATAACGTTTTGAAAGGGAAACAGAATTTCTATTGAAATGCCGCTTCGAATGCGGCTAGACTCTGGTGTTGTTCGTCACTCTCTTGAGGTCGTCCATGGATTGGTCCGGCATTCCTGATCAGGCCGCCATGAATCTCGACAGCCTGCAAATCGAGATTCCATCATGGGGTTTTGCCAACACCGGCACCCGTTTTGGCAAGTTTCTTCAACCCGGTGCCGCTACCTCTCTTCAAGAGAAATTTGCCGACGCATCCGAAGTCCACGCGCTGACCGGTGTCACTCCGCGCATTGCCCTGCATGTCCTGTGGGACTTGCCAAACGGGGCCGCGGATGTGCCTGAGGTTCGGCGCCTCGAAGCTGAGTTTGGCATTCGCGCCGGTTCCATCAATCCCAATCTCTTTCAGAACCAGGAATACAAGTTCGGATCGATCTGCAATCCCGATCCCGGCATCCGGCAAATGGCGATCGACCATTTGATCGACTCGGTCGAAACAGCAAAAGCCCTGGGTTCTACCGACATTTCGCTCTGGTTAGCCGATGGGTCAAACTATCCCGGCTCTCAGAGTATGCGCAAACGCATCCTTTGGATGGAAGAGGCTTTGATTCTGACTCACGAACGAATGCGGGAAGATCAGCGGTTGCTGATCGAATACAAGCCCTTTGAGCCCGCGTTTTACCACACCGATATCGCCGACTGGGGGATGGCAGTGCACCTTGCCAGAACCGCCGGCCCGCAGGCCCGCGTTCTGGTCGACACCGGACACCACTATCCGTCGCAGAACATCGAACAAATCGTGGCATGGCTGCTGCACCTTCGCCTCCTTGGAGGCTTCCACTTCAACGATCGCCGCTATGCTGACGACGACCTCGTCATCGGATCCATCGATCCCTACCAGGCCTTCCGCATCTTCCATGAGATCCTCAACGAGCAGGATCGTGCTGTAACCGCGGACATCGCCTTCATGATCGATCAAAGTCATAACCTCAAGGGCAAGATGGAAGCCATGGTCCAGACGGTGATGACCGCGCAGGAGCTCTTTCTGAAGGCAGCGTTGGTCGATCGCCAGCAGCTCTCTGAATTGCAGGCCGCCGGCAAAATCGTGGAGGCCGAGGAGTGCCTGCGCACCGCGTTCTGGACAGACGTGAGACCGAGCCTCGAAGAGTGGCGAGTAGGCCGAGCATTGCCTCCCAATCCCCTCAGAGCGTTGCGCGAAAGCGGATATGTCGAACGCATTTCCCGGGAGCGCGCGACGCGAAATGCTGCTCAGCTCTCCACCTATGCCTGATATTGTCTGACCGACGTCTCCGGTCACAAAGAAAACCCTCCGTCGCCGCCGCGCCGCGCATGCGCTTCACCCGGTCCTCGTGAGGATTGGTCGGCCCGTAGTGGTCAGACCATGGTTGCGTGGACCTCATCCCGCGAATCGAACGAAGCCTCGGGACGGCCGGTCTTTCCTTCCTCCCGAGTTCCGGATCTGAAGACGCGAGTTTGTGGATGAAACCCGCAAGCGGCATCCCTGCGGCTTTTCGAACTGTCGATTTCCCGGAACTAAAACGTTCCAGCAAACGTTTTTCCCGCAATTGATCCGCATCGCCAACAAAAGTGCGCTTATCCCTCGCTTGCATTTCAAATGGGAAACAAAGTCCCTCTTGACATTCATGAACCTCTGCGCGTACTGTTCCCCGAATTAAGAAAAGGGCAAACGGGTAACCCCATTTCCCAACGTTTGTCCTGCGATGAACCTGCAGTAATCCTTTGGACAGGAGACCGGTTATGCGAGGACTGCGAATCAGCCTGGGGCTATTCTTCCTGCTGTGTGCGCCGACCTGGATGTTCGGACAGGCAGGAGCGACGGGAACGATCCTGGGTACCGTAACCGACAGCACAGGGGCGGTCATTCCCAACGTCAAGGTGACGGTGACCAACACCTCCACGAATGTGCCCTTCGTGACGACCACGAGTTCTGCCGGCGACTATCAGGCGCCTTCTCTGATCCCCGGCAGCTATTCCGTAACTGCGGAGATCCAGGGATTTCAGAAGTCAGTGATAACCGGCCTGACACTGACCGTGGATCAAAGCCTTCGCGTTAACATCACGCTGAAGCCGGGAGCAGTTACCACAACCCTGTCGGTGACAGGCCAGGCTGTGTCTTTGGATACAGATACAGCAGAACTGTCGCAGCTGATGAGCGGCCAGCAGGTGGAACAGCTACCACTGAACGGACGCAACTTTATGCAGCTTTTGCTGGTGGGTGCAGGCGCGGTGACCGTGGGCGGTGAACAGGGCACCATGCGACAGGGCGAAGGCAACGCGGTCAGCATCAACGGCGGCCGTCCGGAAGGGAACAACTACACGCTGGACGGGCTGGTGAACACCGATCAGGCGCTGGTGACGCCGGCCGTGATCCTGTCCCAGGATGCGATTCAGGAATTCAAAGTCGAGAGCGGCACGTATTCGGCCGAGTTTGGATTCAGCGCCAGCCAGGTTAACATCGTCAGCCGCGGCGGCACCAATTCCCTGCATGGGTCAGTTTTTGAGTTTAACCGGAACAACGCTTATGATGCATCCCCATTCCCAACCGCGACCGACTATAACTTAGGGGTTCCCGACGACCAATCCTGTCCTTCGCCAGAACCAGTTCGGTTTCGTGGCGGATGGCCCGGTTTATATCCCGAAGGTCTACGACGGCCACAACCGCACCTTCTGGATGGCGAATTATGAGGGGTGGCGGATCATCAACGGCGGGATTGAAGAGGCGGCAATTCCCAATCCTGCGGCCCTGCAGGGAAATTTCAATAACGAGACAACTCAGAGCGGAGCACCACTGCCCCTTTACGGGACGGCGGCCTGCGCAGCGCTGCTCGCCGCAAACCAGAACTGTATGCCGGTTGATCCGACCACGGGGAAGGCATTTCCGCTAAACCAGATTCCGTCCGGCGAAATCACGAATCGACTGGCTCAGGTGGCCCTTAAGTACAACTACTGGCCAACTCCCACACTGGCCAATCAGGGCGAGGGCGTCAACAATTACATCCAACACTACGGCACGCCCCTAACGACCAATCAGCAGACCTATCGTATCGACCAGAACCTCGGAAAACTTGGGTCGATCTTCGGACGTGGCACTTACTCGACGTATCAGAACGCATCGCTCTACAACGGCAGTAACCTGGCTTACGCCATCGAGACACAGTACGAGACGCAGAAGAACTGGGAGATCTCGCACACGATCAACTTCGGCGCTTCCAACGTGAATAACTTTCGCTTCGGTTATCTCGATGCTCAGGCGCCGGAGGGCTCTCCAGCACCACCATCTGCCGCAGTCAGCGCTCTGGCCGAGACCGGTGTCTTCACTCACTTCACTGCCCTGCAGCAGAGCTGGCCGAGTCTTGGTATGACACAGTTCGCTACAGAAGGCGGATCGATTAACGCTTATACCGGGTCGGACAACCCGGCGTGGGAGTTTGCCGACTCCTTCACCACGGTGCACGGGAAGCACAGTCTCGGATTCGGAGTCGATTACCGTCACTGGCATCTGGTCCGCAACCTGGACGATGACTTCTACGGCGACTGGAGCTTCTCCCCGACCACCATTCAGAACAACGGTGCGAACTGTCCGAATGCAACCGGCCTGTGCGGCACCGGCAACGCGATCGCTGATATGCTGCTTGGCTATTACTCTTCGGTGAGTGGATTCTTTCCCGGCCCGCTCAGCCCGACCACCCAGGCGGGTAACCCGCAGGATCATGTCTTTAGTTATTTCGCACCGTATGCGGAAGACAACTGGAAGGCCACGCAGAAGCTAACGGTAAATATCGGTCTGCGCTGGGATTATCGCGCTGCAGCCTACGAGGCTCACAACCACTTCTTCTGGCTTGACACCACCAACTCCCAGGGCGGATTGTGCTATGCAGACAAAACTCTAAGCACCGACGGCGTCGCTCCCGGTGGCACCGCAACCGATCCAGTGCTGCGCTATTGCGGATCGGTTCCGCATCCCGGTCTGAAGACACCGTTTGCTCCCCGCTTCGGTCTGGACTACCGGCTTACCGACAAAACCGTGCTTCGGGGCGGATATGGCATTTTCTACGACTCCTATGAGGGCCGGGAGATCGACGACTCCGCCGATATCTACCCCTACAGCATCCGGCTGACAGAGAACCCAACCGTTAATTCAAGCCTGCCTAAGTTGGGTAACCAGATGTTCCCGGCCTATGGAACCCTGGGACCCTTCCCGATCTCCACGCTGTCTTTCATCGCGGTGATCGAATCGGAGAATCCGCTCGATCCCTACGTGCAGTCGTGGACAGTTTCGGCGGAACGCCAGCTCAGCAACAACACGACGCTGGAGGTTAACTACATCGGAACCCACGCCGTCCACCTGCTGGACCGGAGGAATATTGCGCAGCCCAATGATCTGCCAGCGGCTGACGTCGCCGTTCTGTCAACGCGAATCCGCAGGACACAACGCATGACTGCCCGGCCAGTACCCGGCTGCCTTATCCGAACTTTACCGGTGATTACATCGACAGCGATTTTCATGGTTACTCGCACTACAACGCCATGAATGTCAACCTGACCCATCGCGCACACGACCTGGCTGTGACCGCGGTCTACACCTGGGCGCAGAGCAAGGACGATAAGTCAGCAGCTGCCGGTGTAGGGCGCGAGCGGAGCCGGTTATCAGGGATTTGAGGATAATCATCATCCGGAGTGGGATTATGGTTTGTCCGACTTCGACGTCAATCAGCGTTTTGTCACGAGCTACATTTACAACCTGCCCTTCGGCCGCGGCAAAAAGATTGGCGAGCGGCGTCGGCCGCGCGGCCGATGAGGCCATCGGCGGCTGGCAGCTGAGCGGGATTACAACCTTCCAGGCCGGCTTCCCCTTCGACATTACTGCGAATGACATCGACGGATTGAATAACACCCCTGCGGAACGGGCAAACATCGTGGCTGGCTGCGATCCGCATGCGAACCTGACCGAGAGATTCCAGCGCATCAACATGTCGTGCTATCACACAGCCCCTGGCCGGAACCTATGGCACCGAAGGTAGTAATGGTATCGCGCCGCGCAATAATTTTCGTCAGCCCGGAATCAATAACTGGGATATGGGTCTGACGAAGTCGTTCGCGATCACTGAGCGCGCGAACTTCAATCTGCGCTTCGACACTTTCAACACGTTTAACCATCACCAGTACGACATCAATACCGGCGGATATGCGACAGGTGGCTCCGGCGGCGGATCGTCGATTGACAATGGCGTTGACGATGCACCGAACGTCGCAGGCCGCATTACCAGTTCGTCAGCGGCACGCATTATTCAGCTCAGCGGCAAGTTCACCTTCTGACTTTGTGCCTCAACGGGTACCTCCTGACCGCCACGCCGCAGGGCGTGGCGGATTCTTTTGCACTGGAGCTAGACTGCACAGCATGAAGGAATAAGGGTGCGGGAATTGCGTTTTCCTGACGTCTGTTGGGTGCAGTATCACTGCGGGAGCTGGGGCAAATGCCGCGGATGCAATCAGCCGGCGCTGGCTGGCGAGGGCCAGCAGGCGATGGCGCATGGCGATTATTCCGCCGCCGAAGAGAAGTTCGAGAGCTTGCGCGACTCAGCCCGGATATCGCCGAGATCCATGCCACGCTCGCAGCCATCTGCTTCGAGCGGCGGGAATATGAGCGGGCCATCAGTGAGATACATACTGCGCAACGGCTGAAACCCGGCTTGCCAAAGCTCGACAGTCTGCTGGGGCTGTCGCTGGCCGAAGAAGGCAAATCCGCAGAGGCGCTGCCTTATCTCGTGAAGGGCTTCCACCAGAGGGCGGATGCTGAGGTGCGACGCCAGTGTGGCCTGGAGCTGCTCCATGTCTACAGCAACCTCGGCCGGGATGCCGATGCGGTCGAGACCTCCCTGGCTCTCAATCAGGCATACCCCGACGATCCTGAAGTTCTGTATCACACCGGCCGGATCTACGGCAGCTATGCCTACACGGTCATGGAGAAGCTGCACGATACTGCGCCGGGATCAATATGGATGCTTCAGGCCCAGGGAGAGGCAAATGAAAGCCAGAGGAACTGGGACTCGGCTATCGTTGCTTTCAATCACGTGCTGGTCATCGACCCGAAGCGGCCGGGAATTCATTATCGGCTCGGGCGCGTGTACCTGGGTCGCTTTCGCGATTCCGGAAAAACCGATGACCGCGATGCTGCAATGCGCGAATTTTCCGAGGAGTTAGCGCTCGATCCGGGCAATGGTAATGCAGCCTATGAACTGGCGTGTCTCCAAGCTGAGAACGGCAACACGGAAGAGGCCACCCAAAAGTATGAGCTCGCGCTCAAGGGGCACCCTGATTTTGAGGAAGCTCTGGTAGGTTTAGCGGGAATCGACCTGGGCATCAACAAGGCCGCCGACGCCGTCCCATTGCTCGAACGCGCGACTCGGCTGCGGCCGGATGATGAAGTCGCCTGGTGGCGTCTGGCTCAGGCGGACCGGGCAACAGGCAACCGTCAGGAGGCGGAGAAGGCGCTCGCGATGTTCCAAAAGATTCACCAGATTATCCCCGGCACGCTGCGCAATCCCGGTGCCGTGGACGAGGTAACGCCGCAGCAAATCAACGGTGCGGCCCATCCGTGAGGCGGCTGCTGTTTTGGAGGAGCCCGTGAGAATCCATCGAAAGACACCGTTTGCTCTGATGTCCGGCGCGGCCTTCCTTGTGTTATCGCCGAGTATCTGCCTTTTGCCGACTTATGCGCAGAGCTCGCCACTGAATCCGGATCTGGTGGCTGCGAAGTGGAAGGCGAACTGGATTGCCAGCCCTTCGGCGCCGGCAAAGGCGGAGGGCGTCTTTTACTTTCGCAGGGAATTCATCCTCCCGGCTGCACCCCAACATTATTGGGTGCATGTGAGTGCGGACAACCGCTTCGTGCTGCATGTGAACGGGCACTACGCGGCGGAAGGACCGGCGCGAGGCGATCTGTTTCATTGGCGTTTCGAGACTGTCGATCTGGCTCCTTTTCTCCACGAGGGCAACAACGTGCTTGCCGCAGTGGTTTGGAACTTTGGAGAAATCGCTCCAGTGGCACAGATGAGCAACCGAACCGGATTTCTGATGCAGGGGGACACCGAAGCCGAAGCCACAGCGAATACGAATCGGCAGTGGCTTGTTCGCGAGGAACCGGGGCGCGCTGCGTTGGGCCATTCTGGTGCCCATGGCTATTACGCTGCAGGTCCGGCGGAGAAGATCGACGGCCGAGCCCTGGACTGGGAGTGGGATCAGGCCACTCAGGACACCGCTGGCTGGGAGACACCCAGGGAACTGGGTCCCGCCGCGATGCGCGAGGCGCAGGACGCGCCCAGCAGCTGGGAGTTGGTCCAGGACGCACTGCCACCCATGGAACACCGGCTCGTGGATGCGGGGAAGGCGGTGCGGGCCGAAGGTTTCACGACGCTACCGGCGTTTCCATCTGAACCGCTGGAGATTCCCGCCAACACTCACGTCACTCTGCTCCTCGACCATGGAGTGCTGCAGACCGCATATCCGGAACTCACCGTAAGCGGTGGACGCGACGCCACCATTGCCGTCACGTACTCTGAGGCTCTCTACGACGCGCAGGGGAACAAAGGAAACCGCAACGAAATCGCGGGCCGCCACATCGAGGGCATCACCGATGAGTTCATCGCCGGCGGTGGCGACCACCGTCGCTTCCAGCCACTGTGGTGGCGCACCTGGCGCTATCTCCAGATCGACGTCACCACAAAGGATCAGCCCCTCCGCCTCGATTCGCTGCGCGCGTGGTTTTCGGCCTATCCCTTCGATGCGAAGGCCGCGATTGCCGGTGATATTCCTCAGTTGGATCAGTTGTGGGACACCGGCTGGCGCACGGCCCGCCTGTGCGCCCACGAAACGTACATGGACGCGCCCTATTGGGAACAGTTGCAATACGTCGGCGATACACGCATTCAGGCTTTAGTCTCCTATGTCATGACGGGCGACAGCCGTCTCGCGCGCCAGGCGATCGTCAATATCGACGACTCCCGCACACCCGAGGGGATTACTCAGAGCCGGTATCCTTCCGGCCTGCCGCAATTCATTCCGCCGTTCTCGCTGCTCTGGGTAGGAATGTTGCACGACTACTGGATGTATGTGGACGACACCGCGCTGGTGAAAGAGACGCTGCCTCACACGCGAACTGTGCTGGACTGGTTTGCCGCGCAGCAACGGCCGGATGGTCTGCTGGCAAAACTCAGATGGTGGGAGTTCGGCGACTGGACGGCCGATTATCCCGACGGCGTTCCTCCTCAGGAGTCCGACGGTGGATCGACGTTCCTGACCCTGCAGTTCATCGAGGCTTTGCACAACGCGGAGGAGATGGAGTCGGTCTACGGCAGCCATGAGCGGGCCCAGGAATATGAGGGACGAATTCGCAGAGCCGCGGCCGCCTTAAATGCTCAAAACTGGGATGCGCGCTACGGTCTCTACGCTGATACGCCGGGGAAGAAGAGCTACAGCCAGGAGGCGAACATACTCGCGGTATGGCTGGATGTGGCGCCGCGCGAGGAGCAGGCCGGGATCTTGCGCCGTTTGCTCGCTTCCAATCCTAACTCTGCGACCGAAGTGGATGGCAAAGCGGTGCCGCCGCTGTCGACTCCCACTTATTATTTCCGTTTCTATCTCAGTCGATCGCTGGAGCATGCCGGCATGGGTGACCAGTATGTCAGCCAGCTCGGGCCCTGGTACGACATGCTGCGCCTGGGTCTAAGCACCTGGGCGGAGAACCCGGAACCAACCCGCTCCGACTGTCACGCGTGGAGTGCGAGCCCGAATTTTGATCTGCTGACGCTGGTGGCGGGCATACACCCCGCTGCTCCGGGGTTCCGCAAGGTGCGGATTGCGCCGCATCTGCGTGGGCTGCATCGCCTTGATGCGTCCATGCCCCATGCCGGGGGGCCGATCCACACGGTGTATACGCTGGGAGCCGCCGGCTGGAGCGCCACGGTCACGCTGCCACCCGGTCTCGACGGCGAGTTGGTATGGGGAACGAACCGCTTTCCACTGCATAGCGGGACCCAGGTGCTGCATCTCGTCAGCCATGCCGGCTGACCGGCGGGGGACAATCGATTCCGCCCTATCCTTATATATATGACGAGGGGAGTTCCCGGAGATCCCAGGCAATCCTCCCCGAGGCAAATCGCCTGCGCGACCCGATTACGGAATCAGCAAACCTGTGCGACCGGGATCTCCAGCAGCCGCGCCAGCTTCGCGATCTTTCCGGCGATGTGGCCCACACCCACAGCGCAGTGGTGTGCCGGTCCCTGCTCATTCCATCGCTCGACGAACCTGACTGCTCCAATAGGAAATCTGTAGCGGCTGTTGGTGTTGCCTATAGCCAGCGTTGGTCCACTCTCTGACGTTCCTTCAGCAACCAACAGCCGAAAGCCATGTTCCCGGTCGTCGACAACCGAAAGCAGGGTAACCGGCCCATAGCGCACCGACATTTCGACGGAAAGGCCGCGGCCTGCTTTGCCGTGATAGACATCGAGAGGCCGAACGCGCGTCCTGCCTTCCGCGATGGCGATGTGCCCCGGTCCGTCGTGCCCCATGAGTACGACATCGTCTGCAAAATCGAGCGCGTAATACTCCGTGAAAGAACCGCCCGCGCCGAAACAATCCATGATCTTCATCGCGATAACGTTCTTCACCTCGTATTCGCCGGCCACGGGGATGTGCCGCGCCGTCAGCAGCGAAGTCCCGAGGATGATCGAGCTCATCGTGTCCTCGTTGGCCGCAACCCCGCTTCCCTTGTAGTAGTACGCCAACGACTGCAGATCATGCTCAGCCACCAGACGATCCAACGCCACCGAGGTACGTGCGGCGCGCGCCAGCTCTGCAGCAGAGCAGTCGGGCTCGATCGCGAAGTGCTCCTCAAAAGCTCGCATGCGCTGCTCGATCTCCTCATCGCTGCATTCTGACCGAAGTGCGCTTAGTTCGTCAGTCTCCAGCATCTCAAGGTGGTTGCCGAACGTGATCGACACCTGCGTGAGATCCGTCGCCACATCGAGCATGCCGCCGTAATAATGACCCATCAGCCCCAGCCGGTTTTCCGCAAGCGCGCTCTTCACAGTCGCGGCCGCCACCCACTCCTCGATCTCCTGCCACGTTCTCTCGTCGGTCAGCGCGCCGGTCACCTGATGAAACGGAATGCATGCCCTTCGCATCACGTTCGCAATTTCAGGAACCGCACAGGCAGAGCACCACGCCAGCCACGCGCCGGTCATCGCCCTGCGATCGGGCAGGCGATTGAAGGCGTCATAATCGATGGCCGCGCCCGGCTGGAGATT
Source organism: uncultured Acidobacteriaceae bacterium (assembly GCA_963788905.1). Classification (GTDB taxonomy): domain Bacteria; phylum Acidobacteriota; class Terriglobia; order Terriglobales; family Acidobacteriaceae; genus Palsa-343. Next base: position 263,519 of record CAWBIO010000002.1, read on the forward strand.
GAGCACAATCACGGGTACGCTGGCCCGCTGCACGAGAGGCAGCACCGTGCTTGACAGCGCATAGGTCGTTACATACAGAAACAGCAGGTCCACGTCGGCGCGCCGGCATGCACGGCCGGTCTCGCGGCTTCGCTCGGGAGTATCCACCAGTCCGAATGACTCGACATCCGCGCCGAGACTCTGCAGGTGCGCCTGCACCTGGCTTAGATTGCCTTCCAGTTGCTCACGCAGCCCTGAAAACTGGGGCCAGTACGCGTCAAGCCCAATGCCGCAAAGGCCCACACGTAGTCCTCTCGTCGACATCCTTTTTCTACTCCGCTTTCAACACGGTAACGGCAAAAGGCGCCAGTATGAGGTTCGCTTCACTCAGCGTTCCCGTGCGCGGCGCATCGTCTCCGGTTGCTTCATCCACCGTGGCAAACGCAGCATGCTCAAAACCCGCCGGAATTCCGACCGTTTCCTCACGATTGCTCCTGTTCACGAGCAGAATCTTCCGCCCCTGCGGCGTCACAAACCCCTGCACGTACGAATGGTCTTCGTCGCCTCCGGTAGAGGGGCCCGTCGTTACCAGCCGGTCGCCTGGATGGAAGTTATCGACGATCATCTTCAGCACCCAATACCGGGCATTCGGCTTCCCATTGTTGTAGTCGATCATCGACACACTGGGAAACTGCGAGGGATACCCCACCAGCTGCGACTCGCCGATCACGTCCACGCCCATCCGCGACAGCTCCACAAACAAGTAAGCATACAGAGCGCCCGCCGCGTTCCAGTAGCGGTGCGGGATATGATCCGGCAGTGCCTTGCTGGCCCGGATCTCCAGCCCATCGGTCGGCAGGATCACACCCAGCTCATCCGTGTCGATCTTTGTCTCCGGCGACAGCCGATCGCGAATCGCCAAAATGTAGCGTGTCACCGCCAGAAACCTGGCCGCCTGATTGAAGAAAGTATGTTGCCAGCCGTCCGGTCCCTCATCGAGGGCGGGCGTCGCATAAAAGTGGAACGAGATGTAATCCAGCGGAATACCCGGCCGGTGATTCTTTGGATTCAGGAAGTACTCAAAGTACTTTGGAGCCGCGCTCGGTTCCGCCAGCGCCAGACCCACAAATTTCGTCTCCGGAGTCACCTTGTGAATCGCCGAGACAATCGCGTCGTATCGGTCCGTGTATTGCTCAGGCGTCGTCTGATGCTCGAAATCGACCTCGTTCAGCACCTCCCAATAAGGAAACGTGTAGTGATATCCAGACTCATGACGCTTCCCGTTCTCATCGGTGAAGCCGCCTTTCGTGAACCAGTTCACTAGCCGTGCGTAGTAGTCGCCCACCTCCTTCCCGCTCGGATCCCGCAGCTCCGTGCCCTGCGTATAGTTCCAGAACACCTGGTTCGGATCTTCCGGATATGTTACCGGCTTGTCTGTTTTGAACATCCACGCCGGTATCGTGCTGAAGTTAATGATCGTCGAGTGGCCTTCCGTCGCCGCCAGAAAATCCTTCGTGACCGGATCGATGTATGTGAAGTCCCACGCGGTATGGTCAGCTGTCGGAGGCTGTAACTCCGCGACCGCGATCTTCGGATAGGGCAGCCATGGAACAAAGCGGACATAATCGGCCCCCAGCGCCTTGAGCGCGGCAAAGGAGCCATCGTGAATCGGCGATCCCGGAATTGAGCATCGGGTTGGTCACCACCTGCAGCGTCGGCGTCGACTTCGATACCACCATCGTCTTGTTCCAGTCGATGGTGATCGCTTCGGGCCTTTACCTGTGCGTGGATGATGGCAGGGTTCAGCGACAATGCAGCAAGCAGAAATAACTGAATTCCAAAGGATCGCACGGTGATCCTCCTGTTGGTGGGTTTGCGGGTGGAACAGCAATGGCGGACGCACCTGTCCGAGCAGCAGCCGACGAAACCATATGCTATCCGCCGGTCGATCGCAACCGGTTTTGCGCACCATGACAAGCGTTGCGCACGATATCTCTCCTATTGCGCAGGACTACGTTGAATCACCGTCACCGGTCCCAGCAGGCCCGATGGCAGCAATGGCGAACTCGCGCGATACGGTTTCACGTCGGCGAACGTGTATTTCTTCGTCGCGTCGGGTTGTTGATCGCCGATCAGCCGGTTCACCCACGCATTCGTCACTTTGATCGTCAGCTCGTTCGTGCCCGGCTTGAGCGCAGTCGTCGCATCCACGCGATACGGCGCATGCCAGACGATCCCCAGCGATTTCCCGTTGACGCTCACCTCTGCCAGATTCTTCACGTCGCCCAGATCGATCCATACATGCGCGCCCTTCCCAAACCAGCTCGCCGGTGCATCGATCGTCTTCGTATAAGTGCCGGTGCCCGAGAAGTACTTCACACCCGCATCGCTGTTGTCGCTCCATGACGCCAGCGTATCCAGAGTGATCAAGGGCGGCGCTCCCCAGTTCGGCGGAAAACTGACCGTCCACGGTCCGAGCAACCGTTGCGACCTGCGTTTCCGTCATCGGCGGCTACCGTGTGCGACGTCTCGCTGGTCGGCTTGCGGAAGACAACAAATACCGTCCCCCACGGCTCCAGCTTCAGCGGCACCGTCGTGCGGCCATCTTCGACCCGGAACGATGCGGGCTCGGTTTTGCCTGTCTCTGCGTGCCATAACTCCGGCGCTTTTCCGCTTACGCGAAACGTCGCTTCCACCTGTGCGCCCTCGTCGCTGCGGTTATCCACAAAATACAAATCGCCGGTCGCCAGCTTGCGATGAAGGAACTCAATGCGGTTATCGCTCCCCGTGTAATCGAAATCGGGCGCGACCTCCATCGCCTTCAGTGCGGCAGCCGCGTCGCTGCCGGCATACACCGTGCCCTTGCCCACTGAATGCGCGCCCGTGCCATCGCCAAAGAGCTCATCGTCCAGCTTGCGGAATTCCGCCGGATCGTCAGCAAGACTCGGGTCATCCGTTGGCTTCGGCCCTGCGACCGTAGCGCCGTCCCGTACTAGCTTTTCGATCGCCTTCAGCACCGGCAGCGACATATGCTTGCTGTATGCGTCGAGCACTAACAGCCGATACGTTGTGCCCCCGGCGTCGTGATGCGTCCGTTGGCCACATTTAGTTCGTGGATAAGCGCATCAGCGTTGACGTAATCGAAACCATAGCCCGACCGGCATATCCGGCGACTTATCGCTGAAGATCGCCGTCAGGTTCGAGTCCTCTCCGTAGAAATAAATTACATCCGCGCCAAAGTGTCCCTGCTGCAGCAGGTAACTCGGTGCGGCCTAGATAAGTCAACCCACGGTCCAGCCTCATCGGCCCATGTGTCGTTGCGATTGAACCATTGCCCGAACGGCCCCAGCGTCAGTCCGGGCTTCTTATCCACCAGCGGCTGATGCGCCGACTCGTGAATGCAGAAGCGATTGATCCCGTTCAGAAATTCCTGGTCCGCGGTCGGCTTCAGCGTTGCCGGCGACCACGCCCAGGGCGCCGCTGCCGCCGTCATCGATTCTGCCGCTGCCAGGTTCTGCCCGTAGATGTGGGCTACCGACGCCGACTCGCGATCATCCGCGTTGTAGCCATACTGCTCGTGGTTCACGCCCGGCGTCTGCGTCCACATCGCGCTCATCGGGACTTCGTTGAACTTCTTTACCTCCATCCCATCGGCCACAAACGCGCGCCCGCTCTCGTGCGACTCGCCGTAATGGCCCATGTGCCACTCGTGGATCACCTGCTCCAGCACGCCATAATGCTCATCGGCGATCAGGTCCGCGATCGTCTTGCGAAAATCCCACAGAAACTGGTCACTCGCCTCCGAGCTCCCGACTACCTCGCCCGTCAGCACCGGCATCCACGGGATCGGATCGTAGCCCCGCCGCTTCCTGAACTGCGCGATCATGTCGTCGGTCCAGTTCTGCGATCCCGCCTCCCAGCTGTCGTTGACGATGTAGCGAATTCCCCGCTGCCCCATCATCTCCGCCCCCACCGTCTCCTTGTAGCTGTCCAGGTACTTCTCCATGTATTGCCGAACATCCTTGCCGTTCAGCTTGTCTACCTCCAGTCCTGTCGCCTCGGCCGTCGCTGGATGATTCGTGATTCCCAGCAGGCTGTATCCAAATCGCAGCACCACCCAGTGTCCCGCCGGCGGCGTCCAGTCCAGAGTTCCGTCCGGCTGCATCTTCGACGTCAGATCGATCACGTCCGCCTTCTTCACCGCGTCGTCCGGCCCCACCGATGCCGTTGCGAACCCGTAAAGGTCCGGCTCCGGAACAAACGCCGCTTTCTGCTCGAAGTGATTCACCCGCGCTCCCGGATGCAGCACCAGTTCCGCGATTTCGTAGTTCTTCGGCGGCAGGCGGAAGTTTGAATCCCAAGCGACGACGGATCGAGTCCCTCTGCCCACGCCGGCCGCGGCGGAGGCGGCGTCCGGAGGAACGTAACGCGAAAATATTTCGCCGTTACGTCCGGAAACGACACCGTCAATTCCGGCGATTCCCCGCTCTTCAGCTCCGTTACCTCCGCCAGTTTTGTCCGTCGTCGCTTGCTTCCAGCGCTTTTTCCGGCGCGCCAATCCCGCTGACCATGGCCATGATCCGGTTCGGATCCTGGGTCACCAGAGTTACTGCGCGAATCGTGGTTGGCTCCGCAAACGCGTACTCAATCCACGCCTTCTCTCTCTGCGGCGGAATCGGAATCTCCGTCGTCTTTACCAGATCCCCGTCGCTCAGCATGGCCACATCCGGTGATCCGCCGCTTGCCGTCACCGTCGGATGGAGGCTCTCATGTCCACATCTTCGGCCGGCCGCCGATAAGCGATCACCACCGAGTCCGCATAGAATTGCGGTGGCGCCTTCGCACCCTCGGGGCTGCCCAGCGCGTCGCGAATTCCGATGTTCTGAAACGCCCCCGTGTTCTCCGGCGGGATGCGGCAACTTACCCGTGAAAGGTTGCCCGCCCTCCACTTCTGTGGCGCTCCACACATACTTCTTCATCCCCTGCGACGCAGGCACCCATGGCCCGCCCGACTCGCTCCATCCCGGCGAGCCTGCAATCGCCATCTCCATGCCAAACTTGTCGCCGGTCGCAATCGCGTATTTGAATGCGTCCTTCCACTCCGGTGTCATGTAGGCCAGCCGCTTCGGGACCACCTGCGGCGTTTGCAGCGCCGCGTCGAAGTTCTGGAAGCCCGCAATTCCCACGCGGTGCATCCAGTCCAGGTCCAGCTGGATCCCCTCTTTGCTGATGTTTCCGTTCATCCAGTGCCACCACACGCGGGGACGCGCGCTCGAGGGTGGGTTCTCAAATCCGTTCTTCAGCGTATCCGCCGCGTTCTGCGCTAAAGCCACGAGTCCGGCTCCCATGATCAGGGTCGCTGCCAGCACTAGTCTCGAACGATGTCCCATAGATTGTCCTTTCAGCCGCCACCCGGCAATCGCGCAAAGTTGGACCTCCCCATGCGCTGGCAGAACTCCATCGAAGGCGGCTTTCAAAATGCGGAAAACACCTTAGCACACTGTATGATTCGAAAGGGAAATTAGTTCCCTTTCGAATCAACGTGACAAAGTTTCTCCCGCCATGAGCCCCACCACGACAATCAAGTTCGGCATTCTCGTCGCGCAGCCCTGGCCATCCCGCTCCCGGATGGTTGACATCGGTCCCCGAATTCGCTATTTTCCAGTCCGAAATTGTTTCAGTCGGCGCCTGAATGTGATTCGCTGACGTTGTTCTGAGAACAGAAGCGATCAGGATGACGCACCCGTTTTCCGGGGCTGCGAAGAGAGGACGTTGAATGACCTCAATTGCCGCGGGAATCGGGTGGCACATCGTTGGCGCCAGCATGGCTGCCTCCTTTTACGCGCCCATTGAAAGAGTGAAGAAGTGGTCCTGGGAGACGACCTGGGCGATAGCGGGCATTTTCTCGTGGGTCCTGCTTCCCATCGGCGTCAGCCTCGATTCTTTTACCCAGCTTCCATAGCTTCTATGCGGCGAATGGAAACTTCGCTGCTGTTGAAAGTTGCCCTCTTTGGCGCAATGTGGGGGGTGGGCAACGTGAGCTACGGCTTCACCATGCGCTACCTCGGAATGTCGCTCGGAATTGGCGTGGCCATTGGAGTCACACTGGTGGTCGGCACGCTCGTGCCGCCCCTCATGCACGGTCAGGCCGCAATGCTGTTTACAACTCGAAGCGGGCTGATCACCATGTCGGGCGTGCTCGTGGCGCTCATCGGCGTGGCCATGGTTTCCTGGGCCGGTCATCAGAAAGAACTTCAGATGAAGGGACATCTGGAGGAGTTCAACGTCGGTCTTGGCTTATCGCTGGCCGTGCTGTGTGGCATCTTTTCCTCGGGCATGTCTTTCGCCATCGATGCCGCACAGCCCATGCAGACTGCGGCGCTTTCGCCTCCACATCAATCCGCTTTATGCTGCTTTGCCGAGCTACGTCATCATCATGGGCGGAGGCGCAGTCATCAACTTCGCCTACTGCTTCATTCGGCTGGCCGTGCTCCCTCGACTGTCACTGCGCAACGACTTCAGCCTGCCCGGGCCGGCACTGGCCCGCAACGCTCTGCTGGCTTCAACTGGCGGAATCATGTGGTACCTCCAGTTCTTCTTCTATGCCTGGGGCGCGGCCAATATTCCCCGGCATCTCTCCTACGTAAACTGGATGCTTCATATGAGCATTTATGTGCTGTGCGGAAGCCTCGTCGGGCTCGCGCTGGGCGAGTGGGCCGGGTGTGAAGACTCGTTCCATTCGCCTTCTCTGGGCCGGTGTTCTGGTTATTATCGCGGCGGCAAATCTGGTCGGCCTGGGGATGGCTTCGTAGTCTCAAGCTCTGCGGCCCGGCGATCTCCTCGCCTCAGAACCAGCTGGCGCCCTGCGTCGTTGCGGGACGGTTCTTCCCCGCGCTGGGCCGCTGCATTGCTCCCGCTTGTTGGTTCTCCGTTCAGCGTCTCCGGCGTGACCACCTTATGGCGCACGTAGTTATAAGGAGGAACAGCGTAGCCGCGCAGCATCGAGATTCCTAATTGGATCAGCCGCGGCCCATAGGTTTCCGCCTGATGCGAGACGCTGCCGATCAGAGCGCTCTGGCCCGACGCCTATCTCCTCGAGTCGCATCGGGAATGCAATCCTGCCCCACAACCGCAATGTCGCTGCTCGCGTCGATGTTGCCGCGCAGCATCGAGCACCCCCAGAGCGCTGGAATCGGTTGCTGCCGCTACAAGAATGCGATGGCTCTTCGGATTGATGTTCAAGGAACTCGGCGGCCACCAACCGGCTTGGATTGCGCGAGCCGCGCCCGTCGATCTGCACGAAACGATCCGGCGACAGGTTACGCAGCCTTTGCTTCACGGCCTCGAATGCTCCTGTGATTCGGCTTTGCACAAAGCTTCCCGCCTCGGTGAAGCCCACTCCCAGAACCCAGTCAACGTTTCCCTTCCACTTCCTCAACGCGTGCTGCGCCAGCATCGTTCCGGCTTCAATGCCGCACTCGAAATTGTCCACGCCGAAATAGGTCGCATTGGGGTGAGGAATGTCAATGGCGATGACCGGAATATCGGCCTTCTTGAAAATGTTGGCCACGCGCGGGCCAACCGACTCCTCCGCCTGAAATTCGAGCACAAGGTCGACCCGCTTTTCCGCGAATTCCTCCGCATTCCGCACCGCGGTTTCCGGATCGAAGCGATTATCGAGCAGCAGGATTTCGATGCCGGCTGCGGCCGCAGCTGTCATCACGCTGCGCGATACTGCCTGTGAAAATGGAAGATCCGCGCTTTGTACCGCCAACCCAAAACAGAGCCGCCGAGGCCGCGCCACCAGCCGATACTGGCCGTTCTGCGTCTGGGCAACATACCCTCGATGCACCAGCGTCTTCAAAATGCGGTAGACACTCGTCTTTGAGATGTGGGTCTCCTTTATAGACATCCTCCAGACTGATCGGCCCGTGGAAGCGCTCCAGGAGCTCGAGTACATCGAACCCTTTTGAGAGGATCGGAATCAGGTAGAGACGCTTGATCTTGGCTTTCGGCAATCGTTCACTCCTGCGCTCAGGATTTCAATAGTGAAACAGCCAGAAAACAGCATACAGCCTCTGCAGGAACTCCTATAAATACTGACAGCAGAACCACAAATCGCTCGCGAATCTCCTTCCGGAATCCGGCGATTCCTGCTCTGGCGTTGCAGTCGATTTGCAATAGATAAATTAGATCGCTATAGGATAACGCTGGTGCGGGTTCCCATGCGCGCAGGAAAGAAAGCTCTGGCTGGTTCGGAAGATACGCAACGCTCGGTCAGATTCGTCGCACGTAGAGAACGACTGACTTGTTCGCCAGGCCCGTGCTCCTTCCTGCGGTTGGGATGGAAGCGAAAATGGACTGGAATGAAGGCGTGCCAGCGCTTTCCAGAGGACGCCAAAAGTAGCAAGAGGATTGCTAGTTTACGAGCGATACTTTTCCAGGTTACTGATTCTGACGAATTGGCGCCGAAGAAGGGACTCGAACTTGAGCCGTCTGGCGGGCGTCGGAGCCCGCCGGCGAAATCCTGAGCGAGGTCGCCAGGGCGACCGCGTCGAAGGACCTCTTAATCGCTTTTCTTAAAGGAATTATGGTGCCGAAGAAGGGACTCGAACTTGAGCCGTCTGGCGGGCGTCGGAGCCCGCCGGCGAAATCCTGAGCGAGGTCGCCAGGGCGACCGCGTCGAAGGACCTCTTAATCACTTTTCTTAAAGGAATTTTTGGTGCCGAAGAAGGGACTCGAACTTGAGCCGTCTGGCGGGCGTCGGAGCCCGCCGGCGAAATCCTGAGCGAGGTCGCCAGGGCGACCGCGTCGAAGGACCTCTTAATCGCTTTTCTTAAAGGAATTATGGTGCCGAAGAAGGGACTCGAACTTGAGCCGTCTGGCGGGCGTCGGAGCCCGCCGGCGAAATCCTGAGCGAGGTCGCCAGGGCGACCGCGTCGAAGGACCTCTTAATCGCTTTTCTTAAAGGAATTATGGTGCCGAAGAAGGGACTCGAACTTGAGCCGTCTGGCGGGCGTCGGAGCCCGCCGGCGAAATCCTGAGCGAGGTCGCCAGGGCGACCGCGTCGAAGGACCTCTTAATCACTTTTCTTAAAGGAATTTTTGGTGCCGAAGAAGGGACTCGAACTTGAGCCGTCTGGCGGGCGTCGGAGCCCGCCGGCGAAATCCTGAGCGAGGTCGCCAAGGCGACCGCGTCGAAGGACCTCTTAATCACTTTTCCTAAAGGAAATTTGGTGCCGAAGAAGGGACTCGAACCCCCACACCCTTGCGAGTACATGGACCTGAACCATGCGCGTCTGCCAATTCCGCCACTTCGGCACGTCAGTCCGGCTTGGGATCACGCTGGACGGCAGCAACTGCTAGTGTTACAAAGGCATCCACCTGTGTCAAACTCCGCGCGCCCAACGCGGCGGCACGGCATTTTTTAGCAAGAAAGTTGTCTTCATGACCTCACCCGCTCAGCCCAAATCCATTCCCGAGCAGCAGGCCAAAGAGATTCGCCGCCTCTCCCACGACCTCAGCAACGCCCTTGAAATCGTCCTCCAGACCAGCTTTCTCCTTGGTACCGTACCCCTCGACGACGACGCCAAAAAGTGGCGCTCCATGCTCGACAGCGGCGTCCAGCAGGCCGCCGAAATCAACAAGCAGCTGCGTGAGTATGTTCGCGGCAACAGCTAAGGGCACAAAAATCCAGGCCGCAGATCACCGTCTGCCGCCTCCGTGTGCTCGGGGTGGTTGGCCGGGCTTTCTTCTACTGGAACAGCCGCGGGGCGAAGTCATTCAGGTCGCGGCGCCACGTTTGCCACTCGTGCGCGGTTCCCGGCGACTCATAAAAGACGTGTTCGACCTTCGCGTCGGTCAGCGAGGTGTTGAGCCTCTCGATGCCGGCCTTCATCATCGCGGGCTCGTCGGTCCCTACGCCGATCCACAACACGTGCACCCGCTTCGCGAAGGCCGACGGATCGGCCAGCGCTCCATGGAAAGCAGTCTTCGTGTCCAGCGTCTGGTTGCCGAAAGCCATGGCTGCGCCGCTGAATCCACCGATATAGGAGAAGGTGTCCAGATGATCGAAGGTGACCTGGAAAGTTTCCATGCCGCCCATCGAGAGGCCGGCCATGGCGCGGTGCTCGCGATCCGGGATGGTGCGAAACGTCTTGTCGATGAAGGGTATGAGGGCCTGGGTGAGGTCGTCCTCGAAGGCCCCCATCATGTCCTGCATGGCCTTCATCATCTCCGGTGAACCGAAGGGTTTGCCGGTGAGATCGGGAGGCGTTACGCCCGCGCGGCGCGCATAACCATAGCCCATCACGATGATCATGGGCTTCGCTTTTCCAGCCGCGATCAGGTTATCGAGGATGAAGTTGGCGTGCCCCTGGCGGATCCACCCTGTCTCATCTTCGCCACCGCCGTGCTGCAGGTAGAGGACGGGATAGCGGAGCTTGCTGGTGTCGTAGCCCGGCGGCGTGTAGACGAGGGCATGGCGCCACGTCCCCGTGACCTGCGAGTGGTACCAGACCTCGCGAACCTGCCCGTGAGGAACATCCTGCGGGGAATAATAGGTTGCGCCGGCCTCGGGGACCTCGATCATGCTGGCGTCCTTGCCCCCGCCGTAATATGCGAAGCTGCCGGGGTCGCTCACTTCGGCGCCATCGACAATCACGGTGTAGTAGTGCAGCCCGGGCGCGAGCGGCGGTGTGGTCACCGTCCAGTAGCCGTCGGCCTGCTTCTCCATGTCGAGCTTGGGTCCGCTCCAGAAGTTGAGCTTCACCTTAGTCGCGTCGGGCGCCTTAATGCGAATGAGAGCGCGCGACTGGCTATCCACCTTTGGATACTGCGCGTCCGGAACGTTAGTCGACGCCGGCTGAAAGTCCCCTGTCTCCTGCGCGAAGCTCTGCGCGCAACAAAGGCTGGCTGCCAAAGCCAGCGCGATTCCTGCCGTTTTCATCTTGTTTTGCTCTCCTTCTTCCCCTGCTGCGAGCGGCGCGCTGTGTTTCGCTCCCGCCGTGTATCGTCCGGCTTCACCGGACCACGTGCATCGTACAGGCGGGGAAACCTGAAGGCAAAGCGGCCCAGTGCGATAATAAGGATAGCTGTCAGGAGCACTCCTCCTCGGCCGCCGCACCTATGGGGGCGTCACGGTTTCGACGGGATCGCTTGTGGCAGAGAGGCATGCCGGGGTCTGGGCACCCGTAATCGCCTGGAAAACCATAATTGCCAACACCAATCAGCTGGCATACGCAGCCTAATTAGTTAGACTGCCGTCCTCCTCGGCTTCGCCCCTGGGCTGAGGTCAGGACGTCGCACAGGGGGCTGGTTGGCGACCCTCGGTCCGTGGGCCGCCGGCGAGATCATCGGACTAGTTTCCGGCGTTTCTTGTCCGCTCTAAGCGCCGAAAGCGAAACTCCCGAACGGACTGAGCATGGAGTCTCTCGGCTGTCGACGATTTCGGACGCGGGTTCGACTCCCGCCGCCTCCACCAGCCTTCGCCCAACGGCCGAAGGCTGATGGGCGAAGGCTGTCGCGCCGAAGCGTTAGCGTAGGCGGACTTTTCCGCCCTCTGCGACAGCTACGGCTCGGCATGCCAATGCGGCCAGGCTATCGCGCCGGAGCGTTAGCGAAGGCGGACTTCGAGGGCTACGGCTCGGCATGCCAGTTCCCATTGCTCAATGCGGAGAACCCGATTGTGTTAGCAAGCGGGCGAAGGCTGTCGCGCCGCAGCAACCGCGAAGACGGACCCATCGAGCCAATGAGCCGTACAGATTCAGAAGGCAGCCACATGGGCCTGAAATAACCACCCGGTAGTAACTGTCGGAAGATAGTTTTTCCACAGGGCGAATTCCTGTGGATAATGAGTCCCTCCTCCCCCGCCACTAAGGTTTCTCGGAGATGCAGTCTCATGCGCGGATGGGCTTTCTATGATCTCGAATGTCGCGGGTGCGGCAAAAAAGGCTTGCTCGGAGTGTGGTCGGTATCGCAGCGTGGCGATACGGTCTGGAGCGGCGAATGGAACGGATTCTTCGGAATCGTTGATCGTACAAAAGGGCTGCTCCCGGAAACGGTGCTGTGCGCCGGCTGTTGCGGCATCGATGTCAATATCATTGCGCGTGAGGAAGAGGCGGCGATCCGCGCATAGCTAAACGGCGAATCACGTCCGCCGCATGTGGGTCAGGCTCCGGATGAGCCAGTCTGGCCAACGGATCGCGCCATTTCCAGCACCCTTTAGCGGCGGCTAGCCCCCGCGGTTCATCCCCCGGTGCACGCCATTGGTCACTGCCTGTGCTATGATCGTCCCACTTTATGCTGATCGCGGCTGCAATTTCACTCGGCAGTTGTTGTCCCAGTCGACAACTCCAGCGTGCCTGAACTCGCGTCCTGATTCTTCCGCAGCCGCTTAGATCCCCCAAATTCCCCCCGGGTCCAGCACCGTCGCTGTTCGGTCGGTATCTGTTGTGCTTGTCAGCGTTGCCCCGTCGCGGCGTTTGGTCACAACACATTCGAACAACACAATCTGATCCGCAGGCCATCGGCGTTGCGAACCAGACCACTTGATTTATTTGAAGGAGGAAGTTATGCAAACAAATCGAAAAGCGGCCCCGGCATTCTCCGCCATGCTCGCCCTGTTCCTGCTCGTTTCCCTGCCATCCCTGGCACAGACGTTCCGCGGCAGCATCAACGGCGCCATCACCGATCCCTCCGGCGCAGTCGTTGCGGGCGCAAAGGTCACTGCCACCGACGTGGCCACAGCCGTCGTCCAGAACACCGTCTCGTCCGGCGCCGGTGAGTTCTCCTTCAACGACCTTCCCGTCGACACCTACACGATCCAGGTCGAGGCCCAGGGCTTCCAGCGCGTCGAGGTCACCGGCGTCCAGGTGCTCGCGGGCAAAGTCTACACCCTGCCCGTCCGGCTGACCGTGGCGCAGCAGGCCACCATCGTCGAGGTCTCCGCCAACGCCCTTTCGCTTGACACCACCACTGTCGTCCAGACCACCTCCATCGAAGGCAAATCGCTGCAGGATGTGCCGCTGAATGGCCGCGACTTCACCCAGCTTATGGGCTCCTCGGTCGCCTTTTCCGGCTACAACAACTCGGGCTCCGTCAACGGTATGCGTAACAACCAGCTCAACTACACCATCAACGGCACCGACAATAACGATCTTTACCTGAACGTGAATGCGGTCAACCAGGGCGGCATCAGCGGTATCGCCGGCGTTGTCTATCCCATTGAAGCGCTCGACGAGTACTCGCTCCAGACGACTGGCAACAGCGAATCGGGCCGCAGCCCCGGCGGCAACCTGAACATCTACCACCAAGTCCGGCAGCAACGCCTTCCACGGCGATGCTTACTACTACAACCGCAACGAGGCGCTGGCGGTGCCTCGCCCTTTGTGACCCCCGGCTCGCCGGAGCAGCCGCTGCGCAACCAGAACTATGGCGCTTCGCTCGGCGGCCCCATCTGGCGCGACGAGACCTTCTTCTTCCTCACCTACGAGGAGCAGAAGTTTGTCATCGGGTAGCCTAATACCGTCACCGAGCCCTCGCCGGCCTATCAGGCGCTGGCGCTCGCGGAGCTGAGCAAATACAACGTCCAGCCCAGCCAGGTCTCGCAGAATATCCTCAGCACGCTGTGGGATCCGAGCGATCATCGCCAACCTTCCCGGTACTCCGGGCAACTACTCCAGCACCGCGCCGCAGAGCCGGATACAGCCACAACGCTGTTGGTCCATCTGGACCACAATTTCAGCGACAAGAGCCACCTGTCGGCCATCTGGTACTTCGGCCAGGGATATGCCGATGCACCCAGCTGCGTCTTTGTGTGCTCTTACCTGCCGGAATACTTCCAGACGGTTCCCTCGCATATCCAGAACTTCAACACGGTCTGGAACTATACCCTCCGTCCCAACCTCAGCAACCAGGTTGCCGCCGGCGCGAACTTCTTCACCCAGGCCTTTGCCGATGCGGTGCACAGCCAGAATCCCCTGACGCTGGCACGGCCTGAACACCGGTGCTGCTATGTCCGGCGCTCCGCAGATGCCGATCAACGGATTCGACTCCATCGGCGTGACGCCAACCTCCGGCCGCAACGACATCTCCGGCCAGATAGCGGACACGCTCTCCTGGACGGTCGGCAAGCACCAGTTCGGTCGGTGTTGAATATCGCCGCGCCTACATCGACCTCTACTACAACTGGGGCGGCCGCGGCGCCTTCAACTTCGGCACCGGCGCGTATCGGGCCATGGGCAAGCGATACCTCCGTCACCGATCCCAACGTGCTGACCTGGCCGATTTCATGGCGGGCTACGCTTATACATCCAGCATTACCCTCGGTACCCAGGAGCGCTTCATCTACACCCACACCGGCTCCGCTTTCGCCGAGGACTCATGGCAGATCACGCCAAAGTTGAACATCAACCTCGGCCTGCGTTACGACTACCAGCAGCCCTTCTACACCAACGATCCGAATCTCTCCATCTTCGACCCCACCAGCAGCACCGGCCTGGTGGTCGCCGGCGGCGGATCAGGTACGCCGGACGTATATCTACAACAGCAACAAGCTGAATTTCTCGCCGCGCGTCGGGTTCTCCTTTGCGGCGCATAACGGCACCGTCTTCCGCGCCAACTACGGCATCTACTATGACCAGCCCGCCGGCCAGGCCTTCTTTGGCAATATCGGTATCCCCAACGGCGGCGCCAGCGGCGTCAACAACAACCCGGCCGGCAGCCAGCCCAACGAGTCCATCGTTCTCAACACGCCGAATGCTGCACCCATCTGGACATACGACCAGACAACCCCTATCTTCACGCCCAGCCAGGGTCAGCCCACGGGCAGCAACGTGGTCTCCATCTACTCGGTCAGCCGCAACTTCAAAACACCCTACGCCGAGCTCTTCGGCCTGAACATCGAACAGAGCCTGGGCCATGCATGGCAGGTGAACGTTGGCTACGTGGGCTCGGCCAGCCGCCACAACCTCGTCCTGCAGGACATCAACCAGCGGGATGCACTGGGAGGCCGACCAGGATACCCCTCGCACGGCGTGACTATGGGCCTGTAACCGTCAACGGCAATACTTTCGCGTACCAGCAGTCCACCCGGCCGTACTTCAGCAAGTTCCCCAACTTCGGCATCATCAACCAGATCAACTCCGCGGCTTCGTCCAGCTACAACGCGATGCAGGTTACGCTGCGCAGCAGTTCGTGGCATGGGCTCAGCAGCCAGTTCGCCTACGCCTGGAGCCACAATCTGGACAACTCCAGCGTCTTTAACACCATTCCGCAGAACTCGCTCAATCTGGCCGGTGACAGGGGCAACGCGAACCAGGACATCCGAAACCACTTCACCGCGTTATCTCGGCTACGTGATTCCCGGGCCTCGCTCGGGACCGAGGGCTCTGACGCACGGCTGGGAGGTCAACAGCATCCTCAAGTTCCAGGACGGCGAGCCGGTCAACGTGCTCACCGGTGCAGGACAACAGCGGCACAGCCGAGGGCGAGGACCGTGCCAACATCACGGGACCGCCCATCAACAGCGACCGCTCGGTGCAGTCGCATGCCTTATGCACAGTACCTCAACCCGAACAGCTTTGCCGTACCGGCAAGCTGGCACCTACGGCAATCTGCGCCGCAACCAGGTCTATCGGACCCGGCTTCGGCGACGTGGATCTGTCGCTGATTAAGAACACGCCCATCTACAAGGAGCGCGTCACGCGCGCAGTTCCGCGTGGAGATGTTCAACGTCTTCAACCGCATCAACCTGGCGCAGCCGCTGAACAACCTCGGTTACGGCTGCGCGTTTGGCTGGAGCACATCGACGATCGGCGTCTCTTACGGCGCGCCCGGCATCGGCTCCGGCGAACCTTACAACACCCAACTCGCCCTGAAGATTCTCTTCTGAGGAATCTCCAGGCTGGCGATATCGCATGCAATATTGAATCGAACCCCGCCACTACGGCGGGGTTCCTTTTCGGTTCGCGTTCATCCGGTGCAGGGTGGGCCCTGCGCCGATTCAGTCCGTGCTGTAGCATGATTCGGTTCCCCTGCTCCTGCTCCGCCAGTGCCTGATCTCTTCCTTTGAGGCCGTCATGAACCTGAATCGCTTCGCAGTTCGGCTCGCCCCCAGACTTCTGCTGCCTGCTCTCTGCTGCCTGATCCTCGCCGCTCCCTCGCGCGCGCAGCGCCTCGGCGACAACGTCCGCCCCGAGCACTACACCATCACGCTCGCGCCCGACCTCAAGGCCGCCACCTTCACCGGCTCTGAGACCATCGACGTCGCCCTCGCGCAGCCGGCGCGCGCCATCACCCTCAACGCCATCGAGATCAATTCCAGTCAGTGAAGATCACCGCCGGCGGCAGGGAACAAACCGCCGCCGTCACCCTCGACAAAGACAAGGAGCAGGCCACGCTATCCGTTCCCGACGAGATCCCCGCGGGCAAAGCCATGTTGTCGATTCACTTCACCGGCATCCTCAATAACGAGCTGCGCGGTTTCTACCTCTCCAAAACCGCCCGCCGCAACTACGCCGTCACCCAGTTTGAATCCACCGACGCGCGCCGCGCCTTCCCCTGCTTCGATGAGCCCGCCATGAAGGCCACCTTCGACGTCTCCCTCGTCATCGACAGCGGCGACACGGCCATTACCAACACCCCGATCGCCGCCGACACCCCTGGGCCCGCCGACGGCAAGCACACGCTCCACTTCGCCATCACGCCGAAAATGTCCACTTATCTGCTCGCTTTTCTCGTCGGCGACTTCCAGTGCACGCATGGCGAGCAGGATGGCGTCGCCATCGGCGTCTGCTCAACCCCGGACAAGGTCGCGCTTACCTCCTACGGCGTCGAGATTGCGAAGTTCGTCCTCCACTACTACAACACTTACTTCGGCATCCCTTATCCGCTCAAAAAACTCGACCTCATCGCCCTGCCCGACTTCGAGGCCGGCGCCATGGAGAACTTTGGCGCTATCACCTATCGCGAAGACGCCTTGCTGCTCGATCCCAAAACCGCGTCGCTTCATTCAAAGAAGGCATCGCCTCGGTCATCGCCCACGAAATGGCGCACCAGTGGTTCGGTGATCTCGTCACGATGGAATGGTGGGACAACATTTGGCTCAACGAGGGCTTCGCCACCTGGATGTCCTACAAGCCCGATTGCCGCAATGCATCCTGACTGGGACTTCGACCAGCAGGCCATCGCGGACACGGACGGCGTCCCTCGACCTCGATTCCCGCGCCACTACTCGTCTATCCGCGCCAGAGCCGACACGCCCGCGGAGATCAATCAGATGTTCGACGGCATCACTTACGGCAAAGCCGCCGCTGTTCTGCTCATGGTTGAGAACTATGTCGGAAAAGAAACCTTCCGCCAGGGCGTGCACAAATACCTGGCCGCTCACCTTTACTCCAACGCCACGGCTGAAGACTTCTGGGGTGCTCAAACTGCCGTCAGCCATAAGCCCGTAGACAAAATTATGGAGAGCCTTGTTGCTCAGCCTGGCGCGCCCATCCTCACCTTCGGCGCGCCTTCCGGCGGCAGGCGTGTAACAGTTGAACAGCGGCGCTTTTTCCTGAGCCCCAGCATCAAACCCGATCCCGCTCAGAAATGGACGCTGCCCGTCTGCTTCAAAGCCCGGAAGCGGCAATTCCTGCGATGATTCTCACTCCCACCGGCACCAGCTGAAAGTGCCGACGGACTCCATCTTCTTTCCCGGATGCTGGTGGCACTGGCTATTACCGCAGTGCGTACACGCCTGAAACTTTCAAAAGCCTGGCGGAGCACGCTGAAACCAGCCTCAATGCCTCCGAACGCATTCGCCTCGTCGGCGATCGATGGGCGCAGGCGCGCGCTAATGAAGCGACTGCTGGCGAATATCTCGACCTCTTGCCGAACTCAAAGACGATTCCAGTGCCGAGGTCTTCGCAAAATCGCGATCATGGAGTCGACGCCATTTTCAGATCAGCGTCGCCGCTGCGCCTGTAGAGCGCGGGCTTTGCTGCGTGGATTCGCGCCACCTTCTCGCCGCGACTGGCCAGACTCGGCTCGCCCTCGCCCGATGACACCCTGACAAGATCGAGCTTCGCGCCGATCTTTTTGCCTTGGTCGGCCTTTACGGGAAAGATCCTGCCGTTCTCGCCCAGGCCCACGAAATCGCCGAGAAGTACCTCGCCGATCCCGGCTCTCGTGGATGCGACCCTCGCCCAGACCGCGTTCGCCATCGCCGCCCACAACGGCGACGCCGCTCTCTTCGACCAGTTGCAGAAGATCTACGAGACCTCCACGAACCCCGAAATCCAGCAGACTGCGCTGCGCCTGCTCGCGGAATTTGAAGATCCCGCGCTCGAGCGCCGCAGCCTCGACTACGCGGTTTCCGGCAAGGTCCGCAATCAGGACGCAGTTTTCCAGATCGGCATCGCGCTCGCGCTTCCCGCCACTCGTGACATGGCGTGGAACTACGTCCAGCAGAACTGGGACAAGGTTCAGGCTCAGTTCACTACCGCCATGGGCGCGGACCTCGTCGAATCCACCGGCAGCCTTCTGCTCCACCGATGCGCGCGCCGAAGTCGAGAAGTTCTTCGCCGATCATAAGGTCGCGGACTCCAGCGTTAGCATGCGCCATGCTCTCGATCGCATCGACGCGTGCGCCGAGTTTCGCCAGCTGCAGCAGGCGAACCTCGACCACTGGCTCGCTGCCCATCCGCAGCCGTGACGTTCTCTCTTAAGGCCCTTCTCCCGACGGCTTTCCTGACACGCCCTTCTCTTGAAGTCCTTCCCCCGACATCTCTCCTGACACGCCCTTCCCCCGACGCTCTCGCCCGTAACTAAAGTACCCCCCAAACTTGCCCCCGGCCAGGTTCACCCCACAGCAAGAAGCGAACGCTTCCCGGTACCCGATAATCAACGAATATCCTCCCCGCCTCGACTCCTAAATACTCTGCTCAGTCCCATTTTGAAAAGCACCCCAAATTCACCCCCGGCCAGGTTCACCCCACAGCAAGTAGCGAACGCTTCTCGGTGCCCGATAATCAACGAATTTCTTCCCTGCCTCGATTCCGAAGTACTCGACTCAGGCCCATTTTGAAAAGCCACCTCATGAGCCCGACCAGATTCGCCCCGGCAACCAGGTCTGCACTCTCGCCGCGGTTGATCAATGAATGACGGTTTCGGATAAAGCGCCTCGCCGTGAGTCGGATCGAAAGCCGTGAGAACGGACCGAAAACTGCCGATCAGAGGTCAGACGCTGTTCAGCCGAGTCCTTTTTAAATTTGCCTGGCATTCTGCTGAACTGTACAGTTGATACATGCGAAATGGACAGTTGGCGCGCACCCAGTCCGCGAACCCTCCGGTTGTTGTTTCCGCGCTTGCTCTGCGCAGCAACCTCGGCAGGCTCCTTCGCCGCATCGAGACTGAAAACCGCGCTCTGATCGTAAAGAAAAGAGGCTCCCCGGCCGCTATCCTTCTTAACATTCGCGATTATGTCAGGCTCGCCGCTCCGGAACCCGAAGTCCTGAAGCTGATTGCAGACGACGCCCGGCGCAACCGGACCAGCGCCCTGACGTCGCGCCAGATCGATCGCATCATCAAAGCGGCCAGGAAGGAGAGCAGGAAGCGCTGATGCTGCCGTTGCGCCTCGTGCTCGATACGAACGTTCTGGTTTCCGCAGCTCTCAACTCCAACAGTATCCCGCGCACGGCTTTTCTTATCGCCATCACCAGGCCCGCGCGACTGTACGTCTCCGCGCCGATCCTTGAAGAGTATGCGCGAGTGATTTCCCGCCCCGAACTGGCCATACGCAAAGGACTGCGTCTGCAACTGCTTCAGATCATCACCAACCGCGCCCGCCAGATTTCCCCATCGCGTCGTATTCAGATCACCAGCGATCCCGATGACAATATCTTCATCGAGTGCGCCGACGCGTCTCGCGCCGACTTCCTCATCACCGGCGATCCCCGCCATTTCCCCGCAATCTGGAAGAGCACAAAGATCATTACGCCGCGCGAGTTCGTGAGCGCAGTGGTGCCGCACCTGCTCGGCTGATGACCCACAGAGGTCGATCCCGGTTCCGTCAGCACCATCGATCTCATCCGCAAAGGGGCGCCCATCGCCTCAGCCCCCCGACGCCCTCGCCGGTAACTAAAGTACCCCCCAAACTTGCCCCCGGCCAGGTTCACCCCACAGCAAGCAGCGAACGCTTCTCGCCGCCGGATAATCAACGAATATCCTCCCTGTCTCGACTCCGAAGTACTCTGCTCAGTCCCATTTTGAAAACCACCCCTAATCTTGCCCCCGGCCAGGTTCACCCCACAGCAAGTAGCGAACGCTTCCCGGTACCCGACAATCAACGAATTTCTTCCGTGCCTCGACTCCGAAGTACTCTGCTCAGTCCCATTTTGAAAAGCACCCCAAATTTTCCCCCGGCCAGGTTCACCCCACAGCCGGGGTCCCCACCGGCCCGATTTTGGCCTGGTGGGGTGGACAGCAAGCAGCGAACGCTTCCGCCGCCGGATAATCAACGGATTTCCTCCCTGCCTCGACTCCGAAGTACTCTGCTCAGTCCCATTTTGAAAAACCACACCCTCATGAGCCCGACCAGATTCGCCCCGGGGAACCAGGCAAACACTCTCGTCGCGCAGGCCGGTGATGGCGATAAGAAAAGCCGTGCGTGGGAACTGTTGGGGTTGAGAGCTGCCGAAACCAGAATGTTCGTATCGAGCACGAGGCGCAGCGGCACCATCAGCGCTTCATGCTCTCCTTCCTGGCCGCTTTGATGATGCGATCGATCTGGCGCGACGTCAGAGCACTGGTTTTGTTGCGCGGGCGTCTTCAGTGAACGGCGGTCTCGGCTGAACTTCCAGGCCTGGTTGCCCGCAACTGCCCCGCTGTACCAACTCCGTCATCCCACTTCCGTTCCCCACTGATCCCTTTGTGCAGTTGTGCACTCTCCCCACCCGCGTGACCATGACCATACTGCGCACAGTCCATCGATCAGGTTGCGCGGCGCTCGCGGTCTACTATGTCCTTCCCCCTTCATCTCGCTTCCGCAGGTGCGCAGTGAGCGCCGCGTCCCCGCCCGTTAGCGATCCCGACTTCAGCTTTGCCTTTCAGCCCATCGTCGACGCCGTTTCGCACAAGATCGTCGCTTATGAAGCGCTCATCCGCGGCACCTGGGATGAGCCCGCCTGGCAGGTCCTGAACCAGGTTTCCCCGCTTCGCCTGCATCATTTCGATCAGACCGCCCGCGCCGCTGCTGTCGCTCTCGCCGCGCGCCTCGGCATCGACCGCCCACTTCACCTGAATCTTCTTCCCCAGGCTCTCGAAGCCAACCCGAAATCCCTGCTCCACACCATCGAAGCCGCCCGCCAGGCCAACCTGCCTCTCGATCGCATCGTCCTCGAAGTGCCCGAAGCCAGCGTCGTCGAAAACCGCACCCGCTTCGCCAGCCTCATTAAAGAGGCCCGCGCCCTCGGCGTTCGCCTCGCCATCGACGACTTCGGCGCGACCTGGGCCGCGCTCACCCTCCTCGACGACCTCGAGCCCGATCAGATCAAAATCGACATGCGCCTCATCCGCAGCGTCGACCGCCCCGGCCCGCGCCAGGCCATCCTGCGCGCCATCCGCCGCGCCTGCTATGACCTCAAAATTGAAGTGATTGCCGAGGGCGTCGAAACCCTCGCTGAGTTCAGCTTCCTCGCCGGACAGAGGATTCGTCTCTTCCAGGGTTACTTATTCGCGCGCCCCACCTTCGAAGCGTTTCCCGAGGTCCACTTCCCCGAGCCCGTCGAGAATGCCTCCCCGCGCCCCGTCGCCTCTGCGCGACCGCAACCCGCCGCCCGCTCTCATAAGCGCGCCTGAGCGGTCCGCGCAACTCTCCCCTACTGCGCCGCCAGCGCTGCATCGTCATGCCAGCGCCGCACCGGCGTCTCCACCCCATCCTCTTCCTTGCTCTCCGCCAATTCCGGAGCCGCCGCTCTTTCGCACATCGACAAGCGCTGCGCCGCCTCCAGCGCTGCCCTGGCCATTTCGCGGCTCGAACCCTCGTTCACTTCCTCCTGCTCCTTCGCCCCCTTTGCCTCTGCCCCGCTTGCCGTTTCCCGAATCGCCTTCAGCGCGCCCGCTTTCTTCTCCTCCAGCATCTGATTCACTTTCGACCGCAGCTTCCACACCACTTCGCGCTCCATATTCGCAGCGCCACACTGCGGCAGGTTCCGCGTCCACGCCTCAGCCTTGATCCACGCCTCCTCCGCTTCCCCAAGCTGATCCTGCGCGATCAGCAGCGCACACAATGAAGCCGCGCCCAAACCCTCCGCCACCCCTGGATCCTTTTCCAGAGCCTTCTCCCACCACTCCCATGCCCGCACGTCGTCTCCCACCAGGAAAGCGTGGAAGAACACCAGCGCCGTCATCAGGTCCGCAGGCAGCTCCGCCTCGGTCTCCACCGCCTTCGCCTCGGCTTTCTCCAGTGCCTGCCGAGCCTTTTCCAACTGGCCCACATCGAAGTAGTGGGCCACCGCCATCAGCAGGAACTGCGTCTCCTCAGCGCCCTGCGCAATGGTTCCAGCCGCGCGTAAGATGGCCGCGATATCGTATTGCCTGGCTCGAATCGGCGTCGCCCAGCTTGCGTAGCCCGAGTCATCCGTCAACCAATAATCGGCCCACTCCTCGCCCCGAATCATCTGGTACAGCTTTGCTCCGTCTGAATGCCCCCTCCCCATCCTGAACGGAACAAGGTTCACCAGCCCCGCTACCAGCGA
This sequence comes from uncultured Acidobacteriaceae bacterium, assembly GCA_963788905.1. Taxonomy (GTDB): domain Bacteria; phylum Acidobacteriota; class Terriglobia; order Terriglobales; family Acidobacteriaceae; genus Palsa-343. The sequence goes on from CAWBIO010000002.1 coordinate 286,239, forward strand.
CAGCGTTACCAGCAGCTTCAGCACATTCCACTCCGGCGCCCACGCGTGCCCGGGCGCCGTCAGCAAAAATCCCAGCGCAACACCGCCCGAAATCAGCGTTGCCGCCGGACCGCCCACCACCTCCACAATCTTGTCCCGCCGGAAAGTCTTCAGCCGCGTTGGCACCACCTGCGTCAATCCCGTCAGCCGAAGCACGTTCCGTCCGGAAATGCTCAGCCTCCAGCGCCCGCTCCACCGGCTCCACAGCACCGGACCCACGCCGAAGGTGCACACCCTCATTTTCATCGCCATGCCCGCCACTGCATGCCCGGCTTCATGGATCGTAAGCACCACCAGCGCTGCGCCGATCAGCTCCGCCATATCGACGATCACCGTCGCCCGTTCGAGGCCGCGCGCTTCCGCCCAGCGCGACCAGCCGCTGCTCACAGCCAGAAATGCCACCGCGGCCACCAGCCACATCATTCGATTCGTCCACGCCCTGGTTCCGTCTCCCGCCTGCGGCTTCGGCCCCGCCTCCACCACCACCGCATCGCGCCGCGAGAACGCGAAAATCCCCGTCAGTCCTGTGCCCAGCGTCAGCATCGGCTCCTTCGACACCGCGCCCGCCGCCCCGCCAAAGTGCCAGTCGACCCACTCCATCAGCGCGGCCAACAATATTAAGGTTGTGCTCGCCGCAATGCCCCATCCCCGAGCCGAGGGCTTCCCCCGCAGGAACGTCCAGCAGGCCATGATGTAAATCATCGCCAGCGCCGGCATCGCAAGGCTCGCGGCCACGCTCATCGGGCGCAGCGGCACCAGCCTTTCCGGCACGTGCACCACCGCCATCACCGTCATGGCCGCCGCCCGGGTGAAAAGGCCCGCGCCCAATACAAACAGGGCGCACAGAAACCATCGAATGTAGCGCACGATCGCCTTCCCCACAGGCCTGCCGCAGGCTACCCCGGCTACTGCGGTCCCTCAATGCTTCTTCGGTGGCAGCCCTGGCCCCAAATGCGACACCCAATAGTCACGAACCCACCCGCGCTACAGCGAAAGTGCCGCCCCATCCGTCACTCCAGTAATCCACTTCTCATCCCTGAAGGGGTGCTCCATCCCGGACCCATCCGGAGACCCATTCCGTTTCGGATCATCCGCCCTGCCAAACCCCCAAAAGGGTGTTGTTCCCGCTGTCTGCGCGGGGTATCGTTAGTACGGCCATCGAACGGCGGCTTTGGGTCCGCTCAATTGTCCGGCTTTCTTCCGTCCTGACGCCTGGGGAGTGTCTCCATGCTTTCTTTCCGCAGCTGCTGCGCATCCAGCGCAACTGCCTTTCTGCTTGTGTCTCTGGCCGGCGGCTTTTCAGCCCTCGCGCAGAGTTCCTCTTCTGCTGCGCCCGCTCCACCCGTCGCTGCGCCCGCGCAGAGTCCCGCAACTCCGTCGTTCAGCGTCAACACCGACGAAGTCTCTCTCGATCTGGTCGTTCGCACCAAAGGCGGCAAGCCCGTCCTCGACCTCAAGCCCTCTGATCTCGCCGTCACCGACAACGGTGTGCCCGTCAACCTCTCCGATCTCCACCTGGTCAAAGGCGCCGCCGAGTCGCAGCACCTGGTCACCATCGTCTTCGACCGTCTCGATCCCGGCCCCGCCAAAGCGGCGCGCGCTATGGCCGCAAAAATCCTCGGCGTCATTCCCGCCAAAGGCTATTCGTTCTCCGTTTTCCAGATGAACGGCCGCCTCCGCCTCATCCAGGCATGGACCCCCAGCCGCGATCTCGTCGACCAGGCCATTGCCGCGGTCACCGCAACCACCACCGGCACCACCGTTTCCAACGACCTTTCGCCCGCCGAGAAAGAACTCATCGCCTCCACCCAGGATGAATCTCTCTCCGTGGACTTTGCCGAGCGCCTGCGCGACAAGCTTCTGCTCACCGGCATGGAAGATTCGCAGCGCCTGCTCGAAGATCACCACGACTTCCCCACGCTCTACGCGCTCGAGGCTCTCGCCAACGCTCAGCGCCAGATCACCGGCCGCAAGCTCATCATCTACTTTGCCGAGAACCTCTGGGCCGACAATAATTCCCGCGACACCATCAAGTCCGTCGTCGGCCAGGCCAACCGCGACGGCGTCACCATCTGCACCGTCGATACCGGCGCCATGGACAAGCAGGTCAACGACCGCATGATGGCCGGAGGCGCCATCGCCAATCAGAATCCTGGCGGCGCCATGGCCACCGCTATGAGAGCCGGCGCCAGCGCTGTATACGGCGACTCCACTTCCGCGGGCGGACACGTTACCACGCCTTCGCCCACCCAGATGCCTTCGGGCGGTTCGTATGGGCAGCACGTCCCGCCGGCAATGCTGGAGGATATGGCCAATAACATGACCAACCTGGAGTTCGATACCTTTGACGATCTCCAGAGTCCACTGCCGAAGCTCGCGATTCAGACGGGCGGTGTTTATTTCCGCGCCGGCGCGAGCATTAAGACGCCGCTTCGCCTGCTCGAGGACAGCCTCAACACCTATTACGAAGCCGCCTACGTCCCTGGCATCAAGGACTACAACGGCGCCTTCCGCCCCATCGCCATCAAGCCGCTCCGCAAGAACCTGGTCGTGCAGTCCCGCGCCGGCTACTTCGCCGTCCCGCCGGACAACGGCTCCGGCATCCGTCCCTTTGAAGTGCCGCTGCTCACTGTGCTCGCCGCGCCAACCCTGCCCACCGACCTGGCCCTCCGCACATCGGTCCTCCACCTGGGCCGCCTGCCCGAAGGCAACACCGGCGCGCTCACCGTCGAAGTGCCCGTCTCGCAGCTCGAAGTTCATGAGGATTCGAGCACGCGTCTGTCCTCCGTCCACGTCACCATCGTTGCGCAGATCAAAAACGACAAGGGCGCTGTGGTCCAGCGCTTCAGCGAGGACATCCCCCGCCACGAAACCCCCGACATGCTGCGCAACGACAAGGACCGGCTCATCACCATGCAGCGTCACTTCTCCGCCGAGCCGGGAACCTACACCTTCGAAGTCGCCGCCCTTGACCGCATCAGCAACAAGGCCGGCGCCCAGCGCTCCACCTTCACCATCGACCCCGCGCCGCACGGCCCCGCGCTTTCCGACATCGCCCTCGTCCGCACCATCGAGCCTCTGCACGAGGAGACCGAGACCTTCGAGCCCATGCGCTACATGAATGGCCGCATCGTTCCCGAGCTCGACAGCGAGCTGCCCGAGCACACCCGCTCGCTTTCGCTCTTCTTCATGGTCCATCCCGCTGCCGGCAGCACGGCCCAGCCGAATCTCGAACTCCAGATCCTGCGCAACAATACCCTCATCGGAACGTTGCCCCTCACGCTCAGCAAAGTCTCCGCCACCGGCAACGCCATCCCCTACCTCGGAACCATTCAGGGCCATGTCTTCCCGCCCGGCAACTACCGGGTCAACGCCGTGCTCACCCAGGATGGGCAATCTGTCACCAGCACTGCGACATTTTCTGTCGAAGGCACCATCGCCGACTCCACCGCTCCCATGACCTCCTTCACCGCTGTCGGCGAAGTCGGAACCGACCGCGCCGCCGACCAGCATCTGACCTCTTCCGCCGCAACCTCCAACAGCGAGTTCGCCATCTCCAGCCCGGCCAATCCCGTGCCGCCGCCCAGCGAAGCCGAAGTAAAAGACATCATCGAAGGCGCTCGCCAGCGCGCGCTCGCCTGGTCGGACTCGCTGCCCAACTTCTTCTGCATCGAGATCACCGACCACTCCATCGATCCCACCGGCCGCGGCGACTGGCGCCATAAGGACACCATGGTCCAGATGATGCGCTACCTCGACCATCAGGAGTCGCGCACCACCCTCGAGCTGAATGGCCAGAAGACCAGCGTCCAGCCGGCCGACCTCGACTTCGCGCACTCAGTCGGCGAATTCGGCGGCATGTTCCAGGTGGTCTTCGACCCATCGGCCAAAGCAAAATTCACCTGGAAAGAATCCGACGTCCTCGACGGCCAGCCCGTCCAGGTCTTCGCCTTCCAGGTCGCCAGCGCCAACTCCAATTTCGACCTCACCGGCGAGAACAACCGCCAGCACGCGGTCGGCTTCCACGGCCTCGTCTATCTCGACACGGCCACGCGCAGCGTCCGCCGCATCTCCATCGACGCTGACGACATCCCGGACAACCTGCTCGTGCGCTCGACCTCCATCTCCGTCGACTACTCGTGGATCACCATCAACAGCCACGATTACCTCATGCCGATCCGCGGCGCAGTGAGCCTGCGCGAAGGCAAGCACCAGGCAGTGCTCAACGAATTCGAGTTTCGCAATTACCGCCGCTTCGGCTCCCAGATCCGCATCCTCACAAAAGAAGAGTCGAAGACCATCTCCAGGAGCAGCAACCAATAATTCCCCCGGCCACGACTCCGGGTGCCCACCACCTGGCCTGAGCAAGCTCCGAGCGAAGCGAGGTGCACGTCGAACGGCAATCTGCGGTTGCATTTGCGTTGGGCACGATTCAACGGGTGCCCCGCAACCTGGCCTGAGCGAGCGGAGCGAGCCGAACGGCTCTGCCGGTTCTGGCAGATGTGGGAATGATCGGCCCGAACGAGCCGCCTTTGTATCAGGGCACGCGTCGAACCATCCTGTCATCCTGACGTCGAGCTGCGCGAGACGGAAGGATCTGCGGTTGCTTTTGCTGTGTATCACTGCGCAACTCAACGGGTGCCCCACAACCTGGCCTGAGCGAGCGGAGCGAGCCGAACGGTTCTGCCCGGTTCCAGCAAATGTGGAATGATCGGCCCGAACGAACCGCCTTTGTATCAGGGCACGACCTCGAACCATCCTGCGCTGTCATCCTGACGTCGAGCTGCGCGAGACGGAAGAGCTGGCCTGAGCAAGTCGCGAGCGAAGCGAGCTGCGCGTCGAACGGCATCTGCAGTTGCTTTTGCTGTGTATCACTGCGCAACTCAACGGGTGCCCCACAACCTGGCCTGAGCGAGCGGAGCGAGCCGAACGGCTCTGCCCGGTTCTGGCAGATGTGGGAATGATCGGCCCGAACGAACCGCCTTTGTATCAGGGCACGACCTCGAACCATCCTGCGCTGTCATCCTGACGTCGAGCTGCGCGAGACGGAAGGATCTGCCCGGTTCTGGCAGATGTGGGAATGATCGGCCCGAACGAACCGCTTTTGTATCAGGGCACGACCTCGAACCATCCTGCGCTGTCATTCTGACGCTGAGCTGCGCGAGACGGAAGAGCCTGGCCTGAACAAGTCGCGAGCGAAGCGAGCCGCCTGCGCCGAACGGCATACCCGCGACTCCACCGCCCAATCGCAAGCAATATCCACAGAAGTACTCCTCCGTGTATATGCCCATTTCACTCGCCGCTGGAAGGGTCCGAACTCCGGAGTTTCCAGTAGAGAAGCACTCGCAGTTTTATGACATTATGCTGCAGGTAGAGAAGCCCCTCCCGCCCCTTCGGATGCGATGCATGATTGGCGTTACCTTGGGACCCCTCGACGCGAAGCAGTGTGAACCGGACGATCCTATACTCCAGGCAAACTGGACGGTACGGGAGGATGCACACATCGTGGACTGAGGTTCTGTTTCCCAAGCCTGCACATCACGGAAAACAACACTTTAAGCATAGTAGTTCTTGCCGCGCCTGGCAAGAAGTCTTTGGTGCAGGTGCGCTTTTGAAGCAGGGCTCGACCTCAATGGTCGTGAACCCGCACCTGATCGTAATCCGCAACATGACATCGGGCTCACCGCCCCTGGCACGAGTCCGGCGAAAACGCGGGATTCAGCCTGCGGAAATGCACTCGCAAAAAGAAACAGACCTGAATAACCCCGAAATCACAACCAGCCTCGCAACGCGAGGCTACGGTAGAAGCCATAGCCTGCCCTGAGTGAGTTGCCGTCAGGCAACGAGTCGAATGGAGCCTTCAGGCCATGGAATAAAGGACGGCGCTAAGCGCCTTCCATGGTTCGGTCGCGCCTCGCGTGCACTTCCGGGCACGCCAGAGGGCGACCGAACCCCACGCCGTTCACCGTTCGATCGCCAACTCCTCAGCGGCCACAATTTCGGTCATGCACATCTGCCCGCTTTTAGCAGATTTGGGAGACCACGATTCTGTCTCCTGCCTCCTGCGTCCTGTCTCCCGCTCCACCAACTTTCAATCACTTACAAGCCAAACCCCACAATGTGGAAAATCTGTCAAGAGCCGCACCCAAAATCCAAAGTAATGACCCCTCATTCCACATAACTTCCACGCCAAACCACCTCAACAAAGTTGGCGCGATTTCCTGCTCAACTTGGTATTCTGATAATAGGGGGTAAGAAATTTTCCCCCGACAATCTGATCCACCGGAAGGCCGCCTAGCGCGGCCTTTTCCTTTGCTTCCAGAACAATGACCACCACCCTCCAACTCGAGCACGGCTGCCCGCCGCCCGCCACCGGTTATAACTCCGTTCGCGGTCGTCTTTATTACAAACGCGGCCGCTTCTGTTACAAAGACGACCGTCTCTATAACAAAGACGGCCGTCTCGTTCTATTTCCGAATCAGCTACTTAGCTGTTGTCGAGTCTGTCATCACCAACTAACCTCAGCAGAATCAATGACCACCCCGCAGTACAGGGGAGGGGGGTGGGGGGTAGGGTGGAACGTCGGGTGCCCCACTCAAGCCCTCTATTGGCTTGAGTGGGATCGCATCGTCCTCATCATTGATTCAATGACATTCGTTTCCCAATTGACTTACTTTCAGAAACCTGCCGGATACCTAACAACTACCCCCTATAGAACTTCAGCAGAATCAATCACCATCCCGCAGTACAGGGGGAGGGGGTGGGGGTGGCGGCAGCAGGCTGCTGGCTGCAGGCTTCTTCTACGCGTGGCTCTTCACAAACAACCGCGCCGCCACCAGAATCGCCGCACATCCCATCAGGGTCAGCACAAGCGACTGCTCCCACAACTCGCCCATCCCTGCGCCCCGCAAAATAATCCCGCGCAGAATCTGGATGTAGTAAGTCGCCGGGATCAGCTGGCTGATCCCGCGGAAAAAAACCGGCATGTTCTCGATCAGAAAAATGTAGCCCGACAAAAACACCGACGGCAGAATCGTCCCCATCGAGAGCTGGAACGCCTCGGCCTGCGTATGCGCCCGCGTCGAAATCACCAGCCCCAAACCCAGCACCGTCAGCAGAAAGGGCAGCGAGAGAGCCAGCAGCAGCAGAACATTCCCGTGAATCGGCACCAGAAACACCACTCGCATGATCGTCAGGATCGCGCACAACTCGCCAAAGGCCAGCACTCCGTACGGAATCATCTTTCCCAGCATCAGCCCCAGCGGAGCCACCGGAGTCATGGTCAGCTGCTCCAGCGTCCCGCGCTCGCGCTCCCGCACCAGGCTCAGCGCGATCAGCAGAATCGTCATCACCTGCAGCAGGATCGCCACCAGCCCAGGCACAAAAAAGTTTGCCGACCGCGTCGCCGGGTTATACAGCACCGAAGGTCGCACTTCTACCGGCATCGTGCCGTCGGGCAGCACCCGCAGCAGCGACTCCTTCAGCGCCACGCCTGTCGCAGTGCTCATCGCCTGTCCCGCAACCGTCGAATCCGATCCGTCGACCAGCACCAGCACCGTCGCTCCCGTTCCATCCTGCAACCGCCGCGCATAATCGAAAGGGATCCGGATTCCCGCTCGCGCTTTTCCCGACCGAATCGCCTCATACAGTCCGTCCGGCGACGTCGCATAGATGCGCAGTGCGAACACGTCCGACCCCGTAAAGCTTTCCAGCAGCCTCCGGCTCTCCTGGGTTTGCGACTCATCCAGAACCACCGTCGGAATCTGCCGCACATTGGTGTCGACCGCGAACCCAAACAGCAGCAATTGCAGGATTGGAAGTCCCAGAGCGAAAACCAGCGTTCCCGGATCGCGCACGATGTGCAGGAATTCCTTCCGGCACACCGGAATCAAGCCCGCGAAACAGCGCTCTCATCGCGCGCTCTCCATAATGTGATACGTCAGCGTTACAAATACGTCCTCCAGAGACGGCTCAATGGTCTCGACTCGCGCTTCCGGCAGCCGCGACCGCAGCGTTCCCAGCTCAGCCGTCTCCGCCAGCGCGTGGATCGACCGCCCGAAGATCGTCGCCTCGCGCACTCCTTCCATGCCGCGGACTTTATCGAGCATCGTGGAAGCGTTGGCCGTCTCGATCTCCACGCGCGTCGTTCCCGCAGGATTCGCCTCCGGCAACCGCTGCAGCTCCGCGACCGTTCCCATCGCGATCAGCGTCGACAGGTAGATGTATCCAACGCGCCCGCACCTCTCCGCTTCATCCATATAGTGCGTGGTCACAAAAAAGGTCACGCCCTGCCCAGAAAGCTGGAACAGCAGATCCCACAGCGCGCGCCGCGCCACCGGATCGATTCCCGCCGTCGGCTCATCCAGAAACACCACCTCCGGCGAATGGATGATCGCGCACGCCAGCGCCAGCCGCTGCTTCCAGCCTCCCGAAAGCTGCGCCGCCCGCCGATTCATATACGGCGCGATCCCGGTCAGCTCCTGAACCTCGTGCGTCCGTTCCTCGGCGCGCGCGCCGTCCAGTCCGTACACACCGGCGTAGAACGCAATGTTCTCCGCGACCGTCAGGTCCTCATACAGTCCGAACTTCTGCGACATGTAACCGACATGGCGACGAATTTCCGAAGCATCCTTGCGGATGTCCATGCCCAGAATTCGCCCGGTTCCTTCGCTCGGCGTCACCAGTCCGCACAGCGCCTTGATAATGGTCGTCTTTCCCGACCCATTCGGCCCCAGGAATCCGAAAATCTCTCCGCGATGGACGGCAAAACTCACATCGCGCACCGCAGTGACCGATCCAAACCGGATCGTCAGATGATCGGCCTCAATCACGGCAGTGGAACTGGCCGTCACTGGAGCCTCACCGTCGCCGCCATTCCCGACTTCAGAACGCGCTCCGCGTCGTCGACGTACACCTTCACCCCGAACACCTCGTGCTCGCGATCGCTCTTCGTCTGCACGTTGCGCGGCAGGAACTCCGCCTCCGACGCAATCTGCCCAACGTGGCCGGCGAAGGCCTGTGCGAATCCATCCACCCGAACCGTCGCCTGCTGCCCCAGATGCACCCGCGCCAGATCAGTCTCAGGCACATACACTTTCACCCATAGTTGCGAGCTCTCGAGCATCGTCATCACGATGCGACCCGCCGGAACCAGATCTCCAGGCCTCACGCTCACTACTTCCACCACCGCATCGGCCGGCGCCGTCAGCTCCGCCTCGCGCAGCCGCGCATCCAGCTCCGCAACCTGCCCCTCAGCCTGCTGGAGCCGCCCTCGCGCCGCCTCAATGTCCTCTCTTCGAAATCCCTTCCGCGCCAGCGCCGCCGCCGCCTCAGCCTGCCTGTACCGCGCCTCCGCTGCGTTCACGTCCTCGGCGCGCGTTCCCGCCTCGAGCATCGCCAGCCGCTGCCGCGCGCTCTCCGCGCGCTCAGCCGCCGCATCCTTCTTGTCCCTTGCATCGTCGTACTGCTGTTTTGAAATAATGTCCTGCCCGACGAGTTCGTGCATGCGTCGATAGAACGCATCGGCATTTTTTGCATCTGCATCTGCCGCCGCAAAGTCTGCCTTCGCCTGTTCAATCTCCTGGATGCGCGGTCCGTTCTTCGCTTCTTCAAGAGCCGCCTTCTCCGCCTTCGCCGTCGCCTCAGCCTGCGCAATCTCTTCCGGTCGATTGCCCCTCAGCATCTTGTCCAGATCTGCCTGTGCCTGTTCCGCAGCCGCCTGCGCCTGCACTCGCTGAGCCTTCAGCTCATCGCACTCGAACCGCACCAGCGTCGTTCCCGCCTTGACCAGCTCGCCTTCTTCCACGCCGACCAAGGTCGCGCGCCCGCCAATCTTCGACCCGACTTGAATCTCCCGGGTTTCAACTGTGCCCGAGTAGTCGTTGCGGCCTCTCCAGCTCGCCCACGCCGACGCGATCCAGATCGCCGCGATCACCACCGCCGCAATCGCACCGCCCACGATCAGCCGCCGCTTCATGCCACACCTTCCTTCAGCGCCTGCAGCCGTGCCCGCATAGTCCTGGCCAGCCACTCCGGCGGCGCGTCTTCCCGCATCAGCCACTCCAGCATCGTCGCGATCAGCATCGCGAACAGAGTCTCCGCCGCCACCCGCGCGGGTTTCCTGCGTCCCGGCATGCGCCGCATGGCCTCTGCCAGCGCCCCGACCGCCTCTTCACGTGCCGCCAGCAGCAAACCCTGCGATGCCTGCTGGAACAGCGCTGCCAGAATCAGCTTCTTCGACCGGCCCGTGATCCGCGCGTTCTCTGAGGCCATCCGGAGTACCAGCGAGGTCACAGCTTCAAAGCTCACCGTCTCCCCGCTGGCCGCGAACTCCATGACCATGGCTTTCAGTTTTGTCGCGCGCGCGGCTGCAATCTCGCGCAGCAACAGTTCTTTTTGCGGGAAGTAGTTGAACAGCGTCGCCCGCGACACCCCGGCCGCCTCAGCCACGCTGTCCATCGAGACGTTTTCGTACCCGCGCCGACCAAACAGCTCAAACGCAGCGCGGACGATCTCTGCGCGGGTCTGCAGGCGCCGCCGCACATGCAGCCGATCTGCACTCCTGTCCATAAAATGGACTATAGTCCAGTTTATAGACGAATGACCAACACGGCCGCCTCACAGTGCGGTACTAAAGTAATTTGAAACCAAAGAAACGGCAGACGGGCCCTGCCCTCAGCCCTCGGCGTTCAGCTCCAGATCTTCCAGGCGTCGCAGCTTATAGATGGCAATTGACACCACCCACGCCAGCGCGAAGATGCCGACAATGCAGAACCCCAGCACGCCGAAGTTTGAATTCAGCCGCCCGATGAACCCCCAGAACACACCCTGCAGGTGCAGCTGATCGCCCACCAGGCCCAGCGCCTCAATGCCGCCCACCACAAGGGCCACCACCACCGAAACCGAAGTGATCGTCAGGTTGTAATAAAGCTTCCGGATCGGCTTGATGTACGCCCATCCATAAGCGCCCAGCATCAGTATGTTATCCATCGTGTCGATCAGCGACATGCCCGCCGCGAACAGCACAGGAAAGACCGCGATCGCCCAAAGCGGCAGTCCGCGCGACGCCTCGGCTGCGGAGATTCCCAGCACACCGATCTCCGTCGCCGTATCAAAACCGAGCCCAAACAAAAATCCCAGCGGATACATGTGCCAACTACGCCGGATCATCGAGAACATGGGCCGGAAGATCCGCGCCAGGAATCCGCGATTCGCGAGCAGCAGATCCAGATCCTCATCCACATAGGGCTCGCCGCGCCGCACTCGCCGGAAGGTCGCGTAGACCGAGCGCAGAATGATCAGATTCACAACCGCAATCGCCAGCAGGAACACCGACGACACCAGCGTCCCGATCACGCCGCCGATGGTGCGGTAATGGTCCAGATGCTTCTGCAGCCCGAGCGCCGCCGCGGCAATCCCCAGAGATCCGAGAATCACGATCGTCGAGTGGCCGAGCGAAAACATGAAGCCCACCGCGACCGGCCGCTTGCCTTCCTGCATCAGCTTGCGCGTTACGTTGTCGATAGCGGCAATGTGATCGGCATCCACTGCGTGCCGCAGCCCCAGCGAATACGCCAGAAAAGCCGTTCCCAGAAGCACCGGAAAGCGATGAAACGCCGCAGCCGCCCACAGCCACGCCGCCGCATTGATGGCGATCAGCAAAACATAAATCGCCGCGACCTTACCCCGGACATGGTCCGCATCATCGTTGAAGGGCTGGCGGAACGCGGCTGGCATCGTGAGGGCGCTTCTCCATGTGCGGAAAAGGAAGGCGATCCGCAGACGGTTCCATTGTAGATGGCAGCCTGCAGTCCCCGCGACGCCGGGTCTGGAGCCTCCTCTGCCGACGCTGGAACCCCGGGCGTTAGCGGAAACGCCGAATCCGCAGCGTGTGCCGCCCTGACCGATAAAAGCCCGTCACATAAACGGTCGCGCGTCCGGTGGTCGAGAAGATGAGCTGTCGCATGCGCAGCAAAGGCGTCCCTTTGGGAAGCAGCAGCAGCTCCGCCATGCGCGGATCGGCGTCGGTGGCGTCGATTTCCTCATCCGCATACGCCAGCTGCACGCCGCATTCGTGCTCCAGCACCGAAAACAGCGAAACCTTGTCCAGAGCTGCATTCATCAGCGCCGGATACTCCTCTGTCGACCAGTAACAGACCTCAAGCGCCACCGGTTCGTCCCCGGCCATGCGCACGCGTTCCAGCCTTCCCAGCCGCGCGGTCGGCGGCAATCCGAGTCGGGCAGCAATCTCGTGTTCCCGATTCACAATCGACGACGAAACGATCCGCGAGTGCGCGGTCAGCCCGAGGCTGGCCATTTGCTCGGTGTATCCCAGCAGCTTGTTGAAGTGAACTTTGGGCGGGGCAACAAACGTGCCCGCTCCGTGCCGGCGCTCGACAATCCCATCGCGGGCCAGCTCGGTCAGAGCGTGGCGCGCCGTCATCAGGCTCACATTGTGAATTCTCGCCAGCTCCCGCTCCGAGGGAACCGCGTTGCCCGGCTTCAGCTGTCCGGAGTCGATCCGGCGGCGGATTGCGTTCTGAATCCTGCGGTACGCCGGTTCGTCGCTGCGATGCGCCATCGTGGTGGAGCTTCCGTTTTGGCTGAAATCTGTAGCCGAATCAGCGAGTTTGGCCAGCTGTTTCCTGAACACCATACCAGAACCTGAATCGCGGGAATGGACTGCTATAGCAGTGATGAGAGCTATAAGAAAAGTGCTATAGAGCGCACCATAACACGGCACACGCATCCTGTAAATACGGCTCCCGCCGCTGTAGCCGCATTTCGCTCCGCTGAAGTTTGCCGGCCAGCAGGAAAGAGCTCCGAAATCGATTGGATGCCCTATAAACTGGCAGCCAGGCGAGCCATTCATCATTCCCGGGGTGGGCGGAAATGCCATACCAGGAGTTGACCATGGCCACGTTTTCCACAGGGTGGCGCACCGTGTCGCCTTGACATAAAGTCCTGAATAGCTATATAGCATTAAGCAATGTGCTATATAGCGCGGGGGACTCCCCCAATCCAGACCGCGACCTGTCAGTTTTCGCATCAAGGAGGATCCAGTGAACCCGAAATTCAAGATCTCGCAGTTTTGGCCGATAGCATGCCTGCTGGCCCTGTTGCTCGTGTGCTGGCCGCATTCCATCCAGGCGCAGCAGGCCGCCGGCTCCATCACCGGAACCGTTACCGATCCCTCCGGCTCGGCGATTCCCAATGCCGCCGTCACTGCCCGCGACGTGAATCAGGGAACTACCTGGTCCACCAAAACCGACGGCGCCGGCCTGTACAACTTCCCGCAGATCCCCGTGGGTAAGATTGTCGTGAAAGTGGAAGCTCCTGGCTTCCAGACCGAGGAGCGCGAGGCCTTCGACCTGGCGGTCAATCAGGTGGCGCGCGTCGACTTCGGCCTCGCCGTGGGCAAGGTCAGCACCACGGTTCAGGTCAGCGGCGAGCCGCCACTTCTGCAGACATCGTCCACCGAAGTCGGCACTGTGCTCAACGCCGATGACGTCACCGCGCTCCCCCTGGCCACTCGCGACGTCAATCAGCTCGCCCTGCTCGTGCCCGGTGTCGTCAGCCCTAACATCTTCGCCTTTGAATCTTCGCAGACCACCTTCGGCACCGGCCGGCCCTACGTCAACGGCGCGCGCGAGCAGGACAATAACGCCTCTCTCGACGGCATGGACGTCAACCAGCCCGACAACAACGACGTCGCCTACGTTCCCAGCCCTGATGCTCTGAGCAACTTCAACGTCATCACCAGCAACGCACCCGCTGACTACGGCAACTATATCGGCGGAGTCATCGTCGAGACCATGAAGTCCGGCACCAACCAGTTTCACGGCAACCTGTTCGAGTTCGTCCGCAACACCGACCTCGACGCCAACAGCTGGCAGGACAAGGCGAACGCTTTCCTCAACATTCCTGGTGTCACTTCCACCACCCTGCCGCGCCCGGTTCTGCAGTGGAACGAATTCGGCGGCACCATCGGCGGGCCAATCATTAAGAACAGGCTGTTCTTCTTCGCCGATGAGCAGACCGAACTCAACAACACGCCCAGAACGGCGCAGACCAACACGGTTCTGCCCGCGGCCTTCCTAACTGGCGATTTGAGCGCCCTCTGCACCAGCCAGGGAGCGATTTTTGTCGGCGGCGTCTGCTCCAATACCGCCTATCAGCTCTACAGCCCCGTCTATCTCAGCGGGCCGAATACCGGACAGCCGGCGCCGGTCGCCTCGCGCCAACCCTTCCCCAACAACCAGGTGCCCATCAACAGCAAGGTCGCCTCCGCGCTCGTCGCGTCAAAGCTCTTCACTACCCAGGAAGAAACGCCCACTTACTTCACCAGCGGCTACGTGCATTCGTATCAGGGCGACATGAAGATCGACTGGCAGGCCTCGCAAAATGACCACATCATGGGCCGCTACTCGCAGATGTACACCATCAACACCAGCACCAACGGCATCGATCAGCTCACACCCAACCTGACTCGTGAGTATCCGCTCAAGAACATCGTGGTTGACTATGCCCGCACACTCTCGCCCACTCTCGTCAACGACCTCCGCGCGGGCATCCAGATCTTCCCCGCTAACGACCAGATCTATACGAACCCGGTCAGCGGAAATCTGCCCCAGGAGTTCGGGCTTCCAGGCGTGCAGGAAAGCATCCTGCCCGCAATAAGCTTCGGCTATACCGGCATCGGCAGCTCCGACGGCGTCGAGATCTTCCACGACACCACCATCGAGGCTGAAGACTCGGTTACGTGGACGCACGGCAGGCACACCATCCACGGCGGCTTTGAGTACTACCACTACATCATGAACGACGTTTACGCCGGCAATCAGGGCGCCGCCGGGTCCTTCTCCTTCAACGGCCAGTACACAGGCAGCAACGGCAACTATGGCAACGCCTTTGCTGACTTCCTGCTGGGTTTGCCCAACAACGTGCAGCAGGGCGTGCCCTTCAACTTCCACCTGCGCAACAGCCTCGTCGCCGGATTCGTGCAGGACAATTTCCGCGCCACGCATTCTCTCACCGTCAATGCCGGGCTGCGCTACGAGCTCACCACGCCACGCGGCGACGCGGATTCCCACAACAACGTCAACTTCGATCGCGCCACCGGCACTCCGGAAATCGGCACCAACTACAACACCTACACGGGTCCTGATAACTTCCAGCCGCGCATCGGTCTGGCATGGCAGCCAGGATGGGCGCCCAACACCGTCTTCCGCGCCGCTTACGACATCTCGACCTATATGGAAGGCAACGGCGTCAATAACATGGCCGTCATCAATCCTCCCAACGTCGAACTGCACAATGAGGTCAACAACTCCGGCGCTCAGCTCGAATACCCCACCACGACGCTCGATCAGGGCTACACGCCGTTCTCTGCGGCCTGTACGCCCACGCAGCTCATGGCCTTCGCGCCCGCCTGCTTCGCCAGCGGGCAGGCCCACGCTACCGACCCCAACCTCCAGCCCGCCGTCGATCAGCAGTGGACCGCGGCCATCGAGCATCAGTTCAAAGCCAACATGACGGCCACTATCCAATACGTAGGCAACAAGGATGACCACATGTCGGACATCTACCTCTATAACCAGAAGGTGCTCACCTCGTCGGGCACTGTTGTTCCCGGCCCCTTTATGCAGCCCATTGTCAAGGCCGGCGCACAAGCCCGCTACAACGCGTCAGACGGCATTTCGCGGTTTAACGCCCTCGAGGCCGTCTTCGCGCAGCGCAATTATCACGGTCTCGATTTCCAGGCTGCCTACACCCGGTCCAAGTGCATGGCGAACTCGCTCGGCTACTTCGGCTCCTATGGCGACGAGGAAGGCGCGGGCGAATCGCAGACCCAGGCCACACAGAACTTCTTCCAGAATGAGTACGATCCACTGGCGGACTACGGCCGCTGCACCATCGACGCTGCGCAGAACTTCCAGGCGTACGGCGTCTACAACCTGCCCTTCGGACGCGGCAAGCTCATCGGCAGCGGCGTCAGCCGCGGCCTGGATGAAGTAATCGGCGGCTGGCAGACGGCGCTCGACCTCAGCTTCCGCTCCGGCTTCGCCATCACTCCTTTTGCCGGCGCTTACATGGGTGACGAGAATCCGCTCTCCGCGGCCTCCCTCATCGGCTCCTATCAGCCTCGGCCCGACTGCGTGCCGGGTGTGGCGCAATCGGTCAGCATGCAGACCGTCCAGATCGGCAGCAGCATCGGCAGAACCAACCTCAACCCTGGCGCGGTGACCGAAGTCGCCAACGACACCTTTGGAAACTGCCAGAACGGCGCGCTTCGCGGCCCCGCGCTCAAGACCGCCGATCTGAACCTCACCAAGCAGTTCCCCATCACCGAGCGCGTCAACATCGCGGCTGCAGCGCAGTTCATCAACCTCACCAACACGCCCATCTTCAGCGTGCCGGCCAGCTGGTGGGGTCAGTACAGCTCCTGCGGCGCGTGCAACGGCACTCGTACTACCGGCTATTACGGCGGCGGAGCGGGTACCGTCGGCTTATACGGGTTGCTCGACGGATCCAATCCCGGGCGGGAAGTGGTGCTCTCGCTCAAGCTGAACTACTAAAAGCGGGGAACCGGCCCAACCCGCCGGTTCCGGGCCACGCGGAATGGGCCTCCTCATTGCGAATGCCGCTTCCACCTGAAGTGGCATTCGCTTTTTCCTGCCCGCGCCACGGCTTCGGCCCAATGAGCCATCTCTTAACCCATCGCCAGCCTGGCCACTTTGGCCCAAAGGACAGGGAAAAAACATCCCAACAACAACAGTTTCGCGGCCAGGTTCACCCCACAGCAAGAAGCGAACGCCTCCGCCAGCTAACTGTCGATCCCGTTACTCCGGATCTTCGGTCCGGAAGTACTCACTTCGGCTTCGGTTCTATCCAGCCAGCCTCAGTCCCAAAAAAGCCAGCCAGCCTCAGTCCCAAAAAAGCTGGGCAGCCTCAGTCCCCAAAAGCCCGCTAGCCTCAGTCCCAAAAGCCCGCTAGCCCTAAACCTCAGTCCCAAATCGGGAATCCGCTTTTTAGGCTCCGGCCAGGTTCACCCCACAGCAAGAAGCAAACTCTTTCGTACCTCCCATCGTCAATCCCGATCATGTCATGCCCCAACCATGCGTAACCTGACCGTGCCATTCCGGGAATGACACTCCCGGGCGGCTAACCTCAATCCCCAAAAGCCGGCTAACTTTAATCGCCAAAAAGTCAGCTAACATCAGTCCCAAAACGGGACTCCAATGCCCCGCCTTTTAGGTTCCGGCCAGGTTCACCCCACAGCAAGAACCAAACTCTTTCGTACCTCCCATCGTCAATCCCGCTCGTGTAATGCCCCAACCATGCGTAACCTGACCGTACCATTCCAGGAATGACACTCCACGGCACCCCCTTTTCCTTCCGCCCAGAACCATTTTGAAACTGCATCGCACTCCTGTTCCGTATTGGGCCCGCACCTGTGACCCTCGTCACCGTCTCCACAGAAAGACCCCGGCAAACTAGGCAAACTTGCCGACCCAACGGCAGGAGCTTTCACGGTAAAGGATGGTTCTACGATGGATGCCACGAATCTGATGGCGAAACTGGTGGAGATTGAACGCGCCGTTGCCGGCGCAGGACTCACCCACGTTCGTACCCTGGCGCTCGATGCTCAGCAGAGTCTTCTTTACCTGGAGGGGCAGTTGATGGAGACCCTCCTCGAAAACCAGCGCCTGCTCGAGTCCCTGCAAAACGCCACCCTGGACCCGGAATCTCTGGCCGACTTTGCCACCGGTCAGGACGGCGACGCCGACCTAAGCCGGTTCTCTTCGCGTTTCGCCGCGGACCCGGCGCGCCGCAAACCCCGGCCCTTCTGGATCAACTGACGCCCACCCCAACTGCTGGCAATTCACTCTGAGGTGTTTACTGTGCTCGATTCGAGGCTCCTGCTCTCCCTGCTCACCGAAATCGAAATATCCATTGAAAAGCGCCCGCTCGGCGAGATTCGCTCCATGCTTTCCCAGGCGCGCGAGTGCGCCATCCAGCTGGATCGTAGAATCCGCGTCGATCTGGCTGCGCCAGGCAGGCAAAACGCGGCAGCGCCTGAGCCCGTCACCCAAGCCTGACTGCTTCTCTGTTCAACCCAATGGGTCGTCGCGTTAACTCCGCTGTTTTTTCGTGAAGGCTCCCGAGCTCGGCAGTCGAGTTAGTAAGGTGGTTTTGAGATGCAAACGCCCATTTCCAGCCAGATTCCGGATTCCTGACCGGGCAATGCCGTCCCGTTGAGTACATTGGGTGTGAGGTGGTCCAGTGGCCCAATCGAACACCGGAATCGGCAATGTTACGGCAAATACCAGACTCGTCGAAATGGCAATGGCCTACTCCCGCAGCCGTGTGCTCTGTGCGGCCGCGCGCCTGGGTGTTGCCGATGCACTCGGAGATGACGTCCGCAGCGTCGACCACCTGGCCGCAGCCTGCCAGTCGGATGCCGATGCTCTCTATCGTCTTCTACGCGCTCTGGCCGCCATCGGCGTTACCGAGGAAACGGAGCCAGAACATTTTCGGCTCACCGCGTTCGGAAGGCCGTTGCGGCGCGACGTGTCCAACTCCGCCTGGGCCCCTGTCGTTTTCTGGGCCGACCTGCTTGCCGACAGCTGGTCTCTCCTCACCGAATGCATCCGCACTGGCAAGCCCGCCGCACAGGTGCGCGATCCCAATGTGCCCTCGCGCTGGGCCCAGGATCCGGAAGCCAGCTCGATCTTTCGTGCCGTCATGGGCACCGCTCCCGCCGAAGATTACACTCCCATCGCGCGAGCGTGGGACTTTTCGCGCGCGAGGATCGTCGCCGACCTTGGCGGCGGCGGAGGCTCGCTGATTCTTGCCGTAATGGAACTCAATCCTCATCTCCAGGGAATGCTTGTCGATCTTGATCCCAGCATCGAGGCGGCAAAGCCACGCTTCGCAAACGAAAAGGCCTCTGCGCGGTGCCAGTTGATTGCGTCCGATCTGATGCAGTCTGTGCCAGCCGGCGCCGACGTCTACATGCTCAAGCACGTTCTGCACGGCCGCCGGGATGCCGACGCCATCACGATTCTCAAAAACTGCCGCGCCGCAATTCCCGATGAAGGCACTCTGCTGATTATCGAGTTCATCCTGCCCCCGCTCGTTTCCCACCCGGACCCTTACCTTGAAGCGCACCTGATGAGCGATCTCAATATGCTCGCCGTGACTGGCGGCAGAGAACGAAGCGAATCCGAATGGAAAGCGCTTCTGGAGGCAGCAGGTTTTCTCCTGACTCGAGCTTTTCCGGTTGGCACCGATGTGGGGATCGTCGAAGCTAAGCCCACTCCGTTGTAATTGCGCCCCGGCTCATTCCTACTCATAACTCCGGCATGACTCCGGATTCGGCTGATGCGAGTCGGACGTGTCGCCGGAGTATCGGCTGGCGTGTACCCCGTGACGTTGTGGGGATGGGCCCTTTCCGCTAACCCTCCCGTCTGGATCCCCGGTGGGGGCTGCCGACGGTTCGGTTTCGCATGAATATGATTCTGTGGGGCTTAGCGGATGTTGTCGGATCTGACAACGGGCTAAGTGTCTGATCCTGAAACAGGTCGAGACGGCCGTCTTTGTCATAGAGACGACTGTCTTTGTTACAAGGCCGGCTGTATGTGTCATAGAGACGGCCGCGAAGGTTTTGTGCGGCGCTCGTCGGCCGAGGTTGGATCCCGCTGTCACAGGCGGTCCTCTGCGTCTTCATCGACGCTGGGGCTACCGATGGATTGAAGAGGGCCGGGGAGTTCGGGCGGCATTTCTGGTCGCTGGGCCAGGATGCGGGAGCGCTTGGAACGCACGGGAAGTATCCTCCAAAATGAGAAAAGCCTCGCTGGATGACGAGGCTTGTTTCTTTTTCAACCTTATAAGATCAGAATATCATATTGGGATAGAAATCGCGCCAACTTTGTTGAGGTAGTTTGGCGTGTAAGTGCTGAGTTATGAGGGGTCATTACTTTGGAGTTTTGCTCTCCCTCTTGACAGATTTTCCACATTTACGGGATCCAGCCAGAAAGCGGTGGGCGGAGCTGTGGATATCGGGCGCGTCGGCGCGCAGACAAAAGTGATCGAGGGCGGCTGCCGAGTTCTTTCGGCCTTCCCAAGGTGGAACGCGCAAGATACTTTCGAGTCAGGACGTGGCGCGAATGGCCTTGGAAGTCTGATAGCAAAGGCGTTTGCTTCTTGCTGTGGGGTGAACCTGGCGCGGGGGCTGAAATTGGGGCCGGGACCTTTTCCAGGATGGGAAGGTGTGGTTACTTTGGCGGGGGACCCTACCCGCGAAGGAGAACGACTGCGCTCGCCGGGGGCTGAAATTGGGGCCGGGATCTTTTCCAGAATGGGAAGGTGTGGGTACTTTGGCCGGGGGCCCTACCCGCGAAGGAGAACGACTGCGCTCGCCTTTGGAACCAGAAGACTGGAGGGTTCTGCCTGCTCGATGTGCGCCGGTTTCCAGGTTCCGTTTTCGTCGACGGATGCGCCGGCCAGGGTCACGCCGGTCTTGCTGGAGAGCGACGGGGCGAGCAGTCGCAGAGCCCGCAGAGGTCGATGGAAACCGAGCGGCACGAGGGAGACGCGCGCGTCGCGGTCGCCTCGATTGACGATTGCCGCCGCAGAGTAGCCGTCGCGGTCGCCGAGCGCGTAGCCAGTGAGGTTGCCGGGCGATGACGGCGGCTGGGATGGCAACTGGAGGGCGACAACCTCGTCGCATCCGCGCGCGGCCTCGGCGAAGGCCAGCATGCCATAGTAAGGAATACCGGCGCTGTTGTTTCCATGGCTATCATCTTCGATGGGCGAGTAGAAGCTGATGAACCCAAGCTGGTTGACGCCGGTCTCCATATTGACGCCGCTTGCGCCACTGGCGGCGAGAAGCAGCATGTAGTCGAGAGTCCAGAGCGCGCCGAGGAAGGTATCGCTGACGCCGCGACGACCTCCGCCGGAAAAGGAATTTGTTTCGCACATGCGCCATGGAATGTGGCTTGCTGTGGATGCGGCACGGAGGCGCGCGAGGATATTCATCAGCCGCGGGTCGGGGTGCAGAAGATCTTCGGCTGTTCCGTGGTCCTGACGGGTGAAGTAATAGTGCGTGGTGAGCAACTGCACGTCGCCGTGCGCGTCGGCGGCCATGCGCTCGACCCATTCGACACTGGCCGCCGTGTCGGGAGCAGCGAAGGCGGCGCCGGGCAGGGCCTTAACAATGGCGTCGCGCCAGCGATTGAATTCTTCGCGGTAAGCCTGGTAACGATAAACCGGCCAACGGAAGCCGGCGCTGTAGGCTTCGACCTCATTGCCGAGCTCGAGGCACAGCAGGCGGTTTCCTAATACCGCAGCGACGCTTCGGGCTTCGGCTACAGCCTCGCCGATGGATCCCTGCGCGAAATTCAGGCTCCAGATGGCTTGCCAGCCGATGGCCTCGAGAAAACGGCCGAACTGCTCGAGGCTGGAGTTGGTGATGACGGTGTCTTCCGGCGTGGCCCTGATAGCGCCATAAGGCAGGTAGCGAGTGTAGTCGGCAACGATTCCGCCAACGCGGATGACGCCCGCTCTTCCGAGGCCGCGCACGAGGTTCACATAGATCTGGTTTCCCGGGCTGAGGAGGCCGAGCGGCGCGACGGAGGACATTTCATATCCGAGCCCGGTGAAGTTGACGGGGAGCTTTGACGGCGGTTCGGAGCCAACGGTGAAGGCGAGGGGTTCGTCCTGCAATTGTCCCAGGAGCAGTTTTGGGCAGAGGGCAACGCCGGCAGAGAGCTTGGCGGCCTGGCGAAGCAGAGCGCGGCGCGTTGGCGTCATGAGCCATTTCCCGAGGGCAGCATGGAGACCAATGTAGTCCAGGGCTTATGTCAGCACACTCGAACCAGGGCGGCGCAAGAAAACATTCGCGCGCGACCGCGGAGTTATTCGCCGGAATTGAATGCGTTGTTTTTCTCTTCGAACAGGAAAAATGCTACTTCACGCCCTTGCTCGGATCCCACACGCCCTGGAGCTTGCGCACATAGAGGATTTGACCAAGGTGGTAAGCGTTGTGCGCGCCCACGTGGGCGATGAGCGATGCGTTGGCTGCCAGCTTCTGATCGTCGGCCGCTTCCACGGCCTTTTCCCAGTCGGTCATCACCTGGTCGAGCTTCTTCTGGAGATCGCTCCATTGCGCCGGATTAAAGTTGTCAAAGGTCTCGTCGTTATTGCCGCTGAAAGCTGCCGACTTTACGCCGTTGAAACGATCGAGGGATCGGGAATCCCAGAACCAGAGATGGTAGGCAAGCTGGCCTACCGAATGCTGGCCTTTGCCGGGGCTCCAGTTGGCCTGATCCGCAGTCAGTCCATCGACAGCAATCTTCGCCGGCACAAACCAGTCTTCCTGGTCGTGGGTGGTGTGCAGCTGTTCCAGCAGCACGCCGCGCAGCGTGGTGGGCGGTTGTTTGCGCTGCGCGCTGGCGCCCAGCGCAAGGCCAAAAAGCAGTACCAATGCGGTCGTTCTCATAATTGGAAATCGTCCTTGTGACTCCTGTGATTCGCAGACTATACCACCGGCCCGAGAGCCAGGCCCATAACCAGTTCTCGAGGTCAGCGCTGCGCGAGAACGGTGGGAGCCGGGGATGGCCCGACGCGATCGAGGATCGTCTGGAACCGGGCGTCGGAGCGCAACGTGTCGAAGCGAGGATCGTAATGGAGATTGATAAGCCAGTTGGAGCGAACCTCGAGGGCGCGATTCAGGAAGTCTTCTGCTCTCTGCCTGTCGCCGATGGCGGCCCAGGCAGCGGCAACAAGATAATCCTGGATGAAGGCGTTGCCGGACCTCGAAGCAATGTCATCGAGGTTGCGCGAGGCTTCTGCGGCTCGGCCGGCGCGCGCCAGGATGTAGTCGATAAACAGCGGGTTCATGGTGTTGGTGGGCTCGAGCGCTCCGGAATGTCGCAGCTCGGCCAGCGCCGCCTGATCCTGGCCGAGCAGGCTGTAGGTCAGTCCCAGCAGCTGGTGAGCCGGGACATAGTCAGGATAAAGGTCGAGCACTTTCCGGCATTGCTCGGCTGCCTCCCGGTTCATACGCAGCTGATATTCAGCCCACGCCAGCGAGGTTTGCACGCTGGGCGAAACAGGGTCGATCTCCGCGGCCTGTTTCATGGCCACCAGCGCTTCTGCGCCGCGGCCCATGGCCAGCAGGGTGTAACCGTAATACTGGTAGGCGACGGCGTAGTTGGGATCGATGGCGATGGCCGCATGGAATTCGCGCTCCGATCCGTTCCAGTCCCAGTCGTAGTCGGTGAGGATCGACATGAGCGAGACATGGGCTTCGAGCAGAGAATTATCGAGCGAGAGTGCCTTCAGCGCGGCTTCTCTGGCCCGCGGATATGTGTCACCCGGGGCAACGTAGGAGTAGAAACCCTCCAGCGAGTAATCCTCAGCCAGCGCAGCCCAGGCGCGCGCATACCCGGGATCGCGCCCCGTCGCTGCTTTTAGCAGGGCGATGGCTTTTTCCAGAGAGGAATGGGTCCTGGTGGTGGCGAAGAACCTGGCCTTCATGTAGTCGCTGTAGGCCTCGGCATCGTTGGTGTCGCCGGTGGAAGGGCGAAGGGCGGTGGAGGCGGACTGGGGCGCCAGGATTTCGGAGAGCTGTTGGGCGATGGCATCTTCGGTGTGAATGAGGTCAGCACTGCTGGTGGTGAATGTGCCCGACCATCGGCTCGCGCCAGTCGCGCCATCGAGCAAATGGACCGAAACCACGCTGCCATTCGCCGCCTCGCGAACTTCGCCGGTCACCAGCGCCCGCACTTCTAGCTTTTTGCCAGCCGCTCGGGGATCGGCCTCGAGCCCAACCACAGAGCGAACCGTGGCCGAAGAGCGCACGTTGAGCTGAGGAAGGCTGCTCAACCGGCTGGCCACGGTATCAGCAAGCTCAAGCCCGAGGTACTGACCCTCCAGATCGTCGGCGGCCGCAGTGAAAGGCAAAACGGCAAGGGAATGCACGGCGGCGACAGTGGCGTCGCGGCGTCGGGCAAGCTGGCGGCGGTGCAGCACAAAGGCAGTAAGCGCGACTGCGGTGAGCGCAACCAGGATCAGAGCCAGCGCGCTTTGCCAGGAGAAATGTGCGGCCCACGCGGAGCCCGCGACAGCAGGTTCTCGAGGAAAAGAAGCAGATTCTGGCGAAATGCCGGCGGCCTCGCCGGCGCTGGATCGACCGGACTCGCGCGCCGTGTGTGCCGCAGAAGCCCGCGGCTCGGTGACGAGGTGAGGACCGGTCGCCGGTAGCTCGACAAATGGACCGATGTATCGGTAGCCGAGGCCCCAGCGCGTTTCGATCAGCTCGCCGGTGGAGTCACCCAGGGCTTTGCGGATGCTGCCGACCGCCTTGCTGAGGCTCTGGTCGTAGACTTCTTTGCCGTCCCAGAAGCGGTCCAGCAGCTCGCGGCGATGGACCATGCGATGGCGGTTTTCGATCAGATACAGCAGGACGAGATACGGCTTCCGCTGCAGGAAGACGGTACGGTCTCCCAGCGTGATCAGTTGCTTTTCGACGTCAAGCTGGGCGGCGCCCAAGGCAAACATGGCGGATAACTCCCGCGTGTTGGGGCTTCAGTATACCGGGCACACCATTATTTCCGAATTTCTTCCGTTTCTGGTCGGAATTTCGCGTTGACGGTTCAACGGCTGAGTGCCGATTTTTTCCCACGGGATTCTCCGGGAGGATTCCCGAGTTAGCACTCTCGTAATTGGCCGAGCTTTAACTCATGTTCCGTTCGCTTCGGGGCTATGGTAAGACAGGTCAGGCGGGACGCGCCGCAGGATCGGAAAATCGATACTGCCGCAGATCTCGCGTTGTCCGGAAAGCGGGTGCCGATGGCAGACTCTGGCGTTGCGACTCCACCGCATATTGATTCACTGAAAGCGCAAAGGACGGCGCCGGGCGTGGAAGCTCTGGCTCAAACCTTTCTTGACAACCTGCTTTTCGTACAGGGACGGTCCATGGCGCGCGCGACGGTTAATGACCTCTATATGGCGCTGGCCCACACGGTGCGCGACCGCCTGGTGGAAAGGTGGATTTCCACCACCAGGAACTACCAGGCCCAGGATGTGCGCGTGGTCTGTTATCTCTCCGCGGAGTTCCTGACAGGGCCGCATCTGGCGAACAACCTCATCAACCTGGGCCTCTATGAGGAGGCTGAGCAGGCGATGCAGAGCCTCGGGCTCGATCTGAACCAGCTGATCGAGCAGGAGGGCGAACCGGGTTTGGGCAACGGCGGTTTGGGACGCCTGGCATCCTGCTTCATGGACTCACTCGCTACCCTCGATATTCCCGCCATCGGCTACGGAATCCGCTACGAATACGGCATCTTCGACCAGCAGATCCGCGACGGCTGGCAGGCCGAGTCCACCGACAACTGGCTGCGGCTCGGGAATCCGTGGGCGCTGGAGCGGCCCGAAGACGCCGTCGAAGTGAAAATGGGCGGCCATACCGAAACCCACACCGATTCCAAAGGGCGGCTGCACGTCAAATGGATTCCCCAGCGCGTGGTGCGCGGCGTCCCTCACGACACACCGATCCTTGGCTATCGCACCAACACCGCCAACACCATGCGCCTGTGGTCGGCCCAGGCCGTCGAGAGCTTCAACTTCGGGGTTTTCAACCATGGTGACTTCTTCGGCGCCGTGGCCGACAAGGTCGCGTCGGAGAATCTGTCGAAAATCCTCTACCCCAACGACGAGGCCGTGGCGGGGAAGGAACTGCGCCTGGCCCAGCAGTTCTTCTTCGTCTCCTGCAGTCTGCAGCACATGCTCCGCATCCAGCTGAACCAGAACCGGCCGCTCGCCGAGTTCCATCGCAACTTCGCCATTCAGATGAACGACACGCATCCGGCCATCGCCGTTGCCGAGCTGATGCGGTTGCTCGTCGATGACACCGGCATGGAATGGGACCAGGCCTGGAACGTGACCGTCAACTCGCTTTCCTATACGAACCACACGCTGCTGCCCGAAGCCCTGGAGCAGTGGCCGCGCGGACTCTTCAGCACGCTGCTGCCGCGGCATATGGAGATCGTCGATGAGATTAACCGCCGCCACCTCGAAGAAGTGCGGCAAAAATTCCCCGGCGATGAAGACCGCGTCCGCAGGCTCTCGCTGATCAACGAGACCGGCAATGGCCAATCCTTCGTTCGCATGGCGTATCTGGCCAGCGTTGGCAGTCACGCCATTAACGGCGTGGCCGCGCTCCATACCGAGCTGCTCAAGTCCAGCATCCTGGCGGATTTCTATGCCTTCACTCCCGACAAGTTCTCCAACAAGACCAACGGCGTCACGCCGCGGCGATGGATGGCGCTCAGCAATCCGCGGCTGACCCGCATGCTGACTGCGCGTCTCGGCCAAGGCTGGATCTACGATCTGGAAAAGCTTCGGCGGCTGGAGCCGCTGGTGGAAGATGCCGAGTTCCGCCACGACTGGCGGGCCACAAAACGGCACAACAAGCTGCAGCTCTCGGCGTATATTCACGACCGGCTCGGTGTGACCACCGATCCGGACTCAATCTTCGACGTGCTGGTGAAACGGCTCCACGAATACAAGCGGCAGCACCTGCAGGTTCTGCACATCCTGACGCTGTACAAGCGCCTGCAGCGCGACGCAAACGCCGACATCGTGCCCCGCACTTTTGTCTTCGGGGGCAAGGCGGCGCCTGGCTATCGGATGGCCAAGCTCATCATCAAGCTCATCCACTCCGTCGGCGAAGTGGTCACCGCTGATCCGCTGGTGCGCGGCAGGCTAAAGGTCGTCTTCCTGCCCGATTTCAGCGTCAAGCTGGGGCACCGCGTCTATCCTGCCGCTGATCTCTCCGAGCAGATTTCACTGGCCGGCAAAGAGGCATCCGGCACCGGCAATATGAAATTTGCCATGAATGGCGCGCTGACCATCGGAACCCTCGACGGCGCCAACATCGAGATCCGCGAAGAGGCGGGCGCGGACAATTTCTTCCTCTTCGGGCTCACCGCCGCCCAGGTCGAACAGCGCAAGCGAGAGGGCTACCATCCGCGCGAGATTTACGAAACCAACGCCGACCTGCGCGAGATTCTGGATGCGCTCAGTTCGGGCGAATTCTCGCACGGCGACCGCGGCCTTTTCGAGCCGCTGGTTTCCTCACTGCTCAACAGCGACGAGTACATGCTGCTGGCAGATTATCAATCGTATGTCGACTGCCAGGATCGCGTGGCCTCCGCCTGGCGGGATCCCGAGCACTGGACCCGTATGTCGATTCTCAACGTCGCGCGCGTCGGCAAGTTTTCCTCCGACCGCGCTATTCGGGACTACTGCTCGGAGATCTGGAAGACATGGCCGGTGAAAGTCCAGGTGTAGTCAGCAACCCTTGCTGCTCAAGGCAGGAAAGATCGACTTACCACCGCAAAGAGCATGGTCGCGCGCACTGGCCTCGACGTCGGCGACGCGCAGAACCGGTGTCACGCAACCGAAGGCGAATTTTGCTGAATGGGTTACCGCTCCCGTCATACTTCCCCTTCGCCATGCCGGGCCTGTTTGCTCAACGCTGAACGCCGAGCGCCGTCTTATCCCGCCTTGCGCTCGTCGCTCAAAACCTCGTCGAGCAAACCGGTGAGGGAGTGTGCGCGGCTGCGGATGGATGCCACGCTGTCGCCGGAGCCGGTTTCCGCGGCGGAGCGTTCTTCGAGGCGCGCCAGCTCATCGGCCAGATTCAGCGCCGCCAGCACCGCGACGCGCAGTGAATCCACGGTGCGGCCCTGCGTCGCAACCGCCCTCATCTTGGCGTCGACGATGGCAGCCAGGCGCTCCATGTACTCGCGGTCGTTGCCGTGCAGGTGGTACGTCTGGTCGTAAATCTCTACAGTGATGGCGCCGTCATTCTCAGGCATGGTCGGGCTCGGGCATGGTCAGGCAATCTCGTCAATCTGGTTCAGCAGGCGTTCCACGCGCTGGCGCACCTGTTCGCGCTCGCGCTCCAGAGTCTTCAGCTGATCTTTGGCCTGTTCGAGCAGGCCGGACTGCGCGTCAAGCAGGCTCTGCAGGCGCGCCGCGTTCTTCTCAGCCTCGGCCCGCGCCTTGCGCTCGTGTTTCACCAGCTCCACGGTGCGCCTCACGCGCTCTTCCAGGGCGCTGAAGTCGTCGGCTTCGATCGGCAATTCCGCTTCCTGCAGGGTCAGCGTCGACATACTGGGGTCACCTCAAGGTTTCTTCGCGCAGTATAGCTCCCGAGACGCAGGAAAAGCGGGTCAATCGGGCGCGGCCGGATGGCCGTGGCAGGGAGTGGGATTTACTTCAGCTCCTTCATCTTCGATCCCTGGAAAATTTCTTCGTTGGTTCCCGGGCGGCCCACGTCGCCTTTGTGCGGGCGCCTGATCTGCGCGCGGATCTCCTGGCCGAGGCTGACCTCCGGCTCACGCTCCATGCCATGGGTCCGGTTTTCGGTGGGGCGCACAAGCGGGTCCTGCGCGGGGTCTGAATCCAGTGTTGTGTTTTCAGGTTTTCTCACCGGTTCGGCCATCGATCTCTCCTCAATACTCTCTTCAGGAGAGGCGCGGTGTCGCGCTGCTGTTGCCCGGCAGGCTGGAATTCACCACTACAAAGAAGTTAGTGAAGCAAAGGCCTGACTTTGAAAAGCAGGAAAACCACGGTTCCGATCAGTGCGATGAAGAGCATCACCAGCACGCCCAGCGTGACCTTCACCAGGGAGCGCATGGAGCGGATATCCTCGGCCACTTCGCTGACCTCAAGCGTGTTCCGCTCCGTGGCTTCCCGCGTCCGGGTCAGGTTTTCCTCGATGCGCTTGATCTCGACGGTCTGGTCCTGCACGGCGAGGCGCAGGTCACGGTGCGAGCTTTCGAGCGCGCCCACGCTCTGCCGCACCTCGCTGCGCAGCTCAGTTGACAGCGCTGTGGACTGCTGCGACGGGCTGCTCATCTCCAGCAGCTTCGCAATGTAGGGCAGAAACGCCCGCAACTGCAGCAGCGTTTTCCACATAGGATTGTGCTCCAGCTCTCTTGCCGACGGCAGTCCCAGGGGCACAGTCTCCAGATCGGTCATCTCATCGGTGGCCGCGCCCGGACGGGCCGGCTTTTTGGCCAGGGCGATGAGCCTGTCGACTGCCGATTCGCTCGCGTTTCGAATCATGGGGGGTCCTGGAATCACTATAGTCAAACGTCCGTGGCGTCTCCATGGTTCTTTTCGGGGGTGAACAAGGAGGTACCAGGCTTCCCGGGCTGTGCTAAGTCATGAAGCCGTCGCCGGTTGCGGCGCGGCAATCCTCGGCCTCACGGTGCTGGCGGCCAGGCGGCGCGCCTGTGGCCCTCCACCGTTCCGGGATTTTGCTGGTGCATAATGAACATAGGGGCGTATTGGCCGTGAACCTCCCCAACTCCATTACGATGGGCCGGATCTTTTGCATTCCCGTGCTCATCTGGATGCTCTCGCCGCGTTTTCCACATGGCAGCTGGCACGGTGAGCAGGAAGTCATCGCCTCCCTGTTTTTTATCCTGGCCTCGGTTTCTGACGGCGTAGACGGCTACCTGGCGCGGCGGCGCGGCCAGATCACGACCATGGGCATGCTGCTCGATCCGCTTGCGGACAAGCTGCTCATCACATCTGCCTATGTTGCGCTGGTTGAGTTCAACCCGCACGTGGTGAAGGCCTGGATCGTAGTCGTCGTCATCGGCCGCGAGTTCCTGGTAAGCGGGCTGCGATCGATTGCGTCGACGGAAGGCTTCACGATCGAGGCCAGCGACGTGGGCAAACTGAAGACGGTGATCCAGATCGTCTCCGTAGTGGCGGCAACCCTCGATCATGCCTGGTACAACTGGCACATCGGATGGTTCGTCGTGCCCGTCGATCTGTTCGCTGTTGTTGGCATCTACTACACAGCGGCGGTTTCGATCATCTCGGCTGTCGATTATTTCGTGGCGTTCTGGCGCAGGATCGACAAAGCATCGGCAACCCAGCGGAGTCACGACAACGAATTTGTTCTGAGCCGGCGGAAGAAGAAGAATGCCGCGACGGCTGCGCGCAACCTGACCCATCTGTAACGAACGCCGCCGGGCCCGGTATCGGCTCAAGACCCAGGTCATCAGGTGAGGACGCCTTCTTTTCGCGGGCCTTCGGCATCACTTTTCGTTTCTTTCGCATTCGTGACGTCATCCAAACATCAGGAGCGGTAATGGACCACGCTAAGAATCCCCTCTTAGACGCCCAGCAACAGGAATCCGACCACACCAAACAGGAAAACAACGAACATCCGCCAGGCACTGAACACGGCGGCGAGCCGGTGCTGGGCCGATTCTCGCGCCGCGCTTTTCTGGCCCAGTTGGGCGCGGCATCGGTGGCCGCGACAACCGCACCGCTGGCGCACGCCACAGCTGTCGAATCTCCGGAAACGGAAGCACCGGCCGGCGTACCGGGCGCAGTACCCGTCACGCTGAACATCAACGGCAAGGAATACCGAGTGCGGCTTGAGCCGCGTGTGACGCTGCTTGATGCATTGCGCGACCATCTGCAGCTCTTTGGCACCAAGAAGGGCTGCGATCACGGCCAGTGCGGAGCGTGCACCGTCCACGTCAACGGAAGGCGCGTGAATTCGTGCCTGAGCTTCGCCATCATGCACCAGGGCGACAAGATCACTACCATCGAGGGCCTCGCGCAAAACGGCCAGCTGTCTCCCGTCCAGCAGGCCTTCCTCGATCACGATGGTTTCCAGTGCGGCTACTGCACGCCGGGGCAGATTATGTCCGCTTCGGCGCTGCTCCACGAACCAATCGGCCCGGGTGATGATGACGTTCGCAACGCGATGAGCGGCAATATCTGCCGCTGCGGAGCCTACAACAATATTGTTGCCGCTGTGCAGCAGGCGCGCGGCAATCGCACTGCATAAGGAGGCGCGCCATGCAGGTGTTTCGCTACAGCCAGGCACAAACCGTCGACGCGGCGCTGCGCTCGGGTGCGGGGACTGGAACTTCGTTCATCGCCGGTGGAACGACGCTGGTCGACCTGATGAAGCTCAACGTGCTGACGCCGCAGACGGTCGTGGACATCAACGGCCTGCCACTGGACCGCGTCGAACCGCTGTCCGGCGGGGGGTTGCGCATCGGCTCCATGGTGCGCAACAGCGACCTCGCCAACAATGCGACGGTCAAACAGCAGTACTCCGTGCTTTCTGAGGCGCTGCTTTCCGGCGCCTCGCCGCAACTGCGCAACATGGCCACCACGGGCGGCAATCTGCTGCAGAAGACGCGCTGCTACTACTACCGCGACACCAATTACGCCTGCAACAAGCGCCAGCCCGGATCAGGATGCGCAGCGCAGGATGGCTTCAACCGCATCCATGCGGTGCTGGGCGGCAGCGAGCACTGTGTTGCAACGCACCCCTCGGACATGGCCGTGGCCATGATGGCTCTCGAAGCCACGGTTCACACCCAGGGGCCGAAGGGCGAGAGGGCGATTGCGCTCAACGAGTTTTACCTTGTGCCTGGGAGCACGCCCGATCGCGAAAATGTTCTCGCCCCCGGCGAGTTGATCACCCATGTCACACTTCCGGCGTTGCCCGCAGGCGTGCGATCGCATTATCTGAAGCTGCGCGACCGTGCGCAGTATGAATTTGCGCTGGCGTCGTCGGCCGTGGTGATCAGTCTCAGCGGCAGCCGCATCCAGCGCGCCCGGGTCGCATTCGGTGGAGTGGGCACCAAACCCTGGCGCTCGCATGAAGCGGAAAAAGCGCTCGAAGGCCAGGAGGCGACTGCTGAAAACTTCCGCCGCGCGGCCGATGCCGCCTTGGCTGGCGCAAAGCCACTCAAGTACAACGGCTTCAAGATTGAGCTGGCGAAGCGCGCACTCATTCGCACGCTGGAACAGACCACGCAGGCCGCCTGACCGCGGGAGCAGAGGAGAAGGCATGAGCACATCTGTAATCGGCGCACCCATCACGCGCGTTGACGGTTCCAGGAAAGTCACCGGCGCGGCTCGCTATGCGGTTGACCATCCCTTCGACAACGTTGCCTTCGGCGTTCCTGTCCCCAGTACGGTCGGCAACGCGAGGATCGTCCGGATCGATACGTCTGCTGCAAAGAGGATGCCCGGCGTGCTGACCATCATCACGCACGAAAATACCGACCAGCTCTTCCGCCCGGCGGGGCAGCTGGAGCAAAACAGCCGCGCCGGCGAGGTCCGTCCGCCCTTTGAAGACGATAAGGTCTATTACTACGGACAATATGTAGCGCTCGTTGTTGCAAATACCTTCGAGCAGGCCCAGGATGCCGCCTCGAAGATCAAAGTCGACTACGATTCCCAACCCAATGTCGTCGAAATCGGCGACGCAAAGCTGCCCGAGGGCCCGCCGCGGATTCACTACACGCGCGGTAAGGCCGACGACGCTTTCGACTCCGCGCCAGTAAAGATTGACCAAACCTACGTTCTGCCCGTTGAAACCCACAACCCGATGGAGATGCACGCCACCATCGCGAAGTGGGAAGGCGATAAGGTCATCCTCTACGAGTCATCGCAGGGCGTGGTGAACCACCAGCACGTACTCTCGGAAATGCTCGGCATCCCCCTCGATCGGGTGCAGGTGCTCTCGCCCTTCTGCGGCTCCGGCTTCGGCGGCAAGCTGTTCCCGTGGCCGCACTCCCTGATGGCGGCAATGGCGGCAAAGCGCGTCGACCGCCCGGTCAAGGTGGTGGTGCCGCGCAGCCTCATGTTCACCACCGTCGGGCATCGACCGCTCACGCAACAGCGCATGCGGATCGGCGCCACACAGGACGGGAAGCTGGTATCGATCCAGCACGACGTTTTGCAGCCGACTTCGCTCGTCGACACGTACGTGGAGCAGTGCACCGGCGTGACGACGATGCTCTACAGCTGCGAGAACCTTACCGCCAACCAGACGCTCGTCCCCATGAACATTGGCACGCCCACCCCGATGCGCGGCCCGGGCATCGTCCCCGGCCTCTTCCCGCTGGAGTCCGCGATGGACGAGCTGGCGATCCGGCTGAACCTCGATCCGCTGGAGCTGCGACTGAAGAACTATGCCGAGCAGGACGAGAGCTTCAACCCCGTGCGTCCGTTTTCGAGCAAACGTCTGCGGGAGTGCTATCAGACTGGCGCTGAGAAATTCGGGTGGTCGAAGCGTACGCCGCAGGTTGGCTCGATGAAACAAGGCGACGAGATTCTGGGCTGGGGCATGGCGACGGCCACCTGGCACGCCGGCCGTGGATCGGCCACGGTGCGGGTGCGCCTGAACTCCGATGGCACGGCGCGCGCTACATGCGCCACGCAGGACATCGGCACCGGAACCTACACCATCTTCGCGCAGGTCGTCTCGGAAAAGACCGGCATTCCCATCGACAAGATTGAAGTCATTCTCGGCGACACGTCTTTGCCGGACGGGCCGACGTCGGGAGGATCAACGGTGACGGCGACGGTGTTGCCCGCCGTGAACGCCGCCACCCAGGGCGCCATCGACCGCGTGATTGCGGCCGCCCAAACGCTGCCCTCTTCACCATTCAAGCGCGCGAGCGCCGGCGGCGATCCACCCACATTGAAGATGACAGCCGGCCGCATTCACATCGATGGCGAGCCGCCTGAATCGGGCCTGCCATTCCAGGAGGTGCTCGCACAGAAGCGCCTCGCGGCTCTGGAGAACGAATCGCGGACCGCTCCCGATCCGGCTACGGCGCATCAATACTCGGCGCACTCGTTCGGCGCGCAGTTTATCGAGGTGGCGTGGGATCCGGGCATCGCGCGGCTGCGGGTCAACCGCGCGCTCACCGTCATCGACGCGGGCAAAATCATCAACCACCGCACCGGCCGCAATCAGATTCTCGGTGCGGTGGTGATGGGCATCGGCATGGCGCTGTTCGAAGAGACGATTTACGACAAGCGCAACGCCAAGCCGCTGAACAACAACTTCGCGGACTACATCGTCTCCACCAACGCCGATATTCCCGATCTGGACTGCATTTTCGTGGAGTATCCTGATCTTCACCTGAACGAATTTGGGGCGCGCGGCATCGGCGAAATCGGTCTGGCCGGAATCGCATCGGCGGTGACCATGGCGGTGTACCACGCCACCGGCGTCCGGGTACGCAAGCTGCCGGTTCGCATTGAGGATCTGCTTGCCGGGGGACGCGAAACGGCTTGAGTTCTGCATGTCTGAACTGAAGCAAATCCTCGACCTGTGGAAACGCGCGAGCGCCGCGCGGGAAGATCTGTGCCTTGCCTCGGTGGTGGCCATTGAAGGCTCGGCGTATCGGCGCCCGGGGGCACGCCTGTTGCTCACCGCATCGGGATTGCGGGCCGGAACCATCAGCGGGGGCTGCCTTGAAGCCGAGGTCGCCAGAAAAGCCTGGTGGCTCACCGAACGCGGAGCGTCGATCCAGCGCTACTCCAGTTTTTTCGATGACGACGGCGATATGCCCTACGGGCTGGGGTGCGGAGGGACGGTGATCGTTTTGCTGGAGCGCGGCGAACCGGCCACGCAGGTGCTGGAAGCGCTGCGGCGGAGCGTGGAAGAACGGACCGAATCTGTCGTCGTCACAGATACAAATGCAGAGCATCCGGGAACCGCTCTGATTCTGAACGAAGCTGGCGAAGTTGTTTTCGCGCGGACCGAGGACGGGAGCGAGCCGATCGCCGCGCCAGCGAATGAAGTCCTTCGCGCGGGAGAATCGCGGCAACTGCCTGGATTTTTCGTTGAGTTCGTGGTGCCGCCGCCTGCTCTGGTCATCTTTGGCGCCGGCGACGACACGCAGCCCCTCACGGAATTTGCCGCGTCGCTTGGCTGGCACGTCACCATCGCGGATGGCCGCTCGAATCTTGCGCGTTCTGAGAGGTTTCCCCACGCGGCGCGTGTCTGCGATCTCGACGCGGCTCTCGCAGGAATTGGGCCGGAGACGGCTGCGGTCATCATGACCCACAGTTACGAGCAGGATCGCAAAGTGCTGGGCGCGCTACTGAGCCGGGACATGAAGTACGCCGGCATCCTCGGCCCGCGTCGCCGCACGGAGCGGCTGATCGGCGACGTCGCTCCCGAGCTCGGCCTCACGCCAGCCGAATGCATGGCGCGCCTGCACACGCCCGTCGGTCTTGATCTGGGCGGACACTCGCCTGCCGCCATCGCCCTTTCGATTGCCGCAGAGCTGCAGGCGGTCTTCGCCGGGCGAGCAGAAAGCCGTGACGCGGGGCGCGAGGCGCGGGCGCTCTCGTCTTCCACGATCCTTCATGGCTGAATTTCGGTGCGCCGCGGTCATCCTTGCCGCGGGCGCGTCGACGCGGCTCGGTCAGCCGAAGCAGCTTCTTCAGATCAGCGGGGAATCGCTTTTGCGCCGCACCGCGCGTCTCGCCATTGAAGCCGGTTGCGAGCTTGTCTTTGTTGTCCTTGGATACGAAGTGGAGAAAATGCGGCCAGAACTCGCCGGCCTCTCCGCTGAACCTGTCGTGAATCCCGCCTGGCACGAAGGCATGGGCGCCTCGCTGCGTGCCGGCATGGAGGCCGTGCGGAAACTGGATCCGAACCCCGATGCGGTTCTCGTCCTCGTCTGCGACCAGCCGCGTCTCACCGCCGATCATCTGCGGGCGCTGCTCGCGCGTCATCAGTTGGCGCGCGGGACTGCCAACGGCGCTATCACGGCGTCGGTGTATGCGGGGCGTGCGGGGGTGCCGGCGGTCTTTTCATCAGCCTTGTTTTCGGAGCTGGCTGTCCTGGCCGGCGACCAGGGCGCGCGCGATCTGATCCCGGCTCACGCGGCGGAAATGCAGGGAATTCCCTGGCCGGAAGGGGAGTTGGATCTGGACCGCCCGGAGGACATCGCCACAATTGAGCCGCAATTTTAGTCCATCCGACGCCTAAAGTGAGCAATTAAGCGCCGAATTTCACAAAATAAAAGACCATTTCATAATATGAATGTGACTTTCGATTCTTTCGCTAACCATCGTCATCTTGCGCCGGGGACATGTTGCCAGTCGTTTACATCGAGGGCTAGCATACGTTGCAGTTCAGTGAAGTCGCACAAGAAGTAGAGCCATGTCCATCCCCACAACGCTGAAGTTCCCAAACCTTTGCCAATCCAGCATGCGGAGCGACCTAATATGGCGTGGTATGCCTACTGCATAACCGAAAGACAGGCCTTTCCCGAACTGCTTCGTCACCGAAAGCCAATTCCAATGGAAGCAGTTACGGGAATCCAGGGAAACCAAATCTTCCTTTACCCAGCCAGTGATCTAGCCGTTATCGTCAGCGAATATTCTCCCTCCCAAAACCTCAACTCTCACGCCGGCGTGGAGCACGCACGGGTCATCTCAGACTGCTTCAAGACCTCAACCGTACTGCCCTTCCGGTTTGGAACCGTTTTTGCCGACGACGAAGCCCTGCGCCGGTCGATCCGCTCGAACCAGCGGCAGTTCATCACCAACATCGAACGCCTGCGTGGCAAGGCGGAAATGCACCTCAAGGTCCTGCTGGACGACTGCTGCCGCGAGCAGATCCGCCGCTACTCGGCTGAGCCGATCCCCAACGTCGGCAAGGCTTATCTCTCTAACCTGCGCGAGAACGCTGCATTGCAGCGCGAACGCCAGACCAAGGCCCGGGCGGTCACCGTCCAGATGCATCGCATGTTCCTGCCGCTGGCGGAAGAAGTGAGCTGCAAGCGCGTGGAGTCAGGCAAGATGCTGCTGGATATCGCGCACCTGATCGATTCGACCGGCATTGAGCGCTACCAGAACAAATACTCCAGCGCCAGCGTGCTGATGAAGGATTGCCAGATGCAGCTGTCAGGCCCATGGCCGCCGTACCACTTCGTCCATCGGCTCACGCATCACAGCTCGCCGGCAGTCGCCAGCCATGGAGCGCGGCCCGCGGCGCACCTTGCCGCCTCCGCCTGACGGCAGGACTGTGACAACCAGGCCTCTGACGCAAAAGAAAAGCCCCGGCGGACCCACGAACCACCGGGGCTTTCATGGAGGGCAGCAAGGGGCGTGAGCATTGAGTGCAGCGCCCCGCGCGCCTCTGGCTAATAGACGAGCGAGCCCCCCGGAAAGTTAATAGGATTTGTCACAAGGTTGCCGAGCCTCCAGCCGTGCCGCCGTGGCATGGCATATGCGTATTCCCGCCGCATTGCGCCTGCTAATCTTCTTTGAGTTATGACCAGGCTCGCATTCCTCTTTCCAGGACAGAACTCTCAATACACCGGCATGGGCCGCGATTTGGCGGAGAAATTTCCCGTCGCGCGCCGCACCTTTGAAGAAGCCGACGAAGCGCTCGGCTTTTCCATCTCGAAACTTTGCTTCGAAGGCCCCGACGATCAGCTCAAGCTGACGGAATTTCAACAACCAGCCATCTGCACCGTCTCCGTTGCCGCGCTACGCGTGCTTGCTGAAAAAGGACTTCGACCCAACTGGGTCGCCGGGCACTCGCTCGGGGAATACGCCGCGAATGTCGCTGCAGGTTCCCTGAATTTTGCTGACGCCGTGCGCACCGTGCGGCAACGCGGGCGCTTTATGCAGGAAGCCGTGCCGCCGGGCCAGGGCGCAATGGCCGCTGTTCTCGGACTCAGCGCAGAGGAAACCGAGCGCGCGTGCGCCGACGCAGCCGCCGAATCGCAAAACATCGTCTCTGCCGCCAATTTCAACTCGCCCGAGCAGACGGTCATCTCGGGCGCGGCGCCGGCCGTCGAGCGCGCCGCCGCTCTGTGCAAAGAGCGAGGCGCGAAACGCGTGGTCATGCTGCAGGTGAGCGCGCCCTTCCATTGCGTGCTCATGCAGCCGGCCCAGGATCACCTGGCGGAGTTGCTGCGGTCGGTGGAGTTTTCCGCGGCTAAGGTTCCGGTCGCGGTCAATGTCGATGCGGCATTCATGAGTGATCCGGAGCTGTTGCGCGAGGCCCTGGTTCGCCAGGTCACCGGAGCGGTGCGCTGGGTGGACTCGATGCGATTGCTCATCGCGCAGGGCCCGACGCATTTTGTTGAGGTTGGACCGGGGAAAGTTCTGAGCGGGCTGATGCGGCAGATCGATCGCAGCCAAAGCTGCGTGAATGTGGAGGATGAGGCGAGTCTGGAGAAGGCGTTACAGAGCACGGAACGCAGTACACAGAGCTCAGGACCATCTGCCTGATGCCTTGATTCCATTCGCTCGAGAGCTCACCGTGCCGCATCCATGGCGAGAAAATAGCCTTTTTTTGCGACGTTGAGCAGATCTTTGTCCGCAGTGACGAGGGTTGCGCCAAGGTGACGCGCAGTGGCCGCGAGGATGCGGTCGGCAGGATCGGGGTGCATATCGAATGGCAGGCGTGTGCTGGCGACGGCGATTTCCGGCTCGAGTGGAACGAGACTCACTCCTGGTTTTGCCAACGCAGCGCGAATCCAATCCAGCACATCCTTTTGCAAAGTGATCCGCCCCCTATTTTCGAGCAGTCCGATCTCCCAGGGAGTAATCGCTGACACCGCCAGCCTGTTCTGGCGCGAGGCAAGATTGATGGTTTTGGCTGCCTGCCGTCCAAGACGGGGTTCGTTCAGTGTGGCCCAAAGCAAAACATGAGTGTCGAGAAGGAGCAGAGTTCGCGGTACAGCTTGCGCTCGCGCGCTCACTTCAGGGCCTCCCACTCCGCATCAACCGGGGAGATTACGTCTCCGAGTATTTCGCCCGTTCCCTGCATCGAACCTTCGAAATCGCCCGTCTGTGGAACGGGAGACACATGGGCCACCGGGCGGCCGCGCTTGGTAACGACGAGGGTGTGGCGTTTTTCGGCGACTTCGTCGAGAAGCTTCAGGCACTTGGACTTGAATTCGCCGGCCGGGACGGTGGCGGGTTTCATGGCAATTCCTCCCATGGTCACGGACCATGGTCATATGGTACAGGATCAGGGTTAGAGTTCAGGGATTAGGAACCAAAACCAGAACACAGGGGTCAGATCAACTAAGCTGACGCAATGCGACCCTTCGGTATTCGATCAACGTCGCGGTGGACGGGTGTTGCGCGAAGCATCCGCGGATGAAGAGTTGAATCGTCACGCTGTCCAGAACCTTTAGCTCGGGTGGTGGCGACTCCGTAAGAGCCGAGAAGATAGGGCGCCGGTTTTATAAACTCTAATCCCTAAACTCTAATCCCTGCCGTTCACGGCTCTCTGCTCAGCTCCACTGGCGAAAAGCCAATCGTCTTCGCCTTGTTGTCCACGCGCAGAAACAGCGGCTTCTTCACGCCGTTGATATAGACCCCGATCACCACGCCATTGCCGACGCGGTGCGCGATGAACAACTGGTGGCTTTTGATCTGGCCGTAGTCCTCGTTCTGCGGACCCCAGTCCTTCTGGAAGGCGGTGAAGTCGTACGGCTGAAACTGCTGTGGGTGCTGCTGCCAGTCGGGGTCGTGGTTCCACAACGCATACGCCTTGTTCAGGTCGTTGCCCTCGACGGCAGCCATGAACTGGTTCACACGGTGATCCGACGGCCAGTGCCACAGACTCCACGGAATATCCAGCGCCCAGAAAATCGTCCCAAAGAAGAGAATCACGAAGACGACGCCGCCAGTGATCGCCAGCGTCCGCGTGCGCTTCGCTCGCCGCTCATCGTACTTCGGAGCATCCATCAGGGTCATCGAGTGCGAGTCCTTTCATTCTTCCGGCGTACAGGAAACAGAAAAGTCCGAACCGTTCGCTTCCTCTTTATTCTGACACCCGCATCGCGGCGACGGTTCCCCGTGCAGCCGCCAGCTTCCAGCCCAATGCTACCGCTCGCGCCATACCGTCGCTGTTCCATTGCCCGACTGCTGGCCGCTGACTGCTTCTCACAGGCTGTATTGGTTCCGGTCCTTATCTTCTCGCCGTTCCATGGCCAGCTCAATGAGCCGGTCGATCAGCTTCGGATAAGGCACGCCACTCGCTGCCCACAGCCGAGGATACATGCTGATGGACGTGAATCCGGGCAGGGTGTTGATCTCGTTGACAAAAACTCGCCCCCGTTTTCCCGGCTCCATCAGAAAATCTACTCGCGCCAGACCCGCGCAGTCGCAGGCGCGAAACGCAGCGATGGCCATCTCGCGGACTTGCTTTGTCTGAGCTTTGGTCAGCTTCGCCGGGACGATCAGATCGGAGCCTTCGCTCAAATACTTCGCCTCGTAGTCGTAAAACTCCCTGATGGGCACCACCTCGCCGACGACAGAAGCCTCCGGCTCATCGTTGCCCAGCACGGCGACTTCGAGCTCCCGGGCCTTCCCCTTGCCGCCCACGCCCTGTTCCACCACAATCTTGCGATCGAACTGCGCGGCCTCCTCAATGGCCGGCCCAAGCTCCTTCGCACTATGCGCCTTTGTGATTCCCACCGACGATCCCAAGTTCGCAGGCTTCACAAAAACCGGATACTTCATTTCCTTCTCGATGCGCGCCCGCACTTTTTTCGGCGACTTCTCCCACTCGCCGCGCAGAAACGTAACCCACCTGACCATGGGCAGCTTCGCGGACTGGAAGAGCCGCTTCATCGCGTCCTTGTCCATACCTGCTGCGGAGCCGAGAACGCCTGACCCGACGTAGGCGATCCCGGCCAGTTCAAACAGACCTTGAATCGTCCCGTCTTCGCCGAAGGTCCCATGCAGCACAGGGAAGATCACGTCGACGCTGAGCACATGCTCGGGGCCAGGCGTGGCCGCAATCCCGACTTCGCCCGCTTCGCGTTCAAACGGCACCATCGCTTCGCTCGGCACCGGAGGCACCAGCACCGACTCGCCCTTCCGCAGCACGGCCGCCGGCGCGGTCGTCTCCGGATCCCCCGCACGCAGATGCTTGCCCGATCCGCCCTGGCCCAGCAGCCGCTCCGCGTGCCCTGCCGTTACCCATCGGCCTTCTTTGGTGATGCCGATGGGCACCACGTCATACTTGCTGCGATCAATCGCCCCCAGCACCGATGCCGCCGAAAGCAGCGACACCTCGTGCTCGCCACTGCGCCCGCCAAAGAGAATGCCGACCTTGATTTTTTTCATTGTGCCGTGGTCATTCTAAAGGGTGCATTCCGTCTCCGGCCCACCCTCCAGGGGCCTGAAAGCGGGCCAGTAGGGCTTTTCCGGTACCTGAGCCCTGAACGAGCCAACTCACTTTCAGATTAAGCCGATTAGTTTGAATAAGATAATCGGCCCATCCTGTAATATCAGGCCGCACAGATTCTGCGAGAACAGGCATTTTCATGCGGCAAACCCCCACCCAAAACGCGTTATTCTCCCGTCCACAGGCCAAACCCGTCCCAAAAGCACATTCTTTGTTGCATCAGGGGTCAAACCCCTTTAAGATGCGTCAATTGCGGGTATGAAATCTTCGGCGGTCGCACGCGCCGCACCCCCACGCAGGAGCGCGTCCAAATCGGAGCCGGCCAAGGGCCCAACGGCCCTGCCGCGGGTCAATTCTGCGCCCGCCAACGGCACGCCAGCTCCTGCCCCCGTGCGCGAAGGTCCTGCGATCCTATCCACCCACTTCATCCGCTCCCGCATCGGCAAAATCTGTGTTGCCATCACCGGCTCCAATCCGGCCGACATGATGCACAACGCCGAGGTGATCGTCCGCGAGAACCACTTCGTCGAATTTCGCCTCGACTATCTGCCCAATCCCCTCGCCATCATCCCGAAGCTCAAGCAGTTTCTCTACGAGCGCGGCGAAGTCACGGCCATCGCTACCTGCCGCCGCGTTGCCACCGGAGGAAAATTCAAGGGCACCATCAATGCCGAGCTCGATGTGCTCGAGAAAGCCGCGCAGGCCGGCTGTCACCTCATCGACATCGAACTGCAAACCGCCGAGCACACCAAGCCCGCGCAGATGAAAAAGCTGCGCTCCTTCGGCGCGGCTCTGATCATCAGCTATCACGACTTCGAGAGCACGAAGAACCTCGACGCCATCTTCGATCGCATCCAGCCCTTCCAGCCGGAGTTCGTCAAGATCGTCTCCACGGCAAAGAGCCTCTCTGACAACGTCGCCATGATGCGCTTCCTCGATCGCCGCCGCGACGATGCCAACATCATCGGCATCTCCATGGGTGAGCAGGGAACCATCAGCCGCGTGCTCGGCCTGCGCGCCGGATCGGTATTCACGTTTGCCTCGGCGCAACAGGGCGAGGAAACCGGTCCCGGACAGATCGAAGCGCGCACGCTGCGCGAAACCTGGCGCATCGATCAGATTGACGCTTCCACCAAGGTCTACGGCGTCGCCGGCAATCCCGTGCGCCATTCGCTCTCGCCGCTCATGCACAACATGGCCTTCCGCCGCGAGACCGTGAACGCCGTCTTTCTGCCGCTGCAAACCAGCCGCCTCAACGATCTGCTCACCCTCACGCGCGAAGTTCCGCTGCAGGGCCTGGCCGTGACCATGCCGTTCAAGACGGAGATCCTGAAGCACCTGGCGAAGACCGACGTGCTTTCGCAGAAGATCGGCGCCTGCAACACGGTCGTCCGCGCGCAGGATGGCAATCTCTACGGCTTCAATACCGACGTCGCCGCGGTGGTTCGGCCGCTGGAGCGGCGTCTGCCGCTGCGCGGCGCAAAGATTCTCATCCTCGGCGCAGGCGGCGCAGGACGCGCAGCGGTCTTCGGGCTCGTGGAGCGAGGCGCGGAAGTCTTCATCTGGAACCGTACCGCGGAAACCGCGAAGAAACTCGCCCGCCAGGCGAAAGCGAAGACCATCCGCCGCGAGCAGATCGCCAAATCGAATTTCGACGTCATTGTGAACACCACGCCGGTGGGCATGCGCGGCGTCAAGCCCGCGTCGCTGCTGGAGCCGAAGGAGCTCAACACGCGGCTGGTCTTCGACCTGGTCTACAACCCCATCGATACGCCGCTGATCCGCATGGCTCGCGAAAAGGGTTTGCCCGTGGTCACTGGCGTCGAGATGTTCGTGCACCAGGGCGCGCGCCAGTTCGAAATCTGGACCGGCAAGCCGGCGCCCGAAGAAGAAATGCTCCGTGTCGTAGTCCACGCCCTCCGCCAGGAATCAGCGAAAGAGAACGCTAAGGAACGCGGCTGACGCTGACCGCTTCATCGCCGACCTCTTTTTAGCTGACCGTTTCTTAGCTCGTCAGTGCTTCACCCACCCATGCATCCCTGCCTCGAAGCTGCGGCGGTCGAGCCGTGGCAGCTTGCGCGCAATTCTCGCGGGAATCAGCGGATAGTGTTTTGACTCGATCAGCAATTCCGGGACGCACCAAACATTTTTCTCG
Source organism: uncultured Acidobacteriaceae bacterium (assembly GCA_963788905.1). Taxonomy (GTDB): domain Bacteria; phylum Acidobacteriota; class Terriglobia; order Terriglobales; family Acidobacteriaceae; genus Palsa-343. The sequence goes on from CAWBIO010000002.1 coordinate 329,471, forward strand.
GAAGTCATCCAGTGCTGATCATCCAGGCGTGCCAGATTCACTGGCCCCGCAAAGGAACGCAGCGTCCGCTCCCCGCGCAGATTGTAGTAGTGGTCGAAGTAGCTCAGAGCCAGCTCGCGCAGCGTGCGGTAGACAGGCGCGCGAAAGCGAAGCCCGGCGAAATTCGACTTGGCAATCCCGCCCCACAAGCCGCGCTCCCTATAAAGCGCCACCACGTGGTCGTCATCCTGCACCGCTTCCAGATCCATCAGCAGCGGCGGATGCCCATTGACCCGCAGCGCCGCGGCGGCCAGCATCGCGCCCTCGAGGCAATGTCCCTTCCGCTCCCGAAGCACCCGCGCTGGAGACCATGCCGTGTTTGCGTATTGATACGGGATCGCATCGACGAACTGCTGGATGCGCATCGGCGTCTTCAGCCCGCGCAGGATGCGCAGGTGTTGCGGCGAGAGGCCGAATGTCTCCATGGAAGTCGCGGCGATTATAACCGGCAGCGAGCTACCAGCTAATGGCTCGCCCGTCACCTGTAACCTGTCACCTGCAACCTCGTCTCACCATCTCAGCCGTGCGCTTACCTGCATCAGCCTCGGCGCCGCCGCCGACACAATCTGCCCAAAGGTCGCGCTGCCCACATTGCCTTCCACCGACGCCGGCCCGAAGAACTGCGCATGATTGAAGACGTTGAACGCCTCCGCCCGCACCTGTAATTCTTTGCCATCCAGCACCGTCGTCGACTTGGCCAGCGCGAAGTCCGTGTTATCCGATCCCGGACCGTGGAAGAACCGCCGCCGCGCGTTCCCGAATTCCCCCAGCGCCGGCAGGCTGAAAAGCGATGCGTTGAACCCCGCGCCCGCCGTCGGGCTTCCCTTCAGATTCAGCGGCCCTGGCGTGAAGTTCAGCTGATCCGCGCCCTCGTTGTTCACCCCGTTGGGCTGTGTGCCCAGCAGCGATGTGTCGTTGTTGTTGATCAACGTCACCGGAAAGCCCGTCGTCAGACGCGTGAGCCCGAATAGTTCCCAGCCCTCGGTCAGGGCCTTCGGTCCAGAACCATGCAGCATCCACGCCACCGGCAGCTTGTAGTGATAATTCGCCACAAAATTCTGCGTCAGATCGAAGGCCGAAAGCCCACGGCTCATACCCGGATTCACCGGATCGACCGGATCAGCCAAACTCGACGACTGGTCGATACTCTGGCTCCATGTATAGGCCACGTTGAACCCCAGCGGCCCCGCATCGCGCTTCAGGCTCACCTCGAGCGCGTTGTCGTGCGAGTTGCCAATCGTCTTCTGCCAGCTCACGCTTCCGAACGCCGGAGAAAACCGGGTCCGCGTCCCGTTCACCACCGTGCCATCGGCGCGCGTGTACACGCCGCTCTCGCCAAACGGCCCACACGTCGCAGATCCCGCCGCAACCTCGCTCACCTGGCTCAGCCCCAAACACAAAGCCGGATCGCCCGGATTCGCCTCGTGCAGCGTCAGCAGATGATGCGCCTGCGTTCCCGCGTAGCTCACATCCAGCAGTGTGCCGCCTCCCACCTCTCGCTCCACCGAAACCAGGTAATCTTCGGCGTACGGCGTCACGTTGCTGGGCGCGACTGCCGGAATCCCCGTGAACGGCTCGAACTCGGCCCAGTCGACGCTGCCCACCGGATGCGTCCGCGACGCTCCATACGGAACCTTCGCCAGTGGGAACCGCGGCCCGTTGGGCTCCAAACTCGATCCGTCCGCGGCTGCCGTCCAGGGCGTGTCAAACAGCGTCGGCACCGCGCTCGTGTAGGTGTATCCATACGGCGGATTCGCGCTCATGATCGCCGGCGACAGTCCTTCGATCGGCGTGTAGAACTGGCCCCAGCTCGCGCGCAGGCTGGTTTTGCCCGCTCCTAAAAACTTCGGACTCCACACTACGCCCACCCGCGGACCAAAATCCCCATACTGCGCCGGCGCGAGCGTCCGCGGCACGCCCGGATCGCCAGGGAACACGATTCCCTCCGGCGCATTCGGAAATACCACGCTCTGCTCGCCGGGCACCAGCGTCTGCAGCTGGTTGTATTTTTCATACCACGGCGGCAGCAGATCCCAGCGCAGCCCGTAATTCAGCGTCAACCCCCGCCGCGCCTGCCACGAATCCTGCGCGTACGCGCCGGCCAGCAGATTGCGGTTGTAGAAGTGCTGCGCATCGCCCTGCGTGTAGTTCGAATCCACACCCAGCAGGAAATCCGCGAAGTCCAGGCCCGTTTCGCTGCCAGTGAAGGCGAAGCTTCCGTTGAAATAGACGTCCGGGTGATTGTTGATCTGGTCGCCGTGTACGTCGGCGCCGAACTTGAGATTGTGCCCGGCAACGATGTGCGAAAAATCGTCGCTGGCTTCGAGGATGTTTTCCGCCTGGAACAGCGCCGTCGTATCCACGCCCATCGTAAAGTCATTGAAGATCGTGTTCTCGACGCCCTCGATCTTCGGGTCGAGCGCCACGATGCCCTGAAAGCCCTGCGACGCCACCGTCGGTCCCACGCCACCCTGCGGAACACCCACGTTCGCCGCGTTGCGCATATAGCTCACTCGCGCCAGATTCACGGTGTTCGCGCCCAGCGTCTTCGTGTCGCTCAGCGCCAGCAGCTGCGCGCGTCCAAAATTCAGCGCATTGAATCCCGGCACATTCGCGCCACCCTCGCCTGTCGGATACGGATCATTTACGCGGTAATCATCGAAAAAGTAGTAGCCCGCAATGGAACCAGCCCGTGTGTTCCAGTCCATCCGCAGCGCGCCTTTATCGTCGCGGATCGACTGCTCCGGCGCCGACGTCGCAAACGTCCCCGCTCCCGCGTTGGCCTGCGGAATGTATGAGAGCAGATGCTGCGCCGCCGTCGACAACGCGCCCGCCGGAATCTTCGCATTGGGTAGCACGCACTGTGACGAATTGGTGCAGCCCGCGGTGTAATACGGCTCACCCTGTGCCACCTCATAGCCCAGCTTCTGCGAAAGCAGATTCGCAAAGTACGGGCCGCTCACCGTGCCCGTCAGCATACTGGTGCTCGCGGAAAAATCTCCGCCGCGCTCCGCCGCCGTGGGCACCGAGATCAATCCTGTATCGATTCCCTCCGCAACCCGCGTCCCCTGGTAATCCGCAAAGAAGAACAGCTTGTCTTTATGGACAGGACCGCCCAGCGTCGCTCCAAACTGGTTCTGGTGGAACACCGCCCGATCCAGCGAAAAGTAGTTGCGCGCATCGAGGTTCGTGTTGCGCAGAAACTCAAACGTCGAGCCGTGCCATCCGTTCGTCCCGCTCTTCGTCACTACCGCGATCTGCCCGCCGCTCGCCGTGCCGTATTCCGGGGCATCGTTGCCCGTCACCACATTCAGCTCGGCAATCGAGTCCAGCACCGGCACAATCGCCACGCCCATGTTCACGTCTTCCTGGGCATCGGCGCCGTTCACGCGGAAGCTGTTTGCTGTCTCGCGCTGGCCGCCGATCGAAAGCGAGCCCGAATCCAGCTGTCCCGACGGCGGCGTGCTTGCCACACCGCTCATCACGATGGCATTGGGTTGTGCCGAGCTCGCCGGCGCGACGCCCGGTTCGACAGCAATCGCATCGGTAAAGCTCCGCCCGTTCAGCGGCACGGCCTGCATCTGTTTCGCGTCCAGCAACCCTCCGGTTGCTGTCGACGACGTGGCTACCACGGCCGCGCTCGCATTCACTGCTACCGTCTCGCTCGCTTTGCCCAGTCCCAGCGCGAGCGTGATCGAGACGGCCTGCGTCCCCACGGTCACCGCCTGTTCGGCCGGCGCGAATCCTGGCGCGCACGCCTTCACCACGTACTCGCCCGGCGTGAGCCCAGCAAATCGGAAGATGCCCTGTCCGTCGGCTACCGCCTCGGTCTTCTGTCCGCCGCCGGCCCGGCTTGCCGTCACATGCGCGCCTGGAATCACTGCGCCAGAGATGTCCGTTATCGTTCCTGAAAGCGCGGTCGTCAGCTGCGCTGCAGTTCTCATGCAGGGCAGCAGGGCCACGGCCAGGGAGATTCCCACCGTCCAAAACGCGCATCGCATCTTCTTCCAGACTCCAGCCACCGCACCCTCTCCAAATCAGAACTTGATATGCGACTCAGTTGGTCCGATTTAAGTACGGACGAGGGACTTTCTCCTGTGACCCACGTCACAAGTCCTGAAATCCTAAGGATTCAATCGGAAAACCTTCGGGACCCGCAGCGATTCATCGCCGCACTCGCAATATACGACAACTTTGGTCCTAGTTGTCAAGGCTCAGCCAGCCAGCGGCTGTTCCTAACGCCGTGCGCTGAGCGCTGAACGCTGTCCTTCACTGCACCAAAGCGCTGTACACAGCAGCCTGGCTCTTGTACAGCAATGTGTGGTTCAGATTGCCCCCGCGCCGCTGGATCATCCCCACGAAAACCACGTCGTTCGTCGGATCGACCCAGAACCACGTCCCCGCCGCGCCGTCCCAGAAGAACGTCCCCTTGCCAACCGGCAACGCGGCCGCGCCAGGATCAAAGACGACCGCGCAGTTGAATCCGTAACCGAATCCCGGCCGCATCACGTGCTGCCCGATCCCCCACTCGCCGGTGAGCAGTCCATCCGCCAGATGATTCGAGCTCATCAGCTTCACCGTCGCCGGGGAAAGCACGCGCTTACCGTCAAGCTCACCGCCATTGGCCAGCATCTGCGCGAAGCGGTAGTAGTCCTCGGCCGTCGACACCAGGCCGCCGCCACCGGAAGGCATTCCGGGCTCCTGCTTGTAATCATCGGTTCCGGTCGCCGTCAGGTGGCCCGTCCCGTCATCGGTGTAACCGGTGGCAAACCGCGCGCGCTTGTCTTCAGGAACAAAGAACCCGGCATCCTTCATCCCCAGCGGCTCGAAGATGTGCTCGCGCATAAACTGCGGGAGCGTCTCGCCGCTCAGCTTCTCGACAATGTATCCCTCGATGTCCATCGACGCCGAGTACATCCACGCCTTCCCCGGTTGATAATTCAGCGGGAGCCGCGCCATTCTGTCGACGAACTCCTGCAGGTTCGGCGAGGCCATCGGCTTCTGCTCCTGATAGAGGGCATCCACCGGGCCATGGCCGTTGCCGTAGGAGAAACCGGCCGAGTGCGACATCAGCTCGCGCATCAGCGGCGCGTGCTGCGGATCGATGAGCACCATCTTGCCGTCAGCGCCAAACCCGTTGAACACCTTCAGGTCTTTGAACTCCGGAATATATTTCGATACTGGATCCGAAGGCAGCCACTTGCCCTGCTCGTACAGGATCATCATGGCCACGCCCGTCACCGGCTTCGTCATCGAGTAGTCGCGGAAGATTGTGTCCTTCGTCATCGGCGTCTGCGTGGCAAGGTCTTTGTAGCCGTACGTCCTGTAGTCCACGACGTGCCCATGCCGCGCCAAAATCGTGATAGCTCCGGCGAGTTGCTTCTGGTCGATCTGGTCCTGAATCAGCCGGTGCAGATTCTCGAGTCGCTCCGTCGAATACCCCTCGCTCTCCGGACTCACCACCGCCATCTCTCCCGGCGCGGCCGCTTTCGCCGCAGCTTTCTTCGCGGCGTTGACTCGGCTCATCGCCGCCGTCTGCGCACTCGCAACCGCTGCCAGCGCCACACTCATCATTAACGCCGCCCCGACACCTCTGCACACACGCATCCTGCCTCCGCGAACCTGTGAGATTTTCGCGCAATCGTTATATCAGACACGGGTCGTGGCCGGGCCGCCGGCTGCTGGCCGTCGCTTCCCTACTCGCGCCGCTCCTGCAAGAAAGTCCGCCGAAACCGGATTCTCGTAGAGGGAGTAATCGCGGGTGACCACGGTCAGGCCGCTGGGCGTCACAAAGTAGTTCTTGCGGTCCTCGTTTTCGTCGTACCCGATGACCGTGCCTTCCGGCAGATGCACGTCGCGGTCGATGATGGCCCGCTTGATGCGGCAGTGCCGCCCAATATTGACGTGGGTGAAGACGATGCTCGAATCCACCTCGGAGTACGAGTTCACGCGCACATCCTGCGAAAGCACGCTGTTGCGTACCTCAGCGCCGGAAACAATGCAACCGCCGGAAACGAGGGAGTTGATGGACATGCCGGTGCGGCCCGGCTCGCCAAAGACGAATTTGGCCGGCGGATACTGCCGCACCCGTGTGCGGATGGGCCAGCTGTTGTCATACAGATTGAAGATTGGCGAAACCGACGCCACATCCATATTGGCGTCGTAATACGCCTCGAGGGTTCCCACGTCGCGCCAGTAGAGCGCTTCTTTGCGGTTCTCATCCACAAAGTTGTAGGCGATACATCTTGTACTTCCCGAGAATCGCGGGAAGGATGTTGTGCCCGAAGTCGTGCTGCGACTCCGGCTCCTCCGCATCCTTGATGAGTGCCGGCAGCAGCACGTCGGTGTTGAAGAGGTAGATCGCCCATGGACGCGTCCACCTTGGTGGGATCGAACGGGCGAACGAAGTCGGTCTTCTTCGGCTTTTCGAGGAAGCCCGTCACCTCGCCCGTTCGCGCCACCTCCACGATGCCGAAGCGGGCAACATCCTGCGGCTCGATGGCCAGCGTGGCAATGGTGACGTCGGCGCCGGAATCCAGATGCTGCCGGAGCATCTTGCCGTAATTCATCTTGTAGATTTGGTCGCCGGAGAGGATGAGCACGTGTTTCGGCTGCTCGGAGCCGATGGAGTAGATGTTCTGGTAGACGGCATCGGCGGTTCCCATATACCAGTTGGCGCTCACTCGCTGCATGGGCGGCAGGATCTCAATAAACTCGCCCAGCTCCTGGGCTACGACGCTGGTCCAGCCTTCGCGGATGTGCCGGTTGAGCGAAAGCGCCTTGTACTGGGTGAGGATGTAAACCCGGCGAAGATCGGAATTAATGCAGTTGGAAAGCGTGATGTCGATGATGCGGTATTGACCGCCAAAAGGAACCGCCGGCTTGGCGCGATCGCGGGTAAGCGGGAACAGCCGCTCGCCGGCCCCGCCAGCCAGACAGCACACCCAGATGTGTCTTTCATCGCCATGATCGCCTCACACGGCTCTTGCCTTGAAAAACTTGCGCCGGCTCCGGCGATTTCGGCCTGCGATCTACGTTTCTCTGGAGCGCGCCGAAGGTCAGGTATACCACAACAGCGCGAAATTGCGCGCCTGTCGGCTGACTTATGCGTCCTCTGGTTCTTCCCCCGCTTCACCCGCGATGGAGATTCTGAGCGATTTCAGAAAATGCAGATCCTGGGCTGTGAATGTGCCCCGTTCCTCCGCGCCCCCAGGCTCGTGCATGCCTGGCATTTCCAGCGCGCCTTCGGGCTGCTCCTCCACCTCGTTCAGTCCGATGGTCGCTTCCAGCATCAGCATCACCTCAAAGCCCTGGCGGCGGATGTCGGCCACTACACCGGCAATCTGCGACGACTCGGAGACGCTCTCGTGAATAGCCTCGCCCAGTTGCTGAACCAGTTTGCGGAGTTTTTGATTCAAGTCAGAACCTCGATTTCCCGGCCAGGCAGTTTCCAACCTGTCCATTTGCCGATTCCCTTACCTTATCTTCTGATGTTCCTGGGGATCAATGCGAATCCGGCATCCGCTTTACGTCCGCTGCTAGACTTTCGGCATGGAGCCGAATCGGGTCGGCCGGATTCTGGGAATCGGCGCGCGTGTAGCCGCGAAAACTCTGCAGGAGCGGACCGCTCAGGCAACTTCACCGGCTCCACGGCAAGCTTCTCAGCAGAAGGCCGGCACAGCTCCTGCTCCGAACCCAACCGCTGCCCCTCCAAAACCAAATGCCGCGGCGCTGCCCAAAGCTCCTTCTTCCGCCGCCATCGCCGAGGGCGGCCGCCGCTTCGCGCGCGGGGCAGGGCGTTTCAGCGCGGCGTTGTGGAAGCCGTTCGCTCATGCCACCGGTATCCTCACGCTTGCAGATCACCGGCGTTTTCTTCGCGCTTTTCACTTTCGTTTTCGCGTTTCATTCATGGCAGCTCTACAAAGCTGCCGGCTGGCACGATCGCCATCTCCCGATCTATGTGGCATTCGCAGCGCTTTTCGCGATGGTTCGCAGTCAGTTCTTTTTGGCGCGCCAACCGGAAACATAAGCAGTGAACAGCCTGCCGGCCTGCCAGCGTCCGGCGCTGCGGGACTGCGGCCGAACAGAGAATGCGCAAGCGGACTTGAAAATGGACCATAACGAGAAAAGGCCGCCCGGCAACTGGGCAGCCTTCTCTTCAGGGAGAATAGTTCCAACGGAGGCAAGCCATCAGAACTTTCCTGGCGCAATACTATGGTCGGCTCAAGGGGGTGTCAAGGCCAAATCCAGGCGTCCCGCAATCCACTTGCCCATCAATAATTTACGAAAATCCCTTCTTTGCCTCCTGTTAAATTCACCGCTTCGCTCGATTTTCGCCAAAAGCGGCTTTATTTCAAGATAACCCTTTTGATTTCTGCGGAGTACTCCTCCGGCAGCCGCTCAAATGTCCCGATTTGAGACAGGCCGACCCTCAGCCGCCGAGGTGCAGCGAGATAAATTCCTCCTCGGAAACAGTGGAGACCGGTTTGCCGCGCAGCACTCGAATGACTGCGCGCCCACCGCCGAAAAACAACCCGAGAATCAGCGCCGCACAAAAAAGAATCACCACGAGCATCGTGATGCCCATCAGCAGCCGATACAGCTTCACGGTCTCCGGGACGTAGCCCTCAGGATGGTTGATGGTGACGTAGTCGTTGAACTTCACCGCACTGAGCAATTGCTGCGCGCTCTGTGTAGTGCCGCTCACGATGGCAACCAGCGGCCCCGATCGCCCGGCCGTGAAGCCTGTCGGCCTGGGAAGAGCGTCGATGGCCTTGAGATGAGCGCCCGCGATTTGCGGTGTGGGATAAAGCAGCAGCGTGAGCAGGGCCTGAGCGTTCGGTGGTCCATATCGCGCGGTCACTACCTCGGTGTCCGGACCGAAGTCGATGACCGACGCGGGAAGATTTCCGCCCATGGCCGCGTAGGCTAACGGTCCGATCGCGTATTTCACCGTCGCAGGATCGAGCTGCGCGGCGGGCAGATAATGCGGCAGGCTGGGCGGAATGCTGGAAGCACCGGCAGCCTGCGGAACCTGCGCGGCGAGCGCGGTGATCACGGACTTCTCGTCGGGCACCGGCTGCGTGAAGGTGGCATCGACGACGGTCGTGCCGTTCCAGAATAGATAGTGTGTGCCTGCGACGGCAGCATCGCGGCCGATCTTCTCCGCATGCATCGTTGGCTGCCGGAAGAAAGTGAAAGCTCCGTAAGCGCCAGTGGCGTCGTTGAAACGCCAGGCGCTCACGAACAGATCGCTGCCACCTTTTCTGTAGATCGCCGATCCATGCTGAGCCACGCCGTATTCCTGCAGGATGGCGGATTGTTCTGCGGGAGCGCGAGGCGCGTCTTTTGCGAGCACAACATTCCACTCCGCGAACGATTGCGGCAGCAGAACCGGGGGCACCGAAATCATAACAGGGGCAGACTGCGGCGGCGGCTCCAGCGCGGCAACGCTCAGCGCGGCGAATAGAAAAGCCGGAATTGGAACGATTCTGGGGAAACGCATGAGTGGAATCCGGAGGGGCACGCTACATCAATGATAGTTAGACTGACACCGCGTTGGGAAGGAAGGTTTCTGAAGAACCCGGTAGCCGGTAGCGCCCCATTGCATTCACCGTACCTACCCAGGGATCAGTCGCTCTTGCCATAAGCGAGGCAAAAAGATCATTCCGTGCTTTGCGGATGCGACCCGGCCTGGGCGACGCGCACGCCGTTCAGGCTGGAAACGTAGCGGGAGACGCCACGGTAGAGCGACTCGGCAATGCGCTGACGATATTGCGGCTCGCGCAGCTCATGGGCATCGTCGGAATTCGTGAGGAAAGAAATCTCGGCGAGGATCGACGGCATGTTCGCGCCAATGAGCACCACAAACGGGGCTTTCTTGACGCCGCGATCCCTGAGGCCTGGATTGCCGGAGCTGAGGCCGGCATAAAGACTCTCGTCGACGTCGGCGGCGAATTCACGTGACTCATTGATCTTGTCCTGGAGCGCAATCTTCTTCACCAGATCCGAAAGCTGGTGGATGGATTCGTCGGAAGATGCGTTTTCGCGCGCCGCCACTTCCAGCGCGTCAGCCGAGGAGGTGAAGTTGAGGTAATACACTTCGACGCCGCGCGCTCCGGTGTCGGGGCTCGAATTGGCATGGATGGAGATGAACAGATCGGCCTGCGCCTGGTTGGCGATGGCGGTGCGGGTTTCGAGCGGAATGAAGGTGTCGTCGCTGCGCGTGTAGATGACGTCAGCGCCAAGCCGCTGGCGGAGCAGGGCGCCGAGGCGGAGAGCGACATCGAGCACGACGTCCTTTTCCTCAGCCCGCCGGCAGAGAGCGTGCCGGAGTCGTGTCCGCCATGGCCGGCATCGATGACGATGCGGTTGATCTTGAGACCGAGCGCGCGAACCATGGAGTTGGGAGCGTGCTGGCCCGCGGGCGCGGTTTCGGGCGCTCGAATGCCAGGCGACCCAGCTTCGGCGGGCGGGATGTCGTCAGAGGCGTGGGCGGGGTTCGGCTGGTAGCTCCGCGTCGATCGTTCGCGGCGCGGTGGTGCGCAGGCGTTGTGCCGGGTACGGAAGCGACAACGGGAGCCGTCGTTGGGCGCCGCGTCGCGCGAACCTGGTTCGGCTGCGAGCTGAGCCCGGGCACATCGGTAAGAGCGGAACCGGACTCAATTTCGGTTTCGCTGATGGACTGCGATGGCCGCGGGCTGCCGGCGCTGGAAGTTGCGCGAGGCGGTTGTGTGCCGGCCGCCGGCGGAGTGGCCCTCGCGATTTGCTGCTGCGCGATCGCATTCCTGTTGCCGTGAACGTCGATGATGAGGCGCGGCGGGTTTTGCAGGAAGAATGCGGAGTAGTCGCTGAGGCTGCTCACGTCGAGCACGATGCGGGTGCTGTTGGTGGAGGTTTGGGCGGCGCGGATGCGGGTGAGAAAAACGTCGTCGGTCACTTCGAGGGCGCGGCCCGAAGAGCTCCGGCGAAAGCCGCGTGCCGTAAAGGTCGAAGAAGATGCGGTCGGGGCTGGAGACGCGCGCAGCCTGATAGCGCACGACCTGCTGCATATCGATGGCGACACGGGTGTAGCCGGGCGTCGACCAGTGGCGGATGCCGGTGACGAACGGCAGCATTCCGCGGCGCGGCGGAGGCGGAGCATTGAGGATACGCGCGTCTTCGGCGGAAATGGAGGTGGGGCTGGATTCAAGCCCCGGAGCGGATACGCTGGGATCTGGCGAGGGAACGCTGTCACCCACGATGCCGCCGCCATCGTCGTCAGTGCGCGCCGATGCATGGCTTTGAGACGGGGTCGTTGAAGGCGGAGTAGGCCGCGGGTTTGTGCCCGCAGGAAGTTGAGACCGTGTACCGGTGCGCGGAGGCTGGCTGCGCGACGAAACGAGTTTCGCTCGCTGAATGTTACGCAGCTCGGCGCGGGCTTCTACATCGAGCGGATGCTGCGGATAAAGGCGAAGGAAATTCTGGTAAAGCTCCTCCGACTGCCGCAGGTCGCCCAGGTCGCGCTGGTAAATCTCGGCTTCGGTGAGCAGCGCGCTGAAGCGGTAGCGGCTGGCGGGATACTGGTGGCGCAGAAATTCGTATTGGCCGATGGCGTCGCGTAGGGCCTTGTCGTCCTCAAAGATGCGGCCTTCCTCGGCGAGCAAATCGGCGACGGCAGCGACAGAGGCGTCAGCCTTCGGCGAGTTGGGGTCGCTGTGGTAAATGGCGCGGTAAGCGTCGAGCACACGCTCGTATTGCAGGCGTGTGCGCTGCTGCTCAGGCCGGCCCTCGAGCGCCTCCCGCAGGCGCTCGGCATGGGCAAAGGCGGAGGTTCGCGCGGCAGGGTTTTGGCCGGCGGAAATCGCGAGAACCGGAGAAGAAGCAAGCAGAAGCAGCGCAGTGCAAAGGGCCGCGCGTGAAAGGCTGGCCCGGGGGGAAAGCATCGGGGATCGGACAGCGCGCTGCATAGACGGCCGGGTCGGCCGAGTTCCAGCGGCGTGCATTCCAACGCCTGGGAGCGTTTTATTGGCTGTTCCGCCCAAGACACTCTCGATTATAGGTGCCCGCAACGACGCGCCGCACGCTGTGCCGACAGTCAGGCGAACCCGGATCGGTACGCGGGGTTGCGAGGGATTGCGCTTGCGGTGCGGGCAGCCTTTGCGTTGTGCCCATAGGAGGCGGCTGATTGCGGTTTCTTCATGGCCAGATCTGGCAACCCCGGGCTGATATGGGGCACCCTTTGAGCTATGCCCGCGATAGGCGGAGTGCCGCTGGTTGAGACATTCTGGTAATTCCGTCACATCCGCCAAAGATGGGCAGAGCGATTCGACGCGCCCCTCGTCTAGCTCAGTAGCTTGCTCAGGCCAGGTTATGGGGCACCCTTTGAGTGTGCCCTGATATCAAGTTGGCTAGCCGTTATCTTGCGCCGCTGGGGTCACATCTGAAACACTGGGCCTGCTTTCCTATGGTTCGCCACTACCTGGTCAAAGGGCGCGTGCAGGGCGTGGGGTTTCGCTGGTTCGTCCATCGCGAGGCGGCTGCTCTGGAACTAAAGGGGTGGGTGCGCAATACCGAGGACGGCCACGTGGAAGTATTGGCTACGGGAGAGCCGGAGTTGCTGGCCGAGCTGGGTAAAGCTCTGCGCAGAGGCTCGCGCGGCAGTCGCGTCGACGCGGTGATCGAGAACGAACTGGATGAAAAGGAAAGCGAGGAACTGGGCTCGTTTCGTATTGACGGAGCCTGGTAAAGAATGATGACCCCTTGTGCCACTGACTGTGAACCGCTGAAGGCGCTCGTTCGCACCGTCCCGGATTTCCCCAAGCCGGGCATTCTGTTTTACGACATCACGACTCTGCTGAAGGACCCGAAGGGGTTTGCCACGCTCATTGACGCTCTGGCGCAGTACTACATCGACAAGAGCATCGACCTCGTTCTCGGCATCGAGGCGCGCGGATTTATTTTTGGGCCGGCGCTGGCTTACCGCCTGAACGCGGGATTCGTGCCGGTGCGTAAACCGAAGAAACTGCCTGGGCCGACAGCGCGCGTGACCTACGACCTTGAGTATGGCTCGGACACGCTCGAGATCCACGTGGACGCGATTGAGCCGGGGCAGCGCGTCGTTCTGGTGGACGATCTGCTGGCGACGGGCGGGACGATGGAGGCGACGATCAAGCTGGTGCAGCAACTGGGCGGCGAGATTGCCGGGCTGGGATTTGCGATTGAGCTGGACTTTCTGAAAGGCCGCGACCGCTTCAAGGACTACGACGTCTTCAGCCTGCTGCATTACGACGAATAAACCGCCGAAAATGGCTGCCGTCCCCCAGCCGAAGAGGCCCCCTACTGCGAAGATAAGCTCATTGTTTTGATGGGCTTGCCACACCCCTAAACAGGTCTTCCGCAAATCGTTTTGAATCTGCAGCTTGCCACACACCTGGGTAGGGGGGAGGGGGGTATCCCTCGACGTCGCCAGGTGTCGAATCGCCCCTTGGTCGTGCTATGCTCCCCGCATCCCCGGAAGATGGAAAACTCAACGACTCCACGGCACAGCGGGCTGGTGCGGCTGACGCACTGGATTACGGTTGTGTGCTTTTTCGCGCTGGCCATCACTGGCTACCTGATCGTGCTGTCGCATCCGCGCTTCTACTGGGGCGAAACCGGCAATGTGAACATGAAGCCGCTGTTCTCGCTGCATCTGCCGGCGTCGCGCGACACGGTGCCGACGGGCTACGGCTATGTGCTGCCGGATGAAAACGGCTGGAGCCGGTATCTGCATTTTGAGGCAGCGTGGCTGCTGGTGCTGACTGGCATTGTTTATGGGATTGCCGGGTTCTGGTCGGGGCATTTCCGCCGGGATCTGCTGCCGGAGCGCGGCCAGCGGAGCTGGGGCGACTACTGGCGGGCGTTTCGCGGCGTGAAGGATGACGGACGGCGCGCGGACGTTATAACGTGGTGCAGCGGACAGTGTATCTGGGCGTGATCTTCGTGCTGTTTCCGGCGGTGATCTGGACGGGGCTGGCGCTGTCGCCGGGATTCAACGCGGTGTTTCCGTTTTTCGTGGATGTGCTGGGCGGAAGGCAATCGGCGCGGACGCTGCATTTCTTTATTTCGGATTTGCTGGTGGTGTTTCTGGTGGTGCACATCGTGATGATCGCGCTGGCTGGATTCTGGAGCCGGACGCTGGAGATGATCACAGGACGCGTAGGGAAGACGAAGCGGCCGGCGGTTGGTGAAGAGGTCACGGCCCGGAAGGTAACGGCGGAGGAACGAGTATGAGTCCGATTTCGCGGCGGAAGCTGCTGACAGGTGGTGCGGTAACGGTGGCCGGCGTGGCTGGACTGGCGGCAGCGGACCGGATTGCGCGGCGGTATGGGCTGATTCCTCCGGATGGCGGAGGGATTTATGGGCCAGGCGAGACGCTGACCTATGCGGCGCAGCGGCTGATGACGAAGCATGCGCTGGCGCGGGAGTTTCCGCGCGGCATGATCTCGAAGACGCCGTTCATGAATGAAGTCTCCCCCCGCAACGATGAGTTCAAGCGGCACCAGGCAGCGGGATTCAAAGACTGGCGGCTGGTGGTGGATGGGATGGTGGAGCATCCGTTGTCCCTGTCGGTGCCGGAGCTGCGCGCCATGGGTATGCGGAGCCAGATTACCGAGGTGGTGTGCGAGGAAGGCTGGTCGTACATCGCGGAATGGATTGGGACGCCGCTCGCTACGGTTCTGCAGGAAGCGGGGACACTGCCGCAGGTGCGATATATCGTTTACACCGCGATGGAGAAGGACGGCTGGGACAGCCTCGACATGTCGGACGCGCTGCATCCGCAGACGCTGCTGACCTGGGGCATGAATGACGGCGATCTGCCGGTGGGCTTTGGCGGGCCGCTGCGGATGCGTGTGCCGCGGCAACTGGGCTACAAGAGCGTGAAGTACGTCATGCGGCTGACGGCAACCGATTCGATGAAGAAGTTCGGGAAGGGACTGGGATCGGTTTCGCCGGAGTACGGATACGCGTGGTACGCGGGAATCTGAACTGCAGGGTACAGGGAGCAGGTTGCAGGTTACAGTCCGGCTTTCGGCGAATGGATCGCTGCGGCGCGGTGTTGGCTCCCTGAAGTCGACCCAATCTTCATCCATTAAAAAGCAGCGGGCGCCCGCCGAGAGCAACGCCTTGTCGGCCGTATTGCGCTTATACTGCGGTTTGCTTTTCGAGGAGGAGCGCGCATGCGACGTAGAGAATTCTGCAAACTGGCGGTTGCGGCGGCAGCGGGAACGGCGGTGGGTGCTAGCGCTGAAAAAGCAACCGCAGATCCTTCGCCTTCGGCCGCCACGGCGGCCTTGTCTCAGGATGACAAGCTGAGAGGCGTATCGGGAGTTAATGCTGCGGCGCAGGCAGTGAGCGGCGATGCTCCTGCGGGGTTTGGGCAAGTGACGCAGACTTATGCCGAGTTCTGTGCGACGCCGGCGGCTGAGCGTGTCTTCTATGCGCTCGATGGCGCCAGGATCGTGCAGATGAAGCTTGATGAGAAGGAATGGAAGCCGACGGGGTGGGGCGAACCGCCGGAGTTGCCGGTTCCGGGCGGGTCGTGGGATGGGGTGCCGATGGAATCGCCGCTGCCCAATCTGTCCGGCGAGGGCCCGTTCCGGCCGACGTGGGAATCGCTGCTGAACTACGAGGCGCCGGAGTGGTATCGGGACGCGAAGTTCGGAATCTGGGCGCACTGGAGTCCGCAATGTGTGCCGGAAGCGGGCGACTGGTATGCGCGGAACATGTACATCGACGACCAGCGGCAGTACAGGTATCAGCTGGATCACTATGGTCCGCAGTCGCGGTTCGGGTACAAAGATCTGTGCGCGCAGTGGACACTGCTGAACTGGCAGCCAGAGGAACTGATCGCGCGTTATAAGAAGGCGGGCGCGCGGATTTTTATCACGCTGGCGAACCATCATGATGGGCTGGATACGTGGAATTCGAAGCACCATCCGTGGAACGCTGTGAATGTGGGACCGCATCGCGACGTGGTGGGAACATGGGCGAAGGCGGCGCGCGATGCGGGGCTGCGGCTGGGAGTGACGGTGCATCAGGCTCGTAACTGGTGGTGGTTTCAGCCATCGCACGGCGCCGACAGCAAGGGACCGGCTGAGCGGGGTTCCGTACGACGGCCGGATGACAATGGCGGACGGGAAGAACCAGTGGTGGGAAGGCCTCGATCCGCAGGAGTTGTACGGCGCGAAGCACCCTTTCAATGCGCTGCCGGATGCGTCGTACGCGAAGAACTTTTATGACCGGACGAAGGACCTGATCGATCAGCATGATCCGGACCTGTTGTATTTCGACAATTCGCGATTTCCGCTGGGATGGGCGGGGATGAATATCGGCGCCTACTACTACAACCGCAGCGTGCGCGCGCATGGCGGCAAGGTGGAGGGCGTGATCACGATTAAGGATGTGCCGGAGCAATGGGTGAAGGCGACCGTAGTGGACTGGGAGCGCGGGCTGACGAACAAGATTATGGAGTACGCGTGGCAGTCGGAGACCTGCCTGGGCGACTGGCATTACGATCGCCGGCTTTACGACAAAGACGGGCGAATACGGCGGATACATGCATCCGCGGGACGTGATCCACTGGATGATCGATACCGTCAGCAAGAACGGGACGTTCATCCTGAACGTGCCGGGAAAGCCCGACGGAACAATTGATGCGAAGGAGATCGCGGTGGTCGATCGCATCACCGACTGGATGACGGTGAACGGCGAGGCGATCTACGAGACGCGGCCCTGGAAAGTGTTCGGCGAAGGACCGGACACGATCAAGAGCGGATCGTTCCAGGGCAACAGCATTGCGCAGCTGGGCGAGAAGGATATTCGCTTCACGCGCAGCAAGGATGGAAAGACGATTTACGCGATTGCGCTAGGCTGGCCGGCTGCGGAGTTTGTTGTCGCGTCGCTGGGGACGGCGAGCGCGCAGCAACCGGGAAAGATCGCGCGGGTGGAGTTGCTCGGGACCGGCGAGAAGGTTCGGTGGCGGCAGGCGCCGGAGGGTTTGCGGGTAACGCTGCCGACCACTTACAAGCCGGCGGTGGATTTTGCGGCAAGTCTGAAGGTGACGCTCAGCTAGAAAGCGGTTGGCTACGAAGCGGTCAGCCAAAAGGCGGTTAGCGATGAGCCGGTTAGCGGATCATGAGGCAGGTTCACGGTCGGATGCCAAGGAGAACAGCGGTGAGGAGCCGCGGCTCACGCGCGTAGCGGGGATTTGCCTGGCGCTGCCGGAGACGGTGCGTGAGGATCATGATTCGCATGCGACGTTCACGGTGCGGAAGAAGGTGTTTGCGTATTTTCTAAACGATCATCACGGGGATGGGATCGTTTCGGTTTGCACCCGGGCGTTTCCAGGCGAGAACAGGAAGCTGGTTGAGGCCCATCCCAGGAAGTTTTACTTGCCAGCGTACATTGGGCCGCGCGGATGGGTCGGGCTGCGGCTGGGCCCACTCAAACCAAAGGCAGGCTTGCATGGGGCACCCAAAGTCGACTGGGATGAGGTGCGGGATCTGGTGACGGCGAGTTATTTGCAGGTTGCGCCGAAGAAGCTGGGATCAGCTGTTAGCTGTTAGCTTCTAGCTGCTAACCGGCAGGCTTTCGCTAGTGTCTGGTACCGGAGCGGTCGGTGTGGATGCGCCAGGCGAGATAGACGACGATGGCGAGGTTGAGGATCAGCACGACGACTTTGGCGATGGTCGGATGGTGGTGCAGCTCGTACACCTCGAGCGGGAGGAGGGAAGCGGTGAGGATGACCGTGAACCACTCGGCCCAGCGCTTGAGGAGCCAGAGCCCGATGCCCTCGGTCATGAACAGGGCAGCGTAGGCGAAGCTGACCAATCCGAGTTCCCGGATGCGATGCGGCGAGAGGTTCGCAGCCTTCGCGAGGGCGTGCTCGATGTAATGGTTGCCGGGATCGAGACCGAGCCTGAGGACCCAATGCTCGAGGACACCGCCGATGTTGGCGTGCACGAGCCTGAGGACTCCGGCACCGACCAGGATGAGGAGCGAGGCTTTGAGCAGCTTGAAGACCGCGATGAGGCGGATGAGTTTGGTGTCAGAGGCGTTCATGCGGGCGCAGGGCCAGCTTATTACGATGCGGGGGGTGGGTGGGGCCAGGCAGGTGGAGTGCGGCACGAATTGAACCGATTGCGGAAAAGGTCAATTGGCGAAGAGAAATCCTCCCTCAGCGGCTAAAGCCGGCTTCATACTGCGGCAGTACGGCACGACCAAGGTCGTGCCCTGATACAAAAGCGGCGGGTTCGGCGCATCATCTGGGCTGCCAGACTGAACCAGCAGCTATTGGACATTCAGCTTCATCGTTCCCAGGGCGGTGATTGCCCAATTGCGGCGGTTGCGAAGCTGATCTACTGGACCGGAAACTGTTGCATACACAGTGAGGTGCGGCCACGCGATGTATGCATGAATCCAAAGCACACCTTCCGAATCCACGGTCTCGGCAATTGCCTGGTCTGTGCCGTCAATAGCAAACGGGCTATGCTCCCAAACCTTCCACTGACCTGAAGATTTAGCGATCCGCTCGCGCAGCCGCTGGCTTACGGGGATGGGACTTTCATCAGATTTCAGGTAGCTCGAAAGCTGAAGAAGGATCCGCTCGCCGTCCAGCCAGAAGCTGGAAACGCGCCGGTCTGCCTGCTGCACGATGTCTTGGGGCAACAGGACTTCGAAACTCGGAGATACTCGAACGCGCTTCACGACTACTGCCGACCATTCTAGAAGCGTACCCGTTGCAAACTGGGCTTGGAGTCGCCTGGACACAAAGCAACCGCAGATCCTTCCGCCGCGCGATGCGCGACTTCAGGATGACAGCTTGGTGGGTTGAGGGTTCGTTCGGGTTCGACACCGTGAAAGTGTTGCCACTTAATCGCCTTACCGGCGGCGGTTTGGGCCCGTAAATCCAATCGCTTCTGGGGGTTTTGAGGTCATGAAAAGGCCTGTTTTCGAATCTGCTTGACTCTATTGCGGATTGCGATAGAGTAATTGCGATCTGCAATAGGCCCTTATGAAGCTCGGAGAAAAACTGAAATACCTGCGGGAGACCGAAGGGGAGCTGCGCGGGCTGGGGCGCGCGATCTCACAGCAGGAGATGGTGCGGGCGCTAAGCGCCGAAACGGGCGCGGCGCTCAGCCAGAGCTACCTGTCGCAGATCGAGAGCGGGGCGCGGCCGCACCTGACGAACACGACGCGCCAGGTGCTGGCGAAGTTCTTCAAGGTGCATCCGGGGTATCTGGTGGATGATCCGGAGGGATACCACGCGGAGCTGATGAGCGATGCGAGGACGATCGAAGACAAGCTGGATTTGTGGTTGATTAGCGGGGCGGAGCGGTTTCGAAAGGATCCGGAACTGATGCAGGCGCTGCTGGCGGTGGCGCGGCATGGGGATTCGCGGCGGTGTTTGTTGCTGCTGAATGCGGTGATGGAGACGCCGGGGCTGGTGGAGCGGTTGTTTGAGGTGCTCCACGCCCACCCTGTCCACGGTGGAACTGTGGACAACGGTGGTGCATTCACGAACCCACTCAAGCCAAAGGCGGGCTTGAATGGGGCACCCAGACAGAAGGGGCCAGGAAGGAAGGCCAGGGTATGACGACGTTTTATCTGATTTGTTTCACGCTCGGACTTTCGCTCACGGTGCTGTCGGCGCTGGGGGCGTTCACGCACATTCATTTCGGACATGTGCATTTGCACCTGGGCGGCCACGGCGGGCATGGACATGTACACATGCCGAATGTGCGCGGGGCGGTTACGAAATCGAGTGTGAGCCCGGTGAACGGATTCACGCTGGCGGCGTTTTTGTGCTGGTTCGGCGGGTGCGGGTATCTGTTGGTGCGGGCCGGCGATTTTGGCATGTGGGTGGTGCTGGCGCTGGCCACGATTACGGGAGTCGCCGGCGGCGCGATTCTGTTCTGGTTCCTGGTGAAGGTGCTGCTGCCGCACGAGCACGAATTGACCGCTGCCGATACCGATGTTGTCGGCATCCTTGGGCTGGTGACGGCGGCGATTCGCGAGCAGGGCACGGGAGAGATTCAGTTTTCGCAAAACGGCAGCCGTTGTTTTGCACATGCGCGCAGTGAAGCAGGCGTAGCGCTTGCGCGTGGAACCGAAGTGGTGGTCATGCGCTACGAACAGGGCATCGCGTACGTGCGCCCGTGGGACGAGTTGTCGGGCGAGCTGACGGAGGCCTCGGGCGGCGCTGCTTCTTCCGGAGAAACCGGAACGGGCAATGCGCCGGCCGCAACCTCAACCCGGTAACGCACCCGTTGGAAAGGATCGGGCGTTATGACGAACACAGTGATTGTGATTGTTGGATTGAGCCTGCTGGCGCTGATCATTCTGACCGGCATGCTGGCCAGGATGTTTCGCAAGGCAGGGCCGAACGAGGCGCTGATCGTATATGGGTTCCGCGGGCCCAGGGTGATCAAGGGGCACGGGACGATCATTTTTCCGATGGTCGAAAACTGCAGGGAGCTGTCGCTGGAGCTGATGTCGTTCGATGTGGCGCCGCAGCAGGATCTCTACACGAAGCAGGGCGTGGCGGTAACGGTAGAGGCTGTGGCGCAGATCAAGGTGCGCAGCGATCAGGAGTCGATCCTGACCGCCGCGGAGCAGTTTCTGACGAAGACGCCGCCACAGCGGGAGGGGTTGATCCGGCTGGTGATGGAGGGGCATCTGCGCGGGATCATCGGGCAACTGACGGTGGAGCAGATTGTGAAAGAACCGGAGATGGTCGCCGATCGGATGCGGGGAACGTGCGCGGATGACATGAGCAAGATGGGGCTCGAGGTGGTGTCGTTCACGATCAAGGAGGTGCGCGACAAGAACGAGTACATCACGAACATGGGGCGGCCGGACATTGTTCGGATCAAGCGGGACGCGGAGATTGCGACTGCGGAAGCGGAGCGGGACACCGCGATTCGGCGGGCGAACGCAACGCGGGAAGCTGCGGTGGCCAAGGCCGCTGCCGATCAGGAACGGGTGCTGGCGGAGACGCAGTCGCTGGCGAAACAGGCGGCGGCGCAGAGGGACCTGGACATCTCGAAGGCGCAGTTCTCCGAGCAGAGCCGGAAGCAGCAGGCTTCGGCGGATAAGGCCTACGAGCTGCAGACCAACATCACGCAGCAGCAGGTGATCGCCGAGCAGGTGAAGGTGCAGCAGATTGAAAAAGAGCAGCAGATCAAGGTGCAGGAGGCCGAGATTGTGCGGCACGAGAAGGAGCTGATCGCGACGATTCTGAAAGAGGCCGAGGTGAACCGCCAGCGGATCGAGACTCTGGCGGCTGCGGAGAAGGCACGCCTCACGATGGAAGCCGAGGGCCGCGCGTCGGCCATCAAGACGCAGGGCGAAGCCGAGGCGGCCATCATCTTCCAGAAAGGCGATGCCGAAGCCAGGGCGATGAACGTGAAGGCCGAGGCTTATCAGGACTGGAACCAGGCCGCGGTAGTGGATCGGCTGATTTCGAACATGCCGGAAGTGGTGCGGGCGATGTCGGAGCCGTTGTCCAAGGTGGACCGGATCACGATCGTCTCGACCGGCGGCGATGCGGCGGGCGCGAACAAGATTACCGGAGACATGGCGAAGATGGCGGCGCAAATCCCGGCTTTGTTCGAAGCGCTTTCGGGCATGGATATTCGCGAGCTGATGTCGAACATCGCGGGTATCAAGCATCGCGGCGATGGCAATGGCAACGGGACTGGGGTGGTCGGTCCTGTGGTTGAC
The DNA here is from genome assembly GCA_963788905.1 of uncultured Acidobacteriaceae bacterium. GTDB lineage: Bacteria > Acidobacteriota > Terriglobia > Terriglobales > Acidobacteriaceae > Palsa-343. Next base: position 351,257 of record CAWBIO010000002.1, read on the forward strand.
GGCAAGTAAAACCGCCGGTGGCCTGTAGCTGGAGCTGGCTTGAGGCGTTTGCGGGGCGGGCGAGCAATTGGTCCGCCCGGCAACAGATTTCGGAACGGATTTTGAGAGCGGAGGAAAAGGTTATGTCACTGCTGGAGAGAGTAAGTACATTGCTGCGGGCCAACCTCAACGATCTGATCGAGAAGGCTGAGGACCCGGAGAAGCTGCTGAAGCAGCTGGTGCTGGATATGGAGAACCAGCTGATGCAGGTAAAGACGCAGGTGGCGATCGCGATTGCGGACGAGCACCTGCTGGAGAAGAAACGCAAAGAGCATGAGGACGCAGAGGCAGAGTGGAAGCGCAAGGCGGAGCTGGCCGTGCGCAAGGGAGACGATGGGCTGGCGAGGGCGGCGCTGGAGCGGTCGCTTAGCGCTAAAAGTATGACGGGGGGATTTGCGCAACAGATGGAGGATCAGAAAACGGAAGTGGAGACTCTGAAGAACGCCTTGCGGAATCTGGAACAGAAGCTCGCGGAGACACGAAGCCGTTGCGAGCTGATGATCGCCGAGAGCCGGCGGGCACGCGTGGTGGGGCGGGCACAGCAGGCGCGGGAGACGATCGCACGGAAAGAGGGCGACTCCAGCATTCAGCGGATGAAGTCGAAGATCGCGGGTGCGGAGGCGCGGAATGTGGCTTCGCGTGAGCTGATGGATGGCGATTCGATTGACGACCGGTTCGCGAAGCTGGAACGCGACGAGCAGATCGACGCGTTACTGCAGGACCTGAAGGAGCAACACGCGAAGACGGCGTAGAGAAGGGTGCAAGGGACAGCGTTCAGGGTGCAGAACGAAGGGCGAAGGACACAGGGTCAGACTCTCCCACATCTGCTTAACACCGAGCAGATGTGGGCACCCAACGAAGGAGTGCCGCAGCGCGGTTCAGGCGGCGCGGCCTTTTTCCTGTTCCCACATCCAGCGCGCGTAGTCTTCGCTGATGGCGCCAAGCTGGTAGAGGCTGTTGTGAGTTTCGACCAGTCTGGTCCTGAGGTCGATGTTGAGAATAGCGGAAGTGTAGATGGAGCCATTGCGCAGGTTGCTGTGCCCCATCACGTCGCCGGTGAGGCGCTGTCCTGGCTCCAGATCCCGATAGCCCCGGAAGATCACGCTGCCTACGACCGCCCAGTTTTCGATGCGAACAATCGGCTTCTCTGCCCTGTCCATTTTCGTGACCTGACGTTTTCCGCCACCGGTCGCGTTCTTTGTCTTAAAGCCGTGGCTTTTTTCTTCCTATGAAAAAACGTTGCAATTTGATAGCCAGTCGTAACTTATGAGTAAATGGGCGCATTCCGGAGGGCAGTTTCCGGGATTGGGAAATATTTACCGCAAAGGAGGAACTTCCTTGCCCTAAGGGTGGCGGGCCGCGAGCGAGCCGGCGGGGCTCGGGAAATGGGATGCGGGTTCTATATACTTGCGCATGCTCTCAGGACGCTTCCCACTCGCACGATCCAGCAGCAGTGTGCTCGCATTGCTCCTTGCCGGTTTTCTCGCCAGCGCACAAACCTCGAACGCCCAGGGCTCCAGCGCTCCGGCGCAGGCGCAACCAGCCCCGGCGACAGCAGCTGCGGCTTCATCGACTCCCGCAGCACCGGCCGGCCCGCACCTGATCACGCTCGATGATCTCACTCGCTTCCACGATGTCGGGGGACCGGTAATTTCGCCGGATGGCCAATGGGTGGCCTACACCGTTTCGACCATCGAGCCAACGGCCGACAAGCGGATCACGGACCTGTGGATGGTCTCATGGGATGGCAAAGAAGATCTGCGGCTGACGTGGGCTGGCGATGTGGATGAGGATTCCGACGATCTGACTTCGTCGGGCGCGCCCAGGTGGAGTCCGGACGGGAACTATTTGTCGTTCACGGCGGGGCGAACGGGGAAGGCAAAGGGAAGCCAGGTGTGGGTGCTGGACCGGCGTGGAGGGGAAGCGCATCAGCTAACCGATGTGAAGGGACACCTCTCGGCCTATGTGTGGGCTCCCGATGCGAAGAAGTTGTTGCTGGCGATTACGCCTGAAACCGAGGAGGAGGCAGCTGCCGAGAAGGCGAAGGGCGGCGGGGAAAAGGAGAAGCCGAAGCCCATTGTCCTGGACCGTTATCACTTCAAGGAAGACGTCGAGGGCTACCTGAAGAGCGACGAGCACACGCAGCTCTACCTGTGGGACGTGACGACGCACAAGCTGGACAAGCTGACGACGGACAAAAACTATGACGAGAGCAATGCGGTGTGGTCGCCAGATGGGACGCGCATTGCATACGTGAGTAATCACGATCAGGACCCGGACCGATCGATCAACACCGATGTGTGGGTGGTAGATGCGAAACCCAACTCGACGCCGAAGCGGCTGACGACGTTCGACGGGCCCGACGGCGGGCGGATCGCGTGGAGCCCGGACAACAAGTGGATTGCCTTCACCGAAGGCGACGAGCTGAAGTTGTGGCAATACAGCGAAGAGAAGCTGGGGATTGTGGCGGCGGACGGCAGCTCGGCTCCGAGAATTCTGACAACAGCGCTGGACCGATCAGTGACCACGCCGCAGTTTTCGCCTGACGGCAAGTCGATTGAAGTGATCGTCGAGGACGATCGCAGCGAGTATCCGGCAAGCGTGGAGCTGGCGACCGGCAAAGTGCACCGCGACGTCGCCGATGCGGGAACGACGACGGGAATGAACTCTTTTGCCGGCCACACGGCTGTGGTTTGGACGACGGATTCGCAGCCGGGCGAGATTTATGCGCTCGAGGATGGAACGCTGCGCCGGCTGACGCACCATAATGACGATGAAATCGCGAGCCTGAAGCTGGCGCAGACGCAGGATGTGAAAGCGGTAACGAAGGACGGAACCGAGGTGCACGGCCTGCTGACTTTGCCGCCGGGAACGCAAGCGGGAATGAAGGTCCCGATGCTGCTGTTTATCCACGGCGGTCCGAACGGGCAGGACGGCCACGACTTCAACATCCATCGGCAGCTTTACGCCGCACATGGATACGCAGAGCTGAATGTGAATTATCGCGGAAGCTCCGGGCGCGGGAACGCTTATCAGAAGATCATTGCCGCGGACTGGGGAGACCATGAGGTTCAGGATTTGCTCGCCACCGTGGATGAAGTGGTGAAGGAGGGGTTGGTGGATCCGGACAAGATGGGAGTAGGCGGCTGGAGCTACGGCGGCATCCTGACGGACTACACCATTGCCAGCACGACGCGGTTCAAGGCTGCGAGCAGCGGCGCGGGCACAGGGAATCCGGTGGCGTTCTACGGCGTGGATGAGTACATCCTGCAATACGACTATGAGCTCGGGCCGCCCTGGAAAGATCCGCAGAAGTACATCCAGCTTGGCTATCCATTCTTCCATGCGGAGCGGATCAAAACGCCGACACTGTTCATGGGCGGAGACAAGGACTTCAACGTTCCGCTGAATGGCGGGGAGCAGATGTACCAGGCACTGAAGAGCCTGAATGTGCCGGCGGAACTGATCGTGTACCCGGGGCAGTTCCACGGCTTCACGCGGCCGAGTTTCATCCGCGACCGGTATGTGCGCTGGTTTGACTGGTACGACAAGTGGGTGCTGGGGAAGACGATTGCTCCACCGGCTCCCGCACCAGCAGCGCCGCCGAAGAAGTGATCGTCTGAGCAACGATGCCCGCGCATATCGCAACGAATGACTTCGGGGAACGCGGGCAGGCCGCTGATCCGCGGCGGTGGATGATTGCCGCGCTGCTGGGCCTGGGAGTGCTGGTCAATTATTTCGACCGGGTGAACCTCTCGGTTTCGCACGATGCGCTGTTCGTGGCGTTTGGCATATCAGATGTCGCATTCGGCTTGCTGCTGGGTGCATACAACTGGACCTACGCGCTGTGCCAGCTGCCATCGGGCGTGCTGCTGGACCGATTCGGCGTGCGGCGCGTGGGATGCGTGAGCACGTTTCTGTGGAGCGTGGCGTCGTTCGGCGCGGCGATCACGCCAGGGATTGGTGGATTTTTCGCGGCGCGGTTTCTGCTGGGGGTCGGCGAAGCGCCGTCTTTTCCGGCCAGCGCCAAAGCCGTGGGTTATTGGTTTCCGCCCCAGGAACGGAGCTTCGCCACCAGCTTCTTCGACGGAGCGGCGAAATTCTCGCCGGCGATTGGCATCCCGCTGATCGGCCTGCTGCTGCTGCGTATTGGGTGGCGGCTGAGCTTTGCGGCAACGGGACTCATCAGCCTCCTCTATTTCGTGCTGTTTTGGTGGATCTATCACGATCCGCCGCGCAGGCATCTGGCGATTGGCGAGGCGCCGATGGACGCGGGCACTTCGCGGCGGCGGGTTTCGCTCGGCTACCTACTGAAGCGGCGCAAGGTGATCGGACTCTCGATCGGATTTGGGTCGTACAACTATGTTTTCTATCTGCTGCTCACGTGGCTGCCGTCGTATTTGTCGCGGGCGCTGCACATTAGTCTGGCGCACTCGTTTCTGTACACGGGCATTCCATGGCTATTTGCAACCGTGACTGATCTTTTAATCGGTGGCTGGATGGTGGATGCGCTGATTCGGCGGGGATGGAACGCGAGTGGGGTGCGGCGCACGGTGCTGATTGCGGGCACAACGCTGGGACTGGGGATCATCGGCGCAGCGGAAGCGCACACGGTAACGCAGGCGGTTGTCTGGATCAGCGTTTCGATCGGCGGACTCTCGGCTGCGGCGCCCGTTGGTTGGTCGGTGCCAGCTCTGATTGCGCCGGGAGACAGCGCGGGGTCGGTGGGCGGAATCATGAATCTCTCGAACCAGATTTCGGGGATCGCTGCGCCGGCATTGACGGGATATTTCGTGGGGATTCGACATTCTTATTCGATGGCGTTCCTGGTGGCCGCTGCGTATCTGGTGGCGGGCGTGGCGAGCTACATCTTTTTGCTCGGGGAGATTGGGCCGGTGCCGATGCCGGAGTGAGGACCTGCGGTCGGCAGAGGACCTGCGGTCAGCGGGGCCCCTGATTATCCCGGAGGTCTCGCGGAGGGCGTGGCCCGCATGGCCCCGACGGAGATGCCCCCGTCGACGAGCAGGGTTTGTCCTGTGACGTAGCGGCTGGCTTCTGAAGCGAGAAAGACCACGGCGCCCTCGAGGTCATGCGGCTCGCCGGGGCGCTTTACGGGAATGCGCTCGACGAGGTAGTCGACCCAGTGCTGGTCTTCGTAGAGGACCTGGTTTTGGCGGGTTTTGAACCAGCCGGGGGCGAGGCAGTTGACGGTGATGCCGTGGCGGCCCCAGTCGTCGGCGAGGCTCATGGTGAGCTGGCGGATGCCGCCGCGGCTGGCGCCGTAGGGCGCGAGGCCGGCGTAGCCGAAGACACTGGTGACCGAACCTATATTGATGATGCGGCCGTAGCGGTGGGCGATCATGCCGCGCGCGATGGCCTGGGCGACGAAGAAGCTGCCGCGGAGGTTGGTGTCGAGGACGAGATTCCAGTCGTCCCAGGTGACGTCGAGGGCAGGCTTGCGGACATTGCAGCCGGCGTTGTTGACGAGGATGTGAATCTGCGGGAACGCTTCGGCGGCCTGGGCGGCCATGCGCTCGATGCTGGAGTGATCGCGCACGTCGAGTTCGAGGGCGAGGGTGCGACGGCCGAGGGCGCGGATCTCGGATTCGAATTCGGCAAGGGATTCGCGATGACGGCTGGTAAGGATCAGGTCGGCGCCGGCTTTGGCGAGGGCGCGCGCGAAATGCTGGCCGAGGCCGCGGCTGGTTCCGGTGACGAGAGCAACCTGGCCGGTGAGGTTGAAGAGGGCGTCGTTCACTGAGGTCGCGCCGCTCATCGAACGAGCTCCGGCTCGGGAGCGAGGAGGATCTTCATCAGATTGGGCTCGTGGGCGTAGAGGCGCTCGAACCAGCGCGCGCCTTCTTCAAGCGCTGCGACGGCGGTGATAAGCGGCTTGACCTGGATTTTGCCGCTGCGAATGAGCTCGATGGCCTGGGGATATTCGCCACAAGAAGCGGCGGTGCCCTGCAGGCGTAGCTGGCGGCTGACGACAACCTGCAGAGGAATGGTGATCTGCGGCTCGATGTTGCCGATGAGGGTGACGGTTCCGCCCTTGCGCACAGAATGGATCGCGGCCTGGATGGTTTGGCTGCGGCCGACGGCTTCCAGAGCGACGTCGACGCCGGAACCGGTGGGGCGGACGACCTCGCGGGCGAGCTCGTCGCCGGAGAGCAGCAGAGTTTCGGTTGCGCCAAGAGATTCGGCGAGGCGGAGGCGGGTCGCGTCGATGTCTGCGATGAGGACACGGCTGCAACCGGCGGCACGCGCGGCCTGCAAAGTGAGGAGACCGATCATGCCTGCGCCGATGACGAGGGCGGTTTCTCCACCACGGAGATCGCTGACCTTGGCTGCGTGGAGCGCGACCGAGACGGGCTCAAGCATGGCGGCTTCGGCAAAGGACATGGAATCCGGGAGGGCGTAGCAAATCCGCTCAGGCACGGTTACATATTCGGCAAATGCGCCGGCGCGTCGGTATTCGCCGCAGGAGACGCCGATGACCTGGCGGCGATCGCAGAGGTTCATCTCTCCGCGCAGGCAGTATGGGCATTCTCCGCAGTAGACGGTGGAGTCGAAGGTGACCCGATTGCCGGGACGGAAGGACGGAGCGCCTGGGCCGACTGCCGCGACGATGCCTGCGGCTTCGTGGCCCATGACGATGGGCGGAATGCGGCGGCCGGAAGAGCCGTCGTAGCCGTGAACATCGCTGCCGCAGATGCCGCAGGCGGCAACCTTAATAAGGAGCTCGCCGGGACCGGGCGAGGGCTCGGGCAGGTCGAGCAGCTCGAGGTTTTTGTATTCGCGAAGGAGGAGCGCCTTCATGGCATCCAGTGTAAGACCAGGAGCTAATGCTGGTGACCGTTCAGGTGGTAGAGCGCCTCAGCGTTGCCGCGCAGGACGAGGCGGGCGATCTGGCCGGCGCGGTCGCGGGAGACCTCGCCGTCATTGAGCATTCCGGTGAGAGCGACGCCCAGGGCCTGGCGCGCATTGTGGCTGGCGATCCAGGTGGATTCGGCCCAGCCCATTTGGTTGGAGTAGGGATAACCATCGCTGCCGAAGAGGACTTTTTCTGGCTGGAACTCGAGCCATTCGCGTAGCCAGCGGGATTCGGTGCGCGGGGTGAGAAGGAGATCCTGGCCGGAAATGTCGAGGTAGACGTTTGGTTTTTGCAGCAGCGAGCCGATCTCGCGCACAAAAGGCCAGCCGCCGTGGAGCAGGACGAAATTGGTTTTGCGGAGGCGCGGGTCGTTGAAGATGGGCTCGAGCAGCAGTGGATTGACGCCAGCGATGGAGAAGTAGCTGCCTCCGCCGGACATGGCATGGAGGTGAACGGCCATGCCGAGGCGGCCGCACTCCTGGGCGATGGAGCGGAAGAGAAAATCCTGGAGGAGCTTGTAATCGCCGGGGTCAGGCGTGCCTCCGTGGACCCAGCGGGCATAGACTTTTGCGGCCTGGTCGCGCGGAGGATCGCTGAAATCGAAGGAGCGCAGGTAGGCGACTTCAAATTTCTCGGCGACGGCTCCGCCGGCTTTCTGATGTTCGAGAGTTGGCGTGACGACCTGAGTGAGATAAGCATCGAGGGTTGGCGGCGGCGCGGTGAATCCTGCATCGCGCAGGTAGCGGCGGCGGAGATTGTCCTCGAGGGCGAAGAAGGCTTTGCGATCGGGTGAGGCTGCGGCGAGGCCGCTGTTGTCGAAGGGGAAGAGCAGCGCGTCGACGTATGGAACCCAGAGGAAGCGCGGGGGCTGAACGCCGCGGCCCATCGCGACGCGGTTGGCGAGCATGGTCGAGGTCTTCGCCTGATCGAGAACCCAGGCGGGAAACTGTTCGCCGTGCTCGGCTTTGACGCGGGCGCGCGCGTCGTTGAGGCGCTGGAGCGCGGCTGCGTCGAGCGGCGGAGGCGTGTCGAAGTTATAGAGAGCTTTCCAGGCTGCGGCGAGGAGCGGGAAATCGGGCCGCAAAGCTGGAGGATCGGATTGCGGCTCGAGGGATTCGACGGGAAGCGCGTCGAATTCTTTTTCGGTGGCGTCGAGGGGTGGAGCGAGAACCGGGTGCGCGTGGTTATCGATGGCCTCAATGGAATCGATGGTCTGGGCGATGCCGGGATCGATGCCGAGCGCTGGACCCGAATCCGCAGGCCGATGCCCGGAACACGAGGTGAGCAGGACCAGCGCCGAAATGGAAAGCGCCGCAACGGCCTGAGCAAGGAGCGGTGAGTGGCGCAGGCTGCCACCGGAGCGAATCGGCTCGAGGAACACGTTTCGGAGACCACCCCCCACCCCCCTCCCCCCCGCGGGTGTGGCAAGTGGTTCATTCTGCAGCGATGTTTTAGTACCGTACGTCAGGTATTACCCCCAAAAGCAGCTGGAAGCGCGAAGGCGGAAGCCAAAACGCGCGGACCACCGCAACGCCACGTTCACCACGGAGATCGCAGAGGACACAGAGTGAGGGGTACCCCCTCCCCCCAGGGGTGTGGCAAGTAATTCATTCTGCAGCGATGTTTTGGTACCGTAAGTCAGGTATTACCCTCCGGCGTACCGCTATCCGAAACTAGCGGGTTTTGCGGCAAAAGAAAAGGGACCGAGGTCCCTCGACTAACGCTCGGGATTTCGCCTGCGGGCACAGACGCCCGCAAACCGGCTCAACTCTGTTCGGGCCGGGTGGAAACTGAGTGGACAGAGCTTTCCCTATGTTTAGGTTAGGAATTTTGCGGGGCAAGGGCAAGCGAATTCGGACGGAGGCTCGGTACGAAGGTCATGAAAGACAGGGAATAGGGAGCAGGGATGCTGCCCTGGACGGCCATCCTTACGAGTGCGGCGAATGGGTCCGAATGCGTCCGGGCCGAGGGACGGCCGTGATCAGGCCGGGGTGCTGGGCCGCTTGTTCCACCCGTGGAATTGCGAAAAGTCGCCGGCGTTCCAGTCCTCGCGGAGCCCAGGTTTGCTCAAATCCCAGTCCGGGCGAATTTCGCTCGAGACGGTGCGCAGGTCGCGCCACAGATCGACCACGGACGGACGACCCCAGAACCAGTACCCGTTGTAGATGCTATGGATGACGAGGCCGGGCTTGAGCACGAGCGTGTGCGGGATCATCGGGTTATGCTCGGGGTCGGTGTACTCCTGAATGTCGAGGTCTTTCTGAATCGTTCGCCCGGGATCGGAAAGGAAGGTCCACTGGGCCCCGAGAGAGGCTCGAAACTCCTGCAGCGTGTGGTGGTCGTCGGTTGAAATGGTGGCGATCTGGGTGTAGGCCACGGCGATCTTCGGGTAAAACGCGACGAGCTCGGCATGCTGCTGGTGTTCTTTTGGGCAGTAATGGCCACGCGCGAGCGTGAGGATCAGCGGATCGTCGCCCTGGAGCTCGCTGAGCTTGCGCATTTTCTCTGCGTGATCAGGCAGTTCATAGTCGGGGAAAACGCCCCCGGGAATCATGTCACGACGCATCTTCGATCTCCTCCCGCGGACGGATCGGCCACTCTCACCCGGCGCGCCGTTCTCTCAACTCTGAGTGTAACGACAGCATGAAAGCCCCGACCCGCGCAGCGATCTCATCGGCAGCCGTGTCCAGGGCGAAATGGCCGCCGTCGACAATGTGGACCTCGGCGTTGGGAACATCCTTGCGGTAGCTTTCCGGCTCGCTGGGGTCAAACGATGATTCGTATTTGCCCCAGATGACGAGCAGGCGCGGTTGCCTTTCGCGCATCCACTGCTGCCATTTGGGATAGGCGTCAACGTTCGTGCGGTAGTCGTAGAAAAGATCGCTTTGTATCTGGGCCTGGCCGGGCTGATTGAGGAAATAGAACTCGTCGGTCCAGAGGTCGGGATCGTGGCGCTCCACGTCGGGATCGCCTCCGACGTGCCGCGCACGCGCGGCCTCGAGGGACAAGAGATTGGTTCGCAATGCGCTCTCATTGGCGGTGCGATCGGCCCAGAACGCCCGGCGCGTTTTCCAGTTTGCTCCGAGGCCTCTGTTGTGGGCGACGGCGTCCTGCACGATCAGCGCTTCGATTCGCTCAGGATGCTTGCAGCGCCATGCGAAAGCCGACGGGGCTGCCGTAGTCCTGCATGTAGAGGGTGTAGCGAGAGAGCGAAAGCGCTTCGGTGAAGTGGTTGATGGTCTCGGCCAAATGATCGAAGGTGTATGGGTATTTCTTCGGGTCCGGCCAGTCGCTGTGTCCGAAGCCAGGATAATCAGGCGCAATCAGGTGATAGCGGTCGGATAGCCTGGAGAACAGGGGTTCGAACATCCGCGATGACGATGGAAGGCCGTGCAGAAGAAGAAGCGGTTCCGCATTTTTCGGCCCAGCCTCTCGATAGAAGATCGACAGGCCGTCGACGTGTGCTGTGCGATAAAACGTGGGATTCATCGGTGGCTGTCTATCCGTCATCATGTCCTCGGGTCCAACGGAGAATGGGCGAACCCGAACCGCACCCGCGTCAGCGCACGCCAACGGCAGGCGAGGTCCGGGTAGCAGAAAAGCGTACCACCAACGCTCAGGCGGCGGCCTTTTTGCTGTCGAGTGCCGGTAAAAGAAGTTTCATAAGCGCTATGTCTGAGAACGGATTCTGACCTGAGATCAGCTCGCGATCCTGAAGGACGTAGCTCTTCCATGGCGCGAGCACACTCACATCGCCCCCCGCAGTTTTCAGGGCGAAGTCCGGATAGAAGAGGACCTTGCCACCAATTTCCAGCGGCTCCCGCTGCTGCTCTTCCGCCGTCGAAAAGATCGTCATCTTATAGCCGGCATAGATCCAGCCCTGAGCCTTTGCGTGCGCTCCAGCGGCATCGCCCGCACTCAGCGCGGCAACGAACTCCTTCGAATTCGGAAGCGCCGAGAGAAGCGAAATGGGTCCGTGGCAGAGCACCGCCGTAGGCTTCGCTGTTTCATGAAAGTGCCTCATCACGATGCCCGCATTGGGATCGTCGAGCAGATCAATCATCGGGCCATGGCCGCCGGGGACGAAAACAGCGTCGTATTGATCGAGGCCCGATGCGATCACATCGGAGATACGCGTTGGATTTCTGAGTCCGGTCAGGCTATCGCGAAATTTGAAATAGTCCTGAAGCTTCGCCTCGTCTCCACCGAAGAAATCGGGGACAGCGGAATGAAGATCTAATTGTGGCGTGTTGCCTTTTGGGTTGGCGAAGGTGATTTCGTACCCTTCCTGCATCAGGGCGCGCACTGGAACTGTCAGCTCGTTCAGGTAGTACCCGGCGCCTCTATAGCACCCGTTGTTTTTCAATGGCAGGCCGTAGCCGCTCGAAACCAGCACTAAGACTTTTCCTTTAACTGCCATATTATTCTCCTCTCTGAGATCGAATTTGTTTCCCGGGGATCTTAGCTTGTAGAGGGACCCACTATTGCGAGGGCCTCGGCCTTAGCCACCGTGATTTCTACCTGTGCGGGGCCTGGAGCTTAACGTCGTTTGCGCCGGGTGACGACGTTAGCCGTAGGTGAGGTCGGTGCTCTGTCCGACCTCGATGATGTAACCATCAGGGTCGCGGATGTAGCAGCGAATCTCGCCGTACTTGGGGATTGGCTCCGTGATGAATTCGGCTCCGCGACTTTTCCATAACTTGTAGCTCGCCTGGATATCCGCAACGCGAATATTCATAAAGCTGCTGACATGATCGGGGTCGGCGGGGACGCTGAGAGTTATGGTGGGCTTGTCGGGGGTAGGGCCGCCCCCGACGTTGACGATCAGCCAGCTGTTCCCGATCTGAATGTGCCCCGACGCACCTTTGATGTCGCCTCTGCTTTGAATTCGCCCGCCGAAGACCCTTGCATAGAAATCAGCGGATCGGTCGATGTCGGCGACGGTGAGGAAATAGGTGACGGTGAACCCGTCGCGGGGGTGCAGCTCAGGGCCTTTCTGTTCGGCTTCGGCGGGGTTCATCGATGACTCCCTTCATGCGGCGCTCATGAGAAGGCGGTACTCCCGGCACTAAGGCCGGGAGGCCGAGCATTAGCCGTAGGTGAGATCGGTGCTTTGTCCGACCTCGATGATGTAACCGTCGGGATCGCGGATGTAGCAGCGAATTTCGCCGTACTTGGGGATTGGCTCGGTGATGAACTCGGCTCCTCGGCTTTTCCATAACTTGTAGCAGGCCTGGATATCTGCGACGCGGAAATTGAGAAAGCTGTTGAGGTGATTCGGGTCGGGAACACTGAGGGATACTGTTGGCTTATCCGGAGTTGGCCCGCCGCCGACGTTCAGAATCATCCAGATATTTGCAAGTTGAAGGTATCCGGGCGCGTTGCCGTCGCCGAGGCTGAGGATGGTAGCGCCGAAAACCTTTTCGTAGTAGTGCGCCGATCGGTTGATGTCGGTGACGGTAAGAAAATGCGCGATGCTGATACCTTCTTTCGGGGGCATTTCATAGCTCTTCTTTGCGACTTCGACCGCGGTCATGGATGACTCCTTTCGATTCGGTGCTCATTTACGGCGTCTGAGTGAGGCTCGCATAACAATGTCAGGCCACGAGCAGGATCTTGCCGACACCACCCTTTTCTGCCGTTGCCTGAGCTTCGGCGGCGTCGCTCAGTGGCAGTTTCTCGCTGATGGGGATGACCAGCTTGCCATCTCGCACGGCTGCGGCCATGTACTCGAGGGTTTTCCGGTCGAAGTGGGAGAATACGTGCTCCAGCTTCACAGAGGGGAACTGAGCGGCGTTCGACGGCGGCCCGACGACCGAGGCATAGACTCCTCCTAGCTTAACCCTGGCGATGATCTTGTCGGCAGTTTTGCCGCCGACGGTATCGGCGACGGCATCGAGCGGAGGAAGGCTGGCGATCGCGGCGTCGTCGTCGGTGGCAACGGCCTGATCGGCGCCGATACTCTTCAGCTCATCCATCTGCCTTTTCAAAATCCCCGCGATCACGGTCGCGCCGCGGTCCTTTGCGGTGAATACGGCGGAACGCCCGACATTTCCCGCGGCACCTACGACCAGAACCGTCTGGCCTGCTTTGATTCCGGTGGCTGCCAGGAGCTGATTGCCGGTCACCGTGACCAGTGGGAGCGCCGCAGCCTGGATCAAATCGAGACCCTCGGGGACCTTCGCCAGAACATCTGCCTTCACGACACAGAGTTGGGCATAGGCATTGTCGGCCATGGCGAAGACGCGGTCGCCGACGGAGAAGTCTTTCACTCCGGGGCCGAGTTTGACGACGGTCCCGGCCAAATCGACCCCGATGAGGCCTGGGAAGTGGAGGGGATAAAAATCTTTGGTTAGCCCGGCACGCCGTTTGTAGTCGATGGGATTGACGCTGGAGGCAGCGACGCGCACCAGCACTTCGCCCTGACCGGGAACCGGGTCAGGGTAATCCTCGAACTTCAGGACTTCAGGACCGCCATATTGGTGGACGACGATTGCCTTCATAACTCACCTCGCTGGGAATGATTCTCCTGGCTGGGAATGCGATTCAGCGCTTCTCGTACGGATGGAAGATATAGTCTTTGGCCTTCACCGGGGTGTGGCATGCGTATCCGCAGTTGGAGGGGCTTTTGGCGTCGGCCGAGAACTTGTCGGACGGGGGGTCGTAGTTGAACACCGCGTATCCCCACCCTCCGCTGGCGGCAAATCTCCTGCTGTCCTTTTCCATGACGAAGGCCTGGCTGAAGGCGTCGGGCACATCGACGTCGAAGGGGGCCTCGGTACTCTTCTTCTGGGTCCACTGGAGCTTCACGATCATGGAGCCATCGGGAAAAGGCTGGCCGTTCAAGGGAACGCCGGCCTTGAACGCTTTGATCATCTTCGGATTGGCGACGATGACCTTGAGGATTTGTTCGGTGCGAGCGGAGGAGACTACGGCCCAGTCTTCGTATCCTCTGAAGTCGGAGAAAGCGATTCCGCTGGGTGACTTGAGGGTGTACTTATCCTGCGCGTCAACAGCCGGGGCGGGGGAGACGGCGAGCAGTGCGACCGCTGCCACGGCTGCCGCAACGATGGTAAAGCGGGCGACGCGTTCGACAGCGGTGCGGGTTTGCAATTTGTGCTGTTGCGGTTGCGGGGGCGGTGCTGGCATGGGTTCGGGCATGGTGGGTTCTCCCTCGTTGTGCATTTTGGAGCGATTGCGATTGGGGCCCGGGGAATATCGCAGCTTGTGAATCCGCTGCCAGCGGCGAATCGCTTGCTGCGATGAGACTGGGAGGTCTTCGCCGCCGCGCTTTTTTTCTATTTCTTCTGGGGATGAACTCCGAGGTCGTGCCACGACGTTTCGCTGAGGTTGACGCCGTAGTATTGTGCGGCTTTCTCGATGTTTGCGAACGCCAACGCACGGTCGGAATCGGAGACGCCGGTGACCTGATCGAAACGCGCGACTGCGTTGCGCACGTGTTGGGCGTCGGTGAGAGGTTCTTTGCGCTGGGTGGGAAACGCGTAGACGCTGTCGGGTAAATCGCTCTGCGTCGTCAGCTGTCCGTGTTTTTCGTGAGGTTTCCAGGTCGCTTCGGGCATGGGATTGCCATCCTTTCGTTGGATATTGGGCTCAAGGCCGGGCGCGGGTTCGCGCGCGGGGACGTCGTTCGGAAATCCAGGGATGGGAGCCGACTTTCGTGACTTGCGGGCCGGGGATGTTGCCACGGGCGGGCGAGCGATGAAGGCTGGGGCCTGTGGTTCTACGGTATCGCTCGTCGGACCGATGGTAGCACTACTGCGGGGGGCCGGGCATTAACGACCGGGCATTAACGGTGGCTGTTGAACCAATCGATGGCGAGTTGCGTGTATTGGCCGACCTCGATGATGTAGCCGTCGGGATCGCGCATGTAGCAGCGCCATTCCCAGCCGTCGGGATTGGGCAACGGTTCGGTAATGAAGACTGCTCCTTTGGCGCGCCATTCTTTGTAGCTGGCCTCTATGTCGGCGACGCGCAGATTGAGGAAGCTGCTGACGCGGCTGGGATTCGGCGGTGTTTCAAGGATGACCTCGGGCTTGTCGGGGGTAGGGCCGCCGCCGGTGTTGAGGATGATCCACGAATTGGAGAGCTTGATGTAGCAGGGATCGGCTGGCCTGATGAGTTTGCCGCCGAGGATGCGGACATAGAAGTCGGCGGATTTGGCCTGGTCGGCTACGGTGAAGAAGTGGGCTGCGAAGAAGCCTTCGTGGGCGATGGGCGCGTCGGGGAGATTCATGCGGGGGCTCCGGTGTGGGATAAGTCAGGATAGGCCTGCGAGAAGGGATGGCGGGAAGTGAGTTTCTGAGGAATTACCATGTGGGGCTGAAGGGCCGATCCGTTTTGGCCGGTTGACGGGCTAAACGGAAGCCTCGCCTCAGCGGTACATGGTCCAACGCAAACAGACGCGGACCCTGCAGGAAAGAACAACCGCAGATCCTTCCGCCTCGCGAAGCTCAGCGTCAGGATGACACGGCGGCTGGTTGAAGTTCTGGCTATGTTGTTGTTGACCCGGAGGATCGGTCAGATGCGCATGGGCATGATGATGTAGCGGTATTTGTATTCGTCGGAGCCTTCTTCGGGGCGCATCTGGCCGGCGGACTGGGCGTCTTTGAACTCGAGGCGGACTTCGCCTTCGTTGCCGATGGCTTTGAGGAAGTCGATGAGATACGCCGAATTGAAGCCGACGACGATGGCGTCGAAGGCGTAGGGCGTTTCGATGGTGTCCTCGGACTCGCCGGCATCGGTCGAGGAGGAGGAGACCTTCATCTCGTTCTGCTCGAGGCGCATTTTGATGGCGCCGGAGCGCTCATCGGCGAACTGGGCGACGCGCTGGATGGAGGCGGAGAGATCGGTGCTCTTGACGATGACAAACTTGTTGTTGTCGCGCGGCATGACGGCTTCGTAGTTGGGGAACTGGCCGGTGAGCTTGCGGCTGGTGAGGACGCGATGGCCGACGCGGAAGAAGAGGGTGGAATCGTCGTCGGCAAACTCGACATGCTCGGCTTCGATCGAGGCGAGCAGGGACTGCAGCTCCTGCAGAGCTTTGCGGGGGATGAGGGTTTTCTTTTCGGCGGTGATGCCCTGGAAGGTTTCGCCGGTCTTTTCGATGTGGGCGAGGCGATGGCCGTCGGTGGCGACCATGGCGATGGATTCAGCCTTGAGGATGAGCAGCGCGCCGTTGAGGGTGTAGCGGGATTCTTCGTTGGAGATGGCGAAGATGGTGCGGGCGATGAGGGTGCGCAGCGAGGCGACGGGGATTTTGGTGACGCCACCCTGGGGAAACTCAGGAACCTGGGGGAAATTGGCGCGGGCCATGCCGACCATGCGGGTGTTGGAGCGGCCGGCTCGAATCTGGACCCAGTGGTTTTCAAGCAGCTTGATGGACATGTCGCCGTCGCCGAGTAGGCGGATGTAGTCGTAAAGCTTGCGGGCGGGGATGGTGCAGGAGCCGGGCTTTTTGACTTTGGCGGCGCAGGAGGTGCGGATGCTCTGGTCGAGATCGGTGGCGGTGATGACGATTTTGTCGTCATCGGCTTCGAGCAGGAAGTTGGAGAGGATGGGGATGGTGGTTTTCCGCTCGACGACGCTTTGCGTGGCGGTGAGCTCGCGCAGAAGATCCTGACGGCTGACGGTAATCTCCATCGTCGCTCCCTGAACGGCTTTTTCCTCTTCGACAGCCGGCATGTTGGACTCCCCCGATTCGAATGGACTCAATGTACACCAGGCGGGGCGGCGTCCGCCGAGGAGACAGAGTGCGATTCCATTCTAGAGTCACCGGGGCGAAATGCGCTCTCTGGAAAACGGGGAAGTTCTGTGAGTCGGGGGATTTGCGGAAGCGGGGCGAGCGGGATGCGAACGGCGACTACGATTACGGTTTTGAATTTCTATTTCTATTCAGTAGTAGTAGCCGTTCTGCTCGGAAAAGTGGAAAGGCGATGGGAAACCGCTGGTGGAGCGCGTGGGCGGGGCGGGAGGGTTTTAGAAAACTGGGGTGTGGGAAATAGAAAAACGAGGAAAGCGGGGACGGAGGGGCGAAAAGGGTCACAGCTTGTCCACTGGTTTCACAGCGGGGGGCGGTCGCCGGTGTGGAAACGGGGCGCGTTTGGTGGAAAGGGTGGTTGCGGGCAGCAATGACAGGCCTGCGCTGAAGGCGTGCGATGCACAGGAAGATCCTGGGAGGGGCGGATGGAGGGAATTGGGGGAGGGCCTGGAGGAGGTGAAAAGCTGCGTGGAAAAACGGGGACGCCAGCCAGCGCGGGAGGTTAGTCCGCGCTGGTGGAATCGTTGTGGCTGATGGTTACTCCGCCATTGACGGTCTGGACATGAACCGTGGGCCCACCGCCGCCGAGGTCGGTGTTGAGCCGGTTCTTGATTTCTCCCTGAACGGTGATGGGGAAGTTGACGGTGATGCCGCCGTTGACGGTGCCGGTTTCAAGATGCGCTGAGTAGTGGTCGGGCAGACGCAGATCGATGCCGCCGTTGGTGGTGTCGGCATGGAGGCCATCGCCCTGCCAGCGATCGCCCGCGAGCGAAATGTTCAGGCCGCCGTTGACGGTGTGGCCTTCCACGCTGCCGGAGACGCGGTCGAGGGTGACGCCGCCATTGGTGGTATCGAAGCGAAGATTGCCATCAATGGCTGTCATGTCTATACCGCCATTCATGGTGTGCAGGTTAGCGGCTAGGTGACGGGGCACATGGAGGTGGTAGTCGACGCTGTAGCCGGTGCGATTGAAGAAGTGGGTGTGTGGACCGTGATCGTGGATCTCGCCATCGTTGGTGTCGATGACCACCTGGCCGAGCAGGTCGTTGGCTTCGGACTCGCTGGGCGCCCAGGCGGTTACACGAGCCTCGAGGGAGACGTCGGAGCGGTCTTCACCGATGACTTCAATGCCGCCGTTGACGGTTTCGACGCCGAGATGGCCGGAGGGCAGGGCGAAGGTGGTACGGCGCATCTGGCAAACATGCGGCTCGCCCCAGTGGTTGCCGTTGTCGTCGCAATCGCCACTGTGCCAGTTGCTGGGCAGCGCGGCGGCCGCGGCGTGCACATGGCGGTGCGAGTGCGGGAGAGCAACGCCCAGAACCACGATGGCGGCGAAGCAAAGGATGAAAGCAGCGAATCGGCGCATGGCGCGGACCTCGCTCGATGTGTACGCGGAAGGATGCATAACAGTTCCCTTGGATTGCGATTGGGGGAGCCCGATCAGAAAAAGAAGGAGCACGCGAGAGGCCGGAGTGGAGTATTGGGTGGGGCCGGGGAATCAGGGACTTAGGCGGTTTGCGGGTGAGGCCGGTTGTCCAAAAAGGGGAAGAGGTGTTCGGGAGTGGACAGAAAGACAGGGAGTAGGGAATAGCCAATAGGGAATAGGAAAAGCCTAGCGTTTGCGTTCCCAGAATTCTTCGTGGCGGTCGTCGCGGAAGCGGATGCCGGTGACGCGGCCTTCTGTGTCGCGCTCGAAGGTGACCCGCCGTGTGCCACCGGTCGGATAGAAGAAGGTGGTCGGGCTCTCCGGGAGCAGCTCGGTGACTTCGCCAATGCGGTTGCGCGAGAAAAGCTTGTCGCCCTGGCGGTAGACGGTGGCCACGATTTCGTTCTGGTCTTCGTAGTCGCCGGCCAGGGCGTTGTAGATGTTGGGGTCGACTTTGGCAGGCGTGGGATGGACGGGGACGAGGATCTGCTCGGCGGCGGCGGTCAATTTTGGAATCGCGCTGAGACGTTGGGCTAGGAGCCAGTGGGGCAGGTCGGGCTCGGCGTAGGCGCGGTCCCAGACGTTGTGCTTGATGCCGGCGTACTCCCAGAAGCGGACGTCGCCGCCGTTGGCCTTGAGCGCCTCGAACATCAGGAGCGACTGGCGCGGGTTGACGACTGGATCGTCGGAGCCGTGAAAGATCCACGTGGGTGTGCGGCCGACGGCGCGGGCGTATTCGCCGGGCAGCGTGTTGACCTCGCGCCAGCGGTCCGGCTGATAAGACCAGAAGACGCCGCCGCAGACGGGGACGAGCGCAGCGAAGCGATGCGGGTATGTCTTCGCAATTTCCCAGGCGCCGTAGCCGCCGAGCGAGAGGCCGGTGAGGTAGACGCGATCCGAATCGCCGCGGAATTCCTTCATCTCGGCGCTGAGTGCGGCCATGGCCATGGCCATCATGTCGGGATCGGTCCAATGGTGATGGTTAAAGGGAACCTGGGGCATGACGACGACGAAGGGCCAGCGCTCGGGGTGCAGACGGATGGCCTGCGGTAAGCCGATCTGGGTTTCATCCATGCCCTCGGAGCCGCGCTCACCGGAGCCATGGAGAAAGAGAATGAAGGGCCAGGTCTGCTGGCGGTTCCAGTTCTGAGGGAGGTAAACGACGTAGCGATGGAGCGCGCCATTGACCTCAATGGAGCGATTCAGGAAGCCGGTGTCCTGCGGGTGCGGGGCAGCCCAGGTGGGCGGAAGGAAAAGCAAAAGGAGAAGGAAAAGACAAGAACGTCGGAGCATCGCGGGTTTGAAGAACAGGGTATAGGGTACAGGGGGCAGGGTACAGAAAAACGAGGGAACAGGGTGAAGGGTACAGGGTGCGGAGAAGCGTGTCCGGAAGTGGACGGCGGCTTTGGATTGCGGACGCGCGGGGGGCTGCCGAGGATCGCGACCGTCTCTTAATCGCCTCATTCTGTGACGGATCGGCTTTATCGCGGGATGGTGAAGCGGGTGCAGGAGCGTAAGCGGGGATTATTGTCCTGCGAGAGGTGAGCGATGCATGAGCTGATGGGCGATATGCGGGTTGCAACGCGGCGGCTGCGGCATTCGCCGGGATTTGTGCTGGTGGCTGTGGTATCGCTAACGGCGGCGATTGCGGCGAACCTGTTGGTCTTCGGCGTACTGAACGCGGCGATTCTAAGGCCGCTAAATGTCGCCGGGGCGGACCGGCTGTGGACCATCGAGCACCAGGAGCACGGGTACATCAGCCATTCGTACCCCGATTACCAGGATTTGCGCGCGCAGAACTCGACGTTCAGCGATATGGCGGCGTTCCGCATTGGCGAAGCGGCGGTGAGCGCGCAGGGCGGGACGGCGCGGAAGAGCTGGATGTACGAGGTCTCCGGCAGCTACTTCGGTATGCTCGGCGTTCAGCCGGAGCTGGGGCGGCTGTTTTACTCGAGCGACGAGCACGGGCCGAATTCGGCTCCCTACGTTGTGCTCAGCGACAGCTTCTGGCGGACACGCTTTCAAGCTGATCCGCGCGTCATCGGCACCACGGTCGATCTGGACAAGCATCCTTTCACCATCATTGGCGTAGCGCCGGCGGAGTTCCATGGAACGGAGCTGTTTCTGCGGCCGGATTTCTGGGTGCCGATGGTCAACGAGCAGCAGATCGACGGCTACGACTACCTCAACAAGCGCTTCAACCACGGGATTTTCGTGGTCGGCGAACTGAAGCCTGGGGTGACGATCGAGCAGGCATCGCGGGACCTTGCCAGAGTGGCGGCGCAGATGAGAAAGCAGAATCCGGTGGACGACGATGGCCTGGGATTTCGCCTCGTCAGGGCCGGGCTGTTTGGCGATCAGGTGGGTGATGCGGCGCGGGGCTTTCTGGCAGCGTTGTTGGGACTGGCGCTGCTGGTGCTGGCGGCGGCGTGCGTGAATCTGGCCAGCATCTTTGCGGCTCGGGCGGCGGATCGGGGACGCGAGTTGGCCATCCGGGTGGCGATTGGTTCCAGCCGCTGGCGTGTATTGCGCCAGGTGCTGGCCGAGGCGGCACTGCTGTCTGCAGGCGGCGGGATCATCGGAGCTGTCGTGTCGGTGACGCTGATGAAAATGCTGAGCCAGTGGCGGCCGATTCCATCTTTGCCGATCCAGGTGACGGTGCCGGCGGACGCGCGCGTCTATGGAATTGCGGTATTGCTGGCCGCTGCGAGCTGCGTGTTGCCGGCCTTGCTGACCGCGCGGCAGATTTGGCAAATCGACGCCATGCAGGTGATGAAGGGCAGCTCGCAGACCGTCTTCCGGCGCATGAACGTCCGCGATGTGCTGCTGGGGCTGCAGGTGGCTTTATGCGCTTTGCTGGTGACCTGTGCCCTGGTGGGCCTGCGCGGGATGAATCGGCAGCTGCATGCGCCGATCGGCATTGAGCCTGAGGGAGTGGTGCTGGCGCAGACCGAAATGAAGATGGCCGACTACACCGACGCATCAGCGTATCCGGTGCAGAGGCGAATGCTGGAACAGGCTGCGCAGATTCCAGGCGTGACGGCGGCAGGGACGATCAACTCAATCCCGCTGGACGCTGGTGGCAGCAGCACGCCGGTTTATCGGGAGGGCACGCAGGATTTTCGCAACTCAAACAGCGTGATGACGGCGATGTTCTTTACGATTTCGCCGGGCTACCTGGCCGCAGCGGGCACACGGCTGGTGGCTGGCCGCGATTTCACATGGCACGACGACAACCATGCCTCCCATGTGGCGCTGGTGAATGAGATGTTTGCGCGTAATCTGTTCGGCAGCGCGCAGGCGGCGATCGGGCGGCATTTCGCGCAGCCTGGAGAGCATGGAGCCACGCTCTACGAGGTAGTGGGGGTGGTTGAACAAGGCAAGTACGATTCGCTGACCGAGGCGCCGCAGGCGGCGATGTATTGGCCGCTCGCGCAGAACAACGACAATGAGACAACGCTGGTGGTGCGGTCGAATCGTCCGCCGGCAGAGATTGCCGCAGCGCTGGACAGGATGATGACCCGCATCGATCCGAGTTTGCCGGTGACCATCCAGAGCTGGCCCGATGCGCTGGCGCTGGTTTTGTTTCCGGCTCGCGTGGCCACGGTGGCGCTGGGAATTCTGGGGCTGCTGGCGGGCATGCTTGCCGCGACGGGCATCTTCGGCATGGCCAGCTACGCGGTTGCGAGGCGGCTGCGGGAGATGGGCATCCGGGTGGCGCTGGGGGCGCAGCGGGTGCAGGTGCTGCGGGCGGCGCTGGGAAGGACGATGCTGCTGCTGGGCATCGGATCGGTGGCCGGCCTGGCGCTGGGCGCGCTGGGCACGCGGGTGCTGGCCAGCATTGTGTATGAGGCGACGGTCTTCGACCCGGCAGTTATAGCGGGCGCTATCGCGGCCATGGTGCTGATTGGGGCGATGGCGGCGGCGGTTCCGGCGCGGCGAGCGGTGAGCGTGGAGCCGGCGGTGCTGCTGCGCGAAGAATAGCGGACGCACACTGGCAGCAGCGGTCCTAAATGAACGGGTTTTTCACCTGGCTTTGGCCGAAGCGCTGTCCATCCTGAAAATCTTCGCTGTAGAGAATGCCGCATTCCGCTTCGATTGCGGCGGTAACGATGAGTGCGTCGTACCAGGAGAGCCGGTATCTTTGCTGGACGTGAAGCGCCTCGGTATACAGTCCCGGAGAAGAATGAACCACGAGGAGCGGAAGGAAAACGCCGCTGAGGTACTGTTCAGCATCGGAGGTCGTCATGGGCCGCGAGAAACGCCGCAGGGCCAAATTGAAAAACTCCTGTACCACCTGGTAGCTCACAACACCCTTCTGGGTGGTGACGGCCTCACGCATCAGAGCCTGCGCCCGCTTTGCCTTGCCGGGGCTGGTGCCGTCTGAGGCATAAACAAAGATATTCGTGTCGAGGAAGAACCTATCGCTCATTCATCTCGTCCCTGGTGAAATGGCGACCGCCGGAGTTCACATACCTGAGACGCCGCATCAGCGCGTCGAATTCGCGCCCCCGGCCTCGCTGAGCCGTGTACTGAACCAGCCACTCGCGGAAGGCAGCATTGAGGGTGGTATGCCGCGAACGGGCCACGCTTCGAGCCTGCTCGATAAGATCCTCATCCGCGCTGAGAGTAATGTTTTTCATACGAGTGCAGTGTACACGAAATTCGTGCAATGGGTCGAATCCGACTTCGGCGTCATCCAAGGAACGCGAGGGGTGGCCGCATGAAGATTGTTGTCTTTGGGGCGTCGGGCGGAACGGGACGCGAGTTGGTCAGGCAGGGCCGGGAACAGGGGCACGAGGTGACTGCGTTTGTCCGCAATCCTGCGGCGTTCACCGGATGCGACGGGCTGCGGGTGGTAGTGGGCGACGCCCGCGACGAGAAGGCGATTGCGGCGGCGATTGCCGGGCAGGAAGCGGTGCTCTCCGCGCTGGGCGGCGGTCTGGACGATGACTCGCTGCTGCCGGAGGCGATGGGGCACACGCTGGCGGCGATGCAGCGCGAAGGGGTGCGGAGGCTCATTGTGCTGGGGGCTTCGGGGGTGTGGCCGGGGGCTGCGCAGCGGCTGCCGGCGCCGATGCGGCTTCTTGCCCGTCTGCTCGACCGCACCATTCTGAAGAAACCGTTCCAGGCGCAGCGCGCGATGCAGATGCGCATCCAGGCAAGTGAAACAGAATGGTCGATCGTGCAGCCGCCGCGCTTAGTCAACAAGCCCGGCCGGGGAACGTACCGCGTCGATGGCGATGCGCTGCCGGCTGGGGGATCGACGATTGCGCGCGCGGATGTTGCTGCGTTCATGCTGGCGCAGCTCTCGAGCCGGGAGTGGGTGAGGAAGGCGCCTTACATTGCATGGTGAGCGAGGTATTGATCGGCTGGTAAGGCTCGAGTGAGGGATGTCCCGCGTGGGCAGGCCCTACAATGGGCGCGGAGGAATCAGGGATGAAGCTGAGTCGCCGCGATTTTTCGCGCCTGAGCGCGATTACCGCGTTTGCGGGCGCGCTGCCAGGGATCGGGATAACAACCGCGGATGCGCAGATTGAGAGCGCCGCGTCGGGGAGAAAACTCCGCTGGGGCATTGTTGGGCTGGGGCGCATTTCGATGGACCACTTCATGCCCGCGGTCGAACTTTCGAAGACGGGAAAGATCACGGCGCTGGTGAGCGGGCATCGCGAGAAGGCGGAGAAGCAGGCGGCGATGTACAACGTGCCGTCACCCTCGATCTACAGTTACGAAAACTTCGACGAGATTCGGCAGAACAAAGACATTGACGCGGTGTACATCGCGCTGCCCAACTCCATGCACGCCGAGTACACCATCCGCGCGGCGAAGGCGGGCAAGCACGTGCTTTGCGAGAAACCGATGGCGACGAGCGTGGCCGATTGCCGCGCGATGATCGAGGCCTGCCGGAAGAATCACGTGAAGCTGATGATCGCCTATCGCTGCCAGTACAATCCGCTGCATCTGAAGGCCATGGACCTGATTCGCTCCGGCGCCATCGGGAAGGTGCAGATCATCGAAAGCGCCTTTGGCTTTCCGATCCAGCCAGGCGAATGGCGGTTGAACAAGAAGCTTGCCGGCGGCGGCCCGCTGATGGACGTGGGAATCTACTCGCTGAACGCGTGCCGGTATTTGGCCGGCGAGGAGCCTGTGGACATCAAGGCCAACGCGTCGACGATTGACCAGGATGGGCGCTTTGCCGAGGTGGAAGAGAACGATGGCTGGACGATGAAGTTTCCGTCGGGGATTCTGGCCAGCTGCACCACGACGTATGGCGGCGATACCGGCGGGGGTGGATTCTTCAAGGTGCATGGGTCGAAAGGATGGATCGCGATGGAGCCGGCGTTTCCTTATCAGGGGAAACATCTCACGGCACATTTGGGGACCGGCGAGAACCTGGATGAGATGGAGCCGGACAAGGATCCGTGGGACTTCGTGCGCCAGGCCGATCATCTGGCCGAGTGCGTGTGGGAGAATCGCGAGCCGAAGACTCCGGGCGAGGAAGGGCTGCGGGACATCACGCTGATGTCGCAAATCTACGTGGCGGCGGGACTGCGCGGGTTGTAGGCGAGCCGGCTAGTGCGCTTCGACAATGCCGGTCAGCTTGGAAGAGATCTCCTGCGAGGTGGCCGCCTGTTCCTGGGTGGCCTGTGCAATCTGGACGACGGTATTTCTGATCGTGTTAGCCTCGCCGACGAGTTTACTCATCGCGTTACGCGCTATATCCAGTTGTTCCCCGGTCGCATGGACTTTTTGGCGTCCCTGCTCCATGGTCTCGATATTTCCCTGCACTTCCAGCTGGATTTCGCGAATCATCTGGCTGATTTCCTGGGTCGAGCGTGTCGTTCGTTCCGCCAGGCTGCGCACCTCGCCCGCGACTACGGCGAATCCGCGGCCATGCTCGCCGGCGCGAGCCGCCTCAATGGCGGCGTTGAGCGCCAGCAGGTTGGTCTGGTCGGCGATTTCCTTGATGGTGCTGACAATTTTTCCAATCGCCTGGGAACGAGTTCCGAGCGCAGCCATTTTGTCGGAGGTGTGACTCACCAGTTCCGTCACGCTCTGCATGCTGGTGTGGGTCTGTTCGAGCACTGAAGCTCCGGCTTCGGTTTGCTGCAACATGGTGTCGACGGAGGCGGAAGCGAGAGAAGTTTCCTTTGCGACCATCTCGGTCGCGGTTCCGATATCGTTGAGATCGCGCGAGAGTTCGCTCACGCGGCTCTCCAGCATCAGGCGGCGTTGTTCGTTGGCCTTCTGCAGAGCATCGGCGCGCTCTTCTGCGGTGACGTCCCGGAAGCACGCCATGAAGCACCTGGGGCGGCTGGAGTCTGCCTCGTCCCAGAGAGCAAACGTTCTGGTTTTGAGAGTAGTCTGTCCGATCCGAATAGGCGCATCGTGAAAAGCAATTTTGCGCGAGGCAAGCTCGGCAAGGACGCGACGGATGCGCTCCGGATCGCGATGAAACTGATGGACACTGTGCAGGTGCGCGTTGGCCACGTCGGCGCCGCCAGGGAAGGTCGCGTTGAGCTCGGCGCGCAGGCGCGAGAAGAATTCCCTCGCTGTCTTGTTGAGGTAAAAGATGACGTTGTCCGGGGTCGTGTCGGCCAGCATGATGATGTTGTCGGAGCGGTCGAGCATGGCTTCGAGCAGACGCAGGTCAGACTGGTCATCGCCCTGGCCGGATCGCGCGCCGGGTTGAACCAGCGACGCAGCTCCCGCCTGGCGGGGGGTCCTCTTGAATAGAAAAGTGCCCATACGTTCAGTTCATCGGCTGAGCGGTCGGGGGGATGAGGGATCAAGGCGTCTTTTTTGCGGGTAACAAAGGCTTCTGTCTGGCCGAATGCGTGTGGGAGAACCGCGAGACTGAAGGGGCTGTAATAATTCAGAAGTCGCGCCGGTCTTCGCATCGAATCAAGAACAGCACTCACCTCTGGTTCAAGACCCATGTCCTTCAGGAACAAACTTGGCGGGATTCGGATTCTCTTGAAGTTCGATAACTGGCCCATGCTGGTGATGAACAGACTGCTGGATCGAAGAACCGGGTTGGTCGTTTATCGCAAGGATGGGCTGGAAGTACTGGTTGATCACCGTGGAGGTGACGAAAACGGAACTCGAGCCTGTTTGGCGTCGGACATGTATCGGAGCCATCTGGCAAAGATTCGCGGCAGCGGGCCGTTGCGTGTCCTCGATCTGGGGGCCAATGGCGGCGGATTTCCTCTGCTGTTGCGGCTGGAGAAGATCGATCTCGCACAGGTTGTGTGCGTGGAAATGAATCGCTCAACCTATCTGCGATTGCTGGTGAATCTGGAAATCAACCTCGGCGATGTGGCGACGGGTATCAACGCAGCGGTTTCGGCGATGGCTCCGGATTCGGAAATCCTGCTGCAGCCCCAACGGGGCGGCACATCGCTGAGCGTCTACCACCATCGCTCGGACGCCACCGGGGGGCATGTGGCGGTGCGAACGACGACCTTGCAGGCACTTTACGACGAGTACTTTCGCGCCGGGACGATCGATATCTGCAAGATCGACATCGAGGCCGCGGAGTACGACGTCCTGGGGGCCAGCTCTGACAGCCTGTTGCAGAGCATTCGAAACATTGTCATCGAGTTTCACGACCCCGTACGGACGCCGGAGTGTGTCAACCGCCTGGGGAGCCTCGGGTTCGCGGAGGTGACAGGCGAAGGCAACCGTGCCACGGGCGAGGCGACAGAAGTGCGTGTTTTTTCCAGAACCGCCTGAAGTCAATACGCCTGGAAGCCAGGCACTTACCCGTTGAGCGTTTCCTGGAGTTTGTTGAGGGTGCTGTTCAGATTCTTGTCGTTGCGGCGCTGCTCGTCGATCTTGCCGATGGAGTGCATCACGGTGGTGTGATGTTTGCCGCCGAACTGGCGGCCGATCTCCGGCAAAGAGGCTTCGGTGAGCTGCTTGGCCAGATACATGGCGATCTGGCGCGGGACCACGACAGCGCGGGAGTTGTTCTTCTGCTTGAGCTCGGCGACGCGCATGCCGAACTGCTCGGCGACGGCGCGCTGGATCGACTCGATGGTGATCTTGCGCACCTGGGTGTCGATGAACTGGCGCAGGCACTGCTGCGCGGTAGGCAGCGTGATCTCGAGGCCATTGAGCCCGCACCACGCAATCAGGCGGACGAGGGCGCCTTCCAGCTCGCGCACGTTGGTGCGGACGTTGGACGCGATGAAGAGCGCGACGTCCATGGGCAGCGGCGTGGGAAGGTGCTCGCTTTCCGCTTTCTTTTGCAGGATGGCGACTTTCGTCTCGAGGTCGGGCGGCTGAATGTCGGCAATGAGTCCCCACTCGAAGCGGCTGCGCAGGCGGTCTTCGATTTCGGCCAGCTCACGCGGCGGGCGGTCCGACGCGATGACGATCTGCTTCATGTTGTCGTGCAGCGCGTTGAAGGTGTGGAAGAACTCCTCCTGGGTGCGCTCCTTGGCGGAAAGAAACTGGATGTCGTCGATGAGCAGCAGGTCCACGGTGCGGAAGCGATCGCGGAAGCTGGTCATCTTGTCGTAGCGCACCGAGCTGATCATCTCGTTGGTGAACTTCTCGGCGGAGACGTAGGAGATGGAAGCGGCAGGCTGGCGCAGCTTCATCTCATGTCCGATGGCGTGCATGAGGTGGGTCTTGCCCATGCCCACGCCGCCATACAGGAAGAGCGGGTTGTAAGCCTTCGAAGGCTGTTCGGCGACAGCCATGGCAGCGGCGCGCGCGAACTGGTTGCCGGGTCCGCATACGAAAGCGTCGAAGGTGTAGCGGGGATTGAGCTGCGCCGCGGTCGACCAGTCGAAGCGGCCCTGCTGGGGAGCGCCATGCGGCGGGCGAGCGCCCACGCCATTGGCATGCTGAGAAATCGGCGTGGATGAAGACGGCGCAAAGCCGCCATCCTCGCGAACGCGCGGCAGGGTTGGATCTTCGTCGGGAGTGATGAAAGCGACGTCGTCAAATTCGAGGTGGAGGTTTTCGATGGCCTCCTGAATCAGGTCGCCGTAGCGATCGCCCACATGACGGAATTCCGGGGTGGGGATGCGCACATAGAGCATGCGTTCGCGGGTGTAGCTGTAGCGGGTGGGCTTGAGCCAGGTATCGAAGGTCTGGCGATTCACCTTTTTTTCGAGCGCGGCGAGGATTTGTACCCAGGGATTGAGAGCGACAGCAGGCGTGACGGCGACGAAAGACATGGGCAATCCTCTTGTGACAAACACCCGGGAGGGGAAGAGACCGGCAGCGCCACAAGCCAAAATACGAAAATGCCCGAGATAACCCTGGCTTGTGGAAGCAGGGCGAGTTCAGAACAGATTCGTTTACTGGCCGGGAGTGGCTCCGATCTGTCACGCATCGGAGCATCGGTCAAAAATTTCTTCCGACTACCGCAGGGCGTCGAAAAAATCTTAAGTGAACGTTGCCGATAGTAGCACAGGCGGAGGCGAAGAGAAGCCACCTGCGAACAGAAAATTTTCTGCGCGCGAAAGTTGCACCGATGGTGGTGAAAAATGCGCGCGCACCGCAGCTTTTGCGGGCGCAAATGCGATGGGATATACTCAGGAGTTGCCGCGGCGAGTTGCATTTCCAACGGTTGCGCGGCCGACGAGAGCGGTTGCGCGTCAGATCCTCCGGTGAATTTTCCTGAGCGCGTGAGCCAGCCGTATCCGAACCCACCAGGAGACAAGATTCTTCCATGCCGAAGCGCACATTTCAGCCGAATCGCCGCAGCCGTTCCAAGACGCACGGCTTTCGCAGCCGCATGAAAACCAAGAGCGGAGCCGCGGTGCTGTCGAGAAGGCGCGCAAAGGGGCGCAAGCGGGTTTCAGTGAGCGCCGGTTATCGCGATTAGTTCGTTTTCCCTTCAGCAGGGTGGCCGGACACCAGAATCGTTCGGCTTCCGCTTCCCGAGCGAGAAAGAATGGAGATATGCCGGAGGCAGGATTCGACTGGCGAAGCGCCCGTCTGCGAAAACACGCGGACTATCAGCTCGTTTACCAGGAGAGCCGGCGCTATTCATCCCCATCCATGAGCTATTTTTTTCGCGCACGATCGAAAGAGGATTCAGCGGGCGCGCAACCGCGCGTGGGACTGACGGCTGGTCGCGCGCTGGGAGGCGCGGTGGAACGCAATCGCATTCGGCGGCGTATGAGAGAAGCGGTGCGTCTGCATCTGGGCGAACTGCCGGCGCTTGTGGACGTGGTGCTGCATCCGCGGCGTTCGGTGCTGGAAATGGAGTTTGCGCGACTGGAGCGCGAGGTGGCGCGTGTTTTTGCCACCGTGGCCGGTGGTGCGGGAGTGACGAAGTGAGAGCGCAATGGAAGAATGCGAGAGCAGCAGCAGCGCGCGCGATGCTGGCGCTGTATAAGAGCGCGATTTCACCGGCGATGCATGCGCTTGGCGGAGCGGGGGGCGCTTGCCGCTTCCAGCCGAGTTGTTCGGAATATGCGGCGATCGCGATTGCCGAACATGGAGTGCTGCGCGGAGGCCTGATGGCCGCGGGCCGGCTGCTGCGGTGCCATCCGCTCAATCGGGGCGGGTTCGATCCGGTTCCCGCAAAGCGATACGGAGCCGGCGCTGAGTATTCGGGCCGGACAACTTTTTAGTTTCCGCACAGAAGAAGACAGGTAACGGAAGTCTTGGCAGAGATACAAAATCCCAATCAGCAGGGCGCGGGCGGTGGCAGCGGCGATAACCGATCGCTGTTCGGATTCATGATCCTGTTTGTGCTGATGGTGGTTGCATTTCAGGTGTTCGCGCCAAAGAAATCGCAAACGCCGGCGCCCACGCAGCAGAAACCTCAGACCACACAGAGCGGTGTGGTTTCTGCGCCGGCACCGGGCGGCGCAGGAACCCCGGCCGCCGCAGTGACGCCCGGGAAAGTAACAGCGGCCGCTGCAAATTCAACCCAGGCTGCTAGTGAAACTGAAACGGTTGTCGAGAACGACTGGTACCGGGTCACCTTCACGAATCGCGGCGCCGTGGTGAAGTCGTGGTTGCTGAAGAAGTATAAGGATGACGGCCAAAAGAATCCGCTTGATCTGGTCAACCAGGCTGCGGCCGCAAAGTTCGGCCTGCCATTGTCGCTGTTTTCATATGATGCCGGCCTGAAGAGCCGGCTCAATTCCGCGCTTTACGTGCCGTCGGCAACGGGGTCCATTGAGGCTCCGGGCGTGTTGAGCTTCGACTACTCGTATCAGGGGCTGACGGTTCACAAAGCCTTCCACTTCGATTCCAGCTACGTCGTCTCCGCCGACGTTTCGGTGACGCAGAATGGCGCGCCGGTGACGGCGCTGCTCGCATGGCCTTCAGGCTTGGGCGACCAGACCGGGCTGCAGCAGTATGCTGGCGCCACCGTCGACACGATGGAGAACGGCAAGGCCGATCAGATCGCGGCCAAGAAGGTGGTTGGCGGCGACACCCTGCACGGCGCGTTCGACTACGCCGGCGTCAGCGATTTGTATTTTTCCGCGGTGTTTATACCCGCATCTCCTGCTGATACGAGCGTGGTGACGATGCATGATTCCATCGGTGTGCCGCGCAACCACGAGCATCCCGATCAGAACGTGGATCAGGCGCCGCTGCTCGGGGCGGCGGTGGGCACCATGAGTGGCGTGTACAGCACGCGTCTGTTTGTTGGGCCCAAGCTGCTGGGATTGCTGGAAAACGTCCACACCGCCGGCGGCGAGAATCTCGAACACGTGGTGAGCTTTGGGTGGTGGGGCTGGATTGCCAAGCCCATGCTGCTGGTGCTGCGTTTTTTTGTCACGCACGGCATCTCCAACTGGGGCTGGGCGATCCTGGTACTCACGCTCATCCTGAACCTTGCCATGCTGCCGACGCGCTTCATGATGATGAAGTCGTCGCTGAAGATGCAGCGCATCCAGCCGCAGATCGAAGCCATCAAGGCGAAATACGCCAAGTACAAGACGACCGATCCGCGCCGCCAGGACATGAATAAGGAGATGTTCGATCTGCAGCGCAAGGAAGGCGTGAACATGTTTGGCGGATGCCTGCCCATGCTGCTGCAGTATCCGCTCCTGTTCGGTTTCTACAGGATGCTGATGTACGCCATTGAGCTGCGCCAGGCGCACTGGTTATGGCTTGCCGATCTCTCTGCGCCCGACGCGCTGCACATCCTGCCCATCTTTGTCATCGTCTCTATGTTTCTGTCTCAGTTCTTTACGCCATCTCCCGGCATGGACCAGAGCCAGCAGCGCATGATGGCGTTTATGATGCCCGCGGTTTTCGGGGTGATGATGTGGAATATCGGGTCGGGCGTGGCGCTGTACTGGGCAGGCAGCAACCTGCTGGGTGTGGCCCAGCAAATGGTGATGAACCGAACCAGTATGGGGCGCGAGATGCGGGCGATTGCAGCGAAGAGGGCCGCCAAGCGGGCGGGTAAACAACCACCGCCAAAACGATAAATTACGGGCTTTCAGGAATCGTGGCCCGTTGGTTCCCTGACATGATCTAATGGGTCGGAATAGGTCACCCACAGAGTTCCATGCCGATCGACGAATACTCCGCGGCCGCTCAGAAAATCGCAGAATTCCTGAACATGCTCATCCGCCTGGGAAGGCTCAAGCTCAAGTTCCGGATCACCGCCGGCCCGGGAGCTGCCGATCCTGCGGGGCTTGAAGCGAGGGAGATATACGTAGAGCTGGCCGGACCCGACGCCGGCCTTTTGACCCAGCGTGGCGGGGAATTGTTGCGAGCGCTCGAGCATGTGGCGGCGAAGATGCTTCGCCTCGAAAACGAAGAACACGACAAGATCTCGTTCGACGCGGAGAACTTCAAAGCGCTGCGCGCCCGGGAACTGAAGCTGGCGGCGGAGACGGCTGCCGAGCGTGTGCGGCGCACAGGACAACCCTATAGTTTTGCGCCCATGAGCTCGCGGGAAAGAAGAATGCTGCACCTTGCGTTTCGCACCTATCCCGATCTGGAGACGGCGTCGTCGGGCGAAGGCATGCGCCGGTTCGTCGTGGCCTACCCGAAGGGATACGAGCATCTGGAGAGCGCGCCGCGGTCGAGCGGCTTTCGCGGGCGCCACCGCTGAGCCTTCCGGCTGCAGGACAAGGGAGCAGCCCGTGCAGCCTCATCCACAAACCGTGGAACGAGAATCGATCGCGCAGGAGACGATCGTGGCGATCTCCACACCGCCAGGCCGCGGCGGCATCGGCATCGTGCGCCTCTCCGGCCCGCACGCGCATGAGATCGCCAGTGGACTGATTCGGGTGGCCGGATCGATGGAACACGCCCGCGCCCGCGTGGCTGAAGTGCTCAATTTCGATAGCGGCGAGAAAATTGACGAGGCGGTTGTTACATATTTCGCTCGTCCCAACTCCTATACCGGTGAGGACCTGGTGGAAATTGCCGCGCACGGGTCGCCGGTGGTGCTGGAAATGCTGGTGCGCGCGGCACTGCGCAAAGGCGCGCGGCTGGC
The DNA here is from genome assembly GCA_963788905.1 of uncultured Acidobacteriaceae bacterium. Lineage (GTDB taxonomy): Bacteria > Acidobacteriota > Terriglobia > Terriglobales > Acidobacteriaceae > Palsa-343. The sequence continues at coordinate 383,814 of CAWBIO010000002.1, forward strand.
GCGGCCGGGGGAGTTCACGGAGCGCGCGTTTCTGGCCGGCCGAATCGATCTGACCCAGGCCGAAGGCGTACGCGACCTGATCGAAGCACAGACGCTGTATCAGGCGAGGATCGCTGCGGAGCAGATGGGTGGCGCACTTTCGCGCCGTGTACAGCCTGCGAAACAAAAGCTGGTGGAACTGATTGCGCTGCTGGAGGCCGGGATCGACTTCGCTGAGGACGACGTTGAGGTCACGCCCGACCAGGAAATCGTCACTCGCATCGATACAATTTCCGCCGAGTTGGCCGAGCTGGTACGGTCTTTCGAGCACGGTCGAATGGTCCACGCCGGCCTGCGGTTAGCGATCGTGGGCCGGCCCAACGTCGGCAAATCTTCGTTGTTCAACCGGCTGCTGGAGCGTGAGCGGGCCATCGTAACGGCGTCGCCGGGAACCACTCGCGACCTGGTGACGGATCGTCTCTCGGTGGGTGGGATTCCGGTGGAGCTGGTGGACACGGCCGGCCTGCGCGAGGCTAAGAATGAGGCTGAAGCCATCGGCATTCGCAAATCGCGGGAAGCGCTTGCCGAAGCCGATGTGGTGATGGTTGTGCTGGATGCATCGGTTCCGCTGCGCGAGGATGAACGCGAGCTGATCGCCTCGCTTGAGGGCCGCCGGGCCCTGGTGGTTCGCAATAAGGCGGACCTGAACACCGGCGCCGACGTTGCACCCGAACTTCCGTTGCTTTCGGTCCTTACTTCGGCTCTGAGCGGCGAAGGGATTCCGGCATTGCGAGATGCTCTGGCTGAGTTTGTTCGCAATCCTGCGGGCGAAAGCGAAGCAGGCATCCTCACCAGCCTGCGTCATTACGAAGCGGTAAGCGGAGCGATCGCGAGTCTGGCCGCCGCGCGAGCCGCGGTCGGTCAGAAGATCCCCCACGAGATGCTGCTGCTGGATTTGTACTCAGCACTGCGACAATTAGACGGCCTGACTGGCGAAACCACAGCGGAGGATATCCTGAATCGGATCTTCTCCACGTTCTGCATCGGAAAGTAGAAGATGATGAAGCGAATTCGCAACAATAAGGTGCTCTGGAAGGTGCTCTGGGTTGGAGGTTTGCTGTTCCTCGCCATCGCAGGCTGCTGGCGTGGACTGCCCGCGCGTGCGCAGCCAGCTGGCGAGAAGCAGATGGTCATCTTCGACACCGACATCGGTGACGACATCGATGATGCTTTCGCGCTGGCACTGGCTGTGTCGAGCCCGAAGCTCGAGGTGATGGGTGTGACCACGGCGTGGGGCGACACCGATTTGCGTGCGCGGCTTGCCGAGCGGCTGCTGAAGGCCATGGGCCGCACGGACATTCTGGTTGCCGCGGGACCGAAGACTCACGCATCGTCCACCTTCACGCAGGCGCGCTGGGCGGGGTTCGAACCGGAGCCGGCCAATGGATGGCCGGACGCCACATCGTTTACGCTTGATGCGATTCGCCGCCACCCGGGTGAGATCACGCTGATCGCCGTCGCACCCTTCAGTAACGTGGGCACGCTCATCGACAAGGACCCTGCGACGTTTCGGAAACTGAAGAAGATCGTTCTGATGGGAGGATCGATTCACCGCCGCTACGGCGATCTTGGCTATTTTCCTGACCGGGGACCCGAGCCGGAATACAACATCGTCATGGACGTCGCGTCGTCGAAGAAGCTGTTCACCTCCGGGGTGCCCATTGAGATGATGCCGCTGGACTCCACGCAGCTGAAGATGGACGAGGTGATGCGCGACACGCTCTTCAGCCAGAGCACGCCAACGACCGACGCGCTGCTCTCCTTATATGAGGAGTGGCGCGCCTCGACCGGCAGTCCGACGCCGACGCTCTTTGACGCGATGGCCGTTGCCGAGGCCATTGATCCCGCACTGTGCCCAACAATCCCGATGCACATTGAGATCGACGACAAGGGATTCACTCGTCCGTCGGCGGGCGCTCCCAATGCCAGCGTGTGCCTCGACTCCGACCCGGACCGTTTTTTCCGCTTTTATATTCCTGCGATCCTGGGCGATTCGAAGCGCTGAACCATCGGCACGGAATTTGGCGCTGGGCCAAAACGTCGCGCGATTTCGCGCAGCGGTATGCCGGATCACGGTGTGCAGCGTTCTGTGGCATGATCCGAACTGCGGATCGCTCGGAAGCCCAAACGTAGATGGAAGAGAAGCCGACTAAAGATCGATTTGACCTGAGCGGGCGAGTGGCGCTGGTGATCGGCGGCACCTCGGGGATCGGGCGCGCCATCGCGCTGGGGCTCGCCGAGGCGGGAGCCGATGTTGTGGCCAGCTCGCGCCGCAGCCGCGAGGTCGCTGATGTTGCGAGGGAAATCCGCGCCAAAGGCAGGCGCTCGCTCGAGGTCACCTCCGACGTGCTGGAGCGCAGTTCGCTCGAAAAACTGCACGCGCAGACGATTGCAGCGTTGGGCAAGGTCGACATTCTCGTCAATGCCGCCGGAACCACGAAGCGCGTGCCCACCCTCGATTGCGCAGAAGCCACCTGGCGCACGATTCTGCGAACCAATCTGACCGGGACCTTCCACGCCTGTCAGATCGTGGCGCCGGGAATGGTTCGCCAGGGGTGGGGGCGCATCATTAATATTGCGTCGCTGGCGACGTTCGTGGCGTTCTTCGAGGTCGCCGCCTACGGCGTGAGCAAGGCTGGAGTCGGCGCGCTGACCAAATCGCTGGCCATTGAGCTGGCCCGTTACGGCGTCTGCGTCAACGCTATCGCGCCAGGATTCTTCCCTACCGATCTGAACCAGGAGATTCTCGAGAAGACTCCGCGCGGCCAGGAGGTTCTGCTGCGTACGCCGATGCAGCGCTATGGGGAGCTGGAGGAGCTGGCCGGGACCGCCGTTTTCCTGGCTTCGGAGAGCGCATCCTTTATTACCGGCCAGATCCTGGCCGTGGATGGCGGCTTTCTGGCCAGCGGCGTGAACCAGTAGGGCCGGATCCGTTCCGAGCCAGCGTTTCCGCCACAGTTCGTTATTTCTGGGATCCGTTCACGCGGGATCAAATCCGATTCGGAGATCTTGTGGCGTATTTTTGGGTATCCGAGTATAGAGTTGTATTTTCCTCCGCAGCAGGGGGGAGCAGCTGAGGCATCAGAAAGGCGCGAGGGTCCGGTCTTGTCCAGGCGGGCGGCTCGACGCATCGAGGTACCCAGGAACTTGCGCGGGATTCGGCATGTCGATCTGACCGATGTACATCTGGCGTCCAGCGAGACGGCGCGGCGCATCAACCTCGACATCGTGCTGGAGCTGATCCGCACCAGCCAGCCTATTTCCCGCGCCGATCTGGCGCGGCGCTCCGGACTGCAGCGCAGCACAGTCTCGCAGATTGTCGAGCAGTTGATCCGGGAGAAATGGGTTCGCGAAGGCTCCGTTGCGTCGGCGCCGCGCGGTCGTCGTCCCACTCTGGTTGGGCTCAATGAAGATCTGGTCGCCATCGCGGTCGACATCCATCCGAAGCAGGCAATTGTGGCAGTCGTGGACCTGAACGGCCGCCTTCTCTCGCGCTCAGTCGTGCCCATGACTTCCGATCCTGAGGCGTCGACGCGGCTTATCCTGGAGTGCATAGAGCGCATGCACCGGAACGTGCCGCGCAAATCCACTGAGGGCATAGGCATCAGCCTGCCTGGGCGCGTCGACCCCGCAACGCAGCGGCTGACGTTCGCTCCCAACCTGCACTGGCCCGACTTCGATCTCAAGAAGGTTATCGAGGCGAAAATGGGGATGCCGGTGAAGATGGAGAACGCGGCGACCGCGTCCCTGCTGGCCGAACTGACCTTTGCGCGCATGGATGGAACCCGGGATGCAGTGTTGGTCACGATCTCGGAGGGTGTAGGGACCGGCGTTTTTTCGAACGGCCAGCTCATCACCGGAAACCACGGCATGGCCGGGGAATTCGGCCACATTCCCATGGATCCGGCGGGGCCGCGCTGTGGCTGCGGCCAGAACGGGTGCTGGGAGACCTTCGCCTCCTGCAGCGCAGCGTTGCGCTACTACCAGGAGCTGCAGCCGAAAGCCAGGGCCGTCACTTTCCAGGAGTTGCTCACTCTGGCTGAAGAGGGCAATTTGCCAGCCGCGCAGGCGCTGGAGAAACAGGCGACATGGATTGGCCGGGGTCTGCGCATGATCGTTGCTGCGCTCTCACCCAGCATTATCCTCATCACCGGAGACGTTTGCCCGGCGTGGCATCGGTTTGGCCCGGTGATCGAAAGAGAAGCGATTGCCCTCACCCTGGCGGGCAGCCCGCCGCTGATCCGGCCAGGCCATGAAGGCGACGTGGCCCGACTGCGCGGCGCCGCGGCTCTGGTTTTCCAGCGCCGTCTGCCCGCCGAGCAGCCGTCTCCACGCGGAGCAGCGCCGGAACCCGGCGGACGCAATGCCCTGCGCGCCCACACAGCCTGATTCGGAAGCCTCATCACGAGCTCGGCGAGGTGCGCCGATGCTTTGATTGAGCCGAATTGCCAGATGGTTTTCCTCCACTGAAGGGTCGATTACCGCGCAGTTAATGGCGAAACCATTTCATACCAAACTTCTTGACAAGGCCATCGGCGCGCTCCTATAGTTCGGGTCGCATATTAAACCGACGAGAATGCCTTGCTCAGTGCTGAGGGTTCGCTCGCGGGCGTGTTGGCGCACCAGACCGGCCCAACTGCCTGATCCTCTCTGAGACAGCCGCAGCAAACGGCCAGGATTGATTTGGGGCATGGACAATCGGTTGATTCGGGGGAGGAAACCTACTGTGGAGAGGCCGGAAATGCAAATCAATTTGGATCGGTTAAGGGTTTGGAGATGGCTGCCGGCGATGCTGCTGGTGGCAGTGCTTTTATTTTCAGTGACGGCGAGCGCCCAGGTCCTTTATGGAACTCTGACGGGTACGGTTACCGACAAAAGCGGCGCTGTGGTGCCGAAACTCGCGGTGACCCTCACCAACCAGAGCACGGGCGAGGTGCGCAGCGAGGTTACCAACAACGTTGGGGAATACCGCTTCGGCGATGTGTTGCCGGGCACCTATGCGATCGGCATCTCTCGGACCGGCAATTTCGCAGCCTTCACTGAAAACGGTGTGGTGATCGACGTGAACCGCGAGATTCGCATCGATGTCACGCTGCAGCCGGCCAGCGTGAATCAGACGATCAGCGTGACCGATGTGGCGCCCGCGCTGCAGACCGAAACCGCCGACGTCAACCACGAAATCACGGAGACGCAACTGGCGGCCCTGCCGCTGACTTCCAGCCAGGGCCGAAACTTCCAGGCGCTGTACACCATCATTCCCGGCGCCGCCATGGTTCAGGAAAAGAACTCGACAGCCGCCAATCCATCGCGCTCGCTGTCGGCCAACGTCAACGGCATGAACTACAACGGCAACACCACCCGCATTGACGGCGCGATGAACTATTACGGCTGGCTGCCGTACATCATCACCTATGTGCCTCCCGCCGAATCCATTGCCAACGTCAACATCGACACGAACTCCTTCAACGCGGAACAGGGCTTGGCAGGCGGAGCATCGATTAACCTCACCACGAAGAGCGGCTCGCGCGATTTTCACGGCACGGCGTGGGAGTACTATCAGGACGCCGCCATCAACGCCCGTTCCTACACAGCGACCGTGCTGTCTTCACCGACGATTCCGAAGAACGTCTTTAACGAGTGGGGCTTCAATCTCGGCGGACCGGTTTACATCCCGAAAATCCTGACGGGAAAGAAGAAGCTCTTCTTCTTCGACAATTTCGAACGCACCACGCGCCGGCAACTGGAATCCGGAACGCTGACCATTCCGGACGCCGCGATGGTAGGAGGCGATTTCAGCGAAGTCGCGTCCTTCGATCCTTTGTATGATCCGCAGCCAGGCGGAACCGGACCCTACCTGCCGGTCGGTTCGCGTCCCACGTTCCTGTCGGAGTACGGATGCAACTGCGTCCCGGCGTCGCGTCAGTCTTTCGCCGCCGTCAACGATGATCGCCAACCTGCTGCCGATTGCCAAGGTAGTCGGTACGCCCAACGCGACGGCGCTTGCCAATCAGCTGGCCAACGACTACTTCGGCACGGCCACCTTCGCTTACAACCGCAACACCAACGACGCCAAGATCACCTACATCCCGACCGAGAGCACGCAGGTCATGGGCAAATACAGCATCGAGCCCTTCTCTATCCTCGATCCGCAGCCTCTCGGCGCCGCGGGTGGAGCAGCGCTCGATGGCGGACAGTCCGGGGCGGCTTCCGGCCGCATCCAGAATGTAGGACTGGGCATGAGCCATGTCTTCAGTCCCACTCTGGTCATGGATGCCGACTTCGGCTACACCCGCCAGGTCACCGGTGCGCAGTCGCTCCTTGACCTGAAGGATGGCGATTACGGACTGGACGTGCTGAAGATTCCCGGCACCAATGGCACCCGGGACTAACTATGTCGGCCAGCCTATTTTCGAGATTCAGGGCGGCAGCACCTTTGCCACCCTTGGCAACGCGCAGGGCGCTAATCCTTATCTTTTCCGCGACAACCAGTTTACCGGCGACGTGAACCTGAGCTGGACCAGGGGCAAGCACGCCGCCAAGTTCGGCTTCACCTACTATCACTTCGACCTGAACCACTTCCAGCCCACCAGCGGCAGCGGCATCAACAATCCGCGCGGCGGCTTCTACTTTCAGGGTGGTATGACGGTTGGCCCCGGCGACATCAGCTCCAAGGGGGCGGCCAGCACGATTTACAACTACAACGCTTTGGCTGACTTCCTCCTCGGCCTGCCCAACAACGGCACGGGCGAAGCGGTGACCACCGCGCATCAGATCGCCAATCCGAATTCGATCCGCTGGACTGAGATCGGCGCTTATGCGCAGGACCAGTGGACGGCGACCAATAAACTGACGATCAATTATGGCGTTCGCTACGAACTGTATCCGCCGGCCTATCGCGACCATACCGGCGTTTATGTTCTTGATCCCAACCTTCCGCAAAGCGCCAATGTTGAAGTGGGCGGTGTGGGCGGAGAGGCGGAAGACTCCGGCTTGTCGACGGGCTGGGGCTTCTTCGCGCCGCGCCTCGGTTTTGCCTACCGGCTCGACAGCAAAACAGTCGTCCGCACCGGCGGCGGACTCACCTCCGATCCGGACAGCCTGCGCTTCCTGCGCGATTCATTCCCGATGGATCTGAATCCGCAATATGGCGGCACCGGAGCCGACACCATTGCCGTCGATCCGACCAACGGCAACGCGCCCATGACCCTCAGCTATGGCATCCCGTCCCTGACCATTCCCAACTACTCCACGGGCTTTGCCTCGCTGCCAGTGAGCGGGGCCACCACGACCGTAACCAAGGACTTCCACCGCGGCTACTTCGAAAGCTGGAACCTGTTCGTCCAGCGCGATCTGGGGTGGAAGATGGTCGCCAATGTGGGCTACGTGGGAACTCACGATGTCCGCCAGCTAACCCAGACAGGGTATCTGAATGCTGCGCCGCTGCCGAGCGGCAGCACTCCCTGCATGGCCAACGGCTATTACAATCCCTCCACCGGCCTGACCGGCAAATGTAGTTTCACCGCGAACGAAATTGTCAACCAACTGTGGTGCACGGGCACGACCAACCTGACCTGCTACAACACGGGCGGAATTGGCTATGTGAAACCGCTGTTCAGCGCCGAATACAACGGCCTTCAGTCGCAGCTGACATACAACGGCGGGCGCTTTGCCCAGCTGGGTGTGGTCTATACCTACTCGAAAGCCATCGACTTCGAGGACAATGGCGCCGGTTCAGGTTCCGGTGGCCTGGCATGGAACTATCCGGCGTATTACAACTTCAACCGGGCCCTCGCGGGATACGACCAGACTCACAACCTGGAGGTCTGGGGCATTTATAACCTGCCCTTCGGCCGTGGACATGCAATGGCCAGCACGGGAGTTGGCAATGCTATCCTGGGCGGTTGGCAGTCTGAACGGCCAGTTCAGCCACATCAGCGGCACCCCGTTCACCGTCAGCGCCAACGCCAACACGGCCAACGCTCCGGGCGAGCCGCTCTATGCCAATCTCGTTGCGAAGTACCACCAGCTGGGAGGCCATGCGCGCAGCGCCGCCAGCAACGTGAGCGGCGGCAAGCTGTGGTTCGATCCGTCGTCGTTCGCCAATCCGACACAACCCACCTATACCGCCACCGAGTTGCCGTCGCAGATCACGGCGCCGGTCTTCGGCAATACGAACCGCAATGAGTTCCGCGGTCCGGGCGTCTCGTATGCGAACACCAGCTTGTTCCGGGCGTTTACCATCTGGCACGAAAGCCAGTTCCAGATCCGTTTCGAGGCGTTTAACGTCACCAATCACGCGCTGCTGAACAGCAACCCGGGCACGACCGTCGGCAGCTCGACGTTCGGTGAAATCACGAGCTTCGGACCCGGCTACTCACCAACCCAGGGAGCGCGCTCGCTGCAGTTCAGCGGCCGGTTCCAGTTCTAAGTTGTAGCAACCCCCAAACCTGGGCCGGGACCCTCGACGTCCCGGCCTTTGTTTTGGTCATGATGCAGGCGCTCCTTCGGGTTGGCTTCTGCGAGAATGGCTGTTCGGCGTTTTGATCTGACATGCCTGTGCGCATCAGGACCGTGTTCTCATTTTTTCTGATTGCCTGCGTTTCCGGTGCCGTCGTTCTCCACGCTGAAGACGGCTCGGAAGGTTGGCTCCGCTACGCCCCGCTCTCTGGTGCCGCATCGGCCGCTGATCGTGACATGCCCGCGAACCTCGTCCGTCTCGATCCTTCGATCGTGAGCGCGAGCGCCGAAGGCGAGATCCTGCTGGGCATACGCTCGATGCTGGGCCGCACTTTGCGCGTGGCCGACAAAGTTCCCGACAACGACGACGCGTGGGTGCTGGGAACAACGGACGAGCTTAAAGCCGCGTTGCCTGACTTTCATCCGCCGGTGCTGGGCCTCGAGAGCTTTTCGATTTCCATCCTCACCACCCACGGCCGTCATTTCCGGATCATTGCCGGCGCCGATTCTCGCGGCATTCTCTACGGCGCCTTTCATGTGCTTTCCGGCATGGCGCGCGGCCAGAGCTTCGCGGATCTTTCGGGAAGTGAATCTCCCGCCGCGCCGGTCCGTTGGGTCAACCAGTGGGACAATCCCAACGGCACGATCGAACGAGGCTATGCCGGCCGGTCGATCTTCTTCGACAACGGTTCGGTACGCGGCGATCTGAAGCGCGCGGGCGATTACGCGCGCCTTCTCGCATCAATCGGAATCAACGGATGCACCATCAACAACGTTAACGCCGATCCGCACATGCTCACACCGGAGATGATCCAGGGCGTTGCGCGCATCGCCGATGCTTTTCGGCCCTGGGGCGTGCGGCTGTCCATGTCGGTCGCCATCAACAGTCCCCAGGTCCTCGGCGATCTCAACAGCTATGATCCAGGCGACGCTAAAGTCGCCGCGTGGTGGCGCGCGAAGTTCGAAGCCATTTACGCCGCGGTTCCGGACTTTGCCGGCGTCGTCGTCAAAGCGGATTCCGAAGGTCAGCCCGGCCCTTCGCAATACGGGCGCACGCCCGTCGACGCTGCCAACATGCTCGCGGCCGCGCTCAAACCCCACGGCGGCATCGTTCTCTATCGCGCGTTTGTGTACAACCACCATCTTGACTGGAACGACGTCAAGGCGGATCGCGCCCGCGCCGCGTACGACATCTTCCATCCCCTCGACGGCCGGTTCGCCGACAACGTTATCGTCCAGATCAAGAACGGTCCCATCGACTTTCAGGTGCGCGAGCCTGTCTCACCGCTCTTCGCGGGATTACAAAAGACGAACTCAGCGGTTGAACTCCAGGTCACGCAGGAATACATGGGCCAACAGCGGCATCTCGTCTTCCTGCCCGTCCAGTGGAAGACTTATCTTGACTTCGATCTGCATGCCGATCATCGGGTCACGTTGCTCCGCGATATTGTCGACGGCAAAAGCTTTCATCGCCCGCTGGGGGGATATGTCGGGGTCGCTAACGTCGGTCTCGATACCAACTGGATGGCGCATCCCCTGGCGATGGCGATTCTCTACGGATTCGGCCGCCTGGCGTGGAATCCCCGCACCACCGCTGAGACCATCGCCGCCGACTGGACGCGCCTGACCTTCAGCAACGATCCGAAGGTCGTTTCTACCGTTTCGCAGATGCTGCTTTCGTCGTGGCACATCTATGAGCACTACACCGGACCGCTCGGCCTGCAGACCCTCACCAACATTACCGGGCCCCACTTCGGTCCAGCGCCGCAGTCGCAGGAGAATAATGGCTGGGGTCAGTGGATTCGGGCGGATCATCATGGCGTGGGTATGGACCGGACGGTTGCAACCGGCACCGACTTCATTGGCCAGTACCCACCGGAAGTCTCCGCGATGTACACGTCGTTGAAGACCTGCCCCGACGATCTGCTCCTCTTTATGCATCACGAGCCGTACACATATCGTCTGCACACCGGCAAGACTGTTATCCAGACTATCTACGACGACCACTACGAGGGAGCCGAAGAAGCGGCAAGCCTCGTCCGCCAGTGGCAGACGATCGACGGGCTCGTCGATCCGGAGCGCTACGCAAAGACCCTTGCGCTTCTCGAATACCAGGCCGGGCACGCCATCGTCTGGCGCGACGCGATCGATCGCTGGTTTGAGAAGATGTCCGGCATTCCCGACAGCCAGCAGCGGATCGACCACGATCCCAACCGCATTACCGCATCGGAAATGCAGCTGGACGGCTATACGCCCATCGACGTTACGCCCTGGGAAACAGCCTCCGAAGGCAAGTCGTATGTTTGCAAAGACCGCAGTGCGTGCACAGCCTCCGAAGGCAAGTCGTATGTTTGCAAAGACCGCAGTGCGTGCACAGCCTCCGTGCACTTTACGCGCTCGCCGAGCTGGTACGACATTGCGGTCGAATACTTCGACTACCGCCAGGGCGCATCGGCGTTCAATCTTCTGCTCAACCAACAAGTCATCGCCACCTGGACCGCAGACAACACACTGCCGGGAATGGCTCCCAACGGTGACACTTCCACGCGCTACACTCTGCGTGGCGTTCCGCTGCGGCGGGGGGATGTCCTCACCATCGAAGGGCATCCCGACGGCGCGGAGCCCGCGCCGATCGACTATATGGAAATCACGCCGCAACCTGGCGGTCCAATCCACGCAGCGAGTCCCCGGTAAATGAAGGCTTCCGGCATCGCGCGCCTTCGGCTTCACAACCAGCGGCTCACGGGCGCGCCGTTCCGCAGTCCCGTTGAAGCCGTGCGCTGGTTTGGCGCGGTCCAGGCACAGGAGCTGCCAAGCTCGCTCTATGCCATTGGCCTGCGCACAAAAAACGCCACGGAGGCATCGGTCGAGCAGGCCATCGCGTCGGGCGCTATCGTGCGCACCTGGCCGATGCGCCGCACCATCCACTGCATGGCGGCCGAAGATGCGCGATGGATGATCCGGCTGCTTGCGCCTCGCGGCATCGCGCGCATGCGGCATTATCACCAGCTCATGGAGATCACCGATGACCATCTCGATCGCGCGGGCAAAATCTTCGAGTCGGTGCTCGCGCGCAAAACCCAGCTGACCCGCGCCGAACTCTACCAGCATCTCGATACGGCCGGCATTCCTATCGATGCGCCGCCCCGCGGGCCGATGCGTGGAGCGCATCTTGCTGGTTCATTGGGCGCAGGCGGGACTCATCTGCCTGGCCGCGCGCAAAGGCAAGCAGCCCACCTTTGCTCTGCTGGACGACTGGATTCCTTGCGGGCGCGACCTTTCCGGCGACGATGCGCTTGCCGAACTGGCTCGGATCTACTTCCGCGCTCACGCACCGGCCACCGTAAAGGACTTCTGCTGGTGGTCGGGACTTCCGATGGCTGAAGCAAAGCGAGCAGCGATGCTGATCGGCGATCTGCTGAAGTCAACGCGCGTCGATGGCGTCGAGTACTGGTTGCTGCGCGATACGTCGGGCCCCATCGGACGCTGCGCTGCCCGTCCTTCTGCTCCCCGCTTTCGATGAGTACACCGTCGCCTATTCCGATCGCAGCGTTGCCGCCGGTCCATCGGTGCTCGGTTCCATCGGCCACGGCCTCTTCCCCAACATTCTTGTCGACGGCCGCATCGCTGGTACCTGGAAGCGCACGTTGCGCGGGAATGGCGTGGACGTCAAGCTCCGGCTCCTGCGTACCCTGAACAAGAAGGAACAGGCAGGCCTGGCGAGCGCAGTGGAACGCTATGTCGCCTTCCTTGGCCACCCATTGGAGGCAGAAGAAAAGCGCCGCACACCAGGCGCCGGGACGCTCAAAGGACGACACTCATGAAGATCACACACGCGACCGTTAACATTTGCTCGCCCGGCCGAAACTTCGTCACGCTGAAGATCGAGACCGACCAGGGAGTTTATGGTCTGGGCGATGCGACACTCAATGGCCGCGAGCTCGCGGTTGCGAGCTATCTTACGGACCACGTCATTCCGTGCATTCTTAATCGCGATCCTTTTCAGACCGAAGATATCTGGCAGTATCTCTATCGCGGCGCCTACTGGCGGCGCGGCCCCGTCACCATGTCGGCCATTGGCGCCGTCGATATGGCGCTGTGGGACATCAAGGGCAAAGCCCTCAACACGCCGGTTTACAACCTGCTCGGCGGCCGCAGCCGCGATGCTGTCCTCGTCTATTGCCATGCCCAGGGCGCTGACATCGAAGCCGCCTGCGACGACGTCGCCCGCCACATCAAGATGGGCTACAAAGCCATCCGCGTGCAGAGTGGCATTCCCGGGCTTGACGCGACTTACGGCGTCCCCAAAGGCGCGCAGCCCTATGAGCCCGCCGAGCGCGGCCTTCCATCCGAAACCCGCTGGTCGACGGAAAAGTATCTTCTCCATGTGCCCAAGCTCTTTGCGCGCGTGCGCGAACAGTTCGGCGATGACCTGTTCCTGCTTCACGATTGCCACCACCGCCTTAGCCCCATTGAAGCCGCGCGGCTCGGCAAAGAGCTCGAGCCGTTCCACCTTTTCTGGATGGAAGATCCTGTCCCCGCCGAGCTCCAGGAAGGTTTTCGCGTCATCCGCGAGCACACCACCACGCCCATTGCCACAGGCGAAGTGCTGAACTCCATCTGGGACGTGCACGACCTCATCCGCAACCAGTGGATCGACTACGCTCGCCTGACGCTTACCCACGCCGGCGGCTTCACCGCGCTCAAAAAGCTCGCCGACTTCGCAGATCTTTACCACGTCCGCACCGGCTGCCACGGACCGACGGATCTTTCTCCCGTCTGCATGGCCGCCGCGCTGCACTTCGACCTGGCCATCCACAACTTCGGCATCCAGGAACACATGCCCCACAATGCGGAGACCGACGAAGTGTTCCCGCACAGTTACAAATTCGACAGGGGAACCATGTACCCTGGCGATGCGCCGGGCCTCGGCGTCGATCTCGATGAAACGCTCGCTGCAAAGTATCCGTACCAGCGCGCGTATTTGCCGGTGCTGCGAAAGCTCGATGGAACCATGTGGGACTGGTAATCCAATCGCCCACGAATCAGAAACGATTCCTCTGCCCGGGAAGGAATGCTGAGTTGATCAGAGTACGGAGGCAGTTCGCCCGCCCCCCATCAGACAGGCGGCGTTTTCGCAACCTTCTCCATTCGCGGCTCGAAAGAACTGCCGGAATAGGCGGACCGCCCAAAGCGGGCCGCAACCAGGTCAGCCCGCTTGCCCGCCCTTGCTGCGCAGAATCCGCCGGAGTACAGCCAGCTTCGCGCCCGCTTCGGGGTCTTCTTTGAGATTGCCCCATCCGGCCTGCAAGAATGCGACGAGGATGCCCACCAGAAAACCCGCCACCGTCGCGACAATCACGATCAACATGCGCTTGGGAGACGATTTCTTGTCCGGCGGTATCGCGGGGTCCACCACCTGGATAATCGCACCTTCCTTAGCCTCGTCGAGCTTCGCCATTTCGAACTGCCGCGCCAGGATATCGAAGATGGTTTCGTAATACTTCACGTCGCGCAGTTTGCGCACATAGTCGAGGCCTGCTTCGGTCAGCTTTCCTTTCGGTACAATCAGCGCGTTGGCGCTCTCCTCAGTGCCGCCTAGTTTGGCTACCTGCGCGCGCAGACTTTCCAGCTCCTGCTGCGCCTCGACCAGTTGCGCATTTTCGCCGGTCGCGTAGGTCTGCATCGCCTGGATCTGCACTTCCTTCGCGGCAATCTGAGCGCGCAGGCTGGCGGCCGATTCAATCAGCGCCCGTGCCTGGCTGTCCAGCTGGATGAGTCCCGAGTTCTGCTCTGTCTGCTGCAGGGCCACCTCGGCACTGGCCAGGTTGTTCTTGCTCTGTTCCAGCTGTTGCTGGAAAAACAGCGCTCTCTGCTGTGCCTCAGTAAATGCCATGCTCTGCGACAGCTTGCGGAACTCCTCCACATAGCCGTTCGCCATCTGGGCGGCGCGCTCGGGACTTTTCGCTTCGACCGAAATATGAATCAGGCCGTCCTTGGCGCTGCCATCGACGGTCGAATGGCCTTCAAAGGCCTTGCGCGCGTCGGAAAGTCGTTTCTGCCGATACTCCCTTTGCAGTTCGAAATCGTGAACCATGCGGTCTTCGACGGCTTGGCTTCTCAGCATGGCCACGAACATGTCATTGGGGTTCTTGATGCCCAGGCCGCCCCCGGCGAGCGCTGCCACCGAGCCCAGGCTTCCCAGCTGCGAACTAAGCAAAGAGCTGAGCGATGAATTCTGCTGCGGCGGCATCACGAGCACGTTCGCGGTGTACCACTTCGGAAGCAGGAGGGAAACGACAACAGCGATCACAGCGAAGGTTGCCGTGACCAACAGAATCATTCGCCTGCGGTCCGCCAGAACGATCAGCAGATCAAGCATAGAGATCTCGTCGCGGCTACTTCCCTGCGTATCGCCTGAAGAGTGCGAGGCCTGAAGCGTGGCGGCCGATTCATCGAGAGCGGGATATTGGGTTTTTGTCGCCATGGATACTGTCGACCCAGGGGAGTGGCGCGCTATGGACCGTATCTTACAGGTTGGGCAACGCCCCTGGCGCTACTTAATCACGCTGAGCGCCGCGGCCCCCAGCGCAAACTGCGAAAACAACTGCGACCAGTCAAGCACACCACGCAGCGCCGATGGCTTGAAAGTCTTCTCGGGAACCACAATGGTATCGCCCGGGTTCATGCGCACGTTGTCGAACTCATTGCCCCAGATTCCACTCTCCGCTTCCCGGCTGATCACCGAGCCGTCAGCACGAATGATGAAGATGTGCCTCTTGTCCGCATCGCGATTCGGTCCTCCCGCCAGATGCAGATAGGTGCCGGCTCGCCGCTGGGTTTCAAACAGGAAAGAGTTCTGATCGTAAACGGCGCCCACCACATTGATACTGGCTGGAACTGGTGGCACGACAAACCGGTCTCCGTCCTCGAGGGCGATATCCGGCAGCGCCTCCACGCCGCTGGAGCCTGACCTGAATTCCAGCACGACGCGTCCTGTGGCGCGCATCTGCCGGAGCCGGCCCAGCAGTTCCTGTTCACTGTTCTGGGCGGCGGCGCCGCTGGCAAGGTCCTGCGCCGAGGTCACCGGCGACGATGCCAGCGCCAGATTCCCGCGCTGCATCTGCATTTCCAGCGTCTGTACATACTCATCCATCCTGCGCTGCTGAACGGCACGCGTTGATTCGCGCGTGAACTCGGAGCCATACAGATAGGCGGCGGCCGTGAGCCCGCCGGCGCGCTGCACCAGGTCGCGCAGTGTCTCCCCCGGCTGTACGGTATAGACGCCCGCGTGCACGAATTCACCGTCCAGACGCACATACTTGGTCTGCTGCCCGATGGGCACACGGATATCGCCCTGCGAGAAGATGGAGACCACATCGCCAGGCTCGAGCGGAAGGTCCTGCGAAGCGTCGTGCTGCAGCACCAGCTTGCCCAGATCGAAGGGCAGCAGGACCGTCTTCAGCGTCGCCTGATCCAGCCGTTCAATCACCGCGTAATCCCAGTCGATCTCCGGGGCGATCGGCCCAACCTCGGTACGGGTTGCCGACGGCGTCGATGAGTTGAGTGGCTGCTCCGTGGCCAACGATGCCGAGCCGGCGCGCTGCGCTGCGGCAAGGTTACGCGTCTGCCCGCCATTCAGCGTCGACGCCGCCAGCCCGCCTGCGGTCGCCGCATTCTGGTCGGCGCCTTCCTGCATCCCCATCTGCATCGCTCCCGTTTCGGTGCCTGGCGCAGCGGGCCCATTGTCAGCGGTCGGCTCCACAACCCTCCGGTGCGGCAGGTCCTGAGGCAAGGAGGGCTGCGTCAGATTTGGATATGGCTGCAACGGCTCGAATTCGAGAGCCGGAAGCCCGAGTTGCGCCCGCTTCCACCAGTAATTCCTCGTGATCAGAGAATCCTTATCCGGAATCAGCTCGCTCACGTGCATGCCGTCGTGCCATGCGAATCGCCCCTGGTTGGCGGTGTTGCCGCGCAGCGTCACCGTCTTCTGATACATCGGGATGATGGAAAAGACCCGGATCAGATCTCCGTCGGCCAGCGCCGTTGCCATCCCCGCCTGATCCCACGTCACCTCCATGGCGTAACGATTGCGGTGTTCGTCGGTGCGTTCCAGCGAAACCCTCACCTGGGCTGCCACCACCGAAGCGCCACCCGCATCGGCAATGGCATCCGCCAGGGTCTCACCCGTACGCAGCTCATAGAGCGCCGGATTCCTCACGCTGCCGGTCAGAGCCACCTGCGGCCCCGTGGTGGGGATGAAAATCACGTCGCCGTTTTGGAGCGGCACATCCTTCGACTTGTCCCCGTGAACCAGGAGGGAATACAGATCGAAATCCGTCACCTCCGCACCGGCCCGGCGCACCATGATGTGCCGGAACGACCCGGCCGCCGATGGCCCCCCGCCGGCGAACAGCGCATCCACAAGCGTGCTGAGCGAGCTGACCGTATAGACGCCAGGGCGGCGCGCTTCACCGGCAAGATAGACCTGAATGGCGCGAATCTGACCCGCGTCCACGGTCAGGTCGAAATTGCGGTAAACCCTTCCGATTGCTGCGCGCAGGTGAGATTCCACCGCGGAGAACGGCATCCCCGCCACATGAACCTCCCCAACCTGGGGCAAATAAACTTCTCCGGAGCGATCTACGCGCAAATCCGCGCGGAAATTGACCTGTCCCCAGACGCGAATAAGGAGTTCGTCTCCCGGGCCGATAACATAATCGGGTGGGACAGGGGTCATATCGAGCGGAGCAAAGGTCGAAGGGACCTGGCGAAACAGGCTGGCTCCATAGATGGGCAGCACCTGACCGGTGGTGGAGGCAATGAACTTCTGAAATTCGGTCAGCGGCTCAGGCGGAATACTCACCTGAGGCTGTCCCCGCGGTGCAGGCTGGCGGGTGTAATTCTCGTTATCTGTGTAATTGAAATTGAGAGGAGCCGGGGTGCTGCTTTGCCCGGCAGCGGGCACATTCGGCATCAACGGGTTCTGATTATTCTGCGCTGAACATTGTGACGAATTCGCCAGGAGGGGATCACTGCAGTCACTGGCGGTACCAGGGTTTTGCGGGTTAGCAGGATAGGTGTCCTGAGCGCGGACATGCGTCACGACCGCCAGGCAGGAAGCCACGACAAGGCAGGCGAATTGTCTCGTCATACGATGGTGATGCACGAAGCGGAGAGGCAGCGCCGAACACGGCGCGAAGCGGTTGTTTTCATTGATTCGTGCGGGTGATTCCTGTTCTGCACAGTCTAGCATGCGTCGGCAGAGCAGGTACCCACGTATACCTTTGGGGGATTGATGTAGACATTTTGTGGGGGTTATTGTCGTAATGATCAGCGCGTGACATTCGTACTCGTCCGGGCGATTTTGATCCTTGCGCCAGTCAGGTGGCCTGTATACTGCAACCAGAAATACAGACACCTTTTGGTTACAGTTTAGTAATACCAGCTTTCATAAATAGTTGCCGCCGCCGGACCCTGCTGTTCCTTTTTCCTATAGGTTTGCGAACGTCCAAAATGCCAAGCCGTTGTGATGGGTGGAATGAGCTCGCTTTCATTTGATAATGTTTTTCATCCGGATTCCAGGGACCGCTCGGAAGTTGTCTCACATCCTGCTTCTGCCGGTCTCAATCCGAAAGTCTCCGTGAACGGCAGCGATGCCTCACGGATTGCTTCTTCTCTGCGCACCAAGGCAGAAGCCAGTTCCTGGGCCCTCTCCTCTCTGCGTCGCACCATGGAAGTCATCGTGGCGATCGTTGCTCTGATCGTCTTCCTTCCCGTCATCCTGGTCACCGGCGCTCTGGTCCGTTTCGGATCGCGTGGCCCGGTCTTCTTTCGCCAGAAGCGCATGGGCCGTAACGGGAAAGTCTTCACACTTTATAAGTTCCGCTCCATGTGCCCGAAGACGGGCAGGAATTCATCTATAACCGTGAGTGGCGATGTACGCATTACCCCGGTTGGAGCTCTGCTGCGCCGCTACAAGCTGGATGAACTTCCCCAGTTCTGGAACGTGCTGCGTGGCGATATGTCGTTAGTCGGACCGCGCCCCAAACTGCCCCACCACGAGGCTCTGCACATGGCCTGCCGCCCAGGCATTACCGGTGTGGCCACCCTGGCTTTCCGCAATGAAGAGGAGTTGCTCTCCGTTGTTCCTGAAGATCAGCTGGAAATCTTCTACGAGACATTCGTGAAGCCTGCCAAGGCGCAGCTCGACCTCGACTACATGCGCAAGGCTACCTTTCGGAGCGACATGAAGATCCTGTGGCGTACTGCCAGCGCCTGCCTCTTCTCGGTCGAAGGTTCCCTGGCCGAATCCGCCGAAATGATCAATCACTACGAGGACGCCGCGCGGGTTGTTGCGACAAAGTTCTCACCCTCCCCTACAATGCACACCATGGCAGCGCGCAGTGTCTATTCTGCGGGCCTGAACCCCGAAGTTTGATTCTGGGCTTTCCTTCGACAGTCGAAGCCGCCACACTGACCACCAAAAACACTCCGATTCATTCGAAAAGCCGGCTCTCTGCCGGCTTTTTCGTTTGCCTTTTCCCATCCTGGTTCCGCGCGGTACCAGAGGCATGTAGCGTTACCAAAGGTGCAGTCCCGATGTCCTCGCCTTAGCCCGAATAATAGGCACATCTCGCCGGCACACTCGGCGTTTCCGCTGAATCAGCGAACGGCGCTGGCGAGGTTGCACCCGTATTTGCGCGGTGAGGTTAGTGGAGACATTCATTTCCGCCCCGGATCTGCCGGCAGGCGGCGCTTCCGAGCGGGGAACTGCGTCGGTCGGCCGGCGTTCTATTCGCCGTCTTGTGCGGAACCCCCTGTTGCTGTCCCTTATGTTTTTCCCGCTTCGGGGTCCGCAACTTACACCGGCCTTCCAACAGCCGACTTCACAGTCATCCCGCCAAAAGCAATCCGCGCTCTTCATTGCGCGCCGCCGTTCCCGCGCTTCCGTTCCTGCAAGAGCACTCTTTCAGGCTCGCGCGCAGCATGCTGCCCTCGCCCGTGCTCAGGCCGCCACCCAGCCTCCCGCCGTCTGGCAACCAATCGGTCCGGCTCAGGTCAGCACTTCAGCGTGGAATCTGCTCAGCGGCCCCGTCACCAGCATTGCTGTCGACCCCTCCGATGCGACCGGCAACACCCTTTACGTCGGTACCGGCGGTGGTGGTGTCTGGAAGTCCACCAACGCCGCCGGCACTCCGGCCAGCGTGAAATTCGCCCCCCTCACCGACTCACCCAGTCCCTGGTCCTCCGCCGCGCTTACTTCCCTCAGCATCGGCGCCGTCTCCGTGCAGCCAGGCGGCACCGGGGTCATCCTCGCAGGCACCGGCGACCCCAACACCGGCACCGATTCCTGGTATGGCGCTGGCATTCTCCGCTCTACCAACGGCGGCAGCTCCTGGAGCCTCATCCCGTGCACAGGCACGGATGAATACGGTCTCTCCTACTGCTTTCCGGGAGGCGCCTTCGCGGGCTTCTCGTGGAGCACCGTCAATCCCAGCCTCGTCGTTGCCGCTTTCACCACATCGGGCGCCGAAGCCAGTCTCGGCGCATGGGGCAACGACGTCGTCTTCGGCCTGTACTATTCCCGCGACTCGGGAGCCACCTGGCAGCTGGCCACCATCGAAGATGGCACCGAGGTCATCCAGGGTGAAGGCTATGACTCAGGTACCCTGACCAATCCCGCTACTTCGGTCGTCTGGAACCCCGTCCGCAAGGTCTTCATAGCCGCCATTCGCTTTCACGGCTACTACCAATCGTCAGACGGTATTACGTGGACGCGGATGGCCAATCAGCCCGGCGCCAATCTCACCAATGCCATGTGCCCCACCAATGCGGGCAGCGGGGGCTCCGAGGCCTGCCCCATCCTGCGCGGCGCGCTCGCCGTGCAGCCCACCACCGGCGACACTTTTGCTCTCACTGTTGACCGCAACAGCCAGGACCAGGGCCTTTGGCGGGACGCCTGTAATCTCACCTCGTCGGGCGCCTGCTCCTCCTCGACGATGCAATTCGGTACCCGGATCACCGATGCCGCGCTCCAAACCCCCTTCGGCAGCGGCACCATTGCCCAGGCCGGTTACGACTTCTGGCTCGCCGCCGTTCCTTCCCAGCAGGACACCCTGCTCCTTGCCGCCGCCCAGGACATCTTCCGCTGCAGCCTCGCTAACAGCTGCGCCTGGCGCAACACGACCAACACGGCGACTTGCGCCGCCGCCCAGGTCTTCCCTTACCAGCACGCCATCGACTCGACGTTCGGCTCCTCGGGTCTCCTGTATTTCGGCAACGATGGCGGGCTCTGGCGTTCCACTGACGACGTCAGCCAGAAAGCCGTCTCCTGCGCCAGTGATGACGCCACTCACTTCCAGAATCTGAACGGTGGCCTCGGATCGCTCGCCGAAGTCGAGGGCTTCGCCGAAGACCCTGAAACTGCCACGACCTGGCTGGCTGCGCTCGGCGAACTTGGAACCGCGGCTCCCGGATCCACCTCGTCGGGCTCCTGGAACCAGGTCCTCAACGGCGATGGCGAGGTCGTCGCTGTCGATCCTGCGAATCCCAACCTCTGGTACGCCACATCGGTCTTCGGCGTTGGCATCAACCGCTGCACCCAAGGCGCCGCGTGCAACACCGGCGACTTTGGCAATGTCGCCATCGGCGAGTCCCAGGTTGACAACGACTACCAGACCATCCCTGCACCCTGGATCCTCGACCCTGCGAACACAGCCAATCTCATCCTCGGCACCTGCCGCGTCTGGCGCGGTCCGACCACCGGCGTCGGCTGGAGCCAGAACAACCTCATCAGCGGCATGCTCGACCAGGGTACCGGCTCCTTCTGCGATGGTAACGCCGAGATTCGCTCTCTGGCCGCAGCGCCTATCACCGCCGGAAGCTCCTCCGGCTCCGAGCAGATCTACGCAGGCATGGCCGGTGTTCTCGACGGCGGCGGCATCGTTCCCGGGCACCTCTTCACCGCTGCGGTCAACAGCTCTTCCCAGGCTTCCGGCACCAGGTGGGTTGACCGCTACACCTCACCCATCTTGAACTCCGACACCGGTGGCACGAAGTTTAACCCCGAGAACTTTGGTGTTTCCTCCATCTACGCAGACCCGCACGACCCCACCGGCCAGACCATCTACGTGACCCTCCAGGGAGTTTCATCCACGTCCTGGACCGAGCCTTCCATCTATAGTTCCACCGATGCGGGCGCGCACTGGACCGCCATCAGCTCTAACCTCCCCGTTGCTCCCGCCAATGCCGTCCTCGTAGACCCCAACAATGCCAACATCGTCTACATCGCTCTCGACACCGGCGTTTACATCACGCAAAACGTCTCGAGCTGCGCGGACCAGAACAGCGCCTGCTGGAATGTCTACGGCAGCGGACTTCCGCCATCCCCGGTCGTCGGCCTCATGGCCTACAACCAGGGCGCAACGCAAACTCTCCGCGCTGCCACCTGGGGCCGCGGTATATGGCAGGTCGAACTGGCTACCGCAGGCATTGCTCCCACCACAGCCACCCTTCTTCCCGCAACCCTCACCTTCACGGGTCAGCAGCTCCAAACCGCCAGCACCACGCAGATCATCACCCTAACCAACACCGGCAATCTCAATCTCGACGTCTCCTCGCTCACCATCACCGGCGACTTCGCTGAAACCGGCAATTGCGCGAGCGAGTCGCTTGCTCCCGCCGCAACCTGCCAGGTCTCCATTACCTTCGATCCCTCGCAAGGCGGCACACGGACTGGCCTGCTCACAGTGTTCGCCAACGTTACCGGCGGGCAGCTCACCGCGTCTCTCACCGGAACCGGCCTCGCCCCGGCATCCGTCGTGCTCACGCCGTCGTCGCTTACCTTTAGCGGCACCGTCATCGGATCGCCGTCATCTCCGCAATATGTCACCGTCGCCAACACCGGCGGAGAATCCGCAGCGCTCACCAGCGAAACCGTTACCGGCGACTTCTCCATCTCGGCCAACACATGCTCCAGCTCGGTCGCAGCCAACAACAGCTGCACTCTCGGGATCGTCTTCACACCAGCGGTCTCCGGTACGCGCAACGGCGTGCTCACTGTGGTCGATTCCGTCGGCACCCAAACCGCTTTGCTCTCCGGCACCGGTCTTGCACCCGCCACGGATGCGCTCACGCCTCTGTCACTCACCTTTTCCGCTCAACAGGTCGGGACCGCCAGTTCGCCGCAGCAGGTCACGCTCGCCAACAGCGGCGATCAGCCCCTGACCAGCATTGCCGTCGCTATCACCGGCGACTTCGCTCCGACCAACAACTGCGGTGCCACGCTGCAGCCGCATGGCTCCTGCTCCATTTCCGTCGCCTATGCGCCGACCGTCGCTGGCGCAGAGACTGGAACCCTCGCTGTCACCGATGAGCTCCGCAGCCAGACCGTCGCTCTTTCCGGCACCGGCGTGGCCCCCCCGGAGCCTCAGCTCTCCCCGCCTCCATCAACTTCGGTCCAAGCCCTGTCGGTTCCACCACCGCCGCCCAAACCGTCACCGTCACCAACAGCGGGGGTTATCCGCTAACCACACTCGCCGCTGCGGTCAGCTCCGGCTTCGCCATTGCCAGCAACACCTGCTCCGCCACGCTCGGTGTCGGCGCCAACTGCCAAATCAGCATTACTTTCTCGCCCGCCGCTGCTGGTCCCGCCACCGGAACTCTCACGGTCTCCGCCGCGAACCTTGCTAAATCCATCGTCGTCGCACTCTCCGGCCAGGGCGACGATTTCAGCATCGCCATCACTGGCTCCCCTTCTGCGATCATCACCAGCGGCCAAACCGCCAGCTTCGCTCTCCAACTTGAAGGCCTCAGCGGAACCTCCGGCACCGTTGCCCTCACCTGCACCGGCGCACCCCAAAACTCCACCTGTACTCTCAATCCCTCCAACATAGCGGTCACCGGTTCAAATAGCTCCAGCGTCACCGCGTCAGTCGCCACCGGCGTCGCGACCACTTCGTCGGCGGCGAACAAGCCTCCGGCCGTGCCGTCAACTTTACCCATCCCGATTTCCGTGTTCGCGCTCGTTATCCCTTTCGGCTTCCTCGGCCTCCGCCGCACGAAACCGGCGCATGCGGTGCTCCTTCTCACTCTTCTGCTTTTCCTCGCAGGATGCGGCGTCGGCGCCAGTAACGGCTCCGGTGGATCAGGCGGCTCAGGGGGCGGTGGAAGTGGCGGCAGCGGGGGTTCTGGCGGCTCAGGCGGCGGCGGAACCCAGAATCAGACCCCCTCCGGCACCTACACCCTCACCGTCACCGGAACCATGGCCAACATCGCGCACAGCGTGCAGATGACGGTGACCGTCCAATAACTCCGCGCAAGTAGAAAGGGCCGCTCCATCCGGAGCGGCCCTCTTTCTGAACGCCGAACGCTGAACGCTGTCTTACTCGTGCACCGTATCCACGAACGCCCGCAGCTTTCGCGAGCGTGAAGGATGGCGCAGCTTCCTGAGCGCCTTGGCTTCGATCTGCCGGATACGTTCGCGCGTCACCTGGAAGCTCTGTCCCACCTCTTCCAGAGTGTGCTCCGAACCATCCTCCAGACCAAACCGCATCTTCACCACGCGCTCTTCGCGCGGGGTGAGCGTGCGCAGCACCTGCGAAGTGTATTCCTTCAGGTTCACGCTGATTACCGCGTCCGACGGTGAAACCGCCTGCCGGTCTTCGATGAAGTCGCCCAGATGGGAGTCTTCCTCTTCGCCGATCGGTGTCTCCAGCGAAATTGGCTCCTGCGCGATCTTCAGCACTTTGCGCACCTTCGCCACAGGAATGTCCATCCTCCTCGCGATCTCTTCAGAGGTCGGTTCGCGTCCCAGTTCCTGCACCAGCTGCCGCGAAGTGCGGATCAGTTTGTTGATCGTTTCGATCATGTGCACCGGGATGCGGATCGTCCTCGCCTGATCGGCAATGGCCCTCGTGATCGCCTGGCGGATCCACCACGTCGCATACGTCGAGAATTTGTAACCGCGGCGGTACTCAAATTTGTCCACCGCCTTCATCAGGCCGATGTTGCCCTCCTGAATCAGGTCCAGGAACTGTAGTCCGCGATTGGTGTACTTCTTCGCGATCGACACCACCAGGCGCAGGTTGGCTTCAATCAGCTCCCGCTTCGCCTGTTCGGCGTCCATATCGCCCTGGATCATCTCGCGCTGCGTGCGCTTCAGCTCGGCAATAGCGACGCCCGCTTCTTCTTCCAGCTTTTCCAGGTCCGTCTTGCAGTTCTTCTGCTGCCGCCGGTACTCCTTCTTCAGTTCCTCCGAACGGCTTTGCTCCCACTTCTGGTCGAGCGACCGGATCTGCCGCTCCAGCGTGCGCATCGCCTCGACGGTCTTGTTCACCTTGTCGAGCAGGCGCTTCCGCTCGAGGTTCGTGTACTTCAGCTCGCGCACAATACGCGATACCAGCACCTTCTCGCGCCCGATGTTCCAGCGCAGCCGCCGGTGCTCGCGCGGCTTCGCCTTCTGCGTGATCGTCTCCAGCTTCTCCTCGAGCTGCTGTGCTTTCTTCTGGTGCTTTACCAGCGTGTCCACGCGGCCCACCGTCTGCCGCACGCGCGCCTGCACCACTTCCTCGGTCAGCTCCTCATCGTCGAAGATGACGATTTCCTTGATGTTCCGCACGCCGCGCTTCAGGTCTTCGCCCAGCGCCACAATTTCGCGGATCACCACCGGCGAGCGCGAAATCGCCTTCAGCACGCGCAGTTGCCCGCGTTCGATGCGCCGCGCAATCTCGACTTCGCCCTCGCGCGTCAGCAGTGGCACCGTGCCCATCTCGCGCAGGTACATGCGCACGGGATCATTGGTTTTTTCCAGCGTGCCCGGAGTCAGATCCAGTTCGACATCTTCGCCCTCTTCGGGCTCAAACTCGTCCCTCTCCGGTCCCGGGATCTTTGGGCCGCCTTCGAGAATGTCAATTCCCTGCGTGCCAATGGTTGTAATCAGATCGTCCAGGTCGTCGGGCGAATTCATGTCGCCCGGGAGAAGGTCGTTGACCTCGTTGTAGGTCAGGTATCCCTTTTCTTTCCCTGCATCGATCAGCTTTTGAATGTCAGCTTCGTATTTGTCGTCAATCGGCAAGCGGATGGCTCCCCCGCGTGAATTTTCGGATCTGTCTCACCTGGAGTGGACGAGGTGCGGTCAGGGCCATAAGAGGCAAAACCCAATGCGGCTCAAAGGCCGCAGGGCTGTGGGCGCACGTCTCCCCGGGAGGTCCAGAATACCACGAAAACCCCCTAACTCTGGTCATTTCTGCCATTTCGGGCGGTCTCTGGTAATAAGCAACGAGCTTTTTAGGCAGATCCCCATCAGTTTAGATGTGGAAAACCCCGAAATGTTTCATTTGGAAGCGGCTTGGGCCGCCGCTCCCATTCCCTTTAGTAACGGTCCTCAGGCCAAATGCCTCCTCGCTTCGTCCCACGCGGCTCAAAACCGAACCGTTCCCCCGCCATTTTCTCCAGCAACCCCGCGGTCCCGGCGGTCTTTCAAGCGCACGTCTTCTCCACTAACCTTCGCTGTACCCTAAAACCGAACCTCGCCCTCCATGGCCTCCGACTTCGCCCAATCCGTCAAGGAACAGGCCGACATCGTCAAAATCATCGGCGACTACGTGCGCCTCAAAAAGGCCGGCGCCCAGAACTTCACCGGGCTCTGCCCCTTTCACAAAGAGAAAACCCCGTCCTTCTCCGTTCATGCCGGCCGCCAGTTCTTCAACTGCTTCGGTTGCCACGAGCACGGCGACGTCTTCACCTTCGTCCAGAAAATCGAAAACGTCGGCTTCTCCGAGGCCGTCCGCACGGTCGCACAGAAGTGCGGCATCCCGCTGCCCAAACGCGAATTCTCCTCGCCGGAAGAAGCAGCCGAACACCGTCAGCGCGGCAAGCTCCTCGAGCTCCATGAAGCCGCTACCGCCTGGTTTGAAGAGCAGTTGCGCTCCCCCGAAGGCGCGACGGCCCGCGAGTACCTCAGCGGCCGCGGCCTCACCGCCGACGGCATCGCCAAATTCCGCATCGGCTTCGCCCCCGATAACTTCCACGCCCTGCGCCAGCGCCTTGAACCGCTCGCCGACCTCGCCACCCTGCGCCTCTCGGGCCTCTTCTCATGGAAAGACCAGGAGGATGGCTCGCCCGGCTCCATCTATGCGCGCTTCCGCAAGCGCATCATGTTCCCCATCGCCAACGAGTCGGGCCGCGTCATCGCCTTCACCGCGCGCACTCTCGAAACCGGCGAGAAAGCCGGCCCCAAGTACCTCAACTCTCCGGAGACGCCGCTCTACTCCAAGAGCCACGTCCTTTTCAATCTCGACAAAGCCCGCCAGGCGATTCGCCAGGACGGCGGCGTCATCCTCGTCGAAGGCCAGATGGATTGCATCTCGGTCTTCCTCGCCGGCATCCCCAACGTCATCGCTACCAGCGGCACCGCATTCACTGAGCCGCAGGTTCGGCTTCTGCGCCGGTATGCCACGCGGGTCATCGTCAACTTCGATCCCGACACCGCCGGCGCCAACGCGGCAGAAAAATCCATCGCCCTGCTTACCGAAGAAGGTTTCGAAGTCCGCGTCCTCACCCTCGAAGGCGGCCTCGATCCTGACCGCTTCGTGCGCGAGCGTGGCGCACGCGCTTACGCTGAAGCTCTCCGCTCCGCGCCTCAATATCAGGACTACCTCGTTGACCGCGCCCGTCAGCTCTTCCCGGGCCGCGACCCCAAATCCAAAACCGATGCCCTCAACTTCCTCCTTCCGCACATCCGCCGCATTCCCAGCCGCATCGCTCGCGATGCCTTCGCCAACGACGCAGCCCAGGCCCTCGGCATCGACTCCGCACTGGTCCGTGCCGAGCTCAAAGACGCCGCTGCCCGCCGCCGCGACTCCCTTGGCACGCAGTCGCATCCGCTCACTCACGCCGAGCGCATCCTCCTCCAGGCGTTTTCCGCTCCGCGCTCCGGCGAGGCCTACCTCGTGGCCGAAGGCGCATGGCACCAGCACGAGTCCGAATTCACCGCGCTGCGCCCGGACGTACTCGCCATTGTCGAGCAGCTCCGCGCTCGCCCCGATGGCGCAGACCCCATGAACTCCATCGCCGAGCCCGCGCACCGCCAGCTCCTCGCCGAGCTCTTTCTCTCCATTCACGATTCCGAGCCCGAGCCCGATGAAGTCGATACTGCCGTGACTGAAATACGGCGTCTCTCTTTCGAACACCTCAGGCGCGAAACTCGAGTCGCTATCGATCGCGCGGAGAGATCGGGACAAGCAGAAGAAGTTGGCCGCCTCAAGCGATTGCTGCCGGAACTCGACCGGAAAATTCGGACGTTGGATTGATCGCAGCGCCTTGCGGAGCGCTGAACTCCGAGCGCTGAGGTGCTGAGATTCCGCCCCGGAAAGAATGTGCAGGAGCCGCTGGTTTACCCTGCAGGTGCGGGATTTTCTTGCTGATGAGCCAGGTTACAACATCCGCGGAGCCGGTGATCGCTGCTGGCACTGCCTTCCGTGGCTCGGTTCTCGTGCTCATCCAGTTCGACGTTTGCGAGGAGATCCTGCTCGACCGGCTGCAGCAGATCGTCAACACCCGCACCGTTCAGCAGCCCAGCCTCAAAAATGCGGCGCCCGCCTACGTTCGCTACCAACGTCCGCCCGTGGTGGTGGCCGCCGATCCGCTGGTGCTCGACTCCGGCGAGCAACTCACCGGCGAAATCAAGTATTACGATTATGGCGTCGTCAGCATCCTTTACCAGCTGCCATTTACGGGCGACTGGGACTCGCTGGTGCGGCTGGCCAGCCGCTGGGTGTGGGATATCGACTTCGCCTCGCGAGCCGAACCGATGATCCGGCAAAGACTCGCACGCTGCACTTCGGCTCTGGTCAAGCCCTACGAACGCTGGCTCAGCGAAGATTACTTCATCTTCCACATTCGCGAGGTCCCCGATCAGCCCCAGGCAGCCGATCTCATCCGCGATGCGGCTCGTCAAATCGCGCAGCTGGTACGCGGCGATCGCATGCCGCTCTCCGAGGGCGAGATCACCGAGGTGCTCAGCTCCAAAATCTCTTATTACGCCAGCGATATCGCGGTCATCGGATGGAACTCGGCGTTCGTCTACGACTCCAGCGCCGGCGCCGAGACCGCCATCCAGTTGCTGGAGTACGCCAATTCGCAGTTGCTCGAATTTCGTCACTACGACGAGTTGCTGACGGGCCTTCTCGACGGCGTTTACGACACGCTGGACGAGAAACATGGGCGCTTCGCCCGCTGGCGGCTGGCACGCGACGCTAACTCGCTGCTGACCGTGCTGCTGGAAATCACCGAACTGACCGAGCGAGCCGATAACGCGATCAAGTTCGTCAGCGATATGTTCGCCGCGCGCCTCTACCGTCTGGCAGCGTCCAGGGTCGGCGTCCCCGACTACAAGAACCTGGTGACGCAGAAGCTGCGCACCGCGGAAGAGCTCTATGAGTACATGGTGGAGCAGTTCAATCAGAGCCGGGCGTTCTTCCTGGAAGTCGTGGTGGTTCTGATTCTGCTGATCGAGTTGTTCTTCCTGTTCCGGGGCCATCCCTCGTGATCGAAAACAGCGTTCGGCGCGCTCGGTGTTCCGCGTTCGGCACCCCTACCCCACCCCTCCCCCCTCAGGTGTGTGGCAAGTACTTCATTCCGCAGGGTCGTTTTAGTACCGTGAGTTGGGTATTACCCTGCGGTAGCTGGGAGCCGGGAGCAAGGAGACAGGAGGGCGTTCGGCGTTCGACCCTATCCCACACCCCACTCCCCCAGATTTGTGGGAAGCACCCCCCTTTTTGGTGTGACTCAGTTTGCAGCAAAAGAAAAAGGGACCAAGGTCCCTCGACTGACGCTCGGGATTTCGCCTGGGGGCTCAGACGCCCGCAAACCGGCTCAACTCTGTTCGGACCGGGCTGAAACCGGGCGGGCAGAGCTCTCCTGATGATTTCAGGTTAGGGGGTCTGCGGGACAAGCTCAAGCAAATTCGAATGAGCGCACGGTACGAAGGTCATGAGAGCAAGCGAGGACGACCGCAACGTGGATTTGCGATTCGGGATCGCGTGCACCCGGCAAAAGAGTGATTGCACACGATCTAAGTCAGGACCTTTTTTTGCGGGTCTGTTTCTTTGACTTCGACTTTGGCGCCTTCGACTTCGCCGCCGCTGCGCCCGTTGCTTTGCGGGCCACCTTGCATCTGGCGACAATCAGGGTGATGTCGTCTTCCTGCTCGCCCGCGCTGTACTGTTGGACTTCCTGAAGCACCTCGTTGACGGTTTCTTTCGCGCTGAGCCGGGAGTGACGGCGCAGGGATTCGAGGAGGCGAAGCGCGCCGAACTCTTCACGGCGGTCGTTGCAGGCCTCGGTGACGCCGTCGGTATAAAGAGCCAGCGTGTCCCCGGAGGCGAGCTGGCACGAGCCGGTGTGGCCGTTCCAGTTGCGGAACATGCCGAGCACGGTTCCGGTGGAATGGAGCTCTTCGACCTCACCGTTGGCGCGGAGGAGCAAACCCGGCAGATGGCCGCCGTTGGCGTAGCGCATCCGCTGCGTATCGTCTTCGTACTCGGCGAAGAAGATGGTGGAGTAGGCGCTCTCCACGGTGCTCGCGAAGAAGAGCCGGTTCACGGTGGTGAGGAAGCGCTGCGGCTCCTCGCGGGCAATGGCGAGCTGACTGCGCAGGTTGGCCTGGAGATTGGCCATGAGCAGTGCGGCGGCGATGCCCTTGCCGGAAATGTCACCGATGACGAGCCCGGCGCGATTGGGGCCGAAGGAAAGGAAGTCGTAGTAGTCGCCGCCGACGTGGCGAGCCTGGATGCAGACGCCGGCATAATCAAGGGTGCGAAGGGGCGGCGAGCATTGCGGGAAGAGGCGGGCCTGAACTTCGCGGGCGATTTCCAGTTCGCGTGCCATGCGGCGTTCGGCCTCGGCTTTTTCGTTCGCGGCGCGTCGCGCGGCTTCAATGTCGCGGCTGATTTCGTCCGAGCCGAGCAGCTCGAAGACGTTGCCGTCGATGTCTTCGAAGGTAGCGAAGCTGCCTCCCCAAAGCTGCGGCTGCGGCGGATGGACGAAGCGGATGCCGCGGCTGCGCCATAGCTCATAGGTGGCGTTGATGTCTTCGGCGATGAAGCTGACGTTGGTGTTTTTGCCGATGAGGCGGTAGCTTTCGGCGCCGCGTTTGGGCGCAATCAGCGCCAGGATAGTGCCGCCGTCGGGGGGCGTGATGGCGACCCACCGTCCGAACTCGTAGCGGCCATCGGCGATGACGCTGAACCCGAGACGATCGACGAAGAAGGCCAGGCTGCGGTCGTAGTCGCGGAC
The DNA here is from genome assembly GCA_963788905.1 of uncultured Acidobacteriaceae bacterium. Lineage (GTDB taxonomy): Bacteria > Acidobacteriota > Terriglobia > Terriglobales > Acidobacteriaceae > Palsa-343. The sequence goes on from CAWBIO010000002.1 coordinate 414,609, forward strand.
GTAGACGTTGGATTTGAAGAAGCGGAGGTAGTGCTTCGGCGAAGCGGGGGTGGCGGCGGTGTCGGGCGGGGCAGTACGGTTCGATGCTTCGTTGGGCAAGCTGACTGCGGACCTCCCTGGCTCCAGACCCAATATCCCACAAAGCGAAGGGTTGGCGCGCGGCGGTTATTCCGCGCCAGGGTCGGTTGACGGGACAGTAGTTCGGCTACAGAACCCCTTTTGTTTTGAGGAAGGGGACGTATCTCTGGTCGGATCCCATGATGTGGTCGAAGAGCCAGTCTTTGAGACGAGTCATGACTTCGAGCGACGGAGCGACAACCAGACCGCTCTGGTGGCGTGCCTGCATGTCGAGGATCCAGATCCGCATATCATCGTGCTCTTTTGCGTGAGGCGCCGTTCCCGGATACTGTGTCTCGCGCAACAACCGTTCCTCGCGCTCGAAATGGACCTCGAAGTAGGCAACGAGTCGTTCCAGGGTATCGTCCAGTGCCGCCCGGCTGGAGCCGGCGCGAATTCTGTCATAGAGATCGTTGATGACCTGGATTTCCCGTTTGTGGTCCGCGTCGATGTCGGCAATGCCGATGATGAGGCGGTCGTTCCAACCAACAAATGGCATGAGCTTCCTTTCGCTCTACCGCGCACACCGGCGAGAGAGCCCCCTGTCCTGTACATCGGCAGACCCCGGCCGGGATTCAGTACGTCTGTCTTTCGACTTGTTCTGGCATCGCCGTCACTCTATGCTGCAATTGCCAAGGAACCTTTGAAGGGTTGGGCGCGTAGAAAGCAGTGGCGCGAGTCCACGTGGTCCGTGGGGCCTCCCTCACCGCGCCGCGCGGTTTGGAAAAGGAGAACTCCGATGCGTCGATTATCGAGCGCCATTGTATTTGCGATTGCATTTTTGTTTGCGCTGCCCGCGGCCATTGCCCAGTCTGGGTCCCGCACGAATTCGCTGGTGATCGTTTTTAAGGACGGGCATCGGCAGACTGTGAATATCGACTCGATCGAGCGGCTGGAATTTCCGGGCCCGGTGCCGGCGGGGATGATCAACGTACCGGGGCCGTCGCGGGCGCGGTTTTTGGGCAAATGGGAAGTGGGCGAGGGCAACGGAGAAAACTTCTTCATCACACTGAATGAGGACGGTACGGCGCTGCGCGCGATGAACAGCATTGAGCATGAGCGCGGCCGGTGGGAGTACGTGAACGGCGAAGCGCGGGTGACGTGGGACGACGGTTGGCAGGATTGCATCCGGAAGGTGGACGGGCAGTTCAAGAAATACGCCTACGCCGAGGGCAAGACCTTCACCGGCGATCCGGACAATGTGACGAATGCGCGGAACCTGAGCCGGAATCCTCAGGGAGTGGATTAGGGGAGCAGGCCGAAGACCGCTACGCCGCTCGGAGTTCCGACGAAAACCTTGCCGTTAGCGATCATGGGCGTGATGAATTTGTTGCCGTTACCAAACTGATCGCGGTTGCCGGCCGCCTGGTTGCTGTTGTAGAGCTCCTGAAGAGTGGCAGCGCTGTAAGCATGTAACACTGCCGGTGACGAATTCTCGACAGCCCACACGATTCCGCCCGACGCGCCGTTGGCGCTGATTGCCGGGGTGGTTCCGGGATAAGCAAAGGTGTTCGCACTCTGCATAGCCGCGCTGCCGGCAAGCTTCGCGTTGGAGATGGGGAAGGCCTTGAGTGCGTCGTTGACCGCTCCGTAGTAGATGGTGTTGTTGAAATACGCAGGCATGGGCCAGACGCCGCCGATGGCTCCATCGATTTCCTGATAGAGCGCGTTGTTGTTTTGCGGGCTGAATTTGCCCATGGAATCGCGGTTGGCGATGTAGATCTTTGTATCCTTGCCGGCGCCTACGGCGAGATGATGCACATTGCCGGATGCGTCGGTGATGTCAGGGAGAACCAACACGCCGCCTGAGCCGAGGTCCTGATCGGCGTCAGACTCGGCCATGGTGTTGTAGGCCTCAAAGTAGTCGGCGACGGCGAGGGTTCCGCCCGCCGTGGAGATTTTCATGAAGCCGTTGCCGAAGTCGTCGCTGGCAGGAAAGCCGTTGGAGTTCAGCGTAGTGTCGAAGGTGCCGTTGGCATCGAGAAAGTAGATGTTGCCGCTGGAGTCGGCGGCAAGGCCCGTGCCCGCCATCCAGATAGAGCCTTCGCTGCCATTGGGTGTGAGGTTGAGCACGCTGGTTTGCTGAAGCGTCGACTCGCTATAGGCCATCAGCCAGCCGGTGTAAGGATCCTGATCGCAGTGCGAGGTCCAACCGAGGTAGAGGGTTCCGTTCATCAGGAGCAGACCGACGCGCTCGGCGTACTGGGCAGGATCGAAGACGACGTTGCCGCCGGAGCTGTTGGCGCCGGTGCCGGGATAGGTGGCTTTGATTTCCGTGGGGCTGCCAGCAAGCTCGGCGCCGGTGGTGACGTCGAGCGCGTGGAGGCGCTGATGGTAGGCGCCGGAGGAGTCGAGCGACATGCCGACGACGAAGATGGTTCCGTGCGGGCCGGCGCTGCGATCGATGACCGGCGTGGAGGTGATGCCGATCTGAGGGGAGATCTGATAGCAGCCGTGATCGCCGCTGGTGGTCTCGCTGGCGCCGAGGACAGAGGTTTTCCAGAGCTGCGCACCGGTGTCTGCGTCGAGTGCGTAGACGCTGTCAGCTTCGGTGACGGCGAAGACGACGTTGTGCTGCTGGGCGCCGATGGTCAGGCCGGAGAGCAGCAGCGGCTGCGCGTCAACCGCGCCGTCGAGAGCGACAGTGCGGAGAAGGCCGAACTGGCTGGAGTTTACGTTAGCGGGAGTCAGCGTTGTTTCGGAAGGATTGAGGCCGGTTCGGCCGTTGTCGTAGTGGTAGGTTGTGACGTCAATGCCCGAAGTGGCCGGCGTGGCCGCGGCGCTCACGCTGAGCGTGATCGACGTGGTGTGGTCGAGGCCAACGGCAGAACCCACGAACTGAACGGTGGCGGTTGCGCTGGCAGCCGAGGCAGACGCCGTGAAGCTGACGGGCTCGGATGCGCCCGCGGCCAGGCTGAGTGAAGAAGGAGCGGCGGTGACGCCGGCCGGCAACCCGCTGATCGTGATGTCGACGGTTCCGGTGAATTTGTTGATGGGTGTTACAGAAAGCAAAACGGACTGCGCGCTGCCGCCGGCGGTGAGGCTCACACTGGAACTGGTAGTGCTGAGAGAGAAGTCGGGCTTGAGCCCGGCGACGGAACTCTGGCTGCAGCCCACGGTCCAGAGGACGATGGCGAGCCCGAAGGCAAGGCGGACAGTAAGGTGACGTTGATGCCGCACGCCTGGTTTACTCCTGGGATGGGGATTCACAGCGGACTACGACCTTCGTGAGCGGATGGCTGTGGAGACGAGTATAGAGGGGCGGCAGGAGAATTTCGACCTGATAATTGCTGAATTGTTCGTTATTGACGGCGACCGGTCTTGAGGATTTCCTGATTGGAGCCGGGGATGGCGATGGGCGTTGGGTCCCAGCGGATCCCCTGGACTTTTTCGAGGGCAGCCTCGGTTTTTCGGGTAGCGAAGACGCCGATCCATCCGCCCGCGGCGAGGCGTTCGACGGCGAGCTGGCAGGCGCGAGCCATCTTCTCGACGGCGCGCAGCGTAACGGCATCGAATACGCGGGCTGATTCCATGGATTCAACCCGCGCGGGCCAGACTTCAGCTTTGAGGGCGAGAGTCCGAACGGCCTCGCGCAGAAACGCGGCCTTCTTCTGCTGCGATTCAGCGAGGGTCACACCGATTTCCCGGCGGCAAATGGCGATCGGGATTCCGGGAAAGCCGCCGCCGGAGCCGAAGTCGAGAAGCGTTTTCACTTTTTTGGGGATCAGCCGCGCGGCGAAGATCGACTCCGCGAAATGGCGGCGGAGAATGTCTTCGGGCTCGCGCACCGCGGTGAGATTGATGCGCGCATTCCAGTGGAGCAGCAGAGCGAGATAGGCTTCGAACTGGCGGACGGCGTTTTCGTCCAGACCAGCGATGTCGACGCTGAGGCGAGGATGGGCTGAGGGTTGGGCTGCGGTTTTCATGGCCGGCAAGTTCCGCTTCGGGCCCTGATTTAGTCGGCGACAGATTCACGCATCATGCGCGGTTCCCAGGCCGCGGCGGCGTCGACGAAGGACTGGAAAAGGCACTGCGCTGCCTTGTTCTCATCGAGCACGCGCTCAGGATGCCACTGCACGCCGACGAGGAACTGATCGCCGTGGCCTTCGGCGGCTTCGACCACGCCGTCATCGGGCGACCACGCGGCGCGGATGAGGCCGTCGCCGAGAACTGCGATGGCCTGATGATGGCTGCTGTTGACCATGAGCGTGGTGCGCGATCCGAGGCCGAGAATGCGGCGCAGGCGCGAGCGCGCTTCGAACTCGATGGGATGGGCTTCGACGATGGCGCGGCCGGCGGCGTGATCCACCTGGGTTCTGAGGTGCTGGACGAGGGTTCCGCCCTGCCATACGTTCATCGCCTGAAAGCCGTAGCAGATGCCCAGCAGCGGCTTGTAGAGATTGGAAGCATCCTGGAGCAGCAGCTCGTCGACGGCCTCGCGCGCGGCGTCGGGGGCAGCACAGTCGGGCTCGGCCTCTTCGCCATACTTCTCCGGATTCACGTCGGCAGGGCTGCCGGGAAGGAGAACGCCTTCGCACGAGGCCACCAGCTGCGCCACCTTTGCGGGGGAATCGCGCAGGGGAACCTTGACGGGCACGCCGCCTGCGTACTCGACGGCGCGGGCATACTGCGGCCACGAGCGTTCGCTGTATTCCTTATCGGTGAAGTTGGGTTCCGGAATCGCTATGCGTGCAGCTTTCATGGTCTCCGCGCCTCCTCGGATTCTTGCAGGTCCCGAGAAATCGAAACTTCCTCCAGATTCCCAACCGTTGCTTGCGCCGCAGTCTGTTGCTGTGCGGGGAAGTCATCTTCTATTGTGCGCCGTTCCGAAGCGGCGGACGGCGTCTGAGGTCTTTTCCGCCAGGAGTGCTCATAATATAGCGCGGCGACCCGCTCGTGCAGAATGGCCGTCAAGTCGTTGACCTGTTTCGTGGTCATGCCGGTGGTTTCCACAGCCTCGCCAACGGCCAAAGTGACGGGCACGGGGTGAACGGCGCTCGCATGGATGGGCAGTAGCTCGTGCGTGCCGATGAGGGCCATGGGAATGACTGGCTTTTGTGCGCGGATGGCCATGAACGCCGGGCCGTTGAGGAACTTCGCCGGCTCTCCTGACTCAGTGCGGCCACCCTCGGGGAATACGAACAGCGGCATGCCGTCCTTCAATGTGCGGACGGCACTGGCGAGGCTGGCGATCGAGGCGCGGGGATTACCGACATCCACCGAGACCTGACCCGAGCGGCGCAGCCACCAGCCGATGAAGGGGAGTTTGAACAGGCCGCTGCGCGCGACGATGCGGAACTGGAAATGGAGGGCGCTGAAGAGGACAGGTGTATCCATATAGGACAGATGGTTGCAGACATACACGGCAAGCTGGGCTTTGAGACGCTCAGGGTGGAGAACCGTCACCCGTGTGCCGCTGATGAGGACACCCAGGCGCGCCCAGAGCTGGGCGATGCGATGCTGGCCCCGACCGTGCTTTTCAAAGAGCGAGACCAGGAGCGCGAGGGTGGCGCAGACGGCAGTAACAACGAAGAATGTGGGTGCGCGGAAAAGATAGCTGACGAGCCGCTCGTGGAAGGGCAGGGGATTCGGACGGGGCCTGGTGGGGACGGTGGGTTTCATCGGGCTCGGTCCATTTCGAGATGCGCTGAGCCCTGTTGGAGCAGCGGGCGTAATTCGCCAACCAGGTAGACCGAGCCCGCTACGACGACGAGGCCGTTCTGCCTGGTGTAGGCCCAGGTGGTGGCGAGGGCTTCGTGGCCGTCTTTGGCGGCGAGAGCGGGGACACCGGTTTGGCGCGCGGCTGCGAGGAGCTCTTCCGCGCTGGCGGATCGGGGCGACGGAACCGGCGTGACGATCACCAGATCGAAGAGCGGGAAGAGGATCTGGGCCATTTCGATGTACGCCTTGTCCTTCATGCAGCCGAAGACGAGGACGGGGCTGGCGGAGCCGGGATCTGGCATACGAGTGGAGGGCGCCGCGGCGGTTTGCTGGAGGGCGGCAGAGAGCGCGGCGCGCAGCGCCCATGCGCCGGCCGGGTTGTGGGCAACGTCGAGGATAACGTCGGGTTTGCCGGGGACGCTGAAGCGCTCAAGGCGCCCGGGCCACTGTGTGTCTCGGATGCCGGCTTCGATTTGCGGCGGGGTTATTTTGAAACCGTGGTTGTTACATAATTCGACGGCTGCGGCGATCGCGAGGGCGATGTTGCGGCGTTGATGCGCGCCCGGAAGCGGGGAATCGACCTGGATGGTCTGGCCTGCGACCTGCAGCGGATATTGGTTTCGGGCGGAGAGAGCCGCCGCATCACCACAACCGTTGTATTGAACGCTGAACGCTGAGCGCTGAACATCAGGGACGTATTCCGCCGCGTTGACTGCGCGCACATCCAGCTCCTCGGCGGCTTCTCCGATGGCCTGATTGGCTGCAGGGTGCTGCGGCAGGGTAATGAGAACGCCGTTCGGCCGCAGAATCCCGGCTTTTTCCCGGGTGATAAGGGTGATCGTGTCGCCCAGCCACTCAGTGTGGTCGAGGGAGATATCGGTAATCACGGAAAGCAGTGGCTCCGCGACGTTGGTCGCGTCGAGGCGACCGCCCATGCCCACTTCGAGGACGGCGAGATCGACCTGGGCGTCGGCGAAGGCTTCAAAGGCGACCGCGGTGAGCGCCTCAAAGAAGCTGGGATGGCCCGGGAGTTTGCCTTCGGTGATCAGCCGGCGCGCGCAATCGTCGACGCGAAAATAGTTTCGCGCAAAATCTTCGTCGCTAATGGGCTGGCCGTCGATGCGGATGCGCTCGTTGACGCGCTCGAGGTGCGGCGAGGTGTAAAGGCCCGCGCGATAACCCGCGCTTTTCAGGATCGCCGCCAGGGTGGCCGCAGTGGATCCCTTGCCGTTGGTACCGGCGATGAGCACGGAGCGGAAGCGCTGCTCCGGATGGCCGAGGGCCTCAACCAGCGCACGCATTTCTTCCAGACGAAACTTGCGTCGTGGGAGGCCTAGCGCCGGAAGCAGCTCGCCTACGCGCGCATGCAGACTGTCAAGAGCCGATGCGTAGGACATGAATTCAGGGTACAGGGTACAGGGAGCAGGGTACAGGGAGAACGGGCGAGATTGTCAGCGATGGGATTGCCTTTTGTCTTCGACGATCACTTCGAAAAAACTGCCAAGGATTCGGTCTCGGAGGATAGAAGTCACCATCGAGGGGGCCTGGTTTCCGCTGATAAACTGGAACCTGCATGATCCTCCCCTTTGTCCGCGAGTTGCTGGCGGACCTGGAGCATTCATCCTCCTTTGAACAGGCAAGGAGGCACCTGGCACTTGCCCGTGGGCGTCGTCGTGTGTCCGGACTGACCTCGACGGCCCGCGCCCTCTACATTCCACTGTTCGCGCGCGCGGCGCAGGCGCCGACGGTCGTGGTGGTGGCCGACAACAAGGCTGCCGACGCCCTGCATTTGGCCCTGCGTGCGGGATGCGACCTGACTGGAGCGATTCCGGCCGACCGCGTGCTGCGCCTTCCGGCCCACGACGTGCTGCCCTTTGAAAACCTTTCGCCGCACCCGGACATTCAGGAGCAGCGCGCCAAGACACTCTGGAAAATCGCCACAGGCGAGGCGTCGATTGTGGTTGCGCCGATCGAAGCGGCGGCGATGAGACTGTTTCCTGCGCCGTTTTATGCGGGCCTCGCGCAGATTCTCCGGCGCGGTGAAGAGGTCGACGTGGATACGCTGCTCGCGCACCTGACCAGCGTCGGCTACGCGCGCAACGACATCGTTGAAATGCCGGGGCAGTTCACGCGGCGCGGCGGGATCCTCGATGTTTACTCGCCTGAAGCCGATCGCCCGGTGCGCTTTGAGTTCTTCGGCGATGAGATTGAGTCGATCCGTAAATTCGATCCCGAGACGCAGCGGTCCGCGGCGCCGCTGGACGAAGCGCGGCTGCTTCCGCTGACCGAAACGCCGGTCAACGAGCGCATTCTTGCGGCGATTCACACCAGGCTCAGCGGCGAGCGCGTGGAAGCGGCTGAGAATCCTGAGCTCATCGAGGAGGCGATCGCTGCGGGTGGCGTCTCAGTCTTTCCCGGATGGGAGTTTTTCGCGGGAGTGAGCGGCGCGACGGGCACGCTACTGGATTTGTTCCCGCGCTCGGCGCTCCTGGTGGAAGAGCCGGCGATGATCAGGAACCAGATCGACCGCTGGTGGAGCAAGGTTGAGCAGCGGCACGAGCGTTCTAGCATCGGATCGCTGATCAGGCCTGAGGACATTTACCTGCGGCCTGAAGTTCTGCAGGCGCAGCTCAGCTCGCATCCGGGGCTGGACATCGATCAGCTGGGCGCGGTCGATGTTCTGGAAGAAGACGAGACGCTTGGTGAAATCGAATTTGTGTCGCGTCCCACGCTGCGTTTCCACGGCTCTATCCCCGCGCTGATCGACCAGATCCGCAACCTGATGAACCAGGAGGTCCGGACGCTTCTGGTAGCGCCGAACCAGGGCGAGGTGGAGCGGCTCGCGAACCTGTTGCGCGAATACGAGGTCCCCTACCGGCTCGGCAGCCGCATCCAGCATGCCGGCAGCGAGAATGTCTACGACGAATCGAGCTATCTGGCGGGCGACCTGCGCACGCCGGTCATCCTGCGGACCGCCCTCGCCAGCGGCGTGAGCCTGCCGGACGCGCGTCTGGTGGTCTTCGGCGCGCAGGACTTCTTCGACGAGGCGGATGTGACCGCGCGGCCGGCGCCGAAGAAGTCGAAAACCGCGGCGTTTGTCTCCGATTTTCGCGACCTTACCGTCGGCGATTATGTGGTCCACGTGGAACACGGGATCGCACGCTACCAGGGGCTGCGCGAGATTGAGCAGGACGGCATTGCGCTGGAGTTCATGATCCTTGAGTTTGCCGAGGGCGCCCGCCTCTATGTGCCGCTCACGCGACTGGACCTCATCCAGAAATACCGGTCGACGGAAGCCGGGCCGCCGCCGGTGCTCAACCGGCTGGGCTCGCAGCAGTGGGCGAAGACGAAAGCGCGCGTGCGCAAGGCCATGCAGGACATGGCCGATGAGTTGCTGAAGCTTTACGCGCAGCGCAAGGCTGCGCAGGGCCACGCGTTTCCGGTGGACAACGAATTCCAGCGCGAGTTCGAGGATGCCTTCGACTTTACCGAGACCGACGATCAGATCTCGGCCATCGCCGATATCAAGCGCGACATGGAATCGGTGCTGCCCATGGATCGCCTGCTGGTAGGAGACGTGGGCTACGGAAAAACCGAAGTGGCCATGCGCGCGGCGTTCAAAGCTGTGCAGGATGGCCGCCAGGTAGCGGTGCTCACGCCGACGACGGTGCTGAGCTTCCAGCACTTCGAGACGTTTAAGAACCGCTTCCGCCAGTTCCCGATCTCGGTGGAGATGATCTCGCGGTTCCGCACCGCAAAGGAGCAGAAGCTCATCCTCGAACAGGTGGAGAATGGCCGGGTCGACATTCTGATCGGAACGCATCGGCTGCTCTCGAAAGACATCAAGTTTCACGATCTTGGCCTGCTGGTTGTTGATGAGGAGCAGCGTTTCGGCGTCCGGCACAAGGAACGCCTGAAGCAGATGCGGCGCGAGATCGATGTGCTGGCCATGTCGGCAACGCCCATCCCGCGAACGCTGCACATGTCGCTGGTGGGCCTGCGCGACATGAGCGTGATTGAGACGCCGCCGCGCGACCGCATGGCCATCCAGACAGTGGTGGCGAAGTTTGACGAGAAGCTGATCCGCTCGGCGATTGAAGTGGAACTGGAGCGCGGCGGGCAGATCTATTTCGTGCATAACCGTGTGGAGACGATTTACGAAATCGCCGCGAAGATTCAGGAGCTGGTGCCCGCGGCGCGGGTGGTGGTTGGGCACGGGCAGATGAGCGAGAACGAGCTCGAGAAGGTGATGCTGACCTTCATGCGCCACGAGCACGATGTGCTGGTGGCGACGACGATCATCGAAAACGGGCTGGACATTCCACTGGCCAACACGATGATCGTGAACCGCGCGGACCGGCATGGATTGTCGGAACTCTACCAGCTGCGCGGGCGCGTGGGGCGGTCGAATCGCCGAGCGTATGCGTATCTGCTGATTCCGCCGGAGAACGAGCTGAGCGAGGTGGCACGGCGACGGCTGGCAGCGCTCAAGGAGTTCTCCGATCTCGGCGCCGGCTTCAAGATTGCCGCGCTGGACCTCGAGCTGCGCGGAGCGGGCAATCTGCTGGGCGGCGAGCAGAGCGGGCACATCGAAGCGGTGGGTTTCGAGATGTACACGTCGATGCTGGAGGAGGCCGTCAGCAAGCTCAAGGGCGAGGAGCGTGTGGAGCGGCCGTCGGTGCAGCTCTCCCTGGGCATTGCCTTACGTATCGATGAAAGTTACATATCGGAGGAAAACCAGCGGCTGCGCATGTACAAGCGCATCGCGGGGGTGGAGAGCGATCGGGCGCTTGAGGAAGTTCGCGCAGAGCTGGAGGACCGATACGGCCCGCTGCCGGCCAGTGTCGGGCACCTGCTGGAGGCGGCGCGGCTGCGCGTCGAATGCGAGAAGATCGGCGTGGCGCAGGTGGATCGCAAGCGCGACCAGCTTCACATTCGTTTCACCGAAACGGCCGCCGTCGACCCCGGCCGGCTGATGAAGCTGGTCTCGAAGAACGCGAAACGCGGGGCGCAGTTCACACCCCAGGGCGTGCTGCGCTATCCGCTGACCGCGACGAAACCGGAAGAAGTTCTTGGCGAGGTACGCGCGTTGCTGGAGGCGCTGGCGCTCGAGACCACCGCGGCGATCTGAGGCGGGCGAGAGACCCCAGCGCACCCCGATGAGGACCGGATTGGGATCAAACCTCACGGGCGCGTGGGCAAGCGGTTGTTTCGCATCACGCGCCACCGCCTTTCGCCGATGAGACAGGCATGCGGAGCAAAGACTGCAGCGTGGGGAGCGTGTGCCCCCGCGTCCAGGCCACGGTGAGCGCGGCGCGACTGCGCGCGTGGCCGAGGACCGGCGCGTGACAGCGGTTGAAGCGATTGCACCCGGCGCTCTGCGCGAGCTGGGTGGAGAGCTGCGCGCTGTGATGGCCGATTCCGAGGGCTTGATCGAGGGACTGGCGCGGGATTTCGAAGGGCTGGCGCGGGAGATGCGGCAGATTCTGGCGACGGCCGGAACGCTGATCCAGTGCGCCGAAGGCGAGCGGGTGGTGCAGGTTCTGCCTGAAGTGGAACAGCTGAGCCTGGTGACGAAGAGCTTCCTGCGGGAAAGGCTGGAGGCGACCTCCGGAATCCTGGAGACGGTGGTCGCAGAGGTGACGCTGCTGGAGCGGCTGGCGCAGCTGACGAAGGGACAAAAGGCCATTGTGAAGGAAACCGGAATGCTGCGCCTGCTGACGAATATCGAAGTGGCGCGGCTGGGCGAGGTGGGGGCCGGATTCCAGTATTTGGCCGAGGAACTGGACGATTTTTCGCAGGCGGTGGCGCGCAGCACCCAGGAGCTGACCAGCCACACCGGCGAGCGGAAAAAGTCGATCGCGGAGACGCGGCGCACGCTGACGACGGAGCTGCCCGGGATGCGGGAGGATTTCCGGCGCATGGAAAAGAGCCTCGAACGTGCGCAGGGTGGACGGGCTGTGCGCGATCACGGTGAAGGAAGCCGAAAGCGGAGATACGGTGCTGCGCGGGCGCGCGCTGATTGCACCGGGCAATCACCATCTGCTGCTGCAGCGCAGTGGGGCACGCTACTACGTGGAGGTAAAAGAAGGGCCGTTGGTATGCCGGCACCGCCCTTCGGTGGATGTGCTGTTCCGCTCGGCGGCACGCTACGCGGGACCCAACGCAGTGGGCGTGATTCTGACCGGGATGGGCGACGACGGGGCACGCGGGATGCTGGAGATGAAGCAGGCGGGAGCGAAGACCATCGCCCAGGACGAGGCGACCTGCGTGGTCTTTGGGATGCCGAAGGAAGCGATCAAACTGAACTCGGTCGACAAGGTGATGCCGCTGGACGCGATCGCGGGGGCGATTCTGAACACGGCGCGCTGAGCCGTGGGCGAAGCCGGGCGCGAGGTGCCGCGAACCCTGTGGTAGGATTTGCGCGGCTTATGAAACCTTCCCGATTCCCTGCCCTGCCCCTGGTTCCTCTTCTTTTATTTGCCTCCATTTCCGGCTGGGGACAATCGGCCTCTGCGGGAATGCAGCCAACACGCGAAACCTACCTGCGGCTGGCCGCGGAAGTGGACCGGGCTCTCGATCGCGACGTGCTGGGAGTTTGGTTTCCGCGAGCGTTGGATCGCGAGCACGGCGGGTTTCACTCGCATTTCGGACGGGACTGGCAGTGGCTGCCGAGCGATGGAAAGTTCTCTGTTTTTCAGGGGCGGATGACGTGGGTGACGTCGCAGGTAGTGCTGCGCGAGCCCTCGTTGAAGCAGGAATTCCTGCCGCTGGTGAAACAGGGCGTCGATCATCTGGCCGATACGATGTGGGACAAGCAATACGGCGGGTTCTATTGGGGGCTTGGCGATGACGGGCATGTGGCGCCACAGTTCAGCGACCAGAAGGATCTGTACGGAGTGGGGTTCTGCATCTACGGGCTGGCGGCGGCCTACAAGGCCACCGGCGACCCACGGGCGCTGGAGCTGGCGAAGAAGGGATTTCTGTGGACCGACGAGCACGGCCACGACAACGCGAATGGCGGCTACTTCGAGTTGCTGACACGCGAAGGCAGGCCGCTGGTTCCCGATGCGCCGAGCGGGCAGGTTGCGCTGCCGCCCATTGCGGTTGGGCCGGAGAATTACAAGTCGATGAACACCCACATCCATCTGCTGGAAGCGTGGACGGAGCTTTATAAGGTATGGCCCGATGCACGGCTGCGGGCGCGGCTCGAGGAAATGCTCGCCATTGTGCGGGACAGGATCAGCGTGGAGCCCGGTGCAATGAATCTGTTCTTCACCAACGCGTGGCAACCGATCCCTGGACATGATTCCTATGGACATGACGTGGAGACGGCGTACCTGACGCTGGAGACGGACGAGCTGCTGCATGGCAAAGCGAGCGAGAAGACCGAGCGCATGGCGAAGATGCTGGTCGACCACGCGCTTGCATACGGATGGGATGCGCAGAACGGCGGATTCTTCCAGTACGGCACGGCCTTTGAGAAGCCGGAAGACACACACAAGGAGTGGTGGGTACAGGTGGAGGGGCTGAACGCGCTGCTACTGATGCACGACCTTTACGGAAAGCAGAATCCGATTTACTTCCAAAGGTTTCTGGAGCAGTGGGCGTTCATCCGGAACCACACCGTTGACGCGAAGGATCACGGGTTGTGGAATCTGACGACGGCGGAGGGAACGCCGGTGGTTCTGGACAAGGGATCGATCTGGAAGGCGGCGTATCACGACAGTCGCGCGTTCTGGAACGTGAGTGGGCGGCTTCGAAAGCTGGCGGCAGACTAACCAGGCTCTATCGCGGTTGTGGCGCCCCGGGGAATTAGCCGCAGATAGCCGGATCGGTTGCCTGGATCCAGAGCGTAATTGATGTGGGTAACCTGGTAACTGTGTAGCGCAACGGCACAACCCTCCCGAAAAGTTGTAGTCCAACGGGCTGGTCTGGTGACGGCGTTCACAGCGATTCTCGCTATAACGGCTGAAGATGGCGCAGATGAGAACGGCGCGCACTTCGCTCGCCGCCGTTAACTCAGCTCGACCTTCCCCCTTTCTCTGGACTCGCCGTCCCGGCCTCTCGTTGCGCTTCCAGCGCTATCGCCGGAGCGGCCCTGCTGGATTTGAAGGAGCTGCCGGTTGCGCAAATACTATCGTTTTGTCGACGGCTTGCGGAAATTCGCAAAGGCAAGCATTGAGCCCGAGGAAGCGATCGGGCTGGCGCGAACGCTGCTGAAGAAGCGCATCGCGGAACGCGAAGATAATTTTCTGCGGCTGGTGGAACGGGGAATCTTCGATTATCCGCAGAGTCCGTATCTGCCGCTGCTCGCTCTGAAGAAAATCGGAATCGACGATTTCCGCTCGTGGATTGGCAAGGACGGCCTCGAGGGCTGCCTGCACACGCTGAAAAATGAAGGCGTTTACTTCACCGTTGATGAATTCAAGGGCAAGACCCCTGTGCAGCGGAACGGGTTGACGCTCTACTGCAACGAGGCGATGTTCGACAACCCATATTTGTCGACTGCCTACGAAGTGCGCAGCGGGGCGACGCGGAGCGCGGGGACCCGGATTCGGATCGACTTCGACTACCTGCATCAGCGCTCGCTGTACGACGCCTTTCTCCTGAATCTGCACGGCTGCCTGACGGCTCCGATTGCAAACTGGTTTCCTGTGTTTCCTGGAGCACCGGGGATCAACTCGAGCCTGCGCTTTTCGCACATCGGAAACCCGGTGCAGAAGTGGTTCTCCCAGGTGGCGGAAGACCAGGTCCGCGTGAACTGGGAAAAGCGCATCGGGACCCGGACGATCTTCTTCATCCATCGCATTGCCGGCCATCCTCTGGCGGAGCCGGAATATGCCGGCCTAGGCGAGGCGGATCACGTAGCAACGTGGGCGGCGCAGGCGCTGGAGGACCACCCGCGCTGCGTGGTGTACACCTTCGCGGCTTCGGCGGTGCGGGTGTGCAATGCCGCGGCAGAAAGGGGCCTGAACCTGAAGGGCGCGAAGTTCCTGGTCACGGGTGAACCGCTCACGCACCAGAAGAAACGCGAAATCGAAGCCGTAGGAGCAGAAGCAGTGCCGGTGTATGGCATCTCGGAGGCCGGCGTGATTGCGGCTGGCTGCGATCAGCCGCACGCCGACAGCGATCATTGCCACCTCTATAAGGACACAACGGCGGTGATCACCCACCGGCAAGAGGTGCCGAACTTCGACGTGAGCCTCGATGCGTATCTGTTCACAAGCCTCCTCTACGAGTCGCCCAAGCTGCTGCTCAACGTTGGCATGGGCGATTACGGCAGCCTCGAGAAGGGCCAATGCGCCTGTGCTTTCGGTGAGCTGGGATTCGATACGACCCTGGGCAACATCAGCAGCTACGAAAAGCTGACGGGCGAGGGCGTCACCTTTATCGACACCGATCTGGTCCGGATCATCGAGAAGGAGCTGCCGGAGATGTTCGGCGGCCGGAGCACGGATTATCAGCTGGTGGAACAGGAAGACGCGGATGGGTTCACGCGGCTCCAGCTGCTGGTGAGCCCGCGCGTCGGGAACATCGATGAAGCGGCAATCGTTGACAAGTTCATGCTCCTGTTACGGCGGGGCGAAGACAGTCCGGAATCGTGGGCGCAGTCGGGTGTAGAGATGTGGCGCCAGTCCGGCATTTTGAAGGTGAAACGCGACGATCCCGTAACCACGAGGAGCGGGAAGATCCTGCCTTTCTACCTTCGTAAACGCAATACACAACCGGCGGCCGAAGCCGCGGCCCGATAGGAACGTTATGGGATTCCCGTCACAAAGAATGAGACGCCTTCGCCAGACCGAGCGTATGCGCGGGCTGGTTCGCGAGAACGAGCTTTCTGCAAGCAGGTTCATCCTGCCGCTGTTTGCAGTTCCTGGCCGGGGGATTCGCGAGGAGATTCCATCGCTGCCCGGCAATTACCACTTGTCGATTGACGAACTGGTGGAAGAGGCTTGCGCCGTTCAGGACCTGGGAATCCCGGCGGTTCTGCTGTTCGGCTTGCCAGCCACAAAAGACGAGCAGGCGACGGGGGCGTACGCGCACGACGGCATCGTGCAGCAGGCGGTTCGGGCGCTGAAGCGGTGTTGCCCGAATCTGGTCGTGATCACCGACGTGTGCGCCTGCGAATACACGACAAGCGGCCATTGCGGATTCATCAGGAATGGTTATCTCGATAACGACTCGTCTCTGGAGCTGCTGACCAGGATCACGGTCTCGCATGCGGAGGCGGGCAGCGACATCGTAGCTCCGGCCAGCATGCTGGATGGCCAGATTGCCGCGATGCGGGACGCGCTTGACGTGCATGGATTCCACAACCTGCCCATCATGGCTTACGCGGCGAAGTACGCCTCGAAGCTCTACGATCCGTTTTTCAAAGAGGGCACCAATTCAAAACTGGCCTTTGGCGACAAGCGCACGCACCAGATGGATTACTCCAATGCGGACGAGGCAATGCGGGAGATCGCGCTCGATATCGCCGAGGGTGCGGACATCGTCATGGTGAAGCCCGCGCTGTTTTATCTGGACGTTGTGGCGCGCGCTAAAAACGAGTTTCACATGCCGCTGGCGGTTTACAACGTGAGCGGCGAATACGCAATGATCGACGCCGCGGCCAGAATGGGACGGCTGAATCGCGACGAAATCATGCTGGAAGCGCTGACCTCAATGAAGCGTGCGGGGGCGGATCTGATCATCACTTATTTCGCCAAACGCGCAGCAGAAGTGCTCGAGCGGAAGAACCGCACCGAACACGCAAAGATTGAGGCAGAGGTTCTGGAGGAAGCGCTGGCAGCGGTCCGGTGAAAGAGCTTCTCTGGGGAACCAGGCACGAGCCCGAGGAACCTGAGGACCAGGATCATCCCGGGACCAACGGCTCTGCGCACATCGAGTCTGCGCCGAGTCCTCGCCCATCGATCGTCGTCGACGCTTTTCATCCGCTGGCGCTGTCGGAACCAGATGGGGCAATGGATCTGCGTGCCTTCCTCTCGGCACTCGAGGATGCGGGACGCCTGGTCAGAATCCGCGAGCGCGTCGACTGGAAACTGGGCATCGGACGCTGGACGCACGCGCGTCGCAAAGCTCTGCTGTTTGAGAACATCAAGGGCTACCCCGGGCACCGTGTCTTTACCAACGGACTGATTGCGTTCGCGGGCATCGCCATTGCGCTGGGGTTTGATCCACGAACGCCGCTGCCTGAGCTGATCGCGGACGCCAGGAGACGGCTGCGACAGCCGATCACGCCAAGACTGCTGAGCACCGGACCGGTGTTGGACAACGTGTTGCCGGCGAGCGTGATCGATCTTCTTGAGTTTCCGGTTCCTCAGTGGAGCAAATATGACGCAGGCCGGTACATCGGCACCTGGCACCTAAATATCAGCCGCGACCCTCAGACCGGCGAGCGGAATGTCGGCGTCTACCGGATGCAGGTGCTGGAGGCCAAACGGGCAACCATCAGCGCTTCGCCCAACAGCGATCTGGGGCGACACGTGGCGAAGGCTGATGCCAAAAAAGAAGAACTGGAAGTCGCGGTGGCGATCGGTGCGCCGGAAGCGACCGTGATCGCCGGGGGCGCGGCGTGCCCGAAGGGGATGGACGAATTCGAGCTCGCCGGGGCGCTGCAACAAAAGCCGGTGGAACTGATCCAGTGCGGGCGTCTCGAGGTCCCGGCACATTCAGAAATCGTCATCGAAGGCTTCATTCATCCAGGAGTTCGCGTCCAGGACGGACCGTATTTCGACTACTACGGGCGGCCGAACACGAATCCTGGAGCATTTCTCTTCGAAGCAACACGCGTCATGCATCGCGACAACCCGGTCTTCCGCGGCACCGCCATCGGGAAGCCGGGTGCCGAGGACCATCAACTGTTCGCCTTCCTGGCGCAGTTGGGTCTGGTGGATTTCCACGGGTCCCGGCTGAAGCAGATGGTGCAGAACTACCTGTGGAAGCGCCGGTCGTTTGAGACCCTGCAAAAGGTAGGACGCCTGGGCAGCAGGCTCCGAAATCGCGAGTAACCGCGAGTCGCCCCTTCGCTGGCGCGGGCTTCCCACGACATTCAATTGGCAAGTGGAACTTGAAATGGTGCCCGGGGAGGGCCTGCTCTGTTCTGGGGCGAGGAGCTGTTACGGCAGGGCTCTTTAGCCCTGCCTGAAGGCCGGCAGGGCTCCTGCCGGATATGCCGTTGCTGGCTTGCGAGAATCAGTCACAAAGTTCGGAACACGCGGGTCGCGCCCGGTGTGAGCATCTCTGCGATCCGAGATCCACTGCTCGTATTCGTCGCTCACTCGACCGAGGCGGTAGATGGTGTTTCCTGTTTCCACCAGCCCGTTAGCCACATCGATACGTTGAATGACGGAGGTGTAGATGATGCCGTTCGGCAGGTCCGTGTGACCCATCAGGTTGCCTGTCAGGCGCTGTCCCGGCTCCAGGTCACGGAACCCGTGAAAGATAAGGTTATCGACAACCGACCAGTTTTCAATTCTCGCCGAGAGCTTCTCCATACGAGATTGCCTGACTTTCCGCCCCCAAGGGCGCCTCTGGCTGGCTTGGCGGCTGATTACACTGACAATAGACATGGCAATCCTGGGGCCAATGCGAAAGTCATTGAATTATTAGGTTTTAATCATTTGGGCAGTGGGTATGGAGCGGAAATTTTACCCGCGGGGAAAGCCATTTGTACGCAATTGAGATGCCATTTGCAGGCAACGAACCCGTGGAGAAGTGCCTCCTTGGTGGTACTCGCACCCAGGCAACCCGGCGTCAGCAAGCGTGCGTCTTACGCGCATTTTTGGGATCTCCAGCCGTTACTTCATTTCACTGATAATTCGACGTTGAGACCGATATCGCCTTCGCGTTTCGGCTCGGGACGCGAAAACTGGAGTGACGCAGAAGCGTCTGGGGAGTTCCCACCCCTTCATAACTTGCTGATTGCAAATATTTTATGGCGGAGGGAGAGGGATTCGAACCCCCGGTACCCTTGCGGGTACAGCGGTTTTCAAGACCGCCTGTTTCAACCGCTCACACATCCCTCCGCGGCGGATGCCCGTGTCTATAGTACGACGACGAAGAGGGCGTGGCTCGCGGCCTGGGTTTGGCAACGAGCGATACCGTGTTCTCTGAGCAATGCGTTGGTTTGTTGATCAGTTCAGTTTTTGTTCGCTTTCGGGAGCTCAAGGTCAGGTTTTCTTCGCTTGACCGTGACGGATGAAGCTTCCTAGAATAGCGCAACTCGTGGGCGCCTTTTAATTCCCTGACGGCGTCGTGCGATTCATCTTCCCCCACGGATAGCCCTTTCTCCCTTGGACTGCGTGCGCCCACGTCGCCCTCAGATCCAACCAGGTGACGAATGAAAGCTCGCTGGCTTGTGATTCCTCTTGTCTGTCTTGCGGCAGGCATTGCGATTGTTCTGTTTGTCAGCTTTGGTCCTCAAACGAAGCACTCGATCCTTGCCCAAAGAAACAACCTGGCTGCAATCGCACGCCAATATCCGCGCTTCACGCAGGCGCAGCGGATGGCGATTCTGCGGGAGCGAGAA
The DNA here is from genome assembly GCA_963788905.1 of uncultured Acidobacteriaceae bacterium. GTDB lineage: Bacteria > Acidobacteriota > Terriglobia > Terriglobales > Acidobacteriaceae > Palsa-343. The sequence continues at coordinate 433,921 of CAWBIO010000002.1, forward strand.
TCGGAACTGCATCCCCGGTGGCATGATCTTTCCGTCGCTGAGATGGCGCGCCACGTTCTTCGGCTGGCAACAGCATCCGTATCCTCGCCGGCTCCGCTGGCGCCTTTCCTGGGCAATCTGACGACTGTTTCGTCGCCCGGTGGAACGATCGGGGGACAGGTACGCACGAAGAACTGTTCGCTGACCATGGGATGGGTGAGCTATACCCTGAGCCTGCCAACAGCGAACTACACCGTTCCGGCTCCGACCTCCAATTACAACCAGGTGCTCCACAGCGAGTCAGGATTATCGACCACGGGCGGCGTTTGGCCCAACGGGTGCGTTGACGCGACCCTCGGTCTCCCCTCACGCAGCGTGGTTCCTCTGGGTATGACGTCGAGCAATCTGTTTGTTTCGGCCGCGGCGGGTTACAACCCGGCAACCGGCGATCAGGTGATCTGGACCTTTACCGGCAGCCTGTCGGGGACCAACTCCGTTTCCATCGGAGATATTGCGATCAGCGGCTCGTCTCCGGTAGCGGTAGCCGCAGGAGATTTAAACGGCGATGGAATTATCGATCTCGTCTCGGTGAACGAGGCGGCCACGACGGGAGGATCGGCGAGCGTAAGCGTATTGCTGGGGAATGCGGATGGCTCTTTTCAGACGCCGGTGAGCTATACGCTGCCCGGGACGCAGGGCATCGGCGCGGTGATCGACGACTTCAATGGCGACGGGAAACTCGACATTGTTGCCAGCTCCTTCATTGCGGGCGCGACAACCTACTCGCTCTCGTTCCTCGAAGGCAACGGAAACGGCACATTCGCCGCTCCACAATCCGTGACGGTCACGGCGCCTTCCGGCTACAACCCGTATACGGGCACGAATCCTTATTTTGGGCTGATCTCTGCGAGCCTCCGCGGCAATGGGACGAAGGATCTGGTGACGGCAGGCGGAGTGGTACTGCTTGGGAACGGAAACGGGACCTTCACCCAATCCACAACCCTGGCATTTCCGGCGCCGACAGCAACGTCGCAGTGGGGTCCGGATGTGATCGCGGCCGACTTTAACAACGATGGCAAGATCGATGTGGCCGTTGGCAACGGAGAGTCGATCGCGGTCTACCTGGGAAAAGGGGACGGCACGTTTAAGACCGGGAATGCTTACGCTGCGATTAACAATACGGGCGTCCTCGCGCAAGGCGATCTGGATGGCGACGGCAACGTCGATCTCTACAGCGGAACCGCCCGTGCTGGGTATTTCGGGGGCGACCAGTTCGAGACCAACGAGGGATACGCGCTGATGGGAAACGGCAACGGCACGTTTCAGGGCGCGCCGGAGCTGCCTTTTGTATTCACGGGCACCAACCTTGTCAAACTGAATGCGAACGACGATGTCTGGGATGGCGTTGGTGTCAATGTGACGGGCACCAATGTCTTCTTCACATCCTGGCTGGGGAACGGCAAAGGCAGCTTCACCACAGGATCGACTGTGACCGCCTCTCCCGTTACGATCCAGGGAACCTCATACACGCTGCAGAGTGGTATTAATTCGTTCGGCCTGGGTGAGACCCGGGGGAATGGCGATGCAGACCTGGTCTATATCGGGAACAATTTTTACGGACCCGGTACGCTGGCTGGCTATTTCCTGGCTACGGGCAATGGCGACGGCAGCTTCAATGCACCGCTCTTTATTGCGCCGCCTCCGTTTCTTCCCGCCGGGGCTCCTGCCAACGATTTCGACGACAGCGAGACGCTGAGCAATTTGTTTGTGGCTGACATCAATGGCGACGGCAAAGCGGACCTCATCTACAACTACTCCGCTGTCGACTATTACCTGAATACTTATGTTCAGGGAATTGCCGTCCAGCTCAGCAATGGCGACGGCACGTTCCAGGCGCCGAAAACGGTGCAGACTTACTCCGGCACAACGGCTCCCCCGCCTCTGCAGCCACAGCTGGTGCAGGTGGCAGCCACCCGGGCCAGCGGTGTTCTCGATCTCTTTGTACTGCTGGAGAGTGTCAGCAACGGCAGCGTTACCACGCAACTGGAGCTGTACCTTGGCAATGGCGATGGGACGTTCGGGGCCGCTACGATGCCGGCGGTCGCCGACAACATTAACCAACCCGCGCTGGGATCGGGTCCGGGACAGATCGTGCTGGCGGATATGAATGGGGACGGCAAACCTGACCTGATCACGCTGGGGACAACAACCAGCGGCAGCCAGGGCGAGCTGGCTATTTCGCTTGGCAACGGAGACGGAACTTTCCAGAAACCGACAATTCTGGACTTCGGGGATGGCGACACTTCGGATTACGGTCTGGCGGTTGCCGACTTTAACGGCGACGGGAAGATGGACGTCGCAGTCACGGGTTTCAATCCGCCTGTGGACACCGGAATCTTTCTCGGAAATGGCGACGGAACGGTACAGAGCTTTACTACAAGCAGCGGGGCAGTTGAGCCGGCGGAGGGCATCGATTTGCTCGTGTATGGCCCTTCGCTCGCAGTGGACACCAACGGCGACGGCAAACCGGACCTGGTGGCTGGGTCGGCGGTGCTGCTCAACCTGGGCTCAACCACCACGACACTGATTCCAACTACGACGACATTGACTGCATCGGGCACGAATGTGACGGCAGGGACTGATGTCACGCTGACGGCGACGGTTTCAGCATCGTCAACGCCGTCGGGAAATGTGACCTTCTACGACGGGATGACAGCCCTGGCGACCACAGCGCTGAATTCCTCCGGGGTTGCAACCTACTCGACGAGCACGCTGAGCGTGGGCACGCACAACATTACAGCGTCGTATGCGACCGGATCGATGTTTGCGGGGAGCACATCGGCGGTAGTAACGATCACAGTGACGCAGTTGCCGGCCACTAACAGCAGTCTGACCGCGTCGGTGTCGGTGATTACGGCCGGGGGCAGTGTGACGCTGACTGATGCGGTCACTTCGGCCTCTGGCAGCGGACCTAGCCCGACGGGAAACGTGACCTTCATGAACGGGACGACGGCGCTGGGAACGCCGGCAGCACTCAGCGGCGGCACGGCGTCGTTAACGACAACGGCTCTTCCAGTTGGCTCAGACAGCATCACCGCAGTCTATGGTGGGGATACCAACTACGCGGGCTCAACATCGAACGCGCTGATCATCCCTGTGAATCCGGTGATGCCATCGTTCACTCTCGGAGCGTCACCAACAAGCGCAACTGTGACTGCCGGAGGATCGACGACGACGACCATCACGGTGACACCCGCGGGAGGGTTCAGCTCGCAGGTGACCTTTGCCTGCACCGATCTGCCGACCGGTGGCACCTGCAGCTTTAGTCCGCAGAACGTGACGCCGAGCGGGGCGGCGGCCAACACCACGCTAACCATCGCGACGGCGGCGGGTTCCGGGGCTCTCGCGATGCCGTGGCGGCCAGGGCTTCGCACGCGCGGAGTCGCGCTGGCGTTCCTGGGGGCAGGGATAGTTTGGTTCTTCGGGCGGCGGAAAGGCTCGCCATGGGCCCGATTCCTGCCTCTTGTTGTATTGCTGATGATGACGGCTCTCGTGGCGGCTTGCGGAGGCAGCAATGGAAGCAGCGGCGGTGGTGGCGGCGGCGGCGGTGGGACTCAACCACAAAACTACACCGTCACCATCACGGGAACGTCAGGCTCCCAGAGCCAGACCACGACCTTCACGCTGACGGTGGGCTAAAGCGCGCCCTGGCCCAGTTCACTGATCTCGTCAGGCGCCTGAGGGAACTGACCTAAAATCGATGGTGCGCCGGAGAGTTTGAGGCTCAAAGCCGGCGCACTCATTCCATGTGTGGCCGCTACTATCGCCGTTCGGACAAACAGCGCATCGCCGAGGCGTTTCGGATCGGTGTGCCACCGTCGTTCGAGATTCTGCCGGACTACAACGTTGCGCCGACGACGTTCCAGCCCGTTGTCGTCGAAGATCGCGATTCAGGAGAGCGGACGATCCGGGCGATGTACTGGGGGCTCGTTCCGTACTGGGCCGAAGACCCGAAGAAGCTGGGCGTGAGCACCATCAACGCGAAGGCCGAGAGCCTGATGAGCAAGCCCATGTGGCGAGACCCGCTGATGAAGCGGCGCTGCCTGGTTCCCGCCGATGGTTTCTACGAGTGGGAAAAGACTGGAGCAAAGACCAGGCAACCGTGGGCGATTGCGCTGAAGGGCGACGGGCCGTTTGCGTTCGCCGGATTGTGGGACCGCTGGAAGAGCGCGGATCGGAAAACCGAACTGCAGAGTTTCACGATCATCACTACCGAGGCGAACGAGCTGACTATGCCGATGCACGACCGGATGCCGGTGATCCTGATGCCGCGCGACTACGAGCGTTGGCTGAAGCGCGATGAAGTTGGGCGTCCGCCTGTGGATTTGCTGCGGCCGTTCGAGTCAACCCACATGCATACCTGGCGGGTGGATTCGGCAGTGGGGAATGTCAAAAACAATTCGCCGGAACTGCTGCAGCCAGTGGCGGCCGAGACGCTGTTCTGAAATCAGAGTTTAGAGTTTAGGGATTAGGGTTTAAGAAACTGGTGAACCGTCTCCTTATTGTGCCTGCTTCTCGCCGAGGCCGGAGGTGATCATCGGCAGACCGGTCACCGGCCAGTGGCTTACCTGCGCGTCAACGTTGGGCGCCAGCGAGCAGTCAGGGTTATCGACTGGCGTAACGTCGATATTCCAGCCATCGACGACCACCAGCGGCGTGTCGCCCTTCAGATCAGCAAGTGCCGCATCGATCGTGATGGTGCGGCTCTCGCCGGGCGCCAGCCAAATGTAGTTATCCGAGTAGTAGACCGGAAGCACGCGATCACCGCTGGATTTGCGGCGGAGCTGCAGATGGGCCATCAGTGCCATCGCGTGGCCAGGATTCCTGAGCGTGACTTCGAGGCCGAGCCGGTCGCCGTCGGTGTCAGAGTGTGAATCGTGGCGCGCGATGGAGCCGTCGAGCTTGATCGTCGGCAGGGAGTCGAGCGCGGTCAAATCGTTGGCCATCGAGGGCAGCGGTTTCCAGTAGAGATTGCGGGAAATGATCTGGCCCTGCGCGTCGCGAAGGTCGAGGTGAACGAAGTGGAGTGGATAGAGTCGGCCCCAGTTCGGCAGCGGTGTTGGTCCGAGGTCGATGGCGGTGTCTGCCGGTCCGCTCACCGGAATGTCTGTTTCAAGCGCGGGAGTCGCGCCGCCCCAGAGTGAGTAGATGGCGACGTGAGCCGTGTCTCCGGCGATATCCTGCGGCAGGTTATTGATGACCTGGAGATGGCCGGTGGCTTCGTTCATCTGGATGTGAACCGGCTCCGACGCGGACTTGACGGCGAACAGCGAGGAATTGGGCTCGAGGTCGTAGTGGTAGAGCTGCCAGACGAAGCTGGGCTGCGCGGGATCGCTCATCCAGGTGATGACGCCGGTATCCGGCGCAAAGAGCTGCGCGTTGCGGCCTTCGTACATCGCGCGATAAGCCTCGTAGTTCATCATCTGCGCCTTGCGAACGAAGTCGGCGAGGTTGGCGATGCGGCCATAACGGCCGGCGAGCACATACGGATAAGTGTCGCCGTGCTGCGCGCCTTTGGCGAAGTCGTGTGCGGCCCAGTCGTCGTTGATGGTTTCCCAATCCTTCTGGGGCATCATGCCGTGGATGGATTCGATGGTGGGGACAGACATGCTGCCGGTTTCCGTCTTGAAGGGCGCATCGGGGACGTAGAAGGCTTCCGGCTCGCGCCAATAGTAAGGACCGCCGGACATAACGCCGCGGCCAGCGGTGGAGCTGGGCTGGTAGAGGCGCGCGGGGTCGAGGTCGGGAATCATCTTCGCAAGCGCCTGATCGATTTCGGGGGGCGGATAGCCCTCGTTGCGGGCGCACCACAACGCGATGGAGGGGTGGTTGCGGAAGCGCAGGATTTTGTCGCGGACGTTGGCGAGGTAGATGGGCAGGTTGTCGGGGTTGGGGCCGTCGCTGGGGTTGGGCTGGAAGAATTCGTCCCAGAGGAGGATGCCGTATTTGTCGCAGAGCTCGTAGAAGTCTTCGCTCGTGCTTTGGCCAACCCAGTTGCGGATCATGTTCATGTTGGCGAGGGCGTGCAGGTGGATCTCGGCGTCGAGGCGCGCGCGCGGGATGCGCTTCATGCCTTCGTCGAGGCCCCAGTCGCCGCCCCGGATGAAGACTTTCACGCCGTTGACCGAGATGGTGAGGGCATCCATGCCGCCGTAGGTGATTTTGCGGATGCCGAAGATTGTGTCGTGGGTATCAGATTCTCTGCCGTGCTCGACGAAGCGCAGGTGGAGGGTGTAGAGATTTTGCGGGCCGTACCCATTCGGCCACCAGAGTTTTGGATTCGCGACGTGGAGAGCCGGCGTGCTTTTGGGATCGACGGTGACGGCGAGGGTTTCTTTGGGCTTGAGTGTGACTTGTTGCGAGAACTGAGTGTCTCCAAAACTTCCTTCAAGCGTGCCGGACTGCGGTTTGTCGGAGGTGTTTTCCAGAGTGGCTTTCACCGTGAGGTCGGCGGAGTCGGTTTTCGGAAGCGGCAGATCGGTGATGATGAGGGGATCGTCGACAAGGACGGGGCCAGAAGCCGAGAGCCAGACCTTCTGCCAGAGGCCGGTGTCGCGATCCCGCACTGCGTTCAGCCAGTCCCAGCCGATGGTGCAGAGGAAGGTGGGGCCGTCGATGGCGGTGATGCCGCCGTTCTTGCCGACGCCGTTGGCGATGTTGTGTTCATGAGGCTCGCCGGGATGGGGTTGCGGAGTGACTTTGACGGCCAAAGCCGCAGTCTCGCCCGGCTGGACGAGCTTCGTGATGTCGAAGCGGCCGCGGATGAATCCCCCCTGGATGGTTCCGACCTTAGCGCCGTTGACCCAGACCTCCGACGTGAAATTGGCGCCGTCGAAGTGAATCCAAACCTGGCGATGGGCGTACTCCCTTGGAACCGTGAAGGCGGTGCGATACCAGTACGAGGTTTTGTTGAGGCTCTCGGGGATGACGCTCTCGCGATTGTTCTCGCCGTAGAAAGGCTCGGGGTAAACGCCGTCGTTGACCATGCTGGTAAGCACGGTGCCGGGAACGGTGGCGGCGAGCCAGCCGGTGGGCCGATAGGTCTTTGCAGAGACGACGGAGGGCGCATCGGCGACCTTCGCGGCATCCTGCAGCTGCCAACCTGTGGCGATCTCAATGCGTGCCGGGGGTGCTGGGGGCGCGGATTCTGGCAGCGCGAGTGCGACTGAAGCGCCGATAACAAAAAGACCCACAGCTGCCACCCGACCCAAACCGCTCTTGCCGATCAACACGATCTGCCTCTTTTCCTGGCGCCAGACAAAATGCTGGATTCTGGCCCCGTCCAGTATTCACATTCCGGAGTGAAACTCAACTCTTCGCGACGCCGCGTGGGTCTGACTGTCGCGAGATGACCGTCGGCCAAGGGCAATCCTGCGTGAAACCGCGAGCATCTACCGACTGAGAGGGTAGCGCTCATGCCAGATTCTTCGGCCGACGGCCGGTATGAGCTCTTCAAGACGACGATGAAGTATGACGGCGACGTTGGCCGTCAGCAGCACCAGTTCCCCACTGCCGAAAAACTGCCGGCGTAACTCCAGCAGATATCTTGTCCGGCTCCGCGAAGATTCTCGCCAGAGGTGTGGCCTTTGCGGGATATCCTTAAGCGTCTGATAAGGAACTGCTGCTGATGAAAATTGCCATGGTGACCGAGACGTTTCTGCCCAAGATCGACGGCATCGTCACCATGGTGACCAAAAGTGTAGAGGAGCTCCAGGCGCGGGGCGATGAGGTTCTGATCTTTGCGCCCAGCGGCGGCCCGGCGGAGATATTTGGCGCCCAGGTTGTCAGTCTGCCGTCGATCCCCTTTCCCTTTTATCCGGAGCTGAGGGTAGCGGCGCCGCGCGCATCAATGCGGAAGCATCTTGAGGCATTCAAGCCGGATGTCTTTCATTTGTTCGAGCCGTCGCTGCTGGGTGTGGGTGGAATCTACTACGGCAAAGTGCTGCGTGTGCCCATCGTGATTTCGTACCACACTAACCTTCCCGCCTATCTGCATTACTACAAGCTGGGGTTCTTCGAGGGGCCGACGTGGAAGCTGATGCGGGCGCGTCATCTGCGCGCGGATCTGAACCTTTGTACCTCGACCGCGATGATGGAAGAGCTGCATGCGCACGGCATCGATCGGCTTGCCCTGTGGGAGAGAGCCGTGGATGCTCAGCGCTTCCACCCATCGAAGTGCTCAGCCGAGATGCGGCACACGCTGAGCGCCGGCGAGCCGCAGAAGCCGCTGCTGCTTTACGTAGGCCGGCTTTCTGCTGAGAAGGATATTGGCTCGCTGCGTGGAGTCCTGAAAGCGATGCCCGAGGTACGCCTGGCCATCGTCGGAGACGGTCCAGCGCGGCACGAGCTGGAAAGGCATTTCCGCGGAACGCCTACGTACTTTGCCGGATATTTGCGTGGAGAGCCTTTGGCCCAGGCCTATGCGTCCGCGGACGTATTCGTAATGCCATCAAAGACTGAGACTCTGGGACTGGTTCTGATGGAAGCGATGGCCGCCAGGTGTCCGGTTGTCGCCTGCCGGGCGGGCGGAATTCCCGATGCTGTGGAGCACGGCGTGACCGGTTTTCTGTTTGAGCCTGACGACGAACAGGGCTTTGTCGCGGCTGTGAAGCGAGCGCTGGAAAACGGAACGGAGCGTGAGTCTGTGCTCGAGCGCGCGCGAGCGGATGTGGAACGGCACAGCTGGCAGGGGTCGACCGATCAGCTGCGGCAGTATTATCAGCAGGCTATCGAGCAGCCGCGTACGAAGTTGGCGAAGGATCAGCCCCGAAAGCCGCCGGGACTGAGGCGGAGAATTGTCGTGGGGTCGCTGCGGCGGCTACTTCCCTGAGGGGATCGGTTCCTGAGTGGGCAGCTCAGGGCGCTCGGAGAGGTCCGCGGATTCCATTTTGTAGGTGCCGTAGTCGATGGTGAGCGTGGCGCGACCGCCCAAGCGAACGTCCGTTTCGCTCTGGTTATGCTCAGGGAGCCAGAACTCGCCTGTCTTCGCGTTCACGTGATGGATTTTGGTTCCGCGAATCCAGAATGAAGGGTTGTGAGCCGGCTCAGCCTCGATTTTTGCAACCGCAAAGTCGTCGGCGTCGACCCAGATCGTGCCCCGATAGAGAAGGCGCGAAGCCGTCTTTGGCTCCACCTCGAGCACGTAGCAGGGCCGGCCATCGACGATTTGCTGCGCCACCAGAGTGAAGTTGTAATTCGCGGTCGTGGGAGCTGTCCGGCTTGGGTCGGAGGCAGCTTCCTGTTCGGCCTCCATCAGCTTCTTCAGAACATGGTCAGCGAGCAGCTTTGAACCCGTCTCGGACAGGATGTGGAACTGCTTGCTGCCTGGAGCGTCGTAGGTGGCCTCAACCAAAATCGTGGCGCTCAAATTGGCAGGAAATCCTCGGTACGTAACGGAGTAGCGTCGCTGCTCCGTATAGCCTTTCAGGTCTTCGGCGCGCCTTTTCTCACCCGCGGCGAGCTTTTCAACGATCTGACCAACGTTCAGGCGAGGCCCCGGAGTGGTAAGAGCGCTCGCATCGGAGAGATTTGTAACGGCGGCGTCAACTTTTTGGGCGGCAGCAATCAGGCCCGGCGCGAGAAACGCCGTTGCCAGGACACTGGTCCAGGCCAGTTTAGGTATGCGGGTTGCGGGGAACAAGATGCTTAATCATGCACTTTGGCCTGTCCCGCGTCAATCCCCGTATCAGGGAGTTGCATAAATTATCATTTTCGCCCAACGCGGCAGTACTGTAGCCTGCAACCAGGCCATATAATTGACCCACTTTACGTCCCCCGGCCGATTCGACAGGTTCCAGCAGTCACCGCACGCACCGAGGTAGTCGCATCCGGGGAAACCAAGCTTCAAAACCATGATCCAGCTTGCTGCTGCGGGATGGCGGAGGCCCAGTGCAAAACCAGGTGTTGCTGCTGTCCGGGCGAACGGATGTCGTTCAGTCTTTCAGAAGTGGCGTATCGATTCACGGTCACACCCGCCATTCCAGGGAGACCCTGGGATTTATCGGCAAGTTCCTGGAGAAGCGCACACCTTCGCGCCGGTGGTTTGAATATCAGAAAGAAGAGTGCCGGCGCATTACCGGCATTACCCTGGACCTGGACCGGGCGTACTGGACGCCGCCGCTTTGTGAACGGCTTGCCTATGACGTAGAGCGCCGCCAGATTGAGGAACTGGGCCTGAGGCCCATGGTTTCACTCACCGACCACGACACCATCGAGGCCTCTACTGTGCTGCGCGGCGATCGCGCGTTCGCGGATACGCCGATTTCAACGGAGTGGACGGTGCCTTTTGGAAGCGGGGTATTCCACTTTGGGATTCACAATTTGCCTCCGGCGCAGGCGCCGTCACTCATGGCAGCCATGCGCGAGGCCACTGCGTCAGGCAGCGAAGCACAAATCTTCAGGCTATTCGCGGAACTCAACCGCCTGCCGGGCGTGCTGGTGGTCTTCAATCATCCGCTTTGGAACTTCTTCAGGATTCCGGCCGAGCGATTCGACTTCGAGGTGGAGCGTTTTCTCACTACGGCCAATCAATACATCCATGCCTTCGAACTCAATGGTATGCGCACCCATGAGGAGAACCAGAAGGTCCTGCGCCTGGCGCAGGAGTGGAACCAGATCATCGTCTCCGGTGGCGATCGCCACGGCTGCGAGCCGAACGCATCGCTGAACCTGACCAACGCGGCCGATTTCCCTGAATTCGTCGAAGAAATTCGCGCCGGGCGTCAAAGCACGGTGCTGATCATGCCGCAATATTCCGCGCCGCTGGGCTGGCGGTTGTATCAGAACTTCACTCATGTAATTGCCGACTATCCGTCGCATCCTGAAGGTCGGCGCCGGTGGGATGAGCGGACCTTCCATCCCGATCTGAACGGCGAAATCGCTCCCATGATCCGGCTTTGGCACAACGAAGCGCCGGGTTTTCTGCTGAAGATCTTCGCCATGGCCATGACGGCCGCATGTGTGCCCGTCCATGGGCTCCTGCACAAATGGAGGCAGAAAGAGAACGAATCTCTGGTGGCGCCGTCGGCAAAGATGCAGAGCATTCCAGCGTTCGCGTCCAACCGCGTGACCACAGGCGAAAGACCGGCAGAAGCTTCGCTGGAAGAGTGCCTGTATGCGGGCAGCGGAACCGCGGCCGATCAGGCCGGTTGACCGATTTCCACCTTCGTCCGCTTCCCCCGTATCTCAGCCCGCGATTCCGGAGAGCTGGAGCTCCCTCTGGAGCAGCGCGAACTGATCCCGATCTGTTTCATAGGCTCCGGTGTGCGGCAGTTGCTGCAGCAGCGCCGCGGCCCGTTCCCACGCCTCAATCGCTTCCTCCAGACGGTGCTCGCTCCATAAGAGGGCGCTTTTTGCAATCCAGTACTCCGCGTCATGGTGAGCGGGCCTTTTGGCCTGCATGCGCTCCCACCACAGGCGAGCCGCCGCCGCATCATGCTCGAGGTACGCCTTGCCGAAAACGAAGGGCGCATGCAGCTCGGCGGGAATGTCGGAGGCCGATTCCTGATAGACCGCTTCCGCTTCGCCCAGCGCCCGGCTGGCATCGGCGATGCGCCCGCAGTCCAGATAATAGGACGCGGCAAGTAGCCGCAGGTGCAGAGCCTCGTGGCCGACGGAGATCGTCGAACCGGCCCGCTGGATGGCCTCGATGTCGTAGTCGCGCGGCCGCAGCGATGTGACGGTCGTGGCTGCTGCCGTTGAGAATGCCCGGTGCAGATCGGCCCAGGCGCCTCTTGACTGGAGCTGATAAATCCTGGCGCCGTCGGAGTAAAAGTTCTTTGTGCGGAAGGGGACCAGGTTCACCAGCCCGGTCAGCAACGACAGCGTGGAGAAAAACGCGAGAGCCAGCCAGTTCTGCGACCACATGTGCCCGCGCGCCCCGAGCGCAGCCCACAGAGCAGCCATGCCGGCAGCGATGCTGACCACAGGGCCGGCGGCGACCATGCATGTGTCTCGCCACCGAGGACGGTTGGGGTCTGTCGGAGCAACCGCGGTTGCTCCGCCCACGGCGAGGAAGCCCGACAGGGTGAAGCGAAACTGCCACTTCCCTTCTCGCACGCGCCATTGCAGTGGGCCGACGATGAAGGACCGCAGCCTCATCCCCAGCACCTCGGCCATCGCTGCGTGACCGAATTCGTGGATCGCGACCATCAGCAGCTCAAGCAGCAGGACCAGAACCAGATCGTGAAGCAGTGAGCCTCTGGACGAACCTCGCGACCAGACGAGTCCCCTCGATTTGCCCCATCGCAGCCACCAGCTCATGGCGGCGATGAACGCGCCTGTGCCGGCGATCCAGATGAGGCGGTTGATGACCGCGTTGGTTCCGTCGCCGGGAAGCGGCTGCATGAACCGTTCCGCTTTGACTGCGTCGCGCCGGCGGAAGGCAACGATGCCTGCAAGTCCGAACCCCAGCAGCAGCGCATCCGGATTGAGGAACGCGGTTGCCGGCGCGGTGAGGAATCGGCGGTCGACGTAGAGAAAGAGACAGCCGAGGAGAATGTTGGCGCTGCTCGCGGTCAGTCCCCATCCGCGAGCTGAGGATCGCCCGGTCCAGAACGTCCAGCTGGCCGCTCCATAAATCAATCCGAGGAGGGTTAGCGAGAAACCGACCAAAGCGCTCAGAACGGTCGGCGGCAGATGCGCCTTCGGCCATCCCGCAACATCGAGAAAAGAAAAGAGCGACGACCGGAGAAAAACAATGGCTCCCACAGCGAACATCCAGCACAGGAAGTTTCGGACAGCGCGCATAGACCCGCCTGGGCGAGGGAAACAGCTCGGGAGATACCTGAGCGTAACGGCGTGGCAGCGGGCGGAACAATGCTACTTCGGGGGGAGCGGGATGAAGAAGCCAGTAGCCGGTGGCCGGTAGCCTGTGGCAGCTACCCCACCCCCCCACCCCCCAGGGCTGTGGCATCTATTTCATTTCATTGGGTTCTGAGGGTACTGTAAGTCAGGTATTACCCTCTGGCCGCCAGCCGCCAGCCGCCAGCCGCCAGCCGCCAGCCGCCAGCCGCCAGCCGCCAGCTGGAAGCTGGAAGCCGGAGCCGGGAGCGGTAGTTGGAACTGGAACCCGCAAGGCCGCTTTTGGCTCGAAGCTTCTCGATGGGGTTCTCAAAGAACTGATCCGCGCAGGGCCTGGGCCCGCAGGAAAGAAAAAAGCTCTGTTCAGGATTTTGAACAGAACTTTCCCTCTGTTCTTAGCCTACGAAATTCAAATACAAGGGCAAGGGAAATCGACGTGGCGGACAGTACGGAAGTGCTGGGGGACAGAGTTTAGGGATTAGGGATTAGAGTTTAGGGAGACTTCCGGTTAGCTGACTTTTCACTCACAGACCCCCTTTTAAGGGAGTTCGTAGAGCGTTAGTCGGTCGGGATTGCCGACCGCGAAGAGGTGACCATCGGCGGAGAATGCCGTCCACGACTGGCGCACGGGCAGGTCGGTTACAGGGATCGTCGCGAGGGCAACGGCAGTTTTGCTGTCGTAGATGTAAAAGCGCTCGTAGATCAGTTCGGAAGGATCGCCCCGCTCATCCCTCGCCTCCAGCGCGAATCTCGACCCATTCTGGCTCCCGCCCGCGAACGAGTATGCTCCCTCGTAATCCGGGCGGTCCGCCACAGCCTTTCCGTCGCCGTCGAGAATTCTTATCCTGCCACAGCCATCCACCAAAATGCGATCCGCCGCAAGGAATTCGGGACGGCTCCCGCATGAGCCGTGGTAAATGACGCTGCCGCCATTGGCATCAGTCATCATGATCAACTGCTGATTGGGAAACTGGCGAGGCATTGAGATGTTGTCGTTGAGCGCCGCCTCGCGGCTTATCGATGTGGGTGCGGAGGCTGGCAGGGTTCTTATGCCCTTCAGCGTGCGGGCGTCCAGAAGGGTCGTTCCGGGGTAGGTCTCCCACGCTAATGTAGTGCCATCTGAAGAAATCTCGTCGACACTGCCATGATCCGGCGAGAATGTGATACCCGTTGCTGTCAGATCAGGATTGAGTACTTTTAGATCGCCGTTGTTTTCGAGAATGACATGCTCATCGCTGGTCAGAAATAGGCGCGGCATTCCACCCCAGCGTCCTGTGAATTCCATCTGATTTTCCACTTTCCCACTTCCGCGGTCCAGCGAAAGCACCCGATAAGAGGACATCGGCTCTTTGCCCCGATATCCGGCGCTTCCAGCGTCGAACACTGCGATCACTCGGTCACCTGCAATCACGACCTGCCGCGTTGCTCCGAATTCTCCACCTGTGTTCATCGCCTGCCAGGTGCCTTTCTGCAGCACCACAGACCACATCTTGTGCGGCTCCGGGGGAAGCCTGTGCGCGTACAGCAGCGCTACCGAAGAAGGAACGAACAGTACGAGCAGTGCCCCAACCTGTGCGACGATAGCAACCGTGCTGCGAACGCTCCTTCGTATCCAGGCGACGGTTTCGATCAGGAGAATGCAACCGGCAATCACGATGGCCCATCGGGTCGCTGCCGGATGGTCAGCTTGCGGTCGATACCAGAGGAACCATCCGAGCAGAGCCAACGACAGGAGCAAGCCCCAATGCAATCCAGTCCGTAATGGCGCCCTCATTGCAAAGGCAACGGTGACAGCTGGCGGAAGAACCCAGAGAAGAACGCCACAGAAGAACGCGAGGTGGTCAACCGGTGTCAGCAAAAGAGAGGGGTCGCGGTTGAAGTGAAGAAACGCGCTTAAGTCGAAAGCCCATTCAGGTATCAGCGGTGACAATTCGAGAAAAACGGCCGCGACAAGAGTGCTCACGACGACCGCCGCCAACACAAGAATCCACCTGAACAGCCGGGCCCAGTCCACGCTCATTGCAACCGAATTCTAATACTCGGTACTTGCGACCAGGACGACAAATCAACGGGGGCGGCGAGCCCCGTAGCCAAGCGAGACGTCCAAAGGTCCGTTATACCGGCCTCCAGGAAGTTTGGCGTGAACGGCCCGGGCCTGAAGGCCGGTTTCTTTTGGCGAGGGGATTTCCACGGCCTAAAGGCCGTGGCTTCTACCATCGCGCTTGCGCGGCGCCAGAAACGCAATCAACAGCTGTAGGGCGGGCCGGTATCCATGAAGTTTCGGGCGGCTGGTACTCGGGGGCTAAAGCCCCGTTCGTTTTTGCGGTTTTTGCGGCACGACCAAGGTCGTGCCCTGACACAAGGCGGCACGTCTGGGGTCCTGCATATCCGTCGCGTCGCGTCGTTCAGGGATACAAAGGCGGCGCGGGGTTTATTCGATTTATAGCTTTGCGGCTTGGGAGCGGGCGGTTACGCCTGACCGGGGCTGTTCATTCCCACATCTGCCAAAACCAGGTAGATGTGGGGCACCCATTGTGTTGTGCCGGAATTACAGGTGCGTCGATTTAGGGCTTCGCGGTTGAGCCCAGCGAGAATCTCGGCGGGCTCGGCTGTGGCTTCGGCCAGGCTGCGGACGGCACCCACGGTGGTCTGCGCAAAGCTGGACTCGGAGGTAAGACCGAGTGGCAGGGCTGGCGGCAACTTGAGCTCTCGGCTGTTGAGAAAGGGCACGAGGTGCCCGGCATTGGCCAGCACGCAGACTCCGCCAGGAGAAATGCGAAGCGCCAGGCAGGTGGCGAAGCCGTCCGGCAATCGTCCGTGCAGCCTCCGGTCCTGCACTTGTGCCGCATTCCTCATTTTGCGCATCATCGCCAAATCACTCGTCGATGGCCCCTAGCCGTGTCACCGGCATCCGGGAAGTTTCGGGTGGTTGGTACTCAGGGCTGCTTAGCGTTCGGCAAAGCGCGGCTCACTGATAGGCGCGCCGGCCGGCGATGCTTGTTTTGCCGGGAGCAGTGCAAGCAGCGTACCTCCAATCACGACAAAGATCACAATGTCCTGGGGACTATCCTGCCTGTGCATCCCGTGCGCCACGGCCTGAACTGACATGATTGTCATCGTGAACGCATGGGCAAGGCTTGACCACGCCCCATAGGCGATCAGCAAACGATGCCTGGCCGGCTGCTTAACGGCCAACAACAGACAGACCCCGAGCGCCGTGTTAAGGCTCAGGAACATCGGCATGACGTCACCATGCCCGTTGAGCCACCTGGCGTGCCACAGATTGTCGAACAGGAGATAGCCCCAAAAGCAATAAAACAAGCCCACCAACACCAACACTACCTTTAGGGCGCGTTCACGTTTCATACTGTCCTCCGTTTTGTGGGATCGTCAGCTGTGATGCGTTCGATACTAAGAAACCTGCGAGTATCCACAGTGGCTGCAGAATGCTTCTCCCCCGCGAACAGGCTTGCCACAGGAGCTGCAAGGCCCAAGGAGAGGACCTCGGAACAGAAAGTAAAGGATGAATCCAATGAAATTGGGTATGAGGAAAGCGGCAATCACCCAAGCCCAGGCAGGCTTTTGACGCCTTTTTGCGTCCCCGTAGATATATCCGAGGGCAAGGAAAAAAGCCGCGGTGAAGACGCCAAACGTTAAGCCAAACCAAAGCGCTTCCGGCATCGCACTGAGAAATCCTTTGGTGGCAAGCAGGGAACGGCCCTGGCCGGAAGCGAAATAGAGCACCCAAATCGGGATCGCGAGTGCCGCGATGCCCATTGCAGATCGGGGTAGAATCTTCCGCGTTGCCGTTCCCAATAAGACAGCCGCAACCGCAAGTCCGGCCAAAAACGCTATCAAAAGCACTGTCGATTGCTGTGTCATGCAATACCTCTATTCTCACGAGGCGCCGCGAGCAGACATAAGGCCGCACAAAGAGATGGGAGCAGCCAAAAGACGAGCACGCCTGCCTGGACCTGAGCAGAGACAAAATGCATTGGGACCGCCAGGCGCTCGGCCATCTGGTACACGAGTCCCGATCCGAGCAATGACATCGAGAGTGCTGCAGCAAATGCAGCCCAGTTCCTGAATGGCACGCTGTGCTGTCGCATTGTCCCGGTGTCACGCACAAGAACGCCACGGCCCTCTTCCGCCTGCAGCCTGAGGGCTGCCAGAACCCTGGCGTTGAAGGTTGGATTTACTTCGAAGGAAAAACCGCTGAGGCCAGCGATAACCCGGTTGCTGGCGCTGAGATACTCCCTGCAGGTAGCGCAAGTGGAGAGATGCTCGCGAAGAGATTGTTCCTTCTCCGCTGAGAGGACGCCCGCCAGACTCTCGTCGATCATGCGTTGGAAAGTGTCGTGGTGGTCAATATTCATGCTGTGTCTCCCTCAAACTGCGGCCGCAGCGTTGCCAGTCCTCGATAAATTCTGGAAGCTACGGTAGAGACCGGCGCTCCCACAATCACAGATATCTCCTGCAGAGATAAATCTTCCTGAAAGCGCAGTATGAGGGCTTCGCGAAAGACGGGCTCCAGAGTTTCGAGCGAGTGGGCAAGCCGCTCGGCATCTTGTGTCCGCGCCGCAAGCGTGTATGGGGAAGGCTCACCGGAAGCAGGCGATGAGCGAACACCATCCGCCTCATTTGAGTCCAAACTGAACATCGGTCGCTTACGCGCGGCATCGAGAGCAATATTGCGTGCCACCCTGAAGAGCCAGGGTTCAAAGCGGGAGTGCCCGTCGTACGACCCACCCCGCTCCAGGACTCGGAGCCACGTCTCCTGCACGAAATCATCAACTCCATCGCGTCTGCCCAACAGGGAGACGAGATAACGAACAAGCCGGTATTGGTATTGCTCGACCAGAGCCTCAAGGACGACGACATCTCCCTGGCGCAACCCAAGCGCGATTCGTTGCGTTTCGCTTTCCATGGACGCCCTCGAGGTCAGCTCACAATCGAACATACGACTGGTATACGAACCATGGCCCCGAAATTACGAAAAGTAGAACCAGCGGCATTGGAAACCCGAAACTTGCTTCCGGCGGTTCGATACATTTTCTGGAGAAATGGTCGGCAATCACAAGGCGGCCCGTTTGGGGTCCTGCATACCCGTCGCGTCGTGCTGGATACAAAGGCGGCACGGGTTAATTCGACCTAGGGCTTCGCGGCCTGGGAGCGGGCGGTTTCGAGGATGGGGATTTTGGCGTCGGCGGACTTCCAGGCATTCAGGAAATCCTGGAGGGCGGCTTTGGCCTTGTCGTGCTGGCCCTCGAGCTGGTACGCGCGGGCCAGTTGAAGCCGTGACAGAGGCTCGATGGGTGAAGTGAGCACGACGCCGGGCCAGGCCTGGACCTTTTCGAACTGCGCCTGCGCGCTGCGGCCGTCGCCTTCGGCTAAAAACGCGAGGCCGCGCACGTACACCTGCAACAATCCGCCCGCCATGCCGGTGTCGTAGGGGGTCGCCGCTTCCAGGGCTTCGACGGCCTGTTGCGGATTGTTCTGGTCGAGGGCGACCGCCGCGCGGATCACGGGCAGATAGATGAACTGCACAAAGGTGTCGTCGGGAAAGTCGTGGTCGAGCTGATCGGCGAGGGAATTGGCCTGAGCAGAAGAGCCGGCCAGGGCGAGCGCCGCGGCGGCGCCAAACCTGGTATCGCGATCATGAGAAAGAGCGAGCGCCGAATCCGCCAGGCGGTGTGCGTCGGCGAAATTCCCGAAGAGGGCTTCGCGCTGGGCCGCCTCAATCAGATAGCCGGCCGCGGTTTCTTTCTCGCCGGCACGGCGAGAGGCGTCGGTTGCACGGCTGGTATACTCGCGAGCCTTCGCAAGTTGCCCCTGAAAGGCGAGCACGCCGGCATAGCGGTCCAGGAACAAGTCCTCAATTCCGGGCTCACCGGCGGCCCAGCTCATTTGCTCATCGATGACCGGCTGATTGTGCTCGAGGAATGCGATTTCGAGGAGGTAGAGATGAATGTCGGAAGAGTCCACATGGCGGTCCTGGGCGAGCCGGAGCGTGGAGTGGGCGTCGGCCAGGCGATTGGTGGACATATATTGGTTGACCAGGTTGCCGTAATTCTGGCCCTCATCGGGACCGAGGCGCAGCGCTGCTTCGGCTTCAGGAAGGCTCCGGGCGAATCGGCCGAGATCGCTGTCAATGACGGCAAGGTTGGTGTGCGGCGTCACATCGTTGGGGTAGATGGCGGTCCAGGTTTCATAGGTGGTTGTGGCCTTGGTCAGATCGCCCGTGACGAACTCGTAGTAGTGGCTTTCGATATAGAGGCGCTCGCGTTCGCTGGTCCGCTGGCGCAGTTCGTAGGCGCGGCGGGTGTTCTTCGCAGCAAGTCCGTCCTCGCCAAGATTGTTGTAAGCGTTGCCCAGAGCGGCATAGGCGATGGCGAAATCGGGATCGAGACGGATGGCGCGCTGGAAGAACGGAATGCAGGAGGACGATTCGCCTTTCTGGATCATGGTTGCGCGGCCGAGGCTGTAGGCCTGCAGCGCTTCCAGCGATGGGGTGGTCGCGTCTTCAATGGGAGTATCGAAGCGCTGGACGGTGGAGAGAGACTCGCCCAGTTTTGACCGAAGCTGGCCGGTGATGTCGCCGAGCGCCTTGAGGACGTCGTTTTTACCAGCGGCAGTGGACTGCAGTTCCACAATCGGGTCGCCGGAGCGGCAATTGACCGCGCGAACGCCGAGGACATATTGATCTCCGAGCTTGTCAATGGAGCCGTCGAGGACAGCCTCGCTGGAGTTGCGCTGGCACAACTCGCGGGAGACATCGCTGGTGAGGGGCTGATCGGCCGGGCGGCCCATGAGCCGGAGGGTTTCCTGGATGCGCGATTCCGGCACCAGACGGAGATAGGGCGACTGCTCCAGCTCAATGGACATGGCCTGCCGCAGCGTGGTGTCGAAGACGGGATCGCCGGTGTGGTTGGCAATGTCGGCGAGGACGATGCTGTCGGTCGTCATGGGCAGCGATGCGGCGGAGACCGGGGAACCGGATTCGGATTTCCTTCGCTGCTCAAGGCGAATGGCAAGGAACGCAACGCCCACAAGCATGGCGGCAGCGGCACCGATGATGAAGGCCCAGCGTCGGGCGGAGGTGGCAGATTTGCGACGGTCGCTTGCAGAGGCCTGGCGGCGGTTGGCTGTGGACGGCTCACCGCCGGACGGTTCAGCGGGTTGGTCCTGGGCCTGGACAGGTGCCTGGATCGGTGGCTGGGCCGGCGCTGACGGGGATGCGGCCCGCTGCGCTGGCGACACGCTGACATCGCCGACGAAACGATAGCCACGGCGCGGGATGGTCTCAATGCGGCACGGACCGGCCTCGTCGCCCAGGACTTTGCGCAGCTGGGAGATGTGGACGGCGAGGTTGGACTCCTCGACGAAGGAGTCGGGCCAGACCCGGCGCATGAGCGAGTCTTTCTCAACCAGCTGCCCGTGGTTTTCGACCAGCACGGCAAGGATGTCGACCGCTTTGCGCGAGAGGGGCACCAGCTCACCGTCGCGGAAGAGGAGGTGTTGGGAGCCATCCAGGCGGAAGCTGCCCCACAGGAAATTACTGGAGCGGGTCATTGGCCACAGACCACAGATTTAGAGCTTTTTAAGGCTTCCTTTAAGACATTTCGTGTCGGCAGAGCGCTTCATAGCACGCATAGAAACAGCCGAACCGGCAGGGGGTTTCCGGATCAATTCTGGCCAGCGTGCCGGGAGTATAGCACGGGGTTGAAGGTATCTGGCGGGCGGGTGTGAGGCGGCGGGTTTTGGCGGTTGGCGTCGGGCCGGCGGGGTGGAAACCGAGGTTTCTGGAGGAAGAGATGGCAGGCGTGATGGGGCGAGCGAGACAGCGCAACGGGCTGCGAGCAGCAGAAGCGTGGACGAGAATTCACGAGCTGAGTCTCGGACTGGTGGTGGGGATTCTGTTCCTGCTGGTGCTGATGCTGATTGGATCGGCGGGCTGGGGAGCATGCAGATGAACAGGCATCGGACGATGTCGCGCCGGGGATGGGTGATGGTGGCGGCCGGACTTCTGACGGGATTCTGGGCGGTTGCGATTCCGGTGTGCTGGCCGACGGGCGGCGGATCGGCGGCGGGGCAGGTTGAGTATCGAGTGAATCGGTGAAAGGAGTTGACGATGAAACAGGAAGCTGAAGCGATCGACTTCTGGGCTTTGATTGCGGTGATCGTGCTGGGAGTGATCCTCGGGACGTGCGCGCTGTCAGCATGGGGCGAGAAGACGGCAGGGAACGCGGGACCTGCGGCGGGCATGGCGTGGACCCAGTTCCAGGATCCCATGGAGCATGCTTTTTCGCTTGATGTTCCGCATGGATGGACGGTGAAGGGCGGGCTGTTCCGGCTGGGCTACTCCGACGAGCGGCCGATGGTGGATCTGCGATCGCCGGATGGGTCGATGGAGATTCGCATCGGCGATGTGGCGATACCGTCGTACACCATTCCGAACCAGTACCATGCGCACGAGGGCGAGGTGTATGACCTGGGCGCGCAGGCGCGGCTGATTGTGGCGCGTTATCGGACCGGGCCGGAATTTGCCGTGCTGTATTCGCAGGCGCGGTTTGCCAACGAATGCCGCAACCCGCAGCCGGATCCGGCGGACGCCACCCTCGCGGTGCCGGACTACATCCCGCAGGAGCAAAACGCGAGCGCATCGTCGGCTGGACAGATTGCGTGGCGTTGCCAAAGTCAGAATGGGACACGGGTCGCGTTCGCCTACACGAAGACTGCGCTGTATCAGGGGATCTGGCAGGTTCCGACGATTGTGAGTTTCAGTGCGCCGGCTGACAAGGCTGCAGCGGCGCGGACGCTCGCGCTCCACTGCGCGCATTCGCTCGAAATCAGCCCGGCGTGGACGGAGTACCAGAAGCGCATGGATGCTGAGGGGCTCGAATACCAGCGCATGCGGCAGCAGGGCCGGATCAGGGGCCTCGAGGCGCAGGTGCAGCAGTTTGAGGCGAGGATGCAGGCGATGCAGCGCCAGGTGAATGCGTTTGAGCAGCATCAGGCGGCGCAGGCAGCTCAAGTGGAGAGCTTCACCAACGCGCTGAATGGCATCACGCCGACAACGGATCCGTTGACCGGCGAACGGCGGGAGGTGTGGAGCGGGCCCAATGCAAACTACTGGGTGAACGGACTGGGACAGGTGGTGAATTCGAATTCCGCGCCGGCGGCCGGATGGCGGCAGCTGCAGGTGCAGCCGAATTGAGCTGCCGGGTGGGTTGGGAATTACGCTTCGAGATGACGGCCGAATTCGCGCAGGGCTTCGAGGGTGTGGCGGGCTGCTCCGGAATCAATGGCTCGCCCGGCGCGCAGAACACCTTCGCGCAGATCCTGGGCGATGCCAACCGCTTCCAGCGCCGCGGCGGCGTTGAGCAGAACCACATCGCGCTTCGGGCCCTTCTCCGCGCCGCTGAGGATCCCTTCGAGAACGGCAGCATTGCTCTGGGGTGTGGTCCCGCCCTGCAGATCCTCGAGCGTGGCTGAAGTCAGGCCCGCGTCTTCAGGATGGACAACGGTTGAGATGGGGTGCGGCGCATCGTGATCGGAGACGGCGCGAACGATGATGGTGTCGGTCGCAGAGAGCGCAATTTCGTCGATGCCGTTGCGGGCGTGAGCGACGCGGCCGAAGCGAATGCCGAGCTGCACCATGGCTCCGGCGACGGTTTCAAGCCGGTGCGGGGAATAGACGCCCATGACCTGTGCGGGCGCGCCGGCTGGATTGGTCAGTGGGCCGGCAAGATTAAAGATGGTCCGGAAACCGAGGGCCCGGCGTATCGGCTGCACACGCTTCATTGCAGGATGCAATGCAGGCGCGAAGAGGAACGTGAATCCGGTGGCGCGCAGGCAGGCCGCAGACTGCTCGGGCGTGAGCGCGACGGGGACACCCATAGCCTCGAGGACGTCGGCCGATCCGCATTTCGAAGTGATGCCGCGATTGCCGTGCTTCGCGACTTTGGCGCCGGCCGCTGTGGCCACCAGCGCCGCGCCGGTGGAGATATTGAAGGTGCCAAGTCCGTCGCCTCCGGTTCCGCAGGTATCCACCAGCGTCGCGCGCTCCGCGGCGGTGAGTGGGATGGGCACAGCAAGCGCGCGCATGGCTTCAGCGAAGCCGGTCAGCTCATCAACCGATTCGCCGCGGATGGCGATTGCGGTGAGCAGAGCTGCGATTTCGAGGTCGCCGGGCGGGTCGGGCTCGCCGGTAAGGATCGCGTGCAGAGCATTGCGGGCCTCCTCGCGAGTGAGAGACCGGCGCTCCTCGACGATCTGTTTCAGCAAAGACTGCAGGGCTGGCATGAGATGGTCCCATGCTAATCGAGAGGGATAGAGGGAGGAGAGGCGGCCCAGTGAGGCCGCCTCCCGATGAGCGATTAGTCGCCCGCCTGGGTTCCGGGCAGCGGTGCGTACTCCGGCTTGGCTGGAACGGCGTGGGATTCAGGCACCGGTTTCTCAGCGAAGAAGACGCGATACACGAGACCGGCCAGCACTGCGCCGAGGATAGGCGCGAGCCAGAAGAGCCACAGCTGCGAAAGCGCCCAGCCATGGACGAACAGCGCCTGACTGGTGCTGCGGGCCGGATTCACCGACGTATTGGTGACGGGAATGCCGATCAGGTGGATCAGCGTGAGTCCGAGGCCGATGGCGATGGGCGCGAAGCCTTTGGGTGCGCGCACGTCGGTTGAGCCGAGAATGATCAGGAGAAAGAAAAAGGTCAGGACCATCTCCGCGACGAAGCAGGACTCCATGGTGTAGCCACCCGGAGAATGGACGCCGTATCCGTTGGCGGCAAAGCTGCCCAGGACGAAGCCGGGCTTACCGCGGGCGATCACGTAGAGCACCGCTGCGCCCACGAAACCACCGGCCACCTGGGCAACGATGTAGGGAACCAGACGGGCCATGGGGAAGCGGCGGCCGATGACCAGGCCAACCGAAACCGCGGGGTTGATATGACAGCCGGAGATATGGCCGATGGCATAAGCCATGGTCAGCAGGGTGAGGCCGAAAGCCAGGGCGACGCCGACGAAACCGATGCCAAGGCCAGGAAAAGCGGCAGCCAGAACCGCGGCGCCGCATCCGCCAAACACCAGCCACGCAGTTCCGAAGAATTCCGCAAAGAGACTCTTACCGAGATTCATTCTTCCTCCTGTAACTGAATCACTCCAGACCGCCGAGAACGGGCGGCCAAAACAAACGGGCCTGAGGGGAGGAGACCTACCGGGAGAGGTGAAGTAAAGGGAGAGCGGCTAGTTTAGCGCATCGCGACAATTCTTCGACCACTGATTTGAAGAAATTGCGTTGCTCCAGCGGCTTGGTTGCTCCCGCGGGAGTGCGTTCGCTACACTGATCATTCTGCTTTGAGTGGGAAAACTCGCGCATCTCGGGCGAGTGCGGCGCGCGGGAATGGGCTCGCGAATACTTTCTGCATTCAAAAACACCTATGAAAATTCACGAATACCAGGCAAAAGACATTCTGGCGAAATATGGCGTGGCCGTTCCGCACGGCGAAGTGGCCAATACGCTGGATGAGGCGCTGGAGGTCACGAAGCGGCTCTTCAGCGGCGGCGCAAAGGGCGTTGTGGTGAAGGCGCAGATTCACGCCGGAGGCCGCGGCAAGGGCGGCGGCGTAAAGGTAGCAAAGACGCTGGATGAAGCCGAGCAGTACGCGAAGCAGATTCTGGGCATGCAGCTGGTCACGCATCAGACCGGGCCGCAGGGGCAGAAAGTGCAGCGGCTTCTGATTGAAGAAACCGCGGCCATCGATCGCGAGCTGTACCTCGGCATCGTGCTCGATCGCGCGGCTGCGAAACTGGTCTTCATGGCCTCGCAGGCCGGCGGCATGGAGATCGAGGAAGTCGCAGCCAAGGACCCAAAGGCGATCTATAAGGCTTACATCGATCCGGGCGTCGGCTTCCAGCCGTACCAGGCGCGCGAACTGGCCTTCGCGCTGGGCCTGAAGCCGACGCAGATTGCCGATGCGGTGAAGTTCATGACCGGCCTCTACAAGGGCTACATCGATACAGACGCCTCGCTGCTCGAGATCAATCCTTTCATCACCACGAAGGATGACAAGCTGGTTGCGCTCGACTGCAAAATCAACTTTGACGATAACGCGATGTTTCGCCACAAGGACCTGAAGGAGCTGCGCGACGTTGCGGAGGAAGATCCACTGGAAGTGGAAGCGTCGAAGTACGCGCTCAATTACATCAAGCTCGACGGCAACATCGCCTGCATGGTGAACGGGGCGGGACTGGCGATGGCAACCATGGACATCATTCAGTACGCAGGCGGAATGCCGGCGAACTTCCTCGATGTGGGCGGCGGCGCGAATCAGCAGCAGATCGAGCATGCGTTCGAAATTCTGCTGTCGGATCAGAACGTGAAGGCGGTGTTCATCAACATCTTTGGCGGCATTCTGCGCGTGGATACGCTGGCGCAAGGCGTAGTGCAGGCCGCGAAGAACCTGAAGGTATCTGTGCCGGTGGTTCTGCGTCTGGAAGGAACCAACGTGGAGGAAGGGCGCCGGATTCTGAAGGAGTCGGGCTTGAAATTCATTGTGGGCGAAACGATGCAGGACGCGGCACAGAAAGTGGTAGCGGCGGCGAAAGGGGTGGCGTAGCCATGTCAGTCCTGGTGAGTAAGGAGACGCGCCTCATCGTGCAGGGCATCACCGGCCGTGAGGGTACCTTTCACGCGAAGGGTTGCGCGGAATACGGAACGAAAGTCGTGGGAGGCGTGACCCCGGGCAAGGGTGGGACGATCCACGAAGGCTGGCCGGTTTTCGATACCGTGAATGAGGCCGTCGAGAAAACAGGCGCCAACGCGACGATGATCTTTGTGCCGCCTCCGGCCGCCGCCGACGCCATCCTCGAAGCGAATGACGCGGGCGTGCCGCTGATCGTCTGCATCACCGAGGGCATTCCGATCAACGATATGGTGAAGGTGTGGAGCGTGCTGAAGTATTCGAGCTCGCGGCTGATCGGCCCGAATTGCCCAGGTGTGATTTCGCCGGGCAAAGCGAAGATCGGCATCATGCCCGGCCGGATTCATAAAGAAGGTTCCATCGGGATTGTTTCGCGCTCGGGCACGCTGACCTACGAGGCCGTCTATCAGCTCAGCCAGCGCGGGATCGGCCAGTCCACCGCGATCGGCATTGGCGGCGATCCTATTGTCGGCACAACGCACGTCGATGCGCTCAAACTGCTCAATGAAGATCCGGGCACGGAAGCGATAATTTTAATTGGCGAGATCGGCGGGACTGCGGAAGAGAGTGCGGCGGAATACGTGAAGCAGAACGTAAAGAAACCTGTGGTGGGATTCATCGCCGGGCAGACGGCTCCTCCGGGACGGAGGATGGGCCACGCGGGCGCGATCATCTCGGGCGGCCAGGGCACGGCGGCGGAGAAGATGAAGGCTCTTGAGGCTGCTGGAATTCATGTTGTGGAAACACCCGCGGCAATTGGGGAGACGGTGGCGAAGGTGATTGGGAAGGCATAAAGGCAGGGACTAGAGTTTAGGGTTTAGGAACGCAGGGTTTCGCAAAAGGAAAACATGTCACAACGCACGTTCAGCATTATTAAGCCGGATGCCATTCGTAAGGGCCACGCGGGCGCCATTCTTGCCGACATGGAGAAGGCGGGGTTCAGGATTGTTGCCATCAAGAAGCTGTTCATCTCGAAGCCGCAGGCCGAGGGTTTCTACTACGTGCACCGCGAGCGGCCCTTCTTCGATTCGCTTACCTCGTTCATGTCTTCGGGGCCGATTGTCGCGCTGGTGCTGGAGAAGGAGAACGCCATCGCCGATCTACGCAAGCTGATGGGCGCGACCAATCCCGCGAATGCCGAAGAAGGCACGATTCGGAAGAAGTACGCCGGATCGATCGAGGAGAACGCGATCCACGGCTCTGACGCTGAGGAGACGGCGAAATTCGAGATCGGCTATTTCTTCGCGGGACACGAACTGGTCTAGCGCGTCGGCGCAACGCGGAATTTTCTTCCAGCCCTAGCTTGTCTTCATGATTTCGAGCGTGAGCGAATCCATGCGCGAATGCACCATCGTGTCCACGCCGCCGAGGACGCGCAGGTATACGAAAACGCCGACCGCTCCCAGAACAAGGAGAATGGGCGGCGCGAGCCATGGATGTCCGAGAAAAGCGCAGGGAGCGACAACCGCGGCGCCCACCAGAAGAATGACAAGCTGCGCGGCCATGCTCAGGAGCCCGTTGCCGAGCGCTCCGGTTTCGCGGCGCATGCGCGCCATGTTCACGCGATAAGGCATGTTGATGGAGAGAAGATTTCCGACGGCAAAATTCGCGGGGACGGCGAAGACGAGCCAGGCGACCGTGGCAGTGGCCATGCTCGCCGCCGGCACACCGAAGCGGAAGATGACGATCACGGAGATCAGTGCCGCCTCCAGTACAAATAAGACGAGGTGCAGGAGATTTTTGCCCAGGATCACCGTGCGCATCGGAGTCGGAGAGAGGAAATAGAACTGGATGCCATCTCCTTCTGCTCCGAGATTGTTCGAGATGAGACGCGCGAGCCCCAGAAACGCCCACACCATGCCAATGGGCAAAGCGTATTGAAGGCGAATATTGGAGAACTGGCCGCTGCGAATTGCGCCACTGAAGACACCCACCATGACCAGGGGTGCAGCCAGGTTATAGAGCATCGGTCCGCTGCGCATCAGATAGCGAAGATCTTTCTCGAAGACAGCGGCGATGGGACCGGAGAAGTCGAGGGTGGGGGGCCGGCGCGCTTTTCGAGCGGCGCGGGTTGACCGCCGAGGCGCTTCGCTGAGGCTTTCGCCGCGGCTCTCCGCGCGCAGTCGAATGGTCAGCAGACCGCCGGCGCCCAGGGTATAGAGTCCCAGCCAGAAAAGATCTTCGCCAGCCCGGAGCGGGGTATGCTGCGCCAGCTTTTGAAGGGAGTCGACGATCAGGCCGGGCGGCAGGAACCTTTGCGCGCGCATCACGCGGCCGGCGGTGCGGTTAACGCTTTGCCGCCTGGCATCGGTGAAAGGATGGCTATGGGCGTTCTGATGGTAGACCGGGTTGAAGACCTGCGCGCCCAGGGCCAGGAAGAGGAAAATGGCCGTGACGATTTCGCGGGTGCGGCGCTGCGCGAGCCAGCGCTCGATCCACGCCAGGATCATGCGAGCGAGGAGGAGGTTGAAGAGGACGAAGAGGGCGAGGGTGAATGCGATCCAGAGAAACAGGTGAGGCCGCGCGATGCTGATGCCGATGCCAATCGCGGTCGTCCAGATGATGCCGATGAGCGTGGAGGGGGCGGCGAGACCATAGACGAGGTACAGGACGATCCACGAGCCGAAGCTGACGGGGTAACGGAGCAGGTGGCCGAGCTCAGGATTTTTGCCGGCGATGGCCGGCGCGAGTGCGGCGAACAGCTGCCAGGTGGACATCAGCACCCACAGCAGCACGGCGATCCCGAGAAAACGATTTTGTGCGGCGGCAACCCAGGCGCCAAAGCCGAGGCCAAAGGCGGGGCCGAGAGCAACAACACAAAAGAGGAAGAAAACCAGGACCTGGGCGCCAAATTCGAGGCTGCCGCGCCGGGTTCGCAGCGAATTCACGAACATCCGGCTCTGCACCCAGGCCAGCGCGGAGTACTGGCCGCGGGCCAGGGGCGAAAAGAGCCCGGTGTGAACTTCGGGCTGTGGTGATCTGGCTCCTATGCCAGCCACGAAAGCTCCTGCACGGCTTCGCCGGCGGTGTCCGGTCCGGCGCCGCTGACGATCCGCAGGAAAATTTCCTCGAGGGTGAGCTTTTCATCCTGGGGTCCGGTGAGGCTGGCTGCCACGCCAACACCCCCGCGAACAAGTTCGCCGGGGACCCCGGTCACGCCGGCGCGCAATTCGTCGAGGGAGCCGTTCGCGACCAGGCGTCCCTGATAAATGATGGCCACGTGGCTGCAAAGGCGCTCGACGATTTCCAGCACATGCGAGGTGAGAAAAATGGTAGCGCCACGTTCGGTCATACGCTGCAGCATGGCCTTCAGAGTGCCGGCGGCGATAGCGTCGACTCCCTCGAAGGGCTCGTCGAGGAAGAGAATCCTGGGACCGTGAATGACGGCGGCGGCGAGCGCGAGCTTCTTCTGCATGCCGTGCGAGAAATCAGTGACCAGCTTCTTTGGCTCGTCGGCGAGATTCATGAATTCGAGCAGCTCTTCGGTGCGGCGGTTGGTCGTCTCGCGATCGAGGCCGTACATTCGGCCGACAAAGCGGAGATATTCCGACGCAGTAAGACGGCCGAAGAGCGCGAGGCCTTCCGGCACTACTCCGATCTGGCGTTTTATTTCGAGCGGGTGCGTCGCGAAGTCGAGACCCAGCAACTCAATGTGGCCCGACGTGGGCGCCAGCAGGCCGGTGAGCATTTTGATGGTGGTGGATTTGCCCGCGCCATTCGGCCCCAGGAAACCGAAAAATTGGCCGGCGGCGACGCTGAGCGTGATGTTATCGACTGCGGTGAACTGGCCGAATCGGCGGGTGAGATCCCGAACCGCGATGGCGGGAGTATCCATTGGAGGCAGGATAGCATTGGGATATTAAGTTCGCGACGCGGGCACTTATGCTGCCGTGCACACCCGTTCTGCTATTCTGGGGAGCCGTTGCGGAGACTCGCTGAGGGTCTTCTTCGGAGTCAAAGATGAGAATGGCTCGCTTTCTTCTGTTGGCCGCATTGGCGTTTGCATCCAGTGTCCTGCTCGCGCAGGAAACAGCAGCGCCTGTTGGGGCCGCGCACCCGATCGTGCTGCACGCGGCGCGGCTTCTCGACGTGAGTGCAGGAAAGATCGTCACGCCTGGCGAGGTGCTGGTGGAGGGCGAGCGCATCACGGCAGCGGGAACATCGGTGCCACACCCGGCAGGAGCCGAGACGATTGACCTGGGCGATACGACGCTGATGCCTGGGCTGATCGACGCGCATGTGCACCTGTTTCTGCATCCCGGCGCGGAGGATCTGCAGACCGTCGAGGAATCGGTTCCGCAGCGAACGATTCTCGCGACTCTCGCCGCGAAGGCCGATCTGATGGCCGGATTCACAGCAGAGCGTGACATGGGAACCGAGGGCGCGGGCTCGGCGGACACAGCGGTGATGCGAGCGATCAATGAGGGGTTGGTTCCGGGGCCGAGGCTGCGTATCAGCGGCAATGCAGTCGATATTCTGGGCGGACACGAAGATGCCAACCACTTCAATCCTGCGCAGCATGTGTTATCGAACGCGGACTACGCCAACTCGGCGGATGAGATTGTTGCGGTGATTCGCGAGCAGCATAAGGAAGGTTCGACGTTCGTGAAGATGTATGAGACGGGGCCGGATTCGATGGTGAGCGGCGGGCAGCCGGAGATGCCGCCGGTGGCGGGCGATGCGGAGTTCTGGGATTTTCACACGCCGTACCAGTACACAGCGGCGCAACTGAGAGCTGGCGTGGAGGAGGCAGCGCGGCTGGGGACGAACGTAGGCGTGCATGCGCAGGGCGAGCCGGGAACCCTGTATGCGGCCGAGGCTGGCGTGGCGTCGATTGACCATGCGACGCAGTTGAGCGACGAAACGATGCGGCTGATGAAGGAGAAACACATTCCGGCCGTGCCGACCTTCACGATCTTTGAGTATTTTGCCGATCATGCGGCGTCACCGGCGGCCGCCGCGCGTGAGCGTGCGATGCTCGACTACAAGATTCGCGAATTCAAGCGTCAGGTAGCGGCAGGGGTTCCAATGGCGGTGGGATCGGACGTGGGGCCTTTCCCACACGGAACGCAGGCGAAGGAATTCGAGCTGATGGTCAGGTACGGCATGACGCCCCTGGCCGTGTTGCAGGCGGACTACCTGAATGGCGCGCAGATTCTGCGCTGGCAGGGGCAGATCGGCGAACTGAAGCCCGGCTACTACGCCGATGTGGTCGCCGTTCCGGGGAATCCGCTGGACGACATCACTGCTGTGGAGCGGGTGAGCTTCGTCATGAAGGGCGGGGCGGTGGTGAAGAAGCAGGGAATAGGGAACAGGGAATAGGGAACAGACATTAGGGAGTGGGCCTAAACACGGACCGCGCCGAGGCTGATTCTTCGGCTCCCTTTGCTGGCAACTCGCCTGCGTGATACAAGCTAAGTACGTTTCCCCGTCGAAGCGTGCAGGGGTTTCCCCGTCCGAAACGGATCGAGCCACAGCAACTGAGCCATTTCCGGCATCCGAATAACGGACTGGTATGACGACCACGCCTGTACGGGGAGCCTTTGAACACCCGCTGCTCCGCGAATATTTTATGGACGCCGCCTTCGACGAGATGTTCGATGCGGACGGGGCGATTCGCCCGCACTATCAGGCGTTGTTTCACGAGCTGACCACTCTTCCGCCAGAAGAAATCCGCCGGCGCAAGCAGTCGGCCGACGCGTCGTTTCTGATGCAGGGCATCACCTTCACCGTGTACGGGCGCGAGGAAGGCACGGAGCGCATTTTTCCCTACGATCTGATCCCGCGCCTTGTTACCAGCGAAGAGTGGGACCGGATCGAGCGCGGCCTGACCCAGCGCATCACCGCGCTCAACCTTTTCCTGCACGATGTGTACAACGACCAGAAGATTCTGGCTCAGGGCGTTGTGCCGCGCGAGGTCGTCTACAGCTGCCAGCAGTTCCGTCGCCAGGTGCGCGGACTGCGCGTGCCGCGCAACGTATATGTAGCCATCGCCGGCACAGATTTGCTGCGGCTGGAGAGCGGCGAGTTCGTCGTGCTCGAGGACAACCTGCGCGTGCCCTCGGGCGTCAGCTACATGCTTACCAATCGCCGCATCATGAAGCGCA
Source organism: uncultured Acidobacteriaceae bacterium (assembly GCA_963788905.1). GTDB lineage: Bacteria > Acidobacteriota > Terriglobia > Terriglobales > Acidobacteriaceae > Palsa-343. The sequence goes on from CAWBIO010000002.1 coordinate 465,577, forward strand.
CGCTGCCCAGCCTGTTCCGCGATTATGGTGTGCGTCCCATCGATCACTATCCGCAGGCACTGCTGGCGACGCTGCGCTCGCTGGCGCCTGAGGGCCGGCCCGAGCCAACCATCGTGGTGCTCACTCCGGGCGTCTACAATTCGGCTTACTTCGAACACACCTGGCTTGCCCGGCAGATGGGCGTCGAGCTGGTGGAAGGCCGCGATCTCGTCATCCACGACAACATCGTCTACATGCGCACCACCGCGGGGCTGAAGCGCGTCGACGTGATCTACCGGCGCGTCGACGACGACTTTATCGATCCGCTGGCCTTCCGTGGCGAGTCGATACTGGGCGCTGCCGGCCTGTTCAATGCGTATCGCGCCGGCAACGTCACGTTCGCCAACGCCTTTGGAACCGGCGTCGCTGACGACAAAGCCCTTTACGCCTATGTGCCGGCGATTATCCGCTACTACCTGAACGAAGAACCGATCCTCAATAACGTGGAGACTTATCTGCTGACCGACGCGAAGCAACGCGAATACGTAAAAGACAACCTCGAAAAACTGGTGGTGAAGGCCGTCGGCGAGTCCGGTGGTTATGGAATGCTGGTGGGCCCCCAGAGTTCGGCCGCGGAGCGCGAGGAGTTCAAACGCAGGATCGATGCCGACCCCCGCAATTACATCGCTCAGCCTACGCTCTTGTTTTCGCGATCGCCCTGCCTGCTGGAAGATGGTTCGATTGGACCGCGGCATGTCGATCTGCGGCCGTACATCCTGTTTGGCGACAAGGTCACGATCGTTCCCGGCGGATTGACGCGTGTGGCGCTGCGCCAGGGATCGCTGGTCGTCAATTCGTCACAGGGCGGCGGCAGCAAGGACACCTGGGTGCTGAGCGGCCACGGTGAGCGAGCCATGGAAGATGGGTCGGGAATCGGGGATCGAGGGAACTGATGCTATCGCGCGTAGCCGACAGCCTGTACTGGACCAGCCGCTATCTGGAGCGGGCCGAACACACGGCGCGGCTCATCGACATCAACATGGGGCTGATGCTCGACCGTTCGCGCGTGAGTTCCGAGCGGCGCTGGCAGCGCGTTCTGTCTGCGGTTGGTTCGTCTCAGGGCTTCGGCTGGCAGGACGGCCCGGAGGAGGAGCCGGCGCGCTGGCTGGGTGTGACGGCTCTGGTGCATGCGCTTTGCTTCGACACGACGCGCCACACCTCCATCACGGCCTGCATTTTTGCCGCGCGCGAAAATGCCCGGCAGATTCGCGACGAGATCAGCACGGAGCAATGGCAACGGCTGAACGGCCTGTTCCATGAGATCAGCCGTTTGCGCACCGCCTCGCCTTCGGAACGCAATCTGGCGGAATTTCTGCCGACCATCATCGACGGCATTCACCTTTTCCAGGGCGTGACGGATACAACCCTGAGCCACGGCGAGGGCTGGCAGGTGCTGCGCGTGGGCCGCAATCTGGAGCGGGCGTGGTCGCTGACGATGCTGCTGGACGTCTACGAGCGCGAAGTCTTCCCCGGCGAGGATTCAGACGACGCCAGCCAGTATCTGGAATGGGTGGGGCTGCTGCGCATCTGCACGGCCTTTGAGGCGTTCTGCCGCGTGAATACCGCGGATCTGACGCATGAGCGCATCCTCGAATTCCTGCTGCTCGATCCGGATTTTCCCCACTCGGTACGCTACGCGGTGGAGGCGCTGCACAACGCGCTGGAGGCGATCCAGCAGCACACCAGGACGCAGCACGGCGCTGAGCTGATGCGGGTGGCGGGCCGCCTGAAGGCGACGCTGGGCTTTGCGCAGATCACGGAAATTCTGGCGCAGGATCCGGTCCGGTATTTGCGCCGGATTCTGGAGCAATGCCGCGAAATTCACGACCTGATTTATGCCGTGTACATCCAGTACTCGGTGGAAACGGCGCTGGCGGTGTAACGATGCACTTCTATTTTGTGCGGCACCTGACAAAGTTTCTCTACAGCCGATCGGTGAGCGAGAGCACCATGGAGGTGCGCATGCACCCGAGGAGCGACAGCAATCAGCGCTGCCTCTCGTTCACGCTCTCGGTGAGCCCGCGCTGCCGCGTTTTCACTTATCGCGATCACCTCGGGAACAATATTCATCATTTCGATATTCCCGGGCGCCATTCTCAGCTGGTGATCGTAGCTGAGTCGGTGGTGGAACATCAGCCGCTGGCGACGATTCCCGACTCACTGGGGCCCGATGCCTGGAGCGAGCTGGATTCGCTGGTTGCGGAAGGCGACTACTGGGAGATGCTGCTGCCCAGCGAGTTTGCCCTGCCAACACCGGCATTGCTGGGGCTGGCAAGAGAGCTGGAGGTTGTGCGGCGCGACGACCCGCTGAAGCTGCTGCACGAGCTGAATGCGAGACTTTACTCGAGCTTCAGCTACGAGAAAAAGAGCACCAGTGTGGACTCGCCGATCGATGAGGCTTTGCGCACGCGCCAGGGAGTGTGCCAGGATTTTGCGCACATCATGATCGCGCTGGTGCGCCACGTGGGCATTCCCTGCCGCTACGTGAGCGGATACCTGTACCACGGCAGCGAGGACCATGACCGTTCCACATCCAGCGCAACGCACGCCTGGGTGGAAGCGTTCCTGCCCGCGCTGGGATGGGTTGGATTCGATCCGACGAATGCCCTGGTGGCGCGCGACCGGCACGTTCGCACGGCTCTGGGACGCGATTATGCCGATGTTCCTCCCACCCGCGGATTGTTCCGCGGGCGTAGTGACAGCGAGCTGTATGTGGCCGTGCAGGTGACGGCGTCCGATGCAGCTCCGGACCTCGACCGCGAGCTGCCGATTCCCGAGGATTGGTCGATGCTGGTCGAGAAGGCGCAGGCGCCTCCTCCGCCCGCCGAGCCGTTGCTGCTGCTTCAGCAGTCACAACAGCAGCAGTAAGGCAGAGTTTAGGGATTAGAGTTTAGGTCTACTCGATGATCGCCAGCACGTCGCCGGCGGCGACGGTGTCTCCCGCGGCCACGCGAAGTTCGGCGACGCGGCCCTCGCGGGGCGATTTGATCTCGTTCTGCATCTTCATGGCTTCGACCACCAGAACGCCCTGGTTGGCGGTGACCGCAGCGCCCTTTTCCACCAGAAGGCGGACAACGCGCCCTGGCATCGAGGCCTTAAGGGCAACCGGGCCATCGGTTCGGGCGTGCCTGCGGCGTGAGCGGGCGGAGCGCGGATCGTCAATGCGGTAGGGTATGCGCTGGGCTCCAAGGTGGAGCGCCGGTTCGGCCGGATCGGCGTCGAGCACCACGCGATACGATTGCCCGGCGATCAGGAGCGACAGGACGCCGGGGCGCAGCAGATGTGCGTCGGCCTCCACCGGTTCTCCATCGACACGAATGCGCCATTGCCCGGGGACGTCTGCCGGATCGATGTCGACCTTGGGCGAACGGCCCTCGATTTCGAGGTTGAACCGCATGGGTGAGGCTCGTTACTCCAGGCTGCCAACGGCTTCACGACGGCCGATGGACTTCCACGGACTGACCGGCGAGTGCGAATTGTGCGAAGCGCCGTTCGCGAGGTTCCGAGTCACTTCAAAGAGAGCAGCCGCGGCTACGGCGGGCATCGCGACTGCGGCGCCATCGCGGGAGATGTCCGGCGCGGCAGCGGAAGCGGCCAGCAGACGATCGAGGTAGCCCGTGTCGATGCGCGCTGCACAAAAATCCGCGTCCCTCAGGATGCGGCGGAACAGGTCGAGGTTGGTGCGGATGCCGCCGATGACGTACTCATCGAGGGCGCGAAGCATGCGTGCGATGGCCAGCTCGCGCGTCGGCGCAAAGGCGATGAGCTTGGAGAGCATCGGGTCGTAATCCATGGGCACTACCCATCCCTCATAGACGCCGCAATCTTCGCGAATGCCGGGGCCTCCGGGCTGCAGAAGCCGCGTAATACGGCCCGGCGACGGCATGAAACCATTGGCGGGGTCTTCGGCGTAGATGCGGCACTCAATGGCGTGACCGCGCAGCTGCACGTCTTTTTGCGTGAAGGGGAGCGGCTCACCCTGAGCGATGCGGATCTGCAGATGCACGAGGTCGTAGCCGGTGACCAGTTCCGTGACCGGGTGCTCGACCTGCAGGCGCGTGTTCATTTCGAGGAAATAGAAGTTCTGTTTGTCGTCGAGGAGGAATTCGATGGTGCCGGCGTTGGTGTAGCCCGCTGAGAGCGCGAGGCGGACCGCGGCTTCACCCATGCGCCGGCGCAGCTTTTCACTGACCACCGCTGACGGCGCCTCTTCGATGACTTTCTGGTGGCGGCGCTGCACGGAGCACTCCCGCTCGCCGAGCGAAACGCAGTGTCCGTGCTCGTCAGCCAGCACCTGAATCTCGATGTGGCGGGGCCGCTCGATCAGCTTCTCAAGATAGACTTCGCCCGAACCAAACGCCCGCTCCGCTTCGCTGCTGGCTGAGGCGAACGCTGAGGGCAGATCTTCGGCTCGATAGACCGCGCGCATACCCTTGCCTCCGCCTCCGGCGGCAGCCTTCAGCATCACCGGATATCCCACTCCCGCCGCAATGTCGAGCGCTTCTTCCGGAGACGCGAGCGCGTGGACGCAGCCCGGCGTGCGCGGCATGCCCGCTTCGTCGGCAGCCTGGCGGGCATTGGTTTTGGAGCCGAGGCTGCGCATCGCCGATGAGGGCGGTCCGATAAATTTAATCCCTGCCTGTTCGCAGGCCTGGGCAAAATCAGCGTTCTCCGAGAGGAATCCGTAGCCGGGATGGATGGCGTTGGCCCCGGTGCGACGCGCCAGGTCGAGAATCAGATCGCCGCGAAGATAAGACTCAGTCGCTGGCGCAGCGCCCAGGCGATACGCCTCATCGGCTTCTACCACATGCGGGGCGGCGCGATCGGCGTCGGAATAAACAGAAACGACCGAGATGCCCAGTTCGCGGCACGCGCGCAGAATGCGCAGCGCAATCTCGCCTCGGTTGGCAATGAGAATCTTTCGAAACACCGATACAGGGTATAGGGTGCGGAGAACGAAATATAGCAAAAAGAACAAGGCCCTCGCGCTTGAGCGAGGGCCTCGATCGGATACCGGACTCTGGCAGGCTACTGCATTACAACGCCGCCATTGGCCTTCTCGTTGGCTTTCTCTTCGTTGATCTTGCGAGCGCCCATGCCTTTGTGGACCCAGTCGTCAGCCTGCGCCAAGTCGGTTTTGCGCGCCGCATCGTTGCCGCAGTCCAGATCGGCTTTGCGCCGGTAAAGCAGGTTCAGGTACGACATGGCGTCGTCGTAATTGGAGCGAAGACTGACGGCCTTTTGCAGATACACCAGGCCATCATCGACCAGCGGCTCGTTCTGGGCTTTTAGATCTTCGCAGACTTTCTTTGGCATCTTGGCGTTGCCCAGTCCATCATCCTGCATGCCGGCGCCCTGCAGCGCCTTGACGGCGTTCTTGTATGCCAGCGTCCAGTCGATCACGCCGATGGTGTACGCCGCTTCCGCGTCCTTTGGATCGGCCTGGAGAACTTTCATCTGCCACTGCTTGGCTTCGTCGAATTTATTCAGGTCGAAGTTAAGGGCCGCGATCTGCTTCATGCTGGTGATGTCGTCAGGATGCTCGGCGAGCACCTGCTTGAAGCCATTAATGGCCATGTCGGCCGTCTTCTGGTTTTCCGGCGTGATCAGGTTCGGAACTACCTGCTGCGCATAGGCTGTCGCCAGGTAAAGCCGGGTCATCGGGTAAGTGGGGTCGAGGTTCACGGCGCGCTGGAAGTGGTCGATCGCCTCTTCGTATTTCGCCTGCTTGTAGGCCTGCACTCCCTTATTGAGCTGATTGCGGGCCTCCAGGCGTTTACAGCCGGTCGCCGATGCCAACAGCAGGCTCGTGGCAGCGACCAGCACCAAAAAACGTGCAAATCGTTTCATTCTGTCTGTCTTCTCCTTCAGCTCGCAGGAGCCTAAAACCACGCGCTTAAGCGCTGCCGAGAGGATTGTACTTCTTCCGCGCTTTCTGGCAACGGTACCGCAGTGCATCGTACCTTCCCCAGGGGCATCCCCAACCCGATTACTGGCCGGCCGCAATCTTCGGCGTGATCAGCCCGATGTGATCGACCCCAACTCCATGGCCGATGTCAATGACCGTGGCCACCGCCTGGAAATCCAGATTGGGATCGCCCTTCACGAACATTACCTTCTCGGCGCGGGTTGCGAAAATCTCGTTGAGCTTGCTCTCAAGGTCGGCTTTGGCAACCGGCGTCTCATTAATCAGGTAATTCGGCACCCCGCCGGCGCCGGACTGCACCTGGACCACGATGGTGCGGCTGTTCTCCTGATTCTGATTCGGGTTCTTGGGGGGCTGCGGCACCAGCGCATCCAGCCCGCGGGGCGTAACCGGGACGATGACCATAAAAATGATCAGCAGCACCAGCAGTACGTCGATCAGCGGAGTTACGTTCGGCTCGGCATTGAGTGCGCCGGCGCTGCCTACGGCCATTGACATAATTCAGTTCCTCGTTTCTTCCACTCCTGTTTCGTCGTCACGCCTTACTGTCCGCCTGTGGTTGAAGCAGGCCGGGTTCCGGACGGTTGCTGCTGTTCGGTCAGCATGCCCACTTCTTCTACTCCCGCCGTCCGCACCGCGTCGATGGCGTCCATCACAGTGCCATAGTGAGCGCGAGAGTCAGCGCGGAAATAGACAATCTTGCTGGTCTTGTTCTCCAGCTCGTCACGAACCTCGGGTCCCAGATTGGCGATGCTGGTCTGATTCTGGCCCAGGTAAACCCGGCTGTCGCGCGTAATCGCCACCACCACCGAATCTTCCTTGTTCGCATCGTCCATCGGCGTGGCGTTCGCGCTCTGGGCGAGATCCACGTTGACTTTGTTCTGGAGCATCGGCGTGATGACCATGAAGATGATCAGGAGCACCAGCATCACGTCCACCATCGGGGTCACGTTGATGTTGGCGTTGACCTTGGCTCCTTCGTTTCTTACTGCGATTGCCATTGCGGTAGGCTCCGATCTATTTCTCGTGGTGTGACGGCAATCATGTGCCGGGGGCGACCGATCTGCCCCCGGCTCGAAGGATTCCCGCTCACCTGTGCCCCGGTGTCACCCGGGGAAACCACATCCGCGTCCGCACCCCAGGGTGCGGCGCTTCTCAACCACGGCGATTGCTCTGCTTGATGAAGTAGTCGATCAGCTCGCTGGAGGAGTTGTCCATCTCGACGTCGAACGCCTCTACGCGGTTGGTGAAATAGTTGAACAGCCACACGGCAGGGATGGCCACAAACAGCCCGAACGCCGTGGTGACCAGGGCCTCGGAAATACCACCGGCGACTGCGCCGATGCCAGGCGTCTTCTGCGTGGCGATTTCCTGGAAGGCCTTGAGGATGCCGGCCACGGTTCCGAACAGGCCGACGAACGGCGCTGTCGAGCCGATGGTGGCGAGCGATCCAAGCCCCCTCTTCAGCTTGGCGTGAACGATGGCCTCGGCGCGCTCCAGAGCACGCTTGGACGACTCGATCTGCTCCACGCTCACCGCGCCGCCGCCGCCGTAGTTGCGAAACTCCTGCAGACCGGCCGTGACGACTTCGGCCAGGTGCGACTTCTTGTTGCGATCCGCAACCTTGACGGCTTCGTCCAGTTTGCCTTCCTTCAAAGCGCCGGCCACTCGGGGCGCGAACTCACGCGACTGTTTGCGAGCGGCGTTGAAATACAGATAGCGGTCGATCATAACCGCCAGCGACCAGATCGACATGATGAACAGGACGAATACGACCCCACGGGCCAGCCAGCCCATGTTGTTCCAGAGATCGATCGGGCTGAATCCGACTGTCTGGCCTTCCTGGAAAAAGCCGAGAGACGCCGGGTTTGCGATGAGATGGTTGATCTGAGCGAGAATCACTGAATCTTTCCTCCTGAGGCGTTGCTGCAATTGATGCCAAAGAGCGCTGACGGAATACCTGCCCGTGCAATGTTAATTCGGGAAGGCCGGAAAAAGCTTGCAAACCACTCCGATCCGGGGGTGGATCGGGGCAGTTGAGAAGGATCAGCTGCCGAGACTGAAGACTACGTTGACCTGCGTTTCGACCTCCACCGGTTCCCCGTTGAGAAGGTAGGGCTTATAGCGCCAGCCCCGTACCGCCTCCATGGCGGCCGACTGCAGCATGGGCGGACCACTGACGACGTGCAGGTTTTCGATTGTTCCACTCTTGGAAATCGTTGCCTGCAGAACCACAGTTCCCTGAATTCTTGCCGCTTTCGCGATGGCCGGATAGGTTGGGTTCTCGCCGCCGATGCGGTTGCCCTGCATCACGCCCGAGGAAACTACCACCTTCTTGGGAGGCGCGGCCTGAATCTTCGGCGCCGGGCCCGTGCCCAGGCTGCCCAGTACGCCGCCCATCACTCCACCCGCGGATCCGCCCATTCCTTCCATGCCGGCCACGCCGGCCGAAGGAGGCGCGGCCTCTTCTTTCACCATCTTGATGTCGTGGGGAATCTTGGTGGGAGCGGTGAGCTGATTGTTCATCAGCTCGGAAACGACTTTCTCAACATGGACCGTCGGCGGCGGCGGGGGCGGCGGAGGCGGAGGCGGAGGCGGCGCCACAAGCAGGGTCGTCATCAGTGCCTTCGGCAGCGCCTCAGGATAAATGAGCGGATAAAGGATCAGCGCCGCAAGCACAGAACCATTCAGCAGAAGGCCCACAATGGTGTAGTACTTGCTCTTGGTCTTGATCTGGTGCCCGGACTCCATCAGGATGTCTTCAAACATTGCCATGGCCGACCTCGGACCTTTCAGTAGTTGACACCTCGTATAGACACCGCAGGGACCCCCGTTTGTTCCCGAAATCCACTCTCCGCGTGGGACGCAAAACACGGCATGGAACCCTGCTGGGTTTCATGTGGATTTCTCCGGCTGACTGGGCCGGGTCTCTTCTATAACACAATTCCGAGGCAGATGCAGCCGCACCCGCGCCGGAGGGCGTGCCTGCACTTATTAGGATGCAGGTTTCCGGAGCCCAAGGGGGATGGCAGCATCATACCCTGGCTTTCTTCGCAGCGGGGAGGGAAGCAGCCTTGCCGCGCCGGCTCCGCCAGTCCTGCCAGGCAACCAGCATCGGCGAGGCCACCGCGATCGACGAGTAAGTACCGATCAGAATCCCCACCACCAGCGCAAACGAGAAGCCGCGCAGCACTTCGCCGCCAAAAACAAAGAGGGAAAGCACTGTCAGGAAGGTCAGGCCCGAGGTCAGCACCGTCCGGCTCAGGGTCTGGTTGATGCTGCGGTTCACCAGCACGTCCAGCGGCTCACGACGGCTCAGACGCAGGTTTTCCCGGATGCGGTCGAAGACCACGATGGTGTCGTTCATCGAATAGCCGATCAGGGTCAGGATGGCGGCAATCACCGTCAGCGAGATTTCCTGGTTGGTCAGGCTGAAAGCGCCCACGGTGATGATGGTGTCGTGGAAGCAGGCCACGACGGCCGCCACGCCGTAAATCAGCTCGAACCGGAACCACAGGTAAACCAGCATCCCGGCCAGCGAGTAGAGGGTGGCCAACTCGGCCTGGTGCTGGAGCACCTTGCCCACCTGCGCTCCCACAATCTCGACGCTGCGCACGGAGAAGCCGGACAGCCAGGCATTCTGCTCAAACGCGGTGAGCACCGCCGGGTCGACCACTCCCCGCAGGCTGTCGATCGATTCGATGATGCCGCTGTGCTGGTCGTCGCGGTATTGCTTCACTGCGGCGGCCTGCGCGCTGTAGCGGCTCTCAGCATCGTTCGTGTTGCCCAGATGCTCGGGATCGTTCTGTTCCAGCCAGGTGGTCAGAGCCGACTCGCTCACGTTGTCAATGTCCAGCTTGCCCTGATTCTGCGCCGCTCCAGTCGCGTAGTTCTGCGTCAGCGTGCTGACGATGGCGGCACGGCCCTGATCGAGCGCCGATTCGTTGGTCGCGCTGCGCGACAGCGTCACCAGCACCTCGTTGTTGGCGGCCGGACCGTAGGGCTGCTGAATGCGCGCATCTTTCAGCCCCGCCTTGTCGACCGCGGAACGAATCCGGTCGGCATTGGGAGTGCTCGAAAACTTGACGCGGACGACCGTGCCGCCGCGGAAATCAACGTCGAGCGGCAGGTGGTGCCAGAAGAAGATCGAGAGCAGGCCGGCTACGCTGAAAATAAGAGAAAAACCGAGGAAATACCATTTCTTCCCCAGCCAGTCGATTTTTGGATCATGAAACAGTTCCACGAAAATTCGCCTCTGGAAAAATCTCTCGAGTCAACCGCTCAAATCGAGATTGGTTCGCCGTGTAGTTTGCGGCTGAGACTGGCGTCAAAGATGACGCGGGAAACAAAGACTGAAGTAAAGAAGTTGGCAAAGAGACCAAAGCTGAGGGTAACGGCAAAACCTTTGACCGGCCCGGTGCCAAACAGGAAGAGGATGACGGCCGAGACGATGGTGGTGACGTGCGTATCGACAATGGTCGTAAAGGCGTGGGCAAAGCCCTGATCGACCGCCGCTGCCGGCGACTTGCCGGCGCGCAGCTCTTCGCGAATGCGCTCGAAGATCAGCACGTTGGAGTCGACGCCCATGCCGATGGTCAGGATCACGCCCGCGATTCCAGGCAGCGTGAGCGTGGCCCCGGAGAACCCCAGGAAGCCAAGCAGGATTACCAGGTTCAGGAACAGCGCCAGATCGGCATTGATGCCCGCGCCGCGGTAGTAGATGAGCATGAAGATCATCACCGTCAGCATGCCGACGATGGAGGCGACGACGCCCTGATGGATGGAGTCAGCGCCCAGCGACGGCCCCACCGTGGTTTCCTGCAGAAACTCGATTGAGGCCGGCAGCGCGCCGGTGCGTAGCAGCATGGAGAGATCTTTCACCCGCTGTTCGCTGATGCCGCCGCCGGAAATGTTTCCCTGATCGTGAATCTGCCCCTTGATGACCGCCACTTCCTGGACGCGGTTGTCCAGAACAATGGCCATGTACTTGCCGATATTGGCGCCGGTCCACTGGCCGAACTTATCCCCGGCCGCGCTGGTCAGGTAGAAGTCCACTTCCGGCTCGCCGGTGTTGGGGTTGTGACCCGGCTGCGCATCGCGGACATCGGTTCCACCCCAGATGGGAATCTTTTTGAGCTCGTACCACTGCGACGAACTGCCCTCGCTGGCTGCGCCGGGGACGCTCTGAACCAGCTCGGCATCGGGTGGCACGTAGCCACCCAGAGCCTGCAGGGCCGATTGCCGATCGGGCCAGGGCTGCTCGCCGATGACCTCGTGGGCTTCAAGGCGCGCCGTTGACTGAATGACATCCTTGACGCGGCCCAGATCGTCGAGCCCGGGGAGCTCCACCAGGATCTGATAGCTGCCCAGCTGATACGGCTCGATGATCGGCTCGCTCACGCCCAGGGTGTTGGTGCGCGACTGGATTACCTCAATGGTCTGATCGAGCGCCCGCTGTTTGATATCGTTCTCCACGCTGGGCTTCATGGTGAGCGTCCAGGTGTTGCCCACGCCCGGCGCAATGTCGAACCGGTTGCTGTACTTCGACTCCAGCAGCGAGCGCACGTCATCGTTATGAGCCGCCGGCACACCGCTGACCTGGATGAAGTCCACGCGGTTCGGATCGGGCTTTGAAACCGTGGCGCCCGCGATGCCATTCTGCTGCAGATCGCTCTGGATGCCGGCGAGTTCCGTATCGGTCTCCGCGCTCACCGCTTCATCGACCTTGACCTGAAGGATGAGGTGCATCCCGCCTTTCAGGTCGAGTCCGAGGTGGATGTTCTGCAGAAGCGCCTGCTTCAGAGCCGCGCCGGACACGCCATGCGGAACACGAAAGATGCCGAAAATGAAGACAATCAGGACAGCGATGATGACTATGAGTCTGGTCTTGATGTTGGTTTTCATGGGGTTCTCTACTTTTGATCGTCCTGGGTCACCGAGGCGATGGCGCTCTTGACCACCTCGATCCGGAGATTGTCGGGGGGAATGCGGAGCTGGATGGCGTCATCCTTAATGGAAGTAATGACGCCCCGGATTCCGCCAGTGGTGGTGACCCGATCTCCGTTCTTGAGACTACTGAGCATCTGCTGCCAGGTCCGCTGCTTCTTCTGTTGCGGACGGATCAGCAGGAAATAGAAAACAACAATAATGAGCAGGAATGGCAGCATCCCTGCGATTCCGGTGGGCAGGGCGAATGGAGCCGCTAAAGCTAAAAAGGTCAACGCGCAGTCCTTCTCGCCCGGCGGAATAAGACCGTCTGCGGCGGTTGTTCGGTATCAATTTCCATGGAAGAGCCCTCATGAGCGCACATAGTCAAAGTCACGCCCGCGCCTGAGCGCCCGAATACCTGGAAAGCGATCTGGAAACGGCCCTCCCACAGAAGCACTTACAACCATACGCTCCAGAGGAAAACCTGACTCTTAGAATCGCGTACCGGCTGCGGAGTGTCAAGGAAAACGCCCGCGCGGCCATGACCTTGCGGGCCTCCCGCAGCGGTTACCTCGCGGGTTTTCGCGCGGCGAATTTCGCCCCCGGCTTTCCACACTGCCCCAGCCCTTTGCGGGCCTACACTGAACCTTCGCTCGAGACTCCAGCCGCCAAGAGAGCAGGATGGCAACGCAGCCCGTCACACATCCCGGTCGCATCGAAGTCATCACCGGCCCCATGTTCTCCGGCAAATCTGAAGAACTGATTCGCCGCCTGAAGCGCGCGCAGATCGCCAAACGCCGCGTGGCCTGCTTCAAGCCGGACCTCGACGTCCGCTACCATCGCAACGCCATCGCCTCGCACAGCGCGCAGACCCTCGAAGCTCATACCGTGGCCAACGTCGAGGAGATGAAGTCGATCCTCATGCCCCTCATCGAGCTGCCAAAAACTGACTCGGTCGAAGTGGTCGGCGTCGACGAGGCGCAGTTCCTCGATGCGTCGCTCGTCCCCCTTGCCAATGAACTGGTACGCCTGGGACGCCGCGTGATCCTGGCCGGCCTCGACACCACCTTCGCCGGCGAACCCTTCGCGCCCATCCCCGACCTGATGGCCATCGCTGACGAGGTCACCAAGCTCTCGGCCGTGTGCATGCAGTGCGGTGCGCCCGCTGTGCATACGCAGCGGCTGGGCAGCAATCAGGAACTGGTGGTTGTGGGTGCGGCCGGTGTTTATGAGGCTCGCTGCCGCGCGTGTTTCCGCCCGTGGGTGGATGAACACGCGACCGAACAACTGGAGCTGCCGGTGGGCGCCGGCGTTGAGGCTCGCAACGGATAAAAGTCCGGACGACAAGCAGAACTAAAGCGGGCGAGCGCTCTTACTGGGCCGGCGCCGCCGAACTTGCCGTCCCATTGGACAGCTTCCGCAGATAGATCACCAGATTCCAGATCTCATCCGGCTTGGCGCGATCGCCCTCCGCAGGCATTTGTCCCTTGCCCTTCTGGATGATGTAGAAGATCTCGCCATCGCTCATCGACTTCAGCACCGCCGGATCACGGTAGTCGCGCATCGGTAGTTTCTGCTCCACCGCAACGTCGCCCTTGCCGTCGCCGGCATCGCCGTGGCACATCGCGCAATCCCATCCGTACATCTTTTTGGCCCGCGCCTGCGATTCCGCCGTCGGCTTCACCGGATTCGTCTTGCTGGCATAATCGGCAGGAACACTGGCCTGACTTGCCGTGCTCGGAGCCGGCGCCGGTTGCGCGTCCTGCGCATACGCTGCGACTCCCAGAAGGGTGATTGCCGAGACGATTAAGAAAGGCTTCAACATGGCAGCCTCCTGACAACTGATCTGGGGGAGTTCCCGCACCACTGTACGCCCCCCGTACTATTCCCGGACAGCATTATTTGGGTACGCGGGGTATTACCGTAATCAGCAACGCACTGTGGTTTGCTCCTGAGCGAGCAAGCCGAGCCGAACGTCAAGAAATGTGCTCCCTGTCGGGATCCTCGCTCTTTTGTTCTGCGATAACAATCTTTGCTATTTTCTGTTATTCTTGGACAGAGAGACCTTATGAATGTGTCGCTCACACCCGAGTTGGAGAAGTTGGTGCAGGACAAGGTCGGAAGCGGCCGCTACACGTCCGCGAGCGAGGTGATTCGCGAAGCCCTGCGCCTGCTGGAGAGACGAGAGATACGGCTGCGCGAGCGTGAAGAGGCTCTGAAGACGTTTCAGGCGGAGCTGGATCGCCGAATTGCGGAGCTGGATCGCGGGGAAGGAATTCCGGCAGAACAAGTGTTCGCCGAACTCAGGACGCACGCGGCGGAGCGGCGTCGCAAATCAGCCTGACGGGCCTTCAATCGTTCCAGGTTCACAATACACGCGTCCGCGCCCGCCGCAAGGGCTGGCTCGCGATCCTGCGCCCGAAAAGTCAACATGAAATCCAGACCAAACCGCAGGAAGGAATTGTTTGTCGCGCCGACGGCGCGCCGGGACCTCCTCGAGATTTGGGATTACATCGCAGCAGACAATCCTGACTCCGCCGACAGAATGAGCGAGCGATTCCGCGAAGCATTCCAACAGCTCCAGGAGTACCCCGAGTCCGGGCGTTCAATGACCGATCTGGTGGGAACGCGTCCCCTGCGCTTCTGGCGCGTGGGGGAATATCAGATCGTTTACCGGATCGCGAAATCGACGATCGAGATTGTCGCAGTCCTGCATGGCCGCCGTGATATCCCGGTGGTGCTTCGCGGACGTAGGTTACCTCTGGATTAGTCCTCGCTACAATCAACCAGGTGTCGCTCTCCTTTCACATCCACTCGACCGCTGGCACGGCGCGCCGCGCCACCCTCACCCTGCCCCACGGCGCGGTTGAAACCCCGGTCTTCATGCCCGTCGGAACCCAGGCCACCGTCAAAGCCATCCCGCAGCATCTCCTCGAAGACCTCGACATCCGCATTCTCCTCGGCAACACCTACCACCTCTATCTGCGCCCGGGGCACGAAACCATCCGACGCCTGGGTGGCCTGCACCGCTTCATGAGCTGGGACCGCCCCATCCTCACCGACTCCGGCGGCTTTCAGGTCTTTTCGCTCAGCGACCTACGCAAGGTCACCGATGAAGGCGTCGCGTTTCGCTCCCACATCGACGGCTCGTCCCATTTCTTCTCGCCCGAGCACTCTATCGACGTCCAGGTCGCACTCGGCGCCGACATCGTCATGGCCTTCGACGAGTGCACCGAGTACCCGGCTGATCGCACACGCGCCCGCAAATCGCTCGACATGACGCTCGCCTGGGCGCGCCGCAGCCGCGATCACTTCGAAAAAACCACGCGTTCGGCGTTCGGTGGTCCGCGCTCCGAAGCAGAACCAGCCTCCTCAGAACTCCGCCTGGAGGGCCAGTCCCTGTTCGGAATCGTCCAGGGCGGAATGTTCGCCGACCTGCGCCGTGAATCCGCCGAGCGCCTCGTCGAAATGGATTTCCCCGGCTACGCCATCGGCGGCCTCAGCGTCGGCGAGCCGCGCGAGCTCACGCGCGAGATGATCGCCGCGACCCTGCCGCTTCTGCCCGCTGACAAACCCCGCTACGTGATGGGCGTCGGCTATCCCGACGAGATCGCCGAGTACGCCCGCATGGGCGTCGACATGATGGATTGCGTGCTGCCCACCCGCGCCGCGCGCCATGGCCTGCTCTTCACATCGGAGGGCCGGCTCAATATTAAGAACCGCCAGTACGCCGAAGATCAGTCGCCGCCCGACCCGGACTGCGCCTGCCTTGTCTGCCGCCGCTACACGCGCGCCTATCTGCGCCACTTAATGCAGGCCCAGGAGCCGCTCTCCCGGGTGCTGAACACGCTGCACAACCTGGCGTTCTATCTCGAAACCATGAAAAAAGTTCGGGACGAGATCGCCGCAAAAGCGCAGAAGCCTCATCTCACCGGCGCACGTGGCGAAACCGGCGCAGCCGACGTACCCGGCACACCCATGAGGCGCTGAAGCCCCGCGCGCTCGGCATGCGCTGCGATGGCTGCGTTGATCTCCAGCGCCAGGGCAAGCGCCGTTCGCCCGTCTTCGCCCGAAACCCGTGGCCGCGCGCGCGTCTGGACGCAATCGAGAAAGGACTCAATCTCGAGGCGCAGCGGCTCGCCCTGTTTCACTTCCGGCTTCTGAATATTCAGCCCCGGAAATCCCGGAACATTCCCGGCCATCGCCCCCGGATCGCTCTGCGCCGCCCGCGCTTCCGCCGCACCCGTGACATCAATAATGAGCAGATCCTGCCTGGCGTAGTCGATCGACACATATTGATGCGGCTGAAAGAACCTGAGCTTGCGCACCTTCTCCGTGCTCACCCGGCTCGCCGTAAAGTTGGCCACGCAGCCCGACTCAAACTCGATGCGCACATTCGCAATATCCACCTTACCGGAGAGAATCGGCAGCCCCACCGCGTGCAGCGAGCGCACCGGTGACCGCACCAGGCTCAGCACGATATCGAGGTCGTGCACCATCAGGTCCAGCACCACGTCTACATCCAGCGAACGCGGACTGAAGATGCTCAACCGGTGCGCCTCGAAGAACATCGGATGATTCAGAATCGGCTCGATCGCGGTGACCGCGGGGTTGAAGCGCTCCAGATGCCCCGCCTGCAGAATGCGACCGTGCTCGGCAGCGAGCGCAATCAGCCGATCGGCCTCCTCGACGCTGGCCGTGATCGGCTTCTCCACAAGAACATCCACACCCGCCTCGAGCAGCGCGGCAGCCACCTCGAAATGCGCCGAGGTTGGCGCGCACACTGATGCTGCGTCAAAGGCAACTTCATTTCTGCTGCGCGCAGCCAGGCATTCATCAACCGACGAGAAAACCGGCGCGCCCCAATCCGCCGCCGCTGCGCCGGCGCGCGTCAGGTCAGGCTCAACAATCGCCGCCAGGCGAATGGGCGCGCCATCCTCTTCCAGCGCCCGCCAGACGCGCAGGTGGTTACGGCCAAAAACGCCCGCTCCGCAAACCACAATGCCGGCGTGAGACGACCCAGGCACTTACGCCGGCTTCCCTTCCACCACCTTCAGGCAGCGGGCGTACAACTCCAGCAACTGCGCCACCTGGTCTTCCGGCTTCGCCGAACCGCCCGCAACAAAACCGGTGGAAGCCGAGCTGGGGCGACCCACGCCCGCGGTGGCCGCGACGAATTTCAGCAGGTCGAGCGCGATATCTTCGTTGCGCCGGGCGCCATAGCCCGCGCCAGGAACTGGATCCATGGACACACCTCTTCAGACGCGATGCTATCAAAGTGGCCCGAGCCATCGCACCGGCCGGCTCCCAAATACCGGCAACTCCTGACTCATCGCTCCTGGCTCCCAGCTCCCAGCTACCGGCTGTTTTCTTCAGATCTCCGAAATGCACAGCGATATCCGTCCCACCAGCAGATCGGAAGGCGATTCCTGCGGATCCAGTTCGATCAGCTCCACCGGATAAGAAAGAGCGCGAGGGCGCAACACCAGGCGGCTCGATTCGAATGTGACGTGGCGGAACAGAATCTGCGTCCCCGCGCGGATCGCGTAAAGGTTGGGCGCCGGCGGACGCAGAGTGACCAGCGAGGTGTAATGCCGGTCGATCACCACGATCGATCCGATCTTCAGCACCGGATCCATGGGCAGCGCCTGCGCCGCGCTCACCCGCACTCCCACAAATCGCTCCCAGCTGCGCCGGCTCACCGTGCGCCGCACCGGAAAGCTGCTCAGCCAACCCGCAGGCACAAGCACGGTGTCGGTTACCGCCCGCGCGGCGATCATCGGCGACGTCATGGCCACCACCGGCGAGACTACCGGGACCACGTCCATCGAGCCGTGCGACAACTTCGAAAAGTCGGTCAGCCCGCCGGCGCCGCCGTTCGGCGCCAGGTCCTCCACGCTCAGCGCCTCGGCCAGAAGAATGCGATCCAGCGCCGGAAGGCTCAGCCGCCGACGGCGATGCAGAAAGTTCGAGATGTGGGCCTGGGCCAGGCCTGTCTGCCGGGCAAGGAGTGAACTGCTGAGGATTCCCTGGTCGATGCGGCGCCACGTCTCGAGCCGCAGCCGCTCGTGTAACTCGAGGAATTTCATCTTCAGATGTTTTCAGAGAGCTATACAGCCATTACTTCGGATTTTGCAGAAAGAACCACCCTTCGGCGGAATCCGCAGGCAGCGAAAAAGACATCAGTACTCAGCTTCTCTTCAATCGCCGGTTTAATCGCCCGGTAATTGATTGCATTGCTTCGTGCAATTAGTGTCGGACTACTTGCGCCGGGCAGACATAGTACTTTCGCTCGCCGCAGCACACATGAATGTGTCGAACATTCCCGTTAAGGGAGGGCCCACATAAGCTCACTGATTACTGCTGAAAACCCTAAGTGCCCAGGCTGCTTTGGACGCAGCCAGGCCAACCCACCTCTCTCAACTCCGCGGAAGTAACAAATATCAATTTCCGCGGCCGGCTCAACTGTGGAGAATGACTGATGTACCTGCGAATCTCTCTCAAAGTGTGTGAAGGGTGCGGTATCCTCTGGCTCCGCGCCCAGGACTGCTCCGATGTCTATTGCTCAGGGTGTGCTCGCAAACTGCGGTCACTCCCACCCCGGCGGCCAACGCGCCCGCTTGGGCGCCGTTCAGCCCGTCTGCCTCACCGGTTTCTGGCTTCCAAAACGGGAGGTGCTGCGTGAGCGCGGTTCTCGCGATGCCCTGCGTCATTCCCGAGGCAAAAGCGGTCGCCGCAACCGATGTACCTGTATGGCGGGCCAGGCCTCTCGGGGGCTGGCCCTTTTATCGCAAGCACACGCTCGCATTGCTGCGCCGCTATCTTCTTATTTCCATGCAGATCAGCCGGGCTCCCTCGCCATTCGGAAACATGGTGTTCCGCGGCCGGGTATCCAGCTACCGTCTTCGTACCTTTGAGGATGGACTCATCTTCGTCCTCGACGTAGAAAAAGCGATCAATCAGCTTGATCGCTTGTCCAAAAGTATTATCACTTATGTTGTACTCGAAGGTTACTCGTTTCCCGAAGCAGCAATGCTGACCCACGAAAGTATCCGCTCGGTCGTCCGAATTTATGGAGAAGCGATGAACCGTCTGACGGCCAAATTGGTCGACTTTGGGCTGATTGAGCCAAATGTGGAAAATTTGTCAAGAGGGGAGTCAAAAATCGAAAGTAATGACCCAACATTACAAAGGGCTTCCGCGCCAAACGACTCAAAGAAAGTTGGCGCGATTTGAGTCTCAACATGATATTCTGAACTTATAGAGTAAAAAAAGAAAAGAAAGGGGACACCCCACGGTGTCCCCTTTCTGTTTTTACCCGACTGGGGACCGCAGCGATCGGGGACCCGAGCGGAAGAGACACGGCAATCCTGCCGTTTCAGGAAACGAGGAATATGCGGAACCAGGACTCGAAAGAGCGGGTGCGCGCCTTCGCGCCCCCTCACATGGCGGCGCTCGCACTCATGGCCATCGCGATGGCCGTACTTCCCCAGCGCCTTGCCGCGCAGGTAAGCACCACGACCGTCCAGGGCACGGTCTATCGAGCTGACGGCACGCCGGCAAGCGGGACTTTGCTGGTGAGCTGGCCGGCGTTTACCACCCCGCAGAATCAGGCGGTTGCCGCCGGTAATCTCAGCACCCCCATCGGCGCCGACGGCTTTGTCAGCGTCAACCTGACTCCCAACGCCGCGGCCCTGCCTGGCGGCAGCTACTACACGGCCACTTATCACCTGAGCGACGGCACGGTGAACCAGGAGTACTGGGTCGTCCCTGCCTCCTCCACCGCGTCCATCGCATCGGTGCGCGCCGAGCTCCAGCCCTCCACGGTGGCCGTTCAGTCAGTCTCGAAAGCCTATGTTGACAGTGCCATCGCATCGGTCGGCACCTCATGGCTGCCGCTCGCCGGGGGCACGCTGAGCGGGCCTCTGGTCCTCAGCGCCGACCCCACGTCGTCAAGCCAGGCTGCCACCAAACACTATGCTGACCAGCTGGCTGCGCAGAATCTGCCTCTGAGCGGGGGCACCATCAGCGGGCAGTATGGGCAGAACGTCGTGAATCCCCCCATGCCGTCCTACATCAATAATCCCGGCATCCAGCAATCGGCAGCGCGATCGTCCGGGGTCACCTGGAATGGCGAGCCAACCTATACATACCCGTTCCCTTTGGATACAGTCGATAACCTCAACGCCGTCATTACCGCGCCTGGTTTCAATTTGGGAAATCAATTCTCCTCCAGTTTCCCTTTTGGATGGAAAGAAGTCTTTCCCCTCAGTTACTCCTTCACGAACAATGCCCAGGGGCAGTTCATCAACTTCAACTACATGTACCAGGCCAGCCTGGGCGATTTCAAAAACCACTACGACCTGCTCTACAGCTATCTGGGCTGCCAGGCCCCTGGCGATGAGTGCGCCGGTGACCACGCGGGAGGAATGAGCGAAGCCAACGCGGTGCCCACCGGAACCGTAACCAAAGTGACCACGGCCGCCAATGGATTCGTGACCCTTTCAGCAAGCTGGTCTTCTGACATGAACCACATCGGCGCGGGCCGGCAGATGCTCGACGGCAAAGCGCTCCTCACCGGTACCGTTACCTCGCACGCCAAAGCCTCGGGGGAAACGCCTGAGCTCTATGCGGTCACTCCCGGCACCGGATCCATCACCACGTCCACGGCGGTCGGCACCCTCAATGCTTATTGCGGACCAAGCGCCACCACGTACCTGGCCGGCCCGCAGACCGTGACCGCCAGCTGCGCCGTCACCGTCACCAGCGGAGCGTTCGCGGCAGGACAGACCATCGTGCTCGCCGGCAACCACTTCGAGGTGGAGCAGATTGCGTCGGTAGCTGGAAGCGGCAGCACCCAGACCATCACCTTCCCCGTGCGCTATGGCCACGAATCCGGATCGTGGGTGGTCGAGGGCGGCACCCAGGGCTGCTTCGTTGCAACCGCCAATGAAGGGACGGCGGGTTCAACGACGTTCCTGTACCCGATCGGAGTTGCCGGCGCCCCTGACAATGGCCACCTGTGGACGGTTCCGGATGCTTTCGGGTTTACGCAGGCGGGGCCTCCAACGGGTTGGTGTTCAGTTCTTATTCCGGCCCCTTTGGCAATGGCGGCAGCCAGGCCATTACGGTATATCCCTGCGGCGAAGTTCTCGACGTGCAGGATGCGACGAACAACAACGCGCTCGACGGCAACAATCTGACTCTGGGTGTTTTCGCCGGAGGCGCGCCTGCGGTCGGCGACTCGGTCACGAACACGCATATGCCCGACTATCACGTGGAAGGCCATCGTGAAGATCTGAATATTTTCAACCCGGGCGCGATGGCCGGCGCCGACCTGGGCGGATGGTTCGCCTTCGCAGCCAACATGGGCGGCGGAGGCCTTCACGGGAACGGCTACGGCATCTTCAACGGAGACGAAGGCATCGCCAACGCGGCGTATGTCGCCTCCAACTCCAATCCGTACACGAATTACTACGGGCCAGGCAGCGGCTATCAGTTTGCCCCCGGCTTTTTGCGCTCGGTCGGCGTGTTCGACGCAGCGCTGGAGATGGACACGCTTCCCACCCACGGCATCTTCTGGTTTGGGAAGCCGGCCAACAACTCGACCGCCACCGTTCCCGTCTGGACGCTGACCAACTACAACGGGACCGCCGCGCACCAGATCACCTACAATCCGCAAACCAACACCGTCGCCCATAACAGCCCGGAAACCTTCAGCAATCCGGGGGACACCTTTATCGGGCAGAGCGGCAACTTCCAGGCCGTCGCCGGCGCCACCATCAACAGCGAATTCACCGTGGACGGCGTCACCTACGCGACGCTGAACGCCGCGTGGACGGCCGCCGCCTCGCTCGCCGCCTCGAGTGGAAAGAGCCAGACGGTGCGTCTCGGCCCCGGCGCCTGGCCGGTCACCGCGACGCTCACCGAGCCCTCGAATGGCGCGTGCATCAGCCTGCTCGGCTCCGCTGGAACCACGCTCACCGCCGACAGCACGCAGATCGCGACCACCCTGACCGTCCCCAGCTCGCTCAATGGAGACATCGTCTTTCTCGGCAACACGACGCAAGCCCAGGGCTGCACCTTTAAGGACCTCAACCTTCTCGCCGGCGGCAACGCCACCCACGGCCTCGAGCTCCAGTGGTTTCGCGGCGTGCTCGTCGACAACGTCACTGTGAACGACACCACCGGCGAAGGCATTCTGCTCGGCGAAGAGAACACCTCGAGCGGCCACCAGGCCAACTTCACGATGCGCAACGTTACGGTCAGCTACTCCAGCGCGGCATTCACGCCGGCCAATCGCTCGGCCTGGGGCGTGCACCTGCAAAAGACCGCCATCGATAGCCATCTGTCGAACGTCATCGTCCGCAACGCGCTCACCGCCGCCGTCTACAACGAGGGCACGGGCAACACCGGCTACCTCATCCACGGCTTCGGCTATCCCTACACCTGCACCACAGCGCCCTGCGCCAACAACGCGTCGTCGAGCTCGGCGGCCAACGCGTCGTATGCCACCAGTTACGTCATTTACGACGCGGGCGGCTCGGGCAGCACATGGACCGACACGTACGCCGACAGCCCAGCGGTCGCCGGCTTCTACATCGGCGCCAACGGCACCGAGATCCACGGCGGCCACATTCAGTGGCCCGACACCACCAGCTTTCCGGCAGCCAATCTGGCTTATGTAGCAGCGTCGGTTACCAATAACCTGCTCATCGCCGATGTCGACTGCCTCACCATGTCCAACTCCGCCAACTGGATCACCTTTGCCGGAACCGCAGGCAATCCGCCCACCTTCTCGAGCGTGCATCACCTTACCGGCTGCGGCAACTACTACCAGGCGCTCGAAGACGCCGAGGTTAGCGGCTTCTCCTCCGGCGGCGCCAATATCAACGATGCCTCGGGCGCCACGCCGCGCGTCTGGTCCACGCCCATCTCGTCGGGATCCAATTACCCGGCTTACGCCGCGCAGATGTACACCGGCGACCAGGGCGATGCATTCCAGGCGCACTTCTCCGGCGCGAATCCCTTCTTCAACATTACCTACCAGGGAACCATCCGCTCGAGCGGCGGCATCGCTCTGAACACCGTCATCAACACCGCATCGACGCTCGCCCTCACCGCCGCCAACAAGAACGTGGTGGCCAACGCCGCCAGTGGCGCGCAAACCATCACCCTGCCCAGCTGCTACACGCCCCTGCTCGATAAGGCCTCGCCCACCGGGCTTGAGTTCTCCATCATCAAGTCCGACACCTCGTCGAACACGGTCACGCTGGCCACCACCGGCGGGCAGCTCATCTACGGCCAGGGAACCTCCGCCGCGAGCCTCGTGATCTCCTCGCCTTCGGCCGAGACCCTGGTCTGCGGTCCGGACTACAACTGGTACGTCACCGCCAGTGCCAACGCCACGGTTTCCGGCTGAAGCGTCACCTCGTTCAACGGACGCAGCGGCGCCGTCACGCCCGCGGCCAACGACTACAGCTTCTCGCAGCTCTCCGGCCAGGCCACCAACGCCCAGTTGCGGCAACGCTGACTGCGGCGACTACCGGCAACGCCGGCACCGCTACGGCCTTGGCGGCAACGCCCACGGGCTGCGCGGCGGGCTCCTACGCAACCGGAGTGTCGGCAAACGGCGCGGCGATTTGCTCCACCTCCTGGCATTTCACCTGGACCCCGATGATCATGGGCAGCTTTGGGTCTTCGGCAACCACCTCCCTGGGCGGGGCCTGGGAACCGAGCGCGTCTATCAAGCTGACCCGCATCGACGTTTTCCTGGGCACCACCATGGCGGCCTGCACAACGTTCCCCGTGATCGGCGTGTATGACTACACCGCCTCTGCGTGGATCGCGACCGTCACCCTGAACTACAACGCCACTTCGCATTTCTACAACGCGGTTTCCGGAACCGTGCCGGCGGGACACAACATCGGCATCGGCGTCCAGACCGCGGACGCAGGATGCACAACCCAGCCGGCGTATCCGCAGATCACCGTCGAATACACCATGAATCAGTGAGCCGCACCCGTCATGGATTTCGACTTTGGAAACGGCTCAAGGGAGGTCCTTCTCGAGCTTGGCAGGATCCTGGACGCTGGCGGTGAACCGGCGCTGGAACTGACCGAGAAGGTCCTCAAAATCAGAAACCGGCTGGGCTCGAACGTGGGCCTCGCCGCCAACGCGGCGCAACGGAAGTACGCAACGGAGGCAGGCAGAAGAAACATCATCCTCAAGGCGCGTCAGATGGGCGTGACCACCTGGATCGCTGGCCGCGCAGCACGTGGTCGTCAAGTTCGGCGCGCCGGTCGTGAAGGGCGCCAGCTACGCACACTACCAGGTGCTCGTCGACCGGTAATCGCAAGACAGCGAAGGAGCGGCTAGCGGAAAACCGGTCAGCAGTCAGCGGAATGCGGCCGGCGAGCGAATGGTGGGTGAGCCAACCAGCTACTCACGAATCGTTCGCTGACCGCTTCGCCGCTTACCGGTTCATCGCTGACCGCCTCATCGCTAACCGCTTCTTAGCTGACCGGCTTTTTGCCGACCGCTTTTTCGCTTTGGGAGATCACATGAGTTGCTATCTTCAACCCACCGAGTACCAGACCTACGGTCTGCCCTCCGATGTCACCGGGGACTGGATCACGGCCGCCTCGTCGCTGATTGACGCGCACTGCCGCCGCCAGAGCCTCAACCCCACGCAGTACACCGAGCGCCTGCGCATCGTCGATGGTTCGCAGACCGCGCGGCTGAGCCATCTGCCCCTGGTCGCGGTCGCGCCGGCGACGCTGCCCTTCGTTTCCATCCAGGCGCGCTATGCAAAACCGCGCCGCGGCCAGATGCCTTCTCCGATCCAGGAAGAAGTGCTGTGGGCGTTCTCGCTCCCTGGCGCGTGGACCGCGGTCGATCCCACCACGGTCGACTTTGTCGCCGACACCGGCGAGCTCGTCTTCCCGCTCAACATCCTCGGCCTGCCTTACAACGAGGTCGAGGTCATCTACACCGCGGGCTTCGCTACGCTGCCGGGCGCGGTGAAGGTCGCCTGCGCGCAGATCGTCAAAAACGCTCAGTCCACGCCCGGGCTCAACGTGAAGTCGTCGAAGGTCGACACCCTCGAGCTCCAGTATTTTCAGGGCTCGCTCATCGATCCGGTCGTCGAAGCTCTGCTCGCGCCGTGGGTTTCCGTGAGGATGGGATAGCCATGGCCGACCTCAGCATTCAGAATCCAACGGGCCTGGCCCAGCGCGTGGCCACGGCTCTGTTGCGCGCCGGCGGAGGCACGACCGCCTGCCTGCAAATGCCGCCCCTTGCCGGTGATTCAACCAACGCCGGACAGATCGGCCTCAACGCTCCTGGCTTTCTCTCCCTGCCGCTTTCGCCGGTGGTCTTTCGCAAGGCACGCGTCGCGATGGATGACGGCCAGCTCCCGAAATACGAGCTGCTTGTTTCCGCCGAAGCCGTTGCCGCGCAGGTTAGCCAGCTCCAGCTCAGCTCCGCGCAAACGCTGTTTTCCATGGCCGCCGGCGTCGTTGTGGCCGGCAAGCTCTTCCTCATCGAGGCGGCTTCCACGTCGGAGAGTCAGGGCGCGGCGTATTTGTATCGGCTGCTGTTACAGGAAGCCTGCGGAGAGTGGCCGGTTTAACCACATTTGCGGCTCGGGAATGGTCCGGCCGCGTTACCGGGGGCGACATTTGCCCTGAACCGCTGCATTTGTAACTGGGTGAGTGACATTATGCAAAATGCAAAAGATACGTTCTACATCACGCCGCGCAGCCGCCTGCAAACGGTGAATCCGGCCCGCACTATGACGCTGCGCGCCTTCACGCGCCCCGGCATCTTGGTCCTCGACGCCGAGGCCCCGCAGCCGCAACCACAACTTGACGCCTTCGCGCTCGGCTGGACCGGCTTCGAGGCCGATCTCGAGCTGCCCGCGATTCTCGCGCAGATGACCTGCGAGATTCAGTACTCCACCGCCGGAACCCAGGCCAACATGGGCCTCGATCGTGGCCGCTGCCTTGAGGATATGGATTCCGAGATGCTCAGGCTTTTGTATCCGTACTCGGCACAAAAGATGAACTACACGCAGAATCCGGCCGTGCCCATGGAGACGATGGTCTTCTGGTCCGAGCCCCAATTCAGCCCTGCGACGAACTCGCGCGACCGCCTGAGCCGCACCGTTAAGGTCACGGTCTTCGCGTTCCAGGAACAGGGGGAACAATGAGCACATCTGTCACCACGCCACTCCCCGCCCTGCCGCCCACCGGGCGCTCGGTGCGCGCTTACTTTGCGCCGGTCGATCGCGTTCACCGGCAGCCGACGCTCTTCGATCCTTCGGTGAATGGCCGCTTTTCCGTCAGTGCGCCGCCCGCGCCGTGGGTCGACCTGGGCTGGATCGAAAGCTTCACGCGCAAGTCCGCGAGCAAGTTCGGCGAGCTGGTCACCGGATCGCCCGGCGCCACGCAGTTCCAGGTGCGCGAAACTGTCGACGCCACGGTCTCCTTCCGCTTTAAGGCGTGGAGCAAGCTCTCCATGGCGCTCGCGGCCGGCTCCGAGCATATGAACCTCATCGTGCCTGCCGCCGGCGCCACGGCCAACGGCTCGGGCAGCAAAGGCGTGCCGGCGGTGAACCTGACCACCGGCTCAACCGCAACCTCGCTCGCCATGGCCTCGACCGATGCTGCCGGATTCCAGCCAGGTTCGCTCGTCACCGTCGACCTCGACTACACAGGCCAGACCGGCTACGTCGGCAGCGGTGTCTACGCTGCGTATGTCGCAAACGCCAGCACAGTGAACAGCGATCCGGACTACATCCGCCGCGTGTCGTTCAACGTTGCGCGCGTCCTGTCCAGCTCGTCCGCAGGCCTCCAGCTCGCGCAGCCGCTCATCGCCGGGGTTCCCTCAGCAGGCATGCGCGTGCAGCCCATCACCGGCTTCGTCGACCGCGAAGGCGGCAGCTTTTTTCAGGAGTGGTCCGCGCTGTTTGTCATCGATGGCCAGCAGGGCGAGCGCATTCTCTTCCACTACCCGCGCCTGCAATCGATGGCCGGCCCGGCAGAAACTTCGACAGCCCTGGTCGCCCCGCTCGAGCGCATCGCGCTCAACGCGGCATTCCGCGCATTGCCTGTTACTGACTCCAACGATGGCCAGCAGATCGTCTGCTTCCGCAGCTTTCTGCCCAGTCCCGTCACGCTGATTTGAGGAAACCAACGATGAAACTCACCATCGACAATCACGACGGCAACGGCCCCATCGACTACACCAGCTCCATCGTAGCCGGCCGCCCATTTCGCATCGTGCGCCGGCTCAACGAACCTGTCACATGCACGGTTACATTATTCCCGGGTTCCGGCCTCGCCACGCCCGCGCGCAACGGCCGCATGATCGTCACTGATGACAGCGGCAACGTTTTGTTCACCGGCTACCTCGCGGCCGAGCCCGCGCTCGAGCTTCAGGGCCAGGGCACGATGGGCGCGGTGTACGAGGCCCAGGCGACCGCCATCAGCGACGAGGTCCTTCTCAACCGCCAGAGCCTGCCTCAGGTAGCGCCCGCTTATGGAACCACAGGCGGCCAGGCGCTTGAGGGGATGCTGTCGCTCCTCCAGATGCAGGGCATTTCCGCGTCTGTCCCTCTGGCCACCATGAGCGTGTCGGAATTCCAGACCAACAGCAATCTTACCTGGTCGGAGAACGCGGGCACGCTCGCCTGCGCAACGCGCAGCGCGTATCTGCTGATGAACGGCACGCTCACCATGACGCCGGTGGGCACCGTCACTCACACGCTCAGCGAAGCCCAGGGCACGCTCTCGCTCAGCGGCCTGCAGATCGCCATGGTGAAAGCCCTCGCCAACGACGTGACCGTTTGCGGCGAGACCGAGCCGTGCGCTTACGTCACCGAATATTTCCAGGGCGACGGCACCACGTTGCAATTCGACCTGACGGAGAAACCCTGGATGCCGGCGCCTTCGAAGTCAAAGCCGGTCAGCGACAACTTCGACGGGCCCTCCATCAATCCGCAGCTGTGGAACGTCGAAGACCCAGGCATGGCGCTCAGGCTTACATCTGCCGGGCTTACCTGCGGCGGTGGCGGCAGCCAGCTCGGCACCACGGTGCTCTCGGCCGTGTCTAATCTCGAGTTGGGCGGCGGCCTTGTCATCGAAGTTGGCAGCGTCCAGTTCGGCCAGAACACCTCCGGCATTCTCAACGGATTTTTCAACGGCGGGCAAACCACGCTGGCCGAATGCATCGCCGGCTTCCAGATCGGCCAGGCCAGCGGCGCCACTACCATCGCTCCACTGGTGAACGGGATTGTCGCGGGCAGCACCTTCACGCCCACCGCCGGACATTTGTACACGCTGCGGTTACGTTTTTACTCCAATGACGTGCAGCGCCTGCTCCAGGCGTATTACGCCGTCGGCACCGGCAATGGCGCCCAGCGTTTCGGCGCCAATCTCACCGCCGTCCAGGCGAGCATCGTCTTTGAAGTGGAGGACGTGACTAACGGAGTGGCCGGCGTGCCCACCGTGCTCTATTCCGGCAGCTTTACGTCTTCGCCCGCGCCGTGGTGCCTCTTCGCTCCGCTCAACGCGGGCTACCTGCAGTGCAGCATCGGCAACGTCACCATTCAGCAGCAGGGACCCGTGTGGGTCACCAGCACGCCGCTCAACGGCACACCGTTCGTGCGCCGCATCGGCACCACCGCGCAGGGTGCGGACTGCACTGTGAGCCGCACCGGCAAACTCACCTTCTATCCGGCAAGCACGCCGCAGGCAGGCGAGGTGATTGCTATTTCCTACCGCACCAGCCATCGTGCGGTCGCGCGCCTGGCCAGTGCCGCCAGCATCACGGCGGAAAGCAATGGCGGACAGCTTCCCGGCACCGCGTGCTGGATCGGCTCGGTCACCAGCCCGGTGGCGCGCAGCTCCGCCGACTGCGAGAACGCAGCCAGCGCCATCCTCGCCGTGTCCACCAGCCGCGCCGCCGCCTGGAGCGGCAAATACACCGAGTGGAACGCCGACCAGCAGGGCGACGTGTGGCCCGGCGACGTTCTCGCGATCAGCTCCACCTCCGCTGAATCTGAACGCGAACCTCGTCGTGCGCGCCGTCGAGATCGATCTGGCCGCGACCACGCCCACGCTCGCGAAATACTCCATCTCCTTCGCCAATGACTGGGCCGACGATCTGGCCATCAAAACCTCGGCCAGCGTGCCCGCGGATGTTTGGGTGCCGCAACAAGCGGAAACCGCAACGCCTCTGGCAAACCTGAACCAGCTCGCGGTCACGCTGGTCAACGGCAGCGTGATTCAAATTGCCGCCAACGCCACTCCGCCCAGCGGCGGCGGTTTCGAAGTGCGGCGGCGCGACTGGTCGTTCACCGCTGGCGCCGGGCCCGATCTTGTCCTGCGCTCGCCCGTGCCCAACTTCACCATCCCGCGCCAGGCTGCGATGGAGCAGTACTACATCCGCATGTACGACGGCTCGACGCCGCCCAACTATTCACGTTTTTCGAGCGCCGTGTTTGTCAATCTGCCGCTCTAACGGAAGCCGGATGCCGGATGCTGGGAAGCAGTTGTTAGCGAATTGCCGGGTTCCGACCCCGGGCTTCCAGCTTCGCGCTTCCGGCCTGAAAAAACTTTTATCGACAGGACTTTTGACTATGACTGACTTCGAAGCACAGGTGCTCGCCGATCTCTCCGTCCTCAAGAACCAGATGACGACGCTGGTTGGCGACGGCAACGCCGGCCGGATCGGCGCCATTGAACATCGCGTCACGCAGCATGAAGAGCGCTTTCAGAGCGCGCGAGGCTTTGCCATCGCCATCGGCGGACTCATCACCCTCATCCAGTTCGTCCTGGATTTTCTACGCCGGAAGTGAGACACACAGATCGAATAGAATCGACCACGATGCAACAAAAAGAAAAACCGCTGGTCGCCGTCGTCATGGGCTCGAAGAGCGACTACGAAACCCTCGCGCCTGCGGTTGAAATCCTGCGCGAGTTTCAGGTGCCGTATGAGGCGCGCGTAGTTTCGGCGCACCGCACGCCCGACTTCATGTTTGAGTACGCTGCCCAGGCTGAGTCGCGCGGCCTGCGCGTCATCATCGCAGGGGCAGGTGGCGCGGCGCATCTGCCCGGCATGCTGGCCTCGAAGACGCTCGTGCCCGTGCTCGGCGTGCCCATTCCGGCCACCATGTTGCAAGGCGTTGACTCGCTCCTTTCCATTGTCCAGATGCCGAAGGGCGTGCCCGTAGGAACGCTGGCCATCGGCAAGCCCGGCGCCGCCAACGCCGCGCTGCTCGCGGTCGAGATTCTCGCGGCGACCGATCCTGCGTTGCGCGAGCGGCTGCGAGCGTGGCGCGAGGCTCGCACGCGCGAAGTACTGCAGCAGGGCCTGCCGGAATGACCGCGATTCTTCCCGGCGCGACCCTCGGCATCCTCGGCGGCGGGCAGCTGGGCCGCATGGTCGCCATGGCCGCGCGCTCGCTCGGCTACCGCATCTACGTCATGGATCCCGATCCCTCGTGTCCGGCGCGCTTCGTCGTCGATGCGTGCTTTGAGGGCGGGTGGGACGATGCACGCGCCGCGGCCGATCTGGCGCGCGGCTGCGATGTGGTGACGCTCGAAATCGAGCAGGTTTCAATCGCCAGCCTCGAAGCGGCGGCGAAGTTCGCGCCCGTGCGCCCTTCGGCCGAGCTGCTGCGCGTCATCCAGAACCGCATCCGCCAGAAGGACTGGCTGCGCGAGCGCGGATTTCCGCTTGGGCCCTGGCGCGCAGCGCGCTCGGAGCACGACCTTGCCGACGCGGTTGCATCGCTGGGTGGCCGATGCTTCGTCAAGAGCGCGCACGGAGGCTACGACGGCCGCAGCCAGTTGAAGATTGGGTTCGGCGACAACACTTCCGCCGCCGATGCGTGGCGGCTGCTCGGCCAGCAGCCCTGCGTGGTGGAACAGGCGCTCGACCTCGACCGGGAAATCTCGGTGATGGTGGCGCGGTCTCCGCGCGGCGAGACGAAGAGTTTTCCTTCAGCGACGAATCATCACGAGCGGCAGATTCTGGCGTGGAGCGTCATCCCCTCGCTGGTCGCGCCGGGGATCGAAGCTCGCGCGCAGAAGCTGGCCTGCGACATTGCCGACTCTTTCACCCTCGAAGGCCTGCTGGCCGTTGAGATGTTCTTAACGAAGAGCGGCGATCTGCTGGTGAACGAGCTCGCGCCGCGCCCGCATAACAGCTATCACGCCAGCGAGCGCGCCTGCGTCACCAGCCAGTTTGAGCAGGCGGTGCGCGCCGTTTGCGATCTGCCCCTGGGCGATGTTTCCGTAGTGCAGCCGGCCGCGATTGCGAATCTGCTGGGCGATTTGTGGCTCGATCATCCGCCGCACTTCGACCGCGCGCTCGCAATTCCTGGTGTGCGCGTCCACCTCTACGAAAAGCATCAGCCGCGCAAGGGGCGCAAGATGGGCCATCTTTCCGCAGTCGGAAAGACGCCGGTGGAAGCCGTCGAGCGGGTGCTCGAGGCGCAGGCGCTGCTGTAACAAGCTACAGCCGTTTTTAGCTGACCGGATGTTCGCCGACCGGCTTTTGGCTGACAGCTTCTTAGCTGACCGCCTCTTAGCTACCGTTCAACCAATATCCTCGTTCCAGTTTTCGAGGTACTTCCTCACCTCGGCCATGAACTTGCCCGCGTCGGCGCCGTCGATGATGCGGTGATCGAAGCCGAGCGTGAGATGAATGAAGTTTCGGATGGCGATGGAATCGATGCCGTCGGCGCCCGTCACCACCGCCGGCTCCTTGAGCAGCGTGCCGACGCCGAGGATGGCCGACTCCGGCTGATTGATAATGGGCATGCCGAACTGCTCGCCGAAGATGCCGGGATTTGTAATCGTGAAAGTGCCAGATCCCACTTCGTCGGGTTTGAGCTTCTTCGTGCGCGCGCGCTCCGCCAGGTCGGCGATGGCCCGCGCGATGCCGAGGAAGTTTTTCTCCTCAGCCTCTTTGATCACCGGCACGATCAGCCCCCACTCAAGCGCGACGGCGATGCCCATGTTGATGTGCTGGTGGTAGCGAATGGCCTCGCCTTCCATCGATGCGTTGACGATGGGCATTTTGCGCAGCGTGGCGATCACGGCGCGGGTGATGAACGGCATGTAGGTGAGCTTGACGCCGTTGCGCTGCTCGTATTTGTTCTTCTCTTTGTCACGAATTCTGACGATGCGCGTGAAGTCGATCTTAAAGATGGTGTGGACGTGCGGGCTGGTGCGCACGGACTCGACCATACGCTGCGCGATGATCGAGCGCATACGGGTGAGCGGAACCAATTCGCCAGGAATCGCCGCAACCGCGGGCGCCGGAGTTGCGGGTCTGGCCGCAGCCGGCGCAGCCGGACCCTTCTCGATATAAGCGAGGATGTCTTCTTTGGTCACGCGTCCGCCTGCGCCTGTGCCTCGCACGGCGCCGAGGTTGACGTTGTTCTCGCGGGCAATTTTGCGCACCAGCGGCGACGAGCGCACGTGCTCGGCTTCTGTCGCAACCGGCTCGGATTCCGGAGCGCTCACGGGCACAGGCGCTTTTTGAGCGGCAGGTGGCAGAGTCGCAGATGGGGCTGCAACTGGCGCGGCTTGCGCTCCTGAGCCGCCGATCACCGCCACAACGGTGTTGATCTGCGCCGTCTCGCCTGCGGGAACTTTGATTTCTGTAAGCACGCCGGCCGCGGGCGAAGGAATCTCGGCGTCCACTTTGTCGGTCGAAATTTCAAACAGCGGTTCATCGCGCTCGACCGTGTCGCCGACCTGCTTGAGCCACTTCGTGATCGTGCCTTCGAAGATCGATTCGCCCATCTGCGGCATAATCACATCCTGCGCGGGCCCGGATGCAGCAGCGGGTTTGACATTGGGCGTTGGCGCGGGCGCAGGTGTGGGCGTCTTGTCCTCGGCCGGGGCGGCCTTCGCCGGCTCCGCTTTCGGCGCAGGTGCGCTGGCTCCAGCTCCGGCACCATCTCCAATCACGCCGACGATGGTGTTCACCTGGACGGTCGTGCCTTCCTGCGCGCGAATCTCGGTGAGCACTCCGGCCGCGGGCGAGGGAATCTCGGCGTCAACCTTGTCGGTCGAAATCTCAAACAGCGGCTCGTCGCGCTGGACCGTGTCGCCAGGCTTCTTCAGCCATTTCGTGATGGTGCCCTCGAAAATCGACTCGCCCATCTGGGGCATCAGGACTTCGGTCGGCATGAATTAGTTCGCTCCGCTGGAAAAGACTGTGACAGGCGCAGGCCAAAGAAGATTCAGCGCAAAAACCGATTATAAATCTGCATGCGCGGCGGCAACTTTTTCCAGCACCGGCGCGCCAGGCAGCAAGTCGTCCAGCGATTCCAGCCACAGCACCTGCGACTCGAAGACGTGGCCGAACTGGCGGGCAACAGCGTTGACAACGTCGCTCATCGCCGGCGCCGGATCGGCCTCGCGCTCGAGGCTCGTCACTTTACGGTCCCCGATGCCACAGGGAACGATGAGCTCGAAATCGCGCAGATCGGGAGTCACGTTGAATGCGAAGCCATGCGATGTGATGCCGCGCGCGATGTGGACGCCAATCGCGGCAATCTTCCTTTCCAAAAGGCTGCCCGCTGCAGGCGTCCAGACGCCGGTGCGTCCGGCGATGCGCGTCGTTTCCACGCCAAAGTCGCCGCAGGCGCGGATCAGGGCTTCTTCGATCCTGCGGACAAAATCGACCGCACCCAGCCGCGGCGTAAAGCTGCGCAGATCGAAGATGGGATAACCGACCAGTTGACCCGGCCCGTGATACGTGACGTCGCCGCCGCGGTTAATCTCATGCACTTCGACGCCGCGATAGGCGAGAAACTCCTCGTTGGCAACGATGTTCGCGCGACTGGCATTGCGCCCCAGCGTGAGGACCGGCGGATGCTCGAGCAGCACCAGCGTGTTGCCGACGCGGCCTTCGTGCCGCGCTTCCACCAGGCGCTGCTGCAGTTTGAGTCCTGCGGCGTAATCAGTGCGGCCGAGCTGGAGAAGGTTGAGGATCAAGGCCTTTTGTTTCGCAACACTCGCTGAACCAGAAGATATTCGCGGATCGCCTCATCGATGTTCCTGAGGGCTTCACTCATCGCCGACCGCCTCATCGCTGACCGCTTTATCGCTGACCGCTTCTTAGCTGCCTCTATACATTGATCGCCATACCCTCCACGCTGCCGAATCCGTCCAGCATCGCTTCGGCCAGCGTTGGGTGCGCGTGAATGGTGAACATCATCTCGTCGACCGTGGCTTCCAATTCCATCGCCGTCACCGCTTCGGCGATCAACTCCGTGGCCTGCGGGCCGATGATGTGCACCCCGAGAATCTCGCCGTACTTCGCATCGGCGACAACCTTCACGAAGCCCTCGTGGGCATTGACGATGGATGCTTTGGAGTTTGCGGAAAACGGAAACTTGCCGACCTTCACCGCGTGGCCGTTCTCTTTGGCCTGCGTCTCGGTCAATCCCACGCTGCCGATCTGCGGCTCCGTGTAGGTGCAGGCGGGAACGCGATCCCGGCGTAGCGGGCGCGCATATTTCGCGGCAATCTTCGCCGCCACCACCATGCCCGCCATTGAACCCGTGTGCGCCAGTTGCGGCAGGCCGGCCACGATGTCGCCGATGGCGTAAATGCCGGGCTCGTCGGTCTGCATCCACTCGCTGACCTTGATGAAGCCGCGATCGGGCTTGATCTTCGTGGTCTCAAGGCCGATGCCCTCAGTGCGCGGCGCGCGCCCCACAGCAACCAGAACCTTCTCGGCCTCTTTCTCGACCTTCTTACCGTCGGAAGCCATGAACGTCACCTTCGCGCCGGTCTTCGTCTTCTCCACCTTCTCAACCTTCGCGCCGACGTTAATTTCGATCCCCCGCTTTTTGAAAACCCGCGCCAGCTCCTTGCTCACGTCTTCGTCTTCGTTGGGAACCACCCGCGGCAGAAACTCGATGATGCTGATCTCCGATCCGAAGCTGCGGAAGATCGACCCAAACTCGACCCCGACCGCGCCCGCACCGATGATGGCCAGCGACTTCGGAATCTGCTTGAGGGAGAGAATCTCGATGTTGGTCAGGATCGTGTCGTCGGCGGTCAGTCCCGGCAACAACTTTGCGTCGGATCCAGTCGCCAGAATCACATTCTTCGCCTGCACAGCGGCCGCGCCTTTGCCCCCGTCGACCGCAACGGTGAAAACGCCGCTCTTCGCCGGTCCGGTCAGCTTGCCGAATCCCGGCACCACGGTGACCTTGTTCTTGCGCATCAGGAAATCGAGACCCTTCACGTGCTTCGCGATGATCTGGTTCTTGCGTTCGAGCACCGACGCCCAGTTCACCGTGCCCTCGCCCAGGCCGTCGATGCCGTATTCCTTCGCGTGCTTCAGATAGTCATACACCTCAGCGTTAAACAGCAGCGACTTGGTGGGAATGCAGCCCACGTGCAGGCAGGTCCCGCCGAGCTTCTCCGACCTTTCAATCAGCGCGACCTTCAGGCCATATTGCCCAGCGCGAATTGCGGCGGTGTAACCGGCCGGCCCGCCGCCCAGAATCGCAACGTCGTAAATCGTATCTGCCAAAGAATTCTCCGTTCGGAAGGCGCGAATTGAGCCGCACGAGTACGCTGCGGCCTTCGGTTCCAGATTTTTATTGTACGCAGCGACCGTAATTGCAGGATGCGCGAGAGATGCTCCGGGATTCTGCAGCTGCGCCGTCAGGCGCGTCTGCCCGTGCGGCTAGACCCCAGCAGCTTTGCCGCCTCCGGCGCAAAATATGTCACGATGAATCCCGCGCCCGCGCGCCGGATCGACACCAGCGACTCGAGCATCGCGCGCCCGGGCTCCAGCCAGCCTTTGGCGAATGCCGCGTGCAGCATCGAATACTCGCCCGAAACCTGATACGCCCCAATCGGCACATCGAAGCGCTCGCGCGCCGCGCGGATCACATCCAGATACGGCATCGCCGGTTTCATCAGCACCATGTCCGCGCCCTCGCCAAGATCCAGCTCAATCTCCCGCATCGCCTCGCGCAGGTTCGCGCCATCCATCTGATAGCTGCGCCGATCGCCAAACTGCGGTGCTGAGTCCGCGGCCTCACGAAACGGCCCATAAAAAGCAGAAGCAAACTTCGCAGCGTACGACAGAATTGGAATCTGCTCGAAGCCCTGGTCGTCCAGCTCGTCGCGGATCGCCGCCACGCGCCCATCCATCATGTCGCTGGGCGCAACCACATCGGCGCCCGCCCGGGCGAGCGACACGGCAGTCTTCGCCAGCAGGTCGAGACTCGCGTCGTTGTCGACCTCATACCCATCGCCGTGCTGCGCGACGACTCCGCAATGCCCGTGGCTGGTGTATTCGCAAAGGCAAACATCGGCCATCAGCACCAGGGTTTTTGCCGCGCTCGACTGCTTCAGGGCGCGCAGCCCCTGCTGCACAATGCCATCCTCGGCCCACGCTCCGCTGGCCTGCTCGTCTTTGTCCGCGGGAAGCCCAAACAACAACACGCCGCCGATGCCCAGCGCTGCAGCCACCTCGGCTTCTTTCACCGCTTCATCGACTGAAAAATTGAAAATGCCCGGCATCGAATCAATCGCCCGGCGCACGCCTTCGCCAGGACAAAGAAACAGCGGCTGGATCAGCGCGCTCGGCTCAAGCCGGGTTTCGCGCACCAGCGCGCGCAACGGCTCATTCCGCCGCAGGCGCCGCATGCGGACGATGGGGAATTCCATTCGCTCATTGTAGGCTGGGCGCCGCGATCTGGTCGTACTCCTGGCCCGACGCCGAGGGCAGCAGCACCCACAGCGTGTAAATGGCCAGCGCAGTCCCGAGGAACGGCCGGATCAGCGTCAGGAACGCGGCCACCAGCGCCAGGGTCCTTGCCCACGAAGCCCGGCGCAGCAGCGCAATGCCTGTCACCAGGCACAGAACCGCGCGCCCCGCGAGGATCACGGTGATCATCGGAATCAGCCAGGGCAAGCGGGCGAACGGGAAGCTGTAGAAGCCGTCGAAGCCGTGGCTGAACGGAAATCCCCAGTCGTGCGAGAAGCCCGACATGACGCCCACCGCGAAGAGCCAACTCAGCATCGTCAGCGCCGCGTAGGCGATCCACAGAATGCCCAGCGTGTGCACGTGCCGGTGCACCCGCGTCCATGCCCACGGGGGCGGCGTTGCGGTGGCAATGGGGATTACCTGGCGCCCGCATCTTGGGCAATATGGCTGATAGGCATCGATGGGCTGACCGCACACGCTGCAGAACATGGTTCGCACCTCCCGCTGGACGGTACACAACAAGGTACGCATCCCGCCCGCGTCCAGTTCCGGACGTTCGGGTGATTGGCTTTCCGGATTCCGGACAGTCCCCCCAACCGCCGCCCTGATACTCTGGTGGCTCGGGCGATTCGGCCACGCGGCTTCTGGCCCACGCCCGATTCGTCACGTTTTTGGAGAGGCAGATGTCCTGGTTCAGGCGCGAAGACAGCAGAATTGAGTCCGGAGAGAACCGTGTCCGCACCGAAGGCCTTTGGATCAAGTGCGAGGGCTGCAGCCAGCCCATCTGGAAAGCCGACCTCGAGGCCAACCTGCAGGTGTGCCCCAAATGCGGCCGCCACGGGCGCATCAGCGCGCAGGCACGCATCAGCAGCCTGCTCGATCCTGGCTACGAGTGGCTCAATGGCGACCTCAAGTCCACCGACCCGCTCCAGTTCACCGATCTGAAACCCTACAAGGATCGGCTGAGGAAGGCACGAGGCGAAACCGGCCTCAACGACGCCATTGTCAACGTGCGCGGCGAGCTTGGGCCGCATCGGGTCATCCTCAGCGTCATCGAGTACAGCTTCATCGGCGGCAGCATGGGCGCTGTGGTTGGCGAAACCATTGCCCGCGCCATTGACCGCGCCCACGACGAGCGCCTGCCCCTGATCACCGTGGCCGCTTCCGGCGGCGCGCGCATGATGGAAGGCATCGTGAGCCTCATGCAGCTGGCCAAGGTTTCGACCGCGCTCACCCGCCTCGACGAGGCCCGCATCCCCTTCATCTCCGTGCTCACCGATCCCACCACCGGCGGCGTCACGGCGAGCTTCGCCATGCTGGGCGACCTCAACATCGCCGAGCCTGGCGCCCTGATCGGCTTTGCCGGACCGCGCGTGATCGAGCAGACCATCCGGCAAAAGCTGCCCGAAGGCTTCCAGCGCTCAGAATTCCTGCTGCAGCACGGCTTCCTCGACGCCATCGTTCCGCGCCTCGAGATGAAGGCCTACCTCGTTCGCGCGCTCGACTTCATGCAGCTGCCCAAAGCAGCGTAAAACAGCGGCTACCGGCTCGCCCGGAACATTCTTGGGTCGTAGCGGAACGCCCTGGCCCCAGAAATACGAACCCTCGAAAAATCCCTGTGGGGCGGGTTGAGCAGCAGATTCCAGTCGCCGTCGACCACCGCGGATGGAACCCTGAGCGCCACGGATCGGCCGCTCGCCACCCAGTCCGAACCAAGGTCACGGCAGGCCTTGTTGTTGAGTGTGCGCCATGTGGAAGGCAGCAGTTTCAGGTCGAGCGACTCGATCAGGTTGTCGGGGACCGTCGCCTCCGCAATGAGCAGATCGCCGGGCGCCTCGTTGGGCTCGAGGTTCACGAAAAACTCCAGAGCCGCGAGCGCCCGCGAGGTCGAGGTGTAGACGATCGGAGTGCCGAGGTGATTCCATCGGCCTGCAGCATGCAACCCTCCCACGCCGGTAAAGGCTGTGGAGCGAAAGCGGCGGGGAAAGAGCCTCCAGACGTGCATTCCGGTAGTCGCCAACAGACGCTAGCTGTAAATTCCGTAGGCAATGCGTTCGAGGATCTCTTCGACCGAACGAACGCCAACGTCGGTGTCGAGCAGGTCGAAGGGTACACGGCCGCCGAGAGCGCGGTTAGGATTGCTCAGCCAGCGCGAAGCTTTTTCTTCGGAGCCGAGGATCTCTTTGGCGAGCGCCACCACGCGGGCCATGCGCAGCGTGCGATCCGATTCCTCATGCGTCAGACGCGAGTGGTTAGCGAGGCGGCGGCTGAGCGTGCGCGGAGGAATGCTCAGGCGCTCGGCCACCTGCGTCCGGTGCAGCGAAAGAACGGCGGCGAGGGTTGAGACTGTGGACGCCGGCAGGCCGGAACGCACCTGGGAGGCCAGGTCGTCGGTGGTGCGAATGCGGCGGCGAAACGTCTTGCTGCCCCCAAGCACCTCGACAATTTCAGCAATACTCATTCAAGCCACCTGGCACAATTATAGCGCCATTTGGCCAACAACGCCTGGCCACCCGGATTTCTATTGCCAGAACCCCCAACGGGTTTGTTGCCTTTACTCGCTATCAGCTATCCGCTATCCGCTATCCGCTGTCTCACTCATACCGCAGCGCCGTCAGCGGGTCCAGATTCATCGCGCGCCGCGCAGGCAGATAGCCGGCGAGCACGCTCACCACCACAACCACCCCAAAGATGACGGCGTAGTTGGCTGCATTGCCGGGCGTAATTCCGAACAGAAACTTCGTCAGTAGAGGTGCGACGATCAGCGACAGCAGAAACCCCGCGGCCAGCCCGGGCAGCACCCACGCGAAGCCGTCCGCCAGGATCATCCGCATCACCTGCGCCCGCGGCGCGCCAATCGCCATCCGGATTCCGATCTCCATGGTGCGCTGCGCCACCGAATACGACAGCACGCCGTAAATCCCGATCGAGGCCAGCACCAGCGCAAGGCCCGAAAGCAGGGTCGCCAGCAGTGACGCGAAGCGGCTCTCCGCGCGGGCTCGGTCGACCAGCGTCTGCATCGGCTCGAGATGCGTGATGGGCATGTCGCGGCTGACGGAGGAAACCGCTGCGCGCACCTGAGCGGCGAGGCCCGGCACGTCACCCGAGGTGTGCAGCACGAACGACATTGATGGCCGTGGCGCCAGCGGATAGGGCATATAAATCTGCGGCCGCACGATCACGGTGAGCGAGTGGTACTGCACGTGATGCACGACCCCAACCACCACCGCCCAGTTGCGCTCGAACTGGTAAAAGCCTTTCGGCGAATCGGAGATATTGATCTTCTGTCCGATGGCATCGACGCCCGGCCACAGCTGGCGCGCAAGAACGTCGTCGATCACCACCACAGGCTCGTGCGCACTATCATCGGCATCCGTGAAGTCGCGGCCTTCGATCAGCGTCGCCCCGATGGTCGAGAAATACCCCGGAAGAATCGAACGGTTATCGGCCATCCGCGTCGTCTGCTCCTCGGCCGTCGCGCCTTCCTTCCAGTAGTAGTCGTACCAGTTGCCGCCGTCGTCGAGCGGCAGATGCGAAATCGCCGAGACGGATTCAACGCCAGGGATCGTGCCCAGCTTCTGTTGAAGCAGATGCAGCGGCGCGTAGCCCGGCGTCGACACGCGGAAGGTGAAGGCGTTGTCAGCGCTGAAGCCAGGATGCAGGCCGAGGATGTTGATGAAGGTCCTGGTCAGCAACCCCGTCGCCAGCAGCAGCACGAAGGCCAGCGCGACTTCTGCCGAGACCAGCGCGCTCGACCAGTGGCGCCGCCGAAAGCCCGCCTGACGGCTCGAGTCCTTCAGATTGCGCGTCAGGTCGATCCGCCTCACGGCCAGCAC
Source organism: uncultured Acidobacteriaceae bacterium (assembly GCA_963788905.1). Taxonomy (GTDB): domain Bacteria; phylum Acidobacteriota; class Terriglobia; order Terriglobales; family Acidobacteriaceae; genus Palsa-343. The sequence continues at coordinate 506,068 of CAWBIO010000002.1, forward strand.
CGGCGCAAGCCCGAAAAGAATGCTGGCCGCCACCGCAACCATGAACGTAAAGCCAAACGCACGCCAGTCGAGCGAAACCTGGGCGAGGTTCGCAAACGACGGCGGCCGCGCGGCGAGGATCGCCTCAGTCGCAGCCCATCCAAGTCCCACCGCCGCCGCGCTGCCCAACAAACCCAGCAGCAGGCTTTCGGTCAGGAACTGCCGGGCCAGACGCGAGCGCGATGCGCCCAGCGCGGCGCGGATCGTTGTCTCCCGCATCCGCTGGCGGGCGCGCGCCATCAGCAGGTTGGCGATGTTGGCGCAGCCGATCAGCAGCACCAGCGCCACGCCTCCGAACAGCAGCAGCAGCGTCCGCCGCACCTCGCGAACATCGTCGGCCTGGAGCGCCATGGCGGAAATGGTGAAGTTGCCCATCGAAGCCCGCCCGCCGAGACCGTTGATCTGGTGCGCCACGGAATCCATGTCAGCCTGCGCGTGCGCCAGGGTCTCGCCATTGCGCAAACGCGCCAGAAGATGCAGGAACGACGGGCCCTGCGGATCCCACGGGCCCACCGGGATCGCCTCATACACTTCCGGCGTAGGCGGCACGCTCGCATCGTTCGGAAAGATCAGGCGGAAATCCTCGGGCAGCACGCCCACCACCGTCGCCGTGTGCCGTCCAAACCGCACCTGTTTTCCGATCACCGAGGAATTGCCGCCAAAGCGCCGCATAAATACGCCGTGCGAAAGGATGATCGTGTCCGGCGCATTGGGCAAATCGTCTTCCGGGCCAAAAAGCCGTCCCAGCGCCGGGCGCGTGCACACCAGGGGAAGAAAATTCGACGTCACGTCGGCGACCTTCACCTGTTCCGCATCGCCATCGCCAGGCAGCGCGCCGTTGGTGACCCAGATGCCGGCAATCTGATCGAACGTGCGCGTGCGCCGCTGCATCTCGAACACTTCGAAGCTGGAGAAGGGTGCGCGGCCCTGGTCCGCGAGGCCCGACATCAGCATGGTCAGGCGATCGGCGTTGGGATACGGCAGCGGCCGCAGCAGCACCGCGTTCACAAAGGTGAAGATGGCGGTGTTGGCTCCGATACCGACGGCCAACGTAATGACTGCAAGCGTGGCGAAGCCCGGGCTGCGGCGCAGCTGGCGCAGGCCATAGTGAATGTCCTGGGCGAAGTTATCCAGCATCGCGCCCGCGCGCCCATCGCGCACCGCTTGTTTGACAGGCTCAATGCCGCCCGCCTCGGCCAGCGCCGTGCGCCGCGCCTCCGCAGGAGACATCCCCGCCGCGATGCGCTCATCGGCAACCAGATCGGTGTAAGCCCGCACTTCGGCGTCCAGCCGGTCTTCCACCTGTTGCCGCCGAAAAAGATTGCGATAGAGCGCGCGAAGCCGGGCGACGAGCGCCATCGATTCCTCCTGAAGAGACGCGATACAAAGTGTCGCCTGCGTTCCTACAGAATGTCAATAGGAGTGTGACAGAAACAGAACGCCGGAACACCCGACGCAGCAGGCAGAGCAGGCCGCTGACCGCCGGCCCGTAGGATGTGAGACTTTGACGCAATGTGCTCCGTCCTCTGCTGTGCGGTTGTTAGAATCGCGCGGGTACGGCGATGGATCGTCACACGAATTGGTTAGTCTGGACCCTGGGGGCCATGGCGCTTCTCGCTTCGAGCGCGGCAGCGGCCCAGAACAAACAGCCCTACACCCTCCAGGTGCAGTCGCGCGTGGTGCTCACCGATGTCACCATCACCGACAAGCACGGCAACCCGATCCAGGGAATTCCCGAGAGCGACTTCCTCGTTCTGGACAACGGGCGTCCACAAAAACTAGCGTCCTTCGAGGAGCACCGCCAGCCTGCCCAGGAGATGCCGGTGTCGGCGACAGCGGCGGCGCCCGGAACCTTCAGCAACGCGTATCTGAACGATCCGCCAGCGGTCGTCAACGTGATCCTTCTTGACGCAACGACGATCAGGATTGTGGACCAGATGTATCTCTACCAGCAGATGAAGCGCTTCGTCGAGAAACTGCCCCCCGGCGAAACGGCCGCGGTCTTCGACCGCCGGGGCGACATGACGCTGGAGCTCCAGACCTTCACTTCCGATCACGACAAGCTCCTCGCCGCGATCCGCAAGGCGATTCCCTGGCTGCAGCAACCGGGCGTATGGATGACCAGCGACTACGACACCCTGATCCAGATGGCGCAGTATCTGGCGCAGGTGCCGGGGCGGAAAAATCTGTTGTGGTTTACCGGCGGATCGCGTTTGTATCTGAGCCCCGATCCGACAGCGCCGGCGCTGGCCGCATCGATGCAGCCCATCTACGACATGCTGGAGGCGGAACGGATCGCGCTCTACCCCATCGACGCGCGCGGGTTGACGGTCGGGTTCAATATGGCGATGGCCGCGCAGCAACTGCTGATGGAGCAACAAGCCGAGGCGACCGGCGGCCACGCGTTCTACAACACCAATGGGCTGGCGCTCGCGGCCCAGCACGTCCTCGACACCGACGGAAGCTACTACACGCTCACGTATTCGCCCGACGATCTGCGCGCGGACGGGCGTTGGCACAAGGTGCGCGTGAAGCTGACCGAGGGCGACTATCAGCTCAGCTACCGGCGCGGTTATTTCGACGATGGCGGCGGAGCCACGACTCCCGGCGCGCCCGGCAGCGGGCAAGGTCAGAAGCCCGCGACGCGGACCGTGCTGCGAGCCAACGGAAGCAAGGTCCAGGTGCCCGCCGACCGCGGTGTTCCGATTGTGTTCGACGCCCAGGCGTTGCCGGCGGCAGATCCGGCCACGATGACACTCGGCACGACAAAACCGCCCGGTCGCGGCGAATCGCCTTGGGTGGTGCGATTCCAGATTCCCGCGAAAGAAATTTACCCCGAGTCCGTCGAGGGAAACGAAGGGAAAGACGTCGTGCAGACGGCGATCCTCGGCTTCGATCGCTACGGCGAGCGGATCGCGCGACGGCTCGAGCACGTTTCCTTCGACGTAAACCAGGACCGGGAGCAGAGCGTGGCGCACCCGGTAGTCGAGTTTGATCAGCCAATCAGCCTGCCCTGGGGCGAGGACTACCTCCTCGTCGCGGTGTGGGACCAGACCAGCGGGCGATTTGGCATGGTGAACGTTGACGTGACTGTGCCCAGGCCGGGCAAAAACAGCCCACAAGCCAGCAACAAACAGCCGGTCCAGTAGACCATTGCCAGACGTTGCCCCGCGTTATTTTGCGGCTACGCTGGCTGCCCCAGCCACACCGGCCAGCGCCTGCTCGGCGTGCACCATCTCCGGCAATTGCGGATCAGCCGAAGGCCACGCCTTCAGGAAAGCCCGGTACTCGTCTCTCGCCGCATCGGTGTGGCCGGCCAGCTCATCGGCGCGCGCGATGCCATACAGCTCAAAGCCCGACTGCGGCCGCTCCACCAGCGCAGCCTGGTACGCAGTCTTCGCAGCGGCGTAGTCTTTGGCGCGCAGCAGCGCCTCCGCCTCCGTCTCCGCAACCGGGCGAATGTAGAACGGAGGCTCGTGGTAGCCGAGCTTTTTCTCCACGGCAATCGCCTCGCCGTAGAGTTTCTTCGCGTCGTCGCTCTTGTTCTCGAGCAGCAGCACCCCGGCACGCAGTTCCTGGGAAGCAATGCTGAGCGCGCTGACCAGCGGCTCCTGGTTCGCGTCAGGATGGAGCGGCGCAATCGGCGGCTTGTCGGCAGGCTTGGCCTGCGCAGCGGCCGGTGTCGTTGAGCCTGCCCCCGTCTTCGTCTTGTCGTCAGACTTGCCGCCCGCCTTAGCATCCTGCTCCTGCCGCCACAGCCCGGCATCGAGCGCCGCCGAAGCCGCCTGCGCCCCGGCCAGGTCACCGCGCTCGAGCGCCTGCATGCCCGTGGCGAAGCTGCGCAGTTCATCTCGCAGGAAGCGCAGATGCGCCGTGTTCGCCGCATCCGGCAAATTCGCATCGTCGAGCATGGTCAGCACCGCTGCCCAGTCCGCCACCCGCAGCGCCACCGGCAGCCGCAGGCTCACGCGCGAAATCGCATCGCGCGCACTCCATATATAGAGCGATGCCGCCAGCTCTCCGTGTGCCTGCGCCAGATGATCCGACAGCGCATCGGCGTCGTGCAGCCGGCCCTGCTCCATCTGGTTCGCGATCGAGTACATCATGTTGTGCACGTAGTTCCAGTCGTCGTCCACTGAAACATGCTGCTCGCGCATGTAGCGCTCATCGGCCTCGGTCGACGCGGTGAACCAGCGATCGGCGCTCGCGTAATCGCCCACCCGGTAGTAAATGTGTCCCGGCATGTGCACCATGTGCCCGCTCGTCGGCGCCAGCGACGCCAGCAGCGCCGCCGACGGAATCGCCCTCTCCGGATGATTGCTCGGCTCCATCGCGTGGATCCAGTAATGATTCGCCGCCGAGTCGTTGGGCGCGTCGCGCAGCACGCCTTCGAGGATGGCGATCTTCTCCTTCATGCCGGGTTTGGGCTCACCCTTATCGTCGAATCCATCGCCCAGCGCATTCGCCAGAAAAATGCGCGCCTCAATATCCTGCGGGCTCTTGTGGACCAGCTTCCGATAGAGCGCAACCGATCCAGCATGAGCATCTTCGCCCGGACCCGGCCCATGCGCCTCGGCCACCGCCGCGTCAATGTACAGACGGTCCGTCCTGCTCGCGTACTTTTTTAGCTTCACTGCACGGGCGAGCGCCTGATCGCCATACACCTTGTCCTCTTCGCCGCGGAACTTCAGCGCCAGCGCGAGTCCCCACTCGCACATTGCGCAGCGCGGATCCACCCGCACGGCCTGCTCGAAAGCTTTCGCCGACTCGTAGTCCCAGAAATCGTGATAGAGGCTCAGCCCCTGGTCGAACCACGCCTGAGCTTCGGGCGTGGCCGCAACCGCGATGTGCGAGTTGCCAATTCCTGTCATGCGGACCGGCGCGGGCAGCTGATCGGGCGGCGGAAACGCATGCATGCCCGGCATCGGCGGCATCGGCGACTGCGCCATCGCGGCGCCTGTGGCCAGCAGAGCGCCTGCGGCCGGCAGAAGCACAGCCAGCGCGGCCAGGCAGGTTGAAGCTTTCGTCATGAAAAAGAATGTACAACCGCACGAAGCACTGCGGGAAGCCGGCCGGCTGCCGGCTAGTCACTGGCTGCTGGCCGCTGCCCGCATTTCACGCACAGCAATTTTGTTACTCGATTAGCATAGTTAGCATAACAATGCTGCTTATTACGATACACTGTTGCGTCATGGGAACAACCGCACCCGATCTTAATGATTTGCGCTTCTTCGTCGAGGTTTCCGATGCCCGCAGCTTCACTGCCGCAGCCCGGAAACTGGCCGTCCCCAAGTCGACGGTGAGTCGCGCCCTGCAGCGTCTGGAAGAACGGCTGGGCGTCCGGTTGGTCGAGCGAACGACCCGCCGCGTAGCTCTCACTGAGGTAGGCGAACTCTACCTCAATCACTGCCGCCGCGTGATGGAAGAGGCTGAGGAGGCCGACCTTGCGATTAACGCCCTGCTGGCAGAGCCACGCGGCCGCCTTCGCGTCGGCGTTCCGATTCCCTTCGCCCGCCTGATCGCCGGTCCGCTTCTGGCTGACTTCCTCGCACGCTATCCCCAGGTCCAGGTCCAGCTCGAGTTGCTGGACAACGATTCCGCCATCCATTCCGACACTCTGGACCTGATGATCCGCGCGAGAGCACTTGGCGATTCCGGACTGCTGGTCAGGCCGCTTTTCAAGGTGTTGCCGGGCATCTTCGCCAGCCCAGCTTATCTGGACGCCCAAGGCTGGCCCGAAACCCCAGCCGCGCTCCGCGGCCACAGTTGCATCGCCACCTCCTGCGATACGGTCGCTGGCGAACCGGGCTCGATGACGACTTGGCGTCTCCGTCGAGGAAGCGAGATCGCCGAGGTCCAGATCGCCCCTCGCGTCGCCCTGCCGGATCCGGAGATGAACCGCCAGCTCACCCTGGCTGGCGTCGGCATCGCCCTCCTCTCGAAGGGTCTTGTCAGGGCCGACGTCGAAGCCGGTCGCCTGGTGCGTGTCTTACCCGAATGGGAGCCGGAACCGGTGGCGCTCTATGCGCTCTACCCAACACGCCTCGGCTCTTCCCCCAAAGTCCGAGCCTTTCTCGAATTCCTGAAGGAACGCCAGCCAGTCGGCACTGAGCAAGACCATCCAATTAGGCGCTTGGCCGCTCAGGGTGAGTGAATGTTCCACGTGGAACATCGCCAGCGGAGGCCGCTGCGGCGTCACGAGCAATAGCTCGAGCCGAGATGCAGCGCCGCATGAAGCCAGAAGCTGGAAGCCAGAGCTAGAAGCTAGAAGCTGGAAGGCAGAAGTTGGATCCCAGAAGCTTGAAGCCAGAATCCGGAAAGCCAAAACCCTGGAGGTCCAAAAACCGGAAAGCCACAGCCCCGGAAAGTCAGATCCCGGCCTTCCCATAAGGGAAACCGGTCAGCGCATCGATCCCCCGGCTGAGGCCCCGGCCAGGTTCACCCCACAGCAAGAAGCAAACGCCCCTGCGCAGCGCTTTGCAATGAAAATGGTGCCGGGTCAAACGCGGCAGTACCTGAGGCGCGCTCCAACTCGGGAATCCTCCAATCGTCAGCAGCTACGTTCCACGTGGAACATCCCCCAAAGAGCTTCCTCGTGGCGAAGCTCCGGCAAAATTATTTGCGCTCTTCGGCCCTCTTTTTCCACTCGCGTCCAATTTCCTGCAACATGTCTGTAGTAATTCCTGGAGCGACGTATCTCCCAGATCACAAGTGGGTTATGGCCGACCCTCAAAACTCGCCTAAATCGCCTTCCACAGATTGCGCCCCGTTTCGCACAGTCACTTCGCGTTGCGGACGACCTCGCGAGCCAGTAGGCTTTTCTTGTCATGGGGAAAGTCCTCGCCGTCGTGAATCAGAAGGGCGGGGTGGGAAAGACAACCACCGCGATCAACCTCTCAGCAGCCCTGGCTCTGGAAGGACTGCAGATCCTCCTGGTGGATTGCGACCCCCAGGCCAATTCGAGCGGCGGATTCGGAGTCGAGCGGGATGCCGACCGGCGGTCCTCGTACGACGTCCTGATGGGCGAGGCGACGATCCCCGAGGTCGCGCTTCGGACGGAAATCGATACGCTGCGGCTGGTTCCTTCGAACAAGAACCTGACGGGTGCCAACGTCGAGCTGATCCAGATGGAACGCCGGGCCTACCGACTGAAGGAAGCGCTCGACAAGGTGCGGGACAACTATGACTTTGTGCTGCTGGATTGCCCGCCGGCGCTGGACCTGCTGACTTTAAACGCCTTAGTGGCGGCCGACCGGCTGCTGGTCCCGATGCAGGCTGAATATTTCGCGCTCGAAGGGCTGAGCGAGCTGATGCACACTCTCGAGCGGGTGCGCGGCGCCTTCAACCCTGGCCTCGATATTGAGGGAGTCCTGCTGACGATGTACGACGACCGCACCAATCTGGCGCAGCAGGTGACCGAAAATCTGCGGAGCTTCTTCAAAGAGAAGCTGCTGAAGACGGTCATCCCGAGGAACATTCGGCTGGCGGAGGCGCCGAGCTACGGCAAGCCGGCTCTGCTGTATGCTCCGCAGTCCCGTGGGTCAGAAAGCTATCGCGAGCTCGCCGAGGAACTGCTGGCTCGGAACGGAATCGAGAGCCCAGCGGGGCGCGAGCGCAAAACGGCCACTTCGACGACCGATGAGGTGAAGGTCAGATTCTGGCCGTATGCATAAAGGCAGGGAATAGGGAGTAGGGAATAGCCAATAGGGCATGAAACCCGGGCCTCCCAAGGTTATCTCGGAGAATTGGTTTCGCCTGAAGCGGCGGAACGTTGAAAGCCATTGGTTCTTGCGTGGGAAGAGGTGAGGAGTGATGCAAACCATGACGGAAGCCCCCAGGCGCAAGGCGTTGGGTAAAGGGCTGGAATCTCTTTTGCCAAGGGTTCACGCGGTGGCAGAGCCCGGGGCGGAAGGCGGCGAAGCGGGCAGGCCGCGCGAGATTCCGGTCGGAGAGATTGAGCGCAGCCCATTCCAGACTCGCACTCGGTTCGACGAAATCCAGATGGCGGAGCTGGCCGCTTCGATTGCGGCGACGGGGGTGGTGCAGCCGGTTGTGGTGCGGCCGCTGCCCCACGGCCATTTCCAGCTGATTGCCGGCGAGCGGCGCTGGCTGGCGTCACAGCGCGCGGGGAAGGAGACGATCCCGGCGATCGTGCGCCAGGTATCCGACGAGCAGGCGATGGAGATGACCCTCGTCGAAAACCTGCAGCGCGCCGACCTGAATCCGATGGAACAGGCGCGCGCCTACGATCGGCTGTCGCGCGAGTTCCAGCTGACCCAGGAGCAGATGGCGAAGCGCACGGGCAAGGACCGAGCTTCGGTGGCCAATTTTCTGCGTCTGCTGAAGTTGCCGGCTGAGGTACAAGCCCAGGTGGAAGAGGGAGTCCTGAGCTTTGGACATGCGCGGGCTTTGCTGCCGCTGGAGGATCCGCAGGTGATCCTCAAGGCTGCACATAAGGTGGCGTCGCTGGCAATGAGCGTGCGCCAGACCGAAGGCTACGTCCAGAAGGTTATGAGCCCGGCCCCTCCCCCTGTCGATGGCGAAAAAAAAGAGAATATTGTCGATCCTAACGTCCGCGAGGTTCAGGAATCGCTGCAGCGCGCGCTGGGATTAAAGGTCCGGATCGAGGACAAGAAGGGCTCCGGCCGCGTGATCATCGAGTATTCGCACCTTGAGGATTTCGATCGGTTGCTGGATCGACTGCGGAGATAAAGCAGGGTACAGGGTGCAGGCTTAGGTTGCTGATTCAGAATGGTTTATGGCTGTTGCATTGAGGATGATTCGCGGACTTGGTCGACCACTGCGCGCGTCGCTCGGATGATGGACGCGGGTTGCTCGGCATCAGGAGCGAGGATGAGCTGGCCGTGCGTGGAGAGGCGCGCGAGGCGCGGCTGCAGTTTTTTAAACCAGAAGTCGTTGAGGGCGGCTGTCTGCCCCTCGAACTGGGGTTCCGGCGGTCCTGTAAAGGGCTCCGAGCTGGTGAGAATGATCAGCGGACGGTTCCCGAAGTCGCCGGCGGCGCGAACTTCGGCCATGCTCTCGTCGAGAACGCACCCTTCGCCCTCAGTCTGAGCGGTTTCGGGGTTTGTTGAGAGAAAGCTCAGCTCACGCTGCTGATCGGGACTGAGGTTGTCGATGCCCCAGGGTCGCCCGGAGCCGGGATTGCCCAGGAGGCGCAGCAGGCCGAAGTTCAGGAATATTGGGCGGAGGGCTTTGCAGCCGAGCTTCTGCATCCATTGCGGTGCTGAGGCGAGCTTGCTCCTCATGTACTCGGGCTCGAGGGCGAAGATGTCGGTGTCGGCGGGATGGATGAGGACGGCGCCGGCCACCTCGCTGGGATACATGCCGTTGAAAACGCGAATGTGAAAGGCTGCGGCGGTGGGGCCGACGAGCACGATGGGCGTCTGGACCTGGGCGGCGTGGACGAGCGCGTGGAGGTCCTGGGCGATGGCGCGGAAGGTGCGGGGCGAGGGGCCAGGGTCACTCCAGCCGTAGCCGGCGCGGTCGTACCAGCAGGCGCGTGTGAATTTCGCGACCTCGCGCTGGGTCGCGATCCACGAGTAGCCGGCGGTGTGGCCGGCGGCGTCGAAGACGACCGTGGGGGTGCCTTCTCCGGAACAGAAGATGTTGAGCGTGCGATCGCCGAGGGAGACCGAGTGGCCGATCTGCGAGTAACGATGACGGTCGAGACGGCGACCGATTTTCTCGAAGATGAGCCCAGCGAGGAGAAGCAGGAGAAACAGCACGCCGAGGATTTTGGAGAGGGCTTTGATCCTGATTCTCGAGTCCGGGTTTTTTTTGGAGGTGGGCATGGCGCGTGTGCGGGGGTTAACGTGCGCGAAACCATAGCGCGGCGATGGCGGCTATTTGGAGGGATGCGGCGAGGGCGGCAGCGGCCAGCTTCCACGAGCCGGAACGCAGGAGCCACTGGCGGAGGAGCGACAGCAGGGCGTCGGTGAAAAGCGCGGTTCTGGCGCTGGACGCCGGAGATTCTTCGAAGTTGAGCATCATTTCCGGTGCGAAGCGATCGCGGAAGGCGGCTGGATGCAGCTGGAGGAGGCGGGCGTAGAGTCTGGCGGATGCGTGCGTCATGGGCGAGTTTCCGTGGTCAGGAGAGGCTGCGGACAATGAGGGGTGAATCGAACGGCGTTCGCGTTGTCCACTCGAGAGTGACGTGTCATTTCGGGGGAGGATGGTACCTCTGACTGAAGGGAGCATGAATTGCGTTGACCGAGATGCCTGTGAAAGCGTTCGCTTCTTGCTGTCCACCCCACCAGGCCAAAATCGGGCCTGTCGGGGGCCCCGGCTGTGGGGTGAACCTGGCGCGGGCGCAACGGCGCTGCGGAGTTCCGTTTGGATCGCGTCCATTTTGGGAACCGGGGGTGACTTCGGGTGAAGGGCGGGATGGAATTGCGTTGACCGCTGTGAAGGCGCGGGAGTTTGCTTCTTGCTGTGGGGTGAACCTGGCATGGACATAGCGGGCCGGCCGCGATTCCAAATTGGATCGCGTTTCGTTTTGGGGACCGGGGGTGACTTCGGGTGAAGGGTGGGATGGGATTGAGTTGACCGAGATGCCTGTGAAGGCGTTCGCTTCTTGCTGTGGGGTGAACCTGGCTGGGGCAATGGTGGTGGCGAGTTTCTTTTTGGGTAACGAGTTCTGTTTTGGAAAAAAAGGAGCGGCGGCGGCGCGCTGGATTCTCTTCAGCACATGATTCTCTTAAGCGCATGACTCTCTCAGAAGATCCGGCCGTCATGGGCGTCCTTCTGCGGGCCTTGATGCTTGACCGGATGTAGCGGACGTGGCGGATGTGGCGGACGCAGTGCGCTGGATTCTCTTCGGCAGATGAGCCCTTAAGCGCATGATTCTCTCCAAAGAGCCGGCCGTCATGGGCGCGCACCTGCTGGCCTGAGGCTTGACTAGATGTGGCGGATGTGGCGGAAGAAGCAGCGGTAGCGAATTGGGTTCTCTTCAGCGCACGATTCTCTCCAGGCGAGTGATTCTCTTCAAAGGAATCGGCAGTCATGAGCGTCCTTCTGCGGGCCTTAAGGCTTGACCGGATGTAGGGGACGTGGCGGAAGGAGCGGCGGCGGCGCGCTGGATTCTCTTCAGCACATGATTCTCTCCAGGCGCGTGATTCTCTTCAAAGGAATCGGCCGTCATGAGCGTCCTTCTGCGGGCCTTGATGCTTGACCGGATGTAGCGGACGTGACGGATGTGGCGGACGCAGCGCGCTGGATTCTCTTCAGCAGATGAGTCCTTAAGCGCATGATTCTCTCAAAAGAGCCAGTCGTCATGGGCGTCCTTCTGTGGGGCTTGAGGCTTGACCGGATATGGCGGATGTGGCGGACGAACGCGCAGGATTCTCTTCAGCACATGAGTCTCTTCAAAGGAACGGGGTGTCATGGGCGCGCACCTGCGGGCCTGAGGCTTGACCGGGCGTGGCGGACGACGTTTTTGAGGCGCTCGACATCGGCCTCGAGGACGGCGCGGCCGAGCGCGGTGAGGTGGTAGCAGCGGCGGCGGGGATCGTCGGACTTTTTGTGAGATTCCTCGACAAGGCCCTGATCCATGAGGCGCTGGAGATTGTCATAGAGGGTGCCGGGGCCGAGTTTGTACTGCCCGCTGGACTGGCGAGCCACGTCCTGCATGATGCCGTAGCCGTGGCGGGGCTCGGCGGCCATGGAAAGCAAAATATGCAGGGCGGCGGGAGTGAGCGGGAGGAAATGGAGTGGATCGCCGGGTTTGAGGCGGGCGGCCATCAGTCGGGATCCGTTATATCGGATTCCGAGTCATGCCGTCAAGAAGCAGCCAACGCCGACTCAGCAAACAGCGCCTGAATGGAAGCGGCGGCGCAAAAGCGGGCGGGATCGCCGCCGGGATGAAGGCGAGCGGCCATGAGTCGGCCTTCATTAAGTCGCATTTCGACCCATGACGTCAAGAAGTGCGACAAATTCTGGGACAACGGACGGCTGCGATGTGTCAGCCGGCAGTGTGGGCAGGGAGACGTTCGGCGGACTCGTCAGAACGTGGCTTTCCTGAATCCGGTGAAGCAAAGACGGAGTTGATGGCGTTTGCGGCCCCCAGCATGGAATAACCCCGGATGAAGCAGGGTCGGGTGCGCGCGATCATCTCCAGGCGTTCGGCCTCGGGCAGGCTGAACCAGCGGCGCAGCAGGCGCTCAATACCTGTCAGGGTATCGTCGTCGACGAGGCCAACGCGCTCCTTCTCAATTTCCGGCCAGATGTTGACCTGATTGCTGATGAGGACCGGACGTCCGGCGGCCAAAGATTCCACGACCACGACGCCGAAGTTTTCGGTGTGGGAGGGGAGCACGAGGGCATCGGCTGCGCGGAGAGCCCCCCATTTCACATCGCCTGCGAGCATGCCAGGCCAGTGGACGCGCTGGGCGATTCCGGCGTCGGCGCAGCGCTGCTGGAGGGAAGCTTTCCAGCGAACCTGGTCAGGGCCGGCCATCACGAGGTGCACATCGGGGAAGTCGGCCGCGATGCGGGCGAAAGCGTCAATCAGAAGGTCGCAGCTTTTGACCATGTGCAACCGGGAGAGGAAGAGCAGGAAGCGGCGATCGCGGAGTAACGGCATCTGGGAGAAGAATGCCTCGATCTGAGCGCCAGCGTCGGCCTTCGGTTCAGCGAGGCCGTAGGGAACGACGGTCGCCCTCCATTGATTCGGGCGAAAACTGTGCGTGGCCTGATCGCGTTCAGCGGCAGAAGTGAACAGGACACTGCGGGCATCGCGAAGCACGGAGTATTGCAGGGGCCAATAGAGCATCTTCTTGATGTGCTTCAGCCGAAATTGTTCGAACCATGGGCTGAGCGCTCCGTGGGCGAACACGAGGTAGGGAACGCCGGCACGCAACGCGGCAGAGCGGACGGCGAGGTCGGGAAAAATCCACAGGCCGTTCATCACAATGCCGTCGAAGCGGGAGGCATGGTGATGCAGCCATCCCCAGAGCCGTGGGGAGAGGCCGAAGCGGCCCAGCCAGCGCTGGCCCAGGGCGTGAACAGGACAGGGAAAAGTCTTTAACCAGGGTGCATTCGGCTCGTCCTGACAAAGAATCTCGAGAGAATTGCCGGTCTGCGGGTAGACTTCGGCAAGCTGCCGAACAGCTTCCGGGGGACCGCCATCGGCAGGGGAGAGGCTGCCAATTACATGAAGAATGTGCACCGAGGGCTTCTCGAGAACAGCAATTGCCGCGGAACTATCAGCATACCGACGGTGATCTGGCATGAAAAGACGCATGGGGCCCAAGGCTCCGAATCTTGGAGTATCCAGATGACAACCCTTTGAGCAGGACTGAAGTTCGGGGTTGGTTCTGTGATGTTAGGGGCAAAACGAGAGGCTGTATTCCCTCAAAAGATCAAAGCGGCGCATACTTTAGTTACCAAAGATGCATTACCAGAGAGAGTGCCTAAGTGAATCCGGAACCTGAGGTTGGAGCCCGGGCCCGCGCAGGGCAGATCGAACCCGTCATCCCAGGTAGCGGACTTCGAGGACGGTGCAGTCGTCGTCGGCGGCGAGGGTTCCGGCGAAAGCCTGGAGACGATTGAAGACGTCGTCGAGTGTCGCGGTTTCGAACTCGGGCGCGGTGAGACGTTCTTCGCCATAGAAGTCGCCGTTGGGGGCGGCAGCTTCTGTAACACCGTCGGTGACAATTAGCACGCGCGCGCCGGGCTGGAGCTGGAGCTCGCCGGAGGCGAAGGGCGCGCCTTCGATGAGGCCCACGGGTAAATTGCCGTCCTTGAGGCGCGTGCAGCCGCCAGAATAGAGGAAAGGCGGGACGTGGCCGCAGTTGATGTACTGCATGTGGCCGTTGGGCGAGATGCGCACGACGGCCATGGTGGCGTACTTCTCGATATCCTTGCCGCAGATGTAGCGGTTGACGATTTCCGCGATGGTGGCCAGCGGCTGGCGGGCGACAAGCAGCGAATAGATAAGCCCCTGCAGGGTCGCGCCGAGGATGGCGGCGGAGATGCCTTTGCCGGAGATATCGGCAACGATGACGGCGAGGTCTTCGCCATCGTGAATGATGTCGAAGAAGTCACCGCCGCATTCGCGGCAGGGCACGGAGCGAGCGGCGACCTGGGCCCAGGAAAGCGTGGGCGGATGGACGGTCATGAGGCCGCGCTGAATGTCGGCGGCAATGTTCATTTCCTGGCGGTACATGCGCTCGCGCTCCTCGGCGACGGAGAGCTGCGCGTTATCGATGAGGGCGGCGGCGTCAGTGGCGATGGTGCGCAGCAGGTCGTTGTCGATCTGGGTCATGGAACCGGGGCGGAGACGGCTGTCGAGATAGAGGAGACCGAGGAGATCGGACTCTTTCGTGGCCGAGCCTGGGCGGTGCTTGCGCAGCGGGATGCAGGTGACGGAACGGATACTGTGCGCGACCATGCTGGCGGAGCGAGTTTCAGGGTCGGCCGAGAGGGTGTCGGTAACGATGAATTCATTGGAGGTGCTGATGGCCTGGCGCATGGCGCCGTGGGAGAGCGTGGCCTCGTCGGTGAGGGCTTCGCCGTTGTTGTCACGGCCGAGGGCCAGCTTCATTTCGCCGGCTTCGTTGCGCAGGAAGACGTAGCCGCGCTCGACCTGGGTGAGCTCGAGGGTGGTATCGAGCAGCGCGACGAGGATCTGGTCGACGGCGTCGGAGGATTTGAGCTTGCGGGCCGACTCGAAGAACCAGCGCAGCTTGTCCAGCGGATTGCCGCCGGCCTCAGGGATCTGATCGATGAGTTCGCGGATGGTGGAGCCGTCGCCGGTGTCGTCGGCGCTGATGTGGAGGCTGGGGCCATCGAGCGCGCCGAAGTGGATGGTGTCGTTCTGACTGATGAGCTGGCGGGCGGCGGCGGGTTTGCCGTTGATGAAGGTGCCGTGGCGGCTGCCCTGGTCGACCACGACGGCGCCGTCGGATTCGAGGAGGATTTCGGCGTGGCGTCGCGAGACGTAGGGGTGGGCGAGGACGAGGTCGTTCTCAGGCAGGCGGCCGATGGAGAAGGGGGAATGAGTGACGAGCACGTTGCGGCGGGTGGCGCCGTCGACGAGGAGAAAAGATACAGGGGCCGCGTTCGTGGTGGACATGGTGGCAGAAATTATGACAGAAGACGGTGAACGCGGAACACAGAACAAAGGAGGCAGGAGACAGGAGACAGAGCCGTATACGGTCCCGCGGTGTTCTACCCGCAAAAGCCCGATCCTGAAAAACATGCTGCCCCGTTTTGCCCTAAGCATCAAATGGAGACGTGGGTATCAAACTCGACACTGCCGCCTCCTTCGCCGGACTCTGGGTTGGCCAGTATGCCAAAATGTCAGGTGCAAGACGGCAATGCTCACAATTCTGTCGGACGCCGAGATCGAAGCGCTCATTCTCGAGCAAAAAAACACCCCGATTGGGCTGTTGCCGCTCGGCAAGCTCATCGAGCGGAACAAGCATAGGCGACGCGATTATTTCGTCACAAGCTCGAGTGGGTCCGGGAATGAGTTTGTGATTGCGGTTCGTGAGTCAGTGATGAACGTTCTCGATTTTTCTGCAATTCTCGGCTACAAGGTGCCCGGCTCCAACCAGATATTTCGACTGCGTCGCTACAACGGGAAACACATGCATACCAATGCCATCGAGGGCGAGGTATTGAACGACTTTCACATTCATACAGCCACCGAAAGATACCAGCAGCGAGGCCAGCGTGAGGATGGCTATGCGGTGGTTTCAACACGACATTTCGATTTGGAAAGTGCGGTCAAATGCCTTCTTGAGGATTGCGGCTTTTCGCAGCTTGCGCCGTCCCAACAGAGTTCTCTTTTTGGTCCTTCATAATGAATACGGAGACGGTCACAGAGGATTTTCGACGCAGAGTGTGCGAGCAGATAGACCTCGCGCCACAAGGGGAAGGCCGCTTCGTCGTGGCAACGCCGTTCCGCTTTGAAGACGGGGATCATTTCTCCATCTTCCTGAAGCGTGAAGGGAATGGCTGGATACTTACGGACGAGGCGAGCACGCTTATGCATCTGTCGTATTGGCTTGACACAGATGCCCTAGAATCAGGCAACCGCAAACAAATTGTTGATAATTCACTCTCGTCTTTTTCGGTCGAGAACCGGGATGGAGAACTCGTCGTGCCCGTCCATGAGAACAGATTCGGCGATGCTTTGTTCGATTTCGTTCAGGCCGTCAGCAAGGTAACCGACATTTCGTTTTTGTCGCGCGAGGTGGTGCGTTCGACCTTCATGGAAGATCTCAAAGCCTTTCTGAAGAGCAAGGTCCCAGAGAATCGTATTCATATCAATTGGCATTCCGAAAGAGATCCTGGGGGAAAGTATCCGGCCGATTTCCTAATCAACAATCTGAAGCGTCCGCTGTTGATCTATGGTCTGCCTAACGAAGACAAGATGAAGGATGCGGCTATCAGCCTTCTCACTTTCGAGCGCTGGGGGCTGAAAATCCAGTCACTTGGAGTATTTGAGGACCAAGAGACCATACCGCGAAAGCCGCTCGCCCGGTTCCTCGATGTAGTCGGCAAGTCCTTCTCCAGCTTGGATGAGAACAAAGATCGGATTGGCGTGTTCTTGGAGGACGTTTTGCAGGAGGGTTGAATTAGGTTCCACTGCTCGCATAAATCGGCCGCGTTGGTGGCAGGCATGGTCGCAGAAATTATGACGGAAGCGTGTAAACGCGGGACACAGAACACAGGAGACGGGAGACAGCACGGCACAGAGTTACGGGGCGCGGATGAGGACAACGGCGCTAGCGCGCGGAAAAGAGACGGCGGCAGAAGAGCAGGCAGAGGAAGGGGACGGCGAGCGCGGCGACGACCCAGGTGACTTCTCCGGAGTGCGCGAGCATCGGAGCGAGCCAGGCGCGCGCATCCACCGCGAGGGAGGCGGAGCTGGCGGGAGCGGGCGAGCGCAGGGCGCTGACGATGGCGAAAACGAGGAGGCCCAGGGCGAGCGCGGCGGCGGCGAATCCGGGGAGGGCGCGCTTCCAGGGAAACCGGATGGGTGAGGCCTGAAAAGCTTCGCGATCGATGGCGGCCATGACGGAGGTGGCGAATCCCGAAGACGGAAGAAGAGCTTCACGGTCGGCGAGGAGGGCGCGATCGAGATCGGCATCAGTGAGCTGCGGGTTGGTCTGCTTTGGGTTCATGGAGTTCGGGCCTCCTTCGGATGCTGAGCGGCGAGGCTTTCAGGATCGGATGCAGCGGCCTGCATACGGCGCGGCCGGGAGAATTTGGCGCGGAGAAGCTCGCGTCCGCGAAAGAGCCGCGCTTTGACGGTGCCCTCGGGGATGCGGAGAGTGCGGGCGGCGGCGGGGACATCCTGCTCGTGGAAATAGAAGAGCAGGACGGCGTCGCGATATTTGGCCGGGAGGGCGAGGACCGCGCGGCGGACGGATTCATCGCGGGAAGTTTGTTCAAAGGCCTCGGCGGCGGAGAGGCGATGGTCGCGGGGCTCGGCGATTTCATCGAGCGAAAGCGGCATGGAGGGGCGGCGGCGAATCTCGGTGCGGTAAAGGTTGGCGGCGAGCGAGAAAAGCCAGGTGGAGAAAGCTGAATCGCCGCGGAACTGCGAAAGATTGCGGAAGGCGCGGAGAAAGGCTTCCTGAGCCATTTCTTCGGCGCGGGCGCGATCGCGGCAGAAGCGCCAGGCGAGATTGATGAGCGGGGATTGCCAGCGGCGCACGATGCTTTCAAACGCGGCAGTATCGCCGGCCAGGACGCGGGCGATGAGGGCGGCGTCTTCGCTGCCAGATTTCTGCGCGCCGGGTTCAGAGAGTGCGGTCATTCTGCCGTCGGGGTCTTGCCTCGCATGGTGAGACCTGGATTCATGGTGGCCGGTTTCGTTTTTTTCGTCGAGACATTTCGGGAAGAATTTTGAAACCGTGAAACGGCGAGGCTGGTCGTACCGGGTGCAGCGGACGGAAAGCGAGCCGGCTGGACAAAAGGAGGAGGGTGCGATGGTGAATGAATTCGCGGGACCGGAATCGATGCTGTTTGTCTTTCTGAGCGTGGGCGCGATCGCGGTGTTTTCGATGGTCTCGATCGCCAGCTGGTCAGAGGCCAGGCGCAAGGAGCGCGAGGCGTATTACAAAAACGAGATGCTGAAGAGGGTGGCGGAATCGCCGCAGCCGGGCGCCGTTGCGGCGATGGAATACCTGCGGGAGCAGCAGAGGATTGCATCGCTCAGAACGCGCCAGGGACTGCGCATTGCCGGAATGATTACCGCGGCGGCGGGCTTCGGGGTGATTATCTTTCTTCGGGCGCTGCTGGGGCCGGATGAAGGTGTGTTTCTGTGCGGATTGATTCCGCTGTTTGTGGGGCTGGCGCTGTATGGGAGCTCGTATATGGTGGTGACGGAGTAGGGCGGGAAACAGGGAGCAGGGTGCAGGGAGCAGGGAGCAGGGTACAGGATGCAGGGCACAGCTTGCAGCTTGCGGGCTATAGGTTGCGCGGCGCAACGCGCTTCATTTTGCCAGTTCGCGCAAGAGCTGGATGCGCTTCTTCATTACCCGCCCGGCGAGCGTCATCTCTTCTTCGAATTCCGGATCGCCGCGGGTGATCCGGAAGCCGTTGGGGAATTCGGTGAGGAAGACGGTATCGCCTTTGGCAAGGCGCAAACGTTCCAGGACGCGTTTCGGAATGGCAATCGCAGGCTCGCCGCCCACGTTTCTGATCTTCAGCTTCATACCTTGATTCCTATCGTCGCTCAAAACCAGCGCAGCAGCTCGCCGAAGTTTTCGACTTCGAGCAGGTGCTGGCCGACAGGGGCTTCGACGCGGATTTCGTGCTCCAGCACCCAGGTGTGCGGATGGTGGATGTAGACAGCGTGCAGGCCGCAGGCGAGTGCGGGGTTGATGTCGGACTTGGGGCTGTTTCCGATCATCCAGGTAGTGTGGGGCGCGAGCTCGTAACGGCCGCAGACGTCGCGATAAGCGTCGGGGTCTTTTTCCTTTGGCACTTCGATGGCGGTGAAATGAACGCGCAGGCCGGAACGCTCGAGCTTGTCGATCTGTTCGACCTGATTGCCCTTGGTCATGAGAATGAGGCGGTGACGCGAGGCGAGGACGGGCAGCGTCTCGGCCACGCCCTCGAGCAGCTCGATCTCCTGATCGGCGATGGACTGCGCGAAGCTCATGATGCGCTCGTGCTTTTCCGGCGTGATGGGCCCTGTCGATAGCCGCTCGAAACAGGTGACCAGGGCGCGGCGAAAACTCACCAGGCCATATCCGTGCTGGCGGACGTTTTCGCGCTCGACTTCGTTGAGCTTCTCGCGGACCTCTTCGCGCGAATACTCCTTGTGGTCGAGGTAGGAGATGAAGGCGGCGATGGCGCGCTCGAAGTAGATGTTGTTTTCCCACAGGGTGTCGTCGGCGTCGATGAGGAGCGTTTGGCCGGGGGCGAATTGTGTGACTGCGGTCATCGGTTCTCTCGAGCGGCGTATCCGCGGCAAATCCTCGCATCTAAACCAGTGAAACGGCTTGCGCCGCGAAAATCGGGCCGGATGGTAGTGGCAACCACGGCAACATCCTGCGCGAAAGTGGGTTAAGTTCAAGTATCCCACCCCGGCCCCATGAACGGGTACGACCACATAACGCCACGTCACAATGATGAGACCGCACAACTCGATGCGATCCCTGGTGAAGCTGCTGCTGGTCGCCGTCTGCCTGCTTTGCGCCCGGGCCCAGGCACTCGCTGACGCAGCGTTGCTGCTGGAAGAGCCCTTTGGCGGGTTCGGCGCCATGAATCCCACCGGACATGCTGCCGTGTGGCTCAACCATGTGTGCGCCGATACGCCGACGCATCTGCGCCCCTGCCGGGAAGGCGAGGTGGGCGTGGTGCTGAGCCGCTATCACCGCATCGATGGCTACGACTGGCTGGCGATGCCGCTGTTCGCGTATCTGTACGCAGTCGACGATACCGCGCAGGTTCCAGAGACGGCCACGCTCAGGCTGGAGCTGAAGCTCCGCGACAGCTATCGCCGCGAGCATCTGGAAGACCTGGTCCCCGACGATCCGATGCATGAGATTCCGGGAGGCGAATGGATCCAGCTGGTGGGCGCGTCCTACGACCGGCGCATCTGGGGATTTGAAGTGGCGACAACGGCGGAGCAGGATGACCAGCTGATCGAACGCTTCAACACGCGGCGCAACGTTTCCCACTTCAATCTGTTCTTCAACAACTGCGCCAATTTTTCAGAACAGGTGATGAATGGCTTCTACCCGCACTCGATGCACCGCAATTTCATCGCAGACGCGGGCATGATGACGCCCAAGCAGGCGGCCAAGTCGCTGGTGAAGTACAGCCGGCGCCATCCGGGCGACGAGCTCCACACCTTCGTGATTCCCCAGGTGCCTGGCACCATCGCGCGCAGCAGGCCGGTGGATGGCGTGGTGGAGGGACTGATCAAATCGAAGAAGTATGTGGTGCCGCTGGCGGTGCTGCAGCCATACATCGCCGGAACGCTGATCGCCGCGTACTTCAGCGACGGGCGTTTTCATCCCGATGCGGACGCGGTAGTGTTCAATCCGGCACTGGCTTCGGGGCCAGGGTCGGCTCCGCGCGCACAGGCGTCGATGACGGCGGGCCAGCCGGCAGTTGCGGGTCAGGGGCACGCGGGACGCGACCCTTCAGGGGCAGTGCGGGAAGTTTCCGCGTCCGATATGCCGCGCCCATAGCTCGAGCTCCTTCGCGGTTCTGCTGCGGATTGCATATCGTCACAAATTGCGGACCTCCGCCCATGGCGCTCGGGTATGATCGGTGGTGCCTTTCGGAGGAAACATGGGACACCGCCTGCTGGCGCTCGCCGCCTGCGCTTCGTTCAGCCTTGCCATCGCTTGCCCTGCCGTGAGCTCCGCTCAAACCGCGCCCGCCGCCGAAGCTGAGTACCCGCCGATCCCGGGCTTTGACTCCGCCGCGATGGACACCTCGGCCGACCCGTGCGTCGACTTCTATCAGTTTGCGTGCGGGAACTTCGCGAAGCTGCACCCAATTCCCGGGGATATGCCGGAGTTCGATCAGTTCGTAAATCTGTTTGAGTTCAATACGCAGGCGCTGCGCGGGCTGGTGGAGAAGGCCGCAGCGGCCCATGCGGCAGCGGGGACGAACGAACAGAAAATCGGCGATTACTACGCTTCCTGTCTCGACACCGACGCCATTGATAAGAAGGGACTGGCTCCCATTCAACCGGAGCTGGATCGCATTGCGGCGCTCAAGTCGAAGGATGGGCTGCCCGCCCTGGTCGCGCACCTGAATCGCATGGGCGCGGGGGTGTTTGTCGATTTTGGGTCGCAACAGGACTTTAAGGATGCCACCAAGGAAATCGCGTATATCGACCAGAGCGGACTGGGCCTCCCGGAGAAGGACTTCTATCTGCGTACCGACGACAAGAGCGTGGAGCTGCGCAAGCAGTACGTGGCCCACGTGGCCAACATGCTGAAGCTGCTCGGCGACCAGCCGGATCAGGCACAGGCCGAAGCGCAGAAGATCATGGATCTGGAAACGGCGCTGGCGAAAGGGTCGCAGGGCGTGGTGGAGCGGCGCGATCCGCTGAAGGTCTATCACATCATGACGCTCACCAGCTTTGCCACGACGGCGCCGGATCTTGACGCGCAGAAGTACGTCGAGTACATCGGCTCGCCGGCGGTTACGGACCTGAATGTCGTGGCTCCGGACTTCTTTCCGGCGATGAACAAGACCATCGTTGCCACGGACCTGGGGACCATCCGCGCTTATCTGCGGGTTCATCTGGCGGATTCGTTTTCGATGCGGCTGCCTCATGCCTTCGACGAGGAGAACTTCGACTTTTACGGGCGCAAACTGACTGGCACCCCACAGCAGCAGGCGCGCTGGAAGCGCTGCGTACAGGCGACCGATGGCTCGATCGGCGAGGCGCTCGGCCAGCTTTACGTGGCGAAATACTTCACACCCGACATGAAGGCCAGCACACTGCGCGAGGTCCACGACATCGAGGCCGCGATGGGCAGGGACATCGACCAGATTGACTGGATGAGCCCGGAGACGAAGACCAAAGCCAAAGAGAAGCTGCACGAAGTTGCCGACAAGATCGGATATCCGGATAAGTGGCGCGATTATTCGAAGCTGACGATCGAGCCTGGCGATGCGTTGGGTAACTCCGAGCGCTCCCGCGCCTTTGAGCTGGACTATCAGCTGAATAAGATCGGCAAGCCTGTGAACCGCCAGGAGTGGGGCATGACGCCGCCCACGGTCAACGCCTACTACAACCCGTCGATGAACGACATTAACTTCCCCGCCGGAATCCTGCAGCCGTCGTTTTATGACAAGGACGCGGGCATAGCGACCAACTACGGGCACATTGGCGCCGTGGTGGGGCATGAACTGACGCACGGCTTCGACGATCAGGGCGCGCAGTTCGACGGCCAGGGCAACCTGCATGACTGGTGGACGCCCGCGGACAAGAAGAACTTCGAGGAGAAAACCGGGTGCATCGATGCCGAGTACTCGCAGTTCACCGCTGTGGACGACGTGAAGGTGAACGGTAAGCTGACGCTGGGCGAAAACGTAGCCGATAACGGCGGGTTGAGGCTGGCGTTCATGGCGTTCATGGCCCGGGCAGCCGAGTCCGGACAAGCCTCTGCGGAAACTGCGGAAGAGAAGGCGGCGTCGAAGTACACACCGCAGCAGCAGTTCTTCCTGGGTTACGCGCAGAACTGGTGCACGAATGAGAGGCCGGAGTTCATGCGCATGCTGGCACAGGTCGATCCCCACTCGCCGGATGCAATCCGGGTGCGGGGTGTGATCGTCAATACTCCGGAGTTTGCACCGGCCTTTGGGTGCAAACCGGGTCAGCCGATGACTCCTGTCAAGAGCTGCCGCGTTTGGTGAGCTCAAAAAGCAGCGGAAGGTCGTTTTGATACCACTTGCCGCACTTAAGTAGCATAGATACCCGACCTAAGTAATATTTTTGTTGACATATAGGGTGGTTATCGCCCCTCCGCCAACCCGCCGCTTTGGTGCGGTTTTTCGCCGCACCAAGATTTCTGATTTCAGTCCCGGAATTCCACATCCACCTTCGGGTTAGTCTCGGGTCTGCGCCGACTGGCGCCAAAGGAAAATCCCGATGACCAAGGCTATTCGTGTCGCTGTCCTGTCCACTTTCCTCGCCCTGCTCACAGCTCCCGCCTTTGCCGGCCCCGGCGGCACCGACCCAACTCCGCCCCCTCCTCCACCTCCGGATATGGTCGTCGGCACAATTGCCGCTACCGTCGTATCCACAGCCACCACGGTCGTGACGATTCTGCCCCGACTGATTCTGTAGTTTTCAGCGCTGCGCCGCATCATCGGCTCGTGCGGACCTCCGCTTTTCTGAGCGGAAGTCCGCCACGTGTCGTATCTTTAGAGGCGGGGCGCGCATGCACTTTCCGCTGATCGTCAGGATCAACTGGGCGGCTGGTGCCGCGCTGAACCTGGGGCTGCTGGTGGTTCTTGTGGCCCGCGGCCGCTGGCGTCAGTTTCGATTGCTGACTTTCTGGATCAGCTTTATGATTGCGCGCACGGCGCTGCTGTTCATCGCCTACGAGCGCAGCAACCAGCCTCACCACCAGCTGAGTGGCTGGATCTTCTACAACTGGACCTGGACGATCGGCACCTGGCTTGACTTTCTGATCCAGCTGGGCGTGGTGCTGGAGATCGCCGGCATTGTGCTGCGGCCGACGGGAACCTGGGTAAGGGATGCCCGCCTGCAGTTTGCCGCCGTGGGGCTAACCGCAGTACTGGTGGCCGCCGGTCTGGCCTGGGCGGTTTCTCCCCCGGCGTGGAGCACCGGGTTTGCCTGGAAAATGCGGGCCAACTTATTCACCAGTCTTGTGATCTGCGAATTTTTCGTAATGATGAGTGTTACTGCCAACCGCCTGGGACTGGGTTGGCGCAACCACGTTATTGCCGTGGGTCAGGGACTGACCATGTGGTCTGTCGTCACGCTCATTAGTACTGCTTTCCAGAGCTGGTTTGGCAGCAGCAGATACTTCGTTGGACTGGATCACCTTCGCGAATTCGCCTACATGGCTGTCATAGGCTGGATTGCTCTGCAACTTTGGCGTCAGGAGCCTGAACGCCAGCCAATTTCAGCCGATTTGAGGGAATATATCCTTGCGCTTCACCGACGCGTCGAGTACGATCTTGGCAGACTTGATGCCCGAAATTAGCAGGTTCTGAAACTCGCGGCCTGGAAGGTCCGCAAGAAAGGCTTTTCCGGTGTTGGTTTATCTCCTGCTCGGCGTGCTGGTTGGTGGTCTGGTCGCCGTCGCCGTCAAATCTCAGCTTTCGGCGCTTCGCGTCGACCGGCGAAGCTGGCAGGACTTAGTTTCCCAGTTAAAGAAGATAGAGTTCGAACGGGTTACTTCGGTAGCTCGCGACTATCTTGAGCCGAAAGAGGGGCAAATCGCCCTCGAGCCCACAGATATGTGGCTGATGCTGGGTGGGCGCGAAGGCCTGCGCCGCATGCGCGATAATGCCCGGCTGATGCTGCTGCTGGCCGCCCACGCCCAGCGCTGGAACTTCGACGAAGGAGTCATTGTCACCGAGCGCATGCGCCGCGACGCCGTTCGGCTGCGCCAGGCCATCCGCCGTATCGAGCTGACCCTGACCTTTCACGCCGTGCTCCGTCGCTCTTCCACCCTTATTCCTTTTCACCTCCACGAGGCTGCCTCGTCCTACTACCTGATGCGCCAGCGCCTGCTGGCCCTCTATCACACCAGCCACGCCGGCCTCTACCCCGTCCTCGCTCAGGTTCTCTAACCTCCCTCCCTTACCGCGGCAGCCTCTCGCCCTTCAGGAACGCCGCGATGTTTTCATTCAGGAATTTTCCATCGCCCGGCCCCGCGCCCGCTCCGGCGGGATGACCCCACAGCGAAGGAATCGGCAGCAACGTGCAGTGCGGAATGAACTGCGCTTCGTACTTTGCGTCTCCCACGGGGAAATAGAGGTCCGTCGCCGATGGCATATACAACACCTGCGCTTTGATCGAGCCGAGCGCCTTCTGCTCGTCACCGTTGAAGCCGGGCGTTGTGCCCACGTCGTGCTTTTCCCACGTGCGTAGTTGGAGGATGAGGTTGTTGGCGTCGGCGTGAGGAATAAAGTGGGTGCGGTAATCGTCGATCACCTGCTGCAGCGTGGTTCCCGGCTTCGCGTCGGTCTTCCAGAGTTCGTCCCGCCACCATTCCTGCGAATAAAGCCAGGCGGTCCACACCAGCGCAAACTCCTCTATGCCCTTCTCCGGCTCGGATGTGTAATCGCCGTTGTTGAAGGCGGGATCGGTGGTGATGGCCCCGATCTCGCTCTCGTTGCGCACGATGCCGTGTCCGTAGGTCTTCGCCGTGCCTGAGGTGGCCACGATGCGGTCCATGTAAAGTGGATACGACACCGCCCACTGGAACGCCTGTTGCGCGCCCATCGAGAAGCCGATGACCGCCTTGAGGTGCGGGATCCCGAGCTGCTCGGTCAGCATCTGGTGCACGGCCTCGACGTTGTCGCGGATGGTGATCACCGGAAAGCGCGGCCCATGGAAGGGCTCCGGCGTGTTGCTGGGCGACGACGAGCGGCCGTTGCCGAAGAGCTCCGAAGTGACGAGGAAAAGCTTGTCCGGATCGAGCGCCTTGCCTGGTCCGATGAGCCAGCCGTAGCCGTGCATTTCGGCCATGTAGTGCGAGGGCAACAGAATCGCGTTGTCGTGCGCGGCATTCAGTTGGCCGTAGGTTCCGTAGACGATTTTTGCCTCGGGCAGCGTGACGCCGCTTTCGGTTTTGAAGTTGTGGATGACGAAGGTGTGCTCGCTGGGCTCCGGCTGCGGCGGCTTAGGCGCGGCGTTCTGCGCGTAACTGTGGCCGCTTCCAGCGACGAGGCACAACACCAAGGTCGAAATCTGCAGCTTCATCATGTTCAGGCGCTCCAAGAAAGAAATGCGGTGCTGGATCAACTCTGGTCTACGGCTGGCTCAGAAAATCATCGAGCACGCTGCGATACTTTTCCGGTTCCTCGTACGACGGCAGGTGCCCGCTTTCCTCAAAGAACACAACCTTCGCACCCGGAATTGCGTTCGCCATCTTCCACGCGTTGATGGGCGCGACGTTCATGTCCCATCGACCGGTGATCACGAGCACGGGGAAATGAAAATTTGGGAGCGCCGAGGTCAGGTCCAGCTCCTGCGCCGACTTCCCTACTGCGCGTGCCACCGCCGGTTGGTAGCCCAGGTCGCCCATCTTCGCCATATACGCGTCCCGCTTCGCCGGTGAATAGAAGATCATGCGGAAATGGTTGCGCAGGCCCTCGCGCGCGGCTGCGTCTGAATCTGCGCCCAGCTGCTTTTCCGCGGCCTGATCCTGTTCTTCAATATCGGGAAAAACGTCGGGCAGCAGATGCACCATCGTTTTGAAGGATGGCGGCGGCGAATCCGACAGCACCAGCTTCGCCACGTGGTCCGCGTGCTTCGCCGCGTAGGCCATCACCAGAAAACCGCCGTACGAATCGCCCACCAGCGCAACCTTGCTGATGCCGAAATGCGCGCGCACAGCTTCAAGGTCTTCGACCTGCGCGTCCATGGTTTGCGGCGCGCCCATCGCCACGCGCTGGGAGGCGCCTGTTCCCCGCTGATCGTAGAGAATTACCAGCCGGTCGCGCGCCACCTGCTGCCACAGGTCGTTCATCATCATGTAGGCGTGCGAGAGGCCCGGCCCGCCGTTCACCGCAATCACCGGCAGCGCATCGCCGCGCGCGCCGAAGGTTTCGTAGCCGATCTCCACCTGCGGCGTGTGGATCACTCCGGTCTCATGCGCCACCGTTTGGGTGAGCGCGGTTGCGCCCAGAGCGAAAAGCGCTGCGACCGTCAGATGCGTCAGCATTAGGGAAACCTCAACTATGGAGAATGCTTCGGAGCATAGCAGATGGCGCAGCGCTGCCCGGGTTGACCACCGAGATTCTCGCCCTCGCATCTCATCGACTGTTCACACTGCTTCTGCCAAAGACCGCTAAAACTGTTCTTCTATGGAGTTCTCCGGCCTTCCCCGCGCCCAACCCTCCAGCCGCCGCATCCAATTCTCTTCGAGCCGCCCCTGATGCGACGCGTGATGATGTTCCTGAACCCGCTGCTGATCCACAACGAGAAGCGGCGCGCCCAGGTGGAGCAGATCGCCGAGCTGCTCAGCGGCTACGGCAGCGACGTACATCTGCAGGAGACGCTATCCGCCCACTCCGCCGGCCAGCAGGCGAGCGAGGCGGTGGCCGCCGGCTTCGACTCGTTTCTGGTGTGCGGCGGCGACGGCACCATCTTTGAGGTCGTCCAGGGGGTCGCCGGTTCCGACGCCACGCTCGGCGTACTTCCCTTTGGCACCGGGAACGTCATCGCGCAGAACCTCGGCATGCCGCGCAATCCGCTGGCGGCCGCAAAGCTGCTGGTCGGCGCTCAGCCGCGCGAGGTATCGCTTGGCGAAGTCATGCTGAATCCCCTTGGCCACAAACGCATGCGCAGCTGGTATTTTTTTATCGCCGCGGGAATGGGTGTACACGCCGCGCTTATGAACCTTGCGCCCACAGGCCAGGGCAAGCGCCACGGCGGGCGCCTCGCCTACTTTGTTGGCGGTTTTCGTCTGCTCGTCGAGCATCCGGTGCAGACCTTCCAGCTCGAGATGACGCTCAGCGACGGGTCAACGCAAAGCGTTGTGGCCTGCGAGGCCATCGCCACGCATGTTTCTGAGATCAACCGCTGGCGTCCTGGCGGCGATCCCTTTGCCGGCTGGCTGCGCGTGGCGTGGGTTCCGCCAACCGGACGGCTCGGTCTCGGCCACGCCAGCTTCCATGCGCTCGCCACCGGCAAAAGCCAGGCCCAGGGCGGATGGGGAGGACTGCCGTTCCCGCAATATGTAACCGTCACGCGCATGATTTGCCGCCCACTCAACGGCAACCACTACCGCAAGCCGCTGCTGGTGGAGGCTGACGGCGAAGTGCTCGGCGCCAGCTATGCCGTTATTCGGATGAGCGACAAAAAGCTGCGACTGCTGTGGCCCAGCCGGGCTGCCTAATCGATCTCGCGCACCGGGCGATGCAGCGCCGCGAGTCCTGTCACCATGAGAACCATCGCGCCCGCAACCAGGAACATTCCCGCGAGACTCGCTTTGATGGCGATACCCGCGACGGCCAGCGAGATGGGCAACAGTCCCATCGATGAGAACATCAGCACGCTCATCACGCGCCCAAGCAGGGCGCGCTCCACGCGCTGCTGGAACCAGGCGATCAGCTGGACGTTGAGAAACGCCGCGGCCAGGCTCATGACAAACAGCACGCCGGCCAGCGGCCAGAAGCGCTGCAGGATGCCCAGCGGAGCAAGGCAGATCCCGATGGTGGTTGCCACGGCCAGCAGAAGCCGCCCGCGCCGACGGTGCTTCACGAGGCCAGCCAACAGCATGCCCGCCAGGCTGCCCGCCGCGAGGCACGACATGAGCAGGCCGAAGGCCGAGGGCGACCCGAACCTCTGCTTCGCAATCCACGCCAGGCCCACGATGGTCGGTCCGGCAATCGCGAAGTTCAGCACCGCCACCACCAGCATCAGCGAGCGCAGCGCCACATCGGCCTTCACATAGCGCAGGCCGTCGGCGATCGATTGCAGCATATTGCGCCGTGCGGTCGTGGTTGCGCCCGCGCGCGGCGGGTCAGGCAGCTTCCAGAGCGCGCCAATAATGAACAGGAAGCTGACCGCATCGAGGAAGAACGCCCACGCCGTCCCGAATGCCTTGATGAAGAGCCCAACCGGCCCGGGCGCCACCAGCGTCGTGATCTGAGTAGTCGACTGCGACACCGACTGCGCCGCCGGCAACTGCTCCGGTTCAACCAGCGACGGCAAAAACGTCTGCGCCGCGGGACTCGCGAACGCATCGGCCACGCCAAAGCCGAGCGCGAGCCCGTAGAGCTGCCATAGATGCAGGCCGTGCATCCACAGCAACACCGCTACAGCAGCCACCAGCAGGGTGCGCGCCGCTGCGGTCAGCATCATGACTTTGCGCGGCGATATGCGGTCGGTCACCGCTCCGCCCAGCAGCATCAGCGCCGCGCGCGGAATCGCCGCCGTCATCGTGATGGTGCCCAGCGCGATGCTCGATCCGGTGAGCCCCAGCACCAGCCACGGCAGCGCAACCAGATAGAACTGATCGCCGGTGACGGAGACGGTATTGCCGATCCACAGCAGGCGGAACTTTGCGTTGCGCAGCGGATGAGTTTTCGGGGCCGGTATCGGGATGGGAACAGCGGCCATAGGAGACGGTCCTTTCGCCCGCCCGGGATGTTTTCCAGGGCCGGCAGGCTTTTGTAAACGTGAATTTACATTTACATATGCTTTCTGTCAAGCCCCGAAAATCGCATTTCCTCCCGCGTGCAACCCGGTATAACGGTTGCAATGCTTCAAGCAAAAGGCCGCAAGCCGTCCCCAAAACCCAGGTCCGGCGCCAAAGACACGTCTCCGGCCTTCGAGCCACGCCAGGCGCGCAGCCGCGAATCGGAGCGCAAGCTCCTGAAAGCCGCAGCCGAGGTCCTCGGCCAGCACGGCGTCCAGGGCACCACCATTCCGCGCATCGCCGCCCACGCCGGCCTCACGCCCGGCTCCATCTACCGCCGCTTCCCCGACAAGGAAGTGCTGCTCGAGACCATGATCCTCGGCATCCTCGAGCGCCAGGACGAACGCATGCGCACCGGCATGAACGCCGAAATGACCGCCCAGATTCCACTGGCCGTATTCGCCGAGCAGATCATCCACAGTTTGCTCGTCAGCTACCGCGCCAACGCCGGTCTGATGCGCGCCATGCAGCAGTTCGCGCGCGCCAGCAGCAACCAGGAATTCCGCCGCAAGGCTTCGCGCCTTGAGTTGCGCACCTTTGAGCGCCTGGTCGACCTGTTCCTCGCCACCGCAAAGAACCTTGACCACCCCAGCCGCGCGTCGCCGTCTCGCTCGGGCTCATGATGGTCATCAGCACGCTGCATGAGCTGCTGCTGCACACCACTGACGTCAAAGCCTGGAAAGATCTTCTGCCCCAGGATGACCCGACGCTGAAGCGCGAGCTGACCCGCGCTTTTCTGCGCTATCTCGGCGCGCCCTGAGGCAGTCCCGCGCTCGCAGCCCAGTCGCACGCTCCCGCCTCGCCAAATTGGAACCTCTGCCGTTCTTCCCTCGCGCGGCCCTGTTGCCAACTCTCGACGCGCCGATAACGAACCCATACAGGCGTTCTGCGTCTACCTTCGTACTTCTGGACTTATCCATGCTTGAGGAGCAACACCACAACGACGACTGGTTTCGATTCGCGCTGGCGCTGGAAACCTCTGAAGACGGCTTCTGGGACTGGGATCCGGTTGCCGGACGCCTTTGCGGCACGGAGCGCTTTCAGTCCATCACCGGCCTCTCGGAAAACGGCGCCACTCTCGACGACTGGATCGCGCACACCCATCCCCACGACCAGCCGCGGTTCCACGCCGATCTCGACGCCCTGCGCAATGGCCGCTCCGTACCCATTGTCTGCGAACATCGCGTCCGCAGCCAGGATGGCTTGTGGCGCTGGGTGCAGGCGCGCGGTGTGGCTGCCCGCGATGCTTCCGGCCGCGTCACTCGTATCGCCGGCTCGCTGCGCGACAACACCGAGCGCCGCATGGCCGACGCGCTCACAGGCCTGCCCAACCGCGCCTTCTTCGTCGACACGCTCGAGCGGCGCATCGAGCGCGGCTTCCAGCACGGCGACTGGAACTTCGCGCTGCTCTCGGTCGCGATGCATCGTTTCCAGCAGCTGCGCGAAACCCTCGGCTCGGCCGGCGGTGAACGCCTGCTGATCGAAACCGCAGCGCGTCTGCAGTCGTTGCTGCCCGAGTCGTCACTCGCCGCGCGTGCCATTGGCGACGAATTCATCGTCCTGCTCGAAGGCGCGAATACCGAAGCCGAGGCCACGCACGCTGCCGCGGGCATCCTGAAGCTGCTGCGCGAGCCGCTGGTCTGGCGCGGCCACACCATTGCGCCGCTGCCGGCGATCGGCGTGGCGAAAGCCGGCATTTTGTATTCGCACCCTGAAGAGATCATGGCCGATGCGGAAAGCGCGCTGACCCACGCGAGCCGCCAGGAACCGCCAGGCGTCGCCTGTTATTCAGCCGGCATGCGCGAGCGGGCGCTCGAGCGGCTGGAACTTGAAGCCGAGCTCGATCACGCCATCCACCGCGGCGAGCTGGTGCTCTTCTATCAGCCCGAGGTCGATCTGCGCACCAACCGCATCATCGGCTTCGAAGCGCTGGTCCGCTGGCGTCATGCGCGCCGCGGTTTGCTGCCGCCCGCGGAGTTCATCCCGCTGGCCGAGCAAACCGGGCTCATTATTCCGCTGGGCGAATGGGGTCTTGCGGAAGCCTGCCGTCAGCTGGTCGCGTGGCAAAAGCTGGGCTGCGAGTCGCTCCAGAAAGCCCGCGTCAGCGTCAACCTTTCCGCGCGCCAGCTCGAACAGCCCGGCCTTGTCGATCAGGTGCGCCGCGTGCTTGAGGAAACCGGTCTTGAACCGGCGAGCCTGCGCCTCGAAGTGACGGAAAGCAGCCTCATCCTGGACGCGCCTGCCGCGCAGCAGACGATGCACGCGCTGGAAAAGCTTGGCGTCGGCCTGCACATGGACGACTTCGGCACCGGCTACAGCTCGCTTGACTATCTGCAGCGCTTCCCTTTCGACACGCTCAAGATCGACCGCTCGTTTGTTCAGGGCATTGTGCACGATCGCGACTCGCGGCTGATTGTCGCTTCGATCCTCGACCTGGCGCGTTCGTTTGGCATGAACGTGGTTGCAGAAGGCATTGAAGACGCCGAGCAGCTGGAAGAATTAAAAACCATGGGTTGCCCTTGCGGCCAGGGCTACTATTTCGCCAAGCCGCTCGAGCCTTCCGCCATTGCCGACATGATGCGCTCAGGCTCCTTTGCGAGCCATATTCCAGTCGCGCAGGCGTGAGGAGAAACAGCTGGAAGCCGGAAGCTGGAAGCCGGAGGCTGATAGCAAAGGCGCGGCGATCTGCGAGAATGTTGCACAGAATGCTGCGCCGCGTTTTGCCTGTGACTCGTTCGGCCCTTGCGCTTGTGTTCGCCCCAGGCTTCCTGCTTCTCGCTTCAGGCTTCCTGCTTCTGGCTGGGTGCGGCTATCACACCGTCAACTCCGCGGTGCATTTGCCGGGCAATGTGCGGACGCTGGCGGTTCCGGCATTCAAAAACAACACGCAGTCGTATCACACGCAGGCGGTGTTCACGCAGGCGGTGATTCAGGAATTCACCAGCCGCACTGCGTATCGCGTGATTTCCGGCGACGATGCGGACGCGGACGCGACGCTGCACGGAACGATTACCGCCTTTACCATCACGCCGCTGACCTACGACAACACGACCGGCCAAACTTCGAGCTACCTGATCACGGTGAGCGCGAAGCTCGAACTCGTCGACAAGCAGCAGAAGGTGATTTGGCAAAACGCGGCCTATACCTTTAGAGAACAGTACGAACAGGTGCAGGACCTGGCCAGCTTCATCCAGGAAGACTCGCCGGCAACGCGACGGCTGGCGCGCGCGTTTGCCGTGGCTGCGGTTGGCGACATTTTGGAATCGTTCTGAGCCGGGCTTTTAGTGCTTCTCCGAAAGTAACCAGGTGATTGTCGATTGACACTTGACCTCGCGATTTGAGCCGTCGATTATTGTCTTAGTCAAGATTTTTACTTATGACTAAGCTCTTCCACGAAATCAGGGACCCGATCCACATATTCGTTCATCTTGACTCCGACGAACGTAAAGTCTTGGATTCGAGGCCGTTCCAACGGCTGCGCCATATCACGCAGCTAGCGCTAACCTACCTGATATATCCGGGTGCGACACATAAGAGGTTCGAGCATTCGTTAGGAGTGATGGAACTCGCGGGACGCGTTTTTGACGTTGTCTGTAGACCCAGTAATGTCACAGATGAAGTGCGTGAATTGGTCCCTGATATCGCGCACCAGGACAGGTTGAGCTATTGGCGACGAGTTCTCCGCATGGCCGCCCTGTGCCACGACACTGGGCATTTGCCCTTCTCCCATGGGGCGGAACATGAGCTCTTGCCACCCGGATGGAGTCACGAAAGGCTGAGCCGCACCCTAATTGAGAGTGAGGAAATGCGCCAGATCTGGCGGAGCATGATTCCTCCCCCCGAACCGGAGCACATCGTCAGTTGGCGCTAGGTGCCAAAGATGTTCCAGACTTGCAGTTCACCAAATGGGAAAGGATTCTGTCCGAGATCATTGTTGGCGACGCATTTGGGGTTGACCGCATCGATTACCTGCTCCGTGATTCACATCACACTGGTGTTGCCTACGGAAAGTTCGACCACTATCGGTTGATCGACGAACTGAGAATCATGCCCTCGTTCGAGAACGACACAGAACCTTCCCTTGGGATCAATCTAGGCGGAATTTATTCCGCAGAATCGATGGCACTGGCCAGATACTTCATGTTCTCGCAGGTCTATTACCACCCGATTCGTCTTGTCTATGATCGGCATCTCCAGGATTTCCTCTCCGCGTGGCTCGCTGGAGGCAATTTGTTCGGCGGCACATTCTCAACTGACGTCGAAGGTCATCTTCGAGTTACTGACAGTGAAGTGAACGCCGCGCTCCGAGTTGCCGCCTTCGATCAGGCCAAACCCGGTCATGAAGCAGCGCATCGCATTGTCTGTCACGACCACTACAAGGTTCTTTATGAGTGGAATCCGCTTGACCTTCGGCTCAATACCGAGCCGGGTGCTGCCATC
This sequence comes from uncultured Acidobacteriaceae bacterium, assembly GCA_963788905.1. Classification (GTDB taxonomy): domain Bacteria; phylum Acidobacteriota; class Terriglobia; order Terriglobales; family Acidobacteriaceae; genus Palsa-343. The sequence goes on from CAWBIO010000002.1 coordinate 539,907, forward strand.
CGGGACGCGGCGATCGATAAATTTGGCTCAGAAGCGGTGCGATATAGCAAGCCAAAACCCAAAAGCGCGGGACTGGAGTTTCCAGTCAGAAGTCGCGACGGTCGAATCGATCCCGCAGTCGCGGTCTCGGCGGTGTTATCCACGTTGAAACCCTCTACAATCGACTATGTATTCATCGAGAGATCGTTGTACGAAAATGCTGCACAATGGCTAAAGCAAGAAAGGGTATCCCTCCTAGAGAACGCGGGGGCCAAGGAGGACGAAAGTGAATAAGGGACAGAAGACAGCCATCCTGCTTGATCTATCCAAGCAATTATTTGCTCGCGGTAGCTGGTGCGGAGAAACCCACCTGCAGAAGGCGATGTATTTTCTCCAGTCGCTTTTCGAAATCGACACTGATTTCGAGTTCGTTCTCTACCGACACGGCCCGTTCTCATTCGGGTTGCGCGATGCTCTGAACGAAATGACCTCTGACGGATTTCTTGAGCTGGTCGCTCGGTATCCAGGATACGGCCCAAGCCTTTTGCCTGCCGCAGAAGCCCAGGAACTCTTGAGACGCTTTCCAAAGACGTTGGAGAAACATCGTGCCGAAATTCGGTTTGTCGCGGATTCTATTGGTGATAAGGGCGTGGGAGAACTGGAAAGGGTATCCACCGCCATCTTCTTGATTTCGCGCTACCCCGGTATGCAGGACAACGAGCTAGCGGACAAATTGGTTGAACTGAAACCACACATTCATACCAAGGAAGCCCTTAAGGCATTTGAAGAAGCTCACCAGCTTCTCGAAGACGCTCCGTGCCGCCAAGCGACGTGAGAGACGATCCCCAGCTACTTTCTGTCAAGACCCGCACCTCTTCACCAAAGTAATGGCCCCTGATTCCGCGTGACTTATGCGCCGAACGACCTTCTGAAAGTTGGCGCGATTTCCTGTTGGATTTGGTATTCTGAACTTAGGATAGAAAAAGAGGAAAGCCTCGCGTGCGCGAGGCTTTCCTCTTTGGGGTGCCCGTTTATCGGCCCCGGTTGAAGGCCACAACGGCTGAAAAGCACCCGAAGAAGAGCCTCTTCTTAATTGATCTTTTTTCAATCACTTGACTCAACTGGGCTCAAGTCGAAAGCTGGCAACAAGCTTGGAGTCATACACTCGCAAAAAGTTGAGGGGGTGGGGGCGGACAAGCGAAGAGGCAGCCCGCAGGCTGCCTCTTTAGGTGAAATTCGAATGAAAACTACGCGGGGCTGGGGCTGCCTTCTGGTAATCCGCCGGTTCGGCCTGGGGCTGGGGTTAGGACTTGCTGGACATCCGTTGTTGGGCTGCCGGGTCCGCCGGAGGGACGCATTGGGGGCAGTTCTTTGCCGTCGATGATGGCGCGGATATCGTTCGCATCCAGCGTCTCGCGCTCGAGCAGGGCTGCCGCCAGGGCGTGCATCACGGGCTGGTTGTTGTTGAGGATCTCCCACGAAGCCTTGTAGGCGTCGTCGACCAGGCTGCGAACTTCGCCGTCGATCTGGCGGGCGGTTTCTTCTGAGAAGTCGCGGTGCTGGGCGATCTCGCGGCCGAGGAAGATCTGCTCCTCCTTCTTGCCGAAGGTGAGGGGGCCGAGGCGGCTCATGCCGTACTCGCAGACCATCTTGCGGGCGAGGTCGGTGGCGCGCTCGATGTCGTTGCCGGCGCCGGTGGTCATCTGGTGAAGGAAGATTTCCTCGGCGATGCGGCCACCCATGAGGATGGCGAGCTGGGTCTCGAGGTAGTCCTTGGTGACGGTGTGCTTGTCGTCTTCAGGCAGCTGCATGGTCACGCCGAGAGCCATGCCGCGCGGGATGATGGTGACCTTGTGGAGCGGGTCAGCGTGGTCGCGCAGGGCAGCGACCAGAGCGTGGCCGGCTTCGTGATAGGCGGTGACGCGCTTTTCCTCGTCGGTGAGGAGCATGGATTTGCGCTCGGCGCCCATGAGGACCTTGTCCTTGGCCTGCTCGAAGTCGAGCATGAAAACCTGTTTGCGGTTGAAGCGGGCGGCGTTGAGCGCGGCTTCGTTGACCATGTTGGCGAGGTCGGCGCCGGAGAAGCCGGGTGTGCCGCGGGCGAGGACGCGGAGGTCGACGTCGTCGGCGATGGGAACTTTGCGGGCGTGGACGCGGAGGACTTCTTCGCGGCCGCGGACATCGGGACGGCCGACGACTACGCGGCGGTCGAAGCGGCCAGGGCGGAGCAGCGCGGGATCGAGAACGTCGGGACGGTTGGTGGCGGCGACGAGGATGACGCCGTCGTTGGATTCGAAGCCGTCCATTTCAACGAGCAGCTGGTTGAGGGTCTGCTCGCGCTCGTCGTGACCACCGCCGAGGCCGGCGCCGCGATGGCGGCCGACTGCGTCGATTTCGTCGATGAAGATGATGCAGGGGGCGTTCTTTTTGCCCTGCTCGAAGAGGTCGCGGACGCGGCTGGCGCCGACGCCGACGAACATCTCGACGAAGTCGGAGCCGGAGATGGAGAAGAAGGGGACGTTGGCTTCGCCGGCGACAGCGCGGGCGAGGAGGGTTTTGCCGGTTCCGGGAGGTCCGACGAGCAGGACGCCTTTGGGAATGCGGCCGCCGAGCTTCTGGAACTTCTGGGCTTCGCGCAGGAACTCGATGATCTCTTTTAGTTCTTCCTTGGCTTCGTCGACGCCGGCCACATCCTTAAAGGTGACTTTCTTCTGCTGCATGGAGAGCAGGCGGGCGCGGGACTTGCCGAAGCTGAGGGCTTTGTTGCCGCCGGACTGCATCTGGCGGATCATGAAGAACCACAGCAGGGCGATGAGGATGAGCGGGGAGAACTGCAGGAGCCAGGCCCACCAGCTGTTGCCGTCGGGGTCGTTGACGGTGACCTGAACCTGGTTCTGTTCGAGGATGTCGTAGAGGTGAGGATACTGCTGGGGAATCTTGACGTGGAAGGTGCCCTTGTTGTCGCGGAAGTGGCCGCGGGCGTTGGGGCCGGTGATGGTGACATCGGCCACCTGGTTGTGCTCGACATCGCCGAGAAACTGGGTCCAGTTGATGTCCTGGTCGTGGGAGCCCATGGCGCCGTTCCTCTGGAAGAGGTTCCAGAGCACGAGGAGGCAGGCAATGATGAGAACCCAGAACAGAATTTGCTTGACGGTCGAGTTCACCTTGGGGAAACCCTCTCTATTCTCTACGCGTCCGGCCGGAGAACCGATCGGAGCTGACCCGGGGGAAAAATCTTGCCGGAACTGCCACCCATTAGACGCCGCAAAGGCTCTGCGGGAGTCAAAACGCTTGCCGGAAAAGGATGAAAAACACCGTTTTCGATGCTGGAAGAGCCGGCAGCGAATATCCAACCATTGTACTCCGGGAAGGTGGGGTTACCACCATCCCCAATCGGTGCAACCAAGGTGGGATCGATGGATGGGGAGGCGGTGGGGGCGGCGCGCACCAGAATACGGGAGATGGCGGCGAGCGGCACAATTTGTCTGGCGGGTTCGTCGCCGGGTACGGGGTCTTCACGCTCCGGATTCTTCCCACTTCACTGCAGATCTTCTTTTATTACTTCGCGATCGGGCTGCCGATGGCGGTGCTGCCGAGCGTCGTGCGCGTGCAGCTGCACTTTAATACGGTGCTGGCGGGGCTGGCGATCAGGGCGCAGTATGTGGCGACTGTGGTCAGCCGTCCACAGGCGGGTGCTGCTACAGGCATAAGGCAATAGGCAGCAGAGTAGTGCGACGCCACGGTGTGGGTGAGGCGTCGCGCTTTGGTCAGTGCGACTGGGTGGCGACGGCGATGGCTATTGGTTGGGTGATGGTGTAGGGCGAGCCGGACGCCTCACTGGCGGACGAGTCGGTCACGGTGAAGACGTGCAGCTTGCCTGGGGTTGCCGAGCTCGAACCGGCGGCGCTGCCGGTGATCGCATACAGATGGTTGCTGTTGTCCCAGAAGACCTGGGTGATGTTGTCGGTGGTGAGCACGTTGCCAAAGCTGGTGATGGAGCTGGATCCGTTGAAGTGAAAGAGCTGGAGCCCGCCGACGCCGCCAACGGCGAGAATGGAGCCGGAGGGCGACGTTTTCATATCTTCCACAGTGGTAATGGCGGTTGACGGCATGGTGGCATAGGTGTCGGAAGTGGTGAGGTTGCCGTTGGCGTCGGCAGTCCAGGCGGCGAGCTGAATCTGCGGCGTAGTACCGGACTGCGCAAAGCACGGATACTCGGCGATCGCTACGTGATTGGTGGTATCGGCTGCGGTGAATCCGGCATCGTAGCCCGGCTCCTGGACACTGTTACTGGTTGCTCCGGGCGGCGGGGGCGGCCCGTGCGGAGGCGTGGTGGTGATGGAGGCGACGCTGAGAAGGCCGCTACTGGCGCGGGAGAAGGAGGTAAGGCCTCCATACATGCAGCCGTTGAAGAGGGCTGAATAAGCGTAGTCGTCGTTGCCGAGGAGAGCGATGTAGCCGGAGGCTTCGTAGCCGATGTTCGTGTTGCCGAGGTAAGTCAGGTTGCCGTTCGAGGAATCGAGGCCGAAGGAAGCGATGGCGTTGTTATCGGAGCACTGGATGTTGCCAACTTCTCCATAGAGGGACTTGCCGGCGGGATCGAAGAGGAGATTTCCCAGATAGCTGCAGACGGAGTTGTTACTGGACTGATAGCCAAGATCGGTGCCGTAGTTGAACTGAGGACCGAGGGTGATAGCGCCGTTCGATCCGATGGTGTAGGTGTTGATGTCCGATCCGGTGGTGGTGGCGGCGAGGAGATAATTGGCGCTCGCGGCCAACGAATCGACATTCTGGGCGAAGGGCGAGCCGGGCACGGCGGTGAGTTGGCCGTTGGAGTTCGCGGCGTAGGCGACGATCTGGTAAGGTCCGCCGGAGGCGGTTGCGTTCGCCACATACACATAGGCGACCGTGGAGCTGGAGCTGCCCGAGGGATTGCTGGGGTTGGTTGGGTTGCCGGAACTGCCGGAACTGGAGTTAGTGCTGGTGGCGCCGCAACCGCTCAAAATAAGGGACGCCGTACACAGCAGGAAAGAGGACTGAAGGAAACCAGGGAACCGCATGGACACCTCCCGCGCAGGGACAGAGAATTCGCTGCCGGGTCGGATGGAGTGATCCAAGCGCCCGGAACTTATCTAGCTCAGCTTCTAACATCGCTAAAACCAGAGGCGAGCCGCCGCGAGCATGTGATCGGGGCGCGGGTGAGTCTGGTCGATAACGATTGGAACTCTTGCACGAACGCCGGGGAGGCCGAAGGAGAACTGTCTTGCGTGTGGAACTGCCCGGAGCCTGACGATCTCAACTTCCGGAAAGTTCGATGTGCTGGCGGATTGGGGGAGTTGTATGAAGCTGGAGCAGGAAGCAGGGAGCAGGAAGCAGGAAGCGGGAGCAGGGAGCAGGCAGCAGGATGCTGGAGGCGCGGAGCCGGATTGGTTTGCCGGGCCGGTGACCGAAAACGGGCGCAGGCAACAGGCGGCAGGCAATGAGTTTGGCCTGTACCCTGAAGCCTGGAGATGGCTTCCGGGGAAATTGACGTCATCATTGTGGGTGGTGGTGCGGCTGGGCTGATGTGCGCCATCGAGGCTGGCCGGCGCGCGCGTCGCGTGGTGGTGCTGGAGCATGCGGATCGGGTGGGGAAGAAGATTCTCATCTCGGGTGGCGGGCGCTGCAACTTCACCAATATTCATTGCAAGCCGGAGAACTTCATCTCGGCTAATCCACACTTCGCTAAGTCGGCGCTGGCGCGGTACACGCCTGCGGATTTCCTGGCGCTGGTGGAAAACAACGGGATCGCCTGGCATGAGAAGACGCTGGGGCAGCTTTTCTGCGACGACTCGGCGAAGAAGATTGTGGCGATGCTGCTGAGCGAGTGCGCGAAGGCGGGCGCGGAAGTGCGGACGGGCGTGAAGGTGCGGGAGATTGTCCGCGTCGGCGCGGGATTTTTGGTGGAGACGGATTCGGACGCGCTGGAGGCCAGGGCGTTGGTGATTGCTACGGGCGGCCTCTCGATTCCGAAAATGGGGGCGACGGCGTTTGGGTATGAGGTGGCGCGGCAGTTTGGCGTTGCGGTGCGGGATTGCAGGCCCGGGCTGGTGCCTTTGGTTCTGGGCGGCGCGGAGCTGGCGGCCTTTGCCGAGTTGACCGGCGTTTCGGCGGACGTGCGAGTGGACTTCGGGAAAAAAAGCTTTCGGGAGAAGCTGCTCTTCACGCATCGGGGGCTGAGCGGGCCGGTGATTCTGCAGATTTCATCTTATATTGATGGGCCGCGGGCGTTCTGGAACGGCTCTGAGGCGGTGATCGTCGACTGGGCTCCGGGGCAGAAGATTTTCGCGGGAATGCTGGCTTCCTCCGCGGGACGCGGTGCGCCGGCGGCGAGAGCGGCTCTGCGCGGTCTGCTTTCAGCGCGGCTTGCTGATCGGCTGCTGCAACTGGCCGTACCCACCAGCTGGACGAATCACTCGATCGTCGAACTCGAGCGGCGGCTGCATGCGTGGGAGTTTCATCCGGTTGGCACCGAAGGCTATGAGAAAGCCGAGGTGACGGCGGGCGGCGTGGATACCGATGCGCTCCGAGCGCAGACGATGGAGTGCCGCGAGGTGCCGGGGCTCTACTTTATTGGCGAGATCGTGGACGTGACGGGTTGGCTGGGTGGATTCAACTTCCAGTGGGCGTGGGCTTCAGGGGCTGCGGCTGGGCGGGCGGTGTGACGAGGCATTCTTCAGAACATGAGCACACCGCTGCGTGGCACTTGGGATGGTCGACTGCTCAACTCCGGGCCACGGTTGCCGTTCTACTTAACTTGACCAGAATCAGAGCAGTCGATTTCAAACGACTCATAGCCGATCTTGTAAGAACAGGTTTGCGACTTGCGGGTATCCCAGTCAGTCCACTCCACAATCATGTACAGAGCATTTTTTTGGAGGTCCAGCGTCAATATCTCCCCATCGCCTCCTCCTTCAAAGTTCTCCGTCTCGATCCCGTCCTGAGCAACCGTTTTGACCCCGTTAAGATGAAGGCAGAGATCACACTCGATCCCGTCTCGGCGAGCACCTTCGATTTGTAAAATGATTGTTCCTTCCCCTGAAGATGAGCCGACAAGGCTGGATTCATGGAAGCTGACGCCACTGTCCAGGTTCATGTATCAACTCTAATTCACCGACTGTTCGCTGCTTCTGGGCGAGAATTGATGAGTCGTGGACTGAGTAACTGGCAAATCAAGAGTTTCGCCTCGCCGGTTCATGGTCCTACGCCAACGGAGGCCAACGCAGAGAAGAACAACCGCAGATCCTTCCGCCTCGCGACGCTCAGCGTCAGGATGACCGACACGGATTTTGCCCCGTGGACCCTGAGGTAGCGGACGGCAGCGAGCACGACGGCGTTGCTTCTGCGGCGGGTTCGTGGCCTCTGACCAGCGTGGGATGGCGTTAACTACAAGTAGGACCGCGACACTCGAACCGTGTGTGGCGTGTGCTACGCTCGGGCACGGGTGGCCAATCTCGACAAAGCACCGGCGGAGGTTCGCGAGATTCTCTCCAAGCCGATTCAGCAGCTGGGCCTGAAGGTGGAAGGCTCGCCGCTGGAGCGCTTCGTTCACCAACTTTACAAGGAGCTTGCGGCGAAGGGGCTGAACCGGTTTCGCCCGAGGTGCTATCTGACCGATGAGTGGGGCTGCCCGAACATGGAGCCGGTGATCGGAATTCCGTTTTACCTGGCTGATCCGAAGCTGCAGCGTCTGGAGTCGGAGATGAACGACATTGAAGACGCGCGGCAGATCATGATGTACATGCGGCACGAGGCGGGGCACGCATTCAACTACGCCTACCAGCTGTATAAGACGGAAAAATGGCGCGACCTTTTTGGGCCGTTCCGGCGGCCTTACCGCGACGGCTACAAGCCGGTTCCTTTTTCGCGGCAGTTTGTGCGGCACATGGAGGGGTGGTACGCGCAGAAGCATCCCGATGAAGATTTTGCCGAGACGTTTGCGGTATGGATGACGCCTCGCTCGAACTGGCGAAAGCGCTACAAGGGCTGGGGAGCGATGAAGAAGCTGCTCTACGTGGATCGGCTGGGGCGCAGGCTGGGCGATGCCGATCCGCTGGTGGCGCATGGCGACACCGACATCACCGTGGATGAAATGAGCGTGACGGTGGGCGAGTTTTACGAGCGCGCGCTCGATCAGCAGCTGATCCCGGGCGAGATTCCTTTCGACACGGATCTGCGCGACATCTTCAACGTATCGAAGCGGCGCAGGATCAATGTGCGGCCGGCGGTGGATGTTCTTCGCGAGAATCGCAAGGTTCTGGTGGACAAAGTGAATTACTGGACGGGTGTACAGAGGCCGCTGGTGAAGAAGTTAGTGGAAGCGATTGAAGCGAAAGCGGGCGACCTGGACCTGCATGCGGACATAAAATGTGAACGGGAGTACTTAACCGAAGTCGCCGTGTACGCGACCGCTCTGGCGATGAACTACATCACACGGGGCAAGTTCGTGCAGCCCTGATCAGCGTTCTGCATTTCGGGGTGAGGGGAATGCAGGTGGGAGCAAAGAGGGCCTGAGAGGCATCATGGCGAATCTGAAAATCACGATCCTGCACGACGTTTGGGAGGACGGACCGCCGGAACCTGAGCCGGAACCGGTGCAGGCGCCGCGCGGCAAGAATGGCAAACGGCGGAAGAGGAAGAAGGATCCGCTGCACGACCGGGAAGAGATCTTTGAGGCGCTGAAAGAGCTGGGGCACGAGCCCTCGTATCACATCCTCGACGGGAAAAACCAATCGCTGCTGGCCATGGCGAGATGCGGCGCGGATCTGGTTTTCAATCTGACCGAGTCCTACGCGGGCGACGACACGATGGACAAGAACATCGCGTCGTTTCTGGAACTGCTGCATTTTGCGTATACGGGCAGCGGCCCGCAGGCACTCTATCTTGCCCAGGATAAGTCGATCGCGAAGAAAATATTCGATTTTCACGGGATTAAGACGCCGGACTTTGCGGTTTCGTATAAGGGCCGCACCGATCACTCGCACGACATTGAATTTCCGCTGATCGTGAAGCCGGTTTCTGAAGATGGATCGATCGGCATCGACTCGGGGTCGGTGGTGGAGACGGTGAAGGAGCTGATGGAGCGCATTCACTACATCCACGAGGAATTCGACAGCCCGGCACTGATTGAGGAGTACATCGAGGGCCGCGAAATCTATGCTTCGATTCTCGGCAACGATAATCCTGAGGTGCTGCCGCTGGTTGAGCTGGACCTTTCGAAGCTGCCGAAGGGAACGCCGCGGATCGCCTGCCAGGAGGTGAAGTTCGATCACGAGACTGAGGCGTACAAAGTGACGAAGTCCGCGCCGGTGGAAGACATGGACGAGGAGACGACGAAGAAACTGCAGGATACCGGGCTCGCCGCCTATCGCGCGCTGGGATTGCGCGACTACGGGCGCATCGACATGCGGCTGAACAAGAAGGGCGTCGTGTACGTCATCGAGGCAAACCCGAATCCGTGGTTATCGAGCGTTGCCGAATTCACGATGGCGGCGAAAAAGGCCGGGTACTCGTACACGGAGATGATCGACAAGATGGTGGGCCTGGCGCAGGCCCGGTCGATGTAGCTGGATTAGGACGCGGGTTACTTCTTTCCGCGGGCCTTTTTCCGGGATTCCTTGAGCAGTTCAAGCGCGACAGAGGCGCTTTTGCGGCCCAGTAGCCGGTAAGTTTTGCCCTCAAGCCGGTGGTAGTTCACAAAGAAATCTTCGAGTTCTTTGATCCACTTGCCGGGCAGGTCGGTAAGCTTGCGGACTTTGGCGTAGGCGTGATTGGCATCGGCCACGGCGACGAGGCGGTCGTTGCGGGTCTTTTTCTTTCCATCGATTTGCTCGCCTTCGATGACGCCGATGAGGCGAGCACTGACGGAAATGCCGGGGAAGGCCGGCTGGTCCATGAGAAGAAGGACATCGATGGGATCGCCGTCAGCCGCAAGGGTCTGGGGAAGAAAGCCAAAGTCGTAGGGGAAGGTCATTCCGGCGGGAAGGACGGCTTTGAGGGTGAAGATGGACTGATCGGGATCGAATGCGAATTTGTTGCGGCTGCCTGCGGGCGTTTCGATGATGACCTGGACGAGGCCATCTTTTTTGCGAATGGGTTTGAGCTGGGTGGGGTCGGCGAGAGCCTTCATCTTTTTTGTGTGCCAGTGCGGATGCCGCTTCATGCGCGGGGCCGGGGATTAGTTAGGTAGAGGCCACTTCGCGGGGAATAGTTGTTCTGCGCGCGCGGTTGGCGCGTGGGCGCTGTTGTCTCGGGGTGGCAGGTTTTCCCTGGATCAAAACCAGCGGGTCATGAGCACCTTTTGCTCGGTGTAGAAAGAGACGGCGTCTTTGCCGTGCGCGTGCAGGTCGCCGAAGAAGGAATTTTTCCATCCGGCGAAGGGGAAAAAGGCCATGGGGGCGGCGACGGTCATGTTGACGCCGACCATGCCGACCTCGATGCGGCTCTGATATTCGCGGGCGGCCTTGCCGCTGCGGGTGTAGAGGGTGGTGGTGTTGCCGTAGTCGGAGGAGTTGACGAGGTTGATGGCGTCGTCGAGATCTTTAGCGCGGATGACGGAAAGGACGGGGCCGAAGATTTCTTCTCGCGCGACGGTTGCGGTGGGCTGGACGTGGTCGAGGACGGTGGGGCCGACGAAGGAGCCTTGGGGATTGGCCTCGACGGAGCGGCCGTCGAGGATGGGCTCGGCGCCTTCGGCGATTCCCTTCTCGATGTAGCCGACGACGCGCTTTTTCTGGTCTGCGCCGACGAGGGGGCCGACGGCAACGCCGGATTCCATTCCATCTCCGACCTGGAGGGCTTTGGCTTTCTTGACGAGGAGGTCGAGCAGCGGCTCGGCGACTTCGCCAACGGGAACGAGGACGCTGCCGGCGAGACAGCGCTGGCCAGCGGCGCCGAAGGCTGAGCCCATGATGGCGTCGACGGTTTGCGGAAGATCGGCGTCGGGCATGACGACGAGATGGTTCTTTGCGCCGCCGAGAGCCTGGACGCGCTTGCCGTGCGCAGCTGCTTCCTTATAGACGATTTTTGCGACGGGCGAGGAGCCGACGAAGGAGATGGCTTTGATGAGCGGGTGGGCGAGGAGCGCCTCGACGACTTCGCGGCCGCCGTGGACGAGCTGGATGACGTTCGTCGGGAGGCCAGCTTCGAGGAGGAGCTCGACGACGCGGGTGGGCGTCATGGGAACACGCTCGGAGGGTTTGAGGATGAAGGTGTTTCCGGCGGCGATGGCGAAGGGGTACATCCAGAGGGGCACCATGGCGGGGAAATTGAAGGGCGTGATGCCGGCGCAGACGCCGATGGGCTGGCGGATGGTGTGGCAGTCGATGCCTTTGGCGACGTCGTTGAGGGAGTCGCCCATCATGTGCGAAGGCATGCCACAGGCGACTTCGACCATCTGGATGCCGCGCTTGACTTCCGTCATGGCGTCTTCAAGGGTCTTGCCGTTTTCGCGGGTGAGAATTGTGCCGAGCTCGCGCACATTTTTTTCCATCAGCGCTTTGAAGCGGTAGAGGGGCTGTACGCGATCGACGACGGGCACTTCTCGCCACTGGAGCCAGGCGGCGTGGGCGGCTTTGGCCGCGCGATCGACGTCGGCGGCGCCAGCATAGGGAAGGAGGGAGAGCGTCGCGCCGTTGGCGGGATTCACGATGGGCTGCTCGGTTTTGCCTTCGGGGGCGGCCCAGCTTCCGGCGATGTACGACGAGGTGACGGCGGTTGCTTCAGAAATAACGGTGCTCATGCTTCTTCTCCTGCGAGTGACGGGACTGGGGAATTGACGGGAACGCCGCGCATCAGTGCGATGTAGAGGCCGCCAGAGACGAAGAATCCCACAAACCAGGCATAGTCGTAAAGCCAGTGGAGCGCGGGGACGAAGCGGCCGGTGAGGGCGCAGGCGACACCGAGCGCGAGCGCGGACATGGCGCGGGGATTGATGCCGCTGCGGTACTCGTAGATGCCGTTGCGCGAGTAGAGCGATTCCATGTCGAGCTGCTTGTGGCGGATGACGAAGTAGTCGGCGACCATGATGCCGGCGACGGGGCCGAGCAGGCCGGAGTAGCCGACCAGCCAGCCGAAGATGTAGTTGTTGAAGGTCGCGAGCAGCTTCCACGGCATCATGGCGAGGCCGAGAAAGCCGGTGATGAGGCCGCCGGTGCGGAAGGAGATCCACTGGGGGTTGAGGTTGGAGATGTCGTTCGAAGGAGAGACGACGTTGGCGGCGACGTTGACGTTGAGGGTGGCGACGAGCAGGGCGATCATGGCGATGAAGGCGACGACGGGCTGATGGAAGCGGCCCATGAGCTCGATGGGGTTCCAGATGGCGTGGCCGAAGATGACGGCGGAGGCAGAGGTGACGGCGATCCCGATAAAGCAGTAGAGGGTCATGGCGACAGGAAGGCCGATTGCCTGGCCAACCAGCTGGGAGTGCTGATTTTTGGAGTAGCGCGTGAAGTCGGGAATGTTGAGCGCAAGCGTGGCCCAGTAGCCGACCATGGCGGTGAGCGAGGGGAAGAAGAAGCGCAGGAATGCGCCGGTGGAGTGGAAGTGGCTGGGCTCAGACAGCATGGGGCCGAAGCCGCCGGCCTTGTGCAGCGCGAAGAAAAGCAGCAGCAGCGACATGACGAGCATGAAGGGCGCGGAGAATCCCTGGAGGAAGCGGATGCTTTCAACGCCGCGCCAGACGACGACCATATTGAGCAACCAGAAGCCGAGGAAGCACGCCCAGACCGAGAACTCGGAGCCGGCGAGCGACGGCCAGATGACGACGAGCATGGCATGGATGGCCTGGCCGCCGATCCAGGACTGAATGCCGAACCATCCGCAGGCGACGATGGCGCGCAGGATGGCGGGGACGTTGGCGCCGCGAACGCCGAAGGGAGCGCGCACGAAGACCGGGAACGGAATGCCGTACTTGGCGCCGGCATGCGCGTTGAGCAGCAGCGGAACGAGCACGATGAGGTTGCCGAGCAGGATGGTGGCGAGAGCTTGCTTCCAGTCCATACCGCCGGCGATGAGGCCGGAGGCGAGCATATAGGTGGAGACTTCCATCGACATGGAGAACCACAGCGAGATGTAGTTATAGGTGGTCCAGGTGCGATGCGCGGGGGTGGTGGGCGCGAGGTCGGGATTGTAGAGGCTGTCTTCGGGGTGGATCATTGCCAGGCGCCTCCGCGAGCCGCGCGGCGCAGATACTGGCCGCGGCCGGCTTTGCCGAGGTACTTGCCGTTCTCGACGATGCACTCGCCGCGCGCATAAACCTGGCGCGCGTTGCCGCGGACTTTGAAGCCCTCAAACATGGAGTAGTCGACGCGCATGTTGTGCGTCTTCGCGCTGATGGTGTGCTCGGCGTTGGGATCCCAGAGGACGAGGTCGGCGTCGCTGCCGGGCGCGATGGTTCCTTTCTTTGGATACATGCCGAAGATGCGCGCTGGTGCGGTCGCGGTGATTTCGACGAAACGGTTCAGCGAGATTTTGCCGGCGTTGACGCCGTGGTGGTGGATCAACTGCATGCGGTTTTCGATGCCGGGGCCACCGTTGGGAATTTTGGTGAAGTCGTTGACGCCGAGAATTTTCTGATCTTCGAAGCAGAAGGGGCAGTGGTCGGTGGAGACGACCTGGAGGTGGTCGTCCTTCAGGCCGTCCCAGAGCTTCGGCTGATTTTTCTTCTCGCGCAGCGGCGGGGTGAAGACCCACTTCGCGTCTTCGAAGGAGTTGTGGTTCATCGTCTCTTCAAGCGACAGCAGCAGGTATTGCGGGCAGGTTTCGGCAAAGGCGGGCAGGCCGCGGTCGCGCGCCTCGCGCACCTGATTGAGCGCGTCTTCGCTGGAGAGATGGACGATGTAGACCGGAGCGCCGGCCATTTCGGCCATGGCGATGGCGCGCTGCACGGCTTCGGCTTCGGCAATGGTGGGGCGGGTGAGCGCGTGGTAGATGGGCGCGGTTTTGCCTTCGGCGAGCGCCTGCTGCACGATCACATCGATGACGGAGCCGTTTTCGGCGTGCATGCAGATGAGCGCGCCGTTTTTCGCGGTTTGCTGCAGAGCTTTAAAGATGGTGGCGTCGTCGACCATGAGCACGCCGGGATAGGCCATGAAGAGCTTGAAGCTGGCCACGCCTTCGCGGACCATGTCGTCCATGTCCTCGAGGCCGCGGCGGCCTTCGTTGCTGCCGAGGTCGGTGACGATCATGTGCAGGCCGTAGTCGATGCAGGCTTTGCCTTCAGCCTTCTTCCACCACGTGTCGAGGGCGGTGCGCATTTTGGTGCCGCGAGACTGGATGGCGAAGTCGACGATGCTGGTGGTGCCACCGATGGCCGCGGCGCGCGTGCCGGTTTCGAAGTCGTCGGCCGAGGTGGTGCCGCCGAAGGGCATGTCGAGGTGGGTGTGGGCGTCGATGCCTCCGGGGAGGATGAGGAGGCCGGAGGCGTCGACGGTGGTGTGCCCCGCGGGATCGATGTGGGTGCCGACGTCGCGGATGGTCTCGCCTTCGATGAGGACGTCGGCGGGGGTGGTGGAGTCCGCGGTGACGACGGTGCCGTGTTGGATCAGCAGTCCCATAAAAGCCTCGGTAGAGCAGCGAGTCAGCGAGTCGAGCTGCCAAAGCGAGTCAGCGCTAACCCTTAAGTGGCGACATTCATTACTGCGACTAACCTGTTTTTCGCAAACAAGCACAGATGAACCTCGATTTCGAGCGGATCGAAACCATTCGACAAGAACCGAAGATAGTAGCGGCTCTGTCCGTGTTTAGAGGGAATAACGAATTGGCCCTCTTTATTGGTCTTTGCGGCAGGCGCGCAATCGCTCCAATGCACATCACAGAGCTCAACATTGACATTCGCAATCGCCGCCTTTGATCGATCCCTGACGACTCCTGCCAAATGGCGCACGGCGAATGGCTTCTCAATCAAGACGGTTTCGACTTGGCTATAGATTGCCGTGTCGAACAGGAGGCAAGCCAACGCTGCGACGCGAAGAATTGTCACGCCCGTCTCTCCGGGACAGCGCAATCCTTCGCTGACGTGCGTTCTGCCCAGGTTTCTGGCTTCATGCCGGTCGCCACTTCGACCATGGTGATGCAGTTCTCGACGGGGCAGACCAGCGAGCAGAGATTGCAGCCGACGCACTCGGTTTCGTCGACGCGGGGGATGCGGGCGAGCGGCGTGGCGTTGTGGCCGTTCTGTCGAGCATTGGGATCGAGCTTCGGGATCGGTGTAACGGCGATGGTGGCGTGCGTGGCGGCTTCAACGGCGGCAGGTTTGGTGTGCAGGTTAGGATCGTGGCCGTCGATGGGGCCGGTGACGCGGTCGAGATGGATGCACTGGTGCGCGCCGTCCCAGCAGGCGATGTAGCAGAGGTCGCAGCCGATGCATTTCGCCTCGTCGATGTGGGCGACGATTTTGTAACTGAGATTGAGATGTTTCCACTCGGTGACCTTCGGGACGACGCGGCCGCGGAAGTCGTCGATCGTCGCAAAGCCCTTTTCGGCCATCCAGTTGGTGAGGCCGTCGATCATGTCTTCGACGATGCGGTAGCCGTAATGCATGGCGGCGGTGCAGACCTGCACGGTTCCGCAGCCGAGGAGGATAAACTCCGCGGCGTCTTTCCAGGTGGCGATACCGCCGATGCCGGAGATGGGGAGGCCGGCGGTTTCCGGGTCGCCGGCAACCTGCTGGACCATGTTCAGGGCGATGGGCTTGACGGCCGGGCCGCAATAGCCGCCGTGCGAACTTTTGCCGTCGACATTGGGGCGCGGGGTGAGGGTGTCGAGGTCGATGCCGGTGATGGAGTTGATGGTGTTGATAGCGGAGACGGCGTCGGCGCCGCCGCGTTTCGCTGCTCGCGCGATGACGCGAATGTCGGAGATGTTGGGTGTGAGCTTCACGATGACCGGGGTGCGGGCTTTTTCCTTCACCCAGGTGGTGATCATCTCGGTGTATTCGGGGACCTGGCCGACGGCGGAGCCCATGCCGCGCTCGCTCATGCCGTGCGGGCAGCCGAAGTTGAGCTCGAGGCCGTCGGCACCGGCGTCTTCAGCCTGCTGGACGATGCGGTGCCAGGCATCGCGTTTCGACTCGACCATGAGCGAGGCGATGACGGCGTTGTTCGGGTAGCGCTTTTTGACTTCAGTGATCTCGCGCAGGTTGACGTCGAGGGGGCGGTCGCTGATGAGCTCGATGTTGTTGAAGCCCATCATTCGCTGGCCGTTCCAGTCGATGGACGAGTAGCGGGAGCTGACGTTGACGATGGGCTCGCCGATGGTCTTCCACACGGCGCCACCCCAGCCCGCGTCGAAGGCGCGCATGATCTGCTCGCCGCAGTTGGTGGGCGGAGCGGACGCGAGCCAGAAGGGGTTGGGCGAGCGGATGCCGGCGAAATTCACGGCCAGGGCCTGCTCGGTGGCGGGGCGAGAAGCGAAGTGATCGGTCTGGTCAGGCATGGACGGCCTCCAGCGCCTCCGCGATGGCGATGCCGGATCGCTTGCCATCAGCGACGGCGTCGACGACTTCGCGACCACCGTTGACGCAATCGCCGCCCGCAAAATATTTCGGGCTCGAGGTTGCGCCGGTAGCGCGGTCGACGACGACGCGGCCGTCGTTCAATTTGAGGCAGCGGCACTCGGAGAGCAACTCGAGCAGCGGCGACTGGCCGATGGCGTAGATCACCTGCTGGTAATGGAGCTTGAAATTCGAACCCGGCACGCGGACCACGACGCCATCTTCGTTGATCGCCGTCTGGGCGCACTCGATGGAGTGGATGCCGCGGTCGTCGCTCTGAATTCGCACTGGCATCACGCGCCACAGGAAGTGCACCCCTTCCTGCTTGGCGTGCTCATATTCAAAGGCGAAGGCGGACATGTCGCGCTCGCTGCGGCGATAAAGGATGGCAACACTGGCAGCGCCAAGACGGCGTGCGGCGTTGGCGGCATCAATGGCGGTGTTGCCTGCGCCAATAACGGCCACTCTCTCGGAGACTTTGGGCGGATCAGCGGTTTTGTACTGCGCTATGAATTGCAGGGCGTCGATGACATTGGGGTGGTCATCGCCGGGGATGCCGAGACGCCGCGCCGCGCCTAACCCCACACCCAGGAAGATGCGGTCGAATTCGTGCTCCAGGCGCTCGAGGTCTGACTGCGTTTTGATTTCGGTGTTGTAGCGGAACTCGACGCCAAGGCGAGCGGATGAGTTCAATTTCTTCAAGGCTGGCGCGGGCGGGCAGCTTGTATTCGGCGACGCCGTAGGTGTTGAGGCCGCCGGGCAGATTGCGGCGCTCGAAGACGGTGACCTGAAAGCCGCGCTGTCGCAACTCGGCCGCGCAGGCGAGGGATGCGGGTCCGGCGCCGATGCAGGCGATCTTCTCCGGACACTCTTCAGTCGATTTCCTCGGAAGCTTCCCTTTCGCGGCGTGGAAAGCGTCCATGGCGTGGCGCTGGAGGAGGGCAATCTCGATGGGCTGCTGGTTGTAGCGATGCATCACGCAGGCGCCTTCGCAGAGCACTTCTACGGGGCAAACGCGCGAGCAGCTTGCGCCCAGAACATTGGCATCGAGAATGGTGAGCGCGGAGCCGCGCAGATTGTCGCGAGCGATCTTGCCGATGAAACGCGGGACGTCGATGTGCGTGGGGCAGGCGGCCATGCAGGGCGCGTCAAAACAGTTGAGGCAGCGGTTGGCCTCGACCAGAGCGGCCTGGCGCGCGAACGGCGGATGCAGATCCGGAGAAGCGGGCCGCAATTTCGTCGCGCTGCTGCATCGTCGGTCAGGGCCTCTCTTCTGGGTCTGGCTTCACGGTCTTACAAGGTCGGCGTACATATCGGGCCGGCGGTCGCGGAAGAACTGCCAGGTTTTGCGGACTTCGGCAATTATGTCGAGGTCGAGGTCGGCGGTGAGCACTTCGTCTTTGTCGCGAGACGCCTGCGCGAAGATTTGCCCGCGCGGGTCGCAGAAGTAGCTCTGGCCGTAGAATTCGCCGATGTTCCAGGGAGCCTCGGTGCCGACGCGATTGATGGCGCCGATGAAGTATCCGTTGGCGACGGCGTGCGCCGGCTGCTCGAGCTTCCAGAGGTACTCGCTCAGGCCGGCGACGGTGGCCGAAGGGTTGAAGACGATCTCGGCGCCGTTGAGGCCGAGGGCGCGCGCGCCTTCGGGAAAATGGCGGTCGTAGCAGATGTAGACGCCGATTTTGCCGAAGCCGAGGTCGAAGACCGGATAGCCGAGGTTGCCGGGGCGGAAGTAGAACTTTTCCCAGAAGCCGGGCGCCACGTGGGGGATGTGCGTCTTGCGATATTTGCCGAGGTATTTGCCTTCGCGTGAGATGACCGCAGCGGTGTTGTAGTAGACGCCTTCGTTCTCGACCTCGTAGATGGGGACGATGAGCGCGACGCCCAGCTCCTTTGCCAGAGACTGCATCAACTGGATCGTTGGCCCGTCGGGAATGGGCTCGGTGGAGTCGTACCAGCGCGTCGTCTGTTCGGCGCAGAAATAAGGACCGTAGAAGATCTCCTGCAGGCAGACGATCTGCGCGCCATCGCCGGCGGCTTTGCGGATCATAGCCGACGTGCTTGTCGATCATGGCCTTCTTGATCTCGGGCAGCGACTTCTCGGCCGGCTCCACGTTGGTGGCCTGGATGAGCGAACAGCGAACCACACGCGACATGCGGAACCTCAGCGCAAAATGAAAAACTCCTGCTTCGAGCAGGCAAGCCGGGGAATGCAGCTAAACGTCGAGCAGGAGAACCTAAGAATACTCGATTTTGGTTGCTCCGGGACGGGTTTCCGGGAGGAAGGACGGCGGCGGAATCGCAGAATGAACGCTCGATATGCCTGCGTGGCGCCGGCTTCTCCGCTGAATACCGGCTTGTTATACTTTTGAAGGACCGTCCTGTGCGGAAGTGGTGAAATTGGCAGACACACCATCTTGAGGGGGTGGCGCCCAAAAGGCATGGGGGTTCAAGTCCCCCCTTCCGCACCAAAAAAATTCAGCGCCCGCGCCGGATTGGTTTCGTCCCGGGCTGCTTCTGAGGTATCCCGACCGCTGTGATTATCTTCGTTACGACGATTCATGTGATTGTTTGTTTGCTGCTCATCATTATTGTGTTGCTGCAGCAGGGCAAGAGCGCCGATCTGGCCGCCGCGTTTGGCGGGCAGGGGTCGCAGACCGCATTCGGGCCGCGTTCGGCGGCGAACCTGCTGACCAAGAGCACCGCGTGGCTGGCCGGCATTTTCGTTCTTACGTCGATCACGCTGACGGTGCTGATGCAGCATCAGACGACGCACCGGCACTCGGTGCTGTCGGGCACGACCAGCTCGCAGAGCACGCCGAAGAGCAAGTAAGTCTCCGAGAATCGCTTGGGGATGGATGGGCAGGCTAGAGGCCTGCCCTTCTCCACGATGGGTGCCGGCGGGTTGACGTCGCGCGACAATAGAAGCATGATCCTCAGGACGTTTCCGGTCGGGCCCCTGCAGTGCAACTGCACGATCCTTGGCGACGAGGCGAGCGGCGAAGCGATGGTCGTCGATCCCGGCGACAATATCCCGCAGATTCTGGCGTTCCTCGCGCAGCACAAGCTCATCCTGAAGCAGATTGTGGTGACGCACGGGCACATCGATCACGTGGGCGGCGCGGCGCAGCTCAAAAAGGCGACAGGCGCGCCGATTCTGATGAACGAAAATGACCTCGAGCAGCTGAAGATTATGGATGTGCAGGCGGGGTGGATCGGGACGCCGGTGCCGGAAGTGGTTCCCCCGGATGCGAGCGCGGAAGAGGGCATGGTGGTCGGGGATTGCTGGCCATACCGCGCGGGTGCTCCACACGCCAGGCCACACCCAGGGAAGCATCTGCCTGCACTTTGTGCCGGAGAATCTGCTGCTGGCCGGCGATACGCTTTTTGCCGGGTCGATTGGCAGGACCGATCTGCCGGGCGGCGACGGCAAGCGGATCCTGCGCTCGCTCCACGACCGCCTGTTGACGCTGCCGGATGTGACGCGCGTGATTCCTGGCCACGGACCGGAGACCAGCATTGGAGAAGAGCGCGAGTCGAATCCGTTCCTGCGACCGGGTGTGAGGATTTGATGGCGGCGGAAGCCGGAAGCCGGAAGCCGGAAGCCAGAAGCCGGAAGCTGGTAGTGGAGTCGGCTACTTCTGCGGGGCGGGCGCGGCTGGAGCCGCTTCCTGAGGCGGAATCAGGGGCAGCTCTTCGACGACCGCGAGGCCCGTGCGCCGCAGCAACTGGAAAACGGTGGGACCGGCCAGGCGGGTAGCATCGTACTCGACGCGAATGGTCTTCCAGGTTTCATCGAGGTGGATGCGGCGGATGCCGTAGACCTCGCGGAGATTGCCCAGCGCAGACATGGCGGTTTCGGTTGGGTGGCCTTCGTAGCGGTAGAGCGCTTCCAGCTGGGTCATGGCTTGATGATACTGGAGGCGGCGGCGGGCGCTTCGTTACGAAAGGTCGTTGATGCGGCTTGCGGTTGTGGCGGACATTCACGGGAACCTGACCGCGCTGGAAGCAGTGATCGGGGATCTGCGCCTGGCGGCGCCTGATGTGGTCCTGCACGGCGGCGATCTGGCCGATGCTGGTTCGAGTCCAGTAGAGGTGGTGGACTGGATCAGAAACGTGGGCTGGCCGGGAGTGATGGGCAATACGGACGAGATGCTGGTGCGCCCGGAGACGCTGGAGACCTTTGCGGCGGAGTCGAAAGCGCCTGCGATGATGTGGGACAAGATTCGGGAGATGGCAGCGGCGACACGGGAGAAACTGGGGGATGAGCGGCTGGAGTGGATGGGCGCACTGGCGGGGTCGCTGACCGGGAACGACCTGGGGCTGGCGCTGGTGCATGCGCGGCCAGGGGATTGCTGGCGCGCTCCGGCAGCGAACGCGACGGAAGCGGAGCTGGAGCGAATTTACGGATCGCTGGGGACAGCGGTGGTGGTGTACGGGCACACGCATGTGCCGGGAATTCGAAGGCTGAGCGGGAGGCTGCGGCTGGTGGCGAACACTGGGAGTGTGGGGCTGCCGTATGACGGCGATGCGCGGGCTTCGTATCTGCTGATCGACGATGGAGAGCCGGCGATTCGCCGCGTGGAGTACGACGTGGAGACAGAACTGGGGCTGCTCGATGTGTGCGGGCTGCCGGGCGCGGCATGGACGGCGAAGATGCTGCGGGCGAAGGGGTCGGCTTTGCCATGATCAATTCACAAAATTCGGGTTTTCGGGCAGGTTCGGAGGCTTGTAGCCAATTCCGCAGTTCATGCGCTGCTGGACTGAGGAATGAATGAGGGAATGATCGGGAATCTGGCGGCGCGCGCCGCGGGGAATGCACCAGCGCACCTTCTGCTGCGTGTAGTCGTAATAGCGGTGAGGCAGGAACTCGAGGATCCACCAGGCGCCCTTGAGGGATTTGTGCAGCTGGGCACAGGAATCGGGCGCGACCGGAGGCGGAGGCGGAGTTGCTCCAAGAATGTGGGTGACGGCCGTGGGGTTGGTAAGAAGGCCGGCTGCCTGAGCTTCGCGCAGCATCCATTGCAGCGTGATTTTGGAGAGCCCGCTTTCCATTTCCGGATAGGATCCGCCGACGTCGGAGTGGACGCCTGCGAACCAGACCTGGCGGATATCCTGCCCCGGAAAAGGGTCTCCCCAGAGATTGCTGCGGTAGTAACAGCGGCGCTCGTCGATGGAGACGGCGTGGCGTGCGATATGCATGTCGGGATTGCGCGCGGTGTAGGGGAGCTTGACGGGGTCCCATATCCACCCAACGGAGCTAACTGTATCCCAGACGCCGATGAAATAAAGGGGACAATCTCTGCTGAAAGTCTTTTTAAAGCCAGCGGCCACATCGAAGGTGTGAACCATTCCGTCTGCAGCCCTGGTTCTCCTTCCGTAGATGCGAAAAATATAGGGAATCAGTTCCTCATTGCCGGGCCAGAGAAGGCCGAACATATGAAGCAAGCCAGCGACGGCGCGAGCGGTGTAGGAGCCACGGCTGAATCCAAAAAGGAAGACGCGATCGCCGGGGACATAGGTATCCATGAGGTATCGGTAGGCGTCGGAGACATTCCCAAAGAGGCCAGTTCCAAAGGCCAGGCCGGTGAGGACCGACCATGCCTCGCTCACCTTGTTGCGCGCGGTGGGGGAACCCATGGTTCCCACACCGGGATGATAATAGCCGGCCTGATTTGTGCCATCGACGATAAGGGTGCTGTATAGCTTGACGACGTTCGAGTTATGGTCGCCGTATTCGTTGCCGGTCCCGTCGCAACAAACCACAATGTTTTTTGGCATATATCTTCCCGGACTCACCAATGGGCAGTTACAGGAGGAGTTAGCAGGTAAGTGTGACTGATACGGACACAAAATGCAACGCGGAATTAATTGATTAGAGTCCACCTGAAGCGAGTTGGTTCAGGGAGATGCGGGGAGCGCCGGTTTCAGTTGACGGGCGCGGGCTTCAGCAGTAGCCGAGGTGAGCGAGGATTTACTGCGCGGGGGCGATGACCAATCCAGGGCTCGGGTGGCAGCGCGGGCAAATTTCAGAGACATCGGTTGAGTAAATGGGTGGGATAAGGAGATCCGTGCGTTCGCGAATGGCGCGGCGGAGGAGGGAGGCTGCGTCGGAGAAGGCGATCGGGTGCGAGGGCTTGCGGTGCTCCTGCCAGGTGGGGTCGAGAGAGGCGAGTGTCGGGTCGTGCCGGCTAGTTGCGGCATCAGTGGCGGTGACGACATCGAGGAGGCGGAGGAAGTCGCGGGCGAATTTCGGGGCCAGGGGCTGGCCACTGAGGAGATCGCAGCAGAGGCGGGCGTGCCGGGCGAGCAGATCTTCGACGGAGACGATGTGGAGCGGGATGCCGGCGAGGATGAAGGGCTGGGTGCGGGCCATTTCGTTTCCGTAGGCGCGGAAAATGTCGATGCGAACAGAGGTGGCGGGGTCGATGGCCTGGAGCAGGGTTTTGCCGGGCGGGTCGGTGGGATGGACGTGGCGCAGGAGAAGCGAGGCGGCAAGCGAAGGTGGAATGTGGTCGAAGGCATCGACGAGCAAGTCGATGTCGTGGAGTGGGCGACGAAGTGGCTGGCTGCCGCGGGCGATGATCTGAGATTCGATTGCCAATCCGCCGGTGAGGGCGATGCGGGAGAGGTCGTGACGAGCGAGGCGCTGCAGCATGCGCGTGGCGTGATCGGCGTCGGCTGGGGCGAGAAACTGATCTGGGTTCACGATTACGTTCATGGATTCGGCGTTTTGGTGAGACACGCTTCGATGGATTTCTGCCAATCCGGGCCGCTCTCGCGGTCGGCAGCGCCCATGGCAGTAACTTCGTCGTTGAGGGCGGGGTCGAGGGCGGTGCGGGCGTAGGTGACTTCGACGGCGGTATGCGAGGGGTCGAGCGAGGAGAGGCGGACGTCGATCAGACTGAGGACGACGCCGGGGATGACAGCGACGTATTGCATGCGGCCGGCGTTGAGATCGAAAACGGTGCTGATCCACAGGCTCGTGTGCGGGCCATGCTGGACAGTGAAGACGGCGCCCTCGGTGTCGCGCGACGGTTGCGGATAGAGGAAGTGGGGGTCCCAGTGTTTGCCGGCCCAGCAACGCTCGCCTTCAGGGCCGAAGAGCGGCGCAACCCGGGCGAGCGGCGCGGCAAGCTGGAAGCGGAAGGTGTTGACGGTGTGAGCGGGCGGCGGAGTTGTCGAGTTCATGGGTGTGGTTTGGGCTGATGCTGCGTGGGCGGTGAGGAGAACCAGGGCTGTGGCAAGCCCACTCAAGCCAAAACCGGGCTTGAATGGGGCACTCGAATTGAGGAAGGCGATCATTGGGCGTGGCTACTTTCGTTCGCGGAGATGGTGGCTGTCGGTGGCTCGAAGGATAAGCCCGTAAAGCTTTTTGAACTGCTCGATTTCGCGGAGGGTTTGCGGGGAAAAGGGAGCCTTGCCCTCGAAGGCGTGGAGGACGATGCCTTCAATCAGGTCGCCCAGGGTCATGTCCTTCTGCTCAGCGACCGCTTTCAGGACCTTGAGGATGCGCTTCTCGATGCGGACGCCGGTCTGGACGCGCTCGACTTCGACGGAACGAGGTTTGGGGTCGGGTTCAGGATTGTGGCGCATTTGGTACCAATGTACCACGGTACGTGCTTGAGGTCACAGGTTACGGGTTACGAACACAGGGGTTTGTGCTGGTTTCAAGCGGCGAGGCGGATGCGGGGCTGCGCCTGTTCCATCTGCTCGAAGTTGCGGTCGCGCCAGCGGAGGATGTCGTTCTGGCGGATGGTGCGGCGCAGGCGCAACATCCGGCGATGGCGCTCGTGGGCGGGCATTTCAAGGGCCTGTTTCAGGGCAACGCACATTCCGATTTCGTCGTAGGGATGGACGGCGATGGCGCCGGTGTGGAGCTCGGGCATGGCTCCGGCGAATTCGCTGAGGATGAGGACGCCATCGTTATCGATGTGGGCGGCGCAATATTCTTTGGCGACGAGGTTCATGCCATCTTTGAGCGGGGTGATGAGGGCGATGCCGGCGGCGCGATAAAGAGCGAGCATCTCGTCGCGGGGAATGGAGCGATGCATGTACTGGATGGGCGTCCAGCCGGTTTCGGAGAACTCGCCGTTGGTGCTGGAGACGAGGCCTTCGATCTCGGAGCGGAGGTCGCGGTAGCCCTGGATATTTTCGCGGCTGGGCACGACCACCTGGATGTGAGTAAGCCGGCGGCGGAACTGCGGATGGGCGCGAAAGAACGCGCGGAGCGCGCGCAGGCGCTCGGGAATGCCCTTGGTGTAGTCGAGGCGATCGATGCCGAGCGAGATAGTCATGTCCGGGGACTGGCCGCGGATTTCGTCGACCCGCTGGCTGATGCAGGGCTCGGCGGCAGCGGTGGAGAAATCGCGGAAGTCGATGCTGATGGGGATGTCGCGAATGGTGGTAACGCCGCGCGCGGTCGTGATTGTGCGCAGATCGCCTCGGCCAGCGACGCGGGCCTCAGGAATAAAGCTGCGTATGCTGGCGACGAGGTTGCGCTGATCGCGCGCGGTTTGCACGCCGATGAAGTTGTAGTCCAGCAGACCTTCGAGGACTTCACGACGCCAGGGGAGTTTTCCGAAAATGTCGGGCGAAGGAAACGGGATGTGGAGAAAGAAGGATAAAAACGCGCTCGGGCGATGGCGGCGCAGAGCGCGGCCCACCTGCATCAGCTGATAGTCGTGAACCCAGATGAGGTCGCGCTCACTGGCGATGGACTCGACAGCGGTGGCGAACTTGCTGTTCACGCGCTGGTAGAAGTCCCAGTAAGCGGGATCGAAGACGCCGCGCGACTGCAGATCGTGGAAGAGCGGCCAGAGGACTTCGTTGGAGAAGCCCTGGTAGTAGTTGGCCTCCTCTTCTTCAGAGAGGATGACGGGTTCGTACGAGAATTTGTGCTCGCGAGCGGCGGCTTCGAGTTGCTCGTGGAGCTCGGGCGTGTCCTGATTGCCGGCGCTGCCGACCCAGATGCCGCCGTTTTCTTTCAGGATGGGCTCGAGCGCCCCGATGAGGCCGCCGCTGGAGGGGACGGCCTGAAGGTTACCGTTTTCGCGTTTGAACGAAAGCGGCAGCCGATTGGAGACGAGGATCAGGCGTGGATGGGCGGAGGAGCGGGCTCTGTGGCGCGAAGCCCTCACAGGTTTCACTTTGCGGCCTCAGTGCCGGGTTTATCGGCGGTGGCTTCGAGCCAGTGATCGAGGAAGGCGAGAAGCTCGTCGGGCGGCGAGATCCACAGATCGGCGGCGGAGGGACGCGGTTCGGGACGCACGAGGACACAGAGACTCGGGCCCACCGGCGCACGGACTGCAAGCGCGGCGAAGGCGTCCTCGTCGGTCTGGTCGTCGCCGAGGTAGGCGGCGGGGACGCGAGGAGGTTCTTCGCGAAGGATGCTCTCGACAGCGGTGGCCTTACTGCAACCGGTTCCACGAAGCTCGATGCCGAGGTCGAAGGGAAGCATCTCGAGGCCGGGGTTCAGGGAGTGAGAGGAAAGCGCGTTATAGAAGTTTTGAACGAGAGCGGCGATGCGCTCGGAATCGGATTCAGCAAGGCCGCGAGTATGAATGGCGAGGCTGCCGATTTTCTTCTCGATCAGGGAGCCGAGATTGTGGCGGAGCAGTTCACCTTCGAGATGTGCCAGGGCCTCCTGTTGCGCCGGGTTGAGCGGAACAGAAGAGTAGCGGCCGTCGGCGGTTACGTGTTCGCGGCCGTGGCTGCCCCAGATTTCGACGTGGAGACCGGAAGGTAACAGCGTGGCGAAGTCATGCGCAGGGCGGCCGGAGACCAGAACGAGCCGGGTGCGGGGAGCCGCGGCCAGCTTCAGGAGCCGCTCGGCGACCCCAGGATAAAGCTTTGCGCTCATGCGCTCGCGGACGAAAGGGGAAAGAGTGCCGTCGAAGTCGAGCATGAGAACGGAGTGCGGGGCGCGTTCCAGAAGTGGCCACCAGTCGGAGCTGGAAAAGGCGGAGCCAACGGGAGCAGCGAACCGGGAAGAAGGCGGCTCGAATGCAGGCGGCGTTCTGAGGGTGTCGTGCATGATGTCTTCTTCCGCAGTGCAACTGATTGGATGCGTTGGAAGATGACAAAGGGATCGCCGGTTAAGCGATCCCTTCAAGTTTTCAAGCTCGCGCCAGGTTCTGCGCGCGTGAAAAACGTCAACGTTTCTTCAAATCGTTATAAAGCTGGCTGACCCACAGCGTGCCGAGGCCGGTGGTGTAATCCCAGCCAGGCAGCGCGCAGTAGAGGCCATCGCAGCCGGTTGTAATGTCGTGGAAACCGCCTTCGGGATAGCTGCCGAGGACGCCGGTTCCGTCATACAGGCTGTAGTAGGTGATGGGAGCGAAGCCGAGATTCGTGTTGGCGGTGAGCATGCGCGCCCAGACGCCGACTGCGAGGGGCGAGGAGAGACTCGTGCCACCGACGCCTTCCCACGCGCCGTTGACGTAGACGTTGGCGCCGGATTCCGGATCGGCGTCCATGGCGATGTCCGGATCACCCTTGTCGCCGAGTTCAGAGCTGGGGATGCCGGCCGCGGTTTGCCAGTAGGGGGAATATTCAAACTGGCTGATGCCGCCGCCGCCTGCATACCATGCGGTCTCGATGTCGTAGTTGCCGTCAGCGTCGGTGAGCAGCGTGGTGCCGCCAACTCCCATGACGTATTGCGAGGTTGCCGGATAGTTCACCATGGGAACGCCTGCAGGAACGCCGTTCTCGCCGACTTCAGCGGGGCAGAAAGAGCCAGTGTCACCCGAGGAGGAGAAGAGAGTTTGGCCTTGCGCAGCGCCCTCGGCGAAAAGTTCATCGTCGGCCAGCATGGAGCCGTCGAGGTACGGGAAGATTTCGCATTCGCCGAAGGAGGCGTTGGCCACGCGAGCCTTGTCATCGGTGACCCAGCGGCTGAAGTCGAGAGCGAGGTCAGAGTCGGTCATCGAGGTGGCGTCGTAAAGATAGAGGTGCTTCACGTTGCCGCCGGCCATGCCGGTCGAGTACTGGGTGTCGAGGTCCCATTCGTCAGCCCCCGAGGTATCGGTGCTGGCAATGCCGACCGGCACAACCGTGACAGGGAACGAAGGAAAGCCCCAGCTGGATTCTGCAGCTTTGAAGTCACTGAGAACGCCGGTGAGATCACCTTCGGCCATGATGGCGATGGATGTTTTGGAAGCCGCGGGAACGCCGTTAGCGCCATAGATCTGCCAAAAATTCTGCGGGGTGTAGCTGACCGCATATTGCGGCGCACTGACAGAAGATTGCAGGACGATGCTGGGCTTCATCTGGCCGATGGTGTTGAGGCCAAGGACGGCGCCGACGATGCCGTTGAGAGAAGCGGGCACCTGCGCGGGCGACGTGTTGCCGTAGACGATGTTGCCGAACTGCGAAAAGTTCTCAATGGGCGTGTTGAAGGCAGCCGATGCCTGGGCAACCGTGCCGTCAGCGCTGATGATGAGGTTGTTGGGCTCGACGGCGATGTTGCCGAAGCCGGCGCTCTGAAGATAGCTGACTACCTGCTGGACCTGAGCGTTGCTGGGAGCGTACGCGGCGGCGAATTGCGCGGGCGTCAGGCTCTGTCCGTAGAGTGCGTTGGTGGGATCGTTGATGTTCTTAATGTAGGTTGCGAGTGCGGCCTGATTCTGCAGGTTGAGCGCGACGCGGACGGTGATGGCCTGCTGCGGATTGGTTGGGCCGTAGTCGGCGGCGGAAGCGAGCTGCGAAAGCGAGATGCCCTGGGTGGCGGTGCTGGTCCAGGCGGTTTGCGCGTTGGCGGATATGGTGAAGGTGGAGGCGAGGGTCGCGGCAAAAAGCGCGGCCGCAAAATGCTTAAGGTGCGACATGCGTTTGGTCTCCTGAGTTGAGGTGGGAACAACTGAGCCGAACTGCACGATCCGAAATACGTTGACCGAACTTATGCAAAATGCGGGAAAGGTATCTGTTGGTTGTCATCAAAAAAAACAAAAGTGCTGATTTTTTCTGCCGACAATTGATTCGGAGGCCAAACAGGCAAATTCGCTATAGTCGCGCTGGCAGAAATTTCCGGTTAACGGGAAAAGATGCTTTATTCGGCAGACAACGAAAAACCTTCGACATGAGAAATAGACAGAGAGCGGAAAACTGCTGAAACGGTTTAGCGAGGAAGCGGTCGGCGAGAAGACGGGTTGCTGAGCAGGAAACGGATGAGTGGTATTGTCACGATCAAGAGCGATGGGTTATTCCGTCACATTGCGCGGTTCGACCAGGACGTTTGCGGATTTGAAGGTCGTGCTGGCCAAGGCGACACCGGCGCGGTCGGGCGATGCGCTGGCTGGGATTGCAGCGGAGAACGAAGAAGAGCGTGCGCTGGCGAAGATGGCGCTGGCAGAGATTCCGCTGAGCAAGTTCCTCGAAGAGCAGCTGATCCCGTATGAAAAAGACGAAGTCACGCGGCTGATCATCGATACGCACGATGCTGAGGCGTTCTCCCCGATCGGCGGGCTGACGGTGGGGGAATTTCGAGAGTGGTTGCTCGATCCTGAGACGGATACGGAGACGCTGACGCGAACTGCGCCGGGGATCACGCCGGAGATGGCAGCAGCGGTTTCGAAGCTGATGCGGAATCAGGATCTGATTCTCGCCGCGCAGAAGTGCCGGGTGGTGACGCGGTTCAGGAACACGCTGGGATTGCCGGGGCGGATGTCGGTGCGGCTGCAACCTAACCACCCGACCGACGATGTGCGCGGGATTGCCGCGTCGATGCTGGAGGGATTGCTGTACGGATGCGGGGACGCCGTGATCGGTGTGAATCCAGCGAGCGACAGTCTTCAGGCGGTGACGCGGCTGCTGGAGATGATGAATGCGTTCCGGGAAAAATACGAGGTCCCGACGCAGACATGTGTGCTCGCGCATGTTACAAATACGCTCCGCGCGATGGAGCGTGGCGCGCCGGTGGACCTGGTATTCCAGTCGATTGGGGGGACGGAAGGAACGCTGCGCAGTTTTGGCGTGGATTTGAAAGTGCTGAGCGAGGCCAGGGCAGCCGCGCTGGAGCTGAATCGCGGAACGGTCGGCGACAACGTGATGTATTTCGAGACCGGCCAGGGAAGCGCATTGTCGGCCGATGTGCATCACGGAGTCGATCAGCAAACGTGCGAGGCGCGGGCCTATGCGGTGGCGCGGCATTTCAAGCCGCTGCTGGTGAATACGGTGGTGGGGTTCATTGGGCCGGAGTACCTGCTCGATGGGAAGCAGATCACCCGGGCAGGGCTCGAGGATCACTTCTGCGGCAAGCTGCTTGGGCTGCCCATGGGTTGCGATGTTTGCTACACCAACCACGCCGAAGCCGATCAGGATGACATGGACAACCTGCTGACGCTGCTGGCCGTGGCCGGGGTGAACTTTGTGATGGGCGTGCCGGGGGCAGACGATGTGATGCTGAACTACCAGAGCACCTCGTTCCACGATGCGCTCTACGCGCGGCAGGTGCTGGGGTTGAAACGGGCGCCGGAATTCGAGGCGTGGCTGGAGAAGATGGGGATTTGTAAGGAGCGCGGTGACTTATTGGGGCATGGTGCGAATGAGAAGCTGCTGCCGGGGGCGAAAGCGTGGCTGGAGTGAAGCTGTCGCGAGGCGACGGCGATGTATGGGCGCAGTTGCGGTGCTTTACGCCGGCGCGGATCGGGCTGGGGCGAGTAGGCGGGAGTCTGCCGACAGAGGCGCTGCTGGATTTTGAACTAGCCCATGCGCAAGCGCGAGATGCAGTGCACGCGAGTTTTGATGCGGATGTGCTGGTTGCGGACCTGCGCAACGCGGGCTTCGGCGACCCGCTTGTCGTCGCCAGCCAGGCGCGCGATCGGATGGAGTATCTGTTGCGGCCGGATTTGGGCCGAAGGCTGGATGTGCAGTGCAGCGAGTTGGTCCGGGCGGCGAAACCGCAGCTTCCAGGAATCGCCGTCGTCATTGGGGACGGGCTGTCGGCGATGGCTCCCGTGAAACATGCGGCTGCCGTTGCTGAAGGAGTTTTTGCTGGCGAAGGATAGTGCTCCCGGAATCGGTCCTGAAAATGTAACCGTCATCGTGGCAAATCGGGCGCGCGTGGCGCTGGGCGATGAGATCGGGGAATTGCTGGCGGCCGAGGCGGTCGTGGTGCTGATCGGAGAGCGGCCCGGGTTGAGCTCGCCCGACAGCCTGGGCATTTATCTGACCTGGGCTCCGCGCGTGGGACGGACCGACGCGGAGCGGAACTGCATTTCAAATGTTCGGCCGGTGGGATTGCCCTATAGGGAGGCGGCGCGGAGGCTCGCTTATCTGTTGAGCGAGGCGCGAAGACTGCGTTTGAGCGGAGTGGGGCTCAAGGATGACAGCGAAGACGGCAGGAAGCTGGATGCAGGAAGCGAGTAGCCGCTGGCGAAGGCCGAGCGAAAGGCACGCAGAAGCAGACATCTCTGTGGTAACCCGCGAGATCCTTGCTCAACAAACGTTTTAACGGTAAGCGCGTCATCAAATCATAAAGAGATGGCCTGCGCGTCTTTTCCACCCCTCGATCCAGCCTAAAATAGTTACTAATATGGTAATTCGACGTTTTCGTTCTCTTCTGGCAGTGGCAGTGTCTCTGATTGCAGTGGCGGCGGCGTGGGCCGATCCGGCTCCGTTCGACCTGACCGGTCCGAAGCTCGAGGTAAAGGTCACGCGCGCGGGCAAGACCCTGCCGATCGCAGAGGTGCCGAACCTCAGGGTGGGGGATCGGGTATGGATCAAGGCGGACTGGCCGGCAGGTCAGTCGGCGCACTACCTGATGGTGGCGGCGTTTCTGCGCGGATCGACCAATCCACCGCCGGAGAACT
Organism: uncultured Acidobacteriaceae bacterium; assembly: GCA_963788905.1. Lineage (GTDB taxonomy): Bacteria > Acidobacteriota > Terriglobia > Terriglobales > Acidobacteriaceae > Palsa-343. Next base: position 571,227 of record CAWBIO010000002.1, read on the forward strand.
GGTTCTTCAAACAAGAGACATGGGAGAAGAAGACGAGCGGCGAAGGGCTGACGGTGACGGTGCCCGACGGCGCGCAGCAGGTGGTGGTGTTTCTGGCGCCGGAGACGGGCGGCGATTATCACACGCTGCTGGGTGCGGTGCGTGGCAAGCCTGGGTCGTTTGTGAGGGCTTCGCAGGATCTGAATCAGGCGATGCTGGATCGTTCGCGACTGGATACCTATCTGGCGGCGGTGCGCCAGATTAGCGCGACGGATCCGACGAAGCTGAAGGATGCCGCGCCGTTGCTGGCGCGCAGCCTGGGCATGAAGATCGACGACAAGTGCCTGGACCGCATGCCGGAGCTGCAGGCGGCGTGCCTGACCCAGGGGCAGGAGGCGCTGATCCTGAATGACGGGCACAGCGAGTCGATTGTGGAAGCGCTGACGGCGGGCGCGGCGGGTGATCTGGCTGTGCAGCTGAGTTACACGCCGCAGGCGAACTACGGCTTTTACAGCCCGTACATCGGGTCGGTGATGGACATCGCGCGGATTCTGGATACCTTCCACACCGCGCAATATCAATACCTGCCGGCGCTGGCGACGCAGCACGACGATGAGATTGGCCTGATGCTGAACACGCCGCCGTCGTTTCATAACCCCAAGTCGGTGCTGATGACAGCCTTGCCGGCGGTCGAGGCGGCCCAGCCGCCACCGCTGCATCCGGTGGACTCGAAGCAGAACTACTGCGCGGAGAAAAATTCGCTGGTGCTGGCCGTGGATGGCGCGCCGCTGGTGTTTTCGACCGGATATACGCATGGCATGACGCTGCGGCTTAAGAAAAAGGACGGCAGCTTCGTGGATGAAGACGTGAAGCCGGATGCGGCCAAGGGCGGGCTGGAGCTGGAAGCAAAAGATTTGAGCGCCAGCGATTTTCCCAACACCATCGATGCATCGCTGCACGGGTTCTGGGGATTTGAGAAGTACGACGGGCCGCAGTTCCGGCTCGAAAACACGCATTCGCAGCACTGGGAACTGGCGGCGGCCGATCGCGAGGCGCTGATCGTGGGGCGCGAAGACACGATCCATCTTTCAACCGATGATGCCAGCTGCGTGGACACCGTCCTGGTGAAGGATTCAGCGGGCAAAGAGCTGAAGGCCGACTGGAAGGCGACGGGCGTCGATCAGGTAGAGGTGCAGTTGCCGCTCAAAGAGGCGCATCCGGGGCCGCTGCAGCTGGAAGTGAAGCAGTTCGGGACGGTGACGGCGCAGACCATTCCGCTGCGTGCGTATGCGGCGGCTGGACATCTGGAGAGCTTCACGCTGCATGCCGGGCGATGCGCAGGGCTGCTGAAAGGCAGCCAGCTGGAAGAAGTGGCGACACTGACCCTGGACGGTGTGACATTTACGCCGGGAAAAATGGACGCGACGATGGGAAGCGACGAGCTGCCCATGATCGCGAAAGATGCGAAGGCAGCGGAGAAGCTGAAGGAAGGCGAATCGACGAAGGCGCAGGTGGCGCTGACCGACGGGCGCGCGCTGACGGTCGATGTTGCCGTGGGCGCGCCGCGGCCAGGCGTGGCACTGATCGGGAAGAGCGTGCAGTCGTCGGCGTCGAGCACGGGCAGCAATATTCAGCTGGCCAACCAGGATGAGCTGCCGCAGGACGCAAAGCTGACCTTCAGCGTGCGGGCGCAGTCGCCGGTAGCGTTCCGGCGCGGCGAGCAGATTGAAGTAGCGACCGAGGATGAGGCATTCACGACAACGCTGAGCCTGGACAACGGCGGGATGACGCTGGAGAACGGGAAAGTGGCGCTGGCGACGCTGGATCCGGCGAAGGCGTTCGGAGGGTCGGCATTCGGGCCGCTCAAGTTCCGAGTGATCGAGAATGGGACGGCGGGTGACTGGCAGCCGCTGGCGACGCTGGTGCGCTTACCGGAGCTGCACGATCTGAAGTGCCCGCCGGGAGCGGATGAGCAGTGCCGGCTGAGCGGGTCGAATCTTTTTCTCGTGGATTCAGTGGCCAGCGACCCGCAGTTCGCAAATCCGGTTGCAGTGCCGGATGGATTTCCGGGGTATGTGCTGCCGGTTCCGCATCCCCGAGGCGGCGAGCTATACCTGAAGCTGCGAGACGATCCATCCGTGGTGAACCAGGTGACGCTGGCGGCGGAGACTTTGCCACCGCCACCAGGTGAAGCATCGCATCGCGCGACGCGGGCCGCGTATCACGAGGGCGAGACCGCGCCATCGCCGGGAGCGGCGGGGCAAACGGGCAGCGCGCCTGAAGCGACATCGGCCGCGCCGGGTGGGTCCAAACCGGCGCCTCAGCCGTCCACACCGCAGCAGACGCAGGCGCCTGCGCCATCGCCGAGCGGGAATCCAGCACCAGCGCCAAATACCCCGCAGTAGTTCCAAGCCGCACGCGACCCCGAAGGCGTCTGGCATAATAGTTCGCGGTTTTGGGAGGGTGAAATGCGGTGGAGACGATTCTGCCTTGCAGTTGCGTGTTGTGCAGCGAGCGCGTTCGCGCAAAAGCCGCTCGATATGCCTCCGGTTGCTGCGCCGGGGGCCGTGCCCGCATCGGGTCCGCTCAGGCTGGATGTCGTAGTGACGAACAAGGGCGGGAATCCGATTCCTGGGCTAACCCAGGCGGACTTCGCGGTGCTGGACAACAAGCAGCCGGCAACGATCCGCTCGTTTGCAGCGCATGAGCTCAGAAGCGAGTCAAAAGACTCCGAGGCGATGTTTCTGCTGATCGACGATGTAAACGCCAACTTCAACACCGTGAGCGTGGCGCGCACGCAAATCGAGAATTTCCTGCGCGCCGATGGCGGTCATCTGGCCCTCCCGGTCGGAATCTTCATGCTGACCGACGCAGGACTCAGCCAGGTGACGCCGGTTTCAGACGATGGCAACGCGCTGGCCAACGTTTTGCACGGAAAGGATGGAGCGCTGCACAGCATTCCGCGGTCGGCGGGATTCTATGGTGGAGAAGAGCGGTTGCAGATTTCGCTGAACACGATTTCGCAACTGGAAACGTACCTGGGCAGCGTGCCTGGGAGGAAGCTGGTGGTGTGGATCGGGCCGGGATGGCCCATCTTCGACAATCCCAACGTGATCATCAGCCCCCAGCAACAGCGGAATATGTTCAGCGGGATTGTGAGTCTGTCGAGCACGCTGCGCGAAGCGGGGATAACGATGTACTCCATTGACCCGCTGGGGCCCTCAGACGCAGCGAGCGCGCGAAACTTTCTTTGGGAGGGCTTTACCAAGCCGGTGACAAGGCCCAACAAGGCTGATCCGGGCAATCTGGCGCTGCAGGTATTTGCCGTCCACAGCGGCGGCACAGTGCAGAGCGGCAGCAACGACATCACGGGCGAGATTGAGAAGTGTGCGAAGGATGGGGAGGCGTGGTACACGCTGACGTTCGATCGGCAAAAAGCTGATTCGCCGAATGCGTGGCACGATCTGACCGTCAAGGTGGATAAGCCGGACGTGAGGGTGCGCACCGATAACGGGTATTACGCGCAGCCGTAGCGAAGCAGCCAAGAACCGGCCAGCTAAGAAGCGGTCAGCGATACGACGGTCAGCGAGGAACGGCTCGGCAAGAACGGTGAGCAGGTCGGCGATGCTGGGCGCCCGTACGATGAAAAGATGATTGAGGGGCGGCGCAGCAGGACAGCAGAACGCGTGGCGGTGCGGCGCGCGGCGCATCAGCTGTACGACCAGCCGCTGATCTTCGAAGACCCACTGGCGTTGCGGATCCTGAGCGAAGAAGCTCGGGAGCTGGTTCGAGCGGAAGCGGAGAATCAAAATTCCTGGGGACGAGGGCTGCGGATTTTTCTGGTCACACGCAGCCGGTTCGCCGAAGCAGAGCTGGCGCGGGCGGTGGAACAGGGGGTCCGGCAGTACGTGGTGCTGGGCGCGGGGCTGGATACGTTCGCGTACCGCAATCCGTTTGCGGAGCTCCGCGTCTTCGAGGTGGATCATCCGGACACGCAGGCATGGAAACGCGAGCGGCTGCAGCACGCAGCGATTGCCATTCCGGAGTCGATGCGATTTGCGCCGGTAGATTTCGAGCGGGACACCCTGCAACACGGTCTGGAAGCAGTAGGATTCCGCCGCGAAGAACCTGCATTTTTCGCGTGGCTGGGGGTGGTGCCCTACCTGACACGTGATGCGGCGTTCTCGACGCTCGAATTTGTGGCGAGTTTGCCGCGTGGCGGCGGGGTGGTTTTCGACTACGCGATTCCACGCGAGATGATGACGGAGACCGAGCGCATTGCATTCGAGGCTCTTGCGGAACGCGTCGCGCACGTGGGCGAGCCCTTCCGGCTATTTTTCCGGCCGGATGAGCTCGAAGCCGAACTGCGCGCGTTGGGATTCCGGGAGATCGAGGATGTCTCGGCAACGGACATCCTGAAGCGGTGGAATGGGGAGGAGGCGCAGAGTGGGCGGGCACAGGGCAGATCGGGGAGACTGCTGTGTGCGCGCCTGTGATCGCTACCAGATTCCGGGAAAGAGACGCCAGCGAGTGAACAGGGTGTAATCCTCGTAGCCCGGGAGTTCGCGGCGGAGGGTGCGGTCTTCGAGCGCCGTTCGAATGATGAACAAAACAGCAATGGCAGCGGCGTCCGCGAGGGCCCACATGGAACCGAGCATGAGGGCGACTGAGGGGTACATGACAATCGTGCCGAGATACATGGGGTGGCGGACAAGGCGATAGGGGCCGGAGCGCACGACCTGCTGGCCGCGGTCGGTCTGGATGCGGACGGTCGATTCAGCCCATGGGTTGACCGCGAGCACTGAAGTGACGAACAACATGGCACTCGCAAACAGGGCGAGGCCGAGATAGACGGTCCAAAAGGGCATGGTGGACCAGTGGAAGCGCATCACGTCGAGACCGGCGATAGCGGGCTGGCCGATGTTGAATACGAAAAAGAAGGGCAGGAAGATTTTGTCGAAGAGTTTGGTGTCGCTGCGGCGCCATTTGCCGCGGGCGGCAAAAAGCGTGGGATTGTGGCGCCAGATGGCCAGGCCGACGCCAAGCATGATCACGAAATAGGAAAGCGAACAAATCCAGCCCCGGCGCCAGTGAAGGGTTCCCGCGGAGACAAACAGCAGCGCGGTCCAGAAAAACATGTAGCCGACACTGGAGAGCACGCGGGAAATGCCGCATTTCTCGAACTTCGAGGTTTGCTGAGCAGGGGGCGGTTGTGCGGTCGTGGACATGGAGACGGCCCTCCGGGGAGAAATTCGGAGCCGAGCGGCCCGGGAACTGGGTTCGCGCGGTTCGCCTGATGCATAACGCAAAAGACCGCATCGCGTCGGTGACCGCGATCACGACGGAGGGCTCGTTTACTGGAGCGCCGAGGCTGGAAGCGTGACCGATCCGATGCGACCGGAGTTTTCGTCGAGGGCAATGACGCGCAACGAGCCCAGGTTGGGACGAAGCACGAGATTCTGCTTGAAGGGAACGCCGTCGCGAAGAACATCCTGATAGGTGCCGGGCTTCAGGTCGAGACTGAGCGTTTGTCCGGCAATACGGGCGTGGCGATTGGCATCGTCGCGCTGCATGAAGAAAATGTCGACCTTACCAACGTAGCGTTCGCCCTGCTGGGCCAGATCGAGGCCGGTTCCGGCAATGTTGAGGCGAAGCTCCGGGCCATCCGTGCCGGCCAGAGGAGTGGCGACAAGGGTGAGGTCAGTGGCGTCGCCCGGCTGCCAGAGAACCTGCTGAAAGCGGTCGCGCAGCGTGGCGGGTTCTTCGATGTAGAGATAGCCGGTGCGGTAGCGCATGGAAACATCGCGGCGACCGGCAACCTTAATAACCAGCTGATGGTACTTGTTGTCGGGCTGGACATCGGGCGTGAAGCTGAGCAGATAAGCCGCGCGGCCGTCGGCGACGATGGCGTTCAGTTCGCTGGAGATGTCGCCGGCTCGGCGCAGGGCGCGGCCGCCGGTGCCAAACGCCAGCTGACGGATGGAGGCCTGGATGGGATGCAGATCTTGCTGCATGGCGGCCATGTTGCGGCCCGGGGTTGAATTGCGGCCGATACTGATGTTGCCGCCGCCGCTGCCAGTGGTCTCATTGCCAGTCCGGCCGGCCGGTCCCACGCCCAACGACGCGGTATCCTTCGCAGCCTGCGTAAGCTCGACATTGCGATGCTGGAGGCTGGCATCGATGCCGCTGCCTTCCAGTTGCGAGGCGTCGAGGGGATAGACGCTGACGTGGGCGTCGTTCATCGCCACCTGGGCGCGGACAGCAAAAGAGGCGACCGGGTTGGTAACGCCAGGGTCGCCGCCGGTGGTGTTGGTCCAGTCAGCCAGCACATTGTCGCTGCTGACCCACACCAGGCTCTTGTGGCCGGGCACCGTAGCCAGGTGTCGAGCAACGCCGATCAGGCCAATCAGAGCATCGCGCGCCGGGTTCCCGCCATTCGTACGAAGCTGGGGATCAACTGCCTCGGTTTCGCCTTCGGGATCTTCGAAGTCGGTGTTGCCGTTGACGCGCGAGAGGTCAGAAACCTTGTGGACTTCATCGATCTGCTGACGATTGCGCTGCTCGGCGTCCTGAGCCTGCGCCAGGTCCGTGATGGAGGGACGGTACTGATTGAGCGCGGTCGAGACCTTATTGCGATCCGTGGTCGGTTCGGAGAGGACCTGGAGTCCGGCGGACTTAAGGATGTAAAGACCGATGCGCTCATCGGCTGGCGCGACCTTGAGGAAGTGGAGCATTTGGTCGCGCGCCCAGGAGAAATCGGATTGCGCCAGGCTGGTCGAGTCGATTAGCAGGATGGTGACGCTGGTTTCGGCCCCGGCGGGCGTATCAGGCGATGGCGCACGATTGGAAAAGACGGGCTGGACATCTGCCGACGCTGGCTGCGCCGCTGCGGCCGGGACGGAAGCGCCGGCGGTGGGGGCTGTTTCGGACCCAGCCTGTGCAAAAGAGCGAAGGGTTTGCTGGCGGCCCTCATCGAAGATTTGAAAATCGCTCTGCTTCAGATCGGTGATGGGGTGGCCTTTGCGGTCGTACACCACCACGTCGACGTCAACGAGACGGACAGAGGTGTGGAGGGTGAGATTCGACGACGGCGATGTGGGCTGGGGCTGAGCAGGAACGTTGGGCAAACCGGTTGCCGGCGTGATGGTGAATTCGGCTGGTTCCGGCGGCGGGGGTGCAGCGGCATTGGCAGTGGAGTTGGCGGGTGAAGCTGCGGAGGCCGCAGGCGAAGCACTCGAGTCGGCCGAAGATGCGGCAGCCCCGGTTGAGGCCGGTGCGGCCGGCGCTCCGATGGCGTCGGGCGCAGCGGGCGATGGAAGCTCATTGTCCGCCACCATGCGCGATTCGCTGCGGAAGATGTGGTAGTCCGTGAAGGTGACGTCATTCAGCAGGGTTTGCTGCGGCCCCTCTTTGACAGCGCCGGACTGCAGTGCAGCGGCGGCGGCAGTGGCGGGCAAGGTCCCCTCCCTCATCTGCACGAAGGAATTGGTGGAGAGACTCATCTGGGCTTTGGAGAGGGCCAGACTCCTTACCGGGCACATGTAGGTCTTTCCGCCGATTTCGACCGGGCCGTAATCGACGAGGATGTCCGCCTCGGAAACCTCGTCTCCGCTCTTGAGCTCGGCCACGAGCGCGAGTCGAAGAATTGCACCGGATGCCGGATCGGCCACGATCTCGCCGTGGTAGCCGACACTTTTTTCGAAGTTGCGCTTGTGGGTGTGCTCGGAGTCCTGGAGGCAGCAATAGTCGACCTGATAGTGGGAGTTGCTCTTCGGGACCGAATAACTGAAGACAGCGACGGGAGCCTTGTCGCCTTGTTCCCAGCGGTTCCAGGTGAGTTTGCTTTTGGCAGCATCGAGCAGGACGGTGGAGAGCACCGGGCCAAATTCGCCCCAGCTGTTAAGGCCCTGCGGCGGGTTGCTCTGTTGAGAGGCTTGTTCGTCGACGACCTCGAGGCCGCCGCGGTAGGTGACCCCCTGGCTGGATTCGCCGACCGCATGCAGTGGCTCGTAGTGATTAGCGAGGTTGCCGCGGACATCATAGATGGAGGGAGCATCGGCGAAGTGGATGGTCTCGCGCGTGGCGAAAAAGTTGGGCAGCTGAGGGATCGTGTTGGTCACATAGGTGACCACCTGGGCCATAATCTGGCGCTGCTGATCGGGAGTGGGGGTGGGATTGGAGAGAATCGCGTCCGGCGGGGGATCGAGGAACTGGGACTGATCGGCGAGCGCGCGGAGTGCGCGACGGCTCTGATCGCCCGGCAGATCTTTGGCGAGAGCGGCGAGGCGTGCATCGCTGACGCGCTCAGCCATTTCGAGGCCAGCGATCTGCCAGGCGAGCTCCACATCGGGCTTGTTCCGCGAGGCGGTCAGGACTTCCTGCAGCTGTTCGACGGTGAGGCGTTTGGCGGCAAACGCGGGGGAAACCAGCACAACGGTTGCAGCCAGAACGAGGAGAGTTTTCCGGAACATGATGATCTCGACAGACGAGGCAGACCCGTCACATGACCCATAGTGCGCAGATTCGACGCAGGGAAGCCTCGATCCCGAATTTTACGCTTGTAGACTGGGGTTTGCGCCGGACCGATAGACACAGGCACGGCGACGCGCAGCGGTGACTGCAGGAGTCGTTGGCCAGAAGAACCGCAAGACCCTTTACATATTGGTGTGGCCGGCGCGCATTTCCTCGTTGAAGCTGGGCCGGGTCACAGCGAGCGCATGGTCGAGCCGGGCGCGATATTCGTCAGCGCGGGTAAGCAGCGAAGGCGTAGCGGCGGCGTATTCGCCTTCGAGAGTCACAAGACCCTGTCCGGAAAGCTCGGCCGCCACGCGCTGCAACTCTTCAGCAGTGGTGTTGAGGTACTGTGCATCGCGGGGATCGGCGACCCACACCGGCTGGTTCGACCCGAGGACGCCGGAGAGCCAGTAGACCTTCAGCGCGAGGAAATCGATTCGGCTCTGGTCGTTGGTATCGGTGAAGAAGAACTTCTTCTGCCAGCGGCTGTAGTAGCGCGTGGTCACCGGGACAGGCTGGCGATTGCCGCTTTTCAAAAGCTCGAGCTGGCCACGGTCGAGCGTCTTGCGGACGGCGTTGTAAATGAAGGTTTCGGCGTAGGGCTGCTCGGGAGCGGGCACGATTTCAGCGAAGGTGACGGTCATGCTGGCCGAAACCAGCGAGTGGAGTGGAGATTGGCTTCCGTCTTCGAGGTGTACCGTGCCGTGAACGATGAAGGTGTCAGCGCCGGAAGTGGAGCGGTGAAAGGGCCAGCCGAACTGGCTGAAGCTGACAGGCAGGCCGGCGAGGGTCACGTAGGCATCGGGGCGGGGATTGCGAAGGCGATGCGCAGCCTCGCGGAGGTGCGTCGTCATCTCCGGCAGCAATTCGGGCTTGTGGAAGTCGAAGGCCTCGCTGAGTTCGAGGACGAGAGAGCGCTCCGAGGGCGCGTCCGGCGTTGTGGCCAGGCGAAAGCGCGTCGTGGGATGGTTGTTGAAGTCGGAGCCCGAGTCGACAGAGAGGACGACAAGGCCAGCCTGTTCGGCGGCCGTGTGCAGATTCGCGGCGAGAGAGGATTCAAGACGGGTAGTCATAGCGCAGGAGACAAATGCCAGCCTGATTGTATCGGGTCACAGGGGCCGGTGAAACTTTGTTGCCCTGGTGACGGGACAGGCACGGGTTAAGAGGGATGCCACGAGAGTGGTAGAGCGCGGAAATGTGAACGCTCTTACCATGGCTGGATCGCCGATCACCAGCTGTGTGGCGGCTTCTCAGCTGCCGCAACTTTTTGGGCCACAAGCCGTCTAGTCAGAATTACGGCACTTTTTGTCCCCAGGAGGCAGTGGTTCACTGTGCAAATCGTTCGACGCACCGCCCTTGCGGCCCTCGCATCGCTTGAACTGGCAATATTACTCGCGGCATTAACGAAACCGGCATATGGCTACGTCGATCCGGGCTCGGGTTTGCTGGCAATGCAGGTGGGTGGATCGATGCTGGCCGGAGGGTTGTTCATCCTGCGCTCGAAGATACGCCGCCTTTTCCGCCTCGTTTCCCCCGAGCAGAGAGTCGAAGCAGAAGAGAGCACACAGCCCCAAGCGGATAAGTAATGGCAACAGCCGAGCTGACGCTCGAAACCTTCCGCGATCCGGCAGGTTCTTTGCGCATCGTCGGAGACCGGGTAGTGCGCGTTGTGCGACCCGATCACGCCGAAGCCGCGCTTAAGTTCCTGCGGTCACCTCTGGCCCGGGAGTGGGTGGAGCGAGGGCAGCTGATTGAGACGCACTTCCTTTCCGCCGACAAGGGTGAACTGGTCCTCGAACATCCGCGAGTCTTCTTTCCCTCTTATCCCTGGGAGTGGACGCCGAGCGCATGGATTGCTGCAGCTTGCCTAACCCTGGATTTGTGCGAGGGATTACTGGAGCAGGGGTTGATCCTGAAGGATGCGACGCCTCTGAACGTTCTATTCCGCGGACCGCGCCCGGTTTTCATCGACGTGCTCTCAATAGAGGAGCGCGATCCGTGCAGCCCGTTGTGGCTGGCTTATGCACAATTCGTGCGGACATTCCTGCTGCCGCTGCTGGCGTATCAGCATCTGGGCTGGCCTCTGACCGCGTCGGTCCAAAGGCGAGACGGCTATGAGCCTGCGGATCTGGCTCCGCACCTGAGCCGGTGGCAGCGGTGGCGGGAGCCGTTTCGCTCGCTGGTGACGGTGCCACTGATGCTGGAGAAAAGCGGGAGCCAGAGCGCACAGGATACGAAGGTGCAGATGGCTCCGGATGCAGCGATGGCTGTTCTTACGCGCAATCTGAGCGCGCTGCGCGGGCATTTGCGAAACATCGAGAAAGGCATGGGCACGCGGGAGGGACGGTCTCGCTGGAGCAGCTACGCTCACTCGGCAGACCATTACACGGCGGAGGATCAGAAGCTGAAGCGGCAGTTTGTGCGCGAGGCGCTGATGGCCGCGCAGCCGCGGAAGGTACTCGACCTGGGAGCGAACAGCGGAGTTTATTCGCGGATTGCGGCGGAGTGCGGGGCCAGTGTGGTGGCCTGGGATACGGATTTGCCGGCAACGGAGCATAACTGGCAGGAGGCGCTGCGGCAGGGGCTGGAGATTGCGCCGATGATCGCCAATCCAGCGCGGCCCACCCCGGCGGTGGGGTGGCGTAACGCGGAAAGCCTGGCGCTGCTGGACCGGTCGCGGCGACGCTTTGAGTGTGTGATGATGCTGGGGCTCATTCATCACCTGCTGCTGAGCGAGCAGATTCCGCTCGAGGAGATTGCGGCGCTGCTGCGGGAGCTGACCACCAGCTGGGCAATTGTGGAGTGGGTGCCGGCAAACGATCCGCGTTTCAGGGATCTGCTCCGCGGCCGTGACGAATTGTACCGACACCTGGATGAGGCGGCCTTCACGCGGGCTGCGGAGGCGCATTTCACGGTGGTGTTGCGCGAACTCCTGCCCAATGGCCGGAGTCTGTACCTGTTGCAGGCAAAATAACGGCGATACGGGTGCGAACAGATTCCATCAAAGCGCGCCGGGGCTCATGGCTGCGCTGCTCGATGGAGGGTGTGGGCGCGGGCATACTGCTGGTGCTGCCGCTGCTCTGGCTGCATCTTTCTCCATCGCGGGAAACGCTCTATCACCAATTGCTGCCGATGACCGCAGTCTATCGCGGCGTACTGATCGACTTCGCCGTAGCCCTGGCGCTTTCAGTCGCGATCTTCACGCTGCTGGAATTTTTTGATCGCCCATGCCGGGCGCTGTGGTGGCTGGCCGTGCTCACGCTGCTGGTGACGCGGGCAACACGCACCGTGGCGGTGGCTGCCCTGGGCTCGCGGCCGGCGCCAGGAGGCCGATGGCTTGTGCCCGTCATTCTCGGCGCAGGCCTGATCCTGTGGCTGGTTCGGCGAAGCTGGTACAGCTGGCTCATCAGGGGAGCCCGGCTGGTTCTGCTGTTGCTCGGGTTCTCGATCGTCTGGGTTCTGCCAGAACTGATCACGATGGCGTTTTACCCGCAGCCGCACGAGGCGGCAGGCTTTTCCCATTCGGTCGCTCAGACGCCACAGCGGCGAATTGTGTGGATCCTGTTTGACGAGCTCTCTTACGACCAGCTCTTCGATCACCGCCAGACGGGAGTGGATTATCCCAGCTTTGATCGATTCGCCGCCGAGAGCGTGAAATTTTCCGACGTCCAGCCGGCGGGCTTCTTCACGGAGCTGGTGATTCCATCTTTGCTCGAAGGTGAGAGGGTGACGGCTGATCGCAGCGATCTGGATGGGCGGCTATGGGTGAAGACGATGGAGAATCCGCACTGGCGGCTCTATCCCGCGGATCAAAGTCTGTTTGGCGACGCGAAACGGGCTGGCTGGTCGACTGGCGCGGTGGGCTGGTACAACCCGTACTGCCGGATTTTTGCTCAGCAGCTCGACGACTGCTATTGGGACGTGAGTGTGCCGATTCCCGGTGGCTATTCGCCACGCGAGACGGCATGGAGCAACGCCGTAGCGCCGATCCGGAAGCCGCTGGCGAGATTGGTGGGCCGTAAGATCGAGGATCCGTCCTCCGCGCAGACGCATACGGCGGATTTCGAGGCGCTGATGGAACATGCGCAGAGCGAGATTGCGGCCAGCCGTGTTGGCTTTCTTTTCGTGCATCTGCCGGTGCCGCATCCCGGAGGCTTCTACAACCGCAGAACGGGCAGGATCGGCGTGGATGGGAGCTACCTCGACAACATGGTGCTGACCGACAAAACGCTCAGCGAACTCATTCGGGAGATTGGAACGTCGGAGCTGGCGGATCGAACCACGGTGATTGTGTCTTCGGATCACTCCTGGCGAATCTCGCTGTGGCGGCACTCGGCGGAATGGCGCGCAGAAGACACCAGCGTTGCCGCGCGCGGATTCGACCCGCGGCCGGTGCTGATGGTTCACTTTCCTTCGCAAACGCAGGCAGAGTTAATTGCCGAACCGTTTCCTCTGCTGGCAATGCACGAGATAATCCAGAGGATGCTGGCGGGCGAGGTCGGCAACCCGCAGCAACTGCGAGCCTGGGCAGAGAAGCAGTAGCTACGCTCGATTCAGAAAGAACGCCCTCAGGTTCGGCCGCAACAGCAGAAACAGCAAAAGCGCGTCGACGAGTATTCCTGCAAGGCCTTTGGGCCAGTCGCGGGTGATGAGCACACTCGCGTCGCCCAACGCATTCATGCCGAATAACGCGACCGAGAGGAGCCAGGCCCAAAGGCTCCCGCGCAACAAGCCCCCGCCAGCTGCAGCGGCCAGTCCGCCGACAAGAAGCAGAATCGTCGCCATGTGGCCCGCCTGTGCCGCGAGGGACTCATGGGCAGCGGGGTTGAGATTCCACATCCGGTCCAGACCGGTGCCGGGAACGAAGAGCGAGAAGCTTACGACCGCAGCGATGGCAGCCGCGGCAAAAAGCAGAACCGCAATGGCGATTACTTCCGTTGGGCGTTTGGCCATCATCCGCCTCGTCAGTGAAGGATCGCCGGCGGACTGCCAGCGGGCCGGGTCCAGTGCGCTGAAGGGCGCGCCACGGCAAACATCTGCTCGGCGATTTCATCCATCATCGCCATGCGGTCGCCATTCTCCTCGTACAGGTCGAAGTGCGTGCGGTTGTCGCGGAACGTAAAGTGCGGGTCGCCGCCCAGGCGTGTGAGCACGGCTTCGAACTTGTGTGCGGCGCCGTCGAGGTAGAAAGTATCCGCCGTGCCAACGACCAGGTGAATCTTGCCCTTGAGGTCGCGGCCGCGCGTGGCCCAGTTGGCTTCGACCAGGTGGGCGAGGTCGTAGTGGTCGTGCCAGTACTGGACGACATCGGGGTTCACATCGCCGGTCGCGCGATCGAACATCTCGAGCGGCCAGCCGTCAGGGCCTCGCGGCGAGAATACCCACTCGAATGACGCGACCTGGCCGCCGTACGGGCCGAGGACAGCTTCCTGGTGGGCGAATTCCTCGAAGGTCGCCATCACTTGCGCGTGGTCGCGGACGATGGGCCAAGGCGTGCCGTCGGGCTTGTGGTAGACGTTGGCGTGCGGCGCGTAGAGGTCGATCTGGCTGAAGTCGTGGAAGTCGCTGGGGTCAGGCGATGTGGACCAGGTTCCACCAAAAATCGTGGGGTAGTTCACCTGAAGCTGCAAGGTGGCCCATCCGCCGGACGAATGGCCCTCAAGAAATCGTCCGGACGAGCGCGCGTCCATGCGGTACTTCGATTCGATGAACGGGATGAATTCCGCAGTGAGCGCGTGGCCCCAGGGACCGTTGTTCACCGAGTCGGCGAACTCATGGGTGCCCGTGGCGAGCGACTCGTCGAGGAAGATCCAGATCATCGGCGGCAACTTGCCGGCGTTCATGCGCGCCGCGATCATGAGCGCCGATGGGCGAATGGTGGTGAGGTTGGCGCCGAAGCCGTGGGTCCAGTAGACGGTGGGGTAGTGCTCGCGTGGATGATCGGCGTAGCCGGGAGGCAGCACGACCCAGCCGCGGATATGCGTTTCGCGCCCGGAAAACGCGGTGAGCGCCGGGCTGATGAAGTCGATTTCTGTGGTGGCTTTTTCGGCAGCGGCGAGGTCATCGGGCTTGAGGGGCAACGGGCGCGGGGTGGGCGCGCCATCGACGTGATTCAGGACGAGCGTGGGCTCCGGCCCCGCACCAGGCGTCCAGTCCGTCAGGGAGACGACGGGGCTTTCGATGTCGCCGGGGTTGGCGCCGTCGTAGACATAGGTGTGGCTGACGTCGAGGGTGGCGTGCGCCTGGTAGCTGCCAGGCTTGAGCGACGAGAAGGGACCTGGGAAAGCGAGGTCATCGACGTCGACGTCGACCGAAGATCCAGGCTGCAGGTCGGCGACCTCTTTCGCCGCGACCGACGACGAGGAAGGACGGAACTGGCTCATCGCACCCTGGGCCTGGTCGGCCGGCGTGAGGAAGATGAGCAGGCGCCCGGATGCGGCCTGCGGCACGCTGGGGTCAAGCGTCACCCGGAAGAAAAGGTGCGGAGATGCGGTCTGGGAGAGTGCGGCGGTTGCGAGAAACGGCAGGAGGAAGAAGCGAGCGGCTTTCCTGAGGATCATTCCCGTGAGTGTAGCAATGCGCCCGAGAGAAGGAAACGAACCATGGGGGAGGGGGGAGGGCTACGCCGATTACGGATAGAGGACGCGCGCCGGTCCGCCATCAGGCCCGAGGACCTTGATGCGCTTGGCCAGGCCCATCCAGCCCAGCAGGCGAATGCCCCAGTAATTGAAATCGAGTTCGTACCACGCCATGCCATGGCTGGCGGAGACGGGGTGGGCGTGATGGTTGTTGTGCCAGCCCTCGCCGCCGGTAATGAGCGCTACCCACCAGTTGTTGCGGGAGTCGTCGCGGGTTTGGAAGCGCCGTGCGCCCCACATGTGCGTTGCGGAATTGACCAGCCAGGTAGCATGCAGGCCCAGGGTGATGCGCAGGAAGATGCCCCACAGCAGCCACGACCATCCGCCGATGAGGAACAGCCCGATCCCGAGCGCGGTGATGGGTACCCAATGCCAGCGGCTGAGCCATACATAGAAAGGATCGTTGGCGAGGTCGGGGACGTAGCGCGTGAGGAGCGGGTTGCGATTGCGCAGAGAGCCGTGAAGGATCCAGCCCATGTGCGACCACCACGCGCCGTCGCGCGGCGAGTGTGGGTCGCCGGGCCGGTCGGTGAGCTGGTGATGCATGCGGTGCACGGCGACCCAGTAGATGGGACCGCCCTGCAGGGCGAGCGTGGCGCAGAGGGCCATGGCGTACTCAACCCATTTGGGCGTGATGTAACCGCGATGGGTGAGCAGGCGGTGGTAGCTCATGGCGATGCCGACGTTTTGGCCGAGGACCCAGAGAACCAGAAAGATGGCGAGCGCGCTCCAGCTGAAGAAGAAAAGCGCGGCGATGGCGCCAATGTGAAAAATGGCCAGGGTGACGGCGAAAATCACGTTGAGCCCGGCGGAGCGTGTCTGGGCGAGCGACTCGGAGTCGGCGCGAACAGTGGCTGCGGGGATCTCGACGAGAGTAGACATGAAAAACAATGCTCCAGATTCGAACTTACAGGGAAATGGGCCAGACCAATGTAAGAGTTGCGTAATCGTGCAGGGACAGCCCCTCAGGCGTTCGAGGCTTCGGCGGTGGCGCGTGCGGCTTCGGGGCGCGATCCGTCGTCGAGGCGTCCGAAAATCATTTTGCCGGAAGCGGTCTGAAGGACTGAGGTAACCGCGATTTCGACCGAACGGCCGATGAGCCGGCGGGCATGATCGACGACCACCATGGTGCCGTCGTCAAGGTATCCGACCCCCTGGTCGTATTCCTTGCCCTCTTTCATCACCACCACACGCATCTTTTCGCCCGGCAGAACGACGGGGCGGAGCGAGTTGGCCAGGTCGTTGATATTGAGGACGGCGACGCCGCGGACCTGAGCGACTTTGTTGAGGTTGAAGTCGTTGGTGATGATTTTCGCTTCCAGCTGTTTAGCCAGCTCAATGAGCTTGAGGTCCACCTCGCGGAGGTGGGGGTAGTCCTCTTCGGCAATCTGGACCGTAATCTGCGCATTGCCGCGCATGCGCTGAAGGACGTCGAGACCGCGGCGGCCGCGCTGCCGCTTCGAAGAGTCGGACGAGTCGGCGACCATCTGCAGTTCGCGGAGGACGAATTCGGGAATGATCAGGGTGCCTTCGAGGAAGCCGGTCTCGGCAATGTCGGCGATGCGGCCATCGATGATGGCGCTGGTGTCGACCACCTTGTTGCTGCGTCTGCCGAGGGAGCGCTCACCGGTAAACAGGCCGCCCAGCGCGGCTAGGTTCAGCAGGTCGCCCTTGCTGGCGCCGACCACGAGGCCGATGTAGGTCATGAGCAGCAGGACGGCGAGCTGCAGCAGGCTGCGGCTGTGGCCTTCGGGAAGCGCGTTGCGAAGCACAAGCGAAAACAGGAACGCCCCGGTAATGCCGAGAAGACTGCCGATCACGGCTCCGAGGAGACGGCGCAGGGTGAGCGCGCGAACCCGCAGCTCGAAGAAGATGATCAGACCGGAAACGACTGCGCCGATTCCACCCGCAGCCCGTGGATCCAGGCCGAAGGGACGAAAGTACCAGCAGGCGACCGTAAAGATGAGAACAAAGAGCAGACGCAGAGCGAACAAATCCATGGAGCCCCCGACAACTTACGCCGGCGACGCAGAACAACCAGGGGAAGGAATTAAAAAATGAGTCAGCATAGCCAGGCAACCGGAGTATACGGCGGGCAAAGGGGCAGGCATAGCCCACGAATGGGTCACTTTTCCGGAGGATTTGAACGAAAGAGTGTATTGACACGGGCAGACCACAGGCAGCCGGTTTCGGGTGTCAGTATTTCGGGACTTTAGGATCGATCTCGCTTGACCAGGCGGTGATGCCACCGGCGAGATTGTGGACCTTCGCGAAGCCGTTTTTGGCCAGGAATTCAGCCGCGCGCTGGCTGCGCCCGCCGGATTTGCACTGAACGACAATCTCCCGAGCGGGGTCGAGCTCGCCAACCCGTTTGGGCAACTCGCCCAATGGAATGAGGTGGCCGCCGATCTGGGCGATTTGGTATTCGAACGGCTCGCGCACGTCGAGGACGAACAGGTCGTCGCCCTGGTCGAGCCGCTGTTTCAGTTCCTTCACGCTCATCTGGGGAATGCCGTTTTGAATTGGCGCCAATGTTGCCTCCGGGACGATGCCGCAGAACTGCTGGTAATCGATAAGCTTTGTGACCGTGGGGTGGGTGCCGCAAACCGGGCATTCGGGATTCTTACGCAGCTTCAGCTCGCGGAACTTCATGTCGAGCGCGTTGACGAGGAGCAGGCGGCCGATGAGTGGCTCGCCTTTGCCGAGGATTAATTTGATGACTTCTGTCGCCTGGATGACGCCGACGATGCCCGGCAGGATGCCGAGGACGCCGCCTTCCGCGCAGGAGGGAACCAGGCCGGGCGGCGGCGGCTCAGGATAGAGGCAGCGGTAGCAGGGCCCCAGCTCGGTGGCGAAAACGCTGGCCTGGCCCTCGAAGCGGAAGATGGAGCCGTAGGCGTTGGGCTTGCCGGTGAGCACGCAGGCGTCGTTCACCAGGTAGCGGGTGGGGAAGTTGTCAGTTCCGTCAGCCACGACGTCGTAGTCGCGGATGATCTCGAGCGCATTCGCGCTGGTCAGCATGGTCTCGTGCTTCACCACGTTGAGGAATGGGTTGAGCGCCTCGAGCTTTTCGGTGGCGGAGTCGATCTTGGGACGGCCGACGTCTTTGGTGCTGTGGATGATCTGGCGCTGAAGATTGCTCGAGTCCACGACGTCGAAATCGACCAGGCCGAGCGTGCCGATGCCGGCGGCGGCCAGGTAAAGCGCGAGTGGCGAGCCGAGCCCACCAGTGCCGACGCAGAGAACTTTGGCGGCTTTGAGCTTCTGCTGGCCTTCCATGCCCACTTCCGGCAGGATCAGGTGCCGCGAGTATCGGGCGACTTCCTCGTTGGAGAGCTGAGGCAGGGTGACGGGTTCTGTGATGGTGGCCATGATGCTCTCCTAAGGATGAGGGTTGAGGGCCGTAGGGTGCAAGGACCAGCCCATTCGACTACGGCGCCTGCGCTCAGGGCAGGCTCGAGTGAGCCGCGCGTTCGGCGCAGGCGCCTGTATTCCGAGCTATTGAGACTGAGGGCGAGGCATGGTTCGGCGCAACCTCAATTGGAGTGTGGAGGATGAATTTGGACGGTGGCGAAGATCGATTCCAGCCTGACCCATACGGGATGAAGCGCGGCCGGTTCGAGATTTCTACCGCCATCCGGCGGACAGTTTGTGTGGACGGCCAGATCGAAGAAGTAGCACGCGTAACCGGCCTGATAGACGTAGATGGCCTGTCTGGTCTGGTGACAGAGCCCCGCGCCTTCTCCCTCAAAGACAGAAAAGGACAGGCCGTTGACGATCTTCGTCCCTGCGCTTTCAAACGAATGGGTCAGCGGAATCCGCGCCACGCAGTCAGAAGGTTTCGTGCCAGGGAAAGTGTTGAAGACGAGATTCGCGCCGTTGAAGCTTCCGGTCTTCCGCAACTGAGGCCACTCCTGCGCGGGGGCCAGGACGACGGCGCGCGCCCTCAAGCTGGGGTCCTGATCGTCTCCGGGTGTGAGGATCGCCTCCGGGAGGTAGAACTGTTGCATCGTGCCGTAGCTCCAGCGGGCCGGATAGCGGAAGGTCACACCGTATTGCTGGTCAGTGAACTGCATCGTGCCCGGACCCGCGAGGGTCACCATCTGCGCACCAAGGGGAGCCGCTGAACGCAGGGCGAACAAAATGAGGAGGCCCGAGATTTTTGCTGGCCAGATCATGTGGTTTTAGCGCCGAAGGCGCGCCCACCCGCGCGCCAGCACCCGCCAGCGATCGAAGGAATGATCGATAGCGTATCCGAGTGCTGCACCGATGTTTCCTCGCGCTGGGGCAGATAACGCACGTCTTCGTCGTTGAGGTACAGGTTCACGAAGGAGCGAAGCTTGCCGTCCGGTGTGTAGAGGTGCCTCTTGAATTCCGGGTACTGGGTAAGGAGCGCGGAGACGCCCTCAGAGACGGTGGTGCCCTCGACGGAGACGGCAGACTGGTTGCCGGTATAAACACGCAGAGGGGTGGGGATTTCGATGGTCATGGGGCGACTCCTCAAAGCTGGCTGCAGGTTTCGTTCAGGGGACGAAAGGGCGCACTAGCGGCACGAGCGACATCGTGCCACGCTACAGAGCGCGCATTGCAGGCTGGCTGAGGATGCGTGAATCATCTTCACCCTCTATTGTGCCGCAAAAGGTCAGGCGATGTCTTGCCGCTGGTCGTTCACTTCGGGCTCAAGACCGGGATCGAGCTGCCCTGTAACCTGGATGGTCTCGTCCTGGAAGGCCTTGTCATCTTCCGTCGCGCCAGTGAGGAGGAACGAGTTGGTCTGGCGCGCCGCTCCCTTTTCGACAGTGGTGATGACGTAGCTGCAGCCGAGCCAGTGGGCTTCTGCGAAGTCCGTGGGCGACCATTGCGCAGGGTGGTCGGGATGGGAGTGGTAAAAGCCGACGATGTCCAGTCCGCGTTCGCGGCCGGTGCGCTGGATCCGGACCAGCTCCTGCGGGGCGATGTGGTAGCGGTTGTGGGCGGAGTCGGTACGGGTGTTGCCGGCGCGGATGGCATCCTCGACGTCGTTGATGGAATGCACCTCTCCAGTAGTGAAGCGGCCGAGCAGGACCCCGCAGCACTCATGAGGATAAGTCTGCTCGCCGTGCTCGCGGATCGCGTCGTAAATCTGCTGGCTCAGGCGGAGCACATTATTCCTCCCAGAAGCGCTCGCTGAGGTACTTATCCGCGGCGTCCGGCAAAACTGTAACAATGACGGCTTCTTTTCCCTGAGCTGCTACTTCTTTCGCGATGCGCAACGATGCAACGACGGCGGCGGCGGAAGAAATGCCGACGAGCAGGCCTTCGGTGAGGCCCAGGCGGCGGGCCATCTCATAAGCGGCTTCGGTTTCGACCTCGACGTTGCGGTCGGCCAGATGGGGCTCGTAGATGGCGGGGACGATGGCCGAGCCCATGTGCTTGAGGCCTTCGAGGCCATGGAAAGGCGAGTCGGGCTGCATGGAGATGCACTGGATCGCTGGGTTGATTTCCTTGAGCCGGCGCGTGACGCCCATGAAGGTGCCGCTGGTGCCAAGGCCAGCGACGAAGTGAGTGACGCGACCGTCAGTCTGCTCCAGAATCTCATTCGCGGTGCCGTGATAATGGGCGCGCCAGTTGGCAGGGTTGGAGTACTGGTCGGCGTAGAAATACTGCTTATCGGCCTCAAGCGCGCGCGCTTTGCGAATAGCGCCGTCGGAGCTCTCGGCTGGGTCGGTCCAGAAGACTTCGGCGCCATAGGCTCGCAGGATGCGTTTGCGCTCCGCCGAGACATTCGACGGCATGCAAAGCGTGACCGGGAAGCTGAGAGCCGCGCCGAGCATGGCGTAAGCGATGCCGGTGTTGCCGCTGGTGGCGTCGAGCAGGCGTATGCCCGGGCAGAGGCGGTCGTGCCGGAGCGCGTCGAGGACGATCGAAGCCGCGGCGCGGTCTTTAACTGAGCCACCGGGGTTGGTCCACTCAGCTTTGCCGAGGATCTGGACGCCGGGCAGGCCAGCGGTGATGCGCTCCAGACGCACGAGCGGCGTGTTGCCAATGCGGTCGAGCAGCCGAGTGCCCAAAGGCGTCGTCGATCGCCGTGTTTTGTCTGCAGCCACTGTAGCCATTGGGGACTGTGGGGGCCCTGTTACCGACGGAATCTATCGTAAATTGCAGCCGGGGCATGCTTGTGCGACTCTTGAAACAAGGGCCGCTGCAGGTTTCAGTGTAGCGGCTGGCCCACTCTTCGGGGAATTACCAGCGATGCTCAAAAAGCGGCAACGACGCACCTGGGACAGCGTACTCAGCGATCTGCGCCGCCTCCAGTTCGATGTTCAGGCGGTCAGTGGAGTCGCAAATCAGCAGCGCATCGGCAAGTATGGCTGCGCGATCGTGGTGGAGAAGGCCGATAACGAAGCAGGTTTGCGCATGGTGGTGCGGCCGGGTCCGGTGATCGGCGGCGAAATTGCGCAGCTGGTGGATCGCGGCTTTCAGAAATTCTTCCAGACCAGTAAGACAGAGGTTCCTGCGACGGCCGATCGCCTGAAGATGCTGCACGACTTTGTCGAGGAGCTGAAGGAAGTGACCGGCTCGGTGACGCTGTACAACGAAGCGCTGGGCACGGTGAGCGACGCATACCTCTACGACCGCGTGAAGGGACGTGACCTGCCGGAGAACGAGCGGCCGACGCCAGCCTGGGAGCGGCAGTAAAAACAGCCTCGACTAGGAGCGGGGAGGCAGCTAATAGCGGCTAGCCGTGGCCAGCAGGCCTCTTTTCAGAAGAAAAAAAGAACGCAGATGCCGTAATGCGCGTCTATGCAGGCATGCGATTCCGCCTGCATTGCCTGCCATTTCTCGGATGTGGTTTGTTTGCGGTGATCTGGATGTTCGCGCTGCAGGCTGTGCCGCAGACGGCGAATAACCGAAAGCCGCCAGGAGCGTCGGCGCCGAACGGCGGAAGCGGCGCGATTCCGATGCCGGCAGACCGAGCAGAGGATTCCTACGCGATCTATTCGCTGCTGATGCCCGGTCCGACGCTGGCCAGTTTGCCGGCGGAGCAGGGCGCGCCTTGGGCGATTGCGGACGTGACCGTGAGCGATGCCGACCGGAACCCGAGTGTCGCTCCGCAAGGGCAGCTCAAGCCGCCGCCGGAAAATCCCAAAGGGTTCGGCGAGGCGGTCGGCGATTACGAATCAAACAAGAATGTGCGCGTGAAGCTGGAGAAGAAACCATTCAACCTCACACACGCCTTTGCCCTCCTCGATCCGGCTAACGCGAAGAATTCGGGCTACCCAGGCGTGACGTTCTTCAGCGAGGTGTTCTTCGACAAAAAACATGACGCGGCGCTCGTGTATCAGAGCGAGTGGTGCGCGAACCTGTGCTCGTCGGGAAGCTGGGTGTATCTGGAGAAGCATGGGGGGCAGTGGGTGAAGCGGTCTGGAATCGTAGTGCCTGGAGCGTAGAGCGCTACTTCCGACGCGCTCGTTCGCGCTGCAATTCACGCCATAATTCGCTTTTGGAAACGCTGCGTTCGCGGGCGAGCCGCTTGAGTGCTTCTTTTTCTGACAGTCCTTCGGATTTCTCAAGCTCGGTGAGGCGTGTTTCGATACTTTCTGAAACGTTCGCTCCGCCGGGAGGAAGTGGCTGCGCGTCGACCAGCAGGACGATTTCGCCGCGGATGATGTCGCGCGTGGCGAGTTGAGCGCGGACATCCTTCACTGTGCCGCGCAGGAATTCTTCGTGCAGTTTGGTGAGCTCGCGGGCGAGGACGATTCTTGTCGCCGGGCCGAAGACCGATTCGAGGTCAGCCAGCGCATCGACGATGCGATGCGGGGCTTCATAGAACACCAGCGTCGTGGAGGCGGTGAGTGCGCGGGCAAGATCTTCCAGCGCGGTGCGGCGCGCACCGGATTTTGGCGGCAGAAATCCGATGAAGGAGAAGCGGTCGGTGTCGAGCCCTGACGCCACGAGCGCGGCGAGAACCGCGCTGGGGCCAGGGATCGGGTAGACAGGGAGTCCTTGCTTGATGGCGGCGGCGGCGAGGACCATGCCAGGGTCGGAGATGCCCGGCGTGCCGGCGTCGGAGACAACAGCGATCCGTGCGCCGTTCTTCAGCTCGGCAATCAGTTCACCGGCGCGCTCGCCTTCATTGTGCTCATGGCTGCTGATGGTGGGCGTCGTGATGCCATAGCGGTCGAGCAGCTTGCGGGTCTGGCGCGTGTCCTCGCAGGCGATACGGTCGACTGAACGCAGAACACGCAGCGCCCGAAGAGTGACGTCTTCCAGATTTCCGATTGGGGTGGCGACGATGTAGAGGCCGGGGGCTAACGGCTCGGCATTGGCATCATCGGTCACGATTCAGTGTCGACGCGCTCGAGGCGCCGGTACTCGGCCAGCAGGCCCATGCTGCTGCTCAGGTTCTGCCAGGTGACGATGCCGACGATGCGGCCTCGCTCCGCCACGGGAATGAGCGAAAGCCGGCCGCTGCCGATGCGGCGGATGAGGGCGCCAAGCGAGTCATCGGGCTGCGCGACCTGATAGGCGCGCGACATGATGGCCTGGATATAGCCGTTACCGCCGTGGCGCAGCGCCTGGATGATTCCCTGGCGGGAGACGACACCGACCAGCGCCGAGCCGCGAACCACGGGGAAGTCGTCCTGCAGGCTGTGAATGGCTTTGTAGAGTGCATCCGACAACGTGTCGGAAGGAGAAAGCGTGTCGAAGTCGGTGAGCATGACGTCGCGCATGCGCACGGTTTCAACCACCGACTGGAAGAGAACGCCCTGATCCTCAAGCTGTGCGCCAATGAACACGAAGAAGCCGCCCATGATGAACCAGGGCGTGAGCGATGTAGCCAGATGGGTGTTGGGGATAGCCAGCAACGCGAGGCCGGCGATCACAGCGCCGATGCCCAGCATCTGACCGAGACCGGAGGCGGCGCGTGTAGCCTGGGAGACGCCGCGGCTACGCGCCATGCCGCTGCGCAGCAGGCGGCCGGCGTCGAGGGGATAAGCGGGAATTAAGTTGATGACGGCAAGGGCCACGTTGAGCCACACCACGGAACGCATCAGATGCGAGGGCGTGACGATGGGCAGGGCGATGATGCGCACCTGTGAGGTCGCGCCGGTAATGAGCGCAGTGACCAGTCCGGCGAAGGCGAGGTTGGTGATGGGACCGGCGAGCGTGAGCGCCCACTGCGCTGAGCCTTCCACGGCGCGCTCCGCCATTTCCGGGGTGGAATAAGAGAACAGGCCGCCGATGGGAAGCAGGAGAATGCTGCGCACGGCGAGTCCGTGCCAGGCGGCGGTGAGCGCGCGGACGGCTTCGCGCCCAAGCACAGCGCCAAAAAGGAGAATCCATAACATTCCGCCCCGCCATGCCGCGGTTCCGGAAAGGTTGGTGGAAAGCGCGCAGAAAAAAAGCAGGAGGAGGAAGAAATAGTGAATGCGCAGGTGCACACCGAACCAGCGTCCGAGGGGCAGTGACCAGGCGCGCATCGCGTTCTCCTTGCCGCTATTGTAGAGGGTCGGCCATTTTTACCAGGGAGAAATAGATGCGGGTCATCGCCGGGAAATACCGCTCCAGGGTTTTGCATGCGCCGCCCGGTTTGGATACACGGCCGACCAGCGATCGGCTGCGCGAGACGTTGTTCAACGTGCTGGCCCCGCGTCTGGAGGGTGCGATCTTTCTGGATTTGTACGCCGGCTCGGGAGCGGTGGGGATTGAGGCGCTGAGCCGCGGGGCGCATGAGGCGATTTTCGTGGAGCAGGCACGGACAGCTCTGCGGGCGATCCGCGCGAACCTGGCATCGCTGGAGATCAAAGGCGGCTATGCGCTCGAAGCCCGTGGTGTCGGCGCAGGCCTTCGGCGGCTGGTCGAGTCGGGTAAACAGGTGGATCTTGTTTTTCTGGATCCGCCTTACACGCGGGCCGACGAATATGCGCTGGCGCTTGGCTTACTGGGCGGAGAATGCTCAAGCGTGCTGGCCGGGGGAGCGCTGGTGATTGCCGAGCATGAGAAACGCCGCGAACTGGAGGAGCGATATGGAAGGCTGGCGCGGTATCGCGTGCTGAAGCAGGGCGACGCGGCACTGAGCTTCTACCGAACGACCTTAGAATGAGCCACCAAACGGCGGCTTGGTGACTTGGCCATTCCGCAAATCGATGGTGAAGGGGATTTCCCGGTCGGTGCGCAGATCCCAGCCAAAGCCGCTGAGTTCGTTCTCGTGAATCTCCGCAATGCGCAGACCTTCGGAAGAGAGACGCGCGGATTGCCAGGCCTCGCCATTTCGTCCCCAGGCAAGCAGCGCGTGATGGCCGGCGAAGAGCAGCAGGTTGTGTTCCGGCAAGGGCAGAACCTGAAGCACCGGGCGAAAAGGCAGAAAGGTGAACCGCGCGGGATCGAGGGTGTTGACAACGTAAGCGTAGCCGCCCGCGACGGCACAGAGTTCATCAGGCTCTGGACAGCTCCACAAGCCGGTGGGCGCGGCGGGATCAGCGAATCCCAAAACGAAAGTTGCAAGAAAGTTGAGAGCTTTGCTCGCGGGCTGGATCATGACCTCGAGCGCGCCACGTGCTATTGCTTCTGCTTCTTCTTCGATCTGGCGCGGATACGTGTAGCAGCGCAGAGGCTTGATGAGCGGCGGTCCTGGTAGAACTTCGGCCTGCCAGGAGTGCGGGAAGACGAAGTTCACGGTTCGGGTTGAAAGTTGAGAATCCATTCCAGTTGCTCGGACGTATCGGGAACGGGAAAACCGCGGGCGCGCTCGATTTGCCGCAGCACCTGCGCAGGCTGGCAACCGAGGGAAATCATGATCGAGGCGAGAAGAACGGTTGCCCGGCCAATGCAGCCGCGGCAGTGCGCGCCGATGGCTTTACCGGCCCGTGCCTGATCGCGCAGGGTGGTGACGAGCCGGCGAAACGACGCTGCATCCGAGGGCGTGCACCGATCGAGGATCGGATAAGAGATGAACTGCATGCCGAGTTGCTCGGCGATTTTGCCTTCTTCTGTCAGGCCGAGGTCTTCGTTGTCCTCGCGCGTGAGCAATGAAACCAGAATGTCGATCCCCTCGGCGCGAACCGCCTCGAGATCAGCCTTGAGGCCCTCATCGCCGCGCGGGCGCAGCACAATGGCCAGGCGCGAAGGGGTAGCTTCGCCGATCCAGAGAACTGACTTCATCGGCCTCCACTCATAAACTGTGCGATTCGTTCGCGCACGCTCGGGATGTGTGCGGGCAGCTGAAGACGGCTGCCTTCTTCGAGAATCGGGATCAATTTGTCAAATTCGGGCCCCGAGTGGGAACCGGTTAGGGCGATGCGGACGGGGTGAAACAGATCTTTCCCTTTGGCGCCGGTTTCGGTTTTGATTTCGTTCATCCAGGTTTTGAATTGCTCCGGTGTGACGGGACCGGAATGCGCCGAGACGCGCGCCGCGAAAGCGGCCAGAACCTTTTGCGCCACATCGGTCCCCAGGAAAGCGGCATTCTCCGCATTGGCGCGTGCGCCGGCAGGATTGAAACGAAAGATGAACCCAGCCCTGACCGGAAGCTCGTCGAGCTGATTGACCGCGGGCAGAAACAGCGCGAGCAGCTTGCCGAACCACGCTTCGACTGCCGCTGTGGTGATCGGCTGGCCGCTGTTGTGCGGAGGAAGGAGCCCGGCGCCCACAAACTGCGCCCAGGCAAGCTCGGCGATACGTTCAGGATCGGCGGCCTTGAGGTAGTGGCGGTTGAGCCAGTGCAGCTTTTCCCAGTCAAAGATGGCGGGTGATGCAGTGACGCGCCCCAGGCGAAACTCTTTGACGAGCTCCTCAAGAGAAAAGATTTCTCGCGTGCCGCCCTCAGCGCCCCAGCCGAGCAGAGCGAGATAATTGACCAGCGCTTCCGGCAGGATGCCCATTTCGCGAAAACTGGCGACCGACGTTGCGCCGTGGCGCTTGGAAAGCCGCTCGCGATCGCTGCCGAGAATCATGGAGAGATGGGCGAACTCGGGCGGCTTCCAGCCGAAGGCTTCGTAGATGGCGACCTGCTTCGGCGTATTGGAGATGTGGTCGTCGCCACGGACGACATGCGTGATCTCCATGAGAGCATCGTCGATGGTGACGACGTAGTTGTAAACCGGCATGCCGCTGGAGCGGACCAGGATAGGGTCGCTGACCGTTTCGCTCCCGAATTCGACCACGCCGCGCACTAGGTCGTGAAAGCGGAGAGGATGGTCGGGAATCCGTAGACGAACGGCGAACGATT
This sequence comes from uncultured Acidobacteriaceae bacterium, assembly GCA_963788905.1. GTDB lineage: Bacteria > Acidobacteriota > Terriglobia > Terriglobales > Acidobacteriaceae > Palsa-343. The sequence continues at coordinate 598,569 of CAWBIO010000002.1, forward strand.
CGCCTCTGGCGGCGCGGGCTTCGGAGTCCGTAGCAGAGATGTTGCTGCAGTGGCCGGAGTAGACCTGCGGTCGATGGGCGACGGCGGCATCGCGGCGTTCGGCTTCCAGTTCCTCCGCGGTGCAGAAGCAGCGGTAGGCTTTGCCCTCGGCGAGGAGACGGTCCGTGTGCTCGCGATAAATCCCCAGGCGCTCGGACTGGCGGTAGGGGGCATGTGGGCCTTCCACGCCAGGTCCCTCGTCCCAGTCGAGCCCGAGCCAAAGCAGGTCCTCCATCAGCTGGGTTTCGTGGCGCGTCTCACTCCGCTCGAGGTCGGTGTCTTCGATGCGCAGCAGGAACGATCCGCCCGTGTGGCGGGCAAAGAGCCAGTTATAGAGCGCGGTGCGCGCGTTTCCCACATGAAGATAGCCGGTGGGTGATGGCGCAAAGCGAACGCGAGGTGTCGGGTCGGCAGAAGGCATGCAATGGGTCAATTCGATCTTATGGAAGTGGCGGATGCGGGACAACTGGAGCGCGTCCGCGCGGATCGAAAACCGCTGCTATAAGCTTCGGTGGACGTCCGGGGTCTCGATGCGTTCAGGGCGCAGGCCGATGCCGACGGTGCGCGCGACGCGCGACTGGAAACCGGGGATGCGCGTGACGATCCTCAGCAGGAGAGGTGGGTGCATGGGACCGCGATGGCGGAAGACCCAAGAGAGGCCGCGATGGACGACGAGCTGCATCTCCTGCGTGGCCTTTGCCGGGAATTCGCGGCGCTGCTGCACTTTTTCGAGGAACGGATCGGGATTCTCGCCGCTGCGCAGTGGAGTGGCAAGGATGTTTGCGGTGGCGACGGCATCCTGAATGGCGAGGTTGATGCCTACGCCGAAGACCGGCGACATGGCGTGGGCGGCATCGCCAATGCAGAGCAGGCCGGGCCGCGACCACTGGAGCAGGCGGTTGATCTGGACGGACAGAAGTTTGACCTGATCCCAGCTTTGGATTTCGCCGACGCGGTCCTGAAGCATGGGAACCATCTCCACCAGGGTTTGGCGGAAGGCATCGAGGCCCTGCTGCTGAATTTCGGGCAAAGAGCCTTTGCGGATGACGAGGCCGGCCTGAAAATAATCGCCGCGGTCGATGAGGATGAGCATGCGGCCGTAATTCACGTTGCCAAGGACCTGCTCTCCAGTGGGATCGTTTGCGGGGCGGCTGATGCGGAACCAGAGAACATCGATGGGGACGCCGTATTCGCGGAGTGGCAAGCCCGCCTGCTGACGCATGAGGGAGTGGCGGCCATCGCAGGCGATAACCAGATCGGCCTCAATTTGCTTTTCGCCGTTGGGGGTTTTCGCGGTGACGCCGTGGATGCGGGAGTTGCCCTCTTTGCCAAGGAGATCGACGGCCTCGTGTTCCATCAGCAGGGTGAACTCGGGGTACGCCTTTGCTTTGTCTGAAAGGAAGTTGAGAAAGTCCCACTGCGGCATGAGGGCAACAAAGGGCGTATCGATGTTGAGTTTGCTGAGGGAAGCCATCTCAAACGTTTGGCCGCCGAAGGTAGCGCGCACATGATCGACTCGCTGATGTGGCAGAGCGAGGAAATTCTCGAGGATTCCCGAGCTGCTTCATCAGCTGCAGCGTCGAGGGGTGAACGGTATCACCGCGGAAATCACGATTGAAGTCGCGATGCTTCTCGAGAACCGTGACCGGAACTCCGGCGCGAGCGAGCAGAAACCCGAGCATGACGCCCGCCGGGCCACCGCCAACGATGCAGCAGGTTTTGCTGGTGCCCATAAGGTCTCCTTGGCCAGGTCCCGATCACCCCTTGCGGTCGCGGAAGACTCGCATCGATCTTCCGCCAATGATCACCTTCTCGCCAAGTTCTTCACCGGCGAAGGGGTCGTCGATGTTCTCGGTGTTGAGCACCTGGATCCAGGGCGTCTTCGCCGGAGGTTCCGGAAGAGTGAACTCGAACGCCCTCTGAAGCAGCATTGACGAGGATGAGAAAACTATCGTCGACGATGGGGCAACCGTCTTCGTCGGTGATAGCGAGCGTCTTGCCGTTGAGCAGGAGGGCAAGGGAACGATTCCAGTCGGTGGTCCACGCTTCTTCGCCGAGCTCGTTGCCGTCGGTGTTGTACCAGGCGATGTCGCGCACCACCGAGCCGCGAATGACACGGTCCTGAAAGAACTTCCTGCGGTGCAGGTTCGGATGGTTGCGGCGCAGATGGATGAGCTGTGCCGTGAACTCCAGCAGGCGCTCGCGTGACGGGGAGAGTTTCCAGTTATACCAGGAGATTTCGTTGTCCTGGCAGTAGCCGTTATTGTTGCCCTTCTGTGTTCGGGCGATTTCGTCGCCGCCGCACAGCATGGGCACACCCTGAGAAAGGATGAGGGTGGCGAGAAAATTGCGCATCTGGCGCTCGCGCAGCGTATTGATCGCTGGATCGTCGGTCGGGCCTTCGGCGCCCATGTTCCAGGAGTCGTTATTGTTCGTTCCATCGTTGTTGTTCTCGCCGTTGGCTTCGTTGTGTTTCTCGTTGTAGCTGACGAGGTCGCAGAGGGTGAAGCCATCGTGCGCGGTGACGAAGTTGATGGAGGCGTATGGGCTGCGGCCGTCCATCTGATAAAGGTCGGAAGAGCCGGTGAGCCGGTAGGCAAAGTCGGAAAGCAGGCCGCTGTCGCCTTTCCAGAAGCGGCGCACCGTGTCGCGATATTTTCCGTTCCACTCCGCCCAGAGAACCGGAAAGTTGCCAACCTGATAGCCGCCTTCGCCAACATCCCAGGGCTCGGCGATGAGCTTAACGTCGGCGAGGGTCGGGTCCTGATGGATGGTGTCAAAGAAGCTGGAGAGCTTCGAAACTTCGTGCAGCTCCCGCGCAAGAGTGCTGGCGAGGTCGAAACGGAATCCGTCGACGTGCATTTCGCTGACCCAGTAGCGTAGCGAATCCATCACCAGCTTGAGCACCTGCGGGTTCATCACGTTCAGCGTGTTGCCGGTGCCGGTGTAGTCCATGTAATAGCGCGGGTCGCTGGGGACCTGGCGATAGTAGGTGGTGTTGTCGATGCCTTTCATTGAAAGCATCGGGCCAAACCGGTTTCCTTCGCAGGTGTGGTTATAGACGACATCGAGGATGACCTCGATACCGGCCTTGTGCAGAGCTTTGACCATCTGCCTGAATTCGACAACCTGCTGGCCTGTGTCGCCGGAAGAACTGTAGCGTGACATAGGCGCAAAGTAGCTGAGCGTGTTGTAGCCCCAGTAATCGCGGAGACCGCGATCGACGAGGTGGCCTTCGTCGATAAAGTGATGGACGGGCAGCAACTCCACCGCGGTGATGCCGAGCTTTTTCAGGTAATCGATGCCGGGCTGGCAGGCGAGTCCGGCATACGTGCCGCGCAGGTTTTCCGGGATAGCGGGATTGAGTTTGGAGAAGCCGCGCACATGGACTTCATAAATGATGGAGTCGGAGTGCGGAGTTTCGGGCGGATGGTCGTCTTCCCAGTCGAAGGGGGGATCAATGACGATGCACTTGGGGACGCCGGAGGCGGAGTCCCGGTCGTCGAGATCAGGTCATCGCCACTTTTGACATCGTAGGGGAAGATGGGTGCTTTCCAGTCGACATCGCCGGTGAGGGCTTTGGCGTAGGGATCGATGAGGAGCTTGTTGGAGTTGAAGCGGAGGCCCTTTTCCGGCTCCCATGGTCCTTCGACGCGATAGCCGTAACGCTGGCCGGGTTTAATGTCGCGGATGAGTCCGTGCCACACGAAAGCGGTGCGCTCGCGGAGGGCGATGCAGTCAACTTGATTGCCGGCCTCGTCGAAAAAGCAAACGGAGACGGCGGTGGCGTTTTCAGAAAAGAGGGAGAAGTTGGTTCCGATTGGGGTGGGGGTCGCGCCCAGAGGGTAGGGCGTCCCGGGTAATAAAGTTCGACGCATGAATACCGGCTCTCACAGAAAAATGATCAACGCGAATGGTCGCGATTAGTTCAGATGCAGAAATGCCGGATGCGTTGGCATATTGAAGGTCGGAGGCGCGACCTGGCGGGGCGGAATTTGCTGCGGTTTCACGAAGCCATGCCAGGACCGACGCGATGAGGGCCGGAGAGCCGCTCACCGCAGGAAGGCCTCGGGCAGACCGCCGTCGACCGGGATGAGATGGCCGGTAGTGCAGCGTGTGTGCGGCCCGGCGAGGAACAGGATCGCCTGCGCGCAGTCCGCCGGCTCAATGGGCTGATGCGTGAGCGTGCGATTGGCGTAAAAACCAGCCAGCAGATCGCGCAACTGATCGTCGGTCGCTGAGGCGTCGAAGCCGATGCCATACTTCGTCAGCGATGCGATGACGCGGTCCCGGGGGAACATCGTGGAGCCCTTCACCACAGTCGCAGGACTGATGCCGTTGACGCGCACGCGGGGCGCGAGCGAAACAGCGAGCTCGCGGACGAGGTGGCTCAGCGCGGCTTTGCTCACGTCGTAGGCTTCGCTGCCACGCTTGGGAACGACGGCGTTGGCGGAGCTGGTGAGCACGATACTGCCATCGAGCTGTTCGGCAGCGAAGAGTTTCGCGGCCTCTTCGGCCAGCAGATAGTTCGCCGTCACGTTCAGGTCGAGGGTCATGGACCACATCGCGTTATCAAGTGTGCCCGAGGGTGATGACGGGAAGATGGCCGCGGTGTTGATGAGGATGTCGAGTCCGCCGAAGTGAGCGACGGTTTCGCGCAAAGCAGCACCGATAGAGTTGCGGTCGCGAATATCGACAGCGGTGGCGGCAATGACTTCTTTGCCCGCAAACGCACGGGCTTCCTGGGCGACAGCTTCCGCCCCAGTCAGGTCGCGGTCAGCAACCATGACATGCGCGCCGCGTTCGGCGGCCAGCAGTGCTGCGGCGCGGCCAACGCCGCTGGCGCCTCCCACGATGAGTGCGATCCTGCGGCTGAGTTCTTTCTCCGCTGGCTGACGCTTGATCTTCGCATCCTCGAGGAGCCAGTATTCGATGCGGAAGGCTTCCAGTGCCGGCAGCGCAACATAGTTGGTGTAGACCTCAAAGGCTTCGCAGGGGGCTGCGGCTCCAGCCTGGGGCAGGTCTTTGACATCAGTTTTTCCGGCGAGCGCGCTTGCCCCTTCCATCACGTGGATGGCGTTGGTGTAGAACTCCCCGACGACTCGAGATTCCTGTTTGGTTTTGCCAAAAGAAAACATGCCGATGCCAGGAATGAGGACCACAGTGGGGTTGGAGTCGCGCATCGCCGGCGATGACGGCTCGCGATGCTTCTGGTAATACGCGGCGTAGTCAGCGCGGTAGGTCTCGAGGGCGCCATCGATCTTCTTCTGCAGGGTGGCCGCATCATCTGTAACCGTGGCTGGCACAAATAGTGGGCGAATCTTTGTGCGGATGAAGTGGTCGGGGCAGCTGGTGCCGAGATGCGCCAGTGCCTCGCCGTCTTTGGAGTTGACGAAGCGGAGCACATCCTCAGAGTCAGACCAGCTGCCGATGAGGCGCTTTTGCTGCGAAACCCGTCCGCGAATGAAGGGCAGAAGTTCGAGCGCGAGGTCCTTGCGATTCTGGCGCGGCTGGATGCGTGCGCCACCGAAGATCGACACGCCCTTGCGTTCGATGTGCTCCTGCACGAACTGACCGAGGTGGTCGATCATCATGAGGGTATTCAGGTAGCACTCACGCTGTGTCTCGCCCCAGGTGAAGAGGCCGTGGCCGCCGAGCACGATGCCGTCGCAGCCGGGGTTGTCGCGGACGGCGCGCCGCATCATCATGGCCAGTTCAAAGCCGGGGCGTTGCCACGGCACCCACACCAGCGAATGATCGAAGGCGTGGTTGAACTCCTCCATCTTTTCCTTGCCGTTGGCGGCGGCGGCCATCGCGATGCCCCAGTCCGGATGGAGATGGTCGACGTGGCGGAAGGGCAGAAAACCGTGAAGCGGCGTGTCGATCGAAGCCACTGTCGGATTCACGCCAAAGGTACAAAGCGGGTAAAGGTCGACCACGGCATCTTCCTGCGCCACGCCCTTGTACTGCGACTCGATGGCCAGCAGCTTGTCCAGATAAAGCGTGGCAAAGCCCGCGCGCCTGATGCTGCCCAGGTCGCCTCCGCTGCCCTTTACCCAAAGGACCTCGGTCGCCTGTCCGGTGAGAGGATCGGGTTCGGTCACCTTCGAACTGGTATTGCCGCCACCGAAATTCGTAATGCGAAGATCGGCGCCGAGCAGATTGGAGCGATAACGGAGCAGCTCAGGCTCATCCAGAGCTGCAGCGGTCTTTGGATCCCACAGGTCCTGCAGGTAGCGCAGGGCAGTCAGCGTCTTCATCGGTGCACCGTCTCCTGATGATATAGCGAGCTTCGGGTTGGACGAATTTACCGAACCGGGTGCCTGTGTTCGCGAAACCTCAGGATGGAAGCTGGACCTGAAGGGAATCCGGAGCCTGGGCGACTCGATTTGGCGGCACACTCACGGTTCGTTCTCCAAGCGAGTAGCTTGTTCAATAGAATGGTCGGACCCGCCATGGTACTGCGCGCTGGTAGACGCGTCAAAGCTGACTACTGACGCTGAGAGAGCACCGGTGGGGTCATCGACGGCTACTGCGGAGGATTATCGACCGATGAAGCGTGTTTGCTTTCTGCTCAAGGTTCGAGCCGACAGAATTGACGAATACCGGCAACGTCACGCGCAGGTTTGGCCGGAGATGCTCGAAGCTCTACGCGCAACCGGATGGCATAACTACTCGCTGTTCTTGCGGCCGGATGGCCTGCTGGTGGGCTATCTCGAGACAGAGAACTTCGAGCAGGCGCGAGCAGGCATGCAGAAGTTTGCCGTGAATGCACGATGGCAGACCGAGATGGCGCCGTTCTTCGAAGTGCTGGAACAAGGTGCTGCGGATGCAAGCATGGTTCCGCTCGAGGAAGTGTTTCACCTCGACTAGGGGCTTGGAGCCTGGGCGGCAGGGACGATTCGCAAGGGTCCGAGAATGCCAGAGGGTAGCGGCTGGAGATGGTCCATATCCTGGGGCGCGAATCGCTTGCCATAACGGAGCCATAGCAGCGTGTAATCGCTGGGCGCGCGACCAGCCAGCTCGTTGATGGCGGTGTTAGCGACGACGATCTTCAGCTGATTCGAGCCAGAACGCAGGAATGGTCCAATATCCAGCACGAAGGGCGGATGCCACACCGACCCGGCAAGCTTGCCATTGACATAGACGAGCGCTGCATCACGGATTGGAGCGTCGAGCCACGTTTGCATGCCGGGCTGGTTCAGCGTGGTGCGCTCCACGGCCGTGCCTGCGCCAAAATCCAGAAGAGCAGAGCCTGCGTGGGCGACGTTGTCAGGGATGTCGACAGTGCGCGCGTAGGTGACCGTCCCGGAATAATAGCGGCCCGGTTCGTCGTCGGCCCAGGAACGAAGCGTCTGCATGGTTTCGGTGGCGCCAGTTTTGTCAAAGGTGACGTCCCAGTCGTGGCTGAGGTCAATCGAAGGAAAATTTGTCGCAGTGGCAGTTGCATTTTCCGGCGCGGCGTGTTCTGTGAAGACCAGAACGCGCGACTCGTAGGGAGCCAGCGTTAGCCGCAGGATCGGTTCGCCGCCTGCCGGTGAGGTCTTACCGGTGAAAGCGTCCCAATACTCGGCCTGACGATGTGGGGTTCGGAAACTTGCGGTGAATGTATGCGGGCGGTTGCTGGTGTTCGCGATGAAGTAGATATCGGCATCGGCAAGCGCGCGGTGAACGAAACCCACATCCGGAGTGGCGGGAGCGAGCGCCACATCCGCCTGCAAAACGGTCGCCAAAGCAGTACCCAGGTCTGAAGTTTTTGGCACCAGCTTCGCGTTCACAGCACTCGGCGCCGTTCCAGGAGCGCCAAAAAGTTCCTGCGAAATTTCGCGAACAGCCGGCGTGTCATGTGACGATTCGAGAAAGCCTGGAGCGCGGCTGGGGGTGGACTGTGTCGCGATGATGATGCCTCCGCCGCGCGCGTAATCCGCAATTTTCCTGTACGTGGCGAGCGGAATACGTTCGATGCTGGGGAGGACGAGGATTGGGTAGTGAATGCCCACCCGATCGATGGCGGCCGAATCGATGAAGTCGAAGTCGAAGCCGGCGTTCAGGATCGAAGGGACAAGGTCAGGACCCAGCAGCTTCGGCATTTGATCGCTGACCGTCGCATTACCGGGACCGAAACGTCCCTGGGCGTCCTCTTCAGGCAGCAGCACCGCCACATCGTTCGCGGGTTTGCCCTGGCGCAGCAGCCAGCTCATGCGTGTGAGGTACGCGGTGACGTCAGGCATGACGATCCACCAGGGGTCGTGGTTGTTGAAGACAGCAGCGGCGTAAAAGGAGTAGCCAGGATCGCCGCCCGATGGCGGTGAGTACGGCCAGCCATGACCGACGAGCTGATTGATTCCCTGAAGGAAAAATGTGTCCGCCTCGGCCTTCATGTCGAGTGGCGTGGCACGAAAAGCGGGCGAGTGCAGCCACGTCCAGGTTTCTGAAGAAGTGACAGGGCGGCCGTAGACGTGACTCGCCGATGTCACCCAGCGCGTGTAAGAAAACGGGCCGTGCCACTGGGAGCCTTCGCCTTCAGGCAAATCGACGAGCGCGTCGCTGGAAAGTGTGACGGCGGGGATGCCATAGGTCTGGGAGCGGAACTGTGTGTGATGCGCGTGCGCCCAGGCGTTAATCACAGCCAGATAGTTCCGATCGATGAGCTCGGCAAGCGTACGACTCCAGTCGTAGCGCAGATCCACCGCTTCCGGGCCGGTTCCGGCCACCAGCTCGGCGAGATGCGGGGTCAAATCGTAACCGCGACGGTTGCGAAATTGCTCCAGGAAGTCCTGAGTCCAGTCCGACTCGTTAACTTCGAGGCTGTCGCTGAAAACTGAATATGGAGGATGATCGCCGAAGGCGCTAACCAGAGGCTCGGCGACGTTCTTCAGATGATCCTGGACAGCCGCGGCGCTGAAGTGATCGATTACAAAGCCCTCGGCGCCATTGGCCGCGCGCTTCACCTGCTGGCCGGTGCGGCTGGAGATGAAAAACAGTGCAACGTGCGGCCCGTCCGCGACGGCTGGCAGCTGCAGCCGGTCAGCCACGACAGGAATGGCCGGATTGTCGATCAGCTGAGCGTGTTCTGCCTCGTAATGGTCCGGGGTTCCAGCGGCGAGAAACGCGGCCAGGAACTGCTCGCCGTTTTCAAGGGAGGGCACGGGGACGGAGTGCGCTTCCGGCGGCAGCGGAACAGCGACGACGCGCAAACGCCCAGCCGCTTCAGTGATGGGAACCCACGCGCCGCCGTAGGGCCATCCGCTGCCCAGCGTGATGCTCACGCGCATGCCGAGGATGCGGGCGGTATCGTTGGCGAAGCCGACCATGCCCAGAAATTCCGGCGAGAGAAATTTCATGTTCCGGATTCCCTTCTGCGGGTCGTCGAGGGCGAGCGGGTAGACGGGCTGGATTTCGACGCCGCCTATGCCACCGGACTTCATGGTGCGCAGTTCACGAGCCAACTCGGCGCGGTCAACCGCCGGGCCGAACCACCACCAGCGCATCATCGGGCGCGCGTCGGGGTGGGCATCGGCGGGAGGCAAGGCGAACCCGCGCCGAAGCGCGGCAAGAGACTCAGGCGAGGGAGGGTTTTTGCTTTTTTGCTGCGCAAAAACCGGCGCAAAGATCGAGATGCAGGCTGCGGCGACACGAAAAGCACGGAGGAAACGATTCATGAACAAGGCAAACTCCGATAGCGCTCCATCGTACCGTGTTCATCCAGACCGCAGCCCTAATGCACGGTCAGGATGCCGCCGCCGCCCTTGGTGATGGCGTTCCCGTCGGCGGATTTCACGGCCAGCTTGTCCGCGGAAACATCGGCATTGCTGACCAGCAAGCCGTGCTGTGCGTCGATGGATACATTTCTGAGAGTCACTTCGCGGATGGGAGCCTCCGGCAATCCGGCGATGGCGCCGGCAGAAACAATATCCGTGGCTGTTACATTTTCGAGCGTAATGTTGTGGAAGTGCGGCGTGAGGCGGGTGACGGGCTGGGGTGGATCGGGTTCGGGCGGCAGGATTCGTGGATAGTACTCGCTGATGATCAACGCGTTCTTCACATTTTTCATGTCAATATCGCGAAAAACCAGCGCGCTGACATCGTTTCCGCGGTCGCGATTGGCTTTGATGCGAATGCCGTTGTCGGTTCCGTCGAAATGAACTCGCTCGGCGCGGATATTCTGCGCGCCGCCGGCGATCTCGCTGCCGACCGAGAGGCCATGCCCGTGCAGGAACGTGCAGTCGGTAATGGTGATATCGCGGCTGGGAGCGTCGGGGCCGGGTGAGTTGGCCTTACCGGACTTGATGGCCACATTGTCGTCCCCCACATCGGCATAAACGTGATCGATGACAACGTGTGAGGAGGAGAAGGGATCGATAGCGTCAGTGTTGGGCGAGTGCTGCGGTGCCAGGATGCGTACGTTCCGGATCGTCACGTCGTCGGAGTAGTACGGAACCAGTTGCCACATGGGCGAGTTCTGGATGGTCACGCCCTCGACCAGAACGTGGTGGCAATGATCGAAAACGACCAGCCGGGGCCGTGTGTGGTCAGACCCCATGACGCCGTGATCGCCGAAGGCCCGAGCCTCCTGCCACCAGCTGTCGCCAGCGCCGTCAATGACGCCCTCGCCGGTGATCGAGACATTGGTGGCGTTGGCAGCGCTCACCAGCGACTGCAGTCCGGGGGCGTTGAACTCGGTTTTGGCGGGATAGTCCTTGTGATCGGGTGAGCCAAGCAGCGTCGCCCCTTTGTCGAGTTGCAGCGTTATGTGGCTCTTCAACACGATGGGCGCGCTGAGCCACGTGCCCGCGCTGAGCGGCACAACGCCGCCACCGCGCTGCTCGCACGCATCGATGGCCGCCTGGATAGCGGCTGTATCCTTGGTGACCCCATCGACTTTGGCGCCGTAAGCGTGCGGATCGCAGACCGTAGGTGCAGCGAGCGCGGTCGCCGGCCACGTGGTGATGGCAACCGCGAGAATGAATCCGGAAAGCACGGGGGGGAGGACGAGCTTTGGCTGGATCATGACGGCTCCTCACGGCGAACGGCTGAAATTGCGGAACTAATGATACGCTGGCTGAGGTCCAGTGGTCATACCACTGAAGCCGGGCCTTCGGGTGGCGGACCGCTTGCCATCGGAACATTCTTTTTGCCAGGATTCTGCCCCTATGAATTCATTTCGCTCTGATCGTCGCGAGATTCTTCGTGTCAGCGCCCTGGGTTTGGGCGCCGTTGTTGGTTCCGTCATTCCCGATGCTCATGCCGCTCCTCATGGGCTCTCAACTCCCGGGATCCCCGGCGTATTCGACGTTCGCACCTATGGCGCCGTGGGCGACGGCAAGACCGTCGACTCGCCTGCCATCAACAAGGCGATTGAAGCCGCAGCGGCAGCCGGCGGCGGCACGGTAATGTTTCCACCGGGAAACTGGCTGACCTTCTCCATCAGGATGAAAAGCCATGTTGGGCTGTATCTGTGCCAGGCCGCGACGATCATCGCAGCAGACTCGCCCCTTCCTGGCCAGACAACGGGCTACAACGGCGGCAAGTATGACGCGGCGGAGCCCAACGCGCCGTGGGAGGATTATCAGGATTACGGTCACAATCACTGGCACAATTCGCTGATCTGGGGCGAAGGGCTGACTGACATCAGCATTACAGGTCCAGGCACGATTTACGGCAAAGGCCTCAGCTTTGGCGCGAACCGCATGGCCCGCGGGAACTACCCCATCTATGTAGCCGAGCAACCCGGCGTCGGAAACAAGGCCATCGCGCTGAAGAATTGCCACAACGTGCTGCTGCGGGATTTTTCGATTTTGAAGGGCGGTCATTTCGGCCTGCTGCTGACCGGTGTCGACAACCTCACCATCGACAATCTGACCATCGATACGGACCGCGATGGCATGGATATCGACTGTTGCCGCAATGTCCATGTATCCAACTGCACGGTCAATTCACCCTGGGATGATGGGATTTGTCCCAAGAGCAGTTACGCGCTCGGTTATGCCCGCGCGACCGAGAACCTCACGATCACTAACTGTTACGTGACCGGCGACTACGAACTCGGCACTGTGCTGGATGGGACGTTGAAGAGGTTCGCGCCGGATACGCGTGGCGTGGGCCGCACCGGACGCATTAAGTGCGGTACCGAGTCCAACGGAGGCTTTAAGAACATCGCAATCTCGAATTGCGTCTTCGACGCCTGCAATGGCCTGGCGATTGAAAGCGAAGACGGAGCGATTGTCGAGGACATTGCGGTTTCCAACATCACGATGCGCGACATCGTGTCCGCGCCCATCTTCATCCGCCTGGGCTCGCGGCTGAGGGGTCCAAAGGAAAGCACAAAAGTGGGAACGATGCGGCGGATCCTCATCAGTAACCTGACCAGTTACAACTGTGCCTCCAGGCTGTGTTCGATTTTCAGCGGCATTCCTGACTACGCGATTGAAGACGTGAAACTCGACAATATCTATCAGCACTCGCTCGGTGGAGCATCCCAGGAATCGCTGGCGATTCAGCCGCCGGAAAACGAAGAAAAATATCCGGACCCAGGTATGTTTGGCCCAATGCCTTCGCAGGGATTCTTCCTTCGCCACATTCGCAATCTCGAGTTCAGCCACGTCGAGGTAGCTGCTGCAGCGCCCGATCCGCGGCCCAGTTTCTATCTCACCGATGTGAACCGCGCAGACTTCATTGCGGTCACAGCGCCAAAGGGAATTGCGGCTTTTCATCTGGACAGGGTGACTGACCTGCGAATCCTTCTGAGCCGTGCAGCGAGGGATACACAACTGGACACCGCCGATAATCAAACCCTGTAGTGAGAGGCGGGTTCAGGTCGCCGACGACGGAATAAACTCGGGTTGTGGTCTGACCAACCGACAGCTTCTGACAGCTGAATGAAGATCGATGGTCACGGACTGACCGCCGTTCGGTGTTCAATTCATGCAGGGGTGTGACGCGGAGCGGAAAGGCGCGTTGGGCGGCCCCCAAATGCTGCCGATTTCCGGCCCGGTTAGGGCTGGCTCAAACGCTAAGATCCGCAAAAATACAGGGGCCTGGAGTGTCCGGTGCCCCTTTCGAGAGACCACGACTCATGGCGCAGAACCAAAAGCGGGCGGGGGCCGGGTGCTGACCATTGTGCAAGCCCTTGACAGGTCTGTTTCGAGTCCACGATACTGTTGCGGTTTTTAGGGAACAGGTCAGACCTCTTCACACAGAGATCAGCAAGCAGCAGTATTTCGGAGGCTTCTATGAGGCGCAGACGCTCCATCGCAAAATCAGCAGGCATGTCCCTGTTCGCAGTCTTCTGCCTTGCGGCCCTCACGTTGGTTTCACTGAACGCAGGCGCTCAGATTGCCGGAACCGGCAACGTGCAGGGAACGGTTCAGGACACCTCGGGAGCGGTCGTCCCCGGTGCAACCGTGACCATCACCGATGTGTCCACGCAGGTAAGTCACACGACGAAGACAGACAGCGCGGGCGTTTACGTGTTTCCCGGCCTGATGACCGGAACTTACAAACTGAATGTTGTTGCTCCCGGTTTTGAAACGTATGAGCAGACGAACATTGTGCTGGAAGTTGGCAGCAGCATCGCCATCAATGTGGCCCTGAAAGTAGGGAGGACAGAAACCAAAATCGAGGTCCGCTCCGAAGGGTTGGCGTTGCAGACCGAGGACGCATCCTACAAGCAGACCATCGATACCAAAGATATTACCGAGATGCCGCTGAACTCCGCGAGCCGGCAGATTACCGGGTTGCTCACGATTTCCGGTGGCGCGAATACGGCGCCGGGCAACGATTTCACGGGCAGCAAGTACTCCTATCAGACCATTTCCATTTCGATCGCCGGCGGCAACGGCAACACGACCCTCTGGCGGCTGGATGGCGGTGACAACCAGGATTACATGGGCAACGGCAATATGCCATTTCCGTTCCCCGATGCCGTGAGCCAGTTCAGTGTGGAGTCGACTGTGTTGGGTGCCCAGGAAGGCGGCCATACCGGCGGCTATGTCAATGCGGTGACCCGCTCTGGAACCAACACCTGGCACGGCTCTGCCTTTGAGTTCGTCCGCAACAATTTCATCGACGCAACCAACTTCTTTTCCACCAGCAAGGACACCCTGCACCAGAATCAGTACGGAGGCACGTTTGGCGGCCCTATTCTTCGCGATAAGCTGTTCGGCTTTGCCGGGTACCAGCGCCTGAAGGCGGACTCGACGCAGGCCAGCACCCAGGCGCAGGTCCCGACCGCGGCGAATTTAACCGGCGACTTTTCCGCCACCGACGGCCCGAATTGCGAAGCGTCGAAGAAGTTCGTACAGCTTGTGGATCCTCTGACCGGCACCCCTCTGCCCGGCGATATCTATCCCTCGCAACCTTCATATCTTTCGCAGTCACTGAAGCTGGACGGCTATCTCCCCAAACCCGTGGCGTCCTACGATGTGAATAACTGCGGTTATGTGGCGTATGCGATTCCCTCCGAGACGTTCGACAATGAATTCGTCACCCGCGAGGATTACACAATCAACCAGCGGAACAGTCTCTACGGCCGGTACTTCATCGACGGCTATCAGGCCCCCGCGTTCTTCTCACCCACCAACATTCTGATCACGACCCAGTCGGGCAACATCGAACGCACGCAGTCCCTGACGCTGGGTTGGGTGGACTCCTTCACCAATAACCTGGTGAACCAGGCGCACGGCACCGTGATGCGGCGCCGGGATAACCGCGGTTACGCGTCGAATGACATTAACGCGGCCACGCTCGGCGTGAGTATCTACCAGTTCGTGCCCAACGGGCTGCAGATGACGGAGGGCAAGTTCACGATTGGCGGTGGGACCAACTCTGTGGCGCATTTCAACGACAATGCCCTGGCGGTTCAGGACGACGTGACCTGGGTACGGGGCAAGCACCAGATCGCCTTCGGTGGTGAATGGGTCCAGAACGAGCTCAACATCGGCAACGTCTACGAAGGCAACGGCATTTTCACCTTCAGCGGTGAGTACAGCGGCAGCGGACCCAACGGGGGAACCGTCATTGGCGACCAGAACCTTGATTTTCTATGGGGGACGCTCAGCGCCTTCCAGCAGAGCAAGGAACAGCAAAACGCCCTGCGCGGGCCTCTCCCCAGCCTTTATGTCCAGGACACTTTCCACGCGACGCCCCGCCTCACACTGGTGGGCGGATTGCGCTGGGGGCCGAATTTCATGCCGGTGGATTACTTCAATCGCGGAGCGGTCTTCAACTACAACGACTTCGTGAACAATGTCGTTAGCACCGTCTACCCCAATGCTCCGGCCGGAGTCCTCTTCTACGGGGACAAAGGCGTCCCGCGGGGATTCACCCAGAACTCACCCTGGCAGTTTTCTCCGAACATCGGCGGATCGTGGGATCCTTTTGGCGACGGAAAGACCGTCATTCGCGCCGGCGCGGAGCTGGCCTACGACAAGCCGAACTTCTTCACCGGTCAGCGCGCCCAACAGAACCCGCCGTTCGCCACAGCGATCAGCAACACGCAGACCTCGGGGACTGGACCTATGACGTTTGCAGCGCCATGGTCGGTCGGCCAGTTCACGACCAGTCCATTTCCACAGCCAGAGATACCCACACCGGCCACGGCGTTGTTCTTCCCCCAATCCCAGTACATCGTGATGCCTAATCAGTTCCTCCCCGCCTATACGATTCAGTGGACCCTGAGCGTGCAGCGTCAGTTGCCGAGCGGGTGGCAGGCGCAGGTGGACTACATCGGGAACCGGACGGTGCACGATCCGATGGGAACGCCGTTGAGCGCTGCCGTGTTTATTCCGGGGAATTGGGGAGCAGGTGGTACCGGCTGCTCCGGCATCGTCACCACCGGCCCAGCGGCGGTGAAGCCGGGCGCGGCGGGGACGCCGTGTTCGACGACCAAGAACCAGACTTCGCGTTTTGCCCTGACCATCGCCAACCCGGCTCAGGGTAACCAGATCCAGGGGGGCGGAGCCGGTTCCAACTACGTGAATGACGGTGGCGAAGCCAGTTACAACGGAATGGTTGCAACCATCCAGCACCGCGTAAACACAAACGTCAGCGTCCTGGCGAACTGGACCTGGTCTAAGTGCCTCGATATCGTGGACGGTCAGGGTGACATAGCCCAAACCCTGGTCGAGAATCCCTACAATCCGAAACTGGACTGGGGTCCGTGTGGCTTCGACTACCGCAACATCGAAAACGTGGTTCTGGTGGCACGCAGCAATTTCCAGGATCTCGAGCGCGCGGAGCGGGCGGTTGTCAATGACTGGGAGTTCGCCCCGCTCATTCACATCACCACCGGGCAGGCGGTGAATGTCCAAACCGGTGCTGACGATTCGCTGACCGACATTGGCGAAGATCGGCCCAATCTCGTTCCGGGAGTCAACCCTTATAACAAAATGCAGTTCTTTTCCGGAACCGGCGAGGCCAATCGCGAATACCTGAACCCGGCTGCCTTTGCCAACATCTGTCCCGCCAACAACACCGCCAACTGCGCGGCGGCGGGAACCTACGGCAACATCAGGAGGAATGCTTTCCGAACGCCGCCGTTCTTCCAGTTTGATGGGCAGGTTTCGCGAATCTTCCCGTTGCGCGAGAGGCTGAATCTCGACCTTCGCCTGGAGGCGTTCAACGTGCTGAATCATCCCAACTTCACTTTCAGCAGCGTGACACAAACCCTGACCTCGAGCACTTTCGGTCAGATCAACTCGCAGGCCGGCAGTGGCGCGCGAGTCTTCCAGGGCGTAGCAAAGATCACCTTTTAGTCTCCCTGACCCTTTGTGCTAATGGGCGGCCTCTGGCCGCCCTTCTTTCTTCCGATTAACGTGAGAACCTCAGGAACCCGGCGGCAGCGATCGCAAGGACCATGCTCCGGCCCGATGACGATGTCACGAAACGGCGCTCTCGCTGCCCTGTGAAGCTTCGGGCGTCACCGGCCCGGCGGCAGATATGTTTTGCTCACTGCTACATACCCTTCGCGAGCCACCTGCTTGCCACGCTCTCGGTAAAGCGCCTCATCGCGCGGCTGGGTCGTGGCCAGACCATCGACATAGCGGTTGTACATGCAGAAGGCCGCGGCAATCAGAACCGTATCGTGAATCTCTATGTCGGTTGCCCCCGCCTTGCGGGCATTTTCGACATCGTCAGCGGTAACGTTCTTGCCACCGCGCTGCACCTTGGCGGCGATCACCAGCAGCCCCTTCAGCTTGTCGGAAACATTTGCGTGCTGAAAGTCGGCCTTCACCCGCCGCACCAGGTCCTCATCGCCATTCAGATGCGCGGCCGCGATCGCTCCGTGAATCGTCTGGCAATAATAGCAGTCGTTCAGCGAGGAGACGTAAGTGGCAATCAGCTCCCGTTCGCCAGGCGTCAGCGTGTTCGGCCCGGTCAGCAGGACCTCAACGAGGTCGTTCAACGGCCTCGCGGTCTCGGGGCGAAAAGCCATGGCGCCGCGGATTCCGGGCAGTCCTTCGGGCAGGGCAATGTGAGGCATCGGATTCATCCTTTCCAGCCGGGGATTCGAGAACGTAAACTGAGCCAGAATCAATCGGCCCAGCGAAGGTCGTCAAGCAACCAAAGATGGAATCTCCTGAGTGCAGTGAGAGCTCGGCGTCCGGGAAAAAGGCCGCACTCAGGTGAGAGCAACACGGCAGGTCAACCTTTTGGTGGAAGACACTCCAATACCGTATCCCGTAAGGTTGGTCTAGCCTTGCGTTTCGCCTCTGACCGCAGCCCCCTTCTTTGCCACGCGGCGCCTCCTGCGGCTGCGGTGACCGCCAGGCGTGCCCGGGTGGGCCGCGCTCTGGTGTCTGTTGTGTCCGCTGCCTTCTTCCTTATTACCGGATGCCATTCGGGCCTGCCCAAGCCATCTTCCGCGCAGTACGCGCAGTTTGTTCAGGCGTTCTATGTGGGATTAGCGGCGATGGAGGTCGGAAACGATGTCCGCGCGGAAAGCGAACTGGCGCAGGCCACGCAGCTGGCTCCTGGCGAACCGGCAGCGTGGGCGGACTGGGGCATCCTTGCGCTGCGCCAGCGCAATTTTGATCAGGCAAAGCAGCGTCTGGACCGAGCGCACGCTCTGGTTCCTCGCAACAGCCAGATCGATGCCGACCTCGGTGTACTGGAGAGCACGCGGGGCAACTCTGCCGAGGCGATCGCCAATCTGCAAAATGCCATCGATCTCGACCCACATAACCTCCGCGCGCTTTATTTACTGGCGGTCGAGGTTGAGCGCCAGGGTGGACCTAACAGCGAAGCGCAGGTGCAGCAGCTGATTGAGAGGATTCTTGCCGCGCAGCCCGATAACCTCGCCGCGCTGGTGGAGTTAAGCCGCATCGCAGCAAAGCGGGGCGACACAGCGACCCTGCGGAGCGCAGTGGGGCGAATCGCCGCGCAGTCCTCCAACTGGCCTCCGAGCGTCAATCAGCAGCTAACTGAACTGGAGAGCGCAGCAGCCAGCACTCCGGCCAGCGCCGCGGTCCGCAGCGTGTTCCTGCGTAACGTGCTGATGCAGGTCCCAGGTTTTCGGCAGAGCCTCGCCGTCATCAAAGCGCAGCCCGGCGAAGAGGCGCAGCCATTTGTGACCCCTCTGCGGCTGCCATCGCCGTCCTCCCTTCCCGCAGCCCCCGATGTGGCGATGAACTTTGTAGCGCAACCGTTGGCGCAGACGCCGGGGCAAGTCTGGGACTGGATCAGAGCTGTACAACTCGATGATCAGCAACCGCTGGTTGTCGTGACCTCAAACGCGAAGATGGTAAGCCTGTTGCGTGGCCCGTCGTTTCCTTTTCCCGGCGGCGCGCACAACATCGCACCCGGACCGGAGTCGATTCTACCCGTGGACTTCAATTACGACTTCAAAACGGACCTGGTGCTGGCTGGCGCCGGTGGCCTGCGCTTTCTGCGTCAGGATTCACCCCAGAAATTCACCGACGTGACCGCACTTACAAAGCTGCCCGCGCCTGTGCTGAACGGAAACTACGTTGGCGCATGGGCCGTGGACATTGAGGCCGATGGCGATCTGGACATCGTTCTCGGCACGCAGAGCGGCAAGCCAACGGTTTTGCGCAATAACGGCGATGGAACCTTCACGCCGATTCATCCATTTGCCGGAGTTGCGGGCCTGCTGCAGTTTGTATGGGCCGATCTCGATGACGATGGCAATCCCGATGCGTCACTCATCGACGGTGCAGGGCAGTTGCATATCTTTCATAACGAGCGCGCGGGAAATTTCCGTGAGATCGCTTCAGTTCCACAACTCGGCAGGGTAGAGACCATTGCCGCAGCCGATACCCGGCATAGCGGAACGCTGGATTTGCTGGCCGTGAAGGCTGACGGCGCGATCGTTCGGCTGGTCGACAACGGTGGAGCGTGGGCTTCGACAGAGATTGCGCGCGTCTCCGATGCGGCCACGCGTTTCGCCGGTCCAGTGCGGCTTTTGACGGCCGACCTCGATAACAATGGCGCTTCGGATCTTACGCTGGCACAGGTTGGGCCGGCACGCAGTGCGAGCAGCCCGATGATCTGGCTGGGCACTCCCGATGGTTCGTTCATGCCGATGGATCATCCCGCAGGTGCGGAACGAGTTTTTGCTGTATCAGACCTGACTAACTCCGGCCACCTCGACTTGCTCGCCCTCGATGCCGGCGGTCAGCCTGTCCGGCTCATCAACCACGGAACGAAGGATTATCACTGGCAGGTGATTCGCACCCGCGCGGTCACAGCAACCGGCGATCAGCGCATCAACTCGTTCGGCATCGGCGGAGAAATCCAGATTCGCTCCGGGTTGCTGCTTCAGGCCCAGGCAATCACCTCTCCCGAGGAACACTTTGGGCTCGGCGACTGGGCCTCAACCGACGTTGCTCGTATCCTGTGGCCGAACGGCACCGTGAATGCCGAATTCCAGATGGCTGCCAACCAGGAAGTGCTCGCGCAGCAGCGTCTTAAGGGATCGTGTCCATTCCTGTTTGCGTGGGATGGTCATGAGATGAAATTCGTGAAGGATACCGTTCCCTGGGGATCGGCGATCGGCCTTCGCATCAACGCACTTGGGCCGGCAAGTATTGCGGCGACTGAGGAGTGGTACAAGATTCCACGCGACGATCTTGCTCCGCGCGATGGCACTTATGACCTTCGCATCACCGGTGAGTTATGGGAGACTTACTACTACGACTGGCTGGAACTCATGACAGTTGATCATCCCCAGGGTACCGAGATATTCACCGACGAGCGCTTTGTTGTTCCCCCGGTAAAGCTTGCCATCACAGCCACGGAAACGCCTCATTCCATCGCACGCGCCGTGGACGATCACGGCAACGACGTAACTGACATCGTGCGTTCGCTCGATGGCCGATATCTCGATACGTTTGGCCGTGGCCAGTATCAGGGCGTCACGCGCGATCATTATGTCGAGATCGATCTGGGAAACGATGTGCCTTCCAGTGGGCCGCTGTATCTCATCGCACGCGGGTGGGTGCATCCATCCGACTCCTCGATCAATGTTGCGCTCAGCCAGGGACATCACCTGCAGCCGCAGCCGCTGAGTCTGGAGGTTCCGGATGGCCGTGGCGGATGGCGCGTCGCACGCCCGAATCTCGGGTTTCCTGCCGGACGCAACAAGATCTGTTTGATCGATCTGACCGGAGTCTTTCGCCCCGGAACGCCCCACAAGCTTCGGCTCCGCACGAACCTCGAAGTCTACTGGGACCAAATCCAGTGGGCTCGCGGCCTGCCGAGCACGCCGCTGAAAATTAATCGCCTCGCGCCTTCGAGTGCCGGCCTGGATTATCGCGGGTACTCTGCGGTTCACCAGGCGAATGCGTCATCGCCCGAAATCCCGGACTACGACCACGTCACATCGACAACGCAGATCTGGCCCGATCTCGAAGGCTACTACACGCGCAACGGCGACGTGCGCGAGCTCCTGAATAAGATCGACGACCGTTACGTAATCATGAATGCGGGCGACGAACTGGCTCTGCGTTTCGCCACGCCGCCACCCCCCGCGTCCGGCTGGGTTCGCGATTTCGTTCTCGCCGGCGACGGCTGGATTAAGGATGGCGACTATAACTCGACCTGGTCGGCGACCGTGCAGCCGTTACCATACCACGA
Organism: uncultured Acidobacteriaceae bacterium; assembly: GCA_963788905.1. Taxonomy (GTDB): domain Bacteria; phylum Acidobacteriota; class Terriglobia; order Terriglobales; family Acidobacteriaceae; genus Palsa-343. The sequence goes on from CAWBIO010000002.1 coordinate 619,704, forward strand.
CAGAACCCGATACGACTCACCACCAGGTCGACTGGAAGATGAGTGGCTCTATCGTCATCACCCTGAGGACTGGCTTACCTGGCAGACGCGCTATGTAACAGCTGAGCCCTTTCGCGATGCGCTGAATCATCAGCCCGCAAAGACTGTGGAGGCCGCGGCTTCGCGATGAGGCGATTTCCCCTGGCGCGCATGATCGTCACCGTGCTGTTTATCGGCATGCTGGCCACACCTTTCCTGATGCGCCGTATGGCGTCCGGTCGCGGAAGACCCACCCCCAGGCAAACCGATTGCCAGGCTGCGCTCGCGCGGTATGGATTCTGCTTTCAGGAGGTCTCGCAGCGGGCCGGCATTCATTTCGTGCATGAGGCGCCCATCCTCGATCCGAAACTGAATGGCATCATGCCTGAGGTCGCGTCAATGGGAGCATCCGTTTCTATCGTTGACTTCGATCGTGATGGGTGGCCGGATATCTACGTGACTAACAGCCGCATTGGCAGCATGAACCATCTTTACCGCAACAACCACGATGGCACCTTCACTGACGTAGCCAAAGAAATGGGAATCGCCGACGTTAATCAGCCCGGCACCGGGGTTTCTATGGGCGCAGTCTGGGGCGACTACGACAACGACGGCTATGAGGACCTTTTCCTGATTAAGTGGGGGAAGCCCGAGTTGTTTCACAATGACCATGGGCAAGGCTTTACCCGCGTGACCGATCAGGCAGGACTGCCACCGTGGATCAATGCGAATACAGCGGTGTGGTTCGACTATGACGGCGACGGCCTGCTCGACATGTTTGTCGGCGGCTATTATCCGGAAAATGTCGACCTCTGGCACCTGAAAAACACGCGCATGATGCCGGAGAGTTTCGAATACGCAAAGAACGGTGGCCGCAAATATCTCTTTCATAACCTGGGAAATGGCCATTTTGAGGAAGTCAGCGCCAGGGTGGGCATCAACAGCCGGCGTTGGGCTTTGGCGTGTGCTGCGGCCGATCTGCGTGGAACCGGCTATCCCGACTTATTCGTTGCTAATGACTACGGCGTTTCCGAGCTCTACCTTAACGATCATGGCCATTTCCATGAAGCAGGACAGGAAACCGGGGTCGGATTCGCCCCCAAAAGCGGTATGAATGCTGCGTTCGGCGATATCTTCAACCAGGGTAAGTACGCAGTCTACGTCTCGAATATTTCGGAGGAAGGGGTGCTGCTGCAGGGAAACAACCTCTGGGTCCCGCAGGAGGGCAAGGGCCTCCACTATGCTAACCTCGCTCGCGATCTTGGTGTGGAGCTGGGAGGGTGGAGCTTTGGTGCGCAGTTCGGCGACCTAAATAGCGACGGCACCCTGGATCTCTACCTGGTGAACGGTTACGTTTCTCTCTCTCGCACGCGGAGTTACTGGTACGACTTCTCCAAGGTCGCTGGCGGCAATAGTTCCATCATCAGCGACGCCTCACATTGGCCGGCTTTTGATGGGCGCAGCCTTTCTGGTTATCAGCAAAAGAGGGTCTGGATCAACGATGGGGCGGGCAAGTTCGAGGACGTAGCTCAGGCGGTGGGCGTCACCGATACTTACGATGGCCGGGCGGTAGCACTCGCCGATCTATGGAATACCGGCGCCCTTGACGCCGTGGTTGCGAATCAACGCGGTCCATTGCTGATCTACAAAAACACGGTCGCGCCCGGGAATGACTGGATCGAGTTTGACCTTGAAGGCACAAAGAGCAATCGCAGCGCTATCGGCGCCCAGGTTACGCTGTTCTGGAACGGACAGGAACAGGCGCAAACGGTTTCCGGCGGCAGCGGATTCGCGTCGGAGAACGATCGGCGTCTGCACTTCGGGTTAGGTAAGAATCCGCAAATTGAAAAAGCAGTTATCCGCTGGCCCTCGGGAATCGTACAGTCGCTCGATCATCTGACGCCCAACCAGCTGCTTCACGTCAAGGAGCCCTCATGAGTCGACCGACTGCCGCGGTGATTCAGAACGCGCAACCGCAGGCAATGTGGAAGCGGGTGATCGACAGCCGTTTTGTGCCCCCCGTCTTCATCACGCTCATTCTGCTGGTCGGAAATCTCTCCTTCGGAATTCTCGAAAGTTACTCAAGGACGCTGCTCGCGATCGCAACCAGCATGGCATGCGAGATGGTTTTGGGCCGCATTTTCCTGAAGAAGTGGCCCCACCCGTCCAGTGCCTACATCACCGGAATCAGTGTCGGCATTCTGCTGCGCTCACCTGCTTACTTGACTTATGCCCTCTGCGCAGCCCTCTCCATTACATCAAAATATGTGCTGCGCTTTCGCGGGCGGCATATTTGGAATCCGTCGAACTTTGGCATCTGCGCAATGCTCTTCCTTGCTGCCGATTCTGTTTCGGGCCTGAGCATCCAGTGGGGTAACAATATTGCATCACTCGTCGTAATCTGGGCGCTCGGTTCGATCATTGTGTGGCGCGCGCGCCGCTTCCACATCACCGCGGTCTATGTAGCATCGTTTATCGTGTTGTCTTTGCTTCGCGCACGAATCACCGGAGATCCGTGGCAATCCGAAATCGCACCCATCACCGGCCCAATGTATCAGCTGTTCATTTTCTTCATGATTACCGATCCGAAAACGACCGTTCGTTCGCGCATGGGTCAGTGCATTGTTGCCTTTCTCATCGCTGTCGTTGAGTTCTTCATGCGCCTCGACAGCAGCATCTATGCCCCGCTCTACGCCCTCTTCTGGGTGGGTCCCCTCGCGCTTCTTATCGAAATGTGGCTCGATTCGCGCCGCACCCGCGTGGTGATGGACGTAGTGTCGCCCGGCCCAGTAGCCACTCAAACTTAGTTCTACGCGATTCCGCTTCCTGGAAAGCCGCAACGCCGGAGCATCGCGCGAATCTCTTCCTGACTTGCTTCCAGCTTTCCTGCGCTCTCCAGCAGATCGCCCGCCTCAACCGGATGCCAGTTACGGCGCCCAGCTCGACCGAGTCCGGCAACATTGAATGGCTCAATAACAGCGAGAATGTCATGGATTAACACCTCCGACTCGGCACTTGTGAGTACTTCCTGCGATCGCTGGCATAGTCGATTGCACTGCGGGCCAAAAGTAGGATGATCGCAAAGCAGAAACGACGAAGCCAGATGCGATTTGCCCAGTCTTCGAGCGGCCTCCGCATAGCTCGCAGCAGCAAAATAAAGCAGTGATAGAGCAATAAATACAGAGAAATTGTTCATGTTCGCATACAAACCGGCGATCAGCCGCGAGGTGGCCAGTAGTTCTGCATCGGTTTGCGCCGCGTACTCCTGCAGGCGCCGTGCAAACCGCGGCGTGTCCCAATCCCGCGCGATAATCTCAGCCAGCCTTGAGATTCCAAGCAGGGTTAATGGAAATCCGGTCGAAAGCAGCGGGTCTATAAAGCCGGCAGCCGAAGGCAGCAGTGCCCAGTGCTCCCCGGCAATCCGCGCGGAGCGAAAGCTAAGTCGCGGTATGTGAGTGAAGGGGCGCTGAGCCTTCGATCCGGAAAACTGGTAATTCAGTGCCGGGATGCTGTCGATCAGCCGGCCCCACGCTGCCGCACCCTCCGTGAAATGTAACAGCGAAGCACACTCATCGGTCGCAGCAACGCCGGCGCTGGTGATCCCGTTATTAAACTGCAATACCCAAACCCATCCACCTTCGAATACATGGTGTACTGCGGCATCGTCGATGGGATAAGGCGCTGCATCGCCAGTTCGGCTGAACTGTGTGCCTTCCAATCTTCGCACCCCGGAGAAATGCGAGTAAATGGCTTGGGTGGCTGGGTAACCCGGCACGTTGGCTTCGCTCAGTCGTAGTAAATGATGTAGAAACCCACGTGGACCGGTGGCATCAATGACGAATTTCGCCTGGATTCGCAGCTCGCGTCCATTACATCGTCCTTCCAGAACGGTGTAGCCGCCGGTTTCGGAAAGCTGTTCTACGGTAACCCGATCCAAATAGTCAACACCGATTGCTTGCGCCTCTCGCACCAGCAAATGATCGAAATCTGCCCGATACCAGTGCATGTCAGCGATTTCGTCAGCGGGGCTGGCGGCAACCAGAAGCTGATCTCTGCGATCCTGATCCGCAGCCGCATGCGATCCGAAGACATGATGATGAAATGTGAATCCACGCTTCAGTCCGCACGCAACCTCCGGATAGGTTCGCTGCCAGCTTCCCCACTTCGAAAGCGGGATCAGCGCGGGCAGATCATAGCGAGTTGCCAACTCTTCCAGCAGCAAGTTTGAGAGAGGTGTAGAAGACTCACCAATTACAGTGCGCGGATGGGTGCCCTTCTCGAGAAGCACCACTGAGTGGCCGAGCCGTCGCGCAATCATCGCGATCAGCGATCCGGCGAATCCGGATCCGACCACCGCCACGTCGTACCTATCGCTCAGCTCTCGCCCCCACAGTGCTGACATATGATCTGCGGCGGGATCGATTGCTCCAGGTTCATCGTATGCAGCCGTGCGACACGCCGCTCATGGCATGATCCGCATCTCACCTGCCGTCTCAGATCCCATAGATCAACGAAGACCCGTCTCCGGTTGCGAGTGATACCGTAAGTCGCGGCCGCCTCCAAAGTCGCGAGACTGGGTGGCGAAAAGTCGCCCCGCTTCGCCAGCTCTTCCATCGCGCCGTTTCCGGCCCGCGTGGGGATCAATGTCACCACGGTCGCCCCGCAGTCGAACGCGAAATCGAGCGATCTCGATGCCCACTCCACAGCTTCCCCTTCCGGCATGAAAGGCGGTTTCACCAGAATAAAGACGCGAAGATCGATGTCGTGTTGCAAAAGCCGATCGGCAGCACCGGCAAACTGATCGAGCGTCATCCGCTTGTTCAATCGCTCGAGAATGGCTGGATGGACTGTTTCAAGACCCATGGCGACCTCGAGTCCGCATTTCAGCCGGCGCCTGAATCGAAAGCAATCGTCGCTAACCAGTGCCGGATGGCATTCAACAATGACTCGCTCGAAACCGTCAAGCCGATCCGAAATCGCTTCGTGGTCCGCGGACGGTATTGCCTTCCGATCGAAGAAACTGCCGCTGTTATAAAGCTTGATATGTCGAGCCGCTCCCAGGCGCTCCAGTGCATAGTCAATCTGGGCCGGGATTGCCCCCGCCGGCGTCTCTCCAGCCAGCGTGTTTCGCCACAGGTCGCACATCAGGCAATGCCAGGGGCACTCACCGTTTGTCAGAAAGATCGTAGCCACCGAAACGACCTCGCCGGCCGCGCTGCGCTCGTCCTCGTTGAGAAATGCCCACGGTCGGAACGGGTCGAGAGAGTTGCGGTGAGGGCGTTGCGCCAGAATCCAGGCATCACGCTCGGCGAACGTCTGTGGATAGGCGGTCAGGTGTGGCCTCAACGGTATAGTGAGTGGAATTGCCGGCGATATTCCGCTTCCTGATAGGGAAGTTCTTTACACAGCGCTTCCGGCGACAGCGCTCCATGTTGAAAGCGTTTCTTTGGAAAAACAGGCATATCGAATCCCGTCAGTGCCCTGATGCCTCGCCTAACTACCTCCCCTTTCAGCTCATAAAGGCGCGTTACGTCATATTGAGTCAACTCAATGAATGGGATCGCTTCAGCGACCGCAATTACTTCCGGCCTGGTGTAAGGGCTAAAACCATCAAAGCCATAATGCCGGGCAGTAGCATACGTGCGAACATAAGAACGACTTAACCCACCACTATAAGCCAGCGAATGCTTGATCTTGCCAACCCCCCAACCCTCCTGGTAAAGCATGGGATTGTTGATGACGCTGCGGATGGTGAGTTCTGGATTCTCCTCGATGGGATAGTCTTTAAGATTCTCGTCACCACCATCGCCGTCGACAAGAAAACGCCAGGTTGAGTATCGTGCGCGAATTCCACGCGTCAGAGCCAGCGCCATCGTCGCAGACTCCACATCCAGTTTTTTATAGTCCTCAATGACCCGAATCGTCTCGTCGCTATCAAGCGTAGCTGGGTTCGCCTCGATTGGCTCAAGAAACAAAGACAGGCCGACTCGCCCCAGGAACAACTGTGCCTGACGCAAATCGGAGCCATTACCCAGATCAAGTACGAACGCCTTAAGTCGGCTCGGCTTCATGCCGAGCTTGCACATCACGTGGTAAGTCGTGAGAAAAACGCTGCCGCTGTCGACACCCCCTGAGAAACAGATGCCAATCGGTTCATGATCGGGGACGAGCCGTAACCATTGCGCAATCTCATCGGCCAGCGCGGAGATATAGGTCTCGCCGATGACATCGAGGTTCGGCGGCAGGGGGTCGGAAGCTGGGTGGAAAAAGCGCTCATAAACCGGATCAGGATCAGGACAACCGATAAGCTGCAGATCGACCACGTAATGAGCTGGCACCATGCGCGTATAACTCGGATGAAACTGACCTTCCAGACCCTCTGACTTAAGCCACTCGTAGATGGTATCAATGCGCGAGGAGACAACCAACACCGGCCCCGCCTGGCGCTTGGCCAGAAAGTAGCGCATGGGCCGGTCGAGTGAGCGGGCCATGCGCACCATCTGCCCCGCCTTCGCCATCAGGGCAAACGACCCGTGAATGTCACGAATGGACTCGGCCGGTGCCTCCAGTAGAAGCCTCCGCGCTTCCTCCACGCTCATGTTGTACAGATGGTGCGATCCCGGTTCGATCAGGTCGACAACTCGTTCGATGTAATGGTCCATCGCCCGCCTCGTCAGCAGTGTACGCGTTGCGGCTGTCGAAAAGCTCGAGCGCGCGGCGCGCGGGCTGTCAGGCGCCCAATGCCGCCAGCGAATCCTGGACGGTCGGATTCTGTCCTGCTTCGACCGCGTTGCGCCGGACCTGATGGAACCGCGCCAGCACCGCGTTGGCTTTTGCCAAAGCCTCGATGCGCTCCGCATATGCGGCCAGTTTCGCTCCGGGGATCGCGAAGATGGCTACATCGTCCGGAAGAGCATCGAGGTAGGCGCGGGCGCCGCAGCACCCAAGGGTCAGAACGGCGCGCCCGGTATTCACCACCTCAGCAATCGCGGCACAGGCAGGCCTGCCCATCGCCGGTGCGACCTGATTCTCCACCTGTTGCGCCGCCTCGGAAAGGATGAGCATCTGATTCGCCCTGACGAAAAGAAGAACAAGGTTCGGCGCCAGCGGAGCCCGATCCAGAGGCGAGTAGATTACGTAGGTTGGCCTGGTTTGCAGTACTGGAATCTGCGGTAAGTCCTCCGCGCGAACGTATCCCAGGTCGGCGAAGACCTTCAGCGCATCCGTCAGATCGGCCTGTTGCTCAACAGATGGTTCTAGGTTGTGCGTATAGACTCCAATTGCGCACCGATAGTGGTCTGCCGCCGTGGTTGCGAAAATCGACGTCGCCGCGTCCTGCCAGAAGCGGCAACCGGCCGGTACACGCCCGGAATGCATCGGCACGCTTTTTGGCAACGAATCGGCAAAAGCAATCGCGACTGGCGTCTGCTGAAGCTGCAGAGAGGAATTAAGCGTTGCCGAAATCACGGAAAAGTCGGATGTAACAACCGCTGACGTCATATCATCCTCGTTGGTTTTGCTGATAGCTTCGGCTCCCAATGCATATCTGCGAGCTAGTTGTGTTGCAAAGGCTCGGCTGCGAAGCCCAGGTCAGAGATAAACATTCGCAATGCATTCTCGGTTACTGAAGAAGGGTCATATTTGATGGTCACCGTCGCCTCCGGATAAGTGGCCCGTACCCACTTCACTCCCTCCTGCTTCCGCAGCATCGTTTCAAGACCAACAGCGCAGGTGACGCATGTGAAGCCCGTCACGTGCCAGCAGATGGATCGGGTTTCACCGATACGAGCGGCCTCGATGGCTGTCAAAGTGCCCGCACTCGCCAGAGTGATCATCTGTACAAAGTGTCTCCGTCGCATTGTTTATCTCTCCCCTCGTCCGCGCCCATCATACAAATTGCCGTTGAGTCCCGCTATTTCGCCGCAGCCAGGCCCGGTTCATATCTCCACGCAGTCTGGATCGAAGCTTGATCCGAAAATCGCGTGTCAGTGTACTGGCTGAATTCAATTCTCTTGTTCAGGACGCCAGTCTCGATCATCAGATCGCGCACCATGTCAAAATCGGCCTTGCGCGGCGCCAACTGGCTATAGATCACACGGTCCATGGGCTTGGTCAGAGCCCAGCGCAGCAGCGCCGGTTTCTGGTTGTAGTAATAGCGCCCCACGAAATCCGCGGCGTCTTCGCGATACGGCTTGCCCTTTTCGAGCCACAAGCCCGAGCGTGCGATTCCATCGACAAGCACCTGCACCGTTTCCGGGCGTTTGTCGATCAGGTCCTGGCGAACGACCAGAATGCACGACATATAATCGGGCCAGTATTCGCGGGCCTGAAACAGCACCCGGCCGTAGCCGCCCATCTCGGCTTGCGACGGAAATGGTTCTCCCATGACGAAGCCGTCGATCGCACTTGCGGCCAGTGCGCCGGATACATCCGGCGGCGCCATCTCCACCATCCGAATGTCGCCGGGCTTCATGCCCCATACCTTCATTGCGCGAAATAGTATCAGGCGCTCATCCGAAAAGCGGCTGGGAATGGCCACCGTGCGCCCCTTGAGGTCGGGAAAGCTCTTGATCGGACCGTTCTTCCTCACCACCAGAGCGCTCCCATAGCGATGACCCAGATAGACAACCTTGATAGGCACGCCCTGCGCCGCCAAAGCGATCGCCAGCGGGGCGACAATAAACGCCGCCTGTACCTTGTTCGAGATCAGGGCTTCCTTAATCTCCGGGAATCCCTGAAACATGCGGGGCAGGAATAGTTCTCCATTGTCTGAAAACTTAGAGATATAGTCAGTGACCGGACAAGTTAGCTGGCATGTAACCGGAATGTAGGCCACAATGATCTTTCGTTGCGTCGCAGGACGAAAGCCATTGAGCACCACGTCCCAATTTACGTTGAGCCACGCATGCAGGCCGGTGATAAGCAGCAGCCATGCGCCCACGATCCATGCGATCCGTTTAAGATTCAAGACGGAATCCCCATCTAACTGAGTGGAGTGTTTCAAGACGTCGAAACGCGACGTCAAGGAGCAGACCGATTACTCCGATCAGAAGAATCGCTGCGATCACCAGGTCATATCGCTTTCCTGAGTTCCGCGAGTCAATCACCAGAAATCCCAGCCCCGAATCGACAGCAATCATCTCGGCTGCAACTACCACCAGCCACGCGATGCCGAGCGCGATGCGCAGACCAACCAGAATCTGCGGCAGGGCAGCGGGAAAAACTACTCTGGCCAGCAGTTGTGGCGGAGTGAGACCGAAGTTACGACCGGCGCGGCGATAGACCGAAGATACATTCGATACGCTGTTAATACAGGCGACGACGATCGGGAAAAACGCTCCAAGAAAAATGAGAAATGTTGCCGCGTGATCTCCGACCCCAAAGAAGATAATCGCGACGGGAATCCAGGCAATCGGGCTGATAGGCCGAAGAATCTGCATCACCGGATTCACCACCTGGTTCGCAGCAGGGTACCAGCCCAGCGTGAGTCCGAGCGGAACGCCGACCAGTACCGCCGCACCATAACCGAGAGCGACCCGGCGCAACGAATCGACGATGTCACCCCACAGGACGTGATGCCGCAGCAACTCCGCCATGCCTTTCTCAACTTCCACTGGAGAAGGAAACACTTTCGTCCCGCTCCAGCGCACGGCGTAATACCAGAACAGCAGCAGCACCGCCAGCGCCAGAGCTGGCCAGAAAAGGCGTTCCCAGCGAGCGGGTTGGCTGGATAGCTTCATACTTTGTGGGCCAGACCAACCTGCTGGAAAATCCCATCGCGTAACTGGAGATAGCGCGCCGAACTGATATCGCGCGGATGTGGAATGTCGATGGTGACAATCTGCTGGATCGTCGCGGGTCGGGCGCTCATCACCACGACGCGATCCGCCAGCTGCACCGCTTCGTCGATGTCATGAGTGACAAAGATGATGGTCTTGCGCTCCGCCTCCCAGATCCGTAGTAACTCGCCCCGCATCACCAGGCGCGTGATCGAGTCGAGTGCGCCGAAGGGTTCATCCAGCAGCAGCATGTCGGGATTCACCGCAAGCGCACGGGCAACCTCCACCCGTTGCTTCATGCCACCCGACAGCTCCTGGGGATAAGTTTTCTCAAAACCCTGCAGGCCGACCATCTTCACGTAGTGCGCAACGCGTCGCTCGCGTTCAGCCCGCGTCAGTTTCGATAACCCAAAGCCGATATTTCCTTCGACGGTAAGCCAGGGGAAAACACCACGCTCCTGGAAAACAAAAATGCGCCGCGGATCGGGCGCGCGCACAGGCTCCCCGTCGACCCTGATTTCGCCGCGGGTGGGCGACAGAAAGCCGGCTAGCGCATTCAGCAAGGTCGTCTTGCCGCAGCCTGAGGGCCCGAGCAGACACACAAATTCCCCGTCGCTCACCTCAAGCTCGATGTCGTTGAGCACCTCGATGCGCTTCCCGTCGGTCTCGTAAGCGATGCTGACGTGATCAACCGACAGCTTCGTTCTAACCGACGCGGGAGCAATGACCGACGATCCCTGTGCCACTAATCCTCCGAATAACCCCAGCGGAATGACCTGATGTTTTCCAGAGACTGCATTCCGAGATCGAGAAGCAGCCCGATAACTCCGATGATGACCATGCCCGCTACGACGAGGTCATAACGATTCCCCGCATTGCGCGCATCCACGATCAGAAAGCCAAGGCCCGAACTTACCGCGATCATCTCCGCGGCCACGACCACCAGCCATGCAATGCCCAGCGTGATCCGAAGTCCAACGAGCAGATTCGGAACCACCGCCGGATACAGCACGCGATACACCAGCGCGGCGGAGCTGAGGCCGAAATTGCGCCCCGCATGGATGTACACCGCGGGCACGGTCCGGACGGCATTGATGGCCGTGAGCATCAGCGGGAAGAAACAGCCGACGAAGATCAGGAAGATCGCAGCAAGGTCACCTACACCGAACCACAGAATCGCGATGGGAATCCACGCCAGCGGGGAAATAGGCCGCAGGATCTGCAGGATTGGGTTAAGGGCCATCTCCGCGCGGCGATACCATCCAACCGCGAGCCCAAGGGGAATGGCGAGTGCCACCGCCAGCACAAAGCCCCATGTGACACGGAACAGCGACGCCACCACATACTTCAGAAGAAGCCCGTGCCGCACCAGATCCACGATGCCGCCCACCACGCCCCACGGACCTGGAAGCAAATGGCTCGACTGCCTGCGAATCCCGATCTCCCACAGAGCCAGCAGCAGCGCAATGAAGGCAAGCGGACGCCAGATCATGCGCAGATTCATCCGTGCTGCGAAGTCGTTTCGCATCCTGCGGTCACCACGGTGCACGCAACCCGAAGAGCTGCGAAGCCGCACCGAATCCTGAGCCTCAAAAAGTCTGGAAGAGAATTGGCTCGCTCGCGGAGCCTGGGGATCCTCTTTGCCGATCATCTTAACCGCGGCCCGGCAAAGCGCGCCTCCACCAAAAGATGGAAACCGCCTCGGCTTCTGGTTCACTTCGGGCGCCGGCGCGCTGGCTCGCAAGTAAGGCGCTGCCCGCCACTCAGAGCGAAATGAAAATCGCTCCGTCTTCGACCATCAGGTCCATCCCGCCCGCCTTTGCTGCCTCCTCGAGCGCGGCGTTCAGCATCATCACGGGGTCGGTGCTCACTTCCAGCCGCCTCATCAGACCCTCGCCTTTCTTTGTGCCGGCCGACAGCGTGATTTTCAGTCCGCGCCGCTTGCATCGCCGGCTGTGCCATCTTCGAGCTTCGTGTTCATCGGCTTGATGTATGCGTCCACAAAATGCACGCCGATCCCGGACTTGTCGTCGGTATGCTGAGGAAGCTTGTTCACTGCCTCCGCATTCACATCGCAGAGTTTGACCTTCATGCCGGACTCCGCTCCAGTGCAATGCCTTTGAGTTCCAGGAATTCATCCATGATTTTTCGAAAGGTGCGAATATGTTCCGGCGTGCTGCCGCAACAGGCGCCAACGATGTTCGCGCCCGCCTCGAGGAGTGGCCGCAGGCCCCGGGCCATCTGCTCTGGCGTCTCGTCGTAGACCACTTTCATGTTGACAAGTTTCGGCTGGCCAGCATTGGGCTGCGCCATCACCGGGAGACTCGTCACGCCCCTGTATCGCTCCACCGCCGTTAGCGCGCGCTCCATGTCCATGCGCGTGCCGCAGTTCAGCGCGACAATATGCGCTCCATGCTCTTCCATGAACTCCGCCGCTCGTTCCGGGTCCACGCCCATCATGGTGCGGAAGGTCGAGCCATCCAGCGTCACATCGTAGGCCATCGAGCCGATGATGCTCCTTGCGCCGGCTGCCCTGGCTGCCTGAATTCCAATCGACAATTCCTCCAGCGACGTCTGCGTCTCGATGATGATTGCGTCGGCACCGCCCTCCACCAGTGCCGCAGCCTGTTCCTCGAAAGCGCTCCGAACCTGAGCCTCCGTGAACTCGCCAAACGGCTCAAGCAGTCCGCCAAACGGCCCCATGTCTCCAATTACGTAACCGTCGTTGTTACCGAAGGCCTCACGGGCGATCGCCACTCCAGCTTTGTTGATTTCCACAGCGTGGTCCGCTTCGTGGTGGCGATTGAGCATGATGCGCGATCCGCCAAACGTATTGGTCAGCAGACATTCCGAGCCTGCTTCCACGTAGCGCCGCTGAATGGCAAGCACCCGCTCCGGATGATTCAGGTTCCACGCCTCGCCGCAATTGCCCTGTTCGAGACCGGCGATCATCAGCTGCGTGCCCATCGCGCCGTCGCCCAGCAGCGGACGTTCCCTGATTGACTCGTGCAGCGGCTTCCTCATTCCCCTGTCTCCTGCCTTCGATCTCTTTGTGCCAGAGCGTAGTGAATCGTCTCCAGCACGAGTCCCCATTTGTGATTCCGGCTCGCCGCCTCGCAGAAGCACCCTGCGCCCGTAGGGTCGCGACGCCACGACAGCACGGCATTCAGTAGCTCTCCTCGCAGCGGCTTTTCTCGCTCAATTGCCGTCATCACCCCATCAGGGTTTTCGATGTATTGGCACATGTGTTCGTGTCCTGTGTCCCCGGGAGCTGGCATGCACGCCTGCGCCTGAATCGGATACCCCTCAGCCCGCGAGCCCAGCTTCACGTGATAGAGAAAAGTCAGCGGACGTCCCATGTTCGTGCAGGTAGTCCCGTCGTACCGAAAAACCATGTCGAGCGAGCCATCCCCATTCACCCTCATCGAAAGCCGCTCGTCGGCCCAGCGCTTCAGTGCCTTGCGATTCACGCTGTAAACGGCGTCCGGGTCCAACGCCGGAAGGCCATTCGTGATTTTCTCTCCACATCCACGTGGTGGCCGCCGGTAAGGCGCGCGCCGGTACTGGCAGGGACCGAAAGAGCAGTTTTCGCACGGAACCAGCTCCGTCAGTCTGCGCAATCGTTCTGTGTGCCGCGTCAATCCGAAAACGGCCAGCTGCGATTTCCTCGGCCGAAGCATGCCGGAATCCAGCGCATCCAGTTCTGACGGAAACCTCTCTCCCGCCGTGCGCTTCATTAGTTCCAGCAGCCGTGGCTGCTCCGCAACATCCCACTCCGGATAACCCGGGCTATAGTGCGGCAGCACCGCCATCCCATGCCGCTCTGCCCCGTCGCACAGCTGTGCTCCTGTCGTCGTGGTCAGGTGTTCCACGACAGCTGATGCATACATCTCAAGAAAGAAGTATTCGTCGGGCTTTTCGTGCAGCCAGCGACGCCGCGCCTCCTCCTCGGCCTCAATACCAGCCCCTGCCGCCACTAGGATCACGCTGTGCGCTTCCGCTTGGCGCAGCATGTCTCGAGTCGGCGGCTCGAAAAACCAACACCATCAATAAGGATGGAGTTGCCTACGATCTCAAATCGCTCCGCCTGCCGCGCATAGGTCCACGGGCGCCCGTGCTTCGCATACCATTCTCGAGCACAATCCGCCAGTTCCCTCGCGCGGCCTTCCAGCTCCCATCCGCTGGGATAACCGAGCAGCCGCGTGTATTCCGCAGGCAGAATTCGCACGTCCGGCGAGGCGTCAGCCATCTCGATCGCCTCCGCTACCTCGCGCACGGAATCGCCTCCACCGGCTTGAACTGGCAACCCTCCACGAAAAAGTCAAAGAAGCTCGGATGTGTCTCCAGCCGGCAGTGCTCCACCTTCTTCACCAGTTCTTCCAGCTCCTGCCGTTTCGCGCGCGACAACAGTGCGATCGTTGCGCCTTCGATTGCCGTGTTGCCCGCATGGACGATCTTCGCGGAGTCGAGATTCGGGATGAGCCCGACACGCTTCGATGCGGCAACGTTCAAGTGGCGCCCAAACCCACCGGCAAGATAGAAAACGTCAATATCGTCAAAGTCGATGCCGTAAGTCGAAAACACTACATGCAGCCCGGCGACGTTCGCGCCCTTGGCCTGCGCCAGCTCATTCACGTCGCTCTCGAGCAGATAAACGTCTTCATCGTGTGACTCGCCACGCCAGAGCGTCACGCGCCGCACATCGTCTTCGAAGCGGCCCTTGTCATTCATCTGGCCTGTGCGCAGCAGTTCGCTCAGCGCGTCAACCAATCCCGAACCGCAAATCCCCTCCGGCATTCCATCGCCGATCACACGCAGCCGAAAGCTCCCATCGTCCGCAATTTCGACTTCCTCAATCGCGCCGTCCAGCGCTGGCATGCCGCAGGCAATCGCGCCGCCTTCAAACGCCGGACCTGCCGGGCACGAAGCCGCAAGAATACGGTGCCGGTTACCAACAATCAGCTCGGTATTCGTGCCGATGTCCATGATCGCTACCAGCCGCTCTTCATGCGCCAGATCGACGGCCAGCATTCCTGCCGCAGCGTCCGCGCCCACATGCCCACTGATAATTGGCACACCATAAACGCGCGCCCTGGGATGAATCGGCAGCAGACTGCGCAGGCCGCTCTGGACCAGGCTCGTAGTCGCCCGCTTGCCCTCCGCCATTTCAATTTCCGTGATCGAACGGTACGGCGTTTGCCCGATCGTGTACACGCTTTGCCGAAAAAACAGATCCCGCATCGTCGAATTGCCGACCACCACCATTTCGTAAATCGTCTTCGGATCAACAGGGAATTTCTCAATCGCGTGCGACAGATACCCCGCCAGCGTCCGCAACAGCAGCCGTCCCGGATGCTCCGTATCGTAGGCGATGCGCGACATCACTTCCGCGCCCCCAAAGCGCTGCGGATTCTCAAACGAAGTATCCGCAATCAGCTCACCCGTCTCCAGATCGAGCAACCGCAGAACAATCGTCGTCGTGCCCAGGTCTATCGCCAGCCCGTGAATCGGCCCCCGAACTGGTCCTGCGGACCGCTCCACCTCCACGCCATCTATAAGGATGCGATCCCCATCCCGCGTCACCGCCGGATCAAGCCTGAATTCACGATGGCTCAGCGGCAGGCCGAATGCCTGCCTCTCGATCCGCATCGTCCCGCGCCGCATGGTGTGGCACCGAACCTTCCCGCCCACGCCCGTCACACACGTCTGGCACGATAGCCTGAATTTCCCCTTCAAATGCCGCTCCGGCTCCGTCATCGCCGAAAGCAGCTCCATGCCCTCGACCACCTCAACCATGCATTCCCTGCACTTGCCCTGCTTCCGGCACGACGTGGGCACATCGATCCCCATCAGCTCCGCGTGCTCAAAAAGCGACACCCCGCTCCTGGCTTCAATCTCCTGCCCGTTGATGGTGAGGTTAACGGCCATTCGCCTCGAGTTCCTGCCAGCCCTTTGCCTCCAGCTCTGCCCTCACCGCCTCGGCTACCGCGCGCGCCCCACCTTCCCGCTCCTCTTCCTCGCTCCACTTCCATTGCGCAAGGTAGTCGTCGGCCCCCTGCAGCCCCCGCTTCGCCGCCAGAATATCCACCTGCAGCATGAACTTCCCATCCAGCATCAGGGTCACATCTTCGTCCTCATCCTCCGCCCTGATCTGCGTGGGAATCTCCTGCCAGTAAAGAACCTTATAGGTAGCCATAATTCCCGCCCGCCCAGCTCACGCATGCCCCTCACGCCTGCCCGGCCAGCCGCAAAAACAAATCCACCGCCGCCGAAGCATTCGCCCCGTACCCATCCGCCCCAATCTCATCGGCGAACATCTGGCTGATCGGCGCCCCACCCACAGCCATCTTGATCTCCGTCAGCCCCGCCGCATTAAACCCATCAATCACCGTCTTCATATACATCATCGTGGTCGTCAGCAGCGCGCTCATCCCGATAATCGTCGGCTTGCACTTCTCCGCCGCCGCCATAAATTTCTCCAGGCTCTGGTCCACGCCAATATCGTGCACCTCAAACCCCGCGCCCTCCGCCATCATCCCCACCAGGTTCTTCCCGATGTCATGCAGATCGCCCCGCACCGTCCCCATCAGCAGTACGCCCACCGGCTTCGTCGCGCCGTCCTTCGAAGTCAGCAGTGGCTTCAGCACCGCCATCCCCGCCTTCATCGCCCGCGCCGCAATCAGCACCTCCGGCACATACAGCACGTTGTGCTTAAAGTCCTCGCCCACCACGCTCATCCCCGCAATCAGCCCCTCGTTCAGAACCTCCTGCGCAGTCCGTCCCTCGGCCAGCGCGTCCTTCGTCATTTGCGCGACCTTATCCGCGTTCCCCTCGTACAGGCACTGGTTCATCAGCGCGTAATCAGGCATCCGTCCTCATCCTCAGAACTCAGCGAGCGCAAGCGTCGCCGCGCGCTTCGCATTGAATTCCCCCAGTGCCTCCAGCATCGCCACAATGTTCTCCCGCGGCATCCCCGGACTCGTGCCGCCACCCACCGACAAAATGATCCCCTCGCCGCCCGATCCTTCCAGCACCTCCAGCGTCTCGTCCTTCACTTCCTCCGGCGTCCCCCGCACCCCCACCTCCAGCGGATTCACATTCCCCATCAGACACATCCGGTCGCCCACCCGCCGCTTCACCTCCGTGATGTGCCGCTGCTTCCCCCAGTTCAGCACGTTGAACCCCGTATCCGGCAGGTGATCAAGACACGCATCGACTTCGGCGTCATTGTGGTAGACCTTCACCCAATCCTGCGGAAACGCATCGCAGATCCGCTTCAGGTAAGGGTGCGCAAACTCGAGATAATGCTCCTCATTGATGAACCCCACAATGTCATCGAGGATAAAAATACTTTCGACGGTATCTCCCATCACCTTCTGCTGCGCCTTCAGCCAGTCGATAATCACCCGCGTGCACAGATCGATCAGCTTATGCGCCCCCGCAGGATTCTCCACCAGATCGATCATGAAGTTCGTCGTGCCCCGCACAAATCCCGCCGTGCACAGCGGCCCCCGCGAAGTGACCATGGGCAGGATGTACCCCGCATCCAGAATCCGTTGCCGCGCCATCTTGATCCGGTGCAGCGTCAGCCCCGCAAACCCATCCGCCTCCACCTCGTACTCCGGAAACTCGTCGATGTCCTCGAGGTGATAGAGCGTGTGATACTCGCTCGGCGTGTTGTCCTGCCAGAATTTGATCTTCGCCCCCAGCACCGACGGCTCCGCCGCCATCCCGTACTCCATCCACCACGACGGAATGAAGATGATCTCCGGAAACTCCCGCATGATTTTCAGGTTCGACTGAAACCACAGCTCCGGATCGAGGAAGTAATCCAGGTGCTGGATTCCCAGATAGCCCGGAATCCACGGACTATCCACAATCAGCGCCATCGGAATCCTGTCCATCTTCTCCATCCGTGCCGCGCGCTTAAATGTTTCCCATTGTTCAGGCCGCATACTTGATCTCCAGCTTCCTGGTTTCCGTCCTGGTGTCCTGTTTCAGAAGTTCGTAAAGAATCATCTTCGGTTTTCTTTCAGGTCGCGACATTGGTTTTGTGTCAGGGTCGCGACTTTGGTTTTCTTTCAGGGCACGACATTGATTTTGTGTCAGGGCGCGACGTTGGTTTTGTATCAGGGTCGCGACATTGGTTTTGTGTCAGGGCACGACATTGATTTTGTGTCAGGGTCGCGACTTTGGTTTTGTGTCAGGGCACGACTTTCAGTCGTGCCGTCACCGGCTAAAAATATGTGGGGCTTTAGCCCCTGAGAAGGCTTTCGATCCACCCTCGAATGGTTCAATGAACTTCCGGGATACCACACTGAGAACCTTGTTTCCTGCCCACTGCTCTCATCGCGCCCCGAAACTTCGCCTCCTATTCCACCGTTGTCATCCTGAGTTGGTTTGGCCGAATTCGGCCAAACTCAGACGAAGGATCTGCGGTTGCTCTTTGCCAGTCGCGCCACGAACGTTCCCCGAACAGCACACAGCCTGAGCCCGTCCCCACCCGAAATCGAATCCTGCCTCTTCCATCATCTGCCCAGACGTAAGCCAAGCCCCCTCAGTCGCGACAGAGATTCCGAAACAGAAATCAGGGATATTGTTTACCACAACAACAAATCCTTAATCAAAGCAAAAATCGACCATCGCATCGGCTCGTCCGCACTGCCGCAATTCATTGATTTTACTGGGACAAGTCCGGCTTCCGCACCGATCCTGATGCCGGTGCACGACCGGCTATAACCGCGACGCGACATCCCGAGTTCTTAGTGGCTTTGCTTGCAGGCGGTAATGACCTTGTTCTTCACATAAAGCTGGCAAAGGCCCATCATGCTGTTCGGGCAGTCGTAAACTCCCGGCGGGCCGGCGTTGCGCACGCAGCCTCCGCGACGGAGTATCTGGTCGGTTGAGTCAGGCACGAGAACGTTGCAGGAGAGCACGGCCTTGTTATCGAGCATCGTCTGGCACAGGCCGAGCATGCCGCCTTCCCCGGGGCAGAGATAGTTGCCGATACCACCGTTTGCATGACAACCCCCCTGGGTGAGAGTGCGGTCAGCCGACTCTCCGGTCCTCTGTCCCATGCCGGTGCATTGGTTCAGCCCCAGCGGATGGCCGGCCAGGCCGTTTTGGCAGGTGTCATAACCGGCGCCGTTGGGGCAGGTCGCCGTTTCGCCCTGTTTGGTGCAGCCAAAACTCTGGAGCTGCTGGTCGAGCGCATTCGTGAAGGCCGCCTGGTGTTCGGGCTGGAAATCCAGCACACACGTGGTGCCCGCGTGGCAGGCGAAGTCGACTCCGCCAGGCGGCAGGTCAACAGCCAGCTGCGGGAACCAGACCGGCCAGTCCCAGTGATCGGACCAGACAGCGATATCGACGAAGAGCCGCGCGTCGATACCGGGGACGAGCGTGAAGCCGAGGTTGTAAACCGGATTGCCAAATTTGAAGTGGCTGTCGTGGATTGAGGTGTTGTTGGCCGCGAGGCTCACAGTTTGCCCGGTCGCGCTCACTACCGTGGAGCGATTGGAGATCTCGTCGTTGACCGTGAACTGCAGTTTATTGGAATGGAGATTGATGTTGACCGCCGGGAATACCTGACCGCCGGCAACGCCGAAATTCAGGATGCCGCCCAGTAGATCAAACTGATCGAAGATAAACGGCGTGTTGATGCCGCCGGTGCCGGGCGCGGGCGGCGTGAATGTTCCGTTGGTGTAAGGAGAGGGCAACCAATGTGTGAAGTCGACATTAACGCTGATTTGGTTGCCGCCGCCCAGCACCGGGAGGTTGATGTTATAGCCCGCATAGGCGCCGGCCTGGGCGACCAGTTCCTTGGCGTCGAACAGCTGATCCTGGGAGAGGCCGGTGGATAAAAAGTCCTTCGAGTCGGCCTCGACCGGCTTAAAGGTAGCCTCCATGCTCGCCTGGGCGGTGTTATTGGAGTGAACGGTGTTGTGGTATGTGAGCTGCGCCTGGATGGGAAAGCGAAGTCCGAAGCCATAGTTGAAACCAGCCCAGACCTTGATGCTATAGGTGGAGCTGCAGCCGAAGACACACCAGTTGACGGTCACGTCGACTTCCCGGTTCCACTCATAATCGTGACCCAGAGTGAAGCCGGTAAGGAAGGTATAAGTGCCAAGGTCAATGTTAGAAACCTGATCTCCACCTGGGCCCGAGCTGCTGCTCTGGCTGTGGTACGAGCTCTTCGGAACGACGCGCAGGAGCCTGGGAAATGCGGGTGGCGCAGTGTCGGAGTTCCCGCGCATAACCTCCTGGCCCGCGGCAATCTCAGCTGCGCTGGGCGCGCTGTTGAGCTGCTCTGTGGGGTGCGCGTAGTTCGAAGATTCGATGCGTGGAACGAAAGCAGTTTCTTCAAAACGCTGGGTGGCGCCACCGATCAGCTCATCGCGCAGCTGCGTATCGTTCATGGTCTGCAGGCGCGCCGTTTCGTCCGCGCCAACCTGGGCGGTAATTTGCGCCCGCTTGGTTGGGTCCGCAAGAGCCTGGTGCAGTTCGGCAATATGTTTGGCGGCGTCCGCATCCTCGGCCGCACTGTACCGCTGGTAGTCGGCGATGGCCGTCTGGCGCTTTGCCGGATCGGCAACGTAGCGCGGACTGCCCGGCTGACTGAATTCGGCAATCCGCTGCGCTTGAGGTGCCCGAGTGAAGCAGGTAACTCCGGCCGTGGCCAGCTGCTGGACCGCCGCACTGTCGGCGCACTTGCCCAGCAGAATATGAAAGCTGAGGACCTGGTGAATCACCAGGCCCTGGTCGATTTCGCTCACGTCGTAGGTTTCTTCCTGAACCTGGACGTGCTGCGGCATTGCATGCAGGCGCTGGGCAATGTTCGGCAGCGCCCTTGGGTTGTTGAGCATCGGCGTGAAGTCGAGGTGCGCCGCGCCCAGCGTGATCTGCGGATTGCTGCGCACCGAGGCCAGCGGATATTGCCGCACCACGTGCAGCCGCTGCAGGGTCTGCGCCTGCGAGCCGCCCCCAAGAATGACTGACTGGGAGAGAACGCGCTGGTCCACCGGTCGCTGAGCTGGCTGGCTCTGCGAGAATGCCTGGGGGACGAAGGTGACTGTCAGAAGGAGAGCAAACCGGGAAACCGATGCGTTTCGCAGGCTGAGAAGCATGCCTTGCCTCCGTTACTTCTCGAGTTGAAACGACAGCTCAACGGATAGTTGGGAGACACGATACACGACCGACATGAGCGGGCAACAGAGGGCGGAACAATAAAATGCACTGCCGCCTCGTGACTGTGGTTATGGTCTCAAGTTGTTGCTCGGGCTCCCTGGACGGTGTTGACTCGCCAGCAAACTCAGAACTCCAGCCTTCCCTGAAACGCAACCATGCGTGGCGCGCTGTCCCCACCTAGCCCCACTCCCAGCAGTCCAGTCGGCGGCGAGATCGTGCTCGTCAATCCCCCGAATCCAGTCTGCGTCCCCGGCTCTCCCGGAATCCCCGCCTGATTGTCCACTGGCAGCGCAAAGTTCGGGTGGTTGAAGGCATTGAACAGCTGCATGTCCAGCCGCAACGTCATCCCCTCGCGAATTGGCACCTTCTTCGTTACATAAATCTCCGAATACGTGAAGTGCGGCCCGCGTACCTGATTCCGCCCCGCATCGCCAAACTGGCACGCAGCCGCCGAATCTCCTCCCGCGCATGCTCCCGTCGAAGGATCCACCACCGACGCGAACGCATCCGGATTCAGCCACTGCCTCGTCCCGTGCAGCGTCACCCCGGCCACCGCCGTCCTGCTGTAGAGAGGCGCGCCCGCCACTCGATTCGCAAACTGTGGCCCGCTCGCCTGGAAAATCCCACGCCCGTTCGCCGTATACGGCTGGCTCAGCACGCTGAACGGCAAACCGCTGTGCAGAAACAGCGTCTGCGAATACTGCCAACCTCCAAAAATCCTCCGTAAAGCTGCGTGCTCCGAGCGAAACGGGACCTCCCACACTCCAAACCCTGAAAAATTGTTCCGCACATCGTAATCGCAGTTGCCATACTCCGGCCGCAAACTTCCCGGCAGCGGCGACAAAATCCCCAGCGTCGAAAACGGCAACAATCCGCCATTGGAAATCTCATCCAGGCAGTGGCTCCATGTGTAGTTGCCTTCGAGCGTCAGTCCCCGCACCGACTCGCGCGCGCTCGTCTGCAGTCCGCTGTAGTGGCTACCCGCGCCTGTGCGCAGCTCGTTCACGCTGCCAAACCGCGCATCCGGCGCCTGCCCGTACGCATATGGCGCAAAGCATCCCGCACACACCGTCTGGTATCCGTTCAGCTCTGCCTGATACGGTTCATCCACCGCGCGCGTGCCCACGTAATCCGCCCGCACCGTGCCCCGCGCGCTCACCTGGCGCTCTACGCCCAAACTCCACTGCAAAAAATACGGCGTCTTCAGTGTTCCAGTCGGAAACGTATTCAGGCTCACCGCCAGCGGACACACTGCCCTCCCCCGCGCCGATCCTGCGCACGGCGCGCTCCCTGCAGCGAACGTCGTCTGGAATGCCGCGTCCGCATCCTGCGTCGCATCCACCGCGCTCCCCGCCACAACCGGCGCGACGCCCACGCCGCCCACCTGTCCGTTCAGCCCGCCCACAAACACCGGCGCATATGGCGGATTCATCGCCCCCAAATCCGCCACCTGCGCTGGAATAATGTCGTTGAACACCCCCCCGCCCGCGTGCACATCCATCTTGTCCGAAATCTTGTATGCTGCCGACGCTCGCGGCTGCCACACCATCAACGGCGTCCCCGCAAACAGTTTCCGCACTCCCGTCAGCACCGCCTGATTCAGCGGCTGGCTCACGTCATGATCCATATTCAGAAACGACCCCGCCGGCCGCGCGAATAATCCCTGCTCGTTCACCGGATCCGTGTTCCACGTCGCCCGCACGCCCGCCATCACCGTCGCTCGCGACCCCACCCGCACCGTGTCCATCGCATACAGGTCCAGATTCCCCTCCGCAATCCGCTCCTTCAGCGATGCTGGAAACGCCGTCGCCGCCGTCCACGCCGCGCCATACGTAAACTGCGCCAGATCCGTATACGTCACCAGCGGCACTATCCCCTCGCCCAGGTCGTAATCGCTTGTGGCCACACGCCGCGAGTTCTCCCCAAACTTCCACGTGTTCCGCCCCCGCGTCCACGCCAGGTTGTCGTTGATCTGCCACTGCGTCACCTTCCGCCCCTGCGGATACGTCTGGTCGTTCCCGCCCACCGTCGTAAACGGCGCGTTCGAGCTCCCCGCCGCCAGCACAATCGGAAATTCGCTCACCGTCTGCGCAAAGTTATCCGGCTCAAAGATGCTCGAATACCAGCTCGCTCCCGGATTGAACTGATTGACCAGTGTCGGCCGGAACACATGCGTGTACCCCGCCACCAGCGTCCGCTGCGGCTGCGGCGAAAACGAATTGAAAATCGGGTTGATCGGATCCGTGTACGCCGCCTGCAGTCCCGTGTCCTGCTGGAAGCGGTACCACACGCTGTCGTTCACATTGATGGTGTGATCGATCTTCACCACCACCAGATTCTCGCTGTCGCTGTTCTGCATCGGCTGCGTCCTCACGTTCGCGCAGCCGCTCCCGTTCTCCAAGCCCATCCCCGTCAGCACGTCCCCATTCGCATCCAGCGGACACGACAGCACCGGCGTCGCCGTCCCCCCCGCGCTGCTGTAAAGCCCGAACATCTTCGCGTAGAAACCCACCTCCTCCGGCTCAGGCGGCAGCACCGTCCCCGTCAGCGTATCGACCCCTCCCACCGCCAGTTGCCCCAGCACATATTTCTCATACGCCGCCGACGGCACCGTGATCCGGGCCACCAGCGGCAGCGCGATCCGAATCCCCTCGTAATGCCCGAAGAAAAACAGCCGATTCCTCCGCACCGGCCCACCCACGCTCACCCCGAATTCGTTCACATTCGAGTGCGGCTTCACCGCCACATTTCCCGGCGTATCGTTCGCATGCAGAAAATAATCCTCCGCATTCATCGCCGATCCGTTCCAGACCTCGTACGCGTCGCCGTGAAACTGGTTCGTGCCCGACTTCGTGAAGTAGTTCACCTGCGCCGCTCCATAACGTCCCTGATCCACGGCGTACGAATTCGTGTTCACCGTGGCTTCCTCAACCGCATCCAGCCCAATCACCAGGTTCGTCGACAGCCCGATGTTCAGCCCCAGAAACGGATCGTTCGTGTCGTACCCATCCAGGATGTATCCGTTCGACGTCGCCGGCAGCCCGTTGAACTCCACATTCCCGTACCCGCCCGCGGCCTTAGCGTCATTCGATGAGCCTGCCGTATTCATCAGCGCACCCTGCGCAAACTGCGCTACATACGTCAAATCCTGCCCCGGATTCGGCAGGCTCGCGATCGCCTTCGCCTCAATCGTCGTCGTCGTGTTCGGATTCTCGAGGCCCATCAGCGCCGTTTGTGCCTGCACCTGCACCACCTGCGACGACCGTGCCGGAACCAGCCTGAAGTTGACCGTCGCCGTCTGCCCCACTCCCACCTGCGCTGGCTGTGCCTCCGCTGTCGCGAATCCCTGCGCGCTCACCTCAATCCGATAAGTCCCAGGATTCACCTGCGCAAACAGGAACCGTCCCTGCGCGTTGCTCTCCGCCTTGCGTACCGCCCCCGTGTTTACTTCGGTCGCCGTCACCGGCGCGCCCGGCAGAACCGCCCCCGTCTGGTCCGCGATCTCTCCCGTCAGCGCGCTGCTCGTCCCGCTCTGCGCTCGCAGGGGCCCGCAGTTAACTGTGGTTAACATCACGGTCAGAATAAGGAGCGGCGTAGCTGAGGCGAACCTCATTGAAAAACCTCGCTGAGCTTTTACTGATGGATGTGTTTCTGGAAAAGAGCCCGGGCTGCTGAATTTAGGCAAGCCTAATCTTTAGGTATACCGAAATTCCCGAATATGTCAATTCCGCACCCGGCGTGCCAATGGAGTAGATTCGCAGAAGACCCATGCCGCCCCGCCGTCCCAACCCCAATTCCGAGTCGGTCGACAACTACCTCAAGGCCATCCTCGCCCTCGCCGGCCCCGGCGATCAGCGCGTCCCCAGCAAGCATCTCGCCGACTACCTCGGCGTCGCCCCTGCCTCCGTCACTAACATGCTGCAAAAACTCGCCGCCGCTCCCAACTCGCCCGTCCACTACGAACTCCATCGCGGCGTACGCCTATCCCTGTCCGGCCGTAAACGCGCCCTCGAGGTCCTCCGCCACCATCGCCTCATTGAAACCTTTCTCTTCGAAGTCCTCGATTATCCCCTCGAAGAGGTCCACGACGAAGCCGAGCGCCTCGAGCATTTCATCTCCGAGCGCTTCGAGGAGCGCATCGCCGCCAAACTCGGCCATCCCCGTCTCGACCCCCACGGACACTGCATCCCCGCCCTCGACGGCCGCATGCCCCGGCCGAGCAGGCAAGCCTCCATCCCGCTCTCTGAAGCCGCTCCCGGCGCCCGTCTCCTCGTTGAAAGCGTCGCCGACCGTGACGCCTCCACCCTTCGCCTCCTCCGCACCAGCGGAATCCGGCCCGGCGCCCGCCTCTTCATCAAAACCCGCACCCCAGCCGGAGCCGTCCAGCTCGACCTTCAGCCCGCCAGCAAAAGCGGGGTCAAAAGCTGCGTCGCAAAAGATTCTCACCCTCCCACCCCGCGTCGCCGAAGCCATCCGCGTCCGCCCCGCTCGCTCCCCTCACAACCAATAACCCCGCGTTGCCGTCCTCTCTCAGCATTACCGCTTGCGTATATAGCGACTGCGAGGTACCATCGAGGTTGTGTTTGTAGCGAATATTTGGGTTCGCCGATCAATCTCGCGCGCAAGGAACTGAAACTCTGACTTTTTATCGCACACCCACCATCGGCGTCACCGGTTCCGCCAGCGACGTGAGTTGGCTCGAAAAGAAGGAGCGAAATGGCCGCGTCTACCGCATTGCCTGAAATCACCGCCTCTGCCGCTGACGAGCCGGAGCTTCGAGCCCTGGTGCGCGCCTTGGAGGATCACCAAGCCGCACTCGTTGGGCCCGGCGACCACCGCATCCCCCTCCCTGAGCCCGTCTATCGCGTCATCCTGCAGGCGGTGCGCTTTTTACAGAAGGGCGAGGGAGTGATGATTCTTCCCTCCACGCAGGAACTGACCACACAGAGCGCGGCAAATTTCCTCGGAGTATCGCGCCAGTATCTTGTCCAGCTTCTCGAAGAGGGCAAGATACCGTTTCATAAAGTCGGCACGCACAGGAGGGTCAGCCTGAAAGATGTCGTTTCCTATCGCAGGCAGCGCGATGCGCGGCGCAGAGAGATGCTGGACGCAATCGCCAGAGAAGCGGTCGCCGACGGGATCTATGACGTAATGCCGCCTGCAGAATAGTCCGACCTCCACCAACGGCGCATGGTCCCAGCGTGAGGGCAATCGGCCGCCCTGCGGCCGACGGAATCCTATGCGGCGCTCGTTGCCCACAGGGGGACCCAGTTACTAAACACATCATGTTGGGTCGCCAGATAGGCCTACGCAATATGTGGGCAGGTATCCCCAAGAAATAATGCCAACCAATGTCCAGTCCCTTTCTTCTGGTAGCGAAGGCTGATTCCCGGGATAGCGCCTCTGTGGAAAACTCCGTAAGTGCCGCTGACGCCGTCCCAATTCGCCGATCGCTGGCGCATCGCCTCACTATCTGAACGGAGCGGATCCCAGTCGCATTTCATCGACTTATGCGACATGCTAGGAGAGCCCCATCCGGCCGCTGCCGACGCCGTCGGTGAGCGCTTTACATTCGAAAAGTATGTAACCTGCACTTCAGGTGTTAAAGGCTACGCCGACGTATGGCTCCGGGATCACTTCGCATGGGAGTACAAGGGCAAACATAAAAACCTCGCCGCCGCCTATAAGCAGCTCAATGACTACCGCGAAGACCTGCTAAACCCACCTCTACTGGTCGTTTGCGACATGAACTGCTTTGAGGTCCACACCAATTTTGGCAAGACCAAGAAGCGCGTCTACAAGTTCGACCTCCGGGACCTCGAACTGAACCAAGTCACCCGGACTGCCCCCTTCCGCCGCTCGAAGTTCTCCACGCGCTCTTCCACGACACCGACCGACTGCGTCCAGAGCGCACCGACGCCTTTGTCACCCAAGAGGCCGCCAAAATCTTTGCTCGCATGGCCGAACGCTTGGAAATCGAAAAGCGCTCCCTGACCGACACACCAATTCATACCAAGGAGGAAATTGCCCACTTCCTCCTCCGCCTGCTTTTCTGCCTGTTCGCCGACAATATCGGTCTGCTTCCTGACCATCTCTTCCGCCGCCTCATCGACTCCGACGACCGCTTTACCCCGCGTATCTTCCTGCGCAAGCTCCGCAACCTCTTTAAGGCAATGGCGGAACCTGAAGGCATCTTCGGCGAGCACACCATAAAGTACTTCAATGGCGGCCTCTTTGACAGCGCCTCCGTGATTGAACTCGATAAAGCCGATCTTGCCCTGCTACACGAGGTAGCGACTCGGTACGATTGGTCCCACGTCGCCCCAGCCATCTTCGGCACTCTCTTCGAGCGCTCCCTCGACCCCGTCCGGCGTTCGCTAATTGGGGCCCACTACACCTCCGAAGCCGACATCCTCCTCATCGTCGAGCCGGTCGTCATCCGCCCATCGGGCCGGTGGGAAGAAACCAAAGCCTCGATCCGTCGCCTTCTCCGGCCTGCAGCGGCTTCCCGAGGGGACGTGCCCGACGCGGTCGCCGTGGAAGCGCCGGACCTCGCGTAGGTCAAAGCAGTAAAAAAAGTGGAGGACCTTCGGACAGCGTCTCTTTTAGTTCCAAGTCCGGAAAGGCCGAAGAACTCCTCGCGGGATTCTTCGACTACATCTCCAGCATTCGCGTTCTTGACCCAGCCTGCGGTTCTGGGAATTTCCTGTACGTGGTACTCCGCAAACTCCTCGATCTTTGGCTTGAGGCCCGTGACTTCGCTATCCACCACAATTTCGGCTCGCCACCCAATACGCCGCCGACCACATGGTCTCCCCGATCCCAACTCTTCGGAATCGAAGTGGAGTTTTACGCTCACGAACTTGCCTCCGTCGTTGTCTGGATCGGCTTCCTTCAATGGAAGATCGAGCATGGCATGCTCATCGACCGCCAGCCAATCCTTCAGAAGCTCGATAACATCGAACACGTCGACGCGATCCTTCGGTATGACGAGCAGACGACGCAACCATATGAACCCTCTTGGCCTTCGGCGGACTTCATCGTGAGCAACCCGCCTTTTCTAGGTGACAAAAAAATGCGCCGGGAACTCGACACCGGGAGACCATCCGAGTCGACACAGACGATTTGCGTAGCCACTACAAAGGACGTGTGCCAAGGTGGTGCCGATCTCGTCACCTATTGGTTCGAAAAGGCGCGATACCAAATCGAAACTGGCCAGACTCGGTCGCGCCGGCCTTCTCGCGACTCGACTCCATCGCACGGCGGGAAATCGTCGAGTCATCAGAACGGATAAAGAGAACCGGCCGACATCTTCATGGCGTGGAGCGACCGCCCTTGGATGCTCGACCGGCGCAGCCGTTCGCGTCTCGATGGTAGGGTTCGACGACGGCTCTGAGGTCGTCCCGCGGCCGGCGAGCCGTTGGACGGCCAGTTGCCGTCAGACAGATCATAAATGCGGACCTCACAGCGGAGTCGGACTTGGCAGGCGCTCTTCCCGGCTAAAAGAGAATGATGGCCTGTGTTTCCTCGGCATCATGAAGGGCGGTCCCTTTGACATCGACGGAAGAGATGGCCGAGAAAATGCTCTCGCGCCCGCTAAACCCAAATGGCAGGCCGAATAGCGACGTCGTTAAGAAGCGGCTTGGAGAGCGAGGACATCACGGGGAAAAATCGGCAAGGATGGTTCATCATCGATTTTGGTCTTGACATTCCACGAGAGCCAAGCTGCCTTTTACGAATGGCCTTTCGAGTACATCAAGACAGCACGTCAAGCCTCTCCGCGACAAAAACAGGCGAGAAACGAATGCTCGAAAGGTGGTGGCTACACGGGGAGGCAAGGCCGGATTAAGACAGGCGATTTCAAGAATTTCGCGCTGCATCGTCACGCCGGAAGTATCGAAACACGGCTCTTCGTCTGGATGGCATACCACTGTCATTCCGGACCACACATGCCATGTCATAGCCCGGGAGGACGACTACGTTTTCGGGGTACTTCACTCTCTCGACCCACGAAGAATGGTCGTTGTCCCAGGGGGCATGGATGGGAGCGTGGAAGCGACTTCCGCGCTACTCGTCAGCCCGCACCTTTGACACCTTTCCTTTCCCATAGCCACCTGGTCAACGAAGCCTACCGATAGCCACCGACCCGCGGTTGCGGCAATCGCCGACGCCGCGCGCAACTTGGTCCAACTCCGGGACGCATGGCTCAATCCGCCAAGCACAGCGTTAGCCGAACTCAAGGAACGCACACTCACCGGACTCTACAACAAGCGCCCCGCTTGGCTTGAAAACGCGCACGAAACTCTTGACCGCGCAGTCCTCGCCGCCTACGGGCTGACAATATCCCTTGGTCGCAGCGAGGTCCTTGAACCACCTTCTTGCGCTCGACCGCGAGAGAGCCGCGGCTGTCGTGCGGGAACTGGCTCCGACGTTCCTCCCAAAAAGGCGCCAGCGGCTGACCGACCATCCAAAACGAAGATTGCCACCAATGGCAAGACCGTGGCAGGTAAACAGTCTCGTCCCACAACTTCCCCAAGATCCCCGACTTATCCACAGTTGTGTCAAGCCCCCGTGGAAAAATCCAAAGTAATAACCCCACATTCCACACCACTTACCCACCAAAACACCCAAAGAAAGTTGGCGCGATTACCCCCCTTAACCTGATAACCTATATATAGAGTCGGAAAAATGAAGAAGCCCGCGCTGTGCGGGCTTTTCTCTTTCCGCCCGCGTCTGTCTGCTGCTTTCACCATCGGAGTCCTATGCCGCGCTTCTGCATCGCCCTCTTCCGGGGTCAGCCCTGTCCTGCCGGGCTCTCCCCGGTCAGCACTTTTGCTGTCGGTCACCTCACCCCGTCCGCGCCCGTCCCCCGGCCCTGCGGCTACATCAACCCCAAGGGCGAACCCTGCCGCGCTTTCGCCCTCCGCGGACAGGACCACTGCTTCGTCCACAGCCCCCGCAACCACCGCGCGAAGCAGCCCCTAACCCCCCTATCCCCCATACCCGTCGCCAGAAGGCCCACGCTAAACGGCTTCTTTTCAGATGGATGCCACACCCCTAACGAGCCCTCCAGCAACCCACGCCGAATCAACCATTTGCCACATACCTGGGGGGAGGGGAGAGGGGGTGGGGGCGTCGGTGATCCTGTAACCTGTACCCTGCATCCTGCGCCCTGTACCCTGCACCCTTCACCCTGCACCTGCACCCTGTTCTGTTGTCAACCAACTAAAGATTGCGCTACGCTGCTGTCGGGACCGAAATTCCCATCCAACTGTAAAACGCTGAGGAGGATTCAGCTATGAAGATTCGACCTCTCCTCCTCCGAGGAGCGCCGCTCGCGATCTTTTTCCTGCTGGCTGCATCCGTCGCGCGCGCGCAGCTGACAAGTTCCGATCCGCCGCCTGCGATGGGTTCTCATACGCTCCCCAACCCAACGCCTCGGCCTGCCGACGATTACCGCAGAATCGACAACAATCCGGCCCAGGCACGGGCGCTTCGCGAAGCTGAGCGCCTGAGAAATCAATTGCGTCAGCATCTGGTCGTCTCCACGACCGATCAGCTGGTTCAGCTCACCAACCAGCTCCGCAGCGATCTCCAGAGCGATCCGCATCTCCTCTCGCCCGCCGACGAGCGCGAGCGCCTCAGGCAGATTCAGGACCTCGCAAAACTAATCGTCTCGACCATGAAAGCCGAGTAGGAGCTCGCTATGATTACAAGCGCGAAGAACCAAAAGATCCGGCGAAGCGGACTCATCTTGCCGGCACTTCTGATGGCTTCGAGCCTGGTCGCTCAGACCAGCGCCGCCCAACAGCAATCCGCTCCCGCTCCTGCGAAGGCCGCGCCAGCGCCGGCCGCCGCTCCTGCCTTAACTCCTGAGCAACGCCACTACGCTGACCTGCTCGCCGACGCCGATCACCTCATCGAGCTCGCCCAGCAGCTCAAGGGTGAAGTCGACAAAACCAATGAGTTCACGCTTTCCCTGAAAGCCATCAAAAGAGCAGAAGAAATCCAGTCCTCCGCCAAGGCTCTCAGCCAGCGCCTGACGCAGAAATAAATCCAGCGATCCTAGGGTTCGGTTGGCGGAGTTTCCGCGCGATGCCGCGCATCGCCGGCGCCGGAAATCTGCTCGTAAAGATTCTGATAAGCCTGCTTTTTCATCTTGCTCACCAGAACAGCTTCCTCGCGCGCCTTGTCCGTTTGCCCCATCGCCTGATAAAGCCGCGACAGCCGCCAATGAGGATCGGAATCCTTCGGGTTCAGCCTGATCGCCTCGAGATACTGCGCCAGCGCTGCGTCATTCTGTCCCTGAGCCGCGTAGATAATCCCCAGATCAAGATGCCCCAGCTCGATCGCTGGATCGTCTTTCAGCGCCCGCTCCAGTTCCGGCTGCGCATGCTCGTTGTCGTTCAGGTGCACATAGCAGTCGCCGAGGTAAACGCGCGCCTGCGCATGAGACGGATCGTTCTCGAGGTCAGCCTGGAACTCCGGAACCGCATCGCCGAAGCGCTTCTGCGTCATCAGCAGATAGGCGAGTCCGAAATGCGCGTTCGGCTCCTTGGGATTGGCCTTTACCGCGGCCTCGAACTGCGCCAGCGCTCCCGCGTTGTCGCCCATCTGGTCCAGCGCCTCACCGGCGAGCATGTCGGCGGCCGCGGAATTAGGGTCGATCTCGAGGATCTTCTTATAGTCGTCCATCACGCACTGAGGATGCTTGCTCCACAGACAACTCTGCGCCAGGGTCATGCGCAAAGTCAGGTTGTTCGAGTCCTTGTCCGCAGCCTGCTCGAGCCAGGGAACAGCCCCGTCATAATCGCCGGCTCCGTAATGCGACATACCCAGCAGGATCGTCAGCCGCAGATCGCCCGGATGCCGATGCAACTCATGGGAGAAACACGGAATCGCCTCACGGAACTGCTTGTTCTTGAAGTAGGCGAGTCCGAGGTTCAGCTCCAGTTGCGGAAAGGCAGGAGCGACGTCAAGCGCTTTCCGATAGTAAGAAATCGCTTCGACGTAATGTTCCTGTCGCGCCTCGTGCACCCCGACCTGCGCCAGAGCCTCAGCATCGCGTGGATGAGCCTTCAGGATGGCACGCCAGGCTGCTTCCGCCTCGGCGCTATGGCCCTGCTGGTCGAGCGCCACAGCAGCGGCCCGGGCGTTTTCCTGAGCGGGAAGATGAATGCTGCAGAAACCCGCAAAAACCAAACAGGCCGGTACTGTCACACGAAAAAAAACCTTCAACGGCCGTCTCCAAAGCTGATTCCACGCTACACGCTTGGGACAAGCGTCGTCCACGGCACAAACAAAAAGCGGCAGGGCTTTTAAACCCTGCCGCCGGAGGTTACAGTTGAAAACTCGTCAGAAGACGAACTTCCCGCCGAGCTCCAGTACACGCGGATCCCAGGTGCTGGTTACCTGACCGAACTGTCCAGCCCCTAGGCTCTCGTTTACACCGTTGAACTCGGTGTGGTTGAAGGTGTTGAACGACTCAAACCGCATCTCGACGTGCATTCCTTCCGTCAGTGCGAAGGATTTGTACAACGAGGTGTCGAAGTTGAGACGGCCCGGCCCCACGACGGCGTCCTTGTGGGCATCGCCGAAGCCCTGGTTGGCTCCGCCAGCCCACGCCGGAGTCGGCGCGGCGAAGGAACTCGTGCTGAACCAATTCTGCTGTGTCTTCGGATAGCTCACCTTGGCGACCTGATCCGGACGGTTGGTATAACCGCCATCCAGCCCAATGGGGTCGTAGTTGATGGACAGGCCCGGCCCCTGGTTGGAGGGAATCGTGCCGGTCTGGGCAGCCACGGTGCCGGCCAGTGTCCACCCACCGAGCGTGGAGTGGGCAAAGCCGCTGCCATGGGCGAAGATCGGCATCAAATAGACGTAGTTCGCGCTGACGATGTGGCGGCGGTCAAGAGCTCCGGAGCCCTTATCGTACTTCAGGTTCCAGGGATCGCTGACCGGATCCAGATCGTAGCTGGTGATGTCGATTTCATGCGAGTACGTGTAATCGAACTCACCGCTCAGGCCCCACTTGTTAGCAGTACGAATGCCCGTCTGGAAACCGTTGTAAGTTCCATTCGAGTTGTTGGTTTCCTCGGTGATGCCGCCGTAGCCCTGATACGTCCGGTAGATGTTCGAGTTCGCGAGGTTCGCGCCTCCAGGGTTGGTGCCCGAGTGGTTGCTCGGGTCGCCGGCGTTGGCCCGAATGCTCATCGGCGTGTTGAGTGGGAAGTTGTTGATCGGCAGCTCGATGTTCTGATGCCATGCCAGGTTGCCAACGTACTGCACCACCCAGATCAGCGACGGAGCCAGTTCATGCTGCACGCCGAGGCTGTACTGCGCAACGGCGGGAGCAGGATACTTCGCAGCCAGATTGGTCACGCCTGATGCGAACACCGGCAGTGTTGCCGTCTGTCCGGTCACCCAGCTCGTATGCGGGTTGCTGAAGTACACGTTGGTCGCGCCAGGATCGAAGGCGAAAGGCGGAGAAGTCGCCGCGTTGTAGATGTCGTTCCCCTGCATTCTCTCGAAGAACGTGCCGAAGCCGCCACGCAGGACGGTCTTGCCGTTTCCGAAGAGATCCTCAGAGAAGCCGACACGCGGCTGCCAGGTGTTGTAGTCGTTGGTGACCAGGCCCCTCGGGAAGCCATCCTGTCCCGCCAGGCCCATGCCGTTCAGGTAGAAAGGAGTGGTGAAACCCTTCGGCGTGTAGAAGCCAGGTCCGTTCGGATTCATCGAACCATCGCTGTTCCACTCCGGCACTTCGCTGGAGAGGTAGAGGGACGGATCGAAGTTAGCTACCTGATTATTGCGCTCCCATGCGTGTGGCAGGGCGTCATAACGCATGCCCAGCTGCACGGAAAGCCGCGGCGTCATGTGCCAGTTGTCTTCGAGGTAGACCGAAGGCGTCTGGTTCACATAGTGGCGGATCGGCGTGGCCTGATACTGCGAGAAGCTGCCGGCCAGACCCATCAGCATGTCCATGATGCCGTCGCCGGACAGGGAGCCGAATCCGTAAGTTCCCTGCGCGTCACCGAACAGCTGCTGGTTCTTGGTGTAGCGGTTATAGCTGAAGCCGTACTTCATGGCATGCTTGCCCATCGTGTACGAAACGTCCAGCCGCGGCTCATAGTCCTCAGCCGCGTTGTGCCACGGCGCCGAACCGGTATCCTCAGCCGTGCTGTATGGATTGCCGAAGCCGGTGATGCCAGGCATGTACGGATTCTTCGTCTGGAAGAAGCGGTTGGAACTGAAGCCGGAGGCAAGGTTGGCGCCCTGGTCAGTGATGTTGATGATGTTGCCGTCGTAGTTCATGCTGGCTTCCACCAGCAGATTCGGCGAGATGCTTCCGCTCAGCTTGACAGCCGCGCTGTTTGACGGGTTGGAAAGCGTGCTGGTGACGGTCGGATAGCTGTACCAGAGCCATCCCAGCTCCGGCGCACCATAGCCCTGCGTCACCGAGTCGTGCATGTAGTGGCCGAGGATCTTCCACTTGTCGCTGATCGAGTGATCGATGCGCACAATGTCGTCACGCACGTTAATCGGCAGCGAGACACCCTTGACGTAGTCGTCGTTGGATGTGTTCGGATGCGGCAGGATGCCCGAGTTCAGATAGATCACCGCATTCGCATCGAACAGGTTTGCCGGAATCGTGTTGTTCGGGAAGGGCTGGCCAGGAGTGAGGCCATCGGCGGTCAGCTTCGCGTTGAAGGCCGGATCACCCACGGTCGGGACCACCAGCTTGGTCGTGGGAGCGAAGGCCGGCGCAACGTAATGCAATGCCGTGCCGGCGGTTGGGAAGTCGGCCGCATCCAGAGTCGGGGCGTTATCTACACCTCCGGACTGGATGATGCGCCGCCACTCTTCGTTCCAGAAGAAGAACGTCTTGCGCGGCTTCTGAAAGGGAAGCACGGGGCCACCGGCGTTTGCACCGAAAATGTTGTAGTGCAGCGGCAGGCGCGGCTGAACCGGATTGGTCTGCTTGTTGAAGTAGCTGTTGGCGTCGTAATCGGTATTGCGGTTGAACTCCCACGCTTCGCCGTGGTAGTGGTCGGTGCCGCTCTTCAGCGCCAGAGAAATGGTTGCGCCCGAAGAAATGCCGTAGTCCGGCGGATAGTTGCTGGTCAGCATTTCGAACTGGGCGATGGCGTCCTGCGAAGGCATGATGTCCATGCCGCCGGCGCCGCCGCGGTCGTCCGCTTCGCCACCGTCAATCAGCCAGATATTGTGGCTCTGCCGAAGGCCGTTCACGCTGATGGTAAAGTTCGAGGCCACCGACGTCGGCGTATTGCTGTCCGGCAACGCGGAACTCACACCGAGACCGAGAGCTGCCAGGGCCGCAAAGTTGCGGTTCTCGGTAGCGATGTTCGTGATCTGCTGCGAGTCAATCAGGGTGCTGACTACGTTCTCGTCGGTCTGCACCGCGAGCGCGCTGGCCTGCACCGTTACCGTCTGTGTATCGGTGCCAACCACCATGTGGATGTCGTTGCGCAGGGTCTGCGATACGTTGATGAGCACGCCGCTGGCCACGTAGGTCTGAAATCCCTTGGCCGTCGCGCGCAACTCGTAGGTCCCGACGTTCAGCGCAGAGAAAGTGAAATATCCGGTGCCGTTCGAGTCCGTCTCGTTTACGGTGCCGGTTCCTGTGTTGGTCAGCGTCAAATGGGCGTTGGCGATGGCCGCGCCCGACGGATCGGTTACGATTCCTTCGATTTCTGAGTTCTGCTGCGCGTACACCCCGGCGCATGCAAACACCAGAACTGTTAACAGCAGCAGAATACTCCGCACCACACTGTGGGTACGTGTCATACGACTATGCCTCCTCTATCTCTGTGCTAAAGACTTACCGACTACACCTTGACTGCCGGACCGAGTTTCCAATAGTGGTCTGGGCCGGGTGCTCTTTATACTGTTTTGAACTGCGGAGCGAGGATAAGCGTCGAAAATGGCACTGTCAAGGACAAAATTCCCACTAAAACTCTTTACTGAAGCGGAAAAGGCCCTTGCGCGCCCTGTTCAGTCATCCCGTGGCTCGCTGATTCACCCTCCGGGAACCTCCCTTCCACGGTTCGACCAGGGCTAGTGTGGCCGTCCCACGTGACTTCTGGCCCGAATTCATGGCGAATGGCGTGGAAATTCCAGGGCGGGGAGAAAACTCGCGTCGACGAACCCGCACCGGAGAAGGTTCCCCATGTACGCGCTTACAAACCTGAACCCAATGAGTTAATTCAGGAGCCCTGGATGGCACGGGTCAACGCCTCTATAAACGGCCCAACCCTCGGACTACCCCACCCGGTACATGCATCCCAACCCGGCCGCGCCCGATAGGCGGGAAACCCTCCGCTGGTTGAGTTATTCCCCACCACTATGTCGTTGCAGGCAGCTTGCAGTCCCGTGCTCGCGTCGTAGAGCAGCGCGTGAATGCTTCCCGCCGGCGGATGGCCGAGCTCCGCAAGTCGCTGATTGGCCAGCGTCATGACTCCCGCCCAGAGCGGAGCCGACGCGCTCGTGCCCACATGCACACTTCCGGTTGTGGTCGATGAGAAAGTCACGGATGCAGCTACATCCGGCACGCAGCGGTGTGTGTAGTTCCTGATGGCAGGCTCGCCATCACAGGCAATTCTTGCCGTGGTCTGCCACGGGGGCATCGGAATCATCCTGCTCATTCCGCCGCCTGAGGCGTATCCCGCCATCGCCCACGCGCGTTCCTCAATTTCGCAGAATTCTGTGCCACCGCAGGAGAGCAGCCATGCACTCGATCCCGGATAGTAAGTGGCCGCTCCCGCATCGCCGGAGCTCGCCGTCACCGTCACTCCTCGGCGTGCCAGCGCGGCCAATAATTCCTCAATGTCGCCGATACCGGCCGCCGACCAGAACGGCTCGTCCTCGGTCTCCTCCGGCCAACCCCAGCTGATCGAAAGCACCGAGGGGCGGTCGTTGCTCCCCAAAATAGCTTTCAGCCCATCGAAAAATCCCTGTTCTGTGGCGTCAAAGGCATATACCGTCACCCGCGCCTCCGGCGCGCATGCCAGCACGATCTCAACATCCATCCGGATTTCCTGTGCGAAGCCAGCGTCTGCCCGCGTGATCGTCTGCGGGCTCGCCGCCATGACACGCTTCCCCGGCGCGATGGCTTCCAGCTGGACCTGGCTGATCTGTCCGCCGAAACCGATGATTCCGGTGTGTTGTCCTCGTCCGGTGAGAACAGTTCCTGATCCCGCAACGACAGGGAAACCATACGCGGCTGGCGGATACTCAGCGCCTGGCACCTGCGAATTCCGGGTTAGTTATTCAGCCCGGTCACAATCGGAATCGCAAGACAGTCGGAGCCGGTATGATCCTGCGCCCCTCCCGCTGCTGCGTGCTTGAAGTTCAGCCACCAGGGCAGACCCGCGAGTTGCGCAATCGCAGTGAAGCATTCGCTGGCATCCTGATGATCGGGGTCGCTCAGGTCAGGTCCCTGGAACTGCACTTCAATATCGCCGGAATCCGCAAGCGGAAGCCATCCTGCCGGACTGCCCGCCGGCGGTTTGCCAACCGGCGGAGTCACAAAGTACGCCGTGCTCCCGGCATTCGCCGGCGGCTTCAACTGAACAGGCGTCGTCAAATCCCAGTCGTAATACAGGCGGAACGACGTGAACCAGTAGGGAAAACTCTGTCGCGGTGTCCCCTGCAGCACGACCTCTGTGTCTCGCACAAGATTTGTCGCATAGAAGATTTTCGGGCGCGGGACCGTGATTCGGAAGTAGGCGTCCCCGGCATTCACGGTGTAGGCCGTTCCTGGCGCATGCGATTCCGGCGAAAGAATCGGGCTCGCCTCGGAGAGCCTGGCATTCCACTGCCAGGAAATCTTTCCGGAATTGGCGGGAGGACCGCTCAGCACATATTGCTGCGCGTCGCCGGCACGATGGCGTCCGTGCACAGGCAGCGAGCCGTCCCCGTAGAAAATGCTCCCCACGTGATTCGCGCAACGCGGCGCATAGATGTCCACTGTCGCTGACGGAGCGCCCTGCGGCTTGGGGACGACAACCAAAAACGGACCGCGAAAAGTAATCGACAGTACGCCCATAACATTCCTCCTTTGGGGACGAGTCAACCGCGGCCGAACACAGAAAATCCGGCCCAGTAAAACGGGTGAGAGTATTCAGGATGCGAACGCAGATCGCGGTTCGCCAGAGCAAGCGCAGTCGATACGGACTTGCCCGACAGCAGCTCGCGATAAAAACTTTTCATCAACGCGAAAGTCGCCGACGAATCCACCATCCAGCGGCTGGCAACTACCTCCGGCACCCCTGCTTCCATCAGGCGCCGGACTAAGCTGTCCTCGTCATCGAAGTATCCGTTGCTGCCGCGCGCGCTGTTGCACGCGGAAAGAACCACGAGCCGGCTATGAAGCGGCAGCGACTCCGGCAAGCGAAGCGCATCCAGCAATTCGCCACTGCCCGTTACCAATCCAGAGGCCTGAACATCGGAGAACGCGTGCCCTGAGAAATGAAATACCTGTGCGCGGCTCATCTCCGCTGCAACACTTCGCGGCGACTCTTCCGACGAAAGCACCAGATGCGCCCCGCGAAACATTCCCGCCACCGCGCGCGCCTCCTGGTTCGACTCGGGAAGCGGAGTCCACCCCTGGGTTTGTCCATTGCCAACCACCGACGCAACGCTCGTGGCTGTCACGCCGGTCCACTGCCGCGACTCATCCAGATACTCAATCCCCGGCGAAATGCTGAGTGCGAAGCGGTCGCCCAGATAATTTCCGGCGGAGTCAACGAGCAGCTCGAACGGCACTCCACGCAGAACTCCGTCGGGCTCGATGATCAGCCGCTCGTGGCCCGCAATGGAGCGCTCGACGGGCCTTACCAGCAGGCTGTAAAGCTGCGCGGCTTCGGCACGAATCGTCTGTCCGCTCGAAGCCGGGTCGGAACAATGCGCGGAGAGGGTCTGAACCAGCGGAGTGAGTTCAGAAGATGGAACCGTGATCCACACCTGACGGACTCCCGTGCTGTCCCACACCCACGTTGCAATCCGATCCCCCAAGACCGCATAGGAGACTACGGCCAGATTCCCACTGCCTTCATCCGGCAATCGCAGCTCCGGGGCCGGCATCATCGCATCGCTCACGGCAGCACCGCGCCCACTCCGCAGGCTCGCCGCCTTAAACCATTCCCACCAGCGCAGAGCTTCCGCGGGATCATTCCCCAGCTCCAGTTCCACCAGCGCCCGATAGGTCGCCTCGTTGCGGTGTCTCCATTCCCAGCGCGCCGCCTCCGTGTCGGAAATCCTCAGACCTTCCTCCGCCAGCCGCACCCCGGCCCACAGATCGTTGCGCGCCTGAGAAGAATCTCCGGTTCTGAACTCGGCAATTCCACTTGTCCGGTAAAACGACTCCCGCAGGTCCCCGTCACCCAGTCGTGTGACCTCAGCCCGGACAGCATCCAGCCGCCTCTCTGCTTCACCCGGTCGACCCCTCTGGAGGTCGGCCTTCGCCAGCCCAACCTCGGCTTCAGCCATCAGAGCGCTTCGGCGCAACCCCTCTGGTGTCGCGGCGAACATTTGCTCGGCGCCATGAAAGGCCTCTTCCGCGTCCGGAACGTTGCCTGACTCGAGCTGCGCTTCTCCAAGCCGGGTTTCTTCAAACGCCCGCATGGCGATGTTCGGATGCGATGCGATCATCGGGACCGCCTCCCTGAGCACCGCAACCTCCAGCGACCATTGCCGCTGCATTTCTGCCAGATCGTGGAACTTAGTCAGCAGGTTATAGCCACGTAACTCCGGATAGCTTCCCTTCCAGAACTGATTGAGGCCGTCCGCTGCGGTGTTCCAGGCGTGATTGATGTTCCCCGATGCAAGATAGGCGGCCGCCTCAAAATTCTCCGCGCGGCTGGCTAGTATCGGATAAGCGTGGGCCTGAGCAATCTCCAGCCCTTCGTGCTCCACGTGGACATCCTTCGCATCCGCAGAATCTCCGCACACCCCCTCTTCGAGGCGGCTCTGAATCTCAAGCCACCACCAGTCGTGCCCGGCGGTCCCTTGAGCCACCCCTTCGGCCAGTGCCTCGCATCGCGGCCGGTCGTGTTGCAATTGGTAAACCATCGCCAGATTGAGCTGCGCACGCAGCACTCCCGGCAGAATGCCGGCCTGTTGAAACAGATCTCGCGCCCGCCTTGCTTCGCTCTCCGTGTGGCCGGAGGAAGCTTCGATCCCCTCCTCGCTCATCGCCAGCTGCCGGAAAGCCTCGCGAATGGCTGGCGAGTTCTTGTCTACTGACAGCATTTCTTCCAGCCATCGGTCGCCATGTCGTTGTCTGTCCAGCCGGGCCAGCCCGAACAATGCAGTCTGGAGTGCAGCCCTTGATCGTAAAGTCCTGCCCTCCGACCACTCAGGAAGCCACTGCTCGACCGCAACCGTCAGATATTCCTCTGCGCGCCCGTCGATCTTCTCGATGTTCTCCGGGTTCTGCCCGGAAAATGCCGCAGCCACCGCCTCCACCGGCTCGAGCGGCACGTCGCTGCGCTGATCGTGCTCCCCAATATCCTGCTGAATCTGGCCCAGCTGCTCGCGGGCTTCGGCGTCCCATGCCGTCCCCGGATGAAGCTGGAGGAAACGCTCCCATGCTGCTGCGGCCTGTTTCTTCAGCCCAAGTTTCTCGAGGGCAATTGCGTAGTTGAATTGCGCGGTCTCGTTTCGCGGT
The DNA here is from genome assembly GCA_963788905.1 of uncultured Acidobacteriaceae bacterium. Lineage (GTDB taxonomy): Bacteria > Acidobacteriota > Terriglobia > Terriglobales > Acidobacteriaceae > Palsa-343. The sequence goes on from CAWBIO010000002.1 coordinate 660,375, forward strand.
TCGGATGAAAGAGTTTTCCCAAGCAGATCGATCGCGGTTCCGATGTCCTGCGGCCGATTGGCGATTTCGCCCCGCAACAGGTACGCGCTGGCCAAATCCACAACCACCGACTGATTGTCCGGGGCGAGCTCGTGCGCCCGGTCGAACACCGCGAGAGCTCGTTCCTCTCCACCTTCTTCCAGAAGGCTCGTGCGTCCGCTGGCCTGGAGCCATGTGACGTCGTCAGGTGCGGTCTTCAGATGCCTCGCAATCTCTCCTTCCGCCTTCAGCAGCGCGGGGCGCGCCATCCGATCCTCATCCGCACTCCTCCCGCGCTCATGTCGCAGCGGCGCCCATGGCGCCCCTTCGATTCGTATCTCCACCGTTCGCTTTTCCGCATATGCCTGAGCGATGAGTTGGGATGCGGAGTGCGTCTCGGCGCGGTACCACGCCACCCATATCCCACCGGCCGCGAGCACAACAACTGCGGCCGCGCTCGCCGCAAGCCGCACCACCGGGGACCGCAACCACCAGGTCCTGGGTCCCGCTTTGCGAAGGGGAACCGGCTCGCCTTCCTGCATCCCTCGAAGCCGCTCCGCCAGGGTGCTTTGCCACTCCGGCCGAGCACTTTCCAGCGTGGATATCTGGAGTGATTCGTCTTTGCTGATGTCACCCGACACGATCGCAAGCGCATCGCGAAGCAGCGGGCCGCAGTGATCGCACCCTGCGCTGTGCTGAAGCAGGAAATTCAGATCTTCTCGCGGAACCCCCGCGGCGAGGTCAAACCAGACTTGCGCAGGAGGGCAATCCGTCGATGGGGGCGCGGAAGGCGGCGCCTCGAGGATCGCGAAGCTATCCATCTGCTTCTTTTTTCGTTCCACGATTTCCCGGCAGCGTTCACAGGACTTCAGGTGCTCAGCCACAGCAGCTCGTTCTGCCTTCTCCGCGGAACCCGCTTCGGCAGTCTGGTTTCTGCTTCGGAGTAAGCGTTCGATCTGCTCGTTGTTCAGGTGTGGCTCCAGAGTGCTGCTCTCCTTCTTAGAACGAGCTTGCGGGCACGATACCTTCCGCCTTATTCAGAGACCGGCTCGCGTGCGGGCCGTCCATCCGCTCGCGCAGCATCCGCGTCGTCCTTAAGAGAGTGCTCTCTACCCCCTTTGTATTCAGTCCAATGCCCGGCAGCGACGCTATCTCTCCGGCCGAAAGGCCCGCCCGGTAATAGAGCCAGAAGATCTTCTCGGTACGCGCCCGATCGCGGCCGCGAAGGCAGGCGCTTAAGTGGCCTTGTATCTCATTGAGAAGCAGATACCGCTGGATCCCCAACTCCTGCCCCGATCTCTCCGCCGGAGCGGCCGGGGCAAAGTTCTCCGGAAGACCCTGAGTCTGGTTAGCCCCGCGCTTGGCTGAGCACGTGGCTTTGAAATAATCGCGCGCCACGTTGGCTGCTACGGTCTTCACATATCCGAGAAATGCGTTCGGATGTTGTTCCACAAACCGCCGCAGCGCCGAATAGTTATCCGCGCACAGCCTCAGATACGTATCCTGGACCAGATCGTCGATTGCGTCCCGTGAGACGTTGCCGAACCGGCTGGCAATTCTCAAGACGACAAGGGAAATCGGCCGATGAAATCGGCGTATGAATTCCTCCCATGCGTCCGTTGCGCCCGGGTACAGACACGCGCATATCAATTCCTCAGTCGAAAGTGAGGGAATGGCCGCCATTGGTTTCCTGTCGTGGAGCGGTCGAATTATACACCCCAATTATCTTGTCAAATCTGTGAATAAGTCTTTACGCGTGGAGGCTTTCTAACAACTCACATGAGCCCCACGCGCTTTTCCAGCGCTACATATCGTGGGTCTGAACGGATATCGTCGAAGAACGGATCGTATCGCAGATAAAGGATCTGCTCCTCGTGCGCCTCCGCTGACTTGCTCAGCTGGGCGAGTGCGTCGTCCGCGTCGTCGAGCATTACGTAACCAATAGCCACCTGATACGCCGGCGCGCCCAGCGCGATCGCCTTCCCGATTCGCTCCAGCGCCTCTGCCCGCTTACCTTCACACGCGGCTGCATACGCCTCGATCGCCTGCGCCGCGGGCAGCGTCGGATACGACCGCGCCACCCAGTCCGCATCTCGCCGAGCCCTGCCGCAGTCGCCCTGCTGGACCGCTGTTACCACGGCCAGACCGCGAGTCCCGACAAAGTTCGGCTGCAGCCGTTCGAGCTGCGCGATCACCTTTTCCTGTCCTGCCACATCGCGCTCGAAGTTGTAGGCGAAGAAGTCGTCGAATACCGGCGCTACCGACAGCGGATCCTGTTCCTCGGCCAAATGCAGCTGCTCATGCGCCTCCGCAAACCGACCCCGCGTCTCCAGCGACCAACCGTAGTCCTCCCGTGTGCCTGATCCAGCCCCCAGTTCCAGCGCATGCCGGAACTGCTCCGCTGCCCGCTCCCAGTTCCAGTCGTACCAATAAGTCACAACGGCGAGGTCTCCCCAGGCTTCGCCCAGATTGGGGTCCGCATCGATCGCTCTCTGCGCCGCCTCGCGCACCACCGGAAAAGCTTGTTCCGCAGGCACGGTCGTCAGCGAAATCAGGTTCATTTCCGTAGCGCTCAGGCCCACCCACGCCCGCGCAAAGGCAGGGTCCTTCGCCACCGCAGCCTGAAACAACTCCGCTGCCTTCTTCGTGGAGTCCGGCGTGTGCAGGTTGGACTGATACACGCCCTGCAGATACAGGTCGTGCGCCTGTGGATTCGTCGTTGCCGCGTGAATTTCCGGTGCCGCTCCGCCGCGGAGCTGCCGGATGGCCGCCACAATCGAGCTGGCCGCCTGCTCCTGCACGGCCAGCAGGTCATCCGACTGAATCTCGTAGGAGTGCGACCACAGGTGGTAGCCGTCTGTCGTGCGGTTCAGCTGCGCGGTGATCCTCATGCGGTCGCCTTCCCGCGTGAAGCTCCCCTCCAGCACCGCATCCACGTTCAGCTGCTGGCCGATCCGGCGCACATCCTCATTTTTCCCCTTAAAGGCAAATGCAGAAGTCCGCGCCACTACTCGCAGGTCGCGCCATTGCGCCAGATCGTTGGTCAGCTCCTCCGTTATCCCATCGGCGATGTACTCATCCTGATGGTCCGGCGAGTAGTTTTCAAACGGCAGCACCACGAGGGCGTTGATCGGTTGCCTTTGCTCTGCCAGCCGCACATGTTCCCGCCAGATGGCAAATGCCGCCACCGCCACCGGCGCCAGGAAGGCGAGTGCCACCGCCGTGATCCGCAGGGCGACCGGCCGCTTTGCCGCACGCCCGGGATGGACCAGTTGGGGCGCGCCCGCTGGCTGAGGCATCTCCGCCGGATCGCGAAATTCGAAGCTCGCGGCATAACTCCGCGGCGGAAAGTCAATGACGATCCGGTCCCGCCGTCCTTCTTCCGCGTAATAATCCTTCAGCTTCTGGCGCAGCCGGCTGAACTCAGTCCGCACCACCGACTCAATTTGCGGATTGAAGGAGGTGGGCTTCTGGAAAACATCCAGACCAATCGCATACTCCGTCACCCGGTCCGCATCGCCAGCCAGAGTGTGTTGCACAAGATACTGCAGCAGCTGGCCGCGCCTGCCGCTGGCCGCAAATTGCGGACTGGCCAGCAACTGTGCCAGATAATCGCGAACTTCCCGTGAACGCGAATCGGGAGAGCGCGTGGAAGCGTGGTTTTCAATGATGCCCGGCATGATGGGGCGGTACCGCGGAAATTGCACGATTTTACCACGCGCAATCGCCGCCCCGGCATGGCGAAAAGAGTGTGGATCATATAACACTGGCGGCCACTCCTGTGCATTCCAATCACCTCGTGAGGGCCAGTGGGGAAGAGGGTTTTCGCGGGGACGAAAACCCTCTTGGCTATTCCGTTGAACCGGTTGAATCTGGTTCCGCAGAGCTATTTGAACGCGAAGTAGAACCCCAGTCCCGCCGCGGCGGCTCCCGGCGCCAGGAACATCGTGCCCAGCGCATCCTTGGCGCCGGTGTCGCTCGTCTTGATGGAGAAGATGTAGGCGCCCATTCCCGCAGCGGCTGCACCAACGATTCCCAGCGCCAGCATTCCCGGCCGAATCTTGTGCTTTTTCGGTGCGGGATTGTTGGTAGTCGACGAAGATGCGTTTGCAGCCGCTGCCGGATCCAGCATCAGGTCCATCTTGTCCGGCACCTGCGAGCTGACGGTGGAAGGATCGGCAATTGGAGCCGGCGCCGAGGGCAGAGCTGCTTCCGGCGTCGCGCTGTCTTCGGAGATGAGCGGCAAATCCGGTGTCTGCGTGCTCAGTTGCTGATTGTCGTTGGTCGAGGCGGTCGGCGTATTCAGAGCAAATGCCTGAGTGGCCAGCAAACCTACGAGCATTCCGGTTGTAGCGCAACGGCCGATTCCGCGAAGCTGCGCCCGTATCGCATGCGTTTTCATGTGGTCCTCCAGAAATTGATGTCGGCAGCTCGATCCGGGCAAATTGGTCAGGCAAATCGGCCAAACCTTGCCGCCGTTCACGGAGAATCCCCTGGGTTGGCTCGCGTGGATAGTCGCAACACGTTACAACCACGTCACAAGCGCGGTTAATGGTTTAGATTGAAGCGGTTAGCGAAAGCCGTGGAACGCAGCCGCAAGCCGCGTCGCGGTTCGCCAATACCCGGAATCAGGCCGCCTTTGGCCTTGTTTTCGGGAATTTAGAACTCATTTAGAAAAGCCGCCGTCCGTGCGTGGTGCTCGAGGCGCGGTATTGCAACTCCGTTACTGAACCCGCTGGTAGGTCAAGGTTCCCCGCGTGTTCACGTCCTGGAGCACCATCGTGTTGGGCCCGGTGAAGGTCACCCGGAACGATCCTCCTGGCGGCTTGGCCAACGGGACTGATTTCGTTCCGTAGGGAGGGTTCACCACCATCTGCTGCTTCGGCTGCCAGTCGATGACGTTTCGAACCAGCAGGCCGTTCGTGAACACGTAGGTTCCTGACTGGGTGGTCATCAGCGTGCCCACCTGCGCCGTTTCGATGTAATGATTCCCGGCCGTAACTGTCATCGTGAACGAGTACTTCTGCCCGTTGATGACCGTCGATCCCACCCACTTCCCCATCAGATTCTGCGCCGTCGCAACCTGCGCCGCCGCACTGAAGCAAACCATCAGAGCTGCCACCCGCAGTGCTTTCATCGTTCCCCAGCTCCTGTCGCTCGCTCAGCCGATCATGGCGCGGCTGTTTCGCGCGAGGCTGGTACGTTAGCATTCACCGCGAGGCAGGCGCAATCAGTGTCTGGCCCTTGTGCGTGCAGCCTTTTTTGCCGCTGCGCGTCTGCCCGCGGCTCCCTTCGTTCTTACTGCTTTCGCCGCCGAACCGCGCCGGCTGCTCGCACTCCGCTTCCTCGCTGCGGAACGTGTTTGCTTTGCGAGCGCGCTACGCGATGTTGTTCCCTTCGGCTCCCGCTTGAGCGCTCCGGTCGTGGCCCGCGACCGCTTCGGCGACACTTTCTTCCTCGAGTGGGACTGTCCGCGCTCGTAATCCCGCTCCGCGCTCTCTTTGGTGCTGGCTTTGCCCTTCGACGGCGGTTTCAGAGGAATCCCCGCGCGCCGCGCCTTGCTGAGCCCGATTGCGATGGCCTGCTGCGGCGAACGCGCGCCGTGTTTACCTTCGCGTACATGTTCAATTTCCTCGTGGACAAACTCGCCTGCCGCTGTCGATGGCGATTTGCCTTCCTTCAGATCCTCTTCCGCTCTCTCCCGCGTTTCGCGTTCCTCTTGCTCCGGCATGTTATCTCCCTTCGACTTCTTTTATTGGGATGTGCGTATGCTCGTCCCGGTTCCCTGCTTCCTGCTTCCTGCTCCCTGCTTACTGTTTCCTGTTCCCTGGTACCCTTGTTCCTGGCATGTCCGAACCCTGGCTCCGCGGAACCCACACTGAAATTCCGGCAGTCCTGCGCGCCGTCGTTCACACCCTCGAGCTTTCCCGCGAAGACGTCGAACAATGGTGCGCCCCACTCAGCGACGAAGCCCTGAACGCTCGCCCGGCTGAGATTGCTCCGGTCGCGTTTCACCTGCGCCACATTGTGCGCAGCCTCGACCGCCTGCTCACCTACGCTGAAGGCAACCAACTCGGCCCCGAACAGCTGGCCTTGCTCAAAACTGAGCTCGACCCGGGCGCGACCCGTGCTGCCCTGTTCTCGGAGTTCCGAAACGGGATTGACGATGCCATCCGCCGCGTCCGCGCCTTCGCATCCGCCGACCTGGAACAGCCCCGCGGCGTCGGCCGCAAAGCCCTGCCCACGACCGTCGGCGGCTTGCTCGTCCACTGTGCGGATCACACACAGCGCCACACCGGCCAGGCTGTCACCAGCGCAAAGCTGGTTTAGGCAGCCAGCAGTCAACAATCAGCGGCCCTACCCCCACCCCCCCTGGGGTGTGGCAAGTCATTCATTTTGCAGGGGCGTTTTGGTACCGTAAGTTGGGTATTACCCCAAAACAGCGTTCAGCGCTCGGCGTTCGGCGTTCGGAACAGCGCAGGGATCCGGGTCCTTTCCTGCAAGCGAGAGCCGGAAAAAAAACAGCGCTCAACGTTCGGCGTTCAGAACGGCATGGGCGATCCCGGCCTCTTCCTGCCCGTTGAAACTCGCCGAGATAAATGGGCCAAAATGAAAAGGACCCGCGCGATGCGAGTCCTCCTGGTTCAGGTTCCGCTTTTAGCGTGACGCCGATTCCGGGCGAGAGCAAGAAGAATCGGAAGGTGAGTGAAACTTTGGTCATGCCTTGATGTGCAGTCGGAGGATTCGCTACCTACCGACTGACCCTGGTGACGGGATACAGGCCGGCGCAGAACAGGACCGTGTAGAGCACGGCCAGGATACCGGGATGCGGACCTTTGTGGAGCGCAGGAATCCGAGGGGAGGTTGTGACTGGGGAAGAGGTGGTCATGACAGAATCCTTTCCGCGGCGCCTCGCGAGCGCAGCCATAGCTCAACAGCAACGGCATTGATGGAGAAGCCGATCCAGAACGCATATCCGAAGAACTGATGTGGCGAGAGATGCGTGAGCGGCGAGGTGGCGAAGAAGACGCCCACCACGGGTCGCGTGGTTGCAATCCCCAGCAGAACGGCGGTGGCGCGGATGCTCCAAACCCGCGCGCTGCTGCGATCATCGCGTCGCAACAGCCGCGCGGCATTCACCAGCTCGAAGAGGAAAAGCGTGTTGAAGAAGAGAATCGCAGAGCGTTCCACCCACCCGCCGATGGCGTACGTCAGGTGTAGCGATGGCGTACAATGCTCGGCACGAAGAACACCTGATCACCGAGAGCAGGTCACTAGTGCTTCCGGGGCAAGGCCCTGCTGCGACCCAGAAAGCGTAGAGCGCGCAGCGTGAAATATCTTCATAGGGGCCGGAGCGGCACTGGCCGGGTTAGCCGATGCCGTCTTCCACGGATGAATGGAACCACGCCAGAAGATGCTCGCGGCAAAGTAGGTCAAGGCAGAGATATTCACCTCCGGCATTGCGGCGGCCCGGTAGATCGCGGCTGTACGAGAGGCATCCCACTGGAAGGAAGGCTGCTTCAGGGCTGATCGCAGTTTGAACCTGCCGTCGTTCTTCAGCCGTTCCGCATGACCCAGTCTTCACCATTACGTCCAAGTCGTCCCTCGCAACTCGAACACAACAGATGCGCCTTACCTGCGTAGATGTTTGCTTCGCCCCTTGCGGGTTCATCAACACGGGATCCGGATCTCATGGACTGTGTTGAAACGGAGCCGCCTTATGGATGCCCTTAGCGCAGGAAGTGGCTCGCCTGGAATCAGACCCCCGCTGCGAGGCACATTCTGCGATTCCAGTGACGACCTTCCGTCGCTGGCCATTGCTCCATTATCGCAGCACGCAATGTCTCACAGTGACCCTTGCTGAATTTGCAGCGGCGGTGTCTTCTCAGTCGCGCCGGCTGTTTTCTCCAGTACTCACATCCCGTAAATCTCATCACCGCGCGCCAGGCTTCCGATCGTTGGCGAGCCGGTCTTCAGCGGGCCCATCCACTCGAGCTCGCGCTGGATGTCAGGGTGCAGCTGGTACTTCTTTGCCACCGACGCTATGGACGCGCCCTTGACGTCGATCTTCGCGAGGTCGTACTGCCCGACGCCCGCCTGCCCGCAGTAGCTCAGGTAGCCGACCCACTCCGGATTGACGCCCATTACTTCAAGCGCCACGCGATCGGCGGCAATAAAGTCCGTGGACGCGATCGCCACACGCGAGTCTACGGGGGTGCCATTGCCGGGGCCGTTGCCTTCCATGCCTTCGAAGCCGTCGATGAGCGCGACGCCCCAGCTCGGCTGCAGGCGCTGCGCCGTCACCAGCATGTTGTAGTGGGTCTGGCGAATGCCGACGTGGTATTTGCGCTTGTCGCTCCAGAACAGCTCGCCAGGAACGCTGTGCAGCGGCGAGCCGAGCACCATGTTCTTGACCGACATGGTCGCTACGACGGTGTTGTGGGTCTTGAGCATGGCGCTGGAGATGACAAACGCGTCGGGATCGAGAACGCGCGCGGCGAGGCGGACGGTTGCTATGTGGAGGTCGGCGTCGAGCACCTCGACGGTTTCAAATTTCGCTTCGCGATTCAGATCGACCAGGCTGAGCCTCTGCGCGCGACGCTCGGAGACGAGCTGGTTATAACGGAAATGCTCAAAGCCCTCGAGCGTGTCGCCGGCGGACGACTCGGCGATGACCACGGGTCCGTGAAAACGCGGCTCAAGGTAATCCAAAATCCCTTCGAGGGCATCGAGGTGGGTCGCAGCCAGCTGATTGGTTGTGGAGACATTGTTGGGCTTGATCACGACATGCGTTTTCCGCCGCAGTCGCGCCTGAATATCGGCGTCAATCGCCTCCAGCGCATACCTGACGTTCTTGCGGCGATCGTCGCCGTGAATCAGCGCCACCTTCGAGCCTGCCTGCGCAATTTTGACTGGCACTTCCGCGGCCGGAAGTCCCGACCGCACATCCTCTGCCCTCAACAGCCGCGACTGCATCAGCAGCCCGGCGCCTGCCAGCTCGACAAAACCTCTGCGCGTAAGGCTCATAGGATTCACCCGCCCGATCGCTCCATCATCGCGCTGAAGTGGGTGGAATGTTGGTGACCGCCATCACAAAGAGCTCTCGCCCCTTCGCTCGATAATTCTGTTGGGCGGCGATTGGCTCTTCCTGCCCCGATCCGCAAACGCCGATTTGCTGTTTGAGCCACCGTTTCAGCTCGATCTGGAGGCGCGCGTGATCTTAGGCATTCTCAAAGAGACTGCAGCCGGCGAAACCCGCGTCGCACTTTTGCCGGAGAGTTTGCGCACGCTCGTGACCCAGGGCATTTCCGTCTCGGTTGAGGCCGGTGCTGGCGAAACAGCCGGGGTTCCGGACCAGGCGTGGGCCGAAACAGGTGCGACCTTAACGGCCGATCGACGCTGGATTCTCGCCAATGCGGACCTGCTTCCGGTCGTCAACAGGCCCGGTCCCGCGGATCAGGCGCGCCTCAAAACCGGCGCCGTCGTCGTGGGATTCATGAAGGCCCTCGATGCGCCCGCTGCGCTGCTGGAGGCGATCCATCGTCCCGCGACGCTGTTCAGCATGGAACTCATTCCGCGCATCACGCGCGCGCAGTCGATGGACGCGTTGTCTTCGATGGCCACCATTGCCGGATACAAAGCTGTGATTGCGGCGGCGGATCGCTTGCCGCGTTTGTTTCCGATGCTGATTACTGCGGCGGGTACGATACCGCCAGCGCGCGTCTTTGTGATTGGCGCGGGCGTTGCCGGTCTGCAGGCCATCGCCACCGCTCGGCGTCTTGGCGCCGTCGTTGAGGCCTATGACATCCGCGCCGCTGCCGGTGAGCAGGTTCGCTCGCTGGGCGCAAAGTTTCTCGACGTGGATCTTGGCGGCATCAACACCGAGGGTGGCGGCGGCTACGCGGCTGAACTCACGGAAGAGGCGCTGGACCGCGGGCGCGATCTGATCGTCCGCACAGCCGCGCATTCCGATGTGATCATCACGACGGCTCAGGTTCCTGGCAGGCCCGCGCCACGGCTCATCCGACGCGAAGCGATTGAGGCAATGCGCCCTGGCTCGGTGGTCGTCGATCTGGCGGCTCCTGGTGGCGGAAACTGCGAACTGACGCAGCCTGGCGAGACGCAGGTCGTCAATGGAGTGACGCTGTTGGCTCCGCTGAATCTGCCGGCTGAAGTTCCGGTTCACGCGAGCCAGCTGTACGCGCGCAACATGGTCAACTTCCTCGCGCTCATCGTGAAAAACGGCGGTATCAACATCGACCTGACTGACGAAATTGTTGCCGGCGCCTGCGTGGCTCACGAAGGCCAGGCAGTGAATCCTCGCGTGGCGAAGCTGCTGGAGACCGTCGCTGAACTGGAGCCCGTCCGATGAAGGGAAACACATGAATCCTGCCGTCCTGATCGCTTCGGTGTACGTCTTCGTGCTGGCTGCGTTCCTCGGCTATCAGGTCATCAGCCGCGTGCCGCCGCTGCTCCATACACCACTGATGTCCGCGACCAACGCCATCTCCGGTATTTCGCTGATCGGATCGCTGGTGCTGGCGGGAGCGGCTCATTATCCGCTTTTCGCGCACATCCTTGGCTTTGTCGCAGTGACCACCGCGACCGTCAACGTGGTCGGCGGATTCGGGCTCACCGACCGCATGCTCAAAATGTTCCGCAAACGTGCGCCGGAAAAAGACGCTGCGAAAGGGGCCGCCCGATGAATCCGGCCACCTTATTTATGGAAGCGACTTACCTGATCGCTTCCATCCTTTTCATCCTCGCGCTGAAAGGCATGTCGCACCCTGACACGGCGCGCCGCGGCATGTTCCTGGCTGAAGGCGGCATGTTCGCCGCGATTGTCGGCACGCTGATCGGCATGCACATCGTGACGTGGGTCTGGATCATTGCCGGGCTCAGCCTCGGTTCCATCATCGGCGCATGGATGGCGATCTGGGTTCCGATGACCGCCATGCCCCAGCGGACGGCGCTCTCGCATGCGTTCGGCGCGCTGGCGGCGGCGCTGGTGGGCATTGGCGAGTTCGTGGTGCGCGGGACGCAAATGGGCGGGGTCACCCGCGGCGCGCTTGGCTTTGAGATCATGCTCGGCGCGCTCACTACTACCGGCTCGCTGATCGCGGCCAGCAAGCTGCAGGGCATCATCCAGGGTAGGCCCATCCAGTTTCACGGGCAGAACATCGTCAATCTGGCCATTTTCACTGCGATGGTCGCCAGCTTCGTCTTGTTCTGGATTCACCCTTCTGCTCACTTGCTCTTCTATTCCATGCTGGGCATCGCCTTTGTTTTCGGCGTGATGCTTGTGATCCCGATCGGCTCAGCTGATATGCCGGTCGTGATGTCGCTGCTGAACTCCTATGCCGGCCTGGCGTCGGCGGCTACTGGATTCGTTCTCGGCAACAACGTGCTGATCATTGCCGGCACGCTGGATGGGTTTTCCGGCCTCATCCTCTCCATCCTCATGTGCAAGGCGATGAACCGGTCGATCACCAATGTTCTGTTCGGTGGATTCGGAGCTGTGATCGCCGAAGCCTCTGCGAATGCCGATGGGGTAATGCGCGAGATCAGCCTTGATGACGCGGCGATGCAGCTGGCCTTCGCCAGCCGCGTGATTTTTGTTCCTGGTTACGGACTTGCCACTGCGCAGGCGCAGCACGCGGTTCGCGAACTGGCCGAGCTGCTGGAGTCGCGCGGCGTCACCGTGAAGTACGCCATCCATCCGGTTGCCGGACGCATGCCCGGCCACATGAACGTGCTGCTCGCCGAAGCCAACGTGCCTTACTCCGAGCTGTGCGAGATGGAGCAGATCAATCCCGAATTCCCGACGACTGACGTTGCCGTGGTGATTGGAGCCAACGATGTCGTGAATCCGGACGCGCGCGATAATCCGAGGTCGCTGATCGCCGGCATGCCCATTCTTGAAGTCGACCGCGCCAGGAGCGTGATCGTGCTGAAGCGAGGGCAGGGCCGCGGCTTTTCCGGCCTGGAGAATCCGCTGTTCTTCAAATCGTGCACGACGATGCTTTACGGCGACGCGAAATCTTCGCTGACGCATCTGGCGCAGGCGGTGCAGCACGTTTAGCCTTGCTGCTCCATCTCTTCAGGTTGCTCGTACGAAGCGCCTCCTCTAAACGGCTAGTCCCCTCACAATTTCCTTATACCCTTCGTGCGAGACTCACACTGGATCGCCTGCCTGGCGCTCCCATGCCGGTCCAATGAGCTTGTCCAGCGCAGCTCAGTATCTGGTTTTCCTCATCCTCGTCACTCTCTGTGTGCGCCCTCTTGGCGGCTATCTCGCCCGGGTCTTTTTTCGACGACGAACCCCCCTCGACCCGGTGCTCCTTACCCCGGAGCGATGGATCTACCGGCTCTCCGGCGTCGATGCGGCCTCAGAAATGTCCGCCCGCCAGTACACCGTCAGCTTCCTTATTTTTGGTTTCGTCTGCACCCTCGCCCTCTATCTCATCCTTCGCCTGCAGCGCTTCCTTCCGTGGTTCTTCCACATTTACCTCACGACGCCGCTCACGCCCGACCTCGCCTTGAACACCGCCATCAGCTTCTCAACCACCAGCACCTGGCAGGCCTATGCGGGAGAGAACACGATGAGCTACAGCAGCCAGATGATCGGCCTCTGCGTACAAAACTTCCTCGCCGGCGCTGCAGGTCTTGCTGCCGGAATCGCTTTCATCCGCGGCCTCGCTCGCGAATCTTCCGGAAGCATCGGCAATTTCTGGGTCGACCTCACCCGCGGCCTGCTCTGGGTCCTCATACCCGGCTCGCTTCTCGGCGCTCTGCTGCTCATCGCTCAGGGCGTCCCCATGAACTTCCACCCTTACATCAACGCCGTGACCCTCGAAGGCGCCCGCCAGACCATTCCGCAAGGGCCCGTCGCGGCACTTGAAATTATCAAGAACCTCGGAACCAACGGCGGCGGCTTCTTCAACGCCAACGGCGCTCACCCTTACGAGAACCCCACGGCGCTGGCCAACCTCATGGAGATGCTGGCCATCATTCTTCTTCCCGCCGCGCTCACCAACACCTTTGGGCGCATTGTGGGCATGCCTCGCCAGGGCTGGGTCCTCTACTGGGTCATGCTGATTCTCTTCACCTGCGGCCTGGTGGGTCTGCATTTCGCCGAGCAGCGCAGCAATCCCCTGCTGCACGCCGTCAACGCGCACGGCACACGGCTTCAATCCGGCGGAAACATGGAAGGCAAAGAGACGCGCTTCGGCATCGGCGCTTCCTCGCTCACCGGCATAGCGACCTCCAACGGCGCCACCGGTTCCACGAACGCCGCGGACGACAGCTTCACATCCGTTGGTGGCGCCGTCCTGCTCCTCAATCTGCTTTTCGGCGAAGTCATTTTCGGCGGCCTCGGCACCGGCCTCTTCGGCATGGTGATGACTGCCGCCATCCCGGTCTTTCTTGCCGGCCTCATGATCGGCCGCACCCCTGAATACCTCGGCAAGAAGATCGGTCCCGCCGAAAACAAGATGATTATGCTTTACGCGTTGGCCGGTCCGGTCACGATCCTCACGCTCACAGCGATCGCCGTCGCTACCACGCGCGGCCTCGCCGGCCTCACCACCAACAGCGGCCCGCACGGCCTCACCACCAACAGCGGCCCGCACGGCCTCACCGAAATCCTCTTCGCGTACGCCTCCTGTTTCGGCAATAACGGCCAGGCCTTTGGCGGCCTCAGCGCCAACACTGCGTTTTACAACCTCTCTACCGCCGTCGCCATGATGATCGGCCGCTTCGGTCTCGCCGTTCCCGCACTCGCCTTTGCGGGCCTTTTCGCGCGCCAGAGGATCGTGCCTCGCTCCATCGGAACCCTGCCGACTGATTCCGTGTCCTTCGGCATTCTCCTCACCGCCTATCTGCTGATCGGCACCGCGCTCAGCTATCTGCCCGCCCTTACACTTGGTCCGGCACTGGAGCGGCTCCTCCTGCGGATCTGACGGGGCCCGACCGGTTCGCGCTATCCTTGAGTGTGTTGGCTGTCGCGAGTCAGCCCGCCTCGCACACGAGTAGGCTATCCACTGCGGCCGAGCTGAGGTTCCCCATGCATATTTCCCCCGTCGAGTCCGCGATTGCCTCGGTTGTAGGCGCGGTTGCTGTTCTGATCTGGCGGGTGCGCGAGGGGCAGACGCCGGTTACGCTGAAAAAGATCCTGATTCCACCGGCGGGAATGGCGACCGGGTTCTGCATGTTCATCGTGCCGGCGTTCCGTTTTCCGTGGACGTGGGCCCTGGCGGCGTTCCTCATCGGCGCGATCCTCCTGGCCTGGCCGCTGCTGCGCACCTCGCGGCTGCATCGCGAAGGTGACGTGATCTGGATGCACCGGTCGGGCGCTTTCCTCGTGGTCATTATCGTGTTGGCGCTGGTTCGTTTCCTGGCTCGAAGTTACTTCGACCGCTTCATGACGATCGAGCAGACGGGTGGCCTGTTCTTCATCCTCGCGTTTGGGATGATTCTTCGCTGGCGGCTGAGCATGTACTTCGAGTATCGGGCGCTGACGAGGCCTGGGCCGCCCAACTCCAGTCTCACCGTCCTGCAGGCGCCGGAACGCCCCGACGAGTCGCTTCCGCGCCGCTCGGCGGGAGCGGAATAAGAACCGCGCTCGGTGCTCGGCGTACGGCGCTCAAGGCGTAGCCGTGAGAGTTGAACGCTGTTTTATTGTCCCCGCGATAAGTTCACTCGAACTTCGATCCCGCGGCCCAGCGGAGTTTGGACCGTCGATAGATCCACGAGCCGCCCGTGCTCCTTCGACCGGTGATTGAGGACGTAGCCGCCAATCAGATAGCCAAAGGTGCTGCCCACCACAACATCGGAAGGAAAGTGCTGTCGCGCCAGCACTCGCGATACGGAAACGGTGCTGGCCACGCCGTAGACGAGGGCTTTGGTCGCAACGCCGTCGTACTGCCCGGCGATCACGTGCGCGAACGACCACACGTTCATCGCGTGCTCAGAGGGCATGGACGGATTGTTGGGCCAGCCCTTCGGACCTTTCGGCCAGAAGCCGCCTTTCGCGTTGTCGGCCAGCGGATATTCGCGGTCGAGCGCGTACTTGAGGCTCTCATCGAGAATTCCGGCGTCGGCCATCGCCTCGGCGGAAAGCACGGCAGTTTCCTTCAGGTAATCGCTGTGCTTCAGGTCGCCGGCTGCATAGCCCACGCCAGCCGCGGCGAATGGCAGATACAGCCCCGCATAGTCGGAAAGCTTGTTGAAGTTATTCTCGCGCGCGGGATGAACGCCGAGGTCCTCGATGGCCTCGGTGTCGAAGTGCATGGAGACGCCGGTGGCCGCGCCGAAGGGCACGATCCACCACAGGTTGTAGGCGGGCGCTCGGATCGGGCTCAGGACAATTCCTTCCTCGTCCTGGGCCACATGCTTTACGCACACCATCAGGCTGGCAAGATCGCACGGCTTGGCCTCTGGCGCGGAAGGCAATGCCTGGGCGAGCGCGGTAGCGGCGCTGACGAAGAGCAGGAAGCCTGTCGCTAATTTTCTCAGTGATTCGAAAAGGTTCCGCAAAACGGTGGCCACCACTCTGCTCATCATACGAAATCAGCAGCGCCATGTTCGAAACCGGACAGGGCCAGTGATCACAATTCCGGAACCGCTCCAGTTCGCTCGCCGTATCCGTTCCTGAGGCTGAATCCCCATGCAAACTCTTCGCCAGGACCTCGCCTACGCTCTGCGCCAGATGCGTTTGTCGCCGGTGTTTACGCTGACCGCCATGCTCACTCTGGCGCTTGGGATCGGGGCCACCACGGCGATCTTCTCGCTGATCAACACGGTCATGCTCAAATCGCTGCCGGTGGGCGATCCGTCGAGCCTTTATCGGATCGGTACCGGCGACGACTGTTGCGTCCAGGGCAGCACCCAGGACGACTGGGGCTTCTTCTCCTACGACTTCTACCGCCGCATGCAGCAGAACACTCCCGAGTTCTCCTCGCTGGCTGCGTTCCAGGCTGGCGGCTGGACCTATAGCGTCCGCCGAGGCGAAACCGACCGCGTCGCCAAGCCTCTCCGCGAAGAAGCCGTCACAGGAAATTACTTTTCTACCCTCGGCATCGGCGCGTTTCTCGGCCGCACCATCACCCCCTCCGACGATCAGCCCAACTCGCCGCCCGTGGCCATGCTCAGCTACCGCACCTGGCAGCAGCAGTATGGATCGGACCCCTCCATCATTGGCTCGACCTTCATTGTCAGCAGCCATCCGGTCACGATCATCGGGGTCGCGCCGCCGGGCTTCTTTGGAGAAACTCTCCGCCCCGATCCTCCTGACATGTGGCTGCCCGTCAATCTGGAGCCCACGCTCAATGGAGGCAGTTCGCTGCTCCACCACTTCCAGGCGTGGCTTCGCGTCATTGGCCGGCTCAAGCCAGGCGCTTCCACGGCGACCACGGGTGAACGCATGACCGCGCTCGTTCGGCAATGGCTCGTGAACGACAGCGGCATGCCCGCCGACTGGATGTCCGGCATCAAAGCCAACCTCGCCAAACAGAACATTCGCGTGATCCCCGCCGGCATCGGCGTCGGCGAGATGAAAGAGGACTACGCTGCCAGCCTGCGCATTCTGCTCACCGTGTGCGGCCTGGTGCTGCTCATCGCCTGCGCCAACATCGCTAACCTGCTGCTGGCGCGCGGAGCTTCGCGGCGCACGCAAACCTCGATCCGGCTGGCGCTGGGCGCGTCGCGCAAGCGCCTGATGCGCCAGACGCTGACGGAAAGCATTCTGCTGGCGGTTTTTGGTGGCGTGGCAGGACTGGCGGTGGCCTATCTCGGCGTAAAAGCCATTGTCGCCATGGCCTTCCATGGCGCGCACTTCGTTCCCATTTCAGCAGCACCGTCAATTCCAGTGCTGGCGTTTGCTTTTGTGCTGTCGCTGGTCACCGGTGTCATTTTCGGAACTGCGCCGGCATGGCTGGCCACACACGCCGATCCCGCCGAAGCGCTGCGCGGCGCCAATCGCAGCACCCGCGATCATGCCTCCTGGTCGCAGAAATCTTTGGTTGTCGTGCAGGCGACCATCTCTGTTGTCCTGCTTGCCGGAGCCGGCTTGCTCACCCGTTCGCTGGCCAACCTGCAGAATCAGGACTTCGGCTATCAGATGGACCATCGCATCACCCTCGGCGTGGTCGCGCCCTGGACCTCGTATTCGCAGCCGCAGCTCGACGCGCTCTACCGCGAGCTGCAGGATCGCCTCTCCCACATTCCCGGCGTGGAGCGCGCCGCTCTCGCGCAATACACGCCGCTCACCGACAACTGGGGAGAAATTGTCATTCGCCAGGGTCACGGCATGCCCGACATGAACGATCCCGTGGGTTCTTCCTGGGATCACGTTGGCGTTGGCTACCTCGAAACCCTTGGCCAGCAGATCATCCGCGGCCGCTCCATCACCGAAGACGACACCGCCTCAACGCAGAACGTGGTGGTTGTCAACGAAGCCTTCGTCCAGCGCTTCTTCAAGCCCGGCGAAGACCCCATCGGCCAGCACTTCGGTCTCGATCTGCCTCGCTACTCGAGCACTTTTGAAATCGTCGGCGTGGTCCGCAACGCGAAATATCGCGACCCCGCCAACACCCAGCCGCCCAGCCCGCTGTTCTTCGTGCCCCTGGCCCAGCACAGCAAATACGAAGACGGATCGATGATGCAGCAGATCGACAATGAAACCCACTTCATCGAAGGCGCTGTCCTGCAGGTGCGCGGCAGCACAGAAGGCCTTGAGCCGCAGATCCGCCAGGTTTTCTCTGAAGTTGATCCGAACCTCACCCTGCTCGGACTCTGGCCTCTGCGCGAGACGGTGGACTCTCGCTTCGACCAGCAGCGTGCCGTCGCCAACATGACCGGGCTGTTCGGCATCCTCGCGCTCATTCTCGCTGCCGTCGGCCTCTACGGCGTCACTGCTTATACCGTCGAGCGCCGCACCAGTGAAATCGGTGTGCGCATGGCCCTCGGCGCCGATCGCACAGGCATCATTCGCCTCGTTCTGCGCGGGGCCTTTCTGCAGGTCGTAATCGGGCTGGCCATCGGGATACCCGCGTCGATCGGCTGCGCTCGCCTGATCGCCGCACAGCTTTACCAGGTGAAAGGATGGGACCCGGTTGTGCTCGGCGCCTCGATTGTGACGCTGGGTTTCTGCGCGCTGGTGGCCAGTATTATTCCCGCGCGGCGAGCCGCTTCGATTGACCCGGTGAAAGCGCTGCGGACGGAGTAGGGTTCTCTGATCGGCTGAGCGATGGCCGATGGCGGATCCAGTCGCCGTTGAAGGGCTTCGCATCCAACGGGTTGTACAATTCCGGCATTCGTTGCCGCTTGCTCCTGACTTGTGAACCTCGCCGTCAATCCGCCCATCCTTCCGATGCTCGCCAAACGCGTGGACGAGGTGCCCGCCGCCGGAGACTGGATCTTCGAGCCGAAGTGGGACGGCTTTCGGACGATCATTTTCAGAGACGGCGACGAAGTCCTGATTCAGAGCCGCGATGAAAAATCGCTGAACCGCTATTTCCCGGAGCTGATGGATCCCCTGCGGGCACAGCTTCCGGCGCGCTGCGTTCTGGATGGCGAGCTGGTGATCGCGCACCAGGGCCACCTGGACTTCGACGCGCTGCAGCTGCGGATTCATCCTGCCGCTTCGCGCGTGAAACTCCTCGCCAGCCAGACCCCGGCTTCGGTGGTCTTCTTCGATCTGCTTTGTGAAGGCGACTGCGATTTGCGTTCTGAGCCGTTTGAGAAACGGCGTGCCGCGCTGGAAAAACTTTTAGGTCCTGCCACGCCTCCGATCCACATCACGCCCGCGACGCGTGAGCGCGGGGTCGCGCTGGACTGGTTCAGCCGCTTTGAGGGCGCGGGCCTCGATGGCGTGGTGGCCAAGCCGATCACGGGGACCTATGAGCCGGACAAGCGTGTGATGCTCAAGATCAAGCACGAACGCGACTGCGACTGCGTGGTCGCGGGCTTCCGCTGGTACAAGGAGAGCAAAGGCTCGGCGATTGGCTCGCTGCTGCTTGGCCTCTACGACGATCGCAAAAACCTGCAGCACGTGGGCGTGTGCGCAAGCTTTACTCGCCAGAAACGCGAGGAACTGGTCGGCTTCCTCGAGCCATGGCGCAAGGATGCTCTGCGCGATCATCCGTGGGGAGACTGGGCAGGAGAGGAAGGCGAGGGCGGGCATCGCATGCCGGGCGCGCAAAGCCGCTGGAGCCAGGGGAAAGATTTGTCGTGGGAGCCGCTGCGTCCGGAGATGGTGGTTGAAGTCGCTTATGAGCATATGCAGAGCGGGCGATTCCGCCATATGGCTCACTTCCGCCGCTGGCGCCACGACAAAAAGCCGACGGACTGCACTTATGCGCAGCTTGAGGTTGTCGCACCGCTGGAGTTGACGTCGATCTTCGCGCACGGACGGTAGTGTGGATTGCGCGTTGGCGGATTAACTTTGGGGTTCGTTGGTCTTCGCCGGCCTTTTTCCGCCCCAGCCGGGCACGTCGTCGGGATCGGGCTTCTCTTCCGCGGGCCGCATTTCTTCTGGCACATGGCGAAGGTTCAACCGAATGCGCGTCCAGGTGGAGGAACGCCCGCGCATCGAATCTACCAGCACATCGTCGACAGCGAGCAGTTTGGCGGCCTCAGGATGCCGCTGTTTCCAGCGCTCCAGACCCGCGAGCGCCGCATCGCGATGCGGCGAATTGGCGACGATGATGAGCGGCATCTTCTCCCGCGGCTTCTTCGCGGACATGCTGGTTTTTTTCGCGCGGGAGGGAGCGACTCTCGCGGCTTCACCCTCCATCTTGCGGAAATGCGGTGGCCAGGGTGCATCGCCGAGGCCTTCGGCTTCATCGCGCGCAGCGAGTTCCAGCAAGCCGTCGAGCTCGCCCGCCGCGGCGTCCATTCCGGCATGGGGGTCGCCGATCTTCGCGAACCGCTGTGGCATGGTCAGGACCGTGAAGTCCGCGGGATCGCAGGCCATCACCTCATCCCAGTGGAGCGGCGCAGAGACGCGCGCATCCTCAACGGGCCGCACTGAGTAGGCTGATGCGGTGGTGCGGTCTTTCGCGTTCTGGTTGTAATCGAGGAAGACTCCGTGGCGCTCCTCTTTCCACCACTTTGAAGTTGCCAGCGCGGGCACGCGTCTCTCCACCGCACGCGACAGGGCCAGCGCCGCTCGCCGCATCTCGGTGAAACTCCATCGCGGATGGATGCGCACGATAATGTGCATGCCGCGCGAGCCACTGGTTTTGGGCCATCCCTGGAGCCCGGCGTCTTCGAGCACCGCCTTCGCTTCGACGGACACGCGCTGCACATCGGGCCAGGTAACGCCCGGGCCGGGATCGAGATCGACCCGCATCTCGTCAGGATGGTCCAGATCGCGGGAACGCACCGGATGCGGATGCAGTTCGATACAGCCCAGGTTCACAACCCATGCGAGGCCGGCAGCATCGTCAACCACCAGCTCTTCGGCTGTGCGGCCCGAGGGAAAAGACAGCGTGATTGTGCGCAGCCAGTCAGGATGATCGGCCGGCGCGCGCTTCTGATAGAACGCCTCGCCCTCTGCTCCGTTGACGAATCGCTTGAGAACCAGCGGTCGGTCGCGAATCCCGTTGAGCGCGCCATCGGCCACGGCGAGATAGTAGCGCACCAGATCCAGCTTGGTGAGCTTCACCTGCCGCGCGAAGTACGGTTTTTCCGGATGTGTGATCCGGACTTCTCGTCCGCCGATGGTGAGCACTTCAGCGGCTTCGTTTTCTTTACTGGATGAGCTCATCGTGCTGGGTGCGGTCGATCATACCTTTTGTGCGCCGCTTCGCGCACCACCCGTTCGACTCGCTAGCCGCGAAGATTTATGTATCCGCCATCGAGCGGATAATCGACCCCAGTGACGAAGCTGGCCTCGTCGGAGCAGAGCCACACGGCGAGACTCGCGACTTCGTCAGGCCGCGCCATGCGTCCAATGGGCTGCGCAGCCCCAAGCTCCTTCATCATTTCTGCTTCGCGTCCGGGATAATTCTTCGCGACGAAGCCGTCGACGAAGGGCGTGTGCACGCGCGCCGGCGAAATCGCGTTGCAGCGAATGTTGTCCCTGAGGCAGTCACGCGCTACGGAGAAGGTCATGGCGAGGACTGCGCCCTTGCTGGTGGAATAGGCGAAGCGGTCCGGCAATCCGGCGCTGGCAGCAATCGACGCCATATTCAGGATGACTCCACCGCCATGCTCCTTCATATGTGAGACGGCGGCTCGCAGGCACAGATACATGCCGCGGACGTTGATGCGAATGACGCGGTCGAAGTCCTCTTCGGAGGTTGTGGTCACGCTGCCCACATGCGCGACGCCGGCGCAGTTGACCAGCAGATGCACGCGGCCCTGGGCGAAGATTCCATCAAAAACCTGGCGCACGCTTTCCCCATCGCTCACATCGCAGGACCGGGCTTCGGCGGTTGCGCCTGAGCCTGCAATCTCGCGAGCCGCTGCAGCCGCACCGTCTTCGTTGCGGTCAATGATGAAGACAGCCGCGCCATGTTGTGCGAACGCTTTCGCAATCGCGAGGCCGATGCCGCTCGCCCCGCCTGTAATAATGGCTCTCTTGCCGCTCAGCAGACGCTCGGCACGCGATGGTCGATCATTCATGGCTTTTCACAGCCTCGCTGCACGTTGAGAATTGTAGTGCGCGGCGCGCC
Organism: uncultured Acidobacteriaceae bacterium; assembly: GCA_963788905.1. Classification (GTDB taxonomy): domain Bacteria; phylum Acidobacteriota; class Terriglobia; order Terriglobales; family Acidobacteriaceae; genus Palsa-343. The sequence continues at coordinate 682,073 of CAWBIO010000002.1, forward strand.
TGGGAGCCGAGGGAACGTCCCGCTGGCGGAAACTGCGGCTCTGAAGGAGAACTCGGTTCGCTTGACTGAGCTTCGCATCACGGATGTTCGCGTCATCGACCTGCGCTTTCCCACTTCACGGGAAGCGATCGGCTCGGACGCGGTTAACAAAGATCCCGATTACTCGGCCGCCTACTGCATCCTCGAAACCAACTACGATTTGCGCGGTTTCGGGCTCACTTTCACCCTGGGCCGCGGGACAGAGCTGTGCTGCGAGGCGCTCCGTTATCTCTCGCGGTGCGTCATGGGCCGCACGCTCAGTTCCATCACCGGCGATCTGGCTGCGTTCAACCGCGAGCTGGTGAACGATACGCAGTTTCGCTGGCTGGGCCCGGAGAAGGGCGTCATCCATCTGGCTACTGCGGCCCTGGTCAACGCCGTGTGGGATCTTTACGCGCGCGTCGAGAACAAGCCGCTGTGGCAGTTGCTGGCGGAAATGGAGCCGGAGCAGATCGCAAGCATCGTGGAGTTTCATTACATCAACGATGCGCTTACCCGTGAGGAAGCAATTGCGCTGCTGAAGGAGCGTCGCGCTGGATACGACGAGCGCTTGGCCCAGCTGAAGAAGGATGGCCTGCCTGCTTACACGACGTCAGCCGGGTGGATCGGATTCAGCGACGAAAAGATTGCGCGCCTGTGCGATGAAGCACTCGCCGATGGCTGGACGCACTTCAAGCTCAAAGTTGGCGGCGATCCGGCCGACGACCACCGGCGCGCGGGCCTGGTTCGTTCGAAGATCGGCGCGGCGAACCGACTGATGATGGACGCCAACCAGAAGTGGGATGTCGAGGAGGCCATTCGCCGGACGCGCGAGCTGGAGCAATACCAGCCGTGGTGGATGGAAGAGCCAACGAGTCCCGACGACATCCTGGGCCACGCGCGCATTCGCCGTGAAGTTCCTGGCGTTCGCATCGCCACCGGCGAGCACTGCCAGAACCGCATCGTCTTTAAGCAGTTCATGCAGGCGCAGGCGCTCGACGTGTGCCAGATTGACAGCTGCCGTCTGGCCGGCGTGAACGAGAACATCGCAGTGATCCTGCTCGCGGCAAAGTTCGGCATTCCTGTTTGTCCGCACGCGGGGGGTGTGGGGTTGTGTGAATACGTGCAACATCTTTCTGCTTTCGACTATCTGCGCGTGTCGGCGACGCTGGAGAATCGGGTGGTAGAGTTTGTCGATCACCTGCACGAGCACTTCGTCGATCCGGTGCGGATCCGGCGCGGGCGATATTTGTTGCCGGAGAAGCCCGGTTACAGCGTTGAAATTTTCTCTGAAACCCTTCGCGATTACAGCTATCCCGACGGCCGCGTGTGGAAAGGATGAATGAAACTCATATCGTTTGAATTCTTCTCCGAGCGCACGCCCCATGCCGGGCTGCTGCTCGACGACGCCATCGTCGATCTGGCTCCATTGGGCGCGTCCGACGCGATCACCGCCATCCAGGCGGGCGTCGAGACTCTGGGCCATGCCGCTGAAGCGCCGGGCAGGTCGCTCATCTCTGCTTCCGCTGTGCGACTGCTGGCTCCCATCCCAAACCCGACCCGCATCTTTTGCGTGGGGCTCAATTACCGCGACCACGCGATCGAATCGAAGATGGAGATTCCGAAAGTCCCGACGATTTTTCTCAAGCTGCCGTCAGCGGTCGTCGGGCCCGATGAGCCGGTGCGCATCCCCCCGCTTACAAAGCAGCCCGACTACGAAGTCGAGCTGGCCATCGTGATTGGCAAAGGCGGACGCGAGATCGCGAAGGAGAACTGGCTCGAGCACGTCTTCGGCTACACGATCCTGAACGATGTAAGCGCGCGCGATGTGCAGCTGGCGACTTCGCAGTGGACGCTGGGGAAGAGCTTCGACACGTTTTGCCCCATAGGACCGGCCATCGTCACGGCGGATGAAATCGCTGACCCTCATGCGCTCGACATCAAGCTTTCCATCGGCGGCGAAGTCCTGCAGCACTCCAACACGCGCGAACTGATCTTCAAGGCGCCGGAGCTGATCGCTTACATCTCGTCGATCACGGCGCTTGAGCCGGGCGACATCATTAGTACCGGCACGCCGGCTGGTGTTGGACTTGGTCGCAATCCGCAGCGCTGGCTGCAGCCCGGCGAGATGATGACGGCGGAGATCGAGGGCATCGGGCAGCTTGTGAGCCCCGTCATCGCCGCCAGTTGAACGCCGAACGCCGAACGCGGTGCTTCACTCCGCCCGCAGCGCCTCCATGGGATTGACGCCCGCTGCGCGTCGAGCGGGCAGATACGCCGCGAGCATTCCGCTGGCGAAGAGCAGAAGCGCCGCGCCGATGAGCGTCCAGCCATCGTGAGCCTTCACGCCGTAGAGGAATCCGCCGACCAGCTTGCCGGAAGCCCAGGCGAGGCCGAGCCCGACCACGACACCCACGGCCAGCATGGCGCCGGCCTGGCGCAGCACCAGCCACAACAGATTGCCGCGCTGAGCGCCCAGTGCAATCCGCACGCCCAGCTCGCGCGTGCGCTGTGTGACAACATAGGCGAGCAAGCCGTAGAGGCCCGCCACACACAGCAGCAGCGCCGATCCGCCGAAAATTTCCAGCAGATGTGCCGCGAGGCGCTGGCTGCCGAATGAGTCTTCGACGATCTGGTCCATGGTCTGGAACGTGGAGTTGGCCAGCTCGGGGCTTGCCTGTCGCAGCGCGTCGCGAATTTCCGGAATCATGACGGCGGTTGGCTCCGAGGTCCGCACCACCAGATCCATCGCGATCGTTGACGGCTGATAGATTCCCGTATCCGGCGTGATCTGGCAAAGGCAAAGCTCCACTTCAGGCTGGGAAGGCTCGGCCACTGATTTCTGCCGCTCATCCTCGAGCACGCCCACGATCTTCGCCGGCCGGTTTTTCGTAAGATTCCACACGGTCATGCCCAGCAGCGAATTCCAATCGTGCTTGTCGGGCGAGTACTCCCTGGCAAAGGCCGGGTTCACGACCGCCGCGCCCTGCGAGGTCGGGGTGTCGTGATCATCGAAGAACCGCCCGGCCAGCATCTTCATTCCGAAAATCTTCTGAATGTCCGGGCTGGCCATTTTCAGCCCCGCATAAATTACGCCGCCATTCATGCGCATGCTCAGCATGATGTTGAAGGTCTGTCCCAGCGGCACCTCGCTCATCATCCCCGCCTGCTCCACGCCATGCAGATGTTGCGTCCGCTCCAGCAGCGGCTTGTACAGCGTCTCCGTCACGCTTTTGCCCACGTAGCGATACGACGGAATCGACAGATTGGCCACGACGATGTGGTCGGTCCTGTAACCCAGGGGGACGTGGCGCAGCACGTAGATGGTGCGCAGAAGCAGGCCGCAGGCCACCAGCAGGGTGAGCGACATGGCAACCTCAACGGCCACGAGTCCGCTCCGCAGCCGGTTATGTTTTTTGGCGGCGCCGGTCTGCTGACCACCCTGCTTCAGCGCCGGCTCAATGGGCGCGTGCACAGCGATCAACGCCGGCCACGCGGAAGACAAGACGGCAGACAGAAGCGTGAGTCCGCACAGGGCGGCGAGGATCGCGAGGTCAACATGCGCCGAAAGGTCAAGATTCAGGTGGAGGGGCGCTACCCCGGCGGTGAGACGCACCGCCGCAAGAGCAAGGCCTGCGCCCAGGACTGCTGCGCATCCGCTCAGCACCAGGCCCTCGACGATCATCTGCTGCAGCACGCGCCCGCGACTGGCGCCGAGCGCGCCACGCATGGCGATCTCGCGCTGCCGCGCCATGCTCCGCGCCAGCAGCAGGTTTGTCACGTTGACACTGGCGATCAGCCATAGCACGCCCGCCGCCGCCAGCAGCGCCAGCAGCGCTTTCTTCACATCCTTATCGACGAGAGAGTCTCGGTATCGTTGCAGATTCACCTGGCTGTGCTGTTCGCGCACATCTGGCTCGTCCCATTCCTGCGCGACGCGCTTTTGAATGGCATCCAGATCCGCCTTCGCCGCTTGCGGCGTCACGCCCCTCCGCAGCCGTCCCACTACCTCGTAATAACCCGTGTCGCCCTTGATTGTGCGATCCCGCTCGCCCAGCTGGATTGTCGTCCAAACCTGGGCGAATTGGTGCCGGTCGGCGGGATAAACAAAGCCCGCAGGCATAACGCCGAGCACCGTGTACGGCTCGTCGTTGATGCGGATCACGCGGCCAACAATCTCCCTGTTACCGCCGAATGCCGACTGCCAGGCTGCATAGCTCAGCACGATTCCGCCGGCGTTCTTTCCCGGGCTGAAACTCGGCTGCTCTGCGATGAATCCCCGGCCAATCGCTGTCTTCACACCCAGCAAGGCAAACAGATTTGGGCTCACCTGTTCTCCATCGACCTGCAATGCCGTACGATTGCCCGTCAGATACGTGCGGCCCATCATTCCCATGGAGAATGCCAGGTCTTCAAACGACCGGCTTTGCGCCCGCCACTGCTCGATGTCTAACCAAATCGCGTAAGACTGCGTCTTGGCGTCGCGTCCTTCTTCTGCAATCGCGACCACACGGTTGGCATCGCGCCAGGGCAGCCGGTGCAGCAGTACGTGATCCACCACGGTAAACATCGCCGCCGCGGCGCCAATTCCCAGCGCCAGCGTTCCGATGACCGTAGCTGCGAACCCCGGGGAGCGCTTTATTTGCCGGAATGCATAGCGAAAATCCTGTCCGAGCCTTTCCAGCCACAGCCATCCCCACGTCTCGCGGGTCACGTCCTTGGCCAGCGGCAGATTGCCCATTTCGCGCTGTGTTTCTTCGCGCGCCTTGTCCTGGCTCTCGCCACGAGCTATCCGGTCCGCCATCGCCATGCGGCGATGCGCTTCGATCTCCTCGTCCAGTTCCGATTTCCTCGCCGCAAATCCTCGCCAGAAGCTCATCGTCCCTCCCCGCCCCTTTTACGCCTCCATGATGGAAGCGATCGCCGCCACCATCGCAGCCCATTTCGACCGATCATTCGCCAGTTGCCTGCGGCCTTCCGCCGTGATCCGGTAAAAACGCGCACGCTGGTTCTGTTCGGTCTGTCGCCACTCCGGCGCAATCCACTTTTGCCGTTCCATCCGGTGCAGCGCTGGATAGAGCGAGCCCGTTTCCACCTGCAGAACCTCACCGGAGCGGCTGCGCAGCGCCTGGCTGATGGCGTACCCGTGCTGCGGCCCCCACTGCAGGGTTTGCAGAATGAGCATATCGAGCGTGCCCTGCAGAAGTTCAATCCGGTTTTTGTAAACGTCCTTCTCCGCCTTGACCATGTAGGCACTCTACTGCTATGGCCGTAGGTTGTCTACACCCTCGAAAAGAGCCGGCGGCCGGCGGCAACTGCCGAATCCGGCTCGAGAATCGGGCGAGCGAAGGAATTAGCCAGAATCTCTCTGCTGGCTGCCGCCTGCCGGCTTCTTCGCTACACTGATCCCCACACACCACACTGAGGTCCGTATGGATCGATCGCGCCGCCGTTTTCTTGTCCGCTCTTCTGCCTCGCTGCTCGCCGCTGCCGCAATTCCCAAACTCGACCCAGCACTCACCCCACTTGACCTGCAACAGTCGCCGCCGCCCACTGCACCGGGCACGCCGCCGGCATTCGGCACCGCGCCGGCCGCAGGTCCGGAGGTCTCCGCCGCGACGTTTGCCGAGGCTGAGAAGCTGGTTCGCGTTGAGATGACTCCGAAGGACCTGGCGCAAGCCGCCTCGAACTGGCGTGAGTCGATGGCGCCGCTGTATGAGCGCCGGACCGGGCCGCGCAAAACCGCAATCGAACCGGAAGTCCAGCCATGGTCGCGCGTGTCTGCCGTTGGCCCGGGTCAAACCGCCGGCCCCGCACGCGACCGCTTCATTCGGAGCACCACCGATGCGGGTCAGCTGCCGGCGCGCGAGGAAGATATTGCTTACTCGCCGGTCTGGAAGCTCTCCCGCTGGATCGAAAAACGCCTGATCACCTCGGAGCGTCTGACGCAGATTTATCTCGCGCGCCTTCAGCGGTTCGATCCCGAGCTGCATTGCGTCATCACCCTCACAGCAGACCACGCGCTCGATCAGGCGCGCCGCGCCGATCACGAGATCGCCGCCGGCCACTATCGTGGGCCACTGCACGGCATTCCGTGGGGCGCCAAGGATCTGCTCGACACCGCGGGCATCGCGACCACTTACGGCGCTGAACCATATCGCAATCGAGTGCCCACGCAGAATGCTGCCGTGGTCGACCGCCTCAACAATGCCGGAGCCGTCCTCGTCGCCAAGCTCAGCCTGGGCGCTCTTGCGCTGAACGACATCTGGTTCGGCGGCCAGACGCTGAATCCATGGACTCTGGACGAGGGCTCGTCCGGCTCGAGCGCTGGTCCTGGCGCGGCGACTGCAGCCGGCCTCGTCGGCTTCGCCATCGGCAGCGAAACCGATGGCAGCATCGTCGGTCCCAGCATGCGCTGCGGCGTCACTGGACTGCGCCCCACCTATGGCCGCGTGCCGCGCACTGGCGCGATGGCCCTGTGCTGGTCGCTCGACAAACTCGGCCCCATGACTCGCAGCGTGGAGGACACGCTGCTGGTTCTGCAAGCGATCTCCGGTCCCGATGCTGGCGATGTCACAGCGTTCCCAGCCATCTCGATTTCGACGCGCGGCGCCGGTCGCGGCCTGCGCGTCGGCTACTTCCCCAAATGGATGCAGGAGGACCCGGCTACCGACGTCGATCGCATCGCCTTGAAACGCTGCCACAAGCTGGGCATGATGCCGGTCGAGTGTCGCGCTGCCCGACTGGCCTTATGACTGCGCTTAACGTGATTCTTTTCGCCGAGGCCGCCGCGTCGTTCGAGGAAATCACCCTAACCGTCGGCGTGGAGGAGCTGCAAGCGCGCAGGTTCCCGATGCGTGGCCCAATACTTTTCGCCAGTCCCGTTTCCTCTCCGCCGTCGACTTCGTCCAGTCCGACCGCTTTCGCCGCAGAGTCGCTGCGGAAATGGCGCGCATCTTTTCTCAGGTGGACTTACTCCTTGTCCCCTCCCTGCGCGATGAGATGCTCACCATCACCAACTTCACCGGCCATCCTTCGCTGACTCTGCGCGCCGGATTCATCGAAGTGACGGAAGCCCGCAGCGATTGGGCTCCCGACCCCGCCCACCCACTGCCGAAGTTCAATCCTCCGCGCCGTGTGCCGCACGGCGTCACACTGATCGCGAAGCCGTTCGAAGAAGGAACCCTCGCTACCGCCGGCCTCGCGCTCGAGCGCGCTTTCAACGTGGCGCCCGAGCGCCCACCCGGCTTTTAGGCCTGCTGAACCCCGGCGGTTCAATGGGGCTTGTCAACCGGGCAACTCAAAGGCCGCTTGGGTGCATCTTTTGTCCGAGCCAAATTACCCGCTGGATTCTGCCGTCCGTCGCTCTCCTTCCCTCGACGGTTAAGAACTGCGCTCGCTGTATTGTCTAAGGTTGCTGCCTGGTTTTCGGAGACCAACGCCCCTTGCCCGAGACGCTCGCCGATCCCCCCTCCGCCAGAAAATCTCGCCGTAGTGCGGCTGATCCGCGCGCTTCGGAGGCGTTGTTCGCCGGGGGCGGCGAACTGGGCACGCTCATGGCTCAGATGGACTGGTCTGGCACGCCCCTGGGCGCGGTAGAAACCTGGCCGCAGAGCCTGAAAACCGTCGTGCGCATCCTGCTCACCTCGCGTTACGCCATGTGGATGGGCTGGGGACCTGAATTGACTTTCCTTTACAACGACACCTATGCCCGTGTGACCCTGGGCAAGAAGCATCCCTGGGCGCTGGGCAAACCGGCCAGCGAAGTCTGGCGCGAAATCTGGAACGACATCGGCCCGCGCATCGAAAGCGTCCTCACCGGCGGTACTGCCACGTGGGACGAAGCGCTGCTGCTCTTCCTCGAGCGCAGCGGCTATCGCGAGGAAACCTACCATACTTTCTCTTACAGCCCACTGAGTGGCGACGACGGACGGATCCGGGGCATGCTCTGCGTCGTCACCGAAGAAACCGATCGTGTCATTGGCGAGCGACGGCTTAGCTTCCTGCGCTCGCTCGCGTCGTCGCTCAGCGGGGCAATTGCCGAAGCCGACGTCCTGACTGCCGTCGAAAGCTGTCTCACTCAGAATCAGAAGGATCTGCCCTTCACCCTGACCTACTTGTTTGGAGGCAAGGGCGACGCTCAACTCGCCTGCGCCTGCCGGCATTGACCCAGGCCATCCGGCCGCGCCCAAGACAATCGACATGGAAACTCCCGATTCGCCCTGGCCAGTCCGTGAAGTGGTTTCCGGCAAAACCATGGTGATCGCTGAGAATCTCAGGGAGATTTTCGGCGACCTCCCCTCCGGCGCCTGGGATACTCCTCCCAGCCGGGCTGCGCTCATCCCTCTGCAGCGCCAGGGACAGGACCGCTCAGCCGGCTTTTTCATCGCCGGGCTTAACCCCTATCGGCAGCTCGATTCTGAATATGCAGGTTTCATCGAGCTGGTCGCCGGGCAGATCGCCGCCGGCATTGCCAGCGCGCGCGCCTACGAGCAGGAGCGCCGCCGCGCCGAGGCGCTCGCCGAGCTCGACCGCGCAAAGACCATCTTCTTTTCCAACGTCAGCCACGAATTCCGCACGCCGCTCACGCTCATGCTCGGCCCGCTGGAAGATCTTCTGAGCAGGCGCGATCAGAAAACTCCTTCCTCCGAACTTCTCCAGATCGAGACCATCCACCGCAACGGCCTTCGCCTCCTCAAGCTGGTCAATACTCTGCTCGATTTTTCCCGCATCGAAGCGGGGCGCATCCACGCTCTCTATCGCCCTGTCGATCTGAGCCGACCTTACCGCGGAGCTGGCCAGCGTCTTCCGGTCCGCCATGGAGCGCGCCGGTCTTAGCTACCGAATTCACTGTGAGCCGCTGCCCTCGCCTGTCTTCGTCGACCTCGACATGTGGGAGAAGATCGTTCTCAACCTGCTCTCCAATGCCTTTAAGTTCACGCTCGAGGGCGTCGGTCGAGCTCACTCTCCGATCCGTCGATGGTTTTGCCGAGCTTTCGGTTCGCGACACCGGAACGCGGCATCCCGGAAGCGGAGCTGCCGCGCATCTTCGAGCGCTTCCATCGCATTGAAGGCGCAGCCGGCCGCACCCATGAAGGCACCGGCATCGGCCTCGCCCTGGTCGATGAACTGGTGCGTCTGCACGGCGGCACGGTCGAAGTGGGAAGCCGCTTAGGCGTCGGCACCACCTTCACTGTTCGCATTCCACTGGGATCGTCACATCTTCCCGCCGAGCGGCTTGCGACCGAGGGCTCTCGCGTCGACAGCACCCTCGGCGCCGCTCCTTATGTGCAGGAAGCGTTGCGCTGGCTGCCAGGCGAAGCCTCAGAAGAGCAGCTCGTCAAGGACCTGGCGAACGAGGACCTCAGCGTCCTACTCGATCAGAAAGAATCGGCCAAGCGCGGCCACGTTCTTCTCGCCGACGACAACCGTGACATGCGCGAATACGTGCAGCGGCTCCTCGGGCGCCGTTATCAGGTCAACGCCGTTGAAGACGGCGAGCAGGCGCTCGACGCCGCGCGCGAGAATCCTCCCGACCTGGTTCTGACCGACGTGATGATGCCGCGCATGGATGGATTCGAGCTGCTGCGGGCTCTGCGCGCCGATCCCTCCACGGCAGCTGTTCCCGTCATCATGCTTTCCGCGCGAGCCGGAGAGGAAGCAGAGACCGAAGGCCTCGAAGCCGGCGCCGACGACTATCTCGTGAAGCCCTTCACCGCGCGTGAGCTCATGGCGCGGGTCGGCTCGCATATTGCCATGCATCGGCTGCGCCTTGAGCTCACTGCCAAAGAGCGCGAGCTTCGCACCAAAGCCGAAAAGGCCGAACAACAATACCGTTCGATCCTCGAAAGCATTTCCGAAGGCTTCCTCTTCCTCGACCGAGACTGGCGCATCCTCTACGCCAACCAGCAGGTCGCCGCTATAGGCGCCGTCAATCCCTTAGCTATTTTGGGCGAATCCTTCTGGGATATCGCCATCGGAATCGAAAACACCAAGTTCGCCGCCGCCTTCCGCGAGGCGATGGAAACCGGCCGCGTCACGCATGTCGAAGATTTCTATCAGCCGTCGCAGCGCTGGATCCAGGCCAGCGCCTATCCTTCCCCCGATGGTCTTTCTATTTTCGGCCGCGACGTCACTGAGACCCGCATACAGCAGGAAAAGCTGCTGCTCTCGGAAAAGCTGGCCGCCACGGGGCGCCTCGCTGCCACCATCGCCCACGAGATCAACAACCCGCTGGAGTCGGTTCTGAACCTGATCTATCTGGCGCGCACCTCACGGGCTCAGATCACGAAGATTCGCGAATACCTCGAAACCGCGGAAAAGGAGCTCAACCGGGTCTCGCACATCGCGCGCCACACGCTCGGTTTCTACCGCGAAACCTCGGTTCCCACCAGCATCGATCTTGCCGCTCTGATCGAAGAAGTCCTGGCCGTTTACGACAGCCGCCTTCGCGCCTCTTCCATTGAAGTAGTCAGGGATTTTGCCATCGTTCCCGCCGTCCGCGCCCTGCGCGGGGAGCTGCATCAGGTTTTCTCCAACCTGATCTCCAATGCCATTGACGCTATGCGCGGAGGCGGCTGGCTCAGAATCACGATCGCCGAGCCCGATCAGGGTCGCGATCCTGGCATTCTGGTCGCGATCGCGGACAACGGCATCGGCATCCCGGAGGAAAACATTTCCCGCCTCTTCGAGCCCTTCTTTACCACCAAGCCCAGCGCCGGCACGGGGCTGGGCCTCTGGGTGGTTCGCCAGTTTGTTGCGTCCTGGGGAGGAGCGATCACCGTCCAAAGCAATACCGACGCGCAAGACCACGGCACAACCTTTACGATATTTCTGCCGCTGATGGCTGTGTCCGGTTCACAGGCAAGGCCCACCACGCCGCCACTGCACCTCATGTAGTCTCTTTGGAGAGGATCACCCTTCTTGGATCAGATCGCCTGGCTGCTTGCAGAGGGCCGCCGCCCGCCACTGCCGTGGCCCACGGATCGACGCTCGACCCGAAGCAGCCGTACTCGTCAGCGCGTCCTTGTTGTCGACGACGAGGCCCTTATTGCCGACACCCTCGCGGCCATCCTCAACGATCAGGGATTCGAAGCCGTCGCCGCCTACAACGGCGAGGAGGCTCTGCAAACCGCGCGCAGCTTCCAACCCGATACCGTTCTCACCGATGTCCTGATGCCCAAAATGTCCGGCGTCGAGCTGGGGGTGAAACTCCGGGGCGAGCTTCCCGAGACTCGCATCCTGCTCTTCTCCGGTCAGGCTGCCACCAGCGAGTTGATGCGTAAGGCTCAGGCTGACGGTCACGACTTCGAGCTCTTCCCCAAGCCCATCCATCCCGAAGAGCTGATCGCGAAACTCAGGGTACGGTCGTAGTCGGGAAGATCGCGGCTGGCGGGTGGCCCATTCAAGCCCGGTGTTGGCTTGAGTGGGAGAAGCGGGTGGCCCATTTCAAGCCCGGTGTTGGCTTAAGTGGGGGAAGCGGGTGGCCCATTTCAAGCCCGGTGTTGGCTTAAGTGGGGGAAGCGGGTGGCCCATTCAAGCTCGGTGTTGGCTTGAGTGGGGGAAGCGCCCAACTGGACGCATTCCGCTCCATTCGATACACTGGAAGTCGTTGTTAATACGCTTTTTGTTCAGCAGGATCACCATGCCCAAACTCAAAACGCATAGGGGCGCGGCCAAGCGCTTCAAAAAGACCGGTACGGGCAAATTTTTGCGCGGCCAGTCCAAAATGCGGCACATCCTCACGTCGAAGGAGACGAAGACCAAGCGCAAGCTCGCACACAGCGTTCTGGTTTCCGACGCCGACCACAAGAAGGTAGCCCGCATGATTCCCTACGCCTGATCTTTCCGGGCCCCCACCGTAGATTAGGGGTGGGCTCCCTCGCCAACAGCGAGAGTGGATCCGGCAAACAAAGCGAGTGAAGAGGTTATTCCCACCTCCAGCCGCTCAACCGCAACACCCAAGGAGAAAACGCCATGCCACGCGTCAAACGTGGAACCAAGCGCACCGACCGCCGCAAGAAAATCCTGAAACGCGCCAGCGGCTACTTCCTCACCAAATCCAAGCTCTACCAGGCAGCCCAGGAAGCCGTCGAACGTGGGCTCAAGTTCGCCTACAGCGGCCGCAAGGGCAAGAAGCGGCAATTCCGCTCGCTCTGGATCGTGCGCATCAACGCTGCCGCCAAGGCCAACTCCATTTCCTATTCGCAGCTCATCAGCGGACTGAAGAAAGCCGGCGTGGAGCTTGACCGGAAGATCCTGGCCGACCTCGCCGTCAACGACGCAGCCGCCTTCACGGCGCTCGTCGGACAGGCGAAGGCCGCGCTGAAGCCAGCAGCGGCCTGAGTGGAGCGGCGATTTCCAGAGCGTTCTGCACTTCGCGTACAGAGGCTAAATAACGTCCACAACTACGGGCTACGGACCGCTCTGTAACCCGTAACCTGTCACCTGTAACCTGTACCTGATGGAATTTGTCGATCTGAAGGCGCAGTACCGCCATATCAAGGCGCGCGTTGATGCCCGCATCCGTAACGTTCTCGAGCATCAGCGCTTCATTCTCGGTCCCGAGGTTGACGAACTGGAATCGCGCATCGCCGCCCGCATCGGTGCGCAACATTGCATCACCTGCGCCAGCGGCACCGACGCATTGCTGCTCGCGCTGATGGCCCTCGACATCGGCCCCGGCGACGAAGTCATCACCACACCCTTCACTTTCTTCGCCACCGCGGAGATGATCACATTGCTCGGAGCGCGACCGGTGTTCGTCGACATCGAGCCGACCGGCTACAACCTTGACGCGGAAAACCTCGAAGCCGTCATCACCCCGCGCACGAAAGCGATCCTCCCGGTGAGCCTCTACGGCCAGCCCCCGGAGATGGACGCGATCAACGCTGTCGCCGAGCGCCACGGCCTCCCCGTCATCGAAGACGCGGCGCAGAGCTTCGGCGCCCTCTACCAAGGCCGTCACTCGGGCGCGCTCGCGACCATCGGCTGCACCAGCTTCTTCCCGTCGAAGCCGCTCGGTTGCTACGGCGACGGCGGCGCCTGCTTTACCGGCGATGACGCGCTAGCAGTCGCCATGCGTGAGCTCCGCAACCACGGTCAGGAAGGCCATTATCGCCATACCCGCATCGGCATTAACGGCCGCCTCGACACGCTCCAGGCCGCGGTTCTGCTTGCCAAGCTCGAGGTATTCGACGAGGAGCTCACCGCCCGCAACGAAATCGCCGGCCACTACACGGCTTTCCTTAAAGACGCGGTTCATACACCGCGCGTCCTGGCGGACCGCACTTCGGCCTGGGCGCAGTACACAATCGAAGTCGACGACCGCGAAGCCGTCGAGCGCGGCCTCCACGGCGCGGGAATTCCCACTGCAGTGCATTACCCGACGCCGCTGCACCTGCAGCCCGTGTTTGCCGATGTTGCCCGCGAGATGGCTTGGGTAGCGGGCAGGTTTCCTGTCGCCGAGCGCGCCGCCCAGCGCGTCCTCAGCCTGCCCATGCATCCGTATCTCGCGCCGCCGGAAATCGAGAGCATCGCCGAAGCCGTCAAGGTCGCCGTGCGCGGTCCTGTCGGCGCAGGATCGTCCCACCTCGGCCGGTAGACGCGCACCTCCCACGTTCGTCATCTTCTTCTCGATGACCAAAGGGCGTCACGCGCATCACGAATCTGGGCAGATAACCCACCACCAAAGTTGGCATTGACAGCGCGCACCCGCCCCCTGAGAATGGCGTCAATTGACGGGCTGCCAGGAAACCGGTGCGGTGCATCGTATCGGATCAGGCCGCCGCTTCAGAGGCCGCCTGTGATGCCCGAGTCAGCATCGAGCACGAGCAAGGCCCCAGCAGCAGGCGCGGCCACGTGGCGTCAGTCCATGGCCGGGCAACTTTCCCCCTCAATTCAAGTCCAATTCTGCAGACATTCACCATTGCCGGCGGAGCCTGACTCCGGGGCCGGTCAGAGGAGGAATCCACCCAGCGCGCGCTAATAACGACTGTCCCGCCGACCCGAATCACGTGCCGGGTCCAGAATTCAGCCAACAGCACAACCACAGGAGGATGATATGCAGGAAGATCTTCAGATGCTGGACGAGTGGATACCGGAGCAGATGGAACCTGGAACGCTCTTTGTGCTGGAGAATGCGGCGCCCATGGGCGACGCGCGCAATCCTTTTGTGGCCGTGCTGGCCTGCCCGAAATGCGGTGTCCTGGGGCTGATCACTCGCGCGCAATATGTTGGACTTGAATCCATGATCTGCGGCGGCGACCACTGCTCCGCAGAATATTTTCTGCGCGACGACGAGATCGAGTACCGCAAGCCGCACTAACCTGCTGCGTTCGGAAACAAAAAGGCGTGCCGCACCGGCACGCTTTTTTTCATCTTCGTCGCGGGTTCGGGCTTCAGCGCCGCGGCTTTTCCTGCGGCACTATCACCGGCCGCCGCAGCGGAATCATCGCCGCCCCCGGTTGATCCGCCGCGTGCTGCATCCGCGAGATCATCTCCGTCCGCACGTACTGCACGAACTCCTGCATCTGCTGGTTCATCGCTTCCATGCGTTCGCGCATCTGCAGGATGATCGCTATCCCGGCGATATTCACGCCCAGGTCGCGCGCAAGGTTCAGGATGAACTCCAGCCGCTCAAGGTCTTCATCGGTGTAGAGCCGCGTGTTGCCCTCGGTGCGCGATGGCTTCAGCAGCCCCTCGCGCTCGTACAGGCGCAGCGTCTGCGGATGAATGTCGTACATCTCGGCCACCGCCGAAATCATGTACGCGCCCTTCGATTTGCGTTTGGTGGGCATACCCGATTCACATTATGCACTGCGCCCGCTCGCGCGACGATGAGAATCCATCACGATGTCCGCCGGAACATCCGCGGCTGTGTCTCTTCCACCACCATCTTCCCCAGTGCAATCCGCCGTGGCAGCAGGTTCTTCAGCTGCCCGCCGTGAATCCTGTACGGCACCGTCACTTCGACCGCGTGGCCGCTCTCCTGTTCAATGTTCACGATCACCGCGTCCGTATAGCCTTCCGCCGACGCTCGGGCCAGCGTTACGTTGGCACACAGCGCCACGCCCTCGATCTGCCCGCGCAGCACCCGATCGGCCACATGCCCGGTCAGGAGCTTCCACAGACGCTCCGGATCACGCGGGAGTTTTGGGATGTCCAGCGTCTCGCGCACAATCTGACCTTCACGATCCCGCGAAAACGCAAAGGGCGCCAGCTGACCGTATTTGCGCAGAATGAGCCGCCCATACGAAATTGCCGCGTTCAGCAGCTGTGTCGCGTGGCGATGATCGCGGTCCGGATTCTCTTCCGGCCGCGCCGATCCTCTGCGAAAAGGAAGCACCGTCATCGCGCATCCACCTTCGCAAGACGATAAACGCCGTGCTCGTAACCCCGCCAGAAGATGACACGATCGAGCGTCAGCCCGTTCTTTTCCGCCACGCGCCGCGACGCCAGGTTTTCCGGCCGAATCATCGAAATAACATGATCGACGCCCACCGTCTCGAACGCGTAGTCCCGCACAGACCGCGCCGCTTCCGTGGCCAATCCCCTGTCCCAGTAGTCGCGCCGCACATGATAGCCGATCTCCGGCTCGACCGCGTCCTCAACCTCCTGCCACACCGCCCCGCAGTCGCCGATGAATGCGCCCGTCTCCTTTAGAACCATTCCCAGCAATCCCGTGCCCGTGGGATATCGCGCAATTTGCCGCTCAATCCACGCGTCGACCTCCTCGCGCGTAAAGCCTCGCGGATACCAGCGCATCGTCTCAGCATCCCCTACAACCGCGTGGAGCGCAGGCGCGTCCTCCAGTGTCATCTGGCGCAGAACAAGCCGTTGGGTTTCCAGACGAATCGCTGTCGAACCCGAACCTGCGGCCTCCCGATCCAGCGAATTTGTGCCGGTCACGGTGACTAAACCTTGGCCCAGAGTGACTCGCGCGGATCCTCGGGATTAAGCTTCGCGAATTCCCGCAGGATCTCCCGCGATCGCTCGTCGCACAGCTGCGGAACTGCAACTTCCACGGTGACAATTTCGTCTCCGCGCACGCCTTCTTTGGTCGCCGAGGGCACGCCGCGCTCCCGCATCCGCAGTTTCTGCCCGCTCTGCGTGCCTGGCGGAATCCGCAACTGGGCGCGGCCGTCGATGGTAGGCACCTCAATGCGGCCGCCCAGCGCCGCCTCAGAAACCGTGACCGGAACCGTAATGTAAATATCGTCGCCAGTGCGCGTGAACACCGGATTGGTGCCCGCGCGGATGATGAGATACAGGTCGCCGGCCGCTCCACCATTCAGCCCCGCGTTGCCTTTACCGGCCAGCCTGATGCGCTGCCCGTCGCGCGTTCCCGGCTTGATGCGGAACTCCAGCGGCTCGGTCTTGTACACCACGCCTTCGCCATGGCAGGTGGGGCACGCGTTCTGCACTTTGCCGCTCCCGCCGCAGCGCGGGCACTGGATGTTGAACTTCATCCGCCCGCCCATCTGCGTCACCTGTCCGCTGCCGTGGCACTCCGGGCACGGCTGCGAACCGCCGGTTGAGGCGCGCCCATGGCAACTGGGGCAAATCTCCTGGCGTTGAATCTCCAGCCGCGCCACGCCTCCGCGAATCGCCGTCCAGAAATCGACGTTTACCTGGTATTCCAGATCAGTGCCCGGCTGCGGACCCTGCGCGTGCCGCTCCCGGCCACTGAACATCCCGGAGAAAATGTCGCGAAAATTCCCCCATCCCTGGCCCGTTCCGCCGCCGCCCCCCGGCGCTTCCTCAGAGAAGTCGAAACCGCTGAAGTCAAACGGGGCGCCCTGCTGCCCGCCGCCTCCCGCAGTGCGCCCAGCCCGCGCCGCTGCCTCAGCGGCGGCCGGGTCAATCTGGTCGGAGTAGAACCCGAACTGGTCGTAAATCTTCCGCTTCTTCTCGTCGCTCAGGATGTCGTTAGCCTCGGAGATTTCCTTGAACTTCTCCTCGGACTTCTTGTCACCCGGGTTGACGTCGGGATGGTACTTGCGCGCCAGCTTGCGAAACGCCTTCCGGATGTCGTCCGGGGACGCCGTCTTCTTCACGCCAAGCATCGCGTAATAGTCTTTGTGCTGCGTCGTCGCCATAGTTCTTTCTTACTCTGTGCGGTTGATCTCTGGCCCCCCAACCGCGGAAGCATTCATCTCTGATTCAGTACCCTCCAGCAGCCAGCGCCGGCCCCCCCCAAATCGATTTACCCAGGACGAGGATGCGTTAAAACCAAACAGCTTTCTTCGCTACTCTCAAACGCACCCACGCGGGCAATTGCATTTCGAAGGACAAAATCCGCTCGCGCCGTAGTACAGTTCCCAATCCGGAGCCAGATCACCTTTGGCAGGCCGCCAAGCAGCAGGCTCCGTTGCGCGAAATCCGAGTCCTTGGAAACGATCATGAAACCATTCTCGAGCGCATATCGCCACACTTCGGCATCGGAAGCTCCCCGCAGGCCGCAGTCCCTGAGGTGCAGCGAACCCGGATAAAGATTGCAAAGGGCCGCAGCCAGGCGTGGAGAAAGATTCTCATCGAGCAGCAGTTTCACAAAGGCACGATTGCGAGCCGGCGCTCGGCGTCCGCGGCGTAAGCCAGGCAGGCGCGGATATCGGTCTCCGTCAGATCGGGGAAGTCCGCCAGAATTTCATCCTTGGTCATCCCCGCGGCCAGGTAGTCCAGAACGTCATAGACGGTAATGCGCAGGTTGCGAACACAAGCCTTACCGCTGCGCTTGCCGGGATCGATCGTGATGATCTGTGAGTAATCCATCGGAATCTCCCGCGATGCTAGCTATTCTACCTGGGCTTGCTACTGCCTTTCAGCGTCTTCAATTCCACACCCCGCTGGCATCCACCGGCTCAACCCGCCAGAAAATGTCCGGCTCCACGCTGCGCATCTGCCGCACAAAATGATTTGCCTGGGCCTCCGTGTCGAACACCAGCCGGTTCGTGATCTGTCCGGCCCGCAGCTGTTCACATTTCCAAAGTTTGCTGTTCGTCATTGTGTTCGCCATGTGACCCTCCTCTGCCGCAACTACGATCAATCCTCGTCGCCTCCTGCTTGAAATTTGGGGCGTCCCATTCGGAACGCCCCTTGAAACTAGATCCTTCGTTGCTCTCGCTCCTCAGGATGACGGTGCGAGGCTCAGACGCCTCCCACCCCATCGTGCGAAAAGCATGCGCGATGGGGACCCCGGCCTCGCAATCGCCGTCACTTCTTGTCGTCGACGTCCACGTACTCCGCGTCGATCACACCTTCGTCCTTCTTCTCGTCGGCGGTTCCTGTGGAAGCAGCGACGCGCCGTCGGTCGGAGGTACGCCAGCCCCGCCAGTTGAAGCCGCGTTGGCCTTGTACATCGCCTCGGCCAGCTTGTGCGAAGCCGCGGTCAGTTTCTCCCGCGCCGCATTCAGCTCAGCCACGCTGGGCTGACCTTCCAGCGTCTTCTTCGCATCGGCCAGCGCCGTTTCCACATCGGCCTTCTCGCTGCCGGAGACCTTGTCGCCGTTCTCCTTCAGCATCTTCTCGATGTTGTAGACGAGGCCGTCGAGCTGGTTGCGCGCTTCGATCTCATCGCGCCTCTGTTTGTCTTCGGCGGAGTGCGCCTCGGCCTCTTTCGCCATGCGGTCCACTTCTTCCTTGCTCAGGCCCGAAGACGATGTGATGGTGATCTTCTGGTCCTTGCCGGTCGCGTTGTCCTTGGCCGTCACGTTCAGGATGCCGTTGGCATCAATATCGAACGTCACCTCAATCTGCGGGATGCCGCGCGGAGCCGGCGGAATGCCGCTCAGCTTGAACTTGCCCAGCGTGCGGTTCTGCGCCGCCATGGGCCGCTCACCCTGCAGCACGTGCACCTCGACTTCCGTCTGGCTGTCGGCCGCCGTCGAAAACGTCTCCGTTTTCTTGGTCGGGATCGTCGTGTTGCGCGGGATCATCGGCGTCGCTACTCCGCCCAGCGTCTCGATCGAGAGCGTCAGCGGCGTAACGTCCAGCAGCAGCAGGTCCTTCACCTCGCCGGCCAGCACGCCCGCCTGCACCGCGGCTCCGATGGCCACCACTTCATCGGGGTTCACGCCCTTGTGGCCCTCTTTGCCGAACAGTTCTTTCACCAACTGCTGGATGCGCGGCATGCGCGTCTGTCCGCCAACCAGCACGACCTCGTCGATCTTGCTCGCGTCAACGCCTGCGTCGGCCATGCACTTTTTGCAGGGCTCTACCGAGCGCTGGATGATGTCTTCCACCAGCTGCTCCAGCTTGGCGCGCGTCAGTTTCCGCACCAGGTGCTTCGGCCCGCTCGCGTCCGCCGTGATGAACGGCAGATTGATCTCCGTCTCCATCGCCGTCGAAAGCTCAATCTTGGCGCGCTCCGCCGCGTCACGCAGACGCTGCAGCGCCATCTCGTTGCCTTTCGACCGCAGATCGAGTCCCTCGTCCTTCTTGAACTCGTCGATCAGCCAGTCCACGATCTTCTGGTCGATGTTGTCGCCGCCCAGGTGCGTATCGCCGTTGGTCGACTTCACCTCGATGACGCCTTCGCCCACTTCGAGAATGGAAATATCAAAGGTGCCGCCGCCAAAGTCGTACACGGCGATCGTCTCGTCCTTTTTCTTGTCGAGCCCGTAAGCCAGCGCGGCCGCGGTCGGCTCGTTCACAATGCGCTTCACGTCGAGGCCGGCAATCCTGCCCGCGTCCTTCGTAGCCTGGCGCTGCGCGTCGTTAAAGTAGGCCGGGACCGTGATCACCGCCTCGGTGACCGTCGTGCCCAGGTGATCCTCCGCAGCCTTCTTCAGCTTCTGCAGGATCAGCGCCGAGATTTCCGGCGGCGTGTACAGCTTGCCTTGCGCCTCGACAGCCACGTGATCGCCCTGCTGGACCACTTTGTACGGGACCATCTTCATCTCGTCCGAGACTTCGTTGAAGCGCCGTCCCATAAAGCGCTTGATCGAGTAAATCGTGTTGGCCGGGTTGGTAATCGCCTGGCGCTTGGCCACCTGGCCCACCAGCCGCTCCCCGGATTTGGTGAACGCCACGACCGACGGCGTCGTTCGGCCGCCCTCTTCGTTGGGGATCACTTTGGGCTCACCGCCCTCCATCACGGCAACCACCGAGTTGGTGGTGCCGAGGTCAATTCCGATAATCTTTGCCATTGTCTGGAACTCCTGAATAAGTGCCTGCTCCCTGGCTAGGATGGCACTTGAGTGTATTATTGTCAATCTATCTGATGCGCAACATGATGCCTGCGATGCAAATAGGGAAATCCATCAAAATAAAACGTTTCCCTGCATCATTGGCCGCCCTAAACGACGGTTTTCCAGAGGTCGCTGCATCCACAACCGTTACTCTCGTATCCAACACGCAGAACAGGACTTCTCAGGCTCCCAGAGACCCGCAGGCCAAGTACGATAGCTCCCCCCGAAATCCCTGTAACTTCAACATGGCGTGAGGCATGGCGGACGGAAGCGGTCAGCAGGCGCAAAATTTCGGCGTTAACCCCTGGCTCATCGCGATCTCCGTGATGTTGGCCACCTTTATGGAGGTGCTCGACACCGCCATCGCCTCGGTCGCCCTGCCCTACATCGCCGGCTCCCTTTCCGCCTCCAATGACGAAGCCACCTGGGTGCTTACCAGCTATCTGGTCGCCAACGCCGTCATCCTGCCGGCCAGCAACTGGTTCTCGCTGCGTTTCGGGCGCAAACGCTTTCTCGTCACGTGCGTCATCATCTTCACCATCGCCTCGTTTTTCTGCGGAGCCGCGCCCACCCTCGGCTTCATGCTGCTCGCCCGCGTCATCCAGGGTGCTGGCGGCGGCGCACTCCAGCCGCTTTCGCAATCCATCCTTCTGGAAAGCTTCCCGCCGGAAAAGCGCGGCGCAGCCATGGCTCTGTTCGCCTTCGGCGTGGTTGTCGCCCCCGTCCTCGGTCCTACGCTGGGCGGCTGGCTAACCGACACCTACAGCTGGCGCTACGCCTTCTACATCAACATCCCCGTTGGCGCCTTCGCTGTCTTCATGATCGGCCGCTACGTCAAGGACCCCGAGTACATCACCAAAGGCCACGCCTCCAAATTCGACGGCCTCGGCTTCGGCCTTCTTGCCGTCTGGACCGGCTGTCTGCAGGTGATCCTCGACAAAGGCCAGGAAGACGACTGGTTCGGGGCACCCTGGATTCGCTGGGCCTTCATGATCCTGGTCATCTCTCTTTTCTGGTTCATCGTTCACTCCTGGCGCAGCAAAACCCCGCTGGTCAAACTTCAGACCCTCAAAGACCACAACTTCGGCCTCGGCTGCGGCCTCATTCTCCTGTTCGGGCTGTGCATTTATTCGATGATCACCGTTCTGCCGCTCTTCTATCAGGAGCTCCTCGGCTACACCGCGTTCACCGCCGGTCTGGTCGTCGGACCCCGCGGCATCGGTTCCATCCTCGGCATGCCGGTCATCGGCTACCTCGGCAATAAGGTCGACCCGCGCTACCTGCTCACCTTCGGCTTTGTCGGCTTCGGCATCATGTCGCTCTTTCTGGGTAATCTCACACTCGGCATCGGCCCCTGGACCCTGCTCGTCCCCATCGTTGCCACCGGCTTCGCCCTCAGCTTCGTCTTCGTACCCATCACCACCCAGGCCTACAGCACCCTGCGCAACGATCAGATCGGAAACGCCAGCGGCATTTTCAATCTGTTGCGGAACATCGGCGGCTCCATCGGTATCTCCATCGCGCAAACGCTGCTGGTGCGCCGAGCCGATGTCCATCAGACCCAGATCACCGGCTATGTTTCGCAGACCCAGTACTGGTTCGAGCAGCAGCTCACCGCCCTCACCGGCTACCTTACCCAGCACACCGCCGCGCCCAACGCCCAGCATGCCGCCGCAGGAACCCTTTACCAGCAGCTTGGCCAGCAGGCCCTGCTCTGGTCCTTCGTCGATGTCTTCCGCTGGATGTCGCTGATCTGCTTTGTCTGCGTGATTCTGGTGTGGTTCTTTAAGAAGGCCCGCCCCGGCGCACGCCCCCCGGCTGGCGCTCACTGAGCGCGGCCACCGATAGGACGCCTCTACGCTGCTCCTGCCTGCTGCGCTTTCGCCCATTCCTCCAACGGAATAAACCGCCGTTCGCGCTCGTCAAACGCGTCTACGGCGCCGGTCAGGATGTCGTAGTACCACCCGTGCACTTCAAGCTGTTTGTGCGCCAGCGCGCGTGCCACCTCAGGATGCGACTTAAGGTTCTCCAGCTGCGCAATCACGTTGGCGCGGATCAGCGCGACGTGCAGTGTGGAAACGTCGGAGTGCGAGATGCCGGACGGGAGGTGCTTCCACGCTGGTTCCACGAAACCCAGCCATTTCGCCGTCAGGGGCAGATTCGAGAGGTCACGCTTCCCACGCGGATCGCGCGGATCGGCTGGCAGAACCGCCCGGATCGCTCCGCAGTCCGAGTGTCCGCACAGGATAATGTGCCGGACATGCAGGACCTCGACGGCATATTCGATCGTCGCTGAAACGCCCCCCTGCAAAGCGCCGGCGGGCGGAACAATATTCCCCGCAGTGCGGCACAGAAACATATCGCCGGGTTCGGTCTGGAAGATCAGATCGGGTACGACCCGCGAGTCCGAGCAGGTGATGAACAGAACCTCGGGCTGCTGGCTTTCAGCCAGCAGCCGAAAATGGCTGCGGTGCTGCGGAAAGACTTCGCGGCGAAAACGGGCATAGCCCTGGAGAAGGCGATTCATTCTGTTTGTGCGTTGGTTGTTAAGGGGCCTATTACAGTGTAGCGGTTCGTTGTCTTCAGGTTGCCTCGCCCCTCATGGGCTCGCTCGGGGCGCGACGGCGTACTGTAGTCACCACGCCTTTCGCCGAGCGGTCGCGAAATGAGGCGAGTCTCAGCTTTGCGTTTTCAGGGTGCCACCGTTGCCCCGCGCGCCCTCTTGCCTCTTCATCCACGACCGCAGGCTCACGGCGTAAACGCCGATGCAAAACAGGTTGGCGGGAATGAACCCGAATTGCGCGGTCCTCATCCCAATCACGCAGATTACCGCGCTGTTGATGCCCGCCACCACCAGTCCCGTCCAGAGTTTCCGCCCCACCAGCACGGTGGAAAGAACAGTCAGAGCGCAGGACACCGTATCCAGACGAAACATAGCGCCAACAATCCTCCACCATCAGCCTGCAGGCGAACGGCAACCGCCGCAGTGACCGCACGCACAAGCCGGATCGAAGGCCCTCTGAAGGTGGTATCGATGGTCATCAACGCCATGGCACGCGGCCGCCCGTACGAGCGAAAAGCGAGCGGCTGCTCCTGCAATGGCGGCTGCTCCATGCAATGGTGTCTGCTCCATGCAATGGTGGTGGAGCTAGTCGGGATCGAACTTGAGCCGCTTTGCGGGCGTCTGAGCCCGCAGGCGAAATCCTGAGCGAAGCGAAGGACCTCTTACCAACCAATCTTGACTGGAGTTTGGTGGAGCTAGTCGGGATCGAACCGACGACCTCATCGTTGCGAACGATGCGCTCTCCCAGCTGAGCTATAGCCCCACAGAAGGAAGGAACTGCCTGTTCGATTTTACGGTAGAGCGGCCAGGCATGCCAACGCTGCGCGAGCACCGACGTAACGCGGCGCTTACGATGCCCGCGCCGCCGCCTGCAAAGCTTTGAGCACCGAATTGCGCAGCGCCGCCAACTGTTCAGTTGGAACCTCGCCCTGAGCGAAATCCGGCGAGCCGCCGCCGCGCAACCCGAACTGCGAGAGCGCTTCCCTGAGAATCGCGCCGCAGTCGAAGGCGAAGTCGCGGCTGCTGGCCAGCACAACGGAAGCCGGATTTGTGCTCTCCGAACACATAAGAACGATCGTGGAGGGCGCGGCTGACGTGAGGCGCGACGCCAGCAGCCGGATGTATTCCGGGTCCCGATCCTTCCAGGTGCGATCGACGAAGCGCACGTTGTTCTCGATGGGCACTTCGACGGCGAGGCGCGCCGCATGATAATCCGCCAGCTCTTCGCGCAACCGCTGGCGGTCCTTAAGTCCGGCTTTGCCTTCAGTCTTGAGGCGCTCGATGGCGGCCGGGATCTCAGCGGCGCCCGTGGAAAGCGAGGCAGTGAGCTGAGAGAGCACACCAGCGTCGGCGCGGGCAGCACGCACGGCGCGCAGACCGCAGACAAATTCGACGCGAACGCCGCGGCTGACCTTCTCGGTGCCACGCACGAGCAGGCCGCCGATCTGGCCCGTGGAGCGAACATGGGTTCCGCCACAGGCGTTGCGGTCGACGCCGTCGATTTCGATGAGGCGAATGTCTCCGGCGCGCGGCGGAAGCTTGCGCAAATCCCCGGCCGACAACATCGATTCGGCTTCGGCGCGGGGAACCGTGCGCACCGAGACGCTTCGGTCCTCAGCGATGATCTCGTTTGAAAGCTCCTCGACCCGCTCGAGGCTGTGACGGGCGAAAGGGCCGCCAGTGATGTCAATCGTGGAGACGGTGTCGCCGAGATGGAAAGAGACGGTGGGCGCGTTGAGCTCACGTACGAAAATGGCCGAGAGCAGATGCTGGCCGGTGTGCTGCTGCATGTGGTCGAACCGCCGCTGCCAATCCAGGTGGCCCTCGACTTTTGTGCCCGCGCCGAGCGGCTTGCGCACGTAGTGCCAGACCTGGCCGGTTTCGTCTTCTTCGACCGATTCAACGGGAATATCCAGGGTGGCGCCCCCAGGCGAGACGGCGCGCAGGTGGCCGGCGTCGAAAGGCTGGCCGCCGCTGGTGGGATAGAAGGCGGTGCGGTCGAGGGCGATTTGCCATACCGATTCACCCTCGGCGCGCGACAGCTCGCGAACATCGGTGACCGCAGCCGGGAAAGATTTCAGAAAAGAGTCGGCGTAGTAGAGCCGGTCGGGAACAGACATACCTTCACTCCAGGCCCGGCGCGAATTCTGGTCAGCGGCCGGCAAAACGGCAAATGCGGGGAAAACCCGATTTAGTGTAATGCGAGAGCATCCAACTGTCTCGAACATTCGCAACCTCTCCTTTGAGCATGGCGGCAACCTGGATCTGGATCATTTCGCTGGTCGGCATTGCGCTGATGCTGGTGCGTCCGCGCGGCTTGCCGGAATACGTATGGATCGGCGGCGCGGCGGTGGTTCTGGTAGCGGCGCGCCTCTTGCCGATCGGCGCAGCCCTGCACGCCATCGGCGAGGGCGTGGATGTGTATCTGTTTCTCGCCGGGATGATGCTGCTGGCGGAGCTGGCGCGCGAGGAAGGCGTCTTCGACTGGGTAGCCGATTTTGCGATACGCCATGCGCGGGGCTCGGCGAGCCGGCTGTTTCTGCTGGTGTACCTCGCTGGAACCGCGGTGACGGCGCTGCTCTCGAACGACGCAACAGCCGTCGTGCTCACGCCCGCCGTGCTGGCCGCGGTGCGGCGCGCGCGAGTCGAACCCCGGCCCCATCTGCTGGCGTGCGCGCTGATCGCGAATGCGGCGAGCTTCCTGCTGCCGATTGCCAATCCTGCAAACCTGGTCGTGTTTGGCGATCACCTGCCCGCGCTGGGAACCTGGTTGCGGATCTTCCTTCTGCCCTCAGTGGCCGCGGTGGCAGCAACGTTTGTCTGCCTTCGGATGCTGAACCGGAAAGCGCTCGAAGGCAAAACCGCAGAGGTGACGGAACCATTTCGGCTGCCGCCCGCAGGCTGGATGGCGGTGACGGGAATTGGCATAGCCGTGGCAGCGCTGCTGGTGTCGTCGGCGCTCGGCATTCGCCTGGGAGCCCCGACGTGCGCGGCCGGCGTGGTGGCGTTGGCGCTGGTCGCGATTCGGGATCGCAAAGCGCCGAAGGCGGCCATGCGCGGCGTGACGTGGGGCGTGCTGCCGCTGGTGGCGGGCCTGTTCATGATTGTGGAGGCGCTGAATCGCGCGGGAATGATGCGGCTGATGCGCGCCGCGCTCGCGTGGCTCGAGGCGCGGCCGGATGGACTGGGAAAGCTTGCTGGTGGATTCGGCATCGCCCTGCTCTCGAACGCGATGAACAATCTCCCGGCAGGCCTGGCCGCGGGAACGGCTCTGCGGCAGATGGGGCAGCACGGCGGTCTGGCGCATGCGGTGCTCATCGGCGTAGACCTCGGCCCGAATCTGTCGGTCACCGGATCGCTGGCGACGATCTTGTGGTTGATCGCGCTGCGCAGAGAGAACGCCGAAATTACCGGGTGGGAGTTTTTGAAGATCGGGGTCGTCGCGATGCCGGTGGCGCTGGCCCTGGCGCTGCTCGCGCTCTGGTGAAGAGAGGAGTCGGACGATGGCAATTTCCGCTAACCGCTTTTCAGCTGACCGCTTCTCCGCTGACCGGTTCTTAGCCGACCGCTTTTTAGCTGACCGCTTCTTCGCTGGCCGCTAATTTATAATCGGCGCTGCCCAACATGGAGAACACCAGGAACATTCTGGAAGGCCGGCAGGTGCTCGAGGTCACCGACATTATGAGCATTTTGCCGCATCGCTACCCGTTCCTGCTCATCGATCGGGTCATTGAGATCGAGCGCAAGCAGAGGATTGTCGCGATCAAGAACGTGACCATCAACGAACCATTTTTTCAGGGGCATTTTCCCGGCCACCCCATCATGCCCGGGGCGCTGGTGGTCGAGGCCATTGCGCAGGCCGGCGGCACGCTGCTGATGCCGGAAGTTCCCGACCCCCGCAACAGTCTGATGGTTTTCACCGGCATCGAGAAGGCGAGGTTTCGCAATCCGGTCGTGCCCGGAGATCAGCTGCGCATCGAGGTGAATGTGCTGAACTTCAGGCCGCGCTTCGCCAAACTCGAAGGCAAGGCGACCGTAGACGGCAAGCTGGCGTGCGAGGCGACGGTAATGTGTGCGCTGGTTGCCCGGGCAGGGGCGGAGACACAGAGCCCGGCTGCCGAAACCGAAACGGCAGTCCTGAGCGGATCGGTGAATCAGGGGTGAGCGTTCATCCAACCGCAATTGTTGCGGATAGTGCGGTCGTTCCGGATTCGTGCACGGTGGGACCGTGGTGCACGATCGGGCCGCACGTAGTGCTGGGCGAAGAATGCGAGCTGATTTCGCACGTCGTGCTCGACGGCCATCTGACAGCAGGCGCGAGGAATCGTTTCTTTCCGTTTGCCTGCGTCGGAGTTGCGCCGCAGGATCTGAAGTATCACGGCGAGGCGACCGGCGCCACGCTGGGCGACGACAACACCATCCGCGAGTGCGTCACGATTTCGCGCGGCACCGAGGGCGGCGGAGGCGTGACCCGCGTGGGCAGCCACTGCCTGATCATGGCCTACACCCACATCGGCCACGACAGCATCATCGGCGATCACTGCATTCTGGCCAACAGCGCCACCCTCGCCGGGCATGTCATCGTTGAGGATTATGCGACGGTAGGGGCGCTTTGCCCGGTTCATCAGTTCTGCCGCATCGGAAAGCATTCCTACATCGGCGGCGGCACCGTGATCACCCAGGACGTGCTGCCTTACTCGCTGACGTCGGCAACCAGAGAGGTGCATCCGTTCGGGCTGAATAAAGTGGGGCTGGAGCGGCGCGGATTTGACCGGGAGCGAGTGCGTGCTCTGCACCATGCATTCCGGGTCCTGATCGGCGGGAAAATTAATACCGCTCAGGCGGTTGAGAAACTGCGGGCCGAGAGCAGCAGATCAGAAGACGTGAATTACCTGCTGGATTTCGTAGAAAACTCGGAGCGCGGGATCATCCGGTAAGTCCCGGGAGAAGCTGGCCTGCAAGGCCGCACAGGAATGGGCTGTTTACTCCAGGTTCAACCGGTTTTGTGGAAAAGAAAAAAGGTTGCAGAAAGCTAGTTACTGCAGTACATGACTTTATAGCCACTCATCCAGGTGATTGAAAAATAAATAGCTTGAACGAATCACGAGGCATTTGCTCCGCGAATTCTGCAGGAACAAGGTCGAAAGTCAAAAAGCGCCCGCGCGGCCTTCCACAGAAATTTCCACAGGCAACAGGTAGCCCGCGGCGTGGCCGCGGGCTTAGTGAGTCAGAACCCAAGTGCGCCCAGCTTCTTACTGAGAGGGCGGCTTGGCGGGCGTGGTGCGCGGAGCCGGCGTGGTTGACCGCGGTGAAGGAGCCGAAGGCACATTGGCCGGAGCCGGGATGCCCGACTTGGCGTTGTAGGCATCGATCACCGGCTTGGTGATGTCAGTCGACGGCGTAGCCCACAGGACGTTGCTGTTCTGCTGGCTCGCGTCCAGCACCAGATTGAAGCCCTGGGTCTGAGCGTAGCTGACCATCACTGCGCCGACCTTATTGGCCACCTGGTTGAAGGTCTCCTGGCCGTCCTGCTGCTCACTGTTGCGAAGATCTTCAGCAGCGCGCTGCAGCTGCTTGGTCTTGTCGTCGATGGAGCGCATTTTCGACTCGCGATCGGCTTCGGCGATGGTCGCACCTCCATCCTGGAGCTGTTTCTTCAGGGTATCGATTTCGGTGCTTTGGGCCTGGAGCTTCTGCTCCTGCGGCTCATACTTCTTGCGAAGGTCGGCGATGTCGCGCTGGAACTCATTCGTTTGCGTGACGGCGCCCTGGAACTGGATGATGGCGATCTTGGTGGCGCCGGTAATGGCGGCAGGCGGGGCCGCGGGGTCCGAAGAGGCCGCAGATGAGGTCTGGGCGAGGGCTGCAACGCCCACAGCGGACGCGAGCAGGCAAAGGACTGACAACGAGCGCTTCATGGAATTCAAAAACTCCTTCAGTTTCCTGGGTGGTTGGTCCGCAATCTCGCTCTCAAAATCCTCTAAGTTGCCGGAGCGGTTCGGGCATCCGATTTCGGCCCGTCAATGCAAGGTGCGGACAGAGAGAGATTCTCAGGAACTGCGCAAATTATAGGGCCCGCGCAAGAGAGCCGTCAAACAAAACGGAACCCAGGACGAAGATCAAAGGTCACAGGAAACAGAAAATGTGGCCCGGTGCCGTCGGACTTCATTGCCAGGGGCGAGCCAGCGTCTTCCGTTCCGGCTCCGTAACCTGTAACCCGTAACCTGTAACCTGTCAGAACGTGGTGGCAACCGTGAAGCGGAAGGTCTTGCTGGGCTCACGCAGGATGTACAGGCCGTTGTAGAGCTGCTCGGCCTGAGCGTACGAGTAGTCACCCGCCTCGCCGGCCGGGAACATGCTGCGGGTGATCAGGTTCTGGCGCGTGAAGGCGGTAAAGAGCTTCAGCGGATTAACCGCGTAGTAGACGCGGAAAGGTGCGTTGATGATGGGCATCATGATGTCCAGCTCGCCGCCCGCCGAGTCGCGCGGAACATAATTGGTGCCCGAAATTGGGTTGATGGTTGGACTGAACTTGATCAGCTGTCCGCCCTGGCAGGTCCCGTTGACGTAGTTGGGGCAGCCGTAGAGGGGCGAGTTGAGCGCGTCGATCCCTTCGGGACTTTGCCGCAGCTGGCTCGTGCTGAGCGCCATGTCCATGCCGATGTCGTCGAATAGGTTGAAGCCGACCGTGCGCCCGTAGATCGGGATCATGTACTGGAAGTTGGCCGTGACCGCCGTATCGCCGCCGATCGTCGCGATTCCGTAAACCGGCAGCGGCACCTGAATCGGTCCGAGGCTGGGGTTCGTGGGATCGCGGGGAACGGTGGTTCCGTCGGGGTTCTCCAGATTAAACAGGACTCGCGTGGGTACGAATCCATAAGGTGTAATCGTGCGGACGTCGAATCCGCGGATGTCGGCCTCGCCGCCAGCCGAAGGTCGATCGAACGGAGGCGCCACATCCCCGCTGAACCCCCTGATGTAGATGGCCTGCAGGCGCATGCCGAAGGTGTTGCGGCCGGCAGGATTGAACCAGATGCCTTTGACGGGCGAGAAGCGCTTGTACTCCACGACCGGGCGCACGTAGCGCACGCTGCCCCACAAGCCGGCCAGCTGCACCGTTGCGGCCAGCGACTGGCCAGTGTGCGGCAA
The DNA here is from genome assembly GCA_963788905.1 of uncultured Acidobacteriaceae bacterium. Taxonomy (GTDB): domain Bacteria; phylum Acidobacteriota; class Terriglobia; order Terriglobales; family Acidobacteriaceae; genus Palsa-343. The sequence continues at coordinate 711,992 of CAWBIO010000002.1, forward strand.
ATAGTTGCTGTTCACGTTGCTCGAGTTGTAGCTGAACATCACCGAGCTGGTGATGATGCCTTCCAGTGCGTTCTCGCCCTGGATGCCGGAACGGAATGCCAGCGTCTGGAAGAGATTGCTGGAAGCCTGGCTAAAGGCCCGTACCGACGAGTTATCCCATGCGTAGGTGGCGCCGACCCGCGAGAAGCCAAAGAGGCTGAAGCGGCGATTGAGGGGATAGCTGACCGACAGGTTGAAGCCTTTGCGCCCCTGATTGTAGTTCTGCAGCAGCGAGGAAACGGCAGCCGTCTGGTTGGTGTTGCCGCTGAGCGAATAGCTCTTGGAGGCGTTGTAATCGGTTTTGCTGTCGAAAACCTGGAAGCCCAGGTTCAGGGGTTTGTTGCGGAAGTAGGGCTCGTTGAAGGCGAACAGCAGGTTGCGCGCCAGGCTGCCCGCATTCGCCTGGACCGATAGCGTTTCGCCCAGGCCGAGGAAGTTGTTGGTCTGGTAGTTCAGGCCGAGGAACGCCCCAGAAAGGCCGCTGACTCCGCCGTTGAGCCCAATCGAGTTCTTGCCTTTTTCCTGGACCTTCAAAAGCAGGTCGACGGTTCCCGCTTCCGTGTTCTGGTGAGTCTCTGAGTCCTGTTCCACGCGCAGCGGATTGAAGTAGTCCAGCTGATTCAGGCGCAGCAGGCTCAGCTCCCACAGGTGGCTGTTGTAAACCTGGCCCTCCTGCAGCAGCAGCTCGCGGCGGATCACGAAGTCGCGGGTGACGGTGTTGCCCTGGAACTCGATACGCGAAACGGTGAACTGCTTGCCCTCGTCGATGTCGATGTTCCAGGTAACGGTGTGCTTCGCATCGTCGAAGGTGGGGTTAGGAACCGGGCTGAAGTTGATGTAGCCGTTCTGCGCGTAGGCCTTGCGCAGGTTCTCCAGATCCTTCTGGAAGAGCGTGAGGTTGAAGATGGAACCGTCTTTCTGGGTAAAGATCGCGCGCAGAGCTTTTTGATTGGGCGCGCCTTTGGCGTTGCTGAAGGTGATGCCGGCCAGACGGTAGCGCTCGCCTTCCTCCACATTCATGTGAATGTCGATGCGCTTGCCTTTGCGCGGCCGAAAGGTAATGAGCGAGAGCCCGCCTTCGTTGCGTATCTTCGTCTCCGCCGAGCCCACCGGACCACCCCGCAGATAACCGCGGTCGCGATAGGCCTGGCGCACGCGCTCAGTATCTTCGTCGAGCTTGCTGGCGTCGTAGGTGCGCGCGAACAGGTTCTCCAGAAGGATGGAGTGCGGAACCCCGACCGGCCGCAGGTTCCTCATCGCCGCGCGCAGCGTCCGCGAGTTGACGTGGTGGTTTCCGCTGAAGCTGATCTTGCCGACCTTGACGGTGGGGCCTTCCTTAATGATGAAGTTCAGCTGAACCGCTGCCGGTGGAATGGTGCGCACCTCAGGCCGGACCGTGGCGAACTGGTGGCCGTGCTCGGCGAGCATCTCTTTCAGTACGGTGACGGCCTTGGCGATGCGCGCCGGATCGTACTGGCTCTCAGGCGACAGGCCGACCTTCTCCTTCTTGAAGCGATCGAGGATGTCGGAGTTGGTGATCGAGTTGTTGCCTTTGTAGGTGATGTCGCGGATGGTCGGCTTCTCGCGGACATAGACGTCGAGGATCACACCCTGGGGCGTGTCTTCTTTTTCAATGCGGACGTCTTCGAAGTAGCCCGTGTTCCACAGTGAATTGAAGTCCCGCTCGACCGTGAGCGGGTCGTACGGATCGTTGACGTGGCTGAAGAGCCGGGCGAGAACGGTTTCCTTGGGAATGCGGCGGCTGCCGATAACGCGAATCTCGACGACCCTCTGGCCCGTATCGCTCGAGGCGGAGGGGTTGGCCTCCTGCGCGAATGCCGTTGTGGTAATGGAAAGAACCGGAGCGAGAAGCAGCGTCAACACCAGGGAGCGCCCCAGGAGCCGGCGCAGAATCCTGCATGGTACGTGCGGGGAGCCAGCGCTCCAGGAGTTCACGGAAAAAATAAGCACACCCTCACTGCTCAAAATCGGGCCGTCTACGGGAAAAGGCGATTATAACAGCGCGATTCGCGCGCACGGCGGGGTCGGGCCAGGGCAAAAAGCAGAATACAGCCGTGTCGAAATCGGCGAATTCCGGCGCACTCGTCGATGGCGAAATCATTGCACTCTCCCATCCTCGCAGCCACGCTGCGCGGATGCAGGCGGGGGAGAATTGCGATCAGTCTACAGAAGATTTCAGATCGCTTTTGATGTGGACGCGGCAGACTTGCGAACGTCAACGAGCACCGAGTAGAAGACCGGTCCTCCACCGATGTCATTCAGCCGCTGCGAGGTGAGCAGGTTGATGTTGTGCCCTCCCTCGGAGAGCTTGTTCCAGTTCAGGCGCGCCGCCACCACGCCCTGCCGCACGCTCCCGTGATCGGGGTCCCCGGAGCGCCCGTCGTTGGCGCGCTGGGGTGGGGTCACGTGAGCGTGGAGCACGAGGGTGCCGCGGTCGTTGAAGACGTCGACCATATCTCCATCGGCGATGCCGCGGGCCCGAGCGTCGTCGGCATGAATCTCAATCACCCCGTTGAACGCGGATTCCATCTGCCAGTGGCCGGGCAAATTAGGGAAGGTCGAATTCATGTAGTTGTCGGCTTTGCGCGGGAGAAACTCCAGCGGATAGCGCTGGCTCTCCGCCGCGTGGCGCGATTCCGGCGCCGCGGCGAAGGCGGGCAGCGGATCGATACCCTGGGCGGCCAGCGTCGAGGAGTAGAACTCGATGCGCCCGCTGGGCGTGGGAAACGGGCCTTCGGCAAAAGGCAGGAAGCGCTGTCCGTCCTGCTCATCTTCGAAGCGCAGCCGCTGCGCGCCGCCGGCTGCCTGCAGTGTCTCAGCCGAAATTCCAGCCAGCCACGGATGCTGACTGGCCCGATCGTCCGAGCCGAGCCCCTGCGCGATCAGTTCATCCGTCGTGTCGCGGAAGCAGGCCTCGGTGAATCCCATGCGCTGCGCCAATTCAGCAAAAACCCACACGTTAGGGCGCGCTTCGCCCAGCGGCTCGATGGCCTGCTCCGACAGCTGCACATAGTAGTGGCCGTACGCGCCCTGGAAATCCTTGTGCTCGAAAAAAGTGGTCGCGGGTAGCACGATATCGGCATAATCGGCCGTGTCGGTGAAGAACTGCTCGTGCACCACCGTGAAGAGATCCGTTCGCGCCAAACCCCTCAGCACCGACCCCTGATCGGGCGCGATTGCGGCCGGATTCGAGTTGTAAACGAAAAGCGCATGCACCCGCGGCCCGTCTTCGGGTCGGGCGCCCAGAGTGTTGAGCGCGTCGCCCAGGACCGACATATTCACCACGCGCGCCGGCCGTCCCAGCGGGCTTGCCTCCATCAGATCGGGGCGCTCCAGCGCCTGCCTTGTCCCACTTAAACGCGCCGCTGGTCGAAAGCTGCAGTCCGCCGCCGTAATGCTTCCACGCGCCGATCAGCGCCGGCAGCATGGCGATCGCTCTTGTGGCTGCGCCGCCGTTGTCCGAGCGCTGCACGCCATAGTTCAGGCGAATGACGGCAGGCGTCGTGGTGGCGTAGTCATGCGCGAGGCGTTCAATATCCTCGACGGAAATGCCGGTGAGCGCCGAAACCCGATCCGGAGGATATTCGGCGATCCGCTCGCGCAGCTGATCGAAGCCGCAGGTCCATCGCGCGATGTAATCCTTGTCGTAGAGCCGGTCGCACACAATGATGTGCATCATGCCCAGCGCCAGCGCCGAATCGGTGCCGGGATTGATGGGGATGTGCCAGTCCGCGGCGCGCGCCGTGCGCGTCGCATACGGATCGATGACGATCAGCTTTGCGCCGTTGCGGCGAGCCTCTTCGACGAAGGGCCACAGATGAATATTGTTGCCGTGGATGTTCGCGGCCCACGCGATGATGAGCTTTGCGTGCGCGAAGGCTTCCGTGTCGGTGCCGAGTTTGCGGCCATAAACCGAGATCAGCGCCTGCCTCCGGTCTCCGAGCAGATCGTGCGGTCCAGCTGCGATGCGCCAAGCCTGATGGAAGAACCGTCGGTCCATCGACCCGTAATTCAGAACGCCAATCGTCCCCGCATAGGAGTAAGGCAGGATCGATTCCGGCCCATGCTTTTCTGCGATCCCCTTCAACCGCGCAGCGATGGTGTCGAGAGCTTCGTCCCACGAGATGCGCTCGAAGGCTTCAGCCTCGCGCCCCTGAGGCAGGGAAGCTTTTGGCACGCCCGCACGCCGGCGCATGGGATAAAGCAGCCGATCCGGTGAGTACACCCGGTCGAGATACTTCGCGACTTTGCCGCAAAGAAACCCGCGCGTCACCGGATGGCTGGGGTCGCCACGAAGTTTCGTCGCGCGCCCGCTGTCGTCGATGGTGATCAGCACCCCGCACGAGTCCGGGCAATCGTGCGAGCAAACTGCATGGACCGTCCTCGAGGGCATAGATCATTGTAGGGGGATTTGCGGCGAAACCGGCTCAGAAAAGGTCTGAATGATTCCCGGTTCGCACTAAATGGAGATCGTCGCCATCGATCTTATAGATCAGCAACCAGTCCGGCTCATTCGCTTCATAATCACCGCTTGTCATCCCGAGCGAGTTTTGGCCGGGAACCCGGCCAAACTCAGGCGAAGGATCTGCGGTTGCTGTTTGTCAGTCCAGTCACGAACTTCCGGGGCAGGACTTCACCCCAGCTGGGTTCTCAAATGCCAAGTTCCTTCCAGGAGTGCCAGCGTCAGCGACGGATTGATCGCCACGGCTCAGGGAACCAAAGGCAGATCCATGGTCGGATTTTTCGTCAGGAATCCATACGGCAGCAGCGTAAACGTATGCCACATGATCGGCATCTGGGGCCAGTCCTCAGCGCGTGGCACATGGTGGAAGCCCATCGTGTACCAGGCCACGATGTCGGTGTTCATGATGTTGCGGTTCTGCTTCACCCACTGCGGCAGGCTGTCTTCGCCTTTGCTGCCCAGCACGTAGACGCCTGATGCATAGCGCTCCGTGGGGTCGTAGGGAGTTACCCAGAGATTGTGCTCTGAAAAGCCGGCGCGCCGCTGCGGCCACTCACTCGCGGGCAGCAGGCTGATGCCCGTCTCGCCCGGCATAATGGCGAAGCTGGTCGACTGGCCGAGCGCGTTCTTCACGCCGTCGTTGGCAAAGCGCCACATGGCCGGGTGCTCCACTGAGACATTGAACTGTGCGTCCCCCTCGGTCTTTACCATCTCCGGCTTCATCGTCCATATCCAGTGGCGGCCGGGTAAGGAGTCGGGCAGCTTGTAAGGCACCAGCTTATCCACCATCAGCGAGTTGTTAACGCCGTCCACATCCAGGTCCAGCCGGAAGCTGAGGAAGTGATCGTGATCGACGGCGGCGATGCCCGGGGCCACCAGCTGGCCGAACTGCACCTCGTTCCCGTCCGGATCTTTGGCCGCCAGGCCACCCGAGAGCGGCCCATCCGCGCGCTGATCCTTCACTGCCTTCACTGCCAGAACGCCGGTTGCGCCCACGCCCACGACGATGGAAGCATCCTGCTCAAAGCGCCAGTCGAAGACATAGTCGTAGTTGCTCACTGTAGCGACCGTGCGGAAAACAAGCTCCCTGGTGGGCCGGCCGGCGATGGCTGCCGTGAAATTGTCCCAGTGACGCCACACCGGATCGCCGCTGACGCGCTCAAACATGCAAGCCAGCCGGGGACGGACGTAGGGCACTCCGTTGCTGCGGAAGAACGTGCCGCTGAAGAAGGTGGCGTAGTCCGGGCAATCCACGCCGGCCTCGAGCGGCTTAATGATGCCCCCCGAGCCGGTGCTCGAAAAATACTCGCCTGCGTCCAGAAAGATATGCGCCTTCCAGTTCTCATCCAGATCCTGGTAAGGCACGTACATTTCGGCCAGCGAGCCCTCGTAGAGCACTGACCGGCGCTTGCCGGCATCCTCCCAGGTGACCAGGTTGATCACCGGACCAATGCGGGGGTCGAGGCGAAAGCGGAAATGCCAGTTCTGCCAGCTCACCTCGCCATCCTTGATCGTGAAGCTCGGCCCTTCCGGCTGCGAGGTCACGATGGGCCTGGTTCCGGGCGCAGCCGGACCGCCGTCCGTGTCGTAGAAGCTTGTGGATGGAGGCATCGGCACCGCTCCGGAATCGGAGACCCGGAGGATCTTCTTGCTGTTCAGGTCGACGACGACGAATATCCCGGCAATATGGCTATCCCAGCCGTACACTCGGTCGCCCATGTATCCGCAGCCTCCCCAGCCAATGCGCCGGCCTTCGGCCTGCTCCGGCAAGTCCACAAAACCGGCCTGAACGACGCCGCAATCCACCATGCGCAAATCCGTTATGCCGCGCGCCTTCAGCGCCTCCAGGACCCTCGGATCCTTCTTGAGAATGTCGTCAAAGCCGCCCGTCGAAACGGGTGTTTCATTTTTTGTAAGTTCGGCCCAGGATTCGAGCTTGCCTGCGCTGACATCCACAACAGCGGCATAGGCCTTGCCGTCGGTCAGCAAAACCACATCCACTTTGCGCACCAAGGGCATGCCTGGCTTCCATGCCAGAACGTCAGCTTTCGGTGGCTCCCGAAGCAGGATGCTCGAGAATTCAGTCTTCTCCCCCAGCTTGCCGGCGTCGCGGAGGACGTCGTAGACCCTCCAATATTCCTCCGGAGTGAGGGCATCGAGCGGGTGGTGGACTTCCGGTTGAAGGGCACGGCAGGTTGGGAGCGCGAAAAAAAGAACCGCGAAGATGAAAACTCTCGAACCCGATGACATCAATGACCTCCACGTTAGGACAGGAAAACCCGCATGGATTGGCCCGGATTTCAATTCTGCGATTCAGGGAGAAATTCAATATACCCCGGCGGGTTATTGATTGGCCGCATGGACTGCCTGGATTGTCGCCTGCCCGGAAGTTACTCAACCCTCCGTTCCGCCCCAACCAGCCTTCCAGTATCTCCGTACTGTCGGCCGATCAAGTTCGCACTAAGCGGAGATCATGCTAAATTGGCAACGCTTCCCCCACATTCAATCCGGCCTTCCGCCGAACAGGAGGATCCGCATGGAAACCGCCAACAGGCGACTGATGTGGCATGGAATGCTTTTGTTTCTGCTGGGACTGTTCACGGGCTTTGCCGAACCGCATTTCGCCAATGTGCGCATGGGGCTTGCTGCCCACCTTGAAGGAGTGTTGAACGGCATTCTCCTGCTCGCGCTCGGCGCCATCTGGCCCCATGTGCGGCTGGCGCGAACCGCACAAGCCGCCGCCTTCTGGACGGCTCTCTACAGCGCCTATGCGAACTGGTTCTTTACGACCCTCGCCGCGGTCTTCGGCACGGGCGCATTGTCTCCGATTACCGCCCCGGGCTTCAGGGCCCAGGCGTGGAAGGAGAGCCTGGTGACTGCCGGGCTGATGAGCGTAGGCATTGTGGTCCTCGCATCCACACTGATTTTTCTATGGGGTCTTCGCGGCAAAGCATCGCAGCCGTAAAGAACAGCCACCGTCAGGAAAACCCTCCCGGAGATCCGCCGCTCTGGGCTGAAACGTCTGTATTGCCGGTTAACCGGCCAGAATGCACTTGATCTCCAGGCGGCGCGGACCAAAGTGGCATTGGTCTTCGCGGACGTCAAACGTACGATGGGTTCCTGGTAAAGCCGACAAGGAAACTATGTACCGGCAATTCCTTCTCATGCTGCTGGCCGCGAGGATCATGGCTCCTCCCACTCCCGCCCATGCTCAGACGTCGGCAAAGGCGCAGATCGTCCTTCCTCCGCTCTCCACCGTCCAACCACTGGAAGTCGGTCCTCCCTTGGGATCGAAGGACGAAATCGAACTGTCGCCGACGCCCGCGCCGGTCGATTACGAGGTCGAACATCCGTTGCTTGTCAGGATTACCATCTTCAAAGAAGAGCCACTGCCAAGCGATCAAATTCACGGAACCGACCTTTCTTCACAGCGCTACTACAATTGGATGATTTACGTTTCGACCGACGGCACAACAGGAAGCACGGCTTGGTGGGGCTATGCGGATCGGACCAGCAACGGCGGACCGCTTTACTCCGCAACCCGGATTCCGAGGGATTCCTTCACGAGGATCAAAGCGCTAATCGCAAGCCTCCCTGAAGATGATGGCCGCATACCGCCCCGCAATCACAAAGTGCAGGTGGAGGTCGCAACGCCAAACGGCATTAGGACGAGGACGTACGATGCGGCCAATTTGCCCGAAGACCTCCTGGAAATCTTCCGTCTGACGGATACGGTCTTCACACCACTGGTTCCGGAATTTACACCAGATTCCAACGCGCCGGTCGCCGAACCGACGGCTGCCCGCGTCGAAACGATCATGGCGGTCAGCCATGACCGGGGACTCAGCGTGGTCTTCCCTGGACGTCTGGACCCGATCTACGATATCGATGTCCAGAAGGCCCGCGAAGTCGCCGCGGGAGCGCAGCATCCCAAGCCCGTTACCAATTACCCGCCTCCATCTCCACAGGTCATCAGCAGCGACGGCCATGTTCTCTGTGGGATTCCACCTCCGCCTATGTTTGTTGGGCATGACACCCGCTACACGGAGTTTCGCGCCGCATGGTTCACATCGGACGACCGTTATGTCGTTTTCTCCACCAGCATTCCTGCGCCGCTGATTTTGGACGCGAGAAACTGTCAGCGGGTTGAGCAGATTCCTGCAATCCCCGCCGAAGCCATCGATTTTGAACCGTCGCCGGACTGGAAATCTGCTGTTGTAGTTTTCCCATCCGGAGAGATGGATCTCTGGGACATCGAGGCTCGCGAGCGGGTAAGCCGCATTGACTTCGGAGACCGAGTGTTGCGGAGTGCGACCTGGGTCCTACCAATCGAGAAGTTGCCGTCTTCACGATTGGCGGAGATACACAAACAGGTCACTTCCGCGTTTGGCAGACGCAGACCGGGCGGCTTCAGCATGAGCTACTTCCTTTCGAGCAGAGGGGTCATTGGGTGGCGACACCGCTGTGGTGGCCGGACGGAAAGTATCTCTTGGCGAGTACGTCGACCGTAGTTGGCATCTGGAACGTCGCGTCAGGCCGGTATCGCGGTTCTTTTCTCAGCGCAAATTGCACTAACCAGGGAGAAGCTCCTCTGCGGCTGGACGGTCGTTATCTGGTTATGGAATGCGAATACCAGAGTCCAGTTGTCTGGGACGCTGGTTCCGCTGTTAAGGCAGTCGCTGCGTCCGAAGATTCTTTAAACACGGAGAGATAGGCCCCCGATCCGATCATGCCGGATCGTCGGCAATTGGGAAGTTTCGGGCTTCTACCGACCCGCCACAGTACCTCCGTACCACCCACCTCGTCGATTTCCCTTGATCTACCCGCGCAAATTGTTAGCCTAAGAACAAGGAAAGCTCTGTCCGCCCGGTTTCCATCGGGTCCGAACAGAGCTTTTTCCTTGGAGCCTGCCCTGAGCGAGTCGCCCGGGGCGAACGAGTCGAATGGGGCCCAGGCCAATACTGACATCTGCTCTTTACATCGCCACAAGCTTCGTCCGCACCCTTGAAATCCCCCCGGGCAAAGGCTTAGCCTTCCCGGCCACCGGCCACCGGCCACCGGCCACCGGCCACCGGCCACCGGCCCCCGGCCCCCTGCCACCGGCCAGGGTACCGGCCAAGGTAATACCTGACTTACGGTACCTTCCCGGCCCTGCAGAATGAAATACGTGCCACACCCCTGGGGGGGGAGGGGGTACCCCCTCAGTCTTAGCGGGAGAGCTTGGCCGGGGCTTCTTCGGGGATGGCCGCGGATGTGGATGGGGCGGCAGGCTGTGCGGGCGCGAGCGGCAGCGTGAAGAGGAACCTTGCGCCGGCGCCAAGTTCACTTTCGACACGGATCGTTCCGCCGTGCGCGAGGACGATGTGCTTGACGATGGCCAAACCAAGCCCAGTGCCGCCGGATTCGCGCGAGCGGGCTTTATCGACGCGGTAGAAGCGCTCGAAGATGCGGCCCAGGTGCTCTTCCGCCATGCCCTGGCCGAAGTCCTGGACATAAAACTCGACGACGTGGTCGATCCGTTGTGCGCCGACCACGACGCGGCCCCCTGAAGCGCCATACTTCATGGCGTTTTCAATGAGGTTGCCGAAAACCTGGGTCATGGCGTCGACATCGGCGAGCACCAGGTCGTCGGTGGTTTCGCCGGGTTCGAGAGCCACGCCCGACTCGACAACCATGCCGGCCAGCGACTCGATCGCGTCTTCAACAAGCGCAGAGGCGCGGACAGGCTGGACGCGCGGCTTGTGTTCGCCGGACTCGACCTGGGCAAGGGCAAGCAGGTCCTCGGTGAGTCGATTCACCCGGCGCGCGTTCTTGAGAATAATCGCCATGAATTCGCGGGCGTGATCGGGCAGCTCCATCTCGTCTTCGAGCAGCGTTTCCACGTAGCCGGAGATGGATGTAAGCGGGGTGCGCAGCTCGTGGGAGACGTTGGCGATGAAATCGCGGCGCGTCTTCTCCGCGCGCTCGATTTCGGTCACGTCGTGGAGGACGGCGACCGCGCCGCCGTCGGGCGTGGGCGCGGCGCTGACCTCGAATGCGCGGCCGGGAACCAGGGAGATGGCGCGGCCCAGACCGATGCGGCGCTCGCGCAGCGCGACCTCGACACAGCTGAGGATCTCAGGGTCGCGAATGCTGACCACCAGGGATTTTCCAGCGCGGACGGCGCCCGGCGCGAAGCGCTGCATGACGGCATTGGACCAGCTCGACCTGGCCGGCCGCGTCAACGGCGACGACCGCTTCCTGCATGGAGTCCAGCAGGGCGGTGAGCTCGCGCTGCTTGCTTTCAAGGGCGCGGAAGGATTGTTCCAGACGGCTGGCGGTGGCGTCGAGGGCGCGCGCCACTTCGCCGATTTCATCGCTGTCATCGGCCTCAATGCGGGCGGTGAAGTCTCCCTGGGCGATTCGGCTGGAAAAGTCCACGATTCGCTGCAGCCGGGCGGCAATGCGATGCGCGAGCCAGGCGGAAATCAGGATGGCGAGAACCAGGGAGATGAGCGAGGCGGTGAGCAGGTCGCGGCGCAGGATGTGCAGTGCGGCGGCCTGCTGGAAGGGTCCGATGAGGGCGACGCGGGCTTCCTCATGCAGCGAGTGGGCGACGATGTTGCGAAAGGAAAAGTCGAGGACAGCCGTGGCGATGCACAGCACGAAGACAAACGAGAAGAGCAGCTTGGAGAAGACTCTGCCGGTCACGGGTCAAATCCAGCGTACAGCCTTCAGAGTAAAGCTCTCACCGCTGATCGTCGGCGGAGGGGCCGAACATGCCAGGAATCGGCACGTCGAGCAGGCGCAGGAAAACGCCGAGCTGAGCGCGGTGATGGATGAGATGGTCCATAAAGACGCGGCGCAGCGCCATCACGCGGGGCAAAGAAGCGATCGTGCGATCGCCCATTTTGATCGACCAGACGACGGCGAGCTGATCGTCGCGCAAGCCGGCGAGAGCGCGGCCGGCTTCAGCGCTGGTGGCGTCAAATTTCTCCAGCAGTTCTGCGGTCGACCCAGCAGTCCAGGGCTGGGTACCGGGCTGGCGAACAAAGCCTTCGGTGGTGATGATGCTGACGCTGCGGGCCGGCAGCTCGGCAATGTGGGAAGCGAGCCGGCCCAGCGTCATGGATTTTTCGTGAGGCTTCCAGGAAAAGCTGGCTTCAGGAACGCGCTCGAGGATTTTGCGCGTGCTGGGCATCTCTTCGTTGAATTCGGCAAGGAAAAGCTCCGGGATGGTCATCGTTCCGCTCCCTCAACGCGAAATGCCGGATTCAGACCGCAGCCCGCTCGCTGGCGCGAGGGATTTCGAAGCGGTAGCCGGCTCCGCGTACGGTTTTAAGATAGCGCGGATTCTCGGGGTCGGTTTCGATCTTCTCGCGGATGCGTCGCACATAAACGTCAACCGAGCGTGGCGTAACGAAGCGCGCATCGCCCCACACAGCGTCGAGAAGATGGTCGCGGCTGAAGACGCGGCCAGGATGCCGGGCCAGGTAATCGAGCAGCCGGAACTCGGTTGCGGTGGTGGTGGTGAGATTGCCGCGAACACGCAGCTGCATAGCGCTGGCATCGATTTCGACGTCTTCAAACGCGATGGCAGACGGCGTGGAAGGCCGCTCGAAGCGCCGGAGCACGGCTTTGACGCGGGCCAGAAGCTCGCGCGGGGCGAAGGGCTTGGTGATGTAGTCGTCGGCGCCCAGTTCGAGGCCGAGAACGCGATCGTTTTCGCCCGCGCGGGCGGTGACGAAGATGATGGGAACGGCGCTGAGCGCGGAGTGATTGCGCAGGCGGCGGCAGACGTCGAGACCGTCGCCGCCGGGAACCATGATGTCCAGCAGGAAGAGCGCCGGAGCCTGGCGTTCGGCGTCGGAAATGAGATTGGCGGGGGTTGCGTAAATGCGGGCCGGGAAGCCAGCGGCCTCAAGGTGATGCTGAATCAGGCGAGCGATATCCGCGTCATCCTCCAGCACAAAGACGGTCTGGCTCAACGAGGTGGGTCCTTTCCGCGCGGCGCTCAGCAGGCTGGCGCGTCGCCCTCAGCCTAAACTTTGGCGGGCAAAGAGATTGCAAAAGTTGTGTTAATTCGGGCTCCTGTGATTCGGCGTCGAAAGTGTCTGGAACCCCGGCATCGCCACAACTTTTGTGGCGGAAAATGGCAGCGTTCCTCCTTCAGATGCAGGGTTTGCGGCAAATTCACGGTGTTATACTTCGGTCAACGTTTTTGTCTCCAGATCATCCCCAGGGCCCCGGAAAACTGAGGCGCGAGATTTCTGAACCGGGTCCCGGCAGACAAGCAGGATCCGTGGCGGTTCCAACCATCTTGTGTATCGACGACGAGGCTCTTGGCCTCGAAATTCGCAGAGCCGTGCTGGAGCACGCCGGATATAAGGTGCTGACCGCGGTGGATGGTCCGACGGGCTTGTCGCTCTTCAGGGGAAACGCGATCGACGGCGTTGTACTGGACTACTACATGCCGGAAATGGACGGCGGCGTCGTCGCCAGGGTTATGCGCGACGAGCGTCCTCAGGTTCCCATCATGCTGCTGTCCGCCTACATCAATCTGCCGATGGACGTGGTTACGCTGGTAGATGTGACGTTGCTCAAGGGAGAGGGACCGCGGGAATTGCTGGAGAGGCTGCGTCTGATGCTGGAGACGACCGGGGGCAATGGAAGCGCGCCGCCGTTGCCTGGAGAGATCGCTTGAAGCTGCCCGAGTTCAACCGGACGCTGCGGCAGCTGGTTGGCCTGCCGATTCTGCTGCTGGTGCTGATGGCCGGATTCCTGGTGTGGCAAATTGTGGCGGCCACCGATGCGCAAAGCGAGCTCGACCACAGCGATCAGGTGACAGCACAGTTGCAGGAGCTCCAGAATCTTTTCATCGACCAGGAAACCGGGCTGAGGGGCTTTCAGCTGACCAGCGATCCGGTGATGCTGGAGCCGTGGAAGGCGGCGGCCGGTCCGATCCAGATTCACTTTGCGACTTTGCGAGCCTTGCGCGCTGGAGATCCGGCGCAGCTGGCTTCCATCAACGAGCTCGAGCTGCGCTACAACCAGTGGCTGGGCTTCGCCAACGCGGTCCTGAATCAGAGCGTCGCTTCGCTCAACGCCGCGGGCATGAACCAGCAGGGCAAGGCGATGATGGACGGCATTCGCGCCACTGCGGCCAACATGCTGCGGCACGAACAGAACCTGCGAGCCCAGGAATACAGCCATGCACAGTGGCTGGAACGGCGCGAGCTGATCTCGCTGTTTGTCTCGGCGATGATCGTGGGGTTCATCCTGGCGCTGTTCTCGCGGCATCACGTGCGTGCCATCTCGGCGAGCTATTTGCGGCGGATTGCCGAAATCACGGAACGCTCGAACGAGTTATTTGAGAGCCAGCGGTGGTTCCAGACCACGCTGGAGTCGATCGGCGACGCGGTGATCGCGTGCAACAACCGCGGCGGCGTTACGTTTATGAACGCGGTTGCTGAGAAACTGACTGGCTGGCCCCTGGCGGACGCCAAAGACCAGCCGCTGACCAAGGTATTTCACATCATCAATGAGCAGACCCGGGAGACCGCAGAGAATCCTGTCGACAAGGTGCGGCGGCTCAAGCAGGTGATCGGTTTGGCGAATCACACGGTGCTGTTGGCGCGCGACGGGAAGGAATACGCCATCGATGACAGCGCCGCGCCCATCATGAGCGGCACTGGAAAAATGATTGGGGTGGTGCTGGTGTTTCGCGACGTGACCGAGGAACGCCGGATCCAGGGTGCGCTGGTGGCTTCGGAGAAGCTGGCTGTTGCGGGAAGACTCGCGGCCAGCATCGCGCACGAGATTCACAATCCGCTTGACTCGGTAGCCAATCTGCATTTTCTGCTGGAGCAGGAAGGCGACGGGCAAAAGCGCGCGGAATATCTGCGGCTGGCGCAACAGGAGCTGGGACGGACGATGCAGATCAGCCGCACCATGCTGAGCCTCTATCGTGAGCCGAAGGCGCCGATCCGCATCGACCTGGAGGAACTGATCCAGGGAGTGTTGCTTCTGCTGGACCGGCGAATGCAGCATCAGGGCATCCAGATGGACACGCGGATGAACGGTAAACTGGAGGTGGAGGGTTTTCCCGCCGAGTTGCGGCAGGTATTCACCAACCTGATTGCCAACGCGATTGAGGCGGCCGGGCCGCACGGGCGCATCCGCATCCACATCGATGCGGCGGAGGCGGGAGAGCTGGACGGCGCCGGCGCCATCGTGGAAGTCGCGGACAGCGGTCCGGGCATTGCGCCGGAGTCCGCAACGCGCTTGTTCCAGCCCTTTTTCACTACCAAGGGCGCGGACGGCACGGGGCTGGGGCTGTGGGTGAGCATGGGAATCGTGCAGAAGCACGGCGGATCCATCCGCCTGGTGAAGAGCAGCGATCCGGAACTGCCGGGGGCTTGCATCCGGGTGTTTCTGCCCGCCCGTACGCTGGCGCAGGCGGGAAAACCGGCGGCGTAGGAGCCAGGGCGGCCACCGGCTTCCGCCCGCAGGCTGCCAGCTGCGTTTGTCAAGTTTCCACCGCTTCACTAAAGTAATGAACGCTGATTCCACAACACTTCCACGCCAACAAAGTTGGCGCTGTTTTCGTCTGAATCTGGTATTCTGAACTTATAGAGTAGAAAAAGAAAAAAGCCCCGCCGCGCGCGGGCTTTTCGTTTTGGGCCTTCGTTTGGAGTGTGGCATAACTAGCCTGAAATCAATGATGAGCACCCTAACCAGCCTGGATTCAATCGGCTGCGGCAATTACCTCAAAAAACCAGCGCAAACCACGGCCCATCAATGACTTGCAGCTTAACTGTAACGGAATCAATGACTTACTCTGCATGCAAATCCGACAACCCCAGCGCTATGAATGACTTACGCGATATACGCCCGAACCCTCGGGGGGTGGGGTAAGCGGCCGCTGGCTGCTGGCCATCCGCGACCGGCTAACCGGCAGCCGCAGGCCTAATGCGTGTGGCCGTGATGATGGTGGGCTTCTACTTCTTCGATAGAAACCAGGCAGCCGTGGGCCACTTCGCACACCACGTGCTCAAACTGCAGCGTGGTGTGGTGGATGCGGAAACGCTCGCGCAGCACGCCGTTGATGCGGTCGAGAATCAGGTTGCTTTCCGAGGGCGGGATGTCGTCAATCGTGACATGGCAGGAAAGCGCGTGGAGGTTGGAACCGAGACTCCACACGTGCAGGTCGTGGACGTCTTCGACGCCGTCGATGGCTGCCAGGGTGCTGCGAATTTCGAATAGCGAAATGCCGCGAGGCGTGCCTTCGAGCAGGATGTTGAGGGTCTCACGAACGATTGAGATCGACGACCAGAGAATGAGCGCGGCGATTGCGATCGAAAGCGCGGGATCGATCCACGTGTTGCCGGTGAGCAGAATGGCGAGGCCGCCGGCGATGACCGCGGCGGTGGAAAGCGTGTCGCCGAGCATATGAATGAAGACGCTGCGGATGTTGACGTCGTGGCTGACGCGCCAAAGCATGGCGGCGATGAGGCCGTTCATGATCACACCGGCGGCGGCCACCAGCATCATAATCCGCGGTTGCACCGGGGCCGGATGGCTAAGGCGATGGAAGGCTTCGAAGCGATCCAGCCGGAGATGACGATCAGCGTTAGTGCATTGAGGAACGCGGCGAGGACGCCGGCTCGTTGATAGCCAAAGGTCTTCTGGTCGGTCGGCGGGCGGGTCTGAAACCAGACCGCGACGAACGAGAGCACGATAGCCAGCGCGTCGGACGCATTGTGACCGGCTTCAGAGACCAGAGCCAGCGAGTGAGCTCGCAGTCCGGCAAACAGGGTGAGCAGGACGTACGCGATGGTGGCAATGAGAGAAAGGCGCAGCACCCGCTGCATGGCTGCTGTGCTCGAGCCATGAACATGCATACAGGATCAGTTTATCGCGGGCGGTGGCAGCGCTACTGTACGGGCGCGGAAGCCTGGGATTTACGCGACTTCGCGGTGGGGCGTGTGGCAACGGACTCGGCGGTGGTGCGCAGACCGCTCCAGTTTTCCGCCACGACGATGCTGTTTTCGGGTCGGTGAATGTCGTAGCGTACCGAGCAGGGAAAGCTCAGGCGAAGCTCGGTGGGATTCACATGGTCGCGTAGCGCGGTCACTTCCTGCGAGCACTCGTAGGCGACGCCGCCGATCTCATACTTATAGAGGATGAAATGAATCTGGCCAGGCTGTCCCTGTTCTTCAGAGGCGTCGAATTCGGTGATATCGAGAATCGTGCCGTCAATGATGCGTCCGGAGCGGACCAGCTGAGCACGGCGCTCGCGTTCAATTTCCTCGGCACTGGGACGGCGGCGCAGCACAAGCCACGTGATAACCGCGCCGATCAAGGCAACGACAGCGGCAATCGTCCCGTACACGTGGGGATCGCGCAGTGAGAGGCCGAACATCCAATTTGCTCCGAAGAAATAGAGGCTAAAGGACCAACACCTGCAGAATAGCTCAGAAAAGTTTGGATTGCTCGATGACGCTGCCAGGTTTTCGCGCCAGGTAGTTATGGATGGCTGCGATATACTCGCTTGGAGACATGTTGAATCGCAGGTATTCAGGAACGGCCGCTTCGCGCGGTCGTTTTTCCGTCAGTGCAAAAGGTGCTCTCGCGCAGGCTGGCCCTGAGATTGCTGATGGAATGGCGCGCCGGGTCAGGATCCGGTCGACGACCGTCATTTGCGTGCGTCGAGGCAAGGACGTGGTGATGGCGGCCGACGGCCAGGTGACGATGGGTGAAGCGGTCTTCAAGCACACGGCGAAGAAGATTCGGCGGCTGTACCAGGACAAAATTCTGGCCGGATTCGCTGGATCAACCGCAGACGCGTTCTCGCTCTTCAGCCGTTTCGAGGGCAAGCTGGAACAGTATGCGGGCAATCTGGGGCGCTCGGCCGTGGAGCTGGCCAAGGACTGGCGCACGGACAAGATGCTGCGCAGTCTGGAAGCACTGCTGGTCGTTTCCGACCTGGGCCAGACGTTTTTGATCAGCGGCTCCGGCGACGTGATTGAGCCCGATGAGGGCATTGCCGCCATCGGCAGCGGCGGATCGTACGCGCTGGCTGCGGCGCGAGCGCTGATGGAGAACACAGAAATGGGAGCGCGCGAGATCGCCGAGAAAGCGCTGAAGATCGCCGGGCAGATCTGCATTTATACGAACGACAAAATCACGATCGAAGAGCTGCACGGGTAGCCGGTAGCTGGGAGCAGGATCGAATTTATGGCGATTTATTTACCGGGAACCGCGGAAGACCAGGAACTGTCGCTCGACGAACTGACGCCGCGCGAGATCGTCGCCGAGCTGGACAAGTACGTTGTGGGCCAGAAGGCCGCCAAGCGCGCCGTCGCCATCGCGCTGCGCAATCGCATGCGGCGGCAGAAGCTCACGCCCGATCTGGCCGACGAGATCATGCCCAAGAACATCATCATGATTGGGCCTACGGGCGTCGGCAAGACCGAGATTGCGCGCCGCCTGGCGAAGCTGACCAACTCGCCGTTCCTCAAGATTGAAGCTTCGAAGTTCACCGAGGTCGGCTACGTGGGCCGCGATGTCGATTCCATCGTGCGCGATCTGGTGGAGATTGCCATCGACATGGTGCGCGAGGAGAAGCTCGAGGAAGTGGAAGACCGCGCGGAGATGAACGCCGAGGAGCGCCTGCTCGATGTGCTGCTGCCGCCACCGGCGCAGGCGCCGGCCAATCCGCCTCAGAGCACGAGTGGCCCAGGCTTCGGAACACAGAGCGCTGGGGCGCAGATTGAGGGCAACACCATCACGCTGCCCGCGCCTGGCGGAGACTCGCATCACCGGACTCGTGAAAAGCTGCGCCAGCAATTCCGCGAAGGCAAGCTCGACGATCGGCAGGTGGAGATCGATGTCCGCGAGCGCAATACGCCGTCGTTCGAGATCATCTCCAACCAGGGCGTCGAGGAGATGGACGTCAACCTGAAGGACATGCTGCCGAACATCTTCGGGCAGCGTACGCGCAAGCGGAAGATGAAAGTCTCGGACGCGTTCGAATACCTGGTGCAGGAAGAAGAAGGCCGCCTGATCGACATGGATCAGGTGACGCGGCTGGCTGTGGAGCGCGTGGAGAGCTCCGGCATCGTCTTTCTCGACGAGATCGACAAGATTGCCGGGCGCGAGGGAGGCCATGGACCCGACGTTTCGCGCGAAGGCGTCCAGCGCGACATTCTGCCCATCGTGGAAGGCACGACGGTCAATACGCGCTACGGCATGGTGCGGACGGACTTCATCCTCTTTATCGCTGCCGGCGCGTTCCATGTATCGAAGCCCAGCGACCTGATTCCTGAGCTGCAGGGGCGCTTCCCGATCCGCGTGGAGTTGCAGTCGCTGACGGTCGAGGATTTCGTGCGGATTTTGACGGAGCCCAAGTCGTCGCTGGTCCGGCAGTACACGGCGCTGCTCGAAACCGAAGGCCTGAAGCTGGAATTCACGCCCGAGGCCATCGAGGAGATGGCGGCAGTTTGCCTTTCGCGTGTAAACGAGGGCACCGAGAACATCGGCGCGCGCCGGCTGCACACCATCATGGAGCGCGTGCTGGACGAGATTAGCTTCCAGGCGCCCGACCTGACCCGCGCGCAGCAGAAAGGCGACGCGAAGAATCAGAGCACGATGGTGGAGCTGGCCGCGGTGGGCGAAGATACCACTGCGCCGCTGCCGGTGATCGAGCGTGAGACGGCGAGCGGGACGGAAAAAGTCATGGTCATCGATCCGGAATATGTGCGTCAGATGGTCGCCAGCATCGTGAAGAATCAGGATCTGTCGCGGTACATCCTCTAAAGACAGCTAAGAAGCGGTTAGCTAAAGGCCGGTCAGCTAGCAAGCGGTCAGCGACGAAGCTAGCGAGAAGCAGAAGTGCGTCGGAGATGCGGCAGCATCCGCTAACCGGTTTTAGCCGACCGCTTCTTAGGACCGGTTCTTAGCCGGCCGCTCTTCCCGCTCGCCTAGAATCGGAACGTGCCGACCAGGGTTCGTTCGTTTTCGAAAATCAATCTGGGGCTTGCCATCGGACCGTCGCGTCCGGATGGCTTCCACGCGCTGACGACGTGCTATCAAACATTGGCGGCGCACGACCTGGTGACGGTTGAAGCGCGCACTGCGGCGGCGACCAGTATTCGGCTGACCAGCAACGACGAGCGCGTCCCCACCGACGCACGCAACACGGCCTGGAAGATGGTCGAACGATCTCTTACCGCTCTGCACAAGTCTGCCGAGGTCCACGTTCACATCGAGAAGCGGTTGCCGGTTCAGGGTGGCATCGGCGCTGGCTCGGCGAACGCCGTCGCGGCGCTCATCGGTCTGGAGCGAGAACTAGCGGCGCACGGAATTCCTGCGCTGCCTGGGCCGGAGAAACTTCGCATCGCCGCCGAAGTTGGCTCCGATGTGCCGCTGTTCCTGATCGGGGGAACGGTCCTGGGAGTGGGACGCGGCGAGCAGGTGTCGCCCTTGCCCGACATTTCTCCGACTGAGTGCGTGCTGGCACTGCCGGAGATCGGCGTTTCGACGCCACAGGCATATCGCGACTGGGACGCCCTGCACACGCAGCCTTCCGGGCCTGCTCCGGGGCTCTCGCTCAGGACAGAATTGACCGCCCCCAACGCCTCCGATAAACTAACTACGTTGAGTCGAGCTCTCGCCTCGGCGTTTGGGCCGAGGCCTCCGGAGGCTTTGCCCGCCGGGGTTGGCGCGCACTCCTCCGGTGTCACCGCATGGCGCGGCGACCTCGCCGGGAATCCGGGTATTTCGTCAGGCAGCTTCGACGAAGAACAGAATCCGCTTCTCGCGCTTGTCCGAACCGGGATCGAAAACGACTTCGAAGAGGTCGTTTTCCGGCAGTATCCCTCTCTCGGAAACATCAAGCGCATTCTTGCGGAATCCGGAAACCCAGAGGACGCAGCCGTCTGTGCGGCGCTCTCTGGTTCCGGATCGGCTCTGTTCGGCCTGTACGGAACTCCGGCAGCGGCGGAGGCAGCCGAGGCACGGCTCAGGGAAGCCGGGATTCGATCGTTGCGGACGCGAACGCTGGCGCGCGAAGAATACTGGCGGACAATGGTGGAGCAGTAAGGCAGCTGAGAAGCGGTCAGCGGTCAGCGGTCAGCGGTAAGACGGTTAGCTAAGAAGCGGGCGGCAGGTTCGATCTGGAAGTTTTCGTAACTGGGCGATCGACTAATGGTAGGTCAAGTGCCTTTGGAGCACTTTGTCCAGGTTCGAATCCTGGTCGCCCAGCCAAAGGTGTAATGGGCCCGGCAGCAACAACGCCGTAAACGAGTACAGGATGCCATGCAAACCAGCCTGGAGGATCTTGTGAAGACGGACACGATGGAAGCGGCAGGAGTGGCCACGCCGAATCAGGCGCTGGCTCAGGCAGATGGAAACGCGAAACCAAAAACGCAGGCGCGGCGTTCCCGCGTCTCGAATGAAGACCGGCGGTTCAAGATCTTCTCCGGCACTGCGAATCGGGAGCTGGCCGAGTCGATCTGCAAACACATCGGCGTCACGCTGGGTGAAACCCGGATGACGCGTTTCGCCGATGGCGAAGTGTACTTTCAGCTGGTGGAGAACGTCCGCGGTGCCGACGTTTTCGTTGTCCAGCCTACCTGCTATCCGGTGGACCAGCACCTGGTGGAGCTGCTCATCATGATCGACGCGCTCAAGCGCGCTTCGGCGGGAAGGATCACGGTGGTGGTGCCCTATTACGGATACGCGCGACAGGACCGCAAAGATCGTCCACGCGTCGCCATTTCCTCGAAGCTGGTTGCTGACCTGATGACCACGGCCGGTGCCCACCGCGCGCTGTTTATGGATCTGCATGCCGCGCAGATTCAGGGGTTCTTCAACATCCCGGTGGATCACATGTTCGCCAGTCCGGTGATGATCAGCTACATTCGCGAGCTCAACCTGCCCAACGTCACCGTTGTTTCTCCTGACGCCGGAGGCGTGGAGCGTGCCCGCCTCTTCGCGACCAAGCTCGGCGTGCCTATGGCCATCGTCGACAAACGCCGCACCGACATCAACGTCACCGAAGTGATGAATGTGATCGGCGATGTCGCGGGGCGCACCTGCGTCATCATCGACGACATTGTCGATACGGCTGGAACCCTGGTGAAAACTGTGGATACGCTGCTGGATAAAGGCGCGACACGCGTTTATGCCGGCGCCTCGCACCCGGTGCTTTCGGGCCCAGCGGCGGAACGCATTGCCAACTCAAAACTGGAACAACTCGTAGTGACCGATTCCATCCCGCTGAGGGAGGAAGCACAGTGGCTGCGGGAGTCGGGAAAGATCAAGGTGCTTTCGGTGGCGGGCCTGCTGGGCGCGGCCATCCTGAGCATTCACATGGAAACCAGCGTGAGCACGCTGTTCAACTAGATGCAGCTACTAGCTCTTAGTCGTTAGCTATTGGCTCGAAACGAATGGCGGCCAGCCGCAAAGCGGCCGTACAGAAGGGAGCGGACAACATAGCAGGCTGAGAGCCAAGGGCTAACAGCTAAAGGCTGCCGTTCCGTGCCCGAGAGGAAAGGTCATGATCACTCAGGAAATCGTCAACGCCGTGCCCCGCGAGGGCAAGTTCAACAAGAATGCAGCCCGCCGCGTACGCGCCAAGGGCAAAGTGCCAGCGGTGGTTTACGGCGCGGCCGAGCCGGCTGTTGCCGTCGAAGTAGACCCCAGGCAGATCCAGAAGATTCTGCATTCCGAGACCGGACATAACACCATCTTCGATCTTGAGGTCTCGGGCGCAACCGCGAAGGTCATGATCGTTGACTGGCAGTACGAACCCATCAAGGGCAAGCTCATCCACATAGACTTCAAGCGCATCGCGCTCGATAAGCCGATCCGCGTTGAAGTGCCGGTTCAGCTGACCGGCGTTGCCGAGGGCGTCAAGACCCAGGGCGGCATTCTCGATCAGACGCTGCGTGAGGTCGAGATCGAGTGCCTGCCGGCCGATATTCCGACGAATATTCAGCTGGATGTGACGAACCTCGTCTTTGGCACGGTGCTGCGTGTCTCCGATCTTCCGAAGAGTGGCAAGTTCAAATTCCTTACTGATGAAGACACGCCGATTGCACACATCACCTCGGTGAAGGAAGAAGTGGCTCCGACACCGGAGGCCGAGGCTGCGGCTGCAACAGCGACGCCTGCGGAGCCGGAAGTGCTGAAGAAGGGCAAACAGGAGACAGAAGAAGGAGCTGCTGCGGGTACCGCACCTGCCGCCGAAAAGGGCGAAAAGGGCGACAAAGGCGGCAAGAAGTAAGTGGAGGGTGGCGCGTTCCTGGTGGTCGGCCTGGGGAATCCGGGTATCGAGTATCAGTTCACGCCGCACAATGCGGGGTTTCTGGCGATTGACCGCATCGCCGGTGAGCACAACGTGCAGGTGGTCAACCGCCGCTGCCGCGCGCTCACAGCCAGAGTTCAGATGGCCGGCCGGGACGTAATCCTGGCCAAGCCGGAGACCTGGATGAATCTGAGCGGGATCGCGGTGGGAGATCTGGTGGACGAACTGGACATCGATCTCCCCGGCAACCTGCTGGTGGTGTACGACGAGCTGGATCTGCCACTCGGGAAGTTACGAATTCGCGAGCGGGGCAGCACGGCGGGTCATAACGGGGCAAGTTCGGTCTCGGGTGGATTGGGAACGGACGAGTGGTGGCGGATTCGGATTGGAGTTGGGCCGGATCCGGCCGTACAACAGGAAGCTTTTCGGCGCGGTAAGGATTACTTGCTGACGCCGATGGGCAAACGAGACCTGGCAGCGATCGATCCGGTACTGGATCGCGTCGCGCGCGCTGTAGAGACGGTGATCGCGAAAGGTATCGCGGCCGCCATGAATGAATTCAACCGCCGCGATCCGGAGGGTCCGGAAGAAAGTCCGGCGGGGAAGTAAACGGGAAGCGAATTTGTTGCCGTGGCCACTGGCCCGGAAGGAAGAAGCAAACGATGCAACGTTTCTATGAAGTGATGTTCATTGTGCGGCCCGACGTGGCCGACGAAGATCTGGATAAGCTGATTGCCGGTCTTGAGCAGACAGTGACCAGCGGCGGCGGCAAGGTGCGCTCGATCGAGAAGCTGGGCAAGCGCAAGCTGGCCTACCTGGTGCGGAAGTTCAACGACGGAAACTACGTGCTTCTCACAATCGATGCCGATGGCCCGCTGATCGCGGAGCTGGAGCGCCGCCTGCGCGTCTCTGAGCCGGTGATTAAGTTCATCACCGTGCGCATGGACGAGGAAGACAAGCGCCTCGCCAAGGTCAGGGCGATCCGGGCCACGAAGAAAAAGCTGAGTGCGATTCCGCCGGCGGAGCCTGCTGCTGCACCGGCTCCTGCTGAACCGGCGGCGGCGCCTGCGCCCGCGGAAACGACGACCCAGGCGAGCGCATAGCTCAACACCGAAAATTTTTGGCCGTCGCCGTGTGCGCCGGCCGGAGGAAATGAAAAATGGCTGACGAAGCAACGACATCAACTCCCTCGCGACCCGAAGGCCGCAGCGACGGTCCCTCAGGGCGCCCTTCCGGTCCTGGCGGGCGCGGCCCGGGTGGCCCAGGCGGTCCGGGCGGACGCAAGTTTTTCCGCCGCAAGAAAGTCTGCAAGTTCTGCACAGAAAAGATTGACGCCATCTCCTATCGCGACGTGCGGCTGCTGCAGGGCTTTGTGGCCGAGCGCGGCAAGATTGTGCCGCGGCGCCTGACCGGTGTATGCACCACGCACCAGCGGCGGCTCAGCAAGGCGATCAAGCAGGCGCGCAACATCGCTCTGCTGCCGTTTGCGGCGCGTTTCTAGTTCCGGACAAGCGCTCTCGCTGATCGGATTCGTAGCTGACCGGTTTATCGCTGGCGGCTTTGTGCCGCCACAGGAGATTCGAATGGAAGTGATACTCAGAGAAGACGTCTCGAACCTCGGCCATCGCGGCGACGTGGTAAAGGTCGCCGACGGATATGGCCGCAACTACCTGCTGCGGAAAAACCTGGCCATGGAGGCCACGCCGGCCAACAAAGCGGTCATCGAGCAGATGAAGGCCTCAGCCGTGCGCCGTTCCGCGAAGGAAAAGGCCGAGGCTGAGCAGCTGGTCACCCAGCTCAACACCGTCGCCCTCACTTTTACTCGCAAAGTGGGCGAAGGCGACCACCTCTTCGGTTCAGTCACCTCGTCCGACATTGCGCAGGAACTGGCTGCGAAGGGCTTCAACATCGACCGCCGCAAGGTTCAGCTCGATGAGTCGCTCAAGTCCACCGGCGAGTTTCACGTTCCCGTGAAGCTGCACCGCGAAGTGACAGCGCACATCAGCGTAACGGTCAAGGGCGAAGAGACCGCGCCGGAATAACCGGGCCCGCGTAGCCGGAAGCGCAACTCCTCCGGCGCGAACTGCCGTGCGCTGGTGGTTCGCGCGCGGGTGAGAAGATAGAAGCACAACCATTCCCGGTTCCTCATCCATGCTGAAGGTCATTTCTTCGCACGTCTTCCTGAATCACCGGCTGCATCCTGGGCTTCTGGATGTTTTTGCCCGCGCAGGAGCGCAGGGCGTGGAGCTGTTTGCGGCCCGCCAGCACTTCGACTACACCAGCCGGCCCCACGTCCGCGAGCTGGCCGAGTGGTTCGGCGGCAATTCCGCCGAGGCTTTCTCCATGCATGCCCCGCTCTACTCCGATCTGGAGATGGGCCGGGGTGGTGGCCCAGCCGTGAATGTCATCCATCAGGAGAAGAGCCATCGCATCGATGCGATGGACGAGATCAAGCGCGCTCTCGAAGTCGCCGAACAGATTCGCTTCCGGTTCCTCATCCTCCACCTCGGCGAGCGCGAAGACACGTGGGGACCGCAGGCTCTCGAGCACTCCATCACCGCTCTTGAACACCTGCATGCCTTCGCAAATCCCCTGGGTGTGAAGCTGCTGGTTGAGAATCTTCAGGGTGACGTCGCCCGGCCCGCCCATCTGGTCGAGATCCTCACAGCCGGCCATTTTCGCGAGATTGGTGTCTGCCTCGATGTGGGTCACGCGCATCTTGGCGACGGCGTTCCGTCGGCCTTGTCGGAACTGAATGCCTATATCCGCTCCTCTCACGTCCACGACAACAATGGCGACAAAGATTCGCACCTCTGGCCGGGCGACGGGACCATCAACTGGGATGAGACATTCAGCGGATTGAAATCCGCGCCACAAAGCCCTGCCGGAGTGCTCGAAATCCACTACGCGCTGGGCGATTCCGTCGAAGTCGTCGGCGAAAAAGCGAAGCAGGCCTTCGAAAAAATGGACGCCAGCGCGAAATAGAGGCAGTCATGTCAGAAAAAAGTGCTGCAACTGTAACTGAGACGGCGACAAATGCTCCTCTTTCCACCATTGCCGGCATCGGCGCTCATGAAGGGCAGGCGGTAACCCTCCACGGCTGGCTCTACAACCTGCGTGAGAGCGGCAAGCTGCTGTTCCCCATCTTCCGCGACGGCACCGGGACCATCCAGGGCATCGTTCCCAAAGCCGCGGTAACGCCGGAAGTCTTCGAAACTGTGAAAGGCCTTACCCAGGAATCCTCGGTCATCGTGACTGGCAGGGTCCGCGCCGATAAACGTGCGCCCGGCGGTTACGAATTAGACGTCGAGAACGTCGAGGTCCTGCAGCGCGTGCCGGCAGACGACCCATTTCCAATTTCCCTCAAAGAGCACGGCACCGATTTCCTCATGGAGCATCGCCATCTGTGGGTGCGCACTCCGCGCCAGGCGGCCATCCTTCGCATCCGAGCCGAAATCATCAAGGCCGCGCGCGACTTCCTTGACGACAACGGATTCGTGCTCACCGATCCGCCGATCCTGACCCCCGCCGCCTGCGAAGGCACCAGCACGTTGTTCCCGGTGGATTACTTCGGCGACGAAGCTTACCTCACGCAAAGCGGCCAGCTCTACATCGAGAGCACGGCGCTGGCGCTGGGCAAGGTTTATTCTTTCGGACCCACGTTTCGCGCGGAGAAGTCCAAGACTCGCCGTCACCTCACTGAGTTCTGGATGGTTGAGCCGGAGTGGGCCTTCGCCAACCTCGACGATTTGATGGGCCTCGCGGAAAACTTCATCAGCGCCATCGTCGCTAAGGTTCTCGCCAAACGCGCTGCCGAACTGAAGACCATCGCCCGCGATACAACGAAGCTCGAGGCGGTGAAGCCGCCATTCCCGCGCCTGCGCTACGACGAAGCGGTAAAGATGCTCAACGACGCACATGCAAAGGGAGAGCTCGAGCAGCCCTTCGAGTATGGCAACGACTTTGGTTCGCCCGATGAGACGTATATCTCATCGCAGTTTGATCGCCCGGTCATGGTGCATCGCTATCCTGCAGCGGTGAAGGCCTTCTACATGGAGCCTGACCCCGAGGATCCAAAATATGCGCTGTGCGTCGACGTGCTCGCGCCCGAAGGCTACGGCGAAGTCATCGGCGGCTCGCAGCGTATTCACTCTTACGAGCTGCTGAAGAAGCGCCTCGAGGAGCATCAGTTGCCAATGGATGCGTTCAAGTGGTATCTCGATCTGCGGCGGTACGGTTCGGTTCCGCATTCGGGCTTTGGCATGGGCATCGAGCGCGCGGTTGCGTGGATCTGCGGCCTCGATCATGTTCGCGAGACCATCCCCTTTGCCCGCACGCTGAATCGCATCTACCCGTGACGTATGCCCAGAACCAGTGAGACAGGTAATCCAGCCGCGGCTGTGAATCCCGGCGCGCCGGTCTATGGCGGCGTGCAAACCCTGCCGCCGCGCAAGATCAAAGTCATTGGCGTCCCCCTCGACCTTGGCGCGTCGCGTCGCGGCGTCGACATGGGACCATCGGCGGTGCGGGTCGCCGGCCTCGAAGCGCGCCTTGAAGCGCTGGGCCACGAAGTGCGCGACGGCGGCAACATCAGTGTTGCGATCGCGGAGACGAAATCTTCCGGGCACCAGAGCGCTCGTTATCTCAAAGAGATCACCGACACCTGCACGCGCGCCGCCGATATGGTTCTGAAATCGCTCACCGAAGGCATGACCCCGGTGATTCTGGGCGGCGATCATTCGGTTGCGGCGGGTAGTGTCTCGGGCGTCGCCGAGTTTTATCGCAAGCAGAACCAGAAGATTGGGCTCATCTGGATCGACGCACACGCCGACATCAACACCCCGGCCAGCTCACCCAGCGGCAACGTGCATGGCATGCCGTTAGCGGCGTTGCTTGGGCTCGAACCCGAGCCGCTGGCCAGCATCCTGGGTTTTTCTCCCAAAGTGCAGCCGGAAAATGCGGTCCTCATCGGCGTTCGCGACATCGATCCTGCGGAGAAGGAAAACATCCGCCGCGCGGGCATCACCGAGGTCTATACCATGCGCGACATCGATGAGCGCGGCATGCGCGCGGTGATGGAAGAAGCTCTGCGTGCCGCCGGACGTGGCACCGCCGGCTATCACGTCTCGCTGGACATGGACTGGATCGATCCGGAAGACGCGCCCGGCGTGGGGACCCCTGTGCGCGGCGGAGCGACCTATCGGGAGGCTCATCTTGCCATGGAGATCATCGCCGATCACGGCCGCATGGTGTCGCTGGAGGTCGTCGAGGTAAATCCCGTGATCGACGAGCACAACCGGACCGCCGATCTGGCGGTCGAGCTCATCTCCTCCGCTTTCGGCAAAAAGATTCTGTAACCGCCAGCGTTACATTTCCGGGCCCACTCATAACCGACACACCGAAACCGCTTCGTTTTCGTACGGACACTCCAGCCCTTCGATGCCAGCTCCCTGCACGACAATCCAATCCACACCAAACTGCTGCTTCAGGCGCAGAAAATCCTGCTTCTCAAAATGCCGCCATCCGGCGGCCGCCTGCGTCTGCTGTTGCCACAACGGCGCAAGGTCCGGCACCTGGGTTGCCACCGCGGCATCTTTCACCGCGTCGGCCAGCTCGCTGCGTTCGGCGAGCGCGCGAAAGCTGTGGTAGTCCTCGCCTGGCAGCTGCATGTAATAAGGATCGAGCGCGAAATACGCATCCTGAGGCGTGTTCTGCCGCACCCACGCAAAGGCGCGCAGCCATGGGTTGTGCGACTCAATGCCGGGCAACTCAAGGTGCTCGGTGCCCGCGAAGATCCGCCGCTGCGCCACGAACATCCCCAGCGCCAGTGGCACAAAGAGTGCCAACCATCGCCACGCGTGCCCGCGCAGCAGCTTCTCCCCAATCAGTCCTCCGCCCAGCATCGCCATGAAGATGTAAACCAGATGGAGGTACCGCATCGGCTGCATCGGCGTCAGCCGAACGAGTCCCGGCGTCAGCAGAACCACGCAGGCCACCGCCAGTTGGAACGCCGCAAAGAACGCTCCGCACCCCGCCAGCCGCGCCATCATCGGCCGGTCCGCGCGACGCGCCCACCGCGTCATCGCCCATAAGATGAAGATGGGCGCAATCGCACCCAGCCACTCGTACCAGGTCCAGCGCCCGATAAAGTAGTAATCGCGCGTGTTGAGCGCCTGCCTCCATGCCGCTGACGGCCCCTCGAAAATCCACAGTGGCGCAATGCCCATCACCATCGTGGCCGCGGCCCTGGGCTTCTTCACCCGTCGCCTTGACCGCAGCTCCGCGATCCAAAGGAAGGCGCAATAAGAGACGCCGAACGCACCCATGAGGGGGTGCACCATCACCGCCGCGGCCAGCATGGCGCTCGCGAAAACGGTGCGATGGTCGAGGACAAGAAGGATCGACCACAGGATGAGCCCGGTCGCGATGGCGCGGGGATGCAGGTACTGATCGAAGATGTAAAGCGCGGTACCCGCAACCGGCAAAGTAAACAGCACGCCAACCAGCGCCACGGCAGCCCACCGTCCGGCGGTGGTTGGGAAGCAGCGCCGCGCCAGCGCCCAGCATCCCCACAAGAGAAACAATGCGGCCAGAAACTGGGCGGCGAACTCGGATACGGGGACGGGAATGTGCCTGAACCGAACCCACGCGGCCATCAGACGATCGAAAACGCTGGCCTGCATCTGGCGCGTGAAGAACAGGAAGTCGTGAGGATACAACGAGGGATTGAGGCGCCGTTGGATTGCGGAAAGGTAGACCGCGTCATCCTCGACTCCAGGATGATATCCTTCCACGAGCAGCGCCCCGGCGCTGATCAGTGTCAGCAGGATGAAGTTCTTGTTCCAGCCGAAACTTTTCAAGATTTTTCGCGTCACTCCACAGAAGGCATGAATTCTCGCATAACGAGTGCTCCGTATCTGATCGAGAGCGGAGAGAGAACGGAACTCTGCGTAGCAATTCCGTGCTCGCCCACCCTGGCGCTCGTCATTCCCACCCTCCGTGAAGCCCGCAACATCCGGCCCCTGTTGCAGCGCGTGCGTGCGTCGCTCGATCCCTGCGAAATCGCCTATGAAGTGATTGTAGTGGACGACGAGAGCTGCGATGGTATCGAGGGGATCGTCGCTGACCTGGCCCGCCGCGACCCTCGCCTCCGCCTCATCGTGCGCACTGGTGAACGCGGCCTGGCCGGGGCAGTGGCTTGCGGCTGGTCAGCGACCGAGGCCAATCTTCTGGCGGTAATGGATGCCGATCTTCAGCATCCTCCGGAGCTGCTTCCCGAATTGCTGGCGGAGATGGATCGTGGTGCGGACCTGGCGGTCGGCAGCCGCTACGCCTGCGGCGGATGCATGCGCGGCTGGAAGCTGCTGCGCCAGCTCATCTCGCGTATCGCCATCTGGATGACCCATCCGGTGCAGCGCTGCGGCATTCGCGCGCGCGACCCGATGTCCGGCTTTTTTATCGTGCGTCGCGAGTGCATCGAACGCATCGAGCTGCAGAAAACCGGCTTCAAAATTTTGCTCGAAATCCTCGCCCGCGCGGATATCCGCTCCGTGGTCGAGGTTCCCTTCACCTTTGGCCGCCGCCACGCCGGCGCCAGCAAGGCGAACCTGCGCGTCGCGCTCGACTACGTCGCGCTGCTCTTCCGCCTCTATAGGCAGAAAGGCCGCACTCCTACCATCGCCGAGCGTGAACTGGCCCGTGCCGCCATTCGCCGCGGCGAAGAAGCAGCCTGATTCTCCGCAGAAACCGACTCCTGAATTGAAGTCATGCCTGCGTTAGTCTGGCTACAGAGGAGTTTTCATGTCCGCGTCTGCTTCCGACTCCATCGCATCCTCACTCGCGTATCCCTGGAACCCCGCTGGTACGGGTTCAGTCGATTCCCCGGCGTTGGAAGCCTGGGTCGAGAAAGGACTCGGCCGCCATCGGGACGCCATTGCTCGCCTTACCGCCGAGCAGGGCTCGCACACAGTCGACAAAACACTGCGCGCTTATGACGATGCCGTCGCCGAGCTGTCCGCAGTCGGTTCTCTCACCGGACTGATCCATAGTGTCTACGTGGAAAAACCCGTGCGCGATACGGCACAAACACTGTTACAAAAGATTTCGCAGGCGGGCGTGGAACTTTCGCTGAACCGCGATGTGTATCAGGCACTGAATCAAATTGATTCCAGCGCAGCCGACCCGGCCACCAGGCACTATCTCGATCGCACGCTTCTGCAATACCGCCTCGCCGGCGTCGACAAAGACGACGCGACTCGCGCGAAGATTAAGGATCTGCAGGATCAGGCCACGCTGACGAGTCTGAGTTTTGCGCGCAACGTCCAGGAGGGCGGCAAGACCGTCACCGTCGAAGACAAAGCCGAGCTCGACGGCCTCCCGCCGGATTTCCTCGAGGCGCACCAGCCCGGCGAAGACGGAAAAATCACCCTGACCACGGATTTTCCCGACTATCTGCCTGTGCTCACCTTTGCGCGTTCGGCCGACCTCCGCCGCCGCATGTTTCTTGCGTACAACACTCGTGCGTACCCCGCCAATCGCCAGCTCCTGCTCGATCTGCTGAGCACCAGGCAGCAGATCGCCACCATTCTCGGCTTCCCGCACTGGGCCGATCTCGCCACCGCCGATCAGATGATGGAGTCGGCGGCCAACATGCAGACCTTCCTCGACGACCTGGACCACGCGAGTAAAGGAGGCGCCGAGAAGGAATACGCGATGATCCTCGACTTTGCGCGCCAGCATCAGCCCGGCCTCGAACAAATTGACGCCGCCAGCCGCGCCTACTGGGTCGAGCAGTATCGCCGATCCGCCTTTGATTTCGACTCGCAGTCCGTCCGCCCGTATTTTCCCTATGCGCGAGTCGAGCCCGGCGTACTGGCCACCGCGGAGAAGCTTTTCCAGGTGAGCTTCCGCCGCATCGAGCATCCCGATGTGTGGCATCCGTCAGTGAGCGCCTGGGAAGTGTGGGACGGAACCGAGCTCGCCGGACGTTTCTATCTCGACATGCATCCTCGCGAGGGCAAGGATAAGTGGTTCTCCGCGCATCCACTCATTCCGGGCATCAGCGGCCGTCAATTGCCGGAAGCCGCGCTGATCTGCAATTTCCCTGAGCCCAAAGAAGGCAATCCGGGGCTGATGCAGTACTCCGACGTCGTTACGTTCTTTCATGAGTTCGGCCACCTGATGCACGCTCTGCTGGGTGGTCGCCAGGCCTGGGCCGGCATCAGCGGCATCGCTACGGAAGGCGACTTCGTCGAAGTGCCTTCGCAAATGCTCGAAGAATTCTTCCGCGACCCGCGCCTGCTCGCCAGCTTCGCGCTGCACTACGAAACCAACGAGCCCATCGCGGCTGAACTTGTCCTCCGCATGAACCGTGCTGGAGCCTTTGGCCGCGCCGACTGGGTGCGCAGCCAGCTCTTCTACACGACGTATTCACTCCAGACCCATCGCCTCGACCCAGCCACGCTCGATCCGGACGCGCTGTTCCGCAGCCTGTACGAGCGTTTCCTGCCGTACACCTGGATCGACGGCAACCGCATGTACGCGAGCTTCACCCATCTGACCGGCTACTCGTCGAATTACTACACTTACCTCTACGACAAGGTCATCGCCCTCGACTTCTTCGCGCAGTTCCCGCGCCACGCGCTGCTCGACTCGCCGGCCGCCATGCGCTACCGCAGGACCGTTCTCGACCCGGGCGGATCGATGCCCGGCAAAGAAATCGTGCAGCGCTTCCTCGGCCGCCCCCAGTCCAGCGATGCTTTCACGAACTGGATGAGCGAAGAATTCCAGCAGATGAGCGCCGCCTACGCCTGATCCTGCTCCAGTCAGCGCGGCGCCTCGGGACCGGCCGCTCAGGTAAGCTGAATCGCGACACTTACTGAGGTCTATGCATGGCTCGTTCGAACGGTCTGCTGTTGAAGGGTCTGCTTCCTGTCCTGTTCCTGTGCTTTTTCTCAGTTGTGCACGCGCAGCAGGCCGTCATCACCGTCGATCACGGCCCCAATGCCGCGGCCCAGCAGAACAAGCACTACGTGGTTCTCGTCTCGCTCGACGGCTTTCGCTACGACTACGCGAAGAAGTATGGCGCGAGGCACCTGCTTGCCATCGCTGCACACGGTGCCAGCGTTCCCGATGGCATGATTCCCGCGTACCCGTCGCTTACCTTCCCCAACCATTACACGCTCGTCACGGGCCTTTACCCCGAGCATCACGGCATCGTGGGCAACCAGTTCTACGACCCCGCGCGCAAGGAGCGCTACTCCTACACGGACCAGAAGACCAACGCCGACGGCTCCTGGTATGGCGGCACGCCGCTGTGGTCGCTGGCGGAAAAGCAGGGCATGCGCACCGCATGCTTCTTCTGGCCCGGCTCTGAGGCCGAAATCGCCGGTGAGCGCCCGAGTTACTACCTGCACTTCGACAATAAATACCCCGACGACAAGCGCATCGATCAGGTGATCGCGTGGCTGAAGTTGCCGCCCGAGCAGCGCCCGCACTTCATCACCCTCTACTATTCCAATGTCGATCACGCCGGCCACGAATACGGCCCCGACAGCCCGCAGACCGCCGCAGCCGTGAAGCAGGTGGATGAGCTGATGGGCACGCTTGAAGAAGATCTGAAGGCCACTCATCTGCCCATCGATCTCGTCATCGTCTCCGATCACGGCATGGCGAAGATCCAGGGTGGCTGGATCGACCTCGATAAGTATGCCCCGCTCAACGACCTCATCACCGTCGGCGATGCTCTCTACGCACCCAGCGAAGAAGCCGCCAACGCCGCATACCAGAAGCTCAAGGCCGCTGACGCAGCCTTCGTGGTGTATCGCCGCACCAACGTGCCTGCAGAGCTTCACTACAACAGCAACCCACGCGAGGGCGATCCGATTATCGTGGCTCGCGGCCCTTACGCTATCCGCGCCCAGGCTCCTCCGCCAGGCCGCGAAGACCACGCGCCCACGACGGGCAATCACGGCTTCGACCCATACATGATGCCGGAGATGAAGGCCGTCTTCTACGCCGAAGGGCCCGACATTCGCTCCGGCGTGAAGCTCAAATCATTCGAGAACGTGAATGTATATCCGTTACTGGCGAAAATTCTAGGCCTCGATGCGCCGCCGGTGGATGGCAGTCTCGGCGTGCTCTCGGGCATGCTCACCCCACAAGCGAGCCAGTAATGCGGTCTTTCGCCGCCTGTCAGCCCTGATAGCCGGCTTCTGCCGGCGCGATCTGTGGGATGCCGCGCAGGATAGTGCCAATCACCTCATTCTTTGCCGAAAGCACCGCGATGTCGGCGCTGCGCCCCGCTGCGATCGCGCCAATCTCACCGTCGAACCCGGCCATGCGCGCCGGATTCACCGTCGCCAGAGCTATCGTCTCCGCGAGGGCCGCACCGGTGAAGTCGGCAAAGTTCCTCATCGCGCGATCAAGCGTCAGCGTGCTCCCGGCCAGCGTGTCCTCGCCAATCACGCAGCGCCCGTTCTTCACCCACACTTCCATCTCGCCCAGCCGGTAAGCGCCATCGGGCATGCCGGTTCCCGACATCGCATCCGTCACCAGAATCGCCCGTTCCCGGCCCTTCGCTTTCCAGAACAGCCGAACCGCGGTCGGCTCCACGTGCAGCCCATCGCAAATGATCTCCGCAAACAGGCGGTCGTTGGTGAGCACCTCACCCAGCAGGCCCGGTTCGCGATGGTCGAAGCGCCGCATCGCGTTGAAGGTGTGCGTTGCGCTCACGGCGCCGGCAAGCACGCCATTGCGCGCGTTAGCGCTGTTGGCGTTGCTGTGCCCCAGGCTCACGCGAACCCCCATCCTGGTCGCGTGGGCGATCGTTTCCTCCGCGTTTGGCAACTCCGGCGCAATCGTCATCACGCGGATATTGCCTTCCGAAGCCTGCCACATGCGATCGAACAGCGCGATCGATGGCGTCAGCAACTGGCTCTCAACATGCGCGCCGCGCTTATGCGGCGAGAGGAACGGGCCTTCCAGATGAATTCCAACTGGCCGCGCGCCATCCAGCGGTGCGTTGATCAGCTTAGCCAAACCGCTCAGCGCCTGCAGCAGCGAATCCAGCGGCGCTGTCACCGTTGTCGCGCAATACGCGCCGACGCCGTGACGCGCCAGAAACGCCCCAATGTGATTGAGCGCCGATTCGGTCGCCTCCATCACATCGTGGCCGCCCGAGCCATGAATGTGAACATCAAACAGCGCCGGGATCAGCGTCATCTCCGGCAGGTCAACGTGCCGTCCTTCGGGCAACTCGGTCTGATCCTGCGAGACGACTTCGGCGATGACGCCGTCGTCGATGACCACGATTGGCCTGTCGATCGCCTGATCGGGAGTTAAGAGACGAGTGGCGGTGAGTACCGTTCGCACTAACTGAGTATAGCGAGACGATCCGTTTTCCGAATCAGTTCGGCGAACTGGAATCCGGCTTATTCGCAGGCGCCGGAACCGCAACTCCCGGCGCTTTGCGGGTCTGCGGCGCGATGCGGGCGCGGCCCGGACTGCGGCGCGACGAGCGGCCGCGTGCGGCCTGGCTGGCTGGAACCGGCGCCGATGCCGGCGATGCCGGATGAACGGCAGAAGCGGCTCCGATGCCCTGACCGGGCAGAACCAGAGCAGGCGGCGCGACGACTGAAGCCGGTTTGATCCTCCGCGAGTGGCTCACCGAGCCGGCTACGATGACGAATCCCATCAGGCAGGCGGTCACAAAGCCCAGTGCCTGCGCGGTCCGGCTTCCTCGGCCGCCGAACAGCGGCCTGCGCTTGGGCTCGGCGTCGATCTTCATGCGCTCGGCTGCCAGGCGGTTCAGAATCCGGCCTTCGAGGCCAGCTTCGGGCGTTGCAGAGCCGATGCTGCCGAGCGCCGCGTCGATGGCTGCGGTCGCGCGGGGGTTATTCTCGGGTTCATGAGCGCTTTTCATCGCGGAATCCCTTCTTTCTGGAGCAGGACAGCCAGCTCTCTGCGGGCGCGAAAGATGCGCGAGCGGATGGAAGATTCGGTGGTGCCGAGCGCGGCGGCAATCTCTGCCGTCGTCAGCTCTTCGACAGCCGAAAGCAGCAGTGCTTCCCGTTCGCGCTCGGGCAGGCGATCAATCAGCGTCAGGATGCGCGCGTGTTCCTGCGAAGAAATCACGGTCGAGTCCGCGCTGCGGTCGCCCGAAGGCAAAGACCGCGCGTGATCGGCGATGTCTTCGTTCTCGGGCCTCGTTTTCGCGCGCCGTTTGCGGTCCAGCACGATGTTCCAGACGATCCGCACCAGCCACACGCGGTAATCGCGAATCTCGCCCAGCCGCGATTCGTGCCGCAGCACGCGCAGAAAGGTCTCCTGCACAGCGTCCTCGGCTTCGGCGGCGTTGCGCGTGACCGAAAAAGCTACGCGATAGAGAGCCGTCGAGTAATCGGCGACCAGCTGGGCAATCGTACGGGTGCTGTCCACGGTTCGATCGAAAGCAGGCGCCCAGGAAGCAAGCTGGCCTTCAAAACAACTCATCCTGATACCCCTTCACCGGTACGAGCCCGGCTGGAGGAGAATTCTCACGTCTGCCCTAAAGACGGAGGATACCCTTTTTTCGCTCATAGAAATGGCTCGCGCTCGGCGACCCCGGAAGCCGAAAAAGTGGCCGGACAATGCCGGTTGGGGTATCGTTGCCGGTTGATCGTCCCGTAACTGGTTTTTCAATACACTTGGGCTCATGCGCTTTCCTGCCCGCCTGGCCTCTTCTGCGCTCCTGGCTTCCCTCCTTCTTGCAGCTTCCTTTGCCCTGCGGGCGCAAACCGCCTCCAATCCCGGGCTCCTGAGCCAGCCTGGGGCGAACTTCGCGGTTAAAGATTCCGACCTTCCCAAAAACCTCTCGTTGGTCGTCTATGGCGACATGCGCTTCACCGATCCGGCCAACACGACCGCGGCTGACCCCGATGCGCGGCGGGCGCTGGTGGCGAGGATGGCCGATGTTCATCCGGACGCGCTGATCCTGACCGGCGATGTTCCGTGGCGCGGCACCTTCGCGGCCGACTACGACGAGTTCCGGCTCGAAACCGCGGCCTGGCGCGCCGAGCATCTGCGCGTTTACCCGGCGCTCGGCAACCACGAGTTTGCCGGCAAGGGCAGCGACGACCCGCTCCGGGACTGGTGGAACGCATTTCCTGAGCTGACCAACCGGCGCTGGTACTCGGTGGCGCTGGGCAGCCGCATTTACCTGCTGTGCCTCGACAGCGACGCCGATCTGACGCCGGAAACCCCGCAGCGCGTGTGGCTCGAAGACCAGATCCAGCACCTCGGGCCGAAGGTGGAGTTCGTGATCCTGGCGATGCATCATCCGCCCGTGGCCGATATTCAGACTCGCCAACACGTCGACCACAACCCGCGGCCGAATGAGATATCGCTGCGCGACTATCTTTCGCAGGTGGCGCCCAAAGCGCACGCTCGATTCATTGTGGCCTCCGGCCACATTCACAACTACGAGCGCGCCGAGGTTGATGGCGTCACGTATCTGGTTTCGGGCGGCGGCGGAGCGCATCCCTACGAGGTGGATCGCACGCCGCTCGATAAGTATCAGGCGACAGATTTCCCCAACTTCCATTACATTTTGTTTCACCTCGACGGCAAGCGACTCGATGCGACGATGTATCGGCTCGCCTTGCCCATCGCCTCGCCGCCCGCGTGGCAGGCGCGGGATTCGTTCGCCA
Organism: uncultured Acidobacteriaceae bacterium; assembly: GCA_963788905.1. Lineage (GTDB taxonomy): Bacteria > Acidobacteriota > Terriglobia > Terriglobales > Acidobacteriaceae > Palsa-343. The sequence goes on from CAWBIO010000002.1 coordinate 749,493, forward strand.
TCGAGGCGAAGTAGGCGAGGCGAAATCGCTCCTGAAAGGCCTGGCATGCGCCGGCAGCGCTGGTTCGAAATCCACGACCAACCCTGGTTTCCGCGCTTCCTCCGCGACCTGGTGACCGAGGCGCTGGAGACGATCTGGAATCAGAACCGGACGTACCATCCGATCGCGGAGCGGTTAAGGGAAGCCGTCGCCGATTCGAGAACCGAGCGCGTCGTCGATCTATGCTCGGGCGGCGGTGGTCCCTGGGCCGGGCTTTACGACGAGGTCTCGGCCGGGCGCGACCTCGAAGTTTTGCTGACGGACATCTATCCCAACGAGCTTCTTCGGCGGAAGACCGGCGTCGTCGCGGGCTCGAGAATCAGGATCTGGCCCGATCCCGTCGATGCTCGGCATCTTCCGGCGGAGCTGAGCGGGTTTCGCACCATCTTTTCCTCCTTTCATCACTTCGATCCCGATGCAGCTCGGGCGATTCTGGCCGATGCGTTTGCCCGGCGCGAGGGCATCGGGGTTTTTGAAGGCGCGCGCCCAAATGCCTGGACCGTCCTGGCCGTCACCGCGGTGCCTTTCCTCGGAGTTCGCGCTGCGCTCACCGCCCGACCTTTCCGATGGGACAGGATCTTCTGGAGCTGCGTTCTGCCCGTGGTTCCGGCGGTGCTTTGGATCGACGGCGTGCTTTCGTGCCTGCGCAGCTACTCGCTCGAGGACCTCGGCGAGCTGACCCAGGGCCTTGAGTCCGACGACTACGCCTGGCACATCGGCGACCAGTCGGGCGGGCCGGTGCCGATCCGGTACGTTGTTGGCATGCCAAAGACAGGTAACAGGTGACAGGTTGCAGATTGCAGGTCGACGGCTGCACCCCCCCACCCCCCTCCCCCACAAGGGGGTGGCAAACTACTGGATCGAAAGGGCTTGCTGAAGACTCCTCCAGGTGTGTGGCAAGTCGATGAAAAAACTGGACTTGCGATAGGGGTTTTGGTGCCATACTTCATGTCCCTCCTGGCTGCCAGCCCCTCCGATGCAGCAAGTATCTGATTCTTAAGTGCTTGCCTGTAAGTATCTGAAAACAAAGTAACTAGTGACGTTCTTGATGTTCGACATAGCGCCCTTTGGCGTTCAGCATTCAAGGGAAGCGATCTGCGCGCAAGCCAAAGGAAGGCCTGCATGGAGCCACCAAAAGAGAAAGCCCCGCCGCGCGGCGAGGCTTTTTTTTTCTACCCTATAAGTTCAGAATACCAAATCTGAGTGGGAATCGGGCCAACTTTCATAGGGTCCGTTGGCGTGTAAGTGACGCTTAATCAATGCTCATTACTTCGGATTTTGAGCGCGCCTCTTGACAAATTTTCCACATTTGCCGAATACGGCTTGGCGGACAGGTGCGCAGTAGGTTGAGGGTGCGTCGGCGGGCAATTTTTGTGCGGTTGCACAGTGGCCGCAAATTGCAAGAGCCAGGGGACGAAGGCGATTATCGGCGCAGAGGCGCGACGCCGGCGAGCAGGTGGGCTTCCAGGCGATCGAGGAAAGATTCCTGGCCGCGGAAGATCTTTTCGCGGGCGGTGGCGAGATCGAACCAGGCGCCGCGGTCGGTTTCGGGGATTTCGATCTGGCGCCCTGTACGCGGCGGCCACTCGACCATGCAGGTGTTCGAGACCAGGGTTGCGGGGTCGAAGTCGCCTTCGACGGCCCAGGCGGTGACTTCTTTGCCGGCGGGCTGGTGGATGACGCCGAGGGGAATGAAGCGGTCGTTGGGAAGGTCGAGGGCAAGGGGTGAGCCGGTCTCTTCCTGAAATTCGCGGCGGGCGGCGGCGAGGGCGGTTTCGTCGGCGCCGTGGTCGCTGCCGTACTCGCCTTTGGGGATCGACCACGAATCTTTTTTGGCCCAGAAGGGACCGCCGGGATGGATGAGGAAGACCTCGATGCCGGGAGCTGGGGATTTGGGGACGTTGGCAGGAGCAGCCGGTTTGTGGCGGAAGAGCAGGATGCCGGCGGAGCGTTTGATCATGGCGGGGCTGAAACCATTATCGCGGGTCATGCCTGTTGATTTCTGGGTTGGATTGGAAGCGGCCGAGGGTGATAATGAAAGGCATGGCAGGATTGCCAAGGTTTGAACCGGCGAGAGCTATCGAGGGCGGCGCAGAGCTTCCCGCGATCAGTTCGCTGGAGGAGTTGGCGAATTATCAGAGGCTGGTGTCCCGGGCGATCGATGTGTTTGGAGACGAACTCAAGGCGTCGCGCTGGCTGTCGCTTCCGAATCCCGACTTCGATGGGGTTGCGCCGCTCCAGTACGCACAGGGCCGCGCGTACGATCCCATGTCGCTTGAGCCTGTTTTCACCCGTATCGAGCACGGAATTGATTTTTGACGCGCGAAGATCAGGCGTTTGATCCGGAGATTTTCTTCCGCAGGCAGCCGCTAACGTTATATAGGCTGGCACGGGCGCGGTACGCCAACTTGTCGGGTGTGGGTGCCGCTCAATACCCGGGGCGCTGGAATCAGCACGGGCAGGAAGCGATCTACACGTCAACCGAAGTTGGCGTCCCGATCCTGGAGCGGCTGGTGCACACTCCAAAAGATCTGATTCCCTCAAACCTGGCGCTGATGACGATCAGGGTCGCCGGCGAATTCGAGGTCAATGAGGAAAGCTCTTTCGGCATCGCAGCCCGGAGTCACTTCCGCATTTGCCGGACGCTTGCGATTGCTCGGAAGGCGCTGACGGGGTTCGTCTGGTTCGCGATGGCGGTTCCTTCTGTGATTGTGCCGGCGTGGAATGTCGTTCTCTACCCGGAACCGCCCGGATTCTGGGATCACGTGTCGCTGGAACGTGTAGATCCATTTGAGTTCGATCCAAGACTCTTTCCTGAGGGCACTCTGGTGGAGTAGTCGCATAGAAAGCTGGTTGCTGCGGCGCCTGCGAACGCAGGTCGGGAAAAATCAGAATCTGCTTGACTCTCCCGTCAGGGGAGGGTGGACAACGTTCTCATGCTGAAGATCGGCGACTTCTCGGCGTTGGCCCAGGTATCCATTAAGACGCTGCGTTATTACGACGAGGCGGGGCTGCTGGCGCCGGAGTGGGTGGATCCGGAAAGTGGGTACCGTTATTACGCGGCGCGGCAGATTGCGCGGCTGCACCGGATTCTGGCGCTGAAGGACTTTGGGTTCTCGCTTGAGGAAATTGCGCGGTTGCTGCGCGAAGACGTGACCACGGAACAAATGCGCGGCATGCTCACGCTGCAGCAGGCGGAGCAGCAGCGGCGCGTCGAGCAGGAAGGCGATCGTCTCAGCAGAATCAGCAGCCGGATCCGGCTGATCGAAATGGAGAACGATATGACCTACGACGTGGTGCTGAAGACGTTGCCGAAACAGAAGATCGCCTCGGTGCGGGAGACGATTCCTGCGTACAACCAGGTGGGGCCGCTCTATGGGAAGGTGGCGGCGGGGCTGGGGCCGGGGATGGCGAACGCAACGGTTGCGGTGGCGCTGTGGCACGACCCCGAATACAAAGACAAAGACGTGGATGCGGAGGCCGGATTTCTGCTGAGGAATGACGTGCCGGCACGGGGCGGAGTAACGGTGCGGGAGCTCGAAGAAGCGACAGCGGCCTGCACCGTGCACAACGGGGCGTATCGGCGGCTGAACGAGGCCTACGACGCGCTGCTGAAGTGGGTGGCCGAAAACGGCTACCAGATGGCGGGGCCGGCGCGGGAGCTGTATCTGCACGTAAGCCAGCCGGTGCGGCAGGATGACGAGTCGTACGTGACGGAGATTCAGGTGCCGGTGAAGAAGGCGGCCTGAGGGGGAGTGCCAGAGCCTCCGGAGAGGCGGGCTTGCCATACCTTGAACTGCGAGGTATAATGGCCTTCTGATGGCGGAACGAGAAACGAATCCCAATTTCATGAACGGCGTGCCGGAGCTGCTGATCCTGCGGCTGCTCGCGGAACAGGAGATGTACGGCTACGAGATTGTGCAGGCAATCCGCAGCCGGACGGACGCAGTGATCGAGGTTGGGGAAGGCGTCGTGTATCCCGTGCTGCACGCACTGGAGAAGGCGGGGGCGCTGAAGTCGCGCCGCAGAATGGTGACCGGGCGCAGCCGAATCTACTACGCCGTCACGCGCGCGGGATCGCGACGGCTCGCGAAACTGGCCTCGACCTGGACGACGCTGGCGGCAGCGATCAAAACGACACTGGAGGGAGGCCATTATGCAGAGGCAGTTTCGTGAGCTGCGGGAGCAGCTCCTGCGGGCTGGCGTTGCGCCGAGGCATGTCCGCCGTTATTTGACCGAGCTGAACGAGCACCTGGCGGATCTGATCGGCGAAGAGGAACGTGCGGGACGGAAACCGGCAGACGCGAAGGCGGCGGCGCTGGCGCGGCTGGGGAAAGTGGAGGACCTGGCGCGGACGATGACGGAACGGCCGGAGCTGCGGTCGTGGACGGCGCGGAGTCCGTGGCTGGTGCTGGGTGCGGCGCCAATATTGATGCTGGCCTGCGCGTGGAGCGCGGCGCTGGTGATCCTGTGGTCGGGGTGGCGCTGGTTTTTGGCAGCAGAGCCGACACCGTTCGTGCCGGTAAGGGGACTGGCGATTGGCTACTTTGGCGCCGGAAGGATGTTGTACGAGTGGGCGCCGGTACTGCTGGGGTGGTGGGTGGTGGCGCTGACGGCGCGACAGAGGCTGCACGTTGGGTGGCCGGCCTTCGGACTGGCGTGGCTGGCGTTGCTCGGGGCGACGGGGATGGTAGAGGTGAACCGGCCGCACCTGACGTTGCCCGGACACGTGGGCATCAGTTTTCTGGCGGGGATCGAGAAATTCGGAATCGCGCCGGCCCTGGTGCGGGCACTGGTGCTGTTCACCGCGATGGTGGTCCCATACCTGGTGTGGCGATGGAGAATCGCGAGCAGCGCGGGCCGCCCGGAGCCAATTCAGTGATTCCTGGGTACCAGTGAAGCGCTCAAGCGGTCGGCGGTGAAACGGTCAGCGATAAAACGGTCAGCTAAGAAGCGGTTAGTGGCATCCAGGCACCAGTGAAGAAGGCGTAAAACGGAGTCGAGGGTGCTGGGTGTGGACGACCGGAACCAAAAATCGGCGAAGCAACCGCAGCGCCGGGGCCTGGAAGCTCTGACGCCGCTGGAGATTGTCAGCCCGAAGAGTCCGGGTTTAGACGACCCGGGCTGGCGGGAAGAGATGGTAGGTGAGTGGGAGAGCGACTGGTCGGAGATCTGACATCCGGCCGACGATGCGCGAGGCGCATTTCATTCGGAACCGGTACAACTTGATATCCCGGGGCTCGTCATGCTCCTTGGTTTGCAACGCAGCTGAGAGTGAGGCAGCCAAGGCTGCGATGAAGCCCGGTCTCAGAGGCGAAACCCGGGGCACTCAGGCCGCCTGGCTGGGTGGCCTCATGCCTCGGAAGGGTTACGTTGGAGACGTGCGCGAGGGTTGCGGCGGGCTGGTGCGGGGGCCTATACTCGGACCGTTTGGCCCTGGAACAGGTTGCAGATTGAGCGAACCGTTTTTATGCCAGGGTCATCGAGAAGAAGTAGATGAGGTAGCGGAGAGTTCTGGATGGCAACGGTAACACTGGAGCAGGAGATTAACCCCTGGGAAGCCCAGGCGGCACGGTTCGATTTTGCGGCGCGAAAACTGAATCTGGATGAAGGATTGTGGCGTGTGCTGCGGTATCCGTCGCGGGAAATCATTGTGCATTTTCCGGTGGCGATGGATGACGGGCGGATCGAAGTGTTCACCGGGTATCGGGTGCAACACTCCCAGGCACGGGGTCCGGGGAAGGGCGGGATCCGCTATGCGACGGACGTCACGCTGGACGAGGTGCGGGCGCTGGCGAGCTGGATGACGTGGAAATGCGCGGTGGTGAATATTCCGTTTGGCGGGGCGAAGGGCGGCGTGATCTGCGACCCGAAGAAGATGTCACAGGGCGAGCTGGAGCGGATGACGCGGCGCTACACGGCGGAGATCATCGAGTTTCTGGGGCCGGAAAAAGATGTGCCCGCGCCGGATGTGAACACCAACGAGCAGACCATGGCGTGGATCATGGACACCTACTCGATGCACATGCGGCAGACGGTGACGGCGGTGGTGACCGGCAAGCCGCTGAATATTGGCGGATCGCGCGGACGGCGCGAGGCCACCGGGCGCGGAATCATGGTGATCTGTGAAGAAGCGCTCAAGTATCTGGGCATCGCGCGCGATGGTTGCCGCGTGGTCATTCAGGGATTCGGCAATGTGGGGTCGAACGCGGCGCGCCTGATGGAGCGCCGGGGATACAAAATCATCGGCATCGGCGAGTACGACGGCGGGCTGTTTAATCCCAACGGGATCGATATTTGCTCGCTGGAGGAGCACAAGCTGCGGAACGGCACGGTGCTGGGCTTCCGGGGCGCGGAAGGTATGCCTACGGCGGAGCTGCTGACGATGGATTGCGAGATTCTGATTCCGGCGGCGACCGAGAATGTGATCACCAGCCGCAATGCGGAGAAGATTGCGGCGCGCATTGTGTGCGAGGGCGCGAACGGGCCCACGACCGCCGTGGCCGACGAGATTCTCGCGGACAAGAAGGTGTTCATCATCCCCGACATTCTCGCCAATGCGGGCGGAGTGACGGCGTCGTACTTTGAGTGGGTGCAGGACCGGCAGGGCTACTTCTGGAAAGAGTCGGAAGTGAACGAGCGCCTGGAGAGCATTCTGGCGGAGAGCTTCGACGACGTGACGCGCTATGCCGAGGCGCACGCGGTGAACAACCGGATCGCGGCGTACATGCTGGCGATTGACCGGGTGGCGTTCACGATCAAGCAGAGGGGAATATACGCGTAGGGGCAGGGATCAGGGATTAGAGTTTAGGGATTAGAGTTTAGCCGACAAGAAAGCGTCGAGCGTATAGCGTTCAGCGTATAGAGATCGGCACCGCGGCTCCGACTAGTGGGTAGCTCCCTGGCGTTCTGCTAAAGAAGGTGCGCTCCTGGGCGCGGGAATTGCTTTGCCCATCAGGGTCGCAACGACGCCAACCAGAATCAACGCGGCCCCGGCGATCTGGAGCGGGGTGAGGCGCTCGCCGGCCAGCGTGGCTCCCAAAATCAAAGCAAAAACCGGATTGACGTAGGCGTAGCTGGAGACGCGCGTGGGCGAATCGTTGGCGATGAGCCAGACGTAGGCGGTGTAGGAAACGATGGACGCCGCGACGATGAGATAGGCCATGCTGACCACCATGCGCGCGCTGAACAGGACCCCTGCGGGGGGCAAACGATGGAGTTCTCCAGCTGTGATGGACAGGATGAAGAGGTAAACGCCGCCGAAGAGCATCTGCAGGCCGGCGTTGGCCTGGTGGGGGCGCGGCAGAGGAAGCCGCCGCGACCAGAGGGTTCCAAAGGACCAGGAGATCGTGGCGCCGATCATAACAATCATGGCGAGCGTCGAAGTGTGGACTGCACCGCGCGAATGAAGCGACAAGACAACAACCCCGAGGAAGCCGAGCGCGATACCGCTGAGCGAGAGCGCGGTGGCGCGCAGGGTGCGGAGAACGAAGATTTCCCCCGCACAAACCCAGACCGGGATCAGCGCCAGCACGACGGCTGCGAGGCCGGAGGCGACGCGAGTTTCAGCCCAGAACAGGCCAGCGTAATCGAAGGTGAACATGACCATGCCGAGCGCGGCAGCGGAGAGGAGCGCGGGGCGAGTGATCTGGACAGGACCGGTTAGGCAGCTCCAGAGAAGGAGAATGGCTCCGGCGAGGGTGAAGCGGACGGCCGCAGCGAAAAACGGCGGAACAGGGTGGTCGCCGGCAACCAGGATGCGGATGGCGAGGTAGGAGCCGCTCCAGAGGAAGTAGATGGCCGCGTAGGCGAGAAGCTTACGGAGGGTCATAAGACAGGGTACAGGGAGCAGGGAGCAGGGAGCAGGGTGCAGGGTGCAGAAGTCAGAGGCAGGAAGCCGGAAGCGACTAGCCTGCGACCTCGACGACTTCGTAGCGAACCGGGGACGGAGAGATCGCCTGGCCGGAGTTGCGCATTTCCTCTAGATAAAGAGCAATCGCTTCGGCGATCATGCGCCGAGCTTCTTCGTAATCGCGGCCGGTGGAGACCACCAAGCCAGGCTGTAACTCGGGCGCATAGGCGCTGATGGTTCCGTCGTCGGCGCGCTCGTAAAGGACGAGATAGCTGCTGGTCATCGCCTGATTCCTGCCTGTTTCATTATCGCAGCGGCGGGAAAAGCGCAGGGGCTAAAGCCCCGATGTTTTGGTGGCTTTTCGGCACGACTGAAGTCGTGCCCTGTTACAAAACCAGAACGTCTTTGGTGTCTTCGAAGGCGACGTTCGGAGAGTCTGCCGAAATCTTCGACGCAGAATCCAAATGTGCAAGCTGGCTGGTACACTTCATGCTTCCCCGAATACCGTCGGAGGGATCTCTTGGCGACAACGCAAAGCACACAGGGTTTTCAGCCGTTTGTTCCTCCGGGAGAAACGCGGCCCGAACTGACGGTGCGCGCCGTTGCGCTGGGGTGCATTTTCGGGCTGCTGTTTGGCGCGGTCACGGTGTACGTCGGCCTCGAGGCCGGCCTCACGGTGGCGGCGTCGATCCCCATCGCGGTGCTTTCAATCAGCGTGCTGCGGGCGCTGGGGCGCGCGTCGATTCTCGAGAACAACATCGTTCAGACAACCGGCAACGCGGGGCAGTCGATCGCTGCGGGTGTGATTTTCACGCTGCCGGCGCTCATTTTTCTGGGATTCGACCTCGAGTACTTCAGGATTTTTGTGCTGGCGATGCTGGGCGGTTGGCTGGGCGTGCTGTTCATGATCCCGCTCAGGCGGCAGCTGATTGTCGAGGAGCACGGCACCCTGACCTATCCCGAAGGCACCGCCTGCGCCGATGTGCTGCTGGCTGGGGAGCGCGGCGGATCGTTTGCGAGCCGCGTGTTCCTGGGCCTGGGTTTGGGCGCGGTCTACACGCTGTTCCAGAACAGCAGCATCTTCGGCGTGTGGCCCGATCAGCCGGATTATCAGCCGGACCTGGGCAAGCAGCACATCCTGAAGGGCGCGTCGATCCGCGCCGATGCGGTGCCGGAGTACATGGGCGTGGGTTACATCATCGGAGCGCGCGTGGCGGGCACGATGTTTGCCGGCGGCGTGTTCTCGTGGCTGGTGCTGATGCCGGCGATTTACTTTTTCGGATCGCACCTGGCCGGGCCGCTGTATCCCGCGGTGAAGCCGGTGGCGCAGATGTCGCCCGATGAGCTGTGGCGGTCGTATGTGCGGCCGATGGGAGCAGGCGCGGTTGCGGCCTCGGGACTGATCACACTGCTGCGGACCATGCCGACGATTGTGGGCGCGCTGAAGGCGGGGCTGGGAAATTTGCGGAAGAGCAAGGAGACGCTGGCCAGCGAAGAGAGAACGGATCGAGACCTGCCCATGTCCGTTGTGATCGGCGGGAGCGTGGTGCTCGTAGTCCTGATGTGGATCTTTCTGACGCTGAAGCCGGTGCCGGGCGCACAGACTGGGATGCTGGCGAACCTGGCGGCGTCGCTGCTGGTGGTGGTTTTCGGGTTCCTGTTTGTAACCGTGTCGTCGCGGATTGTGGGGCTGATCGGGAGCTCGGCCAATCCGATCAGCGGGATGACGATTGCGACTTTAATGGCAACGGCCGCAGTGTTTCTGGTGAAGGGATGGACGGCGCCGGCGTTTGGAGCGCTGGCGATCACGGTGGGCGGCGTGGTGTGCATCGCCTCGGCGAATGCCGGCGATACTTCGCAGGATTTGAAGACGGGCTACATTGTCGGGTCGACACCGTGGAAGCAGCAGGTGGCGCTGATGATTGGCGTGTGCGTATCGACGTTCGCGATCGGGCTGACGCTGAACGCGATGAACCGTGGCTTCGAGGAATTTCATTTAATGTCGCAGCCATGGGACGTGAGCGCGGCGCACGACGGGGTACAGGTGCAGGGGCAGTTCACGCGCAAAGAGATTCACGTGATGCTGCCCGGCAAGACTCCGGGAAGCCAGACGCCGGAGACGTTGCCGGGCAGCCAGTACATCCTGCTCAACGCGCTGGGATCGCGTGAGCTGGCCAACGGGAAGTACCTCTACAACCCGGCGACGAAGACGATCGACGTGCAGTGGGTGCAGGGGATCGGGAGCGAGCGCGCGGCGGCTCCGCAGGCGCAGCTGATGGCGACGGTGATCAACGGGATCCTGCAGCAGAAGCTGCCCTGGGGGCTGGTGCTGCTGGGCGTCTTCCTTGTGATCGCGATTGAGCTGATGGGGGTGCGGTCGCTGACCTTCGCGGTGGGGTCGTATCTTATCGATTGCGACCACGCTGGCCATCTTCGCGGGAGGCGTGGTGCGGTGGATGGTGGATCGCGCGGCGGCGAAGGCGGGCGAGGAATCCGGCGAGAGCGAGATCAGCCCGGGGTCGCTCTACGCGAGCGGCCTGATCGCGGCCGGCGGCATCGTAGGCCTGCTGGGCGTTGGTTTGAAGCTGGTGGAACCGTTTGGCGAAAACATCCTGCAGTTGCACGTCGGATTCCTGAACCACGACTGGGTCGCCGTGCTGATGTTTGTCCTGCTGGCATACTCGCTGTACCACTTCGCGCGCAAGCCGCTGAAGAAGTGAAGCCGGAAGCCGGAAGCTGGAAGCAGGACACAGGAGACAGGAGTGGCCCGCAAAATATTCGCGGGGCATCGATGTTTCAGCCCACGTGTTTGTACAGGACGGTTCCGATGACCTGCAGGAGGCCCAGGGGGAAAACCGTCGCGGCGCGCTCGGCCAGTCCGGTTGACCATGATCCGAGTTCCGGCACGCGCCGACCCGGAACCCGCCAATAATGCAGAGGTGTAGCAGTCGCGCCCCAGTGATCCTTGAACGCGATGAGCCCGGAGTTGCCGGTATCGGAGCGGCCCATATCGAACACCTCGAATCCCTGGGCTTTGGCTTCATGGATAGTCCGCCAGAACAGAAGCGTGGTACCGCCCAGGTGGCGGTGTTCGGGGTCGCTGCCTCCGTATTTGTAGACGACGGTCTTTCCGCTGGCGACGGTGAGGATCGCCGCCACCGCGCGTCCGCCTTTCGCTGCCACGCGGATTTTGAGGCTCGAGCCGAAAGCCGCGATCAGCGCGCGGAACCAGCGAACCGGCTGCGGTGGCGCGCCAAACTCACGGCGCGTGAGTGCGAGCAGATGGTAGAACTGCTCGAGCAATTCTGGCGACGTTCCTTCGACGTAGTCCAGTCCTTCTTTTTCGGCGTGTCGAACCGCCCGGTGCACACAACTCTTGTGGAAGCGGGCATGCAGGATCTTAAGGTCCGGGCGCAGATCGAGCCGATGCAGCACGTAGTGATTCGCCGCACGCGCGGCGTTCATTATCGAAGGCTGAAAGTCGATGGGGCGAATCTTGACGTATCTGCTTCTGTGTTTGAAGAAGCTCGCCCAGGCGTGACTGAGATCGGAGGAGCCGCTGGTGACGAGCAGCGGTTCGCAGTGATCGGAAAAAGGCAGGGAGACAAGCCGGCGGCCGGTCAGCCACGAATTGACGTCGCAAAACGGCAGGCCATCCGCTAAGGGAGCGCCTGGCGGCGAAGAAGTGAGAGCAACGGTGCGGTACCCGTAGGCCTGCTCGAGCGCGGTGAGCCACTCAGGGCTATGAAAAACCGACGCATGAGGGTGACTTTGGACAAGCTCTCTCCAGCGCGGGTCGCGAAGAGGGTCAAGTTGATACAGGTTGGCGCAGGAGCCCATCGGTGTTCCAAATGAAGCAAAGATGATGCGTACGGCGATTGTTATTCGTGAGTTTTATTTGGAAAGCGAAAGTAAGTTGAACCAGGCAAATCACACAACGCGTTCCGTTTTCTATCTACGAATTCCAGGAACTCGACACAGAATACATCGACGAAGCAGAGCGTGCGGCCGCGATGGCAGTGGAAATGCGAAACTATTTGTGGATTACTGCGTCTCCTCTGGCAGCACATGAACCGGCGCTGAAATGATCGGTTCGGGCTGAGGTACGAAGATGGGCTCTTTGCGTTCTGCCTTGTCTGTTTTGACGTTCAGGGGTCGAGTTTCCTCGGCGACAGCCTCCCTGCTGATCCTCCTGCTTCTGATTCCGGCAAATGCCATTGCGAAGACGAAGCCGCTGGATGCAGTCACCGTCCACGCGCGCATCGCAAAGCGCGGTATCGGTAACATCGTCGGGGTGGAAGAGAATACCGGAGTAATCCTCGCCGGCCGCATTCTGGGAATTAACTCTGACTCATTCACACTGCAGTTATTCAATGACCCAGAGCCGGTAATAATCCTGTATTCGGATGTCACCGATTTGCGTACCGGGCCGACACGAGGTTTCTGGATCGCGACCGGCGTCGGGTTTGCAGCCGTGACCGGGCTGGCCATCTGGGGATTTGTGCACGTGCACAACCTGCAACAGCAGAACCAGCTTCCCATGCAGCCGGCGATGCCATGAGTAAGCTGGTAGCTGGTAGCTCGTGGCTCGTGGCCAGTAGCTGGTAGCCAGACGTTAAGCTTGTTGGCGTGAGCGCAAAGAAATTCAAAGGAACACTGCGGCCGGATGGCACGAGCCTGAAGTGGACCGTCATCACGGTTCCATTTGATCCTGCAAAAGCGTGGCGGAAGCGGAAGGGACTGCGCGTGCGCGGGACCATCAACGGCTTCGCTTTTCGAACATCGCTCTTCAGGGAGCGCGGTGGCGGCTATTTTCTGCTGGTGAATAAAAAGATGCAGAAAGAAGCTGGGGTCCGGCAGGGGCATGTGGCGGAGGTGACGCTGGAGCCGGATCTTGACGAGCGTCCCGTCACGACTCCGCCGGAACTGGAAAAGTTGCTGCGCCAGGATCGCGGGCTGCGGAAGTGGTTCGAGCAGTTGAGCGAGTACATGAGGAAGTGGATCGGCGAACAGGTTGCCCAGCCGAAGAGCGCCGCATCACGTGTGGCGCGTGCGGAGATGATGGCGGAGCGAATGATGCTGGCCATGGAGGGCGAGCGCGTGACGCCGCCGATTCTGGAAGCGGCGTTCCAGCGCCATCCGAACGCGCGCCGCGGCTGGCAGGCGATGACGCCGGTACAGCGGCGAGGACATCTGCTGGGAATCTTCTATTACCAGAGCCCGGAGTCGCGGCAGAAACGCGCTCGGCAGGCAATCGAAGCTGCGATCAAAGTCGCGGAGCGCGAGTCGGGCCGCCCAGGCAGGGATTAGCCGGTTTGTGCAGGGCGGCGGTGGGCAATCGCAATTTCCAGGGGGATGGCGAAAGGGGCATAGGCGTTCCTGCCATCGTCGGGTGACGGTAGTGCGGGCCGGAGAGCCCCGTTCCGCAGTGAGGCAGCGCAGTGCAGTTCGCAGACGGGTGCGGCCCGGCGAAGGCGAAGAGCGATGACGTTCCTCCTCGTAAATAACTGTATTGCAATGGTTTACAGGAAGACGCGAGCAGGCCCGTCATTTAAAAGCGGGGGCTGTGGCAGAGGGCAAGGTGACGCCGGTCAGTGGGTGTGTTGAATACTTAGATAATACCGTCATGGGAATACAATCACCCAACATAGCAGATATAGTCCTTTATGTACGAAGAGGTCTCTACCACTCTTGAAGAACTCGCGATACAACTTTTGTTGAGGAGTACAACAGTCATGAATGCCGTTAAAGCTTTAATCCTCGGATTCTGTTTGGCCGGTGCATCCGCAGCTTTCGCCACGTCCACCATCAGGACCTCGGCGATGCCGGTTCCGATTTGCAGCCCTCAGGACAAGACTTGCATTGAGGCGATGCCGGTTCCGATTTGCAGTCCTCAGGACAAGACCTGCGTCATGGCGATGCCGGTGCCGATTTGCAGCCCTCAGGACAAGACCTGCGCCCTGTAAGCAAGCCCGCAGGAAGTCACTACGGTAACGCGTCTGCCACAAAAGTGGCAGACGCTGGTGCGCGTTTGCCGTTGAGTTGATTGGGTACCTTCGTTATCCTCGTAAGCCTGAGGGGAAGCGATGGGTCACCTGCAGGATCTGCTGACGCGGCTCGAGCCAGTCATTCTGTTGCTGGCGGCGTTCTCTTTCTTTAGATCAGGAGCTTCTCGCCGGTTGCCAGCCATGGCAACCTACCTCATTGTCCGCCTCGTCGACGTCGCCTACCTCTCCATCGTCCTCTACGGCTGGAATCGCTCCACCTACTTCTGCCACACCTCTCGTTACACAGCTTACTTCTACGGCTACTGGATCGGTTACATCGCTACCGCGGTTGCGATCTACTTCGTCGTTCAGGAAATCTTCAAGCGCGCCATGGAACCGGTGCCCGGCCTGCGCAGGCTGGGGCTACTGGCGTTCCGCTGGATCAGCGTGGTCTCGATCATTGTGGCCGTTGGCGCCGTCGCCCTGCCGGGAACGATGGCCAAGACCGACGTGAGCCCGATTGGGCCCATTTGCATCCAGATGATGCGCTGCGTGAGCGTCCTCGAACTATGCCTCATGGCGTTCCTGGCACTGTCCATCCATGCCTTGGGCCGTTCGTTCCGCAGCCGCCTGTTCGGCCTCGGCTTCGGGTTTGGGCTGCAGGCGATGGCCGATCTGGTCCTGACCGCTCTATCGATCCGTTATCGCAGCTTCAATGGGTTTGCGAACCTCTGGCTGCAGGTGGTCACCGATGTCGTATTGGTGGTTTGGGTCGCATACTTCTTCGTGCCGGAGCCGGCTGGCGAACGCAGCATGATCGTTCTGCCGCCGAACTCGGTGCTCTCGCGCTGGAACGCGCTGGCCAAGGGCCTGGGGCAGATGCCGGAGCCCGCCATGGCCGCAGCGCCAACAGGCTTTTTCCTGCAGGACATCGAAGGCGTGGTCGACCGGGTGCTTGCCAAGAACCCGGTGGTTGCGCCCCGATAGCAGTTCCCTCCTCCCTCAGTTGCAAATCGGCCCCGGGTTCTTCCCCGGGGCCTTTGCTTTGGGCGCAATACGCAAAGGAAAAGGCCAGACTCGTTCTGAGTCCGGCCCAGATTTGCGACGGGTCGTCGAAGCTATTCGGCGGCCACTGCCTCCACAGCCACGAAGCGGCCTCCGCGCCCACGGTCGATGAACTTCACGCGGCCGTCAATCATGGCGAACAGGGTGTCGTCCGATCCGCGGCCGACATTCAGCCCGGGCTTGAGCTTGGTCCCGCGCTGGCGAACGATGATCGATCCGCCGGTGACCACCTGGCCGGCAAAAATCTTCACGCCTAGACGCTGGGCGTTGGAGTCGCGGCCGTTTCTGGAGCTGCCTAAACCTTTTTTGTGTGCCATTCCTGTTCCTGATCAGGCCTTGTGGCTGTGCCCGTCGACCTGAATTTCGCTGATGCGCACCTGGGTGTAATCCTGGCGGTGCCCCTGCAGCTTCTTGTACTGCTTCTTGCGCTTGAAGTGGAAGACCAGAATCTTGGCGTCGCGATCCTGCTTGACCACCGTGCCCAGAACCTTCGCCGACTGCGGCTTCACGATCGAGCCCGAGTCGCCCGAAAAGGCGAGCACGTCGGCAAATTCGACCGCGCCGTCCTCGCCGGGCGTGAGCTTCTCCACGTTGACCAGGTCGCCGGGAGCAACCCGATACTGCTTTCCACCAGTGCGGATAACCGCGTACATAATTCCTCCGAGCGCCCGCGGCAAAAGCTCGACCGAAAGACCGGGCGCAAACCAATCTGAGCTGTGGCGGATTACTGTGCCTGAACTCCGGCGGAAAACAACCGGAGGTTCCCGGAGATTCACGGGACGTGCAGAATCGCCAAACCTCGTTAGTTTAACACACGAGAAGCAGGTCACAGGTTGCAGGTTACGGGTTACAGAACCGGCATGGGTTGAGGGCGCACCCGGACGTTTTGGTCCCGCCGCGTCTCACCTGTAGCCTGTCACCCGTCACCTGTAACCTCGCACCTGCTGCATCCCCACGCGAGCCTCGGGACGCGGGCTGCGAGTCAGGGTCAGAGGCGGAACCTGGAGTTCCGGGGCGAGATTTCTGGCGCGAGGCGGAGTCAATTGGCGTCCGCGAAATCTATGACAGCGGGGTCCTCGGCACTTCGCAACATCCTGCCCGTCGCGTCGATTGTTACGAACGCGGCGGTGCCTCTGATCGCGAGGACCTGCGCTCTGGTTTCCTGCCGCACGCCGACGTCGAGCGCCTGCAGATGCTGAAGGAAATCGGAATCATAGCCGCCATCCGGTACAAGCTGCCGCTTCCATGACCAGGACTCGCCAGGCTCAGGAGGCGCGAAATTGTAAAGCAATGGAGGGGCCGCAAGAAGAGCGTTTGGATCGGCGTGGTTTCCCAGGACTCCGAGGATGATGCGCACTGTCTCAGGAAGCAATGAGACGCCAACGGTGGCAACTGCAAGCACAGGCTTTCCGGCTTTTAAGACGATGGCGGGTGCCATATCGTCGGGCACCCGAGCGCCCGGTTTGACATTGGCGAGGCGATTCTGCTGAAACCCTGCGGCATCGGAGAGGGGAATTCCTCCGACAACCATTCCCGTAGTTCCCCAGGGCATCGTGTTGATGGAGTGCACGAGGGCAGCCACATTTCCCCAGCGATCGACAACAACGACTCCGGCACTGTGGTGAGAGCCCTGCGGCTCTGCGGGAGGCGCCGGACCGCGGAGCATCGGGGCCATCGCCCTGGCGTAAGCCTTCGTCGCCCGCTCGGCGGGGGAGAAACTGAGATTGTGTTCGCGCTGGAAGGTGGCGACCTCCGGCGTGGAATAGGGCCCTGTCTCAACAAACTGCAGGATTCGCGAGAGCCGGCTGAAGACCGCGGGGTCCTTCCAGTAGGGCGGCTGCTGGTCCAGCTTCAACTCCTCGGCGAAATTGAGAGCCTCCAGAACTTCGAGCCCGCCTTCGTTTGAACTGCCGGGAGCAAAAATGGACTCTCCCGCGAAATCCGCGGAGATGGGCTCGGCCCACGTGGGCTGGTATGCGGCCATGTCATCCATGGTGACCTTGCCGCCATTGCTCTCGACCGCAGAGACGAACTGCTTTCCCCACGAGCCGGTATACATAGACTTCGAGCCGTGGCGGACGACATCGCGGAGGGTAGTGGCCAGATCAGTTTGAACGAAGCGATCCCCGGCCTTCGGCATTTCGTTGCCTGCCTGATTCATGAATCGCCGGCCCTCCGGGGTGCGCGACAGGAACTTGCCCTGCGAGGAGAAATAGGAGGCCAGAAGAGGCGTCACCGTTACTCCATTCTCTGCGTACCAGATGGCCGGCTGGAAGAGATCCGGAAAGGGAAGCTTGCCAAACCGGTGGTGCATGGCCTCAATCCCGGCCATAAAGCCGGGTACCAGAGTCTTGCGGCCCGCTGCATTCGTATCGTTCTTCGCCGTCAGGCCGGGGAGTCCGAGAGACGTGACGGGAATGCTCCGGGGGTCATTCTCGGCGCGGTACGAATTCCACCCCGCTCCGAGCGAATAAACCTTGTTTGACTTTGCGTCGAAGTAGACGAGCTCGAGAACACCCGCGTAGGAGACGTACGAGCCGAGTTCCGTTGCGATCTGCGTGAGAGCGACAGTGGCTGCGGCATCGGCGGCGGTGCCGCCTCTTTTCAATGCTTCCATACCGGCATACACGGCAATGGGAGAACCGGTGTTGCAGATGATTGCGCTGCTTCCCTCGATCGCTCTGGCTCGCGGTGCGAAGGGGCTCATCTGCAGATTCTCCACGCGGGTTCTGTCCGCGGCACTCCAGGTTTGGGGAGAAAGATCGGGCGCGGGCGCGGCCTGCGCGCTGAAGACGGCGGCCATGAGAACTGACGATACGTTCTTTCGCAATTGCATTCTGGTCCTCTCGTTGTCCCGCACCACTCGGCTTTTGTTCCTGCCCCGAGGTTGCTTTTTTCGCAGACAGCGCGCCTCGTGTTTTGACCCAGGACTACAGGCCAGCCTGCTCCTTGAAGCGGTGGGCGCGGTCGCGGGCGACGGTGAGGTCGGTTCCCTTCTCGTCTTTAAGGCGGACATTGAGCGCGCCGCCGGGGAGGGTTGTGACTTCGCGGACCCAGTCGAGGTTGACCAGCGTGGCGCGGTGAATGCGGATGAATTTGCGGGGGTCGAGCTTTTGCTCCAGCTCTGAAATGGAGGAGTCGATGCAGTAAGGCTTGCCCTCAGAGACCGCCCAGGTGAGCTTGTCCTGCGCGTAGAAGTGGGTGACGTGCTCGAGATCGAGGAACCAGAGACGGTCGCCGAGGCGCGACGCGATGCGATGCAGGATATTCGGCCTGAGGGGCGCGAATCGACGCAGCGATCTGGTGGAGCAGGGATCGCAGGTCGGGTGCGGCGACGGTTGGCGTTGCGCGCAGCCGCTCCACTTTATTGAGAGCGCGGTCGAGCGCCTCGGGCTCGATCGGCTTCAGCAGGTAGTCGACCGAATTCACACGGAACGCCTCCAGCGCGTACTGCTCCCATGCCGTGGTGAAGATGACGATGGGCTGCGCGGGAAGCCGAGCGAGAACATCAAAGCCCGTGAGGCGCGGCATCTGGATGTCGAGGAAGCAGATGTCCGGCGGGTCGGCAGCGAGAGCGGCGACGGCTTCTTCAGGCTGCGTGGTGGCGCCGATCACGGTGACGCGCCCGGTGCGATCGAGAAGCCGCTGCAGGCGCTCCAGTGCCAGCGGTTCGTCGTCGACGAGATAAGCGCGAAGGGTCATCGAGGCACCGGGCCAGCCGTCACACGGGGCACGACCATTTCGACGACGGCGAAACCATCTTCGCGCCTGACGTTCAGGTGGGCCGCTGAACCGTAGAGCGCATCGAGGCGCTGTACCAGCTTGTCGAGCCCGTGTCCGGCCGGGATCGAGGCAAGATCGAAGCCCGGTCCGGAATCGCGGACTGTAATATGCACCGCAGCGCTGGCCGCGCCATTCTCAGACACCGTGCGCGCTGTGATCGCGAACTCGCCGCCGCTCGGTTGCGATGCAATCCCGTGCTTGATGGCGTTTTCAACCAGCGACTGCAGCGACATGGGCGGGACGCTCACGTCCATCAAATCGGCCGGAATCTCGATACGGCTGGCGAGCCGTTTGCCGAAACGAACGCGCTCGATCTGGATGTAGCTCTGGACCAGGACGAGCTCCTGCGCGAGCGGAATGAGGGAGTGATTGCTGGAGTCGAGCGAGGCGCGCAGCAGCGTGGCCAGACGGCCGACGATCTGTTCGGCCAGCGCGGGGTCGCTCGCGATCAGCGCGCTGATGGAGTTGAGCGTGTTGAAGAGGAAGTGCGGGTGAATCCACGACTCAAGCGAGCGCAGTCGCGCTTCGGCGGCCAGCTTGCGCGTGCGCTCTTCGGCAAGTTCTTTCTCGCGAAGCTGCAGCTGCGCCACCTCCAGCCGTCCGTGCAGCGAGGCGTACGCGAGCGCGCCCAGGCCGAAGACCAGGGCCAGCGGCATGGCCACCTTGAGCGTGCTCAGGTACTGTCCCCAGAAGTTCTGCCGGGCGACAACGCCGAAAAGCACCAAAATGGCCTGAGCCGCCAGACAGCCCAGCGGCACAATGAACGTGATGCCGGCGATGGCGACCGCGACCACCGGAAGCCGGCGGCGCGCGAGGCGCTCGGTCACAGCGCCGATGATGACCATGCCGAGAATGCTGGTGAGATTCGCAAAGACCAGCGTGTAGGCCAGCGTCCTCAGGAAGATGTCGAACGGTAGGCAATTGGCCGGCAACCACCAGGATGAAGAGCACGAGGCCGACCGCGAGATTGGTGACGAGGATGGAGAAGATCCATCTACCGCGGCGAGAGCCAACGAAGGCGATCATGGCGACAAGTCCTCACTTCGTTCCCGCTGGCTCTGCAACCGGCTCAAAAGTCCCGGTGCGAAGGACGCTCACCGGCTGCGGCGCTGTCTGGCCCTGCAGAGTCATCTGACCCAGGACTTCTTCGTTGAGCGTGGCGTATTCGATTTGCTTTGTGGCGAGCGAGACCCAGATCTGGCCCCAGTAATCGCTGCGGGCTTTCATGCTCATGGGGCCCATGGCAATGTCCACGGGATTGAGGAACGCCTGATAAGCGATCAGGGCGCAGTCCTGCCCGTTGCGGCGCGAATAGCCCTGCCACTCGAGCACGACATCGCGGTTGTGGAACGTGCCCTCACCAGGCATCTTCACGTCCGAGCCGAGGTCTCCGTGGTAAGGCACATTCAGCTCCAGCTTGCCGAAATAATTTTGGCCGAACAGTTCGAACATCCCGGTATCCCACACGAGATTACGCTCCAGAACAGCGGATGGCGGAAACGACTTGAAGAAGTCCGCAGCCAGGGTGTTGGCGTCGCTCCGGTAGCGGAAGCCGTCCATGAAGGTGCGCTTGTCCTCGGGTCCGAAAGCAGCGTTCGGGCCGGGCGCAGTGGCAATCGTGACGTTGCGCCACTCCACTTCGTTGTTCGCGAGGCCGCGCGTGTAAACGCCGGCGACGCGCTGGCGCTGAAGGATTTCGCCGGTCGGGCTGGCGGAGTTGTAGTCGATGGTGAACTGATACGTGCGCGGGCCGGAGTCGCGCAGCTCGATGTGCGGCAAGGTCCAGCTTAGCGTCGAAGCCTGCGGCGGATTCTGCGGCGGCGCCGGCGCGGCCGTCTGGGCACAGACGCCGGACATGGCAAAGAGCACGGAAGAAAGAAGACTCATTCGGACGATCATGGTGGCAGTTCCCTTTCAGTTCCGGAGTCTGACACCGGCCTGAGGAGGACGCACCTGATTCCGGACGAAGGGTGGGATTTCCGGATGAAAGGCAGGAAGCAGGTTACAGGTCACAAGGTTGCAGGGAACAGGTTTCCGTCCCGAGCGGCGGGCTCCGCCTAACCGTTGCCTCGTGTCATTTCGGCGCTGAGCTTCGCGAGGCGGAAAGCCTGGCCTGAGCAAGCACTGACCGAAGGGAGGTGCGCGTCGCATGGCAAGCTGCAGTTGCTCTTCTCTCCCAGCGAAGTTTTCGGATTGCTGGTATTACGGCCACAAGAATTATCTTGGCCAGTCAGAGCTTGTTCACCAAGAAAAGCAGGATGAGAAGTGCCAGCATCACCAGCAGTGAGACTTGAGAAGCTCGATTCGTTTGTCCGTCTACTGGACTCCCGCCACCCATCGAAGTTCGCCGGTTTAGAGTCCTGAATAGCAGGGCGTTCCCCAAGGCTAAAGCCGCACCGCTGACGATGAGGAACGTTCGCAATGGTGTGGCACGCGGTAGCAGGAGGGCTGCTAATACGATTCCGCTCACCATTCCGACTTCCACTATGACGATGATCGCCGCTCTCCTCACGCGTGCTAGTCCTCAACTGCCGCTGTGATCCGTCTGCGCCAGATTACCAGCCAAGTTCCGTATGGTCGGCGACACGGAAGTTTCAAGCGGCCTCAATCCCTATCCTCTAATCCCTAAACTCTAATCCCTAAACTCTATCCCTCCCCGTCTTCTCCGTGATGGCAGCGTCCAGTCGCTTTCCGATCTCTTCGAATGCGGGTGTTGGACCCTTCCACCGCAACTCATCCACATCGTCAAACAGCGCAATGTCGCTTCGAAGCGTGGCGAGTGTGCGAAACAGGAGTGCTTTCTCCCAATCCCGCACCAGGGTCGCCGCAAGGGTGTCGGCTTTGGCTGCGTTCACCTGCCACTCACGGCTGTCGTGAGGAATCGACTCGAGGTGGCCGAATTTGGCCAGCACCGCCGCTGCCGATTTTGCGCCCCACCCGGGCAGCCCGGGATAGCCGTCTGCCGCGTCGCCCACCAGCCCCAGATAGTCAGGAATGGATTCAGGTGGAACTCCAAATTTCTGCATCACCCCGTTCTCGTCCGAGATGGTCCCGGTTCGACGATTGAGCTGGACCACACGTGTGCCCCGGACGCACTGGGCCAGATCCTTATCCGGCGTGCAGAGAATCACCCTCTCCACCCGTGGGTTTTTGGCAGCCGCCGATGCTGCGGAGGCCAGAGCATCGTCCGCCTCAAATTCCTCCATCGGCCAAACCACAATGCCGGCCGCGGAGAGGACCTCCTCCAGCAGAGGAAACTGCGCCAGAAGATCGGGATCGATGCCTTCGCCGGTTTTGTACCCCGCCCACAGAGAATTTCGAAAGGATTCGATGACGTGGTCGGTCGCCACCCCCATGTGCGTCGCGCCTCCTTTCAGCATGCCCAGCAGGGAGGCGAGCACACCCCTCACCGCGCCTACCTCACGCCCTTCCGCGTCGCGCGCGTGGGGCACGGCGTAAAAGTAGCGAAACAGCTCGTACGTGCCGTCGATGAGGTGGACTTCCACGATGCGGTCCCTAAACTCTAATCCCTGACTCTGCTCTTCAGTACCTTCGTACCGTCCGCATGGGCGATTCTCCTTGCCCTAAGCCCGCAAATTTCCTAGCCTAAGTGCAGGGAAAGCTCTGTCTGCCCGTGTTCTCAACGGGTCCGAACAGAGCTTTTTCTTTGGAGCCTGCCCTGAGCGAGTTCGCCTGGGGCGAACGAGTCGAATGAGGCCCAGGCCGCAGCCACCTTCACGCTCTTTGACATCGTTCTTTTGCCATTCGATCCGCAGTCCACGTGACGGCGTTCTGGGGTGTAACTCATGTCGAATGTCATAGGTGCGCGTGAGTAGTTTGTTTTCAAATTGATCCGTGATGAGTGGGGCCCGCAGGGGTAATACCTGGCTTACGGTACCCAATTGGCCCCATGGAATCAAATACTTGCCAGATGCGGGGGGAGGGGGGGTACCCCCTGGGGCTGGGATTGACCAGTCCGCCGCCGCCTGCAGGCTGCCGCCTGCGGGCCCCTCACGCAATCTCGACCTGTTTGGTTTCAGGGCCGGAGAGCGCGCCGATCATCAGCAGAAGGCCGCCAAGCGCGGTGAGCGCGACTTCGGTGTATTCGTACGGCATGCCGAGCCCGGCGAGGCCGAGCATATAGAACGACGAGAAGGCCGGGATGATCATCGCGGCACTGTAGCCAACGCCGTAACCGGTGGCGCGGATGCGCGTGGTGAACCTCTCATTGATATAGGAAGTGACGATGGCCCAAACCGGTGTGGTGCAGAAGTTGACCAGGGTGAAGAGGACGACGAGTTCAACGGCATTGCGGTATCCGGAACGGACGAGCAGGTAATACGCCGCAGCGCCGACCGTGCAGCCGGAAAGGCCGAGAACCCAAAGAATCGTCCGGCGGCCGATTCTCTGGCCGAGGATGCCGAAGGGAACGAACCACAACGCCATCACGACGTTCTCAATGAGCTGGGCGTCGTTGACGGTGATGCTGCTGACGTGACGCTGATTGAGCAGAACGCCAGGCAGGATCGATGTGACGGTGTTCAGCGTGAACCACGCGCCACTCATCAGGAAGAAAACCTGCAGCAGAACCCGCAGGTTATCGCGGTGGAAGAGTTCTTTGAGCGGCGACTGGACCTTTTCCGACTGCGCCCAGACTTTGCTTTCGGGCACCGAGCGCAGGTAGTAGAAGAAAACCGCGAGTGCTGCGAGCGCGCCGACGAAGAAAGGAATGCGCCAGCCCCAAATCGCATAAGGCGAATGCACTGAACCGGCGGGAATAACGCGCAACAGCGCGCCGGTGATGAGCGTCATGACGATCATCGAAACGGGAAAGCCGGTGTGAATGAAGGCTGCCCACGCGCCACGGCGTTCTTTAGGCGCATATTCCATCGCCAGCGGATTTGCGCTGGTGTATTGGCCGCCCAGAAAGAGGCCATCGACGAAGCGCAGCGAAATGAGAACGACGATGCTGCCGAAGCCCCAGCTTTCGTAGCCGGGAAGAAGGCCGATCAGCAGCGTGACGGCCGCGAATCCAGCCATCGAGATCATCGTGACTTTGCGGCGGCCGAATCGATCGCTGAAGTTGCCGAAGATGGTTGCGCCAATGGGCCGGCCGACCAGCGAGAGCGCAAAGACAACGTAGAAAAGCGTGGACTGCAGTTTCGGACTGAGCGTGGCTGGCTGGAAATACACCATCGCGGGACCGAGCGCGATGACCGGGAGATAGACGTCGAACATATCGACGAAGAAGCCGATGAAAGCAGCGCGAAGGGCGCGACGGCCGATGCGGCGAGCGGCAGCGCCGGAAATCAGGTCAGGATTCGAACCGAGACTGGGGACTTCGTTCAGCGCGAAGACGGGCTCGGCCATGCGGCATTATAGGTCGCGGCGATGGTGGCGGACACGAAGCAGGCTCAATTCTGAGGCGGGCGTTGGGTCGCGCGGAGCTTGAAGAGAAGCTGCCGCAGCAGGCCGAGCCAGTGGTGCAGGTCCGACGAAGTCAGCGCGAGGTGGCGCACCAGGCGGCGAATCTTTCGGTCGACGGTGGCAGGGCGAGCGCGATGCGCGTAGCCGTTGAAAGAGAGCGCCTCAAGCAGACAGGGCGATGAGGCGTTCCTTTTCGCCGGCCGTGGCAGGCGGTGAATCAGGAGCGGCAGCGGCGGGAGCTTCGGGCAACGTTTGCCGGATGAGCTCGTACAAAACGATGGCCACGGACTGGCCGAGGTTCATCGACGGGTGTTCGGGGCGCGTAGGAATGCGGAGCAGAAGCTGGCAATGGCTCAGGTCGTGATTGGACAAGCCGACCTTCTCCGATCCGAAGAGAATGGCGACTTTGGAACCGGATTGGAGGCGGACACGAATGATTTCGGCGGCGGCTTCGAGGGTCGAAACTGGCTCGAGAAGATTGCGCTCGGCTCCGGTAGTGCCGACGACCAGCGAGCAGTCGGCGATGGCGTCGGGCAGTTGCTTATACTGCTTTGCCGCCTTGAGTACCGGCTGAGCGTTGACCGCGGACTTCGCCTCCTGAAAGGCGACGGCGTAAGGATGAACCACACGCAGGTGAGAGAAGCCGAAGTTCGACATGGCGCGAGCGGCTGCGCCGATATTGAGCGGGTTGCGGCTCTTCACCAGGACGACGTGCAGTCGATCTTGATCTGCCGCGGTGAGCACCGAGGCCAGTCTACGGCAGTGGATGGGGCGAATGAGGTACCGTGGAGAGCGCTGGCACCTCGGAAAAGATTCCTAAGCGGTGTCAGCCAGAGACGGAGGCGAATCGTGGATCTGAGCGAGTACAAGCGCACGCTGCTGGAAAAAGAGAAGGAACTGACCCGAGGCATGGGGGTGGCGTCCGCAGCCGCTCGTGCACAGACCGGAGCGATTGAAACCGGAGACAAGAGTGTCACCGATGAAGAGGAGGGACTGCAGTTCGGCGAAGCAGCGATCGACACGGACTTGCTTAAGCAGGTCCGCGATGCTTTGAAGCGCATCGAAAATGGAACCTTCGGTAAGTGTGTTGTGGATCAACGGCCGATCGATGAGAAGCGGCTGAAAGCCATTCCGTGGACTCCTTACTGCCGCAAGCATGAGCAGGAACTGGAGCTGTCGCGCGGGTTGAAAACGCCAACGTTGTAAGCCGACGTTAGAAGCCGAGTTCCTGGGCTGCGAGTGCCGTTCCTTCGACCTGGGCGCGAATCCTGAGTCCGTAGTGGCCGGGGGAATGCTGCCTGCCGATCGGCTCGGTGATCACTTTGTTTTTCCCGCGCCGGAAGTGATGCCCCAGCGATAGATGAGTTCAAAGTAGCCGATCTGGATGTTCTTGTTAGTGGGATAGATGGCGCCTACGACGCTTTTGCCCCAGCCGTAGCCGTAATAGCCATTGAAGGCGATGTTTTTGGTCGCCTGCCAGTCGGAGCTGATGTCCGCAACGGTCGCAAACGACGTATGGCCGTTCGCCGGACGGCCGGTGAATCCGAAGACCTTGTTGTCGAAGGCGCCGCCGCCGGAGATACCAGAGATCTTTGCCGGAGGTGAGATCGAGCCAGTGCAGATCGCTGCGCAGGTCCCAGGTTTTGTACGGCTTGTCGACGAGCTGAACGAAGCCGTCGGTCGAGTTCATGGCGTTGTAGAAGGGCAGGCGGGCGTAGACGCGAGGCGTGGGCAGGACCTGGAAGAAGGTGTTGTTCTTCGTGTCGGTGGGGTTGTTGTCGCCGCTCGAGCGCCACCATCCGCCGCGGAACCAGGGCTTGCTGGGGACCTTGTGAAGCGGTAGCCGCCTTCGAGAGCGGCGGCATTGGCGCTCTGGGAGAGCTCGCCCCAATTGCCGTTCTGCAGGGCGCCCCAGGCGACGAAGTCGAATGTGCCGGGACCAGCGGGCTGCGTGGCGATCAGGTCGCCGCCATAAGTGGCCAGGCGAATGTTCTTGTGGTCGGAGGCGCGAATGGCGGCGGGACGGTTGTCGGTCTTGGTGATGCCGGTGCGGCCGTCGTGATAGCCGATGCCAAAGCCGCGCGCGATGATGCGGCCGTTGGCGGAGGCCTTGGTGAACGCCGCGTACTGGATGTCGACGTTCAGCTCGGGATTGCCGTTCATGTTGAAGACGCCCTGATCGGCGCGGCCGGCCATGGCGGTCAGGTCCCAGTTGCCCGATCCGGCCCCGGAGCCGTAGTGGGCATCAATGCCGTCGAAGCTGCGCAGCGCATCGGAGAATCCGAAATTGCCGACGAGGCGCTGCTGCACGCGGTTGTTCTGCAGCCAGAGGACAGTCGAGTCTTTGGGATGAGTCTCGACGCCTTCAAAGAACTCAAAGCGGCCGATGCGAAGGTTCTTGTCGCCTTCGCCGCTGTAGCGGATGAATCCCTGTTTGAAGAAGGCGGCGACGGGCTCGGTATTGCTGGAGTTGGCGGCAAAGTAGCTACCGCCGAGGCCGAGCTGGCCCTGCGCGCTGACAGCGGAGACCGCGTGGTTGGGCAGCGGGCCGACCCAGGTTTGCTCGAGCTCACCCATCCAGTCCCAGTGATTGACGCGCTGCGCGATGCTGATGCGGAGGAGGGACTGGAGGTAGGAATAGGTGTTGGTGTACGGCGGCGCGGCGAACCATTGCCAGTTATCGTTGCGGGCGCGCTCGTAGATGGAGAAGGTGACAGGGTCGCCGGAGGGCGCAGCGGCCGGCGCGGGCGCCGCGGAAGATGCTGGCGCTGGGGAGCCGGGATCGGACGCGGAGGTGAGGGTTTGTCCGGTTGCGACAGCGGCAAGAGAAAGAAGGCAGAGAACAGCTGGGGCAGTTCTGAGCATGATTCCGCCAAGAATGCCGGAATGACCACTCAATCAACAACCAACTTTAGGTGGATTTATGGGTACGACTCAAGACAGGTCACAGGTGAACAGGTCGCGATCTCAGAAGCTGGCGCCCCCGATGTTGGGCTGGTTGCTGACGACTTCTTTGCCGCCGCTGCGGCCGATGACGTAGACCTCGCCTGGCAATGGGGGCACCGTTTGGGGAGTGGTCCAGAGCCATACGCGACTGGAACCGTTCCAGAGCGTGGCGAGTGCGGCGTTATCGATGAAGACGGATGGATTGGCCAGCTGCGCGCTGGGGGCGAGCGAGGCCGGCGACTGATTCAGGATGAGAACCTGGCGTTCAAGATAGAACGCGAAGGACGAAGCGCTGTCGAAGGGGCCGTTGATCACGATGGCATCGGCGGGACGGACTTCGGGCTTGATGGCCTCGGCAAGAATCTCCGATGAGAGCACGGGCGAGAAGGTGTTGAGGGCCAGATGCGCGGCGATGAGGATGGCGACGATCATGCCGGCGAGAAAACAGTTGGCCATGCGGGCGTTGTCGCGCAGGCGGTAGATGAGGCAGGCAGTGACTCCAACCAGGAGCGCGAGGAAGGTGATCCAGAGCGGGACTTTGAAGAAGCCCATGGCGGATCGAGTGAGGTCGAAGAAGTAGCCGAAGAAGATCGCATGATGGCCAGGGTGGGGACGAAGCGCGGTCGCGATGTCGGCGCCAGGCGCCGGCATGGGCGCAGCAAAGAGGAAGTACGCGACGAAAGCCGCGGCGGCCAGGCCGATGACGAACAGGATCCAGGCAGCGATGCGGCCCTGGTGATGCGGGAGAGACTCGTCTTCGGCGAGCCATCCGCCGGCGAGAAGGGCCATGGGCGGCAGCGCGGTGAGCAGATTGAACTCCTGGCGGGCGATGAAGCTGAAGAAGACGAGGACGACCAGAATCCACAGAACACAGAAGAGGCGGGCGGCGCGGCGGAGGTCAGTGTTGGGTGACGCCCCGATGCGGAGAGCGCGGATGGAAAAAGCGCACCAGGGGATGGTCCAGAGAAAAAGAAGGAGCCAGAAGGCGAGCAGGGGGACGCGGCCGCCGGCCATCGGCGGCATCAGGTTCATCAGGTCAGCCTGGCGCAGTGCGTGATGAGCCGCGATGTGCCAGGGCAGATAGAGGACAAGAAAGAGAACAATGGCGGGAATGGGATGCCAGCGCAGCAGGTGGCGGAGGTTGCGCGTGCAAAGAAGATAGAAAAACACGACGAGGATGGGCAACAGAAGCCCGGCAAGTCCCTGGGTGAGGACGCCGAGAGCGCAGCAGGCGGCGAAGCCGAGGGAGCTTTCGAGGCGGTGCCTTTCCTGAGTGAGAGACCGGAAGAACAGGTTGAGAGCGAGGGTGGTCCAGAGGCACAGGAAGACGTCACGGATGAGGAGATGGCCGAAGAGGAAGACGCCGTAGGAAGTGACGAGAGCCAGAGCGGCATAAAAGCCGGCGGCAGGCGAGTGAAAGAGGCGCCGGCCCAGAGAGAAAGTGGTGATGAAGAGCGCGAGGGTGGCAAGGACGACGGGCAGGCGGGCGGCCCAGTCACTGACGTCGAAGATGCCGAAGCTGATGGCGATGGTCCAGTAAAGGAGCGGGGGATGGTGAGGATAGAGGATGCCGTTGGCGAAGGGGGTGAGCCAGTGGCCGGCGGTGATCATCTCACGAGCAATTTCTGCGCTGAGGGCGTCGGCGCCGTCAAGGAGCGGCGGCTTGACCATGGAAAAGGACGCGTAGAGCAGGAACCACAGGCCGAGCAGGGGAAAGATGAAGCGCTTGGCCGTGCGCAGGCTGGTCATCGGTTACAGGGTACAGGGGAGAACAGGGAACAGGGAACAGGCAACAGGGAATGCGGGCAGGTGTTTAGCGCTCGGTGTTCGCAGTTCGGCTGCCGAGTCAGCGCGGGGGATGGGCGGGTTGGGCATCTTCACCGGTCATGGTGGAGGCCCAGCGCAGCGCCTCGGTGTACATGAGGGCAATGGCGCCTTCCGCGAGCCCAAGGCGATGCTGGATTTCTTCAGCGTGATCCCAGTCGCAGGACTCGAGGTTGCGAACCAGTTCGAGGATAAGGCTCGCGGGGCTCTGATCGCCGGCAAGGGCCAGTTTCATCTCGGTGCTGATGGGAAGCGATTGCAGGATGCGATGGAAGGGCGTCTGCAGGAGGACATCGAGGAGAGACAGCATGCCGAGGAGGTAGAACTGGGCGGGATCTTCCCTGAGAGTGGGCGCGAGCAGCTCAGCGAAGCGCGCGCGGGTGAGGATCATGGAGGTGAGAGCAAAGGAGCGATCTGCGCCGGCCGCGCCAGTCATGGCCACAGTCACCATGCGGCGCAGGGTATCCTCACCGACCATGAGGAGGGCTTCTTTGATGGTGGTGATGACGCCGGGATGATGCTGCAGGGCGGAGTTTGCCAGGCGCAGCATGCGGTAACAGAGCGCGGCGTCGGCAGAGATGACTTTTTCGATCCTGCGAAGGTCGACGGGAGAGTGCTGGAGCTGGCCGAGCAGGTTGAGATAAACGAAGCTGTTGCGGGGAACGGAGCGGGATTCAATGAGGATGGCCTGGGAGAAAAAGTATCCCTGGAAGAGCGTGCAGCCTTCGGAGACAGCAATGCGCAACTGGGTGTCGGATTCAATCTTCTCAGCGACCAGCCGCGCCGGGGTTCCGGAGGCGAGGGCGTAGATTTCGCGCCGGGCGAAAAAGTCGGCGGTCATGAAGTCGATCTTGATGAAATCGGCGAGGGCGAGAAAAGGCGCGCGCGAAGGACGAGGCAGAAAACCGTCGAGCGCGAAACGATAGCCTTTGGACTTGAGCGTGAGGCAACAGTTGATCAGCTCGGGGTCGGGGTCGACATCCTCGAGGATTTCAACCACGGTGGATTCGGGAGGCAGCAGGGTGACGAGTCCGTCGACGATAGCGGTGCGGGTGCAATTGACGAAGGAAACACCCTGGCTTGGGTCGGGGATGAGCATGAGCCAATGGTCGACGACTTCGCGGGTGGCTTGTTCCGGATCGCCGGAGAAGTGGTCGGTTTTGCCTTCGCGATAGAAGAGCTCGTACCCGAAGAGGTGACGCTTGTCGTCGAGGATGGGCTGGCGGCCCAGAAAGCGCTTCGGGACAAGAGAGGGAGATGCAATTTCGAGCTGCGGGCAGCGAGCGGGGCGAAGACAGCGCAGGAGCAGGGGTCGGCATGGATATTGGCAGCAGGCCGGACCGGTGACGGCTCCGCCCTCATTCTGTTTATCGGCGGCCACAGGCTGGAGAGCAGAAAACCGCGGAGCTGAACGAAGTCCAGACAGTGGCTGCAGGGGGCCAGGCAGGCGAATAGAGCAGGTCAGAGCTGCATCTGTTCATCGAGCATCGATGAGGCCCAGCGCAAAGCCTGCGCATACAGTGCGGCGATGGCTCCCTCGGCGAGACTCAGTTCAAGCTGAATCTGCTCGCAGCGATCCCAGTCGCAGGCTTCGAGGCTGCGGACCAGGTCGAGGGCCTTGCCGGCGGGGGACCGATCGCCGGTCAGGGCAGCCTTCATGGCGGGAGTGATGGGGAGAGCCTCCAGAATGCGGTCCAAAGGAGTCTCCAGCAGCACATCAAGAAGAGAGAGAATTCCGATCAGATAAAGCTGCGCAGAGTCCTCACGAAGCGCGGGGGCGAACAGCTCGCAGAACCGGGCGCGAGCCAGGGTCATGGAGATGAGGGCAGTGGAGCGGTGAGCGGAGAGCGCGCCGGCCATGGCCACGGTCACCATTCTGCGGATCGCCTCGTCGCCGACAATGAGCAGCGCTTCGCGGATGGTGGTGACCATGCCGGGATGTCCCTGGAGAGCGGAGTTGGCGACGCGAAGAACGCGGTAACAAAGAGAGGCATCGGCGGAAATGATTCGTTCGAGCTTGCGGAGCTCGGCAGGGGAATGGTGCAGTGCCGCCAGGAGCTTGAGATAGACGATGTGATTGTGAGGGACGCTGCGCAGGCCGAGAAGGATGGGCTGGCAGAAGAAATAACCCTGGAAGAGGGTACAGCCTTCAGAGACAGCGATCCGCTGCTGGATATCGGTTTCGATTTTCTCGGCAAGAAGATGGGCACCGCTGCCGGCAGCCGTCGCGTAGATCTCCCGGCGCAGGTCATACCCGGCGGCCTGGAAGTCGATCTTGATGAAGTCGGCGAAGCGAAGAAACGGCGCGCGCGCCGAATTGGGGAGGAAACCATCGAGAGCGAAGCGATAGCCTTTTTTCTTCAGGGCAAGACAGCATTCGATGAGTTCAGGGTCGGGATGAATGTTTTCGAGGATTTCGAGGACGGTGGACTCGGGCGGAAGCAGGGTAACCAGCCCCTCAACGAGTGCGTTCCGTGTGCAGTTCACAAAGGAAGCGGTGCGGCCCGCGTCCGGTATGAGAAGCAGCCATTGGTCGATGACTTCGCGCGTGGCCTGCTCGGGGTCGCCGGAGAAATGGTTGGATTTGCCGGCGCGGTAAAGAAGCTCGTAGCCAAAGAGGCGTCGCTCGGAGTCGAGGATCGGCTGGCGGCCGAGGAAACGATGGGGGGCCCACGGCGCGGGTTCGGCGGCGGCGGGAACCGATGGTGGGGCCGGCGCCGGCGCAGGTTCGGATTTGGCAGTCGAGAAGATGGAAAGCATGAGAGCCGTGCGACTCGCCGGCTCTGCTCCGGCCAGTCACTGGATTGATCGGCAGGAGTGAGGCCGGGATGAGGCAGGGATCCCAGCGCTGATGTTTCACTTCGGTACACTGCTCCAATCGGATGGCATCCGGCGGGACGATCCACGAGTTACGCAAATTCCGGTTTGCCGGGCCGCAGAAGATTGCGGCGGCGATGCTGCTGGTGCTGCTCGCGGAATGCCTGTGGGTAAGCGCGCGGCGGCCGCTCTCGGCCACTGACTATCAGTTTGCGCGCTGCGGGCGCGAGATGTGGGAGCGGCCAACGCCCGTGGCCGGATATTTCACAACCTGCGGGAACATTCACGACGGGGTACTGGCCTACCGCGTGGCCGGGTTACCGCTGACGCTGGAGCGGATCGCTCTCGGGCAGGAGTCGGGCACTTCCACCTGGGAGATGCGCCATGAGGTGGGCGAGATCAAACTGTTGCTGCGGCTGCCATTCATTCTGGCCGGGCTGGGACTGGGCGCATGCCTTTGGTGGGTGACCCGCAGACTGTTTGGTAACGAAGGCGGTTACATTTCTCTGGCGCTCTACTGTTTTTCACCGGCGGTAGTGCGGGCCTCGACCTATCCCAACAACGAGATCCTGGCGGCGTTCGGAGTTTTCTCGGCGATCTACCTTGCGATCGGTGTAGGTCATGCACTGCAGGGTCCAAGGCGGAAGTGGAGGCCAAGAATTGTGCTGCTGACGCTGGCGTTCGGGTTTACAGCGGCGGCGCACATTGCGGCGTTTGCAGTGGCACTGGTGTTCAGTGTCGTTTTTATGGCGTGGGTGGCGGAGGGGCGGCGGGCATACATTCCGACCCTCCTGATTATCTGGGTGCTCGGTGGGTTCGTCGTGCTGTTTGCGGCTTACGGGTTCGATCCAGATGCGTTCAGCTATGTGTTTCGGAGCGCGGCGGGGCGGATGTGGATGTCGCTTGATTCGGCAGAGTGGTTCTTCCGTGATCCTGCCAACGCGGCGTTCACGATTGCCCTGGCGGGATCACTGGTTTTGTACGCGGCGTCGCGGCGGTCCAGATATTTCGGGAATACGGCGCCGTTCCTGGTGGGCGTGCCGCTGATGTTGATGGTCACGACTGGAGTGCAATCGGAACCCTGGCTGTGGGCGCTCCCGTTTCTCATCACGTTTGTGGGCGGTATTTTGGCCGATGCGCTGGAGACACGGTGGCGCAAGGCGTTTCTGGGCGCGACAGCAGTCGTGCTCGCCGGGCAGGCGGCGCTTTGCCTGGTGACGCTGCGGTGATTGAGCGTCCAGACAAATCACCACAGACCAGGTAGACCCGGAGAAATCGGCGGCGGCGGAGGTTGAGTTTATCCGGCGGCGCGCGCGTCGTCGCGGACCTCAACGGAAGCCGACTCTCTGCGCAATTCGCGGACGCGGTCGCCGAGGGCGTGCTTGAGCTTTTCAACGCCGAGGCCGGTGACGGCGGAAATCGCGTAGAAGGGCAGCTTGCGGCGTTTGGCGAAGGTCTCGAGCTTTTTTAGCTTGGCAGGATTGGCGACGTCGGCTTTGGAGGCGACGACCATCATGGGCTTCTCGTCGAGGCCGTGGCCGAAGCTTTTTAGCTCCTCCATAATCACGCGGAAGTCTTCAACGGGATCGGGGCGGCCGCTCGAATCCGACACGTCGACGAGATGGACGAGAATGCGGGTGCGCTCGATGTGGCGGAGGAACTGTGTGCCGAGGCCAGCACCGAGGTGCGCGCCTTCGATGAGGCCTGGGATGTCGGCGACCACGTAACTCTCTTCATAAGGCGCGTCGCCGATGGTGACGACGCCGAGTTGCGGCTCGAGGGTGGTAAAGGGGTAGTCAGCGATTTTGGGGCGCGCCGCGGAGATGCGGGAGATGAGCGTCGATTTGCCGACGTTGGGATAGCCGACAAGACCGACGTCGGCGAGGACGCGGAGTTCCAGCCGATAAGTGCGTTCTTCGCCAGCGCGGCCGAGCTCGTGCTCGCGCGGGGCCTGATGCGTTGGAGTAGCGAAGTGCTGGTTGCCGCGGCCACCGCGGCCGGCGCGGGCGATGATGAGGCGCTCATCGGGACGGGTGAAGTCGTGGATCAGTTCGCCGGTGTCGGCGTCGTAGAGAAGAGTGCCGACGGGGACCTTGAGGACGGTGTCTTTGCCGTCTCGGCCGGTGCAGTTGGAGCCCATGCCGTGCTCGCCGCGCTCAGCTTTGTGCTCGGGATTGAAGCGGAAATAGACCAGGGTGTTGTGGCGCTGGCTGGCTTCGAGGATCACGTTACCGCCGTGCCCGCCGTCGCCGCCGGAAGGTCCGCCGCGGGGAACGAACTTTTCGCGGCGAAAAGCCATGCAACCATTACCCCCGTCACCGGCTTTGACCCGAATTTTGGCTTCATCGATAAACATTCGCTGTTTCCAGTTTAACGAAAGGGATACGTTGAACTCACCTGAGCAGAAAAGGCGTGCGGGCTGGCTGCGGAGCCGGTCTGGTGGGTGAAAGAAAGTGGTCCTCCCCCGATGGAAAAGAGCGGCCGGACTCATCTTGTGGGCCGGGCTGACGGCGGCGAGCTGCGCGGGTCAGTCGGACACGGGCGGCTTAGTGACGGGGCGGGTGATCGATCCCGAAGGCAAGGGCGTCAGCGCGGCCAGGCTTCAGCTTGAAAACGCGGAGACCGGCGACCGCAGCGAGTCGATTTGCGACCTGAGGGGCGATTTCCGGTTCGCCGAAGTGACGCCTGGCGACTACACGCTGAAGGTGCACGCGGAAGGGTTGTCGGACTGGGAAGCCGACCATCTGTCCGTAGCGCTGGGTGCGGCCGAGCATCTGAATGCGCGGCTGACGCCGCGGTGGGTTCACCGAACGATCCTGGTGGACGCAAGCTTGGTGATTGCGGCCGAGAACGGAAGCAGCACAGGGAATGACAGTGGCGGGGCGCTGCACCAACTGCCGAATAACGGAGGGCACTGGTCGAGCCTGGCGGGGCTGCTGGGGAACGGAGCCGTGGGCGACGATGGGAGCCTGAGTTTCAGCGGGCTGAGCCCGACCATGAACGGCATCACGCTGGACGGAACCGACAATAATCTGGCATTCCGCTCGCGGGAGCGGGGATCGGAAGCGAACGGCTATGCGACGGCGCAGTCGGCGATCAGCGCGTTTCAGGTGAGCGGTTCCGGCGCCAGGGTTGGGCGCGGGGCGGCCGGGACGATCAACAGCATCACGAAGAGCGGATCGAACCGGTTGCACGGCCAGAGTGTGTTTTACGATCGCGGCGCGATTGGCCATGCCGCGAATGCTTTTGACAAGGTGATGCAGCAGGAGCCCGCCGGGACGACGGTGACGTCGACGGGTCAGCCGGTCCTGTATCTGAATGGGCAGCCCATTACTTATGTCGAGACCCCCTACCATGCGCAGGATCGGAGGCAGCAATGGGAGGTTTCGGCAGGTGGACCAATCCGGCGGGATCACATGTTCTGGTTTCTGGCATGGGAGCAACATGAGAGGAACGATCCGGCGGTGGCGCGGGCTAACGAGCCGCAGGTGTTTTTCGCCCCGCCCTCGGCGGCATCCCTGGCGACTCTGGAGGCGCGGATCGCAGGCCGGGGAAATCCGCTGATGAATGGCTGTCCGGGGGACGCGGGCGACGATTCGGGATCGACGGCGCGGGCTGAATGCGCGTGGGCCGCCGCACTGGCACAGCTGAATGGAATGCTGGGGGCGGTACCGCGATCGACGCGGCAGACGATTCTGTTTCCAAAGATTGACTGGCGCGTGAACCAGCGGAACCAGCTGACGGTGCAGTACAACCTCATGCGGCGAACAGCGCCGCACGGGGCGCTGAGCGGAGCTTCGGAGACCGATGCGATCGGGAGCTTTGGCAACAGTTCGACCAGCGATGATGCACTGGTGGCGCGGTGGGAGTTTTTCGCGACGCCGGCGTTGCTGAGCAGCGCGCGTTACCAGCTGAGCCGCGACGTGCTTTCGCAGATGCCTGGGACGGCCAGCGCGTTCGAGCAGCAGTTCGCCAACAATGCCTTGGGTCTACCGCCGCAGGTGTCCATTGATCGCAGCGAAGGGTTGAGTTTTGGAACGCTGGCAGCCGTGAACAAGCGCGAATATCCGGCGGAGACCCGGCAACAACTCATGGATGCGGCAACGTGGATTCACGGCCACCACGCGCTGCGGTTTGGATATGACTACAACTACGTGGCGGATGCGATTGAGGGCCTGAACGGCGAGAATGGGGCCTACTCCTACGCGAGCCTGCTGGATTTTCTGTCGGACATGCTGGCGCCGAACAGCTGCGATGGCACGACGACGGGGACCGGCCCGTATCCGTGCTACTCGGGCTTTCGGCAGACGCTTGGGAGTTCGGCCTGGAGCTTTCAGACCATCGACTATGCGGGTTACGTTGCCAATGAATGGAAAATGGGCCGCGGGCTGACGCTGACCCTTGGCGGGCGATACGAATATGAGCTTCTGCCTGATACAAATTCGGCGCTGGTGAACGCGGATATTCCGGAGACGGCGCGATTGCCGCGCAACCGCGACGAGGCGGAGCCGCGGGGTGGATTCGCGTGGGACATTTTTGGCAAAGGCCGCACGGTTCTGACCGGCGGATACGGGATTTACTTCGCGCGGGTGCCGAATGCGATGGTTTTCAGCGCGCTTACGTCGACGGGGTCAGCCAAATCGCCGCGAGCTTATTCCTGGCGTCCGATGGATACGGCTGCGCCGACGTTTCCGCATGTATTTGCGAGTGATGAGACACCCTATGTGAATCCGAACGCGCCGGATCACAATTCGACGGCGCCGGAAGCGGTGTATTTCGATCCGGATTTCCGGCATCCGCAGATCAATCAGATGGATTTGTCGCTGGAGCAGGAGCTCGGGTCGCGGACAGTGTTGACGCTGACTGGAATTGCGACCGATGGCCACGACCTCACGCAGTTCATCGACAGGAATATCGACCTCACAAACGTGGCAACGGTGTTTTACAGCGTGCAGGCGCCCGGGAATGAGGGAAACATTGGACCGTTGGGAAGGGCGAGCAGCCAAGCATCCGGATACACGAACATGGTGTATCAGCCGGCACGGTTCTACTACCAGCGGCTCAACCCGGCATACGGGGCGATCACCGACATGGTCAGCGAGACCAACTCCAGGTACCGAGGAGCGACGGTGCGCCTGCGGCGGAGGTTGTCATCGGCGCTGAGTGTTAATGCGGCGTACACGTGGGCGCACGCGACCGATGACAACCAGAACGAGGCGACGTTCGCGGAGCGGAATGACGTCTACGACCCGTCGGACCTGCGACTGGAGCACGGAACATCGAACTACGATGTGCGGCAGCGCGTCGCGGGCGATGTGGTGGTGCGGGAGCCGTGGCGAATGAGCGGGCCCGCAGGAATGATGTTCGGCGGGTATTCACTGGCCGCGGCGGGGGCCTGGCGGACGGGATTGCCTTACTCGATGCGGACCTCGGGCGCGACGCCAACGCCCTCATGCTCCTACGAAGACTGGCTGAATGCGGGCGGGGCTACCGGGGGCGGGCCAAATTGTCTGAAAACTGTTACGAATCCAGACGAAACCTTCACGGCCAATACGGCGGGAATGCCGGTTCCGATTGCGAGCCTGGGCTCGAGCCTGAACGGATCAGGTGGCGAGGACCTGATTCCCGCTATAGGGCGTAATACATTTCGTTATCCGGCCCATATGAATCTGGATCTACGGCTCGCGAAGATAATTCGTATCAGTGACCGTTCCTCATTGGAGCTGATGGGCGAGGCCTTCAACGCCCTGAATCACCGGAATGTGACCGATATTCAGACAGTTGGTTACCGGCTGACGAATGACAAAACCCACGCAAATATGGCTACTTTGACGTGGCAGAGCGGCGAGAGGCCCGGAACGAAGACGGTGCTGGTGGATGGCAACACCCAGTCGCAATACGTTTTTGATTCGACGGCGGCTTTTGGAAATGTGACGAACGCCAACAGCGGCGTGGAAAGCCGGGAACGGCAAATCCAGATCGGCCTGCGGCTGATTTTCTGAGGAATTTGTAGCTGTCACGGATAGTTTTCCACCAGCTTTCCACTGCGAGTGACGAAAAATCGATACAGCCGTTCCTCGAATCCATGCTGTAATTAACGGTACGTTTATCCACGTGTGACACGCTTGTCGGACCAATCCGCGTAGATTCGCCCGCGTGGAAACTCCTGGGGGCTCACCCCGGCCCCTGAAGTTAAGACACACCCATTTTCTGAGGCCGGAACAAATGAAAAAGCTCTCCTCGAAGCACCCGATCGCGGCGTTTTGTCTTCTCCTCGTAGTTTTCCTGATCGTCAGACCGCTTTCCGCGCAGCAAACGCTGGGAAGTGTAAACGGGACTGTTACGGATGTTTCGGGCGCAGCGATGGCGGGCGCAACCGTTACGGTGACCGATGAACAGACCGGTGTGACCCGCACGACGACGACGCAGAGCAACGGTTACTGGGAGATCGTGAACCTTCCGGTCGGCACCTATAAGGTGACAGTGACGTCGTCAAACTTCGAGACGATGAATTATCCGGCCATCGAAGTTCAGGAAATGCAGGCCAAGACGATTAACTCGTCGATGAAGCCGGGAAAAGTAACCGAGTCGGTGACAGTTAGCGCGAATCCGATGCTGAACGCCACGGATACGACCAACGGATACACGCTGGACAAAACACAGATTGAGGCTGCGCCACTGGCAACGGGGAGTTTTACGCAACTGGCCGTTCTGGCGCCGGGCGTGAACGCGGAGTTGCTGAGCGGAATCGATACGAATGCCGGCCTGGGCAACCAGGACATCTGGGCTAACGGACAGCGCGCCACCAGCAACACCTTCCAGGTAAATGGAGCTGACGTCAGCAACATCTTCAACGGCATGAGTTCCAGCGGCCTGGCGTCACAGCGCTACAACTTCAACATCGGGGGCGGAAGTACGTCGAGCGCGTCGTCGGCGGGCATCTCGAATATCGGAGGGGCCTCGCAGACCAGCACGTCGGTCTATGGCTCGAATGGCAATAGCCTGCCTTCGCCTCCGCCGGAATTCCTGCAGGAGCTGCGCGTGAATACGTCGATGTACGACGCACAGCAGGGAGCAACCAGCGGCGCGCAAATCGACGCCAACACCGCAACGGGGACCAACAAGTTTCACGGACAGCTGTACGGCAGCTTTGCCAACAACGCCCTGAACGCCGATCCGTTTTTCTTTAAGCAGTCGTATCTGCTGGCGCAGGAAGGCGTGGGCTCATTCCCGGCATCTCTCCAGGATCCAGGGCTGCATCGCTGGACGACTGGCGCTACGGTGGGCGGGCCGATCATCAAAAACAAGCTGTTCTTTTTTGCCGCCTACCAGCGGCTGTACGATTCCGACGACGCGACAGGCCTTTCGCAGATGACCGTGCCGACCGGGCTGACCGACGACCGGTCGACGGCGGGACTGACGGCGGCGGCGACCAGCTGGAACAACGGCAAAGCTTATACGGGAGCGATCAGTCCGATCGCGGCGGGGTTGTTGTCGGCCAAACTGCCGAACGGGCAATACCTGATTCCTTCCGCGCAGTCGAGCGCTGCCTATCAATATGGCGTGCCCAACGTGACCCTGCTGGGTACGTCGCAGCTAACCGGAAACCAGGGCACCGGTTCGCTCGACTATCAGCTGAGCAACATCGATCGCCTGTCGGCGAAGTACTACTACCAGGCTGACCCGGCCGATCGGCTCTACGGAATGTCGCAGACCGGTGGATTCCCACAGAGCCAGAACAACGGCGCGCAGGTGGGGTCGCTGGGCAACACAGTCGTGCTGGGCTCGAAAATCAACTGGGTGCAGACGCTGGGCTACTCGCGCATGTATTCGTACAGCTACTACACGCAGACGGTTGACCCGGGGTCGAACTTTGGCGTCGGAACCGGCGCGAGCGGAGGATATGCGCCAGGGCTGCCGGGACTGCTGATCAAGGAATTTGCGAGCAACACCAGCGTGGCGCCTGGATTGAAAGTCGGACCGTACAGTTCTTTCGCGAACATCGGCTACTACCAGAACCGGCTCAATCCTTCGTCGAGCATCGTGTTCACGCTGGGTCGGCACACCATTCTGGCTGGTGGCGGATACAGCTACACGCAGCTGAATATCGATAACAATCGTACGGGCATTGCGCAGGTGACGGCGTCGACATTCCAGAAGTTTCTGGCCGGTTCGGTGCACAGCTCAAGCGTGCTGGAGAGCATCGACCCCAATACGGGCAAGAATCTGTCGGACCGCTACTACCGGACTAACGAAATATCCAGCTTCGTGCAGGACAAGTGGCAAGCGCTGTCGAATCTGAGCATCACGGCGGGCGTGCGTTACGACTACCACGGCGGCCTGACTGAAAAATACGGGAACATCTTCAACTTCGATCCCAGCGCTTACAACGTTACCGGCACAACCACTGCTGGATTCACGGTGAATAACCCCGGCTTCGTAATTGCCGCCAACAACAAGTTCAATCCGACGCCAGGGGTTTCCGACTCAACGCTGACCGGACGGCAATGGGGCATTTCTCCGCGCATCGGCTTTGCTTATTCGCCGAAGTGGGGCCGGGGGAACCTGGTATGGCGCGGCGGGTTCGGACTCTACTTCGATCGCGGCGAATACTTCAGCTATCTCTCGCAGCCGGCAGGCAGTGGCAATGGCGGCCCGTTTGGCGTGACGGAGTCGGCTCCGCTGGCGAGCTACGTAGTGGGCAACGGGACAACCCTGGCTAATCCGCTGGGCACGGCTCTGACAGCTTCGACTTACGTCCCACCCAGCTCGAATCCGGGAACGATTAAGACCGCGCTGCAAAATACGCTGAACGGCATGACCGGGCAGAGCAAGTACTACGGACCGAATTGCGGCGGGGTGGACAATCAGGAAGGCTATACGGATTGCCCGGACACGCTGAACTTCGGTGCATACGACAAGAACAACGTATTGCCCTACTCGATGAACTTCACGCTGAACGTTCAGTGGCAGCCGCGTTCCGATCTCGCCGTGACCCTGGGCTACACCGGAAACCGGGGACGGCACGCTGTGATCCCGATTCCTTTCAACGAGCCGCTGTTAGCAACGGCTAACAATCCGGTGCACGGCGAGACCGACAGCTACGGATTCGAAGTGCTCAACCAGAATAGTATGTCGGACGGTTACGATTACGATCCGATTCCGGGCGAACCGTGGAACACCGAGGACGGTGGCAACACCGACTTCCGCGCGCCGTTTGTGGGATACAGCCCGAACGCGGCGTTTTTCGAAACGACCGGCACTTCGGCTTACGACGCTCTGGAATCGCATCTTGAAAAACGGCTGTCGTACCACCTGCTGGGCGGACTGAGCTACACCTACAGCCACACCTACGACGAGCAAAGCGCGATCGGGCTGTTCTTCACCGGAGACAACCCGAACAATCTGCGCAGCTCCTACGCGCCGGCAGATTTCGATCGCACCCATGTGTTGTCCGGCGATCTGGACTTTGCCGTGCCCAATGCCGCGCAACCCAACACGCTCGCGTCATGGTTCGCCAATGACTGGCACGTGGCGGGAATGGGCGTAGCGCAGAGCGGGGAACCCTACTCGCTGTATGAGTTCTATGGGGCGGTGGGAAGCATCTTCTTCGGAGATTATCCGACGCTGATGAACCCGGTTCTGCCGATTGCGAACCCGAGCAATCCCAAGTCGGCGCTCACCGGGCATTCGGGCGCGTACCGTGCGGGAAGCAGCTTCATCCCGGCGATCGACCCGACTCAGATCGCGATTCATTACCTGGCGCCGGGAACCGACGGCATCCCCACCTCGGCGGCCGGCAACCCCTCCGATATTTACGAGACTGATTTTGCTCCGGGACAGCGCAACCTGTTCCGGCAGGCAATGCAGAATCGCCTCGACCTTTCGGTGCGGAAACAGTTCCGGCCTTCGGAAAAGCTGACTTTGGAATACCGCTTCAATGTGTTCAACGCGCTCAACACGACGAGCCTGGACGTGCCGCAGGACCAGACGGAGATTCGCCAGACCTCGGCGTGCTCCAATTCTGCGATCGCGGCGGGAAACAACTGCGACCCGAGCTTCTACTACGTGAACTACGGCCAGATCGTCACGAGCAACAATGGGGCCGACCAACAGTCTGCGCTCACCAATCTGGATCAACTGCCCTATCACAACGGATCGGGCAGGACGACTACGATTCCGACGACGCTGCCTGCCGGGACTCTCTCCTGCGCAAAGGCGACGATCTCGGGTGGTTGCCCGAACAATGGAGCCAATTTTGGATCAGTCACAGGCACAATCGGCGGCTCGCGTGTGGTCACCATGGATTTGCACCTGGTTTTCTAGTAATGAGGATCGACGATGGGGTCCTGCAAAGGGCCCCATTTGTTTTAGTAAGCAGTTGCGATCTGCTTGCCCGGAGACGAAAAAGCACTGCGGCTGGGCAGGCGCAGACGATTGTAATCATCCGTTAATTGAGCAGTGACAAGCTTTGGCTATTCAGGCACAATCCACGGAATCAGCGGGGAAAGCCGGAAGGCGCGGTTTCTCCATTCCGGCGAAGACAACAAACATAAGCGGAACAGAGAGGAAAAACCGGGCGTCCGCAGTGAAGGCACGAATACAGGCCATTAGGAGAGGCAATATGCGCAATTTCGGTTACAAATTCCTGCTCTGTGCAGGGGTAGTTCTTGTTCTGGCCGTGGTTCTGGCAACGGGCGCGGGACCGGCAGCCGCTCAATCCACCACGGAAGGCGCGATTGCGGGAACGATCTTCGATACATCGGGCGCCGTGATCGCGAATGCCACGGTGACCCTCCGGAATACCGGGACCAACGAGACAATCAACCTGACATCGGACAGCAGCGGCTATTTCAAGGCGCCTCTGGTTCCCACAGGCACCTACACCGTGACCATCGCAGCTGCAGGTTTCGGCACCTATACGGCGAACAGTGTGGCGGTGACGGTGGGTTCACTCACAGAGCTCCAGCCAATAATGAAGGCGGGCACAGCTTCAGAGATGGTGACGGTAACCGGTGAAGCGCCTGTACTGAAGACGGAATCGCCGGAAATCTCAGAGACGCTGACCTCGAAGGAAATTCTGGATCTGCCGCTGAACGGCGGGCGTTGGTCAGATCTGGCACTGCTGACGCCAGGTGCGCTTTCCGATGCGAACGGTTTCGGGCTGATCGTATTTCGCGGCATCAGTCCGCTGCTCAACAACGTTGAGATCGACGGCGCAGACGATAATCAGGCATTTTTCTCTGAAGAACGTGGCCGTACTCGCGAAGGATACTCAACCTCGCAGGTCGGGATCGCGGAGTTTCTGGTGAACACCGGCGTTTACTCCGCCGAATACGGGCGGGCCGCCGGAGGCGTGATCAACTCCATTACGAAGAGCGGGACCAACGAGCTTCACGGGCAGGCATACTTCTTCGATCGTGACAACGACTGGGGAGCGATTAACCCATTCACGACCCTGACCAGCGTGACGGAACCCGCAGCGGGCGGGGCGCCGAACATTGTCACCGGCGTGCCCTTCCGGCCGAAAGACTGGCGGAAGCGCTGGGGTTTCGGTGCCGGCGGGCCGCTCATCAGGGACCGGCTTTTCTGGTTCTACGCGTACGACCAGTATCGGCGCAATTTCCCCGGCGTCGCAAAGCCAGCAACACCGGCAGCGTTCTTTAACCAATATGCCGATCTGGCGCTGCCCAGCGGGGCAAGTTGCACCGCGAGCGCAACCAAAGCGACTTTCAGCGGGACCGGACAGGCGGGCGACACGAATGCTTGTGCGCTTGCATGGCGGGTCTATGGCGGGAACTACGCAACCGCCGCCGCGCATTACGACCAGTTGCTATACGGAAAGGCTGTCTCTTCCATTACCGGGCTGAGCGGGCCGGGTATACTCGACGATCTTGGGACGACGCCACGCACGGGTGATGAAGTTCTGAACACGCCCAAGCTCGACTGGCAGGTCAATGACAAGGAGCATGTCAGCTTCCTGTTTCACCGGTTGCGCTGGGATTCGCCGGGCGGGGTGCAGACGCAGACTTCGAACAACTACGCCGTGGACACTTTCGGCACCGACTTTGTCAAGCTGGACTACGGCATGGCGAAACTCGACAGCCTGTTCTCGCCATCCTTCAGCAACGAGCTGCGCTTCCAGTACGGCCGCGAGCTCGACGACGAGGGCGAG
Source organism: uncultured Acidobacteriaceae bacterium (assembly GCA_963788905.1). GTDB lineage: Bacteria > Acidobacteriota > Terriglobia > Terriglobales > Acidobacteriaceae > Palsa-343. Next base: position 793,408 of record CAWBIO010000002.1, read on the forward strand.
CAGCCATTCAGCAGCTTCACCAGCACCTATCTGAACAATACGACCGCGACGCCAGTGCAGCTGATGATTTATGGCGGATCCAGCAACAACGGTTTTACCGCGGGCATGCCGTACTATTCGTTCCGGCTGGCGTATCCGGCGGAGTGGAAAGATCAGGTTGGGGACACCGCTACATGGGTGCACAACAACCACAGCCTGAGATTCGGATGGGACATCCTGCGCAACAGCGATGAAGTGAACAATCTGTATGAGAGCAACGGCGTGTACACCTACACGTATTTCTCTGACTTCTTCGCCGACATTTTGAAGCCGACTGGCACCTGCGACAGCAGCGAATCGCAGGCAGGCCTGGGAGCCTATCCCTGCTATTTCGGTTACACGCAGGGATTCGGCACACCGAGGTTCTCTCTGACGACCCTCGATTACGGCTTCTTCGCCCAGGACGACTGGAAGGCGAGGCCGCGACTGACCCTGAATCTGGGGCTGCGCTACGATTACGAGCACGTGCCGCCGCCTTATCCCTCGCTGGTGGCCGATTCGGTGACCAGCACCGGGGTGACGGTCAACGGCACCACCATCGGTCCCTATCCGATCACGCAGCTGCCCATGGTCAATATTGCCAACCGGCCCAGCGACACCGGTGAATACGGACCGCGGGTGGGGTTTTCGTGGGATCCGTTTGGCAAAGGTCAGACCGTGCTCCACGGCGGGTACGGTCTTTACTTCGGGCGGAACCTGAACGGCGTCATCCTGAACGCCTATGAAGCGGCCGGTAGTCCTCGGGGGCAGTACACCATTCCGACCCTGTTCGGAGAAACGGCAGGCGCCGGAGTTCCTGTGTTTCCGCAAATCATTCCCAACGGGAGCTTCCCGACTCCGGGGGTAGATTTCTACGCGAAGAACTTCAAAAATCCGGAAGTGAACGAGTTTGACCTGACGGTGCAACAGCAGGTTGGGAAGCAGACGTTTATTTCGGTGGAGGGCATGGGAGCGCTGGCGCGCGAGTTACCCAACACTCTGAATCTGAATCTCGATCCAGCCAATATGAAGTCGACGACGCTGACTCTGGTTGCGGGAAGCGACGGAACCTGTGGAAAGCTGCAGTGCGGGACGACGATTCCGACAAGTTATTACGCGAAACCTTACTACAACACCCACTACGGCAACATCACCGAAGTGATCAGCAATATCAACTCAACTTACACCGGCCTGGTATTTGATGTGCAGAACCGCGGCAATCAATACGCACAGTTCGATGCCAACTATACCTGGTCCCACGCTCTTGACTACAACCAGAACCAGTTCACCTCTCCCAGTACGACTAACTGGTGGGATCCGTGGAATAACCCGCGCGCTAACTATGGCAACTCGAACTACAATGTGCCCAACCGTTTCGTGGCATGGGGTCTGCTGACCTATCCGGGAAGCGCAACGGGTTGGCGGAAGGTCTTCGAGAACGGATGGCATCTGAACCCGGTTCTTCAGGTACAGAATGGTTTGCCGTACTCGGCGGGTGTGAGCGGCACGATTTCGGGCGCGGCAGCGTCGGGTATGACGGGCTCCGGATCATCGGGCTACCTGCTGCAAATCGGGCGTGACACCTTCAGGATGCCGCCGACTCTTGACCTGGATACTCGACTGCAAAAGGACGTAGCCCTCGGCGAACGGTTCAACCTGGAGCTGCTGGGTGAGTGCTTCAACCTCCTGAATCACATGAACGTGACCGGCGTAAATTCGACCGCATATTCGATCGGATCGACCGGAACCTTGACCTATCAGGCCTTCAATCCGGGACTGGGCAAGAGCAGCCAGTCCGGGTTCGGCGCGATTACGAATGCGGACTCAACCTTTGTCTACAGCCAGCGCGAGATTCAGCTGGGACTGAAGCTGGATTTCTGAAGGTCTGGAAGTTAACGTGGCGCGGCAGCTCCGGCTGCCGCGTTTTCTTTTGGGGCAGGAGCTGCGCCGGTAGAATAACGATGTAGCAATATGGCTTTTACTGAACAGTACGAGGTGGTTGTCGTAGGCGCTGGTCACGCGGGATGCGAGGCGGCCATGGCCGCTGCACGCATGGGCCTGCGCACGGCTCTGTTCACGCTGAATCTCGACCTGATTGCGCAGATGAGCTGCAACCCCGCGATTGGCGGGATCGCCAAAGGCCACCTGGTGCGCGAAGTGGATGCTTTGGGCGGCATCATGGGCGAGGTCGCTGATGCGGTGGGCATCCAGTTTCGGCTGCTCAACACCTCACGCGGACCAGCGGTGTGGTCGCCCAGGGCGCAGTGCGACAAACAGCAGTATCGCGTGAAGATGCGCGAGGTTCTTGAGTCTCAGCCCGGTCTGTTCATCAAGCAGGCGGAAGTTGTCGACGTTGTGCTGGAAGATTCGGAGGTACGCGGCATCAGACTTCGGGATGGGCGGGTAATTCTGGCAGGCGCAACTGTAATCACCACAGGCACATTTCTAAACGGGCTGATTCATTGCGGGGAAGAGCATTATCCGGCCGGGCGCAGCGGAGAGCCTCCCTCGGTATTGTTGGGCGAGGCGCTGAAGAAGCTGGGTCTTCGCGGTTGCCGGTTGAAGACGGGGACACCTCCGCGCCTCGATGGCCGCACCATCGACTGGAGCCAGTTTGCGGAGCAGCCTGGCGACGCAGACCCCACCCCGTTCAGTTTTCGCACCCGAACGCTGCCACAGCGGCAGGTTTCCTGCCATATCGCGTACACAACGCCGGAAACCCTGCGCATCATTCGCGAAAATGTGCACCGGTCACCCATGTATTCGGGGCAAATCCAGGCGATTGGGCCGCGGTATTGCCCTTCGATTGAAGACAAGGTGGTGAAATTCCCCGACAAGGATCAGCACCAGTTCTTTCTCGAGCCGGAGGGGCTGAACACGCACGAGGTCTACGTGAACGGGATGTCGACCTCGCTGCCCATGGAGGTGCAGTGGCAGATCGTCCGGTCGATTCCCGGCCTCGAGAACGCTGAGATGCTGCGCCCGGGCTACGCGATCGAGTACGACGCGATCGATCCGACGGAACTGGACCGCTCACTGCGCGTGAAGAAATTCCGCGGGCTCTATCTGGCCGGCCAGATCAACGGAACCTCCGGATACGAAGAGGCTGCGTGCCAGGGAATCATGGCGGGGATCAACGCGGCGTTGAGCGTGAAGGGCGAGACCGCATTCACACTTGATCGAACCGACGCGTATACCGGCATCCTGATCGACGATCTGATTTCGAAGGGGACCAACGAGCCCTACAGGATGTTCACGTCGCGCGCGGAGTTCCGGTTGCATCTGCGCATCGACAACGCGGACCGGCGTCTGACCCCGCACGGGCGAAAGCTGGGCCTGATCGGTGACGCGGCGTGGGCGGACTATGAGGCAAAACAGGCGCGAGCCGTGGCGCTGGAGAAAGTTCTTTCGACCGGCAAAGCGACTGGCGGAGAATGGCCCGCAGGGCAGAACTGGGCGCAGGTGCTGCGGCGGCCTGAGGTGAGCATCGCAACGATCTGGCCCACGCTCAGAGAGCATCTGAAGGATCCGATTTTCGCGACGTGGCTTGAGGCCCGCGCTGATGCCAGTCTGGCTGCTCACGTACGGAATGAGCTAAAGACGGTCGAGACGGAGATCAAGTACGCTGGGTATCTCGACCAGCAGAAGAAGGCGATTGAGAAGCTGAAGAAGGCCGAGGAGCGTGGCATCCCAGAGTGGTTCGACTACACGCAGGTGAGCGGGCTCTCGCGCGAAATGCAGGAGAAACTGACGCGCGTGCGGCCATCGACCCTGGGTCAGGCCAGCCGCATCCCGGGCGTCACGCCGGCCGCGCTCAGCCTGGTGAATGTGTTTATCGAGATCCAGGGCAAGAGGATGGCTAACGCCGTCAGCCAGTGAGCGTGCTCGCGGTGCTCAAAAGTCGCCGCCCTGATTCCCATACGAGAGATCGCCGAAGCGAGTGCATTTCGACACCCACGCAACTTCAATGGAGCCGGTGGGGCCATTGCGCTGCTTGGCGACGATAATCTCCGCTTTATTTTGGGTGTCCGGATCGGGTTCGCCGCTCTTGTCGCGGTTGTAGTAGCTCTCGCGGTGGATGAACGCCACAACATCCGCATCCTGCTCGATGGAGCCGGATTCGCGCAGATCGGAGAGGATCGGCTTCTTGTCGCCGGCGCGCTGCTCAGAGTTGCGCGACAGCTGGGATAGCGCGATGACCGGGATGTCGAGCTCTTTGGCCAGCGCTTTGAGGCCGCGCGAGATTGCAGAGACTTCCTGAGTGCGATTTTCGTAGTGGCGGCCGGCAGGTCCAATGGTTCCGGCCGTCATGAGCTGAAGATAATCCACCACGACGAGATCGAGTCCGCCCTCGGATTGGCGCAGGCGGCGAGCCTTGGCGCGCATTTCGCTCAGGGAGATGCCCGGCGTGTCATCGACGAAGATGCGGGCTTCGACGAGCCGCTCTAATGCGGCGGTGAGCTTGTCGCGATCCTCGCGCAGCAGAAAACCCTTCTGGATTTTGACTGAATCGACCGTCGCCTCCGAGGCGAGCATGCGGCGCAGCAGCGATTCCTTCGACATTTCGAGCGAAAAGACAGCCACTGTCCGGCCGCCGTGGATTGCGGCGTTCTGCGCGATATTGATGGCCAGCGCGGTTTTCCCCATCGAGGGCCGTGCAGCGATGATGATCAGCTCGGACTTCTGCAGGCCGCTGGTCATGCGGTCGAATTCGGTCAAATGCGTGGCGAGGCCGGTAATCTCGCGGCCTTCCTTATAGAGGTTATCGATGGTTTTGAAGGAGCCGGCGACGATGTCGTGCACGCTGGCAAACCCGCGAGTGATGCCCTTCTCCGTAACCTCCAGCAGCGAGGTCTCGGCAGCGTTGAGGACCTCGAGTGCTTCCTCACTTTGGTCGGCGGCGCGGGTGATCGCCGTCGAACAGATGTTGATGAGCTGCCGAAGGAGCGACTTGTCCTTAACGATGCGGACGTACTCTTCGATAGAGAGCCGGCGCGGCAGGCCTTCGGTCAACGACGCAAGCCACGCAACGCCACCCACCGATTCGATTTCCTTGCGCCTGGCAAGTTCCTCGCTCAGAGTAACGATGTCGACCACATGGTTGCGGTCGATCAGCTCCCCCATGCGGGCGAAAACGCGCTGATGGGCTGTAAGCGCGAAGTCTTCGGAGCGCAGGACGCTGGCGGCCTCGCTGTATGCGTGGTTGTCGAGCATGACGGCGCCGAGGATGGTGCGTTCGGCGTCAAGGGAGGCGGGAAGCCCGCGCTCAAATTCGATATCGGGGGTGGTGGCCATGCGAATCGTAGATCAGTTTAGGACTTGTTGAAGGCAGGTAGTGAACTGACTGGTATTAGCGCAGAAGATTCCTGTGGAGGCGTTGTTGAAGGTGTGGGAAAAAGGTCCTGAAATGGTGCTCGAAATGATGGAAATGTGAGGCTCAGGATGGCCTTCCGGGCAGCCGAACGTCTATCATGGAGGGAGTTCTCCCGGAAGTGGATTGTCTTTATGCGTTTTAGGCAGTTTTGGATCATTGTTGGTGTGGCTATGCTGAGCGTGCCGCTGGCCGTTCGTGCACAGCAGTCGCAGTCCATCACCCCCGGCTCAACCACCGTCCCTCCGGACATAAAAGAGTTCCAGGGCTACGAAGATCAGTGGAGCAACGCGGTCGTGAAGAACGACCAGTACACGATGGAGTTCCTGCTGTCTCCGCTGTTCGTCGACATTTCATCGACCGGCGATGTGTCGACGAGGAATCAGCAGATCGCCATGCTCTTCCAGAAGGGCGAGGAGCCGGTGAGCATGCAGCAGCGCGTGGTCAGCGTGCGAATGTTTGGCGACACGGCCGTCGTGAGCGGCACCTATATCATCCGCTGGCGGATGAACAGCAACATCCACGAGGAGCGCGGCATTTTTACGCATGTGTACAACCGTTCGCGAATGCGGTGGGCCTGCGTGAACGCGCAGCGGACCGCGGTGATGGACCTGACCCCGGGCAAGCAGAAGGCGCAGAAGAAGAGCGATGCCCCGGAGCCGTTCCATATTCCGATGCTGTACCAGGGCGCGGAGCCCGCGCAGGCGGCCACCGGCCAGAACGCCAGCACCCCGCCTCCTAATTAAAGATTCAGGTGGCGAGTCCGGTGCTCGGTCTCGTCACGGACGTATCAGCTCGGAAAAGATGACAGGCACACGACCCACCTGGGCTGAGATTTCCCGCAGCAGACTGGTCCACAATCACGACACCCTGCGCGGCCTTGCCGGGCCCGAGACTGAGCTTCTCGCCGTGGTGAAGGCGAATGCCTACGGACATGGCCTGGCGGAGTGCGCGCATGTACTCGCGGCCAATGGCGCGCGTTGGTTCGGCGTGACCTCGGTTGAGGAGGGTGTCGAGTTGCGGCGCGCGTGTCCCGAGGCTCGCATCGTCACCATGGCTGGCCTCTGGCACCTCGAAGCGGAGACTGCCATTGAGCATGGCCTGACGCCGGTGGTGTGGGACCGCGTCCACCTGGGCTTTCTCGATGCCGCGGTTCAGAAGCGCAGCCTCGCACCGGGAGAGTTCCCTGTGCATCTGGAGATTGACACCGGGATGTCGCGACAGGGTGCGTCCATCGAAGAATTGGAGTTGCTGCTGGACCGTTTCGGGCCCGGCCAGCCGTTGCGCCTCGAAGCGGTGATGACGCATTTTCACTCGCCGGAGAATGAAGTGGTGACGCAGAAACAGGAGCGCGTCTTCACCCGGGCGGTGGAGATCATTGCGGAGAGCGGCCTGCGGCCGAAATTTCTGAGCGCGGGCAGCTCAGCGGCGGTACTCCGTAAAGACACGGGCTTTATTACGAGTCTGGCAAGAAAGATCGACGCGAGGCCGATGCTGCGGCCGGGAATAGCCCTCTACGGCTATGCGCCCGGCTTCGAACCCGAGGAAGGACTCCAGCCGGTGCTGGCATGGAAGACGCGGGCGATTTCATTCCGGCAGATCGAAGCCGGAACCACGGTGGGCTACGATGCCACCTTCACAGCGCCGCGCAGAACGCGACTGGCGCTGTTACCTGCAGGATACGCAGATGGGCTGAGCCGCCAGCTTTCGAATCGCGGATCCGTGCTGATCCGCGGTCAGCGGGCGCCCATCGCAGGGCGCATCTCGATGGATCACACGATGGTCGACGTGACCGATGTGGAGGGAGCAGAACGCGGGGACGAGGTTGTGATCATCGGCGAACAGGGCTCCGAAAAAATCACGGCAGATGATGTGGCCGGCCTGCGGCAAACCATCTCCTACGAGGTTTTGTGCGGCATTGGTGCGCGCGTCCCGCGGGTCATGGTGGAGTAGAGCGGATGCTCGGGGAACTCTACAGCCGCTGCATGTATGCATGGGAGACGAAGCTGACCACGCGCGATGAAAACCGCGTTGTGCGCCCGCTGGAGTGGGGTTTCGACTGGCTCGACGATTTCATCCATGCTGCCGGTCTGCACAGGGTCCCGGCGCAGTCGGACCGTGACCAGAAGGCGGCAGAGCGGGGGATGGTCGAAATCAATGAGGCGATCGTCAGCCACAGCGACTTGTTCTATGGGTACGAGCGCCCTCGCGATTTTCGATTGGAAGAGCGGGCGCCGCAATTGTTTCCCACCAATGTGCGCCCCGAAACGCTGCGCCGGGATGCGCATCTGAAGCGGCTGATATCCAGGGGAAAACTGAAGAAAGCGCAGTTTCTCCGCTTTACCTCGCCAGTGCGCACTCCTTATCCCGAAAATGACCTTGTCAATGCGCGTTGGTATCCCGCCACGGAGGAGAGAATGCAGGGCAAGCCGCGGCGGGCAATGATTGTGATGCCGCAGTGGAATGCCGATGCGTTCAGCCACAACATTCTGTGTTCTCTTTTCAACCGGTTCGGAATCTCGGCGCTCCGGCTGAGCAAGCCGTTTCACGATATCCGGCGGCCGGCTGAGATCGAGCGGTCAGACTACGCGGTGAGCTCGAATATCGGCAGGACGATTGCGGCCGGCCGCCAGGCCGTAGTGGACGTGCGCTGCTGTCTGGACTGGCTGGAGTCGCAGGGTTATACGCAGCTTGGAATTTTAGGCACCAGCCTGGGCTCGTGCTACGCATTTATCGCGAGCGCGCATGATCCTCGGCTGCAAGTGAACGCCTTCAACCATGCATCGATGGCCTTCGGCGACGTCGTATGGACGGGGCAGAGCACACGGCACGTGCGTGCGGGCTTTGCCGACGCAGGCTTAACACAGGAACGGCTCTATCGTTTGTGGAGCGGCATCAGTCCGGTCTCCTACATGGAGCGATTTGCCGCGCTGCCAAAGAAGGTGCTCGTGATTTATGCGCGCTACGATCTGACGTTCCTGCCGGAATATTCCGAACAGGTAGTGGCAAATTTCGCGAAGCACGAAATTGATTTCGCCGCCAAAGTGCTGCCCTGCGGCCACTACACGACGGGAGAGTTCCCCTACAAATTCATTGACGGCTGGTATCTGGGTTCGTTCGTGTACTCGGCATTTCGCGATCTGGGGAAGGAAGCCCCGGGCACCCCGCAGCCCGCAGCCGATAAGTCTGAGCTGGTGGAGCGGTAGAGTCAGGCCTCGAGATATACCGTGGCCATGGCCAGCGATGCGGTGTGCGTGAGCGAAAGTGAGACACGCGAGACGCCCAGTTGTCCGGCGATGGCACGGGCGCGACCGCTCAGGACCAATGTGGGCCGGCTACCCGGAGCACGTCGCACCTCAAGTTCCTTCCAGGATACGCCGTGCTGGATTCCAGTGCCCAGAGCCTTCGCGCCTGCTTCCTTGGCTGCGAAGCGGGCGGCGAAACTCTCTGCGGCGCTGGCCCTGGCGCGGCAATACGCGATTTCCTCCGCGGTAAACACGCGCTCAAGGAACCGGGTTCCGTATCGTTCTATGGAACGAGCGATCCGATCCACCTCGATCAGATCGATTCCGGTTCCCACCAGCATGACGCAACAGTAGCACAGCGAAAAACCTTTAGTTCCGGTGTGCTGCAAATCCCGCTCAAGACACGCCGTAGATTTCCGATTCAGCCAGTGTGCGCACAATCGCAGAGCCGAGCGGCGACCTCAGAGGATGGGAACTGAGTCTGACCGCTTTGTGCACGGAGGATATACCGCGCACTGTGCGCTTCCTGACCGGCGCGGTGATGGCCTGCGGCGGGTTCGTGCTTTCGCGCCGGTTTGATGCGTCGGAGACGGCAGCGATCGAATTTGAATTTGTGCGCGCGACCTGCGTGGAAATGTACAGCGTTCTGATTGCCGCGGGACTGGATCTGACAGCGCAGTCGCATCTGATCCTGGCTACTCTCTGCCAATGCACACGCGAGACTCTGGAAGCGACGGCCGGGGACCCGGTGCGAGTGGAACTAACCATTCATAAGTCTGGCGCGATTCCGCGCTGCGAATCGGGCGGATCAGCGGCGCCGCCGCAGCTGGCATAGAAGCGGATACCCACGCTTCTTCCGAATTTCTTCCAATCCGAGCCCGCCGAATGATATACAGCGTCCCGCGCATTTAGACATATTATTGCTGTCATGGAGCGATGGGACGCCGTCATTGTGGGGGCGGGTCCAGCCGGTTGTGCAGCTGCCTTCGACCTGGCAACTGCGGGCCGATCTGTCGTCTTGCTGGATCGAGCTGAGTTTCCGCGGCACAAAGCTTGTGCCGGAGGGCTGACCCGCAAATCGCTGCGTGCTCTGCGCTACTCCGTTGCTCCCGTAGTGCGCGAGACGGTATCGGCGATTGTGGTGGAGCGCCGCGGCGGCGAGGCGGCGACCCTCGCCAGCCGAAATGCCGTGTGTGCGATGACCGTCCGGCAGGAACTCGATGCATTCTGCCTGCAGCAGACACTCGCGGCCGGTGCGCAGTTCGAACGCATCGGGCCGATTGAGTCGCTGGATGTCAGAGCCGATGGTGTGTCACTGCGAACCGCGGAGCGGGAGTACCGCGGGCGGTTTCTGGTTGGAGCCGATGGAGTGCACAGCCGTGTGCGACGCCTCGTCTATGGGGATGCGCCTGGCTGGTTTCGACGAGGATTTGCGCTGGAAGCGAAGGTCTACCCGCAGAATGGCTCGAAGTCGGACCTGATCTTCGATTTTGCGCCCGTCCGGCAGGGATATGGCTGGGTTTTTCCCAAGTGCGATCACCTGAATGTCGGGCTTGGGGTCTATAACGATTCCGGGGAAGAGACGCTGGATCGCTCGCGCCTGGCAGCTTACATTCGCAGCCGTTATGGCGACCCGCGCGTGGAGCATGTCACCGGACAATACCTGGGTTTTGGTGCGGAGAACGCGCCGGGGCCCGATCGCCGCGTATTTCTGGCGGGCGATGCGGGTGGCTTCGCGGATGCGCTGACTGGCGAAGGAATTCATGGGGCGATTGCCAGCGGCCAGGCGGCCGCCGCTGCGATTGACGGGGAGTTGCGTGGCGGCGAATCGGCGCAGCGTGCATTTGCCGTGCTTACCGAACCGTTGCGGAAAGATCTTCGCCTGTCGGCTTCCGGTGCCCGCTGGTTCTACGGGAATCTCGACCTCGGCTATCGAGCGCTTACCGCCCCGGTCTTCCGCGGTGCCGTTATCAACGCCTACGCCAACGGGACAAAGATCGCGGCCCTCGCCAATGCCATTCGCCGGTTCGCGCAACTGTTTGCAACCAGCGCGTAATGGAAACCAGATAGAGTTCTATTCGCATACGCCGACATCGGGGGGCGGCGCTTTGCTGCTAAGATTGTTTTTCGGGCTGCTCGCTTTTTGTCTTCGATGCGTGCCCTTCGGCAGGAACACGCAGCAGTAATAGCCAAATACCTGCAGCCACTTCACTCACTCCTTTCCCCACTTCTGTCATCAGTCAACTGCACCAGCATCAAAAAACCTTTTGACGCGAGAGCAGATGAGATTTGGGATTTCCAGGTACCGCGCCAAAGCGATCTGGTCGATCGTCCTGCTGCTTTTGCTCCTCGGGGCGATTGCGGTTCCGGCGGCGTGTGCAGATGCAGTGCGGGACAGCACCAGCATCTTCTCGCCGGAATCAACGCCCGCCAACAGCATTCGCGATCTGTCTTGGTTTGTCCTTGCCATCACGGGCGGAATCTTCCTGAGCGTGGGCGGGCTGCTGGCCTGGGTCATCGTTCGCTATCGCGCGCGCAAAACCGACGATGAGAGCGAGCCGGCGCAGATTTATGGCAGCACGCAGGTGGAACTGGCATGGACGGTGATCCCGATTCTGGTCGTGGTCGTCCTCTTTCTCACGACGGCGCGAATCATCTTTGCCATCCAGGATGCGCCCCAACCGCAGGCTGCGCTCAACGTGACCGTCGTCGGTCATCAGTTCTGGTGGGAATTTCGCTATCCGAAGCTGGGCATCGTCACGGCGAATGAGCTGCATGTCCCGGTCAGCACGCCTCTCGATCCGAGGCCAACCTTCCTGCATCTTCTCTCCGCCGATGTCGATCACAGTTTCTGGGTTCCGAAGCTGGCGGGTAAAACGGACCTGATTCCGAATCACCCGAACGACATGTGGATCGATCCGCGCCATCCCGGCCTTTACCTCGGGCAGTGCGCTCAGTTCTGCGGCGTCGAGCACGCCATGATGTTGCTGCGCGTTTATGTGGACACACCGGAACAGTTCGATACGTGGGTGAAGCAGCAGCAACAGCCGGGTGCCCAGGACGCCATCGCGGCGGCGGGACGTCACATCTTCGAGACCCAGGCTTGCACCAACTGCCACAGAATTGCGGGCACCTCGGCGGCGGGCACCTTCGGTCCTGACCTGACCCATCTCGCCGGCCGCGCAACCATCGCCGCAGGGGCCGCCATGAACACCCCGGAGAACCTGCATGCGTGGATTCAGGATCCTGATCACTTCAAGCCGGGGGCGCTGATGCCCGCGATGCAACTGAGCGACGAACAGATCGACGAGCTGGTGGCGTACCTCACCACGCTTCATTAGGACAGCGAGAATGGCAGACCAGTCTTTACCCATTTCCGGAACCATTGACGTCACGCCGCAGCCGCGCTCGCGAGCGGCCTGGCTGGAGTGGCTGCACGGCTGGGTGGTCACCGTAGACCACAAGCGCCTTGGAATTCTGTATGTGCTCTACGCGACGTTCTTTCTGCTTGTAGCGGGCGTCGAGGCGCTGGCCATCCGCGTCCAGCTCGCGTGGCCCAACAACCACTTCCTCTCGCCCGAGCTCTACAACGAGATGTTCACCATGCATGGCACCACCATGGTGTTTCTGGTGGGCATGCCGATTCTGTTCGGCATCGCGAACTATCTCGTCCCGCTGATGATCGGCGCGCGCGATATGGCGTTTCCCCGTCTCAATGCCTTCAGCTTCTGGCTGACAGCTTTCGGCGGCCTTCTCATCTATTACAGCTTCATTGGCGGCTTTGGCCTCTATGGAATGGGCGCCGCGCCCGACGTAGGGTGGTGGGCCTACGCTCCACTGACCGCAAAAGCGTTTTCTCCCGGGCATGCGGTGGATTACTGGGCGCTGGCCCTGATTGTCAGCGGCTTTGGCACGCTGGGCACCGCCATCAACATCATCGCTACCACCCTCAGCATGCGCTGCCGTGGTATGACCCTGCTGCGCATGCCGCTGTTTGTGTGGCTCATGCTGGTAGTCAGCGCGCTCACCCTGATTACCATTACCCCACTGACCGCCGCGCAGATCATGCTCACCATCGATCGTTACCTCGGCGGCCATTTCTTCGATGCGCAAGCCGGCGGCTCGCCGATTGTGTGGATGCACTTCTTCTGGATCTTTGGTCATCCGGAAGTCTACGTTCTCGTGATGCCGGTGTTCGGAGTCGCGAGCGAAATCATCCCCGTTTTCGCGCGCAAAGCGATCTTCGGCTATCCGGCCATGGTGGCTGCGTCGGTGGGTATCGCCTTTGTGAGCCTGGGCGTGTGGGCGCACCACATGTTTACGGTGGGAATGACGTCAGTGGGCAACACTTTCTTCGTGCTGTCCACAATGCTGGTTGGCATTCCAACGGGAATCAAGATCTTCAACTGGCTGGCGACTCTCTGGGGCGGCAAGATTCGTTTTCAGACGCCAATGCTTTTCTGCGTCGCGTTCCTGTTTCAGTTTCTGATCGCCGGGCTCACCGGAATCATGCTTTCCGTCGCTCCGTGGAACTGGCAGCTGCACAACTCCTACTTCGTCATCGGGCATTTCCACTACGTTCTGGTTGGCGCCATCGTCTTCAACATTTTTGCGGCCTTCTACTACTGGTACCCGAAAGCAACTGGCCGCATGATGAGCGAGACTCTGGGTAAATGGCATTTCTGGCTCTTCCTGATCGGCTTCCACATCACCTTCGACACGATGCATTTCGTCGGATTCATGGGGATGCCGCGCTCTATCTACACCTATCAGCCAGACCGCGGCTGGACCAATCTGAATCTCATCATTTCGCTCGGTGGAATGATCCAGGGCATCGCGGTGCTTATCTTCGCGTGGAACCTGGTGCATTCGTATTTCCGCGGCAAAGAAGCAGGCAACGATCCCTGGGACGCGTGGACGCTGGAGTGGGCCGTGCCGTCGCCGCCGCCCCCCTATAACTTCGCGGTCGATCCAACCGTGCGCAGCCGCAGGCCGCTGTGGGACCTGAAGCATCCGGAAGATCCGGACTGGAGATACGAGGGATGAGCGCGATTCCCGTTTCTCCAGTTGCGGAACCGTGGCGCCTGCCCTCGCGCGGGCGCGTGGCCATGCTTTCGCTCATCACCGGCGAAAGTGCGATCTTCACCATCTTCGTCGTCGCCTACCTTTATTACATCGGCAAGAGCCTCTCCCCGCCCACGCCGCAGCAGGTTCTCGATATTCCCATCTTCAATACCATTTGCCTGTTGTCGAGCAGCGTCACCATCTGGCTCGCCGAGAGGCAAATCGAGCGCGGCAAACTGCGCAGCTTTGCGGCATGGTGGGCGCTCACCATCGCCCTGGGCGGGATCTTCATCGTTGGCACGGCGCTTGAGTGGCACAAGCTTATTTACATCGACGGCCTCACCATCCGCACCAATCTCTTCGGCACTACCTTCTATTCGTTGGTCGGGCTCCATGCAACCCACGTGGTCATAGGCCTGATCGGGCTGTTATTGATCCTGGTGTTCACTCTCACTGGGCACGTTACAGAAAGGCACAGCGACCGAATCCAGGTCTTCGCGCTCTACTGGCACTTCGTCGACGCAGTGTGGGTCGTGGTTTTTACCGTGGTTTATATCGTGGGCAGATAGGCGGCGAATCGAATCATGGCGGAGACAACGCAGCACGCGGCGGGACGGGCGCACGGCGAGACCATTCATCTGCCCGCGCCAACCGCATGGCCCATCATTCTGGCATTTGGCTGCACGCTCGCGGCCGCGGGCCTCGTCACCAGCCTCTGGGTCACGGTGTTCGGCGCGGTTCTCGTGGTCGCCGGATGCGTGGGCTGGTTCCGCCAGGTGCTGCCTCATGAGGCCCACGAGGATGTTCCCGTTCTTGTTCAGCCCGTGACCATCACGACCACACGCCGGGTGGTGCGCCACTTGCAAATTGGCCCGGAGCATCGCGCGCATTTGCCCATCGAGACCTATCCGGTCACCAGCGGAATCAAGGGCGGCATCGCCGGCGGCATCGCGATGATCTTCCCAGCTCTCGCCTATGGGCTCATCGCGCAGCACAGCATCTGGTATCCGGTCAATCTGCTCGGTGGCGCAGGCGTAGGGCCGTCGGCGCATATCACGACCGCGCAGATCGATGCATTCCACTGGAGCTGGCTGCTGACCGCAATTGTGATTCACGCTGTTACTTGTCTGCTGGTTGGGCTGCTTTACGGAGCCATGTTGCCGATGCTGCCGCGAAGGCCGATCGTGCTGGGCGGAATCCTGGCGCCGCTTCTTTGGACCGGCCTGCTGCATTCCGCGATGGGGATCATCAATCCTGAGCTCGACGCCCGCATCCAGTGGGGATGGTTCGTGATTTCCCAGGTCACGTTCGGCATCGTGGCCGGAGCCGTGGTTGCTCGCGAAGGCAAAATTCGTACCAGCCGCGGGCTGCCGTTCTTCGCGCGCATGGGAATTGAAGCGCCGGGGCTCATGGAGTCGAACCCCGACGCCGGTCCGCCTGTCGAGAAGGAGAAGCATTGATGCGGGCTTGCGCGATGGCGCTGGCCATGACACTGGCCCTGGCGGGATGCGGCCACCTGCCGGGAGCCAGAACCGAGGCCCCGGCTGCACGTCCGGAAGACGTCCTGGATTTTCACTCGCTGTACAACGCCAATTGCCGGGCCTGTCATGGCGAAAATGGGCACGGCGGTCCGGCGATGGAGCTCGGCAATCCGGAATACCAGGCGTTGGTTGACGACGCGACGCTTCGCAAATGGATTTCCGGCGGCATGCCGGGCACCGAAATGCCGGCCTTTGCGCAATCGTCAGGAGGAACCCTGACCGATGCGCAGATAAATGCGATCATCGCGGGCATGCGAAAAGAATGGGCAAAACCCAATGCCTTCGCTGGCGCAACGCCGCCGCCCTACCCGCAGAATCAGCCCGGAGACGCGAAACGCGGTCAACAGACGTACCAGGACCGATGCGCGAGCTGTCATGAAAACCCAGGCCGTCAGCAAGTGACCAGCCCGGCGTATCTCTCGCTGGTGAGCGATCAGGTGCTGCGCACGATCATCATTGCGGGCAGAACCGACATCGGTCAGCCCGACTGGCGGCTGCCGGGAGTGAAGGACGCGAGCCCCCTTTCCGCACAGGATGTAACCGACATTGTTACGTATCTGGGATCGTTGCGAAATCCAGCAGCGGTTTCGGCAGCACCCGCAGGGAGGTAGGCATGAGCGACGTGAGCGACAACCCGAACAAGCAGAGCACCGGCCCCGATCTGCCGACGGCGAGCGAGCAAGCCAGCGATCGCGAGGGCCCGGCAGTCGTTTCGCGGCGATGGCTGCTGTTCAAGGCCGGCGTAGCGCTCAACGGCCTCGTAGGCCTGGCGCTGGCTGTGCCCATCGTGCGCTATCTGCTGGCGCCGGTGAAGAAAGATTCAGCCTATAAATCATGGATTTCCCTGGGATCCGTAGAAGATTTTCCGCTGGGAGAGACGCGGCTGACCTCTTACAAGAATCCCTGGACGCGACCATGGGACGGTGAAACCGATAATGTCGCCTGCTATGTGCGCCGCGAGGGCTCAAACCAGTTCACCGTCTTCGCGATCAACTGCGCGCATCTTGGATGCCCGGTGCGCTGGTTCCCGCAATCGCAATTGTTCATGTGCCCGTGTCATGGGGGCGTGTATTACGCGGATGGGTCACGCGCTTCCGGCCCTCCGGAGCGAGGGCTCTTCACCTACGACTACAAAATAGCCGGAGGACAGTTACAAATTAACGCCGGACAGATGCCCACCCTCTCAAACACGGCAAAGCTGGTGAATATTTCCGGCTCCGCAGCAAAACGCAACAACGATGGTGACTGCTCATGCCGGGGATGAAGCAGACCGCGAAGCAGCTCTACGACTGGTTCGAGCGCCGGCTCCAGATCGAAGGGCCGGTGAAGGACGCGGTCCTGCACAAGGTCCCTCGCAACACCGCCAGCTGGTGGTATGTCTTCGGCAGCGCGGCGTTTACGCTCCTGATGCTGCAGATCGTCACCGGCATTCTCCTCGCGCTTGTATACGTCCCCTCAGCCGCCGAGGCCTGGAACAGCCTCAACATCCTCAACCACCAGATTCCCCTCGGTTGGTTCCTGCGCGCCGTGCATGCGTGGGGATCGAACTTCATGGTCGCCGTGGTCTTCATCCATATGGCCCAGGTGTTTCTGTTCGGCGCCTACAAATTTCCGCGTGAACTCACATGGATCGTCGGCGTCTTTCTTCTGCTCGCCACTCTCGGCATGGCTTTCACCGGCCAGGTGCTGCGCTTTGACCAGGATGCGTATTGGGGCCTGGGCATCGGCGTGTTCATCCTCAGTCGCGTGCCGTGGGCCGGCGGGGCGCTGGTCCATCTGCTGCTCGGCGGCCCGACGATCGCCGGCGAAACTCTATCGCGATTCTTCGCGCTGCATGTCTTCGTGATTCCCGGCACACTCCTTTTCCTCGCCCTGGTTCACGTTTGGATGGTCCTGAAGCTCGGCATTAACGAGTGGCCGATGCCCGGGCGCCTCGTGCGGCGCGAGACCTATGTCGCCGAATACAACAAGCTCACGCACGAAGACGGCATTCCCTTCGTGCCCGGCGCCTTCTGGAAGGACCTGGTTTTCTCTGCGGCGATCATGGCAGCCGTGGGCATCTGCGCCGCAATCTTTGGACCCTCGGGCCCCGGCGGGCAGCCCGACCCATCGATCACCCAGACCGTCCCCAAACCAGACTTTCCTTTTCTTTGGATTTACGCGGTCCTCTCCTATCTGCCGCCGTCGATGGAGACGCCCTTCATCCTCATCGCACCTATCCTGATGATCGCCGGTTTGCTCGCGGTGCCCTTCATCGCCGGCGAAGGTGAAAAGAGCTGGCATCGTCGCCCCGTTGCCGTCCTCGCGCTGAGCATGGTCGCGGTCAGCTGGGCCGTCTTCACCCATCTCGCTATGTCAACACCGTGGAGCCCCCACATGAGCGCATGGAGCGGCGACACACTGCCGGTCGAGTATCTGCGCGAAGCCACACCGCTGGTACGGCAGGGAGCGGTGGTCTTCCAGGCGAAACAGTGCCGCAATTGCCACTCGATTGGCGGCCATGGCGGCGAGCGCGGCCCTGCCCTCGATGCCGTCGCCACGCGCATGACCCCCGACCAGATGCGATTCAAGGTCGTCACTGGCGGCGGCAACATGCCGGCTTACGGAAAAAACCTTTCCCCGCCCGAGATTGAAGCGCTGGTCAGCTTCCTCGAAACTCTGCACCCCAAAAACGAGCCCCCCGCCTTCGACGCATCGCAACAGACCGCGCAATCCAGTTCCGCTCCCGCAGCCGGAAAGTCCACGCCGTGAATCTCGATGCGCTGATCACGACCTGGGAAGTTCCGTGGATCGTCACGACCGCGCTCATCATTACGGCGGTGATTTATGTGCGAGGATGGTTACAAATTCGCCGCACCCGGCCGGACTTATTTCCCCAATGGCGCCTCGTCGCCTTCCTGGGCGGTATTCTCGCCATCTTTGTCGCCGTCGCCTCGCCCCTCGATACCTTCAGCGAGTCGCTGCTGTTCATGCATATGGCGCAGCACTTCGTGCTGATGTCGATAGCTCCGCCTCTCATCGCGCTGGGCTCGCCGGTTGTCCCCATGCTGCGCGGATTGCCCAGGTCGCTGATCCGGCACTGGCTCCGGCCGTTGTTTGCAACTGGGTTTATCCGCGAAGTCGGCGCCTTCCTGACCCGGCCCAAAGTTGCGTGGCTCGCTATGAACACCGCCTACGTCGGCTGGCACATTCCCAAGGCCTATGAGTTCGCGCTCGCATCCGAAAGCTGGCATAACTTCGAGCACGCCTGCTTCTTCTTCACAAGCCTTATGTTCTGGTGGCCCGTGATCGCCCCCTGGCCCTGGCGGCAGCGAAGCTCACGCTGGCTTCTGCTTCCCTATCTCGTTGGCGCAGATCTGGTCAACACCGGGCTCTCGGCGTTTCTGTGCTTCTCCGGCCGGCTCCTCTATCCCAGCTATGCAGCGGTCCCCCGCCTCTTCGGCCTCAGCGCGCTCAGCGACCAGATCGCCGCCGGAGCCTTCATGTGGGTCATGGGGTCGACAGTATTTCTCATTCCGGCGATTGCCATCACCGTGCAGCTGCTCTCCCCTCGCCGCAACAACATCGCTGCGCGAAGAATGGCCACAGCACACCGATAGTCCGCGGGCGGAACCGGTCCCACCGCGATGCGGAACCGGCACTCCTACGGTTTAGTCGCCAGTATCAGCGGTGACGGTCCTGGAGATCCCAGCAGGCGCGGATTCCGGAATCCCGCCTCCTCAAGCCATGCGCCAATCTCCTCAAACGACCACGTATTGCCCTTCTGCGTATTCACCAGCATGTTCACGGCAAAGAAGAGCCCATTCAAAGGCCCGGTGCGCTCCTTGTTAACCAGGAACTCCTGCACCGCGATCGTGCCGCCACTAGCCAGCGCGCCGTAGGTCTTCGCCAGCAACTTGCGGCTCCGCGCCTCCCCTTCGCTGTGCAGGATGTGCCCAAGCGTCGCCACTCCATAGCCTGAGCCGAAGTCGGCTTCCATCAAATCGCCCTCCACAAACGAAAAGCGGTCTGCAAAACCGAAACGCGCCGCGGTCTTCTTTGTCACATCGATGACTTCCGGCCAGTCAACCGCGGTCACATGAATGCGCGGCGAGCTCTGCGCCTGGGCGATACCCCAAACGCCCGATCCAGCAGCCAGATCGAGCACCTTCACCGGAGCACCTCCGCTCCCGTAGTTCATATGAGCAGCGAGCGTCTGGGCGGCCGGATAGCTCATCGGAAAAATGTCAAGCACGAAGTCGTGGAAGAACTCGCCGCCGCTCTTTTCAACATTGACCGGCGTAACGGGATTGCCCGTTGCCACCACCTCATTGAGGTGCAGCCAGCGAGGAATCAGCTGCTCACTGCAGTGCTTGATGAGGCCGCCCTGAAAGCTCGGCTTGGTGCTCACCAGGAAGGCCGCGCTTTCAGGAGTAAGAGCGAAGCGGCCCTGCTCATCTTTTGTCAGGAAATTCAGGCCAACCAGCGCATTCATGATCGCAGTAAGGCCGCGCGTGGAAGCGCCGGTGGCTTTCTCGACTTCCCAAATGTCCTTTGCGCCGCGGTCAAGAACGTCGAAGACGCGGTGGCGGATCGCCGCTTCCAGCAACAGGGGCGGAACGTACCCCCAGGCCATTTGCATAATGCGTTCCGGAGTCACCTGCAAGTCGGTTGCAGTTGCCATAGTCGTTCCTCTGTTTTGCAGACAGGATTTGGTAGCGACAGCCTGGAGAGCAATGGGGATCGAAAGGAGTGTAGCAGCTTAACCGGGCAAGCCGTCTGTGCCGATTGCAGGCAGAAAAATTGGGCTCGCCGCCAGGGGGCGAGCCCGTTTTTGGGGGAGGAAGTGGTTCAAACGGCCTGGTCCCGGGTTTGGAACCAGGTGCTCCTTTAGACGGATCGCTCCCTGGCTCGTAATCGAGGGAGGGCTTCTATCCGGATATACACATCCCCGGTAAAATCCGGATTGAACCAGGAAATGACCAGGGCATCTTCAAATCGGGTCCACCCGCCGTCAATCTCTTTCCGGGAGATGCACCAACAACCCGTGCCTGGCCACCCTCTGTTGCTGCCACCTTCAATCCATTCCACCCGCTCTTTGCGTACTCCACTCAGGTGGCCGATGAGCAGCCGAGGCGAGACGCCATGACCGCGCCCGCTCGGGAAGGTTTTGACTCGGCGCTGGTCGAGCGGATGATGGCCGGAGACGAAGACGCGCTGGCGGCACTCTATGATCGCTATGCTGGCATGCTGTACGCCATGCTGATGCGGATCCTCAGGGACACGCACGCCGCCGAAGAGATTCTGCAGGATTTGTTCCTGCAACTGTGGCGTAATGCCGCCCAATTCGACTCCAGCCGCGGTTCGCTGCCGGCCTGGCTGCTGGTCATTGGCCGCAACCGCGCGCTTTCGCGCCTGCGCAGCCGGAGTAGACGCGAGGTCTTCCCGGACGACAGCGAAGGGTTCTCCATCGAGGCGGTGGCGTCGCCGGAAAATCTTGAAGACGAAGCCGCCCGTGCCCAGCTCATCGAGCGGCTCCGAAATGTTATGGCAACCCTCCCGCCCGAGCAGAGAGAGGCTGTGGAACTGGCATATTTTGAGGGTATGACACAAACCGAAATTGCCCGGCGAACCGGAAGTCCGCTGGGAACTGTGAAATCGAGAGTACGGGCCGCAATGCAGTCGCTGAGACAGTTTTTTGACGATGAATCAACACGTCAATCCCGAAGACTCTGACCTCTACGCCCTCGGGGCGCTCGACGGGGAAGAGAAGCAGGCGCTCGAAGCCCACCTGCGCTCGTGCGAGGAGTGCGCGCGTGCAGTCGATGGCGCACGGCAGCGCGTGGCGTTGCTCGGCCTCGTGGCGCCTGCAGCCGTGCCTTCTCCCGAGGTGAAAGAAGCGCTGCTCCGGCGAGTGCGCGAGGAGCGCGTTCGCCAGACTGATCAGTCCCGCGCTCCCCAGCGCCCGCGGAGTTCCGGCTTCGCATGGCTCACCCCCGCCTTTGGCGTGGCTGCCGTGGTGTTCGCGGCCCTCGCCGCCGTCCTCTGGACGCGCGATGCCCACGACCTTCGCCGCGTCCATGAACTCGAAGGCCAGCTTGCCCTCGCGCAGTCGCGCTCGCTCGACATTGCACGGGCCGCCGACGAAACCGACAAGCTCCTCGAGATGCCCGGTACCGTGCGCGTTGCGCTCATGCCTCAGCCAGGCATGCCGGCCGGACGCGCCGGCGTGCTTTATAACGCGAAGATGGGCATGGTGGCCTGCGCCGGATGGCTGCCCGCTCCGCCGCTCGGCAAGAGCTACCAGTTGTGGCTGGTGCCCATGGAGGGTAAGCCGATGCCGCTGCGTGTCTTCGCCGGCGGCGAGTGGACCGAGCCCGTCACCGCACACGTCACACCTGGCATGGAAGCCAAAGCCTTCGCCGTAACCGAAGAGCCCGAGGGCGGCATGCCCTGGCCCACCGGCCCCAAGGTCCTCGTAGGCGTCGGCGAGTAACGTGGTGGTTTCGGCCACCGCGCCATTCGCAGAAATGACCCGTCCGAATGCCGGCAAACAGCACGTGAGAATTGGAAGGCCGCCTGCGAAGTACTTATGCCAATGCACCGCTGTTTTCCCATCCTGGGAAGATCGCCCCCCGGCAATTCCCCGGCCAGGTTCACCCCACAGCAAGAAGCGGATACCTCCGCCATCCGACTATCAAGGCAATTCACTCTTCCTGTCAGCACGAGGTACCGCACCACTCCCGATTTGGATCTCACCCCTCGGTCCGCCGCAATTCCCCGGCCAGGTTCACCCCACAGCAAGAAGCGGATACCTCCGCCATCCGACTATCAAGGCAATTCACTCTTCCTGTCAGCACGAGGTACCGCACCCGGTCCCGATTTGAATCTCACCCCTCGGTCCGCCGCAATTCCCCGGCCAGGTTCACCCCACAGCAAGTAGCGGATACCTCCGCCGTCCGACTCTCAAGCCAATTCACCCATACCCCCAACCCGAAGTACCGCACCCGATCCTGATTTGAAACCAACGGCTCGACAACACGCGGCACTCAGTCTTGCCCGCCGTCCTGCCCCAGGCCTTCGCCTCGCAATCATGGACAAACTCGAACGATTGTCCATCGCCGGCCGCGGAGCGCGCACCTCGCTCCGGTAAACTCGGGATGTATGCCTTCCAGTACGAAATCGGGTCAGTGGACCGGGTCTTCGATCCGCGAAGCCTTTCTGCGCTTCTTTGAGTCGAAGGGCCATCGCCGCGTCCACTCGTCTTCGCTCGTCCCCGCCAACGACCCCACTCTGCTCTTCACCAACGCCGGGATGAATCAGTTCAAAGACGTTTTCCTCGGCATCGAGAAGCGCGACTACTCGCGCGCGACAACTTCCCAAAAGTGTGTGCGCGCCGGCGGCAAGCACAACGACCTGGAAAACGTCGGCTTTACCCGCCGCCACCACACCTTCTTCGAGATGCTGGGCAACTTCAGCTTCGGCGACTACTTCAAGAAGGACGCCATTGCCTACGCGTGGGAGCTGGTCACCTCGCCGGAATGGTTCGGCCTGCCGAAGGACAAGCTCTACGTCACCATCTTCAAAGGTGAGAATGGCGTCCCTCGCGACGAAGAAGCGTACAAGCTCTGGCTCGAGCACGTCCCCGCCGACCGCATCCACGAGTACGGCATGAAGGACAACTTCTGGCAGATGGGCGACACCGGCCCCTGCGGCCCCTGCTCGGAGATCTTCTACGACATGGGAATCGAGGCCGCCGAAACGCCCGGCGTCGACAAGCCCTTCGGCCAGGACGAAGCCCGCTACGTCGAGATCTGGAACCTAGTCTTCATGCAGTTCGACCGCGTCTTGAATGTAACTACGGGGCAGGGCGATCTGAATCTCCTTCCCAAACCCTCCATCGACACCGGCATGGGCCTCGAGCGCGTGGCCGCAGTCCTCGAGGGCGTGATCTCGAACTTTGAGACGGATCTGTTTGTGCCGCTGATCGAGCGCGCCGCTGAACTCACTGGCGTGGCCATGCCGACGACCGGTCTTGTGTCAGGGCACGACTTCAGTCGTGCCGAAAAGGCTCCTAAAAAGGAAGGGGCTTTAGCCCCTGAGGGAAATCGGCTAGTCGACAACGCCAGCCTGAGGATCATCGCCGACCACGCACGGGCCTCCACCTTTCTCATCAACGATGGCGTGCTACCGTCCAATGAAGGCCGCGGCTATGTCCTGCGCAAAATCATGCGTCGCGGCATCCGCCACGGACGCCTCCTCGGCCAGGAGAATCCCTTCCTCTACCAGATGGTCTATGCCGTTCGTGACGAAATGCAGGACGCGTACCCAGAGCTGAAAGAATCCGCTGACCGGATCTCCAAAGTCGTCGAAGCCGAAGAGAAGCAGTTCGCGAGGGTGCTTTCTTTAGGAACGGCACGATTACAGGATTTCCTAAACGAGAATGCCATCCGCGCCAAAGGCGTTCTGCAAAAGTATGAGAGCAAACTATCCGGGCTTGCAAAAGAGGGAAAACTCGCCATTAAACCGACCGGGAAGCAGGCTTCGGATTACGCCAAGGCAGGTATCGATATTTCTTCCGGCTCGCCTCTCCTAGCGATGACATATATCACTCAGGAACTCGTACGCGCACGTGACCTTTTTGAAGCAAAAAACGGAGACCTGACCCCATACAAAGAAATCATTGAGAGATACTGGGGGCCCCAGGAGGCAGTTAACTTCGAGGCCGAATATAACGAGATTTTTCACGGCCCAAAACAACTTCGCGGTGCAGACGCGTTTTTCCTCTATGAAACTTACGGCCTGCCTCTCGATTTCATGATGGACGCGGCCCGCGATGCAGGGGTCGATTTTGATATCACCGGCTTCGAGGAAGCCCGCGCCGAAGAGCAAGCCCGCGCCCGCGCTTCCTGGAAGGGAGGCGCCCAAAAATCTGCTTCCCCCGTCTTCCGCGACCTCCCGAAGACGACGTTCGAGGGCTACCGCCAGCTCCGCGTCGATGGCGCCGAAGTCCTGGCCATCGTGAAGGACGGCCATGGTGTTCCCACCGCAAATCCCGGCGATGCCGTCGAGATTGTCCTCGATCGCACCAGCTTCTACGCCGACTCCGGCGGCCAGATCGGAGACACCGGCTGGCTCTACTCCGACGACCACAACTCCGTCGTCGCCGATGTCAGTGGCTGTACCAAGCCCGTGCAGGGCGTCTTCGCTCATCGGTCCATCCTGCGTCAGGCCATCAAGCTCGGCGATCGCGTTGACACCGTCGTCGACGCAAACTTCCGCTACGCCACCCGCCGCAATCACACCGCCACGCATCTGCTCCACGCCGCGCTGCGCGAAGTGCTGGGCACGCACGTCAAGCAGGCTGGGTCGCTGGTCGAACCCAACCGCCTCCGCTTCGACTTTTCCCACTTCACCGGTATCGCCGACGAAGAACTGCAGGACATCGAAGACCTCATCAACCGCGAAACCCTCGGCAACACCAAAGTCGAGACCCTCGAAGACGTCCCCATCGACGTGGCCGTCAACGAGTACCACGCTATGGCGCTGTTCGGTGAAAAGTACGGCGAGAAAGTCCGCGTCGTCCGCATCGGCGACTTCTCCACTGAGCTCTGCGGCGGCACGCACACCGGCGCCACCGGCGAAATCGGCGTCGTGAAGCTGCTCGGCGAAGGCTCGGTTTCATCCGGCGTCCGCCGCGTCGAAGCCGTCACAGGTCTGGGCGCGCTCAATGAATTCCGTCGCGATTTCCAGGTGGCACAAATCGCCTCGCAGCTCGCCCCCAACACCGAACTCGCGCCCGCCGACGCCCTCCGTCAGCGTCTCGCTGCCCAGGAAGATGAGCTCAAGAAGCTGCGCCGCGAGCTCGACGATGCCCGCATGAAGTCCGCCGCCACTCGCGTATCGGGCGCGACCGATCAGGCGGTCGACGTGGCCGGTTTCAAGGTTCTTGCCCAGCGCGTTGATGCTCTCGACCGCGGCCAAATGCGCACCCTCGTCGACAATCTGCGCAACAAGCTGGGCTCCGGTGTTGTCGTCCTCGGCGGCGCACAGGAAGACGGCAAAGTCTCGCTCATCGTCGGCGTCACCAAAGACCTCACGGGCAAAATCCAGGCCGGCAAAGTCATCGGTCCCATCGCAAAGCTCGTCGGCGGCTCCGGTGGCGGCCGCCCCGACATGGCCGAAGCCGGCGGCAAAGACGCCGCGCAACTCGACGCCGCCCTGCAGAGTGCCGCAGACGTGGTGCGAGGCTTGGTGGGCTAGACGACTCAGCGCCGGAGGAGGGATTGGCGATTAGCTTCCATAAGTATCGGCAGTCCGAATCGGATAAAGATAACAACGCCGAGAAGCACCAACAGCGCCAGCATCCACACCCAGAGCACCTGGTTCCAGTTCAGAGGTAGTTTTTCCAGAATCTGCGCCTTCTCGAAGAAACCCTTCTTCCGGCGAACTCGGTATGTGCCGAGCGGAATGAGCGGGAACTGAAGAAGAATGAAGAATCGGGTCGTGGTGAACTCTTCCGTTCGCGAATCCGGATCGTAGATTCGATCCCACTTGCAGAATCGTGCAAAGCCGATCCCGCTCCATTGAACCTGTAGGAGCCGGTCGGCCTTTTCGCGTTCAAGTTGTTCTTCCTGTTTCTCCTGCTCATATCGGGCTGCGTCAATGTCGGCGGCCTTCAATCCGCGGCGATCCATCTCTGTGCGAAGCGCGACCCTCGCATCCTCGACCAGGTCCTGCGGAGCCCATGCGAGGCGAAGCAGATCATCGTCAGTTCTGCTGGAATACTCCCTCTCGAAGTTCTGTATCTGATAGGCCATGGGACTTTGATCTGCAGGATAGTCCTGCGGATTTTGGTCCACAACTTACTTTTGTTTTCGGCCCCTGAGCCACAACCCGCGCCACCGGCTATTCTGTTGCGGGTGATCCACATGCCGTACATTCTCGCCCTCGATCAGGGCACCACCAGCTCCCGCGCCGTTCTCTTCGACAAGCAGGGCCGCATCGCCGGCGTCGCCCAGCATGAGTTCCCGCAGATATTCCCCGCTCCCGGCTGGGTCGAGCACAATCCTGTCGAAATCCTCACCTCGCAGCTGAGTGCCGCCGTCGAAGTCCTGAGCAAAGTCGGCGCGAGCCCAGGCGACGTCGCCGCGCTGGGCATCACCAACCAGCGCGAAACCGCCATCGTCTGGGATCGCGAAACCGGCAAGCCCGTCTCGAACGCCATTGTCTGGCAGGATCGCCGCACTGCCCCCATGTGCTCGCGCCTGCGCGACGACGGCGTCGAAGACACCATCCGGCAAAAAACCGGCCTGCTCCTCGACCCCTACTTCTCCGCAACCAAAATCGCCTGGATTCTCGAAAACGTCGATGGAGTCCGCGCCCGCGCCGAAAAAGGCCAGCTCGCCTTCGGCACCGTCGACAGCTGGCTCATCTGGAACCTCACCAGCGGCGAGCGCCACGTCACGGATCGCACCAACGCCTCGCGCACGCTCCTCTACAACATCGTCGAAGACCGCTGGGACGAAGAACTACTGCGCATCTTCGGCGTCCCCCAGAGCATGCTGCCCGAAGTCGTTTGGTCCAGCGAAGAAGTGGGCCGCGTCACCGCGCCCCTCGGTCCCGCCGACATTGCCATCGCAGGCATTGCCGGCGATCAGCAGTCCGCGCTCTTCGGCCAGCTCTGCACCGAGGCTGGCGACGCCAAATGCACCTATGGCACGGGCTGCTTTCTGCTCGAGCACATTGGCGGCCAGTTTCGCCTCTCCAGCCAGCGCCTCGTCACCACGCTCGCCTGCAGCACCGCGCGCAAGCCGGAATACGCTCTCGAAGGCAGCATCTTCATCGGTGGTGCCGTGGTCCAGTGGCTCCGCGACAAGATGCGTTTCTTTCCGTTTGCCCCGGTCGTCGAAAGCATCGCAGCCGGCGTGCCCGATACCGGCGGCGTGGTCTTCGTGCCCGCTTTCACTGGGCTCGGCGCGCCGCACTGGGACCCTTACGCCTCCGGCATGATCATCGGCATCGGCCGCGACACCGGCATCGGCCACATCGCGCGCGCCGCCATCGAGAGCATTGCCTTCCAGGTAGCCGACGTTCTGAAGGCGATGGACGCCGACACCGGCATCCCCTGCCGCGAACTGCGCGTCGACGGTGGCGCGGCGGCCAACGATTTGCTGATGCAGTTCCAGGCCGATCTCCTGGGCATTCCCGTTCGCCGCCCGGCAGTGCTGGAGTCAACCGCAGAAGGCGCTGCCTACCTCGCCGGTCTCGCCACCGGTTTCTGGAACAGCGTCGACGAAATCGCGAAGATTCGCGCGGAAACCGAATTCGAGCCCCGCGCCGATCCCGCGCAGATGGCGCGCCGCTACAAGCGCTGGCAGCAGGCCGTGGAACGCGCCCGAGGCTGGAATGCCAGCCCTGAATCCTGATTCCAGCCCCTTGAACCGGCGTCAGAAATCCAGGCCCGGGTCGACCACAAAAGGAATCAGTCGGGCTGGCTCGCAGCCAACGGGACTTTCGGTGCCTCTTCTGCGGCGCTCTCGCTCACCCCCATCACCTCTACGGGGTCGCCTGTCGACGCTCGGCTCCCTGCGCGCAATTCTCTCGGACTTCCGCGATCGTCTTCCGCAAGCAGCAGCGCCATCGGATCGCCGGAAGGCTCGCCGAGCAGGTGACCCTGCGCTTCGTCCGCACCCAGCGTTCGGATCAGGCGCAGCTGATCCTCCGTTTCCACCCCTTCCACAATCACCTTCATCTTCAGATTGTGAGCCAGCGTAATGATCGACTCCACAAACGACCGCGTGTCGCGGCGCACCATCAGTCCGTTCACAAACGAACGGTCCAGCTTAAGCATGTCGAAGGCCAGCTTCGGCAGGTAGGTCAGGCAGGAGTAGCCGGTGCCGAAGTCGTCCACGGCCACCGTTACGCCCATGCGGCTGAACCGCTTCATCATTTCGGTTGCGCGTTCCACGCCCGCCAGAGTCGCCGATTCGGTCAGCTCCAGTTGCAGCAGACTGGGATGCAGCCCCGTGCGATGCAGAATTCCGGCCACCTCCTCGAAGAACGAGTCCTGCGAGAACTGCACTGTTGAGACGTTCACTGCCACCTGGATCGGCCGCTTCGCAATCTCCTGCCACGCTCGCGCTTCTGTGCACGCGCGCTCCATGATGTATGCGCCCAGTGAGACGATCAGTCCGCTCTCCTCCGCGACGGGGATGAAGCTCACCGGACCAATGCGGCCCAGACTCGGATGCGTCCAGCGAGCCAGCGCCTCGAAGCGCACAATCCGATCAGTCGACAGATCGAACTCCGGCTGGTAGTTGATGGAGATCTCGCCTCGAGCGATGGCGTGCTGTAGTGCGCCCTCCAGCGTGAGCCGTTCGCGCGCGGCGCTGCCCAGATCGTCGCTGTACTGCACGATGCGGCTCTTTCCGCTGCGCTTGGCCGCATACATGGCGCAATCGGCCTGTTGCAGCAGCTGGCCGTAATCATGTCCGTCTGGAAAAATGCTGATGCCCACACTGGCCGTCACATGAATGGAGTGGCCATTGAGAGCGAA
This sequence comes from uncultured Acidobacteriaceae bacterium, assembly GCA_963788905.1. GTDB lineage: Bacteria > Acidobacteriota > Terriglobia > Terriglobales > Acidobacteriaceae > Palsa-343. Next base: position 822,184 of record CAWBIO010000002.1, read on the forward strand.
TGGCGCCCGCAGCACCTCCAGCACGTTTTCCGCCGCCTTCTGAGCATCGCTGCGGTCCTGGATGCGATCGAGGATGAGCGCAAACTCATCGCCGCCTACGCGAGCCAGCGTGTCCGATTGCCGATAGCGCATTCTCAGCCGCTGCGCCACCTTGCTCAGCAGCGCGTCGCCCATCTTGTGCCCAAAGCTGTCATTCACCAGTTTGAAGCCGTCCAGATCGATATGAAGAAGGGCGAACAACGACGCATCGCGCTGTGCCTTGGTGATCGACTGCGACAAACGATCCGAGAGCAGCCGCCGGTTGGGCAGCCCGGTCAGATCGTCAATCAGTGTCATCTGCCTCAGGCGCGATTCGGTGTCCTTGCCGGCGCGATCCCGTTCCTGAATCTCCGCCACCAGCGTGTTGATTCCCGCACTCAGCGGGGCCAGCTCCGCATGCGCTGAGGCCGGAATCTCTGCGGCAAACGTGCCATCGTTGGTGAATGCCTGGACCGCGGAAGACAATTCGCGAAGCGCCTTCGTGGTTTCCCCCGCTTTGCGCAACTCGTCCGATGTACCGCCCAGCTCCTCCTTCTGCTCTCGCACGCGTCGCTTCAAAAGGTAGAGACAGATCAGCGACAGTGACGGAAACAGAACCCAGCGCGTATCGCCCCGCTGGACTCGGGTAACCGCCAGCACAACGTTGGGCGCGCTGTTCGTCAGCGAAAGTCGCTCGAGGCCATCATCATCACCGGTCGTGACGTTGCCTGTGCCACCGCCTTGCGAGCGTGCTGGCGGGCCGGATGCATGCAGATGATCGGACGAGTGCGATTTACCGGGAGCTGGCTCGATTGCGCCGGATCGCTCCTCGGGTGCGCGGACCGTCGCTTCAAGGGAGACGACATCTCCCACCTGGGCGCCAACGAGGCCAGGGTTTACGGGAACCGGAATGGTGCCGGTTCTGTCCTGAATCCAGAACTGGCGGTCAGCCGGGTCGAGGGCGATAACGGCTCCCGCAAGATGGATCGCGGAACCCACAGGAATCGTCGCAAGTTGCTGAATTGAAACTTCTTGCGAACGGACGTAGTACTGCCACAGCGCTGCGCACGAAATCACTGCGCCGAGCGCCGGCACCACGATCGCGCCCGAAATCTTCATGGCGCGCTACGCTCCATCCTCAGATCATCGCGGCGCACCGGTCATTCGGCTATACCACTTTCGAGCGCGTATCTCACCCGATAGCAATCACTTAGGCCACCGACGCAGTCCCGCCTTGGCGGCTCAGTCGGCTGGCCAGGGCTCCGAGGTGAAGGTTGACGCCGGCAGTCCGGCTGCGTTGAACAGGTTGTTGGTAACCACGCTCGCCCATCCGTAGCGAACGTACACCGGATGCGTCAGGGCGGAAGATGTCACCACCGCCGTCTCCCCGTCGATGCGCGCCTGCGCGGGCACGAAGTGATGATCCGCGCCAGCCACTTCGAACGCGTCAACGGGCTGCCCGTGCGCGGTGAGCCCCTTCGCGTGATCGAACCACACGCGGATCGCGACACTCCCCTCCGGTTGCATTTCCCTCGTTGCCTGCCGGAAGAGCGGCGAGGCAAAGGCCACGTCTTCGCTGTAGCTCAGATGCCGGGCCGCCAACGCGAGCCGATGTCCCACCGTCTGTTTGTCCGGCGGATGGACGTTGTCCGGCGTGCCCACATCGATCGTCACCGCCATCGCTGTGCTGGTCAGTTCGAGCGTGCGGCGCTGCGCATCGCGTACTTTACCCCAGTCTTCGCCGGGCGAATTGAAGCTCGAAATCTGCACGAAGAAGAACGGCAGATTGCCCTGCGCGAACTGCATCCGCCAGTCGCGAATCAGCGCGGAGAACAGCGTTGTGTAGTATGGCGCGCGATCGTGCGCAGAATTCGTCTCACCCTGATACCAGATAAATCCGCGAACCGCCATCGGCGTAAACGGCGCAATCATGCCGTTGTAGAGCCCCGCCGGCAGCCACGATCCCTCATTCGGGTGCCAGTCGTGGCGCGGCAGAGGCTTGCCGGCAGCCCGCGCCGCATCGTCTTCCCGCTTCTCCGCTGCAATCTTTGCCTCGAGGTCCGCCTGCTCATCGGCAAAGTGCGCGCGGCTGGCGAATGCCGGCAGCAGGTCCGGGTGCGAGCCCAGCGTGTCCATCGAAACCCACGAGTCCGCCGGCGTGCCACCCCACGTCGAGTCGATCAGGCCTACCGGCACATTCTCTTTCGCCGCGATCTCTCGCCCGAAGAAGTAGGCCACGGCAGAAAACCCCGCAGCCGTCTGCGGATTGCACACCGTCCAGCTGTTGGGAACATCGTTCAGTGGATAGCCGGAGCTCTTCTTATCCACCACCAGCAGGCGCAGCTTTGGATTGTCCGCCGCGGCAATTTCCTTGTCCGCATCCTTCACCACCGCGTTGCCAGGAAAACCGCCCAGCGGCATCTCCATGTTCGACTGCCCCGAAGCAAACCAAACATCCCCGACCAGCAGGTCCGAAACCGTCACATCCGGGCCATCTCCGCTGATGGTCAGCGTGTACGGACCACCCGCGGTCTCCGGAGCGAGCCAGGCGCTCCATGCTCCCAGCGAATCCGCTTGCGCAGCCACGCTTTGAGCGTGGAAGCGCAGCGAGAGGTGCGCGTCCGGCGCGGCCCAGCCCCAGATGTGAATCGGCCGATCGCGCTGGAGTACCGCATGATCGCTGAGCAGATGCGGGAGTCGCACATCGGCACGCACGCACGCAGCAGGCAAAAGGCACACCAGAACCAGACCGATGCGGTGAAGTTTCACAGGATGCTCCTCGGGCTCGATTGGCAACTTCGAAAAACCACAATTGCAGCCCCTGCGAGTGTACAAGCGAGTCCGATCGATGATCCGGTCCGAGGCGGCGCAGCAATCACCGCGTTAGCTCACCTGTGAGAAGTAAAAGACCCTCGGCGGCCCGAAGCATCAACAATCCCCTCACGGTTTGGCCTTCGCGGTCGCTATGCGTTCCCACCAGCACGGTGGCCTGCGGCACAGCCACAGCCATGGGTTCGTGAGTCATGTTGAGAACCGTCTCAATTTCCTCGGCTCCGCTTCGCCGGAAGCGCAACACGTTTTGCTCAACGTGAATGCCATGCAGTTTGCCGCTGACCAGAGTGGGGTGGGACTTTCGCGCAGCGATGAGTTTGCGATACAGACTGAGGATCGACGAGCTGTCCTGCTGCTCGACGGCCACGTTGACGCTGCTGTGGTCTTCGCCCAGAGGGAGCCATGGCACGCCCGTTGTAAAGCCGGCGAGCGGGCTCCGATCCCAGCACATAGGCGTACGTTCCGGATCGCGGCCCTGGCCAATGCCGGGTTCATTCTTTTCCGCCGGGTCCTGCACCTGTTCGGGAGGGATCGGAACATTGGTCATACCGAGTTCCTCGCCGTAATACAGCGTGAGCGTACCGGGCAAAGCAAACAGCAGCATGGCCGCCAGGCGTGCCTGGTGCCTGCCAACCCGGGAGGCGATGCGCGGCTGATCGTGGTTGCCGAGAACCCAGTTGGGCCACGCGCCCTGGGGCAAAGCGCGGTCGTACTCGCCGATCACCTCGGCGATGGCAGCGGCGCTCCATGCGCATTGCAGAAGGTGAAAGTTGAAGGGCAGGTTGGCCCCGGTCAGATCCCTGCCGTAGTAAGTCATCAACTGCGGAACGGGCAGGTAGATTTCGCCAATCAGAACGCGATCAGAAAATTCGTCCACGACCCGGCGCATCTGGGCCACGATGGCATGCACCTCGGGTCGGTCAGAGTTGTACACAGAAAGAAAGCGTTGACTGGAAGGAGAGCCGGGGCGATAGCCGGGATTGGGAGGATTGTCGCGGAACTGATCGTCTTTGATGATGAGCCACATCACGTCGACGCGGAAGCCATCCACGCCCTTGCGTAGCCAGAAGCGCAGCACGTCGAACATGGCCGCGGCCACAGCAGGATTCCTCCAGTTCAGATCCGGTTGCTGTTTCAGAAACGAATGGTAATAGTACTGGCCGGTCTTTTCGTCGAATTCCCATGCGGAACCCCCGAAGTTGCTGGTCCAGTTGTTGGGCTCATCCCGCCAGAGATACCAGTCGCGTTTGGCATTCGCGCGAGAGGAACGGCTCTCCAGAAACCACGGATGCTGGTCGGAAGTGTGATTCGGGACGAAGTCGAGAATCAGGCGAAGCCCGCGCCCATGCACCTCCGCGAGTAGCGTGTCGAAGTCGGCCATCGCCCCGAAGATGGGGTCAATTCCGCAATAATCCGATATGTCATATCCGAAGTCAGCCATCGGCGAGGGAAAAATGGGAGAAACCCACACTGCGTCCACCCCGAGTTCGACCAGGTAATCGAGACGTTCGAGAATGCCTCGCAGGTCGCCGATTCCGTCGCCATTGCTGTCCTGAAACGACCGCGGATAGACCTCGTAAATGACCGCTCGTTTCCACCACTCCAGTTCCTGCATCAGACCCACCAGTCTTTGCTGTTCAATTGCGTTTGCGAAAGTCTCCCGCATGATCAACGATCTCTGGTACAAAAACGCGGTTGTTTATTGCCTTTCAGTCGCCACCTACATGGATGCGAACGGCGATGGAGTGGGTGATTTCAAGGGTCTGGTGCGGCGGCTCGATTATTTGCAGGGCATGGGGATCACCGCGATCTGGCTGATGCCGTTCCAGCCATCGCCTTTTCGCGACGATGGATATGACATCGCCGATTATTACAACGTCGACCCCCGATATGGGACGCTGGGCGACTTCGTCGAGTTCACGCGGGGGTGCAGGCAGCGCGGCATACGCGTGCTCATCGATCTTGTCGTCAATCACACATCGAACGAACACCCCTGGTTTCGCGAAGCCTGTCGCGATCCGAAGTCGAGCTACCGCGACTGGTACGTGTGGTCGGCGAAGAAGCCGAAGGATGCCAATACCGGGATGGTGTTCCCGGGCGTCCAGAAGTCGACCTGGACCTGGGAGAAAAATGCGCGGGCTTACTACTTTCACCGCTTCTACGACTTTCAACCCGATCTGAATACGGCGAATCCAGAGGTGCAGGCGGAGATCCTCAAAATCATGGGCTTCTGGCTGCAACTGGGCGTAGACGGATTTCGGATGGATGCCGTTCCCTTTGTGATTGCGAAGAAGGGAGCGGATCTGGGGCGGCCGGTCGAGCACTACGACATGTTGCGATCCTTCTCTGAGTTTCTCACCTGGAGAAAGAGCGGGGCCATCATCCTCGGCGAAGCGAACATCGTTCCCAAAAATGACCTCGAATACTTCGGCAAATACGGCGAGCGTTTGCAGATGATGTTCAACTTCGACGTGAACCAGCATCTCTTCTACGCATTGGCCAGCGGCGACACGCGGCCGCTCCTCAAAGCGCTCCAAAACACAAAGCCGCGCCCGGCGACGGCGCAATGGGGACAGTTTCTACGGAACCATGACGAGCTCGATCTGGGACGTCTGACCGACGCTCAACGAGAGAAAGTGTTCGCGGAGTTCGGTCCGGAAAAGTCCATGCAGTTGTACCAGCGCGGCATCAGGCGCCGCCTTGCGCCTATGCTGCAGGGCGACCGCCGTCGGCTTGAACTTGCCTACAGCCTCATGATGACTTTGCCCGGCACACCTGTCGTTCGCTACGGGGATGAGATCGGGATGGGCGACGACTTGCGTCTGCCAGAGCGCAATTGCGCACGAACTCCGATGCAGTGGTCGACGGAACCGCACGCTGGGTTTACCACCCACTCCAGGCCGATAATGCCGGTGATTTCCGACGGCGCCTACGGATTTCGCCAGGTCAATGTCGCAGCCCAACGCCGCGATCCTGACTCGTTTCTCAACTGGATGGAACGCATCATTCGCATGCGCAAAGAGGTACCCGAAATCGGCTGGGGAGACTTTTCGTTCCTGCGGCTCCGCACGGCCGGTGTCCTGGGTATGGAATACGAATGGCGGAACAATTCTGTGCTCTGCCTTCATAACCTGACGCCCGAGCCACGGGAAATCCGCTTCCGGGTGGCTTCAAAAGAAGCCGGCGAAGCAGATCAGCTGACTAACCTGCTCTCCAATGATCACAGTCACGCGGACGAAAGCGGGCGCCACTGCATTGTGCTCGAACCTTATGGATACCGGTGGTTTCGAGTTGGCGGCCTGGATTACTTGCTGCGCCGCTCCGAAGTGTCGAACCGAGAGAACGCGCAGGACCAAAGCCGGCGGAAACCCTGAGTTCGGGAGCCGGCAGGCTGGAGCCGACGACCGGACTTGAACCGGTGACCTGCCGATTACGAATCGGCTGCTCTACCAACTGAGCTACGTCGGCTTGCTCCGCGCGCGCAGCGATGAAAAACCAGCTCGCCGCACTGGACCGATGGCTCGGCCAGACTCGATTCTATCGTCCCCCTCCGCGCGAGCGCAAAGCACCAAAGGCACTATACTGCTTGCCGATGCAAAACGATCCAGGCACGGAATGGCAGCGGCTCGCGCGCCTCTACGCTGACAAAAGCGACGAGGAACTGGTTGATCTGAGCGAGGATTTCGGCAATCTGACTGAGGTCGCGCAGCAGGCCCTCCGCGACGAGCTGAGAAAGCGAAAGCTCAGTGCGCCAGCTGTCGCGCCCGCGATGACCCCCGATAATCGGCCAGGTTTTGCCGGCTGGAATCGTGGCGCAGACCAGGTAAATACTCCCAGCCGCGAGGCAGACGGCGAAGCAAGTGAAGACCAGCCGCGCGACTATAGCTGGCGAACGCAGTTGTGCCAGTGCGACAGCAATGAGCAGGCAAACCTGCTGCACATGACGCTCCTGAACGCTGGAATTGAAAGCTGGGTTGATTTCCCCGACCCGGAGCAAAAACTCGGCCTCGATCTTCCTCGTATTTTTGTTCCCGCCGATCAGCTCCAGCAGGCGCGGCAAATCGCCGCCCAGCCGATCCCCCAGGAGATCATGGAAGAATCGAACGCCGCCTTCGTTGCACCGAGATGTCCGAAGTGCGGCGCCACCGATCCCCTCCTCGAAAGCGTCGACTCAGCGAACCACTGGCTCTGCGAGAGCTGCGGCGCCGAGTGGACTGATGCTCAGCCGGCGCAACCCTGATGCCCTAAGTCCGCCCAGCCCAACCCCAACCCAGCGCCAACCCAACCCAGCCCAAAGTCGGAAAACCCGCCCTCGGCGTTTTACGGCCAGGTTCACCCCACAGCCGGGGCCCCCACCGGGCCCGATTCTGGCCTGGTGGGGTGGACAGCAAGAAGCAAACTCCCTCGTTCGCGTCCCGTCTACATTACCGGTTTCGCGTTTTGCACCAAAGTACCGTGCCGAACCCTCTCGCCCCATTTCGCAATTGAATAGCCCTCATCCCGCGTCTACGGCAAATACTGCGCCGGAATCTGGTCCGTCGCGTTCTCGGCTTCCCACAGGATTCCAAAAATCTTCCAATCCTTGCCGTCGTAGACCGCCTGGATCGAATTGATGCCGCGTGCCAGCGGCTTGCCGGCCAGGGAAGTCGTGTACGTGCTCCAGAGATGCGCGATGTGTCCAAAGCTCTCGGTCTTGTATTTGATCTGGTGCTCGGCGACATCCTCATCTCCATTTTTCGCGACGGCCGTGATCCAGTCATCGACCGTCAGGATGCGCGTGGTCCACGTTTTCGACGACAGCGGAACCAGCCGCGCGTCGGGCAGGAAGAGTTGTCGAAAGCAGGTGCGATCCTTGCTGGCCGGCCCACTGATCGCTGCATCGATCGCAGTCGCAAGCTGATCCAGCGTCGCCGTCGACGGACACAATGTCTGAGCGGGCGTGGCCGCAGCCGTGGTTTGAGCAGGGTTCTGAGCATTGCCTGTCGCCAGGCAGGCACTAAGAGCAAGCAGCATCACGGGTCGAAGCATGGTCGGAGTGTACATTGCCCCCACCCCGCCCCGAGGCATCGCCAGACCCAGTCCGTCTCTGTGCTCTCTGCGTTCTCCGTGGTGGGTCGCGTTCGCCTACGCCGGAACCGCCGACGCCCTCTGCATCTCGTCGACGATCGCCTGCGCGGCGGCCGCAGGATCCACCGCCTGAGTAATGGGCCTTCCCACAACAAGGTAGCTGGCGCCGCCGGCCAGCGCTGAGGCAGGCGTCGCGATTCGCTTCTGATCCGCGACCGCGCTGCCTGCGGGCCGAATGCCAGGAATCACCAGCGTCGCCTCGGGAAAACGGTGGCGCAAGGCCAGGACCTCTTCCGCGCTCGCGACCAGACCTCTAATCCCAGCCTCGAGCGCCGTATCCGCCAGGCGCAGAACCTGATTCTCCGGCGAGTGGTCCACCCCGACCGCAGCCAGCTGCAGCTGGTCCATGCTCGTCAGCACCGTCACCGCCAGCAGTTTCGGTCCGCCCGGAACCGAATCGGCGGCTTCAGCGGCCGCTTCCAGCATCGCAGGCCCACCCGCCGCATGCACCGTCAGAAACCCCGCGCCCATACCGGCCACCGCACGCACCGCGCACGCCACCGTGTTGGGAATATCGTGCAGTTTCAGGTCCAGAAACACTGAGTAATCGCGTCGCCGCAGCTCCTCGACGATCCCGTTGCCCTCCGCCAGATAAAGCTCGAGGCCCACCTTGAACCAACAGCAAAGACCGCGCAGCCGGTCTGCCAGCTCCAGCGCTGGTCCTGCGTTCGGGTAATCCAGTGCGACGATCAGGCGGCGATCCATACTCACAGCGTACCGCGAGCGGCGCTGCGATGCCGCAGGTCATCGCGGCTCCTTTTCGGTCGCGACCCAGAACGGGAACAATGAACTGCGTCCTCCCGGACCAGGAATTCCCACACAGCGCCCCTGTCGAATTCTGCTCAGGCAGAGCCCCGCCGCGACAATGATCATTCCGGCAGAGCACGGCGCTTTGGCGCCAGCAATGCCTCGCGATGCGATCGCCTCGCGGTGAAAGGATGTGCGACATGCGGGCTTTGGTTCGGCTGGGATGGGCCTTGATGGCGGCAGCGGCGTTTTTGTTGTTCTCCGGATGCAAGGTCGGTGCGAGCGCGGGCAGCGATCCCGGTGGCTCCCAAACCGACAACGCGGCGATCCCGCCCAACACCATCTCCGGAGCCGTTACCTTCAAAGGCAATCCTCTGGCCGGCGTTACGGTGACGCTGTTTCTCACCAACGAAAACATCGTCGCGCAAACAGCCACCACCGACTCCAACGGCAACTACAGCTTTACCGGCATCGCCGCCACCGGCGACGTGCCGGGCGAGTACCAGATCTGGGCGCAGAAAACCGGCTACGGCTTCTATCCTTCCGTCGCGAGCGGCGCCAAAGTTATTCGCTGGGACTACACCGGCCAGTTCCAGGGGAACGGCGAAACCGACATCGGGATTTACTTCACCGTAATCGACTACGTCTCCCTTCCCAACGGCTTGCTCGCCGGCGCCGACTTCACCGCGTACGACGGCAGCAATCCGCTGGTGAGCCTCGCGGCCACCGGCCAGCAAGCCAGCTACGTCGCGGGTGACGACGCCTCGCAGCACCAGGGCGTCGCATGGGGTGCCTCGCGCTTCACCAACAATGGCGATGGCACCGTCACCGACACCGTGACGGGCCTGGTCTGGCTCCGCGATGCCGGATGCCTCCCTCCCGCCGTTTGGGCCACCGCGCTCACCGAGGTTAGCGGCCTATCTGCCGGCGCCTGCGCCCTCACGGATGGGTCTAAGGCCGGCGACTGGCGTTTGCCCAACCTCAACGAACTCGAGAGCCTCGTGGATGTTTCCGCCGCTCATCCGGCTCTTACTCCCGGCAATCCATTCCTCAACGTCTCGACCGCAATCTACTGGTCTTCAACCAGCTACTTTGGCGGCCAGCTCGGATCCCCCAGCGCCTGGGCCATCCGCATGGATGACGGCCGCTACATCAATGACGGCGTTCTCAACGTCAAAGCCACAGCAGCCAACGCCGTCTGGGCGGTGCGCGGCGCGGGCGGCGGCGCGGTGAAGCTCGCCGCCACCGGCTATTACGACGAGCCCAGCCAGGTCGTCCCTGGCGACGACGGCAGCATTGAGGCCGGCGTTGGCCTTCCGTTTCTCCGCTGGATCGACAACGGCAACGGCACCCTGACCGACACGCTGACCGGCCTAGTGTGGATGAAGGCGGCCGACTGCATCGACGACAGCTGGGCCAATGCTGTTACACGCGTCCAGTCGCTGCCCGCCGGGCAGTGCGGGCTCACCGACGGCTCAAAGCCGGGCGACTGGCGCATGCCCAACCGCAACGAGATGCAAAGCCTCGAAGATCGCATGGTTAACAACGTCGCCGACTTCATGAACGCGAGCTACGTATGGAAGAGCAGCGGAACCGTCTACCGCGAGCCCATCTTCGCGAACTTCATCGGCCACGCCTACTACTGGACCTCGACCACCGACGCCGCAAACACTGCCGAGGCCTGGACCGTCTACAGCTGCGATTTCGGCGTCTACGACACTTCCAAATCGAGCGACGGCTACACCCTCGCGGTCCGCCAGGCACTGGAGTAATCGAGAGCGACGATCGGGCGACTATCCGGCTTTCTGGTGACAGGGGTGGGACACCCCAGCGGCGGGGTAATTACCCAAAAGAGCAATCCTGTTTGTTTTCGAATCGGCTTCTAATGTCACTTGCACCACGCGCCGAAACAAGTGCGTAGAGGACGAGTCCTTTGAAGCCGACCAGCAGCACGATCGAATCGCGCCTTAAGTTCATTCAATCCGGTGCGTGGGGTACGAACGAGCGCGCCCTTCCCGCCGATCCTGCCTCGACACCTCAGATCACGCCCCTCGAGACCGCCGCAACCAGTGAAAACCCTGCATCGGAACCTCGCGGCGCCGCAGCTGGCCGATCCCCTTTGTCGCCTGAACAGCGCCCGCGCTCGACGGCCGAACTCGGCATCCGCCTCGTCGTCGTCGAAGAGCTGGCGCTGAAAACTCTTTATCTCTCCGGCACCACGTCCACCCGCGAACTGGCGCGCCAGATGTGCGTCAGTGTAAACGTCGCCGACGAGCTGGTCGGGCGCTTTCGCACGGCCCAGCTATGTCAGATCATGGGCATGGCCGGCAATATTCCCACCGTGGCCCTGACCGACCTGGGCAGGAAGCGCGCTCTCGAACTCCTCGGGCAAAGCCAGTACGCCGGCGCGGTGCCGGTGTCGCTCGAAAGCTACGTCGTGCAGGTGCGCAACCAGAGCGTCCGCAACATCGTTGTGCACAAGGCCGACGTCGAGCGTGCCTTCGGCGATCTGATCATCGATCCCAAAGTGCTCGGCCAGATCGGAACCGGCCTCAATTCCGGCGCTTCCATCTTTGTGCACGGCCCGGCTGGCGTCGGCAAAACCGCCATCGCCGAAACCATGTCGCGCGTTCTCGCCGAAGACGATGTCTGGATCCCCTATGCGGTCGAAGTCGACGGACAGATGATCGCCGTCTTCGACCCCATGGTGCACAAGTGCGTCTCCGGCTGGGACACCGAAAACCACGACCAGCGCTGGGTGCGGTGCCACCGGCCCTCGGTGCTGGTGGGCGGCGAGCTCACCATCGACATGCTCGACCTGCAGTTCAACCCCAGCACCCGCTACTACACCGGGCCGATGCAGATGAAAGCCAATAACGGCGTGCTCATCATCGACGATTTCGGCCGTCAGCGCGTGCGCCCGGAAGACCTCCTGAATCGCTGGGTCGTGCCGCTCGACCGCGGCATCGACTTCCTGACCATGGCCGGCGGCCGCAAGATCGAAATCCCCTTCGAAATGCTCGTGGTCTTCTCCACCAACCTCGATCCGGCCGATCTGGTCGATGCGGCTTTCCTGCGCAGAATGCAGACCAAGATTCGCGTCGACACCGCCACCGAAGACCAGTTCCGCCAGATCTTCCGCCGCGTTGCGGCGCGGCGCGGCCTCATTGTCGACGAAGGCGCGCTCACCGATCTGATTGCCGTCATCTCTCAGGGCCTCAATCAGGAGCTGCGCCCGTGCCAGCCCCGCGACCTCGTCAACCAGGTGTGCTGGGCCGCTCAGTATGAAGACCGCCGCCCCGTCCTCGATCGCCCTTCGCTGCTCAACGCTGTCGAAGCATACTTCCTCCAGGACAGGACAGCCAGCAGCCATTAGCCTGCAGGCAGTCAGAGCAATCAATCCTGCCAGGCGAACTGAGCAGCATCATCCACGTCTGCGGATCCTCGAATTGCCGAGCAGGAGTTTCCCGGGCAGGAAACTCCTGCTCATGCGTGCATCACCTTTCAATTGCCGCGCTCCGGCAGGAAGGCCAGGGCAAGCGTAGCTGGCTGGGAACCGCGCTGGGCTAGCTCGCTGGCCGCGCTTTTCTCGGCAGCGGATTCGTTGACGGTGATGTCCGGGCCGCCGGCGATCCGGACTTCCTCGAGGAACCAGCGATCGCCATACTTCTTAAAGATGGCCTGGCTGGTCACGCGCCGGCCGGGATCGAATGCGGTCCGAACGACGGCCATCGCACTCTCCGTGCGCGATCTGACGGTGAGGACATTCATGCCGGTCATGGTGATGGTGTAGACGCCGTGCGCGAAGTGCGTCTTCCCGTAATCGAAAGAGAAGGGCACGTTAACGCGAGCAGAGTCGGTAGCGAGTTGGGCGTGCATCGCGGGGGCCAGCGACGCAAGGGCGACGAAAGTCGCGACAGCGAAGTTGCGGATACTGGATTTCATGGCTGTTCCTCCTGGGGAAGGCGTCTTGATGGCCGCCTTCACTGAGGAGTGCGCCGTGACGAGCGAAAAGGGGCAACGGCGAAGAAATTATTTTCAGTCTCGACTATTTTTTGGTTTCGGCGGGGCGTTCATCATCCACACGCAAAAGTGTGGTGGGGTGTTAGTCAACCAGTAATGTCCGGGAGAGGGCGGTAAACCGTCCGTGAACGGGCGGCGGCGCCTGCAGCATTCCGGCACAACCGTTACCGTCTGCTGCCTGTTTCTTGGTCACGGCAGCTGCACATCCAGGGCGTAGACCTCTTCGATGCTGATATCTCGTATACCCAAAATGGAGCCATCGGGCGTCACCCCGGTCCAGAAGTTAAACGTGCCCGATACCAGCTGGCCACCGTCCATCAGATTCACCAGCAACTGCGGTTTCTTATCCGAAAGGCATAACCGGTAATACGGCTGTTTCGCATCGGTCGATACGTTGAACAGGACACATTGGCTGTCCGCAGTCCAATTCGGATAGGCGGCGGCCATCTTCGTCAGTTCCTCCCACGTCCGGGTGGTGAAGCTGTACAGCTCCAGCGCATAGGTATCCTGGTCGAGGGCCAGCAGCCAGCGCCCGTCCGGCGACCAGCGCGGGGAGAAGTAGTCTCTCGAACCTGGCAAACTCGTGACCGCGCGGCTCCTGAGATCAACGATGCGAACCGGATGGCGTGCCGCGACGGCATCGCCCAGATCGACGCTTGCAAAAGCCAACGCATCGCCGCCTGGGGACCAGGAAGCGTCGCCGTCATTCGACTCGCCCGTCGTCACCTGCTCCGGAACGCCTCCTCCTGCTGCCGGCACGACGTAGATCTTCGAGGGTTTCCCCGGCTCCCGGACGGCGAACGCAATCCGCGTTCCGTCCGCCGACCAGCGGGGCCCGGAACTCTGCATGGGTGCAAAGGTCAGCTCGTGACGGTCGCTCCCGTCCACCTTGCTCTGCCATAGCGTACCCTCCGGCACCGCGATCCAGGCCACCCTCGATCCATCACGCGAAAAGGCCAGATCTTCCGCCGACAGCCCCGGCAAATACGGTACAAAGAGCCGCTTCTGCAAGTCGTAGCGCACCAGCTCACCGCGCGGCGTCGAGCCAACGAAATAAATTGCTTTCCCGTCGCTGCTGGGCAGCGGGCTGAGCGCGCTCATCTGTCCCACGGTTAGCCGCACAGGCTCCAGGTCGCTCCTCCGCCACCAGTCCCGCTTTTCCCGCATCGCCCATAGATTCCAGGCGCTGCCCCCGCCGCGTGTTGAGGCAAATATGAAGTATTTCCCGTCCGCCGTCCAGCTGCCGCAGCACGCATCCCATCCGGCCAGCACCGGCCGCAACTGGCTTCCGTCCGCGCCCGCTTCCCACAGCGCGTTCGTGTTATGGGCGCCGTCAAGAGCGGTGAATCGAATCCGCTGCCCATCGAGCGAAAAGCGAATCCACTGCAGCTGGCCGTTCCCGCTTAAAATCTTCCGCGCCTGACTTTCATCGTTGCGTGCCACCCACAGATCCGGTCCAAGCGTGTAGTAGATCCAGTCGCCGTCCGGACTCCACGCCGCATCGAAGACCGCAAGTTTTCCATTGCTCTGTGGCTGCCCCGTCGGCAAAGGCATCGTCCACAATGTTCCCAGGGTCACACTCGCGTTGACCGGTGTCTGCAGCAGCAGTTTCGATTGCGCCACAGACAGGTCGGTCAGCCCCGCAATATCGAAAGGAACTGGTACCCGCTCCGACTGTCCTCCCAGGGCGGACACCTGCATCACATTGAGCCGCGAAGAATCGGCTTCCTGGAAATAGACTCGCGCCCCATCCGTAAACATTGGACTTGTCGCAGAGGCTCCAAAAAGTTTTGGCATTCCATCGTGCGTCAGTTGCCGCATTCCCGTCACGCGGGGAGGCGCCACGGTTGGGCGGAGGAGGTACGCAACCGCCAGCAACCCAGCTAGGGCGGCAACGCTAATCGCCACGGCCACGCCGCGGCGGCGGACCGGGAGGTGCTGGTTGGGGCGCGGGCTCGTCGATCGGGTTCCGGGCACCACGATTGGCCGCGGTTCGAGGTCGCGCATCGCCCGCCGCAGATCCGTTGCAAACTCGCGCGCACGCTGATAGCGCAGCTCCGGATCCTTCTCCATCGCCCGCGCGACAATCTGCTCCAACAGCGCCGGCACGCCCGGTCCCACGGCGGGCAGCGGCTCCGCGGTGATCGCCTGCAGGATCGCAAGGTTGCTGTCCCCCCGGAACGGCTGACGCCCCGTCAGGCACTCGTAATACAGCGCCCCCAGACTCCACAGATCCGTGCGAGCATCGAGACTCCTGCCCAGCGCCTGCTCTGGTGACATATAGGAGGGAGTGCCGAGCACCCCACGCGTCTCTGCCATCGATGTCGTTGCGTCGCCACTCTGGGAAAGCACTTTGGCCAACCCGAAGTCCAGCACCTTGGCATTGCCCTTCGTCGTAATCATCACGTTCCCCGGCTTCAGGTCGCGATGGATCACTCCATGCTCGTGCGCTTCCTCCAGCGCCTCCGCCACCTGCAGGGCAATGGCCGTCGCGACCTTCAAGGGCAGCGCGCCTCCGCGCAGCTTCGCCGCGAGCGGCTCGCCCTCCACCAGTTCCATCGCGATCCAGTTTGTGCCGTCCTGCTCGTCGGCGTCGTATACCGCGGCAATGTGCGCATGGTTCAGTTTGGCCAGCGCCAGCCCCTCCCGGCGAAAATGCCGTCGCGCCTCCTCGCCGGTCAGCACACCCGGCGTGAGGATCTTAATAGCCACCATCCGCTCCAGCTTTTCGTCGCGCGCGCGATACACCACCCCCATGCCGCCTTCGCCCAGCTTTCCGATGATGGAATACCGCCCCAGCCGCGTCCCCGGCGCCAGCCGGACCGTCGCTTCGCCCGATGTAGTCTCGTCTGCCCGTTTCCATGGAGAAGCAGACAGAAATCCGCTCAGCCGGTCGTTCTCCGCCAGAAGGTCTTCGACGGCGCGCCGCACCTCAGGCATTCCCCGGCACGCCGCATCGAGGAACGTCGAACGCTTCTCGTGCGGCAACTCGAGAGCCTCTCCAAAGAGCTGCTCCGCGATGGTCTCCCGCTTCTCCATCCGAGGTTTCCGTTATGCAATATGTCCCAGCGGAAATGTGCTTCCACGGTACCACGCAGCCATGCTGACGTAGTGCGAAGCCCAGCCCTCCGCCTCCGGCCCCGTAGCAAGCCTGGAACAGACCTGGCGAACCCGAGTGGCACGCCGCACTGGGTGGCATCCTTCGTTTGCATTCAGCGGCTGTGCCGGCTCCCCGCTAAAATTATCCGCAGGGATGCGACTTGCCTGCGCTTTCGTTGTGCTGCTCTGCTCTGGCCTGGTGACCGCTCGCGTCCAGCAGTTCCCAGCGCCTCAATCCGGTTCGCAGCCGACGCTGTCCGTTCAGACCACGCTGGTCGAAGTGCCGGTCCTGGTCAAAACCAAAGATGGGCAGCCGGTGTTCGCCCTTACGGCCAACGACTTTCTTCTCACCGATGACGGCGCGCCGCAGGCGATTCGCCTGGAACAGGACACCGATCGCCAGCCGCTGGCGCTGGCCATTCTGGTCGAAACCGGGGGCGCGGGCGCGCGGCACATCGCCGACTACGCGCAGCTCGACGCCGTCCTCGACAACCTCATCGGCCAGGTCGAGCATCGGGTCGCGCTCATCAGTTTTGACTCAGCGCCGCATCTGGTGGTCGGCTTCACGCACATCACCCAGAACGTCTCGGACGCCCTTTCGCGCCTCAACTCCGGCGACAACGGGGCAGCGATTCTCGATGGAATCGCGAAGGCCGTCGAAGAACTTCAGGCACAGCCGCCGCGCTTCCGGCGTGCCATTCTGCTGCTGAGCGAGACGCGCGACCAGGACAGCAGGACAACGCTGAACCAGGCACTGCGCATGATCAGCGACACCAACACGACCATCTACAGTTTTGGCTTCTCCTCGACCGCCGCTGCCGTCGAGCACGAAGCCTCGAAGTTCTACCGGCCGGATGAGCCGGGACCCGCGCACGGCTGCTTCAGCCGCGACGGCACCGACCCGGTGAGCATGACCGAATACCAGGGGCACTACAGCCGACAGGTGCTGGATTGCATCAGCGATCTGGCGCCGCCGCTGCGCCTGGCCACCATGGCTTTTCTGGCAGCCAGCGACGGCCTCAGGAAGAACACGGCTTCAGAGATCGCGCAGCTCACCGGCGGCGAGTTTTTCCGTTTCCACGACGCGAAGGACCTGAAGGCCGGCCTGTTCGGCGCTTCCAACGACGTCCCCAACGACTACGTGCTCAGCTTCCGGCCCACATCGGTCAGGCCAGGCATGCATGTGCTGAAGGTCGAGGTCAGGAATCAGCCGCGCCTGACCCTGCGAGCCAGAAGCGAGTACTGGATCGACGCGCCTGACGCGCCAGAAATCGGCAATTCCTCGTCCCGGTAGCTATGCGATCGCACCGGACCACCTTCACCCTGGCGCTGACCGGCATCAGCCGGATTCTGCTGGTGCGCGACTGGCTGGTTGGGTGGGCGCCGCGGGCGGTTGAGAACAAGAAGACGGGCGATGCGGTTGTCGAACGTCGCCGGATCGTGAGCGGGCGCAACACCCTCGACGCGGTCTGGGTTCGGCCCACCATTCAGACGCGCGCCGTGGTCCTGGTCTGCCACGGCATCGGCGAGACGGTGGAACACTGGCTGGCGGTTCAGGAACTGCTGGCTGCGAACGGAGCCGCCTCGCTGGTTTTCGACTATTCCGGGTATGGACGTAGCTCTGGCCGCATCGACGCGGAGCAGTGCGAGCAGGACGCCATTGCCGCTTTTGCCCATCTGGAAGGGCTTGTGGCGGGCGCGCCCATCGCCGTGCTCGGCTTCTCGCTGGGCAGCGGAATCGCTGCGGCCATCACCGGCCGAGTTCGGGCGAATCGGCTGGTCCTCTGTGCTGGATTTACGTCGTTTCGGGCCGCCGCGCACTCCCTGGGCGTGCCCCGCGGTCTGGCTCACCTGATCCCGCCGCTGTGGCACATCGACGAAGCCCTGCGCGACTGTCAGCTTCCGATCCTCGTCGTCCACGGCGAAAAAGACCGGCTGTTCCCCGTCCGCATGGCGACCGAGCTCGCCCGCTGCTGCAAGGCGGAGACCATCATCGTGCCCAAACTGGGCCACGCCGAGCCTTATCACCGTCCTCGGGTGGAATATTGGGGCCCAATCATCGATTGGCTGGAGCAGGATCCTGCCGAACGCCCCCAAACTGCCATTTAGAAATAGACGCCGACCCCAAATTTCGCCCCCGTGCCAGGTTCACCCCACAGCAAGCAGCGAACGCCTTTGCGATCAGGCTTTCAAGACAATTCACCCTTGGCTCCAGCCCAAAGTACCCTCGCCTTTCCGATTTGGAAATCGGTGCCGACCCCAAAACTGCCCCCGGCCAGGTTCACCCCACAGCAAGTAGCGAACGCCTTTGCGATCAGGCTTTCAAGACAAAACACCCTTGGCTCCAGCCCAAAGTACCCTCGCCTTTTCCGATTTAGAAATCGACGCCGACCCCAAAACTGCCCCCGGCGAGGTTCACCCCACAGCAAGCAGCGAACGCCTTTGCGATCAGGCTTTCAAGACAAAACACCCTTGGCTCCAGCCCAAAGTACCCTCGTCTTTTCATTCTGGAAAAGGCGCCACCCCTCCAATTCAACGGACCCCAGTCGATAAACCGTCTCTCACGCGCTCAGGCGCGAGGAAGGTATGCTGGGGTCCGGAAAGTCGAGGTTATTCGTGCGGCGCTTCGAGGCCGGCAGGCATCAGCAGCTGGGCCAGTTCGGCCTGTGGGCCAATCAGCTCAACCTTCACGGGAGCCAGGCCCTGGTCGCTGAAATCAAGCCTCACAGCTGCGGCGCGGGAAAGGTCGATGACCCGGTTCTCAGGAACCGGCCCGCGGTCGTTCACGGTCACAATGACCGATTTATTGTTGCGCAGGTTCGTGACCCGCAGCACCGACCCCAGGGGAAGGGTGCGATGGGCACAGGTAAGCTGATTCTCATCAAAAGGTTCGCCGCTGGCGGTGGTTTTGCCCTGGAAGAACTTCCCGTACCAGGACGCTACACCCAGCTGATACCAGTGATGGTGGCTGACGATGATTTCGGGGTTGAGATGTTCGGCTGGGGAAGCAGCCCTTGCGCCGGCGACGCCAACAATTGTGGCCAGAATAGCGCCGGCAAAATACAGCAAGCGACGAGGACGCGTGGCGTTATCAAATCGTGCGATAGCGTGCATACTCCTCCTCCTTAAATTGTAGGTATCCAGGTCCTGTAAGTCAAACAAACCAGAACCATTTATTTCAATACTGCTATTGCCAATCCAACCGTTCTGTGATAGTCCGAAATGCGGATTCGGGCCATCAAAAAAACAAAACAGTCTCTCTCCGGCGTCGTGCAAAAGGCTGACCGGAAAAGAAGACCTATCAGTACGATGGCAGAAGGGGCCCACACGCTGCCCAAGAACCAAGGAGGATCGCAGTTTGCGCTCCAAGGCTAATCTTGTCAAGCACTTGCCCGACTCGCCAATAACCCGGCGCCTGCTTACCATCGCGGGTTACGACCCCTCGTCGGGCGCCGGCGTGACGGCAGATTTGCAAGTCTTTGGTTCTCATGGGTTCTCAGGGGTCTCGGCGATTACGGCGCTCACCGTCCAAGGTGCCAAAGGGGTGCACCGGGTGGAACCGGTGAGCCCCTATTTGCTGGCGGAAACCCTTGATTTTCTGGCCCAAAACGGAACGATTGATGGAATCAAGATCGGAATGCTGGGTACTGCCGCGGCGGTTGCGGTGGTAACGAATTTCCTGAAAAGGTCACCTGTCGCCCGGGACCGGGTGGTGCTCGATCCCGTGATCCGGTCGAGTTCCGGGGCGGAACTTCTTGAATCAGAAGGAGTTCGGCGCCTGGCTGGGGGGCTTTTGCCGCTGGTTGGATGGGTAACGCCCAACCTCGATGAGGCCGCAGCGCTGCTCCAGGAACCGATCGCTGGGCGCGAAGCCCTTCCGGATCAGGCACTTAGACTGGCCGGGCAGGCCGGCGACGGCCTGAACGTGGTCATTACAGGCGGCCATCTCGAACCGCCAGACGATTTTCTGCGGACAGCAGCGGGGGAAGAGACCTGGATTCCTGGCCGCCGGGTCGAGCCGACGTCGATCCACGGAGCGCATGGCACCGGCTGCGTCTTTTCGTCGGCGCTTCTTTGCCGGCTGGTTTTGGGTGACACGCATCCGGACGCGGTCCGTCGCGCAAAGGAGTGCGTGGTTAGGCGGCTCAAGGGAGAATAGCTGTTCTCACCTCTCGCCTTCGCGCCGATCTAAGATGGCGTTGACCGCGGGGCGGGCGATTTGCGTCCTGTCCATGAAAAGGGGTTTTGATGACCTTCGTGCCGATTATGCTCGCTGCGCTTGCCATTCCCCTTGTCCTGCCGGCGCCCCAGGCGGCACAATCGCAGCCTGTGGCAACGACTGACCAGGCTCGACTCGTTGAGGGCAACAACGCCTTTGCCGTGGACCTCTACGGCCGCCTGCGCGCGCAGCCCGGCAACCTCTTCTTTTCGCCGGAGAGCATTTCGACTGCGTTCGCCATGGCCTATGCCGGCGCGCGCGGCCAGACCGCCTCGGAAATGCAGGACGTCTTCCATTTCACGCTGCCTCCGGATCGGCTGCATCCCGCGATGGGTGCGTTGCTGAAGGAAATGAACGCGCCGAATCCGAACTACGAGCTGCGCGTGGCCGACGCGCTCTGGGCGCAGCAGGATTCGAGTTTTCTGCCCGCCTATACCGACCTGATGCAGGCCGACTATGGCGCCGGGTTCCATCGCGTCGACTTCAAAACATCGGCCGAAACGGTGCGCAACACCATCAATCACTGGGTCGAGCAGCAGACCAACGACAAGATTCAGAACCTGATCGCTCCCGGCGTGCTCACGCCGTTGACGCGGCTGGTGCTGACCAACGCCATTTATTTCAAGGGAACGTGGCTCAGCCCGTTCCACGCGTCAGCGACCCAGGATGAAGACTTCCAACTGACCGCAACGCAGACGGCGAAGAGTCCGATGATGCATCGGACGGGCAGCTATTTGTATTTCGACGGCGGAACGTTCCAGGAGCTGCAGCTTCCCTATGCCGGCGACAATCTGGCGATGGTGGTTTTTCTGCCAAAACAAACAGCCGGGCTTGGGGCGCTCGAGCAGCAGTTCACCGCTGCACACGCGGTTGAATGGGTGCGCAAAATGGAGCCTTCCGAAAAGGTGATCCTCACCCTGCCGCGCTTCAAAATGACCGAGCAGATGGAGCTCAGCCAAACGCTGGCGGCGATGGGCATGCCCAGGGCGTTCACCTCCGCAGCAGATTTTTCCGGCATGACCGGGAAACCGGAGTTCTCCATCTCGGCGGCGATTCACAAGGCCTTCATCGACGTCAACGAGCAGGGAACTGAAGCTGCGGCGGCGACCGCGATCGGGATGACGACTGCCGCGATGCGCATGCCTCAGCCCGAGCCGCCACCTGTCATCTTCCGCGCGGATCATCCCTTCCTGTTCCTGATCCGCGACGCGCATTCAGGCGCGATCTTGTTTATGGGGCGAGTCACCGATCCAACAAAATAAGTCGCGGTTCGACGGGCGAACGACGGCGGATAATCGGTCATGGCCAGGCCTAGAGCCAGGATCGCAGCCATCATCGCCGTGATCGCCGTCCCCATCGAGTGGGTGAACTACCGTTATCTCGCCTTCCCCATCGATGTGGGCTACGAAAATCCGACCTGGTTCCAGAACGTGACCGGAACCGAATGGTTAATGCTGCATTTCCCTGGTCTAATGCTGCTCCCTCCGCTGGAGCGCCACGGCTTCCATCGACTGCTGGCGCCAACGCTGGTGATCAGCGGCTATCTGGACACATTTCTGATCGCATTCCTGGCGGTCCTGTTGTTTCGATGGGTCGCGCGCCGCATGAAGACTAGGACGCCGGCTGTCTGATCCTGCCTCGCGAATTTCGAGAAACTCCCCTCGTTCTCTGTGTTCTCCGTGTCCTCTGTGGTGAGCGTCCTTAGATCGACGTCCAGTCCAGAATCACCTTCCCGCACTCCCCGCTCATCATCGCCTCAAAGCCCTTCTCGTAATCCTTGTAGCCGAAGCGGTGCGTAATCACCGTTGAAATGTCGACGCCCGATGCCACCAGCACCGACATCTTGTACCAGGTCTCATACATTTCGCGCCCGTAGATGCCGCGAATAGTAAGCATGTTGAAGATGATCTTGCGCCAGTCGGTTTCCATCGGCTTGGCGGGAATGCCCAGGACCGCGATGCGGCCGCCGTGGCACATGTTGTCGATCATCTCGGAGAAAGCGGCGTGGCTGCCCGACATCTCCAGGCCGACGTCGAAGCCTTCCTGCATGCCCAGGTGCCTCTGCACCTGCGCCACCGGCGTGGTGCGCGGGTCGACCGCAATGGTGGCGCCCATTTTGCGCGCGAGGTCGAGGCGAAAGGGATTCAGATCGGTGACGGCGACGTAGCGCGCCCCGGCGTGGCGCACAATGGGAATCGCCATGAGGCCGATAGGACCGGCGCCCGCAATCAAAACGTCTTCGCCCAGCACCGGAAATGCCAGCGCCGTATGCACCGCGTTGCCGAATGGGTCGAAGATGGCGGCAATTTCTTCGGGAACATCGGCGTGATGACGCCAGATGTTGGTCATGGGGAGCGCGATGTACTCGGCAAACGCGCCTGGACGGTTAACGCCGACGCCCGATGTGTAAGCGCAGAGATGACGGCGCCCGGCAAGGCAGTTGCGGCAGCGTCCGCAGGTGACGTGGCCTTCGCCGGAAACCAGATCGCCGACCGCGAAGTCGGAGACATTGGAGCCAACCGCGGCGATCTCCCCCACGAACTCATGTCCGATGACCATGGGCACCGGAATGGTCTGCTGCGCCCATTCGTCCCATTGATAAATGTGAACGTCAGTGCCGCAGATGCCGGTGCGGCGAACCCGAATCAGAACGTCGTTGATGCCATATTCCGGTTCCGGTACATCTTCCAACCAGAGGCCGCGCTCGGCGCGCGCCTTGACGAGTGCCCTCATGCTTCGCCTCGGTAGTTCCATTATCAGGTTACAGGTGACAGGACAGGTGATGGCCAGCAACGAACGCCAGGTTGTGCTGAACCGGTTCTATCCTTGACGCGCACCGGAGCGGGCAGGAGAATGCGAGGGTATGCATACACAGCGAAAATCTATCTCATCTTCCTTCAGGGTCGCGATGGTCGGGGCTCTTCTGCTCGGGTTTTGCGTTATCGGCGCGAAGGCTGGCGGTCCGCCGACGGTAAATGACGCGGTGACCACGGCCAGGCACGCCCTCGATGCACAGGCGGTGCAGGCCTTCGACAGCAATTTGACCTACGTGAACCAGAGCCTGGCGGATGAGTCGGTCGCCGGGGCGTCCGCGCAGGTGAACTACACCCTCAACGGTCCTGACGCTGGCGCGAAGAGCAGCATCGAGTACCGAATCTACAAGACGCCGAAGGAAGCGGCTGCGCATGCCAATCCTGATGTGGCGCAGCAGAAGCAGGAAGCCAACCAGAACGACATGCCGCACGGCAATTTCCGCACCTACCACTCGAGCCTGACCGGTTCGCCGCTGGCGAAGGATGTGCCGGGAACCTTCCGCTGCGTGGCGGTCGCCGGGAAGGGTACGTGGTCGCGTTGCTACTACTATCCAGGGGGCGACTCGACGACCGTCGTGGTGGGCACGACGACGTCAGCGCAGGCCAACGAGGCAATCATGATTACGGCGCTGGGGGCGCAGCCGCTGAAGGGGAAGTAGTGGGAAGACGGGTGGCCCATTCAAGCCTGATTTTGGCTTGAGTGGGGAGTTTCGGCGGAGGTGAACGATGGGCAAAGTGAACAGGGCCATTGCAATGGTAGCTGCGCTGGTTTTGGGGGCGTGTGCGGCGCATGCGGCGACGGAGCCGCCCGATCCATGCGCGCTGTTGACCGCAACCGCGGTGAGCCAGACGCTGGGTGGAAGCTACGCGGCTCCCACGAAAACCGTCGCGCCGCGGCCGTACGCTAACACGGTGCAGGGAACCGATTGCCATTATCAGCGCGGCGGCGAGGAGCTTTTGTTCCGCATCTACTTCGATCCTTCAGCGGGCGACGCAACCAGCCTGTTCGCGAAGCTGAAGATGTTCTACAGTCCGCCGACGCCGGTCGCGGGGCTGGGCGATGAGGCGTACTTCGACCCACGCCACGGACTGCACGTGCGCAAGGGGAATGTGCGATATTTTCTGTCGGGTTCGGACGACGAGAAGAAACTGACCGCGCTGGGCCAGGTGGTGGCGGGAAAACTGTAGAGGGGCGATCCCGTGCAGACAGGCTCGCGGGGTTAGGGAAGTTTCGCGTCAAGGTCCAACGATTTCGCCACGCGCGCCAGCGTTTTATCTCTGGTCCAGAGCTGCACACCCAGCGTCATCAAACAGGAAGCGATGAGATGAACGTCGGTAACGCCGAGTCCTTTTAACCACAGAGCGTGTGACTCAATGAGGCGCCGTACCTCGTCAAGCTCGGCCAGGTTCACCTGCCATACCGCATCGATGACCGCGAGCTTCTTACGGCGATGGTGCAGCGATCCCAAGGCGATTTCCGCGGCGATAAAAGGGTGCATGGCAATCTTGCCGCCCGCCAGAAGCTTCGTCATCACCGGATCGGGTTTGTTCAAATGATCGATCCAGACAGAAGTGTCAGCGAGAATCACAGGCGGTCAGCTCTGGTGCGCTTGATGTATTCCAGCTCGGGCTCGGTGCCGCCCAGGGCAGCAAGCCGGCGGGAAGCTTCAATGTGAATGAGCGCCTTCAGGGCTTCACGCAGCAGTGCCGATCGTTCCGTGATACCGGAATATTTCTGCGCCTTGCGAACCAAATCATCGTCGAGAGTGACAGTGGCTCTCATTGGGGCTCCTGTATCACCCACTTTATCACCATCTGGTGACGTTCCTGGTGAGGCTCATGAGTAGCTCCTTTTCGGAAAACCTCGGGTGGCCCTTCAAGCCCGGTTTTGGCTTGAGTGGGGAGGTTACAAGATTGTTCATCCAGCCCAGTAAGTGCGGTCCAAAGTGCGGTACTGAATCGCTTCGGCGAGATGCGGGACGGTGAGGGATTCCACCCCTTCGATGTCGGCGATCGTGCGGGCGACCTTGAGGATGCGGTCGTGGGCGCGGGCGGTGAGTCCCTGCTGCAGCATGGCTCGCTCCAGCAGCTTCTCAGCGTCGGGCGAGAGCTCGCAGAAGGTGCGAATCTGGCGGGTTCCCATTTGGGCGTTGGAGAAAATCTTCTCTTTGGCTGAAAGGAAGCGCGCGCGCTGCCGTTCGCGAGCCTGCAGAACGCGGGCGCGAATGGTTGCGGAATTCTCGATGGCAGCGGCGCCGCGGAGCTCCTTGTACTGCACGGCCGGAACTTCGATGTGGATGTCGATGCGGTCGAGGAGCGGGCCGCTGATCTTCGCGACGTAGCGCTGGATGATCGGCGGAGTGCAGTGGCACTCGCGCGATTTGTCGTTGAAATAACCACAAGGACATGGATTCATGGCCGCGGTGAGCATGAAGGCCGCGGGAAACGTAAGCGACATGCTGGCGCGGGCGATGGTGACGTGGCGATCTTCCAGGGGCTGGCGCAGGACTTCGAGCACGTTGCGCGGGAACTCAGGCAGCTCATCGAGGAAGAGCACGCCGTTGTGGGCGAGCGAGACCTCGCCAGGGCGCGGAATGGCGCCGCCACCGATGAGCCCGGCGTCGGAGATGGTGTGGTGGGGCGCGCGGAAGGGGCGTTGGGTGACGAGTCCGGATTCGGCGTCGAGAACGCCGGCGACGGAGTGGATCTTGGTGGTCTCGAGAGCTTCGTCGAAGCTGAGGGGCGCGAGGATCGAGGGCAGGCGGCGCGCGAGCATAGTTTTACCGGAGCCCGGCGGGCCAATCATCAATATGTTGTGGCTGCCGGCGGCGGCGATTTCGAGGGCGCGCTTGGCGGTTTGCTGGCCGCGGACATCGGCGAAGTCGAGGGGGAAATGCTGGAGTTCGTTGAGGACCTTGTCGGGCTCGACGCGGAAGGCGGCCGTTTGGATGCCACCATTGGCGGC
Source organism: uncultured Acidobacteriaceae bacterium (assembly GCA_963788905.1). Lineage (GTDB taxonomy): Bacteria > Acidobacteriota > Terriglobia > Terriglobales > Acidobacteriaceae > Palsa-343. Next base: position 848,027 of record CAWBIO010000002.1, read on the forward strand.
CTGGTTGAGAAGGTCGCGGACCTGCAGCAGCGTGTCGGTGGGATAGACGTTGACGCCTTCGACGACGGCAGCTTCGCGGGCGTTGGCTTTGGGAATGAGCAGGTTTTTGATGCCGCGCTCGCGAGCGGCGACGGCGACGGGCAACATGCCAGGGACTGGGCGAAGCGCCCCATCGAGGCCGAGCTCGCCGATGAGGAGAAAGTCATCGAGTGTCTTGAGCTGGAGCGCGCCGTAAGCGCCGAGGATGCCGACGGCCATAGGGAGGTCGAAGCCGGAGCCTTCTTTTTTGATATCGGCGGGAGCGAGGTTGATGGTGATGTGCGTGGGTGGCAGGTCGAAGCCGGAGTTGCGGATGGCGGCGCGGACGCGGTCGCGGGACTCGCGCACGGCGGCGTCGGGAAGGCCGACGGTGCTGAAAGTCTCCTGCTCGGCTTTGAAGGTGGAGAAGTCCACCTCGACGTCGATGATGCTGGCGTCGATGCCGTAGACTGCGGCGCTGCGTGCGGTGAAGAGCATGATGCGGGATTCTTGAGGCGGAGTCTAGCAGTGGCGGAGAGGCAGATGCGGTGATGAAGGGGGTTCGGCGGCGGGCCGGGGAAACGTCGGTAATTGGACTCGACAGGGAATTGCGGGCTGGGGTTACGGGGGTGACTTGCGGATTCCCGCGCCATGGATATTGATGGGTCCTTCACGCGCGGGCGTGTTAGGGTGATGCGCGGGAGGCTGGCATGCGGTTAAGAGAGCTTTGGATTGCAGGATTGATCGGGATTGCTGCGCTGGGCGCGGCTGCGCAAAATGCCGCGATTGCGCCGGCGGCGATCGCGGGCGAGTGGTCGGGGTCGATTGCGGGCACGCTGCCGCTGGTACTGCACGTGAGGGCGGACGCGAGCGGAACACTGACGGCGACGATGGATAGTCCCACGCAGGGCGCGAACGGGTTGCTGGCTGCAAACGTTAAGCTGAGCGGGGCGACGTTCAGCTTTGAGGTGCCGCTGGCAAAAGGTTCGTTTACCGGAACAGTGAGCGCGGACGGCAAATCGATAGCCGGAACGTGGACGCAGGGCCAGGCGGAGCCGCTCGAATGGAAGCAGACCAAAACCGCTGCGCAGGTGGCGGCCGAGACAGCCAGTATCAAGCCTTCTCCGATTGACGGAGACTGGACCGGAGCGCTGAGCGCAGGCGGGCAGACGCTGCATCTGGTGTTTCATTTCCACGCGGGAGCGGATGGAGCGATCCACGGGAACCTGGATTCGGTGGATCAGAATGCAATGGGGATCCCGTGCGGCGCGATCAAAGTCGATGACCGAAAGGTGACGGTGGAAGTACCGGCCGTCAACGGGCACTACTCCGGAACGCTCGCCGCCGATGGGAAACACATCGATGGAACATGGTCGCAGGGAACGCCGCTGGAGCTGGATCTGACGCGGAAATGAGCGGTGAGCCAGGTGCGGATTCTGCATGGAGTCTGGTACCGCCGGGGCATGTCTTTCATGTTGGCGGACTGGGATAAGGCCGCATTTTCGGTATCATCCGTCGCGAGTACGGATTAACCTGATTGTTGGAGCCGGTTTCATGACGATTCATGTTGAACTCAACCCGGAGATGGAAATCCAGCTGGCCGCGGAAGCAAAGGTGCGCGGCATGGCGATGGAACAATACGCCCAGAGTCTTCTGCAGGAGGCGATTACTTCGAGGGTCAGAGAACCTTCGCGCGCCAGCCAGGCAGAGTTTCGCGCATTTCTGGATGCTCTCGCCAGCAAGGCTCCCAATGTTCCGCATCTGCGCTCCGAGAAGTTCTCGCGCGAGACGATCTACGGCGAGCGTGACTGATGGCCGGCGTGTCCTGGCTGGTGGATACCAATGTGCTTCTCCGTCTGGTGCAGCCAGACAGCCCTGAATACGGAACGATGCGGCAATGCACAGATGTTCTTTGGGCGCGGGGTGCCGAGCTCTTCTATCTCTGTCTCCGAAACCGATCAGCTTGCCAGTCTGATCGAATCCAAATTCATTTTGGCCCCCGACAGTGAAGCAACCTATCGGGAATGGCGCAGGATCGTGGTGGCCGAGGGAGTGTCGGGAATCCAGGTACATGATGCGCGCCTGGTTGCGACGATGCGCGTACATGGAATCGAGCATTTGCTGACCCTCAACATCGGCGACTTCCGTCGATATGACAAAATCGTTGCCGTGTCTCCGCAGGATTTCCTGGCCCAGGCCGGCTGACGGCTGTTGGGTGCCGTGCGGCTCGGGTCACCCCTGGTGGTACATGCGGTCGGCGACCTCGCGCTTGAGTTCCTCAAAGCCGGGGGTGCCATTCAGCGGTGCAAAGGTGGGGTCGGTGGCGATGCCCATCACCATGTAGTCGTGCGCAGTGAAAGCGGCCTTCAAGGCGGTTACGGCGTCCTCTTTGCGGCCGAGTGTGGCGCAGGTACGGGCCAGCTCGAAGCCTGAAGCCTGACCCGAATCCACCGCCTGTTGCTGGACAACTCGCATGGCTTCGAGCATGCCGCGTTCGCCGTCCTTGGCGAGGCCGCGCTCGGCGGCGTCGGCCAGGGACGCGAGCTGCGCATCGCTGGAGAGCGTGGCGAGGCGGCGGGTCTGGCTGATGAAGACGCGGTAATTCTTCTGCGCGAAGGCTGTGCCAGCCAGGTAGCGCGGAGCAGAGAGGAAGTCCGGCTCGGCGCGCTCGATCTCCTCGAGCTTCGCGATGGCGGCGGCGCGGTCGATGGCCCAGAAACGGATGAGTGCCTGATCCGCCAAAACGGAGCGGTTGGCGGGATTGAGCTGTTGCGCCTTTCCAATCTCAGCCAGAGCTTCCTGGTAGCGGCCCAGGCTGAACAGAGAAGTGGCGTACCAGTGGTGGGCTTCCTCGTCGCGTGGATCGAGCTCCAGCGCGCGCTGATATTCGGCGAATGCGCGGTTGACGTTCCAGTCCCAGTAGAAAAGGGCGAAGGCCAGGGAGCGATGGGCCTCCGCAAGCGAGTCGTCGAGGGCGACGGCTTTGCTGGCGGCGGCGATGGCGCGGGGGAAGGCCTCGGACCCCCGCATGGAGCTGAACTCGGGCATGAGGTCGTAGCATTCGGCAAGTCCGGCGTAAGCCTTGGCGTAGTTGGAGTCGTGGACTACGGCCTGAGTAAAGGAGTCGATGGCCTGGCGCAGGTCACCCTCCGTGCGGCGGCTCCAGTAGTAGCGGCCCTTGAGGTAAAACTGTTCGGCTTCAGGATCAGGAGTGTGCAGGGCGACCGCGGAGGGATGCCCCGAGGCGGCGCGCGCGGAACGGTGCAGGAAGCGGAAAGCGTAAAGAGAAAACGCGAGCAAAGCCAGAACCAGGGCGGCGAGCGAGAGCATCGCGGTGCGAGTCGACACCGGCGCTGTGGCTGCAGGCTGAGGCGGGAGGTCGGGCTCAGGGCCGGAGGGCAAAGACACGACCGCTGGCGCCGATTCCTGGTCGATACGGCCTATGGCATCGCGTGAGGAGTTGAGCCACTGGGTCAGCTCCTGCGACCACGCAAAGACGCCACCGCGCTCGCCAGGGAGGCGATGGACGGGGAGCCCGCGTTCTTTTTCCCAGCGTTTAACGGTGCGCTCGTCACGACCGAAGAAGGCGGCAATTTCCTTCCAGGAGTCGATGCGGCGATTTTCCGTGGGATTCCCAGCCGTCCGGGACATGATCGGGTACGTACCTCAAGTGGTGCAGCCCGCCTCGGGCCGGCGCGCGAGGTGGCATCAGTATAGCGAGGGCGGAGACGCGTAAGAAGCTGAATTTACGTGAATTTGGGCTTTGGTGATGCCCTGAAATGTCACGATTTGCCCTTGGGTGACCTGCGTTGAACGGCAAGGAGTTAGGTGTACGGGGCCCGTTCACGGATTGCAGGGGCAAGGGTCCACTGTGGGAGCTATGTCATAACTTGTCCTTTCCTGCCCTTGCTTGCCTCTACCGTACGCAGCGTGGTCGTGCCAGGTTAATCCTGCACCTTGATGCGGCGGCTAATCGAGCATGGTCGCCGCGTATTTTTTTGTTCGCGGGTGCTGACGCAAAATTTGGTGGCGAGCGACCTTTCTGCCCGGCTCTCTGTTGTGATGCACACTGGGCTCGCGGATGCGCTCGGAGAGGCTGCCATGCAAATGGTGGGATTGGTGCTGGTGGCGATTTCCGCAATCGCAGTGCTGGCGACGCAGGGCGTTGGCCGGGCACCAACGGCGCCAGCGCGGGTGAGGGCAGCACGCCGCCGGGCGGTGCAGCCTGGCAGGAAAAAAGCTCAATAAGACAACTCAACGGGACAAGAGGGCCGAACCATGAGGCTGTATCGGGATCTGATCTTTCTTCCTGCCATGGCAGTTTTGCTGGCGGGCTGTTCTTCCACGCCTAAAACCGCGTCGGCAGCTGCGACCGGGGCGGCTTCCTCAGGTACAGCCGGCAGCGATGGAAGCGGGTCGGCGACGGCTGGGGCCGCCAGCTATGTGAGCTCGACGCCGCTGTCGAACCAGACCACCACGGTGACCATCACCGATCCCTCGCTCAACAACATTGTGGCGGCGACGCTGACGATTCCGGCCGGCTGGAAACTGCAGGGCATTGAGATGATCAGCCCGTGCACGTTTTCCCCGTGGCCGGTGTTTCGCGCCTATTCGCCCGACGGGCTGATGCAATACCGCATCGAGCCGGTGATCGGCTGGCAGTGGCATCCCAACATCAAAGGTGCCCTCAACGCCGGGTGCGCCAACATTTCGGCGCCCATTTCGGCGGCCGATTTTCTTCAGTACTACCTGGGCACGATCCAGGGCGGCGTTCACGTGGTCGGGACGATGCCGGTGCCGGCGGCGTATTCGCAGTGGGCGCAGAACCTCGCGGCGCAAAAGAATCAGGCAACCAGCGGCATGGCGCCGGGCATGCGCACCAGCAACACCGCCGACACAGCGGCCCTCCGGATTGAAGTGGTGAACGGGTCCTTCGTGGTCGAAGAGCGGCTGCGTGTAGCCGTGGAATGCTCGGTGAACAATAATCCAGGCGCGCTGAACGGTGGAACCTGCTGGGCCCGAGTCGATGTGCTCACCGCTCCACAGGGGCGCCTGGATGCGCTGGTGAACATGGTGGACTCGAACAACCTGCCCCACGGCGTGAACACGCAGCAATGGATGCAGGCCGCACTGGCACGGCAACAGCGCCAGGGCGCTCAGGCGATGGCTGCCCTGACCGCGCAGGAAAAGCAGGAAAGCCAGATGCTCTACAACCAGTTCCAGCAGTCGATGCAGCGCATGCAGCAGGAGCACCAGCAGTTTATGGCGCAGCAGGAATCGCAGTTTGAGAGCGCGATGAACAACGCGAATGCATCGATGAACGCGCAGACGACCGCGGCTTCGGACTGGGTGGACTATGCGCTCGACCAGCAAACAGTGGCGAATCCCAACGGCACCACAACAAAAGTCTCCAGCGCGTATTCATATACGTGGACGAACGGGAGCCAGTGGTATCAGACCAACAATCCCAATACGAATCCCAACGGCGTGCTGCAGGGGAATTGGACACAGAACACCAAAGTGCACGGGAATGGACAACCGGAATGACGACGGCATTGACTGAAGAACTGCTGGCGAGGGCTGAGCAGGTGTACCTCATGAGGCTTGCCAGGGAAGCGGGTGTTGTCACCCGGTATCATAAAGACGGCGGAATCCCAGTTGGCTGGACGGGATTCTCGGCCAGGGAGACGAAGTGGCTGACCTGATGAGAACCTCGAACCCGGCGCTGAACGACAAAGTGTTCCGCGGGCTGCCTGCGGCCGTGGGCGAGACGATGACGCTGGAGGGTACGGTCAACAAGACCGGAATCCTGCTGCTGTGCGCGGTGGCGACGGCCGCGTGGACGTGGCACCTCGCTATGAATCCCGACACGTTGCCCCTGGATTACTTGCTGTTGCTGGTGGGGCTGTTCGGCGGGTTGATCTTTGCGCTGATCACGACATTCAAGAAAGCATGGTCGCCGGTCACCGCGCCGATTTACGCGCTGCTCGAAGGACTGGTGCTGGGCGGACTATCGGCGTCGCTGAACGCGCGTTACCCGGGCATCGCCATCGAGTCGGTGTGCCTGACCTTCGGCACTCTGCTGGTTCTATTGATGGCCTACCGTTCGGGAATGATCAAGGTGACGCAGAAATTCCGCCTGGGCGTGGTGGCGGCCACCGCTGCGATCTTCTTGTTCTACATGGCAGAAATTCTCCTCGGTTTCTTCGGCATTCACTTTGTCGCCGTGAACGGATCGGGGCCGCTGGGCATCGGCATCAGCCTCGTAATCGTATGCGTGGCCGCGCTGAACCTGGTGCTCGATTTCGACTTCATCGAACGCGGCGTCGCCGCCGGTGCTCCGAAGTACATGGAGTGGTACGGCGCCTTCGGCCTGATGGTCACGCTGGTCTGGCTGTATCTGGAAATGCTGCGCCTGCTGGCAAAGGTGAGAGGCCGCCGCTAGCTTCGCACGACACACAATGCAGGGGCTGTCATCCCGACGTCGAGCTTCGCGAGACGGAGGGATCTGCGGTTGCTTTTTCTCGATCAGCAGGCGTGTGCCACCGGCATTTTCTCAGGGATCGCCCAGTTTTGTAAGACATGCGATGCCACGAACCAAACTGACCGCTTTGCGTCGGGTCAGAACACACATGCAGCCACGAAATGGCCCGAATCCCGCCGATTCTGGCTTTGTGTCAGGGCACGACTTCAGTCGTGCCGTAAATAGCCCCAAACGGACTGGGCTTTAGCCCCGGAGTACCAGCTTTGACGCCGCTCAGCGGCGCTTTTCGAGAGCGTGGGCCTGCGCCACACCAGCGCCTTCCTTCACCGTGATGATCTGATCCCCGGCCACATTACTCAGATGATCGACAGCCCCCGAAGGCCATCGAACCTCAATCGCATCCGCCTTCGCAGACGCTCCCAACCCAAAAGTCAGCACCAATTCACTCGACGACAGGTAGCTCGATCCGCTGCGCAGCATCTGTTTCTGAAATGTCGTCGCGGATTTGACCGAAACCACCGCGCCGATGCCATCGCGGTTCGACTTTGTGCCCACGAGCTTGACGCGCAGCGCGTGATTCGTCGCTCCCTGATTCTCGAAAAGAGCAGCCGGGCCGTTGTTGGTGGTGATGACGATGTCCGGCGCGCCATCGTTGTTGATGTCGCCATGCGCCGCGCCACGGGCCACGCGCGCTGCGTCAAAGGAACCGCCCATCGACCCGGCCACGTCTTCAAATCCCTTGCCGGCGAGCGAGTGGAACAGGTGCGGCGGTTCGGCGAAGCGGATGCGCTGCTGGATGCGCTCAATCGAATCGTCAAGGTGGCCGTCAGCAACGTAAAAATCGGGCCAGCCATCGAGATCATAATCAAAAAAGAAGCAGCCAAAACCCAGAGTCAGCAGCGATTCGCGGCCCACCGTCGACGATGGCGCGGTATCGACGAAGAGGCCGTTGCGCTCGTTGTGGTAGAGAGCGAGCATCTGGTTGGAAAAATTGGTGACCAGCAGGCTGGGGTAACCGGAGCGGTCATAATCGCCCGCGTCGATGCCCATGCCGGCGCGGGCCACGCCATCGTCGCTGTAAGCAATCCCCGCGGCCACGCCCTGCTCGGTAAACGTCCCGTTGCGGTTGTTGATGTAGAGCTTGTTGGGCTGCGTGTCGTTGCTGATGGCGATGTCGGGCCAGCCGTCCTGGTTCGCGTCGAGGATGGCGATGCCGAGGCTCTTGGAACTCGTGTCGTAGAGCCCGGCTTTCTTCGTTACATCGGTGAACGTGCCGTTGCCGTTGTTGTGCCACAGGCGAACCGACGCGCCAGGGTAAGTTTCCGGCGTGCAGTAGGACTTGGTTTTGCCGTCCATCGAGCAGTAGCGGTCTTTGGCGGGCGACCAGTCGACGTAGTTGGTCACCAGCAGATCGAGCCGTCCGTCGCGGTCGTAATCCACCCACGCGGCACTCGCGCTGAACTCTGGCGGAGTGGTCAGTCCGGCTTTTTTCGTAACGTCGGTGAATGTGCCATTGTGATTGTTACGAAATAAATGATTCTGACCATACGCTGTTACAAATAGGTCGTCGTAGCCGTCGTTGTCGAAGTCGCCGACGGCGACGCCCATGCCGTAGAGAGGAACAGCCAGCCCGGCCTTCTTCGTCACATCGGTAAAGGTCCCGTCGTGGTTGTTGTGGTAGAGGACCGGTGTTGTCACCTTGCCGGGATGCCCCGGCCAGGCGGTTCCGTTGACGATGAAGATGTCCTGCCAGCCGTCATTGTCGTAATCGATGAAGGCGACGCCCGGGCCCATCGTCTCCGGCAGAAATTTTTTGCCGAAGGCGCCGTTGTTGTGCGTGAAGTGGATGCCGGCCTTCTGCGTGACATCGACAAAGTGGATGGATTGCGGTGCGTTGGGCGGTCCGGAGAAAGCCGTGACGGCCACGGGAACAGTCGCCGCGATGAGCGCGGCGAGGGCCAGCGTGCGAAGGGAAAACATCCAGAAGACAGGGTACAGGTTGAAGGGCGCAGCGTAAAAGCCGCGCTCAGTGCGCAGGCGCGAACAGCGCGAAGACCGCTCCCTGCGGATCGGCCAGCACTGAGTAGGTAAGCTGTCCTTCCACGGTCGCGGCGGGCACGATGACCCGCGCGCCCAACTCTGCGGCACGGGCGGTCTGTGTGGCGCAGTCGCTGCACTGGATGTAAGGGAGCCAGTGGGGCATCACGCTGGCCGGGAGCGGCCGCTGCGGCGGCAGGCCGCCGATGTACTGGCCACCGTTGACGATGTGCAGGTAGCCACTCTCATCCTTGTCCTTGCCAGGGAGAAATTCCCAGCCGAAGACGGAGCGGTAGAAGGGAATGGAGTGCTCGCGGTCCGGCGTTTCGAGGTCGGCCCAGCAAAAGGCGCCGGGCTCGCTGAAAATCTGCACGCCCTTGTGGTGGCCGGGCTGGAAGATGGCGAAAACAGCGCCGTCGGGATCCTGCAGGACCGCCATGCGGCCGACGTTAGGCACGTCGAAAGCCGGAGACATGGCGCTGCCTCCATGCTCAAGCGCGCTGGCGACGGCTGCGTCGGCGTTGTCGACCGAGACGTAGATGAGCCAGTTGGGCGGAATGCCGAGGGCCTGATCTTCAGCCTTCATGGTGTAGCTGCCGGCGGCGTCACGCCCATTGAGACGGAACATGGTGTAGATCATCTCCGGACCCATGGGGGAATCTTCGGCCTGCCAGCCGAGCAGCGACGAGTAAAACTGCTTGGCGGCGGACTGGTCGGTGGTGGCGAGCTCGAACCACACGAAATTGCCGGCGGGATGGCTGTCGAAGTTGGGCATGGCGGGAATTGTAGGATGGCGGGATGGGTGTTGGGTTAAATATTCGCGTTCCGTGACGATCAGAGTGTCGCGTGCGGCACCTGCTGACGCTTGCGCAGGACGACGCGGCATTCCTCGCGCCAGTGCTCGTCAAGGGCGATCAGCTCCCACGGAACTCCAGGAGCGAAAGTGCGGAAGACGGTCTCGTTCGCCGGGTGGATGTGGAGCGCCGGCGCAACGCACACTAGCAGCGGGTCGTCTTCGGAGAGCTCAATGCCGGGGAAATAGCCATTGCGCGCGAACCGGCCTTCGCGGTGCAGCAGGCGAATGCGCGCCCAGTAGTCGAGAGCCTGCAGCGGCAGGTGCAGGTCGTCGTCGGCTTTGAGTTCGAGCACAGCCAGCCTGCCCTGGCGAGTCACCGTGAGCAGATCGAGGAGCGTACGGCTGGCCGAGGCAAACGCAAAAAGCTGCGAATAAACCGGTCCCGCGCCCAGCTGCGGATCGAGCACCGACAGATCGCGGCGCAACACGGATTCAAGCCATCGTTCGGGCTGAAGCCGATACAGCGCGTCGGTCGTGGCTGCGGTGGGAGAGCGGCCCTGGAAGAGCCGATCCATCAGATCGCGGAAGAGGTCCTCAGTGGTTTCATCGAGCAACGTCTCCGAAGCCCCGGCACCAAAGAAAATTTCGTCGCGATGCGTGAAGGATCCAGGGACGAGGCCGTGGCGGATGCGGGCATATTCGAGACCGTGGAGCGAGAAGGCAATCTCAGTCCCCGAGCGCGGGCGGATTTCTGTCGCGTCCAGCAGTCCCGCCGGCAGCAGCGACTTCAGATTGCCGATGGCCATCGCGCTGCGGTCGACCGCGGCCTGCGGATCGAAGGCGTGCGGCAGCTGGATTTCGAGATTGCCGCCTCCGATGGAGCACGGCGCAAGCTCCTTCGTCGATGGGTTCAGTTCGTAGAGTTCCCACTGCGCGAGAGCAGGGTTAAGCCACGCCATGCGCGCAGCGGTGGCGGCGGCCTGGCCGTTGGGAAGAACGAGCCGAAGACCATGGAAAACGCGGCGGGCGCTCGAGTGCGCTCGGCAGTAGTCGAGCCACAGGATGCCGAGGGTCAGCGCGCCATCGATGGTGGCGGGCGTTTCCTCGGGGCCGACGCCGAGCACAGCCCACGCCGCTTGCCCCCTGGTGAGGATGCCGCGCGCAAACGCCGGTCCGAAGCTGTGCTCCAGATCCATGGCCGAACGAAACGACTCCGGGGTCCAGCCCTCAAAGTGTTGCGCGAGCGCCTGCTCCAGCGTTCGCTGATACCGCCGGCGGGAAGTATCGCGCGCCGTCGGTGTTCTGAATTCAGGATCCGGCACAAGCGTCAGCGTCTGCGGTTTCGCCTGGCCGAAGCGCCGCGTTTCCAGCCGCAATGTGTCGCGCCTCGGCTGAATGGCGATCACGGTGCGGACCAGGTTGCGGTCTTCTGACCACAGGTGCAGCAGGCAGTGCCCATGGTCGGCCGTGACTGAACATTGGGCGAGGCGCAGGTCGAAGAGGAGCCGCCCGTCTTCAAAGATGGCGGCGTGAAGATGCTCGGCGAGAAACTCCTCAATAGAACGAGCTAGCGCAGCGGCGTCCGCACCCTGAGCCGAAGCCGACGAAGCACGGGTCGGGGCAGCCGTAGTCGATGGAGCCGGGGGAGGCATCTGCAACGATGTTCTCCGCCTCCCGGGCCAGGAGCAAGCGAAAAGCTACCAGCCGTTACGCTTTCGTAATTCCGTAATGTGCGCCGTGTGGTGGCGGCAATGCCACGCGTACAGGGCGGCAACTTCAGCCAGGGACTGGCGGCCGTTCTCGGAATGCGTGTAGCCCCGCTGCCATTGATCATCGTTGAGCGAGCGAAGCAGGATGACCCAGCGGGTGTGCAGGCCTTCGATGAGACTGAGCGACGGGCCGACGGGTGCGGTGCGGGAGTCGTGCAGCTCGGCCCAAAGTTTCTCGTCGTAACCTTTCACGGCAGGCCACTCCTCAGTCAACGCCAGCCGCACGCGAACATAGGCGTTGATGTGGCTGTCCGCGACGTGGTGGACCAGCTGGCGAACGGTCCAGCCACCTTCGCGGTAAGCGGTATCGAGCTGGGCGTCCGTGAGGCCGGCCACAGCGGCGCGCAAATTTTCAGGGAGCGCCGCAATGGTTGCAACAGCCGAGGCATGATCGGCGAGGTCGACTTCAGCGCGGCGAAATTTACCGATGGGATAGCGCGGATCAGTAGAGGGAGACGTGGCGGCGGGTGTCATGGTGGTGCTCATACCCGCAAGGTACACTGCGGACTTCAGAGGGACAAGGCGAATGTGACCGGGACAGGCAGACTACTCAGGGCGCATGGGCGCACGCAGAGGTTCCATCAGGCAGGTCGGTGGTTCGGCGTGCCGTTGTGCACGTGATGGTGATGATGATGGTGGTGATGCGACGACGCAAACGCCGACGTCGTCAACAGAAGAGCGAGGGAGAGAGCTGAAAAAACGGCGAGCTTCTTCATGGTTACCAGAATGACACGAAACCGCGCCGGCCGCGAATGCCCCAAAAGGGTGTCGACGGGCTCAGGAATCTGATTAAGAATCAAAGAAGCCAGCGAACGATTACTGTAGTGTTAATGGCCCCGCGTTGCCGAACGGCATGAGGTGAGGATCGGATTGGAGCACAAGCAGTATTTCTTTGAGAAGTTTGGAATCACTGAGCGCCTGCTGGAGCGGTGCCTGGGTGAGGCGCTCGCAGCCGGCGGCGATTATGCCGACCTGTACTTCGAATCGGTGGCGGCAACCTCGCTGGGGCTCGACGAACAGATTGTGAAGTCGGCCAGCCAGGGGGTCAGTGCCGGGTGCGGCGTGCGCGTGGTCAGCGGCGAGCGCACCGGCTACGCCTACACCGACGATCTTTCCTCCGAGCGGCTGCTGCGCGCCGCGCGCACGGCGGCTCTGATCGCAAGCGGCCCCGCGAAGCAGCTGGTGCAGGGATTCACCGAGACGGATGCGCCAAGTTTGTATCCGGCGCCGGCCGCGGAGCTCGACACCGATCTCGCGCGCAAGCTGGATCTGGTGCGGCGAGCCGACCGTGCGGCTCGCAGCTACGATCCGCGCATCACCCAGGTGCGGGCCAGCTACGCCGACGAAGTGCGCCGGATTCTGATCGCCGGCTCCGACGGCACGTTTGCCAGTGATACGCAGCCCATGGCGCGGATGAGCGTCTTCGTGATCGCCAAAGATACCGCGCGCACCTCGAAAGGCAGTTCCGGCGGCGGCGGCCGCGTGGAGATTGACTACTTCACCGGCGCCAAAGGGCCGGAGTATTTTGCCGAAGAAGCCGCGCGCACCGCGATCCTGCAACTCAGCGCCGTGGCTGCACCCGCCGGCGAAATGGAAGTCGTCCTGGGTCCGGGATGGCCCGGCGTTCTGCTGCATGAGGCGGTCGGCCACGGCCTCGAGGCGGACTTCAACCGCAAGAAGACTTCGGCATTCGCCGGACTGATTGGCCGCGAGGTCGCCAGCAGCAAAGTCACCGTGGTGGATAACGGCCGCATGCCCTCGCGGCGCGGCTCGCTCAACGTCGACGACGAGGGCTCGACGACGCAGGAGACGGTGCTCATCGAAAACGGCGTGCTCAAGGGCTACCTGAGCGACAAGCTGAGCGCGCGCCTCATGGGCATCCCCAGCACAGGCAACGGCCGCCGCGAGAGCTACCAGCAGATTCCCATGCCTCGCATGACCAACACCTATATGCTCGCCGGCGACGATGCGCCCGAGGACATCATTCGCAGCGTCAAGCGCGGGCTTTATGCCGTGAACTTCGGCGGTGGTCAGGTGGACATCACGAGCGGAAAATTTGTTTTTTCCGCCTCAGAAGCGTATCTGATCGAAGACGGCAAAGTGACTGCGCCGGTGCGCGACGCCACGCTGATCGGCAACGGACCCGAGGCCCTGAAGCACGTCTCGATGGTCGGCAACGACCTTGCGCTCGATGAGGGCATTGGCACCTGCGGCAAAGACGGCCAGAGTGTACCGGTCGGCGTGGGCATGCCCACGGTGAAGCTTGACCGCATGACGGTGGGCGGAACCGCGGGGCGGTAGGTCCTGGCCGGAAGTGCGGAAGCAGCCTGGCTTAGGTTTGTCGGAATCGAATTCAAGGTGGGCCACGGAATTGGGACGACCGGTGGTGGGAAGGGCGAAGCAGGAAGGGTGGCTACACCGTGCGAGAAGTGGATGTGAAACAGTTCGTCGCGACCGCAGACGGGTCGCGCCGCTATGTCTGGAGCACGATTTCGGCCGACGATGCTCTGAAGCTGGCGGAGCCTCGTCTCCGTTGCCCGGAATGCAAAGGGGCGGTTGGGTTGTTCCGGCGATCCGAAGATGGGACGACGCCAAATCGCGCGGAACACAAGAAGAAGAATCCGGGGTGTTCCCTCGGGGACTGCTTCGATGGAACGCGGCGGATGGCCGCGAACCCGATCGAGCCGAACGAGGAAAGCATTCGTGCCTGATGTGAAGGGGCGCGCGACCCGGTCCTGAGGAACTGGAGTTCGATCTCCGAAACTGTCAGGACCCGCACCTCTTTACCAAAGCAATGGCCCTTCATTCCAGGGCGTTGGGCCGGGGATGGGTCAGGGTCTGCCGACTCTGGCTTCAGCTTGAGACAGGATAAGAAGGAGTTGCACGAACCAGCGTCGTATCGTGCGAATCATGCGGTTCTCGATTCTGGGGGTGTGGATAAGAGAGTATGAAGTGTGGATAAGACGCCCTTTCAACCCGAAAGGTTGCGCCCGCGGCCAGGCAAGCGCCCGCAGCGCCCGCCTTCCCCGACCTCCAGAGTAGACTGCCCCCCAAATGAATTGTCAAGGCGCCCTCCATGGAGCCGAATGAAGAAGCCAGCTTGAGCGTGTAGCGTTCGCGTCTTTGCTATACAATCCGTATATACACAATGCGCTACGAGTGGGATGAACGGAAGAACCGCGAAAACTCGCGGAAACACGGAATCTCATTCGAACTCTCGACCCTGGTCTTTGAAGATGAGCGCTGTCTCGTCAGTCCGGACCGCGTGGACGACACGGGCGAGTGGCGATGGTGGGCAGTTGGAGCAGCACGCATCAAGGGGGAGCCTGCGGCATTGCTTCTGGTTGTCCACTCGTATAGGGAGAGCAAAGATGGCGAAGAAATTATCCGAATCATCTCGGCCCGTAAAGCTGAGAAGCGTGACGTCAGAAGATATAAAGCGCAGGCAGTGGACTGAGAAAGAGCGCGCCGCACTTCGTCGCACCGCCGCCACGCAGGCAGCGGGAGACGACTCGGACATCGACTTCAGCGATATTCCACCGCTTACCGATGAGCAGTTGAGGAATATGGTCCGGCTGCGCGATCTTCGCCGCAAGATTCCGGTCAGTGTCCGGCTCGATCCCGAAGTCCTGGAGTGGCTGAGGTCGAAGGGAGAAGGACACCTGACCCGCATCAACGACATCCTGATGAATCTGATGGAAGCGGAGAAGGCAGCCGGGACCCAACGATGAGCACACCTCGCAAGTCACTGGCCCGATCTCCCGAAATTGTCAAGACCCGCACCTCTTCACCAAAGTAATGGCCCTTCATTCCATGGCATTTAGCCGCCAAACCACGCAAAGAAAGTTGGCGCGATTTCCCCCTGAATCTGGTATTCTGAAGTTATAGATGGAAAAAGAAAAAACCTCGCGCAAGCGAGGCTTTTCTATTTTTGGGCGCCTTCGGGCCGTCGTGATTGGAGGTCTTTGGTTTGGCTACAGGCTACCGGCTAGCGGCCGCCAGCTATCGGGCCAGCCGCTATACGCTATGCGCTATGCGCTGTATTTTCAATAACTTGCCAAACGCCAACATCGCAACTCCTTTATTTTCTATCACCTGTGTTTTGAGGCTCTTCTTAAGTGTCTTGTTTCCCACACTTGCACAAAACAAGGGGGGTGGGGCATTCGCTACCGGCCACCAGCTACTAGCTGCTGCTTTCGAGGCCCTCGAATATCTACTTTGTTTTCAGGTACGTAGCGCCAGAGGCCCGCAAACGAAAATCGCAAGTGTCCTGAATTCAACACTTGCACAAAAGTTAAGAGGGGTGGGGGTACGCTATGAGCTGGTGCGTTACCGCTAACCGCTAACCGCTAACCGCTGACCGCTGACGTAAAGGATCGGATGAGCACAACAGAGAAACTCGAAACCAGCCTCCAGTCGCTCGCCGAATTCGTCGTTGCGCGAGCGCTCCTGCTCGGCGCGTCCGACGCGGAGGTGACCATCCGCGAAGGCGACGAGTTTTCGACTTCGGTGCGCATGGGCGAGGTCGAGACTCTGAAAGAGTCCGGCTCGCGCGGCATCGGGTTGCGCGTGCTTGTCGAGGCCGAAAACGGCTATCGCGTGGCCAGCACCTCATCAAGTGACTTCACCGCGGACGGAATCGAGCACCTGGTGCGGGGCGCAGTCGCTCTGGCGCAGGTGACTTCAGTCGATCCGTTTCAGGGCCTCGCTGATCCGGAACAGTTCGGGAAGCTCAGCGGCGACCTCGAGCTTTATCACGAGGACGTCTACTCGCTGCCCATCGAAGAGCGCATCGCCTGGGCGAAGCGCGCCGAAGCCGCGGCGATGGCCGTCGACACACGCCTCGTCAACAGCGATGGAGCCAGTTTCGACGCGGCCACCGGACACCGGGTCTTTGCCAACTCCCGCGGATTTGTCGGCGAGTACCGCACCTCCTACTGCTCGATTGCGGCCAGCCCGATCGCCCAGGGCGCCAACGGCGAGATGCAGCGCGATTACTGGTGGTCGCAGGCGCGCGCATTTCGCGATCTGGAGCAGCCGGAGGACGTAGGACGCGAGGCGGCGCGGCGAACGTTGCGGATGCTGGACGCGAAGCGAGTGCCGACACAGCAGTCGCCGGTAGTGTTTGCTCCCGAAGTCGCGCGCGGGATGGTTGGAGCGGTGTTCGATGCGGCCGCTGGCGACGCCATCTATCGCGGGGCGTCCATCTTCGCCGGCAAGCTGGACGAAGAGGTCGCGGCGGCTTCGGTGACAATCGTCGATGACGGAACGATTCCCGGCGGCTTCGGCACTTCGCCCTTTGACGCCGAGGGCCTGCCGAGCCGGCGCACCGTGATCGTCGAAAGGGGTGTGCTGCGAAACTACGTGCTGAATACCTATGCAGGACGCAAGCTGGGAATGAAGAGCACGGGCAACGCCGGGCGCGGTCTCGCCGGCAATCCGTATCTCGATGCAGGAAATTTGTATCTCGAAGCCGGAACGCAATCGCCGGATGAGATCCTTCGTGGCGTCCAGCAGGGCCTGTATGTCACGCGGCTGCTCGGGCACGGGTTGAATCTTGTTACCGGCGATTATTCGCGCGGTGCGGCGGGGATCTGGATCGAGAACGGCGAGCTCGCCTATCCGGTGCACGAGATCACCATTGCCGGCAATCTGCGCGAAATGCTGGGGAACATCACCGCCATCGGCAACGACCTGAAGTTTCGCGGAGCTATTGCCGCGCCAACCCTGCGCATCGACGGCATGACCATCGCGGGTGCGTAAGGCGCTGGAAACGCTTGTAAGGTTATCGGGCGTCCTCGTCAACGATGTCTTCGCCGTTCCAAAGTCGCAGTTCCTCTTCGGGGAGTGGTTCGAAGAATGCTTTTGGTAGCTTGAACCCCTGGGTTTCCAGCGACCCAAGACGCTTGCGCGGACCGGCCTTGGTCGCTTCCAATCTTGCAATAGGTGAGCGCCTTGCGTTCGGCCCACCGGAAACAGACGGGTTGTGACCCTTCTTCACGTTGTGAAGATTTTAGCGCGCGAAGGGCATTGAATGTTCGCGAACCAAATTTCGTTCAACGCAGCCGAACCGCGCTGGCAGGAGATTCCGGCGTCGGCGGGAATCTTTGCGCTGTTCGCTGAGGATGCGCATGCGGAGCCCTACATCAGCCGAACGCCCAATCTGCGAAGGCGCATCCGGCGGCTGCTTGAGGCCAGACCGGATCAGACAAAGCGCCTGCAGCTGGCCGGGCGCGTCGCGCGCATCGAATACGCGCTCACCGCGTCGAACTTCGAAGCGCTGATCAGGCTGTACGAAGCATCCTGGAGCTCCTTCGGAGAGCGCGCGCGCAAGCGCCTCCACCTCAAGGCACCGGCGCTGTTACGAATGGCCGTCGAAAATGCGTACCCGCGTGTATATGTAACTAACAGAGTCACAAAATCCGCCATGGAAGACCTGTATGGGCCGTTTCCGTCGCGAATTGCCGCTGAGCGCTTCCTCGAAAACATGCTGGACCTGTTCAAACTGCGCCGCTGCGTCGACGATCTCAATCCAGACCCAGCATTTCCCGGCTGTGTTTACTCGGAGATGAAGAAGTGCCTCGCGCCCTGCTTCAAGGGCTGCTCCGACGAACGCTACGCCGAAGAAGCGACCGCTGTCCGCGCATTTCTCAGGACTCGCGGCGAAAGTCTTGTCGAGGCCCTTCGCCAGGAACGCGATCAGGCGTCGGAGCTGATGGAATTTGAGAAAGCCGCGGAGCTGCACTCGAGGCTGGCCAAAGCCGAAGCGGTTGCCGCCGAGGCTCCGGAAGCCGTTCGTCCGCTGGCGCATCTGGATGCCATCATCATTCAGGCTGCTGTAGAGCCCGACTACGTCGAACTGTTCGTCCTCGCGCGCGGCGCGCTGCGTGGGCCGGTGCCCTTTTTCGTCAAAGGCATGCGCCATCCCAACCTGGCGTCGGGCTCTTCGTCTCTCTTCGCCCAGCCTGTTCCTGCCGTCGAACCGGTTCCGCTGGAAGGCTCCGTGGTGACGGCTGCGCCGCGCGATGAGCTCGAACAGAGACTGGATCGGGCTCTCGCGGAGTTGGCGCCGAAACCCGACCGCCGGGCCGCGAAGAAGTCGCACGCCGGCGAGGTCGCCGATTACCTGTGCCTCTTCAGCCGCTGGTATTACCGGCCACAGGCCAAGCGGGAGGGAGAGATTGTGTTTGCCGGCGACGATGGCAAGGTTCCGGCCAAGGCCGCGCTGCGAGCCATTTCGCGGGTGTATCAAAAACAGGCAACGGCGAGAGGCGACCAGATGCCTGCAGATTCCGGAGAGCAAAAATCACCGGAGACCACAGGGATCTCCGGTGTTTGGGAGGACAACAAACTCGATTGAGATGCGGCGAGCTTTGCTCCGCTGAGGGTTTCAGCCTGAGCCAGGGGACGGAGCCACTCTACATTATTTTCTCGCCGAAGCGGTAAACGATTACTGACGCTTTTGTGTCAATTCCTCGCCTCGGTGTTTCCGCGTACAAGGCAGGTACGCGCCGAAAGGACGACGAGGGCGATCCAGAGCAGATCCGCGCCAAGCAGGTGGGTCATCTGCATCCACGTGGGCGCCAGAAGCCCGACATCCGCCACGCCGAGCAGGTATTGCAAACCCAGCAGGAGCAGCACGCCGATCGCAAGTCCGCGGTTAGAGGGTTCGCGCAGGGTGCGAACGATGAGCCACACGATGAAAGCTCCTGCGACAAGGCTGATAGCCGGATGCAGCCAGCGAATTTCAAGAAGCCAGGATGTGCCCTCTGGCGAATTTCGCGAAAAGTCCTGGGCGATCGCGGTCATGAGGTTGTGTGCCGGGTACAGCGTGTCGCCGAGAGCGGCCAGCGAGCCCGTAACGCCGACGATGAGCGTGGCAAGAAGCCCTGTAATCGCGAGGCCCGGCGCGCGGAGCCTGACCGTTCCGCGCTGCGTGCTCTGGCGGCGGGAGAGAAAGTGCGCGGTGAGGGTGAGCGCAGCCAGCAGCAGCAGCGTGTTGGTGAGGTGCAGGCCGAGATAGATCGCCCGCGAGGGCGAGCGGTCCTGCGCGGTGTGTCCGAGCAGGACGAGCAGCGCGCCCAACAGGGCCTCATTGAGGGTGAGAACCAGGACGGCCACCGCAAACGCTCGCGCCAGGTGGCGTCCCGGAACGGAAAAGAACGTCCAGAAAACAAGCGCGAGCACGCAAACCAGATCGACGCCGCTCGAGGCGCGGTGAGCAAATTCGATCAGCGTGGTCAACGCGGGATGGTGCTGGACCACGGTTCCGTTGCACAGCGGCCAGTGGTCGCCGCAGCCTGCGCCCGAACCAGTGGCGCGCACCGCCGATCCCCACACGATGACTGCGACGTTGTAGGCCAGCACAGCCCAGGCGAATCGGCGCATCGCGCGTGGGGGCTGCATCAGGGCTGGTGCGGCAGGCGAAATGGCGGCGGAGGCGGTCACGCTTGTTCGAAGGGTCTTCTGAAGGTCAATTTTAGTCCCCCGAATTTGACCCGGCCGGCGCAACTCAGGCGGGCCATTGCAACATCCCCTAAGTATGAGACGAAATCATCCATGGATGACAGCAATGCTGGGAGCGGCTTTTATGCTGGCTCCGGCGTATGGAATCGCAACGGCCCAGAGCGACCAGGCCAACAGCGCCAAACAGGACATGAAGGACGCGGGCCACGACACGAAAAACGCGGCCAAAGACACCGGTAAGGGCGCCAAAAACGGCTACAAAGCCAGCGAGAAGGGAACAAAAAAGGCTTATAGCAAGACCAAAAACACGACTAATGGCGCAGTCAACGGCGGAAAAGAGGGTGCGAAAGAGCCGCCGCAGGAATAGCGGGATTCAAACCACCCGCACGTAGAAGAACTGCCCCAGTCCGACGGTAAACAGAAAGCACCCGTACAGAGCGTGCTCCAGCGACGAGACGCAGAGCGAGCGTGTGTTCACATAACGCACCGCGAAGAGAATTCCTCCTGGAAACGTCAGCGCCAGAGCGATCCAGTTGTGAAAGAGGATGTGCATCAGCGCGAAAGCCGCTGCGCTGACGAGGATCATGGCCAGCGAGTTCATCCGCAGGTCGAAGCGGAGCAGGCGCCGGTAGCGGTGGAAGAAAAAAGCGCGATAGATCAGCCCTTGCGGATACACCGAGAACAGTGGGTAGCCGATCATGATCGTGGCCCACAGGCGCGGACGCTGGCGGGGAAGGCTCAGGAACAGCTCTGGCGCGTATTGGTGGACGAGCAGCGAGACGACGGCGACTCCGGCGATGAACAGCGCGAAAATCTGCGGCAGCTGCCTCCAGAGCGGGGCGGCGTTCCAGAGCTGGCGCCGGTCGAAGCTCGGGTCGCGCAGCAGAACAACGAGGCAATAAGCGGCGATGACCCAGAGGATCGGAAGCGGGGGCAGCTTGCTGGCAAGTCCAAAAAAGAGCGCCAGCGGAATCCCGATGAAGAGCGCCAGGAATTCCGACGCCAGGAACAGGCGTGAGTGCTGAGCAACATCTTCAAGGCGCGGCAGCGTGCAGTTGATTTCGGGCAGGCGGGGTTCGGGAACCAACGCGCGGTCGGGCGTCATAAGGCATTCAGACGCGGACCGCCGAGAAAAAGTAGCGAGAAATTAACAAACGCAGCCGGGAGCCGGGAGCCGGGGCTAAGTACGATCGCTCTTCGCTAGCCCGCGGCCAGTTCTTTGGCGCGCTGGGTCGCGCGCATTACGGCTTTGATCAGCGTCACGCGCAGCCCACCTTCTTCCAGTTCGAGGATGCCGTCGATGGTGCAGCCGGCCGGCGTAGTGACCGCGTCCTTGAGCAGCGCTGGATGGTAGCCGGTCTCGAGGACCATTTTTGCCGCGCCGTAAGTGGTTTGGGCGGCGAGCAGCGTGGCGATATCCCGAGGCAGGCCCACCTTCACCCCGGCCTCAGCGAGCGATTCGAGAATGATGTAGATGAACGCCGGCCCCGAGGCGCTCAAGCCGGTGACCGCGTCCATGTGCTTCTCGTCGACGACGACGGTGCGGCCAACGGCGGCAAAGAGGCTCTCAGCGAGTTCCATGTGTTCCGGCGTGACGAAGCGGCCGCGGCAGAGCGCAGAGATGCCGGCGCCCAGCATGGACGGCGTGTTGGGCATGGCGCGGATGACGGGCACTTCCTCGACAGCAATCTTTTCGATGGATTCGGTCCTCACCGAGGCGGCGAAAGAGATCAGCATCTTGTCCGGCGTGAGCACGGGGCGAATCTCTTCGATGAGAGCGGGAACCTGGAAGGGCTTCACGCCGATGAGGATCACGTCGGCCTTAGCGGCGATGGCGGCGTTGTCGGTAGAGACCTCGATGCCCCACTGCGCGGAGAGAGCCTGGGCGCGTTCTGCATGGGCAACCGTCGCGAAGAGTCGGCCGGTGGAGAGAATCTGCTGCTTGAGGAAGGCCTGCAGCAGGATACCGCCCATTTTGCCGGCGCCGAGCACGGCGACGCGGGATTTGGAGAGATCGGTCATGGTCATCTCAGGATAGCGTCTTTGCAGTCTGCAGCCAGACAGCCGTCCAGGGTCCTTCGCGAAATGAAAGCTCGCGGAGACATTTCTGGTTTCGAGCGCCGCGTGCTTTAGTGAACAAAACTGCTGACGTAGTGGCCGATGAAGTACGGCCAGATAAACAGGGCGAGAACGCAGCGCCAGAAGCTCAGGTGCAGGAATCCGATGGTGAAGAGCCAGGAAGCACACCAGAAGAGTCCAGCGGTAGAGTGCTGTTCAATACGGATTTTCTGCACAGGTTTTTCGGGCTTGTCCGTTTCCAGGGCGTGCTCCTTTGGGTCCTTTCTCCGGGAGTTGAGCGTGGAAACGGCCGGAGGCGATCCGTCGTGCTGTACGGGTGATTGTGCGAACAGGATACGCCCTTCTGAGCCGGCGGCCGGTGGCCGGTGGCCGGTAGCCCGCAGCCGGTAGCGGGAAGCAGGATATCTGGAGTCCGTGCATCTTCATTTCCCACTCTGCTGGCTCTGGATCCAGGCCGTGATCCTCGCGTCGAGTACATCGAGCGGCAGCGCGCCGGAGTCGACCACCTGGTCGTGAAACGCGCGCAGGTCGAACTTTGTGCCCAGGGCCTTTTCGGCGCGGTCACGCAGCTCGAGAATTTTTAGCTGGCCCATCTTGTATCCCAGCGCCTGCGCCGGCCAGGCGATGTAGCGGTCGCACTCGGCATTGACGGTGGCATCGTCGAGGCCGGAGTGGGCGTGGAAGTAGTCGACCATTTGCTGGCGCGACCAGTGCTGCGAGTGCACGCCGGTGTCGACCACGAGGCGCACGCCGCGGAAGATGTCGGCTTCGAGGCGGCCGAAGTCGGAATACGGGTCCTGATAGAAGCCGATGTCTTTGCCAAGCCTTTCCGCATACAGGCCCCAGCCTTCGGTGTAGGCGGTGTAGTGGAAATATTTGCGGAACTGGGGCAGGCCGGTGAGTTCCTGCGCGATGGAAATCTGCAGGTGATGGCCAGGCAGGCCTTCGTGATACGAGACCGACTCCACATTGGCCAGCGAGCGATGTTCGAAGTCGTAGGTGTTCACGAAGACGGTGCCGGGGCGCGAGCCGTCGGGCGTGCCCTGCTCGTAGTAGGCCGGCGCCTGGTCTTTTTCCATGAAGGCGGGGACGGCTTCAACGGTGAGCGGCGCTTTGGGCAGGCGCCCGAAAAGCTCCGGTAGCTTCGGACGCATTTTGTCGAGGTCGGCGCGGTAGACGTCGAGCAGCGCTTCGCGGCTGGTGGGGTGCAGTTTGGGATTGGCGTTGATGGCGGCGCGGAGTGCGGCGATATCCGCGTAGCCGAGCTTCTTCGCGATGACGAGCATGTCGGCTTCGTCGGCGGCGACCTGGTCTTCGCCAATTTTGTGAATCTGGGCGGGA
This sequence comes from uncultured Acidobacteriaceae bacterium, assembly GCA_963788905.1. Lineage (GTDB taxonomy): Bacteria > Acidobacteriota > Terriglobia > Terriglobales > Acidobacteriaceae > Palsa-343. The sequence goes on from CAWBIO010000002.1 coordinate 871,017, forward strand.
GTGAGTTCGGTGGTGGTGCTCTGCTTCACGCGGAAGGCGTAGTACGCGTCGCCATCGGGCAGGGACCAGACGCCGGGTTCGGCGCGACCCGCGGGGATATATGTGGCCTGAAGAAATCGCGCGAAACGCTGGTAGGCGGGATAGACCTGCTTCGTGATGGCGGCGATGACTTCGTCGTGAATGCGGGTCTGGTCGGCAGCGGGAATCGTGCCTGGGAACTTCTTCAGCGGTTGCGCGAAGGGGCTGTCTTCCGGTTTCTGGGCGAGCAGCGCGTTCACCTGGACGAGGACTTTCTCGAGCAGATATTTCGGCGGCATGCGCTGGTCATCGATCCCGGTGAGCATGTTGTCGGTGACCTGGCGGAAGGCGACGGGGACTCTGTTGAGGCGCGCGATGTAGTCGTCGTAGTCCTTCACGGTAGCGAAGCGCAGGCGCGGGACGAGCTGCGGAAGCGAGAGATGCAGCCCGTTGAACTGGTTCACGGGCATCTCCCAGGGCTTGAACTGCGATTCTTCCTGGTCCTCGATGAGCTGGCGGACCATGAGGTCCTTTGACAGGACTTCCTGATCGGTAAGCCCCGCGGTGTCGATCTCGCCGAGCTTGTGGAGGTAATCGCGGCCGCGTGCCAGCTGCTGGTTGTAAGCCTCGACCGAGTAGTCGGAGAGCTGGTCGTTGAAGCGGTCGTCGCCGATGGTGGAGGCGAACTCGGGCGAGTGGCTGAGCCGGTCTTCCCAGATCTGCGCGAAGAGATCGCTGAGCGCCTTGCGTCGGGATTCGACGTCGGGTGCCTGGGCGAAACCTCGACTGGACGCTAGGACACAGCAAAGAACAAGAGCAATAATCGCGGATAAGCCACGGTTCTTCATATTGAACGGGAACAGGATACGCGATCGGCTCAACCGTATCCTGCTTCCACGAACCTTCAACAACTTACAGCCCCACGCCCGAAATGTGGAAAACCTGTCAAGAGGCGAGCCCAAAATCCGAAGTAATGATCCCTGATTCCAAATGGCTTCCAGGCCAAGCGAAGCCAACAAAGTTGGCGCGATTTCTACTCAAACTTGGTATTCTGATAATAGAGGGGAAAGAAAATTTCCCCGACACTTCAACCCCGGAAAGGCCGCTCCTGCGCGGCCTTTTCTCTTGTCAGAGGCCCCCAAACGCCGGTTTTGAGGCCCTCAAGTAATTAACTTGTTTTCTATTACTTGCAGCCAGAGGCCCTCAAGTGAAAATCGCAAACGCCCGAGAATCAAATACTTGCCAAAAAGTTAACGGGGGTGGGGGGTAGCAGGCGCTACCAGCGTGCGGCTTCCAGCCTGGAAAGTTGTCAGATCTGTCAACATCGGCTAAGTCGCGCAGAATCAGATTGGAGCAGAATTCAGCCCTCCGGAATCAAAATTCTCTCCGGTTGGCCCGAGACCGAATCGAACGCTTCAGCCCGGAGTCTTGACGCCTTTGCGCATCATCTCGATGGATTTGGTGAGGCGGGCGGAGCGGGTTTCTTCCTTCTTCGCTTCGCTGATCCAGCGGCAGTATTCCTTGCGGTGGGTGTAGCTGAGCGAGTCGAAGAAATCGCGCACGCCGTGCTTCTTCATCAGCGCCGCAAGCTCGGCAGGGACATCGACGGTGCGGACCGCGTCGTCTTTCCAGATCTCGACGTCGACCTTGTCACCAATCTGTTTGCCGAGCTGCTCGCGAATCGCCTTAAGGATGCCGAGCATGTGGTACTGGCCGCCGCACTGCATCAGCGAGCCGGTGTAGGGGATGTTGTTGATGGAAGCGTGGACGGGGACGCGGCCCTTCACGCCGAATTCCTTCTCGACGCTGTAGGGAAAGGTGACGAAGGCGCCACCGCCGGGGCCGGGCTCGATTTTGGCCGTGAAGGAGTACTTCTTCATGGTGGGCAGGGTACAGGGCACAGGTGCCCGTAAGGGCAGCGAAAGCTATGCGACGGCAGCTTCGGGCCGAAGACGCGTGGCAGCCAAACGGAGCGGCATGGTGATGGAGAAAGCCGTGCCCGTCTGGCGCGGGCCGCAACGAGTGCGTACCCGGACGCTCCATCCATTACGGCGGAGGATTTCGCCGGTGACCCAGAGGCCGAGGCCGGTTCCGGTTTCGCCTTTGGTGGTCACGAAGGGTTCGAAGATCGAGGGTAACAGGGAGGGGGAAATGCCGGAGCCGGTGTCGGCGATGGTGAGACGCACGCGCGGGTCATCGCCGGGGCCGAGCTCCTCGGAGATGCGGATGCGCAGGCGGCCGCCGTGGCGCATGGCATCGATGGCGTTGCCGATGATGTTAGCGATCACCTGGCGAAGCTCGCCGGGGCTGGCCAGCACGGTGGCGCTGGGCGAATCGATTTCCAGCTGAACGGCGACGCTGGCGGAAGCCAGCCGGGAGTTGTAAAGAACCAGAACCGAGCGCAGCACCGAGGCGACTTCAGTGTTGACCGGATGGCTGGGCTCGCGATAGAAGCGCAGGGTTTGGCGGGTAATTTCCGCAACGCGCGCCAGTTCCTGATCGGCCTGGGCCAGGTACGCGTGCGCCTGTTTGGGATCGTCGCTGGCGCGCACGAGATAGATCAGGTTGGTGACGGCCTCGAGAGGATTGTTGATCTCGTGGGCGATGGAGGCAGCGAGGCGGCCGGTAACGGCAAGCTTTTCCGAGCGGCGCAGCGCGTCCTGCGCGCGGGAGAACTGCTGGATCTGATCGCGAATCTGGTACTGGCGCTGGCGTCCGCGCAGGGCAATCTCAAGCGTGCTGAGCAGGGTTTCGGGGCGGATGGGGCGCTCGAGAAGAAATATGTTGCCCAGTGGCTGGCGGAGCTCGCGGAGGTGTTCGCTCTCGGCCGTGACGCGACCGCCGACCGTGAGGAGGATGAGGGGGAAATCGGACCAGGGCGGCTGCTGCTCGATGACGTCGCGCATTTTAGTGATCGCGCTGCCCATCAGCGCTTCTTCGGAGACGATGGCCGCTCCGGCGCCGCGCTCGATTTCGAAGCAAAGCTCGTCGACGGAGGCAATCTGGTGGCACGGGATCGAGCGGCGCTCGAGGAGGCCTGCAATCAGGAGCGCGTCTTTGCCGGTGGGCGCGAGGATGATGGTGCGACGATCGTGCGTCGATGATTTGACGTCAGGAAGCAGAATCCACCTCCTGTTCTGAGCCATTGAGGATGTTGGCGATGAGTTTGGGAACACCAGTGAGAACGCCCTCGAACTCGGAAAGCGGCTGACCGACGAAAACCTTGCCGTCCTGCATGAAGAGTTCGCGGATGGTGCGCTCGTGGGTGCCGCTGCGCTTCTTGACGACGGAGATGGCCTGGCGGATTTCGCCGGCGCGCTCGAAATACCGGAAGAGGAGGATGGTGTCGGCTAGGTAGCTGAGGTCGAGAGGGTTTTGCATCGCCAATCCGATGATGCCGATTTGGGCGAGGGTGATGATGGTGGCAACGCCCTGCTGGCCCAGATACGCAAACAGCTCGTGCAGCTGCATGGACAGATACTTCTCGTTGGGCATGGCGTTGAGCAGGCCGTTCATGCTGTCGATGACCAGAACGCGGAGCTTCTCCTGCTCGACAATGCGGCGGATCTGAGAGACGAATTCGCCCGGCGAAAGCTCGGCGGGATCGACCTGCTGGAGCTGGAGCATGCCGCTCGAGAGAGCGCTGTCAGGATCCATGCCGAGGCCTTTACAGCGGTCAATGAGGGTAGCCAGGGACTCGTCGAAGGTGAAGAACATGGCCCTTTCGCCGCGAAGGGCCGAGGAATACGCGTAGCGGAAGGCGATGGTGGACTTGCCGCAGCCGGCCGGGCCGGTGAGCAGTGTGCTGGTGCCCGTGTCGATGCCGCCGCGCAGGAGATCGTCGAGCTCCTGGAGGCCGCTGGGGACGGGCCGGCGGCGGAATCCGGGTTTATGCTCGGCGGCGATGAGACGGGGGAAGATGTCGAGGCCGCCGGTGCGGATGATGTAGTCGTGGAAGCCTTCGCGGAAGGATGAACCGCGCAGCTTGTGAATCTCGATACGGCGGCGCCTGATGCCGTAGTCGCGGCCGAGGCTCTGCAGGAGGATGACGCCGTGGGCGATCGACTGCAACTGGAGATCGTGGTTGTCATCCGACGTGCGGTCGTCCAGCATGAGCACGGTGGTATTGCCACCGGAGAGATGGCGCTTGAGAGCCAGAATCTGACGGCGGTACTTGAGCGGATCGCGCGCGAGCATGCGCAGCTCGGCGAGGGAGTCGAACACGAGGCGCTGCGGCTGAACCTCGTCGACTTTTTTCATGATGGAGGCGATGGTGTCGGCCAGCTCGACTTCTGAAGGGTGGAAGACGGTGTACTGCGCCTCGGGCCTGAGGTCGTCGTCGGGCGGGATCATTTCGTAGATCTGGACGTTTTCGAGCGACCAGCCGTGCGATTTGGCGACCTGGCGAAGCTCCTGCGCCGATTCAGAGAGGGTGACATAGAGGACGCGTTCGCCGAGGCGGACGCCTTCGAGGAGGAACTGAAGGGCGAGCGTGGTTTTGCCGGTGCCGGGATCGCCTTCAATGAGGTAGAGGTGTCCGGAGGGAAAGCCACCGTGGAGGATGTCGTCGAGTCCGGCAATCCCGGTTTGGAGGCGATGGGGCGAGCCGTTGCGGTCGACCTGGGAAACCGCGCTCGATGCGAGGTTCGAGTTCCTGAGTGGGGCTGGGGTTGCGGATTTCGGGGTCACCTTTCTGCTCTCCGAACGGAACTGTCATTCGGCGAGTTGCCGAATTCCGACTAAAAACTCGAATTTTCGATGCGGGCGGTTGCGCGCGGAGTTGTACGGCGACGGGGGACGAGAGCGGGGAAGGAAAGGATTGCTTAGAGGCGCGGTTTTGGGGCGGACGTGAAAGTCAGTGGCGTGAAAGTCAGTGATTTGAGGCCACGCCGGTGTTTGCCTCAAGCAGCCGATAGAGGGTGGAGCGGCTGATGCCCAGCATCCTGGCGGCGCGGACCTTGTTGCCGTTGACGCGAGCGAGAACGAGAGTCACATGACGGAGAATCGCGCGGTCGAGGTTAGGGTCGTCGGCGGCTACGTCGTGAGCCAGGAGGGGAGCCGGGACAGGCCAATGCAGGCGGGGAAGGTCGATGGGGCGAACCCACTGACCGGAGCACTCGAGGGCGGCGGCGGCGACGACGGATTCGAGCTCGCGGACGTTGCCGGGCCAGTCGTGAGCGGTGAGGCGGGAGAGGACGCCTGGGGCAAAACCGCGCAGGGGCTTGCGATGCAGCTGGCTCCAGTTGCGGAGGAACAGCGCGGCCAGCAGCGGAATGTCGTCTTTGCGATCCCGCACGGGAGGGAGGGTGAAACGAATCGCAGTGAGGTGAGTGGCAAGATCGGCGCGGAAGGCGCCGGAAGCGGCCAGACGGCGCAGGGACTGCGCGGAGCCGGCGACCAGCTGCAGGGGACCTTGTGCCTTTTGTGCCCGGATGCGCTCGTGGGTGACCTGCTCGAGAAAATCACGCAGCATGCGCTGGAACTCGGCGGGCAACTCATCGACGCGGGAGAGGTAAACCAAGCCGCCGCGGGCGTCCTTCCAGAGGGCTCCGGGATCACGCATGAATTCAGCGGCAACGCAGGGGATGAAGGGTCCCGCGGATGCGGGGCCAAGCTGGTGGAGGGTCTGCGCCGCGAGCAGCTTGCCGGTACCCTGTTCGCCTTCGACGTTGACGAGGCGGAAATGGGGAGCGGTGCAGCGCATGCGCGAGAACAGATGCTGCATGACGAGGTTGCGTCCCGCCATGGGACCGAGCATCCAGCGTTCCGGCTCAAGGTTGATGGGCTGAAGAGCCTCCGGATCGAGCCCGCCAGGCGTGGGCTGGTCAGGTTTTTGCTGGTCTGTTTCGATCGGCGCCAAATACACAGTTCTTCTCCGTGCTGCTGGAGAAAATATCGGCAGAAAGGGAGGGGGGATGAGGGCTGCGCCCAGGGTGCAGCGAGCAGGGTTCAGGACGCAGACGGGAGCTGGGAGCCGGGAGCGTTGGAACAACGTTTCGCTGACCGGTTCATCGCTGACCGGTTTTTAGCCGATCGCTTCTTTAGCTGACGGCTCTTCTCCTACTCGGTTCTGAGCGCTTCTATCGGCTCGATCGAGGCGGCGCGCTGCATGGGCAGAACTGCGGCGAGCAATCCGGCGGCGGCGAGGACCAGAATGAGGAGGGCGAGCAGGCCCAGCTGATGCGCGAAATGGATGACCGCGACGGAGGCGATCAGCCGCCTGGCAGCAAACGTCAGGCCCAGCCCGGCGACGATGCCGATGGCCAGCAGAATCGCGACGCGGCGCAGGATGAGGGAGAAGACCTCGCTGCGTGTGGCGCCCAGAGCCAGGCGAATGCCGATGTCGCGCGTGCCCATCTCGACTTCGTGGCTGATGAGCCCGTAGAGACCGACGGTGGCGAGGAGCACGGCGAGCGACGCGAAGATACCGAAGAGCCAGGTCTCCATGCGCTGCATGACGAGCTGCTCGGCGACGATCTCGTCCATCGTCTCCGGCGCGCGGAAGGGCAGGGTCGGGTCGACCTGGTGAAACACCTCGCGGACTTCCGGGATCACCGATTTCGGATCGCCGACAGTGCTCACGACCAGACTGGAGCGCATCAGGATGGCGCTGAATTGTGGAGGCAGCTCAGCGTAGAGGTAGTCCATTTCCGGCATCGAAGGTTGCATCAGGTCCTGGCGGATGTTGGTGACCACCCCGACGATCTGGGTTTTCTCGTCGGCTTTGTCGCTGTCGTCGAGATGCTGGCCGATGGGATTGAGCCCTGTGGGCAGGAACTTCTTCACGAAGGCCTGGTTGACGACGATGGTTGCCGCTTTGTTGGTCGGGAGGTCGAGACTGGGCATCAGCGTACGGCCCTGCAGCAGGCGAATGCCCAGCGCATCGAAGTAGCCGGGCGAGACGTAGCGGTCTTCGGCCAGCGTTATTTCGGTGGAAGGGGTTGGCGGCTGGCCGGTAATGTGAATCTCGGAGTTCCAGCCCCAGCTCTGGATGGGAACCAGGTTGATGACGCCTGCGCCGCGCACGCCGGGCAGATGGGTTACACGGTCCAGCATGGGCTGGTAGAAGCCGGTCCAGACGTTGCGGCCCTGGTATCGTTCGGGAGAGAGATCGATTTCGGCGGCGAGAATGTGGCGCGCGTCGAAGCCGAGATCGGTATTGCGGTAGCCAGCCACCTCGCGCAGCAGCACACCTGCGACCACCAGCAGAACCAGGGACAGCGCGACCTGAGAGACGATGAAGACGGAGCGCAGGCGGTGGTGAGCGGGGGAGGTTCCGGCCGCGCCGCCGCTGCGCAGCGCCTGGCTGGGCTGGGCGCCGGAGTGATGCAGCGCTGGATACAGCGAGGCCGCGACACTGGTGAAAATGGAAAGCGCCAGCGCGGCCACCAGCACGGGGATATCGATGTGCACGTCCGCTCCGCGCGCGATGGCATGGATGAGAAAAGTGCGCAGCGCCGCGAGCAACAGCCAGGAGAGAAAAATGCCGCCGGCAGCGCCCAGAGTGGCGAGGAGCAGGCTTTCCGTGAGACCCTGGCGCACCAGCCGGGCGCGCCGTGCGCCGATGGCAACGCGCAGGGCGATCTCGCGTTCGCGCTTGACGCCACGCGCCAGCAGCAGGCCGGCGACGTTGACGCAGGCGATGAGGAGAACCGCGAGCACGGCGGCGGAGAGGGCCCACAAGGCTCCAGTGACGCCGCCCTCGACGGTGTCGGTGAGGCTGATGAGTTGTTCGCGACGGCCGCCGTCGGTATCGGGAAACGCGCGGCCGATGTTATCGAGGACGGCGCTGAGGTCGGCCTGAGCCTGCTGGCGGGTGACTCCGGTTTTCAGCCGGCCGATCGCGGGCAGCCAGTGGTCGCCGCGGCGGTCGACGAGAATCGGATCGGGATGCAACGGTGTGTAGACGGCATGCCGCACGCTGAGTGGATAACGGAATCCGGCCGGCATGACACCGATGCAGGTGTACGGATGCCCGTTGAGTTCGAGGGTTCGACCGATGACGCTGGTCTGGCCGTCGAAGTTCGTTTGCCACACGTCGTAGCTGAGCACGGCGACATCGTTTTTTCCCGGCTGGTCTTCGCCGGGGCGGTAGGTGCGGCCGAGGATGGGGGCGACGCCAAAGACGCGAAAGAAATCGTCCGATCCCTGGACCCACTGGAGGGCGACCGGACCGGAGGGCGTTTGCATGTTGACGCTCTGATACGACGAGACCACGGAGAGGGCCGCAAAGACATGGTTCTGCGCGCGGAAATCTTTGAAGCCGGGCAGGGAGAATGGCTGCGTGTAGCCCTGGCGGGAGAGGGTCTGCGGGACGAAGATGCGATCCGGCTGAACGTAGGGCAGGGGGCGCAGGATCACGGCATCGATGACGCTGAAGATGGCTGTGGCAGCGCCGACGCCGAGCGACAGGGTCAGGACGGCAATGAGGGCGAACCCGGGCGACTTGCGCAGCTGGCGAAGGAAATAGCGAACATCCTGGAGGATGGATTCCATGGAAGTCTCCGGGGGATGGGAATAAGCGGAGCCGGGAGCCTGGAGCTGGAGCCGGCGGCTGCTTAGTTTAGTTTGGCAGCACGGGCGGAGGGCTGGTCGGAGAAGATTTTGCCGTCGCGAATATGGACGACGCGATGCGCGTATTCAGCGATGTCGGGCTCGTGCGTGACCAGCACGATGGTGTTGCCTTTTCTGTGAAGGTCATCGAAGAGAGCCATGATCTCCTCGCCGGTTTTGGAGTCGAGGTTGCCGGTGGGCTCGTCGGCCAGGATGATGGACGGATTGTTGACCAGGGCGCGGGCGACGGCGACGCGCTGGCGCTGGCCGCCGGAGAGCTCGTTGGGCTTGTGATTCATGCGGGTTTCGAGGCCCACGGCGGTGAGCGAGGCTTTGGCGCGCGCGTCCCGCTCATCGGAAGGGGTGCCGTTGTAGATGAGGGGAAGCTCGACGTTATGCAGAGCCGAGGCGCGGGCCAGCAGGTTGAAGGTCTGGAAGACGAATCCGATTTCCCGGTTGCGGATGCGGGCCAGTTCGTCGTCGTTGAGCTCGCTGACGAGGTGGCCGTTGAGCCAGTACTTGCCGCTGGAGGGAGTGTCGAGACACCCGATGAGGTTCATCAGGGTGGATTTTCCGGAGCCGGAAGGACCCATGATCGCGACGTACTCGTTGCGACGGATGCGCAGGGAGATGCCCTGCAAAGCCTGGACCTGCTGTTCGGAGCCCATGTCGTAGGTCTTCCAGAGGTCTTCAACCACGATCATGTCGCTGGGGGACGAACCGGATGCGGGCCGGAGTTCCGCTTCGGTTGAGGTTTCTGCCGCCATGAGAACTCCTGTTGCCATGCTGGTGGTGTACGCGCCCGGGTAGTTCCTGGTTCCTTTCAGCTTACGACGAGGACGAGGAACTGGTGGTTTGCGGAGCGGCGAGCGAGGTGTCCTGTTTGACCAGGGAGTTTTCCTTCAGGTCGCGCAGCACTTTGTAGGTGCCGGTCACGATACGGTCGCCGGTCTTCAGGCCGCTGAGGATCTCAATGTCGGTTGCGCCGGTGATGCCGGTGGTGACGGGCACGAAGTGCACGCGATCTTTGCCGTTGGCCTTGCTGACCACAAACACGCCCTGAATCTGCTGCGAAGGCTGGGAGGGATTGTTGGTGGCCGCGGAAACGGTCGCCGTTTTGGGGGAAGAGGCTTCTTTCTTCAGCTGATTCGGGTCACGCATGGTGAGCGCCTGAATCGGGACGGCCACGATGTTGTCCTTTTTGGCGGTGGTGATTTTCGCCGTACAGGAAAGGCCAGGGCGCAGGAAGTCGGAGGGGGTGTCGAGGGTGACAACCACCTTGAAGTCCTTGGCCTCTTCGACGCCGCTGGTGGACTGGCTGGTGGAGACGCCGGTGGAGCGCAGGAGGGCCTGGTCGCCGACCTCGGTGACGTGGCCTTTGAAGACTTTGCCGGGAATGGCATCGACGGTGACGTCAGCTTCCTGGCCGTTCTGGACATTGACGATGTCAGTTTCGTCAACCTTGACCTCGGCGGTGATGACCGACATATCGGCCAGGGTCATGAGGGTCGAGCCTTCGGTGTTCTGAATGCCCTGGACGACCATTTCGCCCTGGCGGACCGGCTCGTTGGTCACGATGCCGTCAAAGGGAGCAACAGCAATGGTGCGATTCAGCAGGTCCTCGTTGACCTTGAGGCTGGCTTGCTGGGTCTCGAGATGGCCGCGGGCGGAGGCAGTCTGGGCGCGGGCCTGGGCGAGGCCGGCTACCGCCTGGGAGAGTGAGGCGACGTCGAGATCGTAAGCGGCTTTCTTGGCGTCGAAGTCCTGTTTGGACATCACCTGGGCCTGAAAGAGGGCTTTGGCGCGGTCAAAGTCGAGTTTCTTTTGTTCCAGATCGGCCTGCGCGTGTTCGACGTTCGCCTGGGCGGTCTTCTCGGCGGCGATGTAGGAATTGATGTCGGTGCGGGCGGCATCGATGGTGGCTTGCTGCGCGGCGACATTCGCTTCCTGCTGGACGTTCTCGATGGTGGCGATGATCTGGCCTTTCTTCACGTGGTCGCCTTCGTTCACGTAGAAGTGCGTCACGCGGCCCATGGCATTGGCGCCCACGTTGACGTAGGTCTTGGGCCTGATCTGACCGGTGGAGCTGACGACGGAAACCAGGTTTTCGCGGGAAACGGTTCCGATAAGGACTTTGGTGTAGCCAGCCTGGGCCCGAATGACAGTAAGGCCTACGACCGCGACGAGAACCACGACGGCGCCGATGATGAGAAGAATCTTTTCAAGGCAGTATTCCTTCGCGAACGATTACGCAAGTCTCGCGATGACGGTTCCCCTCCAGGCGAGCCGGGACCCCGTCGTACAAGCACGCGGTCGAGTCCCTCGGCCGGAACGTTGGGGGGAAGTTCCACGGGTTCGACGCCTGCGGGGCGGCCGGTGAGATGCCGGAAGAGATTTTCGACTCTATGATAACAGGTCAGGGTGCTGATCCGTCTGATGGAGACGGGGTCCCGGAGGGGGTTTGGAGCCCGTGGCTGCAGGCCAAGGATTTGCTTGAAAGGGCCGCTCCGGGCTCGTAGAATTGAGCGTGCCCCCTGAAGGAGCCGTATCCGAATGTCCCGGCACCGATTCTCGCTGTATATCCCGGTCCTCGTCGCCGTGACTGCTGGTGCAGGAATGGTTTGTGCCCAGGCGCAGAGCCAGCCGAGCGGGACGCCAAGCGCAACGAGCGTCCAGGACCAGAATCAGCAGGACCAGAATCAGGATCCGCTCAAGAGGCAGTTGTCGGATAAGGAACGGTTCAAGCAGCAGAAAGAGCTGAAGCAGGAACTGGGAACTGCCTACCGGAAGTGGCTGGACGAGGACGTTCGCTGGATTATCACCGACCAGGAAAAGAAGGCGTTCATGAGCCTCAGCAACGACGAGGAGCGAGACGCTTTCATCGAGCAGTTCTGGCGGCGGCGGAATCCGAATCCGGATTCGCCGGAGAATGAGTTCCGTGAGGAGCATTACCGGCGCATCGCTTACGCGAACGAGCATTTTGCCGCGGGCAAGCCGGGCTGGATGACGGATCGCGGGCACATGTACATTGCGTTCGGCCCGCCGGACAGCACCGATTCGCACCCCAGCGGGGGCAATTACGAGAGGCCGGTCGAGGAAGGCGGCGGCGAGACCTCGACTTTCCCGTTTGAGACGTGGCACTACCGGTATCTGGAAGGTATTGGGGAGAACATCGACATTGAGTTTGTCGATACGTGCATGTGCGGCGACTTCCACATGACGATCGACCGCTCGGAGAAGGACGCGCTGCTGCACGTGCCCAACGCCGGCCAGACGCTCTACGAGCAGATGGGCATGGCGAAGAAGGCGGACAGGTTCAAGGGTGGCCTGGAAGATCTGGGGCCGGGGCCGAACACCTCGACAAACCAGAGCAAGCAGTTCGACCGGATGGAGCTGTTCGCCAAACTGCAGGCACCGCCGGAAATCAAGTTTAAGGACATGGACCTGGCCAGCTTCCTTTCCAGCCATAAGGTCCTGAGCGGCCCCTTTTTCCCCTTCGATGTACGCACCGATTTTGTGAAGGTGACCGACGACACGGTGCTGGTGCCGATCACGCTGCAGATCAAGAACCGCGACATCACGTTCACCACCAAGGATGGGGTGGCGAAGGGGGACGTGAGCATCGTGGGGCGGATTTCGACGATCACGGACCGGGTAGTGCAGAGCTTTGAGGATCCCGTGGAAGTGGAGGAGCCGGCGGAGCTGCTGCCCAGAACGCTGAACAACGCGTCGCTCTACTGGAAGGCGTTTCCGCTTCGGCCAGGACGGTACCGCATCGACATTGCTATTAAGGACGTGAACAACCCGGACCACGTAGGCGTTTGGGCCCAGGCCATCACGGTGCCGCGTTACGACGACGACCATCTGGCGGCTTCATCGCTGATTCTGGCCGACAAAATGGAGCGAGTGCCCTCCAAGGAGATTGGAGCGGGGTCGTTCATTATCGGCAACACCTACGTGCGGCCGCGGGTGACGACCAACCCGGCCTCGCCGGCGACCTTTCATCGGAATCAGAACCTGAGCTTCTGGATGCAGGTTTATAATCTGGGGCTGGACGAGAAGAGCAAGCAGAACAACGCGCGGATTATTTATGAGATCCTGGACACGACGACCAATAAGTCGGTTCTGAATGCCCAGGAAGATTCAAAGAAGCTGGCCGCGAGTTCCGACCAGCTGACACTGGAAAAAACCCTCCCCCTTGCAGGTCTGGAGCCTGGAAAGTACATCGTGAAGATCAGCGTGGATGATGATGTAACGCGACAGCAGATAGCACAGTCTGCGCCCTTTACGGTGGAGTAGGCTTGAAGCAAGGTTTCCGGGCGGCGGGCTCGGAAATGAATTGGCGCTTCAGTGGTCAGAGAGCCACGAAGCGGGTAAAACTTTAGGGAACAGCGCCAGGGAGCAAATCAACTTACTGACTCAGTGAGCAGACGTACCTCCATCTCCGGCCCCATCCTGATCGCGGTGCTTGCATTGTGCGCGGCAGCAGCGCAGGCGAGTGCGCAGACTGAGAGTTTGACCGGAGTAGTGCGGGACACGCGCGGCGCGCCGCAGGCCGGGGCGGCTGTGGAACTGCTGAAGCCGGACTTCTCGGTGGTATGCGAAGTGTTCACCGACGAGCACGGCCGTTATCGCATCGACGCAATTCTCCCCGGGATTTATGAACTCAAGGCTTCGGGCGCGATGTTCCTGCCGACGCTCAGGGAAGACCTGCACGTACTGGGCGGAACGAAGCTGGTTGTGAATCTGACGCTGGACACGCTGTACGAGGCCTTCCGGTGGTTGCCTGCGAAACCGCGGCCGGCCGACGAGCCGAAAGACGACTGGACCTGGACGTTGCGGCTCTCGGCGAACCGGCCGCTTCTGCGGCTGCTCGAGGATGGTCCGCTGGTGGTTGTGTCGAACGGCGACGGATCTGCGCCGGAGCTGAAGGCGCGGGTGACGGTGCGCGGCGGCGAGAGCGGCTTCGGCGATGGCGGTCTGCACGACGACTTTGAAATGGAGCGCGCCCCGGATGACGGAAGGGCGATGATCTTCCGTGCCGATCTAAGCCAGGCGAATCTGAGCCAGGCCGACGATCCGGCGATCAACGCGATGGCCGGCTATGAGCAGCAGCTGGCGCCAGGGCGGACGTTCCGGACCGTGGCGGCGGTGGAAGCTCGGCCGGATGTGGCGGGAGGGCCGCAGGGCCAGGGGCTGGAAGCCGTCGAGATGCGCAGCGGCGAGGCGATGAACTTTGGGCCGTCGGTCGAGGCGGAATTCGGCGATGAGACTGAAGCAGTTCACCTGGGCGACACGCTGCTGGCCAATCACCCATTTGCAGCGGTGACGATGCGGCGCGGCAACGAGTACGTTTCCTATCGGGTATCGACGGCGCCGGGGATCCAGACGCTGCAGGATCTGGATCGCGAAGCCACCGTGGAACCGAAACTGGGCGAGCGGAACGGTAATCTGCAACTGGAGCAGGGCGTGCATCAGGAGCTGGCCGCGGGCCGGAGCGAGGGCGCCACGCACGTGAAGGTTGCGGTTTGGCACGAGCGCGTAGACCATCCGGTGGTGACCGGCGGCGGAAGCATCTCCTCAGGGGACTGGGCGAGCGGGAATCTGCTGTACGACGGGACCAGCGATCTGCTGCGCGTGAGCGGTGAGAATTTCACCGGCGACGGGATGCTGAGTGAGGTGGAGCAGCGGGTAAACGGCAGCACCTGGATCACCTTCGATGTGGCGCTGGGCGATGCACTGGTGATGAATGGAGTGGTACCTGGGGCCGAGAGCCTCGATCAGATTCTGGACGGCATGAAGGCGCGGGAGACTCCGATGCTGGGCGCCGGCGTACACGGCAAAGTGGCGCCGTGGGGAACGCAGTGGCGGGCGTCGTACCGCTGGCAGAATCCGCACACGCTGACGCCGGTGGACGCGTTTGCGACCGACACAGCGGACTCGTATCTGAGCTTCCTGGTGCGTCAGCCGATCCGCTATCACCGGATGATACCGAACGGCGTTGAGGCGCTCGTGGACGTGCGCAACCTGCTGGCTGAAGGTTACCGGCCGTTTGTCTCGCGCGACGGCAGCAGCCTTTATTTTGCCCAGGCGGCGCGCTCGGTTGAGGGCGGCCTTTCGTTCACATTCTGAGCGGCAGTTGGCTTCGGCGGCACAGTTTTCATAACCTGGTGTGAGGTGCTGGCAGCGCACGAGCGGCGCGATTTCTGCGTGCTATATTGAGTTGAGGCGCGCAGCATTTGGGTTCGCGGGGCCACCCGCGTGAGACGAGCCTTACAGTGGACGCGTAGCTCAATTGGCAGAGCATTCGACTCTTAATCGACAGGTTGAAGGTTCGATTCCTTCCGCGTCCACCAAGTTTCAATGTGGGTCACTGCCGAGTCGAATCGCACATCTGCCGGACGGTTATTCCAGCAGCCGGACAGACTTACATTCGCCTTTTGGGTGGGCATGACTTTCGCTTTAAGGATCGGGTACCAGCCGTGGGACCTCCATTGGGGTCACCGTTTGACATGGTATCGTTAGGACATCTCCTCTTCGATCAACAGTCGACTGCAGGAAGTCAGGGCACGGCCAGCTTGTTGCGGAGTTCTTCGAGAAGCGGCGGGGATGCAACACCCAAATATCCATATTGAGTATGACCGGATTGAGTATGACCGGGTTCGCGTGGGCGGTGGTTCATTCCACAAAGGAGCAGCCGGTCGTTCGTCCTTAAAGGCGAACGGGCAGTCGCGTCAGAGAGTGTTCCCGATCCCAGCGCTGTTTTAGAGGTTCGGCGAGCCGTTGCTGAAACGGAGGCTGCGATTCAGAGACACACCAGGGGGCTTGAGCGCGAATGAAAAAGGCTCTGATCACCGGCGTTACCGGGCAGGACGGGGCTTATCTTGCCGAAATGCTGCTGCAAAAGGGTTACGAAGTGCACGGCATTAAGCGAAGAGCTTCGTTGTTCAACACGCAGCGTATTGATCGACTCTACCAGGATCCCCACGAACCCAACCGGCGGTTGTACCTGCACTATGGCGACCTGACCGATTCCAGCACTCTGATTCACATTGTGCAGAGGGTGAAGCCGGACGAGATCTACAATCTGGCCGCGCAGAGCCATGTCAAAGTCTCGTTTGAAGAGCCCGAGTACACGGCCAATGCGGATGCTTTGGGCGCGCTCCGTCTTCTGGAGGCAATCCGTATTACCGGGCTGGAAAAGGTCACGCGGTTCTATCAGGCCTCTACGTCGGAACTCTATGGGTTGGTGCGCGAAACTCCACAGAAGGAAACGACTCCCTTCTACCCGCGTTCGCCCTATGCCGTCGCGAAGCTGTATGCGTACTGGATCACAGTGAACTATCGCGAGGCGTATGGGATCTATGCGTGTAACGGAATTCTGTTTAACCACGAATCGCCTTTACGCGGAGAGACGTTTGTAACGCGGAAGATCACACGGGCGCTTGCGCGCATCAAGCTCGGCCTGGTTGATCGCCTGTATCTGGGGAATCTGAGTGCGCTGCGTGACTGGGGACATGCCCGGGACTATGTTGAGATGCAGTGGATGATGCTGCAGCAGAAAGAGGCACGCGATTATGTGATCTCAACGGGCGAACAGCACAGCGTCCGTGACTTTGTCCGGCTGGCAGGCAGCTTCCTGGATATGGCAATCGAGTTCCACGGCGAAGGCGCGGAGGAGCAGGGAGTGGACCGGACGGGCAGAATCGTTGTTGCCGTGGATCCGCGTTATTACCGTCCAACCGAAGTGGAGACCCTGCTTGGCGACTCAACCAAAGCACGGACGGAACTGGGGTGGGTCCCGCGGATTGGGTTCCGGGAGTTGGTTGAAGAGATGGTTCGCGAGGACCTGAAACTGGCTGAACAGGACGCTTTGTCAAAGCGACATGGGTATACCGTTTTCGCTCAGCACGAATAGGCCACCAGGATGGAAAAAGGAAGCCGTATCTTTGTAGCCGGGCACCGAGGGCTGGTGGGGTCGTCGATTTGTCGCCACCTCGACCATCTTGGCTACAGCCGAATCCTGACGCGCACGCGTGCCGAGATGGACCTATTCGATCGTGCGTCGGTCGATGCGTTCTTCCGTGAAGAGCGCCCGGAGTATGTCTTTCTGGCTGCCGCCAAAGTGGGAGGTATATACGCCAATGATACCTACCCTGCCGATTTCCTGCGCGATAACCTCCTCATCCAAACGAATGTTATCGACGCCAGCTACCGTAGTGGCGTAAAGCGCCTGTTATTTCTCGGTTCCAGCTGCATCTACCCAAAACTCGCAACGCAGCCCATTCGCGAGGAATATCTTCTAACCGGTCCGCTGGAGCCCACCAACCGCGCTTATGCAATGGCCAAGATTGCCGGCATCGAGATGTGCTGGTCGTATAACCGTCAATACGGAACCCGGTTTATCGCCGCTATGCCCACGAATCTCTATGGTCCCGGCGACAACTTCGACGCAGTCAACTCCCATGTTTTGCCGGCGCTGATGCGTAAGGTGGTTGAAGCTAAAGCTAAAGGCCAAAGCTCGATCACAGTGTGGGGTACGGGCAGTCCGCGGCGTGAGTTGCTGTACAGCGACGACCTCGGGGAAGCCTGCGTATTCCTGCTCAACCTGCAGGAGACGGCGTACGACTCACTCCTCAGCCGCGAATTTCCGCCGCTGATCAATGTCGGGACCGGTGAAGACCTTACTGTTCGAGAGTTGGCGGAACTGATGTGCCGCATCCTGGACTTTGATGGCGAGATCCGATTTGATGCTTCGAAACCGGACGGCACACCGCGCAAGCTGCTTGACGTAAGCCGCATCCATGCGCTGGGCTGGCGGGCTCAAACGAGTCTGGAAGAGGGCATTCGGAAGACCTACGACGCTTCCCGGAGAGTACTTGATGCATCTGCTCAATGTTTAGTGTAACGGTTCGCAGCACTCATTGAATGCTGCGAATCTGGTCGTGCTCCTATTCCGTGGTCGTGAGCAGTACTTGTACGGCTAAGTCAATGAAAGGTAGTTGCTCGGATTTACCAGACCCATGCTTTTGAATAAACTGCTCGGACGGATTCGGGACTACGCGATGTACCTGCGGCTTGCGCCCTTTGACACCAGCACCCCGGAAGGCCGCTCGCGGGAGAGACATCGCCGGGCGCTGCTGACTGGTGTCAGCGCGCTGTTTGCCAAGGTAATTGCGGTGTCCACCAGCCTCATTACAATCCCAATGACTCTACATTACCTGGGAACCGAGCGATTTGGGCTGTGGATGACGATCAGTTCTGTGGTGGCCATACTGGGGTTTGCCGACTTCGGAATCGGCAATGGAGTGCTCAATGCCGTTTCGGACGCATATGGACAGGATGACGTCGGCGAAATTCGCAGGTCTGTGGCCAGTGCTTTCGCGCTGCTCGGGGCAATTGCGGCTATTCTGCTTGTCGCGTTTGCAGTAATTTACCCAAAAGTCGACTGGGGCCATTTCTTCAATGTCAGCTCGCAGCTTGCCCGGAGAGAGGCAGGCCCGGCAATGGCAGTGTTTGTCGGTTGTTTTGCCCTTAACGTCCCTGCCGATGTAGTCCAGCGTCTGCAATTAGGATTGCAGGAAGGCTTTATCAGTAAGCTGTGGCAGCTGGTTGGAAGCATCGCAGGGTTGTGCGGCGTTCTGCTGGTGATTCATCTCCGGCTTGGTCTGCCCTGGCTGCTGGCGGCACTGGCCGGAGCTCCATTGCTCGTCACATTAGCCAATAATGTGGCGTTTTTTGGCTGGATGCAGCCGGAACTTCGACCTTCCTTCCATCTGGTTTCCGGGGCAGTTATGCAGCGCATCGCCCGGCTGGGCGCACTTTTCTTCGTCTTGCAGGTCGTGGTAGCAGTCGCATACTCATCAGATAACTTTCTTGTCGCCAAGCTGATTGGGCCGGACGCCGTTACGCGGTATTCGGTGACGGCGAAGATGTTCAGCCTCACCTCGCTGGCGCTGTCGATGTTTCTGGGGCCACTCTGGCCCGCCTATGGCGAAGCCGTGGCGCGCGGCGACCTTCATTGGGTGAAGCGCACACTGCTCAGAAGCACAATTGCTGCGACGCTTGCCGCCGTGGCTGCGTCGGCCATCCTGATCGCGTTCGGTCCCGCGATCCTTCGGGTATGGGTGCACCGCCCGATCGCACCCTCCTTCCTGCTCCTGCTTGGGCTTGGTCTCTGGAGTGTCATGGATGCGGCCGGTCAGTCGCTGGCCATATTTCTCAACGGAACCAACATGGTGCTGCCCCAGGTAATCGTGGCGACGGCATTTGCGATGGGGTGCCTCCCGCTGAAGATTCTGTCCATTCGCGAAATCGGAATCGCCGGAGTTCCGTGGGCCACGCTTATCTCCTATGCGCTTCTCAACGCTTTACCTTGCGCCATCATGATTCCACGCATCCTGCGTTCATTGACCGAAAGACACGACAAACGCAGAATGATTCTGATGCAGGGCATATCAGAGGAAGGCAGAACCATCATCGCGTGAAAAAGATTGATGTTGCCTTTGAATGTCGCATTGAAAGCTTTCAGCAGGGTGTTGGCACTGCCCTGCTGTCGCTCGCAAATGCTCTCTGTGAGTTACCGGGAGACACTGAGCATTACACGTTTATCGTGTTTGAAGATCATAAGAATCTGTTCGTAGAATTGCCGGCTCGGCGCGCGACCGTGCTAACCATGCCGCGTCGCGCGATTTCTCCAGTGAAGGCCAGATTCGGCCGGATCAAGCTCCTCCGCGACCTGTGGAGAGTAAGCCGCGCGGCCGTCGGTCCCCTTCCCGCATCGGACGGAACCGTGGAAGGAAAGCAATTCGATGTGGTTCACTTTCCGACTCAGGTGGGCTATCTAACGAGAATTCCCTCGATTTATCAGCCGTGGGATTTACAGCATATCCATTTACCGCAATTCTTCTCACCAGATGTGAGAATGTGGCGCAACCGCGTTTACCGAGCTTTATGTCATCAGGCTCAATTCGTTAGTGTGCAGACGGAATGGGGAAAAAGTGACCTTATCTCGCAATATGGTCTCGAGGCGCGGAAAATTGTGGTGGTACCGTGGGGTTCGGTGCTGAATGCATATCAGAAGCCTCTGGAAGAAGACATCGTTGCGACGCGGGAGAAATATAAGCTGCCCGACAGGTTTCTGTTTTTTCCCGCCATTACCTGGCCGCACAAGAATCACGAACTGGCTATTCGCGCGATCGGGGAGCTGAGGCGCGATGGCGTTGACATAGCGCTGATTTGTACCGGTGACAGAACGGACAGATTTGCTGAGTTACAGCGGCTGGCCGAGCAATGCGGAGTTGCAGACTGTGTGCGTTTTCTCGGGTTCGTTTCTCCCATTGAATTGCAGTCGATCTATTCCCTGGCCACAGCGTTGATTTTTCCCAGCCGGTTTGAAGGCTTTGGTCTTCCCTTAATGGAAGCTTTTCAGTGTGGTTTGCCAGTAGTATGTGCCCGAGCGACAGTGCTGCCGGAGGTCGCCGGCGATGCCGCACTGTTCTTCGATCCCGACGATCCGAAAGAGGCTGCGCGGGCCATTGGCATGCTCCTCTCATCTCCGGATCTGCAAACCGAATTGATACGGCGGGGGCGCCTACGGTCAGACAGTTTCCCGGTCAGTCAAACCGCCGAGCGGTTTCGTGTTTTGTACCATCAGGCCGCGAGCGGCAAGGTTGGCCCAGCGGAAATGGTAACGATGGAAACCTCCGGAGTGAGTCGGTGAAACGGCGAGCGCTCATTTGCGGTGTCTCCGGCCAGGACGGCGCTTACCTGGCGGACTTTCTTTTACGAAACGATTATGAAGTCTGGGGGACTTCACGCGACGCGGAAATGGCGTCCTTCCACAACCTGGAGCATCTGGGAATTCGCGACCAGATAGCGCTTGTATCGCTGAATCTTCGCGATTCGGCACAGGCATTTCGTCTCATTCAGCAGCTTCGCCCCTGCGAAGTGTACAACCTTGCTGCGCAGAGTTCCGTTGGTTTGTCTTTTGAGCAACCCGTCGAAACAATTGAGAGCATCATCCCCGCGGCGGTAAACCTGCTGGAGGCGATTCGTCTTGCCGGAGCAGACGCGCGGGTGTACAACGCAGGTTCGACGGAATGCTTTGGAGATACGGGTTCCGAGGTTGCAGACGAAAGTTCGCCTTTTCGGCCGGCCAGCCCCTATGCTGTGGCAAAGGCTGCCACATTCTGGATTATCGCTAACTACCGTAAGGCCTGGAACCTTTTTGCCTGTACCGGAATCCTGTCAAACCACGATTCTCCACTGCGGCCGCAGCGTTTTGTTACTCGCAAGATTGTCAGGGCCGCGGCCGAAATCTCCCGCGGAGTCCCCCGGCGGCTTACTCTGGGAGATCTAAGCATCGAACGCGACTGGGGATGGGCTCCTGATTACGTTGAGGCTATGTGGCGCATGCTTCAGCAGCCGTCCCCGGAGGATTTTGTTGTAGCTACCGGACAAAGCCACCCGCTGAGTGAATTCGTAGACACAGCTTTTCGTTGTGTCGGCTTGAACTGGAAACAATTCGTAGATATCGATCAGGGGCTGTTTCGTCCGGGGGATATCCGCCATAGCCGACTGAACCCGGCAAAAGTCCATCGGGAGCTCAATTGGCAGCCGTCCCGAACGATGCCCGAAATAGTAGCCGCTATGATTGAAGCGGAGTTGCGCGATCTCGATGGTAGTTAAGCTCACTCATGCGCCGGGTGATGCAGTGATGCCCCTCATCAGTATTATTGTCGTGGTGTTTAATGGCGCTGCCGAAATCGAAGCGACGCTGCATTCGGCGTTAGTCCAGGATTCCACGTCATTCGAAATCATCGTCATTGACGGTGGCTCAAAGGACGGAACCCTCCCGATCCTCGATCGCTATCGTGATCGGCTGGCGGTTTGCATCAGCGAGCCTGATCGGGGTATCTATGACGCTATGAACAAGGGGGTATCGCACGCGCGGGGTGAGTGGTTATACTTTTTGAATTGTGGGGATCGCTTTGTGCAGCCAGATGTGCTGGCGAGAGTTGAGCCCGAGCTCCTTCGAGCTAAATATTCCCTTGTATTGGGCAGGGTCAACTATATGTCCGGTACGAAGGTTCTGAAACAATTGCCGGATTCTGTACCCAGGAAGAATACCGCACGCAGGTTGTTCTGGAGTCACTTCTGCCATCAGGCACTCTTTGTACGGCGGTCGGCATCCATAGCCGCTGGCGCCTTCGACACTCGATTCCCCGTATTCGCTGATTTCCACAATGCATACCAGGTAATAAGAGACGGTGGTGGCTTCGAGAGAATTGATTTAAGTATCGCTGAATTTGACGCGTCGGGGGTTTCCGGCGACTTCCGACGTGGACGCCAGCTTTACCGCGAGGCGGAAGCAGTTTTCACTTCCCTCGGGGAGCCACGAGCTCGCTTTTCCTATATCCTGGGCTGGGCCAGAATGTGGCTGTATGAAATGCGACAGAGGATCGTAGTCGCACTGCGGTTAGTATGATCGTCCAGGCCCCGATGCAATTCAGAGGGCATATTGTCGCTGTTCTCTGTGTTGCAACACGGATTGGTTTGCAGTCGTTTTTCGCGCTATGAAATGAGCGGGATGAGCCCATTCAATTTGTTGTGTCGACGGTATATCGCATGAGGCTGGCGGTTATCTATATTGGCTTCAATAACCCGCGAGGTCACAAGCGCGGTGTTGAAAACGTGATCGAAATCCAGGCGCAAGCTTTGCAGCCGGGCAGTAGAAAATACTATATATTCTTCGATAACGAAGATTCCATAACAAGATGGGCTGACGTTACGGCAGTCGGCATCAGCTACTCGCCTCTGCAGTTCCTAAGAGTAAACCTTATCATCGGATACTTGATACGACGCCTGAGAAAGAAGGGATTCAGGGTACTTCTGCATTCTCACCATTATCTTGTCTCGCTGTGTATTTGGTGGAAGACCGATATCTTCACGGTGCACGATGGGCTATGGTATCAGAAACAAATGGTTGGGAGCCGGATTCCGTGGGTGTTCTTTCTGATCGAGAAATGGGTATATTGGAGGTCCAGATTCCTGCAGTGCAATTCAACGTTCACGTTAAAGACGTCGCTCCTGGCAGCGACCCGCAGGCCGGTGACCGTCATATTTTGCACCACTCCTCTCGAGCGCCTTCATGAAGAAGCATGCGCAAATCCCTTGCGGGTTGTACCGAAGGGAGCGCGCACGGTTCTCAGCGTTCGCAGTATTGAAGTCCGAGCCAGGATCGACCTGATAATGGAGGTCGCGAGCATGGCCCAGGAGAGGGCGCAGGACCTTGCATTTGTCATCGCCGGCAAAGGGCCCCTCCTGGCCCACTATCGCAGAGAAGTTCAGGCGCGCGGAATACAAAACGTACAGTTACTGGGTTACGTAAGCGAGTCGGATCTCGCGCGTCTCTATGCGGGCAGCGACATCGTTCTTATGCTTTGCGAGTACGGTGAGGGCTTTGGCATTCCCGCGATCGAGGGGTATCTCTTTGGAAAGCCGGTGATAGCGTCGAATCGATGCGCCGTGCCAGAAGTCGCCTTTTCGTCCGGGTGCCTCGTGGAGAATAATGCAGAAATGATATTGAGCAAGCTCAGCGAAGCGCCGTCACTGACTGTGGCGCTAATGGACTACTATGACCGTAATTTCAGCAACAAGGTCATCGTAGCGCAGTTCCGCAAAATGTATGACACTGTATGCGGCAACTAGTTGGAGAGTGACAATGGATAGGTCCCAACGCAGAAGGGACTCGAGCGAGTCGACATGACCGTATACTTTGTAACGATCGGTGTATTACTCGCGTGTTCGGCGCTCGAGCTGACTGTAAGAATGTCGAGAGCCAGCCGCTGGATGCTGTGGGCGATAATCTATGGCATTCTTGTTGTACAGGTGGGATGTCGTTGGGAAACGGGGACGGACTGGAATAACTACTTTACACATTTTCAGTCAATTACGACCCTATCGACGGTGGCGCCCAACTTCGTTAGCCCGGAATATGGCTACAACCTGGCTGTCTGGTTCGCGAAGATAGTCACCGCAAATTATTCTGTGTTCCTGACCGTGCATGCCGCCATCTTCTATTTCCTTGTGTGCTGCGCATGCTATCGGTTTACACAGATGGTAGCACTACCAATGATGGTGTTTTATGCCGTCACGATGGGTGAGATGGGCGCTAATCGCCAATTAATTGCACTTGCTATAGGGTTGTATGGAATACGTTATATCATAAACAAGCGCTGGGGTAGCTATCTTGCCTGTGTCCTTGTTGCATGCCTATTTCATTATAGCGCCATAATTCTGCTTGTATTTCTTGCCTGTGATCGCCCGATAAAGTCCCTCACTATAGTCATATTGATTGTGTGTGCGATTGCGATCGGTCTCTCACCGCTGCCTTCTATGGTGTTTAGCGGTATCGCCGGCGTGCTGGGTATTGGCGAGGCGTACAAAGCGGTCGAGTATCTGGAAAAAACTACGTCATTGTCGGAATCCGGGCTATCCGTATTGGGGTTGATTCGGCGCGTGTTATTTCTCACGATCTTTGTGTATAGCCGGAAGAGACTGAGAGGAGAGCTGCGATTCTACGACGTCATGCTTAATGGGTATTTGATTGGCGTGCTGATGTACTTTGTGTTTGCCAAGTCACTGCTCGTCATGGTGAGCCGCGGAAGTCTGTATTTCGATGCTTTCGAACCCCTGTTGTTGGCCTCGCAGGTGTTGGTTTTTCGGAGACGATCGAACAGGCTGATATTCAGTAGTGCGCTGTGCGCGGTATCGGTCGTATTGCTGCTAGAGTCGATAGCAGCATACCCGGACTTGTTTATCCCCTATAAAGGTATGGGCATCAATTCTGACTACTCGAGACTCATGTATTGATTGTGCCAAAGGATCACGCAATCAACGTTCAGGTTATGTAGGGGAATGAATGGGATGAGAGCCCTCTACGATCATCAGGCGTTCTCACTGCAGGACGGTGGAGGGATCTCGCGGTATTTGTTTGAACTGACACGCGCGATTAGTCGGCTCGACGCAGCCAGTTGCGACCTGGTACTGGGACTGCACGCGAACCGCTATCCGTTTTCAGGCAATGGAAATATCCGCGTCCTGCAGCACCGCGGCTGGCCTGCGGGAAATCCGGGGATCGTCCGGTACGGGATCAATCATCTTGTATCAGACTGTCTGGTTCCGTTCCGGGGTGTTTACGATGTCTATCACCCGACGCTGTACCGGTGGCTGGCATTGGCTCGCTACCAGAAGATGGTCGTGACTCACCACGATTGCACCTACGAGCGGTTCCCCGGCCTGTTCAAACGCACAGAGTCTATTATCAGGGCTCGCGCGCTGCAGTTTGCGAAGACCGATGCAATCATTTGCCCTTCGGCATCGTCCCGCAACGATCTTCATCATTTCTACGACATTCCGGAGGGGAAGAGTTTTGTCATCCATCACGGGGTTGCCCGGTTTGAGCCGGCGCCCGACGAAGAGAGGCCGTTGCGCCAAAGGCCATTCCTGCTCTATGTGGGATCGCGTGCCGAATACAAAAACTTCTCCGGGTTTCTGGCGGCTTTCGCTGCCGCGCAACTGCAGAGTTCCTTCGCTATTGTGGCGGTGGGGGGCGGTCCGCCGCGGGCCGAAGAACTCAAACAGATCGCTGGTGAGGGCCTTGAGAATTGCGTGTGTTTTGTTCCGGACGCGAATGACGAGGTCCTGGCAGCTTATTATCGGCAGGCACATCTCCTGGTTTATCCGTCGCTATACGAGGGCTTCGGTTTGCCGCCGCTGGAGGCGATGCTCTGTGGTTGTCCGGTGTTGAGCTCAAATGCCTCGTGCCTGCCGGAAATTTGCGGACCAGCTGCGCTTTTCTTTGAAGCCGGCAGCAAAGAGGCTTTCGTCGAAACGATGCGGGTCGGTTGCTTTAACGAGGACCGGCGCCGCGAACTGAAAGCCGCGGGCAGGATACATGCTGAGAAGTATTCGTGGCAGGACTGTGCACGAAAGACAATGAACGTCTACAGTCTGCCCGGACGTCCCGTGTAGAATGTGTGCAGCAACGGGATGTGGTTCCAGGGCCGGCCAGCATAACGTCAGTGCCCCGTCAGGGGTTCACAGCCGTGCACAGATTTCCCCGCGATGGAAGGTCTGATTGCGGATACTACTGCTGACAACATATTTTCGCCCTGACTTCGCCGCTAACGGCGTGATCATGGGATCGCTGGTGGACGAATTCCTGGCCCGAGGCCATCAGGTAACAGTCATCACAACAGTGCCGCATTACAGTGGCAATCGGATCTGGCCCGAGTACTCAGGAAAGCTGGCCTACCACGAGAGCTCGGGGAGATTACACGTATATCGCCTTTACACTTATGTTGCAAAGGATAAGGCCAACGTCGCTCAACGTATTCTGGCTTATGCGACTTTTCACTTCTTATCGCTTCTGCGGGGTCTGACGATTCCCCGTCACGATGTGCTGCTGGTGCCGTCACCTCCGCTGAGCAACGGGGTCATTGCCGATTTCATCGGCAGGCTGAGAAGCGTTCCTTATGTATATAACGTACAGGACATATGGCCAGACGTAGCCGTGCGCGCGGGTCTCCTGAAGAGCGAGAAAGCAATTCGCCGGCTAAAAGGTATGGAGTCGTATGTATACCGTCGTGCCGCACATATCACGGTGTTATCGGACGGATTTCAAAGGAATCTACGGGCAAAGGGTGTTCCAGACGCAAAGATCTCGGTGATTCCTAATTTTGTTGATTCTGATTTTGTCGTGCCCCGTCCGAAAGACAACTCTTTTGCCAGAAAGCATGGTCTGCAGAATAACTTTGTAGTTCTGTTCGCCGGCAACATGGGGTTCTCTCAGGGTCTGGATGGGGTCCTCGATGCAGCTCAGTTGCTTGAGCACAACGAGCATATTCAGTTTTTGATGGTGGGAAATGGCGCCGGACGTATCAGCGCAGAGGATTACCTGAAAAGGAAGCAGATTCGCAACGTACAGTTTTTGGCTTACCAGCCACGCGAGACGTTGCCTGACCTTTACGGGACGGCGGATGTTTGTCTGATTCCGTTGCGGCGAGGTTTCGCAGCTCAGTCGGTCCCTAGTAAACTGCTTACGATCATGGGAGCAGGCAAACCGGCTATAGCCGCAGTGGATCCTGGCAGTGAAATCTGGGATCTTCTGGAGACCTCGAAGGCTGGAACGTGCGTCGAGCCGGAGAATGCGCCCGCGCTGGCGGACGCGATTCTCCGGTTCTATGCAGACCCGGAAGCGCGAAGGGCCGCCGGCGATGCCGGCCGAGCTCTAGTGGAGCGGGAATACCGGCCGGGGGCGATTGCCGATCGCTACATCGAAGTGCTTGGCAATGTGGCAGCCGGGAGAACAACGAACGAGAAGGATTCGCTGAGCCCTGCGGAGGTGGCGCCCACGAATTCGGATCGCAGACAATCATGACAACGTCCGATGTTCAGGGGAGCCATGATTCCCGGGGGGTCATCGTCCTTGGTGGTTCCGGATTCATCGGAACAAGACTGGTGAAGAGGCTGGTCGGCAAGCAAGTCTCAGTGCGCATTGGGGACGTTCGCCGTAGCGAGGCATTCCCGGAACTTTCTGTGGATTGCGATGTCCGCAATCGCGACTCGCTGGTCGGGCTATTTCGCGGGGTCGATGTGATCATCAATCTCGCTGCTCAGCACCGAGACGATGTCCGTCCTGTATCTCTCTACCATGAGGTCAACGTGGAAGGAGCCAAACAGGTCTGCCAGTTAGCGCGCGAGGCCGGCGTACAGAAGATCATCTTCACAAGCAGCGTTGCTGTTTATGGATTCCAACCGCGACCGGTAGACGAAGAAGGACCGTTCGAGCCCTTTAATGAATACGGTAAGACGAAACTGAAGGCCGAAGCAGTTTACAGAGCATGGGCTGCTGAAGATCCAGAGCGCACATTGGTCGTCGTAAGGCCGACGGTCGTCTTTGGAGAGGGAAATCGAGGTAACGTCTACAATCTTCTTCATCAGATTGCCTCGGGCCGGTTCCTGATGATTGGTTCGGGGCAAAACGTTAAGTCGATGGCGTATGTCGAGAACATCGCTGACTTCCTTACGTATTCTCTGGGCTTTAGTCGTGGTTCACATATCTTCAATTACGTTGACGGGCCGGATATGAGTACGCGGGACCTGGTGACCCATGTTTGGCACTGTCTGGGCAAGAACGGCCATCCGCGAAGTATTCCCAGATGGATAGCTATGCTTGGCGGCAAGATGCTGGACTTGGCGGCGAAGGCGTCGGGGCGTACGTTTCCTGTTAGTGCAATACGTGTGAAAAAGTTCTGCGAAAGCACGCAGTTTCGTGCGGATCGAGTTCGGAGCGCTGGTTTTGTTCCGGCTTATACCCTGAACGAAGGTTTGGCGCGCACTATCGCATATGAATTCTCTAATCCGGGAATAGGAGCCGACGAATCCGCGATTTCTTCCGGGTGATCTGCAATGAAGGCAGACACGATTTCAGAGGGTCACGGTTAAATGCGCATGCAGAAGACAATTCTGGTCACTGGCGGGGCCGGATTCATCGGGAGCAACTTTGTTCTGAGCTGGGTAGGACACAGCGACTCCCCGATCGTAAATCTTGATCGGCTCACATACGCCGGGAATCACGAGAATCTTACATCGCTTGCGGGCGACGATCGTCATCGCCTGGTGCGCGGCGATATCTGCGATAAGGGAGTGGTGAGCTCACTTCTTCGCGATCATCGGCCGCGGGCGATCGTCCATTTTGCCGCGGAAAGTCATGTGGATCGATCGATTACGGGCCCGGACGAGTTTGTTCGCACCAACGTCAACGGAACCTTTACGTTGCTGGAGCAGGCGCGGGCGTACTGGACGGGTCTGGACGAGGCGGACCAAAAGGAGTTCCGATTCCTTCACGTCTCGACCGATGAGGTATATGGAACACTGGGGCCTGAGGACCCGGCGTTCAGCGAGACGACGCCATACGCGCCGAACAGCCCGTATGCAGCTTCGAAGGCAGCCTCGGATCATCTGGTGCGGGCGTATCACCACACGTATGGGCTGCCGGTGCTGACGACCAACTGCTCAAACAATTACGGGCCATTTCAATTTCCGGAAAAGCTGATTCCGCTGGTGATTCTGAATGCGCTCGAGGGCAAGCCATTGCCGGTCTACGGCGACGGGGCGAATGTGCGCGACTGGCTGTTTGTCGAAGACCATTGTTCGGCGATTCGGGCGGTTCTGGAGCGGGGGAGGGTTGGGGAGACCTACAACATCGGCGGGAACAGCGAGCGAAAGAACATCGATGTGGTGACGGCGATCTGCGATCTGGTGGATGAGATGCGGCCGGATGCACAGCTTGGTTCGCGGCGGAAGCTGATTACATTCGTCAAAGATCGTCCAGGTCACGATCGACGCTACGCCATTGACGCAAGCAAGATCGCGGGCGAGCTGGGGTGGCGCCCGGCTGAGCGCTTTGAAAGCGGCCTGCGCCGGACGGTCGGATGGTATCTGGACCATCTGGGGTGGGTCGAGAACGTGCGCACTGGAGCTTACCTTGAGTGGATTGAGCAGAACTACGGGGAGCGGCTCACAAAATGAAGAGCATCATTCTGGCTGGTGGATCGGGAACGCGCCTTTATCCTGTGACTCAGGTTGTTTCCAAGCAGCTGCTGCCGGTCTATGACAAGCCGATGATCTACTACCCGCTGAGCACGGTGATGCTGGCGGGGCTGCGGGATATTCTGGTGATTTCGACGTCGCAGGATATGGGGCGGTTCGAGGAGCTGCTGGGCGACGGTCATAACTGGGGCCTCAATATTCGTTATGCGGTGCAACCCAGTCCAGACGGCCTTGCGCAGGCGTTTCTAATTGGGCGCGAGTTCATCGGAAACGATCCATGCGCGCTCATCCTGGGCGACAACATTTTTTACGGACAGTCGTTTTCAAAACAGCTGCAGCAGGCGGCGCAGCTGAAACAGGGAGCGACGGTTTTCGCCTACCCGGTGCAGGATCCGGAGCGGTATGGGGTGGTGGAGTTCAACAGCGCGGGGCGGGCGATCAGTCTGGAGGAGAAGCCGAGTCAGCCCCGGTCGCGCTACGCCGTGACCGGCCTTTATTTCTATGACAACGATGTAGTGGAAATTGCCGCCTCTCTCAAACCCTCGCCGCGTGGAGAGTTGGAGATTACGGATGTGAACCGGCGCTATCTGGAGGCCGGCAGTCTGAATGTGCAGATCATGAGTCGCGGCATGGCGTGGCTCGACACTGGCACCCACGACTCGCTTTTTGAGGCGGGTCTGTTCATCCAAACTGTGGAACGCCGGCAAGGGCTCAAGATCGCTTGCCCTGAAGAGATCGCGTACCGATTGGGCTACATTACGGGAGAACACCTGGAACGGCTGGCTGAGCCGATTCGAAAGAGCGGGTACGGTCTCTACCTGTTGAATCTTTTGCGCGAACCCTACTTCGCAGGCGAGCAAGTCGTGGGATGAAGATCGAAAGCACAGCCTTACAGGGAGTCCTTCTTCTTACTCCGAGGATCTATCGGGACAGCCGCGGGGCCTTCCAGGAAACGTGGAATCAACGGGCGATGGCCGAGGCCGGCCTGCCGGTGAACTGGGTGCAGGATAATTTCTCGGTATCGAAGAAGAATGTTCTGCGCGGCATCCATTATCAGGTGATCCAGCCACAGGGGAAACTGGTTCGCGTGGCGCATGGGGCGGCGCTTGACGTTGCGGTTGATCTGCGGCGCAGCTCAGCCAGCTTTGGTCAGCATGTCGCGGTGGAACTGACCGAAGAAAATGGAACGATGGTGTGGATCCCGGAAGGTTTTGGGCATGCCTTTCTTGCCCTGACGGATTCGGTCGGCTTTGCGTACAAGGTGACGGACTATTACTCGCCCGAGGGCGAGCGCACGATACGCTGGAACGATCCTGATATAGGAATCCAATGGCCGGTGCGCACCGGGGACGTTATTGTCTCGGAGAAGGATGATCAGGGCGCGGCCTTGCGCGAGGCCGAGGTATTCCCGTGAGCGCGCATCCGCGTGTTCTGATCGTGGGTGGGGCGGGTCAGCTGGGCGTAGAGTTACAGCACAGCTTCGCGGGTACGAATCCCATCGTTGCGGTCGATCGGAGCGTAGTGGATATTGCGGATCCCGAGCAGGTTCGGGAACTGGTTCGCAGCGTCGAACCGGATATCATCCTCAATGCCGCAGCCTACACTGCGGTTGATCGCGCTGAGTCGGAGCCGGAAATCGCGGCGGCCGTGAACGCAAGCGCGCCCCGCATTCTAGCGGAAGAAGCGCGGGAAAGCGGGGCTCTGTTCGTCTATTACTCAACAGACTATGTCTTCGACGGAACGAAGGAAGGGCCCTGGACGGAAGCTGACGCGCCGAACCCGGTGAATGCTTACGGGGCCGGTAAGCTGAGGGGCGAAGAAGCGATCCGTGAAGTGAGCGGGCGGTACCTGATCTTTCGCACCAGCTGGGTGTATGGCCCGCGCGGAAAGAACTTTTTGCTGACGATGCTACGGCTGGGACGGGAGCGGGATCGCATTTCGGTGGTAGACGATCAGTTCGGGGCGCCCACGACATCCATCGAACTGGCTCGAGCGACGCGAAAGATTGTTGATGGTGTGCTGGGCGGGCAGTTTGGCTCGACTGAAAACTGGGCCGGTCTCTACCACATGACCTGCGCCGGCTCAACGACGTGGTGCGGGTTTACGCGGGAGATCTTCGCCCGCGCCAGGCATTTGCTCAACGGGCGTCACCCCGAAGTTGTGCCCATTCCTTCGAGCGAATATCCGACTCCGGCGAAGCGTCCTCGTAACTCCGTGCTCTCCAATTTGCTGCTGGAGGAGCGATTCGGAGTGAGGCTGGCGCCGTGGGAGTCGGCGCTCGATGAGGTCGTGGCCAGGATTCGTCCCTGATCGCGGTGAGGCGGTGCGATGGCGCGTCTATGTCTTACCCGCTGCGCGAATCACCGCAACATACGCGGGTTTGGGTTGGCCGGCGCGGTCGAAGAGAAGCGGGTAGCTGGTGCGGCCGCGTATGGGCCAGTCATTGCGCCAGGAGTCGCCGTCGGTCACGCCCCAGAACGTGACACGGTTGACGGTGTCTCGATGTTTGAGGAGGACGCCGAACAGGTCGGCATAGCGCTGGGCGAGTTGCTGCTGGACCGCATCGGGCAGGCCGTGGACCCAGGGGTTCAGCGCAGGATTCTGCGCAATATTCAGCGTGACGTCGGCAGTTTGTTGCTGTGACGCGTGGGGCAGCACGTCGATGTCGAGCTCGGTGATGGCGACTTTAACCCCGAGCCGGGCAAATGCTTCGATGCTCGCGTTCAGCTGGTCCAGAGTGGGCCAGTCGAGACTGTCGTGCCCCTGAATGCCGACTGTGTTGATGGGTATACCTTCGCTCTTCAATTTGGAAATGAGGGCGACGGCGCCGTTGCGCTTGGCTTCGTTCTCGAGGTTGTAGTCGTTGTAATTGAGCTGGGCATCAGGATCGGCCTCGTGCGCATACTTGAAAGCTTTGGCGATGTAGTCGTCGCCGATGATCTTCTCCCACAGCGACGGGTGCAGAGTCCCGTCTTCGTTCAGCGCTTCGTTAACAACGTCCCAGCTTTGGATGCGCCCCTTGTAACGCCCGACAACAGCATGGATGTGATCCCGCATGCGGGCAAGCAGCGCATCGCGGTCGAGGAGATTGCCTTTGTTGTCGCGAAAGACCCAGGCCGGCACCTGGTTATGCCAGACCAGATTGTGGCCCACGATGAACATGTGGTGTTTCTCGCCGAAGGCGACGTACTGGTCGGGGATGGTGAAGTCGTATTTGTCCGGCTGAGGATGAACGCTCTCCCACTTGAGGCAGTTCTCCGGCGATATGGAGTTGAACTGCTCCTCGATGATCGCGTCCTCGCGGGTATCCTGGCCAGTGATTTGCGCCGTGTTGATGGCAGCGCCAATGTAGAAGTCGCCCTTGTAGGCATCTTTCAGAGAAGTGGGCGCCTGGGCGAGGGCGATCGAGGCTCCGAGAATGACCACCGCGAGTGCCGCAGATCGGATGCTGATGGAAGCATGCATGGAACAGCTCCTGAGGTCTTACCGCGATGCAGGGTTAACGAGCGGAGCGTAAAGTTTGCGACGCTCGGCCAGATCGTCGGAGATGGTTTTGTTGATCTGCCGCGATATGGGGTAGAAGAACAGACAGGCTGCAACGGCGAAGAACGCCAGCGCCGCGTACAGCCCGGCAGTGAGACGAATGCCCGTGATCGCGTGCGCGGTCTGGGCGACGTTGGGGACATAGCCATAGAAGGCAAAGAGCCAGCCGGCGATCGCGCCGCCGAGAGCGAGTCCAACCCAGAGGGCAAATACCACCGCCGCTGTCACAGTTCCGGTGGCGCGTCGTCCGGTCTTCCATTCCCCGTAGTCGGCAACGTCGCCCATCATGGCCCAGATCAACGGGCCGGAGGTTCCGTAGCAGAACTGGCGCAGAACTTCAGACGCAATGATGGCGACCGTGGCGTGCGGGGGCAAGAACAGCAGCAGCATATTGAAGACCCCGGTGAGGACCATGCTGAGGATGAAAAGCCTGCGTTTGCCAAGCCGCACGGAGATGGGCGTGGAAACGGCCACCCCGAGGATGAGCGAGGCCAGCCCAAAGCCATTGAACCAGCTGAAGAGCTCCGCATTGCCGGCAACGTACTTGAAGAAGGGCAGCATGACGCTGCCACGCATGGCAATCGCCATGAAATAGAACATCGTGACGAGAAACAGCACGACCCACGGGCCATTCTTGAAGAGGTCCGAGAGATCCCGGGCGAGGGAAGTTTTTTGCTGCGGGTCCGGCTGGATGCGCTCCTTCGTCGCGAAGAAGGCGATAACGAAGAACAGGACGCTCAAAACCGACAACAGGCCCATAGTGAGCTGGTAACCGCGCGCGTCGTTGCCACGGCCAAAGAAGGCGACCATGGGGATGGCGAGACTTTGCACGATAAATCCGGCCAGGTTGGCGAAGATTTGCCGCCACGAGGCGATGCTGGTGCGCTCGTCCGGATCGCCGGTGAGCACTCCGGTGAGCGATGCGTAAGGGACGTTGTTGACCGCGTAGATAAGACGGAGCAGAAGATACGTGGTCCAGGCGTAAATGAATTTTCCGGAGGGGCTGAGGTTGGGCGTGGTGAAGGTGAGGACACCGATGATGCCAAAGGGGAGCGCGGTCCAGAGAAGCCATGGGCGGAACTTGCCAAAGCGCGTGTTGGTGCGGTCGGCGATGACGCCCATGACAGGATTGAAAGCAGCGGCAATGAGGCCGACAACAAGGAAAAGCGTGCCCGCCTGGGCGGCGGTGAGGCCGAAGGTATCGGTGTAATAGAAAAGCTGTAGAGCCAGCATGGCCTGAAAAATGAAGTTGGCGGCCATGTCGCCAAGCGCGTAGCCGATCTTCTCGCCGGTTGAAAGTTTCTGGATCATACGGGCCTCATTCGTTGTTGCGCCTGCAGGTTCAGGTCCGGCAACCGCGTTGGCGCTTACTTACTTACCTGCAAAGTCAGTTTCTGAAGATCGGCATCCCGTGAGGAAGTGCCGACCATGATCTCGAAATCGCCTGGTTCGACGACGTATTTCATGTTGACATCGAAAAAGGCCAGCGAATCGGGCGTGATGTCAAGCGCGACAGTTTTTGTCTCACCTGGCTTCAGTAACACTTTGCGGAACCCTTTCAGTTCCTTGATGGGCCGCGTGACGGAACTCACCAGGTCGCGGACGTAGAGTTGGAGAACTTCGGCCCCTTCGCGCTTGCCGGTGTTGGTCACATCGACCAGAACCTGGGTCGAACCTTTTGTTTTGATCTTCTGTTTTGTAAGTCGCGGCTTGCCGATGGAGAAGGTTGTATAACTCAAGCCGTAGCCAAAGGCGAAAAGGGGAGAAACATCGTCAAAGAGATAACCGCGGCGCGCCGACGGTTTGTAGTTGTAGAAGACCGGCAGGTGGCCGGCGGAGCGTGGGAACGAGATGGGCAGCTTGCCGCCGGGGTTGTAGTCGCCGAAGAGCACGTCCGCGACAGCATGACCGGTTTCCTGGCCCAGATACCAGCACTCGAAGATGACTGGAGCGTGCGCGATGAGGTGGTTGATGGAAAGCGGGCGTCCGTTAAACAGGAAAGCAATGACGGGCTTGCCGAGCGCGGCCATGGCTTCGACCAGCTCATCCTGGCGCCCGATCAGATCAAGGCTGGTGCGATCGCCCATGTGCTGCAGGTTCCAGGCCTCGCGCGATGTCTGCTCGTTGCCGCCTATGGCGAGCACGATGACGTCGGCCTGCTTCGCCACTTCAACGGCTTCCTTGATTTGACGTCGGTCTTCTTCCGGATCGCTGGGAACAACCTGGTCCTGATTCCAGTTGCCGCCGATGGTGATCTTGCAGCCTTCGCTGTAAAGAACCTTCGCGCGTTTGCCAACCTTTACCTGAATGCCTTCAAGCACGGTGACCTCGTGCTTAGAAACCCCTGAGTATCCCCCCAGCAGCGTGCGGTTGGCGTTGGGTCCGATGACGGCGATGGTTTTTATCCTGCTTAGGTCAAGCGGCGCGACGTTGTTGTCGTTCTTCAGCAGCGTGATGGCTTCGCGTGCAGCGGTGTGGGCCAGTTCGCGATGAGGTTTGGAGCCGACGACGCGCTCGGCCTCTTTAGGATCGACATAAGGATCGTCGAACAGGCCCATTTCGAATTTCCAAAAAAGCATCGGTGCAACCATCTCATCGAGCTGCGATTCTTTAAGCACGCCCTTCTTCACTAACTCGACGAGATAGAGGTAGCAGTCCGGGTCGGGTAACTCGATGTTGACGCCGGCGTTGACGGCGAGCGCACAGGATTCCTTTTTATCCTTCGCGACGAAATGGCCGTGGGTGTCGGGGCGATAGCCGAGCTCCCAGATGGCGTAGTAGTCGGAGACAATGAAACCCTTGAAGCCGAATTCCTTGCGGAGGACATCGCGCAGGAGCCATTTGCTGGCGTGCGACGGAACGCCATCTACCTCGTTATACGAAGCCATGATGGTGACCGCACCGGCTTCGCGCAGTGCTTCGCTGAAGCTGTAGAGGAAGGTCTCGCGGAGAACGCGCAGAGAGACGTTGGCGGGGGCGCAGTTCATGCCGGATTCGGGCTGGCCGTGGCCGACAAAATGCTTGAGCGTGGCGAGGACGTGGCGCTTGTCGCGAAAATTGCGATCGCCCTGGAATCCGCGCACCGCCGCGATGCCGAGACGCGAAACCAGGTAAGGATCTTCGCCGTAGGTTTCTTCCACGCGTCCCCAGCGTGGCTCGCGCGCCACGTCGACGACCGGCGTGAGCGCGTGATGAGCGCCGCGCAAGCGGGCCTCGAGCGCGGTCATGGTGAAGAGCCGCTCGACCAGCTCGGGGTTGAACGTCGCGCCCAGCGCGATGGGCTGCGGAAAGCTGGTGCCTTCAGGGGCGGCGTGGCCGTGAAGGCATTCCTCGTGGAACATCACGGGGATGCCGAGCCGGCTGTTCTCAAGGAAGAACTTCTGGATCGCGTTGGTCAGCTCGGCCATCTGCCGGGGGTTACGGCCGCCGCCTGCGTCGCTTGGCCGGCCCACCTGCCCAAGTCCGCGCTTATCGCGGAAAGCTTTCTTCGCTTTTGCTTCGTCGAAATTGCCCATTTCGTCGACAAGCTTCTGAGCCTTTTCCTGCCAGACGCAGAGCATCTGCGCCGCTTTTTCCTCCAGGGTCATGCGGGAGAGAAGATCCTGGGTGCGCCGAGCGGCAGAAAGGCTCGGGTTCTTGTAGGCCGGCATGGTATTACGAGCCAATTTCTTAGCGGCTGCGGATTGCTTCTTCATGAAGACCATTCCTGAAGTTGTGCGGGTTGGAAAAGAAGATGATCAAGTAAATTGTTGGTGCGGCCAACTAAATTTAGTCGCCCCTCAGGCAAAGAGCAACCGAAAAAGATCGATCTTGATCGACGCTTCAAGTGCCGGTCACGTGCGCGAGCAATACCACACGACCGATCCGGGCTCAGGCTCTCGAAGCTGCTCCGATAAAATGGAGATATGCTGCAGCTCTCCGGCGCGGGGAAGCGGTTTGGCCCGCGACTCCTGTTTGAAAACGCAGACTGGCTCATCACTCCGACGGAGAAGACCGCTCTGGTGGGGTCCAACGGCGCGGGCAAATCAACGCTGATGAAGATCCTGGGCGGCATGGAGTCGCTCGACTACGGATCGATCCAGCGGATGAAGGGGATGAGCATCGGCTATCTGCCTCAGGATGGGCTGACCCTATCCGGCAGGACCGTTTTTGAGGAGTGCCTGACGGTTTTCGACGAGCTGCGGGCGATGGAGCTGGAGTTTGAGACGCTGGCCCACGCCCTGGCCGATCTGGATCCGGCCAGCCCCGAATACGAGGCCGCAGCCAACCGGTATTCGCACGTCGAAGGACGCCTGCGGCACCACGATGTGTACGCGCTCGACGCGCAGGTGGGCGGCGTTTTGACGGGTCTGGGATTTTCAAAAGAAGACTGGACCCGCAGGACCGAAGAGTTTTCCGGCGGCTGGCAGATGCGTATCGCGTTGGCGAAGCTGCTGCTGGAAAAGCCCGACCTCCTGCTGCTGGACGAGCCTACCAACCACCTGGACCTCGAAACCAGGAACTGGCTGGAAAACTATCTGAGCAGCTGGCCCAACGGCTACATCCTTATCTCGCACGACCGTTATTTTCTCGACGTGACGGTGAACAAGATCATCAAGATCTGGAACAAAAGTCTGCACGTCTACCACGGCAATTACGAGAAGTACCTCACGCAGAAGGCAGAACGGCGTGCGCAGCTGGAGTCGGCCTACCGCAACCAGCGCGAGCACATCGAGCACCTTGAGGCGTTCATCAGCCGCTTCCGCTATCAGGCGACGAAAGCGAAGCAGGTGCAGAGCCGCATTAAGGAACTCGACAAGATCGAGCGGATTGAAATTCCGCTCGAGGAGCCGGTGCCGCATTTCTCATTCCCGCAGCCGCCGCCTTCGGGTAGAAATGTGGCGGAAGCAGCGGGCCTCTGGATGCAGTACGGCGAGAAGCGCGTGCTCGAGAACGTGAACTTCACCATCGAGCGCGGCGACCGCATCGCACTCGTGGGCGTCAACGGCGCGGGCAAATCGACGCTGATCCGTTTGCTCTCCGGTCAGGAAGCGCCAACCTCCGGAACGCTGAAACTGGGCCACAACGTCGTAGCGGAGTATTTCGCGCAGGATCAGTACAAGGTGCTCGACCCGGAAGCACGGATGCTCGAAGACATTGGCCGCGTGGCGCCCAAGGTCGCTGAGAAAGATCTGCGCAGTCTGCTGGGATGCTTCCTGTTCAGTGGCGACGACGTTTTCAAGCCGCTGGGTGTGCTCTCTGGCGGCGAGCGCAACCGCTACGCGCTGGCGCGGATTCTGGTGAGCCCGGCGAATTTCCTGCTGCTCGATGAGCCGACGAACCACCTGGACCTGCGCGCCAAAGACGTATTGCTCGAAGCGATCGGAAAATTCCAGGGTACAGTGATCTTCGTCTCCCACGACCGGTATTTCATCGATGGCCTGGGCCAGAGGGTCTTTGAGGTGGAGCGCAACCTCGAGGATCCTTCGCGAGGCTCACGGGTCAATGTCTACCCGGGCAATTACGAAGATTATCTGTGGCGGAAAGAAGGCGGAGCGGCGACATTAGCTTCGGCGACCGTGGCCGCCGCGGAACCCGTGACCCAGTTACTGCCCGCGCCGGTTCTGCCTGCAGAGTCAACGGCCCCGGAAAAGATTAAGCGTGTCAATCCCATCAAGCTCCGCCAGATGCAGGAGCGCCTGGCCCAGGTGGAAGCGGAGATTCCGCGCGTGGAAGCCTGGGTGGCTGAAGCGGAGCAGGCACTGTCAGTTTTTGTCAGCGCGGAAGAAACCCAGCGCCTGTCAACGGTGCTCGATGTTCTGCGAGAGCGCCAGGCATCGCTGACCACCGAATGGGAAGAACTGGCAACGCAGCTCGAAGGGCAAATGGAAGGTCAGGCCACCAACTAGTCGCCTTTGGCCGCCGACGGCGACGATGCCGCGGCCGAACCTGAAGAAGTCCCCTTGTCGGATGCCGGAGCCGTGGACTTCTCGCCGGAAGACTTGTCGGCAGGCTTGCTCTCGCCGTCGCCCGAACCCTTCTTTGGCGCCGATTTGGAAGCGTAGTCGGTCGCATACCAGCCCGAGCCCTTGAACTGCACCGCAGGAGCCGAGATCAGTCGCTCAACCGGCCCCTTGCACACCGGGCACTCCTTTTCTTCGGGAGCGCTGAAGCTCTGGATTTTCTCAAACTGATGTCCGCAGTTTTTGCAGCGGTACTCGTAAAGCGGCACGAAGCGTGTCCTCTGGGGTTTGGATGCTGCTTCTATTTTACCGGCTCAGGTCTAAAGCGTAACCAGGCGGACTCCGGTAATGGCCGGGATCCCACGCAGTTCCTGCAGAACTGCGTCTGTCACTTCACCGTCGACCTGTACCACCGCCAGAGCGGTTGCGGGCTGCGAATCGCGGCCGTTCGATCGCCCAAGAGCGAAGTTGGCGATGTTGATCTGATGTTCCCCAAGGATGGTCCCGACGCGCCCAATGACGCCGGGCACGTCTTTATTGCGGATGGTGATGAGCGTTCCCTGAAGCGGGGCTTCGATGTCGATGCCGTCAAGATGCAGCAGCCGCGGCGACTCGCCGTGCAGGACAGCGCCGCTGGCCGACATGCTGGTTTCGCTCGTATGCAGCGTCAGCTGCAGAACGCTGCCCGCCCCGCTCACCAGCGTTTCCTTTTTCTCCTCGTGCAGGCGGATGCCGCGCTCAGAGGCGATCGAAGCTGCATTGATCCGGTTGACCTGCTCGAGATGACCAAGAACGCCGGCGATAGCGCAGTTCCGGATCAGCTCCGTTTTGGTCTCAGCAAGCCGGCCGTGATACGTGATCTGAATGCTCTCGATGCTGCCGCGCGGGACCTGAGCGAGGAACGTGCCAAGGCGCTCTGCCAGCGTCATCCACGGCGCAAGCTCCTGGTATTCCTCGTGACTGAGCGAGGGCAGGTTCACTGCATTTTGCGCGATGCCCGACTTCAGATACTCGCGAACCTGCAGGGCAATCTGCACGCCGACTGCCTCCTGCGCTTCGGCAGTTGAGCCGGCGATGTGCGGCGTCAGCACGACATTGTCGAGCGCGGCAAACGGCGAGTTCTTCGGCGGCTCTTCATGAAAAACATCGAGTGCCGCGCCACCCACGTGCCCGGACCTGAGCGCATCGGCAAGATCGGATTCAACGACCAGCTCGCCGCGAGCGCAGTTAATGATGCGCACGCCTTTCTTCATCGTGGCCAGCGCGACCGCGTTGATGATGCCCTCGGTCTGCGGAGTCAGGCCCACGTGCAAAGTCAAATAGTCGGCCAGCGCGAAAAGCTCCTCAGCAGAAACCAGTCGAATCGCATTTTCTCGCGCGATCGACGCCGAAACAAAAGGGTCGTGCCCGAACAGCTCCATGCCAAAATTTCGCGCGCGCCGCGCTACTTCGAGCCCGATGCGCCCCAGTCCGAGGATGCCGAGTTTCTTGCCGCGCAACTCGGTTCCCTGCAGGGATTTCTTCTCCCATTTCCCCGCGTGCATGGTGGAATCGGCGCGCGGAAGCTGGCGGGCAAGCGCGATCATCAGCCCCATGGCCAGCTCGGCAACCGCGATGGCATTCGCTCCGGGCGTGTTCATCACTACAATGCCCCGCCGCGTAGCTGCATCGGCGTCGATGTTATCCACCCCCACGCCGGCGCGGCCAATCACGCGCAGCTTTGGCGCGGCGGCCATCAGCGCATCGTCCACCTGCACGGCTGAGCGCACCACCAGGGCATCGGCGTCGGAAACCGCCTCGGGCAGATCCTTTACCTGGTCGTGAGTGACAATCTTCCAGCCCGATTCCGACTCAAACACCGCCAGCGTCGCCGGAGAGACTTTTTCCGCGAGAACGACTTTCATTTCTCCCTTTCGTGGGTCAGAGGAACTCAGGCGTGGGCCATCTCAGGCTCACCGGTTTTGGCGACTACCGGCTGCGCGGAGCGCTCGGCATAAACCTGCTGGGCGGCGGCCACGGCTTTGCCGAATTCAAAACCGGGCAGGTTGAGCGACGCAGCCGCCACCTGCTCCAGAGCTGCGAGAATGGCGATCGTATCCATGTAGTCGAAGAGACCGATGTGAGCTATCCGGAAGATCTTCCCCTTCATTTCGCCCTGACCATTCGTGACGATGGCGGCGAAACGGCGCTTGAGCTCCTTCACGATCACCCCTGAGTCGACGCCATCGGGGGGCAGAATCGCGGTGGCCGCGGCCGAGGGCGCTGTCGGCGCGAACAGGGTCAGGCCGAGAACCCTCACCGCGGCGCGCGTCATTGCGGCGCAGGTTTCCGCATTCTCGATCAGGGCATCGCGCCCCACCGCCAGGTCCCCTCCGCCCTGGGCAGCGATGTAATCCAGAGCCGCGCCCAGAGCCGCGATCAGCGCCACGGCCGGCGTGTATGACGACTCGCCCTTCTGCGCGTTTTTCCGCTCCTTGCGAAGATCGAAATAGTACCTCGGGTTTTTCGACGTCTCCGCGGCTTTCCATGCTCGATCGCTCAAGCTCAGATAGGCCAGCCCCGGCGGAATCATAACTGCCTTCTGCGATCCGCCGATGATGACATCGACTCCCCAGCCATCGACGTCAAGGTGTGTCGTGCCGAGGCCGGTAATGCCATCGACAATGAGCAGTGCGGCGCTTCCTGAATCCCTGAGCAGTTTGCCGATCGCCTGAATGTCGTGCCTAGCGCCAGTCGAAGACTCCGTAGCCTGGACGAAGACGGCCCGCGTGTCCGGGCGCAGAGCCTGCCGGATCGCATCGAGTGAAAACATCTCGCCGTAGGGCGCGCTGACCAGGTCCACCTGGCAACCGAAAGCTTTCGCCAGCGATTCCCAGCGCTCGCCGAATTTCCCTGCGGTTAGCACGAGGGTGCGGTCTCCGGGTGAGGTCAGGTTCGAAACCGAAGCCTCCATTGCTCCGGTTCCGGAGGACGCCAGCAGGAGCACGTCGTTCTTCGTCCCGACAAAGGTCTTCAGCTGCGCGAGGACGCGTTCGTAAAGCGCGCGAAACTCCGGTGTGCGGTGGTGGATGTCCGCAGCCGCCATAGCGAATTGCGCGGCCGGGAGCAGCGGGGTGGGGCCGGGGGTAAACAGTCGCGTTTTGCGAATCATGATGAAGATGCCTCAGGTCGATTTTAGCCTCCCGAAGGAAGGCCTGTGAGTCCCTATAATGGGGGATTCAGAACGGAGAGGCGCATCGATGGAGCTCACAAAACAGGTCGACCACGACATGGTAGCCGCCATGAAGGCGCACGACGTGGAGCGCACGCAGACGCTGCGCATGGTGAAGGCGGCGCTCAAGAACCGGGAGATCGAGAAGCGCAGTGCGCTGACCGATACCGAGGCGCAGCAGGTTTTCGCCACCATGATCAAGCAGCGGAAGGACTCGATCGAGCAGTTCACGAAAGGCAATCGCCCTGAGCTGGCTGCGAAGGAAGCGCGGGAGATCGTGATCATCGAAGCTTACCTGCCGAAGAGCCTGGGCGAAGAGGACCTGAAGAAATTCGTGGAAGAAGCGCTCGCAGGCCAGAATTTTGGTCCCGGGGATATTGGGCCGGCGATGAAAGCGGTGCAGGCAGCGATTCAGGCGGCCGGTGCGCGCGCCGACGGGCGGCAGCTGAGTGAGCTGGTGAAGGCAAAGCTGGCGGCCGGCTAGTAGACGCCCAAGAACAGCGTCGCAACCAATTTGCTTGCCGATATGTTTGTGATAACTGCTGGCTCAGGCGATGGCCCGCACAGGTGCGCCGGCATTCGTGTCGGGTTCTTTCACGGCTTCGCCGACCACGGCTTCTCCCGCCAAAGGCAGAAAGACGCGAAAGCAGGTGCAGGTTCCGCGCGGCTGGTGAAGGCTCCGAAAGCCGATCGTGCCTTCGTATTTCTGAATGATGCCTTTGCTGATCCACAGGCCGAGGCCGGTGCCCTTGGCGGATTTCGTGGTGAAGAACGGCTGGAAAAGCCGCCTGGCATCTTCGCGGCGAATCCCGCTTCCCGTGTCGGTGACGGATACAACAATTCCTCGCCTCTGGGTGAGCCGATCAGTGGCTTCCGCAACGCGCAGGCGAAGGGTCCCACCCGTGGGCATGGCCTGAATCGCATTGCTGATGAGGTTCAGAAACACCTGGCGCAGCTCACCTGGATATCCGCGCACCGCCGCGCTGGATGAATAGTTTTTCCTGAGCACAATCCTGTTGCCCATGATGGGGCGCTGCTGCAGTTCGACGACGTTATCCAGCAGATCGGTGACCGAAACCGCGATGGGCTGCCGCGAGTCGCGATAGAAACTCAGCGTCTGCCGTGTGATGTGGGAGGCGCGCTGCAGCTCCTGCTCCGCGAGCCCGGCATAGTAGCGCGCTTCATCGTCGAGAGAGGGATGATTGCGCAACAGGTAAAAGGCGTTGGTAATCGCCTCCAGCGGGTTGTTGATCTCGTGAGCGATGATGCCCGCCACTCTGCCCATGGCGGCGAGCTTTTCCGCCTGGCGCAGCGCTTCCTCGGCCTGAATCTGCGCGGTGATATCGCGCTGGATTTCCAGAACCGCATTGCCTTCCCGGTTGAGTACTTTGCGAGTGGCGACAACCAGTTCCCGGCCGTCGCGCGCCCGCACCGTCAGGTTGCCCTGCCACGGTTTTCGGGAAAGAATCGCATGCTCAATGTCGTTGAGCGGAACAGGGAAGACAGTGCGCAGCGTCTGGTGAAGGTTGCGGCCGACAACCTCGCTGCTGGGCCAGCCGTACAACGCTTCCGCGCCATAGTTCCAGAAGCGGATCGATCCTTCGAGGTCGCGCACGATGATGGCTTCCGTCGCCAGCTCCAGCAGCTCCGCGCGCTCACGATGGTGCGCCTCGCTCTGGCGCAGTTCCTCGGTGCGCTCGGCCACACGGCGTTCAAGGTCGGCATTCAGGCGCTGCAGCTGGCGCGTCTTGCGATGCAGGTCGACGAACACCCCGATCTTGGCGCGCAGCACCTCGGGAATCACCGGAACTGAGATGTAGTCGACGGCGCCTCGGCGGTAGCCATTGATCTTGTCCGAGTCGGTGAGATGCACGCCGGAGATAAAGATGATCGCCGTCTTGCCGAACCGGGGATGGTCGCGAATCATGTCGGCGAGCTCAAAGCCGTCCAGCTCCGGCATGCTCACGTCCATCAGGACCACAGCAACATCGTTTTTGAGAAGGATGTTGAGCGCCTCTTTGGCGGACGTGGCCTTGATGAGATTCTCGCCAAGATCGCCGAGGATGACCTCGTAGCTGAGCAGCTTGGCGGGCTGATCGTCCACCATGAGGATGTTGACTTTCTCGTCCGCTGTCATCGTTTCTCCGAGCCCGGTCGTCCTCCTCAATCAGCGATGCAACCACATTCGCAGTGCCGAGAGCAATTGCTCGGTATTCACTGGTTTTGCCAGATACTCCGACGCGCCTGCTTCGAGGCACTTTTCGCGGTCGCCTTTCATGGCTTTGGCGGTCAGCGCAATGATGGGCAGCCGCCGCAACGACGCATTCTGCCGAATTACCTGCATCGTTTCGTATCCGTCCATCTCCGGCATCATGATGTCCATCAGCACGATGGCCAGATCC
Source organism: uncultured Acidobacteriaceae bacterium (assembly GCA_963788905.1). Taxonomy (GTDB): domain Bacteria; phylum Acidobacteriota; class Terriglobia; order Terriglobales; family Acidobacteriaceae; genus Palsa-343. The sequence goes on from CAWBIO010000002.1 coordinate 915,305, forward strand.
GACGTGGATTCGATTGTAGCGATGGCCTCGCGTCCGGTCCCGGCCGTCAGCACCGTCATGCCGCGGCGCTCCAGGACGCTGGAAAGCGCGAAGATGTTGCGGACGTCGTCGTCGACGATCAGCACCTTGCGCCCGAACAGCGCCTCATCGGACTGATGCAGGCGGTCGAGCATACGCTGCTTGTCCGTCGGCAGGTCGGCAACCACCCGATGCAGAAAGAGAGCAGTCTCGTCGAGCAGCCGCTCAGGCGATTCCACGTCCTTTACCACCACGCTCCGCGCCAGCATGTGCAGCCGCGAGTCTTCATCGGGGCTGAGCTCGCGTCCGGTAAACACCACCACGGGCAGATCCTTAAGCTGCTCATGGTCGCGCAGCTGATCGAGCACCTCGAAGCCGCTCATGTCGGGCAGGCGCAGGTCGAGCACGGCGCAGTCGTAGCTGGATTCGGCGAGCCGTTCCAGAGCCGCCGTTCCCGAATCAACCACGTCGATGTCGATATCGTCATGCCACAGCAGCTCGCGGATGCTGAGCTGTTCGGCAGGATTGTCTTCCACCACCAACAGGCGCTTGCGGCGCGGTTGCGAAAAGTCGCGAATGCGGGTGAGCGCCGCTTCGAGGCCCTCGGTTGAGGTCGGTTTGGTGACGAAGGCGAACGCCCCGCGCGAGAGGCCGTGGCGCCGATCGTCGTCCAGCGTGAGCATCTGCACCGGAATGTGCCGCGTGCGCGAGTCCTGCTTCAGATGGTTGAGAACGGTCCAGCCAAGCATGTCCGGCAGGAACACGTCGAGCGAGACCGCTGAAGGATTGTATTCACGCGCCAGGGCCAGAGCCTCCGCGCCGGTCATCGCGCAGAGCACTTTGAATCCCTTATCGTGGGAGAGATCGGCGATCACGCGCGCATAGTGCGGATCGTCTTCGACGATCAGCAGCACGGTATCGCCTTCCTGCAGGTTCTCGCGGTCGTCCTCGATTGCCGTGACCTGTTCCGATACGACCGGATTGGCGAGGAAAACCGGCGCCGTGAAGGACGAAGCGCCGTGCTTCTCCGGCAGCGGCGCCGCCGCGGGACCGACATAGGTTTGCGGCACATATAAGGTGAAGGTGCTGCCTTTGCCGGGCGTGCTGCGCAGCTGAATTTCTCCGCCGAGCAGGCTGGCCAGTTCGCGGCTGATGGCGAGGCCGAGTCCGGTGCCTCCGTACTTGCGGCTGGTTCCCGCATCGGCTTGCTGGAAGGCCTCGAAGATGATGCGCTGTTTCTCGGTCGGGATTCCGATGCCGGTATCGGAGACTTCAAAAGCTACGACAGAGCCGGCGCCGGAGAGAATCGGGTGAGCGCTGCTCCAGCCGGATTGCGCGCCGGAAACCGTGAGTCGCACACCCCCTTGTTCGGTGAATTTGAATGCGTTGGAAAGCAGGTTCTTGAGCACCTGCTGCAGGCGGCGAGGATCGGTAACGAGGCTGCGGCCTAACCTGGGATCGCCCTTCACCTCGAAGAACAGCTTGCGGTTTTCGGCCTCGTGGCGGAACGGCCGCGAGACCGCTTCCAGCAGGCTGCCAAAGAACAGTTCTTCGGGCTCGACCGAGACGGTTCCGGATTCGATCTTGGAAAGGTCGAGGATGTCGCTGATGAGGTTGAGCAGGTCGGTGCCGGCCCCGTGGATGGTGCGGGCAAACTCAACCTGCCGGTTGCTCAGATTGCCGTCCGGGTTTTCGGCGAGCTGCTGACCGAGCACCAGGATCGAATTCAGAGGCGTGCGCAGCTCGTGCGACATGTTCGCCAGGAACTCCGACTTGTATTTGGAGGTGAGAGCCAGCTCGCGTGCTTTCTCTTCCAGAGCGCGGCGGGCCTGCTCGATTTCCTGGTTCTTGCGTTCCACTTCGGAGTTCTGCTCGGCCAGCTGTTGCGCCTTTTGCGCCAGCTGCTCGTTGGTCTGCTGCAGCTCCTTCTGCTGCGTCTGCAGCTCAGTGGCCAGCTGCTGCGACTGCTTCAGCAGCGCCTCAGTCTGCATCGTGGCTTCAATGGAGTTGAGCACGATGCCGATCGACGACGTCAGTTGATCGAGAAACGCCAGGTGCGATGCGGTGAAGTTGCTGAGGCTGGCCAGTTCGATCACGGCCTTTACGCGATCCTCGAAGAGCACCGGGAGGACGATGACGTTGCGTGGGACGGTTTCGAAAAGGCCGGAGCGGATGGGGACCGCGGTCTCAGGAATCTCGGTGATGAGCATGCGGCGTTTTTCCGAGGCGCATTGGCCGATGAGGCCTTCGCCGACTCCGACCTCACGGTTGTAGCCGTCGTGGACATTGGCGAAGGCAGAGAGGAGGACCAGGCCGCTGAGGTCTTCCGTTTCGGCATGGCTTTCCGTCTGGTAGATAACGCCCTGCTGCGCGTTGACCAGCGGGACGAGTTCGGAGAGGAGCATCCGGCCGACGGTGACGAGATCGCGCTGGCCCTGCAGCATGCCGGTGAACCGAGCCAGGTTGGTCTTGAGCCAGTCCTGTTCGGTGTTGCGGTCCGTAGTCAGCCGGAGGTTATCAATCATCGTGTTGATGTTGTCCTTCAGCTCGGCCACTTCGCCGCGGGCTTCCACCTGAATCGAACGGGTCAGGTCCCCCTTGGTGACGGCCGTTGCCACTTCGGCGATGGCTCGCACCTGGTTGGTGAGGTTGTCGGCCAGCAAGTTGACGTTGCCGGTGAGGTCCTTCCAGGTTCCGGCAGCGCCGGGCACGTTGGCCTGGCCGCCGAGTCGTCCCTCCACGCCGACTTCGCGGGCGACGGTGGTGACCTGATCGGCGAACGTGGCCAAGGTGTCCGTCATGCTGTTGATGGTTTCGGCGAGTGCGCCCACTTCACCCTTTGCGTTGACGGTGAGCTTCTGTTTCAGGTCGCCGTTGGCGACGGCGGTGACGACCTTGACGATGCCGCGGACCTGTTCGGTGAGGTTGCTGGCCATCACGTTCACGTTGTCGGTGAGGTCTTTCCAGATACCGGCGACGCCGGGGACGTTGGCCTGGCCGCCGAGCTTGCCTTCGGTGCCGACTTCACGGCCAACGCGGGTGACTTCGCCGGCGAAGGCATTGAGCTGGTCGACCATGGTGTTGATGGTGTTCTTCAGTTCGAGGATTTCGCCCTTCACATCGACGGCGATCTTGCGCGAGAGGTCGCCGCGGGCCACGGCCGTCGTCACTTCGGCGATGTTGCGGACCTGCGCCGTGAGGTTGCCGGCCATGGCGTTCACTGAGTCGGTGAGGTCCTTCCAGGTTCCGGCCACGCCGGGTACGTTGGCCTGGCCGCCGAGCCGTCCTTCCGAGCCAACTTCGCGGGCCACGCGCGTCACTTCGGCAGCGAACGACCGCAGCTGCTCCACCATCGTGTTCAGCGTTTCTTTCAGCTGCAGGATTTCGCCGCGTACGTCGACGGTAATCTTGCGGGAAAGATCGCCGTTGGCAATAGCGGTTGCCACTTCGGCGATGTTGCGGACCTGGCCGGTGAGGTTCGAGGCCATGGAATTGACATTGTCCGTCAGGTCCTTCCAGGTTCCGGCCACGCCGGGCACTTCAGCCTGGCCGCCCAGCTTGCCTTCGGTGCCCACCTCGCGGGCCACGCGGGTGACCTCGGCCGCAAAGGCGTTCAGCTGGTCCACCATCGTATTGATCGTGTTTTTCAGCTCCAGAATCTCGCCCTTCACGTCGACAGTAATCTTGCGGGAAAGGTCGCCGCGGGCTACAGCCGTCGTCACCTCGGCGATGTTGCGGACCTGCCCGGTAAGGTTGCCGGCCATGAAGTTCACCGAGTCGGTCAGATCCTTCCAGGTTCCGGCCACACCCGGCACGTTGGCCTGTCCGCCGAGGCGTCCGTCGGTACCGACTTCGCGAGCCACGCGGGTCACTTCGCCGGCGAAGCGGTTTAGCTGGTCGACCATGGTGTTGATGGTTTCTTTGAGGCGGAGAATCTCGCCCGAAACATCGACGGTGATCTTGCGGGATAGGTCGCCGTTGGCAATGGCGGTCGCCACTTCGGCGATGTTACGGACCTGCCCTGTCAGGTTGGACGCCATGAAGTTGACGTTGTCCGTGAGGTCCTTCCAGGTTCCTGCCACGCCGGGCACGACAGCCTGACCACCGAGCTTGCCGTCGGTGCCCACTTCGCGGGCCACGCGGGTCACTTCGCCGGCGAAGGCGTTCAGCTGGTCGACCATCGTGTTGATTGTGTCTTTCAGCTCGAGAATCTCGCCCTTCACGTCGACGGTGATCTTGCGGGAAAGGTCGCCGCGGGCTACAGCGGTGGCGACTTCAGCGATGTTACGGACCTGTCCGGTGAGGTTGCCGGCCATGAAGTTCACCGAGTCGGTGAGGTCCTTCCAGGTTCCGGCGACTCCGGGTACCAGCGCCTGACCACCGAGTTTGCCCTCGGTGCCGACTTCGCGGGCCACGCGCGTCACTTCCCCGGCGAAGGCGTTGAGCTGGTCGACCATCGTGTTGATCGTGTTCTTGAGCTCGAGAATTTCGCCCTTCACGTCGACCGTAATCTTGCGGGAAAGGTCGCCACGGGCTACGGCGGTCGTCACCTCAGCGATGTTGCGGACCTGGCCTGTCAGGTTCGAGGCCATAGAGTTGACGTTGTCGGTGAGATCCTTCCAGGTTCCGGCTACGCCTGGGACGTTGGCCTGGCCGCCCAGCTTGCCTTCCGTGCCGACCTCGCGAGCCACGCGGGTCACTTCGCCGGCGAAGCGGTTGAGCTGGTCCACCATGGTGTTGAGTGTTTCTTTCAGCTGGAGGATCTCGCCGCGGACGTCGACGGTGATTTTGCGGGAAAGGTCGCCATTGGCAATAGCGGTTGCCACTTCGGCGATGTTGCGGACTTGCCCCGTCAGGTTGGACGCCATGAAGTTGACGTTGTCGGTAAGGTCCTTCCACGTACCGGCCACACCCGGCACGTTGGCCTGTCCGCCAAGGCGGCCTTCGGTACCCACTTCGCGGGCCACGCGGGTGACTTCGCCCGCGAACGCGTTCAGCTGGTCCACCATGGTGTTGATTGTGTCTTTCAGCTCCAGAATCTCACCCTTCACATCCACCGTAATCTTGCGGGAAAGGTCGCCACGGGCTACAGCCGTCGTCACCTCGGCGATATTGCGGACCTGCGCGGTGAGGTTGCCGGCCATGGCGTTTACTGAGTCGGTGAGGTCCTTCCAGGTTCCAGCTACGCCCGGCACCACAGCCTGGCCGCCCAGCTTGCCATCGGTGCCCACTTCGCGAGCCACGCGCGTCACTTCCGAGGCGAAGGATCGCAATTGATCCACCATCGTGTTGATGGCCTCTTTGAGCTGCAGAATTTCGCCGCGGACGTCCACGGTGATCTTGCGGGAAAGGTCGCCCGATGCTACGGCGGTCGCCACCTCGGCGATGTTGCGGACCTGGCCGGTGAGGTTCGAGGCCATGGAGTTGACCGAGTCGGTGAGGTCCTTCCAGGTTCCGGCCACCCCCGGCACCATGGCCTGGCCGCCCAGCTTGCCGTCGGTGCCCACCTCGCGGGCCACGCGCGTTACCTCGGCAGTGAAGATGCCGAGCTGCTGAATCATCGTGTTGACGATCGTGGCGGAGCGAAGGAACTCGCCTTCCAGCGGCCGTCCGTCCACGTCCAGGCGGACGGTCTGGGTCAGGTTGCCCTGGGCCACGGCGGCGATGGCGCGCGTGACCTCAGTGGTCGGTCGCAGCAGGTCTTCCATCAGCGTGTTGACTGATGTCTCCATGTCGTCCCAGGCGCCACGGTGGCGCGGCAGGCGGATGCGCTCACGGGTCTTGCCCTCTTTACCAACAGCCTGGCCGACGCGCTTCAACTCGCGAGCCATCTGCTCGTTGGCCGAGACGATCTCGTTGAAGTGGTCGGCGATCTTGCCGGCCAGTCCCGTCCACGAGCCGGGCAGACGCACGCTGAAGTCGCCATCCTTCATCGTCTGCAGGCCCATCAAAATGATGGGAAGGTAATCCGTCACAGAGGGGTCTGTGCCGTTCGTGGGTATGGATTTCTGCGAATTCTTCGATTTCGGAGTGGGCTGGGCGGCGGTCGCCATGAAAAACTCCTGCCTGAGATGTGGCTGAACTCCTGCCCGGGATATGCGACGCAATGCGGCGCACCCGGACCCTGTGCCTGAAAGGAGCGTTGGGTGGATGCTGCGGCTCCGGCAAAAGGTTGCCTGGAGACAATTGTGAGATTTTTTATGGGAGAATCTCCATGATCGGAGTACCAGACGTGCCGTCACGAGACGACGAGAAGGCTATGAATGAACTGAACCGGCGCAGGTTTATCCAGATGGCCGCCGTAGCGCCCGGGGCCGTAAAGGTACTGCAGTCACGCGAGGCACAGGAAGCGAAGCGCCGGCTACTCTTTGTCGGCACGCAGACAGTTTCAGGGAGCAGCAGCAAGGGTATCTACGCCTTTCGCTGGGAACCGGACACCGGCGACCTGCAGCCTGCGGGCCTTGCTGCGGAAAGCGACAACCCAACCTTTCTGGCCGTCGACTCCGAGGGCAAATTCCTCTTCGCGGCCAATGAGGTTTCGAGCTTCCAGGCCCAGTCAAGCGGCGCGGTCAGTTCCTTTGCCATCGATCACGATTCGGCAAAACTGAAGCCTCTGAATAAGGTGCCGGCTTTGGGACCCGGAACCTGCCACGTCGCCGTCGACCACCTTGGCCGCGCGGCCTTTTGCGCCAACTACAACGGGGGAAGCGCAACATCATTCGTGATCGACTACAACGGCCAGCTCACCGATCCGGTTTCCCACTTCCAATACCAGGGCCACGGCCCGAACAAGGAGCGCCAGGAGGCTCCGCACGCGCATCGTGTAACCCCATCGCCCGACGATCGGTTTCTGCTGGTCAACGATCTGGGCCTCGACTGCATTCACATCTACCACCTCAACGACGCCAACGCGAAGCTCACTCCCAGCGACCCGCCGCAATGGACTGCGACCCCTGGGTCCGGGCCGCGTGCCCTGCGCTTTCACCCCAACGGGCGTTTTGCGTATTGCGTTAACGAGTTGGTCTCCCAGGTCGAGGTCCTCCAGTGGGACCGGCAAAAGGGCACCCTGCAATCGGTCCAGAAGATCAGCCTCATTCCCGACGACTATCGCGGCGCTACGCGCGGATCCGACATCGTCATCACCCGCAACGGCCGCTTCGCTTACGCCCCCAACCGCGATTACGATTGCCTGGTCAGTTTCGCCGTCGATCCCGGCAGCGGCAAGCTAACCTTCCTCGCGCGCGGATCGTGCGGCGGGAAAATTCCCCGGCATCTCGCTCTCGATCCGACCGAGCGCTGGGTGTTGGTCGCCAACGAGCAGTCCGACGCGATTTCGATCCTCGCCCGCGATGAGATAACCGGCAAATTGGCCGAGACGGGAAAAAACATTCCCGTCTCGAAGCCGCAATGCCTCGCCTTCGCGTAGAGGCGCTCTACTGCTGAATCTGCCAGACGGCGGCGGGGGTGCCGGGACTCCCGCTGCTGGCGATTGTGGTCCCGTTCATCAGCCAGATGTAAACCTCGTGCGAGGTGCTGTTCTGCCACAGGATGCCGGACTTGCCGCTGCCATTGTAGTCGCCGGTGCCCTCGATGACCCAGGCCGTGCTGAGGGTATAGGGAGACCCGCTGCTTTTGATCGCGGTTCCGTTCATCAGCCAGATGTAGACCTCGCCGGTGGTGGTGTTGCGCCACAGGATGTCACTCTTGCCGTCGCCGTCGAAATCGCCAACGCCCTGAATGACCCAAGGCGAGCCGAGGGTGTAGGGAGACCCGCTGCTCTTGATCGTGGTCCCGTTCATCAGCCAGATGTAGACCTCGCCGGTGGTCGTGTTGCGCCACAGGATATCGGCGTTGCCGTCGCCGTCGAAATCGCCAACCCCCTGAATGACCCAGTCCGAGGTTGGGGTGGCGGGAGACCCGCTGCTGGAGATGGTGGTCCCGTTCATCAGCCAGATGAAGACCTCACCGCTAGTCGTGTTGCGCCACAGGATGTCACTCTTGCCGTCGCCGTCGAAATCGCCAACCCCCTGAATGACCCAGTCCGAGGTTGGGTTGGCGGGAGCCCCGCTGACGGCGATCGTGGTTCCGTTCATCAGCCAGATAATGACGTCGCCAGTGGTGGTGTTGCGCCACAGGACGTCACTCATACCATCGCCGTTGAAATCGCCCGTGCCCTGAACGACCCAGGCCGAGTCGGTGAGGGTGGCGGGAGATCCGCTGTAGGCGATGGCGGTCCCGTTCATCAGCCACGCATAGATCTCTTGGGAGCTGGTGTTGCGCCACAGGATGTCGCTCTTGCAGTCGCCATTGAAGTCTTCCGGCGAGGCAAACACCGCCGAATTCGGATTGGGATTGGTGTTCGCCGTCTTACAGAGCGAGACCTGCACAGCGCCAGCGTCAGTTTCTCCGGCGCTGCAGTTGGGGTCGAGCGGCAGCCCGCGCTGATCGTTGGTAAGTGCAGTACCCGTTGTGGTCTCCGCATAGGGCGTGCCGGATTTGCCGCCGCAGATCGCCGGGCTGCCCACCTCGGGCAACATGGTTTGCGTGACACCACCGTAATTGCCGAAAGGCGAAAGGTTGAGGGAGTCGCCTCCAACCACGTTGCCGTTGCCATCGCCGTTCGCCGGGCAACCGGCAGCGCTGTAGCACAGTTGCAGCGCCGTCGGAGTGCCGGGAGCGCCCACGACGCTGTCGGTGACCGTCATCGTGCCGGAGTTGTTGAGCGCTCCTCCTTCGCCGAAACCGGCAATATTGTTCCAGAAGGTGCTGTCGTGGATGTTCAGGGTTGCGCCGGAGTTGAGAATGGCCCCGCTGCCGTTGTTCGGGGTGTTGTTACCGACGAAGGTGGAGTCGCTGATGTTCGTGATCATACCGCCAAAAAAGTCGCTGACGTAAATGGCGCTGCCTATATAGGCTGTGTTGTTGTAGAAGGTGCTGTTGCTGACGTTCATCGGGGAGCCGATTGCGTAGATGGCTCCGGCGAGAGAGGATGCACCGACTGAATTGTTGGAGAAGGTCGTGTCGGTGATTGTGGTGGGGCCCGTAGCAACGACGGCCCCGCCATCGTTCGCCGCATAGTTATTGAAGAGGACCATGTTGTTCAGCGCCAGATAGACACTTGTGTACGCGTAGATGCCGCCGCCCAGACCCGGATCGCAGCCGCATCCATTGTTGGCCCCGGCGGTCCCGCCGTTGGGGACCGCGATAACATTGCCGTTCGCGATGGTAAAGTCGTGAAACGCCGCGGCACCTTTGAGAATCAGGAATACCTGGTAAGCGTTCGCGCCGGAAACTGTGAGCGTATTGACCCCGGGGCCGGCAAAGGTGATGGCGTTCGCGGTGTTCGGGAAGATGGTGGGCAGGGGATCAGCCAGGGTAATAGTCCCGCTCACCGCCGTCATATCGACGATCATCGGGTTCGAATCGGCGTTGGCTGCGGTGATCGCATCACGCAGCGAGCAGCTAAAGCTGTCACCCGCGTCGTTCGCCGGACAATTGGCCGCTGTCCCATTGAGGTTCGAGAAGCTGCCGCTGAAATCGTCGCTGCTTACCTGCACATAGAAGGTGTCTGTCGCTGCGGCGGCCTTCGTCGCAGGTGCCAGGAGCAGAGGCGCAAGCCAGACGAGGTTGGCGAAAAGGAAAGAGACGACGCGGGAGGAGAACAAACGGCGGTAAGCAACCACAGGCGACATAGACTGAACCTCGCTGAATTTGACTCGTGCGCAGGACCTCTGCCGGGGATCCTCTTTGCACGAAGTCCGGTATTAGATTGGGTAAACGCAGGGGACGGTTAAATGGACCGCCACCAACACAATTTCAAAAAAAATCAAGTTTTTCGAACGGCCAACTGAAGGGAGCCGGGAGGCTTGAATACTTGCGGACACACCCGAAGGGCAGAATCCCTAAATCGTGGTGTCCAAGGTAAAGGGGAAAATAGCCTGGGTCAATGCCTCTTTGGAGTACTCTTTCGTGGGGCTTGAGAGTGGAACCCCACAATGAATTTCCGGCCGAGGCATGGGTTCCAAAAGCGTGACAGGAGCCAAAACACTAAGAGAATGTTCGGTCCTCACCGCCAGGTCAGTGCAACCTTGGAACCGCTCCGTTTTAGGTAACACAACCTTGGTGACCCGCAATCGACATTTGGGAATGCCTTTCGTCCCCGGGGATGGTTACCGCAGGCGGGAATCCCGGACTCCAGGCCCAATGGCCTGTCCAGCCTTCCTTCCGGTTTTCTGCGGCAAGCATTCCGATTCCTTCCTTCGCACGGCGGGCGGGGACACGAATTTCTTGAAAAGGGGCATAGGACCTGCATGAGTGAAAGTCGAAGTCTAAGAACGACAACCCGATGGTCCCATGATCCTGCCACGCGGTATAGGAGCTGTCAATTTAGCGATGTGCGGGTTGTTAGAAACGCCCAGGTAATTTGCTTAGAGTGATCGCCGAGCATTACTACGGACCGCTCGGTCCAGTGCATTTGGTCTGGCAATGAGTTTTGTTGCCTGGGTGAAATGGCCGTTGAGCCGCGCCCTGATAAAGAGACCGATCCAGCTATCAGACTTTCGCCGCAATCACCGCGTCCAGCTCGGCGACCCAGCCGCGCAGCGTGGGCAGATCGTCAGCCGTCAGCAGCTCGTCCGACTTGAGCAGGAACTCAATCGAGGAAGCGATTTCGCTCCCCTGCGGCATTCCAAAAACTCCCAGAACACCGGAGAGCTTATGCGCCGCCTCGAGGCCATTGCCGCGCGCATCTGCGTTTGCAGGGTTTTCGGCCAGACTCTGGCATGCGGAGTGAAGAACCGCCACCCGCTCCAGGATTTGCGGCTTGCTGGTCCGCCACAGTTCTGTAAGGCGCGCAGCGATCTTCGCGGCGGCTTCTTCGGTCGCGGACATATTTGCGAAAGTCATATCTCCTGCCAGCCAAGAGTGGCCGCGATCTCCTGCGCCAGTACGAGCGGATCAAATGGCTTGAACATCACCTTGACGACGCCCAGGTCGGAAAAGCGCTTTTGATCCGCGGCCTGCACCTTGGCGGTCAGCAGGATCACCGGAATGTCGGCAGTCTCTGGCAGCGAGCGCAGCTCGCGGAATGTGGTCGGCCCATCCATTCCCGGCATCATCACGTCCAGCAGGATGGCGTCGGGACGATTCTCGCGAGCCTTGGCAATTCCCGCCGCGCCCGACCCGGCCACCAGCACGTCCCAGCCCGCCACTGTTTCGAGGCTCAGTGCGGCTACCTCCCGGATATCCTCTTCGTCGTCGATGATGAGCACGCGGCGTGACATTCTTATCCCAACTTCTGTTCGAACTGGTTCTGTGTGGCTTCCGCAGCCAGCGCGGAGATGGATGCGCGCTCCGGCAGGAAGAAATGAAAGATGGCGCCCCGCGCTCCGTTCTGCTCAGCCCAGATGCGCCCGCCGTGCTGATGAACGATGGTACGGCAGATGGCGAGGCCCAGACCGGTGCCACCCTTCTGACGGGAATCTGAAGCGTCAACCTGCTGGAAGCGATCGAAGATGGTTTCCAGCTTATCGGCCGGGACGCCGCGGCCTTCGTCGATCACGCTCACCGTCACGCCGTCCGACGCGCGAACCGTGATGACCCGCACCGTGGAATGCGGCGGCGAGAATTTGATGGCATTGCTCAGCAGGTTGGTCATCACCTGCAGCAGGCGGTCTGTATCGGCCTCAACAAAGACTGACGCCGGCTCCGAGGCCAGATGCACCTGCTCCGCGTCCGCCACCGGCTGCATGGTCTCCATGGCCTGGCGGATCAGGTCATCGAGAGAAATGCGCCGGAAGGCCAGCGGCGCGCGCCCGGAGGTCATGCGCTCGAGATCCAGAATGTCGTTGATGAGCCGCACCAGCCGGTCGCTGTTAGCCACGGCAATGCGTAGCAGGCTGGTGGCTTTCTCGCTCACCTCGCCCAACAGCCCCGCGGAAAGCAACCCAAGCGCGCCGCGGATCGACGTCAGCGGCGTGCGCAGCTCGTGGCTCACCGTCGAGATGAACTCATCCTTCATGTGGTCGAGCGCGTAGCGCTGGCTGATGTCGCGGAAACTCAGCACGCTGCCCACCGACTCGCCCTCCTCGACCATCGGCATGAGCGAGAATTCCACGGGGAAGTTCTTGCCGTTGCCGCGGAAGTAGACGTCCTGCCCCGAGGCGCCCTCGGCCGCAAGAAACGCCCGCCGCGTCAGGCAGGTCGAGTCGCACGCCGCTGCAGGCGGATGCAGCAGATCGTGCACTCTGCACCCGATTAGCTCCGACTCCGGGAACTCCAGCATCCGCGCTGCCGCAGGATTCGCAAACGCGATCCGGTTTGCCGAATCCACGCCGATGATGCCGTCGGCGACCGAATTCAGAATCACCGCCTTCTGCCGGTCCAGCTGCCGAACCCGCGCTTCCTGCCCGGCCCGCGCCATGAACTGCCCCACCGACCCGCACACGGTTTCCACCGTGGCCAGCAGATCGGGATCCTCGCGCATCACCTGCCGGGAGAAGCACTCCACCACCGCGATCACCTGATTGCCGACCCGCACGGGCACCGCCCAGCCCGACACATAGCCATTCAGCCGCGCAGCCGTGCGGCGAAGAAACGCGGGATGCTGGCGCAGATCCGCAATCCAGCATGGCTTGCCCAGCGACCACACCATTCCCGGCAAACCCTGCCCGCGCGACAGGACCATCGCCTGCGTCTCAAGGTGGAAATCCTCGCTCGACCGGCCCTTCGCATGCCACGTGATGCGTGGCCGGATCGAATGCTGGGAATCGTCCACCGTCCACAGCGCCGCAAACTCACACGAGAATGTCTGGCACAGCGCTTCAAGCACCTTCGTCAGCCCTTCATCCATCGACGTCGTTTCGCCGATGATCTGGCTCACGACGAGCTGGATGCGCAGGCGGCGCTCGCGGCGATTCTGTTGCGTCACATCGCGGAAGATGCAGCGTACTGAAACCGGCCCCGCTTCTTCGCGGCGGCAGCTCAGGCTCGCCTGAACTTCGACATTCTCTCCGGAGGAATTCTGCAGGCGCAGCGGGTGATTCTCTACGCGCACCCCGTGCAGCGCCTTGTGAAACAGTGCGGCGGCTTCAGCCTGCACTTCCGGCGGAAACGGCGATTCAAACCCAATCAGTGACTCGAACTGTGACGAATCCATCCCGAACAGCGCCTGCCACGACGGGTTCACATATAAATAGCGGCCGCGCGGGCTCAGAGTGGCAATCATCTCTGCCGAGTTGTCGAACAAATCCCGATAGCGCTCTTCGCTCTCGCGCAGTGCATGCTCCGCGCGGCGGGTTGCGCTCAGATCGACGGCGATCGAAACGAGGCCTTCCACGGTTCCCGCCGACGAGCGCACCGCGGAGAGATAAACCATGGCCGGAAAAGTGCTGCCGTCTCTGCGCTTGTAGCGCATCTCGAACCCGCGCACGCGGCTCGCCGGGAACGTGGCAACGTAGCGCACGTAAGGCAGCAACGCCTGCGCCGTGTTCGGTGGAATGTCGGTATGGCCGCGAAATGCCGGCAGCGATGCGGCCAGCTGTTCGCCGACGCGCGCCATTTCACTCTCCGGGAACAGGTCAAAGGCGGTCAGCTTGCCCAGCGCCTCGTGCGTGCGATAGCCGAGCATGCGCTCAGCAGCAGGATTGAACAGATTCAGTTGCCCGGTCAGATCGCACGCGATCATCATCGGCCCAGCCGAATCGAGGATGCTGCGATGCAGCCGCGCAACCCGCTGCAGCTGGCGCTCTCCCTGGCGCTCGCGCAGCGCGGCGCGGAAACTCGACAGCGCGATGGTCACGAGAAGCGCCTGAGCGAGCGTCCACAGCGCGGCGAACCAGAAAATCCACGGGTGACTCTGCGCCGGCGGGCTGCCGTAGCGTGCGAGAACGATTGCGCCAGCCAGCGAAAAGGCCAGCGCAATGACAAAGGCTCGCGTGACAGTCCGGGTGTGATTGAATCGGGTCACAACTCGATTCCGTGGAGTCGGAAGTGCGGATCCCTTTTAAAGGCAGGGGTTCGGGCTCAAGTATAGGTGAAGGTGCGAGAGTTCCGACAGCAAAATCCACAGCGAATCAGCGCAACAATCCCACTTTGGTGTTACTTCGGAATTGGCCGCAATTATTGCACTGAATTTGTAACAGTTCGCCACCAGACTGCGGCTAAACTGCGACCGGATCAAGGATCCGGCTCCAGCGCCGTTCGCGCCGGCTCGCCCCAGCCTTCTTGTGCCAGGCGTAACCCGCGATCAATGGCAGGGCCAAAGTGGCTTCGCTGTACACCATCTGCTCGAACGTGGTATCGACTTTTCCCCACGAACTCGCCTCCTTCAGCGTGCTCGAGCTCAGCGCGCCATCGCGCACATCAGCCACCGTGATCTGGATCGCGTATTTGTGCATCGGTGCTTCGTGGCCAAGGATGTCGGCGGCCACAACGATATCCTGCGCGAAATTCTTCGGCACTCCGCCGCCGATCATCAGCAAACCGGTCGTCGGATTGGCGATCTTGAGCTGGGTCAGCTCATAGAAATCCTTCGCCGAATCGATGGAAACTTTTAGCTTGTCCTGGCGCTTGTGCTGGTGAGCGACCAGACCGAATCCCGCCGAGCAGTCGCTGAACGCCGGACAGAAGATAGGAACGTCTTTCTGATACGCCGAGAGCACGATCGAATCCGTGCCGCCCTTCTCCGGAGTCTTGCCGTTCTGCTCCAGCCAGGCGCCCATGGCGCGAATGAATTCCCGCGAGCTGTGGGGACGCGGCGGAAGCGAGTCGGCTACCTTTTCCGTGGTCTCGTCGCAGGCCCGGAGCTCTTCCTCGTCGATCAGCGTGTCGTAGATGCGGTCGATCATCAGTTCGCGCAACTCAGCGTCCTGTGTACCGGATTTGTACACGTCATCGGCGATGTAGTGTTTGAAGCCCAGTGCCTCGAAGAAATCCTGATCGACGATGTTGGCGCCGGTCGAGACCACCGCGTCCACCATATTGTTGCGGATCAGATCGACGAAAATCTGTTTCAGGCCGGCCGAGATGAGCGAGCCTGCCAGGCACAGGATCACGCCGCAATCCTGGTCGCGCAGCATGCGCTCGTAGATCGAAGCCGCCCGGGCAAGATCGCGGGAGCTGTAAGCCATGAATTGCATGGCATCGACCAGCGCGATGACATTGTGCTGCTTGATGTCGATGTGCCGGATCGGATGAGTCAGAAGCTCTTTTTTCGAAGGCATAGCGAGGGTCCGAGGACAGGTTACAGGGTACAGGTTACAGGAACACGACACGGGGTACCGGCGCCGAGGCTGTGGCCGGTGGCCTGTGGCTAGAGCCTGGAGCCCGGTGCGGGGACCAAGGGCCCATCCCCAACCCGTTCCCCGGGTTCCGTATGTGGTTCATTCCTGATGTGGCAGCGGGAGCACCTCAGGCAGAGCGGAGCGAGAAAACGGGATCGGGGGATGCGTGGATTAAAGGGCTCAGATTTTCCCGCCGCGAAGATGGGTAGAGCGGTGCAGGGGTTTGGCCGGCCTGGTGTTTGAGGCAGAACGAAGGGAAGCCGGAGTGCACGGGGAAGCTTTCGAGTCGGGGCAGCGCCAAGGCGCTAAAGGGTGCTCCCACTTTGCCGAAGTAGCCAGTGTGGGCAGAAGGCTGTCGGGAACGGCGGCGGGGAACTCCGCGATGGGCCCGGACAACTCGACAAGCGATTTCATCAAGGAGTTTTCATGAAAGGGTTCAGGACGCATCTGGTAATCGCAGCTTTGTTGTGCGCCGGCGGTTTGGCGGCGCAAGCGCAGGAATTCAGGGTCTTTGACCGCAACGTCCAGGTACACGGGTTCGGCACACAGGGTTATATCAAGACGGACCAGAACAACTGGCTGACCATGAACACGGCCAACGGGGGCAGCGGGGAGTTCACGGATTTCGGCGCCAACGCCACGTCTTCCCTGTTCGACAAGTTCCGGGTGGGCGCGCAGATCTACGAACACAACGCGGGACAGCTGGGCAAATGGCATCCGGAGCTGGACTGGGCCTCGGCTGACTACAGATACCACTCGTGGCTGGGATTCAGGGGCGGCAAGGTGAAGACGGCGATGGGCCTCTACAACGACACCCAGGACATGGACTCGCTGCACACCTTCGCGCTGCTGCCACAGGGCGTGTATCCGATCGACATGCGCGACGCCACGCTGTCGCATATTGGCGGCGATCTCTACGGGACCATCAAGCCGGAGAAGAAGGTGGGATCCTTCGAGTACACGGTGTACGGCGGAGACCGGCGGGACAGCATCTACGGGGGCTATCCGTACAGCCTGCAGATGCACGGCATCAACATGCAGAGTTACGGCGGTCCGGTGGTGGGAGAGGATCTGCGCTGGAACACGCCGGTGAGAGGGCTGATGGCCGGCATGTCCCATATCGACGAGATGATCACCGGGTCGGGCACTTTGAATCCTTCGGTGGCCCTGGGCGGCCCCAACATTCTCACCCCGTACAAGGAGTGGTCCAACAAGGATTTCATCAACCAGTATTACGGGACCTACAGCAAAGGCAACCTGCGGTTAGACAGCGAATATCGGCGCTATTACAGGAACCAGGAGATTTTCAGCGGCGCATTCTGGATCTGGACCGATATTCGGCCCTGGTATGTGGCGGGGAGCTACCAGATCACGCGGCGGCTGGCCGTGGGCAGCTACTACTCTCACTACACTATCAACGGGAACATCGATGCGCCGGGGCAGTTCTTTGCGGCCAGCGTGAGCGATCCGAGCCGTCACCTCTACGACAAGGTGGTTAGTGCGCGCTTTGACCTGACGAAGTTCTGGTATGCCAAGGTTGAGGGTCATTTCATGGATGGCTACGGCGGCTTCTACTACCCGGCCGGTTACTATCCCATGGTCAACCCACTGGGAGTGCAGCCCACGACCAATGGTGTCGTGATTCGCACCGGGATGTATTTCTGAGAGGAAAGACAAAGGAGACGCGTATGAAATACACACAATGGCTTCTGGTGGCCGCCTCCGCGATGCTGGTTGTTCCGCTCAGCCTGCGCGCGGCCGATATGAAAGTAATCGCCAACCCGAGCGTCGCGGCGAGCACGGTCTCGACCGACGATCTAAAGGACGTATTTCTGGAAAACAAGGACTCCCTCGGCGGGTCGCACGTGGATCCGGTGCTGGAGAAGGACGGCGCGGCGCACGAGGCCTTCCTGAAGGTGCTGGGCAAGAGCGACGCGGCGCTGCAGACCTACTATCGCAGCCTCGTGTTCTCCGGTAAGGGGTCGATGCCCAGGGAGCTGACCTCGGATGCGGAGGTGGCGGCTTACGTGGCGAAGACCAAAGGTGCCGTCGGTTACGTGAGCGCCGAGGCCAGTGCACCGGGCACGAAAGTCCTCGAAGTGAAGTAACACCAGACGCGGGCCAGGGACTCCCGGTTGGAGTCCTGGCCCGCGTTATCCGGCAGAAATCCGGAAACGCGAGTTGAGGAACGATGAAAACCACACGAATCAAGACCAGAATCCGGATGGCGATCGGGGTGATCGGGGCAGGCTATATTGCTCTCCTGCTGCTGGTGCAGTGGACGGGGATGCGCACGCAGAAGTCGATGATGCTGGCTTCGGGATCGCTGTTCCCGGCAACCCTTTCCAGCCAGGAGGCGAGCGCGTCGTTTCAGAAACTGGAGAAGAGCTATTCCGACGCCGTGCTGACCCAGGATGCCAGTGCGCTGGCCAGGGCCGATGACTCGGCCAAAGCGGTAAGCGGGTCACTGGAGTCGATCGAGGCGCAGGTTGCTTTTGATCCGGCGCAGCAGAAGCAGGTGGCCGATCTGCTGACGACGTTCACCGATCTGGCCGCGCGCTCAAAGACGGTATACACGGCGATGGCATCCGGTGGAACGAATGTTGCGGCGGATGTGATGAGTCAGGTCTCGGGTCTGGCTAAGGAAAACAAGGGGATGGAGGCCTCGCTCGGCGAGCTGCGGGGAGTGCTTTCGCAGGATTTCAAGGCGCAGCTGGACAGCGTCACGGTGTGGACCAACCGGCAGCGGGTTTTCGGGCTGGTGCTCTTTCTGATGATGGCCGGCTGTGCCGGGGTGCTGACGGTGATGGTGGAGCGGCGGGTCTCCGGACCGCTGCTGGACGTGACCGCGAGGCTGAAGGACGTTGCCGAAGGGGAGGGGGACCTGACGCAGCGGATTCCGATTACCGCGCAGGATGAGATTGGGGAGCTGAGCCACTGGTTCAATACTTTCCTCGAGAAGCTGCAGGGGGTGATCGGGCAGGTGCAACAGAACACGCGCCGGCTGGCGGAATCGTGCGAGGGGATTTCGGCCTCGTCGGTGGAGATGGCGCGCGGAGCCGAGGCGCAGCAGGCGCAGACAACCCAGGTGGCCACTGCGATGCAGGAAATGTCGGTGACCGTGCAGGAGGTGTCGCAGAACTCGAATTCAGCTGCGGAACGCGCCCATGCCGGAGCGGAGAATGCGCGGGCCGGCGGCGAGGTGATGGGCCGCACCATCGAGATGATGCGGCGGGTGATGGCTTCGGTGGACCAGGCGGCGAAGCAGGTGGCGGAACTGGGGAGCCGGTCGGACCAGATCGGGCAAATTGTCGGGGTGATCAAGGAGATTGCCGAGCAGACGAATCTGCTGGCGCTGAACGCCGCGATCGAGGCGGCTCGTGCCGGCGAGCAGGGGCGCGGATTTGCGGTGGTGGCCGGCGAGGTGCGCAATCTTGCGGAGCGGACCACCAGGGCGACCCAGGAGATCGCCTCGATGATTGGCTCGATCCAGCAGGAGACGAAGGGCGCGGTGGACGCGATGGTGCGGGGAACCGCCGAGGTCCAACAGGGAGTGAAGGCCGCTGAGGAATCGGGGGAGAAGCTGCAGGGGATCATCGACGGGACCGAGCAGGCCGCACAGATGGTGGCACAGATTGCCACGGCGGCGACCGAGCAGGCGAGCACGACCGACGAGGTAAACCGGAACATCAACGAGATTGCGCGGATCTCGAACGACTTTGCGGCCGGAGCACAGAAATCGGCGACCTCGAGCGAGTCGTTGAGCCAGCTGGCGGTTGAACTGGAGTCGCTGGTGTCGCGTTTCAAAGTGGAGGACGGTGCGGGGAGCGGCGGCACGCGCGGGCTGGTAGCAAGAGGTGCGCAGCGTGAGCGCCCGGTCGCGAGGCCGGCTCGCGTGGCGCTGAACACGAACTAATCCGCAACAGAACGCAAGCTTGAGGGGACTGGGGACTGGCCACAAGGCCGGTCCCCTCTTTTATCTGGGCAGGGTTCAATCGGGGAGATGATGGCTTTGCCGGCGAGATCGCAGGCGCGCCACAGGTACCAGCTGGCGACCGAGCGCCAGGGGCGCCACCGTTCCGCGCGGCGCTCAATCTGCTCAGCGGTGGCCAGCATGGAGGCGTCGAAGGGCTTCGATTTGGGCAGGCGGAGAAACGTCAGCGCGAAGCCTTTGCGGACGCCATAGTCGGTGACGGGGAGAACGTCAGGCCGGCCGAGCCGGAAGATGAGCAGCATCTGCACCGTCCAGACGCCGATGCCGCGGACCTCGGTGAGGCGGGCGATGATTTCCTCGTCAGGCAGGCGGCGGATTTGCGTGAGGGTGGGAACCGTGCCGTCGAGGGTCTTTGCGGCGAGGTCGTGAAGGGCTTTGGTCTTCGAAGCCGACAGGCCGCATGCGCGGAGCACGTCATCAGGGGCCTGAAGCAGGTGTTCGGGGGAGGGGTGAAGCTCGCCGAATGCCGTCAGCAATCGCCTGAGAATCGCTGCGGCGGCCTTCCCGTGGAGCTGCTGATAAATGATGGACTCGAGCAGCGCCTCAAAGGGCGAGTGCTGGCTCTTGAGTTTGAGCGCGAAGGGCACTCGGGTAATCAGGAGGCCGAGCTTCGGATCGGCTTCGGCCAGCTGGCGGCAGGCAAGAGTGGAATCGTAGCGCACTGAGCGGCGGCCGTCGACCATGAGGAACAGGGTACAGGGTGCAGGGAACAGAAAACAGGGCACCGGACATCGACAGCGAAAATGGCACAGACGCAGTTACAGAATGGGGTCTGGGGCGGAGGATTTGTGCGCTGGGATTCCTTAGGTGGGCGTCCATCGCGCCGATGGGATGGCGGAGTTTGGCGCTTGCGGGTTGCGCGCAGATGAATGCCGGAGAGAGAAATTTTTTTGCGGGATCGGGTGCGCGGCTTGCAGAGCGCGGCGGTGTGCCCTTATAGTTTTTCTTTACACGGAATTGTGATGCAAGTCACAGTCGGAAGTGATCCACAACACATTCAGGACTCGCTCAGGGCAGGGAACGCTTCGCAAAAGAACGCTCCAGGCGCTGAGAAGCAGTGTGACCGTTTCGGGGAGTGCTGTTGCAGGGAAATCCGCCGCCTTGCTGGCTTTCGCGGCGACATGACTGCAGTCTCCGGTTAATCCTCAAGTCCCTCACCGTTTGCAGCCGCTGATTCCGGAGACGCAGGAAGATTCATGGCGCAGATCTTTGACCGCAGCTCGAACGCTCTGGCCCGGATGAGCCTGATTCTGACGGGGCTGATCGTGATCGCACTAGGGCTGACGCTGGACGAGCTGCAGCGTTCACCGTGGGTGACGCGGCAGGGGCAGCGGGCCGACCAGCCGGTGCCGTTCAGCCACAAGCATCATGTGGAAGGGCTGGGGTTGCAGTGCCAGTACTGCCACACAACCGTGGAGAAATCGAGCTACGCGGGGATACCGCCCACCCGGACGTGCATGAACTGCCACGCGCAGATCTGGACCGATGCGCAATTGCTGGAGCCGGTGCGGCAGAGCTGGGCGACCGGCGAGTCGCTGGCGTGGATGCGGGTGCACGACTTGCCGGACTACGTCTTCTTCAATCATGAAATTCACGTGAACAAGGGGATTGGGTGCTCGTCCTGCCATGGGCGGGTGGACAGGATGCCCATCATGTACATGGAAAATTCGCTGCAGATGGAGTGGTGCCTGAACTGCCATCGCAATCCGGAGAAAAACCTGCGGCCCACCAGCGAGATTTACAACATGGCGTGGCAGGGCGCGTCGGATCTGCATCCGGTGTGGTGTGCGGCGGTGGATGTAACCACGGGAACGCCAACCGCGGGCGGCGTGACGTGCACTGAAACGGCGCCTGGCGGCGAGATGCAGATGGCGGCGGTCAGCGCTCCGCTGAATGGGCTGCACGCGCAGACGGCGGGAACGGGAATCGGGAGCGAGAACACGATGCCGATGACGCTGCCCGCGGGAATGCAATATACGAAGTTCACCAGCCAGCAGGCGCTCGGGCAGTTTCTGCTTCAGCACTATGACATCCGCAATCCGCGAGAGCTGACCAGCTGCGAGGTTTGTCACCGATGAACAAGAACCAGCGTGGGTACAGCGTGCAGGGTACAGAAGAGCGTTCAGTGGTCGGTGTTCAGCGTTCGGAAGATCTCGTACAGATCGAGGCGAAGAAACCGACGCTTGCTGACGTCAGGGCGAAGGTGGCGGGGCAGAAGGGGAAAAAGTTCTGGCGATCGATTGACGAGCTGGCCGAGACGCCGGAGTTTGGCGAACTGGTCGCGAAGGAATTTCCGTCGCAGGCCACGGAGTGGATCGACCCGGTATCGCGCCGGGCGTTTCTAAAGGTGATGGGCGCGTCGTTAACGATGGCCGGCCTTGCGGGCTGCACCAAGCAGCCGGATGAGCCCATTTATCCGTATGTGACGGCGCCCGAGGATCTGGTGCTGGGCAAGCCGGTGTACTTTGCTACGGCGTTTCCGTTCGCGCCGGGTGCGGTGCCGGTGCTGGTCAAGAGCGATGCTTATCGGCCCATCAAGGTAGATGGGAATCCGGAGCACGCGTACAACCGGGGTGCGTCGGATCCGCTGACGCAGGCGACGCTGCTGGACATGTACGACCCCGACCGCTCGCAGCACGTACTCTATCGCGGCGACACGCGGCCCTGGGCGTCATTCCTGGCGGCCTATCGCGGAATGCTGGCGGATAAGAAGACGCAAGGCGGACAAGGGCTGTACTTCCTGAGCACGACGGTGACTTCGCCAACGCTCGCCAGCCAGTGGCAGCAGGCGCAGAAGAATTATCCGCAGGCAAAGTTTGTGCAGTACGACCCGGTGAACCGCGATAACCACTACGCAGCGGCGCAGCAGGCCTTCGGCAGCTACGTGGATGCGCAGTACCACCTCGATCAGGCGGATGTAATTGTGTCGCTCGACGCGGATTTTCTGGGCGGCGCGCAGTTCCCGGGCTTCCATAAGTTGGCGCGCGATTACGCGCAGAAGCGCAAGCTCGACGGCACCCAGGAGATGAACCGGCTGTACGTCGTCGAGACAGTCACGACGACGACCGGGTTCAAGGCCGAGCACAGGTTGGCAGTGAAGCCGAGCCAGATGGCGGGGTTTGCCGAGGCGCTGGCAGCGGCTGTGGGTGCGGGTGGAGCGCAGAGCGGCAGCTGGACCGATCACGAGACGAAGTATTTACAGGGCGTGGCCGCGGATTTGAAGGCCAACGGCGGCAAGTGTGTGGTGATTCCTGGGGAGTTTGCGCCACCGGAAGTTCATCTGGCGGCGTTCGCCATCAACCAGGCGCTGGGCAATGTGGGCAAGACGGTGATTTACACCGACACCGTGAACCCAATGCCGTCGATCCAGGGTGATGACCTGAAGTCGCTGGTGGCGGACATGAATGCCGGCAAGGTGGATTGGCTGGTGATCCTGAATGCTAACCCGATCTACGCGACGCCGGCGGATCTGGATTTTGAGACCGCGCTGAATAAGGTGGGAACGATTGTGCATCTGGGCTCGCATATCGATGAAACCGGCGAGCAGGCGCACTGGCACATCAACAACTCGCACTATCTCGAGATGTGGTCCGACGCCCGAGCCTACGACGGGACCGTGACCATTGTGCAGCCGATGATCGATCCGCTGTACGGCGGCCACAACGCGCACGAGATCATCCAGTCGATGCTGGATAACCCGGATGTGTCGGCGTACGACGCGGTGCGCGCGACGTGGATGGGCAACGGCGGGCCGCTGGCTAAGGGCGATGCCGAGTTCAACTGGCGCAAGGCGCTGCACGATGGGTGGATCGAAGGCACGGCCTTCACGCCGAAAACAGTCGCGCCGAAAGGTGGCGGCACGGGGACGGGCGCGGTGCTCCAAAGCGTGAGCGGGGTCGAAGTTGCGTTCCGGCCAGACGCCAACGTGTACGACGGACGCTATGCGAACGTGGGCTGGATGCAGGAGATTCCGCGGCCGGTGACGAACCTTTCGTGGGACAACGCGGTCCAGATGAGCTTCGCGACGATGGAGAAGCATGGCATCGCCGAGAACGATGCAATCGAGATCGACGCCGGTGGGAAGAAGATCGTCGGCGGTGCGCTGGCGGTTCCCGGCCAGACCGACGACGTCGTGGTGGTGACGCTGGGGCAGGGCCGCAGGAGTGGAAGGGTGGCCGGCGGGGTGGGGTACAACGCGTATCAGCTGCAGCAGTCGAGCTCGCCCTGGGCGCTTAAGGGCGCGAGCCTCAAAAAGACCGGTGAGATTTACGACATCTGTGTGACCAAGAGCCACCACATCGATCAGCGCGCGGTGTCGGCAGGCGGCGATGGGTCGGGCACGCATTCGATCGAGGGCAACGAGTCGCTGGATCGCGGAATTATCCGCTACGCGACGCTGGAGGAGTACAGGAGCAATCCGGAATTCGCGCACGAGGGCGAGGGGCGTTCGACGCCGGAGCCGGACGAGAGCATGTTCCCGGCGTACCGGTATGACAAGAACGCGTGGGGAATGTCGATCGATCTCAACTCGTGCGTGGGCTGCAACGCATGCGTGGCGGCCTGTTATGCGGAGAACAATATTCCGGTGGTGGGTCGGCAGCAGGCGAAGATCGGCCGCACGATGCAGTGGATCCGCATCGATACGTATTTCGAAGGCGATCTGGCGGCGCCCAGGGCGCACTTCCAGCCCATGACCTGCCATCAGTGCGAGAACGCTCCGTGCGAGCAGGTTTGCCCAGTGGGCGCGACGGTCCACACGCCCGAAGGGCTGAACATGATGATCTACAACCGCTGCGTAGGCACGCGCTATTGCTCGAATAACTGTCCTTATAAGGTGCGGCGATTTAACTTCCTGCTCTACTCCGATGTGTACGACTGGGATGACCCAACTCTGGCGCTGATGAAGAATCCCGATGTCAGCGTTCGCAGCCGCGGCGTGATGGAGAAGTGCAGCTATTGCGTGCAGCGCATTGAGGCGGTAAAGATCACGGCGGACAAGGAGAATCGGCCGATTCGCGATGGGGAAATCCGAACGGCGTGCCAGCAGGCGTGCCCGACCGACGCGATTATCTTCGGCAACATCAACGATAAGGCCAGCCGGGTAGCGAAGATCAAGACCAACGAACGGACTTATGGCGTGTTAGCCGATATCAACACGCGGCCGCGGACGACTTATGTGGCGGGCGTGCTGAACATTAACGAGCAGCTGGCGAAGGATCTTGGAGAGTACGAGACGTAAAGCAGCGTATGGCGTATAGCGATAGAAAATTGACTGGCAGGGAGTCCGCAGGGTTAGCGAGTCAGCAAGTTAGCTGAGCAGTAAAAGCAAGGATTCTGAGGGCGAAGGCGAACAGGAAACGATGGCGACGAAAGACGTACCCGTCAACAATCCGATGGTGGATCCGGTCACGGGAGAATACCGGGTAATTGCGCCTGGGCACACGTTCAAGTCGGTGACCGAGGAAGTGAGCCGGATCGTGCTGACCAGCCACACGCCGCTGGGGTGGTGGTTTGGTTTCGTGCTGGCCGGCTCGATCGTCGGGATTCTCATGACGGCGCTGACGTGGCTGTTCCTGAAGGGCGTGGGCATCTGGGCCATCACGATCCCGGTGGCCTGGGGCTTCGCCATCATCAATTTTGTGTGGTGGATCGGCATCGGCCACGCGGGCACGCTGATCTCGGCAATTTTGCTGCTGTTCAAGCAGGGCTGGCGCAACTCGATCAACCGCTTCGCGGAAGCCATGACCATTTTCGCCGTGGTCTGCGCCGGCATGTTCCCGCTGATTCACGTGGGGCGCCCGTGGCTGGGGTACTGGTTGTTTCCGTATCCGAGCTCGATGAATTACTGGCCGCAGTTCCGGTCGCCGTTGCTGTGGGATGTCTTTGCGGTGTCGACGTACGCGACGATTTCGGTTGTGTTCTGGTACATCGGGATGATTCCCGACCTGGGCACACTGCGGGATCGCGCGCAGTCGAAGTTTGCGCAGTTCTGCTACGGGCTGCTGGCGGTGGGCTGGCGCGGATCGGTGCGGCACTGGGTGCGGTATGAAACGGCCTCGCTGCTGCTGGCGGGTTTAGCGACGCCGCTGGTGCTCTCGGTGCACTCGGTCATCAGCCTCGATTTCTCAGTGGCACTGGTGCCTGGCTGGCACACGACCATCTTCCCGCCCTACTTCGTCGCGGGCGCGATTTACTCCGGGTTCGCCATGGTGCTGACGCTGGCGATTCCGATCCGGACGTTCTATCACCTCGAGGATCTGATCACGATCCGGCACATCGACAACATGGGCAAGGTGATGCTGGCGACGGGGATGATTGTGGCGTACGGCTACTCCACTGAAGTATTCATGAGCTGGTATTCGGCCAGCCACTGGGAATACTTCATGATGTGGAACCGGATGTTCGGGCCCATGGGGTGGTCGTACTGGGTGCTGATCACCTGCAACATCGCGCTGCCGCAGCTGATGTGGATCCGGAAATTCCGGGCGAATGTGGGGCTGATGTTCCTGATGTCGCTGATCGTGAATACGGGCATGTGGTTTGAGCGCTTCGTGATCGTGGTAACCAGCCTGACGCGCGACTATCTGCCTTCGTCATGGGGCACTTATCGAGCTACTAAGTGGGATTATGCGACCTTCCTGGGAACGCTGGGCCTGTTCACGTTCCTGTTCTTCCTGTTTATCCGCTTCCTGCCCATGATCCCAATGTCGGAGCTGCGGCTGATGCTGCCGCAGGCCAAGGTGAAGGAAGCGCACGGCGAACCGATTCCGGAGGCGGGTGACTGATGCCGCTGCCTGAGGGAGTGTACGGATTGATGGCGGAGTTCGAGACTCCGACGGAACTGGTGCACGCGGCGAAAGCGGCGCATGCGGCCGGCTACCGGCGCATGGACTGCTACACGCCTTATCCGGTAGAGGAGGCGGCGGAGGCGATTGGGT
This sequence comes from uncultured Acidobacteriaceae bacterium, assembly GCA_963788905.1. Classification (GTDB taxonomy): domain Bacteria; phylum Acidobacteriota; class Terriglobia; order Terriglobales; family Acidobacteriaceae; genus Palsa-343. The sequence continues at coordinate 941,536 of CAWBIO010000002.1, forward strand.
TCCATCGCGACGAAGTTTCGCTGGTGTGCCTGATCGGCGGCTTGCTGGGGCTGGCGGTGATGTTCTCGCTGGAGACGTGGATCTCGCTGTGGGCGTATCCGCTGAACATCGCAGGGCGTCCTTATTATTCCTGGCCGGCCTTCGTCGTTCCCGCGTATGAGTGGACGATTTTGTGGGCGGGGTTGTCGGCGGCCTTCGGCATGCTGGCGCTGTGCGGGCTGCCCAAGCCGTATCACCCGGTATTCAACGCGCCAAACTTCCGCAACGGCGCGACGACGGACAAATTCTTTTTGTGCCTGGAGTCGACCGACCCGAAGTTCGAGTCCGCCCAGACCCGTACGTTTCTGGAAGCGCAGAAGCCGTTGTCGGTGGTGGAGGTGGAGTATTAACACCACAGAGCACAGAGCACAGAGCTCAGAGCTCAGAACCGCCGCCAGGTTGCGGGTGTTGCCGCGTATTTGCGTAGCGGGCGCGATGGGGTTGTTGCTGCTGGCGGCGGGCTGCCGGCAGGATATGCAGAACCAGCCGAGGATGTTCCCGCAGCGCAGCACTCCGATTTTTGCCGACGGACGCTCAGTCCGTCCGCAGGTGGAGCACACCGTGGCGCGCGGTCAACTGTATGAGAGCGGCTACTTCTACACCGGCCTGGTCAATGGCAAGGAAGCCGACATGATGCCGTTCCCGGCGACGATGCAGGTGCTGGAGCGCGGGCAGGAACGCTTCAACGTCTACTGCACGCCGTGCCACTCCCGCGTTGGGAACGGAGCCGGCATGATCGTCCAGCGTGGGTACAAGCCAGCGGGGAATTTCCACGACGCTAAGAGGCTCTCTGAGCCGCTGAGCCATTACTTCTACGTCATGACCAACGGCTATGGCGCGATGCCGGACTACAAGGCGCAGGTGACGCCGGAGGATCGCTGGGCGATTGCGGCGTACATTCGCGCGCTGCAGCTGAGCCAGAACGCAAAGACCACCGATGTGCCCGCCGGGGCGCAGGTGGAGAACCTGAACGACATTACTTCGCGGCTGGGCGAGCCTGCGAGTTACGCGGGGCCGTGGCCGATGCCGTCGACAGCGGTGACGGCGAGGCCGCAGACCGGGGTGATCGCGGGAGGGCCGGCGCAGGCCGGAAATGCGCCTTCGGCAACGGTTCCCAGGACGAAGTCAACGACAGGGGCAACGACACAACCGCCGGCGAGGCCTTCAGGAGCGCAGCCATAATGGGCAACGACAGCTTCAGCAAAGGACTGACGAGCACGCTGGGAGCGCCGCCCTTCGTGGATTTGTGGCGCAGGCGGGCGCTGAGGGTGGGCCTCGTGTTTGCGATCCTCGCGGTGATCCTCGCTATGCTGGGGCAACGCCAGGATGGTTTGGGCTGGGAGCATGTGCTGCGCGGCTGGCTCCACGGCTTCATGATCTGCTTCGGCTTTTGCTTCGGCGGAATGTGCCTGCTGATGACCCAGTATCTGTCGGGCGGTAAGTGGGGGCTCATCATTCGCAGGCCGCTGGAAGCGATGACGCGGACCTGGCCTCTGGTGGTGCTGCTATGGCTGCCGATTGCGATTCTGGGCGCATCGTTCGGGAAGCTCTACATCTGGGCAAAGTATGCGGACTGGGCGCCGGCGCTGCGCCAGGGGTTGATCACCAACGATCAGGCGCACGCCATCCACTGGAAGCGGCCCATGCTGAACATCACCGCGTTCTACGTGGTTTCGCTGGTGTGCTTCGCGATTTTCGCGCTTTATGTGACGCTGTTGAATTACTGGTCGACGAAACGCGACGCCGATCCGGAGCCAAACGTGGCGCGATGGCGTGTGAGGTTTGAGAACCTGAGCGGATTTGGCGTGGTGCTGTACGCGGCGCTGCTGTTTGTGCTGGCGATTTACTGGGTGATGTCGCTGGACCCGACGTGGTACTCGACGGTCTACGGGTTCCAGTACCTGGTCGGGCAGGCGTATGGCGTGCTGGCGCTGTCGATTCTGACGCTGATTGCCCTGTCGAAGGCCGAGCCGATCAAAAGCACCTTCCGCGTGATCGAGCAGCACGACCTCGGCAAACTGTGCTTCGCTTTCGTAATGCTGAATATCTATCTGGCGTTCGCCTCGTTCCTGATCATCTGGTCGGGCAACTCGCCGGAAGAGATTCCGTGGTACCTGGATCGCATTCGCGGTAACTGGGGCGTGATCGCCACGCTCGATGTGATCTTCCACTGGGTGATTCCGTTCAGCCTGCTGCTCTCGCGCGATCTGAAGCGCATCAAGAGCCGGCTCGCGCTGGTGTGCTGCATCATGATCTTCGCGCGCATCTGGGATCAGTTCTGGCTGATCGAGCCGAACTTTAAGGACGCGGCGCGCAACCTGCATTTCAGCTGGGGAATTCTGGAGTACATCGCGGTCCCGGGGGCGCTGATCAGCCTGTGGCTGGTGTACTACTTCACGGAACTGAAGAAGCGGCCGCTGATTGCCACCAACGATCCGCATCTGGCGGAGATTCTGGAGCACGATTATGCCCATGCATGATCCGCACGACGACCAGCTGGACCCGAAGGCGCATCTTGACGAAGCGTCGGTTCGCGAGGGCTACGAAGTCACCGATGCGAACACCCGAGGCATCGTGGTGTTCCTCGTGGGCCTGTTCATCTCCGTGGGCATTTTCTTCGTCGTCTGTTATGCGTTCGGCAGGATCATCAACAACGGAATGGACCGCGCGGATGGACCGGCGAATAAGTGGAATGCGCCGAACCAGATTGCGCCGCGCAAGGCGATCCAGTCGAACCCCGCGCTGGAGCAGGAACAGCTGGCCAAGCTGACCCAACAGTTCCCAACGCCGCGGCTCGAGTTAGACGATGGCAACCAGGACCTGGCCGATCTGCACGAGCGTGAGAGCCTGCTGCTGGACTACTACAGCTGGATCGATCGCAGCAAAGGCACGGTGAGGATTCCGATTGAGCGGGCGATGGAGCTGATTGCCCAGCGCGGTTTGCAGGTGGCCCCGCAGGAGCAGCAACAGACCGCGATGTTCGGCGATGCGCGGCCGCAGGTGCAGATGCCGCTGACCAACGGATTTGCGGAAACTGCCTATGAGCAGGAGCTCCACGGTGCGGCGAAGGAAGCCGGAGAGCAGGCTTCGACGAAGGCGAATAACAAGTAACGGAGCCGTTAGCCAGCAGCTGGTAGCCGGTAGCGAGAAAACAGAACGCAGGACAAGGGATGAGAAGGCGGGACACAAAGCGGAGAACGGCGAAGGCGGCGGCCGGGGCTGCGCTGATGGCTCTGGCCTGCATGGTCCTGTGGCTTGCCTCTGCCGTGCCGGCACTGGCACAGAGCCATTTTTTCGGCTACGAGAAGTCGGGGACGCCATCGGACCAGCAGCCGCTGCTGCTGAAAAAGATCAGCATCCAGCAGAAGCTGAATACGCAGCTGCCGCTGAATCTAGAGTTTCGCGACGAGACGGGCAAGGCAGTGCGATTGGGCGATTATTTCGGGCATAGGCCGGTGATTCTCTCGCTGGTCTATTACCAGTGCAAGATCCTTTGCCCGGAAGAGATCGATGGCCTTGTGGGCGCGCTGGAGATGCTGAAGTTCAACCCCGGGCGCGATTTCGACGTGGTGCTGGTGAGCATCGACGCCAACGAGACGCCCGCGATCGCCGCGCGCGAGAAGGCGTTTTACATGAAGCGCTATGGCCGACCACAGGATGTGAACGGCTGGCACTTCCTCACCGGGCAGGAGCCCGCAATTCGCGCGCTGGCGACGTCCGTGGGCTTTGGCTATGTGCCCATGCAGGGGCCGGACGGGAAGATGACGCAGTTTGCGCACGCCAGCGCCGTGGAGCTGGTGACGCCGGAAGGCAAGCTCGCACAGTACTACCTGGGTGTGGAGTTTTCTCCTAAGGATTTGCAACTGGGATTGATCGAATCATCGCACGGAAAGATCGGGTCGACGGTAGAGAACCTGCTGACCTACTGCTACCAGTACGATCCGACGCAAAACCGGCACACGCTGATGTACATCAGGATCTTCCAGGCTGGATGGATACTGACGGTGCTGGCGCTTGCGACTTTCCTGATTGTGAATTTCAGGCGCGATATTCGCAAGGCGCGCGAAGAAGCCAGTTTGAAGGCCGGGCGCGGCGGACGCGGGCAGAGACCACATTGGGTGAACGGATAAAAGGACGACGATGCAGCATTTTATTAGTCCGGTACTTTGGCAATTCTTAATTAAGTGGCTGACTTACTTCGCCATTTTTCCGCCGGAAGCGTCGAGCATTGCTCCCTATGCGGACGCGTTTTATTTCTTTCTGGTTCTTATCTCGGTTGTGGGTCTTGGAGCCGTCATCTTACTGGTGGTTACCTTTTCCATCCGTTACCGCCAGGAACTGAACCCGGTGGCTACGCAGATTGAGGGATCGACGCTGCTGGAAGCCACGTGGACCATCATTCCGCTGATCCTCTTCATGATCTGCTTCGTGTGGGGCGCGCTGCTTTATTTCCGCATCTACAGCCCGCCGACCAACGCGATGAACATCTACGTGGTGGGCAAGCAGTGGATGTGGAAGGTGGAGCATCCGGGCGGGCAGCATGAAATCAACATGCTGCATATCCCCATCAACCGGCCGATCCAGATCACTTTGATCTCGCAGGATGTGTTCCACAGCTTTTCCATTCCCGCCTTCCGGGTGAAACGAGAGGCGATTCCCGGCCGCTACAACACGGAATGGTTTGAGGCCACGACACCGGGGACGTACCACATTTTCTGCACGCAGTATTGCGGCACCCTGCACTCGCAGATGATCGGCCAGGTGATTGCCATGACACCGGAGGATTACGAGGCGTGGGCCGCGGGATCGACAAGCGGCAACTCGCTGGCGCAGAACGGAGAGCGGCTGTTCGCGAGCCTGGGATGCAATTCCTGCCACAACAGCGGCCCCAACGCGCACGGACCGAACCTGGCGCAGATTTACGGATCGCGGCTGCAACTGAAGAACGGGCAATTTGTAACCGTGGACGACGCATTTTTGCGCGACACGATCCTGAATCCCACCATGCATGAGGTGGCGGGCTACGCGCCCATCATGCCGACTTACCAGGGGCAGGTCAGCGAAGAGGGCCTGATCGACCTGGTAGAGTACATCCGGCAGCTCGACACGCAATATCGAATCCAACAGACGATCGACAACAGCGCGGCGCAGCCCATCCAGACGAGCACGACGCCGCCAGGGACATCAGCGCCGGCGCTGGCGCCAGGGACGGTGAAGCCATGAGCACAATTGTCACATTGCCCGATCAGACGACGGCTACGCTGCCAAAGGTCTCGTATCTGAACAAGGAGTACGGGCTCAAGAGCTGGCTGCTGACCGGCGACCACAAACGGATCGCGATGCTCTACCTGATCTCGATCACGTTTTTCTTCTTCATCGGCGGGGCCATGGCGGGACTGATCCGTCTGGAGCTGTTGACACCGCCCAGCGATCTGCTCGCCGCCGACACCTATAACAAGGTGTTCACGGCGCACGGCATCATCATGGTGTTCCTGTTCCTGGTGCCATCGGTGCCGGCAACGATTGGGAATTTCTGCATTCCGATCATGGTGGGCGCCAAAGACCTCGCGTTTCCGAAGATCAACCTGCTGAGCTGGTACCTGTATGTGGCAGCCGGCATCATGATCATCTGCGTGCTGGCTATGGGCGGCGTCGATACAGGCTGGACCTTCACCACTCCCCTAAGCACGCACTATCTGAACACACACGTTGTTACAGCGGGACTCGCGGTCTTTATTGCCGGATTCAGCTCCATCTTCACTGGCCTGAATTTCATCGTGACCATCCATCGCATGCGCGCGCCGGGGATGACGTGGTTCCGGCTGCCGCTGTTTGTGTGGTCGCATTACGCGGCGTCGATCCTGATGGTGCTGGGAACACCGGTGCTGGCCATCACCCTGGTGCTGGTGGTGCTCGAGCGCACCATCGGCATTGGAGTCTTCGATCCAGCCAAAGGCGGCGACCCGCTGCTCTTCCAGCATCTGTTCTGGTTCTATTCGCACCCGGCCGTGTACATCATGATTCTCCCCGGCATGGGCGTCATCTCAGAAGTGATCAGCACCTTCTCGCGCAAACGCGTTTTCGGATACACCGCGGTTGCGTTCTCGTCGGTGGCGATTGCCGTGTTCGGATTCTTTGTCTGGGCCCACCACATGTTTGTGATGGGCATCTCGAACTACTCGGCGCTGGTGTTCTCACTGCTGACCATGCTGGTTGCGGTGCCTTCGGCTATCAAGATCTTCAACTGGTCGGCAACCTTATATAAGGGGTCGATTACGTTCGAAACGCCGATGCTCTATGCCTTCGGCTTCCTGGGGCTGTTCACCATCGGGGGGCTGACGGGTGTCTTTCTCGGCTCGCTGGGCATGGATATCCACCTGACCGAGACGTACTTCATCGTCGCGCACTTTCACTTCGTGATGGTGGGGGGCATGCTGATGGCGTATCTGGCCGGCGTCCACTTCTGGTGGCCGAAGATGACGGGGCGGATGTATCCGGAAGCGGTCTCTAAGCTGGCTGCGGTGATCACGTTTGTCGGATTTGTGCTGACTTTCTTCCCGCAGTTCATCCTCGGCTATCTGGGCATGCCGCGCCGGTACGCGGCCTATCCACCAGAGTTTCAGGTGCTGAATGTGTTTTCCAGCGCCGGCGCCAGCGTGCTGGGAGTGGGCTATTTGTTACCGCTGCTGTATCTTACCTGGTCGCTGAAATACGGGCAGATTGCGGGCCCGAATCCGTGGCAGGGAACCGGCCTCGAGTGGCAAATTCAGTCGCCGCCGCTGACTGAGAATTTTGCCGTAACCCCGATTGTGACCCACGAGGCATACGACTACGAGTGGCTGGAAAGCCGGAAAGGGAGCGAGGTCCCGAGCCTCCACTAAAGAATGGATAGCCACACAGTAGCCGCCCAGACCGCAGATACCGGCCACATTGCGCACGAGGGAGAGCACCCCGCGTTCCTGAAGCACCACTTCGAGAACGTCGAGCAGCAGCGTGAGTCAGCCACCTTCGGGATGTGGCTGTTCCTGCTGACGGAAATCATGTTTTTCGGCGGCCTGTTCTGCTCGTATCTCATCTTCCGCAACTGGTATTATCCGGCGTTCGTCGCCGGGAGCCATTCGCTGCACCTGTGGGCGGGCACGCTGAACACGACGCTGCTGATCATCTCCAGCTTCACCATGGCCATGGCAGTGCACGCATCGGAGACACGCGTGCGCAAAGCACTCATCGGCTGGATGATCGCGACCATCATCCTGGGCAGCGGCTTCCTTTGCGTGAAGGCGTACGAGTGGCACGACGAGTGGGTCGAACACCACGTGCCGGGCCTGAACTTCAGCCCTGCTGGATTTCTTCACGGCACGAAGGATTATCCCGACGACAAGCTTTCGCTCGACATGGCCGAGAAGACCCAGGTTTATTTCTCGCTCTACTTCGCCATGACCGGCATGCACGCGCTGCACATGGTCATCGGCGTGTCGCTGCTGGCTATCCTGTTAGTAGGGGCTTGGCGCGGCAAATACATAAATGGGCATGTGGCCCCCATTGAGAATTTCGGTTTGTACTGGCACTTTGTCGATATTGTGTGGATATTCCTGTTCCCGCTTCTGTATCTGATTAGTCGACATCAGTGAAAAAAGCAGGCAACAGGGAATAGGCAACAGGCGAGGACCGATGGCTGAACCGAAGCATCACGACGAACCAACGCACCACGAAGAGCACATTGTCAGCCCGACGATCTATCTGATCATCGGCGCGACGTTGCTGGTTTTCACCGGGCTCACGGTAGCCGCCTCCCTGGTCGATCTGCCGGGCGACCTGAATGCTGTGGTGGCGCTGGCGATTGCCTGCATCAAGATGACGCTGGTGGTGCTGTTCTTCATGCACGTGAAGTACAGCTCTAAGCTCACCAAACTCACCGTCGCGGCAGGGTTCATCACCTTCTGCGTGCTCATCATGATGACAATGACCGACTACATCAGCCGCGCGTGGGGACGCTGGTGAACTAGCCGTTCAGGCGGCTGCCCTTCGGGCGGAATCGGACTTTAGTGGGGAGCGGGCCAACGCCGCTCCCTTCGTGTTTGCACGGCATCGGGCATAATAGTGCGAAGCGTGGTAACACTGCACGGCTTCGACGTCTCCAGGTTCCAACAGCGCCTGAATTCTTAGGCCAGATCGCCGGCGGGCGATCGGGCGGATGAGGTCATCCATGCTGAAGACGCTCCTCCTTGCCGGGCGAATCCTGCGGAAGAATCCGGGATTCACGGCGATCGCAGTTGTGACCATCGCGCTGGGCGTGGGTGCGAGCACGGCCATCTTCAGCGTCACGAATGCCGTGCTCCTGCAGCCGCTGCCCTATCGCGACCCGGGCCGCCTGGTAATTGCAGGAATGGAGCTGCGGCGGCGCAATGTGCAGAACCTGCCTTTTTCCAACGCCGATTACATCGACCTGCGCGAGGGAACGAAGGCGGTGTTTTCCGACATGGCCGGAGTCTTTACCGGGCGCAATGTTGTGCCGAGCGCAGACGGAACGCCGGAACAAATTCGCTTTGCCGTCGCCACGACGAACATCTTTCAGGTCCTGGGCGGGAAGATTCTTTACGGGCGCGACTTCAACTCCGATGACGGTGTGCCGCAGCCTACGCCTCCGCCAGGCACGCCGCAGAACGCCACGCCGCCGCTGCCGAATAGTGCCATCCTCAGTTACGAATACTTTGAGCGCCGCTATGGCGGCAACCCGGCGATCCTCGGCCAGCGCATGAAGACGACCGGCCCGCCCGGGCCGCTAATCGTCGGCGTGCTGGCGCCAGGGTTTCGTCTGTATTTTCCGCCGGCGTCCAATGAAGAAACCGCTCCCGATATCTGGGTCGCTAACCGCCTGGCCTACGACGCGGCGAATCGCAACGGGTTTTCGATCCGGCCCATTGCCCGCTTGCGCGATGGCGTGACAGTGGAGCAGGCGCAGAGCGCCGCCGATGCTGTGGCAGCGCAGGGCCGCGCTACCTTCCCTCTCGACCAGACCGCGGGTTACTACATCGACCTCGAGCCGATGCAGCGGCATCTGGTTGCCGAAGTGCGGCCGGCGATCCTTGCGCTGATGGGCTCAGTTGTTTTCCTGCTGCTCATCGCGTGCGCCAACGTAGCAAATCTGTTGCTGGTTCGCGCATCCCTGCGCGAGCAGGAGTTTGCCGTGCGCGCCGCGCTGGGCGCGAGCCGCTGGCGGCTTGTCGTTCCGCTGCTCACCGAAGCATGTCTTTTAGCCGTCATGGGAACGGCATTGGGCCTGTTGCTTGCATGGGTGGGCATCCGCGAACTGCGCGCGCTGGCTCCGGCGAATTTGCCAAGGCTCGACAGCATCCGCATTGACGGCACCGTGCTGGGATTCACGGCGTTGGCCGGCCTCGCCGCCGCAGCTTTGTTTGGCCTCGCGCCGGCCTGGCGCGCGACCCTGCCCGCGTTGATGAACGTGCTGCGCGGCAGCGGGCGCACATCGGGGTTGGCCAGCGGAGCGACGGTGCGCAACCTGGTGGTCATGGCCGAAGTCGCGCTCTCGTTCGTATTGCTGGTCGGATCGGGATTGATGTTTCGCAGCTTTCTCGATCTCCAGCGCATCGACCCAGGCTTCGACGCGCACAACCTGCTGACGTTCCAGATACTGGGCGTTCCGCGAAGGCAGGAGACGCCGGAAGCGCGGGCCGCGACCGTGCGCCAGATTGAAGACCGGCTCCGCGCGATCACCGGAGTGCAAAATGTAACAGCGTCGTTTCCCTTTCCCCTGACCGGCCAGTTCAGCCCGATTCGATGGGGAACCGAAGAGGCGGCCAAAGACGCCAGCCGCTTTCTGGCTGCGGATTTCGAGGTTGTACTGCCGGGCTACTTTGAAACCCTGCGGACGCCGTTGCTGGCCGGGCGCACGTTCACCGAAGACGACAATCTTCCCGGACGAAATTACGCGATCGTCGATCAGATGCTGGCCAATAAGGCATTCCCGGGCCAGTCCGCCGTCGGCAAGCGCATCCTCACCCGAATCCGTACGCCCGAGGCGGAGTACGTGCAGATTATCGGTGTGATCGCCCACCAGCGGGAAGAATCGCTGGCCGTGCCAGGACGCGAGCAGATTTACTTCACCGATGGATTCCTTGGGTCTGGGAACGTGCAGTCGTGGGCGGTGCGCACGGGGGGCGATGCCGCCGCGTACGAGAACCAGGTGCGTGCGGCGATCGCGGGACTGAACGAGAACCTGCTGGTGGCGGAGATGGCGCCGGCGACCGAAGTCGTGCACGCGGCGCAGGCGGGCACGCGCTTCTCGCTCCTGCTCATCGGCGTATTCGCCGTGATTGCCGGGACGCTTGCAGGTGTTGGTCTCTACGGCGTGCTGTCAACGGCGGTGCGGCAGCGGACAGCGGAGATTGGCGTACGCATGGCGATGGGCGCCGAGCGAGGCGACATCGTGCAGCTGGTGGTGATCGAAGGATTGCGGCTGAGCGGCATCGGCATCGTTGTGGGCCTGGCTGCGGCCTTCCTGCTGGGCCGCGTGATGACGGCCATGCTGGTGGGAGTGAGGGCGACCGATCCAGCGACATTTGTAGCGATGACGGTGACATTTCTTGGGATTGCAGTGCTCGCCTCGTGGCTCCCGGCGCGGCGCGCTGCGAGCCTCGATCCGAAAACAGCGCTGCATGAACAGTGAACAAGTGGCAGGTTGGTGGAGGTGTGGATGAAAGTCTTCGAGTTCGCCGCAATGCCTCTGTTAGTTGCAGCCGGCGCGGCTGCGCAGGGAACGCCGGTGTTTCTGCCGGCCACGCCAACCACCGTGGCATGGGGATACTACTGGTCGAAGGCCAAGCCAGTGCTCACCGTCCACTCCGGCGACACGGTGCGGATTCAGACGCTCTCAACGTGCGGGCCGAACGAGCGCCTCGAAGAAGAAGGCGTAGCACCCTCCGACATTCCCGCATACAACCAGCCGATCTTCGATCAGGTGAAGGATAAAGGTCCGGGTGGGCACATTCTCACCGGGCCCGTGGAGATCGCCGAGGCGGAGCCGGGCGACGTCCTGGAAGTGCAGATCCTGAAGATCGACATCGACGCGCCGTTTGCGTGCAACGGGTTTGGCGCAGGACGCGGATTCCTGCCCAACGATTTCCCCTACGGTCGGCGAAAAATTATCCCGCTCGACCGCGAAAAGATGATCGGGCATTTTGGGCCGGGCGTCGATATTCCCCTGCATCCGTTTTTCGGCAGCATGGGTGACGCGCCGCCGGAGTCGGCCGGCCGTTATGACAGCGCCCCGCCGTGGATGCACGCGGGCAACATCGACAACAAGGAGATGGTGGCCGGGACGACGCTGTTCATCCCGGTGCACGCGAAAGGTGCGCTGTTTGAGGTGGGCGACGGACACGCCGGCCAGGGCAATGGCGAGGTGGACATCACCGCGATGGAAACGTTTCTGACCGGGACGTTCCGCTTCGTGGTCCACAAAGACCGGCATCTGCTGTGGCCGCGCGCGGAGACGCCGACGAGCTACATCAGCATGGGATTCAGCCCCGACCTGAAGACGGCGACGGAGATGGCAGTGCGCAACATGATCGACTTCCTGGTCGCGGAGAAGCATCTGTCGCGCGATGACGCATACATGCTCACCAGCGTGGCCGTGGATGTCGACATCACGCAGCTGGTCGACGGCAATGTTGGCGTGCACGCCATTTGCCCGAAGAGGATTTTCGTCCAATAAATGCTCAGCCAGGCTCTCGCTGCCCTTTATTCGCGCCGGTGGTAGACTTGTCCCGGCAATTTCCCGCTTCGCATCTGGAGTACGGCCACGCGGCTCCCATCGAGCGAGACGTGGAACAGGTTCGAGGAAGGATATCCGCATGAAACGTTTTGTCTGCATTCTTGCGTTGGTGGTTCTCGCCGCTCCGGCCTGGCCGGCGAAAAAGATCTCGGTCGGCGAACTGGAAGACATGGTGAAGACCCTCCAGTCCGAAAAGAAGTCCGATGCTGACGTGGCAACCGCCCTGAAGCAGGTTGATCTGAGCGAACAATTAACGCGCACCGCCATGAACAAACTCCTGACGGACGCGGCCGGATCCCTGACCAGGGAGCAGCTTTATGCGCTCGAGGCGCGCAGCGCCCTTCTGCCTCCTCCCACAGAAGACCTTCCGCCCACTCCCGCCCCCGATGCAAACGCACAGAAAGATATTCTCGATAAGGCTGCTGCTTACGTCGCGAAGGACTGGAGTCAGCTCCCGGTTGTCACCGCTACCAAGACCACCCTCCGCTTCCAGGACAACATGGAAGCCACTGCCGCCAGCTCCGGAATGCACGGCGGTAGCCAGGACGCTTCAACCGGATCAGCAGTGACTCAGCCCTACCAGTACATCCACTACATCAACTCGACCGAGAGCTTGTACATGAGCGATCACGGGATCGAGAAGCTTCCCGAGGACAAAACCAAATGGGGACCCAACGGGATGATCGCTCTCCGTGAGCCGCTCCCCGGTTTGGGCCAGGTCTTCGATGAGGCCCAGACGGCCGGGTCGATTCATTGGCTCCGTTGGGAAGACGTTAACGGCAAGCCGACTGCAGTCTTCTCCTTTCAGGTTCCGAAGAAGGAATCTCACTTCAACGCCAACGTCTGCTGTTTCCCCGAGGTTACCCAGGCTGGATCCGTTACGTTCACCTCCGCGGCGATCGGCGCTGCCGGAGGTCCCGGCGGCGCAGGTGGTGCTACCGGCAATTTCCAGACGGCCACCAACTGGAAAGACTACAAAGCCACCGCTCTTCCCTACCATGGCGAGATTTTTATTGACCCCGATACCGGAATCGTCGTCCGCCTGGACACCCAGGCGGAATTTAAGACGAGCGACATCGTCCACCAGGAAGACGCGCGCGTCGACTATGGCACCGTCCAGGTCGGTGACGCCATCGCGGTTCTCCCCATGAGGACCGTCATCCTCACTGAAGTTGCACCGAACGGAGACTCGCAGGCGGCTGGCGCCCGCACCCTCCGCCGTACGTTGTTTACCAGTGAGTACAAGGGCTACCACGGCGATGGTGCGTTTCCCGCGCTCTCGCTTCCGAAGACCGCGAGTATTGCGCCGCCTGCAGCCGTCCCCAATAAAGAGCTCAACATCAGTGGAAAGGAAATTGGGAACGTGAATGCGCTGCTGACGCAGGCACGCAAAGCTACTTCGGAGAAGCGCTACGCCGATGCGGAATCGCTGATGCTGAATGCCACCCAGTCGCAGCCGGCGCTGATTCTTGCCTGGGTCGAGCTGGGCCGCGCGCAACTGGCGCTCAACAAGTATCCCGACGCGGAAAACGACTTCAACAGAGCATTAGGAATCGCGCCCTCCGGCACCCAGAAAGGACCGGTTGCTGGCTTCTACGGATCGGACGCCGGCCCCACGAAAAACAGCAGCTTCAGCGACAGTGGACCGGCGCCGAACGCGAAACAGGATCTTCCTCCCGACGCCAAAGGAACCTGCTACGCCAGCCTCGGCGAAATCTACGCTCACGAAGGCAAGGTCAAAGAGGCGCAGGCAGCCTTCGACAATGCTGTGAGTGCCTTTCCCTCCCAGGCTGCGCAATACCGCCATAACGAAGCGGTTGTGTTCTACGCAACGGGCCACTCCGATGAGCAGCTGGCCGCCGCCGAACAGGCCATCTCTGTCGATCCGGCACGCGCCGCGAATTACTATTTCAAGGCTCAGGCCCTGGTCACCAAAGCCACCGTCGATCCGAAAACCCAGAAGATGGTTCTCCCGCCGGGCTGCGCTGAGGCGTTTCAGAAATACCTTCAGCTCGACCCGAACGGCCCCAACGCTCAGGACGCTCGCGGCATCCTCGCTGCCGCAAAGTAACACACTTCGCCTCGGCTCAAACCGAACGCCGACACTCCGCCATTTGACAATTGATGGTCGAATGTCTACCATCGCCTCATTGAGGGTCGAATGTCTTCCATGGCTGATCGCAAAAACCAATCCATCTCCGTCCTCCAGGGCACGCTGGATATGCTCATCCTGCGCACGCTTCTCTATGGCCCTGCTCACGGCCACCAGATCGGCAAACACATCCAGCGCACCACCAACGACTTTCTGCAGATGCAGCACGGCTCGCTCTATCCGGCGCTCCACCGGCTCCAGAAGCGCGGCTGGGTCGTCTCCAGATGGGAAACCGCCCCCGATCGCAATCGTGAGTTCAAGTACTACCGGCTGACCGATAAAGGCAAAAAGCAGCTCGTGGTCGAAGAGTCGCAGTGGAAGCAGATGGCTGAAGCGGTGGCACGTGTGATGTGGCCCCCTGAGGAGGCTTGATATGCGATGGTGGCCCTTCAGGAACCGCGACGCCGACTTGGAGCGCGAGCTGCGTTCTGACCTCGAGCTCGAAGAGGAAGAGCAGCGAGAGCGCGGCTTGTCTCCGGAAGAAGCCCACTACGCGGCTCTCCGCGCTTTTGGCAACCCCACTCTCATCCGCGAACACGCCCGGGCCGTCTGGTCGTGGAATCGAATCGAATCCCTGGTGCGCGATCTGCGTTATGGTGTGCGCACCCTGAGCCGCACGCCCGGCTTCACGCTGATCGCCATCGTGGTCATGGCCCTCGGCATCGGAGCCAACGTCGCCTTATTCACAGTCGTTCGCAGCGTACTGCTCAAGCCGCTTCCCTACAGCGGCCCAGACCGGCTGGCTCTGATCTATGAGTCCGACAAAGACCAGCCCCATCCCCACCCCTGGCTGCCAGTCGATGCCGGCAGTTTTTGGGAGTGGCAGCGGTCCAGTCAGTCGCTGGCACAGTTGGCGCTCGTCTCTCCATTTCAGGCATACAACGTCTCCGCCGAAGGCGGAAAGCTGCCGGAAGTCGTCTACGCGGCATGGTGCACCGACAACTTCTTCTCGCTGCTGGGCGTGCAGCCGATGCTTGGGCGCGCATTCACCGCTGATGACGACAAACCTGGCGCGCCGGCAACGGCCATGATCACGGCGAGTTTCTGGAAGCGCCGTTACGCGTCCGATCCGGCCATCGCAGGCAAGACAATCTGGCTGGACGCCAAACCTTATACGATCATCGGCGTCCTTCCCTCCACGTTCGTCTATTCCGGCGCTTTTGGGGGCGGTCAGGATCAGATCTGGACCCCAGTGAACCACGAAGCGCCAGCCTCGCTTCTCAGGACCTACGGCGACCACGAATTCCAGGTCGTTGCGCGGCTCAATCCCGGCGTTTCGCTCGCTGCTCTCCAGGCACGCCTCGACGCTCTGCAGAAGCAGATCAAAGCCGCTCATCCTGAACCCGCCGTGCACGGCGATGCGATTGCCAGAACCATCCTCGATGACGCGGTGCATGACTATAAGACGCCCCTCTATGCGCTGCTCGGCGCCACCGGCTGCGTGCTGCTGATCGCCTGCATGAACGTCGCCGGCCTGCTCGTCGCACGCGCCTCGTCGCGCGCCCGGGAGTTTGCCATTCGCGCTGCGCTCGGCGGTGGGCGTATGCGCCTCATTCGTGAACGGCTCACCGAAAGCCTGTTGCTCTCCGCGGCCGGCGGTGCACTTGGCCTGCTGCTGGCCGGGGGCGCGCTCGCGTGGCTCATTCACGCACGCCATGACATGAATCGCGTCGAAGCCATCCGGTTCGACGGCGTCGATGCCGGTTTCACCGTGGCCATCGTCGTCCTCTGCGCTCTCTTCTCCGGATTCATCTCTGCCATCGGCTCCGGCCGGGTCAATGTACTTGCAGGTTTGCAGGAGGGCTCCCGCGCCCACAGCGGCGGCAGGTCTCGCGCGCTGCTCCGGCGCATTCTTCTCGGAGTCGAAGTGGGATTCACAGTGGTTCTCCTGGTCGGCGCCGGTCTGCTGCTCAAGAGCTTCGAGCGGCTGCGCTCCTCCGATATCGGCGTGCCAGTCGACAACGTTCTCACCCTGCGGCTGGGCCTGCCCGACGCCCGCTACCCCCAGGATGTTCAGAGGATTGCGTTCTTCGAGCAACTCCTCGCACGGGTTCGCGCACTGCCGGGCGTCTCGGGAGCCGGTCTGGTGAGCGAGGCGCCCGGGGAAGGCTGGAATGGCGACAATCTGATGAGCATCGTGGAGCATCCACCCCTGCCCGTTGGCAAGGGACTGGACTTCATGCTGCGCGGCGCGGATCCGGGATACTTTTCAGCGATCGGGCTTCCCATTCTTGAAGGGCGCACCTTCAACCAGAACGAGCGAATGGAGCGCGCCAACGTTGTGCTCATCAGCCGCGGCGCCGCACAGCAATACTTCCCCGGCGAAGACCCAATCGGCAAACATATCAGGGAAGTCGGTGGCCTCGTTGGCGGCGGTGTCTGGGAGGTCATTGGCGTGGTCGGAGACGTGCGATGGTATATCTCTCAGCCGCCTATGCCCACGCTGTATTGGCCGATCTACGGCAACGGATACAGCTTCGCGACCATCGTCGTGCGCGCGCCGCACGACGTGGAATCGCTGGCGATGCCGGTCCAGAAAATCGTCGCCCACCTCGATCCCGACTTACCCGTCTCGCGCGTGATGACGCTGCGCGAGGCGATCGGGAACAGCACCATCGACGCGGCATTCGATTCCATCCTGGTTCTGGCCTTCGCGGTCATCGCGCTGGTTCTCGCCGCCGCAGGGCTCTACGGCGTTTTGGCGTATCTGGTGTCTCAGCGAACCGTCGAGTTCGGAATCCGTCTGGCGCTCGGTGCCGAGCGCAGGGCCTTGCTTCGTTCCGTGTTGCTTGACGGCATCAAGCCTGCGCTCCTGGGACTCGCCCTCGGCCTCCCGGCCAGCGCAGCCGTCGTGCGCCTCATCCGTACCATGCTCTACGAAACCCAGCCGCTCGATCCGCTCATCTTCTCTGCCGTCGCCGGCCTGCTCCTGATCGTCGCCGTCTCTGCCGGTCTCGCCCCAGCCTGGTACGCTTCCCGCCTCGATCCGATGCGAGCCTTGCGAACCGAATAGGCCGCGTCTCCCTATTCCCTATTCCCTATTCCCTGTCTTCCAGTACCTCCGTACCGCCCGCGCCGTCGAATTCGCTTGCCCTAACCGCACAAATTGCTAGCCTAAGAACAAGGAAAGCTCTGCCCGCCACTTGTCGCGCAGAGCTTTTTCTTTGCAGCCTGCCCTGAGCGAGTTCGCCCGGGGCGAACGAGTCGAATGGGGCCCAGGCCCAGGCATCACCAGCTCTTTGACAATCCAGCCCCCCACCTTTAGGCTTCCGGCTTCCAGCAGCTCCCGGCTCCCGGCTACCAGCTTCCAGCTTCCAGCTTCCAGCTTCCAGCTTCCAGCTATGAGCTCCCCACAAGCCACGTGTTTTCTATCACATGACCTTGAGGCTCTTCCACAAGTGATCTGTTTTCTATCACTTGCAAACTTGAGCCCAAACTAAGTGACCTGAATTCAACACTTGCCAAAAAAGGGGGTACCCGCAAGCTCACTAAGAGCCGCATCCTTAATGGTCCAGCTTCCAGCTTCCGGCTTCCAGCTGCCAGCTACCAGCTACCAGCTACCAGCTCTGAGCTCCTCACAAGCCACGTGTTTTCTATCACATGGCGCTTGGGTTCTCCGCAAGTGATCTGTTTTCTATCACCTGCAAACTTGAGCCCAAACTAAGTGACCTGAATTCAACACTTAAGAGAAAAAGGGGGGTACCCGCGAGCCGCGCGTTCCAGCTTCCACCTTAATGAATACTCTGGAGAGCAGCCTTAAACCCGCGGTGCGTTGGAGGCACGCAGCTCGGTGCGCGGTTCCGCGTCGCGCATGGCGATCGGAGCAGGCGCCGGTTGAATGGGAACCGCGGGCTGCACAATGTGCTGCACTTCGGTGACCGGAGCGAGGTGCCGGGTCTTCTGGTAGGTGTAGAGGATTCGGTGAATCACGGTAATCGTCGAGATGACGGCGAGGATCCAGAGCACCGGCGCCATCGCGTCCCACTTCTCGAAGAGCGCTCCGATGATGATGAGCACCACGCGCTCGGGGCGCTCCATGAATCCCACTTTGCATTTTCCGATCAGCGCTTCGGCTCGGGCGCGCGTGTAGCTCACCATCAGCGAAGTGATCATCACAAACGCCGCGAGGAAGACGTAGAAAAGGCGGTTGCCGCGCGCGTAGAAAACGAGCAGCCCGAAGAAGAGGACGACGTCGGAGTAACGGTCGATGACCGAATCGAAAAACGCGCCGAAAACCGTCACTTGCTGGGTCTGGCGCGCGACGCGACCATCGACCATATCGAAAATGCCGGCGCCGATGATCACCAGTCCGGCAAAGAGGAACATGCGGATGTAGTTGTGCTGGTTGCCGAAGCCAAAAAGGATGGCGGCGGCGGTGTTGATCACCAGTCCCAGAAACGTGAGAACGTTGGGCGAAATGCGGGTGAGGGCGAGCCCGTTGACAATGACCTGAAGGATCGCGCCGCAGCCGGCGCCGAACGCGCGAGTCCAGGTAATTTGGTGTTTTTCGTCCACTCGGTCCCAGCTTTTGCGTCGCGAAGCCTTTGTTTGCAGGCTACGAAGCGGCTTCCTCGTCGTGAATCGTGGCCAGCTTCAGAACTTCCAGCTCGCGCTTGCCGTTGGGCGTAACCACGAGAGCCATGTCTCCCACCTGCTTCCCAACCAGCGCCTTGCCGATGGGGGAAGTCGTGGAGATGAGGCCCTTGCTCACGTCCGACTCCTCGCTGGTCACCAGCTTGTATTCGATTCTCTCATCTTTCGAGGTGTCGTAGACGAGGACGGTGGAACCGAAGGCCGCGCGATCACGGGGGATGTTGGACAGATTGACCAGGGCAAGCTCGGCCATGCGCTTCTTCAGCTGGCCCAGGCGGGCGTTGACGAAGTCCTGGCGCTGTTTGGCCATGTGGTACTCGGCGTTTTCGCTCAGATCACCCATGGCCACCGCTTTTTTGATCTCAGCGGGCAGTTCGTGAGCCAGCTCGTGCTCGAGTTGTTTGATCTCCTGCTGCAGCTTCTTCTTGATGTGCTCGGTCATTGAATCAGGTTTCCTCCGGGTATTCCCGGGAGCCTGGCTGGGGCCAAAAAACAGCATGCTTTACGGAACAGGAACTTCTCCTCCGCACGATGCGGAATGGGATCAAAAACCCTTGGGAAAGGAGAAGGAGTCCGAGGCTGGCCGCGGCCTTACTCCACATTATACGATGCTGCGGGCGGGCGGTGAGCGTCGAGGAAACTCTGCAGAATCAATACGGCAGCTACCTGATCGACAACCTCGCGGTGAGTGGAAGCCGGCCTTCCCGCAGCCTCAAGATGGCGGTGGGCTTCGGCCGACGACAGCCGTTCATCCCACAGGTGAACGGGCATCGAGAACGCTTCGCGCAGCAACTGGGCGAAGGCTCGGGCCTGGGTGGCGAGTGGGCTTACGTCGCCGGAAAGATGCAGCGGATCGCCGACGACGATGGCGGCGCAGTCGAATTTCCTGAGGAGGCGCCCGAGGGACCGCAGGTCCTGTTTGGCGCTTTTGCGCACCAGCGTGAGCACTGGCTGGGCGGTCAGGCCCAGCTCGTCGGAGACGGCGACGCCGATGCGGCGGCGACCGAAATCGAGGCCCAGCAGGCGGGGTTGGACAGAAACGTCGTTACAAACGTCCGGGTGCGAAGACACAGAGAAAGCCGCATCTTAGAATGGGGCAGGGAATCAAAGAAACACAATAACAGAAGGCACAAGGTTCTCTCTCTTGCGACGTTTGTTTTTCCTCTTTCTCCTGGTTGTCCTGGCAGCGGCGGCTGCGGTTGCGTTCGCGCTGCTGGTCCCTGCAGGCCCGCAGACGGAGACCTTCGTCGATATTCTGCCAGGCACCTCGAGCCGGCAGATTGCTGTGCAGTTGAAGCAGGAGGGGATCATCCGCAGCCAGTACGTCTTCCTGGGACTGCGGGTCTGGAAAGGCGGAACCCTGAAAGCCGGCGAGTATCGCTTCGATCATCCGGTGCGCATGGTGGGGGTTTGGGATCGCATTCGCCGCGGTGACGTCTATACCGTGGCCGTGACCATTCCCGAAGGGTCGAACCTCTTCGACATCGCCGCCAGGATTGAAGGGGCCGGCTTAGGATCGAAGGCAGCCTTTGTCGCGGCTGCAAAACAGGATGCTTCGCTCATCGCCGATCTCGACCCGACGGCGCCGAGTCTCGAAGGCTATCTGTTTCCGGACACCTACCGTTTCGCCCGCCACACGGATCCGCAGGAGATGATGGCGGCGATGGTAAAGCGCTTCCGCCTGGCCGCGCAAAGTATCGGGCTCAGTTCGGATTTCCATCAGACCGTCACGCTGGCGTCGCTCGTGGAAAAGGAAACGCCGATTGATGCGGAGCGGCCGCTGGTGGCGAGCGTTTTCGTCAATCGGCTCGACAAGAACATGCCGCTGATGACGGATCCATCGGTCATCTACGCGGCGCTGCTGGATGGCCGTTATCGCGGGACCATTTACCAGTCCGACCTCGAAGCCAATTCGGCCTACAACACGTACCGCCACGCAGGCCTGCCGCCAGGCCCGATCTGCAATCCGGGAATCAAGTCGCTTCAGGCGGCATTGCATCCGGCGCAAACCAACTACCTCTACTTCGTCGCGGCCAGCGCCGATCCTTCCGGGCAGTCGCGCTTCTCGGCGACGATCGAAGAGCACGCTAAGGATGTGGAAGCGTACCGGCGCGCGGTGCGCAACGCGGGGCCGCCGCAATGATCCGGGACCGCGCTGATCGACGCCGGTGCTGTGCAGCCAGTCGAGGCAACCGGCTATACTCGCAGCTTGCTGCCTTGAGTTGTGCTGGTCGAATCCGCAGGCGAGTCTCCGTCGCGCTGATGCTGGCTTTGCCGGCCCTGAACGGTTGTCTGTGGCATACGCGCAAAGTAGCTCAGGCGCGGATGCCGCCGAACGTGCTGTCGGCGCCACCCGAGCAGCTGGTGGAGGCGATCAACAAACGATATGACGCCATCAACTCGCTCAACGCCACGGTGACCTTTACCGCGACCCAGGGTGGCGCGCTGAAGGGCAGCGAGACCACCTATACCTCTCTCGATGGCTACATCCTGCTGCGTAAGCCGGAGTCGTTGCGCGTGATTGGTTTGCTGCCCGTCGTGCACACACGCGCTTTTGACATGGCCAGCGACGGCAGAACTTTTCAGCTCTGGATTCCGCCGAAAAACAAGGTGATCGAAGGAACCAACACGGAGCCGCGCACGCCCTCGCAGAATGCGTTTGAGAACATGCGGCCGTACATCTTCTTCGACTCGCTGGTGATTGGGAAGATCGGAGCGAGCGACCTTCTGGCGGTGACCACGGACAGTCCAACCGGGATGAATCCGAAGACCAGGAAGCTGGAGTTCCAGCCGGAATATCAGGTGACGATCTTCTATCGCAAGGGCGAGAGCAACGTGCTGCTGGCGAGGCGCGTGATCCATTTCAGCCGCATCGATCTGCGCCCGATTGAGGAAGACATCTACGACCAGGCCGGGCAGATTCAGACCCAGGCGATGTACGGGCCACTGCAGACGTTCGGCGATGAGCATTTTCCCGGCACGATCACCATCAGGCGTCCGCAGGACCAGTATCAGATTCTGGTCACCTTTCAGAAGGTGGCCGTGAATCAGCCGCTCACCGACGATCAATTTCAGCTGACGATTCCGGAAGGAACGTCGGTGCAAAAGCTGCCTTGAAGGCAGAGTTTAGGGATTAAGTTTAGGGATCAGGAGCCGGAGAATCGGCCGCCTCCGCTCACTCGCTCCTGGCGTTTGGAATTCCCTACTGGTCTTACAGCGGCCGATCCGTGTATAGCGTCTTATCCGACAATTCCTGCACTTGAAACAACCGGTAACCCAGCAGCGCCTGGACGTGATCGTGGAAATCGCCGGGCACAAACAGGAATTTCCGCGGGCCGGTCGCCCAGATATTTACAAGATCCGCATCGCTGAGAAAAATGTGCGGGGCATCGGGATAGCTCGCGCCCCAGATCATCGACGACCCGAAGATCTGGCCATGCGTCGTCGGGTCTGGCGAGAAATATTGCGTTGCTCCGTGGAACAGCAGCGCCGGGTGATGGGTGTAGAAGACGATCGACGAGCCATCAGCCTGGTCACCATAGAGCATCAGTTGCGCGTTGCCATTTCCCGGCTCCGCGGTGAGGCGATTGATGGTTTCCGCCATGGCCCGCGAAGAGAGCATAGGCTCAAAGCGTACGAGGGCGATGTGCGCGGCGATGAGGATGATTGCCATCGTGAAAGCAACCGAGACGGTCGACTCGAAGGCGTGACCCTGGCGCCGCAGCCGCCATGCCGCCAGCGGTCCAAAGAAGAAAGCCAGCATGGCCAGAATCGCCGGCAGGCGCAGTGCCGCGAACGAAGGCCCAGTCAGATCGAAGAAGTGCGACATCGAGAGCGTGTAGCCGCCGACTCCGCGATGCGCCGTTAGTGTGCCGATGTCGGCGACGAAGGGCAGATGGCGCGACTCCCACAGGCCCAGCGCGAGCAGCGCAGCAGCGGCCACGCCGATGACAGCGAACAACACATTAGCTCCCGCGAGCCAGAGGGACGGCCCCTTGCGGCCAGGGGATGGCGCTTCTTCAATCACCGAGAGGCCGCCTGCGATCAGCATCAGCACCGCCGGATAGATTGGCCACGTGTAGTACTCCTGATTCGTCGAAATGGCGAAGAAGATCAGGATGAAGCCGGCATAGAGCCCGAGCAGCAGGCTGGTGCGCGCACGGAAGCGCAGGCGTGCAGCGAGCGCCGAGGATTCATAGGCCGACAGTCTGGGGTCGAGGAATTGAATCGTGTTGGTGGCGTCGTAGCGCAGATCGGAGTAAAAGAGTTGGCGGTTGCGCCACGCGCGACGCAGAACGACGGGCAGAAAAAGGCTCCACGGGAAGAGCCAGATGAGTTGGCCAAGCCAGAAGACGTACCAGGGTTGGCGGTTGTAATCGTGCGGATAGCGTGTGCCCAAAAAGCGCAGCAAGTGCTCGTTGATGAAATAGAAGTAGAAGAATCCGTGCACGTGGCCGGGCGTGGGAACGTTGCTAACGGGGTTGCCGTGGTCGGGATTGGCGAGGCCAGCGAGAATGTGCCAGGGCGCGCCGATAGCGAGGAAGACGAGCAGCCCGGTGAAAAGATGGAATTGCCGCCACTTCTTCCAGTCGCCGGTGAGGATGAGATAAGGCAGCGCAGAGGCGACAAAGAAGACAGGCGCGATGAGCCCCTTGGCGAGCAGCGCGAGCGCCAGCGCTGCATAGGCCAGATAGAAGCGCGCGGGCTTGCGGTCTTCAATGCCGGTCAGGAAGCTGTACAGAGCCAGCAGCAGAAGAAAAGTCAGTAACGACTCGGGAATGAGCGTGCGCGTGAACAGGAAAGTGCCGACCGAAGTGAGCATGGTGAGTGCCGCATAAAACCCGGCACGATCGCCCCAGGCGCGGCGGCTCCATGCCCAGGACAGCCAGGCGCAGCCCAGCACAGCCAGCGCCATGGGCAGATGGGTGGCAAAGACGTTGTAGCCGAAGATGCGGTAGTCGACCGCGACCATCCAGTAGGGCAGCGGCGGCTTTTCGAGGTAGCGGATATTGTTGACGTACAGCGTGACCCAGTCGCCGCTGGTGGCAATGTGCTGTGCGGCCTGGGCGTGGGTGGAATCGGCGTCGTCGAGCAGCGCCGGAGAAAAGAGAGCGGCAAAATAGACCGCGATGAAAACCAGCAGGAGCAGAGTCCAGGCGCGCGCCGGAGTAGAGTAGAGCGAAGGCGGGCTCCCGCGTTTTTCCGGCTGAGTTTTCGCGAGCGGTGGATAGGTCATTTGGTCCTGGCGTGGCGGAGAGTTCAGAATATCAGTGAGGGCAGGGGGCGTTGACCAGGCACGAACTTGAGGACGTGCGGCGGATTACCAGGAAGCTGCGCGGAAATCTGGCGAAATGCGCGGACGATCCTGACGTCGATCCGGTTCACGACACGCGCACGGGCACGCGGCGTTTGCAGGCAATGCTGGAGGATATGTTGCGCGAAACGCCCGACGGACCCGCGGGCGATCCGGTGCGTGAGCCCGCAACGGCGACGATGAAACTGTTGAAAAAGATTCGCCGCGAGGCAGGTCCGGTCCGCGATCTCGACGTTCACCGCGAGCTGCTGCAGAAGCTGACGAAAAAGGCGGAGGTACGGGTGGAAGAAATCGCGGCGCATGAAGCCGGAAACGATGCTGACGCCCAGCCTTTTGTGTCAGAGATCTCAGTTGTGACGCCTCACCCCACCGTGCTCGAACAGCAGGGTGAGCAGCTGGACGCCTGGCTGAAATACCGGCGCACCGAATTGGCCGAGGATTTGCGCGCTACGGCCCGCGATCTGGCGGAAAAGCTCGACAAGCGCGTTGCAGGACTTGAAGAGGCGTTGGGCGCGCGCCGGGCCCGCATCGCGCGTAAGAAGCCGCCGGGTGTCGTTGCGCTGGACAGCTTTGCGCGACTCGCGTCGGAGATGCAGATGCTCGACGCCACCAATCTGCACGATTTTCGCAAGGGCGCCAAAAAGGCGCGCTACGTGGCGGAGCTGGCGGCGCGGGGCGACGCTCAGGCCAGGCAAGTGGGCGAGACCCTGAAAAAGCTGCAGGACGAGATCGGCGACTGGCACGACTGGCTGGTCCTCGCCGAAGAAGCGCATGCAGCTCTCGGCAACGGCGCACCCGAGCTGACCGCGCTGCTGGAAGCCGAACGCGAGCGGCATTTCGTCGCCGCCATGAAGACGGCCGCGAAGCTGCGCGGCCGCCTGATGGGAGAATGGCTCGCCGTCTCGCGCCGTCCGGTTGCACGGGTCTCGAGCGCGGTGCATCGCCAGTTCATCAGCCGCCCGCGCCGGGCGCATTCGTAACCATGATCGTGTATGGTGCAGAGTGAATTTGCTTAACGCTTTCTGAAGTTTCCACCCATCATGCAGACCTTCGCCGCCATCGACATCGGATCGAACTCCTGCCGGCTGAAGATCAGCCGTGTGGTACGGCATCGTCTGCATACGGTTCACGAAGATCGCGAGGTCACCAGGCTCGGTGGCAGCGTCTTCGAGAGCGGCATCGTCTCGCCTGAATCGATGGCCGCCACCCTGCGCACGCTCAAGCGCTTCCATAAAGCGGTGCAGACGCACGGAGCCGACCGGGTTCGCGCCGTGGCCACTTCCGCCATGCGCGACGCGCGCAATTCGCGTGCTTTTCTTGCTTGGGTGCACGACGAGACCGGCTGGGAAGTCGAAATTATCTCCGGGCTCGAAGAGGGCCGGCTCATCCATCGCGGCGTGGTTGAAAATGAGCCCGGCGCCGGCGGGCGATGCGTCCTGGTCGACATTGGCGGGGGCAGCTGCGAGATCACGCTGTCGGAACACAAGCGCATTCACGAAACCATCAGCCTGCCGCTGGGCGCCGTCCGCCTCACCCAGGAATTCGTTCACAGCGAAGTCCCCGCCAAAGATGAAATTCGCCGGCTTCGTCAGTTCATCGACCGCGAGCTGCGACGCGCTCGACGTCGGATCCATCCCGAGCGCGTGCGCCTGGTCATCGGCACCTCGGGCACGGCTGCAGCGCTGTTTGACGCTGGTCGCGCTATTGGCAAAGGCCGCGACAAAAGAGACGCGCTCATCCCCACGCCCACGGTCCGCCGTCTGACCTCCAAGCTAACGAAAATGAAGATGGGCGAGCGCTCCAGCGTCCCTGGTATCGGCCCCAAGCGCACAGAGATCATCATCGCCGGCGCCCACGTGCTGACAGAAATCCTCGAAGCGTTCGACCTGCCCGGCTTTCGATATTCTCCCATGGGCCTGCGCGATGGCATCCTGGCGCAGATGCTGGCCGAGGAGGATTCGCGCGCATCGGTTCACCAGGAATTTGAACGCGAGCGCTGGCAGGCTGTGGAGGAGACATGCCGCCGCTATGGCATCGATCCCCGCTCAGCGGAGCCGGTCCGCCAGCACGCCGCGCAGCTGTTCCGCGACCTGACTGCAGTGCACGGGCTGCCCGCTGAGTATCAAACATGGCTTGAAGCCGCCGCCCTGCTGCGCGACATCGGCAAATTCCTCAATCACCAGGGTTATCACCGGCATGCGCAGTACATCGTTGCCAACTCTGAGCTATACGGATTCACCCCGCTACAGCGTGTGGTCACATCCGCCATCGCCCGCTACCTCGGCAAGAGCCGCCCATCACCCGAGGGCCGCACCATGCGCCAGGTTCCTCCCGACGAATACGAGCACGTCCGCCGCGCCGTCGTGCTGCTGCGGCTGGCTGTGGCGCTTAACCAGGATCGAGCCAGCGATGTGCTGAAAGTCCGCGTGCGCGCCTATCCGAAGCGCGTTTTGATGGAGCTGTTGCCCGGGCGCACGGGCGCCGAGCTGGAGCTGTGGTCGCTGCGCAAAGAGGCGAGCTACTTTCGCGACGTCTTCGGCCGCGATCTCTTTGTCGCTTTGGCGTAGAGGCCGCGAAGGATGCGCGGATCGACGAGCCAGTGCAGCGTGCCGGGCAGGCGGGTGCAGTCAATGCGGGCCACCGCGCCTTTGCGCAGTCGGGTGCTGATTCGCCCCGACGGCGCCAGCAGTGATCCAAAGAAGACGGCCAGGTTGGGATTGTGTCCCACCACCAGCACGTTTTCGTACTTCATGAGGTTGCGCACCAGCTCCTGAAATTTCTGGACGCTGGCTTCCGGCGCGAGCGCGTCGGATATTTCGATCTTGCTTTCGTAGCCGGTTTCGTTGCCCACCAGCGAGGCGGTCTGCAGCGCGCGCTTCAGCGGGCTGGATACAACGCGGTCGAACTGCAGGTTGAGGGTGTTCAGAAAACTGCCGACCAGGATGCACTGCTGCTTGCCTTCCTTATCGATGGGCCGTTTTACGTCAACAATTGGATTGGCGCGGCGAGTGCCGGCGCTGGCGTGGCGAAGGATGTAGAGATTCATGAAATTGCTGGAGTGTGCGCTCCAGTCCTCTTGATGGGGAAGTCCTTTTAACAAGATTGTAACAATCCGGATGAACGGCGGATGTTAATTTCGCGCCGTCCTGTGCCGGCTTTCTGGTGTTTGCCGGCAACTTTTAGCTGGCGGACTGACGGGTCACCGGTTGCGGCGCAGGAATTGGGCCAGGATAGGGCTCGGGGTCGGGCTCCGGGGCAGGGCCGGGCGCCGGATCGGGCGTGGGGGCCGGCGGGGGATCGGGAAACGGCTGGGGTCCGGGGTCGATTCCGGGGATGGATCCGGCGTCAAGCCGGGTGTCGTTATTGGGGTTCACTCCAGGTGGGAGAGCTGCGTCGCCGCGGTGGTTGCTCGCGTTCGGCTCCCACAGTTCCGAGACCAGCAAGCTGCCCAGCCAGGTCTGCGACGCCGTGCGCCGGAAGCCGTGCTTGGCCAGCAGGACGCGCCAGGGGGGAATCCGGCGAACCCGGAGTCCGGTCAACACGCGAAACGCCGCATAGAGCCCATCGATGATGATTTGTGCGAGCGCGCTCCGCAGCCAGCTACCCTCAGGAACCTGAAATTCGGAAACCATCCAATGAGCGCCAGGCGCTAGATGCGGGCGGACTCGCGCGATGAGGCGGTGGGCTTCCTCTTCAGTGAGGCAATCAAGGAAGAAATGCGTTGCCACCAGGTCGTATGGGCCGTTCCGTGGAGTGAAGCAGCGAGCGTTGGCGCAAATCGTGCACACACGGTTGGCAGCGCCGGCTTTCTCGGCCCGCGCTCGGAGCATTTGCAGCATCGCGGGGCTGGCGTCGACGGCATCGGCCGACAAATCTGGCGCGGCGACAAGCAGCTGCGCGAGGAAGCGGCCGTCGCCATCGCCCAGGATCAGAGCGCGCCGGCAGTTGCTGAGCGAAAGGGTGTGGTGGAAGCGGCAGCGCTCGAGCATGCGTCCGAAGCTCAGGTACTCCATCGCCTGGTAGAGGCGCGCGACGCGATCGAAGCGCGGGATATCCGCTGGCGGAGCACTCTCGAGCGCCGGAGCGAGCGGTTCCAGTTCTTCCTTTCGTGCTACGGCCGCCACGGGAGCACAAGGAGGACAGGGGTCAGCAGCGCGGCGTCAGCGGCGATGCGCAATGCAAGAAGACGGCCTGAGGCGCTTTCGAGATCTGTGATGAGGCGCGTGAATCGCCGGTTCAGAAGATCGAGCGCCAGCAGCAGGAGGGCAGAGCACAAAGCAGCCGCGGCCAGGCGAGTTTCGCCGGGAGTTTGCGTCCGAAGAGCGAAACCGCAGGCGAGCGACGCAAGCGCGAGCCCAATCGCAATCGCGGAGACCGAAGCGTTGCGATCCAGCCGCTCCCACACCTCGATCGCCAGACAATTCAGAGAGCATAGCCCGGCGAACAGGATCACAAAAGCCACCAGAAAGCCGCGAAGTGGACCGGATGACCAGGCCGGAACCGCCACAGCACCGGCAAAGAGCACACCCACGGCCACCGGCCGCGCAAGAGCTCCGCGAAACCGAACCGGCCGAGAATGAGCAGCGGCGAAGTAAAGCAGAGAAGCCATGAAGACCACGAAGTCTCCTTGCCGCGCCCTGGAGGTCATAACAGCAATCAGCCACGCGAGCACCATCCCTGCCGCACCCAGTGCAAGCCAAAAACCGCGCCTGTGCCGGGCATGGAAGAAATGCCGCTCGCGTAGTTCGGCGTCACAGCCCCGGCGCACGTCGAGCAGACGGTCCACGACGTAAATCATCCAGGTACCCACGCCGAGCACGGCGATTGCTCTGACCGGAACGCCTATGCCAAGCGCCCACGCAAAACTCCACGCCCAAACAACAGCAACCGTCGGAGCGTCGAGGCTCAAAAAGTGCCAATAGACAAAGACGCCGGGCAAACTGGTCCGGCGTCGCTGTGCTTGTGCAGGAACTGGAGCGGCAACAACCACAGTCCCATTCTAGAAGTGGAAACGGTAGCGAACCTCTCCGTAGATCTGGCGCGGATCATTTTCATGAAAGCCGCCGAAGGTGAGGCTGTTGTCGAGCAGCACCCTGGTATTCGCGACGTTGACGGCGTTGACGGCCACACGCCAGTTTTCCGCCAGATCCTTTCCCGCGGCCAGGTCGAAGGTGGTGTGCGCGGGCAGATAGCTGCCGGAGTATGGGGAGGGCGGAGAGGTGTACCCGTTCGAAAACCCCGAGCCGTAGTAGACGTTGATGGAGGCCCAGACGCGCCGCGGCAGGCGGCTGTCAAACCCAAAATTGAATGTGTTGCGCTGGTCGTGGTCCAGCGCCGTATATCCCGGCGCCGCCGCGCAATCCGGCGAGTCCGACGGATAGCAGATGAGCCCGCCAGTGATGGGTCCTCTCTGCTGCGCGATCTGGTTGGAGTAGGCCAGATGACCCTGTCCGTACCGCCAGAGGCGCGGGGTCCGCAGCGTCAGCTCCCATCCCTGGATCAGCGCGCCCTGGACCGTCACGGGGATGAAGATGCTCGACTCACCAATATTGCTGTGGTCGAGGAAATTGTTGGCCCGCGTCTGAAATGTGTCGGCGTCGAGCAGCCAGCCGCGAAGCGGAATCTCGACGCCGAACTGATGCTCTTCATCGCGTTCACCGTGCAAGGGAACAAAACTCGTATTGGCCGTCTGTGCATACGCGAGAGCTGGGCCGGAAATGCTGGTGAGCGGCGGAGGCTGATAGAAGTGGCCGTAAAAGCTGCGGAAGACCCAGCCGAGTTTCGGAATCTGCACGGCCATGCCGATGCGCGGGTAGATCGCGTTCTCCGAGATCGCTGCCTCAAAATGCGTTTGCCGTTCGCCGCCGATCAGGGTCAGCCACGAGGTGGGGTGATAGTTGTCCTCAATGAAGGCTTCTTCCACGCCTCCGTTGACGACCTGCGTTTGGGAGAAATTCGTCGAACTGCCGTCGTTGAAGACGGCGCCGAACAGGTCGTTCTCGTGCTGCTCATACCCGTACAGGCCGCCTTTGATGGAATTGTGCGCGATGGTCGTGGAGAAATACGCCTGCGCCCCGGTGTATTGGCCGGTTTGCCGTGCGCTCGTCGCTGCGGGCAAGTCGTTAGGGTTGGGCTGATCGTTGGCATCGTTGTAGTGGTAGAAGGGCGAAACCTCAAACAGTGACGATGCGCTCAGCGTGTGGATCCATGAAAAGGCCGCGATGCCGTCTGTTTCGTGCTCGCCATCGCGCAGGCCTGAAGAATCGTACAGCTGGTTCTCCCAGTCATTGGGATTCGGATCGTACGGAATCTGGTAGTAGTCCCGCCGCAGCTGTCCGACGAAGCGCAGCTGATCGTGAGGATTCTCATTGAAGATCAGCGATGCAAAGCCGCCATAGCCGTTTTCTGAGTCGTGCACCGGCGTCTCGATAGGCGCCATCAGCCCGTAGTTGCTGCGGTTGCCGTTCACGGCGGTGAACCAGCTGAAGCGCTCGCTGTGGTCGCCGAGGCTCAGCTGGCTGTCGGTCTGGTAATAACTGCCCAGCGTTGTTACAAATTCGCCATCGCGGTTCATTTCAAAGCCGGTACGGGGCATCACGTTGAACATCCCGTAGGTTCGGTCACCCAGGTCGGCGTCGTAGCTGCCGCGATCGACCTCGAGCGTGTCGATGTCGCGCGGGTCGATCTGCGGACCGATGTTGCTGGCGATGTTGGTGTTGGGAATCGGCACGCCGTCGACCATCCAGTTCAGCTCGTGGCCTCCGCGCATGTGCAGCATGTCGTGGCTCATGTAGGCGCCGGGCGTGTAGTCGGTCACCATAGCCATGGAGTTGGTGCGATCCGCACCTGGGGTTTCCTCGATTTCCGCACGGCTGATCATCGTCTCCGGCGTCACGGTGTCGACGTTGGCGGTCTCGGGTTCAGCTTCAACTTCGGCGGTTTGCTTCACCGAAGCGACGGCAAGCGGGAAGTGGAGAATCTCAGAACCGTTGGAGGTGACGGTGATGTCCTGCTCGACGGTCGCGAAACCCTGGCTCGAAACCGTGATCGTATAAATGCCGGGAGGAACTGCGGGAATCGAGAATGCGCCGTCGGAATCGGTGGTGGCTTTGAAGAACAGATCGGAATGAGCGGCGCGCAGCACAATGGCCGCGCCGGCGATAGGGCGGTGCGTGGGGTCGTGTACGATCCCTTGTACCTGACCCAGCAGAGCGGCGTAGACCAGGGGCGCCGCCACAAGGGGCCCGAGACAGAGGAGAATCCCGCAAAGCGTCTTACTGAGTGTCTTGCTAAGCATCATGGGCTCCTGAGGAAACGCTCGTGAACGTAACCGTGGTGGCAGCAAAACGCCATGGCAAACGTAACTATCGTAGTTACAAACACAGCAGGGTGTTGTGCGTTTTGCGAGGGTTACAGGGCGAGCGAGTCAGGAGGGCCGCGCTTTTGGCGCGTCCGGTCTGCTGAGATGCGATAGCCGGCTTCAGCCGAGCCAACCACTGCTGCGGGCGAGGAAGCGAATCCGGCCAAAACCGGCCGATTCACCATCGCGAATGCATGCGGCTGCACGAGCGGAGTGTGCGCGAAAGGAGAAAACGGGCATGTCTCCCGGACCACATGGCGGCGCGAGGGTGCGTTCACATCCATGCTCATCGCGCAGTGGTGCTCGCCGCTGCGACGGCAGCATGCTGGAAGTTGCGAATCGTCGGGAACCGAGGCAAGCGCGGGTGTAATCAGCGGTAGGCTGAAGACAAGCACCAACACAGCTGCAAACATTCGCCGCATGTCGCTTCCGAACTCCAGAGAGGCAAACCGCTGGGGGCCCGATCTTCAACCAGAAAAAACATTCTACTGCGCCGTTGAATAGTCCTGCTGCACGATGGTCCAGATGTCGTTCTTTTTCGATGTGAGCGTCAGATGATGCGACACCGACTCCGCCGCATCCTTGTCCGGCGTGTACTGAAGCGTGTACTGGTTTTTCATCAGCGCGATGATCTTGCCATAAGCTTCGTCAGCCTTGTCTCTGCGGCCCTCAACCATGTAGCCGCCGGTGGCATTGCACATGTGTTCGAGGATCTCCTTGCCGTCGATGTGCGGACCTTCTGATGGCTGCTGGCCGCCGCCGCCTCGTCTTCCACCGCCCCCGCCACCGGGATAGCCGCCCCCACCGCCAGGATAGCCGCCTCCTCCTGGATAGCTGCCGCCCATCCCGCCACGCCGATTGTTCTGGTTTCCCGTACCCTGGCGTTCTTCCTCTCCCTTGAAATAAATTGCGAAGATTGCAGCATGTGCCGCCTGGGCCGCTTCTACCGCATCGTTCTGCGTTTCCTTGCTGTCCCGGTCCACGCCATCGCTGATCAGGACCAGCACATGCTGCCCGGGCTGCTTCTTCAGCACTTCCATCGACGCCAGGTAGATCGCGTCATACAGTGTTCCGCCCTGAGCGCCGCCGGCATGGCTTTCGCCCGACTGCTGATCGCTGCTGTCGCCGCTCCCGCTGCTCCCGCCGTTGCTCTGGTTGGCGAACTGCGGCGACCCCATCTGATTGAGCGCGTCATGCAGCTTGTTAGCATCGCCCGTGGGATCCTCCAGCAGATCGACCTCTTTCGCAAACTGAATCGCGAAAAACTTGTCATCGGTGCCGGGCAGCGTGTGATCCACAAAATGCACGCTGGCCAGGCGCTCGTCGCCGAGCTCGCCGCGCAGATTGGTGCTGGTCTGGCCGAGAATGCCGATGGTCATTGGTGTTGGTTGCGCAAGAGAGAACGAGGCAATCGTCTGCACATGCCCGTTGTCGGTCAGCGTCACGTCGTTCGGCATCAGGTTCTTCACCGGGTCGCCCTTCTTATCGACCACCGTCACCGGCAAGCTAATTGGGTTGGCCGCGGCAGCAGCAGGTGCGGCCGCCGGTGCCGACCCGGCCGCAGGCTGGCTGCTGGACTGAGCCGAAATGTGGGTTGCAAATAACGTGAGTGCGGCAAGTGCCGGCAGCATCGTGAGACCGGGGCGCGTGAAAATCTTCATGGTTTTCCTGGAGGTCCTTCGACCACCCATTAGACGTTAGCACCGGACCGGATGTTGCGCGGCTGCCCGCTTCAGCAGCCCTGTTTGCGCCAGATCAGGTAATCGACCGAATAGCGTCCGGCGCCAAAAATCAGCGCCATCAGCGACGCGAACAGGAAGGTATAGGGGTCGGCCCCGTAAAACTGTCCAGGATTGCTGATAATCGCCCTCAGCGCGGCATGATCGGCTAACAGATAGGCGCCGATCATGTCGCAGGCCAGCAGCAAGCCGACCGACCGCGTCGCGAGGCCACCGATGAGCAGAATGCCGCCGACAAATTCCAGAAGAGAAATGAAGATCACTGTCATGTGCGGCGCGGGAACCCCGAGGCTGGCAAAGAAGCCCGTCGCGCGATCGAGATTGTGCAGTCGACCCCAGCCTGACTGCGCGAATTGCCATCCCCAGTACAGCCGCACCAGCAGCAGAAACGGCGAGTCGAGCCTGGCCGAGACTACCTGAAAACGCCGGTAGAGCTTCGGGATCAGTCCCCGAGCTTTCGCGGGAGCGCTTTCAGTCGGCGTGTTCATAATTTTGCGGCTCTATGGCCCCGAGATTTCCCAGGTACAGCGACGGTCCTTAGCTCGTAAACCACCCCAGCATAGACCATGTGGCGAAGGTCTCCTGGAGAAATGTGGCCTGCCGGTCATCAGGGAGTGTACCCGCCCCAGGTGCCTCGTCGATGGCTTCACCCAGGTTTTTCCCCGCCATCAGCGCGGTCAGCAGCCGGTATTCCTCCTTGGTAAGGGTTTTGTACCACACCGAGTTCTCAAGCCGGTGCACGGCCAGATACAGCGGCTTGCGCCTGAGGCTCGACACATGTCGAACGTGCCGACGCCTGCGTGCCACGCTGGCATTGTTTGTCGACGATGCCTCGCTGCCATTCTCGCTGCGCACCTGGAGCAGTAAATCGTCCACCGGATACTCGAGCGCCAGGACGCGCAGATACGGCTGCAGCTTCAGCGTCGAATTCCCGTCAATCTTTGCCAGCGCCTGCGCGCTCAGCCGCGGACGCTCCTTCGAATCGAAGGCCTCAATGTGCGCCCACTCCAGACGCGTCATATCGCGCGCCAGCGCTGGGCGCGGCCCCATATGTTCGGGATGCTTTTCGAGCCACGCTTCCAGGCGCGAACCCAGGTTCCGCAGGCTGAACGACTGCGATGGACAATCGGTCAGATACGCGCGCATCAGCGCGTCAAACTTCGCGCGCCCCACAATGGCTTTGAGACCAGGAAAATCCTCCTCGAAGCATGTGTAGAGCCGGAACCAGTACTGCCGGTTGTAAATCTCCAGCCGTTCGAACGACGTCAGCCGGTCGTTGGGCCGGATGATTGCTTCAGCCTCGCGCTGATTCGACGCGCCATCCCGGCGTTTCAGCGGCATCGTCTCGTCGCGTGTCAACGGATGCATCACCGCAGCGGCCATCCGCCGCTGGATGTCGAGCAACTGACCCTTTTGCCGTCCGATGCCGTGCGCCCCGCGCCCGGCTTTGCTCCGATTGGCCTGGCGAGCCGGCCTCTGCGCAACCGCGCTCATCGCGCCGCTCCCGTGGAAGCCAACTCCGGCTGGACCACCGTGCTCTGCATGATCGTCCGCGCCGCTGCTTCTACCGCCGCCGTTGCTGTTTCCGGGGCCGCCTCTGCGGCCGCCTTCAGGAATTTGTTCGCCTTCAGCGCCTCCGCATGGACTTCATCGAAGGTCGGAATGTTGTCGTCCCACTCCAGCAGCGTTGCCGTCGGCCCACAGCGCTCGATCGCGCGCGCGTACAGCCGCCATACTGCCGGCAACACCGGATGATCGTGCGTGTCGAGGATGTACTTCTCAAACTTGCTGTGCCCGGCAATGTGAATCTGCGCCACGCGTTCGGCGGGCACCGAATTCACATATGTGAACGGGTCGAAGTTATGATTCTTCGACGAAACATAAATATTGTTCACATCCAGCAGAATGCCGCAGTCCGCGCGCTCCACGACCTCGTTCAGGAACTCCCACTCGGTCATCTCCGAGGCGTGAAACTCGGCGTAGCTGGAGACGTTCTCCACCACCACCGGCACTTCGACGAAGTCCTGCACCTGTCGGATTTTTTGCGCGGTGACTTCAACAGCTTCCCACGTGTAGGGCATGGGAAGCAGATCGTGCGTGTAGCGCCCGTCCACCGAACCCCAGCACAGGTGGTCGCTCAGCCACGGCGTTTTCGTCCGCCGCGCCAGGCGCTTCAGCCTTTTCAGATGCTCGCGGCTCAGCGGATCGACCGATCCGAAGTACATCGAGACCCCGTGCTGCACCACGCGGTACTGCTCGAGGATCTGGTCGAGGACCTCCAGCGGCCGCCCGCCATCGACCATGTAGTTTTCTGAGATGATCTCGAACCAGTCCACTACCGGTTTGCGGCTCAGGATGTGCTGATAATGCGGGATGCGAAGACCGATCCCCACACCGTAGTCCGTCAGACCGTTGAAGCGATTGGCAGGCACTCAAAATCCTCGTCGAAAACCCTGTTGGCGAAGCAAAAGGGCCGCGGGTCGCGCGGCCCCTCGCATCTGGGAATGCGCGAAACTAGTCCGGCATCTTGGAGCCGTCAGTGGCGCAGCCGCCCTTGCCCTTGCAGCTGTTCTTGCCCTTGCAGCCATTGTCGCTGCTCTTGCAGCCGCCCTGACCCTTGCAGTCGTTTTTCCCTTTACAGGAGTGCTTCGTGGTTTGGTCCTGGTTCATGTTGGCGAACGACAGCTTGCCCGCCTTCAGAATGGGCGTTGCGGATGAGTGGACCGCTGGTGACGCGTACATCGCTGTCGCGCCGCTCAGCAGGCCGGAAACCGCCGCTGCGACCATCATGGTCTTCACTGATTTCGTCATTGTCATTCCTCCATCGGAGTTGCGAGGGCCGGACCAGGCGCGCTGGAGATTCCTGAGGAGCGCCAGGCGGGGGACCTCACGGTGCGGATTAGACTACATAACGAACTACGCCTCGCGCCACTCCGGCGGATTGTTTTTTTCCACGTTTTATTGCCCGTTTCACGCCTCGCGGCGGGAGATTCGGGTACCCTGGCGATCACCCCGCCCCGCATCTCCAGCAAAACGAGGGGTTCAGGGACCAATGGCGCAATCCGGCAGACCGCTTTCATTTTGATTTCGAGAGCTGAACCCGGTATTGGCGCCGATTCAGCCTTTTCAACAGCTGTCCATTGACAGCTTTGCTGAGTGGGTGCGTAGAATAGCGGCACTCTCCCTTTCTTTACGTGTCTGACAATTTGCTTTGTCTCAGAGCAGGCTGCCACGGCTGGTGTCACTCTCCTTCAAGGCAGACAGGTAGTCCCGTGAACAACCCCGTTTCAAGGAGCTTTTCAATGAACCTGGAAGGAATTCGCCGCCCCGGGCGGCTAGTGAAGGTCGCGCTTACCCAGCCCTGCTGTTTCGCCAGTCTGATGCTTGTGGCGCTGCTCTTCTTACCCACACGTTCGTTCGCCGCCTGTACGACTGCGAACCCCAATCACAATCCCAATCCAGCCGCGTTTGCAGCCACCGGCGATTTCAACGGCGACTGCAAGAGCGACATCCTGTGGCGGAATGGAAGCACCGGGCAGGTGTACGAGTGGCTGATGAACGGAACCGCGATCATGAGCAGCGGGTCTCCTTACACCCCCACCTCGGACTGGGTCATACAGGGGGTTGGCGATTTCGACGGCGATGGTATGAGTGACATCCTGTGGCAGAACACGGCGAGCGGAGAGGTCTTTATCTGGCTGATGAACGGGACCACGATCAAGAGCAGCGGGTCTCCCTATACCCTTACCTCGGACTGGGTCATTCAGGGGGTGGGCGATTTCGACGGCGACGGCAAGAGTGACATCCTGTGGCGGAATACCACGACCGGTCAGGTCTACATCTGGCTGATGAACGGGACCGCGATCAAGAGCAGCGGGAGTCCCTTCACACTCGCCGACCCGACCTGGGTCATACAGGGGGTTGGCGATTTCGACGGCGACGGCCAAGCCGACATCCTGTGGCGGAACACTGCCACTGGGCAGATTTACGTCTGGCTGATGAACGGGACCACGATCAGGAGCAAGGGCTCTCCCTACACTCTCAACGACGCGACCTGGGTCATTGAGGGCGTCGGCGATTTCGATGGTGATGGCAACAGCGACATCCTGTGGCAGAACTCGACAACAGGACAGGTCTTCATCTGGCTGATGAACGGGACCGCGATCAAGAGCAGCGCCAGCCCCTACACCCTCTCTCCGCCCTCGAGTACGGCGTGCTGCGACGGCGTGGGGAACGGCTGGAGCATCCAGGGCGTTGGCGACTATGACGGGAGCGGCAGGGCTGGCATCCTGTGGGAGCAACTCGGCAGTGGGGAAGTCTACATCTGGCTGATGAACGGGGAAACGATCAACAGCAGCGGGAGCCCCAACACCGTGGCGCCCGTTTGGGAGATCGCCACCCTGGCGCCCTATGGCTGCTCGAGCCAGGTTCTTTGCAACCTTCTTTCCGCCACCAACAATGCGCGAGCCAATGGTCCCTTTGGATCGGGAAACCCAGCGCCTTCTGCCACAACAGGTGGTCCGCTGAATCCGATGGTCTGGGATCCGGAAGCGGCGTCGGTGGCGCAGAACTGGGCGGCGCAGTGCCAGGGGCTGACCCACAATACCAACCGCGATGGAGGCGAAAACATCTACATTGCGGGCTCGACTACGACGCCGGTTACGATCACCGGCACCGACGCCGTCAGCGACTGGATGGGCGAGTCATCCGGATACACCTACAGCCCTCCTGCCTGCAACCCGATCGCGCCTAACGATTCGTGCGGTCACTACACGCAGGAGGTGTGGCGGACTACGACCGCCATGGGTTGCGCGGTGCAGCAGTGCACCACGAACTCACCGTTTGGTGACAGCTTCCCGGACTATGCCCTCGTGGTGTGCGACTACACGCCTGCAGGCAACTGGAACCAACCTAGCCAGCAGCCCTACTGAGTGGTATTTGCCCAGTAATGAGGCCGCGCCTTACGAGCGCGGCCTTTCTTTTTGTCTCCCAGGATAGCGAGAATATCTCGTGAACCATCGTTCATAGCAACGGCATCTCAGGGACGAATGGCGCAACCTCCACAACAATCTCCACGCCAGGCGCCGGCGCCAGCGCGATCCATCGCCCTCCGCTTCGTGCTCATGATCGGAGTGGTGAGCTTCTTCGCCGATTTTGTCTATGAAGGCGGGCGCAGTATCAACGGGCCGTTCCTTGCCACCCTCGGCGCCACCGGAGCCGTGGTCGGCGTGGTGGCCGGACTCGGCGAACTGCTCGGCTATGGACTGCGCTTCTTCTCTGGCCGCATCAGCGAGAAGACCCGCCAGTTCTGGCCGCTCACGCTATTTGGCTACTTCGTGCAGATGGCCGCCGTTCCGGCGCTGGCTTTGGCCGGAAACTGGCAGGTGGCGTCACTGCTGATTGTTCTCGAGCGCGTCGGCAAGGCCATCCGCAACCCGCCGCGCGACGTCATGCTCTCCCACGCCGGCAAAGAGATGGGCATCGGCTGGGCCTTCGGTCTTCATGAAGGCCTCGACCAGGCCGGCGCGCTTGTGGGGCCGCTGGTGATGGCGCTGATCCTCGCCCGCCGCGGCGAGTATCGGCTCGGCTTTGCCACTTTGCTGATCCCGGCCATCATCACGGCGGTTCTCATCGTCGTTACAAAGTTCCTTTACCCGCGGCCTGAAGACCTGGAGCCGCACTCGCCGGCCATCCACGCCACTGGCCTCGGCCGCGCCTTTTGGATCTACCTTATCGGCGCTTCGCTGGTGGCCGCCGGATTCGCCGACTATCAGCTCATCGCCTTTCATCTGCAGAAGCACGCCGTCGCCTCGGCGCTCTGGATTCCTATCTTCTATTCGGTGGCCATGGCCACCAGCGGCGCCGGCTCGCTGCTCTTCGGCAGACTTTTTGACCGCTACGGCGTCACCGTCCTTATTCCGCTTACCTTTATTTCCATCGCCTCCGCGCCCCTGGTCTTTCTGGGCGGATTCACCTGGGCGCTGGTGGGCGCCGCCCTGTGGGGCCTGGGCATGGGCGTCCATGAATCCATCATTCCAGCCGCGGTCGCGACCATGGTTCCCCAGGAGCGCCGGCCCTCGGCGTATGGATTGTTTACCGCCGGCTATGGAATCTTCTGGTTTCTCGGCAGCGCGGCTATTGGATTTCTGTATGACGTTTCGATCCAGGCAGCTGTGCTGTTCTGTGTGGCGACGGGCGTGGCCTCGCTGCCGTTCTTCTTCGCCGTCCGGCGGCGGGTCGCCGCTTCAGGCTGAATTCGTTCAGTGGATGCGATGGCCGTCGACGAGAAATTTTCTGTTGGGGATGAATTTTGTTCGTATTTGATTTTACGGGAGTTAGCGGATGTTGACAGATTCGACAACATTTGGCTGCCTCTATCCGAGTTACCGGGGATGAGAGCCGGCGAAGCGATGGTCGGTAGCGAGAAATTTCCTGTCTGGGGATGAATTTTGTTCGTATTTGATTTTAGGGGAGTTAGCAGACGTTGACAAACTCGACAACATTCGTCTATCTCTACCTGAGTTACGGGGGATGAGAGCCGGCGAGCGGCAACGGGCAGCGAGTTAGAGAAAACGTGAACCATGGTTCGTTCTGCGGTAAGAAAAGGCTCGCCGCGGCGAGCCTTTTGGGCGTTCGGATGGGTCGAAGGCCGGCGAAAACTTTTTTCTTACCCTCTATTATCAGAATACCAAGTTTCAGGGGAAATCGCGCCAACTTTCTTTACATGATTTGGCGTGTAAGTGGTTATAAGTCAGGGGGCATTACTTTGGATTTTGGGGGCGCCTCTTGACAAGTTTTCCACATTTACAGGTTTGGGCTGTAAGTGATTGAACCTTCGTGAAACACGAGTGACGAGTTGCGCTGGATCATGACTTCGACCAGGGCGGGACTACTCCGGTCATACGGGCATAGGCCACCAGCTGACCCATGTGCTCGTTGGCGTGGATGATGATGCGCAGGTACATCCAGTCGACGGTGGAGTCACGACCCTGGATATGGACTTTCAGCGCGAGGTGCTGCGGAGTCTCTTTGAGATGGGCCTGTTTGACGGCATCGAGGGAGCGCTTGAGCCAGGCGATGACTTCGGGCTTGGTGGTGACTGTTTTCTCGGCGTCGGCCTTGAGGTCGGGCGGCATGGGGGGACCGGTAACGCTGAGCAGGTAGAAATTGGCCATGACGATGTGCATGTAGACCTCGCTGGTGGAGCGGATGCCAGGCGCGGGGCGCCATGCGAATTTCTCAGCCGGAGTAGCTTCGGCGAGGGCGATGAGCTGCGACGAGGTGTGCTGCCACTCGCCGTCATAGCCCTGCCAGACTCCGGCGAGTGGATCCTGGGCGTGGGCGGGCGCGCTCGCAATCGGGAAAAGCGCGGCAAAGATCAAAAGGGAAGCACCTGTCAGGAAGCGTGGCATCTGATTTCTCCTTGCTATCGGTTCTTTGGGTAGCCCTGCCAGAGGTATTCAAGGGCTTCGGGCAGGGTTTGGAGTTTGGTGGCGCGGTCGACGTGGCCGGCGTTTTCAGAGAAGAGAAACTGGTAGTGGTAGTGCTTGCTGGCGAGGGCGGCGGCCATTTTCTCGTTGGCCAGCACCCAGTCGTGCATGTCGTCGCGCATGGCGTTGGGGTTGTAGAGGTCGCGGTCGCCGACTTCCATCCAGATGCGGATGGGTTTGCGCGGGGAGTTGGGGATGAGCGAATCGACAAAGCCCCAGGCGCCGTGGGGCGTGGCCGGATTCCAGGGCCACTGCTGGTTGATCCAGGTGCCGGAGTAGGCGAGGACGCGGTGGTACCACTCGGGGTGATACCAGGCCATGATGAGCGAGACGGCTCCGCCGGAGCTGCCGCCGGTGGCCGCGCGGCCGTCGGGATCGTGGGTGAGGGTGACGTTGCACTTTGATTCGACCAGGGGCAGAACTTCGTGCTCGACCCACTCAGCGTAGAGGCCCGACATGGTGTCGTACTCGAGTCCGCGCTCGGAGCCCTGCGCGTCGCCGCCGCCGTTGGCGATGGAGATGGCGATCATGACGGGGACTTTGCGTTCGGCAATCAGGTTATCGAGGGCGGTGAAGAGCGCGCGGTCGGGGCCGTCGGCGCCGACGATGAAGGGCGCGGGTGTGCCGGGCTTGTATTGTGCGGGGACATAGACGGCGACGGTGCGGGTCCACGGGTGGGGATGCGAGGTGGTGACAATGAGGCGCTCGGGATGGTCGGGATCGGGCGTGCCGTGGGTGTCAGGGTCGCGGGCGATGCCGGGATAGAGCTTGCTGTCGGCTGAGGTGATGGTGAATTCGGTGACAGCGCCCTGGGGGACGTTGGGATTGGGGGTCATCTCGGGCGCGGGCGGATGCGTGGGTCCGAGTATGAAGTTGCCGTCTTTATCGGCGGGCGGGAGGGTGCCGTCAGGGAGCGCGGTGGCCTGGACATAGCCGGGCGTGTGCGGATCGCGGGTGGGATAGGTGGGGTGGGGCTGCTGGGCGTGGATGGTGAGGAACAGGAAGGCCAGGAATGACGCAAGGGACTTCGATCGTGAAACGCGAAATTTCGTCATGCGGTTGGCACCAGACATTGATCGAGATGGGCGAGGACTTTGGGCCACGCTTCTTCGTGGCGGAGCCTGGACGGCGCATCGGGAAAGCCGGCATGAGTGAGGCGCAGGAGCGTGCCAGAGCCGGAGGGCTCGAAGTCCACGGTCACGACGGTTTCCGCGCCGCCCGTTGCTGCGGTGACCCAGGTGAGCTGGAGATGGCGGTCGGGATCGAGACGGAGAAAGCGGCCGTAGTGGGGGTGGCGCGCGCCTTCAAAGTGGGTTTCGAAGAAGAAGGGCGCATCGGTGCTGGGGCGCATGAGCACGGTGCCAGGCGCGGCGAACCAGAGGTCGAATTGCTCAGTCCATGCACGGTAGAGGGCGGCCGGTGAAGCGAGCATGGTGCGTGAGCAGCCGAGGTTGAAGGAGCGGGAGGAGAGATCGGGCGGCGGCGGAAGCGGCATGTCGAACCCTCGTGCAATGCCTGAGTGGCAATGATAGCGGAGGACGGGGGCGGGCGCGGCTGAGGACGATGCGCAGGGCGGCCGGGTTAAAGGATGTGGCGATAGACGATGAAGCCGGAGCGTTCGGCGAGCTTGCTGTAGACGCGCTGGGCGGTGAGGTTGGTTTCGTGAGTATGCCAATAGACGCGCGACGCGCCGGCGCGGGCAGCCTCCTGGTAAACGGCCTGAATGAGGGCGGTGGCGACGCCCGAGCCGCGAGCTGATTCTGCGGTGAACAAGTCCTGGAGGTAGCAGACCGGTGGGATGGAGATGGTGCTGCGGTGATAGAGGAAGTGGACGAGGCCGATCAGGCCGGATTCGCGCTCGGCGACCAGGGCGTGCACGGGTTCGGCGGGGTCGAAGAAGCGGGACCAGGTGGTGCGGGTGACCTCGATGGGGAGAGCCGTGGGACCGGAGCGGCCGTAGAAGGCGTTGTATCCGTCCCAGAGCGGGAGCCACTGGTCGTAATCGGCTGGGGCGATGGGGCGGACGGTGATGGGGCGGGCTGGATCGGTGGGCACGAGGGGAGTGTAGCCTGGGGTGGACGGCGGGGTGCGTTGACGCAATCCCACTCAAGCCAAAATCAGGCTTGAGTGGGGCACCCAATGATCCAGAACAGTCAGGACTGCACGAGCAGCGCGTCGATGGCGTCGTAGCCGGTGGGGAGCTTGATGCCCTGTTTGGTTGCACCGGCAGCGAGGAGAGCGGCGACGGAGTCGGGCTTGCGGCGGCCTTTCCAGTAGGCGTCGGTGCAGGCTTTGACGGCGAGCTGGAGTGGGGTGCGGTTGCGGGCGTCGGTCGCGTTGACGTTTGCGCCTCGGGCGATCAGCTCGCGGACGACGTCATGCCAGGCGCGCCAGGCGGCGACATGAAGCGCGGTGGAGTTGCGGGTGTTGTCGAAGTAGGGATCGCCTTCCGGCCAGAGCGCGTCGACGGGGATGCCGAGGTCGAGGAG
This sequence comes from uncultured Acidobacteriaceae bacterium, assembly GCA_963788905.1. Classification (GTDB taxonomy): domain Bacteria; phylum Acidobacteriota; class Terriglobia; order Terriglobales; family Acidobacteriaceae; genus Palsa-343. The sequence continues at coordinate 984,503 of CAWBIO010000002.1, forward strand.
GACGCGGAGGCCTTCGAGGTTCGGCGCTCCCGCGAACCGGGCAAGGAGCGACCCGCCGATTTGTAACAGTTGCGATTGCAGATCGGGATTGGCGGCGATGAGATTCCGGGCGCGCGGCAGGTCGCCGAGAGCGCAGGTGGCGACAAGGGAGTCAAGCGCTGGAGCGGAGCCATCGTAGTTGGGCGCGAAGCCGCGGGCTTCGAGGGTGCGGAGAATGTCACCGCGTCCGTGGTATGCGGCCATCTGGAAAGCATTGCGGTTGTTGTCGCGATTCCGGAGATACGGATCGGCGCGGTGGTCGAGGAACATCTCGATCATGATGAGGCCGTTGTCGCGGCGGATGGAGTGCTGGAAGGGCGTGTGACTCCACTGGGTCATGTAGTTAGGGTTGGCGCCGCCATCGAGCGCGAGCAGAAGGCCCTTCTCGTCGTGCCAGTCGGCCTTGCGCGCGGCCAGCCAGGCTAGCGAGCGCTCGTTGCAGCGGCCGGAGTCGATGAGGATTTTGACGACGGTGTTGTCGTAGGTTTCGGGCGCGTGGTAACAGGTCTCTTCGTCGTTGGGATCGGCGCCGCGATCGAGGAGCAGCTGGGTGAGGCCAGGGTGTTTGGCGAGGCCAGCGGCAGCGTAGAGGACGGATTCGAGGAAGTCGCGTGGCGGATCTTCGTCGAGGGTTTCCATCCAGCCGGTGTTGGGGTTGGCGCCAGCATCGAGAAGAACGCGCGCTGTGGAGACGAAGGCGTCGGAGCGGGACTTGTCGAGGCGGAGATAGCGGGAGAAGCACAGGTGGGTGAGGGCGTCCCATTGATGCGGGCCGCCGGTTGCAGTGGCGAGGGTGGGATCGCGTGTGAGGAAGCTGCGGACGGTCGTTTCGTCGGCGAGGAGGGCGGCGGTGTAGATGTTCGCCGTAGCGACGTCGGGATAGCGGGCAAGGATGAGGTTGGCCTGGTCGAGGGTTCCGGAGCCGTGCCAGCCATGGCGCTCGACCGATGCGAATTCGATGAACAGAGCGACGGGATCGCGCAGCGAGCCGGGCGTCGAAGGGTCTTCGAGTGCGCGGAGAGTCGCGAGGGTTTCAAGATGGGCGGCGAATTTGGGCCAGGAGGGGAAGGAGTGGGAGCGGGCGAGGATGAACTGCGCATCGGCCAGGGTGAGGGTGGGGATTAGGTCGTCGGTGAGTTTGCGGAAGCGAGGATGCCAGCGGCGCACTGCGTCGAGCGCGTCGAGATTGCGCGCGACGATGGCGCGGTGGAGTTCTTTGGCCTGCTTTTTATATTGCTGGAGGGACGGATGGGCGGGAAGTTCGGGCATACGAAGCTCCTTTCGGACGGATCCGCGAAAAGCGGGCCTCAGGAGTCCGCACTGATGAGGCTGAAAGAAGATTCGTTGAATTTTGGGACTGCTAAGGTGGGCACGGCCCTTTCCGCGGACTGGATGCGCCCTTCGCGCTGGGTCCAAAGTAAGGGGCGGGGTTCAAGAAGTCAAGGAGACAGGAGGCGGGAGGCAGGAGGCAGGAGGCAAAGCAGAGGCAGGAAACAGGAAGGTGGTCAGTGCCAGCTACGCGTCGCGCGGGGTTTTTGCTGATGGCGGTTGCGTGTCGGGCTTCGAGTCCGCGGAGCCGGCGCGGTGGAAGGTGGGTTGGTCCGTCATATTGAAGAGGGCCTCGAAGAAGCGGCTGAGGGCCGGAGTCGCTGGCGGTGGCGAAGTGGGACCGCTGTTCTTCATCGACGCAAAGATGCCGGGGATCGCATGCGGGTTGCTGAAATTTGAGCAGGAATTGCGGCGTGGAAGTGGTTACTGTGGCCACTTCAAAGGAGCCGCGTGGGGCCGGAGTGGAATTCGGTCCAACGAGCGCATCCCACTCAAGCCAACACTGGGCTTGAGTGGGGCACTCCGCGCGGCGAAGCAACCATCAGAACGCCGCGCTGAAATTCAAATCAGCTCACGCACGCGGTCGTGGAGCTGGGTGAGGGCGATCTTGCCGCGGTTGGGCTCGCCGCGAAGCAGCGACTCAGCGAACCTGATGGCCTGGCCGGCCTTGACCTTCGCGGGCATGGGCGGCGCGAAAGGATCGACGACGGCTTCGACGAGCACGGGGCCTGGGTTCGCAACCGCATTGTCGAGTTGCTGGCCGCAGGCGGCGGGCTCGGTGATCTGCTCGGCGGGAAGGCCGCAGCCGCGCGCGATGGTGACGAAGTCGGCGGGGTAGAGATCGCAGCCGTACTCGGGATTGCCGAGGAAGATCATCTGCTCCCACTTGATTTGGCCGAGGGTGTTGTTTTTGATGACGATGATTTTGATGTTGAGGTTGTAGGCGGCTACGGTGATGAGCTCGCCCATGAGCATGCTGAGGCCTCCGTCGCCGATGATGCAGAAAACGGGGCGGTCAGGATATGCGACGGCGGCGGCGATGGCGTAGGGCAGGGCGCAGGCCATGGTGGCGAGGTTGCCGGAGCAGGAGTGCATCTGTCCGCGCAGCGCGGGGACATAGCGCGCCCACCAGGTGGTGATGGTGCCGGAGTCGGACGTGACGATGGCGTTGGGCGGAATGCGTTTGCCGAGTTCCCAGCCGACGACGTCAGGCTTCATGGGCTTGGCGGACGCGGTGCCGCGCTCTTCGAGAAGCTTTTGCCATTCTTTTTTTGCACGCTGTGCTTTTTTGAGGAAGCCTTTGTCGTGCGGCTTGAGCAGTGGCATGAGAGCGCGGAGGCAGGCGCGGGCGCTTCCGACGAGCGCTACGTCGGCTGGGTAGCGGAGGCTGATGCGCTGCGGGTCGAGATCGATCTGGACGCATTTGACCGAACCGGGCTCGGGGAGAAATTCGATGTAGGGGAACGATGAGCCGACGATGAAGAGGGTGTCGCAGTCTTCGAGGACATCCTGGGAGGGCTCGGTGCCGAGCAGGCCGATGCCGCCGGTGGTGTAGGGGCTGTCGTCGGGAACGGCGGCTTTGCCGAGGAGGGCCTTGACGATGGGAGCACCGAGCAATTCGGAGATCTTTTCGAGCTCGGCGGTGGCCTGGAGCGCGCCCTGACCGGCGAGGACAGCGATTCGCTTGCCCCGATTGAGGAGGTCGGCGGCGTGCTCAAGGTCGACCGGGCAGGGAAGATTCTCACTGAAGGCCGGAGTAGCCGCGGTGTGGTGCGGAGGATTGCGCGGCGAGCGGTCTTTTTTGACGGACTGAACCTGGACGTCGACGGGAATGGTGATGTGCGAAACGCCGCGGGTTTCGATCGCGGTGCGGATGGCGAGGTCGGCGACCGATTCCATGTGCGCGCCGTTCATGACGCGCTCGTTGTAGTTGGCGACGTCGATGAAGAGCTTGTCGAGGGCAACGTCCTGCTGGGTGAAAGTGCCGATCATGTCGGAGTGCTGCAAGCCGGTGATGGCGAGCACGGGGGCGTGGTCCATTTTGGCGTCGTAAAGGCCGTTAAGCAGGTGAATGCCTCCTGGGCCGGACGTGGCGATGCAGACGCCAATGCGGCCGGTGAACTTGGCGTAAGCGCAGGCCATGAAGGCCGCGGACTCTTCGTGGCGGACGTGGATGAAGCGGATGCGCTCCTGATTTCGGCGCAGAGCCTCGAAGACACCGTTGATGCCGTCGCCGGGGAGTCCGAAGACGGTGTCGACACCCCAGGCGATGAGGCGCTCGACCAAAATGTCGGAAGCATTCATGGGAACTCCAGGGAATAGGGAACAGGCAACAGGCAACAGCAAAGGCGAGCGCGCCGCGATGTTTCCTCTACTGGGTTGGAAGCGGTGTGGAGGGTGGGAGTTGGTCGGAACGGAAAGGCGAAGGGTCGCGTGGCGCAGGCAGATTCCTCCAGGCAGATTCCTCGAGGCGGCTTCGCATCCTAAGAGGCAAAGGCAAGGAAACACTCCGGGAGGACGCCCAAAAGGCAAACAAAAGCACATGCCCTCGCGGGTGGCGAGGGCATGGGTTGCTGGACTTGCTCCGCTGGTTAATACGGCAGCGACAGGATCGGCACGCTTACTGGTCCCGAAGCCGCATAGTTGGTTTGCTGCGGGTAGGAGATGGTCACCGTATTCACCCCCGCCACGGGTTTGGCGATGGTGAAGATGGCGATGCCCTCGGTGAGCGGCACTGTGACCGGCGAACTCCCGTTATAGGTATAGGTGATGACTCCCGGCGCGAGGCCCGCAGTGGAGATTGCCCCGACCAGGCAATCGTCGCTGCCGTCCACGCTAAGGCAAAGTGGTACCAGGTATACCGGAGCCGGCGCCACATTGACGGTGACCGGAGTCGAGATTCCGCCGGCGTTGTTCTTGTCTCCGGAGTACGTCGCCTGAATGGTGTGCGTGCCGACGGCGAGACCGGAGAGGTTCGAAGAAGCGCAGCCGTTGCTCCAGAGAGTCAGAGTAGCGATCAATGTTTGTCCGTCATCAATCTGCACGGTTCCCGTGGGTGTGGCCTTGGTGGAACTGATGCAAACCGAGATGCTGGTTGCGCCGGGCCAGGTGAGCTGCGTGCTCCCCAGAGTGACCTTGATTGCCGCGTCGTACGGCGCGACGCTCAGGGTGACAGCGGATACGTTGCTGGCCGTGTGATTGGTGTCGCCCAGATACTGAGCCGTGACCGTGATCGGGCCGGAGGTGGACGGCGTATACCAGCAAGTCGCGACTCCGTTCGAGCCGACGCTTGCTGTGCAGAGCGTGGTGGATCCGGACATGAAAACTACGGTGCCGGTCGGTTGTCCGGGTCCGGTGACCGTAGCGGTCAGCAACACTGACTGTCCCACGGTGGGAGTCGCGGTAGCCGGGGAGAGCGCCGTCGTGGTCGATGCCGGGGCGACGGTCAGGTTTACAGGGCCCGCGGTCAGCTTGTCGGTTCCTGTCACCGGCAAACTGACTGAGAGCGTGTCGCCTGAAGCGCTCGCTGTATTCACGGTGAGGCCGCTGAACGTCGCGCCCGCGCCAGCAACTGTCGTCGCCGTAAGGCCGGTTGCCGACCCGTTGCCGCTGAAGGAGAGCGCCACGGAGACGCCGCCGACATTCTGTCCGCTCTCAGTAACCGCGACGACTACGGGCGGCGTCGTTCCTGCCACGTTTGCGGTGGCGGCGAACGGTCCGGCGCCGGTGAAGTTCACAGCCGTGTAGTTCGTCTGCACGCTGCCCGCGTCGACACAGGGCGCGGTGGTTGAATATCCGGTGTAGGTCGGGTTCTCGTTGCCGAAGCCCCGCTGATCTGCCGAGGCAAACAGGGGAATCGCTTTGACCGAGCCGGCGCAGATGGCCGAGCTGCCTGGCTGAGGAAGAACCGTTGGAGTCGGGCCGCCGTAAGCGCCCAGTGGCGTCACGGTGGCTCCCACCACATTGCCGCCGCCCGAAGCCGGGCATCCACTGCCCGAGCATTCCGCTGCTGCATCGAGCAGGGCATTGCTCAGCATGAGCGCGCCGTTGTTGAGAATCCCCGGAGCGGTGCCTCCGGAGTTTCCGGCAAAAGTTGTATTCACGGCGGTCATCGTCGCGCCGCTGTTGTTGTAGATTCCTCCGCTGCTGGTGGCCGAATTGTTGGCCACAGTGCTGTAAGTGAGGCTGGCCGCACCGGTGTTGTAGATGGCGCTGCCTTCCGAGGCATTATTGGCAGAGAATGTGCTGTCGCTGGCCAGCAACGTGCCGCCGTTGTTGATGGCGCCGCCATCGGTGCCTGCAGTGTTGCCGCTCAGCAGAACGTTGCTGAGCGTGACGGCGCCGCCGGTGTTATCGATGCCTGCGCCTGCGCCTGTGGTCTTCCCCCTGGCAACGGTGATGCCGGAAAGATCCAGCGTCCCGGCGGTGAGGTTGAAGACCGGGTATGTGTTGTTGCCGGAAACCGTCAGCAGATTGGCCCCTGGTCCCTGAATGTCGATGCTGCCCGTGGCGTTGATGGTGGGCAGCGCGGCGCCCAGGGTGATAGTGCTGCCACTGAGACCTGAAGCAAAGATGATGTCGCCGTTGTTATCGTAGGCCGCGGCGCGGATTGCATCGCGCAGCGTGCAGGTGGCTCCGCAGGTCGTGGTGCTGGTTGTCGGGTCGTCGGTCGCGGTGGTCACGGTCAAATAATTCGTCTGGACGGCTCCGGCATCCACCAGGCCGCCGCAGGCGAGATCAGCGGGAAAGCCGCGCTGGTCGGTGCCGGGAAAGGCGGACGACGAGCCCGCGCAGTGGGCCGGGCTGCCAGGCAGAGGTGGCATGGTTTCGGTGGGGCCGCCATAGTATCCCAGCGGGGCCAGCTTCAGAGATGAGTCAAGTCCCACAATATTGCCGTTGACGCCGTTGACGGGGCAGTCGGCGGGCGACGAAGTGGTGAGACAGCCGGCTGCGCCAGGCTGATAATCGACGATGCTGTTGGAAATGACGAGCTTGCCCGGATAACCGTCATCATTGATGTTAGAGCCCTGATTGGGGCCAATCGGGTCGAGGTTTCCGAAGAAGGTGGTGTTCTCGACAGTCATCGTGCCGCTGGTGAAGGTGACCGCGCCGTCCAGGGTCGCGTAGTTGCCGGTAAAGGTGCTGTCGTAGATGGAAAGGCCGCTGAGACTGTAAATGGCGCTCCCCGCGGCGGCCGTGTTGGCGATGAAGGAGCTGCCCTTGATGGTGAGGGTGCCGATGCTGGTGATCGCGCCGCCGTTCCCGGCATACTGTGTGGAATTGCCGATGAAGGTGCAGTCGTTGACGGTGAGAATGCCTTCGTTGTTGAGAATTGCGCCGCCCTCGCCAGGCAGCGTGGACTGCCCCGTGGTGTTATTCGCAAAAACCACGTGGTCGACGGTGAGAGTGGCGCCAAGGTTGTAGATGGCGCCCGCGTAGGAAGGCAACAGGCCGGTGCCAACCACGGTGTTATTCGCGTTGGCCAGAGTCAGTCCGGAAATCGTCGCCGTGGTCAGTCCGCCTGAGACTGAGAACTGCTGATATCCGCCGGAAATGGTGAGCGCATTGGCGCCGGGACCCATGATGGTCATGTTGACGCTGATCACGGGCAATACAAAGTTCAGCGTGTTGGTTCCGGTCACAGCGAATTTGACGGTGCTGCCGGAGTTCGCCAGTGCGGCGGTGATGGCATCGCGCAGCGTGCAGCCCGAGGCGGTCCCGTTGGCCGGGCAATGGGATGCGGTGCCCGTCACCGTTGTCGGCGTGCCACTGTAATCGTCAGTGTTGGTTGTTACCGTGTAGGTATTCGCCGCATAGGCAGCGGTTGCGGGCGACACCAGCAGCAGCGCCAGGCCCATGAAGATTCCAACGACGGCGGAGACTACACGAAACCGCGAGGACGAGCAGTTAACACCCAAAGACCGATTGGCGGACACAGGAGACCCCTTGGCAGTGAGATTTGAAATCGCGGACCATCGCGGGCTTCGTTCCACCCTGCTCTATGGGTTCCGCACAAAGTCGGGAGAGGCAAAACCGCTCTCGACAAAAAGCCCACACTAGCGCACTTGCTTGAGCTGAGAAAGCGCCAGCGAGAGACTGAGAATGTTGAAAAGCTGTGAGTACGTTAGCGGCTGTGACTGACGGGGTCAACCGATCTTTAGTCGCTAAACGATGGGCACTGCGGAGCTCGCGCGGACGTTACCTTAATAGGAGTTACCCATCCCCAATCAGGGTATTCCGCCTTTCAAATATGGCGATTGACGAGTAGTTCTCCCCCTGCAGGGTGCCATGAAATGTGGAACTATAGCTCAGGTTCCAGACTGCAGATGGCGCGAGTCGAGCGCCGGTAGCCAATCAGGAGTTAGCGATGATGGCCGCCGCCGGAGTGGCTGCTGTGGCTCGCTCCGCCGGAGTGGCCGCCGGAGAAGTGTCCACCCCCGCTGAAGTGACTGCCTCCGCCACTGAAGTGGCTGCCACCACTGAAGTGGCTGCCACCACTGAAGTGCTCGCCTCCGGAGAAATGCTGCTCAGAGCGGCTGCCGGAGAATCCACCGAAGGAACGAGACGAGCGCTGATCGAATCCGCGCGAGAAGGATTCATTGCCTCCGCCACGCGAGAATGATTCGTTGCCGCCGTAAGCGCGGTAGTTGGGCATGGAGCGGGGGGCCGACCCGCGGAACGTGTTCATGGGAGAAATGAAACCGCGGCTGGGCGCGGGCGCTCGGTTGTAGCCTGGGCTGTTGTAGTTCTGGAAAGACCGGTTGCCGTAGCCGTTCGAAAAGCTGCGAGACGGAGCAAAACTGCGCGAGGGCAGGTTATATCCGGGACGGGAATTGAAAGCAGGTGCGCGGTTGAAAGCCTGCTGCGGCGCGCGATAGCCGGAGCTCGGGTAGCCGCCGCGGAAGCTTTCCATCCCACGAGCTGGGCCGACGGGACGTGAGGCGATGGTGCGGCCGTCGAATCCGCCTGGGCGGCCATAGTACCCGCCGCGACCGGCGATCATGTTGCCACGGGCGCCCCAGTTGCCGCGGGCGTTCCAGTTGCCGCGGGCGCCCCAGTAGCGTGGGCCGCCGCGGGGCAGACCCCAGTCGACGAGAGTGCGGCTATGCGGATACCAGCCCGCGTGGCCATACATCAGACTGTGGCCGAACCAGTCAAAGCCCCAGCCGAAGAATCCCCATGGCATGTGGGTAAAGGCGGTCAGGACGCAGCCGAGACCGAAACGGACTCCGCCAAACCAAGGGCCGATGGTGGCCAGCGCGCCAAAGAACGAGAAGCCTGGCCAAGGGGCGATGGGCGCGCCATAAACGGCCCACGGATTGTATGTGGGCACGTAAACGACCTGAGGATTGGCAGGGGCGATGTCGATGTAACCCTGATCCTGGGTGACGGTTTCCTGCGGCGTGTTCTGGAGATTGCCGGCGGCCTGGGCGCGCTGGCGCAGCGACTGGACCACGTTCATTACATCCTGAGGCTGGTTGAACCAGGCGTTGCCGAGCTCGGTTGTCCAGGAAAGATTCTGATCCATCTGCGCGAGGACGTCGGGAAATGCGGTGAGGGCCTTGATGCTGGGATCCCATGGCTGGGCGTTAGCCTCGGCAGCAATGGCGTCTGGTGAAGTGTTGCCCATGGACTGACGCCAGCGGTCAGCCTCAGCGACCTGCGTGGGATACGTGGAGGCGGCAAGAACCTGGGCGAGCAGCGAATCGGGATAGAGTGCGACGGGCGCGACCAGCTGTTCGATCTGATCGTTGGTCATCGCGGGTTGGGTTTGCTGCGGGTAGGGCTGATCTTGCTGCTCAGGATACGGCTGCTGCTGATCCTGGGGCGCGTATTGCTGCTGATCGGGGTAGGGCTGCGGTTGCTGCTGGTATTGGGGAGGATACTGCTGTTCGTAGGGCTGTTGTTGCGGCGCGTATTGCTGGCCGTACTGCTGTTGTGGGGAGGGCTGCTCGGGCGCGTATTGCTGTTGCGGTGCGTACTGCTGCGGCTGTTGCGAGTATTGCTGAGGATAAGGCTGCTGCGGCGCGTACTGCTGATCGGGCGGTGGGGGAGGGGTATCCTGGGGCGCGGTCTGCGGGTACTGGTTATAGCTGGGATCGGCCGGGGGCGCCTGTTGCGCGAAAAGTTCGGGCGTTGCGACGGGGACGAGCAAAACGGCGAGGCCGAGAGCGAGGCCGCGGTAAGTCCAGCTCTGGAGCCGGGACGATGAAGACGATGGCGATGGGCAAAAAAATGCGCGAGATGACATAGGTTCCCCCCGGTACTGGCCCTAATCGCTCGCACGAACCTGTTTTGCCGCGCCTGCTGTTTCCGGGTGGCGGCTGCGATGCTTTAGCGCCCTTGCAGTTTCCGTTCGCCTCAAAAAACCGACATCGCGAGCCGGTAAGAGGCTCGCTCCCTGTGGTAACCCGGAAATGGTCGGAGGGTTCCGCGGGAATTTTCGCGCCGTCTTTTCACCGCAGAGAGCACACGGAGGGGCTAATTGCTGCGCGGCTCCGGGGCCTGGCCGAGGCACCAAAAACCGACAACCCAAACTCTGGGTGCTTGGTGGTGTCGCGTTTCACAGGCAATCGGCGAAGCAAATGCAGGGGTTAGCGAGGCTTTACGCCAGAGCCAAGGATTGCAGCGACGCGTAAGCCTGCTTGTCGTGGCGGCCGGGGTCGATGGCGAGTACGAGGGCGGAGACGTCGGGGAGCGAAACGTCGAAGTCTTCAATTTCGATAGTCGCGCCGTCGGGGCTGAAGTTCCACTGCTGGCGGACGACCTGACGCTTCTGGCCGCCGCTAACGACGGAAACGGTGAATTCCTGGGAGCGCTCGGCGCGTGGCTCGCGGAACTCGAGGCGGATGCGGCGCAGCGAGCGTGGCTGATCGAACTTGAGCACGATGGTCTGCGGGCCGGGGTCGGCAGCATGCCAGCCTTCGTTTTCCTCGCCGCTGAGAGCGTCTTCGAACGGATGCGCAGGATCTTCGGAAGAGATTTCGAGCGAGGCGAGGTGTTCGAGATCGAGCCAGGCGTCGAGCGATGGGCGGGGTTCGGAAGAGGTGTTAGGGGCGAGAACGGATTTGCGCATCAGAAGAGACCTCGAAGGGTGAGATGCACGGAATCGTGAAGTGCGATTGTTGAAAGGGCGCCGGAGGTGCGATTTGGGGTGAGGACGGCCAGCGAAAGGCAGGGCACGAGTGGACGCGTGCCCCATCACGTTGGCTCGCGTTCTGCGGCGAGGGACAAAAGTGCTATGTTGCCGGCGCGAATGGCTGCATAGACTGAGGGCAATTCCTGAGGATTTCGAGAGTTGCTCCGCGTACCAGTAGCAAGATCGATTCAGCTGGCAGGGGCAGTGATTGTGCTGCTGGCCTCGCTCGCACTGCTGAGCGTGGTGCTCTACCGCAATGCGGCCGACCGCGATTTTATCTGCTACTGGAGCTCCGCGAAGCTGCTGCGGGCGCATGAGAATCCTTACGCGGGGTCGGCGGTTCTCAGGATCGAGAATGCGGCAGGCGCAGGTTACCGAGAGCCCTTCATTATGCGCAATCCGCCGTGGGCTTTGTTCCTTGTGGCTCCGCTGGGATTTTTCAGCGCGCCGGTGGCGGCCTTCCTGTGGCTGCTGGCGCTGATTGCGACGGCAATGGTGTCGATCAAGTGCCTGCGGATGGGCACGGGGCCCCCGCCGCTGGTGGTGTATCTGTTCGCACCGATCGTGGGCTGCGCGATGGCCGGGCAGACGTCGATTTTTCTGCTGGCGGGGATTGCTTTTTTCTTCAAGTATCATCGGCGGTTACAAATGTGGTCGGGGCTGGCGCTGATTCTGCCGGCGATGAAGCCGCATCTGTTTCTGCTGCTGTGGCCGGTGATCCTGATCGAGTGCATGAGGCGAAAGGAATGGCGGGTGCTGGCTGCGTTTGGCGCGGGGCTGGCGGCGGCAGCGGCGGTTCCGCTTTTCTTCGACCCTCACATCTGGGCGCACTATCTTGCGGCCATTCGCGGGGAACACATCGACCAGCAGTACCTTGCGAACCTTTCATTTCTGCTGCGGTTTATGGTTCCGGGGCATCCGGTGTGGGTGCAGGCGGTTCCATCGGTGCTGGGGATGGGGTTGTGCTGCCGGTATTACTGGCGGCGGCGGAATGTGTGGGACTGGCGTGTGGACGGGGCGGCGCTGCTGCTGATTTCGACGATGGTGTCACCGTATTCGTGGCCCTTTGACCAGCTGCTGCTGATCCCGGCGATTATTCATGTTTGTTCGGCGAGAGGGTCGGCAAAGGCGATTCCGGCGCTGGCGGTGGTGAATGCGGCGGTGGTGCTGCTGCTGTTGATGACGATTCCGCTGAGTTCTCCTGCGTATGCGTGGAGCGGGACGGCGTGCCTGATCTGGTATGTGTGGGTACGCAGGAAGGCAGGACTCGGAGGAGTGCGGCGGGTGGAGTTGGCGACGGCGTAGAAAATCAGCCGGGAGCTGGGAGCTGGGAGCCGGGGGCAGGGAGCTGGGAGCAGGGAGCAGGGAGCAGGGAGGGCGCGCTTCGCGCGACTCCCACATCTGCCAAAATCAGGCAGATATGGGGCACCCGAGGCGTTAGATTTCGAGGATGACCGGCATGATCAGCGGGCGGCGCGACGTGTTTTTCTGGATGTAGCGCTTGAGGTCGATGCGGATCTTTTCTTTGATAACGCCGTAGTCGGCTTTTTCTTCTGCGCTGGAAGAGTCGAGGGTCTGGGTGACGACTGCGCGCGCGCCTTCCATGAGGCCAGGCTCGCCGCCGACGAAGCCGCGGGAGACGAGCTCAGGCTGGCGTTCGACTTTGCCGCTCAGCTTATTGATGGTGAGGATGGGCAGCACGAAGCCGTCTTCAGAGAGATGGCGGCGATCGCGGATGACGAGGTCTTCGACCACGTCGGTGGCTGAGCCGGAATCGATGCAGACGCGACCGGCGGTGACTTTGCCGTTCTTGACGGCGTTGTCGCGATCGAGCTCGAGGATTTCGCCGTTTTCGAGAACGATGGAGAGGTCGATGACGCCCAGGCTCTGCGCGACTTCTGCGTGCTTCTTCAAATGGCGGTAGTCGCCATGGATGGGGATGAAGAATTTCGGCCTGAGCAGGTTGATCATGAGCCGCTGTTCTTCCTGGCTGGCGTGGCCGCTCACGTGGATGAGGCCATGGGATCCGTCGTCGAAGATAACGTCGGCATCGCGGCGGCAGAGGTGGTCGATGACGCGGAAGATGCTCTTCTCGTTGCCGGGGATGACGCGGGAGCTGAGGATGACGGTGTCGCCAGGGGCGATGCGCGCGTGCTTGTGGTTATCGACGGCGGCGCGGCTGAGCGCGGACATCGGCTCCCCCTGCGTTCCGCTGATAAGGATCATGACTTCGTCGGGCGAGTAGTCGGAGACCTGGCCGGGATGGATGATCTGGGAAGCAGGCAGGTCGAGGTAGCCAAGGTCCTGGGCGATCTCGGTGGACTCGAGCATGGAGCGGCCGACGATGGCGATCTTGCGATTGTGGTGGCGAGCCAGTTCGCAGGCGATGCGGATGCGGTAGACCGACGACGAGAAGCAGCTGAAGAACAGCTTCTTCTTCGTGCGCGAGAAAATTTCGTCGAGGCGCGGTTTAACGGCCCACTCGCTGGGCGTGTAGCCGGCGCGATCGACGTTGGTGGAGTCCTGCAGGAGCGCGAGGACGCCGCGCTTGCCGTATTCAGCGAAGCGGTGCAGGTCGAAGGCTTTGCCATCGGGCGGCGAAAGATCGATCTTGAAGTCGCCGGAATGTACGACGACGCCGACCGGCGTTTCAATGGCCAGGGCAACGCAGTCGACCATGGAGTGGGTAACGCGGATGGGCTCGACGGTGAATGCGCCGAGCGAGAATTTTTCGCCAGGGACGATCTCGATGAGCTCAGCGTCGTCGAGGCCGTGTTCCTCAAGCTTGCCGTCGCAGTATGCGAGGGTGAACTCGGTGCCGTAGACCGGGACGTTGAGCTCGGACAGGATCCAGGGCAGGCCGCCAATGTGGTCTTCGTGGCCGTGGGTGAGAATGATGGCGCGGACGAACTGCTTGTTCTCGACCAGGTAAGAGATGTCGGGCACAACGATGTCGACGCCCAGCAACTCGGACTCGGGGAACATGAGGCCGGCATCGATGACGATGATGTCGTCTTTGTAGCGGAGGGCGAGGCAGTTCATGCCGAACTCGCCGAGTCCGCCCAGGGGAATGATTTGGAGTTTTGCGTCAGCCATCTTTTCTCAACGTCCGGGCGTTGGCGCCCATTTGACTCTGCCACTTACGGGACGCCTTGCTCAGGCAGGCTGTTGCGCCGCAGGTGGGTTCAGCGTGGATTGGTGATCAGGACAAGACACAGGATAACAGCGAACCGCGGCGAGAGTCGTTGTGAGTGGTGCTCGGAGGCTAAAGCCGGAGTTATTTGGCGGCTCTAAGGCACGAGTAAACTCGTGCCCTGACACAGGGCGGGCCTTCTTAGGGAAATCGGTCGCATAGCGCGCGAGTCGCGGACGGAATTACTGCATGGACGCGGACGGGTAGTAGCCCTGTTTGGCATCGATCTCGTAGCCGGGCAGTCCTTCAAGGTGAACATCGATGGTGTGGTACTTGCCGCTGATGGTCGGCTGGTGGCTGTAATAGCCCAGCGTGTACTGGGTGCGGACCGAGTCAGCGATCCTGATAAAGGTGCTCTGAATGCCGTTGACAGAAAGCTCGTGGGCAACGTCGCCGCCGGTGACGAGGGCATAGCGGGGCAGCACGTCTTCGGGTTGCAGGAAGGGCAGCTTCTGGCGGTCGAGGAAGCCAAATCCCCAGAGGGCGGTATCGCCGACGTTGGTGCCATACACGGAGATGTTGTTTCGAAGCAGATACTCGACGACTTCCTTATAACTAGCCTTGCTGCGGACGTTTTTGCCGTCGCTGATGACGTAGATCACACGGCGGCGGCCCTTGGGCTGGCTGGCCAGTTGCTCGGCCGCGTAAAGGATTGCGTCGTTCAGGGGGTGGGTTTCCCTGGGCATGTTAATAAACGGGCTGGAGTTGCCGCGCTGCGGAGTCAGGGTCGGGTCCGGCGCTTCTCCGTTGACTTGAGGGCCGCGGGAAAAAGGATCGTCGACGAGCGGGACGCCGGGCTGTTCGCCGGGCTTCTTGGCGATCTGCAGCGCGGCGGTGAGGCGCGGGCCCTGGGCGGCGGTGAAATCAGTCATCATCTGAGCCCCGGTGCCGGCATAGCTGATCACGGCGACGGTGTCAGCTGGAGTCAGGCCATTGGAGACGACGGAGAAGCTCTTGTTGACTTTGTCCATGATGTCAGCCGGGAGCGTGGCATCGACGACGAAGGCAATGGAGAGCGGGTAGGCGTCGGTCGAGAAGAACGCGATGCGCTGTTGCACGCCGTCCTCAAAAACCTTGAAACGCCACCAGTCGAGGCCGGAAATGTCCTTGCCGTGCTTGTCCTTTACAGTGACCGGTACGTCGACGTAGGTGACGCCGACACGGATGGTCGAAACTGGTTCCTCGCCGGGCGTCCCAATCTGCGGCGGCGTTTGCTGGACGGCATCAGGAGGAGGCGGCGTTTGCGGAGCCGGCTGACCGGCGGTGCCGGAACTGGTCTGGGGCGGCGTCACACCGGGAGGCGGGCCTTCCTGATCGGGATTGGTTCCTTTCCCTGGAGCCACCTGGCCCTTCAGGTCGGGCAGAGAGGATGGAGTTTGCGGGGTGGGAGCGTTCGGCGGGGCAGTCTGCGCCGGCGCCGGAGCGTCGGGAACGCTTTGCTGGGCCAGGCCTGAACCGATGGTTACCGCCAGGAACAACAAAAGGGCGCTGAGCCGAACTGCCCGCATCACGCTGAAACCCCCTAATCCGTCCAAGACTTCCTCAATGTGCGCTCGGTGAATAAGTTTTTTCTGGTCAGACTGCCTCAGACCGGAGCACAATCCACCCTGTTGAGATGCGCCCTGACAAGGGGTGGACTCTTCAGGCGTATGCTCAAGATTAACAGAGTGAGAGACGCTCTGTTCTGCATAACCCATTGGAGAACTCTTCCGTCTAAGGAGGCATGGTCGTGCGTCGTCTGCGTGTTTTTGTTCTTCCGCTGCTGTGTGCGGCAGCCGCTGTTCCTCTGACGTGGGGGCAGTCGGCTCCGTCACCCGACGCGCCGCCGGTGAGCACGGTGCCCGCGGATAATTCCGCGACGGAAGAGACGCCGAGGGAGACGCTGAAGGTCACCTCGAACCTGGTCAGCGAGTACTTCACGGTACGGGACAAAAAAAACGCGCTGATTCCGTTCCTGACCAAGAACGACTGCAACGTATTTGAAGATAAAGCGCCCCAGAAGCTGACGAGCTTTGTGGCGGAGGCGAACCAGCCGCTGACGCTGGGCATCCTGATCGATACCAGCGGCAGTCAGTACAATGTGCTGCCGCTCGAGCAGCAGTCGGCGTCGGCGTTCCTGAAGCGAATTTTGCGGGAGAAGGACCAGGCGTTTCTGGTGAGCTTCGACGTCGGCGTGAACCTGGAGCAGGACTATACGAATAGCGTGCGCGAGCTCGACCGGGCGATCAGCAAGGTACAGATCAATACCGCAGCGGGCGGCGGATCGGCAGGCGTGCCGGGCATTGGGCAGGGGCCGGTGCCGACGATTGGAGCGCCGAAGGGAACGCTGCTGTATGACGCGGTGGAAGAGGTTTCGGACCACAAGATCCATTCGGAATCGGGGCGGAAGGCGCTGATCCTGCTGACCGACGGTGAGGACGAAGGCAGCGTGACGAAGCCGAAGATGGCGATCGAAGCCGCACAGAACGCCAACGCGATCATCTACGTGATTCTGATTGCGGATCGCGGATTTTATGGGGGCTGGGGTTATTCCGGCGATCTGCAGATGCGGAACCTGACCGAAGCGACAGGTGGCCGAGTGATCAATGTCGGGAACAACGGCAAGAAGCTGGAAGACGCCTTCGATCAGATCGAGCAGGAGCTGCGGACGCAGTACGTGGCGCAGTACATCCCGCAGAACAAGAATATGGATGGGAAGTTCCGCAAGGTGGACATCTCCTGCAAGGATCAGGATGGGGATCTGAAGGTGGCGGCGCGCAAGGGATATTTTGCGGTCGGGGATGAAGACTGAGAAACAGAGTTTAGGGGTTAGGGGTTAGAGTTTAGCCGGTAGCCTGTAGCCGGTAGTGGTATGTGGATTCACCAGAGACTTATGGTGAAACTCTGATCCCAAAATCTAAAATCTTTTCCTCTGAACTCTGATCCCTAAACTCTGTTCTTCTAAACTCTGATCCCTAAACTCTAAACTCTGTTCTTGCGGAAGGCGCGCCATTCTTCGGCGGTGATCTCCCAAACTTCACTCGGCAGGCGGCCGGAGACGAGGTCACGCTCTTCGGTGCCGATGATGCGCATGCCGGTTTTCTCCGAGATGCGTCGTGAGCCGGCGTTGGCGATGGCTTTGGGCGCGCGCAGAACCGTGAAGCCGAGCGTGTCGAACCAGTAGTCGTTCACAGCGATCACGGCCTCGGTCATCAGTCCCTGGCGTTGCCACTCGGGCGCGATCCAGAAGCCGCGGTTCTCACGCTCGCCGCGGACGAGGCCGATGGCGCCGATGATTCGGTCAGGATGGGACTTCAGGCGCAGGGTCCAGTGCCATTCGTCGCCGCGCTCCATGGCGGGAAGAGCGCGGTCGCGGTAGTAGATGAGTGCACCGTCAGGCGGATAGGGCCACGGGACGATGGCGTTCAGATACCGCACGATTTCCCACTGCGGAAAGATGCGCTGCACCTGCTCGGCATCGACGAGCGCAAGCGGGCGCAGAACGAGGCGCGGGCTTTCGAGGCTGGGGACCACTGGTCAGGGTACAGGGTGCAGCGTACAGGTGGCGGGAACGAGCCACCGGGCACAGGGCACCGGGATCACTGCTGGATGGGCTTGCTTTGGCCCGGTTTCACGTCGCCGCAGTCGGAGCTGATGAATTTCGAAGTGATAGTGGAGGTCATCGACATGCCCTGCGGGAAGTTGGGGCCGGACATCTTGACCGTCGCGTGGCCGTGCATCGCTTCCTCGCTGTCGAGGAACATCTGCACGTGCACGTTGGTCGTGAATCCCTGCTGGGCGGTGCAGCTCATGTCAAAAGTGACCTGATGGGCATCCTGGGAGACATTTGCAGTGCTGCAATTGGCCGCGGCCTGCTGGCGGTGCTGCTGCATGCTCTGGAAGGCGTCCCGCCAGCTGTCCGGCGTCATGCACGACTGGTTCACATGGGTCATCAAGCCGCCGGCGCCGCCGGCAGCGTTGGGCATTCCGGCCATGTTGACGGTGACGGAGGCTTGCCAGAGTCCCATTTTGATGGGTGGAGGCGCGATCGACGGCGCAGGCGTGACGGGGACGGTGGACTGGGCGGAGGCGAGAGCAGCGGAAGCCAGCAGAAGCGTTGGGAGGGCGAGGCGAAGTTTCATTGGGTTCCTCGTGATTGCAATCGTGGCAGCGTTATAGCATGCCTTGCGCGAGAGAGGGAAATGAGGATTCCGGCACCGGTGACAGGAACCGGGACGCTGGTTTGCGGCCTGGATGAACGAGCGCGATGGGGCTACGGGTCCTGAGCGTTCTGGACTGCACCGTGCTGGAGCGCCCAGGCAACAAAGCCGTCCGGCGGATTCTTAACCCCGTTGATGTTGGCGCCGGTGATGGTGGCAATGTTCTGCCAGGCGATCCCACGCAGATCAGCGCCGCGCAGATCCGCGTTGCTGAGGTCGGCCTGGTCGAGGCGGGCACGGTCGAGGTGGGCGGCGGCGAGGTCAGCATCGCGCAGTTCGGCGTGGTCGAAGACCACCTGTTCCAGGTTGGCATTGCGCAGGTTCGTGTAGTGCAGCACGGCCCAGGTAAGGTCGGATGAGCGGAGATCGGAGTCGCGCAAATCGGCGGCGCTCAGGTTCGAACGGGCCAGTTTGGCGTGGGGAAGGCGGATTGACTGCAGGAAAGCGGAAGATGCATCGACACCGGTGAGCGGGATGTGGTCGGCGTTCAGTTCCTGAAGGGCCTCGATGCGGCCGCCGCTGCCACCCTTGCCCTGCGCGGTGTTGATGACCTGCCACGCCTGGTAGTGGCGTTGCTGCACGCGATCGCCCGACTCGGCGAACCAGAAAATCACGCCAATCAGAATCGAGAAGCTGCCGAGATATTCAAGGACTTCGAGGAAGCTCCAGTTACTTAGGAAGAAGGCGAGCCACTCCCAGCACCAGTCGATGGCGACGAGCGGGATGAGCCAGCGATGACGGATTCGCGCGCGGCGCTCCGGCCAGGGAGCGGGACGCGTGCGCGGCTGATGGAGGATCATGCGCGAGGCTCGGCGGAGAGCTCGCGGCCGATCTCCCAGTGATGGCCGAAGGGATCGACGACGCGGCCCAGCCGCCATCCGTGTTCTTCGGTTACCGGGTAGACCACGCGCGCGCCTGCGGCGCAGGCCTGGGCGAAGACGGCGTCGGGATCGTCGACAGAGAGAATGAGGCGCACCGTACTGCCGTTGAGAGCCTGTGGACTGAAGTTGAAGTGCTCCGGAGATTCGTCGCCGATCCAGAACTCCGCGTCGCCGACGGAAAAGCGATAGACCGCATCGGGAATGGTGTACGTCTCGGTTGCGCCAAAGGCGGCTTTATAAAACTCGATGGCGCGGCCAGGCTCGCGTACGGTGAGCCACGGGGCGAGAGTTGGGCGGGAGCGCGAAGCCTGGGACATGCGAGGGATCGTACCACCGGTCCGCTGAATCGTGACGTCAGGCCGACGCGCCGGCGTGGGCGAGCGGCAGGAGAGCAGCGCCGAGAATGCCCGCGTCGCCGCCCAGCTGAGCAGGGGCAACGTGGGTCTTGCCTGGTTCGAAGACATTCGGGTCGCGCGGCATGGAGAGGCGATAGACGTAGCTGCCTTCGCGCAGCGTGGCAAACATGCGCGGCGCGAAGAGCGGCCAGGCAGCGGCAGCGCCTCCGCCGATGACGTAAAGGGGCAGATCGAGCGCGTTCACCATATGCGCGAGTGAGAGGCCGAGCGCATAGCCGACCTCATCAAAGACGCGGAGAGCGCGCTCATCGCCTGAGGCCGCGAGTTCGGCAACGGCCGAGGCCGTGAGCTGCGCGCTTCCATTGTCGGGCGAGCGAGACGGGCCCTGCGTGGGAGAGATTCCAAGCTCCTGTGCGATGCGGACGATCGAGGTTGCCGAGGCGTACATCTCAAGGCAGCCGCGTGCGCCGCACGGGCAGGGCACGCCGTCGGGGATGATGGGGCCGTGGCCAGATTCACCGGCTGCGCCCCGCATGCCTTGCCAGATGTGCCGGTTGAGAATAACGCCGCCGCCGACCCCGGTGCCGAGGGTATACATCAGCAGCGAGTCGACGGAGTGAGCACGCCCTGCGCCGAAAAGGAGTTCGCCGTAGGCAGCGAGACTGGCATCGTGTCCGATGTGAACCGCGCGGCCGACGCGGCGCTCCAGTTCCTTGCGGAGATTGACGCCGTTGAATCCGGGGAAATTTGGAAGGTTCCTGAGGATGCCCTCGGGCAGCTCAATCGGGCCAGGACTGCCAACGCCGACGCCCAGCAGATCACCCTGGTGTTTTTCAATGAGCCGTCCGATGGCGCCGGCCATATCGTCGAGGACCGTAGGAGGACCGGCGTGAACGCGGGTGGGCAAATGGATGCTTTCGAGGATTTCGCCTTCGCGCGTAACGGCGGCGACGCGGAGGTTCGTGCCTCCGAGATCCACTCCGATGGAGAACGCTGCCATGAAAGCGATGACTCCACATGATACGCGAGGGCTCTCACGGGGTCGCGCGCTAAGGGAAATTCGAGTGTCGGTCGCGTCAGCGTGAATGCACAGCAAAATCGCATATCATGGTGCGGGCGACGCCGCGGACGGCTCCGAAGCACGCCGATCGGCTCCGCGGCATCTCATGAAAGAACTGACCAAATTGATTCCGGGGCTTGCAAGCCAATCATCAGCCAAACAAGAAGGAGAGACGTATGCAGCGTACGGCGAGCGCCGTCTGGCGCGGAGGTCTGAAAGACGGCAAGGGCACCATTTCCACCCAGAGCAGCGTGTTGAAAGACACGCAGTATTCGTTTTCGACGAGGTTCGAAAGCGGAATCGGGACCAATCCTGAAGAGCTGATCGCGGCGGCGCACGCCGGTTGCTTCACCATGGCTCTGAGCGCGCAGCTGGGCAACGTGAATCTGACACCGGAATCGCTGGAAACGACGGCGGACGTGAAGTTCGAAAAGACCGATGACGGTTTTGCGATTACCGCGATTCACCTGACAACGCGGGCCAAGGTGCCGGGCGCGAACGCATCGAGTTTCGAGACGGCTGCCAACAACGCCAAGAACGGCTGCCCTATTTCGCGGCTGTTCAAGGGGAATACCAACATCACGCTGGACGCGAAGCTGGTGTAGCTCGTCTTTTTCAGGGGCGTCGGGCAGAAGCGGCGCCGGATTCAGCAGACTCTGAGTTCCAGAAAGATGGCATGGAACCTGTAACGCATTTTCTAACCGGAGCGTGCCTTGGGCGCTCCGGCTTCAATCGAAAGACAGCCTACGCGACGCTGGCGATGACGCTGGCGGCTGAGGCGCCGGACCTCGACATCTTCTGGGGCTTCCGCGGCCCCGTGGCGGAGTTGCAGCATCACCGCGGCTGGACGCACACGCTGATTGGCGCGCCGGTAGTGGCGCTGGCAACGTTGGCGCTGGTGTGGGTGGTGCATCGTCTTAGGAAGAAGGAGCCGGTGGTTCCGCTGCGCTGGGGATGGCTGGCGTTTGCGGCACTGATTGCGGCGCTGAGCCACATCCTGCTCGACTACACGGTGAACTACGGCGTGCGCCCGTTTCTTCCCTTTAATCCGCGATGGTTTGCGTGGAGCATCGTCTTCATCGTCGATCCGTGGATTCTTCTGGTGCTGTTTCTGGCATTGGCGGTTCCGGGGATTCTGGGGCTGGCGGACCGCGAGATCGGCGCGAAGAAGAAGCTGTTTCGCGGACGAGGATGGGCGATTGCGGCGCTGGTTTTCATGGTGCTGTATTGGGGGCTGCGCAATGCCGAGCACGCGCATGCGCTGGAGCTGGCGCAAAACGGCAACTACACGCGGGAGCCGCTGATTCGCGCGGCGGCTGAGCCTCATCCGCTCGATCCGTTTGAGTGGCGCGTGATCATGGAGACGCAGGACTATTTCCAGATCGCAGATGTTCACACGCTTGGCGATCGCGTGGATACCGACCAGTATGCCAGCGTCATCTACAAAACGCCGGTGACGCAGGCAGTGGAGACGGCCAAGCAGTCGTACCTGGGTCGCGTGTATCTGGACTGGAGCAAGTGGCCGGTCGTGGAGGACATGGGCACCGTGCAAATCCCCGGCGCCGACGCTCCGCAGCCAGGATGGCACGCGGTGGAATTCCAGGATTTGCGGTTTGGCTATCGGCCGATGGGAACGACCGAGCCGACCCTCGGCGGCTGGGTCTACATTGGGCGCGGCGGCGAGATCGAAGGGATGTACATGCAGGGCCACGAGCAGCGGTAGGCAGCCATCAGCCGGCAGCCAGCAGCTTGGCGCTGTTGGTGAGATGAAGCGGCCGATTGATAAAAGCGCAAGCCCGCCTTGACCGTGGGCGCCTGGTGTCCGCAGAATGGGATCAGGCTTTTGACTTTGGGTTGACGAGAGCGACGAGGGAATAATGGCGGCATATCTGCTGATGGTGCTGGCGGTTTTGAGCCGGGTGGTCCCGTTTCCGGGGATGAATTTCACGGCGGTGGGCGCCGGTTTGCTCTACTTTGGCGCGCGTCGGCCGCTGAGGGAAATGGCGCTGCCGCTGTTGGCGCTGATGGGCACCGATTTTTATCTCACGAAATTTGCCTATCATTATCCGTGGCACACCAGCGCTTACCTGATCACGTGGGCGTGGTACGCGGCGGCGATCGTGCTGGGCCGAATCATGCTGAAACGCAAGGTGATGGTCACTCGAGTGGTTGGTGCACCGGTGCTGGCCTCGACATCGTTCTTCGTGGTGAGCAACTACGCGGTGTGGATGGGTGGAACGATGTATCCGCACACGATGGCCGGGCTGGGCGCGTGCTATATCGCGGCACTGCCGTTCTACCGCAACGATCTGCTGTCGACGACGCTGATTATTGCGGTCGCGTTTGGCGCGGAGGCGCTGGTTCGGGACTGGTCGTCCAGACGGGCGCGCTTCGCGCAACAGTAAATTGTGTTTGGAACAGGAAAGGGCCACCCCGCGGGGTGGCCCTAATCTTTTGACTTTAGCCCGCGCTACTTCTGCCCAGCCAGCTGGCGCAGCACATACTGCAGGATTCCCCCGTGTTCGAAGTAGAGAATCTCCTGGGGCGTGTCGATGCGGATCTTCGCTTCGAAGGTTTTTGTTTTGCCGGAGGAATCGGTCGCGCGGACGGCCACGGTGTGGCCGATGGAGAATTTCGAATCGAGGCGCGGCTTGAGGCCAACGATGTCGTAGGTCTCCTCGCCGGTGAGGCCGAGAGACTCGACGGTTTTGCCGGCCTCAAACTGGAGCGGCAGGATGCCCATGCCGACTAAGTTCGACCGGTGGATGCGCTCGAAGCTCTCGGCGATGACGGCGCGGACGCCCAGCAGACGCGGACCTTTCGCAGCCCAGTCGCGCGATGACCCTGAGCCGTATTCCTTGCCGGCGAGGATGATGAGCGGCGTGCCGCGTTCGGCGTACTTGACCGAGGCGTCGTAGATCGACATCGGCTCGCCTTCCGGCAGCAACCGGGTGACGCCGCCTTCGGTGCCGGGTGCAAGCTTGTTGCGCAACCGCACATTGGCAAATGTCCCGCGCACCATCACCTCGTGGTTGCCGCGGCGCGAGCCGTAGGAGTTGAAGTCGGCGGGCTTGACGCCGTGCTCGGTGAGGTATTTTCCGGCTGGACCGTTGAGTTTGATGGAGCCGGCCGGCGAAATGTGGTCGGTGGTGACCGAGTCGCCGAGAACAGCGAGGACTCGGGCTCCGGAGATCTCCTGAACGGGCGCGGGCTGCGCGGGCATGCCGTCGAAGTACGGCGCCTTGCGGATGTAGGTGGAATCGCCCTCCCACTGATACACATCTCCAGTTGGGAAGCTGAGCTTCTGCCAGTTCTGGTCGCCCTGGGTGACGGCCGCGTATTCCTTTGTGTAGCTGTCGGAGGTGATGGCCGAAGCGATGACGCTCGACACTTCCTGCTGCGAAGGCCAGAGATCGCGCAGGAAAACCGGCTTGCCGGATTTGTCTTTGCCTAATGGGTCTTTGTCGAAGTCGTGATCGATGCGGCCGGCCAGCGCGTAGGCGACGACCAGAGGCGGCGACATAAGATAGTTCGCGCGCACTTCGGAATTAATGCGGCCTTCGAAGTTGCGATTGCCGCTGAGGACTGAAACGGCGACCAGCGAGTGAGCTTCGATGGCTTTCGAGATGTCGTCGGGAAGCGGGCCCGAATTGCCGATGCAGGTGGTGCAGCCGTAGCCGACGGTGTTGAAGCGCAGCTTGTCGAGCCACTGGGTGAGGCCGGATTTGTCGTAGTAATCGGTAACGACACGCGAGCCGGGAGCGAGCGAAGTTTTCACCCACGGCGGAACGCTGAGGCCTTTCTCGACGGCTTTCTTCGCGAGCAGACCGGCGGCGACCATCACCGACGGATTCGATGTGTTCGTGCAGCTGGTAATGGCGGCGATGACGATGGATCCGTGATCGAGATACGGCTCAGGATCGACGCCGAAGCGCTCCTTGATGGTGCCGGCAATGTGCCCATTGCCGTTGCTGTTGGGTTCAACGGAGGCGTGCGTGGACTGGACGTTGCCATTCGCCGACGCGTGGCCGCCCTCGCCTTCCCAGCGAATGGCCTGGCGCTGGCCGACCTTGTCGGCATTGGGGCCGAGCAGCGACGGCAGCTGCTTTTTGAAATTCGATCCGGCCTCGCGGAGCAGCACGCGATCCTGCGGACGCCTGGGGCCGGCGACGCTGGGCTCGACTTCGGCGAGGTTGAGCGCGATGGTCTGCGAGTATTCGGCTTCGGGCGCGTCCGGAGTGTGGAACAGCCCCTGTTCTTTGAAATACGCCTCGACCAGCGCGATCTGATCCTGGCTACGGCCGGTAAGGCGCAGGTAGCGGAGCGTTTCCGCGTCGACTGGGAAGAGCCCGCAGGTGGCTCCGTATTCGGGCGCCATGTTGCCGATGGTGGCGCGATCGGCGAGCGGCAATTCGGCGATACCGGGGCCGTAGAACTCGACGAACTTGCCGACGACACCGAGCTTGCGCAGCATCTCGGTCACGGTGAGGACGAGATCGGTTGCCGTCGCGCCTTCGCGCAGCTTGCCGGTGAGTTTGAAGCCGACGACCTGCGGCACGAGCATGGAAACGGGCTGGCCGAGCATGGCGGCTTCGGCCTCAATGCCCCCCACACCCCAGCCGAGCACGCCGAGTCCGTTGATCATCGTGGTGTGCGAGTCGGTCCCGACCAGCGTGTCAGGATAAGCCTGCGGCTTCGGTCCTGAAGTCGTGAAGACGACGCGAGCGAGGTATTCAAGGTTGACCTGGTGGCAGATGCCCATGCCCGGCGGCACGGCGGAGAAGTTGCGGAAGGCGGTCTGGCCCCACTTGAGGAAGGCGTAGCGCTCGCGGTTGCGCTGGAATTCGAGCGCGGCATTAACGGAGTTGGCGTTGCTGGTACCGAATTCGTCGACCTGCACGGAGTGATCGATGACCAGCTCGGCCGGTTGCAGCGGGTTGATCTTCTGTGGATCGCCGCCCAGCACCTTCATGGCGTCGCGCATAGCGGCCAGATCGACGATGGCTGGAACGCCTGTGAAATCCTGCATAAGGACGCGAGCCGGCATCCAGGAGATTTCGCGGGAGGGCTCGGCTTTGGGATCCCACTTCGCGAGGAATTCGATGTCGTCGGCGGTGACCGATTTGCCGTCTTCGTAGCGGAGTAGGTTTTCCAGCAGGATGCGAAGGCTGAAGGGCAGGCGCGCGAGGCTGACGCCCTTTTTCTCGAGTGCGTTGAGGCGGAAAATTTCGTAGCTTTTGCCGCCGGCTTTGAGCTCGGACTGGCTGCCGAAGGAGTTCATGACGTTTCCTTTCCGGTTGAAAGCGCAGAGGGCTCGCTCACGCGCTCGCCGACGCGGAGCGGAAGAGAAGCACTCAGTTCGAAAAGATACGTCGTCCGCGGTCGTGACGGCCACGGTGGAAGCGCCGGAGACGCGGCGGGCACGAGATGAGGAGGCTCGTTGTCACCGGTGAATATTTTAGAGCTTTTTGGCGCGGAGCGCTGCGGATTTTGGGGCGCTGCCTGCTGGAAAGTTTTGTGAACTTTTCTTAACACTTCAGTGTTAACCATGGTTTACAAACTCCGGCGAATCGAAGTACACTCGTTTAGATCGGGCGGCCGAATCGGGACGTGAGGGCGGCTGCGATTCCCGGCCCAAAGCCATCGAACAAGCAGCAGAGCGAAAGCAGCAGGGATGAGTGCAGGCACACAATCCGGGCGCATGCTGCAGGTGTTGGCGGCAGATGAAGTAGTCGTAACCCACGAGGACATCGACCGCGCGCATGACCGCGCGAAAGTGGAAACCGCGCGGCAATCCCGCGGGCTGCGAGGGCGTGTTTGGCTGCTGTGGCTGCTGATCGGGCCAGGCATTCTGGTGATGCTGGGAGAAAACGACGGGCCCAGCATGCTGAGCTACGCGGCCACGGGCGCGAGGTTCGGCGTGGGCTTCTTTCTGCCGTTTGTGGTGCTCACCTTCGCGATGGCGCTGGTGGTGCAGGAGATGACGGTGCGCCTGGGTGCAGCGACGCATCGCGGCCACGCGGAGCTGATTTTCGAGCGTTTCGGCCCGTTCTGGGGCTGGTTCTCGATGATCGACCTCGGGCTGGGAAATTTCCTTACGCTCATCACCGAGTTCATTGCCATCCGCGCGGGCCTGGGATTCTTCGGAGTGCCGCCATGGGCCGCGGTTCTGGTCGCGCTGGCGGTGCTCTACTCCGCGCTGCTGAGCCACCGCTACTGGACCTGGGAGCGCGTGACACTCGCAGCGGCCGCATTCAACCTGATCTTCATTCCGGTGGCGCTGATGGCGCATCCGCACTGGAGCGCAGTGGGGCATGCGTTCGTCACCTGGAAGCCGCTGCCCGGATTCAGCAGGGACACGGTGCTGATTGTGCTCTCCGACATTGGCGCGACGGTGACGCCGTGGATGCTGTTCTTCCAGCAGAGTGCGACCGTCGACAAAGGCCTGACGACGAAGGATATTCGCTTTGGCCGCATCGACACGCTGCTGGGCGCTACTCTGGCGGCGGCCGCCGCGCTGGGCGCCATTTTGGCCACCGCGCCGCTGTTCGGGCACATCAGCGCGGAGAACTTTGAGGCGGCGCAGTTCGCCGAGGCGCTCAGGCCGTTCATTGGCCGGTTTGGCGCCAGCCTGTTCGCGCTGGGCATGGTGGAAGCCGGCATCGTGGCGTCGATTACCATCTCGACTTCCTCGGCGTACGCCTTCGGCGAAGTGGCGCAGCGGCCGCACAGTTTGAATCTGCCGGTGAACCAGGGAAAGTCGTTCTACGCGGTGCTGTGTTTGTGCGCGGCGGCCGCAGCCGGGATCGTGCTGATTCCGGGTTTGCCGCTGGTGTTCGTGGTGCTGGTGGTGAATGTGGTTGCGGTGCTGGCCATGCCGCCGGCGCTGGTATTTCTCTACCTGCTGGTGAACGACAAAGAGATCATGGACGGTGTGTCGAGCCCGCGATGGGCAAATTTTCTGGCCGGAAGTGTTGTGGTCCTGCTGACAGCGGCCGGCGTGCTGTACGGCATCAGCGTAGTGGCGCCGAATGCGCTCCAGTGGCTGGGCCGAATATAGGAGACGGAATTGAAAGACGAACACGAGCACGCGAGCGCGGCGGAAACCGATCTGGTGCTGTCGACGCTGGAGCACGACCAGCTGGTGACGTCCAAGCGCCAGCCGGTGCCGCGGCGGAAGCTGAAAGGCGGCGAACTGGCGCTGGCTTGGGCGCTGCGACTGTATTTGGTCTTCATGATGATCGTGGTGTTCTGGCAGGCGTGGCTCGCGGTGCGGTGAAGCCAGGGAACAGGGTACAGGGTACAGGGTACAGAAAAGCATGCGCCAGTCCTGACCAGCCCATCTGGTGTTGTGGGCGGCGCTGCGATAGATTCGGGTGGGTAGAAGAAGGGCGCTGGGATTCCGATGAAGGTTCTGGTGGTTGGAAGTGGTGGGCGCGAGCATGCGCTGGTGGCGGCGATTCGCCGTTCGCCGCGGGTGAGCGACGTGGTTTGTGCGCCGGGCAACGGCGGCATTGCCCAGGCAGCGCGGTGTGTGCCGGCCAATCAAAAGGACCTCGACGATCTGCTGCGCGTGCTCGCGGAAGAAAAGCCGGAGCTGACCATCGTTGGACCGGAGCTGCCGCTGGCGCTGGGTTTCGTGGATGCAGCCGAGCAGCGCGGGTTCAGGGTATTCGGTCCGACCCAGGAAGCGGCGCAACTGGAAACCAGCAAGGCGCACGCGAAACGATTCATGCAGCGGCATGGAATTCCCACGGCCAACTACGCCGTGTGTGAGTCGCGGATCGAGGCGCAGAAGTCGCTGGAGATGTTTCATCTGCCGGTGGTGATCAAGGCCGATGGGCTCGCGGCCGGCAAGGGCGTGCTCATTTGCGAAGAGAAGCAGCAGGCGGATCAGGCCATCGCCGATCTTTTCAGTGGGCAGCTGCTGGGCTCGGCCGAGAAAACAGTCGTCATTGAAGAACGTTTGACCGGCGAAGAGCTGTCGTTTCTGGTGCTGAGCGACGGCAAGCACGCTGTGCCGCTCGCTTCCGCGCAGGATCACAAACGCATCGGCGAAGGCGACACCGGGCCGAACACCGGCGGTATGGGCGTGTATTCGACCGACACGATGCTTGATGCGCCGATGCAGGCTTGGATCCTGGAGCACATCGCGCAGAAGACGATCGATGGCATGGCCGCTGAAGAGGCGCCTTTCAAGGGCGTGCTCTACTGCGGGCTGATGATGACCGCGACCGGACCGATGGTGCTCGAGTACAACGCGCGCTTTGGCGATCCGGAAACGCAGGCGATTTTGCCGCGCATGGAAAGTGATCTGATGGAAGCGCTGGAAGCGTCGGTGGATGGACGGCTGAGCGAGACGGAATTTCGCTGGAAGCCAGGAGCTTCGGCGTGCGTGGTGGCCGCGTCTCAGGGCTATCCGGGAAATTATGAAACCGGCAAAGTGATTTTGGGTCTGGACGAAGCGGCGCGGGTGCCGGGTGTTGAGGTTTTTCATGCCGGAACGACGCTCGACGGCGGCGTGTATCGAACGGCTGGCGGCCGTGTGCTGGGTGTGACGGCAACGGGTGCAACGCTCGAAGCCGCTCTGGGATCGGCATACGAGGCGATGGGAAAGATCTCGTTTGAGGGGATGGTGTTTCGGCGGGATATTGGGCGCCGGGCGCTGGCGATCCGGTGAGGGTACCCCCTCCCCCCGTTAACTTTCTGCCTCGTACTTTGTTTTCAGGCACTTGCATTTTCCGTTTGAGGGCCTCAACCCCCAGATAATTGATTGCAAAGCAGATCCCGAAGGGCCTCAAATCTGATTGTGAGGGCCTCAAACGACGGCTAATTGATTTTCCGGGTGATACCAGAGGGCCTCCCCTGGTGCCTTGAATGGCAGCTTCACCCCAAGAGCACCGGCAACACAAAGGGACTTCCGGGCAGAGCGGGGGCCGGCGGTGAGCTGCCGGCCCTTTCGCGTTCCTGCTGCAGCGGGTTAGCTGGCGGCAGGGGTGGTTGCGGGCTTGCCCTCGAGGATGTCGATGGCCTGCTCAACGACCGGGGCGAGCTTCTTGAAGTCATCGATGAGGGTCATGAAGTCGGAGTAGACCTTCGAGTCGGCGGCGAAGTTGAGGCCGTCGGCGGTGACGGCCCCCTGGGAGGCCGCGATGAGGGCCTCGACGTCGGCGACCACGGTGGAGAGGCCGGCGATGAAGGGCTGCTCGAGGGGCTTCTCGGACCTGAGGATGCGCTCGATGCGGAGAGCGAGGCCGACGATGGTTTTGATTTCGCCGGCAAACCACTTGCCAAAGTCCGCGATTTTGACGCCGAGTTTCTGGAAGATGTTCATAGAGTTTTTTTTGTTCCTTTGCGTGCAAAGTGAGGGCGGCAAGAAAAAAGGCCTGCCGGGGCGGCTCCGAATCGCCGAGACGCTGGCGAGGTCGGAGGCCCCGAGACAGGCCTTTCTTTAAAAACTACCCTCTATTATCAGAATACCAAGTTGGAGGCCAAATCGCGCCAACTTTGATGGCTTGGAAGTGGCTTGTAATCAGAAGCATGCACTTTCGTAATGGGTCGAAAAACTTGACAAGTTTTCCACATTTGGGGGTTTTGGCGAGGAAGCGGCCAGCAGCCGGCAGGCGAGCGGCCAACAGCCGAGGGCGCGGGCTGAGCTTCAGCTCGACGACCAGGATCGTTTTGGTGGCCGGAACAAAACATTTGGGGCCAGCTTCCGCGGGTCGCCTTTTTCCAAACCGGGAAGGGGCGCGGTACTTCAGAGCCGGCTCGGGTGGAATCTTCTTGCGAGTTGCTGGGGCCGAGGCGTTCGCTTCTTGCTGTGGGGTGAACCTGGCCAAAATGAAGCGGGCGCTTCTTGCTCTCCACCCCAAGCGGCCAAAGTCCGGCCGGTGAGGGACCGGCTGTCGGGTGAACCTGGCCAAAAACGAAGCAACGAACCGGCAGCCGGCCAACAGGTGACCCTGGTCAAAAAAAATGAAGTGGGCGGGCCGACGCCGGGAAAAAAACCAGGCATGTGGGAACCGAGAGCGGGACAGGGGCGTACTCCTGTGGCAATACCACAGGTTTTGGTGGTAAACCTGTGGGGATAACACAGGAGGAGCGACCGGGGATGGGGGATTCGAAGCTGGATTTGCTGCAGGGGACGCTGGACCTGATGGTTCTGCAGACTCTGGAGGCGATGGGCGAGCAGCACGGATACGGGATAGCGCGGCGCATCGAGCAGGTGAGCGGCGACGCGGTGCTGCTGAATCAGGGGACGATTTACGCGTCGCTGGTGCGGCTGCAGCAGCGGGGATGGATCGACGCCGAGTGGGGCGTGTCGGATAACAACCGCAAGGCAAAGTTCTACTCGATTACAAAGCGCGGGCGGAAACAGCTGGTGGAAGACGTGGCCTATTGGCAGCGGCTGGCGGCAGTAATGGGCAGAGTGCTCAGTGTGGGGAACAGGGAATAGGGAAGCTGGAAGCGGGAAGCAGGAAGCAGGAAGCAGGAAGCGGGAAGCTGGCAGCTGGCGACTGGAGAAGCATCGTGGATAGCTTGCGGCAGATTTGGAATCGGGTGCGGGCCTTTCTTCGCAAAGCGCCGCTCGATGCCGATCTCGATGCGGAGATGGAGTCGCATCTGGAGATGGCCATTGAAGAGAACATGCGGCGCGGGATGAGGGCGGAAGAGGCGAGGAGGCAGGCGATGGTGCGATTTGGCGGAGTGCAGCAGGCGCGGGAAAAGCAGAGAGAGGCGCGGGGGCTGCCGTTCCTCGATGTGCTGGCGCAGGATGTGCGCTACACGCTGCGCACGCTGGGGCGCGATGCCGGGTTCACTGTCGTTGCGGTGCTGATATCTGGCGCTGGGGATCGGCGCCAACGTGGCGGTGTTCAGCGTGGTGAACACGATCCTGCTGCGGCCGCTGCCGTTTCCGGAATCGCAGAGGCTGGTGTGGATTGCGCCGCCGCCGCAGAAATGCGGACTGTCGTGCGCGACGTATTCGGCCGATGCCTACGAGGAGTTTGTGGCGGAGACGAAGTCCTGGCAGGCGTGACGGGATACATGGCGTTCACAAGTCCAGATAACTATCGGCTGACGGGACGGGGGAACCGGTGCCGGCGACGGGCATCGAGGTGATCGCCAATTTCTTCAATGTGCTGGGGGTGCAGCCGGACATGGGGCGGTTGTTCCGGCCGGAGGAGGCGCAGCAGGGCGCGCATCCGGTTGCGCTGCTGGAGTACGCGTAGTGGAGGCGGCAGTTTGCCGGCGATCCGAACATCGTCGGGAAGGAGATCGACATGAACGGGCAGCCGACGACGGTGATCGGCGTGCTGCCGGAGAGCTTCGATTTTGGGGCGGTATTTGCGCCGGGCGCAAAGGTGGACGTGATCGTGCCGCTGACCTCGGGCCGAGGAACGCGACTGGGGCAACATCATCACCATGATTGGGCGGATGAAGCCGGGCGTGACGCTGGGGCAGGCGCAGGCGGAAGCGGAACGCGGTGCCGAAGCTGTGCTGGAACAACAAGTATCCGCGGTCGTGCGGCGAGGTATTCGAAGGGCATGGGTGTCGTGCCGGTGCACGCTGAAGAATTACGTAACCGGGAGGCTGCGGCAGTCGCTCACGGTGCTGTGGTCGGCGGTGGGAATGATCCTGCTGATTGCGTGCGTGAATTTGTCGAACCTGCTGCTGGCGCGGGCGACGGCGCGTCAAAGGAGTTTGCCATGCGCGGCGCGCTGGGCGCGGGGCGCGGCCGGATTGTGCGGCAACTGCTGACGGAGAGCCTGGTGCTGTCGAGCGCGGGCGCAGTGTTCGGGCTGCTGCTGGCAGCGACGGTGGTTGCATGGCTGCGGCAGCAGGGAGCGCATCGCGCTGCCGCTGCTGAGCCAGTTGCACATTGACGGCGAGGCGCTGGGATGGACGCTGCTGATCGCCGTAGCCTCGGCGATGCTGTTCGGGCTGGTTCCAGGGCTGCGCATGGCGGGCGGGCAATCTGCAGGAGGCGCTGAAGGACTCGGGCGCGGGTTCGGGGCAGAGCCGCAAGCACGAACGTCTGCGTTCGGTGCTCGTAGTCAGCGAAGTGGCGCTGGCCTGCATGCTGCTGGTGGGCGCGGGGCTGCTGTTGCGGAGTTTTCTCAAGGTTCTGGATGTCGACCTGGGCTTCCAGCCGGAGCGCGCGGCCGCGGTGACGGTGGACTATGAAGACGCTCCGGCGCTGGCGAAAAGCAACGCGCCGGATGCGGAACAAAAATTCTGGCGGCACGAAGCGCATATTTCCAGCACATTGCTGGAGCGGGTGAGCGCGCTGCCGGGCGTGGAGGCGGCGGGATCGTCGGATTTTCTGCCGCTGGCCGGAACCGCGCGTGGGGACTGCCGTTTCCCAAGGGGCAAGACAGCCGGAGGACTGCACGTGTCCGTTCCGCTGGTTTACGTGATTTCCCCAGGCTATCTGCGGGCGATGGGAACAGCGCTTCGCGGGCGCGACTTCGCCTGGAGCGACCGCCGAAGAGCGCAGAACGTGGTGATGATCAAGGGCACGCGAGCTTGCCGCGTATGCTACTGGCCGAACAACGATGCGGTGGGGCAATGTCCTGATGAGTGGCAGCAAAGACGGGGTTGCATGATTGGGGTGTTGCCGAGGATGTGCACACCGAGAGCGTCGAGGGCGAGAACGGCTGGCAGATTTACTATCCGTGGGCGCAGGCGCTTCGGCGGCACGCCGCAACTGGTGGTGCGCACCACGCTGCCGCCGGCGCAACTGGCCGCCAGCGTGATGAGCCTGCTGCGCCAGGCAAATCCCAAACAGTCGGCGGCGGAGTTCAAGCCGATCGAGATGCTGGTGGACCATGCCAACTCGCCGCGGCGGTTCTTCATGATGCTGGTGGTGGTGTTTGCCGGGCTGGGCGTGCTGCTGGCGGCGCTGGGCATCTACGGCGTCATCTCGTACGGGGTGACGCGGCAGACGCAGGAGATCGGAATCCGCATGGCGCTGGGCGAGAGCCGCGGCGAGTGCGGAGGCCGGTGCTGGGACGGACTCTGGGGCTAGTGGCGGTGGGGATCGGCGTGGGAACGGTAGCGGCGTTTGCGGCGGCGCGGATGATTGCGGCGCTGTTGTTCGGCACGAGCGCGAGCGATCCCATGACGTATGTGGGCATGGTGATGCTGCTGTTTGTGGTGGCGCTGGTGGCGGGATATTTGCCGGCGCGGCGGGCGTCGCGGATTGATCCGATCGTGGCGCTCAGGGCGAACTGAGGGACAGGGTACAGGGTGCAGGGTACAGAAAAGCCAAGGCACGAAAATGCGGGGAAAAGCGAGCTGAGTTATTCCTGGCGGAGGACCTGCACGGGTTCGACGCGGGCGGCGCGCCACGCCGGGAATAAGGACGCGGCGGCCGCGACGGCAAGGACGAGCACCAGGACCGCGATGTAGGTGGTGGGGTCGGCGGGGGTCACTCCATACAGCATGCCGGCGAGGAGATGGCCGGAGGCGAGCGAGAGGGCGAGCCCGGCGATCGATCCGATGATCGTGACGCGCAGACCCTGCAAGAGGAAGTGCGAGACGATGCGGCTGCGGGCCGCGCCGAGCGCGAGGCGGACGCCGACTTCGCGCTGACGCATGCGGCCAAGGTAGCTGAGGGTGCCGTAGAGTCCGATGGAGGCGAGCGAGACCGCGGTCGCGGCGAACAGCGCGAGCAGGATAGTGCGCAGCCGATTGCCGGCGGAGGCCTTGTCGAGGTGATCCTCGAGCGGCATCATGGCGTATACGGAGCGGCCGGGATCGAGTTGATGGATGCGGCGGCGGACGGTTTCGGCCAGCGCCATGGGATCGCCGTGGGTGCGGACGAGGAAGTTGGGGAAGGGATCAGGAGCGCTGAAGCAGGCGTAGACGGTGGGGACGGGGGCGACGTTGAGGCCTTCCTCGCGCGCGTCGCCGACGACGCCGCGAATCTGGCCTGTAATGGCGAAGTCGTTGTAGGCCGCGGCGGCGAGATTGTGGCCAACGGCCAGTCCGTTCGGGAAATAGCGGTCAGCAAAGCTGCGGTTGACCACCAGATCTTGTGTGGTTGAGCCCTGCCTGCAGGCTCGGTCGACGAGGAGGGGAATGCGCATCGTGTCGAAGTATCCGGAGGAGACCAGGCGGCTGTCGGCGAGAATTTTGCGATTGGGGTCGAGGTTGTTATCGATCTTGTATTCGATCTGGTAGAGCGCGGGAATACCGGGGAGCGTCGAGGAGGTGGCGGCAGATTCGACGCCGAGGATGGCGCGGAGGGTGTCGAGGGTGGTATCGATGCGGCGAATGAGCGAGCCCATATCCGCGGTTTCGCCCCAGGAGCCGCTGATCTGAAAGGTGAGGACGTGAGAGGGGTCGAAGCCGGGATGGACGCGGCCGATCTGCTGCAGGCTGCGGAGCAATAATCCCGCGCCGGTGAGAAGTGTAACCGCCAGTGTTACCTGTATGCCGACGAGGATCCACTGCATGGGATTGCGGCGCGAGACCTGAGTGCGGCTGCCCTGAGCAAGCGAGTGCGCAAGGTCGCGACGGGTTCCGCGGAGTGCGGGAAAGAGACCGCAGAGGAAGGTGGTGGCGACGGCGCACAGGAGCGAGTAGAAGACGATGGTTGGGTTGAGGGTGATTTCAGAGGTGCGCGGGAGGACATTGGCGAGGAGATGGAAGGCGCGTGTGGCGGCAGTGGCGATGCCCAGGCCGAGCAGCGAGCCGAGGAGGGCGAGGACGAGAACTTCGGTGAGGAGCTGGCCGACGATGGCGCGGCGTGAGGCGCCGAGGGAGAAGCGGATGGAGATTTCGTGTTCGCGATCGGCGGTGCGGGCCAGCAGCAGCGCGGCGATGTTGGAGCAGGCGATGAGCAGGAGCAAAGTGACGGAGCCGTAAAGGAGCCAGAGCGAATTGCGGATGTCGCCGACGATGGTTTCTTTGAGGGGAAGGCTCTGGGTGGTGAAGTCGGCATCGGGTTTGGGGAATTGCTTGCCGAGCCGCGCCTGGACGGTGGCCATGTCGGCCTGGGCCTGGGCGAAAGTGACGCCGGGCTTCGTGCGGCCGATGACTGTAAACCAGGTGGCATCGCGGCGCAGTGCGTAGGGCGCGTCGGGCGGGCTGGGCGACCACAGGTCGATGTCGGCATTGGGAAAGGCAAACGACGCCGGCATGACGCCGATGATGGAGTACGAATACTCGCCGAAGCGGAGTTTTTTGGTCAGGATGGCAGGATCGCCGGCGAAGCGGCGCTGCCACAGTTGGTAGCTGATGATGACAGCATGGGGCCCGCCGAAATGAAATTCATCGCGGTTGAAGTTGCGGCCGAGGGCGGGTGCGACCTCGAGGACATCGAGAAAACGCGGGGCGACCAGCGCCATGGTCAGCTTTTCAGGGAGCGGGCCGGAGATTTCCGATAGATCGTCGGTGTAGTAGCCGCTGATGGCGGAGAAGGTGGAGTTGATGCGGTTCCAGTCTTCGAGACGCACGGGCGCGACGAAGCGATTGGCATCGCGGTTGCGAGTGTCGTGCTGGTTGATCTCGACGAGTTGGTCGCCGTTGGGATAAGGCAGAGGGCGCAGAACGACCGCGTCGATAGCGGAGAATACGGCGCTGTTGGCTCCAATGCCGAGGGCGAGGGTGAGAATGACGGCCAGCGAGAAGGATGGCGAGTGGCGCAGGAAGCGCACGGCGGCGCGGAAGTTGAAGCGCAGCGTTTCGAGGAACTGCGAAGTGTGGACCTCGCGGAGTTGCTGGCGAACCTGCTCGCGGCCGCCGAATTCGACGAGGGCTCGGCGGCGCGCTTCCTCTGGTGACAGGCCCTGGGCTATGCCGGCCTGGGTGAGCTGGTCGATGTGGAAGGCGAACTCGCGGTCGAAGTCCTGCGGACGGCGGGCGGAAGGGTTCCGGGGTGTTCTGTTTTGCGGCATGTCAGGCCTCCTGTTTCGCGGCGCCGAGGATGAGCTCGACGGCCTGAGAGAGGCGGCTCCAGGTAGCTTCTTCTTCGGCGAGCTGGCGGCGGCCTTTGGCGGAGAGGCGATAGAAACGGGCTTCGCGGCCGTTTTCTGAGTCGCCCCATTCCGCGGTGATCCAGCCGCGCTTTTCGAGGCGATGGAGCGCCGGGTAAAGCGAGCCCTGCTGGACGATGAGGACTTCTTTGGAGATTTGCCGGATACGCTGCGAGATGCCGTAGCCGTGGACAGGGCCGAGGGTCACGATCTTGAGGATGAGCATGTCGAGCGTGCCCTGCAGCAGGTCGGTCTTTTCGGTTGGCGCCATGGTGTGCGTGTCTCTCTATGACGTTCTACCTATCCATAGGTAGAACGTCAAGGAGAGAGTGACGAGCGGAAGCAGCCGGGAGCCGGGAGCCTGGAGCCTGGAGGATGCGGACGGTTCGCTGGATGCGAAACTAAATGGGGACAGGAGGCGTCCAGCTATGGCTGACAGGAACGCGAAGAGTTCGGCTGGTTTGGTGTTGGCGCTGGGGGTCGGCATCGCGCTGGCAGTTGCCGTGCGGCCGCAATGGGCAAACGCTCAGGCGGTTGCGCAAACCGACCGTGCCGCCAATTACGGCATCACGCCGCAGGATCAGCGCGGGATCGATGGAGACATTGCAAGGCATTTCGGCGATGCGCCCGAAGATCCGGGACCGAAGGCCACGCTTTCCGGAGCGATGAAGCCTAAAGATGTGCGGGTAGCTGTGCGCAAAGTTGCGGACTGGGAGCTGAACCGGTCGCAGGCGGACTTCGATCGCATCTGGACGTGGAGCGTGCTGTATGCCGGCTTCATGGCGGCGTCGGACACGCTGAACGATACGAAATATCGCGACGCCATGCAGGCGATGGCGGAGAAGTTTGCGTGGCAGCTGCGCTCCGAGGTTCCGAATGCCGATGACCAGAGCGTCGGGCAGACGTATCTGGAGCTCGATCTCGAGAAGCCGGCGCCGGAAAAGATCGCTGGAACAAGACAGGCACTCGATGGATTGCTGGCTGGCGCAGCGGCGGCAATTCCGAAGGGTCAGGCGGGGATTCCGTGGTGGTGGTGCGATGCGCTGTTCATGGCGCCGCCGGTTTGGGTGGGGATGCACGCGGCGACGCACGATGCGAAGTACCTGGCGTATGTCGACCAGCACTGGTGGGAGACTTCAAACCTGCTTTACGATCCCCAGCGCCACCTTTATTACCGCGACGTGACGTTTCTGCACAAGACCGATGAGAAGGGGAATCCGATTTTCTGGTCGCGCGGGAATGGGTGGGTGATGGCGGGAATTGCGCGGACGCTGGAGTATCTGCCGCACGACTACGCTGGCCGATCGAAATACGAGCAGCAGCTCAGGGAGATGGCGGCTGCGGTTGCGCCTTTACAGGATGCGCAGAGCGGCCTGTGGCACTCCGACCTGCTCGATGCGGCGGATTATCCGCAGCCGGAGACGTCAGGCTCGGCGCTGATGACGATGGCGCTGGCCTGGGGCGTGAATCACGGCGTGCTCGATCGCGCCACCTACACGCCGGTGATTGCGAAGGCGTGGCGCGGGCTGGTTGGCGAAATTTACGCGGACGGGCGGCTGGGTAACATCCAGCAGACCGGATCGGCGCCGGCGCATTATCGCCCGTCGTCGAGCTACACCTACGGCGTGGGCGGATTTCTGCTGGCTGGAGCCGAGGTGGAGCGGCTGGCCGAGCAGAAGAAACCGAGTCGCTGATCAGCGCAGCGCGGACTGCATCTTGTGCGCGCTGACGACCGGAGCTGGCGTGGCCTGAGACTGCGCTCCGATGGTCTGCGCGTGAAGAGAGGTAACGCCAGGAACCAACAGAGTGGACAAACACAACACAACGAGGAACCGAGCAAAGATCCGCATGACTGAGCCTCCTGGAGATGAAGCTTTGGGTTGCCGGTATATGCGGAATCGGCCAGGAAAGCGGCTCAGGAAAATTTTCAGAAAATCGCGGCGAGAGGTTTCCCAGGAGCAAACAGGGTTTAAGCTCTTCGAAATGCTGGTTTTATGCCCGCGCCGGGTCATTGACTCCTCAGAGCGGGTGGGCTATTGTACGGGCCAAACGCGCGACGAAATTTCAAGGAGTGAACGGTAGTGCCATCGCCACCGGAATCGGCCACGCAACTGCTGGTGCAATGGAGAGGCGGGGATCAGAAGGCACTCGAGGCGCTGATTCCGATTGTCTATAAGGAGCTGCGCGTGGCCGCGCACCGCTGCCTGCGGGCCGAGCGGCCCGACCATACACTGCAAAGCACGGAGCTGGTGCATGAGGCGTACATGCGGCTGGCGGGGGATCGTCCACTGCCGACCGAAAGCCGCACGCACTTTGTGGCGGTGGCGGCGAAACTGATGCGGCAAATCCTGGTCGATTATGCGCGGCGGCGCGGCGCGGCCAAACGCGGGCCGCAATATAAGGTGGAGCTGGACGAGAACATCGACCTGCCTCAGCAGCAGCCGGTGGACGTGGTGGCGCTGGACGACGCGATGACTCGGCTGGCGAAACGCGATGCGCAGCAGGAGCGGATTGTGGAGCTGCGCTTCTTCGGCGGCCTCACGGTTGAGGAAACGGCGGCGGCGCTGGAGATTTCTTCGGCCACGGTGAAGCGGGACTGGAGTATGGCAAAGGCCTGGCTGATGCGCGAGATGGGGAGAAGCAATCGTGGAAAAGACCGGCCAGTGGGAGCGGGTGAAGGAGCTGTTTGACGTGGCTCTGAAGCGCGCGCCAGCAGATCGGCAGAGCTATTTGAAGGATGCGTGCGGCGGCGATGCGTCGCTGCTGGCCGAGGTCGCGTCGCTGCTGTCGTCCTATAAGGATGCCGACGGTTTGTCGCAGTCGCCGTTTCCGATTGAGACGACGCCGGAGCCGCAGCCGATGGAGTCGATTGGGCCGTATCGGCTCATTCGGAAGATTGGCGAAGGCGGAATGGGCCAGGTGTGGCTGGCCGAGCAGACTGAGCCTCTGCGCCGCCAGGTGGCGCTCAAGCTGATCCGCGCGGGCGTATACGACGACGCGCTGCTCCGCCGATTTCAGGATGAGCGGCAGTCGCTGGCACTGATGGAGCATCCGGCGATTGCGAAAGTGTTCGACGCAGGCGCGACGCCGGCGGGCCAGCCCTACTTCGTGATGGAATACGTGGCCGGCGAGCCGATCACGAAATACTGCGACCGGAAAAAGCTGAGCATTGCTGAGCGGCTGGAACTGCTGATCAAAGCGTGCGAAGGCGTGCAGCATGCGCATCAGAAGGCGATCATCCATCGCGACCTGAAGCCGGCAAACATTCTGGTGATCGAAGTGGACGGCCAGCCGACGCCGCGGATCATCGACTTCGGGCTGGCGCGCGCGATTGAAGCTGATCCGCTCGCAGCGGGCGCCGAAAAGGAAATCATCGCCGGGACGCCGGGTTACATGAGCCCGGAACAGGCCGCCGGCGGCGACATCGACACGCGCACCGATGTGTATTCACTGGGCGTGGTGCTCTACGAGCTGCTGTGCGGGCAGCTGCCCTTCGAGCGGAAGCAGCCGATGCTGCGCCAGATCGAGACCGAGGAGGTGACGCGGCCCAGCGAACGCGTCGGACTTGATAGAACGCAAGCGCAGGAAATTGCGGAGAACCGCCGGACGACGCCGCGAAAACTCGAGAGGCTGCTGAGCGGCGATCTGGACCTGATTGCGCTGAAGGCTCTCCAGAAGGACCGCGCGCGCCGCTACGGAACACCCACCGAGCTGGCCGTCGATCTGCGGCATTCTCTCGATCATGAACCGGTGACCGCGCATCCGGCGAGCGCCGCGTATCGGGCGGGGAAATATGTGCGCCGGCACTGGATTGGCGCTTCGATGACGGCCCTTCTTGCGGCTCTGCTGGTGGGGTTCGCGGTGCTGCAGGCCGTGGAACTTCGGCGCATTGCGCGGGAACGCGACCGGGCAGCGCGCATCACCGATTTCATGACCGGCATGTTTCAGGTCTCCGATCCCAGCGAGGCGCGCGGCAACCAGGTGACGGCGCGCGAAATTCTCGACAAGGCATCGTCGCAGATCTCGGCAGGCCTCACCAGCGACCCTGAGACGCAGACGCAGATGATGATGACGATGGGCGCGGTCTACGAGAACCTCGGACTTTATGAGCGCGCCGAGTCGCTGTACCGCCAGACGGCGGAGATCAGGGAGCGGCAGCTGGGCCGGGAAAATGAGCAGACGCTGAAGGCCGAGACCGCGCTGGCGTGGGTGATGTATCGGCGGGGGCGCTATCGCGAGTCGGATGCTCTGCTGCGGCGGGTGCTGGCGCTTGACCTGCACCGATTCGGACCGAACAGCTCCGATGCGATGACGGCGATGAATTATCTGGGCGCGGTAATGATCGATGAGGGTCGTGCGGCCGAAGCCGAGAAGCTGGAGCGCAGGGCGCTCGAGTACCGGCGGCGCACGCTGGGCAACAACAATCCTGACACGCTGGCGACCATCAACAATCTCGCGCTCGCTTTGCAGAACGAAGGCCAGTACGCCGAAGCGGAGGCTTTGAACCGCGAGCAGCTTCTGGGCTGGCAGCGGCTGCGGGGTTCGGACTCACCCCGCGCCCTCCAGGCTTCAGGAAACCTCACCATCATTCTTTATCGCGAGAAACGATACGCCGAAGCCGAAGCGATGGCCCGGCAGAATCTCGATGGCAAGCGGCGGATTCTGGGGCCGGATCATCCGGAGACAGTGCGCGCCATGAACACGCTGATGGCGATCCTCTCCGACGAGGGCAAGCTCGAAGAGGCGCAGGCGCTCGAAGAGCAGGTGGTTGCGATTCGCGCGCGCGTGCTGGGTCCCGATCATTCGCTCACGCTGTCGGCGATGACCAACCTGGCCAACATCCTCACCCGCCGTGGCAATTTTGCTCAGGCCGAGAAGCTGTATGCGCAGGCCTATGCGGGTGACGTTCGCGTGCTGGGGCCGGACAATCCGACGACGGCTTTGAGCACTTACAATTTGGGCGTGCTTCGTTTGTGGGAAGGCCGGCGCGACGATGCGCTGCGGCTGTTGCGCGATTCGGTGGATCATGGCCTGCCGAACTGGGTGATCGCCGATATGCCGGGCGATCCTGACCTCAAGGCTCTGCATGGCGATCCGCGCTTCGATGCGCTGATGGCGTATGCGAAGAGCAAGTCAGCGGCGGCAAAGCATTAGGCTCGACGAGTTCACTGGTAGCGGAGAAACGAAGTGAGCTGCTGCTTCACTTCGGGCCATTCCCCCGCAACGATGGAGAAGCGAGCGGAGTTGCGCGGGATGTTGTCCGCGGCGAGGCGGTGCGAGCGCAGAATGCCTTCGAATTTTGCGCCCAGGCGTCCGATGGCTTTTCGCGAGCGCTCATTGCGTTCGTCGGTATGCAGGCAAACGCGGACGACTTGCCACTCTTCAAACGCATGAGTGAGCATCAGGAGCTTGGCTTCGGTATTGGCGGCGGTGCGAATTGCCGAGCGGGTAAGCCAGGTGTAGCCGATCTCGCAGGCGTCGGGGCGCAGGCGGCCGTGGCGCTCGTGGCCGGCGGGCCAGGGCCAGCGCTCGACATCGAAAAAGCGCGTTGACCCGATGACCGCGCCGTCAGCGATGCGCACGGTGGCGAACGGAACCGCGGTGCCTGCCTCGCGCCAGCTGATGGCCGTGTTGACGTACTGCGTCGTCTCGTCGACGCTGCGCGGGATGAAGGTCCAGCGGTAAAGTTCCTGATCATCAGAAGAAACTGCGGCCGCCAGCGGCTCGATGTGGCGCGTTTCGAGGGGTTCGAGGCGAACATACTTCCCGGTGAGTTCAAAAAGTTCCTGACTCATGGTGTTTTCCTCGAAGAAGAACGCTGGAGGGGGTCGCCATAGAGAATACCGCGGCCATGGGTGCCGAGGTAAACGCGGCCGTAGAGGCGTGGGTCGCCGGTGATTTGCAGGATCAATCCCCACTGATGCTGGTCGTCGTTGATGCGCACCCAGGTACGTGCCTCGTCGGTGGAGCGGAAGATGCCGGCCTGACCGCGAACGGTCCCGACGAGGTAGAGCGCCGGATAGCTGCGGCCGGGAGCCGCTTTGCCGAAGCCGAAGGCCTGGATTTCCGTAACGCCAGGCAACCGTGTAAAGGAAGCGGGGTTGGCGGGTGTCGCCGCCAGGTGGTAGAGGCCGTCGAAAGCCGCGAACCAAAGATCGCCCTTGCGCCCGGGCGTCGCGTAAAGGCGATCCTGACCACCGCGAGGATCGCCGCGAGGCGCGTTGGATGGTGGCGGCGCGTTCTCGAGCGTGAAAGGCTGCGAAGTGAAGCTGGCTGCTGCGTCGTTGCTGATGTAGAACGTATGTTCCGGAAGCGAGATGGCGTAGAAGATGTTCGGGTCGGCGGGATCGGCGACGATGCGCGTGCCAGCGGGAAGTCCCTGGACGGCATTCCAGCTTGCTCCCGAATTGCGCGTGACCGAGGGCGATTCGTGTTCCGGAGTCCAGACCCAGGTGCTGCCGTCGGGGGAGACAGCGATGGAGCCGGCGCGGCTGTTGGGTGTGGGTTGCGATGTGGTTGGCTTCCAGGTATGCCCGGAGTCGAGAGAATAGCCGATGTTTTCGCCGGGTTTGTGCTCCGCGCTCACGCCCACCCGAACGACGACGCTGGGCTTGAGCGGCAGCAGAGGCGACGCCGGTGGTGTTGCCGAAGCGCGGCGGCGCGGATGAGCCTTCGGGCGCGGGATGGTCGAGGTCCCAGTGGACGAAGCCGCCGTAATCGCCGATGGCGGTGATGAGATGCGCGCCGTCGGCGGGGCTTCGAGCAGTCGAGCCCGACCGTCTCTTCGATGCCGGCTGCGAGGATGCTCCAGTGC
Source organism: uncultured Acidobacteriaceae bacterium (assembly GCA_963788905.1). Classification (GTDB taxonomy): domain Bacteria; phylum Acidobacteriota; class Terriglobia; order Terriglobales; family Acidobacteriaceae; genus Palsa-343. The sequence goes on from CAWBIO010000002.1 coordinate 1,027,496, forward strand.
GTCGGCTGGCCGCGATCCACGGCGGTAAGGTCGAAGGTCTCCCATCCACCGTAGCCGGTGGTGAAGACGGCGTGGTCGGAGTTGGTGGGATCGATCTCGATGTCGAAGAGCCAGTGGATCGGCGTTGGCTTCACGTAGGGCGCGAGCGAATAATCGAAGACGCCGCCCTGAGCTCCGCCGAAACACTGGCTTCCAGGTTGCGCCCCCATCCGTTGAACGAAAGATGTCTTCGCCGCCTTCGAGCAAAGTGGTCGAAGGTGCTGGCGATGACGGTTTGCGGATGATGCGCGTCAACAGCGACCGCCGCGTAGCCGAATTCGCGGCTGCCAGGAACAGGCCGGTCGGGTGTGACGTCGGCCCACGCGCCCGTCCCGGTATCTGAGCCGCCAGACCGCGCCGTTGGCCATGTGCGATGGTCCCGGGGCGTTGCCGTAAGCGATGTAGAGCCCGCCATTGGACGCGAGCGCAGCGCGCGTGGGCCGATACTTTGTCGGCTGGCCGGGAACGGGTTTCCATGTTGCGCCGGCGTCGCGCGAGACGAAGAGATTCGGGCGATTGATGAGCGAGACGCCGACGTAGATAGCCTGCGCGGCGGCGTGAGGTGCGGAGCCAGCGCCTGGCGCTGGCGCGAATTTCACGAAAACGATGCCGTCGCCTGCGTTCGCGGGACTCGCGGCCTCCCGAACATCGGGAAAGCTGGCGACGCGCGTCCAGGTGACACCGCGGTCGACCGAGTGCCACAGGCCATTGTGACGCGTGCCTAAATAAAGGATGCGGCCATCGAGCGGATTGACAGCGAGGCGTTCGCCGTTCCCGCGGCCATCCTCATTGCCGCCGAATTTGATAGGGACATCGGTTCGCTGGAAGGTGCGGCCGCGATCGCTGGAACGAAGAATCGCCCCCGTTGGCGTCTCTGCATTGGTGTACGTGCCACAGGCGAGATAAACGCGGTTAGGGTCAGACTGGATCGACGGCGATGGATTCGATGCCCATCAGATTGCGGTCTTTGTATGAGAGCCAGTCCAGCATCGGCTGCCAGCGATGCGCTGACTGGTCCCAGCGATACGCGCCGCCCATGTCTGTCCGCGCATAGCGGACGCCCGGCGCAGTGGGATGAAAGACAAAGCCGTCGACGAATCCCCCGCCGACGATCTGGACATTCTTCCAGGAATAGCGCTCCTGCGGCACAGTTTGCGCGGAGCCCGCCAGCGCGAAGGCGGCCAGCGAACAGACCAGCAACATGGCAGCAGCTCGGGAGGGCTTCAACGGGCCGCGATCCTTTCTCAGCAAAGTGGGATCGGTACGGCCTTAGTCTAGTGCACGCAATGCGGCGAGCGATGCGGCTTGGAACGCGGTGCTCAGACCATTTCCGGCGATGCCGAGCAGTTCTCCGGGAAGAGGCAAAGCCAGGAAGGATCGAGGCAGAGCCAGCGCTGGGTGCTGAACCAGCTGGTGGGCAGCTCCGGAATGTGGAGCAGGCCGTGCCCGCGGCTGCAGAATAGTTCCGTGCCATTCCACGAAAGGAAATTGCACGAAGCCTGGCCGACGCGAGCCGGATTCGAAAGCAGGCCGAGACATTCCGGGCAGCGTCGCCGCTGATCCTGGAGAATCCAGCGGAAGGCGAACAGCAGCGCGGGGAACGCGGTGGCTACCTGAATGTAAAGCGCGGTCACCGGATCGTTGGCGTGGAAACCGTAGGCCAGATCGGTGGAGCAGAGATCGATTGTGACGATGACCAGGGTGAATTTGGTGAAAAGAAAAATCCAGCGCCGGGCATTCATCAGAGCGGGCAGGCGGCCGTGGCGCCTGGGATAATCGCCAAGCGGCAAAGCGGTTGTAGCGGGCAGTGCAAGAGAAGCCAGCAGCAGGGCGAACAGAAAGACCAGCGGAGGCTGGCGCAGCAGGTGAGATACCGTGACGCACTCGAAGTGGCACACGATGCCGTCGCGCCTCTCGACCATCCCGCGCCAGCCCCCACGCGCCGGAGGGAAGGCGGAGTTGCGAATGCGGGCGATCACGAATCCCCTGGTTCTGGAAGGCAGCGCGGCGAGCGCAGCGTCGTCTTCAAGCAGCAGGGCGTTGACCCTGCCGGGCAGGCGCCAGTCGTCATCAGGCAATATGCCGGCGATGAGCACCGGACGGCCGTCGATCTCTGCGGTGCGGCCAGGGATGGTGGGATCGTCGCGGTAGAACTTATGCCACGCGCTGCGGCTGAGGATGAGACGCTGGCCGGGTCCGCCAGCGCGCGCGACGGAAGGAAGGTCGAGCACCTGAAGAAGACTGGCGCTGGCCTGCGCAACGAAGAGTCGTGCGGCTGGATGGTGGGTGAGGTGGACGCCCCGGGTGACCGGGCGATAGAACGCGATCTGGCTGAAGAGCGCGGTGGTGTCGGTGGTCCACTCCTGGTAATCGGAGAGGCGGATGGAAGGCGACTCGGTGCCGGCGTAGCCCGTGGAGGAAATCATGACGAGATTTGCCGAGCCGTAAGACCGTGGCGGCAGCAGGGCGTTCCGTGCCCCGGGCATGGCAAGAGCCGCCAGCAGCGCGGCGAGCGAGATGGAAACCAGCAGAAGCAGGCAGCGAGCCGCGGAGCCCGATCGCAACGCAGGATGCGAGTGAGAGCGCAGAAGATCGCAGCGGATCCAGAACGCATCGGGAAACGCGCCCAGGCTGAACGTGAGGGGGCCTGTCTCGCGCGTGTGCACGAATCTCTCGTCGCGGCACCGGCAGAGGTGGTGAATTTCCGCCAGCCACTCGGCCGTCCAGCTCGCCCGGTCGCGATGAGGAACGAGCAGCGACGCGGCACGCACGCTGCATCGGGCTGCGGAGGCGGAACTGAAGGCGCGGGCTTTCATACGCGTTCCGCCTCACGTTCGGTCCCGCCTGAGGGGATCATTTTTTCCAGCAGCGGATAGCGATCCCACGCAGCTTCAAGGGTCGCGGCGCCGGCGCGGGTGACGCGGTAGTATTTGCGGGGCGGACGCTGCTCGCGGTCGGCGATGGACTGCTGCTCCCATTTGGAAACGATGAGGCCATCGCGCTCCAGCCGGCGCATGGCGGGATAGACGGTGCCGCTGGGCAGGCCGGTCATCTGCATCACGCTGAAGCCGTAGATGTGGCCGGCGTGGATGGCCTGCAGGATCATGGCCGCGGTATGGGAAAGTTTGGCGTCGGCCGGCATGGGTGGAATTGTACACCCTATGTAGCATTCTGTTGACGGTGCAAATAGCAGTATGCTACATAGGGTAAAGAGGCGATCCTTTCCATGCTGAAGGTCGAGCACCTTTCCCGAAGCTACCGCGGCATTCCCGCCATCAGCGACGTGAGCTTCGAAGTGCGGGCTGGTGAGATTGCCGGTTTTCTCGGTCCCAATGGCGCCGGCAAATCGACCACGGTGAAGATCATCACCGGGCTGCTTCGCCCCAACGACGGGCGAGTGCTGTTTGAAGGCCAGGATATTCACGCCGGCCTCGATCGCCTGGCGCGCGACGTTCGGATACATCCCGGAGGAAGCGCACCTGTACGCGTGGATGTCGGCCATGGAGTATCTGCAGCTGGTGGGCCGGCTGCGCGGGATGCGCGAGCGGCTGATTGAAGAGAAAGCGCAGGCCATGCTGCAGCTTCTGGGCCTCGAGTCGTGGCGGCATTCGCCCATGACGGCGTACTCCAAAGGGATGCGGCAGCGGGTGCTGATGGCCGCGGCGCTGCTGCACGACCCGAAGATGCTCATCCTCGACGAGCCGCTCTCGGGGCTGGACGTTCTGTCGGCCAGACTGTTCCGCGATCTGCTGGCAGAGCTGGCCGGCGCGGGCAAGGCGGTGCTCTACATCTCGCACGTGCTCGAAATTGTGGAGCAGGTTTGCGATCGCGTGATCGTCATCGCGCAGGGAAAGATCGTGGCCGACGCGGCGCCGTCTGAGCTGACGCGGCTGACCCAGCTGCCCAGCCTCGAAAAGGTGTTCGCGCAGCTGGTTCGCCAGCAGGACACGCGCAGCGCGGCCCACGAAATGGTGGAAGTGATGAGGATTGGTGATGGCCAGCGCATTGCGTGAACCGAAAACGTCGCACGATGAAGTTCTGTCGCTCGAAGTGCTGGCGCGACGCGGGCCCGAGCAGCACAAGAAACCGCCAACCCAGTTTCGCGTTCTGATCCGCCATTTTCTCGACCGCTTCTTCAACAACGAAATGGCGTCGGCGGAAGGCGACGCGAAGACGCGGCTGGTGCAGGTGGCATGCACCATCGGGATTCCGCCCTTCGTTGTGGCCCTGTACCTCTACACGCCGTATCACATGCCGCATCAGGTGCGCCCGTATTGGGCGCAGGTGGGCGATCACTACTTCTACACGCTGTATTCGATGGTGGCGATGGGCATCGTAACCATTTTCGAGTGGGACTTGCTGTTTCCCGACCTGCTGGATGTCATCGTGCTGTCGCCGTTGCCGGTGCGCAGCCTGAGGATGCTGGGCGCGAGAGTAGCGGCAATTTTTATTTTGATGGCAGCGGCATTATTCGACTCGAGCTTTCTGGCTCCCGTTGTGCTGCCGGCCGCCGTTGACCCTCCACACTTATTCCGATTCTGGGCCGCGCATCTGCTGGCGGTCGCGGCGAGCGGAGTTTTCGGCGCAGCGTTCTTTCTTGCCCTTGAAGGAATCCTCGTCGGGGTGATGGGCGACCAGCTTTTCCGCAGGATTGCGTTGTGGCTGCAGGGAGCGTCTGTCGTGGCGCTGCTGACGCTGCTGTTTCTGTATCCGGCCATCGCCGGATCGCTAGGCGCAGTGCTGCACACGCAGAGCCGCCTGGTTGCGTGGGTGCCTTCCTTGTGGTTCCTCGGAATCTATCAGCGCATCCTCGACGGACCGGCAACGCCAGCGGTCTTCAGCGGACTGGCTCGTACCGGATTCATAGCAGTGACAACGACGGTGGTGCTGGCGGTGGTTTCCTATCCGCTGGCGTGGTGGCGGCGAACCCGCGCGCTGGTGGAAGGCACGGCGAAGCGTGAGAAGCAGAATCGGATCGCATTGCCTCTGCGCCGCGCGCTGCATGTGACCCTCGCGCGCCAACCCGCGTACCGCGCCATGTGGCAGTTCATCGGGCAAAACCTGCTGCGTGTCCCCCGCTACCGGATGGTCCTGGTGATGTACGGGGGCATGGGCGCGGCGTTGCTGTTTGCGACGGTGACGCGGGTGAGCGTTGCCCACGGACGGCTTGCCTTCGTTTTTTCGCCGCAAGGTCTGCGCGCCACCGTGCCGATTGTGGCGTTCTGGACGGTGTCTGGCCTGCGCAGCACGTTTCTTGCTCCGGCCGATCAGCGCGGAAGATGGATCTTCCGCGTGATTCTCGGCAAGGCAGGCCGGGCGGAGTTGAATGCATGCCAAAGATGGGTGTTTCTCTGGAGCGCTGCGCTGAGCCTGACAGCGGCGCTCATTTCAGTTCTTGCCGGAGCAGGTCCGCGCGACTGGCGGTTCGCCGCTGGCCAGCTGATTGTTGCTCTGGGCCTGAGCCTGCTTTTGACCGACGCTTTCTTTCTCACCGTGAAGACGATTCCGTTCACCGGCGTGCGGCCGAATTCAGCGACCAACTTTGCGCTGCTGCTGATTCCTTATCTCGGATTCTTTCCGGCGATCGTGATGTTCACGATTGGGCTGGAGCCGGTAATCGAAGCCAGCGCCGCGCATCTTGCCATCGCTGTGGGACTGATGACCGCGGCGCATCTGGTTCTGCGCGCGATCCATCGGCGGCGGATGGCCGAACACCTGCACGCAATCGAGGCCGACGACGACGAGGAGGATTTCCCCTTGCGCCTGGGACTGCGATACTGACTCGCTAATGCCCCTCGTCCGCGCTGGGACCGTAGAGTGCGGGCACTTTGGCCTCATTCAGCCGTAAATAAACCGTGAGCTGGCCGCGGTGGTGCGCCAGATGGCTCAGCGTGCCGTTCGCGATCTGCTGGTAGCGCGGACCCGAGGTGAGGATCTGCTCGCCCATCTTCAAAGTCCAGGGGCGTTGCAGGTGTTCTTCGCTGGCAGCCCCGAGCACCTTGCGGGAGCGAGCAAGACCATCATCGAGTAAGGAGAATAGCTCGGCGCGGGTTTGGACGCCCCGTGTGATAAACGACTTCCCCGCGCCGCTCAGGTCCGTTTCGTCGTTCTCGATGATCATGGCCACCCAGCCCGGCATGGTGGCGACCAGCGACGCCAGATAGCCCAGCTCCATGGAGCGTTCGTGAGGCTTCCACGAATTGCGTCCTTCGGGAACGCGGTCGATGATTTTGCGCGACGCTGCGGCTTCAGTTTCGAGTTGTTCGAGGAGAAAGCTCTTCAGTTCCATTTGGAAATCCTCTCGGGAGACGGCATTGAGAACTCACAAAAGGCAGATTAGCGAGGCAAATATGCCATCCAGTGTCATAATTAAAAAATTAATGTCCGCGTGGAGGCCGGATGAAGGCCGATCGGCTCTTGTCGACGCTGCTCCTGCTGCAGGCGCATGGCCGCCTGTCAGAGCGCGAGCTGGCCGCGCGGCTCGAAGTCTCGCAGCGCACCGCGCACCGCGACATGGAAGCCCTGTGCATGGCCGGCATTCCGCTCATTGCGCATCGCGGCGCAAGCGGCGGCTGGGAACTGGAGAAAGGCTGGCGTACCCGGGTCCCGGGCCTCAACGATGCCGAGCTGCACGCGTTGCTGATGGCACAACCCGGCGCGCTGGGCGACCGGCGGCTGACTGCGGCGGCAGAACGGGCCTTCGACAAGCTGGTGGCGTCGTTGTCGCCGGCCATGCGCATGCAGGCCGAGTCCATGCGGGCGCGGCTCTACATCGACCCCACCGGCTGGCGGCCGAGCTCAGAAGACTGGTCGATGCTGCCCGTTGTGCAGGAGGCGCTGGCCCGCGATGCGAAGCTCAGCTTCGGGTACGTGCGCGCCGACGGCCACATGCGCGCGCGTACGGTCGATCCGCTGGGCCTCGTCTCGAAGCAGACCGCGTGGTATCTGGTGGCTCGAACGCCGGATGGCATGCGGACCTTTCGCGTCTCGCGCATGCGGGAAGCGGTAGTGCTGGCCATGACCTTCGAGCGGCCCAAACGATTCGACCTGGCGCGCTGGTGGCAGCGAAGCACCCAGACCCTGCGCGAAGTATCGAGGCGCGTCACGGCAACTCTGGCTATGTCACCGCAGGCGGTGCAGGCGCTCACGCAATGGTGTGCGATGAGGCCGGTCAACGCGCTGGGCGTAAAGCTGTGTGAGGGGTGGGCAGTATACGAAGTGGATTTCGACAGCCTCTACAGTGCACAGTTTGTTTCTCTGGGGCTCGGCTCCGCGGTGCGCGTGCTCGCCCCGGAAGAACTACGCAGCGCCGTCGGACAGGAAGTTGCAAAATGCACGCGCTTGCAGCGCGGCGCCAGGCAAAGGTATCGGGATTCTACGGGGTCTCGCGCTTCGGAGTGAACAGCGCATCAAGAAGCAGGAGAATGCCGCCGCAGACAATGGCGGAATCGGCGACGTTGAAGTCGGGCCAGTGGTAGTGGACGATGTGGACTTCGAGGAAGTCAGTGACGAGGCCCGTGCGCAGCCGGTCCCACACATTGCCAATCGTCCCGCCGAGAATCAGCGCGAGCGCAATCATGGTCGGCGTCAGGCGCCGCCCCCAGCGCACGATGACGAAAATGATGGCGGCTGCGGCGACGAGCGAGAAACCGGCCAGGCCCCATCGAACCAGCCCCTGGTGGGACGAATCGATGAACATGGAAAACGCCGCGCCAGGATTCATCACGTGGGTGATGCGAAAGACGTGGCGGATGACGACGATCGCGTCGCCTTCTTCAATGTGATGGCTCACCCAGTATTTGCTGAGCCGGTCGAGAAGGATGACGAGCGCCGAGATGGCCAGGAGCCACGGCCGGCGGTCAGAGGTGGAGTCGCTGCCGGCGCTCATTGTGCCGCCTCGACGTAGCCCATCTCAGCCAGGGCTCTTTCGCAACGGCCACAGACGGACCAGGGCGCATCCATAGCCGGGACCGTGGGTGTGACGCTGTGGACGCGGTCGGGTGAATCGTCGGGGTAGTAGTTCCAGCAGCGGTCGCACTTGTGCCCTTCGGCGGGAAGAACCTCAACCCGCAGCTTGTCTTCCTCGGTCACATTGGTTGGCCCAAGATTTTCCAGCTCGACTTGAGAGACGTTAAACAGCTCCTTCAAATCGTCCCTGTGTTGGTCAAGGGCGGAAACCGTCGCGCCCGATGCTCCTATCACAATTTTTGCTCCAAGCCCCTTCCCGATTTTCTTTTCTTGCCGGGCGTCTTCGAGGGCCTTCATCACACTTTCGCGGACAGATAGAAGGAGATCCCAGCGCCAAACGTCGTCGATTGGATTGAGACCGTCTGGACCGGACACGAACGGCCTTGCCACCCCCAGCTCCTCCGCCATCGGAAACAACGCCAAATGCACACTCGCCGCCCTGCCTGCCACCGCCGGCAAATACTGCCATACCTCCTCCGACGTGAACGTCAGAATCGGCGCCAGGAGTCGGACAAGAGTCTCCGCGATCCTCCACAGCACCGTCTGCGCCGACCGCCGATCGAGACTCTTCGGGGCGAAGGTGTACAGCCGGTCCTTCAGGACGTCGAGGTAAAACGCGCTCAGGTCCACGATGCAGAATTCGTTGGCCGCGTGGTAAATGCGGTGGAACTGAAAGTCGCCGTACCATCCACCCTTGCCATCGACGCCCGAAACTTTTTCGACAAGCTCCCGCGTCCTGGCCAGCATGTAGCGATCGAGCGGTAGCAGCTTTTCGTCGGGCACAGCGTCGGCTGCCGGATCAAACCCGGCAAGATTCCCCAGCAAAAACCGAAAAGTATTCCGCAGCTTGCGGTAGTTTTCCGCCAGCCGCTGCATAATCTGCTCGCTGTTGACAACGTCTTCGCGGAAATCAACGCTCGCTACCCACAGCCGAACAATCTCCGCACCCATGCGGTCCGCAATGTCCACCGGGTCGACGCCGTTGCCCAGCGACTTCGACATCGCCCGCCCCTGCTCATCGAGCGTCCAGCCCGCAGTCCCAACCATCCTGAACGGCGCGGCGTGCTCTTGGCCCACGCCAACCGAAGTCAGCAACGACATATGGAACCACCCACGGTACTGATCGCCGCCCTCGAAATACAGCGCGGCAGGCGGCGCCAGCTCCGCCTCCGTCTCGAGCACCGCATGCCAGCTCGATCCGGAGTCGAACCACACATCCAGAATGTCGGTCTCTTTGCGAAATTCCTTCTTGCCGCAGTGCGCGCACACGGCGTCCGCCGCCAACAGCGCTTCCGCCGCCTTCGAGTGCCACGCCTCGGCGCCGTCCTTCTCGAACAGCTCAACCACGCGCCGGTTCAGCGCCGCATCGATGTGCGGCATGTGGCAGCCTTCGCACAGAAACACCGCAATCGGCACGCCCCAGACCCGCTGGCGCGCTGATGCACCAGTCCGGCCGCGTCGCAATCATGTTCGCGATGCGTTCGCGGCCCCACGCCGGATCCCAAACCACCTTGTCGATCTCATCGAGCGCGCGCTGGCGGAAGTTCACCTTAGCGCCGTCCACCGTCATCGCGTGATCGATGGCGATGAACCACTGCTCCGTCGCGCGAAAGATCACCGGGTGATGGCAGCGCCAGCAGTGCGGATAGCAGTGAAAAATGTCTGACCGCCCCATCAGCGCGCCGCGCGCAGCCACCAGATCGATGATCGCGGGGTTCGCCTGGAAGACCGTCTTGCCGTCGTACTCCGGCAGCCCCTCGCGGATCCGCCCGGCGTCATCGACGTGGCAGGTCTGGTCGAGCCCGTAGCGCGCGCCCGTATAGAAATCGTCAGCGCCATGCGCAGGCGCGGTGTGCACGGCGCCCGTTCCCTGGTCCGCCGTCACGTAATCCGCCAACACGCCCAGCACGGAGCGATCGAGAAATGGATGCCGAAACGTAGTCCGCTCCATCACGCGCGCCCTTGAACGTCGCCACCGGCACCGCCGACTCCAGATTGCACGCCTCGCGCACCGCCGCCGCCAGAGCCTGCGCGACGATGTACACCTGCCCATCCTTCTCCAAAGCCACATAGTCGAAATCCGGATGAAACGCCACCGCCAGCGATGCAGGCAGCGTCCACGGCGTCGTCGTCCAGATAATCGTCGCGACCTTCTTCCCGGCCAGCTTAGGGTCGATGGCCGCCGGATCGCTGGTCAGCTCGTAGCGCACATAAATGCTGGGGCTCGAATGCTGCTCGTACTCAATCTCCGCATCGGCCAGCGCCGTGCGGTCGTGGATGCACCAATAGACCGGCTTGAGCCCGCGATAAACGAACCCGGCCTCGAGGAACCGGAAAAACGTCTCGACGGTTTTCGCCTCATACGGCCGCGACATGGTCAGGTAAGGGTCATCCCACCGCCCAAACACCCCCAGCCGGACGAATTGCGCCGTTTGCAGATCCACATACTTCCGGGCATATTCGCGGCAGTGGCGCAGAAACTCCGCCGCCGGCATGTCGAGCTTCTTCCGGCCCAGCGTCTCGTCCACCTTGATCTCGATCGGCAGCCCATGGCAGTCAAAACCCGGCACATACGGCGAATCGAAGCCGGCCATCGTTTTGCACTTGACAATGAAGTCTTTAAGGCACTTATTAAGAGCATGCCCCAGATGCAGGGGCCCGTTCGCATAAGGCGGGCCATCATGCAGCACCCACCGTGGAGCCCCGCGGCGGGAGGCTCGAATCTGCTCATAAAGCCCGCTTTTCCGCCAGGCCTCGAGGCGGGCCGGCTCGGTTCCGGGCAGATTGGCCTTCATGGGGAATGCCGTTTTGGGCAGCGAAAGAGTATCCTTCAGCGCAAGAGGCTTCGGGTCGCCGGGTGGCGGCGCAGCAGACATCGTTTCTCCAGCTGTTCTTTTAGGTAATAAAACTTCATTGTATCCGCCGGAACAACAGTAACTTCCTGCGAAATCACGCGTCTATCGCTGAAGGATGGTGCGACGGCAACAAGGCAGGTAATTTTTCTGCCCGACCCCGCATCTGAAGGAATGCAGCCGGCCCCGCCACAAGACACAGAGGGCTGCTGTCATTCATAATCAGGAGAAGCCGGACGGCAACAGCCGGCGAAAGAAACATGGGGAACACGGTTTTGACGTCTCCGCACCTGGTACCGGATTCAAGTCGGGCTAAGGAACCACCGATGCCGGCCCTGCACCTGGCTGGCCTCGATTCCATCGTCGAGGAGCCGATCTGGAAAACGCTGCTGGCCAGCGTGGTCGACGCGCTCTTCCCCAAGAAGCTGCCCCCGCTGAAGCTCAGCTCCACGCCTATCGCGGTCAAAGATCCGATGGCGGTCAAGCGCAGCCCGGCCTCCAGCGCGGTTTCGTTCGTTACCCACGTTGTCGTCATTGGGCTCATTCTGCTCTTCACCCTCGAGCAGTGGCATGAGCGCGCGGTCCAGAAAAAGCTGGCCGTTACGCCAGTGGATGTGACCCCGTTTATTCCCGCAGCGCCAGCCAAAGACGTAATGGGCGGCGGTGGCGGCGGCGGCAACCACGAAACCGTTGAAGCCTCGAAGGGCAAGCTCCCCAAGATGGAGAAGCAGCCCCTCGCTCCTCCTCAGATTCTCAAGATCGACCACCCCAAGCTGGCCGTCGAGCCGGCCGTGGTCATGCCGCAGCAGATCAAGCTGCCCGATAACCCCAACATGCCTAACATCGGCGTGCCCCAGTCACCGCAAATCGCCCTCGCCTCGCAGGGCAGCGGGTCGGGTTCCGGATTTGGCAGCGGCATGGGCGGCGGCATCGGTTCAGGCAATGGCGGTGGCATCGGGCCTGGCACCGGCGGCGGATACGGCGGCGGCCTCTACCATCCGGGCGGCGGCGTTTCGAACCCCGTGCTCATTTACGCTCCCGATCCTGAGTTCTCCGACGAAGCGCGGCGCGCCAAGTACCAGGGCGTTTGCGTGGTCGGCCTCATCGTCGATGCGCAGGGCAATCCACAGCGCGTCCGCGTGGTGCGGCCGCTGGGCATGGGACTCGATGAGAAGGCGCTCGAAGCCGTGCGCCAGTACAAGTTCAAGCCGGCCGTCTATCAGGGACACGCCGTTCCCGTCGAGATCAACATCGAGGTGAACTTCCGGATCTACTGAGTGTTCGATCCGGAACAGCAAAGGCCTTCGCTACTGTGGTGGGAGCGAAGGCTTTTTTGCGTCTGGGCTATCCCTGTTCCCTACTGGCCAGCTATTGCGTTCTAGCTGGGTCGGGGAGCGGAGGGACCCTCTTCCGCCCAGTTTTTGCTCCGGTCGGTGATGCAAGGACGAGGCAGCATTTTGAGCACGCTGGTCCCCGTTTATCGGACGGCCTCCAATCGGGTTTGGCCGAATCTTGGTGGCAAAATGGCCAGCGCTAGGAGCAGCTCGTCATTCTTACTGAACCTGAGGTGCTCCCCCTCGTTCCTGCTTCCGAACCTGAAGGTAATACTTGCCCGCCCTCTCTTCTACTTCTCCCCTATCCTTCATTCGCTTTAGGATCGAGTAGACATAAGGGCGATCCACTTTATTCTGAGCCAATCTCCACACATCGGCTGGGGTAATTCCATTGGTGTGTTTCCGCAGGACGTCGCGCACCACGGTCGTTTTGTTGGTGTGCTGCGGTTGATCGCCGCTGACAGCAATAGACTGCGTCCCTGCGGGTTCCTGCGGCGCAGGGGCAACCGGCAAGTTGCGGGCTGGTGGGGGCAAGTTCGGGCGCGAGGCGCCCTGTGGAGAGCTCCGCTGCTCTGCTGCTATCCGCTGCTGTTCTCTTGTGGTTTCCAGGTTAATGAGCGTCTGGAGACTGCCGACCTCCTGCATCGCCATTTGGTGCTCAGTTTGGGCGACCTGTAATTTCGCTTGCTTCTCTGCTAGACGTGATTGGGCGTCATTCAATCGCGCCCGCAGCATACCGATGAATTGGTTTGCGCTTGTCTCCATATGGCCATCCTACCACTGGCATTCCTGCCATGCAAGGGTTGCTAGGCATGAAAGCTAGGTACGCAGAAAGTGCCTTTGGTTTCATGACATTACACTAAAATGGAGTTGCATCCCCCAAAAGGGTTATGTAGTCTTAAAGCATAGTTGCTCCCCGCCTGACTCGTCCGAAAGGACTCTCGGGCGGGGTTATTCATTTGGGGCAAAAGTTCGCATGACGTTCGTAGAGCCCGCAATAAAAAGAGCTGTCGCATTCGTCGATGGTCAAAATCTGTTTCATCACTGCAAAGACGCTTTCGGCTACAGATACCCCAACTACGACATTCAAAAACTGGTCGAGTGTATTGTCAAAGCTAAAGCGTGGAATTTGACCGGCGTCCATTTTTACACCGGCGTGCCTGATGCAGCGGACAATCCTGGCTGGAACCGGTTTTGGACGAATAAGCTGGCAGCGATGGGACGCCAAGGGATATCGGTGTTCTCTCGACCGCTCCGCTATCGGAACAAGAGCGTGAAGTTGCCCGACGGCACCACACACACGTTCCTCCAGGGAGAGGAAAAAGGGATTGACGTTCGAATTGCCCTTGACATTATTGGGAAAGCCGTTCGCAACGAATATGACGTGGCGCTTGTTTTCTCGCAGGACCAAGATTTGTCTGAAGTGGCTGATGAAATCAGGGTCATAGCTCGACAGCAAAATCGCTGGATAAAGATTGCCTGTGCCTACCCCGTGAGCCCCACCATTACAAACCGGCGCGGAATTAATGGCACAGATTGGATCGCCATCGACAAAGCGCTTTATGACGGATGTCGAGATCCGAAGGACTATCGCTGAAACAACCGCCAAAACTCCGTTGTCCTGCCAAGGTACCGCATTCCGCACATTTGATGAGTCGATAGGTGCCGCTGCCGCAGCCCTAAATAGGCTTTTGCGAGCGAAATCGCAGAACGCCGAATGCTGATTCGCTGAGCTGTGAGCGCTGTTCTTGTCAAGTTTCCACCGCTTCACCAAAGTAATAAGCGTTGACTCCGCGCCACTTACAAGCCAGGAAAGTTGGCGCGATTTCTCTCTCAAACTGATATCCTGAACTTATAGAGTAGAAAAAAAGAAAGGCCGCTCCTCGTGAGCGGCCTTCGTCTTTTGGGGGCCAGTCTTGAAGGCAGACCACACATTACCCGGGGTAATCGCGCCAAAGGCCATCCTGCAAACCATTCGTTTTCAGTAAGATGCCACACCCCTAAACAGGCCTTCTGCAAGCCATGCGGAATCATGGACTTGCCACAGCCTACCCGGGGGGTGGGGGGTAGGCCCGGCTGAACGCCGAGCGCCGAACGCCGAGCGAGGGGTAGACCCCGAAGCTCAGCCTCCAGGGTTCGAGGGATCTGGGTTGACCCCCAGCAACACGGTCCAAAACGCGTCTGCAAGCGCCTCGTTATCAGTATGATGCCAGAGTCCTAAAACAGGCCCTCTGCAAGCCGAGCGGAATCATGCACTTGCCACAGCCTACCCAAGGGGGAGGGGGGTAGGCCCGGCTAAACGCTATACGCTATCCGCTAAACGCTGTTCTGGGCAGACCGATCTACCCGCGCAGCGCTTCGACCACAGCATCATGGAACGCCGGGCGGACCTGCTTGATGGCCTGGTTGCTGCGGTCGGGCCAGGTGCGGTTGGTCAGCAGAGCGACGGCCAGCTCCTGGTCGGGGTCGATCCACAGCGAGCACCCGGAATAGCCCAGGTGGCCGATCGAGCGCGGCCCGAACCAGCGGCCCGAAGACGAAGGCTCTGTGGGAACGTCCCAGCCGAGAGCCCGGGATTTTGGGTCCGAAGGGCTTTGGCGGGTGGCGAACAGAGCGACGGTCTCGGGACGGAAGATCGGGCGGCCGTCGGCAGCGCGGCCCTGCGCGATCAGGCATTGCGCAAAACGCAGCAGGTCATCGGCGTTGGCAAAAAGGCCGGCGTGGCCGGCGACTCCGCCGAGCACATGGCAGTTCTCGTCCTGGACCTCGCCCTGGATCACGCGGTGCCGGAAGGTGTGGTCGTCCTCGGTGGGAGGAATCGACGCCCGCGCCTGCTCGGGCGGGCGAAAGCGCGCGGTCTCGAGGCCCAGCGGCCGAAAAATCTCGCGCGCGCAGAAGACATCGAGCGCCTGGCCGGAGAGAACTTCGACGACCTTGCCGAGCAGGATGAAGCCTGGGTCGGAATACTCTGTGCGCGTGCCCGGTTTGGCTTCGAGCTGCAACTGCAGCGTTGCCCGCAGCAGTGCATCGGGCGTCGAGCAGGTCCGAAACAAAGTTTCGTAAGCGGGCAGCCCGGAGCTGTGCTCCAGCAGCATGCGCAGCGTCACGCGCTCCTTGCCGCTGCCGTGCTCCATGCCAATCACAAAGCCGGGAAGAATGTCGCCGAGGCGCGCGTCGAGGTCGAACTGGCCGCGATCGACAAGAATCATCGCCGCAGAAGTAGTGGCGACGGCTTTGGTGAGGCTGGCAAGATCGAACACCGTGTCCGGCATGACCAGCCGGGCAGTGGGCTCGTAGGTGAAGCGGCCCACGGCATCGACCAGGGCAACCGCGCCGCGATCGAGCACACCGAACGCAGCGCCGGGGAAGGCTCGTTCGGCGACGGCCTTTTCCAGAAGCGCGCGCGCAGAGGCGAATCGGTCTCGAGCGCTGGAGCGCGCTGGCACGACAGCCTGGGATGCCATGGCAACAGAGTATAGCCAGGAGAGCGCCAGGGCACTGTATCGGCAGTCACAAAAACAAGGCTGCCTGCTCACGCCGAGCGCCGGGAACGCCGATGACTCCTTCAGAAGGAGCGCCATGCCAGGGTGCGGAGAGGATCGCCGTCGGCATCCCCGCTTTTGTTGCAGCGGCCAGGCAGAACTGCGGAGCCTGGGCTCGGGGCTTTGTATGGTGGGAAGAATTGGCAACCTGAGCCTGGGCGGCTGCCTGATGCTGCTGGACGAGACGCGGGGCTTTTGCCGGGGCGAGGCTCTGGAGATGACGTTCTGTGTCCGGCAGCTTCCGGTCCGCGTCCAGGGATCGGTCCGCCAGGTTCACGCAGGTCAGGCGGTCGGCGTGGAATTCACCATGATCAGCGAGCGCGGCAAGCGGCAGCTGCTGGAGCTGATCGGGGAGCTGGGAGAGGTTCTGCGGGACCAGATCGAAGAACTGGCGAACGCCACAAAGGATAAGCCAGAGGAGGAAGCGCGCGGTGAGGTCCGGCACATCCGTCAGTGAATAAAACCGCGGGGCCACCGCTTTGGTGGGTCCTCGAGCCTGTCTGGCGCGTCTTTCGCTGCGGGGGATAGACCATGAGCCCCGTTTGTTCTGCGTTTCCTGCTTTTCTTTGTCTTGGAATGCTCGTTTTCGCGCCGGCCGCGGTTTCGGGCGGTCAGGCGGCGCCAACTCAGGCGCCTGGCCCGGCAAGCCAGGACACTTCAGCGGCAGTTCCACTCTTTCGCGCCAACGCCAACCTCGTTTTGGTGGACGTGGTGGTGCGCGACAAGGGAAAGCCTGTCCACGATCTTGAGGCCGCGGATTTTCGCGTCTTCGAAGATGGGCGACAGCAGAAGATCACGGTCTTTGAGCAGCATCGTTCGACCGATGCGATGGAGGTCAGCGCAACGCCGGAGAATCTGCCGCCCAACACCTGGAGCGATGCGCCTCGCTACGCGGTCACCAGCGCGGCCAATGTGCTGCTGCTCGACGCGCTGAACACGCCGCTGTCGGATCAGGTGTATGTGCGGCGGCGGATGCTTCAGTACCTGCGAACGATTCCGACCGGAACGCGGATTGCGGTCTTCACGCTGGGGTCGAGGCTGCGCATCATCGAAGGGTTCACCACCGACTCGAGTGTGATCCGGAAGGCACTGGAGCCGGGGCGGGGAAATCCGGAGCAGTCGCCGGTAATGGATCCGATGTTCGATCAGGCGCTCAGTGACGCCATCGATATCGCCGGCGGCGGAGGCGCCTCGATGCTGGCCCAGCAGGCGATGCAGGAATTTGCCGGCGACACGAAGGCGTTCGAGGGACAGCTGCGCTCCGAGATGACCATCGACGCGATGGACGAGCTGGCCCGCTACCTGAGCACGGTGCCGGGCAGGAAGAATCTGGTGTGGTTTACCGGGTCGATGCCGTTCAATCCCAACACCGGCGGAAGGCCCGACCAGGACCAGATGATCGATCTGCGCGCGCAGGCGCAAAACATGCTGGAGTTGCTGGCCATGGCGCGGGTAGCGCTGTATCCGGTGGACTCGCGGGGGCTGTTGAATGTGCCCAGCGCAACCGCGGAAAACAATCCTCAGAATCCGCAGCTGATGAACAGCATGCAGCGTGTGCCTGCCGGAAGCCTGGGCCAGCAGGTAGGGATGATGAACCAGCAGAACTTCAGGCAGAAGCTCCAGAAGCAGGACATGGACTTTCTGGATCAGGTGGCATTCGACCACCTGAATATGGACGCGTTTGCCAGGGAGACGGGCGGAAAGGCTCTTTACAACACCAACGGCCTCGGAGAAGCGCTGGGCGACGCCATCGCCAACGGCGCGGACTATTACACGCTGGCCTACGCGCCGGAGAATCACGACTACAACGGCCAATATCGCAGGG
Organism: uncultured Acidobacteriaceae bacterium; assembly: GCA_963788905.1. GTDB lineage: Bacteria > Acidobacteriota > Terriglobia > Terriglobales > Acidobacteriaceae > Palsa-343. Next base: position 1,045,056 of record CAWBIO010000002.1, read on the forward strand.
TGGAAGTGAAGCTGGAGGAGACCGGCTACGATCTGGAGTATCGGCGGGGTTACTTCGCCTACGATCCATCCGCTCCGGCGAAGCTGATGCCGGGACGAGTGAGCCCACTGATCGCGGCGATGCAGCATGGCGGGCTGCCGCTCTCGCAGGTGCTGTTTAAGGTGCGGGTGGTTCCGGCCAGCGACCCCGCTGTGAAAAACGATAAGTTTTCGCTCGATCCTGCCGGCATGCTGGCGAAGTCACTGAAGCCGCCGGTCACGCGCTATATCGCCGATTTCGTTATCGATCCCGAGACGCTGGGGATGCGCGCCCAGGCGGATGGAAAGCGCCACGCTGAAGTGGAGCTAACGCAGGTTGCCTACGACGTGGAGGGAATCCGCGAGAACTACACCGACAACGGTCTCGCCATCAACCGCCTGGCCCTGTCTCCGGGACAAACAGATCAGTCGATCCGTCTGCGTCAGGAAATCGATTTGCCCACGGGCCGGAACTACCTGCGCATCGGTGTGCTCGACCTCGTGAGCGGGCGCATCGGCACGGTGGAGATTCCGGTGACGGTTGCAAAGCCGTAGCGATCCATAGCGGTGGGAGTCGCGGCTGCTGTTCCGCTGCTGCTCGTCCGGCGTAGGATGGTGAGACTCGAAATTACCCTGGCCGGAGTGCCGTGATGATCCGCTCTCGCGTTCTTCCCTTCATCTGTCTTGCCGCTCTGGCATTGATTCCCGCGTGGATAGTCCTGGCCCAGGCGGGCGCGGCGCAGCAGATGCCGGCGGAGAATCCCAACGACCAGCCGGCACTGTTTCGCACCAACGCGAATCTGGTGCTGGTCGATGTCGTGGTCAGGGACAAGGGCAGCGCGGTCCAGGGACTGAAGGCCGCGGATTTTCACATCGCCGAAGACGGGCATGAGCAGGCCATCACGACTTTCGAAGAACATCGCGCGACGGATTCAATCCAGGAAGCGAAAGTCGAGACGCTGCCCGCGCACACCTGGAGCAATGCGCCGCATTACGCTGTAACCAGCGCGGCCAACGTGTTGCTGCTGGATGCTCTGAACACGCCGCTCGCCGATCAGATTTATGTGCGGCGTCGCATGCTCCAGTTCCTTCACACGATTCCGCCGGGGACGCGCATCGCGGTTTTCACGCTGGCCTCGAAGCTGCGGATGGTGGAAGGCTTCACCACAGATTCCAGCGTGATCGAGAAAGCGCTGGTCGAAGCGCGCGGGCGCGCGGAGAAGTCGCCGGTCATGGATCCGATGTACGACCAGCAGATGCAGTTCATGGCGATGCTGGCCGACAGCGGCGGCATCAGCGCTCAGGCGGTAGCGGCGATGAATCAGTTTGCGAGCGAGCAGGCCGCGTTCCAGAAGGACCTGCGCCTCGACATGACCATCGATGCGATGGAGCAGCTGGCGCGCTACCTGAGCACCATTCCAGGACGGAAGAACCTGATCTGGTATACGGGCGCGGTGCCCATCAACGTGCCGCCGGATATCACCCAGGACGATCCCAGCGGTTCCCAGCGCGATTACGGTTTTCGCTTGGCGCGGCTTTCGGAGCTGATGGCGCTGGCGCGAGTGGCCGTCTATCCAGTCGATGCGCGGGGCTTACTGAACACTCCTACCCAGGAAGCGGAGGCGACGCCGCTGAATCCCGGCATTCTGACCCAAACGCCGAACTCGCGTCCGGTCGCGGTTCCTCTCCAGACGACGTCGCAGGTAGTGGAGCAGAGCAACGAGCAGTTTCTGCAGTCGAACTTCGCTGAGCACTCCAGCATGGACCAGATCGCCAACGAGACCGGCGGCAGAGCTTTCTACAACACAAACGCCATGGGCGAGGTCGTGGTGAAAGCCATGGAGGACGGAGCGAACTACTACACCATTGGCTACGTGCCCGCGAACAAGGACTACAACGGCGCTTACAGGAAGATCGACATCCAGCTGACCGAGGGCCATGCGGTTCTGGAATACAGGCACGGCTATTACGCCAACGATCCAATGCAGACGGCGAAGCTGATGCCAGGCCGCGTGAGCCCGCTCATCGGCTCCATGCAGCATGGAATTCTGCCGGACTCGCAGGTGCTGTTTCAGGTGCGCGTGGTCGCTGCCGGAGATTCGTCGATGAAGGATGAGAAGCTGTCGCCCGATCCGGCCGGCGCGCTGGCCAAAACGCTCAAGCCGCCGCTGACGCGCTATGTGAGCGACTTCACCATCGACCCGAACGGTTTTGCGACGCGGCCGCTGCCGAACGGAAAGATCCATCGTGAAATGGAGCTGACCGAAGTGGCTTACGATGCCGAGGGCATTCGCCTGAACTACGCCGATGGCGGTTTTGCCGTCGAATCGCCGCCGGGGCAGGCAATCCACATGCGTCAGGAGATCGATGTTCCCGCAGGCCAGGTTTTTCTGCGCATCGGCGTGCACGACCTGATCAGCGGGCGGATCGGGACGCTGGAGATTCCGCTCGAGACGGCAAAGCAGTAGCTGGCGAAACTTCTGTTGCGCCTTTTCACCTCAGGTCACATCTATATTGGAGTTCCTGGCCAGACGCCTGGAATCAGCCATGCCCATCGCTCTCGACTTCTTCGTGAAATACGGTTACTCCGTCGTTTTTCTGTGGGTGCTGATCGAGCAGCTGGGAATCCCGATCCCGAGCGCGCCGCTGCTGCTCACTGCCGGAACACTGACCGCGACGCATCAGCTGCGGCTGCCCTGGGTTCTGGTGGCGGCGCTGGCGGCCAGTCTGATCGCGGATTCAACGTGGTACTTCTTCGGCAGAGGCTACGGTTCGGCGGTGGTGAAGCTGATGTGCCGGCTGAGTCTCGAGAGCTCGGCCTGTGTGCGCAAAACGGAGGGCTACTTCACCGAGCACGGCGCAGCGGCGCTGCTGGTGGCGAAGTTCATTCCCGGACTCGGCTCCGTCGCTGCTCCCATCGCCGGACAGATCGGCATGTCCTACGCAAAGTTCGCGATGTGCGATGCGGGCGGCATTTTGCTCTGGATCCTGACGCTGACTCTCGGAGGGCGCTTCTTCGGCGACGTGCTGAAGCATCATCCTGAAGCGCTCTCCTGGACGGCGCATTTCTTCGGCGCGATTTTCGCGCTGCTTTTCATCAGCTTTGTTGTATGGCGCATACTGCAGCGCCGCGCGTTTCTGCGTTCGGTGCGCATGGCGCGACTGGAACCGGGTGAGCTGAAGCAAATGATCGACGCTGGGCAATCGGTGTTCATTGTCGATCTGCGTCACCCGCTGGACTATCTGCCCGATCCGCGCACGCTGCCTGGAGCGCTGCAGCTCACTCCGGACAAGCTGATCGCGCAGGCTGACCGCATTCCGCGCGACCAGGAGATCGTGCTCTTCTGCACCTGCCCGAGCGAGGCGACGGCGGCGCGGATGGCGCTCAGGCTGCGCAATCTGGGCATTCGCCGCGTGCGCCCGCTGCGCGGCGGTTACGACGAGTGGAAGAAACTGGGTTATCCGCTGGTCGACATTCAGCCCGCCACGGCAGCTTAACCGCTGGGCGTGCGCAACTGATCGCAGGCGCGGGCGAGGTCCTCGTCGCGCTTGGCAAAACAGAAGCGGATCAGGTTCTCTCCGCGGCCATCGGCAAAGAAGGCGGTTCCGGCCACTCCGGCGACGCCCGTCGAGCGCAGCAGGGTGCGGGCTTTCTCCGCGTGCGGTCGCGCCGGGAAGTTTTGTAACATCGGCGAGCACATAATAAGCGCCCTGCGGGATCGACGGCGTCAGGCCGGCATCGCTGAGCGCGGAGCAGAGCATGTCCCGTTCTGGCCTGATACTCCGTCGAGAGCGCGGAGTAGAAGGAATCGGGAAGCTGCATCAGTCCAGCCGCCGCTCCGTACTGGAAGGGCGATGGAGCGCATACATAGACGAGGTCGTGGAAATAACTCGAGCGCGCCCATCCATTTGGCGTCTGCGATGAGGTAGCCGATGCGCCAGCCGGTGATCGCGAAGGTTTTCGACAAGCCGGAAATGGTGATGGTGCGCTCGGCCATGCCGGGAAACGTCGCCAGGCTGATGTGCTCGGCGCCGTCGAAGACGAAAGTACTCGTAAATCTCGTCGGTGAAGACGAACAGGTCGTGTTCGATGGCCAGCGCGGCCACGGCTTCCAGCTCCGCGCGCGAGAAGACTTTGCCGCAGGGGTTCGATGGCGAGTTGACGACGATCGCCGCGCGTGCGGGGCGTGATGGCGGCGCGCAGGGCGTCAACGTCGAGGGCCCAGTCGGGCTCAATCAGGGGAACGGAGACAGCGTCACGCGGCCGGCGCGCAGGGTGTTGAGGTGATAGCCGTAGAAGGGCTCGAAGAGGATGACCTCGTCGCCGGGATCGAGGAGCGCCAGGCACGCGACGTGAAAGCCGGCGGTTGCGCCGGAGGTGACGAGGATCTCGTGTCTCCGGATCGGCCTCGATGCCGTTGTGGCGGCAGAGCTTCGCGGCGATGGCGCGCGCAGGGGGGCGATGCCGTCGGCGCGGGTGTAGATGTTGCGGCCTTCTGCGATGGCATCGACGGCGCCGTCGGCAACGGGCGCGGGCAGCTCAGTGTCGCAGACGCCCTGGGCGAGATTGACGCCGCCCATGCGGTCGCACTCGACGGTCATGGCGCGAATCTCCGACTGAATGAGGCCGGGAGCGATCTGGCTCAGGCGCAGTTTTTCAGCAACAGCTCGCATGGGTCACCTTTATCACAAATGTAATTCGGGTCGCACTTTTGTTTCGCCCGGAGCGCAAGCAGCCGGGCCTGCTACGGCGTCAGGCGCAGGAAGGTCACGCCGTAGCCCCCGAGGTTGATGATCATTTGCGGCGCGGGTGGTACGGCCACTGCCTGAGGTCCGGCCATGATGCTGGTATTGGCGTCGATGGTAAGCTCGGTCGCCGAAGTGAAGCTTCCAAGCTGCGACAGGTCGAGCACCACCGTACGCGGCGCGCCCGGACCATTGTCATCGGCCGGCGAGTTCACGGCGTGATCCGCAGCCATCACCACCACGGAACCATCCGAGTTGCGTGTAGCAAAAATCTCCACCGTTTGCGCGTCGGTCGGCTCGCTGGTCGTCCACGTCAATAGGCTCACCGGCTGCGCGGTGCACCACGATGCCGGCTCGTCCGGAGCGCACCAGGGGAAATACCGCCCGAGATAGTAGTCCACCCAGTAACTGAGATAGGGCTGCCCGGCGTCGTAGGTGACTTCCGCATACATCAGCGACATGGTGCTGGCGTCCTGCACGAAGTCCGAGTGCACCAGCATGTGCGATCCGGCCTGCGCCCATTGCGAAAACACATACGGGCGCCAACCGGCGAAAAACGGGCTCGTACCCCGCTGGTCTACCTCGAATGGGTTGGAACACTCGCCCTGTCCATTGCCGATGGAAAAATCGGCGTCCACGTTGTTTTCCGTCATCCACAGCACGGCGTTGCTCAGCTTTGGACTCGTGGCCACGATGTTGGCAAAGTCACGCGCATATTGCCCAAAAGTGTACGGCACGGTGCCCATGGCCACTGCGTCCGTATATTGCCACCCGCAAACCGCATACTGCTGTTGCGAGACGACGTCGATCTGGGCGGTCACGGCGTCGAGAAATCCCGGAGCATAATCATTCGCGTCGGTCCCGCCGCTCAGTTCGAGCGCGACAAACTTCAGGGGCACCAGCGATCCCGCGTTCTGCATCGCCGTTACTGTGAGGTTATAGAGGTTGGCGTACTGCGCCGGGGTCATGCCAACCAGATCTGGAATCGTGTAGATGCTCCAGTACGTAATGGGCGTGAACGGCGTGTGCACATGCTGCACTCCGCTGTCATCCGTGAACCCGGTGGTGGTGTTGTAGTACTTCACCATCTGCGCGGCGTAATTGGCGAAGTCCTGGTAGTTTTGGGGTTCGAGCACGCAATTGGGGCCGACGTCCGTGCACATCCATGGGGGACCCTCCACCAGAACGAGATTGATGCTCTTATCGCCGACGCCGATGACCGGGTCAAGGGTCGCGTCCAGTACGGAGAAATCCCAGCTCTTGTCAGCACGTTGGGGGATGCCCAGGCTGTTCGTATAGACGCGAATGTGCTGTGGATGCAGATTGGCCAGCGTGGTCGTGGCACTCGGCGCCGACGGGAAGAACGATTGAGCCCACTCGGCGGCCTGGAACTGGGTGCTCATCATCGTCTGCATCAGCCCGCCGAAGCCGAGGCCGGTATTCACCTGCGGGCTTACCGCGACGTTCACCGTCACCGGCGCCGACTGCACTGTGAGTGCCAGGGAAGCGCTGACCGTCGTCTCGCCCTCGGTGGCGAACACGGTCACCGGATAATTTCCCGGCAAGGTGGTTGAGACCGTATTGAAAACGATGCTTCCTGTGATTCCGGTTCCCGGCGATGCGATCTGCGGAAGCACGCCGGTCGGGCAGCCGCTCACGGCCAGCGTGACGGGATTGCTGTCAGCCGGCGCGCGGGTCACAGTGACGGTTAGCGCCGGAGCGGCGCCACTCGCAAAAATGGTGGCCGCGCTGCTGGACAGGGTAATGGTGATGGGATAAAAAATCGGCTTCTGCGTGGCGGAGTTGCCGCCGCAGCCCGCAGCGCCCACGAGGCAGCCCAGCGCCAGCACGCAAATCGACGATGAGGGTGTGAGAGACCAACCCATGGTTCGAATCTCGCTGCTGCAACTCCGCCCGGGTTCTGCTGGGATTGTAGCCCGTGCGGAATCGAGATCGAGGCCAGTGCCGCAGGCTAACGACGTTAACATCGTCCTGGAACCTTCCCCAAACTCGAGCAGGCCCACAAAAGTCAGGCAGGATCCTGCGAACTCCTTCGCTCGAATCGTCAACCGTGGCTACCAGGGCCGAATCACTCACTGAGGATTCACCCTTTATCACAAATCGGTAGCGGTGGCTTCTGAACCTGCTCGATCATCGCGTATCATGGCTCACTGTTGCCACCAGCTGCCATTTTGAGCGCGTTGGCTCAGTGTTCGACGGAGCTCCTGAATGAAAGCACCGCTTGCCCTCTTCCTCGCGACATCCGCCTCGCTCTTTACGGCACTCTCTGCTTCGGCGCAGGTCTCCCACCCCCAGGCCGACACTACGCCGCCCCAGCTGCAGCACATCGATGTCACCCAGGTCGACAGCTCCGTCAGTCCCTGCGTCAACTTCCATCAGTACGTCTGCAACAAGGTCTTCGCCTCTAATCCCATCCCGCCGGACCAGATCAGCTGGGGCTCCGGCAGCATTCTCCAGGAATGGAACCGCGACGTTCTCCGGCAGATCCTTGAGCAGTACCAGTCCGCCGATGGGTCACGCAGCGGCAACGAGCAAAAGATCGGGGACTTCTACGCGACCTGCATGACCCAGGCGTCCAGCGGAGCCAATGACCTTCCCGCGATTGGGCCTCTGCTGGGACGCATCGACGCCATGCGCGACAAGCGCGATATACCGTCCGTTCTTGCGGCCATCCATAGCGCCTACGGGCAGGCCTGGCAGAGCGGAGACAACCAGACCAACGTGGCGATGTTCGGCTATGGTCCGACGCCGGATTACAACGATGTCAGCCAGGTGGTCGCCGGCGTCGATCAGGGTGGCCTGGGCATGCCCGGCCGCGATTTCTACCTCAGCACCGACGCGCAGATGAAGACCATCCGCGACCACTATCAGACGTTTCTCGCTGCTCTGTTCAAATTATCCGGTTCGAGCGAGAGCGATGCGGCCCGCGACGCCTCGACGGTCCTGCGCATCGAGACCGCCCTGGCGCAGGCACAGATGGACAACATCACCCGTCGCGACCCGAACAAGGTTAACAACCGTTACACTCCCGCCCAGCTGGCCGCGCTGACGCCGGATTTCGACTGGAACAGCTACTTCCGCGCTCTCAGCGCTCCGCCGGTTCCGTTGTATGAAGTCGCGTCGCCTGACTTCTTCCGCGCCCTCGACAAGCTTCTGGTCAGCGAAGACCTGGCTTCCTGGAAGACCTATCTGCGCGCCCATCTTCTGATCAGCGCCGCTTCTACGCTGGGTAACCCGTGGCGCGAGGTCACCTTTAACTTCACCAAAGTTTTTACCGGCCAGCAGCAGCAGCCGCCGGACTGGCGCCGCTGCACGACTGCCGTGGATCTTTACCTGGGTGAGGCGCTCGGACAAGTCTACGTTGCCAAAGTGTTCCCGCCCGATTCGAAGGCCCGAGCGGATCAGATGATCCGCAATATCGAAGCCGCCATGCACCGCGACATCGAAAACGTCAGCTGGATGCAGCCTGCCACCAAACAGCAGGCGCTCGAGAAGCTGGCCGCGGTCATGGACAAGATCGGCTATCCGGATCACTGGATCGATTACAGCTCGCTCGCCATCACGCGGACCAGTTACCCGGGCAACGTGGCGAGCGGCACGGCCTTCGAGCTCCACCGCCAGCTGTCGTTCATCGGCAAGCCTCTGGACCGCACGCAATGGCAGATGACGCCGCCCACCGTCGACGCCTATGAGGATCCGCAGACCAACACCATCAACTTCCCGGCCGGTATTCTGCAGCCGCCTTTCTTCGATCCGACGAAGGACGACGTCATCAACTACGGCGCCGCCGGCGCGATTATGGGGCATGAGCTGACCCACGACTTCGATGACCAGGGGCGCAAGTTCGACATCAAGGGCAATCTGCGCGACTGGTGGACGCCGGAAGACGCGAAGGAATACGAGACGCGCGGGGCCTGCATTGCTCAGGAGTACACCGGCCCGGTTCCCGGCATCTCCGGCGTCACACAGAATGGCAAGCTCACCCAGGGCGAGGACACTGCCGACAACGGCGGCCTCTATCTCGCCTTGTCCGCGCTCCGCGAAGATTTGAAGCAGCAGGGCAAGTCGCTCGACGACAAGGACGCGAGCGGGCTGACTAACCTGCAGCGCTTTTTCATCGCATTTGGCAGCGCCTGGTGCTCGCAGCTGCGTCCTGAAGCAGCCCGCACGTTGATCCTGACCAACCCGCACTCGGTGCCGGAGCTGCGCACCAACAATGTAGTGGGCAACATGCCGGAGTTCGACCAGGCTTTCAGTTGTAAACCCGGACAGCCCATGGTTCATGCCACCCAGTGCAGAGTTTGGTAGGGGTCGGACGGAAGCGCGGTAATCACACCAGGATATTCTCCGGGCGCGGCAATCGTCCTCTTGTAAGTGGAATGCACGGAGGGCCGCTCCTGGAAACAAGCGGCCCTCGTGATCATCCGTGCCGCAGGCAGGCCTGGACCGCCTGTTGGAAAAAGGACCGGTGCTCAGGTTTGGGCCTGATCGCCCGGAGCTGGGCAGCCGTCTCATCATCCGGCCAATGGCTCTCGTCCTTATTCATTCGCTGGTAGCCCTCGAGAATTTCCGGATTTCCAAGGGTGAACTCGTCCCCCAGGCGTATCCAGCGTGCGACTAGTGCTCGGCCTTCGGCGCTGTCTGGCGGCACCTCGCGATCGAGCGCGCTCTGAACATCCGCCAGCAAAGCCCGCCATCGCGCACCCATGTCTGCCTTTTGTTCAGGCGTCAGGGCTGCCCGTTGCAACCGAAGCGCCTCAAACGCCTCGGGACTGTAATACTTTGCTCTCCAGTCTGTGGCTTCCTGCATTTGTATCTCCTTCAGGATGGTCTGGTAGAGGAGCCACTCGGTTTCCGCAGGGTCCTGCGCCCGTTGTTGGGCATGTTCAATCGCGCGCAGGATGCGATCGAGGCCATCGCGCCGCTCACCGAGCGCAGCATGCTGCCGCGCAAGCGTGACCGCCAGCGGTTCCGGGCCATGGCCAGCGGGGGCGTTCAGCAGCGCGGCAATTTCGCGCAACGAAAGCCCCAGGTACCGCAGCACGAGGATCCGCTCCAGCCGGCCGAGGTCCTCGTGGCAGTAGAGCCGATAGCCTCGCTCCGACCGATGCGCGGGCGACAGCAGCCGGAGCCGGTCGTAGTGATGCAGTGCTCGTACGGTAACGCCGGCAAGTTTTGCGAACTCCTGAATGCGGAAAGTGTTCATGGGTCTCACCGTGGATATCTTTGACCCTGACGTAAGGGCAGGGTCAAGGGCAAATTTTGAATGAAAGGAATGACAAGTCGGCTTGTTGGAAGCGGCCCAGTAGTTGCTGCGGGTGGCCAGTCCGAGCGCTGTAAAGGAAGCGAGTGGCGAAGTTCTTAGTGACGGAAGTGGCGCACGCCGGTGAAGACCATGGCGACGTTGAGCCGATCGGCGGCGGCGATCACGTCGTTGTCGCGCACTGAACCGCCGGGCTGGATTACGGCGGTGGCTCCGGCCTGCGCCACGACTTCCAACCCATCGGCAAACGGAAAGAAGGCGTCGGAGGCGGCGACGCATCCTTCGAGGGGAAGCACGGCTTTCATGGCGCCGAAGCGGGCTGCATCGACGCGGCTCATTTGACCAGCGCCAATGCCAAGGGTCTGCCCGTCGCGCGCATACACGATGGCATTGGACTTGACGTGCTTGACGACCTTCCAGGCGAAAAGCATGCAGTTGAGTTCTTCTTCGGTGGGTGCGCGCCGCGTGGCCACCTTCAGGTTCGCGACGGAAAGCTCAGGATTGTCGGCATCCTGGAGCAGCATGCCGCCGGAGATCTGTTTCAGAACGCGGGTGGGGCTGGCGGGTTGAACCACAACGAGGCGGAGGTTCTTCTTCGCGGAAAAATGCGACACAGCCTCCTTGGTAAACGTCGGCGCGGCGATGGCTTCGACGAACAACGACGACATTTCTTCCGCGGTGTCGCCATTGATTTCGCGATTGACGCCGATGACGCCGCCGAAAGCGGAAATGGGATCAGCGACCAGCGCCTTGCGATAGGCCTCGAGCAGGCTGGAACCGACGGCGACGCCGCAGGGGTTGGTGTGTTTGATGATGGCAGTCGCGGGCTCATCGAATTCCTGGGCGAGGTCCCAGGCGGCGTCAAGATCCACGAGGTTGTTGTAGCTGAGCTCCTTGCCCTGGAGCTGATGTGCTCCCGCAATCCCGGAGCCGGAACCGTCACGATAGAGCGCCGCGCGCTGATGCGGATTCTCGCCATAGCGCAGCGTTTGTGCCAGCGGCAAGGCAACGCGCAGCATTTGCGGAAACTCATCGCTGATGTGGGACGGAAAGCCAGGAGCCAGGGGTTCGAGCCGCTCCAGCGCATTGGCGATGGCGGTATCGTAGGCGCCGGTGGCGCCGAACGCGCGCTGCGCGAGACGCCAGCGGGTGGCGCGGCTCAGCATGCCGCGGTTCAGGTCCATTTCGTCGGCGAGGAACTGATAGTCGCCCGGCGCGGTGACGACGGCGACATCCTCGAAATTCTTGGCCGCGGAGCGCATCATGGCCGGCCCGCCAATGTCGATGTGCTCGATCAGCTCATCGAATTTGGCGTGCGGGTCAGCCGCTTTCTTCTCGAAGGCGTAGAGGTTGACGACGACCATGTCGATGGGCTCGATGCCACTGGCCTGGGCGTCGTCGCGATGTTTTTGGTCGCCGCGCACGTAAAGGATTCCGCCGTGCACTTTGGGGTGCAGGGTTTTGACGCGGCCGTCAAACATCTCCGGAAAGCCGGTGAGGTCGGCAACGTCCCGCACCTCGAGCCCCGCGTCACGCAGGGTGCGCGCTGTTCCTCCAGTGGAGACCAGTTCGACTTTGTGGCGTGCGAGGCATTGGGCGAATTCCACGATGTTTGTCTTGTCCGTCACGCTGATCAGCGCACGGGCGATTTTTTTGTCACCGCTCAAAGTTTTGGCTCCGGAAGCTTGCCTGTCGAGTGCGAGGCGCGAAAGAGCATTGTAAATAAGGCTGCGTGCCCGCTGCGGGAAAGACTCGTCTAAAATCCTGGCATGACGGAGCGAGACGGTTCGCGGGTGCTCGTGATTCTTCTGCTGATCTACGCCATAGCGCGGGTTCTGCAGGTGTTTCCGAGGCAGATCCCCACGCTGCTGATCGTTGTTCTGCACGTGATTCCCCCGGCCGCTTTTGCCTGGTTTCATGGCAGGCGCGCTTATGGGATGCGGGGCATCGCCGTCTTTATGACGTTGTGTCTTGTGACCGCCTGCTTCTTCGAATACTTCGGACTGCGGACGGGACTTCCGTACGGCCGCTACTATTTCACCGGCGTGATGGGGCCCAGGGTGCTGGGCCTGCCGATTTTGCTCGCGCTGGCATATGTGGGTGTGGGATATGCCGCGTGGGTGGTGGCGCGGCTGATCGTCGGTGCTCCGGCGGAATCCTGGACGGGAGTTCTGGTGACGCCTTTGCTGGCGGCAGCGGCGATGTGCGCGTGGGATCTGGCCATGGATCCGGAGTGGGCCTACATCGATCGAGCGTGGGTATGGCTCGATGGAGGCGGCTATTTTGGCGTGCCGTTCAGCAACTACTTTGGCTGGCTGCTGACGACGTGGGTGTTTTACCAGGGGTTTGCGCTGTGGGTGAAACGGCAGCGGCGCGTGCATTCGCTGGGCGAGACGTCGACTGGGTGGAATCGCCTGGCGGTGCTGTTGTATGGCCTCGTTGCCGGGGGAAATCTGTTGCTGGCGGTTCCGTCTGCGGTGCCGTCGTCCAGGCCAAAGGCGTTTACCGACGCGGGTGGTCGACAGTGGCTGACGTCGGATGTAACCGGAATCTGCCTGGTGGTGTCGATCTTTGTGATGGCGCCATTTGCTGTGGTGGCGTGGGCGAGGGCAGATCGGGCGCGGCCGGAAATCCGGCCGGAGCATCGCAGCAGAACCCCGGAGCACGCCACAGTTCGATGAATGCTGCTCACCGGCGATTGGCCCGAGTGCCCGATTGTCAGAGTGCTGCGGGAACGATAGGGTAGCAGTATGGAACCGGAAGGCGGCGCGGAGGAACGTTTCGCGTCGCGACCCACACCGCAACCCGAGATTCTGCCGCCTGGCGAGTTCCCGGAGCCGCAGCCCGAGCAGCCGCGTGGCTGGTATCCGCCGCCGCAACCTCCGCCACGTCCGCGCCGCCATTGGGCCATGGCGCCGGCCACTTATATGCTGGTGGGCGTCAACTGCGCGGTTTATCTGTTGACTCTTTTCCTGAGCAAGTCGCTGGCAGGGCCGACCTTCGAGGATCCTGTCTCCTACGGGTTGCTGTGTAACGGGGCGTACGTTCTCAGCGGTGAGTGGTGGCGTCTGGTCACCTCGATCTTCGTGCATTTTGGCTGGATCCACATCGCCACCAATATGTGGTGCCTGTGGAACCTGGGGTTGCTGGGTGAGCCGCTGCTGGGGGAATTCGGGATCGTCGCCGCCTACGTGCTGACCGGCGTAGCGGGCAACCTGCTGAGCATTACCTTCAACCAGAAGCCTCCGGGACCGCAGGGTGGCGTGCTGAGCGCCGGCGCCTCGGGCGCGGTGTTTGGCCTGGCCGGCGTTCTGCTCATGCTGCTGCGCTCTCCGCTGTTGCCGATTCCGGCAATGGATCTGAAGAAACTGCGGCGCAGCGTCTGGTACTTCGCCCTGGTGAATTTCATCATCGACGGAGGGTTGTGGCTGGCGCATACGCGGCTGCAGATCGACAACATGGCGCATCTGGGCGGATTTGTGAGCGGCCTCGCGCTGGGAGTGCCGCTGGTGCCGAGGATTGGCGCGCCGCGCGCCCGCTTCCTGCGCAGGCGAGCGTTCGCCGTAGGGGTGATGGCGTTTCTGCTGCTGTTAATCGCCTGGGGATTGCGCGCCTACTACACAGCGGCGGGATAAGCAGGGATCTCCCCAATGCTTCGGAAGCTGATTCCGGAGCCGGAGACAACGCAGAAATTCCGGGGAGAGGTGTGGGTTACCGAGTGGCGGTTGCGGCGAACTTTTTGACCATCGCCAGCAGCAGTTTACGATCGCTGTCGTTCAGATTGGTGGAGTACCGCCGGATTTGGGTGAGGAAACGGAGTTCGTCGTCAGATAGCTTTTGCGATTGCAGCTGTCGTCCCAGTGTGTCCTCAGCAAACAACTGAGCCAGCGGAAGCTCGAGAGCGCCCGCGATCTTGGCGAGAGTGTCCAGAGAAGGAACAGTATGCCCGTTTTCAACCCTGGATAAATAGCAGCGAAGAAGCCCGGTTCGCTTCTCAATGTCTCCCTGAGATAGCCCCTTTTGCAGGCGGTATCCCCGGATAGTCGTCCCAATTTTCATAGTGTTGGCCGTATAGACCGCACTTTCCCCTGTTCACAGCAAGGCAGGAAGTTTCAAGATATTGCCTGCATAGTTAACACGTTCCAGGATTGACAGGCAAGAAGTATTTTGGCGACTTTGGTAACCAGCAAAGGAACGAAAGAGACTTACTGCAGGTGCGGATTGCACAGTTTTTCATGCACTTACGGACGCAGAAACCAGGAGCGCCGGATTGGCGTTCCGCCCGGCTTTATCCAACCTTTGGGTTCTGGCCGGAGTTAGACTCCAGGCTTGATTTTTGTGGTTCGATTGCGATTCGGTGCGTTCTCTCCAGGGTCACCGGTCCACCGGATGCAATTGCTCAGCGAGAAAGTCATGGGAGCGTTTTTGGGCGTCTGCCGCGTCTTCCGGCTTGTAACCCGCTGTGTTGTTTGGATTCTCGAAGGCGTGACCGGCGTCGGGATAGATTTTCACGTTCACGTTTTTGCCGAGGGACTGCATTGCGTCGGCGAAGGCGTGAACATCGTCCGGCGTAATGCCGCGATCGAGCCCGCCAAAGTTCCCCAGGACTTTCGCATTGATCTGCCCCAGAGCGGCTTTGTCAGTCGGCAGTGAACCATAGTTGATGACCACCGCTTTGAGTCCCGGGTCGGCGATGGCGAGCTGGGCCGCAAACCCTCCGCCCATGCACCAGCCGATAGCCCCGATGCGTTGTGGATCGACCTCGGGCTGGTGTTCAAGCCAGTTAACAGCCGAGGTGAGGTCGCGGACGCCGCGATCCTGTGGCAGGCCGCGCATCAGCTCGTGAGCCATCTCCTGGTCGGTGGCAACTTTGCCGCGATACAGGTCGACGGCCAGCGCGACGTAGCCCTCATTGGCAAAGTGCTGCGCCTGTTCCTTTACCCAGTCGTTGACGCCCCACCATTCCTGGATAACGACAACGGCCGGGTGGCGGCCCGCGCCGCCGGGCGTGTAGAGGAATCCCTGGCCGGTGTCGGAACCACTGGGGAAGGTTACGGCCCGCATGTTGGCCGGGTTGATGGATGCATTGACGAGTGGCAGAGCAAGCAGAGCGGCGAGAGCAAACGTCAGGGCCCGAGCGTGTCTTTTCATGGAATCTCCTTCGGGCAAGCCACTCATGTATCGCAGAAAACATATTGCAGAGGCAAGTCTGCGATCGGAAGTTTGCGAAAGACGCGTTGCCACGCGCATCCCGCCGCCACAAATCTGCCATCGCACCACAGTAGCGGTTATTGTGGAGCCGGCCCCAGTGCATGAAGCAGCGCGTGAAACCTTGATTCCGGGCCCCTTGGAGCGCGCACAGGACGATGCCGGCGAGCGCGGCCTGGAAAGTCTGCCGCCCGCAAGACACCGCAGCCTTCAACACTGGCGGCGTCGGGCGCAGCGGCGCTGGAAAGAAACGCGCTGTCTGGCCAAAATCGTTGGGAAGGAACTGATCCGGACCGACGTTGTTGATGTCGCTGCGGGCCTGGCGTTCTGGTCGATGATGTCGATGGTGCCGTTGCTGATCACGGTCGCGGCGCTTCTGTCGCTGATTCGCCTGCCAGGTCTGCTGCCGCAGCTTCTGAGCGTGATGGCGCTGCTCGTTCCTCCCGATTCGCTCTCGATGGTTGAAAAAATGATCGGCAGCCTGCTGGAGCCGCATCGAGGCATGCTCTCGTTCGGCATTCTGAGCTACATCTGGTCGACGACGGGCGGCTTCACGTCGCTGATCACAGCACTCAACGTCGCTTACGACGTGACGACGCCGCGCTCATGGCTGCGCGACCGGCTGCGGGCGGTGATCCTGACCTCGACCAGCGGCGGTTTGCTGACGGTTTCTCTGCTGGCGCTGCTGGCCGGGCCGCACTTCGGACACTTCATGACGAACACGTTTCCGATTCCCGCGGCCTTCGAGCGTATGTGGCCTGCGATTCGCATCGCCACGGTTTTTGTGACCTTCGTTGTCGCCCTGGAATTAGTTTATTTTCTCGCTCCGAATCGGAAGCAGCGGTTCACTTCGACCTTGCCCGGGGCGATTGTCGCCATCGCGCTTTGGTTTGTCGGTTCATCTGGGCTGGCGTTCTATCTGAATCACCTGACCAACTATTCGCGGCTGTATGGCGGCATGGGCGCGGTGATCGGCCTGATGTTCTGGATCTACCTGACGGCCCTTGCGATCCTGATTGGCGCAGAGGTGAACGCCGAGCTCGCGAAGCGGCGCGACTCGCTGTTCCGCGCGCAGGTGAAAGCGTCGGAGGGGATGGCGCGGGATTCGTCGGCCCCAATAGGCGCAGTCGAGAAACGCCCGGCTGCGTGAGCGAGTTCCCCCAATAAGCTCCTTTCCATCCCTTGTGCTGCGCCAGAGGGGTCCACTTCTCGTCGACCCACTATGCTGGATGAGACATCACCCGGAGTGAACGCCAGAACCAATGAACAACCAACTTCGTTTTGGACTGATCGGCGCCGGACGCATCGGCCCGGTGCATGCTGAATCGCTTGCCTTCCGCGTGCCCCAGGCACGGCTCGCCGTAATCGCTGACCTGAAGCGGCCGGCCGCCGAGGCCGTCGCTTCCCGCTGCAATATTCCGAAGATCGTTTCCTCCGGTGAGGAGATCATCGCGGACCCGGCCATCGACGCGGTGGCCATTTGCTCGCCGACCGATACGCATGCCGACCTGATCGTGGCGGCGGCCAAGGCCGGCAAGCACATCTTCTGCGAAAAACCCATTTCGCTCAGCCTGAAGGAAATCGACCGCGCGCTGGCCGCGGTTGAATCCGCCGGAGTGAAACTGCAGGTTGGCTTCAATCGCCGCTTCGACTCCAACTTTCTGCGCGTGCGCCAAGCCGTCGAGCGAGGCGAAATCGGCACGCCTAATCTGTTTCACATCGTGAGCCGCGATCCGTTTCCTCCTCCGCTCACTTACCTGCGCGGCTCGGGCGGCATTTTCCTCGACATGATGGTGCACGATTTCGATATGGCCCGGTTTCTGATGGGCGAAGAGGTTGAAGAAGTCTTCGCCACCGGCGCGGTGATGGTCGATCCCGGCTTCGCGGCGGAGAACGATTTCGATACCGCCGTGGTCCTGCTCCGCTTCCGCTCGGGCGCGCTCGGCACCATCGACAACAGCCGCAAGTCGACCTTTGGTTACGACCAGAGGGTTGAAATTCTCGGAAGCAAAGGGAAAATCGCCTCGGAAAACCGTTACCCGAACCAGGTGATCGTGAGCGGAGAGAAAACCGTCTACTCCGACCTTCCCTACAACTTCTTCATGCAGCGGTATACCGACAGCTTCGCGGCCGAAATCCAGGCCTTCACCGAATCCGTGCTCGACGACAAGCCCATTCAGGTGACTGGGGCAGACAGCCGGATGCCGGTTGTCATGGCTCTGGCCGCGGGCAAATCCAGCGACGAGCATCGCCCGGTTCGCATCAGCGAGGTGGCTGGATAGGGGGTACCCCCCTCCCCCTTAAGGCTGTGGCAAAGCCATGATTCCCGACGGGTTGCTGGAGGCCTTTCCAGGGCTGTGGCAAACCGGTGAAAACAGGCAGCTTACAAAGGCGTTTTGGCACGCCGGCCCAGCTCGGTACCTCGGGTGAGGCCCTCTCTGGAAGAAGGCGAGGCGAGCTGACACGTTTTTCCCCGGGCGTTCAGCGCGTCGTTTTTCTCAAAGACCTGTCGGGCGTCGAACGGATAACCCTGCCATGGGCCTGACCTCAGCGCAAAAGAAAAAGCTCTGTGCGTTGGCCAGGTGCAGCCGACAGACAGAACTTTCCCTGTTTTTAGTGTGGGGTTTTTCGGATTTCTAAGCAAGAGAAATCGCGGGCGCGCACGGTACGGGAGTACCGTGGGGTCGCACCATTCGGGCCTGAAGGCTCTTTTGATCGCAACCGGCATTTCGGCGGGTTACCCGCCCTGCTTGTTCTGTGCGGCGAGTGAGCCGGGGTCGAGCTTAGTAGGTCAATCCGTATGACGCGCGCACTTCCACAGGCTGGCCGTTGATGAACCAGGGCTTGAACTCCCATCGACTAATCAATGAGACAGCGGCAGCAGTATGGGATGGATCGGGGCTGCTGATCGGTTCCGGATCGCGGACATGACCGTCTTTGGTGATGATGAACTCAATGACGACGGTGCCTGCATTGCCGCCCTGATTCTCGATTCCTGAAAACTCCGCGGAACCCCTGATCCGATGGCTGATTACATCGTTTCGAGTGAGGTGGACGGGCGCATCCGTGTCTGGCTTCGCATCGGCGGGCGGCACCAGGGCCGGATCCCCGGGGTTGAGAGAAGCTACTGACTCGACGCTCACCTTGAGGAGCGTGCGTCCGTTGATCGATTCAACGAAGGAACGGGGCAGATAGCGAACCTGAGTCCGGACGAAATCGCCGTAAGAATAAGTGGTGTTTCCCGATCACGGAAGAGCCAAAAACAACGACAGGCAGCTTTGGGTCAAAGCAAAACATAGATTCGACTCGATCGACCGGCGGTGCATAGGGGAAAGGCGTTGCGTGGTGGGGGGTGCGTTTGCCGACAATCTTGACGCATGGGGCCTTTACGTTTCCGAATGTGCGAGTGTCACGCTCAAAATACGTATCGCTGAAGGCTGGATCGTTTGTATCGGGCAGAGGCGAGAGCAGTTCCCTGATGAGGTTAATTTCGAAGAGATGTATCGGGCCGCCACTGGTGGTTTGCAGTTTTTTCCCTTCTGCGGTCAGCCACTCGGACTGGACAGCTGAACAACGGGTCCAGGTGCTTCGATGGGCGGCGGGGGAGAGCCACCAGTAGTGGTAAGTTCCCTGCTCGGCAGGTTTGCCGGCAGGGTCGAAGGTTTGATAAGTGGCTGCTAACTGCCAGGGTTGGATGGTGGCGCTGTTGAAGTCATAGGACCGCGCGACGGTTGCATAGAGAGCTGCCAGGATCTTTGATCGAGTCGGGGCTTTGAGCCAGGCAGTTAAAGGCAGCTACCAAAGAGCACAGGAGCAGGGGTCGCGCGAACGGCATGGCGCGTTCAGGCTAACACGGGGATCGCTTGGTTCGGGTTCATCGTCGGTTCGGAACCCCGCGAAGCTCACGCTTACAGGGCGACGCAGAAACGCCCCACTTTGTGGGCGGGGCGTTTCAGGCTCAAAGGTGAAGGTGAATTTGCGGCTACTGCGGGGCGCCGACTGCGGTCGCTGGCGTGGAGTCCGGGGTCGCCGGCGATTCCTTCGCGGCGAAGTAGCTGGACTGCCAGAGGTCGCGATAGAAGACGCCGGTCAGCTCGGCGGCTTTGGGGCCGAAGGTCGGGCGTCCGCCTTCGAGGAAGAACACGGCGACGATGCGGCCGTACTGCGTGTCGGCGTAGGAAGCGAACCAACCGAAGCGGGTGCCGTCGTTGGAGCAGGTGCCGGTCTTGCCCAGCACCGGGAACTCGTTAAAGTTGGCGCGGAGAGAGCGGGCGGTGCCGTACTTCACAGCGGCCTGCATGCCGTCCTGAATTTCGGGAAGGATGTTGGCGATGTCGAGGGTCCGCTTGATCTTCGGTTCCATGCTCAGCGCTTCGGCCGGCGAGTTTGGATGCTGCAGGTAATACAGCGTGCCACCGTTGGCGATAGCCGCGACCAGCGCGCCCAGCTGCAGCGGGGTCATCGAGATGCCTTCGCCGAACGAGCACATGCGGCCGACGCCGCCCAGGTTCTCAGCAATGGGCTCCTCGGGATAGAGGCCGGGCTGTTCGCCCTGAATGTTGTAGCCAGCCAGCTCACCGAGGCCAAATTCCGTGGCGTAGTGGCGAACGCGATCGAAGCCGAGCCGGCGGCCCAGGGTTTCGAAATAGGCGTTATTGGAGTGAGCCAGCGCTTCAGTGAGGTTGAGGTGGTAGCTGCCGCCAAGGTTGACCGGGGTGTCTTTGGAGACGATGCCTTCTTCAAGGGCGGCCAGGGCAACGGAAATCTTGATGGTGGAGCAGGGCTCTGCGCCGCTGGACAGGGCGAGCTTCTGATTGACCATGGCCAGGATGCGGCCGTTGGAGGGGTCGATGGCGACCACGCTACCGTTCATGTCGCCAAGGGCGTCGAGGGCGGCCTGGCGGACGACCGGATCCTCACCTGCGGTAACGTCACCGGCGGTGAGATCGGCGTTGGCGAAGGAGCTGGCGGTGAAGCGCTCGTAATAATGATGACGCCGCACGTAACGGCGCCGGGTGAGCGTGGCCGTGGCCAGGTGCGCGCCGCTGACGCGCTGGCTGTGCTGCAGCGTCGAGAGATGCTGGCGCGTCGAGGCGGAGTCATGCACGCGGGTGTGGTGGCGTGCGGTGCGATGCGCAGTGGTGGTGGTTGCCGCGAAAAGAAAAGCAGGGGCGGCGAGGGCGGCGAGTAAGAGAGGCAGAAGAACGCGCTTCATCAGGTGACTCGATTTGGAATCCAGACTCTCTGACTGATCCTGCCGCAGAAATGCGTCTGGCGATAGCTTTCTTTCGTACCGTTCTCTATCGACTTTCCCAGTACGGAACATGAGTTCCGCATTGGGAAATGAATTCCTCGCCATTGCTTCTGGTCCAAACCCTGAAGACACCCCCAAAGTTGCCGGTAAAGGACACGTTTTAACGGCAAGTGCTTTGATGGCTGGCGGGAACTATTGGACAACTATAACCGGAAAGTATTGGCTGTCCAGTACATTTTCGCACAGCGGGCATCACTCTTTCCGGTCAGGGGGAGGCCTGAGGTTTCGTGCCAAATCGGGCCAAGCTTTGCGCCAGACTGCGTCTGGCCGGCTTCAGAGGCTACCTTGGCGCATGAACGCCGGGATATCGAGGTTCTCGGTTGGCTCCTCAGCGAAGGCCGGGTGAACCGGGGCGGTTTCATCGGTGCTGCGGGGGACGACGGCGACCCCGACCAGTTCGTTCTCTTCGTCAGAGGAGCTAAGTTCCTGCGGCTCTTCAGCTTCCACGGCAGTTGACTCGGGCTCGTGGAGGCGAAAGGCGGAGACGAACTCCCGGGAGGACACGGGAACCAGGACCGGAGGTTGGGGCCGGGTGGGGGCGGTTTCCGCCACCTCTATATTGTCTTCGCTGGCAAAGCGCGGGGTTGCGGGGCGGGTTTCGATGCGGGGTCCGGCGGCTTCGCGCATGCCGGCGCCCAACATGTGTTCGCGGCGATGGGCGGAGCCCTGGCGGAAGCCGGTGGCGATGACGGTGATCTTGACTTCATCGCCCATCTTTTCGTCAAGCACCGCGCCAAAGATGATGTTGGCGTCTTCGTGGGCGGCGTTCTGGATGAGCGTGGAGGCCTCGTTGACCTCGTTGAGCTTGAGCGAGGCTGAGCCGGTGATGTTGATGAGGATGCCGCGGGCTCCGTCGATGGCGCCGTCTTCGAGCAGCGGCGAAGCCATGGCGGCCTGGGCAGCTTCGATGGCGCGGCGCGATCCGCTGCGCACGGCCGTGCCCATGACGGCGTAGCCCATGCCGGCCATGGTGGTCTTTACGTCGGCGAAGTCGCGGTTGATGATGCCGGGAATGGTGATGATGTCGGAGATGCCCTGAACGCCTTGGCGGAGGACGTCGTCGGCGATGCGGAAGGACTCGAAGAAGCCAGCGTCTTTGGCCACAGCGAGGAGCTTTTCGTTGGGGATAACAATCATGGTGTCGACGCTGTCGAGCAGCTCCTGCATGCCGCGCTCAGCCTGAGCCATGCGCCGCTTGCCTTCAAAGGCGAAGGGACGGGTGACGACTGCAACGGTGAGCGCGCCCATTTCGCTGGCCAGCGATGCGATGACGGGAGCAGCGCCGGTGCCGGTGCCGCCGCCGAGGCCGGCGGTGACGAAGACCATGTCGGCGCCTTCGAGGGCGTCGAGGATCTTGTTGGAGTCTTCGAGCGCGGCCTGGCGGCCCACGTCAGGGTTGGCGCCGGCGCCGAGGCCGGAGGTTAGCTTGACGCCAAGCTGCAGCTTGACGGGCGCGTTGGAGAGCGTGAGCGCCTGACGGTCAGTGTTGGCGGCAATGAATTCGACGCCTTCCATGCTGGCGGCGATCATGCGGTTGACGGCGTTGCCGCCACCGCCGCCCACGCCAATGACCTTGATCTTCGCGCCGCGCAGGTTCTCGTCGTGGTACTGGATGCGGATTTCTTCAGGCTGGCTCATGGGTTTCGTCTTCATCGGCTTTGGACTCCTTTACTGGGGGTGTTCCTAAACACTTCCTGCCAGGATGGCGCGCAGTTTGGCGCGCAGTCCGTGGTTTTCCGCCGCACGGTTCTGGCTGGTACGGAGGGCATAGAGCATGGTCCCGATCAGTACAGAAAACTCCGGCGCGGCTAGGTCGGCGGGCATGCGCGAAAGCGGGACCGGCGACGCGATGCGCGCCGGCGTGTGGAGGAGGCTCTCGGCTGTTTCCGGAAGGCCGGGCAGCCGAGAACCGCCGCCGGTGAGCACGCAGCCTGCGCCGAGAGCTTCCAGCACGCCGCCCTGGCGCAGATTGTCGCGCAGCATCTGAAACAGCTCGCGGGCGCGGGGCTCGAGGATTTCGCTGATGAGCCGCTGGCGGACCATGCGCGGCTCGTAGCCGGGCAGGCCGCATAGCTCTACCTCACTGAGCTGGGGAACCTGGGTAACCACGGCATGGCCGTAGTTGCACTTCAGCCATTCGGCTTCGGGCGCGGTCACGTGCAGGCCCATGGCGAGATCGTTGGTGAAGTGGTCGCCGCCAATGGGTACGACGCCGGTGTGCGCGACCCAGCCTTCATAAAAGACGGCAAGCTCAGAGGTGGAAGCGCCGATGTCGAGGAGGCAGACGCCCAGTTCGCGCTCGTCGGCGGAGAGAGTGGCCTCGGCGGCAGCGAGGGCTTCGAACACGGTCTCGGTCACCTGCAGGCCGGCGCGGTTGACACAGGTGACGATGCTCTGCTGGGCGCTCGAAGAGCTGGTAGAGATGTGGAGGATCACTTCGAGGCGATTGCCGATCATGCCGACGGGATCGCGAATGCCCCATTGGTCGTCGAGGATGAACTGCTGGGGCAGCAAATGGAGAACTTCGCGGTCGGCGGGCAAAGCG
Organism: uncultured Acidobacteriaceae bacterium; assembly: GCA_963788905.1. Lineage (GTDB taxonomy): Bacteria > Acidobacteriota > Terriglobia > Terriglobales > Acidobacteriaceae > Palsa-343. The sequence continues at coordinate 1,068,170 of CAWBIO010000002.1, forward strand.
ATGGAGCGGGCGCGATCGACGGCGTCGCGGACTTCTTCTTTCGTGATCTCGCGCAGGCGGGCGCCCAGGCTGATGCCGCCGCGGCTGTTGACGCCGCGGATGTGCGGGCCACCGACAGCGACGACCATTCTTTCGATGACAGCCTGCGCGGAGGTCTCTGCCATCACGGATGCCTGATCGATGGCCGCCCAGGCCGGCGCCAGATCCGCGATCAATCCTTTGCGCATCCCAGCCGCGTCGGCGAATCCGTGGCCGCGGTAGCGGAGGGCGTTCTCATGAACCTCGGCGATGAGCACGCGAGTCTTCGAGCTGCCCGCATCGAGCACAGCGAGGACGTTGCCTGGCTGGCTCATGCCGTCCCCCTATTCTGATGCGCATCGGCATTGTGGTTTTTCTGCGGCGAAGGGCGGGGTTTGGCCGGCGGTTTGGCAGCCGCGTGTTTGGCGGCGATCTGCGGCTGGTGCGGCTTTACCGGGCGCTGAATGGAAGCGGCGCGGGCCGGTTGCGGGGCGGGTTTGGGCGCAGTGAGTGGCTCGGCCTTCTCCGGAGCTGCTGTCTTCGGAGGCATGCTGGCTTCGCCGGCCATCTTCAGGACCACTTCGCGGTCGTAGCGCAGATCGATGGAGGCCAGGTGGGGGTACTGCTGCTGCCACTGCGCGATGTGCGCCTGGTAGTTGTGCCAGCGGGGGAGAAAACTCTCATCGCCGAAATGCAGCAGCAGGTCGGAGCCGCCGGCGGGGACCGTGGCCCGCACGTCGTCGGGATCGGACAGGTCCACTTCGCTGAGCTGCGCGGAGATGTGCTCTCCGGTTGCATCGAGGTCACCGATGAAGCGCTGATAGACCTGCATGCGCGCGGCGCGAACCGTCAGAGGGTCAGCAGGATTGATGCCGCCGACCACGGGGAACGAGTAGTGGCGGGCAGCCATCTGCTGCGGGCTGAGATTGAGGATCACGCCGTTCGAGTCGGCAAGTGCGATGCGGCCGCGCACATCGACAAAGGCGATTGGGGCGCGCTCGGTGATGGCCACTCGCAACTGGTTGGGCAGCATCCGCATGACGATAGCGCGTTCGACCCAGGGAATCTGTTCCAGCTCGAGACGCCTTTTTTCAAGCGGGACGTAGAAGAGGTTGCGGCCGATGTCGGACCCGAAGACCGAGAGCAGGTCGGCGCGGCTGAGCTGGCTGTTGCCCAGGGTCTGGATCGAAGCCGACGAGTCAATGCGGAAGCGCGAATCGTGGTTGGCGAAACTGCGGACGGCGATCATCAGCGCCAGCGCCGCGCCGAACAGGAACAGGAGGCCCGCGCCCAATGCCGGCACGCCCCACCAGCTCCTCGCCCATGCCGGAACCAGGCCGCGGCGAACGGGCACGCGGCGGCGTGCGCGAAGGAACGGCTCATCCTCGTCGTCGTCAGGTGCGGCGGCGGGTCGAGAGGACCGAAAGGGGCGCGCAGCAGTCTCGCGCCGGACCGGATGAGCGGAGTCATCCGCCGGTTCTTCGAGAAAAGTCGCGCCACCGTTTGCGTTGCTTTTGGCCACGCCTGAGCAGGGTCGTGGAAAATCGCCGCTTTGACTATAGCCTGCCAGGACCTGTGGATTGTTGAGTAAACACGTTTGGGGAATCAAGGGAGGGAACAGGCTGGCGCGGCCGTGCAGCGGCAAGAGGGTCGCAGTTCTCTGCCAGGGGTCACGAGTTAGCCGCAGCACCAGCGTCGAGGAGCGTAATTCACAAACGCGCAACAGAGGCGTAACGCGCCCGTTACGCGGACTTCATATTTTTGGTTTCGAGTTTCCGTCCCCACAAGAGACATAAGGCGAAAACCTCGTATTGACCCAACAATTTTTTGGAGGCAAGTGTATGCGCGACCATCTCGGTTCATGGAGCCGTGTCTTTATCGTTCTCGCTGCTGTGGCCGCCATTGTTTTGCCGTGCATCCTACGCGCGCAGGAAGGGGCGGCATCGATCGCCGGCAGCGTGGTGGATGCGCGCGGAGCCGCGGTGGCTCACGCTGCTGTGGCCGCGAAAAACCAGACCACGGGAGCGGTGACTAAAACAACGGCGGACGACGCCGGCCACTTCGTCATCAAAGGAATCGCTGCGGGGCGTTATACCCTGACGTTTTCCGCACCGGGATTTGCGGCCGCTGCCCAGGATGCGGTGGCTTCGCCTAACCCTCAGGAGCTGATCGCCACGCTCGGGATCGGCAGCGTTGAGCAGAATATTGAAGTACGCGCGATTGCCGGGGACTCCATTGCAGGCCAGCATGCGCTCTCCCAGGAATCGCTGGATACGGTTGCGCCGAAGTCGGAAGTCAGCGGTGAATTCATCCGCGAATTCACCTTTCCCACCGCCGATTATTCCAACATCATCCAGATTGTCCCGGGCACGTTCAACTACACCCCCAATGGGGTTGGCCTTGGCCAGGGCACGATTTACTTCCGTGGGTTTCCGGACGGCGATTACGACATTACCTGGGATGGCATACCCTTCGAAGACACCAATACGCCGACCCATCACTCGTGGGTCTTTTTTCCCGGCGAGTGGATCGGCAGCGTTGATTTCGATCGCAGTCCCGGTACTGCCTCCACGATTGGCCCCAGCACCTTTGGCGGTTCCATCAATCTGCTATCGCGCGACATCCCGGCCAGCCAGTCGATTCTCCCGTCGTATTCTTATGGCTCCTGGAACACGATGCTCATCGACGGCCAGTACAACACAGGCATGCTGGGCGATAAGAAGAACATCGGATTGAGCCTCGATGTTCACCGCATGACATCGGACGGTTTTGAGACCCTGAACGACCAGAATCGATACGCCGGTGACATCAAGGTTCTGTATAAGTATTCTCCGGACACGACAATTACGGGCTACAGCGGTGTCATTCGCTTCAATTCCAATACGCCCAATAACTCGCCTTATCGAGCGCAGATCCAGAATTACGGCTGGAACTACCTGCTGCAGAACAACGATCCGACCAGTTCTTACTATCAGGCTTATAACATCTACGCAGTCCCAACCGACTTCGAATATGTCGGCTTTCGTTCCAGCCTGGATCACGGGTGGATTCTCGACATGAAGCCGTACACGTACAGCTACTACAACCACCAGTACTATGCGAACGACAACACCAGCGACAAGACGGGCCTCGCCACCGGACCTAACAGCTCCACCGGCTGGATCACTCAGGCCAACTGTTCGACTCCGGTCAAGGGTAAGTTACCGTGCGCGGTCGATAAGCTGAACAGTTATCGCAAGTACGGTGAGACAGCGACCATCAGTCAGACTTCGAAGATTGGCATTCTGCGCCTCGGCGGCTGGTATGAATGGGCCACGACGAATCGTTACCAGATCCCTTCCAACCCGCTGACGCATACCGATCAGCTCCTGCCCAATTTCCACGAGCGGTTCTTCACCAACTCGCTGAACCCATTCGTCGAATATGAGTGGCATCCAACCGGGAGGCTCGCCCTGATTGGCGGTTACAAGTTCGCGTGGTACAACATGGCGCTCACGCAGTATGCGGATGACGGAAAGATCGTCGGCAGCCTGAATGGGGCGCCGGCCACAAAGTCCTCAGGCAGCTTTCCCAGCAACCTGCCCTCCGCCGAAGCGAACTACCACATCAACACTCGTTGGGCCGTGTACGGACAGTTTGCCAAGGGTGACGAGATTCCGCCCAGCAGCACTTTCGATGTGGCCGGAGGCGGCAAAGAGGTTAACGTGTTGCCTAAGCCGACAGAGACTACCACGTGGCAGGGAGGCTCAGTCCTGAAACTCAATCGGCTGACGGTCGACGCAGACTATTACCACATCAAATACCAGGGCAGCTACATCGCTTACCAGACTCAGGATCCAAGTAACCCTCTTTATGACCTGAATGCCTACTATCTTGGCCCGGACTCGATTACCCGTGGCTTCGAAGGCGAAGTGAACACCGCTCTGGGCGCCGGCTTCAATCTTTATGCCAATGGTACGGTCGGCAAGGCAACTTATACCGGGAGCGAAATCCCGTCAGACCTGTATGTCGCAGATGCTCCCCTTTATACGGATGCGATCGCCCTCACGTATCAGGCGCACGGTTTCGATCTGGGGTTGATTGAAAAGAGGATCGGCGATCATTATGACGATGCTGGCGCCTACCACAACCAGATTTGGGATTCCCCCACCGACAACGTCAATATTTATTTCAATTACACGTTCCGAAAGGCGAACTCGTTCTTCAACGAGTCGAAGATCAGCTTCGGCATCGACAACCTGATGAACGACCAGAGCATTCTCGACGTCTCGGCACACAACTCACCGGCGGCGATCAACGGCTCGGCTTATTACGCGACCACAGCCATTTCTCCACTCGATACTCTGAGCCTGACGACCAACCGGAGTTTCACGGTTTCGTTCCGTATGGGCATCTTCCCGAATCGCGGCGAATAGCTGGGGTCAGATGGGTTTTTGGGCCGCTCCGACCCGTGCTGGCCGGCGCGGCCTTTTCGCGTTTGTTGGTGGTCAGTGGGGATCGTTGCGCCGCCGTGGGGAGGGAGGGCGGCGGCGCTGCCTGCGGGGCCGGTTCGTCCAGAGAGGCGCGCCCCAGGCGCCCAGTGCAAGAAGAGCGCCGAAGACCACCACGACGTCGATACTCTCGCGGCCCTGGAAAGACCACGTGGACTCCTTAATGTCGAGCCACATGGTGAACTCGTCCAGGGTGAGGGCCGCACCCATGCCGTAGAGGATGGCTATGAGGCGTCCGGCGAACAGTGAGAGAGGCGTGGCGTTGGAGCCTATCTCGGCGACCAGGGCGTAGCCGGAAACCAGAAGCAGAACGATGCCCCACACCAGGTGGTGGATGTGAGTGCCGCCCAGAACGACCCATCCAAACGGACCGATGTGGAAAAGGATGAGCAGCACCAGGAGGCGGACGCCCAGGAAGGTGACGGCAAATCCTAAAGCTGCCAGGAAGAGCCGGCGGCGGGGACGATCGGGAATTCGTTCGTGAAGGATACGCCCGGCGCGCGTGAGGTGAAGCAAAACCAGAATGACCGAGGCGCTGGCCGCCATGAAGATCAGGACCACCCACGCCGCAACCCAGTGCATAACGATCATTCTGACAGCGCCCCGGACCAGGGGACTAGTCATTAGTCGTGCAACGGGTGTCATCTCGCATACCACTTCATCCATATCGGCGCAGATGGTCATTCGCGAAAGGGGGCGATTCAGAAGCGGTCAACGAAGCGAAGCGCCCGGGTGCGCCTCATTTCGAAGTTGGGGCTGCGCCGGCGCGGCGACGGGTCCACAGCGGTGCGCCCCACGCCCCGATGGCCAGGAGAGCGCCGAAGAGCACGACAGCGTCGATGCTGGACCGTCCTGCGTGCGTCCAGTACGCATTGGGGTCGAGGTTGAGCCACAGAGCAAATTCATCCAGAGTGAGCGCTGCGCCAATGCCGAAGGAGATGGAGATGAGCCGGCTCAGGAAGAGCGAGCCGGGGGTGGCGCCGGTGCCGATCTCCGCCATGTCGGCATAGCCCACCAGCAGGAGCAGCAGGATGCCCCACACCAGATGATGGATGTGCCGGCCGCCGATCATGACCCAGCCAAACGGTCCGATGTGATGGACGATGCCGTAGACCAGCAGGCGCACGCCGAGAAAGGTGATGAAGAAGCTCATGGCGGCGACGAACAGCCGCCGGCGCGGCCGGTCGGGGATGCGCTCGTGCACGATGCGGCCGAGGCGTGTGAAATGCAGCAGCAGGAGCATCACTGCGGCGCACGCGACGATAAACAGCAGCAAAATCAGGGCTCCACTCAGATGCATAATCCTCCGGCCTCAGGTGCGGAATTCGGGATGCTCTCGACTCTATAATCAAACTGGGAGACTTTTCTCTGGAGTGTCTTTTGGAGTCATTGGGGCCATCAGCTTGAGCGACGAGATCATCATCCGCGGCGCGCGGACACACAACCTGAAGAACATCGACTGCTCGATTCCACACGGGAAGCTGACCGTGGTTTCCGGGGTTTCGGGGTCGGGCAAGTCGTCGCTGGCCTTCGACACGATCTATGCCGAGGGACAGCGGCGGTACGTTGAGTCGCTCTCGGCCTACGCTCGGCAGTTTCTGGAACGGATCGAGAAGCCGGATGTTGACCTGATCGATGGGCTGGCTCCGGCGATTGCCATCCGGCAGAAAAACTCGACACGCAACCCGCGTTCGACGGTAGCGACGGCCACGGAGATCTACGACTACATGCGCCTGCTGTGGGCGCGGTGCGGGGTGGTGCACTGCACGGTCTGCGGCGGCATTGTCCGGCGCGACACGGTGGACGAGATCGCTACTAAGGTTCTGGCTCTGGGTGAGGGAACCAGGCTGTATGCGCTGTTTCCGGTCCAGCCGCAGGCGGCCACGCCGGCTCAGCCCGCGGCAGACGCGGCGTCAGACAGCAAACCACCGCGTCGGACCCGAAAAACTGTTGCGAAAGCTGAGGCCAAACCCTCGGGCGGTTTGTCTGACGCGCTGCGGGAGCGGCTGGCGGACTTGCGGAAGCGAGGATTCAACCGTCTGTATCAGAACGGCACAATCTACGAGTTTTCGACGCCGGAATCGCTGCTGGAGGTCAATTTTGCTTTGCCGGTTTTCGTGCTTGTCGACCGCATCGCCGTCGCGTCAGACAATCGCGCACGCATCGTGGATGCGGCTGAGATCGGATACAGGGAATCGGGCGAGATCCTGTTTGAGATTGTCCCCCGGGAGGCCGAGATGGCAGCGCCTCCGGAACGCCTGCGGTTCTCCGGGGCATTCGAGTGCAAGAACTGCCATCGTCAATACAAGGAACCGGAGCCGAGTCTTTTCTCGTTCAACAATCCGTGGGGCGCATGCCCGCGATGCCAGGGTTTCGGGAACACGATCGACTTCGACCTGGATCTGATCATCCCCGATAAGTCGAAGACGCTCGATGAGGGAGCCATCGACCCGTGGAACCGGCCAAAGTATCGCTCCTGGCTCAATGATCTGCGCAAGGCAGCGCGGCAGAATGGCATTCCGCTGAACGTGCCGTGGTGGGACCTGACGCCGGAGCAGCAGGCGTTCGTTCTGGACGGCAACGGATCATTCGCCGGAGTGCACGGATTCTTCGCGTTGCTGGAGCGCAAGAAGTACAAGCTGCATGTACGCGTGATGCTGAGCAAGTATCGCGGCTACGCGCTGTGCCCGGAATGCAAAGGCCAGCGGTTGCGCGCTGAAGCCCGCGCGGTGCGGATTGGAGACGAGTGCGGGGAGGGAAGGAACATCTGCGAGGCGGCGGCGCTGACCATCGGCGCTGCGGCGCGATTTTTCTCCACGCTCACGCTGACGCCGATGCAGGAGGAGATTGCGGGGAGCATTCTGGAGGAGATTCGCCAGCGTCTGACCTTTCTCGACGCCGTCGGACTGGACTACCTGACGCTGGACCGGCTGGCCTCGACGCTTTCCGGCGGAGAGTCACAGCGGATTCAGCTGGCTACGTCGCTGGGCTCGCGCCTGGTGGGGGCGCTGTACGTGCTCGACGAGCCTTCGATCGGGCTGCATCCGCGCGACACGGCGCGGCTGATCCGCATCCTTGACGAGCTGCGTGACCTGGGGAACACGATCCTGGTGGTGGAGCACGATCCGGACGTGCTGCGGTCGGCGGACTACCTGCTTGATCTCGGTCCTGGCGCCGGCGAGTTCGGCGGCAAAGTGCTGGCCGGCGGCTCGGTGGAGGAGGTCGCCGCGAACCCGAACTCGATCACCGGCCGCTACCTCAGCGGGCAACTGAACATCCCGGTGCCGGCTCGCCGGAGGACGCCGGGGTCGTCAAAAGACTGGCTGCGGCTGAAGGGTGCGCGCGCCCACAACCTGAAGGGCATTGACGTGGATATCCCGCTCAACATGCTGGTCGCGATCACCGGGGTTTCAGGATCGGGCAAGTCGACGCTGGTCCACGATGTGCTGTACAAAGCGGTCGCGCATCGGCTGGGGCGCATTGAGGGCGGCGACCCGACAGGCGTCTACAAGGACATCAAGGGCGTCGAGCGGCTTAACGACATCGTGCTGGTCGATCAAACGCCCATTGGGCGGACGCCGCGCTCGAACCCCGTGACCTACATCAAGGCCTTCGATGCCATCCGCGACCTGTTTTCGCAGCAGCCGGAGGCAAAGCGGCGCGGCTACACCTCGGGACATTTCTCCTTCAACGTTCCCGGCGGCCGCTGCGATGTGTGCGAAGGCGACGGCACGGTCACGGTGGAGATGCAGTTCCTCGCCGACGTGGAGCTGCCCTGCGAAGAATGCGGCGGTACGCGCTACAAAGCCAGCACGCTGGAGATTCACTACAAGAACAAGAGCATCCACGACGTGCTGCAGATGACGGTGCGGGAGGCGATCCGGTTCTTCGCCGGACAGGTGAGGATCGTGGACAAGCTCGCGGTGCTGGATGAAGTGGGCCTTGGCTACGTGCGCCTCGGGCAGTCGGCGACGACGCTTTCCGGCGGTGAAGCGCAGCGGGTGAAGCTGGCAGCGCACCTGGCGGCCATTCGCTCCGAGGTCCGCGTCGACGGTAAATCCGAGAAGAAGAAGAACAGCCGAGTGCTCTATATTCTCGACGAGCCCACCACCGGGCTGCACTTCGACGACGTGGGCAAGCTGCTGATGGCGATACGGCGGCTCATCGACTGCGGAGGTTCGGTGGTGGTGATCGAGCACAACCTCGACATCATCAAATCCGCCGACTGGGTCATCGACCTGGGCCCTGAGGGCGGGGGACAGGGCGGGCAGGTGGTGGCGACCGGGACGCCGGAGGAGGTCACGCAAAACGAGCTTTCCCATACCGGGCAGTGGCTGGCAAGGGTTCTCGGGCCTCATGCAGTGCTGGCGCCGGTTCTGGAGACGGAAAGCGAAGTCTTCCAGTGAATCCTGGTCTGCTTGGCCGGCTTGGTGGCTTTGTGAGCGCCTGCCTGTGCCGAATGTCTGACGCGCGATCGCGATTGGGTTGGGGAGCGGCTTGCGCGCTACTTCTGCTCGCCCTAAGTGGCGCCGTTTTGGCACAGCAGACGCCGCTGCCGCCGGGGACGGCGGGCGAGGATCAGCCGGCCGGTCCCCTCGACGACGTGGAAGCGGCGATTGCGACAAAGGACTATGCACTGGCAGCGAGCCGGCTCGACGTCTACCTCTCCGCCCATGCTGGGGATGCCCGGGCGCTGTTCGATCGCGGCTATATCGAGGACGCTCAGGGGCACGCGGACGCGGCGGAAGGGTGGTATCGCAAGGCCGTTGCGGCTGATCCAAAGCAGTTTGAAGCGCGCCTGGCGCTCGGGTTGATCCTGGCGGCCAAAGGCGACGCCCAGGCAGCTCGCGAACAGCTTTACGCATCTGTGCAGCTGGAGCCGAATCCGCCCAGCCCTGCAGCCAAAGCCCAGGCAGATCGGGCATTGGCGCGGCTGATTCGATCCTCTGATCCGACCGGCGCCCGGGATGCGCTGGTGGACGCGCTCAAACTGACTTCGGAGACGCCGGCGGACACAGTTCTGGCGGCTGAGATTGCCGATGCGGCTGGCGACGGGGAAATCGCGGAGCAGGAATACCGGAAGGCGCTGGTGACGGAACCCGATTCCTCGGATGCCACGGCCGGCCTGGTCCACCTGCTGATCGCCGAAAAGCGATATGCCGACGCTCAGCCTCTGGTGGAGGCGGCGCTGGGCCGCGACCCTGACGATCCCGCGCTCAATGCGCAGCTGGCTACCATCCTGAACTCCCAGGGGAAGCAGGCCGACGCGCTGGCCGTGCTGGAAAAGCTGCACAAGCTGGAGCCAGCCAGCCGGGAGGTGGCCTCCATGCTGGCTGATGCCGACGTCCAGGCGGACAAGCTGAATGAGGCGGATGCGCTCTACCAGCAGCTTCTCGTCCAGACGCCAGCCGACCCTGCGCTGCTGGACGCGCATGGGCAGATTCTGATCCGCCAGCAGCGTTATGCGGACGCCGTGGCCGCCTTCCGCAAAGCCACCGCCGCCAGGCCGGACGACGTCGACGCCTGGTCGGGAATCGCATTTGCCGACTCCGAGCTCCACCAATACCAGGAAGAGCTGGCCGCTCTTTCCATGCGATCAAAGTTTGCCGAAGAAACACCAGCCAGTTTGTTTCTGTGGGCAACGGCGTACGATAATCTCCATCAAAGCAAGGCAGCGGCGGAGTACTATCATCGCTTCCTCGCCGCCGCCCAGGGAAAGTTCCCGGATCAGGAATGGCAGGCAAAGCACCGGCTTGTCACTCTTCCCAAATGACTACGGTGCACGCGAACAATGGCCGGAGGTTCCGTGCGGGCGGGTACTCCGGGGGTGTTCAGGGGCTGCCGGGCGTTACTTCGGAATGACAGCGGGCTGGCCTAACACCTTCATGGGTAGCGCACAATACGGAATGTGCGGTATTGTTCTCGGAACGTAATTGTTCTGGAGGTTTGCGATGCGGTTGGTCGCTGTCCTCGCCGCCGTGGTGCTGCCCGCTACTCTTGCGTGGGGGCATGGCATGGATGATCGCGTGCCCGATGCGCGCGAGCTGGCTGACCTCCAGGCTAAAGCTGCGGCTGCCTCTCCCAGCGAACAACCTTATCTCTACGCGGAGCTGGTGCACTCGATGACCGAGATCGCCACGGCGCAGTATCAGGCCGGCGATGCAGAGAAGGCTTCAGTCTCCATCAAAGCCGCGCAGAGTTACGCAGATAAGATTCAGATGAGCCTGCTGCGCGACGCCAAGAAGCTGAAGAACGCGGAGATTCTGATCCGGCACACGGCCTTCCGGCTCAAGGAGCTGATGACGGGCGCGTCACTGGACGATCGGCCCACGCTCGAGGCCACCATCCAGCAGCTGAATCAGGTGCAGTCGGAGATGATTACGCAAATCTTCCGTCACTAAGATGGGCGTTTGAATCCGCCAGGCGCGCGGGTTTGGCTAAACGCGTTTTTCCGCCGCACCGTGATCGCTGCAAACGGCCCCCTTTTCCCCGAGCGATCCACACCCTTTCAACAGACGTGGAAGGCCCCGCGCTCAGTATTCATCGGGCGATAACAGAACCCGGTGCAAAGCCGGATCGAAACCGGCGGATGATTTCGCCTTTTGATCCCCATTTACAGCACCCGCCTCGGTTCGTACTCTGACGTGGCGTTTCGAAAGGAACGTTACTCTTGATTCTGCTGAAAACCGAATTGGAACGGTAACGCAGCCGCACCAGGCGCCCTCGCAGCCCGCCATCATTCCGGGAGTAATCGGAACCATTACGAGCTGACGACACTACGCCGGACCCGCTGTTCGTTCTGTTCCCCCGCATCCCGCGTCCTGGCGGGCACGCGGCGTTGCGCGCTTGTGGCAACCAGGCGCGGGCGCAAAAGCCGGGACGCAGAGGATGCGGCACCGTCAACCCCGACGACGGGCGACGCCGTTTCCCGCCGCTGTACTCCCGCGCACCGCGCTGGAAATGCCAGGAAAGAAAATGAGACCAAAGAAAACAATCCTATGCGTTGATGACAACGATCAGTCCCTCGCCGTGCGCAAGTTCGTGCTGGAATACCGTGGCGGCTACAAAGTGGAAATCGCCAGCAACGCAGTCGAAGCCCTGGATCGCTTCCGCAAAGGCGGCATCGACCTGGTGCTCAGCGATTTTGTGATGCCCCACATGGATGGAAACGAAATGGTGCGCCGCATGAAGGAAATCGCGCCTGAAGTTCCCATGATTCTCATCAGCGGTTCGGTGAAGACCTTCGATCACGCCAATCGCGCCGATGCTTTTCTCCCCAAAGGAAACAGCAATCCCACGGAAATGCTGGAGCGTATCCGGGTCATGATCGCGCGCAAGCGTGGCCCGCGGAAGCAGCTTCGACCGGCCTACGACACGTCGGAGCCACCCACGCTCGATCCCCTCGTGCACGCAGTCGCCTCCTGAAGTTCACGTCCCCGGCGGGGTGAGAAGCTTCGCGCCGCCGCGGATCGGCATCTTCCTGAATGAGTGAGGCGGCAGCTCGTCCAGGAGGGCCCGGATACAGACGGGCAATTTACAATCGGACCCGTGGAACCCATGATTCGCGCCGAGCACCTCGGCAAAGTCTACCGATCCGGCAGGCTTGAAGTTCCGGCACTGCGCGACGCGACGTTTTCAGTCGAGGCAGGCGAGTTTGTCTCCATCGTCGGGCCGTCGGGCAGCGGCAAATCGACCCTTTTCTACCTGCTGGGCGGACTGACGCGCGCCACCAGCGGGAAAGTCTACATTGGCGGGGTGGACTTCTCCGGGCTGGACGATGGGGAGCGCACGCGGATGCGCCGGGCGCGCATCGGGTTCATCTTTCAGAAATTCAATCTGTTGCCCACGCTCTCAGCGCGGGCCAACATTGAGATCGCGTACGAGATCGCCGGCCGCACGGAGCCACTGGACGAGAATTTCCTTTCGCAGCTTGCGGGAATCCTTAACATCAGCGGGCGTCTGGAGCATCGGCCCTCAGAGTTATCCGGCGGCGAGCAGCAGCGTGTGGCCATCGCCCGCGCGCTGATTAATCGCCCATCGATCGTGCTGGCCGACGAGCCCACCGGCAATCTGGACACGGAAAACTCCGATGCGGTGCTGGAAATGCTGCGCCGCTCCAACAAGGAATTCAAACAGACGGTGCTGATGATCACGCACAACCCGGAGGCGGCCACGATTGCCGATCGCATCATTCACATGCGCGACGGGCAAATCCGCGGCATCGAGCCGGGGAAGGGTACGGTGGGCGCGCACGGCTGGTAGGACCACTGTGTAAACGGGCGGCCGCGTTGTCACCACGCCAATCCATGACAAATCCGTGACAAAGCGCTGCCACGTTCGTCCGATAATATTGACGCAACGTGCAAGGGAGATCGAGTTAGAATTAACAAGGGCATGTATGCCCAAACCCCAGGAAAAATGGGAACTACACTCAATCCACACGCGGAAGCCGGCGAAGGCGCAACGAACGGAATAAAGAACGGGGCCAGGAACGGATCCACCATCTCCAATGGACCCTCCGTCCCCAACGGATCCAACGGTTCGCCGGCGAACATCCAGGACCTGCTCACGGAGAAGGCCAATGACGCCACGCGCGGGCTGGACACGCGCTCGGCGGTCGAGATTGCCCGCATCATCAATCAGGAAGATCAGAAGGTCGGCGCCGCGGTGAAGAAGGCGATCCCTGAGATCGCCCAGGTGATCGATCTGGTGGCGCATAGCCTGCGCGAGGGCGGACGCCTCATCTATATTGGCGCCGGCTCCAGCGGGCGCCTGGCTGCTCTCGACGCCTGCGAGATTCCGGCTTACTTCTCCACCAGCCCGCAGACGGTGCAGTACATCATGGCGGGTGGCCCCAAGGCCCTGGCCTCGCCGGTCGAGGTCAACGAGGATTCAGAAGATCTGGGCAAGCGGGACATTGCGCGCCGCCGCCCCAGCCGCAAGGATGTGGTGATCGGCCTTTCGGCGAGCGGGCGCACTCCTTATGTGGTCGCCGCTGTTACTTATGCGCGCACTCTGGGCGCGAAGACGGCGTGCATCACCTGCAATCCCAACACGCCTCTGGCGCATGCGGCAGAAACCTGCATCGTCGCCGAGGTTGGTCCCGAAGTCATTTCCGGCTCCACGCGCATGAAGGCCGCCACCGCGCAGAAGATGATCACCAATATGATCACCACCGGGGCGATGACGCGGCTGGGCTATGTGTACGAGAACCTGATGGTCAACGTGCACATGCATAACTCCAAGCTGATCGAGCGTGGCATTGGCATCCTGATGCGCGCCTGCGACGTCGAACGCGACAAGGCTGTGGAGGTCATCAAGTCGGCCGGCCGGAGCGTGCCGGTTGCGCTGGTGATGCTCAAGGCCGGAGTCGACAAGCCGGAAGCGGTGCGGCGTCTGGCCCGCGCTGAAGGCAACGTCCGCCGTGCGATTGAAGACTCCACGATGGATGTGTGAGTCGGCGGGCCTACTCCCTATTGGCTACTCCCTAATCCCTGATTTCGTGGTACCGTGCTTGGTCGAGGGGATCGTCCATGCACCGCAATCTTGTTGTTCTTGCTCTCTGTCTGCTCGGGTTCGCCGTTGTTCACGCGCAGGAGCGCCCCGCCCCCACCGATCCGAACGCACAGAAGTCGTATCGCGAAGGCGAAGAGTGGGCGCGGCAACACGAATATGGCGCAGCCGTTGGCTCCTTTAAGAAGGCCGACAAGCAGGATGGCGGCCACTGCGAAGAATGCGCGGAGAGGATCATCGAGTACGGCCTCAAATCCGGCGACTATAAAGCCGCCGATGCCGCCGCGCGGCAACTGATTGCCGACGCCAAGGACACGCGGAAGGCCGCGATGGCGCATCTGGAGCGCGCCACCGTGCAGTATCGTGAGGCAATCGACAAGAACAAAACCGACTGCTTCGCCGAAGCCGATCGCGAATTCCAGGCCACCCTCGCCGCTTACTCCAATGTGCCCGACGCCTGCTATTACGACGGCATCTGCCTGGCGCACCTGAATCGCGACGACGATGCCCGATCGCAGTTCCGCAAATACCTCGATCTCGCCGCGAAAGACGATGCCAGTCGCGAGCGTGCCCAGCGCTTTCTCGACCGGCCTGAGCTGGCTCGCGCGCGAATGGCGCCGCCCTTTTCCGCGACCACCCTGGATGGCCGACAAGTTTCGCTTGATTCGCTGGCCGGCAAAGTGGTTCTGATCGACTTTTGGGCCACCTGGTGCGGCCCGTGCCGCGAGTCGCTGCCCAGGATTCGCGAGATCGCGGAGAAATTCTCCTCCGAGCCCCTCGTCGTCATCAGCATCAGCCTCGATTCCGATGAGGCCAGGTGGAAGGACTTTGTCGCGAAGAACAATATGACCTGGCCGCAGGTTCGCGATGGCGGATTCACGGGGCCGATCTCCCACCTCTTTGGAGTGACGGCCATTCCGCACACTTTCACCATCGATGCCGATGGGGTTTTGCAGGAGGAACACATCGGCAGCGGCTCCGACTTTCAGGGCAAGCTGAAGAAGCTGTGCGCGCGGGCGCGCCAGTTGCAGGAAGCTCCGCAGCAGGCGGTGAAGTCGGGCCAGTAAGCAGGAAGCGGGAAGCACGAAGCGGGAAGCTGGAAGCGGGAAGCAGGAAGCGGGAAGCAGGAAGCGGCCTGCTGTGACCTGCTTCGCTATACTCATTTTCAGGAACCCTCTCCTTTGTTCGCGCCTCTGCGATTCATGTGGAATGCCACCAGCGGACACCGCCTGCGTCCCTGGCGCAGCGAGTATCTGAAATGGCGGATCGAAACCTACTCCGGCAAAAAAGCTGAAGAGCTCGCGCCTCGCGACGTGCTGCACTTTGTCTGGCAGGAGAGGGGAAACCTGCTGCGCTTTCTCCGCTGGACCGGGCGCATGGAATCGTGGGCGAGGGCGGGAACCGGTCGCCAGCCGGGAACGGGAGAGTGATGGCGGAAAGCCTGAGTTCCGATCGCGAAGCGCCGGTCCGGAGCGCGGGCCACAAAACCAGACGCGAATTTCTCTTCAGCAGCGCCGCGGCTGCTGCAGCCGGGGGCTTTGCCGCGCTTCTCCCCGCCGGGTGCAGTCAACCGAGACCCGGGCCCGGCGCTCGTGGCGCGGCACCCACGCTCAACGACCTTAGCGGCCCGCGGTCCCTGCGCGCTCACGCCTCTGCGCACGGCCTGCTGGTGGGGTGTGCCGTGGTCCCCGAACACCTCGACGGTGAGCCCGACTACGCACGCACCGTGGGCGAGCAGGCCAGCATCGTGGTTCCGGAAAACGCGATGAAGTGGAAGGCGCTGCGGCCGTCAGCGACCCAGTTTGATTTCCGCGAGGCCGACGACATCGTCGTCTATGCGTTGTCGCACGACCAGAAAGTGCGCGGGCACAACCTCTGCTGGCACGTCGACAATCCCACTTGGTTTGCCGACACGCTGACGAAAGACAATGCGGAGCAATTCCTCACCCAGCACATCCAGACGGTCGCCAGTCGCTACGCCGGCAAGATTCACTCCTGGGACGTGGTGAACGAAGCCATCGACGTGAAGAGCGGCCGCCCCGATGGCCTGCGCGACGATATCTGGCTGCAGCTTATCGGCCCGTCGTACCTCGAGATTGCCTACCGGGCCGCGCGCCAGGCCGACCACGCCGCACTGCTCACCTACAACGACTACGGTATCGAGCTGGATACACCGGAGCAGATCGACAAGCGCGGCCAGGTGATGATGCTCGTACGCCGCCTGAAGGCGCGTGGCGTTCCCATCGATGCTGTCGGTATTCAGAGTCACCTCACCGCCGGCGATCCGATGCCCGGCGAGGGGCTGGTTCACTTTGTGCGCGAGCTGGCGGAGATGCGCCTCCAGGTTTTCATCACGGAGATGGACGTCAACGACCGCAAGCTTCCTGAAGCCGTTGCCGACCGCGACGCGGCCATCGCGGCCATCTATCGCGACTATCTGACCATGATGCTCGCGGAGCCGAACGTGACCGCGGCGCTGACCTGGGGCATCACCGATCGCTATACGTGGCTCAACGGGCTGCCTCACGCCTCGCGCGCCGACGGCAAACCCGAGCGCCCGCTGCCCTTCGACTACGACTACAACCCCACGCCGGCATTCTTTGCCATGCGCGAAGCCGTCGACACGCGGCCGGCTGCGCATCTGCCCACCAGCAATCCTTATGCGCCGTTCAATCCCGGCACCCAACCTCATTCTGATCGATGATGCGCCCGGACGGTCTCACTGTTTCGTGGCTGTCAGGATGATCTGGATCGCGAACATGTTGGGCCAGTGGCGATTGCCCCATGCGTCAAGCGCTGTGCCCCAGCGTTGCGGAATGACCCGTCCCCGCAAAAACCACAGCGGGATGTGACCATGACCAATCTTGCTGGTGAGGCGGAGATTGGGCGAATTCGCCAGCAGATAGCGATCCGCTGTGTCGTAAGTATAGAAGTGCAGGTGCGTGTCATCCATGATCCCGCCCGCTGGATCGTACTCGAATTGCCCGCGCAGGACCTTGATCCGATTCTTAAAGAACAACACATTCGGAACCGCGATGACGACCAGACCCCCTGGCGAGAGCAACTGAGAAAACTGCGCCACAACCTTCGCCGGATCCCGCAGATGCTCCAGAACGTGGGAGAAGATCAGACAATCGAAGCGCTCGCGTTGCAGGTATGCGGGAACGTCCACTTCGATGTCGTCGACCCAGCACTCAGACATGAACGCGCGGGCGCGCTGGGCCTCTTTTTCCGATCGCGTGATCCCAAAAATGTCGCAGTCGGGGCGTCGCGACTTCAACAACGCCGCGTTATCTCCGGCGCCGCACCCGACATCGAGAATCCTCCTGCACCACGGCGCGATGGCGTCAACCACCGGCGGATTGCCCTGGTTCTCGTAGACTCGTTCCGACAGCGGGAGGCTCGCCGCCGCAGCCGATCCCGGTGGGCCCGTAGGGGCCGATTCCGCCGCCAGTGCGGCTTTAGATGGCATCATTGCTCTCTGGTTACAAGGTGATCGTTCGTGCTTTTTACTCTGCGATTATAGTGGCTCGCCGCAGCTACTCCTGAACGCCCCAGGTGGGATGCGACGGCAGGATTCTGAATTCCGGTAACCTCGCTGCCTGCTCGTCCGTCTGGTGTAATGAGTTCTATGCCGATCCGCTGTGCGCTGCGCCTCCTGGTCTTTGCCTTCGCCGTCACATTCGCGTGTGCTGCGCAGGAACCATTCCCGGGTGAGCCTGCGACCCAGCAGCAACAGCAACCTGCGCCACCGCAGCAGCAGGCCGAGCCGTTCCCGGGCGAGCCTGGCACATCATCCCAGCCACAGAAGCGACCCCCAAACCAGCAGCAGCCGGCACAGCAGCAGACCTTCGCGCCCCGCGATTTCCCTCCCGACCCGAACGCGGACATGCCCACGTTCCACGTAAGCACCAGCGTCGTCATTGTGCCCACGCTGGTTGAGAAGCCCAACGGCGACATCCTTTACGGTCTCAAGCCATCCGATTTTTCCGTCTTCGACAATGGCATCCCGCAGAAAGTCCAGGTTGACGACGACCTCGACACACAACCCGTCTCGCTGGTGGTCTGCATTGAGCGCGGGCGCGACGCACCCATGGAGTTCGACAAGATCGCGCATCTTGGCCCCCTGCTTGAGCTCTTTACTCGCGATGGCCGTGCCGACATGGCTCTGGTTGCTTTTGATTCAAAGGCCACCTGGGTCGAGCCGTTCGGCCAGGACCTCGACAGCATCTCGAAGGACCTGAAACAAATGCCGGTAGGCGATGGCGGCGCCGCTATCCTCGACGCGGTTGGCTACTCGGTGAATCTACTCGAGCAGCAGCCGCCCGACCACCGTCGCGTCCTGCTGCTGGTGAGCGAGTCGCGCGACCACGGCAGCCATCACTTCACGGTTCCGCAGCTGGTGGAGCGCATCGGCACCAGCAACACGCTGGTGCTCAGCCTGGTGTTCTCGCCGGGCAAGGCGGAAATCATCGACTGGGGCAAAGGCAACACCAACGGCGGCACCGAGCTGAACATCCTCGCGCCGCTCATCATGAGCGTGAACGCCATGCGCCGCAACACGCCCAAAACCCTCGCGGCCCTCAGCGGCGGCGAATACGATCCCTTCACGCGCGAGAGGGGCTTCGAAACCCGCGTTGCGGAAGTCGCCAGCCACGCGCGCAATCGCTACATCCTCAGCTTCCATCCCACCGACCTCACGCCAGGCCTGCATACCATTCAGGTGAAGCTCACCCAGGACTACGGCGCTCATGTGGTGGCCCGCAACAGCTATTGGGCCATTCTGCGAGACGAAGATCACCCCGACCCATTGCCGCTTCCTCCCCCCGCGCATCCCAATCAGTAACCGCAACCCAAATCCTCAGGAGACTCCATGGCTGAACATGTCACTCTGACCGCATCCGACGGCCATCAACTCGACGCATATGTCGCGCGGCCCGCAGGCGCGCCCGTCGCCGGGCTGGTCGTGATTCAGGAGGCATTCGGCGTGAACGGGCACATGCGCGCTGTCACTGACAGCTGGGCGAAAGAAGGGTTCCTCGCCGTGGCCCCCGCGCTCTTCGATCGCCAGGAACGTGGAGCCGAGCTCGGCTACAGCGAGGACGACCTGAAAAAGGGAATTGCACTCGCCCGCCAGGGCACGCCTGACGACCGCCTGAAAGACGTCGCGGCTGCTCTTGACTACGCCCGTCGCGAAACCGGCAAAAGAGCCGGGGTCATCGGCTACTGCTTTGGCGGTTCCATGGCCTGGCTGTCGGCCACGCGTCTCGATCCTGATGCCGCAGTCGGCTACTACGGCGGCTATATTGCCAATTTTGCGGGCGAAAAACCGAAGGCCCCCATCATGCTTCACTTCGGGAGCCGGGACGCGCATATCCCCAAAGACGAGATTGACAGCAAAGTTGCCGCTGCGCACCCCGACGTCCCCATCTACTGGTACGACGCGGGCCACGCCTTCAACAACGACACCCGGCCAAGTTACAACCCCGAAGCCGCGAAGCTGGCCCGCGAGCGCTCACTGGAATTCCTGAACAAGCACCTCAAAGCATGAGCGACCGCTGAGCAGCGAAACTCAACCAAACTCCGCGCCGGAAGATGCCCCCCGAAGCCAAACCCCAAAACGCGCAATACCTCGCTGACGACTCCCGCCAGGCAGCGCGCGACTTTTCCCACGCGTGGCGCGCGCTCCGCCATCGCAACTTCCGTCTCTTCTTCGGTGGCCAGACCATCTCGCTGGTCGGCACATGGATGACGCGCATCGCCACTGCGTGGCTCGTCTTCCGCCTTACCCACAATGCGCTGCTGCTGGGCACGGTCAGTTTCGCTGGTCAGATTCCCACGTTTCTCCTGGCGCCGCTCGCCGGCGTCATCGTCGATCGCTCCGATCGCCGCCACGTCCTCATCTGGACGCAGACTCTTGCGATGGTTCAGTCATTCCTGCTGGCGTGGCTCACCCTGGCCCATCGGATCAACATTTCGGAAATCCTCATCCTCAGTGTCTTCCAGGGGTTCATCAACGCCTTCGACATGCCGGGCCGCCAGTCGTTCATGGTGCAGATGGTTGAAGACCGCAACGACCTCTCCAACGCCATCGCCATCAATTCTTCGATGGTCAACGTTGCCCGTCTCGTCGGTCCTTCGCTGGCCGGCATGGTCATCGCGGTCTCGAGCGAAGGCTGGTGCTTCCTCGTCGACGGCATCAGCTACATCGCCGTCATAGTTTCGCTGTTCATGATGCGGGTGCATGTTGCTGCGGTCCGCCGCGCGACTTCGTCGATGCTGGAGCAACTCCGCGAAGGATGGTCTTACGTCTCCAGCTTCACGCCCGTCCGCACCATTCTGCTGCTCTTTGCGCTGGTCAGCCTCATGGGCATGCCTTACATGGTGCTGATGCCCGTCTTTGCAGCCAACGTGCTGCATGGAGGAGCACACACTCTCGGCTTCCTTACGGGCGCCGCCGGCATGGGCGCGCTCGTCTCAGCATTTTCTCTGGTGTTGCGCCGCTCTGTCCGCGGCCTTACCCGGATGATTCCCATCGCCGCCGTGGTCTTCGGCATTGGCCTGGTGGCATTCGGCTTCTCGCGCTGGGTGTGGCTGTCGCTCATCCTTATGCTCTTTGTCGGCTTCGGCATGATGCAGGGCATGACCGCCAGCAACACGATTGTCCAGACCCTCGTCCCGGAAGACCGGCGCGGCCGCGTGATGAGCTACTACACCGCCGCCTTTATGGGCATGGCGCCGTTTGGCAGCCTGCTGGCCGGCTCGCTCGCGCACTGGATCGGCGCGCCGCGCACCGTTATGTTCACTGGATCGTGTTGCATCGCCGGCGGCCTCTGGTTCTGGTCGCGCCTGCCGGCCATCCGCCGCGAGATGCGCCCCATTTACGAGCAACTCGGCATCATCGCGCCCCTTCCTCAGCCCGTGCAGGAACAAGCCGTGAACTGAGCCCACGTCCTCGGTTTTCGAGGCTCACAAATTGTCACAGCAGGACAGACATCTGCCCGCACATCCTTTACAGAAAAATTGTGCTCTTAACTAGCTAGGCAACCCTGAGTACCGATCTTTCACTACCCCCCAAGGAGAGCCCGGGTCATGCTCAAGTCGGCTGGATTGTTTGTCCTGCTGTTGTTTCCATCGGCCGTAATGGCACAGTCCGCACCCGCAACGGTTGGGGGACACTCCACCTTCTGGGCGGGAGGCGAGATTTCTTCCTTCAATCCGGACTACTCCTGCTCGACCAACGTTCCCTTTGGCTGCAAAAGCCAGTTGTTTGGCCCGGCCGCGTTGTTCGATTTGAACGTGACTCCTAAATGGGGAGCCGAAGGCGAGGCGCGCTGGCTGCACTGGGGCGGACCCAATGGCCAGATCGAATCCAACTATCTTGGCGGCGGCCGATACAGACTCGCCCACTTTAGCCGCCTCAACTTCTGGGGCAAAATGCTCCTCGGGGCCGGTCTTGTCACCACCCCCAACTACCCGGCAGCGGGCACCGTTAAAGGAAGCTACTTTGCCCTGGCTCCGGGAGGAACCATCGACGTTCGGATCACACCAAGAATCTCGCTCCGCGGCGACTATGAGTACCAGCTGTGGCCATCGTTTACCGGCCCACCCACCTACGACGCTTCGACGGGAACGCTGGTCCAGCACAACCACGGTCTGACGCCCAACGGTTTCAGCCTCGGGGTGACTTACAAGTTTCTGGGACCGTAAACGCGCTGGCCGGTCATTTCCACGAGCCTCTTCGCTTTGCGCAAGAAAAAATCCCCGTCGCATCGGGCGCGCCGGGGATTCACAGAAGGCATTTACGATTTGCAGACACAGAATAGAAAACTCCACCCCCTCCTGTCTTCGGGCAGAAGGTTGCATTTTATCCAGTGCCGAAGATCGCGTTGTGGCTACAACTTTGGTTGGACCCTGTGCGGCGCGAGAAGTATAGGAAGCCTGGCGATCCACGGAGCATTCTGAGAGCCGCCGGGCAATCCCGCTCCCTTTGCTCCCGATTGCCGGCGCGGCAAATCCCCACGCTCTGCCCGTTCGTTTTACGCGCAGAGCGGAAACGCGCATGGTCCTTCGACGGGTACATACCTTCCTCATCGGCGGCAATTGCTTCCTCGGGCTGCTGCTTTTGGGGCTCTACGGGCCGATCCTGCTCCACACGCGAGCGTGGCCGCCAAGCCTTGTGCAGGAGGCGCTGCTTCTGGTCGCCGCATCCGTTCTGCCCCTGGCCGTTCTCTCGGTGCGCTACCCGCTGGCCGCCGGAATCGCCCAGTTCTCGACGGCCTACATCGGCAATCAGCTTCTGCACGCAGCTCCGCTGCCGGAGCTGCGCCTCTTTTCTTCCATTTCCATGATGCTGGCGCTGTTGATCCTGCTCGTCGCCGTTTTCCGCGGCATTTTCGAGATCACGCAGGAAGCCTTGGGGGAAGTCGAACATCAGGACGAGAAACGAGTAACGGGCGCGGCCTGATTATTCGCTCCGTCGTCGCTGGCTCCGGGGACGGCCTAATTGTGATTCTTCGCCACGACGCGCCTGAGCTGCGGCTTCGCGTCCTGTTGTTGCGGCGAGAGCAGCACGCGGCGCAGCGCGCGGATCAGTTCCGGCCCGGTTTCTTCCAGCTCGCGAAGGTGCCAGGCGGCCAGCGAGCCCAGCAGCTGCTCGCCCAGCGGGGTCATCCTCAGCAGGATCCTTCGGTGATCTGTCGGGTCAGGACACCGCCGCAGCAATCCCTGCTCGATGGTGCGATCCACCAGCTCCACCGCGCTGTTATGCTTCAGCAGCATCCGGGCCGCCACGTTGGCGATGGTTGGGTCCAGCTCTTCCGGCATGCCCCAGATGCATTGCAGCAACTGGTACTGCTGCGCGCGGATGCCCACCGCGCCCGCGGCCAGGGAGCTGAAATGCAGGAATTTTCTGAGCTGAAAACGAAATTCCGCCAGCCGCCGCATCTGCGCCCGGCTCAGCGGAGCGGGTTCTTTCGCCCCCGTCTGCCTCTGACCGTGGCGCGCGAGAGAGATGGCTCCGTGAAGTTCGGCAGTTTCCATGGGATTATCGTAGCACGATATATCGCCCCACGATAGTCAATCGGCATCAGCCGGATTGCGGCTATCCGCCCGCGACGTTGGGGGGACCGGCCTCCTCCTGTCCGGCGCCGGGATCCGCCAGAATGGCCCGCGCGTCCTCCTCATCCTCCGAGCTCACCTGGAGCTCCAGCGGTCCCAGTCCCGGCTCCATGATCCGCGCATTCTCGCCTGCCAGGAACACTTCAATCCCGGCCGACTCCAGGCGCAGCTTCGCCATCTCCGCCTCCAGCGGCTCGGTAAAACTGGCAATCGTGACTACATTGGCCATGTTTTTTCTCTCCTTTTTCTTCCCCGGTCCATACCCATGCAGCGTTCGCTCATCTCAAATAGGTAGCAGAACGGACCCCCCTTATGAGATGCATTGCGCCATTGCTGCTGTTTTTGTGCGCCGCGGCCTGCGCGCAGCTCGCGGTTCCTCCGCCTGATGACCTTCTCGACGCAGGCCACTGCATCGCCATCGCGCAGCAGGACTGGTTCGGCATTGCGCAGAATCACCCCCTCGACCTGGATCTCGGCTTTGTCAGCGATCCGAAGGCGTATCAGGGCAATGATCTCCTGTACATCGTCAACTACACCACACCCACGCACTCCGAAGGTAGGGTCTACACTCTGCTCGCGCATGGCAGGCAACCAGTCCACAACTTCCTCTCGCACGGCAAGGACTCGCATCGGGTCCTTCAGCTCCAGTACCGCACCGCCTTTCGCCAGTCCGATGACGGATCGCAGCAGATCGAGCTCGCCGATTCGCCGCTCGGCGGTATCTGGACCCAGGACCGCATCCTTTCCGCGATCCACCGGGTGGGATTCCATACCTGGACCATCCCCGTTGCCGATCTCCAGAACCGCTCCAGCGCCGTCCAGTGCGAATCTGGCTCGGGCGTTGAGTGAGGCCGTTGGAGAGGGCCGCGTCGCAATCCGCCCTGCCGGGTCACTCATGCCGGATAGAATGATGAGTTCTCCGGAGGAACTGAGCTTTGATCCCGCGCTATACACGCCCATCCATGGGCCACATCTGGAGCGACGAAAACAAATTCCGCGCCTGGCTTGAAGTTGAAACCGTTTCGAGCGAAATCCTCGCCGAAGACGGCATCGTTCCCGCCACAGCCGCCGAAGCCATACGCGAGCGTGGAGATTTCGACGTCCAGCGGATTCACGAAATCGAAGCCGAGGTCAAACACGACGTCATCGCCTTCACCACCGCGGTCGCCGAGAAAGTTGGCCCCGAGGCGCGCTGGCTGCACTTTGGCCTCACCTCGAACGATGTTGTGGACACGGCCCAGGCCCTCCAGATCAAGGCCGCTTCCGCGATCATCCGTCAGGACATTGACCGGCTTCTCTCGGTGCTGAAGGCCCGCGCGCTCGAGTTCAAAGACACCCCTACCGTCGGCCGCACGCACGGCCAGCACGCCGAACCGACCACCTTCGGCCTCAAGATTCTCAACTGGTATGCGGAGATGCTGCGCAACCAGCAGCGCTTTGAAGCTGCCGCCGAACAGATGCGAGTCGGCAAGCTCTCCGGGGCGGTCGGCGCTTTCGGCCACATTCTTCCGGAACAGGAAGAGCGCATCTGCGCGCGCCTGGGTCTCCTGCCCGCGCCTGTCGCCACCCAGGTGATCCAGCGCGATCGCCACGCGTACTACATCGCAACGCTGGCAGTCATCACTGCGACGCTCGATAAGATCGCTACCGAAGTTCGCCACCTGCAGCGCACCGAAGTGCGGGAAGTCGGGGAGTATTTTTCCGAAAAGCAAAAGGGCTCCTCTGCGATGCCCCACAAGCGCAACCCCATCACCAGCGAGCAAATCTCAGGTCTGGCGCGTGTCGTCCGCGCCAACTCTCAGGCGGCGCTGGAAAACGTCGCCCTCTGGCACGAGCGCGACATTTCTCACTCGTCGGTCGAGCGCGTCATCCTGCCCGACTCAACCATTCTCACCGACTATCTGCTCGACAAAACCGCCACTCTCATCGAGAAGCTGGATGTCTATCCGACGCGCATGAAGAGGAACCTCGACTCCTCCGGCGGGCTCATCTTCAGCGGACAATTATTGCTCGACCTGGCCGAAGCCGGGATGTCGCGCGAAGACGCATATCGTCTGGTCCAGAAGCACGCCACGAACGCCTGGCAGAATGACCTGGTCTTTCGCGATTTGGTCGCCGCCGACCCGGAGATCAAAAAGTTGCTGACGGCGGAAAAGCTCGCCCGTACGTTTGATCTCCAGCGCCAGCTCTCCAACGTTGATGCAATTTTTGCTCGGGTTCTTGACAACCCCGACGGCCGGAGTTACGGGCCCTGATCGCGAAGTCGATTCCCGTTGACGAATTTGCTCGTCCCTCCCACACTCCTGTTAGAGGTTGCGCATAATGAAGCTTTCATATCGCATCAGGGTCGGCGACCACATCTATTGGAAGAACTTCCTCGGCGACGAATGCTCGGGGACAGTTGTGGAACCGGGTCCCCTGCGCACCCAGGTAATTCGGGACGAAACTGGGAAGTACGCTTCGATCGACAACAGGACGATCACGCTCGCCTCCACCGAAGATCCATGATAGCTGCGAGAATTCGTGCGAACCAAAGCATAAGGTGCCGCGAGAGCGGCACGACGGTAGAAGCCCCGGCCTTCAGGCCGGGGAAATCAAGCGCAGAAATTTGATGGCCTTGAGGCCCGGACTCTCACTGCTGGCCAACCCATCCCCGTAACGTGGCCTCGCGAATCTCCTTAAGGCTGGCAATCTTCCTTCTCTTACCCTTCAGGAGTCCGATGAAGTCATCGATGCTTCCCGAAGATCGTGCCTTCCGAAGAAGCACTTGAGCGTTGGGCAAGAGACTCAGCTCAACCTTCTCTCCCTGGCCAATTCGCAAATGCCGCAACATCGCGCTCGGTAATGTGACCCGTCCCCCTTCCCCAACTCTGACCTTCATCATGCCGACTCCTGTAAGTCTTCGCGACGCTGTAGGGAATATCTAACGAAAAATCCGCCTCACTCCGCTTCCGGCTTCCAACCACCCAGCACAAACGCCGGATCGCTGTAATTCCCGATCGTCTCCGCGTCCTCCGGCATCTTCAACTGCTTCGACGACGCGCTCCGCTGGCTCGTGTCGATCGGTTTGCCATCGGCGTCCGTGCTGCCGTACTCCCATAAGTGCAGATGCGCCGCGTCGACCTCCACCGGATCCCATCCCACCATCGCAACTCCCTCCAGCTTGCAGTGGATCAGCACCGCCTCCGCGTATGGATAGTTGAGCCCGTGATTCATCGGCAGCCGCGCCAGCACGGCGGACGCCGGAGGCCGCGCCGCCGCCCCTGGATTTTGCCCGACAGGCTGTGTCGCAGAAGGCCCACGCATCCGCGCAATGAAAGTGCAATCGACGAACACATTCCCGTGGTTTTCTTCCGTATTCCGAATCCACATGAACGGCCCCACAGACGAAATCTCGCAGTGATCGAAAAACGCCGGCCCCACTCCCAGAATCGTGTCGCCATCGCCCACAATCTTCGTGTCGGTCAGATACACGGGGCCGCGCAGGTTGAGCGCATCGCCCGAGCCCTTGATGTACATGTGCGCCACGATATTCCGGGCGCCGTAAATCAGCAGCCCCTCCGCCTGCCCGAAGTAGTAATTGCTGACCGAGAAATTCTCCAGCACGATGCCCGTCGAGTCGTACACCGAGAACGCGCATCGCCGATTGGGCCCCGGCATCGGCGGATTGAACGCGCTGTTGTCTCCATAGCCGACCTGCACCTTGTCGCGATCCTCGCCCTCCAACGTCAGGTCCGCCTTCCTCTGCATGAAGACGATCTCCTCATAGGTTCCATCCTTAATAAAGATCGTCACCCGATGCGCCGGACGGTCCGGAGCCCAGTCCACCGCGCCCTGTACTGTGTTGAAGTCTCCGCTCCCGTCCGCGGCCACAACGACGCGCGTCACGCCCTTCGCGGGCCCGGCGGCTTTCGTGGCGAAGGTCCATGCCCGATCCGTCGTGAAACCGGCGAAACCGTCCGAAGTCGTCAGCACTCCCGGATCGATCCGCACAATGTACCGGTGACGATACTGAAGCACGTTGTTGTGCAGGTAAATCGTGGCCACGTTGCCATGCACGATGATCGGGTAAAAGTGAAAATCTGGTAAGCCGCCAATCGTCGTCAGCTGATAGTTGTGCAGGTCCGCCGGTGTCGTCCGCACTGCCGGCGTCGTGGTTGTCGGCGACGTGGGAATCGACGGATCCAGCGGAATGGTTTGAGCGGGCGTCACGCGGTGCAGCGGATCGGGGCCGGCCGGCACGCTCATATCGATGCTGTCCACCAGCTTGTGACCCGCCGCGTCGTACACACGGATCCATCCCGTTTTCCCAATTGCCGGCGCGCTGGCAAAGGTTAGCACCAGGTGCGTGTCCGGATTCACGCCCTTCGCTCCATTCGCCGGAAATTGATTTACTGCCTGCGCCTCAGCTCCACCCGCGATACTCAGCGCTGCCGCCGACAGCGCTAACCCGCAACTCAAGAAGCAATGTCTCAATTCAACACTCCCCGCACTGCACGACCTTATAACTGGTCTGACCACTTCCCCGCCAGCCATATCGCTCTCTGAGTTCTCCGTGTCCTCTGTGGTGAATGGCCCCGGCTTACAATCGTGCCAAATCATTTCCCGAGGCCGATCCATGAGAAAGCTGCTTCTCGCCATCCTTTTTCTTGCCTCCGCACTGCCCGTCCTCGCCCAGGGAGCGCCGCCGCAGGGCGCGCCCGACCAGCCTTACGCGATGGAGTACTACTACAAAACCGGTTGGGGACATCAGCAGGAGTTCCTCGACCTCTTCCTCAAGTACCACTGGCCCCTGCTCCAGCGCATCCAGAAAACCGGCCGCATCCTCTCCCTTAAAATCGAAACTCCCGCCAACCACATGACCGAAGATGCCCGCTGGGATTATCGCGTCACCATCGTCTTCAGGAATTCCACCCTCGCCACCACCGCCAATCCCGACGAGCCTGCGCTCATCAAAGAACTCTACCCCGATCAGGCCGACTACAAGGCCCACGAGCAGCGACGCTTCGAAATCCTTCTGGCCCACTGGGATTTGCCGGTCAGCAACATCACACCGCAATAGCGCGAGGTGGCTGACCGCGTGCACTGCACTTGCGCCTTCCACGCCATTTGCGCAGCACTACAATTTTCCACATGAAACAGTCCGCATTGCCTCGCGCGCGCGCCCTGCCCTTCCTTCTGCTCGTCTTCTCCGTCGGGCCTTTACTCTCCGCGCAGGAGACCATCGTTGCCATCCGCCACGCTGAAAAACCGCCGGCCGGCCTTGGCCAGCTCAACTGCCAGGGACTCAACCGCGCGCTTGCCCTTCCGCAGGTGCTCATCCCGCGCTACGGCAGGCCCGCTGCCATCTTCGCGCCCGATCCCGCCGAACAGGTCAGCGACCGCAGCCAGACGCTCTACTCTTACCTCCGCCCGCTCATCACCATCGAGCCCACCGCCATCGCGCTCGGCATGCCCGTCAACGCGCAGATCGGATTCACCGACATCATCCGTCTCCAAACCGCGGTCACCGCGCCCGTCTACGCTAACGCGCTCGTTTATGTTTCATGGGAGCACCTGCTCCTCAACCAGTTTGCTCAGCAAATGCTGCGCAGCTATGGCAAAGATCCGGCCGCCGTTCCCGACTGGCCGAACGGCGACTACGACCGGATTTACATTTTCAAAATTGCTCCTGCCGGCGCAGGCTCGGGGCCTGAACTCACCTTCACCATCGAGCACGAGGGCCTCGACGGCCACCTTGCCGACACCTGCCCAACACCAAAGCTTTAGCAGTCAGTGCAGATCGGACCAATGGCCGGTGTTCCAATCGACCGGCTACCAGCTACGAGCTACCAGCTGCTCGTACAATCTCTTCGTGCCTGCTATCGTCGAGCCCGCCAACCTTACCGTCGCCATCACCGGAGCGTCCGGCATCGTCTTTGGCCAGACTCTGCTGCGCGCCCTCGACGCCGACTCGCGCGTTGCCCGCATCCATTTCGTTGCCTCGGAAAACTCCCTGCGCGTTCTCGCCGAAGAGCTCGGCATCTCGGGACGCGCCGGTCTTGTTGAAAAACTCCTGGGCTCAACGTCGGCCAAAATTGTCCAGCACAGCGAAAACGATGTCGGGGCATCAATCGCCAGCGGCAGCTATCCCTCATCGGGCATGATCGTCATACCCTGCAGCATGGGCACGCTTGCCGGCATCGCCAACGGCCTCGCGTCCAACCTGATCGAGCGCGCCGCCGATGTCTGCCTCAAGGAGCGCCGCCCGCTCGTCCTCTGCCTGCGCGAGACGCCCTTGAACAAGATCCACATCCGCAACATGGGACTGGCGGCCGACGCCGGCGCCACGATCTTCCCCATTATCCCCAGCTTCTACAACCACCCCGCCGGCTTCGATGAGATGGCACTCCAGTTTGTTTCCCGTGTCCTCGCCCACATCGGTCTTCCTCAGCCTGGCGCCTTCGTGTGGAAGTCCGACGAGACCAACCCTCTCAGGTAGCGAGGCGGAGCGGTGATGTCCGTTTGCTGTTGGATCAGGGCGCAGGCGGCGAAGAATCAGACCGTGAGCCGTACAAGCTGCTCAGCTTCGATTCGCGGGCCGAGGATCGAAACGCGCGGAACCTCGCCGCGGGCCATGGCCACCTCGTCGCATTTGTAGAGGCGCGGGCAGTTCTGGCAATCCTTGAAGATCTTGTCGGGCAGGGCGGTGCGGTCCTCGACCTCGCGGAAGCCGTAGCGGAAGAAAAAATCGGGGATACGGGTGAAGAGGCAGACGCAGCCGACGCCGTGATCCTCGGCTTCTCCCAGGAGCGAATGCAATAGTTCGCCACCGACACCGTGGCTTTTTGCTTCGGGGCGAACGACGATGGAACGGACTTCGGCCAGGTGCGGTCCATAAAGATGGAGCGCGCCGCAGCCCATGAAGATTCCGCCTTCCGATTCGGCCACAGTGAAGTCGCGGACGTTCTCGCAGATTTCGGCGAAAGGGCGGCGCAGCAGGGTTCCGTCGCCAGAGAGGCTGTTGACCAGCTCGTAGATATTGGTAGCGTCCTGGAGACGCGCCTTACGAACGCGCATGGGCAGCGGCCTCCTTTGCTTCGAGGTCGTCTTCGCGGGCGACGCGGCCGTAGCGCTTCGCGATGGCCTCAATACGGGCTTCGGTATCTTTGAGAGCCTCGCGGACCCGATGGCGAGCGGTGCCGCCGATCACGTCGTGGCAGTCGAGCGTGGCTTCGAGGGTGATGGCGGTGAAGAAGTCCGTGTCGAATTCGAGGCCAAACTTGCGCAGCTCATCGAGCGATAGATCGCCGAGCTCGCAGCCTTTTTCGAGACTGTAACGGACAGCGTTACCTATTTTCTCGTGCGCTTTGCGGAAGGGTACGCCCTTGTACACGAGGTATGTCGCGGCGGCCATGGCGTTGAGAAAGCCAGTTTCGCAGGCGGCGCGCATGCGATCGGTGCGGAAATGCAGCGCGCGCGTGAAGACAGCTAACAGGTAGAGCATGGTTTGCGACTGGCCGGTGGCGGCAAAGACGGGCTCCTGCGTCTCCTGCATGTCTTTGTTGTAAGCAAGTGGCAGGCCCTTGAGGAGTAGCGTCACAGATTCCGCCGCGCCGTGGATGCGGCCCACCTTGGCGCGAACCAGCTCGGTGAGGTCGGGGTTCTTCTTCTGCGGCATGGCGCTGGAACCGGTGGAGAATTCCTCGGGCAGATCGACGAAGCCGAATTCAGCGGTGGCGAAGAGAGTAATTTCCTCGGCGAAGCGGCTTGCGTGGAGAGCGACGAGGGTGAGCGCCTGGAGGTATTCGAGAACGAAATCGCGATCGGAGGTCGCGTCCATGGAGTTCGCCGTGGGCGCGGTGAACCGGAGCTCCCGGGCGGCAATGGTGCGGTCGAGGGCGAGGGTGGCGCCAGCCACCGCTCCCGAACCGAGCGGGCAGTAGTTCAAACGGGTCATGCAGTCTTCGAGGCGGGAAGCGTCGCGGAGCAGCATCTCGACGTAGGCGAGGAGCCAGTGGGCAACGAGGACGGGCTCGGCGCGCTGGAGGTGGGTGTAGGCGGGCATAACGGCGTCGCCTGCGGATTTTGCCTGCTCGACGAGCTGCTGCGCCCAGGCGCCAAGATGCGCGATCACGGCATGGATGTGGAAACGGAGGTACAGGCGCAGATCGGTCGCTATCTGTTCGTTGCGGCTGCGGCCGGTGTGGAGCTTCAGGCCGAGGTCACCGATGGCCTCGGTAAGACGTTGTTCAACGAAGTGGTGAATGTCTTCGGCCTGGGGATCGGTACGGACGGCGTCAGTGTTGCGTTCGTACTTTTCGCCGATGGAGTGGAGGGCGGCGGTGATGCGGGCGCACTCGTCCTCGCTCAGGATGTGCGCGGTCTGGAGGGTGTGGGCGTGGGCTTTGCTGGCCGCCAGCTCAGCGTCGAGCAGCTGGTAGTCAAAGCGGATGGAGCGCTGCCAGGCGTCGAAGACCGGATCAGCCGCAGCGCGAAAGCGGCCAGCCCACATTTTGGCGGGTTGTTCAGTCATCGTCACTCGCCTTTCCGTTTCCGCTCGCCGTCCCATTCTTCAGTTGCGGCATCTCCGAACCCTTGCTCAGGGTGATGAGGCCGCTCTCGGCGTAGGTCATCAGCTTGGCGCGGCTATCGGTGATGTCGAGGTTGCGCATAGTGAGCTGGCCGATGCGATCGCGCGGCGAGAAGACCGAATCTGTCTTTTCCATGCTGAGGCGCTCGGGATGGAAAGTGAGATTGGGCGACTCGGTATTCAGGATCGAGTAGTCGTTGCCCCGGCGCAGTTCCAGCGTGACCTGGCCGGTGATGGGGCTCGCGACCCATCGCTGCGCGGATTCGCGCAGCATGATGGCCTGGGAATCGAACCAGCGTCCCTGATAGAGCAGGCGGCCCAACTTACGGCCGTTCTCGCGGTACTGCTCGATCGTGTCCTCATTGTGAATGCCGGTGATGAGACGCTCGTAGGCGATGAACAGCAGCGCAATGCCGGGCGCTTCGTAGATGCCGCGGCTCTTGGCCTCGATGATGCGGTTCTCGATCTGGTCGCTCATGCCCAGGCCGTGGCGGCCGCCGATACGGTTGGCTTCGAGCAGGAGCTCGACCGGATCGGAAAAGTTCTTTGAGTTAAGGGCTACGGGAAACCCCTGTTCGAAGTGAACGGTGACTTCTTCGCGACGGACATCGACATCGTCTCGCCAGGACGCAACACCCATAATCGGTTCGACGATCCTGACGCTGCTCGAAAGTTGCTCAAGGTCCTTGGCTTCGTGGGTCGCGCCGAGGAGATTCGAATCGGTGGAATAGGCCTTTTCCGCGGACATCTTGTAATCAAAGCCGGAGCGCTCGAGAAACGCCGACATTTCGGCGCGGCCGCCGAGCTCGTCAATGAACACCGGGTCGAGCCAGGGTTTGTAAACCCTGAGAGAAGGATTGACGAGCAGGCCGTAGCGGTAGAAGCGCTCGATGTCATTGCCTTTGAATGTAGAGCCATCGCCCCAGATGTTGACGCCGTCCTCCTTCATGGCGCTGACCAGCATGGTGCCGGTGACGGCGCGTCCGAGGGGCGTGGTGTTGAAATACGTAATTCCTGCGGTCGAGATGTGAAAGGCCCCTGACTGCAGCGCGGCGATGCCCTCGCGAAACAGAGGCCCGCGACAGTCGATCAGGCGCGCGTTCTCCGCGCCGTATTCGATCGCTTTGCGGGGAATCGCCTCGTAGTCGCTTTCGTCCGGTTGCCCAAGATTCGCCGTGTAGGCGTAAGGAAGCGCGCCCTTCTGCTTCATCCAGTGCAGGGCGGCGCTGGTATCGAGGCCGCCGGAAAAGGCGATCCCAACCCTTTCTCCGACGGGTAAGCTTTCGAGAATCACAGACATTGCGAGCAATACCTCAGCAGCCACAAAATGTAACTGCGGCTGCTACGTGCAGGGCTTCATTGTGACGCGGTCGCGGTAACATGTAACTACGACAGTTACGTGTCACGACTGCTTCCTGCCTCGTCCGAGCAGCATGAGCAACAGGGCCTTCTGCGCGTGCATGCGATTCTCGGCCTGATCGAAAACCACGGACTGCGGCCCGTCGAGAACCGCATCGGTGACTTCAGCATTGCGATGCGCCGGCAGGCAGTGCATGAATACCGCCGACGCAGAGGCTTGCCCCATCAATGCCTCATTCACCTGGTACGGCTTAAAGATGGGTGCGCGCTTGGTGGCCTCGTGCTCGAAGCCCATGCTGGTGCAGATGTCGGTGTAAATGGCGTCGGCGTCCTTGACGGCGGCGGCCGGATCGTTGACCAGTGTGATGTTGGAGCCGGTGACATTGGCAATCGCCCGGGCCTGAGCCACGATGTCAGCTTTCGGAGCGTAGTTCTTCGGCGTGCCGATGGTGCAGTGCGCACCCAGCAGCGCCGCGGTGAGCATGAGCGAATGGCAGACGTTGTTGCCGTCGCCCACGTAGGTGAAGTTGAAGCCACGCAGATTGCCGAAGCGTTCTTCGAGGGTCATGAAGTCGGCGATGGCCTGGCAGGGATGCTCGAGGTCGCTGAGAGCATTAATCACCGGGACGCTGGCGTACTGCGCCATCTCTGTGATGGTCTCGTGCGCGTAGGTGCGCAGCACGATGGCGGAGACCCAGCGCTCGACGTTGCGCGCGATGTCGGCCAGGGATTCACGCTCGCCCAGGGGCGACTGCGTCTGGTCGACGAACATCGCCGAGCCGCCAAGGGTGTTCATGGCGGTCTCGAAGGTGAGGCGCGTGCGCAGCGAGGCCTTCTCAAAAAACATCACCATCTGCTTCGCGTCCAGCGCCCAGCGATACACGCCGGGGTTGGCCTTCACGTCGTGGGCGAGCGCGAGGATGCCGGCCAGCTCAGTGGTGGTGAGGTCAGCGACGGAGCAAAGATCGCGCCCGGCGAGCGAAACGTCGGGTGTGTCGACGCTCGGGGATTCGAGTTCCTGCACAGCAGCGGGTTTAGTGGCCAACGGTCTTTCCTCCGGAGAGTGGGGTGGCGGCGGTGTGCGACAGCTGTTCGGTGAGGACTTCGTCAAGGGCCGAGACGCCCTGATCCACATGCTCTTTTTCGAGGATGTAGGGCGGCAGGAAGCGGAGAACGGTTTCGCTGGTGCGATTGATGAGGATGCGGCGCTTCATCATTTCACCGAGAACGGTTTTAGCGAGATCGGCAGAGTCCAGTTCGATCGCCAGCATGAGGCCGAGGCCTCGAACATCGACGATGGCAGAGTGATTGTTCGCCAGCTGGCGGAGCTGTTCCTGGAAATAAGTGCCCACTTCTGTTACATGATCGAGCAGATGGTCGCACTCGATCGTATCGATGACAGCGAGCGCGACAGCGCAGGCCAGCGGTCCGCCGCCGAACGTGGTGCCGTGCATGCCGGCATGGATCGCCTGAGCAGCATCTTCCGTGCAGAGCAGCGCGCCGAGCGGGATGCCGCCGGCCAGCGGCTTGGCCAGGGTGGTCACGTCGGGCTGGATGCCGTAATGCTGGTAGGCGCACCATTTGCCGGTGCGGCCCATGCCCGACTGGATCTCGTCGGCGACGAGCAGCGCGCCGGTAGAGCGGGTCAGGTCGCGCGCAGCCTGTAGAAATTCGTGCGAGAGGGGATTGATCCCGCCTTCGCCCTGAATGGCCTCAACGAGGATGGCGCAGACATCGGTCGAGAATTTCGCGCGGAGGTCGTCGACATCGTTGAACCGCACAAATTCCACTCCGGGCATGACCGGGTCGAAAGGCTCGCGGTACTTGTCCTTCCAGGTCGCGGCCACCGAACCCATCGTCCGGCCGTGGAAGCTGTTTTCGAGGGCGAGGAATTTGGTTCCGAGGTTCCCGCCCTGCTCACGCTTCAGCTTTGCCCACGCGCGAGCCAGCTTGAGCGCGGCTTCGTTCGCCTCGGTCCCGCTGTTGCAGAAAAACGCCCGGTCCATCCCCGTCGCTTCGGTCAGCTTGAGCGCGAGCGCAGCCTGGCCGGGATGGTAATAAAGGTTGGAGATGTGAATGAGTCGTTGACTCTGGTCGGCGATGGCCTTCTCAATAGCCGGATGCGCGTACCCGAGCGCGTTGACCCCGATGCCGCTCAGCAGGTCGAGGTAGCGCGTGCCGTTGTCGTCGATGAGGTGCGCGCCCTCGCCCCTCGTGAACAGCAGCGGGTAGCGGTCATAGGTGCCGAGCAGCAACTTGTTTTCTGCGGCCTGCAGTTCCTGGAGATTCATGCCACCATCACCTCCGTGCCCTGGCTGATGCGGCTGCTGCAAAGGTCGGGGAGCAGCTCGGCGACGGCGGCGGGCAGAATGCGAACGCGCTTGACGCCGCTGAGCAGGGCTTCACGGCACGCGCTCAGCTTGGGCAGCATGCCGCCGGTGATCACTTCTTCGCGGGTGAGGTCGGCGATCTGATCGATCGAGAGCCAGCGCATCACGCTGCCGTCGGCGCCCATCACGCCAGGAACGTCAGTGAGGAAGACCAGAGCGTCGGCCTTGCAGGCGCCGGCGCAGGCAGCGGCCATCTCGTCGGCATTGATGTTGTAGTACTCGCCGTCAAATCCCAACGCAATACTGGAAATGACGGGCACCGCATCCATCTGCCAGATGGCCTCGAGCCAGCGTGGATCGGCTGCGGCGATTTCGCCCACGAACCCCAGGTCGGGAGCGGTGCGCTTCTTGCGCGCGCGAAAAACCAGGCCGTCGCCCCCCGAAAGTCCAACCGCTGGCTGGCCATGCGAACCAAGAGCCGCGACCAGCGCCTTGTTAACGCCACCGCCGAGAACCATCAGCGCGGTGTCGCGCGTTTCGGCGTCAGTGATGCGCAGCCCGGCGACGAACTCGCTCTGCTTGCCCAGCTGCTTGAGAGTGCGCGTCGAGCTGCAGGCCGCCGCCATGCACGACCGCGACCTGATTGCCGTCTTTCACCAGTTCGGCGATTGCTTTGGCGCACTCGTGCAGGAGGTTGGTATTCTCCAGCGTCGCGCCTCCGAGTTTGACCACGTATCTCATGTCAGGACCCTTCCGATTCGCGCTTTACAGCAACCCGCGGCTTCTTCGAAGCCGGACATCACGTTGAAATTCTGGACGGCCTGTCCGGCCGCGCCCTTCAGCAGGTTGTCGAGGCAGGAGACGATCACGCATCGCCGGCCATCGCCTGCCAGATGAAACCCGATGTCGCAGTAATTGGTGTTGAGCGAGTATTGAATCTGCGGCAGCTGGCCCGCCGGGAAGATCCGAACCATGGGGCTTCCGGCGAAAAAGCTCCGATAGAGGCGTTCCACGTCTTCCGGCTGCTGCTTTTCTTTGAACCACACATAAATGGTGGAGAGGATGCCGCGCGGAATCGGCAGCAGATGCGGCGTGAAGACGATCTGTTCGGCGTCAAGTTCGAGCTGCTCCAGCAACTCGCCGGTGTGCCGATGGGAAAACAGCCCATAGGCGGAGAGATTGTCCGCGGCGTGCATGAAGTGGGTTTTCGCGGTCGGCGCTTTGCCCGCGCCGGAGACGCCAGATTTGGAATCGCAGACGATGCCGCGGTCGAGATCGATATGGCGCACCATCGGCTTGAGCGCCAGGATGATCGAAGTGGCGTAGCAGCCGGGATTGGCGACGAGCGCAGCATCGCGGATTTCGTCGCGATGCAGCTCAGGCATGCCGTAGACGGCCTTGGCCTGGACGGCTGCAGGCTAACGCCGAACCTTCATCGGCAAATCTGTAGACGGCACGGTTGGCCGATTCATTCAGGCGCCATGCGCCGCTGAGGTCGACGATCCGCAGGCCCTGATTGAGCGCGTGCGGCACCCACTCGCGCGACTGCTCATGCGGCGTGGCCAGGAACAGGACTTCGACATCGCGCTCCCGCAGCAGCTCCCAGGAGAACGGCTCGACGCGCAGCGCGCCCGGGCCGAAGCCGGTCCCGTTGTTGTCCATGAGCTGCGGATGGATGGCAGCGAGCGGCACCGCGCGTGCTGTCGGCGCGGCCGAGGAAGAGCGGCAGCTTCCCGGCGAGCGCGGGATGATGCAGCAGCAGCCGCGCCAGCTCCATGCCGGCGTAGCCGGTCACTCCCATCAGCTGCGGTCTGGACCGCGGAGCTGGGAACTGGGCACCGGGCTCTGCGTGGCAGATGTCGAATTGGGATTCGGGGAGGACATTTTTCGCAAAACTCTTTTGACTCTGATTTTCTGTCTTTCGACGCTTTATTGCCTGTGCTCCGGCACTCTTTCCTTCGGTGCCCTGAGCCCAGTGCCCGGTGCTCTGCATCTACCCGATCATGCGTTCCAGCTTCTCGCGCATCGACGATGCGCGCTTGGGGTCGGGACAAATAATCAATACGGTGTCGTCGCCGGCCAGGGTTCCCACCACGTCGTGCCATTCTTCATGGTCGATGGCGAGTGCTACGGGCTGCGCGCCGCCGCTGGTGGTCCGCAGAACAAGCTGGTTCTGTGCCTGGCGCACGGCAAGGCCGAAACTGGAAAGCACTTCATCGACTGCGGGCTGCTTCTTCTTCCTCCTCGACCTGTCCGTTACCATTGGGCGCCGCATAGCCGTTGGGGCCCTTGTAGAGCTGCAGCTCGTGAATGTCGCGGGAAAGCGTAGCCTGCGTCACGTCGAATCCGCGACGGGCCAGTTTGCGCCGCAACTCGTCCTGGCTGGTGGATAGCTTCGGTCTCCACTATCTGCCGGATCGTGTTGTGGCGTTCGTTTTTACTCAAACAGAAAATCGCGGCCGGCCGCACCGGGCAGCCAGCCGCGTCCTCACTGTGTATAAAAATACAGCAATGATGTATAAATATGCAAGCGCAGATGTGTCAAGCTGGGCACCGGAGTTTCAGCGGCAGGCAGCCGTGACTTTTGCGCAGATTTCCGCTGCCGTTTCTCAAAAAAGAAAAGGAAGACCGTTATAGTTGGATATGGGAACGAGAACCTGTGCTGCTCCGGCCTTGTCGACCGGCGGCTCCCGGCCCAGTCTGATCGATGAACGCTTCGATCACGAGTCCTGCGGCGTCGGATTTGTAGCCACCCTCGGCAACCAGCCCTCGCATGACATCCTCGTGAAGGCGCTGACCGCCCTGGCGCGCCTCGCGCATCGCGGCGCTGTGGCTGCGGACGGCAAGTCGAGCGACGGGATCGGCATCCACACCGCAATTCCGCGCCAGATCATTCTCGAATCCACTGGCATTTCTCTCGATCCTGCCCAGCCGCTGGCGGTGGGAATGGTTTTTCTCTCCGCAGAGCCGATGGCAAGCGCAACCGCCGTACGAGCGGTTGAAGCCGCGATGGCAGCGCAGGGATTCTCAGTTCTCGGCTGGCGCGAGGTTCCAACGCGCGCCTGAGATTCTGGGCGAGATCGCGCTCTCGACGCTGCCAGTGATCCGGCAGGTACTGGTCACGGGCGGCCCGGCAGCTATCAGGAACGGGATCGCAGGCTTTATCTCGCGCGCAAGCAGTTTGAGCGCAGCGGGGCGCAGGGATACGTTTGCTCGCTGTCGTCCTCTTCGGTAGTCTACAAAGCGATGTGCGACGCGCGCCTTTTGCCGGAGTTCTATCCGGATCTGCAGGACGAGCGATTCGTCACTCCGTTTGCGCTTTTCCATCAGCGCTACGCGACCAATGTCGCGCCCTCGTGGGATCGCGCGCAGCCATTTCGGATCCTCGGGCACAACGGAGAGATCAACACCATCTGGGGCAATCGCGGCGCGCATGACGGCCCGCGCGGCGACGCTGCCCGAAGGAACTGCGGCCGATCTTTACGCCCAGCGGGTCGGACTCAACCAGCCTCGACGAGGTGATCGAACTGCTGGCGCGCAACGGGCGTACGGTGGCCGAGGCCGTGCGCATGGTGATGCCGCCGGGCGACACCGGGCGGCACTCGGCATTCCTCGAATACAACGGCGACTGCATCGAACCATGGGATGGGCCGGCAGCGGTGTCCTTTACCGACGGCCATCTGATCGGTGCGGCGCTCGACCGCAACGGCCTGCGCCCCTGTCGATTCTTCGTGACCGAGGATCGGCTGGTGGTGGCCGGATCGGAAGCCGGCCTGGTGGACCTCGACCCGGAGAGCATCGTCCACAGCGGACGGCTTGGCCCCGGGCAAATGCTGCTGGCGGATCTCGAGAACCACGCCTTTTATGAAAATGACGAGCTGCAGGAGCTCTTCGACCGCTCCGCCCCGGAATATGAGGCGCTGCTGGAGAAAGCGACACTTGAGGCCGACGAACCGGTTCCGTCACTCGGAAGCGGCGGAGCTGAACCGTCTGCAGCTGCGCTTCGGCTACACGAAGGAAGACGTGAACATGATCCTGAAGCCGATGGCGCTGGAGGGTAAAGACGCCGTCTGGTCGATGGGCGACGACACGCCGATTGCGCCCCTGGCTCGCACACCCAGGCCGGTATACGCATTCTTCCGGCAGCGGTTTGCGCAGGTCACCAATCCGCCCATTGATTCGTTGCGCGAGGCCTGCGTCATCCAGCTCCACACGCGCCTGGGACCCTGGCCGCACGTGCTGGGCGAGAAGGAGCGGCTGCCGGGATTGTCGCTGCGTTCTCCTTTCTTGTCGCTGGCGCAGATGGATGCGCTGCATAAACGCAAGCACGACCTGGCGGGGAATCTGCCGCTGGCGGTGCTGGAGTGCGTCTTCAATCCGGCCTGCAATCTGCTGACGGCAATCGA
Source organism: uncultured Acidobacteriaceae bacterium (assembly GCA_963788905.1). Classification (GTDB taxonomy): domain Bacteria; phylum Acidobacteriota; class Terriglobia; order Terriglobales; family Acidobacteriaceae; genus Palsa-343. Next base: position 1,107,978 of record CAWBIO010000002.1, read on the forward strand.
CGATCTCTGCGCGAAGTCGGTGGAGCTGGTGCGGGGCGGCGCTGCAATCCTGCTGCTCACCGATCGCGGTTGCGGTGAGCAGGCGATTCCCATTCCGATGGCCATGGCACTGGGCGCCGTGCATCACGCGCTGATCCGTGCAGGCGAACGCATCAAGGTGGGTTTGGCTGTAGAAGCTGCGGACTGCCGCGATCTGCATCACGCCGCTGTGCTGATGGGCATGGGCGCGGGCGCGGTGTGCCCGTGGCTGGCGCTGGAGACCGCGCGCCAGCTGAATCCCGAAAGCGGTGAAGCGAATCTGCTGCACGCCTTCGATCTGGGCCTCGCCAAGATCATGTCGAAGATGGGCATCTCGGTGGTGGACAGCTACCGCGGCGCGCATCTTTTCGACTGCCTGGGCCTGAGCCGCGAAGTTGTCGAGCGCTGCTTCGAGGGAACTCCGGCACCCTTGGGCGGGATTGGATTCCCGGAGCTGGAGGCCCAGATCCGCGGGTTGTGGCTGGGTTCGCAATCTGGAGAGGCAGGTGCGGAGAATCCCGAAGCCAGCGAAAATGGCGGCCCGCTGGTGACCGTCGCCGCAGCGAAAGACCTCCCGGACTACGGGTGGGTTCGCTTCCGCAAGGCAGACAAGTCGGAGCCCCATGGATGGCAGCCGCAGACCGTGCGACTCCTCCAAACCATCACCGGCGCGACGAAAGCGGGCGCTGCACCGGCTCCGGATACTGCCGTGGCGTGGACGGCGTTTCGCGAGCAGGCGACCGAAAAGGAACCGACGGTGCTGCGCGATCTGCTGGAAGTGCGGGCCTCTGCAGCACCTTTGCCGGTGGAGGACACAGAGCCGGCGCAAAACCTATACCGGCGCTTCATCGCCAGCGCAATGTCGCTCGGTTCGCTGAGCCCCGAAGCGCACCAGACGATCACCGCGGCGATGAACATGCTGGGCGGGCGGTCGAACACCGGCGAGGGCGGGGAGGATTCCGCGGTCTATGAGCCGGGAGCACAGCTGCCGGTAGCCGGAACTCTGTTTCCCTCTGAGCTTCTGAATAACAAAGTCAAGCAGGTAGCTTCGGCGCGCTTCGGCGTCACCGCGCAATACCTGATGCATGCCGAGGAACTAGAGATCAAGATTGCCCAGGGATCGAAGCCCGGCGAAGGCGGCCAGCTGCCAGCGCACAAAGTAACCGAGCTGATCGCGCGCCTGCGCCACGCACAGCCCGGGATCCAGCTCATCAGCCCACCGCCCCACCACGATATTTATTCCATCGAAGACCTCGCCCAGCTGATCCACGACCTCCGCCGGATCAACCCGAAGGCCGCGATCGGCGTAAAGCTGGTTTCAGAGTGTGGTGTCGGCGTGGTAGCAGCGGGCGTGGCCAAGGCCTACGCGGACTACATCGTGATTGCCGGCCACAACGGCGGCACGGGTGCGTCGCCACTCTCGAGCATCAAGTACGCCGGCAATCCCTGGGAACTCGGCCTTGCCGAAGCGCAACAGGTGCTCATCCGCAACGGTCTGCGCGGTCGCGTGCGCCTCCGCTGCGACGGCGGCCTGCGTACAGCGCGCGACATTGTTATAGCCGCGCTTCTCGGCGCCGACGAGTTCGCCTTCGGCACGGCTGTGCTGGTGGCGCTCGGCTGCGATATGGCCCGGCAGTGCCATCTGAATACCTGCCCAACAGGAATTGCCACGCAAAAGCCGGAGCTGCGCGCGAAATTCCGCGGCAAGCCCGAGCATCTCGTCCGGTTTTTCGAAGGCCTGGCAGGCGAAATTCGCGCTCTCCTCGCCGAGCTCGGATTGCCCTCGCTCGAGGCAGCTATCGGCCGGACCGATCTGCTGGAGCAAACGCGGTTCGATGGATGCCTCGACCTCCGCCCCATGCTGGCTGCGCCGCCCGATGGTGGACCTGCGGGCGCGACCCACTGGAAGGGCCGGCGAAATCTGCGACCCGAAGATCACGCGCCCATCGACGACGCGTGGGTTGAACCCGGCGTCGAGGCCTACAAAAAAGGTGAGCCGTTCCTGGTCGATTCCCTCATTGCCAATGAAGACCGCACCTTCGGGGCGCGGCTGGCCGGAGAACTGGCGATGCTGCAGTCGGCAGGCATGACCTCCGAATGCGCCTCTGACCTTCCGGCTAACGGGCGAGGCCGGCCAGTCGTTTGGAGCCTTCGCCGTGCCGGGAATGCAGCTGATCCTGAAGGGCCTGGCCAACGACTTCGTTGGCAAGAGTCTCTCCGGCGGCGAAATTATTCTCCGCGGTCAGGGACGCGCCGCGCTGCAGCCCGAGCTGCATACCATCCTCGGCAACGTGGCCCTTTACGGTGCGACCAGTGGCGCGCTGTTTGCCGCCGGTTGCGCAGGCGAGCGATTCGCCGTCAGAAATTCCGGAGCCCTGGCCGTCGTGGAAGGCGTCGGCGACCACGGCTGCGAATACATGACCGGAGGTCTGGTCGCGGTTCTGGGTACCACAGGAACCAACTTTGGCGCGGGCATGACCGGCGGCGAAGCGTGGGTCTTCGACGAAGACGGAAACTTCCTGAAGAAGCGACGGTACCACGCAGACTTTCTCAATCCCGAGCCTTATGACACGTTGGACCCCGAAGCAAAGGAGAGCATCCTCGGCCTGGTGCAGCTCCACGGCGAGAAAACGGCAAGCACGCGGGCCTACTGGCTGTTGTCAAAATGGGAGGAGTTGGCGCCGAAGTTTGTGCGTCTGACGCCGAGGAGCTGACGTTGCAGGTGCAGCATACGGGGTACAAAGCTTGAGTCCCGCAAACGGCGCCCACGCACGGAGCCATTTTGGCACCAGCGCATCCCATCAGTAACGTACACAACTTTCCACTCATGCTGCGGTGTCCCACTTTAGATGGATGTATCCTTTGGCTACATCGCGACATCCAAAACTCCGGCTTTCGACCTTTCGTATGCGGCATTTGTCTCCTTTTTCACGGCTTTTAGCCCACGGATTGATTCTGGCTCCCCTTCTGCTGGTGGGCTGTGGCCGGTTTGGGCCTCACGGTCCGCGCGAATACGTGTACGTATGGGCTCGGGGCACCTACCTGCGCGATCGTGTGGCCGCGGTCAGCAATCGCGTTGCCGAAGTGGTAAACGGCCAGCGCCTCCAGGTCGTCGAGCACGGCCGCCGCTTCCTCAAGGTCAGGACTGACAAGGGCGAGGTGGGCTGGATCGAGGACCACGGCGTCATCGATCAGCAGGTCTACGACAAGTTCACGCAACTGGAGAAGGAGAACGCCGACGACCCGGTGGTGGGAACGGCGGTTCTCCGCGATGATTACTGGCTCCGCGACGCCCCCGGACGAACCTCAGACCGCTTCTACCTGCTGCCGGAGAACGACAAGCTGCAGCTGCTGGCGCGTGCCTCGGTACCGAAACCCGAGGCGCCTCAGGCATTGCCGGCCCCTGTTGAGAAGCCGGTGACCCGCGCGAAGATCGGCGGGCCTCCTGCTCCTCCACCGCCGAACCTCGAAGACTACTGGCTGATTCGCGACTCGAGCGGCCACGTGGGCTGGATCCGCGCCCGCACGCTCGACGAGGATGTTCCGGACGCGATTGCGGGACTGGCCGAAGGGCAGAAGATTGTCGGAGCGTATGTCCTGCGCAGAGTGAATGACCCAGGCGCCAATGTGGCGGGCAATCAGGTAGCCGAGTATGTGGCGGTGCTGGCCCCGTGGAAGGACGGCCTTCCCTACGACTTCGATCAAGTGCGGGTTTTCACCTGGAACACGAAGAAGCACCGCTATGAAACGGCCTATCGCGAGCGCAACTTTGCTGGATATCTGCCCGTGACTGTCAGTGAAGCATCGCCGGCTAACGATAGTGGGCCAACGTTCTCATTTCGTGTCGCGACGACCGATGCGGTCGCGCTCGATCCACAGACGGGCATGGTGAAAACTGGCGACACCGTGACCGACAGCTTCCGTATGGACGGCGTGGTTGTGCACCGCACCAGCGACCAGCCCCAAAGGCCGTCGATGGCCAGAGCCGCACCGCAGCATCACGAAAGGGCGCGCCGCAGGCAACGCGGGTAAGCGCAACGAAATCGCGGCCCTAAACCCTTCGTTCCGCGCGTGTTATTTGAGAAATTAACATTTCTCATCCACTCGCCTCGCCCTGCGACGCGGGTTGCGCAAAACATTCCCAAACCCGTATCTTGATAGAACACCTTGACGGTGGGTGCGGCGCCACCCAACTTATGGCTTCGCTGCAGTTTTTCCCGTCTGTTGCAGTTTCACCGTCGAGCAAAAAACTAAAAGGGCAAAGGAGATCGGCTCATGGAAAACAAGCCGGCGCAGAACATTCAGGACACCTTCCTGAACACCGTTCGGAAAGATAAGACCCCAATCACGATTTATCTGGTAAGCGGCGTCAAGCTCACCGGAAAGATTCGTTCTTTCGACAAGTACTCGGTGCTGCTGGAAAACAATAGCCAGGAGCAGTTGATTTTTAAACACGCCATTTCCACCGTCGTCAGCACGCGCGCGGTTCTGCACGGCGAGCATCGTCCGCCTCATACCGCGCAGGCCGGACCTGTGGCCGTAACGCCGGCTGCGGCAGTGCAGGAAGCGTCCGGTTCCTGACGCTGCCAGCCGCCCTGGCGCGGCGAAACTCCATGCCGCTGAACGGGACTGACTCGACCGCGGAGCGGGCATTGCTGGTGACGGTCGCTATTGGACCGCCGAGGAAAGCCCTGACCCGCGGTGCAGCCCAGGCGCGCGATGCCGCCGCGCTGAACTCCGCTGACGAACGGATGCCATCCCGGAAAGCTGCCGACATCATTCGCGAAGAAGATTCGCGTCATGCGGAGTTTCGCGAACTGGTGTTGAGCGCCGGTGCAGCGATTGCCGCCGAGTTGACCCAACACCGCCCGAAGGCCGATCCCGCGACCCTGATCGGTAAGCGGCAAGGTCGAGGAATTATCCGCACTCGCAGCCTCGTCCGAGGCCGACGTGGTGGTTGTCGACCACGACCTGAGCCCAACCCAGCTGCGCAACCTCGAAAATGCGCTGCCCTGCCGGGTCATCGACCGCACCCAGCTCATCCTGGATATCTTTGCCCGCCATGCCCGAACCCGTGAGGGCCAGCTCCAGGTGGAATTAGCCCAGCTGGAGTACATGCTGCCCCGGCTTACTGGACGCGGAAAGGCTATGTCCCAGCTGGGCGGCGGCATCGGCACCCGCGGGCCCGGCGAAACCCAGCTTGAAACCGACCGGCGGCGCATCCAGCGGCGCGTGCTGCAGCTGCGCACCGAACTGGAAGCCGTGCGCAGGACGCGCTCGCAGCAACGGCAGCGCCGCGAGTCGGTCCCGGTGCCGGCCATCGCACTGGTCGGCTACACGAATGCCGGAAAGAGCACGCTGTTCAACGCCATCACCCGGGCCGGAGTCCTGGAGTCGTCGAAAATGTTCGCGACCCTCGATCCCAAGCTGAGCGCTATCCAGCTGCCCAGCCGCCGAAAAGTGCTGCTTTCTGACACTGTGGGTTTCATCCGCGATCTCCCCATACGCTGGTGACCTCATTCCGCGCCACCCTTGAGGAGGTGCGCAAGGCTGAGGTGCTCGTGCACGTCCGTGACGCATCCAGTCCGATCCGCGACGAGCATAAATCCGAGGTGGAGAAAGGTCCTCGCCGAGCTGGAAGTGCTGGACAAGCCCACGATTGAAGTGCTGAATAAAGCCGATCTGCTGACGGAGGCAGAGCGAGCAGCGCTGACAGGCGCGAATGGCCGCGCGGTGGTGATTTCAGCCAAAGAACACACGGGCTCGACGCGTTGATGGATCGGCTGGATGAAGAGCTGGTGCAGAGATCCCGATCCTCGAACAGCGCCTGCAGATTCCGCAGTCGGAGGGCGACGTTCTGGCTGCCTCGAAGCCGGCGGGGTGATCCGGGAGCGCGAATACGAGGGGAATCTGGTGCGGATGCTGGTGCGGCGCCCGTCCTCGCTGCTGGGGCGTTATCGGCGTTTCCGCTGCTCGCCAGAGAGCCGATGCGGATAAAAGAGGGGTAAAATTGGGCACAAAAGCAAACCGGGCGATGGAGAGTGGTGGGAATCTCCGATCACCCGGTTCGCCGACCCTGATCCGGGTCGAGGTGGTATTCTCATCTACGCCGGAACGCCGCCAGGTCAAGCTCGTAAGCATGATTTTTCGAGACCGCCTGTGCGTTGTTGCACACGGGGCAAGGCAGCGGTCTGGAGCGTAACGGTAAGTGTCTTTCGTCATTTGACACTGATTTTTTGCGTCTGTTAGAACCAAAGGTTCCACTCTAATCTTCTTAAGTCGTCCCGACTGTCACCGCCGGCCAATCAATGGATGAATTGTTGCGTCAACTTGGTGATCTTGCGCTCGGTGCCATACCGACCCTGATCCTGTTTATTGTTTTGGTGCTATGCTACCGGTTTATCCTGTTCATCCCCATGATGAAAACCCGCGAGGAGCGCCGGGCACGGACCGCGGGCGCGCTCGAGAAGTCGCGCCTGGCCATCGGCCAGGCCGACATCCGCTCCCAGGAATATGAGGCGAAATTGCGCGCCGCCCGAGCTGAAATCTTCCGCGCCCGCGAGCAGCGCCTGCAGCGCTGGAATGCCGAGCGCGACAATGCCCTCGCGGCGGCTCGGTTAACCGCCCAGCAGAAGGTTGACGCGGCGCGAGCGGCGCTGGAAACCCAGAGCGCCGATGCTCGGAAACAGATCGAAGCTTCGGCCGGTCAATTGGCTGCGCAGATTCTCGCCGTGGTGCTGCCTGCGCCGGCAGCGGAGGGTTCGCGTTGAAAACCACTCGCCAATTCCTGACTTCCCTGATGCTGGCGGCGCTGCTGTTGACCCCCGGCTTGCGGCTGCACGCGCAGGACGCGAGCAAAGACAATTCCCCGTCGGCCCAGCAGGCAAAGACTGCGGCAGGCACCGAGCACATGGACGAGCCGGAGATCGAACTCCGAGATCGAACAGTATCGCCATTCCGCAATCGTGCGCGCCATCGCACACTACGGGCATGTGAGCACCGAAACCGCCGCCCAGATCTTCGAGGATCTCAACTCCGCGGTGCTCCTCATCGCGATCGCGTGGGCCCTCTTCAAGTTTGTGCCGAAGATGTTCCGGAACCGCTCCGAGAAGCTCCAGAAAGAACTGGTCGAGGCCCGCCTGGCCACGGACGACGCCAACCGCCGCCTCGCCGAAGTAGAAGCCCGCATGCTCCGACTTGACTCAGAAGTCGATTCCATCCGCCAGCAAATGGAGCGCGAGTCCGTGGAAGACGAAAAGCGCATCCACGCCGCCATGGAGGCCGAGCGCGAGCGCATTGTGGCCTCAGCCGAGCAGGAGATTACGGCCACTCAGGCCGCGGCCCAGCGCGATCTGAAGAAGTTCGCCGCCGACCTTGCCATCGACAATGCCATGCGCCGGGTTCAGCTTTCCTCCGACACGGACCGCGCCCTGGTGCGGGAATTCGGCAAATCGCTGGGCAAAGACTCGGGAGGTGAAGCGTAATGGCCGCCTTTGCGTCCCGATACGCGCGCGCCTTCGCTGACGTGATTTTCGAGGAGAAGCTCGACGCGAAAGCCATCCGCGGTCAGCTCGACGACTTTGCAGGGGCGTGGCATGAGAGCCGCGAGCTGCGCGAGTTCTTCCTCGACCCCTCGTTCCCCATCGAACAAAGAGTCGACCTGCTCGATAAGCTGAACGCAAAACTGAAAATGGCGCAACAGACCCGGAACTTCATCGCTATCCTGATTCGCAACGACAGGATCGCCGGCCTCGATGATGTTCTCCGCGAATTTCGCCGGGAAATCAACCAGCGCCTGGGCATCTCCGAGGCGAAAGTCATCTCCGCCCGCAAACTCGACGACCAGGAGCGGAAAGAACTCGAGAAACAAATTGGAGCGATGACCGGTGGCACCGTCGAAGCGCAGTTTGAGGAAGACAAATCGCTGCTCGGCGGCGCGGTCGTGCAGGTAGGCAGCACAGTCTACGACGGTTCAGTGCGCGGGCAGGCTGGACCGGCTGCGAGAAGAACTGACAGCGGGATAAAGCGCAGGGAACCAGGCAAGATTCAAAAGAACAGGGCAACACCAGAGACCAGGAAACCGAAAAGCATGGCGCAAATTAAAGCAGACGAAATAACCGCGCTCCTCAAGGAGCAGATTGCCAACTACGACGCCAAGATGCGCGTCGACGAAGTTGGGACCGTAATCACCCTGGGCGACGGCATCGCCCGCCTGCATGGCCTCGACAAAGTCATGGCCGGCGAGCTGCTCGAGTTCCCGCACGGCATCGCCGGGCTCGCGATGAGCCTTGAAGAGGACCAGGTGGGCTCCGTGCTGCTCGGCGACTACACCGAGATTCGCGAAGGCGATCAGGTCAAGCGCACCGGCAAAATTCTCAGCGTGCCGGTCGGCGACGCCATGATCGGCCGCGTGGTGAACGCGCTCGGCCAGCCCATCGACGACAAAGGTCCGATCCAGACGCGGGACATGCTCCCCATCGAGCGCCTCGCCCCAGGCGTCATCGCCCGCCAGCCCGTCCGCGAGCCCATGATGACCGGCCTCAAGGCCATCGACTCCATGATCCCCATCGGCCGCGGACAGCGCGAGCTGATCATCGGCGACCGCCAGACCGGCAAAACCGCCGTCGCGCTCGACTCCATCATCAACAACAAGACCAACGACCTCATCTGCATCTACTGCGCCATCGGGCAGAAGCGCTCGTCGATTGCCCAGGTGGTGCAGACGCTCGAAGAGTACGACGCGATGGGGCACACCATCATCGTCGCCGCGTCGGCTTCCGAGCCGGCGCCAATGCTGTATCTGGCGCCCTACGCCGCATGCGCCATCGGCGAGTATTTCCGCGACAAGGGCCGCCACGCGCTGGTCATCTACGACGATCTCTCCAAGCACGCCATCGCGTATCGCGAAATTTCGCTGCTGCTGCGCCGCCCGCCAGGCCGCGAAGCCTATCCCGGCGACGTCTTCTATCTCCACTCCCGTCTGCTCGAGCGCGCCGCCAAGCTGAGCGACGCAGAACGGCGGCGGATCGCTCACCGCGCTGCCCATCATCGAAACCCAGGCGGGCGACGTTTCGGCCTACATCCCGACCAACGTCATCTCCATCACCGACGGCCAGATCTTCCTCGAAACCGATCTGTTCAACTCCGGCCAGCGGCCTGCGGTCAACGTCGGTTTGTCGGTTTCGCGCGTGGGATTCTCCGCCGCTATCAAAGCCATCAAGCAGGTCGGCTCCACGCTCAAGCTCGACCTGGCGCAATATCGCGAGCTGGCCGCGTTTTCCCAGTTCGGCAGCGATCTCGACAAGATTACGCAGAACCAGCTCAATCGCGGCAAGCGTCTGAGCGAACTGCTCAAGCAGCCGCAGTTCCACCCGCTCACCGCGGAAAAGCAGGTCATCATCCTGTTCTCCGGAACCCAGGGCTACCTCGACGACCTGAAAGTCGAGCAGATTCATGCCTTCGAAGAAGGCCTCTATCCCTGGCTCGACTCCGCGCAGTCGCAGCTGCTCAAAGACATCGCCACAAAGAAAGCCCTGGACGACGATCTGCGCAGCCGCATCCACGCAGCCCTCCGCGAGTACAAGAAGAACTTCGTGGCCGATCAATGGCGAGGCGAAGCTGAAGCAAACCTCTGTGCAGCCACTGAACGAGCAGGAGAAGAAGAAGGAACAGGAGCAGAAAGCAGAGCAGCCCGTAGCCGCGCAGTAACCAGCAAGAGAAAAGAATGGCCAACGTCCTCGATTTACGGCGCCGCATTCGCAGCGTGCGAAACACGCGGCAGATCACCAAAGCCATGAAGATGGTTTCGGCGGCCAAACTGCGCCGCGCCCAGGAGCGCGCCGTTGCGGCCCGGCCTTACGCCGCCATGCTGGCCAGCGTGCTCGAATCGCTGAAACGGCGCGCGGACATTTACGATCCGGAAACCGGCGAGTGCCGCCATCCGCTCCTGCTCACGCGGCCGGAGAAGCGCATCCTGCTCGTCGTGGTCTCCGGGGACAAAGGCTTCGCCGGCGCCTTCAACACCAACATCTTCAAAGCGGCGGCGAATTTCATCAGCGACAACAGTGGGAAAGAAATCGACATCGACACCATCGGGCGCAAGGGGCGCGATCTGTTTCGCCGCCGATACACCGCCGCGCAGTTCTCTGAAGCCGCCGAAGAGGGCCAGCGTGCCGAGCGCCGTCGCGCCAGCCAAATCGAGGTTTTGATCGGGCCGGCGACCCCGCTGGAAAAGATCACCTACGACTCCGTCCGCGAAGTCTCCGACAAAATCATTTCGCTCTATACGCACGAGGAGATCGACGCGGCGTACCTGGTCTACAACGAGTTCAAGTCGGTTATCCAGCAGCGCGTGGTCGTGGAGCGCTTGCTGCCCATCCTCTCGCTTGGCGTGCACGAGATCGAGCGGGCCGAAGAGCCGACCCTCGAAGAGCGCGAACGCGCCGCCGAAGCGGCATTGTCCGCAGGCGTGAGCCTCTATCCGCATGAAGCGGAGGCGGCCCAGAAGCAGCTGGAAGACGAAACAAAAAACTTTGGCACCGCCGAAGTCGACTACATCTACGAGCAGCCTCCTGCGGAGATCTTCGCCGACGTGCTGCCGCGCTACGTGAGCTCGCAGATCTACCACGCGACCCTGGAATCCATCGCCGCCGAGCATGCCGCGCGCATGACCGCGATGGATTCGGCCACCAACAACGCTTCCGACATGATCGATTCGCTGACCCTCACGATGAACCGCGTGCGTCAGGCGGCGATCACCAAAGAAATTATTGAAATTGTGAGCGGCGCAGCCGCAATTTAGAGAAGACCGTGTTGAATTCGCAATCCGTTTCGCAGCAGATTTGAGGTTCGCAGCAGAGCTTGAGGTTCGCCGCAGATTTGAAGTTCGCAGCAAGCTGGCTTTTGTACCGAGTTACAGTTCTCAGGCGCCGCGTAAGCGGCGCTACGGTACAAGCGCCGGGTCTTAACCCGGCGAGACGAGGGCTTGGCGGGAAATGGGGCTTTAGCCCCGGGCTTTTGTATCAGGGCACGGCTTGAGCCGTGCCGAACAGGCAGGTTAAAAACATCGGGCTTTAGTCACTGAGAAATCTGCTTCAGGCAATCGGAGAAATATGGCAGAAAACATCGGCAGAGTAGTTCAGGTTTCGGGTCCGGCGGTCGACGTGCAATTCGAAGAGGCGACCATGCCGCCCATCTATCAGGCGCTGCGTGTCGTAAGCGACGGATTCACAGTCCCCAATCCTATCAACGTGATTCTCGAGGTCGAGCAGCACCTGGGCGAGGGCCGCGTGCGCTGCGTCGCCATGGAAGCGACCGAAGGCATGGTGCGCGGCATGAAGGCCATCGACCAGGGCGGGCCCATCACCGTTCCCGTCGGTCGCGCCACCCTGGGTCGCGTGCTCAATGTCATCGGCGAGCCCGTCGACGATCTGGGTCCGGTCAACGCGAAGGAGCGCAAGCCCATCCACCATCCCGCTCCCGCGTTCGACGAGCAGTCCACCCATGAGGAGATGTTCGAAACCGGCATCAAGGTCATCGACCTGATCCAGCCGTTCCTGAAGGGCGGCAAGATCGGCCTCTTCGGCGGCGCCGGCGTCGGCAAAACGGTCATCATCCAGGAACTCATCAACAACGTCGCCAGCCAGCACGGCGGCTTCTCGGTCTTCGCCGGCGTCGGCGAGCGCACCCGCGAGGGCAACGACCTCTGGCTCGAAATGCAGGAGTCCGGCGTCATCAATCTCAAGGATCTGCCCAAGTCCAAGGCCGCGCTCATCTACGGCCAGATGACCGAGCCGCCCGGCGCGCGCCTGCGTGTGGCCCTCACCGGCCTCACTGTCGCCGAGTATTTCCGCGACGAAGAAGGTGCCGACACCCTGCTCTTCATCGACAACATTTTCCGCTTCACCCAGGCCGGTTCCGAAGTTTCGACGCTGCTCGGCCGCATGCCCTCCGCCGTCGGCTATCAGCCGAACCTGGCCACAGAAATGGGCGAGTTGCAGGAGCGCATCACCTCCACCAAGCGCGGATCGGTCACCTCAGTCCAGGCCGTTTACGTGCCCGCCGACGACCTGACCGATCCGGCGCCGGCAACGACATTCGCTCACCTCGACGCCACCACCGTGCTTTCGCGTCCGCTGTCGGAACTCGGCATTTATCCCGCCGTCGATCCGCTCGCTTCCACCTCGCGCATTCTCACCGAGCGCGTTGTCGGGCAGGAACACTACGACGTTGCCCAGGGCGTCAAGCGCATTCTGCAGCGCTACAAAGATCTGCAGGACATCATCGCGATCCTTGGCATCGACGAGCTTTCCGAAGAGGACAAGATCACTGTGGCCCGCGCCCGCAAGGTGCAGAAGTTCCTTTCGCAGCCGTTCCACGTGGCCGAACAGTTCACCGGCATTCCCGGCAAGTACTGCAAAATCGCCGACACGGTCCGCAGCTTTAAGGAAGTGATCGAGGGCAAGCACGACGACGTGCCCGAGCAGGCCTTTTACATGCGCGGAACCATCGAAGAGGTGCTGGAAGAAGCCGAGAAACTAACGGCGGCAGCAAAATAGAGGTGCGCTTGTTGCGCTAGTGCTTGTTGCTTTTTGCTTCGCGTTTTTTGCTTAGTGTTTGTTGCTTTGTGTCAGGGCACGGCTTCAGCCGTGCCGTTTGGGCGATTGAAGAAAAGGGGCTTTAGCCCCTGAGGAACAGATAGGCGAAAATAAAATGCCCGACCAACTCAAAGTCCGGCTTGTCACGCCCGATCGCATCCTCGTCGATCAGGCAGCAGATGCCGTCGAGGTGCCTGGCAAAAGCGGCTACTTCGAGGTCCTCTACGGCCACGCTCCGCTGCTCTCTGAGATCGGAACTGGTGAAGTCCGCCTGCATGGCGGCGAAGGCGGCGACCAGCGATACGTCGTTGCTCGCGGATTCGTCGAGGTCCTGCCCGATCGCGTGACCATCCTGGCTGAGGAAGCTGAGAAGCCGGAAGAAATCGACACCGGCGCGGTCCAGCAGGAGCTGCAGCGCGGCGAGAAGCTGTGGAACGAAGCTGGCGAAGACCCCGAAAAATACGCGCACGCCAACGAAGTCATCCGCGAAGCCGAAGCCAAACTCGACTCGACCGGCGCAGGCAAGCACTAATTCCACAACTGTCATCCTGAGCGGAGCGCCGCCAAGGACCTCCAGCGGTAATCGCGGCCTCCCGGCGCGGAGTCGAAGGACCCCCCGAGCCGCGCACTACAAACCGGCAAACGAACTCGACGCGAGGGGAATCGTCGCGCCAGCGGCGACAGAATCTCACGCGCGCCATCGACCCGGCGGGCCCTCGCGCCTCACCTGTAACCCGTAACCTGCAACCTGCAACCTGCAACCTGAAACCTGAAACCTGAAACCTGAAACCTGAAACCTGAAACCTGAAACCTGAAACCTGAAACCTGAAACCTGAAACCTCTATTTCTTCGTCACCGGCTTGTAGCCTGAGCCACCAGCCTTCTTCAGCGCGGCAATTCCTTCTTCCGTGCTCATCAGCGGAGTGGTCTTCACACTTTTGCAGGCGCCGCCGGAAGCAATCGCCAGCGCAAACGCGGCGGCGCTCACATTGTCGGGCATCTCATAAATGCCCACGACGTCGTAATCCCCAAACGAGAGGTAGAGCTTTCCGGGCTTGCCGCCAAGTTTCTCTACCACTTTGGCAATGACCGCTTCGCGGTCCTGGGGTTTTGCGATCAAAGCAGCAACCGCTTCGCTGGTATACGCAACCTGCACAAGATAACTGGGCATAGAAATGCCCCCCTTTCGAGAAGCTTCAGAGTGAGCCTTTGAGGGAGCGGCAAGTATACGCTCGTACGCAGCGTCACCGAAAACCCTGGCCCGTTTTGCCGAATGAAGCTCGGCCTACCCAGGCTTGTCATCCTGAGGATTCGCGTAGCGAAGCCGATGGATCCGTGGTTGCCTTTTGTCTTTAGGCGCACTGGCCGCCGGTCTGTCTCCCTGGCCCCCGCCATGACTTCCGTACCGTGCTCTCCGCCGATTTTCCTTGCCCTTACTTCTCAAAATTTCTACCCTAAGAACAAGGGAAGCTCTGTCCGCAGTCGCGAACAGAGCTTTTTTGTTTCCCGCGAGGGCTGGTATCATCCGCTGTTTGACATCGCCAACGAATCCCCGCAGCACTCTGGGTCCTGCGTTCTGTGTTCTCGAAGGGTAATACCCGGCTTACGGTACTAAAAGGCCCCTGTGAAATGAATCACTTGCCACACACCCAAGGGGGGAGGGGGTGGGGTGGGGAGCTACAGGCCTCTGGGTAGAGGTTTGGTGGCCTGCTGGTCCGTTACTTCGTCCGAAATCACCACGAATTTCTTCAGGTGGGCCGCGCCGAAGGAGGTAAAGAACGCGACATCGGCGGCATCACGGCCCGTGGCCATCAGGATCCGTCCGACCCGCGGCACATTATGACGAGCGTCGAAGGCCCACCAGCGATTCTCCAAATACACCTCGAACCATGCGCTGAAGTCCATCGGGACCGGGGCGGGTGGAATGCAGATGTCGCCAAGGTAACCGGCTGCGTAACGGGCCGGAATCCCGAGGGCCCGGCAAAACGTGATCGCCAGATGCTGGAAGTCGCGGCAGACCCCCTGGCGCTCGGTGAAAACATCGAGGGCAGTCTTCGTAGGGCGAGCGAAGGGGTAGCCGAAGACGACTTTCGCATTGACGTAATTGCAAATCGCCTGAACGCGCTCCCATCCCGGCGTTGTGTTTCCGAAGAGGTCGAAAGCGGCTGGGGCCAGGCTGTCGACCTCGCAGTAGCGGCTGGGAAGCAAAAAGCGCAGCACCTCATGGGGCAGCTCGGCGATGGGGTGAGCCGGCGCGCCGGGACGGGTGGGATCCGGCTGTCCGGAGTCCACAAATACAAAATCGTTCTTCAGATGCAACATTCCGGCCGGCGCCAGAAAGCGCGTGCACAGATTGCCAAACGAATCGGTGTATTCCTCGACAGGAATCTCAGGCTCAACGCCACACGGTCGGGCTCGCTCAGACCCGCCGCGCGCGACGGATGGACGCGGAGCTGAGCTACGCACGCAACCGGTTCCGGAATTTCGAACTGCAGGTCATAGCCCAGGCGTAGGAGCATCGGCCCTCACGGTGTTTCGGTGCTCTAAGAATGACCGCTGCGAAAGGAGATGTAGAACGTGATTCCAGCGTTGGTCGAATGTCTTTGAATCGTATCGGAAAGCTGTCACAATGTCCTAACGGACTAAGGGCAACTGAAGGAGGAGCGGGACGGCGGAATGACCTATTGTCTGGGCATCATGACACAGGAAGGCTTGGTAATGGCATCGGATTCGCGCACCAATGCGGGGTTCGACGACCTGAATATCGCGAGCAAGATGCACACTTTCACCCAGCCCGGTGAGCGGGCTTTCGTGGTGCTTAACAGCGGCAGCCTCTCGCTGAGCCAGTCGGTCATTAATCTGGCGAAGGCCCGCTTCGGCGCCGGCGAAGGCCTGGCGCAGGTAGACAGCATGTATGACGCTGCGCGCGAACTGGGCGATTGCGTCCGCCATGTGGCGGAGATGGATCGTGCGGCACTGGAGCGCGACAACTACTCCTTCAATGTGCATCTCTTCCTGGGCGGCCAGGTGCGCGGCGAAGAGCCGGCATCGTACATGATCTATCCGCAGGGCAATCCGATTTGGGCAACGGAGGAGTCGCCATTTCTTCAACTCGGCGAATACAAATACGGACGGCCGCTGCTCGATCGCGGCGTCGTTTTCGGCTCGACGAGCCTCATGGTCGCAGCCAAATATGCTCTGCTGTCGTTCGATGCGACGATGCGCTCCAATGGAGCGATCGGTCCGCCCATCGAGCTGATGCTTTACCGCCGCAACAGTCTCATCCTCGACTGCTATCGCAAATTCAACCACGGCGATCCAGAGCTGCAGACCATCCACGCGCGCTGGGAACAGTCGCTGCGCCGTGCCGTTGAGGATTTGCCGGATCTGCATTTCGCTCAGCCGCCGATGGAGGAGGCGGCGCAGAGCCTTCTGATCTGAGGCCTGCTCCGGCTTTGCCGTCGGAACTCAGTGCATCAGAAACTCCACATCGCTTGTTCGGGTACACTTCTCTGACCCATGGATATGCCCGTCCAATCCGAGCCCGAGCGCAGCTTCTGGTCTTCGGTCCTCGAGGCCCTGCGCGGTTCGCATCAGGATTTCACCACCGGCAGCCTGAACCGGTCGATCCTGCTGCTGGCGATTCCCATGGTCCTGGAGATGGTGCTGGAATCGTTGTTTGCTGTCGTCGACACCTTTTGGGTAGGCCGTTTGGGCGCGAATGCGGTCGCAACAGTTGGACTGACGGAGTCGATCCTCGCACTGGTGTTCGCCATCGGCATCGGCGTCTCGATGTCGACAACGGCGATGGTCGCGCGCCGCATCGGCGAAAAGGACCCGGAAGACGCAGCGATTTCTGCGGTTCAGGCGATCGTGCTGGGGCTCCTGATTTCTCTGGCGCTGGGAATTCCCGCCGGGATCGAGGCTCCACGACTGCTCAGTCTGATGGGCGCTTCGCCGGCGATCGTCGCCATCGGTTCGGGCTACACGCGCATTGCGCTGGGCGGTTGCGGCGCCATCATCATGCTGTTTCTCAACAACGCCATCTTTCGTGGGGCAGGCGACGCGGCCATCGCTATGCGGTTACTGTGGGTGTCGAACATCATCAACTTCATCCTCGACCCGTTATTCATTTTTGGCCTCGGCCCCTTCCCGCATCTCGGCGTAACCGGTGCAGCTCTGGCGACCTTTACGGGCCGAAGCATCGGAGTGCTGGTTCAGTTTTACTGGCTGCTGCGCGGAACTGAACGAATCCATGTCCTCGACGGCATATTGTATCTGAATGTGCCCGTGCTGTGGCGGTTGTTGCGCGTCTCATCTCGCCGGCATTCTGCAGTTTGCCATCGCCAACGCCAGCTGGATCGGCCTGGTGCGCATCGTTTCGTTGTTCGGAGGCGCCGCGGTTGCCGGTTACACGGTCGCGATTCGCGTGGTGATGTTCTTTCTGCTGCCGGCGTGGGGCTTGAGCAATGCAGCCGCCACGCTCGTTGGCCAGAGCCTCGGGCGCGCACGATCCGCGGCGCGCCGAGCAGGCGGTGTGGCGCACGGGGTTCTACAACATGGTGTTTCTCGGCGCGCTTGGTGTCGTTTTCGTGATTTACGCGCGGCCGGTTGTTGCGCTCTTCGTCGACGATCCGGCAGTGGTCGCCATTGGAGCGCGGGCGCTGCGCACCTTTGCCTGCGGAAACATCGCGTACGCGTGGGTGATGGTGCTGCTCCAGGCCTTCAACGGTGCTGGTGACACGCTCACGCCAACCTTTGTAAACCTATTCGGCTTCTGGGTTCTCGAACTGCCTCTTGCCTGGTGGCTGGCCATCGGCATGGAACTGCGCGCGGAAGGAGCGTTCCTCTCCGTGGTGATCGCGGAGTGCTCCATCGCCGCGGCCAGCCTGATCCTCTTCCGCCAGGGACGCTGGAAGAAAACGCGAATCTGAAGTCGTCTTGTCGTTCGATTCGCGGCTAATCCCCGAAGGCCTTCTTAACGAAAGTCACGATGCGCTGGCGTCCGTCAAAACCATGCCAGGGCTCAGGACTTGGTGTCCCAAAAATCCCTCCAGCGAGCGGGCCGTGGTCCTCGCGCGGATACTGGACCATTTCCACCGGAACGCCCATTTGTCGCAGTGCCCGATACATTTCCTGGCTCTGACCCAGGGGATCGGTCTTGTCGCTTTCACCCTGCAGCAGCAGGAAGGGCGTTTTAGCATGCGCGGCTGTCGACAGCGGGCTCTGCCGCCAAGCGCTCTCCGCGTGCTCCCACGGATAGCCCCCGTAGAACCAGCGGTCGTAATACGAACCCGATTCGGTGCCGTACTCGCTTTCCTGATCGATGACCGGCGCGCCGCTGATGATGGCCTTGAAGCGATCCGTGCGGCCCTCAACAAATCCCGCCATCTCGCCGCCGTAGCTGTAGCCCATCAGCGCGAGCTTGCTAGCGTCGATGGGATACTTCGCCAGGACCACATCGACGCCGGCCATGATGTCGCGATAGTCGCCGCCGCCCAGGTCGTCTTTGTTGGCCGCGGCAAACGCCGCGCCGTAGCCGGTGCTGCCTCGTGGATTGGTCCTTAATATCGCCCATCCCTGGCCCAGCAGGAATTCGGTTAGCGCATTCCAGTTGTCTTCAAACGCGCCGGTTGGTCCGCCGTGGACATCGACAATCAGCGGAACTTTGCCCTGTTGCGCAGCCTGCGGAGGCAGATACAGCACGCCTTCGATCGTGAAAGCATCGCTCTTCCAGGATAAGGGGCTGCGAATGCCACTTCAGTCCACTCCCCAGGCAACAGGTTCGGCGTGTCCAGAGTCTTCGGCGCATCGCCGAGTTTCCCGGCATAGAAGAGCGCGGGCGGCTTATCGCTCGACGATCCCAGCCAAACCCATGCGGAGTGCTTTGCATTCGTGTTGAATTGCGAGACTGTCGCTGTGTCAAAATGCAGAGGTTCGCTGCGATCGCCGGTGAAACGCAGCAGCGTCGACTGCATGCCGATTTCCGCGGACTCCAGGATGCTCTTCTCCTCCGCGATAGGCTCGTCATGGCCCAGGCTGCCGCTGAACCCAGCGCTGAGATTTCGGATCGAGCCATCGGCGACAGTCATCTCGTAGAGGTCTTCGTAACCCGGAGGCGCATCTGCATGGCTTTGTGCCAGGAAGTAAATGCTGCTGCCATCGTAGGACCATGCCGATGCTCCGATGGTTGACGGGCGCCGATTTGACCTGCGCAGGATGCGCGGGATCGGCAACCGTCACAACCCACGCTGAACCGGCAGGCGCCAGATCGCCCGCGCCATTCATTCCTTCGCAAATGGCAATCAGCCGATCGCTCTGTTGAGTCCAGGAGACATGCTGGACATCGGGCGGCACAGCAGTCGGCGTGATCTTTCCATCTGCCGGGTCCACCAGGTACAACCGCGAACCGTGCGAATTGTGATTTACCCACACCGCATCGGCTTTATCGTCATGCTCCTTCTTCTCGCCCGGTGTTTCCGGATCGTGGACCAGAATCGCAATGTGCTTCCCATCGGGCGCGATGAAATATCGCTCGACATCTGCTTCCACTGGCTCGGGTTTTGCCGGTTCAGCGCCAGCGGCCGGATTTTTTGCGGGAGGAATCGCGTCCGCCGCCGTCGACTCATCGACCGGCGGCACGATCTTCACCTCGAAAGGATGCGCTTCGCCGCCATTCATCGGCAGCCGGATACAACTGGGTATGCTCGCCACGATGCGCGAGGAATAGAATGCTCGCTCCATCCGGCATCCACTGGCCTGCGGATTCTCCGCGCTTGTCCGCGGCTCGCCGAAAATGTAAGTTGCCGCGACATATTCGTCTTGACATCCACCAGCCACAGATGACTTTTGCCCCGTCAGCCGTGGCATCGCTGATCTGGATCAGCACTTGTTGCCCATCCGGCGAGACCTTCGGTTGCGCCATTGAGCGCACATGGCGCATGTCTTCATTGGAAGGGAAGTGGTCCTCACTCACGGCGGGACGATACGAAAACGAACAGAGGCAGACCGCGGCCAGGAACGCGAATCCTGAGAATTTCGGCATTTTGAGAGCATATCGCAGTGCACTCAGGACGGTAGCGACGCACCGTTAAACTGGAGCCATGCTCCATCTGCTCAGCCCCATTCCAGCCGCGAAAATCCGCCTGATTGTTTTCGACCTGGACGGAACGCTGATCGATTCGCGCCGCGACCTCACCAATTCCATCAACGCCATGCTGACGGAGTTCGGCCGCGAGCCGCTGCCCGAGGAGATCATCGCGACCTATATCGGTGACGGCGCGGGCATGCTGGTTCGCCGAGCGCTGGGCGATCCAGAGAGCACTGCCGAGAGGCGAGGCGCTGGTAGAGAGCGCGTTGCAGCATTTTCTGGCCCATTATCGCGAGCACAAGCTCGACTACACCTACGTCTATCCTGGTGTTTTGAGTCGCTAGAGGCCATGCGGACGGCGCCAGACGGCACACCGCGCAAAATGGCCGTGCTGACCAATAAGCCCGTCATCCCATCAGTGGCCATCTGCGATGCGCTCGGCCTCAGCCCTTACATGTTTCGCATCTACGGCGGAAACAGCTTCGCCAGCAAGAAACCCGATCCGGAAGGACTGAACACGGTGATTCGTGAGGCAGAGGTTTCTCCCGGCGAGACGCTGATGATCGGCGACTCCAACGTGGATATTCTGACTGCGCGCCGAGCTGGTACATGGGTGCTTGGCTGCCGATTCGGCTTGTCATCGCACACCGTCGAGTCGATTCCGTCGGATTGCCTTGTGGATTCGGCATCGGAGTGGGCCGAGGCGCTTACGGCTGAGGCAAGGAAGACGCCGCTTCCATTGAGCGCCGCACCTCGCTGATCCGATTTCACGATTGAATGTCAGCGTGTTGCTTCGAGTGGCCGTTGTCGGGTTGCCCGAGCTAGGGCAAATTTCATTGTGCGAACTTTCCCTCCGCGTCCAGACCCGCGCGCATCCCACATACCAAGCGGGAAGATTGCGAATCCCACGATGGAAGAAGGAGCAACCATGAGAAAAACAAAGACCGCAATGGCTTTGGTTTTGGGCCTGGCCTTGTCAGGCGGAACGGCGCTCGCTGTACATGCACAAGAGGGACCGCCTCCAGGTGCGTGGTCGCCGGACGAACCACAGGGCAACTGGTCACGGGCGTGGCACAGCGGTTTCCACGACGGAATTGAAGCCGCGCGCCACGATGTGGAAGCTGGGCGTCCGCCCGATCCTGATCGCCACGATAATTTCCGCCATCCGGACCTCCCGCGCGATCAGCGCTCGGATTTTCGTGAGGGTTTCCGGCGCGGCTACCACATGTACTACGAGCATCACGCGCACCCGGGCTACTGATCTCGATGCTAACCACGCGGGACGGCAATGAACCGTCCTCCGAATTGACAAAGACCTGGTAGGCAGGCGCCCGTCGTCCCATTGGATTGCGGGCGCTTTTTTTCTGCTCAAAGACTGCGCGCCGCGGTATCCTGCTTGTCTCCCCAGGACAATCTGTTTCGCCATCCGGAGGCGCCAATGAAGCTGCTTCGCTCTGTCGCGTCGGTCGTTGTCAGTTACATCCTGGTTTACGGCATCGTGTTTTTGAGCGATCCGATCCTGCACCATTTCTTCCCCGCGCAATATGCAGCCGGCACGGTGCCCCCGGCGTTTCTTCTCTGGATCAGCACGGCCATTTTTGCAGTGGCTACGCTGTTTGGCGGGTGGTTGTGCGCGCTGATTGCACCGTCGAGGCCGGGCGCTCATCTGTTCGTGCTTTTTCTGATCGGCGAGATCCTGGGGCTGTTCTTCACCTGGCGCATGTGGGGTACGTGGCCCCACTGGTATTCCATCGTCTGGCTCATCGTGTGGCCGGTCTTCCTCTGGATTGGAGGAAGCCTCAGACGATAAGGCCGGAGCTTTGCCCGGCTTCCACAGGCGATCTCCTACAATCGACCTGTGGACTTTCAGCTCGTTTCCGATTACAAACCGCGCGGCGATCAGGGCCGCGCCATCGAAGAACTTACTACGGGCATTGATGCAGGCGAGAAACACCAGGTTCTGCTTGGCGTAACCGGCTCCGGCAAAACCTTCACGATGGCGAAGATCATCGAGCGGCTGAACCGCCCGGCGCTGGTGCTGGCTCACAACAAGACGCTGGCCGCGCAGCTGTTTCACGAGTTCAAACAGTTCTTCCCGCAGAACGCGGTCGAATATTTCGTCTCCTATTACGACTATTACCAGCCGGAAGCCTACATTCCGGCTGGCGATCTCTACATCGAAAAAGAAGCCACCATCAACGAGGAGCTGGATAAGCTGCGACTCTCGGCGACGCGTTCGCTCTTCGAACGCCGCGATGCCATCATCGTTGCGTCCGTATCATGCATCTACGGCCTCGGCTCGCCGGAAGCGTATTACGGCATGCTCCTGCTTCTGGAAAAAGGTCAGCGGCTGCGTCGCGACGACATCACGCGCCGCCTGGTAGAAATCCTCTACGAGCGTAACGACGCCGATTTCAGGCGCGGAACGTTCCGCGTTCGCGGAGACGTGATTGAAGTCTTTCCCACCTACGACGAAAACGCCTACCGCATTGAGCTGTTCGGCGACGAAATCGACTCGCTCTCGCAGATCGATCCTCTGTTCGGCACCGTGAAGCAAAAGTATGCGCGGTTGCCTATTTATCCCAAGAGCCATTACGTCGTTCAGCCCGAGCGCAGGAAAACCGCGATTGAAACGATTCTCGAAGAACTGGCGTGGTGGGAAAAAGAACTCGAGACGCAGGGACGCATGGTGGAGTCCCAGCGCGTTCACCAGCGCACGCGTTTCGATCTGGAGATGATCAAGTCGGTCGGCTACTGCCACGGCATTGAGAATTATTCGCGTCATTTCTCCGGACGCCTGCCCGGCGAGCCCCCGCCCACCCTGCTCGACTATTTCCCTCGCGACTTCCTGCTGTTTATTGACGAGTCGCACGTCACCGTTCCCCAGCTGCATGGCATGTGGCATGGCGACCGCTCGCGCAAGCAGAACCTGGTGGATTACGGTTTCCGTCTGCCTTCAGCGATGGACAATCGTCCACTGAAGTTTGAGGAATTCGAGTCGCGGACGAACCAGATTGTCTACGTCTCGGCAACGCCTGGTCCTTATGAACTGACCAAATCGGCTGGAGTGGTCGTGGAGCAGATTATTCGCCCGACGGGCCTGGTCGATCCGGAAGTCGAGATCCGCCCGGTCCGCGGCCAGATTGACGACCTGTTGCATGAGATTCGCGATCGTGCAAAGAAAAGCGAACGCGTGCTGGTGACGACGCTGACCAAACGGATGGCTGAAGACCTGGCCGGCTACTACTCCGAAGTGGGCGTGCGCTGCCGCTACATGCACTCCGAGATTGAGACCCTGGAGCGCGTGAAGCTGCTGCGCGATCTGCGCCGAGGCGAATACGACGTTCTGATCGGCATCAACCTGCTGCGCGAAGGCCTCGACCTGCCGGAAGTTTCGCTGGTTGCGATTCTCGATGCGGATAAGGAAGGTTTTCTCCGGTCGTCAGGCTCGCTGATCCAGACCATTGGCCGCGCGGCGCGGCATGTCGAAGGACGAGCGATCCTTTACGCCGACAGGATGACAGATTCCATGAAACAGGCGATCGGTGAAACCGACCGTCGCCGCGAGGTGCAGCGTGCGTATAACGAAGAGCACGGCATCACGCCGCAATCCATCCTGAGTCACATCGATATGTCGCTGGCAAAGATTCTGCAGGCCGAGTATGCCGATCTGGCTGAAGAAGTCGAGACGATGCCGGAGTTCCAAAACCAGGAAGAGCTCGACAACTACATCACGAAGCTCGAAGCCGACATGCGCGAAGCCGCGAAGCGGTTCGAGTTTGAGAAGGCTGCGAAGCTGCGCGACACGATCAAGGATCTGCGCACGAAGGAGTTTCTGTTCAGCTAGCGCGGTCCACGCCCGCATCACCCGCTGCGTCTTATCGCGCGGTGGCCGGCCTCTTCCGAAACGCCGCATAAAGTGGAACCCCTAGCAGGATGACGGCGGTCCCGATCAGGGAATTCTTCAGGTTTTCTGCGTAGGAATACACCAGCAGCACTGCGGCTGCGGCCACGAACAGCGCGGGAATCACGGGATAGCCCCAGACGTGGTAGATCTTCTGGCCGGTTTCACGGCGGCGGTAGAAGAAGATCGTAGTCGCGGTGATCATGTAAAAGAGCCACTCGGCGAAAATTGCCAGTTCGAAAAGCTGCTGGAAGCGCCCGACTGCGAGCAGAAGGCCGGTAGTGAGGAGCGCCTGGACGATGAGCGACGTCGAGGGGCTCTGGAAGCGTGGATGGATGTGGGCCATGCCGCGGAAAAACAGTCCATCGCGGGCGGCGGCGAAGGGAACCCTTGCTCCGGACATAATTGTGCCGTTTAAGGTTACAAATATGCTGACCGCCATGGCGATGGAGACGAATCCCGCGCCCCAGGGTCCAGTGATGGCGGCCAGAGCCGTGACTGCAGGGCGGGGCGAAGCGGCGATCTGCGAAGCGGGAAGGATGTACTGGATGGCCCCGTTCGTCGCCATGTAGAGCACGCCGACGATCCCGAGGCCGGCAATGAGCGCAATGGGCAGGCTGCGCTCTGGGTGGCGCACCTCGCCGGCTACCATGGTCAGGTCATTCCAGCCGTCGTACGCCCACAATGCGGCGATGAGCGCGATCATGAATCCGCCAAAGCCGCCATGCGCTCCCAGGAACGACGTCCCGAAGTTGCTCCAGTGGCCGCGCATCGATGCGAAGCAGATGACGGCAATGGCGACGATGAGCGCACCCTTCAGCCAGGTGAAGATCAGCTGGAAGTCGCCGGCCTTGCGAATACCGAGATAATTCAGTCCGGTAATGAGCCAGGTGGCGGCGATGGCGAAGATCTGCGACCACGCCACCGCGAAGGGAAGATGAAACGCTGTTCCATCGAGCCAGCGGAGCGATGGGAGAATCGCCAGGGTGCGGGCGAGGCCGGTGGTGACGCTGGCGATGGATGCGGGCTTGGCCACGGCGAACCACGTCCACATGTACAGAAAGGCGAGCAGGTCGCCATAGGCTCCGCGGATATAGACATACTCGCCGCCGGCATAGGGCAGCAGCGTGCTCAGCTCGGCATAGGTCATCGCGCCAAACAAAGAGAGCAGACCGCCCGCGATCCATGCCAGATACACGAGGCCCGAGGAGCCCGTGGCTCGCATCATTTCCTGGGGTACAAGGAAGATCCCGCTGCCGATGATGGTGCCGACGACGATGGCGGTGGCGTGCGAGGTATTGAGGACTCGCGGCAGGTCAGGCGCCTGACTGCGGCCAGGCCGGTCGGAGGCGGACGAGTTCTCGAACGGGGCCAGGAGCGAAGGACCTCCCCCTCAGTAGTAGTGCTTGAGGTCCTTCCAGTCTGCCTCATAGGTGGCGTTTCTGCCACGGCAAAGAAAGATGAGGTTCTTCTCCCAGGGCATGGAAAGGGGATTGTCGTTCCTGTCCTCGACCGTGCACGACGCGTAGTACGGCTTCATGTCTTCGAGCTTCGCGCCGTTGATGATGATCATTTCCTGGCCGGTATAGCCGCGCGGTCCCCAGAGCCAGTAGGTTTGATGGCCGCTGATGGCGACCGGCAGTCCATACTTTGGGCCGAAGAGGTTGATCGCGCTGGCCTCGCCGTAATTGCCCGTGTAGATTCCGGTGACGGCACGCTCCTGCGGAGGCAGTGAATTGTAGATGCGCGCGACCTTCTCGACCATCTCGTGCCAGCCGAAGCGGTCGGCATAGAACTGCGGCAGGAGGGTGGGGTCGTGCGTCTCGGAGTCTGCCGGTTTGTAATGCATCACCTTCGCCCAGGAGACGAACTTCTGCGGGCTCAGAACGGGCACGGAGAAAGGAAAAGTCAGGAAGAAACCCACAATCAGCACCAGCGCGTAGAAGCCCGCCCGCGCCAGGCGCAGCCGGCTCCCGGTCCCAGCCGGCAGATAGCATATGCCGCCCGCTGCAAAAAGGACCGGGTAAATCGGTGCCAGGTAGTAGTCCTTGGCATGCAGAGCCATCATGATGACGAGGACGATGAGGTACGCCACTGCCAGGAACCGGAAGGGCCGGGCGGGTTTTGCAACCAGCAGCCACACCAGGCCGCTGAACCACAAAAAGACGGTCCACGGCGTCAGCGTCATCACCTGCTCGAAGAGAAACTGTAACGGTGACAGTTTCACATCCTTATTGCTGTGGGCGACGTCGCGCAGCCATTCGAGCGTGGGGAAGTGGTAGTGCATCTGCCAGAACAGATTGGGCATGGCCAGCGCCACCATGATGCAGACGGCGGCCACGAACCAGCGGCTGGCGAGGATGCGGCGCTGGGGAGTGAGCAGCAGCGCGACCAGGATCGCAACGAGGAAGAAAACCTCGCTGACTTTATTTTCGAGACCGAGGCCGGCGCTCACGCCCAGCACCAGCCACCAGTTTCTTGTTACAGCTTCGGGATTGGGCAGATTCTCGGCCTGCACGATGCGAACGAGAGCCAGGGCGCAGGGTATCCAGAAGATCGGCTCGAGGGAATTCATGGAGAGATAACTGTCGAGGCCGAGAAAAACGCCGGCGACAGTGACGCCCAGCATGGCCAGCGCGGCAGCTTTGCGGCCGCCACCCATAGCCCACACCAGCGCGCCGGTCAAAAAAACTTTCACCGCGCCGGCGATGCCGGGGATCAGCCGCAGCGACCACATATGCTGGTAGCTGAAAAGGATGTCGGTGAGCCGCGCCTCGAGCGCCACCATCGGCGCCTGATCCACATAACCGAAAGCGAGGTGTCGCCCGCAGATGAGGTAATACATCTCGTCGCGGAAGATGCCGTATCCGGCGCGTTGCGCGAGGATATTGCCCACGATCTGGATGGCCAGCTTGACGGCGGCCATCAGTACGCAGACCCAGACAAAACGGCGAAAACTCTGGCGAGCGTCCGTCGGGGTCGCGTCAGGTGTTGCGAGCTGGCTCATCCTATGTATGCAGTCCGTACCGTCAGAGTCCACACCGGGGCCTTTTCAGATTACGTGCGCGCGCTCGAAAAGTTCGCGAAAGATATTGCGAATTGCACTCGGCAGGCGAAGAATCATCCCCGGAAGGCGGCGCGTGGTCATTATCTTTCAGGATCGCCAGCAGGCGGGCCGCGCATTGGCGCAGGTCCTTCGCGGCGAGCTCGGCCAGGAAGCTGGTATCGAAGATGCCCTTGTGCTGGGTCTGCCCAGGGGCGGGGTTCCTGTAGCCTTCGAGGTCGCTATTGGGCTTGACCTGCCGCTGGATGTTTTCGTCGTACGCAAGCTCGGGGTTCCTGGCGAGGAGGAGCTGGCGATGGGCGCGGTGGCCAGCGGAGGGCTCGTGGTGATCCAGAGCGAGGTGGTCGGCGCTTTCCGCATTGCCCAGGAAACCATCGACCAGGTTGTCGCGCGCGAGCAGCAGGAGATCGAGCGGCGCGAGGCAGTCTACCGTGAAGGCCATCCAAGGCCAGGGCTCGATGGCCGCATGCTCATCCTGGTGGATGACGGATTGGCTACCGGAGCCAGCATGAAAGTCGCGGCACGCGCGCTGCGGCAGCTCGCGGCCCGCCTGGTTGTGGCAGTTCCGGTTGCGGCGAGCGGCACCTGTGAAGATCTGCGTCGCGAGGTCGATCAGCTGGTTTGCCTGCAGACCCCGGAGCCTTTTCATGCTGTCGGTGAGTTCTATCGCAACTTTGACCAGACCAGTGACGAGGAGGTTCGCTCGCTGCTGGCGCAGGCCAGGCGGCGCAATGGCGGCCAACCGCAAGCCGGCTCACCACAGTAACCACTCCCGCCAGGCGGGGTGCGAAATTCCCCCCGAGTCCGGGCGTCTCCAACCGATGTTGTATGGGTGGAGTGCCGCGCGCCTTTTACACTGGGTTCACAATCAGACACGAAAACGAAGGTCGGTAGGCAGCATGGATCACATCAGATTTGGGATTGGCGCGGTCTGGATCGTTCTTACCATCGGAGCAACGGCTTTTTTGGGCACCGAGTTCATTCTCCACGAAATTTACGCCTTCATCCGCCACCGCCGCGGTGGCGAGCCCGAGTAGCTGCTTCTCCGGCACTGGCTTACAACGCTGATAGAATCGTCTGGACGCCACTGATAGCGGCAGGACTTGGCCGCCGCGCGTTTCCGGGCGGTTAGCTCGAGCTGGTTAGAGCGCCTGCCTTACAAGCAGGAGGTCGCAGGTTCGAGCCCTGCACTGCCCACCATTGCATGGAGCAGCCGCTCGCTGTTCGCTCGCACAGGGCCATTGCATGGAGCGGATGCTCGCTGTTGGCTCGCACTTGTAACTGACCAAAGATATGCGCCGTTTTCTCTCCCTCCGCGATTTCGACTGGACGCTGCTGGGCTTCGTGCTGATGCTCTCCATCATCAGCGTGTTCGAAATCTACTCGGCCACACTGCATACCAAGTTTCACGGCTTCCAGAAAATGCAGATCCTCTGGATCCTTGGCGGCCTGGTGGCGATGTTCGTCATGTCGATCATCGACTACCACAAGCTGCTGACCGCGATCTATTGGATCTACGGCTTCTGTCTCGTTTCGCTGGTGGCGGTGCTCGCGGTGGGGACGCGTGTGAATGGAGGCAAACGCTGGATCCGCCTGCCGGGCGGCGCGCACTTCCAACCGTCGGAGTGGGTCAAGCTCGTGCTCATCGTTCTGATGGCGCGCTACTTTACCACCCTCGCCAGCCGCGGGCTTACATGGAAAGACATTTTCAAGGCGATCGGATTTGTCGCCCTTCCCATGCTGCTGGTGCTCAAGCAGCCCGATCTGGGGACCGCCCTTACCTACACTCCTGTTCTTCTGCTGGGTTTGTTTCTTGGTGGCATCGACTGGAAAAAGGGCAGCATCCTGGTGCTGGTGATCCTGCTGGCGGTTGGTGGCGTTTGGAAAAGCGGCAAGGTGCTGAAGCCGTACCAGAAGGCGCGGCTCACGAGCTTTATGAACCCCGACGCGGACCCGCGTGGAACGGGGTATCAGATTCTGCAATCCAAGATCGCCGTCGGCGACGGAGGGGTTTTTGGGCGCGGCGCCAATCGCGGAACGCAGACCCAGGGCGACTTCCTGCCCATTCCTTATACCGATTTCATCTTTGCGGCTTTCAGCGAGGAGCATGGCTTCGTGGGCGCGATCCTCGTGCTGCTGATATACTTCTTAATACTGATGCGTTTGATTCAAAACGCTCAGACAGCCGCGGACATGCCAGGGTCGTTCCTGGTGATGGGCGTGGCGGCGGTGTTGATTTTTCAGATCGCCGTCAACGTCGGAATGGTCCTGGGGCTGATGCCGGTTACCGGCATTCCCCTGCCTCTCATGAGCTACGGGGGATCCTCGGTACTGTTCACGTTTCTGGCTTTGGGCATGGTCATGAATGTCCGCATGAGCCGCTTCGTGAACTGAACGGCAACAGGTTTTGTTGGTAAGGCCCGCAGGGCGGGCACAGGTTTTGAACGAAGTTACTAACCGGCCAGGTGGATCGACACGGGCCGGGCAGGATCAGGAATGAGCGCGCAAAGACGGGCAACGGCCCCGCCACGTGAGTCGGCTGAAGCGGTCACAAACTCTATGCGCGCGGACAATCCTCCGGAAACCATGAAAATCCTCCGTACGCTTTCCTCGGTTTGCTCGCCTCCCCAGAGGCGAGACAGCGCCGGACAGCGCGCGAAAGATCGTCCCGGCCGCTTGTCCGTCAGTCCCGGTCTTTTCCGGTAATCCGGCTCGTTCCGCCCTGGTAAGTTTTGAGGCGGAATGGCAAAAGAGATTTGCATATCCAGCACGCCGCATGAGACGCGGCTTGCGATTCTTGAAGACGATCAGCTCGCGGAAATCTACTACGAGCGCGAAAACGAATACACCTTAGCAGGCTCCATTTACAAAGGCCGTGTGACCCGGGTTCTGCCCGGCATGCAGTCGGCGTTTGTTGACGTGGGCCTCGAACGCGACGCGTTCCTCTACGTCACCGATTTCCTTGAGGAGCAGGAAGAAGATTCAGCCGAATTCGATCGCGGCGAAGGCAATGGCAATGGCCGCAAGCCCCGGGAGCCGCGCGAAAACCGCGAGCCACGGCAATCGGGCGGGTCGACAGCCGAACCCGGCCCTGAATTATCTGCGGCGGAATCCTCCCCGCCCCGGTCGGACCGCAGCCAGGGGCGTGATGAGTCTCGGGGCGAGCGCAACCAACCGCGTGATGAGTCAAGGGGCGAGCGTGGCGACTCCGGTAGCCGCCGCTGGCATGGGCGCCGTGGCCGCCGCTTCCGCGGTCGCGGACCCCGTAGTGAGCAGCGCCCTCTTGATTCGCCGGAAATGGTGGAGGAAGCCACTTCCGCCGAGTCGGTTTCGCTGCCCGAGCGCGGAGCCCCGGGTGGCGTGCCCGCGCAGAACCTTCCCGTCGTGCTCCCGGGAGAATCCCTCTCGAAGTACGGGGGGTCGCGCTCGGAGCCGAGCACGCCGGCAACGGCGGCTCCCGGTCGCGGTCCACGGCAAACCAACAGCGGCTCCCGGCCCTCCACGCTGGTTGACGTTCCCACCGGCTGGGATGGCGGCGCGGTACTGCCGGGGGAGAGCCTTGGACGCCACCGGCGGTCCGGCTCGAGTTCCGGAAATGGCCAGCCCACCGAGACCCGGTCCGCAGTCGCCGAGCCCATGGTCGAAGAGACCTCTGCTGCGCGGAACGTAGTCGATGTTCCGGCAGTGCACGAGCCCCCGGTTGAATCGCTGGATGCTGCTCCGCCGCCGATCGCCCAGACGTCGTCGGTAGAGGATCAGGTTCCTGGCACTAGCGCCGATACTGCGCAGGAAACGATCCTCGAAACCACTGAAGAAGTCCACGAATACGAGCCGGAAGAAGCTTCCGCGTCGCATCGCGTGGAGTCACCACGCAGCGAATTCCGCTTCGCGTCGGTCGAAGAGGAAAACGAAATCCTCGAAGAAGAGGAAATTGAAGCCGAGGACGAAATCATCGTGCCTCCATCCTCCTCGGCCCACGCCGCGGAAGAGACAGCCAGCGAAGCTTCCGCTTCCGAGCCGGCCTCTGCCGCTGCGCAGAGCGAGGCACTCTCACCGGAAAGCGAAGTGGTTCGCCAGCTTTTTGGCTATGCGCCCGGCATGGGTGTTCTCGAAGAAGAAACCATCGACGAGGACGAGTACGACTTTGAGCCGATTTCCGGCCAGCCCGACGAGCACCTGACCGAAGAGATGGAAGAGGAGACGCTGGAGCAGGCTTCGACGCTGGGCGATGCCGTCCGCGACGTTCACATCGAAAAGCGCCTCGGTTACGGGACGCCTGCCGAGGCGGAGGAAGACGAAGCCGCCGACGAAGCAGAAAGCGGCTTTGCTGAAATCGAGGAAGAAGAGATCGAAGGACCGGAAGAGGAGGAGTCGGAGGAGAACGAGGAAGCCTCAGACGAAACAGGCGCCGAGCCCGCCGCGCAGGCGCCGGCTCGCCGCGAAGATCGCCGCTTTGGCCGCCGTGGTGGACGCGGCCGCCCGCCCGGTCGCCGCCACGGTGGCCGCCGCCCCAGCATGCAGACGTCGAATCTGCCCATCATCAGCGAGCTGCTCAAGCAGGGCCAGGAAATCCTGGTCCAGATCGCCAAGGAGCCAATTGCACGCAAGGGCGCACGCATCACCAGCCACATCGCGCTTCCTGGCCGCTTCCTGGTTTTCATGCCCACTGTGAATCACGTGGGCGTGTCGCGCAAGATTGACTCCGACGAAGAGCGCCAGCGCCTGAAGCGAGTACTCATCAGTGAGAAGGGAAGCGCGCCGGGCGGATTCATCGTGCGCACCGCGGCTGAGAACGCCAGTGAAGACGACCTGCGCGCCGACATTCGCTTCCTCATCAATCTGTGGACCGAGGTCAAACAACGCTCCGACGACGCCAAAGCTCCGGCGCTCATCTACCACGACCTCAACCTCATCGAGCGCATCCTGCGCGACCAGGTGAGCGACAACTTCGCCACTATCTGGGTCGACAGTGAGTCGGAATACGAGCGCATCGTCCGCTTCCTGAACCGCTTCCAGCCCTCGCTGGTGCGGCGCGTGAAGCTCTACACCAAGGAGACCCCGCTCTTCGAGCAGTTCGGCATTCAGGACGAAATCACCAGGGCTCTGAAGTCGAAAGTCTGGCTCAAGTCCGGGGGCTCTATTGTCATCAACCAGACCGAAGCCCTGGTGGCCATCGACATCAACACCGGCAAGTACGTCGGCAGGACGGCGCGCCTCGAGGACACCATCCTCAAGACCAACCTCGATGCCATCCCGGAAATCGTCCGGCAGATTCGTCTGCGCGATCTGGGTGGCATCATCGTCATCGACTTCATCGACATGGACGAGCGCCGCAACCGGCAGAAGGTCACCCAGGCGCTCGAAGACGCTCTCAAGGCCGATCGCGCTCCGTCGAAGGTTCTGCAGTTTAATGATTTTGGCCTCGTTGCGATTACCCGCAAGCGCGTCAAGCAGTCGCTGGAGCGCACTCTGAGCGTTCCGTGCCCAACCTGCACAGGAACGGGTATGGTCAAGAGTCCCACGACCGTGGCCAACGAACTTTGGATCGAGATGCGCAAAATGATGCGCCACTTCGAGCGCGGCGATGTCCTGCTGCGCGTTCACCCCGAAGTCGTCAAGGTGTTGAAGGCCAATAATGCAAAGTGGCTGAACGAACTGGAGGAGATGATCGGGAAAACCATCCTGGTCAAATCGGATCCCGCTCTGCCACCGGAGCAGTTTGATATTCAGGGCTGAACCGGCTTTGGTCCTGCACTCTGCGGTCCCCGGCGAGTCGCTGTTGCTCGCTGGGGTGGAAGCGCGATCCGGCCTTGCCTCCGGAACAATTCGATATTCAGGGGTAATCTTAGACGTACGAAAAAGGAAAACGGGCCTGTTCCGAAGCCCGGCATCCTTTGACGCGGCTCCGGGCCTGAAACACACGCTCAAAAAGAGCGAAATTGCATCCTAAAGTGAAACTTAGGACGGGTTTTCGTGTCCAAATAATTGCATGAGCGGGTTTCGACCCGCTTTTTCCAGCGATAATTTCACCAATCCTCGAGGTGTTCTGAATATGGTTGCGAACTGTGATCGTAACTACCCGCTGCTGCGGCGCGTGTTGATTGCTGCTTCTGCTTTTGCCATCGGATTTTCGCTCAGCGCGGCGGCCCAGACTCCATCCACGGCTGCCGGCAGCTCCGACAGTCAGAGTTACTCCAGCTCTATCGACTATCACGCTTATCTCAGCACCGACTCGTTGCTCGGCGGCTCGTCGTACGCCGATCCCTCCGACGGCAGCGGCAGCGGCTCGCCCCAGTATGGCGGCGGCCGGCGCTCCTCTTCCTATCCGAGCTACGAAAGCCATACCAGCCACATAGCCTTTGAAGGTGGTGCTGGTTTTTCTGTTCCTGTGGGCAACGACACGACCTTCTCGACCACCAGCCTGAACAATGGAGACCTGAGCCCGGACGAGGCCTTTGGCTACGGCGTCACCATCGGTGGCGGCTGGAATTTCACCAAGAAATTCGGTGCATTGCTGGAGTATCAGTTCCTCCGACAGGGGATGGGGAACGATTTTCTCAACGCGCTGAACGCGGCGTCGGGCACCAGCGGGAGCGGCATGTCGATCGGCGGCAATGTCAATACATGGTCCCTTACCGTCGATCCGGTGTTCTATCTGCCGTTCAATCGTAAGTCCGGTCTCTATGTGACAGGTGGCGGAGGTTTCTACCGCAAGGTATCCAACTTCACCGAGCCCGTTGAGGAATGCGATCCGTATTACGGATGCTATGACGTTTCGGGTACGGTCGCTCACTTCTCCAGCAATCAGGGAGGCTTTAACGCCGGCGCTGGCTTCTACCACAAGGTCTTCGGCGAAGACAGCAACGGCAAGTTCTTTGCCGAAGTGCGGTATGTCTGGGTTGACTCACCTGGACCGAACTCGTCCAACTCCTACCAGGGTTCCGGCACCGAGGCCCTGATTCCGGTCACCTTCGGCGTTCGCTTTTAGCCAGACGGAATCGTAGCAGCAAAACAAGAGGCGGGCTTTTAGCCCGCCTCTCGTTTTTGATTCTTATGCTGCTGGCTGCAGCCTGCCGGCTGTTCTACTTCCAGCTCACTGCCAGCTGCCAGCGCAAATTGCGGATCGCTGTTTTGCGAAGCACGCGCTCGTACTCCTCCAGTTCGGCGACCACCGAGCTGGTGTCAGAGCCCAGCCCGGCCGGCGTTTCGCGCAGATAGTCGTGGAGTGTGCAAATCGTGATCAGGCCATCTTCCGGAGAAAACCACTGAGGCGGCGGCAAGGTTCGCGCCCACTCCGGATCGCCCGCGCCCTCTTCAAGCAGCAGCGCCATGGAATTCTCATCGGCGGAAAAAAACTCCAGCAGCGGCTTCACTCCAAGCCGAAGTGCCAGCTTTTCCAGTGCGTCTTCGTTGCGAGCCAATGCGTGCCCATTCACGAAGATGTCGTAACCGGGATCTTCCCCTTCCACCACGATGTACATGGATGCGCTCATGGCCGTCAGTCTACCTGATGTGAGGATGCCGGTGCGGTCCGAGGGGATGGTTCGTTGCCAGATGAGTAACTAACTCCTGTGGTGCCCCGTGGACGGCCCCAGATGATTGATGACGCACCAGTTACAGAGAAAGACGCGGCGAGGTGAACTTTTTGTCGCTGGCCTTTTTGGGGACCGAGCTGCGGTATCGAGGGCCACCCTATCGCAGGCCGGCGTCCGGGGCGCCAGCGACTCGTAACCCCCTGGCAGGCGATAACCCGGACGAGCCATCGCCTGCGCAGTTGCACTGACGTAGGTTGAACCAAGAGCCATGACCCGTCCGGTCCCCGATTCCCCTGTTCATTCCCGGCACAGTCTTCGACGTGCCGGTTACGCCCCAGTCATCCTTGCCGGGGCCCTGGCTTTGCGCATTGTCATGATGGTTTTGGCCTTCCTGCGTTGTCCTCCGGCGATCCAGGTTCTGGGCCATTCGGAAATGCTCGGAGTCGCCAGGTCGCTCGTGGCCGGACAGGGCTTCGCTTCGCCGTTTTTCGTCAACTCCGGCCCCACGGCCTTTCTTTCGCCTGGGTATCCGCTGCTGCTGGCTGCGATCTTCCGGCTCTTCGGAGTGAGCGGCACTGCTCTTCTGGTCGTAGCGAGCTTCCAGCTCCTCTGCTCCATCCTTACCGTGTGGCTTACGATACGGCTGGCGCAGCGCTACTTTGGTGTCTGGGCGGCCAATATCGCCGGCTGTTTCTGCGGATTCTCCCTGGCTCTCGCGGTTCAGCCATTTTGGGTTTGGGAAAGCTGCCTGTCCTCGCTTCTGTTACTGGCTCTCTTCGCCGCGATTCCTGGCCTGCGCACGAAATCCCAATGGGCGGCTGCCGGCGCGGTTACGGCGGTCGCGACGCTGATCAATCCCGCTCTGTTTCCGACGCTGTTTCTGGCCAGTGTTTGGCAGGCGTGGCGCAGACGGGTGATTCCGTGGCTGGGGATTCTCGCATTTCTGCTGATCTACACGCCATGGCCGGCGCGCAATCTCGCGGTCATGCACGCGGTCATTCCCTTCCGGTCAAATTTTGGGTATGAGCTCTGGATGGGCAATCACGCCGGCGCTGACGGCCGGTTCCACCACGAACTTGACCCGGAAGAAAACTCGCAGGAGCGCGCCCGGTTCGTCGCACTCGGCGAAATGCAATATATGAAGATGAAGTCAGCGGTCGCGCACGACTATATCCGCGCGCACCCGGGTGAGTTTCTCCGCCTGACGGTTCGCCGGATCGCAGATTTCTGGACGGCGGGTTCGGAAGGAGACTGGTGGCTCGGCGCAGCGTTTTCGGTTCTGGCTTTCGCCGGCCTCGCCTTGCTATGGCGATCACAAACTGCGCTGCGCCTTTACGCCATTCCGCTCGCCATCTACCCTTTGCCTTACTACCTCACGCATGCCGACCCACGCTTTCGGCACATGATCGACCCGTTGCTGGCCATTCTGGCAGCGCACGCCGTCGTGACTCTTGTGCGCGCGGTTGCTGCTCGCGTCAAGGCCGGCGACGCGAAGGCCGACCGGGTTCTCGTCACCGCCGGCAGCCGCTGAGCAAAGAAGAAGGCCGGGTCATTTTGACCCGGCCCTGTGCTCCATCGATTAGCTGCGACTTCCGCCGCCTCCGCCACTACCACCGGGCCGGCGTCCACGACGGCGGCGACGTCGACCGCCTGCGCCTGCTCCGGCTCCGCCACCAGGCCCTCCTGCGCGGCGTTCGCCCTGCGGACCCACGACCACGGGAACTCCATCGGCGCGGTTGAAGTTGATCTCCTCGCCCTCGTCGAGCTGGGGGCCATTGTCGTCGAAGTCTTCACCGCCCTCGATCATGATGGTGCTGGCGTTCGACGTCGGCTGGCGCTCTTCTGGTGCAGGACGCGGCGGCCTCGGCGGACGCTCCGACCGTTCAGAACGCTCCGGCCGATCACGCCGACCCTGCTCCCGGCCCGGCTCCGACGACGCGGCCATGTCACCCGCGCCTCCGCCGCCCTGGCTCGGTTCCGGCAATCCCAGCTTCTGCCGCTGTTCGCGCAGCACAGCCTTGCGGGACAGCTTGATGCGATTGCCCTCGACGCCCAGGACCTTGACCATCACCTGATCGCCTTCGCGCAGCTCGTCCTTTACTTCGCGCACGCGATGCTCAGCGATTTCGCTGATGTGCAGCAGGCCGTCTGTGCCCGGGAAAATCTCCACGAACGCGCCGAACTCCGCCAGCCGCACCACCTTGCCCAGGTAAACTTTCCCCACCTCGGGCACGGCAGTCAGGTCGTTGATCATCGCCAGCGCCTTCTTCAGGCCTTCCTCGTCGCTCGATGCCACGTTCACCTTGCCGGTGTCGTCGACGTCGATCTTCACCTGGGTCGCTTCGATGATGCCGCGGATCGTCTTGCCTCCCGGCCCAATCAGATCGCGAATCTTGTCGGTAGGAATCTGCAGTGTGCGAATCTGCGGCGCGAACTTCGACTTTTCCGTGCGCGGCCCGCTCAGAATCGCATCCATCGTATCCAGCAGGAACATCCGGCCGCGCCGCGCCTGTTCCAGAGCTTCGCGCATGATCTGTCCGGTGATACCGCCGATCTTGATGTCCATCTGCAGCGCGGTGATGCCGTTGCGTGTGCCGGCGACCTTAAAGTCCATGTCGCCGTAGTGATCCTCCGCGCCGGCAATGTCGGTCAGGATGGCGTAGTCGTCGCCTTCTTTCACCAGACCCATCGCAATGCCGGCTACCGATGACTTCAGGGGAATGCCGGCGTCCATCAACGCCAGGCTGGCGCCGCAGACCGAGGCCATCGACGATGAGCCGTTGGACTCGAGAATGTCGGAAACCACGCGCAGCGAGTAGGGCGATTCTGTCTCGTTGGGCAGCACCGCGGTGATCGCGCGCTCTGCCAGCGCTCCGTGGCCCACCTCGCGGCGTCCCACGCCGGTCATGCGGCCCGTCTCACCGACTGAAAATGGCGGGAAATTGTAGTGGAGCATAAACCGCTTCCTCTGCTCGCCCTCAAATGTCTCCAGCCGCTGCGAATCGTCGGTCGTGCCCAGCGTCGCCGTCACCAGCGCCTGGGTTTCGCCACGCGTGAACAGCGCCGAACCGTGCGTCCTCGGAAGCACGCCCACCTCGATGCTGATCGCGCGGATTTCATCGAAGGCGCGCCGGTCGGGACGAACCCGATCCTTCGTCACCTGCTCGCGGAAGAGCCGCTCACGCAGGGTCTCGAAATAGTGCCCGAGCTTCTTCTTCGCAGCACCGGCTTCGTCACCTTCGGGGATCTCCTTCTTCAGCTCGTCTTCAATCTGCTTTACCAGCGTTTGGCTCTCAAGCTTCGGGTGCGCCTTCGTGTCCAGGGCGTCCTCGAGCCGCTTGCCAACTTTCGCCTTCAGCGCCTCGTAGTACGAGCTGTCGAATTCCGGCGCCACCACCGGCTTCTTCTGTTTGCCTGCGCGCGAGACCAGGTCCTCGATTGCCGCGATGATCTTCTTGATCTCGCCGTGCCCAAACTCGATGGCGTCGGCCACCACGTCTTCGCTTACCTGGCTCGATCCGCTTTCCACCATCACGATGCCGTCTTTGGTTCCCACCACCATGATGTTGATCGAGCTGTCGCGCCGCTCAGGGTATGAGGGATTGACGACGAACTCGTCGTTCACGCGGCCCACACGCACCGCGCCGATGTTTGCCCCAAAAGGGATATCCGACAGCGCCAGAGCCGCACCCGCGGCGTTGATCGCGATCACATCAGGATCGTTTTCCCTGTCCGCGGAGAGCACCAACGCGATGATCTGGGTCTCGTTGCGGAAACCCTCCGGAAAGAGCGGACGGACAGGCCGATCGATCTGGCGGCTGGTGAGAATTTCGCGCTCGCTGGGGCGGCCTTCGCGCTTGATGAATCCGCCGGGGATGCGTCCTCCGGCGTACGCGTATTCGCGATAGTCGACGGTCAGTGGAAAGAAGTCGATGCCTTCCCGCGGATCAGGTGCCGAAACTGCGGTGGCCAGCACCACGGTATCCCCCGAGGTGACGACTGCGGCGCCTGATGCCTGCTTAGCCATGCGCCCGGTTTCAAACTGCAGCCGCTTGCCGCCGGCAAGATCGACCGATACTTCCTGCTTCATATTTTTCCTCGTTTCTTTTCAGGACAACAGGCGGGGTTTCCGCGGCGGCGCGGGCGATGGGGAGCCAGGAAAGAGCGGTTGGGTACGGATGGAACCTGCTGCACTCGACCCCGGCTACTCCGCGCCAGTTACGACGGGACGCGGTCCCAGGGCCCTCTCTCTTTCGGTTCTCGTCGCTCGAACGCGCCGAAGACCAGGCCTTTGCAAGCTTATTTGCGAATGCCCAATTTTGTGATCACGGTCCGGTAACGCTCCGAATCGTGCGTCTTCAGGTAGTCCAGCAGGCGGCGGCGCTTGCTCACCAGCATCAG
Organism: uncultured Acidobacteriaceae bacterium; assembly: GCA_963788905.1. Classification (GTDB taxonomy): domain Bacteria; phylum Acidobacteriota; class Terriglobia; order Terriglobales; family Acidobacteriaceae; genus Palsa-343. Next base: position 1,146,586 of record CAWBIO010000002.1, read on the forward strand.
CAGACCCCGCCGCGAAGCATGATCCTTCACGTGGGTCTTGAAATGTTCGGTTAAATCGCCGATCCGCTCGCTCAGGACCGCTATCTGCACCTCAGGACTTCCTGTATCGGAATCGTGTGTGCGATAGCGCGCAATAACTTCAGATTTCTTCTCCGGTGCCAGCACCTTTGTGCGTACTCCTCTGAATTTTTCTCTGAATACACTTCCTAAGTGTCTGCTCGGAGAATAACATGGCGAGGCCACCTGCGCCACCGGGCGGTGTGGAAGCGCACGAAGAACAGACTAGCGGCCGGGTGGCCCATTCAAGCCCGGTGTTGGCTTGAGTGGGCGATCATCCGCCGTACCGCCATGCCCGCGTAGGCGCCTGCCATCGGGAAAGCAAGAATCATAAGGTAACTGGCCGACCCCGGAGTGATGGTGTGCGAGGCCACCTGGCGAGCGATCAGATAGAGCGGAATCCAGATACCAATGGCCAGCGCCCACAGCCAGGGCCGCCTGGGCCCGACCACGCCCAGCGCGCCGGCGCTCAACAACAGGCAGCCCGCCGTGATCCCCGAGTCGTCCCAATGCGGCCGCGAGTCGACCCAGGCAATGGCGAGGCCGATCATGATTGCGGCGACCAGCAGCACCCAATCGAGCGTCCGATACTTATGTGCGGCATACTTCGCGGCAACCTCGGCGGGGTCGCCGAATCGCTGGACCGCCGCTTCCTCAGCGGCCTCTGGCGTGAGGCCGCCGCGATGGCCCGCTTCAACGGCATCGGCGAGGTGAGCGCGCGTCTCTTCGAGGAACCGGCTGGCAACCAGTCCGCGCTTCCTTAACTCCCGGGCGAGTTTCGCAATGTAAAGCTCAACTCCGTTCTGGCTCATGCTGTCCCCTCCACCACTCCATCCACCGCGCGAGCAAAGGCCCGCCACTCAATCTGGCGCTGTACCAGCCGGCGCCGACCCTTCGCGGTCAATTGATACACCCGCCGCCTCCGGCCACTCTCGTCGGTCCAGCGGCTCGTCACCAGGCCCGAACCCTCCAGCCGATGCAACGCCGGATACAGAGTCCCCTCCGGCAGATCGAACGTTCCTGCGCTCCGCCGGCGGAGCGCCTCCACCACCGCGTAGCCATGGGCCGGACGCGCGTCCAGCGCCGCCAGCAGCAGCAGATCCAGATGTCCTTTGAGCGCTTCTCCCTGCATGCCTCGCAATACTATGCCTCGGACGGCGATGTGTCAATGAGTTCTTCGAAATTTTGGCTTCTCCGAAAAATCTTTTCTTTCATGCTTGACAATTATACTGTGTATCGCATAGTGTATGTCGCATACGATGTAAAGCATCGTAATTGAGCATGAATTCCGACTCGCCATCGTCGAACCTGGAAAACCTGAAACTCGAACTCCGCCGCGGCTGCCTTGTCCTCGCCGTGATGGCGGCCCTCAGGAGCGAGCAGTACGGCTACACCCTGCGCAAAGACCTTGCCGAGCATGGCATGGAAATCGATGAGGGTACGCTTTACCCCCTCCTCCGCCGTCTCGAATCCCAGGGCCTGCTCGCCAGCGAGTGGCGCGAGCATGAGAAACGGAACAAGCGCTTCTACCGCCTATCCCCGGAAGGCAAACAGATCCTCAAACAACTGCTCGCGGAATGGGACAGCCTCGACGCCGCTCTCCGCGCAGTCACCAAGGAGCCAGCCCATGGACCTCATCGATCGGTATCTGCAGGCCGTTAAATTCTGGCTGCCCAGAAAGCAGCAGGACGACATCATTGCCGAGCTCACTGAAGACCTACGCGCGCAAATCGAAGAGCGCGAAAACGCGCTGGGCCGCAAGCTCAACCAGATGGAAGTCGAGAGTCTTCTTCGCCAGCGCGGCTCGCCCCTCCTGGTGGCCAATGGCTATCTGCCCCAGCGTTCTCTTATCGGACCGCGGTTCTTCCCCATCTACTTTTTCGTCGTAAAAGTCGTGACCCTTCTCAGTCTCATCTGGGTGGGTGTCGGCTTCATCGCAGGCATCGTCAGCCGCGTGCTGGGAAATGTTGTTGGGGCCGGCTGGACTCCGCCCTTCGGAGCCCTTGCCAGTCACTTCTGGACCGGCTGGTTCTCCTCGCTCATGGCCGTCACCATCGTCTTTGCCGTCCTTGAGCGCACCTCAGCCAAAACCGATCTCTTTGAAAAGTGGAACCCCCGCAAGCTGCCGCCTCTCCACCCCGCCCACGTCATACCCCGCTCCGGTTCGGTGATTGAGATCGCCGTCTACCTCTGCGTCATGGTCTGGTGGGCAGCCAATATGCGCGCGCCCCTGACCTTCCGCATCGGCAACCTGCACGTCGCCTTAACGCCGGCGTGGTCGGTCTTCTACTGGGTGATCCTCCTGATCACGCTGGCCAACGCCGCTCTCACAGTCACAAACCTTCTTCGCCCCTGGTGGACCAAACGGCGTGCGGCCCTGCGTGTGGTCCTCGACACCGCCGGGGGCGTGTTCTTCTGCTGGATGTTTCGGGCGCATCTGGTCGCCTCGCTCTCCTGGCCGAGCGCAACGCCGGAAAAAGCTGCTTACGCGACCGGCCAGCTCGACCTCTGGCTCGCGCGCATCTTCCCCTGGGCCGTCGCTATTGCCGTTTTAACGGCGGGAGTCGGCGTCTGGCGGCTGGTCAGGACGATCCGCAAACCTGGCTCTCACCCCATGCGTACCGCTTTGGTCTAGAGTGCTCCGTCGCGACAGGGAAGGAATCAGCGTGCTGCGACGTCGGCACCGCCGTAGCTGGACAGTACCTTCCCCTGCCGGTCCAGAAGCAGGGCTGCCCCCCGCTGCGGCGCGAGCGTGAACTGGATATTCGCCCCCGTCAGAGTGTCGACAATGTCCACCCTCTGCGCGTCCATCGATTCATTGCTGAAGCTGTAGAGAACGGCGTTGTCGAGCATGGTTGGGAACGCCAAAACATCGGGTGAAAGCGGCTTTCCTTCCTGGAACGCAGCTTTGACGCCTGCCTGCTCCAGCGCCCATCGATACAGGGCCGCCACCGCGAGATATCCTTCGGAGAATTCCACCGGTGCAGCGGTGAACAATATTCGCCCGCTTCCATGCGGAATCACCTCGAGCGTCTTGTCATCGGCAAATCGCATCGTCTCCGCCGTCGACTGCTGCACATCCGCGGAGAAACTCAGCGGCAACGGGGCGTTGTCGGGAATTGCGAGGCTCGATCCCCGTACCGCCACGGGCATCACCTCCGCCCTCACTCCGAGTGGCGCGAGCCGATCAACCCATTGCCAGTGCTCATCGCGATTCAGCGGGCCGGTCACCAGCAGCGTACCGCCTTTCGCGACGTAATCGAGCAGCTGTTGCCATGCCTTTTCCGTCAGTCCCTGCGCAGACGGAAGAAACACCAGCCTCGGCGAACCCAGCTCCTCCAGCCGGTTCTCCGGCAGCATTCGTAACGGTGTGTGATCGAAATACGCCATCGCGCGCAGCGCTCTCTTTTGCGTCTCGAGCGCCAGTCCACCCATCACCGAATACAGTTCCGCCTGCGAGGTCACCATCGTGACTGATGGCGGCACGATATGCGTGAAGCTCTGGGGGCTCATCGCTGCAAACGCTGCAAAACCGCGCAGGACTTCGGCCTCGGGTTTCTCGGTCCCGTCCGGGCGGATCGCGCCAATGGGAATCTCGTTATCGTTCGCCATATAGGCATTCACGTTCCACACCCACTCGAGCGCCCCCGCGCCCTGCGCGAACGAAATCGCGATCTTCCGCTCCAGCTGCCAGCCCTCTGTCTCAGGACTGAACCGCAGATGATCATCCATCGTCAGCCGCCGCTGCTCGCCCGTCTCCTGAATCAGCAACGGTTTGCCCGGGAACTTCGGCGCCAGGCTCGCCCAAAGGATCGCATCGAAATCCCACCAGGTGTGATCGGCCGTGAAGTCGATCAGCGGCGAATAAAATGCCGGCGAAACCCGTCCCGCCACGCCGCCCTCATCCTGTCCTACGGTGATCAGCTGCTGCGACCCGGTTGCGCGGATCAGATTTCGCATCTGCTTCACCCAGTCCGCAAACACGGCCTGCGTGAACAGCGCGTAATCATAGACCTTCAGCGGATTGAATCCGCTCCGCGCCGCATCCGCCTCGAACGCCCCCGCTTTCGGCAGCGCCAGCGGATCCTGCGCGCCAATCTCCGGAGCCGTTGCCGTCGGCTGTGCCTGCAGATCGCGGCCGATCCCAAACGAGGGCTCGGCCCAGTCGCCAAGCAGCTTCGCCCGATCCGGATACCGCTCCGCAATCCACCGTCGCCATGCCGCCTGCTCGAACGGATCGTAATCCGGCAGCGTGCGCCACAGATTCTTGTTCGCGCTCGGCTCATTGATCAGGTCCCAGGCCAGAAACGGCACGTCGCTGAACCGCGCCACCACCGATTCCGCATAGCGCGACTCCGCCTGCAACGCTGCAGGGTCGAGATACCCATTCTCCCCGCCAAACTCATCCGGATAAAACGCAAACAAATTGAATTGCACTGGCAGGCTGTTGTGCCGCGCGCACATTAGAAACGCCTCGACCGTCCGCAGCGCGTCTTCTGTCATCTGTCCGTTCTCGACCAGCTCCGCCTTCCATGCGGTCCACAACCCGGTGCGGATCATGTTGAGGCCCGCGCCGTGGATCTGCGCCATGTCCTGATCCCACTGCCAGGCATTGGGCAGCATCAGATACATCCGCGAAACATCGCCCGACATATAGGTCGTGCCCACCACCGGCAGCGGCTTGCCGTCGAGCGCGAAATAATCGCTGCCCGCTGTCAGCTTCGGCCCCGAGAGCAGGTAGCTCCAGTCGCGCATCCAGTAGCCGGAACGGTAAATCCGTACCGGCTTTCCATCGCGGATCAGCGTCGCTTCTACGGTGTGAAATCCGTGCCCACCGGCCGCACTCGCCGGCAGCGTCAGCCGATGCGCCTCGGGAAATTTCGCCGTCTGGTCGTACAGCACCGCGCCCGCTTCGTCGGTCACGCGCACGCGCAGCTGATCGCCGTCCGGCTGCTCCGCCGTCGGATCCGATGGCTTGAACCGGAACTCCATAGCATCGCCCGCCACAAACAACGGCACCCGCGGCCGAAACACAAAGCGGTCGTTCTTCCGCAGCGCAATCTCTCCGAGCATTGCCAGCAGCTTCGCATTTGTGAAGAAATCCGCCCCCGGCTCGCACGCAACAAGAATCCAGCGCCCGCCGACAAATCGATTCGCATTGTGGTCCAGCTCGATCACCGGCGCGGCCAGCTTGTGTCCCGCGTTTTCGTGTCCGTCCTCGCCCCACACGAGCGTGGTCAGGTCCATATCTTCATAACCGGTGTGGCCGCCGGTTGTATCGCCATCGACCACGCTCAGCCGCACGACGGGACTGAACCCACGCTTCCACCCAAACGCCGGCAAGGCTGGGAAGACGTCGGGATTCGGCGTGAACCTCGCCTCATCAGAGCCCGGCGTCTCCTGATAATCGTGAATGAACAACTCCAGAGACTGCGCGACGCTCGCCTGGCGCAGGTGCCATCCATTCGCGTCCTCATATGCCGCGCGCGTGAAGGGTTTTCCCCCCAGCACAATCAGATTGCCGCCGCGGTCTAAATATCGAAGCACTGGTTCCCAATCCGCCTCAGGCCACGCCGACCCGTACGGCATCACCAGCAGATTCGTCTCCGGCTTGGCCAGCGCATCGCTGAGCCCGCGCACATCCACAAACTCCGCGCCAGAAAACGCCGCGCGCAGTGTTGCTTCATCCGGCGCTGATGAATCTGCCGCCGAAAATCCCGCCTGCCAGAACACCACCGTTTTCGCAAAGGAAGTGACAGAGAAGAAACCGATCAGAGCGATCAGGCAAAGACGAAACGCACCACGCATCTTCATGGACTTGATCCAAATTGCGTGATCACGATACCACCCGAACTGCGCGGGCGCAGAGCAGAACGTGACGGTTTGAAATTTACTGTGGCTTTTGATCCGGCGGCTTCGGCGCAGGTGCCGGGCTGTCAGGCGGTGGAACCACCGTGCCCTGCGGCTGCGCTTTCGTTGTAGCTGTCGATCCACCCTGCTGCGCGGCCTGCCGCGCCAGCTTCTCCTGGTGCTTCTTCATGAAGTGCCCGATAATGTCCGGCCAGAATTCCGCAATTTCGGCGCCCACAATGCCTTCGTAGGTGACGCTCGCGCCGCGGCCCAGCGTCAGCTCCACGCCGCGAGAGCTTTTGGGGTAATAGAGATTCGAGATCGTGCCGCCGATGAAGTTGCCCGCCACGTTGGCGTAATTCGGTCCCCAGTTTCCCTTATCGCGTTTGCACCATATGGTTGTGAGCGCGGAATAGCCGGTCCGTTTGAAGAAGTTGCCGTGGCCCATGCGGTAATAGCGCGGATCCTCTTTCCACCAGGAAGTCAGAATCGCATTGCCCCACAGGTTTCCGTCGAACGTATCGGCGTAAGCAGCGCCCCAGTATTTTGCGAAGCCTTCCACCCCTTCTCCGTAGGCGGGGTATTCGTTGCCCCCCATGCTGAGGCCGCCATCGATCGCTGTGATCGCGAACTGGTACCAATCCGTCGAGCTTTTGAAAAACAACTGATACTTCTGTTTCGAGGTAAGCGGAGCAGCGTTGGCGTTGGACTGAACGTTGAACATGGGCACCACGCCCAGCAAGCGCTGCTTCTCTTCCGCTTCCAGTTCCCGCTTCGCGCGCTCCGCCTTCTGTTCCTTCGTCTCGGGCGTGGTTTGCCCAGGCTGAGCGGTCCCCGATGCTGGATTCTGCGTGGCCTGCGATGGACTACCGGAGCTCGACTGCGGATTCTGCGGCTGCGCCGGCGCAGAATCCTGTGGTTGCGGATTCTGTGTTGTGCTCTGTGCGCTTTGGTCTGTCGTCGCCTGTGGCGCGTCCGGCAATTCATCCGGCGTTGACTGCGCGTACACACCTGCGGGGAATAAGCATGCAACCGCGGCCACGAACACGACACGGGGACTGCAGGCAGTCAGAAACTTGGCAAGAATCAAAACTTGGCTCCGGCCTGGAGAACCGTGCTTCGGCTACCGGACTGCAGGCAATTGCTCAGGAACGGACTAAGAAGAAGACGTTGTGGGAACCGGGAAGTTGTTGCCCAGAGGGAATATTCATCGTTGCCGGTGCCCCGGTCTCGTGATCATAGCGAAGCGCCGCATAGGGGAGCAAGGTAATTTCCCGCTTCAAACACCTGGTTTCGCAGTGGCTTATGCCATACTGGTCGCGTCTGCCTCCACTTACAATGAATGCTTCTCCGAACCCAGAGTTCATGCGGAAAGCCATCGCTCTGGCCAGCGAAAACGTTCGCGGCAATCAGGGTGGACCCTTTGGCGCGGTCGTCGTGCGCGATGGCGTTGTCGTGGGAGAAGGCGTCAACTCGGTTACCCGCGACAACGATCCGACCGCCCACGCCGAAGTGCGCGCCATCCGCGCGGCCTGCCAGTCACTCGGCGTTTTTAGTTTGCAGGGATGTGAGATTTACACCAGCTGCGAGCCCTGCCCCATGTGCCTTGCAGCCATTTACTGGGCGCGCATCGACCGCATCTGGTTTGGAAACACCAGCGCCGATGCGGCCCGCATTGCCTTTGACGATGCTTTCCTCTACCGCGAGCTCGCCTTGCCCGCTCGCGAGCGCAGCATTCCCTCGGCTCCGCTGCTGCGTGACGAAGCCTGGGAGTCGTTCCAGCTCTGGCTCGACAGCCCCACCAAAACTCCCTACTAGGCTGCCCGCCGCTCCGTTGACCGTTTCTTCGCTAACCGGCTTTTAGCCGACCGCTTTTTAGCTGACCGCTTCTTCGCTCGTTTGCACCTTCCGCCATCCGCCCTGCATCTTTATCGCATATGGAATACCGTCTTCTAGGACGATCCGGGCTCAAAGTCTCTGCGCTCAGCTTTGGCGCCGCAACCTTCGGCGGCGGCAACGAATTCTTCGCTGCATGGGGAAAGACGCAGGTCGATGAAGCGCGCCGTATGGTCGACCTCTGCATCGACTCGGGCGTCAACCTCTTCGACGTCGCCAACGGCTACTCCAACGGACTGGCTGAGGAGATCCTCGGCAAAGCCCTCCAGGGCAAACGAGATAAGGTCCTCATCTCGACGAAAGCGTTCTTCCCGATGGCTGACGGTCCGAACGACCTTGGTTCTTCGCGCTACCACATCATTGAGCAGTGCGATGCGAGCCTCAAACGGCTGGGCACCGACCGCATCGACATCTACCACATGCATGGCTTCGATCGCCTCACGCCCGTTGAAGAAACCCTCGACACGCTGAACACGCTCGTGCACGCAGGCAAGATTCGCTACATTGCCTGTTCCAATTTTTCCGGCTGGCACCTGATGAAGTCGCTCGCCGTCTCCGCGCGCCACGGCTGGACACGCTACGTGGCCCACCAGGTTTACTACTCGCTCATCGGCCGCGAATACGAGTGGGAACTGATGCCCCTCGGCCTCGATCAGGGCGTGGGCGCGCTGATCTGGAGCCCGCTCGGCTGGGGACGCCTGACCGGCAAGATCCGCCGTGGCAAGCCGCTCCCTGAAGAGAGCCGCTTGCACAAAACCGCCGCCGATGGCCCTCCGGTCGCCGACGAATTCGTCTACAAAATCGTTGACGCCATCGACGCCATCGCCAAAGAAACCGGCAAGACTGTTCCCCAGATTGCCCTGAACTGGCTGCTGCAGCGGCCAACGGTTTCCAGCGTCATCATCGGCGCGCGCAACGAGGAGCAGCTGAAGCAGAACCTCGCGGCGTCAGGCTGGAACCTGACGCCGGATCAGGTCGCCCGTCTCGATGCCGCCAGCGACGTCACGCCTGTCTATCCTTATTGGCATCAGAGAATCGTCGGCCAGCGAAATCCGGACGCAGTTCGCTTCGCGCCAAAGAACGACGCGCGGTAGCTGGGGTAACCCGTAACCTGTAACCCGTGACCTGTTAACTGCCTAGAAAGGATCCTCCAGCGAAGGGCTGGCCGGGGTCAGCAGCTCAGCGCCGTTTTCGGTGATGTGCATGTCGTCTTCGAGCCGCACTCCAAATTCGCCTGGAATGTAAATTCCTGGCTCGTCGCTGAAGGTCATCCCTGCCTGCATGTGTGGATGGAGATCCCAGCCGAACATGTCGTTGGTGACGAGATACGGCCATTCGTGCATGTCCATGCCGATGCCGTGGCCCACGCGGTGGGAGAAGTATTTGAACCCCGGCCCGTATCCGGCATCGATAATTACCCTGCGCGCTGCCGCGTCGACAGTCGCCAGCTCCACGCCCGGCCTGGCCGCCGCAAGCGCCGCCTGCTGCGCATTGTGGACTACGGAGAACACATCCTTCATCTTCTGCGTCGGCTTGCCCAACACAAACGTGCGGGTGATATCCGACGTATAGCCTTCCACCACGCATCCATCGTCGACCATCAGCACCGTTCCTTCGCGAATCGTCTGCGGCTGGCGCGACCCGTGCGGTGACGCGGTGAAGACGCCGATGTTCAGGCTGGCTTCGCCCTCGAGCCCCACCTGGTGGTACGCGGCGGCAATCAGTCCGTGCACATCTTTCGTGGTCATGCCTTCGCGCAGCGACTGATACACCGCCCGGTAGACGGCCAGGGTCGCGTGGCACGCGGTGCGCATGCACTCGATCTCATGCGGCTCCTTGATCATGCGGCAGCCCGCGGTCACCGGTGTGGCCAGAACAAACGTCAGCTGTGGCCCCGCCTTCGCCAGACTGTCTGCGAAAACAAATTTCATGTTCTCGTCCAGACCCACTCGGCCTGTGGTGATCCCGCGATCGCTCAGCCCTTTCACCACCAGAGCGAACGGGCTCTCGTCTTCCTGCCAGGTAAGCACGTCGGCATCGGCGGCAAAGGGTCCCGTGCTCAGCAGCTCGTGGGCCCGCGCATTTTCAAACGCCGGGCAGACGACGAACGGCTTTGCCTTTGCCGGAATCACCAGCGCCCACAAGCGCTCGCCGCCGTTGAGGCTGATGTTGGCGAAATACATCGAGCTGGTGGAATTGTTGGCCAGCACAATGGCGTCGATGTGGTTCTCGGCCATCAATTGCCTGGCGCGCTCGATGCGAGCGAGGCGCTCCTCATTGGTGAAGGGCTTCATGCGTCCGGCAAAGGAGGGCAGCGCAGCGATGGGCGCGGGAAGGGAAGTGGGCTGGCTTTCTTTGGCCTGCGCCATCGACCGACCGGTTGCGGTTGTTGCCGCTGTTGCTGCTACGGCCGTTGAGATGCGAAAGAAAGTCCGCCTCGAAACCATGATGGAATCCTCCCACGCCCGGCCGCTTTTCGCCATTCACTGGAAGCTACCGGCTGCAGAGGCGCACCTGCTATACTCAAGCGTTGCGGGCAACCGCTGGAAACCCTTCCATTTCCGGCCCTTTTGCCCCGGAATTCCGACGAAAACAAGTCTTTTGAGGTTCCCATGTCCGGCCATTCGAAATGGGCGACAATCAAGCACAAAAAGGGTGCGCTCGACGCCAAGCGCGGCAAGATTTTCACGCGCCTCATCAAGGAAATCACCATCGCGGCGCGCCAGGGAGGCGGCGATCCGGATTCCAATCCGCGCCTGCGCGGAGCCGTTGCCGCGGCCAAAGCCGAGAACATGCCAGCGGACAACATCAAGCGCGCCATCCAGCGCGGCACCGGCGAGCTGCCTGGCACAACCTACGAAGAAATCTCCTTCGAGGGCTACGGTCCCGGCGGCGTTGCGCTCATCGTTGAAGCCACCACCGACAATCGCAACCGCGCGGTGAGCGAAATTCGCCACACCTTCGCCAAGCACGGCGGCAATCTTGGCGAGCCCAATTCCGTCCGCTTCATGTTCCAGAAGAAAGGCATCATCGCCATCCCGAAAAGCGCGGCCGATGAAGAGAAGCTGATGAACATCGTGCTCGAAGCCGGCGGCGAAGACCTCAGCGACGAAGGCGATACGTGGGAGATCGTCACCGAGCCCAACGCATACGAAGCCGTGGCTCAGGCGGTACGCGATGCGAAAATCGAAACCGTGATGTCAGAGATCACGATGATCGCGTCAACCTACACCAAACTCGAAGGACCAACCGTGGCTCAGATGGTGCGCCTGCTGGAAGCCCTCGAGGACCACGAGGACGTCAACAACGTCTATTCCAATTTCGACATGGACGCGAAACAGCTGGAAGAGGTCACCAGCTAGGGGCGGCTCTATCAGGAACCAGGGCCGCCAGCGTATCTGGCGGCTTTTCCTTTCAGGGGAGACGATTGCGCACGATGAGATTCCGTCTGTTGGCTCTTTTGATCGCGGGTCTCTGCCTCGCGCCCATCGTTTCCGTCGCCGCGCAAACGGCTCCTCTGCCTGAAGACCCCGCCGACTCCGCCTTTTCCAAACGCCCATGGGAGTGGGGTCCGTTCATCCAGGGCGGCAATGGCGTCGGCAGCCGTTCCGATTTCCACTTCACCGCGGCCGGCGTGCGGCTCGGCAAGGTCATCACCGGCGAGCATCTCGGCGGCTTCGTCCGCGGCCAGTTCGAACTTGCGGGCGAGATCATGCCTTACTGGCAGGCCTTTACTCCGGCCGCTCACGAACAGGCAGAAGTTGTTTACGACCCCGCTGCAGGTCTCAATTACACGTATTACATTCCTGTCGGAGGCGGCACTTATACGGGTGTAAGTATCACCCCTGTCATCTTTCGCTGGGATTTCAAGCCTCGCCGCGGCCGCATCGTGCCGTGGTTCCAGGCAGCCGGCGGCGTCATTTACACCACGCACAAGTTTCCGCCCGATGTGCTCGTGCCTCACGGCCTGCCTGGCGGAACCAGCGTGTGGAATTTCTGTCCGCAGGGTGGCTTCGGCCTTCACTACGTGCTCAAGTCGGGCAACGCCATCACCTTTTCCGGCAATGGCGTCCACATCTCCAGCGCTTCGCTGGGCGATCGCAATCCCGGCGTCAATGGCAGCATCATGTTTCAGGTCGGTTACACGTTTTTCAGCAGAAAATAGATGTTGGTCACAAATCGAGCACCGAACACCGGCACCGCGTATCATCCATGCGGCAATTGAAGGCGTTTCCTGGCAATGCCTGACCCTCTCATCGAATGCGTCCCCAACTTCTCTGAAGGCCGGAGGCCTGAGATTGTGGAGCAGATTGTCGCGTCGATGGCGGTCGAGGGAGTACGCCTGCTCGACTGGTCGCTGGACACCGATCACAATCGCTCGGTCGTCACCATCGCCGGTCTGCCTGCCGCGGTCGTTGAAGCCGCGGTGCGCGCGGCGGGGCGTGCTGCCCAGCTCATCGACCTGACCGCTCAGGAAGGCGTCCATCCGCGCATCGGCGCCGCCGACGTTATCCCTTTTGTTCCCGTGCGCGACATCTCCCTCGAGCAATGCGTCATCCTGGCGCGCCAGGCAGGCAACGAAATCTGGAAGCGCTATCAGGTCCCGGTCTACTTCTACGAAGCCGCCGCCGCCCGCCCCGATCGCGTCCTTCTCGAAGAGGTCCGGCGCGGGCAGTTTGAGGGCCTGCGCGACGCGGTCCTGCGCGAGACCGCCCGCCGCCCCGACGTCGGTGGACCCTCCCTGCATCCCACCGCCGGAGCTTCCGCCGTGGGCGCGCGCCGCTTCCTCATCGCCTTCAATCTCTATCTCGATACCGCCGAAGTCTCCGTCGCCCGCGCCATTGCCCGCGACATTCGCCAGTCCGGCGGCGGCCTCGCCGGCGTCAAGGCCATGGGCGTCTCGGCCCACGGCCAGGCGCAGGTCTCCATGAACATCACCGACTTCACCCGCACCCCGGTGGGCCAGGTCTACGCCGCGGTGAAGGAAAAAGCCCGCCGCCATGGAGCCGCCCCAGCTCGCGCCGAACTCATCGGTCTTATCCCCGAAGCTGCCCTTGAGCGAAACAGCGAGTGGCTGCGTCTGCTTGGTGACAGGGGCCCTGACGCGGGTCCGGACACGAGTTCAGAAGGCTTCGACTTCGACGCAAAGGTCCTCGAGCGGCGGCTCGACCGTCCGCTGGCGTGGCCAGGTAACCGATAGTTGTAGGTCGAAGCGATGACATCCCGGCGTAAAATTAAAGAACGACGCGACTCCGGCGAGTCGTTTTGCCGTCGGATGGGGTCCAATCCCTCGACGGTTCTCCCAAATCGTTCAGACTCAGCCGACAACCCGGCTGCAGGAGCAGATTCACCAGTGAAAACAGGCAAGCACTTTTTCCACGTTTTAGCTTTGACAGCGTTGTGCGCGACGGTGGCTCTTCCCGCGCGCGCAGCGCAGATCGACAACGATGCCCGGTCGGCCATTCCTCACGACGTCCAGCAGCTCATCGTCGTCGACTACCGCATCATGGAGAATTCCTCTGCGGCCATGGACCTCAAGTCCCGCGTCCTGCCCCCGGAGCTGAAGCAGCTGGAGACGGCGCTGAAGACCTCAGGCATGAACGTGAATGAGGACGTCGAGCAGCTCGCTTTTGCCGCCTATCGCGTCGGCGGTGGCGACAACATTAAAATCGTCGGCGTTGCCCAGGGCCAGTTCCAGCTCAGCGACATCCTCGCCAACTGGACGAAGAAGAAGATCAAGCCCACCGTCATCCGCCAGAACAAGCTCTATCCCATGGGCGCAAGCGGCATGCTGGTCACCTTCCTCAATCCGACGACCATGCTCTTCGGCTCGAGCGACGCCATTAAGCCCGCGCTCGACTGCCGCGACGGCCTCGCCCCCAGCTTTCTCACTAACCAGGACATGCTGACCGCCATGCAGCAGGTGGAAAGCGAGCCCATCTGGAGCATCCTCGACCAGAAGGGAACGCAGTACATGATGCACTCGCTCCTCGGCCAGGCTGCGCAGCTGGCTGACTACGAGCAGGTACGCAAGCGGCTGCTCAGTTCCAGCTACACCATGAACTTCAACAACGGCGTCAAGTTCAACCTCTACGTCGCCACCTCCGACACCTTCACCGCCGCCACCATGTCGTCGCTTCTGAATGCCGCGGCCATGTATGAAAAGGTCAGCGGCAACCCCATCGAGAAGCAGGCCATCGATTCGACGACCATCGATTCGTCTTCGGGCATGCTCAGCGTGAGGTTCTCCTCGTCGGACAGTCAGTTCTCGAGCCTGCTGCAGTCACCGCTCTTCCAGAACGTGGTGCGCTAGGGCCAACCGTCCAGGCAGACGCGCTGCGCGCAATGGGAGCGCTCGGCAGCGCCGAAACGCAAAAGAAAGAGCGGACCTTAGGGTCCGCTCTTTTTCCTTTCAGGACGAACCCACTCAACTCAACCTACGCCCCGATATCCTGCAACAGTTCGGCGGCGCACTCCAGCTCTCTCTCGGGCTTTCGCGCCTTCCCCAGGCCCGATCCGTCCAGCAACCGCTCGAATTCCTCCGCCGGAACGGCTGGACTGAACAGGTATCCCTGGTAAGAGTGGCATCCCAGCTCTTCCAGACAAGCTCGCTGTTCTTCCGTTTCCACCCCCTCGGCCACCAGCGACAGATGCATGGCCCGGCTCAGCCAGATGATCGCCTGTGCGATCGCTCTGCTGGTCTGATCCGCCAGCATGTCCCGCACAAACGCGCCATCGATCTTCACCTGGTCCAGGGGAAGACGCTTCAGATACGCCAGCGACGAGTAACCGGTCCCGAAGTCGTCCAATGAAAACCGCACCCCGCGCGACCTCAGCTCGTTCATGATGCCGATGGTCTCTTCCAGATTGTCCAGCAGCATGCTCTCGGTGATCTCGAGTTCGAGGTTGGCTGCCGGGGCGCCAGTGCGCCCGAGCATCGCCAGCACCTGCTCGACAAAGTCCGCCTGCCGGAATTGCCGTGCGCTGACATTGACCGCCATCGACAGAGACGCCATCTCCGGGTGCCGGGCCCAAATGGCCTGCTGGGTGCACGCAGTTTCCAGCACAAAGTTTCCCAGCGGCACGATCAGCCCCGTCTCTTCGGCCAGCGAGATGAACTCGGCGGGCAGCAGAACTCCCCGTTGCGGATGATTCCAGCGCAACAGAGCCTCTGCGCCCACCACCCGGCCCCTGTCCACCTGCGGCTGATACCACAGTTCAAACTCCTTCCGCTCGATCGCCTGGCGCAACTCGTTCTCCATCGCTGCCCGCGCGTTCACCGCCGACTGCAACTCGGGCGCAAAGAAGCGGATCGCGTCCTTCCCCGCCGCCTTGGCCTGATACATCGCAATATCCGCCTGCTGCAGAATGGCGCTCGAGCTCAGCGTGCCATCGCCGAACATTGTGATCCCAATGCTGGCCGTGTTCCGCCATTCGCGCCCGGCGAGCACACAGGGCTCCATGATGCGGGCGAGGATTTTTCCCGCGACACCGCGCGCCCGCGAAGCCGCTTCTTCCGAGCTTCCCTCCAGATCCTCCAGGATCACGACAAACTCGTCTCCGCCCACCCGCGCCGCCGTATCCACCCCGCGAACACATCCGGCCAGGCGTTCGCCTACCTCCTTCAGCAGCAGATCGCCCACCGAGTGACCCAGCGTGTCGTTCAGGTTCTTGAAATTGTCGAGGTCGATGAAAAGCAGAGCGCGCTGCCGCCCCGAGCGCTTGGCCGCCGCCACCGTCCGCCGCAGCCGCTCCAGCAGCAGCCGCCGGTTGGGCAATTCGGTCAGCGGATCGTAGAAGGCCAGATGCCGGATCTCATCCTGCGCCATCTTCGCTTCTGAAACGTCGCGCGTGATGGAAAGAAGACAGGGCACGCCCTCCAGCACAATCGCTGTCGCCGACATCATCCCCCACACGATTTCGCCATTCTTTTTCCTGAACCGTGCCTCGAAGTTTCGGCACTCTCCCTCACGGTTCACCACGGCGATCAGCCTCTGCCGATCGGCCGCGTCCGCCCAGATGTTCAGCTCGATGGCGGTGCGCCCAGCCACCTGCTCCCGGATGTAACCGGTCATCTCCAGGAACGCATGGTTGCATTCCATGTAGGTCCCGTCGGTCAGCCGGCTCAGAGTGATCGCGTCCAGCGACATTTGGAACCACGTCCGGTAGCGCTCTTCGCTCACCCGCAGCGCTTCCTCGGCCGCTGCCAGCTGCTTTTCCGCCTGCTTGCGCGCGTTGATGTTCTGCACCAGGGTAAGAAAGAAAAGCGGCTGGCCCTGAGCGTCGTGCTGGATGGAGATCGTCAGCATGACCCACGTCAGGGAGCCATCTTTTCTGACGTAGCGCTTCTCGAGGTTCGCGGTGCTCACCTCGCCGCTCAACAGGCGGACCGCTGTCAGCTTGCCGCCGTTTCGATCTTCCGGCGGCGTGATGGCCTGAAAGCTCGAGCCCTCCAGCTCTTCCGGCAGGTACCCCACAATCTTCGCGAAACACTCGTTGCACTTCAGGATCTTCCCATCCAGCGACGTGTGCAGGATGCCCACCGCCGCCTGGTCGAACGACGCGCGATACCGGTCCTCGCTCTCGCGAAGCTGCCGCCGTCCTTGTCTCGGGTTGGCGCTCCCGTCATCGTCCGCGGAATCCTGGAGCGGCTCCTCTGCTTCAATCGCGACAGGAATCCGATCCTCCACTAGCCTGCCCACGCAGTCTCCCAACTTTGGCCGATGTCCCTTGCCCGCCGGATCGCCTTTTCCGCAGGGGCGCCTGGATCTCCCCCGCCCTCCACCCGGCCGGCTAAGAAACTTCTTCACTTCCCCTATCGGCGCCTTTCGTCGATCCGTGAAAACGGCTTCCTTCCTGCTGCTTTCCCGCGACCATCGACCCCCCATGACTTCCGTGCAGACAAAAGATTCCCCGCCCCGCCCCGACCGCCAACCTCCCCTTTCACCCCCGGTATAATAAGGACTGCGGAAAGACCCTAAATCTTTCTATTTCGACTCTGAAGGGAACACCGCCACATGGCGACTACCAACGCCGGCGCCCCGTCTGCGCAAGGCGAAGCGGGGAGGGAACCCGCGGCTCCTCCAAAGCCCGTCACCAACGACTTCAGCATTCAAATTGCCACCGTCAACGGTTCAGGTTCGCAGTCCGCGAACAGCGTCCTGCTGCGCTCGATCTTCGCCATGGGCATCCCCGTCAGCGGCAAAAACCTCTTCCCCTCCAACATCGCCGGCCTGCCCACCTGGTACACCATTCGCGCCAGCAGGCATGGCTACGTCGCGCGCCGCAAGGATATCGACATCCTCATCGCCATGAATGCCGAGACGTCACGCGAAGACATCCTCTCGCTGCGCCCTGGCGCCATGGCCATCTATGAAGAAGGCGCGAACCTGAAGCAGTATCGCGACGATGTCACCTGTTATCCGGTGCCCTTTGACAAGCTCACCGCCGCCGTTTGCCCCGAAGCCAAGCTGCGCAAGCTCGTCAGGAACATGATCTACGTCGGCGTCGCGGCGCAGCTGCTCTCCATGGACATGGCGGTCGTCCAGAAGACCGTACGCCAGCAGTTCGCGAAAAAGCAAAAGGCCGCCGACCTCAACTGGGCCGCCGTTGAAGCCGGCTTCAACTATGCCGCCCAGAGCCTGACCAAAGAAGATCCCTTCACCCTCGAGCCAATGCACGCCACCGAGGGCAAGATCATCATCGATGGCAACGCCGCCATCGCCCTCGGGGCCATGTTTGCCGGCGTCACCGTCGTTACCTGGTATCCCATCACGCCGTCGTCCTCGGTCGTCGAGCAGCTCATCGATTTCCTTAAGGCCTACCGCGTCGAGAAGGATGGCAAGGCCAACTTCGCCGTCGTTCAGGCTGAAGACGAGCTCGCCGCGATCGGTATGGTGCTCGGCGCAGGCTGGGCTGGCGCGCGTTCCATGACCGCAACCTCCGGTCCCGGCATCTCGCTCATGGCTGAATTCACCGGCCTCGGCTACTTCGCCGAGATTCCCGGCGTCATCTTCGACATCCAGCGCGTCGGCCCTTCCACTGGCCTTCCCACGCGCACTGCCCAGGCCGACCTGCTCTCCATCGCCTACCTGTCGCACGGCGACACAAAGCATGTCATCCTGCTCCCCGGCAGCGTTCGCGAGTGCTTCGAGTTTGCCGGCGCCGCCTTCGACCTCGCCGAGCAGCTCCAGACCCCCATTTTCGTCCTCTCCGACCTCGACCTCGGCATGAACAACTGGATGTCCGATCCCTTCCAGTATCCCGAGAAGCCGCTCAACCGCGGCAAGGTGCTCGACGCCGAAACCCTCACCGCGAAAATGAAGGAGTGGGGTTCGTGGGGCCGCTATCAGGATCGCGACAGCGACGGCATCCCCTGGCGCACGCTGCCCGGCACAGACCACCCGCAGGCCTCCTACTTCACCCGCGGCAGCGGCCACAACGAGAAGGCTCTCTACTCCGAGCGCCCCGAAGACTACCAGAACCTGATGGAGCGCCTCGCCCGCAAGTTCGAAACCGCGCGCAAGTTCGTCCCCGCGCCCGTCATCGTCCAGACCGGCAAATCCAAGGTCGGCATCATCGCATTCGGCACCTCAGACTTTGCCGTGATGGAGAGCCGCGATCAGCTCAAGAAGGAATACGGCGTCGAAGCCGACTACCTCCGCCTGCGCGCCTGGCCCTTCAATAAGGATGTTCGCGACTTCGTCGCCTCGCACGACCGCATCTACGTCGTCGAGCAGAACCGCGACGCCCAGATGCTCAGCCTGCTCAAGCTCGATCTGCCCGCGGCCGAAACAACGAAGCTCCGCAGCGTCCGCCACTTCAACGGCCTGCCCATCGACGCGCGCTCCGTCACCGACGAAATTGTTCTCCAGGAAGGAATCTGATGGCTGCCACAGCGACTCCATCTCCCAAAGTCAATCGCATCGGCCTGCCGGTTCTCGAATACCGCGGCAGCAAGACCACCCTCTGCGCCGGCTGCGGACACAACGCCATCTCCGAGCGCATCATCGACGCCATGTTCGAAATGGGCGTCCAACCCGAGCGCGTCATGAAGCTCTCCGGCATCGGCTGCTCCTCCAAGAGCCCCGCCTACTTCATGTCGCGTTCCTTCAGCTTCAACAGTGTGCACGGCCGCATGCCCTCGGTCGCCACCGGCGCGCTGCTCGCCAACAAAACCATGATGGGCATCGGTGTCTCCGGCGACGGTGACTCGGCCTCCATCGGCATCGGCCAGTTCGTTCACCTCATGCGCCGCAACCTGAACATGATTTACATCATCGAGGACAACGGCGTCTACGGCCTCACCAAAGGCCAGTTCTCGGCGACCGCCGACATCGGGTCGAAACTAAAGACCGGCGTCGTCAACGACCTGCCCGCCATCGACACCTGCTCGCTCGCCATCCAGCTCGGCGCCACCTTTGTCGGCCGCTCCTTCTCCGGCGACAAGAAGCAATTGCTCACCATGCTCAAGGCGGCCATCGCCCATAAGGGCACCGTGATGCTCGACGTCATCTCGCCCTGCGTCACCTTCAACGACCATGAAGGTTCCACCCGCAGTTACAAATACATGCAGGATCACGAAGAGCCCGTTGGCGAAATCGGCTTTGTGCCCAGCTTCGAGGAAATCGACGTCGAGTACGAAGCCGGCACCAGCTTCGACGTCACCATGCACGACGGATCGCATCTCCGCCTCACCAAGCTTCCTGAGAATTACGATCCCACCGACCGTCCCCTCGCGGTGAAGACCCTCCTCGATGCGCACGCCAAAGGCGAAGTCCTCACCGGCGTCTTCTATATCGATACCCAGAAGCCGGCCTTCACCGACTTGCTCAACCTCGTCGACGATCCGCTGGCGACCCTCCCCCAGGATCGAGTCCGCCCCTCCAAACAGGTCCTCGACGAAATCATGGCGAAGCTGAAATAGCCCCGCCGCTCCCGCGTTGCAGGCAGTGATTGATCTCGGGGATCCAGCCTGTATCAGTTATTTCTGTCACGACAGAAATAACTGATATAATAGACCCATGGTTCTGAGCGAAGCCGCCAAGGATTTCATCCTCCACTGGGGCGAGATGGGCACTCGCTGGGGCGTCAATCGAACGGTTGCCCAGGTGCACGCGCTTCTTTATCTCTCACCGGAAGCCCTCACTGCAGAAGACATCGCCGAGGCGCTTTCCGTCGCGCGTTCCAACGTCAGCACCAGCCTCAAAGAGCTGCAGAACTGGAACCTTGTCGAGATCGAGAGCCGCATGGGCGAGCGACGCGACTTCTTTCGCACTTCGGCCGACGTCTGGGCTCTTTTCATGACCGTGGTGGAGCAGCGCTTTCAGCGCGAAATTGTCCCGACCCTGACCATGCTCAGCCGTTGCGTCGCGACTGCCAAAGCCGAAGGCCCTTCGCAGGCGCTGGTCCGCAGCCGCATTGCCGCCATGAAAGATTTCCTCGAAGAGCTGCAGGGCTGGTACAGCCAGGTCAGAAAGCTGCCACCGTCCACGCTGCGCTCGCTCATCAGCATGGGCAGCGGCATCACGCGCATTCTGCCCAAAACGCGCAGAAGGAGGCTGGACTGATGAGCACCATTGTGGAAGTGGCATCCGTTGCAGAGCGCGCAGCCGCATCTGACAGCTTCCAGCGCTATTACGAGGAAGCCGGTCCGGACTACGCAGCGTGGAGTCCCGCGTTCAACATGCACTTTGGATATTTCTGCGGGGGCATGAATCCGTTCGACCGCGAGGCTATGCTCGAGCAGATGAATCGCGAGGTGATGGACCGCCTGCGCCTGGATTCAAACCCCAATCCGCGCGTTCTCGATATGGGTTGCGGCCTGGGAGCCACCCTGCGGAGTTTCGCTCGCCGTCTTCCCGCAGCTGACCTGCGCGGCATCACTCTGGTTCCCTGGCAGCTCGAGCAGGGAAGTCGTCTGAACCAGCAATCCCCGGAAGGCAAGACCATTACCATGTCTCTCGGCAACTACGAGCATACCTGCGAACCCACCGCCTCTTTCGACGCCGTCTTCGCACTTGAGAGCAGTTGCTATGGCGCCGGAGCGAACAAATCCGCCTTCGTGCGCGAAGCCCATCGGCTGCTTCGTCCCGGTGCCCGCATCGTGGTCTCCGATGGCTTTATCGGTCCCGGAAAATTGCATGGCCCGCAAAAAGCGATCTACCGGAGAGCCTGTGAATGCTGGGTCATCGACACGTTCGCCGAAGTCGATGTATTTACCGCCGAACTGACGCGCGTAGGTTTCCGCGACATCGTCGTTGAGCGCGTGCAATCCCGCGTAACTCCGTCCGCTCTCCACATTCCCTGGGTCACGCTGCGGTTCCTGTTTTCAGCTGCTTTGGATCGACGTCAGATGACTCGCGCCCGCTGGAACAATGTCGTCGCGCCCCTGCTGCTGCCAATGATTTCTTATCCGTTTGGACCGGTGGCCTACTACATCATCAGCGCAACCCGGTTCTAACACGCCGGCCCCACAGAGACCGTGACCGCTACGGGCGATGGACCGTGCGCCACTTCACAGCGTACGGCAGAACGAACAGATACATTCCAGTGAGGAACTGCAGGGCGAGCACGAGAACCGCCAGAAGTCCGAGCTCGCGATTGTATTTGCCCTCGACGACGGCCACGCCATTGATGATGACGACCACAGTGAAGAGCACCGACAGCCAGCGGTGCTTTGGCGAATGAATTTGTTCCAGGTCATGGGACCTCCCTTGCAATGAGAATTGGTGGAGCGCGAACGAGGCCCCAATGCCGCAAATCGCGATGATCCGGATCCGGTTCGAGGCTACTTATCCTCTAAGCCTTTGCCATTCAGAATTCGGTGCACGCATCCGTCAACCCGGGCCTCTCGGGTTTTGGCCAGTTTCGCCCGGGAAAAGTGAAAGATGTAACCTCGCTGCCGTCCCGGTGTTAGCGCATAGAAGGCCTTTTTCAAGGCGGGGATTTCGTCCAGCTTCTTTTGAAGCTCTGCAGGAACTTTGTAGTCCGAGGACTTTTTGAGTTTTACTTTCAGGCCGGCCTTTTCCACTTCGATGGCTTCCTGGATATATGCCTTCACGATTGGTTTCAGCCTGACAACATCGCGAACCCCGGTGAACCGGATCTGACGCGCCGCCTGATGTTCGCCGGGAGTGACCAGAACGCGTTTGGAATCCTTAAGCAGTGCGCCTTTGAAAAACATCAGCGCGCAATATTCCTTGAATCCATGGAACAGAACTACGTTTTTTCCGTCGAGGGTGTAACAGGGCTGATACCACTTCAGTTCTTCGGTTAGCGGGAAGCTGAGAATGATGGTTCTCAATCTCTCAAATTCTTCCTGCCACTTAGAGCCGTGCACAATGTTGTCTACCACGGGATTTCTGGCGTTCATGGCCTGGGTTCTCCCTGGGCGCCGCTGGACGATTCGAGGCCAAACTGCTGTGCGTACTCGGCCACTAAACGCTGCCAGCCGAACGGCGTCGAATGGCCGCCAACAATGCGCCCGAGAGGGTTTCCGCTGAGCAGGCGATCGAGGACGTCGTAGCAGATGTGCCATCCCGCTGCGCCCCACGTGATGTAGCGAGGGGGGATGCGGTGCCACAGCGTCAGGCGCGTGCCGCTGCCGAGGGCTTCGAGCTCCCAGCGCATGTTCTGGAACTCGAGCAGCCTGGGAGCGTCGGCTTCCGTCACTCGCGCCTCGGTAACGGCCCCCGTTGCGGCCCAGGTCGCCTTCACCACCGCGCCGGCCGTATCGAGTCTGCCATCGACCTCAAACGGAGCCCACTCGCGCAGATGCGCGGGATTGGTCAGCGCCTCCCACACCATCGCCGGCGGGTGGCGCAGATCACGGACAACGATAAGTGTCCACTGGTCTGCTCCCCGCTCGATCCGCGCCCCGCTCGCCGGGCCCGGCGTGTACTGCTCACGACCGATCATGTTCTCCATGGTCTTTCCCTCGCGGGTTGCCGCCAACAGGCGTCAGCCCTGCCAGCTCTTCAACTGCGTAACCTGAATGAGGTTGCCGCACGTATCGTTGAGCATAGCGATCCATGCGTACTGCACGTCCGTTGGAGGCATGCTGAACTGGGCGCCGTGCGCTTTCATGCGCTCGTAGTCCGCCTTGACGTCGCCGGTAAAGAACATCACGGCTGGCTGGTTTTGCTGAAACTGCGCCTGCTGCCAGGCCTTCGCCGCGGGACTGCTGCTCGGCGCCAGTTGCAGCTCAGTTCCGTCCGGCTCCTCAGCCGAAGCCACGGTGAGCCATCGATACGGGCCATTGCTGTAGTCCGCTTTCTTCACAAAGCCCAGCACTTCGGTATAGAAGCGCAGCGCTTTATCCTGGTCGTCGACATGTACGGTGGTGAGTTTGATCTTCATCTCGTTTCTCCTTGAAGTTCTTTTTGCGTCAGGGTTATTAAGGTTTGAGGCTCGCACCGCGCGGGGATGCAATTCAACGTGCCCCGATGGCATCAGGCTGCTGGCTGCAGGCGTGTCCGAAGCAGGTATGAGACTGCCAGAACGACGGAGGCGACCGTTGCCCAGATCCACTGCTCCGCGCCCTGGCCTGCCGAGACATGCGCGATGAAGGCTGAGACGCACACGATCGCAAATCCTGCGTAAGCCCACTCTTTGATGCGTGCAGGAACGGGGAGCAACAATACCGCGATCCCGAGAATCTTGGCCCAGGACAACTCGACGCGGAAGGAAGCCGAATGGAAGCCGAGTTGGCGGAACGCCTCGGCGACCTCCGGCAGAGTGAGCTGCGCCCAGGCAGTGAAGGCCATCCAGAGACAGAATAGGCCGGTCACGCTCCACCATGCGACGGTTATGAATTTCGGGTTTGGCCTCGATGCGATAAGAATCGGATTCTGCAGGGTCGATCCCATGGCGTTGGTCATTTTGTCCTCCTTGTTTTCCTTTTGGGTAGTGCGGATGGTTTGGTTTGCCTGGCCGCCTTCGTTGGTGTCGCATGAGTCGTCCGTGCAGTCGATTCCATGCGGTCCAGGTAGCGTTCGAGCGCGTCGACCTGCTCCGTCCAGAACCGGCGGAATTGTTCCAGCCAGGCATCCACTTCCTGAAACGGTTCCGGCTTGAGACGGTAAAGACGGCGCTGTGCATCCACGGTGGACTCCACGAAGCCGGCATCGCGCAGCACGCGCAGGTGCTTGGATACGGCCGGCTGAGGCATGCCCAGCTCACGCTCGATCTCTCCCACCGACTGTTGCGACCCGACCAGAAGGCTCAGAATCGCGCGGCGGTTCGGCTCGGCAATGATTTCGAAAACTGACTCCACGCTTTGTATATACCGTGACGAGTATATGCGTGTCAAGACATATACAAAGTATTTTTTCAGGACCTTCAGCCGACACCAGCCCCGTTAAACGCGTGAAGCTTGGTTGTGGCGGGGCTTACTGGTATTGCTAGAGTGATCCCAAAGGCGGGATTGCGCTCGCGGCGAATCAACGCCATCCGGCCGCGAGACCGCGGACCGGATGGTCGAGGCGATGCTCTACGACGCTGCGCGCATGGGCTGCTTCGATTCGGAGAGCATTCCGATGAGGGTCTTGCTGAAGGCAGGGATATCGTCCGGTTTGCGGCTGGTGATGAACTGACCATCCGTGACGACTTCCTTATCCACCCAGTTTGCTCCGGCGTTTTTGAGGTCGGTTTTGACCGAAGGCCAGGAGGTCATGGTCTTGCCACGGACCACTCCGGCTTCCACCAGCGTCCACGGACCGTGACAGATGGCCGCAACCGGCCTTCCCGTCGCAACAAATTCCTTCACAAAGTTCACCGCTTTGGGTTCCATTCGGAGATGGTCCGGGTTGATCACGCCGCCCGGAAGCACCAGTGCGTCGTAATCCCTGACCTTCGCCTGGTCCACGGTTTTGTCCACTCTGACTTTGTCGCCCCAGTCTTTCAATTTCCATCCCTTGATTTCTCCGCTCTTCAGAGAAATCACTTCGGTTGTGGCTCCCGCATCGTCCAGCGCCTTCCGGGGCTCCATCAGCTCCGCCTGCTCAAACCCATCGGTCGCCAGAATTGCAATTCTCCTGCCACGCAGCGTGTCCGCCATGCGCATTCCTCCGTTCCAAAAGTATTCTTCTTATTAACTAGGACGAAGAGGCGCGATTCGGCGTTGCCAGTTTTCATCTGTGTAACAAATCGCGCTGTAAATTGATTGGGTTCAACTCGTCCGTGCAACTGCTCCGCGGAAAAGCGCTACCAAAACGAGGAGAGAACTTCTATGTCCAACCGAAAATGGTTAGCTCTTCTGACGGCTGTGATGTTGGGCAGCCTGACTGCCTGCAATTCATCGAACAACAGCGTTTCGCTCTCCGGGGCCGGCAGCACCTTCGTGTATCCGGTTATGACACGCTGGATTCACGATTTTTCCCAGAGCCACTCAAATGTTCAGATCAACTACCAGTCCATCGGCTCCGGGGGCGGCATCCAGCAGGTGAAGGCAAAAACCGTCGACTTCGGCGCTTCCGACGCTGCTCTCTCCGATCAGCAACTCGCGGCCATGCAGCCGCTGATTCAGATTCCTGAAAGTGCGGGACCGGTGTGTCTTACTTACAACCTGCCCGGACTCGCCCAGCCGCTGCGGCTCTCGCCGGAAGCCCTTGCCGGAATCTTCCTCGGCACGATCAAAACCTGGCAAGATCCGCTGTTGCAGAAGGACAATCCAGGAGTCAAACTGCCGGCGGTCAACGTGATCGTCTCCCATCGCTCCGAAGGCAGCGGCACCACCAGCATCTTCACCACGTATCTTTCGGCGGTGAGCGCGGACTGGAAGCAGAAAGTTGGCGCCGGGCCCGCGGTCAGCTGGCCGGTCGGCATTGGCGGCAAGGGAAGCGAAGGCGTCACGGGAAACATACGTAACTCGCCGGGCGCGATCGGCTATGTGGAACTCACCTATGCGCAGCAGAACCACTTGCCCACCGCGGCCATCAAAAACGCCGCTGGGCAATACGTGCAGCCAACCGCCGAAGGCGCCACGGCGGCCATCGCCGCCTTCAGTGCGCAGCTAAGCCAGGATCCGCGCTCGCCCATAGTCAACGCACCGGCCAGCGCGGCCGATGCCTATCCGATCTGCGGCCTTACTTTTCTCATCATCCCCAAAGATGGTCCTGACAAGGCAAAGCGAACTGCCCTGAAGCAGTTCATCCAGTACATCATCACGGACGGACAGGCGATGGCCGGCTCTCTCAACTACGCTCCACTGCCCGACGGTGTGAAGCAATACGATCAGCAGCAGCTGCAGCTGCTGACGGCAGGTGGCCAGCCCCTCGGCTGACGCTGGTTCTGGTTTTACAGCCGAAGTGATTTGGGGGCGCAGGAAGAAATTACTCCGTCACGCCCCCGCGCGTCCCTCAGAATCGGTACGCGAACCCCAAAGAGAAGATGGGAAAGAAGCGTGCATCCTGCGCATCCTTCTGGATTTTTGCCTTCTGCGCCGTGACGTTGGCCTGGATCGTTGGATCGGTGGCCACATTCGCGCAGTAAGGCAGGCCCTCATAGGTGTAGCACGCGGTTCCTGCCAGATTCAGAGCTACATTCGGATCGCCCACGTACGCCAACCCGAGTTCCACCGGGACACTGAAGTGGCGGCCGCTGCGTGGGATCAGATTGCCCCATCCGAATGTCACCTTCGGCGCAGCTTTATTGAACGAGAGGTTGGCATTGCCTGTTACAGGGTCTGTGTTGCTGCTCGTGTAGGTGGTGCCGTTCAGTGTGAACGTCTTTCCGCCCGGAACATTGGCGTTGGCCGTGATCTGATTGCCGTTGTAAAGCAGCGCTCCCGGGCTGATGTGGAAGCCACCCGCCATGGGGAACCAGTCGACGCTGGCTTCGGCGGAGCGGAAATGCAGGTTCGCATCGTAGCTGATGCCGTCGCTTGTCAGGTTGTCGGTATAGCTGAAGAAGTTGGCCCCACCGCGCAGGTTGAAGCGCCAGCCCAAAGGCGTTGCCGCTTCAGCCCCAACACCCAGGATGCCGACTTTGACTCCGAGGGCGACGCTGGAAAAGGGCTCGAGGCCCTTCACCGAGGGCGGAGCAGCAACCCCCGAACCGCCGTTCGGTAAGGCAGCCGGCGAGGCGCCATCGGAAAGATACTCGGGAGCAACCAGAGAGGTACTGTTCTGCTGGGCGAAACCAACGGGGAGAACCAGAGACAGAGAAAGGACAACCAGTGTTGAGCGATGCATGGGGGGAACTCCTGGATTAAGGATCAACATCCATACCGGGCTGCGAGGAATCGCCGAAATCACGCCACCGCAATGCTGCCGTCCACATGTCGGGGGAGGGCCGTTCGGAGGAGTAGCTACAGCGCGCATGCCCGAAGCGAGCAACGTTGGTAACGAGCCTAGGTCACTTTTGGGACGCCAACAATGACACGGTGGTTGTACCCTCGGTTCCCGTTGGTAGGAGCCGATTCCGCAGCCGGCCTGCCATCTCCTCCAGGGTTCGCAGCCGGCTGGCGATCCGCGGCGGGACATTCTCTTCGGCAAGCGCGAGGCGCGCCTCCAGCAAAAAACCGGTGATGGCATTCTTGAGCTCTGCGTCCACCGCAGCCGCTGCGGCGGCCGTCGCAATATTCCGCTCGCGTTCCCGTCGCGCCAATGCGCTCCGAATCTCGCGTTCCAGGCGGGCGCTGCCCGCCAGCGCGAAATTGATCTGCAGAGGCACGGCGATCCCCGCGTTTTTCCAGATCGTTTCCGCGCCTTCCCGGTCGTTGTCGGCCAGCATCTGATCGACGATCACAATGGAGTAAGCGCGCCGGTTCAGCAGCCGCAGCGCAGTTGCGCGGTTCGACGCAACCTCCACCACCATCTTCAGCTCGGTGGCCAGTGCCGCAGCCGTCGTCTCGATCCCTTCCATCCCCGTCACAATCAGCGATGCGGGCCGCGCTGCCTCATTTTCCCTGCGCTCAGTGGATTTGGTCATTGCACTTCCCCGTATTCCTTCAGCTTGCGATAAAGGGTGGTTTTCCCGATGTCGAGCAGCCGCGCGGCCAGCAGTTTGTCGCCATTCACCTGTTCGAGCGTGGTGAGGATGGCCTGCTTCTCCATTTCCGCCAGCGTTATCACACTGGCGGCGGTATCCGTTGCCTCCTCCGGCGCAGGTTCGCGCCGTTTCACCGCTGCCTGCATCCACGCGTCGCGGATGCTGGTGCTCATCTCCCCCATCTCGATCACTTCGCCCGAAGTGAGCGAGCAGGCACGGTCGATGGAATTGGCCAGTTCGCGCACGTTACCCGGCCACGAATACTCCATCAGGAACGCCAGCGTCTCCGCGCTCAGCCGGAACGCGCGCCGCATCTCCACACTGTTCCGCTCCAGAAAGTGCGCGGCCAGCAGCGGGATGTCTTCCTTCCGCTCCCGCAGCGGCGGCAGCGTCAGCTTCACCACGTTGAGCCGGTAATAGAGATCGCGCCGGAACCTTCCCTGTTCAGCCATGGCCTGCAGATCCTGATGGGTCGCCGCCAGGATGCGCGCCCGAATCGGAACCGCATGGTTGCCGCCCAGGGGCCGCACTTCTTTTTCCTGCAGCGCGCGCAGCAGCTTGGCCTGCAGATCCAGTGGCAGCTCGCCAATCTCGTCCAGAAACACCGTGCCGCTCCCGGCAGTCACCATCAGCCCGTCGTTCGGACGATGCGCCCCGGTGAACGCACCTTTCACGTGCCCGAACAACTCGCTCTCGATCAGCGTGGGCGCCAGCGACCCGCAGTCCACCGGAATAAATGGCTTGCTGGCGGCCGGGCCGTTGGTGTGGATGGCGCGCGCCACCAGCTCCTTGCCCGTTCCACTCTCCCCCACAATCAGCACCGGATGGATGGTCTGCGCGACCCGGGCCACAATCCGGAACAACTTCTCCATCTCCGGGCTTTCGCCCAGGATGTTTCCCATGCCCCGGCCCGAGCGCAGCCGTTCGCGCAGGGAGCGGCTGGCGGTGTCCACCGTGCGCCTCTCCGCTAGCCGGCGCAGCACCCCGGCAAGCTCCTCTCCGGAAAACGGCTTGATCAGATAGTCGTTGGCCCCGAAGCGCAGCGCCTCCACCGCCAGCTCCACCGTCGAAGCCGACGTCATCCACACGACCGCCACGTCAGGACGCAGCTGCCGGAGTTCGTCCAGCATCTCGCATCCGGCGCCGGTGGCAATGCTCTCGTCTACAAGGACAATGTCTACGCCTTTCGCCAGCAGCAGCCCGCGCTCGCGGCTGGTCAGTTCGGCCTCGTGGGCCACCATTCCCTCGCTGGTCGCGATTTCGCAGCACGCACGCCGGATGGCGTCGTCACTGTCGGCAACCAGCACATGCAGTGGAGCGGATTCCTGCTGATAAGTAGAAAGCATCGAATGAGCCGATTCCTGTAGTGGTACGGATTTCCATCGTCGCATCATTCGGCATCTCCCGCGCTATCTCTGCCAAGTATCGAAGGTAAGTTGGGGGTTACCTTTGTAAGTGGAAATTCAACCT
The DNA here is from genome assembly GCA_963788905.1 of uncultured Acidobacteriaceae bacterium. Taxonomy (GTDB): domain Bacteria; phylum Acidobacteriota; class Terriglobia; order Terriglobales; family Acidobacteriaceae; genus Palsa-343. The sequence continues at coordinate 1,175,851 of CAWBIO010000002.1, forward strand.
CGATTCGTGCTCCGTGGAGGGGCGCATTCACCGCCCGCACCGTTCCCCCAGCCGACTCCACCAGTTGCCGCACGATGCACAAACCCAGCCCGTGATGCCTGGTCTCCGGCCACGATCGGGCTCCCTGCCGCGTCGTGAAACCCCTCGTGAAGATTCGCTCCAGGTTTTCCTCCGGTATCCCAGGTCCGCTGTCCTCAATCGTGAGCAGCACCGTCGACGCGCGGCGGCTGGCAGCGTGCGGCGAATCGTCCCACAGATACTCTTTGCTTTCCTCCGGCCCCGATCCGTCGAGCATCCACAGGAAACTCTGGCCGCCCCCGAACTGCGTCGCGATCCGGACCCGCCCGCCGGTCGGCATCGCATCGGCGGCATTCCGCACCAGATTTACCAAAATCCGCGACAGGTTCTCTTCGCTCAGCTGCAATGCGCCATTGCACGGCAGACACGCCATCTGCACCTCGATCACCGGCCCCGCAATCGCTCCGAGCAGGCTCTGCATTTTCCGAACCGACTCGCCAAGGTCGGTAATGGGCGCCTCGATCGCCGCCGTCTCCTTCGTCTGCGCCGCCCTGCGGGTCAGCTCAGAAAGCCTGTTCACCAGTTGCGTCGACGACCGGGTAATCGACCGGATCTCCTCGCCAAAGTGGCTGTGTTTCGGTCCCAGCACGCCGGGCTCGCTCAGCATCTCGGCAACCAGCCCCAGCGCTGTCACCAGATTCCGCGCGTCGTGCGCAATTCCGGCCAGAACCAGTCCGTCGCCGCCTTCCTCGCGCAGCGTCGGCCCTTTTCGTGCCATCCGTGCGCCGGTGGCCGTGTTGATCAAGCTCGGTTGCGGCGTCCCTGCGGGCGTCGCGGTTGGCATCCCGATTCCCGTTTGCGTGGCGTCTCTCATGGTGGTCCCATCCCTTCCCAGGCGGGAAGCCCGGCGCTCTCTCATCGCCCTGGCTTCCCGTTCCGGCTCACGACACCCACCTGTAGAACACGTCAGCTTCCAAACTCCGTCCCACCACCCGCCCTCGCGCAACCCATTCTGCTCAGGCCACTTCCTCGTCGCTGCCCCTCGTCTCCCAAAATCGGGCCCCAGGTCCTGAATTCCCGTTTTGCAACTCGTCTTCACCTGCTCCTCGCTCAACCTCGTCATTCCATGCCGCTTCCCCTTCTTCCCGTTTCCGCACTCGCCCCAACCCGGTCTCCCCTTTTGAAACTCGTACAATGAGCCGATGGCCGAATCCTTCTTCCGCAGTGAGAACCGTGCCCCCGCGGCCATGCGCCCGGTCCGCCTCACCCCTGGGTACGTTCAGGTTCCCGAAGGCTCGGTCCTCATCGAAGTCGGCCACACCCGCGTGCTCTGCAACGCCACCGTCGAACAGGGTGTGCCCGCGTGGCTGCGTAACAGCGGCCGCGGCTGGGTCACGGCCGAGTACGGCATGCTGCCACGGGCGACACTCACCCGCACGGCGCGCGAAGCCGAACGCGGCAAGATCGGCGGGCGCACGCACGAAATCCAGCGGCTGATCGGCCGCTCTCTCCGCGCCGTCGTCGACATGAAGGCCCTGGGCGAACGCACCGTCATCCTCGACTGCGACGTGCTCCAGGCCGACGGCGGCACGCGCACGGCCGCCATCACCGGAGCCTGCGCCGCTCTCGCCATCGCCTTCAACCGCATGATCGCGACCGACGCCCTGAAAGCCTCGCCGCTTCGCCAGCTCGTTGCCGCCACCAGCGTCGGCATCGTCGAGAACACCGTCCTCCTCGACCTCGCCTATGAAGAAGATTCCCAGGCTGAAGTCGACATGAACCTGGTCATGACCGAGGATGGCAACTTTGTCGAGGTCCAGGCCACAGCCGAGCGCCACGCCTTCCCGCGCGCCCGGCTGCTCGAAATGATGGATTACGCCGAAACCGGCATCCGTGAACTCCACGCCCTCCAGCGCGACGCCATCGCCGCGGCCAGGAAGGCATAGGCATTCGAAGTCTGCACCAGGGAGAGATCCGATGAAGGCACGGATTGCGAGTTTCTGGCGTTGCGCGTGGACCGCGGGATGTATGGCACTGGCCGCCGGCGTTTACGCACAGCAGCCGGCATCGTTCACCATCGCTCCTGCGAAGATGCAGAAACTCGGCTCCGTCGACCCTCGCTTCGCTTCGTACAACATAGAAATGGTCGAGGTCACCGGTGGACGCTTCTGGAAGCCCTATTCGTCCGCCCCCGCCGATACGTCAGCCGCGCGCCCAAACCCCAATCAGCAAGTGGGCGTTAACCCCGACCTGTTCCAGTACCGTCCGCCCATCGATCTCACCAATCCGCGGCTTCTGAAACTGGCAGCCGCCCTCGGGCCGTCGTATGTGCGTGTGAGCGGCTCGTGGGCCAACAGCACTTTTTTTCAGAACGACGACAATCCCGCCCTCCAGCAGCCGCCCAGCGGCTTCAAAGGAGTGCTCACGCGCGCCGAGTGGAAGGGCGTCGTTGATTTTTCTCACGCGGTCGACGCGCCGATCGTGACCTCGGTCGCCATCAGCTCGGGAGCGAGAGATGCCAGCGGCCTCTGGACATCGGACCAGGCAAAAGCGTTCTTTGATTACACAAAGTCCGCCGGCGGAAGCATCGCCGCCACCGAATTCATGAACGAGCCCACCTTCCCTGGCCCTAACGGCGCGCCGGCCGGCTACGACGCCGACGCGTTTGCCCGAGACATTCAGGTCTTTGAGCCGTTCCTCCGCAAAGAGTCGCCGAAAACAGTCTTCCTCGGCCCAGGCAGCGTCGGGGAAGGAGTTTCCCTGATGCCTGCGGGTGCTCCACCGGGCATGCGGATGCAACTGCTCGAGACTCCCGATCTGATGAAAGCGACGCCGCCGGTCTTCGATGCCTTCTCGTATCACTTCTATGGAGCCGTCTCCCACCGCTGCGGCGGCAACCTCACCCTCGAACAGGCGCTTACCCCGGACTGGCTCGACCGGACCGATACGGTGGAGGCGTTCTACGCGAAGGTTCGCGACCAGTATCTTCCCGGCAAGCCCATGTGGCTGACTGAAACCGCGGAAGCTGCCTGCGGCGGCGATCGGCTGGCCCGCCAGTTTGTCGACACCTTCCGTTTCCTCAACCAGCTAGGCACGCTCGCTCAAAAGGGTGTGCAGGTTGTTCTCCACAACACGCTCGCCTCCAGCGACTACGGCCTGCTCGATGAGGACAGCTACGAGCCGCGTCCCAATTACTGGGCGATGCTGTTATGGAAACGCACCATGGGCCCAGTGGTACTCGATCCGGTGGTACTCGATCCGGGCACGCCCCCGGCCACGCCGCTCAGGATCTACGCTCACTGCGCCAACGGCGAAAAGGGCGTCACGCTGCTTGCGCTGAATACCGACGCGCAAAATGAGAAGATCCTCACCGTTCCCGTGCCGGGCGAGCGCTACACGCTCACCGCTACCGAACTCACCAGCACAGAAGTTCTGTTGAACGGGACAGATCTGAAGGCGGCCTCCGACGGTTCAGTTCCCGATCTTCACGGCTTGCCTGTCGCAGCAGGCGCAGTTCGGCTGCCTCCCGCGAGCATCACCTTTCTCACGCTGCCCGGGGCGCACAACAAAAATTGCGCGCCCTAGGCGCCGGAGGCTCCGCCAGGCGGAGACTCGGTTCCGCTCCGGATCCAGTTATCCAGTCCTCAGTAGCCCGCGCGCCCGGCCGTCATTTCTGGGTTTGCTGCATCTGCTTCTGCAGGTTGCCAGCCAGCTTTTCGATATCCGCGGCCCGCGCCAGGGTCTTCAGCGACAAAGTAAACTCGCTGGCCTTGCCCACTTCCGTCTCGAGGTCCTCCGCCAGGCTGACCAGCTTGTCTGCACTCTCGAGGAGTTGTCGCTGCTCCGCTGAGAGCTTTTGCGCCGGTGCCATAGTTGCCGTGGCCGGTGCTGCGGATGACGGACCAGCGGCGGCCTTCGCCACGGTTTCGGCCGCAGTGGGCGTCGCTGCCGGCTGGGCTGCAACTGGAGCCTGTACGGAACCCTGCGCGGTCTGGGCGGCGGCCATCCCGCACCAAGCCAGAAGCAAACTCGCTGATACCAGCACGCCGCGCGTCGTCATGGCCACACCCCGGCCTTGCTCAGATCCGAGGAAACCTGGTCCTCAGACTTCTCTCTCTGCTGAATCCAGTGCGCCAGCTTCTGGATCTGTTGCAGCCGCTCCTGTTCCGTTCGCGTGGGGTTGGCCGCCGCGCCCGCCGCCATTTCGGCCCGCAGTTCCCGCGAGATTTTCAGCAGTAGAGCCGTCGCCTCCACCACCTGTTTGTGACGCAACTGCGCCTCACTGCGCGCCTGATCGCGCAGCGCGCGCAGGGCCACAGGATCACTTCTGTACTTGTCATACGGGTCCGGACCACCGCCAGGCTTGGAAGGCAAGTCGCTCGACCCCGGAGCACAGTGACACACCGGTCCCAGAATCTGAGCGTGGGCTGTGCCGGTGATTCCCCACCCGGCGATCCACACCAGCGCTGACACCAGCGGCAACCACCCGCGTGCTGGAAGCACCTTCATCGCGATCCACCCTGCCCTTCTGTGTGGCCCGGCCGGGGAGAACCCTAAGATGACGTACTGTAGCGCAGTGCGGCATTGCCGGGCAACCGGAGCGGCTTTACAACCAGCACTCGACCGCAATGCAGGACGCGCGGGGCAATTCCTCCGGAATTCAATCCCGATGCCGATGTTCTAACCGGCTCCGCTGGGCTTCACTCCGGTCAGTTCGGCCTACTCCTGCCGCAATGCCACCAGCGGATCCACAGCCACCGCGCGTCGCGCAGGGATGTAGCAGGCCACCGTCGCCACAAAACCCACCAGCAGAGTCGCGACCACAAACGTCAGCGGATCGGTGCTGCTGACGCCATACAGCAGGCTCGACATCAGCCGTGTCATCGCGAGCGCGCATGCGAGGCCGGCGCCTACTCCGATCAGTGTCAGCGTCGTGGACTGGCGCAGCATCATGGTCACGATCATCCTCGGCGTCGCGCCAAACGCCATGCGCAGGCCCACTTCCTGGGTTCGCTGCGCCACGTTATAAGAAGTCACGCCATAAATCCCAACCCCGGCCAGCGCCAGCGCCACCAGCGCCAGAATATCCAGCAGCACAAACGCCATGCGCGGAGCCGAAGTCATATTCCCCATGATCTCCGGCATCGACCGCACCCCGTACAGAGGCTGGTTCCTGTCCACTGACCAGATGGCGCTGCGAATCCCCGGCAGAATCGTGTTCTGTTCGACCGGAGTCCTCACCACCATGCTCATCGTCTGGTCCGGCCCCTCCATATAGGGGAAGTAAATGGTCGGCTCCGGCGCTCCGCCCAACGATGCGTCATGCACCGCGCCCACCACGCCAATCACCTCCCGCGGAGGACGCGTTCCATAGGGCAGCACGATGTGCTTCCCCAACGGATTGTCGCTCCCAAAATACTGCCGCGCCAAAGTCTCATCGATGACGACCACCCGCGGATGCTGCTGGTCGTCGCTGTCCACAAAGCTCCGCCCCTCGAGCAACGGAATCCGCATCGTCTCAAAATACCCGGGGCTGATGTCTCGATAATCCGCCGACGGGGTCACATCCGCATTCGTCTTTTCCGGAATCGTGAATGCGCCGCGATCCATATCGTCCTGGCTCAGCGGCACAATCTCAGTCAAGGCCGCCGACTGCACGCCAGGCACGCTGCGCACTTTCTCCAGAAAGTCGTGAAACGCCACGCCGCGCCTCGACGCATCGCGATACGGTGAACCCGCAGCGTCTTCCACCAGCTTGATGCGCAGCGTCAGCAGATGGTCCGGTTCAAAGCCCGGATTGATGGCCAGCAGGCGCGAAAAGCTCCGGATCATGAGCGACGCTCCCACCACCAGCAGCAGCGCCAGCGCTCCTTCCACCACCACCAGCGTCGTGCGCATTCCACGCCCGCGCACTTCGCCCACCGTGCCGCGCCCTCCGTTCTTCAGAGCGTCCTGCATATTGCCGCCAAACAGCCGCAGCGGTGGGATCAGACCAAACAGGACTCCGGTCGTGAGCGACACCGCCAGCGCGAAAACAGTCTCGCCCAGTCCCAGGTGCACCGGCGGCAGCGCCACTTCATAAGCCGCGTTGGGAACAGGAATCTGCGCCGGCCCATAGCGCGCCCACAGTTGCATGCTCGCCACCGCCAGCCCCAGTCCCAACACTCCACCCAGCATTGCCAGCACAGAGCTCTCCACCAGGAACTGGCGAACGATCTGCGCTCGACTCGCTCCCAGCGAGAAGCGCACCGCGATCTCCCGCTGCCGGCTCATCCCGCGCGACAGCGTCAGATTCGCCACATTCGCGCACGCGAGGATCAGAATGAATCCCACCGCGCATTGAAGCACCAGCAACGCCGGCCGAATGTACTCCATACGCACCGACTGGAGCGGCACCAGGACCGTGCCATACCCCTTCCGCCCGGGGCGCTCGCGCGCAATCCGCGCCATCACCGCGCTCATCTCCGCCGATGCCTGGCCGACGCTCACATGCGGACGCAGCCGCCCGAACACCCCAAGGTCCGAATCCGCGCGCTCCAGCCAATCACGGTCGAACGGTACCACCACATCCACCGGAAACAGCTCGTCAAATTGCGCCGGCAACACGCCGATGATCGTGTAGGCTTCGCCGTTCAGCGTAATCGCCCGTCCGCAAACGCCAGGATCCCCCTGGTATTTCCGTTTCCAGTAGCGGTAACTCAGGATCATCAGAGTGCGACGCCCGTTCTCCTCCTCGCGCAAAAATGTTCTGCCCATCACCGGAGTCACCCCGAAGAAATCTCCGAAGTTCGTGCTCACCCGCAGGCCGGCCACCTGTTCCGGATCGCCGGCTCCGGTCACCGTGCCCGTTCCGTGCTCGAAGAGAAACAAATCCTCAAAGCTGGCGCTCTTCTGCTCCCTCCAGTCCAGATAATCCCGCCCGCTCGGCCCGGTCCGGCTCAGTCCTGCTGCTGTATTCGTATCCCAGATCACCACCAGGCGGCTGGCGGCGCGCACCGGCAGCGGACGCAGCAGGATCCCTCGCACCAGAGTGAACAGCGCCGTGTTCGCCCCAATCCCCAGCGCCAGCGTGATCACTGCCGCAGCCGTGAATCCGGGTGACTTCTTCAGCATGCGCAAAGCAAAGCGCGTGTCGCGCAGCAGCACCTCGGCCCACTGCCAGCCCAGGGCTGCGTGCGACTCTTCCCGGTAGCGTTCGAATCCTCCAAATTCAATACGTGCCCGCCGTTCGGCCTCCGCGCGGTTCAGGCCGCTGCGCTCGAGGTCGTCGGCGCGCTCGTCCACATGCGCGCGCAGCTCTTCTGCGATTTCCTCCTGCAGCTCGGAGCGATGCAGAAGGGCCGAAAAGCGCGCTCGAATGGCGTTGAAGAGTCTCATCCGCTTGCTCTCAAAGAGGCTCGGCTCCAGGGCCGGCTCTCCTAAGTTGATTAGGACTGTATCGCGCTCTCTCCTAAGCTGTCAAGGGGAAGTGAGTTTCAGGTAAGCATCGCAGAATCGCAGATACTGCTCCCAGTCAAAGTCCGTCACGCTGTGCTCGCCGCTGCGCACGTGGTAGCTTACCCGGCCCAGCACCGCCTCGTTCACCGCCGGCCACGGCGTCGTGGGCAGGCCCGTGCTTCCCAGGAACCGATACACCCGCGTGACCGCCAGCGCTCCCAGAAACTCGCCCTGCGGATCGGCGTTCTCATCCAGAATCGCGCTCGCGATATAGAGCGGTCGCGGCGCAATCAGCGCCAGCGCCTCATTCTGGTCGAAAGGCAGCTCCCGATCGCGCCCGTTGTACTGCTTGAAATTCCCGCAGAACCAGTAAGGGAATCTCGTGTTCAGCATTTCCACCGTCTCCCCGTGCACATCGTGGAACACCTTCGCCCCGCCGGCGCCGGATTCGTTGCTGATGACCGCGGCAAAACGCGGGTCGGTGGCCCCCGCCCAGATGGCCGCCTTGCCCAGACGCGACCATCCGAATGCGGCCACGCGTCGCCCATCGACCAGCTGATCCTGCTCGAGGTAGTCGAGGGCGCGGCTCATCGCCCACGCCCACGCCGCAATCGTCGAAAAATTGTCGCCTCCCTGCGCCAGCTCCGGCCACGCGCTGCGGATGCTCTCGTTGTAACCATCTTTACGGTCGGGATCGATATCCCCGCGATACGCCGTGGCCAGCGCATACCCGGCGTCGAGAATCTTCTCCACCGGCCAGCGCTTCTCGTCGATGCCCCGGCACGCCTCGGTAGCGCGGTGGTTCTTCACGCACGATAAGTCAAGGTAGGAAGTGGGGCCCGACTCCACCCAGCGATCCGAAACGCGAATCCCCGGATCGTTATTGATGGTTTCGTTCCCCCAGAAATTGAATCCCAGAATCACCGGCGGCCGCTTCCCGCGGTTTGGCGCCCTGCTCGGAAAAGCATTCGGCACGTAGACCAGCAGATCCATCCGCGGTCCATCTTCTTTTCCCTGAAACAGAATCGAAACCTGCTCGCGCGTCGCTTTGCCGCCCAGCGCGTGCCGGTCCAGATCGAACACATGGAAGCGCATCTCCGCCGGTTTCCCCGGCATGCGCCCATACATCTGCTCCGTGAAAAGCTCGATCAGCTCCTGCCGTCGCTTCGGCCACTCCGCCGGCGAAGCGATGGGCTTTCCATCCGCGAACACCAGCGGATCGGGCAAGTGTGCTGGCATCACCGGCTGCCGCGATTGATCGGGATTTGCCTGAGCGAGCGCCAACCCGGTTCCGATCAGTCCGCATACCGCAACGATCCGCATTCCGGTTGCCGCCTGTCCCCTTGATTTCCTTTCCATGATTCTCGACTTTACTCGCTGCGCAGCGCTTCCATCGGATCCGTCCGAGCCGCACGGCGTGCCGGACGATAGGCCGCTGCCAGCGTCACCGCGAGAAGCAGCAGCGCCACTGCCGCAAAGGTGAGCGGATCGTCCGGCGCAACCCCAAACAGCAGCGCCGAGAAAAGATGGGTCAGCGCCAGCGCCGCCGGAATCCCCACTCCCAGTCCGAGCAGAGCCAGCGCCGCAGATTCCCTCAGCACCAGCCGCCGAACGTTGGCCGGCGAGGCGCCCATCGCCACTCGAACCCCAATCTCGCGCCGCCGCCGTGAAACCGAAAACGATACCACCCCATAAATGCCAATCCCTGCCAGCAGCAGCGCCATGCCGCCGAACCCTCCCACCATCAGCATGCGGAACCGCGGCCAGGCCAGCGACGAACGCATCGCTTCGGGGAAGGATTCGATCCGCGTCACCGGCAGATTCGCGTCAATCCCGTGCGTCTGTGTCCGGATTGCATCGCCAACCGCAGCAATGCTCATGCCGCCGCGCACCACAACTTCGCCGCCCCAGAACGGCGCCTGCGCGAACGGCACATACATCATCGCGCTCGGAGCCGTCGCCAGCGAAACGTCACGAACATCCGAGACGACGCCCACAATCTCCCGCGAAACATTGCCGTCCGGCGGGAAACCAAACATCATTTGCCGCCCCAACGGATCCTGATGCGGAAAATATCGTCGCGCCAGCGTTTCGCTGATCACAGCCACCGGCCTCGTCCGCGCCGTATCGTCGCCGTTGAACCAACGTCCCCGCTCGAGCGACATGCCCATCACGCCGAAATACTCCGGGCTGGCCGCCACATAATTAGCCGTGTCCGCCTCCCCTCGCGCGGGCGGCGGATTGCCGGCAATCGAAAAGGGCAGAGTCACAGCGTTGTCGAGAATCGGCAAAGGAGCCGCAATCGCGGAGTCGCGCAATCCCGGTTGCGCCTTCAACCGCGCCAGCAGCTGGTCCGCGAACCCGGCCCACTGCTCCGGTTTCGAATACTGATACCGCGGCAGCGAGATTTCTGCCTTCACCATATGGATGGTGGCGAACCCCGGCCCCACCGAGAGCAGCCGCGCAAAGCTGCGCAGCAGTAGTCCGGCGCCAACCAGCAGAATCGCCGCCAGTGCAATCTCTCCCGCCGCCAGCAGGCTGCGCGCACGTCGCGCTCTCCTGCTTTCTCCTGCGCCGCCACCTTCCCGCAGGCTGCTCTGCGGATCGGACCTCGCCGCAAAAACAACCGGTGCCAAACCAACGGCGAGGCTCGACGCCAGCGCCAGCCCCAGCGCAAAGATCAGAACCGTTGGGTCCACCCGCACATCGTGCAGTTGCGGCAGTTCCTGGGGCAGCAACAGCGCCATCGCGGGCACGCCTCTCCATGCCATCACCGCTCCCAGCGCTCCACCCACCAGTCCAAGCAGGGCGTTTTCCGTTAGCAGTTGCCGCGCGATGCGCCCATGGCTCGCGCCCAGCGCAACCCTCACCGCCATTTCCTTCGACCTTGCCGTGGCCTGGGTCAGCAGCAGGTTCGCGATGTTCGCGCATGCGATCGCCAGCACCAGCCCCACCGCGGACAACAGCAAAAGCAGCGGCGCCTTCAAATCCCCCACCAACACCTGCTGCAAAGGCTGCGCTTTCGCCGTCCATCCACGCTCCGCAGCCGGATCGTCCTCGGCCAGCGCGCGGCTGAATGCAGCCATCTCCGCTCGCGCCCGATCCAGCGATACTCCCGGCTGCAACCGCGCGACGATCGGCATCCAGTGTGTCTGCGGCGGCCGCGTGATCCAGCGGCTAAACAGCGGATCATCCACCAGCGGTATCCACACCTGCTCGGTCTGGTTCGAAAACGGCGTCCGGAAAACCGCCGGCATCACTCCCACCACCGTGTACGCCCGCTGGTCGAGCGCAATCGCGGTACCGGCGATACGCGCATCGGCGCCAAAGCGGCTGCGCCACAGGCTCTCGCTCAACACCACCACCGGCGCAGCACCCGGCTGCCCATCGTCGTCGGTCAGCGCGCGACCCAACAGCGGCCTGGCAGGAAACACCGAGAAGAATCCGGGTGTCACCGCTACCGTGCTTACATCGGCCGGCTCTCCGCGGCCGGTAAGCGTGAGCGCGTGCAGCGCCAGACCCGCGACCGCGCTGAAGGTGGCGCCCTTCTGTCTGAGCGCAAGAAACGATGGCCACGACATTCCCACATCCGTGATTGCAGCCTTCCGATTGTCTTCGCTCACATTCACCAGTTGCGCAGGCCGATCGTATGCCAGCGGCCGCAGCAGAATGGCATGCACCACCGAGAAGATCGCCGTGTTCGCCCCAATGCCCAGCGCCAGCGTCATGACAACCACCGTCGCAAAGCCCGGAGCCTTCCACAGTCTCCGCACGGCGTAGAGCGCATCCGCCGCCAGCATCTCAACGGACGGCAGCCCCTCCTCAGCGTGATATTGTTCCCGGATCGCTCCGTCAGATCCCAGCTTCAGCATCGCCTGCCGTCGCGCTTCCAGGGGCGTCATTCCGGCGCGAACATTTTCTTCCGTCTGGAGCGCGATGTGTTGCTCCATCTCCTCGCGCAGCCGCTCCTCGCCGCGCCGCCCCGATGCAAGGTTCCGAATGCGCGCCAGCAACCGCCGCAAAAGCCTCATGCCAGGTCCTCCGCTTCACTTTCCCTTGGGTTTCCAACAGAAGCATGCCACAGCTTCCTTTGGGAAAGCAACAGGAGGCCCCGATCCGCTCCGGGAAAGCACCGAGGAGAGACATGGCCCCCGGCAAAGCATCCTCAAGATTTGAGGTGCTCAACAAGAACGTGGCCATTACGCGTCACACTCTAATCGTAAGGTGCGAGACAACCTGCCTGCGCAAAGCGCCAAAAGTCAGTAGTGTCTAAGTTTGAAATCCGCATGCGCCCGCCGATTCACCCGTCTAACGAATGGCTTTTCAAAGAAGCTGGAGAACCACAGCCATGCGGCTCCACTCCACTTCATGCATTACAATTTCGCCCGGATTCACAAGACGTTGAGAATCACCCCTGCAATGGCGACTGGCATCTCAGATCACGTCTGGAGCTACGAAGAGATCGCAGCACTGGCTGCGTCGTAGCATGTGCAAAATGGCTAAGCTTTCAGCCAATGATCGCGTCCGCATCTCCGAAGAGTTTTTCTGGGCCAAGGGTGCGACGGGCACAATCACGGAACCACCGTCAGAAGTTGTTGGCCTGAGCGGGCCATGGGATAACAATCTCACTCGACAGGAGCGGACCGCGCTGGGTGTTCACGGTCTGTTGGGTTTGGTTCGATGTGCCCAAATGCATGCAGATGGCGATGGGCCGTACCGGGGAGGTTCGATTGACGAGACGGCTATGAATCGGATTTCAAACTGAGACACTACCAAAAGTCCCAAAACGGGAAAACTCCCACCCCCCGCCGCCCAAAGGCCAGGTTCACCCCACAGCAAGAAGCGAACGCCTTTGCCACCCACCCTGCCCCCGCAAAACGCCAAAAGTCCCAAAACGGGAAAACTCCCCCCGCCGCCCCGCGGCCAGGTTCACCCCACAGCAAGAAGCGAACGCCTTTGCCGCCCACCCCGCCCCCGCAAAACGCCAAAAATCCCAAAACGGGAAAACTCCCCCCGCCGCCCAAAGGCCAGGTTCACCCCGCAGCAAGAAGCGAACGCCTTTGCCGCCCAGCCTGCCCCCGCAAAGCACCAAAAGTCCCAAAACGGGAAAACGCCCACCCCCGCCGCCCAAAGGCCAGGTTCACCCCACAGCAAGAAGCGAACGCCTTTGCCACCCACCCTGCCCCCGCAAAACGCCAAAAGTCCCAAAACGGGAAAACTCCCCCCGCCGCCCCGCGGCCAGGTTCACCCCACAGCAAGAAGCGAACGCCTTTGCCGCCCAACCTTCAACCGATTTCCTTACACGGCTCAGTCTTGGGTAACGGCACAGTTCCACTTCCGGACCCCCGGCTCATTTTCGAAGGTTCCAAAGCCAGTCGCCTTTGCCCCAGGCAGCGCCGCGCTTTATCACAGCGGGTAGTGACCTCGAACCGCCCGGCCTCACGCGGAACCGCCGCTTACTGCGCAACGCAGGCGAAATTCGCCGCGTCGTTCGGGTCGCCCGAACCCGAGTATCGAGCCACTTTCGGCCAGGCGCACAGCGGCCGCGTGAATTCTGTCTTCATCGCGCCGTCCTTTCCCGCGGTGGATTTCGTGGCGACCACGCCCTCATCCGGCGAGCCCTTCTCGACCCAGTTCTCCAGCGAGTCAAAGAGTCCGAATTTCGGCCCCTTCGCGGTCGGAACGCCAAATTGCCCGAAGGCGCTGGCGCCCGGCCCGCCGAGGCAGTGTTCCATCCCGGGAATCATGTACAACCGCACAAAGCTCGCCGCTTTCTCCTCGCCCATCTGCTTTTCCACGCTCTCGTAGTAAGCAATCGTGTTCTCCGGTGAGATGGCCGCGTCATGCCAGCCGTGATACAGGATCAGCTTTCCACCGCGCGCCGCAAACCGGCTCAGATCTGGATCGGTTGCGTCCAGATCGGCCGCGCCTTTCTGCTTCGACACGCGCAGCAGGTCGTCCGCCTTCGCCGTGAGTACGTTGAACGTCGGATCGCCGGTCACCATGTAGCGAAAATAATTTTGCACGTAGCCATACGAATACGATCCGCCCGGAGCCTCGCCGATCACCCACTCCTTCCAGCCGGTTTCATCCCCCATCGAGAAGCCGGGGAAAATCAGCTTTCCCTGCGCGTCCCGAAATCCGCCGTAGAGCACCTTCAGCGAATCAATCTGCGGCCGCGTCAGGCATTCTGCATCATCGTCGCCCTTACAAAGCAGCGTCTCGGGATCGAAATGGCACTTTGTCGGATCGCCGATCACGTGATCCTTTACGCCATCGAGTCCATCGCACGCGGCCAGCGCGGCCCGCTCAATGAACTTCAGCTTCCCATCTGGAATATAGGATTTCGGATCGGCCATCAGAGCCTGCATGGCCACGCCGCCCGCCGCCAGCATCGTCGACCATGCGTTGGCCGGCGCTCCGGCCAGAATTCCGTCGTAGTCCTCTGGGAATCGCTGCGCTTCCATCAGCGCCTCCCGCCCACCGTCGGAGCAGGCATCGAAATACGACTTGTCCGCAGCCTTGCCGTAGTAAGCATTCACCAACTGCTTCGCTCGCTCGGCGGTCAGGTGCACGGCGCGCCACCCAAAATCCTTCACCTCCTCCGGATGCTGCCAGGCCCAGCTGCCATCTCCTGCCTCGCCCTCGTGTCCGGCATCGCTGCCCGAGACTACAAACCCGCGCGTCAGGTAGCCCGCCATCTGCCGGTAGCCAATCGAGCCGGCAAAGCCGCCATTCCCTACGCCCAACAGTCGTCCGTTCCATCCCTGCTTCGCAGCTGGGTCGGGAAGCCACACCTCGAAGCGAATCCTCGAATCGCTCGTTGGATGAAATTCCCCAGCCACCCGGCAAAACGCAGGCAGGTCGCGCAAAGTCAGCTCGGCATTCGCGAGTTCCAGCCCGCCCGACGTGACCGACTCGGCCAGCGTGATGGTAGTGTCAGTGAGCTGAAGACTTTTGAGACCCGCGCAATCGGCGGCCAACAGCATCGCTGGCGAAGCCAATAGCAAACTCAACCCCAAAGCGATACGGCGCATGGCGCGACTCCTGTTTCGCCGCACCTTTATATCAGAGGCAACGAGTTGGTTTTCCAGCTGCGGCCCGGCGCCAATCGAAATCCAGCCTGGCAGCGCAGCCGTGACTTGATGGATCCCTTGGTCGCCGTGGACTGACTGCGTCTTCCATCCCTGCCGGACCTTCCTCGTTCTCGGCCCGATAGTGAATTTTGTTCCACATCCGGCTGGCGGGGCCCAGTCAGGGCCCTTTTCATCAGCCACATGGAGACCTGCTCCGTGACGCTGTTCCGCCACAAGCTGCCGGCCATGGACCACCGTCCTCCGCCTTCCTGGCACTGCTTTTCACATACGTTACTTTCGCTACCTGCCCATCTCTGCCGGATGGCGCGTAAAATTCAGAGGGAAACGTCTCATTGATATCTTTCGATGCGCAGGAGAAAAACCATGCCTGAGAATCTGACTCCCGGCAAACTGGCCGGACTGAAAGCCGTATCCGATCATCGCGGCGTTATTGCCGCCGCCGCCATGGACCAGCGCGGCTCGCTCAAGAAATCCCTGGCCAAAGAGAAGGGAGTCGCCGAAGTTCCCGACTCCGCTCTGATCGAGTTCAAAGAGCTCGTCACCGAAGTCCTCACCAGGCATGCCTCCGCCATCCTGCTCGATCCGGAATTCGGCCTGCCCGCCGCCAAACGCCGCAACGGCAAGGGCCTGCTGCTGGCCTATGAGAAAACCGGCTACGACGCGGCACTGCCGGGCCGCCTTCCCGATCTGCTCGATCTCTGGAGCGTCCGCCGCCTGAAGGAAGCTGGCGCCGACTGCATCAAGATCCTCCTTTATTACACGCCTGATGAGAAGTCCCGTATCAACGACCTCAAGCAGGCCTGGGTGGAGCGCATCGGCGACGAGTGCCGCGCTCACGACATCCCCTTCTTCCTCGAGCTGGTGGGCTACGCCATGCACGGCGAAGAGGAGAAGTCGCTGGCTTATGCCAGGCGCAAGCCCGATATCGTGACCGGCTCCATGGAGGAGTTCGGCAAGGAGCGCTACGGTGTCGATGTGCTGAAGGTCGAAGTGCCCATCCAGATGGAATTCGTTGCCGGCACCAAATCCTTCAAGGGCGAGCAGGCCTACACCCGCAAGGAAGCCCTCGAACATTTCCGCCTTGCGGCTACCTCCACGCACAAGCCGTTCATTTATCTCTCCGCCGGCGTCTCGAACCCGGTCTTCATCGAGACTCTGGAACTGGCGGGCGAATCGGGTGCCCCGTACAACGGCGTCCTGTGCGGCCGCGCCACCTGGAAGGACGGCATCGCCATCTACGCCAAAGAAGGAGCGAAGGCCTTCGAGCAGTGGCTCAACACCAAAGGCGTTGAGAACATCGAGAACGTCAACCGTGCCCTCAAGTCGGCCCACTCCTGGCACGACAAGGTGAACGTCCCGGCGCTGGTCTGAGCGCTGGCTCTGACCTCAACCGAACGCCCACAATCACACACAGACGCCGCGCTCCTTTGAGCGCGGCGTTTGTCTGTCTGTCTCGCCGCCGAAGGACAAATCGATCCGAGGAGGGAAGAGGCAGGAGGGAAGAGGGAAGAGGCAGGAGGCTGGAGCCAAGAGGCAGAAGGCAGGAAGCAGAAGGCAGAAGGCAGGTGGCTGGAGGGCAGGTGGCTGGAGGGCAGGAGGCTGCAGGCAGGACGCTGGAGGGTCAGAGGGGATCCCCATATTCCCACCTTGGAACCGTGCCGCCACCACCGCTCATCCCCCGGCCAGGTTCACCCCACAGCAAGAAGCATCGGCCTCCAGCCGGAGTCATTCAACTAGCATCATGCCGTCCTGCACTCCGAAGTACCGTCCCATTCCCATCCTGGAACCCCGCCGCCCAATCCATCGTCAAGCGGACATCCCGCAGGTAGCCAGCATCCAGCAGCGTTCAGAATCCAGTCAGCATTCCAGGCGCGTGCGCAGTTTCCCAGTTTGGAACCCGACCACACACCAACTCATCTCCCCGGCCAGGTTCACCCCACAGCAAGAAGCATCGGCCTCCAGCCGGAGTCATTCAACGAGCATCATGCCATCCCGCACTCCGAAGTACCGCGCCATTCCCATCCTGGAATCCCGCCGCCCAACCCGATGTCAAGCGGACTTCCCGACGCCCGCAGGCAGCCAGCATCCAGCAGCGTTCAGAATCCAGTCAGCATTCCAGGCGCGTGCGCAGTTTCCCAGTTTGGAACCCGACCACACACCAACTCATCTCCCCGGCCAGGTTCACCCCACAGCAAGAAGCATCGGCCTCCAGCCGGAGTCATTCAACGAGCATCATGCCATCCCGCACTCCGAAGTACCGCGCCATTCCCATCCTGGAACCCCGCCGCCCAACCCGATGTCAAGCGGACTTCCCGACGCCCGCAGGCAGCCAGCATCCAGCAGCGTTCAGAATCCAGCCAGCATTCCCAGTTTCCCATTTTGGAACCCGACCACACACCAACTCATCTCCCCGGCCAGGTTCACCCCACAGCAAGAAGCATCGGCCTCCAGCCGGAGTCATTCAACAAGCATCATGCCATCCCGCACTCCGAAGTACTATCCGCCTTCCCACTTTGAAGTCTGCCACTGCCACCACCGTTCATTCCCAGCCACGCGCGGCGAGCATTTAGCCCGCGGCCTTCAGACGAGCAACTAGCCCGCGGTCCCGCCACTCCTTTTACGAACTTTCAATCACTTACAAGCCTAACCCCCCAAATGTGGAAATCTTGTCAAGTACCGTTACCGAAAATCCAAAGTAATGATCCCTCATAACAAGCCACTTACACGCCAAACTACTCAATAAAGGTTGGCGCGATTCCTCGCTGAATTTGTTATTCTGAACTTAGAGTAGAAAAAGAAAAAAAGCTCCGCCCCTCCAGGCGGGGCTTTTTCTTTTCTCCGCTCTGTCCATGGGATTACTCCTTTCTTGGGGAGGGTCCGCCTTCAGCGGGAAGGCGGACCCTTTTTTTTTCCACGGCGTCCCGCCGCCTCTCACCCATTCCACGAAGAGAGAAACTCTCCCATGCCCGACCCGAACCAGCCCACCGTCGCCCCGGAACCAGCACTCACCCCGTCCCACACCACTTCCCCCGACCCTCCTGTCGGTCCGGTCGAAAGCGCCCTCCCCGTTGCCTCTGAGCCCGGCCCGTCCCTCGTAACCCCGAGCCCCCAACCTGCAACTTCGCCCGCCGAGTCCGCCGCCCCGACCCCGTTGCCCAGTCCCGCGCCCAGCTCCGAGCCCTCTTCCGCCCCCGCTCCCTTCGACCCCGATCATCCCGACCTCACCACCATCCGCCGCTGCCGCTCCCTCACCGTCCGCGGCATCCAGTGCCGCCAGGCCGCCCTCCGCGGTCAGGACTTCTGCGTCCAGCACTTCGACCGCAACGCCTTCACCCTCGACCGCCCCGGCCACATCACCGTCCCCCTGCTCGAAGATCATTCCGCCATCCAGCTCATGCTCACCCGCATTCTCCACGGCCTCCTCAATCGCCAGCTCGAACCCCACATCGCCTCCCGCGCCACCTCCGCCTGTCGCGTCGCCGCCCTCACCCTCCCGCGCCCCGCCGCCGTCGCCCGTCTCCTCCCTGCCACGCATCCAGATACCGCCGAAGCCGTCCCCGTCATCGGTGTCGACGGATCGGGCAACCTCATCGGCCCACGCCTGCCCTATGAGGGCTCCACCGACTGGGGCCAGGCTCCGACCTCCGAAATGGGCTGCGACCACACCTTCATGCCTTCCCACGAGCCACGCGCCAAATTCCTCGACGACCCGCGCTTCCTCGCCAACCCCGACATCGCCACGTATGTCTCTGAAGAAGATGAGTCACGTCCCCGTTGGGACCCGGAGCAGGTCGCGGCCATGTACCGCGAAGCTGAAGCCGCCATCGAGGAGGACCGCGAAGCCGGCCACCAGCGCAGGCTGGCCTGGGAAGCCAGGGAACGCGCGCGCGCTGAAGATGAAGCTCTATGGGGCTCAGAGAACGACTCAGACTTCGACTTCAAGGCCTGCGCTGAACCCGGCCAGCACTCCGTATCCTGCAACCCGTCACCGGTAACCTCGGCGGAACGCCGCCCCCCGAACGCCGAGCGCCCTTCTGAGTCCGCTCCCGGCTCCCAGCCCCCGGCTCCCGACTGTGTTGTCAATTCTGTCAACTCGGCTACGAATTTGATTCCAAAGAACCAGGAATCTGTCCCCGCAAAAAATCACAACAACGCCCCTCGCTCCCGCACGGCAAAGAACCGAAATCCAAACCGGAAACGACCCGGCTCCTCCCCACTTCCAATCGTCTCCTGCGAGGAACGCCGCGCCCGCTACTACGCCTCAGTCGCTCACCGATCATGACCGCTTTTCAGAATGGGTCGTGAAGCGGTACTTCGGAGTGTAGGAGGGCATGATGCTCGTTGAATATCTGCGGCTGGAGGTGGATGCTTCTTGCTGTGGGGTGAACCTGGCCGGGGGAATGAGCGGTGGTGGTGGCGGCGGTTCCAAAATGGGAAATTGGAATTGGGCTGGCGCTGGTTGGTTCCTAATTGGCAATCGACCCCGCAACCTGGATATGAGCGCTGCCGGCTGCCGCCTGCAGGCTGTGCGCTTGACAAGGCCGTTTGCCCCCGCCATCATGGTTTCCCCAGCTTGAGGCTGTTCCCAGCCTGGGCAGTTCCTTCCGAGGGCACTCCGTTACCTCTGCGCATCGGCGCCGGCCCGATACCGCGCAACTAACCGCATTCCACCGTGTTCATGCGGTGAACCTGAACCCACCCAGGAGGCCTTCCCATGAAGGGCAAAGCTCTGTCTCTGTTCGCACTGCTGCTCGCAGCGCCGGTTTTGAACTGTGCGGCCGGCTACGCCGAGCAGCTGATTCCAGCCGGTTCTCTCCTCTCGTGCACGTTATCGGAACCGAAACTCAATTCCAAAACTACCGCCATCGGCGATCCCGTCCTCTGCCAGGTGGGACACGCCGAGCGTTATGGCCGCTCCGTGCTGCCCTACGACAGCTATCTGGTCGGCCGCTTCGAGGACTACAAGGATCCCGGCCATTTCGTCGGCAAAGGATGGATGGAGCTGACGCTTTGACCGCATGGTGATCGAGCCGGACACCGTCATTCCCATCGACGCCAGGGTAGTCGACGTGCCTGGCTATCAGGTCGACCGCTACGGCCGCATCCTCGGCAAAGGTCACGCCGTCCGCGATACGGTGACGTGGATGATCCCCGTCCTGTGGCCGATCGATCTGATCAACCTGCCGCGCCGCGGTCCGCGCCCAACGCTCAAGGAAGAAACGCGGCTGACGCTGAAGGTGATGGACGATCTGGGCGTGCCCGATGGGAACCAGCAGCCGCTGCAGCAGGATCCCTCGGGTCTCTACCGCCGGCCGAGCGCTTATGAGCAGCCGGCGCCTCCACCGCCCGCACCGCCACAGCAGATCACCTATGTGGAACCACCGGCGCCTGCGCCTCCGCCGCGGACTTATGTGTATGTAACTCCGCCGCCGGTAGTGGCTTATTATGCACCGCGGACGGTCATTGTTTATCGCAACGGATTCGCGTATCGAGTAGCGGTTCCGTACTAACTCAGCCGGAAGCCTGAAGCTGGTAGCCAGTAGTTGGTAGCTGAGCGTCTCACTACCAGCTACCAGCTACTTCACCCTAACCTTCGGCTCGACCGACATGCCTGGCCGCAGCAGGTGATCCTTGTTCTCTTCCGGCTTGGTCAGGTCGATGCGCACGGGGACGCGCTGGACAACTTTAACGTAATTGCCGGTCGCGTTCTCCGGAGGAAAGAGGCTCAGCACTGAACCGGTGGCGCCGCCGATCTGCGTCACCTGGCCGTCGAAGTCGCGGCCGTAGGCATCCACATGGACCACGACCTTCTGGTTTTTCTCCATGTGGCGCAGCTGGGTTTCCTTGAAGTTGGCCGTGATCCACACGTCGTCCAGATCCACCAGCGTCATGAGCGCCTGGCCGATAGCCACGTTTTGGCCGGGCTCAACGCTCTTGGTGGTGATGATGCCGGCGACCGGAGCGTGGATCTCGCAGTAGCTCAGGTTCAGCTTGGCCTGCGCCAGGGCGGCTCGCGCCTGATCCACCTGGCCTGCGGCCTGATCGGCCTTGGCCCTCTGGATGGCCACCTGCTGGGGCCCGGTCTGGGCGTACTTCTGTGAAGACTGCGCCTGGAGCACACGATCATGAGCAATGCGGACCTGATCCTGCGCGGCTACCAGATTGGCTTCGGCTTCGGCCACACCGGCTTCGTCGGCGGCCGCGGCCGCAACCGCAGCGTCGTACTGCTGTTTGGAGATGATGTCCTTTTCGACCAGCGGAGTGTAGCGATCGAGATCGAGTTTGGCTTTAGTGGAGTTGGCCTGAGCCTCGGCGACGCGCGCCTGGGCGGCCTGCAGTTGCTTCTCGGCCTGGGCCACAGTGGCCGTGGCGCTGGCCACGTCGGCGTTGGCGTTGTTCAGATTGCTGCCCGCGTTGATGTTGATGACCGGCACGTTCACCCGCGCCGATTCATAATTGGCGATCGCCGCTTCGAGGTTGGCCTGCGCCTGGTTGGCGGCCGTCTGGTAATCGCTCGGGTCGATTTCCACCAGCAGCGTGCCGGCGTCGACAAACTGGTTCTCCTCCACGTTCACTTTGGCGACGTGGCCGTTGACCCGGGAACTGATCTGCACCAGGTGGCCATCCACCGACGCATCGTCGGTATCTTCGTAGTAAGTGGAGTGCCACCAGAAGAGAAGCGCGCCGACCACGAGCACGGCGACCACGCCGATGATGATGAAACGACGGCGCGAGCGCTGCCCGGTGCCTTCCGGATGCTCTTCAGTAGGTCTGGACTGCTCGGAATTCTGCTCCGCCACGGCTTACTTTCCTCCCACGTAATCCTTGTAACTGCTCGCGGCCACGCCGAGGGCGCGGGCCAAGGACAACTTAGCGATGTTATGCCGGTAAAGGCTGGCGACATACTGCTGACTGGCCTGGGCCGCCGATTGCTGCGCCTGAGAAACTGCCAGGTTATCGGAGACGCCGGCTTTGTATCGTTGCTGAGACTCGCTCAGCGCCTCGCTGGCGAGATCGACATTGCTCTTTGCTACTTCCACCAGCTTCTCTGCGGCCTGAATGTCGAGAATGCTGTCGCGCACATCGGCGCCGATCTGGCC
Organism: uncultured Acidobacteriaceae bacterium; assembly: GCA_963788905.1. Classification (GTDB taxonomy): domain Bacteria; phylum Acidobacteriota; class Terriglobia; order Terriglobales; family Acidobacteriaceae; genus Palsa-343. The sequence goes on from CAWBIO010000002.1 coordinate 1,197,503, forward strand.
GCGCAGATCGCTGGCCCGGGCGCGCAGTTGTTCCAGCTGCGACTGCGCCTGTTTTGCGTCGCCGCGCAGCCTTGCTTCCTCGAAGATCGGCACATCAAGCGAGCCAATCGCGTCGCCGGTTCCGTGCGAATGGCTGGGGTTGATGCCGATATCGCCGTAGTCGCCAGAAAAGCTCACGGTGGGCAGACGCTCATCGGTCGCCGCTTTGCGCGCGGCCTCGGCGGCCTTCACCTGCTGGTCGAGAGCTTTGAGGTCTGCGCGGGTAGCCAGCGCCTGGGCCAGGACTTTGTCAGGATCGACGTGGTCGAAGGCGGCGTACGGCTCCTGGTCGGTGAGCTGGAACTGCTGCTCGAGCGGCAGGCCGATGGCGCGCGCGAGGGCGATCTTGTCTTTCTGGTAGCTGTTGCGCGCGGCAATGAGAGTCTGCTGCTGGGTCTGGTAGTCGACGCGGGCGCGCAGCTCATCGAGCAGGGGCGCGGTTCCCGCCTGATGGTTGCCGACCGCCTGATCGAGCGAAACCTTCGAAGTATCCACCTGCGCCTGGTCGGACTGGACCAGGGCCGCGTCGGCAATCACGGTGAGGTAAGCGTTGCCCACGGTGAGCACGACCAGATCGCGCGCGTCCTGCGCGGACAAGTTGGCCGCTTCAAAATTGTGCTTCTGCGCCAGGTAATTCTCGAGCGAAGAGAGGTTCACCAGCGACCAGCTGAGCGAGCCGCGAATGTCGGTGTATCCATAGGGGCCGATGATGGCAGGGAAACCAGGAATGCGCAGACCCTGGGCCTGCAGATCGGTTTCCATCACCGCTTCTTTCACAGAAGCGGTTGCAGTGGGCAGCAGCGCCTGCAGTTGTTCAAGCTTCGCGCCGCGCGCCATCTGGACGTTTTGCGCGGTGAGGATCTGGCCAAGGTTAAAGCGCAGGCCGCGCTGGATCGCGTCGTCGAGCGAGAGCGGCAGGACACCGGGTGTCACCTTGCCGTCGCTCACACTACTCTGGTAAGTGGTCGAGTCGATGGGGGGCTGCGGAATTTCGATCGGCGCGGCCGAGCTCGCGCCAGGAGACTGAGCCAGGGCCTGAGCGGACCAAAGCGCCGCGGGCAAGGCCAGCGCTCGGGCCACGCGTTTCAGGCGCAAAAATCGCAAATGGGTTGCTACAACCTCCGGCACAAAGACGAGCCTCACAATGGAACTTCCAGGGAACAACGTCCTGGATCAGGGTATGTGCTTTGGATGCACAGCGCTACGGAAAAAGTTCAGAAGAATCTCTGAGTTAAGAATATGCGAAGCGGCGCGGCCGCGTCTCGCGGAAACGGCGAAAAAGTAACGCCGAATGAACCAGTCGTGCTGAAGCGAGAGCGGATGGTCGTTCAAACCTGTGCCGCGGGTGCGGAATGAAGGAGCGAAGTGGCCAGCGAGCACAGGGCCTGGCGAAAGAGGCTGCTGACGGCCTCGGCGGTCCAGATAGACGGTTTGGAATAGCGATTGATGGCGCGTGCGGTGTCGGCATTGCTCGAGCCCAGCACCGCGCGCTGGACGAAAACGGCACGCTGCGCCTGCGACAGCCGCTCCAGCCAGGCGCGCAGGGGACCGCGTCCCGCGTCATCGACAAGATGAGAGATTTCGTCGCCGGTGAGTGGAACCGTGCTGTCATCTTCAATGCAGGAGCCTGGCGGATCGGTTGCGGGCAGAGCAGAGAAAGAAGCCGGATCGTGGCGGTGCATGATCTGAAGGGCGCCGTCAAGAACGCGCTCCCGCACCAGGCCCTGAACGGCGCAGGGATCGGCGCAGGGATCAATTTCTGCCTGGGCGACCGTGTTCTCCACCAGCTCGATGGCTTCGGCCTCGCTGCCCAGCATCAGCGCGGCAAAGCGGTATACCTCGACGGCGGCATTCTCAGCCTTGAGAGCGGCTTCGCCGCCGGCGCTTTGACCGGTACAAGGGGCTTCCGCCACGACACACTCTCCTCAGGGGAAAACTCCCGATCCCATCCTCTATCCTCTTCTTATCCTGGCCGAGCCGGGAATAGCCGTCAACTTGCCGGGCTCTTAAAAATTTTCGCTGTTTTTGTCGATTGTTCACACCGGCGCGCGACCGCCTGTTCTATAGGCCAATCAGGTAAACTGCACCGTATCGCGAAGAATGCGGCCGGCAAGATGCGGAAAGAAGCACAGCGCGCGCAAAGCCTTTTTCTTAGCCGCGACGAATCCTGGCTGGGGTTCAACCGGCGGGTTCTCGAAGAGGCGGAAGACGCGGCGAATCCATTGCTGGAGCGGGTGAAGTTCCTGGCGATCACGGCCAGCAATCTCGATGAGTTTTTCGAGATCCGCGTCGCCGGCGTTCTGCAGCGCATTGAAGACGGATACAACGAGGCTTCACCGGACGGGGCGACCCTGCGCGAGTCGCTGGACGCGATGAAGGAAGAGACGCAGCGCTTTGTGGCTGACCAGTACCGCTGCTGGAACCGGGATTTGCTGCCGGCTATGGCCGAACAGCGCATCCGGGTGCTGGGCTGGGACGAGCTGGACAACGCGTCGCGGCAATTCGCCACCGATTATTACCAGCGTGAAGTGGACCCGCTGCTGACGCCGATCACCATCGATCCTTCGCATCCGTTTCCGCGCGTGCTGAATAAGGCCATGTGCCTGGCGCTGCTGCTGCGCCGCAAACGGCGGGGCGTGGCGGGGCCGGTGCTGGGGGTGCTGACGGTGCCACGCGCTCTGCCTCGCTTCGTGCGCATCCCGAGCTCGAACCAGTCGGAGGATTTCATCTTTCTCGCGGATCTTATCGAGCGCTTCGCCAGCGGCATGTATCGCGGATACGAGATTCTTTCCCGCGCGGCTTTCCGGGTGACGCGCAACAGCAACCTTTACTTCCAGGAAGAAGAATCGCGCTCGCTGCTGGAAACGGTCCGCGCGGAACTGCACAACCGGCGCAAAGGCGATGCGGTGCGGCTGGAGATCGACAGCCAGGCGGATCCGGAGATTGTGGACCGGCTGCGAGTGAACTTCGAGCTGGATGAATCGCTGGTGTATCACACCGACGGGCCTGTGAACCTGTCGCGGGTGATGACGCTCTATAGTTCGTCCCGCGACGATCTGAAGTTCAAGCCTTTTGTACCGCATGAGCTGCGGCTGAACCGCAAATCCGCCGATTTGTTCGACGAAATCCGCCATCGCGACATTCTGCTGCACCATCCTTACGACTCATACGACGGCGTGGTGGGGTTTATCGAGGCTGGGGCTCGCGATCCCAACGTGGTTTCGATGAAGCAGACACTCTATCGGACCAGCGCCGACTCGCCGATTTTTGAGGCGCTGACCGAAGCCGCGCAGACGAAGGAAGTGACTGCCGTGGTGGAACTGACGGCGCGCTTCGATGAAGCCTCGAACATCCGCTGGGCGCGCGATCTTGAGGACGCCGGTGTGCAGGTCTTCCACGGCATCGTTGGCCTGAAGACGCACTGCAAACTTTCGCTGCAGGTGCGCCGCGATCCCGATGGGGTGGTGCGCCGCTATGCGCATCTGGGCACCGGCAATTACAACCCTGATACCGCGCGCTTCTACACCGACATTAGCCTGCTGACCGCCGACCCGGAGATCACCGCGGCCGTCCACAGCGTGTTCAACTATCTGACCGCGCACTCCGAGTCGGACGATTATCGCCCGCTGCTGGTGGCGCCGCTGACGCTGGCGGAGAACTTCATCCGGCTGATCCATCGCGAACAGGAACACGCGCAGGCGGGCAGGCCGGCGCGCATCATCGCCAAGATGAATTCGCTGCTGGAGCAGAGCATTGTCGAGGCTCTCTATGCCGCCGCCCACGCCGGCGTCGAAATCGACCTGATCGTACGCGGCATCTGTTCGCTGCGCCCGGGGCTGAAGAATCTGAGCGAGCGCATCCGCGTGCGGTCGATTGTGGGTCGCTTCCTCGAGCACAGCCGCCTCTACTACTTCCAGAACGGCGGGGATGAGGAATTCTATTGCGGCAGTGCGGACTGGATGCCGCGCAACCTGTTCGAGCGCTGCGAGGTGATCTTCCCGATTCGCGACGCGCAGATTAAGACGCGGGTGCGGGATGAAATCCTAGCGGCGTATCTGGCAGATAACGTGAAGGCGCGCGGGCTGAGACCGGACGGGTCGTATGTGTACCTGCGCGATCCGAGCCGGACGCCCTTCAGCGTGCAGGATTTTTTCATCCGGGTGGCCGAGGGGAAGGCGGATATATCGGACATACCGAAGCAGCCAGCGGAGCTGAAGACGCAGCCGGAGGCAAAGACGCCGAAGCGGGCGAAGGCGAAGCGGGCGAATTTGCCGGTGGCGGCGGATTAGCTGGGGATTCTCGTCTTGACATAAGCAGGCTTCGCCCGCAGACTGACTGGAACCGGCTCCTCGTCGCGCCGTTCGGCGCACTCATCTGCGACCAAAATCTGAAAAGGACTTCACGCATTGGCTTCAGAAGCCGTGAACGTGTATGTGGCGGAGGCGGAGCCGCCGGTCAGCTATGGGCTGCGGCGGGGCGTGCTCTCACCCGCCGAGACTTTGGCGCAGTCGGTCTCGGCGATCGCGCCCACCACGACGCCGGCGATGACCATCCCGCTGGTGTTTGCGATGGCGGGCAACGGGACGTGGCTGGTTTATCTGCTGGCGACTGCGGCGATGACGCTGGTGGGAGTGCTGATCGGCTGCTTCGCGCGGCGGTCAGCCTCGCCGGGGTCGCTCTATAAATATGTGACGGAATCGTTGCCGGACTGGGCCTCGGGCCTGGCGGGTTGGGCGCTGTTGCTGGCGTACGTGGCCACGGCCGTTTCTGTCACCGGCGGTTTTGTGCAATACGCCAACGTGTTGCTGGCGGCAGCAACGGGCAGGACGGCTTCGGCAGCATTGCTGGCAACTGTGGCCATTCTCGTCGCGTCGTTGATGGCCTATCGAGACATTCGGCTCTCGGCGCGTTCGATGTTGTGGCTGGAGGCGGCGTCGGTAGCCTGCATTCTGGCCATTGTGGGGCTGGTGCTGGTGCGGCACGGGCTGCATTTCGATTCGGCGCAGTTCCGGCTGCGCGGGACGAGCGTTTCCGGGATGCGGCTGGGCATGGTGCTGGCGTTGTTCAGCTTTGTGGGATTTGAAAGCGCAACAGCGCTGGGGGAAGAAGCGCGCAACCCGCTGAAGACGATTCCGCGCGCGGTTCTGCAGAGCGCCATTGGGCTCGGATTTCTGTTTGTGGTTTGTGCGTATGCCGAGGTACTTGGTTTTCGTGGTCTGAACGAGACGCTCGATCAGAGCGCGGCGCCGTTCCACACCCTTGCGCATCAGGCGGGAGTAAGCGCGCTGGGCATCGCCGTGGATGCAGGCGCGATGATGAGCATGTTTGCCTGCGTGCTGGCCTGCACAACGGCGGCTGCGCGCGTGCTGCTGACGATGTCGCACCACGGCCTGGCCCATAACGGGTTTACGCGCACGCACGAACGGAACGAGACGCCGCACATTGCCGTGCTTGTAACAGCGATTGCTACATTTGTGGTGACCGTGGCACTGGCGTTGCGTCACGTTTCGCCGGAGGACATTTACGGCTGGCTCGGATCGCTGGCTACTTACGGATTCCTGACCGCCTATGCGCTGGTTTGCCTTGCTGTGCCGAAGTTTCTGCGTCATGAGGGCGCGTTGACACCGTTGTGGGTGGTTCTTTCCGGTGCGGGATTCGTGGCGATGCTGGCGGCGATCGCGGGGTCAGTCTATCCGGTACCGCAGGGGGCGTACCGATGGCTGCCTTACATCTATATGGCGTACCTTGCCGCTGGTTGGATGTGGAATGGGACGCGGAGGCAGGGGCCGGTGGCGGTCAGTTGAGGGCCTGCGAACTACCACATCAATCTCTGGTAATGTGATTGGGAGAACGGTCATGGATTATCGAGAGATCATAAAAATCGAGCCTGGAAAGATGGGTGGAAAGCCAACTATCCGCGGCATGAGGATTACTGTCTACGATGTACTCGACTATCTGGCGTCAGGAATGACCGAAGCAGAGATTCTCCACGATTTCCCGTATCTGACTGCAGAAGATATCCGCGCGTGTCTTGCTTTTGCAGCTGACCGTGAGCGGCGGCTCATCGGCCTTCCAGCCTGATGTTCCTCTTTGATCAGAACCTTCCCCCACGTCTCATTGGCTCGCTCGCTGAACTGTTCCCGGGTTCGGTCCACGTCCAGCAGATCGGACTCGGGGAGGCCACCGACAGCTTATGCGGTGAAAGAAAGACTTGTCGTCGTAACCAAAGATGCAGATTTTCGTCAGAGGAGTTTTCTCGAAGGCCATCCTCCAAAGGTCATCTGGATAGCTCTCGGGAACTGTTCAACGCAATCGATTGAGAATTTGTTGCGAACGAAGAGAAACGATATCGTGAATTTCATTGCCGACGCGAGCGCATCGTTTCTCAGCCTGGCATAGCGTCACCTGCGCTTCCAGCGGGTTCCGTCTTTGGAGTCTTCGAGCAGAATGCCTATGCCTGAAAGCTGGTTGCGGATTTCGTCGGCGCGTTTGAAGTCGCGACGCCTTTTGGCGTGGTCGCGTTCCTCAATCAGGGCCTGAATTTGCGCGTCGGTGACGCCGCGCGTGGCGAGCACTTCGGGCGTTGCCTCGTCGAGACGGCCTTCGCGCTCGGCCCATTCGAGGGTAAAGCGGGTCCAGTCGGCATCGTGGTCGTCGAGAACGGCGAAGACGCGGTCGAACTGGGTGAGCGCGTCGAGGACATCGGTTTTGTCGCTTGCGAAGAAATGACCTGCATCGGCGCGGACGTTGACGAAACGGACCATTTCAAAGATGGCGGCTCGGGCCTCGGCTGTATTGAGATCGTTGGCCAGTGCGACGAGGAATCTTGTCTTCGCTTCACGGGCCGCCTGCTGCACTTCGCTCAGCGCGCCGCCGTTCGCAGGCCGTTCCGGCCACTTTGTGGTTGCGATCCGATCGCGAAAGGTCCGCAGGCGCTCGACTGCGATGGTTTCCGCGGCCAGGCCTTCGAAGGTGAAGTTGTGTTGTTGCCGGTAGGGGACCGAAATCAGGAGCATGCGAATCGCTGAAGCTTTGTACCCGCGCAGCAGCAGATCGCGCAGGGTATAGAAGTTGCCTTCGGACTTCGACATCTTGCGGCCTTCGACCAGCAGGAAGCGCACGTGGAACCAGTGGCGGGAGAAGATCTGGTGGGTCGCCGATTCCGACTGCGCGATTTCGTTCTCGTGGTGCGGGAACATCAGGTCTTCGCCGCCCGCGTGGAGGTCGAAGCTGTCGCCGAGATACTCCATGGCCATCGCGGAGCACTCGATGTGCCAACCGGGCCGGCCTGGGCCGAGCGGCGTCTCCCATTTGTGCTCGCCAGGTTTGGGCGCCTTCCACAGCGCGAAGTCGCGCGCGGAATCCTTCTCATACTCGTCGAGGTCGATGCGCGCCCCGTCGGTGATGCCGGTGAAATCCTTTTTGGAGAGCTTGCCGTACTCGGGAAAGCGCGCGATGCGGAAATACCACGAGCCGTCTTCGGCGCGGTAGGCGATATCCTGCGCGGCGAGACGCTCGATGAGTGAAACCATGGTGGGGACGTGCTCTGTGGCGCGCGCTATCACTTCGGGATGCTCGACGGAAAGCGCTTTCAGGTCTTCGAAGAATGCCTGCTCGAATTTGTGCGTGTAGTCGCCGATGCTGATGCCCGCTGCCGCGGCGTTGCGGATGATCTTGTCGTCGACATCGGTGATGTTCATGACGTGGCGAACGTCGGTGCCGAGCAGGCGCAGGGTGCGGCGCAGTACGTCGACCTGCAGAAAAGTGCGGAAGTTGCCGATGTGGCCGTAGTCGTAAACCGTCGGGCCGCAGGCGTACATGCGCAGCGATTTGCCGTCGGAGGGTGTGAGGTCCTCGACCTGACCAGAAAGAGTGTTGTAGAGACGCATCGCGGGGTGAGGTGCATCGGCGCCGGCAGAGGAGTTCGCTGCCGGCAATTCGGCAGTCGCGGTCGGTTCGCCGGAACTTCGTTTGTCGAAGACCATGAGTTTCAGGCTGATTTTATCAGCGCTGGCCTCGGGAGCCGAGGGCGAGAGATGGTTCAGCGGTGAGCGTCTCTGAGGCAAAGTCGCCAGCGAGAAACTTCGGCCACGCGGCCGCGGCGATCATCGCAGCGTTGTCGGTGGACAGAGCGATCGACGGAAACGCGATGGGCAGGTGGCGCTCGGCGGCTTCCGCGGTGAAGCGCACGCGCAGTTCGCGATTGGCGGCGACGCCTCCGGAGACGATCACCCGCTGGACATCATAAAGCTGGGCTGCGCGAAAGGTCTTTCGGCGCAGATCATCGATGACGGAGCGCTGGAACGATGCGATCAGGTCAAGGGTGCGAGTATCGCAGAGCGGCAGCGCGTCGGACGGACTGGGGTCGGGCAAAGAAGCGAGCGCCGCGCGGCGGGCTTCGATCGATGGCCCCATTTCGTACACCTGGGTGTGGCGCAGGATCGCGGTTTTGATCCCGCTGAAGGAGAAGTAGGTTTCCTGCGAGGGGTCAAAGGCGGCAGGATCGCCACGGCGATGCGCCTTGGACTTGATCTGCGAAAACGAAAAGGGCACCGCTGCGGGGTTGCCGTACGGTGCGAGGGCGTCGATCCACGGTCCTCCGGGGTAGCCCAGCCCGAGCAGCTTGGCGGCCTTGTCAAAGGCCTCGCCCGCTGCGTCGTCGACGGTACGGCCAATGTTGCGATAGGTCCAGGAACCCGGACTGAGGCCGGTTTCGGCTTCTGCGGCCGGGCTGCGCTCGGCCAAATAAAGATGGGTGTGACCGCCGGAGACGACGAGGGCGAGGATGATCGGCCCCTTCGGCTCGCGTTGCTCGCTCAGGGCAGGCTGTTCGGGCAACGGGTTGTGTGGAGCGGCCTGGTCCGCTTCGCCTGCTCGCTTCGCCTCTTCAAGCAGAACGGCGTGGATGTGTCCTTCGAGATGATTCACGCCGATGAGCGGCTTGCCCAGTGAGAACGCCAGCGATTTGGCAAAGCTGATTCCGACCAGCAGCGCGCCGGCGAGGCCTGGACCCTCGGTGACGGCGATGGCGTCGAGATCCTGGAAAGTCACGCCGGCCTGGGCGAGCGCTGTTCGCACAACGGGCAGAATGTTGCGGAGGTGCTCGCGGGAGGCCAGTTCGGGAACCACTCCGCCATAGGGGGAATGCACGGAGATCTGGGACGCAACTGTATTGGAGAGGATCTCCGCGCCCCTGCGCACTACCGCGGCAGCGGTTTCATCGCAGGAGGTTTCAATGCCGAGAATCAGGCCGCGATCGTGCACATCTTTATAGTAGAAGGTGTTTCCGGCGTATACGGGAGCGAAGATTGTCACCGACACCAGCACAAATCGCGGCCGAACGCATCGTGGCGCAGTTGCGCGCCAAAGGTTATGAGGCGTATTTCGCAGGCGGCTGTGTGCGCGATTTGCTGCTGGGGATGATTCCGACGGATTTTGACGTGGCGACCAGTGCGCATCCCGACGCGGTGCTTGCAATGTTTCCGAAGACGTTTGCGGTGGGCGCGCATTTTGGAGTGGTGCTGGTAGCGGAAGAAATCTCGGTCGCCGAAGGCATGCTTCAGGAAATTGTCACCGAAGTGGCTACATTTCGCAGCGACGGAGTGTATCTCGATGGGCGTCATCCGGCGGAGGTGCGGTTTTCAACAAGCGCGCGCGAAGACGTGCTGCGGCGCGACTTCACCATCAACGGCATGATGTTCGACCCGGTGCTGAACAGCGAGACCTGCAATCTGACTTCGGCGGTGCTGGATTATGTGGGCGGACAGAATGATCTGCGGGCCGGGATCATCCGCGCAATCGGCGAACCCCACCAGCGCTTCGAAGAAGACAAGCTGCGCATGCTCCGGGCGGTGCGCTTCGCAGCGCGATTCGAATTTGTGATCGAGCCGGAAACGGAGCGGGCGATTCGGGAACTCGCGCCCGGGATCGCGCAGGTGAGCCGCGAGCGCGTACGCGAGGAACTGACAAAGATGCTGACGGAAGGCCACGCGCGGCGCGCCTTTGAGTTGCTGGACCGCACCGGGCTGTTGCACGAGGTATTGCCTGAGGTGAGCCGGCTGCATGGCGTGGAGCAGCCACCGGAATACCATCCGGAAGGCGATGTGTGGATCCACACATTGATGCTGCTGGAAAAGCTGCCGGTCGGTGTTTCACCCACGCTGGCGTGGAGCGCGCTGCTGCACGACATCGGCAAGCCCGCGACATTTTCGCACCATCCTCCCGATCGCATCCGATTCAACGGGCATGTGGAGGTGGGCGAGCGCATCGCCTCAGAGATTCTGCATCGGTTACGGTTTTCCAACGAGGAGTGCGGTCAGATTCTGTCGCTGGTCGAAAATCACATGCGCTTTGCCGATGTGGAGAAGATGAAGGTGTCGACACTGAAGCGCTTCTTTCGCCTGCCTCATTTCGATGAGCATCTTGAGCTGCATCGGATCGACTCTCTTTCCAGCCATGGCGATCTGAGCTTGTACGAATTCGCGAAGCGAAGGAAGGAAGAGCTACCCGAAGAAGAAGTGCGGCCTACGCTGCTGGTGACGGGGCGCGATCTGATCGCTGCGGGATATTCGCCGGGGCCGCGGTTTAAGGAGATGCTGGCGCTGGCTGAAGATGCGCAGCTGGAGGGAAGGATTCACACGCGGGAGGAAGGGCTGGAGCTGATACAGCGCGGATTCTTAGTGTGAGATAGAGCCGTTGCTCGGTACCGTGCCGACGGTAACGTCCGGGAGTGCGAAGACGAGTCCACGGAGGCCGGGCAGAACGTAGGCTGGACTCACCTCACTGCAGAGTGCAAAGCGCATCCGCGGCATTGGCTCAGAAGAGCGAGCCAAACGGCCCGCCGATCACGCAACGACCTGCGGGCCGTTCCAATGCAGGGAGGTGAGGCCGATGGATAAAAGACTGTCCTGGACCCGCATTGCTATCGCAATCGCCATTGACTGGCGCTTTGTTCTGGCGATCGTGGTCCTCGTACTCGTGCTGCTGCTGAAGTAGCACAACCTGCCGGGAGGGCTGCAACCTTCCGGCAGCGGCTTCATTTTAGCAGATCGGCAAACTTCCCCAGTGGATGAGCGCCAGCTAATCCGCAGCGGCCGTCGCTTTCGGTGCGTGGAACAGAGCCACCTGCTCCGCACTCGGCGGTCGCGTTAGTGCGCTCACGACCACCAGACCGAGCACCGAGGCCAACAGCGCTGGGAAGATCGCATCGCGCTCGGCCACGACAGCCGGCAGATGCGCGTGCACGAAGGGCGAATCCCAGAAGACGGTGACGAAGGTTCCGAGCGCGATGGCGGTCACGGCGCCGGCGGCATTGGCGCGCTTTGAGTAGAACGCCGCGAGGATGACGGGCGTGAGTGCCGCCGAATAAATCGTGTAGGCATAGAGCGCCTGCTTCAGGACCGAGCCGGTATGCATGGCCTCATAGAGTGCCCAAAGGCCCAGGAGCACCACCATCAGGCGCGAGACCAGGAGCACGCGCTTGTTCGAAGCCTGCGGTGCGATGTAGCGAATGAAAACGTCGTTGACGAGATTGGTTGCAGGAGAAAACAGAAAATTGTTCGCCGTCGACATGATCTTCGCGAACACCGCGCCCATGAGCAGCGCACCCAGCCATGCGGGCACTCCATGGAGAGCCGTATACGCGATGATCTCGCGGGGGTGCTGCGAGACCTCGCCGGTGGGGAAGAGCACCGAGCCCACCACGGCGATGGCCACAATCACCGTTTCCAAAATGACGGTTCCGATGATCCAGCCCACCACGGCGACGCGCGCATCATGCTCCGATTTTGCGGAGAAGAACTTCTGATACATGGCCTGGTTCCCGAGCATCAGCAGCATAGTGGGCAGCAGCAGCTCAAGCCCCTGAGCGAGCGACAGATCGCCGAGGATTTCAAAGTGCGTCGCCGGCAGCGCGTGCGTCACGCCGCTCCATCCGCCCGCCGCGTGGATGAGGAATGGCAGCGCCAGGAGCATGGTCGCCGTCGCCAGCAACCCGATGAACACGTCCATGTAGGCCACCGACGACATGCCGGCAATCGCGGTGAAGACGATGACGAAGGCCGTCATGATGTATTTGCCGAGGTCGGGGGTGATGACGGTGGGGAAGATGAGGTGCAGGATGTCTCCGCCGCCGATGAGCTGATAGCTAAGGATGGCGGTGTAGGCGAATAGCACCGCAATCACGCCGAGCACGCGGGCGGTCTGGCTGTAGCGAGCCTCGAGGAGGTCGGGAATCGTGAACTGGGCAAAATGGCGAGCGCGCGGCGCAATGAAGTAGATGAGCAGCAGCCCGACCCATCCTCCACCTGCCATCCACAGCGCGGCAAAGCCATGGCGGTACGCGTTCTCCGCACCGGCGAGCAGCGATCCGGAGCCGATCCACGATGAGAGCAGCGTGAAGATGAGCACGAAGGCCGGCAGCGTGCGGCCGGCGACGAGATAATCCGCCTTGGTCTTTACTCGGCCCAGGCGCGTGAGCGAAACCACCAGCAGGGTGAGGACAATCGCGCCGAGCACGACGGCGTAAAGAGGAGACATCGCCCTTCCTTTGATTCAGGCATTGAATCAGTGCTACTGAGTGTACGGGAGCAGCACAGGGTTGTCAGTGCGCACTTGCCTGACTGGTTCTAAGCTGGTTTCTTTTTTGCGGCCAGGACATTGGTGGCTTTTTTGGTGGCAGCGGCGGTCTTCGCTCCAGGTTTGTTGCCAGCATGGGCAATGTGGCGCCGCCTGCCGTAGCGCAGGGCGGAGATGTGGGCGGGTTCGGAAACATAGAGACCGTGCCCGGGAATGAGCGCGTTGCTGCGCAGATTATTCCAGCGCCGCAACTGCGCGACGGTCACACCGAAGCGGTCGGCTATGGTGACCAGCGTATCGCCGCGGCCCGGGCGATAGAGCGTGCTGCGCAGTGCGCCCTGGTTGGTGGGTGCCTGGGGAATGATCAGCGAATCCACGCCGTCCAGATCGGAACCGGGGGTGAGCTGGTTCACGAACGCCAGTTCGCTTGCCGGCACATGCCAGGTGCGTGACAGACTGGCCAGCGTGTCGCCGTCCTCAACTTTGTGGAAGCGCCAGGCGCGGCGTTTGTCGACGGGAATCTCCGCGATGTCGCGCTGGAAAAGATCTGCAGTCCCGGCGGGCAGATGCAGATCGAAGGACTCGTCGGGTGGGGTGCTCATGCGCAGCAGGCTTGGGTTGAGGCTTTCGATCTCCTGCACCGGCACGCCGACGATGTCAGAAACCAGGCGCAGATCGACAGCATAATCGGTTTTCACCGTGTCGATGATCAGAGGCGGGTCGGGCGTGATGTCCTCGAGGCCGTACTGCTTCGGGTTTTTGGCCATCAGTGTAACGGCGAGAAATACCGGCACGTAGTTCTTGGTTTCCTGGGGAAGGTTGTTGCGGCGGTAAAGCTCCCAGAAATCCGCGTAGCCGGTGCGCTGCACGGCCTTCTGAATATTTCCCGCGCCCCAGTCGTAGGCGGCCATCGCCAGATACCAGTCGCCGAGCTGGTCGTACATTTTCTTGATTTCGCGAGCGTAGGCGTGTGTGGCTTTCTCCGGGTCGAAACGCTCGTCGTACCAGGCTGTGTGTTCGAGGCCATAGGTTCCGTAGGGCATGAACTGCCACATGCCGCCGGCGCCGGACCTGGAGTTCATGGCCTGGGGCCGGAAGCCCGACTCGGCAAATGCCTGGTAGATGAGATCCTGCGGCACGCCTTCTTCGCGGAGGACGCGCTGAATCATGTCTTTGTAACGGCCCATGCGTTCCAGCGACGCGACGATTGTGCCGTGACCCCTGGGGCTGTTGGTGAAGAAGTCGACATACGCCGCCACATAATCGTTCATGACCAGCGGCAGATCGGAAACGGTTGTCTTCAGCTCGGCTTCGGCTTTGGCAGCCACGCTGGGGCTCGCGGGCGTGGTGATGTTGCCGGCCGCTTCGACCGGGGTTGGCTCAGCCGGCTGCTGCTGCGCCGGTCCCGCGTTCTGGCGCAGAGAGTCCAGTTCCAGCGTGTTGACCGCGTCAACGATGTGGTCGAATTCTTCAGAGAGCGCATCGTCACTGCGCAGATCGCACTTGCAGCGCAGCAGCAGATCGACGGCGTAGTCGAAGTTGGCGCGGGCGGACTCGAGATGACCCTGCTGATAGTCGGTCAGGCCGGCGTGGTACGCCTTCTCAACCGAATCGATCAGCTGACGATCGCGCGGCGAAGGCTCGGGCGGAGCGGGCGCAGATTGGGGAGGCTGCGTTTGCTGTGGAGCTGACGCTGGAGTTTGCGGAGTTGGGGTTGCGGGGGTTTGTCCGGTCTGTTGCGCAGCCTGCTCGGGCGGACGAACCGCGGGGGCGTGCGGTGCGGCATGCACCGCGGCCGCAGCAACACTGCCTGCGAGGGCCAGTCGTTTCAACACCAGAAGCATCACGAGCAGACCCTATTGTATGGCCCGGAATGCGAGGTTGCCGATGATAAACTGAGGCTTCCGGCGAACTTCTTCCTCGGCGAACCCGCGGACCCAATGGGCGCCCGGGCCTTCTCGAGGTTTTCTGCTCCCGACTGGCTACTCCCTGTTCCCTGCTCCTCATGGACAGCAAACACATCCGCAATTTCGCGATCATCGCGCACATCGATCACGGGAAATCCACGCTCTCTGACCGGCTGCTGGAGCTTACCGGCGCGCTGACCGATCGTGAAATGCATGCGCAGGTGCTGGATGCGATGGATCTGGAGCGAGAAAGGGGCATCACGATCAAGGCGCACTCGGTGCGCATGAACTATCGCGCCCAGGACGGGGAAGCCTACCAGCTGAACCTGATCGACACGCCCGGCCACGTCGATTTCAGCTACGAGGTGTCGCGCTCGCTGGCGTCATGCGAAGGCGCGTTGCTGGTGGTGGATGCCTCGCAGGGCGTCGAGGCGCAAACTTTGGCGAATGCCTATCTGGCCATTAACCACGGGCTCGAAATCATTCCTGTCATCAACAAAATTGATTTGCCCAGCGCCGATATTTCCCGCACCCAGGAGATGATCGAGCAGACGATTGGCCTTGATGCAACGGGCGCGATTCCGGTTTCGGCGAAGACCGGCCAGGGTGTGCCGGAGATCCTGGAGGCCATCGTGCATCGGCTTCCGCCGCCCAAGGGCGATCCAGAGAAGCCGCTGCAGGCGCTGATTTTCGATTCCTGGTTCGATCCGTACCGTGGCGTGATCGTGCTGGCGCGCGTGGTTCACGGTCGCATGCGCAAGGGGATGAAGATTCGGCTCATGTGGAACGGCAAGGTTTTCGACGTCGAATCCATGGGTGTTCTCACCCCCAAGGCGGTTGAAATCGAGGAACTCTCCGCCGGCGAAGTTGGCTTTTTTGTTGCCACCATCAAGAACGTGTCTGACACCCGAGTGGGCGACACCATCACTGAAGACGCGCGACCGGCCGCGGCCGCCCTTCCCGGCTTTGAAGAAATCAAGCCGATGGTATTTGCCGGCATCTATACCGTCGACTCGCACGAGCACACGCTGCTGCGCGATGCGCTGGAAAAGCTCAAGCTCAACGACTCCTCTTTTTTCTTTGAGCCGGAAAGCTCGGTCGCTCTCGGCTTCGGTTTTCGCTGCGGTTTCCTCGGGCTGCTGCACATGGAAATCATCCAGGAGCGGCTGGAGCGGGAGTTCGACCTCGACCTGATCACCACGGCGCCTAGTGTGCGCTACAAGATCCACCTGACCGACGGTTCGGTCATCGAAGTCGACAATCCCTCGCGCTGGCCGGACCCCAGCGACATTGAAAAGGTCGAGGAGCCGATGATCACGGCGACCATTCTCACGAATGAGGAGTATGTGGGCGGCATCCTGAAGCTGGTGGAAGAGAAACGCGGCCGGCAGAAGGGTTTCGAGTATGTTTCCTCGACCCGGGTCATGCTCACCTATGAGTTGCCTCTGAATGAAATTGTCCTGGATTTTTACGACCGGCTGAAATCTGTCTCGCGGGGTTACGCTTCACTTGACTATCACCTTTCCGGCACGTGGGAGTCGCCGATGGTGAAGATGGATATCCTGGTTTCCGGCGAGCCGGTCGACGCGCTCTCCATTATCGTGCACCGCGACTTCGCCTACGACCGGGGCCGGGCGCTGGTTTCGAAGATGCGGGAGCTGATTCCGCGCCAGCAGTTCGAAGTCGCGATCCAGGCGGCGATCGGCGCGAAGGTCATCGCGCGGGAAACAGTCTCGGCGCTACGCAAAAATGTACTGGCGAAATGCTATGGCGGCGACATCACGCGCAAACGGAAGCTGCTGGAGAAGCAGAAGGAAGGCAAGAAGCGGATGAAGCGCATCGGGAAAGTCGACATTCCGCAGGAAGCCTTCCTGGCGGTGCTGAAGGTGGGCGAAGAGGCCGGCGGCAGGTAAGCCGGCGGCAGGTGCTGCGGCCGGTTTTCAGAATCATCAGCTGCGGCGGAAAAGTGGGGTCGTCAGAAGGTCAGTTTCATGGCCAGCTGTATTAAGCGTGGATTATTCACCGTTGAGCTCACCGAACCGAATCCCGGCGCATTGATATCGTTAATCGGCATGCCGAACTCAGGGTGATTGAAGAGGTTGAAGAACTCGGCGCGAAAGTTCAGACCCATCTCGCGGGGCAAAGGAAAGTCTTTGATCACCGAGAAGTCGGTGTTCACAAAGTCGGGTCCGGTGACGGGGACGCGCGCGGCATTGCCAAGTTCGCCGGCGGCTGGAGCGACGAAACAGGCGGAGTTGATGAACTGGTGCTGGCTGTGGTTGGCCGAATAGGCGTTACAGCCGGCAACCCGGTCAGGCCGGTTGTAATCGTAGTCGTCCCCGCCGGTATTAAAGAAGACCCCGGACTGGTTGTTGCTGTCGATCAGTGGCACCGGAAATCCGGAAGAAATCCTTTCAATGAGCGTGACCTGCCAGTCGCCCAAAGCCGCGTTGGTCGCCGTGTTCCAGTCGCTTCCGAACGCCCTGCCCCGGCCAAAGGGCAGGTTATAGAGGAAGCTGGCGTTAAAGCTTTGATTGAGATTGATCTGCGAGAGGGACCAGTCGAGATTCTGCCAGTTAGGCAGCGGGAAGTAAGGCGCACTTAGCTCCGAACCCAAGCCGTCGGAGAGACCATTGTCATAAGTATGGGAGTAAGTGTAGGCGACCAGGGCGTAAAGGCCATGCCTGGGCGCTTTCGTTTCGGCCTTAATCTGCAGAGAGTTGTAATGGGTCGTGCCGACGTCGCCGTAGAGCAGGATCGCATTAAAGTTCGGAGGGTTATAGGGATAGATATACGGCGCGCCGCCCGGCAGGCAGCCGAGGGTGTAGCCGGGTGTTCCGCAATCCGAAGGGCTGTCGGTGTTGAGGTCGTTGCCGATGACCAGCAGATGGCCGCCGGTTGAACCGGCGTACCCCGCGGTGAGCACGATGCTGCCGGGCAACTGGCGTTCCACGTTGACGTTATATTGGTGAACCCTGCCGGGCTGGAAGTTTCGTGGCTGGTAAACGAACGTCCCTGGATAGGTAGCCACAGTTTGCGGTGTAGGAAGAAGTGGAAAGCCGGTGGAGGTGGTGAAGCTCAACTCGGGGGTTTGGCCGAGCGTGGCGGCGCAGTAAGAGGTTGCAAAGGCGCAGCCTGCGGAAAACGTAGTGGGGAACTGATCGGATTCACCGAGATCGGGTGGATTTTGCCACAGCCCCTGCGCGCCCTGGTTCCATGACGAATCGTGATAGATGCCGAAGCCGAGACGAAGGACGGTTTTGTCACTACCCAGAACCTTCCAGGTAAGACCCACGCGGGGCTCGTAGGCGCCCCAGAACATATTGATGCCTGCCGATCGGCTGACTCCGTTCTGGCCGGCAATCAGCAGCTGTCCGGTTTGAGGAATGTAGTCCGCCATCCGGTTGCCGACTTCGGTGATGGGAGTGGTCATGTCCCAGGCAAGGCCGAGGTTGAAGGTAAGCGACGGGGTCGCGCGCCAGTCGTCCTCAACGAAGGGCCGGACAATCTTCCAGCGGCGGCCCGTCACTGGACCATAGTAGGTCTGGTCGTGGATGGCCCCGCCGGTCATACCCATGAGCAGATCGGCCTCAGAGTTGCCCGTGCAGCCTGCGTTGGCCGTGGGGCAGGCGGCGCCGCTGAAATTGCCGAAAGCCCCGACCAGCCAGAAGCCGTCCTGAAATTCTTCCGTGCCGACGTTCATTTCATTAGCGCGGAGATCGATGCCGGTGCGGATCTCATGCTTGCCGCGGATCAGATCGAGAACATCTTTGAAAGAGAAAATATCCGTCCCGCCCTGAAAGGGAGAGTAGCCGCGATCGCCAAGGGACCAGTAGCCGCCGTAGACTTCGGCGGAAACGTAGCCCTGACTGTAAACGTCTCCGTTGGGAGTGCCGCTGGCTGAGCATCCCAAATCCGCACCGGGAATGCCCAGTTTGGCCGATCCGCAGGTGAAGTTACCCAGCGAATCGATGTAGTCGAAGATGCGGTCGTAGCCGAAGCTTGCCTGGTTGAGCGTGGTGGGCGAGAACACATGGCTCCAGCCCAGCGCGGCGTTGCGCGCGTGGTTGATGAGGTTCTCATTGCTGCCGAAGGCATTGGACTCGGCGAGGTTGGGCGCGCCGCCGGGGACAAAAGAGAATGCCTGGTCGTAGCTGAACCGGCCAAAGGCACTATCTTTGGCGGAGATGGTTTCATCCACGCGGAGGTCAAACTTGGTTTCGTTCAGCTTCCGCACCGGCTCGCTGACGAAGTTGTATCCCAGGGCCGTGTTGCTGGCATTCGGCGTGGGATAGATGTTCATGTAGGCCTGACCGACGGTGTCGATCAAGTTAGAGGGGATCTTGTTGCAGTTGGTCCCCGCCGCCTGGCTTCCGTCCGCATTGGCCGGTATAGGATTTCCGGATGAGTTGCACTGGAAATAGGGATTCGCAGCGCCGACCATGTTCGGATTGGCAATGACCAGACCGCTCACCGGGTTGCCGAAGGGGTCTGCCGAGAAGTCGCCGGTGCGCATGGCCAGCGAAGGCACCAAGCCGGTGAAGGTGATTCCCTCGCGCTGATACTTCTGCTCGCCATCGACGAAGAAAAACAGCTTGTTGCGAAGGAATGGCCCTCCGATGGAACCGCCAAACTGATTCAGATTGAACTTCGGGGTTGTCGTGTCGAAGTCGGCTTTCGCGTCGAGGTCGGTGTTGCGGACGAATTCGAAGAGCGATCCGTGAAAGTTGTTGGTGCCGGATTTTGTGGAAACCAGGACTGTGGGTCCGGCGCGCGTGCCGAACTCTGCCGAGTAGGTGTAGGTGAGAACCTTGAATTCCTGGATGTCGTCAATCGAGGAGAAGATGCCGATGCCGCCCGCGGTCAACTCGTTGTTGTCGACACCGTCGAGCAGCCAGTCCGTGCTGTTCGGCCGTGAGCCACCGACCGATAGTGAATACGAGCCGCGCGCCGCTACTTCGCTGTCGCTGCCGGAGGTGAAAAAGCTGTTGGGATTGGTTTCCGCCGTAGCCCCGGCAGTCAGCGTGGCGAGCTGAACGAAGTCGCGGCCATTCAGCGGCAGCTGTGCCACTTCCTGCGAGGTGATCACCTGGCCCAGGGAAGGATTGGCGGTCTCCACCGCGACCGCGGCGCCGCTGACGGTGACCGTAGTGGTCACGGTTGCGGGCGGCAGCGTGAAGTCGAGCTCACGGGCCTCGTCGACCTGCAACTGCAGGTCTTTGGTTTCGGTGCTCTGGAACCCGCTGGCATCGACACGAATGTTGTAGCTGCCGACCGCGAGCAAAGGAACGTCGTAATGCCCGGCCGCGTCGGATTTCACCACCCGGACCTGGCCTGTGCTCTGCGCCGTGACGGTGACAGAAGCACCGGGGACAACTGATCCGGATTTGTCGACGATATTCCCTGAGAAACTACCGCGAGCCTGAGCGTATAAAGCCGGGCTCATGGCCGATGCCATTGCAAGGGCCACCGCCAGAGATAACCAGATTTTTGCGGTATGGATTTTCCTAAGATTATTGCGTTTCGGAAAACACTGTGGCCTCGTCAAGGTGGAATGCATCGCTACCCCCCTTTTGAACTGACTCGGGTGCCTGGGTTCGGGAAAATGCTCGGTTGCGAAATGTGCAGACTGGATGACCCACTGTAAGAACAGATGGACTGAATGTCAACGCGGTTTGTGACGCCTGCGTGACAATCAACTGCGAGAAACTCATGCCGCGAAGGAATCGGGGAAGAGGGCGATCATGAATTATCGGGCCGTGCCATGGGCGGGGTGGCGAATGAAGGTGGCGCCAGGGTAGATGGCGATCAGGTGGCTGCGCAGTTCGGCCTGAAGGAAGTGGCCTTCGGTGCTCGAGTGCAGGCCCTCGGATTTGCCCTCAGGCATATGGCACTCGACGCACTTGGTGCGGATCACCTCACCGAAGGTTTTGAATCGCGGGCAGGACTCGATGCTGTGGCACCCGAGGCAGTGCTCGGAGTAGGAGTCGACGTTCTCCTGGCGCTCATGCACGTCGTGACAGGTGGAGCAGGTGAGGTGGCCGGAGGCATAGCACCTGCTGCGCTCCAGCGCGCTCACCTGATTGCCATGCACATCGATGGGAGTGCCGGGCGGAGGAGCAGTGACGGTCAGGTAGCCAGCGAGAACGTCTCCGGGCTGGAAGGAAAGCGCAGGCTGCAGCGGCTGGCCGACGCCGGCATGGCAAAGCGCGCAGAGGTCCAGCTGGCGGTCGTGAGGGAGCCGCGTCGGATTGACGATGGCGATTTCAGAAGAGCCGGCCGCTGGAGGATTCGCGGAGTGCTCGCGCTCGACGTGATCTGCGCCGGGGCCGTGGCATTTTTCGCAGCCGATGCCCGGAACGAGGCTGGAGCGCTCGAAGGAATTGGAATCCTGGGAGTTGGGGTCGAGGGCGCGGAACCAGGTGGTGTGGCACTCGAGGCACCGCGGAATAATGGGCCGGTGGAAGTGCACCTCGTTGGGCGGGTAGCCGGGGCTGTTGATCCACTGGCTTGTGTAGGTCCAGTACGAAATGGGCAGTTCGAAGAGTTGATCGCCCTGCCAGTAGAGATAGGTCTGTCCGCGGCGGCCAGAGCCGATGACGATGTCGAACGGCTCTGCAATGCCATGAGGATCGCCGGGGTTATTCAGATTGATAGCGGTCTGAAATAAGCCGTTGCGCGATGCGATCATCGCGAAGACAACGTCGGGCAGTCCGGAACGAACGACATTTTTGCCCGGAGTGAAATTGCCGAGGACGGTTTTCGCGGTGGCGGGGGCGGAATCAAGGTGGTGGGGATTGGCGGACCAGGAGGAGGCTTCTTTCCGGTGGCAGGAAGCGCAAACGGCGTCTCCTGCCAAGGCGGCCGGTTGCGGGGGTGATTGCGGGACCTGCGGCTGCTGCGATTTGCCTGGGAACCCGGCGAAGACCGCACCGAGGAAGACAGCGATGCAGAGACGGCCGCATGCAGGAGGCGCGAGGAGGAGGCGTGGAGCCAGCAGCTTCCGAAGTCGTTCCAATCATC
The DNA here is from genome assembly GCA_963788905.1 of uncultured Acidobacteriaceae bacterium. GTDB lineage: Bacteria > Acidobacteriota > Terriglobia > Terriglobales > Acidobacteriaceae > Palsa-343. Next base: position 1,219,048 of record CAWBIO010000002.1, read on the forward strand.
CGCCCGTCTGCGCAGGAACTCTGGGCCCTGATGCGCCGTCGCTGAAGAGCTGCGGTGAGGAACGGCAGTTCGTGGGGCTGCCGCACCGGTATATGAATTCCAGTGATAGACGGGTTGCTAATGACGGAAGTTTCAACAGAGCGGGGAGCAAGGAAAGAAGTCCAACCGGCGGCGGTGGGTACCGCTTTCCCTCGTGCGTGCTCTTTTACGATGGCAGCTTTGGGTGGAGCTTTTCGAAGCCCGTGGCTTGTTGATACGCGCGGGCGAAAGCGCAGAGTTTCGCATCCTGATAGTGGCCGGCGAGGAAGGTGATGACTGACCGGAGTGCCGGGGCCTCCGATCTGGTCGTCATCGCCGGTATCAACCGCGGGCGGTGCGGGGGCATCGTCGCCGCGCAGTCCGTTGGGGACGATGCAGGATGGATGGCCGGTTAGATTCGTTACAACAAGCTGGGTGGAGTTCGTCGAGGCAACGATGACGTCGACCTTCTCAAAGAGCTTTGACATTTCGCGAATGGCCAGGGTGCGGGCACGATTGGCCTGGATGTATTCAACTGCCGGGTAAAAGCGGGCGACGCGGAAGGAGTTCGGCCAGTCCTCGGGGGACTGCTCGGTGAGGAGCTTGTCGCGGCCGGAAGTGGTGAGGTCGTCGAAGGCGGCAGCGGCTTCAGCGGTGAGCAGACGGGACCATCGATCCGATAGGGAAGCTGGGGCAGTTCGAGAGGGATCAGGTCGACGCCCATCGATTTGAGCTTGTCGAGGGCGGCGAGGTCGTACTTGCGGTCGTAAATGCGGCGGGCGCGGCTGGCAGCCTGCATCCGCTCGCGGTAGTTCAGACGGGTGCTTTTTCTGTTCGGCAGTCTCATCGGCGGCTGGCCGGTGTTTGCGCGAGGCGGCGGCTGGTCGGGATCAAAGCTCGCTTTGATATAGCCGACGCGGAGGGATTTCCAGTCGAGGTCGGCGTTCCAGTTGAACGCGGCGTCGCGCACCGATGCGTCCTGGCCATCGGGGCCGTAGATGGCCTGGAGCACGGCGGCACAATCTTCGACGGCGCGGCAGATGGGGCCAAGCTTATCCATGGTCCAACTGAGAGCCATGGCGCCGGTGCGGGGAACAAATCCAAAAGTGGGGCGGAGGCCAGTGACGCCGCAGCGCGTGCAGGGTGAGGAGATGGAGCCGAGGGTTTCCGAGCCGATGGAGAAGGCGACGCAGCCGGCGGAGGTTGCGGACGCGGGCCCGGCGGAAGAGCCGCTGGAGCCTTGTTTCGAGATTCCAGGGATTACGTGTGCGGCCGCCGTACCACTTGTCGCCCATAGCGAGTGCGCCGAGCGTGAGCTTGGCGATGAGGACTGCGCCTGCCGCGTCGAGGCGCTGGACGACAGTGGCGTCCTGATCGATGACCTGATGCTCGAAGCCACCTGCGCCCCACGTGGTGGGATAGCCCTTGACGGCGAGGAGATCCTTCGCGCCCCAGGGAAGGCCGTGGAGGGGTCCGCGATAATTGCCGCGGGCGATGTCAGCGTCGGCTTCACGAGCCTGGTTGTGCGCGCGGTCTTCGGTGAGGGTGATGCCGAAGTGGAGCACGGGGTCGTAGCGCTTGAGCCGCGCCAGGTACATGTCAGTGAGCGCGACGGAGGATATTTTGCGGCGGCGGATGAGGTCGGCGAGGGTCATCGCGGATGCGAAGGCGAGGTCTTCCAGGTTGGCCGGGGCGGTGAGAGACGCCGGAGCTTTGGAGTAGATGGGCTTTTCGCGCTGGGTGTTAAGGGTCGCGCCGGGCGGGAGCGGATCGAAGACGAAAGCCGGGGCGACGGAGTTGGGCAGATGCAGCTTGCGGATGGCTTCGTAGCCGGAGCGCTGCTGATTGAGTCCGTCGAGCATCGCGGCTTTGTATTCGTCGGCGATGACGATGCCGGCGAGAGCTGCGGCCTGGTCGATCATCGCGGACGTGATTTTGGAGAGTTCCGAAGATGTCGGATTCGGCGGCGTCCTGAGAGTTTGGGTCTGGGCATCGGCGTGGCCTGCGTGGCGAGAGTATAGAGGATGCCGGGGAACAGCGTGGAGGCGAGGCCAAAGCGGCCAGTGACATTGAGGAACTCGCGACGATCCATTGAAGCAGGGTACAGGGAGCGGGTTGCGGGGTACAGGAGGAGCTGAAAAAGCGGTCAGCTAAAAACCGGCTAGCTAAGAGGCGGTTCGCTGAAAGGCGGTCGGCGGGTGAGGCTGCGGAGAAAGAGTGCAGGCTGGAGCGGGAATGTCTTGCCGTGCACTCATCTACGGTGTTGGCGCAACAGGGGTGAGGCGCTTACACTCATGGGGCTGCCGGAGTCGCTGGGCTTTCGAGGAACGGCGGATCGATTTGCACGAGGAGAGGGCTATGCCAAAGTTTGTGATCGAGAGGGAAATCCCGGGAGCCGGGAAGCTAAGCAAGGATGAGTTGCACGCGATCTCACAGAAGTCGTGTGGGGTTCTGCGGGAGATGGGGCCGCAGACCCAGTGGGTGGAAAGCTTTGTGACCGATGACAAGATTTACTGCATTTACATCGCATCGGATGAGGCGGCGGTGCGGAAGCATGCGCAGTCGGGCGGTTTCCCGGCGAACCGGGTCGCACAGGTGAGGATGATGATCGATCCGACGACTGCGGAGTGAGAGAAGCAGGGAATAGCCAATAGGGAGCAGGCAATAGCCAATGGCGAGCAGTGGCTCGCCACGTGCGAGGGCGGCTAGAAGTTAAAGAACTTTTCGCGCAGGGCGTCCTCATATTCCTTCTTCGCGGCTTTGGCTTTGTCGCGAAGCTCGTCTTCCTGCATCGCGGCGTTCTCCCACTGATCGATCTGCGCGACGTTATGGTTGACGGAAGCGAGGGCTTCTTCATGGCGGATGCCGGCGACCCACGCATCGACGGCGGCCTTGTAGTTTTGCTGCATTTGATCGAGTTCCGGGAGGTCTTCAGCCATGCTGTTGTCCTCCAGCCGAGCCAATGTACGCAGGTTATGTGAAGAAATGATGTAAAGGTCGCAGGCAGCTGCAGCCTGTAGCGGAAGGCAGCTAAGAAGCGGCCGGCTAAAACTGGTCGGCGCAAAACCGGTCAGCGAAAAGCACGTGAAGAGCGGTCAGAAAAGGAGCGCGAGTATCCGCCCGGATTCCGTATCCTAAGGAGGACGTTTTCTTCTCAAGGGGCACGGATGGCGCGCACGCAGTATCCAGGAAAAGCGCAGAGCCTTGGCGGTCGCATGGAGCGGTTCTGGCAACGCGTGACCGAAGGCATGGAGCTGAACGAGCTGTGGGGGCAGTTCCGCAGCGATGCGCGCACGAGTTATCGCCTGTATTCGCAGGAAGTGGACACGACCCGGAGCGCAGGTGGGCCGCGGGTACGGCAGACGCGCTCCATGGCTCGGCAGGTGTTCTGGCTGTTCATGGAGAAGCTGACGCCGGTGCGGCGGGTGCTGCTGCTGGTGGCGCTGGTGTTGATGTTTCTGCCGGGCAGCGAATGGCACTGGAAGGCTGGACACGGGGATCTGGGCATTTCAACGCCGGACCTGCGCTCTATGGCGGCGTACTGATGTTTGCGCTGCTGATGATGGAAGTGGGCGATCGCGTAGTGATGAAGCGCGATTTGCAGATCGCGAAGGAGATTCAGTCGTGGCTGCTGCCGGCACAGCCGCCGCCAGGTGCCGGGAGCTGGAGATTGCGTTTGCGACGCGGCCGGCGAACACGGTGGCCGGCGACTACTACGATGTGTTCCCGCGGCCGGGCGGCGATGGTCCGCCAAGCTATCTGATCGCGATTGCCGATGTGGCGGGGAAGAGCGTGCCGGCGGCGATGCTGATGGCGACGTTTCAGGCGAGCCTGAAGACGCTGAGCGACACGCCGGGGCCGTTGACGGAGCTCGGTGGCCGAATCAATCGATATGCGTGCAGCAACAGCCAGAACGGTCGGCGGTTCACGACGGCGTTCATCGCCGAATATGAGCCGGCGTCGCGCAGGCTGACGTATGTAAATGCGGGACACAACAATCCCATCGTGCTGCGGAAATCGGGTGCTGCGGAATGGCTGGGCGTGGGTGGAATGCCGCTGGGCATCATGGAGGATGCGCGAGTATGAGTCGGCGACGGTAACGCTGGAGCCGGGAGACTGGCTGGCCGCGTTTACCGATGGCGTGGTCGAAGCGGAGAACGCGGCGCAGCAGCAGTACAGCGAAGAGCGGCTGCTGGTGATGCTGCGCTGGGGCGCGCAGCTGCCGCCGGCGATGTTGCTGGCGTCGATTTTGCAGGACATAGACCGCTTTGTGGCGCAGGCGCCGCAGCACGACGACATCACGTGCGTGCTGGTGAAGGCGTGAACAGCTAAGAAGCGGTTAGCTAAAGGCCGGTTAGCCAATAAGCGGTCAGCGATATCCCGGTTGGCGCCAATGCGGCCGGTAGCCGGTAGCCGGTGGCCTGTAGCCGCTATGCCAGCGCCAGGTTCACGTTGTTGATGGCTTCGTCGATTTCCTGGGGGCTCTTGTAGCCGACGGTGACGGAGTCGACTTTGGCGTTCTGGAAGGCGAAGCGCATGGCCCTCTGCCGGTCGTCGGCGCCGAAGCTGCCTTCTCCGGCGAGCTTCATGCTGATGACGCCCATGCCCGCGGCGCGGGTCTGGTGGATGTGCTCGACGACTTCGGGCACGTTGCCGCGGTAGGGGCCTTCGGCGATCTCGGCATCCATGCGGGTGCCGTTGTGGTTGACGCGGATCATGGCAACTTCGAGCCATTTGAAGTCGGGGACGCGGCGGAGCGCCGGCAGACCGTGAACGGATGCGCCGCGCGCGATAACGGCTTTGCGCTCCTGCGCTTTGACGATGCCATCCTGCCAGCGGGTGGTCACGTCGGGCCAGTCGCCGATGTGCTGCCAGTGGAGCAGCGCGATGTCGAAGTAGTCGGAGTTGATCTGGCGGCGCAGCTCGTCGATGCGGGCCTGGGGATCGACGGGGTCTTCGGTGGTCACCTTGGTCATGAGCTGGTAGGTGTCGCGCGGGATGCCCTTGAGCGCGATGCCGAGCATGCGATGCATGTCGTAGTAGGAGTCGGCGGTCTCGAAGAAGCGGATGCCGTGGTCGTACGCATAGCGGACGAGGCGATTGAAGCCGTCCTGGCCGAGGTTGCGCTGCACCGCTCCATTATTGGAGCCGGTGCCGAAGGCGAGGCGAGTGACCTTGACGCTGGATTTGCCGAGTGTGACGAGGTCGGTGGCCTTACGCGTCTCGGCGGACAGCGGAACATTGCTGAGGGTGGCGACGGCGCCGGCAGCGGCGGTGGCTTTGAGAAAATCGCGGCGGGAGTAGCGGGACATTGGGGAGCTACCTCCAATGGAAAAAGCGTAGCACGGGGGGCCCGCGGCCTGCAGCGGGAAGCTAAGAAGCGGTCAGCCAAGAGGCGGTTAGCGGAAAACCGGACAGCGAGTAGATGGTCAGCGAAATGCGCGGTTCAGGATCAGCGAAGAATTTTTTGCCGACCGCTCCTTAGCTGACCCGCTGTTAGCTGACCGCTTCGTAGCTGCCTTTAGCTGATTTCGAAGACGTTCTCCGTTTTGGCGGCCTGGGCCAGGGCGCGGTCGGCCAGATGGCTGGCGATGGCGAAAAACTGCACGGCGAGGGGCGAGTCGGGTCCGGCAAGGGCGACGGGCACGCCGGTATCGCCGCCCTGGCGGATTTCCGGAACCAGCTCAACGGATCCGAGGAAGGGGATGTTGAACTGCTTCGCGGTGCGCTCGGCACCGCCGCGAGAGAAGATGTCGATTTCGGTATGGCAATGCGGGCAGGTGAAGTGCGACATGTTTTCGACGATGCCGAGGACTTCGACGTTGACCTGGTGGAACATCTCGAGGGCCTTGCGAGCGTCCTGGAGCGCGACATCGGAGGGGGTGGAGACGACAACGGCTCCCGTGAGGGGCACAGTCTGCACGAGAGAGATGACCACGTCGCCAGTGCCAGGCGGCAGATCGATGAGCAGAATATCCAACTCGCCCCACTCCACCTGTTGAAGGAACTGGCGGATGATCTGATGGAGCATGGGGCCGCGCATAACCAGCGGCTTGTCGCCCGGAGAGATGAAGCCGACGGAGATGACTTTGACGCCGTGGGCCAGGATGGGCTCGATCTGATTGTTGGCGAGCACCGTGGGCTGGCGCGCGGTGCCGAACATGATGGGGACGTTGGGGCCGTAGATGTCCGCATCGATGAGGCCGGTACGATGGCCAAGTTTGGCGAGGGCGATGGCGAGGTTGACGGCGAGGGTGGTTTTGCCGACGCCGCCTTTGCCGGATCCGATAGCGACAATGGATTTGACTCCGGGAAGCGCGGTGGGCGGCGGCGGGGCGGGATGGTGGGCCATAAATTCAGGGTACAGGGTGCAGGGTACAGGGTACAGGCCGCGATACAGAACGCGCGACGCAGGAAACAGAACACAGAACACAGGGCGGAGAACGAGGGGAGGCGCTTGCGCCTGGCGCTCCGCGTTCGGCTTACCTCGCTAGATTTTGGCGGGTTCGAATTTAGGGATGTGGCGGCGGCGGGCTTCAGCTTCGCGGACTTCGCGACGCTGGCCGGCCTCTTCGTAGCGGCGTTTTTCGTCGGCGGTTTCGGTCTGGAGAGGCGGGACAGGAACGCGGCGGCCCTGAGGATCGATGGCGACGAAAGTGAGATAAGCCGAGGCGACGTGATGATGAATGCCGGCGATGATGTTTTCCACCCAGACCTTGACGCCGACTTCCATCGACGTTTTGAAGGCGCGGTTAACCGAGGACTTGAGGATGATCAGGTCTCCGACGTGCACGGGCGCGATGAAGTCAATGTGTTCCATGGAGGCGGTGACGACGTGGCTGCGCGCGTGGCGAAAGGCGGCCATAGCGCCGACGAGGTCGATGAGGTTCATGAGGCGGCCGCCGAGGAGGTTGCCCAGTGTGTTGGTGTCGTTGGGCAGAATGAGCTCGGTCATCTCCGACTGCGACTGGGCCACGGTGCGTGCCGGCAGCGCGGGGCCATTCAGGTCCATGAAATGCTCCTTGTCAATAAGGGTACAGGGTACAGGTTGCAGGGTACAGAGGAGCGGGTAGCCTATAGGTGCAGTCAAGCGCCCACAGAGAGCAGGTAGAGATGGACAAGGTTGCGAATCTGACGGAGATTCTGGAGACGGACCCGAAGAACGCTTTCGCGCGTTATGGCCTGGCGATGGAATATGCCGGCAAGGGTGACACGGAAGCCGCTCTCCGGGAGTTCGGGCGACTGCTCGCGGATCATCCGGACTACACGGCGGGGTATTTCATGGCGGCTCAGACGCTGGCTAAAGGCGGCCGCGAAGCAGAAGCAAAGCAGCGGCTGGTGGACGGGATGGCGTGCGCTCGCCGAACCGGGAATCAGCATGCAGCGCGGGAAATGCAGGCCATGCTGGATGAGATGGAGATGCCGGAGTGAAAAATCACAAAGCTCCTGGGCTCCTGGCCGCGCCTGTCGCAGACCGCCAGGACGGTGCGGTGCCAGGCCTTGAGTAACAAATTATTCGGTGACTCTGCGATGTTTCTGCGAGGAGAACAAAATGCGGTACGGGCTCGTAAATGTGCAAGACGGCGGAGCGAGACGAGCGCATAATGTCACAACCATGAGAATTCCCCTGTTCCCCCTGGACACGGTGCTCTTTCCTGGAGCGGCGCTGCCGCTGCACATCTTCGAAGAGCGATATCGCGAGATGGTGGGCGAGTGCCTCCAGCAGAAACAGCCGTTCGGTGTGGTGCGATCCGATGGTGAGCAAATGGCGATCATCGGATGTACAGCAAGGATTGTGCGCGTGGTGGAGCACCATCGCGACGGGCGAATGGACATTCTGTGCGAGGGCGAGCGGCGTTTTGAAATTGAAGCTCTGGACGAGTCGAGGAAGTTTCTGCAGGCGGATGTGGAGTTCTTCGAGGATACGGGGGCGGGTTCGACACGCCTGGACCGGGAAGATTGTGCCGCGCTGCACTTTGCCACCCTCCACTCGGCGGGCATCGAACCGCCGGCGACGCACCTGGACCTGAACAGTCCGGTGGCGTTTCAGCTGGCGGACGCACTGCCTTCGGACCTGGGATTTAAGCAGCAACTGCTGGCCAGCCGATCGGATGCGGACCGAACCTCGCGGCTGCGCGATTTCTACAATGAGATGTTGCCGCGCCTGCACGCCAGGCAGGATGCGAGACGTGCGCACCAGGCGAGCTTCCCCATACACTAGAGACGAGAACGCGCCTCAGGCGTCCAACAAGAAAGGCACCACCGGCACACGAACGGCACAACCGGGACAGGACTATCGATGGCCACGCGACAGAGCACCTCCAGCCGAATTGACCATGACGGCGCGCACCGCCTGCCGCAGACGCTGGGTGAACTGCGGCGCAACCGCGAATACAGCGAGACCCGGCTGCGCACGCGATCGGTTAAAGACGAGATGCGGGAGAACCTGATTGCGCGGCTGAGAGCAAAGGAGCCGGTTTTCCCGGGAATTATCGGGTACGAGGACACGGTGGTTCCCCAGATTGTGAACGCGGTGCTTTCGCGGCAGAACTTTATTCTGCTGGGGCTGCGCGGGCAGGCCAAGAGCCGCATTCTGCGAGCGCTGACGGCTCTGCTGGACGAGCAGATGCCATACATCGCCGGCTGCGAGATTCGCGACAATCCTTACCTGCCGCTGTGCCGTCGCTGCCGCGATCTGGTGATGGAGTGCGGCGACGCGACGCAACTGGGATGGATGACGCGCGATGAGCGCTACGTGGAAAAGCTGGCGACGCCGGATGTCACGGTGGCGGACCTGATTGGGGATCTCGATCCGATCAAAGCGGCGCGCGGCGGGCACGACCTGGCCAGCGAAATGACGATGCACTACGGGCTGCTGCCCAGAGCCAACCGCGGGATCTTCGCGGTGAACGAGCTGCCCGATCTCGCCGGGAAGATTCAGGTGGCGCTGTTCAACATCATGCAGGAAGGCGATGTGCAGATTAAGGGATACCCGGTGCGGCTGGAGCTGGACGTAGCGCTGGTTTTCAGCGCCAATCCCGAGGATTACACGGCGCGCGGCAAGATCGTGACCCCGCTCAAGGACCGGATCGGATCTGAAATCCGCACGCATTATCCGGAGACGCTGGAGGAAGGCATCGCCATCACCGCTCAGGAGGCGTGGACGGAACGCGAGACCGGCGACACGGAAATTCCGCAGTACCTGCGCGAGGTGATCGAGCAGGTGGCGTTTTCAGCGCGTGAAGACAAGAAGGTGGACAAGCGCAGCGGCGTGAGCCAGCGGTTGCCGATCGCGACCATGGAGCTGGCCATTTCGAACGCCGAGCGGCGGGCGCTGCTGCACGGAGAGACGCGCGTGGTGCCGCGCATCGGAGATTTGTACACCGCTTTGCCGGGCATCACCGGCAAGCTGGAGCTGGAGTACGAAGGCGAGATGAAGGGCGCCGACACCGTGGTGCGCGACATTGTGCGCGCGGCCATCGGCAAGGTCTTCGACCGCTATTTTGGCGAAGTGAACACGCAGCAGATCGAGCAGTGGTTCAACCTGGGCGGGATCGGTAAAGATTTCGGACGATCAGCCGGCAAAGGCGACGCTGGAGGAGCTGAAGCAGATTCAGGGACTGACGGAAAAGCTTGTCCCCCTGGGCGTGAAGGCCAGCGACGCGGCGGAAAATGTAACAGCGGCTGCTGAATTTCTGCTGGAGGGCATGTGTGCGCATCGCAGGATCAGCCGGAATGAAGAGCGGAGCTTTTCCGCGCAGCGTAAAGCGCAGGAGAGACCCGAAAGGGTGGAGCGGACCGAACCGGAGCGAGATTATGAGCAGTGGCAGACGCGTCGGTCGCGACGCGGAAGCTTTAACTAGCGTTCGGCGAACCGCGTTCAGCGTTCGATACTGATGAAAAGCGTACGGTACACGAAGTTCACGGGCGATCTGGCCAGCGAGATGAGCATGGAAGATCTGCTCAAAGCGCTCTCGGACTATCTGCTGGACTCGGGCTTTCAGAATCCGTTTGGGGATTTTCAGGATCTCGACCAGACCATGGACGATCTGCGCGAGGCGCTGCGGCGGGCGCTGGAGCAGGGCGACGCGTTCGATGAGAGCATGCAGCAGAAGATCGACCAGATGGCCGCCGAGGGCAAGCTGGATGAGCTGATCGAGAAGCTGATCGACCGCATGGAGCGGGAGAACTACATCTCCACGGCGCAGTCGCAACAGCAGGGACAGGTAACGCAGCAGGCCGGACAGATGGGCCAGGCGCAGGACGCGCGTTTTGAGGTGACCGACAAGAGCCTCGATTTTCTCGGATACAAGACGCTGCGCGATCTGCTGGGTTCGCTGGGGAAATCGAATTTCGGACGGCACGATACGCGCCACTGGGCGACAGGCGTGGAGACCAGCGGCGGATCGCAGCCGTACGAGTTTGGCGACACGCTGAATCTGGACGCGCCAGCGACTCTGAAGAGTGCCATTGCGCGCGAAGGGCTGACGCTGCCGCTAAATCTTGAGTACCGCGATCTGCAGGTGCACCAGTGCGAGTATCAAAGCTCATGCGCGACCGTGGTGATGCTGGACTGCTCGCACTCGATGATTCTGTATGGTGAGGACCGTTTCACGCCGGCCAAAAAAGTGGCGATGGCGATGGCGCACCTGATCCGAACGCAGTATCCGGGAGACACATTGTCGCTGGTGCTGTTTCACGATTCGGCGGAGGAGATGCCGGTCTCGCAGCTGGCGCGCGTGAAGGTGGGTCCCTACTACACCAATACCCGCGAGGGCTTGCGGATGGCGCAGCGGATTCTCGCGCGGCAGCGCAAGGACATGAAGCAGATCGTGATGATCACCGACGGCAAGCCTTCTGCGCTGACGCTGCCCGACGGGAGAATCTACAAGAACGCCTTCGGGCTCGACCCGCTGGTGGTAAGCGAGACGCTGGAAGAAGTGTCCCGCTGCAAGCGGCAGAACATCATGATCAACACCTTCATGCTGGCGTCGGATTTCGGCCTGGTGCAGTTTGTGCAGAAGGTGACGCAGATGTGCCGCGGCAAGGCGTACTTCACCACGCCGGAGACGCTGGGCGAATATCTGCTGATGGATTACATGCAGCGGCGGATGAAGACGATCCATTAGTGGACAGCGTTCGGCACTCAGCGTTCGGCGTTCGGTACATACCTCACATGGAAGCCACGGGGCGACGGGTGAAAGCCGGCATCACGCAGAAACGGCGCCAGGAAATGCTGATGGGCGGGTTGGCCCCCGATCGAATCGATTAAGATACCGCCATAGTGACGAGTTTCCGGATTCTGTAACAGTTCCTGAGCTAAATGTGCGAGAAAAGCAGCGAGGTCGCGCGCGATAAGCGAGCGGTCGGGCTCCTCCACGGGCAAAAAGACCTGAATCGCAGGATTGTTGCGACGAAGATAGGCGACCAGGTCTCCGTTACGCAGGATGATGGAAGCGCCGACCGAGCGACTGAAGGATGCGGTGTTATCCGCGGCCGTCGAATCAGGCGCGGGCCAGCGGATGATGCTGCCCCAGGGGTTGGCAGGATCGCTGGCGGCGAGAAGAATCATCTCGGGCTTTTCGGGCGTCTGGGCGCCAAGAGAGCGCAGAAGTTCAACAGCGGCAGGCTGGGCGAACTGCGCGCCGCCCAGCCCGGCAATGAAATATCCGCGACGGACGCGGCCCTGAGCCTCGAGAGCTTTGAGCACTTCGTAAACGGCGGAGAATCCGCCCGGAAGATTTTCCTGCGAAACAGTTTCGCGTGTGACGATGCCGTAGCGGAGCAAAAGCTGCTGGGCGACCGCGTGCGACCAGGCGGTCGGCACCGTGGGCGAGTTGCGGTCAGGGATGGGGACCAGGGTCCAGCGTCCCTGAACACTGGGTGGCGTGGTGCGGCGCGAGCGGAAAGCAGGCTGGTTATGAACACGCTTTGAGGCTCGGGAGGGTTCAGGCTTCGCGATGAAGGCGCGCAGTGCGTGCAGCGTGTCGTTCGTGACGAGGCCGCGCCACACCAGCGACCAGAGCGCGTCAGTCGTTTCGCCGGGGTAACCATCCCCGATGGCTTCGTGGATATCGCCGAAGAAGCTGGCCCCGGAGCGGGCAAGGAAAGCGAGGACGCCCTCCTCGCGCGGGGTGAGCGGCTCGGTTGCACCCAACCGCGGTGGCAGCAGGTCCACAACGCGGTCAGCGAGGTAGAGGGCGATGCGGCCGTCGCGTTCGCCGATGGGGTCGACGCCACACCAGATGATCTCGCCGGCAGCGATCAGGGTGTCGAGATCGGCGGGCGAGTAGCGCGCAATACGGGCGGGCAGAATCTGCGATTCAAGCAGCGAGGCTGGAAAGGGTGCTCCCTGGAGGGATTCGATGGTGTCAAGCAGGGCGTCGAGACCACGCCGGCGCTGCAGAACCCCCTGCCAATGAGTTCCAAAACGGGCGAACAGGCGCGGATCTGCCGGCTCAATCTCTTTGCGTAACCGTGCCAGTGACTTATTACGGATCAGGCGCAGAGATTCAGCGTCGCAGTACTCGCGGCTGGAGCCCTGTGGGCGGAATCCCCCTTCGAGGATGCGAGCTGTCGCGAACCAGAATGCGAAGAGCTGCTTCGACCGGCTGTGCCTCGAGACCAAAACGCGCACAGACTTCGCGCTGGGTGAAGGGGCCGTGGGTGCGGGCAAAGCGGCGGACAAGCTCGAGGACCGGCGCAGCGACCGGCGCGAGCAAGGACCTGGGCAGGTTTGTCGGGAGTTTAATGTCGAGGGCATCGCGGTAGCGGGCTGCATCCTCAACAGCGATGTACCGAGCCTTGCCGGCAATCTTGATGGCGACGATGCGGCGGGCGGTGACCAGCGCATTGAGAGATTTAAGAACGTCGGGCGAGACGACACGCTGAGCGATTTCGTCGCGGGAAAGATCGCCCAGGCGAAGCAACAGATCGTGGAGGCCATCGGCGTTCCGCGCACGCTGGTTTTCGCCCAGAAGCTGGAGCTGCGCTTCGACTTCAGAAATAGCGATCGGATCGAGCAGCTCGCGCAGGTCTGCTTCCCCGAGCAGGTCGGCAAGCTGGGACTGATCGACAGAGAGCGCAGCGGCGCGGCGTTCGGCCAGCGGAGCATCCCCGTCGTAGATGAAGTTTCCGACGTATCCGAAGAGCAGCGACGCCGCAAAGGGAGAGGCTTTTTGCGTGTCGACGACGTGGACGTGAATCTCGCGATTTTTGATCGAACCCAGAACATCGATCAACGCGGGCATGTCGAAGGAGTCACGCAGGCACTCCCGGTAGGCTTCGAGCAGCATGGGGAAAGACGAGTAGCGCGAGGCGACCGCAAGCAGATCTGCCGCTCGTTTGCGCTGCTGCCAGAGTGGGGCGCGGATCTGCGCGCGGCGTCGCGGGAGCAGCAGGGCGCGCGCAGAGGCTTCGCGAAATTTCGCGGCGAAGAGCGCGGTCGAGCCAAGCTGATGGACCACCAGATCCTGCGCGATGGCCGGATCGGGGAGCAGAAGGGCGGCGTCGGGCGGTTGGTCGACATCGGGGAAGCGCAGAACGAAGCCGTCGTCGGTGGACATGGATTCGACGTGCGGGCCACCGGCGGCGAGAATCTGCGCGGCGGCGGCCATGGCCCACGGGCGTGTGGATGCGGTTGCCGAATGGAGTCAGGACGCAGACGCGCCAGTCGCCCAAATCGTCGCGAATGCGCTCAATGACGATGGTTCGGTCATCTGGAACTGCCGTGGTTACATTTTGCTGGTCGGCGAGGAACTGAAGCAGGTTTTCGGCAGCCTGGGCATCGAGGTCGTGTTCGCGAACCAGGCGACTGATGGCGGCGTTGGGCGGAAGAGCCCGGAGTTCGCGGACCAGTGCGCCGATGCGGCGGCCGAATTCGAGGGGCCGGCCCGCCTGGTCGCCATGCCAGAAAGGCAGCTTGCCAGGTTGACCGGGAGCGGGCGAGACGAGGACACGGTCGTGAGTGATTTCGTCGATGCGCCAGGTGGATGCGCCGAGAGCGAAGACTTCGCCGACGCGGGACTCGAAGACCATCTCCTCGTCGAGCTCGCCGACGCGGACCGGTTTCTTGTGTTCGCCGGAGAGGAATACGCCGTAGAGGCCGCGGTCGGGGATGGTTCCGGCGTTGAGAATGGCGAGCGATTTTCGCGCCTTCCCGCGGTGTAAGCATGTTTGCTGTGCGGTCCCACGTGATGCGCGGGCGAAGCTCGGCGAATTCGTCGGACGGGTACTTGCCGGAGAGAAGATCGAGGACGTTCTCGAAGGTCGCGCGGGTGAGGGTGGTGAACGGCGCGGCGCGGCGCACGATGGAGTAGAGATCATCGACCGAGACGAAGGGTTCGCGCGGCGGCTGGCCTTTAAGACGCGGGCTGGCCAGTAAGGGCGGATGGGCCACGGTGGCGACGATCTGCTGGGCGAGGACGTCGAGGGGATTGCGAAGGATGGAAGTGGCCTCGACGTGCCCTTCATGCATGGCGCGTGTGACGGCCGAGCAGGCGATAAGGTCAGCGCGGTACTTTGGGAAGATGATGCCTTCGCTGGTAACACCGACCTTGTGTCCTGCGCGGCCGATGCGCTGCATGCCGCTGGCCACCGAGGGTGGCGATTCGATCTGGATGACGAGATCGATCGCACCCATATCGATGCCGAGCTCGAGCGAAGATGTTGCGACGACGGCACGGATGGTCCCGCGATTGAGCTGATCTTCAATTTCAGAGCGCTGCGCTGCGGAGAGCGAGCCGTGGTGGGCGCGGGCGAGATTCTCCTGGGCGAGATCGTTGACGAGTCCTGCGAGGCGCTCAGCGGTGCGGCGGTTGTTGACAAAGATGAGCGTTGATCGGCGTTTGCGAATGATGGCGAGGAGGCGTGGAGGAATCGTCGTCCAGATCGAAGGGCGTTTTGCGTTCGAATCCGAGCGCCGCGTTTGGATTCCGGAGGCGGTACGGGCATGTCTTCGACCGGAAGCTCAACCTTCAGCTCCAGCCGCTTCGGCTCGGAGGCGTTGATGATCGTCACTGGCCGCGCGACCGGTCGCGTCGGGTGAATCTCTGCAGTTCGATTTCCGCCAAGAAAGAAGGCCACTTCTTCGAGCGGGCGCTGCGTGGCCGACAGGCCGATGCGCTGGAGCGGCTTGGTCGTGATGGCTTCGAGTCGTTCGAGGGAGAGCGCCAGGTGCGCGCCGCGCTTGGTGGGGACAAGCGCGTGAATTTCGTCGACGATAACCGTGTCGACGGTGCGCAGCGCGGAAGCCGATTCCGAAGTGAGCAGCAGGTAGAGGGACTCGGGCGTGGTGATGAGGATGTCTGCAGGATGGCGGCGGAAGCGTGCGCGCTCGGCTTGCGGCGTGTCACCGGTGCGGATGGCGATCTCCGGCAAGCGAAAAGGTATCTGGGCACGGCGAGCGAGCGAGCGATCGCCTGAAGCGGAGTCTGCAAGATTGCGCTCGACATCGACGGCGAGAGCTTTGAGAGGACTGATATAGACGACCCGAGCACGCCGATTCCGTTTCCGATGGCTTCGGTTCCTCGAACATCAGGCGATCGAGGCACCAGAGGAACGCGGTGAGGGTTTTACCGGTGCCGGTGGGGGCGAGGATCAGTGTGTTTTCGCCGCGAGCGATGGCGGGCCAGCCGAGACGCTGCGGGGTGGTGGGCTCGCCGAGGGCGGAGCGGAACCAGTCGCGGGTGACCGGGTGAAAGAGGGAAAGAGGGTCCATCTCTGATGGTGAGGATAATCCTGGGAAGCGAAGGGGCGGTTAGCTGAGAACCGGTCAGCGAAAAACAGATCAGATGGGTTTGTACCAGACGGTTTTGGGGGTGAGCATCGTTTGCCAGTGGGAGTCCATGCGCGGCTGCTCGCTCAGGCCAAGGAAGAGGACGCCGTCTTTGGCGAGGGCGCGATGCATGTTGAGCAGAACGTGGCGCCGGGTTTCCTGGGGGAAATAGATCATGACATTGCGCAGGAAGATGACGTCGAAGGTTTCCGAGGAGAGGCCGGGCTGGCAAAGGTTGCGCTGCTGAAAGCGGCAAAGGCGCTTGATGTCGGGATGAATCTCCCATTCGTCGCCGGTGCGGACCAGGTATTTGACGAGGAAGCGCGCGGGCAGGCCGCGGTTGATCTCGATGCGCTGATAGCGGCCGGTGCTGGAACGCTCGACCATTTCAGCGGAGAGATCGGTGCCGAGGATATCAATGCGCCACCCAGCCAGCAGGGGAAAGTGCTCGCGCAGCATCATGGCCAGCGAGTAGGCTTCCTGGCCCGAGGAACTGGCGGCGGACCAGAAGCGCAGCGTGCGCGTCATCTGGCGGTTGGCGATGATGGCGGGTAGTAGTTCTTCGCGGAGAAGGTCAAAGGTGGAAGTGTCGCGAAAGAAGCTGGTCTCGTTGATGGTCATGGCCTCGGCGACCGAGCGCTCGAGCATGGAGCCGGAACCATTGCGCAGCGCGGTGACAAGCTGGCCGAGGGACTGCATGCCGCGGTCGCGCAGCAGGCGCTGCAGCCGGGATTCGAACAGGTAATCGCGGGAAGCGTCGACCTGATTGCCGGAATTGCGCATCACCACGGAGCGCAGGTAATCGTAATCGATCGAAGAGGTGCTCACAGGGCGACGGCCTCCGTGCGCGTGGCCTGCGCAGGGATGGCAGAGGCCAGGCGAAGAATTTCACCGGAAATGGCGTCGAGAGGAAGAATACGGTTGGCGAGGCCGGCGTTGGCGACCGCGCCGGGCATACCCCAGACGACGCTGGTGGCTGCGTCCTGAGCGAGGATTGCGCCGCCGGCGACGCGGATGGCACGGGAGCCGGAAAGGCCGTCTGAACCCATGCCGGTGAGGATGACGCCCAGCACGCGGCCGCCACAGGTTTCGGCGGCAGATCGGAAGAGGACGTCGACGGAAGGCCGGCAGAAGTTTTCCGGAGGATTCTGGTTGAGGCGGAGACGCATGTTGCGGGCAAGCTCGAGATGCCAGTCGCCGCGCGCGATGTCGACAACGCCAGGCGCGACTGTGGCATCCGCTGCGGCCTCGCGCACGCGCAGAGAGCAAAGACCATTCAGACGCTCGGCGAGCAGGGCGGTAAAGAGGCGGGGCATGTGCTGCACGATGAGGATAGGCAGGGGAAAAGTCGCCGGGATATGGGGCAGCACGACTTCGAGTGCGGCGGGACCGCCGGTGGAAACCCCGATGACGACGATCTTTGGCGGATGTGCGGCGCGCGATGGCGATGGCCGGGTTGTCGAGGTGCGGGGCGGAAACGACGGCAGCCCTGGGTTCGGGGGGAAAGAGGGCGAAGATTTTAGGAAGCAACTCGCGGCAGAGCGTCTCCACACCCTCGCGCATGCCGTTTTGCGCGCCCGGCTTGGTCGACATAGTCGGTGGCGCCGCGCGCAAGGGCCTCGATGGTGATCCGGGCGCCGCGCGAGGTGAGGGTGCTGCACATGATGATGGGAACGCGACGGTCGCTGCGGCGAATGCTGGAGAGGACCTCGAGTCCGTTCATGCCCGGCATTTCGATGTCGAGCAGAATGAGGTCGGGATGGATGCGCTCGAAGGTGGAGAGGGCTTCGGCTCCGCTGGCGGCGGTGGCGGCGATTTCGATGGACGGTTCGCGGATCGAGCACCATGCGCAGAAGGCTGCGCATCACCGCCGAGTCGTCCACGAGGAGGACGCGTATTTTGCGCGCTGCTGAAGAATGCGTTCCTGCGGTCATGGCTCGGGAACTCCCGCCATGCGCAGTTTGTCAAACAGGCCCGCTTCGTCGAAGGGCTTAACGAGGTATTCGTCGGCTCCGGCCATCAGAGCCGCTTCGATGTGATCATTTTCGGCTTCGGTGGTGACCATGACGATGCGGGTTCCATCGAAGGCACGGTCGGCGCGAGCGGCCTGAACCATCTCGATACCAGACATCACCGGCATGTTCCAGTCGACCAGCGCTACCTCAAAAGGTCCGGAATCGCGCAGGCAATTGAGGCCCTGGCGGCCGTCGGCGGCCTCCACGCACTCCACCCCGCGCTCGGCGAACAAAGAGTGGAGGTAATTCCGGATGAAGCGGGAATCGTCGACAACCAGAGCGCGCATGGCTTTCCTTTCCGCCGTGGCCCGGCTCAGGCCGGAAAGGCGCTGGCGAGGCGCATGGGATCGAGTCGCTCGGGTGCGAGGCTGACGAGGAGTCGGTCTTTGAGCTTCCACGCGCCATCGAAGAGAACCTGGCGGCGAGGTTCGAGCGTAGCGGGATTCGGTTCATGATCCGAAGAGGAGACGTGCAGCACTTCGCCCTACCGAATCGACAAAGAGGCCAAAAAGGCCGCCGCCGTTTTCGAAGACCAGAACATCCTCCGGCGTCTTTGCCGGCTCCATGCCGAGCAGACGCCGCATGGAGACCGCGGTGAGGACTTCTCCGCGGTAGTGAACCAGGCCGCCCACGAAATAGGGAGCCAGGGGAACAGGCTGGGTGGCGGGTTTGCCGAGGATCTCCAGCACATGGGCGATGGGGATGCCATAAAGGGTATCGCCGACCCGCACCGAGCAGACTTCCTGGGTTTGACTGGTGGCGCTTCCGTCATCGTGTTTCCTCCGGCACCAATTCGTCCGAACGCTGAATCACGTTATCCAGCGAGGGAATGGCAGCGAGACTCACGATGCCAGTGACCTTCTCGTGCAGCAACGTGATGCCGTCAGCAAGGGCTCCGGAGCCGGCCTCCTCCAGCTGCCGGCCGCCGGCAACGTCCAGCACCTGCGATACGGTCATGCCGACATGACGCTGGCCGTCGCGGCAAACCACCACGGTGGCAGGCGCGTCCGGATCGCCGTTCGGGTCAAGGAGAATGGAAGCCGCGTCGTCCAGCGGCAGTAACTGGCCCTCGAAGCGGACCACCGGCCGCGAACCCGCGCGTTCGATGCGGGAGCGCGGAATGCGCTCGATACGCACCACAGTTTGCAGAGGCAGAGCCGCGCGGCGGCCATCGGCTTCCACCAGAAGAAAGTCCTGCTGGCCGATGCGGTGCTCCTCGCCCAGAGCATCCTCGTGCTGGCCGGTAAAGCTGACATTGGCATTCTGACCGATGGCGCCAGGGTTCAGAATGAGAGCCATTTCCCCGTTGCCCAGAATGGTAGCGCCGGCGTAAAAGCCGATTTCGCGCAGAACTGCGGCGAGCGGTTTGACGACAATTTCTTCCGGATCGGCGAGACCGTCCACGACCAGACCGAAGCGGCGGCCATCGGCATTGAGGATGGCAATATCGCAGGGAGCAGAGCGGTCGCGGCACGGTTGTTGCAGCAGCCGGTCAAGAAACACCAGGGGCAGCAGGCGGCCGCGCAGACGGTAGAGCGCAGCATTTTCCAGCCACTCGATGCGGCTGTCGGTCTCCCCGGTGCTGAGGTGCACCAGCTCGGTGAGCGACGCCTGAGGAACGGCAAAATTCTGTCCGCGGCTGCGCACGATCAGCGCCGGGATGATGGCGAGGGTAAGTGGAATGCGCAGGCGCAGAATCGTTCCTTTGCCGGCGCGGCTGTCCACCTCGACCTTGCCGCCGATTTTCTCCACGTTGGTGCGAACCACGTCCATGCCGACGCCGCGTCCGGAGACGCTGGTGACGGTTTCGGCCGTCGAGAAACCCGGCAGAAAGATCAGCTGCAGGATTTCGCGCTCCTGCATCTGCTCGGCGCGCTGCGGAGAAACCAGCTGGCGCTCGACAGCCTTGTGGCGAATCCTTTCGATGCTCATGCCGGCGCCATCGTCGTGCACCTCCACGATGACGTGGCTGCCTTCGTGGCAGGCGCGCAGGCGTACCAGGCCCTCGGCCGATTTGCCCTCCGCCACGCGCACCTCGGGCATCTCGATGCCGTGATCGATGGCGTTGCGGATGGAATGGGTGAGCGGGTCGCGGATGGCCTCGAGCAGGCTCTTGTCGAGTTCCGTCTCCTGGCCTTCCATCTCGAGGCGAACTTTTTTCTCCAGCCCCAGCGCGAGATCGCGCACCAGGCGCGGGAAGCGCGAGAAGACATGGCTGACCGGCTGCATGCGCGCCTTCATGACCGATTCGCGAAGGTCGGCGGTGACCATATCGAGACGGCGTCCCAGCAGCGAGAAATTGGGATCGGCGTTGGTGGTCTGCAGAATCTGGTTGCGGGTAAGTACCAGCTCGCCGACCAGATTCATCATGCGATTGAGCAGTTCGACGTCAACCCGCAGGGTGGAGTCGGCCGCGCCCCGGGGGCCGGCGAACTTCCGGTCCGGCAGCAGGCGGTGTGGTTTCAATCGCGGGCCGCGCGGGAGACAAAGCAGCGGCTGCGGGAGCGGACGGTGTTTCACGTCCGGCTCCCGAGCCAGCCTGGCGGCTTCGAATTCCCTGGGCGGCCCTGCCTCTCCGGGTCGTTACCGGGCTCGTCCGGGCGAGGCGCACTTTGGTTGTGGCGGGGCGCACGCTTGCCGCCTGATCGCGATTTGCGCACTTTCACGGGGCTGCGAGGAATCGGGCCGGAGCGGCAACACCGCTACGGCCTCGGCGATCTCCGCTTCGGCAACGGCGACCGCGGCGGTGCCGTGCTGCAGCTGCTCAAGGACCGCAATGATCCCGCCGTCCTCGTGCTGGCTTTCGCCCTCCGCACCCGTGCCTCGATGGAGCGAAGAATGCCCCGCAGAATGTCCATGAGCCGGAGCAGGCCGGTGATGATAGCCGGGATTGGCCGCCAGCTTGCCGTCGCGCAGCAGGCCGAGCAGATTTTCCCCGGCGTGGGAAAGCGATTCCAGCCGGCTGAAGCCGAGAAAGCCGGTCGTGCCCTTAATCGTATGAACCGAGCGGAAGATTTCCGCCAGCAGATCCATGTCGCCAGGGCGGGTTTCGAGGTCAGTGAGGCACCGCTCCATGCGGTCGAGCCCCTCCTGGCTTTCAAGCAGAAATTCGCGAGTCAGGTCGTCCACGATGGTTTTATCGGAAGGTGGGAGAGGGAACTTGAGGGCCCGAGCGGTTGCCCGCGACCGCGGGAGCAGTTAGCCTCAGAGACGCATGACAGACACGCACGGCAGGTATCGATTCGGGCCAACTGGAGCGGTTGCGTCAGGCAGCCACGGAAGCTGCCGCACGGGCTTACGCTCCTTACTCGAAGTTTTATGTGGGAGCAGCGCTGTTATTTGACAACGGGTCGGTCTTTACCGGCTGCAATGTCGAAAATGCATCCTATGGGCTGACCAGCTGCGCGGAGCGGAATGCCCTGTTTCGAGCCATCAGCGAGCGCGGTGCGGGGCCGAGGATTCAGCCATCGTCGTGGTGAATCGTAATGGCGCCTCAGGCGCCCCTGCGGAGCCTGCCGCCAGGTGATGAGTGAATTTGTTACCCCGGACGCGGTCGTGGATTTTCCCGGCGCGAGCGGTCTGGAAACAAAGCCCTTCACAGAGATTTTCCCAAACAGCTTTTCGCTCGAGCAACAGGCTTGAGCAAGTGGGACTTTAAAGATATGGGCGCGGCTGAACTGCATCCTGTTGACCTGATCCGAAAGACGCGCGACGGCGAGGCGCTTTCGCCTGAGGAGATTCGATTCCTGGTCGCAGGGGCGGCGCACGAGACTATCCCCGAAGAGCAGCTCTCGGCATGGCTGATGGCAGTGTTCCTGCGGGGGCTGTCGCTGGCCGAGCTGGATACGCTGACGACTCGATGCGCTACTCCGGCGAGGTGCTCGATCACCAGGGCCTCGGCCGCAAAACCGTCGACAAGCACTCCACCGGCGGGGTCGGCGACAAGACATCGTTTCTGGTTGCGCCGATCGTGGCGGCCGCGGGGCTGGCCGATCCGATGATCAGCGGGCGCGCGCTCGGCCATACCGGCGGAACGCTCGACAAACTGGAGTCGATTCCCGGCTATCGTACGCAGCTTTCGCTGGCCGAAATGCGCCGGGTGCTGGAGCAATGTGGCGCGTCGATTGTCGGCCAGACGAAGAACCTGGTTCCCGCCGACCGCAAGCTCTATAGCCTGCGCGACCGCACGGCCACCGTCGAAAATCCTTATTTGATCTGCGCCTCGATCATGAGCAAGAAACTCGCTGCCGGCCTCGATGCCCTGGTGATCGACGTGAAGACCGGTTCAGGCGCATTTCCTGCGCAATGAAGACGACGCGCAATATCTCGCCGCGCTGATGGTCGAGACCGGCGAGCGAGCCGGGAACGAGAACCCTCGCCGTGCTGACCGATATGAGCCAGCCGCTCGGTCGCTTGGCCGGCAACTGGGTCGAGATTGCCGAGTCGATGGAGCTGCTGCGCGGCGAGCGCAATCCTCTCAGCGAGGACCTGCGCGAGGTGTCGCTGATCCTTGCCGGATGGATGATCTTCCTGGGCGGCAAAGCGGCGAACGAGCATGCAGGCCGAAACATCGCTGAGGAAAAACTGATGAACGGCTCAGCGCTCAGCATCTTCCGCGAGATGGTCGAGGCCCAGGGCGGCGACCTGAAAGCGCTGGATGCAGGAATGGCTTTTCATCAGCCGAAATTCCGCGGTGAATTCCGCGCCCCGCGCAGCGGATATTTTGTCGCAGCCGACTCCACGAAAGTGGGCTGGGCGGTGCAACGGCTGGGCGCCGGCCGCGAACGCGCAGGCGAGCCGGTCGAAGCGCACGCCGGGCTCGAGATGCATTTAAAACTTGGCGCCCGCATCGAGGCCGGCCAGCCGCTCGCCACCTTGTTTACCGAAGACGAAGCCCGCTTTGCCGAGCCGGAGCGTTTGTTGTCCGAAGCGCTGATCATTGGCGACGCACCGGTCCTGCCACCGCCGCTGGTCCGCGAAATTATCTCAGCAGAAAATAAAAATAAGTTTCTCCGGGAGCGGCAGTCCCCGTAACATTGCGAGAAAACCCGAGGAGAACGATTTGGCTCGATTCACCGGTGTGCTGGGACTGCTGACGATGCTCCTGCTGGCCTGGATCTTTTCCACCAACCGCAGGGCCATCCGCTGGCGCACGGTCGCCTGGGGCCTCGGCCTTCAGATTTGCTTCGCCTTTCTGGTGCTCAAATCCTCCGTCGGGCAGAAGGTCATGACCGCGGCCGGAGCCACCGTGAACAAGCTGCTGGCCTATGCCTTCGACGGTTCCACCTTCGTCTTCGGCGACCTCGGCGCGCACTCGTCGAAAATCGGTGCTGCCTTCGGAACCAACTTTTTCGCCTTCCAGGTCCTGCCCACCATCATCTTCATCTCCGCATTCTTCGCCGTCCTCTATTACCTCGGCATCATGCAGCTCATCATTCGTGCCTTCGCGCGCGCCATGCTCTGGACCATGAAAGTCTCCGGCGCCGAAAGCCTCAACGTCGCCGCCAGCATCTTCATGGGCCAGACTGAAGCGCCGCTCACCATCCGGCCTTTCCTTCCTGGCGCCACCCGCTCCGAGCTGATGACCATCATGACCAGCGGCATGGCTCACGTATCCGGCGGCATCATGGCGGCCTACATTCTCTACGGCATCTCGGCCAGCAGCCTGCTCGCGGCCGTCATCATGACCGCCCCCGGGACCATCCTCATCTCCAAAATGCTTGTACCCGAAACCGAGAAGCCGGCAACTGAAGGCGTGGTCCGCATCCCCGAAGACGCCGAGCACAAGGACGAGAACCTCATCGGGTCAATCGCCCGCGGCACCATCGACGGCGGACGCCTGGCCTTCAACGTCGGCATCATGCTGATCTCGTTTCTGGCGCTCATCGCGCTCCTCAACGGAATCCTCGGCGGCCTGCACAACTGGCTCGGCTACCACCACATTCCGTTTCCGCACTCGCTTGACGCGATCCTCGGTTTCTTCTTTGCGCCGATCGCCTGGCTCATCGGCATTCCCTGGCACGACGCGCCGACCATCGGCAACCTCCTCGGCACGCGCATGGTGCTGAACGAACTGGTCGCTTACACCTACCTCGGCAGCCTCGCCAAAAGCGGCGCGCTCGCAGCGCGCTCGGTCACCATCGCCACCTTCGCGCTGTGCGGCTTCGCCAACCTCAGCTCCATCGGCATCCAGATCGGCGGCATCGGCGCTCTGGCTCCCAACCGCCGCAACGATCTGGCAAAACTCGGCCTGCGCGCCATGCTCGCCGGAACCATGGCCAACCTGATGTCCGCCTCCATCGTCGGTATCCTGATTAAGTAACAATGCCCGATACAGTTTTCGACAAGGCCAACGCCGCTGCGGAATTCGTCTTCGCCCGCACCAGCCTCCGCCCGCGCATCGCCATCGTCCTTGGCTCTGGCCTCGGCGCTTTTGCCGGCCAACTCGAAAATCCCACCGCCATCGGCTTCGCCGAAATCCCCCACTTCCCGCAATCCACCGTTCCCGGCCACGGCGGCAAACTCGTCCTCGGCAACGTCGCCCAGGTTCCCGTCGCCGTCATGCAGGGCCGCGTCCACGCCTATGAGGGATACAGCTCAGAAGCTGTTACATTTCCCATCCGGGTCCTCGGGCGCATGGGTGTAAATACCCTCGTCCTCACCAACGCCGCCGGCGGCATCAATGATGCGCTCAAGCGTGGTCAGCTCGTGCTCATCTCCGACCACATCAACTTCTCCGGCCGCAATCCCGTTGCCGGTCCCAACGACGACCGCCTGGGCCCGCGCTTCTTCGACATGAGCGAAGCGTATTCGGTGCGGCTCCGGCAGCTGGCGCATGAAGCCGCGCGCGCGATGGAGTTCCGCCTCGACGAGGCTGTGTACCTCAGCGTCCTCGGACCCAGCTTTGAAACCCCGGCCGAAATTCGCGCCTTCCGCACCCTCGGCGCCGATCTCGTCGGCATGTCCACCGTGCAGGAGACGATTGTCGCCTGCCACATGGGCATCGAAGTACTCGGCATCAGCTGCGTCACCAATCTTGCCGCCGGCATTCAGGCCGAACCCCTCAGCCACGAAGAGGTGATGGAGACGGGCCGCGCCGTGGAGAATCAGCTCGCCGGTCTTCTGACCACCCTGATGCCTATGCTGGCCGAGTCACCTCAGTAAATTCGGAAATTCACTTCAACCTCGATCTGCGTCATCACCGGTTCGCCCATATAGGTTCCTGGGCTGAACTTGTAATTCTGAACAGCCCTCATCGCTTCTTTCATCAGGTCTTTGTTGTCTCCGCTAACGATGTGAACGTCGGTCGCATTGCCGTCCCTGTCAACGGTGACGCTAACGGTCTCCATCCCGCCGATCTTTTGCCTCCTGAGCTTGTCCGGGAAAACCGGGTCGGGAGCATATCTGAGAATCGGATGTTTAAATCCTTCGGGAAACGGTTTGCGGAAGATCTGTCCCCGGTCTACGGCGGCCGTCGTGCCATTTCCCGCTGACGGCATCGCACCCGCATGCTCCCCCTGCCAGTCCGGCACAGGCTCCTTGCTCTTCACCCACGCCGCCACATACAAGTCCCGTAACATCGACGCCCCTGCCGCGAGTCGTTCGGCTGTAAACTGCCGCGACTCCGGCGTGCCTGTCCCATCAAAGCCGTGCTGTTCATCGAGCTGATAGACGCGCTCGACCAATGAACTCGTGTGCCGGAGATAGGCTAGGTAATCATCCCACTCATCGCCAATCGTCTTCACCGGTGCAACCAGCGGCTTCACATCCGCCGCATTCACCGCCGCATCCACAAACGGCCCCTCAAACCGCCAGTGGATCGTATGCTCCGTCGTGTAGCCGTTGGGGTTTTCCTTGCCCACCCAGCCGTTGTAGTTCACCGTCACATGCAGCGGCTGCGATCCGTCGGCCACATAATGCCCAAGCCATCCGGCGTAGAACAGAATGGCCGCCTCGACGGGTTTCGTCTCCTGGTGCTCAGTGGAAAGCTGGCGGTAATCCCGCATCGCCGACTTCAGCCGCTCCCACACTTCGCTGGTGATGTACGGCTGGAACCCGACTTTCTCTGGCCGCATCTCCTGCGCCATCTCAGGATGCGCGGCCGCATACGCGTAGAGCGCGGCGATGTACTGGTAGCGCTGGCGCGGCAGCTGTCCGATCCGATCCGCCAGCTCAATGTCGATAAAATGATCCGGCGCCTGCGCAGCATTCAGCTCCGGCTCGGCGCGCGAGCGCCAGCGATCCGGCTCCGGCCCCATATACTCAAGTTCGTTGATCGCCTCCGCCGTCCGGAAGAAAGCAGGAAAGTCCGCGGGAAGCGACTCCGCAGCCAGACGGTTGATCATGCGATGGCCCTTGTTTCCCCACGCAAACGAAAACGGAACCGCAAGCAGAGAAAGTAACAGTAGTGACAGCAAATTGCGCGATTTCATGTTGGCCTTGAGTATAACGAGCCGGAAGACGGATTCTCGAAGCTACCAGCGACCAGCTACCAGCTTCCAGCTACCAGCTTCCGGCTTCCAGCTACCGGCTTCCGGCTTCCGGCTTCCAGCCTCCAGCTTAGTGTTTCATTAATCCTTCAATCGCCTCCGCCGTCTTCGGCAGGGCACACGTCAGGCATTCCAGCGTGCCATCGTCTTTCACGTAGTAATCGTCTTCGATGCGTACCCCAGTCTGTTCCTCCGGAATATAAATGCCCGGCTCAATGGTGAAAACCATGCCGCGCTCGACAGGCAGGTTGTAATCCCAGGGATCGTGCACGTCGATGCCGACCAGGTGCCCGATGCCGTGGATAAAGTATTTGCCGATAGGCTCGCCGCTCTTGTCTTTTCCGTGGGCGTTCATGTAATTAAACGCGATCGTGTCGAGCGAGTCCGGGTAGCGGTGATCGGGATCGTTTATGCGCGACTTACCGGCCACGAAGGCCTGCATAGCGGCTTGCTGCGCGCCCAGCACGATGTTATAAATCTCGCGCTGCCGATCGGTAAAGTGACCGTTAACGGGCATGGTGCGCGTGATGTCCGACGCGTACATGGAGTATTCGCCCGCGGCATCGACCACGACGACCTCACCCGCCTGCATCGTGCGGCTGTTTTCCGAGTAGTGCAGGATCGTCAAGTTTGGCCCCGACCCGACAATCGGTTCATACGAGGTGCGCTCGCATCCATTGGCCAGTAGATTCTCAATGTCGATGCCCGCCGCCGTCCGCTCCGTCATGCCGGGATGAATGGCGGCGATCATGGCCTGCTGCGCTTTCATTGAGGCGTCAGCCGCCTTGCGCATCAGCGTCATCTCGTCAGCATCTTTAGTCGCGCGCAGCACCCCGGTCAGGCTGCGGACGTCGAGCAGGTTCGGGACCGCGTTCAGGCCGAGCGTGGTCGCCGTCCAGGTTGCGAATGCGTGGGCGCGCAGGTTGTCGGGCTGGCTCCACAGGCTGCGCTCGAGGTAGCGATTGTTCCTCAGCAGAGTGCCAAGCACCGCAGGCAACTCAGTCATAGGCTGCACTTCGGCCACTCCGGTGACCTTGGGCGCGTCCGGCGAGGCCGCGTCGAGCTTCGCCCCCGTGTATTTTTCCTCGCGCGGATTGCGCGCCGGCAGGAAGAGGACTTCGCGGTAGGCGCGGGTGGTCTTCAGATCGTCAGAGATGGCGGGCCCCACAATGAGCAGGGCGGCGCCGGGATCGTTCCAGCCGGTCAGGTAGTAGAAGTCGGCGTCCTGGCGCCACGGCATGTAATCGTTCTCCGGCTCCTCTGAGGCGAAGACGATGGCGACTCCTCCGTTGAGCGCGCCGCTCAGGTGGATGCGGCGGTTATGGTAGTCGCCGAGAGGTTGGCGGTCGAGCGCGAAGAGGCTGACGGGGAAGAGAACAAGGAGGACCAAACGCGAGAGTTTCATCGTGAAGAAGTTTATAGGCAACGGGTGAAAAACAGGAGTTAGGGAATGCAGCTCCGGAGCTAGTGTTGAAGCGCCTGATTCTGCCGGATGCACGCCGTGTAGTTCTGCAGAAAATGGTCGCGAAGGCGCCCGTACTCATCCATCGTCTGGAATTTGCGCTGCCAGGACTGCTGGTTCAGGAAGTAGATGGTCGTCGCTACGTGGGCCTTGTCGTCGAACATCAGGTACATGCCGAGCACATCGCCCTCAAGCGGAGCCGATCGTTGCCATGCACCTCAAAGCCGTGCAGGCCGACCGGGAGAGCTTCGGCCGGCGTAGGTCCGTGCGGCTGCGACTCAAGGTAGTGAAGGTTGCCGATGAGCTCCTGCTTGAGCTGTGGATAGCGATCGCCGGGCAGCAGCTCGACCTTGGCGTTGGCGAAAAAGTCTGTCATGGGATAGGCGAAGAGGACGCGCTCGCCGGCGATGAGGTCGATTTGCTGCCGGCCTTGGGCTGTGTCGACCGTCCGCGCCGTGACGCCAGGCGCGAGTGGATCGACCTGGACGATTCGCAGCAGGTCCGGGAAACACGCAGCTGGTGTAAGGCGCGAGCGGTTTGGGAATCGCGGCGGCCTGATCCCCAGAAGGGTTAGGGACCGGCGCAGAAGGAATTTGCGCGGCGCAGGCAAGCGCGGTGATCGCCAGCAGCGCGGAAACAGCGATGAGGGAGATTGTTTTCATTTTCAGGTTGGATTCTGCAGTCTATTCGGCGGTTCTGAGTTCAATCTTCACCAGGTTGCGGACCGAACGCGCGGGGCGCTTGTCCTCGCTGACCACGAGGCGAAACGGCCCGGCCTTGTCGAGGGGCTTGCCATCCATCGTGTCGGCGACGAGCACCATGCCAGGGTGGAATTCGGGGTCCACTTCGCCCAGCGCCACCACGGATTTGTAGCCGTCGGAGCCGGTAGCGACGATGTAGTCGGCCAGCGCCTTATTCTTGAGGTCTGCGCCGTGAGGAACGCCGAGGTGGACGAGCAGTTCCATCAGCGGAACGCCGGAGTAAGTTTCGTTAGCGTTGGTGTGGTGGTCGAAGATGGTGACGGTCTGGTGCGGGTAGTCCCTGAAGCTGGCAGGGGTGAAGACGCCGCGCTCGCCGGCGACGCCAATGATGACGAGGGTACTGGCATTGGCCGCGGCCGTTGCAGGCGCGGTGGGGACATCCATCGCTCATCGCGGTTTCGGGCACGGCAACGACCTGCGGCGAGCCGCCTCCGGCCGAGAGCGAGACTGTGATGGTCTGCGGTTTGGTCTGGATGGCGACATCCTGCTCAGAAGGCGGGTAGCCCTGGGAGGTGACGCGGAGGTGATAACTGCCAGGGGTGAGACCGACAGAGAGGTTGCCGTGCTCATCGGTGACGAGGTTTTCGCCGGAGGTGGTGCCGGGAGTGAGACTGACGTAAGCGCCCGCAATGGCGGTGCCGGAGGGATCGGTGACGACGATGGTGACAGGCGTGTAAGTCTGTCCGAGGGCGACGGAAACACTCGAGAGCAGAACCAAAGAACCAGACTTCACCGATGCGAGCCGCAAGACGACATATCGGAGGCCTCCGTGTTGCGCCGTTGTCCGGGAGTTCCAGGCCGTGCCGGTGCAATGGCACGATGGAGTGCTCCGTCGCTCACCATCGTAATCCCTGCGGGCGAATTTCTTTTCGGATGATTGCGCGGCGTTGCGGGTAAACTGAAGACCGATGGGCGCATCTGCAGGATCAACTCGACGAGATCACGGCGCAGACGCAGGACATTGGTCCAGCCAGAACGGCTCGGCGATTGGCGAGCGATCGATTCAGGAGCTGTTTGCGACGGGAATTGAGGAGCGGATTCTGCCGGTGGGGGCGACCGCGCCCGAGTTCGAGCTTCCAGATTTTTCCGGGAGCACGGTGCGGTCGCCGATCTGTTGGCGCTGGGGCCGCTGGTGGTGAATTTCTTCCGCGGGCGCTGGTGCCCGTACTGCGTGACGGAGCTGGAGGCATGGCGGGATCTGTATCCTGGGCTGCGGGAGCGCGGCGCGCTGGTGGTGGGGATTTCGCCGCAAACCCAGCGGCAGAGCGACTTCACGGCGAGCCAGCATGGGATTCCGTTTCCGCTGCTGGTGATGCCGGGTGCGCGGTCGCAGAGAAATTCGGGCTGGTGTGGACGGCGCCGGAGTATTTGCGGCGGTACTATCGTGGGATTCTTCTGAATATTCCGTTCGTGAACGGTGACGAGAGCTGGCGGTTGCCGCTGCCGGCGACATACGTGATCGACCAGGGCGGCAAAGTGGTGTTTGCCGAGGCGAATGCGGACTTCCGGGTTCGTCCCGAACCGGAAGATGTGCTGAGCAGTTTGCCCGCCTTTGCGCGCAGCGAATAGCGCAGAACACAGGGTGCAGAGAGCAGGGTACAGGGTGCAGGTTCGGTAAACCTGCTACCAGCCATCTGCACGGCTGCGGGCTTCCATTGGGGAACTTCTGCCGTCTAACCCGCGTATTCCTTTCCCAACAGGGCCTGAAGCGGGCCGCGAATCGCACATCCAAAGGAGTTTAGTCCCATGCAGACGGTGGAACGTGTCGTCATTAAGGCCAGCCCAACGGCGATCTGGCAGGTGCTGACCGACGTGGAGCGGTGGCCGATGTGGACGCCGACGGTGCTGAGCGTGGAGCCGGTGACGCGCGACGGCTTCAAGGTGGGAGCGAAGTATAAGGTGACCCAGCCGAAGATCAAGCCGGCGATTTATGAGGTGACGGAGCGGATTCCCCATGAGGTGTTCACGTGGGTGCAGAAAGCGCCCGGGGCGACGATGGTAGCCGAGCACCGGCTGACCGCGTTTGATGGATCGGGCACCGAGGTGGAGCTGGCGTTCGCGACCAAAGGGCTGCTAGGCGCGCTTGCCGGGAGCATGAACGCGAAGCTGATCGCCGAGTACGTGAAGACCGAGGCGAAGAGCCTGAAGCAACACTGCGAGATGCTGGCGGAAAAGTCGGCCTAGAAGCAGCCGGTAGCTGGTAGCCAGCAGCTTGTTCAGGGCTCGCGGACGTAGGGAAGATATTTCGGTTCCCAGATGTTGGCGTCGACGGCGGCGTCGATGTCGGAGTCTTTGAGGTCGGAGAGGCCTTCAGAGACGGCTTGGCGAGTGACGGCTGCGGCGATAACGCGGCTGAGGCGGCGCGATTCAGCGAGTGGTGGCAGGAGGTTGGCGTTGCGGTCTTTTTCGACCGGGGAAAGACTGGCCAGCGTTCGCGCGGCAGTCATGATCATGGCGTCGGAAACGCGGCGGGCGCGGCCGGCGACGATGCCGAGAGCGAGGCCGGGGAAGACGTAGGAGTTGTTGGTCTGGTCGATACAGATTTCTTTCCCGTTGTACTGCACCGGCTCGAAGGGGCTGCCGGTGCCGATGAGGGCGCGACCATCGGTCCACTTAAGAATGTCTGCCGGGACGGCTTCGCTCTTTGAAGTAGGGTTGGAGAGCGGGAAGACGATGGGGCGGTCGGCGTTTTTCGCCATGGCGCGGATGGCGTCCTCGGTGAACATGCCAGCTTTGGCGGCGACGCCAATCAGCGCGGTGATTTTGGCGTTGCGGACGACTTCTTCGAGGGTGATCTTCTTCGCGTCGGCGACCTGCCAGCCCTGGACGTCGCTGCGCGGGCGGATGTAGTCCTTCTGCTCGGGGTGGATGCCTTCGGCGCCTTCGACGAGGAGACCGGGGCGGCCGAGCGCGTAGATGTGGCTGCGGGCATCGTTCTCGGAAAGCCCTTCATCCTGGAGCGCCTTGACGATCAGGTTGGCGATGCCGATGCCGGCCGAACCGAAGCCGAGGATCGCGATGCGCTGGTCGGCGAGCTTCGTTCCTGAAGCTTTGACGGCAGCAAGCACGGTGGCGAGAACGACCGCGGCGGTGCCCTGAATGTCGTCGTTGAAGGTACAGAGGCGGTCGCGATATTTCGCCAGCAGGCGCGCGGCATTCGAGCCGGCGAAGTCTTCCCACTGGAGCAGGACGTGGGGCCAGCGCTTTTCGACGGCCTGAACGAAGTTCTCGATGAAGTCGTCGTATTCCTGGCCGCGGACCCGGCCGTGACGCCAGCCTATGTAGATGGGATTGTCGAGGCGCTCCTGATTGTCGGTGCCGACGTCGAGGAGGACAGGCAGGCAGTGCTCGTGATGGATGCCGCCGAGCGCGGTATAGAGAGCCATCTTGCCAATGGGAATGCCCATGCCGCCGGCGCCCTGGTCGCCGAGGCCGAGGATGCGCTCGCCGTCCGAGACGACGATGGCGCGGACGTTGTCGTAGCGCTTGTGGTTGAGAATCTTCGCAATGCGATCGCGATTGGGATAGCTGAGGAACAGGCCACGCGGCTTGCGCCAGATTTCGCTGAAGCGCTGGCAGCCTTCGCCTACGGTAGGCGTGTAGACGATAGGCATGAAGGTGCGGACGTCGGAGAGGAGGAGCGCGTAGAAAAGGGTCTCGTTGATGTCCTGGAGATCGCGCATGAAGCTGTACTTCTCGATGGGCGTCTCGAAGGCATCGAAGGCTCTGCGGCGACGGGTGATTTGTTCCTCAAGCGTGCCAACGTGTGGCGGCAGCAGCCCGTGGAGATCGAAGGCGTCACGTTCTTCTTCAGTGAATGCGGTGCCTTTGTTGAGGCGGGGGTGATTGAGGAGGGTGAATCCGTAGAGTTTGGTGCGGATGACGGGATCGGACATACAAGTCTTCAGCTTAGTGGGAGGCGCGGTGAAGTCTCCAGAAGTGCAGTTTTCCGAAGGCGGAACGCGCGCGAGGCTCGGGCTTGTGCTCGCTGGTGCGAGCCAGTTCCTGGCGCAGGGTTTGGGCTTCGGCCTGGCAATCTTCGGCGGCGCGCCAGAGGCGGTCCTGCTCGGATGGATCTTTGGAGCTGGAGGCCAGACGCGCACAGCGGTCGATCTCGATCTGTAGATCGAAGAGGCGGGATTCGAGAGCGGCTTCGATCGCTTCGGATTCAGTTCGTTCTCGGTCAGACACTGGGGACTCCGGATGATGCGATGCGCCGGAGGTGACACGAGCAAAACTCCGGCGAATGAAAGTCTACTCTTCGGCGCTGTTGATTCCAGCCCACATCGAAGAATCGTCGGTAACCGACGCCAATCCGGGCCGCGCAGCCAGGAGGTAGCGCTCGAAGCGCATGGCCTGGCGGACCTGATCGCCGACCCGCTGGAGAACTGCCTGCTGCGTGTGATGCTTCCGGAAGGCTTCGAGCTTGCGGTCAGCAAGGTTACCGTGGGCATCGAGGTCGAGCGAGAGCGACCAGGGAACGGTGGGCGAACTGGCGAGCTCAGGGTGGTCGCGAACGGAGACAAAGGGTGGGCTGGAGTAGTAGAGCTTTTGCGGCGCGAAGGGCTGAAGGCCGGCGGCGATGTGCTCGGGGAACATCTCCGCGCGGCCAGCCCAATGAAAGGCGATGGTGGTGACGACAGAGACCATGGCGTGGTCGCGATGCAGATTGACGCCGCCATCGCCGCCGAAGGTGAGCACGACGTGGGGACGCCAGCGGCGGATGCGTTCGACGACGACGCCGACAAGGTGCTGAAAGTCCTGCTGAGCGAGCTGGCCGTCAGGGAAGTTGAGGACTTCGCAACGGGTGACGCCGAGAAGCTGGCAGGCGGCGTCCATCTCAGCGCGGCGGAGCTTGCCGAGGTCGGCGTCGGGAGGGGCATCGCCGCGGAAGTGGGCCGCCTGGCCATCAGTGAAGCAGAGGACGCTGGTTTCAGCGCCGGCCTCGTGGGCGAGCATGAGCGCGCCGCCGAATCCGCCGCTTTCGTCGTCGGGATGCGCGGTTACGCAGAGGAGTCGGCGGGGCAAGGGAAGGCTTCTTCTTCGGGGAGTTCCAATTCGGCCATGTCGTCTTCGGGAATTTCGTCCCAGGGCAGGTCAGCCTGCAAAACGGGGGCGAAGCTCTTGCGATGCAGAGGGCATGGTCCGAGGTTCCTGAGCGCTTCGCGGTGCACGGGGGTGGCGTAGCCTTTGTGCGAGGCGAGACCGTAGCCGGGGTATTGCGCGTCGAGCTCGCACATGCGGCGATCGCGGTAGACTTTTGCGACAACCGAAGCGGCCGCGATGGAGATGGAGAGCGAGTCGCCGTAGATGATGGGGGTTTGCGCGTGGGGCAGGTCGAGGCGAAGCGCGTCAATGAGGAGGTGATCAGGCTGGGGCGCGAGGCGAAGGACGGCGGCGGACATGGCCATGCGCGAGGCCTGGTAGATGTTGACGCGGTCGATGGTCTCGGCGTCGACTTCTTCAATGGCGAGGGCGATGGCGCGTGAGCGGACGACGACTTCGAGGCGCTCGCGGTCTTCGCGGAGAAGCTGTTTGGAGTCGCGCAGGCCGCGGATGCGGGTGTCGGGCGGAAGGATGACTGCGGCGGCGACGACGGGACCGAAGAGCGCGCCGCGGCCGACTTCATCGACGCCGGCAATGACGGCAGCGCCCTGGGCGCGGGCGAGTTTTTCAAATTTATTGCCGCAGGCGAGGGTGCGGAGCATGCGCAGCTTGCGGGTGGCGGCGGAGACCTGGTCGTCGGGGAGGATTTTGCGGGGGACCGGCTTGCGGCCGCGTTTCGGAAGCAATTCGCCCTGCAGGGTCCCCATGAGGCGAGTTTACTGCGCAGATTTGGAGCTGGAAGTGGAAAACAAGGCAGTTTGCGGCGACGGAGAGCCAGGGCTGATACCCGAGATCGGCGATCTGCATCAATAGGATGGGAGCATTATGGCGATTCTGAGAACGTGTACGAATTGCGGGAAGACAAACCGTGTGCCGGGGCGGCATTTGGCCGATATGGGGCGCTGCGGAGCGTGTAAAGCTGCGTCTGCCGGCCGTGACCGAGCCGATTGCGGTAGGCCCGGCGGAGTTTGACGAAATTACGCGCGAGGCAAAGGTGCCGGTGCTCGTGGACTTCTGGGCAGCGTGGTGCGGGCCGTGCCGGATGGCCGCTCCGCATGTAGCGCAGGTGGCGCGCGAGATTTGGCGGGGAAGGCAGTCGTGCTGAAGGTGGACACTGAAAAACATCCGGAACTCGCGGCGCGGTACAACGTGCAGGGGATTCCGAACTTTGCGGTGTTCGCAGGGCGGGAAGCTGAACTTTCAGCAGGCCGGGCTTGTAGACGCGCGGACGATGGAGTGGTGGCTGACGCGGGCGGCAGGCCAAAGCGGCTTAAGAGATGGTTAGCCAATAAAGCGGTCAGCCAAAAACCCGTTAGCGGAAGAGCGCTCGGTGACAACCGGCAATGAGACGCAGCAACGCCCCAGCAGTGGGCTGGGGCGCAGTGAGGTTTTCGGATCTGGTGAGCCGGCTAGACTCTCTCGACTTCCTTGAGACGCGCGGCTTTGCCGCGCAGGCTCGCGGAGGTAGAAGAGACGGGCGCGGCGGACTTTCGACGAGCGAACTTTCTCGATCTTATCGATGACCTTGCTGTTGAAAGGGAAGATGCGCTCGACGCCCTGGCCGAAGCTCATTTTGCGGACGGTGAAGCTGCCCTGGGGGCCATTTTTGCGGGCGATGACGACGCCCTCGAAGGCCTGGAGACGTTCCTTGTCGCCTTCCTTAATGCGGACCTGAACGCGGATCGTGTCGCCCGGCGCAAAGGGGGGCAGGTCGGTGCGGTTCAGCTTGTCGGCAAGGCGCTGCATGACGGGATGGATGGACATAATCTGACTCGTTTCTCGGGGAAATTGCGAATCTTCAGTTTACAGGAAAAGGGCGCAGCGAGTAAGGCGGTCAGCGATGAAGCGGTCAGCTAAGAACCGGTCAGCGAAGAGCCGGTCTGCAGAGAGGCAGACGGTTATTCGAACTGGTTGAGGTCGGTGTCCGGTGCAGGATAGCCGAGGATGCGGCACATGGCCACGATCTGTCCTTTGTGATGGAAGGCGTGGGTGAAGACGTGATGCAGGACCAGCGCAGGGGTTCGGAATGCGATACGCCGTCGGTGAAGCGGAGTTCGGCATTGGCGTTGAGTCGCTGGTCGGTGAGGCCAGAGAGATAGTCGAGGGTTTGCAACCGGGCTTCGGCTTGCAGCGTTCGGGCGTCGGTGATTGCGGGCCAGAGAGTCGTGTCCCAGGACCCGACGGGGAGCGCGCGCAGGCGGGAGACCCAGCGGACTTCGCAGCCGAGGAGATGAACGACCTGGGCATGGATGGAGGGGTAGCCGAAACCGGGGAGTTCCTTCGCATAGTCAGCGGCCGAGAGCGTGGCGAGGTGATCGAAGAGGAGCGTGAGGCTGGCGTGGGTCCAGGAGTGGAATTTGCGGATGCCGTCGAGGGTAAACATGGTGGACTCCTGAATGTGATTGGCGCGAAGCGCGACCGCCTGGACGGCTAGTCCTCCAGACCGAGGGATTTCCAAAGCGCGTCGATGCGGGATTTTGTCGCAGTGTCCATCACAATTTCTTTCGGCCAGGGGCGCGTGAAGCCTTCGGCGGGCCATTTGCGTGTGGCGTCGATGCCCATCTTGCTGCCGTAGTTGGGCAGGCGCGAGGAATGATCCAGAGAATCGATGGGGCCGAGGGTGAACTGGATGTCGCGCTCGGGGTCGATGTTGTTGGCGACGCGGAGGGTGACCTCAGCGAGGTTCTGCACGTCGCAGTCCTCATCGACCACGATGATGCATTTGGTGAACATGGCCTGGCCCATCGCCCAGATGCCATTCATGACCTTGCGCGCGTGCCCCGCGTAGCTTTTACGGATGGACACGATCATCAGGTTGTGGAAGACCGCCTCGATGGGCAGATTGATGTCGACGATCTCCGGCAGCGTGAGGCGGAAGAGCGGGAGGAAGATGCGCTCGACGGCCTTGCCCATCCATGCATCTTCCTGGGGTGGCTTGCCAACGATGGTCGCTGAGTAGATCGGATCTTTGCGATGCGTGATGCAGGTGAGGTGGAAGACGGGGTAGTCCTCGGCAGGCGTATAGAAGCCGGTGTGGTCGCCGAAGGGGCCTTCGGGGCGAAGCTCATCGAGG
The DNA here is from genome assembly GCA_963788905.1 of uncultured Acidobacteriaceae bacterium. Lineage (GTDB taxonomy): Bacteria > Acidobacteriota > Terriglobia > Terriglobales > Acidobacteriaceae > Palsa-343. The sequence goes on from CAWBIO010000002.1 coordinate 1,255,747, forward strand.
GAGACGTAGCCTTCGAGAATGATTTCGGCGTGAGCGGGGACTTCGAGGTCGACAGTCTCGCATTTGACCAACTCAAGGGCCTCTTCGCGAAGAAAGCCGGAGATGAGGAATTCTTCGACTTCGGGCGGAGCGGGGACGATGGCGGAGAACGTGGTCGCGGGATCGGTGCCGATGGCGACGGCGACTTCGAGCCGGTTGTGGGCAGGGTCAGGATTGGCGAGTGCGATGTTGGCAGTGGCGCCGGCGGTTTTCGCCATCCAGTGGACCCGCTCCGATGCCCCTCCGGCCGCCGTGCGCAAGCACTCGCGCAGATGTTCGGCGGCGTTTTTCTGGCGCTGCCAGTGCATGCCGGTGGTCTGGCCGTCGTATACCTGCATGCGATACATGCCCATGTTGCGGCGTCCGGTGCGGGGATCGCGGGTGACGACGCACGGGAGGGTGATGAAGCGTCCACCGTCGAGCGGCCAGCACTGGAGGATGGGAAAGTCGAGGAGCGAGAAGTTCTCGCGGAGGATGACTTCTTTGCACGGCGCGTCTTTGGCCGAGATTGTTTTGGGAAAGAAGCTGCCGATGGACGCCAGCTGGGGCAGCATCTTGAGTTTTTCGAGCAGGCCTTCGGGGGATTTGACTTCGAGCAGCGCGCGGATGCGGCCTGCGATGGCGTCGAGCGAGTCCTTATCGGGGTTGAGGCCGAGGGCCAGCTTCATGCGGCGCTCGGAGCCGAACTGATTGATGAGGACGCGCGCACCGGGATAGCCCGTGACGTTTTCGAAGAGGAGAGCGGGGCCGCCGGCCTTATGGGTTCCGGAGCCGGACTTGGAGACGCGGTCGGTGATTTCGGCTATTTCGAGGACGGGAGAGACCTCCTGGCGGATACGGCGGAGCTCGCCGGCTTTATCGAGGACTTTGATCCAGTCTCTGAGGTCGTCGCAGGGCAGGGCCGTTCTCCGGTTGAGGTGTCGTCTCAACTATAGAACGGCAGCGAGGAAGGGGCGTGGGGGAGAGAGAGTCGGTCAGGCGTTCAGCTTGGCGAGCACAGTGTTGTGATCGAAGTACACCTTTTCACACACCAGGTCAGCGCCCTCGAAACAGAAGACGCAGGCGGCCTGGACCGACATGGGCTTGCCGGTGGGCGGAATGCCGGCCCACGGTCCGCGATGCGTTCCTCCAAATTTGCATTCGACGATGACGGCGTCGTCGGCGTGATGGGTGGCGATGCGTTCGAGCCAGAAATCGGGAAAGGCGCCGAGTAACTGGCCGAGAAGGCCATGCACCGCTTCGGGACCGTCGGCGATGGCACCGACGGCAGGAACCTCATAGCGTGGATGGCTAAACGTCGCGAGCGCTGCAGCGATGTCGTGGGTTTGGGCTTCGGCGCGAATGTGCCCGTCTACGACTTTGTCTCTGCGCGCTTTCAGGTTCGGATCGAGTTGAGTGGTCATGCGTGGGTCCTCGGTGGGCGGGAGAATATCAACGAGCACGCGGCCAGAGCAAGTGAATTTGCAGGGGCTGGGCGATGAAAAGAGCCGTGGTGAGGTCGTGGCCGGTGGAGATGTAGACCTTGCCGTTGGCGACGATGGGCGAGGTGAACTTGATACCGCGGAAGCTAGTCGCGGGCGAGGAAAACGTAGACCGCGGGCGTGACGATGAGCGACAGCAGCATGGAGATGAGCAGACCGCCGATGACCGCAATGGCGAGGGGCTGCAGCATCTGTGATCCCTGGCCCAGAGCGAAGGCGAGTGGCAGCATGCCCGTCATGGCGGCGAGAGCGGTCATGACAATGGGGCGAAGGCGGCGGCGAGCGGCCTGCATCATGGCATCGCGCGCATCAAGCCCGGCGAGACGGAAACGCTGGTCGGCATCGAGGAGGAGGATGCCGTTTTTGGCAACGATGCCGATGACCATGATGAGGCCCATGAAGGACGCGACGTTGAAGGTGGTTCTGGTGACGAGCAGCGCGAAGATGACGCCGGCTGTAGAGAGAACGGAGGAGACGAGGATAGAGGCGGGCGCAGAAAAACTGCGGAATTCCGCAAGGAGCACGCCGAAGACCAGGACGAGGGCAAGGAGGAGAACTTGTAACAGCTCGTGGAACGATTGCTGTTGTTCCTGATACGTGCCGCCGTAATTGATGCGGACGCTGGAAGGCAGGTGAAGATCGCCCACTGCTTTTTGGACGCGGGCGATGGCGGAGCCAAGGTCGGAGCCTTCGAGGCGGCCGGTGACGGTGACCATCTGCTGGAGGTTTTCGCGGAGGATTTCGTTTTGCGGTGGGAGTTGCTCGACGTGAGCCAGTGCGCCGAGGGTGGCCATTTTGCCGGACGCGCTGAGGAAGACGGTGTTCTCGATCGCGTCAAGGGAAGCACGGTGGGAATCGTCGAGGCGGACTCGGACGGTGTAGGGGCGGCCGTTCTGAATGAGGGGCTGCGGAGTGGGAAGGCCGTCGAGGATGGAGGTAGCGTCAGTGGCGACTTCGGACGTGGTGAAGCCGTAGTGCGCGGCGAGACCGGGATCGACCTGGAAAGAAGTGGCGGGGCCGCTGATCGTGTTGTCGATGCCGTTTTCGACGTCGACGACGCCAGGGACTTTGGAGATGGCGTCACCGATGCGCGGTGCAAGCTGGTTAAGAAGGTCCTGATTGGACGAGTAGAGCTTAATCTGAACCGGCTCGGGAGCATTGGAGAGGTCGCCGATCATGTCCTGGAGGACCTGAGTGAACTCGATGTCGAGCTCAGGCTCGGCGGCTTTGATGCGCTGACGGGCATCTTCCATGATCTCGTCGATGTCACGGCTGCGATGGTCGCTGAGCATCACGGTGAAATCTCCGGTATTGGCTTCGGTGACGGCGGCGAGGCCCATCTGCAGGCCGGTGCGGCGCGACGTGGTGGTGACTTCGGGGATCTGGTGGAGGATGCGATCGACGTGCAGGAGTACTCGATCGGTTTCCTGGAGCGAGCTGCCGGCGGGCATGATGTAGTCCAGCACGAAGGCGCCTTCGTCCATTTCCGGCAACAGATCGGAGCCGAGAGCCTTATAAGCAACAAATACTGTGACAATTAGCAGACCGCAGGCGCCCGCGAGCCAGAGGGGTTTGGCGAGTGCGAGGCGAAGGAGACGCTCGTGCGCGCGCAGGATGGGCGCCATGAGATTGCGGCGGTGCGAGGATTCGGCCGTCTGTGCGGAATCGATGGGGATGATCTGTGCCCCGCGGCCGTTGCCGCGGAGGAGCGCGATCGAAAGGGCGGGCGTCCAGGTGAGGGCGAGGGCGAGCGAGGTGAGCAGGGCGACGGTCATGGTCAGGGCCAGCGCGCGGAAGAAGGTTCCGGTGACACCGGTGACCGAGATGAGCGGTAGAAAAACAACGATGGGGGTAATCGTCGATCCAATGAGGGGTCGGGTGATTTCGGACAGTGCGAGGCGGACGGCGTCGAATCGATTCTGGCCGGCTTCACGGTGGAGGGCGATGTTTTCGACGACGACGATGGCGTCATCGATGACCAGACCGACGGCGGCGGCGAGCCCGCCGAGAGTCATGAGGTTGAAGCTCTGGCCCATGGCCCAGAGAACGATAAATGTAACAGCGATGGTTACAGGTATGACCAGACCGGCGATAAGAGACGAGGTCCAGTCGCGGAGAAAAAGAACAAGGATGAGCGCGGCGAGGATGAGCCCGATGAGGATGGCGTCGCGAACGCTGGCGATCGAGTCGCGAACGAGGTGAGACTGGTCGTAGAACGGAGTGATGGTGACGCCGGCTGGGAGATTGGCGCGGAGCTGGGCCATTTCTGCGGTGACTTCGTCGGCGACAGCGACGGTGTTGGAATCGGGTTGGCGAAAAACGTTGACAAGTACGGCCGGCTTTTCGTCGGCGGTGACGATGGTGTAGACGGGCTCGGTGGCAGAGACGACCTGAGCGACGTCGGCGAGGTGGATAGGCACGCCGGCGGGAGTTGGCTTAACCGAAATCTGTGCAAGCTGGTCGAGGTTTGCGGCCTGATCGCCGACGAGGCCGAGGATGAGCTGGTGGTTGGCTTCGTAAAGTCCGGGAGACTGCACCAGATTGGTCTGCTGGATGGCGTTGACCAGGTCGGAGATGGTGAGCTGCGCGGAGATCAGCTTTGCGGTGTTGGGGATGACGTGGAATTCGGGAACCTGGCCGCCCTGGATGGTGACCGTGGAGACGCCGTCGAGACGATTGAGCGGGGGCTTGAGCTCGTAGGTGGCGAGCTCCCAGAGACGGGTTTGCGAGACGGTGTCGGAGGTGAGGCTGAAGCCAAGGATGGGGTCGAGGGTGGCAAAGGTGAGGCGATTGGTAGTGATGACGGCCGAGGAAGGCAGCGATTGCTGGACGCGGGCGACGGCCGCATTGACTAGCTCGAGGGTCTGGAACATGTCGACGTTCCAGTTGAAGAACAGGCTGACCTCAGCGGATCCGCGGCTGGTGGTGGAGCGCACGGTGACGAGGCCGGGGACGCTGTTGACGGCGTCTTCGATGGGGCGCGTGATGGTGACTTCCATCTGCTCGACGGGCATGACGCCGTTGTCGACGCCAATGACGACGCGGGGGAAGTTGGTTTGCGGGAAAACGGAGATAGGGATGCGGAAGGCGAGGAAGACCCCGGCCACGGCAAGGACGATAGTGAAGAAGAAAATGCTGCGAGCCCAGCGCGGGAGCCAAAATGCGGATTCAGCGGGGGCGGGGTCGATCACTGATCGTCGTCCTTTGCCTGACCTGCGGCGGGCTTTTGGTCGGCATCGGTCGACGTGACAACTTTGACGTGCGTGCCGTCGTCGAGCGAGGCGGCGCCGGCGGTGACGACCTGCTGGCCGGTGGTGAGCCCGCTCAGGATCTGAGTCTGGCCGGAGTCGGCGATGCCGATTTCAACCGTGGTCTGGTGAGCGACGCCGTCAGCACCGATGAGCATGACAGTGGACTTGCCTGACGCGGCGACGACGATGGATTCGGTGGGGACGACGACGGCTTTGGAAACCGTGCGGCCGGCGACGGTGACGTGAACGGCTGTCCCGGGACGGAGCTGGCCTTTGGGATTCTCGATGCGAACCCAGACTTCGACGGTGGTGCTGCCGGGATCGAGGGCGGGACTGACGAGTGTGATTTTCCCGGAGACGGGATCGGGAAGGCCGGGAACAGAAACCGCAGCCGCATCGCCGGTCTTCAACAATTGTGCCTGTGGCTGTGACAGATGGATCTTCGCCAGCAGCGCGGAGGTGTCCATAACGGTAATGAGCGGGGCGCCAGATGCGGCGGTTTCGCCGGCGTAGAGAGGACGGTCGGTAACGACGCCTGCGATCGGGCTGCGAATCTCGGAGTAGGTAAGGTCGGCTTCGGCGCCCTGGTACTTTCCGCGTGCGGATTCAAGCTGTCCCTTTGCGGCTTTAAGAGCAGCTTCGTGGCTCACCTGCTGCATGGAATCGAAATGCTGTTTGGCGGTGTCATACGCGGCCTGGGCCTGGACGAGCGCTGCCTGCGAAGTGTCGAGGTCGCGGCCAGAGATGGCTCCTTCGGCGAAGAGCTGTTTGCGGCTGGCGACAATGCTCTGCGCAAGATCGAGATTGGCCTTTGCCTGGGCGAGATCGAGCTGGGCCTTCTGATAGTCCTCGGGAACCTGGGCTTTGACGGCAGTCTGGTAAGCAGCGTCGGCGGCATCGAAAGCTCCCTGATTGTCAGTGACTGCGGCCTCGAGGTCGCGATTCTCGAGGGTGGCCAGAAGCTCGCCGGCTTTCACATGCGAGCCGCGCTGAACATAGAACTTCTTTACCGGAGCGGTGATTTTGGGAGAGATGGCGGCCTGGGCAATCGGAGCGAGGATGGCGTCCGCTGTGATGTGTTCGGTGATGGACTGAATCTGCGCGGTTGCGGCTTCGACAGTGACGGGGGTGGGCGCAGCCTCTTCTTTTTTGCAGCCCGCAAGACTGAGCACGAGGGCTCCGAAGATCCAGGTGGCGCGAAGGCGGGTGTCTTTCATTCAGAGGGTTCCGGTGAGGGTTTGCAGGTTGGCGCGAGCAACGTGGCTGCGCAGGATGCCATCGGCAAGGGCTGCCTCCGCCTGGGCCAGAGAGGACTGGGCATCGACGACCTCGAGGGCGGTCGCCTCTCCGGCGGAGTAACGGAGGCGGGTGAGACGAAGGCTTTCCCGCGCCGTGTCAACGCTGGTGCGGAGTGAGGCGACTTGGTCGGAGGCAGCGCGGGCCTCATGGTAGAACTCATCGAGTTGCGCGATGAGCTGGCGCTGGGTGGTGGTGAGCGAGGCCTGCGCGGCTTGCTCGTGGAGTTGTGCCTGGCGTACACGGTCGTGGGTGGCGAACCAGTCCCAGAGGGGGAAGTCGATGGAGGCGGAGGCAGAGTAGCCGAGGTTGCGGACTCCGTCAGGTCCATTGACGGCGAACTGCGGCGCATCGATGCCGTAGGTGTAATTGAAGCCGAGGCTGGGCAGGTACGCAGCGCGGGCAGCGAGGGTTTGACTGTGCGCGGCGTGCAGGGCTTCGAGCGCACTGCGCAGATCGGGATTGTTGCGCGTGGCAGCAGCTTCGACGGCAGATTGTTCGGGGAGCGGTTCGACGGATTGATTCTGCGGGTCCAGCGTGTAGGGCATGCGCGGATCGGGAAACAGGAACACGCCCAGGTCGAGGCGCGCTTTTTCCGCAGCGAGGGTGGCGTCATCGAATTCGCGCTGGCGCTGCTGGAACTCGAGGTTGGCTTTGACCTGGTCGGCGTGGGCGACTTCGCGGCCGGATTCCAGTTTGTTGGTGAGATCGACAAAGGCGCGGGCTTCATCGAGGGCGCGGTGGGCGACTTCGACCTTGTCGGCGGTCGAGACGACAGCGAAGTAAGCGGCGACGACGCGGGAAATGAGATCGCGGCGGGCGCTTTCAAGGTCAGCCGTGGACTGCGCAGCGACAGCGCGCGCCCGGCTGTAGTCGGCAAGGGAAGCGAAACTGAGATTCTCGTTGACGAGAACCTGGGCGGCATATTCGCGGATGGCGTTGTTGGCGATGAAACGCGGCGCCTGCTGATTGCCGGTCTGGCCGGCCTGGTTGCGCAACCCATTGGGCTGGGTGAAAAGGTAGTCGACGTGCGCGGCGGCATTGGGGAGAAGCGCATCCCGGCTGAGAGCGGCGTCAAGGCGGGCGGAGCCGGAGGCGGCAACGGCGGCATGATAAGCGGGATCATTCGCGAGCGCGGCGGCGATGGCCTGATCGAGGGTGAACGATGGGCCCGGTGAAGACGCGTTCGCCGTGGAGGCGGGTGGAGTGGCTTGGGAAAAGGCCGGGGTGGTCCAGGCGCAGAACAACGCAACGCACACCACGAGAACCGTGCATCCCCCTGTGACGAGGCTGGACCGTAACATGCCGTGAGAGTAGCAGCGGCAGCTTAAGGATTGCTGAAGAGGAAAAGGCGGCTGAGAGGCGGTCAGCTAATAGCCGGTCGGCTAAAAACCAGTCAGCCAAACAAGGTCAGCGCGCAAACGGACAGCAGTCAGGAGTACGGGTCAGACGCTAGTGGATCTTTTGTTCGGTCATCAGCTCCGCAAACTCGGGTGTGGCGCGCAGAGGGGCGAGCGTGTGATCTTCGAGAATCTTTTTGCGGTCGGAGAAGCCTTCGTCCAAAGCCTTGCGGAGGTACTCGATGGCCTCATGATTCTTGCCGGATTCTGCGAAGAGCAGGGCCAGACAGAAATCCTGCTGGGCGCGATCATGCGCGGGCAAGGACTCATTGACAAGAAGAGATGAATCGGAAGAGAAGACTCTGGGGTCGAGGGCGAAAGCAGTGCGATAGGCTTCAATACCCTGCTGCACCTTGCCGCGTGCGAACCAGGCGGTGCCAAGGTTGCTGTAGACGGGGGCGGACCTGGGATCGTACTGGAGAGCCTTGCGGTAATACTTAATGGCCCTGCCGTAGTTCTTTTTCGCGTAGTAGACGGCGCCGAGGTTGTTGAGCGCTTCGGGGTAGTTGGGCTGGAGTTGCAGGGCGTGCTCGTAGTCACGGCGGGCCTGGTCCATGGCGAAGAGGTGGTGGTAGGCCATGCCCAGCTTGTTCCAGATGACGGCAGATTTATCGGGAACATGGCTGTAAGCGTCGATCGCCTGGAGGTACTGCTGATGGGCCATGGCCAGGTCACCGCGGAGTTCAGGCGTCAAATCGACTTCGGTGGAAGCGGGCCGGGATTCAGGCGGGGTTTGCAGGACTTGGGCGAGGGCAGGAATTCCCGCAGAAATGGCGCCCGAGCCAACAAGGGTCAATTGCATCGCGACAGCGAGAGGGCGATACATAAGAGCCTCCCGGAAACAGGGCTCAAACGAACAATATGATGACGCCAAACGAGGCAAAAGGAAAGCGCAGAGTGACGATGGGGCTCGATTTGCCCGGCAATTCCAGTCGCTTAACCCACTTACGTAACTAGGGGCGGCTCGGGCAGAGGCGGATCGGAGCTCGCAAAAGGGTTAGGAGGAGCCTGCGAGGGCCCCGGAATTGAGGCAGGCTCGAGCCGGTCGCCCAGAGGCGGGTAATACGAGCCGTAGAAACAGACTGCATAGGATTGCATGATGACCGCGACGACGCCATAGACCAGCAGCACGCCCAGGAAATACAGAGCGAAGAGGAACAAGCCAGCGAGGACGCAATAGAGGATGAACAGCGCTGGTCCGCCTGGTCCCGCATGCCAGAAGGCGTGGTAAAGGAGAAAGCCCAGGCCGAAGCCGCCCGCCCCGAAGATGAGGAGAACGATGAAGACCGCCATCATTCCCACCCAGGCAATCCCGAGAGCCAGAACGATGCGCAGCAGCAGATACAGAGCGACGTACCAGAACCGCGCTCGAAGCAGTTGAAAGAAGCGGGAGAAAGAAGCGCCGAGGGGCGAGTCCTCGATGGCCATGGGGGGCAGCAGGAAATCCTGCGCGATGGCGTTAACCAGTCCAGCGAGAATGACGAAGACGAAGATGATGCCGTACAGCGGGATGATGTGGGCGAAGAAGAACGTGGGATCGGAGTTGAGTTGCTGCGGCGTGAGGTGACGGACGGCGATGATGAAATGCAGCAGGAACGGGCCGGCGGTAAGGGAAAGGATGAGGGCAAATCCGAGACCGATAACGATCATGAGTCCCAGGAATCGCCAGGATTGCGAGGCATAGGGAGCCCAGGCGCGCCCGACGAGTCCGTGACGGTAAACAACCAGATCGAAGAGGGCGAAGCGAAGACGGCACCAGAGCCACGCAAACAGAACGCCGATGATGAGGACGAACAGGAATGCCAGGGCGATGGCTGCGACAGCCGGAGCGCTGAGGCCACCGGCGGAGTTGAGAGAAGTGCCGGCTCGTCCCAGGGCTCCAGCCGTGAGGGCGATGGCGATTGCCACTGTTTCGAAACCAAGAATAACGATGAAGGTGTAAACGTTGCCCTGGGTGAGGCCCGCGGCGACGGCGATCTTAAGAAAGAACCAGAAGCTAAAAGGCGTGGGCTGGCCGGGGACGAGGCCTGGCCTCGTGAGGATGGTACGTGCGCGGCTGAAGGCCGGAGAGAGGGCGTCAACCGGCGACAGCGGATTCATGGTCGCGGGCCTTTCGGGTGAAAGTTGGGAGAAGGATACACCCGAGAGCCTCAGCGCTCAGCGTTCAGCGTTCAGGAAATCGGGCTTGTGGCCGGGGCCGGGCCATATGAACCGTGATCCGCGAAGCGTAAAACCTGGCGAAAGGCGGATTCTTATAATGAGAGCGCATGACGACGATTCGAGCGGCCACCGCAGGCGACGCAGAAGTGATCCTTTCGTTCGTTCGCGAGCTGGCGGAGTACGAGCACGAGCCGGATGCAGTGAAACTAACTGCCGCGGAGCTGGCGCGGGATGGCTTTCCCACCGCGGAGAAGGACAGCCGCGAGGCGCGGTATTTCGAGGCGCTGATTGCTGAGGAAGACGGTGAAGCAGCCGGGTTTGCACTGTTCTTCCCTGTGTACTCGACCTGGCGCGGGCGGGCGATGCATCTGGAAGATCTGTTTGTGCGGCCGCAGTTTCGGGGGCGTGGAATCGGCAAGGCATTGTTGCAGGAGGTTGCGGCGCTGGCAGTGAGGCAAGGTTGCGTGATCCTCTACTGGCACGTGCTCGACTGGAATACGCCGGCAATCGACTTCTACAAAACGCTGGGAGCTGAAGCTCTCGACGACTGGACGCGCATGCGAGTGAAAGACAATGCGCTCCTGGCGCTCGCCGGCGCCGAGCTTCCCATTGAAGAGCGCGCTACTGAAGTGCGGAAATGAGGGTCCGCGTTATTGGTGGAGGCCTTGCAGGCCCTGAAGCTGCGCTGGTTGCGGCGCGCATGGGAGCGCAGGTCGACTTGTATGAAATGCGCCCGGTGCGAACGACGCCAGCGCATCAGACGGCGGACTTTGGCGAGCTGGTCTGCAGCAATTCCCTGAAGAGCGAGAGCGAGAACACTGCGCCGTGGCTGCTGAAGCAGGAGATGCGGCGCGCTGGTTCGCCCCTGCTTGCCTGCGCGGATGCGAGCGCGGTTCCGGCGGGTCATGCGCTGGCCGTCGATCGGGTGGAGTTTTCGCGGCTGATCACCGAGAAGATTGACGCGGAGCCGCGAATTACGGTCCGCCGGGAAGAAGTGACGCGGATCGAGCCAGAAGACGGAATCACGATTGTGGCGTCGGGTCCGCTGACCTCGCTGGCTTTGTCCGATGAGATTGCGCGGCTGACGGGAAGCGAGCATCTGGCGTTCTACGACTCCATCAGCCCGATTGTGGAGGCTGATTCGATTGACCGCGAGAAAGTTTACCTCGCGGCGCGATACGACAAAGGAACTGCGGACTACATCAATTGCCCGATGACTCAGGCGGAATACGAAGCGTTCCACGATGCGCTGCTAACGGCCGAAAGCGTGGAGGCGAAAGAGTGGGAAAAGCTCGATTATTTTGAGAGCTGCCTGCCGCTGGAGGAACTGGCGCGGCGCGGCCGCGACACGCTGCGCTTCGGACCGATGAAGCCGGTGGGTTTGCGCGATCCGCGGACGGGAAAAATACCCTGGGCGGTTGTGCAGTTGCGCGTCGAGAATCTGCGGGCCGACTCTTACAACCTGGTCGGCTTCCAGAACCATATGAAGTTCGGCGAGCAGGCGCGGATTCTGCGGATGATTCCGGGGCTCGAGCAGGCGAAGTTCCTGCGCTACGGGCAGATTCACCGGAACACTTACATCAACTCGCCTCGGGTGCTGACGCGTTTGCTGCATCTGCGCGATTTTCCAGGAATTTTCTTCGCGGGACAGATTTCCGGAGTGGAAGGTTACACGGAATCGATTGCGACGGGAATGCTGGCTGGGATGTACGCGGCGACGATCGCGAGGGGCGAAACGCCGGAACCGGTTCCACGGGGAACCGCGCTCGGGTCGCTGGTGCGGTACATCACGGAAGCGGATGCTAAGCGTTTTCAGCCGGCTAACATCACATTCGATCTGCTGGAGCCGCTCGACGAAGCGACCAGGCGACGCGTTCGGGATAAGAAGGAGCGGCATCGGCTGCAGTGCGAGCGGGCGCTCGAGGCGATGGATCGGTGGCTCGATGGGGTACCCCCCCTCCCCCCCAGGGGTGCGGCAAGTATTTGATTTTGCAGGTGCCTTTTGGTACCGCGAGTTAGGTATTACCCTCCTGAGCCTTAGTCGTTGTGTTTCTATTTGAAAACAATGACTTTGCCGGTCTCTATTTGAAATCACGGGACTTAGTTGCAATCTTTCACTCAGTTTTGGTTTCTGCCAGGGCAAATGCTGGCCTGGCCGGGCTGCGCTCAGCAATGAAAAGCCTCGCGGCTGAGCGAGGCTTTTCGAGACCTGGTTCGAGAACTAATAAAAATGTTAGGACTGACCTTGCGGAGAAGCAAGGGAAATCGAAGGGGTGGGGGTTACGAAGGTCAGGGGAGCGCCGCCGGGGAGAGAACCGTCCTCAATCCCCCACTGGTCATCAGGCAAGTATTACCTGAATCATCGATTCACAAATCAATCATCATCCTGGTGGCAGTTACCGCGATATTTCCTTGACATTCTTCGTGTGTGTCCACAGACTACCGGCAAGTCCCCAGAGAATTCATCGAATAACGGATTGTCAATCTCTTCCAGGCTCGACTGAGTCTGAACCCACCCGTAAGACCGGGCCCTCCTTTTCTGATCCAGAAGTTGCCGCTGATTCTCCACCAGTGGCGAAATATCGGAGATCTGTACCATCACCGCTCCTTCGGCATGATCGAGCGTGACGGGCATCAAGGAGACTTTAGTGTGGGTTTTCAGTCGCCGTGGATGTGTGGGATTGTCACAACGAATTGAGGTTCGTATGTCTGTCCAAGCTCAAGTTCTGTCTCTGCTGGCCGCGCTGGTGTCAGGAGCCTTGGCGGCCTCGCCTCTTCGCGGGCAGACAGCGCACTTCAACGGCGCGGTGGCGACAGTGTATGCCGCCCAGGATTATCCCAATGGCCTGGCTGTGGACGCTAGCGGCAACCTCTATGTAACCTTAGGCTTCGGCACCGACGAGGTGCTTGAACTTTCTCCGGGCTGCATTCCCGACAACTACCTCTACCAGGGTAACTCCACCAATGCCTTTTGCACGACCACAAAGCTCGGTGGCGGATGGGGCGGTCCTTTTGGCGTCGCGGTGGACGGAAATGGCAATGTTTATGTGGCGGACCAGGGGAGCGCGGCGGTGTACAAGATGCCGCCCAACTGCACCTCGCAAAGTTGCATGACGGCGCTGGGCGGCGGCTTCGTGGACCCGGTAGGCGTGGCCGTTGACGGGAGCGGTAACGTTTATGTCACGGATGAAGAGTACCGCCGGCCTAACGATTACGAGGGCGAGGTGTTCGAGATACCCCCCGGATGCAGTTCTTTCAGTTGCATGACGACGCTGGGGAACGACGGCACCGTTCCCGATGGCGGCTGGTACGGCATCTCTGCGATTGCGGTGGATAAAAGCGGCAACGTCTACGTCACGGATAGTTCAACGGCCGGTCTCGGCTTTGTGGTGGAAATGCCTCCGGGCTGCACTACCACGAGGTTCGACAATGGCGATTGCACGATTACGACGCTTGGCAGCAGCTTCAGCAACGCCGCTCCCGCTGGTGTAGCCGTCGACAGCGACGGCAATGTTTATGTCACCGATGTAATTACCCAGGCGGTTTATGAGATGCCTCCGGGCTGCGCCTCCTCCAGCTGCGTTTCAAGTGTGGCCGGCAGCTTCGGTTTTCCCCTGGCGATAGCGGTGGACAACGGTAGCGGCAACGTCTATGTCACCAACCAGCTGCCTGTCAATGGGGAAGTCTTCACGGAAGTGATCACTCGGCAGGCCGTGAGTGCGGGGACAACGCCAGCAGGAACCAGATACCCATTCTGGACGCTGAACTTTACCTTTACTGCTGCCGACAGCGGGATCACCGCATCTGTGCTGACCGAGGGTGGGAAAGGCCTCGATTTCATTGATTATGGGACTGGAAGTTGCGACACCAACGGGACCAGTCACGCCTACAGTGCGGGAGATACCTGCGGCGTTGATGTGTCCTTCAGGCCTCTATATCCCGGCGCGCGCAATGGCGCGGTGCAGCTGTCTGATGCTAACGGCGTGATCGCCACTGCCTATATTTACGGCACAGGCACGGGACCGCAACTGGTCTTCGCGCCGGCCACGCGAACCGTGCTGGCGCCGGGAGAGAATTGGGGAGTTCCAAACGGTGTGGCAGTCGATAGCAGCGGCAATATCTATGTCGCCGGCGGCAATGGGGTGATGGAGATGCCACCGGGTTGTGCTTCTACCGGTTGCGTGACAGCGTTGGGCGGCGGCTTCAGTGATCCCGCTGCCGCGGCGCTAGACGGCGCCGGTAACGTCTATATCGCCGATTCCAACAACAACGCAGTGACGGTGATGCCGCCGGGTTGTGCTTCTTCCAACTGCGTAACAGCCCTCGGCGGGGGCTTCAGTCATCCCCATGGCGTGGCAGTGGACGGAGCCGGCAACGTCTACGTCGGCGATTCCGCAAACAACGCTGTAAAAGAGATACCTGCGGGCTGTGCCTCATCCAGTTGCGTTTCGACTCTGGGCGGCGGCTTGAGCGCTCCTTATGGCGTGGCCGTGGATGCAAGCGGAAACGTCTTTGTTGCCGATGAGGGCAGCAGCGCGGTCAAGGAGATCCCCTTAGGATGTACTTCGGCGAACTGCGTAACCACGCTGGGCGGTGGCTTCGACGATCCCTATAGCGTGGCCGTAGACGGGGGCAGCAATGTCTATGTCGCCGATTACAACAACAACGCCGTCAAAAAGATCCCTCCGGCCTGTGCCTCGTCAAGTTGCGTGACCACGCTGAGCTACGTTCCGGCCGACCGGCCCTCCGGTGTCGCAGTGGACGGAAGCGGGAATGTCTATGCCGCCCATCAGGGCAGCTCCGTAGTGGACGAACTGAACTTCGCGACCCCGCCGAACCTTAGCTTTGCCAGCACCAACATCGGTTCCTCCAGCAGCAACAGCGTCACGTTGTGGAACATCGGCAGCGCCGCATTGACCTTTCCGTTTGAGGGCACGGGTGGCAACCCCAGTGCCACAGGCTACTTTTCTCTGGACGCGTCAACGACGTGCCCCGTGGTTACGCAGCCATCTTCGAATGGCGTGATCGCAGCGGGTGCGAGTTGCAATCTCGCCGTGGACTTCGCTCCCATCTACGCCGGGCCGATCTCGGGCACACTCGAACTAATCGACACCAATCTGAACATCACCTACACGACGCAAACCATCGCGCTGAGCGGCACAGGCGTGACTCCGCCGCTGATCACGCCGACGGTAACGGTAACGCCGGCTCAATCTACCATCACCACAGCACAGCCGCTGTCGGTCACCATCACGGTCAGTGGTGGATCCGGCAACCCAATCCCGACCGGTTCGATCACCCTCACCGGCAACGGCAATTATGGAGGATCCGGGCAACTGACCGGCGGTTCGGTGACCATCGACGTTCCGCAGGGCGATGCCCTTCCGGTGGGAAGCGACACTCTGGTGGCCAACTACACCCCGGACTCCGGCAGCTCCTCCATCTATAACAACGCAACGGGAATGGCGCCTGTGATGGTGGTTCAGGCCATTGGGTCGTGCTCTACTTCCAATCCGAATCCCAATCCCAACCCGGCGGTGTTTGCCGCGGTTCAGGATTTCAACGGCGACTGCATGAGCGACATTCTGTGGCAGAACTCGAGCACGCAGCAGGTTTATGAGTGGCTGATGAACGGGACCACAATCGCCAGCAGTGGGAGCCCCTACACTCCTACCTCGGACTGGGTTATTCAGGGGGTGGGCGATTTCGATGGCGACGGCAAGAGTGACATCCTGTGGCGCAACACGAACAGCGGGGAGGTTTACATCTGGCTGATGAACGGGACGACCATCGCCAGCAGCGGGTCTCCCTACACCCTCGCCGACCCGACCTGGGTCATTCAGGGGGTTGGCGATTTCGATGGTGACGGCAAGAGTGACATCCTGTGGCGGAACACCACCACTGGAGAGGTTTACATCTGGCTGATGAACGGGATCACGATCAAGAGCAGCGGGTCTCCCTACACTCTCGCCGACTCGACCTGGGTCATTCAGGGAGTTGGTGATTTCGACGGCGACGGCAACGCCGACATCCTGTGGCGGAATACGAGCACCGGAGAGGTCTACATCTGGCTGATGAACGGGACCACGATCAAGAGCAGCGGGAGTCCCTACACTCTCGCCGACTCAACCTGGGTCATTCAGGGTGTCGGCGATTTCGACGGCGACGGCAAGAGCGACATCCTGTGGCGGAACAGCGACTTCGGAGAGGTCTACATCTGGCTGATGAACGGGACCGCGATCGCGAGCAGCGGGAGTCCCTACACTCTCGCCGACTCGACCTGGGTCATTCAGGGTACCGGTGATTACGATGGCAGCGGCAGGTCTGGCATCCTGTGGCACAACAACACCACCGGGCAGGTCTACATCTGGCTGATGAACGGGACGACGGTGACCAGCAGCCAAAGCCCAGGTACTCCTGCCGCTGTTTGGCAAGTCGAGCCATGAAGGGACAGAGAGGCTCCCGATAACAGGAGCCATACCGTTTCCCCGAACCGAACCACCTTTCCTCTCGCCCCGCTGAATACCCGATTCGCCTGACACAGGGCAGGGGAGACTCGGCCTGGTTGCGCCTTTTGTCGGCAAATTTGTTTGACAGTTTCAGGCCAGGCGCACATAGTGAGGCATCCCCTTGTTTGCCCTGACACCGAAATTCATTCTTCCCATTCGGGTTCAAATGGGTTGAACGCCTCTGGAAGCCGGGTTCCGAATGCTGAGGGCCCGGGTGTGGCTGCCGGGTACCCCCAACGCGGCGGTTGGCGAAGGTTCTCAGGCTAATCGCGGCGGCTTGTTCCCCATGATGCGCGATTGGTCCCGCGATGCGAGGTTTCCGTCATGTCGTCCGCCGATCGTTCTGCGATGCCGCCGGGGTTCCTCCGGCTGAATTTGAGCCGCGTTGTACTGGCCCTGTGCACCACGCTGGCGGTCATTGGATTGCCAGGCCGCGCTAACGCGCAGTGCACGGGGAGCAACCCGTACACCTGCACGGAAACGCAGAGTGTCTCGATACCCGCAGGCCCCAACGGCACGGGTTTCGGCACCTGGGTGCCGGCTAACGTGTATCCCACCCAGCTGACCATTCCGGCGAATACGCTCAACGGCACCATCAGCTCCATCAGTGTCCAACTGCACGGCCTGACCTCGGACGCTCAAGGAAGTGGGTGCGGAACTGCAGACCTGGGGGTCCTGCTGAAGGCCCCGAACGGCACGTACATGGAACTGATGGGGCTGGCCGGGAACTGCGATGCCACCAACCTCGAGGACTGGTCCAGTGGAGGCGTCACGCTGACCATCCAGGACGGCGCCACGCACATGCCATATTCGGGCGACAGTCCCTGCAGCAATACGAACGGCGCAGGATGGCCTTACCCCACCGAATCGGGTGGATTTAACGAAGGCACCTTTGCTCCCACCTCCTGCCCGTTTGGCAACAACTATGACACCTACCCCTCCCCTGGGCCGGGGACGCTCAATTCCGGAACAGCGGCCGCACCGTTTGGCGGGGCCACGCTCGGTGGCATGTTCGACGGGCTGGGCAGCACCAATCTGAACGGCACCTGGAGTTTGTACCTTGTTGACCTTGGGGGCGAGTATTCCGTTGATGATGATATTTCCATCAGCGGATGGAGCCTCATCTTCACGCTAAACCAGACCCAGAGCTCCACGACAACCACGATAAATTCCAGCACCAATCCGTCGTTTACGTCGGGCACGGGGAACTCAACGACGTTGACGGCAACTGTGACGGGAACCCCCTCACCCAGTGGCGGGACGGTTGCATTCAAGGACGGCGGGAACACCATCTCCTGCACCGGCGGCAACCAGGCTCTTTCCGGTGGCGTGGCCACTTGCGACGCGACGTTTACCACCCAGGGCAATCATGCGCTCACCGCGGTCTACAGTGGCAGCGGCGGCTTTGCCGGAAGCACAGGCTCGCTCAGCCAATTTGTGGAGACTCCCACCACAACTTCGTCGGGCTCTTTCTGCGATGACGGCACTGTTACCATGCCTGGGCAAGACAACACTTCTCCCTACCCCTCAGTCATCAACGTGACTGGGATCAGCAATGCCGTGGCTACCGTTTCACTCACCCTGAATAACTTCTCCTGGAGCGCGGCCGCGAACGGGGTGCACCTGCTGCTGGTGGCGCCGAGCAGCCAAGCCTTTGAATTTTTCGCCGCCACCACCAACGCTACGGGCGGCGGAGCTTACACCTTCAGCGACACGGGAACGCAAATCAACGAAGCGGACGAGGAGTCCACACTGCCACCTGGCACCTGGCAGCCGGCGGTATACACCGTCCCTCCTCCTTCAGAGGATGTATTTACGCCGCAACCGCCGAATCCCGCACCCCAGGTTCCGAGCAGCTTCACCGTCGCGGCTCCCAGGGGAGATCCAACCGCGGGCACCTTCGAAAACACCTTTAACGGAGCCACGGCCAACGGCGCGTGGTCGCTCTTTGCCTACGACGACGACGGCACTACTGCCAGCGGTTCCATTACCGGCGGCTGGTGCCTCAACATCACCCAGGCATCGGGGGCGTCTACAACGACGACGGTGACTACAACCCCAGACCCGTCTCTGACCGGCGTCAACGTTACGGTGACGGCGACGGTGACGAGCGGAGGCAACCCGGTAAGTTCGGGATCGGTAACCTTTACCGAGAATGGCCAGAACCTGGCCGGTCCAGTGACTGTGAATGGCAGTGGACAGGCCAGTTTCAGCACCACGTCTCTGCCCGAGGGCGATCACAACATTCTTGCGACTTATAACGGTGTAGCCAACACTTATGCCCTGAGCTTCGGCAGCAGGATTCAGCGCGTAGACCACACGACCACCGCCAGCATCAACGCGGGCGTCGTCTCGTATTGCAACCCAGGCACGATTACGATTCCCAGCCTGAGCAATTCCACCGACGAAGGTCAGGCGAGCCCCAATCCATCGAACATCTTTGTGACCAATGCGCCGGGCACGATCAACCACGCCACGGTGACTCTGAACGGTGTTGAACTGTCTACTCCGTACTACCTGACGTCGCTGCTGGTGGGACCGCTGAATACTACCGCGGATAGCCTGGATTTCTTCTCAGATGTGGGCGGCTCCACTCCCATGAGTGCGCCGGTGAATTTGATCCTCGACGACAACGCCAGTGCGACTTTGGGCACGGGAAGCGTGGGAGCCGCCCTCGAAGCAGGAACCTTCAAGCCCACCAGCGGTAAAGGCAGCGACACATTCTTCGCGAGCACGGATGGATTTTATACGCCGCCCGCCTCGCCGTACCTATACGCCGAGCCGTTCGGCAGCACCACGCTGGGCGACGTTTTCGACAATCAGAATCCCAATGGGACCTGGAGTATGTACCTCAACCAGGATAATCAGTCCGCCAACAGCAGCATGAGCTCGTGGTGCGTCAATCTCACCGAGAATGCGCCGGCGGTTTCGGTGACGGTGGGGCACAGCGGCAGCGGCACCGGAGGCGACTTCGAGCAGGGAGAGCAGAACGCGCAGATTACGGTGCAGGTGGACAGCGAGGGACCTGGCTCGACCGGCGACCCGACCGGCGGCAGCAATCCGATGACGGTGACAGACGGCCTGATCAGCGCGTTCAGCTACTCGAATTTCTCCGGCACAGGCTGGTCGTGCTCGGCCAACGGCGGGCTGGTCACCTGCACCAACGACAGCTCGGTTCCCGATGGCCAGGAGTATCCGGAACTGACGATTGACGTCAATGTCAGCAACACTGCCAGCGGCAGCTACCCCAACAACGTGGGGGGTGAGTGGCGCGGGCGTCGGACCGACACTTTCGAACAACGACACGATCAGCGTGCTGGCCAACACAACCACCAGCGCCTCCAACGCCGAAGGCGAATACGGCCTTCCCGCGGTACCGCTGCAGGCGACGGTCAGCAGCTCGTCAGGGACGGTGAACAGCGGCAGCGTCACCTTCACGCTGTTCAGCGGCTCAAACCAGGTGGGAACATCCACCTCGGGAGCGGTTTCCAACGGGGTCGCCTCAGTCCTTTACACGCTGCCGCCGGGAACACCTCCGGGTAGCTACACCATCCAGGCGGTCTACAGCGGCTCCTCCAGCTTTGCGGGGAGCAGCGACAACACCCACACCCTGACAATGGCTCAGGCTCCCACCACCACCTCGGCCTCCAACGCTACAACCAATTACAGCTCCAGCCCACAGAGCGTCAGCCTCTCGGCCACCGTCACCAGCACGGTGGGAACGGTGAACGCCGGGACAGTGACCTTCACGGTGCTCAACAGCGGAGTCCCGGTCGGGACCGCGACAACATCCGGCACAGTTTCTGGAGGCAACGCTTCAGTCAGTTACACGCTGCCGGCAGGCGCCGCAGTTGGCACCTACACCATCCAGGCCGCCTACAACGGCTCGACCGACTTCTCTACGAGCACCGATAGCTCACATACGCTCAGCGTTTCGGCCTCGACCACCACCGTTGCCTCCGACGCGCGGGCCGCCTTCAGCGCCAGCAATCAGGCGGTAACGCTCAGCGCCACGGTTACCAGCTCGGAAGGCACAGTCTCGAGCGGCACTGTCACCTTCAGCGTGTTCCAGGGCGCTACGCAGATCGGCGCCGCTACCTCGCCTGCCAACGTGACTAATGGCAGCGCCTCGGCCAGTTACACCTTGCCGGGTGGGACCAGTGTGGGGATTTACAGCATCGTGGCCAGCTACACGGGCGCGGGCGGCTTCACCTCGAGCAGTGACAACACGCATTTGCTGTCGGTGACCAGTGCTTCTTCCTGCACGACTTCGAACCCGAATCCCAATCCGAATCCGGCGGTGTTTGCTGCTACTGAGGACTTCAACGGCGACTGCAGGAGCGACATTCTGTGGCAGAACTCGAGCACGCAGCAGGTTTATGAGTGGCTGATGAACGGGACCACAATCGCCAGCAGTGGAAGCCCCTACACTCTCAGCGACTCGACCTGGGTCATCGAAGGTACTGGCGATTTCGATGGTGACGGCAAGAGTGACATCCTGTGGCGCAACACCACCACCGGCGAAGTCTACATCTGGCTGATGAACGGGACCACCATCGAGAGCGGCGGATCTCCCTACACCGTCGCCGACCCGACCTGGATCATTCAAGGGGTTGGCGATTTCGATGGTGACGGCAAGAGTGACATCCTCTGGCGGAACACCACCACTGGAGAGATCTACATCTGGCTGATGAACGGAACCGCGATCAAAAGCAGCGGGAGTCCCTACACTCTCGCCGACCCGACCTGGGTCATTCAGGGAGTTGGTGATTTCGACGGCGACGGCAAGAGCGACATCCTGTGGCGCAACAGCAACTCCGGAGAGGTCTACATCTGGCTGATGAACGGGACGACCATCGCCAGCAGCGGGTCTCCCTACACCGTCGCCGACCCGACCTGGGTCATTCAGGGGGTCGGCGATTTCGACGGCGACGGCAAGAGCGACATCCTGTGGCGCAACAGCAACTCCGGAGAGGTCTACATCTGGCTGATGAACGGGACCGCGATCGCCAGCAGCGGGAGTCCCTACACTCTCGCCGACTCGGACTGGGTCATTCAGGGCACCGGTGATTACGATGGGAGCGGCAGGGCAGGCATCCTGTGGCACAACAGCACCACCCAGCAGGTCTACATCTGGATGATGAACGGGACGACATTGGCGAGCAGCGGCAGTCCCGGAACGCTTGCCGCTGTTTGGCAGGTCGAGCCATGAAGGGACCGGGGAGGCTCCGTCCGAAGCTCCGTGCCGGTTGGCTCGGAATTATCAAAGAATCAACGGACGGAGTCCCGTGTCCACTCAGGCCGATGGCGCCGTCGGAGGTTTCTGTGACAGTTCCCAACGGTTGACCTGCTAACCTTAAATCAGCGATGAAATTCGGAGTTTTGGTCTTTCCCGGGTCGAATTGCGACCACGACACTTACAACGTGGTGGCGGAGATCGCGCATCAGCCGGTGACTTTTCTGTGGCACGATTCGCCCACGCTCGAAAACTGCGACGCGATCCTGGTTCCCGGCGGATTTGCCTATGGAGATTATCTGCGGACGGGGGCGATTGCGCGGTTTTCTCCGGTGATGCAGTCGGTGAAGAAATTTGCCGCCGATGGCGGGCTGGTGCTGGGAATTTGTAACGGTTTCCAGATCCTTTGCGAAGCGGGGCTGCTGCCCGGAGCGCTGATGCGCAACGCTGGCCTCAAATACATCTGCAAACAGGTTTATCTGCGGACCGAGACGACGGATTCGCCGTTCACGCAGACGCTCACGCGCGGGCAGGTGCTAAAGATTCCCATTGGGCATATGGAAGGGAATTACTTCTGCGATGAGGCGACGCTCGCCCGACTGAAGCGCGAAGATCGCATCGCATTCCGGTATGCGACGCCGGAGGGCGAGGTGACGCGGGAAGCGAACCCGAACGGGTCGCTTGAAAACATAGCGGGCATCCTGAACGAAGGCAGAAATGTGCTGGGGATGATGCCGCATCCGGACCGCTCGAGTGAGAGCCTGCTGGGATCGGCCGATGGGTTTAAGATTTTCGAATCGCTGGTGGGGGCTCTGGCTCAGCGAGGAGAGCTGGCGCGGCAAGCATGATCGACATCCATCACCACCTGTTGTTTGGAACCGACGACGGGCCCAAAAACATCGAGAGCTCCGTTGCACAGGCCGAGCTTGCGGCGGCTGAGGGGATCACGCACGTAGCGTGTACGCCGCACGCCAACGACACCTGGGAATTCAATCCACAGAAGAATCTGGAGAAGCTGGAGGCGATCCGGGATCGCATCGGGGATACGCTCACCCTGGGACTGGGCTGCGATTTTCACCTTTCCTACGAGAACATCGAAGAGGCCCTGAAGAATCCGACCCGGTTCACCATCAATAGCGGAAAGTATCTGCTGGTGGAGTTTGCGGAGTTCATGATCCCGCAGAACATCGGCGATACGTTTTACGAATTCACGGTGCGCGGGATGCGGCCGATTATTACGCACCCGGAGCGAAACCCGATTCTGCAGAAGGAACACCAGCGGATGGCGGAGTGGATGCGCACCGGTTGCCTGGTGCAGATTACGGCGTCGTCGCTGGGCGGGCGATTTGGCAGGCGCGCGCAGGGCCTGGCGTGGGAACTGCTGGAGAAGAACTGGGTGCACTTTATCGCGACTGACGCGCATAACCTTGAAGGCCGCCGGCCGTCGATGCGCCCCGCGTACGAAGGGATCGCGCGGAAGTTTGGTGAGGACACCGCAGAGCGGCTGTGCGTGGAGAATCCTCTGGCGGCCTTTGAGAACAGGCCACTGGGACCGCAGCCGGAACCGGAAGGCGTGTATGTCTACGAAGACGAGAGGAAGCGCTCAGGGCTGATGGGGAAGCTGTTCGGGAAGCATTAGTCCATCGACGGAGGGTTCAACGTCATCCCTGAGAACGAGAATCCTGTCGTAACCTCGGCGAACATCATGGATGGCGGATCGCTATCTGTAGTCACTGGAATGACGCCGACGATGCACGTTGCAGCGTGAGCGATTACCAAAGATGGAATTGACTTCATCTGTCTGGTAAAGCACAGTGAGGAAGCTCTTCCGCAGTCAACAAACAAATACTACGAACAAGAAAGAGACTCTCCTCCATGCGGATGCACTCTGCTTTTCTGTCCCTCGTTGTTTTTGCACTCACGGGCAGCGTTTCCCAGGCCCAGACCCCGAATCAGCCCACACGCCGTCCGGCCGTGGTGCCCCCTGGCTACTTTGTCTCGCTCAACGCGGCGCCGAAACACCTGGCCACGAACAAGCTCTCGGCCAGCGCGAACGTGGCGGCCCAGGCTCAGGATCCGCGAATCGTATCGATTCCCACGTTCACAGGCTCGTTCACCTACCAGGGCACGAGCTACTCGTACACGATGGCAGGCGCGCAGCCGGCGTCGGGGCGGACGACGACGATTCCGACCACGTATGTTCCCTTGTCGTTCTATTTCGACGAGTTCGTGGACGGGAACGGCAACAACATCACGATTGACGCCACCACGATCACGAATGAGATCAAGCGCTCCCCGCTGTTCGACAACGCGGATTACGCGACGGGAGAGACGCAGTTTGTGGATGCGCAGATGAGAGCGGAGTTTTTTCCGCTGCTGAAGAAATCGGGCGACTACCATGTTCTGTTGTCCCGGCCGACAACGCTGATCCCGGTGAACATCGAAGTGCCGGTAGGGTCGGCGCAGGTTCTTCAGCTACCCGATGGGACCTGGTTTGCGATGATCGACTACAACTTCCTGATTTCGCAGCTGAACACGCTGCTGCAGACAGAGCCGATCACCGTCGATTCGATTCCCATCTTCCTGACGCGCAACGCGGTTTACAGCACCTTTTCCGATGGGCAGCCGGTGGACTGCTGCGTGGGCGGGCTGCACACCGCGTTCGAGGTGAGCCAGCAGGGCAACCGGGAGTTCGTGCAGACGGCGGCGTTTGCGACTTCGCTTGATCCCGATGTGGCCGATGGGATCTTTGGCGATCCGGCGGTGTTCGCGGACGTGAACGCGCTGTCGCATGAGCTGGCGGAGACGCTGAATGATCCGTTCGTGAATAACATCACGCCGAGCTATCAGATTCCAGGAGCTCCGACGGGAACATGCCAGAACGTGCTCGAGGTTGGGGACGTGGTGGAGAATCTGAGCCCGAACTACACCGAGGTGACACTGCACGGGGTAACGTACCATCCGCAGAGCCTTGGGTTGCTGCCGTGGTTCGAGGGCGTTTCGCCATCGAATGCGATTGATGGAGATTACAGCTTTCCTGATGCAACGAAGCTGACTGCGCCGTTCACGCCCTGTTCTTCTCCGCCGATCGTGTACTAAGCAGCGTCAGAGAGCGCTCTCTTTCGGCGGGGAGCGCTCCTGAACCAACCCGGTTCGTGTCTGCGATTCGTTTCAGCGCACGCCGTGCGCGTTCAGATGGTCCGAATAAGCTTTGTCGGATTTTTGAATGTGGTCGACAAGCCATTGCTGAAGAAAGCCGAGCACGGCAATGGTGTTGGGTTTGTGCCCATCATTGAGCTCGGTCTTGTATTTTTCCACGTCGGCCATGAGCTTATTGTGCTGCGCCTGGTGCGCGTCGAGCGCCGGATAGCCGGTCTGGCGCATGGCGACTTCTTCCTGAAGGAAGTGGGTGCGCGTATAGACGGCGAGCTTGCCGACCACATCTTTGATGACAGCTTCGCCTTTGCCAACGCGCATGGCTTCAGCCAGCTCGTTGATGATCTCGAAGAGCTTGCGATGCTGAGCGTCGAACTGCTGGACGTGGACGCTGTAGGACTCGGTCCAGGCAAATGCGGACATAGAGAACCTCCCGGGTGTGCGGGCTGATGGATGTATCGGCGGAGAGGCGGGGAAGATGAGGCGGAAAGCAGTCGGTGGCAGGTTGTCAGCTTATTTCCGGGAACACCTGGCTACAGCCCGAGGCCGCCGTCGACGGAGAGGATCTGACCGGTGATGAAATGCGGGCCGGTGGCAAAGAAGAGCACGGCCCGGGCGACATCGTCGGAGGTGCCGTTGCGCTTCATGGGCGTGCGGCGGGCAAAGTGCTCGAACTCAGGATCGACCTCGCCGTTGACGATCATGCCGGGAGCCACGCAGTTGACGCTGATTTCCGGCGCCCACGCTTTGGACATGGTGCGGGTGAGCATGTGGAGAGCGGCCTTGGAGGTGCAGTAGTGTGCGTGGGTCGGCCAGGGATGGAGACCGCCGAGGGAACCGATGTTGATAATCCGCCCGTGGCTGGCTTTGAGGTGCGGGTAAGCAGCCTGAGCGGCGAGGAAGGGGGCGCGGGTGTTGGTTTCGAACATCGCGTCCCACTGCTCGACGGTGATGTTTTCGAGAGCTGCGGTTTCGTAGCGGCCGGCGTTGTTGACGAGGATGTCGAGGCGGCCGAAGCGGGCAGCGGCAGCATCCACTGCCTGGCGAACCTGAGCGGGATCGCGTAGTTCGGCGCGGAAGGCATCGGCTGCAACGCCCAGGGCGGTGAGATCGGCGACGGTCTGTGAGGCGTCGGATTCCGAGTCGCGCCAGGTGATGGCAACCGAGGCGCCGGCCTCGGCGAGGGACAGGGCGATCCTTCTTCCGATGCGCCGGGGCGCGCCCGTAACCAGGGCGACTCTGCCCTGCAATGGGGCCGGATTCATGGCCCGATTCTAAATCGCGCGCACGGAATTCGGTCCGATGGGCAACCAATTGTGCACAGGATGCAACGGCGCGCAAAGGCAATTCATCCTACAATGAGGGCAAAGGGACCCTTCCCATGTTCAGGCGTTCGCTGTTTCTGGCCGTTGCCGCAGGCTTTATTCTGGCGGCATGCGCTGGCTGCGCCGGAACGAGCGCAACCGGCAAAGCAAAGCTGGCAGCCCAGAGCATTGCTCCGGATGATGCGGCGCTGCACCCCAATCCCAATGCACCGTACATTCTGCCCGGAGAAACGCCGCGGCTGATTCCGCGCGCCACCGCGCTTGAAGCGGAGAACGCCGGACCGTGCGATCCCGAGGTGCTGTCGGTGGAGGAAATCGCCGGCGATGCGACCGGAATCCTGCGGTCGGTGAAGCTGGCGTTCATGAACCGCGGAGCGATGCCCTGCAAGCTGGGCGGATATCCCAGCGTCGCGCTGGTGAGCCCGGAGGGCGAGAATGTGGGCAGCATCGGCGTGGAAAAGGTCAGCTCAGCGGCGGTTTTGGCGGAGTTTCAGAAGACGCGAACGGTCGAAGCGAGTGGTCCTGCTCCCACGGTGACGCTGATGCCGCACGCTGTGGCGGCGTTTGAAGTGGTGTGGAACACGGGACCGGAATGCTCGCGGGTGTCAAAGATTCTGGTCACGGCGCCGGGAACGCGGCGGTCGTTCACGATTCCGCAGCCTCTGCGCATCTGCACGGGGCGTGTTCAGGTGACGGAGCTCAGGCTGGATGAAGCCGACGTGTAAAGATTGGTGATCGAAGACACCGATCTCAGCCGGTAGGCAAACGGCGGTCAGCCAAAAGCCGGTGTCACCATTTCTGCCGCTGCAAAACAGGCGTTCCTGTCCAGTAGACTGGCTGGAGGGTTGATCAGAATGTCAATCATTGAAAGGCGGACGGGCAGGGCACGAGGACATCAGACGCAGTGGGCTGCGCAATTCGCCGTCGGGAGTGAGCTTTGTAAGCGTGGCTATGAAGTCGCCTTCACATCGGGTCACACGACTCCGATAGCCGATCTCATGGTTGTCAGCCCGAAGAAAAAAGAGATGTTCCTGGTGGACGTGAAAGGTCTGTATCGCGTGAATCCATGGGTCATCAAACGTAAGGCAAAGCGAGACAATTTGTTCTACATTCTCGCTTTTGTGCCGACCGGCCAACCGAACAGATTCTTTGTCCTGTCACAGCGCGATATGAACCAACACGTTGAAAGCGAATTGGGCCGCCTCGGCCGCGCGGATGATTACCCCATGACAGGTATCACATTCAAGCAGGCAATTGGTCATGAAGATGCCTGGGAAGCGCTTCCTCTATAGCGCCAATGGCCTCACGGTTTCCGCGCTGCAGTGGATGTCAGGCTGACGTGGGTCCTGCGATGCGAGGTTTTCGGCTGAAGGCGACGCCGGCGAGTGCGATGAGGGGCGGGAAGCACTCGAGGGTGTAACGGGGTTCCGGGGCCTCAAGCGTGACGAGTAGCGCGCAGCGTAGCAGCACAAAGGCGAAGATGACGCCGGAAAGCCGTGGGCGCTTCAGGAATCCGATGAGCGCGGCGACGAGGTAGGCCAGATTCAGAGCCGCGTAAGCCAGGGCAAATTCCGTTTCGGTGTGATGGCGGCTGTATTGCCACCAGCGCAGCTCGATCCAGAGCATCTCGGTGCGGGGGCGGAGCCACATGTCGGCGAGGCGCGCGAGGGGCAGTGCGACGTAATACCGAAGAGGATGGGCGCGGATGCGTTCGGCGGCCAAGGCGCCAAAGGCGGCGTCGAGCTGCGGCGAGAGCGTGGTGGTGCGGTCGTAGGCGGCGATCAGGTCGCGGGTTTCGAGATATTGCTGCGGCGAATCGAAGGCGCGCGCAGGCAGGTCGGTGAAGTCGATGACATCGCTGTCAATGTTCCAGTAGATGTCCCATGTGCAGGCGAAGTCGATGCAGATGGTTTTGGTCCAGCGGTTGAAGCCGGGATCGGTGCTCTCGCCGGGATCAACCGCGTAGCGGGGGGCGAGCGGCTGGAAGACGTGGAAGGTGCGGTGATTGCGGAGGGTCCAGGGAATGAAGGGCAGGATGGACACCATGCCGCAGAGAAGCGCCCAGCGGACCATGCGGACAGCGCCCCAGCGGCGGTATCCATAAATAAGGATGGCGGGGCAAAGCGCGACCCCGAGCAGAGCGCCATCGGGACGGAGCAGCGTGGCGTAACTCCACGAGGCGGCCATGGCCAGCGCCCAGGCGAAGCGTGGCGACCAGAGAAAGCGAGCGAAGGCGTAAAAGGCCAAGGCAGTGCAAAAGAGCTCCAGCGTTTCGGTGAGGGGAACGGCGGAATAGTTGGCGGTGAAGGGGCAGAGCGCGGAGAGCCACAACGCCCACCAGCCGGCACGTGGGCTCCACATGCGGCGCGCGAGGGCTGCGATGAGGAGGCAGGTGGCGAGATCGATGGCCACCTGGACGAACATGACCGCGTGGTAGTGCTCCATGCCGAAGAGGCGAAAGCAAAGGATGAGAAACAGCGGATAGCCGGGAAGACGGATCAGCGTGGGATGAATATGCGAGCCGTCGCTCATGCCGTAGATGCCGTGGAGCATCCAGTTCTTCGCGATATCGCCATAGATGAGCGGATCGCCTTCGACTTCGGGATACGCGTGGATGAACCAGAGGCGAAGCGCTGCGCCGGCGGCGAGGGCGAGCAAAAGGAGCCACCATTTCCTGGGAGCCGCGGGCATGAGGGGATATTAAAGCAGCTGAGAGCTGGGAGCTGGGAGCGGGGAGCGGGGAGCTGGAAGCAGGAAGCCGGAAGCCGGAAGCCGGAAGCCAGAAGCCAGAAGCCAGAAGCCAGTAGAGACCATTCGAGGGCAACGTTGGAGAATCTTCGACTGCAAGCGAGGTTTCGTAGGCGCGAGAGGACCCGCGCCAATATCGTAGGATTGAAAGAGCCACGATGAAGCAGGTTTTTTATGATCCGCGGCAACGACGCCGGAAAATTCTGCGACGGCTGAGCGACGTATCGCTCATCCTGCTCACGGTTGTGGCGGTGGTATTTGTCTTCAGCGTGCTTTCCAAGCAGACGCTGCCGGAGCTGCTGCTGCCGACGCAGAAGCGCAACTACAAAGCGCTCAAGGAACGGCAGCCGGAGCTGGCGAAGAAGGCGGCGGCGCATCCCTCGCGGCGCAAGACGCAGCTGCATCCCTCAGAGGTTGTGCTGAACCAGGATGAAGGCCTGCGCGCGGCATTCTACGAGAACGACGAGTCCAGTTACTCCATCCTGAAGTCGCACATTCACCAGATCGACATGCTGTTTCCTGACTGGCTGCACGTGGTTTCGGCCGACGGGAATCTGGTGGGCGCGACTCCGCTGTTCCCGGTGCATTTCTACAGCGTGGTGGATGCCGCGGGAGTGCATGGCGTCGACCCGGAAAACCGGGTGAAGACGACCATCGATGCAGCGAAGGAAGACACCGAAGTCTTCCCCATGCTGAACGACTACAACACGCTCAGCCAGGACTGGAACGGCGACGTAATCGGGAAGATGCTGGAGAACCCGGCGGCGAGAAACCGGCTGCACGTCCAGCTGGATAAGTTTCTGTACGCGAATCCCGGGTACAAAGGAATTTGTCTCGACTTTGAGCTGGTTCCCGACGAAGACCAGAAGCTCTACGCGGAATGGATCGCCGAACTGCACGAAGATTTTCGCGCGAAAAGCCTGCGCATTTATGTGAACGTGCAGGCGGGCGCCGATGACGACACGCTGAAAGAACTGGCGCGGGCCAGCGACGGCATCATCCTGATGAATTATGACGAGCACGAGGAGACCAGCGACCCCGGTCCGGTGGCCAGCCAGCCGTGGTTCGAGGCGAACCTGCAGCGGGTGCTCAAGCTGGTGCCGAAAGAGAAGATCATTTGCGGCATCGGGAACTACGGTTTCGACTGGGCGGTGCCGCTGCCGGGCGGACGAAAGAAATCGGCGCTGCGAGTTGTGGATGTCGATGACCTTTCGGTACAGCAGGCGTGGCAGCGAGCCGAGGATGCGGGTGCCGACGTGCATCTGGAAGGCGATGAGCTGAATCCGCACTTTGTTTATGACGACGAGGATGCGCACCTGCGGCATCAGGTATGGTTCCTGGATGGCGTGACGGCGCTGAACGAGCTGCGCGCAGGACGGCAGCTGGGCCTGAGAACGTTTGCGCTGTGGCGGCTGGGGGAGGAGGATCCATCGCTGTGGCAGGTGTGGGATCACCCCAGCGCGCCGAACGCGCCCGACCTGCTGAAGAGCGTGCCTCCCGGCGAAGACGTGGACACGGAGGGAGATGGCGACATCCTGCGCATCGTGGCGCAGCCGCAAAAAGGCGAGCGGACCATCCAGATGGACGCCGACAAATCCACCGTCACCGACGAAGACATGGTGCGGCTGCCGCGCTCCTACACGATCCAGCAATACGGATACGACCCGCACAAGCTGGCGCTGACCTTCGACGACGGACCCGATCCGGTGTGGACGCCGAAGATCCTGGCGGTACTGAAGCAATACAACGTGAAGGCCGCCTTCATGGTCATCGGCGAGGAGGCGCAAAACAATATCGGCCTGCTGAAGCAGTACGTTCGCGACGGGCATGAGATTGCGAACCACACCTTCACGCATCCTGACATCAGCGAAATCCCACCGCGGCAGCTGGAACTGGAGCTGAACTGGACCGAGCGCCTGTTCGCAGCAGAGACCGGGCTGCAGCCGCTGTATTTCCGGCCGCCCTACTCCATCGACCAGGAGCCGGATACGAACGATGAGGCGGCGCCGGCCTATCGCATCCAGCAGATGGGCTACACCATCATCGGGGACAAGATCGACACCGACGACTGGAACGAGCACCCGCGCAAGAGCCCGCAGGAGATCACCGACAGCGTGCTGCAGCAGCTGGACGAGATGAAGACGCACCCGTGGATGAAAGGCAGCATCATCCTGCTGCACGACGGGGGCGGGAACCGGCAGGCCACAGTGAACGCGCTGCCGGTGCTGATTACGACGCTGCGCGCGAAGGGCTATGAATTTGTGCCGGTCTCGGAACTGATGGGAAAGACCACGGCGGAAGTGATGCCGCCGATTTCGCCGAAGATGCGCTGGCAGGCGCGTATCGACTGGGTGGCGTTCTTCTTCATTTCGTTCTTCGCAAATTTTGTCGTGGATATCTTCTTCATCGGCGACGTGCTGATGAGCGGGCGGCTGGTCCTGATTGGAGTTTTCGCGGTGATCGACCGGTTCCGAAGGCGGAAGGTTCCGGCCGGAGCGTATGAGCCGCGCGTGGCGGTGCTGATTCCCGCGTACAACGAGGAGAAGGTCATTGTGCGCACGATTCGATCGGCGCTGCGGTCGGATTATGCTCGCCTGCGGGTGATCGTGATCGACGACGGCTCGCTGGACAGGACGTTCGACGTGGCGAGCGAGGCATACCCGAAAGAAATCGAGGAAGGACGCCTGCTGGTGTTGAGCAAGGTCAACGGCGGCAAGGCCGAGGCGCTGAACGCTGGCCTCGAGCAGGTGGACGAAGAGATCTACGTCGGCATCGATGCCGATACCGTGATCGCGCGCGATGCAGTATCGAAGCTTGTCCGCCATTTTGCCGATCCACGCGTGGGCGCGGTGGCTGGGAACGCCAAGGTTGGGAATCGCATCAACACGTGGACGCGATGGCAGGCACTGGAATACATCACCAGCCAGAATTTCGAGCGCCGCGCGATGGATTTATTCAACGTGGTGACGGTGGTGCCGGGCGCGATCGGGGCGTGGCGGACCGAGGCGGTAACGGCGGCGGGTTGCTATCCGGTGAACACGGTGGCCGAGGATGCAGACCTGACGATGAGCCTGCTGGAAGTGCCGTACAAGGTGATCTACGACGACCATGCGCTCGCCTTCACCGAGGCACCGGCGACGGCGCGCAGCCTGATGCGGCAGCGTTTTCGCTGGTCGTTTGGGATTCTGCAGGCGGTGTTCAAGCACCGCGCGGCGGCGCGGACGAATCCGGCGATGGGGTTCTTTGCTCTGCCCAATATTCTGGTTTTCCAGATTCTGCTGCCGCTGGTGTCGCCCTTCATCGACTTCATGTTTGCCTGGGGAGTGATCCAGTATCTGGTAGATCGGCATTTCCATCCGGAGACGGCGAGCACGGGGACGGTCGAGAAGCTGCTGGTGTACTTCCTGGCGTTTATGGTGATCGACTTCATCACGTCGCTGCTGGCCTTCGGGCTGGAGCCTCGTCATCCTGCGAACAAGGGCGACGGATGGCTGCTGTTTCACGTTTGGCTGCAGCGGTTCGCCTACCGGCAGATCTTCTCGATTGTGCTGTTCCGCACGCTGAAGCGCGCAGTGGAAGGGCGGCCGTTCAACTGGGAGAAGATCGAACGGACGGCGCGCATGTCGAGGCAGACGGAGAAAATTGCTGCCGGCGACTGAGGGGGACTGCTCGTCCAGAGAGCCTAAGCCGGTAGCGGCGATCAGGCGATGAAGAGATCGCGCGAACGATGGACGACAGCGGCAATTCTCACGGCGGGATTCGTCTACCGGCTTCTGTTTCTCCTGTTGCCCCTTTCGCTCGACGACGACACGGCGACCTACACCGAGCTGGCACACAACTGGTTCCGGCATGGGGTGTACGGGTTCTTCAATGGCACTGTGATTGAACCGTCGCTGGTCCGGCTCCCGGGCTATCCGCTGTTTCTGGGTGTCGTGTTTTCCGTATTTGGGAATCACATGAGCGCCGTCTTTGTGATCCAGGCTCTGACGGATGTGGCTGGATGCTGGCTGTTGTGGGATTGCGCGCGGAGAGAGGTTTCGCCACGAGTGGGCTGGGCCGTGCTGCTGCTGGCTGTGTTTTGCCCATTCACAGCGGTGTATGCGGTCACGGGCTTGACTGAGAGCCTGTCGATCTTTTGCGTGGCGCTGGCGATCTGGGCGCTGGCGCGGCTGGTGAAGGAGGTGCGCGAGGGATCGAAGAACTGGCCGGCTGTGCTGGCGTTGGCGGCGGCGATGGGGTACGGCATGCTGCTGCGGCCCGATGGAGTGTTGCTGACAGCGGCGTTTTGCGGGGGATTGTTCTGGTACACGCGCAGGGCGGTGGGAACGGGAAGGGCGCTACGGCTGGCGGTGATCGCCGGAGTGCTGGCGATGCTGCCGCTGATCCCCTGGACCGTTCGCAATTACCGAACCTTCCACGTTCTGCAGCCGCTGGCGCCGCGGTATGTGAACAACCCTGATGAGTTCGTACCGGCAGGCTTCTTTCGCTGGATGCGGACGTGGTCAGTGAATTTTGTGGATGCGGGCACGGTGTTCTGGAACCTGAATGGCACGATCGACCCGGAAGATGTGCCGGCGCGGGCCTGCTGGACTCCTGCGCAGTGCGGCGAAACACAGGAGCTGATCGCAGAGCATAACGCACAGGAAGCGGTGACGCCGGAGCTGGACGCGAAGTTCGCTGCTCTGGCGGCAGAGCGCATTCGGGAGCGCCCTGTGAGCTACTACGTGGTGCTGCCGCTGTGGAGGGTTACGGATATGTGGCTATGGCCGCGGACCGAGCGCTTTCCGGTGAACATCTGGTGGTGGGTGATCAGCGACCACCCTGGGCAAAGCGCGATCGCGATCGGACTGGGGCTGGTGAACCTGGCATATGTGGGGCTGGCTGCCTGGGGGTTTGTGCGGCGGCGTGTGCCGCTGAAGGGTGCGCTGCTCGCCTACATCGCGATGCGCTCGATTCTGCTGGCGACGATGGAGAATCCTGAGCAGCGTTACACGATGGTGATGTTTCCGATTCTGTTTCTTGCCGGGGCGTGCGCGGTTTACCAGTCGGCGGAGCGCCCGGGAAAACAGCGAGGAGCTCTCGCGTTCAGCGCTGCCGGGATGGACTCGGAACAGACACCTGAAGAAGCCGATCGACGCGAGCGATGAGGCCCTGAGCGTCGAAGGGCGCGCGGACTTTGGCATCGTTATCGAAGTAGACGTAGACATCGCGTCGAGATCGCTTGGGCGCTGACGCGGGAGATGCGAAGACGCCGTCGGAAGGCTGCGAGCCGCGAGCCCAGGCAGCGACCCGGTTGGCCCACAAATCCAGATCCAAGTCTTCATAGCCGCTCGCGTAAAGCTCTTCGGAACCATGCAGGCGGACGTAGACAAAGTCCGCGGTGACATCCATCAATCGCGGCCAGTCGACAGTGTCAGCGCAGACCAGGGCGATCTTCTGCCGGCGCAGGAGGCGAATGAATTCCGGACAAACGAAGCTGGGGTGACGGATTTCGATGGCATGACGGATGGGCCGGCGAGCCGTGCATTCGAGGCAAACGCGGCCCTTCATCCACGGTTCATGCTCGCAGGCAAGCGCGGCGGCGGCTTCGGTGGTGCGCGGCAGCAACGTGAAGAATTCGTCGAGCAAATCCGGTTGAAAGGAGAAGTTGGGCGGAAGCTGCCAGAGGAAGGGTCCGAGTTTCGAATCGAGCTTCAGGATTCCGGACGCATAGAAGTTGGCCAGCGCCGCTCGAATCGAACGCAGCCGCTTCATGTGGGTGATGAAACGCGATCCCTTAACGGCGAAGACAAAATCATCCGGAGTTTCGGCGGCCCACTGTTCGAAATACGCGGGGCGTTGCAGGGAGTAGAAGCTGCCATTGATCTCGATGGTGGGAAAAGTGGCAGCGGCAAACGAGAGCTCCCGACGCTGCGGCAGTTTCGGAGGATAGAAGACGCCACGCCAGCCTTTGTACTTCCAGCCAGAGATGCCGATCCGAACTCTTCCTGAAGGGTTCACGCTCCGATGGAGTTCCAATGAGCTGGTGCGGTTGCATGGCCTGGGAATTTGCACCGCCAGGGAAGCGCGGGCCGGGTTAAACTCCCTGCATGCTGTTCATGGTGATCGAATCATTCAGGCGGGGTGACGCGGCGCCGGTGGGGGAACGGTTCCGGCGGCGCGGGCGCATGATGCCGGAGGGGCTGAAATATCACGCGAGCTGGGTTGATCCTGCGGGGCGCCGGTGCTTTCAGGTGATAGAGGCCGCAGACGAGCGATTACTGCGGGAATGGATGGAGAACTGGAGCGACCTGGTGGATTTCGAGGTGGTTCCGGTGATGACCTCAGCTCAGTTCTGGTCGATGAGCGAATTGGGAGGAGCGGCCTGAATCGGGTCCGATGATACGCGCGGCTCAGTGACGCCGGCACCCTGAAATTACGCCGCAGTTCCGCCCGACACTTCGGCCTGCTTGTCGCCGGGGTTCACCAGATCGCGCAATTCCTTGCTGGGCTTGAAATAAGGAACCTTTTTTGCCGGTACCTCGACCTTGGTGCCGGTCTTTGGGTTGCGCCCGATCCTCGGCTTGCGCTGGCGGATGCGGAAACTGCCAAACCCGCGAATCTCGATCTTGTCGCCGGAACGCAGTGCTCCGATGACCGAATTGAAGATCGTTTCGACAATCGTTTCACTGTCGCGGCGTGTCAGGTCGCCCAGCTTCGTCACTTCCTCAACAAGGTCGGCTTTCGTCATGGTGGGGTTGGCTCCGATTTGGGTTGGCCCTCTGTTAACCATAGTAGATGCAATCTCTTGACCTTGCAAAGGAGAGATTTTGGCGGATTTTCGACCCCGCCCCGAGGAGGTCCCGTCCCCGCTCGAGCTGCTGCACCATCAAATCCGGCTTTAGCGCCAGAGGAAGTAGAACCCTGGCCGCCGCTCTATCAACTTCGTCGGCTGGTGAA
The DNA here is from genome assembly GCA_963788905.1 of uncultured Acidobacteriaceae bacterium. GTDB lineage: Bacteria > Acidobacteriota > Terriglobia > Terriglobales > Acidobacteriaceae > Palsa-343. The sequence continues at coordinate 1,291,287 of CAWBIO010000002.1, forward strand.
TCAGGTCGTCGGTATTCGAAACCAGGTCAAGGAAAGTCTTGCGCCGGACTTCCGGTTTGACGACGTTTGGCTCGCCGGAAATGCCGACCGACTTTGCTGTTTCCAGTAACGCATCGCGGAATCCGCCCTCTTTGTCGATCAGGTGCATCGGCAGCGCCTGCTGCCCGGTCCACACCTGCCCGGTCGCGATAGCTTTGATCTGATCGGCGGGCAGGCCGCGTCCCTTTGCAACATCGCCGATGAACTGGCCATACATGTTGTCCACCAGCCCCTGGAAGTACGTCCGCTCTTCGGGCGTCATGGCGTGCGTCGGGTCGCCTGCATCCTTCAGGGCGCCGGCGTGGATCACCTCCGGCTTCATCTTTGCCCACGTCAGCAGATCGCCGTAGTTGGTCCACTCCATGATCACGCCGATCGAACCCACCACGCTGGCGTCGTTCGCGTAGATCTTGCCGGCCGCCGACGCGATGTAATACGCACCGCTGGCGCCGACACTCTCAATGGACGCGACGATGGGCTTCCGCTTTTCATTCCGAATCTTCAGAACCTCGTGGTAGATCTCCTGCGAAGGCGCGGCCGCCCCTCCTGGCGAATCAATGTGCAGGACGATCGCCTTGATCGAGCTGTCCTGGTCGTACTTCCGCAGCTGATCGACGGTCGAATCCGCCGACAGAATTTCGCCGTCGATGTCCACCACCCCGATATTGTCGTCGCCGAACGAGGCAAAACCGTCGTCCTCGCCTCCCATGGAGCGGGCGGCTGTGTAGATGAGCACCGATGCAATGATCAGGAAGCCCAGCGCCAAACAGCCCCCGACCACGAACCATGGCCAAATCCGCCGCCGGCGCGGGGTCGGCGGCCCGGGAGGTGGCGGATAACCGTAGGAGGGCGCCGGATAGCCATCAGGAGCGGGTTGGGGAGTGCTGGGATCGGGCGTAAGTGGCTCTTCCATAAGGGCGAGTGTAGCACCGGTGCCCTATAACATGACTATGGCCGCAAGCCCGAAAGAAGGGTATGATAAATTCAATGTTCCCCGACAGTTGCAGCCTTTTTGCGACCGGGCCCGGTTTTCGGGGTCTAATCGGGTAGCGGTTATTAGAAAAAGAATAAAACGATTGAGCAAAAAGTGAGTCCTCAGTACAGCATCGTGATTCCGGCTTACAACGAAAGTGCTCGCATCGGTCGCGCGCTGACCGAAGTGCTGCGCACGCTGGACGAGAAAAGTTGGGATGCCGAAGTTCTGGTGGTCAACGATGGCTCGACTGATTCCACTGCAGCCATCATCGACTCCTTCGTCGCCCGGGATCATCGTGTTCGCCTTCTCCAGAACGGCACAAACCGGGGTAAGGGCTACAGCGTTCGCAACGGTCTGCTCCACGCGAGTGGCAACATCGTTATGTTCACCGATGCCGATCTTTCCTCGCCGATGCCGGAGGCCGAACGGCTCTTTGAGGCCATCCGCCAGGGCGCTGATGTCGCCATCGGGTCGCGCTGGCTCGAGGTGAGCCGCCAAACGATCCATCAGCCACTTTATCGTCAGTTCTTCGGCCGCTGCTTCAATCTTGTCACGCGCATGATCATGCGCCTGCCCTTTGCGGACACGCAATGTGGCTTCAAGGCTTTCCGCCGTTCCGCTGCGCAGACCATCTTCCAGCTGCAGCGCATCGAGCGCTGGGGCTTCGATCCGGAGATCCTCTTCATTGCCCTCAAACGCGGCTACAACATTAAAGAGGTCCCGGTGACCTGGGGCCACGACGAGCGTTCGCGCATCAGTTATCTGCGCGACGGAATTAAGATGCTGGAAGAGCTGATCTACGTCCGCTGGAACTCGCTGGTGGGCGTTTACGACCGCAAAGTCAACAACCTCGCCGCCGAGAGAGGCTCGATTCTGTAGCTTCTGCTGCTGAACTTCAGCTAGTGTGTTCTTCTGGCGATTTCGCTCTCGCCAGTTTGCCTTTTCTTGCTCGACCGGTAATGGGCGTCCCCGCGTAACCCAGGATTGCAACCATAAAATCCAGAGAAGAATGGCCCATACGAAGCCCGATAACGCGAATGAGCCCAATGACAGCCGGTTCAGCAGCGGCGTAACGATCCTTGATCGGTACATTGATGCGAATTACCAGACTGTGACGACTTTTCCCGAGGTTGTGATCCTTCACCGGACGACTGGTTTTTAAAACGGGGTGGGTTGAAATAGAACTGGACCGAATGCGGCGCGCAGATCCTATGATGCTGCAGTGCCTGCCGTCTTCAGCATTTGTTCTGCGTGCCGCAGCGACGTCTCCGTCACAGTCGCTCCGCTGATCATGCGAGCAATTTCCTCGGCGCGCTCCTGCGAGGTCAGTAGCCGGATCGAAGTTTGCGTCCGCTTCTGTTTCTCCTGCTTTTCGATCAGAAAGTGCTGATCGGCAAATGCGGCGATTTGGGGTAGATGCGTTACGCACAATACCTGCTGGACCCTGGAGAGCGTCTTTAGCTTCTGGCCTACAGCTTCCGCCGCCCGTCCGCCAATTCCAATGTCGATTTCATCGAAAACCAGCGTGCGCGGCACCTGTACTTTGCGCGCCCGCGACCGGTTTGCCCCTTCCTCCACGCTGACCTTCAACGCCAGCAGGACGCGCGACATCTCGCCGCCTGAAGCAATCTGGTCCAGCGGCTGCATCGGCTCACCAGGATTGGTCGCGATCCGGCACTCCACGTTGTCCCATCCATGCGCCGTCCACGCCGCCTCGTCCTCGTTGGCCGTCACCGCAATCGAGAACTTCGCCTTCATCGCCAGGTCGTTGATCTGCGACTCTGCCAGCTTCTCCAGTTTTTTCGCAGCCGCAACTCGCTCCTGCGTCAGCGCACGGGCCGTGGCCCTGTACGCCTCGGCAGTCTTTGCCAGGTCTGCGCGCAGCCCCTTCAGAATCTCGTCGCGATTCTCGATTTCGCTCAGCTTGCGCGTTGCCTCGTCGCCAAACGCAATCACTTCGGCCAGCGTCGATCCATACTTGCGCTTCAGCCGGTCGAGCAGCGCCAGCCGGTCCTCAATCTCCGCCAGGCGCTCCGGCGACGCATCGATTCGGTCAGCATAATCGCGCACAGTCGCGCTCACATCCTGCACCACCGCGCGTGCCGAGGCAATCTGCTGCACCGCCTCAGCAAACTGCGCGTCGTACTTCGCGAGTTCTTCCAGATGCTTCTGAGCGGCCAACAGCGAGGCCTCCGCTGAGCCATCGTTCTCGTACAGCACCTCGCTCACCGCGGAGCCCGCAGCGTGCAGCTTCTCTGAGTTCTGCAGGACACGCTTTTCCGTTTCCAGCGCTTCGTCTTCGCCCGGCTCAGGCGCGGCGGACCGAATCTCGCGAGCCTGAAAGGTCCACAGGTCCGCGAGGCGCAGCCGGTCCTGCTCGTCGCGTTCCAGTTCGGCGAGCCGCTCCTGGATTTCGCGCCACCGCGAAAACACCTCCGCGGCCGCATCGAGAGTAATCCCTGCAAAGCGATCCAGCAGCCCGCGCTGCTGCGCTCCATCGAACCCCGACAATGTCTCGCTCTGCGCATGCACGAACGCCAGCTCCGGCGCCAGCGCACGCAGCACCGCTACCGTGGCCGGCTGATTGTTCACGTAGACGCGGCCCTTGCCGTCGGCGGCAATCTCGCGTCGCAGGATCACCTCGTCGGCATCAACATCGATGCCGTTGGCTTCGAGGATCAGCTCCGCGCCGGGTGTCGACTCGAATACGCAGGAAAGCACCGCGCGATCCGCTCCGTGCCGGATCACCCCCGTCGACGCTTTTTGCCCCATCAGCAGCGCCAGGGCGTCCACCAGGATCGACTTACCCGCGCCCGTTTCGCCCGTGAGTAGATTGAGCCCGGGACCGAAACCCGCGATGGCGTGGTCGATGACGGCGTAGTTTTCGGCTCGCAGTTCGAGCAGCATGGGAATCTCTGTGGCGAAGGATAGCAGGGCCGGCGGTCTCCGAACACATTCCCTTCGCGTTCGCTGACCAGGATCAGACGGCTGCGGATCGGCGCGCAGCGATCTCCGCGTGGGAGGCATAATGGATGCTGCCATGCAGGGTGCCATTCGCGTTGGTGTTGTCGGGTTCGGCCTTGCCGGCCGCGTTTTTCACACCGCTGTCGTTCAGGCCACACCCGGTCTGGAGCTGGCCTGCATCGTCCAGCGGAGTGGCGACGAAGCCGCCAAAGCTTACCCCGGCATCAAACTCGCGCGCTCCGTCGAAGAGATGCTGGGCGACGTCGGCATCCAGCTCGTGGTCATCGCAACGCCCAGCTATTCTCATTTCGAGCTGGCAAAGCAATGTCTCCGCGAGCAGCGTCACGTCATCGTCGACAAGCCCTTTACCCTCAAATCCGACGAAGCTGCCGAACTCATCTGCATGGCGCGCGAACGCAAGCTGCTGCTCACGGCGTATCAGAATCGCCGCTGGGATGGCGACTTCCAGACTGTGCGCCAGGTGATCGCGAGTGGTGAACTGGGCCGGCTCGTCAGCTATGAATCCCACTACGATCGTTTTCGTGCCGAGTCGCGACACGATGTTTGGCGGGAAAACGGCGGTCCCGGCGGCGGTACTCTCTTCGATCTCGGTCCGCACGTCATCGATCAGGCGGTCACTCTGTTCGGGCCCCCGCATTCCATCTTTGCCAGCGTCCGCGTTGAGCGCGACAACGCCGTTGTTGACGATGCGTGGGACATTTCTCTTGAATACGACCGTCCGCATCGTATGACGGCCCTGTTGCGCTCAACACTCACCGCCTGCACGCCGGGCCCGCGCTACGTGCTGCACGGGACGAGAGGCAGCTTCGTAAAGTGGGGCATCGATCCGCAGGAAGATCAGCTCAAAGCCGGGATGAATTTCGACTCACCTGGGTTCGGCGAGGAGCCCGAAAGCGCGTGGGGCGAACTGAAGATCTGCGACACAGGATCCGGACCCATCACCAGGCGGGTGAAGACCGCCCGTGGCGACTACCGCGGCTTCTATGCCAACGTCCGCGACGCGCTGCTCGGCAAGGCCGAGCTCGAAGTCAAACCGGAACAGGTGTGGCGCACCACGCGCCTGATCGAACTGGCGCGCGAGAGCAGCTCGCACGGCCGGCGGGTGCAGGTTGACTTCAGCGCACAGCCCTGAGTAACTTCACTCGTTCCGCAGAACCGCCATTGGATCGACTTCTGCCGCACGCCGCGCCGGGATCAGCGCGGCCAGAAGCGCTGCCAGCAGCAGCAGGCCAATGCTCACCGCAATCGCCGCCGGATCGGCTGCGCTCGTTTCGTACAAAAGGCTGTGTACATAGCGCGCCGCCGCGAACGCCAGCGCCAGGCCAACAACGATGCCTCCCGCCACCGGCAGCGCCGCCTGTCGCGTCACCAGTCGTATCAGTGTCGGCTTGTCGCATCCGAGCGCAATGCGAATCCCGAATTCCTGCTGGCGCAGCGAAACCGAATACGCCAGCACGCCATAGATCCCCAGCAGCGATAGCAGCAGCGCCGCGACCCCGAAGCTCGAAAGCAGCAATGCCTGGAACCGCTCGTTAGCTACAGAATCCGACACCTGCTCGTCCAGCGACTTCAATGTAGGAATCGCCACCTGCGGATCGACGCTCCAGATGGCTCGCCGGATTGCCGGCGCGAGCGCGGCAAACGGCTGCGGGCTCCGGATCAGAAATGTCGGGCGCCACCACGCGGCCTGCCAGTAAGGGATGTAGATCATGCTCGCGGTGTGTTTCAATCCATTCACTCGCGCATCCGCCACGATCCCCACTACCGTGAATATCGTGCTCGGGTCGTTCAGAAAGAACCTCCGGCCCAGCGGGTTCTCTCCGTGCCAGATCTCCCGTGCCGCCTGCTCGGAGATCAGCGTGTTCGTCGGGTGATTCCGGTCGTCCGCAGTGAGATCGCGCCCCGCCACTATCGGGATCCGCAGGGTGGCCGCATAGGTGGAACTAATCCAGCGAATGTTGGCCGTCGGCTCCTGGCCCGCAGGCACCGGATGGTCTGGCCGGGTCACATCGTCAACCCACGTGTCGCCCCCCATGGGCAGCTCACTGGTGCACGCTACCGCCTGCACGCCGGGAATCTGATCGAGTGCGGCCAGCGCGCGATCATAAAATGCAGCCCTCGCGACATCAGAATGCGGCAAACTGTCGCCATACTGCGGCGCGAACAGGAACACACGCGCCATGGACACCCGGCTTGAATCGAATTGCCGATTCTGGTTCAAAATTTGCGAGAAACTTCGCACCAGCAGGCCGGTCACGATCAGCAGCGCCACCGTGCAGGCCACTTCCGCGCCAACGAGCAGGTGCCGGGTCCGCTGGCTCTCGCGGCTGCTGGATACCCGGGTTGTGCCGGTCTGCAGCGCCGCCTGGGGATCCACGCGCATAGACCGCAATGCCGGGAGCAAGCCAAAGAACAGTGCCGTGACAATGGAGAGTCCCACCGCGCCCAGCATCACCGGCCACGAAACGTGAACCACCTCCAGCCGCGGAAGGCTCTTTGGCGCCGCCGCCACAAACAGCCGCACACCGGCAAACGAGAGCAGAACTCCTAACGTTCCGCCAATCGCCGCGAGGAGCAGGCTGTCTGCGAGGGCACTCCATACCAGCCGGTCGCGTCCCGCTCCCAGCGCGGCTCGCACGGCCAGCTCCCGTTCCCGCGATACCGCCCGCGCCAGCTGCAGATTCGCGAGATTCACGCAGCCGATGAGCAGCACCGCTCCCACCGAGGCGAGCAGCAACCACAGCGCGGTGCTGAACCGTCCCGCCACTTCCGCAACCAGTGGGATCACCAGCACGGTGGGATGATTCGGCAAATGCTTCGCCTGGTTGAACCCTTCCTGGATCCCGGCCAGCTCCGCCTGTGCCTGAGCGATGCTGACCCCGTTTCGCATCCGCCCAATCGCCAGGAAGTTGTAATCGCCGTCGTCATCCAGCTGGGCCGGCACCAGCGGCTGAAAAATGTCGTAGTGGCCGCTCGCGTCGTGGTTTGCTGAAAACAGCTCGCTCATCCCGGGAAACGAAAACGAGCGCGGCAGAACACCCACCACGGTTTCCGGCTGGCCGCCGCTCAGCAAAGTTTTTCCAATGGCTCCTGGGTCTCCCTGGAAATACCGCTGCCATGCGCTCCACGACAGGATGACCTCACGCTCGTGGCCCTTCGTCCCTTCCGCCGGCAAAAAAGTCCGCCCCAGGATCGGCTGCACACCCAGAACAGAAAAGAAATTCGGCTCCACCCGCAGTCCGTCTACCAGCTCGGGGTGGCCGGTCGACGAGGACAGGCTTACTGCTTTGTTCTCCATCAGCGACATTCCAGAGAAGGTCTTCGTGCCCGCCTGCCAGGTAAGGAAGTGCAACGTGTTGTCGGGCAGCGGATCGGACTGCAGCTCAGGGATCCATTCGCGCAGAATCACCAGACGGTCCGGGCTGGCAAAATCGAACGGCTTCAGCAGAATGCCGTCCACCACGCTGAAGATCGACGTGACCGCGCCAATGCCAAGCGCCAGCGTCAGGATCGCCGTGACCGCGAATCCCGGCGACTTGCGGAGCGTGCGGGCGCTGAAGCGCAAATCCTGGAGAAAACTCTGCATGAGAGCCTCGAAGGAACGTCAGAGGGTATGCAGCAAATCATCTTTCAGGCAGCCGCCGAGCGCAAGGGCTTTGTGATCAGCGAGCGTCCCCGGAATGCCGTACCGAACGCCGAACGCTGACTGCTGAGCGCTGACCTACGGCTCAAACACCAGCCGCGCGTCTTCCTTCGAGTTCCACAGCTTCTCCACGTCGCTGAGTGGCGCCTTTTTTAACTTGATCGCGAAAGGCCGTTCCGCCGCCTCCTTCAGAATGCTGCGCAGCGATTCGAAGATCTTCTCCATCGAAACGCTGCCGAACCCGCTGCCCACCATTTCCAGGCCGGAGCTGCGCAGAACCTCTGCCCGCAACGTGATCGTCGGCCCCGCCATGCTCCCGATCTGGACATAGCGAATCCGCCAGCTCTCATGATCCAGCCCCCTTTGTGCGATAGCCTCCAGCACCGCTTCGGCCGGCGCTCCACACACGTAATCCAGAATCACGTCTATTTTCTCAGCCGCAATCTCGGAGCGAAACGCCGCCACCAGCGCGTCGTGGTCCTGTTTCAGCGAGATGGTCGCATCGGCGCCCAGCTGCCTCGTTTCCTCCAGAGCTTCAGCGTCGCGCCCCGCCGCCACGATGCGCCTTGCTCCCATCCGCTTCGCAATCTGCACCGCCATCTTGCCCGCCGCGCCCGTGGCTCCCAGAATCAGCACGCTTTCCCCGGCAACAAAGTGCGCGCGATGCTCCAGCGCACCCCAGCTCGACATGCCAGGGTTCATCATCGCGGCTACAGTCGCGTCGTCCAGCTCATGCGGAATCGGCATGCACATCGGCCGCCTCACCGCCGCGAGCTCAGCGAACGTGCCATATGGAGGCCGCGCTCCGCCAAACAGCACACGCGACCCATCATCCAGTGTTCCCACGCCATCCACGCCCGGAATGAACGGCAGCTTTCCGGAGCTCCCGTAATGCGCGCCTTTGGCCAGCGCCCTCACAATTGGGTGCAGCCCCGCGGCTGTCACCTTCACCGTCACCTCGCCGTCCCCGGCAACCGGATCGGGGAACGTCCCATAGCGTGGCGGCTTTTCGTACGACTCCACAATGGCAGCGTTCATCAGAACCCCTTTCTCGAGCACGTCCGATTCCGGGCAGGCGAGCAGCAGCCGTGACGCCGCCGGCGTGCGGGATCGGATGGAACCGAGTGGCACGCGTACAATACCTGTTTTGAACCTGTTTTGGTAAGGATCACGACCATGGCACCTTCGGTGATGGCGGGTATTCCCGCATTGAAAGCTGACGCGGCGCAGCTGCGCTCGCGCATGGACAAAGCTGTGCTCGATTTCCAGACTAACCTGGGCTCGATTCGCACCGGCCGAGCTTCGATCCACATGCTCGATCAGGTGAAAGTGGACTACTATGGCACGCCCACCCCGCTGAATCAGGTAGGACAGATCACGACGCCGGACGCCAACCTGATCGTGATCCAGCCGTGGGATGTGAGCCTGATCGTGGAGATCGAGAAGTCGCTGAGGACGTCGGACCTGGGATTCAACCCCAACAACGATGGCAAAATCGTTCGCGTGCCCGTCCCCCCTATGACCGAGGAGCGGCGGCGCGAGGTGGTGAAGCATCTGCACCGGGTCCTCGAGGATCATCGAACGGCAGTGCGCAATATCCGGCGCGATGGCAATGATCTGATCAAGAAAGCCGCGAAGGACAAGAAGATTTCGGAAGACGAGGAGAAGCGGTCGCTCGAGGAAATTCAGAAGCTGACCGATGAGGAGATCAAAAAGATGGACGAGATGGCGAAGAAGAAAGAAGCGGAAGTGATGCAGGTGTGAGCGGCTTCGCCGCCGGGCGCGGACTCATAGACGGAAGAAGGCCGTCCCCAGGGACGGCCTTTTAGCATGAGGATGGTACGAATTGCTGCTATTCGGCAGCGCTGGTTGAGACGGCAACGCTGGCCGGGGCGACTCCAACCTGCAGGTTGGTTCCCGCCTGCAGTTTGAAGTTGCCGTTATCGCTGGAGAAGGTCGCCGAATCCTGATCCTTGACAGCGCTGGTGAGGGTCACGTGAGCCAGCACTCCGGCCTCTTGCTGAAAAGCGCCGTCGGCAGGAACCTGGGCCGGTGCCGGCTGGACAGCAACGTCACCCAGGTTGTTGCCACGGTATCGAGCACGGGATAGGCTGCGATGACCGTCGCCTTCACCGGAATTTCCTTACCGTCTTTGAGCTTCACCGAGGTGAACACGAGGCTGAGGCTCACCGGGCTGCCGTCGGCATTTTTGATTTCGGCCACTGTGCCCATCAGCTCGGTGCCCTTCGGCAGTTTCGTGCCGTCGGTGGTGATGGTTCCATCGAGACGTGCCGTAACGACCTGACCCGCGGCGGCGCTCTTCGAATCGAGAGTGCGATCGAGCTTAGCGTTGACGCCGACCAGAGCTGCGCGGAAGCCGCCAGGGACACCGAAACAATCGCCAGACCGAGCGACAGGTCTTTCATTGAAATAAAACGCATGAAATCAAACTCCTCTGCAGAAGACTCTGCGGTTACGCCGCCGCGCTGCTTCTTCAGTCCCGCTTGTGGACGAACGACGGCGAACGCACCAGCCGCGCGAGCGACCGATTGCCGCAGAGGTTCCGGGTACTGTAATTTGGCGCGGGCGCGCCTGCGGAAAACTACGGGGTTCCGCCACATGGATCGCGCCCCGGAGCCGGCAGAGACAACAAGCCGGAGGGACGCGACCCCTGCAACCATCCTCTACAGGTTTCGACGAAGCAACGGGCTAAAAGGATTCAGGGAAACCGCGGATTCATCTGCTGCAAATCGCTTCGGTAAAACGATTTTTTACGAGGAATTTACATCACCCGTGCGACGCCTTCGAGTTCGCGCTGCATGCATTCGACATTACAGGCGCCGGTCTCGAGACGCAGCACAGCCTCGCGGACCATGGCTGGATCCGCCCCATAACCGCGGCCCGAGAGGAAGGTGGTGACGAATTCAGCCGCCTGCCAGGAATCTCTTCCCGACTGCAGGAGTTCGGTGCGCAGACCTGCGAGTTCGCTCACCGGGAATTTCTCGATTCTGCTGTCGCTCGCCATGGTCTTCTCCTTGCCTTTGCCTTGCCCCGATCGAATTCCGGAGCGCCGTCCGATTGAACTCCAGCTTCGTGTTCGTCACCTTCTAATCCCGTTAGACACCAAACCAGGGATTATGTGTTGCTATAGCGGCTATTCAGGCCCCCGATTTCACTGCTGCATCCTTTTTTGTGGCCCCGAACCCCTGCGGTAATCGCCAGACGTACACTACGGTGGTGACCGAGGTTCAGAAAAACCCGGAATCCCAGACAACCCCGGAGCGAAAACATGAGGGACCGTCGTGGGGAATGATCCTGGTTTTCATCGGGATGGCCATGGTCGTTGCTCTCGCGATTGCCTGGGTTTTCATTCACCCCCTTCTCGAGCGCCGTTGAAGTCACGACAGCGCGCGGCACGTATGGATACGCTTCGCCGCCAGGTTCCGTTCGCAGGTGTGCTGCGCCTTTACAATCACATCGGAGAAATTGACGTGATCGTTGCCGGTGTCGCGATTGGAGACGCATGCTGCGCGTGGGACTGACAGGGGGCCTCGGCAGCGGCAAGACCACGGTAGCTGCGATCTTTCGCGAGCAGGGGTTCCACGTGCTCGAGGCCGACGCCATCGCGCGCGACATGATGCAGCCGGGGCAGGAGGTATTCCGGCGGATTGTGGAGCATTTTGGGCCGGAGGTTGTCCGCAGCGACGGGTCGCTCGATCGCGCGCAGCTCGCCGGACTGGCGTTCGGCGAGGGCCGGCTCGATGAACTGAACCGCATCGTCCATCCCCCGGTAATTGCCGAACAGGAGCGCCAGACGAACAAGATTTTTGCGCGCGATCCGCTGGCGGTCGTCGTGGTGGAGTCCGCACTTGTGTTTGAGGCGGAAAAGTGGGGGACGGTGCCGGGCTGGCGAAAGCGCTTCGATCGCGTGGTGCTGGTGACAGCGCCCGATGAACTGAAGCTCGAGCGCTTTCTGGCGCGGGTTGCCGGGGCCGACGCTGGTCCGGAGAAGCGCAACCTGGCGGAGCAAGACGCGCGGTTGCGGCTGGCAGTGCAGCTGCCGGATGCCGAGAAGATTCCACAAAGCGATTACGTGATTGATAACGCAGGACCGGTGGCCGCCACGCGCCGTCAGGCAGAGCGAATTGCCGCGGAACTCCGAACCGCGGCCGGGGTTTAAGCGTATGTCGATACAATGAGGAGAGGGCTCCCCTTTGCGCGAAGAACTCGCGCGGCGAGCGCATCCCACTGACGGCCAGACATCCGGTCGAAACCGAAACATTCAGCGAAAACCCATGACCTTCCGAAGACTTCTTCTGGTTCTGATCCTCGTTGGAGGATTCTGCTACCTCGTCACCCACGTCAGCCTGACCGGAGCCGGCATCCCCGGCCACGGCGGGTCCACGCTGACGTTGACCGAAGCCCACGCCGCGCCGGAGTACACGAACACGGAGATGAACAACATCTCGGTGTACAAGCGGGTGGTGCCTTCGGTGGTGAATATCACGGCGGGCACGGTGACCCTCGACTTCTTCATGGGTCTGGTGCCGCAGACCGATCAGGGATCAGGATTCATCCTCGACAAGCAGGGACACATCCTGACCAACTACCACGTCGTAGCCAATGCGCGGAACATCGAAGTGCAAACACACGACAAGCACCGCTATCAGGCGCAGCGGATCGGTGTAGACCAGCTGCACGATCTGGCGCTGCTGCAGATCAATGCGCCGAATCTGGTGCCTGCGGTTCTGGCCAGCTCGCGCGATCTGCAGGTGGGGCAGCAGGTGTACGCCATCGGGAATCCGTTTGGGCTTTCCGGCACCATGACGTCCGGCATTATCAGCGCGATTCGATCGGTCAGGAGCCCGGAAGGCGGCGCGCCCATCGAGAACGCGATTCAGACCGATGCGGCGATCAATCCGGGAAACTCCGGCGGACCGCTGCTGAACTCGCAGGGTGAGGTGATCGGCATCAACTCGATGATTGCCCAGAATGGCGCGGAGCAGAACGCGGGCATCGGATTTGCGATTCCCATCGATACAGCGAAGGCTGTCCTCGCCGACATTCAGAAATACGGGCATGCGCGGCGGCCGTCTCTGGGCATTCGCACGCTGCCCATCGGGCCGGACCTGGCCGAGCAGATGGGGCTCCCTGCGCAGTATGGCGTGCTGATCGAGAGCACGGTGCCGGGCGGTGCTGCGGATCGCGCCGGTTTGCGCGGCGGCAATCAGGTGGCCTACCTCGGCAACATCCAGATCTCCACCGGAGGCGATTTGATCGTCGCCATCGACGGGCAGGAGATCACCAACTCGCAGGATATTTCCGAGATTATGAACAGCCACCAGCCCGGCGACACGCTGACTATCACATACTTCCGGGGACGGCGAAAGATGACCGCGCGCGTGACCCTCGGCGAAGCGCACGATCAGAGCGCGTAGCGGCAGAAGGGAAGACGCATGGCTCGCTGGACGACTGCTGCCATACCACCGCAGAACGGCAAGCTCGCCTACATCACGGGCGCCAACAGCGGCATTGGCTACCACACGGCGCTGGAGCTGGCTCGCGCCGGCGCCGCGGTGATCCTCGCCTGCCGCGATTCCGGGAAAGCTGAATCGGCACGCACTCGAATCCTGGCGGATGTTCCCGGAGCGCAGGTGGAGACAGCGGCGCTGGATCTTGCCCGTCTCGACTCAGTGCGCGCTGCGGCCGAGGCTTTCCTGAGCACGGGACGCAATCTCGATCTGCTGGTGAACAATGCCGGGGTGATGGCGCTGCCGAAGCGTCAGGTCTCGCCGGACGGATTCGAACTGCAACTAGCAACAAATCACTTCGGCCACTTCGCGCTGACCGGATTGTTGCTGCCGCCGTTACTGCGGTCGAAGGTCGTTCCGCGCATCGTCACCGTGAGCTCGATGGCGCATCGCGGCGCCACCATGGACTTCGACAATCTCCAGTGGGAGCAAGGTTACAAACCCTGGCCCGCTTATCGACGCACCAAGCTCGCCAATCTTCTTTTCGGATTCGAGCTCCATCGCCGGCTGACCGGCGCCCGCTCGGCCGCGATGAGCGTTGTGGCTCATCCTGGCGTTTCCAACACGAACCTCTTCAAGGCCGGACCCGGTTCTGCCGGTGGTCCACAGGCAATCATCGCGCCGCTCGTCATCCGCCTCATCGCTCAGTCCGACGCGCAGGGTGCGCTGCCGACTCTGTATGCCGCGACGTCGGGGGAAATCCAGGGCGGGCGCTTCTACGGGCCGGATGGCTTTCGCGAGATGAAGGGGTATCCGGTGGAAGTTCGCGCGGAAGCGCAGGCGTATGACGAAGTGCTGGCCGCACGGCTTTGGGAGGTTTCCGAGCAGCTGACAGAGGTGCGGTTCGCGTTCGGTTCCTGAGGGGGGCGCGCTTCGGTCTGTCCCGGAAAGGGTCTGATCGCTCATAGAGCGTTCCCGTTCGCCGATAAGGAGATCACTGGCGAACGGCTTGCCTATGGCGCGAGAACCTGGGAGTCTTCCGCTGGAATCCGGCGAAGAGATCAAAGCCGCGCTTGCGCAGCCCTGGTATCGCATGCGGTTTGCTCCGCGCCTGGAACAGCGGTTCGAATGCGATACATCCGAAGCGCGATCGGCCCAGATCGCGTTCATCCTGCTTTTTGTGGCGGGGATGGGCCTTTTTGTGCTGCTGCCCGATGCGCAGATTTCGCATGCCCAGCTGGTGCGTGGCCTCGAATTCCGCCTGGGTGTCGCCACACCGCTTTTGCTTTTGGGCGCCTGGTCGCTCCGACACAACCTGCCGGTTTGGGCTCAGGCCGCCAGCGCGATCATTCCTCTGGTCGCTGCGATCGCTTGCGATTGCCTGCTTTCCCAGCACAGCTCAGGACAAACGGCGGACCGCTATTTCACCGGCATCGGCATGGGTATCTTCTTCAACAACCTGATCATGCCGCTCCGCGTAAGGCACGCCATCCTTGTCACCATCTGTACCCTGATCGTCTATAACGCTTTCCTCTGCGGCGCCTTCGGGCCATCTCCCATTCTGGAAGGCGCTCAGGTCGCGATGAACATGAGCTTGTTCGCGGCCCTCTCGCTGATTTTCCGGTGGCGCAATGAAATCCAGTACCGCCGCGCCTTCCTGCTGAGCGTGCGCGAACGCCTGCACGAACAGCAATTGGCATGGGCGAACCGCCAGCTCACGCAGCTGTCTTACACCGACGCGCTAACCGGATTGCCCAACCGGCGCTACTTTGACGAGATGCTGCCGCGGGCATGGAGCAGTGCTCAGCTCAGTACAGAGCCACTGGGTCTGATGATGATCGATGTGGATCACTTCAAAGACTTCAACGACGCGTTTGGCCATGCCGCCGGCGACCATTGCCTGCAGCGCATCGCGCATGCTTTGCAGTTCAACGTACGGGTCGAAGTGGACACGGTGGCGCGTTACGGAGGCGAGGAATTTGTCGCAATCCTGCCCGCGGTTTCGCTCGAATCGGCCGTCCAGATCGGCGAGAGGGTGCGACGCGCCATTTCCGCTATCGAGACGCCGGCGATGTTGCCAGACGCAAAACCTGTGACCGCCAGCATTGGCGTGGTTGTCAGTTACGATGCGCGGGAAGTCGTTCCGGCGGATTTGCTGCGAGCCGCTGACGATGCTCTCTATGCGGCGAAAGCCGCGGGCCGCGATTGCATTGTCTCGAGGCAAATTCGGGGCTCGGCGGTGGCCGCCGTGGCGTCGCTCCGTCCGGCACCGCTCTGCCAGGGCTAGCGCAGGCGCTCGCGCACTTCGGGCCGCACCAGATAGAGGAAGAAGACAAGGTTCAGCGCAACCATAATGACCTCAGGGAACTGGTGGAACCTGACCAGTACCCACATGCCGTACATCGCGGAGAGGAACACCGCAGCAAGGGTCAGCGCCCATCCCCATCGACGCAGACGCAGCATGCCCTGACCCGCGGCGGCAAACGCTGCGCACAACACTACGACAATCAGCGGCAGGCGGTGCAGAGTAACGCCAACCAGACCCAGAAGACTCAGCAGGAACATCCACGCAGCAATGGCGGCCATGCCGGGCAGCAGTCCCGGCTTCGATTCATCACTCATAACGTGTGCAGGTAAGCGAGCAGGTCGGCGAGCTGCTGATCGCTGAGGTCGTTGCGAAAGCCAGGCATCGTGTTGTGGCCTCGCAGGATGACGGGCGTAACCCGCTCATCATTGGCCGGAGCGCCGCTGGGCAAATATTTCTTGCGGTACATAGCGAAGAGGCTCGGACCGTGCAGATCGCCGGTCTGATTCGCATAGTGGCAGCTGGCGCAGTACTGCTGATAAACGACTCGGCCGCGCTTCTCCTGCGCCGTGAGCTGGCTGAGGGGTTTGGAGGGTCCAACGGAAGGACCGCAGGCGATGACGGCGATGGCCGAAAGACTGGCGAGGACGTGAATCCAGGTGCATTTGAGGATGCGAGGCTGGCGGCGTCTGGTCATCGAGGTTCCATCGTATGTCGCTGTCAGTTTGCCGCGGCGATGGCGGTCACAATCCTGTCCAGCGCCTCGCGCGCGGCATCCCCGGCAGGCTGGCGATCGTTGCAGATCACGGAGAAGACCAGCGTCCTCCCGCTGGCGGCGGTCAGGTAGCCGCTCAGTGCGTTCACTTCAGACAGTGTGCCGGTTTTGGCGAAGACTTTGCCTTTCATGGCTCCAGCGAAGCGGCCGGAGAGCGAGCCATCGACACCGCCGATGGGCAAGCTGGATTTGTAGATCTCGCCCCAGGGCTGGCGCGCGGCATAAGCCAGCAGCGTCGTGGCCGCGCGCGGAGTGATCAGGTCGTCGGCGGAAAGTCCTGAGCCGTCGTAGAAGAGGAAGTCGCCGGGATCGACGCCGGCATTGATGAGGAACTGGCGGACGACGCGCGCTCCCTGGGCGATGGAGCCGTCCTGGCCTTCGAGGCGGCCCAGGAGACGTTGCATTAGCTCGGCGTGCAGATTCTGGCTGACTTTGTTCGTGATGGTCACGTCTTCGGCGAGCGGCGGCGATACGTGGGTGGCGAGAACTTTGAGTCCAGCGACCGGTGGCGCGATGGTGGTGAGATCGAGGGGGCGCAAAACGACGACCTGACTGACCTCGGCTCGGTAATCCTCAGTGTCGGTGGGCAGGCGATGCCAGGCCTTTGCGCCGCCCGCCACATTCACTCCACGAGCAAGAAGCATCTGGCGCAGAGCGGTGGCGGCGAACTGCGCGGGATCTTCCACGGCCAGTCCTTCATGCATGCCGTTCGCGGTAATGGAGCCGAACAGGCGGATATCGAGACTGCCCGGAGCGCGATCGATGCCGGAATGCGTAGCCACACCCGGCCCGGCAAGCGTGAGCGAGTTTTCCAGCTTGTAGTAGGGGACGTCGGGGTTCCACGCGACTACCGTGGCAGCCTGCGCGGTATCGCCTTCGCTGCCGGCCGGCGGCAAGGCATTGGTGGGCGCAGCAGGACCGGCTGTCACGTTCAGGTAAATCACATTGTCGTTGACCGTTAGTGCGGAGACCGGCGCACCATAATCCCATTGCAGATCGTCCCAGGCCCAGCTGCCTCCATAGCGTTCAAAGACGAACCACGAATCGTCGCCGATGACATCGCCCGTGATGGTCTTGACGCCGCTCGCTACGATCTGGTCGGCGAGGTTTTCCAGCGCGGCCAGTGGAGGGTTGGGGCGCTCCGTGCGCCCATCCCATGGATACGTGCGGCCGGACATGGTGGGGTCGCCGGCTCCGAGAATGCGCACGTCGCCGGCGAGGACGCCACTGTCGATCGAGCCTGATGTGACCACGTTGGTCGTCCAGGTTGCGCTCGATGGGACAAGCGCCAGCGCCGCGGCGGTGGTGAAGAGCTTGGCGTTCGAGGCAGGTTGAAAGAACTGCGCATCGTTGAGCGCGTAGACCGGTCTGCCCGCGAGCGTGACGACGGAGATGCCCCAGTGCGCGCGTGAAACGGCGGGGTCAGAAAGGATCTGACGGATGGTCGTGTCGAGAGGAACGGATTTGTGGACGGCCCCGGCGGCTTTGTGGTGCGTGGCTGCGCCGGCGAACAGAGGGATCGCGCCGAGCAGCGACGCCAGCAGCACCGCCGAACGAACGAAGCAGATTTTGCGCAGGGAGGGCAATTTCCTGGAGTGTAGCATCGTTTCCTGTATGGCTTTCACCCGGCGCACACCATTCACCTGGCGGCTGGGCTCGCGCACCCTGGCACTCGGCGAGCGCACGCTGGTGATGGGCGTTCTCAACGTCACGCCCGATTCGTTTTCCGACGGTGGCGAGTTTCTCGATCCCCGCGTGGCGGTGCCGCGGGCGCTGCGGATGCTGGATGAGGGAGCGGATCTGATCGATATTGGCGGCGAGTCGACGCGGCCGGGGACAACCCGCCCCATCACCGCTCAGCAGGAACAGGATCGCGTGCTGCCCGTAATCGAAGGCATCCTGCGGGAGCGCCCTGAATCTGTGCTGTCGATTGATACGTATAAGGCGGAGACAGCGCGATCGGCGGTGCGCGCAGGGGCGCAGATTGTGAACGACGTTTCAGGATTCGGCTGGGACGCGGCGATGCCGGCAGCATGCGCACAGTTGGGATGCGGAGTCGTGGTGATGCACACGCGCGGGCGACCGAATGAGTGGCGCACCCAGCCACGCCTTGCTCAGGAAGACGTTGTTCCACTGGTGAAGTCGGGCCTGGCGCGGTCGCTCGAGATGGCCCGTGCGGCCGGGATCGACCACAGCTCCGTGGTTCTCGATCCCGGCTTCGGGTTCGGCAAGGCGTACGAAAATAACTATCCGCTGCTTGCCCACCTCGACGAACTGCTGGCGCTCGGACAGCCTTTGCTGGCCGGCGTTTCCCGCAAATCATTTCTGGGCAGCACGCTCGGGGCTGGAGCCGCCGACGTCGGAGTGAAAGCGCGAGAGAACGGCACGCTGGCAGCGACGACGGCGGCAATTCTGGCAGGCGCGAGCATCGTCCGGGTACATGAGGTTCGTCCGGCAGTGGAGGCGGCAAAGATAGCGGATGCCATTCTCGGAGCCCTGTAGCTCAGGCCATTAAATCGAGCGTGCGGGAGTTGTCGCCGCCGGGTTCGGTTGATGGCTCTGTTTCCGCTTCCTGCATATCAGTCTCTTCGAGCTCCGCATCCTCGGAAAACTTCCGGCGGCGCATCCTGGCGCGGGTCCACGACGGGGTTTGCTCCTGCCCCACTCCTCCCATTTGCGAAACCCGATCCACTTCCATAGCTGCCGCCTTACTCCGAACTTCGGCGGCAGGGTGTGACTCTTGAGCCGCGGGCGCGCAATTGTCCTGCCACTCGACAACCGCGTCCAATACTGGGCCAGTTCTCCACACCCCGCCACCGCATATCCTTGACTCAACATGGGTCGCATCCGCGTTCTTTCTGACCAGGTCGCTAACCAGATTGCTGCCGGCGAGGTCGTGGATCGGCCTGCCTCTGTGGTGAAGGAACTGCTGGAGAACGCGCTCGACGCGGGGGCGACGCGAATCAAAGTCGAAATCGAGGCTGGAGGCCGGCGGCTGATCCGCATCACCGACGACGGCTGTGGCATGTCGCGCGACGACGCACTGCTTGCCTTCGAGCGGCACGCGACCTCCAAGATTCGCTCCTCTGACGACCTGCTGTCGATCGCGACGCTGGGTTTTCGTGGAGAAGCTCTGCCGTCGATCGCATCGATTGCGCGGCTGGAGCTGACCACCCGGCCCGCAGACGAGGCGACAGGAACGCGCCTGGAGATTGCCGGAGGCAGGATTCTGGAGGTCGCCGATGCCGGAGGCCCCGAAGGAACCACGATTGCCGTGCGTGACCTCTTCTACAACACACCTGCAAGGCGGAAATTTCTGCGCGCGGAGACGACGGAGCTGTCTCATGTAACCGCGCTGGTTACACATTATGCGTTGGCGCATCCTGAGATTCACTTTGAACTGCACTCGGCTACCCATGCCCTGCTCACGGCGCCGCCGGTGAAGGAAGCCGCAGAGCGGATTTACCAGATTTTCGGGCATGACACGCTCGATCAGCTGCTGCCCATGGCGGCCGAGCGGCGGTTCGATCACTCGGGTATTCCCGAGCCGCCACCGTGGCGTCGCGACGCCGATTATCGGCCGCCCGATCCCGGCTTTCTGCGCATTTCGGGCTTTGTTTCGCGGCCTGCGCTGCAAAAGCTCAATCGCAATTCCATCTACATCTTTGTGAACCAGCGCCTCATCCGCGATCGCCTCATCCTGCACGCGATCATCGAAGCGTACCGGAACATCATTCCGCCCACATCGTTCCCAGTCGTCCTGCTTTTTCTCGAAATGCCGGCGCACGAAGTGGATGTCAACGTGCACCCGGCCAAGACCGAAGTCCGATTCCGCCAGCAGTCACTCGTGCACGACTTCGTACGCGAGAGCATCCGCTTGACGCTCATGAGAGCCAGACCTGCGGCCAGCTTTGTGGATGCGCTCACGGCCAGCCCGCGCGCATCGTCGTCGCTGGTTCCTGAGATTGAACCGGAAATCGAACCCGAAGATGGCGCGCCGGTTTCCGGCGTGCCCACCTCAGATGGTCCACCTGCACACAGCGGCGGTGCAGATTTCAGCCTCGCGCCGCCTCAGGCCAGACCCGAGGAGGTCCATCTCCCGTTCTCCGCTCTGTCCGCCGCCGCATCTGGCTCTCAGGCGAGCGAACCACCCATCCCCTCAACCGCAAACAACCACGCCTGCTCCGAGCCGGCATTCCCTGAGAACGGCGAGGTTCCGGCCAGTCTGCATTCGCTGGCTTCGCTTAAGCCGCTCGGGCAGCTTCGTGAGTCGTTCATTCTCGCGACCAACGATGAGGGCCTCTGGATCATCGACCAGCACGTTGCCCACGAGCGAGTGCTGTTTGAGAAGATCCTGCGCGAGCGGCAAACCGAGCGCGTGGAACGGCAGCGGCTGCTGATGCCGATGCTCATCGATCTGCTCCCCCAGCAGATGGTGCTCTTCGCGTCGCTCGCCCAGGAACTGGAGCGCAACGGCTGCGAGGCGGAGCCTTTTGGACCGCACACCATCGCCATCAAGGCCGCGCCCGCGGGCCTCTCGGGTGCCGAACTGGAGCGGATGATCCTCGAGGTGCTGGAGCAGCCAGGCGCCGCGGCGCAGTCAGACAACCTCGAGACCGCTCGAACCCGGATCGCGGCGTCCATTGCCTGCCATGCGGCGATCAAGGTGAACATGCCGCTCGACCCGGCGCGGATGGAATGGCTGCTGGGCGCGCTGGCCCGCACCGAGCATCCTACCAGTTGTCCGCACGGGCGTCCCATTGCATTACGATATTCATGGAGAGATATTCAGCGCGCGTTCCAGCGCATTTAACCTTGGTTCATCGCCTCAAACAGTTCAAACGGGCCATTCTTGAATCAGCAGCAACTCCAAACCGCGCGTGCCGCGCTGTGGCATCAGACTGCCGCAAAGGACCCGGCATCGCGCCTGCTGACGCTGGACGACGCTCGGCGCTGGCTCGATGATCTTGGGCTCATCCTGTTTCTTCCGCGCCACGCACAGCTTCCTGCGCCCGCTCCATCCCTGGTGGAAGCGTGTCTTGGAGCTGCGAGCGTTGTGCCGCCGCCCGCGGCCGTTCTGAGCGCGAGCGAACTTGCAGAGCGGCTGGTTGCAGAGGGCCGCGCGGTTCCGTTGAACCTCCTGGGTGGGCTCACCGACCAGCCGGATTTCCTCGTCACCCCGGAAGTGCTGCCGTGGGTGGCGGCGGTACGCGGCGATCGGCAGTGGAAACAGCCGCCGGGTGGGCGGACCTCGCCGCTGATTGCTCGCACCTGGGAAGCCCTGGACCGGCAGGGCGAAACGACAGCCGGCGAACTCCAGGAAGTAATGGGGCGCGAGCTCACTGAAGCCGCGGTCCTGCGTGCGCTGATTGCCTTGTGGACCGATGTCCGCGCCATGCCCGTTTACCGGCAGGGCGAGCCGGCGCGCTGGGTTCTCCTGAAGAACCGTTATCCTGCGCAGCTCTCGACCGGGGCAAATACGGCACAGGCGACGGCCCTCTCGGCGCTGATCTCCATCTATCTGCGCTCGGCTGTTGCGGCCACTGCGGAAGAGGCGGAGATCTTTCTTTCGCCTCTGACTGCGCGCTCGCGGATTCGCGAGGTGCTGCACGGCATGATGGCGACGCGCCAGCTCGGGACGATGTCGGTGGCGTCGCAGACGCTGCTGTTCGTGGAGGGTTCGCTTCCGGAGGTGGCTCCGGTGCTCGGAGAGGAGCAAAGGCCTGCTCGGGCTGAAGGCTCCGCTCCCAGTCTCCGCCAGCCCTGGCGCAAGGCGCCGCGTCCGACACGGTGGGTGCTGCCGGCGCTCGATGCGTCGGCTCAGGCGGAGAACGCTGCGCTCGAAAAACCTGGCGTTCCATGGCGCAAGAAGCCGGTCGTGCCTGATCGGCGTCAACCTGCGCGTGACGAGCGCGGGCGGAGGGATAAGCGGCCAGCGGCTACCGCAGGAGATTTCCGTTCGAAGACGAGCCGTCCGGGCGGTCGACCCGCGCGTGATGAGCGCTCTAAACCCTGGCAACGGCGCCCTCCCGGCAAGCCGGGATTTTCCGGAGAAAAGCGAGCCGGAGAGAAGCGAGCCAGCGAGAAGCGGTTCCCGGAGACGCGCGAAGGAGGGAGGCGTGAAACTCCTCCGGAATCGAAAGTCAGGCGGGATGCGCGTGCCCCAGGCCGCTGGGGTGCTGGTGATCGTAGACCAGCTGCAGGGGCGTGGAAGGAGCGTCCGCCTCAGCGCCGGCCAGGACGTGAAGGCGATTTTCGCGGCAAACGCTCGTCCGGCGCCAGCTTCCAGCGCGGAAATCGGAGACCGGCTGCTGGTCCACCGTGGAAAAAGGGCCCGGCGGACAGCACGGCCGGCCGTGATGAGAACTTTCGTGGCAAAAGGCCATCGAGCGCCGGCCTCGGCCAAAGCAAAAGCAGGTTCGGGGAGAAGCCGCGCTTTTCGGGAACCGGAAAACCGGCGTCCGGAAAGTGGCGGGCCAGGCCGTCCGGTCCGTCGCGGCCGAGGAAACCGTTTTCTGCCCGACCGGGTGGCGAGGGCCGTGCGGAGAGACCACAGTCACGTCCTTTCCGGCCTGCAAAAACCGGAAACAAATTCCGCAAATTCACTCGCGGAAAGCAAAATCCGCGCAAGAATCGTAGTCAGGAAGAAAACCCCGAATGACGCGCGGTCCTATCATCGCCATCGACGGTCCGGCCGGTGCAGGCAAAAGCACGGTCGCGCGCCACCTCGCGCAGCATTTCGGCTTGCTGAACCTCGAAACCGGCGCCATGTATCGCGCATTCGCGCTGAAGGCCATCATGTGCGACCAGGACTTCGACGATTCCTGCGCACTCGAGCGCCTGGCACGCGACACCACCATTGCGCTCGAACCAGATCGTTTCGGAAACCGCGTTTATCTCGATGGCCAGGACGTCACCGAACGCATTCGGGATTCGGATGTAACCCAGGGGGCATCGCGTGTGAGTGTCCATCCGGCAATTCGCGCCTGGATGGTCGACCTGCAGCGTGACCTCGGCCGTCGCGGCGGCGTTGTGATGGAGGGACGCGACATCGGCACTGTGGTTTTTCCCGACGCCGATGTGAAGGTCTTTCTCGATGCTTCGCCGGAGGCGCGCGGGCAGCGGCGCTATGAGCAGAATTCCGCTAATGGCGTGATCGCTGCCTCGTCCGGCGAGCCCTCGCTGGTATTTCGTGAGTTGCGCGAGCGCGATGAGCGCGATCGCAACCGCGCCAACTCACCGCTGCAGCCGGCCCCCGATGCCGTCATCATCGATTCCACGAGCATGACCCTGAACGAGGTCCTGAGCCGCATCGAAGACCTGGTTCGGCCACTTTTCTCTCGCCGTGGACCGGCCGAAAAAGTGGGCTAGCCTGTTTCGCGACTGCCGAACACCTCGGCGTTGGCCGCGTGACCCTCTCTCGCGTCCTCAATGGCAAGGCGGCTCAATACGACCTATGGCAGATCCAGAAACGCAACCCCGTTAGCGTACGGCCGCTTCAGCGCCTCCAGCAGTCCCGATAGATATGGGGCGCATGAAAACGCCCTCCCGAAGGCGGCGTCGTTGCCTTTGAAGCTGTTAGGCCAGACCGAGCCTCATTGCTCTTCTTCCTGTGCCTTCGCGCCGGGTTGCGCTTTGAAGTGTTTCGCGGAGCTTCCGGGTGGAGATGGCGGAGCCGGAGGCGTAGCCGCCAGGCTGGTGTTATCGCCCTTGCGAAGCTCAAGATTGCCGTGATCGGTTTCGAGCTGGAGTTGCACGCCGCCGTGGCCCACCGAACCCTCGAGGGTCTGGCGGCCGCCGTCCGTGGACATCTTGAGCGGGAAGTCGGTGCGCACAGCTTCATCGCTGCTGGTACTGCCACTGACGCTGAAGCTCGCCGCTTCCGGCATGGTGACGATCACGTTACCGGTGTGATCGGTGATCTGGATATCGCCCAGGGGATTGACGGCGACGATGTTGACGTCCCCGTCGGAATCTTCAATGTGGGCGTCGCCGGCGATCTGCGTGAGGTCGACGTCCTTGGACCGGGCGATGATGCGGATGGGGCCCGATGCCTGGCTGATGCTCAGGTCGCTTTTGTCGAGTGTGAGCGCGCCCTGGAGCCGGGGGATCTCGAGCGACGTCTGGCTGGAGTGGTAGTGGACATCGGAGCCCATCTGCTCGAGGTGGATGTCGCCGAAGAAGTCCCCGTTGATGGTGGCCGCTCCCTGGATCTGCGAGAGGGTCACGTCATCCCCGTGTCCATCGACCAGCACCCGGCCCTGCACGTTGTGCGCGGAAAAATCGCCGTGGTCGATGTGCCCCTGGGCGTCGCCGCCAATATCTTCCAGCTTCACCTCGCCGTGATTATCGGTCACCTGAACTCCGCCATTCAGCCCGTCGGCGGTTACGTCGCCGTGTCCGGCAGTGATGGTGGCGAAGGAAGCAGCCGGGATCTCAAGCGTAAGGTCAACCCGCGCGCCCTGTTTTTGCGGCACAGAGATCACGGCTCCGCCTTTGGAAGTGTCGACGCTCGGCTTCAGCTGCGCAAAGATCTTCTGGGCTTCTGACTCCGAATCGCGGTGCACCATCTGGTGCGCGCGCAGGTGCATCTGGTTATCGGAAGATGCCGTAATGGTGACGTCGCCCTGCGGATCGTTGATGGTGATGGAGGGTTTTGCCGCGGTCAGCGCCTGGTCGATCTGTATGTCGTTATCGTGTTCGGCGCCCATCCAGTTCCAGAAATTGTCATTGTTGTCGCCGGAGAACTCCCAGCTGAAAGGACCCATCAGATGGCCTTCACGTGAGATCCAGCCAAGGCCGATCATCAGGATCACCAGCCAGACGATGCCCCCCATCGAGCGGCGCCCGCCCCACGGACGATTCCAGTCAAGAAAATGTTCAGCCAAAAGCAAGCCGCCCATGACGATCAACAGCAGCGGCCACCAGCGCGCGTACCAGCCCCAGAACTCAACCGGATCGAGCTTGCCGGTTTCCATCATCAGGGCGATCACGCCGATTGTGAGCAGAATGATCGGCCCAACGAATGACGGCCGGTGCCAGCCGCGCCAGTAGGTTTTGTAATACTCCTTTTGCGCGCGCGCCTGAGCTTTCCATTGCTCGCGCTGCGCCCGAGCTGCCTGCTTAGCCTGCCACCGCGCTTCCCGCGATGTCCAGGATGGAGGTGTCGTTCCCATGGCTATCTCCCCTCCTCATCCTGCGTTGGAGAACCTTGCGGCGGCACAACGGCCGTCGAGCCGGACGCGTCTACCGGTACCGTGCCGGTATATTCCGTCGGCATACCACTCGTATACGTAGCCGCGCCTGGCGCCGCCGGGTAACCCGGGTATCCCGGATAGCCGGCGGGCGGATTCTGGGCCAGAATGGCATTTTCCGCCAGCTTCAGCAGGCCCCAGACGATGATGTAGAGCGGCCAGCTTCTCCCATATCCGATCCCCGAATATTCATCGAGGATCGCCGTGATGCCGAACGTGAGCAGGATGATCGGGCCGCGCATCCGCCGCAGAAACAGGTACTGATTCATCGCGCTCCTCCTGACTGCGGGTCGTTGGGATTGCTGGGCGCATTGCCGGAGCTAACCGGCTGAGGCGGAGGCGCGGGCTGTCCGGGCGTGGGAGGTTGCGGTCCCACTCGGGGCATAAAGCGGCCTCCGCTGTTGCGCGCCAGCAGCCACACCGCGATGCCCACAATAATGAGGGGCCAGCCGTGGCTCACCCATCCAAAATTAAAGAAGCCCAGCGTGTTGAACAGGAACAGCATGCCCAGCAGGATGAGCACGATCGCCCCAATGGGCTCCCTGCGCGCCCGCTCCAGTTCCATCTGTGGCACGGGAGGAACCCAGCCTGGTGGCGGCGTAAAGCCCGCACCAGGCGGTGGCGGAACGGCGCCAGGGACGAATCCAGGAGGCGGAGGCGGCGTCCCCCAGGTTCCTGGTCCGCCAGGATTGAAAGGCGGCGTCTGATGCGCCTCAGCCACGATGCGCTGGCGCAGTTGTTCGCCCCATTCGGCGCTCTGTTGGCCAAACTGATGCGCCTGCTGGCGAACCTGCTCGGCCCAGTCTGCGTAAGGCTGGCCCTGAGCGCCGGCGGGCGGGACCGGAGGTGTGCCAGGACCGAAGCTCGGAGGCGGTGTCGTTCCCGGCGGTGTTCCTGGAGGCGTTACGGGCGGCGTATAAGGCCGCGGCGAATGCCCGCCAAAAGCGTTCCCCAGTTCGTTCAGACCGAAGGGATCCGGCAGCGGCAGCCCATCGCGCCGCGCTTTCGCCGTCTGGTGCGCATCAAAAACCTGATACAGGACCCAGGCGCCGACAAAAATGCCGAACATCCCGTAGTGCTCGGTGATGCTGATCAGCACCACGAACACCAGCACGTGAACGATGGCCTTGATGTACTGACCGTTGTACATCGCCCCGACGCCGGGAATGAACCCGAGGATGGTCGCGGTTCCAGGGTTTGGCGCGCCCATGGGTGGCGCAGGATACGCGCCGGACGCTCCCGGCACAAAGGGTGCACCGGTGACTCGGGCCGCCAGGCAAGGCTCACAAAACACATTGCCCTGCACCTCACGCGAGCACTGCGTGCACAACCCCTTCCCGCAATTCTGGCAAAAGGCGGTTACCGCCGCCTCGGGATGATTGACGCAGTTCATACCAGGCTCCCTTCCACTTTCACTTTCCGCAGCCCGGTTCTTTTGTGACCCAGGGAAATCGTCTTTCCAGTTCCTGCCGACACCAATACCACCGCTGCTTGCTGCTTTTCCGAACACCGTACGCCGATCGCCGAACTTTCTGTTGCCTGTTGCCTGTTGCCGGTTGCCTGCTTCTGTGCATTCAGCACATCGCCCCGCTCCGGCGCGGCGATCGCACTGCCGCTCTTCTTCTGTTGCTGCTGCTGATTCTGTTGCTGCTGGTTCTGCTGCTGCCGGTTCTGCTGCTGCGGCTGCGTCTCCACATTGCGGCGCAGCTCGCGCATCCGCGACTGCAGCTGGTAGAAGAACCGCATGTTGTCGTAGTACCGCACCACCGAGCTGCGCGCTCCGTAGAACTGCCGCGAGATCGTATTGCCCAGCTGCGAGGGCCTCAGGTCCGCCAGGCGCAGGCTGCCAACCTTGACCCCAATCAGATTCAGCGTGAGCGCGATCGAGAAGAACGCCATCGCCACGGTCATCAGCAGCCGCGTCTCATGGAAGCTCCGCCGCCACGGCATCACCATGGCCCCGGCTCCGGTCTCCGCTCCGGCGCCCGCAGCTGCCACCACCGGCAGCGGAACGCTCCCCGCGCCTACCGTCTTTTCAAGGATGCTGCCGACCAGATTCCATGGAATCTCCGGCTCCTCGTGCAGATACACCAGCCACTGCTGGCCCTGCTTCGCGTGCGCCAGCAGATCGCCGCAGTTCGCGCAGGTCTCGCTGTGCGCATTGAACCGGGCAGTCTGCGCAGCCGGCAGCAGACCGTCCAGCGCATCGGTTAGCAGGGCTTCCCACTCTTCGCAGCGCAGTCCGCCGCCAGAGGTGTGCCCTCGCTCCTGTCCGAATTTGCTCTCGTCCGCCACCTAAACCACCTGTCCTTTATTACGCTCCAGTAAACGAGCCAGTTCCGCCCGCCCCCGGCTGATGCGCGACTTCACGGTACCTTCGGGTATCCGTAAAACCTGCGCTATTTCCTTGTAATCCATATCCTGCAAATCGCGCAGGATGACCGCCTCCCGCAGTTCCGGCGAAATTTTGGTCAGCGCCTCCTGCACCATCTTCTCGATTTCCTTCTGCACTGCCCGATCGTGCTGCGTAGGCCCCTTATCGGCCAGCCGTTGCAGCAGCGGAATATCTTCTCCGTCGCCGTCCCATCCGGCGTCCATCGAATCGGTAACCCGCAGCGCTCTCGACCGGCGGAAATGATCCACCAGCAGATTCCGCGTCATCGTCGTGATCCAGGTCTGGAACGTCCCACGCGCCAGATCGAATGCCGCCAGATTGCCGTACACCTTGAGGAAAACTTCCTGGGTCAGATCCTCTGCATCGCTTGACGACCCCGTAAACCGGAAGCACAAACCATACACCCGCCTGTGATGCGCTTTCACCAGTTCGGTCCAGGCAAAGCTGTCGCCTTTCAGGCAACGCTCAACCAGCACCTGCCACTCGGCTTCCACAGGCCTCTCCCCAATGCGCTCGGCGCCCCGCTCCACACCTCGCCCGGCGCCCCGCTCGCGCTGCCACCGATCCGCTGGTTTGCGCTCGTCATTTCCTGGCGCTCGATATTGCCCGCGGGACTGTCCCGGAGCACCGACTCCGGTGCGGGAATCCGGCCGTGCCGCCGGGAATCCCAACATTCCCAGGTTCCACGAGATGGTTCCAGCGCTCATGGGCAATCATACGCAGGAGAATGCCCTTTGGTTCCGAAAAAGCCATCTCCGCTCGCCCGCAGTAACTTCGCCGTTGCGGGCAGCGCGGGGGATGCATACAGTAGCTCTCATCCCCGACGGCAGCCAGCCTCAGGAGATCCGTTGTGACGCGACCACGCGCTTCCCGGTTCCTGCTTTTCCTGCTTCTTTGCGGGTCTTTAGCGATTACCAGGCGCTCTGCCGCGCAACTTCCCGCGCCGGCGGGTGAGCAGATCACCATCGGCCGCAGCGTCGTCGCCCTCTACGGACCGTGGAAGTTCAGCATCGGCGACTCGCCCGTTGATCCCACGACTCACGCCCCGCTCTGGGCGCAGCCAGACTTCGACGATTCCACCTGGGATTCTGTCGACCTGACCCCCAAAACCGGCGCCTTCGACCCGATTGGCGGCATGGGCGGCTATGTTCCAGGCTGGACCAGCCAAGGTCATCCCGGGGTTACCGGTTACGGGTGGTACCGCCTGCGCCTGCGAGTCGCGTCGTCGCCCGGCGAATCCCTCGCCGTCGCTGGCCCCGCCGACGTCGACGACGGCTATCAGCTCTTCGCCAACGGCCGCCTCCTCGGTAGCTTCGGCGATTTTTCTTACTCCCGGCCCGCCGTCTACTTCACCCAGCCCATGATGTTTCCGGTCCCGCACGCCGCACAGGACTCCGCCACAATGGTCCTCGCCTTCCGCTGCTGGATGGATCCCGCCACGCCGCTCCACACCCCCGAGGCTGGCGGCATGCACTCCGCTCCCATGATTGGCGATGCTGCCACCATCGACGCTCAATATCATCTGTTCTGGCTCGAACTGATTCGCGGGTATATCGTCCTTCCCGTCGATGCCATTCTCTACTGTCTGCTGGCTATCTTTGCCTTCAGCCTCATCGTCTTCGATCCTTCTGACCGCGTTTACCGCTGGATGGGCGCAGTCTTTGTGCTCACCGCCGTCTTTGACGTCACCGTCGCACTCGGCGCCCTGACCCAGGTCACCTCGGGCCTCATCAGTCTGGCAGCCACCTCCGTCATTGAGCGGCCTCTCCTTTTTACCGGATGGATCATGGTCTGGTGGGTCTGGTTCGGGCTTCACCGCCCTTCCTGGATGCCCAAAGCCGTGGCAGCTCTCAGTCTGGTCCTGATGGTCTCGATCTTCTTCTCCGAGGGTTTCCCGCTCATACCTGCTTTTCATTTCACTTCGCTCATCGCCCGCTTTCTGCTCCTCGCCATCCTTCTCTGGATTGCCGTTCAGGGGATTCGCTTCCACGGCTTCGACGGCTGGATCGTCCTTCCTGCCGTCATCCTTGTCGGCATCAGCCATTTCAGCGACGAGCTTAGTGTTATCGGCATTCGGAACATCTGGTTTCCTTTCGGAGTCCAGCTCTCGCTCATTACTGTCGCCAACCTGCTGCTCACCGGCATCTCCGGCCTTCTGCTCTTCCGCCGCCTGCTCACCTCCGTGCGCAATCAGCGCCGCCTCGCTCTCGACGTCAAACAGGCCCAGGAAGTCCAGCAGGTTATTCTCCCTGAATCTCGCACAGAGTTACCCGGTCTGATCGTCGAAAGCGAATACCGCCCCGCGCTCGAAGTCGGCGGAGACTTCTTCCAGATCATTCCTCATGCTGCCGACGGCTCGCTGCTCATCGTCGCCGGCGACGTCACCGGCAAAGGCCTCAAGGCAGGCATGCTGGTTGCCCTTCTGGTCGGCGCCACCCGCAGCACCATCGAATCCACAACCGATCCGCGTCAGATTCTGGAAGCCCTCAATCGCCGCCTGCTTGGCCGGGGCGACGCGCACGCCACCTGCCTCGCACTCCGCATCGATGCCGATGGCATGGTGACTCTCGCCAATGCCGGGCACCTGCCTCCTTACCTCAATGGTGAGCCGGTAGAACTCGAGGGCTCTCTGCCGCTCGGCATTGCGCCCGAGATCGAGTTCTCGTCCATGCGCTTCATCATCGCCGAAGACGATCGTCTGGTCCTGATTTCAGATGGCGTCGTCGAAGCGACCGACGGTGACAATAATCTGTTCGGATTCGAACGCAGCGCCGAACTGCTGCGCAACGCCGCGGGTGCGGCCGAAATCGCCTCGACCGCTCAGGCCTTCGGGCAACTGGACGACATCAGCGTCATCTCGGTCACACGCGTCTCGGTCGCGGTCCCAGCCGTGGCATAGCGCCCCGCGTCCGGGGTAACCCGCGCCCGTTAGCGTCTGCCCTCGCTGCACACCTGATCCCCGCACCGGCTCCATTGGTGGCAAAATCCTTGCTCCCGCGCGCCCGCCGACATACCCTTGCCGCCATGAAATCCACGACCGGAATCCTTTCCGTTTCTGGCTCCCTCGTCCTTCTCTGCTCTCTCGCTTTCGCGGCCGATACGCCTCCTCCATCGCAGTCCTTCGCGCTCACCGACGCCTCCGCGCTTGCACTTGAGGGCGTTAAAGCCGAACCCGGCGAATATCAGGGCCGCAAAGCCGTCCGCCTCTCCATCGACACGCCCGACAGCGCCGGATATGCCACCGTGAAAGGCACAAATTTCCGCGACGGCTCCATCGACGTCGACCTTGCCACCAATCCCCAGGAGCCTCCCGGCGGCGGGCGCCCCGGCTTTGTCGGCATAGCGTTTCGAGTCGATCAGGTTCCGTCGCACTACGAGTGCTTCTACATCCGCCCCGGCAACGCCGTCTCCGAAGATCAGGCCAAACGCAATCATGCCGTGCAATATGTCTCCGAACCCCACTTCGGCTGGGAAAAGTTGCGCCGCACTTGGCCCTTCATCTATGAATCCTGGTCCGATCTCACTCCCCTGGCGTGGACGCACGTGCGCATCGAAGTGCATGGCCGGAAGGCAAAGATTTTCCTCAACCAGTCCAGGCAACCGAGCCTCGTCGTCGACGGCCTCAAAGGCGAAGACCTCGAGGGCCCCGTTGCTCTCTGGACTTACTCAGAAGAAGATTCCTGGTTCGCGAACCTGAAAATCGAAAACGCCACGCCCGACGCCACTAAAAATGGGGCCGATGCGGCCGGAACCTGGGACGTGCGGTTCCTCACCGACGCCGGCGGACTTCCCGGCACCTTCAAACTGGTCCGCCAGGACACGAGCGTCGGCGGCTTCTACACCGGAGCCCTGGGCCCCAACCAGCAAGTGTTCGGAACCTGGCGCGATGGCTACATCGAGCTGACCTTCAGCGGAGTCTGGCCCGACGAGCCCGGCACGGTGACCGCAACCCTGGCCGGTTGGGTCGACGGCGACCAGGCCACCGGCCGCGTCAAGGTCGAAGGCCGCGCCGACGGGCGGTTTGTAGCGACGCGCCAGAAGTAGGGCCCTGATTGCCGGTCATCCGCCCACATCTCTCAAAGCTCGAAGTCCCGCATCGGACATTCTTCTTGACTTTTTTCCCGTTGCCAGCGTTATCTGTAGGCGTAGCTCTTCCCTTGCATCAAACCAACTTTTCTGTTCAAGCTCGGATACGCTCTGAGCGGGGCCCGACTCGTTCGGCTCAAACCCGACGCGCAGAATTTCGGGTTGGGATTTTCGCCCGCGGCGGCTGACGTCGATCGTTTGCACTGATCGCCGCTCCTTTCCCCAAATGAGTGGTGAGTTTCTCTTAAGGAGAACTCCCATGGCCGCTTCGTTCGTCTTCCGCTCCCTGGCTTGCATCCCGAATCAAGCACTTTCCTCATGCGCGTCCCGCAGCATCAGCAGGGAACCTGCGCCTCGGCGAGCGGCTGCAGCGTGGACGAGGGCAGCTCGGTGCTTGCTGGGCGGAATCAGGCCGGGCGCATTCTCCCTGGCCGCGCTCCTGCTGGCCGTCCCGGCAGCTTCTCCACTCCACGCTCAGACCGCGTATTTCGCTGGCGCCGTTGCGGTTGACAGCACCAGCGCGCCGCTGACACTGAACTTCACCTTCACTGCCGGGGACAGCGGCATCACCGCGTCCGCGCTCACCCAGGGCGCCACTGGCCTCGATTTCACCGATGCCGGCACGGGAACCTGCGACACCAATGGAACCAGTTATACCTACAGCTCCGGTGACACCTGCACCGTCAATGTCACGTTTTCTCCGAAGTACGCGGGCATGCGCTATGGCGCAGTGGAATTGCTGAGTTCCGGCAGCGTGATTGCAACGGCATATATCTACGGCACGGGACAGGGGCCGCAGATTGTTTACAGCAGCAACCGTACGCAGATCCAGGTGGGCACTACCTCCTTCCTGATGCCCACTGGCATGGCGGTGGACGCGAGCGGGAACGTCTATTTCGCCGATTCTCCCGGACAGGTCCTGGAGCTCCTGGCGGCGAGCGGCTACAGCAATGCGAATGAATGGGGAATGGGCTACAACGCCTTCAACGCTCCGTTTGGCCTGGCGGTGGACGGGGCCGGAAATCTCTATGTCGCCAATACTTACAACAATACGGTGGAGGAGTTGCAACCCGGCTGCGTCTACAACGGTTATGGGTATGTGGGCGCCTGCACGATCGCCACGCTGGGTGGCGGCTTCAGCGAGCCCCGGGGCGTAGCGGTGGACGGGAGTGGGAACGTCTTTGTCACCGATGAGACCTATGGGGTGTCGGAAATGCCCCGCGGCTGCACTTCGTCCAGCTGCGTCACCAGGCTGGCCAGCAGCTTCACCTACGCCCAGGGCATAGCCGTTGACGGAAGCGGGAATGTCTTCGTCGGGAACGGCTCTGTGATGGAGATCGTGGCAGTGGGCGGCGTCATTCCTGCCTCGCCCACCATCAAAACGCTCGGCAGCGGCTTTCTCGCCCCCTATGGCGTGGCGCTGGACGCGAGCGGGAACGTCTACGTCGCCGATTCCGGCCATAATGCGGTGAAAGAGATCATGGCGGCGGGCGGCTACACCACCGTCATCACGCTCGGCACCGGCTTCGATAATCTTTGGGGCCTGGCCGTGGACGAGAAAGGGAACGTCTTCGTCGGATCCGGAGTGGAAAGTACGCAGGCCGGCATCGGAACGGTGACTACGCTGACGAAGCTGGACCTCAGCGACCCGCCCAGCCTCAGCTTTGCCACCACGAACACCGGCTCAGAAAGCAGCGACAGCCCGAAGGCCGTCACGCTGAGCAACATTGGCAACGCGCCGCTCAGCTTCCCGGTCCCGAGCATGGGCGAGAATCCCAGCGTCTCTGCCAATTTCAAACTGGATTCGTCGACGACTTGTCCTGAAGTCCTGCCGTCGTCGTCAGCGGGCGCGCTGGCGGCTGGCGCGAGTTGCGCTCTCGCGGTGGACTTTATCCCAACAGTCCCCGGACCGATCACCGGGTCTGCAGTTCTGACGGACAACAACCTGAATGTCCCCAATGCCACGCAGAGTATTGGACTCAGTGGCACCGGAGTGGGTGCGGCGCTGATCACGCCGAGCGTAACGGTGACGCCGAACCCATCCAGCATCACGACCGCAGGATCGGATCAGGTCACCGTGACCGTCAGCGGGGGATCCGGCAATCCAACGTCGACCGGCTCGGTGACGATCACCAGCAACGACGGCGCCAACGGCATTTACACATCACCCGGCGCGACCCTCAGCGGCGGATCAGCGACGATCACGATCGCTGCCGGAAGCCTGGCCGTGGGCAACGACACGCTGACGGCGACTTACACCCCGGATTCCGGGAGCTCTTCGATCTATTCGAGCGCCACCGGCACGGCTCCTGTGACTGTGTCTCAGGCGATTGGAACCTGCACCACAGCAAACCCGAACCCCAATCCGAATCCAGCGGTGTTCGCCGCGGTTGAGGACTTCAACGGCGATTGCAGGAGCGACATTTTGTGGCAGAACTCAAGCACGCAGCAGGTTTATGAGTGGCTGATGAACGGGACCACAATCGCCAGCAGCGGGTCTCCTTACACTCCTACCTCGGACTGGGTCATTCAGGGCACGGGCGATTTCGATGGCGACGGCAAGAGTGACATCCTGTGGCGCAACACGAACAGCGGGGAGGTCTACATCTGGCTGATGAACGGAACCGCCATCAAGAGCAGCGGATCTCCTTACACCCTCACCTCGGACTGGGTCATTCAGGGCACCGGCGATTTCGACGGTGACGGCAAGAGCGACATCCTGTGGCGCAACACTACCACGGGGCAGGTTTACATCTGGCTGATGAACGGGACCACGATCAAGAGCAGCGGGTCTCCGTACACGCTCGCCGACTCGACCTGGGTCATTCAGGGGGTTGGCGATTTCGACGGCGACGGCGACGCCGACATCCTGTGGCGCAACACGAGCACCGGAGAGGTCTACATCTGGCTGATGAACGGGACCGCGATCAGGAGCAGCGGCTCTCCCTACACTCTCGCCGACTCGAACTGGGTCATTCAGGGGGTGGGCGATTTCGATGGCGACGGCAAGAGCGACATCCTGTGGCGCAACAGCAACTCCGGAGAGGTCTACATCTGGCTGATGAACGGGACCACGATCAAGAGCAGCGGGAGTCCCTACACTCTCGCCGACTCGACCTGGGTCATTCAGGGCACCGGTGATTACGACGGGAGCGGCAGGGCAGGCATCCTGTGGCACAACAACACCACCCAGCAGGTCTACATCTGGCTGATGAACGGGACGACGATCACCAACAGCCAGAGCCCCGGCAGCTTCGATGCCGTCTGGCAAATAGAGCCTTAGCCCCACGAAATCGATTGGCCACCTGCCCGAATCGGTCGGCGATCGAGGAAAAAAGCAACAATGCGAATATCTTCTTGACATTTCCGCTGTGTGCCTCTGACACTGGCCTTCCACCCCCAATCAGCTTCCTCGGTTGTTCAGCTTGTCATCGGTTTTTCCTCGTCTGGAGGATGGGCCCGGCAGAGCTATGCCGTTCGCCAGGCGCGAATGGGCGCGCGTCTCTTTTTGAGCCGCTGCCTTTGTTGGAGCCGCGCCGGATCGGAGAACGAATGCGCCGATGCAGTCTTTTACCCAGCTTTCTGATGGTCGCGGCAGCCGCCGCGTTTCTCGCGCCTGCTAGCCACGCCCAGCAGATGTATGCGGGTGGTCTTGCGGCCCGTTCGCTCGTGACCGCTCCCATCGACGAGAAGCGGTTCGTGGTGCTCGGCGGCAACACGCATCCGGCCGCGAACGCAACGAATGACCGCGGGCTGGTTCCCGATTCGTTCCGACTCGAGCAGCTTCAGCTTGTTCTCCGGCGGCCGCCTGAACTCGAACAACAGCTTGAGCAACTGATCGATGAAATGGGCCGTCCGGGCTCGCCGGTCTATCACAAGTGGCTCACCGCCCAGGAACTCGGCGAACGCTTTGGCCCTGCGCAGGATGATGTTGCGCGGGTGACCGGATGGCTCGAGTCCCACGGATTCACGGTCGAAGGTGTGCTGCCCAGCGGCATGGCCATCGTCTTTTCCGGCAACGCGGGCCAGGTTCGCGAGGCGTTTCACTCTGAGATCCATTCGCTCGATGTGAAAGGCGAATCCCATTTCGCTAACATGAGCGATCCAGAGATCCCCGAGGCACTCGCGCCGATCGTGCGGGGCGTGGCGTCGCTGCACAATTTCATGCCTCACAGCATGATGAAGCGCGCCAATCCGCAGTTCGACATCACCACCAGCAGCGTCCCTTTCTGGGCCGTCGCGCCAGCCGACCTGGCCACCATCTACAACTTCAACACCGCCTTCAGCAACAACATCATCGGCACCGGGCAAACCATCGCCGTCATTGGAGGCACCGACATCCAGAACACCAGCGATGTAGATACCTTCCGCAGCGAATTCGGACTCAATGCCGCTGCCTACTCCGGCTGGTCCTTTACGCAGGTGCACCCCACGGGCACAGACACCTGCTCCGATCCGGGGGCAAACGGCGCCGAGGGCGAAGCCGCGCTGGACGTGGAATGGGCTACAGCAGCCGCTCCCAATGCCGCCATCGTGCTGGCATCCTGCACGAGTACAGAAACCACCTTCGGCGGTTTCCTCGCGCTTCAGAATCTGCTCGGCGAAACCACGCCTCCAAAAATTGTCAGCATCAGCTACGGCAACTGCGAAGCCGATAACGGCGCCAGCGCCAACCAGGCTTATGTCGATACTTATCAGCAGGCCGCCGGCGAAGGAGTCTCTGTCTTTGTTGCTGCCGGCGATGAGGGTCCGGCCAGCTGCGACTACAGCGCGCAATACGCGACCCAGGGCATAGCCGTCAGCGGTTGGGCCTCGACACCCTACAACGTGGCCGTCGGGGGCACCGATTTCGAAGATTACTACGATTCGGAAAAGGGGGGAGCTCCACTAACCAAGTATTGGTCAACCACCAATAATTCCACAACCTTGCAATCTGCTCTGTCGTATATCCCGGAAATTGCCTGGAACGACTCCTGCGCCAGCCCGCTTATCTATTCGACCTATAGCAGCGACACCGAACCTTACGGCTCGACCGGCTTCTGCAACTCCTCCAACGGCAAGAACGGTTACCTAGTCGATTTTGGGGGCTCGGGCGGCCCAAGCACCTTTTCCAAACAGCCGAGCTGGCAGGGCGCCTACGGTGTGCCCACCGCTCCTCCTACGGGAAGCAACACGTCCCCCAATCCCCGCTATTTGCCTGACGTCTCCCTGTTTGCCGGCAGTGGTGTCTGGTATCACTTTTACGTCTTCTGCATGACGGACACGGCCCAGGGTGGCGGCCCCTGCAGCACCACCAACGCCACCGACATCATCGACTACGATGCCTCCGGTGGCACCTCGTTCGCCGCGCCGATCATGGCTGGCATTCAGGCTCTGGTCAATCAGGCCTACGGCGGCCCGCAGGGGAACCCGAACCCGACGTATTACGCACTGGCTGCAACCGAATACGGCTCTTCCGGCTCCAGCGCGTGCAATTCATCGCTGGGGACAAGCACGTCGAGCGCATGCATCTTCTACGATGTCACCCTTGGCAATACCGATGTGCCCTGCACCGGCACCGACTGCTATGGGAGTTCCGGAAGCGGGAACAGCACGGTCTACGGCGCGATGTCACAATCCACAACTACCTTCGAGCCCACGTGGCCGGCCACAAGCGGCTGGGATTTCGCGACCGGCCTCGGCACGGTCAACGTCAGCAACCTCATTGCGAACTGGGATGGCGTCCTGACCACAACCAGCCTATCCGCGCCCAGCCCCGACCAACAAAATTCGCTGGTCATCATCACCGCAACCGTCGCGTCTGCAGTGGGCCAGGGTATCGCGGGCAGCGTGACCTGGAGTGCCAACACCGGTTGCGCGCCGAGTACGCTTTCCTCGGGGAAGGCAACCTGCACCACGTCGGCGTTGCCGCCGGGATCGAACACGGTGACGGCAACTTATTCGGGAACCGCATTTGCGGTCGGCGGACCCTATTTTGCCGACAGCTTGGGCCAAACGACGGTGATAATCAACGCGCTGATCACGCCGACTGTAACAGTGACGCCCACATCGTCCAAAATCACCACGGCACAGGCTTTGCAGGTTGGCGTCACGGTGAACGGAGGGAGCGGCAACCCAACTCCAACCGGCACCGTCGTCCTGAGCAGCGGCAGCTATACATCGTCGCCTGCGACCCTGGGTGGCGGCGGGTCTGTGATCATCGACATTCCGGGCGGGTCAGCGGGCTTCACGGTTCCGGCCGGGGCATTGGCCGTGGGTAACGACACGCTGACGGCCACCTATACTCCGGACGCAGGCAGTTCCTCAACCTACAGCAGCGCTACCGGGACAGCTCCCGTCACCGTATCGCAGGCGATTGGAACCTGCACCACAGCAAACCCGAACCCCAATCCGAATCCAGCGGTGTTCGCCGCGGTTGAGGACTTCAACGGCGATTGCAGGAGCGACATTTTGTGGCAGAACTCAAGCACGCAGCAGGTTTATGAGTGGCTGATGAACGGGACCACAATCGCCAGCAGCGGGTCTCCTTACACTCCTACCTCGGACTGGGTCATTCAGGGCACGGGCGATTTCGATGGCGACGGCAAGAGTGACATCCTGTGGCGCAACACGAACAGCGGGGAGGTCTACATCTGGCTGATGAACGGGACCACCATCGAGAGCAGCGGATCTCCCTACACCCTCGCCGACCCGACCTGGGTCATTCAGGGGGTGGGCGATTTCGATGGTGACGGCAAGAGTGACATCCTCTGGCGGAACACCACCACTGGAGAGGTTTACATCTGGCTGATGAACGGGATCACGATCAAGAGCAGCGGGTCTCCCTACACTCTCGCCGACTCTACCTGGGTCATTCAGGGGGTTGGTGATTTCGACGGCGACGGCGACGCCGACATCCTGTGGCGCAACACGAGCACCGGAGAGGTCTACATCTGGCTGATGAACGGGACCACGATCAAGAGCAAGGGCTCTCCCTACACTCTCAGCGACTCG
Organism: uncultured Acidobacteriaceae bacterium; assembly: GCA_963788905.1. Classification (GTDB taxonomy): domain Bacteria; phylum Acidobacteriota; class Terriglobia; order Terriglobales; family Acidobacteriaceae; genus Palsa-343. The sequence goes on from CAWBIO010000002.1 coordinate 1,330,209, forward strand.
ACCTGGGTCATTCAGGGCGTCGGCGATTTCGACGGCGACGGCAAGAGCGACATCCTGTGGCGGAATACCACCACCGGAGAGGTCTACATCTGGCTGATGAACGGGACGACCATCGCCAGCAGCGGGTCTCCCTACACTCTCGCCGACTCGACCTGGGTCATTCAGGGCACCGGTGATTACGACGGGAGCGGCAGGGCTGGCATCCTGTGGCGCAACAGCACCACGGAGCAGGTCTACATCTGGCTGATGAACGGGACGACATTGGTGAGCAGCGGGAGTCCCGGAACGCTTGCGGCTCCCTGGCAAATCGCGAACGTCTCTCCATGAAGTTGTGCTCCATGGATCGCATAGGGTTGCGAGGTCCATTGGCTCTTCGGTGCTTTCCCATTTCGGGTTCACCCAACCATGACCTTAGTACCGCGGATTTCTTCGAATTTGCTTGAACCTGCCCTCCAAACCCCCTAACCTTAGAGCAAGGAAAGCTCTGTCGCCATGACGCGAACAGAGCTTTTTCTTTTCGGCGCAGGCTGATGCAAGGACGAATGCACGACGTAAGCTCTTTTGAGATCGCCAACTCCACCGACAACGGCGTAACCGGCTACCGGCTACTGGCTACTGGCACTGGCTCCCAGGCTCCCGGTGCGCGGGTCTGGGGTAATACCTGACTTACGGTACTTTTTGAACCCTGCAGAATGAATCGCTTGCCACACACCTGGGGGAGGGGGTGGGTGTCCGGCCGCGGCGCCCTATCGTTGGTGAGACTGGCTGATCAGCTCGCGGTAGAGCGAGAGGGTGCGGTCGGCAATGGCTGGCCAGGAAAAGATCTCCTCCGCGCGCCGGCGGCCGGCCTCGCCAAAGCGGCGAGCCCGCTCCGGGTCGGCGAGCAGTGCAGAGAGTTTCGCCGCCAGGTCGCGCGAGAATTTTTCCGGGTGCAAAGGGAAGCTGGTGACCGGGTCCTGATCGAACGGCACCAGGTAACCGGTTTCGCCATCGACCACGACCTCGAGGATGCCGCCGGTCGCCGAGGCCACCACCGGCGCGCGGCAGGCCATGGCTTCGAGGTTGATGATGCCGAACGGTTCGTAGACCGAAGGGCAGCAGAAGACGGCGCAGTTGCTGTAAAGCTGAATCGCTTCCGGCCTGGAAAGCATTTTTTCAATCCAGATCACGCGTGGATTGATGGCGCGCACCCGCTCGACCTTCTCGCGCATCTCGGCGGCAATCTCCGGCGTATCCGGAGCGCCGGCGCACAGCACCACCTGCGTGTTGGCCGGCAGATGCGGGATGGCGTCAACCAGGTGCGTGACGCCCTTTTGCCGAGTGATGCGGCCAACGAAGAGGACGTACGGCTGCGCGGGATCGACGCCGTGTTGGATCAGCGCTGACGTGGCGGAAGTTTTTTGGTACTCCTCGAGATCGATGCCGTTGTAGATAACGTGAACGCGGGCTGGATCGATGTCGGGATAAGCGTTCAGGATGTCGGCCTTCGTGCCCCGCGAAACAGCGATGACGGCATCGGCGTCGAGGATCGCGGTGCGCTCCATCCACGAGCTCATCGCGTAGCCGCTGCCCAGCTGCTCGGCCTTCCACGCCCGCAGCGGCTCGAGGCTGTGCGTGGTCATGACGAAGGGGATCTTGTACAGCTTCTTCGCCATGAAACCGGCCATCGAGACATACCAGGTATGGGTGTGGATGAGGTCGATGGCGGCAATCGAGGTCATCTGGAGGAGGTTGAGACTGAACGTCTCGAGGGCGGTTTTGAACTTTTCCTCGGTGCCGTTGGTGATCTTGTCCCATGGCTCGGCGCCGCGAATGTGGAGATTGCCCTCATCAGAAAACTGATCGCCCCAGCAATGGACTTCCACCTCGATGGTCTCCGCCAGTTCGCGGCTGAGGTATTCAACGTGAACGCCCGCGCCGCCGTAAACATAAGGCGGATATTCACGGGTCATCAGGCCAACGCGCAAGCTCGTCCTCCAGGCAGCGAGTTCCATCTTAGCTTGCGGATCAGGGCTTGCGGATAAGGTGAGGGTTTAAGCGGCTTCGTCAAACCGGATATCGGAAGGAAGAAACGTCAACATCCAATGTCCCTCGAACTTGCGGGTCTGGATCGTGTTTCCGGCGAAGAAAAGCGTGTAGGGACCGTCGGGAAGCTCGGTAGGATCATCCACAATTTTGCATCGCGTGTAGACGCGCCCCGACTTGGACGACTCCTTCCACGTGAGCAAAGCACAATCGGCCTGGCAGGCCATGCCTCGAAGCACTCCTCGTACGCGAACAATCGACTTCACCATGTGCCCTTCACCTATTCCTCGCCCGGAGGCGGATATTCGGAGACACACCAGGGGGCCTGGCTTACGGGTATTTCACAGTAGATGAACGACAGAGCGAATAGGTTTACCGAGTGGTAACTCAGTTCAGAAATCGATGTGGCCGCGGACAGCGAAGACCCAAACCGGGCCGCGGTCGCGGTTATAGCCGGGATCGTCGATATGCTGAACGTCCAACGCGTAGAAAAGGCCTTTCCAGACGTGCCAGTTGTAATAGGTTTCGACAATGTTCTCGCGGCCGTAGTTCAGCCGGCCGTCGCCCAGCAGGAAACCCAAACCGCCAAATTTTAGGTAGTTCTGGTGGTCCTTTTTGATAGCGTTACTGACAAAGGAGATCCCGATCTTATCGGCGCTGCGATGCCAGCGCGGGCCGGCGTAATCGGCGGCGATTACGACAGACTGCCCGACTTCTGTGTAAGCATAGGATTCTTCCTGGTCGTCGTTCCAGCCGAAACGGGTGCCGATGCGGAGGTTATCGGTAATGTCCTGCTCGTTGTTCCAGCTGAAGCCGTACTTTACGGTGCCGAAGCGCTCGACGGAGATAATGTCAGGCCTCAGGGTGAGGCCAGCAAAGTAGTTCTGGACGGCGAGACGATAGTTCCCCATGTGCGCAGTGTTGGCGAAGCTGAGAACACGCGTGGTTCCCTTGCGGCCATGGATGATGGAATGGCGCAGCTCGTATTCCCAGTTCTGGCCGTGCGCGCGGGAGAAGGCCCAGTCCAGAGAAATGCCGTTGGCGACGATGGGCATGGCGAAGATGCCATAGCGGGCGCTCCAGTTGCGGTCGTCGTATTCGAGCAAGCCGCCAACGGTGTAGCCGCGCGTGTCCGCGGCATAGTCCCAGGCGCCGTTGTCGTCGATGGCCCAGTTGAGGAACTGGAGATGGCTGTCGGTGGCGACGTCGTTGACGTCCATAAAGTCGTTGGCGCCCATCTTGCCCACGCGAGCCTCAAAGCGGCGGACGGGAACCTGGGTGGCGAGGGAAAATTGGTCGCGGTCGGCTTCGGTCAGTTCGCTGGTGAGACCGATGGTCTGATGGATTACTCCGCGCGAAAGATAGGGGGCAACGCTCAGATTGGGATTACGGACCACGTCGAGGTTGGTGAAGCCGGCGATCCCGAGGGCCTGGCCGATCCCTCGGCCTCCGGCGCTTTCAAAATCGACGATGAAGTCGGTGTTGTAGCGGAGGCTGCGATGCGGCTGATAGCCAAGAAACAGCGTTTCCAGGAGGGAAGTCTTGTACTCGGGGGCGTTATCGAGACTGTTGGTGCCCTGGTAGGGAGCGTGGAAGCCGGGTTTGGCCTGGAAAATGGTGTTGGTTTGGCCGGAGACCCAGTAGCGGGCGGTCTGGCTGTGGGGGAACATGGTGAGGTCCGGTTCGGGGTCATTCTGCGGTGGCTGGCCCGTCGTATCGTGGTGGGCGGATGCCAGGCCGTTGTTATCGGCCGAATGCTGCAGCGGCTCGGCGGTGATGGCGATGGCGGCCCGTCCGGAAATGCCGGCCTCCCGAGCCGCAGCAGGGGCATCAGGCAGCGCGGACGATTGCGCAGACGCGGCGGACAAGCCGCATGCGAGAAAGAGTGCGGAAATGGCAGTCAGAGAACGCAACTTCGGAATCATCCTGCGAAGAAGCCTGGGCAGCGGGCGTGTTGGAGAGCGGACGGGAATCCCGCAGTGTACAGGGAACCTTGTTGCAAATCGTTAAAGTTTGTCCTTTATCCGCCGGCCTCTGTACGTCCAAGGTATCATATCCCGGTAGGGTATAGGGAGAGGTGTTCGCCGTGAGCCATCGGAGCGAGGAAAAATCGGTGTCAGAGCCCAGAGAAAAGCAGAAACTGATCGCCCGGGTGCGCAGGATACGCGGGCAAGTTGAGGCCATCGAGCGTTCGCTAACTCAGGAGGAGCACTGCGCCGACGTTTTGATGCTGCTGGCGAACATCCGCGGCGGCATCAACAGCCTGATGGCTGAGGTGCTGGAGGATCACGTCCGGCTGCACATGCTCTCGCCCGAAAAGGGAAGCAAGGACTCGACGGAGCTGGCGGAGGACCTGATCGACCTGGTGCGCGCGTATCTGAAGTGAAGCAGGACCCGAGCACCGGGCTCAGCGTACCGGAAATGAAGACAGGCAGAGGGAACGACGCGCAGCACAAGAGGCGTATGAACTGAAGGGATGCGTTCCACCGGGAGCAGGAAGACGAGGCTCGACATGGCGACAGCGCCGGAGACGATGCACGCGACAGAAAGGCAGGCGCGGGGGGAGAACATCGCGCTTATCAGCATTGCGACGGCGGTGGCGGTTGTTCATCTGCTCACCAACCAGCGCTATGGATTTCATCGCGACGAACTGCAGTTTCTGAGCGACGCGCGGCACCTGGACTGGGGTTTTGTGGCATATCCGCCGCTGACCCCGTTTCTGGAGCGGATTCTGCTGGGGATTTTTGGAGTGTCGATGGAGGGTCTGCGGCTCTTTTCGGTGATCGCGCAGGCTGCAGCGCTGGTGATAACGGGTTTGATGGCGCGGGAACTGGGCGGCGGCCGGCTCGCTCAGGTGACGGCGGCGCTGTGCGTCGCGCTTTCGCCGCTACCTTTGTTCAACGGAACGGAGTTCCAGTACACCAGCTTCGATTTCCTCTGGTGGGTGCTGATCGCTTACTTCGTGATTCGTTTGCTGCGGTCGGAGAATCCACGGTGGTGGCTCGCCATCGGCGCGGTCGCGGGCGTGGGTCTGATGACCAAGTACGCGATTGTGTTTTTCCTGGCAGGGGTGCTGACAGGATTTCTGCTGACGCCGGCGCGGCGGTATCTGGCGAACTGGTACTTTGTGGCCGCGACCGGCCTCGCGTGTCTGATTTTTCTCCCGAATCTCGTGTGGCTCGCCCATCACGATTTCATCTCGTACACCTTTCTGAAGTCCATCCATGCCCGCGACGTTGCGGAGGGCCGGGCGCAGGGGTTTTTGCGCGGGCAGTTCTGGCTCTGTACCGATTTAGCGTCGGCGCCGGTGTGGATCGGCGGACTGATGGCGTACTTCCTGAGCCGGCGCTATCGAACTCTGGCGTGGATGTACGCAATCCCACTGGCGCTCTTCTTCTTCGGGAAGGGGCGGCATTACTACATGGCTGCGGCGTATCCCATGCTGATGGCGATGGGCGCGGTGGCGGCAGAGCGGTGGATGCGGTCTCTGAGCCGGGGTTGGCGGTGGGCCGTGGAGGGGGTTTTCTTTACGGCGCTCACAGCGTGCGGGCTGTTGATGGCGGCGATCATTCTGCCGCTGGCGTCGAGCGGGCCGCTGATGCAGTTCGCATTGAAGAACAACGGCGACCTGCGCGAGGAGATCGGCTGGCCGGAGATCCTCCAGACCGTCGCAGCGATTCGCGATTCCCTGCCTGCGGATCAACGCGCGAACGTGGGTATCTTCACGGGGAATTATGGCGAGGCGGGAGCCGTGGAGATTCTGGGGCCGGCGTACGGTCTGCCCGCTCCGATCAGCCGGACCAACTCGGCGTGGCTGCGCGGCTATCCAGAGCCACCGCCCTCAACGCTGATCGTGCTTGGCTTTTCGCGCGAACAGGTCGAAGCGAACTTTACCGAATGCAGACTGGCCGGGCACGTGCGGAACTCACTGGGAGTGGAGAACGAGGAGAGCCAGGATCATCCGGACATTTTTATATGCGGGCCGCCGCGGCTGCCATGGCCGGAGTTCTGGAAGCAAATCCGCAACTTCGGGTGAGGCCGCGGCTGTTACTGACGCATCTGTGCGAGGCGGTGCACCAGCGAGGCGCTGAGCGATGCCTGGGCCGGTTCGTCGAGCTTTTTGCCGCCCGAGGTCAGGTAAAAGACATCGATAGCGGTTTCGCCCTCGGTGTCGATGAGGGCAACCTCAATGTTGCATCGGCAGGAAGCGAAACTGAGTGCGATTTCGCGCAGCAGCCCGGGGGCATCCTGTGTAACGATCTGCAACAGCGTGCTGTGCGACGAGGCTTCGTTGTCGAACTCGAGCCGGGTGTCGACGGTGACCTTCGGCCGCGCGGGCTTGTAATGCCTGGATCGCAGCAGTTCGTCGATGGAGATTCTGTGCAGGAGCGCATCGCGCACGCTCTGCTGAAAGCGTTCGATCTCTGAGTGATTGAGCTCGAGAGTGCGATAGGTGTCGGTGAACTGAAAAGTGTCGACGATGATGCCGGCGGCGTTGGAGAACGCGTCGGCCTTAACGATGTTCATGCCCCACGCGGAGAGCACGCCAGCCATATCCGCGAAGACACCGGGGCGGTCCGGCGTAACCAGGGTGATTTCGTTGACCTGGCGTAACGTGCGGTAAGAGAGTTGCACGGGATCGTCGCGGAGGTCCATGGCCATGCGGAAGTGGGCAGCGATCTGCTCCGGCGGACGCATGCTGAGGTAGCGCTGCGGGAGGCCTTCGAGAAAGGTGCGAAGCTCGTCGGTGGGAACAGGCGTTCGGGCGGTTGCGCGGCCGGGCGTAACGGCAGGGATGAGCGCGACAATGCGGCTGAAAAAAGCTGGGTCGGCCGAGGCGTGGTAACGAATCTCGTCGACGCTGCGGTCCAGGAAGTTCGACGCGCTCATGTAGAGCTGCCACAGGCTCTCGGCTTTCCATGGAGTGAGCGCTTCAGGGGAGACGGCGCGAATGTCAGCGTAGGTCATCAGCGTAAGCATTTTTAGCTGCGGCTGGGTCGCTACCTTTTCCGCGAAGACCCGAATCGTGTCCGCGTCGAAGATGTCGCGGCGCATAGTGGCCGACATTTCCAGATGATTGTGGATCACGCGGCGGACGGTCTCGCGCTCGTCGGGGTCGAGTTCCAGACGGGAAAAGAGGTTTTCGCTCAACTCCACGCTGTTGCTGGCGTGGTTGCCGGTGCGGCGAGCCTTGCCGGTGTCGTGCATCAGCAGGGCAAGGAAGAAGAGGTCGAGGCGATCGATTTCCGGGAGCAGGCCGGCGAGACGCTTTTCCCACTCGTGTTGCGGCTGGCGGAGCCGGTGCACGTTGTCGATGACGTGGAAGGTGTGCTCGTCGACGGTGTAACGGTGCCAGGTGTCGCGAATCACCAGCGACTCGATGCCGTGGAATTCCGGAATGATGAGCTCCAGAATGCCGAGCGCGTGCATGGTGCGCAGCGCGTGCGCGGCCCAGGGACCCAGCAGAACCTCGCGGAGGCAATTCCACAGGAACGGTCCTTCAGGCATCTGGACGGCGAGGATAGGAAGCGCATCGGAAATGCGGTCTTCGGCGGCAAAACTGAGCCGGTAGCCATGCTTGGCCATCAGGCCGAAGATTTGCAGGATGCTGTCGGCATCGTTGACGGTTACGCCTTCGGCCAGATCGAGGCGGCCGTCTTCGAGGAAGAAATCGGTGCCGGCAACAGGCGTGCGCTTCCGGCGGAACTGCTTATAGAAGGAGCGGCGCGGCGGTGGAACAGCGTCGATGAGCAGGGAAGCGCGGCGGTAGACGGTGCGTGCCTGGCGATACCAGGTCCGCATCCAGTAGGCGGGATCCAGGGTGCCGCGAGTTTCGAGACCGATCGACCGGGCGGCAGCTTCATCCTGAGCGTGCCAGTCGAGCGTGTTGTCATCGCGCCCGGAGCGGTAATGAAGGAAACACCGGACCGCTGACAGAAAGTCGTACGCAGACTCAGGCTCGTCGTGCGTGCCGTAGAAATCGTCGGCCGCGGAGCGCGGCCAGGCTTTATCGGCGTGGATGGAGTTGAGCAGCGTGAGCCACTGGGCCAGGTGGTAATCGCGCAGGCCGCCGGGAGTTTCCTTGACGTTGGGCTCAACGTGGAAGATGGTGTCGCCATATTTGGCGTGGCGGGCGCGCGCCATTTCTGCCAGGTTCTGGACGATCGTGTCCCATTCGCGCAGAACGACGGCGGGCAGGATTTCGCTCTCAAATTTGGCGTAGATTTCGCGGCTCCCGGTCAGGTAGCGACGGTCGAGCAGGGAAACGGTAAATTCGAGGTTGTCCGGATGAACGCGCTCGCATTCTTTCAGCGTGCGCGTGACGGGGCTGGCGCGGAGGCCGATGTCCCACATGGCCTGGGTGCAGGCCCGGATCTGATCGCGATAGGCGGGTTCGACCTTCTCATTGGCGCACAGGAACAACACGTCGACGTCGGAGCAGGGAAACAGTTCGCGGCGGCCGAATCCGCCCGTGGCCACCAGTGCGATGTCATTTTGCGGGACGATCGGAGCCACATGCTCCCACAACTGGCGGAGCAGGGTGCCGACGATCTGCGAGCGGCGGCGGATGACCGCCGACCCGTCGCCATTGCGCTCAAAGCTCTGGCGCAGCTGAGCAGAGTCGTCCTGATAGCGACTGCGGAGGCGCGTAAGAGTGGGCGACTCAGTGATCATGACTCGACCCTGGGGCCATCAGTGATCCAAACGTTCTTAACTCCGCTCGGACGGGAACGGCGGTTGATGCTGGAGCGTTCGGACCTGGCGCACCACCACGGGCCGAAATCAGAGGGCGGAAGGGCCGCGCTCGTCGTTGCGGATACGAATGGCGTCGTCGATTTTGGAGACGAAGATCTTGCCGTCACCAATTTTTCCGGTGCGCGCCGAGGACAGAATGGCCTGAATCGCCTTGTCGGCCATTTCGTCGCGGACCACCATCTCGATCTTGATCTTGGGCAGAAGGTCGACCGTGTATTCCCGCCCGCGATAGAACTCGGTGTGACCTTTTTGGCGCCCATGTCCGCGGGCCTCAAGGATCGTCATGCCTTCAATGCCCGCTTCCAACAGTGCGTCCTTCACTGCGTCGAGCTTGGATGGTTGAATGACCGCTTCGATCTTTTGCATTGCGCGCTCAAATCCTGGCTGAGTGTGAGTATACGTGGATGATCAGGAACCGAAATCGTAGCCTTCTTCCCCGTGCTGTGTGACGTCAAGACCCTCGATCTCCTCCTCGCGCGTGACACGCAGACCAACGGTCATATCGACCAGCTTGAGCAGGATGAGCGTGCCGACAATGGAGAGCACCCATGCGATCGCGACCCCGACGATCTGATTGAGAACCTGATGCCAGTTGCCTTCGATGCCGCCGGTAGGCTTGCCTGCACCGTAAACGGGATTGATGGCGCTGGAGGCAAAGACACCGGTAAGGATGGCGCCAACGGTGCCGCCCGCCCCATGAACGCCGAAGGCATCAAGGGAATCGTCATAGCCGAACCAGCCTTTCACGGTCGTCACCATGAGGAAGCAGACCACACCGGCGACTGCGCCGATGACAAGGGCTGACATAGGCTGCACGAAACCCGATGCGGGCGTAATGGCAACCAGTCCTGCGACCGCGCCGGAAATGGCTCCGAGAGCGCTGGGTTTGCCATTGCGGATCCACTCGGCAACGCTCCAGCCAATGGCCGCGGCGGCAGTAGCAAAATGGGTGTTGACGAATGCGCTGGTGGCGAGGCCGCTGGCGTTGACCGCCGAGCCAGCATTGAAGCCGAACCAGCCGACCCACAGGAGGCAGGCGCCGATGAAGCTGAGGACGACCGAGTGCGGGGGCGATGGCTCCTTGGGGTAGCCGACACGCTTGCCGAGATAGAGCGCGCAGATCAGCGCGGAAACTCCGGAGGTGACGTGAACCACAGTGCCGCCGGCAAAGTCCAGGCAGGGAATTTTGCCACCCAGCGAGGCATTGAGCAGGCCGCCTTTGCCCCACACCATATGTGCCATGGGTGAGTAGACCACGATGGCCCAGAGGGTGAGGAACAGACACATCGCGCTGAATTTCATCCGCTCGGCGAAGGCTCCCGTGATGAGCGCCGGCGTGATGATGGCGAACATGAGCTGGTAGATCATGTAGGTCTGTGCCGGGACCGTCGCGCCGTAGTCGGGATCGGGGGCGAGCCCGACGCCGCGCATGAAAGCGTTGTGCAGGCCGCCGATGAAGGGGTTACCCGATCCGAACGCCAGGCTGTAGCTGACCAGCGCCCAGAGCACGGTAATGATGCACATCATCGCGAAGCTCTGCATCATGGTGGCCAGGACGTTTTTGCGGCGCACCAGGCCGCCGTAGAAAAGTGCCAGTCCCGGCCCGGTCATCATCAGCACCAGAGCGGCACTGGTGAGCATCCAGGCGTTATCGCCGCTGGAAACCGTGGGCGCAGGCGTTTGCGCGAGCGCTGCGGAAGCGCACAGGAGCGGAAGAAGACAGAGCAACCGAATCAAACGACGAGGGTGCATATAACTCCGTGGGCGAGCGACGGAAATATGTCACGACGTGGTGACCGGTGAGCGCGGACCGTGTTTACCGCGGCTGATGGATCTGGAACGAACGAGAACGGAATACCTGAAACCCACTTTTACATATTTTTCGCAAATCGAAAACGGGAAAATGCAGGTCGTGGGGAGAGAAAAGAAGTGTTCCGGAAAGCGGAACAGAAAATTCTGCGGTACCCATGGGTAATGCTGATTCCTCTACTGGCCGCGGGTATAGTGAAGACATGGCTGAGACTTTGCGGGATCGCAGGCTGTTCGGCACGCTGGAAAGCAGCGCAAAGAATCGAGAAAAGGTGTTCGAGGCGAGCTACGGATACGATCAGCCTGAAGGCATCCTTCTCACCACTGCGGACGCCGCAATCAACTGGGTACGGAAGAATTCGATTTGGCCGATGACTTTCGGCCTGGCGTGCTGTGCGATCGAGATGATGTCGATGGGTGCGTCACGGTTCGATCTGGCGCGCTTTGGCATGGAGGTGTTTCGTCCCTCTCCGCGTCAGTCGGATCTGATGGTGATCGCCGGCCGGGTCTCCTGGAAGATGGCGCCGGTGATTCGCCGGCTTTACGACCAGATGCCGGAACCAAAATGGGTCATTTCCATGGGAGCGTGCGCGACCTCGGGCGGTGTGTTCAACAACTACGCCCTTGTTCAGGGTGTTAACCAGGTAATACCTGTTGACGTCTACGTACCCGGCTGTCCGCCTCGCCCTGAACAATTGCTTTACGCCATTACCCTTCTTCAGGAGAAGATCCAGCACGAGCAGGGAAGCCTGAAGCGCGTGCTCAACTTGCAATAGCGGAACGGGTTGAGTACCTTAGTATCAAACAGAAATGCCCTCGCGGCCGCAAGTTGGCCGCAGGTTAACCGTGAATTCCCCCATCAAGATCCATGCTGTCTGACCCGTTTGCTACAGGCAAAAGGGGTAATCGGTTCGATACGTGCAAAATTTTCGTGTGAAATGCAGGCAACTCATTGAAACAATAGCACTCTAAGCAAGTTGATCTTGTGATAGCGTCTTTCGTCGCGAGATGGCTTCCGAAGCTCTTTCCCCCTGACAGCCACCTGGATGCAAATAGTGGATTGGGATTCAGTAGTTTCCATCGGCAATTATCAGTAAATTGTGGAGGATAGACGCATGGATTTTCGTCCGTTCAGGTCTTCGGGCCGGGCTTTTCTGGCGGGGTGCGCGATGCTGCTCGGAACCGCCGCACTGCTGGGTCAGGCTTCGTCCCAAGTGCCGTCGGCGCCTGCGCCCCAGACGTCGCCCGATCAGTCCACATCGAGGGTCGACGTATTTATGGGGTATTCATACCTTGCCCCTCACGGAACGGTCAATACTCCCGTGCCAGGGGCCGGTACCTTTGGGGCGAGCTACTCCTCCATCAACTACGGCGCGATCGGAAGTGTTGCGTATTACTTCAATCGCTACGTAGGCGGCCAGGTGGAGTACGCGAATCATCCCAATGGAGCCAATGACGGGATCTCGACAGCCGAAGCCGGCATCATCTTCCGCTATCCGACTGAAGGCATGTCGGTCTTCGTCCATGGATTGGCCGGTGGGGCCCGCGTTGGTGGCCCTAACTATCCTGGCGTTACCCCGCCTGGCGACTACGTTGCCCACCCGTATACATGGGGTCCGGCCCTCACCGCCGGCGCCGGGCTCGACTTTGACATCACTCATCGGATCGCATGGCGAATCTTCCAGGCTGACTACCAGTACATGCATGCGGACTTTGGTCCGCAGGATTACATAGGCGGGCGCGCGAATATCAGTGCGGTCCGGCTCAGCACGGGTCTGCTGATTCATCTTGGGAGCATCGCGCCGCCGCCTCCTGTGCAGTACGCCTGCGTTGTCAATCCGGCGTCCGTCTTTCCCGGGCGAGCAGGTCACAATCACCGGAACCGCGACGAACCTGAATCCCAAGAAGACCCCTGCCTATACCTGGAGCGGTCAGGGACTGACGGTTGGTGGTACGGCTCCCACGGCCACGATCGACACAGGCAATTTGCAGCCTGGCAGCTACACGATCACGGGGCACGTGACCGAGGGCCAGAAGCCCGGTCAGTCCGCGGACTGCACTGCGCAGTTCGCTGTGAAGCAGTTTGAACCTCCGACGATTAGTTGCACGGCCAATCCGGCGACAGTGCAGCCGGGCGCCAGTTCCACCATTACCTGCAACGGCGTCAGCCCGCAGAGCCGCCCGCTGACTTACAGCTACTCGGCTTCGGCAGGATCGATCAGCGGGACGGGTAACACTGCGACGCTGTCGACGACGGGTGCGCCATCGGGCACCATCACCGTGACCGGCACGGTGCAGGACGACAAGGGGCAGACGGCTTCGGCAACTACGACTGTCAATGTCGAAGCGCCGCCGCCGCCACCAACACCGAAGACGCAGACGCTGTGCTCGATCCAGTTCAACAAGGACAAGCGGCGTCCGGGTCGCGTGGACAACGAGGCCAAGGCTTGCCTGGACGACGTGGCGCTCAACGCCCAGCAGAAGGCCGATGCTTCTCTGGTGGTCGTGGGCAACTCGGCTCCGGTGCCAACTCCGAGGTCGAAGGCTGCACGCCGTCACGCAGTAACTGCTGAGCAATTGGCAGCGCAGCGTGCGGTGAACACCAAGGCCTATCTGGTGACGGAGAAGGGAATCGATGCCAGCCGTATCCAGGTGAGGACGGGCACAAATGGCCAGAACGAGGTGGAAGACTACCTGGTTCCGGCGGGCGCGAACTTCGACAGCGATGTGCCTGGCACGACCGCTGTCGATGAGAACGCCGTCAAGGCCCAGCCTCGCACGGCTCCGGTGCACCACCACCATAAGGCGGCGGCCAAACCCGCAGCTCACTAACCTGAGCAAGCCTGTACACAGCAGGGCTGACCTAACCGGTCAGCCCTGTTTTTTCATCCCTTCGGAGAATCTTCGCAGCGAAGACTGGCGTGTTATCGAGCATGAGCCCGGTCGTCTGAACGGGGCCGGACAGCCGCGAAAACCGATAGCATGTCGTTAGCGGGTGTGCGCTCAGAAGATCCGCCGAGCCTTGACTCCCGTCAAAAGACCAATGATGCGGCCATCCCACTTACGGCTTCCCCTGTCGGTCATTCCGCATTCCTGTGTCTCTTGTGCGGTCTGCCGGCACTGGCTGCCAATGCACCGTGGGCTTCTACCGGGCCCGACGGAGGCGATGCGCGCCGCTTCGCCTTCAGCGTGCAGGATCCCAGCCGAATCTACCTTGGCACGACTGACAGCTGGATCTATGTTTCGGCCGACGGCGGATCTTCGTGGTCGAGACTGGCGAAGCTGGGCTCCAGGGATGATCTGGTAGTCGACAGTCTGGTCGTCGACCGCAATGATCCGCGAACGCTCTATGCCGGCGTCTGGTGTATCGATCATCCCGACGGCGGAATTTACATCAGCTACGATCAGGGTCGCACCTGGGCCGAAGCTGCCGACATGCACGGACAATCCGTACGTGCGCTGACCCAGGCGCGTTCCAACTCCCGCGTGTTGGTCGCAGGCACACTGAGCGGCGTTTATCGCAGCGCGGATCGGGGCCTCCACTGGCGCGAGATCAGCCCGCCGGGTGGCGCCGAAATTCACGAAGTGGAATCGATCGCCATCGATCCGTACGATCCGGAAATTATCTACGCGGGGACCTGGCATCTTCCCTGGAAAACCAACGATGGCGGAGCCAACTGGGCGAGCATCCATGAGGGGGTCATTGACGACTCGGATGTCTTTTCGATGATCGTCGATCCTTCGCGGCCCAGCGTGATGTTTCTGAGCGCCTGCTCGGGGATCTACAAGAGCGAGAACTTCGGATACGCATTCCGCAAGGTGCAGGGGATTCCATCCACCGCGCGGCGCACACGCTCTTTGCGCATGGATCCTGCAGACCGCGACACCGTCTATGCCGGAACCACCGAGGGCTTGTACAAGACCCAGGACGGCGGCGAGAGCTGGAGCCGGACCACGAATCCCGATGTAATTGTCAACGATGTTTACGTCGACCCGCGCAATCCGAAGCACGTGTTGCTGGCAACGGATCGCAGCGGCGTGCTGGCCAGCGAGGACGGCGCTGCTGGTTTCCAGGACTCCAACACGGGGTTCTCGCAGCGCCAGGTTGCCGCGTTGCTGGCCGACGAGAAATCCCCGGCCACTCTGTACGCAGGCGTCATCAACGACAAGACCTTCGGTGGCGTCTTCGTCAGCAGCGATATGGGAAGGACGTGGAAACAGCAGAGCGACGGATTGCTGGGTCGCGACGTTTTCGTTCTTGCGCAGAGCGAGGACGGAACCGTGCTGGCCGGAAGCAGCAACGGCATCTTCCGGTGGGACGGCAGCTCATGGATCTCCGCCGGTGCCTTGGCCCAGCCGCCGGCTCCCGCACCGATCATCGCTCCGCCGAAAGCGCAGCGCGGTCGTGGAAGGAAGATCCTCTCGGCCGATCCCCCGCCCGTCGCAAAACCTCAGGAGCCTGTCGAGATTCGTGGCCGAGTGACCGCGCTCGCGGTCAGCGGCGATAGCTGGTTCGCAACCACGTCCCAGGGCATTTTCCGGAGCACCGATCGCGGGAGCACCTGGGCGCCCGTTTCGAACCCGGATGCCGGGACGGCATTCGCCGGTACCAGCGACTACCTGACCGTTGCATCGAATGGCAAACGGGTCTTTGCAGGGCGCCGCGACGGGATTATCGCTTCCGAAGACGATGGAGTTACGTGGAAGCCGATCAATCTCCCGACCGGCCTCACAGCTCTGGCCGCGCTCGCTCTGGAACCCGACGGCACGTTGTGGGCTGGCGGGCGTGAGGGCGTCTTTTTTTCCCCTGACAGCGGCGATACATGGAAGGCCGTAAAGCGCCTGCCGGTAGTAGCGGTCAATAGCCTCGACTGGGATACAGTGCAGAATCGGCTGATCGTCACCTGCGGCGTAGGCACAATCATCTATTCTGTCGACCCTCGGGACCAGTCGTGGATGTGGTGGAATACCGGATGGGCGGTGCATTCCGTAGCTTCGCTCAATGGGCGGCTGGCGGCCGCCTCGATGTACAGCGGCGTCGTCATCCAGCCTGCCGCGGAAACGAGCGCCAAGGCAGCGGACGCTGTCCAGCAGGACGCGCGAAGATAGCCGTGGCCCTCGCGTTGCGGCGCGCTGTTCCCAGCGACTTACCGGAATTATTCGCTCTCGATCAGGCCTGCTTTGCGCCGGGAATTGCATGGTCGAAAGCCGAGTTGCAGTACTTCCTCCGGTATCCAGGCAACATTGGACTGATCGCGCAGGATGAGACGGGCGGCATCGCCGGCTTCGCCATTGCTGGAAAACTGCTCCGCAGAGGGACGATGCTGGGACGGTTAATCACCATCGATGTTGATCCCGACCAGCGCCGTCGCGGAGTCGGGCACACACTGCTCGAAGAAACCGAACGGCAGTTACGCGCGGCCGGCGCGACAGCACTGCTCCTCGAGGTTGCGGTTGATAACCTGGCTGCCCAGACCTTCTATGAAAAACACGGCTTCGTCCGCACCGGCCGTATTCGTGGATATTACCTTGGCCGGATTGATGCACTGGTAATGGAGAAACAGCTCGCCTGATCACGTTGCGCGAGTGGGCCAGGACGGGCGACTCTGACGCGACTACAATCAGGGCAATGCGTCGAATCAGGCTGCAGGTCGCGTACTTCGTCGCGGCGTTCCTGTCTCTCGCCTCGCTGGTCTTCGCTCAGGCTGTGAAGGACCTGCCGAAGCCCACGGACTACGTCAGCGACTTCGCGCACGTCATGTCGCCGCAGGCGATCGATCAGATCGACCACCTGTGCGGCGAAGTCGATCATGAGGCCAATGCGCAGATCGCCGTCGTCACCATCAACACGCTGAACGGCGAGCCCATTGAGCATTACGCTGTTGAGCTGGAGGAGGCCTGGAAAGTCGGCCCCAAAGGCAGCGATCGCGGAGTCATCATTCTGCTGGTTCCCACCGAGCGCCGCCGCTGGATCGCTGTCGGCTACGGTCTCGAAGGCATCCTGCCCGATGGCAAAGTCGGCGAGATTGGCCGCCAGATGGTGCCGATGCTGCGCAACAACGACTTTGACGGCGCGGTGACGCTGGCGGTCGATGAAATTTCGCAGATCATTGCGCAGGATGCTGGTGTCAAGTTGCAGCCGCTTACACGCGGAGGGGCGCAGCAGCAACAACCGCATGCAAGTCCCGGCCAGATCATTGGCGGCATCGTTTTCCTGATCCTCATCTTCATTTTTCTGATCTGGGCTGGAGGGTCGGGCTTCCTCGGTTTCCTGCTGGGCATGTTCTTCGGCGGCGGCCGCTGGGGTGGCGGGGGCTTCGGCGGCGGTGGTTTCGGTGGCGGAGGGTGGAGTGGCGGCGGCGGTTTCGGCGGTGGTGGGGGCGGCAGTGGATTTGGTGGCTTCGGCGGCGGTAGTGGTGGAGGAGGCGGAGCAGGGGGAAGCTGGTAGCCTGGCTGTTAACATCGATTCGGATTTGCAAGGGAGAGAAACGCGATGATGCGTCGTGGGCTTTGGATCGCGGTAGCTGTGGTCGTGGTGATCGTGTTTGCCGGGCTACTGGTGTTCGGCAGCTATGTGAGCGCGCAAAGGCAGATGGTTGCCAAACAGGAAGCCGTGGCGGCGCAGTGGTCGAACGTCCAGGCGCAGCTGCAGCGCCGCGCAGACCTTATCCCGAACCTCGTGGCCACGGTCAAGGGCTACGCCACGCATGAAGAGACCGTCTTTGCCGACGTCGATAAGGCGCGTGAGGCGCTGCTGGCCGCGCACGATCCCCAGGGCAAGATTGCCGCTAACAATCAGCTCGACGGCGCGCTTGGCCGGCTGCTGGCCGTCGCCGAGAATTATCCGAACCTGAAGGCCAATGAGAATTTCCTCCAGCTCCAGGATCAGCTCGAAGGTACGGAGAACCGTATTGCTGTGGAGCGCGAACGCTATAACCGGACCATCCAGGACTACAACACCTATATCGAGCAGTTTCCCAACAACATCTGGGCACACATCGCGGGATTCCAGCGCAACACTGCCTATTTCGAAGCCAGCCCCGCTTCGCAGCAGGCTCCGCAGGTGCATTTCTAGCGGAAGGTGAGATCCGCGCGACAAGAGAGCTAGCCCGCGATCAGGATGCGCAGGTCACGCAGGTTATTGCCGGTAGGTCCAGTGACGATTGTGTCGCCGAGCGCCGTGAACAGCGTGCACGCATCGAAGCGCGCGAGTGTCGTTTCCGGATCGAAGTTGTAACTGCGGGCCCGCGCGACCGTGGTGGTGTCTGCAATGGCGCCGGCTGCGGGACTGTTGCCGTCAATACCGTCGGACCCCGCGCTGAGCACCGCGAGCCCTTGTCCTTCGAACCGAGCCAGATCGAGCGCGCACTGCAAAGCGAACTGCTGGTTGCGGCCTCCACAGCCAGGATTCGGGCTCAGGCTGACGGTTACTTCGCCGCTGGAGAGCAGGCACACCCGGTGATATTCGCTGCGCAGCTCGTGGAAGCGGGAAAGCAGATATTTCGCAGCTTCCGCGTAATCCCAGTCGTCGCACGTGTTGTCGATGATCACCTTATATCCCAGCGACTGGGCATGGTCGCGGGCCGCATTCACGAAGTCGTGATTAGAAAGCAGCGTGTCGAACTGCGCATGCTCAAAGGCGACCCCGGCTTCCTTCTGCTCCGTCTGTGACCGCGCCGATGCGTTCGCGAGCAGTTTCTCGAAGTATTCGCGAACCGCTGGCGGAAACTTCTCCAGCAGACCGAAACGTTCCAGAATCTCAGAGCACTCGGCCAGATTCGAGTAATCCGGAAGGGTCGGCGAAGAGGCAACCGCCGCAAGATCCTTGAGAGGCACATCGGCAAGGAGCAGCGAGAGTTTTTCTGCGGCCGGCGCGGCGAGGGCCAGACGGCCACCCTTCACGGCGGAGAAGTATTTCCGCACCGTGTTGATTTCAGTGATCGTCGCTCCGCTGGCGACCAGGGTCTCGTGAAACGCGATCGTGTCATCGAGGCTGATCTTGCGGTCCCTAGGCAATTCCAGCATCGCCGAGCCACCCCCGCTGATCAGGAAAAAGATGAAAGTGTTTTTCTTCGCGCGCTTCAGCAAAGCCAGGGTTGCTCGCGCCGCGGCCAGCGATCCCTCATCGGGCAACGGATGCCCGCCCTCGTAGTAACGGATATGCCGGTTGCGCTTCTTTGGAACCTCCGGCGCGGAACATACGCCGCGCAGGTGAAACTTCGGCGGCAGCCGCTCCAGCAGCGCGTTCAGCATGGTTAGCGCAGCCTTTCCAAACGCGACGATGAAAATATCCTTAAAGCCTTCCAGCGGCTGCGAAACAGCCGGCAGTCGCGGAGATGGATGCCGCACCAGCGTCCTGCCCTCGAAGTGCAGGTGGCGATCAAAAGCCTGCGGAATATCGCAGGCCTTCAGCGCATAATCGAATATCTTTCTGGAAACCGCGTGCAGCTCTTCGAGCGGGGTTGGGGTCATTGGCTGGCGAGAAGCGGGAAACAACGTTGCGCCCAGACGCGGATGGCTTGCCTCACATCATCCAGCTTACTCGCAAAAAAGTGGTCAGCTTCGGAAATCCATACCAGTTCCTTCGGTTCGTGAGCCAGCGCGACGACCGCCTCCACGTCAGCAACCGGGCCGAATTGATCCCGGGTCCCGCTTACGAATAATTTCGGCTGCCTGCAGTCGCGCAGAAAGCTGTAGTCATAGTCGCGGCCCGCAGCGTGCGCCGGAATCCCCAATGCGACCAGTCCGATGACGCGTGGATCGCCGCAACAGGCGCGCAGCCCTACATAAGACCCAAAGGAGAATCCAGCGAACAAAACCGGCAGGTGATATTCCCCATCCAGCCAGTCGAGCGCGGCCCGCACGTCGTCCTGCTCACCCTCGCCGTGATCGTGCTCGCCATCGCTGAGCTCTGT
This sequence comes from uncultured Acidobacteriaceae bacterium, assembly GCA_963788905.1. Taxonomy (GTDB): domain Bacteria; phylum Acidobacteriota; class Terriglobia; order Terriglobales; family Acidobacteriaceae; genus Palsa-343. The sequence goes on from CAWBIO010000002.1 coordinate 1,349,714, forward strand.
GCCGCGAAAATTGAACCGCAGCACCGGAAGGCCGAAGCCCTGAAAAGCTTTCATGGCGTGGTACACCACTTTGTTGTGCATCGTTCCGCCGCCCAGTGGATGCGGATGACAAACCAGAGCCGCATAAGGAGCATCGGGCCTGCCGGCGTTGAGCAATGCCTCCAGTTTTCCGGCCGGGCCGCGCAGATCGTCGACGGTGCGCAAAATTGCGGAGCCAACGTGAGATTGGGTCATCAGCCTTCATTGTACGAAGCAAGGCTCGCGTATTCTGGTGCTTCATGATGAGCTTCGACCCGGTTCAACTCGCGCGGCGCCTCGTCGACATCGAATCCATTACTTACAACGAAGGCGCGGTGGGCGCATTTTTAGCCGAGTTTCTCGCAGGCCGCGGATTTGCGGTCGAGAAGATGCCCGTCGAACAACATCAGGAAAGCGTAGCAACGAGTGTGCGCCAGAACGTCTACGCCTGTGTGGCAGGCCAGACCCCCGAGGTCGTTCTTTCCGCCCACATGGACACCGTTCCGCCGTTCATTCCGTCCAGTGAGGACGACGACTACATCTATGGACGAGGGGCATGCGATGCCAAGGGCATCATCGCTGCCCAGATCGCCGCAGCAGAGAAGCTGCGCGACCAGGGAATTGCAGTGGGATTGTTGTTTGTGGTCGGCGAAGAGCGCGACTCCGCAGGCGCGAAGACAGCCAATCTGCATCCACCGGGCAACAAATTTTTCATCAACGGCGAGCCGACCGACAACCGCATCGCGCTCGCTTCGAAAGGGTCGCTGCGCGCGGTTATCCGTGCCACTGGCAAAATGGCGCACTCGGCCTACCCGGAACTGGGTGAGAGCGCCACCCACAAACTCATCGAGGTGCTGCACCGTATCCTCGAGATCCGCCTGCCCGCTGACGATAACGTTGGCCCGAGCACGCTCAACATCGGAGTGATCAGCGGCGGCCACGCTCCCAATGTGATTGCCGATCACGCTGAAGCTCAGGTCATGGTTCGCCTTGTGGGGCCGTCGGAAGAGACGCGCCACGCGATCCAGCGTGCCGCCGAAGGCCTGGCGACCGTCGATTTCACCCTCGAAATTCCTTTTCGCCGGTTTCGAGCCGTCGAAGGCCTGCCCACGATGGTCGCTGCCTTCACCACAGATATTCCCTGGCTCAACAACTGGGGCGAACCTGTGCTGCTGGGCCCTGGATCGATTCACGTTGCGCACACGCCACACGAGAAGCTGGCGAAGAAAGAGTTGTTTCAGGCGATCGATCTTTACGTCAACGTGGCCCGCCAGCTCGTGACCTCTGAGGGTTGAAACGCGTAGGCTGAAGTCATGGCCGATGTTCCCACGACCACCGCCCTTGAACCGCGCAACACGCTCGACCAGGCCGCCTCCTCGTACCTGCGCTCAGCGATGCATCAGCCGGTGCACTGGCAGGAGTGGGGTGAGGAGGCCTTTGCGCTCGCTCAGCAGGCGGAGAAACCGATCCTGCTCGACGTGGGCGCGGTCTGGTGCCATTGGTGCCACGTCATGGACCGTGAATCTTACGAAGATCCCGGCCTCGCCGAGACCATCAACCAGCACTTTATTGCCATCAAGGTGGATCGGGACGAGCGACCTGACGTCGACGCGCGCTATCAGGCCGCGGTGCAGGCCATCGCCGGTCAGGGCGGATGGCCCCTGACCGCGATCCTGACGCCCAACGGCCGCCCCTTTTTCGCGGGAACCTATTTCCCCAGGGAAGACCGCTACGGCCGCCCCGGATTCGCGCGCGTTCTGCTGACCCTCGCGAATGCCTGGCAGACGCGGCGCAGCGAGATCCTCGAATCCGCAGCCAGCGTGATTGCGGCGATCGAGCACGGCGAAACGTTTTCCGCGCGCGGTGAGGGGTTGTCGCTCGCCATGGTCGACAAGCTGGTAACCAGCGCGATTCGCCAGTTCGATCCGCGCAACGGCGGCTTTGGATCGCAACCGAAATTTCCCCATCCATCGGTCCTCGATCTGCTGATCGATGTGGCGGCGAGAACCGGCAACCAGGCGGCGAAGGAAGTCGCCACGGTAACACTGCGGAAGATGGCGCGCGGCGGTGTCTACGATCAGTTGGCGGGCGGATTTCATCGCTACTCTGTCGACGAGCGCTGGGTAGTCCCGCATTTCGAAAAGATGCTCTATGACAACGCCGGCCTGCTGGCGAACTACGTCCACGCCTTCCAGACCTTCGTCGAGCCGGAATTCGCCGCCGTCGCCCGGGACATCATCCGCTGGATGGACGAGTGGCTCAGCGATCGAGGCCGCGGTGGGTTCTATGCATCGCAGGACGCCGATATCTCGCTCGATGACGACGGAGACTACTTCACGTGGACGCGCGAGGAAGCCGTGGCGGTGCTCTCACCGGAGGAACTCAGCGTTGCTGAGTTGTACTACGACATCGGCGAGCTCGGGGACATGCACCACAATCCGAAGAAGAATGTCCTGCACCGTGATTTTTCTCTGGATGAAGTCGCGCAGCGTCTGCACCGCGAAGCTGCACAGGTGGAGCGGGACCTTGAATCGGCAAGAAAGAAGCTCTATGCGGCGCGGCTGTGCCGCCCTACGCCATTTGTCGACAAGACGATCTACACAGCCTGGAACGCAATGGCCGTGTCGGCATATCTCGATGCAGGACGTGTGCTGGGCTCGGAGCCAACCCGGGGGTTTGCTCTGCTCACGCTGGATCGGATTCTTCGCGAGGGCTGGGACAAAAATGCAGGACTGGCGCACGTGATCGCCTATCCGGAATCTGACCTGGTTCATCGGCGGATTCCCGGCGTGCTCGATGACTACGCCCTGTTGATCCACGCCGGCCTCGACGCCTGGGCGGCAACCGGGGAATTGCGTTACTACGACGCCGCGACGGCGCTGGCTGAATTCATGGTGGAGCGCTTTCACGACTCCGAGCACGGGGGCTTCTTCGACACCGAGCAAACAGGCGGTGACAAACTGGGTGCGCTCGTCGCTCGTCGCAAGCCGATGCAGGATTCTCCAACGCCGGCGGGCAATTCCGTGGCGTCCGCGGCTCTTCTCCGTCTTAGCGTCCTCAGTGGCCGCGACGATTTTCGTGCCCTGGCCGAAGATACTCTGGCCGCCTTTGCAGGTGTGATCGAGAACTACGGTCTGTACGCGGGCAGCTATGGCCTGGCGCTCGAGCGTCTGCTGCTGCCGGCGATTCAGGTGGTGATCGTGGGTTCAGGCTCGAACGCGCAGCAGCTGGCGGCCACCGCCAACGCACGATTCGCAATCAACAAGCAGATCATCTCGCTCACCCCCTCGCAGATCGAAGCCAGCGCTTTGCCGCCCGTCCTTGCAGAAACATTGCCCCATCTTCCGCAACTGGCCGCGGCAGATGCCGTCGCCTTTGCCCTGGTATGCCAGGGAACCTCGTGTCTGCCGCCGGCCACGAGTACCGATGAGCTGATCGCGCAGATCAATGAGGCAGTGTGAACCGTTGGCATTCCTTGGGTAACGTAGGGGCGCTCACCTGCGCTGTCAGGAGGCGCGCGTTGCTGCTATTCTTCATGGGACAAATTGCAAAAGGGGGGATTCATCGATGCCCAGGAGCGTTAACAAAGCCATTCTGGTTGGAAATGTGGGCAAAGACCCCGAGGTCAAATTCCTGCCCAGCGGCTCGGCCGTCGCCAATTTCTCGCTGGCCACCTCGGAGCGCTTTAAAGACAAGACCGGCGAGTTTCAGGAACGGACGGAATGGCACAGCCTGGTCGCGTATCAGCGTCTGGCAGAAATCGTTCGCGATTATGTAAAGAAGGGGTCAAAGCTTTATATCGAGGGACGCATCCAGACGCGCTCGTGGGACGATAAGGACAACCAGAAGCACTACAAGACGGAAATTGTGGTCAACGATCTGGTCCTGCTCTCCGGCCGCGGCGAAGGCGAATCCGGCGGCAGCTACACTCGGTCGGGCTCATCTTTTGATCAGCGTCAACCGGCGCAAACCGATGATCTTGTGCAGTCCACCGAGATCACCGACGACGACATTCCCTTCTAACCATCTCAGATAACCGTTTGCGGCCCGGGTGACTCCTATCCCATAGGAGAGCTCTCATGGTTGCCATTACGGGCGTGATCCTTATTGCTTTGCTTGCGGGCATCTTTTTCCTTTTCCGTGCGATGGGTCGAATGGGCCAGCAGCCAACCCCGCAGGAGCGCCTGCGGCATACGGCGGTGGAAAAGCACCCCGGCGGGCCGCGCGCCACCGGGCTGAATTAACTCACTTTTCCGACCCTCCCGCCGGAGCCAATTGAGCCCGCGTTCCCCGGTCAACCCCGCCGCTGAGCATTTCCCTGGCTTCAGCAAGCGTAGTTCCGCTCGGAACCGGCCGGAAGTCGGACCGCGCCTCGCGCTGATCTTTGCTGACCGTCCTGAGCATGAGGATCTTCCCCTGGACATGGACCTCGACGAGGTCGGTTTTCCAGTGGACGGCACTCACCTGACGGCGATGGATCTCGAATGAGCCGCCCTTTTCAACGTGTCCCAGCAACCCATAGCCAAAGTCGACACGGTCGGACAGAACTCCGTGCATATCGATCATTCGCTTCTGGCGTGGATCGATGATTAGCGTGCCAGCCAGCGCATGGACAATGCGCGCCTCGTAGCCGGAGGGAATGAAGGCCGGATCCGGCCGGAAAGCAACCCGCAGGAACCCGCCGTCGGTTGCGCCGTCGTAATCGAAAAGAAATGCCTTCGGGAGCAGTTCCATGACCGACGCCAGCCGGGCTTCATCCTCTTGATGCTCGCGCTCTGTGCGGGCGATTTCTTCCGGGCTGCGAATGTAGTCATCCAGTCGCTTGTCTTCATGCTCGCTCTGGACTGGGTTAAGCGGATTCCCACCCTCTTCAAGGACGCGGAATACCGGACCCTGATCGGTTTCAATCTGCTCGCGAACCAGGTTCTGAGTCGGCGAGAGGCAATCGCTGCGGTATTCCCAGTGGCTGTTCCGTTCGCGATCGTGCAGTTCGTTATAGATCACATCGCGAACCAGATCGCGCGCCGGTTGGCCGGGGTTGACAATTGCGGCGTCAGGCGCCTGAGCGGCAACAGGCAAAGCTGCGGCGACGAGGAGCACAACGCTGGCGAAGCGTCCGGACGCGGGCATCGGCCCCTCCAGGTCAGTGGGATGCAATTTCGACCCCAGTCTGCGGCATGAAGAGGCGATTCTCGTGAATCACCTCTGAAGATTCCGTGACAGGCTAAGGAGGGAATCTGACTTGTTACACTTCCGCATGACCGGCTGAAACAAACTGGCTGGCCTCTCGCGCCAATGTTCTCAACACTCTCAGTCGCCATCATCACGAAGAATGAGGAAGCCAACCTGGGCCGCACACTGGCCAGCGTCCGGTGGGTTCACGAAATCGTGATCGTTGACTGCGGTTCGATCGACCGCACGCCCGAAATCGCCCGTCAGTTCGGCGCGAAGTTCTCTGTTGAAGAGTGGAAGGGTTTTGGGGCGCAAAAGAATTCGGCAATCGCGAAGTGCACTTCAGAATGGATTCTGGCTCTCGATGCCGATGAGGAAGTGAGCCCGGAACTGGCCCAGGAGATTCAGGATCTGCTGGAGCGACAGCCGGCCTACAACGCGTACTTCTTGCCCCGCCGCAATCTCTTCCTGGGCCGGTGGATCCGCCATGGCGGGTACTATCCCGACCCCAAGCTGCGGCTGTTTCGCCGCGGAACCGCGGAGTTTGAGACAAGCGTCGTTCATGAAACGATCCGCCGCACCGGTCCCGTGGGCCACTTACGCGGAGACCTGATCCACCATGCCTATCCGACGCTCGACGCCTACATTGAGCACATGAACCGCTACAGCTCGCTCGGCGCCGCGCAGGCAGTAGCTCGTGGCGAGGGCGGCCGGTCCATCTTCGGATTTCTGTGGAACGTCTGGATCGTCCCCATCGCGACCTTCAAGTACAACTACTTCCTGCGCCTGGGATTTCTCGATGGCCGCGAGGGCTTCCTGTTGCATCTCTACCACTCTGGCTATGTGAGTTGGAAATACGCAAAGGCATGGCAGCTAGGCCGTTCCTGAAGATTGCCTTGCTCTTGCCACGCCGCCTCTCCTATCCTGAAGCGTTCCAGGCCGCAGCACGATGACGCACAAGTCCACCCAAATTCGCGACCCTCTTCTGAGCGATCTGACCCGAGACCGTCATCCCTCGCCCGAAGAGACCCGGTGGGCTGAGGAAACCCTGCGGCCCGCGCTCGCGAAATCTCCTGAACAGCCCATCGGCGCCACCACCGGCGTGAACCTCGACGAGGCCGGCGATGCCCGATTCACCACTATCTCCGGGGTCCCGGTGCGTCGTCTCTATACCGAAGCCGATCTGCCGGAAGACTGGGCATCAGATCAGGCCAAATACCTCAGCGAGCCCGGCCAGCCGCCTTACACACGCGGGATTCATCCCACCGGCTATCGCGGGCGCCTTTGGACCATGCGCCAGTTTTCCGGATTCGCTTCTCCGGAAGAGACGAACCGCCGCTACAAATACCTGCTCGAAGGCGGAGCGAGCGGCCTTTCTGTTGCGTTCGACCTCCCTACTCTCATGGGCTGTGACTCCGACGACCCGAAGAGCGAGGGCGAGGTCGGTAAATGTGGAGTGGCCGTCGACTCGCTCGAGGACATGGAGACACTCTTCTCGGGAATTCCATTGGCGGACACGACGGTTTCGATGACCATCAACTCGCCAGCCAGCGTTCTGTGGGCCATGTACCTCGTGGTTGCCGAGCGCCAGGGCGCCGACTGGAAGCAGCTTTCCGGCACCCTGCAGAACGACATCCTGAAGGAGTACATCGCGCAAAAGGAGTATCTGTACCCTCCTGCTCCGTCGATGCGCCTGGTCGTCGACACGCTGGAGTTCGGCTCTCGTCACACTCCGCGATTCAATCCCATCTCCATCTCCGGTTATCACATTCGCGAAGCCGGGTCGACGGCGCTGCAGGAACTCGCCTTTACCCTCTATGACGGCGTCGAGTACGTGGAGTGGGGGCTGCGCCGGGGCCTGGCGGTCGATGACTTCGCGCCCCGTCTCAGTTTCTTCTTCAATGCGCACAACGACTTTTTCGAGGAGCTGGCCAAGTACCGCGCCGCACGCAAAATCTGGTACCGGGTCATGACCGAGCGCTTCGGCGCAAAAAATGCCCGCTCCACGTGGATGCGGTTCCACACGCAGACGGCCGGCGTTTCTCTCACCGCGCAGCAGCCAAAGAACAACATCGCTCGCGTGGCTCTGCAGGCACTTTCCGCCGTCCTGGGTGGAACACAATCCCTTCACACCGATGGGTTTGATGAGGCGCTCGCTCTGCCCACTGAGGATGCCGCGCGCATCGCGCTCCGCACCCAGCAGATTCTGGCGCACGAATCCGGTGTGGCTGAGATCATCGACCCGCTGGGTGGGTCATACTTCCTCGAAAAGCTGACCCTCAATATGGAAAAAGGCGCATTCGATGCGTTTTCTAAGCTGGACGCGATGGGCGGCATGGTGAAGGCGATTGAGGCCGGATATCCGCAAAAGGAAATTGCCGAGGCCAGCTATACCTACCAGCGCGCTGTTGAGGCGGGCGAGAAAATCATCGTCGGCGTCAATCAGTACGCCATCGATGAGACGCCTCCGCCGACGCTGTACATCGATGAAAGCGTGCGCGACGCTCAGGCCGCGAAGCTGAAGCGACTGCGCACCCAGCGATCCAACGGCGCTGTCCAGCATGCGCTCGATGACCTGCGTCGTGCTGCGGGAAATCAGCCCGAATCCGCTCCAGATGGGCTCTCATCTGCCAATACCATGCCTTTCATTCTCGACTGCGTTCGCGCCTATGCCACGCTTGGCGAAATCTGCAGCGCGCTCGGTGACGTATTCGGCGGGTGGGAAGAGACCTGATCCACCCCGCAGACCTGTCATGAATAACCATGGATGTTCCGGCGCACCGCATCCATACTGCGATCTGGCGGAAACCGGATAAAATGCATCTGGCGTGAACACCGTCAAAGCGATTTACCCCGGCAGCTTCGATCCTGTGACCAACGGCCACCTCGACCTTATCACTCGCGCCGCCAAAATCTTCGATCACCTGGTTGTCGCCATTCTCCGCAACACATCGAAAAGCGCTCCGCTCTTCACTGTGGAAGAACGCGTGGCGATGCTTTCTGAAGGAACCGCAGAGTTCGGCAATGTTTCGGTCTCGACTTTCGACGGTCTGCTGGTTGACTTCGCCCGTGAGCAGCGTGCCCAAGCCGTTGTCCGCGGCATCCGCGCCATCAGCGACTACGAATACGAGCTCCAGATGGCCCTGATGAACCGCCGCCTTTCGCCCGATCTGGAAACCATCTTCCTGATGCCGGATGCAAAGTACTCCTTCGTCAGCTCGCGCCTGGTCAAGGATGTGTTCCGTCTTGGCGGCTCGGTAGACGGATTAGTCCCTCGCTTCGTGATCGAGCGGTTGAAAGACAAGAGCCGCCACTAAAACGCCCAGGCGCATCGTCTTACTTCCGGTGTGTCTTCATTTCCTCAAAAGCGGCCAGCGCCGCAGCACGCGCCTCGGCGTGATCGACGATCGGAAACGGATAAGTTTTGTCGAGCGTGACGCCAGCACTGGCTAGCGCCAGTGGCGGCGCAGCCCACGGCTCCTGAATCCACATTGTCGCAACCCCCCGCAACTCCGGAACCCAGTGCCGCACGTATTGGCCCTCGGGATCGAACTTCTTACCCTGCAGCACCGGATTGAACACCCGAAAATACGGAGCGGCATCCACTCCGCAGCCAGCCACCCATTGCCACCCCATCGTGTTGTTCGCCAGATCGGCGTCCACCAGCGTGTCAAGGAACCACGCAGCGCCTTCCTGCCAGGGGATGAGCAGATGCTTTACCAGGAAAGACGCGACCACCATGCGCGCACGATTGTGCATCCAGCCCGTTGCCCACAGCTCCCGCATGCCCGCGTCTACAAATGGATAGCCGGTGCGGCCACGCTGCCACGCCTTGAGCCAACGCGCATTCCGCCGCCACGCGAATTTCCGAAACTCGGCGTTAAACGGTTCGCTCAGCGTTTTTGGATATTCGACCAGCAGGTGCCAGGCGAATTCCCGCCATGCCAGCTGGCGTAGGTAGGTTTCCGCCTCGGGCGCATCGCATGTCGCGGACCAGACCTGCACCGGGCTTATCTCTCCAAAGTGAAGGTGCGGGGACAGCCGCGACGTGCCTTCGCGATCCGCAAAGTCGCGCTCTTCGCCATATCCGCTCACGGCAGTTTTGATAAATGCTCGCAGTCGATTTCGCGCAGCCTGCTCGCCAGGCGTCCACGTGGCGCGAATGCCCGCGGCCCAGTTGATCTTAGGTTCCAGCTCCAGCTCGTCGATGTTGAGTGATTTTGGCCACTTGGCCGGAGCCGGTATCCCGGCAGGCGCCTTTGTCGTGCCGCGCAATGTCCCGCGCTGGTTCCACAGCGCCCGCCAGAACGGGGTGAAGACCTGGAAAGAGCTGCCGCTCGTGGTGCGGATCGATCCCGGTTCGAACAGCAAGCTTCCATTGAAGCTCTCAACCGCGACTCCTCCTGCGCGCAGCGCAGCTTCAACTGCCCGCTCTTTCGCCAGCGCCGCCGGTTCGTAGACGCGATTACTGAAAATGCGATGTGCGTTCGCCTCTGCAGCCAGCGCCACCAGCGTCGCAGCCACGGGACCCCGCCGCACAATGAGCCGCGATCCCGTAGCCCGCAGCGACTCATCGAGCTTCGTGAGCGAATGATGCAGCCACCAGCGTGACGCCGACCCCTGAGCCCAGGGAATCTCCTCATCGGACGACCAGATGAAAACCGGGACGACAGCCAGTCCAGTCGCCGCCGCGGCAGCCAGCGCCGGATTATCGGCCAGACGCAGGTCCAGCCGAAACCAAAGCAGAACGCTTTCCCTGTCCAGATCAGTCATCTCCTGGCACGCGCGGGAACCCGGTGCGAAGCGATTATCTTCTCATGCGCACGAGCCCGCGGGGCTGGGCTGCCCGGTGCCTGGTTGCATCTAGTCCAGCTTCACTTGTCCGTACTCCAGCAGTGTCACCAGCACGACGCCTCCAAGGATGTTGCCCGATGTCGCCACCAACAGCCATCGAAAATACCCGCTGACTGAGACCCCATGTGCCAATACCGCAGCGATGATTTCCCCACTGGTCGCGATGCAGTGGGCGAAGTGGCCCACACCCACGATGAACGTCAACAACCAGATCACCGCTACCGATCCTGTGATGGAGTGGCTTCCGCTCACCAGCCAGGCAACCATCGCGATGATCCAGCCCCCGACTACGCCGCTCCAGAGAATTTGGCGCATCCCTGGACTGGCTGCCTGCATTCCCATTTGCACAAGAGTGTGCAATTGATCTGGCTGCAACGCCCTGGTGCGTGCCGCCAGCAGCGCGAACAGAAACGCCCCGGCCACATTCGACGGAAACACGATCGCCCACAGCCGGGCGGTCGAAAGAAAATGCCGGCGCTCGGCCAGGATCAGCGCCACCGGATACAGAGTGTTCTCAGTGAACAGTTGGCCCCGCCCCAGAATGACAGCCAGAAATCCCATGGGATAGAACAGCAGTGCCACGAACTGCGCTCTCGCAGAGTTGCCCAGCATAGAACTGACGACCGAGACACTCAGGCCGGTCAGCCCCATCGTCAGGCCGCCCACAACGCCGGAAACAGCCAGGGCCTTCGCCGGACGCAGCAACTCCCGGCGCGCGTTCCGCGAAACCTGTTCATAGATCTCGATTGCGGTTGGGCGGTCGAGATCCCTCTGCTTCGATTGCGCAGCATCTTTGTCCGCATCCCGATCGATCCTGACCTTGCGTAATGGCATCCGTCGTTGGAGGCCGCATCCCCCCAGGCGGTTGGATGCACGACTGCATTATTTGCCCGGAATTGTGCCGCCCGACCAGCCAATTTGTTGGTCTCCCTCGTGATAGCCTTGCCCTTCGCCCGACCTCAAGGAGAGCCATGAGTCAGCAGCTTCATTTCGACCTGAGCGCGGCCGCGCGCAGCACCATGATCGAGCACGGATTCGAGCCCGACTTCCCGCCTGGGGCTCAGGATCAGCTGAATCAACTGAAAGCCCATCCGCCTCAGCCTGCATCCTCTGCGCGCGATCTTCGTGGGCTGCTCTGGTCTTCGATCGACAACGACACTTCAAAAGACCTGGATCAGATCGAATATGTCGAAGCTGTGGCAGGCGGGGGATACCGAGTGCTCATCGGCATTGCAGATGTCGACGCATTCGTCCCCAAAGGCTCGCCCATCGACGCGCATGCGTTGCGCGAAACCACGACTGTCTACACCGGCATCGACATTTTCGCCATGCTGCCCGAGGCTCTGTCCACCGGCCTCACCTCGCTCCTGCCGGACCAGGAGCGCGCCGCCGTCGTATGCGAATTCACCATCGATGCGCAGACAAAGATCGCGGCCAGCGATATCTACCTGGCTCGCGTGGTCAACAAAGCCCAGCTCGCCTACCCTTCTGTAGGTGCGTGGCTGGCCGGAACCGCCGCACCACCGCCCAAAGTGGCTGCGTCCCCGGAACTCCAGAAACAGCTTCGAGCTGCAGGATCAGATCGCCCAGCGCCTCCGCAGCCAGCGTTTCAGCCACGGAGCACTAAACCTCGAAACCATCGAGACCCACCCCCTCCGCCTCAGCGATGGCAAGATCGATATCGAAGCAGATGTGACGAACCGCGCCACGCAACTGATCGAGGACTTCATGATCGCCTCCAATGGCGTCGTTGCCCGAACCCTCGACGTAAAAGGCTTTTCCTCAATCCGCCGTGTCGTCCGCACTCCGAAACGCTGGGATCGCATCGTCCAACTGGCAGCTGAAAAGGGAACCACGCTCCCCGCCGAGCCCGATTCCAAACCCCTCCACGATTTCCTCTGCGAGCAGCAGAAAAAAGATCCCGACCACTTCGCCGACCTCTCGCTCGCGGTCATCAAGCTTCTCGGCCCGGGCGAGTATGTGCTGGAAAAACCCGGTGAGCAGCCCCAGGGTCACTTCAGTCTCGCCGTGCAGGATTACACACATTCCACCGCGCCTAATCGCCGCTACGCCGATCTGGTTACCCAGCGAGTGCTCAAGGCGATGATCGCGGACAAGCCGTCGCCGTACTCCGACAGCGAACTGGCCTCCGTCGCCGCACAATGTACCCGCATGGAAGACGCCGAGCGCAAAGTCTCCCGCGAGATGCAAAAGCGCATCGCCGCTGTGGCTATGAGCAACCGCATCGGCCAGGCGTATGACGCCATTGTCACCGGCGTTACCGAGCACGGCTCCTTTGTCCGCACCATCAACCCTCCCGTCGATGGCATGCTGGTTCGCGGCCAGCAGGGAGTCGACGTCGGCGACCGTCTCCGTGTGACACTCGTCCGAACTGACCCAGTGCACGGCTACATCGACTTCGCGCGCGCGTAAGCTGCAGTCAGACGTTGGGCGTCCCCGGTTTCCGCACAAGGCGGCCCGCGTCTTATATCCTGGCAGCGACAACGTTCTATGCGTTCCAGTCTGGCGACATTTCTCGATGACTTCCGCCGCCACGGCGACGCAGAAGCTATTGTGGTCCATCGCGGCAACCGGCAAATCGCTTCCACCTGGAATCAGATTGCCGACGTCGCCGATCGATTTGCAGCGGAACTCATCGGCCGCGAAATTCCCATGGGAGAACGCGTCGTTTTCCTGGGGCAGAACGGCCTGGAGTGGATCGGGGCGTTCTTTGGCTGCATTCAGCGCGGCGTTATCGCCGTCCCACTCGACCCTGCCGGAGCTCTGGATTTCGCGAATCGAGTCATCGAGAATACCAGGCCGCGGCTTATAACCGGAGACCGTGCCCTGCTGCGCGAACTGCCCGGTGGCCTGCAAAAACTCAGTTTCGAGGAGTTTGCTTCCGCGTTGCCCTCAGTCCCCCAGGCTAACCTCCGCGAGCCTGGCCTCACGCTCGACACGCCCTTCCAGATCCTTTTCACCTCGGGGACGACGGCAGAGCCAAAGGGAATCGTTCACACGCACCGCAACGTGCTCTCCAGCCTCGATCCCGTGGAACAGGAAATCAAAAGATATCTCAAGTACGAACGCATCTTTCATCCTCTGCACTTCCTTCACACGTTGCCCCTCAGCCATGTCTTCGGTCAGTTCATGGCGCTCTGGATTCCGCCCCTTCTCGGCGCAGTCGTCCATTTCGAAACGCGCCTTCAAGCTCAACGGCTCATCGAGACGATCCATCGCGAGAAAATCGCAATCCTCTGTTCGGTGCCACGCGTGCTCGATCTTCTCCGTTCCCATCTGCTGACAGCCTACCCCAGCCTCGCGGATCAGATCCCGCAGGCCGCGAGTCAAAGTCTCTGGCGCCGCTGGTGGCGCTTTCGCCGCATCCACCGCCTCTTTGGTCTCCGATTCTGGGCATTTATCTGCGGCGGAGCTGCACTGTCGCACGAGCTGGAGGAATTCTGGGCCGCCATGGCATTCCTTCTCGTGCAGGGCTACGGCATGACCGAGACCTCCGCGCTCATCACGCTGAATCACCCGTTCAAGCCAGGAAAGGGCACCATCGGCAAGATCCTTCCCGGCCGCGACGTTCGCATCACCGGCGAGGGCGAAATCCTGGTTCGCGGCGACATGGTCTCTCAGGCTACCTGGCAACACGGAGCGCTCCGGAAGACCGATTCCGAGTGGCTCGCAACCGGCGATCTCGCCCAGCGCGACGAAGAAGGCCAGCTCCGCTTTGTTGGGCGCAAGAGTCAGGTCATCGTCACTCCTTCCGGCCTCAATGTTCACCCTGAAGACGTCGAAGCGGCGCTCAACGCGCAGCCGGGCGTTCAGGCGTCCGCGGTCGTACCGCTGCTCACGGCTGCGGGAACCGAGCCTGTCGCCGTCCTGCTGTTCCGTGGATCCGAGCAGCAGGCCCACGCGGCCCTGGTCGCCGCCAATCGGCAGCTCGCCGATTACCAGCAGGTTCATCAGTGGCGTCTATGGCCGGAGCTCGATCTGCCCCGCACCTCCACCGGCAAGGTGCGCCGTCCAAAGGTGACCGAGTGGGTCAACGCCCAGCACGCCACGCCCGGGGAGGCCAACGGCGCCGACGCGCTCCTTGCGCTCATTCTCTCCATCAGCCACGCCAACCCCGGCAACAGCGGCGACGATGCTCGCCTCTCAGAAGATCTCGGCCTCGACAGCCTGGGTCGCGTGCAGCTGCAGTCAGAACTGGAACAGCGCCTCGGCCTCACCATCGACGACACAGCACTCGAGCGGGCGACCACACTCGGCGATTTGCGCCGCGAACTGGGCATGCACAGCTCGGATACGGCTTTCGAGGAACCGGTGGAGTCCGGCCCCTCACCGGAACCCTCCGCTAACGGCTCAGCGGCTTTGCCGGAACCAACTCCCGCTGTTCGCCCCGTCGCCCTCGACGAACCTCGCCGGGCAGGCGAAGACGATATCTACCCGCGTTGGCCCTGGTGGTGGCCCATTCGGATGCTGCGCGACCTCTACCTTGAGCTCGTGTCCCAGTTCTTCGTCTGGTTTCTTGGCCATCCGCGCGTCGAGCGTCCGCCGGATCTGCACCCCACCGAGCCCATGCTGCTCATCGCTAACCATGTCACCGCCTACGACGCCGCGTTGGTTCTCTATGGACTGCCCGGGCCCATGCGCCGCCGCGTGGCTGTGGCCATGGCCGGCAATATGCTCCGCGACTTCCGCCATATGCGCAACGTTGGCCCACAGGGCCGCGCGGTTTCGCGCCTCCTCGACGTGCTGGGTCCCCCGGCGTGGCTCCTCATCACGGCGCTCTATAACGTCTTCCCTCTGCCGCGCAGCGCTGGCTTCCGCCGCTCGTTTCAGCACGCGGGCGAAGCCCTCGACCGTGGCTACAATGTCCTGGTTTTTCCTGAGGGCTTTCGTACCGAAACCGGCCTCCAACCCTTCCGCCCCGGCATCGGCCTGCTGGTCAAAGAATCGAATGCTCCGGTTCTTCCCGTCGCTCTGGTCGGCCTCAGCGAGCTGAAGCAGCAGCGAAAGGGGTGGTTCCGCTCCGGCAGGCTTACCGTCCGCGTCGGCGAGGCCATGCGGTTCACCGACGACGACACGCCAGAGCACATCACAGAGGCGCTCTACGAAAACCTCAAAGGCCTGCTGGAAAGGCCGTGACCGCAGGGCTTGCTATCCGCGCGCGGAAAGACGCCAGATCAGTGAAATCGGCCTTCTGCACCGAAGAGCAAAGACCGAAAGGCTCCAGCATCATCGTCTGGGCGCGCCAAAGGCGCCCGCTCTTCCGAGCGCCCGCTGTTCACAGTTTTCCCAGATTGTTAGTAGCGTCCGCGGCCGCTGCTACGGCCCCCGCCGCCTCCGCCCTTCTGCGCCTGGTAGCAATCGCGGCAATACACCGGGCGATCGCCCCGCGGCTCAAACGGCACCGTCGTCTGCTGTCCGCATTGCGAGCAGGTCACGGTTGTCCCCCGCGCTTCCGACCGTTGGTATCCGCCGCCACCGCCACCGCCTCCATGCTCGTTCTTCTTTGCCTGCCGACAGGGTTTGCAGCGTTTGGGCGTGGAATAGCCGCGTTCCTGAAAGAACGCCTGGTCCTCGCTGGTAAAAGTAAACTCCTGTCCACAGTCACTACAGGTGAGTTGCAGATCGCCGGCCATTGTAGATCCTCTTTTTCACATTTCTACTGCTGCGCCATCATCTCCTGATTGCACGACTTTCCGCAAACCACCAGAGACATCGGTTTTTGACGAGCCCCACATGACTTGCGACGCACCCGGAAACTATCTTTCGGTTTTCTGTCACCGCATTCGAGCCGGTATCATTGTCTTTCCGGAGTGATTTTCAGCTTATGGCCTTCCCTTTCAGGGGCGTAGACTTCATCGGATTCGATAATCTGCTGACCGACGACGAGCGGCTGGCGCGCGATACCGCCCGTCAATTCATCGAGGATAACCTGGTTCCCATTATCGAGGAGTGCAATCGCGAGGGCCGTTTCCCCCGCGAACTCGTTCCCCAGATGGGGCAGCTCGGCTTCTTCGGCGCCAACCTTCACGGATACGGCTGCGCCGGCATGTCCAACGTCGAATACGGCCTGGTGATGCAGGAGTTCGAACGTGGCGACTCCGGCGTGCGCAGCTTCGTCAGCGTCCAGTCCGCGCTGGTCATGTATCCCATCTTCACCTTCGGTTCAGACGACCAGAAGAATTACTGGCTGCCAAAGCTTGCCACCGGCGAAAAGCTGGGCTGCTTCGGCCTCACCGAGGCGGATTATGGCTCCAATCCCGGCGGCATGCGAACCCGCGCCGATCGCCAGGGCGATGAGTACGTCCTTAACGGCGAAAAAATGTGGATCACCTCCGGCTCGATCGCCGACGTCGCCGTAATTTGGGCAAAAACCTATGGCGACGGAGGCGAAGACGGCCGGGTCCGTGGCTTCCTCGTCGAAACCAACCGCCCCGGTTTCAGCGCCTGGGATGTTCATGGCAAATGGTCGCTCCGCGCTTCGGTCACATCCGGCCTCGCGCTCCAGGACGTTCGCATTCCCGCCGCGAACCTCCTTCCCAAATCCGAGGGCCTCAAATCGCCGCTCATGTGCCTCAATCAGGCTCGTTACGGCATCGCCTGGGGCGCGATCGGCGCCGCTATGTCCTGTTACGACACCGCCCGCCAATATTCCCTCGTTCGCAAGCAGTTCCGCGATCAGCCCATCGCCAGCCATCAGCTGGTGCAGGAAAAGCTGGCATGGATGATCACTGAGATCACCAAGGGGCAGCTCCTCATCCTGCAGGTTGGCCGCCTCAAAGACCAGGGCAAGGCCGGCCACGAACACATTTCCATGGCCAAGCGCAACAACGTCTGGATGGCTCTCGAGTGCGCGCGCCTGGCTCGCGATGTTCTGGGCGCCAACGGCATCACCGACGATTTCCCGGTGATGCGACACATGATGAACCTCGAGTCCGTGAAGACCTACGAGGGCACCCACGACATTCACACGCTCATATTGGGTCAAAGCGTTACAGGAATTGCGGCTTATTGACCCGCATTATTGAAGCAGACCCCCGCAACCCCATCCCCGGGCCCGCGTCTAAGTGAGTAACGCTCCCGCGCAAAGGGGCGCATACTGCTCATGCACTTCCCCAAGCTTCAGCGGCTCCCCGAACTCGATGCCCTGCGCGGGTTGTTCCTCGTCTGGATGACGCTGACGCATCTCCCCACCCGTTTCAGCGACTTCGTGAACCAGCCCTTCGGCTACGTCTCCTCTGCTGAGGGGTTCGTTTTTCTTTCGGCGCTGCTCATTGGCCGCCTTTACATCCGCAAGTCGATGGAAGACCCGGCCGGTATGCGCGCCGTCATGTGGAAGCGCTCTCTCAAGCTCTACGCCTACCACATGTTTCTGCTGATCTTCGCGTTTACCATCGCTGCCAGCTGGGCCGTCCACCACCATCGCGCCGCCATCACCAATCTGCTCAACTTCTATCTCAACCATCCCGGCATCGCCATCGCCGGCTCCATCTTCCTCATCTACTGCCCGCCGCTGCTCGACATCCTGCCGATGTACGTGATGTTCCTCTTTCTCACGCCCCTGTTCCTCTCCGCAGCGGTGCGCTTTGGGTGGAGGATCGTGCTAGCCGCCAGCACGCTCATCTGGCTCCTCGCCCAGTTCGGTATGCGCGACCTCGTGCACAACTGGGTCGTCCATATCACCCATCTGCAGATTCCGCTCCAGGAAACCGGGGCGTTCAACCTCTTCGCCTGGCAGATGGTCTGGATCGTCGGCCTTTGGCTCGGCGCGCGTTCCGCCCATCGTGACGTTCCGCTGAAGCTCGTTCCACGCTGGGGCATCGCACTCAGCGCCCTGGTCTGCATCTTCTTCGTCGGCGTTCGCCACACCTGGTTCGGACCCCATCTCACCGAGCCGTCTCTCGGTCTTCTGCTGGACAAGTGGCAAATCGGCCCGCTGCGCGTGCTCAACATCGCCGCGTTCCTGATCGTCTTCTACTGGCTTCGGAAGTACGTCAAGGTCGTCGTCGCCCGTGAGCCGTTCCTCACACTCGGCAAAGCCTCGCTCCAGGTTTTCTGCGCGCACCTGCTGTTCGTCTTCGGTGGCCTGGCTTTGCTCTACGGCGAAATGGAGCAGCTTACCGGCATCACCGCTATCGCGCTGCTCGCCGTTACCTTCATCTCGCTGTTTCTTGTTGCCGCCAATGAAGTGCGGAAGAAGCGGAAGGAAAAGCTGGCCGCGCGGAAACCTCCCGCGCCGGATGTTTCCGCGCAGCCGCCTCTGGCTCAGTCCGGCAATACGCAGCGTGTTGCCATGGCTGCTGTGGCTCTGGAAGAGCGCTCGGTTTGACTCACACCGCTACAGTGAAACTCTCTTCTGTCCGGGTTACCGCGCGATAAAGCGTATCGCGCTCCACAGGCACGTGTCCTGCAGCGGTGATCAGCCGCATCAGTTCGTCGCGTCGCATCCCCTGCGGCGTCGTCGCGCCGGCATCGTGGTAAATCTTCTCCTCGATCACCGTGCCATCGATATCGTCCGCGCCAAAGCGCAGCGCGATCTGCGCAATCTTCGCTGTCATCATCTGCCAATAGGCCTTGATGTGCGGGAAGTTGTCCAGCAGCAGCCGCCCGACAGCGATCTGCCGAATGTCGGTCAGGCCGGTCGTCTTCGGCAGATGATCGAGCGCGGTGTTTTCCGGATGAAACGCGAGTGGGATAAACGTCTGGAAGCCACCCGTCTCATCCTGCAGCGCCCGCAGCTTCAGCAGATGGTCGACGCGGTCTTCGTCGTTCTCGATGTGCCCATAGAGCATCGTCGCATTCGACTTCAACCCCAGCCGGTGCGCGGCCTTCGCCGTCTCCAGCCACTCATCGCCATCGATCTTGTGATCGCAGATGATGTGGCGCACGCGATCCGCGAAGATCTCCGCGCCGCCGCCGGGCAGGGAATCGACGCCTGCGTCTTTCAGCTTCCGCAGCGTTTCGGGAATCGTCAGCTTCGCACGCTTCGCCAGAAAAGCGACCTCGACCATGGTGAACGCCTTGATGTGTACCTGCGGGAAGCGCTCTTTGAGCCCGCGCACCAGATCGAGAAAATACTGGAACGGCAGATCGGGATGCAGCCCGCCGACGATGTGAAACTCCGTGACCGCTTCGCTGTAGCCCGAGGCCGCGGTCTCCCACGCCTGCTCCAGCGCCATCGTGTACGCGCCTTCCGCGCCTTTGTGCCGTCCGAAAGCGCACAGCCGGCAAGCTGCCACGCAGACATTGGTCGGATTGATGTGGCGGTTGACGTTGAAGTAGGTCACATCGCCGTGCATCCGTTCGCGTACCGAGTTCGCCAGCCATCCAACCGCCAGCACATCGCCCGAACCGTAGAGCGCTAGCCCGTCGTCGAAGGTGAGACGCTCGCGCGCCGCCACTTTCTCGGCGATGGGAGCGAGGCGCTTGTCGTCGGTCTGGAACCGATGCGGAGTCATTCTCCTTTCCATAATAATTCACGAGGTTCGTGCGCCGGCTGAGCGCCAAAGGCCAAATGACCGGGTGTTACCATGCCTGGTAGACCTTGCGCCGACCAAAACCATTGCTGGGTTCCATGCTCTTTTGCTGGGCGCTGACGCCCTTTCTTGCCGCTCAGCAAACCAAACCAGCCGTCTTCCCGCCCGTCACTTCCTACAGCCTCGACAAGCAGAAGGTCTCGCTGCCCGGCGAGCTCGAGGGCCAGACCGATCTGCTGCTCATCTCCTTCAAGGAGGAACAGGAGCAGGACATCGATTCCTGGCTGCCCGCCGCCGAGGCGCTGCAGCATGGCAGCTTTCAGTTTCGCTACTATCAGCTTCCCGTTGCCGAGAAAGAGAACTTCGTCTTCCGCTGGTGGGAGAGCTCCTCGATGCGCAGCGATCAGACCGATCCGGAAACCTGGCACTGGATCATCCCCCTGTGGCTCGACCGCAGGAAATTCCTCGAAGACCTGCAGATTCCCAACGAGAAAGAGATCGTCGCGCTGCTCATCGATCGCCAGGGCCACGTGCTGTGGCGTTCTTCCGGGCCGATGTCGCCAGACAAGCGCGCCAGCCTGATGACCGCGGCCGGCCAGCACTAGGGATTAGAGTTTAGGGGTTAGAGTTTAGAAGAGAATCCCTTAGTCCTAAACTCTAAACTCTGCTCTTCTTCGGCCGCTTGTTCTTTGCCGCAATGCGCTTTTTCCTTTCGGCCGGTTTCATGGCCAGCAGCTCTTTCGTTCGCTTCGGGAGCTTGTCGTAGACCAACTCGCGCGCGCAGCGCAGCAGCTCTTTCAGTTCGGACGATGGAAGGGTGCTCCAGCGTTCCACCGCGACCCAATGGACCCGGGCGAAATATGGAGCAGGGAAGACTCCTTCCCGTTCCACCAGCTCGGCGAACCCTTCGGGACCCGCAGCGAACGACATTACCCCTCGATCGGGTGTGAGGCTGACCAGCGCGAACATCTTTCCGCCGATCTTCTTGTCGCCGACCCAGAAGACAAGGTTGTCGCCCCACTGCATCGTCTCAGCCACAT
Source organism: uncultured Acidobacteriaceae bacterium (assembly GCA_963788905.1). GTDB lineage: Bacteria > Acidobacteriota > Terriglobia > Terriglobales > Acidobacteriaceae > Palsa-343. The sequence continues at coordinate 1,370,292 of CAWBIO010000002.1, forward strand.
CGGGAAGAGACAGCAGGAAAGTCCGCACGCTCTCGACATCCATGGCGGTACTTTACCCTGCCCACCCCCTGGGGGTACCCCCCTCCCCCCCAGGGCTGTGGCAAGTGATTCATTCTGCAGGGGCGTTTTAGTACCGTAAGTTGGGTATTACCCTCTTTGGGCAGCCTGCAGCCTGCAGCCTGCAGCCTGCAGCCTGCAGCCTGCGGCCAGTGGCCAGTAGCCGGTGGCCAGTAGCCAGGGCAGGCTTTGCGGCAAAAGAAAAGCTCTGTTCGGAGCCGGACAAAGCCGGGCGGACAGAACTTTCCCATCTCTTTCAGGTTAGGAATTTTGCGGGGCAGGCGCAAGCAAATTCGAAGGGGTCGACGGTACGAAGGTCATGGGGGCAGAGGTTAGGGGTTAGAGTTTAGGGATTAGGGTTTAGAGGTTGAGCAATCATCTAAGACCATGGCAAAAGTAATTCAGATTCGCAATGTTCCGGATGCTCTCCACCGCAGGCTAAAGGCCAAGGCGGCTAAGGAGGGAATGTCGTTGTCGGACTACCTGCTTGGGGAGTTTCGGGAGATTGCTGAGCGCCCGACGCTGGCGGAGTTCCGCGATCGTTTGCGTTCGCGTCGGCCCGTTTCCGTTGCTGTGGATACCGTTCGAATCCTGCGCGACGCCGACCGGGGCTGAAGCCCCGATTTTTTGCAGCGCGGGTTTCGCCGGGTTGAAACCCGGCGCTTCTACCGCAGCGCCTACGCTCAGCTTCAGGATGACAGGCCGCAGGGAGGGTTCGAACCCGCAACCTGTCACCTGCAACCTGTCCCTCTTCTACACCGCCTCGGCCAGGTACACCCCAAACCACTTCTTCGCGTCGGTCCAGTCCTGCCGGATCGCGAAGCCCGTATGCTCCAGAAGCTCCGTCACCCGTTCCGGGGTGAATTTGTAACTGTTCTCGGTGTGAATGGTCTCGCCACGCCGGAAGGGGACCGTCAACTCGAGGGCCGGAATCGCAACCTCCTGGGCTACCAGGCTTTCCAGATGCATCTCGATGCGCGCCTCGCGCTCGTTCCACAAAACGCGATGCCGAAACAGGCGCGGACGGAAATCTGCCCCCAGCTCGCGCCGGATCCGGGTGAGCATGTTGCGATTGAATTCCGCCGTTACTCCCGCCTGGTCGTTGTAGGCGCGTACCAGTGTCGTGCGGTCCTTGATATGATCCACGCCCAGCAGCAGCATATCGCCCTTGGCAAGGTGGCTCCGCAGCTTGCGCAGCAGCGCACAGGCCTGAGGCGGGTCGAAGTTGCCGATGCTCGATCCGATGTAGAGCACGAGCCGTCGCGCCGAAGGCACCGGAATGTCGGACATGCTGGCGGTGTAATCGGAGACGATCGGCATCACGGAGACTTCGGGCAGGGCCTCCGCGATGCGGCCTCGCGCCGCTTCCAGAGCTGTCACTGAGATATCGATGGGGAAGTAGTCGACTCGTGACTGGCGCCTGACAGCAGCGCCGAGCAGCAGCCCGGTTTTGGCGGCCGTTCCCGCGCCCAGCTCCACGATGGCGAGTTTCTTCGCGTCGGTTGCCGCGAGAATCTCATCGCCGTACTGGGCGAAGATGTCGCGCTCGGTGCGCGTCAGGTAGTACTCCGGCAGCTCGGTGATGGCTTCAAACAGCTCCGACCCGCGCTGGTCGTAAAACAGCCAGGGGGACAGCCGTTTCGGTCGAGTGGTGAGGCCGCGAAAGACTTCGGCGCCGATGGGCGTCGACACCGCCTCCGGCAGACAGGGAACAGACGAGAAAGCATGCATCGGGAATCCGCCTCCGCAATCAGTGGTCGGCCAGTCGAACGCCGGAGAACTGCCAGCGCGTCGCGGGCGCGAAGAAGTTGCGATAGGTGGCGCGGATGTGGGAGGCGGGGGTAGCGACCGAACCGCCGCGCAGCACCATCTGGTTGCACATGAACTTGCCGTTGTACTCGCCGAGGGCGCCGGGGAGGGGGTGGAAGCCCGGATAAGGAAGATAAGCGCTGACAGTCCACTCCCAGACGTCGCCGTAAAGTTGCCGAACGGCTTCTTGCTTTGGTTCTGATGCGTTCAGGGCTGCCTGCGGATGGAAGATTCCGCCCTCGAGCAGATTGCCGGTGACTGGCGCCGGAGCCGCGGCTGTTTCCCACTCGGCTTCGGTGGGCAGGCACTTGCCAGCCCACCGCGCGTAGGCATCGGCCTCGAAATAGCTGATGTGGCACACGGGGGTAGCGAGCAGATCGTCGAGGGGCACGAGGCCGCGCAGGGTAAAGACTTCCCATCGGCCGTTTTCGTTGCGGCGCCAGTAGAGCGGCGCCTGCCAGCGCTCAGCCTGCTGCGTGTTCCAGCCCTCTGAGAGCCACAGGTCCGCACGCGCATAGCCACCGTCTTCGATGAAGGCGAGGTACTCGGCGCAGGTGACCGGGCGCGAGGCCAGGCGGAACGGCTCGAGGAAAACCTTGTGGCGGGGAGTCTCGTTGTCGAAGCAAAATTCCTTGCCACCGTACCCGATCTCAGCCACGCCGCCCGCGAAATCCACCCACCGCATCGGTTCTGCCTCGCGCGCCGCGTCGATCCTGCGCTGCGCGTACACCGGGTGCAGGGGATTGCTCCAGAACGCATGCTTGACGTCGGTGACGAGCAGTTCCTGGTGCTGCTGCTCGTGGTTCAGGCCAAGGATGATGCGCTCGCGCGCTGCCTCAGGAACCTGTTCGGCCAACAAGTCTTCCATGGCTGCGTCCACGTGATGCCGGTAAGCGAGAATCTCGTCGGCGGTCGGGCGGGAAAATGAAGCCCTGAGCTTCTTCTCCGGCTGCGCGGAGACGGCGTTGTAGTAGCTGTTGAAGAGCCAGACGAAATCCGGGTGGAATGGCCGGTACTCGGGCAGAAGTTCCCGCAGCAGGAACGTCTCAAAGAACCAGGTGGTGTGCGCCAGGTGCCACTTGGCGGGGCTGGCGTCGGCCGAGGACTGCACCATCATGTCTTCGGGGGTGAGCGGCGCCACGAGCGCGAGGCTCTGGCTCCGCACACGACAGAATTCCTCAGCGACTACAGTGGCAGTGGCTACGCTCATGGGGCCCATCCTTATGATCCTCGTACGTTGGCGCTCGGGTTGCTGGATTGTCCAGCCAGGATTGACGGGCCCAAAGGGTTGGCCGTCAGGGTACCACTGCCCGTGCCTGGACTCAAAGAGTGATGCGCAAAGTTTTACTCAGGGTTCACTTTCCGACGCGACTTGACGGCGGGATTCCCCTTACCCTGGCGATTTTCTGGATTCGTCCCGGTCAACCCCAGGCGAGCCTGCGGAGCGTCACTCCAGCACAGACCGCGTCTTTCCGGCGGACAAAGCGTCTATTCGGGCATAATCAGAGCGGCTCGAAGCCGACTTTCTGAAGGGTACGTGTATGAGAATCTTCCGGTCCCCGATGGCAGGCCTTGCGCTTTGTGCCTGTCTTGTTTCCTCCACACCACTGCTCTTTGCTCAGGATCAACCCCCCCAGCAGCAGGGCCCGCGCGGCGGACGGGGCGGTGGGATGGGCGGGGGCGGCGGCATGATGATGATGGGCGGCAACAGCGCCCACGGCAAAGTCACCGCCATCAACGGGACGGAAATCACGATCAAGGACGAGCAGGGCCAGGTCTACAAGGTCGAAACCGGACCGAACACCCGCATCCGCAAAGACCGCGAAGAGGCGAAGATCGGCGACATCCATATCGGCGACACGATCGTCGCGGCGGGGAATCTCGACGATCAAGCGAAGAGTGTCGGCGCGATGTTTGTCATGATCCTGAGCCCCGAGCAGGCCGCGCAGGCGGAGAAGATGCGCGAGGAGTTCGGCAAGACATGGACGGCGGGCAAAGTGACGGCGATTAAGGACCTGACGCTGACCATCGAGCGGCCCGACAAAGTGACGCAGACCATCGCGGTCGACGAGAACACGACGTTCCACAAAGGCGCGCGCGGCCAGGCGACTGACATCACCTTCCCCGACATTAAGGTCGGCGATATGGTGAATGCGCGCGGTGCCCTCCAGAGCGGCAATTTCACGGCGACGAACCTCACGGTGATGGAGCCGCGCCAGCCTGGGCAGGGCCGCTTTGGCAACGGGCCCCCAGGAGGAGCTCCAGGGTCTGAGGTTCACCAGCAGCCGCAGCCGGAGGGCACGCCGGCGGGAACGGCGCCCGCGCAGCCTCCCAACAGCCAGTTAAACTGACCGCAATGACGCCTTCGCCGCGCCACGCCGCTGCTCTACTTGTCTTCGCCGCCTGCTGGGGTTCGCATGGCCTGGCGCAGACTGCTCCTGCCGATTCGCAGACCGCGCCACCGGCGCAGACGCAGCAGGCTGCTCCGGGGACGGCAACGGCTCCCGCGACAGCGTCTGGAGCGCCGGCCCAACAGGCTGCCCCCGCGAGCGCTGATGCTCAGGCCGCGCCCCAGACAGCCGCTCCTGCTGCGGCAACGCCGGCGCAGACTGGCGGGACAATTCACGGCAGCATTAAGGCCGGCAATGCGCCGCTCCCCGGGGTTAGCGTCACGGCCAGCAATTCACTCACCGGGAAGAAATACTCCACCACGACGGACGTCACGGGCAGCTACACGCTCAACATTCCGCAGAACGGCCGTTATGTTTTGAAGACCGACCTGGCGGCGTTTGCTCCGGTCACCAAAGAGGCGCTGCTCAATGCCACTACCCACGACCAGACCGTGGACTTTGCCCTGATGCTGGCCTCGCGGGCCGCGCAGCAGGAGCAGCAAACCAACCTGGCCGGCGCCGCGCGCCAGCTCATGGGCGGAGGAGGCGCACAGAGCCTGAATCTGCTTGGCGCCGCGTCAGATCTGATCCAGGCCGGCGGCGGAAACGAAGAAGCGGGCGCATCGCTGCCTTCGCTGGCGTCGAATTCTGATTTCTCGTCGAGCGAATCGGTTGCGGTTACCGGACAGACCGGCACGACGAATCCCCTCGCCGGGATTGACTTTGGGCGAATGCAGGACAGCGCCGAGTTGAATCAGTCTCTCAGCGGCGGTGGTCCGGGCGGGCCGGGCGGACCGGGAGGCGGCCCGACTGTGATGATCAACGGTGGTCCCGGTGGCGGAGGAGGAGGCGGGGGATTCGGCGGAGGTGGAGGCCCGATCTTTGTTGGTGGTGGTGGCGGCCGCGGAGGCGGCGGTATGCGCGGCAACTTCCGCAACTTCAAACCCAATCAACCGCACGGTGCGATCTTCTGGAATGGTGGCAACGGTGCGCTGAACGCCGATGACTTTGCGCTGCGCGGTCAGCCCATCCAGAACCCCGCATATTCATCGAATCGCTTTGGAGCGACGTTCCTTGCCGCGCCGTACATCCCGAAAATTCTGACCAACGACAAGAACGATTTTCTGTTCTTTACGCTTTCCGGCACGCGCTCGTCGTCGCCTTTCGATGAGTACGGGACGGTGCCCACGCTGGCCGAGCGCAGCGGCGACTTCACCGGGCTCACAACGCCCACCGGAAGCAAGATCACTGTTTACGATCCCTCGACCGGGATGCCGTACGGCCCCTGTACCACCGGTCCCGATGCCGGGAATCCCAGCTCGCAGTGCATCCCGGCCAGCGAGATCAGCTCCCAGTCGACTGCGCTGCTCAACTACATTCCGTTGCCCAATATCTCCGCGACCACCGAGAACTACCAGCGCCTCACCTCCGCACAGACGAACCAGACGCAGGTCGGCGTTCGCCTGATGCACAACTTCGGCAAGAATGCCTCGGGCACCAATGGCCTGATGCGCATGGCGCGCCAGGTGCTCGGCCAGGGCAATCCCGGTATCACGCAGAGCATGAACGTCAACTTCAACTACAGCCATTCCGCCTCCGACAGCCTGAATCTTTTTCCGGAGCTGGGCGGCAAGAATCAGACCCATCAGTATTCGGTGCAGGGGGGGTATTCGATCGGCAAGGGCCGGCTCACCGACAACGTGAATGTGACCTGGAATCAGACGCACACCCAGGCCAGCAACTACTTCAGCAATCTGACGAACATCGCATCGCAGATCGGCCTCAGCGGCCTCCCGCAGTCGCCGCAGCTATGGGGACTGCCCAACGTCACGCTCAACCAGTTCACCGGCCTCAACGAGCAGCAGCCCAACTTCACCCTTTCCGAAACCGTCGGCCTCAGCGATTCCATCGCGTGGACGCACGGCAAGCACAATATGCGATTCGGCGGCGACTTCCGCCGCGTCTATTCTGACCTGATCGGCGACACCAACTCCACCGGCACCTACGTTTTCACCGGCCTGTTTACCGAAGCGCCTGGGGCAGCTTCATCCACCGGAGGCGGCACCGGCTATAACGGCTTCGCCACCAGCGGATCGTCGCTCGCCGATCTGCTGCTCGGCCTGCCTCAGGAAACCGAACTGCAGGCCGCGAACCAGGAAACCCACCTCCGCGAAAACGAAATCGACGGCTACGCGCAGGACGACTGGCGCGCTTTCAAAAACGCGACCTTCCTGTTTGGCCTTCGCTACGACTACTACTCGCCATACTCGGAAGAGAACGACCGCCTCGCCACGCTCGATACCAGCACCGACTTCAGCCAGGTGGCCATCGTCACGCCCAACGGTGTTGGCCCGTTCAGCGGCAAGTATCCCCGCGACCTGATTTACCCCGAGAAAAACAATTTCTCTCCGCGCCTGGGCGCCGCCTGGCACCCAATTAAGGACACCGTCATCCGCGGCGGCTACGGCATCAACTACACCGTTGGTCAATATGTGAAGTTCGTCCAGGATTTCGCCTTTGAGCCACCCTTCGCCAACGTGCAGAACAACACCGTCTCTGTAGGCGACGCAGCGGCCATGGACGGCGTGCTCACCTGCACCTCGTTCTGCCTGGCCAACGGCTTTCCCGTTCCCGAGAGCCAGCAGATTGGCAACTACTCAGTGAACAAGAACTACCGGCTGCCTTACGTGCAGGTGTGGAACGTCAACCTGCAGCGCACCCTGCCGTGGAACATCCTCGTCAATCTCGGCTACAACGGCTCCCACGGCTCGCGGCTCGACATTGTCGACGCCCCGGGCCGCTATCCGATCACTGCCGGCGGCGTGCTCACCACCACACTGCCCACCGCCGCCAGCAACGGACAAACAGTCCTCTATGACTACGAGGACGCGCTGGCTTTCTCCAACTTCAACGCGCTCACCTTCAGCGCTCGCAAGCGCATGAGCGGCGGCATTTCTCTGCAGGCCACCTACACGTATTCGCACGCCATCGACGACGCCACTTCCATCGGCGGCAACGGGGGCTCGAGCGTGGGCATCGTGCAGAACTGGCAAAACATCCTTGCCGAAGAATCGAACTCCAGCTTCGACATTCGCCATCGCGTTGCCGGCAGCTGGGTTTATGAGCTGCCCTTCGGCCCCGACACGCACCTGCTCACCACCGGCTGGTTCGGCCACGTGCTCGCCAATATGAACCTCTCCGGCACCTACTCGCTCGCAACCGGCAATCCCCTCACCCCGCACTACGAAGCCAATGTGCAGGATGTCTCGCGCGGCACCACCAATTCGCTGCGCCCCGACCGCGTGCCGAATGTCTCGCTGACCAGCGGCGGCGGTTCGCTGGGGAACTGGTTCAACAAGGGCGCCTTCGCGCCTCCCGCAGGTCTCTACGGAACCGCCTCGCGCCTGAGCATCCCCGGACCCGGAACCGTGTCAGTAGATATGTCAGCGTCGAAGAGCCTGCGCTTCGGCGACACAAAAACGATGGAGCTCCGCGCCACAGCCAACAACGTCTTCAATACGGTGCAGTACTCGGGCGTCGACTCCACCCTCGGTTCAGCCACCTACGGCCAGGTGATTTCGACGGCCGCCATGCGGCAGTTCACCTTCACGGGCCGCTACCGTTTCTAGAGGATTGCGTATGAAACACCGCGCTTCCGGAATCACCGCCATCGTCACAGGAGTGGCGCTGGCCGCGCTCGCCCTCGTCGCACTGGCGCAGCAGCCCGCGCCGCAGAATGCGTCCGACTCGCAGACGCAGCAGCCTCCTGACCAGAGCTCGACCTTCACGCTCAAGGTCAACAGTGATCTGGTGCTCACGAACGTTGTGGTGCGCGACAAGAAGACCGGACAACTGGTGAAGGGGCTGACCGAAAAAGATTTCGTCGTGACTGAAGACGGAAAGCCGCAGCACATCGCCAGCTTCGATTTCGAGAACGTCGACGAAGCCGCCACCCTCAACGAAGCCACCATCAACGCTGCCGCGCCCAACGGCATCTTTGGAGCGAAAAACGGCGCCGCGACCCAGGAAGAGCTGCGCAACCACCGGCTCATCGTCATGTTCTTCGACTTAACCTCGATGCAGCCCGATGATGTGGACCGCGCTCAGGATGCCGCCCGCAATTACATCAACAAGCAGATGAAGCCCGCCGATCTGGTCGCGGTGGTTTCGCTTGACGCTACGCTCTCGCTCGACCAGGACTTCACCGCAAGCAAAGATCTTCTCCTCAAAGCCGTCAACGCCTACGGCGGAACCGAGGGGCAGGGCTATCAACTGGGCGCCACCAGCACCAGCAATCAGGTGGAAGACGCCAGTTCCTTCACGCCCGACGAATCCGAGTACAACGACATCAACACCGACCGCGAGCTCTTCGCGATCGAAGACATTTCGAAATCTCTCGGCTATCTGAACGAGAAAAAATCGCTGCTCTACTTCTCCGGCGGCATTCAGCGCGATGGCGTCGAGAACCAGGCATCACTCCACGCCGCCATCAACGCGTCGGTCCGCGCCAACATCTCGATCTATTCGGTCGACGCGCGCGGCCTGCAGGCTATTTCGCCGCTCGGCGACGCCACTACCGGCAACCTGCGCGGTGCGAATTCCTTCAACGGTGCGGCGCTGCAGAACAACCTTGACTCGAACTTCAACACTCAGGAAGTGATGGCGACGCTCTCGTCGGATACCGGCGGCAAGGCCTTCTTCGACTCAAACGACTTCTCGCCCGCCTTCACGCGCATTCAGAACGACACTTCGGCCTACTACGTCATCGGCTACCACTCCACCGACCTGCGGCGCGATGGCCGCTATCGGCGCCTCAGCATCAAAGTCGATCGCGGCGACATCAAGCTTGAGTACCGACCCGGCTACTACGCGCCTGCCGACTACCAGCACGCTACCAAAGACGAACGCGAACGCCAGCTCGAAGAAGAGCTGGCCAGCGATCTGCCCGCCACCGACATGGCGGTCTACATGCAGGCCCTCTACTTCCGCACCGCTGACAACCGCTTTTATGTGCCTATCTCGCTGGTCGTACCCGGTTCGCAAATTCCGTTCGTGAAGGGCGGCGACCGCGACAAGGCGACGCTCGACATCATCGGCCAGGTGCGTGACACAGCCGGCCACGACATCGGCGATATTCGCGACACCGTCAAGCTTGCGGTCGACCAGTCGCAGCAGGTGCAGCAGAAAAACGTGCAATACACCACCGGCTTCAATCTGCCCGTTGGCAAGTTCCACGTCAAATTTGTCGTCCGCGAAAACGAAACCGGCCGGATGGGTTCCTTTGAAACTGACCTCACTGTGCCCGATCTGAAAAAAATCCCCCTCAAGATGAGTTCCGTTCTCCTCGCCAGCCAGCGCATGCCCGCGAATAAGAAACAACAGGACAGCCCGCTGGTGCGCGATGGCCAGCAGCTGGTGCCCAACCTGCCCCACGTCTTCCGCCAGGATCAGCATATGTATCTGCTGTACGAGGTCTACGATCCCGTCAAGGCGACCGGTGCTGAAGCCAATCCGGTGGTCGCGGCTTCAGCGAACGGCGCAGCGTCCGCGCCACCTCCCAAGCCCGACAAGAATGCACCTGCGCCGGTGCGCGTGATGACCAGCATCGAATTTCTGTCTGGTTCTGCCAAGGCTTTCGAAACGCCAGTGGTGCAGGCGACGCAGCTCAACGAGCCTACGCGCGATGCTGTGGCGTTCCAGTTCGACGTTCCGCTCGACGGCCTCAAGCCAGGAACCTACATCTGCCAGATCAACGTGATTGACGATGCCGGCGGCACGTTCACGTTTCCGCGCACTGCTGTGCTGATTCGTCCCGCGCCGAGCACAACGCCCGCTGCACCTGCTGCATCCGGCGCAGGGAACTAATTCAGGTTCACCGCCTCTGTCTAACTCTGCATCCTCTGTGGTGAAATTCCTCGCGCGCTTCTTATTGCGCGCGGATGAACCCGCATAGATACGTATCTGTTTTGTACCTGCTTATCCACGTATTTTTTCCTGCGCGCCCTTGCTCCAGGAAAACCACCCTGGGATAATCGGGAAGAACTCAAGGTGCGGTGTTTCGCTCCCTGTGAATAAATTCAGCCGCCAGGATGTCCTTCGCATACTGCGCATTTCCTCCCGGCAACTCAGCGCGTGGGAGAGAGCCGGACTCATCCCTTCTGCATCCGAATACGAATTCCCCGACCTGCAGCAACTGCGCACGCTGCGCGATCTCCGTGCCCAGCGCATCTCCGCCTCCAGCATCAAGGCGAGCGTGCGTGCCATGAGAGCCGTCTCCGGACTTCCCAATCCACTGATTGAGGCTGGTGTCGCGTTGCGCGGTCCGCGCCTGGTCTTCCGTCACTCCGGCGCCACCATGGACCCCATCGCCGGGCAATTTGAATTTGACTTCGACGGCGGCGGCGCGCGCCTCGCCATCGTCGAAGACGAGGCCGTTTCCGAAACGCAGCGGCAGAGCAAGATCAATAAGCTGTTCTTCGAAGGTGTGCGTTTCGAGGAGCAAGCCAAGCTGGCTGAAGCCACCTCGCGCTATGAAGAAGTGCTTACTCTGGGAGAGCACGCGCCCGCGGCCATCAATCTTGGGACGATCCTCTACAACCAGCGGCAGTTCGAGCGCGCCGAGCAACTCTATCGCCGCGCGACCCTCGCCAATCCCGACTACGCGCTGGCCTTTTTCGATCTGGGCAACTCACTCGATGAGCTGCAGCGTTTGCCCGAAGCGGTCGAGGCCTACAAGGCGGCCATTCGCCTTTCACCCAGTTATGCCGACGCGCACTACAACCTTGCCCTTGCCTACGAACGAAGCAACGAGCGCCGCCGCGCGCTGCGTCACTGGATGGCCTACGTGAAGCTCGATCCGGTTGGCCCGTGGTCCAATCACGCGCGCCTGCAGGTGCGCAAGATCCTGGACCGCGAAGAGCTGACGATCGTGTGGCGCCGCCCGAAGACTGCTCTCACGCCTCGGTAGCTGCCAGCTACCGGCTCCCGGCTCCCGGCTGTTTCACGTTGAAGCTCATCACCGCGATTGCATTCGGCTGCTTGCCCGCAGCCATCACCGTAAACAGAGCTCCTGTAATCGGCTGCCCGCGCGGAGTGTAGCTGGTTGTTCTCACCACCGAAACGTCGCCCGCGTCGCGATCCACCGCCAGCAGCAGAAATCCATTGCCTGAGAGCGCCAGCGGCCCCGGTCCGCCGCCCACTGGCACGTTATTGATGCGCACGCCGTCGTCGATGGACCAGGCAGCCACCGTATTGTCGCTTGTACTGCTCACCCAGAGCGTTGAGTTGTCGGCGCTCACCACGCCGCCCCACGGATTCGCGCCCACTACATACGCGCCGCCGACCTCGTTCGCGCCGGTCGCAATCTCTGAAATCGTGTCGCTGCCAAAATTCGAAACAAAAATCTCGCCGCCATCCGGCTTCAGCGCCAGATGCACCGGCGTCGGCCCCACATCCAGCAGCGCCAGCAGGCGGTCGGTTCGTTCGAGCGGGTTTTGCCCCGCCCAATTCTGGCTCGGCGCGCGCTTCAGGCCGACGGCCATCACCTGATGCCCACCGGTGCACGCGATAAACGCCTTCGACGAATCCGGCAGAATCACCTCATCCGAAGCTTGTGGACACCCGCCGACGACAGTCCGCACCCGCATCTGGTGCGCATCCACTACGCTTACGCTGCCGCCGTCGCGATTGGTCACCACCAGGGTCAGGCCATCCGGCGAAACCCGCACCACGCCGGGCGCCTCGCCCAGGCCGACCGCGCCAATCTCCCTGCGCTTCGCCAGGTCGATGACCGAAATGTTGTTCGACCCCGCGTTGGCCACATATGCCCGCGCGCCATCGGCGTCCACGCTGATCGATCTCGGCTCCCGATGCACGCCGATCGTCGCGGCCACCTTATTTGTCACCGCATCGATTACAGTTACCGACCCGCTGCCCGTATTTGCAACATAGACTTCGTTGCGCACTAGGTTCACGGCAATGTCGGTGGGATTCTCGCCAACCGGAATGGTCGCCGCTGTCGTCATGTTGACCAGATCGAAGGCGGTCACGGAATTGCCGCCGCCGTTGGTCACCCAGGCATATTCGCGAAAATCCGAGGGGTATTGAGGGAAGTGTTTGCGCCTGCATCCGGCAAGGAGCAATGGCAGAATCAGCCCGGCGACGATGAGTGTGCGATGCCTTTTGCCGGCGATCATGCTGTTCGATGAGGGGAGAGAACTACCGCGCAGCCGCGGCGCTCTCTTCCACATGAATCCCGCGCCGCACGCTGCGATGGAGCACCGCAGCAATCTGCGAGCACTCGTCCATCAGCTCCGAGAACTGCTCCGGCAGAATCGACTGCATCCCGTCCGACAGCGCCTTATCCGGCTGGTGATGCACTTCGACGATCAGCCCGTCGGCGCCCACGGCCACTGCTGCGCGCGCCAGCGGCAGCACCTTATTGCGTTTGCCCGTTCCGTGGCTCGGGTCCACGATGATCGGCAAATGGCTCTCGCGCTGCACCGCGGGCACAATGCTCAGGTCGAGCGTGTTCCGGGTGTGATCCGCAAACGTGCGCACGCCGCGCTCGCACAGGATCACCTCGTAGTTGCCCTCGCTCATGATGTACTCGGCGGCCATCAGGAATTCTTCCAGCGTCGCCGCCAGGCCGCGCTTCAGCAGCACCGGCTTGCGCTTGCGCCCCGCCGCTTTCAGCAGCGAGAAATTCTGCATGTTCCTGGCGCCAATCTGGATCACATCCGCGTACTCGGCCACCAGCTCCAGAGCCTCGTGATCGATCGCCTCGGTCACGATCCGCAGCCCAAACCGTTCGCGGATCTCCGCCATGATCTTCAGCGCTTCTTCGCCCAGACCCTGGAACGCGTACGGCGAAGTCCGCGGCTTGTACGCGCCGCCGCGGAAGAACTGCGCTCCGGCCGCAGCCACGTGCTCGGCAATCGTGAAGGCCTGCTCTCTTGATTCAATGCTGCACGGCCCGGCGATCATCGCCACCGCCGCTCCGCCAATCGTCGCGTCGGTTCCCGCGAACCGGATCACCGTGTCTTCTTCCTTTACATCCCGGCTCACCAGCTTGTAAGGCTTGGTTACGCGGATGACCTCCGCGACCCCGGCCAGCTCTTCGATGTTTCCGCGGTCCACTTCGCCCTGGTTGCCGGTAATGCCGATGGCAGTGCGCTGCGCCCCAGGCAGCGGATGGGCGCGGTACCCCAGCGCCTCAATGTGATCGCAGACCGCCTGGATCTCTTCCCGGGTGGCCTGCGCCTTCATCACGACAAGCATCGTGGTTTCCCTCGCTTGAGCTAACCCCAAGTGTAGCCGATGGTTGAGGGAATAGCGAAGGATTGTATCTCTGGATGCGGGCTATCCGTGACGGCCGTCACAAGAACCGCAGAGGCTTCAGCAGGGCTTTAACGCAGGCTTATTTCCCGGCTCCCAGGTCTCGGCCGCTGCGCGCCGCAACGACGGCGGGCGTCAGAACCATGGCAACGAACAAGATGGCAATCACAAGGTCGCGCATAAAGTCACTGTTTCGGATCGCCCCGCTCGCCCGGGGGAGATGACTCCAGTTCTACCTCCCCCTGGCGTCGCCCTAAATAGCACTTCGGCGTATTGGTCTGGACCATAAGGGCCAGTGGGTGAGCCCGGAAACCCCTCATTCTGCCCCAGTTAAAAATCTTTCCACGGCCGCAACTTTGGCAACGGCGCTGGGTCCATTCAAGCGTGAGAGGTCCCGGCGGGCTTCTCACACAGCAACTCTCCTCGGACAACGAGGCCTCCTTTTCAGAAATTGTTCAGGCGGCCTCGTTGATTTTTGCCCGCGCCGCGTCAGGCTGCCTTGATCTCCTCTTCTTCACCCCGCATCGCACGAATCCACCGGCGCGTCCTCACGAACACGTCCAGATACGCCGCCAGCCCCAGCGCTCCGCCCAGCAGCGTGTACAGAGCCCTCCGCGGCACCACCGCCGCCGGCGGCAACCCCGCCAATCCCAGCAGGAAAACGATGTAGGCCGTCAGGTTCAGCGTGAACAGCGCATAGTTCACGTTCAGCACCGCGAACGCCCACCACGCGAAGAACACCGTCAGCCCCGCCAGCGCCCATGGCGAAGGATGCAGATGCGCAGCCACCAGGCCAGCCAGTCCCGCCCCCACAATGGTTCCTGCCACGCGCATCACTCCACGCGTGAGCGTCTGATGCAGGTCCGCTCGCACCACCAGCAGCGTTGTCATCGGTATCCACGCGCCCGACACAAAATTCGTATGCCGGTAAAACTCCGACGCCACCGTGATCACCAGCGCCATGCGCAGCGCATAACGGCACACCGGCGTGCGCAACGAAAGACACGCCAGCGGATTTCCCAGGCTCTCGAAGAATCCTGGCTCCGGTGACGCCGCAGAATCACGCGTTGCCCACCCCATGACGACCGCAGTGATCAGCGTCTGCACCAATCCTCCGGCCAGCACCATTGCGCTGCGCCCCAGCGATTCGCGCGCGCTCGTGTGGAAGGCGCTCGCCACCAGCAGCGAAACGGTCCATTGCAGCGCTACCCAGCTGGTGCCGCCCTTCATCACCGTGAGCAGCGCGTACCCCGCCGCCCAGAGGGTCGCGAGCAGCAAGAACACGACGCGCTCGTGCCCCAGCGTCATCCCCACAAACGTCGAGATCGCCATGCCCACGCCGGCGAGCAGCATCGGGATCAGGCACGATCCGCGAATCTTTTGCAGCGACCCCAACCCAGTGGTGAATGCGCCCGCCGCAGCCACCAGTCCGGCGCCGGAGTGTCCGAAGCCAATTCCCAGCGCCAGTGCCAGCGCTATCGCCGGCGTCGATCGCCATGCCACGCCAGGACTCCACTGCGACCAGTCGAAAAGCAGCGTCTCCTTCAGGAGACCGAGGCGATCAGGAATGGCGCTCATGCCTCCTCACATGGATGCAACTGGTTGCGAGCCGCTCCGTCCACCGCTACACTTCTCCGCATGAAAAAGGCTTCGACCCGCGCAATTGCCATCATTTGCCTCCTGCTCGCCGGTTGCACTCTGTTTCCAACTGAAGCACACGCCCAGGATTGGGCCAAAGCCCGCCTTGAATCTTCACCACGCCATCGCGAATACGTTACGCTCCAGCGCGGCTCGCGCAACGTGCAGGCCCTGGTGGTCTACCCCGAGAGCAAAGACAAGACGCCGGTCGTCGTCCTCATCCACGAAATCTTCGGCCTCAGCGACTGGGCCAAAGAGATGGCCGACGAACTGGCTGCTGAGGGCTTCATCGTCGTCGCGCCTGACCTGCTCAGTGGCTACGGCCCTAATGGCGGAGGCTCCGATGCATTCCCCGGCCAGGATGATCGCGTTAAGGCGGTCTCCGCCCTTGATCCTGTCGGCGTGCTCGCCGACCTCGACGCTGCTGCCGACTACGGCAAAAAGCTGCCCGCTACCAACGGCAAAATCGCTGTCGCCGGATTCTGCTGGGGAGGATCCAAATCCTTCGCCTTCGCCGCGCACCGCCCCGACCTGAGCGCCGCCTTCGTCTTCTATGGCACCGGCCCCGCCGACGTCACGCCCATCACCGCTCCTGTCTATGGCTTTTACGCCGGCAACGACGCGCGCGTTGGAGCCACCATCCCCGCCACCACTGACGCCATGAAAGCCGCAGGAAAATCCTACGAGCCGGTCACGTACGACGGCGCCGGCCACGGATTCATGCGCGCCGGAGAAGACCCCGGCAACACCGTCGCCGCCAACAAGACCGCGCGCGACCAGGCCTTCGCGCGCCTCGTAAAGCTGCTGCACGCCATGGGGCCGGCGAAGGCGGCCGGCGTTGCCGCGGCGAACCCGGCTCAGGCCGCCTCCGCCGCCAAACCGCTATGCCACGATCCGGCCAGCCATCCGACGATGTAGCGTCTTCTCGTTGATTCGTGGTCATGCGCCCAGCATCCCCGGCGAACGCAGAAAGTATGCAGGCGTGCAGCTCCAGGCGTGGCAGAAGCTGTTGATGTGCACGTCTCCATAGGGTGATCGCCGCGAGTCCGCCGGATCGAACACCTCCCAGAAGGTGTCCGCTCCGTCATCGACCATCGCTCCCCAGTAGTCCCCGATCAGTTTCCGCGCTGCTTCGCGCTGCCCGCACTCGATCAGCGCGCTCACCATATAGTGGTGCAGGTATGGCGTGCCTGGGCGAATGCTCTTCGGATCGTCCATCGCATTCTTCAACGCCGTGGCCGCTTCTTCGCCAGTGGCCACCCCAGCCAGCACCAGCCACGCCTGCGACGCCCATGAAACCTGGCGCGACTCTCCACTAACAAAAACCTTCTTCGCGGTGTCGTAGAAGGCTGCTCGTCCCGCTGCGGTCATCTTCGCGATCATTCCCTGATAAGCACGGCCAGTCGCCTCGTCTCCCAGCGACCGCGCCAGCTCCAGTCCTCGCCGATAGCAGTAGAGAAGCACGCCGTGCATCGCTGCATCGCGATCGAGTCCGTCCTGCCAGTCGATGAAGACCCACACATTTTTCGGAGGGACCAGGACTCCGCGCGGGTCCAGATCCTTTGCAATCAGTTCCAGCTGCCGTTTCGCTACCGGCCACAGCTCCCGGCCTGTGACCTTGTCTCTCGACGCCGAGACGTAATCCGCCAGCACCGCCACAAACAAGGCCGCGTAGTCCAGCAGCACATCGCCCGCCGCCGTCGGCCTGGGTTTTTCGAAGACATCGCCATGCAGCAGCCCGTCTTCGCGCGGAAAGCCGGCGAGCAGATACATGCATCGCCGCACCAGCGCGAAATTTTTGAACGAAACGTAATTGGTCAGCGCCTGCAGGCGCAGGTCGCCGATCCACAACCTCTGATCGCGGCGCGGACCGTCTTCAAAGGCCGTCTGCATGCAGTCGCGCAGCGTGGCCAGGCTCACCGCATCGATCCGCCGCAGTTTGTCCGGAACGGTCTCCGGCAGCGCTGCGATCTTTTCTGTCGCCGAGGTGACCGCACGCGCTTGAAATCCGCTGAACCGCGCCGCATAGTTGGGCGAGGTCGCAATCACCTCCACCTTCACGAACCGGAACGCGTATCGCCGCGGCAGACGCACCTGCTGCGGCAGATAATCCACCGTGACGATCTCTTCGGGAAGCCACGCCTCGCTCAGATTTCCCTTATAAGGATGCAGCGGCTCTGCGACGTCCCCTGGCACCTCGCCAAACACCAAACGCAGCCGCGCCGGCGCATCCACGCTGCGCCCCACTCCCTCGATGAGGAACTCGAGATAGCCTGTGCGATGACCGCCGAAGTCGAGAATGAAGCTGTCTCCCGCGCGCAGCGTCCTTGCCCCAATCGCCTCCGCCGGCGCTTCCTGCTCCATCCGCCAGCGCAGGTACAACGAAGCATCGGCTACGGCGCGCACCAGAAATTGCGGCGTCTGTGTCTCCTCGCGCAATTCCGGTTTCAGCGCTTCGGCGCGAGCGACGAAGTCGGTAGGGTCGTCGGGGCCGGGTGGAGTGCCGGAGAAATCGCTCGTCCACCTCATGCCATTCAGCGGCGAAGCAACACCGGCCGCCGCCAGGTAGCCGGCGTTCCTGATCACGGCTCTGCGTGAGATCATCGATCCTCCTGCGGGCTCGTCGGATTCTACTCGATCGCGCCACGATCAACGCCGACAACCTTGGCTTCTGACCCTGGTGCTGGCGCAAATGCGCTCTCGCTCGCTATCCTGCTCTGTCGCCCTATGAATAAAGTCTTCCCATCCGCAGCTGCCGCCGTCGCCGACATTCCCTCCGGCGCAACCCTCATGCTCGGCGGATTCGGCCTCTGCGGTATCCCGGAAAACCTGATCCACGCTCTGGTAGACGAAAACGCCCGCCGCGGCCTCACCGGTTTGCACACCATCTCCAACAATATGGGCGTCGACGGCTTCGGCATGGGACTGATGCTCGAAGCGGGAATGATCGCCTCGCACACCGGCAGCTACGTCGGCGAAAATAAGCTTCTCGAGGATAAAGTTATCAAGGGCCAACTCGACCTGCGCCTCATCCCCCAGGGGACGTTGGCGGAGAGAATCCGCGCCGGCGGCGCAGGCATTCCCGCCTTCTTCACGCCCGCCGGAGCCGGCACCCTGGTCGCTGAAGGAAAGGAGACCCGCACCTTCGAAGGCCGCTCCTATCTGCTCGAATCCTGGCTTCGCGCCGATTACGCCCTCGTGAAAGGCTGGAAGGGCGACCGCGCCGGCAACATCATCTATCGGAAGACTGCCCGCAACTTCAACCCCATGATGGCCGCAGCCGCGCGCATCACCATCGCTGAAGTCGAGGAACTCGTCGAGGTGGGCCAGCTCGACCCCGACGCTATCGTCACTCCCGGTATCTATGTGAAGCGAATCCTTAAAGGCGAGCGCTACGAAAAGAGGATCGAGCGCCGTACCCTGCGTCCGGCTTCCCTCTGACTCCCAACCCTGTGCGTGGCCGCCCTCTGAGTCCTAACCCTCCGCGTGGCCAAAAGCTCACGCCATCACTGCCCTCGCATTCCAGCTCTTCAGAAAGGCGCCAAAGCGGTCGAGCGCCTTCGAGAAATTCTCCCCGGACGCGGCAAAGCCGAGCCTGAAATGCGATGGCACATCGAAGCAGTCGCCGGGAGCGAGCAAAACGCCACGCTCCGCGGCCGCCTCGCAGAAGGGCCGTGCATCTTCTCCGCTCGTGAGCCATGGAAACACCGTCATGCCACCCTGGGGCGGAATCCACCCCAGAACATCGCGATGCTCCGCCATGAAAACTTCGAGAAGCCTCAGGTTTCTCGACGCGGTTTCCTGGGCTCTGCCAAGCACCACGTTACGCCCCCGAACGCCGTTTCGGCCAGAATCTCCCCGGTCGTCGTATTACAGATCGAGAAATAAGCCCGCGCGGTCCAGTACTGCTGGCGGCGCCGCGCGTCGTGCTCAATCATCCAGCCCGTGCGCACGCCGGCAATTGAAAACGCCTTCGACAAATCGGCAATCACCGTGGCGTGTGGCAGGCGGGCCGCCGACTTCGCCGCATTGCCGTGGTAGATGGGGTGGTAAACCTCGTCGACCACCAGCTGGATGCCGCGCTCAGCGGCGAAGTCGTGCAGGGATTGCATCTCCTCATCCCCCAGAACCGCTCCCGTGGGATTGTGCGGCGTGTTCACCAGGATCAGTTTGGTCTTTGCGTCGGCCAGCCGCCGAATCTCATCAGGATCGATGCGAAAACCATTCTCGCGCCGCACCCGATAGAAACGCACTTCGAGGCCCAGAGACTCCGGCAGCGCCGAGAAGGTCGTGAATCCAGGCAGCGGAATGATCACATTGGCGCCCGGCTCCGCGGCCAGCCACATCAACGCGACCAGCGCTTCCGACGCGCCAGTCATAATCTGGACCGTTTCCACCGGCACGCCCTGCATCTCTGCGATCGCTTCACGCAGCCCTTCCGTTCCGCCCGGATGACCGTAGACCAGCTTGTGGTTCAGGAATTTGTGGCGCGTTTCGTCGCCGCCGAGCGCGAGAATTTCGTTCACAGTCCACTGCGGACCTGTGCTCGCAGCCAGGTTGAACTCTATGTCGTGTTCGTACCGGTCAATCCAGGCATCTAGCAGAAACGGCTTCAGCTCCATGTGGGTACCTCGGCGAAGAAGTTAGTTCCTGTTATGGATTCTGCATCCGGCGCCGAGGATGATTTTTTAGTTTGCCGACGCCGCCTACGTCAGCGCCCGCCTCTGGTGGTATCCTTTTGCCGCATTCCCCGGAGGCCTGTCCGATGACGCGTTCCCGAGCCGTCCTGTCGAGCCTGTTGGTTCCCGTTCTCTTTCTCGCCGCAGCGCCATTAGCCCTCGCCGATAACACTGGCCAGCTGCAGGACCAGCTGAAGAGAGCCGCCGACCTCAGCACACCCAACGCCGCCGGACTCAAACCCTGGCACAGCAAGCTCTCCGTCCAGCTTTACGACCTCAAGGGCAATCCCACCGGCACCGGCACGGTCGATGAGTGGTGGATGGCGCCCGGCAATGAGAAGCGCGTCTTTGCCTTCCCCGACTATCAGGGCACCGAGATCATCGTCTCCGATGGCATCTACCGCTCCCCCAACCTCGTCTCCGAGCCCATGCTGCTCGCCGACGTCATCGATCAGTTCGTCAACCCCATGGCCGCGGAAGACAAAACCGGCGGCTTCAAGCCCATCGCGCGCACCCTCCAGCTTGGCGGTGTCTCTCTGCCCTGCGTCATGCTCGCCAAAACCAACAGCCGCGTGGCCAATCAGCCCATCGGCTTCTATCCCTCCTGGTGTACTGAGCCTGGCAAGGACGCTCTTCGCGTCTTCGTCGATAACGGCGGCGTCGCCAACGTCCGCAACGGCATCAGCTCCTTCCAGGGCAAGGACATTCCCATCGACGTCGGCATCACCTTCAACGGCATACAGCTTGCCGCCGGCCACCTCGTCGACATCTCAATGGACGGCATGCCCTCCGCGCCCTTCACGCCCGATCGCGACATGGTCAAGGCTCTGCCCAAGCCCGTCGAGCTCAAAGGCAAGAAGTTTGAAAACCAGGCTGCCAAGCGTACCGAGCCCGACTTCACCCGCAACGCCACAGGCATCGACCAGTCCAATCGCAACCCCAACAGCGGCGGCCCGCAGGGCGATGTCGAGGTCCGCCTCTGGGTCGGCGAAGACGGCCAGATTCGCGACATGCTCCTCGTCTCCTACCCCGATGCCACCGCCGCACAGAACGTCTTCGACGCCGTCCGCCAGTGGACCTTCCATCCCCTCATGGTCGAAGGCCGCGCCGTGCCCTTCACCGGCACCCTCGACTTCGAACTCAACAGCACCGACTACGACCGCCAGGTCCGCCGCTAGCCCGCGCCTGTCCTGACCCGGCCCCGCGATACACTCAATCTCGCATGAGTGAAAAAATCGTCGCGCTGCTGGTCAGCCTGGTCGCAAGCGGCGGCTACCCTGCCGTCGTGTTGTTGATGGCCATCCAGTCGGCATGCATTCCCATCCCTTCTGAAGTCATCATGCCGCTGGCCGGCTACGCCCTCGCGCACTCGCAGTTGCAGCTGGTCCTTCTCGCAACCGTTGCCTCGCTGGCCTCCAACCTCGGGTCGATCCCCGCATACTGGGTCGGCGCCAAAGGCGGCCGCCCCATGGTCGAGCGCTACGGGAGCTGGCTGCTGCTCAGCCGCCGCGATCTCGACCGCGTCGATCACTTCTTCGCGCGCTATGGCTCCATCACCGTCCTCATCGGCCGCATGCTCCCCATCGTCCGCACCTTCATCGCCTTTCCCGCCGGCGTTGCCCGAATGAACCAGGTGCGCTTCCACATCTACACCTTCATCGGCTCGTGGCCGTGGTGCTATGTCCTCGCGTATATCGGCATGAAGCTGGGCGCCTCCTTCAATACCGATCCCCGCTTCAAAGCCGTCTACCACCGCTTCCACCTCGGCGTTGAAGTTCTCCTTCTGGTCGCCATCGTCTGGTTCCTCTGGACCCACTGGCGCAACCGTCTCCGCCCCACCGGCGAGCTGCCATCCTGAGTCCGCGCCAGCGGGCGAAGGATCTGCGGTTGCATTGCCTGTCTCCCGTGCTCTGTACCCCGCCGCTCCCAGCCCCAGGCTCCCACTCCCGGCTGTTTCGCAGCCGCCTGCTGCAGTTATCTTGCGCAACCGCCCCACTCGCGAGAAACTATCCGTTTGGACTTTCTACTTATTTCTCCCCCTGAAAGGTCGCACTCGTAATGGCATCTGAAAAAAAACCGGCCATCCAGCCGGCTAAAGGCAAGCTGGGAGTCATGACCGTCGGCATGGGCGCCGTCGCCACCACGCTGATCGCCGGCGTTGAAGCCGTCCGCAAAGGACTCGCCAAACCCATCGGCTCCGTCACCCAGATGGGCACCATCCGTCTCGGCAAGCGCACCGAAAACCGCACTCCGCTCGTCCAGCGACTTCGTCCCCCTCGCCGCCCTCGATGACATCGTCTTCACCGGCTGGGACATCTTTCCCGAGAACATGTTTCAGGCCGCCAGTCACGCCGCCGTCCTCGACCGCGACCACCTCACCTCCATCAAGCCCTTCCTCGAAGTCCATCGGCCCATGCCCGCCGTCTTCGACCAGTACTACGTCAAGCGCCTCCCGGCAAGAACGTCAAGACCGGCAAGAGCAAATGCGACCTCGCCCAGCAGCTCCGCTCCGACATCCAGAAATTCAAATCCCAGGTCGATCGCGCGTCGTCATCTGGTGCGGCTCGACCGAAATCTTCCTCGAGCCCGCCGCCCTGCCACGCCTCCGTCGCCGCCTTCGAAAAAGCCCTCGTCGACAACGACCCCGCCATCGCCCCCTCGCAGATCTACGCCTACGCCGCCCTCAAGGAAGGCGTCCCCTTCGCCAACGGCGCGCCCAACCTCACCGTCGATCTGCCCTGCATGATCGAGCTCTCCCGCCAGAACGGCGCGCCCATCTGCGGCAAGGACTTCAAGACCGGCCAGACCCTCCTCAAGACCGTCCTCGCTCCCGCCTTCAAGGCCCGCATGCTCGGCGTCAGCGGCTGGTACTCCACCAACATCCTCGGCAACCGCGACGGCGAAGTCCTCGACGATCCCAGAGAGCTTCAAGACCAAGGAAGAATCCAAGCTCGGCGTGCTCGATTACATCCTCCAGCCCGATAAGTACCCCGACTTATACGGCAACATCTACCACAAGGTTCGTATCAACTATTACCCGCCCCGTGGTGATAACAAAGAAGGCTGGGACAACATCGACATCTTCGGCTGGCTCGGCTACCCGATGCAGATCAAGGTCGACTTCCTCTGCCGCGACTCAATCCTCGCCGCGCCGCATCGCGCTGGACCTGGTCCTCTTCCTCGATTTAGCCCGCGCACCCCCGAGCTCCGCAACATTGGCATTCAGGAGTGGCTCAGCTTCTTCTTCAAAAGCCCACAATCCGCCCCCGGCCTCTATCCCGAACATGACTTCTTCATCCAGTCGATGAAGCTGAAGAACACGCTAAGACACATCATGGGCGAAGACCTGATCACCCACTTAGGCCTCGAATACTACGATTAAGCTGGTGAGCCTGCCCTGAGCGAAGGTCGAGCAGCGCGAGGCGAGTCGAGCTACGAAGGGTCCGTTGCTTGTACGGGATCCTGCGTTTTCTGATCAGGCAGCCTCTCTGAGCATCCTGCCTCCGGAGTTCAACCTTGGTCTTGTCGGTGATCTCGGTCACCGGAACGTTGACTTGGGTCGACCGAGGCTTGACCCGAGAAATCCTTCTGGCGATCCACGAGTAAAACAGCCGGTTTTGCTTTACGTCTGCGACTAGCAGGCAAGCCGGGAAATTCGATTGCGCCAGTCTGACGAAAGTACGCCTGTCGAGTGGAAAAGAGTCAGATGGAGGTTAGCTCTGTGCCTTTGACTTCAATGCCAATCATGTTGAGCCCGCCCGCCGAGTTCTTGAAGCCAACGAGAAAATCAAAACCAACATCCTCCGAAGGTCAACTGAGGATCTCAGGCCTGAGATCTTGCAGAAACAGCTCTGCTAATAATTCGCTCCTTTGTCCTATCGCCGAAATCTCTCCAGGCCTCATGCGAATACGGACCCCTTTGGTTTGAATTTGCGTCTCTTTCCAGAAAGCCTTGACCTCGTCATGCAATTTCCGGAGATTTGCAGCCGTCAACTCGTGCGAGACCGGGATACGAGTGATGGCCCTGGCCGGCGTCCCATCGTGAATCGATCTGACAAACACTCGCTGGGATTTCTCGTGAATCCCGAAGATATAGGTCGGGCCAGGGATCTTGAGAAGGCGCTCAACGTCGTCCCGCTTGGACGAGATTCTCAGGGCGCGCGCTGATCTCGGCAGCAAACCTGCAGTCGTCTTGGCTTGAGCGAAAAAGTAGGGAGTTTTTCGGGACACCCGCCGCAGTTCAACGTAAAAATCAACCGCCGGCCATTTGTCTCCAAGGAACCCTGGCCGGAAAAGCGGCCCAGCGAAGTGCTGATAGTCCGTCAACCGGAGTTCGAGAATTTTCTCGCCTCGAAATCCCGTAACATCCTGCAGTTGGGCTGCCATCGAAACTTGCTCTCAATTCAGAGTGCACTTTGGCATTCTGGTCTTTGCTGCGTGTGAAAAGATTATCCACCAGTGGCACTCTTGAAAACAGCCTCGACCGCCCTCAAACCGGAATTAGGGAAAACCAGGCGTCCCGTTACCTTCGTTTCTATCGCGCCGCTCCTGTCCGCCGGCCGCATTCCTGCAACCTGTAACCCGTCACCTGTAACCTGTCCCCATGACCGTCGCCGCCATCCTCCGCATCGGCCGCACCTTCCCCGGGGTCGAGCAGTCCACGTCCTTCGGCGCCCCCGCCCTCAAGGCAAAAGGGAAGCTGATGGCCTGCGTCCCCACCAACAAATCCGCCGAGCCCAACTCCTTCATGTTCCGCATGGACCGTCGGGACCGCCAGGCGCTCCTCGCCGAAGCCCCCGACCTTTACTACTGCCCCGGCCACTACCTCGACTACGACGCGGTCCTCGTCCGTCTCGACCGCCTCACCCCCGAGCTGGCTCACGACCTGCTCGCGATGGCCCATCGGTTCATCACCAGCAAGCACCCCACCCGCAAGCCCGCCCCTCGCAACCCCCGCCGGAAGAAATAGCCAACCGACCACACCCCTTCGCCATTAGCCTTCTCTGCACCCTGCACCCTGCACCCTGCACCCTGCGTTTCCCGAAAAACTGTCAAGAGGGCGAGCCAAAATCCAAAGTAATGGCTCCTCATAACACGCCACTTCCACGCCAAACCACCTCAACAAAGTTGGCGCGATTCCTGGTCGAATTTGGTATTCTAAAAATAAAGGGGATTTTTTAAAAAGCCTGCCCGAGCGGCAGGTTTTGCTGCGTCTGGACCTTCGAGCGCCAAGCCCGGAACGCCGTTCCCGCTCCCAGCTCCAGGCCGCGCCCTGAGCGTTGTTCTGAACGCTGAACGCTGTACGCTGAACGCTGCCTTTGGGGTAATACCTGACTTACGGTACTAAAACGACCCTGCAGAATGAAATACATGCCACATACCAGGGGGGAGGGGGGTACCCCCCACCCCCTCTGCGGCCTCTGTGCTCTCTGTGGTGGTCCGCCGTTCAGCAGCAGGAACAGCTTGCGGACATTGGTATCGTTCGGCATTTCTGCCGGACCATGCGGAGTATTCCAGGTTCCGTCCGCGCAAAGGACAATCCTCTTGCTCATGGTTGCTCCTTTGGAGTGGCGAACAGTGTGCCTGAAACGCCCGAGCGCACGCAGCAGGAATCTGCGCAGCCGATCGCTTGCGGGACCCGTTTCGTTACCGCTGGCAGCTGATGGTGATCGCGCAAACGTGGCCCTGGAACTTGTAGCTCCGGTCGATGCGGATCAGCGCCCGCCGGCTGAACAGCTCGTACCGGCTTCCCACCACGACCGTCGGCGTCGAGAGCAGGCACCTCGAAGCCAGCTCAGGATCCTGGCCCTTCCACGCGCCGGCAACCATGTTTGCGACCTCGCCGATGGCATCGCGCACCATCGCGTCCACTTCCTCGGGCGCCATTCCGGTCAGGCATTCGGAAATCTTCAGCGCTCCGGCTCGCGCGCACTGCAAGTCCACGGTTCCAGTCAGCGCTCCAGCCAGCCCGATCAGCGCTGCCACCGTTTCCCCTTCCATGGGCTCGGCTTCTCCGGCCAGTGCGCACTCCACGCCCATCATCATGCCGAAAACTTCTTCCATCGCCCGATCCAGATAACCCTCCAGTCGCGCGATCTCCTGCTCCACCACTTCCAATGCCGCCATTGCAGCCCGCTCCCGAGCCGGGATTCCTCCCTCCCTTATCGGCCCGCTAGGATTTCCCACGAGTTTCCCGAAACAGGACCAGCGCCGCCGCCATTCCCCTTGACAGCTTAGGAGAAGAGGGAATACTCTCCTAATTGACTTAGGAGGAATCATGCCGGATCAGGCTCAACTGCTGCCAGGCACCCTCGATCTGCTGATCCTGCGCGCCGTTTCGCTCGGACCGTTACACGGCTACGGCGTTCTGCTGCGCATCGGGCAAATTTCCGGCCAGGCGCTGCTCATCGAGCAGGGTGCACTGTATCCAGGCTTGTTTCGTTTGGTTCGCCAGGGATTACTGAAGACGAAATGGGGCACATCGGAGAACAACCGCCGTGCCAAGTTCTACGAACTGACGGCAGCCGGACAGAAGCGCCTGCGCGAGGAGACCGAAAACTGGAACCGTCTCGCCAACGCCATCGGCGCGGCACTGACGGCTCGGGTGGAGGAAATATGAGCCTGGGAGCGTGGCTTCGCTCAGCGGCGCCGAAGTTCCTCCGCCGCTCGCAAATAACCGGCGAGACCGCCGAAGAACTGCGCTCACATATCAGCCTGCGCGCCGACGATCTGGAGCGCTCCGGCCTCACCCGTACCGAAGCCGAGCGTCGCGCCCGCCTCGAGTTCGGCGCGGAGGTGAAATACCGCGAGCAGAGCCATGAAGCCATGGGCGGCAACGTGGTGGAGACGCTGCTGCTCGATCTGCGCTACAGCCTGCGGGTGCTGTGGAAGTCGCCAGGCTTTGTGGCGGCGGCGATGATGACGCTGGCGCTGGCGATCAGCGCGAACGCTGTGGTTTTCGGCATCCTGAATGCCCTGGTACTGCGGCCGCTTCCTGTGCAGGACGCGAAAACCCTGTGGGCGATCGAGCACTTCGACTCATATCCAAACTATCTGGACTTGCGTGATCGCAACCACAGCTTCGCTTCCCTCGCGGCCTGGAAGATGGTGTTCACGGCGATGGACACCGGGAATGATCCGCAGGGAGTCACCGGCTATGCGGCCAGCGGGAACTACTTCGATGTGCTGGGCGTGGCGCCGAGCCTGGGCCGGTTCTTTCACCCAGCCGACGAGCGCGGGCCGAACAGCGCGCCGGAGGTGGTGCTGACATGGAGCTACTGGCACACTCGCTTCCACGACGACCCGGGTGTCGTGGGTCGCACGGTCCGGCTGGGCCGGGTGCCGTTCACCATCATCGGTGTGGCGCCAAAGGGATTTGGCGGGACGCTGATCTTTGGGTCGCCGCAGTTCTTCATGCCTATCGTGAACCAGGAACAGGTCGACGGACAGGATCTGCTGCATGCGCGGGCCAACGTGCAGGGAATTTTCGAGATGCTGGGACGCCTGAAGCCGGGAGTGACGCCTTCCCAGGCGAAGGCAGACCTGAACGGCATCGGCGCGTATCTTGAGAAAACCTATCCGAAGGAAGTTCCGCAACGCGACTACACCCCGGCGCACCCGGGGCTCTATGTTTTCAGCGGGCCGGCCAAGGCGTTCCTTGCCGGATTGATGCTTCTTGCCGGGCTTATCCTGCTGGCGGCGTGCGCCAACCTGGGAAGTTTGTTCGCGGCGCGGGCTGCGGATCGTTCGCGGGAAGTGGCGCTGCGCCTGGCGCTGGGCTCGAGCCGTATGCGGATCGGGCGGCAGCTGCTGACCGAAGCGGCGCTGGTCTCGCTTCTGGGTGGCGTGGCAGGCCTGGTGGCGAGCATCGTGCTGCTGCGCAGGCTGAGTGTTTGGCAGCCGTTTCCATCCGCGCCAATTCAGATTCCTGTAACGCCGGATGCAAAGTTGTATTTGGTGGCGTTACTGCTGGCCCTGGTGAGCGCCCTGCTGTTTGGCCTCGTGCCGGTGCGCCAAGTGATGCGCGCGAATCCTTATGAAACGGTGAAGGCGGGACCCGCTGCCCGGACCGGGCGGCGGATCGCCTTGCGTGAGGTTTTGCTCACGCTCCAGATTGCCATCTGCGCCGTGCTGGTGACTGCTTCGCTGGTGGCTGTACGTGGTTTAGTGCGGACATTGCAGGGTCATTTTGGTTTTGAGCCACGCAACGCGATGATTGTCAACGTGGGTCTGGCATCGGAGGGCTACGAGGGCGACAGCACGCTGGCAATGCAGAAGCGCCTGGTGGAAGCCATGCAGGCGATTCCGGGCGTGCGGGCAGCTGGGTTGGCGACCAGCTATCCACCTTTGGTTTATGCGGCCGCTGTGCAAACGCACATCTTTCGAGAAGATGCACGGGACTTTCGAACGGAAAGCGCTGCTGCGGTTCCATACCGTTACAACGTGTCTCCGGGGTACATCGGCGCCGCGGGTACCGCGCTGCTGGCCGGACGCGATCTGAGCTGGCACGACGATAAGAATGCGCCGCCGGTTGCGCTGGCGAATCAGCAGCTGGCAAGGAAGCTGTTCGGCAGCGAAGCCGGCGCCGTGGGACGCTCCCTGAAGCTGCAGGATGGCACACGCGTGGAGATCGTGGGCGTGGTGGAGGACGGCAAGTACTTCAGCATGACCGAGGATCAGGAGCCGGCAATGTTTTTGCCTTTCCTGCAGTCGCCGCCGCAGGCGACTGACCTGGTGGTGCGGTCGAGCCTCGATACGCAGCAGTTGACCCGCGCCATTCGCGGAAAGTTGCGGCAACTGGATGCGGGAGTGCCCGCCGACGTCGACACGTGGGATCACTATTTGGGCGTGGCGCTGTTTCCGGCGCGTGTCGCTACGGTGGCGCTGGGCATTATGGGTCTGATGGGGGCAATGCTGTCGATCACCGGCGTCTTCGGTATGGCTGCTTATTCGGTGAGCCGGCGGCTGCGGGAATTGGGAATTCGGATCGCGCTGGGCGCCCAGCGGACCGAGGTGCTGCAGGCGGCACTGGGCCGCGCCGTGAAGCTGCTGGCGATTGGCTCGGCGGCCGGCCTGACGCTGGGGCTGATGGCCGCTCGGGTGATGGCGTCCATTGTCTACGGCGCCACACCCAGGGATCCGGTGGTGCTCGCCGGCGTGGTAGTGGCCATGGCGCTGGTGGGTCTGTTGGCCACCTGGCTCCCGGCGCAGCGGGCGCTGTCGCTCGATCCGCTGATCCTGCTGCACGAAGAGTAGCGCGCGGCGGAGAGATGCGGTCACGGTGAGAGCTGCAGAATCTCGGCCGCCGGCACGCCGTCGCCTGGTGTGATGTAACCCAGAGTCACCGGCAGCGAAAACCGGCGCGGGCCCGCGCTGCCGGGATTGAAATAGAGCACGCCTCCACGATGCTCAATCGACGGCCTGTGGGAGTGCCCGCTAACCACGACGGAAATTCCGGCTGCGGCTGGATTCAGGTCCAGCTGATTTCGATCGTGCAGCATATAGAAAGTGGTTCCGCCAAGCTCGACCATTTCCGTGGCCGGCAGAGCGGCACAACGGCCCTCCTTATCGATGTTGCCGCGAATGGCGGTCAACGGCGCAATCGCTGCCAGCGCATCGAGAATCGCCGCATCCCCGACATCGCCGGCATGGAGGATATGCTCGACGTCGGCAAGCGCCGTCAGCGCCTCAGGCCGCAGCAAACCATGGGTGTCGGAGATGACGCCAATCCGCATGATTGAATCTCGCCGATTCGCCGGCTCAGAGACCCACCCTCAATCTGGTTCGCGGGTCGAGATAGTCGCGGAGCGCATCGCCGAGGAAATTGAAGGAAAGCACGCACAGCATGACGGCGATCGCCGGAAAGACGACCAGATGCGGCGCGTCAAACAGGAATGGTCGCGCGTCGTTGAGCATGGAGCCCCAGCTGGCGGCCGGCGGCGGAACCCCCAGACCGAGAAAGCTGAGCGTGGCTTCCGCGAGCACCGCGCCGGCCATGCCGATAGCAGCCTGAACGATGAGCGGCTGCAGGATGTTGGGGAAAATGTGCCTGGCAAAGATACGAATATCGCCGGCGCCCACAGCGCGGGCGGCCTCGACAAACTCGCGTTCGCGCACCGCCAGCACCTGCGCCCGAACCAGCCGCGCATAGCCCACCCATCCACCAATTGAGAGCGCGAGAATGAGGTTGAGCAGACCCGGGCCCAGGAACGCGACGAAGGCGATGGCCAGAAGAATGCCAGGCAGCGCCAGAAAGGCATTCATCAGGAAAGTGTTGATGGAGACATCGAGCCAGCGCCCATAGTAGCCGGCAAGACCGCCGAAGATGAGCCCGAGCCCAAGGGAGAACGACACGACCGAAACGGCAACGGTGAGCGAAAGGCGGGCACCGAAGATCACGCGGGAGAGAACGTCGCGGCCCAACTCGTCAGTGCCGAGCCAGTGGACGCGGTCGGGAGGTGCCAGGCGGTGGGCGAGGTCCAGCGCAGCGGGGTTGTAAGGAGCGAGCAGCGGGGCGAAGACGGCCATCAGAGCGAACGAGACCATCAGCGCGACGCCAATCCACGTCAAAGGCTGACGGCGAAGCGACCGCAACGCCGGTTGCCGCCATCGAACCGGCGTGTCTGGCGTGGCAGATTCAGCGGGCAGCACAGCCTGTCCTGCGGTGTTCTGTTTTGCGCCATGGAGGAACCGGCGGCGGCATTCGGACACTCACCATTTCGCAGGCGCCTCGAATAGAATCAGAAGAGAGGCGCATGTCCGCTAAATCTGGCGTCATTGACATTCGTGAATATGCACCCGGAGAATAATTACACGGAGCACTATACAGGATTCATTCTTTCCCACATTCCAGGCGCCCACGGCGCTGGTTTCTTCTTGAATCCGGGGACTGCCATCACATCTCTTCGTATTCTTATTGCCACACGAGGGAGTAATTTGAATTTCCATGCAACTCAGGGGTAAAAAGGTCGCCGTCTGCGGCGCAGGCGGCTTTATTGGCGGTCATTTGGTGAACTATCTGCGTGCCCGGGGCGTGGATGTGGTCCGCGGCGTCGACGTGAAGCCCCTGGATGAGTGGTACCAGACGACGCAGGGAGTCGAGAACCTGGCGCTCGATCTGCAGGACAAGGACAACTGCTACAAAGCTGCAGAGGGCGTGAATGCCATTTTTCAGCTGGCGGCGGATATGGGTGGCATGGGCTTTATTGAGAACAATAAAGCTCTGTGCATGCTGAGCGTGCTCACCAACACCCACATGCTGTTGGCGGCGCGCGATTGCGGAGTGGAACGCTTCTTTTACTCCTCATCGGCGTGCGTCTACAACGGCGACAAGCAGAAGAGCGAGAATGTGGTTCCGCTGAAGGAAGCGGACGCGTATCCGGCACTCCCCGAAGACGGCTATGGTTGGGAAAAGCTGTTCAGCGAGCGCATGTGCCGCCACTTTGAAGAGGACTTTGGGCTCGTGTGTCGCGTCGCGCGCTACCACAATGTCTATGGCCCGCTGGGAACGTGGTCGGGTGGAAGAGAAAAGGCGCCGGCGGCGATTTGCCGCAAGGTGATCGAGGCGAAGACATCGGGAAACCACGAGATCGAGATTTGGGGCGACGGCCGGCAGACCCGCAGCTTCATGTACATCGATGACTGCACATCCGGCACGCTGGCGATTATGGAAAGCGATATCGACCAGCCGATCAACCTGGGATCGAGCGAACTGGTGACGATTAATCAGCTGGTGGACATCGTTGAGGAGATTGCCGGAGTGAAGCTGAAGCGCCGCTACAAGCTGGATGCGCCTAAGGGCGTGAACGGACGCAACAGTGACAATACGATGATTCTCGAGAAACTGGGTTGGGAGCCGTCGATCCGCCTGAAGGACGGGTTGGCGAAAACCTATGAGTGGATCGAGAGCCAGATGCTGGTGGGGGTTCAACATTCATAGGAATCGATCGGTCGGCATTCCTGCAAGATTGGCAAAGTGGAGGTCTGAGATTTGAAACCAGGGTCTGAGAATCGGCAAATCCTCGGAGTGAATTTTTACGTCGGTGATGTAAACGGAGCAATCCGGCGGATGTGCGAAGGTGGACTGCTCGTGGTTCCGGCTGCACCGGCGCTCAAGGATCTCGCTCGAAACGGGTCTTACCGAGAGGCGCTGCTCAACGCGGATGTTGCGATTACCGATTCGGCTTTCATGGTGATGATCTGGAATCTGCTGGAGCACGATTCCATTCGCCGGGTTTCAGGACTGGAGTATCTCGCGCAGCTATTACTGCTGCCTGAGGTTCGCCAGCCAGGCAACACGTTCTGGGTGATGGCCGGCCCGCAGAGCGCAAATAGAAACCTGGCATGGCTGAGTTTGAGGGGCATCGAGGTCTCCGATTCCTGCGTTTACGAAGCACCTAAATACGGTGCCCAAATCGATGATGCCGAACTCATCTCGAGGGTCAGCCGAACGCGGCCACGGCATGTCGTCATTACCATCGGCGGAGGCATGCAGGAACGTCTGGGACTCTACCTAAAACGTCATCTCGGCTACCGGCCTGCAATCCATTGCATTGGGGCGGCCATCGCTTTTCTCAGCGGAGACCAGGTCCGCATTCCTATGTGGGCAGATCGACTCTACCTCGGTTGGCTGTTTCGCTGCTTCTCTGCCCCGGTGCGTTACATTCCTCGCTATTGGTCGGCGCGCAAGCTTCTGCCTTTAATGATCCGGTATCGCAGCCAGCTTCCCGCGATCGAGCTTCCGATGCGGAACGAAACCAGCGAAGCCGCCTGATCGGAGTGATCCGGCGATGGATCTAAAAAGTATTACCGCTATCCTGATGCTTGCCGGGGCTCTCTACGCGCAGGAGCAGGATGATGCCCGGCGGATCGGCGAGTTGACCAACCAGGATCGCCAGGAGAACGGGCTCCCAGCGCTGCGTTGGGATGACGCGCTGGCCGCAGCTGCGCAGAACCACGCCGAATGGATGGTCCGGGAACGAGCGCTCTCCCATCAGTTTTCCGGAGAGCCTGACCTGGCCGCACGCGCCGCATCGGCAGGTGCGCATTTCCAGGCTGTTGCAGAAAACATAGCCTTCGGCGCGAACCCGCAGTCCATCGAGCGTGGCTGGATGCACTCTCCAGGGCACCGCGCCAACATCCTCGATCCTCACATGACAGCAATCGGCGTGGCGGTCGTTGCGCGCGGCGGTTCACTTTATGTCGTAGAAGATTTCGACCAGTCCTCTGAATCCCTGAGCCGCTCGCAGGCGGAGCAGCGCGTCCGGGACCTGCTGCGCGCGCAAAATGTCGATGCCTCTGCGCCCTCCGGGCCGGCAGAACAGGCTTGTGCGATGGAACGCGGAATTCCGCAGGGGTCGAATGTGCGCGCGATCGTGCGATTCGAAACACCGGACCTGAGCCGGCTGCCGAGTGAAGCCGAACAGCAGATTCAGGGCGGAGACTTCAGGAAAGCCGCCGTAGGCGCATGCGCGCCTGACCCGAGCCAGGCCAGCTTCGCCCGGTACCGCATCGCGATCCTCTTCTACTGAGCTCCTGCTGAGGAGGCTACTCCGCGCCTTCGCCCGGCTTCGTCGGCTCCATCTGCAGAGCGTTATTGAAGCGGTTGAAGTAGTTGAACAAGCCGATGGCCGCCATCAGCTCCACAATCTCGCCCTCGTCGTAATGTTCGCGCAGAGCTTCAAATTCCTCATCGGGAATACGGTTGGCATCGAGCGTCATCTGCTCGGCCAGGCGCAGTGCGGCCTTTTCAGCCGGGGTAAAATCGTGCCGGTCCGCAAAGTGAGCCAGATTGTCCAGCTGTTCGCGCGACCACCCCAGGCGCAGCGCGATCTGTGTGTGCGAGCCCAGGCAGTATTCGCACCGATTCAGCTGCGACGTGCGCACGATCACCAGTTCCTTCAGCCGCACCGGCAGCGTTCCCGTGTTCAGGATCGCCTCGAAGTGCGCAATCATCGTCTCAAAGATCTCCGGCCGATGCGCCATGGTGCGGAACATGTTAGGCACATTGCCGCGCGTGCGCATGTAGCGGTCGTAAATCTCGCTCACAGCTGGCGTGGCCTGAGCGCGCGGCACACGGGAAAGGCGCGGTGCGGTTTTCAGCATTGGGGTCTCCTCGGTAACCAGCCTATCGCAGGTTCGCGTCTAGAGCGGAGCCGTCCGTTTGTTATAATCTGGCAGACAATTCGGCGTCCTCACTCCTCAGTAGCTCAATGGCAGAGCATTCGGCTGTTAACCGAAGGGTTGTAGGTTCGAGTCCTACCTGAGGAGCCAATCCCCTGCAAAATCTGATACATAGAGATGGACTCAGTCAAACCTCGCCAAATTTCGCCGAATTGAGGTTTAGAGATGCGGCGGTCGCTGGGACATTGCTCCGTCTGCATAGACTCTGAGGCCGGGGAGATTGGATACGAAGACGGCGGAGCCTCGCTGTTCCACCAGCTTCCGGCTCCTGAATTCATGCAGCGACCGAGAGACGGTTTCGCGGGAGACGCCGATGTGCTCGGCGATTTCTTCGTGGGTAAGCGGGCAAAGGCATCGGATGCCGCGCTCGGTTTGCCGGCCTTCGCTGCACCACTCAAGCAGGAGGAGGGCGAGCCTCGCGGTCGCGGTCCATGCGAGCCCGAGAGTTCGCAATTGCCCATAGGCGCGCCCGTATTCGAGGCTCAGCTGACGCGCCACGTTCTGACAGGCGACCGGATACCTCACCAGGAAGTCGAGAAAAGCTCGCCGTTGAACCGATGCCAGTACGCAAGGTGACTGGGCTTCCGCCGTTGTGTCATAGGGGTGACCGGACACTGCGGAAGTTAGTCCCAGGATTTCACCGGGTCCGACGATTCCGAGGATGAGACGCCTGCCAGCCACTGAGTTCAGGGAAAGCTTTGCCCTTCCCTCCAGCAGGAAGAGGATGGCGTGAGGTTTTTGTCCCTCAGCGAAAAGGACCGCGTTTTCCTGGCGGCAGAATCGGACGGCAAAGGATGCGAACTCGCTTATCGCCTGAGCGGACAGGGCTCGGAAGAACTCCCCTGATTTGCAGGGCAGCCACCGCGGGTCTTCCCAGTCCATTCGCGGCATCGCAGTCGCGGGGGATTCGACAGCGAGCTGCGGCTCGCTGTTTTGGATGGGTTCTTCGAGGTGAGCTGCTTCGGAGGGATTGATCTGAGGCTTCCTCGCGGTGCGTTTGCGGATCAGGTACGAGCTGTTCATCCATCTACCCCATCTGTTCGTTTGAATGACTTGACCACGAATGACGATGGCGTGCTTGTCCTCAGGGGTATTCGAACTTGCTCGAAGGCGGAGTTGCGCACGCACGACGCTTAGCCACCAGCTCTGTCATGCCCGCGAGCATCGCTTTGGGCTCGGTCCTGAGCGTGGCATCCGCAAAGGGGTCGCAATCGCCGGAAGAGTTGGCAACGAAAGCCACCGGTACACGGGAACCGAGGGATCGGATGAGGAAGGTGAGTCTCTGCCTGTTTTCCGCGGGAATGGACGGACCGAGGAGGACCAGGTCAAAATCGCCGGCCCTGAAGTGATCGATGGCCTCCCGGATGGAGCCCGCTGCTTTGACGATGTAGCCTGCGGCTTTCCAGAGCGAGCCCTGGGTTTTGAGAAGGGCGGAATCGAGGCCAATGGCGAGGACGATAACGATGGGCATACGGACCTCCGGGCCGGGCAACACCGGCTTGCGATTCACAGTGACGAGGGTCTTTTGGGCATATTCGATTTGCGATGTTCGCCGGATGTCCGCGAGTGCGTCTATCGCCTGGCGAACATTCAGGAAAAAATACTCTGGCGGCCGGGTGCGAGCTGTTCATGCACGTCGCTTGATTGACCTGATCACGAATGACGATGGTGTGGCTTGTCCTCAAGGGCGCACCGGGCTTACTTCGATTTGCGATGTTCGCTGGTTGTCGGCCGCGGTTTCTGTTCAATATTGAACACATGAGCGAGAAAAAGACGAAGCGGGCTGCATTTAGTTGTGGATAACATCTCTTTATAACATTGGAAACGGGCTTATGATCGAGACGCATATCCCGTACGCAACCCAGCGAACCCGGATATCCGGGCTCTGGTGGTTTCTTTGCGCATTCGAGTGAGGCCCGTAGATCCCCTCCCAAAAACTCTACCGATCCGTACACGAATAGCAAGGATCAATTGACGCCTGGATCAACGGCGTGTCAGCCAGGCGAGCACCCTGAACCATCCATCGAACCGCCGGCATGTTCGCGAAGGTCGGCGTGCGCACATGTACCCGGCTCGGGTTTCGGGAATTCTCTTTCCAGGTGACGCTGTAGACGATTTCGCCTCGCGGCGCTTCAGCGCGGCTTACCGCCGTTCCCGGCATGAAAACCACCTTGTCCTCGCCGGTGTTCCATGGGCCCGACGGCATCTTCGTCAGCGCCTGACGAAGAATACGGCAGCTCTGCAGAATTTCGAGGGCCCTCACAAACAGACGGGCGCGCACGTCGCCGGTCGTCTCCACTGGTATGTCAAACTCCAGTTCCCCGTAGGCGGCGTAGGGCGCAGCCTGACGAATATCCTGGCCCATGCCGGAAGCTCTCGCCGTTGGCCCCACCACGCCGCAGGCTACGGCTCTGTCTTTCGTCAGCACTCCGATCCCCGCGCAGCGTGATCGCGCCGTGCCGCTGGTGGTAAAAATCGGCACAACCGTCCCGGTAATTTCGCTCTCGAGTTTGTCGACCGCCGCCAGCACATCCATCGGATCGCATATGTCGCGGTTGGTCCCGCCGATCCGGTTCATCGAATAGTTGACGCGGTTGCCTGAAATGGCCTGCAGCACGTCCATGATCTTTTCGCGCAGCGCAAAACAGCTCATGAACATCGTTTTGAACCCCATCAGCTTCGAAGCGATCCCCGCCCACAGCACGTGCGAGTGCAGCCGCTCCAGTTCCGCCATGATGGTGCGAATGTAGAGCGCGCGCGGCGGTGGTTTCTGGCCGCTCAGTTGCTCCATGGCCTGGCACAACGTCAGCGTGTGGATGTTGGAGCAGATGCCGCAAACGCGCTCCATCAGCGCCACCACCTGCACGTAGTTGCGGGTCTCCGCCAGGTGTTCGATGCCGCGAAAATTAAACCCGATATTCAGCTTTGCATCGCATACCGTCTCACCCTCGCAGAACATCTCCAGCTTGTAGGGTTCCTCCAGCGCGGGATGATACGGGCCCATCGGGATCCTGTAGCTCATGCCGGCACCTCCCGCAGATTCACTCCGGGCTTATCGCCCGCCCGCAAGAGCAGCGGCTCGTATTCGCGGCCGGTAAACTCGACCGCGAACCCCTCATGAATCTCGCGCTCGATCCAGTCCACCGCTGGGCACACGTCAAAGATGCTTTCGATGCTGTTACCGGTCAGCCGAATCGAGAATCCCAGCAGCTTCCCTTCCAGATCCCACAGATACTCGAGCAGCAAACCCTCAGCACCCGGTAGTTGTGTCGCAGTAATGGTCACAAATCGTGCGCGACAATCGTTCATCACCGCCCCCAGTCTGCGCACTTTCAGGGGATCCACCGGCAGCCACCGAACCGCCCCCTGCTCACTCCACAACTCAGTGCTGCCCAGCTCCTGATCGATCATCTCCAGCACGGTCATGACGGTTCTCCTGCGCCCACGTTCGCTGGCAGACCATTCGCCGGTACTCCGGCGGCAGTCTCGGCACCCGGCTTGCGAGCAGGCGGTCTGCGCGGAAGAGTCCACGATTGCCGGAGCGCGCCACCGGTCAGATACACCGGAGGGCAGGCGCGCTCCTGGCTCAGTGCGTGCTCTTTGCATCCTTCCACGCATCGTCCGCAAAAGGTGCACTGCCCGGGATCGTAACTCCATGTGAAATCCTTCTTGCCGGCCTGAAACGTGATCGCCCGCGATGTGCAGCGGAAGCGGCACATCGCACACCCAATACACAGCGACGGCTCGAACTGCACCAGGCCGCGATAGCCTTCGGTTACCGGCGGCCTCGCCGGAAATCGCAGCGTCATCACGCCGCTGCGCAGGTTGCTCCACAGCAGGCCAAGGATCCTCATGGCCGCCCCCGCAGGAAGAGCGCCGCAGAAATGGCGAAAACCGCAAATACCCCTGCCGATTGCCAGTAAAACCGCACCGTCGTGTCGATGGCGAGACGTGCCGTGGCCGCCGCCAGTATGGCTAAAACCAATACCAGTGCAAACGAGACCGCGACAAAGGCCGCGACGTCGATCCAGCCTGACGCGACCTGCGGAACTGCGAGCGTGGCAACCAGTCCGGTGGAGACGACCCACTCCAGCCCGTGCGACAACTCCCACATCGCCAGTTCAGGACCCGCATACTCCGTGAGCGGACCGGAGTAGATTTCCTGCTCCGCATTCGGAAGCGAGAATGGATTGATATGCAGCTTCGCCGGCAAACATAAAACAATTGCCAGCACCGCAATGTAACGCAGCGGCGACGGCGGCAAATGTGCCAGCGCTTCCAGCCGAAACGTATGCTGCGCAACAGCGATGGAGAGAATCGCGAAGAGAAAAACAATGTTGTACGCGACTGTGAGGATCGCTTCGCGGGCCGATCCAATTTCGCCGAACAGCGACCGCGACGAGAACCCGGCAGCCACGATGCAAATGGACGGCAGTTCCAGCAGCGCCAGCAGCAGAATCAAATCCCCCGGAAACCCGCCGTGCGACGGCAGCACCGGCAGCAGGCTTACGGCTCCCGCAGCCGCGGAAATTGCAATCAGCGGCCAGATGCGCATCAGCAGGCTCTGACCGCTCGTCCGCTCCGGTGTGCTTTTGCCAAGCAGCTTCACAAAATCGAAAAAGGGCTGCATGAACGGCGGCCCGATACGCTGCTGCATCAGGGCAACCGCCTTCCGCTCCACCCACAAAAAGAACCACGCCGCAGGTACTGCGAACAGAAGCCCCGGAAAAACGAGCAACCGCACAAGGGCTGTCAGCAGGTTCATGGCTGCCGCTCCTTCTCAGGCATCGGCTCCGGTTCCGCGCGCCTGCCCCTCTTTGCGATGATCTCCGCCGCCGCCGCAATGCCCTGGATAATGGCGTCCGGGCGCGGCGGGCACCCTGGCACAAAAACGTCGACCGGAATCTGGCGGTTGAGCGGCCCCGCCAGCACACGGCTGTCAATGAAAACGTTCGTCGAAGCCGGGCAAGAGCCGATCGCAACGACCGCCTTAGGCTCGCACACCTGTCCGTACACAGTTTTCACCGCCTCGACCGACGTATGTGTAACCGGTCCGGTTACACACAGAATGTCCGCATGCCGCGGGCTGCCCTCCAGCCGCACGCCCAGTTGCTCCGCGTCATACCGAGGCGTCAGGCTCGCGATCAGTTCGATATCGCAGCCGTTGCAGCTGCCCGAATTCATGTGGAACAGCCACGGACTGCGGCGCCGGCACGAACACATCAGATGGCTGGCGAGCTTCATGGCCGGCCTCCAGTCAGAAGCGGCAATATTCCCGGCCAGATTCCCGGAACCAGCAGCGCCACCACCAAAGCCACAAGCGCAGCCTGTAACAACAGCGGTTCTTTATTCCGAACACTCTTCGATCCAACCACGTCGTCGGCCGGACCCCACCACATCCGGGTCAATGCGAGCACATAGGCGATCAACGCTAACGCGGAAGAAAGAACAAAAACGGCCAGTAATGCCGGGTCGATCTGCAGAGCTGTTTCATACAGTCTCCAGCGGCCCACGAACCCCAGCATCGGCGGTACTCCCAGCATCGCGAGCATTCCGAACAGAAATCCGAACGCGCTAACGGGATAATCGCGCGCTAATCCGCCTTCCGAACCAAGCCTCCCGTCGGCCTCCGGTCCAGCGAGGCACCCAAACAGCAGCGCTTTCGCCATTGCATGCGTGGCGGCCCCAATCACAGCGCCCGAGAATCCCAGCGTCCGCGCCGACGCTATACCAAGAAACAGGAACCCGATATCCTCCACCGTGGACAAAACCAGCAGCCGCTTCAAACTCCTCTGGGTGATCATCAGCAGCGCCGCAACCAGCGATGTGCCCGCAGCGACCGCGATCCACAACCGCGGTTCCAGCATCGCCGGCGAGCCCTGGGCAGTAACCAGCAACTCGCCAAACGCAGCAATGTCCACCACAGCGATGATTTGCCCGAGCGCCACCGCCGGCAGTTCATCCGCCATACGCAGCAGCCAGAACAGGAATGGAAACGCTGCCAGCTTCACGCACACACCGGTCAGCAAAAGCACCTGTGCCCACTCTGCATCGCGCGCTATCAACGACTGGCTTAATCCCAGCAGTGCGAACGACACGACCAGCGCCGTGATGTATGCGCTCTTGGCTGTTCGGGAAACCGCGCGCTGCCACACCAGAGGAATCGTCAGCGCCGTCGCCAGTTCCAGCAGGCCAAACCGTAGCCACTCCCCATCAACGACCAGGCCCGCGACGGCCGCGATGCTGCTCATCGTCATCCACAAAGCAAGCCGCCGGCTCGAACGCTGCGCGAGACACACCATCAGCAGCCCGCACGCGGCTATTGCGCACCCTTCAATCAACAGTGGGGGAGCGTGGCCCACACCACGGATCGCCGCCTTCGCCGGCGGCGCAAACCAGCGCACAGCACACAAACCTGCCCAGGCCAGCACCAGAATTGACAAGGTCGCTCGCTGCTCCAGCCATGCCACGCCCGCACTCAGCGCCCGCGATGCGGCTTCCAGTCCGTGCCACGCTCCCAGGTAAACCTGGTCCACGCGCGACCACTGAAAGAATGGCCGCCACGCCTGCTCAAAAATCCTTGAAAAATCACCAGCCGTCAGGCGCCCTTCGCTAGTCAACGGTTCTCCACCG
The DNA here is from genome assembly GCA_963788905.1 of uncultured Acidobacteriaceae bacterium. Lineage (GTDB taxonomy): Bacteria > Acidobacteriota > Terriglobia > Terriglobales > Acidobacteriaceae > Palsa-343. The sequence goes on from CAWBIO010000002.1 coordinate 1,411,015, forward strand.
GTAAAAATCCCCCCTGACGCGCCCGCCAGCGCCGCGCCTCCCACAGCCACAACCCGCAGCGGCCGCGCTGCGTGCGCGAACGCGTAGATTGTGCCGCCCAGCACCAGCGACACCAGCGCCAGCACCAACCCGCCCGTCGCGGAAAAGCTGCCCGTCCCCGAGAACAATCCCAGCCACGTCACCTGCAGGCCCGAGCCCAGCGAAAGCGCTCCCAGCGCAGGCACCAGCAAATAATTCACCGCCAGCTGGGGTGCGATGCCCAGCACGATATTCCCCGCCGCCATCAGGCCCATCGCCCACTGCATTGCCAGCGGGGCTTCCTCTGCGTGCTCGGTCTTCTCGGTGAGCGGACCCAGGAAAACGGAACTTGTCGCCTTCACACAGAGAAACACGGTGCCCAGACTGACGATCCACGCGATCAGCGCCGGCACCACCCAGCCCGCCTGCAACGCCGCGGCGTACAGCATCCATTTGCTGACGAACCCACTCATCAGGGGGATGCCGGCCATACTCGCCACTCCCACCAGCCAGGCCAGCGTGGTGCGTGGCATGCGTTGCGCCAGCCCGCCCAGCTGATTCATGTCGCGCGTGCCCGCTGCATGCTGGACCGCACCCGCATTCAGGAACAATCCACCTTTGAAGAATCCATGATTCAGGCAATGCAGCAGCCCTGCCATAATCGCCAGCGGCGTGCCGATGCCCAGAGCCATAATCATGTAGCCGATCTGGCTCACCGTCGAAAACGCGAGCATCCGCTTCAGATCGCTCTGCACCATCGCATACATCACGCCGACGATCATCGTCGCGGAGCCGATCCACACCAGCGCTCCACCCCACAACTGCGGCCACACTCCAAAGCTGTGCATGCGCGCCGCGAGATAGACACCCGCCGTCACGTAGCAAGCCGCATGCAGCAAAGAGCTCACTGGCGTGGGCGCCGCCATCGCCTCCGGAATCCATGTGTGCAACGGCACCTGCACCGACTTCGCCACAATCGCGATGAGCATCAGCAGAAACACACCGCCCGTGAAGCCACGCGCGACGACCGGATCAGTCCACACGGCGCTGCCTGCGCGGTGATACAGAATCAGAATCGCGGCCAGCAGTCCGTAGCCCGCGATATGGGTCATCAGCAGCACCTTGCGCGCGCCCGCCACCGCCTCGCGATTCGTGTACCAGAACCCCACCAGGCTGAAGGAACACAGCCCGATCACTTCCCAGCACGAATAAAGGAAGAACAGATTTGCGCTGTACGCCAGGGCGATGAACCCGCCGATGAAAATCAGCATGGTTGTGTAGAAGCGTGTCGCCGCCGAGTCGTGCTCCATATACGCGACCGAATAGAGCAGCACAATCGTTCCCAGCCCCGCGCCCATCAGCGCGAACAATACGCTGAGGCCGTCGACATGGACGGCCAGCGTGAGCGGTCCATCCCAGGAAAACAAATTGAAATCGATCACGCGTCCAGCGTGAAGGCCCGGAATCAGCGCGGCGACGGCGCCTGCGGCGGGAAGACAGCTGAGAACCGCGAGAATCCCTTTGATGCGGGCCGACCGCAGCCCGGCCGCCGCAATTTGTAACAGTGCCCCGAGCAAAAGCACACAGGGGGCAGCAAGGACGAGCGCATGACCGTTGAAGGCCGCCATCCCTACCTCCCCACCGATGCGGATCTGCTCTTCTTCGAGCGGACTGGATCAATCTGCGACATTGCGCCGGAGGGTGCGTGGACAGTGAGCCAGGAGCAAGCTCCAGGTAACATCTGCAGCGCGCCGCGGCACAATGGCCGAGCACCGAATGGTTGATAACACGCCGTCCATCCGACCTGCTGTGACTGCTATCACTGCAAAACCTGGTCATCTCTGCGTAATGATTGCGAGTCGGGTTTCTGCACGATACTCGGTGCCGAATTGGGCGCGCCAACCGCTTTGCGCATTCATGGTTCCGTCCGTCCCACCCTCGAGTCTCGCGCCGAACCAGCAAGCATTCCCTTCCGAACGCTCCCGGGAACCCATGGGCTCCTGGAAAGCCTGCTTCACAGCAAGGAGGTGCCGGATGGAAGGCCTTTGGCATACGCACTTCAGCGCAGGCCCCGCGCACGGCGATGGAATTGTCGTTCTGCGCAACGGAGAAATTCTGGGCGGCGACGCTTCTCACATCTACACGGGCTCTTATCGCACCGACGGGGCCCTCGTTTACCTCGATGTTCACGTAACCCGCTGGCTCGGGGAGAGAGGCTCTCTGGCTCCCGAGGGTCCTCGCGCATTCTGTTTCACCGGATCGGTGCATGGCGACTCGGCAACGGTCTCCGGCCATCCCGACGATCGTCGCGACGTCACCGTCGCCGTGGAACTGCACCGCGCCGCCTGAATCGTCGCGGTTCGCTTCACAGCAGACGCTTGCGCTTCCAGCGCGAGCCCACGGGAGGGGACTATGCAGAGTGCCGTCGAACCAACTCTGGACGCGCACGAACGAGCATCCATCGATCAGGTCATTGCGCGGTACGAAGGGCACCCCGGGTCCCTGCTCGGAATTCTCGCTGGCGTCCAGTCCGCCAACGCACACAAGTTCCTGTCGATGCCGGCGCTGCGCTATGTCGCGGAGACCTCGGGCATCCCGCCGTCTCGCGTCTACAGTGCGGCCACCTTCTTCGCGCTTTTTAATCTTCAGCCGCAGGGCGATAACGTGATCTGCGTCTGTCGCGGAACAGCCTGTCACACCCGTGGTTCCCGCGATCTGCTGTCACGGCTCTGCCTCGATCTCGGCCTCAGCGCCTCCGATACAACGGCTCTCAGCGATGCCGACAAGCTCGCCCTCACCACTGCCGATCGCAAATTCACGATCCGCACCGTCGCCTGCTTCGGCCAATGTGCGCTCGCCCCGGTCGTCGAAGTGAACCACCACATCCTCAGCCATGTGAACGAACGCACGCTGCAGCGCGAGATCAAAGCTCTCGGTCAGGGGAGGAAGTGATGCCGCCCATCCTCGATATCGGTGCGTTCAGCGCGGTGCGCGAATCCGGACTCAGCCGCCTCATGCCCGGCATCCCGCGCATCACCGTCGGCATGGGGACCTGCGGACGCGGCAATGGCGCGGAAGAAGTCTTCCTCGCGCTCAAAGAGGCCCTCAACCGCAGCGGTCAGGATGTGTTGCTCGTCGGCACCGGCTGCTTCGGTTCCTGTTTCCAGGAACCCATCGTCGGCGTTCGATTACCCGGACTTCCTCTCATACTCCTGCGCCGCGTGCAGGTCCATGATGCGGGGCGCGTTCTCGAGAGCCTCTCGAACCGCGTCATGCCGCCCGACCTCATCTTCTGCAAGATCGAAGAGTGGGACCACATCACGACGCGTCTCAGCTACGGCCAGGCATGGCCCGAAATTCCGCACTGGAACGAGATCCCCTTCTTCAAAGGCCAGAAGAAAATCGTCCTGCGCAACTGCGGGCTCATCGATCCGGAGGACATCGAGGAGTACATCGCCGTCGGCGGCTATCAGGCACTCTACAAAGTGCTCATCGACGAGCGTCCCGACACCGTCATTGAACAGATCAAAGCAGCGCGCCTGCGCGGACGCGGCGGTGCCGGCTTCCTCACCGGCAACAAATGGGATTTTCTGGCGAAGAACAAAGCCGAGACGAAATACGTCATCTGCAACGCGGATGAGGGCGACCCCGGCGCCTACATGAACCGCAACGAAATCGAAGGCGACCCGCACTCGCTGCTCGAAGGCATGATCATCGGCGCGTACGTGATGGGGGCGACGCAGGGCCTCATCTACGTGCGCGCCGAATACCCGCTCGCCGTCCACCGTCTTACGCGGGCAATCGAAAAGGCGCGCGAATACGGCCTCCTCGGCCGCAATATTCTCGATCGCCGCTTCAGCTTCGACATCGAACTCGTTCAGGGCGCCGGCGCCTTTGTCTGCGGTGAAGAAACCGCGCTCATCGCTTCTCTGGAAGGGAATTCCGGGCGCCCCCACGCGCGTCCGCCGTATCCCGCGCAGAAAGGCCTCTGGGGTCAGCCCACCAACATTAATAATGTTGAGACCTGGTCGAACGTCGCTCCTATCGTCGCGCGCGGGCCCGCGTGGTTCGGCGAGACGGGCAGCGGCAAAAGCCCCGGGACCAAGGTCTTCTCGCTTGTCGGCAAAGTGCAGAACACGGGCCTGGTCGAGATGCCCCTGGGTACGCCGCTCAAAACCTTCATCTACGACATCGGCGAAGGCGCCATCAACGGCCGCAAAGTTAAAGCCGTGCAGACCGGCGGCCCTTCCGGCGGTTGCATCCCCGTGGAGATGTTCGACACCCCCGTCGACTACGAAAGCCTGGCGCAGATCGGCTCCATCATGGGCTCCGGCGGCATGGTCGTCATGGATGAAGACAACTGCATGGTCGATGTCGCCCGCTACTTCATAGAATTTACCCACTCCGAATCCTGCGGCCGCTGCGTTCCCTGCAGAGTCGGCCTCGACAAAGCGCTGCGCATCCTCAACTCCATCAGCGAAGGCAGCGGCACCCACCACCAACTCAATATCCTGGAGGATCTCGGACGCATGATCCGGGAGTGCTCCCTCTGCGGTCTTGGCCAAAGCGCGCCCAATCCGGTCCTCACCACCATGCGCCACTTCCGCGACGAATACGAGGACCACATCGTCGCGCGCCGCTGCCGCGCAGGCGTCTGCCAGGAACTCGCACTCTCTCCCTGCGAAAACAGCTGCCCGCTGCGCATGAATATCCCGCGGTTCCTCGAACTCCTCCGCGAAGGCCGCCTCGACGACGCCTTCGAATCCGTCGTTCTCGACAACCCGCTCCCCGCTTCCACCGGACGCGTCTGCCAGCATCCATGCGACAACCGCTGCCGCCGCCAGGCCTTCGATCAGGTCGTGAACATGCGCGAAGTGCATCGCTACATCGCCGACGCGATCTTCCAGTCCGATCGCTTCGAACCCCTCGTGCAACGCATCGCCGCTCGCCGTCTCCCACCCACCGGCCGAAAGATCGCCATCGCAGGCTCAGGCCCCACCGGTCTCACTGCTGCCTTTTATCTCGCGTTGCTCGGCCACGACGTCACCATCTTCGAGGAGCGCGCAGAAGCGGGCGGCATGCTCCGCTACGCCATTCCCGAATACCGTCTGCCCAAATCCGTATTGCGTCGTGAACTCGACCTCATCGAGCGCGTCGGCGTGAAGATGGTCTTCAAAACCCGCATCGGCATCGATCTTCCCCTCAACGATCTCGCAGCGCAATTCGACGCCGTCTTTCTCTCCATTGGAACCTGGAAGGAATCCTGGCTTTATCTTCCCGGCACCGAACTTAAGGGCGTCCTCCCCGCGCTCACATTTCTCGAAGCCGTCGCCAAACAACAGCAGATCCGCCCCGGTGCTCGGGTCGCCGTCATCGGTGGCGGCAATGCTGCCATCGATTCTGCGCGCACTTCACTTCGCATGGGCGCCGACGTCACCATCCTCTATCGCCGCGAACGCAAAGACATGCCCGCCATCGACGAGGAAATTCAGGCCGCGGAAGACGAGGGCGTGCGTTTCGTCTTCCTCGCCGCGCCCCATCGCATCCTTGGCGACGCGGATGGCAACGTCAAAGCCATCGAAGTCGTCAAAACAAAGCTGGGCGAGTACGACAAATCGGGCCGCAGAAAGCCAATTCCCACAGATGAAGTCCAGCGCTTCCGCTGCGACAGTGTGATCCTCGCCGTGGGCGAAACCTTCGACCTCGATTTCTGCCGCGCCTCAGGTCTCGCTCTCAGTGAGGATGGCACCATCGTCGTCGATCGCTTCACCCTCGAGACCAGTCGCCCCGGTTTCTATGCAGGCGGCGACATCATCACCGGCGCCTCTAACGTTTCCAACGCCATGGGCGGAGGCAAGCAGGCCGCACGCATGATCGATCGGCGCCTGATGGGCGAGCAGCGCTGGGAGGGCCTCTTCCCGCAACTCGAATACAACCATCAGCCTTCACGCGAGCCGAGCCTCACCCCCCGTCACGCAGCGCGCTCTCTGCCCGTGTCACTCCGCATTCATTCCGACGACGAAGTAGTTGAAGGGCTGGACGCGCACGCTGCGCTCGAAGAATGCGGCCGCTGCCTGCGCTGCGATTTACGGGCCACAGTCGGAGCCGAATCGTGAAGGAGAACCTCGTGTTGAAGAAGACGATCTCTGCTCGCATCGATGGTGAACTCATCGCCGCTCGGGAAGGCCAAACCATCCTCGAGGCCGCCGTCGCTCATGGCAAACAAATCCCCACGCTCTGCCACCTCAAAGGACTCACGCCCATCGGCTCCTGCCGCGTCTGCATGGTCGAACTCGAAGCCACGGATCGTCTTGCGCCGGCATGCACCACCCCGCTTCAGGACGGTATGTCGATCCGTACCCATTCCGCAAAGCTCACCCTCTATCGAAAAATGGCGGTCGAACTGATGCTGGTCGAGCGCAATCACGTCTGCTCGGTTTGCGTCTCGAACGGCCATTGCGAATTTCAAACTCTGATGACGTCACTCGGGGTCACGCACTCCCGCTACTCCTCCGACAGCCCCGGCTTCCCCGTCGACATGAGCCACCCGCGCTTCGTTCTCGATCAGAACCGCTGCATCCTCTGCACTCGCTGCGTCCGAGTCTGCGCGGAAATCGAAGGCGCCGCGGTCTGGGAAGTCGCAGCGCGCGGCATCTCCTCCCGCATCGTCAGCGATCTCAACGACGACTGGGCTCACGCGAAAAACTGCACCGGTTGCGGCAAGTGCGTCCAGGTGTGCCCCACCGGCGCGCTCACCGAACGCGAAGTCTCCGTCATCCATCCGCTCAAGCAGAACGAAATAATCTCCCGCCTGGCAAATTCGAAAACCATGGGACGTACAGACTGATAATTGCCAATCTACCTATGGGCGGCGAAATATGAGGGAGCTTTTTCAGCGAGCGATCATCAGGGTTCAGAAGGGCGGACGAAATGGCCAGGTTCCCTGACCCTACTCAGCTATCACCTCTATGCCCGTAACCGACGCGTAGCCCTTCACCGGCACAAAACTCAGCAGCAGCTTGCCCTGCGCATTCGGCTCCACCCCCATCGCCCTCCGCACCACCACGTCCGTCCCCCGCGCCTCGCGAGCTAAATCAAAATCCTCCAGGATCGCCTTCCCGTTGCAGAACACATTGAAGATGTGTTCCACCCGCGCCGAATCCTCGCCTTCGGCAACCGGCTGATCCCATCCCCGATGCCGCGCAGCGAAATGCAGCACCACTGTGTATCGCCCCGGAGACGCGGGAATCGCGTACGAGAAATTCCCCCACCGCTCCGTCTCGTAAAGCTCCGGATCATCGGTCCCGCTCACGGCATCCGCATAAGATGCCAGTTGACCGCCCTCGAAGTAATTGTCCGGGCTCCACCAGTGGCTGTCGTTCGAGTAGTACGGAGTCTGCCGTGCCAGCAATCGCACCGGCCGCATCCGCGCTCCCACCCCCGGCAGAATCTCAATCGCCGACAGCGTTGCATTGCTCCCGTTCTCTCCCGCAAACTCCAGATGCAGCCGCCCATCCTTCAACGGCTGGATCCCGGGAAACACCCGGTCGTCCGCGATCCGCTCTCCCCCCGCATCCGCCACCACATCAAAATGACTTAGCAACGGCACGCCATTCGCGCGCACCGCCATCAGCCGGCTGCCTTCGCCACCAACGCCCGTGTTGTCCGGGCCATACACAGTCTCGGCAAAATGCAAATGCAGTTCATACACGCCCGTCTTCAGCGGAATTTCATACTGAAACTGCCCCTCGCGGCTGTTGCGATAGAAACTCGGATCCTGGGTTCGCGCAATGTGCCGCGCCTCGTTCTTTACCGCCGTCCCGCCCGCAAACCACGCATCCGCGCTCCACATCTTGTCCGCGTGATCCACATAGCTGCGCGTTGATCCTGCCAGGATCCGCACCTCATCTCCGGGAGGCGGCCCCACCAGCGGCTCCGCGGCCACCTGCGCCGGCGGACGCGCCATTGCGATCTCTGTGAACGGCTTAGGTTGACGAGCCAGCCACCAGGCCACCCCGGCAACGACTCCCACGCCGCCCACACCAGCCAGCCAAAGCCACTTGCGCCGGAACCACGGCGTCACCGCCTTCGAAGTCACCGCCTCAGCTACCAACCTGGTCTCGGGTTCAACCGCCGAGGCAACAAAGCTCGGCACATACTGCCCCACCGGAACCACAATCTGCAGCTTGTGCGTTGCGCCCTCGCCCGCGTAGTACTCCGCCAGCCGCTTGCGCAGCCGGTTCACCTCCACGCGCACAATCGAGTCCGTCTCCTGGTCGAACGATGCACCCCGGCGAAACAGCTCCACCCCAATCGAATATTCCTTGATCTGGCTGCTCTCGCCGGCGAACCGCTTCTCGCACAGATACTGCAGCAGATGCGCCAGGGTGGGCGCCTGACGGAAGGCTCGCGCCTCGAGCACCACCCGCAGTTCGTCGCGCCACGCTTCCAGTTCCATCGGCTCTGGGTGTTCGATCACCGCCATCGCCGTACCGCCTTGCGTTCCGGCCCTGTTGGGGTCCGATTCGCTCGCGTTCGATCTCTTTATACGCTCGCTCTCGGCCGCCGGTGGCCCCTTAACCGTGAAATCCAACCCCGAATCGCTCGCGTAACCGGATTTAACCCCTCGTCCCACAGGCCCGGGCTGGCCAGCCGAAACCTTTAACCCTCGCCTAAGTCCTGTGATTCTCACTCTCCCCCGCTGCTAACTTCCGTGTAACTCCCCACCAACCCCCAGGTAGCAGGTATAGCGTTGTGCCGCGCCCGACCCGGGTTTCTACTCAGCTCGAATGCAGAGGCGCGCCCTCACCCACAAGCAGGACGACCTTCCGCAGGAGGTGGAAACATGAGAACGCCGACCCTGATCCTGATGCTTGCAACCGCGGCAACGCTGGTCATTCCCACGGCTGCGGCCCGAGCCCAGACCCCGCCCCAATTCAAAGCGCTGCCCACCGCCGATACCAGGCAACCGGCGGTGCGCGACTACGAGATGAAAGGCGACGTCGCCCGCGCCCGCGAACAGTACGCGTCCGCCGTCAACTGGTACTACGCTGCCCTGCGCTACGACAACACCAACCCCGCGCTCTACAACAAACTCGGCATCGCCGAAATGAAGATCGGCGACCTGGATACGGCGCGCAGGCAATTCGCCCTGGCCGTCAGGCACGATTCTTCAAATGTCGACGCGCTGAACAACCTCGGCGCCGTCTACACTCTCCAGCACAAATACCGGCCCGCCGTCCGCTATCTCAAACAGGCCCTTGCCCTCGATGAATCGAAGGCCGCAACGCACCTCAACCTCGCAGAAGCCTGGGCCGGCCAAAAACAGATGGACCGCGCCATGACCGAGTACGCCCGCGCCCTCGAACTCGACGCCGACATCCTCAACAGCACCGATAAAGAAGGCGTCTTCGCCCAGGTCTCCACGCCAGAGCAGAAAGCCCTGGTCTCCTTCATGATCGCGAAGGCCTACGTGAAACGCGGCAACATTGAAGGTGCCATCGACTATCTGCGCCTCGCCAAACAGCAGCACTACCACGACCTGGCCAGTGTCTACACGGACCCCGCCTTCAGCCCGCTATGGGAGGATCCGCGCCTGCCCGAAATCGTGAAACGCTGAAATAACTCATTGTGCCCCATCCTGCTTGTTCTGCAGGGTGGGGCTCTTTCCTCTCCCGTTTATCTCGGGAAAATACGTCCGCCTGACCTCGCACTCTCGCTCGTCCCCATCACGGCGGTGACAGCCATCACGGCGTGGGCAGCCGCGATCTGCTAAATTTGGGCTCCAAATTCCGACCAGAGGAAGGAACGCTCCCATGCGTAACACTGCTTTCCGCAGCTTCGCAGTGCTTTGCCTCAGGGGAGCTTGCAGTTCACTTGCAAGTCTTCTGCTCGCATCCAGTGCGATCGTGTTTCTCTTCACAGGACCCGTCTCTCGAGCCCAGGATTCCAAAACTCCCGCAGTGCTGCCCGCGCCGTCCACCGGCAAAGCCATTGTCTGTATCTACCGCGTGGGTAGATTTACCGGCTCTGCCGCACACGACGAGATCTTCGTCAACGACACGCATCTTGGCAAACTCCTGAACAGCGAATACGAATTCACCGAAGTGGCGCCGGGCACGGTGGTGATTGCCGGTTTGCCCAAGATGTACTACGGAGGCATCATTCAGTCCACCGGGGCGGCCCTGGCCGAGGCAAGGAAGAAAGAGAACGAGCGGGCCCGATTTGAGGCAGAGGCGGGCAAGACCTACTACTACAAATGGACTTCCGGAGCCATGGCAACCGGGATCAAAGTCACGCCTGTGGATCCATCGGTCGGAGCCAAAGAGATGAGCAAGCTCCATCTCTCCAAGCCCCCGGATGACACGGAGGCATCGAAAGCTGAAGCAAAAGATACTGCAAATCCGGCTCCGCAATAGAAAGGCAGCCTCCCCCTTTAGACACGGCCTTCTCGAACAACCCCGCGGGTGAGAAACATCGCGTGTTTGTGCTGCTGGCCTTGTGGTCGGCATCCTTCCCTTACGGGCGTCAGCGCCCAGGGCGATCCCGGCCTGGCTGCTCAGACATTACGCGCCTACCGGGTGCAGTTCTCGAGCATTTTTGCTCGATACTTGGAATCGGGATTTCAACTCCGATAAATCTCCTGATCGGGGCTTCGATGTGCGGTTCCAGCACATCGATAATTCTCACATTCGTGGTCCGGTCGATAAAAAACTCCCCCCGACTGGGTCCTTCCTGAGGAGCCAAATTGTGTCCGGCATTGAAATCTCAGCCTCCAGAATCTCCCCTCCCACACGCCTCCCCTTTCGCGTCCTTGCTGCCTGCGGATTTCTTGCCCTGGCCGTCGCTCCCGCCTTCGCGCAATCGGTTTATTCCACTCGTCCTGAGGATTCCCACGCGGTCTATCTCACCCGCTCCGATTTTGGCGCGGTAGCAGATGGCCAGGCGGATGACTCCGACGCTGTGCAGCACGCCATCGACCGCGTCCAGGAGATGACTCACCACGGTGTTGTCTTTGTGCCCGAAGGCCGCTACCGGCTTACCCGGACCATTCACGTCTGGGCTGGGATTCGCCTCATCGGCTACGGCGCTCGCCGGCCCGTGTTTGTGCTGGGCGCGAACACTCCGGGATTCCAGCAGGATAGCCCCGACCAAAACAAAGGCCCAAACGGCGGCTGCTACATGCTGTGGTTTACCGACGAGCGCACGCCCCCGGGCCAGCCGATCGCGGACGCCAGCGAGTTTACTTTCTTCAGCGCGCTTTCGAACATCGACTTCGAGATTGGCGAAGGCAATCCAGCCGCTGTCGCCATCCGCTTCAATGTGGCGCAGCACAGCTTCATTTCTCACGCGAACTTCAATCTGGGATCGGCCCGCGCAGCGATTGAGCAGGTCGGCAATCAGGCCAGCGACATTCACGTCGAGGGCGGCCAATTCGGCATCATCACCGGCAAAACTTCGCCGGCCTGGCAGTTTCTGCTCATGGATTCGAGCTTCGAGGGCCAGCAGATCGCTGCCATCCAAACCCACGAAGCTGGGTTCACGCTCATCCGCGACCGTTTCGCCGACGTTCCTGTGGCGATCGAGATTCCCGCAGGCGAGGTCGAACAGCTCTACGGTCGCGACCTCACTATGCGGAACATCTCAGAGGCGGTGCTAAAGCTGGGCGATGTTGAAAACTTGCGGAACGAGATCACGCTCGAAAATGTGGCCTGCGAACACGTAGCCAGCTTCGTCGCTGGAGCGCCCGGCAATGATGTGCCACGGGCCCAGCCCGCTTTTGTTGAAGTCCGATTCGCTCTGGGCCTCGGCGTTGGGCCGGATGGCCGAGAACAGGGCGTCATGCTGCGGCACCGCGAGCGTCCGCTGGACTGCCGGAGACCCATCGCCACTGACATCCCGGCCCTGCCGCCCATGCGCTCCTGGGTTAACGTCCAGGAGCTCGGCGCAAAAGGAGACGGCGGCACGGACGACACGGCCGCGCTTCAGAAGGCCATCGACGAGCACGAGGCCCTCTACTTCCCCAGCGGGTTCTACCGGCTCACCGGCTCGCTGCATCTGCGCGCCAATACCGTCCTCGTCGGATTCAGCCCGTTCACAACGCAGCTCATCCTCGCGGACAACGATCCGCACTTCCAGGGGGACGGCCCTGCAATCCCGCTGCTGATTGCGCCCCAGGGCGCCAGTATCGTCAGCGGCATCGGCATCGCCACCGGCAATGCCAATCCGCGCGCGGCCGGAATGCTCTGGATGGCGGGCGAAAAGTCACTGCTCGACGACGTGGATTTCTGGCGCGGACACAGCGAGTACATGCGCGCACTCGAACCAATGGCGCCGACGCCGCCGCCACCAGCCCAGCGGCCGCCGATGCAGCTCGACGCGCAGTATCCGAGCTTGTGGGTGAAAGGATGGCGGCGGTGGAATCCTGCGCGGCATCTGGTCGCATGGTGGCACCGCAGAAAATGGTCTGCTGATCGAGAACACGACGACACCGGGCACGATCTACCAGTTTTCCTGCGAGCACCACATGCGCGACGAGGTTCGCCTCGATCGCGCGGCCCACTGGAAAATCTACGACCTGCAGACCGAGGAGGAGAATCCCGAAGGCGCCAACGCGGTCGCCGTGGAGCTGGAGTCGGCGCGCGACATCCTGTTCGCGAACACCTATATGTATCGCGTCTCCCGCATCGTCACGCCCATGCCGTATGCGGTCGTCGCTGCATGATTCCGAAAACGTCGACTTCGACAACGTGAAGGTCTTCAGCCAGACGCGGCTGGCTTTCGATAACAGCGTTTTCGACCAAATCAGCGGCGTTCAGGTTCGCGCGCATCACTTCGTGCATTTTGCTCTCGGGCCCGATTTGAAAACGGGCCCGCCGTTGCCCCTGCCATCCATGTTTGTGCCCGGCGCAACCCTCGATCGCGTGGCCACCGGCTTCAGCAACGCATCTGGACTCACGGCCGACGAAACCGGTGCCGTCTACTTCATCGATGCCGACGAAGCAAACCGTGTACCGCCTCGACCCCGAAAGAAAGAAGGCCGACCCAGTCGCCCAGGTTCCCGAGATGCCCATGGCGCTCGGGATTCGTCGCGACCGGAAAACTGGTGACCCTCAACCGCGACACTACCGCCTCTGAGATCGCTCTGTCTTCGGGCACTGTGACCGCACTGACAGCGACATCTGCCCCGCTCACGCCAGAAACAGCGTTGTTTTTGCCCGTCGGTCTGCACAGCGCACTCGAAAAGCTGACGCTGCTGCTCGAACACAAAGGCTACCAGTACCGAATCGGCAGCAACACCGCCATCCGCAGCGAAATGCAAGAGCGTGCCCGATGTCCTGGTTCTACTCAACCAGGCCAACACCGCATTGCCGGCGATGCCGATCCCGATGTACCGCTCACTGCACGAGAGCGCGCAGCTGGCTCGGTTCACGGTCGGGAGAGACACATCTGATCGTCAGCGAGGACGACGCCAAAACATGGCGCGGCACGCTAACCGCAGACCGCCAGATCAACACGCAGCTGTTCGCGCAACGCGGCGGAACCTCCGTCGTCGAGGATTCCGCAGGCAATGTCTTCTTCGCCGGCGATCAGGTTTATGTTTACAGCCGCGATGGCCACGCAGCCGGAATTCTGGAGATCCCGGAGCGCCCGAGCAGCCTGGCGTTCGGCGGCCCGACAAACGGACGCTGTTCATCGGAGCGCGCGACTCCATCTACTCGATCAGAGTTGCCGTGCCAGGAAAATAGCTCAACGGCGGATAAGCCACATCAGCCAGCTGGCGGCAATCACTGCGCCAACGAACAGCGCCCAGCAGTAAATGCCGTATCGCACCATGCTGCGCGGCGTTGAGCGCTGGGTGACGCCGAAGACTACCGACGTGCACGTGGCGAAAAGCAGAACTGCGGTGAAGTGGGAAGGAGTCATCACTAGACTTTCCTTCCGATGCGAAGGTTGTGCGCATCCACTGCCGCGACAAAATTCAGTAGCCCGGCAACAACCACAAACTTGGTCCCGTAGTCAGCGGTCACCAGCTGCACCGTGCTCTGGCCAAGCGAGAAGATGCGCGCGACAAAGTAAAGCGCGCCTGCGCCCAGGTCGCCGGCGAAGCCAAGCATGTCCAGCGGATCGCCGGTATTGGGCACGTAGACCTTCGCCTGCATGGCGAGGCCGAGTGAAAACATCGCCGTAATTGCCACAAACAGCAGTGCGGCCCGAATCCAGTGCCGGGTGAGCAAATGGCCCGCTCCCGGAACAAGCCAGCCGAGAATCAGTGCCGTATAGATAAAGCCCTGGGATTTTGGTGGTGCAGGGGTCTGCGCTTTCGAGGCCATCTCTAACGAATATACAAGGTCTCGCGACGCGGAAAATACCGTGCAGACGGATGCATACCATAGCCGGTAACCCTACCCCACCTGTTTAGTGCAAATGTTGAATACAGGTAATTGCAGCTGCAGGATTGTTCTCACGCGCTTTTCTGGGCGCCGTGCCAGTTCGTGTCAATCAGGACTCGATTGCTCCGAACGCAATAAATGACGATGTAGGGAGTGCCAGCGAGCACAAGCTCGCGCAGTCCGGGTTTGGCACCGGGGCGACCGGTGAACGGAAAGATCCTGAGGACCTCGACCAGGGCTGTAATTCGAGTGACGAGCCGTTCGGCGGCAATGGGCTCGTCTTTGGCCACAAAGATTTGGATCTCACGAAGGCGGGCGATGGCCAGCGGCGACCATACGATCTCAACTGCGGGTGGTTTCAGCGGCACAGCGTTTCTGCATCATGTTCCTTACCGCAGACGCATCGCGGCGGCGGGAGTTCGCGGTTAGTTCCCCACGAGAGAAGCCAGGCTTTGACGTCTTCGTGACGAACATAGTGACCCGCCTCGATTTGCTTTTCGGCTTGGGCCACTTCCGCCAGCATCCGCTCCTGATCCGAGACATAAGTTTCCACGGCATCGGAGATCAGGAAATTGGAACTCCGCCCGGAGGCCTTCGCGAGCCTCGCCAGCCTCTTGCGGGTTTCCGGTTTAAGGCGGACGCTGAAGGTTGTGCTGCGTGTGTTCGGCATGAACACATTATGACACATGCAAACGGGCCAACCCTATTCGATTACCGCGATTTTGGCGCGTCTGCCGACGCGAAGGGGTGGGAGAGTTGTCGGCGGCGCGACGACTGGAACATACAGCTGAATCTTGCTCCCGATGCCCTTCATTTCAACGGCACCTTCCTTGATTTTCCGCTGGGCCTCGGCATTGGAGGATGCAAGTCCCATGAGGAAAATCAGCTTATCAAGCCGTATCGGCTTGTTGATTTGCCATCCGATCTTCTCCGCAGAGACGGTCACTCGCTCAACATCATCCGGGATCTCATTCTGCTGGTGCTGTTGTGACCAATCCTGCGCTGCTTTGTTCGCTTCATCGGGCGAGTGAAACCCGGAAACGATCGAATGTGCTAAGCGCATTTTGACGACCATCGGATGCTCTCTGCCTGTCCGGACCGCGTCAAGCATTTGGTCGATCTCGCTCTGCCGCAAGTCGGTCAGCAGCGTCCAGTAGCGCCACATCAGGTCGTCGGAAATCGACATCAGCTTGCCGTACATCTCCTGGGGCGGCTCGTGGATACCGATGGCGTTCCCGTAGGACTTCGACATCTTCTGCACGCCGTCGAGGCCTTCGATGATGGGTGTCATCAGGACGATCTGCGGCTCCTGGCCGTAGCTGCGCTGCAGCTCGCGCCCGGCGATCAGGTTGAACTTCTGGTCGGTGCCGCCCAGCTCGACGTCGGCGTGGAGCGCGACCGAGTCGTAGCCCTGCGACAGCGGGTAGAGCAGCTCGTGCAGGGCGATGGGCTTCTCTTCCTGAAAGCGCTTGTGAAACTCGTCGCGCTCCAGCATCTGCGAGACCGTGAAGTGAGACGCAAGGCGGATCATGCCCTCGAAGCCGAGCTTGTCGAGCCACTCGGAGTTGAAGCGCACCTCCGTCTTGTCGCGGTCAAGGATGCGGAAGACCTGGTCGGTGTAAGTTTTGGCGTTTTCGTTGATCTGCTCGCGGATCATCGGCTTGCGCGTGACGTTGCGGCCGGAGGGATCGCCGATCAGCGAGGTGAAGTCGCCGACGAGAAAAATGACCTGGTGGCCGAGGTCCTGGAAGTGCTTGAGCTTGCGCATGAGCACGGTGTGGCCGAGGTGGAGGTCGGGCGCGGTGGGATCGAAACCGGCCTTGACCCGCAGAGGCGTCCCGGTTTGGCGCGATTTTTCGAGGCGCTCGCGCAGGTCCGAGACGCGGATGATTTCCGCAGCGCCTTTTTCGAGCAGGTCGAGCTGCTCATCGACAGGAAGAAAGCTGGCCATGGATGAAGCCAGTATAAAGTTTCGCGGCGGCGTGGCGGGGACGGCTTGCTGACCTGGGGAGCTTTCATCAAGAACCGTGCAATGCGCTGGTATTATGCAACCGCCCATGATCGAACTGGTTGCGCTCTATCTCGCCGGACTGGCTTTTTTCTTCTCCGGCATCAGCGGAGTCTCGGACAATTTGCGGCAGATGAGCGGCCAGCGCTTCCGCCAGGCGCTGGGGCGGCTGACGCATCGGCCGGTGATGGCGGGACTGGTAGGAGCGATACTGGGCGCCATTACGCAAAGCGCCTCGGTGGTGGCATTCATTCTTTCAGGGATGGTGTCGACGGGGCTGCTGCCAATTTCGCGAGCTCTGATTGTGCTGGCCTGCGCGAACATCGGAACGGCGCTGCTGGTCTTTGTCGCCGCTTCCGATCTGCATTTGTCGATCCTGTTTCTGATCGGGATCACCGGTATCATTCTGGCTTTCAAGCTGGTCAAGCAATGGAAGCCCGCGGTGGCGAGCGGGATGTCGGTGGGGTTGCTTTTTCTGGGACTCGAAATGATGAAGCAGGCGTTCCAGCCGCTGGCTTCCTCTGCGCAATTCGCGCATGTGGCGCGCTTCTTCGCGCACTGGCCGTACGCGGCGTTTCTGCTGGGTGTCTTGATGCGGACCTTGATTCATTCCTCGTCGGCGGTCGCGGCCATCGTGGTGACCATCAATCGCGGAGGGCAGCTGGGAGAATTTCCCGCGATGATGGTCATCGCCGGGCTGGGAGTCGGGTCGGCGCTGGCCACATGGATTCTCTCCGGCAACCTCGTCGGCGTACCGCGGCAGATCGCGATGTATCAGGCGATGACAAACTGCGCAGGCGGAGCCCTGGTGGGCGCTCTGCTGGTGGCGGAGCGATTGCTGCACGTGCCGCTGTTCATGGCGGCGGTGAACGCTTCGGGCGCTTCTATTTCGCAGCGCATGGCGTACACCTATCTGGCCCTCAACATCACAGTGGCGGCGGTGGCGTTTGCCGGCCTGCGATGGGCGCCGACGGGACTGGCAAAACTATGGCCGCCAACCCCGGAGCAGGATTTATCCAGCCCGATCTACATCCAGCACAACTCGCTGAATTCGCCGGAGACAGCGCTGGACCTGGTGGCGCTGGAGCAGATGCGAATCGTAAGTGTGCTGGGGCGGTATATCGATGCGGCGCGGCGGGGCGATCCCTCGCAGATGAAGCCGCTGCATGCCGCGGCGCAGCAGCTGGGCCGGCACATTGCGGAGTTTCTGGAGGCGCTGCTGAAGATGCCGATCGCGACGGATGTGGCGGCGCGGGCCATTGCGTTCCAGCGCAAGGAGAGCACGCTCCGGGCCCTCGAAGACAATGTTTATCTTTTTGCGGAGACACTAATGGGGTTGGGCAAGGAAGAGCTGGCCGGGCTGCTGATCGAATCCCTGGACACGATCCTGTATTCGGCGCTGGCCGCGCTGGAGTCGCCGGGCGATCTGGAGATCGAAATCCTGATGAATATGACCGACGACCGCAGCGGCATGATGGAGGAGCTGCGCAGCCAGCACGGGCTGCAGCAAAAAGGCAGCACCAACAACACTTCCGCGCTCCATTATGCGACGACGTTGTTCGAGCGTAATGTGTGGCTGCTGCGGCAGCTGGCGCTGTGGATGCGGGAAGACGCGAAGTTCGCGACGGTCTGAGATGGGCGAAGGCCGCCACATAGGATAGCCTCTAAAGGGCAGCCGGGCAGCGGTTTCGACCGCTCTCGTGACCGCATTTATGATTCGGATTCTCTTCGGTCTCGGGCTTTTCGGCCTGGTCACCTCGACAATCTCTGCGCTGCTTGCGCTCGTCGGGCTCCGCCGGTTTCTGCGACAGCGGGAACCGGCGGGCGAGGGTGAATTTGCGCCACCGGTGAGCCTGCTGAAGCCGCTCGATGGCGCGGAGCCGAATCTGGAAGCGCACATCGCGACCTTTTTCGAGCAGGATTATCCGAACTTCGAGATTCTCTTCTGCGCTCGGTCGAGCACCGATGCCGGGCTGGAAGCGGCTCGACGCGTCGCGGCGCGGTTTCCGCGGATTCCTGCGCAGTTTCTCGCGACGGGGAACGAAACCTATATCAACGCGAAGGTATCGTCGCTGGAGCTGATGCACGCTGCGGCCCAGCACGACATATTCATCATCAGTGACAGCGACGTGCGGGTGGGGCGGACCTATATACGCGAGGTGATAGCGCCGTTTGCCGACGAGCGGGTTGGGGCGGTGACATGTCTTTACCGAGGCGTGGCCGATGGCAGCCTCTGGTCGATGCTGGAAGCCACCGGGATGTCTGTCGAGATGACAACCGGGGTACTGACGGCGAATCTGCTGGAGGGAATGAAGTTCGCTTTGGGGCCGACGATGGCGGTGCGACGTGGCTGCGTGCAGGCGATGGGCGGTTTTGGAGTACTCGGTCCGTATTGTTCCGACGATTTTCTGCTGGGAGCGAAAGTCGCGGAACAGGGCCAAACAGTTGTGCTGTCCCACCACGTCATCGACCACATCATTCTGAATCTGAGCTTCGCGGGATCACTGCGGCATCAGACGCGATGGATGAAATCCACGCGCTTCTCTCGGCCGTGGGGCCACCTGGGCACAGCGCTGACCTTCAGCGTCCCCTTCGGATTGTTGGCCTGCCTGGCTGCGCTGCTCATGCATCGGCCAGTGCTGGGTGTAGCGCTGCTCGTGTACAGCATTGTGAACCGGATGTTGCTGGCCGTAGTGATCGGGAGGATAGCGGTGGCGGAGCGCAGGCTGTTGCCGACAATGTTGCTCTACCCCCTTCGCGACCTGCTCGGCTTCTGCTGCTGGGTAGCGAGCTACTTCGGCAGCACGATCCTGTGGCGCGGCCGGCGATATCGCCTGACGCGCGGCGGCCTCATGCACCCCGTGTCTTCGTAGCGAGGTCGCAAAGTGCTATATCCGGTTGCATGAAACTGGAGACAGAACACAGGAGACAGTTTGCAGGATCCGCGCTTGCTGATTGAGAAGTGCTATAGTCGCAGCCTTTCGAGCGAGGCCTCGGCTTAATCGCGCTGGCTATACTGGTGAGCAAATCCGACAGACGAACCGGCACCGCGGAGCTCAATGCCTCTTACGCATCTCGACTGGCTGGTGATCGCAGCCTACCTTCTCTTTAATCTGCTGATCGGCGTCTACTACCGAAGCAAGGCCAGCGGATCGACGGAAGATTTCTTTGTTTCGGGGCGCAACGTCTCCTGGTGGCTGGCCGGAACGTCGATGGTGGCGACGACCTTTGCGGCGGACACTCCGCTGTTCGTGTGCGGGCTCGTAGCCACGCAGGGCATTTCCGGCAACTGGATCTGGTGGAGTCTCTGCCTCTCCGGCATGACGACGGTGTTCTTCTTTGCGCGCTACTGGCGCAGGGCCGAAATCCTGACCGACGTGGAGCTGGTGGAGATTCGCTACAGCGGGCGTCCGGCCGCCTTCCTGCGCGGATTCAAGGCGGTGTATCTGGGCCTGCTGATGAACTGCTTCATCCTTGGCTGGGTGACCCGGGCGATGGTGGACATCATCGCGGTGACGCTGGGGCCGGTGATCGCGCAGGGACGAGTGCTCGCGCTCTCGGTGGGCGGACACACGCTGATGCATTACACGCTTGGCGAGCCACGCCACACTGCGCTCTTCATCTGCGTCTTCATTCTGGTCCCGTTCACCGGCCTCTACACCTTCCTGGGTGGACTGTGGGGCGTGCTGGTGACCGATGTCTTCCAGTTTGTGCTCAAGATGACCATGATCGTCGTGCTGGCGTGGATCGCGGTGGTCCGGCTGGGAGGAATGTCGGCGCTGCGGATCCGGCTCTCGGCGGTCGATGCGGCGACGAGGGCCGCAGGGCATCCGACGTCAAATGTGTTGTCGTTCCTGCCTGATTTTCATGCCGGGCTGACGACTTCAAATCTCTGGACTCTGCCGGTGCTGACCTTCCTGATGTACATCGGGGTGCAGTGGTGGGCGGCATGGTATCCGGGTGCGGAGCCCGGCGGCGGCGGCTACGTGGCGCAGCGTATGTTCAGCGCGAAAGATGAAAAGAACTCGCTCGGGGCCACGCTGTGGTTCAACATCGCGCACTACGCGCTGCGGCCCTGGCCGTGGATCATCACAGGCCTGGTGGCGCTGGCGATGTATTCCACAAGCGGAGGGCTGCATCCCAGCGCTGCGTATACCGCCAACCCGCAGCAGGGATACGTGATGGTGCTGCGCGATTTCCTCCCGCCGGCGTTGCGCGGGCTGATGATCGCCGCGTTTCTGGCCGCGTACATGTCGACGGTGGGGACGCAGCTCAACTGGGGCACCTCGTACCTGGTCAGCGATCTCTACCGGCGGTTCATGGTTCGCAACGCAGGCGAGAAGCATTATGTGCTCATCAGCAAAGTCATCACCGTGGTTCTGGTGCTGTGCAGCGGATACGTAGCCAGCCGGCTGACGTCAATCGGCGCAGGATGGCAGTTGGTGTTGAACCTCGGCGCCGGCACCGGAGCCGTCTACATGCTGCGGTGGTTTTGGTGGCGCATTAATGCATGGAGCGAAATCTCAGCCATGATCGTCGCGGCTCTGGTCACGCTGGTGCTTTCGCGTGTTCATTTCGCAGGGAACGATGCGGTGGTGTTCGCGAAAAGCACTCTGATCACGGCCGGAGTCACTACCGTTGCGTGGATCATCGCGACCTGGCTGACGGCCGCCGAGCCTGATGCGACGCTGCTGGCGTTTTACCGGCGTGTTCACCCCACAGTTCATGGGTGGAAGCGGATCGCTCTCGAGGCCCCTGACATGGAACCCGTACGCGATTTCCGTGCTAACGCTTTCGATACAATTCTCGGCTGCGTGCTGGTGTATGGGTGCCTGTTCGGCATCGGCAAGCTGATCTTTGGCGCATGGCTCACCGCCGCATGTTTGCTGACCGCGGCCGCAGTGGCCGGGTATCTCATCTGGTGGGATCTTTCCCGCCGCGGTTGGGAGACCTTGTCGGGAGGCTCTCCAGCGGCGAAGGCGGAGCGAACCGCCGCCTCCGCGACAGGGCGCAGTTAATCGCGGAGCATGTTAGCCTGGGGCAAATTGCTCGCACCAGGCCACGTCGTGCCAGGTGCCTCGATTGCAACCAGCGCGGCCAACTTTCTATTGCCGTGAGCGCATCGAGACGCGAACATAAAGAGAGATGACCGATCCCGAGGTGTTTTCCCGCGCATCTTACCTGCCGGGTAATGATTTTCCTGTCACTGAACCATCGCTGAACCCGTCGAATCCCGCATGAAAACTGCTTTGATCATCGGAGCCGGGCCCGCCGGACTGACGGCCGCTCTTGAATTACTGCGCCGGACCGACGTGCGTCCCATCGTGCTCGAAGCCACCAACCGCATCGGGGGAATCTCCTGCACGATCCGCCACAATGGCAATCGCATGGACATCGGCGGACACCGATTCTTCTCAAAAGCCGATCGTGTGATGGACTGGTGGGCGCAGCTGATGCCGATCGCTTCAACCGAGAATAGCTCCGGTTTCCACACGATTCGTTACCAGAACAAAGAACGGATCGTTTCCGGTGCGGACGACACTGCCACCGATCCCGATCTGGTGATGTTGGTGCGCCCACGCAAGAGCCGGATTTACTTCCTGCGCAGTTTCTTTGACTACCCAGTCGCCCTCAACGGACGCACGATTCAGCAGCTCGGCCCATGGCGCATGCTTAAGATCGGCATCGGCTACCTGCGCGCGAAGCTGTTTCCGCGGCGTAACGAGAAGACGCTCGAGGATTTCCTGATCAATCGCTTCGGGACCGAACTGTACCTGACGTTCTTCAAGTCGTACACGGAAAAAGTGTGGGGCGTGCCCTGCAACCAGATCAGCGCGGAATGGGGCGCGCAGCGGATCAAAGGGCTATCGCTGCGGACCGCCATCGCGCATTTTCTGAAGAAGACCTTCGGCCGGAAGAAGTCAGGTGACATCGCACAGAAGTCGACCGAGACTTCGCTGATCGAAAAGTTTCTGTATCCGAAGTATGGGCCGGGGCAACTTTGGGAATATGTCGCCGATCTTGTTACAAAAAAGGGCGGCGAAGTGCGCATGGGTTGGCGCGCTGGCAAACTGCATGTAGAAGGAAACCGCGTGGTCTCGGTGGAAGCGGTCGATCCGCAGGGCGTTTCGCACGCCATCACCGCGGATTATGTGTTCTCGACGATGCCGGTGCGCGAGCTGATTCACAGTCTGGATGTGGAGGTTCCGGCTGAGGTGCGTGCAATAGCAGACGGCCTCATTTACCGCGACTTCATCACGGTAGGGCTGCTGGTGGATCGGCTGACGGTGACGGAGCCGGATGGCGGACCGCTGAAGGACACGTGGATCTATATTCAGGAGCCCGACGTTCTGGTGGGCCGGCTGCAGATCTTCAACAACTGGAGCCCCTACATGGTTGCCGACCCGTCAAAGGTCTGGATCGGGCTGGAATATTTCTGCTACGAAACCGACCGGCTGTGGAACATGCCCGACGAGGGGATCGCGCGGTTTGCGATTGCCGAGGTAGAGAAAATCGGGATCCTGCGGGCCGATGATGTGCGGGACTGCGCACGTGGTTCATGTCCCCAAGACTTATCCGGCCTACTTTGGCACCTACGATCGATTCGATGAGATCGTCCGTTACATCGACGGTTCGAGAACCTGTTTCTGGTGGGCCGCAATGGCATGCACAAATACAACAACCAGGATCACTCGATGCTCACCGCGATGACGGCGGTGGATCAGATCGCAGCCGGGCAGATCAACAAAACAGCGCTGTGGGAGATCAACACCGAGCAGGAATATCACGAAGAAAAGAAGTAGCAGCGGCTGCCCCGAGCTCGGTCCGGTTTCGTTTGCGCGAAGCGACCAGGCCTGGATGGCCAGCCCTTACTCCCACTGGGTGGTGTGGCGGCGCAGCCACCAGCATGCCGGTGCCCCTCCGTGGGGAAAAAGGGCTCGGGCACAGCTGACCTGAGCCGTTCCCATAAAGTCGTACTCCTGCTTGTTACCCTTCAGGGCGGTGGAGAGGAACTCGTCGACCTGAACGGTGTCGAACGCGGTGCCCCGCGCCTCGCGCACACGAAAGACGCCCCAGTCGGCCAGCCATAGGACAACCGCCGTGACCATGACGACCTTTGCTGTTTGCTCGAGGATTCTGAGAAGGCGTTTCATTGTGACCGCAGTGGCTCGGCGCGTGACTTCAGGAATCTACAGGCACAGCCATTTTGCTATACCCTGGACCCTGCAGCCTATACCCTAAGGCATATGAACCTCGATTCAATTCAGTCGGCGCTGCGGAGCGCTGGCGTGGACGCGTGGCTTTTCTACGATCACCATCACCGCGACCCCCTGGCCGCGGCGATTCTGGGGCTCCCGGATCACGGACTGGTGAGCCGCCGCTGGTATTACGCGATTCCGGCCGAAGGCGAGCCGCGCAAGCTCGTTCATCGCATCGAGGCTGGCAAGCTGGATTCTCTGGCCGGGTCGAAAGGCGTCTACTCGTCGTGGCAGGAACTGGAGACCGGTCTCGATGCCATGCTCGGGCCGTGGCGCCGGATCGCCATGCAGTACTCGCCGCGCAACGCCATTATGTATGTGTCAATGGTCGATGCGGGAACGGTGGAGCTGCTGCGGTCGATGGGTAAGGAGATCGTCAGCTCGGCCGATCTGGTCAGCCGCTTCCAGGCGGTGCTGACCGAGGAGCAGATCGACAGCCACTACGCCGCGCAGAAACTGCTGGACGAGATTCTGGCCGAGGGCTTTCAGCAGATCGGCAGCCGCGCGCGATCGAGCTCACCTGCGACCGAGTACGAAATGATGGTTTGGTTTCAGCAGGCGATCGAGCGTGCCGGACTCACCACCGACCATGGCCCCAATGTTTCAGTCGACGCGAACAGCTCGGATTCTCATTACGAGCCGACCGCGGAGCAGAGCCGGCCCATCCTGTCAGGTTCGTTTCTGCTGATCGACATCTGGGCGCGGGTCAATCGCCCCGCCACCTGCTGGTACGACATTACCTGGACGGGCGTGGTGAATCGCGAGCCGACGGAGAAGGAGCGCGTGGTTTTTGCCACTGTGCGCGATGCGCGCGACGCGGCGATTGAGGCAGTCCGCTCGGCGTTCACCGATGGCGGGCATCCGATAGCCGGCTTCCAGGCCGACGACGCGGCGCGAGCGGTGATTCGCAACGCGGGCTACGGGGAGTACTTCACGCACCGCACCGGCCACAACATTGGATCTGAGCTGCACGGCAGCGGCGCGCATCTTGACAATCTCGAAACCCACGACGAGCGGCGCATTCTGCCGTTCACCTGCTTTTCCGTCGAGCCAGGGATTTACCTGCCGGAGTTCGGAGTGCGCAGCGAGGTAAACATGATCACGACCAGGGATCATGCCACGGTGACCGGGCGGATCCAGCGAGAGCTGGTGCGAGTTTAAATTCCGTCCTCGGCCCGGATGGGCATCTTCACCGGATCACCTTCAGGGCAGAGCGGAAGAGCGCGTCGAAATCTTCGCCGGCGGCTTTGTCTTTCTCGACCACGGTTTCAATGGCTTTGAGCGCGGCGGGACGCTGATAGCCAAGGTTCACGAGCGCCGAGAGCACATCGTCGGCGGCCGGTGCCAGAGGTCGTGCGGCCGGGGCGCTGACGGCCAGGTCCTCCAGTTTCTCTTTGAGTTCCACGACAAGCCGCTCGGCGAGCTTTTTCCCGACGCCAGGGATGCGGGTGAGCGTCGCGTGATCCTGCGCGCGGATAGCGGCAACCGTACGCTCAAGATTAAGGCCGCTCAGGATGGTGATGGCGAGCTTCGGTCCCACGCCGGAGACCGTGATGAGCCGCTCGAAAAGCCGCTTCTCGTTGCGATCGTGAAAGCCGAAGAGAGCCAGCGTGTCTTCGCGCACCTGAGTGTAGATGTAGAGCGAAACCTCGGCGCCCTCATTGGGCAATTCCGTGAAGGTGGGTACGCTGATGGTCACGTCATAGCCGACGCCGCCCGCTTCCACGATGGCCTGGCCCGGTTGCTTCGAGAAAAGACGTCCGCGCAGATGAGCGATCATGCCGGTTACAGGTTACCGCGACGATCGTGCAGACAGCTGATCGTTATTTCGACGCCGTGTAGACGGCGATGCGATGAGTGCGCATCTCGGCCTGCAGCAGGGTGCCGCTCATCGCCGAGGTAATGACCTGGGAGCGGCCGATCGGCATGTGGCATTCGACGCACTTGCCGCGGATGCTTTCCCCCATTTGCCGGAAGCGGGGGCAGGCGTGGATGTTGTGGCATTCGAGGCAGTGCGCAGAGAAAGCGTTAGCATTTTGCTGCGTCGTGTGCACGTTGTGGCAGGTGGAGCAGGTCAGCTTGCCGCTCGAGAAGCATTTGCTCGCCTCAAGCGCGCCCACCTGATTGCCGTGAGGATCGACGGGAGTGTTGGCGGGCGGCGCAGTGATCTTCACGAAGTCAGAGATGTTGTCGCCGGCCTTGAAAGTAAGCGCGGGGGCGACGGGTTCACCCGGCCCGGCGTGGCACAGCGCGCATAGATCCAGCTGCCGGTCGCGCGGCAGGCGAGCGGGGTTCACGATGGCGATATCCGTTGAGCCGGCTTTCGGCCGATGGTTAGCGCTGCGCTCGCGCGTAACATGCTCCTGCCCGGGGCCGTGGCAGCGCTCGCAGCCAATGCCCAGCACCACGCTCGAGCGCCCGTAGCGATTGCCGGGCGGCGCCATCGAGTCAAACCGGGTCACGTGGCATTCGAGGCAGCGTGGCTCAACAAAACGATTGAAATTCACCTGGCCATCGACGTAGCCGGGGCTGTTGATCCACTCGTGGGTGTAGGTCCAGTACGAGACGGGCAGCTCGAAAAGCTGGTCGCCTTTCCAGTAGAGATAGGTCTGGCCATGACGGCCGGAGCCGACGACGATGTCGATCTTTTCCGCCTGGCCAGTAACGTTCTGCGGGTCGCGGATGTTGACCGCGCTCTGAAAGAAGCCGTTATCGGCGGCGATCATCGCGAAGATGAGGTCGGGATTGGCGGTGCGCAAAACATTTTTGCCGGGAGTGAAGCTGCCGAGGATGGTCTTCGCGCTTGGCAGCGTTGAGTCGATGGAGTGCGGCGTCGTGAAGTAGGTGTGCGCCTCTTTGGCGTGGCAGGATGCGCAGGCTTCGTCGCCGGCATAGGCCGAATCTGGCGGCGATGATTTCGATGGCGGGGTTGCGGCTGGCCGACTGGGCTGCTGGGGCAGCGACTGGACCGAAAGCAGGGCGGCCCAGGACACGGCGAGGAGAAACAGAGTGCTGATCCGTTGGGCGGCGATCTTCACGAGGGGCTCAGGAAACAATAGCGCAAAAAGTGTGGGAAGTGGGTGTCGCCATATCCCCGATCCCTAAACTCTAAAGTCCAATCCCTAAACTCTAATCCCTAAACTCTAGTCTCTCGTGTGCGTCCACTGGTCCACCCAGTCGTTCACGGTCTTGTACCAGAGCTGCGAGTTCTGCGGCTTGAGCACCCAGTGGCCCTCGTCGGGGAAGTAGAGCATCTTCGAGGGCACGCCGAGCAATTGCAGCGTGTCAAAGAGCTGGAAGCCTTCGCTCACATCGAGCCGGTAGTCGAGCTGGCCGTGGACAACGAGCGTCGGCGTCTTGAATGCTTTTGGCCGAGAGCGAGGGCGACCACTTGCGGAAGGGGTTCTCCGCGTCCGGCTTCCCGTAGTAATCCCAGGGATGGCCCTTGAACTCCCAGACGTTGAACCAGTGCTTCTTCGGTCGAACCGAAGGCCGACTCGGCATTGAACATGCCGTCGTGCGAAACGATGCACTTGAAGCGGTCGGTGTGGCCCAGCACCCAGTTGGCCATGTATCCGCCATAGCTTGCGCCGAGAGCGCACTCGCGGGTCTTGTCGATGAATGGGTAGTGCTCCTCGGCGTAGTCGAGGCCGGTCATCAAATCGGTGAAAGGTTTGCCGCCCCAGTCGCCGTTCACGCCATCGACAAAGGCCTGCCCGTAGCCCGTTGAGCCGCGCATATTGATCATCACCACTACGTAGCCGTTGGCGGCAAAGAGCTCGGCATTCCAGCGGTAGCTCCACGCGTCGCCCCAGTCGCCCTCCGGTCCGCCGTGGATCAGGAATTTGACGGGGTATTTTTTGCGGGGTCAAAGCCCGGCGGCCGGATGAGGAAGCCCTCGACCTTTGTGCCGTCTTTGGCGGTGAAACCAGAAGGACTCCATCTTGGGCAGGTCGAGCTGGGCGAGGAGGGCGGTCGTTGAGGTGGGAGACGGGGATTGCCTGCGTCTCGAACACTGTCCAATCGTTGAATGTGTCTGGTTTGCCGTTTTTTCCGTGTGTGACGTTGAGGCCGCTTCTAGATGTGGTCGCGAGCTTGACCACTTCCGAGGGGCTTTGCACCGTCATTCTGACCGCGATCAAGTTCGCGTATGTAGAAGACGGAAGTGCACGCAGGTCTGAGTATTCGCCGGGACCATTTTCCGAAAAATCGACGCGAACTGCCTGGCGTCTGGCTGCGGCCAAGTTCAATTGATAAACCGGCTCTTCGCCTTCATTTCCTGCCGTGAAATAGATGATCTTTGAATCAGGGCCCCACACTTCTTCGTCGACCCAGCGGTCGAAATTCGGCAGCAGTTCGCGAATCTGCTTCGTAGCGCGGTCGTAGAGGACGAGCCGAAACCGATCGCTCTCATACCCAGCCCGCTTCTGCATCCGCCACGCGATGTATTTCCCATCCGGTGAGTAGCGCGGGGTGAAGTTTCCACCCGGACTGGTCGAAACCTTCACCGGCTGCGCGTTCGGATCGTCGAGCTGCAGCGCGAAAATCGAGACATTGGTGGAGAGCGCAGGGTCATCGACCTTTTTTTCCTCGAAGGCGACCTCCTTGCCGTCGGGAGAGAAACCCCAGCCGTCGGGCTCGCCCAAAGAAAACGGCGGAACATCGTGCGTGTCGCCAGGGTTCAGGTCCCGGAACGATCCATCATCGACCGAAGCCAGAAACAAATGACTGCGCTTGTCATCGGTGAAGGCATTCCAGTGGCGATAAAGCAACGCGGTGAAGATCCTGGCCTTCACCTTCGACTGTTTCTCCTCATCGTCCCGGCGCTTGTCGCAGTCGTCTTCGGCAGATCCGGAAATCGCGCCCGATTGGCCCGCAGCACCGCACTCCGGATAAACCGCTGACGTGAATAGAATGTGTTTCCCATCCGGCGACCACGTCACGTTGTCGGCCTCTGTCGAAATATGAGTCAGCTGCCGCGACGCGCCCATCGTCCCCGAAGTCCCGTCAAAGTCCGCCAGCCAAATCTGCTGGCTGCCATCGCGTGCGGTCAGATAAGCGATCTGCCTCCCATCAGGCGAGAAGCGCCCCCGGCTCTCGCCCACCTGCGAGATCGTGAGCGGCCTCTCTTCTCCTCCTGCGACGGGAACAATCCACAGATGCGAAGTCTTCGTGTTCTTCTCGAGGTCAACATCCGTAGCCGAAAAAAGCACCCATTTGCCGTCGGGCGAGACCGCGATATCCATCAGCCGGCGCATCTTCATCATGTCTTCAAAGGTCATGGGGCGCTTCGGCCCGCTCTCGTCCGGCGCCGGGTTCTGCCCTCCCGCAAGGAACGAGAACAAAAGCGCTCCCGCCACGCACACGAATCCCTTCATGGAACTTCCTCTCAATGGCAACGGACAATGGTAAATCGCGGAGAGTGAATCGCGCGGACGAACGTGCGCCTAGCCCACGCGGACGGGTTCGCCTGCGAGCAGCACATCATGGTGCAGGTCAGCAGCGGCCTGCGGCTGATCATGGGCAGCAGGCAACTCGATAATGACCCCCGCTCCGTGCGGCAGAACGTTGACGGCGGAGATCTGGCCCTCGTGCTCGCGAATGATCGAATAGCAGATGCTGAGGCCGAGGCCCATGCCTTCACCCTGGTGGCGCGTGGTGTAGAAGGGATCGAAGACGCGCGCCGGGTCGACGAAG
The DNA here is from genome assembly GCA_963788905.1 of uncultured Acidobacteriaceae bacterium. GTDB lineage: Bacteria > Acidobacteriota > Terriglobia > Terriglobales > Acidobacteriaceae > Palsa-343. The sequence goes on from CAWBIO010000002.1 coordinate 1,440,390, forward strand.
CCGGGCCCGTTGTCGGAAATCGTGACCTGAACCCGATCGCCCACCGAAGTAGCTTCCACAACGATCTTACGGTCGAGGCCGTCGCGTGTGTCGTTCAGCGACCCGATAGCATTCCTGACGATCTGCAGGAAGACTTGGCGAATCTGGTCGCCGTCCGCGCTGATTGAGGGCAGATTGGGAGCAAGCCGCAGCTGCAGACCGATACGGGCGCCGTCCAGATCGTGACGTGCCAGCCTTTCAACGTCCTGCAGCAGCAGCTCTACGGACACCGGCCCGCGCATGCCGGGCGAGGCTTTGCGAAAACGGACGAGGCTCTCGATGATCTGCTTCATGCGGCGGGCTTCGTTCAGGATGACCGCGGCCTGGTCGCGGCTGGCGGCGTCGCTTTCCGCCATCAGCTCGGCATAGCCGGTCACGACGGTGAGCGGGTTGTTGAGCTCGTGGGCCACGCCTCCGGCCAGTTGACCGAGACCTGCGAGGCGCTCTGCTTGCAGCAGGCGCCGCAGCAGCATCTGGTGCTCGCGGGCCGTGCCGATGCGGGCCACCAGCAATTCCAGCGGAAGAACATCTTCAGTAAGAAGCGGTTCGTCAGGGTCGCGGAGACCGGCCAGCAGAAGCGTGCCCAGCAGCTCCTGCTCGCGCCCGCGGATAGCGATGGCATGAGACTCGAGGAAACCGAGCTGCTGGAGCTCATCGCCCGGTTCCAGCAACGGCGTTAAGTTAAGGCGCACAAGGTGGCCGATTTCCCGTTTGTACAGCGAGTCGGCTCTGAGATCCTTCAGCTTCTCATCGGTCGTTCGACGGGCCATAGCATCGAGAGCCGTAGCCAGGGCGCCGTCGATTCCAGCGTGGCCGGCCAGCCGAAATCGGCCTTCGGGGCTCCGCAGGACGAGCACGGCTTTCGAGAAACGGCTGGCCTCGCCGATAACCTGGCAGATCTGGTCGTACTGACGGCTTTCTTCTTCGTAGGAGAAAGCTTCCAGAAAAATTTCGGTATACCTTTCCATTTCCTGGCGGGCGCGGCGCTCGCGCAGCTGCGCGGCTTTGTTGGAAGCAATTTCGTCTTCGAGCACCAGGACGATCATGCCGACGGCGGCGATGACCTTCATCAGATTCAGAGCACGAACCAGCACGAAAGGCACCTGGGATGCGCCCAGCAGGAGCTCAAGGATCCCCGGCAGCGACCATGCTACGAGGCCGCCGACGGTAAAGACCACGCCAGCGGTGACCCGCCGGAATGCCAGCGCAAACAGGAGTGCGGTGATCAGCAGGATCCCGCTCTGGGCCAGCACGAGCACAGCTGCATAGTTCTGGTGCAGAGTGAGCCAAATTCCGCTGCCGCCCACCGAAACCACCAGTAGCAGTCCCAGCGATACGGGAAGCAGATGCTTTTCGAGGCTCCAGCGAGCCCCGATCAGAAGCGCGGCGATCACACACGCCAGCAGCACAAGGCGCCCCTCGGTTCCCGGCGCAGGATCGAGCGAGACCATGGCGGTGAACAGCATAAGCGGCGCGGCAAACGCGGCCACATAGAGCAGGTGAAGTCTGCGGCTGAAAAACTGCGGCGCCATCGATCCCAGGAACATGACCGCAGCCATCAGCATGCAGCCGCGAGAAACCGCGAGCCATACGCCAGCGTGGGTGCGACCGAAGACGTCCATTTCCAGCTGGATGGCGGCGAACATCCAGCCCACCAGCCACAGCAGCTGACGGCGGCGAGCGGTAGGTGCCTCGCCGGCGCGCATCCGCAGCGGTGGCAGGGAGCGCCTCTGCAGCCAGAGCGCGCCAAAAACGGCCACCAGCACGAAAAGCAGAATCAGTGTTGGCGCTCCGTAAAGATCCATGGTGGTGGACATAATTCCGTGCCTAACTGACGAGAGTGTACTGGCTCGTCAACCCCCTGAAAATGCTGCAAACGATGCAGGTTAGCCCGTTCGTAACCACAATTCCCGAAATTGCCGAGCCCTTCGGGGCGGGCTTAACTCCTGTGGCGCCAATCCGTCTATCCTTAATGAACAGGAGCGTCACCGTGTCTTTTGCGTTCACCCGCCGCTTTCTCCCCGTTTTGCTCTCCGCCTCTTCGGTCCTGTTTCCCTTTGCGCTCCTCGGCCAGGCCTCATACACGTCAATGCCGCTCGATGAGGGGTTCGGCCCGCTGGATCAGTCGCAGCCCGACATTCCCTTTCAGCAGATCGTCACCGAGTTCACGGCCAAGGAAGCGATTTTCCGGAAAGCTCTGGATAACTACACGTGGACGCGCGCGGTGCGGGTGCAGAGCATCGACGACGACGGCAAGCCGGACGGACAGTACTACCAGGTGGTCGATATCGCCTTCGACGCAGACGAACATCGCACCGAACGCGTGCTGGATGCGCCGGCGAACTCGCTGACGCGGGTGATGATGTCGCCTGCGGATTTCCAGGACATCGAGGAGCGCCTGCCCTTCGTCCTGACCACCGAAGATGCTCCGCAATACGACATCAGCTACGTGGGCAAGCAGAAGATCGACGAGATCGACACCTGGGTCTTCGATGTCAAGCCCAAAGTGATCGAGAAGAAGAAGCGCTATTTCCAGGGCCGCATCTGGGTTGACCAGAAGGAACACCAGATTGTTGTGACCAACGGAAAAAATGTGCCCGACGACGTGCGGCCCGGTCACGAAGATCTTTCGATTCCGTTTGTGACTTACCGGCAGCTGGTCGACGGCAAATATTGGTTCCCGGTGTATACGCACGGCGACGGTATCCTGCATTTTTCTGCAGGGCATGGCTACCTGAGCCAGGACGTGCACATGCGCGAGACGGTGAAATACACCAACTACCATGAGTTCCACACCAGCATTCGCGTGATCTACCAGGGTCAGGACATCACCGGCAATCCGCAGAAGCAGCCGGCGCAGGGACAATCGCAGTCGCCGTCGCCAGCCAACTCGCAGCCGCAAACACAGCCGCAGCCGCAGCCGAAGCCGCAGTAAAACAGGTGACAGGTGACAACCGCTTTCCCCCGTCACCTGTCACCTGTAACCCGCAACCTCCGATCAGGCGAGTTTGCGGCCGAGACGCACGGCTTTGGCCAATGTTTTGCTCGGTAGCCTCTGTTCCGGCTCCTCGGCGGCGAGGCCGATCCACAGTTTGCCGACCGGAGCAGCACCGAGCATCTTCGCTGTGAGCCGGAGCGCGCTGGGAGCTCCGGTGGCGATGGGGATGAGCGGACCTGGCATTCCGGCCGAGCACACGAGCACCGCATTTTTGCGGAGAATGTTCGAGCGCAGCTTCGGCCCGAGGTTTTTCCCCCACGGCCAGTACGTGAAGCCAACGAGCCTCTCCATGAAGCGCCGGAAGATCGCGGTGACGTTGTAATAGTTGACGGGCGAACCGAGGACGAGAGAATTGGCGTCTTCAACTTCGCCGAGAACGCAATCCATGTCGTCCTGTTGCGGGCATCTGCCTCGCGTGAGGCCGTTTTGCTGCGAACAGGTCCGACAGTTGCGGCAGAACTCGATATGCTGTTCGCTAAGGTAGATCTTCTTCGTCTCCGCGCCCTTTTCGCGAGCTCCTTCAAGCACGGCGTCCACTGCCTGGTCCGCGACCCCACCGCGGCGATAACCGCCCATAATGGCGACGACTTTGGCCATGGCGCACCCCCGGCCATTGGCATACCACCGGATTGAGGGAGCAGTCAGTACCGGCCGTCACAGGGGAAGGTCCCGACTGAGCGGTGGAGCGCCAGGGCCCAAATCCGTCGGTTCCCTGCATAGATTCCCCTTTTACTGCAACTGTTTGTCCCGCGGTCGCGGCCCTGGTACCATAAAGGAGCTATCTACCAGAGACTCCAAACCCCGTTAGACTGTGGTGATAAGCACCATCCGGAGGATTTTCTTGTCTGCAGCAGAACGCTTTCTCTTCACCTCGGAGTCGGTCACCGAAGGCCATCCTGACAAAATCGCCGATCAGGTATCGGACGCGATTCTTGACGCCTGCCTCGAGCAGGATCCCTACAGCCGTGTAGCGTGCGAAACCCTGACCGCGACCGGTCTGGTGGTCATCGCCGGCGAGATCACCACGCGAGCCTACGTCGATTTTCAGACGCTGGTGCGCGGCGTGGTGGCTTCCATCGGCTACGACAATGCCGTATACGGCTTCGACTCGAATACCTGCGCAGTGATCTCCTCGATCAACAAGCAGTCGGGTGACATCGCCATGGGCGTGGACACGGGCGGCGCTGGCGACCAGGGCATGATGTTCGGCTACGCGACGAACGAGACACCGGAGCTGATGCCCACCGCCATCTCGTTTGCGCATAAGCTGACGCGGCGGCTCTCGGAAGTGCGCAAGAACGGCAGGCTGCCGTATCTGCGTCCTGATGGCAAAAGCCAGGTGACGGTGGAGTACGACGCCAGTCACAAGCCGGTGCGCATCGACGCCGTGGTCATCTCCACGCAGCATGCCGAGACGGTCACCAACGAGGAGCTGCGCGCGGACATTCTGAAGCATGTGATTCAGGCGGTCCTGCCGGCCAGTCTGCTGGACGAAAACACCAAGTACCACATCAATCCGACGGGCCGGTTCGTGATCGGCGGGCCGATGGGCGACACCGGGCTGACCGGGCGCAAAATCATCGTCGACACCTACGGCGGAATGGGCCGTCACGGCGGCGGCGCCTTCAGCGGCAAGGATCCGACGAAGGTGGATCGCTCGGCAGCTTATGTGGCGCGCTACATCGCGAAGAACATCGTGGCTGCGGGGCTGGCGGATCGCTGCGAGGTGCAGCTGGCTTACGCCATCGGCGTGGCCGAGCCGGTGAGCGTGCTGGTGGAGACTTTCGGGACCAGCAAGCTGGATGAAGGCGAATTGGTCCAGTTGGTCCGCAAGAATTTCGAGCTGACGCCGAAGGGCATTATCGAGAGCCTGAACCTGCGGCGGCCGATCTACCGGAAGACTGCAGCGTATGGGCACTTCGGGCGCGTGAACGAGCCGGATTTCACGTGGGAGGCGACCGACAAGGCCGCTGCTCTCAAGGAGCAGGCGGCAGGGAAGGAAGCAGTCGCTGCGAAATAATTCTTCTTCGGGAGTGAAGAAGGGCAGGCCAAATGGCCTGCCCTTCTTGCTGCGCCACCCCTCTCCTCCCATTTCGGGAAACTCTCAGAAAAGTGCAACCCCAAATTCTGTCCCCCGGCCAGGTTCACCCCACAGCAAGAAGCAAACTCCTCCTGGCACTCATGGATCAACGCAAATCTTCTTCCTGCGTCCCGTTGCAGTAACTCCACGCTCCTATTTCGGGAAAACCCGTTGTGCAGAGGCCAGGTTCACCCCACAGCAAGAAGCGAACTCCTCCTGGCACTCATGGATCAACGCAAGTCGTTTCCCTGCTCCCGCCGAAGTAACCCCACCCGCCCAAATCGGGAAAAACCGATAGCCCCCGGCCAGGTTCACCCCGCAGCAAGAAGCGAACTCCTCCTGGCACTCATAGGTCAACGCAAATCTTCTCCTGCTCCCGCCGAAGTAACTGCGCCCGCCCATTTCGGGAAAGCCGGCGAGCCCTCAGCTTGTTCTTGTGCGCGGAACGCCGAACGCCGAGTGCCCGCTTCTTTCACGAACTTTCAATCACTTACAGCCCCAACCGGAAAATGTGGAAAATTTGTCAAGCCCCAGGCCAAAAATCCAAAGTAATGACCCCTCATAACTCACCACTTACACGCCAAACGACCTCAACAAAGTTGGCGCGATTTCTGCTCCAATTTGGTATTCTGATCTTATAAGGTAGAAAAAGAAAAAAGCCTCGCCACCGCGGCGGGGCTTTTCCTTTTTCTGCTTTCGTTTTTCACAGGCCACCGGCTACCGGCCACTGGCCGCCGGCTGCAGGCCGCAGCCTGCCGGCTTTCCGTCAACCCTCAACCTTCCGAAAGGACCACCGTCATGGACGACTTCTTCCCTCGCTGCCAGCACCTCACCCTCAACGGAGCGCGCTGCACCGCCCCCGCCCTGAACGACAAAGATTTCTGCTTCGACCACCACTACCGCCGCATCCGCCGCGCCCGCAACCGCCAGCCCTGGCACCCTGGCGACCGCGAAGTCGCCGGCCCCCGCGTCACTCTCGTCTACATGGAGGACCCCGCTTCGGTCATGGAGAACATCAACCTGATCGCCCAGGCCTTCGCCGAGCATTCCATCGACCACCGTCAGGTCGGTTCCCTGACCTACCTCATGAACACCGCCCTCAAGGCGCTCAACCACATGTCGAAACTCGAGAAGCCCCGCCCCGAAGACATGCCCACCAGGGTCACACACGACGACCTCGATGAACCCATCGCCGCCCCCGACGCCGCACGAGGCAGGAGCATGAAGACAGAAGACACCGAACCTGCCATCTCGAATCACGCTTCACACCCCACGGACCGCGCTTCGCTGTCTCCTGCCTCCCCGCTCCCGTCTCCTGATTCACCCGCGCCCCTCGCCGCCACTGACACTTGTCATGCTGAGTCCGCGCAAGCGGGCGAAGCATCTTCGTTTGCTCTTCCCAATCCCGAACCTGCCGTCTCGGATCACGCTTCACGGCCCACCGATCACGCTTCAACCGATCAGGCTGGGGCACTCGACGATACCGCCCGACGCGCGCCTCAGGGCCGGCAGTACAGCGAGTCGTTCCGCCGCCTCAACCCCTGGCTCTTTCCCCAATCCACTCCCACCGCCGAACCGCCCCAGGACCCCGCCTGCGTTGAACTCAACGCCGCCGCCGAACCACACGTTGCCAGCTGCCAGCTGCAGCCTGCCGGCCCTATCCCTTCTGTTTTCCGATACTTGCCGACTATCACAACCGCAACCTCCCCATTTTCAATAACATGCACTTCGACGCTCCCCACAACCCACGCAGATTCAACACTTGCACAAGACCATGGGGGTACACCTCGCACCGCGCACACAGTTGATTGGGTGAAAGCAGCGAATTAATTCCAGGGAAGTCCGCGCCAGCGTTGCCGCGTTCCAAATCGGCCGGACGGTTGATCCTGACCGCTCCGGTTATACCGGCTCCAGGTGGGCGGTGAAGTGGCGGAGGAACGGCGCTTCGAAGGTGAGGCGCATGCCGCGAATATGCTCGCGGTTCTTCCAGACTTCAAGGATGACTTCGACCAGATAGTCGATGTGGCTCTGGGTGTAGACGCGGCGGGGGATGGCGAGGCGGACGAGGTCCATCTGCGCGGCGCCGGCAAACATGAGTGAGCCAATCTCGACTGAGCGGACACCGCCTTCGAGATAGAGCTCGCAGCAAAGCGCGACGCCTGGGAACTGCTCGGCAGGAATATGGGGGAGAAACGCGCGCGCGTCGAGATAAATAGCGTGGCCGCCGGGCGGCTGAACGATGGGCACGCCGGCCTCGGCGATGTGGTTGCCGAGATAGGCGGTGGAGGCGATGCGGTAGCGGAGGTAGTCCTCGGCAAGAGCTTCCTGAATGCCGACGGCGATGGCTTCGAGGTCGCGTCCGGCGAGGCCGCCATACGTTGGGTAGCCCTCGGTGAGGATGAGCAGGTCTTTCTCCTGCTGGGCGAGCTTGTCGTCGTTGGTGCAGAGGAAGCCGCCGATATTGGCCATGCCGTCTTTCTTGGCGGACATCGTGCAGCCGTCGCCGAGCGAGAACATTTCCTGGGCGATTTCTTTTGGTGTTTTGTGCTCGTAGCCGGGTTCGCGGAGCTTGATGAACCAGGCGTTTTCGGCAAAGCGGCAGGCGTCGAAGTAAAGCGGAATGCCGTGGCGCCGGCAGATGGCGCTGACCGCGCGGACGTTTTCCATGGAGACAGGCTGGCCGCCGCCGGAGTTATTTGTAACCGTGAGCATCACACAGTGGGATTCGCTCGCGGCCGTGTTTCGCGATGAGAGATTCGAGCGCGGCGACGTCCATGTTGCCCTTGAAGGGTGCTGCGACGGAGGGTTGGCGGCCGGCTTCGGTGAGCAGGTCGACGGCTTCAGCGCCGGTGAATTCGACGTTGGCGCGGGTGGTATCGAAGTGCGTGTTGTTGGGGACCACGTCGCCTTTTTTGCAGAGCACGCTGAAGAGGATGCGTTCAGCGGCGCGGCCCTGGTGGGTGGGGATGACGTGTTTGTAACCGAAGATGTCCTGAATGGAGTTGCGGAAGCGGTCGAAGCTGCGGCTGCCGGCGTAGCTCTCGTCGCCTTCCATGATGGCGGCCCACTGGTGCGTGGACATGGCGCCGGTGCCGGAGTCGGTGAGCAGGTCGATGAGGACGTCGTCGGCCGGCAGGAGAAACATGTTGTAGTGGGCGGCGCGGAGGAGCTGCTCGCGCTGCTGGCGGGTGGTCCAGCGGATGGGCTCGACACTCTTGATGCGGAACGGCTCGATGATGGTCCTGATGGGCATGCCGAGCCAATTGTAAAGATGCCGAGCGCAGCACGGGGGGAGTTTATGATGGACCGTCGTATTGGCTCGAATCTTGTCCGCGATCAGAAAGGCACTTTCATGAAACGACTGCTCGCCTGCTTCACTTTGGTTCTCGTTCCGGTAATCGCTGCGGCACAAGGCGGTCCGCCGATGACGCCCGAGGCGGCCGTCGAGCGGCTGTTTGGTCCGGGACCGGTGCAGGTTGCGTGGTTCGATGCTGGGTTTCTGGCACAGGTTCCGGCGGCGAGCATCCAGCAGGTTGTGGAGCGGTACACGAGCGAGGGAGGAAAGTTTCAGCGGATTGAGAAGGACGCGGACGGGTACACCGTGTATCTGGAGCGGGCGAAATTCCCAGCCCGGGCCGCGCTCAACAGCGATGGGCAATTCACGATGCTGTGGTTCGGCAACCAGGAACCGCTGCAGGCAGCGTCGCTTGCCGACAGCGTGAAGGCCTTCAGCGGGCTGGCGGGAAAGGTTTCGGTCGCGGTCGTCGAAAACGGAACGGTGCGGGCGTCGCTCAATCCGGACGAGGCGCTGGCGGTGGGCTCGGCATTCAAGCTGGCGATCATCGGCGCGCTGAACCGGCAAATTGCAGGCGGGAAACATCGCTGGGATGAAGTGGTGGCGCTCAGGCCGGAGTGGAAGTCGCTGCCGAGCGGGGTGATCCGCACATGGCCCGACGAGACACCGCTGACGCTGGCGACGCTGGCCAACGAAATGATTTCAATCAGCGACAACACGGCCGCCGATGCGCTGCTTTCGATTGCCGGAAGGGAAAACGTGGAAGCGATGGTGCCGCGCAATCGGCCGTTTCTCTCGACGCGGGAGGCGTTCATCCTGAAAGACCCGGCGAATGGAATCCTGCTGGCGCGGTACCGGGCTGCCGATGCGGCTGGACGGCGCGCACTGTTGGCGGAGATCGACAAGCTGCCGCTGCCGGATGTGGGGATTTTCGCGCGCGGCGAACCGGTGGCGACCGATATCGAGTGGTTTTTCACGACGCCGGAGCTGTGCAAACTGATCGATGGCGTGCGCGACCTGGGAGCCATGCAGATCAATCCAGGGCTCGCGCACAAAAAGGATTGGGAGCAGATTGCATACAAGGGCGGATCGGAGCCCGGGGTTCTGAATTTCACGACGGCGGTGACGGCGAAGGATGGCCGGCATGCGTGCGTGGCTGCTACCTGGAACAGCGCCGGCGTCGTGGATGAGAACAGCTTTGCCACACTTTACGGAGGGTGTGCTGGCGGCGATTGGCGCGGAGGGGACGAAGTAGAGCGGGGCCGAATTGGCGCGAACGTCAGGAAGTGTGGAAGGTTCGGAAGAGGAGCATGCACCCGGTGAGGGCGAGGAGCAGATAGGAGAGGCGATTGGCGATGAGGATGGCAGGCTTGATGTCGCCTTCGTAGCGGAGGAAATCGTACCAATCAAAAACCCAGGTTTTAAGAATGCGGGTGAAGAGGTAGGAAGGAACGAGCAGGGTGATGAAAACTGCCAGGATGATCCAGACCTGTCCGGGCGTGCCGGCCCAGTCAGGAAATATTTTCTGCGATACCCACAAGGGGACGAACTGCATGTCGCTGAAGACGCCGGAATGGCCGCCGGGGAACTCGGCCCACGAGTCGAGAATGGTGTAGATGAGCCAGGCCATGGGAAAGCCGAGGCCCATGGTGGCGGTGTTGACGCAGGCGACAGCGATGAGCGTGCGGCGTATGCGGGTTTTGAGGCGGGAGAGAAGATAGATGAATTCGATGATGATGACCAGCAGCAGGAAGAACCACATGGTCGGCCAGGTGACTGGCAGCATGGGGATGCCGGCGTCAGCGTGTGCCGAAGGCGGGAACGAGACCAGGGCGGCAAGGGCCAGGAGAACGCTGGCGAAAGCGGGCCTGGGTCTGGTAAACATGGCCGGATCATAGCATCGGCTTTCGCCGGTGGGGAGAAGCATTCTTGAGTCGTCATCCGTGCGCTGTTAGCGTCTTCAGTACCGCGGTGGTGATTGCGGGAATGGGGGTCGCGGTGTTGGCGGCCGCGCAGCAGGCGAGCAAGGAACAGGGCGATGTCGACTGGCCTGCGTACAACGGGAGCGTCGATGGCGACCACTACTCGCGGCTCGCGCAGATCAATCGCAGCAATGTTGCGCAGCTCGAAGGTTGCGTGGCAGTTCGATACGGGCGAGAAGGGAAACCTTGAGACCAATCCGCTGATCGTGGGCCGCATGCTGTATGCGGTGACGCCGTTTGGGAAGGTGATTGCGCTGGACGCGGCGAGCGGAAAGCTGGTTTGGAGCTTTGATTCGACGGTGGACAATCACGATAAGACCATCGGCGGGGCAACCCAGCCTTCGCGCGGGCTGGCGTACTGGAGCGACGAAACCAAGGGCAGCGGGCGCATTCTTGCCGGGGTGCTGAATTATCTCTACGCGCTCGATGCGGCGACGGGGAAGACGATTCCGAGTTTCGGCGAGGATGGGCGCGTCGATTTGCGCAAGGGGCTGCGGGAGGGCGCCGACTATCGGGAGCAGTCGATTGCGCTGACGACGCCAGGGATTATCTACAAGGACCTGATCATCGTTGGGGGGCGAAATCCGGAGACGCATCCGGCGCCGCCGGGCGACATTCGCGCCTTCGATGTACGCACGGGCGCGCTGCGCTGGAGCTTCCACACGATTCCGCGCCCAGGTGAATTTGGGTACGATACGTGGCCGCCTGATGCGTGGAAAGACGCGGGCGCGGCCAACAACTGGGCGGGCATGACGCTCGATGCCGAGCATGGCATCGTGTTTGTGCCGACGGGAAGCGCAGTGTTCGATTTTTACGGCGGAGATCGAATCGGCAACGATCTGTTTGCCGATACGCTGCTGGCGCTGGATGCGGCGACGGGCAAGCGGCTGTGGCATTTCCAGGGAGTGCATCACGATGTATGGGATCGCGACTTTCCTTCGCCACCCGCGCTGGTGACGGTGAATCGCGAGGGAAAGCGCGTGGAGGCCGTGGCGCAGACGACCAAGCAGGGAGTGGTTTATCTGTTCGATCGCGCGACGGGCGCGCCTTTGTTTCCTGTCGAGGAGCAAGCGTATCCGGCGAGCGATGTGCCGGGGGAAAAGACTGCGGCGACCCAGCCGATGCCGACCGCTCCTGCGCCGTTTGCGCGGCAGCGGCTGACCGAGGACATGCTGACGACGCGCACGCCGGAAGCGCACGCTTGGGCTCTCGAGACGTTCAGGACGTTTCGCAGCGACGGGCAGTTTATCCCGTTCGGGGTGGATCGGCAGACCATCGTGTTTCCGGGCTTCGATGGCGGCGCGGAATGGGGAGGGCCAGCCGTGGATCCGGCAACGGGCGTGCTCTACGTGAACGCCAACGAGATGGCGTGGACGGGCGGGCTGACGCCGGACAATCCTAACGCCAGCGCGGGCGCGAAGGTTTACCAGTCGCAATGCGCCATTTGCCATGGCGCAAATCGCGCCGGATCGCCGCCGGCATTTCCAACGCTCGTGAACGTGACGCAGAAGATGTCCGATGCGGAGATCACCAACATGGTGATGCACGGGCGAGGAAGGATGATGGCGCTGCCCAACGTGGACGGTGCGAAGATCGCCGAGCTGATCGAGTATCTGAAATCGGCAGACAAGGCGTCGGGAGCGGAAACCGCGGAGCATGTGCCTGGGTGGAAGATGCCGGGCGGCGCGAACCTCGAGTACGGCTTTACGGGTTATCGGAAATTTCTCGATCCTGACGGGTATCCGGCAATCGCGCCGCCGTGGGGAACGCTGAGCGCGATTGACCTGAACACGGGCGAGTATCTGTGGAAGATTCCGCTGGGCGAGTATCCGGCGCTCGTCGCGCAGGGGATGAAGAACACGGGGTCGGAGAATTACGGTGGGCCGATTCTGACGGCAGGAGGGCTGATCTTTATCGGAGCGACGTCGTATGACCGCAAATTCCGCGCCTTCGACAGCAAAACCGGGCAGCTGCTGTGGGAGACGGAGCTGCCGTTTGCCGCCGGAGCGACGCCGGCGACGTATTCGGTGGATGGAAAGCAATACGTGGTGATCGCCTCCAGCGGCGGGCGCGATCCAAAGGCGCCAGTGGGCGGGATGTACATTGCCTTTTCGCTGCCGGATGAAAAGCAGCCGGTGGCCAGTGGCCGGTAGCTGGTGGCGCGGGCGTTCGGCGCTCGGCGTTCGGCGTTCCGCGTTCCGATCCGGGTTGGGTAGAGGGGCGTGGGCGGGAGTGTTCGCGGGCCAACTGCGCCTTTACCAGCGCGCATCAGAAATCAAAGTCCAGTTAAAATCGGACAAATCCTCTTCCAGGAGCAGCTATGCACCGTCCACGGTTCTTCGGGCTCGGCGTTATTTTGGTCGCGCTGCTTTCGTTGGTCGCCTTTTCACCCGTGTTGCATGCGCAGCAGCCGGCGCAGAATGCCGATACGCATCTTGTCAGCCCGCAGCAGTTGCAGCAGCAGGTCCAGTCTTCGACTGAGAAGCGGCAGAAGGAAATCCAGGATCTGAACCAGTTCCTCTCGACGGCGCAGGCCGAGAAGGCGATGAAGGACTCGAAGATCGACCCGGTGCAGGTGAAGACGGCGATCCCGAGCCTCTCTGACGCTGAGCTGGCCGATCTTTCTGCGCGCGCCGATCACGCACAGCACGATTTCTCGGCAGGACTCCTCGGCACGACGGCGCTGCTGCTGATCATCCTCATCATTGTGGTGATCATTCTGGTTTCCATCTATCACTGAAGTGCGGAGGATCGCGCTTGTATGGCTCGTGGCTGCGGCTTCGGTCGCGGCCGAAGCGCAGAATGCCCAGGCCATCTGGATCGATGTGCCGTTTGTGCAGCAGCCGCGCGAGGGCTGCGGCGCCGCGTCGCTCTCGATGGTGATGCAGTACTGGGCGCAGAAGCTGGGTCAGCCGGCGCAGGCAGACTCGGCTGTGGAGACGATCCAGCAGGCGATTTATTCCCGCAAGGCGCATGGCATCCTCGCTTCGTCGATGCAGGAGTATCTGCGCGGGCATGGATACCGGGCGTTCGCACTGAGCGGGCGATGGAGCGACCTGGACACGGAGCTGCGCAAAGGGCGGCCGCTGATTGTCGCGTTGCGGCCGGAGGGACAAGCGGCGCTGCATTATGTTGTAGTCGTCGGTGTCGATCCGGAGCGCGGGCTGGTGACGATGAACGATCCGGCGGAGCGCAAGATGCTGTCGGAGGAGCGTGCGGCATTCGAGAAAGAGTGGAGCGCTACGGCCGACTGGATGCTGCTCGCTGTGCCCGCATCGTCGCAGCGCTGATTTGCTTTTTGGTTTGCGGGGTGCAGAGCTGGCCGCAGTCTGCCACTGATTCAGGGAGAAGCGCGGCGGCGGATGCGCGGATCGGGCAGCTGTTTGCCAAGCAAAACTGGGCTGAGGTGGTGCGGCGGGTGGCGCCGACGGCTCGGCGTTCGGCTGATGTTGAGTTTGAGTATGGGATGGCGCTGGGCCACCTGAACCGGCTCGATGAGGCTCGCGCGGTTTTGATGGCTGGCGCGCGGCGATACCCTGGGCAGAAGCGGTTCGCGATCGAGCTGGGCGGAGTGGCGTTTGAGCAGAAGGATTATGGGGCAGCAGCGCATTGGCTGCGGCGTGGGCTGCAAATCGATCCCACAGACAGCTACGCCAACAACTTTCTGGGGACGGTTTATTTCCTGGCCGGCAATCTGGATGCGGCTCTGAAGTACTGGAACCGGGTGCGAAGGCCGGCGATTGCGAAGCTGGATCTCGATCCGCATCTGCGGGTGCATCACCTGCTGCTGGATCGGGCGTTTGCGTTTGCGCCGGCGTCGGAGCTGCGGGAGCCGCAGCTGACGACGACCGAGACGCGGCTGGATGGGCTGGGGATTTTCCCCAGCTACAACATTCATCTGGACGCGAGGCCGGACGGCAGTTTCGATGCGGTGTTTCGCGCGCAGGAGCAGAACGGGTTTGGATCGAGTCCGCTCGCGGCCGCGCTTTCGACTTTTGGAGGAGCGCCGTACGAGACGGTGTACCCGAGCTATCGGAACATCGGGCGCGCGGCGATGAATTTCGACGCGCTCGTGCGTTTTGACGCGCAGAAGCGGCGGGCCTGGGGTGAGCTGTCGGCGCCGTTGCAGGCGCTGCCGCAATGGCGATGGCAGGTCTCAACAGATTTGCGGAATGAAAACTGGGCGATCCGGCGGTCGTTCACCGGGGATGCACCGGTTTTGGGATCGCTGAACCTGGAGCGCGAAGCGGTGGACGCGACGCTGACCTCGCTGGCCAGTGGGTCGTGGCAGTGGACGGCAGGCGGCGAGCTGTCGCATCGGAATTTCCGGAGTGTGATGCCAGGCTCGGCGCTGACGCCGGAACTGCTGACGCCAGGATTTGAGCTGAAACAGGTGGCGGGGGTGCAGGGGCGGCTGGTCGCGCTGCCGGAGCATCGCTTCACGCTGACGGGCGGGGCGAGTTCGGACTTTGCGCGAATGCTCGGGAGTCCCGCGAATGTCTCAGAGAAGCTGCAGGGGTCAGCATGGGCTCGCTGGCTGCCAGGGATGAGCGGGGAGAACTACGAACTGAGTGAGCGGCTGCGTGCGGGCAAGATTTTCGGGAAGCCACCGTTTGACGATCTGTTTGCGCTGGGGATGGAGCGCGACGACTCCGACCTGTGGATGCGCGGCCACATCGCGACACGCGACGGGCGGAAGGGAAGTTCGCCTGTCGGGGACGCATACTTGTTGTCCAATGCGGACATCCTGCGGCGGGTCTACGGCAACGGTTTGGTGGCGATCCACGCTGGCCCAATCGTGGACGTGGGAAAGATGAGCGCACCAACTTCGGGGCTTTCCGAAGGAACGTGGCTTGTGGATATCGGGGTCGAAGCGCGGCTTAAAGTCTTCAATACCAGCGTGGTTCTGAGCTACGGGAGGGACCTGCGCACGGGCGCGAATGCCCTGTTTGGGGCAGCGGGAAGCCCCCCGGATTTCCACTGAATAGCCCCGAATTACCGGTAGACACGGACATCTAACCCCCGCAGAATCTACTCATATGATCGGCCGCAGCTATTATCGCGAGCGGCACGACGAACCAGGCCCTTCAATAACTGATTGATTAACAGCCGGATTTTTGATTCAAGAGCCGGCATGATTCGCGCTACTGTCTGGGTTACCACAGTCATGCAATTGCGCTTTCGCGCTCTACTGACTCTCGTTGTGACGGCCCCATGGATTCCTGTGGTAAGCCAGAGCGCCCCGCTGCCCGCGATCCCAAGCCGCATCGTTGCGCCGATTGACGACACTGTTCGCGTGTCGCTGCCGGGTAATGTGCATCCTCTGGCCGCAGCGCGATTCGATCAGGGAGTGGCGCCGCAATCGATGCCGACGGGGCGTTTGATGCTGGTGCTGAAGCGCAGCGGGCAACAGCAACAGGCTCTGGAACAATACCTGGGCGATGTGCAGAATCCGGGCTCGGCTGTGTATCACCGGTGGCTGACGCCAGCGCGATACGGCGCGAGTTTTGGCCTGAGCGACTCCGATCTGTCCACGGTTGAGTCGTGGCTCCAGGGTCAGGGATTCAAAATTGAAAATGTCCCGCAGGCGCGGAACGTGATTGCGTTTTCGGGGTCGATCGAGGAGGTCCAGAGCGCTTTCCAAACGGCGATTCATACTTTCCTGGTCAACGACGAGACGCACTGGGCCAACGTCAGCGATCCACAGATTCCTGCAGCACTGGCGCCGGTGGTGGCTGGGATCGGACCTCTGAATGATTTCCACCCGAGGGCGGATATTCGCGGCGGGACGAGAGGGCAGTACGATCCGACGACGCGGATGATCGAGCCAATCACGCAGCCGGAGTTCACGGCGGTGAATGCGGGGACGGGCACGCCGGACCTCTTTGTGAATCCCGCGGATGCAGCGACGATTTATGACACGCCGAATGCCAACCTGAATCCGAACTACACGGGCTCGACCTGGGACGGGACCGGGGTGAGCATCGGGATCCTGGGAACGTCGGACCTGACACTGACCGATGTTGCGAACTACCGGATGGCCTTTCTTGGAGAGACTTCTTCTTCGGTGAACCTGCCGACCGTGATTGTGGACGGGAACGACCCTGGGGTGACGGCCACTGCGGATGAAGCGCTGCTCGACAACGAGATTGCGGGCGGCTTGGCGCCGAAGGCGAAGATCTACTTCTACACAGCAGCCGACACGGGGCTGTCGTCCGGGCTGATGAATGCCTGGTATCGGGCGCTCGATGACGACGCAGTGAGCATTCTGAACGTGAGCTTCAGCGGCTGTGAGGCGGAGCAGGGAACCGCGGGCAACGAGGAGATTCTTGAAGCGGCGGAGCAAGCGGCAGCGGAGGGCATCACCGTCACGGTTTCCGCGGGCGATGCCGGATCGGCCGGTTGCGACAACTTTGAGACCGAGATGCTGGCTCAGGATGGACTGGGCGTCAATGGGATCGCATCGACTCCTTACACGATCGCGGTGGGGGGAACGGACTTCGACGGGTTGTCAGCGGCCTTCGCGACTTATGTGAGCTCGAGCAGCGCGGGGGCGCCACCGTATTACCGCACAGCGAGCGGATACATTCCTGAAGAGCCGTGGAACAACTCCACGATGGCGAACACGACGCTGGCGGCCAACGTTGCCTATCAGAACGGCGCCGGGGGCACGGATATTGTTGCGGGCGGAGGCGGCGCGAGCACGGTTTACAGCAAGCCCGCGTTCCAGTCGTCGCTGACGCCGGGCGACAGCGCGCGCGATGTGCCGGATGTGGCGCTGTTCGCGGCCAACGGATTTCATCAGGCCTACTGGGCGTTTTGCTCCGACAGCGTCACCGATGGCAACACGGTCGAGACGTACACCGAATGTCAGACCAGCGGCGGGCAGCTCACGTCGGCGACGACGGTTGGCGGAGTGGGCGGGACGTCAGCCTCAGCGCCGGCATTTGCGGGGATGCTGGCCCTGGTGGAGCAAAAGACGGGTTCGCGGCTCGGACAGGCGGATGGCATTCTCTATCAGCTCGCGGCGTCGAATTACGCGGCCGTGTTTCATGACCTGACCACCGGAGACAATTCGGTGCCATGCGTTCAGGGATCGCCGAACTGCGGCGGGAACAGGTTCATCACCGGCTACAACGCGGGAACGGGCTACGATCTGGCGTCGGGGCTGGGCAGCGTGGACGTGTCGGCGATGGTGAACGACTGGGGCACGGTCGCGCTGGCTCCGACTTCGATTGCGTTCCAGATTGACGGATCGACGGCGCCCATCAGTGTGGTGCACGGCAAGCCGCTGACATTCGAGGTTGGCGTGAGCCCTGCGAGCGCGACGGGTGTGGTGGGGATTATCGATACGGCGAACGAGGTTGCCGGCGGACCGCAGAACGATGGGCAGATGGCGATTGCGCTCGCGGGCGGAAGCGGGTCAGCAACGTACAGCGGACTTCCCGGCGGCACATACACTGTGTCGGCTTCGTACCCAGGCGATGCGTCGCACGCGTCGAGCGCGTCGGCCGCGATCAGCGTGACGGTTTCGCCGGAATCGAGTACGACGACGCTGCTGATGCAGGCTGCGAATCCTTCGTCGGGTACTTCGATTGCAAGCCTCAGCAGCGTTCCCTACGGTTCGCGGGTCCTGCTCGATGCCGAGATCATGGGAGCGGCGGAGGGCGCGAGCACGCAGGGACTCGCCACTGGGACGGTGACGTACAGCGACAACGGCGCAACACTGGGAACGGCCAGCGTGGGATCGGACAACCTGGCGCTGTACCCGGCACAGGCAAACGCTTCAACGGCGTTCTCTGCCGGGTCGCACAGCGTAACGGCGAAGTACTCCGGTGACGCCAGCTACAACGCGAGCACGAGCAGCGCGGTGGCCTTCACGATCTTGCCGGCTGCGACGGCCATCTCGGCGACAGCGGGGAGCGGGACGGTTGGGGCAGGGCAGCCGGCGAGCGTCTCGTTCGCGGTAACGACACCGGCGAATCTGGGCGCGTTTCCCACAGGCACAGTGCATCTGAGCGCCAACGGCCAAAGCCTGGGCACTGTGACGGCGCTCCAGGCGAGTACGGTTCAGGCGGGATCGGCGTCGACGTTCCAGCTTTCCGGCACGGCCACGATTCCGGCAAGCCAGCTGGCCGCCGGCACAACCAACGTCATCACGGTCAGCTATTCCGGCGACAAGAATTACAGCGCGGCATCGACGAGCGTGTCGGTTGCGGTGGTGGCCGGTACCGAGGGCTTCAGTCTTGCGAACAGCGGCAACATCAGCGCAGCGCCCGGATCGTCGGAAAACGCGACGCTGACTCTGACGCCTGCGGGTGGATTCACCGGCGAGGTGGTTTTCGCGTGCGTCATCAGCGGCGATCCGCCAATCGACTGCATCACCCAGGTGGCGACGGTGACGGGCGCGGGGCCGGTGAGCTCGATGGTGACGGCCGAGGTTGGGTCTGGCGCTGCTCCAGGAAACTACACGGCTACGATCACCGCCCACGACGCGGCTACGGGCGCTCTGTCGGCAACAACGACGCTGACTATCACGGTGACCGGTGGCGGAAGCCCGGGCATCGCGCTTGCCAACAGCGGTGGTCTGGCATTTGCGGCGGGCGCAACGACAGGGAATGCCGCAACCATTACCGTTAGTCCGTCGAACGGGTTCAGCGGGCAGGTGAACCTGACCTGCAGCGTCACTACAACGATCAGCAATACGACCGATGCGCCGGGATGCCTGCTGCCTGCGTCGGTGACCCTCAGCGGAACGGGGTCGGCGACGGCGATCTTGACCGTGACGACAACGGCGCCGACGAGCGCGTCAACGATTGCGCCGGTTTTCTTTGCCGGCGGAGGCGCGGCTCTGGCGATGGTCTTGTTTGTCGGACTGCCGGCGCGGCGGCGCGCCTGGCAGAACCTCCTGACAACGGCGCTGAAGACGACGCTGGGCGTGATGGCGGCGGTGCTCGTGGTCTCGGGGATCGGCTGCGGTTCTTCTTCTCATCCGTCGACGACGAGCGGTACAGGCAGCCTCAGCTCCGGGACGACGCCAGGGGCTTATGTGGTGGCGATTACTGCCACGGATGCGGCGACGGGGACGATCAAGGCGACGACGACGCTCAACGTGACCGTGAACTGAAATCGAGTTCCGGCTCTCTCCTCGCGGTCGGCAGCGGTGTCCGACGCCCTGGCATCCGCCTTGTGATCGGCAATTTACATCGCAAAACGACAGATTCGGCATCCCACTGACCATGAAGCTCGAAAAAATGAGACCGCGGAAATCCGCCGAAGTTGTCGTCATCACGGGTGCGTCGGCTGGCGTAGGACGGGCCACAGTGCGGGAATTCGCCCGCCACGGCGCGTGGATCGCGCTCATCGCCCGCGGCGCCGATGGCCTGGAGGGCGCGCGCCGTGAGGTGGAGCAGATGGGTGGCAAGGCGCTGGTGCTGCCAGTAGACGTCGCCGATGCCGGTGCGATGGCCGCAGCCGCCGAGCGCGTGGAAAGCGAGCTGGGACCGATCGACATCTGGGTCAATGTCGCCATGACCTCGGTCTTTGCTCCCATCAAAGACACGACGGCCGACGAATTCAGGCGCGTCACCGAGGTGACTTACCTCGGCTACGTCTATGGAACTCTGGCCGCACTGCGCTATATGCTGCCGCGCAACCGGGGAACCATCGTGCACGTGGGATCGGCGCTGGCCTACCGCAGCATTCCCCTGCAGGCCGCTTATTGCGCCTCGAAGCACGCCATTCTGGGCTTCTACGCCTCGCTGCGCACTGAACTGCTGCACGATCGCAGCCGGGTGCGCGCCACCATGGTGCAAATGCCGGCGCTCAACACGCCGCAGTTCGGATGGGTACGCAACAAGATGCCGCGCAAGGCCCAGCCGGTTCCACCCATCTTTCAGCCAGAAGTGGCGGCGCGCGCGATTTACTATGCGGCCCATCACCCCCGCCGGCGCGAGTATTTCGTCGGTGGATCCACGGTAATGGCGATCTTCGGCAACAAGCTGGCACCCTCGCTGGCCGATCACTACCTGGCGCGAAAGGGATACGAGGCGCAGCAGTACGACGGCGCAGGGGATCCTGACCGGCCCGATAATCTCTATCAGCCCGTTGCCGGGGACCACGGAGCCCATGGGAGCTTCGACGATCGCTCCCGCGAGCACAGCCTGGAGTTCTGGGCTGAGGCGCACGTCAAAACTCTGGCGGTAGCTGCGGGCGTCGGAATCGCTGTGGCGGCAGGTTTGGCCGGACTGTTGTGGAAGACACTGCGACGGCCTTCGGTGATGGCGCCTGTATTGAGAACCATCAAAGGCGGGCTCAACCGCCGCGCGGCCTGACGAGCCGGCCTTAACGTCTTGCCTCAGCCCATCCGAAAGCGCCGGGCAGGTGCTCGAAGTCGGGCGGCTGATCGCGCTCGAAATAGACAGACAGGATGTCGAATTGGGTGGAAAACTCGCCGGGCGGCAGCTGGCGCATGTAGTGGCGGGCCAGACGGCGCAGGACGCGGCGCTTGCGTTCGTCGACCGCAAAGTGCGCGGGAGCAATATCGCGCGTGGTGCGGGTTTTGACCTCGACAAAGCAGAGAGTGTCGGCTTTCCAGGCGATGATGTCGAGGTCGCCGGGGGCGCGTGAGGAGTGCCAGGAACGGGCGACCACCACGTATCCTCGACGCATGAGCCAGAAGAAAGCGGCGCGCTCGCCGAGCAGGCCGGTTTCAAGGTGTTCGGGGCGAGGCGGCCGGCGGCGGGCAGCGGCGCGTTCAATGGCATGGACAGCCGATTCCATCAGGTTGACGCGCAGACTGAAGAGCATTGCGGCCATTTTCGGGCGCACGCGAGAAGGCGACAAGAGTACGAGAGTTTAAAAGGCAGGGAATAGGGAGTAGGGAATAGGAGTAAAAGCAAGGAATCGGGAGCAGGGCGAAACGGCGGCGGATTAGAGTTTAGAGATCAGAGACTTATGTAAATGGAAAATATTCGGCGGAGAGTGAACCGAAATGGGAATGATTTTGTTACTTCTGCTGGCGTTGCAGACGCCGGCTGGGCCGACGGCGCGCGCGCCGGAGCCAGATCCCTTTGCCACGCTGCGGGACCAATGGGCGAAGGACCTGCATGCCAAGCACCTGCCGGATTGCCTCGCGCAATATGCGCCGGATGCCGACTTCATCAGCGACACGGGACGGACGCACGGGACCGCCTCGCTCGAGCAGTTGTTTGAGACCATCACGACGACGATGGACAGCGACCTGACCTTTCACTCGGAGCGGGTGGAGATTTCGGGCGATCTGGCTTACGACTCCGGCACGTACAGCGAGACGCTGACGACGCGGGCGACGGGAAAGGCTCAAAAGATGGCGGGAGATTATCTGACGGTCTACCGGAGAATGAAGGCACCGAACGGCAACGCGGTTTGGCTGATTGCGGAGCAGGTGTGGACGAGCAGCCAGCCGCTCGCTGGAGCCGGTAGCCAGTAAAAATAGGTTGCAGGTTACAGGTTACGGCGGATGGAGGCCTGCGGCTGGGAGCCGGCTTGGAGGCTGAATGCTGGCTGCGGCTGCTGGGAAAGGCAAAAGGCAGGCCGAAGCCTGCCCTTTGCCATTGTTGACTTTCCTAAAATGTTTGCGTCTTACAGAGGCTGCACGTCAGCTGCCTGCCAGCCCTTGGGCCCCTTGACGACGTTGAATTGCACGGCCTGACCTTCCTGCAGACTCTTAAAGCCATTTGCGGAAATGGCAGAGTAGTGCACGAAGACATCCTCGCCGTTCTGGCGCGAGATAAAGCCGTAGCCCTTCGCGTCGTTAAACCACTTCACAGTACCTTGTTCCATATTTGTTGCGATTTCCTGAGATTGAATTGCGCTGGAGTGAATCGGAGCGAAACTGGCAGACCTGCAAATCCTGCTTTGTTGGGCGAGGGCGAAAGACTGCGCTTGCCCGGTTCGGTTCTAACGCTAATCCATTGTAACAGATTCGATACCTGGCGCGGCTTTTTCGGGCCGGCCAGGGCCTCGGGCGGCGTTAGTTGGCCGAGACCTGGGGGTTGGTTAAGACGGTTCCGGCGGCCATAGTGGCGGTGACGGTCGCGCCCGGCAGGATACGGGCCTCATCGCCGCGCACCAGCACAGCTGTGACGCCAACGAAGGGAATGAACACCATCGCGGTGGCTTTGTGGGTCGCATCTTTACCAGCCATGGTTTCAGAACCAAAGAGCGGGATGCGCTGGCCATTCAGGAGCAGGGCATTCACCTCAAAAACGATATGGCCCGGCACGCCGCCGTGGAGTGGATGGTCCACGCCGATGACTGTGCCGACGGCGGGCGTGCCTCTGGGGGCGACGACCTGGTCGCCGGCCTTGAGGTCCTCAGCCAGGGTGAAGGAGATCGGATCGCCGAGGAGGGCAGTTGCCGAATCAACGGGTGCCGCCACGAGCAGCGGCACGGGCGCATCGAGGCCCAAAATCAGATGATTTGGACCAGCCGGCAGGGCTGGCAAGTTGACGGCTGCTGGTTGCGCCTGCGGGGCGCCGGGCAAGATGTAGGCTGCCGCGGCGACCCGGCTGGGCGGCCGGTGGGGAGCAACGGCGATCGCCTGCAAAAGAGTGGTGGATGTGATCGGAATCGGCGCGGTGTACTGGGTCGAGGCGGAGGTTGGCGTCCAGCCATCGGTGGTGAAGTAGATGACGGCGCCTGGCGTAGTGTCTGTCAGCCGCACATCAATGGCTGTCTTAAAGGTGCCGCCTTTGCGCGAGAACCGAGGCGTCCAGGCGGCGGGGAAGTCGCAGCAGCGCGAGGCGTTCATCTGGGCGTTTTGCAGGGCAGCCAGGCTTTGTTGCTGCGCGAGCTGGCTGGCGGCCAGGTTGTCCTGAATGGCTTGCTGCGTGGCTTGCTGTGCAGCCTGCATGGTCTGCTGGATGGCGATCTGGTTGGCCTGCATCGCGGCCTGCGTGCCAGGGTCCTGGGCTCTGGCAGAGACGGCTGCGAAGAGAATCGAGGCCGAGAGAACGGCGCAGAGAGAAAGACGGGAGCCTGGCATGGTGCACCTCCCACGTCCTGGTAGACGCGCGGCCAGAGGAAAAGACCCCCTGGGGAGGGGGGGGTCGCGCGTGGGTGTGGGGTTGCGTGGGTGCGGGGTCGCGCAGAGGTTCGGAACTTAGTTGGGAGTCTGGGCCGCGAGCATGGCCTGCTGGGCGTCGATCTGGGCCTGCTGATTGGCCAGCTCGGTTTGCTCCATGGCCTGCTGGGCATCGAGCTGTGCCTGCTCCATCTGGATCTGCATTGCGGCCATGGCGTCGTCGGGGTCCGTGGTCGCCTGGTCTATGTTGATCTGCGCCTGCTGGGAGGTGATGTCGGCGTCATTCATCATCTGCTGGGCCTGCATTTGAGCTTGTTCAGCGGCGATTTGAGCCTGGGCGGCGGCTTCGTCCTGTGCATACGCCGCTCTGCTGGCGGCCAAAGGAAACAAGGCCAGGAGAACCATTGCGGCTTTCATTGTGTTTTTCATCGTGGTACCTCGTGCTTCCTGTCTCCATCTGTCTACTTAGTTGAACGTCCAGAGACGAGAAAGGTCGCGGTTTCCATCATGAAGTAAGCAGGGCGACCACCAGCACGATCGCCACGTTGACCACCCCAATTCCTTCCTGTAACGTCAAGCATCTAAGACTGCACGGTGGACCGCGTGGCTGAGAAGGCACAGATCAACGCTCGGATAGCGGCGCTCTCCAGGGCTGGCTTGAACACGTGGGTAGCCTTGTCGGACGACGAAACGAAGATCGTCGCGCAGGGAACGACCTATCAACAAGTCGCCGATGAGCTTGAGAAGATGGGTGATGAGAGCTCCGTCATTCTTCTCATTCCGCCGAGCGAAGCGCCGCTCGCCGTCTAATGCGTGTTCCGTACAGGCCGGCGACCGGCAGGAACCCGAGCATTCTTTACCCTCTGATTCGCGTCGCTATCGGGAAGAGGCACGCGCAGCGGAGTCGCTTTTTCGAGGCGATGGTCGATTCGGGGTCTGCCGATTGCATGTTCCACGCATCAATCGCTCAGTCCATTGGAATCAGATTGGATACTGGAAGACGCGAGGTTCGTACTGGAATCAGCGGAGCCACCAGCGACGTGTGGGTTCATCCCGTCCTCCTCTACGTTGGCGCTGACATGTTCCAGATCGAGGCATCGTTCAGTCGCAACTTGCCCCTGGCCGGACTTCTGGAGCGCAACGGATTCTTCGAGTACTTCAAAATCACCTCTGACCCCAGTACCGATCCGCCAGAATTGGACATTGAGCGGGTCATAAGGACCTAGCGAATTTTTACAAATCCTCGAAAAACACGAAAGCTGCGGATTGCTCCGCAGCTTTTCACCACCTCGTGCCGGGGATTTCGGTTTAGTTCTGAGGGATTTGGGACTGGAGCTGGCTCAGCTTGCCCTGTACCGCGCCGAGGATGCCCTGCGCATCGCCCAGGCCAGTCTGCTCGGCCTGCCCGACGACCTGCGTGCCCGCCTGCTGCGCGTTGCCTACCACCTGGGTCACGATCTGGGTGGGGTGGGTGACATCGATGGTGCCGACGCCGGAAGCTGCACCCTGGGCCTGCTGCACCAGAGATTTTGCCTGCTGACCGAGGATGCTTCCGAAGCTCTGGGCATTCGCTATGCCAGAGGTAAGGGGCAACATCGCCACAACAACCAGAAACCGCATCGTGAACCGCGTCCGTGCTTTCATGGGGTGCCTCCTTTTTCTTTAGTTTTGCTTCTTTCTTCAACGTTCTGGCGGTTAGAACACCGTCGCGGGAAAAGGATCGTGAAAATTGTGTTAACGGTGGAAAGCGCAGGAGGCGGAGGTTCATCGTTTATTGCCCGGACCGCAGCTAAGGCCGTGGTTTGTAGATGAGACCGATGGTGACGCCGACAGCAACCCACTCAATGAAGTAGACGACGGCCTGGATCAGGGTAAGGCGAAGACCGATGTTGAGATTGACGTAGTTGTGGAAGACGAAGGCGCCGATGGCGAATACGCCGATGAGCGCGCCAAATCGCAGGCCCGCGATTAGCCCGGAGCCCGCTGGATTGATCCAGGCATAGATCACGGCAAGCACAACGATCGACGCGAACATGGCGAGCATCCCGGCGGGCATAACGGCCTTCATGTTCGCGAGCGGACGGTAGACCTGCGGGTATTTGAGGAACTCGCTGCGCATGGCGGGTGGCGCGCTGAGGATACCGCCGAAAACGAAGTAGATGACGAAACCGCCCAGAGAGGCGAGCAGGATGCGGGACCAGTTCATTGTTTCCTTACGGAGGCTGGGATTTCGGTGGGGGCCCGGGTGCAAATGATTGGAACATGGTTGAGGCGTTTCATGGCAACAAAAAGCACCCGGCCCCTGAGGCCATCGATGGCACTCCGAGTATGCTGGTGGATTCTATGATTCAGGGCGCGACACACGATACGGAACTGCTGGCTGAGGCGCTGGAGCGGCTGGAGCGGGAATTTGCCCGACTGCCGGAGTACCGGTCTGAGGCACCGGGACAGGAACGAATGGCCGCGGTGCTGGCAGAGGCGGCCGAGCGGCTGGGCGACAACTACCCCTATTTCCATCCGCTGTATGCCGGGCAGATGCTGAAGCCGCCGCATCCGGTGGCGCGAGCGGCGTATGCGCTGGCGATGAAACTGAATCCGAACAACCACGCGCTCGATGGCGGCCGGGCCAGCTCGCGCATGGAAGTGGAGGCAGTGCGTGAGATTGCCGCGATGTTCGGATGGAAGGAATTTCTGGGCCACCTGACCAGCGGCGGGACATTTGCGAACCTCGAAGCGCTGTGGGTCGCCGGGCAAATGGCGCCGGGTAAGAAAGTCGTGGCGTCGGAACAGGCGCACTACACGCACAGCCGCATCAGTTCGGTGCTGCAGTTGCCGTTTGGTTCCATTGCGACGGATGACCGCGGGCGGATGGATCTGGGAGCGCTGGAGAGGGCTCTGACGGCGGGCGATGTGGGAACCGTGGTTGCGACGCTGGGCACGACAGCGGTGGGCGCAGTCGATCCGCTGGATGGGATTCTGGCGCTCAAGGCGAAGTATGGGTTCCGGCTGCACGTGGATGCGGCCTATGGAGGGTATTTCCGGCTGGCCGCGAATCTCGACGAAGACGCACGGCGGGCCTTCGAGCGGATCGGCGACGCGGACTCGATCGTGGTGGACCCGCACAAGCATGGGCTGCAGCCGTATGGTTGCGGGTGTGTGCTGTTTCGCGATCCGGCGATGGGCCGCTGGTACAAGCACGATTCGCCGTACACGTACTTCACCTCGAGCGAGCTCCACCTGGGCGAGATCAGTCTCGAGTGCTCACGGGCAGGAGCGTCGGCGGTAGCACTGTGGGCGACGCAGCGGCTGCTGCCGTTGATTCCTGGAGGAGAGTTTGCTCGGGGGCTGGAAAAAGGCAGGGAAGCCGCGCGGAGGTTGTACGCGGCGATCGCGACAGAAGAGCGCTTTGTTCCCGGGCCGGTACCGGAGCTGGACATCGTAGTGTGGGCGGTGCGGGCGCCGGCGATTGCCGATTCTTCGCGGCGGGCACAGGAGGTGTTCGATAAGGCCGCGAAGAGAGACCTGCACCTGGCGCTGGCGCATCTGCCGGTGCGGTTTTTTCCTGGGGCAGGGTGGAGCGGCGCCGGACAAGAGGAAACCGTCACCTGTCTCCGCTCGGTGCTGATGAAGCCCGAGCATCTGACCTGGGTGGAGGAAATCGCGGCCCGGCTGGGTGAGGCATTATGAGGACATCGACTGGTTCGCGATCCAGCCTTTTGCGGGCGCGCCGGCGTCCTGCGCATCTATCTTTACGGTGATTTGACTTTTTGAGGTTTCCGGTCCGGTTTCTTCCGGGGTAAGAGAGGTCCGCATGCTCGATGTAAGCGGTATCAGAAAAAAACACCATGAAAGGTTCGGAGCGGAGCCTGCGGTATTTCTGGCGCCGGGTCGCGTAAACCTGATCGGCGAGCACACCGATTATGCGGGTGGATTCGTGATGCCCGCGGCGATTGATTTCGGCACGCTGGCGGCGATCAGCCCGCGGAACGATGGCCGGGTTGTGATCTGGTCTGAGAATTTTCACGAGCAGGTCAGCCACCAGCTCGAGGGGCTGCCAAAGAACGGCGGCGGGCACTGGTCAGGCTATCCGCTGGGAGTCGTGAAGATCCTGCGCGAGGCCGGGTTTGCAGTACCGCCCTTCAGTCTGAGTGTCGCGGGAGATGTGCCGCTGGGCGCAGGGCTGAGTTCGTCGGCTTCGATCGAGGTGGCAACGGCGCTGGCAGCACTGAGCCTCGTGGGTGCAAATCCGGCTCGCGAAGAGATCGCCAAACTCTGCCAGCGGGCCGAGAACACTTATGTGGGTGCAAACTGCGGCATCATGGATCAGTTCATCGCCTGCAATGGCGCAGACAACAACGCACTTTTGCTGGATTGCCGGTCGCTGGAGTACCGCCTTGCCCCCATTCCATCGAATGTGAGTCTGGTGATCGCCAACACGATGGTGAAGCACGCCCATGCCGGCGGAGAATACGGCATTCGCCGCAGCGAAGTGGAGGAAGGAACGGAAATTCTGCGCAGCCACCGCGCGGAAATCAAGCTGCTTCGCGATGCGACCACGCAGGACCTGGACCGGTGGGGAAAGGAAATGCCGGAGAACGTGCTGCGCCGCTGCCGGCACATCATCACAGAAAATCTGCGCACGGTAGCGGCTGCCGATGCCCTTGCCGCGGGAAATCTGAAGAAGGTCGGCGATCTGATGGCGGCCGCGCACGCCAGCTACCGCGACGACTTTGAGGCCAGCTGCGAGGAAGCAGACGCGATGGTTGAAGCGGCTCAGGGAATTCGCGGGCTGATCGGGGCGCGGCTGACCGGAGGCGGGTTCGGGGGCTGCACTGTTAATCTGGTGCACGCCGAGAGGGCGGAGGAATTCGCCGCGCGTTTGCGTGAAGAGTATCGCCAACGAACGGGGATCGACGCTGAGATCTACCGCTGCCATGCTTCGGCTGCGGCCCACGCGGTGTGAGGGAGGGTAACGATGACGGTTCGTGAGTTCTATCTTGAGCGCCGGAAGGCGGAGCTTCCGGTATTCCTGAAGGTGCTGAGGGCTTTGCCGGCCGAGCAGATGCACTACAAGCCGCACGAGCGCTCGCCCTCTGCCGAGCAGCTGACGTGGACGCTGACAGGGGAATTAAGCTCCTGCCTGGATGTGGTTCGGGAGAATCGCGCTGAGTGGAAGACCGAGCCTGCTCCGCCGTTGCCGGAGATGATCGCGCTTTTCGAGAAATCGTCGAACGAACTGATTGAGGCTGTGGAGGCGATGGACGATGAGGGGTGGAATCGGACCGCGAAATTTTATTACGAGGGGCAGATGGTGTCGGAACAGCCGGTGGAGAGGTTTCTGTGGATGATCCATTTCGACGCGATCCACCACCGCGGGCAGCTCACGACCTATTTGCGGCCGATGGGAAGCAAGGTTCCGGCGATCTACGGGCCCTCGGCAGATGAGCGTCCCGCGTAGTGGGAAGATGCCTTCGAGGTGAGCCAGTATTCCACAGACGGGCCATACCCGCTGGTCTGAGCCGATGTAACAATCACAGGGTTCTGAAGAGAGACTCGAAGGCCGGCGAAGAGCTTGTTATCCTGAAGAGTGGGTCGCTCGGACAGGGCCGGAGAAATCGTTTTAGCGATGCGATTTATTAGTCGTTCCCAGTACTTTTCCCCGGCGGAAACAGGCGAAGGCGGCGTGGTCGCCTACTTCTCCATGGAGATCGCTGTAGTTCCGGAATTCCCGACCTACAGCGGGGGCCTGGGGGTGCTCGCCGGCGACACGCTGCGCGCGGCGGCCGACATGGGGCTGCCTTTGGCCGCGGTCACCCTGGCGCATCGAAAAGGCTATTTCCGGCAGCATCTTGACGCCACCGGCGTACAGAGCGAAGAGCCTCAGCTATGGGATCCGGCAGCGATGCTCGCCGCCGAGGAACCCATCGTCACCGTCACGCTGGAGAGCCGGCCAATCGCGGTTCGCGCCTGGCGGTACGACCTTGAGGGAATCACCGGGCATATCATCCCCATCTATTTCCTCGATACGGATCTGGAGCAGAACGATCCCAGAGACCGCACGCTGACCGACCATCTGTACGGCGGCGATGCGGATTATCGCCTGCGCCAGGAAGGCATCCTCGGGATCGGCGGAGCGTTGCTGCTGCAGGCGCTCGAATATCAGCCGGCGGTGTACCACATGAACGAAGGTCATGCGGCGCTGCTGACGCTACCCGTTCTGGAACAGGAACTCCATGGCGCTGGTCTGCAGGCGGCCACGGAGCGCAACGTGGAGGCGGTTCGCCGCCACTGCGTGTTTACCACGCACACGCCGGTGCCCGCCGGCCACGATCGCTTCTCCGGCGAGCAGGCTTACCGCATCCTGGGCGCGGAACGCGCCGGCTTGCTGGAGCGCTTCGGCTGTTTCCACGACGGCCTGCTCAACATGACCTACGTGGCGCTTCGCTTTTCGCGCTTTGTGAACGGCGTTGCCATGCAGCACGGCAAGGTTTCCCGGCAGATGTTTCCGGACTACACGATCGACGCCATCACCAACGGCGTGCACGCGGGGACGTGGACCGCACCTTCGGTTCGCGCCATTTTTGACCGCCATTTGCCACGCTGGCGCCAGGACAACGTGACTCTGCGCTACGCCATCGATATTCCGGAGAATGAAATTGTCGAGGCGCACGCAGCTTCGAAGCAGGCGCTCATCGATTATGTGAAGGCAGCAAGCGGCGTCGAGATGCGCCAGGAGATCTTCACTCTGGGTTTTGCGCGGCGCGCCGCCACGTACAAGCGGGCCGACCTGCTGTTCACGGATCCTGAGGGGCTGGTGAAGATTGCCGAGAAGTTCGGCGGCATGCAGGTGGTGTACGCGGGCAAGGCACACCCGGCCGATGAGCCAGGTAAGGCGAAAATCCGGCGAGTGATTGAGCTGGCCCATGAGTTTCGGGAGACAGCGCTCAAAGTTGTGTATCTCGAGAACTACGAGTGGAAGCTGGGCGCGCTGCTGACCGGTGGTGTGGACCTGTGGCTCAATACACCGCGCCGCCCGTATGAAGCTTCGGGAACCAGCGGCATGAAGGCGGCCCTGAATGGTGTGCCCAGCCTCAGCATCCTGGATGGATGGTGGATCGAGGGATGGATCGAAGGGGTCACGGGTTGGGCGATCGACGACCACGACGACGAGCCCGGAGAAGCGCGATCGCTCTACGAGCATCTTGAGAAGCTGATCCTGCCGCTCTACTACAAAGATACGGGCCAATGGCGACGCATTATGCGTTCCACCATTGCACTGAACGGGTCGTTCTTCAACACGCAGCGCATGCTCGAACAATACATCCTCAATGCGTACTTCCCGGAGCGGCGGGTGGACAAGCCTGCAGAGTCGCCGCAGCCGGACCTTGAAAATTCTGTGGCGCACTGATTTCGAAAGCCAGTACCTGAACTGATTCGATTTGCGATCGGCCGCCATGCTGGCGCCGGCTTTGGGGCGCGGCTCACGAAACTTCCGATGCTATACTTGCGCTGAATTCCTTTACTCTCGTCCGATCGAGTGTGACGGGCCGCGTTTGTTTTCATCGCTGGCTCAGTTCGCTCAGGTTTCACAGCAGGAACATGGGAGAGAATTCCTTGAACCAGTCGTCGCTCGAGCAGTTGGCGCCGGAGGTGTCCCGGCGGCCGCTGTGTGTCGACCTGGACGGTACCCTGGTCAAGAGCGACACGCTGATGGATTCTCTGCTGCTGCTGTTGCGCAGCCGGCCTCTGGCTGCCCTGCAGGTACCCATCTGGCTTCTTCGCGGCAAGGCCGCGGTGAAAGAAGAGGTGGGCGCGCGCGTTTCGCTGGATGTTCGGCACCTGCCTTACAACCGCTCGCTCGTGGAATACCTCGAGGTGGAGCGAGCCGAAGGGCGCCGGCTCTATCTTGCCACTGGGGCCGATCAGCAGCTGGCGACGCGGATCGCGGATCACGTCGGTTTGTTTGACGGTGTGCTGGCCAGTGATGGGCGAACCAACCTCACGGCGGGCAACAAGCTGGAAGGCGTGCGCCGGACCTTCGGCGACGAGGGCTACGATTACGTGGGCAACGCGGGGCCTGATTTGCCGCTGCTCGAGCATGCGGGAGCAGCCATGATCGCGAACCCGGCGCCGGTTCTTCGCGCCCGCCTGCGTTCGCGGGGCGTAAAGGTCGAGCGCGAATTTCAGGATCGGGCCGCGCGCGGCAAGGCGATTCTCAAAGCGATTCGTCTCCACCAATGGGCGAAGAACGTGCTGATCTTTGTTCCCATGGTGCTGGCGCATGCGTTCTATGCAGGCGTGTTTGCGGATGCAGCCATTGCTTTTGTGAGTTTCAGCCTTTGCGCCTCCGCGACCTATATCGCCAACGATCTGCTCGACATCGAATCGGACCGGCGGCATCCGCGCAAGCGGAGGCGGCCGTTTGCCGCCGGAGACCTTTCCGTGGCGACGGGTTTGGCCATCAGCGCAGCATTTCTTGCCGGGTCCATCACGATCGCGGTTGCCCTCCTGCCCACAGGCTTTCTTCTGTGGCTTTTTCTTTATCTGACGACGACCCTGACCTATTCGCTGGTACTGAAGCGGGTTGTTCTGGTGGATGTAATTTTGCTTTCGGGACTGTACACGGTGCGTATGCTTGCCGGAGCGGCGGCTACACGAGTCGGGATTTCGCCTTGGCTGGCGGCGTTTTCCGTTTTTCTGTTTCTGAGTCTGGCGATGGTGAAGCGCTTCAGCGAGCTCGAGAATGCGCGGGCGCGAGGACAGGCCCTTTCGAACGGGCGCGGCTACATGCTCGGCGATATCGAGCAATTGCGCAGTTTCGGGACGGCGAGTGCCTACGCCGCTGTCGTGGTTTTCTCTTTCTATATCGGCGCGCACGATGTCTCCAGCTTGTATCGGCACGGAAACCGGCTTTGGCTGATCACACCGCTGATGATCTACTGGCTGAGCCGAGTGTGGCTGCTCGCATCGCGGGGCCAGCTGGACGAGGATCCTGTCATTTTCGCCGTAACCGATCGCGTAAGCCTGCTGACGGGCGCGGCCGTCGCAGTGATTGCGGCGTTTGCAGCTGTGTAAGCGGAGAGAGCGGCTGATTCATGAATCATTCCAGCAGTCCGTCGGACCAGGCGCCGAGTTTCGAATCGTGGGGACGTTATCCGAAGCTCGCGGGCAAGGTAGTTCCCCTCCATTGGACCGGCGATTTTCCACTGCCCGAGGCGCCCGCCACGCAGCAATTGCCGGTCGGGCTGGGCCGCAGTTACGGCGACGTCTGCCTGCTCGAAAACGGCACTTTGCTCGAGACCTCGGGGATGGATCGGCTGCTCCATTTCGATCCGGCAACCGGGATGCTGCGCTGCGAGGCCGGAGTCACGTTGCAGCAAATCCTGGATTTTGCGGTTCCGCGCGGGTTCTTTCTGCCGGTAACTCCGGGAACGAAATATGTAACCGTGGGCGGCGCAATTGCCAACGACATTCACGGCAAGAACCACCACGTTGCCGGCACCTTCGGCCGCCACGTGGCTCGCTTCGAACTGGTTCGATCGGACGGAACGCGCTTTGTGTGCAGTCCCATCGATAATCCTGACTGGTTTGCCGCGACCATTGGCGGCATGGGGCTGACGGGTCTCATCACCTGGGCGGAGATTCATCTGCGCCCCATCGTTTCACGCAAGATCGAATATCGCGGCGAGAAGTTCCATGGCATCGATGAGTTCTTTGCTCTGTCGCAGGCAGCAAGCAGCGAGTACACAGTAGCGTGGATCGACTGCATTTCCACGGGGCGCAACTTCGCGCGCGGCATCTTCATGCAGGGCGATCACAGCGAAACACCCGGCCCGCTGACGCGAAGCAAAGAGGCCAAACTGACGCTTCCTTTCGATCTGCCGGAGTTCGCCCTGAATCGCTTCTCGATGGCGGCGTTCAACTCGCTCTACTTCCACAAGCAGGTCGGAAAGCAGAAAGCCGGTCCGGTGGACTACGAAGGGTTTTTCTATCCACTGGACGCGGTGCTGCAATGGAACCGGATTTACGGCAAGGCCGGCCTGCTGCAGTTCCAGAATGTTCTGCCCCACGAGAGTGGGCGGGAAGGCATGCTGGAGATCCTGAGAGCGATCACAAAGTCAGGTCTCGCCTCGTTCCTGGCGGTGATCAAGTTCTTCGGCGACGTGCCTTCGGTCGGCATGATGTCGTTTCCCAGCCCCGGGCCCATGCTGGCTCTGGATTTTCCCATCCGCCGCGGCGTCAGCTTCGAGCTAGTCGACCGGCTGGCGCGCATCACCCTCGAACACGGCGGGCGCATGTATTCGGCCAAGGACGCGCGCATGACCCCGGAGCAGTTCCAGGCGTTTTACCCCCAGTGGCAGGAGTTTGCCCGCTACGTCGATCCCGGCTTCGACTCGGCGTTCTGGCAGCGCGTGACCGGGCGGAGGCCGCTCGTTGGCTGATCGCGAGGCGGATCGGCAAACCGCTCCCCGGCGCGTGCTCGCGCTCGGCGCGACATCGGCGATTGCACAGGCCGCGCTCCGTCTGCTGGCCGAGCAAGGGTCGAGCTTCTTTCTGGTTGGCCGCAACAAGGAAAAACTGGCCGCGGTTGCAAGCGACCTGATGACCCGAGGCGCCAGCAGCGCGACCACATTTGCAGCCGACCTCGATGACACCGCGGCGCATCCTGCGATGCTGGCCCAGGCGGTCACAGCGCTGGGCGGACTCGACATCGCTCTCCTCGCGCACGGCGTTCTCGGCGATCAGGCCGAGGCCGAGAAAGACTACTCTGTCGCCGAAGCAATTCTGCACACCAACTTCCTCTCGGCCATCTCGCTGGTCACCTGGCTGGCCAACTACTTCGAAGCGGAGCGTCGTGGCACCATCGCGGTCATTTCGTCGGTGGCTGGCGATCGCGGTCGCAAAAGCAATTACGTTTATGGCGCATCCAAGGGCGGTCTCAACATCTTTCTCGACGGCGTCCGCAATCGGATTGATCGTGCCGGCGTTCAGGTGCTGACCATCAAGCCCGGCTTTGTTGCCACCCCCATGACGGCGCATTTGCCGAAGAATGCTCTGTTCGCCCAGCCGGCCCAGGTCGGCAAGGTTATCGTCCGGGCCATCGAAAAACGCAAGGACGTGGTTTACGCGCCCGCCTTCTGGGGCCTGATCATGCTCATGGTCCGCAGCATCCCTCGCAGACTTTTCAAAAAGATGAATATGTAACCGCAGCCAGTGTTTTCGCGCGGAAACTGCATCGGGTACTGCTCCGATACATCTATAAGACAGGCACAGAATGACGCTGCCGAGGTCTTTTTTCCAGGTTAGATCGTCTTCAAAGGCGTAGAGCCTTATTCTCGTTCGAGATTCCCTCCATATGGACAGAGGATGGATACTGTTGTCAGCGGGATTTGTGTCCCAATTTCGTCACAACTGACGCTTCTTTTCCTCCCCTGGTGTGGAGCATCCCGGCCGCCATGGAATGCGTGGGCCGGAGGAGACGCTGAAACGATATGTGGATAGTCCGCCTCGCGCTGCGACGGCCCTATACCTTCGCCGTGGTCGCGCTGCTCCTCATGGTGCTGGGCCCTCTGGCCATCATCCGCATGCCGGTGGACATTTTTCCCACCATCAACATTCCGGTTGTGACCATGCTCTGGAATTACCAGGGCTTTTCACCGCAGCAGATGGCCAGCCGCATTGTCACGCTCAGCGAACGTTCGCTCACCACCACAGTCAACGACATCGAGCACACTGAGTCGAATTCACTGAATGGCATCGCCGTCCAGAAAATCTATTTCCAGCCCGGCGTCAACATTGCTAATGCTGTCGCGCAGGTCACCGCCATCGCGCAAACGCAGCTCCGCCAGCTCCCGCCCGGCACCACACCGCCGCTGGTCATCCAGTACAACGCCTCCAGCGTGCCCATCATTCAGCTGGGCCTCTCCGGCCAGGGTTTGTCTGAAATGCAGCTGAACGACTACGGCCTCAACTTCATCCGCACCCAGCTGGTCACCGTTCCCGGGGCTGGCATTCCTTACCCCTACGGTGGCAAGCAGCGTCAGGTGCAGGTCGATCTCAACCTGCCCGCGCTGCAGTCCAAAGGCCTCTCGCCGGCCGACGTGGTCAACACCATTGCTGCGCAGAACCTGATCCTTCCTTCAGGAACCATCAAGATCGGTCCGCTTGAATATCAGCTTGAGACCAACAGCGCGCCCACCAGCATCGAGGAGCTCAACAATCTTCCCATCCGCCAGGTTAATGGCGCTATGGTTTACATCCACGACGTCGCCCACGTCCGCAACGGGTTCCCGCCGCAGACCAACATCGTGCGCGTCGACGGCCAGCGTGCCGCACTGCTCTCCGTCATCAAGACCGGCAATGCCTCCACGCTCAACATCGTCAAAGGCATTCTCTCCAAGTCCGACAGCCTCAAGCCCCAGCTGCCTCCGCAGATGAAGATCACGCCTCTGGCCGATCAGTCCATCTTCGTTCGCGCCTCTATTGACGGCGTGGTGCACGAGGCCATCATCGCCGCCTGCCTTACAGCGGTCATGATTCTGATTTTTCTCGGCAGCATGCGCAGCACCATCATCATCGCGGTTTCTATTCCACTTTCGATTCTCACTTCGCTCCTCACCCTCAGCGCGCTCGGGCGAAACCATCAACATCATGACCCTCGGCGGTCTCGCATTGGCCGTCGGCATCCTCGTGGACGACGCTACGGTTGAGATTGAAAACATCAATCGCAACCTTGAACAGGGCAAAGCCATCGAGCAGGCCATCCTCGACGGCGCCGCGCAGATCGCCGTCCCCGCTCTGGTGGCTACCATTTCCATCTGCATCGTGTTCGTGCCCATGTTCTTTTTGAGCGGGGTCGCGAAATATCTGTTTGTGCCCCTGGCCGAAGCCGTCTGTTTCGCGATGCTCGCCTCCTACCTGCTCTCGCGCACAGTCATTCCGACAATGGCGAAATATTTGCTGCGCGAGCACGATCCCCAGGAAGGAGAACAGAAGCGGCAGAGCCGCAACCCATTCACTCGTTTTCAGCTTGCCTTTGAAAGCCGTTTTGAGAAGATCCGCAAAGGGTATCGCCGCATTCTCGAGCTGTGCATCGATCACGCCGCGGTCTTCATCGTGCTGTTTTTCGTTCTGAGCATGGGCTCGGCGGCTTTGCTTTATCCGTTTCTTGGCCAGGACTTTTTCCCGACGGTGGACAGCGGCCAGTTCAAGCTCCACATCCGAACGCGCACCGGCACGCGCATTGAGGATACGGCTGCGCTCTGCGATCGAATCGACAATACGATCCGCCAGGAGATTCCGAAGAGTGAGCTGGTCACGATTATCGACAACATCGGGCTGCCCTACTCCTCCATCAATTTGTCTTATTCAAACTCCGCGCCCGTGGGTCCGGGCGATGCCGATATCCAGGTATCGCTTGCCGAAAAGCACCATCCCACCGAGGATTACGTCGCGCGCCTCAGGGAAATCCTGCCCCAGCGCTTCCCAGGAACCGAGTTCTATACGCTGCCCGTCGACATGGTGACGCAGATTCTCAACTTCGGTCTGCCGGCGCCCATCGACATCCAGATCGTGGGCCCGAACCAGGCCGGCAACCGCGAATTTGCCGAACGCCTTCTCAACGAGATCAAGTTCGTTCCGGGCACGGCCGATCTCCGTATCCAGCAGCCCTTTGACGATCCGCAACTCCGCGTAAACGTGAACCGCACCATGGCGCAAAGCACTGGCCTGGCCCAGCGCGACGTAGCGCAAAGCCTGCTGGTGGCAACCAGCGGCAGCTTTCAAACCTCGCCGTCTTACTATCTCGACCCCCAGAACGGCGTGGAATACAGCATCGCGGTTCAGTCGCCGCAATACAACCTCGATACCATGCAGGATCTGAAGAATATCTCGGTCACTGCGGGCAGCAGTGCAGCGGTCGGCGCTTCCGGAGCTACTCCGTCGAATAGTCCTTCGCTGGGCGCCGGTTGGCCTGGCTCTCTGGGGCCGGTTGGCGGCCAGCCCGTCCAGATCCTGGGCAATGTCGCTTCGGTCAATCCCGGCCAGGAGCCCGCCACGGTCACCCACTACAACATCACTCCGGTCATCGATATTTATGGCAACGTTGTTGGTACCGACCTGGCCAGTGTGAGCAAGGGCGTCCAGAGAATCGTCGATCAGGAGAGGCAGCATCTGCCCGGCACCTCCAGGATTGTGGTTCGTGGCCAGGTACAAACCATGCGCACATCGTTTGAGGGCCTGCTTGGCGGCCTTGTCTTCTCCATCCTGCTTGTCTATTTGCTCATCGTCGTCAATTTTCAGTCGTGGCTCGATCCCTTCATCATCGTGTGCGCGCTGCCCGCGGCCATCTCCGGCATCGTGTGGATTCTGTTCCTGACTCACACACGCCTCAGCGTCCCCGCGCTCACCGGAGCCATCATGTGCATGGGTGTGGCAACATCGAACTCGATCCTGGTGATCACGTTTGCCCGTGAGCAGCTCGAAGTAACCGTGGGTGACGCCTCGCTTTCTGCGCTCAATGCCGGCTTTGTGCGCTTTCGCCCTGTGCTCATGACCGCGCTCGCCATGATCCTCGGCATGATCCCCATGTCGCTCGGTCTCGGTTCCGGCGGCGAGCAGAACGCGCCGCTGGGCCGCGCCGTCATTGGCGGTCTCCTGTTCGCAACCGTCTCCACCCTGTTCTTTGTTCCAACCATTTTCAGCATGCTGCACGGGCGGCTGGAGCGCCGCCGCAAAGAGCGTGAGGAACGCAGGCATTCTCACCGGCAGCTTGTGACCGGGAGCTAACCATGACCGAAAACAAACAGTCCGACCGGAAACAGGAACATCACGGCGGTGAAAATCACGGCTACGAAGATGATCGTCCGCCCATCTCCGGACGCAAAGCCGTCATTGCCATCGTTGGCGTCGTGATCGTGGCCATCATTCTCGCTGTGGTGGGGATTATTCCGCGTTTACGCGCGGAGAAGGCGCTCAGGAATCGAACCGACCAGCTGGCTCTCGCCGACGTCATCGTCGACAAGCCCAAAACCGGTGCGCCCACCCAGGAGCTTGTCCTGCCCGGCAACCTGTTTGCATACGTTGACTCGCCGATCTACGCGCGTACCGACGGATATCTGGACAAGTGGTACTTCGACATTGGAGCCCATGTGAAGAAGGGTGAGCTGCTGGCAACCATTGCCAGTCCGGAAGTCGACCAGCAGCTGGCGCAGGCAAGGGCCGATCTGGCTACCGCAGAGGCCACCGCCAGCTACGCCAAATCGCAGGCCAGCCGCTACACCGACCTCCTCGCTCAGAACGCAGTGGCCAAACAGGACACAGAGAATTTCGTCACCCAGGCAGCCTCGACCAACACCCAGGTCAAGTCGGCGCAGGCCAACGTGCAGCGGCTTGAAGAACTGACCGGCTTCGAGAAGGTTTATGCGCCGTTCGACGGCACCGTTACTGCGCGCGACGTCGATATAGGAACCCTGATCAATGCGGGCGCCGGCGGCACTGGCGGCCGCGAGATGTTTCACATGGACGACGAGCACGTCATGCGCGTCTACGTGAACGTGCCCCAGATCGATTCGCCTTCCTGTACGCCCGGGACTAGGGCGGACCTGACGCTGGAGGAGTATCCGGGCCGGCGATTCCACGGAAAAGTGGTTCGGACATCGCACGCCATTGATCCGAATTCGCGCACGCTGCTGGTTGAAGTGGATGTGCCCAACCCCGATGGCGCACTGGTTCCAGGCGCCTATACCGAGGTTCACTTTCAGCTGAACGTTGTCAGGCAGACTCTGATTCTTCCTGTTTCAACTCTCTTGTTCCGGCAGGAGGGTC
Organism: uncultured Acidobacteriaceae bacterium; assembly: GCA_963788905.1. GTDB lineage: Bacteria > Acidobacteriota > Terriglobia > Terriglobales > Acidobacteriaceae > Palsa-343. Next base: position 1,479,675 of record CAWBIO010000002.1, read on the forward strand.
TGCGTGTCGTCACGGTCGTCCACAATGGCGACAGCGACGTTGCGAAACTGGTGCCCATAACGATCGGCGAGGATGACGGTCGGGTCGTGCAGGTGATCGAGGGACTTAGCCCCGACGATGAAGTCGTGCAGAACCCGCCCGATTCAGTCGTCGAAGGCGAAAAAGTACGCATCGTCACGCCCAACAACGGAGGTGTTCCTGGAACGCAGCAGGAAGAGCATCCCACGCAAGGTCCGGAGGGCGGTTCGTGATCCTGTTTCGCCCAACGGTGCTGGCGGCATGTGCTGCGGCGCTCCTGCTTGCCGGCTGCACGGTGGGCCCGAATTACCATCGCCCGGACGCGGCGACGGCTCCGGCGTGGAAAGAGAACGCAGCACCTCCGCCGAATCCTCCCAACGGCTCCTGGAAACAGGCAGAGCCGAGCGACGGCGTGCTGCGCGGAGCGTGGTGGGAGCTTTACAACGATCCGCAGCTGAACGAGCTTGAGGCGAAGGTCGCGGTCTCGAATCAGACGCTGCGCGTGGCCTTCGAGCAATACCAGTCGGCGCGCGAACAGGTCCAGATCGCGCGTTCGCAATACTATCCAACCCTTTCCGCCGGGCCGTCGATCCAGAGGACACGCGAATCGAACAACCAGCCCAACACCGTACCCGGTGTGACGAAATACCAGTACAACACCTTCTCCATCGCCGGTCAGGCGCAGTGGGAGCCGGACTTGTGGGGCCAGGTGCGCCGCACCGTCGAGCAGGCGCGTGCTGATGCCCAGGCTTCCGCGGCCATGCTGGCCAACGTGGAACTGAGTCTGCGCGCGGAGCTGGCAGCCGACTATTTCCAGATGCGTGGCCTCGACTCGCAGAAGCAGCTGCTCGACAATACCGTCCAGTCGTACGAAGAATTTCTGAAACTGACACAGATACGATTTAAGGGCGGCGTGGCCACGGAATCCGATGTCGCCCAGGCGCAAACCCAGCTCGAAACCACGCGTGCCCAGGATATCGACGTCGGTGTTGCGCGCGCGCAATACGAACACGCCATTGCGACGCTGACTGGCACGCCCGCTTCGACCTTCAGCCTGCCCGCGATGCCTCTGGGCCAGCAGATTCCGCCCATCCCCATCGGTGTGCCCTCGCAGTTGCTGGAGCGGCGCCCGGACATTGCGGCCGCCGAACGCCAGACAGACGCGGCCAACGCGCAAATCGGCATTGCCATCGCGGCGTATTACCCCAACGTCTCTCTCAGCGGCACCGGCGGCTTTGTCAGCGGCAATCCCGGGACATGGATTCAGGGTCCCAGTGCGGCGTGGTCGCTCGGGGCTTCGGCGGTCGAGCTGCTGTTCGACGCGGGCCGCCGCCACGCCATCACCCAGCAGGCGCGCGACGCTTACGAGCAGCAGACGGCCAACTACCGCCAGACTGTGCTCGCCGCCTTTCAGGATGTGGAAGACAACCTGGCTGCGATTCGCATCCTCGATCAGGAATCCGTGCAGGAGGCTGTCGCCGTTCAGGCGGCAGAGCGCTCACTGAACATCAGCACCAACCGCTACAAAGGCGGCGTGACCACGTATCTCGAGGTGCTGACCGCGCAAACGACGCAGCTCTCCAATCAGCGTACCCAGGCCGATATCGCTACCCGCCAGTTTGTCGCCAGTGTGCAGCTTATTCGCGCGCTAGGCGGAGGCTGGGACACCAGCCAGCTGCCGCACCTGTAGAGCTGGAAGCCGGAAGCTGGCGCTAATTTGCTGTGCTCGCTGTCGGCTGCGTCACGAATGCCTGCGTCGCCGTGCCTCCCGCGATCCGGTAAATGGCAAACTGGCGATATGTCTCGCCGCGCAGCTCGAAGATCAGGTCGGCGCGGCCGTTGCCTTCGGTGTCTACCGCGTCCACCAGCCGCAAACGCGGGATCAGATCCAGCTGGTTGTCGCTGGTTACCTGCTTCAGCAGGACTTTCGGCTGCCCGTAGAAGTCCGGCTGCGCCACGATGGTCACATACTTCACCGGCTTGCTCGTTGACTGCGCGGTCAGCACCATGGTTGCCCCGCCGCCGAAGCTCAGGCTGTACGCGCGAAAGTCTTCATCGGCGAGTTGCGGCGTCTCCGGCGCAGCCGCGTGCGTTTTGCGCCGTGCGGCTGCTGTGCCTGCCGTTTTGGCAGCAGCAGCAGGCGCAGCCGGAGGAGCAATCGCCTTTTGCGCGATGTCTTCCAGCGCCGACGTCATCTTTGCTTCATCATCGGGATTGGCCCAGCTGAAATTGTAAGAAAACGTGTCTTCTGTCTTTGTGTCCGACACTCCCGCCACCTGGATCATGTCCGGCGGCAATCCAAAAAGCGCGCTCAACTTCTCCGGTTTCGCCTGGTCGTCGGGCTGCTTGTATTCGAGCCGCGGCCGCTCCGGATCAATCGCAGGCTGATTACTCGGCATTTGCGCCGCGGCGTTCGACCGCCGATGAAACGTCGGCCGATCCGGATCGACATCGGCCTGATTGGAAGACGAAGAGCCGGTGTTCGCGGAACCCGAATCGGAAGATCCTGAGTCTCCGCTGGGCCGCCCATGCAGCGTCGGCTTGTCAGGATCAGCAGGAGCATTCTGTCCCGTCGTCCCCGACCCCGAGTTGCTCTGCTCGCTGGGTGGCCGATGCGCGAAATGCGGCTTGTCCGGATCGTAGTCCTTCACTTCGTAGGTGTGGTTGCTCTTCGCTGGCGGAGCCTTCGGTTTGGGCGGCGGTGGCGCCTCATATTTGCCTACTCCGATCCAGAGGCCGGCCAGATCTTCCGCGTCCTGTACGTTGAAGGTTCCCTGCGGCTTGCCCGCCGTTTCCAGTTCGTACTGCGTACCGGAAAGCACGGCCAGCGGCGCCGGCTGCGCCAGATAAAGCCCGCCCGGCTGATACTGCGCTCCGTCCCAGATGGCGATGGGCACCAGCCGGCTCTCTTTGATCTTGTTCAGGTCGCCGGTGTATTCCAGAACCGCGGTCGCCCGCAGATGCACGCCCGTCTGCTGTTTTCCCTCATCCACGTGACCCGGATACTGCGCGCACGCGGGCAGCGCGCAGGCCGCGGCTACGGCCGACGCGGCAACCCACTCCAAACATCCTCTGCGAACCCGTGACATAATCCTCACTGCTACAGAATGATTTTAATAGCTCGCCGCAAGGCGGCCTCATCTGTTCTCTTTAGAGGGAAAAATGGAAATCAACGACAAAGTTGCCGATTTCGCGCTCCAGGATGACTCCGGAAAAACCGTTCACCTGAAGGACTTTGCCGGCAAACCGGTGGTCCTGTTCTTTTATCCCAAAGCCGACACGCCCGGCTGCACCATCGAGGCCTGCGGCTTTCGCGATCAGTTCAAAAAGCTTCAGTCGACCGGCGCTGTCGTCCTGGGAATCTCCCGCGACACTGTCGCTGCGCAGAAGAAATTCCGCGAGAAGTATGACCTGCCGTATCCCCTCCTTGCTGATGTAGACGAAACCGTTTGCAATCAGTTTGGCGTTCTCAAAGAAAAGAACATGTACGGCAAGACCGTCATGGGCATCGAGCGCACGACATTTCTGATCGGCCCGGACCAGAAACTGCTGAAGATATTCCCCAAGGTGAAGCCCGAAGGCCACGCCGAAGAGGTGCTGGCCGTTCTGAAGGGGCTGCCGTCGAAATAGATGGCGTCTCCGATCCTGCCCCGCAGCTTCTATCTCGACCCGCCCGATCAGGTCGCCCGGCGCCTGCTGGGCAAGGTCCTGGTGCGGCGTTATCGGGCCGCTTCGGGCAAAAGAACCCAGCGCCTGGCTGGGCGCATCGTGGAGATAGAAGCATACTTCGGCCTCGACGATCCGGCCGCGCACACCTTCGTGGGAAAAACGGAGCGCAACGCCGTGCTCTTTGGGCCGCCCGGCTTTGCCTACGTCTACTTCATCTATGGCATGTATTTCTGCCTCAACTTCTCCTGCGAGCCCGACGGTCAGCCTGGAGGCGTGCTCCTGCGCGCGCTCGAGCCGCTCCAGGGCCTCGAAACCATGGCCCGCCTGCGCGGCCTTCAACCGGATGCCAATCCACGCCTGCTGACTTCCGGTCCAGGACGCCTCTGTCAGGCGCTGGGCATCGACCGCGAAACCCACAACGGCATCGACGTCACCAGCCCGCGCTCCGGACTCCACGTCGAAGATGATGGATTTGATCCCGGCGAGATTGCCGCTTCGCCACGCATCGGCATTCGTAAAGCCGCCGATCGCCCGCTGCGCTTCACCATCGCCGGCAACCGGTTTGTCTCCGGATGAAAACTCAGCCATCTCGGCACCGCAGGTCGCCGTCTGTTGTTTTTGCTTGTGTACCATGGTTTTCGAGCAGACTTTGCGATCCCCATTTCCCAGGAAATCCCGCATGCCGAGCAGGTTTTTCTTAGCCGTTGTCTTCGCCGCCATCCTTGTCGTGCAGCCGCTCTCAGGCCAAAACCAAACGCCTCCCACTTCCGGCGCCGGCGCGATCCAGGATGCCGGTCCAGCGCCCCAGGAAAGTCCTGCGTGGCAACGTCGCCCGCTGCCCAAGCCGACGAACCTGAAGGTGCTGCCGAAAGACATTACGCCCCAGGAACTGATGAGAACCATGCGCGCCTATGCCGGAGCGCTGGGCGTGGAATGCAACTTCTGCCATGCCGTGAATCCACAAACGCACAAGCTGGATTTTGCCTCCGACGCGAAGGACGACAAAGGCATCGCGCGGACCATGATTGCGATGACCCACACCATCAACGAACAGTTCATGTCGCAGGTGAACGATCCGGATGCGATGCCCGCCGATAAGCATGTCACCTGCGGAACGTGCCATCGTGGGCACTCGATGCCGGCACATTTCATGCCGTCTCCTGAACATCGCCAGCATCCGCCCGCGGCCGGCGCCGCCGCCGACCAGAAACCGCAGTAGCTGCGAGAAGGCTCAATCGACTGCTTCCAGCTTCCTGCCTCCTGCTTCCAGCCGTTAGGGAATCAGCACATTGTCGATGAGGCGCGCTGGTCCCACAAAGGCCGCGACCGCGACCAGCGCTCCCGCGCTCACATCGGGAACATCTTTGAGCGTCTCTGGGTCGACAATGCTGAAATAATCGAGGCGGATTTCCGGCTCCTCAGCCAGCACGGCGAGCCCAGCGTCAATCAGTGGCTGCGCGTCGATCACGCCAGCGGCAATTTTCGCTTCGACCCTGCGCAAGGCTCGGCTCAGCACTAGCGCGCTCTGCCTTTGTTCGGGTGAAAGGTAGCGATTGCGCGAGCTCATCGCCAGCCCATCCGGCTCGCGAATCGTCGGGCAAACCACCAGCTCCACGGTTGAAATGCAGATCGCGCACCATGCGGCGCAGCACCGCAACCTGCGCCGCGTCCTTCTGTCCGAAGAAGGCGTGGTCGGGCTGGACGATGTTGAACAGCTTGGCCACGACCGTCGCGACGCCGCGAAAATGTCCTGGCCGCGACTGGCCATCGAGGCGATCCGAAATCTCCGCGACTTCGACGAAGGTCGTCGCGCCTTCCGGATACATTTCCGCGGCTTCCGGCGCGAAGAGCACGTCGACGCCTTCGGCTTCGAGCGCGGCGCAATCAGCTTCGAAGGTTCGCGGGTACTTTTCGAAGTCCTCGCCCGGCGCGAACTGCGTCGGGTTAACGAAGATCGAAACGACCACAGCGCTGCATTTCGCTTTAGCTGTGCGCACCAGCGACAGATGCCCCGCATGCAGCGCGCCCATCGTGGGAACGAGGCCGACGCAGCGGCCTTCACTGGCGCAAATTCGCGACCGCTGCCCGCACCTCGGCAATGGTTCTGGCGATGATCATTCGCGGAAAGCGTCAGGCCTTATGCGCGCAGCACTGCAGTTTCCAGAGCCGCCGCTGTCTCTCTGGGCAAATGATAGCTCTCGCTGTCGGCCGGAAACGCCCGAGCCTCGACGTCGTTGCGATAGCTCTCAATCGCGGTGCGAAACAGCGCCGCCGCGTCGCCGTACTGGCGGACGAATTTCGCGGGGCGCGAGAAGCTCAGGTTCACCAGGTCGTGGAAGACCAGGATTTGCCCGTCGCAGTCCGGTCCTGCTCCAATGCCGATGGTCGGAATGCCCACTTCCGCCGTGATGCGGCCCGCCACTTCACGCGGCATGCCTTCAAGCACCAGCAGCACCGCGCCGGCTGACTCGAGCAGGTGCGCGTCGTGCAGAAGCTCACTGATGGCAGCCGCGGTTTTTCCCTGGACTTTGTATCCGCCCATGCGATGCACCGACTGCGGCGTGAGTCCCAGATGCCCGATGACCGGAATTTCTGCCGAACTAAGCCGCTCGACCAGCTCAACGCGGCTCGCTCCGCCCTCGATCTTCACTGCCTGCGCACCGGCTTCTTTCACAAAACGCACGGCGTTGGCGACGCTGTTGTCGAGCCCGAGGTGATACGAGCCCCACGGCATATCTGCGGCGACGATGGCCCGCTTCACCGCGCGGCGAACGGCGCGTGTGTGATGAAGCATCTCGTCGACCGTGACCGGCAGCGTGTTCTCGTAGCCCAGAACCACCTGCGCCAGCGAGTCGCCGACCAGAATCAGGTCGATGCCAGCCTCGTCGACCAGCCGCGCTGTGGCATAGTCGTACGCGGTGAGCGCGCTGATGGGAGTGCCCGAATGCTTCTTCTCTTGTAATGTCTGGAAGGTCACTGGCTGCTGCGGCGCGGATGCCGGCCCATTGCTGCGGAACTGCGTAATGCTCATGTTGTCTCCAGTGCGGCTCCTCCCGCATGCAGAGGATGCCACCCGAACCCAACTACCGACGATACGCTTCCCGAAGCCTGGAAGACAAACAGTACTTCGGTGACGCCCGCGCAGGCGATTTCCCTTGCTCTTACCCTTTGAATATCCAAAACTGGAAACAAGGAAAGCTCTGTTCACTTGCCCTCATGGGGGTCAGCGCACAGAGCTTTTCCGTTAGCTCCGCTCAGGCCGAGCATCAATGCTCTTTGAGAAAGCTGCCTCGGCGACCGTCCTCATGCGCTGTATCCCCGCGGGGGGCTGCCAAAGGGTACCTGCCAAGCCGCTTATTTTCAGGGGGTTGCCGCAGTCCTGAACAGGCCTTCCGCAAGCCCTTACCCATCAGGCATTTGCCACACACTCACGGGGGGGTGGGGGGTACCGGCCACCAGCCGCCCGGTGCTGTTTTCTAGAGTTTCAGCGTCTTCAGATACTCCCGGAAGGGCGGCCCTAGGTCGTCGCGCTTGAGGGTGAAATCGACGGTGGCTTTGAGCATTCCGAGTTTGTCGCCAGCGTCGTAGCGGGTGCCCTCGAAGCTGTAGCCGTAGACCTTTTCCGTTTCCAGCAGCCCCTTAATGCCGTCGGTGAGCTGCAGCTCGCCGCCAGCGCCCAGCGGAGTTTTTTCGAGCAGATCGAAAATCGCTGGCGTGAGAATGTAACGGCCGATGATGGCATTTTTCGACGGCGCCTCGGACTCCTTGGGCTTCTCGACCATGCCGGAGACTTCGAAGAGGCGGGGATTGTCGGGGACGGGTTTGCCATCGAGGACGCCATAGGCGGAGATGGCCGGGCCCTCGACGATCTGGGTGGCCAGGATCGACGACTGGGTCTTTTCGAAGACGTCCATCATCTGCTTGAGGCAGGGCGGATCGGCGTCGATGACGTCGTCGGGCAGGATGACCGCGAAGGGCTCGTCGCCGACCAAATCGCGGGCCATGAGCACGGCGTGGCCGAGGCCCATGGCTTCCTTCTGCCGGACGTAGGAGAGCCGCACCATGTGCGAGACCTGTCGGCTGAGGGCGAGGAGATCGGTTTTCCCGCGCTTTTCGAGCGTGCATTCGAGCTCGTAGCTGACGTCGAAGTGATCTTCGATGGCCGACTTGCCGCGGCCGGTGACGATGACAATTTGATCGCAACCGGCGGCCAGAGCTTCTTCAACGCCGTACTGAATGATGGGTTTGTCGACCAGCGCCAGCATTTCTTTGGGAATGGCTTTAGTCGCCGGCAGAAAACGCGTGCCGAAGCCCGCGGCCGGAAAAATCGCCTTGCGCACTTTTGTCTGTCGGGACATGGGTCTGGTTGAGATTCCTTCCTCGAAGCGGGGCTTTCAAAATGAACCTGGAATTCTACAGCGAGACTGGAGTAGGATGCGATCCCAAATCACAACGTTGGCGAATCGTCGCCGAGCATGGCCTTTCGCACGATTTTGATGGGTGCGCCGCCCTGGCGCATAAAGTCGTCGTGAAACTTCTCCAGTGAGAAGCCGGCGCCTTCCTTCTGCTGGAGGTCGGACCGCAGCTTCATGATCTGGAGTTTGCCGAGGGTGTAATAAAGGTAGGTCGGGTCTGAGGTTCCACGCTTCGTTTCCACCTCGGCGATGGCCCGCGATTGGTAGCCCTCGTTGACAAAGAAGTCCTGGGCCTGTTCAAGCGACATGTTTTGGGTGTGCATACGGATGCCGACGACGAAGCGCGCGTCGCGCAGCAGCGCATCCTGCAGTTGGCCGAGGCGGATGAGTTTGGAGTCGCGCTCGTTCTTCGCGCCCACGCCAGGCTGGTTGTAGCCCTGGTCGAGCATCATCTGCTCGCAATAGTGCGCCCAGCCTTCAATATTGGTGGCAGAGCCGGTGAGCTTGCGCACCGCGCTCAGGTTGCCGTGGTTCACCCACAGGAACTGCACGTAGTGGCCGGGATAGGCCTCATGCACCGAGGTGCTGACGACGGTGCCGACGTTGAAGGCCGCCATGTAATCGGATACGCGCTGCGGGCTCCAGCTCTTTTCGGGCAGGGTTACGTTGAAGTACGCGGTTGTGGAGTGGCGCTCGTAGGGCCCGGGCGAATCCATGGAGGCCTGGGTGGTTGCGCGCATGAAGGGCGGCGTCTCTTCCAGCGTGGGCTCGACTTTCGAGGGGAGAGTGACGATCTTTTTTGCCTGGATGAAAGAGATGAGGCTTGAGAAGGTTCCGCGAAAGGTCTGGAGCAGCTGGTCGGGTGGCGGATGGATGGCGGCAAGCTCGGCCAGCACTTCTTTGGGAGTCTTGCCCGGGTTGAGTTCCTTTGCGAGCCGGTTAAACTCGGCCTGATTGCGGTGCAGATCGTCATAGCCGATCTGGAGCAGGTGTTCGAGCGGCACGTCGACCATCTCGTCGTAAAGCAGCTTTTTGCTGAAGGTGTCAGCGCCGATGCGGAAGTCGCCATTCGAGCGCGGCAGCAGGTCGTTCTTGAGCCAGGTTTGGTAGCTCTCAAGCGCGGCGATCACCTGGGCGTTGGTTTTTTGAAACTCGGCGACGGTTGCCGGGTCCTTCGCGGCTTTGAAGGCGTCGGGGACATCGTGCTCAAAAAAGCTGATGATGTCCGGCAGTTGTTCGAGGGCGATCTCGGTCGAGATGCGAGGCGGATTTTTCAGGTTCTGGCGCGCCGCGGTAAAAACGGCGGGCATTTGCTTCTCACGCGCGACGAGCGACCGCAGACGATCGTCGACGGGAGCGAAATCCCTCTCCATGAGGACGAAGGCGCTGTTGGTGATGCCGCTGGAGTATTCGTCGGGATTCTTCTCCCAGCCACGGATGGTCTCGAGCTCGAGCAGGGCGCCGCGGATGTTGTTGCGCACGATTGCAAGATCGCCCTGGGTGCTTTCGTCGAGGCCGGCAGCGGGAAAAGCGTCGACCTTCTTCTCGAAGTCCTTCAGCGCGGTGATTTCTGATTCGACGCCAGCGCGGCTGTAGTCTTCGAGCTTCGCGTCGTATTGGTGAAAGCCGAGCTGCGTTGCGTTTGTGGGGCCAAAGCGGAAGGTCACATCGGAGAAATACCGATCGGCCAGAGCGCGAAAGTTCGCGGCGGCATCGACATCCGGTTTCATTGCTGGGGTTGTGGTCATGAGAGCAATACAGGCGAGAAAAGCAGCGGGAGCTTTCGTTCTCATTATTACGTTTTAGTATCCGCTATGAGTTCGGGTTCCGTCATCCTGGCCGCCGATGGCGCGCGCCTATACTGAAGGGTCATGCCACTCAACCTTACTCGTTCGGGCGCGCTGCAACAGCGCGCTGAGAAGCTGTTTCCCGGTGGGGTCAACTCGCCGGTTCGCGCCTTTCGCGCTGTGGGCGGCGAGCCGCCTTTCATTGCGAGGGCCGAAGGGGCGTATTTGTGGGACGCCGACGGGAATCGGTATATCGACTACTTCGGTTCGTGGGGGCCGATGATCCTGGGGCACGCGTTTCCGCCGGTGGTGGAGGCGATCCAGCAGGCCGCGTCGCGCAGTGCGAGCTTCGGCGCGTCGACGGCGGCGGAGGGTGATCTGGCGGAACTGGTGCTGGCTTGCTATCCGGCGATTGAGAAGCTGCGGTTCGTGAGCTCGGGGACCGAGGCGACGATGTCGGCGATCCGGCTGGCGCGGGCGGCGACGGGCCGCAAGATCATTGTGAAGTTCGAGGGCTGCTATCACGGTCACGCCGATGGCTTGCTGGTGAAGGCTGGCTCCGGTGTGGCGACGTTTGGGATTCCGGGCTCGGCGGGCGTTCCGGAGGAGATTGCGCAGCTGACGCTGGCGCTGCCGTACAACGACCTTGCGGCCGTGGAAGCCGCGTTTGCTGCGCATCCAGGCGCTATTGCCGCGGTGATCCTGGAGCCGGTGGTTGGGAATGCGGGGTGCATTGCGCCTGCGGCCGGTTATCTGGATGGTCTGCGAAGGCTGACGTCAAAGAACGGGGCGCTGCTGATTGTGGACGAGGTGATGACGGGCTTTCGCGTGGCCCTGGGCGGCGCGTGCGAGGCGTATGGGCTGGATCCGGATCTCGTGACATTGGGCAAGATTCTGGGCGGCGGACTGCCGGTGGGGGCGTTTGGCGGCAAGAGGGTGTTCATGGATCAGCTGGCGCCGCTGGGGCCGGTCTACCAGGCCGGAACGCTGAGCGGGAATCCGTTGGCGATGGCCGCGGGGTTGGCGACGGTGGGCTATCTGCGTGAGCATCGGGCGGAGGTGTATCCGAAGCTCGAGAAGCTGAGCGGTGCCGTGGCAGACGGTGTGGCGTTGGCGGCGTCGAGGGCCGGGGTCCTGCTGACGACGAATCGGGTAGGGTCGATGTGGACGTGGTTCTTTACCTCCGGGCCGGTGAGGAACTACGAAGAGGCCGCGCGGTCTGATACTGCGGCGTTTGGGCGCTTCCATCGCGCCATGCTGCATGCCGGCGTGTGGCTACCGCCTTCGCAGTTTGAAGCAGCGTTTATGAGCACCTCGCACAGCGACGCTGATCTCGCCCAGACGATTGAGGCGGCGGGACGGGCGTTTGCTGGAATCGGCAAGAGCTGATCAGGACTCAGGGCTGGCAGTGGGGCAGGGAAGCGCTGGCCATCACCACAAATGAAGCGTCAGCCCGCTGCTTGCCACGACGGGCGAGACGCCGGAACCGGCGTAAATGTGGCCGTAAGCGACTTCGAGGATGCGCCAGTCCAGCCGCGAGCCGAGACTATGCGACGCGCCCACGTCCGCCTGCCAGGCTGCTCCCCAGGCGGTGCCCCAAATGCCCAGTGCGTTGAAGGAATCGTTGCGGCCCACGCCACCGCCGGCTTCCGCAAAGAGCCTGACGATGGGCAGACTGACGGCGAGGCGCGGCCCGAGGACGGCGCTGTACGCATGGAGATTCCCGTTGCCCGGCAGGACCGTGGCCCGCGCCATGAGTCCCATCAGGTGCCCCTGAATGTAGCCGCCGCCCGATCCGCCCCAGACGACGCCCGCTCCCTGGCCGGTACGAGCCGCCGAAAACTCGGCGAACACGCTGCCGCTGCGCGGGCCGATCCCAAGTCCTTCGTCCTGGGCGGTGGCCGGGGTCGAGAGGAAGGCGGACAACAAAACCAGGGCGAGGCAGGCGAAAGGGGTCTTCATTGGGAGTTCTCCCGTACTTCGCGATGTGCGTATAAGGACGTGCTGGTAGCCGCATTGGATGCACGGGCGGCTGTGGATGTTACCGAAGAGACCCCAGGGTGTGTGAATTCTGCTCGGGCGATGGCTCCCCGGCGCAAAATAGGGCCGGGAGGAATCGCAAATGGGCCAGACTCCCAGCACCTTTTTTCTCGTTTTCATGTTTCCGGTGATCTTCGCGGTCTGCATCCTGTGGGCGACCCACGGCCACACCTCGGATGCCGACAATGAGGATCTCTCGGTGGTTGGCAAAGACCACTGAGCCGTCGACGATGACAGGACTGTTCGGACCCCGCGTCCGGAACGCGCAGGATTACTGTTGGTATTCGGGCCGGGAGACAACGCAAGGGGCAAGTCTGCCGCTCTCAACAATGTGGAGGGCAAACTGATGGGTGGAAGCCCTAACACCGTAGGTCTGATTCTGCTGTTCGCAGCAATTTTTCTGGTCTGCATTCTTTGGGCCACACGCGGGCATACGGCGGAGGCCGATTCTGAGGAGCAGGACGTGGGGACGCCGGGCAAGACTTCGTGAATTTGCCTGCTTAGCGGACCCGGTGACTGCCCGCCATCACTCGGCGGCGGATTTCTTCGGCAGAAAAGCCCGCAGCACCAGCGACAGCCCGAAGCAGACGACGAGACAACGCACGAGCAGCAGCGGCTGGTATCGCCATGCGAAGGCGGCGAGGCAAAGCGGCCAGGCCAGCCCGAGAAACTCCGATGCCAGGCTCATGCCCCACTGGGGATGGGCGGGCTGCTGGGCGATCCGGGGCCGCAAACTCGGCACCAGACGCGGCACCTGCTTTTTGTAGAGGAGGTAGGGTTGACCCCGCTGCCCAGCGAGAAACGACTCTTCCCCGAGGGTCAGCCGGAAGTAGAACAAAGCGATCAGCACGAGGAAGACGACCGCGCCCGAAGGCGGCATCAGGATGGCGATGCTCACCGCCAGCAGGAATGACCCGAGGTAGAGTGGATTTCGCACATACCGGTAGGGCCCGGCAGCCATGATTTGCTCGCCGTGCATTGCGCCTGAATGCACGACAGAAGCGCTGAGGTACGCAGTCCCCCATACGCGCAGAACTCCGCCGGCGAGGCCGGCAAGGATCGCCAGGCCGGTAACCAGAAATGTGGCTGCCTCAAGGTTCATCCCCGCGCGGGCCAGCGCCGTCGAGAGTGCGAGCCAGGCGGTGGAAGCTGGGGGAGCGTAGCGGCCAGCGGTCCAGGTCCACGGCGCCCAGAAACCCAGCATGTAAAGAAAAACGATGATCAGGAATCGGAATCGAAACTCGAATGGTGTAGCTTTCATGTCGTTCTTATTCCAAGTGCCTGCTTCAGGCGGCCATGCGCCTGCGTCAGCCGGGCATTGGCCTCGTAGCGGCTCAGGCCCAGTTTCTGCATCACAATGGCGGTCTTCACGCTCTCTGCCTTCGCGAGCAGTTGCGCCGCAGCGTCGTGGTCGAGGCCGGTGATGGCCGCGATGATGCGCGCGGCGCGATCCGCGAGCTTGGTGTTGGTAGGCTGCACGTTGACCATCAGGTTGCTGTAGACGTAGCCGAGACGCACCAGCGCGCCGGTCGAGAGCATGTTGAGTACCAGCTTGGTCGCGGTTCCAGCCTTCATGCGGGTGGAGCCGGTCACGACTTCGGGTCCGGTCGCGGGCACAATGGCGATCTGCGCGGCCTGCGCCAGGGGCGAGCCTGGCACGCAGGTGAGGCCGATGGTGAGCGCGCCGAGCTTCCGTGCGTGTTCCATGCCGCCCAGCACATAAGGAGTGCGCCCGCTGGCGGCAATGCCTACCAGCGCGTCCGCCGCTGAGAAGCCGCTCTCTTCAAGGTCGCGCGCACCCAGCGCGGGACTGTCCTCCGCGCGCTCAATCGACCGCCGCAACGCGGTGTCGCCGCCGGCGATGATGCCCTGCACCAAATCGGGCGGTGTGTTGTAGGTGGGCGGGCACTCAGAGGCGTCGAGCACGCCGAGCCGGCCTGATGTGCCGGCGCCAAGGTAGAAGAGACGCCCCCCGACTTCGATGCGTGCCGCAATAGCATCGACGGCGGCAGCAATGCGCGGCAGCTCGCAGCCGACCGCGGCGACTGCCTCCTGATCGGCCGCGTGGATCACCCGCAGCATCTCGAGTGTCGATACTTCGTCGATGCGCTCGGATGCCGGATTACGCGCTTCAGTGGGAAGGTGTGCCAGGTCGGACATTTGGAGATGATGCTACCTTAGCGGGCGGCCTTGCTTCTTCGCCCGTCGATGTGCAGCGCCTTCACCTTCGCCTGGGCCGCAGCGTCGGTTCGCACCTCGCACTCCCACAGCACGATGACGCGCCAGCCCATCCGGCGCAGGGCAGCGGCGTGGCGCTTATCGCGGGCAACATTGCCGCCGCGCTTGGCTGCCCAGAACTCCGCTCGCGTAGCCGGAACCACCGAGCCATATTTGCAACGGTGACAGTGCCAAAAGCAGCCGTGCACGAAGATCACGGTGCTGAACTTCGCCAGCACGATGTCCGGACGCCCGGGCAGGTCCTTGCGATGCAGGCGGAAGCGGAATCCCATGGCGTGCAGCGCGCGGCGCACGCGGACTTCCGGCCTGGTGTTGCGCGAGCGAATGGCAGCCATGTTGCGGCTGCGCTGCTCGCGTGTGTGGACGTCCATAAAAGCAAGCGTACAGCGTTCAGCGTACAGCGGTCAGAAGCTCGGCACGGCGTTGGCGGTGAGCGATTGGTGCATGAGAAGCGCGGAGGTCATTGTTCGCAATCCAGGGACGCATGGCCCTGGCTACAGTTGCCACCACCGGTACGGCGACGCTGTTTCCGAACTGCTTGTAGGCCTGTGTGTCGGAAACTGGAATCCTGAAGCTGTCGGGAAATCCCATCAGGCGCGCACACTCCCGCGGTGTGAGCCGTCGCGGATTGCCGCCGTTGCTTCGACTGACCAGAATCTCTGAGCCATCCTTGTAATACCGCGCCGACAAGGTGCGCGCGATGGAGTCTCCATCGACCAGGCCGAATCCGAAGCCATTACCGGCTGCTCGATGCTTCGCAGCGTAGGCCTGCAGATAGGCCCACAGTTTGTCGGTCAGGGTGTATTTCGAATTCACCATGCCCCGGGGCGGCATTGTGTACGGCTCTTCTGAAGCTTCGCTGCCATCTTCCGGATGAAGGATGGACTCGAGCTTCGGCCCTGCGGCCGGCAACGTCACATTGCCCAGATCGAAGAGGCAATCGTCACGGAAGCCGGCGATCAGGATGCGTTCGCGGTGCTGCGGGACAAAATGCGCGGCGTCGATGACGCGCCACGAAATGCGATAGCCCAACTCCTCTGTGAGCGTCTGCCGGATCACGCGAAAAGTCCGCCCGCGATCGTGATTGACCAGGTTCTTCACGTTTTCGAGCAGGAAGGCCCGCGGCCGTTTCGCCGCGAGGATGCGGGCGACATCGAAGAAGAGCGTTCCCTGGGTGGCGCAGGCAAAGCCATGCGGGCGGCCGAGCGCGTTCTTCTTGCTCACACCGGCAATCGAGAAGGGCTGGCACGGGAATCCAGCCAGCAGAACGTCGTGGTCGGGAGTTTCGTCTTCGTCGAGTTCGCAGATGTCGCCCGCGATCGCTTCGCCGTCGCCGAAATTTGCAGCGTATGTCTCACGCGCCCAGGGGTTCCACTCGCTGGTGAAAACGCAGCGGCCACCGGCAGCTTCAAACCCCATGCGCATCCCGCCGATTCCGGCGAACAGATCGATGAAGGTGAAGCGAGCCTTCGGCACGAACCTATTTTCCGCGTTTTTCTGGAAATTTCCTGGTTTTTCTGGCCGGCTTTTTCGCCGTGGCGCGCGGGGTCACCTTTTTCGTTACTGCCTTCTTCGCGGCGCGCTTCGCGGGAACCTTCTTTCGGGCTGCGAGCGTTTTTTCCGTCAGAGCGGCGGTCAGTTCCTCGACGGCGATGGGCTGAGCGGACTTGCGCAGGCGCTCGAGGTCATAGAACACGCGGCGATCGCGGAGGAAAATGTGGACCACAAAATCCACGTAGTCCATCAGGATCCATTCGCCCAGACGCCGGCCTTCGACCGAGTTCGGGTATGTGCCGAAGTCGCGCTTGAGGCGCAGCTCGATTTCATCGGTGATCGCCTGTGACTGGCGCTCGTTGGCTGTGCTGGTGATCAGAAAAAAATCGGTGAAGGCCGAGTCTGCCGGGTCCAGCTGCAGCACCCGTGTATCTTCGCCCTTCTTTTCATCGCAGGCCGCCACTGCGGCCAGAACCATTCGGCGGGTTTCAGTCAATGCCATTCGTGGGAGAGCGTTGCTTCGCGCGTTGTTCTGATGGTACGGCAATTCAATGAGGAAGGGGAGTGGCTGTGCGGATGTTCAGCGAACGCCACTTTCCTCGTAGAGCCCGTGCTCGCGGATATAGCCGGCAACAGCGGGGTCGAGTTCGTTGCGGGGAAGGCCGCCACGCTCCAGCGAGGCGCGAATGCCGGAGGCCGAGGTGAGCTCGCGCAGGTCGGGCAGCAGATACAGGCGCGATTCACGGTGGCCCGCGCCATGCAGGCAAAAAACCAGATTGTCGCCGGGTTGCGATTCGCAGGAGGCGACCGAAATATTCGCCGGTAGCGCGGCGGTGATGCGGTTGAGCTCAAAGCCTGGCCGCGAAGCCACAATGAAATCGCAGGCCAGCAGGAGATCCTGAGCGCGGTGCCATTTGCCGATGCCAAGAAAAGAATCCGCACCCATCAGGCAGAAGAGGGCATCATCGGGCGCCAGCGAGTTGCGCAGAGTGCGCATCGTGTCCACGGTGTAGTTGGGACGGCCGTCGGTGCGCGGCGCGTCGATCAGCGAAACCTCCATCCCCGGCTCACCCTCGATGGCCAGGCGGGTCATGGCGACGCGGTCGTCAAAGCTGGCCTGGGGGCGGTCGCGCTTGAGCGGTTGCACACCTACCGGGGCCAGCAGCACGCGATCGAGGCGCATCCGCTCCATGGCCAGCCTTGCCAGCGCCACGTGGCCGCGATGCGGCGGATCGAAGCTGCCTCCGAAGAACCCAACCCTCATGGATGTTGAGCATAGCGCGTGGGAGCGTCAGGATCGAAATTCGGATACTGTGAGCTTGTGACACGGCTTGCCGCAATCGGACTGGGCGCGAACCTGCCTTCGCGCCGGGGCGCGCCCGAGCAGACGATTCTGGCGGCGATGGACGAGCTGGCGGGGCTGGCCGCTTCGGAGACGACCGTGACGCGCTCGTCACTGTACCGAACTGAGCCGGTGGGGTTCGCGGATCAGCCGGCATTTGTCAACGCTGCGGTTACATTTCAAACCTTGCTTGAGCCCGAGGCGCTGCTGGATGAGCTGCTGGCTATGGAGCGCAGCCTGGGGCGCGATCGGGCGAGCGAACTGCCGAACCATCCGCGCACGCTCGACCTGGATTTGTTGCTTTTGGATGAAATGATTCTGCAGTCGCCACGGCTAACGCTGCCCCATCCTGCGCTCGCCGAACGCCGGTTCGTGCTGGCGCCGCTCGCGGAGATCGCGCCGAATCTGATGCATCCAATCCTAAAGAGAACCATGGCTGAGCTGCTGGCTGACCTGGCCCCTGAAGGCCCCAATCGCATCGAATCGGTGCGGAAACTGACCGCTGTGGGGTTTCAGCCCGAACGATGATCCGACTCCGTTCCCGCCGCAATCTTTGGTGTGTTGCGTTTGGCCTTGCCGCCGTGTTCTCGGCATCGGGGCAGACCCGCGGCATCGTCCGCAACGCGCAGGGTGCGCCGGTGGCTTCGGCCACCATCACAGACATGGCCGGCACCCAGCTGGCGGTTTCGGCTGCGGACGGCACTTTCACACTGGCGAACCCGCCCGATCAGATCGAGGTTGGCGCGGCCCATTATGTAACTTCGGTGGTTACGATTCTGAGCCAGCCGGTGAATGTTGTTCTGCGCCAACCGCTGGAGACGGTCACGGTGACCGCTTACCGCTCCGCGCTGGGTTCGTCAGACAGCCCGGCGAGCACCCGCGTTCTTGACACGCAGCAGTTACAGCAGGCCGCGTCGCCGTCGCTGGACGGCAAGCTGCGCGAGGTTCCTGGATTCGAGCTTTTCCGCCGCTCCAGTTCCCTGGTCGCCAATCCCACGACGGAAGGTGTTTCGCTGCGCGGGCTCGGCTCGACGGCGGCCAGCCGCTCTCTGGTGGTGCTCGACGACATTCCGCTGAACGACCCTTACGGCGGCTGGATCCATTGGGAAGAGCTGCCGGAGCTGGCGATTCATTCCGTCGAGCTGGTTCGCGGCGGGGCTTCGGATCTTTATGGGTCGAGCGCCATCGGCGGCGTCATCAGCGTGATTCCGGTGCAGCCTGAGGGCAACGGCCTCGAAGTCGTCACCAGCGGCGGTTCTGAAAGCACGCTGGATGATGGCGCGCTGGGGACATTGAAGCGCGGTGCGTGGTCGGGGCTCCTGAGCGGTGGGTTGATCGCAACCGACGGCTACACGCTGATCGCGCCCAACCTGCGCGGGCCCATCGACCAGCCCTCGAACGTGCACGCGCAGAATGGGCTGGGCGAAGTGGATCGTGCGCTGCCTGACGACGGGCGTGTTTTCGTGCGCAGCAACGTCCTCAACGAGCTGCGCCATAACGGCACGCCGCAACAATGGAACGCTACACGCCTGTGGCGCGGTGCCGCTGGCGCCGACTGGCGCGATTTGACGCTTCGGCTGTACGGGAGCGACGAGCATTACCGCCAGACTTTCTCCAGCATTTCAGCGACGCGCACATCGGAGACACTCACCCGCTTCGCCTTCGATCCTGCCGACGAGTTGGGCGCCGCGCTGCGCTGGCACCATCCCGTGGGCACGCAGGCCCTGGTGCTCGCGGGGGCCGACACCCACGATGTGCGCGCCGAAGATGAGGAGCGGCTCTTCACCGGTGCCGGCGGATTCCAGAACACCGCTGCGCGCCAGCGCCAGACCGGCGTCTGGGGCGAGGTTCTTGCCACGCCTGCCAACTGGACCCTTAGTGGCTCGGCACGCGTCGATCACTTCTCGAACTTCAATGCTCAGCAGTTCAACAGCTCGAGCGGAGCCACCGCGCTGCCCGATTTCAGCCAGACGGTCTTCGATCCACGCCTCGGGGTGGTGCGCCGGCTCACGCCATCGCTGGCGCTGAATGCATCGGGTTTTCGTGCCTTTCGCGCGCCGACGGAGAATGAGCTGTATCGCACCGGCCAGGTGGGGCAGCAGATCACCGAGCCCAATCCGAATCTGCGTTCCGAGCGCGCCACCGGCTGGGAAACCGGGCTGCAGGCCGACATTCGCAGGTATGGCGCAAGCGTGCGCGGCAGCTGGTTCTGGACGCAGGTGAATCGTCCCATCACCGCGCTCACGCTGAGCGTGACGCCGACGTCGGAATTACTGCAGCGCGAGAACCTCGGACAGATCGAGAGCCGGGGCCTCTCGCTCGACTACGCGATGCAGCCGGTTTCCTGGATCGGCGTCGAGGGCGGCTACCAATTTGCCGATGCCACGGTTACAAAATTTGCCCCCGCGCCGGATCTCGTCGGCAAATGGATTCCGCAAGTGGCCCGCAACATGGCGACGGCACAGGTGCGCTTCTCGCAGCCGCGCATCGGGGTGCTCAGCGTGCAGGGGCGCATCAGCGGACGCCAGTTTGACGATGATGCCAACGCCTACCTGCTGCACAGCTATTTCCGGCTCGACGCGACCGCCGAGCACAATTTTGGGCGGCACTTTGTTGCGTTCGCGGACGGTGAGAATCTTTTTGACCGCGCCATCGAGGTCGGCAAGACGCCGCTGCTGACGCTGGGAACGCCGCGGTTGGTGCGGGTGGGGCTAAGGATCAGCTTCGGGGAATAGGCTGCTCAGGAGAAGAGCCTATCGCTGAGCTTGACCCATACCACCGCGCCTGGTTTGTGCCGATAAGGGATCGGCGTGGGCAACCGATGTGCGTCCTTTAGAACCCATGCGTAGGTTCTTCCAGGATAGGGCAAGCTCCGCCTCGACGAGTCGCCCCGGTGTTTGCGAGCGGCCGCCTTGTATTGCTGAAGAGTGAGGGGACCGACGACGTCGACAAGCTTACAACGGCCAACGATCAATCCCGATTTGCTTTGAATCAAGCCGACGAGGCCCCTGATACTTACGTTTCCTCCCCGAATTTCCCATGTTTTGCGGCCCGCGAGAATCTCATCGAGCGGTTCCTTTCGGATAATTAGGCCACGCATAAAGTCGTCTCCTTCCATTGAAGCTCAAACCTGCGATCGAGCACCGCGGCGGGCATAATAGAGCGCCCAGACAATCAAAGCAAACTGCAGCGGAATGCGAACCCAAAGCACCCATCCCGGAACCTCAGGGAACAGCTCCGCATGACGCAGCATGAAAACATGCACGTCGAAGAAGACCACCAGCATCACCGCGATCCCAACAGCAGCAAAGCGCCGCGTCGCCTGTACCAGCAGACCAATTCCGCCAAAAACCTCCGCAATCCCGCTTAGCTTCACCAGCGCCAGGGGATGCGAATAGTGATCCGGCATGAAGTGCAGATAAAAAGGCTCGTGCCAGAAATGGTTGATCCCGCTGGCGACATAAAAGAGAGCCTGCACAATCAGGCTGATTCGCGTCCCGGTGGCATGCCTCTGACCTGCAGCCTTCTTCAGCACTTGCTCTCGAGCAGCGCCGCCACGCCTGCTCCGATTACCGCAAGCGAGGGATCCTCGGGCAGCACCTCGACCTTGTAGTTCTGGAGGGGGCTCATCTTGATCATTTCGTAGAGCAGTTGCTTCAGGCGCGGCAGCTCCAGGCGCTCGATGTCACGCCCCGTGAAGTAAAACCGCCCCGGCCCTTCCAGATGCACCTGGGTCGCGGTGGCTGCAGCCAGAGCCGCATGCCAGCGCTCAACAAAGTCGGAGCAGCGCTTGTCGCCCTGTTTGGCCGCGGCAAAAACCTCGTCTGGTTCCATGTCGAGGAAGCGCAGGCGCATGGCGCGGTGCCCCATCACGCCTTCAAGGTGCCCACGGCCGCCGCAGCCGCAATAGGTTTCCTTGGGGTCGAGCGTCACCACCGTGTGGCCGCCCTCCCACGGGCCGCCGGTGTTGGGATAGCGCCCAAACCCGATCCCGTTGCCGATGGTCCACACGCGCACCTGGCGATCCATCTGCCCGCGCGTCGCGGCAATACCGGCCGCGACAGCGTCTGCGTCGTTGAAGACGCTGAGCTTCACGTCGAGCCCCCGCTTTTTCAGGCCCTGGCTGATGCTGCTGCACACCTGCGCGCCTTTCAGCTGCGGAAGATTCGGCGCGTCGAGCATCGCGCCCTCGTGCACGTAGCCCGGCAGCGCTACGCCAGCTGCATCGAGGGTCACACCTTTGGGAATCAGAGACACGATTGCATCGCAAATGATGTCGCAGAGGCTCTCGGCGGGCACCTCCATCAGTCCATTGGTGTCGTCGATATGTTTGGGAAACTCGGCCAGCTCGCCCTGGAGCCTGTGGTCTTCGATCAGGCCTGCAACAACATTCGACGTCAGTACAGCGCCAACTGTTTTCGACATAAACCCTCCGGCGCGCCTTCCAGCCTACCCCTCAAAGCGGGCCAGCCGGTTGATTCCGTTGAACGCGGCGGCCTTGTAGCATTCGGCAAGCGTGGGGTAGTTGAACACTGTGTCAATGAAGTAGTCCACGGTGCCGTTGAGCGCCATGACCGCCTGGCCAATGTGGACCAGCTCCGCCGCTTCCTCGCCGATAATGTGCACGCCCAGCACCTGGCGGGTCTCGCGATGGAAGACCAACTTGAGCCGGCCAGTGGTGTCGCCGCGAATCTGACCACGGGCAATTTCGCGATAGTACGCCACGCCCACTTCGTAGGGCACGTCCTCTTCGGTCAACTGTTCTTCCGTTTTTCCGATGAAGGAAATCTCCGGGATGGTGTAAATGCCGTACGGATAAAAGCTGGGATTGGACTGGATGTGGTCGTCTCCAAAGGCCCGAGCCGCGGCGATGCGTCCCTGCTCCATTGAAACCGAGGCCAGCGCCGGAAAACCAATCACGTCACCGACCGCGAAAATGTGCGGAACTTTGGTCCGGAAATCTTTGTCGACGGGAATACGCCCGCGATTGTCGGCCTCGATGCCCGCCGCCGGAAGATTGAGATCGTCGATGTTGCCCTGGCGCCCAACGGCATACAGCAGCGCGTCGCCCGACATCTTCTTTTTGCTCTCGAGATTCGCCACCACTGCACCGTCGGCGATCTGCTCCACGCTCTCCACTTCCTCGCCCAGGCGCATGGTCACCCGGGCGTCGCGCAGGTGATAGCTGAGCGCCTCGATGATCTCCTGGTCGGCAAACTCCAGCAGCCGCGGCCGCTTCTCGATCAGGATCACGCGCACGCCCAGCGCCGCGAACATGCATGTATATTCGACGCCGATGACCCCGCCGCCGACAACAATCAGGCTCTTCGGCAGATCGACCAGGTCCAGAACCTGGTCGCTGTTGATGATGGTCTTGCCGTTCACCGGAACCTTGGGCGAAGAGGCAGGCCTGGTTCCCACGGCGATGATGACGTTGTCCGCTTCGTAGGTGTTGGCGCCTTTCGGCCCATCCACGTGAACGTGGTGGGCGTCTTCGAAGCGGGCCACGCCGTTGAAGATTTCGACGCCGTTGCGCGAGAGCTGCGCTTCGGTGACGTCGATTTCGGTCTTGATGACGTGCTGGACGCGAAAGGCAAGATCGGCCATCGTGATCTTTTCCTTCACGCGGTAATTCATGCCGTAGATCGAGCGGTAGTTGTATCCGGAAAGATGGAGAACCGCCTCGCGCATGGTTTTGCTGGGAATGGTGCCGGTGTTGATGCACACGCCGCCCACGACGCTGCGCATCTCCACCAGCGCCACGTGTTTGCCCCTCTTGACCGCGGAAACCGCAGCGCGTTGTCCGGAAGGGCCCGAACCGATGACCAGCAGATCGTATTTCGCCATGATCAGAAGGACTTCAAACCATCCAGTCCCAATAACGTGCCCATCTTACAATCCAGTGATGACAGACCGTGTGAATACACTCTTACACTAAACTTCGGATGCTTCTCTACGCTATTACGAACCGGCGCCTGCTCGAGGGCAGCGAAGAGGCGAAGCGCGACCGCCTGGTACAACTCGCCAGCGGCTGGGCTGCGGGCGGCGTGGATACGATTCAGGTTCGCGAGAAAGATCTGGCCCTCACCGAGCTGCAGCCGCTTGCGGCGCGGGTGGTTGAAGCGGTGCACAGCGCCAAAGGCAAAACCCGCGTCCTGGTGAATGGGCCCGCGCAGGTTGCGCTCGATGCCGGCGCAGACGGGGTGCATCTCCACGCCAACGCCGGACCGGCTGCGGTGCGCGCTGCGCAGCAGGCCTACGCCCGCAACGGGCTGGAGCCGGTCATCTCTGCCGCCTGCCATTCCGCGGAAGAGATTCGCCAGGCCGCCGGCGCTTCGCTGCTGCTCTTTTCCCCGATTTTCGAGAAAGTCACCGAGCAGGGGAACACGCGCGGCCAGGGACTGGCTGCGCTGCGCGCCGCCGTCGAAGTGGCAAAACCCGTGCCCGTGCTGGCGCTCGGCGGCGTGAACGAAAAAAACGCCGCAGCCTGCCTGCAGAACGGCGCGGTGGGCATTGCGGCCATCCGGCTGTTTCTGGGCGACAAGTGGCGTGCGCTGCTCGAGCTGACCGAAGAGTCTGTGCGACCATCGGCCTAGCCGTTCATCCAAACCGCAATGCCCTCGCTCAAGCAGGAGCAACCCCGGTCCGGAAGGGTCTCAGGCGCCGCGCGCCAGCGTGGCTTCGGCTACGTGGCCTGTGCGCTCGCCGGATGCTGCTGGGCCACCGGCTTCTTCTTCGGCAAAATCGCGTTCACGCAGCTAAGAGTCGACCATTACCTGCTCTATCGCTTCGTCTTCGCATGCCTTGGCTTGCTGCCCATCGTGGAGCGCCCGCGCTTTACGGCGCGCGAATGGCGATTGCTCCTGACTGGGGCGTTTCTTGGCGTCCCCGCGCAGTTCATCGTGCAGTTCGAAGGTCTCAGGCTGACGACGGTTTCGCACGCCGCGCTCATGGTTGGCACCATGCCCGTCATTCTCGCTGTGGGCGCGCACCTGTTTTCTCACGAGCGCCTCGATCTGAAAGGCTGGTTGGCGCTTCTCGGGTCGACACTCGGGATCGCCCTGATCGTCCTGAGCGCCAGTCACGGCGGCATCGGCAGCGGAAACATCTGGGGCGATCTGCTCGTGGTCGTTTCGCTGATGATCGCGCTGGGCTGGGTGCTCATTAACCAGCGTCTGATGATTCTGGGCCGCTCGCCGATGGCGGTGAGTACCTGGACGCTGCTCACAGGGGCAGGCATGCTTTTTCCGTGGGTCCTGTTTCGTGCCGGGCTGCCGCCGGTTCACGGCCTCCATTGGCAGGTGTGGTTCGCCGTTGCTTTCAGCGGCCTGTGCGGAACCGCTGCCGCGACGCTGCTTTGGAACTGGGGCATCCATCGCGTGCCCGCTTCGAGGGCCGGCATCTTTCTTAACATCGAGCCGGCTCTGGGGTCGATTCTTGGCGTCGTTGTGCTCGGCGAGCGCCTCGGTGCAGGCGCTTACGTGGGCGGCGCGCTGATTATCGCCGCGGTCATCGTGCTGACCAGTACCGGGAAACGAGCTGAAGATGCGCCGTTGGCTTGAGTCGATCCCTTTTGGGATTCCGGGAATAACAAGCTTCAATTCCACCACCGGCGCCCTTCCGCGTGGTCTTCTACTGGACCGGAAGCGCTGCGCATGTGCTCTGGAGCAGCGGAGAATGGGTGGGATTGGCGAGAGGGGCGCGGAAGGATTTCTCCAAATCGGCCAGCAGCACCGGCATCTGAAAGTTGTAAACATTGCCGGAGCAGACCAGTTGCCCATCCAGCCGAAACAGAGAGTAGGTATCGACGGCGCCCCCGCCGAATCGCACTTTGGTCCCAAAGAGATTGCTCTGTTTGGTGACCGATCCTCCCGATTCCAGCGCTTTCAGCCACAGGATGTGTTGCCAGTTTTGGTCAGGCCCATTGACGCCGTTCTCGCCAAAGCCAATCTTCGCGGCTACCTCATCGGCCGACATCACGGCCGAAAAGTGTGAGGTGGTGCTCGCTGGCGGCGGCGCGCTGCCGCCAGCTTCCTGGCTATTGTCCGCATGGGGCGAGGGAGTTGCCGTTGTGGTCGTGGGAGCGGCAAACGTGATTTTCAGAAACGAATCGATGGCGGAGATCACGCTGCTGATGTCCGCGGCCTCAGGCGCATTTTCGGAATACGTACTTTTGGCTTTGTCGCATTTTGAGTAGGCGGAGAAGACGCCCTCCAGTGCCTTGAGATAGGGCGAGCGGGTGTCGTCGATAGCACCCAGAGCATTCGGATTGTAGAGTTCCGGGATCAGAACCTGCACGTTCAACGCTCGCAGCTGGCGGCTCACCTCGTTCATCAGCGCAGGATCCTGAACCGTTCCGATCACCGAGCTGACCGACTGCTCGCTGCTGAAAAGCTGCAGCGCCTCCTGGATCCCGGAGGCGATCTCGCCCGGCGGAGTCGATTTGAGCGCGCCCAGGGCGCTGCTGGTGAGCCCTCTCGATCGAATCTTCGGAGGCGAACTGGCTGGCGGAGCTTCCTGTTCGCTCGTCGTCTTTGCCGCCGGGTTGGCCACACACACCGTGTTCGCCCGGCCTTCGAGACCGCTCATGGTGGCGATGTCGGCGCGCCACAGCTGAAAATTCGACAGGAGCGGGCTGCTGGACGAAATGAGAATCACGCCGGGCGCGCTGCGCGCAGGGTTGGCCACGGCACATGGGGCATGCGCCCCGGCGCCGGCATCGGCCAGCTCACCCTGGCTCAGATAACGGGCGATGTCGCACGCAATCACTTCGCTGTTCTGCTCGACCGCCCGGTAAGTGAACATCTCCGTCTCGATCGAAAAGTTGACGCTGTTGGATATCTCCTCCTGTCCCGAGGAGGACTGGGACCCGGAGCTCGAGGAGCCGGACTTCGAGGCGTTCTGGCCAGGCGATGAGACAACGCAAACAAGCAGCGTGAGCGGAGCAACGCATCGGAGCGGCCAGCGGTTCATGGAGAACTCTCTTTGACAGAAAAAATCGACCTGGGAAGTTTGATCTGGGCCTGAGCCTGCGATGCAACCGGGAATGCCCCGGAGCATATCACGGATCGCTGGATTTTCCGCGAAGGCGGCGCGATCTCGCGAACTGCAGTACCTCCGTACTGTCAGCCTCCTCGATTTCCCTTGATCCTGCCGCGCAAGTTTTCTAGCCTGAATACAGGGAAAGCTCTGTCCGCCGCTCGCGACAGGGCTTTTCTTTTTCGGCCCAGGCCGAAGCATCATCCCGATCTTTGACATCGCCAACCAACATCGAGCCAGGACCTCGCCGCTCTCACGGAATAAAGGAGGCTGAGGGCTTTCTGAACGCCGAACGCTGAACGCCCCTTGGGGTAATACCCGGCTTACGGTACTAAAACAACCCTGCAGAATGAATTAGTTGCCAGAGGCCCGGGGGGAGGGGGTGGGGGTAGGCGGCTTTCTGAACGCCGAGCGCCGAGCGCCGAACGCACCTTTGGGTAATACCTGACTTACGGTACTAAAACAACCCTGCAGAATGAATTAGTTGCCAGAGGCCCCAGGGGGAGGGGGTGGGGGGTAGGCTTTCTAAACGCTAAACGCTAAACGCTGGCTACTGGCCGTTGGTTACTTCCTGCCCATCGCGCTTGTAAACCACTCCGGCCTTCATCACGAAGCTGACTTTGCTCATCACGGAAATGTCGTCGAGGGGATTGCCGGGGACGGCGACCAGGTCAGCGAACTTGCCGGGACCAACCGTGCCGACTTCATTTTCGTGACCCAGCAACTGCGCCGCATTGATGGTGGCGGTTTGCAGCGCATAAGCGGGAGGCAGACCCGCCTTGACCAGGTAAATAAAGTCCTCCCAGTTCTGTCCGTGAGGATAGACACCCGCATCGGTGCCGTAGGCGAACTTCACGCCTCCTTTATAGGCGCGGCTGACGGTATTGAGGATTTGCGGGCCGATGGCAATGGCCTTGGCCGCGACGGTTGGCGGATAAGCGCCCTTCTTCGCCTGCTCCGCGACATATTGACCGGTGTAAACGGTCGGGCAGTAGAAGGTGCCATGCTGGACCATGAGCTTGATGTCCTCATCGTCCATGAAGGTGCCGTGTTCGACCGAATCGACTCCGGCAACCACTGAGCGGCGGATCGCTTCTGCGCCGTGGGCATGAACGGCGACCTTCATGCCGTAATCATGCGCGGTTTCGACAATGGCGCGAATCTCGTCCTCGGTCATTTGCGGACCTGAACCGTTGGTCCCCAGGTCCATGACGCCGCCGGAAGGCATGGCTTTGATGAGGTCAGCGCCATTTTTGTAATGGAGGCGGACGACTTTCCGGGCCTCATCCGGACCGTTGAAGATCGATTGCAGCGGTCCGGGATCGCCCTGCAGCTCCAGACTGAGCCCGTTGGTGTGGTCGGCATGGCCGCCGGTGGTGCTGATGGCCGGGCCAGCGGTGAAGATACGCGGGCCAATGACGGTGCCGGCGGCGATTTCCTGGCGGAGAGCGACTGTGTCGTAATCCGTATCGCCAACGTTGCGGACGGTGGTGAAACCGGCCATCAGCGTGCGACGCGCGTAGAGCGTGGAACGGA
Organism: uncultured Acidobacteriaceae bacterium; assembly: GCA_963788905.1. Lineage (GTDB taxonomy): Bacteria > Acidobacteriota > Terriglobia > Terriglobales > Acidobacteriaceae > Palsa-343. The sequence goes on from CAWBIO010000002.1 coordinate 1,507,253, forward strand.
GCACGAGATTGGCGAAGTTGACGTGCGCGGCTTCCTGATAGGTGTTCTTGCCGAACTGATCGTCGAGGTGCACGTGGTCGTCAATCAGGCCGGGGAGGCATGTGACCCCGGTCAATTCGATTACGGTTGCGCCGGCAGGACTCTGGCTGCCGGACTCGATCTTCTCGAACTTATCGCCCGTGATGAACACGGAGCTGGGTCCGAGCATCTTTCCCGCCATGCTGTCGAACAGGCTGGGACAGTGGACGACAGTCGCGGGAGCAGCGTTGTCCTGGGCGAGGACGATGGCTGCTGGCATCAGGAAACACGCAAGAGCAACTCGAGTGGCAACACGGACCAGGTTCATGAGAATCCCTCTTTCAGTCGGACGAGCAGGGGGTCTCGCCGCGGTTTCGACTACTCAGTTTTTTTCTGTTCCGGCAACAGTTTCGTTGCCTGCTTCAACAGATCGGCTTCCCGTTCAAGGGCCGCCGAGACACGCTGAATCTGCTCGTCGGCAATGGACCATTGCTTCTGCTCGATGGCTTCGCGCACGCCGGGAATGGTTTTCACGCCATAGCCGGTATAGAAACCTGGCGCGTAGAGCAGATGCTCAAACCACGGGCGATTGGGCAAGCCGCGATCGTCGGTCAGCAGGCGTTCGCTGCGAATCAGATCGGCATTGAGGCCATCGGGCGCGGTGCCATTGGCCGCGGCAAATGCTTGGTCGAAGGTCTTCGCGGCATCGGTGAAGTCGTCTGATGCCTGGTCGAGCGGGGCGAAATTCAAATAAGGAGGCACCGGTTCAACCGAGGGAGGCACCATCTGTTTTTTGGGGTCGTAGAGCGCCTGATAAACGCCATCGGAGATTTCCTGATTGCGCTCTTTCGTTTCGTCGCGCTTCTCGGTCGAGCAGCGTCTTGAGCTGCGTGTTGTAAAGACGGACCGTATCGGCGAGGTCAGCGAACTGGAAGGGCAGAATGTCGGCATCCGCCATGCGCATAACCATCGTGCCCGCGGTTTGGGCAAGGGCACGGCCGTAGCTGAAGTTGGTGTCGGCGAAATGCGTGTACCAGTAGAAATCATCGTAGGTGGAATGGTATTCGCCGCCACCTTCATCTTCGCCACCGTAGCCAAGGTTGACGCTGGCGACGCCGAGATGATCGATGAAGACGGTGTAATCAGAACCCGAACCGAGTGCGGGAATACGCTGGTCTGCGCGCGAGCGGATTTCTCCGCGAGCCTGGCCGGCAGCGCGGGAAATATCGACCAGACGAGCACGCTTCCACACCGACATTTTCGTTTCGGGATCCTGAATGTCTTTCGCGACGTCGTTCACGAAATTCTCCAGAGAATGCGAACCCTCGGCGCGGAAGTATCCGCGACCGTTGCCATCGGAGTTGAAATAGGCGACCGCGTGCTGCTTCAGCTCATCGGCGTGGGTTTCGGCCCACTCGGTCGATCCCAATAGGGCAGGTTCTTCGCCATCCCAGAAGCAGTAAATGATGGTGCGTTCCGGTTGCCATCCCTGCTTCAGCAACTGCCCGAACGCGCGAGCTTCCTCAAGTTCCGGACTGGCTCCGGACAGCGGATCGCCCGCACCATTCACCCAGGCATCGTGATGATTGCCGCGGATCACCCACTCATCGGGATATTTCTTGCCGGGGATTTTGGCGATGACGTCGTTGAGCGGCTTGCGATCCCAGTTGAAGCTGACAGCGAGGTGGGTTTTGGCGGTGCTGGGGCCAACGTGGTAAGTGAAGGGCAGCGCTCCACGCCAGGCTTCTGGAACCGTCTGGCCGCCGAGCGATTTGAGGAATGGCGAAGCGTCGGCCCAGGAGATGGGCAAAACCGGAATCTTCGTGATGGTCTGGACCTGATCGAGGGGGATCAGCTTGACACCTTCGACGGCCCCAACTCCAGGAGTTTGCGGATCGCCTGGGTAGACGGGCATGTCCATGACGCTGCCGCGCTGCGCGCCTTCGGCAGGCCGCATGGGCCCATCAGGAAAGGGGTCGCCGCGGAAAAAGCCGTCGTCGCGAGGATCGGAATAAATGATGCAGCCGATCGCCCCGTGCTCAGCGGCAACTTTAGGCTTGATGCCCCGCCAGCTGGCGCCGTAACGGGCAATCACGATGGCGCCCTTGACGGAAATGCCCATGCGGTCCAGAACTTCATAGTCTTCGGGGCGGCCGTAGTTCACATACACCAGCGGACCGGTAACGTCGCCGTCGCGCGAATAGGCGTTGTAGGTGGGCAGCGCCTCATTGATTTGGTTCGAGGTTGGGTCAACGCTGATCGGCGGCTCCTGCAGTTTGGCCACGAAGGGCGCGGGCCCAAGCAACTCCAGCCTGCGCGATTTCGGAGTTGGGAACAGAGCGCTGAACGTCTCAATTTGGGCGTCTAACCCAAACGATTTGAGCTGCGCCAGCAGCCACTCGGCGTTGTCTTTGTCGTAAGGAGATCCGACGTGATGAGGACGAGCCGAAAGGCGCCGCATATTTTCGCGAATATGGTCGGGGTCGGGCAGCTCGCGAAACTTCTGCTCCCAGCCGATCTCCGTGGCTGAATCGTCCGAAGTGTATCCACGCAAGGGGTGTCCGGCATCCACAGCGTGAGCAGTAAGAACGCACAGGCAGACTACAGCGATAGGCAGGCGCATACACGGTTCCTCACGGCGATTCAGCGATGCGGGGGATTGAAACACTATAGCGTACAGTTTTGCGCCGCTCCGGCTTGCGGAGGGCGCGATGAGAATTTCTGGATGCCGGCGAGGGGGCGCCTGTGAGGCGCCTGTGCGCGGCGCGCTAAGGGCGGATGAAGAGTGTTCGTCGTTGCGCCTCTTTCTTCGGTCCAGCATCCTTATTAATCAGATATGCCAGGATCCGCAGTCCCACTGACGATGAATCCCGCCGTCGAGCATTTTCGCGACGGGAAGTTCTTTAACCCTGGAGCGCCTGACCACGATTTCCGAGCGGCGTGGAAATGGATGCGTAATCGGAAGCCGGGCGCCTGGCGGGAGTGGATTCCCTCGCAACCAGGTCCGAAACCACCGGCTGAGGTGGGGGGCCGCGAGATGCGCGTAACCTGGGTGAACCATTCCACGGTGCTCATTCAAACGGAAAAGATCAACATCCTGACCGATCCCATCTGGTCCGAGCGGGTGAGCCCGGTGAGCTTCGCCGGGCCAAAACGGCATCGCGCCCCCGGACTCCGCTTTGAAGATCTGCCACGAATCCATGTCCTTCTGATTAGTCACAATCACTATGACCATTTCGACACACCCACATTGAAGCGGCTCGCCCGGCGCGGGTCAGATCAACCCATCGTGTTCTGCCCGCTCGGTCTCGAAAAGCCGCTTCGCCGCATTGGATTCAGTGAAGTTCACGAGCTGGACTGGTGGCAGGATCAAACCTGGGGAGAGATGCGGTTGCACTGTGTTCCCGCGCAGCATTTTTCCGCGCGATGGCCCTGGGATCGCAATAAAACCCTGTGGTGTGGATGGATCGTCGAGGCCGCTGCGGGCGACATCTATTTTGCCGGCGATACGGGATTCTGCGGAGTCTTCGAAGAAATTCAGAGCCGCTTTCCGCGCATTCGGCTGGCGCTGCTTCCCATTGGCGCCTACGATCCGGAGTGGTTCATGGGACCCATTCACATGACGCCGGAACAGGCGGTGGAAGCGCGATCCATCCTTCGCGCTGAAGTCGTGCTCGGAATCCACTTCGGCACGTTTGCGCTGGCCGACGACGGCGAAAACGATCCTGTAGACCGGCTGCAGCAGGCGTTACAAGGCCGCGACGATGCGGATCGATTCTGGATTTTCGAGGAAGGCGAGGGTCGCGCCGTCCCCTAACGTGCTTTGGTCAGATGCCTTCAGCTCATTCTCCGCGCAGAATTGCAGGCAAGCGCTCTTGGCGGACATTGTCGTAACACTGCAATACCGTAAAGCGGGCAATGGACGCGGGAATACCCACAGCAGTAAAACCAGGATGCCCGGTTGCCGGAAATGGTCCGCCATGATTCATCGCGGGGCTCACGGCAACGCCGGTGGGCATTTTGTCATTCAGCAGCCGCCCGACCCTGCGTCGCAGAATTGGCGCCAGTTCCCCGTAGAGTGTGTCGTCGGCGCCAGAAGCCGTGGAGTAGATGGTGCCCGTCAGGTTGCCTTCCAGATGTGTCAGCACATCCATTAGCTCCGCCGCATCCGCGGCAACCACCGCCATCACCTCATTGCCAAAAGCTTCGCGCTGCAGCTCGTGCGGTCGCGAAATGAAAGTCTTCCCGGAAACGCGCAGCAGAGTGTTGGCATACCGATAGCCCTCGCCGGGCAAATTTCGGCCTCCTGTGACGAGCGTCGCACCCGCGCGCTGCAACGCCTCGATCGACTCATGCAGCTGATTCCTGGTTGTCGAAGAAAGCAGTGCGTGAGGCTCACGGCTATTGAACGCTGAGGCAATCTCGCCGAGGAAGGTCTCCGTCGCCTCGCCCGCAATGAACAGCACCAGATTGGGGCGCGTGCAGAACTGGCCTGATCCTGCGGTACAGCTGTCGGCTAGTTCCTTTGCCCATTTCTGAGCGTTCTCTTTCAAACCTTCCGGTAAAAATACAACCGGATTCGCGCTCGACATCTCGAGATAGATCGGTTTGCCGGCCTGGTCGGCGGCCTGCTTCAGTTTCATCCCTGCATCCTTGCTGCCAGTAAATCCCACTGCGCCCATTCGGGAATCGCTGACCAGCCTGAGTCCGGTGTCGCGATTGATCTTGTAAATCATCTGCACCGTCGCCGCCGGCAATTTCGATTCCTGCAGCGCCCGCGCCGCAGCCTCGGCCATCAACTGCGAGGTGTACGCGTGCAGCGGGTGGGCTTTGGCAATCACCGGATTCCCCGCCGCAATCGCCGCCGCAAAATCCCCGCCACTTACCCCGTTAAACGCAAAGGGAAAGTTATTCGGCCCCATCACCAGCACGGGGCCAATCGGCGCAAAGCACGAATAGAGATTCCGCTTTTGATCGATCGTCGCGCGCCGCCACGTTTGCTCGCGCGCGGCCGCTGCTGCTTGCCGCAACTGGTCTGTGGTGCGCGGAAGCTCGACATCCTTCAGCCGCGGCGAAACCGGAAGTGCGGTCTCTTCGTGGGCGGCCTGCACAATTGCATCGGCATTCGCTTCCAGCTGCTTCGCGTAGGCTTCGAGAAACGCGGCGATCTTTTTCGGCGCAGTACACTCCAGTTGATGAGCTGCGTCGACGGCCGCGGTCAGCGCGCGATCGCAATCGCTCCACCGGCTTACCGGAAATTCACGTCCCAGCTTCTCGCCTGTCGATGGATTCTCCGGCTCAAACACGCCTTCGGCATCCGCCTCGCGCCACGCTCCGCCGATCCATATCTTCGCAACCTGCACCGCTGTTTCCATCTCTGCCTCCGGCCGTTGCAGTTCCATCAGCCGACGGGATTCACCAGCGTTCCGATGCCGTCGATGCCGATGCGAACTGTGTCGCCCTTTTCCAGAGTAAAGGAATCGGGAGGAACAATGCCGGTTCCGGTAAGCAGGAAGCAGCCGAACGGAAAGGTCTGATCGCGGTAGAGATAGTCGGCCAGCTCCTGAGGTTTGCGCTTCATCTGCGCCAGTGTTGTCTCGCCCGAGAACGCCGGCGCCGATCCGCGAACGATCTCAATTGAGATTCGGGTCTGGGGAGAGAGCGGCTCCTCTGTGATAAGGATCCCCGGGCCCAGCGCGCAGCTCCGGTTATAGACCTTGGCCTGCGGGAGATATAGAGGGTTCTGGCCTTCGATGTCGCGAGAGCTCATATCATTCCCGATGGTGTATCCGACGATCTTGCCATCGGGGTTAATGAGCAGTGCCAGCTCCGGTTCCGGCACCGACCAGATTGCATCGCTGCGCAGTCCGACGGCTGCGTTCGGCCCCACGACTTTATGCGGAACCGACTTGAAGAACAACTCCGGGCGTTCCGCCGAGTAAACCCGGTCGTAAAAATCACCCCCTCCCGCGTCCTTCGATTCCGCCATGCGCGCCGCGCGGCTGCGCAGGTAGGTCACGCCCGCAGCCCAAACCTCCTGGCTGCCAATCGGCGCCAGCAGCTTCTCTTCGTCGAGGATCGCGGTCGGCGCACCACTCACCGCAGTTGCGAGAAACGCACTCAGAGCACGGCGGACAATCAGTTCGTCGATGGATCGCTCTGCGAGGGCGTAAAACTTGCCGTCGTACTCGACCACAAGATGATCCGTTGTTCGATAAAGAATCACGATGTCTCCTTGGTCTTAGCGCTGCCCGTAGAAACTGGCGGATGAGTGGCAGCTCGGCCGGTAAGCCGCTCCGTAATCGCATCGACATCGTAAACGCACCCGCCCCAGATGCCGCCGCTGGCTTCCACCATCGCCGCCCAAAGACGCGTGTCGTCCGGCAGCGCAGGATGGGGGCGCAAATCTGATCGTGGAGATCGAGCTGCGAGACGCCGTCCACCTTCTTCGCGCCCGAAAATCTCTTCGCCCTCGCCCACCAGATCCACAGTGGCGCTCAGATTTCTGCGATCGATGCGAATCTCGATTACATCGCCATCGCGAATCTTTCCGATAGGTCCGCCGGCAAGCGCCTCCGGCGAAATATGGCCGATGCACGGGCCCGTAGAGACGCCGCTGAAACGCCCATCGGTCAGCAGAGCGACATTGCGACAATGGGGCAGCGCCTTCAGCGCCGCGGTGATCTGAAAAATCTCCTGCATGCCCGCGCCTCTCGGCCCGGAGCAGATGAGCACCATTACGTCGCCCGGGGCGATCAGTCCTTTTTTGATGGCATCGATCGCATCGCTCTCGAGCGTGAAGATTCGCGCTGGTCCGCGATGAAAGAAGACACCATCTTCCCCGATCAGGCTGGGGTCGATGGCCGTGCTCTTCACGACCGATCCGTCGGGCGTGAGGTTTCCATGAGGAAAGCAAACCGTCGACGTCAGCCCGCGCGCCCGAGCCCGGTCCGGCGAGAAGATGACCTCATCGGCAGCGATTCCATCGCGATCGAGGAGCGTTTGCTTCAAAACACGCCGTCGCTCGCTCTGCTCCCACCAGTTGAGGCATTCGTCCAGCGTCACTCCTGCGGCGGTCATCACCTGGGTGTGCAGCAGCCCCGCGGCGCGCAGGTGCAGCATTGCTTCCGGTACACCGCCGGCAAGAAAAACCTGCACCGTCGCGAAGTTCTTTGGGCCGTTGGGCAGCGCATCTACCAGCCTCGGGACTTCGCGATTGACACGCATCCAGTCTGCTGCCGCAGGACGCGTCCGCCCGGCCGAGTGTGCTATCGCCGGCAAGTGCAGCAGCAAGTTCGTCGAGCCGCCAAACGCCGCATGCACAACCATCGCGTTCTCGAACGCCGCATCGGTCAGGATGTCGCGGGTCCCGACGCCCGTCTCACGGAGCCGCAGCAGAGCCGCGGCTGAGCGCTTCGCCGCATCGAGCCACACCGGCTGCCCGGATGGCGCCAGCGCCGTGTGCGGTAACGCCAGGCCGAGGGCTTCGGCAATCACCTGTGAGGTCGCTGCGGTTCCCAAAAACTGGCATCCCCCACCCGGCGTGGCGCAGGCACGGCATCCAACTTCCGCCGCGTACTCAACGGAAATCTGCCCCTGGGCGAAGCGTGCGCCGATGGTCTGTATCTTCCCTGCGTCCTCACCGTCTTCCGGCAGCAGGGTCACGCCGCCAGGGATCAGAACTGAAGGCAGAGTTCCGGAGGACGCAAGCGCCATCATCATCGCCGGCAGTCCCTTGTCGCATGTGGCCACTCCCAGCACTCCCGCCCGTGTTGGCAGCGAACGCATCAGCCGCCGCAACACCATCGCCGCATCGTTCCTGTACGGCAATGAGTCCAGCATTCCTGTCGTGCCCTGGGTTCTTCCATCGCAAGGGTCGGTACACGCACCCGCAAAGGGCACTGCGCCGAGTGCCTTTAGCTCTCGCGCAGCCTCGGCGACCAGCAGTCCAACCTCCCAGTGACCTGTATGAAAACCCAGCGCAATCGGCGTCCCGTCAGGCGCGCGCAGGCCGCCGTGCGTGCTCAGAATCAAGACCTCCGGCCCTCCCATATGGGCGGGATCCCATCCCATTCCGGCATTCATGCTCAGCCCGAAGAGATTCCCTGAGGGCTGGGTCAGCAGCATCTCCTGAGTGAGAAGCAAAGCGCCTGCCGGTCCGTGCGCGTGCGTAACCACGCCGCTGAGCTCAAGCCCCGTTGATTCGAGTATGTCACCGACTGAAATTGGACTCATAAATCTCTGACTCAGCAGTTATCCGGTGCTTTTCACAGTGAATAAGTCGAGGCCTGGTCATCTACTTTGCCAGCTCGCTCCCGGGCAGCTGCAGTGCAGCTCCGCTCGCTTCCTGCGGCAGTGGTTTCATTCTCAGCAACAATAAGCCGGCCACAATCAGAGACACTGACATTAACAAAAACCCAGACGCAGAGCTGCCGGTAAATGTCTGCAACACGCCCACCAGATAAGTTCCAAAGAAACCACCCAGCGCGCCAATACAATTAATCAGGGCCATGGTCTCACCGGCCACGTTACTTGGCAGCAACTCCGGCACCATAGCCCAAAACGGCCCATACGGCGCATACATGCAGCTTGCCGATACGATCAGGCACGCGTAGGCAACCACGAATGACCGATCCACCGTGAAATAAGACCCGCCAAGAGCCAGTCCGCCGATCATCAGCAGCGGCCAAACATATTTGCGCCGCTGTCCTTTGCGATCGGAGAAGTGCGACACCACCATCATGACAACCACAGACACGAGATAGGGCGCCGCAGCGATCAATCCTGTAACTCCCATCCCCGCCCCCGTCGCGTTACGAATCACGACGGGAAGCCACAGAACAAATCCGTAAATACCCAGGCTCCAGAAGAAATAATTGGCGGAAAGGCGCAGCACGTTTTTTTGGCGAAACGCAATCCAGAAATGCGAAATCTGCGGCAGGTGCTGCTGCTCATTATGCAACGCTTCTTCCAGTTCGGCGCCCGCCGCAGGGCCCAGCCATGTCACTTCCGCTGGCCGGTCGCGCATCAGTACCAGCCAGAAGACAGCCCACATCACCGCCGCCATTCCCTCAATCACAAATGCCACCTGCCATCCCCACGCGTGAATCAGGAAACCCGTCGCGGCCGACATCCAAAGCACTGTGAGTGGATTGGCAAGGATCATCAGCGAATTGGCGCGCGACCGCTCAGCGCGCGTAAACCATCGGGTTAGCAGGATCAGCAGCGCCGGGAATACGAAACTCTCCGCAACGCCCAGCAGCGTCCGATCAAGCGCCAGCAGCCAGAAGCTCCGAACGACTCCGGTGAGCGCGGCAAAGGCGCCCCATGCCACCAGCGCGCCAAAAATCAGCCATCGGGCGCTGAACCGCTGGACCAGAATTACGCCCGGCACCTGCGGCAGAAAATATCCCAGGAAAAACAACGCACCCAGTAACGACGACTGGTATCCGCTGATGTGCAGCGATTGCGCCAACCCCGCGGCCGCCCCGAACCCGTAGTTGGCTCGATCCAGATAAGCAAGGCTGTAAGTAATAAATACTGCCGGCAGAATGCTCGTCCACCGCTTGCGCAGTGCAGGTTCGCTGAGCTTCAGGGCATCCATTGGAAGGACTGTGCGTTCCAGCAAGCCTTTTCTGCCTGGCCCGCACAGGAACCATCAGTAGATCACACAGTAACGACCTGTGCCGGAAGGAGCCCTCAATAGCGGTCGCGTGCTTAGTCCTCGTCTCCCTGTTCGGGCATATCCTCGGGCGCCTTGTTTAAATCGATGCGAGCGTGATGCGCGTTTTCCAGCACTTTGTTCAGAGCCGGCAACCTGTTCTGACGAAAATCCTCCCACGCCGGCACGACTTGTTTCACTTCGCCCTCGACAAGCCCCGCCGCCGCGCTAAGCGCCTCGGTCGGCACCCCATCGGCCTGCTGCAACTCGCCGTATAGCTGGCTGGCCTCGCTGTTCACGTCGTCGATCCCAGGCGTGTGTTTCGCACTCGGGTCGCTGCTATGCTCATTGCCCTGCAGCAGAGCTTTCAGGTCATCGCTGTACGGCGCCAGTTGTGACGATAACGACGCATTCTGTGGCGAAGCGATCTGCTCGGCAACGGCATGCGCCGCCAGGTCTGCCTTTGCCACTTCATCCAACGCATTCGCCATCGTCATCTGCGCGGTGTGCAACGCCTCCAAATCCGACGGCGCGGTATGGATACGAGGATCCATCTTCACCGTCAGCCGCTCCGTTTCTGAGTGGCCATCGACCGTGAGCCGCACCATGTACGATCCCGCCACTACCAGCGGCCCCCGCGGTTCGAGCGGCGTCCGATACGGCACTGCTGAGATCGGATACTCGTAGTGCGTGGCCGTCGGCGTCGTGGACCGCAGATCCCACACCCAGCGATGCATCCCCAATGTCGCAGGCAACGGCCGATGGACGAGCGGCCAGTAAGGAGGAATCAGATTCCTGCGCATTTCCTCGGGCGTCGGCGTCACAGGGTCCTTACTCGAATACTGCCTCAGGACTTTGCCATCGCCGTCCAGAATCTCCAGGGTAACGTCCTGCGCGTTCGCCGCCAGGTTGTAATCGATGATGGCGCCATCGGGCGGATTCTCGCCCGCTGGTTCGTCGGGAGGCAGCGGCGTGTCGGTATATTCTGCACTGCGGACGCGCCAGGCCTCCGCCGGCGGAAAGAGCGTCGGCAGGCGATCGCTTGCCTGCGCAGCCATCACGCGCAGCGGCGTCACATCGTCCAGAATCCAGAACGACCGCCCGTGGGTGGCGACGACGAGGTCGTCATCCTTCATGAGCAAATCGCGCATCGACGTTGGGGGAAGGTTGTACTGGATCGGCCGCCAGTGAGCGCCATCGTCGAACGAAATCCACACGGCGTGCTCCGTAGCCGCGTACAACAAGCCCGGTTGCACTGGATCGGCGCGAACGGCGTCGACTGGCGCGTCATCGGGAAGCCCCGCGCTGATCGACTGCCAGCTCTTGCCGCCATCGTGAGTGCGAAACGCAAAGGGATGCAGATCGTCGATGCGCATGCGATTCACCGCCACGTAGGCTGTGTCATCGTCGAAGCGCGAAGCATCGATCTGTGCAATCTTGCTCCATGGCGTCACCCCGGGCGGGGTGATGTTGCTCCAGTTGCCGCCGCCGTCGCGTGTGATCCATACCAGGCCATCGTCGGTGCCCGCCCATAGGGTCTGCGTCGTCTTGTAAGACGCCGCCACCGCGTAGATGACACCACGCCGCTGCGATTGCTGATCGGGCGTCAGCGCCGGCAACGATTCCGGTTGACCGGTCTTCTCCTGGCTCAGATCCGGGCTGATGCTCTGCCAGCTGTGGCCATAGTCACTGGTTTTGAAAAGATGGTTCGAGGCGTAATACATGGTGTGCGGATCGATGGGCGAAAAAAGGATTGGCTCGGTGCGATCGCCGCGGAAGTTCCGGTTTCGGACCGGCAACGGCGTTACATTCTGCACTTCGCCGGTAATGCTGTTGTACCGCGATACCTCCGTCCGCCCCGCGCCATAGATGATTTCCGGATGGAGAGGATCGGGCGCGGCGTATCCGTACTCGATGATGCCCGCCGGATGCCACTCTCGATAGGTGATCGCGCCATCGTTACCCCGGGAGGAAGTGCACACTGAGCCGCTTTCCTGCTGGCCCGCGCACACAAGATACGGAAATGTGTTCGTCGCTGCCACGTGATACAGCTGCGCCGTGGGCTGGTTGTACCAGGAGCCCCAGCTCTCCCCCCATTCACGCTGATCACCGCTCCCTGATCGCTCACCAGCGCCAGAATCTGCGGGTTCTTCGGATTCACCCACATATTCTGGTAGTCATCGCCGCCCGGCGCACCGCGCAGCGTGATCCAGGTCTTTCCTCCGTCGGTCGACCGGCAAGTAACAATGCTGGTTACATAAACTACGTCGGGATTCTTTGGATCCACAACCGGAACCGAAAGGTCGCCGCCACCAATCTTCATCTCCGGCCGGGGATCGTTGGTGATCTTCACCCAGTTTTCGCCGGAATCATCCGAACGGTACACATACAAACCCTGCGGAGTCGCATAGCCGCTGGCGCCCTTCGTCTGCAGTGTCGCGTACAGCCGGCTCGGATCGCTGGCCGCGATCGCCACATTGATCTGCACCAAGTTATCCGGCAAGCCTTTGGTCAGCTGCTTCCACGTCGTGCCGCCGTCGACTGACTTAAACAGGCCGCCGTTGGTTCCCGCGTAGCTGTTTCCGTCTTCCCATGGTCCGAGCGTCTCTTCCCACAGCGAAGCGTAGACGATGCGCGGGTTCTTCGGATCGATCACCACATCCGAGCCGCCCGTGCGATTGTTCCTGAACAGCACCTGCTTCCAGGTCTTTCCGCCGTCATCGGAGCGATAGATCCCGCGCTCGTCGTTGGGCCCGTAAGGATGGCCAAGCACTGCGGCAAATAAGCGATTTGGATTCGTCGGATCGATGGCAATAGCGGGAATTTGTTCGCCATTGCGAAGCCCCAGGTGCGTCCAGGTCTTTCCCGCATCATCGGAGCGATAAATGCCGTCGCCCACAGAAAGGTCAGGCCGGTGCAGTCCCTCGCCGCTGGCAACATAAATAATGTTGTCATTCGATGGCGCGACTGCAATGGCGCCGATCGACTGCGTGTCCTCACCGTCGAAAATCGGATTCCAGGTTCTCCCATAGTCGGTAGACTTCCACACGCCGCCGTCGACCTGGCCGATGTAAAACACGTTCGGCTGGTCGGGAACTCCGGCGACTGCGCGGGTGCGTCCACCACGGAACGGGCCGATCATGCGCCAGTGCAGGTCGGGCATCGGACCGGCGCTTTGAGCAATCACCACAGAACCGGACAAAACGAAAGATGCCGCGGCAAAAAGTACGGCGAAACGATGACTCATGACGTGCGGTTCCTTTCACCCCGCAAAGAACGCGGAGTTTCGCATCGCGCCATTGTAACGGCGCAGAGGAAGAATGCGGTTTCGTCCGCCGGACAGGCGCCAGGAAACGGCTGCCGCTCTGCTCAGCTAAAATGTCGCCCGGACCCCGATCTGCGCGGCGAAAGGAATCCCCACCGTTGTCCCGGGGCCAAAGAAATCTCCCAGCGCGCCCTCGGGCACCTCCAGTTGTCTCAGCCTGGTAATGGGCTCGGTTTGCGAGCAGTCGGCATTGGTGCAGAGGTCGGTCACATTCGTAATGCCGGACTGATTCGGCTGTGCCTCGGATGCCGGCACAGGCAACTGGGCCACATTCACGGCGTAATTTGCGCCCGGATTATTGCGGTTGAACAGATTAAAAAACTCGATGAAGGGGTTCACCTGCACGCGCTCGTGCAGAGTAAAAGGACGGGCGACTCGCAGATCCGTCTGCAGGTAGGGCGAGCCGCGAAATTCGTCAAGACTGGTGTAGGTCCCATCGACCCAGATTCGCCCGCTGTTGTCCGCCGTCGTGATGGTAAAAGGCCGTGCGCTTTCCAACTGAGAAAGTCCGCTGAGTTCAATCCCTCCCGGGACATGAACCGTACCGGCAAGCACGAAACGATGCCGAACGTCTTCGCCGGAGGGGCCGTAGTCGCCGGGCCCGAAGGCATCCAGTTGCCCGGTGCTTCGTCCGCTCTGCGCAATGCACACGCCATCGACATAGTCGAAAAGCTCACCGAGCACGCAGCCCCAGGTCTGGGCCTTCGACAACGTATAGTTCGCGGTCAGGCTGTAGCGCCGCCCATTGCCCTGGAGATGCGTCATCAGGGCGTTATAGCTCGAGCGGTTGTCCGACTGAAATACATTGACGTTGGGCACCACCGACATCTGATCGGCGTCATAGTCCGGGTCTGCGGCGGAAATGGAAGGCGTGAACAGGTTCGCGTCGCTTGTGTAGGGAAAGGCGCGGTAACCGTGGTTTCCCTGCTCGTGAACATAATCGGCCCCCACAAGCCATTGCCGGCCGAAGGCGTGTTGCATCCCGCCGGTGATGTGAATGGTATACGGGGTCTTGTAGTCGGAACCAATCAGGTTGCCAGACGTTCCCGCACCGCCCTCAAGGCACCCTGCGCCGGTGAGCGCATAGGAGCCCGGGCCGCCGCCAAGAGCGCAGGAACCGGTTGCTGCATTGCTGTTGTTCACCGCCTGAAACGCGGTGGCCCATCCGTTCTGCGCGAGATCGTCGAAGTACAGGCCGAATCCCGCGTGAAATACCGTGGTCTGGTTGCGGCCTGGCGACCAGGCCAGCCCGAGACGCGGCGCAATTTGCCCATGGAAGTCATTTGGCACGCCCGCCACAACGGGAATATCCAGCGCCCGCAGGGTGACGTATGCTGCGTTCTCCAACTGGCTTCGGCCCGACGCCTCAAACAATCCGAAAGTCGTCTGGTATCGCAGACCATAATTCACAGTCAGGCGATTCAAAACGCGCCAGGAATCCTCGCCATAGAGAGCCAGACGCTGCACGTTCTGCGAAAAGCTACCGTCACCCGCTGGACTGAATCTGCAGGCGATCCCGGAAGCGGTGCTCGGTTCCGGATTGCACTGTGAGGCAGGCGGCACAAAGTAAAAGGGCAAGGGACCCGCGATCCCGCCGCAGTCCTCGGCTGCGGAGTCGACGTAACAATCGGGGTTGAACGGATACTGAATCAGCTGCTCAGCGTTCGAGGCAAATGCGCCGCTCAGCACGGGCTCATGAATGAAATCGATCCCAAATCGCGGAGCGTGATTCCCGGCAACATGACTCAGGTCGTAACGTGCCTGGTATCGCTCCTGATTGCGCAGGTCGGGGAATAACGTGATCGGCGTCGCGAACTGGTTGTCGCCGAACGTCTCAAATCCTGAAACCGTAAGCGCAGTTGAACTGAAGGGAAAAGCCAGCGCAAAGCCCAGATTCGTATTCCGCGTCTGCGTGAGGTGCAGGAGGCTCGACGCCAGAACCAGATTGCCAGACCAGGAAGGACCGATTGTGTACGTGTTGCCGATGACTGCGTTCCAGTAATTGTTGTGCGTGATCAGCCCCGTGCTGGGCAGCGTGGCCTGCTCCACCAACGCGTTGTGAGTCAGGTAGGTGTCTTCGGAAGTGCGCAGAAACCACTGCGACTTCTGCGACGGGGCCCAGTCGAAACGTGCCGAGCCAAGATAGTCGCGGAAAGGAATGGGCACGGTCGCCGGCACGGCGATCGACGGCACGCCCGCGATCAGACCCTCGGAAGCAATGCTGCTCAGAGCTTCGAACTGGGTCGTGCTCGCCGGACTATAGGCGACGCTCGCGTTCTCATGCACGTTCTCGAAGGAAGTGAAAAACCAGGTCTTGTTCCTGACGATGGGGCCGCCGAGCGTGCCTACGTAGTTCTGCCGGGAAAAGGGCTGTTTCGGGTTGTGGACGCAGGTGCCATCCGAGCAGGTCTCGGCGGGATTCTCAATCGGAAAGCGGGCATTCAGCGCCGCCGCGCGCTCATAAAAGGCCCCGTCACCGTGCCAGTCGTTGGTTCCGTATTTGGTGGTGATCGCTATCGATCCGGCCGTGGTCCAGCCGGTGTCAGCCTCTTCATTGGAGGTGTGCGCGGCGAATTCCTGGATGCCGTCAGGGGAAAAATTCTGCAGAAAGCCGCCGATCCAGTCGTCAGAATTCTCCGCGCCATCCACCGAGAGCTCATTATTCAGCCCCGAGCTTCCGCCCGTTGACACCGCTGTGATGCGGGCTTTGGTCGGATCGGAAGGCTCGACCGGTTCCGTTCCCGGCACAAGATAGGCAATATTGGCGAAGCTGCGCGCGGGTAGTGGAAACTTCTCGAGATCCTTATCGCTGACCAGGCCGCCATGCACCGCGCTCGAGATATCGATCGTCTCAGCCGTGATCGAAGAAGGGTTTCCCCTCACCTCCACCGTTTCCCCTCTGCCTGCCGGCTGCAGAGTGACGTGGATATTCTGCTCCCCGCCGACCGTGACCTCGACCTCCGCCATCGCGGGGGCAAAGTTCTCTTCCGTCACCATCACTCGATAAGAACCCGGCCGCAGCCCCTCAATCAGAAATTCTCCGCGACGGTTGGTCGTGGCCGAGCGAATGACCGAAGACCCCGCCGCAAACTCAACCCTGTCGCCTGTCTTCTGCGTTCGCAGCGTTGTGCGTTTTGCATCCGCAACCGTTACGTGTGCGCCCACGTTCACGCGTCCCTGGGGATTCACTACCGTTCCCCGCACCGCGGCCGTGTCCGGCGTCTGCGCCCAAAGCGAAGCGCAAAGAGTTGCCATCAGCAGGGTGGCTGAACCGCAAACATAGACACGAATCATCCATTCAGCATTGCCGATTTTTCCGATTCCCGCCAGCTACGCTGCGCAACCGCAGTTGCACAACCGCGCAGCCAACGTCAAAATCGTCCTACCGATGAAAAGACTCTTGTTCGCCAGCTACAGTGTTGCCGTCATTTTGCTTTCGCTCGGCCTGCCATGCGCTTTGTCGTCTGCCGAGGCCCAGACCGTCTCTCCGCAGCTCTTCAGCGGCCTCCGCTGGCGCCTTGTCGGACCTTTTCGCGCAGGCCGTGTGGTCGCCGTCAGCGGCGTTCCAGGCTCCGCTACAACCTACTACTTCGGTGGCGTCGACGGCGGCGTTTGGAAAACGACTGATGCAGGAACCGTCTGGCAACCCGTCTTCGATCAGGAACCCGTTGCCTCCATCGGAGCGCTGGCCGTTGCGCCTTCGGATCCACACGTCATCTACACGGGCACAGGCGAATCCGACATTCGCTCCGACCTGGCCTCAGGTGACGGCGTTTATCGCAGTGATGATGCCGGCGCAACCTGGAAGCACATCGGCCTGGAAGACACGCGCCAGATCAGCCGCATCCTGGTCGACCCGGCCGATCCTCGTACCATCTATGTCGGCGCGCTCGGCCACGCGTATGGCCCCAACGACCAGCGCGGCGTCTACAAATCAACCGACGGCGGCGAACACTGGACCCGCGTCCTCGAAAAAGGCCCCGACATCGGCATTGCCGATATCGCAATGGCCGTGGGCCAGCCGCAAATCCTCTTCGCCACCACCTGGAACACGCATCGTCCGCCGTGGAGCACCTACGCGCCACTCGAAGGGCCGGGCAACGCCCTCTATCGTTCCACCGATGGCGGCTCAACCTGGACCCAAATTTCCGGTCACGGACTTCCCGACGCAACGTGGGGCCGCACTGGCATCGCCGTCAGCGCCGACGGCCGCCGCGTCTACGCCACCATCGACTGCAAAGGTCACGCCGGCCTCTACCGCTCCGACGATGGCGGCGATTCCTGGACGCTTGCCAGTTCCGACCCGCGCCTCACCAGCCGCGCCTGGTATTTCAACTCCATCGCCATCGATCCCGAGAACCCTGACGTTGTCTATATGCCCAACGTAGCCCTCTACCGCACCAGCGACGGCGGCAAGACCATCGAGATCGTCCGTGGCGCCCCGGGCGGCGACGACTACCATCAGGTTTGGGTCGACCCGAAAGACTCCAACCACCTCGTCCTCGGCGTCGATCAGGGTGCCAGCGTCTCGCTTGACCGCGGCAAGACCTGGACCACGTGGTATAACCAGGCCACCGCGCAGCTTTACCACGTCACCACGGATCACAAATTCCCCTATAGCATCTACGGCGCGCAGCAGGACTCCGGCGCCATCGCCGTCCACAGCCGCTCCGACCATGGACACCTCGATACGCGCGACTGGTTCCTGCCCGGCGGCAGCGAGAGCGGTTACATCGCCATCGATCCCAAAGACGAAAACATCGTGTATCTTTCCGAGGCCTATGGCGGAGTCGGCCGCTTCGACCTGCGCACCTCCTTCAGCCAGAATGTCTCTCCGTGGCCGCTCGGCGGCTTCGGCATGGAGATCAACAAGCGCCGCTATCGTGATCCGTGGACGCCGGTGCTGGTCTTTTCACCCGCCGACAAAACTTCGCTCTACCTCGGCACGCAGTTCGTGATGAAGACCACCAATGGCGGACTCCACTGGTCGAAGATCAGCCCTGACCTTACCGGCGCGGTTGCCGGCACCGGCGACTCCGGTCCCACAACACCCGGGACCGCCGAACAGCGCGGCTACGGCGTCGTCTACACCATCGCTCCTTCGCCGCTGCGCGCCGAAGAAATCTGGGCCGGCAGCGACACCGGCCGCATCCACCTCACCCGCGACGGCGGCAAAACCTGGACCGACGTCACTCCGCCAGAACTTACTTCGTGGAGCAAAATCTCGCTGATCGAAGCGTCGCACTTCAATCCCGCAACCGCCTACGCAGCCATCGATCGCCATCGCCTCGACGATCAAAAGCCTTACCTCTATATCACCCACGACTACGGCAAGAACTGGAAACTCTCCATCGACGGCATCGCGCCGCATCACTTCGTCGGCGCGGTTCGCGAAGATACCGAGCAGAAGAACCTTCTCTTCGCTGGAACTGAATTCGGCATCTATGCCTCCTTCGACGGCGGCGATCATTGGCAATCCCTGCAGATGAACCTGCCAGTCAGTTCTGTGCGCGACATCAATATCAATGGCAGTGACTTAATTGTCGCCACGCATGGCCGGTCCTTCTGGGTGCTGGACGACATCGCGCCATTGCGCCAGGCGGCTGCCGTTGGCGATGCGCACGCCTTCCTTTACACGCCGCCCACGGCTGTGCGCGTCGACAATGACGGCTTTCTCGGTACGCCGCTGCCGCCCGAGGAGCCGCAGGCCGACAATCCACCCAACGGCGCCATCGTTGACTACTATCTCGCTCAGGACGCGGCAAAAGTTACCCTCCAGATTCTCAATACACAAGGTCATGTCCTTCGCCATTTTTCCAGCGCCGAAAAGCAGCCCGCCAGTCGCCCGCTGCTGCCCATCGCCGAGCGCTGGTTCCCCAAACCCGAAACCCTCGCAACCACCGCCGGCGAGCATCGCTTTGTGTGGGATCTCGCCGCCGGCGGTTCCAGTGCTGGCCTCGGCGACGACGATCAGGATGACGAGGCCGGTGGACCGGCCGGGCCCCGCGTTCCTCCCGGCGCCTACACGCTGCATCTCAATGTCGACGGAAGCACCATAGATCACTCGCTCCGCGTTGTCATGGATCCTCGCGCGGCCGCCACGCCACAGGTCCTCGCACAGCAGTTCACCTTCGCTGAAGCGATCTACGCGCAGCTCCTCTCCGGCCGCAAAGCCATGGCGGAACTGGACAGCGTCGAGAGCCAGCTGAAAAAGCTCGGCGCAGCCGATGACCCCGATTCCCTCAAAACAGCCATCCACACCGCCCAGGCCAAGCTGGAAAAAATTCGCGGAGGCGAGCAGGAAACGCCCGAGCACGGAGAGGAACATAAAGCCGGATTGGCCGAAGCCACCGCAGGCCTCGGCACCGATCTGCGCATGGTCGAGAGCGGCGATCGCGCCGCGCCCGCCGCTGCTTCTGAAATCTTCACCGAAATGAAAAAAGCATCCCAGAAAGGCATCGAAGCCTGGCAGCACTTCAAGACGGTTGACCTCGCGACTCTCAACGCAGCCCTGACCGCCGCCCATCGTGAGCCGCTGAAGATTGCCGCCATCGAAGAGCAAGTGCACTACGCCATGACGAGGTAATGCAATCGAACACCGCCCGCGTCCATCAAACTCCGCCGCCGGCCAGGCCTACTTCACGTCCGCCGTGCGATCCCCTTCGTACTGCATGATGTGGTAATAAGCTTCCCACCCGTTCCACACAATGGGGGGAGCCAGATGCGTCATCGGATCCTTCAGAAACGCAGCGTAAGCCTCCAGCACCTGCTGCGTCCGGTAGACGCCCGTCAGCCAGTCGCCGCGATACCAGTTCTTCCACTTGCCATATTCCGCCGCCGCCTGTGCCGCTCGCACCTGCGCCACCGCCGCCAGGGCATCGGCCGCTTCCTGTTGCGCTTCGGCGGTCTTTCCATTCTCGGCAGCATCGATCGACTTCGCAATATCCAGCAGCATTCGGTTGCTTTCTCGGTTAATTGTAACCATGGTGAGCACAGATGCCTGGTAGAACGGCCTGCGCGCCGGCGGTACCAGTGCTTCCGCCACCACGGCCTTCTTCCACACTGCATCCCAGCGCCCCTGCGCATCGGCGCATTGCTCCAGCTCCCGCTTCACAGTGGTCTGCATCCACTCTTTCCCGCCCGGTCCGCCCGGCCTGAACCCTGGCTGCTGCCCCAGCCCGATCACCCGCGGTACCGTCCACTTCGGCGACTGGCTCGGAATCGCATACAGCGGTGAGTCCGTCATCCATGTCTGCATCAGCTGCCGCCCCTCGGTGTGATACAGCTGATCGCCGTATTCCTTCGCAGGATCGCCCTGCCTTCCGGATTCAAGCCGTGCCGGCGCCGCAAAGTAGTCCCTGTACATGTCGGCAATCGCCGGAGCCGCTCTGTCGCCGAATTCCTCCGCCGCATAATGCCGGTAAAATCCCGCCGGCGTTTCTTCGCCGCCCGGCAAATGCCCCAGCCACGCATAATCCATCACCGCGCGGATCGTCAGCGTGTACGGGCGAATGTCGCTCGTGTTTACCAGGAAGTAATTTGTAGCCTTCGCTGCGACAAATCGTCCCAGTCTCGCCGCGATGCGCTCCATCGGCACCATTTCGGTCAGCTGATTGGTGCGATTGTTCATCATCGCCACGTGATAGTAGGTGCCTTGCCCCGCTGCCACCTGTCCCTTGTCCTGGATGTAGCCGTACCCATCGTCCGCCCACACCGTCATCACCTCCAGCGGAATCTTCAGGTATCCCTGCTGCACCAGCCGCGCGCCCTCCTGCCACAGGTCGGTCACGAACTTCGCATCCGGATGCGATTCGCGGACAATCTTCATCTGCTCGTCGATTGCGCCGCTGATCCTCTCTCCCAGCAGCGGATCATTATTCTGCACGCTCGGATCCATCGACGCGTAGCTGGCGTCCGACAAACCCCGCAGCCCCACCGACCACAAAATCTCGATGTCCTTCGGATACTCGGCGACCGCATTCTTCCAGGCGCGCTCCAGAATCTCCGGATGCGCCGAGTAGTTGTATGGCACATCGGCGGGCCAGCGCGCCACGTTCAGGCCCAGTGGAATTGCATGGTGCTGCGTCACGATCAGCCCGCGCTCTGCCGCTGCCTTAATCTGCGGATCATCGGGAAATATCCATGTCCCCGGCACGATCATGTTCGCCTTCAATCGCAGACTCGTCTCAAACACCTCGTCCCACACGGCGAGCGAAATCCCCGTATGGTCCTTTGCGCCCGGCGCCCAGCCGGTCAGCAGGTCTTCATCGTTAATAAAGAAGCCGCGGTATTTGAAGATCGGCGCGGGATACGCCTTGTTCAGCGTCGCCGGAATCTCAACACGCGCGCGCCGCGTCGGCTCATGATCGGTCCAGTAATACATTGGGTCGACGCCCAGGAATTCCTGCGAGAACTGGTAGATCGCATAGATCGTCCCCCGCATATCCGCGCCCGCCAGCACCAAATCTTTGCCTGAAACAGCAATCGAGAATGACTCCGGATCGCTCACTCCCGTCGGCCGCTTATCCTCGGGCAGCTCCGCCGCTTCGCCAATCAGCACGGTCACTCCAGAATCCGTGGCATGATCGCTGATCTTCGGTTTCGCCCCGAAGACTTTTTCGAAATCTCCTGCCAGATCGTCCGCAGCCTTATGCACTGGCCCAGATTCATCGGCACCCACCACGATCGTCAGTCCCGAATCGAGCGTGAGCAATCCGTCCTTCGCGCTGCCCGCCGAACCTCGCGTTTGCGCCGAAGCGCAGAAGATCGTCACGCATGCGAATGCTGCAGAGGCAATACCGGCGCCACGCCAGAGTTTGCTTCTTCTCGAGTCGCTCATTTTTTTGGATCCCTTTCGCGTTGCGCAGATGGGCTGGCCTGAATTAGTACGCGGGCCACACTTTATCGGGAGGGTTTAGCGCTGTCAACGAATGCCCAAAGTCCGGACTGGAGGCATCCTGCATAGCGAGACACCCAGACGGGCCGAAAAAACGTTCGCTGAGTGACGCCTCCGCGGTTCTTCAACGTCGCGCTCGCCGCAAATTGTTTGCAACCCGAATCATCCTGCTTCATACCGTCCGTGCCAAAGCGCATAATGTTCTTTCTTAGAAACCTCCCCAGGAGAGCCCCTTGTGAAGCTGCTAACCCGT
Source organism: uncultured Acidobacteriaceae bacterium (assembly GCA_963788905.1). Classification (GTDB taxonomy): domain Bacteria; phylum Acidobacteriota; class Terriglobia; order Terriglobales; family Acidobacteriaceae; genus Palsa-343. Next base: position 1,529,406 of record CAWBIO010000002.1, read on the forward strand.
CGCGACCTTGTCATCGCCCTGCTTTCCATCGCTGGAACCTGCTGCGCCTTTGCCCTCGCCGATCCAACGCCCTCCATTCTCGGCTGGGCGGTCTACGACTGGAACTCCATCCCGGTGAAGAAGACCGAGGTCGGCGAAACACGCCAGTTTTTCCGCTCCCCCACGGCAACCCTGGACCAGCTGGAAGTGCACGCGACCACGCTCGATCCCGGCAAACAGTCTCACCCGCCCCATAAACACGCCAACGAGGAAGTGATCATCGTCGATCAGGGAACCGTGGAAGCTTTTGGCGAAGGCAAGTGGACGCGCGTCGGCCCTGGCTCGGTCATTTTCAACGCCTCCAACAGCCTGCACGCCATCCGCAACGCCGGCTCAGGACCGGCGACCTACCACGTGATCAGTTTCATTACGCCCGCCACGAAGAAACTGGAACAGCAGCCCTGACAATGCAACTCGGCGACCATAGCAACGAGCGCTTATGACAGAACCTGTTCGTGTTGGCATTGCCGGAGCCGGATTTGCAGCTCGCTTCCATGCTCATAATCTGCGGCGGGTTCATAGCGTTCCCGTCCAGATTGTCGGTGTCAGTTCGCGCTCAGCCCAGAGCCGCGAAGCTTTTGCCCGCGAGCACTCGGTTCCTGCGTTCGATTCCTTCGAAGCCCTCTGCGACTCCTCCGACATCATCGATCTCTGCAGCCCGCCATCCACGCATGAAGCGCTCGCCATCGAAGCCCTCGAGCGCGGCAAACACATCATCGTCGAGAAGCCGTTCACCGGCTACTTCGGATCCGGCGTCTCTGCATTCCGCGGCAATTCGTCTCCAAAAGCTCCCATGCTGCAGCAGGCCATCGACAGCTGCTGCCGCATGGTGGAAGCCGCTCGTGCCAGCGGAAAGACCATCTGCTACGCCGAAAACTGGATCTACGCGCCTGCCATCCAAAAAGAATCCGAGATTGTTACAAAAAGCGGGGCACAAATTCTCTGGATCGTTGGCAATCAGTCCCACAGCGGCTCCCACTCGCGCTATTACGGCATCTGGCGCCACTCCGGCGGCGGATCGCTGGTGGGCAAAGGGTGCCATCCGCTCAGCGCCGCGCTCTACCTCAAACGTGTGGAAGGCCACGCTCACGATCGTCGCCCCATTCGGCCCGCCACCGTCAGCGCCCGCACCCACGAAATCACCAAACTACGCGGTTACCGCGATGCCGGTTTCCTCCGCACCGCCTATGAGGACATCGAAGACTACGGTCAGATGCACATCGTGTTTTCCGACGGCACGGTAGCCGACATCTTTTCGTCCGAACTGGTCCTGGGCGGCGTGAGCAACTGGCTTGAGGTGATGGCCAACAACCACCGCACCCGTTGCCAGCTGAACCCCATCAACGCCCTCGATACCTTCAACCCCAGCGGCGACGCATTCCGTGACATTTACCTGACGGAAAAAATCGAAACCAAAGAGGGCTGGAGCCATCCCGCCCCCGACGAATCGTGGCAGCATGGGTATCCCCAGGAGTTTCAGGATTTCATGGAGAGCATCGCCACGGGCCGTGAGCCGCTCGCCAATGCCGAACTTGCCCGCGACACTATGGCCACCATTTACGCAGCTTACGTTTCCGCCGAGCGCGCCGGCACAGAAGTCGAGATTCCATAACTCCCGGCTTCTTGCTCCGGGCTCCCGGCCCCCGGCTCCCGGCTGTTTCTCACCTCTGCCGCGCCAGCACCAGCGTAACGTCGTCAGGCTGTTCCTGAGCGCCAATCCAGCTGCGCAGCGACTGGATCACCTGTTCTGAGATCGCCTCGAGGTCCAGATGCCGATGCCGTCGCACCACTTCCAGCAGTTGCGACTCGCCAAATTCGCCAAACTCGTTCTCCGGCTCCGTCACCCCATCGCTGTACGCAATCAGGATGTCTCCCACCCCAAAGTGCACCGTGCCCTGTTCCCACGAAAGCTCGTCGAGCAGTCCCACCACGGATCCGCCGCGATCGAGCCGCGTCACCGCATCGTTTGCCCGCAGCAACAACGGCGGCAAATGACCGCCATTGGAGTAGACCAGGCGACGGGTCAGCCCATCGTAGTGTGCCAGAAACAGGGTCGCGTATTTCTCCGGCTGCGTGCTGCGGTACAGGTGCCGGTTCAGCAACGAGAGGATCCTCGCCGGCTCCTCGAACAATTCACCGCACTCAATCTCTTCCTCGCCCACATGCCGCGTTCGCGAATGCGCCATCGCTGCAGCCCCTTCGGTGACCAGCTCCTCGCCCGCAAATCGATACGCGCGCACCGCGGAGTGCAGCGTCGCCATCAGCAACGCTGCGGAAATCCCTTTGCCGCTGATGTCTCCCAGCGCGATCCCCAGCCCGGTCTCCCCAAACAGCAAAAAGTCGTAGTAATCGCCGCTCACGGTTCGCGCCGGTATGCAAACCCCGTGCAGCTCCAGCATGGGCAGCGAGATTCGTCCCGGCGGAAACAGATTCGCCTGCACCTCCTGGGCGATGGAAAGCTCGTTCTGCATCCGTTGCTTCTCGCGCTGTTCCACCAGCAGCCGCGCCAGCGACGCCGCCATGCTGTTAAACGACCGGCTAAGCGCGCCCAGCTGGTCGCGCCGCTTCACCTCGATGCGGTGCTCCAGGTTCCCGCCGTCGATGGCCAGAGTAGCCTCGTACAAATCGTGCACCGACCGCGTGATGGTCTGGTTCAGGCGCATGGCCGCCAGAAACGCCAGCAGCTCCAGCACCCCAAAGCCAACAGCGATCCCAATCAATATGTCGCGAACCACATTGCCAACGTCGATCGACGTGATGAACAGCCTGCGATAGAGCAGCGATGGCCGCGACGTCACGTCGGAGAAGGAGTTGAGCTTTGCCTCTGTGACCCAGTCCACGGTTTCCAGGGGCGCATAGAAGGTCACTGGAACATCGTAGAAATGCAGCGGCTGCGGCAGCGTTCCGCCTGCGATCGCGCCCTTGCGGGCCTGTTCCACATCCTGGCCGCCGATCTCAATCCGCGAGTTGTTCTGCGGCCGTTCCTTGAGCGTCTCAACGTGCACCTGCGGCTGCGAAGGTGTGGTCACTGTGTCCAGGCCGACGTTGGGGTAGATGCTCACCATCCCCAGTCCCTGAGCGATGGCGTTCACGTTCTCCTGGCGGATCGGAACGCTTGAGATCACGACCGTAGTATGGTCGCCGGATGTCTTTACGTCCGCTGCCCGCAGCCACAGTTGTCCCTGATCGCGCACAATGCCGCGGAACGAATCATGCAGCCACGCGGGAACTGTCGCTGGCAGGCCGAACGCCCACTGAGCCGGCGTCAGCGCGATGGGCTTGCCATCTTCGTAGACAGCCACCGTCATTCCCGAATATCCCCGCTCTGCCGGAAGCGTCGCCTCCGGCGGCACCGCGGCCGTTCGCAGCCGCGGATTCTCGTCGAACACATGCACCATGTGAACTGCCAGGCTGCTGTTTATCGAGGCGATGTGGTCTAGCTCATCGTTGATCACGCCGGTTGCCGCAAAGATGGCAAACTGCCCCGCAAAAAAGTACAGCAGCACACACGCCAGCGTCACAAACAGCACTACCGGCGTCAGGCCGATCAGCAGATACGTGACGATCAGGCGGTTGCGAACCTTCCACAGCAGCCGCTGAAAGATGAACCGCCACAGCAGCGGCACGCAGAAAATGATGAGCAGGAAGAAGTCGAGGCTCGCCAGGTCGCTGAAGAAGCGTCCCACCGTGCCCGGAATCCACGCCGGAACCGACAGCCCCAGATAGCCAATGAACAGCCAGAACGCTGCGCGGTGTGCAAAGCCTTCCGGTGGATCGCGGCGCGCCAGGCGGAACACCGCGGCCTCAAATTTTCTCGCCTTCCCCATGTGTGGCCAGTCTAGTGCATCGAGCGGCACGCGAAGCAGTGGCCCGTCACACTTTGATGAAGATCTTCTTCTTGTAGAAGATCAGCATGATCAACCAACAGATCATCGTGTACGTGATCGAGTAGATCAGCGACGCCACGCCCGGCGGGTGAATATGCGCGAACGTCCGCACGTAGATCCATGCCCCCAGGTTCACATGCGGCCTCACGTCGATCGCCCACAGCGGCGCCACCAGCAGCTCCGACAGAACGTAGCTGGCGATGGCGTTCATGCCAAACACCAGCCAGAATCCCCAGCCCTTCTTCCAGCCTTTGATCTCAATCAGCCACATCAGCAACGCCCACGACACCATTGCGCAGCCCGCCATGAACAGCACAAACGAGCTCGTCCAGAGCTTCTTGTTAATCGGGAACCACAGGTTCCAAATCTGCCCGAGAATGATCAACACGACGCCCGCGCCCAGAAGGCCGGCACACTTGCGCTCGATCGTGCGACTGGTCCGCATCCACATCGCCGTCAGCATGCCCAGCAGCGCCGTGCCGATCGCCGGAAACGTGCTTAGCAGCCCTTCCGGATCGCGCGTCTTCTCGTAAAGCCGGCCGATGTGCATGGTGCGGTCAAGCCACGCCACCATATTCGCGTCCTTGTCGAGGAAGGGAATGTCGCGCCCCGGCAAACCGTATCCAGGCACCGGAACCCACCGCATCAGTACCCAATACCCGACAAGAAACACCACCACCGCCACAATCTTCGTCCAGGCGCGGCGATCCCACAGATACCAAAGCGCGCACACCAGATAGCACAGCGCGATCCTTTGCAGCACGCCCCACACCCTCAGGTGCGACAGGTGAAAGAACGGAAAGCTGTTCACCACCAACCCCAGCGCGAACAGGATCACGAACCGCCGCAACACGTGCGGAACGCGGCTCCCCGCCGACTCTCCGCGCTTCAGCCGCGACTCCGTCGAAAAAACCGTGGTGACCCCAACCAGAAACAGAAACGTGGGAAACACCATGTCGGTCGGCGTCCACCCATTCCAGTCGGCGTGCTCGAACGGCCAGTAGGCGTGCCCGCCGCTGTTGTTCACCATGATCATGAAGAAGATGGTGATCCCGCGCAGCACATCGAGCGAAAGCATGCGCGTCGTTGCGGTTCGAGCCGGACTTTCCACAGAAACAGTGGCCATTTCGCTCCCTGGAACTGGTCTCATAAACCCGCTGCGCCTGGTGACGCGTCGTATGAGACCCGCCATCGAAGCGGGGCTCACGCAGTCTGCCGGAACCGCAAAACTATAGATGAGACCAGTTCTAAAAGACCCCAACAGCGTACCCCGCGCTGCCCCAGCTGTACAGCCGTCACCGTTCGTATCAGAGCGCATAGCCCGATCGTCACAGAAGGCACATTACCTGCCGGTGATCCTTTTTTGTCATTGCCTTTGCTCGCGACCTGAGGCATCGTGTACGGAACGAAAGGAGCCTCAGCCGTCTTTTTCGGCATGCGCCAACGCTCACGACACATGATCACCATGCTGTTCGTGATGGCGGCTGCCCTGCCGGCGATAGCGCAGACTGCTCCCCTGGCAACCTCGCCAGTCTCCGATCCCGCGCCCGTTCAGTCTCCAGATCTCACCGATCCAGCTTCTGCTCCCGCCGCTGCTCCCGCGGCCGAAATTGCCCCGCTGCTCGCTTTCCGCGACTCGGAAATCAAGTTCAGCCTCCCCGAGCTCACGAGCCTTCTCCGCGATCGCCGGCATGAAGGCTGGGTGCTCGCCGCTTATCCTGACCCGAAAACCGGCCGCCCGCTCATCGGCGCCGGATTCAGCCTCGATCTGCCTGAACGGCAGCACCTGCAGACCGACCCGCTCAACCCGCATGCCTTCGTCGAAGCCATCGTCCGCCCAGTTGTGGCAGGCTGCTGGTCTCGACACGGCGCGGCTCAGTCAGGTGCTCGACGAGTTTGACCAGCACCTGGCGGCATACCGCACCATGAAGCGCTACCGCCGCCGTATCGGTGCGCTCGCCCCCGAGATTACCGACGACGAGGCCGACGCGCTGCTGCGCATCTCAGCGATCCAGGCCATTGAGAATGCCCGCGCTTACTGCCGCAACTTCGACCGGCTCACCGGACCGCAGCAGATGGCGCTCAGCCAGCTCGTGTATCAGATGGGCGTCAACCTCTCCGAGTTTGGAACCTTCCTCAGCCTCATCAACAACGATCCCGCGCTCGCCACCGCCGCAGCCGTCGCGCCCTCGCTCGCCGTAGTCGGACCAGCAGTGCCAGAAGTCGGGCCGCCCAATCCGCAGCCGGCTACGACGGTCACTCAAACAGCCGCCGTTGTTGCGCCCGCAACCAGCGCGCCCGCCTCAACCCCTGCCTCAACCATCGACGCCGGGCACTGGCGCGATGTACAGCAGTCGCTCATTGCCAGCCAGTGGGCACACGCGTATCGCGTCCGCGCCACCGCCGTCATTGCCATGCTCGATCCCGAATACTCCGCCGATCCGGCCGGTTCTGAAGCTCGCATCGCTGCCGTGCTGCGCCCGGTCGTCCATCGCCGGCGTGGCCATGGGCGTCCCGCGCTGCGCACGGCTACCTACCGCTCTGGCAGCAGCCATCCTTCGGCTCGTCCTGCTAATCGCAAAACGGCAGCGCGCAAAGCTTAAAGCGACCCTCAGCCCGGAAACTGCTTCTCCACCCAGCAAACATCCCAGTAGCGCCCGAACTTGAATCCAACCTCGCTGAAAACCCCAACAGTTCGGAATCCGAACCGCTCATGCAGCGCCGCTGAAGCCGGATTTGGCGGAACATAGCCGCCGACCGCGCGATGCACATTCTCCCCGGCAATTGCCTCGAAGAGCGCCGCGTACAACCGCGTTCCGACGCCCCTCCCGGTCAATCCGGGCGCGCAGTAGATGGTCGTCTCGACCGTGGTGTCATACGCCGCCTTCGGGCGCCAGCGCGTGGTTCCGGCATAACCGAGAACCACGCCCTCTTCCTCGGCGACCACCAGCCTGTATCGACCGGTTTCGGCAAATTGCCCGAACCACTCTCGCCGCTGTTCGAGCGTTTTCGGCTCCACGTCAAACGTCGCCGGCGAATGCACGACGTAGTGGTTGTAGATTTCGGTCAGACGAGGCAAATCGTCGATCCGAGCCGCGCGAATCAGCAACTCTGACAACGAATACCTCCTGCCTTGAACTCGGGGTCGAAAGTCGTCTACTGCCGGTCCGGCGTGACCTTCACAAACGTCCCGTCCGGCAACTCGCCTTCGATCAGGTGCACTACGCCGCCTTTCACGAATCCCTTGATGGGCTGCGCCGCAGGATCGTGTTTCGCTTTCGTGGCCGATGCAGTGCCGCCTGGACGGTCAGTCCCTGGTTTTTTGCCCATCCCGCGATCCATGGCGGCGTTGGCCAACCGGTCAGCCTTCTGGTTCTTCCCGCGCAGCACGTGTTCGATGCGGAACATGTCAAGCCGCGCAATTCTGCGTTTCGCCTCTTCAAACAGCGGCCGCAGATCGGGGCTCGCCACCTTGTAGCGCCCCTGAATCTGCTTCACCAATAGTTCGGAATCGGCGACCACACGCAGCCGCGTGCGGCCATGGCCAAGCGCCCACTCCAGCGCCGCCAGCAGCGCCGAGTATTCTGCGACGTTGTTGGTGGTCTTGCCCAGGTACTCGCTCAGTTCGGCCAGTTTTTGGCCATCGAGGTCTTCAATGAACACGCCATAACCCGCCGGTCCCGGATTGCCGCGCGATCCGCCATCACAAAACGCGATGATCCACTCACCGCCAGCATGAGATTTGGGCCCGCGGTTCGTGCCTTGACTCGACTCTTGGCCTGGACTGTCAGAGCTGTCGCTCTGAAAGAGGCTACCGCTCTCCGGAAACATAGAGCGAGTGTATCGGCAGCCGGCAGCCCGCGGCCAGCAGCCGTCAGGCAGCCCGCCTCTTGACAGATTTTCCACATTGCGAGGGTCGGACATTCCCGGCTCTGACATGCGAGAGCCGGGACGCCAAACCTGTTCAGTCGGCGGCGGCAGAGTCGTCGTCAGCCGTAGTATCGTCCACCGCGACGTCATCCGTTGCGGCGGTATCATCCGCAGCGGCAGTATCGTCGGCGGCAGCGTCTGTCACCGATGTGTCATCGGTCGCGGCGCCCTCTTCACCGAAGGTGTCGGCGTCGGACTGGTAGTTGTCGGCGCTGTCGGCATAGATGGCAGCATCGTCGGTATCGCCTGAAGCGGCGTAGCTCGCGGCGCTCTGGGCATCGGCGTCGGCGTTCTGCTGCTCATAGTTGGCCCAATCCTCATCCTGCGCCTCGAGGCCGGCCTCGGCGCTATTGTCAGTGCCGCCGGTGGTGTAAGCGGCGTTCTGCAGATCGGCTTCGGTGTTCTGGGCATCGGTTTCGGCGGTAGACCAGTCGCCGGCATCGATGGCCTGGTCCTGATCGGTCTGGGCGGTCGTGGCGGCTGCGATATCGATCGGATCGTCGGGCATAACTCAATCTCTCCTGTGTGAACCTGCGGGGCTCATGGTTGTGGGCCGGTGGAGGCCGGCGGCTGGTCGGCGGGGACGGTGGATGCGGGGGCAGCGGATTTTCGGGAAATCGTGAAGATGTTCTCGCATTGCGAGCAGCGGACGTTGAGCGAAGTTTTGCCGCGAAGAACCGCGAAAGGAATGCGCATCGGGTTCTGACATTTGGTGCAGACCACGCGCAGTCCGGCAGTGCCTGCCGGCGGCGACGATCGGGGAGCGGGCTTAGGCGCCGGCGGAGGCGCGAGCTTCTTCCGCACCGGCTGGATGCTCTGGCTCCAGCCCATCAGGTTGGCCTCGTGCGCGGCCTGGCCCAGCAGCCGCAGCCGCCGGGTGGTGTACATCGAGGAAGAAGTGGTCATTTCGGAAAAACGGGTCAGCTGGTCATCGCTCGCGACTTCCTGCTTCATCCACTCCTCGATGCTGACCTGCTTGAGCAGGCGATTGGACTTGATGGACCAGGCAAGGAGAACGCGGCGGGCGAGAGTCTCATCGCCCACAGCGAGCAGCCCGGCGCGATCGGCCGTGACATCGGCCTGACGCTGCCAGGCCATCAGCGGAATGTCGACCGCGCCCTCGATGAGTTTCGTTGGGCTGATCGCATTCAGGAGACCCTTGGAGAGGATGCCGCTCTGGGTGTTGGCGCCGTTCAGGAAGCGGGAGACCGTCCTCCACAGGGCATGGCCCGCGCGGCAGTGGCCCATCTCGCGGGCGAGGACGAAGAGCAGTTCGTCGCCCTCAAAATTGTTCAGGATAGCTGTGCCGAGGATGATGAAGGCGCTGGTGTCGGATCCGAAGGTATAGGTGACCCACTGGTTGTCGCCCGAGAGGTAGATGTCGGGCATTTTGGAGAGGCCGAGAATGCGGGCGGCGAGAACGCCCTGTTTCCAGACGTCCGGCAGTTGGCGCGGCCCAAGACGAATGCCGTTGAAGGTCGATTCAATCCAGGGGCGCCCGACGCGGTCCGACGCGAAGCGGACAGCGGCGTGAAGGGCGGAAATTTTCTGCAGCTTCGACATCGCCTGGCCGTCCTGCGCCCAGAGGAAGACAGAGCGCTCGAGCTGATAGCCGGGATAGAGCGGGCGGACCCAGGCGCACTCGGGGCAGACGTCGGTTGCAGAATCAAGACGGGCGCCATCGCCGCCGCAAACGCTGCAGGCAGCCGGGGCGGCTGCCGGAATTTGTGGGGCGACAACAGCCGGCGTTGTTGAGACAGCAGGCTGCAGTCCCGCGGCAAAGTCCTGCGCTTGCACGGTCGACGTCAGCGGCGCAGACCCGAAGGGTCCCAGAGCAGGCGCGCCCAGCAGGCTGCCGCACACCGCGCAGAAGCGCGCGCCCGGGTTTCCCGGGCCGTGGCCCTGGGGGCAGGTGAGCGGAGCGGTGGTGGTGGCCATCAGGGCCTCTCCTTTGTTGCTGCTGCACCCTGATCTGCAGTCGGTTCCATCGCCGCGGGCTGCGAGCTCAGCGTCCGGCCCGAAGCCGGGCCCGGATGGCGATGAAGAGGAAACCAGTGCCGGTTCATTGGGTGTCCGGCATCTTTTCCACCTGAGGGAGTGGCGCGATCTTACGGAACCGCGGAGGCCGTGTCAACGAAAAGCTGGGGACTGCCGCGCGGTTCCCAAAATGGTTCGCAGCGAGGGTACGGAGGGGTTTGTGGCGGGGTGCTGCGGGGTTCCTCAGAAGTGAGGGGGCAACGCGAAAATGGGAAGATAGAGGTTCGATGGATCTGGTTGCGCTGCTTCGGGGCACGTTTGGGTATTCGGGTTTCCGCGAGAACCAGGAGGCGGTTTGCCGCTCCGTGGCCGAGGGCCGCGACGTGCTTCTGGTCATGCCGACCGGCGCCGGCAAGAGCCTGTGCTACCAGCTGCCGGCGGTGGCGCGTGGCGGCACAGGGCTGGTGGTGAGTCCGCTGATCGCGCTCATGGACGACCAGGCCGGCAAGCTGACGGCGAAGGGGCTCAGGGTGGCGCGCATCCATTCCGGGCTCCCGCGTGAGGCGGCTCGCGAGGCCTGCCGCGCTTATCTGGATGGGACGCTGCAATTCCTGTTCATTGCACCGGAGCGGCTGCGGGTGCCGGGGTTCCCCGAGATGCTGGCGCGGCGCAGGCCATCGCTGATCGCGGTCGACGAGGCGCACTGCATATCCAGATGGGGCCACGATTTCCGGCCCGATTACCGGACCCTGGGGGATTACCTGCCGCTGCTGCGGCCCTCGCCGGTGATTGCGCTAACGGCGACCGCGACTCCGATTGTGCAGAAGGACATCGTCGCGCAACTCAGGCTCGCCGACCCCGCGCTTTATATTCACGGCTTCCGGCGCGAGAACCTGGCGATTGAAGTGGTGGAGATGGCCAAGCCGGAGCGCGCGGAATTTGTAGCGGAGTTTTTGGCGGTGGAGGCGAGGCGTCCGGCGATTGTGTATGCTCCGTCGCGCAAGGAGGCCGACTTCCTTGCCGTTGACCTGAACCAGCGGTTTCCCGCTGCTGCCTACCACGCAGGGCTCGAAGCCGGGACGCGCGAGCGTGTGCAGCGGCAGTTTCAGCTGGGCGAGCTGGAGGTGGTGGTGGCCACCATCGCGTTCGGGATGGGGATCGATAAGGCCAACATCCGCTCCATCGTGCACACGGCGTTGCCCGGTTCGGTGGAGGCGTACTCCCAGGAAATTGGGCGCGCCGGGCGCGATGGGCAGCCATCGCGGGCGATTCTGCTGCACAGCTTTGCCGATCGGCGCATCCATGAAAGTTTCTTCGAGCGCGACTATCCGGCGGTCGAGGATCTGGATCGCGTGGCCCGGGCTCTGGCGGCGGAGTTTGAGCCGCCCGAGCCGCTGTGGGAGCGGCTGAAGATGGATCCGGAAACGTTCGGCAAAGCCGTGGAAAAACTGTGCTCGCAGGGCGCGGCGCAGCTGGATATAGACGGCTGCGTGCGCGCGACCGGGCTCGAGGGCTGGCGCTCGGGATACAGGACGCAACTCGCGCATCGGCGGGAACAGCTGGAACGGATTGTCGAGTTCGCGGAGAGCCCGCGCTGCCGGATGTCCGCGCTGGTGCGGCATTTTGGCGACGTAGCCGGAGCCAGCCGTCCTTGCGGGCACTGCGATTTTTGCTCCCCTCACCTGACCGCGGCCCAACGCTATGCGGACCCGACGGCAGATGAGGAGCGCGATCTGCGGGAGATTCTGGCCGTGCTGAGGACCAATCGCGCGATGGCGGCCGGGCGGCTGTTTGCCGAGGCCGGTGTGGGCAACGACCGTCGGCGTTTTGACCGGCTGCTGGATGGGCTGGCGCGAGCTGGCCTCGTCACCCTGGCCCAGGAATCCTGGATCAACCCCGAGGGGCGGCAGGTGACCTTCCGGAAAGTAAACCTGACCCATGAGGGACGAAGCCTGGGCACGAGAGACGCGCTGGGCGTGGTGCTCCCGGAAGAAAAGAGCACTCGCACGAAGGTTCGAGTACGCGGGAAGGCGCCGGTGGGCGGTGACAGGAAGGATTCTTCGGTCGAGTACACTCCGGCGCAGGCGGACCTGGAAAGCCGGCTCCGGAAATGGCGGAAAGCCGAGGCGGACGAGGCCGGCAAACCGGCTTTCTTCGTCCTCTCCGATGCGATTCTTCGGGCGCTGGTGGTCGCCCGCCCCACGACAATTGCGGAGCTGGCCACAGTTCGGGGAATCGGGCCCAACAAGGCGGAGCGATACGGAGTCGCGATTTGCAGTCTCTGCCGGGGCGAGGCGGCTGGGGGTTAGGCGTGGCCGGCGCTCGATTCGGGGGTCAGCGCAGGGGAAAACCCCGCTAACGAATCGGGGTTTCAACCGTCCATGGGGCAGCGTTGTCTCCGAACCCACGCTGCCACTCCCGTCTCCTGGAGTCGTGATGCCCGCTGATGCGCTTCGCTTCCTGTCCCCGGCCAGGCCGTCCCCTGCAAGGCCTCGAATACAATCCTCGCGTATGGGTGGCCCCGCGCGGGAGAACCTTCACGAAACCGATCTGATCCGCGAAGCGCAGAACGGTTCGCGCACAGCCTTTGACGCTCTCGTTCGTCAATATGATCAGGCGGTCCTGCGGCTGGCCATGCATCTGACCGGCTCCGAGCAGGACGCTCAGGATATTCAGCAGGAGGCGTTTCTCAAGGCATATCGGTATCTCGGCAACTTCCGGTTCGAGTGCTCGTTCTACACCTGGATTTACCGCATCGTCACCAACCTGTGCCTCGACCATCTGCGGCGGCGCAAGTCGCGGCGCGAAGACCAGGCGGTGGTGATCGACTCATCGGGCGAAGAGATGGATTTGCTGACCAACGTCTCGGACGATCGGTCAGGAGCCAATCCGGCGCGCGAGCTGGACAGAAAATTTCTCGGGCAGAAAATTCTTGGGGCGCTCGATGAGCTGACCCCGCGCGAAAGAATGGTCTTCGAGCTGAAGCACTACCAGGGATTGCGGCTCCGCACCATTGGAGAAATGCTGAACACGACAGAAGAAACAGCGAAGAACACGCTGTTCCGGGCCACGAAGAAACTGAGGGCAAAACTGGCAGGACTCAGGTAGCGAGTTGCAGTTACAGGTTGCAGGTTGCAGGTTACAGAATGACCGGACAAGAGAGCCGGAGGTTACAGTTGAGAACTTCAACAGCGGACCGATCGCTGATCACTCATTCCGGACAAAGAGCCGGAGGTTACAGTTGAGAATTTTCAGAGGCGAAGTGAGGCAGGAAAGATTATGAATTGCGAATTGGCACAGGAAGACATTGTCCTGTCCGTTTACGGAGAGTTGCCTGACGATCGGGCGCACCGGCTGGAGCAACACCTGGCCGGATGCGAGCGATGCCGGCAGGAGATGGAAGCAGTCGCTGCGCTGGGGAAGGCCATGTCGGCCATGCCGTTTGAAGAGCCCAGCCCAAGCCTGGTAGCACGCGCGCGGCTGCGGCTCGACGAAGCGCTGGATGCAATTCCCCAGGGTGGGTTTTTTCGCCGTCTGAGCCAGCGCTTCCGGCGCGGTCTGGGGACACTCGAAGGCGCGCCGGTGATGGCCATGATGCTGCTGCTGGTGGGAGTGGCTGCGGGTGGATGGGGCGGCTATCGCGCCGCATTGCGCGCGATGCACGCCAGCCAGAACGCCGCCGAGGCCAATCGCTCGACCGCGCCGGTGGTGGCCGATATTGACGCCGCGCAGATTGCCCGCGTCAGCAGCATCAGTCTCGAGCCGGGTTCTGAAAATGTCGAGGTGCGATTCGAGCGCGTGATTCCGGAAACTGCCTTTGGCACGCTGGACGATCCTGGCATCCGGCAGTTGCTGCTGCTGGGAGCGCGCGAGCGTACCAACTCTGTGGTGCACGACGACTCGGTGAACCTGCTGGCCCAGGAGTGTCAGGCGGGGCACCAGTGCTCCGGCGGCCCTATCCGCAACGCGCTGATGGTAGCGCTGCGCTACGACCGCAACGCCGGCGTGCGGCGCAAGGCGCTCGAAGGCCTGCAATCGTACATCCCAATGGATACCAGTGTGCGCGATGCAGTGCTGGAGGCGGTCTTGCACGATCCTGATCCGGAAGTGCGAACTGAAGCCATCGGGCTGCTGGAGCCGGTGGATGCCGACTCGGCGGTGCGCAACGTGATGGAGATGGTTGCGGCCCGCGATGACAACGCGCACATTCGGACCGTTTCCCGGCAGTTCCTGGAACAGGTATCGCAAATTCAGTAGAGACAACCGGGCCGACCCTGCGTAACATCAGGAAGGGCGGCCACCGGTTGACCCTGTGCGTAACTCGTTCGTCAGACAATTGGGCAGATTCGAGGCGCTGTATGAAAGATCTTTTGAGGCCGATGCTGAGGTTCGCCGGAGTTGCGGCGGTCGCCGCGACCTTTCTTTCGCATGGACATGCTCAGCAAGGGCTGCTGGGTGCTGGAGGGTCCGGTTTTGCTGCCGGTGAGCAGCATGTGACGCTGCCCGATGCGGCAATATTGAACCAGGGCCCAGGCTACCTGGGCGTGGGCCTGCGCGACGTTGACACGGAACGCGCGGCCCAACTGAAGCTCAAAGATGCGCGCGGGGTCGAGGTCACCACCATGGACCACGACGCTCCGGCGTGCAAGGCCGGGATGAAGGTCCACGATGTGATCCTCGAGATGAACGGCCAAACCGTCGTCGGCCAGGCGCAGCTGACGCGCATGCTGCATGACACGCCCGCCGGCCGCAGCGTCAGTCTGCTGGTAAGCCGCGACGGGCAGCAGTGGACGATCACCGTGCAACTGGCCGACCGCGCCACCATCGAGGCCAACGCGTGGTCGCAGCATATCCCGGTGCCCGATCCTGACGGTGATGGGACCGACACAGCGGGAACCGGCGGCAGCTTCGGCAGCGGGATCTTTTCGCCGCTAAGCTCCAATCCTTCTTACACCGGCCTCGACCTCGACATGCTCGGACCGCAGCTGGCGAATTATTTTGGCGTGCACGATGGCCAGGGACTGCTGATCCGGCGCGTGGACGACAACAGCCCGGCAGCGGTGGCGGGGCTGCGAGCCGGCGATGTGATCACGAGGGTGAATGGCAGCACCATCGCAACCATGAGCCAGTGGTCGCATGTGATCCACGAAAATCGCGGAAAGCAGATTCAGCTCACCGTAATCCGCGACAAACACGAGGGCACCGTCAACATGGTGGCCGGCCGGCCTAAGAATAGAGGGTGAACCCGGGTTACAGGTGAAACGGGCTACAGGTGACAGGTTCCTGTACCCCCGCACCGTGCGTTCGCTCTTCTGCTTCCGAAATCAGTTGGAAATCCACGGACGTGGGATTGACGATTCTGGTAGACTGCGCGGATGTTGCGGCGCGCGACAATTCTTGTTGCCCTAATTCCCCCGTGCATCTTTCTCCCATGCGTCGGCGCGGCGCAGGTCCCTTCCGTCCAGCGAGCCACGCTTCCTGACTTTCAGGAGGCGACTTACCTGGGAGTGACCAGCTGCCGCCCGGATCCGGTCTTCGAGTACTGCACCAGGGGAATCGACCGCGTGTACACGATCATCGTCGATGGAAAACCTTACGTGCTGCGCTCGGGTCCGACCCAGGCGCAGCTGCTGAGCATGATCGGCAACTTCGTCGCGCCGGAGAGCCGTTCGTCGACGGTGAGCCGCAATCTGCTGGAGCACGTAACACCCCATTCTGAGGTTCTGGTGCGCTTCCATGGCGACTCGGTGGATGTGCGCGTGCTGACGCAGTCGGCGAAAGGGCCGCGGTATGAGGCGTCTCATTATCTGCTGGCACTTTCCCAGATGGACAAGCTGTACCACCGCGGGCCGGAAGGGCCGGAATAAAACAGGGAACAGGGAACAGGGAGCAGGGTACGGGCACAGGGAGCGGTCGGCTTGCTCTCCGAGATTCCTGTTTAACCAGCGATAACTACCTTTTAATTCATGATGGTCGCCTCGTCTTTAGCGGTGTGTTCCAATAGAAGAAGACATGTCCCAGGGCCGCAAAATGACGTTTCGCCGGCGAGTGAAGGCCGCATCGCGCAAAGTGCGTGAAGTAGCGCTGGTGGCTCATGCTTTGGCATCCACCAGGCACACGGTGATGGCCCAGATTGTGCCCATGCGGCGGTGCAATCTCAGCTGCGCCTACTGCAACGAATACGACGATGTCTCGAAGCCGGTGCCTCTGGACGAAATGATCCGGCGCATCGATCACCTGGCGCGCCTCGGCACCAGCATCATCACGATCTCCGGCGGCGAGCCGCTGCTGCATCCCGACCTCGACCAGATCATCGCCCGCATTCGCTACCACGGGCGCATGGCGGGGATGATCACCAACGGCTACCTGCTCATGCCCGAGCGCATCCAGCGGCTCAACAAAGCCGGGCTCGACCACCTGCAGATCTCCATCGACAACGTGCAGCCGGATGAGATTTCGAAGAAGAGCCTGAAGGTTCTGGATAAGAAGCTCGAGTTCCTGGCCGAATACGCCGACTTCCACGTGAACATCAACTCGGTGGTCGGCGGCGGGATCAAAAATCCCAACGACGCCCTGGTGATCGGCCGCCGCGCGCTGGGGCTGGGCTTCACGTCGACCATCGGCATCATCCACGATGGCGACGGGCAGCTGAAGCCGCTCGGCGACCACGAGCGCTCGGTGTGGCAGGAGATGCGTTCGTGGCGGAAGAGGAATTACTCGCGGTTCAATCATTTCCAGGTGAACATCGCCAACGGCCAGCCCAATGACTGGCGGTGCCGCGCTGGCTCGCGCTTCCTTTACATCTGCGAGAACGGCCTCGTGCACTACTGCTCGCAGCAACGCGGTTATCCTGGCGTGCCGCTGGCCGGATACACCAAGGCTGACCTTCGCCGTGAGTTCTTCACAGAGAAGGGCTGCGCTCCGAACTGCACCGTAAGCTGCGTGCATCAGATTTCGTTCATCGACTTCTGGCGCGCTCCGCAGCGGCCCAGAACGCCACCGGCGGCCAACGCCCAGGGCCTGGTGAAGATCCAGATGTAAAGAAGCAGCCGGAGAGCGGTCAGCGGAAGTCCGGTCAGCGAAGAAGCGGTCGGCTAAGAACCGGTTAGCTGAAAAGCGGACCGCGATGGCGGCTCGCGGATTCAGGCTTCTCCGTCGGGCCGCTGCCGCAGCACTTGAAACGCAAGGGGCGAGCTTTCTATGACAACCGAAACGGCGCCGAAGACGCTGGGGCTGGTGGGCGGGCTGGGCGTGGGCGCCGCTGTCCTTTACTACCGGTCGCTCGTCAAGGCGCACCAGGAACGTGGGCTCTCGCCGCGGATCGTGATGGTTCACGCCGACGTCCGCAAGGTGGTAAGCCTCGCCCAGGCTCGGGAGACCCTGCAGCTCGCCGAGTATCTGGCTGGGTTGCTGCGACAGCTGGCTGGCGCTGGAGCGGAAGTCGCGACGATCCCGGCCTTCACGCCGCAGGTATGCGCGCGGGAGCTGGCCGAGTTGACGCCGCTGCCGCTCATCGGCCTTCTGGACGCGATTGTTGCCGAGGTGAAGCGGCGGGATCTGAAACGGATTGCGATCTTCGGCGGGCGGGTCACCACAGAGACCGGGCTTTTCGGCAGCTTGCAGGGAGTGGCTGAGATTGTGCCCCTGCTGCCCGCGGACCTCGACCGCATGGCCGCGATCTACGGCAAGATTGTCGAAAACGAGAGCGCCACGCCGGACGAATTTGCGGCGTTGCAATCTCTGGCACACAGGCTGGTCGATCGCGACGGCGCGGACGCGATCCTGCTGGCCGGGACCGATCTCTCGTTTGTCTTTCGCCCGGAGAACACCGACTTCCCGCATCTGGACGGCGCGCAAGTGCACATGGAGGCGATCATGCGGGTGCTTGCCGGGGAATGAGGGGTGTCATTTCCCCGCGGGCGCAACCACGTAGACGTATTCCAGAACTTCAGTCCCGGTGTTCCTGATGTTGTGTCTGGTTTTCGGCGGAATATAAGTAACTGCCGGCGACACAAACGGCCTGTCGGCCTCACCATCGATCAGCGCGGAACCCTGTCCATGGATGATCACCAGCGTTTCCTCATGAGCGCCTGTGGTGTGCCAGCCCACGGTTTCGCCCGGCTTGAGCCGTACAAATCCGCTGCGCATTCCTGCCGTTTGCGGTGTTCCGCTGAGGAGTTCCTGATAGCCGCCCGATCTGTCGAGAGGAACGACGAGGGGTTGAGGTTCCTTAACCTGTGCCGGAACGGTCATTGGCAGTGCGAAAGCAGCCAAGGCGACGATCCCCAATTGCACCTTCGGTGGTTTCATTTGAGAATTTTCCCATAAGGCTCATCCCGGGATGGCGCGCCCCTGCAAAACGCTCTTTCGTCGACCGCCTCTCAGCTAACTGTCCAGCTGCTCACCGTTTTTTAGCGAACCACCTCGTTAGATCGCTCACGAACTTTCAATCACTTACAGACCTAACCCCAAAATGTGGAAAACTTGTCAAGCCCCGAGCGAAAAATCCAAAGTAATGACCCTTCATAAGTCACGACTTACACGCCAAACCTTACAAAGAAAGTTGGCGCGATTCCCGCTCTAACTTGGTATTCTGATAATAGAGGGTAAGAATTCAAAAAGGCTCGCTGTTGGGCGAGCCTTTTCCTCTGTTGTCCCAGCCCGGCGGATGTGGGGTGCTTCACGCCGGTAGCCCGAGAGGCGGCCTTTTCAGCGTCTCTTTTGCAAAGAGAGTCGTGTGAAACAAGACGGCCGCCTTTGTTACAAAGGCGGCTGTGGTTATAACAACGCGGCTGGGTTTGTAACAAAGACAGCCGTCTTTATTACAGAGACGGCCGTCTCGATTTATTCTGTTTTGAGATACTTAGCCGTTGTCGAGCTCGTCAATAATCCATAACTCCTGCGGAATCAGATACCTCCCGCATTCACGACCAGGAGGGGTAGAAAAAAAGCCGCAGCATCGGCGACGGCTCATTTTTCGATCATGTCGATGGTCTTCAGCCAGGTTTCGGCAAGCGCAGGCCAGTGGATAACGGGCAAATCGGTCGGGCGGAGACCGTAGCCGTGTCCACCTTTTGCGTACACGTGGAGCTCGCCGGGAACGCCGGCTTTTTTCAGGGCCAGAAAGTACTGAATGACGTTCTCGACGTGGACGGGATCATCTTCAGCCTGCACGAGGAAGGTCGGCGGCGTGGCCGCGGTGACGGGAATATCGGGATTGAACGCGAAGTCTTTATCGGCGAGGGCCAGATAGCCGGGATAGATGACCAGGGCGAAGTCGGGCTTGCAGCTCTGTTGGTCGGCAGCATCGAGGGCGGGGTAGAGGCGCTGATCGTAGTGGGTGCTCAGAGCCGCGGCAAGATGCGCGCCCGCGGAGAAGCCGAGCACGCCAACGCGGTGCGGATCGATGTGCCACTCCGCGGCATGCTGGCGAGCGAGGCCCAGGGCACGCTGCGCATCCTGGAGCGCCGCAGAGGATTTGGGGTAGGGGCCGGAGCCAGGCACGCGGTACTTGAGGATCAGGCAGTTGACACCGATGGAGTTGAGCCAGTCGCAAACCTCGGTGCCTTCGAGATCGATGGCGAGGATGGAGTAGCCGCCACCGGGAAACACAACAACAGCCGCGCCTGTGTTGTTCGAGGCGGGCGCGAGGTAGAGGGTTAGCGTGGGATCGGTGACGTTGCCGAGGCGGATGATGGGGCGCCCGGCGATGGGCGTGTCGGTCGGCCTGGTGGTGTCATGCTCGGGGCCGGGCGGAGGGGATGGCATGGCAGAAGGCGAACCCGGGGCGGCGCTGGTGGAGGGAGCGGGAACCGCACCATGCGGCCAGAGTTCGACGGTGGCGTGACTGGGTCCAGGAGGCCAGCCGGAAGGCTGCGTGGCCTGGCCGGAAGCGGAGAAAGTTAGGCCAAAGGCGGCGAGAAGGGGCAGAAGAATGCGCATGGGCAACAGGGTAAACCTGGCTGGAGACGGGAACAGGGAATAGGGAATAAGGAATAGGGTGGCGGCTTTACTGGGGGGTGTCGAGCGGGTTGGTTTGGTCGGGGGTTGACTGCTGCTTCTGCGGTGGTGGCTTGGAGTTGTCCTGTTGCGAGCTCGAGCCGGACTGAGGTTGCGAGCTGGAACTTGAACCGGAGCTGGATCCGGATTGCGTGGAGCCGGAGCTCGATTGCGTGCTCGAGCCGGACTGCTGGCTTCCTTGTCCCTGCTGACCGGAACCCTGGCCTGAACCCTGCTGCGGCTTGGCGGAGACAGTCGGTGAGTAGCCGGGATCGCCGGGACGCTGCTGGTCCGGCGGGAAATTGGTGGGCTTCATCACCGCTGTCGGGTTGTCCTTGTTGCTGTCCTGAGGCAGCGCCTCGCCGGGCTTGCGCAGCGTGGG
Source organism: uncultured Acidobacteriaceae bacterium (assembly GCA_963788905.1). GTDB lineage: Bacteria > Acidobacteriota > Terriglobia > Terriglobales > Acidobacteriaceae > Palsa-343. The sequence goes on from CAWBIO010000002.1 coordinate 1,549,620, forward strand.
CGCTGAGCGCGGTGCATTTTCCTCATTGCGCTCGGCCTGGGTCTGGTCGCCGAGTTTAACCTCACGCTGATTGGTCGCCACCGCGGGCAGATTGCCCCAGTAGTCGCCCATCTCGTTCTGGGTGCGCTCCTCGATGGGCGCGCCGACTTTGGCGAGCTGGACTTTGGTGACGAAGCTGCCCTCGAATCGGATCATTTCCACGGGCTGCGGGGCTTCGCCATAGATCCAGATTTCGAACTGCTTGCCGTCCTCGCCGGTTTCGCGGATTTTGCGGACGGGCTGGCCTTTCGAATAGATGACCATGTCGCGGTCCATGCCAACCAGGACGCGGTGCTGTTCGACAGCCTTCTGCAGGAAGGGCGGCAGCGATTCAGCAAAGGCTTCAGCGGGTGATTTGACGCCGAAGTCGATCATGGGCTTCAGCAGGGCTTCGAGCTGTTCGCCGTTGACTTCGGGAACGCGCTCTTCGAAAACGAGCGTGATGCGGGCGCCGGTAGGCGGTGCGTCAGAATCCTGCACGATGGGCGAGGTGTAGGAGGGGTCCATGCCGATCTGGATATGGCGCAGGTATTTGTGCTTGGGCTCAGGGCCGCCGTTGAGGTCGAGCTCAATGGACTTCTCGTGGATCTTGATGTCGGTGACAACGACACGATCGCCGGGCTTGACGGACTGGCCTTTCTGGTGGAGGAGATCGACGTACTTGTCGCCTGTAGGATCCATGTGGCCGTTGGCGTGGAGGCTGAGATTGGCGATGGGAAGCGGGCGCATGGCGAATCCCTGCTCGGCCTGCATGAAGCGGACCAGCTCCTCACGGCCGAGGGGGGTCATGGGCTCGCCGGGGTACTGGACGTGGGTGGGGTTGAATTCGGTGTAGTGCTTCTCGACGTGCTCGGCCTCGACGGTAAAGACCTGGGCGCGGAGCGCGGGGGCCAACAACACGGGGAACACGCAAAACGCCGCCAGCACTGGGGAGAAACCGGCACGTTTGGACCTGAGCATAACGCCGCCTATCGCGTGGGACGAGACTCCTCCAGCATGGTCCCGTTTCAGGGAAAATTCAAGCGCATTTGGGACATGTTCGTCCATAGCCAGTGCGGGGAGGGCCACTCTGACGGGATTGGAGCGCGGGAGACGGTGATTCTGTTGCCGCGGGCGGGCTCGCGGCGCAGATTGTCGCGGCTGTAGGCGCGGGGGCAGGCTACGGCGCGGCTGACGCCGTGGCTGGGGGGTTCTTGACGTAGGTGTTGAGCCAGTTGTTCATCTCCCAAAGCATGTGGAGGAGGGATTCGCTGGCAGCGTAGCCGTGGGCTTCGAGCGGCAGGAAGACGAGGCGGACGGTCGCACCGTGGCCTTTGAGGGCGTCGAAGAAGCGCTCGCTCTGGATGGGGAAGGTGCCGGAATTGTTGTCGGCCTCGCCATGGATCATGAGCAGTGGGGCCTTGATTTTGTCGGCGTAGGAGAACGGCGACATTTTGAAGTAGACGTCGGGGGCTTCCCAGTAAGTGCGTTCTTCGTTCTGGAAGCCGAATGGGGTGAGCGTGCGGTTGTAGGCTCCGCTGCGGGCGATGCCGGCCTTGAAGAGGTCGGAGTGGGCGAGGAGGTTGGCGGTCATGAAGGCGCCGTAGGAATGGCCCATGACGGCGACGCGGTTGCGGTCGACCACGCCGAGGCGCGCGCCTTCGTCGATGGCGGCTTTGGCGCTGGAGACAAGCTGCTCGACGTAGGTGTCGTTGGGCTGCGCGTCGCCTTCGCCGACGATGGGGATGGCGGCGTTTTCAAGCACGGCATAGCCCTGGGTGACGAAGAAGACCGGACCAGCCCAGGAGAAACGCGGGAACTGATAGGGCGAGCCGGTGATTTGCCCGGCAGCGGCGCGGGATTTGTACTCGACCGGGTAAGCCTCCATCAAGGTTGGGAGCGGACCGTCGGAGGGTTTGTAGCCGGGCGGGAGATAGAGATTCGCGCTGAGCTCGACGCCGTCGGCGCGCTTGTACCGCAGGATTTGCTTCTTCGGCAGCGGCGTGTCGCCGTAGGGGTTGGGGAAACTGGTGACCCGGGTGAGCTGGCCGGATGCATCGCGGAGGAAGAAGTTGGGGGGTTGGTCCTGAGATTCGCGGCGGAGGAGCAGAAGGGATTTGGCAGGATCGATGACGGCGGTGGGGAGTTCGTAGAAGGGCGCTGCCGAGCGCCAGATCTGATCCTCTTTGCCGGTGGTGGCATTCATGATGGCAACGAAGGGGCGGTCGCCTTCGGGACTGGCGCCGGGTGAGGAGAAGTAGATGCCGGAGCCGTCGGCGGTGAGGTCGAGAACGGCGTGGCCGGCGGCGTTTTCGACGAGGATGGCGCGGCCGGGATCCTTGTAGCGGTTCTCCGACGAGCCTTCGTAGAGGGTGGTGAGATGCGGTTCGGTGGCGGAGGGGTCGAGGGCGACGATTACGCGGCGGCGGTGGGCCCACTCGCGCTCGGTGACGAGGGCGAGGTGTGCGTTGCCCCACTCGATGCCGGAAGATCGCTCGGGAAAGTCACCTCCGGAGAGGCGCATGGGAAGCTCGGCCAGGACGCGCGGCGAGGCGGTGAAGGGAGCATCGAGCAGGAAGATGCGGTCGCGGACGGCAGCGGGCTTCTTTGGATCGCCGCCGTCGCCGGCTTCAACCCAGGCGACGGTTGCGGGGACATCGGAGCGCCACTGGTAGTCGCGCGGGCCGGTGGGAACTGCGTCCTGGGCGATGGGGATGTTGTCGGCCAGGGGTACGTCGGAGAGCTGCTTCGACGCGCCGGTGCGGAGGTCGACCACGGTTGTGCGGCGGGGGAAGTTCTCGACGGGGAGTTCGTAGGAATAGGGGTGGTGGAGCTCGGAGATCAGGGCGTAGTGGCCGTCGGGGGATGGCCTGGCAGAGGAGATGACGCCGGGTTTGCCGACGGGCTTCGACGCTCCGGTGAGTGCGACAACGCGCACCTGGGCAGTCGCGTAGTAGTCAAAGAAGCGCTCGTCTTCAGGGCTTTTGAGCAGGTCTTCGTAGGTGTGGGCCGGAGTAATGCGGCCGAGGTTTTCCTGTACAGCGGGGCCGGCGGGAACTTCAGAGTGGACGGGCGCGGGTCCGCGGGCGTTGGGGACGGTGCGGCAGAGAAGGCTTCTGCTGTCTGGCATCCACGAGCATGGATCTCCGAAGACAGCATTGAGGCCAGGGCCGGGAATCCGTGAGGCGTGGCCGGTGGCGGCATCGGCGATCCAGAGGCTGAGCCCGGCGCCAGGGTTTGTATTGGTGACAGTGACAAAGGCAACGCGCTTCGCATCCGGAGACCAGCGGGCGAAGAGGATGTGGGGATGCTCAGGCAGGCCGGTGACGGCGATTTCCCTGCCGGCGGGCAGAGATTTGAATTTGAGCGAAACGGCGTAGGGCAGGCGGCCCGGACCGCTGGTGCGGGGATTGAAGCGCAGTCCGGCGAGGCGAAGCTCGGGTTGGGCGAGGTCGGCAATGGTGAGCAGTCCGTTGGACTGTTCGATGAGCAGGGTGCGGGGGCCGGATTTCGCCTCCGGTGAAACGACGACCAGCGGTGTCGGCGGTGCTTCGAGCAGGTCAGCAATCGCCGTGGGAGGGCGCTGATAGGTGATGCTGCTTTGGGCGAAGGAGGTGGATGCCGCGAACAGACAAAAGAAGACGCTCAACAGGAAGCGCGACGCCATGAGGCTGATCCTCGAACTGGAGATTGGGGCAGAGGGGGAACCTGCAGTGCGGCGATTGTAGCAGCGGGGCGGGGGGAACAGAACGCCCCTTGCCACTCTCGAGGATCGTGCGGAAACCTGCGTTCAGCTGTGGGAGCCGACGGTGTCGAGCTTGTTTTCCTCGAGGATGTCGAGGGTGTAGCGGTGGCGATGCTTCATGCTGACGGCGCCGAGGATGGTTCGGATGGAACGGGCGGTGCGGCCCTGCTTGCCGATGACCTTGCCAACATCGGAAGGCGCAACGCGCAGGCGAAGAACCGTATGTTCCGGGCTTTCATTGGCTTCCACTTCCACCTGATCGGGGATGTCAACCAGAGCTCGGGAGATCTGGGTGACCAATTCGCGCATGTCGTCGGGGCGTTCCGGCGTCGGCATCGTACTCCAAAAAGAAAATGAGGACTCGGCCCAGCAGCCAGAACGGGGTGGGGGCAAGAATACCCTGGAGGGGGCCTGGCACGTGTGATTTTTGTCACATCCGCTCGGGTTGCACCGGAGGGATAATCGCGCGCCGGAGTCAGGCGAGGCGGCGGAGCATTTCCCGGGAGGCGCTGCGCGGATCGTCGACGGACTGGGCGAACTGGTCGGCGGGCATGGGGCGGCCGAGGAGAAAGCCCTGCAGGGAATTGCAGCCGAGCCGGGTAAGAAACTCCTGCTGCTCGGGAGTTTCGACGCCTTCGGCGACGATTTTGAGATTCAGAGTGCGGCCCAGCGCGACGATGGCGGCAATGATGGCCGCGTCCTCGGTGTCGTGGGTCAGATCGCGCACAAAGCCGCGGTCGATCTTGAGCTCGCTGGCGGGAAGACGTTTGAGATAAAGCAGGCTCGAGTATCCGGTGCCGAAATCGTCGATGGAGATGTCGACTCCCATCTGGTTCAGCTGACAGAGAATCGCAAGGCTCTGGTCGGCGTCCCGCATCGCGGTGGATTCGGTGATCTCGAGGGTGAGGAATCGGGGCTCGAGCGCGTGACGTTCCAGCACCTCGCGCACCTGCTCGATGAGGCCGGGATGATTGAACTGCATAGCGGAAAGGTTGACGGCGACGGTCCAGCCAGCGTGGCCGGCATCGCGCCAGAGGCTCATCTGGCGGCAGGCCTGATCGAGAACCCACTGGCCGATTTCAAAGATGAGGCCGGTTTTTTCAGCCAGGGGAATGAAGTCGCCGGGGGGAACGAGGCCGCGGGAGGGGTGATTCCAGCGGAGGAGAGCCTCGGCGCCGATGATCGCGCCGTCGGGAGCGCTGAATTTGGGCTGATAGTGGAGGACCAGTTCCTGGCGTTCGAGGGCCTGGCGCAGATCGTGTAACAGCTCGCAGCTGCTTTTTCGGCGTCGCCGCTCATGGAGGACTCGAAAAACACATAGCAGTTGTGGCCGAGGGCCATGGCGTGATTCATAGCGTAGTCGGCATTGCGGAGCAGGTCGGCTGGATCGACGTCTCCGCCGTCGTACATGGCGATACCGATGCTCATGGAAACGCGCACCTCATGGCCGTCGATGTCGAGAGGTTCGCGTACGGTGGCGAGGAGCTTTTCGGCAAGGCTGGCGGCGTCAGCCGACTGAGCAGCATTGGCCAGGAGAACGAACTCGTCGCCGCCGGTACGGGCCAGGGTATCGCGGGAGCGGATGATGGCCTGAATCCGGATGGCCACTTCGACGAGGAGCTGATCGCCGGCGCGGTGGCCCCAGGCATCGTTGATCTGGCGGAAGCCGTCGATATCCATGGAAAGCACGGCGAAACCGCGCTGCTCGCGGCGGGCCATCTGGATTTCCTGGCCCAGGCGGTCGTTGAGCAGAGTGCGATTGGGAAGCCGGGTGAGGCTGTCGTGGAGCGCCAGGTAGTGGAGTTCCTGTTTGGCGTTTTCGAGGCGGGAGGCCAGCATGGCCGTTCGCTGTTCGAGGCGGAGATCGAGCACGGAAATGATAAGGGCGATGGACAGCACGGCGACGGCGAAAATGATGATGATCAGAGCGAGCTGGTGGTTGCTGACGCCGAACTGAGCCGTGATGCACTGGGCGCCCATGGGAAAGCGGGCGGCGGCCATGCCGGTGTAGTGCATGCCGGCGATGGCCAGGCCCATGACCACGGCCGCACCAGCGCGGAGGCGGATGACCCCTACCGCGCTGCGGCGGAGATGGAAGGCGATCCACAGGGCAGCGCCCGAAGCGACAACGGCAATGACGATGGAGAGTGCAAACAGCGGCCGGTTGTATTGGATGGGTGGCGACATGCGCATGGCGGCCATGCCGGTGTAGTGCATGGAACTGACGCCGGCCCCCATGAAGAGAGCTCCGGCAACCAGACGCAGCCACGACAATTGACTCTGACAGACGAGCCAGAGCGCGAAGAGCGAAGAGGCGACAGCAATGAGAAGAGAGAGGAGGGTGATGACCGGGTCGTAGCCCATGGGGACGGGCAGGCGAAAGGCGAGCATGCCCAGGAAATGCATGGACCAGATGCCCACGCCCATGGCGACCGAGCCGCCGCCAAGCCACCAGTGGGCGGCGCGTCCCTGCGCGGCGGTCACCCGCCCAGCCATGTCGAGAGCGGTGTAGGAAGCCAGCATCGCGACGAGCAGCGAAACCGCGACCATGCCGCCGTCGTAGCTTCCGGTCATCAGCATGGGGAGCCCTCTTCCGCGCGTTCCTGATGGTTAACGCTGGAGCCCGACGACCTGGTTTGCAAGCACAGAATCCTTCGCGTCCGGCGAACCGCGTCGTGCGTGGGGTTGCCGAATTCGTTACTGATTGCGGAAGAGTAACAGTACCCTCATGCGAAGCGCTTCCCACGTTTGGGGCATTACCGGAGGTCATTGGTTGAAGCGCTTTCGGGGCAAGCCTGGGCGGCATGGGGTTTCCGCGGTTCCGGGGCTGCTGTGGTAACCGGTTTGCACGGGAGGGCCCTTTGCTCCTACATTGCTGTGCATGACACCAACCGACCGCCGCAGCTTTCTGAAGCGCGCCGCCACTCTGGCGGGTGCATGCTCTGTCAACAGCCTTTTCCACCAGGCGCATGGAGCCGATTTCGGGGCTGCTTCGCACGCCGTCCGCGATCTGGCTCCAGCTGAAGTGGCGCAGAACGAGGACTACTGGTCGGTGATCCAGCGGGCTTATTCAGTGAATCCGGACATCATCAACCTGAACAACGGCGGCGTATCGCCAGCGCCGATCGTGGTGCAGGAGGCGGTGGAGCGCTACAACCAGCTTTCCAACGAAGGGCCGTCGTATTACATGTGGCAAATCCTGGATCAGGGGCGCGAGCCGCTGCGCGAAAAGCTGGCCAACCTGGCGGGAGCGAAGCCGGGAGAGATTGCCATCGATCGCAATTCAACCGAGGCGCTCAACACGATCATTTATGGACTGCCGCTCAAGGCGGGCGACGAGGTGATCGGAACAAAGCAGGATTATCCGAACATGATTCAGGCGTACCGGCAGCGAGCGGAGCGCGATGGGATTGTCTACCGGCAGATCAGCTTCGACTTCCCGATCGAAGACGACGATGCCATCGTGAAGGCTTATGAGCAGGCGATTACGCCGAAGACGAAAGTGATTCACGTAACGCACATGGTGAACTGGGTAGGCCAGACCATGCCGGTTGCGAAGATTGCGGATATGGCGCACGCGCACGGGATTGAAGTGATTGCCGACGGTGCGCACAGCTTCGGGCTGCTGGATTTCAAAATTCCGGAGCTGCGCTGTGACTATTTCGGGACCAGCCTGCACAAATTTCTGTCGGCGCCGATTGGAACGGGGATGATGTGGATCAAAGAGGATCACATCGAGAAGGTGTGGCCGCTGACCTGCAACTCCATGCCGCATGCAGCTGACATCAGGAAATTCGAGACGCTGGGGACGCGGAGTTTCCCGCTGGAGCAGGGAATTGGCGAAGCCATCAACTTTCATGAGGGCATCGGAGGGGAGCGCAAGCAGCAGCGCATTTTCTACCTGAAGAATTACTGGGCCACGCGAGTGCAGTCGATGGCGAAGGTGAAGCTGCACACATCGCTGCGTCCGGAGTATTCGTGCGCCATCTGCGGAGTTTCAGTCGACGGGATGACGCCGCAGCAAGTGGCTGGGGCGTTGTTCGACAAGTACAAAATTCACACGGTGGGCATCGTGTGGGAGAACATCAGCTGTGTGCGGGTGACGCCGCACGTGTACACAACGCTGCCGGACCTGGACAAGCTGGTGCGGGCGGTGGGGGAAATTTCGGCGCAGGCTTAAACGATGGGTGTGGGGTGGAGGATCGGTCTGAGCCGGCCGGGCGTTTTATGAAGCGGCCATTCGCAATTACCGTGCTGGGCTGGTTGTTCGTCGCCATTGGTGTGGTGACGCTGGCGATGGACGTGCATTTTGTGGCAGGCCACGGATGGAGCCGGGACGAAGCGCTGATCCTTCCGGTGCACGCGCTGGCAGTGGTGGCCGGGGCATTCATGCTGCGCGGGGCGGACTGGGCGCGCTGGCTCGCGGTGCTGTGGGTGGCGTTTCACGTTGCGATAACAGTCTTCAACGCCTGGCGGGGCTTTGCGTTTCATGCCATCCTCTTCGCAGGAATCGCAGTTCTGCTGTTCCGCGCGGACGCACGGGCGTGGTTCGGGGACAAACCGGCAGCCAGTATCTGACGCCTCGCAATGCAGACCGAAGAATTCAGCGATACAAGCGGACCAGAGGCGGTGCGCGGGTTTCTGCACAAGCCAGAAACGCGAGCCGAGGCTGGTGATGTGGCGCTAATCCTGACGCATAGTGCAGGAGCGAACTGCCGGGCGCCGCTGCTGGTGGCGGTGGCAGAGGCGTTTGCCGGGGTGGGGTGGACCGTGCTGCGCTGCGATTTGCCGTTTCGGCAGGAGCGTCCGCACGGGCCGCCGATGCGGACTGCGGAGCGCGATCAGGCGGGCTTGCGCGCGGCAGTGGAGGCGATGCGGCGGCGAGGTCATGGACGGATTTTCCTGGGTGGGCACTCCTATGGAGGACGCATGGCGTCGATGCTGGCGGCGCGCGAACCGGGGCTGGTGGAGGCGTTGCTGCTGCTTTCGTATCCTCTGCATCCACCGCGCAAGCCCCAGCAGATGCGGACGCAGCATTTCGCAAAGATCGAGACGCCGGCGCTTTTCGTTTCGGGGGTGCGGGACGGGTTTGGGTCGATCGCTGAGCTGGAGGCAGCACTGCGCCTGATTCCGGCGCGTACACAACTGCTGCCTGTCCAGAGCGCGGGGCACGAACTTCTGACAAAAACCAACCGGGACGAATTGACGGCGCGGATTGTCGCCGGGTTGAGGGAGTTTGTGGCAGCGACTCCACGGTGAGCTACTTCTCCATTACGAACATCTTCACCCGTGTCGCGATGAAAGGGCGAAAAGAGGCTCGGAAGGCCGGTGACGAGTGGGTCCGCCAGCGACGAGTCAGGAAGAATGTGCCAGTTCGCCGTGATGCGCCGTGCCATCACCGTGTTCCTCGATGATTTCGAGGGCAAAACGGTGATGGTATTTCATGCCGACGGCAGCCAGGATCGTTCGGATGGAGCGAGCGGTTCGACCCTGCTTGCCGATAACCTTGCCTACGTCCTCGCGCGCAACTCGCAGGCGCAGCGAAGTGCTGTCGGGCCTGTCTGCGGTTTCCACAGCGACTTCTGTGGGAGCATCCACGAGCGCCTTGGCGATGTCGATAACCAGCGCCCGAATTTCATCACGTTCCTGATCCCTCTGCACAAGACACCCCCGATCAACTTATCGGCACTGGAATCGGAGGGGAACACTGGGCGGGAGGGTGGCCATCGATGCGCTGGGGCCCGCAGGAACAGCAGCTTCCGCAAAGCGGCAGGTTCCAGTTTGCTTCTGAGCACCACTATCGGACGAATGCCGATTTACACAAGGGGGAAAGTCGCTGGTGAGGGCCGAGCAACGTGACGAAAGTAAGGTTCCCCGGGCGGGTAGACCCTGATTGGAACTTTTGGGGAAGCCGAAGCCCGCCCACCAAGCCAAGATGACTTGTCGGGTTTCGATTAGCTGCTGGCTCTTGGCTGCCTGCGTCTATCGGCGGATCGACGGTCGCCCTTGCGAGCGGCGCGGGAGGATTTCTCTCCGTGGTGCGCCATGGAGTCGGTGAGGCGATCCCCCAGGACGTGCAGGCGGAGGAAGTTGGTCGAGCCGGAGCGGGTGCGCGTACCGGCGACGATTCCCAGAATCTCCTTCGGTTTGACGAAGCCGCCCTCTTCGAGAATCGCCTCAACGTGGTCGACCATCTGCTCGGAGGTTTGCAGCTTGGGGCACTTGATGGGGTGCACGCCCCAGAGCATGGACATGCGGTGAATGACCGACTCGACGCTGGAAAGCGCGTAGATGGGAGGTTTGGGGCGGTACTTGGAGAGCTGGCGCGCGGTGGTGCCGGATTCGGTGAAAACGGCGATGGCGGCGACATCCAGGTCTTCGGCGGCATGGGCCGCCGACTCGCAGATTGTCTCGGCGATGGAGAGGCGAACGCGGGCGTGGTTGTGGCTCTCGAAGGCGCCCGTGTCGCGCACGTTGGCTTCGGTTTCGCTGACGATCTTGGCCATCATCTTGACGGCCTCGACGGGATACTTGCCGGCTGCGGTTTCGGCGGAGAGCATGACGGCGTCGGTGCCGTCGTAAATGGCGTTGGCAACGTCAGAGGCTTCGGCGCGTGTGGGGCGCGGGTTTTCAATCATGGACTCGAGCATCTGGGTGGCGGTAATGACCGGCTTGCGATACTCGGCGGCGCGGCGGATGACGTGCTTCTGGATGGCGGGGACTTTTTCGGGCGGCATTTCAACACCGAGGTCACCGCGTGCCACCATGATGCCATCGGCATTCTCGAGAATGGCTTCGAGGTTTTCGATGGCCTGAGGCTTTTCCAGCTTGGCGATGATCCATGTTTCGAGGCCGAGGGCAGCGACGCGGAACCTGACGTGGCGAACATCTTCGGCAGTCCGGACGAAGGAGACGGCGATGGCGTCGACGCCGTGCTTCATGCCGAACTCCAGATCCTCCTCGTCTTTTTCGGTGAGGGAAGGGACGCGGACAGGGATGCCGGGGAGGTTGATGCCCTTGTGCTCGCCGAGCATGCCGCCGTTAATGACTTCGCATTCGACGTCTTCGCCGGGAATTTCAACGACACGCAGCTCGATGAGGCCGTCGGAAAGCAAAATGCGGGCGCCGGGCTCGAGGTTCTCGGCGAGGGTGGGGAAGGTGGTGGCGATGACGGTGGAAGTGCCGAGGATATCGCGCGGGGTGATGGTAAGGCGCTGGCCTGCTTTGAGCAGGACGGGGATACGGTTCTTAAGGCGGCCGGTACGGATCTTGGGACCCTGGAGATCGCCGAGGATGCAAACGGTGCGCTTCTCCTCGCGCGCGACCTTGCGAACCATCTCGATCGAGCTTGAGCTTTTCCGGGAGGGTGCCGTGGGAGAAGTTGAGACGGGCGACATCGAGGCCGGCGCGAAGCAGTTCGCGAAAAGTGGTCTCGCTGGAAGATGCGGGGCCAAGAGTGGCGACGATCTTGGCGCGGCGCAGGCTATCGCCCGCTACCGGCGTCCCTGGCGAGGAGAAATTCATCCAACCCCCAAACAAAGATTCGACGACGTGGAACTGGAGACGTTTGGCTTTCTGGAGTGGTGCTGGGGCCCGAACCGATTTTACCGTGCGGCTGCGGATCGGGCGGCGTGGGGCGGGAGGATATGCGGGTTTTCTTCCGGGACGCCGTGCGTTTCTGCGGTGCGCTCATCGCTGGTGACGGGAATGGGCCTTAGCTCGGGGAAGGGAAAAAGCTGGGCGTTGAACTCGGCGCCGATCAGGACGCTGAGAGAGATCATGTAGAGCCAGACCAGGGTAGCGATGCCGGCGCCGAGAGATCCGTAGACGATGGAGTAGTCGGCGAATCGGGTGACATACCAGCCGTAAAGCAGGGTGGCGATGAACCAGGAGCCAGTGGCAATGGTCGCTCCGGGGATGGTCTCGCGCCATCGGCCGCGAATAAAGGCCAGCTTGCCGCCCCGCTCTGGGTGCTTGTGGCGCGGAATACCGAAGTGGTAGATGAGCACCAGCGACATGATGCTGGCGGCGAGGGCAATGCCCCATCGGACCAGACGCCAGAACAGGATGACGTAAAGGTGCAGCTCGTGACCGGAGTTGTCGATCATCCAGTGCTCGATGTAGTGGCCAAAGGTGAGGAAGACAGTGGCAGCCGCCATGGGCACCATGGTCGCGGGAACCAGTAACACAGCGGCTACCCGCTCTCCCCAGAATCCCCATACGCCGCGCGGCAGGCGATAGGCGCGGCGGAAACCTTCCATGAGTGAAAGCAGCACGCCCATGGCGGCGAAAAGGCTGACGAAGACGCAGCCCCAGACGATGCGAATGGAGCGGGTGTGATAGCTGATGAAGTAGTTTTGCACCAGCAGCATCGTGTCTGGCGGAAGAACCTGCTGCAGAGCGCCGCGGAGAACCCCGCGAATGTTGTCGCCGGAAGGCATAACGGCGAAGAGGGTAGTGGCAACCACTAACGCCGGGAAGACGCTGAGCATAGCGGAGTAGGCAGCAGCTTTCGCCATGGAAAAGACGCTATGGCTGAAAGCCGCCCAGATGGCCCGCCGAAGATGCTCGACCGCGCGCAGCATAGGTACAGGGTACAGGGTACAGGTTACAGGTGCCGGTGCAGGGAACAGGGTACAGGGTGCAGGGTACAGGGAGCAGGAGCAGGGAAACAGGGGCGGAGGAACCAACCGAGCTTGCCAGGGTTCAGGCGAAAGGCGAGTTGGAGACAGCGGCGGATCTTCCGACTCAGGAACCGCCCTTCCACTGTGTCAGAAACGAGGTGACGGAGTTGGGATCCATGCGGCGCATGGATTCGAATTCGCCATTTTTCTGACTGTAGAGGAGGCGGCCATGGGAGTCGAGGACCGCGAGCGCGGGGACGCCTTTGCCGAGGGGCACATCGTACTTCTCGGCGACGTCGACGTTCTTGTCCATGCGGCCGATGTCGATGTCTACGAGGATGAAGTTGGCGGTAAGCAGAGCGGCGTTGGGCTGCTGGTGGAAGTAGTAGTCGAGCACCTGGCAGTCGCCGCACCAGTCTCCGCCGAAGTCGAGGATGATGCGCTTGTGCTCGCGGGTGGCGGTGGCGATGGCGTCGCGAATCTCAGCGTGGGGATCGGCGTTTTCGTTGTAGATGTGGCGCGGGGTGAACTGGGCCTGCGCGGGAGGAACGGCCGGCGTGAGCGAAAGCGCGGCGATGAGGGCGAGAGCGGCTCGCGTGGATTTCGTAGTCATAGTGGCCGGGCGGGACTGGGGTGCCCAGGTACAGGTTACAGGGAACAGGTTACAGGTTACAGGGTGCAGGGAACAGGGTGCAGGGTGCGGGGGATCAAAAGAGCGGAGGCAGGAGAGCCCAGGTTTCCTCGCGCCAGGCATTCCACGCTGCGCCGAAGGTAGCGGAAAGGGCTTTTTCTTCCAGGCCCATCTTCCGGATGTAGAGGATCAGGATGATGGCGAAAGCGATGAGTGCGTGCAGCTCGCCTGAGACGAGCATCGTTCCCAGGTACATGCCGAGGATGCCCGTGTAAATGGGATGTCGAATGTGACGGTAGGGACCGGTGCGGATCAGCTCATGTCCGGTTGCGATACGTACTTCCCCGCTCCAGTTGCGGCCGAGCGTGCGGCGCGCCCAAATCGCACAAAGGATGCCGGCAATTTCTGTGGCCAAGCCGAGGGCCGTGAGCAGGGCGCCAGAGGGAAGGAAGCGGTGGGCGAGTCCGGGTATGGGCAGAACGAGAAGAAAAACCGCAAGGTTCAGGGTGATGACATGAAACTGCCGCGATAAGCCAGATTCAGAGGACTGGGTGGGTGAGCTGTCGTGGGCGGCGATGCTCCAGCAGACAGAGAAAAGCGCCAGCAGCGCGATGGCGGCATACATGCCGTGAGAAAAATGGAAGAGCCTCTGGAAGTCCGGTGAATCAAGGCGGTCATGGAAGAATCTCCGCAGCAGGAAAGCGGCGACCACAACGGCTGCCGCGCTGAGCACCGATCTTGCTGTCTTGTTCATCAGACCAATGGCGCGTGCGCAATTTCTTCCAGCACTTTAAGCGGCGAAATCTCCGGGCGCACCATGGCCTCAGGGCGGACGAGGAACGTCTGCTCGAGCGCGTACTGACCGGCGAGGACCGCATGGGGAACGGTATCGGTGTAGACCATCCATGACGAGCCAGGCGGGAACTGATACGGATATTTGGGGCAGTTGTTCTGCCAGGCGGGGTTTTCTTTCAGGAAATTGTGGAAGCGCATCATGAAGTCGTCATAGGGCGAGCGCTTTAGCGAGGGGATAGCGGCGCCGAGTCCGATGGCGCGCGCGGCCGCCTTGCCGGCGCGGGACAACGGAGAACCCGGGCGCGGCGCGATTTGCTGCGGAGCAAACTGACGCACCGTTGCAGCGAAGGGGTCGCTGACGATCCAGTCGCGTGTGCGGCCCGGATGAATGTTGTTGAAGAAGCGCAGAATGCGCGCGCCGTAAGTAGGGCGTGTGGGGAAAGCGTCGGTGTGGAGCAGATCGTTGCGGCGGCGCAGGGGCAAATCGCGGCCCTGCTCTTCCTGCGGGCGGAAACTCGCGTAGTCAAGCTTCCAGTGTTGCTGGTAGGGCGCGAGGAAGAGGGCCAGGAACTGGACTACGGCACTGGAATAGCCGCGCATGATGCGCTGGAGGCGCTGGACTGCGGCGGGGCTGGCAGTCCTCGGGTCGTATCCGCTCAGGCGATCGAGGTTTGGTTTGTAGGCAATGTTCTTATGCAGAGAGCTGTCGGCCTGTTGCTGCCCGAGGAGGAAGCTGATGTCATCCGCAGCCAGGGGGACGGGAGTTTTCGGGAAGTAAAGGATATCGCCGGCCTCGAGCTGCCCGCAGAAGGCGCGCGACTCTTCTGGTGCTGGAGTAAGCGACGTTGATGGAATGGTGATGACGGCCATTTAGTGCTGACCTGAGAGCTTGCGGCGCAGCCATGTGCCGGTGAAGAAGAAGAGGCCGAATGCCAAAACCGCGACGCCAATGGGAAAAGCTACCAACCGGTAGCTGTCGGCATAGTTAACGTGGTTGTGGCCGATGATATTCCAGCAAAGCAGCGCGATGATTGCGATGAAACAGCTGGCAAAGAAGGCAAGAAAGCCGGACGCCAGCGAGAGCAGCAATGAGGAAAAGAAGCCGAAGTCGCCAAGAGGGATGCCGAGCAGTTTTGCGGGTTGAGTGGTCACGTTCATCGTACGGCCTCTTCTCGGGCCAACGCGGTTAGGTAATTCCCAGTCACGCCATTAGAATACCTGGTTGTGGCTGGAGCCGCGCAAATCCCGCTGTTTACCGCCGCGAAGGTGGCGCAGGAAGCCCAGGTTCGCCAGGCGGATAACGGCCTGTGCTGGGCGACTTTCGGCGAGGTGCACACGCCGGCCGACGAGCTGGAGCGGATCGTTCAGACGGTTCCCGCGGTGGTGGCGGCGGCTCTGCGGCAGCGGGCGTGGTACTTCGTTCCCCTGGCGATCGGCGAAAACGACGACACAGTCGTGGCGCCGGACTACACCGTCGATCTGGGAGATCGTGCCATTTGCCATCGGAACGTGCGTTTTGGCGGGTCAGAGTGCATTTTTATCTCCACGCGGCTGATGCAGGACCGCTTCGCGCTGGCCTTTGAGTTCCTGATCAACGTGGGGCATCACTTTGTGGACGTGGTGGGCGTGCCGCAGAGCTTTGCGGACCTGGTGTGGTCGCAGGCTTCGTCGGATGTGCGCGGCGAAACCAGCCACGACGCGTGGGAGAGCCGGCGGCGGGCGCTCGACCGCGGACGCGGAAACGAGATCGATGAGCGTGCGAAGTCAAGCTACTTTGAGTCGACCTTTGCCGATGCGCTGGCGATCTACATGCTTTCGCTGACCATCGACTTTGACTACGCCGATTTGCGGGAGCGGGAGTATCCTCTGCTGGCTGCGCCGGCGCTGGCCGAGCGGCTGCGTCACGTGGCGGAGATGTTTCCTCCGAACGCGGGTTACGAATTTGAGATTCGGTATCGGCGGCGGGGATAACCAGTGCGCTGTGGCACAGGTTTTGGTCTACGCTGAAACCTGTGCGTAGCCGCCCACGCAAGCCGGTTGCCCCACTCGACGAAGATTCCCTTTACAACTATGCGGTGAAACTGCTGGGGCAGCAGATGCGCACGGCTACGGAAGTGAAGCGCCTGCTGCACAGGCGCGCTGAGCCTGGTGACACCGGCGCGGCGAAGATCGATGCGGTGGTCGCGCGCCTGAAAGAACGGAAATACCTGGACGACGCGGGCTATGCGCAGGAGTACACCAGGCTGCGGCAAGAGAACGCCAGCCTGGGAAAGCGGCGCGTGCAGCAGGATTTGATCCGGAAGGGCGTGCACGCCACAGTGATTGGGAAAACGCTCGATGCAGCGTACGAAAGCGTGAATGAGGAAGAGCTGGCGCGGCGACATCTGGAGCGTAAGCGCGTGAAAAAGCCCGGCAATGACAAGGAAGCAGCGCGGGTAGCGCGGATGCTGATGCGGGCCGGATTCTCCAGTGGAGTGATCTTTCGGATTCTGAAGAAGTGGGATGTGGAGGAAGAGACGCTCGAAGGGCTGGATGAGGCCGACGGAGATCGGATGGAGGAGTGATTGCGCTCCTCGACGCCGTGGTGGCCCAGCGGAACGTGTCGAAGCCGCTGCCCGCTCTCCGAAGTCCTGACTGACCGTGGTATTCTTCAGCGTTCCTTATGAGTGAACCGACCCATCCGATTCGCGTGCTGGTGGCCAAGCCCGGTCTCGACGGGCACGATCGCGGCGCTAAGGTGATTGCCCGGGCGCTGCGCGATGCCGGCATGGAAGTCATCTACACGGGTCTGCGGCAGACGCCGGAGATGATCGTCAACGCAGCGATTCAGGAGGATGTGGATTGTGTGGGGCTGAGCATTTTGTCCGGCGCGCACAATGCCATCGTGCCGCGGATCACCGCGATGCTGAAAGAGCAGGGCGCGGGCGACATCCTTGTGGTGCTCGGCGGGACGATCCCGGAGCAGGACATTCCCACCCTCAAAGAAAACGGTGTGGCGGCGGTGTTCGGTCCGGGGACATCGCTGGAAGCCGTGGTGAAGTTTATCCGGGACAATGTGAAGGCCAAGGGCGTCAGCGTATAACCGCTCCCGTGGGCGGAGGTCAGCGATGCGGCTGGTTCGATACGGCGGCGCGATGAGCCTCGATGGCTACATTGCGGGACCGCATGGCGAATACGACTGGATTGTGCAGGACCCGGAGATGAGCTTCGCGGAGATGATGGCGGGGTTCGATACATTTCTCATCGGGCGAAAGACGTTCGACGTGATGGCGAAGGCCAGGCTGACGAAGCCGCCGAAAGGCATCGAGTACATCGTCTTCTCAAAAACGCTGCAGGCTGAGGATTACCCGGACGTGCGGGTGGAACGGGAAGCTGAGCCGGTGGTGCGCGATCTGCGCGGGAAGCCGGGGAAGGACATCGCGCTGTTCGGCGGCGGAGAGTTATTTCGCAGTTTGTTGAAGGCGGGGCTGGTGGATCGGATCGAATTCTCAGTGGTGCCGGTGCTGCTGGGCGGCGGGATCCCACTGCTGGCCGCGCCTGCGGATCAGGCGAAGCTGAAGCTGCTGAAGGAGCGGCTTTACCCGAAAACAGGTTTGGTGCGACTGGAGTACGAAATTGCGCGCACTGTCTGAACCGGTTCAGGCGGCTGAATCGGCGTGCAGGGCGCAGAGAATTCGATAAGCCTCATTGATGGCAGTCATGCGATCGGTGGCGAGGCGGCGCTCCCGGTCACCCTGGGCGGCGTAACGATCCGGATGGTGCCTGCCGGCAAGTTGCCGGTACGCGGCTTTGATCTGATCGCGGGTGCTGCTGGCAGTCACTCCAAGGAGCAAGCGGGCGCCTTCGAGAGTCATAGGGCCGGTGTGATTATCCGCCGCATCGTCTGGCGCGGAGAATCCCCTGGGCAGCGGAACTGAGGCGGACCGCAGCCAATCGACAGAGGCCACGAAAGGGTGAAACGAAGGGCGCGCGGAAAACGGCAGCGGCTCCTGCTGGGGTAGTGCCTCGTGGTGTCTGCGGCGCAGGTTGCCAGTGGCCGCAGAGATGCCGAGCGTCCAGCTCTCGACGAAAAAGGCTGGATCGGGCAGGCAATCCTTGCCAACCAGCGGTTCCAGTTGAGCGCAGAGTGAAGACTCGGCTTGAAACCAGTTTGGCAAAGGCTGGGCTGCGGGGCGAGGCTGGGTGTCTTTGCGCCAGTGGTGATTTTCCAGGGGACGATCCACGTGCCATCTCCGTGAACAATCCCCTCATCGGCAGATGGGCCGTTTTGTTCTATGTGGAAGGCCGCAACGGAGCCTGGATTGCATGCACTCTGCACTGAAACGCGTTAACCGCGTTTCCAGCCCGCTGCCATCCGCTCCTTCAGGATGCAGTGATCCATCACGACCTTGACCCCGGCATTCTCGGCCCAACCTGCGGCCTCGCCGTGGACCACGCCTTCCTGCAGCCAGAGGCGCGGGATCTTAAGCCGGATGACATCCTTGACGATTTCAGGCACAAATGCCGGGGCGCGGAAGACGTTGACCAGATCGATGCTGATTCCCTCTGTTGCCAGGGCGGCGACGGCTTCGTCGAGTGTGGGAAACGCCCTTTCACCCAGCGCCGAATCGATTTGCGGGTTAACCGGAACGATGCGGTAGCCCTGAGACTGGATGAAGCGCGAGACGCCCAGCGAAGCTCGGCCTTCGCGATTGGTGAGACCGACAACGGCGATGGTATGAACGTTGTCGAGAATTTCACGGATGGTGGCAGGCTCGTTCATGTTTATGCATTCAGGGTATAAGGTGCGGCGAAGGAAAAATCCTCGTCGCGCGCATCGTTTTGTACTGATGCGAATCTTAAATCGTGAGGATGCGACCCGCCGTTCGGTTGTTTTCCTGCAGTGCTCGTAGATCCCGGTCAAGCTGTTTTCCCGGCTAAATCGCGATTTCCGCCGGGCCCCGGCATGATTTTCATTGTTGAAAGGAAGATCAGGATGGCTGCAACAAAGGAATTAGTTGAACGACAGAAGTCTCCGCTTAGAACCCCGTCCGACATCAGCCCCGAATACGTGAAGGACCTTAGCGGGGCGCTGAACGCGCTGCTGGCCGATGTCTTTGCTCTGTACCTGAAGACGAAGAATTTTCACTGGCACATGAGCGGGCCGCACTTTCGCGACTACCACCTGTTGCTGGACGATCATGGCGATCAGATTTTCGCGATGACCGACGATATCGCGGAGCGCGTGCGGAAAATCGGCGGAACGACGATTCGCTCGATCGGGCACATCGCGCGCCTGCAGCGGGTTGCAGACAACGACGCCGAGTACGTTACGGCGCCGGACATGCTGAGCGAGTTACGGGAAGACGAGAAGGCACTGGTACTGAGCATGAGGGCGGCACACGACCTGTGCGATGACGCAGGTGATGTGGCCACGGCGAGCCTGCTGGAGAACTGGATCGACCAGACGCAGCGGCGTATCTGGTTCCTGTTTGAGGCGACGCGCGGGTAAACAGCCTGTCCTGGCGGGTTCGATTGCGCCGCCTGGCAGTTCCTGCGGGAGCATTGCCGCTTTAAGGATTGCTAATAGTTGACGATCTTCGCGAATGACTGCGGGTCGAGGCTTGCTCCCCCGACGAGTGCCCCGTCGATCTCGACTTCGGCCATCAACGCCGCAGCGTTGTCCGGTTTGACGCTGCCTCCGTAAAGGATGCGCAATGCATCGGCCGTCTCACGGCCCAGCAGCTTCGCCGCCTCGCCGCGGATCACGGCGTGGGCTTCGGAAGCAATCTGCGGCGTTGCGGTTTTTCCCGTACCGATCGCCCATACCGGTTCATAAGCAATAACGACAGGCGCAGCTTCGCTGGTGCTGATGGCCGCAAGCACGCCGCGGGTCTGACGGAGGAGAACTTCTTCCGTTTTTCCCGCCTCGCGTTCGGCCAGAACTTCTCCCACGCAGACGATGGGCACGAGCTGGTGGGCGAGGGCAGCTTTTAACTTTTTGTTGATGAGCTCATCGGTTTCACAGAAGTACTGGCGGCGTTCGGAGTGGCCGAGAATGACGTGGGTGGCGCCGATGGCTTTGAGCATCAGAGGAGAGGTCTCGCCGGTATAGGCTCCCTCGTCGGCGAAGTGCATGTTCTGGGCGCCGATGGCGACCCCGGAGCCGGTGGCGGCTGCGATGACCACAGAGATCGAGGTGAAAGATGGGCAGACGACAATCTCGTCCCGGTCGTGATTGGCCACCATAGGCAGGAAGTTTTTGAAGAATTCCTGGGCCTGTGCGGGGGTCTTGTACATTTTCCAGTTCGCGGCGATGAGCGGCTTACGCGGCATAAGTTGTGGTTCCTCAGGGTGATTGTAGAAGAGCGGCGACGGGGGTACGGTGATGGGCGGCACAAGTGGCAGCGCTCACTCAGCGCGGACGCAGAATGTCCTTAGCGCGGGGCCGGTCGACGCCATGTTCGCCATTGTGCGGGCGGCGACAGGTGACAAGCACGGGGGTTGCATCGTGTATCGTGATTCTGGTTCCTTGACCCAGGCGATGATATCGACAAAAGCGGCGGCGCGGACCAGCGTGGGGCGCGTTCGCAGCAGCAATGAGGATGCGTTCGGTTACCAGGCGGAGCACGGAATTTACGTAGTGTGCGACGGCATGGGGGGCGCGGCCGGTGGCGAGGTGGCCAGCCGCATGACCGTCGATGTGGTGCTTGATCGAATGCGTGGCGCAACCGGCACGGGCTCGGGGCGCGAGCGGCTGCATGAGGCCATCGCGGAAGCGAACCGCCTGGTGCTGGAGCGGGCCGACCGCGAACCGGGGCTGAGCGGGATGGGGACGACGCTGGTGACTCTGCTGCTGGGCGTTGAAGAAGGATCGGGTTCGGCCGTGATTGCCCACGCCGGCGACAGCCGATGCTACCTTCTGCGCGCTGGCAAGCTGCAGCGGATTACCCAGGACCACTCGCTGGTGGATGAGCAGATGCGACTGGGGGCGATGACCGCCGAGGAAGCCGAACGCTCGCCTTTCCGGAGCGTGATTACACGAGCGATCGGGACACAAGCCTCGGTGACCGCAGACATGATCGACATTGAGGTCGAGACCGGGGATGTCTTCCTGTTGTGCACCGACGGGCTCACCCGTGAGGTAGACGACGGATCGATTGCGAGGATTCTGGAGATGGGCGGCGATGTGGAAAGTGCGGCGCAGAGTCTGGTGGACGCAGCGGTGGAGGGCGGGGGGCGCGATAACGTAACGGCGCTGGTTGTGGAAGTAACAGGTTCAAAGCGACGGTTACCAGATTGAGATCCGGTCCGGCCGAAGCCGGCTAACGCGCCCGCGATGCAGACAGAACCCTTGGTACTTTTGCGTCATTTCCTGACGGGATTCCTTGCTGAGGCAGCCCGGATCGAGCGGATATAATCAAAGTTCCGGAGCTAAAAGGGAGCGCATCATCATGCCCATCCATCCCACAGCAAAAATCTGGCACAACGGCAATCTGATTCCCTGGGAAAAAGCCACGATCCACGTGATGAGCCACGTGGTGCACTACGGCTCGTCGGTCTTCGAAGGCATCCGCTGCTATGCACAACCCGAAGGGGCGGCGGTGTTCCGGCTGCCCGAGCACATGCAGCGCATGATCGATTCGGGGCGCATCTACCGGATGACGCTGCCCTGGTCGCTGGACCAGCTATGCTCAGCGGTTGTTGAAACTGTGGAGGCCAACGGCGTTGCGCCCTGCTACATCCGGCCGATCGCTCTGCGCGGCTATGGCGAGATTGGCGTCAATCCGAAAGGGTCGCCTATTGAGGTCTACATCGCGAATTATCCGTGGGGAAAATATGTCGCGGGAGATGCGGCGGATGTGTGTATTTCATCCTGGAACCGGCTGGCGCCGAACACCATGCCGTCGCTCGCGAAGACGGGCGCGAATTATGCTAACTCGCAGCTGATTCGCATGGAGGCTGACGTTAACGGTTATGCGGAAGGCATCGCTCTCGACGTGAACGGCTACCTCTCTGAGGGTTCGGGCGAGAATGTCTTCCTGGTGCGCAACGGCGTGCTGTACACGACACCCCTGGCCAATTCGGTGCTCTCCGGCATCACCCGCGACTCCGTGCTGACACTCGCTCGGCACTTTGGGATTCCGGTCGTGGAGCAGGCCCTGCCCCGCGAAATGATCTACATCGCCGACGAAGTGTTCTTCACGGGGACAGCCGCAGAGGTGACGCCCATTCGCTCGGTGGATCGCATCCAGATCGGAGACGGGAACGCCGGGCCGATCACCAACCAGCTCAAGGATGAGTTCATGGGCATCGCCAACGGGTTGAAGCCGGACCGGTTTGGCTGGCTCACCCCGGTGCGTGTGACGGCCGAGCAGCCGGTGACGGCCTGAGGTCGAACTCCATCATTTGTTAGGCGCCCGGCTCCCCGCCGGGCGTTGCTGTCTGCGTGGCCAGTACCTCAAGCATTGACCGCGGGGGCTTGATGGACGTATGCCTGATGGAGCGGGCAATGAGCGAAGCGAGAATGGGACGACACAGCGGGATCACGCGCAGGACATTTTTGGGAGCAGGAGTATTGGCGGCTGGCGCGGCAGCCACACGCGGACTGGCACGCGCGTTGGGGCCGGCCGGAGGCGATGCGGCAACGGCTCCGCTGGAGCAGTTTGGTTATGAAGACGTCCTCATCTCCAGCGATCTGCATGAGACGCAGTTGCGGGAAACCCGGGCTGTGCTGATGTCGCTGAGCGATGACAGCCTGTTGAAGCCCTTCCGGCAGATGTCCGGTATGGCGGCTCCGGGTGAGGACCTGGGTGGGTGGTATCACTACGATCCGAACTGGGATTATCGCGGTGACTGGGACGGCTTTGCGCCGGGATGCACGTTCGGCCAATGGGTATCGGCGCTGGCGCGCGCTTACGCGATCACCGGCGACTCTGCTGCGCGCGAAAAAGTGCTGCGCCTGAATCGGATGTTTGCGCAGGCGGTGACGGCGGACGTGTTTGTGAAGAATCGTTTTCCTGCGTACACCTACGACAAGATGGTGCTTGCGCTGCTGGATTCGCGTACACTGGCGAACGATCCGGACGCCCTCGGCATTCTGGATCGGATGACGGACATTGCTGTTCCGCACCTGCCGGGCCACGCGGTGGAGCATGACACGCGATGGCGGATGGACAAGGACGATCCTTCGTGGACGTGGGACGAGTCGTACACGATGCCCGAAAATCTCTTTCTTGCCTACCAGCAAGGCGCGGGACGAAGATATTTCGACCTGGCGACGCAGTACCTCGATGACAAAACCTGGTTCGATCCGCTCTCGCGTAATGAGAATGTGCTTGCAGGGCGACACGCGTACAGCTACGTCAATTCGCTGAACTCGGCGATGATGGCGTGGATGGTAGCGGGCAGCGAGAAGCATCTGCGTGCGGCGCTCAACGGATTCGCGATGCTCGCTGACCAGAGTTTCGCAACCGGAGGCTGGGGTCCGGATGAACAGCTGCGCGCTCCTGGCAGCGGCGATCTGTACGCGAGCCTGACGAAAACGCACAACAGCTTCGAAACGCCATGCGGGTCGTATGCGCACTTCAAACTGACCCGCTATTTACTGCGTGTGACCCGCGATTCGCGCTATGGGGACAGCATGGAGCGCATAATGTACAACACCGTGCTGGGGGCGAGGCCGCTCGAAGAGAACGGAAGGGCTTTCTATTATTCCGATTACAACTTCGACGGCAAACGGGCGTATCACCACGACCGGTGGCCATGCTGTTCGGGCACCCTGCCGCAGGTGGCGGCGGATTACCGGATCAATCTCTATTTCAGAGGTCCGGCTGCAGTGTATGTGAATCTGTATGTGCCTTCAACGCTGCGATGGAACGACGACGGAACATCGTTCTCGCTGACTCAGGAAGGCGACTATCCGTTTGAAGATAATGTAACCGTGACGGTGACGAGTTCGCAGCCTCGAGAGCAGACGCTGCATTTTCGAATCCCGCAATGGGCCGACGGTGCAGAGCTGTATGTGAACGGCACGCAACAGAAGGGAATTGCAGAACCGGGGCAGTTTGCCGCGGTCCGCAGAACGTGGCGGACCGGCGACCGGGTGGAACTGGAATTTCCGTTGAAAATGCGCCTGGAAGCGATTGATCCTCAACATCCGGATACTGCGGCGTTGTTGCGGGGCCCGCTGGTGCTGATGGCTGTCAAACCCGAGTCGGGAAGCGCGCTGCCGGTCGTAAGCCGTGAGCAACTGCTGGCCGCAAAACGCGTCAGCGAGCGGCAATGGCAGGTGGAGACGAAGGCAGCGGTCGTGAAACTTCTGCCGTTTACGTCCATTGGCGATCTGCCCTACACAACTTATCTGAACGTGACCTGAAGATGTTCATTCGTAGATTCATCGTGATACTGATGTGAGCCGGCAGCGAGAAGAATATGTACTGCGCGCGGATCGAAAAGTCGATGCTGGTGGCGATTCTGGGAATTCTGCTCTGGGCCGGCCTGGCGCGCGCACAGACGCCGGGCAATACCGAACCTTCTCAGGCCAACCCTCCAGGGCCGCCGCCATCTGCAATGGAGATGACCATCACTTCAATCCCTCCAGTGGGCGCAGACGGAAAAATCTATGTCAATCAGAATTGCGCTATCCTTCCGGACCTGAACCAGGCGCTGAACGCGAACCAAAAGGTGGACTTCAGGTACGATCCGGTGATCTGTCATATCGAGAGCGCCGCGAACTCCGGCCATCGGGAGGAAAAAGCTGTCGGGGATGAGCTCGAACGCAGCCGGGTGGATGTTCACGAACAACAGTTTGTTTTGGAGAACATCACGATGAAGCCCGTGATTTTCAATGTGCTGGTACGCGTGCCGAAGGGATGGGTTGTCGACTCCGATCCGCAGCCAAAAGAGATGCGGGACGACGTCGCCATTTTTGAGGCACATGCCTCCGCCGGGGAGATCGTACGCCTGCACGTGGGGGTGCGGCATACGAAGGATCTGAAGCCGAAGGCCCTGCCCTCGACGGGCGGACCCTGAGGGTCGCTCCGGACGGTGATATTTGTCACATGCCGGATCATGGTGGGACTGCTTACAATAAAGGCATCATGAAAACCGGCAACAAACAGACGGTGCGGATCGCATTGGCGGTGGTGGTCATCGTGGGGGCGATCTCGTACCTTGCCGTCACCGGCGTCGAGGCCAATAAGAGCTACTACGTCACGATCCAGGAACTGCAGTCGATGGGCGGCAAGGCCTATACGCGGAACCTGCGCGTGGCCGGGAGCGTGGAGCCGGGGAGCATCGTGCGGGACGGCTCGCATGCGCAGTTTGTGCTGGTGGAGCTGGACCGAAAGCTAAAGGTTTCCTACATGGGCGAAGAGCCGCCGCCAGATACTTTCAAGGACAATAGTCAGGCGCTGGCCATCGGCACGTTCGGGCGGGACGGCGTCTTTCACGCCACGCAGCTCCAGGCCAAGTGCGCGTCGAAATATGCGCCCGCACAGCCCGGGACCGCGGCGCCAGCGAAACCTGCAACCACGCAAACCGCTGCTGTGGCAACGCAGGCGGACGCGGCGGGCAGCAGGCAATAGGACGACAGTAATACAGATGGTGCGGAAAACGCGCAGCTCGTAGTCTGCGCCTGCAGTTGAGGTGTCTTTGCGGAGCCCTGGGGAGTTAGACTGCGCAGAAAGCCATCATGAGCAGCGTGATAGCCGAATTCGATGAAGTATCGAAACTTTACGGCACCTTTGCCGCCCTCCGCAAAGTGTCTGTGCGGTTCGAGCGCGGTCGCTGCTACCTGGTGCTCGGACCGAATGGCGCGGGCAAATCGACTCTGCTGCGGACCCTGGCCGGGCTGCTCAAGCCGAGCTACGGCAAGGTGCGCGTGTTTACCAGCGACGGCGAAGCTGAAGATCCGATGGAAGCCCGTGAGCGCATCGGATACATGAGCCACGCCACCATGCTCTACGACGAGTTCTCGGGCGTTGAGAACCTGCGCTATTTTGCCAGCCTCTATCGTGGACGAGATTGCGTCGCGCCTGAAGACGCGCTGCGCAGTGTGGGCCTCGACCCGGCGCTCGAGCGGCCCGTCGGGCAATATTCCCAGGGAATGAAACAGCGAGCGTCGCTGGCGCGGGTGCTGATTTCGCGTCCCGAACTGCTCCTTCTCGACGAGCCCTTCTCGAACATGGACATTGCCAGCGCACACCAGATGCTGCGGCTGCTGGAGACGTTTCGAAGCGAGCAGAGAACCATCCTTCTTACCACGCATCAGCGCGAGTTGGCCGAGCCGCTGGCGGATTTTGTGCTCACGCTCGACGCGGGTGCGGTCGCGAGCCTCGAAGAAGGGCCATACGCGAAGCGCGGAACGCTGGCCTTCGCGACCGAGCTGGGGATGGCGCGATGACGGGCCGCAAGACCAACGCGGCGCGGTATCTGGATTCTCTGGGGATCCGCTATGAGATTCGCGAGTACGCAGTTGACCTTGAGGAGTTTTCCGCGGTCGTCGTTGCTGAGAAGATTGGCCTTCCCCCGGAGCAGGTCTTCAAGACGCTGCTCTGCGTGACGCACGAGCGCGAGTATTTGTTCGCGGTAGTGCCGGGCGATGCCGAACTGGACCTGAAGAAGCTCGCCCACGCCGCCGGCACGCGCAGGACGGAGATGGTCTCCCTGAAAGACGTACAACCACTGACCGGCTATGTCCGCGGCGGCGTAACCGTCTTTGGCGCGAAGAAGGGTTTTCCAGTTTTCATCGACGAGACAATTGAGTTGTTCGACGTCATTTCGGTTTCTGCCGGTACACGCGGGGTGCAGGTGTTGCTGAGCCCACAGGACTATCTGCGCGCAGCAAAAGCGACGGTGGCGGATCTGACCAAAGACGCGCAGCTCCTGCGGACGGCAGCCCTTTCCGGCGCCGGGGAGGAGAGCGCGTGAAACCCGCGTATTTCCTCACCCATCTGAAGAAAGACCTGCAGCTGGAGTGGCGATCGAAAGACGCCATCAACTCCATGCTGTTCTTCGCTCTGCTCGTGGTGGTCCTGTTCAGCCTGGCGTTCGACCCCACGCGTGCGGTCAGCCGGCAAATTGCCGGCGGGATTCTGTGCGTCGCGGCGATGTTTGCGGCGGTTAGCGCGTTGAATCAGGCGTGGGCGCGCGAGCTGCGCAATCAGGTGCTGGATGCGCTGCGCATGACGCCGGCGCCGGGCGCATCGCTGTTCCTCGGTAAAACCCTGGCCAATTTCATCTTCGTAACCGTGGTCGAGATCGTACTCGCCCCGGTTTTCGTGATGTTCTACAACCTGCACGCCCTGGGCAACGCGTGGCTGCTGCTGCTGGTGCTCCCGCTGGGTACCTGGGCGCTCATTGTGAACGGAGTTTTCTTTGCGGCGCTCTCGATCCGAACGCGCAACCGGGAATTGTTACTGCCATTGATCCTTTTTCCGATTTTCATCCCCGCTCTGCTGGGCATGGTTATGTCAGCGGAGGCGATTCTCACCGGCGAGTCCGATCCAGGGTTGTGGATCAAAATGCTGGCCGCTTACGACGTGATCTTCACCACGGTTTGCCTGATGCTCTTCGAGGTGATTCTCCATGCCGAGTGAGGACTCACTGTCCAGGCGGCGTCCAGCAAGAGGTTGCCGAGGGAAAAGCTCAGTGGTGATGATGGAGGTAACGAGCCGCGGACAATGCGACGATCCACAGGCCAACAACCAGGGAGCCGACCGTGAAGATCCAGTTGCGGGTATGCCGGTCCTGGGGGGCGAGGGTTGATGACTTGCGGGTGCCGAAAATCTGGCCGCCGATGCCGACCGCCATCAGCAGGGCGCCGAGGATAAGGGTGATCCAGGCCATGGTTTTATAGTTTTACCCTGGCGAGCACACAAGCGGGAAGAGGCAAGGCGAGTGGCCGCCGGAAAGAACAGGAGATTCATGAAGCGAGCTCTGGGATTGACGTCATTGTTGGCGGTGCTGATGGCGAGCGGGCTCTCCGTCGTCGCGGCGCAGAGTGCTCCGCCTGCGAAGAAAGCCTCTGCCGCCGATTCGAGTTCCAGCGTGCAGACGGTAACGGTTGATTTCGCAAACAGCATTCCCCCGGAGGACCGGCAGAATCTGCGCCCCTATAAGACGGCTCTTGAGACGCGGACGAAACAGCAGTGGCTGCACGCGCTTCCCGCAATCGCCAAACCCCCCGCTTCGACACCGGGGCTCGTCAAGATCAGCGCCTGGGTCCACACTGACGGCCGCGTGACTGGGATGACGCTGGAGCAACCGTCGGGCAAGGCAGCGCTCGACCGCGCCGCGTGGGCGGCGATTACCGGGTCTTCTCCCTACGAGGCGTTTCCTTATGGGATCGCGGTTGACCAGGTGAAGATGCGATTCACGTTCGTCTACAACGGCGTGCCGAACACCGCGAACGGAAGCCCGGCAACAGAACCAGGGACAAAGCCGAACCCGGCAAACCCGAACGGAAAGCCTGGTCCGCCGCCGATCCTGAGCGATAAACACCCGCAATGACCGGGCCGCGCGGCATGACGAAGCAAGGAGGTTCGAGATGAAACTTTGGCGATGGTTGTGGCTGCTGGCGACGCTGGCGGTTTTGGCGGAGGGATTCCGGGTGGCGCTCTTTGTGGTGCCGACGGATGCCGCGCAGGGCAACGTCCAGAGGATCTTCTATTACCACATCCCTTCGTGGGCCGGGATGGGGCTCTTCTTCGCCATCAACCTGGGCTGCTCGCTGGTTTATCTGGCGGTGCGGAATCGGAACCAGACGCTGGCCATCAAGGCTGACTCGCTGGCCGTGGCTTCGGCGGAGATGGGCGTGGTGTTCTGCTTCATTGGCCTCGTCACCGGCTCGCTGTGGGGCCGGGCGGTGTGGGGCATTTGGTGGACGTGGGATGCTCGGCTGACCTCGACGCTGGTCCTGTGGCTCATCTATGTGGCCTATCTGCTGCTGCGGCGTTTCGCAGCCGGGCCGCAGATGCGCACGCTGGCGGCGGTGATGGCGATCTTCGGCTACCTCGATGTTCCGCTGGTTTATATGTCGACGCGCTGGTGGCGGACGCAGCATCCCGCGCCGGTGTTCGGTGGCGCGCCGGGATCGGGGATCGATCCAAGCATGATGCCCGCGGTCTGGTGGAACCTGGCCGGTTGGCTGATGTGGGGCATCTTCGTGGCCATCGTGCGTTACGTTTCCGAGTACCGCGCGCAGAAGGCCGAACAGGAGGCAGCTCTGCGATCGCTCGAGTTCGCGCCGGGCCAGACACAAATGGCGGGAGGGAGATAGCCATGGGCGACATGGGACACAGACATCTGGTGCTGGCATACGCGGCGACGATCGTGGTTCATCTGGTGTATCTGGCTTATGTGGCGGTGAAATTCCGCGCGGCAAGAAAGACACCCTCACCCTGACCTCCTCGTTAGCGACCGGCATCCGCGACGAGCGAAGACGCATCCGAACGCCCTGGTATCCCTTTACAGCGGAGCGATTCGGTAGACTCGAATTATGGTTGCAATGCACAAAGTTGTCTTCCTGACAGCTGGTTTTCTGATCGCGCTGGGCTCGCCCGCGCAGCAAATGACCCCAATCCATCCTGAGGACACGTCGGCGCTGCATCCGCCGCCCGGCGCGAAGGTGGCCATCGTCGAGTTCGCCGATCTGGAGTGCCCGAGCTGCGCGATGAGGAACCCGATCATCCTGCAGGCCGCGGAGAAGTATCACGTGCCGCGGGTGTGGCACGATTTTCCCCTGCCGCAGCACAACTGGAGTTTCCAGGCGGCGGTGAATGCGCGCTGGTTCGAAACGAAATCGAAGAAGCTGGGCGACGATTACCGGAGCGCGGTTTTCGCCGCCCAGGCAAGCATCGAGTCGAAGGCCGATTTGCAGAATTTCACGACAAAGTTTGCTCAGCAGCACGGTGTGGCTCTGCCTTTCGTGATGGATCCGCAGGGCAGCCTGACTGACGAAGTGAAGAAGGATGCGGACCTGGGGAACCGCATGGGCATTCACGAAACGCCAACTGCCTGGGTCGTGACCGAGCATGGCTACAAGCAGGTGCTGGATTTCGACAAGCTGTACTCGATGCTCGACCAGGCCACCGCCGGCCGATAAAGGGACTGGACTGTCACGTTCGTCCGCTGAGCCTGGAGACCCCTTTTTTGCGGGTTGCCAGGCCAGCGGCCCCGTGGCATCGAACGATTCGAATTGATGCGGGAGAGGGAATGAGCGTTGAGGGCACGATTACGGCACAGCCGCCCGTTGCGGCGCGCCGGCATACGGAGCGGACGGTTCACGGGCACACGCTGGTGGACGATTATGCGTGGCTGCGCGAAAAGGAAAATCCGGAGGTCACCGCGTATCTGGAGGCGGAGAACGCGTGGTGTTCCACGGTGATGGCCGGCACGGAAGACCTGCAGAAGCAGCTGTACGACGAAATGCTGAGCCACATTAAGGAAACCGACATTTCGGTGCCGTTTCGCGAACGTGAGTACTGGTACTACTCGCGGACTGAGCAGGGCAAGCAGTACGAGATTTACTGCCGGAAGCGCGATGCAGGCGGCGAGGGACCAGCGCTCGATGCCACCGAAGAGATTCTGATCGACGTGAACGAGCTGGCTGAAAACGAATCGTTCATGGCGCTGGGAACGATGGTGGTTTCAGACGATGGAAACCTGCTGGCCTATTCGTGCGACAACCGTGGCTTCAGGCAATACAAGCTGTACACGAAGGATCTGCGGACCGGCGAGGTGGTGAAAGAGCACGCGGAGCGAGTCGGGTCGGTGGTGTGGGCGGCCGACAATCGGACGCTCTTTTACACGGTGGAAGATGAGGAGCAGAAGCGGCAGTTCCAGCTGTTCCGGCATGTGATCGGCACGCATTTCACCGAGGACGAGCTGATCTTCGAAGAGAAAGACGAGCGTTTCAACATCGGGGCGGGTCGAACGCGCGACGACAAGTACATCATTCTCGAGTGCTCGAGCCACACCACGACGGAGGAGCAGTTTCTTCCGGCCGATGAGCCGGGAGGCACGTGGCGAATGATTGAGCCGCGGCGGGAGGAGATTGAGTACTACGCCGACCATCGCAATGGGCAGTTCTACATTCGCACCAACGATACCGGACGGAACTTCAGGCTGGTGACGGCGCCGGTAGAAATGCCCGCGGCGAAGAACTGGACGGAACTGATTGGGCATCGGGCGGAGGCAATGCTGGAGGAAGTGGATCTGTTCGCCAGCCACGCGATGATCTGGGAGCGACGCAGGGGATTGCAGTATGTGCGGGTGGCGCCTTTCCGGGGGAAGGCCGGGAGATTCGGGAAGGGCCAGAGATTGGGTTCCCGGAACCTGTCTACAGCATTCATCCGCACGCCAACCGGGTCTTCGACAGCGAAAAATACCGCTATGCGTATCAATCGCTGGTGACACCGGCGTCGGTGTTCGAGTACGACGTTGCCACGGGTGAGTCGAAACTGCTGAAGCAACTGGAGGTGCCGGGAGGATTCGACCGGACGCAGTACGCGTCAGAGAGGATTTTCGCCAGGGCGAAGGACGGCGTCGAAGTACCGGTTTCGCTGGTGTGGCGGAAAGACAAGCGCGCGCCGGGAAAAAATCCCCTGTGGGTCTATGGATACGGGGCCTACGGCTATTCGCTGCCGGTGGGGTTCAGCAGCAGCCGGCTGAGCCTGCTGGATCGCGGGTTTGTGCTGGCGTATGCGCATGTGCGCGGCGGTGGGGATATGGGCAAAGCCTGGCACGATGACGGACGGCTGATGAAGAAGCGCAACACGTTTACCGATTTTATTGCCGTGATCGAGCACCTGGTGGAGCAGGGATACGGGGCGAGGGACCGGGTGGCGGCGGAGGGCGGCAGCGCCGGTGGTCTGCTGATGGGAGCGATTGCCAACATGGGGCCCGACCTGTATCGGGCGATCATCTCGCACGTGCCGTTCGTCGATGTTCTGAACACGATGCTCGATCCCACACTGCCTCTGACGGTGCCGGAGTATGAAGAGTGGGGGAATCCGAACGACAAAGCCGCATTCGAATACATGCTGAGTTACTCGCCCTACGACAACCTTGAGCGGAACGAGTACCCCGCGATGCTGGTGAAGACCTCGCTGCACGACAGCCAGGTGATGTACTGGGAGCCGGCAAAGTATGTGGCGAAAATGCGAACGCTGACAGCCGGCGCGCACGATCTGGTCCTGCACACTAATTTGACCGCCGGGCACGGCGGAGCATCAGGCCGCTACGACTACCTGAAGGAGATCGCTCTGGATTATGCGTTTTTGTTGCGCGAGCTGGGTGTGATTGAGAGTCAGATTTCTGCGGAGGCCAGCGCCTCCTGAACATTGGATCGATCGCGGCGCACGAGGAACCAAAGAAGGACAAAGCTGCCCACGGCGAGCGCCCCATCCGTAAGCAAACTGGCAACGGCGGCTCCGCGCCACGACCAGCGGGGGATAAGAAGGAAATCGAGGGCAAGGTTGAGCGCGGCCGCGCCGAACTGCGTCGCAGTGCGGTTCCACTGTGACGACGATCCGGTGATCGCAGACCCCCATGCGAAGTGAAGCGAGCGCAGCACGGGCAGCACGCAGAGCCAGCGCAGGGCGGCAACCGATCCACGAAACGAAGGACCAAACAGCGACGGCAGGAGGGGTGCGCCAAGAGCAAGAAGCGCTGCGGCGCCGAGCGAGTAGGGCAGAGTGCGCCGGAGAGTGCGCCAGGCGAGGGCGCGCGCTCTCTCCACGCCATGAGCGCCTTCCTGGAAGAAGCGCGGCGCGGCGGCAACATGGATGGCGACCATGGGTGCGCTGGCCGCATCGACGATCCGGTAGGCCGCTGAGTAAATGCCCGCGGCCCACGTTTGTCCGAGGGTGACCAGGAAGGTCTTGTCGATGTCGTTGTAAACGCTGATGGAGGAACTGGAGAGGGAAAAGCTGAGGCCTTCGCTGAGGTCGCCTCGACGAAAGGGGTGGAAGCGCGGGAGACCGAGCCTTGAGGTCGTGAGTGCGAGGGCAAAGATGGCTGTGGCCATTGTGGCCAGCCAGTAGATCCGCGCCCAGCTGAGGGCGCTGGGGTGGAAGCCGTGCGCTCGGCTCCACCAGAACAGGGCGGCGGCGGTTGCGGCTCGGCCAACATAGATGAGAGCGGTGAGGCAGGCAGTCCAGGCGAGGCGCCGCACTCCCTGAAAAGCCCGCGCCGAAAGCTGAATGAACTTTCCAACGAGGCCATCGGCAAACGCGATCCAGGGAACCAGAGGTCGAAGTTCGGGGCGCAGGGCGAAATGGGCGTAGAGCATGGAGGCAGCGAGCAGCAGGATGAAGCCGGCTGAGGTGATGGACAGTGCATGACCCCAGGTCCGCGCGAAGGAGGAGCGATCGCGGCTGATGTTGCGGACGAGGATCATCTCCATGCCCAGCGTGCTGAACTGGCTGAGTGCGGTGACGAGCGCGGCGACTCCGACGAAGGCGCCATATTCGCGGCTGCCCAGAGCGCGGCCGATGAGGATGAAATAAAGAGCCTGCGCGGCCATGGCCACGCCCTGGCCGGAGATCATCCAGAGAGAGCTGCTTCGCAGTGATTCCTCAGGCATGCACGCTCATCCAGGATTTCAGAATAGAGGTGTTCGAGCTTAGCCGTTTGCGCTTCGAGACTAAAGAGCGTTTCGGCGCGGAGGCGGCCGGCGACCCCGAAGCGCGCCGCGAGAGAGGAATCGGAGAGGAGGCAGGAGATGGCTGCGCCGAGGGCGTGATCGTCGCCGGCGGGAACAAGGATGCCGGTTTGGCCATCGGCAACCGCCCCGTCGATGCCTGTTCCATGAAACCCGGCGACAGGCAGGCCGACTGCCTGCGCCTCGCAGGCGGTCATACCGAGGCCTTCAGAGTTGCCCCGCGCGATGCGGATGCTGGGAGCGACGAGCAGCCTGGCACGATACATGAGGTCACGCACCACGCTGGGCGGCTGAAAACCGAGAAAAGTGCACTGGTGGAGAGAGGCCCGTGCCTGGGCACGCAGCGGTTCCAGAAGCGGGCCATCGCCGACGATCAGCAGGCGGACGCCGGGATGGTGGTTCTGGATCATGGACATCGCTCGGATGAGATGATCGCAGCCCTTCTCTTCCACGAGGCGGCCCACAAAGAGAACGATGGGGTCGAGGTCTGGCGAGCGAAGAGGATCGGGGGCGAAAAACCCGAGGTCGACGCCGATGGCGAGGGTGCGGAGCTTCGACTCCGGGAAGCCGCGGGCCAGCGCTTGGCGACGGATGAAGTCGGAAACGCAAATGAACGTGTGCGCCCGGGCGAACAGATCTGACTGGCGGCGAAGAAAGACGCGGCCTTGTACGGTTTCACGCAGAGTGTCGTCGTTGGAGGTGACGTCGTAGCCGTGGAGGGTGACGAGGAGGGGGATGTTGAGCTGCTCCTGCAGCGGCAAGGCGACGGCGCCGTCGACGGCAAAGTGGGCGTGGAGAAGCGCGGGGTGCTGGCGGCGGAGAGCACGAACGTAGTCGGGAGCGATCCCGGTGTGAAGAAAGAGGCGGCGCCGGAGTTTGGCGGCGAGGCTGTTCCGAGGCGTGAGGACGGTGATCTCGCAGGGGTCAAGCTGTAGTCCGGCCGGGACCTGGCGGAGGCCGGCAAAGTGTGGGGTGAAGTGGCGGAGGGCGTGGGCCTGGGCAGAGACGAAGGTCTCCGACGGCGGAAGGAGTTCGGAGCGATAGACGAGGACGGTTTGAGTCACAGAGCACCCTGATGTCCGGGACTCCCGAAGGCGCCGGCGCCAGGGGGAGGCGCTGACAGGATTTCATGCATGGCGCGGGCGGCGGTGTGATGGGAATCACGGGCGCTGCGCTCGATATTACCGAGGACAGAGACGTAGAGGATCCAGAAGATGCCGTTGTAGATGAGCAGGGTGTTTTCGTCGAGATCGTAGAGGACGATGAGGAGAAGAAGGGCGATTGGCCAGCCGATTTGCGGGATTTGTCCGCGACGCCAGGGCGACCATAGGGCGGACCAGGCGCGGATCCAGCTGAGAGAGAACAGAAGCACGCCGGCGGAGCCTAGTTCGAGGGCAATTTCCAGAAAGCCGTTGTGCGCGTGGAGGACGATGAAGTGGAGGGAAGCGGCGATCTGGAAGGATGGGCCCTGCATGCCGCGCCAGAACGCGTCGTAACCGTAGCCAAGCAGCGGGCGCTGAGCGATGAAGCGAGAAACCTGGAGCCAGATGGCGGCGCGCCCGGAGAGCGTGGGATCTCTGCCGAGGAGAGAGACAAAACGGTGAACGCCGAGCAGCAGCGCAAATCCCACGGTGAGGGCTTTGAAGGGCGCTGCCAGCGCGAACAGAGTCCGCAACCGCGGGCCGGTACGGCGCGCGACCGCCAGAGTGAGCCAGAGGAGGAGGAGGGCAGCTTCAATCAGCCATGCCGCTCGCGAGCCGCTCATGATGAGCACAAGGAGGAAGGGTAGCAACAGGCCGAAGCGGGCCATCGTAAGACGGTCGCCGAAGAGGATGACCGCGGTGCCGAGGACCATGATGCGGCCGCAGGCGTTTTTTTGGGTGAAGATACCCCGCCAGTCTGCGCCGTGGCCTGAAGACGGGTCGAGCCCAACTGCCGGGTTCAGCAGAACCAGGGCGATGGTAGCAAGCCCGAGAGTGACCAGGGTAAGCCGCAGGATGCCGATGAACCCGGCGCCTCCGATGATGAAGTAAGTTCCTTCCGAAAGCAGCATTGGCTGTTCCCCTGCCCGTCTTCGACGACGACGGTGAGAATCCTGATTTTGAGAATCGCTGGGGTTGTTGGCCCAGAATGAAACTGTGTTCTCTATGCTTGGGTGATCTTCGGTGGAAGCGCAACTATTTCCGTGCCTGGATTAGTTACGCAAGTCAGGTTAATTGGATAGTTATGACCTGTCGGCGGCATTACCACGGCGGGGAAGGTTACGAGAGACTTTGCCGTCGCACAGGGCGTGCGTTTTATAAGTTCCTTCGTATTCATTGAAAGCCGGGCAGGCAATGCTCCGGTCTTGTTTCGCTTTAGAGCCTTGGGCCACGTTATGGGGACATACGACTCTGGAATCACAGTGGGCATGCCGGTGAGGAATGCGATGCCCTGGCTTCCGGAAGCCATCGAGAGCCTGTCAGCGCAGACGTTGTCCCGATTCGAGATTCTGGTCGTCGCCGGACATTCCCGGGATGGGACCGCCCAGTACCTGCGGCGCGTGGGCGACTCGCGGCTGCGCGTCGTAGAGCAGAAAAATGCCGGACTGACGGCGGCGCTGAACCAACTGCTGGAAGAGGCGCGAACACCGTGGCTGGCGCGGATGGACGCCGACGACGTTTCCTATCCGTCGCGGATCGAGAAGCTATGCCAGGCCGCCCAGGAGCATCCCGAGGCCGGCCTCATTTATTCGCTGGCCGACTACCATCCGCGAGAACGTTGCGCGGGGCGGTTTCGCTGCTCGCGCGGATCTGCCGATGAACTCCGTTCGCTTGTTCATCGCGGATATCTTCTGTCGTTTTGCCATTCGACGGTGCTGCTGAACGTCGACAAAGTGCGATCGATCGGCGGTTACAGGGCCGGGATTCGCGCCGAGGACGCCGACTTATGGTGGCGCATGGCGCAGAGATTCGAGATTCATTACATCCCGGAGGTGCTGGTGGGCTTCCGGCAGCACGCGGAAAGCCTGAGCGCTGAGGATACCTGCAAACAGGAACTCGCCGGCCTGTATGTGCAATATCTTCTCCTCTCGGAACTGTGGGGCATGAAGCCGCTGCCCTACCCGGAAGTTGAGCACAGTCTGGCGCAGCTTCTCCGGCCCGCCGCGGTAAAGGCCAAAGAGCGGCTTCGTCAGTTCAACATGCATCTGGCGCAGCGGCAAATGCTGCGTGGGCTGGGTGCGCTGGCCATGGCTGCTTGTGCATCGCCGGGTTACGTACTGCGGCGTGCACTGGATGAGTTTCGGGATGGCGCGATTGCCAATGGTGTGGCGCCACGCCTGTTTTGGGAAAGAAAGGACGTGTTGTGGAGCTGATGGAAGAAGCGACAGCAGTGGCAGGCGGCGAAAAAACAGACTCATCGGTACCGCTGCCCTTGCCCCCACGGTTTGTGCTTGGGGAGGTGCCCATTGATCGAATTTCGATGGACTATGCCGCGGTTCTCATGGTGGAGGCACTTCTGCATCGGGCAGATCTGCCGCCGCTGACGGTGGTTGTCGTAGCTGCATTTTCCCAGCGCATAGTTCGGCTGATTCGAAACAAGGATCAGAGGGTAGCCTGCTTCCTGCAATTGCCGGAGTGCGGGGATGACGCCGTCACACAGGCGGAAATCACGAACGGTCAGCGGCGATTCCATCTTCCCGGTCGCAGGATTGAAGACGGTAGGATTCAGGACGCCATCGCGGTCGAGGAAGATGGCGGGCCGCGTCATTTTGCGGATTCCCACTTCATCTCATTGGCGCGCAATCGTGGATGGGAGACGAGGAGATGCCAGATCACTGCCTGAAACTCCTCGGTGTGCGGCGTGACGGTTTCAGGAGACACGGTGGGAACGATGATGCAAGCGTCGGCGACCTGCGCCGTGTAACCGCCATCGCGGCCCACAACGCCGAGGATGCGAGCGCCTGTCTGTCGCGCCAGATTAAGACTCGCCACCAGATTCGTGCTGATGTGCCGCTCGGCATTGCCGCCGCCTACCGAAAACACGAACACGGCATCTTTCGCGCACAGACGGCTGCCCTCGAGCCACCTGGCATAGCAGGTGTCCCATCCGTCATCGTTGATGCGCGCGGTAAGCTCCGAGACGTTGTCGGTCGGGGCATAGCACTCTATGGCCGCGATCTTGCGGAAGTCGTTGACTGCGTGGCTGGCATGACCGGCGCCTCCGCCCACCCCGAGAAAGAAGACTCTGCCGTTGGCGGCGCGGAGTTCTGCGAGCAAATCGACCATCTGATCGACTCGAGCGGCGTCGAGCCGGCCGGCGATTTCCCGGACTTCAGAAAGATAGGCGGCGCTGTAGTCAGTGGCGGGCAAGGTGGGCACCGGTTCAGATGGAGGACTTGCGAAGCACGGGAGAGGCGGTCTTGCCGCTGGAGACCAGGTGCAGCCCGGACGCGGCGCCGTCGGCTGACGAAGTTTTCCAGAATCCTTTGCGCAGCCGCTTTCGAAGCTGCGGAGGGACGAAGGAGTAGATGAGAAAGCTGGCAAGGGACAGCAATTCGGGCCGTCCTTCCAGCAGAAAGGCGCGCAGTAACGTCAGTCTTCCTCTCAATCCTGCACGGCCCATCTGCGCGCGCCAGCCACACTGAATGGCCACGAACCAGGAGAAGGCTCGCGGCGAAATTACCGTGTGCACACTGCGGATCCACGCGAGCGAGGTTCTCCATGCGGCATTCCGGCCCACCGAAAGTCGACGGTCGTCGGTACGGTAGATGGTCAAAGGCTGACGCAGCATGGAAAAGGCAACGCCCTTAAAGGAAGCCACGCGCACCAGCCAGTCCCAGTCCTGATGCATGGGCAGGCCGGACTGGAAGGGAACAGCGAGCAACAGCTCACGCGGAGCCAGCAGCGTGGAGCACTGCATGATGCCGCCGGGATCGCGCAAACTGCTGCGGCAAAACAGAAAGTCCGCAATCGGCTGCGGCGCCTCGTAAGGCTGAAAAGGTAAAACGCGGCTGTTGACGGGCGACTGGGCGATCAGCCGGCAGGAAAGGACGGGGAACCAGTCGGGCATGGCCTGAGCGGCCCGCATCTGCCTCTCGATCTTTTCCGGCAGCCACTCATCGTCATCGTCCAGAAAGGCGATCCATTCGCCGCGCGCGGCCCGAACTCCGGCATCGCGAGCGTCCGAACCGCCGCAGTGTTCCGCGAGAAAGACCACGCGCAGTCGTGGGTCGGTTATCGTGTCGAGATATTCAGCCGTGGCCGAATCGGGCCCATCGACCACGACGACTACTTCCAGGTTCAGCCAGGTTTGCCGCCGCGCGCTGCGAATTGCCGAGGCCAGCAGCTCGGGGCGCCCGTGCGTGGGAATCACGGCGGTGACCAGCGGAGAATCCGGCTTTGTCCCGTATGGAGCCATGGTGCCAACACCCAGCGTGAAATCTGCCAGGTAAGTTGCGAGGATAGGACAAAGTTCGGTGAGAAAGACACATTACTTCCCGGTTCGTCACTCACGAAAGTAATGGGATCAGAGTTTAGGAATTAGAGTTTAGAGTTTAGGGGATCAGGGATCAGGGATCAGGGATCAGGGATCAGGGATCAGGGATCAGGGATCGGGGATCGGGGATCAGGGATCAGGGATCAGGGATCAGGAACCAGGGATTGGGAATCAGGAATCAGAAGAACGGATCGGCGCGTTTCCGCGCGCTTGCCGACTGCTAAACTCTAACCCCTAAACTCTAAACTCTGATCCGAGTTACTTCATGCCATCCAGAACGGACCCGACGATGCCGCCAAGGATTCCCGCTTCGGTTGTCTGACGGACCTCGCGCTGCGCCGGCATGTACTCCTGCAACTGGTGAGCGAGCCGGGAGATAGGCAGTGTCTGGAGCCAGATGCGCCCTGGACCGGTGAGCTGTGCCAGAAAAATGCCGTCGCCTCCGAAGATCAGGTTTTTGATGCCGCGCACCATCGTGATCTGGAAAGCCACGCTGGCCGTGAAAGCGCCGACGTGTCCAGGATGCACCAGAAGGGTTTCGCCCTGCTGCAGGTCGCGCGTTACAACTTCGCCCGACAACTCAAGCCAGGCCGTGCCCTGGCCGCTGATCTTCTGCAGAAGGAAGCCGTCACCGCCGAAGATCCCTGCGCCGAGGGACTGCTGGAAGCCGACGCTGATGGAAATGGCGGAGGTGGCGCAGAGAAAACCGTGGCGATGCACCATGTAGTCATAACCTGGCTGAACCTCGACCGGGACGATGTGGCCGGGGACGCGGGTTGCAAATGCCAGCTCGCCGTTGCCGCCCATGGCGCGATACTCAGTCATGAAAAGGCTGCCGCCGCCCACCACCCGTTTGAAGGCGCCGAAGAAGCCACCACCACCGGCAAACTGCGTGTGGGTGGTCATCTGCACATTAGGCGACATCCAGGAAAGCTCGCCGGCTTCGGAGACGATGGCGTCGTTGGGCTCGAGCAGAAACTCGAGCACGGGCATAGTGGTGCCGATCACCTGACTTTTCATGCAGAACAGGGTACAGGAAGGCTCGCGCCCCGTCATGGGCGCATTCCCATGCCGCGGTGGGAGGCACAGGTCAGTGGGGGAAAGGGCCAGGGTCTGCAAGAATTTCACGGAGATTCCCACAGAACTGGCAGAAATTGCTCGACTCGATGGGGGGTCGAGGGAATCAGGCAAAATTCCTCAGAAAAATTCAATTTAACGGGTTGCGCAAATCATTATCGGGGTGTACGACTAAGCTAATATCCACAAACGGACTACCAAGGAGGTCCGAACTCTACTGGTTTTTTAATTGTTGAGATTTGTGAGGTAGGGGCTCAGAAGTGACCACGCTGTACGACCACGCTGTCAGTTGTTTCCACGTTGTTGCCTTATCCGCCTGAGCAGTAGCCGCGATCAAGAGTCGCAGGGTCCCCCCCAAAAAAAATTGTACCGGGCCTGGTATCTCAGTCTGAGAGAGAAAGGTGTGTCTCGTTTCAGTCGCGAGCCGCTGCGAGCCGTCGTGTGTCTTTACGGCGAGTTAGCAGAGCTCATCTGAAACGCGGCAACGCCGGACACTCAGCTAACCGATTCTTCCCTCATGGAAGGATCCGGCGCCGCAGTTTGGCTGCGTGCGCGTACGGGTGGAGTGTGTCCTGGCGTTCCCAGGTAACGCTCAATGGATCTTAATCGCATTTCTCCCTCTTTCGACCGCGTCGCTGCGGCCGACGATGCAATGATTTGCAGGCCATCTTCAACCTCTTATTCGATAACTGAGCGCAGGCGCAAAGGCGTCAGAGCGCTGATGCTGGTCATCTTCGTCGCTCTGTGCGCAGCCGCAAGCTTCGCGCAGCATCGAGGCTATCGCGGTGGCAGCGGCAGCTATGGCGACGAACTCAGCGCCCTCACCTGTGGTTCCGGTTCGCTGACGGGAGCGGGAACCGACGCGTGCACCGTGACTCTAACCGAGGCTGCGGGCAGCGGAGGATTTGTCGTCACCCTGGCCAGCAGCACCGGTTCCGTCACCGTGCCGGCATCCGTTACGGTTGCCGCGGGAGCCACGACGGCTGGATTCACGGCGACTGCCTCAGCCGTTAGCTCCGCGCAGACGGCTACGCTGACCGCCTCTGACAGGCGCAACTCTGAAACTTTCGTGCTCCAGCTGAAGCCCGGAACAACCGGCGCTGCCGGTGCGCCCGCTCTTACGCTGGGCTCGACGAGCGTGGCTTTTGGGAGTGTGAGTCTGAACACTCCAGCGACGCAGTCGGTCCTGGTGACCTCCAGTGGATCGGCGCCGCTCACCATCAGCGGGGCGGCGGTCACGGGCACCGGCTTTAGCATGTCGGGGATGACGACTCCGACGACCCTGGCTGCGGGTCAGGCTGCGACCCTGAACGTCCAGTTCGACCCCACCGCAGCCGGCGCAGACAGCGGGACGTTGACCCTCACCACCAACGCCGGCAGCTCGACCATTGGCCTGAGCGGGACCGGAGCATCGGCAGCCAACGGCTATCAGGTGAGCCTTAGCTGGCAGGCTCCCGGCAGCTCCAGCGACCCAGTTGCCGGTTATAAGGTCTACCGCGCGACAGGCAGCAGCGGCAGCTATCAGCTGCTCACATCGTCCGCCACCACTGCAACCGACTACACCGACTCGACCGTGACCAGCGGCACGACCTACACGTACGAGGTAATGAGTGTCGACTCCTCGGGCACCCAGAGCTCACCGTCGAATGTTTACTCCGCGACGATTCCCTAGCGGGGTATAACCGTTCGCCGGACCAGGCTCGAATCGCAGGATTCGCGCCTGGGCACGCAACAGGTCAGGCTTTCTGAGTTAGGAGTGACGATGGGAGCCTGACCTTTGTGTCTGTGGCAACCCTGTGTTTCAGGGAAAGGCGAACCTGAACGATGGTGATGGGTCGATGGTAACCACCGTGCGTCAAGGGTAATTTCACATTCATGGGTGTGGTCGAAGCCCGGTAACCAGGTTTTGCCCAGCATAAAGTGCAGTTAGCCGGGACTTAGTCTCGATCTAAGTTCCAAAACGGGAATATCTAACTGTGACCCCCTCGCATCCGTGCCTTATGTAACCAGTTCGTGTCACTTTTGTGATCGCTCTCACAGTGACCAATGAGCACCTCGAAGCATGATCGCTTCAGCGAAATCCTTCGCGCCGCCAACTTCGATCTGATTCGGCTTGAGCACGCTCCAGCAGCGATTGCGAGAGTGCACAGGCGGCGTGTGCGAAGGCGCTTCTCTGAGGTGCCGAATGATGTCGTTTCGTTCTTTTTCTCCCCTCCTCGGCCGCTTTCGCGCGGTAGATGCAACGAAGACCAGCAACGATGACTCCCATAGCTGGGCAGTCGTACCTGAGCGGTCGAAACTCAGGTCCGCAGCCTGGCTGGCGCTGATCCTGGGAGTAGCACCGCTCACATCGCTGGCCGCCTCCCATATCACTGGGCTCACGTGCAGCCAGAACTCGTTCACCGGCGCAGGCTCTGATACCTGCAAGGTGAGCATGACCAAAGTGGACAGTATCCGGAATGTTGCGCTCACCAGCAGCAGCTCCGCTGTTCAGGTTCCTCCGATCATGGGCGTGTGGTCCGACGACGCGAGCGATCCGTTTACAGCGACGATTTCGGCGGTGACTTCTCCGCAGACGGTGACCCTGACCGCGACTTATAAGGGCGTTTCAGAAACGTTTACGCTGCACCTAAGTCCGTCGTCGCCCACACCGGCAGCGCCCACGCTGAGCGGGCTCGCCTGCAGCAGCACATCGCTCTCGGGAGCGGCTACAGATGCCTGCACCGTGAGCCTGAGCGGCGCGGCCACCAGCGCGACTGCCGTGACCCTGGCGAGCAGCAGCAGCGCCATCACCGTGCCGGCTTCAGTCAC
Source organism: uncultured Acidobacteriaceae bacterium (assembly GCA_963788905.1). Taxonomy (GTDB): domain Bacteria; phylum Acidobacteriota; class Terriglobia; order Terriglobales; family Acidobacteriaceae; genus Palsa-343. The sequence continues at coordinate 1,592,447 of CAWBIO010000002.1, forward strand.
CATTGCCTCCGGAGCGTCTAGCGCCGGCTTTACCGCCTCAGCAACCGTTGTCAGTTCGGCCCAGACTGTAACCCTGACCGCGACGTCGGGTGGAGTCTCGAAGAGCGTTGCTCTGACGCTGAACCCGCTGACGCCGGGCCTGACTTTGAGCGGCACCAGCGCTGCCTTCGGGACGGTCGCGCTCAATACAACCTCTGCAAAAGCCGTGACCCTGACTTCTTCAGGAAATTCGGTGCTGACCATCGGCAGCGTCGTAATCACCGGAGCCGGCTTCGCAGACTCCGGGATTGGCGTGCCGTTGACGCTGAATACAGGACAAACGGCGACGCTGACGATCAGTTTCGATCCCACTACGGCCGGGGCGGTAAGCGGAACCGTGACGATCAGCAGCAATGCCGGGACCGCGACGATCAGTCTGACGGGAACAGGACAGGCAGCGTCGACGCCCACGCTGAGCGGGTTCTCCTGCAACAGCAGCACCCTCTCTGGAGCGGGCACGGATGCCTGCAGCGTGGGCCTGAGTGGACCGGCAACCAGCGCCACCACGGTCGTCCTGGCCAGCAGCAGCAGCGCACTGACGGTGCCGGCATCGGTGACGATTGCGTCGGGTGCGTCGAGCGCCGGTTTTACGGCAACCGCGGCCTCGGTGACCGCAGCCCAGACCGTGACGCTGACCGCGACCTCGGGAAGCGTTTCGAAAACTCTCTCGATCACCCTGAATGCCGCAACGCCGACCCTGACCTTGAGTGCGGCGAGTGTGGCTTTTGGAAACGTGGACCTCAATACCCCGGCGACCCAATCCGTGAGCATGACCTCGAGCGGAACGGCGCCGGTGACGGTGACTGCCGCGAGCCTGACAGGCACGGGCTTCAGTGCGTCGGGAGTGTCGTTCCCGGTAACGCTGAATCCGGGCCAGACATCAACCCTGACTCTGCAATTCGACCCAACGGCGGCCGGCGCAGCCACGGGATCGGTCGCCCTGGCCGGCAACTGCTCGATGGGCGCCATGACCATCAGTCTGAGCGGCACCGGCGTGGCGAACGCCACCTATCAGGTGGAGCTGAGCTGGGATGCGCCGGCAAGCTCCAGCGATCCGGTGGCGGGTTACCACATCTATCGCGCGACGGGCACGGGTTCTTATTTGCTGCTGAATTCGTCCGTCAGCACTCCCACGTCCTGGACCGATTCCAAAGTCCAGGCCGGTTCAACCTATAACTATGAAGTGAAAAGCGTAGACGCTTCGGGGGTGGAGAGCTCGCCCTCCAACGTCTACACGGCAGCCATTCCGTAAACGGCGCGAATACGTTCCCGCGCCGATATGATTTTTTCGGCGGCCGGCCCTTTCCGGGGACGGGCCGGCAAACCTGGGCGAAGCGTGGAGGGCAGTTTCTAAACTTCATGCTTCGCCATTTTTTCATTTTTGCTCACGCATAGGAGCGAGTGCTCGCCGACGCATTGGCTGGAGTGCTCGGCCGCGCATTCGCTGGAGTTTTTCACCCGTCTAAGGTTCGGCTCGGGGTTGGCTCGGGCCAACCGCGGGAGGGTTCAGAGGTCGCCGCGGAATCGGTGGATCTTTCGGCGATCGCGCTTTGATGGGCGCCCGGCGGGAGCGGGAGTGAAGTGGAGTCCGGATCTGCGCTCTTCGGCGAATTTGCGGCGGCCTTCGATGCTGGCTTCCGTTTCTCGGTAGAGCTGGCGGGCGACCGGGGCCGGTCCGCGGACGTCGCTTAGCCCCAAAACTTCCACTTCAAAGTCGCCGCCTTCGGTTTTGATCGAGAGCAGATCACCGACGCGGACTTCACGCGAGGAGCGCGCGAACTGGTGATTCGCTTCGACGCGGCCGAGGTCGCAGGCCTTTGTGGCCAGCGTACGCGTTTTGAAGAAGCGCGCGGCCCACAGCCATTTGTCGAGTCGAGTGCCGGTCATGGATTCGTTTCCATACTAGCTTCGCGAGAGGCAGGAAGAGGCAAGCGGATAGCTAATAGCGGATGGCGAATAAATGGCGAATAGTTACCGCGAAGTTGGCTGTCTGGCAAGGGCACGGAGGGCATATTTTTGGAGGCGCGAACCACTTTGGATAACCGCAACATATTGTGGTCCATTGGGAAGAAACACCCAAGTCGTGCGGTTTTGCTCGGTAAGTTCCGGCGCCTCTGAGATTTACGGGAAGGCCTGAGGCAGGGCGGATCGATTTTCCACTTTGCAGGGAGAACCCTGTCGGTTACGATGCCCGAAGTGGTCAATTCTGGAATGAAGTGGAACAAATTCCCAAATCTCCAAACTTCATATCCAGGAACAGCTTACGGCGTCCCAGCGCCTTACGTTAGCACGATCCAGGGCGGCCGGGAGCCACTGACTTTGTGGGAGTTCCACGTTAGGCACGGGTCTCGGGGATGTTTCGCGGCAGCCACATTACGCGGGTCGACGATAAAGGCCGGCTCAAACTGCCCGCTGAGTTCAAGCGGCAGATCGATGAGGAATACGGGGGCCAGTTCTACGTGACCAGTTCCGATGGGGAGACGGCCGAGATTCACCCGATGCGGGAGTGGGAGGAGTACGAAAAGAAGCTGGCCGCGGTACCGCGGTCGAACCCGGCGAAACGGAAGCTGTTGCAGTGGCTGAACTACTTTGGGCAGACGGCGGAAATGGATGCGCAGGGGCGGGTGCTGCTGCCACAGCTGGTGCGGGAGAAGCTGAACCTGATGGCCGATGTGGTGGTTTCAGGAAGCGAGAACCACCTGAGAGTGATGAATCACGAGGCGTACGACAACAAGCTGAGCGCGGGGCCGATGAAGGACAGCGACTGGGACGAGCTCGAGAAGTACGGAGTGTAGCAGGAACCCAAGACCCCCCAGGGGGAGCACATGACGGAAGCGGCGAAATGGGCCGGCAGGCATGTGCCAGTTCTTTTACAACTTGCGATCCGAATGCTGGATGTGCGCCGGGGCAGCGTGGTGGTGGACGCGACCCTTGGCAATGCAGGGCACGCGAGCGAAATCGCTCGGCGGCTGGGTCCGGAAGGAACGCTGATCGGCTTCGACCGGGATCCGGAAGCGATGGAGCTGGCGAGGCTGAGACTGGAGGCGCTCGGCGGTGAACTGGGCGCGGAGATGCCGGAGGTGGTCCTGCACGATGTGGAGTTTTCGAAGATGGCCGAAGTTCTGGGCGGGCAGAAAGTGGATGGGCTGCTGGCGGACTTCGGAGTCAGCTCGATGCAGTTCGATGAGGCGCACCGGGGATTTAGCTTTCAGGCGGAAGGACCTTTGGATATGCGGATGAATCCGCGTGCGGGGGTGACCGCCGAACAAGTGGTAAACCAGGCCGGGGAAAAAGAGCTCGCCGACCTGATTTACGAATTCGGAGAGGAAAGGAGGTCGCGGAGAATCGCCAGAGCCATTGTCCGGGCGCGGCCAGTGACGACGACGGCGCAGTTAGCCCGAGTTGTTGCAGGCGCGCTCGGAGCAATGAAGGGAGAGCGAATTCATCCGGCGACGAGGACCTTTCAGGCTCTTCGAATTTATGTGAATGGCGAGCTGAGCGAGATTGATGCGCTGCTCAGCGCGGCGCCGGGGCTGCTGAAGCCGGGGGGGAGGCTGGTGGCGATCAGCTTCCACTCACTTGAGGACCGGCGGGTGAAGGATGCGCTGCGCGAGGGTGCGCGGCAGGGGATTTGGGAAGTGCTGACGCGGAAGCCGTTGACGGCGGAGGCGGAAGAGACGGATCGCAATCCGCGGGCGCGCAGCGCGAAGCTGAGGGCGGCGGAGAGAACAGGGAACAGGTTGCAGGTTACGGGTTACAGGTAGCGGGTTACGGGTAGCGGGTACAGGGCCAGCCGGGGACGGAGAGGCAAAGAGGACGGAACGATGGCGACACAGGCGATAGCAGCAACGATGATGGGTGGGCTGGGGCGCGACACGCAGTGGGTCGCGGAGCACAATGCAAAGCTGCTGGCGGAACAGCAGCGCGGGCGGCGCGGTCCCACGCCAGAGGCGCTGTTTACCAAGCGCATCGATAATTCGCGACTGGTGAAGGCGAACGATCCGGCGCGTGCGCGGGAGATGCGCAGCTTTGCCTATGCCATGGTGTTCCTGTTGTCGCTGGTGATGATTTATGGATGGCAGCATTTCAGCGCCATCGAGTGCGGGTACCGGATTGAAGCCGAGAAGCAGCAGATGCAGCAGCTGGAAGAGCAAAATCGGCAACTGCGGCTGACCGAGGCACAGCTGGCGAATCCGGCACGCATCGACACGATGGCCCGCAACCTTGGACTGGCGGCGCCGGAGCCCGGCCAGGTGGTGCATGAGAATGCGGCCACCGATGCGAACACACCGGTGATGGCGGCGAATCACCCCGCGGTTCCGGCGGTGCACTAAGTTTTCCCCCAGGAGGAGAGTGTCTCGTTGTGAATTTTCCTGCGTTCTCCTCTGAACCGAGTCCTCATCGCGTCGCCCCCGGAGGCGATGAGGGTTCGGAGCCCACAAATCCCCATCACCGCGAAACCTCGCGTGATGGGGATTCGCCTTTTCGCTTCGGCAAACGGCCGTTCCTGGTAACGCCGATGCGCCAGACGCGCATTCTGACGGTGCTGGGGATCTTTTTGGGTTGGGCGGTGCTGATCGTGATTCGGCTGGGCTGGCTGCAGCTGATCCAGCATTCAGAATGGACCGAACGCGCGGCGCGGCAGCAGGAGCGGACGTTCACGGTGGCGCCACGGCGGGGAGTGCTGTACGACCGCAATCTGCATGAGCTGGCGATGACGGTGGTGGCCGAGTCGATTTATGCGGTGCCGTCGGAGATCGGCGATGAACGGGCGAAAGACGCGGCGGAGCTGGCGAAGATCGTTCACACCGATGCGGAAGACCGGTTTACTTCGGAGAAGCAAATTCTGGCGCGGATGATGGACTCGCGCAACTTTGCGTGGATAGCGCGCAAGCAGACACCGGCGACGATCGCGCGGGTGAAGGCGCTGAACCTGAGGGGCGTGTATTTCCAGGACGAATTCAAGCGGTTTTATCCGGATCAGCAGCTGGCCGCGCAGATGCTCGGCTACGTGGGCATGGACGACGATGGGCTGGCGGGCCTGGAAAAAGAGGAAGACGGGGAGCTGCACGGAACGCCGGGGCGGATGCTGACGGCCATCGACGCACGGCGGCATGTGCTGGACAGCGAGGAGCGCGAACCGCAGGCGGGCGAGAACCTGGTGCTGACGATCGACGCGAACATCCAGTTCATGGCGGAGCAGGCGCTGGATCGCAACATGGAGCGGACGGGGGCGCTGAACGGGACGGTGGTGGTCGAGGATCCGCACACGGGGCAGATTCTGGCGCTGGCGATTCGGCCGACGTTCAACCCAAATCAGTTTCGGCATACCGATCCTTTGCTGCTGAAGGATCACGCGGTGAGCGACGTGTACGAGCCGGGCTCGACGTTCAAGCTGGTGACGTATGCGGCGGCGATTGAAGAGAAGGTCATCACTCCGGACTCGATGATTCCGACGCTTGGAGGCGTGATCAATGTGGCCGGGCGTCTGGTCCACGATGATCGTGATGCGGTGATCTACGAGAGCCATCACCAGAATGTGCTCAGCGCGAATCAGGCGTTATGGGAGTCAAGCGACGTGGCAGCGGTAGAACTGGGCCAGCGCATGGGCGCGGAGCGCTTTTACAAATACATTCATGAATTTGGATTCGGCTTGCGGTCGGGGATTGAGCTGCCAGGCGAAACGCGCGGTCTGGTGAAGCCGCCGCAGAGGTGGCAGCCGACAACGATTGGGTCGATCCCGATGGGCCAGGAGATTGCGGTCACGCCGATTCAGCTGGTGGCAATGGCGTCGGCGATCGCGAATGGCGGTGTTTATCTGCCGCCGCACATCGTGCTGGAGGGCACCGACCAAATGCGGGGCAGCCCGAACTTGCGTTCGGCTGCTTTTCATCCGGAGAGCGAGTTGCCTAATCCGCTGCCGACCGGGGCGCATCGCGTGATCTCGGAGATGACGTCGGCGGAGATGCGCAAGATGATGGAGGGCGTGGTGCTGTATGGCACCGGAGATACCGCGCAGCTGAATGGGTATAGTGCTGCGGGCAAGACGGGCACGGCGCAGAAGATCGATCCGGCGACGCACACGTATTCGAAGACGAAGTACATTGCGTCGTTCGTGGGGTTCGCGCCGGTCAGCGATCCGGCGGTAACGGTTGCGGTGATCATGGATTCGCCTTCCAAGGGGAGTCACTTCGGCCATGCCGTCAGCGCGCCGGTTTTTCAGGATCTGGCGCAGCAGATTCTGGAATACCTGGGCGTACCGCATGATCAGGACCTGAAACCGGAGAAGATGACGGCGAAAAAGGAGACGGTGGTCGAGAGCGCTCCGGAAGAGCATGCTGAGGACCTGGAGTCGCTGTTTGCCGAGGTGAATCGTTTGCCGGCGGATGATCCGCTGCGGAATCCGCAGGAGAGCCAGTTCCAAATCGAGAACCAGAACCAGTTCCAGACTGAACCGCAAACTGGCGTGCAGGCTGCTACTGAAACCACAGCCATCGCGCAGCAGGCTCCGGCGCTGCCGCTGCCGGCCCCGGCGCCAAAGCCCCGCTCCTCGGTTTCCGTTGCTACAGAGCGTGTCGCGGTGCCGTCGTTCGCGGGAAAATCGCTGCGGGAGGTGGTGGTTGAGGCCAGCGCGAACGGCCTGGGCGTACAGATTGTCGGGGCGGGCATCGCGCGCGAGCAGGCGCCAGCGGCCGGGACGATGGTTCCAACAGGAACCGAAATTGTGGTGCGTTTCGCGCAGTAAGCCCGTTTCCAGGCGTGCATACTTGAAAGCGCTGCCGGGGCGGCCAGCCCCTTACAATCAGGCTTGAGATGCGCTTTGACGAGCTGCTGAGTGGAGTAGAAGTGGTGCGGCGCGCAGGTCCGAACGCCGACATCAGCGGCTTTGAGTACGACTCTCGGCGGGTGGGGCAGGGCGCTCTGTTTCTCGCCATGCAGGGCGAGACGACGGATGGCAGCCGCTACATCGGCAAGGCGGTGGAGCAGGGCGCTGCGGCGGTGGTCACGGATTCGGCAGCTGCTTTTGTGGAGAGTGCAAAGCGGTTCGCTGAAATTGCGATCGCCGAGATCCCGGCGGGGGCTGGGAGGCGGGCGATGGGCGCGATTGCGGCCGGTTTCTTTGGGCATCCTGAGAAACAGCTGGCGCTGAGCGGCGTGACGGGAACGAACGGAAAGACGACAACGGCGTTTTTGCTGGATGCAATGCTCAACTCCGCTGGCCGCAGGACCGTGCTGGTGGGGACGATTGAGAACCACGTGGCGGGAGCAGTGCGGCCTGCACCGCACACGACGCCGGAGTCGCGCGACCTGCTGGCGTTGTTTCGAGAAGGTGCAGACGCCGGGGCGACCGAAGCGGTGATGGAGGTGTCGTCGCACGCGCTGGCTCAGGGACGCGTGCACGGGCTGCCTTACGACGTGGCGATCTTTACGAACCTGACCCAGGATCACCTGGACTATCACGGCACGATGGAAAACTACTTCGCGGCAAAGCGGGCACTGTTCGATGGGGAGCTGGGGTCGCCGCCGCGGGTCGCCATCCTTAATAAGGATGATCGGTACGGGGCGGAACTGGTCGGGATTGCGCGGCAGGCCGGAGCGGAGGTTTATTCCTACGGTTTGACTGCTGGTGAGTTTCGCGCCGAAGAACCGCAGATGGGTGCGAGCGGGATGAGGTTCAGTCTGGTGACGCCGTCCGGGAAGCTTGCGGTACGGGCGCGGCTGACGGGGAGGGTGAATCTCTACAATCTGATGGCCGCCGCGGGGGCGGCTTTCGCGCGAGGATTGACGCTGGCGCAAATTGCAGAGGGCGCGGCATCGCTGAAGCATGTGCCGGGGCGCTTTCAGACTGTGGATGAGGGACAGGCGTTCACGGTGGTGGTGGATTACGCGCACACGGACGACGCGCTGCGGAACCTGACCACGCTGGCGCGGGAGCATGTGGGGAAAGCCGGGCGGGTGATCACGTTGTTCGGGTGCGGGGGCGATCGGGACCGGGCAAAGCGTCCGAAGATGGGGCGGGCAGCGGGCGAGGGTAGCGACTTTGTGGTGCTGACGTCGGACAATCCGAGGAGCGAGGATCCGGAGGCGATTATGGCGGATGCGCTGCCGGGGTTGCTGGCGACGGGCACGAAGTTTGTTGCGGAGCCGGATCGGGCGCGCGCGATTCGGCTGGCGGTGGAAGCGGCGCGGCCGGGCGATATTGTTCTGCTTGCCGGCAAGGGACACGAGAAGGAGCAGGTGCTGCGCAACGGAGCGATTCCGTTTGACGACGCCAGGGTGGCGGCTGCGGCGATCCGGGATGTTGTGGGTGCGCGGATATGAAACTGACGTTGGAGCAGATCGCTCGCTGGTCCGCCTCGGAGATTCATGATGGCACGGCGGCCGGAGTTTCACGGATCGCGACGCCCGGGAGTGAGCAGCAGATTGTTGCTACCGGATATTCCATCGACTCGCGGACTTTGCAGCCGGGCGATTTGTTTTTTGCGATTCGTGGGGAACGATTTGATGGGCACGATTTTGTTGCGGCTGCGCTGCAAAAGGGCGCATGCGCCGCGGTTGTGGCGCGCGAATGGCGGGCGCCGGGTAGCGGGAGCGGACTGCGACTGCTGATCACCGATGATCCGCTGTCGGCTTTGCAGCGGCTGGCGGCGGCGGTGCGGAGGCACTGGGGGAAGCGCGTGGTCGGAATCACGGGATCGGCTGGGAAGACGACGACCAAGGAAGCGGTCGCGGCGGTGCTTGGGGCGCGCTTCAGGGTTCTGAAGTCGCAGGGCAATCTGAATAACAGTTTTGGGCTGCCGCTGCAGCTGCTGCGATTGGAACCGGAGCACGACGTCGCGGTGATCGAGATGGGCATGTCGGCGGCGGGAGAGATTGCGGCTCTGTGCCGGATTGCGGCGCCGGACTGGGGCGTAGTGACCAACGTGGGCCATGCGCACGCGGAGTTCTTCCCCGACGGCGTTGCCGGGATTGCGAGGGCCAAGTATGAGCTGGTGGCGGCACTTCCTCGGCACGGCGTTGCTTTTCTGAATTGCGACGATGCTTATGTTTCGCAGTTTGGCCGGGATTTCGAGGGAAAGGTGGTCTACTTTGGGCGCGGGCCGTGTGGCGATCCGCACGCGGTGAACGTGGAGCCCCTTGGCGCCAACGGGCTGCAGATGCAGGTCCGCGCCGGTGAACAGGAGTGTACGCTGCAAGTGCATCTGCCTGGGGAGCACAACGCTGCGAATGCGCTCGCGGCGATTGCGGTGGGCGTTGAGGCGGCGATTTCGCTGGCTCAGTGCTGTGCGGCGCTTGAGACGATGCGGCCGGAGGAGAAGCGGGGGCAGGTGATCGAGCTGCGCGGGGCGACCCTTATTAATGATGCGTACAACTCCAACCCCGAGGCGCTGCAGTCGATGATCAGGATGCTGGCTGGGATGCCGAGCCAGGAGGCGGATTTTGGTGGCGGGAGAGATGCTGGAACTGGGGCCCGAAGCCGCGGCGCTGCATGGAGGCTGCGGGAAAGCGGCAGGCAGCGGCTGGGATTGATGTTGTGATAGGCGTGCGCGGAAACGCGAAGCACATTACAGACGCTGCGCTCGGGGGCGGCGCAGAGGCATTGTTTGCGGAGACGCCTGAGGCTGCGGGTGAGTGGCTGCGGGAGCATTTGCAAACTGGCGATGCCGTGCTGCTGAAGGCCTCGCGCGGAGTGCGGCTGGAGCGGGCTCTGGATGTGCTTCGGGACAGCGAAAAAGAGGGCGGTTCGCGGCTTTGAGCAGGTTAAGATAAGCGGTTAAACCCACACAGGATTCTGCGGAGGAAGTTTGCTTTACTGGTTGCTTTATCGGAAGCTGTACCTCTATTTCAGTCCCTTCCGCGTCTTCCGCTACATGACCTTTCGCACGGCGTTTGCCAGCCTGACGGCGCTTCTGATTGCGCTGCTGGGCCGTGGCTGATTGAGAAGCTGCGGGAATTTCAGATCGGCCAGTACATCCGCGAGGAAGGGCCGAAATCGCACCAGAAGAAGGCGGGCACGCCGACCATGGGCGGCGTGCTGATCATCATTTCGATCGTGATGCCGACCCTGCTGTGGGCGGACCTGCGCAATCCTTACGTGTGGATCGCGATGGCGGCCGCTGGCTTACGGCTGGATCGGATTTCTGGACGACTACGCTAAGGTGATCCACCGCCGGAACCTGGGGCTGACGGCGCGAGCGAAGCTGTTGTACCAGTTTCTGCGTTGCCGGCATTTCGCCGTCGCGCTGCTGCTGCTGGGCCTCGAGGGCAGCTATTCGACGCGGCTGAACATCCCGTTCTTGAAGCATTACCAGCCGTCGCTGCTGATTCCGGGCCTGACGCATTGCCGCACCTGGGACGTGCTGGCATTCCTGCCGTTCATTATTTTCGTGGCGCTGGTGGTGGTGTTTTCCTCCAACGCGGTGAACCTGACGGACGGGCTGGACGGCCTGGCGATCGGCTGATGATGATCGCCGCGGGCGCGCTGACGATGCTGACCTATGCCGGCGGGCACGTCACGTGGCCGAGTACCTGCAACTGGCGCGCAATCCGATGCTGAGCGAAGTGACGGTCTTTTGCGGGGCGATGACCGGCGCGAGCCTGGGATTCCTCTGGTACAACGCGCATCCGGCGGAGATCTTCATGGGCGATGTGGGATCGCTGGGGCTGGGCGGAGCCATGGCGGCGGTGGCGGTGCTGATCAAGCAGGAAGTGCTGCTGCTGTTTATCGGCGGCGTGTTCATGCTGGAGGCGGTTTCGGTGATCCTGCAGGTGGGCAGCTACAAGCTGCGCGGGGGCAAACGGATTTTCAAGATGGCGCCGCTGCACCACCATTTCGAGCCGCTGGGGTGGGCGGAATCGAAAGTGATCGCGCGGTTCTGGATTCTCGGGCTGGTGTTGGCGCTGTTTGCACTGACGACTTTGAAGCTGAGATAAAGGGAGCAGCCGGCGTGGGAGAATAGGCCAGCCGGCGACGAGTGAGTGGCAAATGGATATCAAGGGAAGAAAAGTTCTGGTCGTCGGTCTGGGCAAGTCGGGACTTGCGGCTGCGCTGTTTTTGCGCCGGCACGGAGCCCAGGTGACGGTCTCAGACGTGCGCAGCGCCGAGGAACTGGCGAAGGATATTCCGGCGCTGATCGAGGAAGGCATTGCGGTTGAGGCGGGTGGGCACGGACTGCTGACGTTCCGGCGGCAGGATCTGATTGTGGTGAGCCCGGGAGTTCCGGTGGACACGCCGGAGCTGCTCCAGGTGAAGAAGTTCGGGCTGCCGATTATCGGCGAGGTGGAACTGGCGGCGCATTATTTGCGCGGCAAGGTGCTGGCGATTACCGGATCGAATGGGAAGACGACCACCACGACGCTGTGTGGGGAGATTCTCGCTGCCGGTGGCCTGCGGGTGCAGGTGGGCGGCAATATTGGCGTGCCGGTGATCTCGCTGGTGGAGTCGTCGCGGGACGACGGTTGGTCGGTGCTGGAGGTTTCGAGCTTTCAGCTGGAGACGACCTACGAGTTCCATCCGCAGATTGCTGTGATTTTGAATATCACTCCGGATCACCTGGATCGTCACGGGACGTTTGAGAACTATGTGGCGGCGAAGGAGCGGGTTTTCGCCCAGCAAACCGCGGACGATGCGCTGGTGCTGAATGCGGACGACGAAACTGCTTCGCGAGCGGCAGCGCGGGCAAAGTCGAGGGTGTTCTGGTTCAGCCGGAGCCGGGTGGTGCGGCAGGGAGCTTTCGTGCACGACGGCGTGATTACCTGGCGCGCTTCGGAGCAGGCGCAGCCGGAGCCGGTGCTGAAGGTTGCAGAGATTCCACTGAAGGGCGCGCATAACGTCGAGAATGTGCTGGCTGCGGTGTGCGCGGCTCGGCTGGCCGGAGTTGAAGCCGCGGCGACTCGCCGGGCAGTGACGGAATTCCACGCGGTGGAGCACCGTCTGGAGTTTGTCGCGAAGATCAACGGTGTGGATTATTACAACGACTCGAAGGCCACCAATGTGGATGCGTCGATGAAAGCGATCGCGGCATTCCCTGGGGGGATTCATCTGATCCTGGGCGGTAAGGACAAGAACTCCGACTATCGGCAGATGCGCGCGCTGCTCGGTGAACGAGTGAAGGCGGTTTATACGATCGGCGCGGCGGCGGAGAAGATACACACGCATATCGAGGGCTCGGTGCCGATTGTGAGCGCGGGAACGCTGGAAGTGGCAGTCGCGCGGGCGGGCGCTGCTGCGCGGCCAGGGGAAATTGTGCTGCTGGCTCCGGCGTGTTCGAGCTTCGATCAGTTTGAGAACTACGAGCATCGAGGAAAGGTCTTCAAGGAGACGGTTCTCGCGCGGCGGGGGCTGGAAGCGCTGAGCGCGTCATAGAGGGCAGAGGCGGGGCGGAGGCAGGAGCAGGTTATGGCGATACGAGTCGGGGTCGATAAGTGGCTGTACTTTGCCACCCTGCTGCTGGTGGTGATCGGCCTGGCGATGGTTTTCAGCGCGTCGGCGGTGATGGCCGGGGAGCGCTTCGGGTCGCCTTATTATTTCGTGATCCGCCAGGCGATCTGGGCGGTGCTGGGGCTGCTGGCGATGACGCTGCTCATCCACGTTCCGTACGGAAAATACAACCGGCCTGCGGTGGTGTTTCCGGTGGTGGGCGTGACGATCATGCTGCTGCTGGCCGCGTTTCTGATGCGGGATTCGCACAACACGCATCGCTGGATTCGATTCGGGATTCTGTCGTTTCAGCCGTCAGAGATTGCCAAGCCGGCGCTGGTGCTGTTTCTGGCGTGGTTTCTGCAAAATCGAATGCACATGATGGACGACTGGAGACACACGCTGTTGCCGGCTGCGCTGCCCAGCCTCATTTTCGTCGCGCTGATCCTGAAAGAACCCGATCTGGGCACGGCGCTGGTGTGCGCGGGCGTGACCGCGCTGCTGCTGTGGCTGGCGGGCATGCATCCGAAATATCTGGGATATGCAGCGGGCGTGGCGGCCCCGGTCCTGTACTTCATGTTGTTTTTCGTCAAGTGGCGGCGGGATCGCATGCTGGCATTCATTAACCCTGAGTCGGACCCGCTGGGGAAGGGATTTCACATTATTCAGTCGCTGATTGCGGTTGGTTCGGGCGGATTCCGCGGAGTGGGATATATGGATGGGCGGCAGAAGCTGTTTTACCTGCCGGAACCGCACACCGACTATATCTTTGCGAATATTTCCGAGGAGCTGGGACTGATCGGGGCGCTGATCGTCGTCGGGCTGTTCATCTTTATCGGATGGCGCGGGATACGGGCTGCGATTTTGTCGCGCGACCCCTTTGCCCGATTCATCGCATTCGGGATCACAGCGACGATTCTGATGCAGGCCTTCTTCAACATTAGTGTGGTGCTGGCGCTGGTGCCGACCAAGGGCATCACGCTGCCGTTCGTTTCCTACGGCGGAACGTCGCTCTTCATCATGCTGGTGCTGGTGGGAGTGCTGCTGAACGTGACGCGAGAGGTGGCCTGAAGGACAGGTGGCAGGCAGATGCCTACCAGATGCGGCGCACGCCGTAGGAATCAAAAACCCGCTCGTTGCTGATCAGGGCCAGGTTTTCAGCCTGGGCCTGCGCGATGAGCATTCGGTCGAAGGGATCGCGATGGACTCCCGGTAGTTGCCCGGCACGCAGCGCGTGTTCCAGGGTAACCGCGAGCGGCTGAAACCCAAGCAGGGTAAGCCGCTTCGGCAGTTCGGCCGAGAACAGGATCGCCCCCGGGAGCTTTCCAATACGGACTTTGGTGGCGATCTCCCACGCAGAAGCAGCGCTGACGAGGACTTCGGAGGAGAATGACTCCAGCGTGCGGCGTGCCTTGGCCGAGAGCCGATCCGGCTCAAGATCCGCCCACAACAGCGCGTGTGTATCCAACAGGACGCGCACTTATTGTTCCCAGGCGTCCAGTTCCTCGGGCGGCAGCGGTTCAAAAAACTCAGGGCCGACCTCGAACTCCCCGCGATGCAGCCCGAGTTGGCGCTTCTTGCCGGGTTTCTTCAAAGGAGTCAGCCGAACCACGGGCTGCTTCCCCCGCGCGATCAGAATTTCCTCGCCCCGCTCAGCCCGCTGGATCAGCCGCGACAGCTGAGTCTTTGCTTTGTGAATGGTGGTAACCGCCATCGCATCCTCCTGGCTAAGTACATGTTAGCTAACCACCAGGGCGATGTCGAGCGGCGTTTTCGCTCCACGCTGGCTCTAGAATGACGTACGATGCCCTCCACTCCTCGCATTCTGATTGCCGGCGGCGGCACCGGCGGCCACATTATTCCGGCGCTGGCGATTGCCGATGAGCTGAGGGCTCGGCACGTTGCTGAGATTCTTTTTGTTGGGACGGCGAGGGGCCTGGAATCGCGGCTGGTGCCCGAGGCGGGTTATCGGCTGGAGCTGATTCGCGTGGGTCAGCTGAATAAGGTGTCGTTGGCCACGCGGCTGCGGACGCTGGTGGACCTGCCGCTCGGCCTCCTGCAGTGCGTTCGGTTGTTGCGGCGGTTTCGTCCGGATGCTGTGATCGGCGTGGGAGGCTATGCGTCGGGGCCGGTGATGGGGGCGGCGATTGCGATGCGCATCCCAACGCTGGCGTTTGAGCCAAACGCGGTGCCGGGTCTGGCGAATCGTCTGATTGGCAGACGGGTGAGAGCGGCGGGTGTGAATTTTGCGCCGGCGGCGCGATATTTTCGCAACGCGCATGTGACGGGGATTCCGGTGCGGGCGGAGTTTTTCCGGCTGGCACCGCGACCAGTTGGCGCTCCGCCAAACCTGCTGGTGTTCGGCGGCAGCCAGGGCGCGCGCGTGCTGAACCGAACGATGCCGCAGATTGCCGCGTCGCTGATCGCCGCCGTGCCTGGACTGACAATCCTGCATCAGGCGGGCGCCCGGCATGCCGAGTCGACTTTGGCGGCGTATGAGGCCAGCGGTGCTCCGCCTGATCGGTGGCAGGTGGCGGCATTTCTGGACGATATGCCACGCCGGTTTGAAGCAGCGGACCTGGTGCTCTCGCGAAGCGGAGCGTCGACGGTGGCTGAGTTGTCAGCCGCTGGAAAGCCAGCGGTGCTGGTTCCATTTCCGCAGGCAGCGGACGACCATCAGCGGCGCAATGCGGAGGTGATGGCTGAGGCCGGAGCGGCACGCATGCTGTTGGAAGCGGATTTGACCGAGATTCAACTGCAGGGAACGCTGGTTGATTTGCTGGCAGCGCGGGCCGGGCTGCAGACTATGGCGGAAAACGCCCGCGCTCTGGCCCACCCTGACGCGGCGGAGAACATTGCGAAAATGGCATTGGCCTTAGCGAGGCGCGATTTCCGCAAAGAGGCCTTTTGACTGCCGCGCCGGGCACGCAAGATGAGGCGAATTTGAAAGAAGCAGAAACACAAAGGCCCGCTCCGAAGAGCAGGCCTTTTGGTGTTGGGCAGTTCAGGAAGACTTACCGGTGTCCGCCACCGCCGTGGAAGCCACCACCTCCGCCGCCATGAAATCCACCTGCCGCGCCGCCGTGAAATCCGCCGGAGACTCCGCCGCGTACTCCGCCAGAGTAGCCGCCGCGATAGCCACCCGCGTAGCCGTGATATCCGCCGACCGCGGTGCCAGTGCGAAAACCGGTGTATGGCCCGTGGTAGACGCCACCGTAGCCCCCGCGGAATCCGCCAGCGTAACCGCCGCGATATCCGCCGTAGAAGCCACGACCAAAGCCACCGTAGTAGCCGATGCGACCGTAGCCCCAGCCCCAGGGGCGACCGTACCAGCCATGGAACCAGGGACCGGCGCCGATGAAGACGCCACCGTAGAACCAGTCAGGACCCCAGTAGCCGTAAGGAGCGCAGGCATAGGGGTAATACGAGTAGTAGCCCCACTCGCAGACCGGAGGGCCGGCCAAACCGTAATAACCGGGGTAGCCGACTTCGGGACCGATGCCAATACCAACGGCCACCTGAGCCTGCGCCGGCTTTGCCAGGGCAAGTGGCGCGGCCAGCAATCCGAGGAACAAAACGTAGCGCAGAATGCGCATGATCACAACCTCCTGTCAGACCGCCCTCAAATTGTCTCGATCTGACGCCCTGCCTTCGTGGAGGGAGGGCTTTTCGCTATCTGTAGTAACGTTAGACGCCGCAAAATGTTGCGGCGATTCCTGGCCTGCACCCCGCAGAATAATCGATTCAGCCTGAGCTGGATACGCCATTTCCAGGGCAACCCCTTGAGCGGCTAATACCAGCGGCGCGGCGGGGGGTAGTACCAGTAGGGGTGGTAGCAGGCGGGCGCCGAGAAGATCGCCAGGCAAAGGGCGATGAGCCAGCCGATGCCGGTCCAGCCAAGGAACAGATTCAACATAAAGATGCCGGTCGAGTTGTGAGCATGGCGGGCGACGGCAACGAGGGAAGGCAGGAAATAGAGTCCGACACCGATGAGTCCGGCCATAACTTTCCTCCGGAAGGCTGCAGTGAACTGATACGCACCGTGAGAGCCTATTGTTCCCATCAGGATAACGCCGAAAAGCCGGAAATGGGCTCGTTTCTGAATCAGGCCCAGAGACGGCAACGCACCCGGAAGCGGGGAGCCTCGACGGGTGCGCATGGGCCGGTTTTTGGGGACGCGGCCCTCATCCTGTTGGCTTAGCGGCGGAAGCGGTCCGCACGGTAGTCGCGATGGTAAAAGTCGCGGTGCACGATCGACGGGAGCCGGTCCGCGAAAAACCCAGCGGCCGGGAACGAACACGGTGCCCGCATAGTAGCCGGGAGTCCACACGTAGCCGACGCCGGGGCAGGCTGGAACCGCGGCCACGATGGGCGCGCCAATGCCAACGCCCACGACCAACCTCTGTGCCTGGGCACCTGCGGCGCCAAGCGAGATGATCCCGGTCAGTGCAAGTGCGCGAAGAATGCTTTTCATGGTGAAACCTCCTGATTCAGCTTCGAACTTCTCTCGAAGTCTGGAACCCTTCCATCCGGCCTCTTTCTCCGGATGTGTTGTTCGCAGGAGTGAACGCAGGCTGGGGCGATTTGTTGCGGTGTGTGGACATCACAGCAGGCGCAGGTTGTCAAGATGGCTGATGAGTCATTACACAAACGAAATACAACTGCGGTGGGACAATAGAGATATGGAGATGGCTTGGGATTTATCTTTCTGTTCCGTTTTGCCGTTCGAAATGCACTTACTGTAATTTCGCTTCCGGCGTCTTTCCCGCGAGCTATCACGATCGCTATATTTTTCGAATCGAGGAGGACCTCAACAGCATCCGCAGACGCGCCAGGAAATGGGGAGCAAAACTGCCCCAGGCTGTGGACAGCGTTTATCTGGGCGGAGGCACGCCTTCGTTGTTGTCACCGGCATTGCTGCGGAGATTATTTACGAGCATCCGCCGGGAATTTGCGGTGTTGCCGACGGCTGAAGTCACGGTGGAATGCGCGCCGGGCCAGACGGACGCGGCTGTCCTTGACGCGCTGGTCGAGTGCGGCGTAACCCGCGTTAGTTTCGGTGTACAGTCGTTCGTCGACAGCGAAGCGCGAGCCATCGGCCGGCTGCACGATCGTGCCGTTGCTCTCAAAGATATTCGCCGCGTGCAGGCGGCAGGCATTGTGGACGTGAGTGTGGATCTAATCGCGGGACTTCCTGGGCAATCGATGGCTTCCTGGTATGAATCGCTGAAGGTTCTTGCGGATTCGGGAGTCGATCACGCCAGTATTTATATGCTCGAGGTCGACGACGAGTCGCGTTTGGGCCGCGAGCTCCTGGTAAACGGTGGACGTTATCGCGCGAAAGAAGTGCCGGGAGACGATCTGATAGCAGACTTGTATACCGAAGCGATTGGATTTCTCGCCGGCCATGGCCTGGCGCAGTACGAGATCTCAAACTTCGCGCGTCCGGATTGCGAATCGCGGCACAATCTGAAGTACTGGCGTCGGGAACCGTATCTGGGATTCGGTCTGGATGCGCATTCGATGATCCGTTCAACCTCAGGCGGTGCGTTGCGCTTTGGCACGACAGAGGAACTGGATGCGTATCTCGACGATCCTGGATGGGGCGAGCCGCGCCGGCTGGATCGTGAGGAAGAAATGGAGGAGGCGTGGTTTTTGGGCCTGCGTCTGAATGAAGGAGTGAGCCTGGCGGCGCTGCGGCAGGAGTTTTCAGCGTCGGCGGTGCGGGACTTTCTGTCGACGATCGCCGAAATGGAAGAAGAAAACCTCGTCACTTTCACCGACGGTGACCGGGTTGCGCTGACGGCTCACGGGCGGTTGCTGTCGAATGAAGTTTTCGAACGCTTCCTTGCGGAGCCGGCGGTCGCGTAGTTCATACTGAATTTCGAGGTTTGCAAACAGGGAAATCATGGCATCCGATTCCGCCTTGCTGTCGGAAGACGCTCGAAGCAGGGCGTTGCCTGTTGCCACCATCGACCTGCGCAGCGACACGGCCACGAAACCAACGCCGGCGATGCGCGCAGCGATGGCGGCTGCCGAGGTAG
Source organism: uncultured Acidobacteriaceae bacterium (assembly GCA_963788905.1). Lineage (GTDB taxonomy): Bacteria > Acidobacteriota > Terriglobia > Terriglobales > Acidobacteriaceae > Palsa-343. The sequence continues at coordinate 1,610,951 of CAWBIO010000002.1, forward strand.
GCGACGACGTTTATAGTGAGGATCCGACGATCAACCGCCTTGAGGCGCGTGCGGCGGAGATTTTCGGACGCGAGGCTGCGCTGTTCGTTCCGAGTGGGACCATGGGCAACCAGACAGCGATCCGCCTGAACACGCAGCACGGACAGGAAGTGATTTGTGAGGCGCGCTCGCACATCGTCGAATGGGAAATCGCGATGGCTTCGGCGTTCTCCGGATGCCAGTCTGCGGACGATTTCCGCTCGGCGGGGCATTCTGACCTGGCAGGAGATTGAGCCGCATATCACCGGCAAGCACTACCACCGCGCGCCTACAGGACTGATCGCGGTCGAGAACTCGCACAACATGGCGGGCGGCACGATCACACCGCTCGCGGTGATGGAAGAGATCTGGGCGGGAGCGAAAGAGCGCGGGGTGCCGGTGCACATGGATGGTGCGCGCATCTTCAACGTGTCAGTTGCGCTGGGCATCGGCGTGCCCGAGCTAACGCGGGGATTTTCGACGGTGATGTTCTGCCTGTCGAAGGGACTGGGGGCGCCGGTTGGGTCGATGCTGGTTGGCACGTACGACCAGATGGATCGCGCGCGGCTGATTCGCAAAGCGCTGGGCGGGGGTATGCGCCAGGCCGGAATTCTGGCGGCTGCGGGACTGATCGCTCTCGAAGAGGGACCGAAACGACTGCATGAGGATCACGCGAACGCGCGGCTGATAGCAGAGAGGATTGCGGAAGGGCCAGTTGAGATCGACCTCGACACGGTCCAGACGAACATCGTCATTTTCACGCTGCGGAGCGACGCTGACGCGGATGCATTGGTAGCCAGACTCAAGAAGCGTGGAATCCTCTCGAGCACTGTCTACGGACGCAGCGTCCGCTTTGTGACTCACCGCGATGTGGACCGAGGGGCCTGCGAAGAAGCTGCGCGGGTTACATTAGAGCTGCTGAAACAATAAGTTAGCGCGCCGCCCGCGATCGCAAATTAGCTGTGGCCGATCACGGCTGGACAGCATCCAAAGTCTATAATTGAAGCGAAATGCCTAAGTATTCCATCGTCGTGCCGTTTCATAACGAAGAGGAGAACGTCACCACTCTCTACGATCGGCTGAAGGAAGTGATGGAGCACGTGGGCGAGTCATTCGAGCTGGTTTTTGTCGATGACGGCTCGAACGATCGGACCTGCCGCCTGCTGGAAGAAATCGCCGCTGTCGACAGCCGTGTTCTGGTGGTGAAGCTGCGGCGCAATTTCGGGCAAACTTCGGCGCTGGCTGCGGGCTTCGATCACGCCGAGGGTGAGTTCATTCTGGCGATGGATGGCGACCTGCAGCACGACCCCGGCGAGATACCGGTTTTCATCGAAAAGCTTGAAGAGGGCTACGACGTTGTCAGCGGATGGCGCAAAGAGCGCATCGACAACTTTGTGATGCGGCGCATTCCGTCGCGTTGCGCGAACTGGCTGATGGCGAAATTGTCGGGTGTCGACATCCACGACTTCGGAACCACGTTTAAGGCATACCGGCGCGAAGTCATCCATAACATTCCGCTGTATGGAGAAATGCACCGGTTCATACCGGCGCTGGCCTCGTGGTATGGAGCCTCGATTTGCGAAGTCCCCATCACCAACGTGAATCGGGAACGCGGGGAATCGCATTACGGTATCGGCCGAACCTTCCGGGTTTTCTTCGACCTGATGACGATTCGGTTCCTGCTGAAATACATGACCCGGCCACTGCACTTCTTTGGGTTGCTGGGCGCACTGGGCATCCTGGGCGGGGGCGGGATCTCGGCGTTCCTGCTGGCCCTGAAGATTCTGACCCATCAGCATGTGATGGATCAGCACGGTCCTTTATTTGTCATTGCCGCGGTGATGATTCTGGCGGGAACGCAGATGCTCGCGCTGGGCCTGCTGGGGGAACTACAGGTGCGGCATTATCACGCTGCGGCGCAGAGGGCGCCCTACACGGTGGACCGCCTGGTGCGGTGGCGGACTTCGGAAGAATCAAGCATTTTGCCCGACAACTGATCGGCGGCGGCGCGGTATCAACCGCGGCAACCCGTCGTGTCTGGCATTCAATCCCATAGGCGTTATCTTGATTTTGTCTCCGTATAATTTTGCGTAGGTGATGTGCGCAGGAAGCACCACCTCGGGTGGACGCGCGACCGGAAGCCTGGCGTTGCCTTACAGGAAGAGCCGATGGGATCTCATGGATAAGCCCGCCGATGGACGGAAGCGCGTTGTGATCGAAGGGGTGGACCCGGAGATTGACGCGGGACGCTTTGCCATCAAACGCATTATCGGCGATTCGGTCGTGGTCGAAGCGGATGTTTTCGCTGACGGGCACGATCATGTCGCGGCTCAACTTTTATTTCGATTCAGTGAAATCGCATCGTGGACGTCGGTGCCGATGCGCGCGTTGGGGAACGACCGGTGGCGCGCCGAGTTTCCCGTCGCACGGATGGGCGAGTACTACTACACGGTTGCCGGCTGGATCGATCACTTCGACACCTGGCGAAGCGACCTGGAGAAGCGCATTGCAGCCGGTCAGGACATTCGTGTGGATTTGCTGCACGGCGCACAACTGCTGGAGCAGGCCGCCACGCGCGCCGGACGGGACGACGCGGATGGGTTACGCCGCTGGGCGGCATCGCTTCGGCGTGCGGATGACATGAAGGCGGCGCAAGCGACCGCCCTTGACGCTGCAGTGGCTGCGATGATGGCGCAATACCTCGACCCGGCGCTTGAGAGCCGCTACGATCGCGAGCTTAGGGTCACCGTCGACCGCGAGAAAGCTCGTTATTCGGCCTGGTATGAAATGTTCCCTCGCTCGGCGGCGAAAGAGCCGGGCCGTCATGGCACGTTCAAAGACTGCGAGGCGCGGCTCGATTACGTGCAGCGTCTGGGTTTCGATGTTCTGTATCTACCGCCGATTCATCCCATCGGCACGAGCTTTCGTAAGGGAAAGAACAACTCGACCACTGCTGAACCAGGCGATACCGGCAGCCCGTGGGCCATCGGGGCAAAGGAAGGCGGCCATACTGCGATTCATCCCCAGCTGGGGACGCTGGAAGATTTTCGCAGTCTTCTGCGTGCGGCGGCCGCTAAGGGGATCGAGTTGGCTTTGGACATCGCTTTTCAGTGCTCGCCTGACCATCCCTGGGTTCACGAGCACGCAGAGTGGTTCAAAAAGCGGGCCGACGGAAGCATTCAGTACGCCGAAAATCCACCGAAGAAATACCAGGACATTTATCCCCTGGACTTCGAGAGCAGCGACTGGCCAGGACTTTGGGACGCGCTGCGCGATGTTTTTCTTTTCTGGATGGAGCAGGGCGTGCGCATTTTCCGCGTCGACAACCCGCACACCAAGGCATTTCCTTTCTGGGAGTGGTGCATCGGCGAACTGAAGCGCGATTACCCTGACGCGCTGTTTCTGGCCGAGGCATTCACACGGCCGCGGGTGATGCAGCGGTTGGCCAAGCTGGGTTTCTCGCAGTCCTACACCTACTTCACCTGGCGCAACACAAAACAAGAGCTGACTGATTACTTCACGGAGCTTACCCAGACGCGGGTGCGAGAGTACATGCGGCCAAATCTGTGGCCTAACACTCCGGACATCCTGCACGAGACGTTGCAGATCGGCGGGCGCCCTGCGTTCGTAAGCCGCATTGTGCTGGCTGCGACCCTGGGTCCGAATTACGGCATTTATGGTCCTGCCTACGAGCTTCTTGAGAACAAGCCCCTGCGGCAGGGCAGCGAGGAGTATCTGAACTCGGAAAAATATGAGATCCGCCAATGGGATCTCGATGCGCCGCACAGCATCGCCGGCATCATTGCGACCATGAATCGCGGCCGCCGCGAGAATGCAGCTTTGCATGGTAGCTACGATCTGGTATTCCACACCACTGACAATCCCTATCTCATCACTTACAGCAAATCCACGATCGACGGTTCCAATACGATCCTGACCGTAGTCAATCTCGATTCCTTCCATACCCAGTCAGGATGGGTGAGCCTCGAGCTCGATCGCCTGCACCTGCGCGCCGATGAGAGCTTTCAGGTCCACGACGTGCTCACGGATGCCCGCTATCTGTGGCAGGGACCGCGCAACTATGTGGAATTGTCGCCGGCGACGATTCCGGCGCATGTCTTCCGGGTGCTGCGCAAGGTTCGTTCTGAAAAGGATTTTGATTACTACCAATGAGCGCGCGGGACTTAACGCCGGAAACGAAGGCTATTGTCCGCAAGCCGGGCAGCGTCGCCGATCCCCTTTGGTACAAGGACGCCATCATCTATGAAGTCCATGTCAAGGCTTTCATGGACAGCAATAATGATGGCCTTGGCGATTTTCCGGGACTGATGCAGAAGCTGGACTATCTGCAGGATCTTGGTGTGACCTGCATATGGCTGCTGCCATTCTTTCCTTCGCCGTTGCGCGATGACGGCTACGATATCTCCGATTACATGAGCGTTCACCCGAGTTATGGGACGCTTGAGGATTTCCAGCGCTTCCTGAATGCCGCGCATGACCGTGGACTGCAGGTGATGATCGAGCTGGTGATTAACCATACCTCTGACCAGCATCCCTGGTTTCAGCGTGCTCGGCACGCGCCGCCCGGATCCTCGGAGCGCAACTTTTATGTGTGGAGCGATACCGACCAGAAGTATAAAGATGCGCGAATCATTTTTACCGACACGGAGAAATCCAACTGGACATGGGATCCGGTCGCGCAGGCCTACTATTGGCATCGATTCTTTTCGCACCAGCCGGACCTGAACTACGACAACCCCGAGGTTCTTGAAGAAGTTCTGCGGGTGATGCGCTTCTGGCTGGAGATGGGTGTCGACGCGCTGCGGATTGATGCGATTCCGTATCTGGTGGAGCGTGACGGCACCAGCTGCGAGAACCTGCCTGAAACCCATGCCGTCATCAAAGCCATGCGCGCGGCAATCGATGAAGGCTTTGCCGGCCGCATGGTGCTGGCCGAAGCGAACCAATGGCCCACCGACGTCCGGCCCTATTTCGGGGACGGCGACGAATGCCACATGGCGTTTCATTTCCCTCTGATGCCGCGCATCTATATGGCGCTGCGCCAGGAAGATCGGCTGCCGATCACCGACATCATCGCGCAGACGCCGGCGATTCCGGATAACTGCCAGTGGGGCCTCTTTCTGCGCAATCACGACGAGCTGACGCTGGAGATGGTCTCGGACGACGAGCGCGATTACATGTATCTGGCCTATAGCGCGGACCCGCGCATGCGCATCAACATCGGCATACGGCGCAGGCTCGCTCCGCTTCTCGATAACAACCGCCGCCGCATCGAGTTGCTCAACAGCATCCTCTTTTCATTTCCCGGCACGCCCATTCTTTATTACGGCGATGAAATCGGCATGGGCGACAACATCTATCTCGGCGACCGCAATGGCGTGCGTACCCCCATGCAGTGGTCGCCGGACCGAAACGCCGGCTTCTCGCGCGCTAACCCGGCAAAACTCTACAGTCCGGTCATCATGGATCCGGTCTGGGGTTACGAAGCCATCAACGTCGAAGCCCAGCAGAACGACCCTTCGTCGCTTCTGAACTGGATGCGCAACATGATTGCGCTGCGCAAGCTGTTTCAGGTATTCGGGCGCGGCTTGTTGCGGTTCCTCGATCCATCGAACCGGAAGATCCTTGCCTACATCCGGCAGTACGACGGCGAAACCGTACTCTGCGTCGCTAACCTTTCGCGATTTGCGCAACCCGTCCAGCTCGATCTTCCCGGTATGGAAGGCATGGTTCCTGTTGAGATGCTCGGTTACGTAGAGTTTCCACCGATCACCCGCGCACCCTACTCACTCACGCTCGGCCCTTACGGATTCCTGTGGCTCGAGGTGCAGCCTTCGCTGGCTGGCGGCGATGGAACTTCGCTGGAGGCAGGTGAACAGGCTTTCTACGTGGAAAACGAGCGCGACTGGCAGAGCATGCTCTCAGGCGATGGAGTCCGGCGGCTCGAGGCGCTGCTGCCGGCTTTCCTGCAGAGGCAGCGCTGGTTTGGAAGCAAGTCAAAAAACATCGTGCGTGCGAAGATTGCCGATTCGGTCTTATTCAACGACAGGCGTTCGGCGCTGGTCTGGGTTTCAGTGGACTATCTTTCCGGAGAAGCGGATGCCTGGCTGCTGTGCCTTTCGATGAGCTTCGGGGAAGCTGCCGGTTCTCTGCGAGAATCCTTTCCGAATCAGATTCTCGCCACGGTTGGCTCAGCGTTGCTTGCAGGAGTGCTGCACGATGGCCTGTCAGGCAGCGCCCCGGAAGCCCTGCTGGAGATCCTTGCGAAGGGCGAAGAACTGCGCACGCGAGGCGGCAACGTCGTTGGCGTTCCCAGCCCACTCGTGGCGAACCTGCCGGACAGGCAATCGCTGCCGGTGCGCGTCGGCAGCGCGGAGCAGAGCAATACATCGGCGATCTTCGGCGATCGTCTCATCATGAAGCTATTTCGCCGCCAGCAGCCCGGTCAGAATCCCGACGTCGAGGTCGGGCGGTTTCTCAGCGAAGAGGCGAAGTTCGCCAACGTCCCGCCTTTCGGCGGATCTATAGAGATTCGGCGTCCGGAGGAGGAGCCGGCCACACTCGCCCTGCTGCAGGGCCTTGTGCAGAACGAAGGCGACGGCTGGCAGTGGACACTGGAGGAACTGGATCGCTACTACGAGGGCACCGCTTCGGTAAAGGCTCCGATTGGCGCGGATGGCGGAGGGGATGATGTCCATCCCGAGGCGCGCGCCCATGCTGCGATTTATCTGGACGCGGCTGCGGTTCTGGGCCGGCGAACGGCGGAGCTGCACCTGGCGCTGGCATCGGGGCGTGAGGCGGACTTCGCGCCGCATGTCCCCGATCCCAACGACCTGGCATCGCTGCGCGACAGTCTGGTGGCGCACGCCGCCGGAGCATTCGATCTGCTGAAGGCTAGTTTGTCGCGGCTGCCTGATGACACCGTGGAGGCGGCAGGCCTGGTGCTCAGCCGGCGGGGAGCGCTGTTAGCAAGGCTGCGCACTCTTTCCACGTTGAACGATGTGGGCCAGTGGACGCGCATCCATGGCGATTACCATCTCGGGCAGTTACTGCGTTCGAAGGGGGACTTTTTTATTCTGGATTTCGAAGGTGAACCGGCGCGGCCTCTGGCTGGGCGGCGAGCAAAAAATTCGCCGCTGAAGGATGTTGCGGGGATGCTGCGTTCCTTCAGCTATGCTGCTTTTGCGGCGCTGACCCAGTACACCACCCGGCGTCCGGAGGACTTTGCGCAACTGGAACCCTGGGCCAGGCTTTGCGAGGCTTCGGTCTCAACCGAGTTTTTGCGCGCTTACCGCAGTATCGCTTCAGAGTCACCCATCGTTCCGCGGGGTCGCCATGACTTCGACCGGCTTCTCGAAGTCTATATTCTCGATAAAGCGCTGTACGAGCTGGTCTACGAGCTGAACAATCGTCCAGCCTGGATTCGCATCCCACTGCACGGAATCCTGTCGCTGTCGTGAACGAGGAATAGCGAGCTGAATGGCAGTCGTTGAAATCACGGAGGAAACCAGGCAGCAGGTCGACCGGATCGGTTCCGCCGACATTGTGGTTGGAATTGCCGGAGCGGTTGCGCCGGAGGAGCTGCGCGCGCGCGCGGAGAACGCGGTCCGGGAACTCGGTTCCGGCGTTTCGTCGCTAAAGTTTGTCTTCGCCTGGCCGGGCGTGGCGTCGGAATCCATGGCTGGCGATGGCCAGGGAACCGCAGACGCGATGCTGACCATGCTTCCTTTTGCTTCCCCCGCGCAGGCAGCGGGAGAATTCTGGTCCGGTGTTTCGGCCAATCAGCGTGCCGTTCTGTCTTTGGCGGAATCTCTCAAGGCCCGGATTTGCATCGTTCTTGGATCGGACCTGGCAGGGCTCGCGGCGCACGCCATTCAGCTCTTCACGTACGCCGTGCTCGATCGCCAGTGCGGTTTGGCGATGCCCATTTATCCTGCGGCAAAATACGACGGCCTGATCAACAGCGGTATTTTGTCTCCGCTGAGTCGCGCTCTTTATGGCAAGCGGGTTCGGTATCCTCTCGCGTTCGATTTTGCCGCCTCGGGTTCCTTGTGCGGACAGCTGGCACGCATCAGTTCGCCCCATGACGGCGCAGCGAATTCGCTTCTATGGCCAGTGACCGTGGCCACCACCCAGTCCGCTCAGATCCCGGTTGGGCAGGTGCATGTGGATGTGCGTCATCGCGTTGCCACCGATGGTCTGGAACTGAGCGCAGTTCTGGGACAGCTGACCGGATCGCTGTTCCATGAAATGGACCTTTGTGCCGCGCACTGGCAGCGAGTTCGCGGATCGCAGGCGACGCCGGTGTGGGGCAACGCCAGCGATGGTGAACCGGATGGTCAGGCGATCGGTGTGCAGCCGATGCTGGATTCGTTCCGGCTGGGATCGACGAACCTCGACGAGGTGTGGCGTCTGCTGCTGCCGCCGAACACGTTGCTGGAGCTGCGCCGGCTGACGCGCCTGAGTTCGGAGCAGTTCCGCATGCCCGATGATTTGTGGGCGGGCATTGTTTACGATTTCGCGCTCGCCTGGCGCCTACGCACCATCAGCCGGGTGCATCTGCTTGGCGCGCTGACCCCGCTTTATCTGGGCTGGGTTGCATCCTGGGTCCTTGAGGTTTCCCGCATGACCAGCGCTGAATCAGAACAGCGCCTGGAAAGATTCGCCCGCGCGTGGGAGGAGAAAAAACCCTACCTGCTGTCGCGGTGGAGATGGCCGGATCGCTTCAATCCATAGAGCGATCGAAAGGAGAAGAGGGTATGTGGCAGCAGGTGGAACAATCGCTTCACTCGTCGATGGGTCGCGTGATGAATAAGATGGCCACGCTGTTGCCGGGCGTCCTCGCTTTCATCGTCGCATTTCTATTCTTTCTGCTGGTGGGCTGGATTCTGGCGTGGCTGGTGGGGCGCATTCTGGCCGCGCTGCGTTTCGATGAGCGCATGAGGGGAGGCGCCAGCGCGATGGCCGAATGGAGCCCGCGGGCGACGCCGTCGCTGCTGATCGGCCGGATCGTCTTCTGGTGTTTTGCGATTGTCGGTGTAGTCGTCGGCGTCTCGGCCTTTGAGGCGGGCACGTCGGAGCACATTCTTTCCGGATGGGTTCTCGGTTATGTTCCGCGCGTCGTAGGCGCGGCTATTCTGTTCCTCGCAGGAAATGTTCTGGCCAGATTTGTTTCGCGCAGCGTGCTCATTACCGGAGTCAATCTCAACCTGAGCTATGCCCGGCTGCTCAGCATGGGAGTGCGGTGGATGATCCTGGTGCTCACGGGGGCGATGGTGCTGGATCACCTCGCGCTGGGTGGGGCGATCGTCGAGCTGGGATTCGGCATTCTGTTCGGGGGAATCGTTTTTGCTTTGTCACTGGCGGTGGGACTGGGCTCGCGGGACCTGGTGAGCCGGTCACTGGAGCGCGAGGCGGCGCGCCCGGTAGAGATTCCCCAGCCGGAAAAGATCCACCACTTCTGATGTAGTTTTCTGATGGGTTGGACTTGAGGGCGGTTCTGCAGTTTCCGCGTCAGTCCTTCAGCGTTAGCGTGATGCTGCGCGAATCGCCGCCGGTTGTGCGCATTTCGATCTCGCCCTGGCTACGCTTCACCACGCTGGGGAACTTCTCGCCCCACTCCACCAGCACAATGCTCTCCGGACCGACCAGATCGTCGAGTCCCAGGGAATCGAGCTGGCGCTCGTTCTGAATCCGGTACAGGTCGAGGTGGTACAGAATCACGGGCTCCTTGTGGCCATTGGCAACGCGCGTGCCTTCGTATTCATGGATGAGGGTAAAGGTCGGGCTGGTCACTTCGTCGGGTTCTGCGGCGTCGAACGCATTGGCGATGCCCTTCACCAGTGTGGTTTTGCCCGCGCCCAGATCGCCGCGCAGAATAAGGAATTTCGGCGGAACCAGAAGCTCCGCAATGCGGTGGCCGACCTCGATCGTCTCCTTGCCGCTGTGGCTCGCGAACTGATGCACCTTCAGGTCTGCTGTCTGCGTCATCTCGACCTCGCCGCGTGGGAAGGAAGTCCCTGCAACCAAACATATCCCGCTTCGTCCTCCGCGCGAAACAAAAAAGCACGAAAAAGATGATCAACCGTATCGGTGGCCAGCAAGGTGTGCTCGTCCTGCTCGCGAACGGCAAAGTCGGCGGCGAGCCCGTGCAGGTAAACCGCAGCCTCCACGGCTTCGGCGGGACGGTCGGGATACTGCGCGAGCGTGGCGGCTACGATGCCGGTCAGGATGTCGCCGCTGCCTCCCTTTGCCATACCAGGATTCCCCGTGGTGTTGATAGCGATGCGCCCATCGGGGTGGGCGACGAGTGTGCGCCAGCCTTTTAACACGACTGTCACATTGTGTTTCCGGGCAAATTCGCGCGCGAGGGGCTCGCGCCGGGCCTGCACTTCTTTCGTGCTGATGCCCGCCAGCCGCGCCATCTCGCCGGGGTGCGGTGTCAGAACCACCGTGCGTCCCTCCCCATTTAGCTTATCGACGTGTTTGGCCATGATGTTCAACGCATCCGCGTCGAGGACCAGAGGCTGTGTGGTTTTGGCGATCAGGCCGAGAACAAATTCCTCGGGCTCGGAGCCCATTCCGGGTCCCATGGCAATTACGGTCGCTGGCTCCGTGAGCTGCCGCAGCCGAACCGGTTCCAGGTTCGACTTGTCAATCTCTCCGTCAGCTCCTTCTCGCAGGGGCTGGGTCATCAGTTCCGGCGTGATGGCCGCCACGGATGGCAGGATCGACTCTGGCACCGCCGCTGTTACCAATCCAGCTCCGGCTCGCAGAGCCGCCAAAGACGCCATCGCCGGGGCTCCGGATTTGCCTCGCCCCCCCGCGACGATGAGCACATGCCCATACATGCCTTTGTTGGAGTCGGCGGACCGTGGCGTGCCGGTGATGGCCTTTGAGGCGCCCGCCCAGGTCAAATTCGTTGCCGACGCGATCGCCTCTTCCGGCGATCCAATGGGAGCAACCACAATGGGGCCGGTCACGCTGCCCGTCAGATTGCCGCACGCATGGGCCAGCTTGGGCGCGGTGAACGTCACCACCGCATCGGCACGAAACGCGCCCTCGACGGAAAACTCCCGCGAGTCGGCATCCCATCCCGATGGCAGGTCGACGGCAATGATGGGAGTCTTCAGCGCGTTCACCCGGTCACGCAACGCTGCGGCGACCCCGCGCAGTGGCGGTTTGAATCCTGTGCCGACGACAGCGTCGATCAGCAGATCGGCCGCGTCCAGCAGCAGCTCGACCTCAGGCGAGCCGAGCGACGCTTCGTCCGGAGCCAGCACCGGAGTCAGCGCCATCTCTTCAAATGCCGTCCTCGCGTCGCCCTTCAACTCCGCCAGATCGCCGAGCATCAGCACCTGCACCGCGCACCCAAGGGCGGCGAGACGCCGCGCCGCCACAAATCCGTCGCCGCCGTTGTTCCCCTTGCCGCAAAGGACGGCGATCCTCCGGTACTCGGGAAACTCTCTCAGCACGAAGCGCGCGACCGCGGCTCCGGCGTTGTGCATCAGCTCGATCGACGCAACGCCGAATTTCTCGGTCGTGACGCGATCGGCGGTACGCATCTCGTCCGCAGTGAGAATCTTCATCGCAAAGATGGTAGCCGAAGGACGGGTCTCGTGTTGCGATCTAACCCATATACATGCCGCCATTCACGTCGAGCACGTGGCCGGTGATGTAGGCGGCATCGTCCGACGCGAGGAAGCGCACCGCGTTGGCAATATCGGCGTCTGAGCCAGCGCGGCCCAGCGGAATATGCTCGAGCATCGACGCGCGCTGCTTCTCATCGAGCACCGCGGTCATGGCAGTTTCGATGTAGCCGGGCGCGACAGCATTGGCGGTGATATTGCGCGAGGCCAGTTCCCGAGCCAGTGACTTAGTGAGCCCAATCAGGCCCGCCTTGCTGGCGGCATAATTCGCCTGTCCTGCCTGGCCAGTCTCACCCACAACGCTGGTGATGTTGATGATGCGTCCCCAGCGCGCCTTGAGCATGGGGCTGAGCAATGCCTGGGTTATCAGAAACGTCCCAGTCAGGTTCGTCTGCAGCACCTCGTCCCAGTCCGCGCGCTTCATGCGCAGGGCAAGCGTGTCGCGCGTGATGCCGGCATTGTTCACAAGGATCTCGATGCTGCCGAAATGGGCCAGAGCGGATTTGGCGCAGCTTTTGATGGAGTCTTCGTTGGCGATATCCAGCGTGAAGACGGCTGCTGCGCCGCCGGCTGCGGCGATTTCCGCGGCGACTTCGTTCAACTTCGCCTCATTGCGCGCTGCCAGTGCAACGCGTGCGCCGCCTTTGGCCAACGCCAGAGCGCAGGCTCTTCCGATGCCCTGCGAAGCTCCCGTAACCAGAGCTGTTTTTCCGTTGAGTGAAGACATGGTTCCACCCTACCTGATCCCTGCAACCTGTACATTCCACGCTGCACCCTGTCTCTACGGACCGGCCGGCATCGGCGCCGTGGCGCGGCGCGTGGCGCGCGAGCCGAGTTCCTCGACCGCCCAGATGTAGACGGTCAGCTCGCGGCTGTATTGCAATAAGGGCTTCGTGTCAGGCAGCCGAATGCCGTGCGCCTGAGGCAGATCGTTGACCTCAAACTCCGCTTCCGCCAATTCCAGCGGCCAGGGCAAGTGGTGAATATTCACGCGAGAGACATCGCCACGCTTTGTCGCCGTGAACAATGCGTAGCGTTCCGTCAGGAAGCTCTCCAGTCCGCCCTTCACGCAGGGTTTGCCGAGGCTGCGGTAGTGAGCACGAAGGGTTGCCGCGGGACGGCTCAGCATGCGCTCGCTGCGGTAGTGGAACATGCGATTCTCGTCTGAATCCATCTTCATACGCGCCCAGTAATACGGCAGGCGAAAGAACATCCGAGCTACTGCGACAGCGAGAGGATTCGCAGCATCGAGGGAAAAGAAATAGACGCCCGGTTGATTCGTGTGGCGCTCGCGGACATAGGTCCGAAGATTGAGTTCCGGAAAGCGGTTCGCGCCGGGAATGGATGGCAGGCTGCGCATTTTGATCCGGTCCATCCAGAAGGGAACGACTCCAACCCAGGCGGAGCCGTCGAAGGTGTCGACGGTGAGAGCCTCGGGCAGCAGGTGGGTTAGCTCGGCAGCCGGCAGCGGCCAGTGAGCGAACAGAAGATCGTTCCAGCGCTGGGTCATTACCCAGGGCGAATCCGGCAGGGGCCAGGGACGATGTTCGGTCGTCGAAAGGATCTTGTTCATGTAGAGTGGCCGCAGCTCAAACCGAATCGCCCGGATGCTTCGCCGAAAAACACTCCCATGGTACTCGTTCTTTGTTTGCAGGCACATAACATCCGGCGCAGGGCCCCCGTGACTCCCCAGATGCGTCCGAGTTTTGCGCAACCTTTCGGTTTAGCATTCCTGCATGGCTTCCATGACTGAAACTCCCCCCGTCCGATCCGAATCGCCCGCGCCGGCGGAAAGCCGCAACAACCAGACCGAGGTCTTCGCGGTTCATGGAGCGGATCCGGAGGTTCTGGCCTACGCGATGGCGAAATACTCGCGATCGGCGCTCTCCATGAAGGAGTCGCTGCGCGAGATCAGCAGTCAGAGGGCCGAGCAGTTCCTGAATACGTTCTATTTCCAATATGGCCATCGCTCGATAGCCGACCTGGCGCACATTGCCTTTGCCATCGAGCGGCTCTCGCTGCTGGCGGCGATTGTGCTCGTCGACGAACAGCGATGGGATGGTCAGGAGCGCTCGACGCGCTACCAGAACTTCCGCAAGAGTGGATGGTTCATGCCAGAATTCGGCGCCGACTCGGCCTCGGCGAATCGGTGTCGCGAGGCGATCGAGCAGCTTTTTGCCAACTATCACATAGCCTTTGAATCCGTGTTCGCCTCGCTCAGGAATCAGGTGGCGAAGCCTGACGAGATGAAGCAGGAAACCTACGAGCGCACGCTGAAGGCCCGCGCCTTCGACGTCGCGCGCTACCTGTTGCCGCTGGCTACGAATACCTCGCTGGGGCAAATTGTTAATGCCCGCACGCTCGAAACGCAGATCTCGCGGCTGCTCTCGAGCCCGGTTGCCGAGGTTCGCCAGCTGGGCGTTCGTCTCCAGGCTGCCGCGACTGGACCGGCGTGGAACGTCAACGCTGAGGAGCTGGGCGCTCTGCAACGCGAGATTGCCGCGGTCGATCCGGCGCTCGGCGAGCGAGCCGCGGCTCTGCTGACGCGCGAGGTAAAGACCGCGCCGACGCTGGTGAAATATGCCGCACCGAACGACTATCAGATTCAGACGCGCGAGGAACTGCGCCAGGCTGCGGCTGAGATTCTGAAAGATGAGCCGATCGAGGACGCGCCGTTGGTCGATCTGGTCGATGATGCAGATTCTCTCGAAGTCGATCTCGCCGCGACGCTGCTCTACGGGCAGTGCCATTATCCATACCGGCAGATTCGCGACCGGGTCGCGGCGCTGCCGGAGGCTCGCCGGAACGAGATCATCGCTCTCGGGGTGCGGCATCGCGGACGGCATGATGAGCTGTTGCGCGAGTTTTCGGCCGGCCAGGCCCTGCGCTTCGACATCCTTATGGACATCGGCGGCTTCCGCGATATGCATCGGCATCGCCGCTGCGTCCAGGTGCTGCAGTCGTTCACTGCGCTTCACGGCTACGCCATTCCCGAAGGCGTTGCTGAAGCCGGCGTTCAGCCTCTCTACGAAGAAACGGTTCAGTCCGCGCACGCCGCTTTCGCCGCGCTTGCGGCTGGCTCTGCGCCCGAAGTAGCCGAATCCGCGCAGTACGTTCTGCCGCTGGGCACGAAGAATCGAGCTCTTTTCAAGATGGACTTTGCCGAGGCGCTGTACATCTCCGAGCTTCGGTCTGCGCCGCAGGGTCACTTCTCCTATCGCCGGGTGGCCTGGGAGATGTACCGCGCCGTCGAGCGGACGCATCCGGCGCTGGCGCAGTACTTCCGGGCAACGGACGCCGATGAGCCGATTGACTTGCTGAAGCGGTGACAAGTGCAGCCTGCAGCCTGCAGCAGTACCCCCCGTTTTGTGCAAGTGTTGATTGCACGGTAGTTATATGGGGCCTCAAAGTGCAAGTAATAGAAAAGCAAGCACTTCTGAGAGGGTCTCATGGGCAAGTGTTTGAAAACAGGCGGTTTGTGGAAGCGAGCCTGGAGCCAAGAGCTTGAGCCTGTAGCCTGTGCGTACCCCCCGTTTTTGAGCAAGTGTTGATTGCACGGGATTTAGACAGGGCCTCAAAATGCAAGTAACAGAAAAGCAAGTACTTGCGAGAGGGCCTCATGGGCAAGTGTTTGAAAACAGGTGGCTTGTCCGCAGACGGTAGCTGCAGCCTGTGGCTAGCAGCCTTTAGCGCCGGAAGAGCTGGAGCCTGGAGCTGGGAGCGAGGAGGCTGGCGATTGGCGATGTCAAAGAGCGTTTGGTGTTGCTTCGGCCTGGGCCCCGTTCGACTCGTTCGCCTGGGCGAACTCACTCAGGGCAGGCTCCAAAGGAAAAGCTCGGCTCGCGGGTAGCGGGCAGAGCTTTCCCTGTTCTTAGGTTAGCCATTTGCGTGGGGAGAGCAAGGGAAATCGAAGAGGTGGAGGGTACGAAGGTACTGACCTTGATGAGCGCCGTGGCGATGATGCGCCAATCGAGCTCAGATGGACGAGAATCCGCCTATTGCCGAAACTGTCTCGCCCCGGTTCTACCTCGCCAGATAAGAGTTCTCCGCGGGCTGCTGATGTCAACGAGTAGGCTCTTCAATCACACGAGCGGGCTAGTGACGGTCCTTTCGCGGCCGTCTAACATGCAGCGAATCTCCTTCGCTCGCAACAGGTCCCGGGAGGCTGTGCATGTGCGTACGTGGTGTGGTTCTCGCGGTGACTCTGGCCGTTGGCTCCGCGGCGACCGCTGAAACGCAGCCAGCTTCCCCGCAGCAACAACCAATCCACCAACCGCAACTGCTGCAGCCCAGCTTCATGGTCCGGACCGCGAAGGGGCAAACCACCTTCCACATCGGGGAGCGCATACCGCTGACCCTGACGTTCACCTGTCCCGGCGAGGGACGCTTCTATATCGCTCCGTGGGAGAGCGGGCGCGGCGAGGAGTTCGGGTATTTCGAGGATTTCACTGTAAGCCCAGCGTCAGGCTCGATAGATCCATTGCGCGAATATTTCGATGGCAGGTTCCCGACGACCGGGCATGGATGGTCGTGGCCGACGTTCACCGCAGATAAGCCGGTCACGGTGAGCGTGGACCTGAACCAGTGGGTTCGGTTCGAGGCGCCCGGGGACTATTCGGTCCGTATCACAAGCCATCGCATCGCCCCTTTGAGCGGGTCCTCGCCCCTCGAGATCAGTAGCGTCCTTCAGCTGCATATCGTTGCAGCTTCGCCCGGGTGGCAGGAGGAGACGTTGAGAAAGGTTCTCGCCGACCTCAAGAGTTCATCCGTCCAGGTATGGGTCGGCGCGATGGCGGATCTGCGCTATCTGGCCATACCGGCAGCGATCGATGCGCTTACGGAGCAGTTGAGCAACCAGTATGGCAATAACGATCGCCAGGCCGAGCTGGGCCTGGTGGCGCTGCCGGTATCGCTGCGAGATCAGGCAATCGCTTCCGTGAACCGGAGAATCGACCAGCCGGATTTCCCCATCTCCTACAACTTGATCACGGCGATGGAATACCTGCACGTGAGTCCGGCCCTGGACGGCAAGACGGCGCGGGAGAAGATTCGGTCATACGATCCGACATTGTGGTCCATGGTCTACGCGGCCGTGCCGCACAAGAACGACCAGGCAAGAGCGGCAACCGTACAGACGCTTTTGTTCTTTGGGACTAACATTCAGGATCCTGACGTAGGCAGGAAAATGTCAGCTCTGCTGCCCGCCTCGTTTCTGCGGCTGGACCCAAACAGCCAGGAATTCGATCTGGAGTATCAGTGGGAGCTACTGCGCTCGCCCGCATTTGCGGACACGCTGGCCACGCTGGCAGCAATCCTGCGCGGACCCGGATACCCCGGAATGCACGATTCCCTGCAGTCTCTGGTGTTGCGCCGTTGGTACGAGTTGGACCCCGAAGCAGCGCATCGCGAGATCCTCGCAGAAATTGGAGTGGCGACGCCAGCGATTTCCGCGCAGGAGATCACGTTTCTGCCCCAGGAACAGCTTCCGCAATTCGAGAAAATGTGGACCGAGACTTATGTACAACAGCCGCAGGAGAAACGCGGGACAGCCGGGAGCCTGTTGGTGCGATTCGGAACCGGCGCTTCGAGCGAGGCGATGAAGCGCGCGTTCGATGCGACACCGCCGACAAAAGCCTGCCATTACGACGTCTGGGCGCTCGAATACCTTGTGCGGTTCAGCCCGGATGATGCCGCACCGCGCGTGCGCGCTGTGGCGCATGAAGGGGACGATTGCCTGATCCAGTTGCTTCAGTGGCAACGCTGGAATGGCCCCGTTCCCGATCTGCACGACCTGGCAGTCGCGGGGTTGAAGAGCGCCAACGCACGCGTTGTGGAGAACTCGGCCATGTATCTGACGGACCATGCCCGGCCGGAGGACAAGAAACTCCTGCTTCTCCGATTCGACGAGTGGGCACGAACATGGACGGGACGCGACGCGCTGATGGATCATCCACGCCCCGATACGCCTCCCGAGGAAATCGAGGCGATGCTCTTAGGGGAACCGCTGGGACACGCGCTGATCGCCAGTCAAGCCTGGTTCGCCGATCCGAGCCTGATCCGGTACGTAGTCGATCATTGCGTTGGCCAGAACTTATGCTGGCAGCTCAAAAACCTGGCTGCCCTTGCCAAACCGCCCTACGTTGTTCCTTCGCCTGTAATTTTTGTCACGTTGGGAGGCTTTGTATCTTTCGGGGTAGCGCAATACCAAGCGTCATCTATCGAACAGTTTGAGCAGAAACTTCTTCAGTTTCCTTCCGGCAGCCGTTTCGTGACGCGACCGACGCCTTTTGCCAATAGCGATGTACGACCACTAGTCGACGAGGAACAGGCGATTTTCCGCAAACACGGACTGACATTAGAGCCGATCGCGCAATGAACGGTCGAGTCAGCGCTCGGACAACGAAGAAGGGCTGCCTGGCGGCAGCCCTTTCGCTTAACTTTGGCCGTTCTCAGGCGTGGGCGTAGGAGGCGATGGCGCTGGCCTCGTCGTCCTTCACGTCGAAGACGGTGTAGAGCTTGGTGATCTGGAGCAGGTCGTGAACCTTGCGGGTGAGGTTGAGCAGCTTGAGCTCGCCGCCCTGGTTGCGGACGGTGGTGTAGGCGCTGACCAGCTCGCCGATGCCGGAGCTGTCGATGTAGTTGACGTCGCCCAGGTTGAGCAGAATCTTCTTCTGGCCTTTGCCGAGCAGGTCACGGACCGAATCACGCAACTGCACGCTGCCCTCGCCGAGGGTGATCCGGCCGCCGAGATCGAGAATCGTTACCCCGTCGACCTGACGGGTGCTGATTTTCATGCTCACGAGAAATTCCTCCTTGGAAAAACTTGAAACTGTGGGGAGTCAGGCGCCGGTCGGAGCGGTTCCCAGATGCTTGATGAGCGTCAGCTCGGTTCCGGGATGCAGTTGCTTGAAGTGTACCTCATCCATGAAGGAGCGAATGAGGAAGATGCCGCGGCCGGAGCCGCGCAGCAGGTTTTCCGGGGCCAGGGGATCGGGCAGGGTGGCCGGATCGAGGCCTTTACCCTCGTCGGTGATGCGAATGACCAGCGAGGAGCCGGTGTTTTCAAACGACGCCGTCATGCGTTTTTCCGGATCGTAGGCGTTGCCATGCAACACAGCGTTCACCGCCGCCTCGCGCACCGCCATGGAAATGCGAAAAATCTCGTCCTCATCGACGCCAGCCTTGCGAGCCATTTGCTCGGCGGTTTGCTCGACCTTATTCACGCTGTCCAGCGAGGAGTCCAGGGTGTAGGTGACTCGCTTTTCCGGCTGTGCTGTCAAATGCCTTTCCTCGCTCATAAACGGCGGGTTCGAGGGGCTTTTTTCCCGTAGGCGAAGTTTGCTTGCTGGAACGGCAGATGTCAAGGGAGGAGAAGGGCTGTTGCGAGCAGAGAGCGGAAACCGGGAAGAGCGGGTTGGTCACACACATTCCGGCGTCGCCAATGCCCCGGTAAGATAAGGACAGCGATCCATGCCCGCCGCCGATGCCCAGTCACGGAAGGAAGCCGGTCAGCGAACCGGGGCCGAACCTGAGCGAAAGCCGCCGAGCAAACCTGGCGCAGCGCAGGACGACGACATTGTCGGCAAGGCGTATGACAGCCGGCTGATGCGGCGGCTCATCACCTATCTCTATCCGTATAAGTGGGCCTGCATCGCTTCGATTGTCGCCATCATTCTCAAGGCCGCAGCGGATGTGTTGGGGCCGTACCTGACCATGGTGGCCGTCGACCTGTATCTGACCCCGGCGATGGCCAGAACACGGCAGGCTGCGGCAGTAGCCGCGGCGCGGGGTGCGCAGGGGCATCCATGGCTGGCGCACTGGCTGAGGCCGTGGTCGGCCAGCGGCGGCGCGTGGACCGGGATCAGCGAGCTGGCCGGTTTGTGGCTGGCCGCGCTGACCGTCAGCTATGTGCTCGAAGCTCTGCAGACATGGCTGATGCAGTGGACCGGGCAGAAGGTGATGTTCGACCTGCGCAGCCAGATTTTCCGGCATCTGCAGCTGATGCACGTTGGGTTCTTCGACCGTAATCCGGTGGGGCGCCTGGTGACGCGGCTCACCACCGACGTTGACGCTCTCAACGAGATGTTCACCTCGGGTGTCTTCGCGATTTTCGAGGACGTCTTTGTGCTGGCCGGCATCGTCTTCGTGATGCTGCGCATGGAGTGGTGGCTGGCGCTGGCGGCTTTTTCGGTACTGCCGGTGATTCTTCTGGTGACGCGGATCTTCCGCAAGTATGTGCGTGACTCGTACCGCCGGATTCGCGTCGCGATCGCGCGCATCAACGCCTACACCCAGGAGTACATCAGCGGGATGTCGCTGGTGCAGCTGTTCAACCGCCAGCAGCGGGCCTTCAACGATTTCTCGGCCATCAATCGCATCCACATGGAGGCGTTCAAAGACAACATCATGGCTTACGCGCTCTACTATCCGGCGGTAGAGTTTCTGAGCTCGTTCGCCATCGCGCTGATTATCTGGCTGGGCGGCGGCGGGGTTTTGCGGGGCGCTGTGATGCTGGGAACGCTGGTCGGCTTCATGCAGTACGCGCAGCGCTTCTTCCGGCCCATCCAGGACCTCAGCGAGAAATACAACATCCTGCAGGCAGCCATGGCCGCGAGCGAGCGCGTCTTCAAGCTGCTGGATACGGCGCCGGAAATCGTCTCGCCGGCGCATCGCGTGCCCGGCGACGGTTCGGGGCGCATTGAGTTCCGCGATGTGTGGTTCACGTATCAGCGCCTTGATGCGGCGACGGCTGCGCGCATTGCGGCGGCTACGGCGGCTGAGCTGGGGGCGATGACCGACGTGGAGTGGGTGATGCGCGGGGTTTCGTTCACCGTGGAGCCGGACCAGACTGCGGCCATTGTCGGGCACACCGGGGCGGGCAAGACCACCATCACCAGCCTGATGATGCGCTTCTACGACGTGCAGCACGGCCAGGTGCTTGTGGATAGCGTGGATGTGCGCCAGCAGGATTTGACGCGGCTGCGCCAGCGCTTTGGCGTTGTGTTGCAGGATCCGTTTCTGTTCAGCGGCACGGTGAGGGAGAACATCTGTCTGGGCACCGAATCCATCACTGATGAAGACATGCGTGAGGCCGCCGAGCAGGTCAATGTCGACGACTTCATCCGCACCTTGCCCGACCAGTATGAAGAGCCGCTGCGGGAGCGTGGCGCCGGACTCTCGACCGGCCAGAAACAGCTGATCAATTTTGCGCGAGCGCTGGCGCATCGGCCGGGCATTCTGATCCTCGACGAAGCGACGTCGAGCGTGGATACCGATACTGAATTCCTGGTGCGCGCCGCGCTGGAGCGCATGATCGAAGGCCGGACCTCAGTGGTGATCGCGCATCGGCTGTCCACGGTCCAGCGCGCCGACGAGATTCTGGTGATGCATCGCGGCCAGCTGCGCGAGATGGGCTCGCACCAGGAGCTGTTGGCGCTGCATGGCATCTACTGGAAGCTCTACCAGCTGCAATACAAGGATCAGGAAGTCGGCGAGCCGGCGTCGGGGCTGGCTCCTTCGCTGGCGATTGGAACCGACTAGGCAGTGAACAGAGAACAGTGAACAGGGAACAGAGGGAACGGCTTCACCCGGCCCGGTACACGCCGGCGCTTTGGATATGCGTGGGCCTGAAGCCCTCGCGATACTTGAGGCCGAAGCCCAGCAGGCGGTCGAGGGCGATGTGCGCGATCCAGATGGCGGCAAGCGCGCCCTCCAGGTGCGACCCGCGATTCCACGCCACCAGCGCGAGCAAAAGGGGAAGAATGTAGCTGTGGACCGTGTTGTAGAAGGCAGATGCGAGGGCCTTCCGTCCCGGAATGGCATAGCCAGCCAGGGATAAATCCGGCCCAAGGAACAACGCCGCGAAGAGCCACCAGCTGGCGTGGAGGAATGCGCCGTACACGGCGACACCGCAGGCGAGCACCAGCAGCGCTTCGCTTCTCAACAACACATCGGGTCGTGTCATGCTTTCGGATAAACCTCCACATCGCTTGCAGGCGATTGGCCTCGCGACGATTAACATCAAGCTAGCAGCCTTCGCGGATGAACAGGATGAGCAGTTCGGGAAAGGTCTTCCTCTCGGCTGGGGAAGCCAGCGGCGAATACTACGGGACGCTGGTGATGACCGCGCTGCGGGAGCTGATACCGGACGCGGACTTCTTCGGCCTGGGCGGGCGGCGCATGGAGGCGCTGGGCTTCCGGCCGATTGTCCGATCGGAAGACGTCGCGGTTATGGGAATCACGGAAGTTGTCCGTCACATGCCGCGCATCTATCGCGAATATCGGCGCCTGCGCGCGTCGATTGCCCAGGAAAAGCCCGACATCGCCATCCTGATCGACTTTCCGGACGTAAATCTCTCGCTGGCGAAGAGGCTGAAGGCCCAGGGAGTGCCGGTGATCTACTTTGTGAGCCCGCAGCTATGGGCGTGGAAGAAATACCGGATTCGGAATGTCCAACGATACGTGGACCGGATGCTGACGATTTTTCCGTTTGAGGAGCAGTTTTATCGCGAGCGCGGGGTGAAGGCGGAGTTTGTAGGCCATCCGCTGGCAGAGCTGGAACCGCCGCGCATCAGCCGACTGGAATTTGCCCGCCAGGCAGGCATTGATCCCGGCAAAACCTGGGTGGGCTTGCTGCCCGGCAGCCGGGGTAAGGAGATCCGGCTCAATTTGCCTGAGATGGTGCGTGCCGCGGCGATGCTGAGGCGGAATTCGGAGCCGAATGCCGAATTCCTGCTGCCATTGGCCCCTATACTCACGCCGATGCAACGGGACCACATCCGCTCTGTGCTGTCCGGGCTGCTGGCGAGGGAGCCCAATCCTCCGCGCATCGTCGTTGTAGATGACGCCCGTGCTGTTCTGCACCATGCCGCGGCGAGCGTCGTCGCCAGCGGTACGGCGACGGTCGAGGCAGCGCTGATCGGCAACCCGTTTATCGTGGTATACCGGATTTCGCCCGTCAGCTATGCCGTAGTGAAGCGGGTGGTGGACGTCCCCCACGTGGCCATGGTGAACCTGATTGCCGGAAAACGCATCGTACCGGAACTGATTCAGGGTGACTTTACGGCCAGTGAAGTCGTCTCACACCTCAGACCGCTGCTCGAAAACGATGAGGCGCGGGCGCGCATGCAGGCCGATCTACGGCAGGTCGGGCAGCTGCTGCGCGCAAAGGAAAGCGCTGTGGGCCGGGTGGCCCAAATTACCTGCGAGATGCTGAATTACGGATCCACGCCGGAAAGAAAGACAGAGCCCGTCCCACGATGAATCGCCCCATGAAGAAATCTCTTCCCGAAGCTACTGCTGAGTTTCGTTGCGCAAATCTTCGCCGTGTTGCAGTCGTTTTCGCAGCGGTCGCGGCCGTTTCCTGTGCTGCGCAAAACGCCCCGCCAAGACCAACGCTGAACATCACGGCGTACACCATCAACGCGGAGCTCAAGCCGGCCGAGCACGTGCTGGACGCGACCACGCAGGTGACGTTTACTCCGCTGGACGATCTGCCGTCGGCCATCTTTGATCTGCACGGCGCGCTGCTGGTGGACAAAGTGACCGACGGCAAAGGCGCGACCCTGAATGGCGAGCGGGGCCCCGGCGCGACGCTGATCGTGACGCCATCCGCCGTTCTGCCGAAAGGGCAGTCCGTTACCTGGACCTTCCACTACTCCGGCAAGCTTGAATCGGACGCCGGTGGACCGGTTGAGGGGTTGAAACTGGCCTATGTTGGCGAACCCATCAGCTACCTGCTTTACGCCGGCCGCTGGTTTCCGATGACCGGCTATATGACGGACCGCTTCACGGCCGAAATTCACGTCAAGGCGCCGGCCGGCTATCGTGTGATCGGCAGCGGCAGCCAGGGCAAGCCGAAAGAGACCGGCGGCGAACAGCTGTGGGATTTCAAGTGGGACAAGCCGGGCTTCCCGGGAACGATCATCGCCGGCAAATATGACGCGCCGGTTTCGGGCGCCGCACCCAATATCCACGTTTACACGACGCCGGCTCACAAGGCCGCGGCGGCCGACTACGCGGGAACCGCCCTGCGTGAGTTCGCCTACTTCACCAGCACATTCGGGATTCCGGAGTCCACGCAGCTGAGCGTTGTGGAGCTGCCCGACGATACGGTGCCGGTTGCGTGGGGCCCGGAGATTGCCGCTGTGGCCGGCGCTCATATTGGTGGGCGCAACGACTTTCGCCTTCTCGCCAACACTATCGCCCACCAGTGGTGGGGCAGCATGGTAAGCCCGGCAACCCTGAACGATGCCTGGATCGTCAACGGCATGGCTCGCTACAGCGAACTGATGTATCTGGAGGACGATGCCGGGCACTCGGCACTGGAAAGCGCGCTGCCGGACATCGCGGCCAGCGCCCTGGCCTACGACACCATTCCGCTGGCGAGCGCGGGCACACTGGCTGCGTACTCGCCGCAGTTCCAGTCGATGACGCTCGACAAGGGCGCGCTGGTCTTCCACATGCTGCGCTGGGAGGTGGGCGACGACAGCTTCGAGAAGATCCTGCGCGCGGCCCTCACGCAGTACAAGGACAAGGGCATCCGCAGCGGGGAATTTGAGCGGCTTGCTGAAGAACAGTCGCAGCAGGCGCTGACACCGTTCTTCAGCGAATGGCTCGACGGCACCGGCGCGCCGCAGTTCGCCGACAAGTACGCTGTTTACCGGCTCGGCAACAACAAAGGCTTCCGGACCATCGGCGAAATTCAGGGTGACATGGATCTGTTCAATATGCCTGTCGATCTGCGGGTTGAGACCGAAGGCAAGACCGTCGACAAACGCATCGACGTCGTCGGCACCGACTCGCAGTATGTGATCGATACCTTTGGCCGCCCGCGGCGGGTGGTCATCGATCCTCAGGACTGGGTCCTGAAAAACACCTCCGACCTTGAAGTTCGCGTAGCCATTCTGCGGGGGCAGCGACTGGCGGCGCAGGGCGACTCAGCGGGAGCGCTGGGGGAATACCAGAAAGCCCTCAAGTCCAACCCCCAAAGTTCGCTGGCCAATTACCGCATTGGGGAGCTGCTCTTCAGCATGCGCAATTACCAGGCTGCGGTGAACTCCTACCGTGACGCGCTCAATGGCGACCTGGAGCCGAGGTGGACCGAGGTCTGGAGCCACATCGCGGTCGGCAAAATCTTCGATCTGACCGGACAGCGGGACCGCGCCATCTCCGAGTACCGGCAGGCCATCCAGACCAACGACAATACGGCTGGGGCGCTGAACGAGGCCCGGCACTGGATTCAGGCCCCGTACAAGAGGCCGGAGACGGATTAGCAGGGCAATTCTCGCCCGGGTTGTTTTTCCAGGATATACTAAGAACGTTGTATATCCTGGGAGGCGTCATGCGCGTTGCGAAATGGGGCAATAGCCTTGCCGTTCGGCTGCCGTCGGCCGTGACCGAGGCCCTCGATCTGAAAGAAGGAGACGAGATCGAGATTCAGGTCGCGGGGACGAGACAGTTCAAAGTAAGCCGCGACCGCAGTCGCGAGAAGGCGATCGCAGGCCTGCGCAAGCTCCGGCGCCCGTTTCCACCTGGTTTTAAGTTTGACCGGGAAGAGGCGAATGCCCGCTGACGTCTTCTTCGACACAAGCGTCCTGGTCTATGTGCTCAAAGACTCGGATCACCGCACGGCCATCGCTGAGCAACTTCTCCTCGCAGGCGGTTCGATCGGCGTTCAGGTACTCAATGAGCTGGTTGCCGTGGGGCTCCGGAAGCTCAGAATGTCGTGGAAAGAGGTAGTCGTGGCCACGGACCTTATTCGCTCGCTGTGCGGCAATCCAGTTCCGCTTACGATCGAAATCCACGAGAACGCAATGAGAATTTCACAGAGGCATAAATACCACATCTATGATTCGCTGGTGATTGCTGCAGCACTGCAGGCTGGATGTTCCGTGCTTTACTCCGAGGATATGCAGCATGGCCAGATAATTGACACCGTCCGAATCATAAATCCGTTCCGCGCCCTCTGAAGTTTACAGTCCCTTGTAAGCGCCGCCGTCCACCAGGATTGTCTGGCCGGTGATGCTGGCGGCGCCTTCTGACGCGAGCCACACAATGGTTGCCGCAACTTCTTCGGGAGTGGCCAGGCGGCCGACAGGGATCTCTTTTTCCAGTTCAGTTGTCACCTGCTCCACCGAAACGCCGCGGTTCTTTGCGCGGGTCTCGAGCAGGCTGCGCGACCGGTCGGTCGAGGTCCAGCCGGGCCCCACGTTGTTGACCGTGATGCCGTCTTTGCCGAACTGGCCGGCCAGCGAACGGACCAGGCCCATCATGCCCGAGCGGATGGTGTTCGACAGAACGAGTTCCGGGACCGGTTGCTTCACCGTGTACGAGGTCAGCGTGACGATGCGTCCCCAGTGGGCTTTCTGCATGTGCGGGAGCACGGCCTGGGCAAAGACGATGGCGCTGCGCAGGTTCAGGTGCCAGGCGCGCTCCCAGTCATCGAGGGTGGTTTCCAGAAACGATTTGGCCGGAGGGCCGCCGGCGTTGGGCACGCATACGTCGATTCGGCCAAAGCGCGCGTGCGCAGCCTCAACAAATGCGGTCACGGCGACGGGATCGCCGACATCGAATGCCTGGGTCAGGGTCTCGACGCCGAAGCGGGTCCTGGCGTC
Organism: uncultured Acidobacteriaceae bacterium; assembly: GCA_963788905.1. Taxonomy (GTDB): domain Bacteria; phylum Acidobacteriota; class Terriglobia; order Terriglobales; family Acidobacteriaceae; genus Palsa-343. The sequence goes on from CAWBIO010000002.1 coordinate 1,637,253, forward strand.
GCCGGCTACCTGATCCAGCTCGGCCTGGCGGCGCGCGCACAACGCGAGATGCGCACCTTCGGCGGCAAACGCCAGTGCCGTGGCTTTGCCGATTCCCGAGCTCGAGCCGGCCACGATCGCCACTCTGCCTTTCAGTCCTGTATCCATGCGCCCTATGATAGTCGAGGGGCGCTCCCGCATCTTGAGCCCTTTGGTTTCCGGGAGGAGGCGAATTGGCAGACCACACTGATCTGCAGTACACCGGCTTCGACACCATTCCCATCGAGCAGCTGAATCCGCTGATCGACCGGCAGTTTGTTTATGGCGAGCGCGCGATGCTGGCGCGGCTTGTCCTGCGCAAGGGTGCGGTGGTACCCAGGCACAGCCATGAGAACGAGCAGATTACCTACGTGCTCGAAGGCGCGCTGCAGCTCACCATGGGTGACGGACGCGTCTTCACCGTGGGAGCCGGCCAGGTCCTCGTCATTCCCTCCAACATGCCGCACAGCGCTGTGGCGCTCGAAGATACCCTGGACCTCGATGTTTTTACCCCGCCTCGCGCTGACTGGATTGCGGGCACGGATGCGTACCTGCGCAAATAAGCGCTGCGCCAGGCTGTCGGGCGACGCCCGGCGCGCTCAGCTTCCGGCGGCGGCCTCCGGAGGCATGGCCAGCCTGCATCGGTTGCGTCCGTCTGCCTTGGCTGCGTAGAGGGCAACATCCACTTCGCGCAGCACGTCTTCCCGGCGCGGATAGCTCCACTCACGGGCGGGAAGAACGCCGATGCTGATGGTGAGCGAAATGGGCCCGCTGACCGTGGACATGGGCGCGGCCTCAATGCTGTGCCGCAGTTGCTCGGCACGGCTCAGAGCCTCCTGGGCTCCGCACCCGCCCAGGATCAGCAGGAATTCCTCACCCCCGAGCCGGCCCACCAGATCGTAGCCGCGTACAGCGCGCAGGAAGCGTCTTGCGGTTTCCCGCAGCACTTCGTCACCAACGGGATGGCCGAAGCGGTCGTTGACGTTCTTGAAGTGATCCAGATCGGCCATCAGCACCGCGGTGGAGGCCTGCTCACGGGCGCCACGGGCAAGTTCGCGGCCGAGCATGTCCAGGATGGCTTCGCGGTTCAGAAGCGACGTCAGCGAGTCATGGGTGGCCTTGAAATGCAGGTTCTCCCGGGCTCGCTTGAGTTCGGTCTCAGTCTCCTTGAGGGCGGTGATATTGCGGCCGATTCCGATAATGCCGATCGGCTTGCCCTCGGCATCGCGGAACGGCACCTTGGTGGTCAGCAGCCAGCGAATCCGGCCGTCGCTCTCCCGGATGTGCTCGTCCTGGCTGACCAGTGCTTCGCCGGTCTGGATGACTTTCTGTTCATCCTGGTAGAACCCTGCAGCCATCTCGGTGGAGTAGTAGTCAAAGTCGGTCTTTCCCCGCAGTTCTTCGCCCGAGGCAGCGCCCATGACATCGGCGGTACCCTGATTCGCCAGGAGGAAACGGCTATTCTCGTCCTTGACGTAGATCAGGTCGGGCACGCTGGCCAACACAGCCCGTAGCAGCCCCAGTTCGCCAGGAAAGCTTTCGCCAGGGCTACGCAGCCTGAATTTCGACACCAGGCGCCAGGCCAGCAGGCAAAAGAACACCACCAGGAGCACCAGGCCGCCGAAGAGGAACCAGCCAAACGCACTCTCGGGATGAAACGGCCCGGCTGGAAAACTCAGGAGACTGCTCATCAGGCACACCACCCCGATGAAGTGCGCCTGGCCGGACTCCAGGCGTGCGCTGAGCGCCGCTGGCAGCGGGCGCATGGAGTGGGGGCGCCAAAACGACTCGAGTTTCGGAACGTATTCCCGGCGTCCTGAACCGGGCCTTCAGACCTGGTCCTATTCATCTCCCGGTAGCCGACAGGCATTCTAAACTATCGGGCGCACCGTTTTCGGGAAATAGCCCACCCCGGCCGCCCCAACGCAGCAATGGGCGGCATTAATGTAGACACTTGCTGTAATTGGCCGATCGGGCGCGGCAAGGTGATTTCAGATTCACAGGGTACCGGACCTATCGGTACTGGCATGAACCTAAAGGCACTTCCGGATTCGCCTGATCCGGAAACTACTTCTTTGCGTTCTGAGCAGCCTTCTGTTTGGCCCAGCGCCGCCGCTGCGCTGCCGCGATCCGGGCCCGGGCGTCGGCGCTCAGGACCCTCTTCTTCCGCGGTTTACCAGTCGCGGAGCCAATCCTCGGGCCCCCGCTGGTTTGGAGTAAGGCGCGAACCTTCTCCAGACGGTTGATTTCTTCATCGACTGCAGCAACCAGTTCTTCGCGTGTCATTATTTTCTCTCGTGTAGTTTTTTGTGACAGTTATCCAGGGAACGGATCGAACACCGCTTACCATAACAAATTAAGTGGGTTGTTACAAAATATTTTCCCGTCCCGAGAGTGTGATTGGAGTACCTGAGGCGTATGTCCTGAAACGGTACATTAACTCAGAATTCGCATGATTTTTTCTCCCCCGTAAGCTCTCATTCTCTGCGCTGTAGCACGATGACAATGTGTTTACCCTCAATCGCGTCACTGGGCCTCGCCGAATCCCTTCCGGCGTGGGCAATCCTGCTGGCTTGGGTGGCGAATGCAGGGCCCTTCTTTCTGAAGCAGTTGTCCCCCAGGCCCCACGAATATCCCTTCAGGTAGGTAACTACCAGGTTCGCCTCGCAGAATCGCTCACCGAGCGTGAGGCCGCCTGCCGGCTCCGTTTCAAAGTCTTCAACATCGAACTGGGCGAGGGCCTGGAATCATCCTACAGGACCGGCCTCGACCAGGACCATTTCGATCTGTTCTGTGACCACCTCATTGTCGAGGATCGTTCGCGACACGAGGTAGTCGGCACTTACCGAATGCAGACTGGTACAACCGCTGCGGAACAGCTGGGCTACTACAGCGAGCAGGAATTCGACTTCTCTCCTTACGAGTCAATTCGCAGCGAGGTTCTGGAACTGGGCCGCGCCTCCATTGACCGCGAACACCGCACCAGTGAGGTGCTTACACTGCTGTGGAGAGGCATCGCGCAGTACGCCCGCTCCTACAACCTGCGCTACCTCATTGGCTGCTCATCGCTGAATTCGCGCGATCCGGGCGAAGGGTGGTCGATGCACCGGCAGTTAGTGCCGTTTCTGGTGGCCGAGCCTTTGCGCACGCGGCCGACCCCCTCCTTTGAGCTGCCGCCCACCGGAAATGCACCCAATCAGGTCAAGGTTCCCAAGCTGCTCAGGACGTATATTGCAGTGGGAGCCCGAATCTGCGGCGCACCGGCATGGGATCGCGACTTCGGAACGATCGACTTTCTGACGCTGCTGGATCTGGCCCAGCTCTCTCCGGCCGCGCGGAATCGCTTCCTTCCGGACTCCGAGCCATCCCAGGCTTCTTCCGGGCAAGTCTGCGCCTGCTGATTCTGCTGTTCTGCCTGGCCGAGGTAGCCCTCAGGTTTCTGATCCTCCGGCTGCGATACGGTTCGGACCTCGAGCTGTGGCGCCGCGCTCAATGGCTGCACAACGCCTGCAGCCTCATCCTCCGGCGGCTCGGCATGCATCTGGAATCTCGCGGCGGCCGTCCGTCTCAGGGAGTGGTCTGCTCCAATCACCTCAGCTATCTCGACATCCTGGTTTACGCCGCCATTGTGCCGTGCGTCTTCGTCTCCAAGCACGAAATTGGCCGTTGGCCGGTCTTCGGGTTCTTCGCGCGCTGTGGGGGCACTATTTTCCTCGACCGCCGCAGCCGCTTCAGCGCGGAACGGGCCACGCGTGAGATCGCCGGGGTTCTCAACGCCGGCGTTCCAGTCCTGCTCTTCCCTGAAGGAACCAGCACCGACGGCACGAGCGTCCAGCGTTTCCACCCAACATTGCTCGAGCCTGCCGTAGAGCTGGGACTCGAGATAACAGCCGCAGCCATTGGCTATCGTGCGCAGGGAAGCGAAGAGCGTGACCTTTGCTTTTATGGCGACGCGCCCTTTCTGCCTCATCTGCTGCGAACCCTGAGCCTCGAAGGAATCGCCGCCGAAACAGAATTTCACCCTGACCGGAATATCTACTCCGAACGGAAAACGGCTGCTCTGGAGCTCCGCGAACAGACAAACGCTATGCGCCAGCACATGAAGCGCGGTGACCGGCTGCCAGCGACCCGCTGACCCTATTCGTTCTCCGCCAGCTCCTTCAGCTGCCTGCGCCAGTCCAGCGACTCGACAAAGACCCGCGAGTCGCGCCAGTGTTCACGCACCAGGACGCGCAGCTCGAGATACACCCGCGTTCCCAGCAGCGCCTCAATCTCCTGCCGCGCCCGCGTGCCGATCTCGCGCAGCTTGCTGCCGCCTTTGCCAATCAGGATCGCCTTCTGCCCCGTGCGCTCGCAGTAGATGGCAGCGGAAATCCTTGTCAACGGAAGTTTGCCCGGTTTTCGCTGCTTTGCCCCCGTTTCAGGCTCCGCCTCTTCGAACCGCTCCACGACTACCGCAGATGCATAGGGAACTTCCTCGCCCGTCTCCATCAAAACGCGCTCGCGGATGAGCTCCGAGACCAGAAAGCGCTCCGGCTGATCGGTGAACTGGTCCTTCGGGAACCAGCGGTTTCCCTCGGGCAGATACTCGGCCAGTTTGTGCAGCAGCAGTTTCAACCCGTCACCGGTCTTTGCGGAAACCGGAATCACCTCCGCGAACTTGTGCAACTGGGTGAGTCCCTCGATCAGCGGCAGCAGCCGATCCCTGGGAACCAGATCGATCTTGGTGATCACCAGAAACACCGGGCAATCGAGGTTCCTGATGAGTTCAAAGGCCAGCGCCTCTTCGGAGGCGCGATCCAGCTTGCCCGGCATGCTCTCGCCACGGCCCTCCATGCGCGGCTGTCTTCGCACGGCGTCAACCACCAGCAGCACCACGTCGCGTGTGGTCAGCGCCTCGTGAATCTCATGCATCATGCTGCGATCCAGCTGCGAGGCGGGACGGTGAATGCCCGGCGTATCCACGAAGACAATCTGCGCAGACGGATGCCTGCCCTTGCGCTCCGGCACCTCCACGATGCCGTGAATCCGCGTGCGCGTAGTCTGCGGCTTGGCCGTGACGATGGCGACCTTCTCGCCGATCAGGGCATTCAGCAGCGTCGATTTGCCGGAGTTGGGACGCCCGATGATGGAGACGAAGCCGGACCGCATCTGTTTCAGCTTAACTGCCTTCCGCCAGGCGCGAAATGCGGAGCCGGTTCACCCGGCGGTCGGTCGAGGCGAGGATTTCGAATCGCAGGCCGTAGCCTTCCACGACTTCGCCCGACTGGGGAATGCGCCCAGCCGTCTCGCTCACCAGGCCCCCAACGCTGGTTGCTTCCACATCCTGCGGCAGCTCCACACCGCCCAGCATCTCCTCCACGCGCGCGATCTCCAGATTTCCGGGAACGACCCACGTTCCGCCCGGCTCCTTCACCACCGCTGCGCTGTCCTCGTCTTCATGCTCGTCGCGGATGGCTCCCACCAGCTCTTCCAGAAGGTCTTCGATCGTCACCAGCCCGGCCACTCCTCCGTACTCGTCAATAACGATCCGCATGTGCTGCTTCTCGCGCTGCATCTCACGCAGCAGCTCGTTCACCTTTTTCGTCTCCGGGACGAAAGCCACCGGACGCTGGATGCTGGCGACGGTCTTCGACCGGGCCTCGGCGTCGGGAATCTGCAGCAGGTCGTGCGCGAAAGCCAGTCCGGTTACGTTGTCCAGTGTTCCGCTGTAGACCGGAACCCGCGAGAAGGGTTGCGCGCGGATCAGCTCCAGAAACTGCTCCAGCGTGATCTCGCCCGGAACCGCGAACATCGCCGGCCGCGGGGTCATCACCTCGCGCACCACCTTGTCCCCGAACTCCACCGCCGAGCGGACGAGCTCGCGGTCACTCTCCTCGATGATGCCCTCTTCTTCGCCGGCCTCGATCAGCGCTTCCACCGCCTCTGCGGCAGTTGTGTCGGCATCTTCCTTTGCCGGGGGCTCTGCGAGGGCTGCGATCGAGAGGACGAATTGCATGAACAGCGTAATCGGCAGCACCAGCCAAACCATCAGCCGGATGAACCAACGCCAGCCGACAATCCACTCTCCCCTGGTGCGGGCAAAGAACGCGAACGGCAGCAGCCGATTGAACAGCACGATCACGAGGATGATGCCCAGGACGACCTGCGCGATCTCCGCGGCTGTGGCGCGGTCGCCGGCGCGCTCCCGCTCGAAGAGCAGCATCCCGAAGACCAGGGTCAGGAAGGCCAGCGAGAGCAGCATCAGAATGGCCGCAGACAGCCGAACGCGTTCCCGGTTCATGCCCAGCCGGGGCTCCACGCGCTGCTCCCAGACGTCGATGTTCTCCTGGAACTCGTGGGCCAGGAATTTTCCCATTTCGGAGTACAGGCGATCCATGTAGGAGGCGAGCGTGAGCACCACCAGCAGGAATGCGATCAGGACCGATGCTGTAATGCTCATTGCGCTTTCCTTGCGGCGCTGCGCTCGATCAGCCCCGCTCGCAGGCCAAAGCGCCTGCGCAGGGTTGCCTCTTTGCGGGCCATCCGGCCCTTGTCGGACTCGTGGTCGTAGCCGCCCAGGTGCAGGAGCCCGTGCAGTACGAGAATCTGCAGCTCGTTGTCGAGCGGGTGGCCGAATTCCTCTGCCTGGCGGGCGGCCGTCTCGACAGAAATTGCCAGATCCCCCGCCGCTCGTCGATGTCCGTTGACCGGGGCCGCTGCCGGAAACGACAGAACGTCCGTCGCCTGATCCTTGTGGCGGAATTTCCGGTTCAGCCGCCGGATCTCGGTGTCTCCGGTGAGAAGGACGGAAGCCTCGCCATCGAGTTTCAGCGCTTCGGTGGCCTGCCTCAGGAAGGCAGTCAGCGCCCGGCGCCGCACAGCGCGGCCGAATCTGGCTTGTATCGTGGGTTCGATCAGAATCATGGTCCGGTGCACGGCTTCTCTGGAGCAGGCCGACGCACAAAACAACCGGAGGAGGGCGTCTCCACCCTCCTCAGTTCGATGGTACCTCTACCTGGGTCGGCGCAGCGACCAGCCGCGACGGCGCCCTTTTTACTGGGGTTGTGAGAACCGAGCTGGCTCCTCGTCCTCGCCGATGGCCAGCGGCAGCTCCTGCTGGCGTCCAAAGCCCTCGTAGGCGCGGATGATTCGTTGCACCAGGTGATGCCGAACCACATCCCCCTCTTCGAAGCGGATGAAGCGGATCCCGTCCACGCCTTCGAGGATGTTGATGGCCTCTACCAGCCCCGACTTCCGCGGGTTGGGCAGGTCGATCTGGGTGATGTCGCCGGTAATGACCGCTTTGGCGTTGTTGCCCATGCGGGTCAGGAACATCTTCATCTGCTCGCTCGTGGTGTTCTGCGCCTCGTCCATGATGATGAACGCGTCGTTGAGTGTCCGGCCGCGCATAAAGGCCAGCGGCGCCACCTCGATCACGTTGCGCTCCAGCATCTTCTCCACCCGGTCTGGCTCCAGCAGGTCGTAAAGGGCGTCGTACAGCGGCCGCAGATAGGGATCCACCTTCTCCTGCAAAGTTCCTGGCAGGAAACCCAGCCGTTCCCCGGCTTCCACGGCCGGCCGCACCAGCACGATCCGGCTGATCTTCTTCGCCAGAAGCGCCGCAGCCGCCATGGCTACTGCCAGGTAGGTCTTGCCCGTCCCCGCCGGCCCAACGCCGAACACCATGTCGCTCAGCTCGATCGCCTCGACGTACAGCCGCTGATTGATCGACCGCGGCTGCACCATCCGCTTGATTCCCGCCGAGCGCTGCTTCCCGCTCTCGGCAAGGCTGCGCAGCGAAATGGAAGGGTCGGCCGTCACCAGCCGCAACATTCCGTTGAGCTCGCCGTTCTGCAGCAGGATCCCCTGCCGCCGCAGCGCTTCATAGTCCTGGAAAATCTTTTCGACGCGGGCAATGGCATCTTCGGAGCCCTCCACCATCACCGCGTCCGACACCAGGTCGATGCGCGCATGGAGAGTGTCCTCCATCAGTCTCAGATTCTCGTCGCGGGTCCCGAACAGGGGCTCAAGATTCGGTGTGATCTCGAGATGTTTTCTCATCAGGCGAGGAACAGACCTCCGAACGCAGCATTACGTTTGCCGCGCGGGTAAAGTTTGGTTTTTGGGTGGATTGCCGGCGCTTGCGACCATTTCCGCACACTGATTGGATGCTCCTCGCAGCGCGCAGGTATCGGGTTGGCAGTGGGCAACAATCGGTTAAAGTTGCCGTCAGAGTAGCCCGGGAATATTGACCAGTCAATGCCAAATTAGTGAATATTCTCCGAATTCGTGCCTCACCAGTACAGACCGGGTTGGGACGCGGAACAGCATCTCATCGGCAGATGGCCGTTTTTGACCAGCTCTTTCAATCCGCTGCCGTGGCCGGTTCCTGTCGTGTCACGAGGTGTTCATTCAGTACCCCCAGGAACTTCCCCAACCATGCCGGATGGGCCGGCCATGCTGGAGCCGTCACCAGGTTGCCATCTACAACCGCAGAGGTCATTTCCACCGGCGCATAGGTCCCGCCGGCCAACTCAACCTCCGGCGCGCACGCCGGATAGCAGCTCACCTTCCTGCCCTTCAGCACCTTTGCCGCCGCCAGAATCTGCGCCGCATGGCAGATCGCCGCAATTGGCTTCCCCGCGTTGGCAAAATGCCGTACCGCCGCCAGCACCTTCTCATCCAGCCGCAGATACTCCGGAGCACGTCCGCCCGGCAGCACCAGCCCGTCATAATCCTCCGGCCGCACCTCTGCGAAGGTCGCGTTCAGCGTGAAGTTGTGCCCGCGCTTCTCCGAATACGTCTGGTCGCCCTCGAAGTCGTGGATCGCGGTCCGCACCTGATCGCCCGCCTTCTTTCCCGGACACACCGCATCCACCCTGTGCCCCACCATCTGCAGCGCCTGAAATGGCACCATCGTCTCGTAATCCTCGGCGTAATCGCCCACGATCATCAGCAGCTTCGCCTGGTTCATCTCGTCTCCTCCTTACTTTGATTCTGACGAAGCATCGTAGCGCCTCGATGCAGTTTTGTCGTCCTGTCCCGCGAACCACTCCCGGCCTCCTCGCGTATTGTTTCTGCAAGGTCAAAATCGAGGGGCGCATGAATCAATCTCTACTCTGGCTGTGGATCATCGATGCCTGGGCTGTGGGCGAAATCCTGCTTGCCCTCTTCGTTCGCGCCCGCCGCAGCACCCGGAACATTCAGGACCGCGGAACTCAGTTCATCCTCTGGGGCACCATCTTCGGCTCCATCTTCGCCACCGGGTGGCTCGAACACTTTCCCCAGGGCCGCATCCCCTCCAGCCACTGGATGAAGAGTGCCAGCCTCATCCTGCTGATCTTCGGCCTCCTGGTGCGTATCGTCGCCATCTTCACCCTCGGCCGCTCCTTCACCGTCAACGTCGCCACGCACTCCGCTCAGACGATCGAGCGCCGCGGCCTCTACTCCGTGGTCCGCCATCCCTCCTATCTGGGACTTGAAATCTGCTTCCTCGCCGTCGGCATCCACTCCCGCAACTGGTTCTGTCTTGCTCTCATGCTGATCGCGCCCACCCTCGCCGTCCTCTATCGCATCCACGTCGAAGAAAAAGCCCTCGTCGGCGCCTTCGGCGCGGACTACGTCGAGTACAGCCGCACCACCAAACGCCTCTTCCCCGGAATTTACTGACCCATTGTCTCTGTGTTCTCTGTGGTGAGTTTGCTTGCCTGGAATAGTTGACAAAGTCAACTATCTTCGCGCATGATTTTTTCCATGCCGGACCTCGCCCTCGCCGCCGATGCCGCTGCCTTCCGCCATTTCAACCGCCTCTATACCCGCTTCATCGGAACCGTCACCGAGCGCTTCCTGCGCACGCCGTACAGCCTCGCTGAAGGCCGCGTCCTTTACGAACTCGCAACCCGCCCCTGTCCCCGCGCCAAAGACATCGCCGAAGCCCTGGGCATGGACGCCGGCTACCTCAGCCGCATCCTCGCCAAACTCGAAAAAGCCCGCCTGCTGACCCGAAAAACCTCAAAGAGCGACAGCCGGGCCTCCGACCTGCGGCTTACCGCCAAAGGCCGCGCTGTCTTTCGCACCCTGAATCAGCGTTCGGAGAAGCAGGCCCGGAGTATTCTCGCAGCCATGCGGCCCGCCGCGCGCGAGCACTTCATCGGCGCCATGCGGACCCTTGAGCATGTCGTCGCAGGCGTCGATGCCGGCAAAGATTCCGAACCGGCCGCCTTCACTATCCGCCAGCACTGCCCCGGAGACATGGGCATAATCGTGTCTCTTGAAGGCGCCGGCTACGTCGACCAATTCGGCTGGGATTCGACCTTTGAAGCTCTCGTGGCGCGCATCGTCGCCGACTTCATCGACCACTTCGACCCTGCGTGCGATCGCTGCTGGATCGCCGAAATTGAGGGCCGCCACGTCGGACATATCTTCCTGGTTCGCCATCCGGAAGAGCCGGGGACCGCGAAGCTGCGCCTCCTCTATGTCGATCCGCTGGCGCGCGGACTCGGTCTGGGCCAGGCACTGGTCCGCGAATGCATCCAGTTCGCCCGCGAGGCCGGCTATCAGCGCATCACCCTGTGGACGCAGAGCATTCTCAGGGTTGCCCATCGCATCTATCAGCAAGCCGGCTTCCGTCTCGTTCGCGAAGAGCCGCACCACAGCTTCGGCAAGGACCTCGTCGGGCAAACCTGGCAGCTCGACCTCGAAAGCTGATCGCGGCCGCGCCCAGCATCTAGCTACCTGCTACCAGCTACCAGCCTCCAGCTTTCCACTGCTGGCCGCCGAGTGCTGGCGTGACATTACAATCGGAGCCAATGTCGCAGTTCCTGCTCTTTCACGGCGTTGCCATCGTCTTGCTGATCCTGGCGAACGGCTTCTTCGTGGCCGCGGAGTTCGCACTCGTCAGCGTTCGAGAAACCCGCATCGAGCAGCTCATTGCCGAGGGCAGGCCCGGGGCACGCATCGTTCGCCGCCTGCAGGAGAACCTCGGCGACTTCCTGCCCGCCGTCCAGCTCGGCGTTACCCTCTGTTCGCTGGCTCTCGGGTGGATCGGCGAGCCCGCGGTCGCCGGCGTCTTCGAGCAGGCCATGGGCCCGCTCCCGCACGCGCGTCTCTACGCGCATCTCGCTGCCGTGCCGCTTGCCTTCGCTTTCATCACCTACTTCCACGTGCTGCTCGGCGAACTGGTTCCCAAAGCCCTCGCCCTGCGCCGCGCCGATCAGATGGCCGTCGCCATCGCCGGCCCCATGGAAGTCTTCATCCACCTGGCGCGCCCCATCGTGCGATTGATGAACCGTTCCGCATCCCTCGTGCTGCGCGTTTTCCGAGCCCCGCTCACTACCGAAGGCGCCGTCCACTCCCCGGAAGAGCTGAAGCTGATGGCGACCGCCGCGCGCCGTATGGGCATGCTGCCGGAATATCAGGAAGCGCTCATCCACCGCGCCGTTGAGGTAGACGAAGTCGTTACCCGCGAGATTATGACGCCACGCCAGCGCATTTTCTCGCTTCCCTCCGACATGCTCGTTGAAGACGCCAGTGCCCGCATCGTCGAAGAACAGCACTCGCGCATCCCTGTTTACGATCCCGCGCGCGGTCCCGAGTACATCGTCGGCGTCGTCTATTCCAAAGACATCAGCCGCCTGATGCATTTCCGCGCCACCGCCATCACGCGCTTCTCCACCGCGCCCCTGAGTGAACTGCGCCTCCGCCAGGTCATGCGCGAAGTTCTCGTCGTACCTGAGACCAAGCCTGTCCTCGATCTGCTTCAGGAATTTCAGCAGCGCCGCCGCCACATCGCCATCGTTGTCGACGAGTTCGGCACCACCGTCGGTCTGGTCACAGTCGAAGACGCCATCGAACAGATCCTTGGCGAAATCGAAGACGAGTTTGACGTCGCCCCGCGCGCCGTCCTTGCCACCGCTACCGGCGGCATGATCCTCGACGGCAGCGTCAGCCTGCGCGACCTCGAAACCCAGATGAACTGGAGCCTGCCCCGCGAAGACGGTGTTGAAACCCTTGCCGGATTCATCCTCGCTCGCCTCGGCAAGATTCCTCATGGCGGCGAGGTCATCGAATATGAGGGTCGTCGTCTCACTGTTCTCGAAATGTCCGGCCGACGCATCAGCAAAGTCCGCATCGAACAGGTGCAACCCCAGGTCAAGCCGACGTCGAAGCCGGCTCTGACGGCCGCTGAGCACGTCGCTGAAAAGGCCGGCCAGTGAAGAGGCTGCTCCGGTCGCTGCTCACGCGCCTCGCGTACACGCTGCCCGTGCTGTGGCTCGTCGTGTCTGTCGTTTTCCTCCTCATCCACATCGTTCCCGGCGATCCCATCGAACAAATGCTGGGCGAGGGCGCACGCCCCGTCGACGTCGTTGCCCTGCGTCATGCATATGGCCTCGACCTTCCCCTGGGCACGCAGTATGCTCGGTATTGGCGCGGCGTTCTGCACGGCGACCTCGGCCGCTCTATCCGCCTTAATGACTCGGTCACGCACCTCGTGCTCGCTCGCTATCCCTTCACGATCGAGCTCACCGCCGCGGCCCTCTTCCTTGCCTTGCTGCTTGCCATCCCGGCCGGCATCAGCGCAGCGCTTCATCGTGGACAAGCGCGAGATCACATTCTGAGCGTGGTGAGCCTCTTTGGCCTCTCGTTCCCGGCCTTTGCCCTGGGGCCGATTCTGATCCTGCTCATCTCCATCAAACTCGGCTGGCTTCCCGTCTCCGGCGCCGGCGACTTCTCGCACCTTATCCTGCCCGCGGTCACCATGGGCGCAGCGCTCGCCGCCATCCTCACCCGCATGGTTCGCACGTCGATGCTCGAGGAACTCGGCCAGGACTACATCCGCACGGCGCGCGCCAAAGGACTTTCGGAACGAGCCGTGGTCTACCGTCACGCACTGCGCAACGCAATGATTCCCGTCATCACGCTGATCGGTCTCCAGTTCGGCGCGCTCCTTGCTGGAGCCATCGTCACCGAAACCATCTTCAGCTGGCCGGGCATCGGCCGCCTCACCGTCTCCGCCATTTCTAATCGCGATTACCCGCTCCTCCAGGGCTGCATCTTAGCCGTTGGGCTAACTTACGTTCTCGTGAACCTTTTCACCGACGTCATGTATATGGTTGTTAATCCGAGAATTCGTTCCTAGATAACCAATGCGCCGCTTCTTACTCGTCGTCGCTATGGTTTTGAGTGCATTTCCGGCATTGTCCCAGCAAACATACTTGGGATTTGACAAGAACGATTATCCTGGAAACGACTTACTACACAAACTCCGCCAGTCTTTCGCCTGGACCGGCTACTGGCTGAACAATCCGCCCGGCATGAGCAGTAATCCGTGGGCAGGGAAGCGCGACATCATTCGATCCGACGGCTTTGGCTTCGTCATCGTCTTCAACGGCCGACTCGACGTCCAACTGAAAAGCAAAAATGCCGCCGATCTCGGCCGCCAGGATGCCGCTGCCGCCATCGCGGCTGCCAGGCACGAAGGATTTTCCGCCGGAGCCATCATATTTCTCGATCAGGAAGAAGGCGGATCGCTCCTGCCAGAGCAGGCCGCCTACATCGGCGCATGGATTGCGGGCGTCAGCCATTTGGCCTACAAGCCCGGTGTCTACTGCTCCGGCGTCTCCGTCGCGTCTGGTTCAGCGATGATCTCCACCGCCCAGGACATCCAGAGCCGTTTCCCCGCCGCCACACTTTGGGTTTGGGATGACCGCTGCCCACCATCTCCCGGCTGCGTTGCAGATAACTCGCCGAGCTCTGCCTTCAATCCCGAAAATGCCGGTTTCTCAAGCGCCGCGATCTGGCAATACGCCCAATCCCCGCGACGCCCGGAAGATACCGCCGCTTGCCAACAGACCTACAGTGCCGATCGCGGATGTTACGCGCCACACTTACCGCATTCTTCGCAAACGTGGATCGATCTCAACGTCAGTCGCTCTTCCGACCCATCTCACGGACGCTAAGTCTACCGTTGATGTTATTGTGCCTGCAGAATCTCGGCCTGCTTCGGGCGCACACTCAGCACAATTGACGACCCGTCGCCGCGAGTCAGGTCAGAGCCCCCAACCACCCCCTGGAAAGCAGTGCACCCTTCCAATGCCGTCCTGTGGAGGTCGAGCTTCACCTCGCGCGCCTGATCCGATGAATTCACCGCGACCACAAATCGTTCTCCAGCGCCCACTCCGCAACCCCTTTTCACATCTGCCGTGCGCACAAAAACAAGCGCCGTGTCATCGAAAAACACATCCTGCTGTTCTCCCGTTGCCAGCGCCGCATGTTGCCGCCGGAACTGGAATAGCCTCGCCACCCAGTCGTACATCTCAGCCTGTTCTTGCGTCCGTCCTTCTGCCGTGAATGCGTTTTGTGTGTCGCCAGGAAATCCCCCCGGAAAATCCCTGCGATTATCCGGGTCGCCACCACCCGGCATCGCAATCTCATCACCGGAATAAATCTGTGGCATTCCGCGGAGCGTTGCCAGCAACGCAAACGCCATTTTTAGTTCCCCGACTGTCGCACCTGGCTGGCTCATGAACCGCGCCGTGTCATGATTCCCAATGAACGTTACCAGCCGCTCCGGATGCGGATACATCCAGTCCAGGCCCAGAACCTGCTCCAGCACTGCCAATCCTTCTGCGCGCCCGGCGTCGCGTGCTGCCCCGCTCACGGGTTCTGTCAGCGCATGCCGCAGCGCGAAGTACATTGGAAAATCGAAGGGCGTCGTTAATCCCGTATCGATGCCCTCGCGCGCCACCCCGCCGGCAAAGTACGACGTGATCGCTGGGTTTCCATCGAAGACCTCGCCCACAGTTGTCAGCTTTGGATACAAGGCCTTCAACTGCTCATCCAGCGACTGCCAGAATGCGCGCCCCACATAAGGAAAGGTGTCGTATCGCAGCCCGTCCGCGCCCGTGCTCTCCACCCACCACTCCGCGTTCTGGATCAGATACTGTCGCACCCGCGGATTCTCCTGGTTCAGATCGGGCAGCACGTTGGCAAACCAGCCCTCGGTCACGTCGCGCCACTGCTCCCAGGTCGCATGCGGATCGATCACCGCTTCAAACTGTGAGCTCGCCACGCGGTGTTCGGCCCGCGTGCCGTGGAACCAGTCCGGCATCGGCGGATCGGCCGCCCACGGATGCATTGCCCCCAGGTGATTTGGCACAGTGTCCAGAACCAGCTTCATGCCGCGTTTGTGCAGCGAATCGCCAAGCCCGCGCAGATCGGCGAGCGAACCGAAATGCGGATCGGTCCTGTACAAGTCCGTCGCGCTATATCCGTGGTACGCCTGGTCCCCACCGTCGTTGTCGTACACCGGTGTCAGCCACAACGTGGTCACGCCCAGTTGCTCGAGGTAGTCCAGGTGCTGCTCGACGCCGCGAAAATCGCCACCGTGCCAGCCGCGCACCTGATCGCGCTCCGAAGGCTGCGGATCGTTCATCACATCGCCATCGGCGAAGCGGTCGGTCATGATGAGGTACATGACGTCGCTCGGCGAGAAGCCCGCGTGCGCCGCCGCTACGCGCCGTTCCAGGCGAAACGAGGCCGTCGCCGATCCTGCTCTCGAAGTTGCGCGAATCGCGATCGACTGCGGACCGGCGCCCTGCGTTCCGAGCCACAGGAACGCGTAATGGCCGTTGGCCGACGTGTCCGACCGCGTGAGTAAAACGCCGGTTCCGGAAATCGAGAACTTCGCGCCCTGCAAACCCGCGCCGTGCACCAGAAGCATGGGCGAGGGCATGCCGATCCACCAGTTCGGCGGGTCGACTTTGTCGATGCAGGGACTCGCGGCGGTAGCATCGGCCGCACACGGCGCTGCCGCATTCTGCTTCACTGCCGCAGCCGCCGCGCAGGACCAAACCGCACAGGCCAGCAGAAGCACAACCCGAGCAGGCAGCCGGTCGAAGGCCTTCATAACATCACCCATTTGTCGTTCAGGCTATTGGCTTACCAGTTGTGACCGGCAAAGCAGCGCCACGGCGGGAGGCCTCACCGTGGCGCCTGTAACCGCAAATCAGAACGAGAGGCGCAGCGCAAACTCCACTTCGCGGTTGGTCGGTGAGAGGCGAGGATTCAGCAGCTGGCCAAAGTCGCCGTTGTTGTAATTGCTATCCGGGTCCTGGAACTGCGGCGTGTTCGTCAGGTTGTACACTTGGGCGCGAAATTCGGTCTTTACCCGCTCCGCTACCATGATGCTCTTGACCACCGAGGTATCCCAGGTGTCAGTGCCCGGCCCGGCGAAGTAGTTACGCCCCAGGTTGCCCACCAGCCCCGCCGGAGCGGTGAACGCTCCCTTGGGACAACTGATCCAGGTATTCCAGGACACATTGGTCTTGCAGCCGCCGTGATAGTCCGGACGGCCGTTGGGGCTGTTCGGCGCACCCTGGATATCCAGCGGTGTGCCGCTGTTCAGGAAGACAACGTTGTTCCATTGCCAGCCGCCGACTACGTAGTCCAGCGCCTGAGGCATGTTGCTGCCCAGCATCCTTCCACGGCCGAAGGGCAGATCGTAAAGGGCGGCCAGGCCAAACAGGTTGCGCTGGTCGTTGTTCGCATTGCCGCGCTGGTACTGGAGCAATGGCGTTCCGTTGCTTCCTACCAGCACTCCGCTGGGCGCATTGGCCAGGACGTCATCGGCATTGTCGATGGTGTGCGACCAGGCGTACGAAGCATTCACCTGGAGTCCGCCCGCCAGTCTGCGGGTCAATTGCGCCTGCAGGCCGTTGTAAGTTCCGCTGCCGATCATCTCGTACGCGTTGATCGTGCCCACGCCCAGCGGGTTGATGGAGCCGCCCACCGGGAACCAGCTGGTGCTTGTACCCAGCGCCGTTTCATTCGCGTTGAATCCGGTCGCCAGATTTCCCATGTCGGTTCCCACATAGGCCACGTCCAGCGAGGTGTGGCTGTCCAGAGCCTGCTCGATCTGCACGTTCCACTGCTGAATATGCGAGTTCGGACTGTTCTTCGGGTAGTAGTAGACGTTGTCAGACGCAGTAATCGCGGCCCCGTTGACGCCGGCTTTTGAGGGCAGCGATCCGGTTGCGGCTGTCGGATTGTTGCTTCCGTTGGGAGCCGCGCCGCTCAGCGTGAAGCGGTAGCCGGTTCCACACGTCGTTGCCGTGGGGCACGCGTAATAGGTCTGGGTACCGTTCCAGTCAGGATTCTCAGAGAGCTGCTCGCCGACTCCGCCGCGATTCAGGAAGTAGAACAGGCCGTAACCGCCGCGCAGCACCGTCTTGCCGTTGCCGCGCACATCCCAGGCAAATCCCAGACGAGGACCGAAATCGTCGTGGGGTGTATTGATCAGAGCGGTGGGCCACCCTTTGGTTCCCGCCTCAACCAGTTCGCCGGTTGCCGGATTGAAGTTGGACATGTGGTTGTGCGCTTCGCTCGGCCAGCTCAGGATGTCGTAGCGCAGGCCCAGGTTCAGCGTCAGTTTGTGCGTGGCTCGCCAGTTATCCTGGGCAAAGAAGCCGTTCTCCCAGCTCCGCGTGTCGTAGTAGCCCGAGAACGCGCCCGCCTGATAAGCGCCCATGAAACCAGCCAGCAATTCTGAGCTTTCATAGCCGGTAAAGGTTCCGTGCGCGGAAGTGGGAGCTGGCATGCCTCCGTAGTTGCCGTCGTCGATCCAGAAGTAGCCCTTCGCCGAGTTACCCTGATCGAAGTTCACATCGCGATGAATGATGCTGGCGCCGAACTTCAGCGTCTGCTTTCCCTTTGTCCAGGTTACCGCATCGGAGAACTGGTTGGTGGGCTCGACGATCAGATATGGACCACCATCGCCGACGTAGCTCAGGTTGCCGTACCATCCGCCGATAATCGGCATTCCGCCCAGCAGCGGCGAGGTGTTGGCATTAGCGATGCCCAGCTTCTGGGCCAGTGGCACACCCGCGTCCGGCTGTTCGTATCCCGACAGATCGCGGATCCAGCCGTAGTGGAATTCGTTGATGGCCGCGGCGCTGAAGATGTGGGTATAGCCGACCGCAACCTGGCGCGGATGCGATGGATTCGTGCCGTTCCCTGAAGGCAGGAAGTGGCTGGAATCCTGCAGGTACGGGATGTTGTTCAGGAAGTCCTGGCCCAGGCTGTAACGGGCAAAGACGCTGTCTTTCGCGGTCACCGTCCAGTCCACGCGAGCGTCGTAATCGTTCAGGGTCTCGATGTTGTAGACCGCGCGCGAAAAGTTCGGAGAGTTGGTCGCGATATTGGCGCCGGAGATATTCGGATTCGGAAACGCGTTCAGATAATTCAGGCCGGCCTGAATCTGGTCCGCTGCCGGAACAATATTGAGAGCGGCGTTTCCCGCCTGCGAGGTGCTCACGCCGCCGGTCCAGCCAAAGGGCAGGCAGGTTTGCGGGTTATAGACGTACCCATAGCCCGCGTTGAATTGCGGCAGCAGGGTTCCGCCCGCATACAGATTCGGGCAGATGGCCGCGATCGGCACGCTGGTCGCTGTTCCCGCGGCGGTCGAGCTCAGCAGTTCGGTGAAATTGCCCTGGCGCATCAGGGTCGTCGGCACGCGCGTCGTGGTAATCCCGGCAGGCAGGTTCTGACGCCAGCCCTGGTAATCACCGAAGGCAAAGATTTTGTTTTTCCAGAGCGGTCCGCCCATCGATGCGCCGAACTGGTTGCGGCTCAGTTCAGGCGTGGTTTGCGGTGACGATGTGTAGTTGAACGTGTCCGCAGCGCCAATCTTGGAACGATTGAACCAATACACAGCGCCGTGCAGCTGGTTGGTGCCTGACTTGGTGGCCACTTGCACCAGGCCGCCGCCGGCGCGGCCATACTCAGCCGAAGGCGTGCTGGTGGTTGTCCTGAACTCGGCAATGTCTTCGATGGCCGGGAAAATCACCAGCGTGTTGACCAGCGACTCGTTATTGTCGATGCCATCGATCATGAAGTTGTTGGACTGCGGCGGCAAGCCGTCGACCGCCAGCGCCGCGGCGCCGGAATCGGCGTTGCGCCAAGTTTCCGCATTGTTGTTGGGAGCGCTGGCGTTGTCGGAGTACTGGCCGCGGCTCACACCGGGGGTCAGCAAAGCCAGCGTCGTGAAGTTGCGGCCGTTGAGCGGAAGATCGACAATCTGGCGCCCTTCAATTGTCTCCCCCGCCGACGTGCTCTCCGTATCCACCAGCGGGCTTGCGCTCGTGACCTGCACCGTCTCGGTCCCGGTCCCAACCTGCAGCCTGAAGTTCAGCTCTCTCACCTGCGAAATCTGCAGGGAAAGCGTAACCGACTCGGCTTTGAAGGCCTGCTTGACCGCATCAACTTTGTAGGTGCCGATCGGCAACGCACCCACGACATAGGTTCCATCGCCCTGACTCTGGACGGAAACCACGCGATTGGTGGCCAGATCGGTCACCGTGACGGTGGCATCCGGGATGGCTGCTCCCGAGGTATCGGTGACCGTGCCCTGAATCTGGGCCGTATCGGTCTGCGCCCTGAGCTCGACCGCAAAAAACAGCGGCAGCGCCAGCATCACCACAACGGCAAACCACCGCGCCAGGAAGCTCGAGCTTCCGTCTTTTCTGGAAATCATTGTTGCCTCCCAAAAATCACTTCCAGCTCCGGATTCGGTCGTGTCGCTTCTAAAGACTCCGGAGCCAGCGTGAACTAAACTCGCTTGCCCTAACGACCCGCAATGCACAGCAAGCCTTTTTTCCTTCAAATCTCGATCAACAGCCAAATTCCGGATTTTCAGACACATAGCGCGTCATTTCATCGGCCCAAAGGTAACTAAAGTGCATTGACCCCGATGCACTAACGGCGGTACAACGTAATGTCCTACTCCCCACGGCCAGGACTTCGAACAGGATCCTCTTATGCCGGCCCCCGTCGAGCATCAGGAAAAAACGGCAGCCCGTTTCCGCTTCGGTCTTTTCGAGGTGGATTCCGATTCCGGAGAACTGCGCAAGTCCGGCGTCCGCATCCGCCTTCAGGCCCAGCCCTTCCGCGTCCTTGTATGTCTGCTCGAACGCCCCGGCGAAGTGATTACCCGCGAGGAAATTCAGCAGCGCCTCTGGGGCAATGACACCATCGTCGACTTCGACCACTCCCTCGGCACCGCCATCAATAAACTGCGCGAAGCCCTCGGCGACTCCGCGGAGAATCCCCGCTTCATCGAGACTCTCGCTCGCCGTGGGTATCGTTTCCTCGCCCCCGTCACCGCCGTCGCCGTCCACCACGACGAGCACCTCGGGCTGGTCACCGATCTCGCAGCTGCCGACACCGCGCACTCGACTTCAACCTCCGTCTCCTCCCCAGCGGCCCCTCCGCGCCGCCGCTCGCTTTCTGCCTGGTTTTGGGCGCTCGCCTCGGTTGCCGCCATCGCACTCCTCATCGCCGGCGCCTTCATCGGCTTGCGCCTGCGCGCCCCTTATACCGCGCCACCGCACATCACCCAGGTCACCTTCTCCGGCCGCGTGCTGACCAACGATCTCGATGTCGAGAGCTTCTCCAGTTCCGCGAGCGACGGCACGCGGATCTACTTTTCTCACATGGACAACGGCAACCCTGTACTGGCTGTTGCCCTGGTCGCGAACGGCGAGATCAGCTACATCCATCTCCCCTCCGCCGTTGGCGCCCCACTCATCGGCTCGCTCTCGCCCGACGGCTCTAGGCTTGTGGTACGCAGCCACCTGCAGACCGAACCGGAGCAGCCGTTGTGGATCGTACCCACCCTGGGCGGCGATGCCCGCCGCGTTCCCAATGTTCTGGCGCATGACGCCACATGGATGCCCGATGGCCAGCGCCTGCTCGTAGCCAGCGGCAACGATCTTTATGTCGTCGGCACGGACGGCAGTGAGCAGCGCAAATTAGTCAGCACTCCTGGTCTGGCCTTCTGGTTGCGCTGGAGACCCGACGGCCAGCGCCTGCGTTTCACGGTGCGCGATCCCAACTATCAGACCGAGGCGCTGTGGGAGGTTCGCGCCGACGGCTCGCTTCTTCACCAGCTGCTTCCCGGCTGGAGCCAGCCCGCCTCAGAGTGTTGTGGAAGCTGGACACCCGACGGCGAAGAATTCGTATTCCAGTCTTCCCATAGCGGGCGTAGCGACATCTGGGTGATTCGCGAGCGTTCCTGGTACCCGGGTGGCGGCCAACCGCGCCAGATCACCAACGGCCCCCTCGACTACGCTGCCCCCGTCACATCGCCGGGCGGGAAGCGTGTCTTCTTCATCGGCAACTCAGCGGCATTCGAGTTGCTGCGTGCCGTCCCCCACTCCTCGGCGTTCACTGCGCTCGACCCTAACCTGAGCGCCGCGTTACTGGCGCAGTTTTCCCCCGATGGCAAGTGGGTGGCCTGGGTCAACGCCGCCGACACCTCGTTGTGGCGAAGCCGCATTGATGGCAGCGAGCGCATCGAGCTGACCGGCTCGCCTTTGCGCGTTTTCACCATGAGATGGTCGCCGGACAATCGCCGTCTCGCTGTGATGGCGGAAGAATCAGGCAGGCCCTGGAAGATTTATCTCATCGACGCAGAGGGCGGAAAACTCTCCCCGATTCTCAACGAAGACCGCAACGAAGCCGATCCCACGTGGACTCCCGACGGCCGCTCCATCATCTTTGGACGCCCGCCCGATCGCATGGATAACGGCCAGCCTAAGGCCATTTATCAGCTCAATCTCGAAACCAAAAAGATGACCGAAATTCCAGGCTCAGCCGGTCTCTTCAGCCCGCGCCTCTCGCCTGACGGCCGTTACATTGCGGCTATGCCTCTGGATCAGAGGGCACTCCTCCTGTTCGACCGGACAACCGGACGCTGGACCACACTTACCGTTCAGGGCGTTGGCGATCCCACCTGGTCCCACGATGGCCGCTTCATTTACTTCCAGGACTTTCTTGCGGCCGGCAAGCCCATCTACCGCATCGCCGTCTCCGGCGGCAAACCGGAGCAGGTGGCGACCATCGACAACCTGCTCCCCATCGCCGCCACCGACTACCGGCTTATCGGCCTGGCTCCCGACGATCTCCCCATGGTCACGGCCCGAACCCCCGCCGTCAATTTATATGAGGTGGATCTGAGCGAAAGGTAGAGGACCTGGTCAGCCGCGAAGTTTACCGCTTCGCCAGCCTCGCTCCCGGCGACGTTCCCTGGTCAACACCCGAACCACCACTGCGAATATCCTTTACCGCGGCAGGCGTTCGCTACGACCGCCGTGACGGGCAGCCCTGGGCTAGTTCCAATTCCCGGTGATACTCCCGGAAGGTGGGATTCTTCACTCCTCAGGCGCGGTGTAGATAATGTCCAGTCAGACTACGCGGTGCTCTGGCTTCATCGTCGCCAACATCTGGCTAAGTTCGTGGGAATCTCTGCTATCTTTCCTACACTGATCCACTTTTCTTATGCGCAACGCTGTATTTCATCTGCTCTCGTTCGCCGAGCGCTTTTGTTACAGCTCGATCAGGGCCATCGCTCTTGCGAGCATTTGCTGGTGCCTGACCGCAGCGGCGCAATCCACTCCAGTTCCACCGCCAACGCCGCCGGCAACAAGCCCGGTCACACCAGCGCAACGCGGATCAACCGCTTCCGCTGCGCC
Source organism: uncultured Acidobacteriaceae bacterium (assembly GCA_963788905.1). Taxonomy (GTDB): domain Bacteria; phylum Acidobacteriota; class Terriglobia; order Terriglobales; family Acidobacteriaceae; genus Palsa-343. Next base: position 1,659,782 of record CAWBIO010000002.1, read on the forward strand.
GGTCACGGCTCCTGACGTCTCACGAGAGGCCCTCGTATTCGACAAGCTGTATACCAAGGTGCGCGAAGAGGCCGATGGAACCGGCGCGCGCGAAACCATAGCTCGCGTTCGCATTCTCGCCGATGCCGGCGTAAAGCAGATGGCCGTCCTCACCTTCACCTACACAGCCTCCACCCAGCAGGTCGATATCGCCTATGTTCGGGTCATCAAGCCGGATGGCTCCGTGGTCGTCACGCCCCGAATACAACATTCAGGATTTGCCCGCTGACGTAACCCGCGAAGCGCCCATGTACTCCGACATCCACCAGAAACACGTGGCCGTGCGCGGCCTGGGCGTTGGCGACACCCTCGAATACCAGACCACCGTACGCACCATCAAGCCCGATGTGCCGGGCCACTTCTGGCTGGAATACACATTCGAGAAAGATCTCATCGTCCTCGACGAGCAGCTGGACCTCGATCTCCCCGCCGGCAAACAGGTCACCGTGGCCAGCGCCGACCTCCAGCCCACCACCACGCTTGCCAACGGACGCAAGCTCTGCCACTGGGCCAGTTCCAACCTGGCGCGTCCCGATCCCGATGCGCCGCCAAAATCCGTCAAGAAGTGGAAGCCCTCGGTGCAGGTCACTACCTTCACCAGCTGGCAGCAGGTGGGTGCATGGTACGACTCGCTCCAGCAGGGCGCGCTCACCGTCACCCCGGCCATCCAGGCCCGGGCCGACAGCCTCACCAAAGGCCTCACATCGGACGAAGACAAAGTCCGGGCCCTCTTCAACGATGTCGCGCTGCATATCCACTATGTCGCGCTCGAATTCGGCATCGGCCGCTACCAGCCGCACCCGGCTGACGACGTACTCGCCAACGAGTATGGCGATTGCAAAGACAAACACACGCTGCTGGCCGCCATGCTGAAGGCCGAAGGCATCGAAGCCTGGCCGGTACTCATCTCCAGCAGCCGCGAACCCGATCCGGCCACACCCTCGCCGGCTCAGTTCGACCACGTCATCACCCTCGTGCCGCTCAACGGCAAAATGCTCTGGATGGATTCCACCGAGGAAATCGCGCCCGTGGGCATCATCGCCGCAACCCTGCGCGACAAGCAGGCGCTGGCCATTCCGGCAAAAAAGGATGCGTACCTTGAACACACGGCCGCCGACCTGCCGTTCACCCAGGTCGCGCGCCTCGACGTCACCGGCAAGCTCTCCGACCAGGGCACGCTCAAGGCTCACTTCGCCGAGACCTATCACGGCGATGCCGAGATGATGCTGCGCGCCGCCTTTCGCAGCGTTCCGCAATCGCAGTGGAAGACTTTTTTGCAGAACATCTCCAATGCCATCGGCTTCGGCGGCGAAATCCAGGATCCCCAGGTTTCGCCCCATCGAGCAGACCGGTCAGCCTCTCGAGTTTTCCTTCGACTACACCCGCGAGAAGTTCGGCGAGTGGGACAATCAGCGCATCTCCCCGCCCCTGCCCGCCGTCGGCTGGGAACTGGTGCCCGGCGTCAAACAGATCAAGCCGGCCGACGACATCGAGATCGGCTCACCCGGCGACCAGCAGTACACCGCCACCGTTCAGCTTCCATCCGGATGGCTTCTGTTTCCGCCGCAGTCCGTCGACCTCACCGAAGACTGGGCCGAATACCACTCCAAATATAAGTTCAGCGACGGCGTCTTCACCGCGGAGCGGCATCTGTTAGTCAAAAAAGACAAAGTGCCGCTCGCCGACTGGAACAAATATCTCGCCTTTCGCCGCAGCATCTACGAAGACGAGGTGCGGATGGACGGGATCATGAATCCCGCCGCGCCGCCCGGTGCTTCGGCCGCTTCTTATGACACCGCCCTCAGCGGAATCCGCGCCGACATCCTGCAGGCGATGATTCCGATGCGGGATGTTCTCACCACACTGATGGCCGACCCGGCGGCTAGCGGCGACGACCTGAAAAAGGCTGCAAACGGAACGCGCGATAGCGTGCAGGAAATCGAGTCGAAGTCCGCCGGCCTTCCGGCCTCCGATGAGCACTCGCTCTTCTGGTCCGCGGCGCTCGCCGCCGCCTGGGGCCTTCGGGGCTGGAGCGCACTGGCTACCAACGATCTCACCTCTGCCGAAAACTACCTGCGCGCGGCCTGGCGGCTGAACCCCGACCTGGTCAGCGGATATCTGCTGGGTCGCGTGCTGGAAGCCAGAGGAGAAAAGGCTGCAGCCGCTCATCAGTACGAGCTGGCGTCCATCAGCGACGCCCAGGCCATCTTCAGCAGTGTCGCGCCACAGGTCTACGACATGCGCCAGCGCATCGCAGATGCCTACCGGCGGGTTAGCGGAAAAGAACTAACCGCTACGCCGCTGAATCACGGCGCTTATTCCGGGAGCCTGCAGGAGGAACTCGACCGCGCCAGTGAGATTCACCAGTTCGTGCATTCAACCCAACTCACCGGAGACGGATGGTTCGTGCTCTCCTTCGAAGCGGGCAAGCCCATGAAAGCTTCGTTCCTCAGCGGCGACAGGACTTTCTCCAGCCTCGTCCCTCTGCTGCAGGCGCATGCGTTTGCGCCTCAACTGCCCGCTGGCTCGAAGGCGGTGTTGCTCCGCGAGGCACGCATCGCCTGCTCGCCCTGGGCTGGCTGCGACGTATACCTTGAAGCCGCGAGCAAAATTCGCATGCCGTCCGAGACCCACGTCTTCCACGCCGTACCAGTTCCTCCACCCAAAGAAACCAAAACAGTGCGGATCGAGGGTGTGCATCCATAAGCGTGTTCAGTCCAAAGCGGTTGTGCAATGACCTTCGTAACGGGCCGCCCTTCGAATTTGCTTGAGTTAACCCCGGAAAACTCCTAGTCTGAACGCAAGTCAAGCTCTGTCCGCCCGGTTCCCATCCGGCCCGAACAGAGCTTTTCCTTTGTCGGTAATGCTGCCGCAAAATACACTTAGTTCCGGATAGCGGGACAAAGGAGGGTAATACCCGACTTATAGTACCGAGCTTTCCCTGCGGAATGAATTACTTGCAAGAGGCCTCAGGGGGGAGGGGGTGGGGGGGGGGGTGGTCGAGAGCGCCCTCTTCGCTGCCAAAGAGCTCCGAGGGTCACTTCTGATGCGGGTCGTCGGTTCCCGAGCTGTGCAGGTGCTTCTCGATCCTCGGGTCGGGGATGAGCCACATGATGGCGACGAGGACATAGAAGGAGGAGGCAACCGCGGGCCGAACAAATGCCAGGGAAATGGCGATGGCGTAGGCGAGGAGGCTGATGAGGCCCTTGCGGTCGCTGCCGATCGAACGCGCCAGCGTGGAATCTTGGCCCTCGTGGTGGATCAGGCAACGGGTGAGGATGTAGTAGGCGACGCCGGAGAGAAGCAGCACCACCCCGTAGAGCGCGACTGGCTCGGGCGCGTGGAAGTTTTCTCCCAGCCAGGCGGTGGCGAAGGGCGCGAGCGAGAGCCAGAAAAGAAGATGCAGGTTCGCCCACAGGATTCCGCCATTGATGCTCTTCGCGGCGTGCAGCAGATGGTGGTGATTGGTCCAGTAGATGCCGATGTAGATGAAGCTGAGGGCGTAGCTGAGGAAACCGGGCAGCGCGGTGCGCAGGGCGGCGAAGTTGGTTTGAGCGGGCACCTTCATCTCCAGCACCATGATGGTGATGATGACGGCAAAGACGCCGTCACTGAAGGCTTCGAGCCGGTTCTTGCTCATCGGGGCTTCGCTCCTGGGCGGAAGGCTTACACCTTCTTATATTGGTCGTCGGTCACGTGCTCCATCCAGTCGACCACTTTGCCGTCGAGGCGTTCCTGGACGGCGATGTGAGTCATGGCGGTGGTTGGAGCGGCGCCGTGCCAGTGCTTCTCGCCGGGCGCGAACCAGACCACGTCGCCGGGGCGAATCTCCTCGACCGGGCCGCCCGCGCGCTGCGACCATCCGCAGCCAGCGGTGACGATGAGGGTTTGCCCGAGCGGATGCGTGTGCCAGGCAGTGCGCGCGCCGGGCTCGAAGGTGACGCTGGCCGCCTGCACCAGCGCGGGGTCAGGCGCCTGGAAGAGCGGATCGATGCGCACGGTGCCTGTGAACCAGTCGGCGGGTCCTTTAGCTGGAGGGTTGAGAACCGGCTCGTTTGATTTCCATGGGTTACGCTCCCGGAGAAATGCGGTGTGTGGACCAGTGTAAGGGCGTGGGCGCGGGCGCGGAGAATATCCGGGCGTGGCGGTGCGGCGGGATGCTCACGGCATCGCAGATAAAATTGAGCCTGCGATGCCGAGGTCTCTTACCGATGAGAAGAAAATGAAGGCGGTCGAGCGCTCGCTGCGGAAGGCGGGGATCGGACCGGCGCGGCGCTCGCCGCGAACGAGCCGGCAGGAACGGGCGGCGAAGAAAGCGGCGGTTCAGGCCGAAACCCAAGCGCAAGCAAACTTCCAGCCGCAGGCGCAGCGGCGCGTGGTGAAGTCGCGCGTGGAAATCGTCCGCGTGCCGGGGTGGAAAGCCTGGCCGTGGCTGGTGCACGGATTCAGCACGCGCACGGGCGGCGTGACGACGGCTTATCGGCCGGCGCAGCGGGCCGGGGAACTGAATCTGGGATTCACGGCGTCGGATGAGCGGGAGAACGTCGAGGAGAATCGGCGGCGGTTTCTGCGTGCGCTCGGTGCGCCAGAAATGCGGCTGGTGACGCTGAAGCAGATTCATTCGTCTCAAGTGCTGCGCGTGGGTGTACAGTATCCGACCGCGCACGACTCCAGCGTATCGCTGGACGCGGAGTCCCTGGACGCGGAGTCCCCGTGCAAGGGCGACGGGATGATGACGGCGGAGCCGGGGATTCTGCTGGCGATCCAGACGGCGGACTGCATTCCGGTGCTGGTGGCCGATGTGAAGAAGAAGGTGGTGGCGGCCTTCCACGCTGGGTGGCGCGGAACGGTGCGGCGAATCGCCGAGAGCGGCGTGGGAAAGATGCGGGCGGCGTTCGGCAGCAGGCCGGAAGATCTGGTGGCGGCGATTGGGCCCGGAATCGCGGCGTGCTGCTACGCGGTGGGCGAAGAGGTGCGGGGCGAATTTGTCTCGCAGTTCAGCTATGGGGAGGATCTGTTCCATGAGGTGTCGGATTCCGATCCGGTGCGGAGGAAGTATCCGATGCTGTTCCTGTCGGCCAAGCCGCCGGGCCACGGCAACGTGGGTCCGCAGCTGCACCTGAATCTGATGGAGGCGAACCGGCGGCAGCTGGTGGATGCAGGGCTGCGGGCGGAGGCGATTGCGGTGGTGGGTGACTGCACGCAGTGCCAGAACAACCGCTACTTTTCGTATCGGGCGGAGCAGGGATTCACGGGGCGGATGCTGTCGGTGATCGGCGTGCGGGGCAGGTCGCGCGGTTGAAAAGAGACTGCGGGCTAGAGGTGCGGTGCAGGCCCGAATCGGGAAAGTGCCAAAACGGGGCGACGCTGGTGACTTCGGGGTGAGGCAGAGAGTGAATTGGATTGAAGGCCGAGCAGCAAAGGAGTTCGCTTCTTGCTGTGGGGTGAACCTGGCCGCTCGGCCAAAATTTAGGGTCAGGAGTTTTTAGAAGCAGGGAGACAAATCTCTGACTCCGGTGGGACTCTCCGACTCAGGTCCGGCTCTTCGACTCCGGTGCGGCTCTCTGACTCTGGTTCGGCAACCTCGGCGCTCCGTGCGGCGCTACTGAACGCCGGTCCCCGGCGGATGGCGAATGCTGAGCACCGGCGATTTGGCCTGGGCGATGATGCTGTACACCGTATCGTCACCGCGAATGGGCCAGAAGGACGCATCGCGGTTAACGCCGAGCACGATGAGGTCGGCGTTGATTTCGCTCGCGACGCTGAGCACTTCGTCGACCACATCACCAATCTCGACCTGAACGGTAATCTTGCTCCACAGCGGCGCTTCGTCAGGGACGATGCGGCGCATTTCCGATTTGGTCCATTCGACGACGCGATCGGAGTCGGGCTGGTTCTGCACGTTGCGGGCGAGCACGTGGAGCAGGGTAATGTCAGCGCGGTAGAACTGCGCCATTTCGATGGCCATGCGCGCGCTTTCCTCGTAGCCGGCGCAGAGCGAAACCGGATGCAGGATCTTGCGGGGTGCGCCGAAGGAAGAGGCTTCATGGGCATGCGGGCCGATGGTGCAAACCGGAATTTCGGCCGAGCGCAGGATTTCATGGGCGACTGAGCCAAGCAGGAACTTCTTGAGATGGCGGCGGCCATGGGTTCCGGCGAGGAGGCGTCCGGCTTTGATTTCCTGGGCGACGGCCACAATGCGCTCGCGGGGATTCCCTTCGGTCACCACGATCTCGCAGGGGATCCCGGAGGCCTCAGCCTGGGCAGCAACGCGCTTCAAGGTCTGTTCCGCTTCCTGTTTCATTTCAGCCACATCGAGGTAGGGAATGGCGCTGGCGTCGAGGGGAACGGCCTGGCCCGGCGGGATGACATGCACCAGCGTGAGCGAACTGCCGCAGGCGCGCGCCTGGGCGACGGCATGGGGAATGAGGTACTCGGAGTCGGAAAGGTCGGTGGCGACGAGGATCTTGTCAGGAACCACGAAACTGCGGTTTTTGGAGATGGTTTCGTCGAGGGTTTTCATGTTGGAAAACCTCCCTGCGAGAGTCTCCCGCCACCTTATCTATGTGGCTGTGACTTCGGGCACAAGCGCCTGTGATGGTGGTCACGCGCGAAATGAAGGGCTGTGTTGCTTAATGGCTGAAGCCGAAAGGAACGTGATACGTCCTGCTCGGTGATGGGAATCACATACAAGCGTTTTTCCCCAGAGATACGGTCTGTCTGCAATACCCCAGGACCCCGAATAGCGGACAGGAGCACCAGGAAATGGAAAGAGCAGAATCGGTACTGGAGATATGTCGGGAGCGCGGCGTCTCGCGCCGGCGGTTTATGCAGTTTTGCGGCACGATGGCCGCAACGCTGGCGCTGCCGAAAGGCTACACGCAGACGATCGCCACGGCGCTCGGACAAAAACGCAAACCCACCCTGGTCTGGCTGGAATTTCAGGATTGCGCGGGGAATACGGAAGCGCTTCTGCGATCGACTCATCCGACCGTTGAAGAGATTGTTCTCGAGACGCTTTCGCTGGAGTACCACGAGACGATCATGGCCGGTTACGGCAAGCATGCGGAAGCGGCGCTGCGGCGGGTGGTGGACGAGGAAAAGGGCAAATATCTGGTGGTGGTCGAGGGCTCGATCCCCGCAGGCGACGACGGAGTGTACTGCACGATTGGCGGGAGAACGGCGCTGGACATCGCGCGCGAGGTTTGCAGTGGGGCGGCGGCGAGTATCGCCGTCGGATCGTGCGCTTGGGATGGCGGCTTGCCGAAGGCGAATCCGAACCCCACTGGAGCGATGGGGCTCGAGGAGGCGGTTCCGGGAATTAAAGTCGTGAATTTGCCTGGCTGCCCGCACAATCCGACGAATACGGCGGCAGTGCTGGTGCACTACCTGACGTTTGGCGAAATGCCAGCGATGGATGGCTACAACCGGCCTCTGTTTGCCTATGGGCAGCTGATCCACGACCAGTGCGAACGGCGCGCGCACTACGATGCGGGGCGCTACGTGGAGGCGTGGGGCGATGAGGGGCATCGCAAGGGCTGGTGTCTTTTCAAGATGGGCTGCAAGGGGCCGGAGGCGAACTATAACTGCCCGACGGTCCGCTACAACGATGGGACCAGCTGGCCGGTGAAGTCCGGTCACGGCTGCATCGCCTGCGCCTCATCGCATTTCTGGGATACGAAGTCGCCCTTTTACGAGCGGCTGCCACGGCCGGCCGGGTTCGGCGTGGATGTGACGGCTGCGGAGATTGGCTGGACGGTGGTGGCCGGCGTTGCGGCGGCGACAGCGGCGCACGCAGTGGGACACGTGGTGCGGGATCACTTCCACCCCAATGGCAACGGAGTGCCCCCGGACAAAGAAGCGGCTGGGGAAAAACAGACGACGGAGGTGAACTAAGATGGCACGCGTCGTCATTGATCCAGTAACCCGCATCGAAGGCCACCTTCGCATTGAGACGGAGGTCAACGGAGGCCGCGTCACCGACGCGTGGAGCTCCGGCACGATGTTCCGCGGCATCGAGCTGATTCTGCGCGGACGCGATCCGCGCGAGGCGTGGATCTGGGCGCAGCGGATCTGCGGCGTTTGCACGACGGTGCATGCGCTGGCGTCAGTCCGCGCCGTCGAGAACGCTCTGGGCATTGAAATTCCCGACAACGCACGCCTGGTGAGGAACATCATCGCCGGCGCGCAAATCGTCCAGGATCACGTCATTCACTTCTATCACCTTCATGCGCTCGACTGGGTCGATGTGACCCTTGCCTTGAAGGCCGATCCGGCAAAGACTTCGCAACTGGCGCAGTCGATATCGGAATGGCCTAAATCGAGCGCTACGTATTTTAAGGGAGTCCAGGACCGCGTCAAGGCGCTGGTTGCCAGCCGGCAGTTGAGCCTCTTTAGCAGCGGTGACTGGGGACACCCTGCTTACCAACTGCCGCCGGAAGCGAACCTGCTCGCTGTCGCGCATTACATCGAAGCGCTTGATATGCAGCGGGATTTTATTCGCATCCACGCGGTCCTGGGCGGTAAAAATCCACACCTGCAGACGTATCTGGTGGGTGGGATGACGACCGCAATCGATGGCAACGAGCCGGAAGCGGTGATTAATCCGGAGCGCATTACGCTCTTCACCGAGCTTGCGGCTCGCGCCAAAACCTTTGTGCAGCAGGTGTACGTTCCGGACGTTCTGGCCGTCGCCGGGTTCTACAAGGAGTGGTTTGGCTACGGGGAGGGTTTGGGCAACTTCATGGCCTACGGCGATCTGCCTTCGGGCAGCATCAACGACCCGGCGGGGTTCTTCTTCCCGCGAGGCGTGCTGTACGGTCGCGACCTGGCTAAAGTGCATCCCGTCGATCCCGGCAAGGTGGCCGAATACGTGACGCACTCCTGGTACGACTACTCGGTGGGCGATCAGGCGAGCCGGCGGCCGGCAGAGGGCGAGACGAACCCGAAGTATTCCGGGCCGCAGCCACCGTTCCTGGTGCTGGACACCAACGCCAAGTACTCGTGGCTGAAGTCGCCGCGTTACGACGACAAGCCGATGGAAGTGGGGCCGCTGGCGCGCACTCTGATTGCGTATGCCTCCGGCGACGCGACGACGAAGAAGATCGTGGACGGGGTTCTGGCAAAGTTCAACGCACCGCCGACGGCTCTGTTCTCGACGCTGGGCAGGATTGCGGCTCGGGCAATCGAGACGGACATCGTTGTCCAGAAGCTGCCGGAGTGGATCGCGCAGCTGGACGACAACATGGCGCATGGCGACGTGCGCATCCACAACGGCGACAAGTGGGATCCGGATACCTGGCCGAAGTCGTGCGCGGGATTCGGACTTGAGGAAGCGCCGCGGGGATCGCTGGGCCACTGGGTGGAGATCGAGAATAAGAAGATCGTCAACTACCAGGCCATTGTTCCCTCCACGTGGAATGCGGGACCGCGCGATGCGCATGGGCAGCGGGGCGCGTATGAAGCGGCGCTGCTGAATACGCCGATCGCCGATCCTGAACGGCCGCTGGAAGTGCTTCGCACCGTTCACTCTTTTGACCCATGCCTGGCGTGCGCTGTGCATGTGGTCGACGGGAAGGGCCGCAGCTATGGCCGCGAAATCGTGGCTGTGCAGGAACCGGAGGGATCCATGTCGCTTCCTCCCGTTCCCGCGGCTCGGGAACTGTCGGCGGCGAACGGAGGCCTGTGATGGCCACTCTCGTTCGTCCTGCCGCGCCTCAGAAGAAGCACGCGGCCGCCGACGAGGAGCATCTCGTCCCCGTTTACGTGTGGGAACTGCCCGTCCGCCTGGCCCACTGGGGCATTGTGGCCGCTGTCACCGTCCTCACCTGGACTGGCCTCTACATGAACCACCCCTTCCTCATCTTCCCTGGCCCGCGCCAATGGACGATGGGAACGGTGCGTTTCATCCACGAGCTGGCCGGCTTCGAGCTCATCGGCGCCATGATCGTGCGTATTTACTGGTTTTTCTCAGGGAATCACTGGGCGCGCTGGCGACAGTTCCTCCCGCTCACACAGCGCCAGTGGCGCAGCCTGAAGGCCATGGTGCGCTACTACAGCTTTCAGCAGCGCAAACCCTTTGAGCAGATTGGGCACAACACGCTGGCCGGGCTGACCTACATCGTCGTTTACTTTCTGATTGCCTGCGAATGCCTGTCCGGTCTGGTTCTGTTTGCCACAGTCGAAGGCTCGCCGACGCTGCGCTTCTTTGTGGGGTGGATTCCCCGCATCATCGACATTCAGTGGATCCGCTTCATCCACTTCTTCTTCCTCTTCTTCCTCATGGCCTTCTTCATTCACCACGTCTACAGCGCGGTGCTGGTGGCCATGACGGAGCGCAACGGGGAAATGGAAAGCATCTTCAGCGGTTACAAATTTGTGGATGACCAGACCATCGACGAGGAAATGAAGATCGCCAGCGTGGAGCCTCGGGAACTCTTCAGCAAGCGCAAAATCCATCGCAACCGGGAATGGGATCGATGACTACGCCCCGCATCGCCGTTCTGGGCCTTGGCAACCTGATGCGCACCGACGACGCGGTGGGCATGCTGGCGCTGCAACGGTTGCGCGCCGATTCTCGGTTTCCGCAGGCGGTACCGCTGATCGAGGGTGGAACGCTGGGGCTGGACCTGTTGTATCCACTGGAAGGCGTTACGCATCTGCTGGCGCTCGATGCCATCGACGCAGGCGTGCGGCCAGGAATGCTGCTGCGCTACAGCGGAAATGAAATCGAGCGTCTGCCGATTGCGAAGAGCGTGCACCTGCTGGGATTCTCGGATCTGGTGGGGGCGCTGCGGCTGGTGGAGAATGCTCCGGCGGAAATCGTTGTGCTCGGTGTGCAGCCGGAAAAGATCGACTGGGGCACCGAGCTGACTCCTACGGTGGCGTCGGCCCTGGTGACGCTGGTGGAGAGCGCGATCGGGCAGGTGAGGCGGTGGATGGACGAGATCGCGGAAGATTACGCGCCGCTTGAAGGGGAGATCCTGCAAATGGCCGCCGCTGCTGAGGAAGCCTGGTACTGGTAGCAGGGCGGAGATCGCGCCTGCGATCGAGAGCGGGGACTCGCCGGCTGGGCAGCACTGGTGAAACAATTGAAGGCGAACGCATGGCTCTGGGGAGAACCTGCCGATGCACGAGGTGGGCATCGCCAATTCGATTCTCGAGGCCAGCCACGAGGAGATGGAACGCCATCCCGGGCAAAAACTGATTGGGATCGGAGTGAGGATCGGGGTGCTGTCGGGCGTGGACGTCGACGCGCTTCGCTTCGCCTTCGAATGCCTGACCGCAGAAACCGAGGATGAGGATGTTGTTTTCACCACCGAACGGTGCCCGCGCGTGAATCGCTGCGACGACTGTGGGCACGAGTTCACTTCGCCAGTAACCGCGCCTTTTACCGACGCTCCCTGCCCGCGCTGTTCCAGCGCAAAAACCAGCTTCGTGAGCGGCGATCAGCTGGACATTGCATTTGTGGAAGTGGAGGAATCGTGACCGTCGTTCGCGTTGAGCAGAAAGTCCTGAACGAAAACCAGAGGATCGCCCTCGAGCTGCGCGAGCGCTTCGCGGAGCACGGAATCCTGTGCCTGAACTTCGTCAGTTCGCCGGGGTCGGGCAAGACGACGTTGCTGGAAGGCACGCTCGCCGGCTTCACGCCCGGCGAGAGGGTCGCGGTTCTGACCGGCGACCTGCAAACGGAGAACGACGCGCGGCGGCTGGCACGTTATGGATTTCCGGTGCAGCAGATCGTGACGGCGGGCGTTTGCCACCTGGACGGGAAGATGATCGAGCGCGCGCTCGCAGCGTGGCCGCTGGAGTCCATCGACGTGCTGCTGATTGAGAATGTCGGCAATCTGGTTTGCCCGTCGAGCTACGACCTGGGTGAAGAGGCGAAGATTGTGCTGCTGAGCGTGACCGAGGGGGAAGACAAGCCGCTGAAGTATCCGTCGATGTTCCTGAAGTCGTCTTTGCTGATCCTTACCAAGGTGGATCTGCTGCCGTATGTGCCATTCGATATGGAAGCGGCGAAGTTGAATGCGCGGCAGGTGAATCCGGAGATCGAGATTCTGGAAGTCTCCTGCGCGACGGGCAAAGGGGTGGACGCATGGCGAGCGTGGCTGGAAAAACGGAGGAACGCCAAACAAAAATCCTCTGGACCGCAGGCAGCGGCTCCGGCTTCGAGGCCGTGAGCTGCCCAGGATCTCAGCCGGGATCTGAGGAAATTGTGCCGGCGAAAGGCACAATTTATCCCACCACCAAACCAAGGTAACGTGGCTGCTGAGGTTCGCGGCGCAGCCGTTGCTGGGCAATTCTCGGGATTCCGGATGTGATGCAACGCATCCGGCGACGCATTTTGCGGGACTTAAGGATGCTTAGCCGAGCGAGGCTTGGGCGAGGCAGCAATTGCACCATTTTTGTTGCCCCCGGAAAGGCCTGTGACACAGGTCACTGCACCCAAAGTAATGCCCATCTGTGATTTGCATCACTGTGCCCTGTTCCGGGACACCGATATTCTCCACGAGAACATGAGCTGTAATTTCAGTGAGCCAGGGGTCGTTCGGCTGCACCAAAACCCTCGCTCGCTGGTGCGAGGTGAATACGCATGCGTCGAATTCTTACCAGCATCGCGTGTCTTCTGCTGCTGACCGGATTCGCAGGAAACAGGCTGGCGCTGGCTGCCGGAACAGGGCAGCAGGTGGCGGTTTCCCAACCGAAGGCGGCGGCAGATTCGACAGATTTTGTCGGTCAGGAGACCTGCGCCACTTGTCACGCCGATGTGGTGAAAAAATTTACCGATACGAGCAATCCTCATACCCGTCTGGCGCTCGAACATGCCGGCAAAGGCGTCACGTGCGAAAGCTGCCATGGGCCCGGTAAGGCCCACGTTGAAGGCGGCGGAGACGTTACGAAGATTCGCCGGTTCACTCAGCTGAACACGAAGCAGATTGACGAGACGTGCCTGGGCTGCCATGGCGGCGCGCACCCGAATTTCGAGCGCTCGCCACATGCGAAAGCCAACGTGAGCTGCCTCAGCTGCCACAGCGTGCACGACGCGGAAGCGCCGGAGCACTTGCTGAAGGCCGAACAGCCGAAGCTTTGCTTCCAGTGCCACAGCGACCAGAAGGCGGCGTTCGATATGCCGTTCCATCACCCGGTGAATGAGGGTGCGGTGAGCTGCAGCGACTGCCACGATGTGCATGGGACGTTCGGGCCGAACAACCTGAGGTCCACGGTGGACCAGAACCGGATCTGCACCAAGTGCCATGCGGAGACGCGTGGGCCGTTTGTGTTTGAGCACGCCGCGGTGAAGGCAGAAGGCTGCACGGGCTGCCACACGCCGCATGGTTCGCAGAATGCGCGGCTGCTGAATATGCCGACGATCAACACGCTGTGCAACCAGTGCCACAGCCCGGTTTCGGCCGGCACGGTTCACGGGATGGCGAACGCATCGGCGGAGATTGCGCCTTGTACAAGCTGCCACACGTATATTCACGGCTCCAACATCAACCAGGCATTCCTGAGGTAAGGTGCGCGGCTGGACCGCTGCTTTCCGGCACATCGGAGGGCGCGGTCCAGGAGGGTTCGATACGTTCGACGTTTCTTAAGTGAGGCTTCCTATGAAGAAGATTTGCTGGTTTTCCTGGCTTCTTAATCCCGCAACGAGGCGGCGGGTCGCCGGCGGTATCGGAATCGCCCTTCTTGCGGCGGTGACGAGCGTGGCGGTGGCGCAAACGCCGACCCCCGAAGTGCAGCCGCCCACGGCGCCAAAGGGATACACGGTCCACGAGACTGTCAATGTGGGCGGACGGATCTCCACGGTCAACGGCAGCGGTGCGATGTATGACACCCTGGTGAACGAGCAGTCGGGACCGCGCGTATTCGGTGAGACCTTCGACATGCGCGCGCTGCCGGGCGCGAAGAACACGCTGTTCGACAACCTGACGGCGGTGGGCAGCGGATTTGGCGGCGATCCGTACAGTTTTGCAAAGATGGATTTCTACAAGGGCAACCTCTACCAGTTTTCGGGGCTGTTCCGTCGCGACCGCCAGTACTTCGATTATGACCTGCTGGGCAATCCAAATATTCCGTCAGGACAGACGATCCCGATCGGTCCGACAAGTGCGCCCACCGGCTCGATCCCGTATTCACAGGTTCTCGACTCTCCGTTCCTGAACGACTCGGTGCGGCGGATGACGGATACCAACCTGACGCTGTTTCCGTTGTCCAGAGTGACGATTCGGGCCGGATACTCGCACAACACGTTCGAGGGTCCGAGCCTTACGCCCAGCGGTTATCAGGTGGCCAGCGCCTACGACGTGCTGCTCGAGGAGTATCAGCGCAACGGCACCGACGACTTTCTCGCGGGCGTCGACTGGAAGGTTTTGCCCGAGACGAGGCTGACCCTCGAAGAGCAGATTGACCACTATAAGGCGGACTCTTATTTCATGATGGACCCCGCCTATTACAACGTGCAGGAGCCGGACGGAACTCCGGTAGCACTGTTGGTGGACTACGACAGTCTGACACCCTATTCCGGCACGAGCGCCTGCAATGCAAACAGTGTTGGCACCACTCCTGTGCTCTCCCCGGCGCCCCCGGGAGGGCTGCCGGTTATTAATCCTGCCTGCGCGGTTATCAGGAGCTATTTCCGCTCCCAGCCGACGCGGTTCATCTTTCCGACGGAGATCTTCCGCCTGCAAAGCTCAAGCCTGAAGAACGTCTCGATGAATGGCGACGCTCGCTATACCAACGGGAAGATGAACCTGCCCGACTACTACGAGAACTTCCAGGGGTTGACCAAGACGACTCGCTCGCTTACTTACAACGGTGACGCGTCGGCGAAGAGAGCGGTAGTCGCGGCCGACTATGGCATCGTCTGGCAGGCCACGCAGAAATTCAGTGTCTCCGATCAGGTGGATTACTCCACAGAGCACCAGCCGGGAACGGCCAGCATTACGAACGTGACCACGTTGGCGACCCCGGCGACCGCCGGCAATGAAACGATCAATTATGCAGGTGGGTTGACCGCGACGAATGCGGCCGCTGGCGCCTCTACATTCGAAGGCAGCCCGACGGTTGGAGTGCCTCTGGCTGGCTATCTGGGCCAGAAGTTTATAACCAACAATGCGACCGCGACGTGGGATGGCTGGTCGCGCGCAACGTTGTCACTTACGTATCGCTACCAAACGCACACCATTGCGGAGGGTATGTTCCACACCACTCCGCTTGCGGTGGGTGCAGTGTATAGCGGAACGGTCACGATCAACGAAAACGGCGGGATCTTCAACGCCGCTCTGCGTCCCACCAAAGACTGGGACATCAACGGCAGCGCCGAGATGCTCTACGCCGACAACGTGTTCACTCCTGTCGCGCCGCGGCAGTTACAGCATTACAGAGTGCACACCCTATACCGCGCGAAGTCCTGGGCGACCATCTCCGGCGCCTATAACGACATGGAGTTGCATGACAACACGAACAACAACCAGAGCGCGGTTGCGGCAAAGGATGTTGCCTACGCCGGTCCACTCGATCACGTTGCTCACAGCCGCATCGCCAGCATTGGGGCGCAGGTGAATCCGAACGAGCACTACGGACTCGACCTGAACTATTCGTTCAGCGATGTGTACACGGCCACCAACATCTGCTATGACGCGGCTGCCAGCGCGACGCAGGCTGGCGCAATGACTCCCAGCGGTACGGCATGCCCGGGCGCGACGGTCAGAGGAGCCACGTACTACGAGGTCGGGCCAGTGAAGGATTTCATCGATGCTCCTACGAACTCCGGGTCTGCGGCAGTGCGGTTTGCTCCCACAGAATCGGTTAAGTGGGATGTGGGCTACCGCATCAACGAAGTCAACGGCAGCCGGTTCTATAACGATCCGCGCGACGTCGCGGGTTCACTGGTCTCCAGGTACCAGTCGCCCTTTGCGAAGGTGGCATGGACGGTTCGGCCAGGATGGATCTGGAAGATGGAATACCAGCACTACGGCTACGGCGAAGGCGGACCCTCGGGCGCGTACTACTGCTCCACGTCCAACCCAACGCCATCGACTCCGGCCAGCGTGTCATGGTGCAACGCTCCCGCTCTGGCGGGCCTGCAAACGGGCCTGACTCTGCCGTCATCGGGGGAAACCGCTCCACGGACCTTCCGGGCCAACAACCTGACTCTCGGATTCCGCTACGAATTCTGAGTGAAAGTCGAACGATGGCCGGGATCCGTCCCGGCCGTCGCACGTAAGGGGTGAGCTGTGAAAGTGAACGCTGGTATTGCGATCCTCGGACTTCTGAGTCTTTCTCTTGCCGGTTCCGCTCCTGCTCAACAGACAGGCGAGGCCACTTATAAGGCGAAGTGCGCGATGTGTCACGGCGCTGACGGCATGGGTAACACACCGGTTGGGAAAAGCATGAAGCTGCGCTCGCTGAAGTCTCCTGAAGATGTGAAGGAGACCGACGCCGAGCTGTTGAAACAGACCAAAGATGGTGTGGGCAAGATGCAGGGGTACGCGGGCAAGCTGACCGACGCCCAGATTCAGGACGTGGTCACCTACATCCGCACCCTGCAGAAGTAGTCAGGATTCGAACGAGAGCGGGGCCGCAAGTTCGGATTCGGACCCTGCCCTGAAGTGCCGGGCCTTTGCGCGGATGCGCGCGGGTACGGAGATTCCACCGGGAGATCCCAGCAACTTCCAGTGGAGTCGGAATCGAAGCAGCATGGGGACCAGGGCGGGGGAACTGCCTGCGGAACGAAGTTCTGAAGCTGTCCGGGCTCGCCAAAACCTGATTGGGTGCTGCGGCGTCTTGCTTTTTCTCTCGCTTGTCTTTCTCACTCCTCATACATTCGGGCAGCAGGCTTCTGACTGTCTGCTTTGCCACGGGCCGTCAACCGGACTGAAGAATTCGCAGGGCAAAGACATTACGGTCGGCTCCGGTCATATGAAGGGGCCACACGCGAATTTTGGCTGCGTCGATTGCCATGCCGGGGCGTCGGCACAAACGCACAACGCGAAAACCGCTTCGGCCTCCTGCATTACCTGCCACGCCGATGCGGCCAAGGAGATGGCGGCGGGCGCGCACGCGGCTTTGGGCAATCCCAACGACCCGCAAACCTGCATCACATGCCACGGCAAGAACAACGTCGAGAAAGTTGCGGGGATACAGTTCTGCGCCACCTGCCATGCCACCGAGGTGGAACAGTACAGCGCCAGCATTCACGGACGCGCACGCGACCACGGCAACGCCGATGTGCCCACCTGCCGGAGTTGCCACGGCTCGGCGCATGCGGCGCTGCCTTCTACCGATCCGGCGTCGCCGGTCAGCAAGCAGCATCTGCCTGATACCTGCGGCTCCTGCCACTCGAACCCGCAGTTGGCGGCGAAGTACATGTTCACCGAAGTGCGACCGGTAGAGGCGTATCGGCAGAGTGTGCACGGACGCGCCTTGCTGCACGGCAACAACAACGCCGCCTCCTGCAACGATTGCCACGGCACGCACGATATCCTGCCCGTCTCCGATCCGCACTCAAAGATCTGGAAGCAAAATGTGGCCGCCACCTGCGGCCAATGCCACACCGCGATTTTCCAAGCCTATTCGCAGAGCATTCACGGGCAGGCGGTGGCGAAGGGTGTGCTGCAGGCAGCTACCTGCACCGACTGCCACAGCGAGCATCGCATCCTGGCGCCGGGAGATCCTGGATCGCCGGTGTACATGGCCAATGTTTCGCAGGAGGCGTGCTCGCGGTGCCACGCCGACACACAGCTGATGGCTGGCTTCGCGATGCCGCAGGATCGCGTGCCTACCTATGAAGACAGCTACCACGGACTGGCTGCACATGAAGGCCGGCAAACCGTGGCCAATTGCGCCAGCTGCCACGGCGTCCACAACATTTACCCGTCCAGCGATCCGCGTTCTACGGTCAACAAAGCCAACCTGAGCAAGACCTGCGGTCAGTGCCATACCGATGCTGGCCAGCGTTTCGCCATCGGCCCCGTTCATTCCCTGTCAAAAGCTACGCGGGGCGGAAAGATTCTCGCATTCGTCAAGATCTTCTATCTCATCGTCATTCCGGTCACGCTTGGGTTCATGTTGCTGCACAACCTGATCGATCTGCGGCGCAAGGCGCGCGCTGCTTTGGCGCACTATCGCCAGAAGCCGGGGCAGATTCGCCTGACGCGGAGCGAGCGCTGGCAACACGGTCTGCTGGTGGTCAGCTTCATCGTGCTGGTGATCACCGGGTTCGCGCTCAAGTACCCTCATTCGTTCTGGGCCGCTCCCATGGTTCGCTGGGAGCATCACCTGCCCATCCGCGGCTGGGTCCACCGCATCGCCGGTGTAGTGCTGATCGGTGCATCGGTCTACCACATGGTTTATCTCTCCATGAAGAAGAGCGGCCGGCGATGGCTCAAGGACATGATGCCGGACCTGCGCGACGCGAAAGAGGCGATTGAAACCGTCGAATACAACCTGGGCCGCCGCGAACAGCTGCCCCGCTATCGCCGCTTCAACTACGCCGAAAAGGCCGAATACTGGGCATTGGTGTGGGGCACTGCGGTCATGGCGATCACCGGGGTTCTACTCTGGCTGAACGACTGGATCCTGGCTCACCTGCCGCATCCGGCGACGATTCTCGACGTCAGCACCGCGATCCACTTCTACGAGGCGATCCTCGCGACGCTGGCCATCCTGATCTGGCACTTCTATGCGGTGATCTTTGACCCTGAGATTTACCCGGTGAAGTGGACTTTCCTGACCGGGCGGGGGCCGGAACACGAAGTGCGCGAGATGAGCGAGGAGGATGCTCCGGATCAGAGTAACAACACATCCGCAGGCCCAAATCCTTCGGAAGGCGAACGATGAGCCGCACTCCTCAGCGTGGCCGGTCTGCCGGCGGTAAGATTCCGAGGGTCCGTGTCTGTGGCAAATATCACAGACCGCCCTCAGTCCCGCGCGATATCAACGGGAAGGAGTTGGGACCAAACCACACATGAAGGAGCATTGCATGAACCATCGCATCAGAACCGCGGCCATGATCCTGCTCGCCGCTTCCATTGCGGCGCCTGCCTTTGCGCAGAGCGCCGGCGCTGACACCTACAAAGCCAAGTGCGCGATGTGCCATGGACCGGATGGCACAGCGTCGACGCCGGCCGGAAAGGCCATGAAGACTCCGTCGTTCAAGGATCCGGCGGCGGTGAAAGCTTCTGACGCCGACCTGATCGCAACCACGAAGAGCGGCAAAGGCAAAATGCCTGCGTATGCGGGCAAGCTCACCGATGCGCAGATCAAGGACGTGGTCGCCTACATCCGCACGCTGCAAAAGTGAGGATCGAGGCGAAAGCGTATCGGTGCGGTGGATCGAGGGAAGAGGCAGGAACCAAACTGCCTCTTCCAGTCGCCGCAGGAAGGCAGTACGGGGGCTCGCAATGAAGACGTTTTCTCTCGGCCTGACACTTTTTGCGTCAGCGCTGTTTCTGGTTTTTCCCGCGGGGCCGCTGCGCGCGGATGTTGACTGCCTTTCCTGCCACAGCGACACCACGATGCAGGACGCCAACGGCAAAAACGTCGGCGTCGACGCCAATAAATTCCACGCCGGTGTTCACGGCGTTCTCAAATGCAGCGACTGCCACAAGGATATTCACAACTATCCCCACCCGGATCATCCCGCGCAGGTGCAGTGCGAAACTTGCCACTCCGACGAGGCGACAGCCCTGGCGGGGAGCGTCCACGCGAAAGCTCACTCCGCGGTCGAGGGCACGCCGGTTGCGGATGGGTCGCCATGGAAAACCCACCCCTGCACAAGCTGCCATGGCAACGCTCACGAAATTGTCACAAAGACGGATCCAAAATCCACCGTTTACCCGCTGAATATCCCCAAAACCTGCGGCTCGTGCCACGGCGACCCGGCGCTGGCGAAGAAATACCACCTGCCTAACGTCTACGCGCTCTATATCGACTCGATTCACGGCTTCGCGCTGGGTAAGGAGGGCCTGCTGGTGGCGGCAAACTGCACCAGTTGCCATGGATCGCACAAAATCCTGAGCCACACGAATCCGCAGAGTTCGACGTATCGGACCAACATCTCCGCCACCTGCGGAACCTGCCACGTGGGCATCAACGAGCAATACCAGAATGGCGTGCACGGCAAGGCAGTGGCCGCTGGGAACACCGCAGCGCCGGTTTGCACCGATTGCCACACCGCGCACGGAATCGTGGAGCCGACGTCATCGGACTTCCGCATGCAGTCGACGCCGATCTGCGGATCCTGCCACCGCGACAAATTCAGCACCTACCGCGACACCTTTCACTCGCAGCTGGGTCTGCTGGGTGGCTACGTGGAGACGGCGCGCTGCTGGGATTGCCATGGCGCTCACCAGATTCTGCCCGGGTCGACCCGCGTTCGCCGATCGCGCCGGCCAATCTGGTGACTACCTGCGGTCGCTGCCATGCGGGCGCCAACGCCAGCTTCGTGCAGTACCAGCCGCACGCCAACGCGCGCAATCGCCGGCTGAACCCGGCGCTCTATTACATCCGGCTGTTCATGAACCTGCTGCTGGCCAGCGTGCTGACGTTCTTCCTGATGCACACCGTTCTGTGGCTGGTTCGATCGAATTTTGCTCGAGGAAAAGGCGGGGATGCAAATGGAGGGAAACATGCCTGAACCAGCGGAAGCGGCATCCCGATTCAAACGGAGACCACTGCTATTCCCGCCGCATCGCCGCACGCACCGGAGCGGTATTTTGTTCGCTTCACGCTTGGCGCAGCGATATTTGCATGCGGTGCTGTTCACGACGTTTCTGGGGCTGGCAGCCACCGGGCTGATGATGCGTTTCAGCGGATCGATCTGGGCGATCCGTTTCGCGAGAATTAGTGGGCGGCTTTGGCGCGATTCTCTTCTTCCATAAATTCTTCGCCGCTGGTGCTGACCTTCGCATTCCTGATCCACGTGAACGATATTTTGCCCGCGGCTTGTTCAACCGCGAGAAGGGGATCTTCTGGGGACCGACTTCGATGGTGGCCAACTGGAAGGACGTGAAGGATCTCTTCGGCCACTTCCGCTGGTTTCTCGGTCTGGGGAAAAAGCCGAAGTTTGAGCGCTACGCCTACTGGGAGAAGTTCGATTACTGGGCGGTCTTCTGGGGGATGATCGTCATCGGATTCTCCGGTTATGCCATGTGGTTCGCCCCATTCTTCGCGCACTTTCTGCCGGGCTGGGCGCTGAACGCGGTGCTGGTGATCCACAGCGAAGAAGGGCTGCTCGCCATCCTCTTCATCTTCTCCATCCATTTCGTCAATACGCACCTTCGGCCCGACAGCTTTCCCATGGATATGGTGATTTTCACCGGCCGGGAAAGCGAAGAGGAGTTCAAAAACCGGCGGCCGAAGGAATACCGGCGCATGGTCAGCGAAGGCAAGTCTGCGACAAGGATCACAGACGCGCCTCCGCGGTGGCTGCTAAATTTCAGCCGGGTGGTTGGATTTACCGCTATATTGATTGGCCTGACCCTCCTGGTACTGACGCTGAGTGCCTATTTCGCCGAATAAGAGGCATCCATGTCCCTGTGGCACAGACTGAAGGAAAACTGGCTCGAACCCTTCCTTTTCTTTGGCAATAACCTTCTGAGTCTGATCGGCGGCGCGCTCACCACCGCGTCTGCCCTGGTCCTGATTGGCTTCTGGATTGTCACCATCTTCGGGCATGGCGGTCCGACGAATCCTTACATCGGCATCGTTCTGGATCTTTTCCTGCCAGGTCTGTTTGTCGCCGGCCTGGTGATGATCCCCGTTGGCATCTGGCTACGCCGACGTCAGCTGGCCGCAGCCGGACAGTTGCCCTCGGCTTATCCGCAGATCGATCTGCGCAACCCCGTCTTCCGGCATGGAATTGAAGTTGTCGCCATTGCTACCTTTATCAACTTCGTCATTTTGGGCACGGCGTCCTACCGTGGCGTAGCCTTCATGGATTCGCCCCACTTCTGCGGGCAGTCCTGCCATGTCATGGCGCCGCAGTGGGCCGCCTATCAGGTATCTCCCCACTCCCACGTCGACTGTGTCCAGTGCCATGTTGGCTCCGGCATGAAGTCCTACGTCCAGGCCAAAGTCAACGGGACCAAACAGCTCATTGAGGTCACCTTCCACACCTGGCCTGCGCCCATCCACGCCAACCTGAACGCACTACGTCCGGCGCGCGCAACCTGCGAGCAATGCCACTCACCCACGCGCTTTACCGGAGAGAAGCTGCTGGTCAAGACTACCTTTGGCGACGATGAAAAGAACTCCATGACACGCACCGTGCTGGTGCTGCACCTGGGAGGCGTGGACTCGGTCTCCCACTTCACCGGCATCCACGGACACCACCTGAACAACTTTGAATACGTGGCAACCGACGCAACCCTGCAGACCATCATCTCCGTGACCGCGACCAATCCCGACGGCTCGAAGACCGAATATGTCAGCTCCGACTGGAAGGGCCCCGTCGAGGGCGTGCGCCGCACCATGGATTGCATGGATTGCCACAACCAGGCAACCCATGTCTTCCAGACAGCCGAAGAAGCCGTCGACGAAGCGATGCTCGACGGCACCCCCAACTCCGGCCTCCCCTTCGTTCACAAGGAAAGCCTCCAGCTGATTCAGGCCACGTACTCCTCCCAGGCCGAAGCCAGCCAGAAAATCGTCTCCGGCCTCGAGGACTACTACCGCACGCAATACCCGGCCATCTGGAGCACCCAGCGCACCGCGATTGACGCCTCCGCGCAACGCCTGGTCGCCGTCTACGACCGCAATGTATTTCCCGAGATGAAGGTCAACTGGGGCACGTACCCCAACAACATCGGCCACCTCGCGTATCCCGGCTGCTTCCGCTGCCACGATGGCAGCCACACATCGAAGGACGGCAAGACCCTCTCCAACGATTGCAGCCTGTGCCACAACCTGCTGGCGACTGACGAGACGCACCCCAGCGTCCTGAACGATTTGCAGCTCCAGAACGAACTGCATCTGCAGTAAACGCGACCCACCATCGGCGCGGCCACCCAGCGAGCGGTGGCCGTTTCTTTTGTGCAACTTCCCCGACTCGAATTGCTGGTTTGTGATAACGGTCACAGTCTGGCCGCAGCTCTGCCGGTTAAGTTCAGAATGGTATGGACGCGCTACTTCTCGATCGCATTCACTTTGCGTTTACCGTGACCTTCCACTACCTGTTCCCACAGCTCACCATGGGTCTGGCGCTGCTGATGGTAGTGATGAAGCTGATCGCGTTGCGCACGGGCGAAGACCGCTGGAACCAGGCCGCTCGCTTCTGGGCGAAGATCTTCGCGATCAACTTTCTCCTTGGGGTGGTCACTGGCATCCCGATGGAATTCCAGTTCGGGACCAACTGGTCGGAGTTTGCGCGACGAACGGGCGGGGTGATCGGCCAGCCGCTGGCCATGGAAGGCGTCTTCGCGTTTTTCCTCGAGTCAACTTTCCTTGGCTTGTTTCTTTTCGGCGAAAAGCGGCTCTCAGAGCTCGCGCATTTTGGCGCGGCCTTCATGGTATTCGTCGGCTCGTGGATCTCGGGCTTCTTCATCATCATTACGGACGCCTGGATGCAGCACCCCGTTTCCTACCACCTGTTGCCCAACGGTACCTATGAAGTCTCCAGCTTCTGGGGTTTGCTGCTGAATCCGTGGGGATGGCTGCAATACGCACACAACATGTGCGGCGCGGTGGTCACGGCGTCGTTTGTGGTCTCGGCCACGGGCGCGTTCTATTTGCTTGAAAAGAGCCACGAGGAATTTGGCCGCTTGTTTCTGAAAACCGGTGTTGTCGCCGGCCTCATTTCCTGCATCGTGCAGATCTTTCCCACCGGCGACTTCCATGGCCGCTACGTTGCGAAGTATCAGCCCGCGGCTATTGCGGGAATGGAAGGTTTGTTCCAGACGCAGAAGGGAGCGCCGGTCGTCCTGATTGGGCAACCGGATGAGAAGGCGCAGAAGATTGACAATCCTGTGCCGATCAATGACGTTCTCAGCTTCCTTGTTTATGGAACGACTAAGGCCGAGGTAAAAGGCCTGAATGATTTTCCGCCGAATCAGAGGCCCACGGCCTTGCCGCTGCTTTACTACAGCTACCACATCATGGCGGGGCTTGGGACCTGGTTCGTGCTGCTGATGATCGTCGCCGCGATTTGGTTGTGGCGAGGGAAGCTGTACTCGGCGCGCTGGATCCTCTGGCCTATTCTGTTGAGCTTCCCGCTGCCCTATGTGGCGAACACCGCCGGATGGATGACGGCAGAGATCGGCCGCCAGCCGTGGCTGGTTTACGGGCTCATTCGCACCAGCGAGGGCTATTCGACGCATGTTTCTGCCGGCAACGCACTCTTCACCCTGCTCGGCTTCCTCGGCATGTACGCGGTGCTCTCGATTCTGTGGATCGTGCTGGTCTACCGCTTTATCCGTACCGGGCCCGCCGCGGCAGCCGTGTTGGTCCAGCCTGAGCATGCAACGCTGACAGCGGTTTAGGAGAGGAGAGAATCATGGGATTTGTCTGGTTCTGGATTGTCGCGGTGATGATCGCGGCGTACGTCGTGCTCGATGGTTTTGACCTCGGCGTCGGCATCCTCTCCCCGTTCCTCGCCAAAGTGGAAGACGAACGCCGCACGCTGTTTCGTTCCATCGGCCCGGTATGGGACGGCAATGAGGTCTGGCTACTGGCCGGGGGCGGCACGCTCTACTTCGCATTCCCGCTGCTTTACGCCTCGTCCTTCAGTGGTTTCTACCTGCCGCTGATGATCGTTCTCTGGTTGCTGATCATGCGCGGCGCATCCATCGAGTTGCGTATGCACATCGACAACGACTTATGGCGCAGCTTCTTTGACGGCCTCTTCTTCGTCGCGAGCGCGCTGCTGGCCATCTTCTTCGGAGCGGCGCTGGCCAATGTGATTCGCGGCGTACCCCTCGGTGCCGACAACTACTTCTTCCTGCCGCTCTGGACCAACTGGCGCGTCAGCGCTCAGCCCGGCATCCTCGACTGGTACACCGTGATCGGTGGAGTGGTTGCATTGGTCGCCCTGGCGACGCACGGCGCGCTGTGGGTTGTCGTGAAAGCCCCGGGTGAACTGGAGGCACGCGCCCGCCGCGCAGCGACAGCGCTGTGGATCGCGCTGCTGGTGGTCACGCTCATCAGCCTGCCGGCTACGGTCGCTGTGCGGCCCTCGGCTCTGGCAAACTACCAGGCCCATCCGATCCTCTTCCTGATTCCGGCTCTGGTGGTTGCCGCCCTTATAGGCATGCTGAGCTTCACCAGACAGAACAAGCCGCTGGCGGCGTTTCTGTCCTCCTGCTTCTACCTGGTGTTCATGCTGGTGGGGGCCGCGGTGGGGCTTTATCCGACGCTGCTGCCTTCATCCACCGATCCTGCGCGGGATATCAGCATCGCCAGCGCGCTGGCCGGATCGCATTCGCTGCACGTTGGCCTGATCTGGTGGTCGCTTGGCCTCGTGCTCGCGCTGGCTTACTTCATCACGTCCTACTGGGTCTTCCGTGGTAAAGTCACCGCGGAAACCGGCTACGGACACTGAACGAGATGCAAAGGAGAACTCCCTCATGGCTTCTGCGACAGTGGCCCCCGAAAGCCCGCTGATCATCGATCCGGCGCACGATTTGGTCGGCATTCGGCGCAGCCCGCTCGCCTCGATCTTCACTCCCAAATCGGTCGCGGTCATCGGCGCTACCGATCGCCCGGGCAGCGTGGGCTGCACCTTGCTGCAGAATCTGCTGGGAAGCCCTTTCGGCGGTCCAGTGTGGCCGGTCAATCCGAAGCGGGCGAGCGTACTGGGAGCACCGGCGTATAAATCCATCCGCGATCTGCCCGGCATTCCTGATCTCATTGTTGTCACCACGCCTGCAGCCACCGTTCCAGGGATCATTCAGGAAGCTGTCGATTTTGGCGTGCCTTCGGCAATCGTCATTTCGGCAGGTTTTAAGGAGGTTGGCGAGACCGGCAAGGCGCTGGAGCGTCAGATTGCGGCAACCATCAAGGGCAGGATGCGCCTGATCGGGCCGAACTGCCTGGGTGTTATGAACCCCGTGGGCGGCCTCAATGCAAATTTCGCGAAGGCGATGGTTCCCGCGGGACGCCTGGCGTTCATCAGCCAGAGTGGCGCGCTGCTGACGGCCATACTGGACTGGTGCATTCGCGAGCATGTGGGATTGAGCGGCTGCGTCTCAGCCGGATCGATGCTCGATGTCACCTTCGGCGAACTGATTGACCACTACGGCCAGGATCCGAACACCGATTCCATCGTCATCTACATGGAATCCATCGGCGATGCGCGCAGCTTCCTGTCGGCGGCACGCGCGGTAGCCCTGAATAAACCGATCCTGGTCATCAAGGCGGGCCGCACCGCAGCTGCCGCCAAAGCCGCCGCTTCGCACACTGGCTCACTGACCGGCAGCGACGATGTTCTCGATGCGGCTTTCCAGCGGGCAGGTGTGCTGCGCGTGAATTCCATCAGCGAAATTTTCTATGTCTCTGAAGTGCTGGCCAAACAGCCGCGGCCCAAAGGCCCGAAATTCACGATTCTCACCAATGCCGGAGGCCCTGGAGTTCTGGCCACGGATGCGCTCATCGCTGCGGGCGGAGAATTGACCGAGATTTCTCCGGAAACCATCGCCACCTACAACAGCTTCCTTCCCGATGCGTGGAGCCACAACAATCCCGTCGACATTCTTGGGGATGCGGAGCCGGATCGCTACGCCAAGGCTCTTGAGGTCGCCTCGCAGGATAGGAACACCGACGGCATGCTCGTTATTCTCACGCCCCAGGGAATGACCAACCCGACCGCCGTCGCAGAACATCTTGTGCCCTACGCGAAATCAACCGGCAAGCCGGTCATCGCCAGCTGGATGGGCGGTGATTTTGTCGCGGAAGGCGAAGCGATTCTCACCAAAGCGGGGATCCCTGTCTTTCCCTATCCCGATGCGGCCGCAGAGGCTTTTGTCGCCACGTGGAAACATACCAGCCAGCTGCGCGACCTGTATGAGACGCCAACTGCGCGGTCTGGTTCCATTCTCGACACCAAACGCGACCTTGCCCGGGGAATTGTCGAAGAGGTACGCGCCGCGCGGCGCACTATCCTCACCGAATATGAATCGAAGCAGCTGCTCGCAGCCTACGGCATTCCTACCGTGCGCACCGAGATGGCGAAGACGGCCGAAGCGGCTGTGGCGAAAGCCGCGGAGATCGGCTATCCGGTTGTGCTCAAACTGCATTCGGAAACCATCACCCACAAGACCGACGTTGGCGGGGTGAAACTCAACCTGCGCAACGCGGGCGAGGTCACTTCCGCTTTCAGCGACATCCAGAAATCCGTTGGCGAAAAGGTTGGGGCGGAGCACTTCCTCGGAGTCACCGTGCAGCCGTTTGCGAAACTCGATGGCTACGAGATCATCCTCGGGTCGAGCATCGATCCGCAGCTGGGCCCGGTGCTTCTGTTTGGGACCGGCGGCCAGCTTGTAGAAGTCTACAAGGACCGCGCGCTGGCGCTGCCGCCGCTCACCGCAACTCTTGCACGCCATCAGATGGAACAAACGAAGATCTTTAAAGCGCTGAAGGGAGTGCGTGGCCGCAAGGCTGTAGACCTTGATGCACTGGACGCGCTGGTGGTTCGCTTCAGCGAACTGGTCGTGGAACAGCGCTGGGTGAAAGAGATTGACATCAACCCGCTGCTGGCTTCGCCCGAGGGCCTGATAGCTCTCGATGCTCGGGTTGTCCTGTTCGAGCCGAGCACCACTGAAGAAGAGCTTCCACGTCCCGCCATTCGTCCCTACCCGGTGCAGTACGTATCTTCCTGGAAGACGCGGTCGGGAGCCAATGTGCTTGTGCGGCCTATCCGGCCTGAGGATGAACCTCTGATCGTTGCGTTCCACGATCGGCTTTCAGAGCGCACGGTGGTGCAGCGCTATTTCACCTCACTCGATCTGAACGCGCGCACCGCGCACGAGCGGCTAACGCGGATCTGCTTCATCGACTACGATCGCGAACTGGCGTTGGTGGCTGAGACGACCGACGGTAGCGCCAGGGCTGTAATCGGCGGAGTCAGCCGCATGATTCGTGGAGACGACAGCCACTCTGCCACTCTCGCCGTTGTGGTCGCGGACGACTTTCAGGGGCAGGGCCTCGGCGAAGCGCTGGTGCGCCGCACTCTGGAAGCGGCGCGCAGCGAAGGGATTCGCAACATCGAGATCCACTTCCTGCCGGAGAACACGCGCATGCGCAATCTGTCACAGAAACTGGGTTTCTCGCTCAGCGATGAAAAGGGACTGATTCGCGGCGATCTCGCGCTCTAGTTTGCGGCAACATCGGAAAAGGGAGACAGAGAGCCGTCCCCTTTATCAGGCTTTCACGGCCGGAGCCCTAGCTCACCGTCGAAAGCTCTCTTACAGGACTCGAGAATGCCAGCGGCAGCCGCACCGTAACGCAGGTTCCTTCACCCAACCTGCTGCTCACCGAGATCTCTCCCCCGCAACCGTCCACGATGGCCTTGCAGATGGAGAGGCCCAGTCCTGCGCCCCCGGTGTTGCGGGCACGCGAACTGTCGCTGCGCCAGAATCGCTCGAAGAGGTGTGGCAGGTCCTCGGGCGGAATGCCACGGCCGGTGTCCCTGACTTCTACCGTGATGATGGCGCCGGTAACGATGGTTGCTGTTACTGAGCCGCCCGCCGGAGTGTGTTGCACCGCGTTCAGCATCAGGTTGGCCAGAAGGGAAGTGCACGCGTCCTCCTCGAGGGGAACAATCGCGGAGTCCCGCGTCTGGACCGCAATTCCAATGTGCCGAATCTCTGCAAGCCGCTGCATTTGTGTCGCGACGTCTCGCGCCACTTCCGCAACATCGCAATGAGCGCTGCCTTTGGCCGGTTCACGTTCGAACCGGGCCAGCTCGCAACATGCGCTGCACCAGGTCTTCCATTCGCGCGCAGTCGGCCATGCAGTTATCGAGGCCGCGCGCGTATTCCTGCGTGCTGCGCGGGCGCGACGCAAGCAGCTGCAGTGACGACTTGATGATGGTGACCGCTGTCTTCAGCTCATGGGCTGCATCGTTGACGAAGACCTGCTGCTGAAGGAACGCTTCTCCCAGCCGCCGCGTTGCGGACTCCAGCGCCTTGGCCAGCACCGCAAGCTCCTGCGTGGAGCGGGCACTCCCAGGGGCACGAAAGAGCGGATGTCTGGGCGTAATCTCCGCGGCCGCCTGACTCAGCGCATCGAGGGGCGCCAGCCCGCGGTGCAACAACCAGGCAAGGCCACCCGCGGTCAGCACCAGAAATGACAAGCTCGCGACCACCAGGAATCGAGTAGCCTGCGCCATCGCCTTGTAAACTGGCTCCAGCGGCGCCGCGTAGTAAATCGTCACCGGCCGTGCAATACCGGGTCCGTTCGCATCGGCGTCGATTTGTCGCACACCGTGCAGGACCAGCCCGCGAAACAACTTTCCTCCGGCGCGAAAATCGTGGGCCGCTCCGCCAGGCGAGAAGTTGCTGAGAGCTTCGCCGTTCCACCCGGCAGACTGCGCCAGAACGCGGCCACCATCGTCACGCGCCATCCATAAATCGCCGGTCTTCAGATCAAGCGCCGCAGCGTCGATCGCCACGTTGTCCCCGGGATCCTCGGCATCGTGCACCTGCCCCAGCAGCGAGTCCGCTCTCCCTCGCACCATCTCGTTGAAGGCGTGCATATGCGAGCGCCAAAGATAGATCTGCATGGCCACAGCAAACGCGGCGAGCAACACACACTCAAGCGCGAGTACTGTAACAATCAGCCGTCGGCGCAGAGAGCGGCGTTTCATAGCGCTCCCCCTGCGATAAGGCGATATCCTCGCCCGCGCACTGTCTCGATCCAATGGGCCTGATCGGCGGAAACGCCACCGCGATTCAGCTTGCGGCGCAGGTTGGAAATGTGCGCCTCGATCACGTTGGAATGGTGCTCCCAGTTGTAGTCGTAGAGGTGCTCGAGCAATACCTGCTTCGAAATGACCGATCGCGGGCGGTGGCTCAGATACTCAAGTGCGCGGTATTCCGTGGGTGAAAGCTCGACCGGCTTGCCGGCGACCGTGACGGTTCGCTCGAGGGTGTCGATCACAAGATCGGCCACCTCGATTTTGGGATGGCTCACACCCTTGCCGCGCCGGATGAGAGCTTTGGCTCGCGCCAGCAGTTCGCCCAAATCGAACGGCTTGGCAAGGTAGTCGTCGGCACCGGCATTCAGCAGTTTCACAATCGAAGCTTTCTCCAGCACAGCCGTCAGGACCAGCACAGGAGCCGTTTGGCCTTTGGCTCGAATTGCCCTGAGTACCGCCAGGCCGTCCATACCCGGCAACATCAGATCCAGCAGGATCAGGTCGTAATTGGCCTGCCGGCCCAGTTCGACGCCGTCGCGCCCGTCGCGTGCCACATCAACTGCAAGGCCCGCGCTCTCGCGCAGCGCCGCAGCAATGTTCTCCGCGACCCGAGCTTCGTCCTCAACGATCAGCGCCCGCATGGCAACAGCCTCGCTCGCCTGCCTTAATTTTGCCTGAATTCGCCTCTGGCCTGTTACTGCTTTTGGGGGTGGCGTTCATGCTACCCAAAGCATCCCTCGATACAATGAAACGATGCGCCGTATCTACATGGACGCTAACGCCACGACGCCTCTTCTGCCCGAAGTGCTGGAGGCGATGCGGCCTTTCTTTATCGATTCCTTTGGCAACGCGTCGTCGATCCATCAGCATGGGCAGCATGCCCGCGCCGCGGTGGAGCGCGCGCGCGAACAGGTGGCTGCTCTGATCAACTGCCGGCCCTCAGAGGTCGTCTTCACCTCAGGCGGCACGGAGAGCGACAACACCGCAATCTTCGGTGTTCTGCGGCCCGGCGACCACTTCATTACCTCCGCCATCGAACATCACGCAGTTTTACATACCGGCCATAAGGCGCAGGAGCGCGGTATCGACGTCACTTACCTTGCGGTTTCCTCGTCGGGTGTTGTCGATCCGCATGATGTTTACCGTGCGCTGAAACCGAACACGAAACTGATCAGTGTAATGATGGCCAACAACGAGACTGGCGTCGTTCAGCCAGTGGAACAGATCGGAAAGATTGCTGCGGAAGCGGAAGTCGCGTTTCATACTGACGCCGTTCAGGCCGCCGGCAAGATTCCCATCGACGTGAAGGCGATAGGCTGCCACATGCTCAGCATTTCCGGGCACAAGCTGCACGCCCCACAGGGCATCGGCATTCTCTATGTGCGCCGGGGCACTCGTTTCGAGCCATTGCTTTTCGGCGGAGCGCACGAGCGCCAGCGCCGCGCCGGTACTGAGAATGTCCCGGGCATCGTCGGCCTGGGCAAGGCTGCGGAGATCGCTCGCGCCGCGCTCACCGACGGCACCGACGACCGCATCGGTGTCCTGCGCGACCGTCTTGAACAGGGTCTGCTCGCGAAGATTGAAGAGTGCGGCACTAACGGAGCCGGACAGCCACGCGTCCCGAACACCGCCAATATGTACTTCGATCATCTTGAGGGCGAAGCGCTCGTGATTGCCCTCGATCTCAAGGGCCTCGCCGTCTCCGGCGGGTCGGCATGTTCGTCGGGTTCAACGGAACCCTCTCATGTGCTAAAAGCCATGGGATTGCCGCTGGCGCGCTCACGGGCGAGCATCCGCTTTAGTCTCACCCGCCAGAACACGGACGCAGAAGTTGACGCTGCCCTTGAATTCGTTCCTGCCACCGTCGCGCGCCTTCGCGAGCTTTCGCCGGTCTACAAGAAGCACCTGACGGAAGCGGCGGCAAAGTAGACGCGGCCTTTGTTCTGGGCCAGACTTCGCGCGAAAAGGGAAAGCCGGGAGTGTTTTCACATCCCCGGCTTCGTTTTTCTGAACGCTGCGCGCCGAACGCTAGTATCGGTAGTGCTCGCTCTTGTACGGACCTTCCACCGCGACACCGATGTACTCGGCCTGACGCGGAGTCAGTTTCGTTAACTTCACGCCGATCTTTTCCAGATGCAGCCGCGCCACTTCTTCGTCCAGCCGCTTCGGCAGCGTGTAGACGTCGATGGCGTAGCTGTCCTTGTTCTTCCAGAGGTCGATCTGCGCCAGGGTCTGGTTGGAGAAGCTGTTGCTCATCACGAAGCTGGGGTGCCCGGTTGCGCAACCCAGGTTCACGAGCCGACCTTCGGCAAGAATGAAGATGCTGTGCTCCGGCTTTCCGCCTTCCGCCGCGAACGTGTACTGATCCACTTGCGGCTTGATGTTCAGCTTCTTCGCGCCGGAGTGGTTCAGCTGGTCCATCTGAATCTCGTTGTCGAAGTGGCCGATGTTGCACACGATTGCCTGATCTTTCATTTGCTTCATGTGCTCCAGCGTGATGATATCGACGTTGCCGGTGCAGGTTACGTAAATATCCCCGCGTCCCAGTGTGTCTTCGATCGGAGCTACTTCGAACCCTTCCATCGCAGCCTGCAGCGCGTTGATGGGGTCGATCTCGGTGACGATCACTCGCGCGCCCATGCCGCGCAGCGAATGTGCCGAACCTTTGCCGACATCCCCGTAGCCGCAAACCACCGCGACCTTGCCAGCAACCATGACGTCAGTCGCTCGCTTGATGCCATCGGCCAGCGATTCGCGGCAGCCGTACAGATTGTCAAACTTCGACTTGGTCACGGAGTCGTTGACATTGATGGCGGGTACCAGCAGCTTGCCCTGCTCCTTCATCTTGTAGAGCCGATGCACGCCCGTGGTCGTCTCTTCCGAAACGCCGCGCCACTCTTTCACAACCTTGTGCCAGTACTGGGGATCCTCAGCGTAGACGAACTTCAGGAGCTTCTTGATGACCGCTTCCTCTTCGCTTTCCGAAGGCGAGTTCACCCAGTCGTCGCCATCTTCCAGTTCATAGCCTTTGTGGATGAGCAGTGTTGCGTCACCACCGTCGTCGACGATCAGTTGCGGCCCTTTGCCATCCGGATGGCTGAGCGCCTGGAGGGTGCACCACCAGTACTCTTCCAGTGTTTCGCCCTTCCAGGCAAACACGGGAATGCCCGCAGCCGCGATGGCCGCCGCCGCATGATCCTGAGTGGAGAAGATGTTGCAGCTTGCCCAGCGCACACTCGCGCCCAGGTCACGCAGGGTCTCGATCAGTACCGCGGTCTGGATAGTCATGTGCAGCGAGCCGGAAACGCGCACGCCCTTGAGCGGTTTTTCTGCGGCGTATTTGCCGCGGATGGCCATCAGGCCAGGCATTTCGTGCTCGGCGATCGAGATTTCCTTGCGTCCCCAGTCAGCCAGTGACAGGTCGGCTACTTTGTAGGCGACGGTATTGCTTTCAACGGCGGCAGTTGCCATGCGTGGAAGGTCTCCTGTTAGCGGTGTCCCATTCATTGTAAACGGCTAAGTCACCGGCCCGCTCGATCTTCAGCGGACGGTTCTGCGCGGGGGTTGAAAGGTAGCTATCAGAACCCAGGCGATGGTCGCTACTGCTTCTGGTATACCGTCTTGCCGTCGACTACGGTCCGAAGCACCCCGGTGCTCAGAAGCTCACGGGGCGGGACAGAGGTCAGGTCGCGGTCCAGCACGACAAAATCCGCCGCGTATCCTCGCGCCAGCTTGCCCTTCCACTTCTCCGCGAACTCGGCGTACGCAGAGCCCTGGGTGTACGCAAAGAGCGTTTGCCCTATCGTCAGCTTCTCTTCGGGGTGGAAACTCATCGTGCCCGCCTCGTTCTCGCGAGTCACGGAGCAGTACACGCCACGGAATGGCGTGATCGGCTCGACCGGATAGTCCGTCCCAAAAGCGAGCGGGACCGCTGCATCGAGAAAAGACTTCCAGGCATACGCGTACCTGGAGCGCTCGGGTCCGATGCGCTGCTCAGCCCACGCCATGTCGGTCAGAAGATGATTCGGCTGCATTGACGCGATCACCCCAAGTTGTTTGTAGCGGTTGAAGTCGCCCGCGCTTACCACCTGGCTGTGTTCGATCCGGAATCGGAAATCCCTCGGGGGCGCTGCTGCCTGTGCCTGGGCGAAGGCCTCCAACGCCATATCCACGGCGCGGTCTCCGATGGCATGAAAGCCCAGCTGGAAGCCTGCCTTCGCGCGCTCGATCGCCATCTGATTGAGCTTGTCCTGGGCGTAGCGCGGTATTCCGGAATTGCCGGGGTCATCGGAATAGGGTGCGTTCATCGCCGCCGTCCGCGACCCCAGCGAGCCATCCATGAATCCCTTCAGCACCGTCGTGTGCAGCATCCGATCCGTCGCTGGATGATGCGCGGCCTGTTGCTGCTCGAGACTCAGCGGTTCAGCAAACGGGATCCATTCCGAAATACGCGTTGGCAATTTGCCCTCGCCCTCCATCTGCTCATAGACCAGAAAGTCCTCCCAATCCGAAAAATCCTGCACCGAGGTCACGCCATGAGAAATCGCATCTTCCTGCGCGAGTTCGAGGCCCTTCCTTCGTTGCTCGGCCGACGGTGGGGGCACTTTGACCAATGCCTGTGCGGTCTCACGCAGAATCCCCGTCGGATCGCCGTTCGCATCGCGGTCGATTTTGCCGCCCTCCGGATCCTTCGTCTCCCGCGTAATCGCCGCCGCCTGCAGCGCCGCGGAATCGGCGATCGCAATGTGTCCATCGACGCGAACAAAGATGGCCGGATGTCCGGCTGCCGCTGCATCGATGTCCTGCCGCGTCGGCGTCTCTTTCACCGGCCACAGCGTGTGATCCCATCCGCCGCCGCTCAGCCACTGTCGCGGCGGAGCTTTCTCCGCTGCAGCACGGATGCGTTCCTGCATTTCACTCAGCGACTTCGTCCCGATCAGGTTTACCGACAGCCGAATCCGGCCGCCGTCGCCAAGATGTGCATGGGCGTCGTTGAACCCTGGCATAACGAACGCACCCCCGAGATCAACCAACTGTGTTTCTGCGCCCTTGTACTTCGCGAGGATGGCCTTGTCAGCGCCGGTGGCGAGAATCTCGCCATGGGCAACGGCCATGGCTGCAACTCGTTCCGGATGGGGACCTTCCAGCCCAACACCGGTCAGAATATTTCCGTGATAGTAGATGGCGTCGGCGGTAATTGACTGCGCGAAGGCCGAGCCCGCGGCCGCCAGAATTCCGAGCACGATTCCGAGTGCTTTCACTGAGCCAGTCTAACCGCCCGCCGCGGCCAGCAGGAGAAGAAGGATGCGGCGCAGGCCCAGATCGCGCCCATTCCCGTCATACCATTCGGCATGGGTATGGATGCCGCCGCCGGTACCGCCGCCTCCAATACTGATCGCGGGAACACCGAGCGACAGAGGAATATTCGCGTCCGTAGACGCCAGCCGCATCTCCGTCCGAATCGCGAGATGCCGGTCCACCGCTTCCAGCGTCGTCATCAGTTCGGACTCCGCCGGCAGTCGTCCCGCCGGGCGGTCGCCAATCTTATCGATGGCGAAGCGGAGGTCGCTGCCTGCCGAAGCTCCTCCCTTTGCGGCCATCACCGCGTCCTCAACCGCGCGATGCAGTTCCACTTCGAGGCGAACGAGCTGCTCTGGGTCGCTCGATCGCAGATCGAATCTTGCAGACGCACGTTCCGGAATCGCGTTAACGGCGGTCCCGCCCTCAATGGTGCCGACATTCACCGTGGTCCGCGGAATGTCTGGCGGCGGAATCGCTGAGAATCGCTCGATTGCGCGACTCAACAGCACGATCGGATTGGGTCGATCGGCATCCGTCCAGGAGTGTCCGCCCGGCCCTGTGATGGTGACAAGGTACCGCTGGCTGCCCAGCGCGTGAGTCACTGCGGATTCGTGGCCCGCGCCGTCGATGACGATGTGCGCCGCTACGGTTTCGCGCGCCCTGGCCGAATCGCGATAGATGTGCCGCATGCCGCGCAGGTCGCCTTCGCCTTCTTCGCCGACGTTGCCGGCAAAGACCAGGTCGCACTCCGTATCGAGGCCTGTCTGGCAGATTGCCGCGGCCACTGCAAGCATCGCCGCAACACCCGCGCCATTGTCGCATGCGCCTGGAGCCGACAAGCGTGACCCTCTGAGGTCGGCTTCGATCTCGGTTCCCGCGGGAAAGACTGTGTCGATGTGGGCTGAAAGCAAAAGGCGCCGCATGTTTTTTGCGACTCCCGGCATGCTGGCGATCGCGTTGCCCACCTCATCGATGTGCGCATCCGCCAGCCCAATTTCGCGAAACTTCCCGCATAACCATTCAGCCCTGGGCTTTTCGCCAAACGGAGGAGCAGGCACCGTGACCATTTCTGCCTGCCACTGCATGATGCGTTGTTCCTGCAGGTGCAGCCACTGGAAGGCCTGATGCAAGCGGCGATCGGCGGCAATCCGGGCAATCGATGCCGTTCCTGGCGCGACGGAAACCATGGGAGCTTTCAGCGTAGCACCGTGTCTGGGCGCGGCGTCGACGTCCAAAGCGAAACCGCGCCGCTTCAGTACTCGACGCTGTCCAGAAACAGTCCGCGGGCGGGCGCCGTCGGCCCGGCCTCGCTCCGGCAACGCACATCGAGGATCCTCGCAATAGCGTCTGGCGCCAGCTTTCCCCGCCCCACGTCCACAAACGTCCCCACCAGATTGCGCACCATGTGATGCAGAAAACCATTGCCGCTGACGCGGTAGACGAGCATCTCGCCGTCAAGGCCCCATTGTGAATTGAAAATCTTCCGCACGTTGTCCGTTTGTTCTCGATTGGCGCCGCCACTTCGTGTTTTCAAATCTGGTTCGTTCGCTGCAAACGCGGTGAAGTCGTGCATTCCCATCACGAGCCTCGCCGCTTCAACCATCCAATCCACGTTCAGTGGCCAGGCCAGAGCCCAGGCGAACCGGGCAATCCACGGCGGACAAATCTCTCCGCGAAAGATGCGATATTCATAGGTCTTCGCTCGCGCCGAATGACGCGCGTGAAACTCGGGTGGAGCCTCGTCCGCGCGGAGTACGGCGATCGATTCAGGCAGCCGGCGATTCAGTGCGCGCAACAGATTCGCAGCGGGGATCCCAGCCTGCAGGAAAAACGACGCCACTTGTCCACGCGCGTGCACGCCGGCATCGGTGCGGCCGCTGCCCTGCGGTAATACGTGCTCGCCTGTCACCCGCTCGATCGCATCGGCAAGCGTTCCCTGGATCGTTATCCGGCCCGGCTGAACCTGCCAGCCGCTGAAATCGGTGCCGTCGTATGAGAGTGTGAGTTTCCAGTTCGAGCCGTGTTGGCCGTCCTCCTGCGCGCTCATTCTTCTTAACTTTTTCGTCCCGATTTGTCGCACCCGAAGTGATCTCTGAAACATCGAATCGCTACGATATACTCAGCTTTCCTGATTGTGTTTGAAGTCTACGGAACCGGGCCGAGGCTTGCCGCGTATTCGAGAGAAGCCAAAGCGATTTTCTCGCCCCGGACTGGGCATTTCTGCCATCTTTGGACGGCGGACCACGCGGGTCGAACTGTATGCAAGTTGTCAGAGGAGTGGAGACGGCCAATGTTAGTTTCCCGTAATACTTCCGCGCAGCAATCCAATTCATTTTTCACTAAATTGAGAGCCGTTGCGGCGATTTCCTGCCTTCTCGCCGGGACCTTGCCGTCGTGGGGCCAGGCGCAGCAACTATCGACACCTCCAGCGCCGGCTCTGCCTCCTGCTCCTAATCCCACGCAGCCGCTATTCATGCGCGATACCTCCCACGACTACTCTAAGCCGCGTGGTTATTGGCCGAACCCCCTGGCTCCTTACTCCCCGATCGCTGTGCCGCCGCCCAGCTTTCTGAACTCGTTACAGCTCGATCATTTTGTGAGCAATGGCAAAATCTATCTCGGCCTCGGTGACGCGGTCCTGCTCGCGTTGCAAAATAACTACGACATCGCGATCCAGCGCCTCAATCTCGACATCGCCGACACCGACATCCTGCGCTCTCGCGCCGGAGGGCCCGAAAGCGTTCTGGGAATTCCCACCAGCCTCGTCACTGGCACGCAAGGCGGGACCACGGCGACGGTCAACTCTGTCGGCGGCGGTCCAGGTGGAAGTAACTCCAGTTCCAGCGTTGCCGGCACGGGGCCCGGCGGCTTGTCCCTTTCGACCAACGGTCTTGGACCCATTCCGGAGACGATGGATCCATCAATCGCCAGCACGATTGAGCTGAATCACCTCGTCCAGCCGGAATCAAGCCCGCTCTTCTCCGGCGGCCTTCCAGCAATTGACCAAAACACCGACACCTACAACTTCACCTACAACCAGGGCTTCGTCACGGGAACCAACCTTCAGGTAGGTTTCCAGAACAGCCGGGTTACGACCGACAATTCCTTCACCGTTTTCAGTCCCACGCTGAACTCCAGCTTCCTCTTCACCGCTACGCAGCATCTTCTCCAGGGCTTCGGCACCGGGGTCAATGGCCGCTTCATTGTCCAGGCGAAGAACGATCGCCGCATCGCCGATTCCATCTTCCGCCAGCAGCTTCTCTACACCATCAATCAGGTGGAGAACATCTACTGGGGCCTGGTGAGCGCCTACGAAGATGTGCAGTCCAAACAGCGCGCTCTCGATCAGTCCACCAGCCTCGAGAAAGACGACGAGAAGCAGCTGCAGATCGGCAGTATGGCGCCTTTGGATGTCGTGAATGCCCGGAGTCAGATGTCCAGCGATCAACAGTCGCTGATCGCTTCGCAGAACACGCTTGAGTACCAGCAACTCATCATGAAGCAGGCCATCTCCCGGAACCTCGATGATCCCACGCTCGCCAATGCGCCAATCATCCCAACGGATCGCGTCAGCCTGGCCGAAACGCCCGAGGAACATATGTCCGTGGATGACCTGGTGCGCGAAGCCGATGCCAATCGTCCCGACGTCGAACAGGCAATGCTGAATTTAAAGATCGACGAGCTCACGCTCAAGGGCGTCAAAAACGGGCTGCTGCCCGTTCTCGATCTGCAAGCCTTTTACGGTGCGGCGGGTCTCGGCGGCGCGGTCAGTCCGTATTGCAATTCGCAAACTCTCCAGGCATTCGGCATTTCGGGTGGGTGTTCCGCCTTAAACCCTACCGGTTACGGCACCGTTTTCGAAAACCTGTTCAATAGCAGTGCTCCCAATAAAGGTGTCGAGTTCAACCTGAATATCCCGATACGCAACCGCACTGCGCAGGCTACCGAAGAGCGTTCGCAAATTGAGTATCGCAAGGCTCAGATGGTGCTCCAGCAGCTCTACATCCAGATCCGGATGAACGTCATCAGCCAGCAATACGCACTCACCAATGATCGCGCTGCGGTCACCTCTGCCATTTCCAACCGCGACTACAACCAGCAAAGTCTCGACGCAGAAGAAAAGAAGCTGCACCTTGGCGCATCCACCACGGCCAATGTGCTGGTGCAGCAAAAGGGACTTGCCGCCGCGGACGCTCAGCTCATTGCCGCGCGCGCCCGCTACGCTGTGGACCGAGCCGCCTTTGAGGAAACCCTCGCCAGCACTCTCGATCGTTATGGCATTTCCATCGTCGATGCAGCTACCGGACAGGTGCACACTCGGCCCGTCATCCCTGGCCTCGAACCTGCGCAGTCGTTGCCGGACGTTACGCCGCCCACCCAGCAGCAACAACTGCAAAAGCAGGAGCAACAACAGCAGCCTCCACCACAGACTCCTCCTGCGCAGCCGCAATCAACGCCTCAGCGATAGTCCCTGGATCTGGTTTGCGATAAGGCCTGCTGCGGCAGGCCTTTCTCGTCTCTGTGGTTTTGTCCCTACTTTTGCTCAGCCATCGCCGATCCGCCGCTTTTTCCCTGATAAAATCAAAAGAATCCACTCGACGGAGCGGCAATGCAGGCAATTCTTGCGCTCGAAGACGGGCGCATCTTCACGGGCGAAGGGTACGGCGCCCAGGGTGAATGCCGCGGTGAAGTCGTTTTCAATACATCGCTGACCGGTTATCAGGAGATTTTCACTGACCCCTCCTACGCAGGCCAGATTGTCGTCCTCACCAATCCTCAGATCGGCAACTACGGCACCAACTCGGCTGACAACGAAGCGGCCAGGCCCTATATCGAAGGTCTCGTCACCCGCGAATTTTCACTGATCAGTTCCAACTGGCGCTCGCAGCAGGTGGCCGACGAGTATCTCGAGCGCTTCCACGTCCCGGTCATTTCGGAAATCGATACGCGCGCGCTTGTGCGCCATCTGCGCGCCCACGGCGTCATGCGTGGCGTTATTTCCACTTCGGAAAACAACCCCGAGGTTCTGATTCAGAAGGCTCGCTCCATCCCCAAAATGGACGGCACCGATCTCGCCAGCGTTGTTTCCACCAAAGACCGCTACGAATTTGAACACGATGGTTCTGAACCGCTGCGGCCCCATGGATCAGAGGAGGCGGAGCGGCGCGATCTCCACGTAGTCGCCTACGACTACGGCATCAAGAAAAACATCCTGCGCATGCTCACCAGCGAAGGCTGCAGGATCACCGTCGTTCCTGCGCAAACTCCCGCAGAAGATGTTCTCGCCCTCAAACCCGATGGCGTCTTCCTCTCCAACGGCCCCGGCGATCCCGAACCCGTCACCTATGCGCAGGACAATATCCGCCGCCTTACCGGTCGCACGCCCATCTTTGGCATCTGTCTCGGCCATCAACTCATCGGTCTCGCCCTCGGTGGCAAAACCTACAAGCTCAAGTTCGGCCATCACGGCGGCAATCACCCGGTGAAGTGCAACGACACGGGCAAGGTGGAGATTACTTGCCATAACCATAACTTTGCCGTCGATCCCGACTCGCTCAACGCGAATGAAGTCGAACTGACCCACATCGACCTCAACGACAACACACTCGAAGGCCTGCGTCACCGCACCCTGCCGGTCTTCAGCGTGCAGTACCACCCCGAGGCCAGTCCCGGTCCCCACGATTCCCACTATCTCTTCCGCGTCTTCCGGAAAATGATGGAGGAGTGGAAGGGATGAAGAAGCTTTTCAAAAAGAATTTTGCCAAGCGGCGGGATTCATTTCCCGCCATTTTTATGAAACCAGAATACTGAGAGCAGCAAACGAAAAATGCCACGCCGCAATGACATCACCAAAATTCTCGTGATCGGTTCCGGGCCGATCGTTATCGGCCAGTCCGCCGAGTTCGATTACTCCGGCACCCAGGCCTGCAAGGCCCTCAAGGCCGAAGGCTATGAAGTCGTCCTCGTCAACTCGAACCCGGCGACCATCATGACCGACCCGGAGCTCGCCGACCGCACCTACATCGAGCCGCTCACGAAGGACTATCTCGACGAGATCCTGCACCACGAAACCGAGATGCTCCGCGAGGAACACCGCGACGGCGTCTTCGCAATCCTGCCCACGGTCGGGGGCCAGACCGCTCTCAATCTTGCCGTCGAGCTTTCCGACTCCGGCATCCTCGACAAGTACGGTATCGAGCTCATCGGCGCGAAACTCGAAGCCATTAAGAAAGCTGAAGACCGCCTACTTTTCAAAGATGCGATGACCCGCATCGGGCTCGATGTCCCGCGTTCAGCCCTCGTCAACAATCTTCGCGACGGTCTCGACTTTGCCACCAAAATTGGTTTCCCGGTTATCATTCGCCCTTCGTTTACGCTCGGTGGCAGCGGCGGCGGCATCTCTTACAACCGCGAAGAACTCCTCGAGATCCTGGCGCGCGGCCTCGACCTCTCGCCCGTCCACGAGTGCCTGATCGAAGAGTCTGTTCTCGGCTGGAAAGAATTTGAGCTCGAGGTCATGCGCGACCTCGCTGACAACGTTATCGTCATCTGCTCCATCGAAAACATGGACCCCATGGGCGTGCACACCGGTGACTCGATCACCGTTGCCCCTGCACAGACCCTCACCGACCGCGAATACCAGGGTATGCGCGACGCTGCCATCCGCGTCATGCGCGAAATCGGCGTCGAAACCGGCGGCTCCAACGTACAGTTCGCCGTGCATCCCAACACCGGCCGCATGGTGGTGATCGAAATGAACCCGCGCGTATCGCGCTCTTCAGCGCTGGCGTCGAAAGCGACTGGATTCCCGATTGCGAAAATCGCCGCCCGCCTGGCTGTCGGTTACACCCTGGACGAGATTACCAACGACATAACAAAGATGACGCCGGCCTGTTTCGAGCCGACTATCGACTATGTTGTCGTCAAGATCCCCAAGTGGCAGTTCGAGAAATTTCCTGGCGCTGACGAGAACCTTGGCCCGCAGATGAAATCGGTCGGCGAAGTCATGGCCATCGGCCGCACCTTCAAGGAAGCGCTCATGAAGGCCACACGCTCGCTTGAAACCGGCAGGAAAGCCGGCTCGGAAGTGCTCGATTCGCGCCGCATGACGCAGCGCCTGGTTACCCCCCAGCCCGAGCGCCTCAGCTATATCCACTACGCTTTCCGCGAAAGCCACTCCGTACGCGAAGTCGCCCGCATGACCTCGATGGACCCCTGGTTTCTCTACCAGATCAGGGAAATCTCAGAGATCTCGGCGAAGCTGCCCAACGGTCCTGAACATTTGTCACGGGAACAGTTACGAAAAGCCAAGCGCGTCGGCCTGTCTGACGAGCGCCTGGCCGATCTTTGGTCCCTCCGCAGCAACGAAGGCATCGAGCAGATCCGCAGTCTTCGCCGTGAGCACGGCATTCGGCCGGTCTACAAGCTGGTCGATACTTGCGCTGCTGAATTCGAAAGCTTCACTCCGTATCTCTACTCCACTTACGACGAAGAGGACGAAGCCCCACCGACCGCGCGCCGCAAGGTCATCATCCTCGGCAGCGGCCCTAACCGCATCGGACAGGGCATCGAGTTTGACTACTGCTGCTGCCACGCCGCGTTCGCTCTTCGCGAAGATGGTTACGAGACGGTTATGGTCAACTGCAACCCGGAAACTGTCTCTACCGACTACGACACCAGCGATCGGCTCTACTTCGAGCCCCTGACGCTGGAGGATGTCCTTGCCGTTTACGAGCACGAAGCCTCGGGTGGCGCTGAGGTCGGAATGATCGTCCAGTTTGGTGGCCAGACACCGCTCAACCTCGCTCTACGTCTCAAAGCCGCCGGTG
This sequence comes from uncultured Acidobacteriaceae bacterium, assembly GCA_963788905.1. Taxonomy (GTDB): domain Bacteria; phylum Acidobacteriota; class Terriglobia; order Terriglobales; family Acidobacteriaceae; genus Palsa-343. The sequence goes on from CAWBIO010000002.1 coordinate 1,702,808, forward strand.
TGCCCATTCTCGGTACTTCGCCGGAGTCCATTGACCTGGCCGAGGACCGCAAGCGCTTTGGAAAGTTACTCGAGGAGTTACAAATTCCGCAGCCCCCCGGCGTTATCGCCACCAGCGTCCAGGAAGCTCTCGCCGGCGCCGAGCGCATCGGCTACCCCGTCCTTGTCCGCCCTTCTTATGTCCTCGGTGGTCGTGCCATGGTCATCGCCTTCGACGCCGATGCGGTCTCCCGTTACATGCAGGAAGCTGTCGAATACTCCCAGGAGCGTCCCGTCCTCGTTGACCACTTCCTCGAAGACGCCGTCGAGGTCGACGTCGATGCCCTCTGCGATGGAGAAGACGTCGTCATCGCCGGCATTATGCAGCACATCGAAGAAGCGGGCATCCACTCCGGCGACTCTTCCTGCGTTCTGCCCGCCGTCGATCTCGCTCCAGCCACTCTCGACACCATCCGCGGTTACACTCGCCAGCTTGCGCTGGCCCTCAACGTCGTCGGCCTTGTGAATTTGCAGTTAGCCATTCAGCGCAAACCTGGCATGGCCGATAAAGTTTTCGTCATCGAGGTCAATCCTCGTGCCTCGCGCACCGTCCCGTACGTCTCCAAGGCCACCGGCGTGCCTCTCGCAAAAATTGCCTCGCGCCTCATGACCGGCCGCCGTCTGCGCGAGTTTCTCGATGTTTCCTCAAATCAGGACCTCGACACCGGCACGCATTTCTACGTCAAGTCGCCGGTCTTTCCATGGAACAAATTTCCTGGCGTGGATACGGTCCTCGGCCCCGAAATGAAATCCACCGGCGAAGTGATGGGCGTTGCCGATAACTTCGGCGAAGCCTTCGCCAAGGCCCAACTGTCCGCAGGGCAGCAACTCCCGCTCAAAGGCACAGTATTTTTCAGCGTCAGCGATCGCGACAAGACCAACCTCGTCAACCTAGCTCGCCAGTACATGGAACTCGGCTTCCACCTCGTCGCTACAGAGGGCACAGCCAACGCTATCGAAAAAGCCGGAATGGCTGTTGACCGCGTTTACAAAGTTAAGGAAGGCCGGCCCAACATTGTCGATCTGATCAAGGGCGACCGCATTCAACTCATCATCAACACGCCCCGCGGCCAGGATCCCTACTTCGACGAGAAAGCCATCCGCCGCGCCGCTGTGTTGGCGCGCATCCCCACGATCACCACCTTAGCCGCGGCCCGGGCGGCCGCAGAAGGCATCGCCGCGCTGCAGCATCGCCGCATCACGGTCAATCCGCTACAGAAGCTGCACGCCGAACATCTCGCCGCTCGTTAAACGGGGCCAGGCTTCTATTCCCGGCTTCCATCCCGCCACAGCGCTACACCCCCGAGCAGACCGTCCATATTCGACACAATCGTGACGTTGGGGCGGAACTGCAGTGTCACTAACTTTGTATTCCCGCCGCCTAAATAAAGGTGGTCCCAGTTAAATGTCGCAGCCGTCTGCGCCACAGCTTTCCGCAGCAATTTGTTCCACTTCTTCTGCCCGTATTTCTTCAGCCCGCGTCTGCCCAGATAATCCTCGTAGGTCTTTTTGAGCCACGGATGGTGCCCCAGCTCCAGCCCCGGGCACAAACGCCCATCGGTAAACAGCGCCGACCCCATCCCTGTGCCCAGCGTGATGATCATTTCCACGCCGCGTCCCTGAATGGCTCCGTAGCCCTGCACTGCCGCGTCGTTGGCAACGCGCACCGGTTTCCTCCAGCGCTTCTCTAATGCCGACTGCAGCGGATAGCCGAGCCACTTCGGGTGCAGATTCGCCGCCGACAAAACCACTCCCTTCTTGATCACTCCCGGGTAACCGACGCTCACGCGATCGAACTCCGGCATTTGCTCGCGCAGCATGTCCAGACCGGCGAGTAAGCGCATCGGTGTCGGCGGGTCAGGCGTGGGGATGCGCAATCGCTCCGTCAGCGGCTTGCCTTCGGCGTCGAGGCACAGCATCTTCAGCCCTGTGCCCCCAATATCCACGGCCAGCGTGATCACCGGCTTAGCGTTCCTCATCGGACTCTGCATCGGCTTCCGTCGGACGACCAATCCCGGCCGCAAATCCGCAACAGTGTATCGCGGACCGGCGAACGCCCGTTGACTATGTAATCGTCATTGTCCCTGCATCACAATAGGCAGTGAAGGTGTCTCCGATCCGCGTCCCGGTTCGATCGTCACCTCGAATCCCTTCGCCGGGGTTTCCGCCGGAAGCGGCGGCAGCACGACCGTCGCTCCGTGATCCGCGTCGGGGCGAAAGAGTCCTGCCGGAATTGGTGCTTTACCCCTGGCGGGAATCAGCCATAGCTCGTAAGCTTTGTCAGCCGGTAGTGGCTTCAGCCCACCCGCAAGGAACACCAGCGCTCCCTTGCTCTGCAGCCAGCTGACCTGTCCCACGGGATGCAGCGCCTGCCGGGTTTCGGTCAGAACCACGTGTTGCGACTGGGGTGAACTCAGCACAGCAACAATCTGGTTCGCGTGGTCCAGTTGCACTTGCACCTGCGCCGCACTGCCCTGCGCGGCATTCAGTTCGCTTCGTGCCGACGCCAACTCATGCGCCAGCACTACGGCTGCCAGCAGAAACAGGAGCGCCAGCAACCAGCCCAGCCAGGTCAGTCCGCGTGAATGTTGTCTCGTTTCTTCTCTCATTTCCTGCGTCTTCGCACCTTATGTTGGGAACGCGCCAGCTGTCTTTATGATGCAGCATGGTATACAGGCGAATCCATTGAAGGCTCCTCGATGAAAACCCGCCTCGACAAGCTGCTCGTCGAACGTGGTCTGGTGCCCACCCGCGAGCGCGCCCATGCTCTTATTCTTGCAGGTCGCGTGCTGGTCAATGAGCAGAAGTCCGAAAAGCCCGGCGTCGCGGTCCCTGACGACATGCCCATTCGCCTCCTTGGCGGCGACCTCCGCTATGTAAGCCGCGGCGGACTGAAGCTCGAAGCCGCGCTCTCGCATTGGGGAATCGACCTGGCCGGCCGTTTCTGTCTTGATGTTGGCGCCTCCACCGGTGGCTTCACCGACTGCATGCTCCAGCATGGCGCAGCCCGCGTCCTCTCCATCGACACCGGTTATGGTCAAATCGCCCAGTCACTTCGAGATGACCCTCGCGTTACCCTCCTGGAGCGCACCAATGCCCGACACCTCAATCCCGGCAGTCTGCCCAGCGGGATTTCCTTCCTTGTCATCGACGTCTCCTTCATCTCAGTGACTCTGGTTCTGCCGCCCGTGCTCGCTGCCCTCCGGCCCGCGTCTGACGCGCCTGTGCCAAATGTCGGACACGCGTCGGACGCCGTCCGACAGCTACCCCTCGAAGCCGTTATTCTCGTCAAACCTCAATTCGAGGCCGGCCGCGAACACGTCGGTAAAGGCGGCATCGTCCGCGATCCCGCCGCTCACCAGCTCGCTGTTGAACGCGTGCGCGCATGTGCAGCGGAAACCAGCGCCTGCAACCTCGAAGTCGTCGACTCTCCCATCACTGGCGCCGAGGGCAATCGCGAGTTTCTCCTTCACGCAGTTTGGTCCTGAGCGGTCCACCCCTGTCGAATCGTCCACTCGCTGTTGTATTCTGGTTCGCAACCCCAGCATCGGCCTTAAATCCGTTTTCTTTGCTGGCATGGTGGGTTTCGAGCACGTCCGAACCAGTCCCAGTCACCCTGCGGGAGCGATATGAGTCAGACATTTTCCATCGGCATCGGAGGCGCCGCCGGCCAGGGTGTCGCCACTCCCGGCGACATTTTCGCTAAGATTTTCAGCCGCCGCGGCCTCCACCTCAATGCCTACAACGCCTATCAGTCCATCATTCGCGGCGGACACACCTTCCTCACGATCCGCGCCGGCGTTGATCCCGTCACCAACATGGGTGACACGCTCGAACTGCTCATCCCGCTCAATCAGGACACGATGGATCGCCACCTCCGGCTGCTCGGCCCGGGCGGAGCCTGCATCTATAATTCCGACTCCATCAAGCCCGGCGAGCACGCTGACGGCGTTCAGCTCTGCGCGCTGCCCGTCTCCACCCTGGCTGACATCACCCGCAACAAAGTCGCGCAGAACACCCTCGCCATCGGCGCCGCGCTCAGCATGATGGGCATCGGCTTCCAGTCGCTGGAGTCCGTGATCCGCGAACAGTTCGGCAGGAAAGCCGAGTCCGTTGCCGAAGAAAACATCGCCGTCGCCCGCGCCGGCTACGACTACGCCACTCAGAACTTCAAGCCCTTCGCCAACCCGCTCCCCATGGCCGACAAAAAGTACGCCGTCCTCAGCGGCAACACCGCCCTGGCCATGGGCGGAGCCGCTGCCGGCGTCAAATTCTACTGCGCCTACCCCATGAGCCCCTCCACCGGCGTTCTCCACTGGTTCGCTGCAAATGGCCGCAAGGCCGGCATCATGGTCCGCCAGGTTGAAGACGAAATCGGCGTCGTCAATATGACCATCGGCGCCGCCCAGGCTGGGGTCCGCGCCATGTGCGCCACTTCTGGCGGGGGATTCGCCCTCATGTCCGAAGCTCTCGGCCTCTCCGCCATGGCCGAAATCCCAATCGTAGTCATCGACTGCCAGCGCGCCGGGCCGTCCACCGGCGTGCCCACAAAAACCGAGCAGGGCGACCTGTGGCAGATGCTCGGCGCCGCCTTCGGCGACTATCCGCGTGTCATCGCCGCTCCGCTTGACATCGGCGACTGCTTCACGCTGATGCACGAAATCTGGAACGTCGTCGACAAATTCCAGGTCCCCGGCCTTGTCCTCTGCGACCTGCTGCTCTCCGAAGGGCGCCTCAGCGTCGACCCGAAGATCCTCGACTTCGCTCCGCCCGTTGACCGCGGCGAAATGATCACCTCGCCGAACGGCCACGGCGAGAATGGCGGCTACAAGCGCTATCTCATCACCGAAAGCGGCGTTTCTCCGCGTGCCGTCCCCGGCGTCCCCGGCTACACCCACGTGGTCTCGAGCGACGAGCACGACGAAGACGGCGTGCTCATCAGCGACATGTACACCAATGCCACCAAGCGCCGGGCCATGATGGAAAAGCGCATGCGCAAAGAGCGGGGAATTGCCGCCAGCGTGCCTCCACCGCGTTTGCAGGGGCCCAAAGACGCCGACGTCACTCTCATCGGCTGGGGTTCCACGCACGGCGTTATCGAAGAAGCTCGCGCCATCCTGGCACAGCAGGGAATTACCGCCAATCAGTTACAAATTCGCTGGATCGTCCCTCTGCACGGCGAAGCCATCCTCGACCAGCTGCGCAACGCAAAGCGCACCATCATCGTCGAAAACAACTACAGCGGCCAGTTTGCTCGCTATTTGCGCAGCGAAACCAGCTTCGTTGCCGATGGCCACATCCGCAAGTACGATGGCGAGCCTTTCATGCCGCACCACATCGTGGAAGCGGTCCGCGAACAACTCGCCGGCGACACCACCGTGTCCGTCCCGGCCCACGAAATTATGGTTTAGCAGAATGGTTTCGAAGGGGCACGACTTCAGTCGTGCCGTAAAGGATCGAAAGAACAGGGGCTTTAGCCCCCGAGGCAAGTTCCCAAGGAGAACCGAATGGCCACCATTGTCGAAACCCCGAAGCCGCTTACGATGGCCGATTTCAAAGGCCGCGTCGACCCCGACTGGTGCCCAGGATGCGGCGACTTCGGAGTCCTCGCCGCTGTGCAGAAAGCCCTCGTCGAGTTGCAGATTCCCAACCATCAGATCGTCACCGTCAGCGGCATCGGCTGCTCCTCCAACTTCCCCGGCTTCATTGAGACCTACGGCATGCACACGCTCCACGGCCGCTCTCTCCCGGTCGCCACAGGTGTCAAGATGGCCAACCATGAACTAACCGTGCTGGTCACCGGCGGCGACGGCGACGGCTTCGGCATCGGCGGCAATCACTTTACCCACACCATCCGTAAGAATGTCGACCTCACCTATATCGTCATGGACAACCAGATTTACGGCCTCACGACCGGCCAAACCTCGCCCACCAGCCGCCTCGGCATGAAGACGAAAAGCTCTCCCTACGGCAACATCGAAGCGCCTATCAACCCCATCAGCATGGCTCTCGCCGCCGGGGCCACATTCGTCGCCCGCGGCTTCAGCGGCGAACAGAAGCATCTCACCGAGCTCATCAAACAGGCCATCCAGCACAAGGGCTTTTCCTTCCTCGATGTCTTCAGCCCGTGCGTCACCTACAACAAGGACAACACCTTTCAGTGGTTCCGTCCGCGCGTCAAGAAGCTGGAAGACGATGCCAGTTACGACCCATCGCACTGGCTCGCCGCGATGGAGAAGTCGACGATCTGGGGCGAGGAAATCCCCATCGGTAAATTCTTCGAGCGCAACGATCTGCCCTCGCTGCACGAAGCCGAGCCGGTCACTCAGGGCCGCACCATGCTTTCGTATCCGCTCCACATCGACCCCGCAGTTGCCCAGGGCTTCATCGACGAACTGATGTAGTTTGCTGCTGGCGCAAAGCGCTCAGGAGTGCTCGGGGCTCGACCCGGGTTCCGGGAAGTCCGAGTCGTTGTCCTTGATCTCCTCGTCGAGTTCCCGATGCGCCAGCTGATTTGCCATGCGGTTGTGGGATTCGCCGGGACGCGAGGAGGACGGCGGATTGTCTTCGATGGCGCCTTTTTTGAGGTCGGCGTCTTTCGTCTGCGCGGGGTTGCTTCATGCCTGTTCTCCTCGGGGCTCATGCGGCCGGTAAATTGGTGAATCGTTGCGGGGTTCGATGCGAGTCCGACGGGGTTGCGATGCTTTCCGGCCGGTCTCCCGCAGTTTCTGTGCGGACCGCGCCCAGGCTTTCCTTCGATGACCTGCTATTTTGGACCGGATGGATCGAGGATTCAACCCACACACACTGCTCGAGACCGCAATCGCCGAAGCCCGCAAAGGTCGCGACGAGGGAGGAATCCCGATTGGCGCGGCCATCTTCACCGCCGATGGGCGGCTTCTGGGCTCCGGGCGCAACCGGCGCGTGCAGCACGGCGATCCTTCCGCGCACGGGGAGACCGACGCGTTCCGCAATGCGGGGCGCCAGCGATCGTATCGGGATCTAATCATGGTCACCACCCTGGCTCCCTGTTGGTACTGCAGCGGCTTGGTGCGCCAGTTCGGCTTCCGCACCCTGGTCGTCGGCGAGAGCCGCACCTTTCGGGGCGGCCTCGACTGGCTTCGCGAACTGGGCGTAGAAGTCATTGACCTCGATTCTGATGAGTGTTTCGAGCTGATGAGCGAGTTCATCGCCGCGCACCCCGAAGTCTGGTACGAGGACATCGGGGAGTAGCCAGGTCCGGCCAACAAAAGCGGCAGGGCACTTGCGGAAGTGTCACAGACCCATCAGCGCAGGCAAACGATGCGAGCGATCATCGCGTCGTTATGAAAAACCGAGCCATTGTCGCTGTGATCGTTACGAATTGCGTTCTCCTCTGCCAGATGGGAGCGCAGGTGACGCCGCCCCCGGTTCCTCACAAAGGAAGCTGGGAACTCGTCGAAAGCCTTCCGCGCGGGACGCTCCTCTCGGTGAAGTCCGAACTCGCCGACGGAAGCACTCAAACCGTGAAATGCATTGTTCATTCGACCGACGAAGCAGAGCTTCAGTGCGGGCACTGGACGCGGCCCCGGCCCTTTGTTTTCTATCCCCCGCGATCTGGGGACGAATATGAGTTTCCCCGTGAGCTGGTGGTCCAGATACGAATCGAGAATGAAGACGTGCAGACCACCGAAAGCGCGCTGCTCGGAACAATTGCCGGCGCGACCCTCGGTGGCGTCATCGGTTACAACTGCTGCGGCCAGTCGGGATCGACCCGTCCCGGGGGCGCGCTCGTGTGGGGTGGGCTCGGGGCCGCCGTCATCGGCACAATGTCGCACGCGTTTCCATTCGTAAGAGGACGCCTGATCTATCAGAAGTGAGAGGCAAAGCCTCTGAGCGGTGCTGGAACTAATGGTCTCCGCGGCAGGATTCGACCAGCCAGTCCAGATAGGGCTTGCTGGCTGCTCCGGGCGTGAGAACCAGGAACTCCGGCACGTCGTACGAGTGGAGGCGGCGAACCGCCTCTTCCACCGTGGCGAGGTTCGCGACGGTAGTCTTGATCAGCAGCAGAATCTCCCCGGCGGTTTCCACAGCACCCTGCCATCGATAAATCGAGGTAAGTCCGGGAATAATGTTGACGCAGGCGGCCAGGCGGTCCTCGACGAGTGCGTGCGCAATGCGCTCGGCCTCTTCCTGCGACGCCGCGGTGGTCAGTGCGATGCGGACTTCCTCGGCGGGTACAATCATCGGTGGTTGGCCACAGAGCATCATAAGGCTGAACGCACCAAGAGGGAATGTATGGCTGCCGAAATCAAGTTCGGAACCTCGGGCTGGCGCGCCGTTGTCGCCGAGGAATTCACAATGGGGAACATTCGCCTGGCGGTCGCCGGAATTGCCCAGTATGTGAACTCTGCACCGGCGCCGAAGACCGTGCTCGTTGGCCGCGATCCGCGCTTTCTGGGCGAGATGTTTGTGGCAGAGGCGGCCAGGGTCCTCGCCGCCAACGGTGTCACGCCCCGCGTGATTCCGGAAGCTGCGCCCACGCCCGCAATCGCCTTTGCGGTTCGTCGCCTCAAAACCGGAGGCTCCATCAACTTCACCGCCTCGCATAATCCACCGGAGTACAACGGCATCAAGTACTCCACTCCCGATGGCGCGCCCGCGCTCCCCGAGGTAACCCACAAAATCGAAGCCAACGTAAAGGCGCTTGCCGAAGTGCCATCGCCGCCCGACACCGGTGAGAAGTTTGAGCAGGTCGATGCAAAACCGGATTACCTGAAGCGTCTGGCCGAGCTCGTCGACCTCAAAGCAATCAAAACCTCCGGCATAAAAGTTGTCTTCGACCCATTCTGGGGCGCGGCTCGCGGATATACCTCTGACATTCTGCGCGAACATGGCGTGGAGACGTGGACTGTCCACGATTATCGCGACGTGCTCTTCGGCGGACACGCCCCGGAACCCGACGGCGAGCTGCTGAACGCATGCCGGGAAAAGATGAAGGAAGTGGGTGCCGCAATCGGCATCGCAACCGATGGCGATGCGGACCGCTTCGGCATTGTCGACCGCGACGGCACCTTCGTCCAGCCCAACTACATCATCGCGCTTCTCTTCGACTATCTGGTGGAGACGCGCGGCTGGCGCAACGGAGTCGCGAAATCCGTCGCCACAACCAACCTCATCAACGCACTCGCCGACGAGAAGGGAATTCCGCTGTATGAAACGCCGGTCGGTTTCAAATATATCGGCGAGCTGATCAACGAGGACAAAATCGCCATTGGCGGCGAAGAGAGCGCCGGTCTCACCATCCGCGGCCACGTTCCTGAGAAGGACGGCGTGCTCGCCGGACTGCTGGCCGCTGAAATGGTAGCGGTCCGCGGCGCCAGCCTGGGCGAACAATTGAAGAAGATATTTGCTCGTGTAGGTTCCTTCTATCCAAATCGAGAGAATTTCCGCTTGACGCCCCAAGTGAAGGAAAAGTTCACTGAGAAGATAAAGAAGGATCCGCAGGAGATTGGCGGCCGCAAAGTTTCCCAGGTGGTGCGGACCGACGGCCTCAAATTGGTCCTTGCCGATGGCTCGTGGGTCTGCTACCGGCTCAGCGGCACAGAACCAGTAGTGCGCGTCTACTCCGAGGCTCGCGAGGAGAGCGACAAGGGGCCGCTAAGCGAGGCTGCAAAGAATTGGGTTCTGCAATGAGTACTGACACGTGGATGGGGCGCAGGTGAGCGTAGAACAAAAGAAATCTGGAATCGTGGAGCGTGCTGCACACTACCTCTATCGCATGCGGCGCCGCATAGCCACCGGCGCAGTCATTGTGGCGGCGCTGGCGTTCGGCTATCACGCCATCTCTGGTGAGAACGGCATCAGCGTCTACCAGCAACGCCGCTCCGAGGACCGCGCCGTCCGCAGGAAGATCGACGACCTGAAGAAGGAAAACGCCCGGCTCGACCAGCAGGTAAAGGCGCTGCGAAGCAACCCCGACGCCATCGAACGCGAGGCCCGCGAACGCCTGCACTATGCGCGGCCCGGAGAGGTGATCTGGCAGGATAACCAGCCGGAGCAGAACCCCACAGCCCCGCAGACGAAGAAGTAAACGCGTCCGCGGTGACCACAGGTATAGAGAAGCGGGCCCGCGCTGGAACGGAATCCACCACGGAGCATCCTTTTCCCCAGCCGTGCATTTAATCTGAGAGAGCTATGGACAAATTTGTCATTCGCGGTGGCAATCCGCTTCTCGGCACAATCCGCGTTAGCGGTTCGAAGAACTCCGCGCTCCCTTGCATGGCGGCGGCCATCCTCACCGAAGACGAAGTCGTGCTCGAGAACATTCCTCAGGTGCGCGACATCGAAACCGAGCGCAAGCTCCTCGTCTCGATGGGCGGAGAAGTGGAACTGGGCTACGGCCGTGCCCAGCATCGCACCACCATTAGCTGCCACAATATCAAGGATCCCACTGCACCCTACGAAATTGTGAAGACCATGCGGGCCTCCTCGCTGGTCCTGGGTCCGCTGGTGGCGCGGATGGGTGTTGCGCGCGTTTCCATGCCTGGCGGCTGCGCCATCGGTGCGCGGCCCATCGACCTGCATACCAAGGGCCTGGAGTCGCTCGGCGCAAAAATCAGCTACGAGCATGGCTACATCGAGGCGCGAGCGGAGCGACTGAAGGGAACACACATCGTCTTCGACAAAATCACAGTCACCGGTACCGAAGACCTCCTCATGGCTGCGGTTCTGGCCGACGGCGAAACAGTGATGGAGAACTGCGCCCGCGAGCCGGAAGTCAGCGACCTCGCAGCAATGCTCACCGCCATGGGCGCCCAGATCCACGGAGCGGGAACCTCGACCATCACTGTGAAAGGGGTCGCGAAGCTGCGCGGTGTGAAGCATCGCATCAACCCTGACCGCATCGAGGCTGGAACCTTCCTCGTTGCCGGAGCTATCACCGGCGGCGATCTGTGCGTCGCCCAATGCAATCCCTCCCACCTCACCGCGGTGATTGGCAAACTCCAGGAGTCCGGCGTGCGCGTGGAAATCATCGCTAAAGACCAGATTCGCGTGCGCGGTGACTGGCCGATGAAAGCTGTCGATATTTCCACCGAAGAGTATCCCGGCTTCCCCACCGACATGCAGGCGCAGTACATGGCGCTGGCCACGCAGGCCGAAGGCACCTCGCTGGTGAAAGAGAACATCTTCGAGAACCGCTTCATGCATGTGCAGGAACTGGTGCGCATGGGCGCCAACATCCGCGTCGACGGCCGCACCGCCACAGTTCGCGGGCGGACCCCGCTCTCGGCAGCTGCGGTCATGTGCTCCGACCTTCGTGCCTCGGCTTCGCTGGTGCTCAGCGCGTTGGTGGCCGATGGCGAATCGATCCTCGACCGCGTCTACAACATCGACCGCGGCTACGAGCATATCGAGGAGAAGCTACGCGGAGTCGGAGCGCAGATCCGCCGCATGGGCAACGTCTTCCAGGAGAAGCGCGAGCCGGTGCTGGCCGTCTAGTACTGCGCATGCAGGATATGTAGCCTCCGATTGCTCCCAGCTCCCGGCTTTCTGCGTCCAGCGATTTCGGGCCGCATCTAATTCGGCGAGGAGAGAATCCATGGCGAAAACAGAGGATCGTGTGCTGCGCGAACAACTGGTGAAGTTTCTGCCAGGCAAGGAGGCGCATGCCGAGCTCAAAGCCGTTCTCGATGATTTTCCGGAGAAGCTGCGTGGCGTGGTGCCAAAAGGTGCGGAGCATTCGGCCTGGCAGCAGCTCGAGCACATTCGCCTTGCTCTCCACGATCTGCTGGATTTCTCAACCAACTTCAAATACGTCGGAATGAAATGGCCTGACGATTACTGGCCTAAAGAAGCCGCGCCCAGCGACTCCGGCGCCTGGGACAAATCCGTGCGCGCCGTAAAGAAAGATATGGCGGACTTTGAAAAGCTGGCGGGCGATCCGGAAACCAATCTGTACGCCACCATCCCCTGGGGCGATGGGCAGACAATTCTGCGCGAAGTGCTGCTCGCCGGCCAGCACACCAGCTATCACATCGGCCAGCTTGTTCTCCTGCGGCGGTTGCTGGGAGCCTGGAAAGAGGACTAGCCGCCCAGTCTGCCCGCTACCCCGCCCAGTCTCGGTCCTCACCTCAACCGGGCCTGTCCACCTCGACGCATCCCATCGTGAATGCAAACGGAAACGGCCCCGGCGAGGCAGTGCGGTAAATGCCGTCGAAGAAAACAAAGAGGCGACTGGGATCCGACTCATCCCGCGCAATGGACGGCTTCCACGGCCCCGTGCGCCATCCTTTTTCTTCGGCGGCCAGAATCTGAACCGGCTCGCTCCAGCCGGAAAGCGCGGCATGCAGAGCGTCCGCCCGGCACCACCACAACCCCGTTTCCGTTGGTGCGGCCGCCTGGCCCAACCAAACTCTCGCGAAGACAGCCTCACATCCGTGTGCCGTTTCTGCGACGCAGAAATCGAACAGCTTTTCCTCCGGTGGGGCAAACAGGCGGTGCTCGCTCCAGCCGGTGTGGCCGTCGGCGCTCTCCGCGAATCCCTGCACGATGTAGTCCTCGACATTCGAGCCAGCGGCGTACCACATCTTCCACAGTCCGTCCGTGTAGATGAGGTTGGGCTCATAAACACTGCCGCGTTCCCATTCCTCTGTGGCGACAAACGCGGGCTCCGGCTGATCGATCCACTCCGCGCCGTCCCATTCGAGGAAACCAATGCTGTACGGACCCCATGGATTGCCGGCGGAGTTGGCATAGTAGATGCGCTCTGCCCAGCGCTTCTTGTTCGGATCCCACCCGCGCACAAACGACGGGCAATGGCGGCCACCCCTGCCGTCCCACGCGGCGCTGCGCTCACGGCCCGCGAGCACCGCTATACGCGACGGGTCGTCGTCACGCGCGGTAAGTTGCCACCCAGTTGCGGCCAGCGGAGCGCTCGCGGAAAGCGAAGCGCTGAACAATTGCTGAACGTGGTCGCCCCGAACCTGCCCCGCTGCGAACATCCACCATCGATCCCCGCGATGAACGACCGCAGGATCCGTAATCTCGGCTAAGTCGACGATCGGCGCGAAGCCGTCAGCAGGGTCGAAGATCTTCGTTTCGCGGGTCATGCTTACCAGGGAGTCCAATGCTTCAGCGTCCTGAATCGCCGGCCAGGGCGGCTCTTGCCGCAGGGTGGTTTTCACCCGGGATATGCGCGGGGAAAGCCAGCGTCACCTTTGTGCCTCGGCCAGGACGACTCATTACATCGAAAAGCGCGGCATCGCCATACAGCACATCGAGCCGTTCGCGCACGTTGCGCATGCCGATGCCCGTCCCGCGGAGTACACCGCTGGAGTGCGCGCGGCCCGGCGCAATGCCCACGCCATCGTCCTCTACCTCAATCACAATTCGGCCGTTTTCGAGTCGGCTGCGAAGGGTTATACCTCCACCGGCGATGCGTGGTTCGAGCCCGTGCTTGATGCTGTTTTCAACCAGCGGCTGCAGCAGCATGCTGGGTACAGGAATCTCCAGGGTCGCCGGATCGATTTCCCTCGCTACCGAGAGCTTCTCCGCGCCGAAGCGCGCAATCTCGATGCTCAGATAATCGTCGGTTGTGGCCAGCTCGTCGCGGAACGGCACAAAGGCATCGTGCTCGTGCAGCATCTTGCGCAGAATGTTGGCAAGTTTCACGATGAGTTCCCGAGCCTGTTCCGGCCGAAAACGCACCAGCGAGGCGATCGAGTTGAGAGTGTTAAAGAGGAAGTGCGGGTTGATCTGGCGCTGCAGCGCGTCCAGCCGCGCCTCCAGCAGGAGCCGCTTTTGTTCCTCGAGCGACTGCTCAATGCGGATTGCATTCCATATCTTGAGCGGGATGCCGACCACCATGGCGGCGCAGGCCCAGATGGCGATTCGGATGACCCAGCTGTTGGAAACCAACGCAAAGAGCCGGCCGTGCGATATGCGGTTGGTCCACTCGCGCAGAACTTCCATGGCCACGATGAGCACCAGGAGCAGAATCTGGCGATCGATGCGGGGCCGCAGCAGGGTGCGGCGTACCCAGCGGTAAAGGCTCAGGTCGACGAAGGGAGAAAACGACCAGACCTCCTCCTTGTCGACGAAGCGGCCGTAGATGCCGGCGGTGATCGCGACGGCCAGCAGGAACGGGAGCGCGAGGAATTCGCCGTGGAAGAGCGCAGGCAGCGACAACACGGACGCGCCAATGAGCGCGGCACCCGGTCCAATGAGGATGCCGATGAGGATCGTGGTCTCAAACGAGATGTCGGCGGCGTAGAAATTAGGCACAGTCACGCGCGCCCACACACCAAGGCCAAGCGGAACGCAGATGAAGGCCAGCAGGCCAAGAGTCTGCGGGAGATTGCGATTCTCTGAGAACAGTAGCTTCTGAAACTCACGTGAGCGGCCCAGTGCTGAGGAAACAGCGGCCGCCACCCCCAGCTTGATGAGCAGCGTGATGCCGATGAGGCGCGAGTCGATCACGGTTACAGGGTACAGGTTGCAGGTTGCAGGGTACAGGAAAGGCGGACAGAGTCAGCGAGTCGGCAAGCCGCCGCAACCCCCGCTCGCGACCGCCACCTATAATCGAATTATGGCTGTCAGCTCAGTGCGGAAGGTAGCCGATGCGGATTTCCCCACGCGGTGGGGGCATTTCCGCATTCTGGGCTTTGAGGGCGAGGTTGCGCCCGGCGACCCCGCGCACTGCGGGCCGACCGCGGAAAAGGAAGAAGCCGTGGCGCTGGTGATGGGTGATATTCACGCTGCCCCGCCTTTAGTCCGGATCCACTCGCAGTGCCTCACCGGCGACGTATTCCACTCTTTGCGCTGCGATTGCCGTCTGCAGCTGGAGCTGGCCCTCAGGAAGATCGCCGCGGAAGGCGCCGGAATCCTGATCTACGAGCAACAGGAAGGCCGCGGTATCGGCCTGATGGCGAAGCTGCGTGCCTACGAGCTACAGGACCAGGGCCTGGATACCGTCGAAGCTAATCTCAAGCTGGGATTCGAGGCCGATTGCCGTGAATTCGATCTGCCGGCAGCGATCCTCGGCCAGATGGGCATCGAGTCAGTCCGCCTGATCACCAACAACCCCGATAAGGTTTCTGCCCTTGAGGCAGCGGGCATTCGCGTCGCCGAGCGAGTCTCAGCCGAAGTGCCGGCGGAAGACACCTTCGAGGACTATTTGCGCGTCAAGCAGGAAAAAATGGGCCACATCTTCGACGCCATCAACCGCGAATCAGTCGACGAACCCATCCGCTGACATTCATAGTCCCCGCCAGCCGAGCGGCCAAAGGTTGTGGGTAGGTTGTTAATCGGCCGTGCGGCAAAAGGCAGGAGCACCGGCGCGTTGCCGGTATGTCCCTTAGTTGCCTTTGACGGCTGCGGCAAGCGGCAGAGCTAAGCCCAGCACAGCCACGATCAGCGAAGTTCCCATCAGGGCGACGAGCAGCAACATATGCAACCTCCGTGCGAGTTATTCGAGACTTGCAATTCTGAACAACCCCGCGGTCACAACATCCCGAATGGTCTCGTCATTCGAGATTTGCTTCCGATGGTGGAACCGGTTTTCCGTGGCCGGTTAAGCCGGGGAAAATCGCTCCACCATCAGGAGCGATTGCGGGAGAACGGTAGCAGAAAACAAACCAGCACTGCATTGGTGCAACAAGGAGCCCGGTGAATCAAAACCTGTTGGTGATCGTGTTGAATTCGTTTCCGATCTTGCTGAGCAGAGTAGCCTCGACAGCAACAGCGGTGAGGACGACAACGGATGCCACAAGCGCGTATTCGATGACATCCGCCCTGTGGCCATCCCTGAGAAGCCTGTCCAGAAACTGTTTCGCTCGGTTCATCTGCACTTTCTCCTGAGGCGCTGCGCGGGTAAGACATCGGGGACGCGCAGTCCGGATTTCGGGTCTACAGCGAATCAGAAATTATTGGTGATCATGTTGAATTCGTTTCCAATCTTGTTAATCAGCGAGCCTTCAGCGGCAACAGCGCTGAGTGCAAGGACCGAAGCGACCAGAGCGTATTCGATGAGGTCCGATCCGCATTCATCCTTCAGCAGATTCTTCACCAGATGCATGGTACGGTTCATTTCGTTTCTCCTTTTCGCCGCACCTGGCGAAACGTGATACGCGGGATGCGCCGCTTTGATTGACTGATTCTGCCTGCTCTCCCGCGCACAAACAATTCCATTGGCGTAACGGAAAGCAGATCAAATAGGCAGGGTCAGATGAGTTACTGCCCAGGTAATCGCATGGGTGCCGAGGTGGGTTACGAACCGGGCGAATGCCGCGGCGCGGCGTTCCGAAATGGGACGGAACCTTGGGTCAGAAGATAGCCCCACAGGGGCGCGAACGCGCCAAACAAAAGAGATCGCGCATTTCTTGCTGGATGCAGTTACTGAGGTGATGGCCGGTTAGTGCGGCGCAACGGTGACCATTACTACCCCGTGCGACGGTACCTCTGCCGCGTAGTGATCGCTCTGGTCGCGCGCTTCCTTGTCGCTCCACAGATCGCGCACCGTGGCCTTCAGCGACCCGGGGTAGCCGATATCCGTCCACGCCACCCCAATCGACAGCGTCTTGCCGCTTCTGTTCAGGAGCGCGACCGCCCGGTCCCCGTTGGCCAGCGGCCGCGACCACACCTCAATGTCTCCATCCTTCTTTACCCGCGTCGCCGCCTGCCCCAGCGGATCCTGATCCACCGCGATCACCGCCCGGTTCAGCAGGATCGACTTCGTGTCCGCCGACATGTTGGCCACATCGGTCCCCACCAGCAGCGGCGCCGCAAACATCGCCCACATGCTGAAGTGTGAGCGATCTTCCTCCGTGGTCATGCCTCCGTTGCCCACTTCCAGCATGTCCGGGTCGTTCCAGTGCCCCGGCCCCGCGTAGCTCTCGACGCCCGGAGCGGCCATCAGATCGATAATCTGTACCACCCCGTTACCGCTATGGGGGCGATGCTCACAGTCCCAGCAATCCTTGATGTCGTCAGTGGTGCGCCAGGAATTTCCGACAGGCCCCGCCCACAGCCAGGGCTTGTTTGAACCCCATTCGCAGATGCTGAAGACAATCGGCCGCCCCGTGGCCGCCAACGCGTCGCGCATCAGTGTGTACGACGACTCCCCACTTTGCCCTGGTAGCGTGTTGCACCAGTCATCCTTCACATAGTCCACGCCCCACGCGGCGTACTGGCGCGCGTCCTGGTACTCGTGGCCGATGCTGCCCGGCCTTCCCGCGCAGGTTTTCGTGCCCACGTCGGTATAGACACCAAATTTCAGTCCCTTGCTGTGAACGTAATCCGCCAGCGCCTTGATGCCGGAAGGGAATTTCTCCTGATCGACGACGATGTTGCCCTCCGCATCGCGCCCACTCTGCCAGCAGTCGTCGAGGTTCACGTAAATGTAGCCGGCTTCCTTCATCCCGTTGCTGGCGATGGTGTCGGCCGTCGCGCGCACTACCTGTTCGTTCAGCCCCTTGCACGCAAATTTGTTCCAGCTGTTCCAGCCCATCGGCGGCGTGCGCGCTACGCCATTGTCCAGTGCGAGCAGAGCGGGTAAAAGCAGCATGTAAGCGGTTGCACCAGCCAGCAGGAAAACGGAACGAATCTTCATGGTTGCCAGGTCTCCTCAAGCGTCTCTTTTCCGACGGCTGGAATTGTACATCCGGCGAGCCCAACCGGGGCTCCCCGCGCGGACCCGTGAATTGCGTCGAAACGCGGTGAAGAAGAACTGCGGGGGAGGGCGCTGCGAACCCTGGTTCGCTTCGTGGGTTTGCGTAATACTCCGGCGTGGCCTGCTCGGTCATGAGCCGAAGGTTTTAGGGTGAGCCTTTATCGCGCCTTCCATGTGCGCGCCGGCTGCGCCACCCAGGTCCTGCTGGTTCATCGCCGGCTTCACCGAGACGGTTGCGCCGAAAGCGAGGAACCAGGGCTCGGCAATCGCGGGCAGCTCGAGCGGCGTCCTTCATGTCAAAGAAAATATAGCCGCTGCGTGTGCCTTCGCTCTCGGTAAAGAAAGCCGCTTCCGGCTTCAGGTCCCCCAGCACCTTCTGCATGAAAGGCATAAACTCTCCGGAACGAATGGCCGCGTTCGTGGCTCCTACAGGCAAAACAACATGAAGCATCATGCGCATCAATGAAGCCCCTCCTGGGCGTGGCGGGAATTATACGGAGGCGCGCCAGGCAGCGAAAAGGTCCTGGCATCGAATACACTGAGTAGCGATGATCAGGAACCGGTTGTTCCCTTCGCTCCTTCTGGTGCTGGCGGCAGCGCCGCTTCTCTCCCAAACCACTCCGCCAGCTTCCGCAACGCCGCATCGAACCGCCACGACCACCACTGCCCATCACGCCGCGGGTGGCGGCTGCCTCCCGGCTCCCGCCATCTCGCCCAAAATCCCCGCCCTCCCAGCCTCCGCACCCTGCGCAAAGGCGCTCTTTACCGTGACCGCCACCTCATCCACAAAGCTCGACTATGCTTCTCCGCTCGTGAGCAAAGAGGTACGCGAGGAGCTTGGCGGCGGACCCCAAACCTACTCCCTGGCGTACATCGATACCCAGGTCGGCACCGGCGAGCAAGCCAAAGCCGGCAAGTGGCTGACCGTTCATTACACCGGATACCTGGCCGAGGAGGGAACGAAGTTCGATTCCTCCCACGACCATCCTGGCGGCCAGCCCATTTCGTTTCCCTATGGAAACCATCAGGTCATCATGGGCTGGGATACCGGCTTTGAAGGCATGAAGGCCGGCGGCAAGCGCCGCCTGTTCATCCCCTGGGAACTGGCTTACGGCGAACAAGGCCATCGGCCCGTGATTCCTCCACGCGCGGAGCTCGTCTTCGACGTTGAGTTTGTGAGCCAGAGCGATCAGCGCCCGGCAGCACCGCCTCCCACGCCGCGGCCTGTCCCGCCCGGGGGCAAACCAGGAGAACCGCCGGCGGGTATGACTCCGCCAATGGGAAATGGCACGAAGGCGCCGTCGACCGGCATATCCCCGCCGTCGGGCGGCATAACTCCGCCGCCGGGCGGCGCGCCGCCTCAGGGAAGCGGCGGTCCTCAGACCACCAACCCACCCCAGGGCAGCTCCCCGCCCCCGGGCAGCACCACACCCCAGGGAAGTACCACGCCACAGAAACCGCAGTGAGAATTGTCAGTGGGGCGCGGTCTTCCCGTCTGAGTCGGAGATCGCGCCCGAGCCCACGATGCGCACGTCAGCCCGGAACCGGTGGTAGTTCGTGAACATGATGTCGTTGAGTCGTGTTTCGAGCGGCGGAGGCGCGACGCCCGATGCATCCCATGGGTTGATCGCCACCGGCATCCTCGAAAACGCCACACCCTTTACCGGGCAGATGTAGGTCCGATCTCCAATCGCCACCGGCCCATAATCCACACGGACCGCCACATGGACCATCGCAAAGGGCGGTGACAGCTCTCCCACGAGCGTCAGCCGCAGCACGCTGCCCGTTGCCGGATCGAGTGCAATTTCCCCGCGATACGCCGGATAAACCCGGACCGGCTCCGCGCCGCTGATGAACTCCAGCAGATAATGCGACTGCGTCTGCGGAACTGCATAGCGATAGACCGCCACCGGCCCGCCCGATCCCTGTTCCCAGTAGCCCCACTCCATGTGGCTGTGGAAGGCGTCTTTGAGCACAACGGCGAGAATGGGCCCAAACTCGCCGCTTGTCGTCAGCCCGATGGTTCTCACGTCGTCCCGTTTCGTTCTCTTTCCTCCCGGCAGATCGTCCACTTCCTCGCCGTCGCGGTACGCAGCAGGAAATTTGAATTTGCCAGTGACATGCAGCGGCTCATACTGCGTTCTGTCCGTGGAGAAATTCTCCGTGCGCATGGTGTGGTAGTTCGATCCACTGCCCGCGCCCGAGGCCTCGATGCGCTCGTGCGAGGGCGAATCCTCGAAGTGGATCGTCTCGCGGGTGGCCATGAAATCCGGAAGCGTCGGGATCACCTTCGCCGCATAGTCGATCACCCGCGACAGCATGACGCGCTTCCGCCTCGCGGCCTGGCGGCGGATCAGCAGCCAGATCGTCTGCCGGCAAATCGAGGAATGAAGATGCATCGGCCAGCTCAATCAGCGCTTCACGGGTGCGTGCCCCATGAGCTTCTTCTTCCCATTCCGCCAGCCGCGTGGCGCTGGCCCGCTCCGTCAGCTCAAGGTGCGCCAGCTGCGCGGCGAGCTTTGCGTCTGACTCGTTGTGGTCCGCACTGAGCATCTGCTCGAGCTGGGCTACGGTCACCGGCTGCAGCGCGTATACAGGTGTTCCCAGAAAAAGCAGCGAGAGCAGGGGGAGCGCATGCATGGTCGAACCGCCAGGGCAATGCGTCATTATAGGCGCTGCCCAGCTCGCTGCGCGCCCGCCCGCCAGACTGCATATCAACGCAGATAGGCGATGACGTAAGTTTCCGGCCGGTTGAAGCCCTGCCGGTTCGGCGCGACCTGTGTGTCGGAAGCGCTCGTGCTCCCCTGTCCAGGAAGAGCAACGCGTGCTACGGACCGAAGCCGCGGTTCATGTCCCAGAGCGGATAATGCGGCAGAGTGCCAGCCGGATCGCGCACGAATGCTTCCGTCTGAATTACCAAATCCCGCCTGCGCTGGCGGGCCGCAGGTCCAATGTCGACGCGGCCCAGGGCCGGTGTCTGGGCACCGGCGCGGGTCGTTCCGGGGGGCGGTTTCAGGCCGTCAGACAGTTCGCTTCTTTTCAGCAGAGTCGTCAGCGATTCCCGAATTTCTTTCGTCGCGGTGCCGAAACGCTTCTTCCACTTTTCCTCAATAGCGCGCGTGCGACTGTAATACTCCTGCTGCGCCTTGATGCCCGCTTCGGACAACCGCACGAACTTGCCGCGCCCGCGCGCCTGGTCTCTTTCAACGATGATGTACGGCTTGTGCGGCCAGCCAATGCCTGCGGTCTCTTCCGAACTGCCGGTTCGTTTGGGAATCTCCGTTTCAGGGATCGGCTCGTCACTGAGAACGCGGATCGCGTTTGCACATAGCGAAATCGGCGTTTGGGATTCCCGTTCGAAATCGAGCGCGAACGCGAGCAGAACTCGGGAAAGCAGCACCGGCAGCGGCAGCCAGTCTTCCGCAGCCGATTTCCGGGGCCCGAACTCCGGCAGCTTCAGAAGCGCAACCGGCAAGCCCTGCGGCAATTCGAGGTCGATCTGGTGCTCGATGGCTTCTAACGAGCGGCGCAACCTCGTCGCGTCGTCGCC
The DNA here is from genome assembly GCA_963788905.1 of uncultured Acidobacteriaceae bacterium. GTDB lineage: Bacteria > Acidobacteriota > Terriglobia > Terriglobales > Acidobacteriaceae > Palsa-343. The sequence goes on from CAWBIO010000002.1 coordinate 1,724,046, forward strand.
GAAGCGTTTCGACCAGCGGGCGTCGATTTCCGGGATCAGGTCGGGCCAGATTCTGACCGCTGTTTCACCGCTGGCCGTGAGCCGAACCGGCCAATCGGCGCGGATGCCTCGGCCGCTGCCGAAACCGGCGCGCTTTCCGGGCTGCAGCCGAACGAAGCCCCATCGTTCTAGGCAACCAAGCCCGGCTGTGGTCCCAGCCTCGGCCGTGAGCGAGCGCGCGGCGAGCGTTCGAACCGAAACCGGTCCATCGGCCAAAAACCGCAGCACATTCAGCCAAACGACCAGCGAGAGGCGCGCGCCACGGCTCGGCGTTTGCAGCATGCGGCGCTCGAATTCGCCATCGAGCTCCACACAATAGGCGACCAGAATTTGCGAGAGAAGGGCCGAGAGCGGTTTGTGCGGCGCCGGCATCATCCCCTGGCCAAGTCTATCGCGGGCCGGACCTGCGAATCGCGAGGAAATGGCTCAAGCGCCAAGTGATTTTGACCGGAGAACACCATCAAGCAGTGGAATTTCGCGGCGTTCTGCGAGGTACCCGATGCGTTCCATGCGAGTGACGCGCCACTCCGAAGTTGGCCAGGCAAGCCCGTGGCGGCGCTACCATGATCGGACCCGGCGACACCTTGCCCGGCGGTTGACAACTGAACGAAGCCCCGCTTAGTCTCACGCCGCAATCCCCCAGGGCTGCTGCCCCGAACATTTTCCGAAGGACAAAAAGTCATGCAACGAAAGATTAGTGTTGCTGCGCTGCTGTGCATTTTTTGTCTATTAGCTGCTGCTGTCCCGGCCCGCGCTCAGGCCGGAGACAAGGCCGCGATCCAGGCCCTCTACAAGCAGTTCAACGATGCCTTCAACAAAAAAGACGCCAACGCCATCATGGCGGTTTACGCGCCGGACGTGTTTGTCTTCGACGTGATTCCGCCGCGCCAGTACGTGGGATATGACGCGTACAAAAAGGACTGGGCCGACACCTTCGCGGCATTCCCCGGTCCCATTACCGCGACCGTCTCCGATCTGAACATCACCGTTGTCGGTTCGGTCGCCTATACCCACTACGTTATCGATGGCACAATGACCGACAGCAACGGGAAGGCCTCGCACCTGGTGGTCCGCAGCACCGACGTCTGGCGGAAGACTGGCGGCAAGTGGCTCATCGTCGAGGAGCACAACTCCTTCCCGGTCGATCTCTCAACTGGCCAGCCCGATATGCTCTCGAAACCATAGCGAAGTCCCGGTCTCCTGGTTGTATCCTCTCAGCAATGCACCTCGCTCCGCATTTGCGAGCCCCCCGGCTGCCCGAACGGCAAGTCCCATGAAGCTCTCCGTCTTTTGCGGCGTCAGCGTCGATGGCTTTCTCGCCCGCCTCGATGACACCCTTGACTTCCTCGACCATGGCGGCCAGGAGCCCCACGGCATGGAGGAGTTCTACCCGACCGTCGACGTCATCGTCTTTGGGCGCAGAACCTACGACTTCGTCCGCGGATACGGTCAGTGGCTCTACGGAAAGAAACAGGTCGTGGTCCTCAGCAGCCGCCCCCAGGATTTTTCCTGGATCAAAAACGGAGTCGTCGAGCAGATGTCTGGCGAGCCCGCCGAAATAGTCCGGCAGCTCCGCGCGCGAGGTTTCAAACATGCCTACATCGACGGCGGCATCACCATCCAGCGCTTCCTCGCAGCGGGACTCATCGACCGTCTTATCATTACGCGTGTTCCGGTCCTCATCGGCAGCGGCATTCCGCTCTTCGGTCCCATCCCGAGCGATATCCTCCTCGAGCACGTTGCCACGCGCACCTATCCCAGCGGACTTGTCCAGAGCGAATATCTGCTCAAAGAACAAGGCCCGCCGCCCGCCTGACGGACACCTTACTCGCTCCTTAGCGCCTCCACCGGATTCACCCGCGCCGCGCGCCGCGCCGGAATAAAGCTGGCCAGCAGCGCAAATCCGCCCAGCAGCGCAGCCACGCCGCCCAGCGTCTCGGCGTCCCACGCCTCCACGCCAAACAGCAGGCTCTTCATCAGTGCCGCGGCGCCAATGGCGCACCCAAGCCCCAGCACAATTCCGACTCCTGTCAGCAACCCCGCTTCTTTCAGAATCAGCGCGTGCACCGCGCTGCGCTGCGCTCCCAGCGCCATGCGCACGCCGATCTCCCGCGTCCGCTGGCTCACCGAATACGCCACGACTCCATACAATCCCACAATCCCCAGCACCAGCGCCAGCACCGCAAACCCGCCCACAAGCCAGGCCGAAAGCTGCCGGATCATCGCCGACGGAGTTGCGTCGATCAGTTGCTTCATGGTCAGCTCGCCGTAAACGCCCACGTTCGCATTGATCCCGCGCAGCGACTTCACCAGCTCCGGCAGCAGCGCGTTCTCGTCGCCGCGCGTCCGCACTGCCACCGAAAAGAAGTTGTCTGGCCCGCGATCGATGGGAAAGTATTCCGCCGGCGATGGCTTGTCGTCGAGCGCCGCCTCGCGGATGTCCGCTACAACGCCAACGACCTGGCGCATTGACTGCGGCGACAGCTTGATGTCGGCAATCGTCTTGCCCACCGCATTCTCCCCGGGAAAGAACTTATGTGCCATCGTCTCGTTGATCACCGTCACATACGGATGCTTCGCGTCGTCCTGTTCGGTGAACCAGCGCCCGGCGACCAGCTTCGCCCCCAGGGCGTTCAGGTAGTCGACGTTGGCATCGCGTTCCATCACGTCGTTGTGTTCGCCGTGGTACGGCTTGCCTGGAATCCGGATCCAGTCCGTATCGCAGAAGCATCGCACCGGCAGATCGCTGGTCAGTCCGGCGGCCTCCACGCCCGGCAGGCTCATCGTCCGCTTCTCCACCTCGCGGTACAACGCGATAAGTTCCTCTGGCTTCGGATTCCCCGGCAGCATCAGGTTCACTGTCCCGAGGTGCTCTGGGTTCAGTCCGAGATCCACGTGCATCAGCCGGTATAGGCTCTTGCCCAAAAGTCCCGCGGCCGCCAGCAGCACCACCGCTATCGTCAGTTCGACGACGATAAGATTGGCGCCCAACCGCCGCCAAAACCGCCCCGCCGCGGTTCGTCCGCCTTCGCTCAGCGCCGCATGAATATCCTGGAACGCCAGCCGCAACATCGGCGTCAGAGCCATCAACATCGCCGCCCCCAGCGCCACGGCCCCGGCAAACTCGAGCGTGTGCGCATTCAGACCCACATCGTTCAGGAACGTCGCCTGCTGGGTGATCGGCGCCGGAATCATCTTCCGGATCAGCATCATGGTCAGTGTCGCGATGCCCAGTCCCGCTCCGCCTCCCGCCGCCGCCAAAAGCAATCCTTCAGTGACAAACTGCCGCGTCAGCCGCGCCGGAGTCGCGCCCAGCGCCCCACGCACCGCCACCTCACGCCTGCGGCTCTCCGACCGCACCAGCAGCAGGCTCGCCACATTCACGCACGCAATCACCAGCAGCAGCCCGGCCCCGGCCAGCAGCGTCAACAGAATCGGCCGCACCTGGCCCACAATGAATTCTTCCAGCGGCTGCACCGTCGCGCTCTGCCCGGTATTCGAGTTCGGATACTGCTTTTCCAGCACCGCGGCAATTTTTTTCAGGTCCGCCATCGCCTGCGCTACCGTCACTCCATCCTTCAGTCGTCCCACTCCGTCCAGGTCGTGGCAGCTCCTGCGCTGCTCGCATCCGTTCTTGTCGCCCAGCGGCACCCAGAACTCCGAATTCCCCCGCGGCGCAAACGCAAAACTCCGCGGCAGCACGCCGATGATGGTGTACCCATCGCCGCTCAGGCTCACCGTCTCGCCAATCGCATCCCGCCGCCCGCCAAACCGCTTCACCCAGGTCCCGTACGGCAGGATCGCCACCTTCGCCGCGCCTGGCTGATCTTCTCCAGGTCGAAAATCCCGCCCCAGCATCGGCTGCACGCCCAACGTGTGGAAGAACCCATCGCTCACCCGTCCGGCCGGAACCGGCTCCGATACCGATCCCATCCGCAGCAGAAATCCGCCACTTGTGTACACATCCAGCGAGCTCAGTGTCGTGTTCATCCGCTGCCAGTCTTCGTAATCGGCGCGCGACAGGTTATCCCGCGCAAACGCAGCTTCCTTCTCGTCCACATCCACCAGCCGGTTCGGCCGCGCGTACGGCAGCGGCCGGAGAAGCGCCGCATCCACAAATCCGAAAATTGCCGTGCTCGCCCCAATCCCCAGCGCCAGCATCACAATCGCCGTCACCGCGAACCCCGGGCTCTTTCTTAGCTGCCGGACTGCAAAACGCGCATCCTGGGCCACCGTCTCCATGCGAAACCTCCCCACCTCGTCGCTCTGTTCCTGCAGCCTGGGCGCGTTTCCGAATCGCCGCATCGCCGCGTAGTGGGCCTCTTCCGGCGCCATTCCGTCGCTCTCCAACTCCCGCGCCAGCTGTTCCCGGTGGAATGCCATCTCCTCCTCGAGCTCATCGTGGAACCGCTCGCGCGCCGTGCGCGTCTTCACCCGCCTCCACCACCATCCTGGCCCGCTCATCCCGCCTCCCCTGCGTCGCGCAGCACGCGTCCGATCGCTTCGATCATCAGCTCGAACTGGGACACTTCAATCCCCAGCTGCTTTCGGCCCGCCGCCGTCAGCTTGTAGAACCGTGCCCGCCGGTTGGTTTCGGTCATCTTCCACTCCGCCCTCACCCAGCCCTGCAGCAGCAGCCGCTGGAGCGCCGGATACAACGACCCTTCCTCCACCGTCAGCACATCGTCCGATACGCGTTTAATCGACTGCGCGATCCCGTATCCATGCAACGGAGCGCGCTTCAGCGTCTGCAGGATCAGCATGTCCAGGGTTCCCGGCATCAATTCCGGTTTGTCGGCCATCGTGCCCCAACCATAGACACTCTATGCATAGAAAAGCAACGGCTTTGTGACGAGGATGCGCTTCGTCCGACCGAGATTCGGACGTTGAAAGACCTCAGGCCGTCAAAGTCAGCGGAACTTGGGGGATCTTGAGTGAGGTCGTTCGACGGACCTCAGGCTGGCGGAGAGAGTGGGATTCGATTACATTTGATAGTTATCTCCTTTGTCTACTTCACAAGCGTGTGGAAAATTCGCCGTTGTCATGCTTTTGTCATGCTAAAATCCCGCCAGAACCTCCAAAAGCATGACAAGCATTACAAAACAAAGATCAGTCACTGTTACACTTCGCGTCAAAATCGACGGCACGTGGCGACGATTGCCCGCCGCGTACGGACGCAATGGGCGGATTAGACCCGGCTACGCGCTGATTGATGATCGGCAAGTCGGGTTCGCTGAGCCGGCATACGAAATCCGGCTTTACGAAAACCGCCAGACAAAATACATCCCAGTTGGCCGAAATGCGACCGATGCTGAAGCGCGGCGCAAGAAGGAGGAACTCGCCCCGAGCAAGACCAAGGCGAAGAGCATCGCCAGGGATGCCGGCCTGCAGATCACGGATACTGAAGACCGCCGGACACTCGTGCGAAGTGCCAGAGACTATCTCCATGACGCGCAACAACGCGGCGCCATGGAAGCCGCGGAACAAGCCCGCCTGGTGAGCAGCGAATTCCTGGCTTTAACCGGCGGCAAGACTTACATCGACGAGATCACGCGAGATGACATTTTTCGATTTCATGCTGCTCTCCGCAAACGCGGGTGTCGCGACAGAACGGTCGCGAACAAACACCAACGTCTCACCTCATGGCTGCGATTCGCTGGAATCGACAGGACGATCCTGCCTCCAACTCCGAAGTACGAAGAGAAGCTTCCCACCATCTACGATCGCGATCAAATCAGCACCCTTCTGGCAGAGGCCGGTCCATACATCCGGGTGGCGATCCTTCTGGGGCTCAAGTGTGGCTTGCGCGACCGCGAACTCATGCATGCGGAGTTCTCCGACATCAATCGCTCGGAGAAAACCTTCCGCGTGCAAGGCAAGCCGCAATGGAAATTCAAGGTGAAGACCCACGAGCAGCGGGACGTCCCGGTTCCCGATGCCCTGCTGGAGGAACTCAAGAATTGGAAGGCTCACCGCGCTGGAAAAGCCCTGATTCTCGGAACAGGTACCGAGAAGCCGAATACAAAGCTGCTCCTGATGCTGAAAAATCTCGCGCGCAAGGCAAAGCTGAATTGTGGAAGATGCGCGGGCTGCCGCTCGAAGAATCGCGCCTGCGGCGAGTACACCCTGCACCGCTTCCGCCGGACTTACATCACCACTCTGTTGCGAAACGGCGTTGACCTTCGCACCGTCCAGGCCTATGCCGGGCACAAGGACATCGCGTCCACGATGCGTTATCTCCGCCCGGCGAGCGCCAAAGAGGCGCAGGCAAAACTCAATGCCATTGAATGGTGAAGGGCCGGGTATACACGCGGCCCTCCCGGTTAGGCCGCTGTCCCTATGGTGTGTGCACGCCACCACTGGGCAACGACGTATGGATCGAACCGGATTGATGAACCGATTCGGATATGTGGAATCCGGCCGGCGGCAGCCATGTCATAAATAGCTGTTCGTGCGAACCCCACGTACGGCGCCAATTCCGAAGCAGTCATCGCTCCGGTCTTGGCTTCAAGAATCGATGCAAGATCACGTGCTGCATCCCGCATCGAAATCAACTGCATTGAGTTTTGCTTTCGCCTGCCGCTGTGGGTGTCCACTGGCAGGCCTGCACAGCTAGCCGCGTCTGAGATTTTGCGACCAGTTGATCGGATGGTGCGCTCGATCACCGAAGCGTTATGCGCGCCTGTGACTGGGACGCGCTCCTCAGAGTGCGCCCAACCTGGCACGCCCTCTGGCGAGTACTTTACCCGCCGACACCATCTTCGGCCTGTGACGGCAGCCACACCATCGGGAGAATCCCTGAAAAGGGGATCGAAATCCCTGTAGTAAAGGTTGCGTTTATCCCTCGGCGATCGATCCGATTGTTAAAAGTGGGAGCTAGCGGCAAAATGGTGCAGCCGCTCTGGTGAGAGTTCACTGCGTGATTCGGCAGGTCCGTAGAGGGGCCAGTTCGGGTTCGATGGTCAGGAACTGATCAGGGCAAACTTGCACTTCCCACTAGGAAGCTAGGAAAGCGGGATCTGCTGATCCTTGTCAACGAAAGCATTTATCACCGTTCCCACTGGAAGGTTCGCATTCGGGCCGTACCACATGGCCGATTCCCAAGTCAGTGCACCGCCCTTTCCCCCGCTGACTCCGGCGCTGCCCCTCAGGGGGATCTTGATTCCCGCAATGGAGTCCACATAGTCAAACTGCAGAATGAGCTTGCCTGATTTTCCGAAAAGGCCGCTCTTGGAAAGAGACTCGATGTGCGCGATTGCGCCGGCTCCTGTCTTCACGATAAGCCTCGAGTCAACGACCAGATCTTCGCGCACCCTAAAATGGACTACCTGCTTGACCTTTAGCTGCTTCCCTTGCAAGTCATCCATCAGGACAAGATGAACCGGGGTTCCATCGGCCAACAGAACCACATCGATTTTCTTTTCTGGTACTGGCTGCGACCACAGAATCAGCGGCGCGAGCGAGAATAGGCTCCCCAGTGCCACCAGCCCCAGACGAGTTCTACGACGGGCAAGTCTTGCTCTCATCGCAGCGACTCACTGAACCGTGAAATCGAACCCCTGTCCATAAACGCCATGAGGGAAATCGGCGGACCCAACTGAATAAAGGATGTATTCACCTTTCTTCAGTTGCCCTACAGGTGTAATTCGGAAATGGCGACCCCCGACTGGGGCTGCGGAAGTGCGAACGATTCTGTCGGCTCGAATGCCGACTTTTTCACCCACTGTCCCCCCGGCCGAGCCCATCTCAATCTCTCTCCGATCACCTTTGTCGTCCATCTCGACGACGATATAGTTGTCGATATTCTCGTTTGCCGGTAGCTCAATCTCTATTACGGGGGTCCGCGAGGCCATTACCGAGGCATGTTGCCCCTGTAGATAAGCCTTGTTTTTGACCGACTTGATCCCAAAGGTGACGTCGTGCCCGAGCCGTCCTCCAACTTTCTGCTCACCGATCACGCGCAATTCAATTGGATTCCCGTCAATCTTGACTTTAGCAACCGCCAGCTGGGTTGACTGAATCATGGCCGCCACAACAGCATCGGATACGCCAGCCTTGTTTAGCGCGGCCAGATCGTCGTCGGAAAGATCAAATTTTGTCGGACTCGCCTTGATTCTGGCGATGATCACCTCCACGCACTCCATCGTGGTCGTCTTGCCCGCCCCGTTCGGTCCGATCAACCCGAAGATTTCCCCTTCATTGACCTCGAACGACACGTCTGCCACCGCCACGGTCGCGCCGTAGCTCTTACGAATGCCGCTGACTTGAATGACGGAACGAGGAGATCCGAACGCGCCCATTGCGGTCTGCCAGCCATTCTTACATGCGTTCGCTGCCATCATCCGAGTGTCCGCTGCCAACCGCGTCGCGCAGCGACCGCCGAATCGGACCCCGCACTGTCGCCTGGCGATATCAGGCCGACGCACTCATCGACTTCGCATCGATGAGCGATTTGGCGATTTGGCGCGAAGCCAGAATCGCTCTCGGCTACATAGCCGTTTATCGGAAACAATCCGTTTCTTTGCCTGCGGGGAAAATGGGCGCCTGCTGAGCTAGGCTCACTGCAGGACAAAAGAATCCTTCTTTGAGAAATCGAACACAGCGGGAATTTGGGCGGAGTTTAGTCGTTGTGCGGGCGGACCGATGAGCACCACGCCTCGTCCGGTATCGACTGCGCCGGCCTCGCGGAATTTGGGCACCTCGTCTGCCGCGTAGCTCAGCCACTCGCCCACAATAATCTTGCCGTCCTTGGGCTTCCAGTCCGCCTTGCCCTCGACGAGCCCTTCCTGGGTCAACGCATAGCTCAACAGCCCCTGATGCAACGAGTCCGATTCGCGCGCGGCCTGATTAGACTGGCTGGCGGCCAGAATCCTCATGCGCTTGTCGTAAGCAAGCTGGCCCAAGCCTCGGCTCCCCATGGGGCCGGGCTTGAAGTCATTGGCCTCCACGCTGCTGGCCGACTGACAGGAGTCGAGAATAAATGTCATCTCGCCTGCATCGATGGGCCGCAGCCACTCGGCCAGTTCATCCGCGGAGATCGCACCTTTGAGCATCGCGTCATCGACGCCCAGGCAACTGCCCTGCACGTCGGAGGGCAAGACGTAGAACTGCCCGTTCTTGTCGCCGTAGCCGTGGCCGGAGAAGCTGAGGAAAAAGACATCGTCGGGCGTGGCCACAGCGGCGATCTCCGCGAGCGCTTTATGGATGTTCTCCTTGGTCGCGCCGTTTTCTGTTTCGGTTGAGATCAGGTGCACCGGTTTCACGTCCAGGCCGCGCGCTACGAGCCGTTCGGTGAGAATCTTGTTGAGTTCTTCGGCGTCGGTGGCCGAGCCATGGAGTTCGCAACCGGCGGCACGATAGTGGTTGACGCCGATCTGCAACAGGAAGGCGTGCGGTTTGACTGCCACTCCCGGCTCGTAAGCGTAATCTTTCTGCGCCGTGGCGCTCTTGATGTTCATCAGGTTGAAGGCGTACGCGGTGAAGGTGACGGTCTTAGCAGATGTGGGAAGCTGAATGTCAGGGAAAGTGTAGTCGCCGCCCTTCAGCACGCCTTCGCGATAACCGACCATCTGCCCGTTGCGGAAGAGGCGCAGGTCCTCTAAGCCGCTGGCCTGGCCTTTTTCATTGGTGTGGTTGGCTGCATGGACGACGACGTCGGCGTGGTTAGGATGCATCTTGGAAGCAGTGACAGAAGCAACCGCAACATCCGGCTGCACGCGGTTGGTAATCTGGGCAATAGGACGAACGGGCGGCAGCGTCTCGCCGTTCATGATGCGCGAGAGCAGGCGCGGCGTGTAGTAGTCGCGCATGAAGATTTCGAGCGGCAGCGCGCGCATGGGCTCACTGTCTGCCACCCAAACCAAGGGTGCCCCTCCGTCCAGATCGCTGGTGTCAAATCGACCCTCGGGATCGGCTACGGCCCAGCCGCCATTTTCGAAACTGATTAGAACCGCGAGTTCTTTGCCGGTGGCAGCGTCCCACAGGCGAGTAGTCGTGTCCCTACCTCCGGTCAGGACGAATCGGCCGTCGGGCGATATAGCAACGGAAAAGAGCCAATCAGAGTCCCCCTCGAACGATTGGACATGTCGGCCTGTTTCCGCTTCCCACAAGTTCGCTATGTTTTCGTTTTCACTCATGGTTACTACATACCGTCCATCTGACGAGGAGGCGAGGTTTGTATAATGCGAGTGCGCATCATGATTGAAGGTGCTTATTTGCAGTCCGGTTGCCGGATCCCAAAGCCGCTGGGCGTGGCTCTCTTGGGCAAGAACGTACCGTCCGTCGGGCGAGAAGGCAGCGCCCAATTCCGCCGAGAACGACCGGACCTTTCCTCCCGTTTCAATGTTCCAAACGCTGACTGTTGTGGGATGTCCCTCCTGAGTCAATACGAATCGCCCATCCGGAGTGAAGGCAACAGCGCTTGACCGTATCTTGAAGGCGTGGATCAGCTGACCGGTGTTCATGTCCCACAAGCTTACGTTTCCGCCTTTGCTTGCGGTGAGAGCTAGATGGCCGTCCGAGGAAAGCGCCGAACAGGTTACATATTCGTCTTGCTCATTTTCGTTTTTCGATCCAAAGTCTTTGAGCCTTTGACCAGTGAGCGCGTCCCAAAGGCTTGCGGTTGGAAAGGTGTCGAGCAGAACGCGGCGGTTATCAGGTGAGAACCCGACAGCGGTTACGTCGAGGAAATAGTCGAACGATTGCTTTTGCTGCCCTGTGGCTAAATCCCAGAGCCGAGCGGGAGCGTTGCTTTTCTCCGATGCCACCCGGTCATTATGATGGCTGCTAGTAAGGATGCTTTTGCCGTCGTTGGAAAAAATGACCGAGTTAATCTCTTCTGTGTGGCCTATGAGCGACCGAGTTTGACGGCCTGTTGAGGGATCGTAGATCAACATCTCGGATCCGGTGCCAACGATCACAAACTTTCCGTCCGGGGAGTAGGCAAGGCAATCCGTACCCGTTTGCGACCCAACAACACGGATTAGATGGCCGGTCGCGGCATTCCATAGACGGACCCAGTCGGAGCCGGTGATCACATAGCGGCCATCCGGAGAATATGCAACAGCAATGAGACCATCGTCTTCCTTCAATGAGTTCAGTTTTAGTCCCGAGGCGATGTTCCAAAAGCGAACGATCCCATCGTCGCTTAATGTGAGTGCATAGGGCCCACGCGGGGAAAATGCGACGGAGATTACGCTCCCCTTGTGTCCTGAAAAAATGCGGGTTTGGCGGCCAGTATTGACATCCCAAAGCCTCGCAGTTTTGTCCTCGCTGCCCGTGAGAACGTAGTGGCCATCGGGCGAAAAGGCGACCGAATGGATATCATCCGTATGGCCAGTCAAGGTGAGAATTTGCTTTCCATTGGCTGAGTCCCACAACCGCGCCGTCTTGTCATATCCTCCCGTAAGGATCCTACGGCCATCAGGGGAGACGGCCAATGATTCGACCACTCCGGAATCAAGCGTTAGGGAAATTGCCCCGGTCGCCACATCGAGGATTTGAACCGAGGCATTCGCAGCAATAAGAACGGATCTGCCATCTTTTGAAAACGCCACAGAGAACGCGTTCCCCTTCAATTGGAAGACGCGAATCTGTTTTCCAGTCGCCACGTCCCAGAGGCGCACGGCTTGCTCAGCATCGCTAGCGGTAATCGCCAAGCGACCATTCGGGGAAAGCGCAATTCTTGAAATACCGGGAAACCCCAACTGCGGCATGAGACGGACGTGTTGCTGAGCGCGAGCAAATGGCGGCGCTGATAGCACAACCCATATTGCCAAGGCCAAAATTATCGGTTTACAGGTGGCGATTTTCATATCGACGGACCTCAAATGCGGAGGAAGGGAACCAGACCGACTCGGTGTTGCGCCTGCGGTAGTGCGGCAGCGAAGAACACTGCTCCCACGGCCAGCCGGCAGCTCTCGCCGTTGCCAACTTCTTAATGTTCCAATCGATGACCCTCGCCCCGCGGATTCGGGGGAACGCTACAAATTTACCTCGCCCCGACGGTGGTCGCTAAACAGTTTTCGCTGAGCGCGTACAGGCCAAGTCACTCATTGACGACTTCTGGGTGGATGGTCGGCAACCCGGAACTTTGCCGTCCCTTCGCCTCGAATGTTCCGTATTGCCGGTCATCCAGCCGCAGCCCGAAATCTGGGCCCTACCGCACACAATGAGCGAATTGGCGATTTATCGCTCGTTGAGGGTCATGGAATCGCGGGGCAGACCCTATTCATCGATATGCATCACGCTGGCGCAATAGTCAAATCGCCGGACTAGGCTTCTGGATGCAATGAACGCAAGAGTCCGTTTTCGCTGAACAGCCTCTGTTGGAACATTGCGGCATCGTACTCCTTGTAGTTCGGTTCGTGTGCGGCACGATTTCTCTGTTTGGATATCCAGTATGCCTCGTTGGTTAGCTCTCGGAGCGGCAGACGAAGCGTGGAGGCGACGAACTGGCCCAGACGCCGGTCGTTCTTGAGGTACCAGCAATAGGTACCCAGCTTCATGTTCTGGGTTACCTCCTTCCCTCCCTTTAACAACGGATCTGTGCGGCGGCTGTCATCGACAATGTAATCCATGATTCCGTCATCGACCAGACGCACGATGTACGGCCCGATGACCCTCATATACAGCTCGTGCTCACAGGCTTTGGCCTGATGGATAATCACAGCATTCATGACATCAGGCTCGGCCTGGTTGATCGAACGGAAATATTCGCCGAGGCCCAGAAGTCGCTTCGTCGTTTCGTGCAGGCGATTGTAAGTTCTGCCCAGCCTGGATTCGACAAGGGGCAGGAAAGCGTTTGCCGATCTCTGATTCCTTTTCGAGAACCCGCAGGATCTCCATCTGTGTCGCCTCGATGCCATCGTTCACATCCAAGCCGAATTCGTGAATGGCCCCGACTGCCGTAGGCTGTGCATTGGGCTCGTTCAACCGTTCAACGCATGCGACGGCAGTCTGCTCCAACGCGGCGTTGAGAACTGAAACATCGAGAGAAGATTCAGACAGGATCTCGCGGATTTGGTCGCGGATGAATTGGAGCAGGGCCGCGCTACCGTATAGAGGATGATCCTCGCCGTCGCCACCGGGGTACCCCGCCGATTGCAACATTCTCAATTCGTAGGGCTGATAGAGAGGATAGTCTGGGTTGTCGTAGAACTCGAAGCCCGTGCCGTCAATCTTTGGCCGACCCAGAGTAGGAAATTGGTAACCCCAGAATTTGTCGTAAAGCTTCAAACACAACTCATTTGCCAGAACTGCGGTGAAGACAAACAGCAGCGTCCGGCGCGGCAGAGTATTAAGGTAAGGGAGGCAGGGAGCGAGCGAGGCCTTGTCAGGGGATTTAGGGGAGTTAACAAGCACCGTGAAATTCTTCCACTGGAGATTCGGTAGGAGGTACGAAAGCTGCCAGAACAGAGGCGCCGAGTATGTCGACGCAAGCGCCGCCATTCGGTCCGCGCCTTTGGGCTCAGCGTCCATCCCCGCCGACAACGAAGAGAACTGAGAGGCGTACTCTACGCTCAGTCTGTGGATTTGCTGAACTGCTTCGCTCCTTACGCCGGCCTCAATCCGCGGCAGATGATCGACCGCTTCAGGGTATTCCGCTCTGCAAGAGGCGCAGGCATCCAGATGGTGGCGCACTTGATGCAAGAATTCGGGGTCACCCGAGTGGTACTTGTGGACGAGATCTTCGGTGTTCTCAGTTGTAGCGATCGTCAAGATTTCAGACTTCATTCGCGGGTCAATGCAGTGCGATGCTTGCTGTTCCATTTGCCTTGCTTTCTAAAGTTCGCGAATTGTGCTAAGTGCCGCGTCCCAAACGGCGAGCCGCAAGTCTATGCCGAAATGGTTATGCATGGAGTGAAAGAGCTCGCTGGCAGGCTGGACCGCATTGGCCCGCTTGCCGGGACAGCGGTAGTACTCGGATGGCGCCACGACGAGTCCGGTGACCGGAGTCTCGCTGGGAGTGCGAGGGATGAACCCGCGTTGCTGCATGATGGCGCGCCCGACCGGATTGGCGAGGAAGAGCCGCATCTGCCGCAAGCACTCGACAGCCGCATACCACGGGTCGTTCGCGCCCGCTTTGACTTCGCAGAGAAACAGCCTGAAAGTCTCGCCGGATCGGACGGCGAGCAGCATGTCCGCTTCAACGTTACCTCGACGTCCACCACTCGCAAAGTCGCACGCAAGCGGGAACGCATTCACGCCATCGACAAGGGTGCCGCCGAGCGCGCAGAGTTGGCCGAAGCGTTCAACGAGAATCTGATGTTCGATAGTGTGTTCGCCTGGGTGAGGAGCGTTGAGATCACCGCGACGGTACCGGCATGCGAGCAGTTGGTGGTCAACATCCCGTTGCCAGCGTCCCGGGATTGGCTGCTGCCAGAGTTCGATGGCGCGTCTGATGCGTGCTTGAGGATCGAGCAGTGCCGGCCCTTGGAAGGCGCCCAGGACGTTCCACTGGCTGCACCATGCGACAAAGCTAAGCTCCTCATCGCGCGAGCGTGCCGGGAAGGAGGCGTATAAGCGTTGTGCCGGAAGGGAGCTGATCGATGGCGGGTTGCCAAATTCGTGAGCTGGTTCTGCCGCGTTCTCCATGAAACCAGCGGCAGGAACTACTTCCTCGCTGGACATGAGTTCGTCCTGAGAGGTGAGGGCCGGCAACAAGACTTGGAAGACTCCGCGCACCGGCTGCGTAAGTCCCAGCTCCGTGCGAATCAGCGGTAGAGCGGAGATCCACTCTGCACGGCTCGTTGGACGGTAGGGATCGTCAACGAAGTAGAGGTTGACGAGGAGGCAGGGACACTTCAGACATTCGTGGAAGAAGTAGAGGTGGGCGATGCGGTTTGCGCTCTGGTAGAGAGGACCCATCCAGTCAGCGTCGTGTCCGGCCCCGCACCACTTCTTTGCGGCGGCCATGGACTTCTGGATCAATGCGCGCGATGCTTCGCCCGCCTGGCAGCCATCGCCGTACACCTCCCGGATGTGGCTCTTGGCTTCGACAAGTAGCGCGACCGGTAGGCTTCGCGGCAGTGTGGTCGCGAGAACGGCCAGGCCATCCCAGCAGGGGCCGCGTTCAGGCCAGAACCTTTTCAAATCGCTGGAATACCGGTGCAGACCGAGAACCGCGAGGAATTCAGTATCCCGGTACTCGCGGAATTGATCCGATGCGAGAGGAGAGAGCCAATTGATCTGCGGGGAGTTTTGTTGGATGCTGTGGGGCAGAACGGAGAAGATGGCAGCATCGAGCGCAGGCTGCTGGAGATTGACATAATCCTGCAGTTGCCTTTGACTGCCTCGCCTAGCGCGCCCGGGATTGCTCATTGTGATCGCGGGAGCGGCGGGAGGTCCGACCGCATTCTGAGATCGAATGAGAGCTTGAGCCGACGCCAGGTAGCGGGTGTTGTACTCAGCGGTTCGGAGGGTCCAGTACCGCGTGCCATCCGGTCCATTCACTGGATGCGGCTTCTCTTCAAAACGGGTACGGTTCCACTCGGTCGCTCCGCGTACGCTGCGCACACTCGGATGGCCCAGCTTGCGTTCTGTTCCCCATGAATAATCGCGAAGGGTGGTTCCCCGGTCTGGATTGTGATCGAACAGGAGGTATGAATCCGGATTAAATTCCGGCAGGTAGACCATCCAGTACTCAAAAAGGGCCATTTGCATCCCCCTAGCGGACGCGAGCAGAGCCACCAAAAGTTCGGAACGAAAATGATAGCAATTCGTACGAGCGCGCAGGCCACCCGGCATCGTGGAAGCTTAGAACAGTGGGAAAAACAGGGTGAGGCGGTTAAGTGTCAACGAGGCAACAATTGGACTCTCTTGCGCACCTGACTGCCTCCGCCTACGCCGGCGGCAGGCTCGGAGGTCGCATTGGACCGATAGGCCTCTCTCACCTGGGCCTGTGATTTAGCCTGACTCACAATTCCTTCCAGCCGGCGTGTGTTCTTTATGTTTTGCCCATCTCATGACCTGACCTTGCTCAGCCAGGACAATATTGCTGAAAAGATCCTCGTTCAACACTCGGTGGGCACGATGGAGGGCGGCGGAGCCGCCGCCGGGTGGGTATGCTCCGTGGAGTGACTTCTGTCAGGGACAGGGGCGGGGGGCGCAAACGTGGGGGTGAGGTGGAATCCCGCAGGCGACCTGAACGGGAGGAAGTTGAACCGGGGTATTTCCTTCTATAAGGACAGACGGGGGAGAGAGCAGCAGTTTTTGTAGTGTCGGGTGCTTCCTGTTCTCCACCCGGGAAGGATGCGCGGCGGCCTCAACCGCGGCGCAGGGTTCCCGCCTTTGTCCCGCGCAGGAGAGCAGGTAGAGAGCGGAAGGGGGAGGAGCCTGGAAGGGGGAAGAAGGGCAGAGAGGCATGACCAGGCTCCGGAGAGGGGGAAGGTGCTGAGCGGAGGAGGCTTGGGGCTGGATGGGCGTGGAGCCGCGGGAGCGATTCGCGAAGGTGGGGGTTAACGGGACCCTAAACAGGCACCTGGTCTGTCGACGGTTGACGTTGGAATCAAAAAATATGGCTGATCCGTGTCCTCAATCGATACCCCGGTGCCTTCGTTCATGACTTCGACCCCGAGGATTGGCGCCGGCCAGCGCGCCGTACTCGTTCGAGGCGGACAGGGTGATGTCGAAGGGCAGGATCTGGTCGGAGTACCAGGGGGTGGCCAGCTCGGAGAGGCCGCCGACCGAAGTCAGAGGCTCGTCGTCGATGGCGCCGATGGTGGCGCCGAGGGTCGGGCCCACGTCGCGCGTGATGCCGGCCTGGAAGATGGCCGTGGCCGAGACCGAATCCGGATCGAGGTACTGGGGACGAATCTCATCGGCCTGGGCCACGAACTTGCCGCGCGCCTGGTAGAAGAGATAGAGCGGCACGGTGTAGTTTTGGCAGGAACTGACCGCAGGTCCACACTCAGGCTGTAAGTTAATCCGGGGCTGGCCTGGTTGACAGGGAAGCCTCTCAAGAGGTATGAGTATATGAGTAAGACAGTGTGCAATCCCTTCAGCTCTCGCTTCGGCGCCGCCCTCCGCCACCAGTCCGCCGCCCATTTCTTCGGCAGCCTTATTCGGGAGCGCCGGCTCGATCTCGGGCTGTCCACCGAGGATGCTGCCCGACTGGCCGGCCTGCAGGACTCCGAGTGGGCAGCGGTGGAGGAAGGCAGCGTGCCCGCCGACCCATTGCGGCTTCGTCCCATGGCAGATGCCCTCGAGATGAGCTGGGACGGGATGGTGGCTCTGGTGATGATCTGCCGTGGAGCGTGGGAGGAATAACAGAAGGGCCAGAGCCGGGCTCTGGCCTCCCGTACTTATAACCGTATAAGCTCACCTCGGGGAAGGAGGTGAGGACAATCAGGAAACCCGAAGCAACCGAGGTCAAGCGCATGAATCTGAACGTCCCCATCGAGCTCCATAACCAGTTCAAATCAATCACCGCCGGACAGGGCGAAAACATGACGGACGTGCTGATGCGGTTCATCAAGGACTACGTCAGAGAGCACTCTTCTTCGAAGCCGAAAGGGCGGCGCCCGTGAAGCGCGTCGCTCTGTATATGAGGGTCTCGACCGTCGACCAGCATCCCGAGACTCAGACTCTCGATCTTCGCCAGTTGGCTTCCCAGCGCGGCTTCGAAATCGTTCAGGAGTACACGGACCGGATCTCCGGCGTTAAGGCCCGCCGGCCCGGCCTCGACCAGCTGATGCGGGATGCCCGCCACGGATGCTTCGACGTGGTCCTGGTGTGGGCCTTCGACAGGATCGCAAGGTCGGTCCGGCACTTCCTCGAGATCGTCGACGAACTGAACCGCCTCGGCATCGAGTTCATCAGCTTCCGCGAGCAGATCGACACCGGCGGCCCGCTGGGCCGCGCGGTCATCATCATCGTCTCTGCAGTGGCCGAGCTCGAACGCAACCTGATCATCGAGCGGGTGCGCGCCGGCATGCGCCGCGCCCGCCTCGAAGGCCGGCCCATCGGACGCCAGCCCCTCGACCTCGACCGCGCCGCCATCCTCCGCGATCGCCAGCACGGGCAGAGCCTCGGCCAGCTGGCAAAGAGCTATCGGGTCTCACGGGCCACCATCCACCGTGTCATCCATCAGCACGCTCCGTCCCTGGAGCAATCTGCATGAAAGGGCTGACTCTCTTCCTCGCAGGTCTCCTGATCGGCGTTCTCTATGGCAGACAGAACCACTCCGCGGCCACCGAAGTCGCGGTTGACGTCGAAGATCTCCTCTCCTCCTCCGCCTTCCCCAGCACCATCCGCCTCCGTGCCCGGCCTGTTTCAAAAGGGTCGGAAAATCCCGCCCGCTAAACCCCAACAAATCAAGGGCCGGATCTCCACGATCCGGCCGTTCCATAAGGTATGGCTTGGGAATCAGCAACATGGTGCCGCCTATTACGCGTAGTCCTACCACTGCTTTTGCCCTAATCAATGACGTGTCTTCCTGAAATCGTGCGAATACGCCATCCTTGGCTGCATGTGCTCCAACCGGCGTCTCGAACGCAGCCAGCTGATGTTATCGAAATTCCGTTGAGTCCTTTGGTTACACATTTCTCCGCAACGCAGCACTACGGAGTTCATCATTCATACCAAGAGGGCGACGGTATGACTCCCTTCGATGGTCCCCGTTTTACCAGCTCTAGACATCTTTGGGAGACTGCGAGCTCCAGGAAATTACCTGCGCCAAATATCACTCTAGCCCGCTGCCCGAGCGGCTTGGCATAGGCAGCATAACCGTAACCGAGCCGCTCAGGGCCGTGTGCAGAGGGGATTCATTCGTTTCACCGTCACTCGGTCATTGTGGCCACCTACTGACAAGCCCGCCGCGAACTGGACTCCGTCCAAACGAACTGCAATAGTTGTCCCATTGGGTAAGATCACGATGCGGCAATGATCACCCAGCCGCCATACGTGTTGACCGCCCATATCCGATAGCCGTAGTCAACCTCGTAGTTGACTCCGTTGACAAAGCACGTCGTCATGACCGGGACTGGCGGAACACCATATTGGACGGTAAGAAAGTGAGCTTCGGTGAACGTCCTGGCGTCGGCTGCTCGCCGACAGGATCCCTGCGATCACCAGCATAGAGATTGCGACTCCGATCAAGCGTTTCATGTTTCGTCTCCTTTTCCTTCGGATATGAGAGCGATCTGGCCTTCCAAACCATTGTTCTCGGTCTGATACGCGATGTTCCGGGTAGAACGGGGTCATGGGGTCGGTAATTTAATCGGGCGGTCTTGTCTGAGTGCTTCGCCAGAATTGGTGGAACTCCTATTGGGTCGATCTCCTTCGGAGTTGCTAAAACCCTCAACTCCAAGCGCAGGTAAGACAGGGCTCGTGGGGAGAACCTGCCCGAATGATCTAACCCGCTCCCTGTGCCAACGGTGAAACGGTTTACAGCTGTCCCCGACACTCTCGAACCGGCCAGCCCGCTGTTAATCAGAAGCCCAGTTGCCCGAACGAAATCGATTGCGATTTCCAAGGACATCCGGTTACCATCTCGTAGACCGCGCCAAAACAACCTCCCCCAGACTCACCCACGCGCTCGCTGGAGGTTCTTTTGACGATGCAGTCGATCATGTCTGTTCGCAAGCGGACTCTTCCTTCTCCTTGCTATATTGGTCGCCCCGTCCCAAACAATCCATCGACGTCACAGAAACGCTTCGGACAACCCCCCGACCGAAGGCAGTACGGTGGGCTATATCGACGAGGCAATTGTCGGCTCTCAGGTTCGCATTCGGTCCGACGCTGCGCTCGGCGACAACCGGATCTGGCGGAGTTCATCCAGGCGCAGCCGAAATATGACGCGAGCCGGGTTCAGAGCGCGCCGGCCGGACCGGGACCGGGGCTGGCAATCAAAGAGAACTTTCAGCAGTTGTACGTACGCGGTGAATACGCGCCCCTGGACCGGATTTCTTTCGTTGTCCGTACCGGTGCGGTGGGTCCAACCGGTTTCATTCGCGGCAGGAACCACGGCCAACGGTACGTGGGCGATCAGGGCGGCCTGTCCGATATATCCGCAGGGTTCAAGCTCGCTGTTCAGGAGTCAGAACGAGATTCACTGACCTTCAGTTCTTGTCGTCTTTTCCGTCAGGAGACGCAAGCAAAGCTCTCGGCACCGCTCACTATGCCATTGCGCCGGCCATCCTCGAATACCAAAAGCTAAGCGACCGTTCTATATGGAGAGCGAGATAAACGATTCGCATCCCATTGGCGGAGATACTCCGGGCTTTGCGGCAGATGTTCTCCAATTCGGCAGCGGGCTAAGTTATAGAGCCTACCGAGGCCACAGCGTGAGCATTGCACCCGTAATCGAGTTTGTGGAATGGAAGATCTTTGGTGGCCATTGGAGTAATCCCCAGCTCATTGTTCCCAATTATCCGAACCCAGATGGGACAGATTTGCCCCACAGGAGGAAGTAACCGTGCTTTTGATTCTGCCGACGGCCACATCATTAAT
>CAWBIO010000003.1:0-335898 GCA_963788905.1 uncultured Acidobacteriaceae bacterium
GGTCACCCTCACCAGCAGCGACAGCAATGTGACCGTGCCGGCGACCGTGACGATTGCTGCCGGCTCCACGAACGCGAGCTTTACGGCCACGGCCCTGGCTGTGAACTCAAACGAGACCGCGACCCTTACCGCCAGCGCCAGCGGCGTATCCAAGGTGTTCGAGCTGCAGCTCGACGCCGAGAATGCGACCCTGACGATCAGCAGCACCAATCTGTCCTTCGGCGACGTAACCGTTGGATCATCCACCACGCAGGCGGTCACGCTGACCTCATCGGGCACCGCGGCGCTCACCATCAACTCGGCAACCCTGAGCGGATCGGCGTTCACCATGTCGGGAGGCACCTTCCCGGTGACGCTGAATTCCGGCCAGAGCGTTACCCTGCAAGTGAAGTTCGACCCAACCGCCACCGGCGAGGTGACTGGCTCGATCCAGATCTCCAGCAACGCCTCGAACAATCCAACCGTCACCGTCAACCTGAGCGGCACAGGTCAGGTCGCCGCCTCCCCGGCACTGACGCTCAGCTCCACCACCGTGAGCTTTGGTACCGTGGCCCTGAATACAACCTCAACCCAGACGGTGACATTAACTTCCTCGGGCACCGCTGCGTTGACCGTCAGTGCCGGAGCGATCACAGGAACGGGATTCACTATGTCGGGACTTACCTTCCCGTTGACCCTGAATCCCGGGCAGTCGGCCACTCTGGCCCTCCAGTTCGATCCCACCACGGCGGCAGCAGCCACCGGAACGGTGACCCTCACCAGCAATTCGGCGACGGGAACCACCTCCACGATTGCGCTGAGCGGAACCGGAGGCTCCTCGACGGCCTACCAGGTCGATCTCTCCTGGACCGCGCCGTCAAGCTCAACCGATCCGGTCGCCGGCTACCACGTTTACCGCGCAACCGGAACCGGCGCCTATCAACTGCTGACGTCTTCAGTCAACACGCCCACCACTTATACCGATACCACCGCGGTGAGCGGGGCAACCTACAACTACGAAGTAACCAGCGTGGATGCTTCGGGAGTGGAAAGTGCGCCGTCGAATGTGTACACCGCAGTGATCCCGTAAGCGAAGAAACAGCGCAGAACCAGAGGCCCGCCAAACCTGGCGGGCCTTCTCTGTTCTGCGTTCCGCGTCCTGTGCCCGGTGCTTGTGCCCTGCTTCCTGCTTCTTCTCACCTGGGCCCTGCGTCCTGTGTCCTGCCTCCCGCTTCCTGCTTCTCGCTTCCTGCTTCCCGCTTCCTGCTTCCTGTCTCCTGTTCCACGAACCTTCAATCACTTACAGCCCAGTTCCAGGAATGTGGAAAACTTGTCAAGAGGCGAGCCCAAAATCCAAAGTAATGACGCCTCATAACACGCGACTTATCCGCCAAACCACTCGAAGAAAGTTGGCACGATTTGGGCTCCGCTTTGGTATTCTGATAATAGAGGGTAAGGAAGAAAAAAGGCTCGCCGCGGCGAGCCTTTTCCTTTGCCCCAACAAGGGGTCGAGAGGAGTAATGGAGTTGCTACTACGGCAGACCGTCCCCGGAGGTAACGTGCAACTACCCCTGCCCAACCTCTACAGAATCAGGAACCGTCCCGCAGTACCGTGGGGGGTGGGGGGGTATCCCATTGTCGAAGTCGACAAATCCGGGCCGAGAACACGAGGTGCTGCAACTCAACGCCGAGCGCCTCATCACCGAGCGCAGGCCGCCGCACGCCGAACTCCGGCTGTCAGCTGCAGCCAGACAGCCGTCCTTGTCACACAGACAACCGTCTCTGTTACACAGACAGCCGTCTTTATAACAAAGACGGCCGTCTCGATCTGTTCTGTTTTGAGGAACTTGTCCGTTGTCGACTCCGTCAACACCGGCTAAGTGCCACTGCAGCAATTAAGTAGGAGATTGACTTTTTTTGAAGAGCGGGGGGGCCTGTTCGAAGGCCGGGACACAAAAAAAGCCCGCCAAATTGGCGGGCTCCTTTGTTGGGCGTCAGAAGCAACAGTCGCGAACGATTCAGCCTTAGCAGCGAACCAGGTTTGCTGCCTCGATTCCCTTTGTCGCATTGCGGGTGTCGACCACCAGCTGCGCTTTGGCGACGATGTCCGCGTAGTCGTACTGGGTGTGATCGGTAACGATGACCACGCAGTCGAATTCGGAAATCTTGTCCAGCGGCGTGCAGGTCATGTTCAGCACATACTTGCGGCCCTGGCCAACCGTGGGGTGGAACGGGTCGTTGTAAGCGACCCGGGCGCCGCGCTTTTGCAGCAGCTCGATGATGGTGAGCGACGGAGATTCGCGCAAATCGTCGATGTCGCGCTTGTATGACATGCCGAGAATGAGAATACGAGAACCGTGAAGGGCTTTGCCCTGACGGCTGAGCGCGTCGATCACGTTCTCGACCACGAAATACGGCATGTTCAGGTTGATTTCGCCGGCCAGCTCGATGAAGCGAGTGTGGAAGTCGAATTCCTTTGCCTTCCACGAAAGATAGAACGGATCGATGGGAATGCAGTGGCCGCCGAGGCCGGGTCCAGGATAGAAGGCCTGGAAGCCAAACGGCTTGGTTTTCGCCGCATCGATCACTTCGAACAGGTCGATGTCCATGCGCATGCAAAGCTGCTTGAGCTCGTTGACCAGAGCGATGTTGACGCAGCGGTAGATGTTCTCGAGCAGCTTGGTCATCTCCGCGGTAGCGGGAGAAGAAACGGGCACGGTGCGATTGAAGATCGACCCGTAGACGGCACAGGCCAGGTCGCGAGCCACCGGGCCGCATCCGCCGACCACTTTGGGAATATCGCGGCGGGCCACGGTGTCGTTGCCGGGATCCTCGCGCTCCGGCGAAAAGGCAACGTAGAAGCCAGGGCTGGACGAATCTCGGGCCACGCGCAGGCCGGAGGGATTGCCTTTCTCGAGCAGCGGCACGACGACTTCTTCAGTCGTTCCGGGATACGTGGTGCTTTCGAGGATGATGAGCTGGCCCTCGCGGACATGAGGTGCGATGCTGCGGATGGTTCCGGTTACGTAACTGAGATCAGGTTCGTGATACTCGTTGAGCGGGGTGGGAACGCAAACGATGATGACATCCATCGCCGCGATCTGAGCGTAGTCGGCCGTGGCCGCGAAGCCTTTCTCGCGGGCCTGCCGAACTTCCTCAACCGGAATCCGGACGATATAGGTTCCGCCCTGGTTCAGGGTGTCCACTTTACGCGTGTCGATGTCGAAGCCGGTTACGCGAAAGCGCGACTCGCTGAAAAGCAGAGCCAGAGGAAGACCGACATAACCCATGCCCACAATGCCGATGCGGGCCTGGCGGGTTTCGATAAGACGTAAGAGTTCGGCTGTGCTGTCTGTTGCGGTAGCGAAAGGCATGGGATCTCCAGCTTCTGAATTATCCCTGATAGCGCAGGATGTCAATTCCATCAGAGGGGTAAGCCATACGCCCTTCGGACAGTGGTTCACCTGGACCATACACAGCGGCCGGCGACCCGATTGACGAGATTGAACCTGAGAGCTGCTTCGACAAACAAACCTGGCCCACTCAGCCTGCTCCTGCCCAAAGGGCAGAAGCAGGTGAGTTGTGCGTCGTTACTGGAGCGTCAGCGTAACCGAGGTCGACTGCTGAACGTTGCCGCTGCCTGCTGTGACAACGATGGTGTACTGCGTTCCCTGCTGTACCTTCGTCGAACCGCCGGGGCTGGAGCCGCAACCGGTCAGCGCGGTGGTTGCCGCGATGCCGCCCAGAGCGAGCAGGAACAGGCAGACGAACCGGCCCAGCCAGCGACCGCTGCGCCGCATTCTCCGCGTGCCGGCCAGAGGCAGGAGCAGGAGAGCGAAGGCGAAGGGCGCCAGTTTGCGTCCGGTGAAGTCGGGCTGGACGACCGAGGCGCTGGCGCTGGTAGCAACCGACATGGAGACGGTGGCCGAACCGGCGTTCGCTGCCAGGGTAGACGGAGTAAAGGTAATCACAGAACCAGCCGGTCCACCTGCGGCCGCAAAGCTCACCGTACCCGGATACGCTCCGAAGGTAGGCGCGACCGCCAGCTGATAGGTGAAGGTGGTGCCGGGATTACCGGTCTGGGAGCCAGGCGTAGCCGTCAGCGTGAGGCCCAGCGGAGCCACCGTGATGGTGATGGACTGGGTCGTGCTGCTGGCCGTGAAGTTGGCATCGCCGCTGTACACCGCGGTGAGTGTGTCGGTCGATCCGGCCGCCAGCGTTGTCGTCGAGTAGGTGGCTACGCCGCCGGTCAGGGTGCCCGTGCCGAGCATCGTCGAGCCGTTGTAGAAGGTGACGGTGCCGGTTGGGGTGCCTGTGCTGCCCGAAGATCCGTCGGCTACGGTCGCGGTCAGCGTGACGGTAGCTCCGGGGTTGACCGAGGTGCTGTTGGCAGTGAGTGTTGTAGTGCTGGCTGCCTGGGTAATGGTCAGAGTTCCGTCGTTGATGACAACGGTGTAGTCGCTCAAATTCGCTCCGGTGACGCTGGGCACGATGCCATAGGTCCCAACGATCGAGCTGGTCGTCGCGGTGGTGGTGAAGCTTTCCGTGAAGGTGTCGCCGTTCTGCTGGCCGGTTATTGAGCCGGAGAACGTCGGGTTAGCGGCGCCATAGACCTTCGTCGCATTGTTCGCCGAGACGGTCAGCATCTGGCTGGTGACAGTAAGAGGAGCCGTCGCGGTGGCGGTTTTGTAGTCGGTGGTATCGGTCGGAGTGAAGGTTACGCCGAGCGTGTAGCTGCCATCAGCCAGCACCGTCGACGACGTGACTGCGGAAGCGGATCCGCCGGACGGCGTTGCCGTATAGGCAAAGCTGCCCGCGACGGAGTTACCGCCGAAGTTGGCTGCGGCATTCAGTTCGCCGGCCAGGGTTGTGCCGTAGGCGATGGTTGCCGCCGGAGTCCACGAGATCGTCGGCTGAGCCTGGTTGACGGTCAGCGATACCGACTTCGGAGACGGAGCGGTATAGGTAGCGGTGTTGGTCGGTGTGAAGGTCGCGGTGAGCGTGTAGGTGCCTGCCGCCAGATCCGTCGCGCTGGTCACCGTAGAAGCGCTGCCTCCGGTGGGCGTTGCGGTGTAGACGAACGTTCCGGCTACCGTGTTGCCGCCGTTGGTAGCAGTCGCATCAAGCACGCCTGCCAGGCTGGTTCCGTAGGTGATTGCTGACGGGTTCGGCCACGTAATGGTCACCACGTTGGTTCCGACAACGATGGTGTAGTTGACCGAAACCGAGTAAGGACCGGCGCCAGTGCTGGAATCCTTCGCCGTGACGCTGATCGGGAAGGAGCCGGACTGGGTGGTCGTGCCGGACAGCGTACCGGCGCTGAAAGTAAGGCCGGTGGGCAGCGTGCCGGTCTCGGTATAGGTGTACGGTCCGGTTCCGCCGGTAGCCGTGAAGGTCTGGCTAAAGGCGGTTCCCGCGGTTACGCCGAGGTTCCCGGTGGGCGGGGTAAGGGTGAGAGTCGGCGCGTTCACAGTGAGGGTGAAGTTGCCGGTGCCGGTGAAGCTGCTGCTGTCTTTGGCAGTAATAGTGAAGGTGAAGGTGCCGCCCGCCGTTGGCGTACCGCTAATCGCGCCGGCAGAGCTGAGCGTAAGACCAGCGGGCAGAGCTCCGGCCGTCACCGTATAGGTGTAAGGTGCGGAGCCACCGCTGGCGGTGACGGTTTGGTTATAGGCCGCTGCGATGGAGGCCGCAGGCAGGCTGGTTGGCGCGATGGTGATAGTGGGTGCGTTAACTGCGAGGGTGAAGCCGAACTGCTTGCTGAAGGGAGCGCCGGTACCGGTGGTGCTGTCGGTAACGGTGATGGTGATCGGGAAGGTGCCGCTCACGGTTGGGGTTCCGGAAAGCGTGGCGGTAGCGGCAGTCCAGGTGATTCCGGCAGGGAGCGCACCGGTTTCAGCATAGGTGTAGGGACCGGTGCCTCCGGAAGCGGTAAAGGCCTGCGAGTAGGCAGCGGTGGTTGATGCCGGCGGCAGGGTGGTCGGCGAGATGGCGAGGGTCGGTCCGGCGACGGTCAGCGTGACGCTGGCAGTGCCGGTGAAGTTGTCGCCGTCCTTGGCGGTGATGGTCAGCGGGAAGGAACCAGCCTGCGTGGCTGTTCCGGAGAGCAGACCCGTGGCGGAGAAGGTGATGCCGGCGGGCAACGTGCCGGTTTCACTCCAGGTGAAGGTGCCCGTGCCGCCCGTGGCGCTCATCTGCTGGCTGTAAGGGACAGCAGCGGTAGCTCCGGGCAGCGTGGCCGGGGTGACGTTGATGGTGGGACCGCTGACGACCAGAGTGTAGGCGACGGCACCAGTCGAATACGGAGCACCCGTGCCGGTGCTGCTGTCATGGGCGGTGATGGTGATCGGGAAGGAGCCGGACTGGGTAGCGGTTCCGGAGATGGTGCCGGTGCCGGCGGTCCAGCTGAGACCTGTGGGCAACGCGCCGGTTTCAGAGTAGGTGTACGGCGAGGTGCCGCCGGAAGCCGTGAAGGCCTGGCTGAAGGCTGCTTCCGCGGTGACCGTAAGATTGCCGGCCGGCGGAGCCAGGGTGATGGTGGGCGCATTCACCGTCAGCGTGTAGGTCTGCGAATAGGTGAAGTTGTTTGCGTCCTTCGCGGTGATCATGATGCCGGCGAAAGTGCCGCCCTGTGTCGGCGTGCCGGAGAGCGTGTTCCCGGAGAACGAGACGCCTGCCGGGAGCGCTCCGGTCTCGCTGTAGGTGTAAGGTCCGACGCCGCCCGAAGCGGTGAAGGCCTGAGTGAACACCGCACCCACAGTGCCCGTGAGGGCACCCGCGGCCGGAGTCATCGTGATAGTGGGACCGGCGACCACAAGGGTGTAGGCGTTGGTCATGCTGTACGGCCCGGATCCGGTGCTGTTGTCAGTCACCTTAATGGTGATCGGGAAGGAGCCGGAGGCCGTGGCTGTTCCAGAGAGAGTTGCGGATGCCGCGGACCAGGTGATGCCGGCCGGGAGTGCTCCGGTTTCCGTCCAGGTGTAAGACGGAGTGCCGCCGGTGACGGTGAAGGTCTGGGTAAAGGCTGCTTCCGCTGTCGCGTTGAGGTTCCCCGCGGCGGGAAGAATCGTGATCGTGGGAGCGTTGACGGTCCAGGTCTCAGCCTGAGTGCCGGTGTTGCCGTTGCTGTCGGTGGCGGTGATGGTGATGGGGAAGCTGCCGCCCGCTGTCGGGGTTCCCGAGAGCACACCTGCCGTGGTCAGCGTGACGCCGGCCGGCAGTGCGCCAGTTTCCGTATAGGTGTATGGACCGGTTCCACCCGTTGAGGTGATGGTCTGGTTGTAGGCCACGCCCACCGTTGCCGCAGGCAGAGCCGGCGACGGAGTAATGGCGATGGTTGGCGCAGTGACCGTCAGCGTATAAGCGATGGCCCCGCTGTTGTAAGGCCCGGAGCCGGTGCTGCTGTCGGTCACCTTGATGGTGATCGGGAAGCTACCGGTAGCCGTCGTCGTTCCGGCAAGGGTTGCCGTGGTGCCTGGGGCAGCCGCAGGAGTGAAGGTAATGCCGGCGGGCAGCGCTCCCGTTTCCGTCCACGTGAAGGGCGACGTGCCAGTGCCGGTGACCGTGAAGGTCTGGCTAAAGGCAACGTGCGTGGTTGCGTTCAGCGTCTCTGCACCCGGGTTAATGCCGATGGTCGGGGCGTTGACTGTCCAGGTGTAGCTGATGGTGCCGGTGTTGCCGTTGTGGTCGGTAGCGGTGACGGTAATGGGGAAGCTGCCGCCCGCTGTCGGGGTTCCGGAGAGCAGACCCGCGGTGGACAGAGTGACTCCGGCCGGCAGTGCGCCGGTTTCCGCATAGGTGTATGGACTGGTTCCACCCGCTGAGGAAAGTTGCTGACTGAAGGCGGTGCCCACCGTTGCCGCTGGCAGCGCAGGCGACGGAGTAATGGTGATGGTTGGGGCAGCCACAACCAGCGTATAAGCGATGGAACCGCTGTTGTAAGGTCCGGAGCCGGTGCTGCTGTCGGTCACCTTGATGGTGATCGGGAAGCTACCGGTGGCTGTCGTCGTTCCGGCAAGGGTTGCCGTGGTGCCAGGGGCAGCCGCAGGAGTGAAAGTGATCCCGGCGGGCAGCGCTCCCGTTTCCGTCCACGTGAAGGGCGACGTGCCAGTGCCGGTGACCGTGAAGGTTTGGCTAAAGGCAACGTGCGTGGTTGCGTTCAGCGTCTCTGCGCCGGGGTTGATTCCGATGGTCGGCGCGTTGACTGTCCAGGTGTAGCTGATGGTGCCGGTGTTGCCGTTGTGGTCGGTAGCGGTGACGGTAATGGGGAAGCTGCCGCCCGCTGTCGGGGTTCCGGAGAGCAGACCCGCAGTGGACAGAGTGACTCCGGCCGGCAGTGCGCCGGTTTCCGCATAGGTGTACGGACTGGTTCCACCCGCTGCGGTAAGTTGCTGACTGAAGGCGGTGCCCACCGTTGCCGCTGGCAGCGCAGGCGACGGAGTAATGGTGATGGTTGGGGCAGCCACAACCAGCGTATAAGCGATGGAACCGCTGTTGTAAGGTCCGGAGCCGGTGCTGCTGTCGGTCACCTTGATGGTGATCGGGAAGCTACCGGTAACGGTAGGCGTTCCGGCAAGGGTCGCAGTGGTGCCTGGGGCAGCCGCAGGAGTGAAAGTGATGCCCGCGGGCAGCGCTCCCGTTTCGGTCCAGGTGAAGGGCGATGTGCCGGTGCCGGTGACCGTGAAGGTCTGGGTAAAGGCAACGTTTTTGGTTGCGTTCAGCGTTTCCGCACCCGGGTTGATTCCGATGGTCGGTGGGTTCACTGTCCAGGTATAGGTGCCTGTGCCGGTGTTGCCGTTGTGGTCGGTAGCGGTGACCGTGAAGGGCCCGACGCTGCCGCCCTGGGTCGCAGTCCCGGTGAGGGCGCCGGTAGTGCCGTCCAGGCTGATGCCGGCGGGCAGAGAGCCGCTGGTGACCGCGAAGGTGTATGGCGATACGCCGCCGGCGCCGGTGAGGGTCTGCGTGGTCATAGCCACGCCGACCGTGATCGCCGTCAGCGGATTGGGCGTGATGGTAATGGTGGGTGCGTTGACGGTGAGCTGGAACGTCGCTGTCGCCGTCTTCGTCGCCGAGTCGGTGACGGTGACGGTGTAAGTGGCCAGTGCAGCGGTAACGGTGGGCGTACCGGAGATCTGTCCGGTGCTCGAGTCGATGCTAAGCCCGGCAGGCAGAGCCGGTGAAGGCGAAACGATCGAGTAGGTGTAGGGTGGCACGCCGCCGGAAGCAGTGACCGGAGTGAACGGCGTTGCCGCAACGTGATCGGTGAGCGTGGTAGAAGGAACGGCCGTCGCCGCCGCCAATGCGTTGTTGATGGTGATGGTCTGTGAGGCGATGTTCGATTCATACGTGCCGCCCGGATCGTTGTAGGAGGCAATCGCGTAGTAGGTGCCCGCAGCCTGGTTGGCGGGGATGGTGTAAGTCTGGTTGCCGGTGGAACCGCTGCCATTGAGCGGGACCTGAGGAATCACGGTGCCGATGATGGTGCCACCGCACGGGTTGGTATTGGTGGTGCAGACGGTGAAGGTGACGTTGCCTTCGGTGACCGCCGGAGTGCCGTGCTTGACGGTCGCGCTAAGCGTGACAGGCGTGGCGGTGGCGCTGACCACGAAGACAGCCGGACTTGGAGTAGCTTCGGTGACCGTGTCGGCGGTGGTGCCGGCAGGATTGATGTTGAGGGTTTCAGGACCGGCGGTCAGGGTGTCGGCGCCGACCACGAGCATGCTGACGGCAACATCACCCGATCCGGTGGCGCCGGCGACCTCAAGATTGTTAAAGGTCGCGCCGGTTCCGGCCACGGTGGTTGAGGTGTTTCCGGAGATGGTAGAGCCGGCAATGCCGGTGACATCCACCGTGACGGGCACATCGCCAACGTTGTTTCCGCTCTCAGTGACGGTCACAACGATCGGCGGGTTGGTGCCGGCAATGCCTTCTGAGCCGGTAAAGGGTCCGGGGTTGGTAAAGGCGACCGCGGTGTAGTCGGTCTGGACGGAGCCCGCGTCGGAGCAGCCGGCTACGCCGTAGTTGCCGGGAGCATTGGGGAAACCGCGCTGATCGGTGGTTACGCCTGACGGGATGTTGCCCGCCACGCCGCCGCAGATGGCTGCGCTGCCAGGCAAGGGCAGCACGGTCTGCGTGGTGCCGCCATGGTTGCCAAGCGCCGAGACTCCAGGAGTGGAGAGGGAAACGTCGCCAGCGCCACCGGCCGAGCAAGCCGGGTCGTTGCACTCTGTGGTTTCCGCGAGCAGGCTGTTCTTGACGGTCAGCGTTCCGCCGTCGTTATTGATGCCGGTAGCGGCTCCGGGCGAAGAGGCGCCGGTGTTGTTCGCGAAGGTATCGTTGATTGCGATCACCGCTGTTCCACCGGAGAGGTCCAGTGCACCGGTTTCAACGGCGGCGTTGCCGGCGAACGTGCTGTAGTTGACGCTGATCGGGTTGCTGCTGAGGTCATAGATCGCAGCGCCCAGGGGAGCGGAGTTAGTCGAGAAGGTGCTGTCGGTGATAGTGAGCGGACCACTGGTAGTGATGGCGCCGCCGCTGCTGACGTACCCACTCGTGTCGGACGCGGTGTTCCCTGAGAAGGTGCAGTTGGAGATGGTGGCCGAGCCGGTGTTAAGAATGGCGCCACCTTCGCTGGGATTGGCCTGGCCGGTGGCTTTACCGGACGTATTGTTCAGGAAGGCGCAGTTGCTCACCGTGAGATTGCTGGTGTTGAAGATCGCACCGCCGTAGCCGAAGTCATAGGCGCCGGATCCGGAGGTGCCCGACGTGGCGTTCTGAATGGTGATGTTGGAGAGGCTTAGCGATGCGCCGCCGTCGACCCAGAATGCCTGGTACTTATTCGCGCCGTCGATGATGAAGCCGCCGCTGGGTCCGGAGACGTTGATGGCGCCTTCAATTTTGGGCAGGATGCTGGTGAGTGTCAGGGTCGCGCCGTTGAGGCTGGAATCGATGGTGATATCGCCACCGCTGGCGTTGGCCTGATTGATGGCCTGGCGCAGGGTGCAGGTGCCACCGCAAGTGGAACCACCAGTATCCGCGCTGGAGTTCACGGTCAGGGCGTTGATCTGGACAGCACCCGCATCGGTCGAGCCCGCGGCGCAGGAGGCATCCAGCGGGAGCCCGCGCTGATCGACGGTGAGCGGATTGCCGCTGGCATCGGCATCGAGGCCGGCGCCTGTTTTACCACCGCAGATCGCGGTGCTGCCGGAAAGAGGCAGAACTGTTTCAGTGGGGCCGCCGTAGTAGCCAAGAGGTGAGAGGTTGAGGCCGGTGGGGACAATCAGGTTCCCATTGGCGTCGCCGTTGGTGGGGCAGCCACCTGCGGAGGTGTAGCATTCGGCGGCGCCCGTTGTGTCGCCGGAAGCGGCCATGATGGTGTCGGTGACGGTCAGAGTGCCGGAGTTATTGATCGATGTGCCTACGCCGCCGGTATAGGTAGCGACGTTATTCCAGAAGGTGCTGTCATGAATCGTGAGAGTGCTGCCATTTTCGTTCAGGATCGTGCCGCTGCCGCCGGTGGAGGCAGTGGTGTTCGTCAGGTTTGAGTTGTTGACGAAGGTGCTGTCGCTGATGGTCAGCGTGACCGGGTTGTAGGTCTCAATCGCTGCGCCGAGCCAGGCAGAATTGCCGGAGAAGGTGCTCTGATAAATAGTTTCGGGCGAGCCGATGGCATAGAGGCCGCCAGCAGTGGCGCCATTCGCGTAGTTGACGGAGTTGTTGGAGATGGTGGTTTGGGTCATGGTCACCGACCCGGCCGCAAGAACACCACCCGCGCCGTTTGCCGCATAGTTATTGGTGACGACCATGTTGTTCATGGTTAGCGGCACGACGAGTACGTAAATGCCGCCGCCGTATCCCATATCGCTGGAAAAGCCGCCGGTCGCCGATACGTAGCCATTGGTGACGGTGAAATTCTGGAAGGTGACGCCACCAGCGGTGAGAATGCAGAAGGGCTGATAGGCGTTATTGCCGGAGACGGTCAGCGCATTGACTCCCGGGCCGTTGAAAGCGATGGTCGCGGTTGGTACGCCCATCGAGACCTCAGGCAGACCGCTGCCCAGGGTGATCACCCCGCCGATGTTGGTCATGTCGACCACGACGGCGGTCTCGCCGGTGTCGGCGATGGCTGCGGTGATGGCATCACGCAGAGAGCAGTTCGCGCTGCCGCCGGCATTGTTCTTCGGGCAGTTGGCGGCGGTGCCGGTGACGGGGTCGGAGGTCACCATGACGGTGAAAGTGTCGGTCTGTGCCGCGGCGCTGGTAGCAGGCGCGAAGAGGAGGGGAGCCAGCCAGATCAGATTGATGGAAAGGAGGGAGAAGAGGCTGGACACAAAGGAACGGCGAGTAGCAACTGCACGCGACATACACTAGACCTCACGAAAAAGTCGAATCGATTTTCTGCGGGGGAGGCACACACACGGGCTTCTCTGTTGAACCGCAGCATTGCCAGTTGGTCAGGATTGAACCACTGTCGGGATGGGCGTCAGCCGTGGAACCCTTACCCATCCGGCACTAAAGAAAACCAAGAAAACCAAAACTCTTACCGAGCGCGCTATGGGGGAGCAGACACAATTTGATTAGCTGCAAAAGGCACGCGGAAAGAGAGAAATCTCTAATCGTGCTTGTCAAAGTAACGGGGAACAGTGAGGGGGTCAATCACTCTTTGGGGTAATCTTTCGTGGGATTGGCGGGAGCAAAAAGCACCAATAGAGAGGACGGCCGGGAACGAAAGTACAGCGGAGAGGGAGTCGATGAACGAAGAATTGAGGTTAGGCCGGGTGGCAAATTTGGAGCGATGGAATTCGGGACTGAGGTTGTCACAAAACGACTGATTCAGAGCGGGACAGCGGACCAAAAGATTTCACAGAGGGTCGAACCGATCAACCCGCCGGGGTCTGAACCGCGAGAACGATGGTCGCGGGAAGCCGAGGTTTTTGAACGCCTGGAAACGGATTCGAAGATCCCCTGTCAGTGTAGCCGGTCGGGGTGCCCTGAAAAATCACTCTTTTGGGTACCTCTGGATACACACCAATGGTCACTACGGTTATCTTTCCGGGTGATTACTTTCCCGGTAAGATTTGTCTACTTCAGGCGCAATTTCTACATGAGCCGAATCGGCGAGGAAGGGGTTCTCCGCAGGGTGATGGCTGATAACCAACATATAATGAGGAACTTTGCAATCATCGACACAAAGGTAACATCTGTTCAAAACTGGTGGTGATTGACGTGCCTCATCAGAGGCAACTTACTTCGTCCAGTTCGTTCTTCGAACGGGGCCCACTGAAATTGAGCGGCCTCATAAGAGGTGGACCCGGTACAGCTACTGGGGAGCATGAATGTAACGGCTCTTCAGGCTGGCCGCCGTCTGGGAGTCGCTGAACTTTTTGTTTCGTACGAGGTGATGTAGATGCGGTTGAAACACTTTGCACCCAGTTCCGGGTCGGCCCACCGTGCTGCCCGCGCCTTTACTGGCGAGCGTCCAGTCGAAAATGGCGTCCGGGCAACTCCCCCAGTTCAAAAACTGAAAAGCGGGTCCGCCATCCTGCCGCCGGCGGGACTGTCCTCTATGACAGTGCCGTTGACCGGTTGTACAAGTATCGAGGCGTGCGGAGCCGCGGATGACACGGACGCCGTCGCCACAACAGGAGCTTTCCAATCGGAGAATCGAGTCATGAATTTCAGGCCTTTTACTCTGCTGGCCGCTTTGAGCGCCAGCGTCATCACCATTTCTGCGCGCGCAGCCGGGCGACGGTCTTACCCGCTTCTTCTGCTGCTGGCCGCGATGGGCATGAGCAGTGCTTATGCGCAGAGCTCGTCTGCGTTTCTGGACCCCTCCCGGGCAATTAACTGGTCAAGCGCTGGGTTTACCATTCCGAGTTATTCAACCGCCTGCCCTGTTCAGCCTTCTCTGGCTACCGGGTCGGGGGCTGCGTCGGCGAACGCGACCTCAATTCAGAACGCGCTGAATTCCTGCACGGCGAGCGCGAATGTGGTGAATATCCCTGCGGGGACGTGGTATGTCACGGGGATCAATTTCGGAACCCAGGGCCATCAGGTTCTTCGTGGCGCAGGCCCGAAATCGACCACGCTGATTCCGACAGAGGGGGTAGGATGCGCCGGCGGGCTGAATGCGGGCATCTGTATGATCGACGGCAACCCTTCCTACGACGGAAACTCCAACGCTCTTCCGGGCGGATCCCAGTCGTGCTCGTGGACAGGGGGACTGGCGCAGGGCAGCACCACGATCACGCTGAGCGGCTGCGGCGGCGCGCCTCCAGTCAATCAGATGATCATTCTGGACCAGGCCAATGACACAAGCGACACCAAGGGCATTTTCATCTGCGACACCAACATTAACAACTGCGGCTACGAGGATTCGAATGGAGGAAACAACGACGGGCGCTTCATTTCCGGCGTCACCCATTCGCAGCAGCAGGTGACTTACGTGACCGGTGTGACTTCCCAGGGCAGCGGCACGTATTCGGTGACCATCTCTCCGGGAGTCTATTTCTCGAATATTCGCTCCAGCCAGTCGCCGGGCGCGTGGTGGTCGGGGTTTGTGGCGAACGATGGACTGGAATCCATGACGGTGATGGGAACGAATATATCCGGCGGCTCCAATGTCGCGATGTACGACTGCTATCAGTGCTGGATGAAGAACGTCGACTCGCAAGATGCGGGAAGAAACCACGTCATGCTGTACCAGAGCGCAAACGATGTGATCCGCGACAGCTACTTCTATTCGTCGCAGTCTCATTACTCTGAGAGCTATGTGATCGAATCGGAAGAAGCGAGCGCCTTCCTGGTCGAGAACAACATCTTTCAGCAGGTGACCAATCCGACGATGTTCGGTCAGGGCTCCGGTGCCGTGGTCGATTACAACTTCTCGATCGGCAATATCTACACGGGTGCGACCGCGTGGATGGCGGCATCTTACTCAGTCCACAATGCCGGAAACGAGATGAATCTGTTCGAGGGCAACAGCATCAACGGGTTGTGGGCAGATGATGCGTGGGGATCGAGCGCTCAGATCACCTACTACCGCAATATGGTCATCGGCTGGCAAAACGGCCTCGTGAACGCTACTTTCCCGATTATGCTGAGAGCCAATGACCGCGCCTTTAATATCATCGGCAACGTACTGGGTGAGCCGGGCTATCACACACAGTACCAGACCTATGCGACCTCGACGAGTGGGGGAACGGGAGCCGCCGCCGAAAGCAACAGTATCTATTCACTTGGCTGGGGAGGTACGGGAGCCGTCTGTTCTACCGGGTCCGTCACAACCTGCGATCCACTCTCGTTTTCGACACTGATGCGCTGGGGCAATTGGGATGTAGTCAACAACGCAACCCAATGGAACGCGACCGAGGCTTCACCCGCCGCAGTGCCCTACATCAACGCCAATCTCACATCTGCTATCTTTGCAGCGCTTGCTCAGACGCTTCCTCCGTCGCTCTACTACGGTGCCAAGCCGTCATGGTGGACGTCGGGTAAGGCATGGCCTCCCGTGGGTCCGGACGTTACGTCGGGCAACGTGGGGGTTTGCGCCAGCGGCACCTACGCTGGAGCGCAGGCCACCGCGGCCAGCCAGTGCGGCAGCGGCAGTCTGACGACCGCCTGGGCGAGCCATGTGACCTCGCTTCCTGCTCAGGATTGCTATCTCAGCACGATGGGCGGGCCGCCGGATGGGTCGGGGAATGCGCTGAGTTTCGATGCGAGTGCCTGCTACGGAGGCGCGACGACAACCGGACCCACGCCTGCGGCACCGACGGGACTTACGGGCACTGTCGTTGCCCAATAGCGGGTCGACTCGCCGTCCAGTCTCCGGCAAGTGAGCTGCTTCTAACTGAAGGCCTGCGAGAGGAAGTTACCTCGCGGGCCTTCAACATTTGCTCACTCACTCGATGCGGTAGTGACTCAGAGCACCAGCTTGCGGCAATAAAAAGCCTCAGCGTAGCCACTGGGAGAATTGCATTCCATGCCGCGCAGGCGCATCAGGGAATGAAAGGTCGACTCCTGAAACCAGTTGCGGCTGCGCTGCGAGGCGAAGCTGTCCATCAGATTACGCACTTTGGTCTGGCACATCTCTTTGGTGAGCGGGACAAAGACCGAGGGCCGGCCCATGTCGCCGTCATACTTGGGAATTTCGTATTCAAGAATGAAGTGATTGCGAAAAGTGTTCCAGGTGAGCTCGGAGAGCAGGCGATGATCCTGATGGGCATCATGGGGCTGATGGGTGAAGATGATGTCGGGATCGACTTTCTGCTTCAGCTCCTCGAATGTGGCCTTGACTTCGGAGCCGACAAAGGGCATGAAGCCATCGGGGAATTCTCTGAGCATCACGCGTTCGAGCCGTTCGGCACCAGCGAAGGATTCCGCGGCGCGCTGCGCCTCGGCCTTGCGCACCCCCATCGCGTTAAAAACGACCCAGTGAAAGAACAGCCGGGAAAGTCGTCTATGAGGCGAAGGATCGTGCCTCCACAGCCGATTTCGATGTCGTCGGAGTGAGCGCCGAGGCAGAGAACCTTGAGGGGTCTGTCTTTTTTCAGATCCAGGATGAAAACTAATCATAAAAATTGCGGTCCTTCCAGCGTGTCGGAAGAGGCCGATGTGGCCCGGGTGAGGATTCTAGGTGGACGAGACGACGGCAGACAGGGCGCGCTGGGCGGCTTTTTCACCGCTGATGAAGCTTTCGTCGGTCCACATATAGCCCCAGTCGCCGTAACGTCCGCAGTAAGCGATGCCGATGTCGTCGAGGTATGCGTGGACGGTTTTCAGCGAGTCAGCGCGTTCCAGATCGAAGATGATGTTGGCATACTTCAGCAACATGGCCTTCTTGTCGAGGATCTTGTCGCTGTCGCGCACGAGGCCAACTTTGCGCAGGTCGCGAATGACAGGCTCGATCCAGTCGTCGGGATGGCCGGTGAAGGGCTTGTACTTCTGCGAGAAGTAAACCTCGGCCTGAATGTTTCCGGTGCCCGGAGGTGCGTTCTTCGAGGAGAGCATGTACGGGAAGCCGAGGCGGCTGAAGCAAATGTCCGCGTCGTAGAAGTAGGTCATGTGGGCATTGGAAATGTCGTCGCGATCGATGCCGATGTTGACCAGCACGCAGGTTGAGCAGGTGAGACGGTCGGCGGCGGCAACGACGTCGGCCGGCGCGCCCTTGATCATGTGGATCAGCTCGGGCAGGGCCACGGACGAGACCAGCGAGTCGTAACGGGTCACATGGCCGTTGGAGAAACGAAGCTCGCGCGCGCGGGGATCGATTGAGACCAGCTCGTGGTTGAGCTTGACGTTCCCCATGGGAACAAATTTGTTGAGATAGAGCCGGAATCCGCCATCGCTGGGGTAGCGGAAATGCGTGATGTAGTGCACCTGGGGCGCCGAGGCGGAGAGCGCGCCACGCAGCATTTCTTCGAGACTGGCGCGATAGATGCGCGGCCCCAGCCAGTCCGTGCTCATATTCTCAGCTTCGGTGGTGTGATACTTGCGCGTGTACTGCATGGGGAAAGTTTCGGCAAAGGTCTTGCCGAAGCTGGCGTAGAGCCAGTCAGCGTAATTCTTGATGGGCCGTTCCGGGGCGTTGCGCTCTTCGAGAAAGTCAGTGATGACTTTGATGATGGTTTCTTCCGGCAGCCCGTGCATGTGCAGCTGCACCGGGTGCGGGGGCCAGTAACCCTGCCAGTAGTTATTGAGATTGATGGGGATGGTTTCG
Source organism: uncultured Acidobacteriaceae bacterium (assembly GCA_963788905.1). GTDB lineage: Bacteria > Acidobacteriota > Terriglobia > Terriglobales > Acidobacteriaceae > Palsa-343. The sequence continues at coordinate 17,693 of CAWBIO010000003.1, forward strand.
TAGCGGCCGCCGACACTCTCCGCGAACAGCTCCTGGATCCGGGTGTCCTTGGTGAATGAGATGTGGGGACCGACGTCAAAGAGAAAACCACTCTCATAGCGGAATGACATGGTATGCCCGCCGTAGTACGAGTTCTTGTCGTACATAACGGGAGCAATCCCTTCCTGGTGCAGCCGGTAAGCGGCTCCGAAGCCGGCCATACCGGTTCCAAGGACAACAATATTGGGCGTAGACATTGAGAAAATCTTCTCCAGGGTGGGGTGAGGAACGCTATACCTCGGTTGGGGAAACCGGGAGTTTCCGGAGTAACACGTTGGCGGGGTACTTTTGTGGCATTCCGGATCAACAGTCCTTCGTGGTTAGGGCCTCATATTGCTCGATCTGCTGCAGGGTGAATTGCTGCAGATCGACTCCCTTGCGAAAGGCCTTGTACCAGTCTGCAATCCATGCAAGCGCCTGCTGAAGCGGGAGCACCGGACGCCAGTCGAGGCCGGCGGCGGCTTTGGATGCGTCCAGTTTGAGGGCGTGGGCTTCGTGCGGATGGGCTGCGGAATCGAGGGTCCAGGCAGCGCCGTCGCCCCAGAGGCGAACCAGCTCATCGGCAATCCAGGAAACCGGCTTGACGTCGGAGTCGACCGGGCCGAAGTTCCAGCCGGAGGCGAAGCGCGGACCATCTTCGGCGAGGCGCTCGGCGAGACCAAATAGCCGCGCAGGGGTTCGAGGACGAACTGCCAGGGACGCCAGGCGGAAGGATTGCGAATGAGGCAGGGCTGACTGTCGAGGAAGCCTCGCATCAGGTCGGGAATGAGTTGGTGGCTGGTCCAGTCCCCGCCGCCAATTGCATTGCCCGCGCGAGCGCTGCCGAGAGCCACGCCGTGTTCCCTGATATTTTCGGGCTGGAAAAACGAATCGCGATATGCCGTAGTGACCAGCTCGGCGCAGCCTTTGGAATTGGAGTAGGGATCGTGGCCGCCCATCGGCTCATTTTCGCGGTAGCCCCAGATCCACTCACGGTTCTCGTAGCACTTGTCGCTGGTTACATTAACGAAAGCGCAGGGCAGACTGAGCTGGCGCACAGCCTCAAGCACATGCACCGTGCCCATAACATTGCTGGAGTAGTTGCCAATGGGATCTTCGTAGCTGGTTCTGACCACTGACTGAGCGGCGAGATGAAGTACGACTTCGGGCCGGCACTCAACCATGGCGCCCTTGAGCCGCCCGAAGTCACGGATGTCGCCATGCAGAGAACGAACCTTCTCGGCCACATTCGCCTGCTCGAAGAGGCTTGGCCGGGTAGGAGGGTCGAGCGCGTAACCGGTGACGTCAGCTCCAAGCGCATTCAGCCAGAGCGACAACCAGCTGCCTTTGAAACCGGTATGGCCGGTGAGAAAGACGCGCCGGCCACGCCAGAACGAGCGATTAACCTTCATCGGGCGCCCGCTGCCACAGCCGCGTGCAGAGCGGTTTCGCCGGCGTTTTTATTGGCGATCGGCCAGCGCGTGTTCTGCTCCTGCCACAGCGTTCCGGCAATTCCGCGTGGCATCGCATCGACATCGTCGATGCTGATGACAGCATCCCTGGGAAGATCGCGCCGGAGCACGCATCCTTCCGAGAGACTGATGGGCAACGCATTCATGCCACGAGCCGACTCCACGTTGTCAATGAGACCATAGGTGCAGAAGCCGCCAATGCCATCGAGGCGCTCTCCTGCTTTCAGGTCGCGCTTGGCTACGCTGACCACTTCGCAAACCGGGCCGCCGAGAGCCGCGACGGTGGCATCGTGATCGATGACCGCGCGGCCGATGGTGGATGCGATCTGCAGATGCGGCAGGTGGAACGGAGTGTAGAAGACATAGAAGGGGCCATCGCCAAGCTTGTAATAGCCGAGTTGGGCCTGCTTGAGAGGCATCGTTTCATGGATGATCGCGAAGGCGCCGGTGTGCGGCGCAGCGCCCAGTGCGTAGTCGACGAGGCCGGTTTCCAGCATTTCTTTTGCAGGAAGAAGATTTGCGACTTCGCGGACGTAGTTGCACGGCGGACCGAACATGCCGCGGCGGCCGACTTTGAACCCTGTAGCGTTGGCGAGGACAGTAGCTTCCATGGATAGTTTGGTCGAATCGGCAAACGACGTGACCTTGCGGACATCCTGATCGTTCTTCTCCGCAAAGGCGCGCTGGGTTTCGGGGTTCCTGTAGTAGTCGACCATACCCTTGATGTTTCCGGCGGCCACAACCTTGAGCCCGTTCGTACGCAGGTAGCGTATCAGCGTCATCGCTACACCGGGCTCGTCGCCATCGGTGTTGGTGAGCACAACCCCAGCTTCATCGGCCCTGGCTTTCAGGATGGGACCGACAAGCGAATCCAGCTCGGCATTGACCATAACGACGTGCTTACGGTGCTCGAATGCATCGAGGACAACGCGCGGCTGCAGCTTCGACGGTGCCGGTTACCTCGAGCACAATGTCGATAGCGTCACAGGCGGTGAGAACCCTGGGATCAGTGGTAATCACAGGCACGCCGCGTGCGATTTCGTTTTCGGCTTCGCGCGGAGAACTGACCAGCACGCCGCGCGGGAAACCTGCCTCGCGGTAGGCCCGCTCCGCATGCTCCGGGGTGCGATTGGCAATCGCCACAAGGCGCATGCCCGGGAACCGGCGTCCCCAGTTGCAGCGCGATGGCCCGTCCCGTAGCGCCCGCGCCAACCATGCCAACGCGAATCGGGCTGCCTGATGCTTCCAGCTTCCGCAGGGAGGTATCAATACTCATAGCTTCTCTCCAGTTATTGGCACGAGCTGGCCGATTTGTTTGTAGCCAGGTAACGTTTCCGGAATGGGTTCTAGTTCCGCACTGATTTTCGCGAGCCTGTTATCCCATTGCCTACCGGACCGCGCCGGTCGAGAAACTCGGCAACCGGGACGGGCGCAACCGGCTCGATATCGCTCGCCATCTGTGTCTGCTCTCCACACATGCCAAGGTGCCGTGCCATTGCCCCACAGGCTTTCCAGCTGCTGGCGATCCTTGAAGGTGTCCATGCCGGCCCAGAAACCGTCATAGGAGTAACCGATTAACTGCTTCTCATCGATCAGGCGCTGGAACGGCTGGAGCACCAGCTCTTCGCCCTCTTCGATGTAGTCGAAGATTTCCTTTTTGAAGGCGAAGTATCCGCCGTTGATCCGTACGGAGCCGTTGGTGATGGCGTGAACCCCGGTGACCAGGCTGGTTCCGGGCTCCGACGAGACCACGTGATAACTCAGATTGGGCAGTACGCACAGAAAGCTGGCGATCTTCCTGTTGCGGTGGAACTGCTCAAGCTGCTCCGGCAGAGGCAGGTCGGTAAGACCGTCACTGTAGTTGGCGAGAAACTCCTCTTCGCCTTCGAGATAGCGCTGGACAGCCTTGAGCCGCTGACCGATGTTGGAGTTGATGCCGGTGTCGGCAAAGGTGATGCGCCAGTCGTGAATATCGCTGTTGTACAGCTCGATCTTGCGTCCGCCCTGGGAAAGGACGAAGTCGTTGGAGGCGCACTCGCTGTAATCAAGGAAGTACCGCTTGATGGCATCGGCGCCGTAACCGAGGCACAGGATGAAGTCCTTGTGGCCGTAGTGCGCGTAGTACTTCATCACATGCCAGAGAACCGGGCGATATCCGATCTGCACGAGCGGTTTGGGGATATTCTCCGCATCACGGATGCGCAGACCCATTCCACCGCAGAAGAGAACGACTTTCATAGAAATGCTCCTTAATCTACTGACGCCCTATATCCTGAATTCCATGTTCAAATCTAAGGTTATCGAGCCCGGCCAGCAATGCTGCTTTCGTGCAGGCGTGCGAGTTTCAGCTGCGGATATGGCCGGCGATGGCTGCTGTCTCGGCGTCGGGCGCTGAAGCGGCTTCGAACGTCCGGCTCCCTCGATAGGCCGGCGGGAACAACTGGTCGAACTGAAGTGCCGCCCTGGACCGGCAAGATTCCAGACTGATAGCCATGCTCCCTTTGACGTCGTTTGTATGGTCGACCAAAGACGCGAAAGTATCAGCCAGTCGCTCGGGGTCGAATGTCCGAATATCGACACAGTACCGCGAGAGCCCAAGAGTCTCCATCAAATCGGCGACCTTGGGGTGGTGCGATATGGCGATCACCGGCTTATTGAGAATGTGAGCCATCACAAGGCCGTGGAAGCGGCAGGTGACGACGTAGTCCATCGCCGCCATTCTCGCGAGGAGGCTGTCGACTGAGTCGATCGGTTCATAAGGCAGCGTCTCGATCCCATGCCGCGTGTGTAAGACGTTGCGGAGATCTTCAATGGCTCCTGGATCCGCGCCCGCATCGCTGCCAAATAACTCCAGCGTGCAGGAGTAACGAACCAGCGAGGCGGCAAAGTCCGCAAACTTATTCAGATATTCCTCGTAAAGCGCCTGCAGGTTCTCCGATTTGTATTCCCGAGGATCGCAGAATGGCCAGGGCATGGGCGCGATGCCAACAATCGGGTGCCGGCGGCTCTCCTCTGCGACGCTGAGCGGGGGCGGCCGAAGGCTGTAGGCGTTGTCAGGACAGACCTCGCTTTTGCCGGTAAACCCGACCTCTCGTGCCAGTGACTGGGATGGCTCGTCGCGGAACGATACATAATTGGCGGCGCCGAGCGATTGCCGCACAAAGAATTTGCTGAGCGGATGCCGCAGCGGACCGGCCCCCACATTGAGAAAAATGCGGCGAACCCGTGCCAATCTGGCCATGAGCACCCAGATGAGGATGGCGTAGGGAAAACCCCACGGTCCGCTGCGCTCAGTGAGCTGGCCGCCGCCACTGACGATGAGCATGTCAAATGGGCGCAGCCTGCGATACGAGCTGACGAGAAAATTCAGTTCGCGGAACAGGTTTCGGGGAATGCGAATTACGGGATTTCGCGTTCTCGCCAGCCAACTCTGCCTTTTGACGGGGGCGAAGCTCCCTTCTCCGGAGCCGGAACCATAACCGATGCCCCACATATGGGGGCGGATGGCGAACGACGGAATGCCATGCCGCCGTCCCGTGTCCAGAGGATTCATGGAAAACGCGGTGATTTGGGCATCGGGCCAGCGGTCGAGGATGTTGTGAATGACGACGTCCATGATGGCGTCATCACCGAGATTGCCGCCACCGGTATGGTGGAGGATGGCGATTCTGGCGTGCTGGCTTTTGAATTTCATGGAACGAGAGGACCGAGCAGCAAAGTCGAAAAAAAACAGCAAGTTGAAGTTCGTTATTTCAGCGAGGACACAGCGTGCGAGGCAGGTTCCTGGAGGGTTATCCCAGGGTTGCCGCCCACCAGATCGGCAAGACTGTGCAGGCGCGCTTTGCGTTCGGAGATGCGAGCCAACGGATCGAGGCCGAGGGCTTTCAGAATCATCTCCCAGCGATAGACCCAATCGTGGCGCTGCAGAGCGTGGCGGACGTTATTGCGCCGCATGTGTTCTTCTTTTTCCGGGTCCTTGTCGAGCTGGCGAAGAACCTGGTCGTAGTCAGTGGAGTTATAGGGAAACTCGATCATGGCGTCGGGCCAGTCGAAGAGCTGATCAAAAACTTCATTTTTGGCGCGTTCGCCAACATTGATGGCACCGGCGGCAACGCCGTCGAAGTAGCGATATCCGATCTCGATCTGATCGCCGCGAATGTCGGGCCGGTCGATGAGGCCGGGATTGACGATGAAGGTGCGGCTGCGCTTCAGCGTGTTTGCATAGAGCAGACGGTGGTCGGTGGGATCGAGAACCTGGTCGGCAGAGGTGGTGTCGTAGATATAAAAACGACCTTTTTCCGCAGCCAGCCTGAGAAGATCCTGATGGGTTGCGGCCGATCTGCGCCCGATGCTGTACACGTCAACCGCACGCTGGGGCGGGTTGGGCCAGGGACAGAAGCGAATGGCGTCGACGGCCGGTGGCAGATACATGCTTCTGGGACCGATGCGCCGATTGAGCGGCCCGGGACTCTGGCTGTAGTAGAGGCAGACCAGATCGAATTCGCGGAGCATCTGGAGGAAGCGGTCGTAGCGCTGCATCTGGATGATCCAGAGCTCGTCGATGACAATGACCGCTTTGCGGCAACGCTCGCGCCAGTTGCCGATGGCGTTGACGCGGATGACGTCAGTCGGATCGCCGCAGACGGCAACGAACACATCGTAGTCGCGGTCGAACTTCCTGGCCTCCATTCCCGGGTTCAGATGAAGCGGCGTATGGTAGGCAAGCTGCTTGGTGAACGTGTGGCGGCGCGAGAAGGTTTCAAAGCGAGGCGCCACCATCTGAACCGAGTCCACTTCCGCAATGACATCTTCAAATTCGAAGTGCGCGCAGCGGAAAGGGAGCCTTTTGGTGGCGTTGCGTTGCGAGAACAGCAGTACGCGTGGTTTCTGAGTTTCTTGTTCCATGACCGATGTCGAAGTGGAGAAAAAGTCTGCTTGCAGGAACTTAGCTTACTTTAATCCGGCGTTCGCCCTGCCATACCTGCTGCTGAATGATCCATTTCACGGGCAGGCATAAGAGGCCAGTTGCGATCCTGATCGGAAACTGCAGTTGCCGGAAGGGGCCAGCGGATGCCGAATGCCGGATCGTCGAAGCGCGCGCCGCGGCAGGCGCTCGGGGTGTAAACCTGGGAAGTCATATAGTGCATTTCGGTTCGATCTTCAAGGGTTTGGTAACCATGGCCGCAGTGTTCGGGCAGAAACAACATCCTGCCATTTTCCTCAGAAAGCTGGGTACCGAACCACTGCCCCCAGGTGGAAGAGCCGGGCCGCAGATCGAGAGCCACATCGAACATAGCACCCCGGGTGCAGCGAACCAGCTTGGCCTCGAGCGCGGGCTCGACCTGGAAGTGCATTCCGCGAAGTGTGCCTTTCAGAAGGCTGAATCCCATGTTGGCTTGAAGAGGGAGAAACTCGATTCCGTGATCGGCCAACTCTTTCGAGCACCAGGCGCGGAAGAATCGCCCGCGCTCGTCGCCACGAAAGTCGGGATCGATGACCCAGACGCCGGCGATGGGAGTTGCCGTAAAACGCATTCCGCGACGCTACCTTCCTTCACGCTGTGAAGCGGCAAGTTCGGCGTATTCCGGCGACGGCTGCCCGATCTGGAAGACCGAGGCATAGCGAATCCGCCAGTCGGCGCGATGTTCGTCAAAGGGCTCAAGGCCCCAGTATTCGAGCGGCCACCCTGCGAGGATCGAAGTATCGCCCTCGTGAATCTCACGTGCCAGATCGGTGACAGGAATCCAGTCCGAATCCAGGGCCACTTTGGCGCGAACATCGAGATCGATGCCGGTGACAAAGAGGTAACCGCCAGGGCGCACCAGCAGGCCGACGGTGCGCAGGCAAGCCTCGGCCTGAGACGGCTGCATGTGACAGAGAAAGCGGTTGGCCACGACGATATCCTGAGGACCGAGGGCGGCGCGCAACGCGGGATCGCCGGCATCGCCGCACATCCAGGTGATGCCTTCGCGCAGCCAGGGCTTCACCCGCGCCTCGCGGCCATCGGAGTCGAAGATCGCGGCCATCTCCTCGCGGGAGACGCGCTCGAACATGGAGGCATTCTGGTCGCGAGAGGTACCGAAGCTGATGTCGCCTTTTTGCCGGGCGGCATCTTCGTCGGCAGAGGCGACGGCATCCGAACCGGAGAGCGAGTAGACGCCCTTTGTGGCAAAGTCGACGATCTCCTGGGAAATGTCGACGGCATGAATATTGAGCCGCAGATCGGGGCGCGCGGTACGAATGGCCCAGATCATGGAATAGACCTCAGCGCCCTTGCTGCAGGCGAGCACCGTCATGTTGAGACGGGCGCCGTGCGGCTTGCGCGCGGCGAGGCTGCTGACCAGTTCAAGCTCGGCGCGATTGCGCAGGAAAAAGGTGGCGACGTATTGCCTGCGATCGGCATGGATGCGCACCAGGCGATCAAGGTGGCGTCCCCAGGCGTTACCGACGCGCGAGCGGCGCACGGAGGAAGGCAGATGCTTCCAGATGCGTCCCGACTGGCGGACGTACTTGTTCATCAGTTTCCGCGAAAAACCTGAATCAGGACGGTTTGGGGGAGCACTCATATTGCTGTTGGTCATGGTGTTGATTCCGAGCCAGGTCTCCGGTAACGGAGGACCGGGGACGAGGCGCAATTCCGGGGAGTTTCTAAAGCTGGTTATTCGAATCCCGAAAGCGAATGCATCAGTTGGCGTGAACCTCGGGCCGCGCTTCGGAGACACATTTGTTACGCGTCAGCCACCGAGCCAGCGATGGCGTACACAGCAGCGCACCCATGACGGTCCCCATCGAATTGGTCACGAGATCGGTCATGCTGGAGTCTCGAGTGGGGAGAAAATACTGCAGCGATTCGATCATGAAGCTGACCGCGATACCCAGCAGAATCGCCGCGAGGCCGGGTCTCGGGATCGTCGGCGTCAGCCAAAACCACAGTGCGAAGAAAAACCCGAAGGGAACAAAACCGGCGATGTTGACCAGTACATCGGACCAGTAGCTTTTTGTCCTCCAGCCGTCCCAGCGATTGCGATAGGGAACCCAAACCGGGGTGAGGAAGCCAGGGTGCAGTACGAAATAGCGAGCCCGGATCACCAGCGGGTTGCTCATGGCACCGTGGTCATGGATGATGGTTCCGCTTCGCTCGTCGAAGCCATACAAGACTCGTGGCGGCTCCTCGCCTCCAGAGTCTGGTGTCTCGCCGCGCAGCCACAGATTAGCGTGCTCCTCGATCTGGGCCGGTGTGAGCGCCCTGTTATAAATCGCGAGCCCGAAAATGTCTCCGTGCCAGGTGTCCTGTTTCGCCGAGCTGCCCAGAACCAACCTGCCCGTCAGATCTCCACTGGTCAGTCCGAATTCCGATGACGCGCTTACGACGCGGCCGTTTATATAAAGAGCTGCTTTCCCGCGGTCGCTGGTGATGGCAACAACAACACGCTTTCCCTCTTCAAGTACCCGGGCTGCATTCCACCACTGCCGGATCAATCTTCCATCGGCTTCGAATGCGGGGCGCTGGACGGCAAGATTTCCATTGAACTGCCGTAATGCGAAAACGTACGGCGGATCGGGGTAGTCATCCAAAGCAATAATCGTTCCCGATTCGGATACGCTGGCGGGTCGCAGGCAAATCTCAAGACTGCAGGCGCCGTCGCGTGAAGATGAGCCAAAAGGAGCCGTGCTTACCACGATCCCGCGATGATCAAACCGTATTCCATTCTCGCCCTGCAGCCACCGCACGTCGTTTCTGGGCGGCCGGAAAGGCCACAGTCCAGCCAGAAGTATGACGAGAAGGATGAGGGCGCACAATCCGCCAATAACACCGCGCAGCCCGTCGAGTACGAACCGTCCCTCACCGATATGCTTTTTCATGATCCCGCTCTGGCCGCGATTACCAGTGGGGCCGCGCCTGAGGGGGCGGTTGCTTCGCGTCCATGGACTCAGAATTCCTTTGCCGATTCTTCTCTGGGAAGGGGAGAATCCGACTTTGTACGCTTCCTGAATGCCCGCTGATAAGCCGCCAGCAGCGGCTCGACGGAATATTTCCACGCCAGCTCCGACTCTACTCTCCTGCGACCAATCTCACCCATCTTCTCTCGCTCTTCGGGATGATCGAGAAGCCACAGAATTTTGGCGGCGAAATCACCCACCATATCTTCTGTACCGGCATACAGCGATGCTCCCCCGGCGCTGATTCGTCCCTCCTTCATATCGAACTGGACGATCGGCTTTCCCAGCGCCATATACTCCATGATTTTGATCATGGTGGAGATGTCATTCATCTCGCATGGCTTGTCCGGATTGACGCAGACGTCGGCGGTGGAAAGAACCTCCAGCAATTGCAGGTCGGGAACTCTTCCCGTGAATTCCACCGTGTCTTCCAGGTTCTTATCGATGACCATTCGCTCCAACCCGGCCAGCCCAGGTCCTCCCCCAACGCAGGTAAAGTGCACGTCGCGGCGTCCCTTGTTTCTGATATGAAGCGCGACATCGAGCAGCAGGTCCAGGCCCTCCTGAATGCTCATAGTTCCAACATAACCAATCAGGTATTCTTTGCCGTGCTTCAGCTCAGGGTTGGCGGGAACCGCTCGGAACTTCTCCAGGTCGGGCCCGTTGCGCACGACGAAAACATCTTCAGGCGGAAGCCCGCCCCGCGTCACGGCTAGATCTCTATAACTTCCATTGGTCGCAATTACCACATCGCTGAAGCGGTAAGTTAATCGTTCCAGCCACGCCTGAACTTTGTAAAGAAAGTCCTTTTTTTCGTACTTTGAGTAGTAAAGTTCGGGATTCGCGTCGTGATGGTCGAAAATGTATTTCACTCCAAAGAGTTTGAAGGGCAAGGCCACCAGAAAGATGTCGTCGGGTGGATTGCAACCCTGGATAACGTGGAATCCGCGTCTCAGGAAAATCCACCACGTGTACAGGAACTGCCAAAACAGCGCACAGCTGTATTCCCAGACATAGCCACGAGCGCTATGCGCTTCTTTCGGCATCGGATGCCGGTAGATGTGCACCCCTTCGAGCATCTCATGGACCCGCCGGTACCCCTTACCCTGAGGGGACAACACGGTAACGGCATATCCGTTATCCCGCAAGGTACACGCCTCTTTCCACACGCGGCTGTCAAATGGAACCGGCATGTTCTCAACGATGATCAGAACTTTTCCTGTCATAAAAGAAAAATACTGCAGCCGAATGTACTGGCGGTAACCACGGTTTTCAACGCTGAAATCGGTGCTGCAAAGTTTTGGCAGCTCCCAGGAGAGAAGGGCTCTTGCTCAGGTAGTTGTCTCGCACCTCGGAAAGCCTTCTTCGCACAAAAACCCGGACAGCATACCGCACACCGAATCGGGCGCCAGCCAGGGCAGTTTTCCGATAAATCAGCGACAAGCTCTCAGCGTTTCCAGGATCGAGGCAGGCGGAAGCGCTGATTCCTGTGTGATCGCGGAAGAGGTCGCACGGCTTTTCGTTGCGAAGCACGTTTTCGATTTCGCCTGCCTCGTCAGGCTGATTCCATTCGACCAAAAACCGCTCACGCGACGTCAGGTCATTCGAAACCCGCACGGTGCGCGAATACGCCCGGACCCGGTAGATGCCGTCCGAATCCCGACGACGAAGCACCGAGTTGTTCACCGCTGTGCCGGCGCTGGACCAGCGTATCCGTGGCGCGACTGAGTTGATCCTTGCAACTGCATCGGTTAGCGACTGGGGATTCTGGAAGGCGTCGTGATGCTCGACAATCAGAATCGGCCTTCCAAAGAACAGATTAAACGCAATGTCGGGGCTCTGAGTGTTGAGACTGCTCCTGCGAAGGAACAGGGGAAAACCGGCATAGCGCAGCACCGCGGGCTGGGCCATCTCCCCGATGGTCAGACTCACCGGCTCCTGCCTGGGATGCGGCACAGTGTTCACAGCGGCATCGAAGCCTCGCGCCTTCAAAGCGGCCATCGCTTCCAGGGAAAAGTTTCCCTGCGGAAATACCATTACCCGGTCGCAGGCAAGTCGTGTTGCTGCGCCGAGTATGCTCATCCGCCGGTCTGCGGCCTCGATCATCGTGTTGAGCAGCACTGGATCCGTCGCTGCAAATTCGGCTCCCGTGTGATCATTCCCATGAAAACACAGCGCCAACCGGTCAGTATTTTCTCGAAACATCTTCGTGATGCGCGATGAACTGCGGCGAAAATTGTAAGGGATGAACGCAATCGTCGTCTTGAAGTTATGCTCGTTCATCAGGCGAAGCAGCGTCTCGAAATTCAGGAAACCATAGTTCAGCCGCAGCAGTGGATCGTCAACGATCACCGAAGCATGTTGTTCCACGGGGCGCCAGCATTGCTCACCAAAAATGTGGCGAAGCGCCATGGCATGAGGCAGGAAACGTGAAAAATGTTTCGTAAGCCACCCTGCTCCCGCTTCATGATCCAGGTCCGTGACATCCCCGCTGCCCACGAACAGAATCTCAGAATTCGCTCGCCGCAGCGCGGCCATGAAGGCATCGCCGCCAAGTGAGATCAGTTTTCGCACCGGCGATCGATCGTCGCCAATGAAAACCCGATCATTAACCGGATTTGCGGGACCGAAAGAGAGTCCTGCGAACCCCTCACAGATGTCCCGGCAATCGGGCGCGATGTTGTAGGAGAATTCCGCATTTTGAATGCTGCGCACCGTCCGCAGATAGCCGCCAGAGAGCGCAGCCACAAGACTGCAGTGAAATGGGTCGGGACGAGGAGCATGGACCAATATATGGGAACAATGCGCTGACAAAAGAGCGCCTATATGGGACGCCAGGTTCTCGGTTTCAGCCCACTCCCGCATTACCTCTGGGTTGACCACAAGGCATGATTCGCGATTGGGAACAGCCCTGTTCAGGCAGCCTGCATGTGAGCCGGCCGAGTTTTCCAGTTCTGCGGCTTGACAGGTGATTCCCAGGAATTCCGCCAGGCGAATCAGCGTGGCGTCTTCAGCCCGGAGGTCCCCAACATATGGAACGACGAGTTTCACGATTCAATCTTTGCCGCTGCAGTGTTTCTTGTTTCCCGTTCGCCCGTTCGCGCAGGTTTCGCGGAACGGGAAGGAACCGGCCGCAGGTTCCCGGTAAACTCTTTCAACGTGGTTGTCGGTCCCAGCGGGATTCCACATTTTGCCACCGGAACAGCCGGATTCCCCTGGACCATGATACCGGGCGGCACTGAGCGCGTCACCACGCTCCCAGCGGCGACGACCGCGCCCTGCCCGATCACCACATTGGGCAGAATCAAAGCACCCGCTCCTACGAAAGCGTCGCGCTCAATCCTGACGCCCGTCGATTCGCGGAAGTGCGCGAGTATGGTCACGCGCATGCTGACCACACAACCGTCTTCGAGCGTGATGTTAAAAGGACGCGATGTGTCCAGCACGACATCATAGCCAATCCAGACGTCTTTCCCGATCTTCACGCCGCGCGCGCGATGCAGTGCGACGCGAACTGACTGTGCGCCCGGCGCCATCCTTGCGAACTGCTGCAGGAGTCGATTGAAGAGGGCGCGTAGGGGAGATTCTCTCATCGCAGCGTCTTATCTGCCGACGGGTCTTGTCCGGTCAAGATAATTCCGGAATGCCTCAAAGGAGTTCAGCTCGGGAATAACATCCGGGTCGATTTCTATCTCAAATTCTTCCTGAATGACCGCAGCCAGTGTAACTGCCGAAAGCGAGTCCCAGATACCTGTCGATTCCACGCTGGTACGGCGGATCTCGTCCTGGCTCAGTTCCGGAAAAACCGATGCGAAACACCGGATCAGACGGTCCTCCTGCTCAGGCATGAACCGTTACCTCCACGCGATGGAACAATGCGGGGACCCGGGCAAAGAACTCGTCTCTCTTCAGTCGCGCGCCAGGGGCCGGCGATGTTGCCAGCAGATGCGTCAGAAACTCCCGAATCGGTCCGTTACGCGCTGTTTCCTGATAATCAAAAATGACTTCATCGGCTCCAAGATCTTCAAAAATGTACTTCAGGCACTGATATTCGATACGACGGGAGAACGCTCTGCAGCTCATAACCCAGGCACTGATGTGTGCGCTGCCGCCATGCATCGTCGCCAGGACAACAGCGATGGTTCCCAGCGGTCCAAACTTATCCCGGTACGACGCGGTAACGGCGAAACTGGCTGGATCGCGAAACAAATCCCTCCATTCTGACTCGCTGAATCGTACACCGTTCAGATTGAACTGATTCGTCTTGTTTACCAGCTCAAACGCTCGCGCGTTTGCTCCCGGCTGGCAGCACTCAAAAGCAATACGGGCCTCGGCGGACTTGAGAAACTCATCCGAGTTGCTCTCCCCGGCCCTGCCTTCGCTGCGCCATACGTCCGCATCGCGAATGCTGCTGAGTCGCAGTGCATCTTCCTTCGTCACCTGAGGCTTCCCAAACGCCGTCCGGAGATCGATCAGCAGTTTCCAGATCCCCTCATAGTCGCCTTTGGGAAATATCCGGCATTCCATCTCCGGGAAAGCCGCCTTGACCTCGGCAAGCTCCATGGCACTGTCATCGACGAACATAACCGCATCTGGGCCAATGTTCCAGGCTTTGAGAATGCGCCCTACCGATTCGGACTTGCGGGACCAGTGTATTTCCAGAGGGAAAAGTTCATCCTTTGAAAGTAACAGATCTTTTCGCTCGAACGCGCGTTCGACAAGCGACGCGTCATTTCTGCTCGCGACTCCAATCAAAACCCCGGCCCCCGCCAAAGAAGAGAGAACCTGCTGGTACAAACCGTGCATCTGGGTGTGATGGTCCAGATCCCAGGAGATTCCATCCACTCCATCGTCTCCAACAATCCCGGCCCACAGGGTGTCGTCCAGATCCGTAATAAGGCCCTTCAGGGCGGGGCGATTCAGAACTAATTCAGCCAGCACTTCACCAAGCAAGGAAGCATGGCGGAGGGTGTACGGGAATCCGGTCGTCAGATCCGACTTCACGTCGCAGCGATCGGCAGGAGCCGAGGTCAGCGCGAGTAGTTGTGCATTGGCAACGCGAACCCCCGAGGCTCGAGAAAAATACTCCGCGAGTGTAATGACTAACTGATGCAGTTTCGTCTCGACGGCGCCTGCCTGGTTCGGTCGCGTCAGGAACATAGGAGGCAATGGCAGCGTCGGCATACAAACAACGACTGGCACATGCTGCGATATCTCCGTGATCGCCTTCTGAAAACGCGTCACCGCCTTTGTCGCGGATTCCAGAATGTCGCTCAGGTCAGCCGGCCGCCAGCCGCCGAGGGTTCGAATGCCAAGGCGGGAGTCCAGATCACTCCACTCCATCGGTACAACAACGCAGTCAATGTCGAATGGATTCAGGCGCTCGAGATTTCCCAGCAAATCGCCGAAGCGCCCGGTCTTGATTTCGATTCGCGCTTCCGGACGCAGTTTGCGAAGGTGCGCGGCCAAAAAGGTCTGCAGGTGCAGCGGCGTAAAACTGCAGCCCAGAAATACCTTCTGCTCCGGCGCCCCGTCCGCCGTTGGGCGCTTCACAATCTCCAGAGCTTCAATGAGTTTCATCAGTCGATCCGGGCCTCATTCGAAATCGCAAAGCGTCTTGTACAATCCCGCCAGCGCGCTGAACATAGTCGCCTGTCCCCAATGCAGTGTGGGGGTTTTGTTAACGATCCAGGGTGAGTATCGGCGGTAGTAGAAGTAGCCGCTGCGATCCTGCATATGTTCAATCGTCCAGTGAGCTACCTTTAACGCCAGTGGCAAACTCTCGGCGTCCCGGTCGCGGAAGAAAACCAGCGTATCAATCGCCTGCGATGAACACTGGATATCCAGGGGCAAAGTCTTGTGATTGTAATACCTTGGTGTTCCGTCCGGAAGGAAGAAAGTCTTCTTCCAATAATGATAACCGTTCATGAGTTGTTCATCGAATTGGCGGTCGCCCGTGCTCTCACTGTAATGTTTGAAACAATCCAGCACGTAGCCGGTATGAAAGCTATCGACCCACCGCAGATTGGCCGCTTCTCCGTAATACCAGGATGAATCCTCTCTCTGGTACTTCGCCGTATATCTGGCTGCTCTTTCACTCAGCGCTCGATATGATTCTTTTCCGGTGTGAAAGTAGGTACGGGCCAGCAGGCTCGCTCCCAGTACATTGGCGTTATGGACTTGATGAGAGGACTCCGGGAAGTAGTTGATGCACGCTGCTTCCCCTTCCTCATATGCGCCAAGATCGCCGATGATGTGCTCACATGAGCTGACCGCGGTCTCCAGGTAGCCTTCTCGCCCAAAATGTTCGTAGGCATCCAGAAACGCGTGCCCGATGAGCGAGGTCCATACCACCGATGGCGTGCCACTCTTTTGAAAAGTGCTGCGCGACTGATAATCGAAATGATTGCCCCAGCACGCTCCCCTGTAGCCTGGCGATGGATGGTCCACTAGCCACTGCAGCGTTGACTCGGCTTTTTCGGCCCATTCGTGCTCACCGGTTGCCTGATGGAGCCGAATAAATCCCCGCGCCAGAAACCCCATCCCCTTTGTCGAACGGCTCTTTCTAACTCCCAGCAGAGGACGAAGGTTGAATGGAAAGCGGCGCACTCCCTGCTGGAGAACTATACGCAGCAGGTTGGATTCGAAAGTCAGTGGGCGAACAAAATGAGCGTTGAGACCATCGAACGGGTCGTAGCCCTGATAATCGTTCGCATCCAGCCAGCTCGACAGTCGGAGGAACGACTCACGGATCTGCGCGCGCTCCTGTTGATCGCCCTTCGAGATCACAGACTTCTCACCAGCAGATGCCACTGTAGTTGCCATTCCCGCTCCTTTGATCGCTGATCCGCACCAGATCTACCAGTTGCTGGTCGTCACGAAGACGCTTCAGCACCTCTTTGAAATCGGGGTCTTTATTGCCAATAACGACGGTTTCCGCGTGTCGCAAAACAGCATCTACGTCGTTCACCATGAGCCGGGAAATGTGCGGAATCCGATTCAGGATGAAATCCCTGTTGGCGCCTACCAAACAGGCGACATTTACGTTTTTGTCATAGATGCGCAGATCGAAGCCCTTGCCCAGCAGACGCTCGATCAACTCAATCACCGGACTTTCGCGCAGATCGTCGGTTCCTGCCTTGAAGCTGAAGCCCAGAACACCGACGCGCTTGTGTCCCTTATCCATCACCAGTTGCAGACCATGCCTCACCTGGATTTCGTTGCTGGCCAGAATCGAGGAAAGAATTGGCAACTCCAGGTCATGGGACCTCGCCCGATAATTCAAAGCTCGCAAATCCTTGGGCAAGCATGAACCGCCAAAGGCGAATCCAGGCAAGAGATACGCAGGCGAGATATTGAGCTTAGTGTCCTTGCAGAAGATTTTCATCACCTCGTGCGAGTCCACACCCATCGCCTTGGCGAAGTTGCCGATCTCATTGGCAAATCCGATCTTTAATGCGTGCCAGCAGTTATCTATATACTTCACCATCTCGGCGGTTTCGAGGCTGGTTCGTATGAGCGGAGCGTCGAGTTTCATATAGAGAGCGGCCAGAACCTCACCGCTGCATCGGTCCAGCTCGCCGATAACCGTTTTGGGAGGACCATAGAAATCCTTCACCGCGGAGCCTTCCCGCAGGAACTCCGGATTGTTGCACAGCCCAAAATCCGTACCGGCCGTTTTCCCGGAAAACTCTTCAAGGATCGGAATGACCACATCACGCATTGTTCCGGGGAGGATTGTGCTGCGAATTACTACCGTATGGCGCTCGGATTTCACTTTCAGCGCGGCGCCGATCTGTTCGCAGGTGCGCCGGATGTGCGACAGATCCAGATTACCGTTCAGCTGGCTTGGCGTACCGACGGAGACGAACGACAAGTCCGTGTCCTTGATTGCCTGGTCGTGGTCACATGTGGCCCGCAGGCGCCCATCTCCCACAACGCGAGCCACGATCTCTCCGATTTCGGCTTCGATGATGGGGGACTTGCCAGAATTGATCAGGTCGACCTTTGTAGCAATCGGATCGACACCGATGACTTCGTGGCCGTCATTCGCAAGACATCCCGCGGACACCGTCCCTACATAACCCAAGCCAAAGACACCGATCTTCACTGTTCACTCCTCACTTAAGCAATGGCCAATAATGATATGTGACTCTTAGAGTTCAGTGTGACAGCAACCAGTTGTGGTTGTGAGCAACTCCACAATTACGAACGTGCAGCAACCGGCTCCTGTTCCGTTTAATTAGCCTGCCCGCGAGTCCGCTGGGGCGCAGGTACCCTTTGGCTCGTCGTCCGTCCGTAACACGTATTCGCATCGAAGCTGAGTGCGTTGCCCGACCCATCCGGCGGTCCGCCCATCGTGCTGAGATAGCAATCCTGAGCCGGAATCGAAGTCACATGGCTTGCCCACGCCGCGGTCAGATTGCCAGTGCCGCATTGGCTTGCGACCGTTGCTTGTGCCCCTGCGTAGGCACCGCTGGTGCATACCCCCACGTTGCCCGCTGAAACGTCGGGTCCCACCGGAGGCCACGCCTTACCCGATGGCCACCACAATGGCCTGGAACTATAGTAAAGCGATACAGGCAGAGATTGAGCGAGCGTGGAAAAGTGGGAAGAAGTGAAGTTGGCATTGATGTAGGGAACCGCAATGGGCGAAGCTTCGTTTGGGTTCCATTGCGTTGCGTTGTTGACCACATCCCAGTTGCCCCAGCGCATCAACGTTGAAACAACCAACGGATCGCAGGTTGTGACAGATCCGGAGGAACAGACGGGACCGGTACCTCCCCAGCCAAGCGTGTAGATACTCGTGTTCTCAGCACGGGCTCCTGTTCCCTCGTTCGTCGAAGTTGCGTAGGTCTGGTACCGCGTGTGATAGCCAGGAGATCCTGCGCCGACGAAGCCTTCAAGACATGAGAGCGTATGCCGCACGCTGAGGCTGGGAACGCAGACGGCGGGCTGGCCCAGCACGTTACCGACGATGTTGAAGGCCCGGTCATTGGCTCTCAGCATAATTGGGAAAGTGGCGTTGGTATCGCCACCTTGCCAACCACTGAACATATTGCGGAAGTAGGTGACCTGATCGCTCGATCCCCAGGCATCGTCTGCCCACAACCCATTAAAATTGTTTCCTTCAAACAGGTTCATTTCGTTTCCAGCATTGTGGACCGAGTAGGAAGCGGCCATCCACTGCTCAGCGCCGGTATAGATGTTGCCGATGCTGAAGTTGTAATCCACAACCGCTCCCGAGCCTTGCCCGAACATTGTCGGGTTGGTGATCTGCTGGAAGATGTTGTTCTCGACCAGAAACGCACTCGCCCCTTCGGTTTCGATTGCATAGCTCTCTGAGTAGTGCGACTGGGAGCCGTAGAAGTAATTGTCACGGATCACATCGTTCGCGCTTTGGTAGAGCATAACGTGGTTTCGTCCGGCATTTTGTGAATTAACGTCCTGCACCCAGCACTGATAGCAGTCGTACATGCCGATGTTCGAACCACCGGAAATATTCGATCCCAAGATGGTCATGTCTTCCAGCCCATCGTTCTGCACCATTCCAGGCCACCACGCTCCCGGCGACTGGCTGGAGCGAATATTCGTGAAGTAGACTCCCGGTGAAATGGTCACTGTATAAGAACCGCCGCCCTGGGCAGTCACACCGGTCACGTAAGTTACCTGTTGCTGCGAGTGGGTGACACCAGAAATGAATCGCCCGTCGTTGTTGCCTCCAGTCGAACTCTGGTAACCGCAGTTCGTGATATTCCCGTCGCAGACAAAGATACCGCCTGTGTCGCTTGTATCGTTGGCCTGATCGAGAATGATCGTCTGATTGGCCGGTGGAGTCGCGCCGCAGTTGCTCAGCGTAATCGTGGTACTGCCCTGTGTCAATCCGCCTGTCCACATGCACTGATTGGATCCGCCTGGAAGAACCGGGGAGCTTCCGTTATAGAGAGCGGTATCGTTCTTCATGCAGATGCCAGCCGTCAGTCCACCGGCGCAACTAACTCCCGCACTGGGAACTAGAATTGTGGACTTTGGGCCGGCTCCGCGCAACACCTGTCTTCCCTGGGTTCCGAAAGTTATACCAGCAATGTACCAGGTCCCCGCGGGAATATTGACGACATTCCGAGTTGAAGTGCAGGACTTCAGTGCATTCTGAATAGCGGCTGCATTAGCAGAAGCAGCATCCGAACCAGCGGTTAGAGAAGGTTGAACAGGGCACTCAGTTGTGTAATTAGGAATCGGAAATCCCGCGCTTGTCCAGTTAATTACTCGTGAACCATCGAGAAATGTGGTTACACTCTGCGCCTGGAGTGGCCTTACCGCCTTATCTTGCTGCCTGGTAATGTCGGCATTACGCCGACAGGCCGCGAGGCCAAGTATGGCGATAGCGCTGACGCTGAATGTAGCCAGCAAAACGAAGACTCTGGGCCTCATCGACCGCTTCTAAACACTGTGTTGGGGGGCCGCCCGCCGGTCCATATCGATCGCTTTTGGATACCTGGCCGGCTCATTCGCATTCTCCGACAGCTTCGACCAATGGCATAGGCCTCTTCCCGGAGGGGGCCAGCTCGCGCACAAGACTTTTGAGCTCGCGTAACGGCGCCAGGCCGCGATGAAAAAGAATGACCATCAGCACATAGAGCGCGACGAACAATCCCGAGATGACAACGGTTGTCTCCAGAGCAGCACCCGTCGTTGAGGGGGTACCCCAAAATGGCGTGACCCGGATGATAGCAGCAGTTGTGGCGCCCGCAACCAATGCTGCGGCCGTATCCCTCCAGATTGCGCGGATCAGATCGGAAACACCAAACCCGATCGGTCGACCGGCATACCAGAAGGCCGGAATCAGGAGCGTCCAGAAGGAGATGCTCCACGCCCCGGCAACTCCCGCAGGTCCCCATCGCAGAGCCGCGACAAACAAGCAAAAAGTAAATGCCAGCGACACAACGCTCCAGCGAAGCCAGCGTCCCGGTTTCCCGATAGAAAGATGGATCCAGCCAATCGTGCTGCAAAGCAGCATGGCGCCAATTCCCGGTCCAAAAATTTCAAAGATCCGGCCCGATTCTGACCATTTTGCTCCAAGTACCAGTCTCACCACGTCTCTGCCAACCAGGGTAAGATCGGCGCTAATTGCCATGCCGAGGAATGCAATCATGCCAAGAGAACTGGCGAGGTTCCGTCGGAAACGATGATGGTCGTGACTCAGGCGGCTCAATGCTGCCAGTGCGACATTGTTGAGCGGCGCTGTAAGTTGGCTGGCCGTGAGCGCGAACAAGTCAAATGCCTTTTTGTAGAATCCAAGAGCAACTGCGTTGAACCGCCAGCCGACGAGCAGGTTGTCTACGTTCAGTTGGGAATAGGCAACCCCGTACTGTCCGTAAACCTTCACCGCGAAGCGCACCATGGCGCCCGTCCTGCCCGTTCGCCGCGGCAATCCTGGCATCCAGCGGCAAAGGCACCAGGCCCCGATAGTAAGACTAAGCTGTTGCGCAAGAATTCCTGCAACCAGTGCCCAATATCCCCAACCTCTCAAAGCCAGGACGATGGAGACAACTGTATTTAAGGCACGCCCGATAAAATCGTTGCCGGAGATTCCCGTAAAGCGCAGGGCGCGCTTTAAGAGGGCCAGGTGTATGACCGAACCGGCCGAAATGAAGATACCCACTGAGAGTACCCTGGCGGCATTAGCCACCAGCGGATTCCGAAAGAAATGCGCGAGAAGCGATCCCCCTGCAGCGAACGCAATTGCCAGTGCCAGCCCTACCCCTGTGTTGAGCCAGAACAAATTGCTGGCGGTGTAATGGTCAATTTCTTCACACTGAATCACCGCCTCGGTAAATCCATTGAGGCCGAAGCTGACAAGCAGGAGGCTGAAAGTCGTGACCATTGTGACCACACCGAAATCGGCGGGCGCCAGCAGGCGAGCCAGAATTACGGTGCTGACTATCTGGACCGCGAGAGCCAGCCCGGAGGCTGAAATTGTCGCCGCAGCGCCACGAACTGCAAGGCGCCGCAACTCGTGACTTCCGGCTCTCGGTCGAAAGACGCCATTCGCGTCAAAAGGAATCATTCTTTGTCCCTGTTCGGAGCGCGTCCAAAGGTGAAATGGGGCTTCCATGGCCTGGCGCATTGCCTGGCCAGGGCAATCCGGTCTGCGAGTGCCGGCGCTGCACTTTTGACTGATCTCCGGTTCGGGCGAATCTCAGTTAAACTCACCGCGCGACCTCCGCGTAAAGATATTTCGGCGGCACTAAATTGGGTTGCGGTCCTCGTCCAACCGCCCAACAGAGCACTCGGGTCGTACTTTGCGCCTTAGCCTCCCAGGTTAAAGATTCCCTGGCAAAGGTCATACCTTGCTTCCGCAGGCGACTGACCATGCCTCTGTCCTTTGCAAGGTTCTCCAAAATCTTTTCTATTTCCGTCACGATCTCCCCTTCACTTGCCAGAGGTACCTTGTACCCGACTTCCGGATAGACGGTATCACCAGGTCCACCGAAATCCACAACCACGGGTACGGTGCCGACTGCGAGAGCTTCAAAGACGACACCCCCTCCGAAGTCGCGCACTGAAGGAAACACCAGCACATCGGCTTCCTGCATGCGGCGGAGGGCCTCGGCATGACTCAGCCAACCGCAAAACTTTACTGCTCTTTCGATGCCAAGAGATGTGGTGAGCTGCTCAAGTTGATGTCGCTCCGGACCATCACCGACCACTGTGAAGTGAGCCAACCCGTTCCTCAGAAGAGGAGCAGCCGCACGCAAAGCCAAATCACACGCCTTTCTGGGAACCAACCCTCCGACAAATATCAACTCGAGTTGAGGAACGGGCTGCGACGTGCGAGCATCGTTGGAACAAATGGAGGGTTCGATCCCGTTCTCCGGCAAAAAAAACAGCTTGTCGCGATGAGCGGCGAACTCCGAGTACGTTTGGGACGAAGCAGCTATGATCGCCGTTGCGTAACGATAGGTCGATTTAGAAAAAGGCAGGAAGCGGTAGAGCTTTCTCAGGCCAGAGACCCATTCCCTTTGCTTTTTGAGCTGGCTAAGGCCGGAGGGCCACGGCAACCCGCCACTAATTGGTCCAATTACAAAAGGCACAGGTCCTTTGCGGAGGAAGAAGGCAAAGGGACTCGGCAGAACCGCGGTTATTGGCACCAGACGCAATACAACATCGAACTCCCCCGCAAGGATGCGACGTCGTAACTGTCGCCAGGCACGCCATTCAAACGCCACATGGAACGGGTATTTAAAGGCGGTGAGAGCCTGACTTTCATGGTTGGATTTGAAAATCCTGCGAAAACTCCACCCAAGGATGCGGTCAAGCCACGGTGTGCGAACAACCTCGACGGCGTGAAATGGCGCATTCCCACGGCGCAGGGCATCCTCCACGGCAGCGCGCACGACTATGGTGACGTCGTGGAGTCGGGCCAGCGCTGCTGCGTGACGATAAGTAACTAAAGGAACGCTGACCGCCTCCGGGTTAGAATCCGGCCCCAGGATCAGCACACGTAAACGATCCACCGGTTCTCCTGTTCCTCTGCGACTAGGCTTGGCCCCAACGACGACGTCGCAATCAGTCCCGTGGTTTCCATTTAGTCCGCTGCGCATATGCAATGAGAGAATGACTTGCTGGTACTCGGGCACTCACGCCCGACTTTCACATCTAAACGCCCGAGCGCGCGAAGTTCTGCTCGGTTTAATAGCTGACTGCAACTTCTTTACTCACAGCATCGGGCTCTTCGGCTAACGGGAGCAGCGGCTGATCCTCGAATTTACGTTCGATCGTGCTCCGACGCGTAAAAGCGGGGGCGGCGCTTGCCAGCAAAAAAAGGATCCACGGAGGTCCCAACATCCTGAAAGCTGCCTCGGTCAGCCCGGTTATCACGACCGAGACAAATAAGGCCGTCTTAAGGCTACCGAGATCAGGATCGCGGAGGAGCCAGTCGATCACATTCCGATAGCCCGTCACAATCAGGAGGCCCAGCAATGCCGCTCCAATCCAGCCCAGCGTGATGGTGATCTCGATGTATCCGTTATGAGACTCATTGAGCT
The DNA here is from genome assembly GCA_963788905.1 of uncultured Acidobacteriaceae bacterium. GTDB lineage: Bacteria > Acidobacteriota > Terriglobia > Terriglobales > Acidobacteriaceae > Palsa-343. The sequence goes on from CAWBIO010000003.1 coordinate 41,172, forward strand.
GTAATCCGGGAAAGGCGTGCCACATCTCCTGCAGGCGTGAGCCCAGCCAGAAACTCTCATACCCGGCGCCTATCAGGCGATTAGTAGGAATGCTGAGAACCACCTTCCAGATATCCGTCCGGCCGGTCAGCGTGGGGTTTCTCCCCAGGCTTTGTATCATTTCGCCCGAGGATTGAAAGAAAAGCCCATAGATCGTGACGGACACCAGTGTCACGATTAGCAGATGCACCCATACGGGATTCCTGCGAAACGCGGGCCTCGCCGAAAGCAACAGAACAGTGGTTGCCATAACGAGAGCGCCGATGGAGGTCATTGAGTTGCAGACCCACAGCAGCCAGACAACCATTCCCAGGACCGAGCCAAGCGCCACCATGTGTCGCACTCGATTCGGGTCTTCCCTGTTGTTGTAGGCAGTGCGTAAGCGCCACAGAAGAACCAGGCCCACAAAGTCGCACAATTCACCCAAGCTGTTTTTCTGCCCGGCGACGCCAACCGGCTCCATCGTCCAGCTCAACGTCAGGACTCGGCCCAGCTGCGGATAGTACTTAATAAAGAGCACGGACAATGGCAACAGCACAAAGCCGAGCCGCGTAAACAGGCGTTCAATAGCGACGGAGATATTTGGCTCAGTAAGCACAACCAAGACCATCATCAAGTCGCCAATGCCCTTAGTCCAGTGCTTGAGCGTGACAACGGGATAATCGGACCAAAACATGCTAAGTCCGGCATAAATAAAAAAGGCTCCAATAACCCAATTAGTACGCAGAAGTCGGGCGACCTTCACCGCTCTTGTTGACAATACGATCAGCGCCAGAACCTCAAGAACTGCAAACAACGCTGCGTCAATCGGGCTGCCCTCTACATAGGTAACGCTCCGGTCTGCCGTGGGGTTCAATCCCAGCCAGTCCGACAGAGACCGCGAAAAACAAAAACACAACCATATTGTCGGGATCCATAAGGCGAGGGTTGCTCGCTTTTCCTTGTCCCGATCGAGGTAAAAAACGCCGATGATACCGATGGTGAAAAGAAGCGCGGCTTGGGAGGGAGCCACTCAATTCATCCTTGCTTGCAAGAATTTGCAGCACCAAAAGTGACGGCACCGCGAGAGCAAAAAAGACATCCACAACAAAGAAGCCGGCCGGTTATTGTTACTATCCGGTTCCCAGCATTCTCTCAGCGGTCGATGAATAGTCTGTGAAGCAGTTCAAGGGTCAACAGCTTGTGGATTTCGGTAGTATGATTGCAATCACCCTTTACATGACCCCGCACCATGGCCTCAGCTGTTTTTCCATCCAGGTAGGGCCGCTGAAGCGCTGATCGGTCAAGCAGAATCTCCTGAACGTACCTCGCGAGAGCGTCTCGGTACCACACTCGAAAGTGATAAAACTTGTGGCGGCCGAGAAACAGACGCTCAAGCCGCAGCCCCGAAACAGTGTGGTCAATTCGCGCGACCCATTGCGGCATGCCATAATCATATGCGTATTCGGCCTTGAACGTGAACTCCCGGAATTCGTGCCGTAATCTTCCGAAGTAGCTCGTCGTCGCTGCGACGCCCCGATCTGTTGGAATCCTCGCTAATTCCGCACTGCCATCCTGAATCAAACGAAGCGAGAGATCACTGTTTTTAAGGGAATTCACAGGTGCGCGAAATAGGAGTCCGACGAAGTCGTTATCGAGATACGGCGTTCGCACCGCCACCTGAGTTTCTTCGAGTGATAACAGGCCAAAGTGGTGCCACGGGGCCTGGCGAAAAACGGCGAAAGACAGCGGCGACACGCTGTCCAGGCTTTCGTAGGTCTGCTTTGCCAGATCGATATAAGTGGACAGCTCGGGACTGAAGAGGCCATCGGGAAGCCGAACAGGTTTGAAAGCCCTGTGGCTTCGCAGCACTTCGCTACCATAGTTGCCGGTCATGCGAACAGGAGCGATGGTTCGGGCAATCTCATTGATATACAGGTCGGGAGAGTGCATTACATTGACACACCCCTCTGTCCGAAATACGGTCTGCTCAGCATAATGCGGGAATTTCTCGAGAAACTCGCGGCCGAGGCAAATTGTACGGTGTGGTTGTCCGCAGATCTTCGCGACTTTTTGCGCGATCGTTACGTCATAGCAAGCGCGAAACGGACCACCGAAAGAAAAGCACTGAATCGAATCCGCCGGCGCGCGCACCCACGCCATAATCATTCGCGAGTCCAGACCACCGGTTAGAGAGACCGCAACCGGATGGTCTCCGCCGAAATATTTCGGAACGTTGGCCGCGAAGATGGAGCGCAGCTGCTGGTAGTAGTCTTCCAGCGCGAGCGGCTCCCGCTCTTCCCATTCCTTAGGTTGGAAATAGGATTTTCGGCATTCGGGCGCGCCGTTGCGAAATTGCCACGCCGATGCCGGCGGTAGCACCTCGATGCCTTTGAAGACAGTGCGATTCTCCAGAACACATCCACAGGAGATGAGCTCTGCGAGTCCGCGCGCATCGATGCACCGCAATTCCGGGCGCACGGCCAGAATCGCTTTAGCTTCCGCCGCAAAATAGAAGGCGTCCGCGCCTTCATGATAATAAAGCCGGTGCAGACCCCAGCGATCATTGAACAACAGCGCGGTTCCGGATGGCTTGTCGACGAGCAGGCCCTGGAACCTGCCGTTCAGGGAAGCGGGGAAAAAGTCACTTTTCTCCGCGCGCTCGGTCAGATACGAGGCTCCGCGCGCCGCCGGAGCACGGCCGTTTTTTTCATAATACGGCGCGGCTGCCGGGCCAGAGAACTCTTCTCCGGAGAAAAAGAGCACCCTTTCACCACGACCGTTCCAGACAGGACGGCCGCCGGGAAATGTACCCTCTCTCGCAATCCAGCCGACGTAGACACCTGCGGCGTGGTCGGTCCAGACTCCGGTTTCGTAAAAAGGCTCGTGGCGGAGGGTCGAGACCATCCGCTCCAGTTGCGCCTCCGCCAGTTCAGGAGCGATTTTTGTGATCAGGCCGACAATGCCGGGCATTTGCTGACTCGCATATCCTCTTGGTTTTCGATTCCGCGCAGCTGCTAAGTGCTCTCCGGAGCGGACTGCATCCTGCGGCCAAACCAGTCTTTTCGGATCGCCCGCAGTCGGAGAATCAGCCATTCGGGGACATGCTCGGCGGGCCTTTTGTGGAGGCCGAGCCGCAGCGCAATCGCACCTGTCGGCGTCATTGGTACGTAGTAACGCGGCACATGGAGCCGCTGAAATGCATTTCTTTCTTTGAAGTCACTTAGTGAGTCGCTGGTTCTCTTGCCGTAAGCAAAGTTCGAGTAGACCAGATATGGGGTTCCTCGCTCAGCACAAACCCGCACCGCGTGAGCGACAAGCGCGTTTGTGGGCGCTTTATCGCGCTGTTCGACAAGTGAAACAATGTTCAGGAGCCCTGCCTGGGAACAATCGTAATCCCAAAGCAGTTTAATAAAGCCCACGAGACGCTCTTCCAGATAAGCCCCAATGAAGACGCTGCGGTCAAGGTAGGTCGCTTCTTCCTTATAGACGGAATCAAAGTCCTTCCCGAAATGCGGGAATTTCCTGCCCTGCCTGATTGGTGTCTCGTTATAAATTTCCCAGATGCCCCGCACCAGCTCGTCGCTGAATGAAACTTCCCTGATAACCAGGCCCTTTTTCTCGGCCTGCTTGGCTTTGTTGCGCGCTTTAAACCCAAGCTGGTGGTTCCACCAGTGATCGAAGGTCGATATGGGCAGCACCGCCAGGTTATCCCACTCCATCGGATAGCTGTGTTTCGGAGTCGTTTGGGAAACTTTTTGGATGAAGGTGAACAGATCGACCCGGCGTTTCGAATTACGCAGCCCGGCGACGATCGACGCAGGATCATCGGTGAAGAGGAATTTCTCCCCGTCCAGACGCGCGATCTTTACGATCGAACCGCTGATTTGTATGTTGGTGTTGCCGATTTCCAGCATGGCTTTAGCTATCCTGCAGGCTGCCGGGCACAGCAGCGGGTACGAGAAAATCTGGCGGAGAGGGAAGGGATTCGAACCCCCGGGTGGTTTCCCACCACAGCCGATGCCCTGGCTGGTGCCTTACCAACGGCGACCTCTCCGCATGGAAAAATGTGGACGTGCCTCTTGACTAACCCGGATGGTCCAGCACGTACTCTTCGCGAACCGGATTGATGCCCACCAGGATAAGCAGCTTGCCAAGATGATCACATATCTTTACCAGCAGGCTCATGAAGTGATGTTGTCCGGCGAGCAGGGCGAACGGTAAGACCAGAAGGTAGGCTGGAATCGCCACAAGAGACTTTGCGACTCCGGCTGCGTTCGTGTGCAGACCTGCGGTCGCGCCCCGCAGCAGAGCTTTGCGAAGCAGGTATTTTCTCCTCCACCGGGCGGGAGGAACCGTCTCAAAGGCTTCAGCCTCAGCGCACCAGATGAATCGACGTCCTTCGGCGATCTTTCTGCGAAAGAAATCCTGATCTTCGCCGGCCCTGAACTCCGGGCGGAAAGGTCCGGGATCGCTGGCGACCACTTCACGTTTGATGAGCACGTTTCCGGTGCGAGCCTCCAGCCATTCAACGCGCATCCCGGTGGGATTGACGCGCCGAACATAGAACCGGCTCCGCTCCAGCCACCTGGGTGGCGTCTGGTCGAAGTGCCGAAGCACGGGCCCGAGGACCCCATCCACCTTGTAGTCCGTGCAGGCGTTAAAGAGCCTCAGCAGCCAATCGTGGGCAGGAAACTCATCATCGTCGATGAAAGCGAGAAAGTCGCCATCCGCATTGGCGACCACCTTGTTCCGAGCCAGGGCGATGTTCTGCCTGGGCTCGACGCAGTACCGGATTGCCAGACCGAGTTCGCACCGCGCCGCATCCACGACCGGCTCCGCCGAACGCGACTCGTCATTGTCGGCGACGACGACGGAGAACGTAAACAATCCCGCTGTCTCCTGCCGGCTGAGCTCGTTCAGGAGTCGGCGAAGCAGGACGGCGCGCTTATAGGTGCAAATGCAGACGCAGATATGGGCAGCGCGCGTATCCGCGACGGGCGGGCGGTGGCCGGCACCGGGCTGCGCCGTACTGGTCATGATTTCGGCGGAGGGATTGATCAAGATTTACCTGTCGCGCTGGATGCTGCCGTGCTAAGCAAGAGCGTAATTGCTGGCGATCCTGGCAGCCCCAAGCCGGCGAATCAAGGCGCCGCCGGTAAGAAATTCGTATTCGGTGGCATTCACCGGATGGGTTTCCAGTTCGACCGAGAACCGCGTGGCCAGCTCGAAGATTTTCTCAAGTCGTCCCGGAGGGTCGATCGGCGGCAGCGAAAAGAAAAAATCTGTCATCAGGTGACGGCGGGCCAGGCGACGATCCTGCCAGCGGCGATAGACGCGATTGAGCAGGCCTTTTTCGCCCGGAGCAAACGAAAAATTCCGGCGTGCGATGGTTCCCCCCGGCAACAGTTTCTGGCGTTGTACGTTCGCGCACAGATGCATGTGGTGGTGACCATCGAGGCGCTTGGGCGGCATCCGATACAGGCGTTCGTATTCCTCCAGCTGCGCCGCGACAACTGATGCAAATATACTGGCCAGGCCAGGATGATAGATCGCTGGACACAAGGGAAACGAACGCAGGAAGCGGGCCAGCTTCTGCTGATCCTGCTGCAAAGTCGAACTGCAGTTGCGCGCGTTCAGAGCGCTCGTGAGATTGACATGGAGTCCCGCATCTACGTTGTGCTCGCCTGCTATGGCGGCGGCGCGTTCAGAATCCTCCATGAAAACCATCGCGCTGACAGACGAAACGACGCCCCGTGTCACACATTCCAGCGTATGGTCTGTTACTTCCCTGTCGCGTCCCCAGTCATCCGCGTTGATGATGAGGACGGCATGGCGCACTTCCGCTTTTCCTGCGCTCGAAGCCTGAGCCGACTCAGCAGAATGGTCAATCGACGGCGTCATGTGCTTTCGGAATGGTGCATAGATCCCGAACCACTGTCGGGCGGGGCCGTGGGCTGAGGGTCTCTCTTGCCCGTGATCCGGCTAAAGAACTTCGCCAGGCGGCGCATCTGCTCGCCGCGATGAAACGCGATGAACTCCGCACTGACTGGGCGCTCTCTCCGCCGGATCATCGACCAGAAGTATCCGCTCCCGAGAGCTACTCCCCCCGCCAGGAGCGGCGTGCGGCTCATCTGGTAGAAAATGCGGAACAACTCCCAGAGTGGGTGGCTTCCGAGGACATAGTCCTTGACCCCCTGCCTGAACCTGGCTGATAGAACGCCGCGCTCGGCAGTGCCCATATCGCGATGATGGAGGCACTTCTTTTCGGTAAACGTGCGCGTCTTCCATCCCTTCATCCTCGTGGATATCACGGCGATGTAGTCGATTCCGCCGCCTTTCACTGGCACGTAGCCGCCGATTGCCTCGAAGCATTTACGACGGAAAACCTGGCAGGCCCCGGATACATGCTCGATGCTCACATACCTGTAGTCATAACTCTCCCCTGACAACTCCTGGAAGGGGGTACCAACGAGCCCCAGCTCAGGATCGGAGGCCAGCTTGCCGAGAAGAAATTCGAAATATTCATCGTCGAACGTGATGTCAGCGTCCAGACTTGCTATCACATCGAAGGATAAGTCCTGGACGCGGGCCAGGCCCGCAGAGAAGGCCCCCACTTTCCCGGCAAAGTTACGCTCGCTTCGCGGGGGCATCCGCAGCAGTTCGATCCAGTCATATCTGGAGGCGTATTGCCTGACGATTTCATCGGTCCCGTCTGTGGAACCATCGCTCACTATGACCCATTTGAGCGGGGGTATGGTCTGTGCTACGACGGAGCGGATCGTCAACTCGATGGACCGAGCCTCATTGCGCGCAGGCGTTACAAGGACGTAGACGAGGGACTTCAGCACGAGTGAAAACCTCACTCCGTATTTTCAGCACGGATCTGGAGACAGGATTGGCGAAATCGACCCACAGCAGCGAAAAAAACAACAAGCAGGAACGGACTGGTCGTCTATTCGGAAACTGCCAGTTTTTCTGCGGGTTCGTTTCTCTCGGTGGTTCTGGAAGTGAACGCCTGAATCTCTTCGGCAACCCTCGCCTGCTGATCGGCCCGCAACTGGGGAAACATCGGCAGAGATACGATTCGGCCGGCGGCGCGCGTGGCTACGGGAAAGTCCTGGGAGCTGTATTTCAGCCCCGAGTAAGCCTTCTGCAGGTGTAGCGGAACCGGATAGTGAATGCCAGTGCTAATGCCAACAGACTTGAGGTAAGCGATCAGGTCGTCGCGGTCATCGATACTGATGACATAGAGATGGTAAACCGCGCGGGACCAGGAAGGCTCATAAGGACATGTGACCGCGTCGGTCCCGGCCAGCAACCGATCGTATTCCGCAGCCCGATCGCGCCGCTGGGCATTCCACTCGGCCAGATGCGCCAGCTTGACGTTCAGCAGACCGCACTGAATCGAATCCAGCCGCCCGTTGTAGCCTTCCATGTCGTGGTAGTACTTCTTCACCTGCCCGTGCTCACGCAGCATTTTGATTTTCGATGCGATGGCAGCGTCGTTGGTCGTGACAGCGCCGCCTTCGCCGCAGGCACCGAGGTTTTTCCCGGGATAGAAACTGAAGGCAGCCGCTTTACCCATCGAACCTGCTTTCATCCAGCGGTTCAGCCGCCCTGAGTGATATTCCGCTCCGTGCGCCTGGCAGGCATCCTCGATTACGGTCAGACCGTACTGATTGGCAAGCCGCAGAATCGAATCCATATCCGCCACCTGCCCGTAGAGATGCACCGGAACGATGGCGGTTACCGGGCGGTGACTGCGCCTGCTGATCAGGCGCCCTGACGCATCTCGCGCACAGCCAGCGAGATACTCCTGCAGCCGCTCGACGGAGATGTTGTAAGTATTCTCATCGATGTCGACGAACTCCGGAATTGCCCCGGCCTGCGAGATCGCCTCTGTCGTGGCAATAAAAGTATGAGGCACCGTCAGAACCACATCGCCCGGCTGGATGCCGCATGCGATGATCGCGAAACGAAGCGCGTCGGTTCCGCTGTTGACCGCAATCGAATGGGTGGTGTCGCAGAACCTGGCAAAGGCCTGCTCGAACTCTTCCACCATCGGTCCGCCAACAAAGCCGGCTGTAAACAGGGCGCGGCGGAAAACTGCGGTTAGTTCTTCTTCCAGTTCCACGTGCGGAGTGACTAAGTCGAGGAAGGGGATTTCATCAGATGCGTACATGGGGGTCCTCTTGGTTTTCTACGATGTGACGCAGGATCCTCGCCGGGTTCCCGGCTACGATCGAGTTGGGTGGAACATCTTTGGTGACAACGCTGCCAGCGCCAACGATGGCGTTCTCACCGACGGTAGTGTTGGACAGAATTGTGGCGCCTGAACCGACCGATGCGCCCTTGCGGATGATTGTGCGTTCTACTTTCCAGTCAGCTTCCGTCTGCAGTTTTCCATCGCCTGCAGTTGCTCGCGGATAGCTGTCGTTAATGAAAGTCACACCATGTCCGATGAAGACGTTGTCTTCGATGACAACACCTTCGCAAATAAAGGTATGACTGGAGATTTTGCAGCGTTTGCCGACACTGGCGTTCTTCTGGATCTCGACGAAGGCGCCGATTTTTGTGTCGTCCCCGATCTCGCATCCGTAAAGGTTGATGAACCTGGACAACTTTACGTTGGCGCCCAGTTTAACGTCATCGGCAATCGAGTTCAGCGAGTTCATAGATAAACGAGTGAGCCACGCTTGCTCATGGACTCGCTGGCAGCTTCCAGCATCTTGACCACCCGCAGGCCCGCGCAGCCATCATTGAACGCATCCTGACCCGTCGTGATGCAATCCACAAAATAAGTCAGTTCCTGTCGAAGAGCCTCCACCTGTTCCACCTGAGGCGACCACATATCGCCCGAACGGTAGCTCACCAGCAGGTTGTAAACACCTTCGTTGCTTGTGATATTTACGCCCTTGTCGTAAACCTTGACTTTCTCATCGGCCTCGAGGTCGTTCCAGACCAGCATCCGCTTCTCCCCACCGATAAGCGTTGTTCGCACCTTCACCGGAGAGAGCCAGTTGACATTAATGTGAGCAATGACGTTTTCGGGAAAGTAGAGGGTCATGAAGGCGACGTCTTCATGGGAGTTCAGGTGACTTTGACCCGTCCCCACCACCGCCTCCGGACTCGCATCGATGACATAGTCCATGATGGAGAGGTCATGCGGCGCAAGATCCCACAGCACGTTGATGTCGTGCTGAAAAAGCCCCAGATTCACGCGGGTGGAGTCGTAATAATAGAGTTTTCCCAGCGTCCCTTCGCGGAGCAACTGAGAAATCTTTCTCACTGCGCCTGTAAAGAGGAAGGTATGGTCCACCATGATGCGAAGGTTCTTCCGGGTAGCGAGCTCGATCAGCCTTTCGCCCTGCGCAACGTTGCTGGTGAATGGTTTTTCCACGAAAACGTGCTTTCCGTTCTCGAGGGCTGCCTTTGCGAGTTCATAGTGAGTCCACACCGGAGTTATGACGGCGATGGCATCGATATCCGGTGAAGTAATTACCTCCATGGTATCCGCGGTGACATGAATGCCGGGATACGCCTTATTCGCGCGCTTCTGCGCGGCGGGGCTGAGCTCAGCAATGGCCAGAACCTGGGAACCCTCCAGGCTGGCAAGATTCCTTACTACGTTGGGTCCCCAATAGCCGTAGCCGATTACACCGAAGTTCACGGGATCGCCACCACACTTTCAGTACAACCGCTGACAACTGCCTGCGCTGCTTCCCGCAGGGCAGAGCTGGACGAAAACTAATTTGTGACAATGGGAGGTGTCGGGTCAGAGCAGGGACGCTTCAGTAAGCGCCACGGATAACCGCTCCCGGTGTCCGAAGAAGAATCTTGAAATCGAGCCAGGGCGACCAGGAAATCGCATAGCGGAGATCGAGACGCACCATGTCGTCGAAGCGCACACGGCTGCGGCCAGTAACCTGCCATAACCCGGTGATGCCAGGTTTCACCTGCAGGACACGGCGGCGATGCCAGGTCTGATAGGCTGCCAGTTCGTAAGGAATCGGCGGCCGTGGACCAACCAGGGACATATCGCCGCGAAGCACGTTCAGAAACTGAGGCAGCTCGTCGAGGCTGGTCTTGCGCAGGAATTTCCCGATCGGCGTAATTCTCTTGTCCCCGGCAAGCTTATAGACTCCCTCGTTGGCGCCATTCGCCGGTACACGTTCCGCCACCCCGGCGATCAGCTGCTTTACGTACTCGCGGTGAACCGACTCGTCGTTATTCACGCGCATCGACCGGAATTTAAGGAAGGTGAAGCGCCGGCCGTATTGCCCAATCCGATCCTGTCTGAAAAGAATCGGGCCTTTGGAAGTCAGCCTCACCAGCAGGGCAATGACCGCGAACAGCGGCAGACAGGCGAGGAGCATCACGGCGCTTCCCAGGATATCCATCACCCGCTTGATGCGCAGCAGATTGCGCTGATCGCTGCTGGGAATAAAGATATCCGGGTAAAGGACTGGGTCGCTGGGACGCCCGCCGTTGTCGCCGTCCCAATCATCCGGAAAGAAATGAAAGGAGAAGGCGATCTGGTTAAACCGCTCCATGCTGACTTCCTGCTGCAGGGCGCTGCTGACCCGGCCGAGGATCGTGCACAGGACAGAATTCCTGTCGCTCACCACCAGTCCGGTAAACATGACACCCACAGTGTTGCCGTCTTTGTACCATCCCACCACATCGGTTTCCCGAGTAGACGACTGCATTGCGCCAACGATGCCATCGAGCGTCTGCTCAGCGGCGGTTCCATTCTGCGCGGAGCCTGCCTCCAGGAGCATGAGCAGGAAAGGCTCCCTGGATCTCTCCGTTCGCTTCCGTTCGATAGCGATTCGCCTCCTGAAGGCCTCTTCAGTCAGAACGTCGCGCTCTCCATATGCGGTCGCGTCGATAATTGGGTCTACCATATTGTCTGTCTTCATCCTGGGCAGAGTCACAGCTCGTTCCTCTCTCGAGCAAGAATCAGTGTTCGAACAGCAGGTGCGAATTCATTTGTTCTGTAATTGTCGCTGTAGCTGGCGCAGTTCGGGGTTTGCCTGCTAGCTTTGATCGGAACGCAGGGTGTAGTAGTAATCCGTGTGCGGTGCATTAGTGGAGGAGTTCAACAGCGCTCCTATGAGCTTCTGTGGCTCAATCGCTTCCACCGCTCTCTTCAGTTGTCGTTTTTCGGTCGTCCCCTGTCGCGTCACGAGCAGAATTCCGTCAGCCAGTCGCGACCAAACACTCGTGTCGGCGAGGGGAAGAATAGGCGGCGAATCGATGACAACCCAGTCAAACAGGCCCTCCAGCTGATCCATCAGGGTCGTTGCCTTGCCGGACTGCAGTAGCTCCAGAGGATTGCTTGGCGAACTGCCAGCGGGAATGAACCAGATTCCGGCATCGCGGAGGAAATAGATAATTTCTGTCAGAGGCCGCTCTCCGCGGAGCCACTCGCACAACCCCGGCCGTGCCGCCAGCCCGAACAGTTGCGATAGAGACGGGCGCCGAACGTCCCCCTCCACCAGCAGGATATGCTGTTGCGCACGCAGAGCCAGAGAGCACGCCAGATTCGCGGAGCACGTACTCTTTCCTTCCTGGGGAATAGAGCTGGTAACAAGAACCTTCTTTAGCTGGCGATCACGGCGAAGATGACGCAGCCTGACTGCGAGTAGTCGAAAGGCTTCCGCCGCCGGACTATCTTTATCTGAAACGCTGACCAGACGGCCGAGCGGGGGAACAGAAACCTCCAGCGATTTGAATTCGCTGAAGATCGCGGGGAGAACCCTCGCTGCCTTCTCTTCAATCGAGGTGACCGCACGGCCCGCTGTTTTCTCCAGCGACACCGACGCGCCATTGGTCCCCGGAGAAACTCCGTTGGACCCGGAAGACACTCCGTTGCCCGCCACCCGGTGCTCTGGGGGCGGTGCCGCCCATTCCGAAGTCGCTCGGTGTTCGGCATGCCGCAACAGCTCAGTAGCATCCGAGGCAATAGAGGAGTTATTTCCTGCTCGATCTGCTTCTGATCTTTGCAGAGCATCAAATATTCGGCTCATACTCACCTGCATCGAGAGAAACTGGCAAATCTAAATCACGACTGCGCGCGACCGGCTTGCGCAAAGCCGAATAAAGATCGCGGAGTACTTTCGCCGCCTGCTGGACGTCCATCTCGTTGTGGGCTCCGCTGTCTTCGTTTTCACCGAAGAAAGCGGTGTCGAGACGGAATTCCCTGGCAACGTCCTCCACGACATCAGTATTGATTTTTGGTATCTGTCTTGCGTAAGCAATAATCAGAGCGTTTTCGCAGATTGTGTTAATGAGCCTGGGGAAACCATGCGAGTGGCGATAAACGGCAGCAACCACGTCGGGGGGAAACAGATCACTCGGTTCTCCCTCCAGCCCGGCAACGCGAAGCCGATGTTCAATGTACTCCCTGGTTTCCTGTGCCTCCAGCGGAGCCAGTTGCGCGCGCAGCGCAATCCGTTGTTTCAACTGGCGAAGCGCAATGGAATCCAGCTTTTGATCGAGCTCGGGCTGGCCAACCAGCACAATCTGCAGCAGTTTGTCGTCGGTCGTTTCCAGATTTGAAAGCAGCCGCACTTCTTCCAGCAACTCCTCAGACAGATGATGTGCCTCGTCGATGATCAGGACAGTGGTCAGCGCCTTAGTGCCGCGCAGAACCAGGAATTGCCCGAGATCCAGCAGCAGCTCGCTTTTGTTTTTGCCGGCCGCGGGCAGCCCGAAATCGGCAAGGATGTACTGCAGGAATTCTGTCGGCGTGAGTCGGCTGTTGAACAGGTAGGCATAGGCGATGTCCCTGCTCTCCTTGAGCAGACGAAGCAGACATCGCAGCAGCAGCGTCTTTCCGGTCCCCACCTCGCCGGTCACGACCACAAATCCCTTGTGGCGGCGAATTCCGTAGTGGAGAGCGGCCAGCGCCTCATTGTGCCGCCGGGTCGAGACAAAATAGGCGGGATCGGGCGTCAGATCGAATGGGTTGCGGGCAAGTTTGAAGAAAGCTTTGTACATGGGCTCCGGAACCTAACCGTGAATAAAGCTGACAGCGGAACCCGCAACGATAATCAACAATACCGTTGCGGTCATGGCCCAACCAAGCACAGTCTTTCTCCGGACTCTCTGTTCGTCGTCCGGATTACTTACTTCGGGAACCTCACAAAGAACCGGAACGGGAAGCATGTCCCTGATCTCCGCCTCGTTGTACAGGCGGCCATCGGTGAACTCGAAAGCGGCTACCGAGCCGCCGCCCAGTACCAGCCCCAGCAGTAATCCCGCCAGACAGAACTTCAGGCGGTTCGGGAAGTCTGGTTTCGTCGGCAGGTTGGGCTGATCCAGTGGGACGAATCGCTCGCCCTGCTGCATCCTCTCCATACTGGTCGCCATCTGCGATTCCTGCTTCTTCTTCAGCAGGTCGTCGTAATTCGCCTTCGACTGATCGTATCCGCGGTTCAGATCAGCCAGTTGCTGTTCGCTCGCCGGCTCCGCGTTGATCCGTGCCTCATATTCGGCGATCCTTGTCTGCAGAGATGCAATCGTCTTTTGACGATTCTGGATCTCCACCTGGTCCGACTGCAGCTGCCCCTGCAGCTGGTTCAACGTTACGGTGTCAGCGTTCGCACTCGCGCCGCCTTTGGCCTCTTCGGCGGCGAGGGCCGCTTCCCGCTCGCGCTGCGTTTGCGCAATCTGCGCCTTGAGCTTCACCACGTCCGGATAGCTGTCGGTGTATCGCGACCTCAGATCGGTAAGCTGATCCCGAAACTTGGCGATCTGTACATCAAAAGCGGCCACGCTGTTCGGATTCTGGTCGGCGTTGTGCGGGATGACCGTGGGATTCAGCCGGAACTGCTCAATCTCAGTCTCGTGCAGCGCCTTCTGCGACGTGGCATTGTTCACGCCATCCTGTTCCGACTGAAGCTGCGCCTGCAGCCCGGCCAGAATCTGCAGATTGCTCGGTTGCTGTTCCGGCAACGCACCCACATGGCTGGCCTCGAACGCCTTTTTTCTCCGGTCCATCTCGGCAAGATCGGCACTCGCCTTGTCGAGCTCCCCCTCCAAAAACTGTGTCGTGGCGCCCGACTGTTGGAGAATCGTCTGCTGATTCTCATTGATGAACAAATCTACCAGTTCACCCGTCACTGCCTGGGCCACACGAGGACTGTACGCGGAATAAGTGATCGTGAAAGACGACACGCCTCCGTTCTGAGCGTCCTTTAACACGTCCACACTGATGGCCTTCCGCATCAGGGCGACTTTGTCGTCAGGGCTGAGGTGCTCTTTGCTGTCACTGTAAAGATGCAGCTTGTCGATGATCATCAGCAGCCGCGTGCGGCTAAGGATCTGCTGTTGCATGCTTTGCAGCCGAGACTGCAGGTCGTCGTCGACCGAGGCGACAAAATTCTTCTGCAGAGTGGGTTCTTCCACCAGGATCAGCGTGCTCGACTTATAACTCGGCTTCAGAATCCAGCTGCTTCCCCACACCACAAACCAGCCCAGAAGCAGAGGTACAAGAAAGTGAATATGACGGCGTCGAGCGATGCCCAGATATCGCTCAAAGTCGATCTTCTCCCCGTTCCCTTCCTCGAAGATCTCGGTCGTCGTTATTTTTTTACGAGTCTTGCCTGTGTCGCGGTTGTCCGTCATGCTCACTTTCCTATGGGTCGGGTCAGCTCGTAAGTAATGGAGCCGTATACCCGATCGTTGGTGGGAAACTTCGCCAATACTCCGATGTCCTGGTAGTGTTGCACCGTGCGGTCGTAGCCGAACTGAACTTTCAGATCGCGTGTAAGCCGGTGCTCGGCGGAAACACTCGTTATGAAGCCATGGCCCCCCGGCTCCGTCTGGGGGAAGGACGGCGTCTCGTTTTTGTTGTTGGAATACAAGCCGCTCAGACTCACCGTCCACGTTTTGCTGAGCTGCCGCCGCAGGAAAGCGTTGGCAGTGTCTTCCGAGTACGCTCCGCTTAACCCGCCTCCGCCCGTCAGAGTTCGGGAGACATTCATCGCAAGGCTCGTGTAATGGCCCTGCCAGCCAATGCCGAGCGTCCCCGCAGGCGTCCATCCGAGCGCCGGGGGCACGGGATACTGCTCTGCCCGGTAATGTTCGGGCCCCAGCGAAACGGAAAGCGAAATCACACTGGTTTTGGAGTCCCTCAGATAGATCGTATAAAAGCCAAAAAGATTGTCGGTTTCCACCACGTTGTCGGTGCTCGGAAGATAACTCACGATTCTGGAGTGTTGAATCAGTCCGCCAAGATATTGCCGGGCGGATGATCGCTCGCTGAAAGATGCCGAACCGTTCCAGGCTGTCGCGTTATACAAACCAGGTACTTGTGCTGCGTCTGGATAGTCCAGCTGGCCGTACTGGCCTCTTATACTGAACATCTCGTTTTCGCCGGCCTGGGTGGTCAGTGATACACCTGCCAGGTTGGTAATGCGGTTGGCAAATGCGGCCACAGCACCAACGGCCTGAAGCGGCGCCGTCCCCGTGACAGCCCCGGCCGATAACCCATCCGGCGAATTGTAGAGGCTGGAACTGCGCAGAAACGTATCGTCCACCGATACGGAGGAATGTTCTCCAAGGAGATACTTCATGTTCATCGATGCGGTTTGATCGACTTCGTTATAGCTCGTGTCCGGCTCGTAAAGAGAGAATCCCGGACTGTATTTAAACTCCGCTACCGTCCGTCCGGTCGTTCGGTTGAAGTTCATTGATGGCCATATCGAATACTCCATTTCGCCTTGTGGAGCGGCAGAACTGAACCCGGCAAACACGTTGTTGTCATAGGCAGCTTCGCCGGTTATTCCAAACTTCATGAAATTACCCCCCACCTCAGCCTTGACTGCGGTAGGGTAGGCCTCACCGCTCACTGGTGGTGGTGTCAGCATCCCGCTGTTCATCACTGGGGTTTCTGCTTCTTCGTCCGTCTGTTGCGTGTTCGTGCCGCTGTCGGTTCCCGTTCCGTTGTTTGTCCCGGTTCCCGTGCCTGTCGTCTGGGACCAGACGGGAACTGCCGCCAGCAGCCAGAGGATCAGACATAGTCTCCGCATCATATCGATCTCAGGCAGCGCTTGGCATCGAAGCAGGCTCAGGGAACAAAAATCGTGTCGTGGGGTTCCAGCTTAACGTTCTGGTCAGGGTTCTTACCCTTGATGACATCTTTGTAATTGAAAGGAAGGCGGGTCTGACCCCCTCCCGGCTTCTGGCGCAGAATGTAAATCTTTGTCTGCCTGGCGAAATCCTGAAAGCCGCCCGCCATCGCAATGCCATCCAGAACCGTGGTCACCGCCGTAAGCGGGTATTCTCCCGGCTTGATCACCTTTCCGAGGACGTTGAATTTCTGACTGTTGATTTTGGTCACGATGACCGTGACGTCGGGCTCGGTGATATAGGCCCGCAGTTTGAACGCGATGTCCTGCTCCGAGTTGCAGAGGAGTTTTTCCCGCCGCCTGAACATCCTCCACCAGAGGCAGCGAGATTTTTCCGTCCGATCTTACCTGAACGGACTGGGACAACTCGGTCTCTTTCCAGACATTGACGCTGAGAATATCATCGTTGCCGATGATAAAGCTGGTGTTATGGGCGGCAGCCGGTTCGGCCGCAGCCGGCGGTTCGGCGCCCTGTACGGCGGCGGTCCCGGCCTGAGCGTTCGTTACCCATGGGCCGATTGTGCGTACGAAAGTCCGACACACGAAGACAGAAAAACCAGGAATGCGACAATGCGATGAAGCTTCATGACAGTGTTGGTTATGACTCCGAGACCGTTGTTAATCGAACGCTGGCTTACCGCAAGCCAGCTGCATCTTTAATGGAGTCCGAAGGCCACCGGCTTCCCTCCGGAATACTCAGCGGACGAAGCTTTTCCGGTGGCGTCAGCAGTGTAGTCGCCCCATTGCCACGTGCTCCCACCGGCTCCACGTCAGCAACATCCACTTCCACACCCACCGACCGGGCCAGCATTTCAACTGAGAGCACCAGGCGAAACTGGCTCTTCTTACGAACCAGAATACCCTCCACGCCCTCCAGCGATCCCCGCGTCACACGAACCCGGTCCCCACAGTTGAGGAACGGATGGGGTTCGACGCGAAAACGTCCCTCCACGCTACGGCGAATCGCATCAATCTCAGAATTCGGAATGATGGCCGCCCGATCGCCATGAGTCAGAATCATGTGCACCCCGGGCGTAGTCACGACCTGCAGCCTGCGCTGCAGTTCCCCTCGAACAAACACATAGCATGGAAACAATGGCAGGGAAAGGGTCTTTCGCCTGTCCTTCCAGCGTCGGGTCGAGTCGTACAGCGGGAGGAAAACCTCAAAACCCTTAGCCGACAGCACTTCGGCGACGACTTTTTCGTGCTGATGGCGCGTGTAAAGCGCCCACCATTGAGATTCGATACCGGCAACCGCTGGGCTCACAAGGGTCATAACTAAATTCGGCTCTCTGCTCTCATTAGTGCGGACACAAGCATAGCTCCGCCCTGTGGGCTACATGAGCCCGTTTTCCACAATCAAGCCCAAACTTCGAGCACCAGCCCCCGGCAAACGACTCGATGCAACTCGAGGCGTCCTGACAGTTGCAATTCCGGGATCTGTCAGGAGATATCGATCAAAGTGCCAACCGTCGATGGCCATTCATTGGATCTTTGGCTATGTATTCTCTGCTGCCCATCTGGCGAAGAAACCGCGAGTGCATAATTCTGGCAGCGATCGTGAAAGTACCAGCCGGGATCCTGCATTTTGACGATCTGATCACGAACCCTCGGCAGAAAACTTCGGCGGCGCATTCGCCGTCCAGTTCAACAGGTAGAAAAAACCTCATCTCGATTGCGGTCTTGGGGTCCAGGGATCGAGCCGTCCGAATCAGCACCCCGGAAATGCTGATGTTTTCGGTTGAGCCCTCATGCCACTCCCTTTCCCCTCGTGCCCGAAACCGGATCGACGTTCCGATTTCATATCGCCGGGCTCTCGGGGTTTCGGGGTTGGACGCACTGTAGGCCCCATCCGAATCCATCCGCGCTCCTTGCCCCTCTTTTTCGCCGACGCTCCAGGCGCAAGCTCATCAGCCCAACTGCGAAACTAAGGTTAGGGCAGTTCCCCGGGGACAGCAATGGCCCGACAGTACTATCGTCATATGACTGCATAGTGCTAGATTTCTGGAACCATTGTGTGTTACTGGGGTGTTCGTCCCGCAATGTGCGCCCCATCTCGGCTAGAACGACACGCGCCCGGGAACACCTTCGTCAGAAGACGCCAGCCTGATTCGGACTCAGGATGCCACCGCCGTTAACCGGTGATTGACCGCAAACAGCGCCAATTCGAGCCGGTTCGAGACTCCCAGCTTGTCAAAAACATTGCTGATGTGGTGCTTCACGGTTTGCTCGCTGATCGAGCATCTCTGCGCGATATCGGGATTGGAATACCCGGCGACCACCAGCGTTACGATCTCCATCTCTCGCGTCGTCAAACCATAGTCGCGCGCGCGCATGCCGTTCTCCACAGGTGCAACACTGCGCAGGGCTCGTACCAGATCCGTGACGCTCTCCCGTCCCACCCAATATTGTCCCGCCATCACGCACTGGATGCTGTCAAACAGCCGCTGCGTCGTCGATTCCTTCATGATCACGCCGTACGCACCCAGCTTCAGCGCCTGCACAATCTGCGATTTCTCAATCGACGCCGTCAGCAGCAGGGTCCGCACCGGGATCCGCGAAGCAGACAGCTCCCGCAACACCGCCATCCCATCCTGGCGCGGCATCGAGAGGTCGAGCAGAAGAATATCCGGCTTCGTCTTTCGCGCCAGATCCACCAGCATGTCACCATCCGAGGCTTCTCCTACCACCTCAAAGCCCGGTTCGGCTTGCAGTAGCCGACGCAGCCCGTCACGGAAGAGCGGGTGGTCGTCGGCGATCAGAATACGAATCGGAGACGGAAGAGTGTTCGGTAAAGAAACCATTGCGGATCCACAATCCGGAATGGCCTCCGAAAGTGCCGGAGCCATGCCTTTCGAAAGGGTTTGCCTATGGGTAGCTGGGGCTCTCGGAGATCAAATCCGGAGTCAGTATACCCGCGTCCTATCGGTTAAAGAGGTGGGTTCGATGAGAAACTTCGGAAGGCCTGCTGCTCTGGCTCACATCTGTCCCGATCGTCATTATAACGCGGGTGCGATGAGCAAAAGCGGCGTGCGCAAACGAGATCGCCATCGATTTCCTCCGTTCATTTCCTGACCCTGAAATCGCAGACCACTTCTTTCGCCGGTTCCTCCCTGCCGCCGACGTGCGGGTTAACCCGGTTTCACTATCCCTCAGCGCTGTGGAAATTCCGCCCTAAGGGATCGTCACGGTATAGGTGTTGGAAGGCGAGCTCTCCACTCCCGACCCATCCACACTCGTGACGTAGTAGTTATAAGACTGCCCGCCCTGGATCCCGGAGTCCGCATATGCAGTGCTGTTCAGCACCGTGGTGTTCAGCAGCTGGTACGACGACGCGCCCGCTGGCGACCGATAAACGTGGTATCCCCTCACCGCATCCGCCGAGCTGGCCGGAGGATTCCAGGTCAGATCGACCTGATACCCCATTGCGCCGGTTCCCCCCAGCGTTACAACGATGCTTGCGCCGCTGTTCGCATTACTGGTCACCGCGATCTGTCCCACCTCGGTTCCGGCCGCGGTGGGCATGAACCCAACATCGAGCGTGATCGACTGGCCCGGGTTGAGCGTCACCGGAACCGCTATCCCCGCCAGGCTGAATCCCGTTCCCGTTACTGCGGCACCAGTGATCGTGACTGGCAGCCCACCCGTCGACGTAAGAATGATCGTTTGCGTCGTCTGAGTATTGATCGAGACGTTCCCGAAGCTTACATTCGCCGCACTTGCGCTCAGGATGCTCTCGAGCGGATTCAATGCAATCGCAACCTGCTCAGAGATGCCACCCGCACTGGCGGTCAGAACTGCGGTCTGTGCTGAAGTCACCGGCGAAACCGTCACGGTGAAAGCGGCGCCCGCAGCATTCGCAGGAATCGCTACCGAGCCCGGAACGCTGATCGCTGCATCGTTGCTGCTGAGGCTTACGCTCATCGCGCTGGCCGCCGGAGCGCTCAGGCTGATCGAACAGCTGTCGCTTCCCCCACCCGCCAGCATCGTGCTTTTGCAGGAAAACCCATTCAGGACACTCGCCGCAGCCGGTGCCGGTTCCGTGACCGCCTCAACCCCCAGGCCACTCAGACTCACCGCCGGCGATTGTCCCGTCGTCACATTGGCGACAAGCGTCACCTCTCCTGCCGCTGCCCCGGACTTCGTCGGAGCAAACTCCACCGGGAAGCTCCACGTGGCCCCGGCACCGACGTTGACCGGAAGGCTGACATGACCGCCAATCTGAAATGACTGGCCGCTGATCGTTAACTTCGAAACCTCAACCGAGCCTGTCCCGCCGTTCACAAACGACACGGTTGCCGTGCCCGTCTGTCCCACAGTCACGGCACCGAAGTTGACCGCCGTTCGCGCGGCCTTGAGCTCGCCAGTCGGCGTGTTGGTCCCACAACCGGCAAATGCCAGCAGGACGCACAGTCCGACCATCAGGCCC
Organism: uncultured Acidobacteriaceae bacterium; assembly: GCA_963788905.1. Taxonomy (GTDB): domain Bacteria; phylum Acidobacteriota; class Terriglobia; order Terriglobales; family Acidobacteriaceae; genus Palsa-343. Next base: position 61,761 of record CAWBIO010000003.1, read on the forward strand.
AGGTACATAAACCAGCGGCTTGTTCTGCTTACCCGGGGGCGCGCCTTCCCTTCCGCGGCACGGAAACGGTAGTCGTGCCAATAGCGCACACTCCGATCCGAGACGCGATACGACGAGAAACGAACACGGGCCTCGTGCATCCACCTCACCTCGTACAGTCGTTCCCGCTTTGTTTTGGCTTATCGAGCCTGACACCCCGGGGGATGGGGTAGCTTCATGACGTTCAAGCAGCACGCGGAGAATTGCTCGCGGTCCACTCTCGGTCATCGAAATCTGCTCGGAACTGCTTGCCAGTCTTGCGAGATTTTAGTCAAGCCTTGTGCACGTCGGTATCCATCTTGGGTGAAGGGTTCTATTACTTTTGGGTGAGTCGCGTAGAACCGCGCATGATGCCCACTGGATCGAAGAATGACCCCGAATTTCCACATTGAGCGATTGTTGTGAACTTCGACCGCCAGTAAAAATGGCACTCAGAAGGAAGATTCTTCCGCAAAGTGCTGCACGTTGTTCGGTGCAAAGTTCGGTGCAAAGCCTGTGCAAATCGGCGCGGCACCCATCGCGCTCGCACGCCGCAAACCGAGTGCAGCCACTTCGCAGGCGGACCCCTTCAGTCATTCACCTCGGTACCTTGGTTCGGCGCCGGCGCAAGTCGAAGAATTTAGAATCTCGGTATGAGCCATGCGGATGTTGCGATCGCCGGTGCCGGCATTATCGGGCTCGCCACCGCGCTGGAGCTCGCTCGAGCCGGATCCACCGTGACCGTCTTCGACCAGAGCGAAGCCATGTCGGAAGCCTCACGCGCCGCTGCGGGAATGCTCGCTGCCACCGACCCCGAAAACCCTCAGCAGCTGCGCGATCTGGCCCAGCTCAGCCTCAGTCTTTATCCAGACTTCCTTGCCCGCGCCGAGCGTCTCTCCGCGAAAACAATTCCCATCCGTACCACCCAGACTGTGCAAGGGGTGCGTCACTTTCCGGAGACGGCTCGACGGCTCGCCGACGCGGAAATCGACGAGCTCGCTCCTGGCATCAACCGAGGCCAGTGGCTATTTCTCTCACTCGAGGAAAAAAGCTTCGACGCCTGGGACCTCGCCGAGAGCCTGCCCGCCGCTGCGCGTGCCGCCGGAATCATTCTCCGCGAGGAGACGCCGGTTTTGCGCGTGCGCGAGCAAGGTTCCGGCGTCGCAATTGTCACAGCCGCAGGCACCTTCTCCACAGGCGCGTTTCTCAACGCCACAGGCGCATGGGCGCCGGCGCTCGATCCGGGTTTACCGGTGATCCCGCGCAAAGGCCACATGCTCACCGCCGAACTTCCCGGCAACATCCAGATGCGCTGCGTGCTGCGCACCCCCGACGTCTACATCATCCCGCGCGGCGAGGGCCGATACACGGTGGGATCCACGGTGGAAGATACCGGCTTCGATCGCAACGTCGATCCGCTGCGCATTCAGGAACTGTATTCCCGAGCCGTCGACCTGTGGCCGCCGCTCGCCGAAGCTGCCATCGCCGAAACCTGGATCGGCTTCCGCCCCGGATCCGGCGATGGCCTTCCCCTCATCGACCAAACCAGCCAGAATTGCTGGGTTGCAACCGGCCACTTCAAAAATGGAATCCTGCTCGGCCCTGCAACCGGACGCGTCCTGAGTCAGGCCATTCTCGGCCAGCAGCCCGAAGTCGATCTCGCGCCCTTCCGTCTCGCTCGCTTCGCTCTTTCTCCCGCCTCGTCGTAGCGTGATCGAAACTGAGCGACAGGCAGCTACCGGCTGCATTTGGGGGTAATCTGTAAACTGTTTTCTGAAACTGACAAAGCCTGAGATACGTCGGAAAATCCAGGGAGCCTTACATCGCACCACGCGATCGCAGCATCCCGCACATTGGCACGGTTTTCCGAACTGAGATCAAAAGAAAGGCAGGACATGGCAACGGCGACGGTGGTTAAAGGGCTTGAAGGAGTAGTGGCAGCAAACTCCGGTATCTGCTGGATCGACGGGTATGCAGGCGTGCTCGCTTATCGCGGCATCGACATTCACGAACTGGCCGAGCAATCCACCTTCGAGGAAACCACCTGCCTGCTCTGGCACGGCCGTTTGCCCAGCCGCACCGAACTCCAGGAGTTCACCCGCAAGCTGACCGAAGCCCGCCGCCTGCCCTCGGAAATCTACGACCTCTTCCACTCCATGCCGAAAACTGCCACTCCCATGGAGGGGCTGCGCACCGCGGTCTCCGCCCTCAGCTCTTACGATCCGGCGGAAGCGGCGGTCGATCACGACTCCAACGTCCGCAAAGCCTTCGCCCTGACCGCACAGATGGCCATGCTCGTCGCTGCCTATGATCGCATCCGCAAGGGCAAAAGCATCGTCCAGCCCGATCCGTCGCTTTCGCATGCGGCCAACTTCCTCTGGATGCTGCACGGCGCTAAGCCGATCCCTGCTGCAACCAACGCCTTCGACATGGCCCTGATCCTCCATGCCGACCACGAACTCAACGCCTCCACCTTTGCCGCCCGCGTCATCGCCGGAACCATGTCCGACATGCACTCCGCCATCACCGGCGCCATTGGCGCGCTCAAAGGCCCCTTACACGGCGGCGCGAACGAAGAAGTGATGAAGATGCTGTTCGAGATCGGCAAAACCGGCGGCGATCCGGTCGAGTACGTCAAGACCCTCCTCGCCCAGAAGAAGAAGGTCTTCGGCTTCGGCCATCGCGTTTACCGCACAGAAGACCCGCGCGCCACGCACTTGCGCAAAATGTCCGAGCAGCTCAGTAAGGATTCCGGCAACACCAAATGGTTTGAAATGTCCCGCCGCATCGAAGAGTTCGTCAAAGTCGAAAAGAAGCTCAATGCCAACGTCGATTTCTATTCCGCGTCAACCTACACCACGCTCGGCATCGATCTCGATCTGTTCACGCCCATCTTCGCCGTCAGCCGCATCGCAGGATGGGCCGCCCACGTCATCGAGCAGCTCGACGACAATCGCCTCATCCGCCCCCGCGCCGAATACACCGGCCCCGAATACCCGGTGAAGTACGTGCCGATCGAGCAACGATAGAAAGCGCTACGGGGCCGCTTCGACGGTCAGCTTCAAGCCCATCGCTTTCGTGACGGCTACCAGAGTTGACAGCCGCGGATTGCCCCGCGCCGAGAGCGCCCTGTAGAGGCTTTCGCGCTCGACCCCAGCGGCCTTGGCAACCTTTGCCACACCTCCGCGCGACTCGGCAACCCTGCGCAGTGCGATGAGGAGGACCTCCGGTTCCTCTGTGTCTTCCAGCGCTGCCTTCAGGTACTCGGCCGCAAATTCCGGTCGCTCACGCAGCTCTTTCAACAGAGCTTCATCATGAGAAATGCTGGCCTTGTGCTTCACGCTCTCTCCGTCCTCTGCTTATAGTCCTCAAAATTAGCAATCGCACCCAAGCAGTGTAACTTATAAATTACTACGGCGCGATGTGCCGGGCTTCCACGCCGCCCCTCTGAACGGCAGCTCTCCCCGCCGTCCCCACCACAGACCCATCGCCAAAGCAATCACCACCAGCAGCGGCAACACAATCACGCTTCCCTCCGGCCCTGTTGTTCCACCGCTCCACAACGCCTTGCCTACCGGATGCGCATTCAGGAAATGGCCTCCCGCGACCAGCCCCGAATCCGCTGTCCCGTAAAAAAACGACTGGCCCCAGTCCCAGGCGGCGTGAAACCCCACCGCCCACCACAGCGAGCCCGTGTACCAAAGACTCAGACAAAAGATCAGGCTCGCTCCCCCCGCGCCCAGCAGCCCGACCGGCGACTCACCAGGATTGGCGCGGTGCATAAAACCAAACAGCGCCGCAAACAGAAATGCTCCCCACCAGAACCCAATGCCGCGCGTCAAGGTGAACTGCGCGTATCCGCGAAACAGCGTCTCTTCACATGCGCCAACGCAAAGAAAAACCACTCCCCACTCCGCCCCGTAGCGCAGCGCGTTCATGCGATCGATCGTCGACCCTTCCACCGCGATGTAACCCAATTGCCGCAGCAGAAACACCACCCCGGAAATTGCCACAAATCCCCACACCAGCCCCCACACCAGACGCAACGCCCGGGCTTTTCCCTGATAGCCGTAGAACGTCACCGGCCGCCGCTCCAGCATTGCCATGATGCACGTTGCCACCACCGCCGGAATCAGCTGCGAGAGTTCCATCAGGAGGCCGCTCAGAGGCATGAATACACCTCCTCTACCCACGTGCACGAAGGGCCCAACCGCGAACCCGCCAACGAAAATCAGCACCGCGCAGATCGCCGCGAAAATCAGTATCGACCATCCCGCACGCAGTCCATTCGGGCCCAGGAACATCCACTGCCCCCGTCCGGCAGTTGAACTCACCGGCGCCGTCGTTCCCACGCCCGGCACTTCCCCGCCCGCACCAATCCCCAAAATCAAACCTCGACTGCGAAAAATGAACCGCCGTTAATCCCCCACCAGGCTTTCCACCGACTGCCCCACGCGGAAGATCGTCGCCTCGCCGAAGTGCCGCCCCAGGATCTGCATCCCGATCGGCAGCCCCTCCTTCGACTTCCCGCACGGAACCGAAACCCCACAGATTCCCGCCAGGCTCGCCGTCACCGTGTAGATATCCGCCAGATACATCGCAACCGGATCATCCGACTTCTCGCCAATTTTGAACGCCGGCGTCGGCGCAGTCGGCGTCACGATCGCGTCCACTTCCCGAAACGCCCTGAGAAAATCCTCGGTAAGCAGCCGCCGCACCTGCTGCGCTTTTTTGTAGTACGCGTCGTAGTAGCCGTGGCTCAGCACATACGTGCCGAGTAGAATGCGCCGCTTCACCTCCGCGCCGAATCCCAGATCGCGCGTCCGCCGATACATGTGGGCCAGCGTGTCCGACTCAGGCGCCCGCAGCCCGTACCGCACACCATCAAAGCGCGCCAGGTTCGCACTCGCCTCGGCTGTGGCGATCACATAATAGGTTGGAATCGCATAGCGCGTGTGCGGCAGCGAAATGGGGCGAATCTCCGCCCCCGCAGCCCGCAGCTTCTCAATCCCGCCCTCAACCGCCGCCCGAACCTCAGCGTCCAGCCCTTCTCCGAAATACTCCGCCGGTACGCCCAGCTTCATCCCCTTCACGCCGCGTTCCAGATCTGCCGTGTAATCCTCGACCGGCAGCGGCGACGACGTCGCGTCCATCACGTCGTGCCCGGCAATCACGCCCAGCACCGTCGCCGCATCCCGCACCGTCGCCGCAATTGGACCAATCCGGTCCAGCGACGACGCAAACGCGATCAGCCCATACCGCGACACCCGCCCATACGTGGGCAGCACACCCACCACCCCGCAAAACGACGCCGGCTGCCGGATCGAACCGCCCGTGTCGGTCCCCAGCGTTGCCACAGCCATATTCGCCGCCACCGCCGCAGCCGAACCGCCGCTCGACCCGCCAGGCACGCGATCCAGAGCATGCGGGTTGTGCACCGGTCCATACGCCGAGTTCTCGTTCGACGAGCCCATCGCAAACTCATCGCAGTTCAGCTTGCCCAGGAAAACCGCTCCCGCATCGGCGAGCCTGCGCACCGCAGTCGCCGTGTACGGCGGCCGATACCCTTCCAGAATCTTCGACCCGGCGGTCGCCGCGAATCCTTCCAGCGTTAGCACGTCCTTAATCCCGAACGGAACGCCGGCCAGCTTCGGCAGCGGCTCACCTTTCGCGGCCAAAGCGTCGATTCGCGCCGCCTGTTGCAGCGCGAACTGGTTGTCGACCGACAAAAACGCATGGATCTTCTCATCCTCTCCCGCGACCCGCGCCAGATACACCTCGGCCACAGCCTTTGCCGTCGTATCGCCGCTGGCAATCGCCGACCGGATGCCTTCAATCGTTCCTGCCGTCACCGCCGTCGTCATCGGGCATTCACCTTTCGATCACCTTCGGAACCTTGAAGAACACGCCATCGGTCTCCGGCGCTTCCTTCATCACCACATCCCGGTCCAGACACGGCCGCGCCACATCCTCACGCAGCACCGAATCGCTCTCCCCCGCGTCCCCGCCGCTGCCCGCCAGCACTTCGGAAACCTGCGCCATGGGCTCAACCTGGGCCGTGTCCAGCTCGGCCAGCTGCGCAACATAATCCAGAATCGCGTTCAGATCCCGCCGCATCCGCGGTTCCTCCTCCGCGCTCAGTTCCAGGTTGGCCAGCTCGGCCACACGGCGCACATCCGCCTCAGAAACTCGTTCCATTTCGGGCATGGTTCCAGTTTAGAACGGCATGCCACCGCCGAGCCTGAACATGCCTGTTGACAGACGCCCCTGCCCGGGTACAATCTGCCCCATACCGACTTCTTTGCAGCCCCTCGATCACCCCATGAATACGGTCTGTAAGCATCCCAAGGTCCGCGTGGTGGCACGCGAAGATGATGTCGAATTCGTTGAGTGCCTCGATTGCGGAGAAGTCTTCGACTCCAACGAATTCCGCGACATGGCCATCGAGGAAACCCAGGACGAGGAAGAAGAAACAGCCTGACTTCCTGCCCGCCGCCGTACCCCCCTCGATATCCTCTTCTTTCCTCCCAACTGCCTGCTGATCCCGCAGCATCCTGGAGATTTCCGCATGCGTTCGTCCCTTGCCGCTCTCCTCGCCGTCTGCTCCTTCGTTGCCTCTGCGCAAACCGCGCCTCCGCCCTCACCAAAGCGTCCCGTCGTCGACACGTATTACAACCTCAAGGTCACTGACAACTACCGCTGGCTCGAAGACGGCGCCTCGCCAGAGGTAAAGCAGTGGGTCGCCGGGCAAAATGCTTACACCTCTGCCTGGATGGACAAGCTGCCGCAGCGCGACCCGATCCTCGCTTACCTGAAACAGCGGATGAAAGCTGGCCACACCGGCTACGGCCGTTTTCAGGTTTCGAACGGCCGCCTCTTCGCTCTGCGTTTTGATCCTGGCCAGGCAGGTCCCAAACTCGTTGTCTTCGCCTCGCCCGAGGACAAAGCCTCCGAGCGCCCGATCTTCGACACCACCACCTTTGAGGCCGGTCAGGTCTTTCAGGTGGACTGGTACAGCATCTCGCCCGACGGCAAGCTGGCCGGCGTGGCCCTTTCTACCGGCGGCAGCGAGGACGCCGCTCTGTACGTCATCGACACCAGCAATGGAAAGCAGGTGGGCGAAACCGTCCCGCGCGTCCAGTTCGCCACCGGCGGCGGATCGATGGCCTGGAAGAGCGACAGCTCCGGCTTCTGGTACACCCGTTATCCGCAGGGTAACGAGCGGCCCGCCGCCGACGTGAACTTCTACCAGCAGGTTTTCTTTCACAAGCTGGGCACGCCGGCATCTGAAGACCGCTACGTTCTCGGGAAGGATTTCCCGCGCATTGCCGAGACCGTGCTCACGCTTTCTCCCGACTCGAGCCATGTGCTCATCACAGTCGCCAACGGCGATGGCGGCGAATATGAAGAGTTTGTTCTCGGCCCCGACGAAAAGCCGCAGCAGATTACCCATTTCAGCGACAAGATCCCGATGGCGGCCTTCGGGCTCGACAACAGCCTCTGGCTGCTCAGCCACAAAAACTCCGACAAAGGCGAGCTATGGCACCTGCCTGCCGGCGATTCTCGTCTGGCCGACGCGAAGCTCGTGGTCAAAGCCAGCGATGCCAGCATCGAAGGCGATGGCGCCGACCAGGAACACCTGTTCGTCGGCTCCGACAAGCTTTACTGCACGGTCATCGACGGCGGCCCTGAAGAAATTCGTGCCTACACTCTGGACGGCAAACGCCTGGCCGACGTTCCGACGCCCAGGGTCGCTTCGGTCAGCGCGCTGGTCCGCGACGGTTCCGATGCTTTCCTCTTTTCGGCGCAGACCTTCATCACGCCGGAGCAGTGGCACCGGTACGACGGCGCGAGTGAATTAACCCTTTCCTTTCACGAGGAGACCGATGTCAACCTGTCCGACATCACCGTCACGCGCGCCTTCGCTACCTCGAAGGATGGCACCCGTGTTCCCATGACCATCCTTATGAAGAAAGGCACAAAGCTGGACGGCGCCAACCCGGCTCTGATCACCGGCTACGGCGGCTACAACATCAGCACCACTCCTTACTTCTATGGAGACCGGCTGTGGTTCGATCACGGCGGCATTGTGGCCATCACCAATCTGCGCGGCGGCGGCGAATACGGCGAGAGCTGGCACTCAGCCGGCAAACTGACCCACAAGCAAAACGTCTTTGACGACTTCGCTGCCTGCGCCGAGTATCTGGTCAGCCATCACTACACATCACCCGAACACATGGCAGCGGAAGGCGGCAGCAATGGTGGCTTGCTGATGGGTGTCGAGTTCACCCAGCATCCTTCTCTGTTCCGCGCAGTCGTCTCGTATGTCGGCATCTACGACATGCTGCGCACCGAGCTCGACCCCAACGGTACTTTCAACATCACCGAGTATGGAACCGTGAAGGTCCCCTTGCAGTTCCGGGCGCTCTACGCCTACTCGCCCTACCATCACGTCGTCGCCGGGACGAAATACCCTGCGGTGCTGATGATCACCGGCGACAACGACCACCGCGTCAACCCGGCTCACTCCCGTAAGATGACCGCCGAGCTGCAGGCGTCGACGTCGAGCGGCCTGCCGATTCTGCTGCTCACGAACGCCAACGCCGGCCACGGCATCAGCACCAACGTCGACGAAGCGCTTCTCGAGGACGCCGACGCCACGGCGTTCCTCTTTTATGAGCTGGGCATCTCGATGCAGTAGCCTGGAACCGGCAGCCTGCATCGCCCGTCAGCCGAGTTTTTTTTGCTGACACTGGAATTGCGTTCGTATTTGATTCTTTGGGGCTTAGGAAATGTTGACAGATTCGACAACATTTAAGCCCCCTGCGGAACGGAACTGCTCCGCCTACCCCCCACCCCCCCATTTTTTGTTAAGTGTATGAATTCAGGCATTTTGATCTTTAGTGCTGGAAGCCCTCTGAGTGCAAGTAATTGAAAACAAGTTAGTTGCGAGATGACCTAATGGCAAGTGTATGATTTTGCTGACTTTGCCTGGATGGCGCTCGGAGTAAACTCCGAGCAAAGGAAAAGGCCGCCTGTTGAGGCGGCCTTTTTATTTCTTACCCTCTATTATCAGAATACCAAATCCAGGGAGAAATCGCGCCAACTTTGTTTGGGTGGTTTGGCGGGTAAGTCCTGCGTTATGAGGGCTCATTACTTTGGATTTTGGGCTCGGGTCTTGACAAATTTTCCACATTTCGGGGATGGGTGCGGACGGCGTTCCGCGCGCGGCGGACGGCGTTCGGAAACGCCGCAGCCTGGATGAGGGCCGCAGTGCGTTCGACGTTCAGCCCAGGAACGTTGCCGCTCATTCTCCGCGCACCTCTTCCGGCGTCTTGCCCTGCTCGCGCAGGGTTCGAATTGCCAGAGCGTCGTGGCGTTTGGCGAGGCGTTCGCCGCGATCATCGACGACCAGCGGGCAGTGGAACCAGCGAGGCGGCGTCCAGCCAAGGGCGCGATAGAGCAGAATCTGGCGCGCGGTGGAGAGCAGCAGGTCTGCGCCGCGAACCACTTCGGTGATGCGCATCGCTTCGTCGTCGGCGACCACGGCAAGCTGATAGGCGGGCGATGTCGTCGCGGCGCCAGACGGGAAAGTCGCCGAAGTCTTCGCCCGCAACGAAGCGCTGCGGCCCGAAGTGACCATCGTCGAAGGCGATGACCTCGCCATCGGGAACGCGGAAGCGCCAGTTCACTCCGGCGGGGCTCGAGTATTGTTCGGCAAGGTGAGAAGTGAGATTTGGGACGGCAGGTTCCGGGATACATCGGGCCTTCGTCGCTCTCGAAGCGACCCGCGGTCGCGACATTTTCATGGGGCGCCTGGGCGATGCCGGCCAGCTCGCGGCGCGAGCAGGTGCAGGGATAGAGGAATCCGCGCTCGAGAAGTGTTCGCCAAACGCTCAGGTACGTTTCGCGGCGCTGGCTTTGGGAATAAGGGCCGAATGTCCCACCTACATCCGGCCCTTCCTGCCAATGAATGCCGAGCCAGTTCAGGTCTTCGAGCATCGCACGGACAAATTCATCTTTCGAGCGCTGCGGATCGAGGTCCTCATTCCGCAGAATCAGCATTCCGCCTGCGTCCTGGGCTCGGCTGAACGCGGTCCAGAAAGTTCTGGCGTGCCCGATGTGCAGCAATCCCGTTGGCGACGGCGCAATGCGGCCCCGATATCCTTCACGCCGCCAGTGTAACGTTCAAAAGAAAGCGGACAGCACCGAACAGCAGAGGAGAACAGCGAACAACAGCAGGAGGCCGGAAGCCACCAGCAAGAAACCGCGAACGGCACCGGACAGCAGGCGGGAGCCGGAAGCAGGCAACGTTCTAGGCGGCGCGGTCGGCGGCATCATTCAGCAAACTTCGGGACGGTGACGACAGGTGCGGTCTTTCTCTTTTTGTCGTGCCCGCCGGGAAATGCGTATTCATAGAGGAGCCCGAGACTCTCGCCGAGATAGATGGTGGCGAGAACTGCCGGCGCTCTCCAGGCGCAGCGGAAGCCGAATCGGGTGGCGATCTTCATGGAGGTGAGCAGCACAGCCAGCGGAAACATTGCCATAGGCAGAGTCATGATGGCAGCCATGCGCAGCGGCAGTTGCGTCCATGCAAACAGGGTCAGCAGCACGGCCAGCAGAACGCATAGCGGAGCAATTTCAGCCGGGCGAGGCGCACTCCGGATGCTTGCGCAGGAATCGGCTGGCTCCTCGCCCATGGCGGAACATCTCGGCCAGAAGATTGCGGAGTTTCTGTGGAGGCTGTTCGTCGACGGCGAGCCGCGGATCATGATAGGCGCGAATGCCGGCCTGGCGAACTCTCTGGTTGAAGTCGAGGCCCGCGCAGGCGTCGAAGCTCTCGTCGAAGAAGCCCACCTCTTCAAAGACACTGCGGCGAAAGGCTCCGGCAAAACCCGGAGGTTCGACGAACCCGGCCATATCCGGGCCAACGGGCCCGCGTCCGATGCGGCTCGATCGGGCGATCGCGATGGCTTCGCCCATGTGCGTTTCCGCCGGACCAGCAAGGGGCTGAGGACGGCACAGGCATCCACATTCAGCCGGGGTGGTTTCCAGAATTTCCGCGGTGTCGGCGAGCAGGTTCTTCGAGGGAATCCGGCAGTGCCCGGAGAGAAAGACAATGGCGTCTCCAGACGCGGCACGGATGCCGGCATTTCGTCCAGCCGATACGCTGCGCTGCGGGTTATCGAGAACCCGGACGCGCACCCGGCGATCGCTGTAGCGACGCCGGATCAGGTCCGCGGTTCCGTCGGTGGAATCCGCCGTCAACAACCAGAATCTCGAAAAACTCAGGCGGATAGTTTTGCTCGAGGAGCTGGTCGATCAGCCCAGGGAGCATCTTGCGTTCGTTCCGCACAGCGAGAACCAAAGACAGGTAAGGCAGCATGAACGTCCTTTGTTGTTGTTGTTACGTCCTGACTGCTTTTATTTGATGGTCGTTTATAGCATTGAAAACCAAGGGTTATTGAGGAGAACTGGGGACTCTTTGGTGAGTGCTGTGCGAGACCTTGAGGTAACCGAAATCGGTTCGCTGGAGTATGTCTGCGGTGCCGGTTTCGGGGACCCTGCGAAGGGGCGCCAGGAAGGTTGGCAGGGAGGGTCGCAGTGGCCTGAAATGAGACATGAAATGGCGGGAAACCGTTCTTACCCTTGGCCGCGACGTGGGAATGCAGGCTTGGACAGGGCCGCTCTGAACGGGCCAGTTCCGGCGTGACTGTGGACACCGGAAACGGTGTTTTTGCGGCATGCGGGGACGCCGTCGCTGGACGGCGAGCCGTTCGGTCACAGAAGGGCGAGGTGGTTCAGGGTGTTCCGGGAGGGGGAGAAAGTTGGGCCTCGAGGGCGGGAAGACGGGCACACGATGACACCGATCCGAGTGTGCCCGGTGAGATTTAGTGCTGCCGCGCGCTCGCACGGATGATCTGAATCGTGCTGTAGAGCGAATTACCGATGGTGAATCCGTCGCCGGAGGCTGAGGGAGTGGCTGGCAGGAGAGGCGAAATTGGGATCGCAGAGGATGCGCGCGGGTGTAGGCTACACGCCGGGGAGAGAGCGATGGCTGAACCCGGCAATGAACCGGAAGAATCCTGGGCAGAGTCGCCGCTGTTTGGGCTCATTCGGCTGCTGGGGCGGTTGCTGCTGGCGCTGCTGCTGGCTTACTGGGTCATCTTCATCCTTTATTCAATCGGGAAGATGGTGCTGGGCGGGCCTCATGAAGTGGTGGCGTGGTACGCGCACATCGAACAAGAGGGCAGCGTGGTGTTTCTGCCGCACTGGAACCCGGTGGCGTTTCTGTTGCGGCAGTTGCTGATGGCAGCGGTAACAGCGGGATTGTGGTTTGCGGTGGGGCCCAGGAGAGGAACGACGCGAATTAGCCGCCGTACCTGATCCCGTCGATCCAGATTTTCTGGAACCAGCGGCAGAACCAGACTTCCCTGCCCGGCGCATGATCGCGCAGATCGAGCTGGGCGCGGCGGTGCAGTCCGCAAAGGCAGAGGAAGTTTTTCCAGACGCTCGATTCGTGAACGCGATGGGGCCAGAGGCGGGCGAGGGATCGCGCCAGCTCCGCATCGGATTTTGCGGCAGCACTGTTCATTGCTTGCCTGCGATCAGCTTCGGGTCCAGCTGGACATCCATGGTGCCCATGCGGCCATTGGTTGCGTCCCAGACCGCGACGTAGAGGAAGGCCTGTTGTTCCCTCGGCAGATCGAGCTGCTGATCGAAGCTGAGAGCGGCCATGGGGTGCGCCTTGAAGAGCGCCTCCTGAAAAGTGAGGCTCGCCTTTTGCGAGACGTGGCCGATGACTTTGCCTTCCTGATTGAAAGCGACAACCGCCGCTCCCACGGTCGCGGTGGCCTGGCCGTTCTCGACGGTGTGCTGGAGCTCGACCGCGGGAATGTCGAAGTGGACGCGGTATCCTCGCTCATCTCGCTTCGGGGGCGCGTTGCCCGGAGCAAGCTCAGTGCGAAAGATGAGCGGCTGGCTGTGGGTGTTGGGCGCTTCGATGTTCTGACCGCCGGCGCGAATGGTTGTCTGTTTTGCGGGCTTTCCGGGGGCGGGGTGTTCCACACCAGGGGCGTCGTCGTAGTAGCCGCGGCGATAGCTAAGGTGATAACCGCCGGCGAGGCTGACGCGAACCGAGTGCCAGCTGCCGTTGTCGCGCAAATCGTCAGGAGAGTAGCTGAGGGTGTAGTAGCTGTCGCCGTTTTCCATGGCGTGTGCCGAGGCTTGGGCCATGTCGTTCTCGTTGAAGAAGGCCTCGCCGCCGGTGGCGTCGGCAAAATTGCGCTCGTAGAGGTGCTGCTGAGACAAGGCCGCGGTGAACTGTGGGTTGAGGCCGCGGACGTCAATGGGGTAGACGGCGATGCGTCCGGTTTGCAGCAGGTCGTAGGCCTCACGGGTATCGTCGGTGGCGGTGGGCACGGAGCCGTCGGTGTCGGTGGAGCCGCCGGTGGAGGAGAGGTTGCTCCACGGACCAGGATGGCTGAACAGGCTGGTGCCGGAGTTGAACCAGAGCAGGTTTTTCCGGCCGGGCATCTGGCTCAGATAGCCGCCCACCTGCTCGAGTCCGGCCGCTTCGGAGAGCATGTCGGAGCCGGGCATGGGAAGCTGGGGAATGGCTTTGTGAATGGCGGCCTGGAGCAGGGCGTGGTCGGCGGTGAAGTCCTGCAGCAGGACGGTGAACTCGTAGCGGCGAAAATAGACCGCCATCGGAACTCCGGCGGGCACCTGGTCGACGAAGCGCTTCAGTTCTTTGGCGAGCAGCATCTGATCGACGATTTCCATGCCGGTGGAGTCAATCAGCAGGACGTTGATCACGGGAGGAGCCTGGAGCAGAAGGCTGTTGGTGTGTGTGCCGGCGGGCAGGGATGCCGTTTCGACATTCGCAACCGGCGTGCCGGTGTGTTCCTCGAAGGCGTTCAACGTTTCCGGGCGGCCATTGTCGAATATCTGAAAGTCGGCAGCCTTCAGGCTGTGGACGGGGTGGTCGTCCTTGTCGGTCACGACGACGTCGGTCAGCACCACGCGGGAATTAACCCGTAAGGTCGGCGCCGGGCTGGTCGCGCTCTGATTCTGAGCGTGGGCTCGGACACCGGAAGCCAGGCACAGCACGGCGAAGAATCCGGTCAGCAGGAGACACCGGTATTGCCTGATCAAAGAACACCTTTTGCGCAGATCACAAGTCAGTCTCGTAGTTGGTCTCGCGACAGAGATTGCAGTAAGACTACGGAAGCGCTTTTACAGCCTGGTTATAGCGTCCTGACCAAGGGGAGTCTGGTTCTATAGACGGGGCAACGGGTCTTTTGGCTCCCGGGAAGAACTGGACGGGGGAGCGTTCTGCGCTGCCGCAGTGTCATCGGCCGCTATTGCTGGAGCGTATAGGCACTGTTCGGGACCTTGGCTCCCACCTGCGACGGCGTGGGCAGCTGCGAGACATCCCATCCACCGCCCAGAGCCTGGACCAGCTGGACCGCGGACATCATCTCGGAAACCTGCAGGGTGTTGAGGGTCTGCTGATCACTGAGCAGCGTGGTCTGAGCGCTGACGACATCGACGTAGGGATCGACACCCGGTGTTGTAACGCTGGGTTTCAAGGTTGAGAAATTCCTGAGCGGCCTTGACCGCATCCTGCTGGCGAAGAATCTGCTGCGAATAGATGCGGGTGCCGGCCAGGTAATCTTCCACCTGCTGAAAGGCGGTGAGCGAGGTCTGGCGGTAGATGGCGACGTCGGCGTTGTAGGTGGCTACGTACTGATGCAGCTCGGCACGATAGAGGCCGCCATCGAAGATCACCTGGGAGGCCGATGGCCCGATGGACCAGATGCGGCTGGGCCAGTCGAACAGGTGTTTGAAGGTCGAGCTTTCGAAGCCCCCGCCGCGGAGATGGTCACCTGGGGAAAGAACGCTCCATAACCGATGCCGATGGTGGCATTGGCTTCGGCGAGGGTGCGCTCGGCGGCGGCGACGTCGGGACGGCGCTCGACCAGCTGCGAGGGAACTCCAGTCGGAATCGGGGGCGGCGTGTAGGTCATGGGTTTCACCGGGATCGGAAAAGTCGGTCGCCACCTTGCCCAGCAGAACAGCGATGGCGTGCTGGTATTGCGCCCGCAGCAGGCCGACGTTGATGGCTGACGACTTTGCGGATTCGAGGGTGGCGCGGGCTTCGACGACGGAAATGTAATCGCCAGTGCCGGCGTCATACGCGCCCTGGTTGGCATCCAGAGCCTTCTGGTCGGCGTCTACGGTTTGGTTCAGGATGACCTGCAGCATCGTCCTGCCCGCGAATCTCGAAATAGTATTCCGCCAGCGATGCCTGCTCGGTCAGCTTCTCGTTTTCCAGATCGGCCGCGCTGACCTGTGCCGCATATTCCGCTTCGCGCACCTCGTTGCGAATCTTGCCCCACAGATCGGGCACCCAGGAAACGTCGATGGGCGTGGCCCACAGGGTGCTGGTTCGACCCGTATTCGCGGTGGAAGAATTGGTCAGGTTGGAAGAACTCCTCGATCGGCTCCATGAGGGGTTCAGCGTGATCTGCGGCCAGTACTGGGAACGCGCTTCGGCAATCAGCGGCGCGGGCTTCCATGTACTGCTCAAAGTATTGCTTGATGTTCTGGTTGTTGATGTTGAGCTGATCTTCGAGCGCATTCAGCTCCGGCTCGTGGAAGATCTCCCACCAGTTGCCGCGCAGCATGGCATCCTGCGGACTGGCGACCTTCCAGCCGTCCTGATCCTGGAAGTTGACCGTGGATTCCTTGTAATTGGCGGCGGTCACCTGGGGTGGCGCGGGAGCGATGGAATTTCGGTCCCACATTACAGCCGGCGATGCGCGGCGAGCAGCAAGGTTATCGCCGGCGCCGCGGAGCGCCACGCACGATTTGCTTTCGCGATCATGATTCTGTTGGTATCAGCGCTCATGAGGTCGCTCCTTCGATCTCCGGGCGGAACGTGTCGCGCGTTCTGCCCATGATCCTCAGACGCAGCTTGTCAAAGGTAAGGTAGACCACCGGCGTCGTATACAGCGTCACCAGCTGGCTCAGCAGCAGTCCACCGACAATCGTAATGCCCAGGGGGCGGCGCAGCTCGGAACCGGTGCCGGTGCCGAAGGCCAGCGGCAGCGCGCCGCAGATGGCGGCCATGGTGGTCATCATGATGGGACGGAAGCGCAGCATGCAGGCTTCGAAGATGGCGTCGTAGGTGGTCTTCTGCTCCTCGCGTTCGGCCATCAGCGCAAAGTCGATCATCATGATGGCGTTCTTCTTCACGATGCCGATGAGCAGGATGATGCCAATGATGGAGATGACGTTGAGGTCGATATTGAAGATCATCAGCGCCAGCATCGCGCCGATGCTGGCCGAGGGCAGGGTGGAAATAATCGTGAAGCGGATGGACCAGGCTCTCATACAGAATGCCGAGCACGATGTACACCGCCAGGAGGGCCGTGATGACGAGGTATTTTTCGCTGAAGCCAGCGAAGACTGATAGGCCTGCGCGGTTCCGGCAAAGAATCCGCGCACTGTGGAAGGCATGCCCAGTTTCAGCTCCATCTGGTCCACTTCGCGCATGGCATCGCTGAGCGACATGCCATTGGCCATGTTGAACGAGACGGTCACCGAAGGGAACAGGCCGGTGTGATTCACCTGCAGCGGCGTGGTGTTGGTCTGCGCCGGTCGTCATGGTGGTCAGCGGAGACATCAGGTTGATGCCTGCCTTCGAGCTTCCGGACGTTGAAGATCCGCCGGTGGCCAGCCAGATATCCTTCAGGCCGTCCGGCGAAGCCCAGTACTTCGGGGCTACTTCCAGGACGACATAGTACTGGTTGAGCTGGGTGTAGATCACCGAGACTTCCGACTGGCCGAAGGCGCTGTAGAGCGAGCCGAGTCGAGCGTTTGCGGCGTCTGCCCAAGCCGCGCCGCAGTGACGCGGTCGTAGGTGAGCATTTCTTCGAGACCGCCGTTCTGCTGGTCGGTGTTCACATCCTGCAGACCCGGCAGCTTTCTCATATTGGCCAGCAGAATGGGGCCCCACTTGGCGAGATCGGGAATGTTGTCGGACTGGATGGTGTACTGGTACAGCGCGTTGCTGCCGCGTCCGCCGATGCGGATATCCTGCGCCGCCTGCAGGAAAACCGCTGCGATGGGCAGCGCGCTGACCTTCGGCCGAATTTGGTTGATGACGTCCATGGCCGCAGTGGCCGTCCGCTGGCCCGGACCCTTTGCCCAGCGGCTTGAGGGCGATAAAGACGAATCCTCCGTTGCTGGCTCCCTGGCCGCCGGTATAGGCGTTGACGTGGGCCACGGCGGGATTGGCCTTGATGACGTTCACGGTTTGCAGCAGCGAGTACTGCATGAACGGGAACGAAGCGTCCTGGGGACCCTGCAGCCCGCCGAAAATGACGCCGGTGTCCTGCTGGGGGAAAAATCCCTTCGGAATCCTGTAGATCACGACCACGTTCAGGGCAATCGTCAGAACCAGGACGATCCAGGATCAGCAGGGTATTATCGAGCGCCCAGTGCAGCGAACTACGGTAGATGGAAAGCAGCCCGTTGAAGAAGCCTTCGCTGGCCCGATAGAAGATGTTGTGCTTTTCGTCCTTATCCTGCGTGCCTGAGCAGGTGCGCGCACATGGCGGGGGTGGTGGTGAGGGAGATCACCATCGACACAACGATGGCCACCGAAAGCGTGATGGCAAATTCCCGGAAAAGCCGGCCGATGATGCCGCCCATCATGAGAATGGGGATGAAGACGGCGATCAGCGACATGCTGATGGAGAAATACGGTAAAGCCGATCTCGCGCGCGCCCACCAGCGCGGCGTTGAAGGGCGGCATGCCGCTTTCGAGATGGCGCGTGATGTTCTCCATCACCACGATGGCGTCGTCGACCACGAAACCCGTGGCGATGGTGAGCGCCATCAGAGACAAATTGTCGAGGCTGAAGTCGAGCACGTACATCACGGCGAAAGTGCCGATGAGCGAGACCGGAACAGCAACACTGGGAATGAGCGTGGCGCGGGGACTGCGCAGGAAGACGAAGACCACCAGGATGACCAGCACGACGGAACCCATGAGCGTGCTTTCGACGGTCTGCCACCGAAGCCCGAATGGTCGTGGTGCGGTCAAGAACGATGGTTGTGGTGATGCCCTGGGGCAACACGGCCTCGAGGAAAGGCAGCTGGGCCTTGATGTTGTCGACGGTCTGGATGATGTTGGCGCCGGGCTGGCGGAAGATGATGCAGATGACCGCCCTCTTGCCGTCGAGTATAGCCCGCGGTGCGGAGATTCTGGGTCGAGTCATAGACCCCGGCAACGTCGGAGAGCCTGACTGCTGCTCCGTTGTGATAGCCGACGATGAGCGGAGCGTAGTCGGGGGCCTGGGAAATCTGATCGTTGGTGATGATGTCCGCGGTGACCGCGCCGTTGGAAAGTTGCCCGCGCGGTGAATGGGAGTTCTGCAGGCTGAGCACGGACTGCACGCTGCCCAGAGTCAATCCGAAGCTTTCCAGTTTGGTTGGATCGACCTCGACGCGCACCGAAGGGCGTCGCGCCGCCGCCGACCCCACCTGGCCCACGCCGCTAATCTGCGAGAGCTTCTGTTCGAGGATGGTCGAAGCCAGATCGTAGACCTTGGTCACGTCGTACTTGTCCGACGTAAGGCCGATGATCATGATCGGCGAATCGGCGGGATTGATTTTGCGGTAGTAGGGATTGGAAGGGAGATTGGCGGGCAGGTAGGTTCGCGCAGCGTTGATGGCCGCCTGCACGTCGCGCGCGGCGCCATCGATGTTGCGGCTGAGATCGAACTGCAGCGTGACCGACGGTGCTGCCCAGCGAACTGGAGGAGGTCATCTCCGTGATGCCGGCAATGTGGCCGAGCTGGCGCTCGAGCGGCGTGGCAACCGAAGCTGCCATGATGGCGGCGCTGGCTCCGGGCAGACCGGCGGAGATACTGATGGTCGGGAAATCCACCTGCGGGAGTGGGGCCACCGGCAGCACCAGAAAGGCGATGGCTCCGGCAATGGCCACGGCGATGGTCAGCAGCGTGGTGCCAACCGGTCGCCGGATGAATGCCCAGGAGAAACTCACGCGTGCGTCTCCCCGGGTCTCGGCATCGATCTCCGGCATGCTCGGCGGCCTTGCCAGAGGGGCGATTGCCGGAAAGTTTCTGTGCGATGCGGTCAAAGAAGATGTAGATGACCGGCGTGGTGTAGAGGGTGAGGACCTGGCTGAGCAGCAGGCCACCGACCATGGCGATGCCCAGCGGGCGGCGCAGCTCTGAACCGAGGCCGCGGCCGAGGGCCAGCGGCAATCCGCCGAGCAGCGCGGCCATGGTGGTCATCATGATGGGCCGGAAGCGCAGCATGCTGGCTTCGAAGATCGCTTCGGTGGAGTCCTTGCCGTGCTCGCGCTCCGCTTCCAGCGCGAAGTCGACGATCATGATGCCGTTCTTCTTCACGATGCCGATGAGCAGGATGATGCCGATGATGGCGACCACGCTGAGGTCCTGGCGGAACAGCATGAGCGCCAGCAGCGCGCCCACGCCTGCGGAGGGCAGCGTGGAGAGAATCGTAACCGGGTGAATGAAGCTCTCGTAGAGAACGCCGAGCACGATATAGACGGTAACCAGCGCGGCGAGAATGAGCAGCGCTTCGTTGGAGAGCGAGTTCTTGAAGGATGCCGCGGTGCCCTGAAAGTCCGCCTGCAGGCTGGCGGGAAAGTGCAGGCTTGCGGCGGTTTTGTCGATGTCGGAGATCGCTGTTCCCAGCGAAGCATTGTTGGCCAGATTGAACGACACGGTCACCGACGGGAACTGTCCCTGGTGGTTGATCGACAGAGCCTCGGTCGTCGTAGTCGCGTGGGTAAATGCGCTCAGCGGGATCGCATTCGCGCCCACGCTGGCGATCGTCGTGTTCGGCGTCGTTCCGGCAGTTGTTCCAGCGCTGGGCGAAGAAGTTCCCTGCGTGCTGGTCGTTCCGGCGAGCACCGACGCGGGTGCGCTGACCACCGCAGCGGAGGGGGTATATTTCACAGAACTGGTCGTGGCATTCGATCCCGCTGACGAGGAGCCCGACGAGGCGAACGATGTCACGGCGCCTGCGCCGCTGGTGCCCGACGACGCGCTGCTCTGGATGTACAAATCTCCGAGGTTGCCGGGACTCTGGCTCCAGATGGGCGCCGTCTCCAGCACCACGTGGTACTGGTTGAGCTGCGTGTAGAGGGTGCTGATGAGGCGCTGACCATACGCGTCGTACAGGGTGTTGTCGACGGTGGTCGGCGCAATCCCCAGCCGCGAGGCGGTCACGCGGTCGATCATCAGCGACACCGCGCGCCCGCCGGTCTGCTGATCGGTGGCCACGTCTTCCAGTTCTTTGAGCTTTTGCAGCTGCGCTGACGAATTTGCCCGTCCACTCGTTCAGCTCGGCGGTGTCCGGATCTTCCAGCGTGTACTGGTACTGCGTTCGGCTCACACGATCGTCAACGGTGATGTCCTGCACCGGCTGCATATAAACGTGCATGCCGGCAATATCGCCCAGATTGTTCTGCAGCCTGCGGATTACGTCAGAAGCACTGATGTGGCTGGGATCGCGGTCACCGAGCGACTTGAGGTTGATGGAGATGCGGCCGCTGTTCAGCGTTGTATTGATGCCGTCGGCCCCGATGAACGACGAGAGGCTCTCCACGGCCGGGTCCTGCAGAATGATCTGCGCCACTTGCTGCTGCTTCCCCGCCATGGCGCTGACGGAAATGTCCTGTGGCGCCTGGGTGATGCCCTGAATCACGCCGGTGTCCTGCACGGGAAAGAATCCCTTGGGAATGAAAATGTAGAGGAAGATGGTCAGCACCAGCGTTCCCAACGCCACCAGGAGGGTGATGGTCTGGTAACGCAGCACCACGCGCAGCGTGCGCCCGTAGAAGTCGATCATTTTGTTAAAGGCGTGTTCCGAGGCTCGGTAGAACCGGGTCTGTTGCTCTTCCGGATTGTGGCGGAGGATGCGCGAGCACATCATGGGCGTCAGCGTGAGCGAGACCACAGCTGAAATCACGATGGTCACTGCGAGCGTCACAGCGAATTCGCGGAAGAGACGCCCGACCACATCGCCCATGAAGAGCAGAGGGATCAGCACGGCGATCAGCGACACGGTCAGCGAAATGATGGTGAAACCGATCTGCTCGGCGCCGGTGAGCGCGGCTTCCATCGGCGTCATCCCCTCTTCGAGGTAGCGCGAGATGTTCTCGATCATCACGATGGCGTCGTCGACCACGAATCCGGTGGAAATGGTGAGCGCCATCAGCGAGAGGTTGTCGAGGCTGTATCCCAGCATGTACATCACGGCAAAGGTGCCAATCAGCGAGAGCGGCACCGCCGCGAAGGGAATGGTGGTGGCGTACACGCTGCGCAGGAACAGGAAGATCACCAGTATCACCAGCCCGATGGTCAGCCCCAGCTCAAACTCGACGTCGTCCACCGAAGACTGAATGCTGGTGGTCATATCGGTGAGCGTATTCACGCGGATCGACGCCGGCAGGTTGGCTTCCAGCTGGGGCAGAATCTTCTGGATGCTTTTCACCACGGTGATGGTGTTCGCGCCGGGCTGGCGCTGAATGTTCAGGATGATGGCGGGCGTCAGACTACCCGTGGACGAGGAGCCCATCCAGGCCGCCTGCTGCGTATTTTCCACGCCATTGATGACGTTAGCGACGTCGTGGACAAATACCGGTGCATTGTTGCGGTAGGCAACGACGACATCCTGATATTGGCTGGCATCGGAGATCTGATCGTTGGAATCGATCTGATAGTCCTGACGGGGACCGTCGAAGTTGCCCTTTGCGGAGTTGACGCTGGCGCTGACCAGCGCTGTGCGCAGGTCTTCCATGTTCAGCCCATACGACGCCAGCTTCACCGGATTGGCCTGGATTCGCACGGCCGGCTTCTGGCCGCCGCTGATGCTCACCAGTCCCACACCGCTGAGCTGCGAGATCTTCGGAGCCAGTCGCGTATCCACCAGCGTCTTCCACCTGGGAGAGCGGCATGGAATCGGACGAGATCGCCATGGTCAGGACGGGCGAGTCGGCGGGGTTGGTCTTGCTGTAAACGGGAGGCGCCGGCAGATCGGAGGGCAGGAAAGACTGCCCGCCGTTGATGGCGGCCTGCACTTCTTCTTCTGCGACGTCGATGGAGAGCGACAGGCTGAACTGCAGGACGATGACCGAGACGCCACCGGCGCTGGTGGAGGTCATCTGGCTCAGGCCCTGCATCTCGCCGAACTGCCGCTCGAGCGGTGCGGTGATGGTGGTTGCCGTGACGTCGGGGCTGGCGCCGGGGTAGAACGTCAGCACCTGAATGGTGGGGTAATCGACTTCAGGCAGCGCCGAAACCGGCAACTGCGTGTACGCGACGATGCCCACGAGCAGGATGGCGGCCATCAGCAGGGACGTGGCCACCGGCCGCAGAATGAATGGGCGAGACGGACTCACGGAGCGCTGCTCTCCCCTGAAATCGTGGTCTGGGTCTCGGGGATGCCGGTTTTCGAGAGGACGACGTCGCTCTGGTCCTGCAGCTTGTCGAAGCTGCTGTTGGCCACCATCGTGCCGGAGGCAATTCCCTGCACCGCGGTCCATCCGTTGTCGGTCACGCCGGTCTTCACCGTCTGCATTTCGACGTGATATTTCGGACCGTTCTGACTGGCTCCGCCCTGGCCGGACTTGCCACCCTGGGCCGCACCGCCGCCCTGGCCCGCACCGCCGCCCTGGCCGGCTGCCAGCACGATGGCCGCCACCTCCCTGACCGGACGCGCCCGTTCCGGCGCCGGTTTGGCCGGATGTCGAACTGCTTGCATTCGCGGCGCTGGGATTGCCAGGGCCCGGCTTGATCACATACACAAATGCAGTGTCGCCGTTATGCTGGATCGCCGAAGACGGCACCATGATCTGGTTGTCGAGCGTGTTCACCAGCAGACGGGTATTCACGAACTGATTCGGGAACAGCGCGCCATTGCTGTTCTGAAACTGCGCCCGTGCCTTGACGGTGCCCGTGGTGGTGTCGATCAAAGTTGTCGAGCGTCATCAGCTTGCCGCTGGCCAGCTGGGTCGACCGGTCCCGATCCCATGCGTCGACGGGCAGCTGCTTGCCGTGGCGCATTTGCGCTACCACCTGGCCCAGGTTGTCTTCAGCGAGGGTAAAGATGACGGTGATCGGCTGCAGCTGGGTGATCACCACCAGGGTGGTTGCGGAGTTGGCGGTGACCAGGTTGCCGGGGTCGACGAGCCGCAGACCCACTCGACCGGTAATCGGAGAGGTGATGTGGCAGTAGCCCACCTGCACCTGGTCGTACTGCACGGTGCCCTCGTCGTTTTTCACCGTGCCCTGGTCCTGGAGCACCAGCTTTTCCTGATCTTCGAGGGTCTGCCGCGGAATGGCGTTTTTCGCCCACGCCTGCTGGTAACGCGTCAGGTCCATCTGCGCTTCGGCCAGCAGATTCTGGTCGCGCTCCAGCGTGCCCTGCGCCTCCGGCCAATTGCGCCTCGTATTGCCGGGCGTCGATGTCGATCAGCGGATCGCCCTTTTTCACCATCTGGCCTTCGCGATAATGAACCTCGGTAATGACGCCGGTGACCTGCGCGGTGATCGAATCCGTGTAGACCGGCGTGACGGTCCCGATGGCTTCGAGATAGACTCCAAGGCTTCCGGTTTTGGCCGTGGCCGGAACCACCGGCACCGCAACTCCCGGCATCACGCCGCGGCGCCCGCCGGCCGCCGCCGCCCATCGCGGCCTGCTGACTCTTCGGCTGTAGGAAAAGACCCAGTAAAACAGCAGCCCAAAGGCCAGCAGAACCACGACCCAAATCCAGCGGTGCCGTCGTTTGCGCGGAGGAGGATCGGTGGTCGAAGGAAGCTGGTGATCCGGCGAAGTGACAGAGGCGGAAGGTTGAGAGCTCATCTTAATGTTTTGTCGGTCTTATTCGTTCAAGTGGGTTTCCCGAGGGAGAACATCGTGTTCGCCTGGAGGAGCAGGCGAGGATCGCAAACTCGTGTCAAACCCGGAGTTTATCACCGTGACGCATGGCCCTGTACCGCGACCCAGGACGGCCGGAGTCTGGCACGAAGCGAGGTCCGCAGCAAACCGAAAAGCGCCCCCTAAGCCGCGGCATTCTCATAAAAGACGAATCAGAAGGCCAAATAGCCGCAGGTTGGATGCGGCGGTTGCCGCCGGAAGGACTGGCCGCTCGGAAGAAGCGGCGCCGCCGGAAAGGGGGCCTGCCCGTTCAAAGGCCGATTCCCTGGCTCCAATGGGGCTGGCGGCGCTGCCCTGCCAGGGTAGTATCGAAATCAGCGGTAACAACTTACGCGTGACGCGACCGCATCCAACCCACTACTCTGGCGTGGTTCTGCCGCGATTCTTTTTCCTTCGACATCTCTTTTTCTGCTCCTTTTGCGATTCCATGACCGGCAAAAGTAATTCGGGTTCCCAAAACGCGTGGGGGGATCGGATACGCGCCCTGCGCAATGTACCGCCGGTCCTCAAATTCTCTGGGAGTCCGGTCCAGCGGTCGTTACCTGGGGATTAATTCTGCGCGTCGATTGTCGCGGCCATGCCCTGGGCAATCGGCTGGGTCGCGTCGCGCATCATCGAGGGCGTCAAACAGTCGGTTGACCATCAACCGCTGCCGGCACATTTCTGGTGGATCGCCGGGGCGGAAGTGGCGCTGGCCTCTGATCTTCAGCGCTCTCAGCCGGGCCATCGACTACACCGATTCCCTGCTCGCCGACCGCTATACCCATCACGTGAGCATCGAGGTGATGCGCCAGGCGGCGCGGCTGGACCTGACCACCTACGAGGACCCCGACTTTTACGACCGCCTGGAGCGCGCTCGGGTGCAGGCCACCGACCGGCTGGCGATGATCCAGCAGATGGGCCGGCTTTTTCTCCAGGTTCTGACAACGGTGATCTGGAGCGCGCAGCTGGTTTATTACTCGCCGTGGCTCATGCTGCTGCTGGTGGCCGGCGTGCTGCCGTCATTCTTTGGCGAAACGCACTTCGCTTTTCTTGGCTACGCGAAGAACTTCCGGCAAACGCCAATCAAGCGCGTGATGGACTACCTGCGCATGGTGGGCGGCAGCAAAGAAGCCGCCAAGGAACTGAAGCTTTTCAACCTGAGCGACTACCTGACCAATCGCTTCGCCAGGCTCTCCGAGCAAATCTATCGCGAGAACGTGAACCTTTCGAAGCGGAAGCTGATTGTGGGGTGGTGTGCTCTCGCTGCTCGGCACCTGCGGCTACTACGGGGCTTACGTCTTCGCCATCTGGGAAGCGCTGCATGGCAAGTACACGGTGGGCGCCTTCTTTCTGATCACCACATCGATTCAGCAGGCCAGCGGCAATCTGCAGCAGGCGTTCTCCACAGCGTCGGGCATCGCCGATCAGGCGCTATTCCTCACCGACCTCATCGGTTTCTTCGAACTGAAGCCGGTCGTGCAGTCGAAGCCGAATGCCCTGCCCGCGCCCCGGCCCATTCGCCGCGGCTTCGAGTTCCGCAACGTCTCGTTCGCCTATCCCGGGCACAGAACGCCGCGTGCTGAAGAACTTCAACTTCACCATCGCGCCGGGCGAGCGCATCGCGCTGATCGGCGAAAACGGCCAGGGAAAAACCACGGTCGTTAAGCTCATCACGCGGCTCTACGACCCGACCGAGGGCGAGATTCTCCTCGACGGGATCGACCTGCGCGAATACGCGATCGACGATCTGCATCGCGAGATGGGCGTGATCTTCCAGGATTTCATGCGTTACGAAATGACCGTGCGCGAGAACATCAGCGTCGGTCATGTCGAGGTCCCGCACAGCGATGAAGACATTGCGCTGGCTGCACGGAAAAGCCTCGCTGCCGAAGTGGTGAAGAAACTTCCCGGCGGCTACGACCAGATGCTGGGCCGCCGCTTCGTTTCTGGCGTCGATCTTTCCGGTGGCGAATGGCAGCGCATCGCGCTGGCCCGCGCTTATCTTCGCGACGCGCAGCTTCTGATTCTCGATGAGCCCACCGCGGCGCTGGACGCAAAGAGCGAGCTGGAGGTCTTCGAACGCTTCGCAGAGCTGACCGCCGGAAAAATGGCGCTGCTCATTTCGCATCGTTTTTCAACAGTGCGCATGGCCGACCGCATCGTAGTACTGTCGGGCGGCCGGCTTGTGGAGGAGGGAACGCACCAGCAGCTGATTGCCCTGGGCGGCCAGTATGCGGCGATGTTCGAGATGCAGGCAGCCAGTTATCGGTAGCTTCAGCGGAGTGGTGTTATGACGGGTCAGGTGACGATGATCAACGAACAGCGTTTGCGGGATGCAGGACTGGTGCCGGATCAGCTTCGCTCCGCCGCCCGCGAGGATGCGCATCGCTGGGGCACCGTCCACGGCTCCAGAGAGCTGGGGGCCTTCGACGCGCGCGTGGATGCGGCCCGCCACCGTCTTGAAGTGCTTTTTCAGGAGCTCGATCAGCTTCCCACCACCGGCTGGCCAGGCCCGGAGCCTCTGCTTGAAATCCGCGAAAATCCGCGCATGATGCGCTCGGTGCTCGATGAGCTGCGCACCGTGCGCCGCAAGCTGCGCCGCCTGCCGCACGCCGTCACCGGCGATCATAACGATGAACCGCGGGCTATGACTGTGGCCGCGGCGTACCTGGCCGCCAGCGGCTCGGTGTGGAATGCCGACGCCCTTCGCATCTATCTTGACGAACTGCAGCGCACCGAGCCTCTGCTGCTGGAGGAGCTGTGGGTGCTGCCGGTGGCGCTGCGCTTTTGCCTGCTCGAGCAGATTCTGGAACAGGCCGAGGTTCGCTTCCAGGCTCTGGCCTGGCAGGAGGGCGCTCCGCGTTTTGAGGGACCCGCGGCCGATCCAGCGTTCGCCGCCCTGCTGACCGCCCGGATCCAGTCGCTTCGCGAAATTGCCTACGTCGACTGGTTTTTCGTCATGGAGCCGCTGGTGGTATTCGACGCGGTTCTGCGCGAAGATCCGGCCGGCGCTTACGCAACAAATGGACTTCGACAGCCGCGAGGTCTACCGCAAGCAGGTCTCCCGCATCGCGCGTTATTCAGAATGCACCGAAACTGAAGTAGCTCGGCTGCGCCATTCAAGCTTGCGACCGCGGCCAAACAACAGCCCGTTGGCGATGCCCGCGTGTATCTGCGGCGCGCCCACGTTGGCTACTACCTCATCGATCGCGGATTTCGACGAGCTGAAGAACCGCATCGGCTATCATCCCCGCCTCATCGATCGCGTCCGCACCACGCTGCGCCGGAATTCCGACGACTTCTTCATCGGCGGCATCGAAGTTCTTACCGTCATTCTGATCGCCGCGGTTCTGCTTCCGCTCATTCCGAATTATTCCATCTTCGGCGGGCTGACGGTTGCGTTCCTCATGCTGCTGTTTCCCGCGACGCAGGGCGCGGTGGATCTGGTCAACAACACCATCTCTTCGGTTTTTCGGCCGCCTGCCTCTGCCGAAGATCGATCTCACCGACGGCATTCCGGCCGACTACACCTCGATGGTCGCCGTTCCCACGCTCCTGCTGAATGAAGCACAGGTACGACGAACTGGTGCAGGACCTCGAGGTCCGCTGTTTGGCCAATCCGGACCCGAATCTCCATTTCGCTTTGCTGACTGACTCTGCCGGACTCCGTTAGCCGCCCGCGCGAGAACGACATCGATCCGATGGTCGTCCTTGCCGTCCGAACTCATCAACGAACTGAACGCCCGTTACAAAGGCCAGAAGAAGTTCGGACACTTTCTTCTTCTTCATCGCCATCGCATCTTCAACGCGCGCCAGGGCGTGTGGATGGGCTGGGAGCGCAAGCGCGGCAAGCTGCTCGACCTGAACAACCTGCTCACCGGCAACTTCGACGCTTTCCCGGTGAAGGCCGGCGACACCAGCGTGCTCGGCAAGGTGCGCTACATCATCACCCTCGATTCCGACACGCAACTGCCGCGCGGCACAGCGCATGCCATGGTCGGCGCGATGATGCATCCGCTCAACCGCGCGGTCATCGATCCCCATCGACGCATCGTCACGGAAGGCTATGGCATTCTCCAGCCCCGCGTAGGCGTGAGCGTGCATTCCGCCGCGCAGTCGCGCATGGCCAACATCTACTCCGGCGAAACCGGCTTCGACATTTACACGCGCGCGATTTCCGACGTCTATCAGGACCTCTACTCTGAGGGCAGCTTCACCGGCAAGGGCATCTACGAAGTTGCGACGCTGCATGCAGTGCTTGAAAAGCGCTTTCCGCGCAATGCGCTGCTGAGCCATGACCTGATTGAAGGCGCCTACGCGCGCGCCGGGCTGCTCACCGACGTCGAGGTCATCGACGACTACCCATCGCACTACAGCGCCTACACGCGACGCAAACATCGCTGGGTTCGCGGCGACTGGCAAATCGCGCAGTGGCTGTTTGGGCGCGTACCCGACGAGTCCGGCAAATTCGTCCGCAATCCCATCTCCACCATTTCCCGCTGGAAGATTCTCGACAACCTGCGCCGTTCGCTGGTCGAGCCTGCATTTATGGTCCTGCTGGTGGCCGGATGGCTGGGCCTTCCCGGCGGCGCGCTCTACTGGACTCTCGTCACTCTCTTCATCCTTTTCGTTCCAGTATTCATCCAGCTGCTGTTCGGCCTCGGCCGTTCGCTGTTCATTGAGCAGGAAGGCGCGGCCCAGGATGTGATGACGGGCTTTCAGCAGTCGCTCTTCATCACTCTGCTGACTCTGGCGTTTCTACCGCACCAGACCATGCTCGCCATTGACGCCATCATTCGCGCCGTGGTCCGTCGGATGGTTACCGGCCAGCGCCTTCTGGAGTGGGAAACCGCCGCTGAGGCGGAAACCTCGCAGCGCCGCACCTCGGCGGTCGATCGCTACCTGGCGTTCACGCCTGTTCTCGCCGCGATCCTCGTTCCTGGTCGTCGCCATTACGCACCCGCTGTCGCTCTTCGCCGCGGGGCCGATCCTTATTCTGTGGGGCTTTGAAAACGATCTGACGCGCTGGCTCAATCGGCCTCCTCGCGAACCGCGCCAGCAGCTGCACGCGGAGGAGAATCTCTTCCTGCGCGAGTACGCTCTCCGCGTCTGGCGCTTCTTTCAACGAATTTGGCGGTGCGCGGCACAATTACCTCATCCCCGACAACGTCGAGGAAGACGGGCTCTTCGAGGCGGCTCGCGTCTCGCCCACCAATCTCGGCCTGCTCTTCAATGCGCGCCAGGCCGCCTGCGAATTCGGCTTCCTCACCGCGCCGGAATTTGCCGATCTGATGCAGCACAGTTACGCAACGATTGCGAAATTGCCGCTCTTTCGCGGCCACCTCTACAACTGGTACACGACGGATACGCTGGAAGCCCTCGAGCCCATCACCGTCTCTTCGGTCGACAGCGGCAACTTCGTCGCGTCCCTCTACACACTGAAGACCGGAACGCTGGGGCTGCTGCAGCGCCCGCTGCTGGACCCTCGACTTTTCGCGGGCCTCGAAAGCCACCTGCGGCTGTTGCAGTCGCTGGAGAACGTTCCTGCGTCCCTGGCTGCGCTGCGCGCTCCCGAGGCCGGAAATGCCGAAGCATGGCTCGCCTGGATCTTCTCATCGGAAACCCAGGCAGCATTTGCGAACCTTCCGCCTTATACCGAGCCTTCGCTCGACGAGCTGCTTTGGTGGTCAAACGAAACACGGTCGCGCATTCAGGCCATCGCGGCGCTGGTGAACGATTACCTGCCCTGGCTCAAGCCGCAATACGCATCGCTTCACGATGGCCTCTTTGAAAAGCTGCCCGTCGATGCGGCTCTCCGGCCCATAGCAGCAGTGGCTGCTTCCGGCATGCCGCCGGTGCCCAGCCTCGCGGAGACGCCAGCGTTCGCAACCGCGCTGGAGCAGCGTCTCACGCGTCCCCAGCTCATGCCCGAAACCGGCGACACCGCAGCGCTGATGGAGCAGCTACGCGCCGATCTGCCGCGGCCGCGAATCAGCGCCTTCGCGCGCTCGTCGAAAACCTGCACTTCGTCTCCGCTGAAGCTGGCCGCCTTGCCGACGAAACGGACTTCGCCTTCCTCGTCAACAAAGACCGGCTGCTGCTCTCGATCGGCTACGAATTTTCCACGGGTAAGATTCACTGGGCGTGTTACGACATGCTTGCGTCGGAAGCGCGCATCGCTACTTATATCGCCGTCGCGCGCGGCGAGCTTTCGCAACAGGGCTGGTTCAAGATGTCGCGCGTCCACACCCAGGCCTATGGTTGTTCGGTGCTGCTCTCGTGGACCGGCACGATGTTCGAATACCTCATGCCGGCGCTGTGGATGCGAAGCTACCCGGAGACCCTGATCTCCAAGTCGCTGCTGGGTGCGGTCGAGATTCAGCGCTCGTTTGCCCGCGCCCACAATCTTCCCGTGTGGGGCATCTCGGAATCCGGCTACGCGGCAAAGACCGATCAGGGACATTACCACTACCAGGCCTATCGGCATTCCGCAGATCGCGCTGAAATGGGACGCCACCGCGGGCCCGGTCATCTCGCCTTATTCCACGTTCCTCGCGCTCAATGTGCAACCCGCCGCCGCCATTCGCAATCTGCGGCGCATGGCCCACGAAGGCTGGACCGGCGCTTACGGCTTCTACGAGGCCATCGACTTTACCGGCAGGAAGCCCGAGGTGGTTCGCGAGTGGATGGCCCACCATCAGGGCATGTGCATCCTTGGCCTGCTGAACCTGCTGGAAGACAATGCCATGCAGCGCTGGTTTTACGAGAACGCGCAGATGCGCTCGGTTGAGCTGCTGCTCCACGAGAAACCGATGCGCGAGGCCGGGCTCAAATCGCAGCTCACCCCACCTGCGGCGAAGAAGGCGAAGAAGGCAGCGCTGCGGAAAGCAGGCTAGCCGGACCGAAGGCTGCGCGATGAACATCGAAGACCGACAGTACTTTCCCTGCGCGGTCCGGATCTGTCGACCACGTTTTCGATACTTCGGTGATGAACTGTTCGCCGGTCGGGGCGCCGAGCGCAGCCTTGTAGTACGGATAGGCCTGGCTCAGCGAGCGCAGCAGCGCCATGCGTTCGCGGAAGCATGCAGCCCAGTCTGGAAATTTGACCCAGTTGGCCTGCACCACCACCCACGCCCCATGCAGAAACTCACGCGTCGGCATGGAAATTGTGTCGGTTCCCTGAAGCGGCGGATGCGCCTGCTTCTGGCCGAAGAGATTGTTGGCTTCGACGGCCAGATGCGACATGCCCCACCCGGATTCGAGCGCTGCCTCGCAGGCCGCAAATTCCGGAAACAGATGCCCTGAGGCCCGTGCCGCGGCTGCGGCCTTCGTCAGGAAATCATCCTGAATCGCTCCCATCGATTTCTCCTCTGCTGTACAAAGAAAAGGCGGAGCCATTATGGCATCCGCCTCTTCTTTCCGCCAGATTCCCGTCAGGCAGGGTCGTAGCCCAGATTCGGCCCCAACCACCGCTCCACTGCGGCCACGGTCATGCCTTTGCGCTCGGCATAATCGGCCACCTGGTCGCGATCGATCTTGCCGACCGCGAAGTAGCGTGACTCCGGGTGAGCAAAATAGAGACCGCTCACGCTCGACCCCGGCCACATCGCAAACGACTCCGTCAGCTGCATTCCAGTATTCGATTCGGCGTCGAGCAGTCGCCAGATGGTTCCCTTCTCTGTGTGGTCCGGGCTCGCCGGATATCCGGGCGCAGGGCGAATGCCGCGATATTTTCCGGCGATCAGATCTTCGTTGCTGAGCCGCTCGCAGCATCCGTAACCCCATTCGCGACGCGCCCGCGCATGCAGGCATTCGGCAAACGCCTCCGCCAGCCGATCAGCCAGCGCTTCCGCCATGATCGCGTTGTAGTCGTCGTTGTCTGCCTTGAATCGCTCCACCAGATCCTTAAGACCAATGCCGCTGGTCACGGCGAAAGCGCCGATGGTGTCGTCGAGGCCAGTCTCGCGCGGAGCAATAAAGTCTGCCAGCGACCGGCACGGTTCACTGCCCTCACGGTCGGCCTGTTGGCGCAGAAAGTGCAGCCGCTCCAGCACGGCCGATCGCGAGCCATCGGTGTAGAGCTCCACGTCGTCGCCGATCGCGCTAGCTGGGAATAACCCGTACACGCCACGCGCCGTAACGAGCTTCTCGTCAACAATCCGCTCCAGCAAGGTCTGAGCCATCCGCGAAGAGTTGCCGGGCCTGCGCTCCCTGCTTCTCGTCTTCGAAAATCCGCGGATAGACGCCCTTCAGCTCCCACGCATGGAACAAAGGGCTCCAGTCGATGTACTCCCGCAGTTCGGCCAGCGGAAAATTGTCCAGTACGCGCACACCGGTGAATGCCGGAACCGCAATGTCCTCCGCGCGCCACGCGATCGGCGTTCGCCGCGCGCGTGCTTCGGCGAGGGAAATCATCGACTGCCGGGGCGCAGCATACGATTTGCGCACCGCCGCGTAGTCCACCCGCAACTTGGTTACAAACTCCGCCTTGTTTTCGTCGCTCAGCAGACTCGTGGTCACCGGAACCGCGCGGCTGGCGTCGAGCACGTGGACCACCGGCTCGCTGTAGTTGCGGAGCGATGCGGATCGCGGTATGCGCGCGGCTGGTCGTCGCTCCGCCAATCAGCAGCGGAACTTTGAACTCCAGCCGTTCCATCTCCCGCGCCACGTGCACCATCTCGTCGAGCGACGGAGTAATCAGTCCGCTTAGCCCGATCACGTCGGCCTTCTCCGTGCGCGCGCGCTCCAGGATCTTCTCCGCCGGAACCATCACGCCCATATCGATCACTTCGTAGTTGTTGCAGGCCAGCACCACGCCGACGATGTTCTTGCCGATGTCGTGAACGTCGCCCTTCACCGTGGCCAGCACGATCTTGCCCTGCGTCTTCACTTCCTGCCCGGCCGCAACCATCTCCGCTTTCTCGGCTTCCATGAACGGAGTGAGGTAAGCGACCGCCTTCTTCATCACGCGCGCCGACTTCACCACCTGGGGCAGAAACATTTTTCCCGCGCCAAACAGGTCGCCGACCACACTCATCCCCGCCATCAGCGGGCCTTCGATCACCGCCAGCGGACGGCCGAGCTTCTGCCGCGCTTCTTCGGTGTCCGATATCAATATAGGTGTCGATGCCCTTCACCAGCGCGTGCTCAGCCGGTCTTCGACGGTGCCGTTGACGCCATTCTTCTGTTTGCTTCTGCGTGATCGTCGCAGTGTCGCTGCCGGCCGCCTTCAGCGACTCGCCATAGCCACCAGACGCTCGGTAGCATCCGGACGCCGATTGAGCAGCACATCCTCGACCAGCGTCTTCAGCTCCGGCTCGATTTCCTCGTAGATCTCCAGCTGGCCGGCATTCACGATGCCCATGTCGAGCCCTGCGGCGATAGCGTGATACAAAAATGCCGAGTGCATCGCCTCGCGCACTTTGTTGTTTCCGCGAAAGCTGAACGAAATATTCGAGACTCCACCGCTTACCTTCGCATGCGGCAGGTTGTCTTTGATCCACCGCGTCGCACGGATGAAATCGACCGCGTAGTTGTTGTGCTCCTCCATCCCCGTCGCCACGGTCAGGATGTTCGGGTCGAAGATAACGTCTTCCGGCGGGAAACCGACCTGGTCGACAAGAATCCGATAAGCGCGCTCGCATACGCGAATCTTGTCTTCAAGGTCGCCGCCTGGCCTTGCTCATCGAAGGCCATCACCACGACGGCCGCGCCGTATTTGAGCACCTTCGCCGCGTGCTCGCGAAATTTCGCCTCGCCTTCCTTCAGCGAGATGGAATTTACGATGCCTTTGCCCTGCAGGCATTTCAGCCCGGCCTCGATGACCTCCCATTTCGATGAGTCGATCATGAAGGGCACGGCGGCGACTTCCGGTTCGCTGGCCAACAACTGCAGAAAGCGCGACATCGCCGCTACGCCGTCGATCATGCCTTCATCCATGCAGATGTCGATGACGTTCGCGCCGTTCTCCACCTGCTGGCGCGCGATGGCGACGGCTTCCTCGTACTTCCCCTCCTTGACAAACCTGGCGAACCTGGGCGATCCAGCCACGTTGGTCCGCTCGCCGATCATGATGAAGACGCCCTGCTGCTGCGTGAACGGCCGGGAACCGGAGAGCCGCAAGGGCTTCGGGCTCTTGATGACCGCAGCGCTCATCGGCTGCCCTCGCTGAGCAGCACGCCGGCTTCCTCATCGGAATCGCTCAGCCTTCGCGGTGGCTGGCCTTCGAGCGCTTTGGCGATGGCCGCAATGTGCTCGGGCGTGTTACCGCAGCAGCCGCCGGCAATATTGATCAGCCCTCCTCGCGCGAAATCGCCCAGGTATCGGGCCATATCGCTCGGTCCGAGATCGAATCCCGTCGGCGACAGCGGATTCGGCAATCCGGCATTCGGGTAGCAGGAGATCGCGACGTCGGCTTTTTCGCTGCAGCTCCTCAAGAAACGGATACATCAGATCCGGCCCGAGCGAGCAGTTGAGCCCAATCGAAAACGGGCGGGCGTGCTCCATCGCGGTCCAGAAGGCCCCGACCGTCTGCGCGGAGATCATCGTCTCTCCGCCGCGGCCGACGGCCGCGGAAATCATGATCGGCAGCTCTTTACCGTCCTGGTCGAACACTTCGCGAATCGCCACCAGCGCGGCCTTGGCGTTGAGCGAGTCGAAGATCGTCTCCACCAGCAGCAGATCCGACCCGCCCGCCATCAGGGCGCGCACCTGCTGTGCATAGGCGGTCTTTACCTGATCGAAGGTGACTACGCGAAAGCCAGGATCGTCGGCATCGGGCGAATTCGACAGCGAAACCGTCAGCGGTCCAATCGCCCCGGCCACAAAACGCTGCCGTCCGGTCGCGTTCGCGATGCGATCCGCCCACTCCCGGCATTGCCGCGCCGACTGCTCGTTGACCTCCCAGGCCAGATCGCCGAGAAACTTGTCTTCGATGATCTTCTGGTAGAACGCCGGATCCTTCCGTCCACCCCGCTCGCGCGGATCTTCGACGAAGAACTCACTCTGCGCGATGCTGGTCGCGCCGAAGGTGTTCGTCTCGATGATGTCCGCTCCGGCCTCCAGAAACCGGCGGTGAATATCGCCGATCATCTCGCGGCTGCGTGAGCGTGAACAGGTCGCCGTTATTGAGAAGGTCTTTTTTCGCGTCACGGAAACGCTCGCCGCGCATATCCGCTTCCTTCATCCCATAGGTGCGGATGGTCGTGCCCATCGCGCCGTCGATGATAGCGATGCGCTGATTGAGAATCCTGCGCAGAGGATGCTGGGAAAAATCTGTCATGCGATGGGAGAGAGGATCTCCATTCCTTGATCGTAGCGAAATTGAGGCGAAACCCGAACCGGAACGGGCGAAACCGCCGCTCCCCGTCATCGAAAGCGCAATATCCCGGTCTGAACGGAGGTTACGGCTTTGCAGCCGGATCCATCAGATTCAGCCCCGTCTTCTCGTCAAATCTCTTCTGCAACGGAGTCGAATCGGCCGTCACCCACACTTCCAGAAGAGGAGAAACATGTCCGCCTAAAACGTGTCCGCCCCGCGTGGTTCCATCGCTCATCGAAACGACACAGTGCATGTGAACCGAAGGCTTGCCATTCAGCAGTGCGATGTCCCCTACCAGCGAATCCACCTCGCCCGGCTGATCGATGGGAATCACGCGGTACATCTTCTTCTCGATGGTCGAACCAGGCCAGCCGCGCGTCGTGCAGTCCTCCAACGGCCGTCAGGTGCGCGCTCTGGATGTGATACTCCTCCGCGAACTGCGTCAGTCCGGCAAAGAATTCGTCTCCGATCTGGAACACGACCACGAAATCCCGCTGGCCGTTAGCTTTCGTTCAGCAGCTTCACCTTCATTCCCGGCGCCGACCCATGCGGACCCGCCTGCGAGGTCGGTACGTACTGCGGCGCGCTCTGACCGAATGCGCCAAAAGCTACGGCCGGCATTAAGAAAAGAAAAACAGCAGGAAGGGTGACTCGTTTCATGCGTGGCTCCTGACTTTATGGATGCAGAAGCCCTGCGCTGGCTGCGGAAATCGCGCGTTATTTCACTGAGTCTGACTGCGCCGCCAGCTGCCCCGGCATGCCCACCCCGCCGCACCAGCATGTCTTCCTTCCGCATCACCAGGTTCGTCGCGTTCAGGCTGGCCAGCTCGAACCCGTGCCCGTGCGTGATGGCGTCGGTCGGGCAGGCCTCCACGCAATAGCCGCAGAAGATGCAGCGGTTGTAGTCGATGTTGTAGACCTTTGCATAGCGCTCGGCGCTCGAAATGCGCTTTTCCGCCGTGTTCTCCGCCGCCTCAATATAGATACAGTTCGATGGGCAAGCCGCGGCGCACAAAAAACAGGCTACGCACTTCTCGAGGCCGTTCTCGTCCCGCTGCAGCACGTGCGCGCCGCGGAATCGCTCCTGCAGCACCGCTCCCCGCGTCGGCCCTTTGCCGTCAGGGTAGTTCTCCACCTCGGTGGGCTGGAACATCTCGCGAAAGGTGATGCTCATGCCCTTCGCAATGGCCGCGGCGTTCCGCACAATCGACATATCGTCAGTATACGGAATCGAGGCTCGCCTCTATTGCTGTCGCGCCGCTGACTCTTCTCACTCTCCGGTAACCGCCGGCTGCGGCGCGCCCACCTCGTGATAAAATCTTACTGCGTCTTACCGCAGAAGGAGTCCCATGGAAACCACCAAGCTCTCCTCCAAAGGCCAGGTTGTCCTCCCGCTTTCGGTGCGGAAACGGCGCAAGTGGGAGCCAGGAACCCAGCTGATCATCGAAGACACAGAACAAGGGGTCCTGCTTCGGCCTGCCAAGCCCTTTCCGCCGACTGATGTGGACGAATTCATCGCGATCCTCGAGAAGAGAAAGTATAAGGGCAAGCCAAAGACCCTCGCTGAAATGGACGAAGCCATCGCGATCGGCGTGAGGGATCGGCATGCTCGCGGTCGATACTAACGTCCTGGTGCGTTTTTTGGCTCGCGACGACCCTGGTCAGACGGCGCGAGCCGACAACCTCGTTCGAGCAAACCGAATCTGGATTCCCAAAACCGTATTTCTGGAAACTGAGTGGATCCTGCGCGGCACATACTCATTCGATCGAGCGCGGATTGTCGACGATTTTCGTGGCCTTCTGGGATTACCGACCATCACGCTGAAGATGAGGCAACGGTGGTAGAAGCATTCAACTGGTTTGCCGCCGGCATGGACTTCGCCGACGCCTTGCACCTTGCCAGTTCCGGCGGCGCAGTTCAGTTTGCCACCTTCGACCGCAGATTCGCCGCAAGAGCGATGAAGCTGGCAGGCGTCAAAGTTCTTCTGCTCTCCTGAACCCTCTCGAAACCTTATCCGCCCCGTGCTATCCTCAGCCAGGCATACCTGATGCGCAGCGCCTTTTCCATCCCGGCACCCTTCAGCCGCAAGAGCTGGAATCGGGCCTTCGTGCGCGCCATCGCCCCCCGCCGTTTCCTGCGCGTCCTGCCTACCCGCACGCGACCGAGTCTCTTCGGCAGCGACTAGTCACCGCTGTCCTCGACGCTACCCTTCCGGCGCCGTGCACGAAGACGACCTCTCTCATCAGCAGCACCGTCCCGATCTTCGGATCAGCCAGCCGACCCACACCCGCGCAGGACTCCAAAGGAGAGAACATGACCGTCGCATCCGAAATCTCCAGGCAGTACGGCCCGAAGCTGAAGACATCGCTTCCCGGCCCTGAGGCGCGCCGCATCGTCGAGGCCGACGACCGCCTTATCTCGCCCAGCTACACCCGCTCCTATCCACTGGTGGCCAAGCGCGGGCGTGGTGTGCGCATCGAAGACGTCGACGGCAATGAGTTCCTCGACTTCGCTGCCGGCATCGCCGTTGTCTCCACGGGCCATTGCCATCCCGAGGTGGTCAGCGCCATCCAGAAACAAGCCGCCGAGCTGATCCACATGTCCGGCACCGACTTCTACTACGAAGCGCTGGTCACCCTCTCCGAGCGCCTCTCCGCCATCGCGCCTATGCCCGGTCCGCATCGCTTCTACTACGGCAACTCGGGCGCCGAGGCCATCGAGTGCGCCCTTAAAGTGGCCCGCTACCATACCGGACGCCAGAACATCATCGCGTTCTTCGGCGCATTCCACGGCCGCACCATGGGCGCACTCTCGCTCACCGCTTCCAAGCCCCAACAACGCCGCCGCTTCGCTCCGCTCGTCCCCGGCGTCACTCACGTCCGCTACCCCTACGCCTATCGCGGCTGCAGCGGCGGCCCTCAGGAGGAGGAAGCCTTCGCTCTCGCCTGCGCCCGCTATATCGAAGACAAGCTCTTCCACACCACGCTGGCGCCTGAAGAAGTCGCCGCCATCTTCGTTGAGCCCATCCAGGGCGAGGGCGGCTACGTTGTCGCGCCCACCATCTTTATGCAGGAGCTCCGCCGCATCTGCGACAAGTACGGCATCCTGCTGGTCGCCGACGAGGTGCAGTCCGGCGCCGCCCGCACCGGCAAGTGGTGGGCGATCGAGCATACCGGCGTCGAGCCCGACATCGTCTGCATGGCCAAGGGCATCGCCTCCGGCATGCCGCTAGGCATCTGCATGACCCGCGCCGCCATCATGGACTGGAAGCCCGGTTCCCACGCCTCCACCTTCGGCGGCAACCCGGTCTGCATCGCCGCGGCACTGGCCACCCTTGACGTCCTCGAGCGCGAAGGGCATGGCCAACGCAGCACGCCAGGGCGAGAGGATGTTCTCCCGCCTGCGGGACTGGCCGTCCAGGCACCCGGTCATCGGCGACGTCCGTGGCCGCGGCCTCATGATCGGCCTCGAAATCGTCAAGGATCAGCAGACCCGCGAATCCGCGCCGCTCATCCGCGATCGCATCGTCGACCTCGCCTTTGAGCGCGGCCTGCTCATCCTCGGCTGCGGAGAGAATTCCATCCGCCTCGCCCCGCCGCTCATTGTCAACGAAAACGAAGCCGCCGTCGCCCTCGACATTCTGGAGGAATGCGTCAAAGTTGCGGAAGAAGAGCTGGCACAACCACCGGCTCTGGCCGGCTCATCCGTCCGGCCATGACCTTGCCGCATCCGGTATTGATCGACGTCCCTATGCCGATCCGCACGCCTCGACTGCTGATCAGGCCGAAGCAGGCGGGCGACGGCGCCCTCACGTCTGCTGCAGTTGCTGAGACCTGGCAGGAACTGCACCAGTGGATGCGATGGGCTGAGAATCCCGACTCCTTCACCGCCGAAGCCATGGAAGTCAGAAATCGGCAGATGATGGCAAGCTTTTTACTTCGCGAGGTCATCGAGCTGATCGGGATCGATCTTGCAACCCTCACTCCTGTTATCTGGTGTGGCTTTCATGACATCGACTGGTATGGCCGCCAGTGCGACACCGGCTTCTGGGTCCGCAAAAATGCGCAGCGCAGGGGATTCGCCTCCGAAGCAGCGAACGCCCTCGTGCGTTATGCCTTCGGTGCGCTCGGAATGCGGCGGGTTGGGCTCACGCACTCAGCCGGCAATGTGGCCAGCCAGCGGATTGCTGAAAAGCTTGGCTTCTGGCTCGAGGGCATCCAGCGAGGAGCCAATATCCTTCCCGGCGGCAGAAACGCCGATCGCTATTGCTACGCTCGACTGGACGTTGCTGGAATGCCTCAGCTGGATGTCCAGTGGCAGGGTGACTCGAATCAGGGAAATCCGGGGTAGTTCCGCAAGAAGCAACCGCTCGCGCCTCGCTGGCCGCCCTTACTCCAGCGGCCTCCTACCATTCCCCCGTCGCGCCTGCCGCTTCGCCTGCCGCCCAAAGTAAATTCCCGCAATCAGAAAAACCAGGGATATCCCTGCGTTCGCCAGCCCCATCCGCAAATTGCCATGGCGCATCGCCAGCGCGGCGTTCAGGAACCAGACCGCCGCTCCCAGATACCAAATCCAGTTGAAATTGCGGCTCACTTTCTTATGGGATGCGCTGTCCCTGCCGGGCGCCTTCCCTTGCCTTCCATAGTAGGACGTCAGTTCCAGAGACACCGTGACAACGCGCTTTGTTCCAACGGGCCCACCGATCAGCGCTACCGGCCGCCGGACAGCGTTTGATCCCCGCTTTATGCTCGCGTCGGCTCTCTTGCCATACCAGCACCCGATACCGCAGATAGAGCAGCGCCGCAAGCGCCACACCAGCCCCCAGATAGTCGAGGAACCGTATCACTGCTCAGGATACGCCGCCGCCGACACCCCCACCTCCGCTGTGCTACCATCCCTGTTCCTGTGAACGCCGGGATAACAAAGTTCCGAAATCCCCGTCTCATCTGGATCGTCTTCGTATGCCGGAAGAAGGCCGAAGCCCGGCACGCATCCACCGCGTGCCGGCCATCATCCCGCCCCGTTGCAGACGCCCTCACGACGCCTTCCCGAAATCCCTGCATATCGCAAGTTTGTATCCACCATCACAGTCCCGGCCGGCAATTGATTCTACTTGCCTGTTTTTCGCGGCCCCGCAGCAACGCGCCGCCGGCCTCTATATAAGGAGCAATCCATGAAAACCTACCAGGGAAGTGAGATCCGCAACGTAGCTGTAGTGGGGCATGCGCACAGCGGCAAGACCACGCTCGTCTCCGCTTTGCTGCATGCCGCCAAAATGACGCCCACCCTCGGCCGCGTCGAAGACGGATCGGCCGTCACCGCCTACGACGAAGAAGACGTGGCCCGCGCCACCACCATGCAGAACGCCCTGGCCTTCGCCGAATGGAACGGCGTCAAGGTCAACCTGGTCGACACGCCCGGCTTCCATATGTTCGTCCACGAAGCCCGCTGCGCCATGGCCCCCGTCGAGGCCGCCCTCGTGACCGTGAATGCCGTCACCGGTGTCGAGCCCATGACCGAGCGAGTCTGGAAATACGCCGAGGAATTCAATCTGCCCCGCGCCATGGTGATCAACCAGATGGATCACCAGCGCGCCGCCGCCTCCGTCGAATGCACCTCGACGGCCTCACCGAGCGCTTCGGCCGGCCGTGCATCCCCGTCCAGTTGCCCATCGTGGACGGCAAAGGTTTTGAAGGCGTCGTCGACCTGGTCACCATGGAAGCGTTCTTCTACACGCTCGGCGGCGATGGCCACGGCAAAATCGGCGAAATTCCCGCGTCTTTCAAAGAGCCCGCTCAGCGCGCGCACGAAACCCTGGTCGAGCTGGTCGCCGAAGGTAAAGACGAGCTGATGGAAGAATACTTCCGCGAGGGAACGATCCCCGAGCAGCATTTGATCAGCGCGCTGCATGAGGCTATCCGCGAAGACCGCATCTTCCCTGTCCTTTATGCCAGCGGCCTGGGCAACGTCGGCCACGGATCATCTTCTCGACTTCCTCAAGGTCTACGCTCCTGCGCCCATCGAGCGTGAGCCAGTTGCAGCCCGTGCGGCGCTGCACGCTGTCGCGACCGTCAATGGCCAGGCCGCCGTAGCCAGGCAGCGCTGAGCAGTCACCGGAAATCGTCATGCGCAAGGTGGCCGACTCCGAGCCGCTGTCGCTCTACGTCTTCAAGACCATGACCGACCCCTTCGCCGGCCGCATCAGCTTCTTCAAGGTCTTCTCCGGCGTTCTAAAAAACGACGCTACAGCGACCAATTACTCCCGCCGCACCACTGAGAAGTTCTCGCACCTTTCCGTCATGCAGGGCCGCAACGCAGTCGCCGTGGGCGAACTTCATGCCGGCGATCTGGGAGCCGTCGCCAAGCTCCGCGAGACGCTCACTGGCGATACGCTCGGCGACAAGAACGCCGAGATTTTCTTCGAGCCGGTCTCTATGCCCGAGCCGGCGATGACCTGGGCCATCGAACCTAAATCCCGTGCCGACGAGGATAAGCTCGCTCCCGCCGTCCACAAGCTGATGGAAGAGGACCTCATGGTTCGCTTCTTCCGCGACGCGCAGACCAACGAGTTCCTCATCGCCGGCGCCGGCCAGCCCCACATCGAGGCCCTGGTCAGCAAGCTGCGCAAGCGCTATCACACCGAGGTCACGCTCAAAGCCCCGCGCGTGCCCTATCGCGAAACCATCCGCGGCCGCGCCGACGCCCAGGGACGCCACAAAAAACAAACTGGCGGTCACGGCCAGTACGGTGACTGCAAAATCAAGATGGAGCCTCTGGCTCGCGGCGGCGGATTCGAGTTCGTCAATGACGTCTTCGGCGGCGCCATCCCCCGCAACTTCATCCCTGCCGTTGAAAAGGGCATCCAGGA
Source organism: uncultured Acidobacteriaceae bacterium (assembly GCA_963788905.1). Lineage (GTDB taxonomy): Bacteria > Acidobacteriota > Terriglobia > Terriglobales > Acidobacteriaceae > Palsa-343. Next base: position 103,959 of record CAWBIO010000003.1, read on the forward strand.
ATCAGCCGCGCGCGGATTCCTCGCCGGCTTCCCCGTCGTCGACTTCAAGGTGATCCTCTACGACGGCAGCTATCACGACGTCGACTCCAACGAGCTCTCCTTCAAGATGGCCGGGCGCATCGCCTTCCGCAAATGCATGGAACAGGCCAAGCCCACGCTGCTCGAGCCCATCATGAGCGTCGAAATCGAGGCCCCGCAGGAGTTCGCCGGCGCGCTCATGGGCGACCTCAACCAGCGCCGCGGCCGCGTGCAGGGCATGGACGGCCTCGGCGCCAACACCATCATCCGCGCCGAAGTGCCCATGGCGGAAATGCTGACCTACGGCCAGACCCTCACCGCCATGACCCAGGGCCGCGGCAGCTTCCACATGGAGATGAATCACTACGACATCGTCCCGCAGCTCATCGCGGACAAAATCGTCGCCAACGCGAAGAAGCCGACAGGTGAAGAGGAAGAGGAATAGGTCCTGAGCGGACGGCGAATCGCCTTCGGCGTTTGAACCCCCAAAGTGCAACGTCAGAACACACAACAAGGCCCGCCAATTCCCGGCGGGCCTTTTGCTTTTGCCTTTAACTGACCGCTTTTTTAGCGGACCGGTTTTTAGACTAATCGCCTCTTAGCTGCTTTACGAGAACATTGCAGCCAACGACCTTCAGAATCAGCGTAACGATCCACCATCCCCACACTACAATCGCGGCTTGGCCCTTCTTGATGTTGCCGACGACCGCACAGCCGATGGTCATGATGATCAGCGCCCAGATGGTGAAGATGTCGATGCCCGTGCCCAGCGCGATAAGCGTCTTCGGCCAGTCCGGAGGCATGTAGTACCCGAGATTCGTTCCCACAAAATTCTTCAGGTTAAACGAATCCGGGTCCACGAACCACGTCGTCACAATCCCCAGGAGCCCTGTATGGCCCACGGGAGTGTCGCGTACATCCACATCGCCATCATCTGCCCGAATTTCGATGTACCCCCAAAGCCGAAATTCACCGTCGCCATCAGCACCGCTGCCACGATCACCGCAATGATCAGGCCCAGCACCGGCGACACCCAGAAAGTATATTTCGTGATGTTGGAGCCCATCTGGATCGCCCGGGCCTGCTGATCGGCCGGCAGGCCTTCGATCCGCTGTTGCTGCGCCGGACTTTGCTTCAGGACGTTCTGATAGGTCTTATCCCAGCCGATCTTCTGCTGAATGACAAGCCCCAGTGACGATCGTGACCACGGCCCCGATGAGAAACGGCAGCCACCAGCTCGCGCTCCGCTTCACATCGGTAAATGTTTTCGAAGGGGCGGAAAACGTATCGATGACCCGCGCAATCTCACTCAGCGGCGCTGCAGACGCGTCGGGTTGAGCAACAGCATCAGCCATGGAAATCCTCCCGGAAAATTCTCGTCTTGTCTAACTGACTTTTTGTGATGTCCAGGAATTGTACTCCCTGCGGCTGGCAAACCTGAATGAAAATCCCCATGCCGAAGTAGTCTCCCGCGAGAGCTCGCCCCGCAGCCGGCTTCCTTTTCTTTTGGTACCTTTTCCCGCTACTTTCCTCTTTGTCCCGGGTCAGGTACTCTGATATTGCTCTTAATTCGACAACCCCTGTCCTTCACTGGACCACGGATGCGCATTCGTCTCTCCCTCGTCCTCGCTGCCGGCTGCTCGGCCTGGCATTACCGGCCGCTCCTTCTTGGCCAGAGCTCGGTTCCGGCATCGTGCCGGAACATACACCGCTACGGGAACGTCGCGCACGCGCCGCTGCACCGTGCGGCCGCATCGCAGGCCACGCATCGCATACCGTCCTCGCCACGCCCGCCGCGGTTCCCTGTCACAGATCGCCCGCCCCGGTTGGCAAGCGTGCCCTCGGCCGCGCCCGTGGCAACCGGCGCCAGCCGGCGGCCCGCTGACGGCCGTGCTGCTCCAGCCCTTCCGCTGCGCACTCGCCGCACCCATCTCGCTACCCAACCGGTACAACCAACGCCGGCATCCAGCCTCTCCGTCGCATCCATTTCGCCCGCCGCTGCGTGGCTCCCTCGCGTCGCTCGAGCGCCAGAACCAGCGTGATGAAGCCGAGGGGCTGGTCCGCATCGAAGACGATGCGCAGCTCGACCAGCTCGAAGCCGACCGCGCCATCGTCCCCGTCCCGGTGAGCTATCTCGTTTCGCGTCAATCCTGACCTGCCCGCAAACCGCCGCTACTGCCGTCCCTGGACCGCCCGCTTCCTCGCCGATCTCGCCCGCTCGCACTCCGCGCGCTTCCATCGCGACATTGCAGGTCAACTCCGCCGTCCGCACCGTCGAGTTCCAGCGCTCGCTCTGGCCGTGAACGGCAATGCTGCTCCTGCCGAGGGCGACATCGCCTCCCCGCATCTCACCGGCGCCGCCGTCGACATCGGCAAGAAGGACATGTCTCTTTCTGAGCTTTCCTGGATGCGCGCCTGGCTGCTGCCTTTGCAAACTGCCGGCAAGATCGATGTGGAAGAGGAGTTCTACCAGTCCTGCTTCCACATCACCGTGTATCGCAGCTACTCGCCCGATGGCCTGCACCGCGTCCGTCCGCCACGCATGATCGCCCATCGCCGCCGCGCCAGCACCACTCTGCTAGCCGCTGGCGTGCACTAAAACTATGTCCCGAATCGGGACATCAACTGGGCATCCGGCTTCTCGCCGATTTGCTAAACTAGAGCTTGCTTCCGGAAGGATGCGACCCTCCCGGAAGGTTTTGCTACCTAATCAGCAGCAGGAGTACCAACGTCACGATTGCCAGTACTAGCCGCCAGTCGACGGCCAGTGTGATCTGCAACCGCATACGGGATGATTTCTCATCCAAGGGCCTCACCTCCTTTCATTGGTAACGGCCCGCAGGTCGTTAACGCGGCCCGCGGACCGTTGGCCCGATCTTCCGGACCAATTGCAGCGCTGCCGCCTTCGCACTCTGAAAGAAGGTGGTTTCAGCCTAAGTTTTAATGGTTAAGTGCAACAGATGACCGAAGTGCGCCGCATTCGGTATCTAGCTCCGCTCCGCCTTCACATCGATCCCCAACTGCTGGCACTTTTTATAGAAGTGGCTGCGCTCCAGGCCCAGCGCCTTCGCCGCGTTCGTCACGTGTCCTCCGCTGCGTTCCAGTTCGGCTAGCAGCGTTGCTCGCTCGAACTCCGCCACCCGCTGCGCCAGCGGACCTGAACCCGGATCGCCGGAAGTCTGAATCCGAGCAGCCCGCAATCGGACGTTCCCGCGTGCGGGAGCGCATCCGCCACCATCCCCGCATCCACTCTCTCGCCCGCCAGCAGCAGCAACCGCTCCACCACATTGCGCAGCTCGCGGATATTTCCCGGCCACGCGTAATGTTGCAGATCGCGCCACAGCTTCAGGCGTAAACAGTCACCGGCTTCCATCCGTTTTGCGCGCAAACCTGCCGCGCAAAATACTCCACCAGCGCCGGAATATCCTCTTTGCGCGCCCGCAGCGGCGGCAGCGAGATCGGAAAAACCACCACCCGGTGATACAAATCCCGCCGGAAGCTCCCCGCCTCCACCATTTCTTCAAGGTTGCGATGTGTCGCCACGACCACGCGCACATCCACCGCTACCGGCTTGTCACCGCCGATCCGTTCAACCTCCGACTCCTCCAGCACACGCAGCAACCTGCGTTTGCATCGCCAGCGGCATGTCGCCAATCTCGTCGAGGAACAGCGTCCCGTGATGCGCCTGCTCGAATTTCCCAATGTGCCGCTGCGCCGCTCCGGTAAACGATCCCTTTTCGTGTCCGAACAGCTCGCTCTCGATCAGCTCCGCCGGTATCGCCGCGCAGTTCAGCGTCACAAACGGCCCCGCCGCCCGCGCGCTTTTCTCATGCAGCGTCCGCGCCACCAATTCTTTGCCCGTCCCCGTTTCGCCGTAAATGCATACGCGCGATTCGCTGGCGGCCACGCGATCGATCTGCGCCATCACCCGCCGCATGGCCTCGCCCGCCCACACCAGCTCGTGCTTGCCCACGCGCCGCCGCAGTTCGAGAATTCTCCGTCTCCAGCCGCTTCAGCCGAAGCGCATTCTCAACCGTCAGCAGCAGCTTGTCGGTCGAGAGCGGCTTCTCCAGAAAATCCAGCGCGCCCAGCCGCGTCGCCTTCACCGCCATCTCGATGTGCGCCTGGCCGGACATCATCACCACCGGCGCGGTCACGCCGTTTGACTTCAGGTCCGCCAGCAGTGCCAAACCGTCACGCCCCGGCATCACCACGTCAGACAAAATCAGATCGAAGGGCCGCGACTTCGCCAGCTCCAGCGCCTTCGCCGCGTTGTCGCACACCGTGGCCTCGTGCCCAGCCAGCCGGAACGCGCGCGCCAGCGACGCCAGCGTGTTCGCTTCGTCATCGACAATCAGAATGTCTGCCTTCGTCATCTCTTGCCCGTTCTCCACGAGTCGGCAGCCCGATCACAAATCGCGCGCCGCCGCCCTCCACGCTCTCCACGGCGATCGTTCCGTTATGATCCGCCACCACCGACTGCACAATGGCCAGCCCCAGCCCCGTGCCGTGCGTGCTTGGTCGTGTAATAAGGAGTGAACAGCCGCTCGCACTCCTCCGGTGTCAAACCGGCGCCGGTGTCTGACACGGAAATCCGCGCCATCTCCTTCGCCGCGCACCGCCGAGACGGTCAGCGTTCCCCCCTCCGGCATCGCGTCCATCGCATTCAGCACCAGGTTGGAAAGCGCGCGGTGCAGCAGCTCCGAATCGCCCATGATCGGCAACGGCTCCGCGCTGATCGATGTCCCCAACTCAATGTGCTTCTCTTCCAGTGCCGGGCCGTACAGCTTCACCACTCGCCGCACCGCCTCGCGCGCGTCCATCTCCACCACCTGCGGCTTCGGCAGTTTCGAGAAGTCGCTGAAGCGTCCGACAATCGTCTTCAGGTTCTCGATCTCCGCTTCCAGCGTCGCCGTGCTCTCTTTGAAGACTTCATCGAATTGCTTCTTCGGCAGCTTCTTCGCGCGCACCATGTTTTCCACGGTGATCTGCAGCGGCATCAGCGGATTCTTCAGTTCGTGCGCCAGCCGCCGCGCCAGTTCCCGCCACGCCGCAACGCGCTCGGCCTGCAGCAGCCGGTCTCGCTGTTCCGCCAGCTGCCGCGTCATGTTGTTGAAGCTGCGCGCCAGGTCGCCTACTTCGTCGAGCGAACGAATGTCGACGCGCGTGTCCCAGTCTCCGGCCGCCACCTGACCCGCGGCCCGCGCCAGTTCTTCGATCGGCCGCGAAATCCGCGCCGCAATCCACAGGCTCGCCAGTACCGCAAAGATGATCCCCAGCCCCGCGATCCCATAGGCAATATCGCGAATGTGCTGCTGCACCTCCACCATGCTGCGCCGCGAATTCGCCACCACCAGCACGGCCAGCACATTGCCATCCATCGCCTTCAGCGGAATCGCCGTCACGCTCATGCTGTCTTCGCGCCGGCTGGTCAGATACACCACGCCCTCTGCATTGTTGCCGTTCGTCCGCGCATCGTCCACCAACGCCTGGTAATGGGCTGCCGAATCCCAGACCCTGCGTCGCGCCCGCAAAATTGTGCGCGTCAAATGGCCCTGAGACATTGCGGTAGATCAGCACCTGCGGTCCCGGCCGGCACGGAAAAATCTTTCAGGAACCCCGCATCGAGCTGCCTTCCACCCACCAGGTACAGCGGCGGATCGGACCCCGTTCACCGCGCGCGTCGCAAACAGCCCAATCTGCGAAGTGCCGTCCGGCAAATCCTCCTGCTTCAGGAACGCGGGCTTCCCCACTGCTGCAATCGCCGGCTCCTTGTATCCAAACCGCGCTGTCCATTGCAGCGACGAGATAATGCTGCCGTCGTGCGCCACCAGCTCCAGATAATCCAGCCGATACTCCTGCGCCAGCGGCAGCGCTACCGTCAGATACGGCGCAGTATCCCCGCCATTGTTCAGCTCAAAGGCGATCCGCCGCAGCACATCGCTCGCTGCCATGCGGTCCATCGTCGCCGCTGTGTCACTCGCCCGCTGGTTGAACTCGCGCTGGAACTGCCCCACCAGCATGTCCGTCTGCTGCCGGTCCATCGCTTCAAAGACGTGTCGAACCCGCACCGATCCTGTCCACCCCAGCGCCGCCACCACGCCCATCACCGTCAGCGCCAGCATCAGCAGCATCTTCTGCCGCAGGGTCACTTCAGCGCCCTCCAGCGACGCGTCAGACAAATCCGGCGTCCCGTCTGACAAAAGGCGCAGGTCGCGCACCCGTTCACCTACCGCCCATGCCCGCGGCAGCCACATCAGCGGCACTACCGTCTCATTGTCCAGAACCCCCGCTCCTCCTGCCACAACGCGCCGCATCTGTGCCGGTCACGCTTCCATTCTGCCCGAACGCGCCAGCATCTCGTCCAGCGCCGGCTGCGGAGGCCATTGCCTCCAGATGTACCCGTCTCAGTATCAGCGCCGGTGTCTGCCGCGACCCCGCTGCCGCCACCTGCACATTAAAGCCGGCTTCGTGCAGGTTGAGCGCCAGCCGCGCCGCCGCCAACTGCATGGTCGCGCTCGCATCAGCCCCGCTGGTGTCGTCCACACGCATTAAAACCGCGATGCGTTGCCCCTCCTCGCAGTGCTCGCGCGCGGTCCAGATCGCGGTCCGGTAGAAAACAGAAACGCATATCCACTCAATTCCTGCGGCAGCAGGCTCGCTGACACCTCGCCCTGCTTCTGAAAAATCACGCTGTAAAGCGCTGTGCGGTCCACCGTCAGCGCCGCTGCCTGCCGCATCTCCCGGCTCGCGAACCAACCCTCCGGCGCAATCGTCAGCGCCAGCAAGGTCCACCGGGCGCGACTCCATCACATTCAGATGTTGTTGCTGCGCCTGCCGCAGCAGACTCCGGTGGAACCTCGACGATGTCCGTCTTTCCGACGCTCAGGTCCAGCCACTGATCCCGAATCGCCCGATCGCGTCCGCAATTCTACCCCATCCACAAACGGCCGCCCCGACCAGCAATCATCATTTGCCGCCAGTTCAGTGCGCCATTTGCGTAGCCCGTCACCCGGAACGGCCCCGTCCCGATCACCGCCCCGTCGCATCTTTTTTCCCGATGGCAAACTCCGTCTGCGCCAGCAACTCCGGCAAATCCGGCAGCGGCGAGTCACTGATGAACACCACCGACGGTCCTACACCGTGCACCGCCCTCCAGGGACACGCTCCCATGCCCGCCGCCGGCCGCGCGCACATCGCTTGCAGAGCCGTCGCTATCGCGTCCGACGTCAGGGGGTCTCCATCCTGGAAGCGAACTCCCGGCCGGATCCAGAACTCCCACCGGTGATCCGCGTTCTGCGACTCCCACCGCACCGCCAGCGCCGGCTGCGCACCGCCTGCTCGGCCTCGCTGGTCAGCGTATCCAGGACCAGCTGTCGCGCCAATCCATCCGGCATCTGCCACGCGTCGCCTGCGGTTTCGATCCGCAGTGCTCCGCCGTAATGCGGACGCGTCCGACCCATGGCAGACAATGTCAGACACGCGAGCGCCACGCTAATTACAAAGTGCCGAGCACATCCCACACCTCGTAGCGCACTGGCGCATCCCGCCGCACGATGACCGTCGCGCTTGATCGCATCGTTCGTCGATCGGCGTGGATCGCCATCACAGTACCCTCCACTGGCAACGGCGCGCTTACGGCAACCGCCTCACGGCCCGCAATCTCATAGGCGCGCAGACTGTCCTCCGTTGTGGCAGCTCCGGTACCAGACACCAGCACCTGTACGCCGGTCCCGCACTCCGACCGGATCACCGCAAAGTCGCTTCCCCAGTCATTCGCCGCGTTGACCGTCTTCAGCGTGTTGTTTTCGATCAGCATCACTCTGCCGTCGACGGTATTCAGCAACATCCCCGTTCCTGTCGGACGCGCAAGGTCGGACGCATCGTAGAACGGCGGCAACTCCATCCCGAATCCCGGGGCCAGAACGCCGGTGTAGTAGTTCCGCATCGCATTGTAGAAAGCTCGCTGCCCGGCTCCCGATCGCAACGTCCGGCATCACCCGCCCACCGGCCACGGATCGTCGCTGTCCCACACGCCACCGCAATCTGCGCACCCGTGCTGGTCCCGCTGCACTCCACACCCGGCAGAAACGCATCAAACAGATGATCCTGCCCCGCCACCAGCTTTCCCCGCGCGTCGCGCGGATAGGGCCGGCTATGGGCGATCGCGAACTGCTGATCCACACCCAGGTCGTCGCCCCGCTCCCCACCATGGCCAGGGGCGCGGCATTCCTTACATAAGTAAGAATCCGCTCCGGCTCCAGCACCACCAGCCGCTGCAGAGTGCCCACCGAAAACAACTGCGCATCCAGCACCGGGTCCGTCTCCGCGATCACGAATGTCCGACGCAGCGTCAGACTTGCGCCACCGCTGGTTGTGGCCGCAGCACCCAGCGTCACCTGCAACATCGTCACCCGCGTCTCGGTGCCCTCAACTACTTCAGCAACCCACAAACCGCCCTGCAGATTCTCGGAGAGAGTCACCCGGATCAGCGTCGCGCTGTCATTTTCACCTGCCACAACGCCAAACCCGCGCAGGTCGCGCTCCAGCAGACGCCGTATCTGTGGAACTTCCGCCGCTGCCAGACTCGATTCATTGCGAATCGTCAGCCTCGCCGGTCCCGGCCCCGTGAGGCCGCAATCTGCTTGGCCAGCTCGCTCGCCGGCTGTTCCCAGTTCGCCGCATGGCCGCCGGAAGCCCAGCACAGCAGCGACACGAGCGCAACTCCCCACAACCCTCTGTTCATGATTCGCTGCCGCGGATTATATCCTGCGCTCTGCATCGTCTTTCCTCCCACGAAAGTCCACCTCGGCTGCCATGATTTGACAACCGAGGTGGATCAGCCTGCTTCCTCCCGAGCCCGTCCTGACGAACCGAGGAAGCGGGTCAACGTCTACTGCTGCCCTTCCGTGCATTCGTTTGTCCCGGAAAGCAGACTGGGCGTATCTCCCCGTTCCTGGTTTTGCGCCGAAGGCGCGTCGGCCTGCCGGCGATGCCTTTGAACACATCGTTGGCGAAGAAAAACTTCCCGTCCGACGGCACCATCACCATCTGGATTTTGTCCGACAAGCGCTCTGCGATGATCTTGTTGATCAGCAGCGGCGACTGGTTCAGCAGCTTCGCCTCGCTCTGCATCCGCTCGGCGTCTGCCGCCGCCGTCACGCGAATCCGATTCGCCTCCGCGTCCGCCAGCAGATTCCGCCGTGTCACCTCCGCCTTACTGTCGATCACCTTGGCTTGCGCCTCGGCGTCGGCGTTCTCGATCGTCGCCTCCTTATGCGCCTCCGCCTCCAGCTTCGACTGCTCAATCTGCTTCTGCTTCAGCGGCAGCGTGTACTGCATGGCGTCGGACTCGCCCTTGGCCTCCACCACCTTCGACTGTGCGTCGCCTTCGGCCTCCTTCACTTTCTGCGCCGCGTCGGCCTCGGCCTGCAACTCAGCAATTCGCACCTGCTTCTGCTGGATGTCGGTCTGCACCGCCATCTGGTCGTCCTGCTGCTCCTTCAGCAGCAAATCCTCGAGTCCCTTCGCATACTCCGGCGGCAGCTGGATGTTGCGGAGCATCACTTCCTCGACAAGGATTCCGTCCGCACCCAGCTTCTTCGTGATGGTGGCCGCCGCCTCGTTGCGCACCTCCTCTCGTTTCGCGCTGAAGATCTCCCGAACCGTGTATTGCGGCGCCAGATCCCGCCACGCGCTCGCCACCACCGCCGGCACCATCTGCGAATCCACCGGCTGCGGCAGATGGCTCTCGATGTAGTCGAGCCTGCGCGGATCGAGCCGGTACCGCACCGTGATGGCAAGGCCGATGTCCAGCCCTTCCTTCGACTGCACATCGAGCGGCTGCTCATCCATGGCTGCCTTTTTCGTCGAAGACGCGCCTGCCTGAAAGGTCCACCTGACGACACCGGCAGTAAAGAGCTTGTCACGCAGATCGAACATCTCCACGTTCTCCACCAGCGGCGTGACGAAATGCGCCCCTGGATACAGCGTCCCCGGCAGCGTTCCACGCATCTGGCTCACTCGGACCCCGCCCATTCCCGCCGGGATCACAGCGATGCTGTCGGCGATCAGCCATGGCAGACATGCCGCCACAGCCAGTGCAATGGCGGTCTGCCACCGCACTGGCCCCGGCTCTTCCGGCGTATCCGTCGCTGGTTCCCCATTCGCTGCAATCCGAGCCAGCTTCCGTGGGTAGTCCAGCACTTTCCACAGGTCGTACAGCGTGATCACAACTGCGGTCGCCAGCAATACCACTCCCGCGACAATCAGCACATCTTTCAGCGCAAGCATTTCTTCCCTCCCGTTCCCTTCCTTATTCCTTCTGCTCTGTCCTGACCCCGGTCACGCGTTGCCGAGCGAAAAACAACCGGACCAGGCCTCCGAACAGCAACTCCTCCAGCAGCAGCCCGCACGAAACGCTCAGCAGCATCGCCCCCACCACACTCAATGCCTCCGCAAACAGTTCCATAGCGATGCTCCCTTCTCCTACTCACTCGCTGGCGCAATCGCCGCGGCTTCATCGCCCGCGCTCTGTCCCGCTGCTGCCGCGTCTGACGCACGACTGCGCCACCACCGCCTGGGTCGAACGCTGCCCACCACTGCCCGGCATCCACCGGCGCTCGCCGAAGATCGCCACCGTCTGCTCGTCCCTCTCGCCCACGATCTCCACCGTGTCACCGGCCCGCACCACGTCGAACAGTTCTTCCAGATCCCGCTGCCGCATCCGGATGCATCCGTGCGAAGCCGCCTTCCCGATCGACCGCGGCTTATTGGTCCCGTGAATGCCGTACCCCTTCTGGCTCAGCCCCATCCACCGCGTGCCCACCGGATTGCCCGGCCCCGGCGGAATCACTTTGCCGTCGTGGTAATAGGTGGGGTTCTCTACCCGGCCGGTGACGATGAACGTCCCGGTGGGGCTTGGGCTCGACTCGCGGCCCACCGCCACCCGGTACACCTTCTTCACCGCGCCGTCTTCCACCAGCGCCAGCCGCCGGTCTTCGAGGCTCACCACGATCACCCTCGTCACTGGGCGGGTGGCATCTACCGCGAACCACGTCGGACGCCGGTGCCAATTTGACGCCGTTCTGCGTTATTGTCTGACCGGCGGGCGGATACAACAGAGAGAACCAGGCAGCTCAATGGAAATCCATGTTTTCTTCAGATCGTTCATCGCGCGCCTCACTTGCTCGCTTGTGCCCGCGATGCAATGCACTCGCGCCGCCACTGCCGACCACGCAGAAAACAATGGATTTACTGCGTCCGACCCACCAACGCTGCGTGTCGTGTCAGACACGCCGTGTCACGGCGCGACACGCATTTCAGCATCAAGTGGCAGCATCGGCGGGAGCCAACTCCATCGCACCTGCGCGCGTCTCGATACAGCATGGAAATGCAGCTGGCCAAACTCATCCGCCGCAAGATCGTCGTCCTCGGCCCCAAGCTCCTCGACTACGGAGCCAAAGATCAGAAGCTCGAAACCGTCACCCTCGTCGGCGTTGAGACCGCCGGCATCTGGATCGAAAGCGAAGAGGCTGCCAACCGCATCGCCGACCAGTACCACGTCAAGCCGGCGACGACCTCCGCGTTTTTCATCCCCTTCACCCAGATCATCACCATCCTGGCCAGCAACGAAGCTGCTGCCGAAACTGTCCCGGAAATCCGCGACAACGCTGCCTGACCCGGGCGCCCCGGAAACAACTCTGGACGACGCCCCGCGTTGTACAGTGCTTCTGTGCGATTCTGCTGCGCGTTGACGCTCCTCTACACCGGCCTCCTTCTGCACGCGCAGACTCCCGCCCCCGCGCCGCACTACGTCGAGCGCGAGCTTCTTCATTCCCTGGACTCAGGCATCACCCAACGGCCTCGACGCAACACTCGTTTACGCCGACCTGCCCGGCCGCCATCCGTTTGTGGTCATGACCCACGGTTCGTCGCGCAAACCGGAAGAACACGCTGAGGTCACGCCCTGGGCCTTTCTTCCCCAGGCGCAGTGGTTCGCTCGCCGCGGATTCGTCGTCCTCGTCGTTGTTCGCCGAGGCTATGGAAGATCTGGCGGCGAACAGGACGGACGTCACGCCGGCCACTGCCCAACCACCGACTATCAGTCCTCCGCCGAATACTCCGCCGACGACCTCCGCGTCGCCATGAATTACGCCCGCGCGCTGCCCATCGTCGATCCCGATCATGGCATCGCCGTCGGCGTTTCTACCGGCGGCCTCGCCACCGTCGCGCTCACCTCGCTGGACCCGCCTGGCCTTGTCGCCGGCATCAACTTCGCCGGTGGCCGCGGATCACGCGCCGATCACGACGTCTGCAACCCCGGCGACCTCGTCCACACCTACCGAAATTTCGGCAAGCACTCCCGCGTTCCCATGCTCTGGCTCTACGCGCAGAACGACAAATATTTCTGGCCCGAGCTCGCCCAGCAATTCGACGAAGCGTTCCGCTCCCAGGGCGGCAACGACCAGTTCGTCCTCGCCCCTGCCATCGGCGACGACGGCCACTCCCTCTTCCGCCACGTCGAGGCCTGGTCCGACACGGTCGATGCCTTCCTCACCGCGCATCAACTCAACCCGCTGCCTGCCCCATTGCCCGAGATTCAGCCGCCCCCGATCCCTCCACCGCCGGGCCTCAGCGAAAACGGCCAGCGCGCCTTCAAAAAATACCTCCTCCTCGGACCCCACAAGGCTTTCGCCGTCTCACCGCACCACTGGGGATTCGCCGTCGCGCAAATGACCACCGACGACGCCAAACGCAAGGCCATCGAAAACTGCCGCCACAACGCCGATCAGGACCACGAAGACTGCGTTGCTGTTTCGGTTGACAACGCCAGCACGCATTAAGCGCACTCCATTCTTGCCCTCCACAGCGGGCCCGTACTACCATCAAGCCTCCCCACCCCAGGCCCCCAGTCCCATCCGGAGGTTCCCAGGGATGAACCCGCGCCGCAGCGCCCTCGCCTTTGCCTCTCCTCTTTGCGCTTTCCTCCTCGCCTCCGCCGTTCATGCCCTCGCTCAGGACATCCCCATCGGCGTCACCTATATCTGCAGCGGCGAGCACATCTACGTCGAGAACTGCAACATCCGCGACACGTCCGACACCTCCAACTGCATGGTGGCGCACCCTGACCACCTGACACCGACCGGCCTCAACACCTACACCTACATGACTCGCGCCGCGCTCAGGAAGCTGCTGCCCACCTGCCAGCAGCCCAGCGCGAAACAGCTCGCCGACGCCCAGGCCTTCCAGAAAAAGCAGCAGGAGCTCTACAACGCCGCTGTCGCGCGCGCCAATCCGCCCCAGCCACCACCTTCGAGCGCCGGCTCTGCTCCCGGCCAGCCCGTCAGCGTCAACACCCAAACCATGAGCCCTGAGCAGCGCGAGATGAATCGCTGCATCACCTCCGGCCGCCTCGCCGCCTCCTGCACCGGCAATTCCCTGATGGGCATGTTCACCAACATGATTTCAAGCGTCGCCTCGAGCGTCGGCGGCATTCCCGGCCTCGACAAGCCGTCAGGACCCGGCCCCGTGATGGCCGGAGTCTTTGAAGGCGCCGGCCACTGGCGTCTCGATTTCGTCACCGACGGCGTGCTCGTCAACTGCGCCTTCCTCTCGCCCAACCAGCAGCACTACACCATCAAATTCGAGCCCGACCGCACCGCCCTCATCATCGACACCACGCCCAAACCCCTGGTCCTCACCGTCCATCCTGACGGCGCCATCACCGGACCCGGACCCGTCACCATCAATGGCGTGGTCGCCGCGCGGCTACGTCAACGACACACCCGCCAACGCCACACAAAGAGACCAGTTCGGCAACCTCTACGATTCCGCCGGCAATCGCGTCCTCGGCACCGAAGGCGGACACACCACCTTCGCCCCCAAGACCGCCACCTGTCCGGCACTCAATCTCTCCACCAGTTCTAAGGTCGGCGTTGAGACCATGGAGACCAACCTGCTCAAAACCGCCTTCGGCGGCGACAAGGGTCCGCCCACGCCGCCCGGCATCCGCATGAAAGGTCTCTTCGCCGCCTCTACCGGCTTCAGTGCCGAATTCTTTCCGGAGTCCGTTATCCTCGGCTGCGGGCCCGACTCCGCCCGCGCCTATCCCTACACGGTTCGCAGCGAGGGAGGGCACGGCATCATCAAAGTCGACGCGCCCGACCACCCCCTCACTCTCACCTGGCGCACCGATGGCTCCATCGACGCAGGCTCTGGCCCCTATCAGGTCCACGGCCGCACCATCATCAGCCAGACTGACGATGGCGACTTCACCTTCACGCCCTTCGAGCGCACCTGCGAACTCGCCGTCCTCACCCCGGCCAAAGCCATCCCCATGAATGGCGGCTCTGCCGCGAGCGCTCCCGGTTCCATGACGGCCGGCGGCAGCCCCTCCAGTCCCGCCGGACCGGCCAACGCCACCCTCTCCATCGTCTCCGGCCTGGCGCCGCAGCCCGGCCAGCCCAACCCTCTGGCCATGCATCCTTATGTTCTGCTTCGCGCCAGCCTCTCCAGCACCATCGCCTCCAGCGTTGCCATTCCCGCCGGATCCACGCCGCATCAGTACCTCGGCGTCGCCTGCACTCTCCGCACACCCGATTGCCAAAAGATCATGGCCGGAATCCAGTCCAGCGCTGCTGCCCAGGTCCGGGCCGATGCCAATGGCAGCGCCACCTTTGCTGCCGTCCCAGCCGGCACCTATTACCTCATGATCTCTGCCCGCATCAACAACCAGGTCCTCGCCTGGGAGCAGCCCGTCCAGCTCCATCCTGGCTCGAACAGCATCACCCTTAGCGCCGCCAACGCCACGCCCATGAACTAATCCGGTCGGCTCCGCCAAACCTCAGCCGTCGGCTCACCCCCGCTCTGTCTGTGCGGTCCAATAGAGCGTCGACTCCGCTTATCCGGCTCCAGATTTCACCCTGCTGCGACGGAACCAGGCTTAACATGGCACAAAAGGATAACTGCCCCTTTTCAGGCACAATTACTATGGTTCGCGATCTAAGTTTCGCGGAGGCCCGCCGATGACTCCTCTTCGTTTCACCCTCGCGGCACTTTTTCTTGCCGGAACCATCGCCGCCGCGCAAACTTCGCCGCAAAGCGTCCCCACGCCCAGCGCGGACCAATCTTCATCGCCCGCCGCAGCGCCCCAGGCCACTCCGCAACCCGCGCCCACACAAACGGCTTCTGCCGCCGCGCCTGCCCCCGCTCCGACAGCCTTGCCGCCCAACATCATCCTCGTCCCCGCGGGAACCAAGGTCCTGCTTGAGCTGCGCAGCGCCGTTAACACCAAGAGCGCGCGCCCCGGCGATGGTGTCTATCTGTCTTCTACCTTCCCGGTGGTCGTCGGCAATCGCGTTGTCATCCCCTCCGGCGTCTACGTTCAGGGAGTGGTCGACTCCGTCGTTCGCCCCGGCCGCGGCATCGGCGCGCAGAAGGCCCAGCTCAACATGCATTTCACCTCCATGATCTTCCCCAACGGCTCCGTGGTTGAGATTCCCGGCGTCGTCAACGCTCTGCCCGGCTCCGAGCACCAGAAGGTCAACGGCGACGAAGGCACCATCCAGCAGGATGGCGGCAGCAACAAGGCCCACAACGCCGGCGAAACCGCCAAGGTCGCCGTGCCCACCGGCGCCACCATCGGCTCCATCGGCGGGCTCCAGGCCGGCCATCCTCTCGCCGGCGGACTCGAAGGCGCGGGCGCAGGCCTCGCCGCCGCCGGCATCGTCGCCCTCTTCACCCGCGGCGCCGACGTCAACATCCCTTCCGGCACCCAGGTGGAAATGGTTCTCCAGCGCCCGCTCCAGGTGCAGGAAGCCAACATCAACGGACCCACCAGCCTCGTCCCTGCCTCCGCCCAGCAACAGCCTCTGCCCAAACCCACGCGCCAGCAGATTCTCTGCCCCACCGGCAGCCTCGGCTGCAGCTAAATCGCCAGGCGATTTGTCACAATTTCCGTGCGCCGCGTTTTTCCCGGATTTCCTTCGAACCCGCTCCGCCCGCGCTCCGTAAATTGGTAAAGTAATTCAGCGAGGAACTCTTGCCCCTGCTCCATCCCCGCCTCCGTCTCTGGATCCGCGACATCCTCAGCCCGCGCCTCCGCGTGTGGGCGCGCGACATCGGTATCTCTGCCGTCGCCTCGTTCATCATCGTCACCGTGCTCTACCAGCCGGTGCGTGTCGAAGGCACCAGCATGCAGCCTGAGCTGCGCGACCAGGACCGCCTCTTCATCGACAAGTTCTTCTTCCACTTCGAAAAAATTTCCCGTGGCGATGTCGTCGTCTTCCACTACCCCCGCGATCCGGAAAAGAGCTACATCAAGCGCGTCATCGCCCTGCCCGGCGACTCCATCTTCATCGATCACGGCCGCGTCTGGATCAACGGTGAGCCCCGCGACGAAGAGTACGTTCCCCGCCGCTTTCGCGACACCCGCTCCATGCCCGAGATGATCGTCCCCCTGGGCCAGTACTTCGTCATGGGCGACCACCGCAGCATCTCATCCGACTCCCGCGACTTCGGCCCCGTCGACCGCGACCTCATCTACGGCAAAGCTGCCTTCATCTACTGGCCCGCCGACAACATGGGCGTCGTGCGCTAAGCCGCTCCGCCACTCCACACCACCCCTTCGCCCGCCATACAATCATCCCCGAGGTCGATCCTCATGCGCCTTCGCTTCCTCTGCGTTGCCCCAGCGCTTCTCACAGCGCTCACCGCATCCGCCCAGGCCACGCCGCCCTCGGCCCTGCTCGCTCTTTCCAAGCAGGACCACACCCTCGCCATCGTCGACCCAACCAACCTGAAGGTCCTCGCCCGCGTTCCCGTCGGCGACGATCCCCATGAAGTCGTTGCCTCGTCCGACGGCCGCGCCGCCTACGTCTCCAACTACGGCTTCGGCCGCTTTCACACCATCACCGTCATCGATCTCGTCCACCAGAAGCCCCTTACCGTGATCGACCTCGGCGCGCTTCGCGGACCGCACGGGCTGTTCTTCACCGAAGGCAAAGTCTGGTTCACCGCCGAAGCCGCCAAATGCATCGGCAGCTACGATCCCGCCACAGCCAAAATCGACTGGATCATGGGCACCGGCCAGAACCGCACCCACATGCTCTACGTCCTGCCCGGCGCAAAGAAGATCGTCACCACCAACGTGAACTCCGCCACCGTCACCATCCTTGAAAAAACCGAAGGTCCCGCCGGCGGCTTCCCACCCGGCGCTCCTCAAGGTCCGCTGCCCGGCCAAGGCCCTCCGCCAGGCATGAATGGCCCGCCAGGACCACCCCCACTTCCTCCCGGCGGCGACTGGAATGAAACCGTCATCCCCGTCGGCCGAGGCTCCGAAGGATTCGACGTTCTCCCCGACGGCTCCGCGGCCTGGGTCGCCAACGCTCAGGACGGCACCGTCTCCGTCATCGACCTCGCGCAAAAGAAGGTCACCGCCACGCTCGCCGCCAACGCCCGCGGCGCCAACCGCCTCAAATTCACGCCCGACGGCAAGCTCGCCCTCGTCTCCGCCGGCGCCAGTCTGGTCGTCTTCGACGTGCCCACACAAAAGGAAGTCAAGCGGATCGAGCTGGGCAAAGGCGGAGGCGGCGGAATCCAGATCGAGCCCGATGGCCGTCGCGCCTATGCGGCCAGCGCGCAAGGTGACGTCTCCGTCATCGACCTAGCGAGCCTCACGATCGTCGGCCACATCGACGTCGGCCCAAACCCTGACGGCCTCGCCTGGGCGGTCCAACCGTGACTGGTTTACAACACCATCTTTCCCTGCTACAACCAAATTCCCCCGCCTTCAGGCCCGGAATCTCAACTCACCGGAGACTCGACATGCGACCCCTGCCGTTGCCCGCGTTCCTGTTTGCGCTCATCGTTTCCGCGCTCGCCCTGCTGCCCGCAACCTCCATCGCCGCCGAAAAGTTCGACGGCAAATGGCTGGTCACCCAGAACTGCCCCGCCCAGGGCAAGATGGAAGCTCTCATCCGGCAGATTCCCGCCACCATCGACGGCAACAGCATCAGCGGCGCAAAAGGCACCGCCGGCGAGCCCGGCTACGAAGCCATCACCGGCAAAATCGGCGACGACGGCAAAGCCAAACTCGACGTCAACGGCATCCTCGCCAACCGCGCCAACGCCCACGGCCTTTTCGCCCACAAGGGTGAGGATTACCACTACACCGTCGAAGCCCAGTTCGCCGGCGACAAGGGCACGGGCAAACGCGATACCGGCCTCGGCATCGAAAGCCGCCCCTGCGACTTCACCTTCGAGCGCCGCCTGCCGACGCCGCCGCACCAGCAGCCACTCCTCAATAAAAGTCGGCCGAGTCGTCGACCAGCGAGCCACCAGCTACCCGCATGGCTGCACTTGCATTTCCGGCAAACCGGCCTACAATTCCAGCCAATTCGCTGAGAAAGAGAGTTCTGCTGATGAAATAACGGAGGGCCCCGATGCAACTACGGTTCGTCACTTTTGTTACTCTCGCTGGCGCGCTCATACTTCTGCCCGCCACCTCCATCGCCGGCGAGCATTTCGACGGCAACTGGCTCACCAAACTCACCTGCCCGCCCAAAGGCAACACCGAAGGCTACACCTGGCAATTTGTCAGTGTTGTTCAGAACAACAATTTCCACGGTGAGCGCGGGACAGCCGACCAGCCCGGCTACTACACCCTTGACGGAAAAATCGCCGACAACGGCAACGCCAAATTATCTGCCAATGGCATCGTCGCCTCCCGCCAATATGCCCGCGGCGTTTTCGCGCACAAAGGCGAGAGCTATGGTTACGACGTCAAAGCCCAGTTTCAGGAATCCCAGGGTACCGGCACGAAAAGTGAAGGCCTCGGCATCGTAGGCCGCACCTGCACCTTCGAATTCACCAGACAGCCAACCTCGCAGGCCGCGTCGCCCACACCTGGCTCCGGCGATTAGCCCGTGCCCAGCGTGAGAAAACTTGTCAAGAACTTCTTAGCCAACCGCTCCTTAGCTAACCGCTCCTTAGCTGCGCTTTCACGAACCTTCAATCACTTACGCTCCGCCCCTGCGCAAGTCCCCTGGGACTAATTTTTCGATCGCCGAAGAAGCCGCGCCCAGCTACCGGCGACAGGTTTCGGTTAGTACGGCTGGTTGTTCCAGATCATCGGGACGCCGGAGGGAGTGGTACAGTTCGAACGTCCGCCACGAGGCGCGGTTTCAACGCGATTCCGACAGCGTAGAATCTGTGCCAATTCCACAAAGAGCGAAAACAATGCGCCGATACCATCACATCGGAATTCCCACGACCGAAGCGAAGCCCGGGGAAACCCACTTGAAACACCTGAAACTCTTTGTCGTCAGCCACGAGAAAAGCGAATTCGGCGTGGAGTGGATGCGTTTCGAAGCGGACGCAGCGGTCCCGGATCTGGTCCGGCAAGTTCCCCACGTCGCGTTTGAGGTGGCTGATTTGGCCTCCGAGCTGGCTGGCCGCGAAATCCTGATTCCTCCTAACAGCCCCTCCGACGGCGTCCTCGTCGCGTTCATCGTTGAAAACGGCGCGCCCATCGAACTGCTCGAATTCACCGACCCCAACCACCCTGCCCGCCATCGCGCCGCCGATACAATCCTCCCCTGCAGACTCTCAGGAGGCTGAATATGTCTCTCCCTGAACTGCCCACCCGCCGTGATTTCCTCGCCGCCGCCGGCGCTGTCACCGCCAGTGCTCTTTTGCCGCCCGCGCTCTCGGCTCCTCCAACTGCGCCCGATCCCGCCTCATCCCTCGGCCACTGGCTCGACGATGACTTCGGCCTGCCTGCCTATCAATACAGCGGACCGCTGCGTTTTCCCTCAAGTCCCCGCTATGAAAACGCGCCCATGCTCCCCGACGATCCGTTCTTCCTCACCGGCAATTACCGCCTCACGCTATTCACCCACGCCAGCGGCGCACTGCAGATCCTCACCGGCGAGCGCTCCTGGGGCCGCATGAACCAGGGCGATTCGCGCTTCAGCGGCGCCTACCAAGCCACAGTGGAGATTGAAGGCCAGAAACACAGTCTCGTCGGCCTCGACGAGCCCGCCGCCCTCGCGGCCACCAAACGCTTCGGCGTCGGCTTTGCCCGCTACGACTACACGCTCGAGCCGGGGCTGGCGATCACCCGCCGCATCTCCGTTCGGCCCTCCACCCAAGCCGGTCAGGGAACCTCCGCGTGCCTCGTCGAAATTCTGCTCCACAACACCAGCATGCAGCCGCTGAAAATCCGCTACCTCGAAGCCGTCCCGCCCCGCTACCAGCCGATCTTCGCGCCCTGGAACCAGGATCAGCACGAAGTTGTCTACACACCCGAGCCCGCTGTTCAGGATTCCCGTACCGTCATCGTCCGCTTCACTGCAAAACCCAAACGCCTGCTGGCTTTTCCGCCTGCCGGACAAATGTCGCGACTGGAGCAGTTTCCTCCCGCGTTATTCATCTCTGCGACTGATACAAATATGCTGCCCGTGAGCACCGGCGGAGCCGTGGGAGATTGGCTCGGCGCGCTGTGGGGCGGCACACTGGCTGCGGGTGAATCTCGCCGCCTGGCCTTTGTACTCGGCTATTCCCGCGACGCCTCACCATCCGCCATCGCCGCGCTCTCCACGCAACTCCATCCGCAAACCGGCCTCACTCCTATTGAATCGCTGGGCTCGGCCTTCGCTGATGCCTGGCGCGCCAGGATTCCTGCCTTCGACGCCGAGACCGACCTGGTTCTGCGCCGCGAAATGCGATGGAACGCCGCAGTTCTCGAGCAGATGGCTACCTGGCGCGAGTACTACGACGAAACCATCATCCCCCAGGGCACCGTCTACGACTACACGTGGGGCCTGGTGGCTTCCATGCGCGATCAGGCTCAGCACGCTCTGCCGCTTTGCCACACCAACCCGGCGGTGGCCCGCTCCACGCTGCGCTTCCTCATGAAGCGCACCCTGCCCGACGGCACCATCCTGCTGAACGACGCCGGCTTCGGCTGGTCGCCCTCCGGAGCGCAGCAAACCAGCGACCAGCAGCTCTACTTCTTCCTGCTGCTCGCTGAATATCTCCGCGTCACCGGCGACCTCAGCATCCTCACCGACACCATCGGCTACTATCCGTTGGAAAATTCCGGCCGCGACACCGGCCTCGCTCATCTCCGCCAGTGTTTTCTCTTTCTGCGCGACCGCGTCGGGGTGGGACCGCGCGCCATCGTGCTGCGCTGGAACTCCGACTGGAACGATATGTTTGGCTGGTGGCCATCGCAGCATCCTTACAACTCTGTTTTTGACGTCTCGGAGAGCCACATGAACTCCGCGATGGCCATCGTCATCCTCGGCGACCTCGCGGCCATCCTTGAGAAAACGCAGCTCCCCGGCACTTCGGAGCTCATCGCCGCGCTGCGCGAATACCGCGCCCAGCTCCTCGCCGCATTCCTGCGCGACCTCGGCGACCGCGCGTTTCCGCGCCGCACCTATCTCTGGACCGACGCCGCGTCTGCCCTCGGCGACAAAGAAATGTGGATTGAGCCACAGGGCTTCACCATGTTGATCGAGGAGCTTCCCGCCGATCGTAAACGCCGCCTCTACACCGAGCTGGAACGCCGGCTGCTCGAAGGCGAAGCACTCGGCCCTCGCCAGATTGAAAAACCCGCTGTCCAGCCGGGCACGCCGCAGGGCTCGCGCGAAAACGGCGGCTTCTGGTACGCCCTCAACGGCCCCGTGATCCTCGGCGTTTCCACCTTTGACCGCGCTGCTGCCCGCGATCTTCTCCGCCGCATGAGCTTCGCCAATTACGCGCAGAAATTTCCCGATTACTGGACCGGTCAGTGGTCCGCATCGGACTCCATCGACTCATCGCTGCTCAGGACCCAGGGCCTCGCGTCTGGAATTCCATGGTGCGCGCACGCCCACGCATGGCCCCTTTACTGCTGGCTCCGTCTCCATGAACTGGAGAAGTCCGCCGTGACCTGAAGGCACAGGCCGGATGCAAGAAGCTCTGTGCTGGAAGGAGGAAGCTCGAAGTATGCAGCTCCCTGGCTCCCCGCTCCTGGCTCCCAGCTGTCCCTGTGTATCCTGTCATCACGTCGGCAGCTGGATCCTCACACTGCCTCACTCTCCAGTTGCGCGACACGCTCGACGAGGCCGCAATTTTGACCATCGCACACCGCTCGCTCCCCGCGCGCCGACGCTCTCTGCTGGTTCAGATCTTTGGCTACATCGCCGCGGTCATTCTTGCCTGGATCGGTGTCACCTTCAGCATTCGCACGCCCGCGCTCCACGGTACGCCCCTGGCGCTCAGCTTTGTCTTCGTCGCCGGCATCACGATCTTCACCAGCCTCGGTCCCGGACTCGTCTCGGTTTTCCTGAGTGCCTCTTTTTTAATCATCTCGCGCTGGCGCACAACGGCTTCTTCTCTTTCACTTCACAATCTGTCCTTTACACCGCAGTCATTTTGGCCATCGGCTCCCTCATCGCGCTTCTCTGTGACCGCCAGCGCGCCACCAGCAGCCAGCTTCGCGCGGCGCTTGCTTCATTGCAGGTCCGCACCAACGCCCTGGTGGAAGCCCAGCAGGCCAGCCGTTTCGCCGCGTGGACGCATATTGTTGAGGAAAACCGCATCGAGTGGGCCGAAGGCGGTTCGGAGATTTTCGGCCGCCCGTATTCCGAATCCACCGATTCTTCCGCCTGGACCAACTTCATCCTTGAAGAAGACCGCGGTCGCGTCCTCCAGGCGGTCACGGCCGCCACTTCCGCCGGCCAGAGCTTTCGTGTCGAGTTCCGCATCCATTGGCCCAACGGCGAGCTCCATTGGCTCGAAAGCCGCGGCACTCCCTCGGCCGCCAATCCCGGCATCTGGCACGGCGTCACCATCGACATCACCGACCGCAAAAACGCCGAAGCCTCGCTGGTCCGCTCGGAGAAACTGGCCGCCATCGGCCGCCTCTCCGCCACCATCGCCCACGAAGTCAACAACCCGCTCGAGGCCGTCACAAACCTCATCTACCTCGCGCGCACCAGCTCGCAGCTGTCCGCGGAGACCCGCGACTACCTCGAGCGCGCCGACCAGGAGCTCTCCCGCCTGGGCGCCATCGCCCGCCGCACGCTCACCTTCGTTCGTCCGCGCTCTTCGCCCGGCCCGGTCAGCGTGGTCGAAATCATCAGCAGCGTGATCGATATGTTTCAGCCGCGCTGCACCGCCCGCGGCGCCGAAATCACCCTGGTCACTCCGGCAGACTTCAGCCTCACCATACCCGCGGACGACCTTCGCCAGGTTCTCACCAACCTCGTCTCCAACGCCTGCGACGCGCTGCCCGAATCCGGCGGACGCATCGAGATCGAAACCTCCCGGTTCAATACCTGGGCATCGATCTCCATCCGTGACAACGGTGCCGGCATTCCGGCGGAAAACGTGGCGCGCATCTTCGACCCTTTCTTCACCACCAAACCCGACGTCGGCACCGGCATCGGGCTGTGGGTCAGCAAAGACCTCGTCGAGAAAAATGGCGGCCACATCACAGTCGAAACCGCGCGCCCCTCTGCCAATCCCGGACCGGCGGAATTCCACACCGTCTTCCGCGTCGACCTGCCCTGCGCCTGATTGCCGGTTTTACATTCCTCTGCTATTTCCGGCATCATGCTGCAATTCACCTCTCCTCTCCGAAATCTTTGTTCAGAGGTTGCCGATGGTCTCCGTCGCCAGTCCCATCCAGTCTCCCGATGAAACCCGGGCTGTGCCTGCCTGGAGTCCCGCCACCCGCATCGCCTTCCGCTTCTGCTTCGTCTACTTCTCTCTCTATAGCCTTTCCACACAGATCATCACGTCGCTGGCCGTTTTCCCGAAGGTCGAGCTTCCCGACCCGGCGCTCGTCCCGCCCTGGCGTGAGATCATCGCGTTCACCGCCGCCCACATCCTGCGCATCAAGTCCCCACTCGCCTTTGTTGAAACCGGCAGCGGCGACCGCGCAATCGACTGGGTTCTCGTCTTTTTTCTGCTCACCGTCTCCGTTGTTGCAACCGTCGTCTGGTCCATTCTCGATCGCCACCGAATTGGTTACTGTGCCCTGTACCAATGGTTCTTTCTGTTTCTTCGTTTTGCACTGGCTGCCCAAATGCTGGTCTACGGCTTCGTGAAAGCCGTTCCGCTGCAGATGCCTGCCCCGCTCTTCAGCACGCTCACTCAACCTTTCGGCGAGATGTCGCCGATGGGTGTGCTCTGGTCTTCGGTGGGAGCCTCTCCGCACTATGAAACCGTTGCCGGCTGCTTTGAAATCCTGGGCGGACTTCTACTTCTCATTCCCCGCACCGTCACTCTGGGCGCGCTGGTCAGCCTCGCCGACATGGCCTACGTCTTCATCCTCAACATGACGTATGACGTGCCGGTGAAGCTGCTTTCGCTGCACCTCGTCTTCATCGCGCTCGTCCTGCTGGCTCCCGAGTTCCACCGCCTCATGGACTTCTTCCTCCTCGACCGCGCGGTTCAACCCAACCCCAAAACTCCGCTTTTCCGCTCGCTGCGCGCGAATCGCATCGCCGTCGGCGTCGAGGCCTTCGTCGCGCTGTGGCTTATCGCCATGAACATTTACGGCGCAAAATCCAACTGGAGCAGTTTCGGCGGCGGTGCGCCCAAACCCGCTCTCTACGGCATCTGGAATGTCGACGAGTTCGTCAGCGACGGCCAGGTGCGGCCTCCGTTGCTGACCGACAGAGTACGATGGCGACGCGTGATCTTCGATCGCTACAGTCTCGGGGTCGTGGATCGCATGACCGGTCCGCACGCCTTCTATGACGCCGCCGTCGACGAGAAGAAAACCACGGTGGAACTGAGTCAGTACCGCGGCGGCAACCAGAAGGTCGACTTCACTTTCAAGCGGCCCACTCCTGACCTGCTCACTCTCGACGGCACACTGGACGGCCTTAAAACACACATCGAGCTGAGCCGCGACCCAGGCAAATTCCTCCTACAAACACGCGGCTTCCACTGGATTTCGGAGGCTCCGTTTAATCGCTGACTGGCGGAAGAGAGCCCCTCAGTTCCCTGCTCCTACCCTGAAGCCAACGGTGCCGCCATCGCCAAATGGCGTCCAGGCTGGTAAGTGAAAATTGTCGATCGTCATCTCATACTGCGTACGCTGAACCAGTTTGTAGCGCGTCAACGTCATCGGCGTTCCCGGACACAGGTAGCGGCGTGCGTCTTTCCCCGGTTTTCTGGTTCGATCCGGATCAAAGCTGTTGGAGATGGAGGGCTGGATAATAGACACCGCGCTCAGATCCAGGGCCGCCGGCCCGCTGGATGGACTCCCCAGCCACGCCGCTCCCGCAACTCCGCTGTCCGGAGCTGCACCCGCCGTGCATGGATCGTCGGACCACTGCACCTGGAGGTAGGTGACCTGGGGTTCGTGCAGAGCCGACCGGCAAGTGATCCCGTTGTATCCGGGAAATCCCCAACCACGAATCGGCGCACAAATGCCGAGTTCCGGAACTGCAAAGTCATGGGCGCCCATCAGCACGCGGCTTTCCCCCGTTTTTCGAAGCTCGGTGATGGCAAGCTGGAGGCGCAACTGCAACGGTTCGCTCTTCACCTGCTCCAGGAACGCGCGGTCGATCCGCACGCTCAGTGGCGCGCCTGGACCGGATCCAATCAGCCGTTCGCCGTATGAATTTTCCCAGGGAGAAATCCAGTGCTTGCCGTCCGGCGCGTGCGCGGTTACGCGCACTGCATCCACATGGACCGTGGTGTCGTCGTTCAGATTGCTGACCAGCACAGGAATGTCAAAACCGATGCGCTGCTTGCGCCCGAGCGGCTGCGCGGGACTCGCCGTGGCCTGCTTTGACGGATCGACACTCAGCTGAAACACGCTGCCCCCGTTTGCGGCGACTGGGTATTCGCCGGCAACCACTCCAGGCAGATAATCCACCTGCTCGAGGACCAGCGCGAGAGCGAACATCGCCACCAGCAGAAGGCGCGCCATCCACGCTCTGCGTCGCGCATACTGCACAACAACGACCGCCGGGAAGAACAGCGCCAGCGCTAACCACCACAACTCGCCCTTGACGGCAAACGTGTCAACCCGGGCCCAGGCCACAACCGCGATGTTGGCGATCACGACCAACACCACTCCAAATGCCACCAGCACGAGCCTGGCAAACGTCGAAACCACCGTCGCCAACGCAGCCACTGGCGCCAGCAGGACAATCGCAATCAGCAGCAGATCAAAAGCCAGGCCTGGCGCATACGCCCACGGCTGGAAACCTGCCCGCCACAACAGAACGCACTGCATCGCCACCAGCGGAGCAGCCACAAACACCGTCACGAAAAGCACCTTGCCCGCCAGCAGCTGCGGCCACTCATACGGCTTCGTGACCCACCACTGCTTGTCGCCCACCAGGTTCTCGGCGTGCACGAGCCGCACAATCATGATCCACCAGCTCAGAGGCAGCAGCGCCGCAGCCAGTCCCGCAATCGTCTTCATACCGACGCCGCTCGGGTCGTCCACTCCGTTCCACATCGCTGGATAAGTCAAGGCCACCATGACGGCGATGCCCAGCGTGATCGCGATCTCCGGCCACAGATGCCGCGCGTCTTTTTTGAAAATGTGCAACGCCTGCGTCATGCCCGGCTCCTCTCCGCGCCGCCGTCTCTGGTAGCGCTCCGCTTGTCTTTTGCGATGGCCAGAAAAATCGCCCGCAGCGCCATCGGCTGCGCTTCGATGCTCCGCGCTCCCGGGAATCGCTCGCGCATCTCTCTTTGTGACTCGTCGCCCCGCCAGCTGCTGTCGACAAACCGTACCAGCGCGTCGGTCGCCTCATATTGCAACCATGACGGTGGCACATTACCGCGGGGCGGGCTGGTATCCGTGCGAAGACCGTCCACGACTACCGTCACTTCCCGGAACCTCTCCGACAAGACCGCCATTTCTTCCGAGAAAAGTAACCGTCCCTGTTCCAGAAAACCCACGTGGCTGGAGAAGCTCTCGATCTCTGCCAGATCGTGCGACGAGAGAAAAATGGTCGTCTCCGGCGCGCGGTCCAGCAACCCCTCCATCAGCTCATCCCTCACCAGCGGATCGAGCCCCGCAAAGGGCTCATCCAGCACCAGCAGCGCCGGGCGATACGCCAGCGCCGAGGCCATCGCCGCCTTCATCCGCTGCCCGCGCGAAAGCTGCTTCAGCTTCCGCCCAGCGGGCAAATCGAACTGCCGCGTCAGCTCTGTCTCGAGCGCGCGATCCCAGGTTGGATAAAACGGCCGAAGGTAGTTGAGCATCGCCTCCACGGTCATCCACTCCGGAAATTCCTGGTTCTCACTCACGTACCCGATCCGGTTGAGCGCCTTCCCCCGCAACTCCCGCGCGTCCATCCCCACTACGAGCGCCGTCCCCGCGGTCGGCTCGAGGATATTCATTAGCAGTTTGATCAGCGTTGTCTTTCCCGCACCATTCGGCCCCACCAGCGCGTAAATCGCACCCTGAGGCACTTCCAGCCCCACGCCACTCAGCGCCTCGGTCTTTCCAAACCGCTTCGTCAGCCCCACCGTCGCGATCACGGGCGCCCCACTTCCCCTGTTTTCGGTCGTGGGATCAGAATTTGTCACCGTCATCGTTCCATTCATCGCCTCTGGCCTCCGTCCCTCCCGCTTACCGCTCCCTCCGCACCGTTGCGGCTCAGACGTTCCCAGTGCCGCCGGATCGCCGCCAACACTTCTTCCGGCTCCACCCCCAGCCGCTTAGCCTCCACAACCAGTTCTTCGATCTCCTGCCCGAGCAAATCTGCCCGCTCTTTGCGGCTCGCATCAGGAATCTTCGCCACCACCGTGCCAATCCCCGGCCGCGTCTCCAGATAACCGCCATTCACCAGGTACGCCACAATCTTGTGCGCTGTGTTGGGATTGATCTTCAGCTCGCGGCTCAGCGCTCGCACCGATGGATAAGCGTCTCCCGGCCGCAGCTGCCCGGAAACCATGGCGCGGATCGACGCGTAGACCACCTGCTCGAAGAGCGAAACGCCGGGCCGGAACTGCACTCGAAACGGAATCACAACTGTCCTATATCACATAGGACACCAACAGCGCAAGAATATTCCTTACGCATGTTTCTCTTTTTCTGTTTCTCTCAGGAAAGCCGGCGAGAACCGATTGCTGGCTGCTGGCTGCTGGCTGCTGGCTGCTGGCTGCCGGCTACCGGCCGTTCTTCTACTGCTGATGCGCAGCCGAGGCCTGCTGCTGCTGCGCCTGCGCTGAGAACAGTCCCGGCAGAGGCGCCTTGCCGGTCACCGGCGACGCACCTGGATCCGGATTCACAGTTTCTGCCGTCCCCGCTCCGCGCGCCGTGAGTTTCGAATAGATCCTGAAGTTCACCGCCACATCGATCACTGACGGCACAGCTTTGCCGTCCTTCACCGCGGGCGCGAACGTCGACTTCTCGATCGCCGCCACCGCGCTTTCATCCAGCCCAAACCCGATTGGCCGATACACGGCCACCGCCAGAATCTTCCCCTGCGGGTCCAGAATCACTTTGTAACTGGCCACGCCCGCCACTTCGCCCTTTTGCGCGTAGTCATTTGACGCCGGCACCACGTTCTTCAACAACCGCGGTCCGTCCACGCCTGGTCCCGGATGCGCCAGTGACTGATCCGTCGGCACCAGCGATTTATGCGCCTCCTGCGCCTGGTAGAAATACTGCCAATAGTCCGGCATCTGGGCGATCATCTGCGCATCCAGATCCGGGGCCAGAATCTTGTCAATGGACTTCCTCAGCCGGTCCGCCGCTTCGTCCGGTGACAGCGTCGCTCCCGGTGGCAGCGGCTTCTGCTCCGCAGCGCCTTTCTCGCCCTTCTTCGGCTTCTTCAGAACCACCACCTGCTGCCGATCGATCACGATGAGCTGATGCTTCTTTTTGGGCGTGATCTGGATCCGATCGAACGACGTTGACTGCTGATCCCAGGGTGCCTCACCTTCAAAATGAACTCCAAAACGTACGCCTTCCAGCTCCACGGTCTTTTTTGTTATGCGTACGTGATCGACAAACACGCCGCACAGCGTGAAGGAGCCTTTTGGCGACTGCCCTGCCAGCTTCCCATTCATGTCGAAGTGCAGCGTTTCATCGAGCCACAGCCCGCGCAGAAACAGCGGCCGACCGGTCAGCTTCTGCTTCAGCTCCGCTTCAGTCACTTCGGGCACTTTCGCCTGAGGCGTGAGGGTTGCGCTGGCCTGCACGGTATCGGCAGTTGCGGCGTCTGGCGCAGGCGCGCTCGCCGCTTTCGCGTCGACTGAAGCGGTCGTGACTGGAGTCGCTTGTGAATAGCTGACAGAGGCGCACAGCAAAGGAACCGCGAAAGCGGCAAACCACGCAGGTTTCATGTGAGGTTGTTCCTGGTCATAGAGTGCTTCAAGCCCGCGCGAGATTGCCACGCGTCGAACTCGCGCCGCAGAACCCACGTTCCTGAAGCATTTCATCCCTGGATTTGCCGACACAATAGCACTTTGGTTGGGGAACCCCTTGTGAATTTCTCGGCTTTTCAACCCAAAGTACCGACCAGAACCAAGGACAGGAGGGGCGCGGCGTGCTCCTCTGCCCACAGCTTTCTCACAGATTTTCCACAAGATATAAACGGGCTTTTCCACCGATCTCTGGAACCCTGCAGGAGAGTTCCGCAAAGCCTCGGCCTGGGCCGCCGCCTGTTAAAAAGTCGGTATTAACTCCGCAGAGTCCTTCACGTCACACTTGAAGAATGTTCAGGAAGTTCCTCCGCTGCAATCCTGACTCCGGAAAGACGACATCGAGTTGGCGTGCGCCCAGCGTCTTGTACGCAGTCTCGCCCAGCACCTGCCTGAAGTCTGTCGTAATCGCAAGATCGCGGCCTTCATAGAGCTGCTCCGGCGAAAGCCCCGGCCAGCGCCCGTAGACTTTTCCACCGCGCACCGGCCCGCCCATCGCGAACATCACGTTGGCGTGTCCATGATCGGTCCCGCCGGTCCCGTTTTGGCGGCAGGTGCGCCCGAATTCCGACATCGTTACCAGAACGATATCCTGCGCCTGGTCGCCCATATCGGTCCAGAACGCCGCCAAGCCCTCGCTGAATTCCCGCAGCCGCCCAGCAAGCTGGCCGTCAACATTGCCCTGGTTTTGGTGCGTATCCCATCCGCCGATATCGGCGAACGCCGCTTCCACTCCCAGATTCGCTTTCAACAACTGCGCAATCTGCTTCAGGCTGTTGCCGAACGGCCCTCCCGGATAATTCGCGCCCGCCGCCGGCGTGTACTTCGAGGGGTCAGCGGCCTTCATCATCTTCACCGCCTCAAACGTCTCCTGGCCGGTTCCGTGCAGGATCGCATCGGTCGACTGGTCGTACATCGCCGCGAATCCAGCTGCGGCCGGCGAGGACTGCACTCCGAAATCCTTAATGTTGTTGAGCGCGACTGCCTGGATGCGCCCCTCGAGGGTCCGTGGCACCTCCGTCCCCAGCGCCACAGCGCGGAACGGCGTGTGCGCGCAGTCCGGGCAGGCCAGATCCTCGGCCTGCAGGGCGCGATTCAGCCAGCCGTCGATGGTCGCCTTCATGCCCGGCGTCCCGCTTTCCATAAAATCCTGCGCGTCAAAGTGCGAGCGCGACGGATCGGGCGAACCCGAGGCATGCACAATCGCCAGGTGTCCCTGATCCCACAGCGGCTTCAGCGGCGCCATGGCCGGATGCAGCCCGAAGAACCCATCCAGATCGATGACCGCGTTCTGCGGAATGCCGATGTTCGGCCGGTACTGGTAGTACGACGGTTCGCGATACGGCACCACAACGTTGAGTCCGTCGGCCGCGCCGCGCTGGAAGATGACGACCAGCTTTTTGCCCTGCGCCTGAGCGGTGGTGGCCTGGGCCAGAACGCTGCGGGTAAGGAACGTCGGGATCGACGCCGTCCCGATGACCGCCATCGCTCCGCCCTTCATGAAGGCCCGCCGCGTCAGTGGCGTTCTCGCTGGCTCACCCGCAGCCGATTCAATCACCGGCCCGTGTACCGACTCATCCCAGGCGTTGTTCATCGCTTGTCTCCAGACTGAGGTCTTCCGATTTCGGCAGGGGGGTCAAAGGCGAGCAGGGGACCCCTGAGAAAGACCTTTCCTGTACTAACGGTCCTCTTTGGAGGAAGTTGCGTCAATAGCACCCATTCGGATGACACAACGGGGGCTGATTGAGTTTCAAGGCGATCAGTCCGGGGTAACGGTACGCTGTTTGAAAAAAACATCCGACATGCTTTTGCGCACGAATTTGATTCTGGGGGACTTAGCGAATGTTGACAGATTCGACAACAGTCCGTTCGAATCCCGCTCAAGCCAGAAGAGGGGTTGAGTGCGACAGCCCGAGTCGGTTAGCGAGTTGGAAAGAGGCGTGGTCAAGGGTTTCGTGCGGTCAAGGAAAAGCCGCGCTCAAGCGCGGCTTTTGGGTTCAGAGATCGGATTCGCGGGGCGAGAAAAATTTCTTACCCCCTATTATTAGAATACCAAGTTGAGCCGGAAATCGCGCCAACTTTCTTTGCATGGTTTGGCGTGGAAGCCTTGTGGAATGAGGGGTCATTACTTCGGTTTTGAGGCTCGGGGCTTGACAAATTTTCCAGAAACAGGTTTTGGCGCTTTTGATCAGTTTTTCTGACCGCTCGACCAGCCCGGCCACCCCAGCTGTTGCAAAAACCGGCGGTCCTGATCGCTCAGGTCGGCCTGGGCGAGGAGGTCGGGGCGGTTGCGGAGGGTCTTTTTGAGAGCCTGCTCGCGGCGCCAACGCCGGATCGCGGCGTGATCGCCCTGGGTAAGGACGTCGGGGACGGCGAGGCCGCGAAATTCTGCCGGGCGGGTGTAGTGGGGGTAATCGAGCAGGCCGCCGGAGCTATGGGTCGAACTGGGTGGGGAACCGGGCCCCGAAGGCTGCGGCGATCCCGAATCCTGGGTCGGCCCTGGCCGCAATGCGGAAGGCTCGCGAGCGTCACCCGTGGCGGAGATTGGGTCAGGCGGCCCGAAGCTCTCAAATTCGCTCGAGGCCTCGTTGCCGAGGACGCCGGGGAGCAGGCGAGCGGTCGAATCCACCACGACGGCCGCGGCCAGCTCTCCGCCGGAGAGGACATAGTCGCCGATCGAGAGCTCCTGGTCGCAGAGCAGCTCGCTCACCCGCTCGTCGACGCCCTCGTAGCGGCCGCAAATCAGGACGAGGCGGTCGAGCCGGGCCAGTTCGCGGGCGGTGGCCTGGGTAAAGCGCGCACCCTGGGCGGAGAGCAGGATGACCCGCTCGCGGGCCGGGTCGCGGTCGGGTTTTGGGGCAAGACCGAGGGATTCGACGGCTTCGGCCAGGGGCTCGGGCTTCAAAACCATGCCTTCGCCACCGCCAAAGGGGCGGTCGTCGACGGTCCGGTGCCGGTCGTGGGCAAAATTGCGCAGGTCGTGGATGGCGACGGTGACCAGGTTCCCGGCAATCGCCCGGCGCAGCACCCCGTGGCTGAGGATGCTCGAGAAGAAGTCCGGGAAAATGGTGACCAGATCGAAGCGCATGATCATGAGCGAACGCTCTCGTCACGAAATCGCAGAGGAACGCTCGGGGGGGAGCGCCGCAGCAGCATCTCATTCTTTCATGCAGCGGCGCAGTTTCATGCTGTGGCGCGCGGGAGGGCATTCGGTGCGTTGGCAAGCGGCACAGGCTGTTGCTATAATCCGCCGCGCGGGAGTTTTGCTGTTTTTCTGGCATACTCATACAGCGGTGCCAAACTGATGGCGGAGCCGGAGGGCGATAATGCAGGACGAAACCAAGCTTTATGCAAGCGCTGACGGAGAGTTTGAGCCGGAAGCTGACGACATGGAAGAGCTGGAAGGCGGCTTCGGAGAAGACGAAGAAGAAGAGGAGATCTCCACCACCGTTTCCTCCGATGACGACGAGCTGGGCGAGGAAGATGAGGTAGTCGGAGTGGTTGAAGTAGAGCGCGCGTCTGCGCCGCCACCCCGGAAACCGGCCGCGCCGAAGCCGGCAAAAAAGGCCCGCGAAGAAGGCTGCGGCGAAGAAGGCTGCGCCACCACCTGCGAAAAAGGCGGCAAAGAAAGCCCCCGAAGAAGGCTCCGGCGAAGAAAGCCGCAAAGAAGGCTGCAAAGAAAGCAGCGAAAAAGGCGCCGGCGAAGAAGGCCGCCAAAAAGTCGGCAAAGAAGGCTGCGAAGAAGTCCGCAAAGAAGTCTGCAAAGAAAGCTGCGAAGAAGACGGCGAAGAAAAAGGGTCGCCGCTAGTCGCTGCGTCGAGTCAGAACCCAGGGGCCGCTCACTGCGAGCGGCCCTTTCGTTTTGCCCGTTCTTATTCCGGAGAGCCGGGCTGCTGATTGCCTGGGACGGTTGCGGCGGCGGTCCAGTGATGACCGCTGGAGGCGAGGTTGAATCCGTTGAGGACCAGACGCGGGCGCTCGCCGCGGGTGTCGGCGTCTTCAAGCTGGATGTGGATGGTGCGCCGCTCGCCGGGCATGAGCGCGATGTAGTTGTCGTCGTAGAGCGCGGGCACGATCAGATCGCCGGTTTTCGCGCGCACGGCTTTCACGCGGACCAGCAGCGCCGGCGCTTTCGAGATGTTGTGCAGGTCGGCGGTCAGGACCCACTCGGAGCCTTGGCGGTCGGACGCGGGATTTCATCTCCACGTTCACGCTGGGCAGATCGCGGATGCCTGTGAAGTCGTTTTCGGCCAGGCCGCGCAGATAGAAGTTCGAAGAGACAGACTTTGCCGCTCTGCGAAAGCGTGAGGCGGATGAAGTGGCGTCTTCGAAAGGCCGGTGGGATATTCGAGCTGGATGGGCGACGCGGTTGAATCGTCGTGGCTGGCGAGTGCGGCGGACTTCTCCCACTTCGTTGAGCCATCAAGATTGATGATCTCGGCGTGGGCGGTGAGGCCGGTCTGATCGCCGGCGCTGTAGTTCACGACTTCGACGGCGTCGGTCGCGGCGTTCCACTGGACGTGCAGCGGCTCGGCGCCCTTCTTCGCGCCGTAGTAGCCGGCGTCGGTGTCGAAGAAGTAGTCGTAGGTCTGCCACAGCAGCGAGGGCCAGGCAGGATGGCTCATCCATATAAGGAGGCCGAGGCGGTTTTTGCTTTGCCCTTCGAACATGCCGCGATAGGCGTTGTAGTCGACAAACTGCGCCAGCTCGACCCAGTCGGAGATGTTGGTCGCGCCGCCGTATTCAGAGTCGATTTCGTTCAGATGGCGGTGAGCCTCGGGCGATGGGCTGAGCGGGTAGTAGTCGTGCAGCGGCCATTGATAGCCCTGCGGCCACAGGGCGGATTCCGGCATGGTGCGGCGGAGGGTGGTTAGCTCGGGGACGTTAGGAGCGCCCATCTCGGAGTGGAGCTTCACCGGCGCATGATCGAAGTAGTAGCGGAGCGGCTCCACGCGGTAAGGACCGTGGCCGCTCACCGGGCCATCGGCGGAACTGGAGATGTAGTGGGAGCCGGGAACAGAGGAAGCGAGCAGCTGGCGGAGGCCATCGTCAATGGGCTGGGGCGGAAAGCCTTCGTTGCGGCCGCAGAAAAGTCCGAGCGAAGCATGGTTGCGGATGCGGAGAATGTAGTCGCGGGCGTTGGCGAGGAAGAGCGCGTTGTCGTCCGGGTCGGGGCCGTCCCATGGATTGGCGAGCCAGAAGTCCTGCCAGATGACGATGCCGTAGCGATCGGCTGCATCGTAGAAGGCTTCATCGTCGGTCATGCCGACCCAGTTGCGGATCATGTTGAAGTGGAGGTCGCGATGGTAGCGCATCACCGTGGAGTACTCGCGCTGGCGGTAGCGCAGCATCGATTCGGAGAATCCCCAGTTGCCGCCACGGGGGATGAAGCGGCGGCCGTTGATCCAGAGGCGCAGGATGCCGCCGTCTTCGGAGTATGTGAACTGGCGAACGCCTGCCTCGAAGGATTTCGAGTCGGAGACCCGAGCGCCGGTGGAGAAGTTGAGCGTGACTGGATAGAGGTTGGGATCGCCATAGCCATTGGGCCACCAGAGTTTTGGGTTCGTGAGGTGAAGCACTGGCTGGGTGGAGGGGTCAAAGTGGACGGTTTTCGATTCGGAGGCGGCGAGAGTGACCAGCATTTGCGCGTGAATATCGCCGAAGGTGATGTCGAGACGGCCGGAGACGGGCTGTGTGTCGTGGTTCGTCAACGTGGCTTCGATGGCGACGTCGGCGTGGGCTGTGTCAGGCAGCGGGAGCGTCGTGGAAACGAGCGGCGAGTCGATGGTGACGGGCCCGGAAGTGGTGAGCGAGACGTTGCTCCAGATGCCGTCATCGCGGCCGCGGACGGTGGAGATCCAGTCCCAGCCGGCGGCGGCGTGGAAGGTGGGGTTGTCGCGGCCGAGCGCGCCACCGTTGAGCGAGGGGAAGGCCTTGTCCTTGGCGCTGCCGGGGTTGGCGTTGGCGACGATGCGGACGGCGAGGGCGTTAGCGGCGCCGGAGTGGATGAGGGTGGTGACGTCGAAACGGCCGCGCATCATGCCGCCGTCGATGCGGCCAACGTGCGCGCCGTTGAGGTAGATTTCGGCTTTCCAGTTTAAGCCGTCGAAGTTGAGCCAGAGGTGTTGGCCTGGCTGGAGGGTTGGGGCGTCGAAAGAGTCGCGATACCAGAAGTCCGCGCAGAAGAAGGAATCGGAGATGGCGTATTGGTTGTCGCCGAAGTCGGGGTTGGGAATCGCGCCGTCATTGAGGTAGCTGGAGAGCACGGTGCCGGGAACGGTGGCGATCATCCAGTCGTTGGTCGAGAAGTGAGGGTCAGCGATTTGCTCGCCCGTAGCGGAGACGAGAGAGGCGCGCTGGAGACGCCACGCTCCGCCTGTGAGTTGAAGAGAGCCGTCAGAAGCGGGCTGGGCAGCGGGATGAGGCTTGGCGACGAGCCCGCCGCGACCCCAGACTTCCAGCTCGCTGAGGATATAAGGAGTGCCGGGGCTGGAGGATTTGGTCATGAGGATGCGGACATAGCGGCCATGGGCGGGCGCCGTAAGATGAACTTCGTCGGTCGAACCGGAGGTTTGGATGTTGGGAGCGGGGAGCGTCTGGATCAGACGCCAGTTGGCAGCGTCGTCGGAAACCTGAATTTCCGCGGTTACGGGATGGCTGATCCAGGCGAGGACAACGCGGTCGAAGGTGCAGGGCGCGCCGAGATCGACGTAGACCCATTCATCGCCGGATGCGGCACTGGGCA
Source organism: uncultured Acidobacteriaceae bacterium (assembly GCA_963788905.1). Classification (GTDB taxonomy): domain Bacteria; phylum Acidobacteriota; class Terriglobia; order Terriglobales; family Acidobacteriaceae; genus Palsa-343. The sequence continues at coordinate 140,125 of CAWBIO010000003.1, forward strand.
GCTCCGACATCCATGCGCTGTAGAAATGCTCGGGGCCGGCAACGTGAACTTCCCTGCCCTGATCGAAGGTGGCGAGCTCGGCGACGCCCCAGCGATGTGATGCCTTCGGCGGAGAGCTCGACGCGGTAGTCGCGGTAGCGCGCCGGCGCGCTCGAACGGAATGGACTGCACGAAACTCGGGTCCGGAGAAATGTTGGCTCGGCCAGGCGGTTCCGGCAGATCGGCCGACTTCTTTCCAGTTCGCGCCGTCGTCCGAACCGAGGACTACGTAGGTCCAGCCGGAGATGGGCAGGCCGACGTTGAAGCGGCGCAGCCACAGGTCGATGCGGTCCAGTTCCGGCGGGGCTTCAGCACCGAGAAGATCGAACTCGACCCAGGGATGATCGCCGGTGACATCGACTGATGAAGTGATGTTGCCGTCGAGGAAGACTTCGCGTTCCTGTTTGGGCAGGACGCCGCCACTCGACGTCGACGTGACGATATAGCGGGCGACCGGAGGCTGCGGGTTTGTGCCGGCGATTACCCAGGCTCGGCGTGGCAATGGCTCGCGGATGCCATCGGTGATGAGCTGCGCAGTGAGGTTGTAGTCGTAGGAGCTGGATTGATACGCCGGGCGATGGAGGGCGAGGTTGCGGTAGGTGGCCGAGTCGACGACGAGCGCGGGGCCGGTGTACTCGCTGGGATCGCCGGGATAAACGCCGATGCCGCGCGTGGACTGCGCCGAACCGCGAGGAGCGAAAGCCAGGGCGAGGACGAAGGCGAGAACCGGCAGAGCAAGGCGCTTCACGAGCGGCTCCTTTTTGCGGCCAATACTACGGCGTGTGGCCGCCCGCATTGTAACGCCGATGGATCGCAGGACAGGGTGGCGGCAACACGCTGAGCAGCGTTCGGCTCAGGGTCAGGATGTGGCGTTTGGAAAAGGGGTACAGGGCTTGCCAACTGCTGCAGATTACAGAACGCCGCGCAACACAAAGTGTTATCCTCAACGGCTGGGCAGTGCGATCGGCTGCAGCAGACCATGGTGTTGCGAGGATCGAAAGTGTTCAGGTATCGGGTGTGGTTTTCGCTGGGCGCGTTTCTCTTTTGCGGCGCTGCTCTATGCGCAGTTTCTTCAACGGGAGCTCGACGTCGCCAAGCGGTTGCCCGATGCCGAACGCAACGTGATTGCGCGGCTTGAAAACCTGAGCCATCTGCCGCCCGGAACGTGGCGTTACCACGTCGGCGATCTGGCGCACGGCGAAGATCCGGGCTCGAGGATTCTTCCTGGCCTGTGGCCAAGCCTGACTCGACCTATCCGGAGCAGGCGCTGTGGTTTCGGCAGTCGGTGGAGGTACCGAGGAATCTCGACGGCTACGACCTGACCGGGACGCGCATCTGGTTCCGCTTTGAAGCGTGGGTAAACGGGCCGCTGCCGCAGATCATCTACTTCAACGGGCGGCGCGTCGCGATGGGCGATGACCTCGAGCCCATTGTGCTGTTCGATCATGCCAGGCCGGGCGACCGCGTGCTGATCGCGGTGAAGCTGATGGCGACGGTGGACAAGAAACACTTTAGCGGTAGCCCGATGAACATCTCCTTTGCCGCGGAGCGGCCGAGCCCGCAGGACATGGGCGAGGAATTCCTCTCGGCGGCGGTGCTGATTCCGAGCCTCTCGAAGGATGCCGCCGCAGATCAGGCGACACTGGCGAAAGCCATTGGCCAGGTGGACCTGAAGGCGCTGGACAACGCCGATCAGATGCAGTTCGACGCATCGCTGCACGATGCTGGAACGACGTTGCAGGCGCTGAAGCCGATGCTGGAGACCGCGAAGTTCCATCTGACCGGTAACTCGCACATTGATGCGGCGTGGCTGTGGCCGTGGACAGAGACCGTGGACACGGTGAAGAACACATTCTCTACCGCGCTGCAGCTGATGAATGAGTATCCGAGTTACACCTATACGCAGTCGGCGGCGGCTTACAACGACTGGATGGCGCGCGACTATCCGGACATCGACGCGCAGATCAAAAGGCGCATTAAGGAAGGCCGCTGGGAAGTGGTGGGCGGCATGTGGGTGGAGCCGGACCTGAATATGCCGGATGGCGAGTCCACATCGCGCTCGCTGCTGATCGGCAAACGCTGGTACCTGCAGCATTATGGCGTGGATGTGCGCATCGGCTGGAATCCGGATTCGTTTGGATACAACTGGCAGCTGCCGCAGATCTACAAAAAATCGGGCGTGGACTATTTCGTCACGCAGAAGATGACGTGGAACGACACCAATCAGCTGCCGTTCAAGCTGTTCTGGTGGGAGTCGCCGGACGGCAGCAAGGTGCTGACGTATTTCCCGCATGACTACGCGAACACGAATCTGAATCCGGTACGGCTGTCGGTGGATCTGGCGGCGGCGCGGCAATATGCGCCGGGCATGACCGACATGATGGACCTGTTTGGCGTGGGCGATCACGGCGGCGGACCTACGCGCGCGATGCTGGATGAAGGCGTGCACTGGATGCAGCATGACAAGATTGTGCCGAAGATGGAGTTCGGTACCGCGCAGCCGTGGTTCACGCAAAATTGAGAAGGAAATTGCGCCGGATTCGCCCGAATGGAACTACCAGAGCATCGCTCAGGGCTACCACGAGCCGCCTGCCGTGGAGGGCAAGATCGACATTCCCACGTGGAAGACAGAAATGTATTTCGAGTACCACCGCGGTGTGTTTACGACGCAGGCAAACCACAAGCGCAACATGCGTGAAAGCTCAGAGTGGGCGCTCAACGCGGAGAAATATGCTTCGCTGGCGTGGCTGGATGGAAAGGATTATCCGGGGGACGAGTTGACCGAGGACTGGAAGAAGATCACCTTCAACCAGTTCCATGACCTGGCAGCCGGGTCGGGCATCGGCGTGATCTACCAGGACGCGCAGAAAGATTATGACGCGGTTCGCTGGTCGACGAATGAAATCTCTGCGAAAGCGCTGAAGACGATTGCGGCGCGCATCGACACGCGTGTTGCGCAGGGCGTGCCCGTGCTGGTTTTCAATCCGTTGGCGTGGACGCGATCGGGAAATGTAACCGTGGATGTGCAAATGCCATCGTCAACGACTGACGTTTCGGTTCTGGACGCACATGGATTCGTGCTGCCATCGGACGTTCTGTCGAAAGACGCGGCAACGAGCACGTTCCATCTGGAAGTGGAAGCGCGCGACGTGCCCTCGCTTGGATATGAAGTGCTGCATGTGGTCCCGGGCAAGCGGCCATTTGCCAGCGATCTGAAGGTGACGGGGACGACGCTGGAAAACGCGGCGTTGCGGGTGGTCGTGGATCCAACTACCGGATGTATTACGGAACTGTTCGACAAAAAGGGTGGATTTGAAACGCTGGCCAAGGGCGCCTGTGGCAACGAACTCCAGACATTCAAGGACACGCCGAAGGATTACGACGCGTGGAACATCGATCCGGGCACACTGGATGTGCCGCCGACGCTGATCACTGATGCGGATTCCGTTGAGGTGACGGAAAAGGGGCCGATGCGCGCGTCGATTCGCGTCACGCGGCATTGGCAGAATTCGAAATTTGTCCAGGAGATCCAGCTGGACGCGGGGTCGGATCAGGTTGTGGTGGTCAACGACATCGACTGGCATGAAACGCACGTACTGCTGAAGGCGGCTTTCGCCTTGTCGGCAACCAATCCGTTTGCGACTTACGAAATTCCATTTGGCACAATTCAGCGGCCGACCACGCGCAACAATAGCTGGGAGAAGGCGCAGTTTGAAGTGGGCGCGCAGCGGTGGGCGGACATCAGCAACGCGCAGCATGGGTTCAGCCTGATCAACGAGTCGAAGTTCGGCTACGACGGCGTGGGCAATCTGCTGCGGCTCACACTGCTGCGCTCGCCGGTGTGGCCCGATCCGAACGCGGACCGCGGGCATCATCACTTCAGCTACGCGCTCTATCCGCACGCGGGCGACTGGAAGCAGGCGATGACGGTGCGGCATGGATTCAATTTCAATTACCGGCTGAAAGCGATGCAGGTGGAGGCGCACGCGGGGTCGTTGCCGGCGGAGCATTCCTTTGTGGGCATCACTCCGGACGACGTCGTGCTGACCGCGATGAAGAAAGCTGAGGACACCCACGCGCTCATCTTTCATTTTTATGAGTGGGCGGGCAAGGGCGGAAGCGCGACGCTGCGTGTTCCGCCGGGAGCAACGGGAGCCGTGGAGACCAATCTGCTGGAGAACCCGCAGGGCGAGGCGCTGCAGGTGGAGGGCGATCATGTGACGGTGCATTTCCGGCCGTATGAGATCGTCGCGGTGCGCGTGGATTATCCGGAAGCCTCGCATTGACCCCTCTCGGAGGCGCCGATATACTCAGGAGGAACCAGGCGGGAGTAGCTCAGTGGTAGAGCATCGCCTTGCCAAGGCGAGGGTCGCGGGTTCAAGTCCCGTCTCCCGCTCCAGAGGAATGGCCATACCGGTCGAATCGTTCCGGCAGGATTCCCTGGACGCATCTGCGCTGGTGAGTGGTTCCCTTCTTGTCGTAAGATTTCCTGTTCAGGGCGCGGTACCCAAGTGGTAAGGGAGAGGTCTGCAAAACCTTTACGCGTCGGTTCGATTCCGACCCGCGCCTCCAAACCACCCTCAAAAATGAACTGATCGAAATTCGCTCTGATTCGGCGCCCAGCATTTGCGCCCGGCGAATCTGGCTGTCCGTAGCAATCTCGGGCTGTTGGTCCAGGAACTAACCGACTCTGACCATAATCTTTCTGAACCGACTCGGATGATCGCTCCACTCGCGCAGCGCCTCCGGTGTTTCTTTCATCGAGACCACTTTGTCGATCGCTGCGTCGACGGGGAATCGATGCTGCTCCAGCATCTCGATCACCTGGCGAAAATCTTCAGGCAGCGCGTTGCGGGCGCCGCGAATGTCCAGCTCCTTTTGGACAAACAGCCGGGTCTCGTAGCTGACCGGTTCCTTTGCGTATCCGATATAGACGACCCGGCCCGTGAACGCGACCAGTTCGACGGCAGCGCGAAACGTTTCGGGGAGCCCGACGGCCTCAATGAAGACGTCCGGTCCACCATCTCCGACGATCGCGGCCAGAGCCTCGGGCAGATTCTCTCGCCCGGAGTGAATGGTGTGAGCGGCGCCGGCTGCGCGCGCCAGGGCCAGCTTACCGTCGTCAACGTCGATCGCGATCGTTGCCGCACCCCGGAATGCGGCGGCCGCTACAGCACCAAGGCCGACACCGCCGCAACCAAAGATCGCAACCGTGTCCTGGGCGGTGACGGCCGCCCGTGTTACTGCGTGCGTTCCCACCGTGAGCGGTTCGACAAGGCACAGTTCCCTGAGGTCGAGATTCGCCCGATAGAGCCGGTCGATGGGAACCGATATAAACTCCGCCAGCGCGCCGTCCCGCTGAACGCCCAGGGTTTGATTGTCCCGGCAGGCATTGAATCGCCGGTTGCGACATGCCGTACATTTGCCGCAATGACGATAGGGCGAGAGCGTCACATCCATTCCTGGCACGTATACCGGATGCGGCTGGCTCAGCTCGACGATGGTTGCAGCGATTTCGTGCCCGGGAATCCTGGGATACGAAACCAGGGGGTTGCGGCCGCGCCAGGAATTCAGATCGCTTCCGCACAGTCCGACGAGGCGAACGCGCAGCAGCGCCTCTCCCGGTTGCATCACCGGCTCCGTGAAGGCCTCGACGCGCAGATCGCCGGGGCCGTGCATCATAAGAACCTTCACCGATTCCTCCCTTCGCAAGACGACTATACAAGGGATTCCGCGGCGCACTGGCGTGGGAACGCGCGGCAGATTGCGATGCCAAGGGAGAATTTCTGCGCTTGCGATGCCCGCTCAGATCGGCTCAAATGGATTCCGCACGATGTCGATCGCCGATTGTCCACACAATGAAAACATCATCTGACCCCGTTCCGCTCCTGCCTCGCGGATATCTCATCCCCTTTGTGCTCGTCACCACTTTGTTTTTTCTGTGGGGCATTCCCAACAACCTCAACGACGTACTCATCCGGCAGTTCATGAAGTCGTTCGCAATGACCCGGTTCGAGGCAGGGCTCATCCAGTCCGCGTTCTACCTGGGTTATTTCATTCTGGCCATGCCGGCGGCGCTGGTCATGCGCAGGCTGGGGTACAAGTCTGGCTTCCTCATCGGGTTGGCTCTCTACTCGGCGGGCACCGCCCTGTTTTGGCCGGCGGCAATCATCGCTCGCTACGGTTTCTTTCTGGTCGCGCTTTTCATTATCGCCAGCGGACTGTCATTTCTTGAGACAGCGTCGAACCCGTTCATCGCTCGGCTGGGCGATCCGCGTACGGCCGCGCGCCGCCTGAATCTGGCCCAGGCCTTCAATCCCCTTGGCTCCATTACGGGTGTCCTGATCGGGACCGTCTTCATCTTCTCCGGCATCGAATTGCGGCCCGATCAGATCGCAGCGCTTCAGGCACAACACCGATACGCTGATTACCTGCATTCGGAGACCATGCGCGTCGTCGCACCATATCTCGTCCTGAGCGTGCTCACGCTCACGATGTTCGTGCTGATCGCCTCCACTCGCTTCCCGGCGGCGCTCGGCGAAGCGGAAAAGCAGGAGTCCCACAGCGGCGGCCTCGGGCCGCTGCTCCACCGACCGCACTTTCTGCTTGCGGTGGTTGCTCAGTTTGCGTACGTCGGCGCGCAGGTCGGCACGTGGAGCTACCTCATTCCTTACATCCAGACCTACACCCACGAGCCGGAAAAGACCGCCGGCTATTTCCTTACCGGCACGCTGGTTATGTTCGGGGTGGGCCGTTTTTTCTCGGCGTGGCTGATGCGCTTTGTGCAGCCCAGCCTTTTAATGGCGTGCTACGCGATCGTCAATACCGTGCTGGCGGGCCTGGGCGTTGTCAGTCCCGGGTGGATCGGCGTCTCAGCTCTGCTGTTGACGAGCTTCTTCATGTCGCTGATGTTCCCTACGATCTTTGCTCAGGGCATTCGCGGTTTGGGGAAAACACCAAGATGGGAGGGTCGCTGATCGTCATGGCGATCGTAGGCGGGGCGGTCCTTACTCCGCTCATGGGCTTTATTTCGATTCGATCGGGAGTGGCCATGGCCTACATTGTGCCGCTGCTCGCCTATATCCTGATTGCGTTCTACTCATTCGGGGACATGCGATTCCAGAAGGCATTGGGCGATCAGGGTGTTTAGCTCCATCCGTGCCAGAAAAGGGCGGCGTTTTTCCAGCGCAGCAAACGTTTTCTCCGCGTGCCTTCACACTCTGGCATCAATGGCTTCAATTGGTGATAGGCTGTTGGGTAAACGCATTCTTGAACCGCCAGTTCTCCGGGGACGACAATGAGAGTCTGCGGTTAAACGAACACGGCGACGTATTGTGAAGCCTTTTCTGACGCGAGTTACGGTTTTCGGTGAATACAGTGGTAACTCCCGGTGTTTGACCGATTTAAAGCGGCATTAATGGAGTAACTATGAAGGATAGCATTTATTCTGCACTTACACTACTGCTGGTGATTGGTATAACTGGTGGTGTTATCGTGATGAGCCAGCAGGCCAGTGCCCAGACAGGTTCGGCTCCATCCAGACCCAAAGGTTCCTGTGACATCTATGCTGCCGCGGGCGACCCGTGCGTCGCCGCCCATAGCACTACACGCGCCCTGTACGCTTCGTACAACGGACCGCTCTATCAGGTTGTTCGCCAGTCTGATGGAAGAAGCCTGGATATTGGCGTGGTCCAGCCCGCTGCGTCACCGGCGCCGGACCCGGGCGGATATGCCGATGCGGCCGCGCAGGACAGATTCTGCGCCAACACCTACTGCTGGATTACGAAAATCTACGACCAGTCGAGCAAGCACAACGACCTGACCCAGGCGCCGCGCGGAGGATTCAGCGGGCCCGCGCTGGGCGGGTTCAACAACGTTCCACTTGCCGATATGGCACCCATCGTGGTCATGGGCCATAAGGTCTATGGCGTCTTCATCGAGCCAGGCATGGGACTTCGCGACGACAACCCGAGTGGTACAGCAGTTGACGATCAGGCGGAGGGGCAGTACTGGGTTATCAACGGCAGGCATTTCAACTCAGGCTGCTGTTTCGATTACGGCAACGCCGAGATCGACAGCCGTGACGACGACAACGGGACGATGGAAGCGACCTATTATGGCGATGCGCCTTACTGGTACCACGGCACTCTGCCAGGACCCTGGATCATGACCGATCAGGAGAATAACCTGGTTGGCTGCGTCAACCCGGATGGTTCGAAACCCTGCCTCACCCTGCCCAGCATCGACTGGCGCTTCGTGACCGCCATTGCCAAAGGAGAACCTCACCACTGGACGTCGATGGGCGGAGACGCACAGCAGGGCGCGTTGTCGGTGATGTTCAGCGGACCGCGCGTCAACGGCACATACGATCCGATGCGCAAGCAGGGAGCCATCCTGCTGGGCAACGGCGGCGACAACAGCAACGGGTCGCAGGGCACTTTCTACGAAGGCGCGATGACAGCGGCAGGAACATTTCCGACCGACGAAACCGACCAACAAGTGCAGGCCAATGTTGTGGGGGCCGGCTACGGAATTCTGCCAGTGAGCGTGGCTCCGGCAACGGCGACAACGGCTCCGCCGGGGCTCCAGACCTTCTCGCCACGGTCCTCACAGGAAAGCACGGTGACTTTCACCAACGCAACCGGGGCGCCGGCGACGGGCGTTCAGCTGAGCCTTTCGTTGCCTGAGCAGTGGTCCGCGGTGATTGCCGGTGGTACACAGACGGCTAAGACCTTCGCCGGTCCGGTGGCGCCGGGCGCCAGCGTGAGTGCGACTTTCAAAGTGACCTCCGGGCCTCAGCCGTTTAACGGCGACCTGGCAGCCAAAGCGCAGTGGACGAACCAGACGAGCGGCAGAACGCAGTCCGCGACCATCGCCGAGAAAGTGCGGAACGTCAGCCCGATCAGGATCAACGAGTTTCGTATCAGCTCCGGTCCTCCCGCGAACCCGACAGACTCGTTCATCGAGCTCTATAACGCCAGCGATCGCAGGGTCGACATTTCTCACTGGACCCTGACGGAGCACCCGACGCAGCAGGCCATCTTCTCGGCTGTAAAGATTCCTTCGGGCGTGGTGCTCGATGCGCATGGCTTCTATCTGCTCGGCCTCGCCAATTCCGGGCTGGTGGCGCCGGCACGCGCGGGTGATACCGCTATTTATGTGCGCAGCGCAGCGGGCATGAATGCCGGCGATGAGGTCAGCGTCGGCGATGGCTCCGACGCAGAGACGCGAAAAATTTCCAGCGTAGGCACAGCAGCCAGCAACCATACGACGCTGTGGCAGCCGCTGCCCGAAGGGCCGGTGATCACCATTCCTGCGGGCTCGACCAACGTCCCCGTCACCAGCACATCCGGATTTGTGGTTGGCCAGAAAATCGCCCTCGGTTATGGCGCGACGTATCCAACCGTCCCCGGTGGCCTCGAGCGATATGAAGTTGCAACGGTGACGGCGGTGGGTAAGCCGGGGACCCAGGCTTATCTGGCGGCGGACGCGCCAGCCGGAGCGACCAACATCAAGGTGACATCGGTCGCCGACATTTCAGATGGTGACAAGATTCTGCTGGATATCGACAGCGTTGGTCATTGGATCGAGACAGTTACAGTCACGCACGTGGGCGCCGGAGCAAAGCGCACGAACCTGATTGGGGAGGCAGCGAAAGGCGCGACCAGCATCAGGGTTCGCGATGTGCGCGGTTTCGCCGTCGGTGACAAAATCATCGTCGGCACAACTGTGAACCAGCAGACAGTGACCATCACCGCCGTTGGCACAGCGGGTCCGCAGGGTACTGGCATCGAGTTCACGCCGGCTCTCGAACAGGCGCACATCGGCGATGAGGAGGTGGTTGAGCCGGGTACTGGCCTTGATCTGGCCGCTCCGCTGAAGTTCAACCATGCGGCCAATCTCCCTTTCAGCGACCGGGGAACTGGCATCAGCTTCGAGCCGGCGACCGCCTTTGCGCACCTCAGCAACGAGCCCATCCAAGCGTTGGGCACAGGCATTACGCTGGACCATCCCCTGGCAAAAGATCACGCGATCGATGCGGTGATTCGTGATGCCGCAGTCACCACCGCAGGCTACCAGGGGAAACCGGCGCCGAACCAGTGGTTCGGTGGACCTGAACTCACCACCAGGTCTCCTCTGTTCGGGCGCACCATCACCCTGAGCGAAGGCAGCATGGTGCTGCGAGACGCTGCCGGTCTGGTGATTGACAGCCTTAACTATGGCGGCCTCGTCGACCCATGGGCAGCAGAAGGCTACCAGGGTGCGTCCGGGCCCGAAGAGAGTGGGTGCTATGTGACTGCGCCCGGCGCCACTGCCGGTTTCGGACCCTTTGGCGCAGCCGGCGGCGCGTCGGATACGAGTGCCGGCCGCTTCCCCGACGGCGTGAATACCGACAGCAACTGCGCCGATTTCGTGACGTCGCCCGCGACCCGCCTGGCGATGGCGTCGAGTGTGGGCGCCACCAATATTAAAGTTGCCGGAGTCGAACGATTTACCGCCGGGCAGACAATCAGGCTTGGCAGTGGTGACGGCCTCGAAACTGCTGTCATCGCAAAGGTCGGCACGGCGGGAGCCACAGCGCTGGCCACTTCCGTCGCCGCGAGCGATACCGTCATTCACGTCGCCAACACGATGGGCTTCAACAACGGCCAATCCATCACCGTCGGCAATGGACCGGACTCCGAAACGGCAGTGGTTGCCTTCATCACCAGATGGGACAACACGATCACGCTGCCTGCGCCACTTACTCACGCGCACGCCTCAGGAGCGGAGGTCTTCGGCACCGGCATTACACTTACCGCTCCATTAACCCGCGAACATGCCAGAGAGACTCCAGTTACTGGAAGCATTGCTACGCCTGGCGCGCCCAACAACTACTACAGGAAACATGACTGAAACCGTGCGAGCCCATCACGCAGTTTCGGAAGAACGGTGAGGAATCATCCTCCAAACGACAAAAGCACCGGCGAACGAGAGGGACGCGCAGATCCACATCACGGCTCGGAACCCAAAGACGAACGCATGACTCACCGCCAGTGAAACGGCGGCGCGTGTTACAGTATCGAGTCCCGCAGAGGGCGACACACCGGCGAGCCTGATCTGGTTGGCTTCAATTTCTCTCTTGGCGCTGGCAGGCAGCGAAATGTGGAGCAGGCTGCGATCGAGGCGCCACGCAAAGCACTTCACCATGACAATGCCGAGAACGGCAACGGCAAGAACGCCTGCCACGCGAGCCACGGCATTGTTGATTCCGGAGGCAGCTCCAACGCGGTCCGTGCCGGCCGCATTCATAACGACAGTGGTGAGCGGAGCAACGGTAATCGCCATGCCAAGGCCCAGACACACGACGGAAGGGAAGAACGACGTCCAGTAGCTGGCGCCAACCGACGAAAAAGCAAACAGCGCGAAGCCGACCGCAGCCACAAGCGGACCGATCACCAGCGGTAGCCCTGGGCCGTAACGCGCAACAAGACCTCCTGACCAGCGAGACAGCAGAAAGACGAGGACGATGAAAGGCAGCAGAGCTGCGCCGGTGGCAGTTGCCGAGTACTTCTGGACCTGGATCAGATCGAGCGGAAACAGAAAAAGGAAGATCCCGAGCGCGCCGTAGAGGAACAGGGTGAGAAGGTTGGCAGCGCTGAAGGCGGACGATCGGAATAACGACAAAGGAACCATGGGCGAGGGCGCGCGCACTTCGATTCGGATGAACCAGCCAACAAAGGCGCAACCCAGGAGGAGGCTAACCAGCACCGGAAGGTGCTTCCATCCCTGGCTCTCCGACTCGATGAACCCATACACGATACCCGCTAATCCGGCCGTGGCGGCCAGAGCCCCGCGCCAGTCCAAATCTCCTCGTGTTGCGCCGCGACTTTCGGGAATCTGTGCCAGGGAAATAACAATGACAGCCAGAGCCAGCGGAAGATTGATGAAGAACACCCAGCGCCACGACGCATGCTGAATCAGCCAGCCGCCGAGAAGCGGGCCCAGGGCTGCGGTGACCGCCGTGAATCCCGACCAGATACCAATCGCCTGTCCACGGCTTTCCTCGCCGAAGGAGGTGCTGATAATCGCGAGGCTGCCGGGCACAAGGAGCGCGGCGCCCACACCCTGAATGCTTCTGGCGAATATCAGATAGTGGATATCGGAGGCGACTCCGCATGCTGCTGAGGCCAGAGCGAAAATCGCAACGCCCAGCAGAAAGACCAACCGGCGCCCAAACCGGTCACCCAGCGAGCCGCCAACCAGAACCAATGCGGACAGCAGAAGACCATAAGATTCGATCACCCATTGAACATCCACGACTGTGGCGTGAAAGCTCTGCTGCAGGGCAGGCAGCGCGACATTGACCACCGTGCCGTCAATGAACGCCATGCTCGAACCGAGAATTGTCCCTGTGAGGACCCAGATTCTCCTTTGGCCGGCGCACGGATTTGCCCCGTTGCCCGACCGGATCACAGCTTCGTCAGATGGCAGCTTCATGCTTAAGGTGTGCCGGCTGGATCAGCTCGTGGCAAGAGCGAGCAGCTTTTTGAGATCCACAGCCGAATCCGACTGCACCCCGCGCGGAAGCGTCGGACCGATCGCCACCGCCTGATTGTGATTCTCGAACCACACGATAAACGACGACTGCTCGTAACCAGGAAGCCGTTGCTGGTTAAGCCAGTGATACCAGGCGGCCATGTCGGCATCGATCAGCGAACCGGCCGGGTCAAGCTCAGGTGTGGCGTCGTTGCCGGCGAGCAACTCATTCATGGGGCGCTGCCGCTGGCGCGGCGCGAAGCGCGCCACGACGGTGAGCGCCTGCGCGCGGCGGAGCACTTCGCGCGTGGTCCACTGCGCGAAGGTAGTGCTGAAAATCTGCGTTCCCGATCCTTCGGTGAACAGGCTCACATAAAAGCGCGCGAGAACCGGATCCGTGGAACTCGCAACACCCAGCTCGTCCGGTGTGAGCTGCGCCAGCCACGTTCGCAGCTGTTCCGGCCCCATGCCCGGCCGGGTGAGCTCGGTCTGCATCCTGCGCAGAAGGCCGGTCCGCAGCGGCTCGAGCGCAGTCCAGGAGACGCACGTCAAAGCCTTGTCGGTATCTGACGCAACCCCACCGTCGATATACCAGTGCGCGTACGGCTCGGGATGAGCTCGGGCGCGCTCGGCAGCAGCATCGAGCAGAACTCGGAGGCCGTTGTCCGGCGCGATTTGCGTGAACCATGTGCCCTGGGCGCGAAGATTCCGAAACAGAGGCTGGTCCCAGGTGGTCACGTCTTTGCCGATGATGGCGACGCCCAGCCGCCGCATCGGCAGTGGCACGGCAGGAGTCGCATTCTGCAACCGTGTGCCAAAGTCCGTCGCCGCTGCGCGAAAGGAATCCAGCTGATGGCTGCTCCAGAGCCACGCCGACTCCTTCTCCTGAAACTGCGCTGGATGATTCACCCAGTCGAAGTCCTCGAGCTCGCGGGACAAAGAAAGCTGTGCGAAGCCGCGGAACCACTCCAGCCGCTGTGGTTCATCGAGCGCGGACAGCGCAGCCAGTTCCTTCTCCACCGCGACCCGCTCAGCCGGGAACGCAAAATCGTACGCGAGGATCTCGCGTAACAGCGACGGCACATATCCCAGAGGAAGTTGCCGGAGCAAATCCAGATGCGCCACAGCCAGGTTCCGCGCTTGCGGCGGGTAGGCGGCGAATGCTGCGCTGGTGAGATCGCGAGGCTGCATGGATCAGATCAGCTCCGGGATCGGTTTGCCCAGGCTTTGGGCCGGCGAGAAGCCCATGATCGCCCCCAGACTCGGCACCAGATCGATGGACTGCATCGGCTGGTCGTAGATCACGCCGGGCTTGACTCCGGCGCCGAGGGCCATCATCCAGGTGGTGCGGCTGGCCAGATCGCCAGTGCGATGATGCTGGAAGCCATTGCCTCCGGCCTCATAATCGGCGTCGCGCCCAAAATCCGGCAGGATGAACATCGTCGTGTTGCCGGCGTATTCAGGATGCTCCTGCACGGCCTGCCATAGCTCCGCACACAGCCGGTCGGTACGGCGAATGCCCTCTATATATAAGGAGTAGGCCCCGGAGTGAGCGACATCGATATCGTGCATCGTGATCCACAGCAGGCTGGGCGCTTCCTGCTGCATGAGCCGCTTCGCAATATAGACAGATAGCTCGTCAGGACTGGAGAGTGTACGGGCGTGCGCCGTGAAGTCCGCCACCGAAAGCCGCAGGATGCGATCCAGCTGCTCAAGCTCGAATTCGCCACCCCCCAGTTGCGGCGTGTAGAGGGGATTCTCGTAGTTGTCGCGCAGCAGGTGGTCGAGGTCGGCTCCTCCTGGTTGCGCTGCTGCCAGCAGATGCTTGGGAAGAATCACAGTGGCGCCAGCGCCGTAGGAGCGGCACTCACTCTCTCCGATTCGATTAAAGCCATTGCTGGGCGCAACCACCCAGGCATCGGTCGCCGGCCGTTTCAGGTCGCGGCGAAAGTATTCAAACACCGTCGGGTGCTGCGGCGGAACAGCGGCAAAGTTGTTCAGTGTTTCGTAAACGCCGGTCGCGAGGCTCGCGGTTGCTACATAGTGGCCCAGGATGCCCCGATTCGTCACGTGCGAGAAGAAGCTGGACTGAGGGACCAGCTCCCGCATGATATTGGGAATGTTTTCCTGGCCTTCCGGCGCAAAGGTTTCCTGATCGCGTGCGCCGCCGCCGAAGGTGATCACGATGACTTTGCGCTTCCTGCGGATCGATTCCCCATGCAGGAAGGGACTGGCCTCGGTCAGCGCAGATCCGATTGCGAGACCGGCAGCATTGCGCAGAAAATCACGGCGGCTCTGGCTCAGCGCCCGGGCAGTCGTCCACGAGCAGCCTGGGTTCCCTGGCTGGGCCGCCAATCCCGTATTGTTCTCTGAACCCGTTCTGACCCATTGCCTCACTCGCTGGGGCGAATGCAGCTTGTCCCCTCTCAGGGCTTGCTCGCCGGCTCTGATTTCTCTGAATAAACGAACTGCTGTACCTCGGCCCGCTCCTTTTCTGCTTCCGCTAAATGCTCGGCGCGCAGCTTCTGGTAGATCGCCAGTTCCTTCTGCGCCTTGTCTTTTTCCCCGGTGTGCACGTAATCGGTTCCCAGCCGGTAATACGCGTCGGCGAGGTTTGGATCCAGCTGCAGTGCGCGCACGTATTGTGGGATCGAATCCTCGTATTTTCGCTCGTCCGCATACAAATCGCCCAGCTGCAGATGCGCCTCGGCAAGCGAGTCATCCAGTTCAATCGCCTTGCGCAGCAGGCCCTCAACCGTGGCCAGGTCCGTTCCCGGATCCTCGACCCGCCTGCCTTTCCACAAACTCACCGCATAGTAGTACTGGGCGAGCGCGTTGCGCGGCTCCAGTTCCGCATAGCGTTTGAAGCGCTGCGTAACCTCGTCGGCCTGGAGCGGAGAGCTGTTGTAAGCCTTCGACAGGAAAACATAACAGCGCGGATCGGTTGGATTCAGATCGGCTGCCGTAATCAGCGCCTTAATCGCGTCGTCGTACTTTCCGCGGGAGTAATAAGCCAGCCCCATCCCGATCTGCATCCGCGGCGAACGGGGATAGCGCGCAACCCCATCCTCAAAAATCGTAATAGCCGGCTCATAGGTCCGGTGCAACAGCATCTCGCTTCCCCAGTTGAAGATATTGTCTTCGCTGGGATCCAAATGCGCCGCGGCTTCGTAGTCGTTCGCCGCTTCCACGTACTTTCCATCCTTCTCGTCGATCTGACCCAGAAGGTTCCGTAACTCGCCGGTATCCTTCACCTTCACCAGACTCGTCACCACCAGGCGCGCCGCGTCGAGTTTCCCCAGCATGAAATCGGCCATCGCAAGGTCGTAGGCATTGTCGTAGGAATCAGGGTGAATTTGCCAGGCTTGCTCCAGATACGGTTGCGCTTCGGCGATCTTGTTTGTTTGAACATACAGCTCGCCCAGATTGTGCAGCGCGTCGTAGTTCTTTGCGTCCAGCAGGCTCGCCTTGCGAAACTGCTCCTCGGCCGCAGCCGCCTGTCGGGCGTGAACCAGCGTCACGCCCAGATTCACCCGCGCTTCGGCCAGATCTGGCCTGATCTGGACGGCGGTCTTCAGCTGATCGATGGCTTTGTCGCCCTCACCCAGCGCTGACATAGACCATCCCCAGCAGCTCGTGCAGTTCGTAGCTCTTCGGCGCATAGGGCAGCAGGTGCTGCAATTCATTCGCGGCCTGCGCGTAACGGCCGGCATCGTAATCCGCAACCGCGGCCTGGTATTGGCGATCGAGCTTCTGCTTCGGCGGATCGTCGCGCCGGCGTTCAGCACGGTGATCGCGGTCAGGCACAGGAGCCGGAAGCCGATCCGAAACCCGCAATCTCCTGCTCACCTCTCCTCCGGTCGCTGCGTCGCTACCAGCTCCTCCGCAGACCATGGTACAGCAGAGAGGAACACCCCGGCACAGCGCGCTTTTTGTGCGCCCTGGTCGGGGTGTTGGTCCATCTTCGTTTAGAAATACGTCTTCAAAGCGAACTGAATCTGTCGCGGATCGTAAGGAGCATCGCGCGTCGATCCAACTTCACCAAAGTGAGGATCGGTATAGTTCCCCGACCCGCCGATGGCCACCACACCGTTGCCGCCGAAACCCGGAGCATTGAAGTTGGGGTGGTTGGCGATGTTGAAGAACTCGGCTCGGAACTGAGTTGAAATCCGCTCCGTGACCTGGAAATTCTTGAAGAGGGAGAAGTCGAGCCGATGGAAGCCCGGTCCCGGTATCTGACCTGGCGGCGGACCAAGAGCTGCCGCTCCATTCAGCGGCAGACATCCGGCAACGGAAGCCGGGTCTGGAGCAATCGGACCGCCCGCATCCGACAGCTCGCATCCTTGGGTGAATGCTTTGGCGTTGTTCACCCAGAACGGCCGCGGCGCGCCGTCGATAACGTGCGACTTGATCCCCAGCTGCGCGCTCTGACCCGATACCAGGTAGTCGTTGCACTGTCCTTCGCCCGACGCTACACCTGTCGGGCAAGTGAAGTTGAGCGGCTGCCCGCCTTGCAGGGTGAGGATCCAGTTGGTTGCCCAGCCACCCAACACGGCATTTCCAATACCGCCGTGGTTCATGTACTGCTGGCCTTTTCCGAAGGGCAACTGATATCCGCCACTGAAGTGCACTACCTGACGAAGATCGTAGTCCGCCAGGCCGTAATCGAACCGGGGACCAAGACCCGGAATGGAGAATGCACGCCAGCCGCCGGTTGACCCGCCATTGAGCTGGTCGCCAGCATCCGACAAAGCCTTCGCGTACGTGTAGGTAAACAGGAAGGTCGCATTGTGGGAGAACTGCTCTTCGATCTTCGTCTGGAGAGCGTTGTAATTGCTCTGGCCGAAGGTTGCTGCCCAGCCACTGCCGAAGTCCTTGTAGGGCACACAGCTGCCACCCGGGAACACGGCATACTTACCGCAGTTTTTGGTGTCGATACCCGCAGGCAGAATCTGCGTAACGTTCTGCCATCCCGGAAGTCCCTGCAAATTCGCCCCATGCGTATACACGTAAGCTGCCTGGGCGGTTAAGGAGTGGGTAATCGCATACTGGAGCGTCAGGTTGGTTTCCACAGTATGTGGAGTCTGATAGTCGAACTGCAATCCCTCCAGCTCGAGGCCCAGCGCGTTCACTGCACTCGGTGTCAGCGGGATACAGGAGAATCCCGATTCGAAGCTGGCGGTACCGCCCGGTCCGGATGTGGCGCATCCGGCATACGGCGAGTTGTAGCTAACCGGCGCCACCTGAGAGTCAATACTGTGGCCGGCTGGGTTGGACTGGATACCGTATTGCAGGTTGTACACGAACGGATAGTTCTCACCGATGTTCGGCCCATACCCCTGGTTCTCAAAGGAATTGAAGAAGAGCCCGACGCCACCGCGCACCACAAACTTGGGTGTGATCTCGAGGGCCGCACCGACGCGTGGAGCAAGGTTCGCCCTCACTACCTCAATCAGCCCCTGACCGTATTTGTTCGTCACATCCAGCGTGATGCCGTCTTTGGCCAGAAGGTCCGGCAGACCGAAACAGCCGACTCCCTGGCAGGTTCCGGCGGCTGCGGCAACCGAGGTGCCTCCATAGTTGGTGTACGCCGGATGTCCGGTGGATAGCGTCCTATTGTCCTTTCCGGTAGCGGGGACGATGTACGTTGCCGCTCCGATGTTCTTGCCGGGAATCGCGTAGGGAACAAAGTTGGCCTGTCCGCCATTGGTTTCGTTAATGGGACCAAAATCATCCCAGCGCAGACCAAGATTGATGGTCAGCTTCGGAGTCACCTTCCAGTCATCCTGGAAGTACGACGCAAAATACATCTTCTGATCGTAGGTTTTATTGATGTTGGAAGCGTAGACGAAGTCAGAGCCACCCGAATAGTTGAACCCATTCGGATTCGCCGCGCCGTCGATCGTTGCCGGGGCTGCCGTCGGGGGTAGCAGGACCTGCGCGATTCCGCCTGTGGTATTGCCCTCGTTGGGAATATCGACAAATGAGCCGTTGTAATCGAACTGCCCGTGCGACCACGCAGGCTGCAGGGTCGAGAACTTCACGTTCTGGTACTCGATCCCCATCTTGAAGCTGTGGTTGCCGTAGATCTTCGTGAAGTCGTCGGTCACCTGCAGGGTCTGACTGACTTCATCCGAAGGCAGGAAGTTGTTACTGCCCAGCGTGGCCAGGTCATTAATTCCAAAGGCAGGAAGACCGCCGTTCTCCTGTCCCTGGGGTATACCCTGGATGCCGAACTGCGCCGGAATCCCGTTCACTGCGCCTTCCGGTCCATACCGGGTCGTGTGCAGGTGAGCAAAGCCGCCGCGTACCTGGTTGGTTGTCAGAGGCGTGAAGACGTGAGTATAACCAGCTACCGCCTGAGCCGACTTCGCCGTCTGGATTCCCTGGTAGAAAGAGCCGCCATCAGCGATGCCGCCAAAGATGCCCGGAATGTAGATCGGATCGTCGGAGTAGCTGAAACGCGCGAAGACCTGGTCTGACTGGCTCGGGTTCACATCCCCGCGGATGTCGAACTGATTGCGATGCTCGAACAACGCGGGGCTGCTGGCAAAGACCTGGGTACCGGAATTGGGCGCCGGGTACAGATTCAGCACCTTGACAGCATTCGCATCAATCCGGGAAGCCGGGAGCATGTTCAGGTCGCTGCAATTGGCCGTCGTGAAGGTCGCCGAGCCCGGCCCGCAAACCGTGCTGAACGGATCGCGCACATAAGCGTCGCTGCCGCTGTTGTTGGTCCGTCCGGAAACCGGATCCACTCCTCCGCTGGCAACGAATCGCGTAGTCGCAGGATCGAGGATCGTGCCCTTCTGAATCGCCCGGCCCAGAGCATCGGTTCGGGTCGTGCCGTCATTAAACCCGAGGATTTGGGAAAGGTTCGTGTAGTTGCTGCTGCGCTCCAGCGACGTCGGCACATCGCCGTTCTCGGCCGTGCCCTGCACACGTCGGAAGCCTTCGTAATCGCCAAAGAAGAAGGCCTTGTTCTTCATGATGGGGCCGCCGAGGGCGGCGCCAAACTGGTTCTGCCGCAACTCGCCTTTCTTGATGCCCCCGGTGTGTCTTCAAAATAGTCCGCGGCATCCAGGTGGTCGTTGCGGATAAATTCCCAAGCGTTGCCATGAAGGTTGTTCGACCCGGACTTGATGGTGGCGTTCAGGATGGCCCCGCCGGCGCGGCCAAATTCTGCGCTGAAATCAGCCGTTTGCACCTTGAACTCCTGAATGGCATCCAGGGGGGGAAGAATCGCGTAATTGGTGCCGTT
This sequence comes from uncultured Acidobacteriaceae bacterium, assembly GCA_963788905.1. Classification (GTDB taxonomy): domain Bacteria; phylum Acidobacteriota; class Terriglobia; order Terriglobales; family Acidobacteriaceae; genus Palsa-343. The sequence goes on from CAWBIO010000003.1 coordinate 159,944, forward strand.
CAGAAAGTCCACGGCGTTGGAGTTGTTGTCAATGCCGTTGAGCAGGTAGTTATTCTGGCCGGGCCGCAAGCCGTTCGCCGAGAAGGCGCCCGAGGCGGCATTGCCGCGCGTGTCGGCTTCCGGCGTGTTCACCCCCGCCGCTAGTTGGGCCAGGAAGGTAAAGTTGCTTCCGTTCAGCGGCAGGTCGTTGACTTCCTGCGATCCGATGACCTGGCCCACCGACGCTTCCTGGGTTTGCATCAGCGGCGGAGCCGTATTGACGTAGACCGTCTCGGTGCTCGCGCCAGGCTTCAGCTGCACATTCACCTGCGCCGTCTGCGCCACCTGAACCGTCACGTTCTGCTGCGTGGTCTTCTCAAAGCCCTGCGCCGTTACCGAAACCGTATAGCGTCCGGCCCTGACCGGCGAGAATGTGTAGGAACCGGCGTTGTCCGTTTTGGTGTTCAGGGTGATGCCCTGGTCGATGTTCAACAGGGTCACCTGAGCATTGGGCACGACTGCGCCAGTCGTATCCTGAACGATGCCCGTGACGGCCCCTTCGTCCACCTGTGCACGCACCGTCCGAGCGGGGACGAAGATCAGGCTGAAAGTAACGAAGAAAGCGGAGACAATACCGAATCTGCTGAATATCCTGCGGTCACAGCCCATGCAAGTGTCCTCCATTGCTTCCGGCCCCGTTCTCACTACTCTTTTTCTTCCCCTGCGGGAGATCGGCTGGGGGAGCCGCCAGCCTGTTCCGGACTAACGTTTGCAAATCGGATGTAAACGGTTACTTTTCTCGCGACGCCAAGCTAGTTCACTCCCCGCCCTCTTGTCAATCGAAAGTTGTAGTTTTTTTAACAACCCCAAAATCGGAGCCCCTGCAACAAGGTCCAAAAACAATGCCTGCTTGGTGATTGGAGCAGTGTTGATGAGTTGGCTTCGGGCGGTTGTCAGACCACTTTGGAATACGTTTTCCACAGCACTTCGCGGTCCCAGCGCACCAGTCCCCTCCGCGCGGTCATTATTCTGCGCGATTTCCCGAATGCTATGATGCCCTCGTCGCCGGCACCCGGTTTCAGCATGATGGCTCGTGGTAGATACGCAGACAGTCGTCCCCTGATCTCCCGTCGAGCAGTCCTGAAGGGTCTGGCGTTTTCAGGTGCACTTCTTCGCCCAGCTCCCTTCATGGGCGCGGACCTGTGGCATCGCTGGGAGAATGCTGTCGCGTTCCCTGGTGATTTTCCCTTTTCCGACTACCGCCTCACCCCACACTACCCCGCGAACTCGCCGCTCACCGACGTTCTGGCGTTGGTGCCGCCCGGTTCCGATGACTACATCACCGAAAAATACGCTCATGACCTTGAAGCGACTCTGCAGCAGTGGAGCGCTGCACTGCAAAAGTCTCCCGCAAACATTCCTGCCGCCGCATCTTTTCTCGACCCTGCCATCAGCGGCGCAGATCTTGCCGGCTTTGCGGAAGCTCGATTGCGATCCCGCTACGGCATTGACGTCGTGCGGCGCGATTTCGGTTCCCGATCCGTCACCGGACGCGACGCGTTTGTTCGCTCCCTTCAGGCGTGGCTCAAAGATGTGTCGCGCGTGGAGGTCGCCGAATTCGAGATCTTCGCCATTGAAGAAATCGCCTCCGCGCCGCTGACCGTGCGCACCCGTTTGCGCTATGAACTGGTTCTGGCTGGCCCTGATCTTCGCCGCGAGGAGCGAGTCGGCTCGTGGCAGGTGGAATGGCTCCGTAACGCGTCGGGCGGCTGGCTCGCGAAGCGCTGGACGGCCGGGCAGGAAACCTGCTGCATCTCCGCCACACCGGTTTTCACCGACGTTACCGGATTCGCCCTGGGCGCGAACACCTCTTATCGCGAGCAGCTGCTGCATGGAGCCGATTACTGGCGAACCGTGCTCGATGGCGCCGTGGGCGTGGATGTCTATTCCAACAACGGAGTCGCAGCCGGTGATTTTGACAACGATGGCTTCGATGACCTCTACGTATGTCAGCCCTCGGGGTTGCCCAATCGCCTCTACCGCAATCGTGGCGACGGCACGTTCGAGGATGTTACCGAAAAGGCCGGCGTGGGCGTGCTCGACAACACCGGCTGCGCGCTGTTCGCCGATTTCGAAAATCGCGGCCTTCAGGATCTGCTGGTGGTCTGCGGCACCGGTCCTCTGCTCTTTGTCAATCAGGGGAACGGCACGTTTTCGGTGCAGAAAGATGCGTTCCGCTTCGCCCGTCCTCCGCAGGGAACCTTCACCCACGCCGCGGTGGCTGACTACGATGGCGATGGCCGCCTCGACGTCTACTTTTGCCTGTACATGTACTATCTGGGCCTCGACCAGTACAACTACCCCATTCCCTATTACGACGCCCGCAATGGTCCTCCCAACTGCCTCTTCCACAACGAAGGCGGGCACCGCTTCGTCGAAACCACTGAAGCCACCGGAATGAACACTGAGAACAACCGGTACAGTTTCTCCTGCGCCTGGGGAAATGCCGGCCCCTATGGCCTGCCGGATTTGTTTGTCGCCAACGACTTCGGCAGCTCGCAGCTCTACCGCAACAATGGCAACGGTCGCTTCACTGTTGTCTCCCGCGAAGCCAACGTGGAAGGCGTTGGCGCGGGTATGAGCTGCTGCTGGTGCGACTACGACAACGACAGCCACCAGGATATCTACGTGCCGAGCATGTGGGAAGCTGCGGGACAAAGAGTCTCTGCCCAGAAACAGTTCCACGAGAACGCGCCTGCCAATATTCGCGAGCTCTACCAGCGCCACGCACGCGGCAACGCTCTTTACCGCAACCAGGGCACCGGCAGATTTGAAAACGTCGGCCAACAGGCTGGCGTGGAAATGGGCCGCTGGTCATGGGGTTCGGATTTCTTTGACTTCGACCACGACGGTTTCTCCGATCTCTACGTAGCCAACGGCTACATCTCAGAGCCGAATCGCGATGATCTGGCCAGCTTTTTCTGGCGCCAGATCGTCGCCCGTTCGCCTGAAGATGCAACCCCGTCGGTTCGCTATGAACGTGGCTGGAACGCTATCAACGAGCTGATTCGATCCGATAACACCTGGCATGGGTTCGCCAGAAATGTGTTCTTCCTCAACCTGGGCGATGGCGCCTTCGCCGAGGCGTCGGGAGCGGTCGGGCTCGACTTTCTCGAAGACAGCCGCTCTTTCGCCCTGGCCGATCTCGATCACGACGGCCGGCTCGAAGTCATTCTGAAAAACCGCAACGCGCCGCAAATCCGCGTCCTTCATAATTCGATGACTGCGCCCGGAGCCTCCATCAGCTTTCAACTGCGCGGCCATAAGAGCAATCGCGATGCGATTGGAGCGGCGATCACCACAGAGACTCCAGGGCTCACGCAGACAAAATACCTCCAGGCCGGATCGGGGTTTCTCTCTCAGCACGCGAAAGAGATCTTCTTCGGAATCGGAGACGCCGGCAAAGTCACGCGCGCCGTGGTTCGTTGGCCCAGCGGCCTCGAGCAGACGTTCCACGATCTTCCCGCTGGTCACCGTATTGCCATCGAGGAAGGCTCAGCGTTGTTCACGGCCACACCCTTTCAGGCGCCGCCTTCGGGATACCTCGTTGCCAGCCCCGCCGGTGAGAGCGAATCCCTGCCTTCCAGCGTGCAGACCTGGCTCATCGAGCCGCTGCGTGCTCCCGAGTTCTCTCTTCCCGATCTCGACGGAACGGAGCACAATCTCAGTTCGTGGCACGGACAAACAATTCTCACCATCTTCTGGTCCACGGCGTCAGCCCCGAGTCTCGATGTCCTCCGAACCCTGGCTCAGAATTCAGCCCTTTGCGCAGGCCACGATGTCACATGTCTGGCCATCAACGTCGACGACCCTGCCAATCTCGACCGAGCACGAGCCTTCGCCCGCCAGCAGCGCTTCCCGTTTCCAGTGCTGTTTGCCACGCAGGAAACCGCTGGCATCTACAACCTGATCTACCGGTATCTCTTCGATCGCCGCAGAGATTTGCCCGTGCCTTCCGCGCTCCTCCTCAATGGCGAAGGCATGATCGTGAAGGTCTACCAGGGAACCGTCGACGCGGCCGCCGTGCTGAGGGATGCGCGTTCGATTCCGGCAAACGCCACAGACCGCATGCGATCCGCGCTTCCCTTTCCGGGCATCCTCGCGCAGGACCGGCTGGCGCGCAACGACTTCACCTATGGCGCAGCCATGTTTCAGCACGGCTATCTCGACCAGGCTGAAACCTCATTTCTTCAGGTGCTCGCCGACAAGCCTGACGATGCCGACGCTCTGTACAACCTCGGCACCCTCAGCCTGCGTCGCCACGACCTGGCCAAAGCCAGCAGTTATTTGCAGCGGACGGTCGAGCTGCGCCCCAATTACCCCGAGGCGTGGAACAATCTCGGCATGATCGCTGCCGAACAAGGACAGCCGGAGACGGCCGTTCAGAATTTGCAGCAATCGCTCGCGTATCGGCCCGACTACGCTGTCGCCCTGCTGAACCTCGGGAATGTCTACCGGCGGCAACGGCTTTTTGATAAGGCACACGATTGCCTCGCTCGCGCGCTGGAACTTCTGCCGGATGACCCCGAGATGAACTTCAGCCTCGGCATGCTCTACGCGCAGCAGGATCAGCTGGAGCCGGCAGCGAGCTATCTGCAGAAAGCTCTCGTCCTCAGGCCCGACTATCCCGAAGCCCTGAACAACCTCGGCATCATCTTTGTGCGCCAGGGAGACTACACTCACGCCGAAGAGGAATTCAAAACCGGTATTCGTCTCTCACCGGCATTCGATCAGTCCTGGCTCAATCTCGCCCGCCTCTACGCGCTCCAGAATGATCGTGAACGCGCTCGCCAGATCCTGAATCAGCTCCTCGCACTGCAACCAGACAACGCGAACGCTAAAAAGTCTCTGGAGCAGCTGCAATGAGATCCACCGTGGTGGCCCTCCCGGGCAAACCAGGCGTTGCCCCAATCGGCGCAACCCGACGGTCATCGCACGCGCGGCTTCTCCTCCTGTCGACAGCGTTTTTCATAGCAGCGCTGTCGCCGCCGCTCCGCGCGCAAACCAAGACGGACCTGGGGCAAGTCCAGATTCTGCTCCAGCAAAATCAGCTCGACGAAGCGAAGGATCTCGTGTTGCAGGTCCTTCAGCGCGATCCCCGCAGCATTGAGGCGGAAAACCTGCTGGGCATGATTCTTAGTCAGCAGCAGAACTACTCCGACGCCGTAGGTGCGTTCAAAAAAGCCCTTCAGATCGACCCGGCTTCGGTGAAAACTCGAAACAATCTCGGCATGGTTTACCTGATGGAAAAGCAGGTGGAGCCCGCCGAGAGTCAGTTTCGCGCGGTACTTCAGCGCGATCCGGCCAATCGCGACGCCAATTACAACCTCGGCGTCCTGCTCATGATCAAGGGTGACCACCCGGGCGCAATCATGCACTTCCGGAAAGTCCGGCCGCAGGACAAACAAACCCGCCTGCAACTCGTCCGCGCATATTTCGACAACAAGCAGCCCGCCCTGGCTCTCCAGGCCGCGAACGAATTGTCCGCCGCTGAGAATAACGACGTGCAGGTCCATTTCTCTCTTGGTGTTCTCCTCGGAACCGAGAAGCAGTACAAAGCCGCGCAGCTGGAGCTGGAAAAGGCCGACGCGCTCCAGCCCGGCACCTTCGAGATCCTCTACAACCTCGGGCAGGACCTCCTTCGCGGTGGAGATTCCGCGCAAGCCGAGCCCGTCCTGACGCGGGCCCTGCGCATCCAGCCGGATTCGCCCGATGCTCTCTATCTGATGGCCCAGGCCCTCGCCAACCAGGCTCGTCCCCTCGATGCACTCGATCTTTTGGTGCGGGCCCGTAAGCTCGCTCCCGAGAATGTCGACATCCTTTTCCTGATGGCGCAGATCAGCATGTCACAGAATTTCTTCGAGGATGCGATTCCGGTGCTCGAAGCCGGCCTGCAGATTGATCCGAAACGCCCCGCGTTGGTGGCCGCCCTTGGTGAAAGCTACTTCATGGCCGGCAAAACCGACAAAGCCATCGAAGTGTTCAACCAGCTGGTTCAGATCGAACACTCGCCCCGCTCGTATGCGTTTCTTGGTATGTCTTACCGAAACCTCGGCCGCTTCGATGAAGCCAAACGGCAATTTGAGCTCGGGTTACGTCAGGACCCCAAAAGCAGCCTCTGCTTGTATAACCTGGGATTCATCGCCGAGCGCCAGGGCGATAACACCGCAGCGGCGAAGTTCTTCGAACAGGCGCTCACGTACTCTCCTGATTTTGCCGACCCCATGATTGAGCTGGCTAACCTGAGAATCGCCGAAAAAAAGCCGCAGGAAGCGGAGGCTCTGCTGCGTCGCTTCGTTCGTCTCAGTCGCGATCCCGCGCCGGGCTATTACAAGCTGGCGATGGCCGAGCGAAGCCTGCACGAAACCGACGCTGCGAATCATGACCTCGCCGCTTTCAAAACGCTGTCGCAGCAGTCGGGGAGTGGGCCGATGCCCTATCAACACCTCTTCGATTACCTCGATAATCGCTCCCGGCTGGCTCCGCAGGCTCGCGAACAACTTGATGTGCAGCAGGTGGCCGCTGAAGCCAAACAGCGTCCCGATCAGCCGGAGAACCTTTACTTCCTTGCCGAGACTTATCTGAAAGCCGGCCAGGTTGACCGCGCCAAAGATGTAATCGCACAACTCGACCAGGCCAGCGCAGGCGACTATCGCATGCTCACCGGCGTGGGAGTCCTGATGGCCCGCTATCGTTTGTTCGATGGCGCCATCGAGCATCTGCAGGCCGCCCTTCAGGCCAATGTGAACGTGGATGAAGTTCGCTTCGATCTGGCCGATACTTATTTCCGCGCACGTCGCTACCCCGAGGCTCTTGACGCGGCGATGCAAATCTCTCCCGAGGGCAGGAAGGACGAAGCCTGTCTCGCCCTGCTGGCGGACATCTATGCGCACGTGGGTGACGATGCGCGTGCCTCTGCGATGTACAGCGACGCCATCGCCCGCAATCCCGACAACGACCAGAATTATCTCTCCCTGGCACTGTTGCAGCTCCGCGGCGGCGATGTTGACGGCGCGCGCCACACCCTGGACCGCGGGCGCGCGCGCGTTCCAGGTTCGGGCAAGCTCTTCTGGGGGTTGGGCATCGTCTCCACAGTGCAGGGGCGCAACAGCGAGGCCGCCGGCGAACTGGAGCGAGCCGTCGACCTCTTGCCGGAGTGGCCCGGCGGCTATTCCGCGCTGGGTGTCTTCTACTTCCAGAATGGAGAAATCGCCAAAGCCAGAGAGGTATTCGATCGCTTCCGAAGCAGCCGCGCCAGCGCCAGCCTGCCCACCGATCAGATTGAGCATGTGCTCGATACCGCCGCGAACTCGGCAAGCACTACACCCCAGGCGATGGATCCGCAACGTCGCGCGCAGTTTCTTCAGCTGGCGCTGCAACTCGCGGATCGAACCCTATGATTCGTCCGCTCCGCAACGCCGCGATTCTCTTCATCGGCGCTGCCGCCGGCGTTCTGTTGATCAAAGCTACCGGTGCCCAGCAGGCGCCGAAGCCGCAGCCGTCGATGGTCCGCTTCACCGACATTCGGAAGGCCGCCGGGATTACGTTCATGCAGGATTCAACAGAGACCGACGAAAAATATTACCTGGAAACCATGGGCACTGGTGCCGGATGGCTCGATTACGACCAGGATGGGTTGATGGATCTGTATCTGGTCCAGACCGGTGCAACCGACGCCTATAAACCCGACCATCCTCTGCGCTCAGCTCTCTACCACAACAACGGCGACGGCACATTTACCGACGTGACCGAGAAGGCTGGCGTAGGAGGCGAGGGCCACTATGGGCAGGGCGTCGCAGTCGGCGACTACGACAACGACGGTTCCCCCGATCTGTATGTCACCGGCTATGGCCGCGCCATTCTCTATCACAACAACGGCGACGGAACGTTCACCGACGTGACCGCAAAGGCCGGCGTCTCCGACGAAGGCCAGTGGTCTACCAGCGCCGCGTGGGTAGATTTCGACAAGGATGGCTGGCTCGATCTGGTCGTGCTCAATTACCTGGATTGGACTCCGAAAAACAACTTATGGTGCGGAGAGAAAGCCCCGGGTTACCGATCCTATTGCAATCCAAATGACTATCATGGCCAGCACCTCAGGCTTTACCACAATAATCATGATGGAACCTTCACTGACGTCAGCCAGAAATCCGGCGTAGGTATTCCGGAGGCCAAGGGAATGGGCGTTGTGACCGCAGACTTCTTCGGTCATGGCTGGCCTGATCTCGCCATCGCCAACGACACGTGGCCCAATTTTCTCTTCCAGAACAACGGCAACGGAACATTTACCGATATCTCGCTGATTTCCGGCCTCGCCGCCAGCGAAGACGGGCGCTACGAAGCCGGAATGGGTGTAGACGCTGCCGACGTAGACGGCGATGGCCTTCTCGACGTCTACATCACCCACCTCGACTTTGAGTTAAATCGTCTTTATCACAACAACGGCGACGGCACGTTTACCGATGCTACTTATACCTCCGGGATCGGCAACAAGGCTATGTTCCTCAGCGGCGTGGCCGCGAAGTTTATCGACTACGACAACGATGGCTGGCCGGATATTGTCCAGGCCAACGGAGCCATGGTGACCAACGTCAACCTGTACCACAGCATGGTCACTTATAAGGAGCCACTGCTGATGTGGCATAACCTGGGACGCGGCCATTTCGAGAAGGCTTCGGATGAGTTGGGACCGGACTTCAATCGTCCGGTGGCCGGCCGCGGACTGGCGACCGCCGACTTTCTCAATGACGGCAACATCGGTTTCGTGGTCAACTGTCGCGGAGACTACCCCGAACTGATGCGCAACGGAGGCGGCACCGGCAACCACTGGCTGGAAATACTCCTGATCGGGACAAAGTCCAACCGCGACGGAATCGGCGCGACCCTGAAACTCACAGCCGGCGATCTGGTTCGCGTCGACCAGGCGAAGGGTGGCACCAGCTACATGTCTGCCAGCGATCCGCGGATTCACTTCGGACTCGGCAGGCACACTAAAATCGATTCGCTAATGATAACGTGGCCCAGTGGTCAAAACGACAAAATCACGAATGTGCCGATCGATACGATCGTCGCAGTGAAAGAGGGCACCGGCATCGTGCCGCGCCCGTTCCCAAAAGTAAAAGTGAAATAACTCGGCACAACATATTCTGGCTTGTGGACTTCACCAAAATGAAACTTCGTACTTCCCCGCTCCGATGATCACTCCGCGGCGACGATTTTTGGGCTCATCCATGTTTGTGCTGGGTGGCTCGCTCCTCGACGTCCTCACCACTCCGTTCTGGCGCTGGGGCAACTCCGGCATTGTGCAGGCACAGGTCACTGCGGCTCCCACCTCTCCGGTGCAGTTCATCGACGTGGGACAACAGGCAGGCCTGACTATCCCCAGTGTGTGGGGCGGCGTTGACTCCAAGCGCGTGATCGTCGAGACCAAGGGTAGCGGTATCGCTTTCTTCGACTACGACCACGACGGCTGGCTCGATATCTATCTGACCAACGGCAGCCGGCTGAACACAAACTGGCCCGCGGGACAAGCTCCCACAACCCATTTATACAAAAACAACCGCGACGGAACATTCACCGACGTCACGGCGAAGTCCAGCCTCGGCCGCAGCGGCTGGCAAACCGGAGTCTGTATCGGCGATTACGACAATGACGGCTGGGACGATCTCTTCTGTACTTTCTGGGGCCATAACATCCTCTTCCATAACAACGGCGATGGTACATTTTCCGACGTGACAAAGAAAGCCGGGCTATATCAGGAGAAAGGTCGCTGGGGCACGGGCTGTTCTTTTCTCGACTACGATCGGGACGGGCATCTTGACCTTTTCGTCTGTAACTTCGTCGCGCTCGATCCCGACCACCCGCCTTCCCGCGACGACGCGGCGTTCTGCCAGTGGAAAGGCATGCCAACCATGTGCGGCCCGCGCGGCCTGCCTGGCGACACCAACATCCTCTACCACAATAACGGCGACGGCACATTCACCGACGTATCGGAAAAGGCTGGCATCCTGAAGCCCGGTCCGCGCTACTCCATCACGTCGGTTGCGTATGACTTCGACAATGATGGATGGCCGGATATCTACGTAGCCGTTGACTCCGAACCCGCGATGCTTCTGCAAAACAACCACAACGGTACATTTAGCGAAGTGGCCGTCATGGCCGGATGCGCCTATAACTCCGACGGCCACGAACAGGCAGGCATGGGTCTGGGTGTCGCTGACTACGACTGCGATGGCTGGTTCGATATCTTTAAGACGAACTTCGCCGACGATACCAGCGACCTCTACCACAACAACGGCGACGGCACATTTACCGAACTATCTTTTAACTCCGGCATTGGAATTAACAATAAATACGTGGCATGGGGCTGCGGGTTTATCGACTATGATAACGATGGCTGGGCGGACATCATCCAGGTCAACGGCCACGTTTATCCCGAGGTTGATAAGTATAACTTTGGCGAATCCTTTAAGAATCCGCGTCTGGTCTACAAAAACCTTGGGAACGGAAAATTCAAGGATGTCTCCGCTCAGATGGGTCCCGGAATTACGGAGAAGTTTTCCAGCCGCGGCGCAGCGTTCGGCGACTACGACAACGATGGCGGGATGGATGTTCTAGTCCTCAATATGAACGATCTTCCTTCCCTGCTGCACAACGTGGGTGGCAACAAACAGAACTGGATTAAGCTGAAGCTGATCGGTACTCAATGCAACCGGACGGCGATTGGCGCGCGTGCCCGCGTGATCACTGGCAAACATATCCAGATGGACGAGGTCAGCAGCGGCACCAGCGTCATGTCGCAGAATGACCTTCGTCTGCACTTCGGTCTGGGAAGCGCCGAGGTCGTTGACGTTATCGAAGTGAAGTGGCCCACCACGTGGAAGATTGAGCGCTTCACTAAAGTGGCCGCGAACCAGATCCTCACCATTCGCGAAGGCGCGGGGATCGTGGGATCGATGAAGCCGCGCGCCGCCTGAACGCCACCAAAGCAGTTAAGGATCTGTTGACGAAGCTGGCTGGACGGTATCGAGCACTCGGAACTGTTTTATCGCGCGCCGCTGCCGTTCTACTTCTTCCTTTTGCTCTCGTTCGATCTTCTCGTGCAGATCCAGTTCTGCCTTCGCCTGGTCTCGTTCGCCCAAACGGTCGTAGACCATACCCAGCCGATAATGGGCTTCGCCGAGCTGTGGATCGGCCGCCGTCGCTCGCTGAAAGAAATCCACAGCAGCCGGATAATCCCTGCGCGAATAACTCAAAACACCTAACTGCAGCCATGCCACAGCACATTTGTTATCCAGATTTACGGCCCGTTGCAGCAGCGCTTCAACCGGCGCGGCGGAGGCCTTATCCACGGGCTGTCCGTTTTGCTTCCAGATTGCCATCGCATAGTAGTAGCTCGCCAGGGGATTTGCCGGTTGCCTTTCCGAAAACCGCTTTAGCCTGGGAACCACGCAGGGCATCGGGCTCGACACCGCAACCGCGATTCTCCCCATGAACAGGTATGGATCTGCATCGTCGGGATCGAGGTCCGAGGCCGCGCACAGGCGCTGGGCGGCTTCGTCGTACAGCGCGCCCGCAAACAAGGCCGCCCCCAGCGCAGCCAGCATGCGTTCCGAATCCGGATGCGCCTTTACCCCCGCTTCGAAAACCTCTTTCGCCTGTAACACGGCGCGGTGGAGCAGTAGTTCCGATCCCCATTCGAAATAATTCCGTTCACTCGGATCCCGGCGCACTGCGCGCTCCAGTTCCTTCACGGCCGACAGCGGGTCGCCGAGTTTCTCGTCCAGTTCCCCGGCCAGCCGATCCACGTCGGCATTCTCGCCGTGTGCCAGCAGGTTTCCTACATGCTCCCGCGCGCGGGCAAAGTCGCCCGTGCCCTGCAATGCTTCCGCCAGGTCGAGCTCATTCGCAGAATCATCCGGACGGATTCGGTATGCAGCCTCCAGCGGCGGAACCGCATCGCTATCCCTTGCAGCCGCCAGATAGAACGCACCCAGCGCGTGGTTCGTTGCAAACTCTCCTGGAGCTTTCGCCAGCGCGGCCTGCAGCACCTTCTCCTGTTCTTTACTCGCTTCCGTCCCGGGTATCGGGGGCTGATCCTTTGCTTCTGGCTTCAGACCGATCGCCTCTCGATTGAGCGCCTCGCTCGCGCGCAGCACCGTATCCGATCCATGGCCGCCGGCCGCCGTCCAGTCCGTTACCGCGGCAATCGTGAAATTTGGCTCATCGGCAAATTCCATCCCGCCCAGCGCCGCCGAGGACGATGGAGCGCTGGCCATCTGCATCTTCAAATTCACGCGCTCGCTTTGTGAACCATCGGCGTTGATGCTCGATTGCGCGGCCAGCCATCCGGGCTTTTCCGCGATCACCGTGTAAGAACCGGGTGCGACACCGGAGAATGAGAACTCGCCGCCAGCGCTTGTTGTGGTCTCGGCGGCCAGGGTACCACCATGATCGAGCCTCACCCGTGCGTCGCCGATCGGCGCACCAGCCGCATCGCGCACGCTGCCGTGGATCGTTGCCAGCCCCGGTTCCTGCGCACCCGCAACAACCGACAGAATCGGAACCAACATGGCCATCGCCACCAGGCGAAGAAAGCGGCAACTCACCCGCTCTTCCCCGAGACGAATTGCTTCGGAGCCGATCCTCTCAGGTGGACATGCGGCTGCGTCCATGCGCTCCTTCATCATCACTGCTGACTGTGCGGCTTCCGGCATGCTTTACGGGCATGCGACAGCGTTCATTGTACGACCAGGAAGCAGGTCTCTCCGCAGCTCGACCACTGCTCAAATACCTAAAACTAGGCCTGCACGAACCACTCAATTAGCTGGTTTCCGAGCTGGTCCACTGCAATGGGTTCCCGCTGCGAAGCAAAACGAAAGTCAGACGGTGCGACCACATACGCCTGCGACAAGCTCTCCGCGATGCACACGCAAACCGTCGAGTTCTGGTATTCGGCATAGCGGCCCGCGGCCATCCATATATAGAGAGCCAGAATCTGCGCATCCAGCGCGCTGCCTTCAAAATCACCGACCGCCGGCAGCGGATTCACCTGATCCTGGTTCTCGAACACTGCAACTCCGGTAAAGGGTTTCGGTTTATCCCGCACCCCGAACCGCGCCGCCAGCAGCGATGGCCGCGCGCGCCGCAACGCCTCCGAAGCCGCCCACTCCACAAACGAGTTGCCGAAAATCACTGCCCCGTTTCCTGACAGATAGACTGACCGCACAAATTCACCGAGCGCCGCGTCTGCCGCGACCTCCGGCGGACACCATGCCGTTACATCCACCTTGCGCAAGCGATCGAATACGGCATCCGCATCCGTCAGATCTTTGCGCATGGTATTCATCTCATGCGAAAAGCTCTGACGAAAAGATTCCAGACGCCCGCAGCTCAACAGAAGAGGATTGCCGCCCCCCGCGCTGCCCTGCGCCACGAGAGAATCGACCAACTCTCGCCCCGCATCCACCACCCACACATCTGCAGCTTGCCGGTCACGCGCTCCTTTTAGAAGTCCCTCGAAACCAGCCACCGCCCCGGGCGGCATCCCCATCAGCAGCGTCGCCAGGGTCCCTGCTTGCGATGCGACGGCGCCCAGATCCAGATTTGCGATCGTGCCAGTGCCCTGCCAGCGGGCCCACACCGTGGCTGGGTCGAACGGAAGTGACCTCGGGAATTCCAGCAATACCAGCCGGTGCCGCGATGCCGCAGGCGCTCCGCTCGCCTGCTGCGCGTGGCGGTCGGCCGCGTCGAATATCGCCTGCACCGCCCCCCTCCACTCCTGAAAGTACGGCGACCGCGCCAGCTCCGCGGAGTTCTCGATCGTCTGCTCATTTCTCGAAAGGCGCCAGTGCCGCACGCCCATCTTGTCTTCCAGCACCATTACGTCGCGAAAAAGTGCCGCAGACTCCTCATCGTTCAGTCCGGCAACATACACCAGCAGACGCTCTACCGCGCGCCGTTCGTTGGGGAACAGGTATTCCCATTGATGCAGCTGCTGATTCACATACGGAAGAAAAGTCAGCGGCAGTCGCCCCAACACGCCTCGGTTCAGGGCGTCCTGCAGCTGCTCGGAATACTCCTCTGCCGCCATCTTCGTGTCTCCGGCAGCAACCTGTGCTCCGGCGCCCGGCTTCCGCTAGAGCCGGAGCTCATCCAGTCGTCGTCCCTGTGTCTCCATCGGCTTGCAGCCCAGCAGGCTCACCAGCGTCGGACACACATCGACATGCCGAATCGGCCGGTCAATCACATCGGGTTTCTCCACTGCCGATCCCAGCGCCATCATCCACGTATCCCGCGTCGATTCTTCATTGGCGCGGTGATTGAAAAACCCATTCGTTGAAGAACCATCCGGGTCCCGTCCGAACTCCGGCAGCACCAGCACCGTCGTCCTGCCCTTGTAATCAGGATTCGTTTCGACCTCGTTCCATAGCTGCCACACCAAACGGTCCGCGGTTCTGATTCCGGCCACATGCATCGCATAAGAACCAAAATGCGCGGCCTCCACATCCGACAGCGCCACCAGCAGCACTCTCGGCGAAAATTTCCGCATGATCTCCCGCGTCATGAAGAACGTCAGCTCGTCTCCGCTCGTCGGCCCTCCGCTTTGAACAAAACTCGCGATGGCTGCCTCGATTGTGCTCCGCGCCCGCGGATCCAGTTGCTGCGCTGCGTCGAATACATTCCAGCCGAGGCCTTCGTAGTTGTTTCCCGCGATCACGCTCTCCAGTTCCGCCTCCACCCTGGTTCGATCCACCATGTTGGCCGTTCGCCCTGCACGCAGCGCATCGGCTACCGCCGTCAGCATCAGTTGTTTTGGGAAAACGACATTCGCGCCATAGGCAGGCCCGTAGTCGGGCGCAGAACTGGCGCCGATCAGGTTGGTCAGTGCCTTATTGCTGGCCACCACCCATGTGTCGCTGCGGTCCGCCTTTCGCTCCCGGCGGAACTGCTCGAAGAGCGTCGGCGTCGTTGGAGCCAGTTTTCCCCAGTCGTCTACCCGCTGCCAGTTCCCGGTAATGATGCTGGAGATGGCGTTGAAATGCGCAGTTACCCCCTCGTTCAGTGTGTGCGGATAAAACAAACACCGCGCAAACAGATCGCCGCTCAGATGCGGGATGTTCCGAAGACCATCGCGTGAGAACGTCTCTGCACGCCGCACTCCGCCAATCACCACGATGATCGTTTTGTCGCCGGAGGCCGCGAGCGCCCGCCGCTCTCCAACAGCTCCGGTCTCGCGAAGGATCATCCCAGCCATCAGCAAACCCGCACCGCGCAGAAACGCGCGCCGGGACGGATCGAGCAGAGAATGAGAATCCCCCGTGCCGTTGCAACGCCACGCGTCCTGATCGACGACGATCCCCATGCGCGATCCTGAGAAGCCCTGGAAGATTGGCCAGGATTATAGGCGCAGATTCCCCTGCTGCCTCATTCCGAAAGTAACCAGCCGGTGCTGAACCCACCCTCCGACTGCGTCCCCGGAGCCGCGAGGCCTCGGCTTTCGACGGCAAATCGTGCCGGTTCGCCAGCTTCCCCAGCACAAATTTGCACTTTCATGAAGTAACACTAAAGTGCACTCCAATTCTTGCGAATATTTGCCGATGATCGCTTTGGACAGCAATTCGCCGGTTGGCTCCTGGCGAGGCCTTCCCCGTTATTCGGTCGGGGAACGCCGGGCACGGCCCGAGAGAACCCGCTGGAGGTTGAGGTGATGGCCACGTCCCGGCCGCTCCGTCGGGCAGTCGGCAGCGCACCCATTTGCGCCCTGCTGTCTCTCTGTCTCTCCGCCTCGACTCCATTGCTGCCTGCACAAACCGCCCACCGGAATCGTCCTGTACTAACAACTGCCCGGCAGGTTCACCAACTCGCTACCGATCAGGCGGCACTCGCCTCGCCGGTTCGCCTGCGCGGCGTGGTCACCTTCTACGATCCCTGGCAGGCAGGGCACAAGGCTCTCTTTATTGCCGATGCTAGCGGCGGTATCTTCATCGCGCCTGGCCCGGCCCCTCTTCCTCCAATGCATGCGGGCTCTGTGATCGCCGTCTCTGGAGTCACGGATCCGGGTGGCTTTGCTCCCATCGTCTCCGATCCGCAAATTCGGCTTCTCCCCGGCACTCTCCCCTTGCCCACACCTCTCCGCGTGCAGCTGCCCCTTCTGCTCACCGGGGCGGAAGACGGTCAGTGGATCGAAATCGAGGGCATCGTCCGCGCTGCGGAGCCCGACGCGAAGCATGTCGTGCTGACCGTTGCGACTCCCGACGGGACATTCACCGCAACAACCGTCCGCGAGGACCGTGCGAATTACAACGCCCTGGTGGATGCAAAGATCCTTCTGCGCGGCGTGGCCACCCCTCTGGTCGATGCAAAGCGCCGCCTCCTCGGAATCAGAATCCTCTTTCCAGGTCTCAGCACCGTCTCCGTTGAGGAGGCAGCGCCCTCCGAGGTTTTCTCACTGCCCGTGCAGCCTCTCTCCCATCTGTTGCGATACTCATCCACCGTTCCCAGTCCTCATCGGATTCACGTTCGCGGTACCGTCACCCTCTCATGGCCCGGACAACGCGTCTGCGTCGCGGATGGCAGCGACGCGCTATGTATGCAGACCCAGGACCCACTTCCGCTGAAGGAGGGCCAGATCGTCGATGCCGTCGGCTTCCTCGACAGAGAAAACTATGTTCCCCAATTGTCCAATGCCGTCCTGCGCGTGTCGGGAGCAGGAAGCGCAATTCCCGCCCTCCAGCTATCCCCCGCGGACACGCTCAGCGGCGATCACGAGGGAGATCGGGTTCGCATGGAAGGAACCCTCTTCGCCATCAATCGGAAAGATGGGTTCACCACTCTGTTGATTTCCTCTGCCGGGACGCTTTTTCCCGCCATTCTCCCTTCCACTTCGTTCGACCAGCAAAGTCTGCCCGGCCAGAAGTGGGTGGAAGGAAGCCGGGTCGCTGTCACCGGGGTCTTCTCCGGGACGGTCGATTCCCACTGGATTACCCGCCAGGAAGGCAAAGCCCGCTGGGAGTCCTTCCAGATACTGCTGCAATCGCCCGAAGATATCCGAATCCTCGATTATCCTTCCTGGTGGAACAGCCGCCACTCTCTCGCCGTTCTCGAGATAGTTGCTGTCTCCACCCTGGTCTTTCTCGTCTGGGTCTTCGCCCTTCGCCGTCAGGTGCATCGTCAGACCGTAACCATCCGGCGCAGCGAAGAACGATTCCGCTACATGGCGGAGCACGACGCTTTGACCGGTCTCTGCGCGCGAACCGTCTTCTTTGAACGCCTGGACTCCGCGATTGCCGAGGCCGCTCGCAGGTCTTCTTCGCTCGGCCTCCTGGCCATCGACGTCGACGACTTCAAACATCTCAACGATTCCCTGGGCCACCAGGCAGGCGATGCGGTTTTGGGTTCCGTTGCGCGCAGAATCCAAAGTGCGGTGCGCGAAACCGACACGGTAGCCCGGATCGGCGGAGATGAGTTCGTCATTCTTCTCCCCGGCGTGCACGGAATGGAAGAGGGCTCCGCGATCGCCGCCAAGATTCTTGCCGCAACTTCGGTTCCCCTCACCATCGGCGAGGATCCAGTGACCATCACCGTTAGTGTCGGAGTCACGGTTTTCCCCGACGGCGGCCGGGACCGGACTTCATTGCTCCGCAGCGCTGATACCGCCCTCTACCGTGCCAAAGCCACAGGCAGGAACTGCTTTCAGACGTTTTCGGCTTCGCCAGGAACGTCGTCGGTTGTCTCTCTCAGGAGTCAGACGCAGCCTGTCTAACGGTTGAGCTTCACCCCCAATGGATCGTTCGCCACGTTCTGAAGATCCCTCTACCCGGAACTTCCGCTTCGTCCGCCACGTGGCTTTGCCAATCGCAAATCGCCGCTCTTGTGTTCCGTTCCTGGGATACAATTGCGGGCGGACTTCAATGTAAACGATTTCATCGCGCCGGTTCTGCACCCCTCCTGCGCGATCAAAATCGTGGGAGAGAACGATGAGCTGGGGCATTCGTGCATTGGTCATCATCGCTGCCTTTGGCATTCCGGCAGCCGGCTACACGCTCGACAACGGCCTGGCGAAGACGCCGCCCATGGGCTGGAACAGCTGGAACAAGTTCGCCTGCAAGGGATTGAACGAGTCCGTTGTCCGCGCCACCGCCGACGCCATCGCCAGCAACGGCATGAAGGATGCCGGATACCAGTTCGTCGTCCTCGACGACTGCTGGCAGATCAGCCGCGACGACCAGGGCAACATCGTCGCCGACCCCTCCCGCTTCCCCTCCGGGATTAAAGCCCTCGCCGATTACATCCACGGCAAAGGCCTCAAGTTCGGACTCTATACCGATGCCGGCACCAATACCTGCGAAGGCCGGCCCGGAACCATGGGCCATGAATACCAGGACGCGAAGCAATATGCCGCCTGGGGCGTCGACTACGTCAAGGAAGACTGGTGCCATACCCTCCCCGGCCAGAACAGCGAGTCCTCCTACACCCTGTTCCGCAATGCGCTCGCCGCCGCCGGCCGCCCCATCGTCTTCAGCATCTGCGAGTGGGGCTCCACCAAACCCTGGTTGTGGGCCGGGCCCGTCGGCAATCTGTGGCGCTCCACCGGCGATATTCAGGATTGCTGGGATTGCAAAAAACCCTGGGGCGGCAATGGCTTCGTCCAGATCATCGATCAGATGAACGGCATCGAGAGCTACTCCGGACCCGGTCACTGGAACGATCCCGACATGCTCGAAGTCGGTAATGGCGGCATGACCACCGAGGAATACCGCGCCCACTTCAGCATGTGGGCTCTCTTCTCGGCTCCGCTGCTGGTCGGCAACGACGTCGCCAACATGTCGGCCGACACCCGCGACATTCTCCTCAACCGAGCCGTCATCGCCGTCGATCAGGATCCCCTCGGGCAGCAGGGCCATCGCGTGAAGAAAGACGGCGACCTCGAAGTTTGGTCCAAGCAGCTAGCCGATGGCGGCCGCGCGGTCGTGCTCCTCAATCGTTCCGCAACTCCCGCATCCATCGAAGCCGCGTGGACCGACATCGGCTACCCGGCGTCCCTCACTGCAACCGTCCGCGACTTGTGGAACGGAAAGCAGCTCACGGGACAGAAGGGTAGCTACAAAGCTCAGGTTCCCGGACACGGCGTCGTCATGGTGACCATCGAACCCTGATCTCCGAACGACCAACCTCATCCTTAAATAGGAGCGCAAATCCGGGAGTACAATTTCGACCGGAATTCTCTGTAAACGATTTCACCCTTCATCGAGGCCTCTATGCCCTTCATCACCCGCCGCGACCTGCTCTCTTCCGGGCTCGTTGTTTCTGCCTCCTCTCTCACTGCCCGCTCCGCCTTCGCCCGAACCGCCGCGCTGCTCGCAACAGAATCCATTCAGCCCGCAGTCGCCGCCATCCCCGCCGTCGGCCCGCGCGAGCAGTTCCTCTTCGACTTCGGATGGAAGTTCACCTTCGGCAACGGCTGCGATCCCTCCAAAGACCTCGGCTTCGGTTTTGGCCAGAGCGATTTCAGCAAAACCGGCGAATTCAACTTTGCCAAGGCAGGCTTCGACGACTCCACCTGGCGCACGCTCAATCTGCCTCACGACTGGGCCGTCGAACTCCCTTTCGTCCACGACGACTCCGGCGGCCAGGACAATGCGATGAAGTCGCACGGCTACAAGCCCGTCGGCCGGCGCTTCCCTGATACCAGCGTCGGATGGTACCGCCGCGAGTTCGACATTCCCTCCAGCGATCTCGGCCGCCGCATCTGGGTCGAGTTCGATGGCGCCTTCCGCGATGTGCTCGTCTTCGTCAACGGCTGCTTCATCGGCCGTAACGATAACGGTTACGCCCCCTTCCGCTTCGACCTCACCGACTTCATCGCCTACGGCGCGAAAAACTACATTATGCTCCGCGTCGATGCCAGCTTCGGCGACGGCTGGTTCTACGAGGGCGCCGGCGTCTACCGCCACGTGTGGCTCACCAAAACGGATGCCGTCCACCTCGGCAAGTGGGAAAGCGTCATTCGTCCCACCGTCAGCGGCGACTCCGCCACACTCGCTCTCGCCACCGTGGTCCGGAATCAGGGTAAGCAACCCACCACCGCCAAAGTCAGCTGGAAGATCGTCGACGCAAAAGGCGCAACCGTCGCCACTGCCGAATCTCCCGAGCAGTCGATTCCCGTCGACGACTCAGCCCACTTCACCGCCTCTGCCAATCTCTCCAGTCCCGCGCTCTGGTCGGTCGATGAGCCGAATCTCTACTCCGCCATCGTCACCGTCGTCTCCGACGGTCAGCCGCGCGATGCCGAACGGGTCAGCTTTGGCATCCGCACGGTCCTCTTCGATGCGGACAAAGGATTCTTCCTCAACGGCAAATCTCTCAAAATCCAGGGCACCTGCAACCACCAGGATCATGCCGGTGTGGGCGCAGCTCTTCCCGACCGCCTGCAGGCCTATCGCATCAGCGTTCTTCAGGCCATGGGCTGCAACGCGGTGCGCACTTCGCACAACATGCCAACTCCCGAGTGGGTCGAAGCCTGCGATCGCATGGGTGTCATGATGATGTGCGAGACCCGCCAGATGAGCTCCAGCCCCGAAGGCCTTCAGCAACTCGAGCTCATGGTGAAGCGCTATCGCAATTCACCCTCCATCATCATCTGGTCCGTTGGCAACGAGGAGTTCATCCTCCAGGACCAGATGGCCGAACAGGGCGCCAAAATCGCCGCCACCATGGTCCAGCGCTGCCACGAGCTCGACCCCACCCGCGTCGTCTCCGCCGCCGTCAACGGTGGCAACGAAAAGGGCGTCTCCGATGCCTTCGACATCATCGGGTTCAACTACAACCTCAAACTTCCCGAGCCATTCCACAAGAAGTTCCCCAAACGCGCCCTCTACGGTTCGGAAACTTCCAGCGCCATCAGCACCCGCGGCGAATACTCCTCCGACCCTCAACGCAACACCGTCAACTCCTATGACGGCGTCGTGCCCTGGGGCGAAACTCCCGAGGAGTGGTGGACCTTCTACGGCTCGCGCGAATGGGAGGCTGGCGGCTTCGCCTGGACCGGTTTCGACTATCGCGGCGAACCCACGCCCTACGGCTGGCCTTCCATCAACTCCCAGTTCGGCATCGTCGATATGTGCGGCTTCCCCAAGGATTACTTCTACTACTACCGCGCGTGGTGGGGTAAGGAGCCCTCGCTCCATCTCTTCCCTCACTGGAACTGGCACGGGCGCGAAGGCGACGAGATCCCAGTCTGGGTCTATTCCAACCTCGATGAAGTCGAGCTGTTCGTGAATGGCTCCAGCCAGGGACGGCAAAAGGTTCCGCATCTGGGCCATGTCGAGTGGAAGGCGAAGTACGAACCCGGAGTCATCGAGGCGCGCGGCTACAAAGGCGGTGACGTCGTTCTCACCGAAAAGCGCGAGACCACCGGCCCCACCGTCTCCATCCGCCTCACCGCCGACCGCACTGAGATCAACGCCGACGGCGAAGACGTCGCGGTCCTGAAGGTTGAAGGCCTCGACAAGGGAGGGCGCCTGGTTCCCATCGCCAATAACCCCATCGCCTTCACCATCGCCGGTCCCGGCAAACTCATCGGCGTGGGCAACGGCAATCCCAACTGCCTCGAGAGCGATAAGGAGCCCAAACGCTCCCTCTTCAACGGCCTCGCGCAGGTCATCATTCAGAGCACCAAACGCCCCGGCGCCATTCACATCACCGCGGCAAAAGACGGCTGGGACGGTCCCGACCTGACCTCAGCCACCATCCAGATCACTACCAAACCCATCGAGGCTCGCCCCTCGGTTCCGGTGCAACAGCGCCAAATGTGAGGTTCCGTTTACATTTCCGGATCAGGTGATCGACATGCATTCTCGTGCCCTGGCTTCTTCTTCGCTTCTCCGCGCCTTTCCGCTCGTCGCCCTTCTCCTTACCGCCGCGTTCTGTCAGGCCGCCGAACCGCCGCGGCTCGTCCAGCAGGATGGCCGCTACGCGTTGCTGGTCGACGGCAAGCCGTTTCTCATCCTCGGCGGCCAAATTCACAACTCCAGCTCCTGGCCCAGCGAACTGCCGCAGGTCTGGGACTCGATGGCCGCACTCCACGCCAACACCATCGAGGCTCCCGTCTACTGGGAGCAGATGGAATCCCAGCCCGGCAAATTCGACTTCACCAACGTCGACGCCGTCGTGAATGGCGCGCGCGAACACCACCTGCACGTCGTCCTGCTGTGGTTTGGGACCTGGAAGAACGGCAACATGCACTACGTTCCGGTTTGGGTTAAGAACGACACCACCCGTTTTCCCCGCATCATTCGCCCTGACGGCGTGCCCATCGACGTTCTCTCTCCTCTTCTCAGAACACCATGGACGCCGACAAGACAGCCTTCACCGCACTGATGCGCCATCTGAAACAGATCGACAACGATGACCACACCGTTCTCCTGATCCAAGTGGAGAACGAGTCGGGAAACATCGGGAGCGTCCGCGACAACTCTCCGGAAGCGAACCGGCTCTTTGCCGGTTCGGTTCCCGCCGAAATGCTGCAGGCCGCAGGAAAGCAGCCCGGCACATGGACGCAGGTCTTCTCAAGTGACGCCGACGAGATGTTCCAGGCCTATTACCAGGCGAAGTACATCAATGAGATGGTGACCGCCGGCAAGAAGGAATTCGCGATTCCCTGTTACATCAACGTCTGGATCGACTATCCCGCGGCGGAAATACCGCAGCGCCAACTGGAGCAGCCAGGCATCGATTACCCCAGCGGCGGAGCCGTCCAGAAGCTGGTTGGATTGTGGCGCAAACTCGCTCCATCCATCGACATGATCGGCCCCGATATTTACGCCGACGACTCGCAGTTCTACCGCGAGACCATGGATGCTTACCAGCGCCCTGACAACCCGCTCTGGATCCCCGAGACCGGCCGCAGCGACAGCTTCGGCAAGTTCTTCTTCTATGCGGTCGGCCGCGGCGCTATCGGCTTTTCGCCCTTCGGCGTCGACCGGAGTGGATGGAACATTCTTGGCGACGATCCCTGGAGCGCACACTCCAGAAATTTCGCCCTCATAGGCCCAATGGATCGCGAGATCGCGCAACTGGAGTTCGACAGCAAACTGAAGACCGCCGTCGAAGAGCCAGGACAAGCCACTCAGGAGCTCGACTTCGGCTCGTGGCAGGCGACCGTCGCCTTCGGATTCCCTCAGCCCGATGGACGCCGAGCACCCGGAACCAAAGACGCTCATGGCGCCGCGCTCGTGGCTCAACTCGGACCCGATGAGTTCCTCGTCACTGGCGTCGACGCCAGCGTCGCCTTCCATCTGCCCGGCAAACTGCCGTGGATCCGCAGCCAGATCCTCACCGCCGAACAGGGTGCCTACGAGAATGGCGCATGGAAGCCGCTGCGCCTCTGGAACGGCGATGAAACCGACCGCGGACTCTGCTTCTACACAAAGCCTTCGGTCGTGCGGGTGACGATGCAGAAGTTTTAGCTCAGGCCGCCGTCGCGGTGTAGACGATCGCACACTGAATCGGGATACGGCACCAGGCACACCTGGTTTCGAGCGTGTTCGCTGCGCTCTGATCGAGAATCTGGGGGAAGGCCCTGAGGCACTCAGGACAGCTAATCGTGACGAACATTTCTCCAGAAGCATTGTGCCCGTTGGATGGAACCCAAATGGGGGCCAGGTGACGGGGGCGGCGGCTGACCAGCGATTGGCCGAGACGAGTGATGTCCTCCACGATGTGGAGGAGCAAGGTCGGATGGGCTCCCTTTTCATAGAAGGCGTCGGCGGCAACTCCGTTGGGAAGATCCGTGCCTGAAAATCCGCTGCTCATGGCGATGACGCGAATGGAGGGAAAGCGGCGGCGCACGACGGAGAGGAATTCAAATCCGGACATGCCGGGCATGTTGAGGTCGGAAAGGATGAGGTCGGGAATCTCGTCTCGGATTGCGGCCAAAGCGGAGAAGCCATCGGAGGCATTTCGCACGGTATAGCCGGATTCGATGAGCATTTCCGAGAGACATGTACGAACCAGCGCTTCATCGTCCACGACCAGAAGATTCGGTGTGAGATAGAGCATGGCGCACCCCAGGGGCCTGGAACCTCGCCCCGTATCCAAAGAGTGGCATTGCGCCAGGATCGCGACTGAGCAATATCGAACAGGGTTAGTCCCACAAACGGGTCATACGTACGCGAGGACGGCAATAATTAAATGGTTAATCCGCTGCCTCAGGCAAAACTACTCGCGCCGCGTCATTCTGGGACGAGTCATCGGCTAGCCCGATGGCAGTTATGCCGTTCGAAACTTATACGAAAGAAGGCCCGCCTCACGGTCATGGAGGGCGGGCCTGGGTGAGGTAGTACAGGAGGCGAGTATAAGGACACCTGCGCAGCTTATCTGTTCAACATTGCTCACGCTTGTTCACAGGAGGAAATTTCGCCTCACAGCTACGCGGCGGTCGGCAAAGCGTTTACGGAATGGACAATCGCGTACTGAATCGGGTTCGAGCAGTGGACGCATTTTGTGGTGCGCGTGCGGTCTGATTCCTTCTCCAGAACCTGGGGGAAGGTCCTGAGGCACTCCGGGCAGGAAATCATGACGTACGGTTCTCCCGCGGGATCGTGTCCGTTGGTGGGAATCCAGATGGGAGCATCGGTACGCAGGGAAGCAGTTGCTTGTCGGCTCTGAGCTTGCGTCATCGCTTCTACCGCCCCCAGCAGCAAATGCGGGTGATGGCATCCCTTTTCATAAAAGGCGTCGGCGGCGACGCCCGGCGGTACCGTCGCACCTTTGAATGCGCCGCTCATGGCGACTACGCGAATGGACGGAAATCGGCGTCGAACCACGGAGAGCAATTCATATCCCGACATGCACGGCATATTCAGGTCCGAGAGAATGATGTCAGGAATCTCATTCTTGATAGCGTCCAGGGCAGAAAAACCGTTCGGGGCGGTCCGGGTCGCATAACCAAGAGCGGTAAAGATTATTGACATGTTTTTGCAAACCAGCGCTTCATCGTCTACAACGAGAAGTCTTGCCTTTGGGTTGGCATCGGTAACCTCGATATGGGCATCCAACGCAAGCCCGGACCCTGAGTATCCCAGCACGCCGCGTTTAGTGCTGGTCAATACGGCACACACGCAACATTTGGTGTCATTTAGCAAATGAGGATTCAGCCCCTGAACTCGTTCCTCGCGGGTACTCTCTGGCCACTTTCGGCGGACCACAAGACGGCAAACCAGCGAGCGGCGGCGTATTTTCCAGGGCTGAGCCCGTTCACGGGCTGCGACCTGGCCCCGGAATGTGAGCAGAATTGCACAGTCTGGAAATCAACGCGATGGAATACTTTGCCTGCGGGCTCTCCTTCGGTATCCCCGAGACCCTGCGCGCGACCTGGAGATCAGGCTCTTATCTCCTTTGGCGGATAGATTGCGGAATTTGTGAAGTTGCCGGAGGCTCGGAAGCTTTCAGGATCTGTTGTGGGCTGAGAGGTGAACTGCCATGCGATCGACGCACAAGACAGACCGGATCAGGAGTCGGGCGTGCAAACCGGGCGAATTCTTTAGCATTCTGCCTTCCGAGGCGATGATGGATCTGCAATCTCTGCTGTCAGTGGTTTGTTTCCCTGCACACGCGGTGTTGTTTGAGGAGGAGCAGGAAGCCAGGAACATCGTCATTCTCGTGGAAGGCTGCGCGAATATTTCAGTGAACTCCCGCAATGGGAGACGGCTGATCCTGTGGATCGCAAAACCGGTGGAGCTGTTGGGACTCACGTCTGTGCTGCGTGGCAGCTGCCATGAAGTAACGGCGGAGACGGTGCACCCATGCACGACTGCATCGATTCGACGCCAGGACTTTCTTGATTTCCTCCTGCGTCATCCCGCAGCTTACCAGGGGGTGGCTCGCGCGTTAAGTGTGGAGATGAGTCGCGCCTGCGAACAAATGCGGATCATGGGTCTGTCATCGTCAGCAACGATAAAACTGGCATGGCTGTTGCTGGACCGGTCGGCCGGCGGATGCACTACCCGGCGGGGAACCAGCGTCACCGTCCCGATGACCCACGAGGAGATGGCCGAGTGCATCGGCGTGACGCGCGAGACAGTAAGTCGCGCCATGGCCAACCTTCGGCAGCGGGGGCTCGTCGACATGCACGGATCGGCCCAGATCGTCACGAACCGATTTGCCCTGGAAGCCTTTGCCCGGGGCTTACACCGTGCAATACCGCATGAGGGTTCTTCGCTGCCCAGGCGTGCAGGCCGTCCTGGGCTTCCCAGCTTTGGTCCGCGAGAAGTGATGGAAATAACCGCTGGACGCCAGATTTGATGCGAGCCGTGATGATTGACCGGCCAGAAGCAAGACCACAGGCTGACCCAAGCGCCGACGAGCTGATCAACAGCGTCCAATCCGGATCCGGGAAATTGATGGGGATGGGCGGAACTGAGCAAAATTGATCAGGATGACGACGCCCCTTGGAGGATGATGCCTATAATCCCAGGAATTCTCACGAATGCATCGGCAGAGGTGCACCATGTCCAATCTCAAAGCGAAAATCCTCGTCGTCGACGATGAAGCACCGATTCGACTTGCTCTTTCGGCCATCCTCAGCGAATTCGAATATAACGTGCGGACGGCTGACGACGGCTTCTCCGCATTGGCCGAGATGCGGAATGACGTTCCGAATGTCCTGATTTCCGATCTCCACATGCCGCGAATGTCCGGCTTCGAACTGCTGTCGGTCGTCCGTCGCCGGTTTCCGGCTGTCCAGGTAATCGCGATGAGCGGGGCATATTCCTCTGACGGCGTGCCGGCAGGTGTTGCCGCCGACGCGTTCTACCAGAAAGGAAACCATCCGGGCCTCTTATTCCGCGTTGTGAAAGCCATGTCGCAATCGCGATGGCTGCCGTCACCGGATCGGCCGCACTCGACGGCGCCGGTGTGGATTCCCCGCAACGGGCACGATCCTGCGGGAGAAGAGTACGTCATGGTGGCGTGTACGGAGTGCCTCAGAACATTCCCTCAGGTACTCGGTAAAGGCCTTGGCGGAATCCAGCAGGCCAGTTGCATCTACTGCTCCAGCCCAATCCAGTATGCGGTTGTCGAGCCTGCGCATCTGGTGTCGCCACCTGCTTTTCGGAAGCCCGGCACGGGATCGCCCGCGGGTCGGAGAACATCGGATTTCTGCTTCTAGCGAGCGATGACACCTGCCCGCACCGATGCCGACCGGCAGAGTGAGCGGAATGGTACAGATTCCTGCTTCTGTCCGTGCGACGGTAACTATGGACGAGTCTGAATACCTATGCCCCAAAGCACGCATGATCGAGCCGCAGAACTGCACAACCTCGCGGCTCACGCCCATACGGCCGCGGCTGCGGCTCATAGTAAGGGAGACTATCTGACGGCTCATGAGCTCACGAAACAGGCTTATGAGCATTCCTTGAATGCCCACAAGCTTATCGAAGAGCTCAATTCCGGAACGAAGCGAAGCCGCTAAATGACCGAGCAGGAGAAACCCGCATTCGTCGTCAGTGACTTTCTGGCCAAAGCCGGATTGGGGCGGAGAATCGTTCATCTGAAGCCGAAGCATGTCTTCTTCGGCCAGGGAACTCCTGCGGACTCCATCTTTTACCTTCACAAGGGTCGGGCGAAGCTGACTGTCATTTCGGAAAAAGGGAAAGAGGCCACGATCACTCTGCTCGGAGCCGGAGATTTCGTCGGTGAGGAGTCACTCGCCGCCAGCGGGGGCATGCGCATGGCAACTGCAATCTCCATCACTGCATGTACCGCCCTGAGGATCGAGCGTAACGAGATGATCCAGGTGATGCACGAAGAGCGCGCGTTTTCCGCTCTCTTCCTGAAGTTCCTCCTGGCCCGGAGTATGAGGACCCAGGCCGACCTGGTCGATCAGCTTTTCAATTCCAGCGAGAAACGCCTGGCCCGCATCCTCCTGCTCATGGCGGAATTTGGCAAGCCGGGCGAGCCGGAAATGTTGATTCCAGCCATCACTCAGGGCACCCTGGCGGAAATGATCGGCGCCACGCGTTCTCGTGTCAGCTTTTTCATGAATCGATTCCGCAAGTTCGGCTTCATCGAATATAACGGCCGCATCCGCGTGCACCAGTCGCTCCTCAACGTGATCCTGCATGATCAATTGCCCGAGCACAACGCAGAAAAACCTCTGCTGCCAGACACGTCCGTGCGGACGGCCCGGCGCAGAGGAAGGTGAAGCGGCTCGGTGGCGCGATCCGCGGTTCAGATCGGTCCACCTCCAAAAGGTTACATCGAGATGCTCACCGCGATGCCAACGCCCGGATAACTCCGGTTGTAGAGGTAATAGCCATTGTCGACATAGGTGACATAGACCTGATCGTTGTCGTACCAGTCGTCGCCCCAGTTGGCCGGCCACGGGTCGACAACGCTCAGCCAGTAGCCCTCGTACTGGAAGCGCGGATATCCGCCGACCACCATGAAGGGAAGGCCCTCGATTCGGAATCCGTGATCCGGCCCGAAATAACTGCGAAAGCGGTTGTCAGGAACGCGGTAGCCGTTATAACCGCCGCGCTGCTGCCAGGTGCGGTGGTCCGATTGCCAGTTCCCTGCCCGATGCTGTTGCCAGGCAGCCTGCTGGACATGTTGCTGCGACTGGGTCTGCTGTGCGCGGGCAGGGGTCCGCTGTTGCCGGGTATGCTCCTGCTGCTTACTGACCGTCGGGCTCTGCGGTTGCGGAGTCTCACGTTGTTGCGGCTGGCTCCGTTGTGGTGACTCCTTTGCCTGCTGCTGCCGCGACGGCTGCTCATTTCGGCTCGATGGCTGCGGCTGTTGGGCGTGCTGCTCCTCGGGCTTTGCCTGCTGCTGCGGTGCAGGCCGCTCATTTCGGCTCGATGGCTGCGGCTGTTGGGCATGCTGCTCCTCAGGCTTTGCCTGCTGTTGGCGTGCAGGCTGCTCCTCCCGGGTCGATGGCCGTGGCTGTTGCGCGTGTTGCTCTTCAGGCTTTGCCTGCTGCTGTTTGTCGTCCTGTCTGGGTTGCTTCTTGTCTCCGGATGGCCGGTCCTGCGCAGCGCAGGCAAGAAGGACAAACCCGAAGAGCAATGTCAGAGAGACAAGATGTGCGATGTGAGACTTTTTCATACGGAATGCCTTTCAGTTCCTGAACGCTGCGTTATCGCAGACTGCTGGTGGTAACCACGGGATTGCCGATGGCATCGCCGGATACCACGAGTTCCACTCTGCGGTTCTGTTGGCGCCCACCCGCGTCGTCGTTCGACGCTACCGGTTCCGAATTGCCGTAACCGATCGCGGTGACCGCGGTGTTCGTCACGCCTTGCTGCACAAGGTAATTGCGGACCGCTCCTGCGCGATTCTCCGACAGCGTTTGATTCATCGCATCGTTGCCAACATTGTCGGTGTAACCTCCAACTGCGATGGAAAGTCCGGGATAGGAAAGCAGAATGCCAGAGACCTTCGCCAGCTTCTCCCGCGCGCCAGCGCTCAGTGAGTATTGCCCTGTGTTGAACAGCACGTCAGACATGCTGATGATCAGCCCGCGAGCGCTGTCGCGTGTCTGCAAAACCGCATTCAACCGCTCGGTTAGCTGCGCACGCATGACTGCCTTATCGCTGTTCGCCTGCTGCGCTTCCTGCCGCGCCTGCTGTGCTGCCACATGGGCCTGGTCTGCATCGGCCTGGGCGACGGTTACCGCCGCTGAGGAGGCAGCCTGGCTGTCCGCTGCGTCCGACTGCGCCTTCAAAGCCACTGCCTGGGCATTTACGTTGTCTGCCTGAGCTCTCGCATTCTCGGATTGCGCCCGGGCATTATCCGACTGTGCCCTCGCGGTATCGGCCCGCGCCTGCTCGGTCTGTGCGTTGGCGGCGTCGGTCTGCGCCTGGGAAGCAGCCTGGCTGTCCGCTGCGTCCGACTGCGCCTTCGAAGCCACTGCCTGGGCATTAACGTTGTCTGCCTGAGCTCTCGCGTTATCGGACTGCGCCCTGGCATTGTCCGACTGTGCTCTCGCGGTATCGGCACGCGCCTGTTCAGTCTGTGCATGGGCGGCGTCCGCCTGCGCCTGTGACGCAACCTGCGCGTCTGTCGAAGCCTGGCGCTCGCTGGCCAGACGGGCCTCGTCGATTCTCTTCACCGCAACGATGCGCGCATCTTCCGCCGTCTGGACAACCTGACGTGAGGTTGCAATCAGATCCGCCGACGAGGGATGGCGCGTGGTCGCCTCGCTGTCTGCGGAGTTCATCAACTCGACTGCGTGGCGATAGCTTTCACCGGCATACTCCTCGGCGCCCTCGGACTGCGCGATTCGCACGGCATTCCGCGCCTCATAGAATTCCAGAGGCAGTTTCGCGTTCGCTACAACCGGGTCAAATTTGTACCCGGTGGGGATATAACCACCCCGCTCGATCAGCTCATACTTCGCGTGAACGGCTTCGGTCGACCCTGCGGTATCGCTGCGCACAACGTTTTCGAGCACGACGACATTGCTGGGTTGGCGAACCGCATAGTAAGGCTCCGCAGTCACAATCAGCGCGAAGGACTGCAGGTCGGTGGTTGTCCGCAGCTTGCTGCGGTGATTGTCGCCCACCAGCACTTCTCCCAAATTCACCGGCCGGCCCTCCGGCGAGATAGCCCACAGGACGTAAGTGAGATATTCGCCGCCGATGGCTGTGGGCCTCTGCAAATTACCGACTTCGGCTGTAATAGCGAGGTTGCCCCTCTTGTTTTCAACCTTGGCCCAACCATCGGCGAGTGGCATGAGAGACGTTCCCGCAAAGTCCACCTTTGTGGCCTGCCCGCGATGCTCATAATTGACGGCTTCGACGGTGCGGCTGATCACGATCGTATGGTAGAGGCCGGGCGAAACAGCCGGCTCGGTCAGTGAACTTAACTGGGGGGACGTCTGCGCGAACGCGCTCGTGCCTAACATCGCGGCAACTGCGAACAACACTTTCATTTTCACGATTATTCCTTTATGGCAGCGGGCTGCCATGACTACTTAAGCTCAGACCGGGGTCAGTGTCACTTGCGGGAGTTATTTACTGGTTATCACTTTCCCAGGTGATAACTGGAGAGCGCGTGGAGGTGAAAAATCCCGAATGCGCCCAGAAGCCAAATGACCACCGCAATGACCACCACACCATTGAGGATCGATTTAATGTTCGACTGCATGGGGATGAAGCGGTTCACCAGCCACAGCAGTAATCCCACGATGACAAGCGTAATAACAATGTGAATCAACATAACGAAGCTCTCCTTACAACGATGCCAGGTGTGACCGGGGCTCGTTGAGGATCCCCGGTCAGCAAGGGTTGAGGGGCCTACTGCTGGGCGGGATTCGCTTCCGCAAGCGTGCCGGCGCGACCGATCTCCCCGACGACTTGCATAAAGCTCAGCGTCGATTTCGGTGCGCGGACATGGCCGGACAGAATCGCCCGGAAAGATGCATCGCGGCCGTAGATGGCACGCGTGGAATCTACATCCTGCTCCACCACAGCTCCATCGAGAGTGACTCCGGCGAAGACTCCGTGGGAGCGCGAGTAGGTCAGCACTTCAGTGGTCATCTTCCAGTCCGTTCCCGCCGAAGCGTGACGGCCGACAGGGCCCGCTGATGCCGAAGCATCTCCGCTGAGCTGGAATTTGTCTCCGAGCAGATGCTGCAGCCCTTTGTCATTCATGACCACCATGACCAGGTCGACGCCTTCGACGCCAATCTGGAGGCCCCAGCTGCCGCCGCCAACGGAGACGAACGCGGGAGCGCTCCAGCCTTCAGCCGTGCGGCAGGACGCGATGCCGCGGCCATGCTCGCCGCCAACCACAAATCCACCTTTCACCAGATGAGGGACCACGACGATGCACTTTGCATCCTTCACCACTTCGTCCGGGATGCCCCTATCGGGGGCAGCCATGATGGAGTGCAGGACATCGGAAGACATTTGCAGACGCTCGATCGAATCCTGACGTCCGGAGGCAGCCCAGAGATTCCCGCTTGTCAGCGCAACAGCGCCGATCAACAGCAGAGGCGTGATTTTCATTGGTTTTCCTTTTTGGAGTAGGGCTAAGAGGAACACATCTCAGATGGGGCTGACTTAGTTCAGAACCACGAGTGAGGAGACATGACAAGACTCTTCTCCAAAATAAGTAGAGCAGAGACGCAAAACAATAACTGAGCCGAATTGCTCACATTTGTCGCGATTTCACAGAAGCAAATTGTTAACTTTACTGAGACTTCACCAGCAGAGTATAGGTTTCCGCGTATAGTAGTGGAAGTAGTTGCGATTTTCCTCCTCGCCTTCAGCCCTCCGTCGCCGCTCCAGACGAGCACCATTCAGGTACGCCACCAATCGACTGGAGCTTCTATGAGCCTCATCAAGAAATCTGATGTGAAGAGCCATCTCTCGACGGCGACCACTTCCGTTTATCCCTTTGGATTGAACAGAGCCGATACGAAGACGGCTCCCGAGAGTAACGATTTCGCCGCACAGGCCGATGGCGCCGACATCAGCATCAGTCCCAGCCACCCCATCGCCTCTGACACAATACCCAACGCCCAGGTGGGCGGCTCCGTCGGTGTACCTGCGGGCGCGGAGACATTGCGAAAGTCAGACTCGTGAACCTTCGTTCGATGTTTCTCCGGAATACCTGTCGCTTGCCGGAGGGCTTCGTACTGAAACAGCAGCGATTCAACGAAGGCTGGATGTCGGCTGGGGATATTTCGTCCGCGGGATTGGATGTGGCTCTGCGCGGCGCGGGCTGGCACTTCATGTGGATCGAGAAGGCCTGCTCCCGTTTCGGCTACGGACGAACCGAGTCCTCAGCTCTTGCGCAAGCTACCACTCGCGCTTTGGATCGCGTCAGCGGTCAGTTCAATGCCGCAGAGGTGGACTCCGTCAGGATGTCGGCCTGCCCCGGCTTTCGGATTGCCAGAGTCACCGCGCATGCGCGGCAGATTCAGAGGCAGGCCTCGCTCAGCCCACTGGATGAGGCGGCGAATCGATAATTCGCCGTTGATATCTCGCTCATCGGCCACCGAACGGATTTAACGGATCGCGTTTGGTCCACTCCTGGCAATCAAAACACGTGTGTAGCTCCTGGGAGCCGACGAAAGCAGGAAACCATGTCTTTTTCGAAGAGCGAGCGCCCCGATCTATCGCCCGAGCCACGCGCCGGCAACTCAGTGCGCGCGATGGAAATCGGTTCATCGTTTCCTTTGCCTACCCGCATGGCATTTATCGGGAACTATCTGCCGCGGCAATGCGGGATCGCCACATTTACGACAGATCTGTGTACCGCCGTCGCCGAGGAATACGGCGGCGGCCGCCTCTTCGCGATTCCCGTCAACGATCCGGAATCGAGCTATCAGTACCCTGACCGCGTCCGCATTGAAATCGAGCAGGAAGACGAGGCCTCCTATGAACGGGCAGCCGAATTTCTGAATTTCAACGGAAACGATCTGGTCTGCCTGCAACACGAATACGGCATCTTTGGTGGAATCGCGGGAAGCCACATCCTTGCGCTGCTGCGCCGGCTCAAAATGCCGCTCGTGACCACCCTGCATACCGTCCTGCTTGAGCCCGATCTCCATCAGCGCGCCGTGCTCGATGAGATCGCCCAGCTTTCCGATCGCCTGATCGTCATGAGCGAGCACGCCGCAGGCATGTTGCGCGATGTCTATGGCGTTGCCGACGAGAAGATCGACCTGATCCCCCACGGTGTGCCGGATTTCCCGTTTACCGATCCCAACTACTTCAAAGATTTGTTTGGCACTCAGGGAAAATCGGTTCTGCTCACCTTCGGATTGCTCTCGCCGAATAAGGGAATCGAAAATGTCATTCGCGCGTTACCGGCCATTCTGCAGAAGCATCCGAACCTGGTCTACATCGTCTCCGGCGCCACCCATCCTCACATCCGGCGGCGCGAGGGGGAGCGCTATCGCGAAGAGTTGCAAGCGCTCGCAGTGGAATGCGGCGTTGCAGCCCAGGTCATCTTCCACAACCGCTTTGTCACCGCGGAAGAACTGGTCGAGCACATCGGCGCGGCGGACATTTACATCAGCCCGTACCGCCATGAAGCCCAGGTCGTTTCCGGCACGCTTGCTATCGCCCTCGGCGCCGGCAAGGCGATCATTTCGACACCGTACTGGCATGCGCAGGAGCTGCTTGCCGACGGACGCGGCGTCCTCGTTCCCTTCGACGATCCACACTCGCTCGCGCAGGCCGCTATTCAGCTGCTGGAGGACGATGCTCTTCGTCACTCCATGCGCAAGCGCGCTTATCTCCACTCCAGAGGCACCACATGGCAACGGACTGCACAAGCCTATATGGGCAGTTTTCAGCGGGCGCGCGCTGAACGCATCCTGCGGCCGCGGCCCTCGCTGCAGGATATTCTGGCGGCCAGAGCGACGAATGTGCTGCCGGTACTGAAAACAGCCCACTTGTCCAGCATGACCGATGACACCGGGTTGCTGCAGCACGCCATCTTCGCTCTGCCGAATTGCCCTGAGGGCTATACCACCGACGATAATGCGCGCGCTTTGATTGTGGCCATGCAGTTGTGCGAAGACCCGCTCACCCGCAGTATCGAGTACGCCCGCCTCAGCCGCCGCTATCTTGCCTTTCTGTCGTTCGCATTTGAGCGCAGCGGTGGAAGATTCCGAAACTTCCTGAGTTATGACCGGCGATGGTTGGGAAAGGTCGGATCGGAAGACAGCCACGGGCGCGCTTTGTGGGCGCTGGGAGCTGTGCTCGGCCGTTCTACCGACTCTGCTATGCGCGGCGCCAGCGGGCAATTGTTCGAGGCGGCGGCTCCGGCGGCCCTAACCTTCTCCAGTCCCCGTGCCTGGGCTTTTTCCATCCTCGGCCAGCAGGGATATCTCGATTGGTTTCCAGGAGACCGCGTGATCCAGGGCGCTCGCAATCTGCTCGCGAATCGGCTGCTGGAGATTTATGACCGCAGTCGAAGCGATGCCTGGCATTGGTTTGAGAAGAGCCTGGCTTACTCGAATGCGCGACTGCCGCAGGCGCTGCTGCTCGCCGGATGGCGCGGCCAAAATGAACGGATGATCGAAGCCGGGTGCGAGTCTCTCCGATGGCTGCTTGCCCAGCAGCATCGCGACGACCCGCAAATCTTCGTCCCCATCGGCTCCGGAGGTTTCTATGCCGAGGGAGGTGAGAAATCGCGCTTCGATCAACAGCCTGTCGAGGCCTGCGCGACCATCGCCGCCTGTTTGCAGGCGCACCAGATCACGGGCGAGACGTTCTGGCTCGACGAGGCGTGGTCTGCCTTTCGCTGGTTCCTCGGAGAGAACGACCTTCAGGTCCCGCTCTACGACGCAATCACCGGGGGCTGCCGAGACGGCCTTCATCCGGATCGCGTGAACGAAAACCAGGGAGCGGAATCCACCGTTTCCTTCTTAATGGCGCTTCTCGATATGCAGCACTCGGAAATGCCAGTCACGAACCATCTCACCCGCGAAATGAGCGTTTCTCTTTGAATCCAATTGTGCTCCCCTCCCCCCCTGCAGAACGCCCGACCGGAAAGCGGCGAGGTCCGGAGAAATATGCGAACGTGTCTCTGTTCACCCGTCACTCCGGCAATCCCATCCTCAGCCGCGAGCATTGGCCTTATCCGGTCAATAGTGTCTTCAACGCGGGTGCCACGCGCCTGCCCGACGGAGACACTTTGTTGTTGTGCCGCGTAGAAGACCGGCGCGGCCTGTCGCACTTGTGCGCCGCGCGTTCCGCCAACGGAGTTGATGAATGGCGCATCGATCAGGAGCCAACTCTGGACGCCAGCCCACACGACTACCCGGAGGAAATCTGGGGTATAGAAGATCCACGCATCACCTGGATGCCGGAGCTGGAGCAATATGCGATTGCCTATACATCCTTCGCCCGCGGCGGCCCGGGAGTCTCGCTCGCTCTCACCCGGGACTTCAGGCGTTTTGAGCGTTACGGCGTGATCATGCCTCCCGAGGACAAGGACGCGGCTCTGTTGCCGCGGAAGATCGGAGGGTTCTGGATGCTGATCCACCGGCCTGTGACATCGCTGGGCGCTCACATGTGGATCTCCTGTTCTCCGGATCTGCGCCATTGGGGCAACCACAAGACCATGCTCGAAGCGCGGCGCGGCGGCTGGTGGGATGCCAACAAGATCGGCCTCTGTTCTCCGCCGATTGAGACAGCCAGGGGTTGGCTGGTGCTCTATCACGGTGTCCGGCAGACGGCCTCCGGCTGTATCTACCGGATGGGCCTGGCGCTCTTCGATCTCGAAAAACCGGAGATATGTCTGCAGCGCGGAGACTCCTGGATGTTTGGTCCGGAAACTCCCTATGAGCGCGGGGGCGATGTGCACGATGTCGTTTTCCCGTGCGGGCAGACCATCGGGGCGGATGGAGACACGATTCATCTCTATTACGGAGCAGGCGATTCCTGCGTGGCTCTGGCCACCGGCAGCATCCGTGAACTTCTCTCCTGGCTCGATGCGAATTCGAGCGCGGGCGTTGGCGCGACATCGTAGCGCAGGAAGGATCGACCGATATGAGCGCCGCACGACTGAACTGGCCACCCGCCATTCCACGATTACTCTGGATTCGGCAGAAGTGTCCTCTTTGCAACTCCATAGAATTCAAGTCAGCCGAGCCGAAATGGCTCGACAATGTTTTCGCTCTGCTCTCGCTGCGGCCGATCCGGTGTGTCAATTGCTGGCGGCGCTATTACGGGTTCCGCAATGCGGACGCCAAAGAGAACGAACAGCGTGTGCAGGGAAGCAACCTTGCCGTGCAGGGAGCCTCGACGAAAGGAAAGTAAGGATGAAAGAGACACGAGTTTCATCCACCTATACATCGAATGATTGGCTGTCCTCGCAGACCTCGTCAATCAACGCAACACTGAGAATCTACGGTACAGTGGGGCCGCCATCCAGTGAGGACGGCAGCAAAGCTCTGATTTGATTGGCTGCCCCCCAGGGATTCGAACCCCGATATGCTGATCCAGAGTCAGCTGTCCTGCCGTTGAACGAGGGGGCAGTAAAGAAGGTGGGTCGCGGCCAAAGGCCGCTTTTTCATACTATCGGCCCCGCGCAGGTGGGTCAATTACCCCGCAGTCACTTTCAGCTTCCGGCTTCTCGCCGGTTCAACGGTCGGATTTCTCCATTGGCGCTTTCCGAGTCACAGCCACAATATTCTGAACGCCGGACGCCAGGCGCAGAACGCTGTCCGTCATTCTTCCCGCAGCACCTCCAGCGGCTTCTGCCCAAGAATCCTGAAGCTTGCGATCCAGCCCGTCGCCACCGCCAGCACCGTCGTCGCCAGCACTGCGGTCAGCGATCCGCGCAAGTCGCTCTGGAAGACGACCTCCAT
This sequence comes from uncultured Acidobacteriaceae bacterium, assembly GCA_963788905.1. Lineage (GTDB taxonomy): Bacteria > Acidobacteriota > Terriglobia > Terriglobales > Acidobacteriaceae > Palsa-343. The sequence continues at coordinate 197,319 of CAWBIO010000003.1, forward strand.
CCGATGCAGCAGGATTCGCGACAGCAGATTCGCAAACAGCGCTCCTACCGCTCCGGCCAGAAGCCCAAGCACCACAAACTCCACGCTGAAGACGGTCGCGATCCGGTTCCTCGTCGCGCCCAGCGTCTTCAGCACCACCACCTCGCGAATCCGGCGGAACCGCGTGCTCGCCACGCTCGATGCCAGAATGACCAGCCCTGACAGAATCGAAAACCCGGCCAGGAATCGGATCACGATCGTGATCTGATCCACTACGCCGGTGATCGTCGACAGGATGTCGGCAATGTTGATCACCGTCACGGTCGGATAGGTCGCAAACAGCGCCCGCTCGATCTCCGGAATCGCATTGGGCCGCGCATGAAAGTCTCCGTACCATACCGTCGGCTGATCCTCAAGCAAGGCGTGCGGTAGCACAAACTCGCTCCGGGCGAAAGCATGCTCGCCCATCACTTTGTAGATTGCGGCGACTTTCGTCGGAATCTCCTTGTCGCCGGCAACGAACGTCACCTGCGATCCGATCTTCAGATTCAGCCGCTTGGCCAGGAAATCCACCACCGCCAGGTCGTTGCCGCCTGCGCCTGCCCACCACTTCCCTTCCGTGACCTTTGTCCCCTGCGGCGCCGCGTCCGACCACGACAGCGTTGAATTCCGCAGCGCCCGCTTCGGATAGTTCTTCACCTTGAGATCATCGGCCGCGACCCCGTCAATCGACTCCACCCTCGCGGACACAATCGGAATCGTCTCCAGATCTCCGAGCACTCCCGGCTGTTTTTTCAGTTCGGCCCGAATCCCGGGCAGCTCATCCGTGCTCATGTCGATCAGGAACAAGTTCGGCGTGTCCGGCTTCACATCCTCGTGCAGCGCATTCACAATCGACCGCTGCATCAGAAATACGCTCAGGATCAGCATCACGCCGGTGCCCAGCGCCGCCAGCACCGCAGCCGACTGGTTTCCTGGCCGGTACAGATTCGCCAGCCCATGCCGCAACGCCGAGTGCAAATGTAACCGTGTCCGTGACAAAAATGCTCGCAGCGTCCGCAGCGTCACTGCCGAAAGCCCCAGGATGAACACCAGCAGCCCCGCAAGACATGCCGCAAACCATTTTCCGACCAGCCAAGAGTCGGCCAGCGCCGCGGCAATCCCGCCCAGCCCGGCCAGGATCACCACAACCGACGCCAGCTGCAGCTTGTGCTCGTTCAGCCAACTGCCAAACCCGCCGCCATCGCCCGACTCTACCATCCGGCGCAATACCAGGCTCGGCCGCACATTCCGAACATCCAGCAGCGGCGGCAAACAAAACAGCAGCGTCGTCAGAACGCCTGTTCCCAGCGCTGCCAGCACCGGATTCAACGGCAGCCGAAACTCTGGCCGCAGCGGCAGCAGCCTGCCCAGCACCGTCGGAAATGCGTATTCCACGCCCAACCCCAGGACCACACCAATCAGCGCACCCACCACTCCAAGGAACAGTGTCTGGATCAAATAAATCCGCAGAATATCCGCCGACCGCGCCCCGATCGACTTCATAATCGCAAGAATCTCGATTCGCTGCTGCAGGTGCGCGCGCATCGCCATCCCCACGCCGATCGCGCCCAGCACCATCGCTACCAGGCAAATCAAACTCAGCAGCCCCGTGGCCCTATCCACGCCCTGCGTCAGCGCCGGGCTCGTCTCTCGAAAATCCGTCACCTGCGCGTCCGGCAGAATTTTCTCAATCTGCGCACGAACATCGGCCACCTTCAGCTTGTCGCCCAGCGCAAACAGGTAGCGCTCGGTCGCGCGGCTTCCCGGCTGCAGCAGTTGGGTCTCTTCCATAGCATGGCGCGTCATCATCACCCGCGGACCCAGGCCGACGCCGGCAGTCATCCGGTCCGGCTCCTTCACAATCACTGCTGCAATCCGGAACCAGCGTCCGCCAATCTTCAACTGGTCGCCCACCTTCGCGCGCAGCCGCACCAGCAGGTTGTCATCCACCACCACAGCGTCATCCGTCAGCGCCTCCCGCAGGCTTTGTCCCGTCGACAACACAACCGCACCATAGAACGGATATTCGCTCGGATCGACCGCCTTCAGCGTCACCAGCAAAGGCACCGGATCACCCTGCACCATCGCCATTGACACGGTTTCGGTGACCACTGTCCGCCGCACTGTCAATCCGGACTTCGGGTTGGCAAGCGCATCCAGCTGTATCGTCTCCGCCGGCGTCGTCTGCCGGAACATCCGCGCCGACAAATCACCCGCCATGATGCTCCGCGCCTGCTCCAGCAGCGTTCGCGCAAACGACTGGCTGAATCCGCGCACTCCCGTCAGCGCCGCCACTCCAATCGCCACCGAAAGCAGTACGAACAGAAACTTCGCTTTCCCGGCGCGCAGCTCCCGCCAGGCAATTCTGGCCGCCACGCCCCACGGCAGCGGTTGCTTTTCCCGGATTGGCTCCTGATCAGCCATCGCTAATTCGTTCCTGCTACAGTTACAGTTTCCGTTACAGCTTTCAGATCGTCCGCTACTACCAGCCCATCCTTCAACTGAATCCTGCGGTCTGCCCGCTCCGCAATCTGCGGGTCATGCGTCACCAGCACCAGCGTCGTCGCCGACTCCCGCTGCCGCTCGCCCAGCAACTCCAGCACATGCTGCCCGTTGGCCGAGTCCAGATTCCCCGTCGGCTCATCGGCCAGCACAATCGGCGGTTCCAGTACAAACGCACGCGCCAGCGCCACACGCTGCTGTTCGCCACCGGAAAGCTGCACCGGATAATGATGCAGCCGGTCCTGCAATCCCACCGCCGTGAGCAACGACTCTGCTTTCTTTCGCGCATCGCCGCGCGCGTTCAGCTCGTGCGGCAGCATCACGTTTTCCAGCGCTGTCAGCGTCGGGATCAGCTGGTACGACTGAAAAACAAAACCGATTCGCTGCCCACGCACCTCGGCCAGCTTGTCCTCTTCGAGTTTGCTGATTGCTATCCCGTCCAGGATCACCTCGCCTTCGGTTGGCGAATCGAGCCCGGCCAGCAATCCCAGCAGCGTGCTCTTGCCGCTGCCGCTCGCGCCCATGATCGCTGCAAACTGCCCCTTCGGAATCACGAGATCGATCCCCCGCAGAATCTCCACCGTCCGCGTCCCATTGCGTATGGACTTCTTCAGTCCCCTGACCTCGATCATCCGTTCTCCTCTGCCCTCTCATTGTTAGACTAAATGGCGTGTTCCGTTGTTTTGCGATTCTCACTGCGCTTCTTGTCTCCATCTCTTCATACGCCGCGCCACGCCCTCCCGTTCCCGTCATCGTTTGCTTCGGAGACAGCATCACCGCCGGCTACGGTGTCGACCCGGGCCGCGCCTACCCCGACGACCTCCAGACCGACCTCGACAATCGCGGCTACCATTACAAAGTCGTGAACCTGGGCATCAGCGGCAACACCACCAAGGATGGCGTCGAACGCCTTCCTGAAGTTCTTCGCCTGCATCCCGCCGTGGTGATCGTCGAGTTCGGCGGCAACGACGGCCTCCGCGGCCTGCCCATCGCCGAGACGCGCCGCAACCTCGACACGATTGCTTCCACCCTGCTGAACAACGGCAGCAAAGTCATTCTCGCAGGCATCACCCTTCCGCCCAACTACGGCGCCGACTACATCGAGCAGTTCAACGAAAGCTTTCGCCTAACCGCGGACAAGTTCCACGTCCCGCTCCTGCCCGAGATCTACGCGCACGTCTACACCGTCCCCAACGCCATTCAGGAAGACGGCATCCATCCCACCGCCAAAGGCGCGCAGCTCGTTGCAGACAACTTCATGCCGCTGCTTCTGCCTCTGCTCCACAAGTAAACTGCCTGGTTCTGGAACATCGCCGCAATGCTACCCGCTGCGTCTTGTTTAGTTGCTGCCTTCTCGCAACAACTAATCCGTTGCCCAGTGTTTTCACTTTCCGAAAGGCGAATGACGACGCACTTGAGCAGTTAAGTCCTTCGCCGGAAGGAGACACAAAATGAAACTCTCAATCGTTGCCACCGCGCTTCTCGCCCTCACCGGCGCCGTCGGCATGGCGCAGACCATCCCCCAGCGACAGGTCAACCAGCAGGACCGCATTGCCCAGGGCGTTCGCTCCGGCCAACTCACGCCGCGTGAAACCCGCCGCCTTGAAGGTCGCGAGAGGTCCATTAACCGTCAGGAGCGTTTCATGCGCCGCGCCGACTACGGCCGTCTCACCCGCCGCGATCGCGCTGTCCTCAACCACCGGCTCAACCGCACCTCGCGCGCCATCTACCGCGACAAACACAACTCTTTCCACCGCGGATAGCAACGTCCGATTGGGTGCCCCACAACTGCCCGCAGTTGGCTGACGTGGGGCACCGCACCTGTTCCCTGCAATCTGTAACCTGCAACCTGTAACCTGTGACCTGTAACCTGTTTTCACCCCAGCACGACAAACGGCTGAAACAGCGTCCCGGCCACACGCTTGCCGATCGCCACTAAGTCTCGCTGCCCCTCGAAAATCTTCACCATCGCCGCCACGGAATACTCCGGCAGATTCACCTGCATGCCATTTCTGATCCGCCCCAGTGTCTGCTCATCCGCTGTCACCGCCGGCATCTCCGGCAACAGAGTTCTCGGATGCGGCATTCGTTCCTCCAGCTTTCCCTCCGCCGCCAGCCCTTCCACAGCTTCGAGCGTCAGCGCTTCACTGAGCGTGAAAATGCCTGCCGCAGTCCGCCTCAAACTCTGGAGGTGCGCCCCGCAGCCCATCGCCTGCCCCATCGCATGCGCGATCGCTCGCACGTAGCCGCCCGCGGAAATCCGCACCGCGAACCGCACCGTGTCTCCCTCCACACTCTGAATCGCGAACGCATCCACGGTGATCCGCACTGGTTTCAGCTCTGGTGTCTTCCCCGCCCTCGCCAACTTGTACGCCGGCTTGCCTTCCACCTTCTTTGCAGAAAATGGCGGCGGCATCTGCTCGATCTCGCCGGCAAACTTCACTGCAGCCGCTCGCACTGCGTCGAGCGGCAGCGCGACCTCGCGCTTCTCGCCAACCACCTGGCCTTCAGCGTCATAGGTATCCGTCGCGAACCCGAACCGGATCGTCCCCTCATACGCCTTCTCGGTCGTCGTGAAGAACTGCGCCAGCCGCGTGTACCTCCCCAGCAGTAACGGCAGAACGCCGGTCGCCATCGGATCGAGCGTCCCCAGATGCCCCACACTTTGCTCGCCGGTTGCACGCCGAACCCGTGCCACCACGTCATGCGACGTCATCCCACCCGGCTTGTCCAGAATCAGGAGTCCGTTCACTCCATTACGATACCGCGCCAGCTATCGGCGGGCTCACAGCGCCGACGACGTCCGCTCCCGGATCAGCGAAAGAAATTCCGCGCGCGTATTCTGCTTCTGAAACACGCCCAGCATCGCCGAGGTCACGGTCGACGAGTTCTGCTTCTCCACACCGCGCATCATCATGCACAGGTGCCGCGCCTCAATCACCACGCCCACACCCTGCGGATGGATCGCCTCCTGAATTGCCTCGGCGATCTGCCGTGTCAGTCGCTCCTGCACCTGCAGCCGCCGCGCAAACACTTCCACCAGCCGCGGCGCCTTGCTCAGCCCTATCACCTTGCCATCCGGAATGTACGCCACGTGCACCTTGCCGAAGAACGGCAGCATGTGGTGCTCGCACAGCGAATACATCTCGATGTCCTTCACGATCACCATTTCGTCGTACGCCACGTCGAATAACGCCCCATGCAGCACGTCTTTCGGATCTTCGCGATACCCCTTGGTCAGGAACTCGAGCGCCTTCTCAATCCGCTCCGGCGTCTTTGCCAGGCCATCCCGGGTCGGATCGGCGTCGTAACGGCGGATAATCTCCCGATAGATATCCTGCGTTGTTACATTTTCCAGACCCGTCCGCCCAATAATCTCCCGGTCCAGCCTTTGCCGGTTCCCATTCACTGTCGCTCGCGTCATCCCCGTCCAACCGTCCTTCCTCTGCTATGGCTACCGGCTTTCAGCCCCTCTTCTCGATATTCGAAGAAGTTATTCGATGTCTCTTCCACTCTCACTTCCAGCGTCAGGGTTTCCGGCAGCGCTTTCCTCAGCCGTTTCTCAATCTCAATGATCAGATTCTCCGTCGTCGGCACCACGCGCTGAAAACTCTCCAGGGCATTCAGATTCGTGTGGTCGAAGGGCACCAGCACTTGCTGCTTGACGCAACCATCCAGTTGCGCAAGATCGACGACCATTCCCGTCGCCGGATCGATTTCGCCGCCCACCTTCACTTCCACCGTGTAGTTATGCCCGTGACCGTGCGGATTGGCACACTTCCCATACACCCTTTGATTCTCCACCTCGCTGAGCGACGCACAAAACAACCGGTGCGATGCGCTTAACCGGTATCTCCGCCCCAAATATGCTTTCATATCGATCCGCTCCAACGGGTGCTTTTGCGCCGAAGGCGCGTCCGCCTGGACGGCTGGTCCCGCGGTTGCCTGGACGGCTAATCCCCGCAGTAGTCGGCGAACAGGTCCGGCATCTCGTACACTCGCACCCGATACAGCTTCACTCTAGGAACCTTCCCCTCCAGCCGTCTCCATACCGCCACGGCGATGTTCTCGGTCGTCGGCTGCGTCGTTTTAAACTCCGGAACCTCAAGGTTCAGGTGCCGATGATCGTACGCCGACACCACCTCGCGCTCCATTACGTCCTTCAGCGCCTTCAGGTCCACCACAAATCCGGTCACCGGATCGACCTCGCCGGCCACCGTCACCTCCAGCGTGTAATTGTGCCCGTGACCGTTACGATTAGCGCATCTTCCGAAAACGCGTGCGTTTTCCTCTGCGCTCCACGCCTCGTTCCAGTAGTAGTGCGACGCCGAAAACTCCGCCTTCCTGGTAAGCAAAATCATTCTGTGCTGTACTCGACCTTTTCGTATCCCCGAACCATGGTTTTCCTACTCCCTACTCCCTATTCCCTATTCCCTGTTTTCTGCGCTCTTCCCTTCCAGACTACCTGCTTCACCACCGTCACGCGAAACCAGCTGCGCCACAGCAACACCGCATACAGCGGAATGCCCAGCGGCGCCAGCACGCAATCCCTGAACGGGAACCCTGACTTCGCCACCCGCCCGTACAGCCCCCACAGCGCCCGCAGCCAAACCAGCCCAAGCGCAGCGGTCGCCATCGGCGTCCCCAGCACACCGGTGTTCGTTGCGTGATTCACCGTCCGCAGCCACCACAGGAACCACACCAGCAACGGCACGCCCACCAGCACGCCCAGTTGCAGTAGCCGGATCCCGGCCAGCATCGGCGCATTCCCAAACAGCAGCGCCAGATTCTTCGTCCATCCCTCCACCAGCGCGCTGAAGCTTCGGTACATCCTCGCCGCCACTGCCTCCGGCGCGTACCGGAAGCGCAGCCCCAGCTTCCGCAGCTTCACCAGGCCCGCCAGATCCACATCCTCCAGCACCGACCCCTTCACCGCTGCGTGTCCGCCAATCTTGTCGTACACGTCCCGCCGCACCAGCAGAAACTGCCCGTTCGCCGCCGCCACGCGCGTCGACTCGTCGTTCACCTTCGCGGGTGAATATGTAACCGCCAGATCGCTGAATATCAGCGGCATCAGTGCCCGCTGCGCCAGTCCACGCACAATCTGCCGCGGCGAATACGACAGCATCCCCGCCTCATGCCGCTCCGCTTCGATGATCGCCAGCCTTAACCTGCCCGGTTGATGAATCGTGTCCGCATCGGTGAATAACAGCCACTTCCCCCTCGCCGCCTGCGCTCCCGACCAGCATGCGTTGGCCTTCCCCGTCCACCCGCGCTCCAGCTTCGGCGCATCCATCACCGTCACGCCTGCGTGCTCGGCGGCAAACCCCGACGCAATCTCCCGCGTCCTGTCTGTCGACGCATCATTGACGATCGTGATTTCCCACTCCGAACCCAGGCGCCAGCCGTCCTCTTCCTGGCCGACAAGCGAGCGCACGCACTCCCCCAGGCAATCTTCCTCATTGCGAGCGGGAATGATGACGGATAGCGTCAGCGGTGGGTCGTCCACGGGTCTGCACCTTATTATAGGAACGTGATTGGCTCTCTGAATCTCCGGAGTCGAGCCCGGCCCCGGCTCCTCACGACAGCTGTTCTCTGTTTTCTGTTCCCTGTTCCCTGCTCCCTGTTTTCGGGCTGCAATCGCACCTCCCATCCCGCGCAGGTCGGCGAACGTGCCCCTGCCATCGTCATCCACGACGGCGCGCAAACGGTTCACCTCCGGGACTACGCGGCAAGACGGTCGTACTTAATTTCTGGGCCAGCTGGTGCCCACCCTGCCTCGAAGAATTCCCTTCCCTCATCGACCTGCAGCGCCGCAACCCCAACATCGTCGTCCTCGCCGTCAGCTTCGACACCGACGCCAACGCATACCGTCAATACCTCATTGATAACCACATCGCCGGAATCACCACCGTCCTCGATCTCTCCCAGCAATCCAATCAGTCCTTCGACACCACGCGCCCGCCCGAAACCTACATCATCGACCGCAACGGCATCATCCGCCGCAAGTTCATTGGCGCCCAGGACTGGACCAACCCGGAAATCATGAACTACCTGCGCAACCTCTGACCCATGGCTGCCACCGCGACAAAAACCAAATCCCGCGTTGAGCCGCGCTGGCCCGCCATGCTCGCTCTGCTCGCCATCGCCGGTCTGCGCTTCGCCCTCCCCGAATCCCTTTCCTACGGCCCCGACTGGCTCCTGCTCGTCGTTCTCCTCGTTCTCTCCGTCCCCGTCGCCTTCGCGCATCGCCGCGGCCTCAATACCCTCAACCGCATCCTCGGCATCGTCGTCACTTCCATCGTTACCCTCGATATGATCTGGTCGCTCGGCCTGCTCGTCTCCGCGCTGCCCGCCCACAAGCAATCGCCCGTCGCTCTGCTTCAGTCCGCGGCCGCACTCTGGATCGCCAATATCCTCGTCTTCGCTTCCTGGTACTGGCGTCTGGACGGCGGCGGGCCCACGGCCCGCGAAATGCGCGGCGTCCACACCGATGGAGCTTTTCTCTTCCCGCAAATGACCCTCAACCAGCAGACCCGCGTGGAGATGGGCGAGCAGTGCTGGAACCCCGGTTTCGTCGACTACCTCTTCCTCGCCTTCAATACTTCAACCGCATTCTCGCCTACCGACGTGCCCGTCCTCTCGCGCTGGGCTAAGGTACTGATGATGATCCAGTCGCTCATTTCGCTGGCCACCATCGCCCTGCTTGCCGCACGTGCCGTCAACATCCTGTAATCAGGATGCAGAGAACATGGCGAAAATCTGCTCGACGCCTCTCGCGAATTCCGCTTCCGGCGTGAGCAAACTCACCACCAGCCAGCCATTCCCCGCGAACCCGAAGAAGTATCCGGGATGAACGCTGACCCCGCGCTCCGTCACCAGCCGCACAGCCAGCTCCTCATCGCTCTGCAGCGCTGGAACCCGCAGAACCGCATACCACCCAGCCTCAACCGCCAGCCTGGTAATCTGGCGATTGTGTAACAGTCTCTGATCTAAGTGCCGTCAGATTTGTCACAGTCCGTGCACAAATCTGCTTCTGGATCGCGCCCCGGCTCTCGAGCCACGCCGGCAACGCGCACTGCACCGGCGTATTCATGGAGAGAAACGTGTCCGCGATCACTTCCAGCCGGGCCATTGCTTTTCTTCGCTCCACCTCCGGCCCCTCGACCGCGACCCATGCCGCTTTCATCTGCGGCAATCCGGCAATTTTGCTGATCCCGCTCTGAACGAACGTCAAACAAGGATGTTCAGCCGCGGCGAAACTCCGCGCCGTGCCTTCATGCCCTGGCATTGCATAATCCAGGAACACTTCATCCACAATCAGGGCCAACCCCAGCTCAGCGCACAGCTGCTCCAGCTCCCGCCGCTCCTCCTCTTTGGTGAAATGCCCCGTCGGATTATTGGGATGCACCAGGGCAATCGCCTTCGTTTTCCCCGTCACCTGCGCCCGCAGCGCTGCAAAATCGATCTGCCATCCATGGTCGTACACCAGCGGATACGGCACCAGGTGCACATCTTCAATCTGCGCCAGAAAATCGAAGAGCGGATAGCTCGGCTGTGCGATCAGCACCTCATCGCCGGCATCGCACAGCAACCGGAACAACCAGCTATAACCCTCGCTCGTGCTCGTGGTAAGAAACACCTGCTCTGGCCCAACCTGTGCGCCCCGCTCCGCATAGTAGCGGCACACCGCCTCGCGCGCTCGCAGCAAACCGCGCGGGTCAGGGTCGTAAACCAGCGCCTCACGCCCGCCCAGCGGCGCGAGAATCGCGCTTCCGTCGTACGCGAATCCACATCGGGTCGGATTGGACGCGGTCAGGTCCAGAATCTCGAGCCCTTGTTCGCGACGCTCCCGCAGCGCACGGGCCAGCCGCGTTTCTTCTGTATCCCACGCCGTCCTCGCTGAGAATCGCACGCCCAATCCTTTCATGGAAGTGAACCCGCTACAGACCCCTGTTACCTGCACCCTGTACCCTGTACCCTGTTTTTAATGCCCATCCGCGCCGTCATTTTCGACTACGGCCAGGTCCTCTGCATCCAGGATCCCGCCGCGCATCAACGGCTGTGTGAGATTACCGGCCTCGATGCAGCCGCCTTCGATCGCCTCTACTGGCGCGACCGCCATGACTACGACCTCGGCAAGTTCGATGGCCGCGGATACTGGACCAAATTCGCCAGCGACTCCCACCGCACCTTCTCCCCGCAGCAGATCGACGCACTCATTGAAAATGACGTGCTCATGTGGACTTCCATCAACAAGCCAATGCTTGCCTGGGCCACAGCTCTGCAGCAGGCCGGTCTGCTTACCGCCATCCTCTCTAACATGGGCCCCGAAGTGCTGCGCACCATGCGCGAAGAATTCGCCTGGCTCGCCAACTTTTCGCAGCTCACGTGGTCGTGCGAGCTGGGCATCGCCAAGCCGGATCCGGCGATTTACAACTTCACCTGCACCGAGCTCGGCGTTGAACCCGGCGAAGCCGTCTTCATCGACGACAACTCAAAGAACATCGAAGCCGCAGAGAAATTTGGGCTGCACGCAATCCAGTTTCACGGTATCGAGCTGCTTCGAGCCGAGCTCGCCGCGCGCGGATTGCTTCAGGGATTGCCGCAACCCGGTGCGCAAACCGGCGAAGTTCCTGCCCCGCCATAGCAAGTCCCGGCAGTGGCCTTTTGTGTTCTGCGTTCTGCGTTTCTAGATGCCGGCGCCGCGCGAACGCTCGGCCCGTGCGGCCACTGCAGCCTCGCCCAGCGGAATGCTGACCTGCTCCACAATCTCCACGCTGAACCCCTGCAGAGCCGGCACGTGGGTCGGTGTATTGCTCAGCAGGCGGATACGGTGAATCCCCAGGTCCGCGAGAATCTGCCCGCCGAGGCCGACCTCGCGCAGGGTACGCTGGTGCCGCGCCTCGTGTCCCTCGCGCGCGCGCGCCTCGCGGTGAAAGACAATCCGGCCCGGCGTCACCGTGCGGTCGATTTCAAAGCCGCGGCCCGCGTTATGCAGATAGATCAGCGCACCGCGTCCCGCCTCCGCAATCATTCTGAGCGACTGCTCCATGATGCGCTGGCAGTCGCACAGCGTTGTGCCAAACACGTCGCCGGCCAGGCAATGCGAATGAACGCGCACGAGCACCGGCTCCTTCGCTGCCGCGTCGCCATCCTGATTCACATCGCCGCGCACCAGCGCCACGTGACTTTCTCCGCCGTGCACCTCACTTTCGTACGCGATCATGCGGAAATCGCCCCACGCGGTCGGCATCGCGCTCTCGGCCACGCGCACAATGTAGCGCTCGTGCTGCAGCCGGTAGCGGATCAGCTCCGCGACCGTGAGCATTTTGAGACTGTGCCGGTTACAGAATTCGATCAGGTCCGGCACCCGCGCCATGGTGCCGTCGTCTTTCATCACTTCGCAAATCACGCCTGCAGGAATTAACCCAGCGAGCCGCGCCAGATCCACCGACGCCTCGGTTTGCCCGGCGCGCACCAGTACGCCACCCTTGCGAGCCCGCAGCGGAAACACATGCCCGGGCCGCGCCAGGTCATGCGCGGTGGAGCGTGGATCGATGGCCACCTTAATGGTGTGGGCGCGATCGTACGCCGATATGCCTGTCGTAACGCCCTCGCGCGCCTCGACCGTCTCGGTAAACGCCGTACCAAAGCGCGAGGAGTTCTGCTGGGTCATCGGCCCCAGGCGCAGATAATCGGCGCGCTCTTCAGTCAGCGCGAGACAAACCAGTCCGCGGCCGTAACGCACCATGAAGTTGATCGCTTCCGGCGTCACGTGCTCGGCGGCCAGCGTCAGATCGCCTTCGTTCTCCCGATCCTCATCGTCGACGACCACAATCATCCGGCCGGCCTTGATCTCCTCGATCGCGCCGGGAACGTCGGTCGCGACTCTCGCGCGATGGATTGCATCCTGCATGCCTCTATTGTCCGTCATTCCGCGTTCTGCCGGCATCCCCCGTTCCTGCATCTGCACTCCCCCGCCTTTTTCCGCGCCTGGCATCGCATTGCAGCGATTACCACGGTGATCGGAAGCTCGCAAAATAAAGTCGCTGCGCACAGCCTGCGCTGTTTTTCCCTCCGCATCCAAGCTGCTATTTGTTCTGAAGGCCATCCGCAACGCAGGCGAAGCTCGTTTAGCGAATTGACCAGCTCACGAGAAGCGCCGCGTGGCGTCAAGCCCAGGAACTTTGTAGCCTGCAGCTCCGCTGTCTGCCTTTGGAACCGTGATGCACCCAAACGATCCAACGTCGCGGGCCACCCGCCCCGCCCTGTGCGGTGCGAAACCCCACCATCGGGTCCGCACCATCGCGGCTCAAATCCCGTTGCTGTTTCCACTCACCCCTCACGGAGAAAGTGCAAACGATGAAAACCGATCCCACTCGCGACCTTATCGCCATTTCGCTCAGGATCGCGAAGATAGCGATTGCCACCCAGCACAAATTGTCGATCCTCGAGCGCGTTATCGAGGAAGAAATGCCCAGGCTCTACCTCGCCTATCGGGAAACGTTGGCGGCGCAGCCGGTACCGACGCTCTCTCTTGAGGAAGTGGAGTCCAGATTGACCGAAGCCGCCTGACCAACTCGTCGCCAGCCGAGCGTCCTCCCCCCACGCGCGACCGGCTGCAGTACTCAACCGTTCAGCCGTCAGTGCTCAGTGCTCACCCGTCAGCATTCAGCCATCAGCGCTCAATGCTCAACCGTCAGCCATCCAGCGTTCGGTGCTCAGCGCTCGGCAATCAGCCGTCAGCTGCTCAGCACTCTGCGTTCGTTGCGTACCCGTCAGCATTCAGCCATCAGCTGCTCAGCACTCAGCCAGCAGCCATCAGCCCTCAGCCGTCAGCCGGCAGCGCTCATTGCTCAACCGTCAGCATTCAGCCGTCAGCTGCTCTCGACTCGGTGCTCCCCCGTCAGCAATCAGCCATCAGCTGCTCAGCATTCAGCGTTCGTTGCTCAACCGTCAGCATTCAGCCATCAGCTGCTCAGCACTCAGCCGGCAGCCATCAGCCCTCAGCCATCAGCCGTCAGCGCTCATTGCTCAACCGTCAGCATTCAGTCGTCAGCTGCTCTCCACTCGGTGCTCACTCGTCAGCATTCAGCCATCAGCTGCTCAGCGTTCAACACTGAGCGGTCGGCGCTCAGCCGTCAGCGCTCAGCGCCCAGCTCGAAGAAAACGTCGCCCCCCCAAATTTTTTGCCCCGGCCAGGTTCACCCCACAGCAAGCAGCAGACTCCTTCGCTGATCCACCTTCAACAAAAATACCGCCACACTTTAGCCCAAAGTACCTTAGCCTTCCCACTTTGGGAAAACCCCAACCCCCACTTTGACTCCCGGCCAGGTTCACCCCACAGCAAGAAGCAAACTCCTTCGCTGATCCAACCTTCAACAAAAATACCGCCGCACTTTAGCCCAAAGTACCTCGCCTTCCCACTTTGGAAAAACCCCAACCCCACTTTGACTCCCGGCCAGGTTCACCCCACAGCAAGAAGCAAACTCCTATTGCTCGCCGTCTTCAAGAAAAATGCCGCCGTGCCCAAGCCAAAAGTACCTTCGCCCCCATTTTGGAAAGGCTCCGAGTGAAGCCCAACGATCCAGGCTTTCCTCGCCCCGATTAGTCCACGGCGCACTCCGCTAATCATCCTTCACCGCCTCTTCTGTGGCGCTTTTTAAGCCAGATCCAGCCAATGTGGAAAATTTGTCAAGAGGGAGGGCAAAAATCCAAAGTAATGACCCTTCATAACTCACGACTTAGCCGCCAAACTAACCCAACAAAGTTGGCGCGATTTCCACCTCAATCTGATATTCTGAACTTATAGGGTAGAAAAAGAAAAAGCCTCGCCATCACGGCGGGGCTTTTCTCGTTTCGGAGGAAAACATCGTGCGTCCCGAATGCTCTCACATCCTGTCCAACGGCCAAAAATGCCACTGCCTCGCCCTGCGCGGCCGCTCCACCTGCCGTCACCACAGCACCTCGCCGCTGCCTCCACCCAAACCGCCCCGCGCTCTCTATCCCCGCCTCTCCCGCTGGCGCGAACTCGGCCGCACCGCCTCTTCTATGTCCGTATCTGAGGTCCCATACAACGCTTATTGCATCCTCGGCGCCCTGCTTGGCGACGGTGAAGACGGCATCTCCGACCGCGTCGCCGGAACCCTTCTCCGCACTTTCGTCCGTCGGTATGGACGCATCCCGTTCCCCCCACCTCCCGGCACCGTGGTCGACGATGTCGACACCGACTTCGACTCCGAGTCCGGCTTTTCCCTCGGTCCGGATCCGGCGCCCACCGCCCACTTCCGTCAATCTTCCCCGGCTCCCGGCCATCCCGCCGGCTCCAATCGCGCCCTCTCACCCGAGCTGCTCAACCAGATGCTGGCCTCCCTGCCCCGCGCGCTCCGCGATCCCGACGGCGAATTGGAGAGCCTGTGACCGCCTCGCCACGAACACAGTCATTTCTGACTCCGCAAAACTGTCGCGGCTGTCTTTATCACACCGACAGCCGTCTTTGTCATAAAGAAGACCGTTTTGTAACAGAGACAGCCGTCTTTGTTACAAACACGGCCGTCTCGATCTACTCTGTTTCGAGCTACTTAGCTGTTATCGATTCAGTTAGCGTCCGATAACTCCCCGTGAATCAGACACATGCGAAAAATGAATGCCCGGGGGGTACCCTTGGCTTCCTCAGGCGCAGAAGCGCCAGCAGAGTGTCCGGGAAAACCTGGTCGAGACCAATTTCCCGGATTGATACGTCCGAGTTACCCACGGTTCAGGCGTGGATCGGATTCTCTCGACGATCAGAAGTTGAAAGGAGTCTTCTGCTTGCTGTGGGGTGAACCTGGCCGCGAACCAGGAATCTGCGGGATTGCCCAAATTCTGAGGCAGTCATTTGGGAGGTCTGGACGGAAGTTTCTAAGGTCCGGGCGGAAGTTTCCTGAAGCTACCGGCCTTCTCTAAGGCGGAGCGCGAGGCGATCCGGAAGGCCGGCGTCGAGGATGCGCTGTTGCGCTTCTTTCACGTCATAAGGAACGCGAAACCAGGCGAGCGACATGCGGGCGTCGTCGTAAAGGGCGAAGGCGGCGCGCCAGTCGCCGTCGCGCGGCTGGCCAACGGAGCCTGGATTGAGCAGATAGCGGGCGCCCTGGCGCAGCTCCAGCTCAAAGGATTCGGGCTCTTCGCTCTGTGATTTATGCTGCCCGTTGCGATGCATCGCGTAGTGCGGCACAAGCCGGAACCACTCATCGCCGTTGGTAGCAAAACCGCCCTGCACGTGGGTGTGGCCGAAGAAGGTGATACGCGCATCCGTGGCGTCGAGCGCCGGGAAGGCGTCGCGGACGGTCATCACGTATTCATCTTCATCGACCGGAGAGCCGTGCACGCAGCGTACCAGCGGACCATCGGGAGCGATCGGACCCACAGCCATGTGGCGGAGCCAGTCGCGATGCTCGCCGGTAAGGACGCATTCGGTCCAGCGCGCAGCGTGCTGGGCTACTGGATTGAAGTCTTCAATGCCGCCGAGGCCGGCACAGACGCGGTCGTGGTTGCCGCGCACAAAAATGTGCCCCAGCCGGCGCGACTCGTCGATGACCTCGTTGGGGTTGGCGCCGTAACCGACAACGTCGCCCAGGTTCCACACCACGTCATGCGCGGGAGCTGCCGCCATGACGGCTTCGAGGGCTTCGAGGTTGGCGTGGATATCGGAGATGAGCAGCGCGCGCATGCAAAACCCAGCCGAGGGCAGCAACAGGAAACAGGCCGTCTATCACTCTATTGGATGGGGGAGACGTTGGTCGAGGCTAAAAACAACCCGAAGCCGCTAGCCGGTGGCCTGGAGCGGGTTGTTCAGATCCGCGCCCAGTGGCCTGGGGCGGCTTCGCGGAGCGGGAGGGCGGAGTTTTTCTGGCTCCCGGCTCCCAGCTCCTGGCTCCTGGCAGCCCTTACCGTGGCCAGCGGCTGCGAAAGATCAGTGCGCATGGTCGGAACGGCGCTGAGCAGACTGCGCGTGTAGGGGTGGAGCGGGTCCTGAAAGATCGCCGCACGAGAGGCCTGTTCCAGCAGCAGGCCGTGACGCATGACGGCGACGCGATCGGCGATTTGGGAGACGACAGCGAGATCGTGGGAGATGAAGAGCATGGCCAGGCGAAAACGCTGGCGGAGATCGGCTAGCAGCTCAAGGATCTGCGCCTGCACGGTCACATCGAGGGCGGTCGTGGGCTCATCGGCGATGAGGAGGCGCGGATGGTTGGCAATCGCCATGGCGATGAGAATGCGTTGCCGCTGGCCGCCAGAGAACTGGTGCGGATAGTCGCCGTAACGCGCCGGCGGATGGGGAAGCGCAACCGCATCCATGGCGTCGAGAACTTTCTCGCGCACCTGACGGCGCGAGAGACCGCGCTGGTGGACGCGAACGGCTTCGGCGATTTGTTCACCGACCGGCATGACCGGATTGAGCGCGGTCATCGGCTCCTGGAAGATCATCGCGATGTCGCGGCCGCGGAGCTGGCGCATGGATTCCGACTCGAGCGCGAGCAGATCACGGCCGTCGAACTCGATGCGGCCCTCGACAGTGGCTGCCGGATCGAGGAGGCGCAGAACCGCAAGCGCCGTGACGGATTTCCCCGAGCCGGATTCGCCGACGAGACCGAGGGATTCGCCCTCGGCGATGGCAAGAGACAAGCTGCGGACAGCCAGTGTGGAGTGAAATCGGATGGAGAGGTTGTCGATGCTCAACAGCACAAGGACAGGGTACAGGGTGCGGGGTACAGGGTGCGGGGTACAGGGTGCGGGGTACAGGGTGCGGGGTACAGGGTGCGGGGTGCAGGGTACAGGGTGCAGCGAGCAGCGAGCCGGATTACAGCTGCACCGAATCGGTGGAGGTATCGAGAAGACGTTGCGTCATGATCTGAAAGTGATAGCCCATCACGGCCATGGTCATGGCGGCGCCGAAGTATCTGCGGTGACGAGTGGCTGCGGTGACAACGAATCTCCAGTAGCTGGTGCGGGATTTTCCGAGGACTCCCTGGCGCAGAAGGGACAGGAAAAACGCGCGGACATTGCCGAAGCTGAAGTGGGGCTGATAGTGCGGCCGGCAGCGGCTGAGATACTGGCGGACTCGCCGGTAATATGGCTCGCTTGCGTAAATGCGGCCGAGCACCGAGCGGTAGCCCTCAATGAGGCGCTCAGGATTCATACGCGGGCGGAAGTTGAGATGACACGCCGTGTTGTTGCCGCCGCCGCTGTCGAGGATGCGGCCCTCATGCGTGAGGCGGCGAAACAGCTGGGTGCCGGGCATGGCCTGCAACAGTCCGACCATGGCAATGGGAATGCCGCTCTTCTGAATGAAGTCGACGAGGCGGTCGAAAATGTCCTCGCGATCGGTGTCAAATCCGAGAATGAATCCGCCCATCACCTCGATGCCGTATCGCTGGATGATGGCGATACTGTCGAGCAGATCGCGACGGGTGTTCTGGTGCTTGTTGGTGGCGGCGAGGCTCAACTCATCGGGCGTCTCGATGCCGAGGAAGACCGAAGACAAGCTGGCGTCCCGCATCAGCTCGAGCAGCGTGGCATCGTCGGCGAGATTGATGGAGGCTTCGGTGATGAAGCGAAAGGCGTCGCCATGTGCTTGCTGCCAGGCGGCGATGGCAGCCAGCAGCGTGCGCGCCCGCGCTTTGTTGCCGATGAAGTTGTCGTCGACAAGGAAGACGGGGCCGCGCCAGCCGGCGTCGTACAGCTGATCGAGCTCGGCCAGAACCTGGGCTGGCTCCTTGTTGCGCGGGCGGCGCCCATAAATCTCGATGATGTCGCAAAACTCGCAGTTGAATGGACAGCCGCGCGAGCATTGCACGGTCATCGTGCTGTAGCGGCGCATGCGGATGAGGCTGAGGTCGGGCAAGGGACTGCGGTCGAGGCCGGGGCGCTCGGCGCTCTCGTAGAGAGGGCGCGCGGTCCCGCGCTCCAGATCGGCGGCGAGACCTGCAATCAGATCCTCGGCCTCGCCGATGACGGCGTGGTCGCACTCCAACACGGAGCGGGGCAGGCTGCTGGCAATGGGCCCGCCGACTACGGTGCGGAGCCCGCGAGCGCGACAGCGGCGCACAATCGATATCAGCTCGCGCTGCTGGATCTGCATGCCGCTGATGAAGGCCACATCGGCCCAGGCGAGGTCACGGTCGCGCAGACGCTCGACGTTCACATCGATGAGGCGCTTGTTCCACGAGTGCGGAAGCAGCGCGGCAACAGTCATAAGACCCAGTGGGGGCTGCGCAGCGCGCTTGCCCTGAAAGGACAACGCGTAGCGAAAACTCCAGTAGGTATCGGGAAATCGAGGATAGATCAGCAGCACGTTCACAGATGCATCTCCATGCCGGACGTTCACCGGCAGGATGTGTAACTACTCAATTCGGTTCGCATCTGGCCGTGCCGCGTCCGTCATCAGTCTGCACCCGGCGGACACCCGCGGAGCACCTGGTACAAAAACATTACACAGCGAGGACTCAAAGGTCACGTGTTCAAAAAAGCACAAAAGGAAGCGGACAAGCCGCTTCCTTTTGCAACGCAGAACCAGGGATAGGTGGACTACTTCTTGGGTGGGGCGATAGAGTCCTTGGCGGACTTGGCCACGCGGAACTTGACCACTGTCTTGGCCTTGATCTTGATCTGTTCGCCGGTCTGGGGATTGCGGCCCATGCGCGCCTTGCGCTCCGCCTTCACCAAACGGCCCAGGCCCGGGATAACAAACACACCACTCTTTTTGGTTTCCTTGATCGCGGTGTCGGCGAGAAGATCCAGAAACGCCGCCGACTGCTTGTTCGTGAGTTCCAGCTTTTCGGCCATTTGCCGAACCAGCTGGGTTTTGGTCATTGTTGCTGCCATTAAACTATCCTCCTTGTTGTTCTTCTTCGAGGCCGCCCGAGTAAGTTGGGGGACCTCTTCAACCTGCGCGAAAGCCAGTGTTGATGCGGCTCGGAAAGAACCTGCCGCCGTTAACCTTGCGGCTTTCGGCAGCGTTTGTCAATGGAAAAACCCGCGTTTCCACAGGTTTTTTGCGGTTTTTCCTGGCATTTCTCTGGAAAACCCCGCTTTTTGGCCGATTTTCGCCGCGGGGCAGCGTTCCGGACCGCAATCTACGCGCCTTTTCTGCTGCGCGCGTGGCTGCGAATCTCACCCGCGGTGGAGTGTAGTCCTCGAGCATTGACGGCGCAATCGTTATCAACCATGCAGCCTTCCGCCGGTCCACACGGGCCGCGGACGCTCGCGGCGCGCGGCAAAAGGAGCGTTGAGAAAATCGACGAGTGGTGCAGCCAGGCGGAAGCGCTTCTCGATTTCGGCGGCCAGATTGGATTTGAGCGCGGTTTCCGCGGGCAGATGCGCGGTGACACCCCATTGCCGCCATTTGATCCACTCGATCGCAGGATGTTCGGCGGGAAATCCTTTGGGCGGGCGCGAGAGCGCCACGGGATCGTGGACTTTGAAAGCGCGAAGGAGCTTGGGGTCGCCGATGAGACGGCCGAACTCCTGATGATGATCGAGGAGACGGCGGCGAATGGCGAGGAGCTGCTCCTTTTCCGGCATGTAGCAACCGGCCGCGATGACGAACTCGTCAGCGCCGATGTGCATGTAGTAGCCGCCGCCGGAAGTTTTCTCCATGCCGACGCGCGCCCACCACGCACCGAGATGAGTTTTGTATGGAGATTTGTCGTGGGAGAAGCGAGTATCACGGTAAATGCGGAAGAGGATTTTGCCTGCCGGGCGGATGTGAGACGGCGCGTAATCGATCATGCCTTCGCTGAGGCGCTCGACGAGGGCCAGCATGGGCGCCTTCAGCTCGCGCTCGTACGTGTCGCGCCGCGCTTCGAACCACTCGCGCTTGTTGTTGCGCCTGAGCCCGCGAAGGAATCGCAGAGCTTCTGCGCTGAAGATCGCCTGAGGAGCCACTGGGCTCATTCTAGCGGTGGCGGCCTGTGGATTCGCGGGTAGTTCTATTGCGTTCGATGGAGGATTCGCTTCACACTGGAGATATGCGTCGCACAATTCTGCCGGTATTGCTGGTGGCTGTGGCCGTCATCGGTGTTCTGCGCAGCACGGCGGCCGCGCAGTCGTCTCGCCAGATCACCCTGCGCCAGGCGCACCAGATCGCCGCGCTGGTTGCGCATTACGACAACATCGATCTGAGCGACACACATATCGAGCTGAACAGCATGGACCTGGGATCGGACTTCACGCCGGGGTTCTTCAGCTTCATCGTCATTCGCGAGAGCACCTCGCCGGGACCGGATGAAACCCTGCGGCGGTATGCCATTAATCGCCACACCGGAGATGTGTGGGAGATGACGCTGTGCACTCATTACGACTTTCCGGAGCTCGAGCGGATGCGGCACACATTCGCGGGGCGGGCGGCGGCGAGCGCGACGGATCTTTCCGCGCAGGGCAAGCGGCTGGGCTGCTCGGTGGAGAAGGGCGCGCCGACGTCGTGAAGACGAGCAGCAGCTGGTAGCCGGTAGAAAGACGCCTGCCTAAAGCGCAGGTTGCCGATCGCAGATCAGCGGCCCGGGAGATTCGCGCTCACGGCGGGTTCAAATCGGAGTGCTAGACTCGGGCCAAGAATTTCTCCACTGTCTCCGGGGTTTGCTCATGAAACGTCTGGTTATCTTCTGCTGCCTTGCCGGAATGCTGGCGGCATTGCCTGAGGGGTCGCTGGCCGCACAGCAGTCCACACCTGCCGCACCGCCGCCGGTTGTGGGGCAGGTGACGGGACACATTTTCTGCCAGGATACGGGATTGCCGGCTCGCTTTGCGGGAGTGCAGTTGCTGGCTGAGAAGCCGCAGCAGGCGCCGTTGATCGATCCGGCGACTCTGGGCAAGAATCCTGATTTCACCAAAGTCATGGCGCAGGCGATGGCCGCGGTGATGAAGGGCTCGAACCTGTCGACAGTGACCGGAATCGATGGCAGCTTTGCGCTGGACAAGGTGCCGGCGGGAACCTACTACGTGATCCCGCAGCTGCCCGGATATCGTTCGCCCCTGAGCGGCTTTTCGCAGATGGAGCGGATGACAGCAGATCCTGCGACAGTGGCCGCGGTGGAGAGCAGGTCAGAGAAGATTGTGGTTCAGCCAGGCGGCTCGACCAACGTGAGTATCGAGCTCGAACGCGGAGCGACGCTGAGCGGCACGGTAGCGTATGACGACGGGAGCCCGGCGCCTGGCGTCACGCCCGCGCTGCTTACACTCGACAAGGACGGTAAGTGGAAGGAGCTGAGCGTCACTCTGTTGCCCGGAGTCACCGACGATCGCGGGCACTTCCGGTTCTATGGACTGTCGGCTGGGAAGTACGCCGTGAATGCGACGCTGCCGGTAACGCAGGCCACCGCCGGACTCGGGGGATCGTCGGTGTCGCTGCATATGAATCCGGGCGATGCGCTGGTGGTTTACCAGGGCGGCGCTCTGCGTGAGAAGGACATCAGGCCCATAGAGCTGGGAGATGCCGATCAGCGCGATGGCGTCGAGGTAGTTTTCCCTGTCAACGGGCTGCACGCAATCTCGGGCAGCGTTGTAGCCAGGTCGGACAATCATGCGGTGAACGCCGGCTCGATTGGCCTGGAGTATTCCGACTCCAAAGAGGTGGCCCGAACAGCAATGGTTGGTGAGGACGGAACGTTCAGGCTCAGCTATGTGCCAGACGGCACCTATGTATTGAAGGTGAGTGGGGCCAGGGATACCGAGCAGAACGGTGACGTGCCGGCAGCGAGCGACCTGGGACGCCTGATGAACAGCAGGACGGTGCGCAGTTACGGATCGACGGAGATGGCGCTGACGATGAAAAACGAGGACGTGAACGGGATCGTGCTGCAGGTCCCGGACGAGAAGCAGTAGCTGGGTGGGAGATGGTAAAGAGACGCCTGCCTGGAGCGCAGGTTGCCGCTCGCAGATTAGCGCGGGATGCCTGGCGAGACGCCGGGTGAGCCGATCTGGCGAACGACGCGCCATGCGTAGTGGAAACCGGACAGCACAGTCAGAGCCACGGTAGTGGTGAGTGCCCAGCTGCGCAGGGTGAGGACCCATGGCGGCTTGAAGAACTGCGCCAGCATCACGGCTGCTACGGCCAGAATCTGCGCGAGCGTGTTGGCCTTGCCGACAATGCTGGGTCTGAAGTTGCGAATGGACGTGGTGGCGTAAAGGATGGCGGCAACCATGAGGATGCCGAGGTCGCGCGCAAAGACCAGCACCGTGACCCGGCGCGAGATGAGCGCCTCATGGTGGAGCACCAGGAACAGCGTGCTGAGCAGCAGCTTGTCGACCACAGGGTCAAGATATTGCCCGAGCATAGTGCGCTGATGCAGCCAGCGGGCCAGCAGGCCGTCGAGCGCGTCGGTGATGCCGGCGAAGACAAAAAGCCCGAAGGCCAGCATGAAGCGGCCATCGAGAACGGCGAGCACAAGAAACGGCACAATGCACAGCCGGAGAAACGTCAGCAGATTGGGCGTCGCCCGCAGGTCGTTCATCGGATCGGTTGGATGGCCGGGAAGTTCAGCGGCTTACCGGCGGGGAGGCTTCTGTAGAAGGATTCATGGTATCGCAGAGGCGCGCAGAAGTCTCACGCGGGAGCTCGCGATGAAGGTGAGAGGATGCCCAGGAGCCGGGGCTCAACAGTATGTCGTGAGTCGGAAAATCCGCTTTTCCTAACTGAACGCGGCTGCAGGCAGGAGATTTTTGCCCGGTCGTCGATGATGAGACTCTGCGATTTGTCACTTGTTGAACCGGAGGACCGAGCGGTTGGTGGTGTTCCGAGTCGACAGAGTCGACCACATTGCCAACGTCGAACTGTGGGACGATCCCAGCGTCGTTCTGCGGGATGTTTCGTTCGCTGCGATCCATCTGTCCACGAGAGCGTGTGTGGGGCAGCCGCCACCGTAGGGACAATCGGGCCTCCCATATCTTTCTCGCCGGTTGGGATGATCTGTTTCAGAGCAGCGGCATGCGCAGGGTGACGCAGGTTCCGCATCCGGGCTGACTGGCGATGGTTGCGCTGCCGCCGTGAAGAGTCATGATGCTCTGCACGATGGCCAAACCCAGCCCGGTTCCGCCCGAAGTCGTCGCACCCGAACTGCGGGAGCGACGAGGGATCGACGCGGAAGAAGCGATCAAATACCCTGGGCAGCGCTTCGGCCGGTATGCCGGCGCCGGTGTCGGAGACCTGAATCCGTATCTCGGAATCGGCGGCGGAGGCGGCCACGGTAACTGAGCCCCCTCTGGGCGTATGGGCGATGGCGTTCGAAACCAGATTGCTGACCGCCCGCAGCATCAGAGGCCGATCCAGCGCGGCGGTGATGGGCTCTGCACCACCAGCTGCAATCAGGGATATCCCGCCGTCAGATGCTGTGGCCTCGTAGTATTCGCGCACCGCGCTCAGCAGTTCACCCACGTTCACAGGCTGCCGGTGCAGGTCGGACAACGGGCTCTCCGCGCGGGCGAGGAACAGGAGGTCGCCGATCAGATCGGACAGCCGGACGGCTTCTTCCAGAGACGACTCCAGCACATCGCGGTATTCCTCGACCGTGCGCGCACGAGCCAGAGCGACCTCGGCTTCGCCGCGGATATTGTTGATCGGCGTTCGCAGGTCGTGCGCGATATCGGCTGTAAACCTGGAGATCTGCTCAAAGGACTCTTCCAGACGAACCAGCATCTCGTTGAAGGTTTCGGCCAGAGAGGCCAGTTCCGAGGGATAGCCTTCCGCCCGAATCCTTTCGCGCAGATTGGTCGATGTGATTCTCCGCGCAGTTGCGGCAATCTCTTCGATGGGACGAATCGCCGTGGCGTGCGATCCGGTATCCCACCAGGGGGAAGAGAACCGAGGTGGCCAGCAGGATGGCCCAGAACCAGAATCGATAGCGCCGCAGCAATCCTTCTTCCTGAGCAACGTCAATGGCGATTTCAATCGTATCGATGTGAGCTGGCGCAGCGCCCACCGCCGCGGCGGCGCTCGTCGACACGAAAGGCCTGCCCATTCCTGCCTGTCATGGAAACCAAATGCTCGGGTCGGCCCCGCGTGCGGCTGGCCAATTGCGCCAGGTCCAGCTGCTCCGTCATGCCGGGCGTCGTAAGAACCGGCACGCCATGTTCATCGAGAAGACGAATGTAAAACTGCTGGTATCGACGCGCGGCAGACTCCAGTTCGATCTCTTCCCGCAGCCCATCGAAATCGTCCGGCCGCTCCTGCAGCAGAGTGCGCAGCACATGTAATTTGTCGGCGAGAAACAGATCGGTGCTTCTGTCCAGCTCGATGCGCAGCACGACGTAGAGGCTGGCTGTGGCCAGCAGCAGCGAGCAGCAGGCCGACCAGAGAGTAGGCGGCCGTCAGCCGGAATGCCAGGGTTGTGCGCAGGCGCGCCGCGGCCAATGGGCTATTGTTCGGCTTCAAGGACATAGCCGGCGCCGCGAACGGTGTGAATCAGCTTGACGGGAAAGGGATCGTCGACTTTGCTGCGCAGCCTGCGCACGTTCACGTCGACGACGTTGGTGTCGCTGTCGAAATTCATATCCCAGACCGTTTCGGCGATCAGCGTCCGCGACAGCACTTCGCCCGCGCGCCGCGCCAGCAGCGTCAGAAGCAAAAATTCCTTTGCGGTCAGATCGATCTTCTGGCCGGCGCGAGTGGCGCGGTGGCGCAACAGGTCGATCTCCAGATCGGCCATGCGGAGGGTGTCCTGCGCGCGCGGCGTTGACGCGGCGCAGCAGCGAGCGCACGCGCGCCAGCAGTTCGGAAAATGCGAATGGCTTCACCAGGTAATCGTCTGCTCCCAGTTCGAACCCATGCACGCGCTCGTGCACGGCGTCCCGCGCGGTGAGCATGAGAACCAGCGCCTTCCGGCCCGCCTCGCGCAGGCGTGCAAGCACCTGCCATCCATCCAGCCCGGGAAGCATGACGTCAAGAACGATCAGGTCGAAATCGACTTCCAGGGCGAGGTGCAGACCCTCCAGGCCATCTGCGGCAACATCGACAACGTAGCCGGCTTCGCTCAAGTCCCTTCTTGAGGAACTTGGCAGTCTTTGCTTCGTCTTCGATGACCAGAATTTTCATTGTCAACGCGCCTTTAGCGTATCCGGATCTGCTATCGGCTCAGCTGACTGATCTGCAATCCGGCACGCTGCCGCTTCGCAGACTGGTCAGCATCAGAATTCAAGCCGCAACGCGAACTGCATCTCGCGCGGCGTTCCCGATCCCACCGGGGTTATCGGCGATACGCTCGTGTTCACCGTATTGATGATGCTGCCGAACCCCGTGGTGTTCGACGGGTTGAAAGTGGACTGCGGCTGACCCAACTGCGGGTGATTGAAGATGTTGTAGAACTCCGCGCGGAACTCCAGCCGCCCGCGCTCCGGCAACGGAAATGTCTTTGCCGGCGCCCAGATCGATCTGCCAGGTGCCCGGCCCGCGAACGAGGTCGCGCGGCGCGGTGCCGAATTCTCCGGCCGGAAGAGCAAAGGCCGCGGGATTGATCCACTCCGCGACCGTTCTGCCTCCCGGCGGAGTCAGCGAGACGCCCGGAACCAGGTCGGGACGCTCCGTGCCGGAGGCCCCATCCGGCGCGGTGTAGCTGCTGGGCAGCAGCACATTCACCGGGAAGCCGGTGCGAGCCAGCGCCGTCGTGGTCAGTTCCCAGTTGCCCGCAATGGCGCTCGCAATCCCGCGCTGGTTCAGCATCGGCTTGCCCATGGCCGAAGGGGAGCTGATAGACCGCATTGCCATTGACCACATGGCGGGCGTCCCAGGCGCCGCTGGCGCGTATCGCAGGCCAGGCACAACGGATTCTGCGGGATTGATCTCGTCGCCATCGCCGCTGCCGTTGGAGCCGTTGTCGATCTCGTGCGACCACATGTAATTGGCCGTCACCAGGAGGCCGCGGGAGAACGGACGCCGCAATGCCACGGAGAGACCGTTGTACGTGCTCATGCCGACTGAGCCGCGCCAGCCGATGGCGGGAGCAAAGGCCGGATATTGCGCAACCCCCGTGGCCGGATCGATCAGGTTCACCACGTTGGTTTCCAGCAGATGCACGCCGTGGCTTCCCAGGTAGGAGACCGTGCTCACGAAGTTCGCAGGCAGCTCCCGCTGCACCGAGAGGCCCCACTGCTCGACATACGTGTCCTTGCGGTCCCGTTGTTCGGCATTCGGTGAGATGGTTCCGGCGACCGGTAAAATACGGGTCGACCGGATAGGTCAGCTGCAGGCTCTGAGCTGCTCTGTCGCCGAATAGGAGGGCACTTCGTTTTTGGCGGGCAGATTCTGATCGTCCAACTGTCCGTCTTCGTGGTAGATGCCGAATCCGCCCCGAATCACCGTCTGGCCGCTCTTCCGCGGCGTCCAGGCGAAGGCCACGCGGGGATCGATATCGCCGTAGTTCTGCTGGCCGAAGCTGGCGCCCACGCCGCAGAATCCCTGCGCCCCGCAGGTGGCGAAATCGAAGGGGTTGGCCTTCCCGTTCGCCTCGTTGAAGAGATCGAAGATGGTGTAGCGCACGCCCAGGTTCAGGGTGAGATTGGGCCGCCACTTGTACTCGTCCTGCGCGTAGACGAAGTAATCGTTCTTGCGCAAGTGGTTGACCGGCAACGCGCCCGTCAGGCTGGCTTTCTTCACCACATTGTCTGCGAGATTCTCCACCGTGGAAAACGTAATCTTTCCGTGTTCCCCGTATTCCTGGTTCAATTGAATGTGGCGGATCTCCACTCCGGCTTTGAAGGTATGCCGGCCATGAGACCCAGGTCAGGTTGTCGATCCCCGAAAATGAGTTGCCCACGTAGATGCTGGCGTAGTTGTAGTTCTCGGTGACAAATCCCGGCCCAGGACCCGTCGGAAATCGCAATCTGATAGATGATCCCGGAGTTACTGTAGTTGTACTGGTTGTCGGTGGAGCGATTGAAGCCAGCCTTGGCCTCGTTCACCAGGTGGGGATTGAAGACGTGCAGCAATTCGAGCGCGCCATTGACCGGCGCGGAGACCTTCTGCTGCAAGTCCGTCGCGGCAGCCGAAAGCGGCTGCGTATCGACCGACCGGTCGTAGTTGAAGCGCATGAAGCCCGTGGTCTTTGCCGAGAAATGCTGGTCGAGCCGCAGCATCGCCGAGCTCTCGTTGACCACCTGCGTGCATTCGCAGGTCAGCAGATCATAGTCCGCGTAGTTCGGGTCGCCCGGGTCGTTGGCTGGCGTCCAGGGCGTCAGAATTGTTTTTGGACCGGCTCCTGGGAAGGCGTTGATGATCGCATACACCGGCGAGGAGGTCGGAACTGTTGCAATGAGCGACTGCGCTCGGCACGTCGCCGCTCACCGGATAGCCCCAGTTTTGCCGGTAGGCTTCGGAAGCGAGGAAGAAGAAGGTCTTGTCGCGCACGATGGGGCCGCCCAGCGATCCGCCGAACTGATTCAGGCGAAGCGGCTGCTGCGCTTCGCCGTTGGAGGCCCAGGCGGGCAGCGGCGCGTCAAAGAAATCGTTGCGCAAGTACTCGAAGAGGCGTCCGTGGAAGCGGTTGGTGCCCGAGGGCGAGGTAACGTCCAGTTGAGCGCCGCCCGTCGCGCCTTCCTCGGCGGTTGCCATCAGCGAATCGACGCGGAACTCCGCGATCGCGTCCAGCGGAATGGCGAGCCGCACCCAGGCGCGCTGCGTCTGATTCACGATGTTGGTGGCGTCAACGCCGTCGTAGGTAAAGTTGCTGTCGTCGAGGCCCCGTCCGGCAAACCGGACCGACCGCTGGTTGCTGCCGCCGGTGTCGATGGCGCCGGGGACGAATGCCGTCAGCGCCGACCAGTCGCGGCCATTGAGCGGCAATTCATCCGCCTGCTCTCTCTCGATCAGGCCGGTCACCGCGCTGGTGTTGCGGTCCATCAGCGCCGAAGCCGACGAAACTTCGACGCGCTCCTCGCCGCCCGCAACCTGCAGCGTCGCATCGAGAGTGCGCGTCCTGCCGATGACCTGCTCCACATCGACAAACTCCAGCTTCTTGAAGCCCTGGTGCTCGAAGGTGACGGTATAAATGCCCACCGGCAATTCGGGAATGCTGTAGTTGCCGCTGGCGTCCGAAACGGTCTCGCGGCGCAGTCCGGTCGCGTTCTCGACCACCGTGACATGCGTCTGCGGCAGCACTCGGCCGGAGGAATCGGTGACCGTGCCGCTCAATCCGCTGCGGTCCACCTGCGCGAAAGAAATTGCCGCAACGAGAAAACATCGCGCTGAATCCGATAAGAGTGCGAAGGCCTCGAACGGCAGAAATCCTGGCAGGTGTTAAAGGATGTCTCTCGTTCGAATTGCGATACATACGACCTCCAGAAGAACCGGCTATTGGACGCAACTGTGCACATGCGTCCATGCGTGGGCGCTACCGTTGCTATAACCAACGCCGCGTCTTCGCTATCAATGGAAGCGCGTTCGGGAGCACCGTCTGCGCTTCAGGCACAAATACGGGTCGTACTCAAACGGGGGAGAATACAAATCGACTGCGGCTTCCTGAGCACGCCCAGGACTCTGCTTCGAGCGGGCGAACCCTGACCGTTGAGCATCGATCACGCTGGTCAGCCGGATGCCAGGAACGCTCGAACTCAGATGACGAATTTGTAAGCTGCCATTGTTAGGGCCGCGTCATATTGGCATTAAGGTTCCACGAAACGCGAAAATCCACCGATTTTAACGGCCCCTGGCAGTAGAGATGCCGGGTACATCCGGGGGCCGGTAGTGACGCTCCGTTTGCCTGCGCAAAGAAAAGGCCCTCCCCCCGATCATCGGAGAGAGGGCCCCTTGCAGCCGGAGACTGGGTTTAGTCGTCCAGGTCCGCGGTTGTGGTTGCTGCCTTTTTCATGAAATCGCTCGCCGGACGAACTGTCTTCTCGCCGGGGAACGGGACCTTAAATCCAGTGGCCTCGTACCAGTCGTAGTGGCTGACCGTGTCCGGGTCTAAGGAGTCGGGCGTGTGATACCTGGCAGCGAAAACCTGCGCCTTCATCTTAGTCCAGCCAGCTCGCAGAGCTTTGACCTGAGGGCTATCCTTCAGGGCCGCGGTTGTGGTGCTGCAGGTGTTGAGGCCGGGTGTGATGTTCGTCGGGGCCACGTAGCCCGCAACGCCGTAACACAGCGGGACCGCGTTCGGCACGTGCGCCCATGGCAGGAAGTTCTCCGTCGGCGGATCGTCGACGAAGAGCGTCTTCATCGGCGAGGCCACCAGGTCATTCTGGTTCATCGGCTTGAGGCCCAGGATCTGCTCGATCGTGCGGGTCATGTTGACCTGCGTGTAGAAGGTGCTGTCCTCGGTTACTCCAGCCCCGGTGCCATCGGTGTTCACCTGCTGCGCGACCCAGGGGCTGACGATATAGCCCGGACTGCGGTGGCCGTCCACGTGGTCGACGCCGTACTGCGCGTCGTCTTCCTCGATGAAGATCGCCGAGTCCTTCCAGACGGAGCTGTGGCTGATGTAGTCGATAATGCGCCCCACGGCAAGGTCGTTATCGGCCACTTCGGCTGTCGGGTTCGGTGGCCCGGTGGTGTGGTCCTGCATAATCCAGATGAACTCCAACTGGGGTACCGTACCGGCGGCCACGTCATTATTGAAGTCCTGCTGCCAGACATCGACGCGGTACTGGTCCGGGATGCCCAGATCGAACTGTGGGAAGTTCTGGACCGTGATCTTAGCCAGGTTCGGGAGCGGGGTGACCGATCCGATGGTGTTGTAGTACTGCAGCTGCGACTCCTTGCCGTTCTCGTACTCCAGTGAGTCGTTGTAGAACTGGCTCCAGCTTGGCTCGCAACTGTCGGAAACAATAAAGGGCAAGGCCACCGCGGCCCCCGGCCCGTTAAAAGAATTAGCCTGGGTGTAATTACTTGGAGTGCAACCGGGCACGGTGAACGTGTTGTACTCGATATATTCGCCGTAGTTCTTCATGCTGACGCCGGCTGCGGCCGCCACATCCCACAGATGGCCCTTCTTCTGGTAGGCAATCGCATCGCCGCCGTTGGAGGGATAGTCGCGGAGCCAGTCCGGCGACTGGATGTCGTCGGAGTAAGGCGCGATGGCCTGCATGATCCAGTTGTGACCATCGGCCGACTGACGGCTGGGGTCGTAGAAGTTATCCAGAAGCGGGAAGCGTTCGACGAGCGTGTGCATGTTGGGTGTTACGACGGGGTAATCGGCGAAGGTCGAGTCGTCGCCAAAGACTGCCAGGGACGGGTCGCCGTTGCCGCCGACCACGTCTCCCATCATCTGATCGTAGGTGCGGTTTTCACGGATGATCAGAAAGACGTGCTTGATCTTCGAAGGCTCACCGATTCTCTCCGGGATAACGCGCGGCCTGGCCCACCGGTCGCCGCCTCCGGCCGACCAGATATTCTTCACCAGATCCCAGTGGTTGTTCTGGAAGACCTGCTGCGTCATCGCGTCCAGGGTCGAGCGATTCGGCACAGGGACAATGCTGGCCGTGCCAAGATCCTGGTGGGTGTTGAAGTCGTACACGCCTTCCTCCTTCCCGTACGAATTCTCTGCCGTATTCGTCGGAGGAGGCGCCACCCCGAAACCTGTCGTGCCGAGGCCCTTGTCGTTGGCGACGAGCAGAACGTCACTGCCCTTGTCCAGAACCACCGAGGCAGGCGCATAGCCAACCGGGATCATGCCCATGACCGGGCTCCACGTTCCCTCGTGGAGATCGACCACGGCGATGGCGTTGGCGTTATAAAGCGCGACGTAGGCAACGTCTCGACCGCGATCGACCGCGATTGAGTTGGGGCCCGCGCCGTAGGCCGATTTCCCTTGCCCGGGCGCACGGATCGGAAGCCCGAGGTCGATCTTCCGCACCACCTGGTTAGTATATGTGTCAATCACCGAAATGCTGTCGTCGTACGTGTTGCTGACCAGCAGATAGTGGTCCCAGAAAGCCATACCGGTCGGGTTATGGCCAACCGGGATGCTGCCGGTGACCGTAAACGAGGCCAGATCGACCACGGAAACGGTGCCGCGCGCCGTGCTGCCGGTCGGATATTCGGCGACCACCGGCGTGCCGTTGGAGTATTCCTGGAAGTCGCTCGCGGTAGCGATCCGGCCAGCCTCGTTGGAGACGTAGGCGGTCTTGCCATCCGGCGAGATCACCACGCTGTGCGGGACGTTCCCCACGCGGACCTCCGCACCCTCGACCGGGGTGGTCGCGGTCAGGTCGATCTTCGTCAGCGTATCGTTGTTGTCCAGCACGACATAAGCGGTCTTGCCATCCTTCGTGATCGCGATGCTCATGGGATAGGAAGTGATCGTGTCATCGGAGAAAATCGAAACGGAGTAGCCGCACGGAATGTCGAAGCTGCCCGAGGTCCCCCCAGGGCTGTTCGAGAAGCACGTCACGTTGGTTTGCTTGCCGGTGGCGTCGACATCGAACGGAACTTTGACCTGTGTGGGAAGGGGGTTGGAGCCGCCCGTCGATGTAACCAGGCCGGTGGTGGGATCGACGCTGGCGATGGTGACGTAGCTGGTCGGGCCACCATTGCCGTCCTGGCTGAACAGCAGGTATTTGCCGTCCGGCGTATAGGCGATGCCGCCCTGGCCGCCGTCAGAATCGGACTTCGTGGTGGTGCCTGACACATAGGGCGCGCTGTAGGTCTGCAGGACATTACCGGTCTGAGTGTCGAAAATCGAGATGGCCTGCGGCGCTCCCATTTGCAGAACGGCGGCGGTGTGCGTGCCGGTATTGGGGTTCAGCGCAACTTCCTTCGCCCGGGTCGTGATGCCCAGGTAGACCTGGGTGCCGACGGGGGTAATGATCTTGCCATCGCCGAGGACCCATGGATTGGCCAGGGGCTGCGCGTACGTCGGGCCGGTGGTCGCGCTGGTGTTCTCGCCCGGTGAGTAGGTCGGGAACGGTACAGACTGAGCGAGCGCCGGAACGCTAAGCCCCGTCGCCAGCAGACCGGCGAGCAGACACAAATGGTTGATCAGAAAAGTTTGTTGAGACGTCTTTCGGGACATATGCGTTTCTCCCTTTGGTTTTTCCATCACGGAATTGGAATCGGCGGCGCGACGGAGTCGAACGACCCACGCCCCCACCCATCGCGGACAACAATCTTCTGCAAACGAGCTGTAACGGCTGATGACAATTGCGGAACTTCGCCCTCGGAGCGAGATTAGAAACACGTGCCGCACGGCAGCGTGACGCGGACATTACAGTTTTGTCAGGGTTGTTTCGCGGACAGGCATCGACAGCAATTGCCTCTTATCCGGGCGAACAATTTGTGCAAGCACCCGCGCGGGACCTGACTTCAACTCCGGTCACCGGTTCCACCCTGAATCCGGCGCGCCATGCGCATTGTTCAAATGCATGCGGGAAAGCAGGGAGCGCGGCGCACTTGAGAAGAATTCCAGACTGATGTTTGCTCTCACATAACCCAGCATGGTGTAGTTGCCCATCCGGAAAGCATCCTTAGCATCGAATCGGCTTGGGTACCACGCGTAGACGGCGGTCATGGAACCCGCATATGGCGCGACGAGAGCGGGAAGGGAGAAGACGCGGTGACCATCTTCGCCGCGACGTGCGGTCATCGTTGAGATTACGGCATGGCTAAGCCTCGAAAACACGCCTTTGCAGTCGCAGCGGTAATACAGTGCGTCTTCCCTGAAGGCTCCTGAGAGCGCGTAACGCGTCGTCGTGCTTACCGCTTCGATGGCGAGGTCGGACCCGAATCGCTTGTTGTAACCGTCGACGCCCTGCTTCCATTCGGGAGGTGAATTATCTTCCTGATTGATGCCAGCCTCTACCGCGGCGACGCTAATGGGAAGCGGACCGAACGCATCGAACGCATAGTTTCGAATCTTTGTTGTCTGACTCGGGCGATCGTAGCTCAGGTCTGGTCGCGCCGAGTTTTTGCCCGCGACTGTGGCAGAAGAATCACCGGCGCGCAGGGACGAGGACTGCGCTTTCGCCGGCACCTGGAAAGCTGC
Organism: uncultured Acidobacteriaceae bacterium; assembly: GCA_963788905.1. Lineage (GTDB taxonomy): Bacteria > Acidobacteriota > Terriglobia > Terriglobales > Acidobacteriaceae > Palsa-343. The sequence continues at coordinate 230,786 of CAWBIO010000003.1, forward strand.
AAAGTAAGCACCGATGATAAACGGGAGCATGATGATGCGCAGCTTCATACCGGGATCCTCCCATGGTCATTCCTGGAGGCAAGTGTGGCAGAGTAGCCGCGCACAAAGATGGTTGCTTTTGCTCAAATGTCCAGGAATTGCCCTCACGGCTGAAGACAAAGTTCATTGGCGGGCAGGTGGGCTTCCCAGGAAGTTAGTCGCCTGCCGACTGCGTTGAGGTACTTACTGTGTATCGGAAAGCTCAGCTTTTTCCCTGTCTCCTCGAAGAGAATAGGGTTCAAGCCGGTAGCTGAGATCATGCTGTCCCCGGCGCCACACCGCCAAACCCCGAGGTGACACATGTCCTCTTCCTCTCCAGAGCCCGTAGCTGTTCGTTCGCCTTCCGAAAACTGCGCACGAATCAGGAAGCTTGGCTACATCGTGGGCAAACACATGAGTCTGTATGGCGAACGCATGGAGCTGGTTTCAGATCCATTTGTGGAGGGTGATTGCGTAGCCGTCCATGCCATCAGCAGCAGCAATCCAACCGTACGGACAATCGATCTTCCCGTATCTATTCTCGCCGGTTGGGAGGACCTGTTTCAGGAACTTGCAAATCCCGCTGCCTCGGAGCTCACCGTAAAGACTTCACTTCCTGAATCTGTGGAGGCGGAGTAACCCTGCCTGTAATCGTTGCATAGCCCGGGGTAGTTCCCCGGAAGCCGGGAATCGCAGTTCTTACCTTCGGATTATCCACAGCCGGTACCAGGAGCAACTGATGCCAGTTCAAATCCATTTCTTCCGCAGCAGCCAGACTTTTATTCCTTGTGTAAGGCAAGAGTAGGCGAGCAGCGTGGCGAGCAGAATCGGCCAGTAAAGCCCCGGCAGGTGTACCAGACCAAGCGATGAGGCCAGTGGTGAGTAAGGAAGCCACGCTCCGAAGGCCATGATCGCCATGGTTGTCAGAGTCAGAGACCAGCTTGCGCGGCTCTGAAAGAAGGGGATTTTATTCGTGCGAATGATGTGGATGATCAGTGTCTGCGTCATGATGGACTCGACGAACCAGCCAGTCTGAAACAACGGAGCGCGGGATGGATCCCAGCACCTGAACAGGTAGAGCATGACGAAGAAAGTGGTGTAGTCGAAGATCGAACTGATCGGTCCAATGCAGAGAATGAACCTCTTGATTTCTCCGACGTCCCAGGGCCGCGGCCGCGCCACCAGTTCTTCGTCCACCGCGTCCGTCGGAATCGGCACCTGGGAGAAGTCATACAGCATGTTGTTGGTCAGTATCTGGATCGGTGCCATCGGAATGAATGGGAGAAAAGCGCTCGCCCCAAGTACGCTGAACATATTTCCAAAGTTAGAGCTGGCTCCCATCCGGATGTACTTGAGAATGTTCGCGAAGACCTTGCGTCCCTCAATCACGCCACCTTCGAGCACCATGAGATCTTTCTCCAGCAGAATCAGATCCGCCGACTCCTTGGCGATGTCCACGGCTGTATCGACCGAGATGCCGATGTCCGCGGCATGCAACGCGGGAGCATCGTTGATTCCGTCTCCCATGAAGCCGACCACATGTCCCTTGGTACGGAGAAGCCGCACGATCCGCTGCTTGTGAGCAGGGGTAAGACGTGCGAAGAGCGTCGTCTTTTCCGCTGAATCCGACAATTCCGTATCGGACATCTTCTCCACGGCCTCGCCCAGCAGCATTGGATCGGGCTCAAGTCCCACGTCCCGGCACACCTTGCGGCTGATCAGGTCGTTGTCGCCGGTGAGAATCTTCACTCCTACGCCGTGCTTGTGCAGGGCCTGAATTGCAATTGCTGCAGTACCCTTGGGTGGGTCGAGGAACGCAACATACCCTTTAAGAACCAGGTCGCGCTCGTCCTCCTTGGAGCAGGACTGCTTCCCCGGTAGTTCCTTGACCGCTACGGCCAAAACCCGGAAACCATCGTTGCTGAGGCTCGCATATTCATCCCGCAACCCTTTCATCAGCGCGGGATCCATCGGCGACAGCTTCCCGTCCAACTCGAATTGAGAGCACTGGTGGAATATCTCTTCCGGAGCGCCTTTAGTAAGCAGGATTGCTTTACCGTCGGGAGTTTCCACCATGACCGACATCATGCGCCGGCTGAAGTCGAATGGGATTTCATCGAGCTTCTTATACTTTCCGATCAGCGATTGTTGATGGAAATCTGAACAATTCAGAATCGCCGTGTCGAGCAGATTTGTGAGGCCGGTCTGGAAATGACTAATGATGTAACCGTCCAGCAGCACCTCGTCAGTTTCTCGTCCCGCTACGTTACAGTGCCGCTGCAGGACAACACGATCCTCGGTCAGCGTGCCGGTCTTATCCGTGCACAGTACGTCCATCCCCCCAAAGTTCTGAATGGCATTGAGCCGCTTGACGATCACTTTCTTGCGGCTCATCGCGATGGCGCCTTTGGAGAGGCACACGGAAACGATCATGGGCAGCATTTCGGGGGTGAGACCTACAGCCACAGCCATCGCGAAGAAGAACGCGCTCTTCCAATCGTGCTTGGTAAAGCCGTTGATCAGGAAAACCAGAGGCACCATGACCGCCATGAGCCGGATCATTAGCCATGTGAAGCGAGTTAGGCCGCGGTCGAAACTGGTCGGCGGGGCCTCTTCCGTTATCGACCTGGCCATGGTGCCGAGGTAAGTGTTGACTCCGGTGACGACCACAACTGCGGTTGCCGTGCCGCTTTCAACGCTGGTCCCCATGAAGCAAATGTTCTTCAGATCGATCGGCGAATTGGAGGCTTTGGGGTCAGGATCGTGGAACTTCTCGACGGGATAGGACTCTCCTGTAAGCGTGCCCTGGCTCACGAACAAGTCCTTCGCAGTGAGAACCCGGACATCGCCAGGGATCATGTCGCCGGCGTTCAGGTTGATGATGTCTCCGGGGACCAGGTCGCGTAGAGGCATCTCCAGCGCCTTACCGTCCCGAAAGACATTGGCGGTCACGTGAATCATGGCCTTGAGCTTCGCCGCGGCCGCATCCGCACGGGCTTCCTGCACGAAGCGCAGCGTCGCGCTGAGCACCACCATGCATGCCATCACCGTGCCGGCGCGCGCGTCACCTGTGGCAAAGGAAATCGACGAGAGTGCCGCCAGCAGAATCACCAGCGGGTTGCGAAGAATGATCAGGAGCCGCATGAACCAGCTGCGACGGCGTTCCCGCGCAACCTCGTTTGGGCCCACGGTACGCGCTCTCGCTTCAGCCTCTGCTTGTGTCAGACCGTCGGTAGCCGTGTGCAGAGACTGAAGCAGTGCTGCGCTGTCCTTCTCCGCCGCATCGAGGACAGCAGAGGAGACGCGGATGTTGTGGTTCCTGGCCTTTGCAACGGAGGATGACTTGTCCGAAGGCGCCGGAGTTCCGGCCGGGTCAACGCCCGCCGGGCCGCCATTCTCGCCTGGTTTCTCTGTTGCAGAATTCGCACCGGCTGCTGTCATGACGCTCTCGACCGCACTCCTACTCTGTTATCTCAAGTCTCTTCATGGTTGCGTGGTGCCGGATCTGGTCCAGATTCGCAAGGGGGAAGGCTTTCGGGCGAAAGAGACAAGTTAAATGATGAAATCCGGGTCACTGAGATTATCTGGTGCGGCGATGCAAAAACTGTTCTGTTTTGCTCACACGCAAACGTACGCGGGTCCACAGGACCCAGATCCACTCACATATTGCACGACGCCCTATCCGGCCGTCTTGGGGCTCAGGCGGAAGAAAATCTCGTTGTCTGGGACGCATTCCTCAGGAAACGTTCGTCACATGTTACTGCTGCATGTGCGGACCATTGTCCACCTGTTTCAATCTTCGGCGCTGTGCATCCCGTGGCGGAGCCCCGGCTTCTCTCCGACGAAATCGCCAGTAGTTAGAACACTTCGGAAATTACGCCGCCGGGCTGCAACCATTGCTACCGGGGTCTTGAAGTGCTTGCAGTTCTGCTGCTCCGTCGCGCGAACTCACGCACTGAGCAATTCGATACAGCAATTAGCAAGTTGTTGTTTCAAACTGGCGTTGGAACATGAACAGAAATCGGTCACATCTCGAGAGGAAAGTAGTGAGGCGCAACCGCCTGCCCGACCGACCCACAGGCGACATTCACTCCTGAAAACACATATTTCCGTGAAGACCGTGTCAAGCAGGTAGTTGGATCGCTGTACTCCGCGGTGAGGATGCGGGATGAGCCGCTGTGGAGAGATCGAAGCCGCGCGCACGCAGCTTGTCCTGTTTGCGCCTGTACGCTGGAGCTCAATGTCGCAATCACTGCCACCATGATCAATCGTGTAGATTTCACGTAATCAGATCTCCAGGGAAAGCATGAGCGAGCTGAGACTCTTCCCATGCGCGTCGAGACGCAACGAGCGCGTAACGCTGTCGGTTGGCCGGCGCTGCAACACGAAGTTAAGTCCGCAGAGATTCGGGACGCAATATCGCGTGACCGGTTTCGTGATGTGTTCCCGAAACAGCTCGCTCACACGCTCTTCGGTCACGTGCTCAAACAACATCGCGTAATCCTCATCGCGATATGCAAACACGGAGATGTTGACCAGGTTGCCTTTATCGCCAGCGCGCGCATGCGCAATTGTTCGCAGCTTCATCATGCCACCTCCATCGAGATCCCTGGGGTGACGAGTTCGCGCGCGATGAGCGCCGGCACGATAGCGATGTTCTCCCGCACCGCGAATGTGACTCCTGCGCCTGCGGCAGGACCGTTCAGGTAGAGGCTCTCCACTTCACGTGTCAGGCGCTTCGCATCCATTTCGCGCGAGAAGCGTGCCGCAGCTCGCAGCCGCACTTCGTAGGGAGCGGGCCAATCGGCCGGCGTGCCATGCATCGAGCTCAGGCCGATCAGGTCGATCCTTAGTTCCTCCAAACCAATCTGCGCAAGGCGCTTTTTGAGAATTTGTAGCGCCAGCTCGGCTCGCGCCAGCGCGCCCAGTCCCGCATACGAGATCTGACCTTCAGCGATCCATCCGTCATCAATTCCAATTGAGACTTTGTAATCCCGCGGACGCGGCTTCCCCTTTGCACCAGACACACGCATTGCGCCAGGTGCCTGCTGTTCGAAGCGGACCTCTGTGAAGTCAGCAATCACGTCGGGCGTGATGTACGATGACGGGTTCAGAACCTCGTACAGAATCTGCTCGCGGCAGGTCTGCAGGGTTAGAAGTCCACCAGAACCCTCAACCCTGGTCAGGAGCGCGGAGCCGTCTTCGCTGACTTCTGCCAGTGGGAAACCAAGCCGATCCAGATCCGGTACATCTTTGTATCCGGGATCCGCGAAGTACCCGCCTGTTAGTTGCCCGGCGCATTCCAGCAGATGGCCCACCGCCGTGCCCTGGGCCATCAAGTCCCACGATTCCTTTTCCCACCCAAACGCGTGTATCAGTGCTCCCAAAAACAGCGAGGGGTCAGCCACTCTTCCCGTGAGAACCACATCCGCACCGCCATCCAGCACCTCGGCCAAGGCGTCAGCGCCCAAATATGCATTCGCCGAGATGATCGTCGTGTTACCGGGAAGCGGCTGATCCTCGAAGGGCCTGAAGGCATCTTTGAGATGCAGTACGTCATCCCCCTCGATACATGCGACACGCAATCCGTGAAGTCCCAGCCTTCGAGCGATCTCGATTGTCTCTCTCGCGGCCGCACGCGGGTTAGCCGCACCCATGTTGCTGACCACACGAACTCCATTGCGGTGGCATGGCGGCAAAACAGCACGCATGCGTTCGCTGAGAAGCGGATCGAAGCCAGCGTTAGCATCTTCACGCTTGCGCAACTGACTCAGCGCGATCGTTCGCTCGGCCAGGCACTCGAAGACAAGAAAGTCGAGATGTCCTTTTTCGGCGAGTTCCACCGCGGGCTCAATCCGGTCTCCGGAGAAACCCGCCCCCGCGCCGATTCTGATCTTCTTCATCTGCGATCTCCTGAACGAATCCTCTTTACCAGCTTCACAGGCGCCTTTGCGTGCGGCCTGGATAATGCGACGTCACAGTGGTATGACATGAAACAGGACGGCCGCGATCGTCATTACGATGGACGCTCCCAGCAGAAACGGCCCTGCAAAACGCTGATGCGTGCTCAACTCGATTTCACTGAGGCCGGTCACAAGAAACGTCGCCGGCGTGAGCGGACTTACGGGAAAGCCAGTGGTCATCTGCCCCAGTAGTGCGGCTTCCGCGACGCTCGCCGCAGGCAGCCCGAAACCCTGAACGGCGGCAGCAAGCACAGGGAGAATTCCGAAATAGAAAGAATCAGGATCGAACAGCAGACTTAACGGCATGGCGATCAGGCCGAGCACCAGAGGAATGTGCGGGGCGAACCCTGGCGGTATGTGTGCGATTGACGCTTTCGCCATGGCGGCGAGCATGCCGCTGCCTTTCACTATCCCCGTGAACACGCCGGCCGAGCAGAGAATGGCACACATAGACAACGCTGCTTTCGCGTGACGATCAATCGCCGCGCTCTGTTCGCGCAATGTTCTGAAGTTGAGCAGCAGGGCCAGCATCGTGCCCAGCATGAACGCGATTGCCGGCTCAACCTTGCCGCTGATCACCAGGCCGAGCACTGCTGCGGCGAGAATCAAATTGCAGGCAAAGCGAACACGCGAACCGGGAGAAGCGATCGTCGCACTCGCGCTCGTCGGTGTGAATTTTGAATTCGTCTGGCCAATGCGCCTGCTCTCTTTGCGCCCGAAATACACGGCAACAGCGAAAACATAGACCAGGCCCACAATCTGAACAGGAATGAGAGGCTTGAACAACGCTATGGGAGTGGTGTGGAGTGCACTGGCAGCGCGAATTGTGGGTCCCGTCCATGGCAGAAAGTTCACGCCTGCCGCCAGCGATACCGCGCACGCCAGGATCCTGCGATCCATCCCGAGTTCCTGATACAGCGGCAGCAGGGTGGGAATCGCAACCAGAAATACGACCGCGCCGGAGCCGTCGAGGTGGAGCAGCAGCGCAAGCAGAGCAGTGCCCGGAACGATGAGCACCGGGTTTTTGCCGATGCTCCCAAGCAAAGCCTTGACGAACGGCTCGATCGTCCCCACGTCGGTCAAAACGCCGAAGAACAGGATGGCAAACAGGAACATAGCCACCACGGGCGCGATAGATACCAGCCCGGAGAGCGCAAATTGGGCGGTGTTCAACCCGAAGCCGGCCATCAAGCAGGCCGATACCGGGAACAGGAAGAGCGCAACCAGCGGCGACACGCGGCGGCTGGCGATCGCCACGATCATGCCGAGGATAGTGATCAGACCCCAAATGGCAAGCATGCTCAGCGACCGTTGGTGCAGCCCTTTCGCAAATAGTGCGAGTATAGAGAGCTGCGCTTTAATATGTACATTGCATAAATCAGAAACCTATAATCGCGATTTCCGATGATTCACGAGCTCCGTCACATTCGTGCTTTTCTCACAATTGCAGAGACGCGCAACTTCACACGGGCCGCCAGCGACCTGCATGTTTCGCAGTCTGCGTTGACCGTCCAGGTGCAACAACTCGAGGAGAGCCTGGGTGTCCGCCTCTTCGACAGAAATAAGCGCGGAGTGATGCTCACGGCCGCCGGGAAGGACGTGTTCGGCCCGCTGCAGCGGCTGTTCAATGATGCCCAGACCATCGTTGAACATGCGCGCGACCTGAGTTCCGCGTCAACCGGTTTTGTGTCCATCGCTGCTCTGCCCACCGTGTGCGCGGGGCCGCTCCCGGAGATGGTGCGAAGCTTCCTCGAGAGTCATCCCGGCATCCGCGTACAAATCTCCGATTTGATTGCGGAACGCGTGCGTGAGGCTGTGCTCAAGCGAGAGGTTGACTTCGGAATCGGGACTCTCTACGGGCGTGATGCGGAGCTCCGTGCGATTCCCCTGTTCCAGGATCGCCTGGTTGTCTTTGCGCCTCCGGGGCACCCGCTCGCGGAGAAGCATACCGTCACATTACGCGAGGCTTCAGCTCATGGATTGATCTTACCGGGGCGAGCGAGCAGCGTAAGGGACGCAGTTGAGGCCATTGCACATCGCGAGCGATTGCTCCTCGACGTTCGCTACGAGACAAATTTCATGCCAACTGCCCTGGCCTTTGTTCGCGCCAAACTGGGGATAGCCATTCTGCCGGAAACGGCAGCCGGCGCTGAAACTTCGGACTTCGTGATCGTCCCACTGAACAACCGCTTTTCGAACCGCCAGGTCGAATTGCTTCAGAGAAGAGACACCACGCTATCGCCCGCCGCCGAGAACCTGGTGCGCCACCTCACACACAAATTCCGTGTCAGAAAGCATGAAGGCCGCGGCGCAGTGTCGGCACACCCGAGGAAGAAATCGGGCGATCGGCAAATGCGATTGCTCCGTTCGAATCAATGAATTGTACTCATGCTTCAGGGCACTGATATAGTCGCGTGCGTCGAACAAAGTTGCAGGTTCCGGAGGCTGGAGATGGATGGTTTGAAGAAGCTCGCTCTGTGGGTGATCGCTGTGGTGGCTGTGCCCCAGTTGTTCTCACAGGCCGGCGTTGTCGGCACCGAATCAGGGAAGCTGCAAGGCGTTACGCAGGGAGCGGTCGAATCATTCAAGGGTGTGCCGTTTGCCGCGCCTCCCGTCGGCGAACTTCGCTGGCGCGCTCCGCAGCCTGTGCCGTCGTGGTCCGATGTGCGGCAGGCCGACGCCTATTCCGCAGATTGCATGCAGGTGCCGTTCCCCAGCGACGCTGCTCCGCTCGGCACTAAGCCGGCAGAAGATTGCCTCTATCTCAACGTGTGGCGTCCCGTGGGCACGAAGTCGGACGCAAAGCTGCCGGTCATGTTCTGGATCTACGGCGGTGGCTTCGTCAACGGAGGCAGCTCGCCCGCGGTGTATGACGGCGGCAAGTTCGCCCAAAAGGGCGTGGTCTTTGTCAGCGCCAACTATCGCCTGGGCCGCTTCGGCTTCTTCGCGTTTCCTGAGCTCACAAAGGAGAACGCCGACTGGATGGTCGGCAACTACGGCTTCATGGACCAGATCGCCGCGTTGAAGTGGGTTCAAAAGAACATCGCCGCGTTCGGCGGGGACCCCGCCAACGTGACCGTGTTTGGCGAGTCTGCAGGCGGATTCTCGGTAAGCATGTTGCTCACCTCGCCTCTGTCGCAAGGATTGTTCTCGAAAGCGATCATTGAGTCCGGCGGGGGTCGCACCAACCTTGGCGGAGAGCGTTACCTCAACACTGCCCTGCCGAACGGGCCTGCCTCAGCCGAATCGGTCGGCATCGAGTTCGCGCGCAGCGCGGGAGTGGATGGGACCGATAAGGACGCCCTGGACAAGTTACGGCATCTCTCCGCCGAGACGGTACTCGGCAATCTCAACATGGCAACGATGAATCAACCCGGATATGCAGGACCTTTTATCGACGGCCGCGTTGTCCTGTCCGATCCGCAATCCGCATACCTGTCCGGCGCCGGCTGGCATGTCCCACTGATGATCGGAACCAATAGCATGGATATCGGCTTCGGATTTGCGCGCGATAAGGAAGAGCTGTTCGCGCCATTCGGTGCTGATCGCGAGAAAGCGATCGCGGCCTACGATCCGACGGGACAGGGCGAGTTGCGCGTCGTGCAGTACCAGGTCTCCATGGATCGATTCATGGCGGAGCCCGCTCGTTTCGTAGCGAGCATATTCGCTTCGCAAGGCCTCCCGGCCTACGAGTACAGGTTTTCCTACGTGGCGAAGTCCATGCGCAGCAAATGGCCGGGCGCACCGCATGCCACCGAGATACCTTTTGTCTTCGATACGGTGCAGGCGAAGTATGCAAGCGAGCTCGCGCCCGAGGATGAAAAGATCGCGCAGGCGATGTTGAGTTACTGGGTGGCATTCGCCAGGACGGGAGATCCGAGCACGGGCAACACGCCGGCGTGGCCACGGTACTCGCCCGCGACCGACATGCTGATGAATTTCACCGAAAACGGTCCGGTCGCCGAAAAGGATCCACTGAAAGCAAGGCTCGATGTTACGGCTGCATATGTAACCAGCTCAGCTCCTCCGCCGGCGCCGAAGCCTCCGGCCCGTCCATGATTGTGCGGCAAAATAAATGTGATCTTTCTGAACGGCTGCGGCTAAAACCGCAGCCGTTTCAGCAAAAGATGACCCCGAGTCAGGTGTCGCACATCGAAGGAGATACGGTGCTGGTCTCGTCCCCTGAAGTGCCGCATTCGGCGCGGGTCCGCTATGCCTGGCAGTCGAACTCAGCGCTGCGTTGTTCAACCAGGCGGGCCTGCCGGCAATGTCGTTACGGATAGATACGTGGCCCGGCAAAAGAGACATTGCCGGGCCGTATCGAAGGAGCCCGAAGAGTTATTTTGAAAACAAGATTGGAATTTCACAGGAGATCGAATGATGCGGTTAAACATTGCGAGTCCTGCGCCCGGTTTCAGCATTCGGCGCGCTATGCGTTGGGCTGGGCGCAGTTGGCCGGCGAGCGCTACATTCACGATCCTTCCACGGTTATCCAGTCGGACGGCAAAGCCCTAACTGAAGCCAAGTTTCAAAAGCGGCAACTGCCGCTTGCTGAAACTCACTTTGGAGAGAAAGCATGAAAACACGCGTGACGAGAATCATCGAATGCATTGCAGCCTGCAGCGCTGCACTCCTGTTTGCCTTAGCGCCACACACCGCAGTCGCTCAGGAACCCACAAATCTTCCTTACTTGAATCCGCAGCTATCCCCACAGCAGCGGGCCACCGACCTGGTGCATCGCATGACGCTGGCCGAAAAAGCGACGCAGATGCAAAACAATTCGGCCGCCGTTCCGCGGCTCAAGGTTCCCGCGTATCAGTGGTGGAGTGAGGCTCTGCATGGCGTAATCAACCAGGGTGTGACGGAGTATCCCGAGCCGGTCGGCCTGGCGGCAACCTTCGACGCACCAGGCATCCACACCATGGCCGGGCAGATCGGCATCGAAGGCCGTATCAAGCACGTGCAGAACCAGCGCGAAGGACATACCGGCATCATGGGCGGGCTCGACTTCTGGTCGCCCAACCTCAACATCTTCCGCGATCCACGATGGGGCCGCGGGCAGGAGACGTACGGCGAGGACCCGTTCCTTACCGGCCGCATGGGCGTTGCGTACGTCACCGGCCTGCAGGGCGATAATCCCAAGTACTATCTTGCTATTGCCACGCCCAAGCACTTCGCCGTGCACAGTGGACCGGAGCCAACCCGTCACTTCGCAGATGTCGACGTGAGCAAGCACGACGAAGTGGATACCTACGAGCCCGCCTTCCGCGCCGCCGTGGTCGACGGCAAGGCGGGATCCGTGATGTGCGCTTACAACGCCATCAACGGGGAGCCTGCCTGCGCCAACCAGTACCTGCTTCAGGATCAGCTTCGCGGAAAGTGGGGTTTTCAGGGCTACGTTGTCTCCGATTGCGATGCGGTTCGCGACGTTGCGGCAAATCACCGGTATCGCCCGACGCAGGCCCAGGGTGCCGCAATCTCCGTCATACGCGGCATGGACAACGAGTGCGTTACCTTCACCTCTCGCTTTGGCGAACCCGTCGAAAAGGCTTACATCGATGCTGTGCAGCAGGGATACCTGCCGGAGAACGTGCTCGACACAGCGCTCATTCGCCTCTTCACCGCGCGCATCAAGCTCGGCATGTTCGATCCCGCTGACATGGTTCCGTACGCGAAGATCGACGAGAAAGAGCTCGATAGCGAAGCGCACCGGGCCCATGCACGCAAGCTGGCGAACGAGTCCATGGTGCTGCTCAAGAATGACGGAATTCTTCCGCTCAAACCCGAGATCAGGAAGATTGCTGTCGTCGGTCCCCTGGCGGATCAGACTCGGCCGCTGATCGGCAACTACGCTGGCCAGCCAACCCACATCGTCTCCGTTCTCGAAGGTCTGCATGCGGAGTTCCCCAATGCAACGATCACTTACGTCCCGGGAACCCAGTTTCTGCGCGCGGATGGAAAGCCGGTGCCCGATGCGCTGTTGAGCACGCCGGACGGCAAGCCCGGCCTCAAAGCTGAATACAGTGAAGGCCGCATGTCTCCGGGTTCGAAGACCACGCCGATCCTCACGCGCACGGAAACGAATGTGAATCTGAGCGAGGGCAATCTGCCCACGGAAGTTGCGGGGAAGAAAGCATATGGCGTGCAATGGACGGGAACGCTGACTCCCTCTGAATCCGGCGACTATCAGCTCGGCGTTCGCTGCCGTGGGTTCTGCCGGCTCACGGTAGATGACAAGCAGGTGGCAGCGGCATTTGGCGGAGGCGAAGAGATGTCCTCCGGTATGGGCCGCGTTCACCTGGAGAAGGGCCGTAAGGCGACGATCAGCATGACCTATGGCACACAGAGCAGCAAGCCGCATGCGGAGCTGATTTGGAACAAGGCGCAGGCCGGTGTCTCGCCCGAGGCAATCGCAGCCGCCAGAACCGCCGATGCCGTTATCGCGGTTGTGGGCATCACCAGCCAGCTCGAGGGCGAGGAGATGCCCGTCAGCGAACCGGGCTTCCTTGGCGGAGACCGTACCAGCATCGACCTGCCGCAGCCGGAAGAAGACCTGGTGGAAGCAGTGGGTGCTACTACCGGCAAGCCCCTGGCAGTTGTTCTGATCAACGGCAGCGCGCTGGCCGTGAACTGGATCAACCAGCACGCCAACGCCATCGTGGAAGCCTGGTACCCCGGCGAAGAGGGCGGAGCCGCCGTCGCCGAGACGCTGAGCGGCAAAAACAATCCTGCGGGCAGGCTGCCGGTCACGTTCTACAAGGGCGTGGATCAGTTGCCAAACTTCGAGGATTACGGCATGGCGAATCGTACGTATCGCTACTTCACCGGTAAGCCGCTTTACCCATTTGGCTACGGACTGAGCTATACGAAATTCAGTTACGGCGATCTTAGTATCCCGGCACAGGCCGTTGCTGCCGGACAGCAAGTTGGTGCGGATGTGACCGTGACGAACACGGGCACGCTGGCCGGCGACGAGGTCGTTCAGCTCTATTTGAAGTTCCCAGATGTCAAGGGAGCACCGCGGATCGCACTTCGCGGATTCGAGCGCGTGCATCTCGATGCCGGTGCCAGTCAGAAGGTGCACTTTGACCTGAAGCCCCGCGACATGGGGATGGTGACGGAGGATGGGAATCCGATCATCACACAAGGGGATTACACGATCAGCATTGGCGGCGGCCAGCCAGATACGGGAGCGCCTGTTGCTATGGGCACGTTCCACGTTGATGGGCAGTACGCGCTTCCGGAATAACGAGGACTGCGCTGCTGGGAGCGAGTCGCGCAATTTCGAAGCGATTGATTGCATAAACGTGAGAGGAGAAGGTGCTTATGGCGAAGTCGAAGGAGGCTGTTGTTCTCACGCGGCGTGAAGCGCTGCTGCTGTCCACTGCGGCTGGGTTGGGGGCGGTGCTAAGCAAGCCTGCCTTCGGATCTGACAGCGTGAAGACAGGCGCGCACCAGGAGCCGGGAAAGGTGTCGACACCGCGAACGGCCGTGGGGAAGACGCAGTACGGCAAGGTGCGCGGGTTCGTGGATGACGGCGTGCTGACGTTCAAGGGAGTGCCGTATGGGGCAACGACGGCTGGGGAGAATCGGTGGCTGCGGGCCAAGCCGCCTTCACCGTGGAGGGACGAGTATCCGGCTTTGGCGTATGGCGCGAACTGCCCGCAGACCCTGCACCCGTGGGCGAGCATCGAGCAGACGTTTTTGTTCGACTGGGACGACGGCTGGCAGAGCGAGGACATGTTGAAGCTGAACATCTGGACGCCGAGCCTGACGGGAAAGCGGCCCGTGATGTTCTACATGCACGGCGGCGGGTTCAGCTTCGGATCATCCTATGAACTGCCATCGCACGAGGGCGCGCAGATGGCGCGGCACCACGAAGTGGTGCAGGTTTCGGTGAATCACCGCCTGAATATCCTCGGGTTCTTCGATGCGTCGGAGATTGGCGGTTCGGCCTATGAGGACTCCGCGAACGCAGGGATGACGGATCTGGTTGCGGCGCTGAAATGGGTTCAGGAGAACATCGAAAACTTCGGAGGCGATCCGAATCGCGTGATGATCTACGGGCAGTCGGGCGGCGGATCCAAGGTGACGACGCTGATGGGTATGCCCTCCGCGGTGGGCCTGATCCATCGGGCTGCGGCGCAGTCCGGTGGTGGAGGGAATATTCCGAGCAGAGATCAGCAAAAGGAACTGGCGCGGCAGACGATGAAGGAACTCGGGCTTGCGCCGGACGATATTGGTTCGCTCCAGAAGATGGAGTGGGCGAGGCTGTTTGCGGCCGGGAACGCGGCGGCTGCGAAGATCAACCCGCCGGGACGGCCCATGATGGGGCCGGGAGCGCCGGGGACGCCGCGCGTAGGGTGGTCGCCTTGCGTTGACGGCCAGGTGATCAACATGCGGTCGTTCTTCGACGCCGCTCCCGAGGTATCAAAGAACGTCCCGATGCTGGTAGGTTCGGTGAGCGAAGAGGGGAACCAGATGTCTTCGCGCCCGACGGAAGAAGAGTGGCATGCAAACCTGGCGAAGTCGTACGGCGAGGAGAAGGCGGCGGCGATCGTTGCGGCGCTGAAGAAGGCGTACCCGCAGAAGAAGATTCAGACCCTTTCGTATATCTGCAGCGGAACTCCTGGGCTGAATGGGCTCGGGATGCGGAACAATGTGGTAAAGATGGCGCGCTTGAAACATGAACTGCAGGCCGCACCGGCGTACGCTTACTACTTCACCTGGCAGACGTCAATTCTCGATGGCGTGCCTGGCGCATGGCATACAGCAGATCTTCAATTCTGCTTCGATAACACGAAGCGCTGTGAGCAGGGAACGGGCAAAACACCGGAGGCGCAGGCGCTGGCGAAGAAGATGGCGTCCTCGTGGGCCGCCTTTGCTGCAACCGGAAATCCGAGCATACCCGGATTAAACTGGGCGCCAACCAATCCTGACACCAATCCGGACGATGATCTGGGACAACGAGTCTCACATGGCCGATGATCTGGAAGCGGAAGCTCGCAAGATCATCTTGACCTGACGGTCGCTGCGATGTGTCCGATTGATGGTGCTGAAGTGATGCGGAATCAGGCAGCGGGGACTTCGTTATTCAACTTAGTGATCGTGATTGCGATGCAATTTCCTGATGGAGTTGTGGTGATGGCGGGGACGACGGGGCTCGAACCCCCGACAGACGGACAGCCATCAGCATGGCGACCGGCACGATGGTGCCGGCGACCAGGAGTGTCGCGCGGCCGATCCGCCTGCAGATTGCCAAAGTGTTGTTGCTGACGAACTCATCCATGAAGTCGGGATTTTCGTCGCGAAGAAGGATGTGCAACTCCATTCCGCCGCTTCGGCGATGCGAACCGCAGTGTGCAACTCGCGATTCACATCGTCGCACCAGGCCTCAGCGATGGCAAGCAACTTCCGCGGTCACACGGACGCTGTGCGAGGTGTTCTGACCCCCAGGATCCGATAGGCGCCCGGCCGATCCACAAACTGCTTGCCAGACCCAAAATGGGAATTGTGGAAAAGCAAAGGTGACTTACGTTACCTAACAATCCGACTTACTTGTTTCCTGTATCACCTCGTATCTATCATGACCACCGCTCGGCCCCCACTATCCCTGTCGAATCATGCAGTTTCATCTATCTTGAATCGATCATGCCGACGCCCAGTTACACCATACTCCGTCAATAGCTTTACTTCCAAAAGTAACCACAATTCGCTCCGACGTGACGGCAATCACTGGCTCGCGAGTCACCGCGAACGATAATGGCAGCAGTTTTCTACCTCCTGCAGTAAAGTCTGTGCTTAACGCGGAGACTCACCTGCTCGAATTGGAGTATGAACTCGAATAACAGGCTCCCAGTTTTACGAGGGAGACGCCTAAAAGGTGCGCACAGGTTTCGGTTTGATGCCTGGGACCGAGAGGGCGAAGCTTTTCCCGGCAAGGGCAACACGCCGCTCGCTGACGCAACAGTCTGACATTCCGCAAATAGCTGCTGACATAACGACAATCAGGTTTGCCGGTTAAGGAAAACTCACAGATAACCATGGAAACACCGTGGCACGCCGTGCAGGTAATGACCAACCACGAAAAGCGGGTCGCTCAATATTTGACCGCGCGTTGTCTGGATAATTACGTTCCGCTTTATACACAACAGTCCCATTGGACCGATCGAATCGTTACCCTGGAACGCCCCTTATTTCCCGGATACGTCTTCATCCGATTTGATTTCAAAGAGAAGCTCTCGGTGTTGACCACTCCTGGGGTGCTTCATTTGATCGGAAGTGGACCAGGAGATACGGTTCCAGCCGCGGAAATCGAGAGTATCCGCGCTGCTCTGGCTGGCGGATATCCGCTGCGGCCGCATCCTCGCCTTGACCGGGGTATGTGTGTGCGCATCCAGCACGGCATTTTTGCGGGAGTGACAGGCATCGTGACCGAACTCCGCCATCCCTGCAAGGTCATTCTAGCGCTTTCGGCCGTCGAACAGTCGTTTTCCCTTGAAGTGCGAAGAGAAGACATCGAGGTTGTCGATCCAGCTACTGCCAGTCTTAGCCTCCACTAAATGCGGAGACAAGTTCGCCCCATGATGACTTTCAAGCTCTCGCTTCTGCTCCTTTTGTGTTGTGGTTTCTGTGCCGCGCAGGAAGCGCCGACCACAACCAGTACCCCTGCTACCCCATCGACCGGGATTAACCCGGTGCAGACTATGCCCGCCTATCCCATAACACCGGCACTCCCCGTGGTTACGCCTGGTAAGGCCGCGCTGTCCCAGCAGGAGGAGGAGAAGAATGCGGATCAGCTGGCCGCACCCGCTACGAGGTTGGCCGGGCCGATTCGCCAGCGCTCCGATTTCGAATTGTTCGTCGAGGACGCAGCGGGGCATCCTCTCGCAGTCTATGGACGGCAGCTCTTCGACGAGGTGCCAACGACGTTTGCGCCCATTGATCGCATCCCGGTGCCTGCGAATTATGTGCTTGGGCCGGGGGATGACCTGCGGATACAGGTATGGGGCAAGATCGATCTGGAGTTCCGCGCCACCATCGACAGGAACGGACAGATTGCCCTGCCAAAAGTCGGCACGCTGACCATTGCAGGCCTGCGCTACGAACAACTGGAAGGCTTTCTGCGCAGCGCCATGGGGAGCCTGTACAAGGACTTCGAAATGAACGTGTCGCTGGGGCAGCTTCGATCCATTCAGGTCTTTGTTCTGGGGAGTGCACGCCAGCCGGGGGTCTACACCGTCGGCTCGCTGAGCACACTGGTGGATGCGCTTTTCGCATCCGGCGGCCCGTCGGCGACCGGGAGCATGCGGCATATCCAGTTGCGGCGGAGCGGCGTTCTGCTCACCGAGCTGGATGTTTATGACCTGTTGCGCAAAGGAGACAAATCGCGCGACGTACAGCTTTTGCCCGGCGATGTGATCTATATCCCTCCGGTTGGCCAGCAGGTGGCGATTATCGCCAACGTAAATGAGCCGGGCATCTACGAATTGAAGGGTGAGACGACCCTGGCTGGGGCGATCGAGAGCGCGGGAGGCCTGACCAACCTGGCAGGAGGGGACCGCGTACTGCTGGAGCGGGTTCAGAATCACCGAAGGCGGCGTGTCGATGAGTTTCCGCTGGATTCCTCCGGATTACAAAGAATGCTGCAGGACGGAGATCTGGTGCGGATCTTCGAAATCTCCCCACAATTCGACAATGCTGTGATGATCCGCGGCAATGTCGCCGCCCCCGGCCGCTTTGCGTGGCACGATGGAATGCGCATATCGGACCTGATTCCTTCCCGTGAAATCCTGGTCACTCCGGAGCACTGGAACCTGCAAAACCATCGTGCCGATCAGGCGCAGACCCCGCCGTTGACCGATCTGACCGCAGCCGATTCGACCCTGAGAGACCACCTTGCCGATCAGCCGCGGACGGACATGATGACGGACCTGGCCGCCACTGATGCGGAGATCAACTGGGAATACGCGGCCATTGAGAGGCTCGACGACGGCGACCTCAGCACGCGGCTGATTTCTTTTAATCTGGGCAAGGCCATCGACGACCCCGCCTCGCCCGAGAATCAGCTATTGAAAGCTGGCGATATCGTCACAATCTTTTCGAGAAAGGATCTCCCGTTACCGCTCGAAAAGCACGCAACCTTTGTCCGGGTTACAGGCGAGGTAAACGCCCCCGGCGTCTATCGCGTGAGGCCGGGAGAAACTCTGCGCAGCGTGGTTGAAAGGGCGGGCGGCCTTACCGCACACGCCTACCTCTATGCCTCCCAGATGACTCGCGCATCGACCCGCGAGATTCAGGAAGAACAACTCAACCTCTCTATCGACAGGATGAGGAAGGATCTGCAGGCGCGGATTGCCAGCGAGCCGAGGGCTTCCGTCTCAATCCTCGCGGCGCCCCAGGCAGCGTCGCAAATTGCTCAGAATCAGCAGAACCAGCTGATGGCCGAAAGTGCTCTGATCGAACAGCTGCGTGGCACTCGGCCGACGGGCCGGATCGTTCTGGGAGTGAAACCCGATGCCGGGACGATCGCAGACATTCCCGATTTTCCGCTGGAAGACGGTGACAGTTTCTATATACCGCCCATGTTGGGCACCGTTCAGGTGGCGGGAGAGGTTTACAACGCGAGCGCCTTTCGCTATCAGGGTAAGAAGCGCCTTGCCGCTTATTTGAGAGATTCCGGCGGGCCGACGCGAAACGGCGACGTCAGGCGCATCTTCCTGATCCGCGCCGATGGCACGGTCGTCAGCAGGCAAAGTCACGAGCAGTGGTCCGGTGATTTCGAACGGTTGGCCCTGATGCCCGGAGACGCTATTGTGGTTCCCCCGCGGATGAAGTCCGGAGGGGGATTCATGGCGCAGTTGCCCATCATCACGCAAATCCTCTCCCAGACGGCCATGACCGGGGCCGTAGTCAGCCTGGTCCAGTAGTCGCGGTGTGACCATGATCGAAGAAGTAGCCTGCAACAGCCACTCTGCAATTGCCGCGGCTCATCCACGGTCGACGGAGTCACTACCGCGTGTCCCCGACGACAGCATGCTCGACTTCCTGACTCATCTCATCCAACGAAAGTGGCTCATCGCAAGGTTTACCGGGGCCAGCCTGACCCTGGGTCTGATTCTCTTTTTCGTGCTGCCGGTGCATTATACAGCGGTCACGCGGATCATGCCTCCGAAGCAGACGCAATCGACGACCTCCTTTCTGAACAGCGAAATCATCATGGGATCCCTGGCGGAGGCAGCCGGGAACGGATTGCTCACCGACCCGAATGCCATCTACATGGGCCTTCTCAAGTCACGGCCGGTCGCGGATGCGATCATCGCCAGATTTCAGCTCACCAGCGTTTATCGCGTGAGAGACATGACCGGGGCCCGCAGGACGCTGGAGAATCGCACGAAAATATTGTCGGAGCCGAGCACCCTCATCTCGATAACGGTGAGCGATTCGAACCGGGCGCGCGCCGCCGCCATCGCCAATGCCTATACGGAGCAGTTGAGGGAACTCACGAAAAGCATCTCGGTGAGTGAAGCTTCCAGGCGTCGCCTCTTCTTCGGAGAACAGTTGAACACACAGAAAGAGGCACTGATTGCCGCGGAACTGGCCTTTCAGCGGGTGCAGCTCAGCAAAGGCCTGATTCACCTCGACTCGCAGGCGAACGTGCTCATCGGCGGCCTGGCCATGCTCCGCGCTCAGGTAGCTGCCAGGCAGGTGGAATTGCAGGCGCTGCAGTCGTATTCCACCGAGCGCAATCCCGATGTGCAGCTGGCGGAACGCGAACTCTCCGCGATGCAAGCGGAGCTTGCGCAGATGGAGCAGCACAGCGGACCGCCGGGATCCTCTGCGATTGCGCTGACCGACGTGCCGAAAGCAGGACTGGACTACATCCGCGCCCAGCGCGAGCTGCAGTATCAACAGGCTTTCTTCGATATGCTGCTGCGCCAGTACGAGGCGGCCAGACTGGATGAGGCGAAAGAGGCAGCCGTCATTCAGGTTGTGGAGCCGGCGATTGAGCCGGACCGCCGCACCTCCCCGCGGCTGCTCATCATTCTTCCGCTCGCGGCGTTCATCGGACTATTTCTGGGCTGTCTGGCGGCTCTGTTATTGCACCGGCTCGACCTTGAGAGGGCCGATCCGGAAGGGGCCGAGGCGATACGACGGCTGCAATCCGCCTTCAGGAAACGAAGATGAAAAACAGCTCTCGCGAATCACTCTCCTGTCCGTCCAGGTTTGTGCAGACGCAAGTGCCTGAGATGCCGGCACCCCATCCGATCACCATCGCCTTCGTAGCGGTGAACTACAACTCCGCGGCGGCTACCGATCGGCTCCTGAGCGATCTGCTGCAGCAGGACAGAGCCGGCTACGTGCTCACCGTTGTTGTGGCTGACACGTCGCCGCTCGAATCGGACCTGGCTTCGGTCAGGCAGGCGTATCGCGGCAAGGCCGGTGTGCGATTCGAGCACATGCCGCAGAACCCCGGATACTTCGGAGCAGCTCACCTTGCCCTCACCCATATTTGGAAGCAACCCCTTCCGGACTGGACGGTCGTATCGAACGCCGATGTCCGGCTGCCGGCAAAGGACGTCCTCTCGAAGATCGCCGATCTCCCGTCAGGATATGGTGTAGTTGCCCCGAGAATCGTATCCGGCCGAACGGGGCTTGACCAGAACCCATTTCACCGCCGGCGCCCCACGCGTTTCAGAATCTGTCTGAATCGGATCATTCCACGGGTGAGGCTTTTGTACTGGCTCCTGCAGACCCAGTGCGCGATCAAGCACAGCATTCGAAGTCAATTCGCACGTCACGCGGTTCCGGGGTTTCATGCTCGGCAAGTTCAAGGTCGTGAGCAAATCTACGCGCCGCATGGAGCCTTCATGATTTTCTGCAGAGAATACTTTGAGCGTGGCGGAAGCCTCCGAGCGGGAGCCTTTCTGTTTGCCGAGGAACTATTCGCGGCGGAAAGTTGCCGAAGACTTGGCCTGAAGACAATGTACTGTCCCGAGATTGAAGTGTTCCACGACGAGCATGTCTCTACAGGTGGCAGCTCCGCGGTTCGCCGCTTTATGGCGGAGGCTGCGGATTATTGCTACCGCGAGTTCTTCGCAAAAGTTACTCGATAAGAAAGCCACGGGCTGCAGAGCAATGGTTGTTTCCATCGCTGCGACAATCGGAATGCTGGTACTGGGAGCGATCGCGAAGGTCCTCACGCGAGACTGGTTTCATCCCGCGCCGCTGTTCGCGGTCCTTTGGGGATGCGCGTGCGGTATAGCGATCGTGATTGCGCCGGAAAATATCACATCCGCGTCCGGGCCGCTCTGGATCCTGCTGAATGTCGCTCTCGTGATCGGCGGCAGTATCGCGGGGGCTGCCTGTTCGGGTCGTAACCGGAGGTCGAGGGCCGAATCGGCGGGCAACGCGAAGCTCTGCTCGCCGCCAAAGCCGAACCATGGACTTTCAGCGCTGACCGCCATCTGTGTAGTCCTCGGACTGCTCTACGCGCTCTTATGGCTCCGTTCACAAGGAGTTCGAGCGGATCAGATCGCGACTCTGAAGGGTTTGGGACAAACGGCCCTCAGAATGTCGGTCGCACGCTACTCCAAAACCGGGAATGCCGTGACCATCTACCTGCAGACGCTGCTCGGTATGGCCTACCTGGCTCCGCTCTTCGGTGGCACACTCTTCGTACTCCGTCACAACCGCAAACAAACGGGCCTGGCCTTTATAAGCCTGCTTCCCAGCCTAGTCATTTTCGCTACGCAATCCACCCGATCGACAACCCTCTTTGGCGCCACGCTGTGGGCAAGCGGATATATAAGCACGCGATTGCGATACGGAATGACCATTCAGCGATTGCGGCCCGGGGCGATTGCAGTCGGCGCTCTTGGGATCCCAATGCTTCTGCTTCTCATCGCGGCGGGCGACGCTCTCAGAGATGGGGGAGCGAATCCCGGCGCCGGGCGCTCATTCCTCACCGACCGCACAAAGACTTATATGTGCGGCCACATCGCGGCGCTCTCGATGTGGATGGACGACAGTGACCTCAGCACGATTCAGCCGGCGATCGGGCAGTATACATTGGCCGGATTGTACGAGTTGGTACACCCAGGTACTCGCGTCAACGGCGTCATCGGGGAGTACTCAGTGATTACCACGGGGTCGACCAATGTCTATACCTACTTTCGTCAACTCATCGAAGATGCAACATCACCTGGGGCGCTGTTGGTAATGTTGAGCCTCGCGTTTTGCGGCGGATTGGCATATAGCCATGTACGACAAGGCAGAAGGTCGTGGATGGGTGTGCTCGCCGCATTTTATGCATGTGCTTTGTTCGGGATAACGTCGATCCTGAACTATAACTCCATTCTTGGAGCCTTTGCGCTGTATGGCCTGTGGTGGTTTGTACCAGATCGTCAGCAGCTCTGTACCAGCGAATCTGTGAGAGGCGTGCAGTGAACGTTTTCGGGCAAGGCTGGGGCATCGAAGACCGAGCCCCTGAGTTCATCCGATAAAGCCAGTGCGATTCGAACATCTGGAAAAAGTGAAACAATTCGCCAGGCAGGACAGGATCCGGCGGGTACTGCGAAGAGTTGTGCCCGGAAGCATGTATCGACTGGGGTCGAGTCAATATGATGCGTTGAGAACAATCTCGTCTCAGGGAAAAGATTTTTACCGGGCACTGACAGCGAAGCGGACCGAAGTGGGCGAGTTGCGAGCCGTTGCCCTCAGGAACTACGAGCATCCCTTCCACTTCAGGCCCGACACCTCCGATGCCCATTTGGTCATCCAGACTCTGGTTCGTCAGGAATACGGGAATCTGCCCCGCGGTCTAAAGGCAGGTTTCATCATCGATGCCGGTGCGAACATCGGCGATTCAGCCGTTTATTTCCTGAACCGCTTCAGAGGCTGCCGGCTCGTTGCGCTCGAACCCCATCCGGTATTCTCATCCATCGCGAAGCGCAACCTGGCCTGCTATCCAAACGCTACGCTCATTCAAAAGGGTCTCTGGAGTCACGAAATCAGGCTGGGACTTTCGGATCAGGCAACCGGTTCTTCGTTTTGCGGCGACATCAGCCCCTCGTTTGAAGTGGAGTGCGTTGACATCGCCGGACTTCTAAGGCGATACGCGCAAAGCAGAATCGACATTCTGAAGTTAGATATCGAAGGAGCGGAATGGGAGGTTATAAGCAGGGACAGCGAGACATGGCTGGCTGTGACCAGACTGATTGTTGTGGAGTTACACAGCCCCCGGATCGAAAGGGACTGCAAACAGTATCTGAGCCGCATGGGCTTTAGCTGGTGGCGCCATCGTTCCGTTCATTACTTCATGAATAAGGATCGGAGCTCTTTCGGATCGGATGGACCAGGTACTTCGTTTTGAGAACGGATCGAGTGGCACATCCGATACAAGGCTGCCGCCGGCTGCAGGGCGCGGACCACTCCCGATGACAAACGCTCCTCGAAGCGTGCGAATGGCACCGGATACTGCGAGCGCTGAGCCGGGAGGCATTCGGCGGTTGGCGGCCTCGCTTTGGGCAACGCTGTTTGGGCAAGGTCTCATGCTGGGCGGACTCGTACTCGTGACCAGGGTCTGTTCTCAAGTTTTCGGAGCACAGGGATTCGGAGAGTACCAAATTGCGCGCCGCACGCTCGCGGTGGTGGCATGGCCGCTGATGTGCGGGCTGGGCATCAGCCTGCCTCGCTATATAGCGCGGGATATAGGAGCCAGGGAGAGGGTGGCCACATGGATGGTTTCCGGCCTGGCCCTGGCTTCGATCCTGATGGGAATATTTCTCGGGCTGGGCATAGCGGCGTCGGCGCAGGTTGGGGAATGGATCTTCGGAAGCGGCAGCCGGCGCGGGTTGCTTCTGTGCATGCTGGTGGCGGTCGCCGGGATGATTTGTGCCACGCTGACGAGCGCGGCCATGCGTGGGCTCTCCCGCTTCCGTGCTGCCGCGGCCCTGCAGGTCGCGAATGGGGCTCTGGCGCCTCTGGCAGCGGTGCTTTTGGCAAGCAGTCAGGTCGAGCGCGCGCTCCTGATCACGGGCGGGCTGTGGATCGGCATCTCAGGCGTGGTGTTTCTCCAACTCAGTCGCGACTGGAAGCATCCGGCGTTGTCCGTCCGCCAGATTCGTGGAGCCGTGCGCGAGTTAATCGTCTTCGGCGCGCCGCGTGTACCCGGCGATATGGCGCTGTTCGGCCTCTTCGCGCTCCCGGCGTACGCGGCTGTCCACAGAAACGACATTGTCGGGGCGGGGTTTCTGTCGGTGGGGCTTTCGCTGGTGCAGGCGATTGCCACAGCCTTCTCCTCGGCGGGCTTCGTTCTGTTGCCCTACTGGAGCCGGGCGGCCCGGGACTCCGCAGCGTTCGCGGTGGCGCGTAAGCGGACGGTGGCTCTGGTGGCTGGCTCCGTTCTGATTGCAACCCTCTTCCTGGCGCTGTTTGAACTCTTCCTGCGGCCCATCGCGAGACTTCTGTTGGGACCTCTGGCCCAGGCCGGCGTTCACGATCTCCGCTATGCGATGTTAGCCGCCGTTCCCTATGTGATCTATCTGGTTCTGCGCGACTACTTCGATGCCATCTCGGTGTTCCCCCTGAACACGTTGGCTCTTGGCGCGGCCATTGGCATTCAGTTTGCGTTGTTGAACGTGCGACGACTCAGCGTGCCGGTTGCGACCGCGGCCAGTTTCCTTGCTCTGGGGCTCATGATGACGGCGCTCTGGACGGTATCCCTGCGCCGGGCCGGAGGCAGTCCTCTGGCAAGTCAGCAGCTGTCGCCGGTTGGAGCCGTGCGGCGATAGGCACAAGCCGGGATCGCGAAGAACCAAAGGAGGTGCACCTTGAAAGCATGGCTGATCAAGATCGGAGAGGGAGCGCGCGGCGGTCGTCCGTACCGCATCGATATGCTTGCTCAGGCTCTGGAGAACGACGGGCACGACATACTTCTGTGGACCTCGACGTTCGACCATATCGAGAAGCGTCACTTATACGATGCCGATGTCTCGAAGCCGCTATCGGAGCATTTTCGTGCCACATTCATTCACTCTCCCGGTTACAGGCGGAACGTATCCGTGGGCAGACTTTGGGATCACCATCTCATTGCCCGGCGCTTCCGTGAGCTGGCTCAAGCTGAGGAGCAGAAACCCGATCTCATCTTTTGCTGCCTGCCGACGCTGGACCTTTGCCGGGAGGCGGTCGCATTTGGGAGGACGCACGGTGTGCCGGTGGTCATCGATGTGCGCGACTTATGGCCGGATGTGTTCCTCACCCCATTTCCATCCTGGGGACGCGCCCCCGCGAGATTTCTTCTGAGCCCTGTGTTTCGCGCGGCAAATGCGACCCTGTCCGGGGCTGCGGGAATCACCGCGGTTTCCGAGGAATATCTGCAGTGGGGACTCGGTCGCGCGGGCAGAACGCGCGGACCGAACGACGCAGCATTTCCTCTCTCCTTTACGCCGCCCGCAGCCGGGAATGTCGATCGCGAAGTGATGGACCGGGAACTGGCCGATTGTGGTGTAGATCTGTCCCTGCGTCTTTGCGTATTTGCCGGAACGTTAGGAAGCACCTATGACATCGAGACGATTCTCGAATGCGCCCGGGTACTTGCACGCGAACCTCGTTACCATGACGTTCGCGTCGTGATTTGCGGAGACGGCGACAAGCGGCACCTGATGACGGCGTTGCCGGCCAACGTCGTCTACACCGGCTGGCTCAGTCAGGAACACTTGCAGTGCCTGATGGAGCGGGCGCGACTCGGGTTCCTGAGTTACACACGGTCCGCTCTGCAAAGTCTCCCCAACAAGGTCTACGAATACATGGCGGCCGGGGTTGCGATCGTCTCGAGTCTCGATCGGGAGGCGAAGGATCTGATCGACCGCTGTGGCTGCGGCGTGAGTTATCGGGCCGAGAGCGTGACGAGCATGACCGGGGCCGTGATGGCGCTGCTGGACGACGACGCCCGCTGCCGGTTGTGTGGGCAAAATGGTCGAATCGCTTATCAACGGGAGTTTCGGCCCGAAGCAATCTACCCGCGCATGAGCCGCCATCTCGAGAAGGTGGCGCTCTCCAGCAGGAAGCTCTCGGTCTCGGCGAATGGGGAAAAGGACCATCCGGGACTGCCTCGGCTTGATCGCAGCGGCGCGACTCCCGGAGCCACGACATGAGCCGTTTTTGCACGAAGCTGAATCGCGACTGGTATCGCATGCGGGGCAAGCGTCTCCTGGACATTGCCGGGAGCGGGTTCCTGTTGCTGTTGTTCAGCCCCTTCATAGCGCTGCTGGGGCTTATGGTGCGGCTGGCAGCAGGCCCTCCTGTTCTCTTTGTGCAGGCGCGGCCGGGATTGAACGAACAGTGTTTCAGGATGTTCAAGTTCCGCACCATGACCAACGCGCGCTCTGCTGGCGGAGAGTATCTGCCCGACCGTCTGCGCATGACATGGATCGGAAATCTTCTTCGAACCACAAGCCTCGACGAACTCCCCGAACTATGGAATGTGCTGAAGGGCGAAATGAGTCTTGTGGGGCCACGGCCGTTGCTGGTGGATTACCTTCCGTACTACACGCCGGAAGAGCATCGCCGCCACACAATACGACCGGGGATGACGGGGCTGGCGCAGACCCAGGGCCGGAATCAAACTACCTGGGCGGAGCGGCTGGCCTGGGATATTCAGTACGTGGAGCACTGCAGCTTCCGCCTCGATTGCAGAATCCTTGCGCGAACGATTCGGGTCATTCTCCGATCGGACGGCGGAATCGCCGCAGTCGATGCGTTAGGCCGATTCGATCGATACAGGACCTCGGCCACCCCTGAACCGTTGAAGCCAGCTGCCGGGGCCGGCCATGAGTAGCCGCCACGTGCTGGTGCTCGGCGCGGGCGGCCATGCCGGAGTCGTCATCTCCACTCTGCAATCCGCCGGACGGATGGTGGACGCGATCCTCGATGACGATCCTCACCTTCTCGGCAACACCATTTGTGGCGTTCCTGTGACAGGGAAAATGGAGCGCGCACATGAGTTCCGTGACCTCGAGGCCATTATTGCCATCGGTGAAAACCATCGGCGGCGGGAACTCGCCGTATCGCTGAATCTGGACTGGACAATCGCCGTTCATCCTTCGGCAGTGGTCTACCCAGAGGTTGCCATCGGCCCAGGATCGGTGGTGTTTGCCGGTGCTGTGATTCAGCCCGGCGCAACGGTTGGAGCGCACGCCATCATCAACACGGGGTCGACGGTGGATCACGATTGCGCCGTTGGCAGCTTCGCGCATCTTGCGCCTGGTTCGCACCTCGGTGGGGGAGTCCGTATCGGCGATGGAGCGTTTATCGGAATTGGGGCCTGTGTGCTGCCCAATTGTCATGTCGGGCAGTGGGCTGTGCTGGGCGGTGGCGCTGTGGCGATCGGCGACGTGCCCTGCCACATGGTGGCGGTCGGCGTTCCAGCCATAGCTCTTCATGCAACAACCGGGGCAAATGGCACAGGCGTCCCGCACGGAAAGCGCCGGCCTGTTCATGGCTCCGCAGAAATACAGTGGGCATTCATCGGACCGGATGATGCGCGCTGGCGGGCCGTTCTCGATTGCACCGAGCACGACGTCTACCACCTTCCGGAATACGCCGCGCTTATGGCAAAGCAGGAGCAGAAGCAGGCATTCGCATTTTATGCAAGCAACGGAGAGAAGGCTTGTCTGATCCCGCTTCTCCGCCGTCAATTACCCGATCGGCTGGATGCACCGTCCACCTGGTGCGACCTGCAATCGCCCTATGGATACCCGTCCCCGTTGTTCACCCATCCCCAGGACAGCGAAGCTGTCGAGGGTCTTCTGAAAACCTTCGTCGCAGCGTCGAATGAGCTCGGCGCATGCTCAGTCTTTCTTCGCCTGCATCCTCTGTTGAGCGCCGGCCACCGCTTGCCGGACCAGCCGTTGCGTTGTCACACCCATGGACAGACGGTGTCGATCGATCTGACGAAGGATGAGGAGGAGATGTGGCGTCAAACGCGCAACAGCCACCGGTGCGGGATCCACCGTCTGGAAAGGCTCAACTTCACAGCCCCGACCGATGACTGGAGCCTGCTCGACGACTTTATCCGCATGTATCGGCAGACCATGTTACGCGTGGGAGCCAATTCTTATTATGAGTTTGGCGACGAGTACTTCGCCGGACTGAAAGCCGCCCTGAACGGCAAGCTGCATCTGTGCTGCGTTCTTTCGCCGGAAGGTGTAGCCGTCGCCGGCGGCCTTTTCACTGCGGTCGGGAAAATCATGCAGTACCATCTCTCCGGCAGCGATCCGGAATTCCACCATGTTGCTCCGACCAAGCTGATGCTGCACGCGATGCGGCGATGGGGAAGGGAGCATGGATACTCTGTGCTTCATCTCGGCGGCGGCCTGGGGGCCGATCGCGACGCGCTGTTTCAGTTCAAAGCAGGGTTTTCGAAAGATGTGCACACCTTCCAGACCTGCAGGATCATTGCGAACGAGCAACGTTACAGCATCCTTACTTTGCGCGCAGGCCTGTGCCTTCATCCCACAGCCGACCTCGATTCCAGCTACTTTCCTCCCTATAACTAAATCGACCGGCGGAAAGCCGGCCGATGTACTTCCGGAGCCCGTCGATGACCATCGATCGCGCGGAAATTGAAATTGCAGCAGGCAGAGAACCGAGGTTGCCCGCGCAAACAGGACCCGCGCGTATCTTCCTCTCGGTCCCGCACATGAGCGGGAAAGAAATTGAATTCGTGAAGGAGGCCTTTGCGACGAACTGGCTTTCCACCGTGGGTCCCAATATCAACGCTTTCGAGCGCGAGTTCGAAGCCGTCCTGGGGGCGCCCACGGTGGCCGTGTCGAGCGGAACGGCCGCGATGCATCTGGGCCTGCGGCTGCTTGGCGTCGGCCCAGGCGATGAAGTATTCTGCCCAACCCTGACATTCGTGGCAACGGTCAATCCCATCCGTTATCTCGGCGCCGAGCCGGTTTTCATCGACAGCCATCCAGCAACCTGGAATATGGATCCGCGCCTGCTGGCCGCTGCTCTCAGCGACAGCGATGCACGAGGCAAGTTGCCGCGCGCCGTGATCGTTGTGCACCTGTATGGCCAGTGCGCCGAAATGGATTCCATTCTCGCGGTATGCCGAAAATTCGGTGTTCCAGTGCTGGAGGATGCCGCTGAAGCATTAGGAGCCACTTATAAAGGGAGGTCCGCGGGCAGGCTTGGCGACGTGGGAGTGTTTTCCTTCAACGGAAACAAGGTGATCACGACGACGGGTGGGGGAATGCTCGTGTCGCAAAACCGGGCATGGATGGAAAAGGCACGCTACTGGTCGCAGCAGGCGCGCGATCCGGGGCTGGTCTACCAGCACTCGGAACTCGGATACAACTACCGCATGAGCAACGTGCTGGCGGGCATCGGGCGCGGCCAGCTCGAGGTTCTGGACCTGCGCGTCCGGCAGAGGCGGGCCATCGCATTCCGGTACCGCGGTGCGTTCTCAGACCTGCCCGGGATCGCTCTGATGCCGCAGGCCAATCATGGCCTCCATACCAATTGGCTTAGAACTTTCTTAATCGACGAGCGTGTGTTTGGCCTCTCTCGTGATGCTCTGATCAGGGAACTCGACAAAGAAAACGTGGAGTCTCGCCCCGTTTGGAAACCCATGCATCGGCAGCCTTTGTATGCAGCCTGCCCATGTTATGGGGGAAAGGTGGCGGAGGACTTGTCAAGTCGCGGGATTTGCCTGCCGAGTTCAAGCAGCCTTGGGGAGAGCGATCAATTGCGTGTGATCGACGTGGTTCGCAGAAGCGTAGGTGCCCAGGCTCTGGCAGAGTTCCCTCGCGACGATCCATCGCAGGAATGGATTAGAGACGCAATTTCGGCTGGATGAGCAGATGGTCAACGGGAGAAGCGAATGAGAGACAGCAAAACATTACAACGGCCCACCATGTGGGCGGTCCAGATCTGCATGTTTGCATTCTCGGCGGTGGCCGCATTTCTGCTGCGGTTCGATTTCAGACTGCCCTCCGCGTCGCTTCGCCCTCTGGCCTGTGCGCTGTCCATTTGGATAGCGGTGAAAATTGTGGTCTTCGGCTGGTTGAAGCTGGATCGGGGTTTCTGGCGGTATGTATCGGTAGTCGATCTCCTTCGAGTTGCCCTGGGCAATTGCGTCGCTTCGATCGTCGGTTGTGTGCTGATCGTATGGATTGGCCCGGCGGGATTCCCGCGTTCGGTCTACGCTCTTGACCTGATTATCTGCTTCCTTGCCACCAGTGGACTTCGTCTGGCGGTGCGGATGAGCGTCGAAGGCGCATCCAGCCGCAGAAATATTCAGGAAACAGAAAAGCGGACTCTGATCTACGGAGCCGGCGATGCGGGCACCATGTTACTGCGTGAGATTCGCAATAACCCGAAGTTAACGTACTGCGTTGTGGGCTTTGTGGATGACCGGTCGGAGAAGACAGGGCTTCGCATCCAGGGGATACAAGTACTCGGAAGCGGACACGATATTGAGCATCTGATCGAGAAACACAATGTTGAGATCGTTCTGATCGCCATTCCGTCGGCCAGCGGAACGGAGATGACGCGAATCCTCTCCGCGTGCCATCGCGCAGCTGTACCCTGCAAAACGGTGCCGGGGCTGGGAGAGATCATCAAAGAAGGTGGCCTTGCCAATCAGATTCGCGACGTGGCCGTCGAAGATCTCCTGGGGCGAACTCCGATCCGGCTCGAAGAGAAGCTG
This sequence comes from uncultured Acidobacteriaceae bacterium, assembly GCA_963788905.1. Classification (GTDB taxonomy): domain Bacteria; phylum Acidobacteriota; class Terriglobia; order Terriglobales; family Acidobacteriaceae; genus Palsa-343. The sequence continues at coordinate 261,485 of CAWBIO010000003.1, forward strand.
ATCCGCGACCGGATCGAAGGCAAGGTCATCCTCGTCACCGGGGCAGCGGGCTCGATCGGATCCGAACTTTGCCGGCAGATCGCGCGATTTCATCCCGCCGGCATCGTGGGATTCGAAGTTGCCGAATCTCCGCTATTCGAGGTCAATCGTGAGATGCGCAACCGGTTTCCCCGGATTGCATTTTATCCGGAGATTGGCGGCATTCAGAATCGTGCCCGCGTCGACGAGGTTCTGAGCCGGTACAAGCCTTCCGCGATCTTCCATGCGGCCGCGTATAAACATGTGCCGTTGATGGAAGAACACGTTTTCGAGGCCATCGAGAACAACGTGTTCGGGACCTGGAATGTCGCCGTCGCCGCCAAACAACAAGGCGTGGAAGACTTTGTCCTGATCTCCTCCGACAAAGCGGTTCGTCCCACCAGCGTAATGGGAGCAACCAAGCGGATTGCCGAACTTATTCTTCTCTCTTTGCAAAACGGAGGCACACAGTACGTAGCCGTGCGCTGTGGCAATGTACTTGGCTCCAGCGGCAGCGTCATACCCATCTTCAAGCGGCAGATCGCCGCCGGGGGGCCGGTTACCGTGACCCATCCGGAAATGCGCCGCTTCTTCATGACCATTCCCGAAGCCTGTCAGCTCATGCTGCAGGCGGCTGCGATCGGCGAAGGCGGCCAAATCTGCATGCTGGACATGGGCCAGCCGGTCAGGATCGTCGACCTCGCCAGAAATTTGATCCGGTTGTCGGGCCTTCGACCCGATGAGGACGTGAAGATCGAATTCACCGGAATACGCCCGGGCGAGAAACTCTGCGAAGATCTGAGCTCCTTTCTCGAAAATACGGTTCCCACTCATCACAGGCAGATCCGAATCTTTGTCGGCAATGGTCTGCCGGCACCCGACTTAGAGAAGTGGCTCGATACAGTTCATGCCATTTGCGAAGCGCGCGATGTGGGCGGTCTGGTTCTTGCTGTCAAAGAACTTGTTCCGGACTACAGCCCCAGTGCCGATCTTTTGAAACGCATGACCCAACCCAGGGTCACCGAAGCGATCTCCTGCGAAACACACTGACCCCCTCCCCGCACCCTTCATGGGCCGCGCCGGAAAACCAGACCGTACATGGCTGGACATTTCGGGCTGACCGCCATCGGTCCTGCATCGGCATCGCGATGCAACCGTCATTCCCTTACCGATCCTTAGGCCGGAATCATAACTCGGTTGACGAGCCCGATCTGCCGCCGGCGACAAGGCAGAAAGCTCCAAATACACTCGCGTGGATCCCCCATTATTTAGTTCGGTTGCGAGGCTAAATACGAGCCACTAACGCGGCCGGGCGCCAGTACCGCGGAAACCTTCACGCTGACGGTGGATCAGGCGTCGGCCATCACACCACAGGGACGGCAGGCACGTTCGCGGTGACGGCCTCGGGTGACCCGGCACCCACGTTCACCAGAACAGGAACGTAAGGCACCGTTGGCCGAACCTCACCGGCCGACTCTATCAGCGGGAGACACCGAAGCGAAGCGCTCAGCGCTGAGACGGGTGTCGGGCAACTTCGAAGCGCCGGCGGATCCAGCTTAGGAGGACTTAGGAACAGATCCTCATGCAGCACGAAAGAGGAAAGGCTCCCATTGTTTGGGAGCCTTTCTTTGTTGACAGTGGCGCGGGGGCGTAACGCATCGTCCCAACGCGATGAACAGGGTGTACTTTGCTTGTTGTTCCTAAACTGTTCCTAAGGATTCCTCGCCAGATTCAAATTAACATCTTTAGAATCTGACGCGGTACAAGGGCCCCTGTTTGCGACCACTTATGACGAGCGCATGAAACGCACACTGGAAGCTGCGGGGTTTGTCAAAAAGGGTGAAGAATGGCTGGGTCGAAAGTTCGTGCTTTCGTTGTGGCTCAAGGAATAGCCTGCCAATCGCGTGTCTCACTTGAGCCGGCGATGGACTCCATTTGTTGCGCTTCCGACCCAACTCCATTGCCCGGTCAAACGTGGCATTGGTCTTCAGAAAGCTAAAGTTTCCATCCTTGGCCCGATTTTGGTTCTCCGGAAGGCTGACCAAATCACGGATGATAAGTCTAGACGTGTTGGCCGCCAACTCATACCACCAGTCCACGAGCCGATTCGGGAGTCTTAAGTCACTACCGTATTCTTCGGCATAGTCGTCGAATTCAGGATGGTTAAGCATCGCTTGACACATGAGCGCCCAAAAGAAGAGGGCGCGTCCGTGGCATGTAGGCTTACTTGTTCAGTCCTCTTTCGACGATGGATCGCACAAGAAGTCGGAGCTTGAACTGCAATTTGTAGCAAAGGCAGATTGCACGAAGGTCGGCCGTTTTGTCCCTTCGTTCAAACATCAACAGCGAGGTCCGTGCGCCTCAAACGGTGAACGACCTTGTAACCCACTACCGGAAACATGAATTGACTCTGGAACGCAAAGCGTTCGCGACGGTGGATGTGCATGAGTCGTCTCTGACTCTTTACATCGTGCCGTAGTGGGGCGCATTGCGGCTCACGGATGTTAAGACTGTCGCTGTTGAGCAATGGCACAGGAACTGCTCAGGCACGCGAACTCACGCACTACGATGGACCTCTACACGCACGCCGTTTCCTCAGACAAGCGGGATGCGAGTCGGAGGCAGGTTGACTTGTTGCTGGCTTGATTTCGGCGCGGGTTTAGAAGTTCCGTACCGTAGCGTACGGTGGAGGTTTTGGGATGAAGCCAGCCGGGAAGCCTAAACCGATGCATCGCCGAGGGTTGATGGTAGGCACGAGGAGACTCGAACTCCTGACCTCTACCGTGTCAAGGTAGCGCTCTAACCAACTGAGCTACGCGCCTACCGGAGGCGGAATCGCCTGCAGTCATGATAACAGGAGGCCTTCGGAGAAACACGGCGGCCAGCGGCAAGGACGAGCAAGCCAAAGTATGAGACGGATGGAAAAAAGGGGAGATTTTCATCGATGCAGCTCTTCGCCACGCCGGCCGGCCTTACAATATCGCCGAACCCTACAATGACGGTCGGCCGCGAAGAGGGTCGACCGCGGCTGGAGAGGCTGCACGACAGGTACCCATGTTCGCAGCAATTTTTCGGGGCTCGAAGAAGACGATTCCGCTCGAAGCCGAGTGGCGCCGAGTCGTCAGGGCCCGGCTTGTATCTTTCGCGCGCGTTTCTTCATTCTTTCGGCGCGGCAATTCGCTACCGGCCTGCGCCGGAGGGCGCGAGCTTCGCTTGAACCTCAACGCAGTTCCTTCTTCAGTGAGGACGTCGTGACGGCTGACACGCGCATCGTGATGGTGGACGACCACGGACTTTTTCGTGAGAGCCTGGGCCGGCTGCTGGAGAGCCACGAGGAGTTCCAGATCGTAGGGCGCTGCGGAACAGCAACCGAGGCGCTGGATGAGCTTTCTCGCGCGGAGGCCGATGTCGTACTTCTGGACTACGATCTCGGCGACGAAACGGCGCTGGGACTGCTGAAGGAGATCCGCAGGCGCTGGAGTGAGATGCGGGTGCTGATGGTGACCGCGGGGCTTTCCGACGAAGTGGCTCTGCAGGTGATGGAAGCCGGCGCGGCGGGGATTTTTCTAAAGCACAGTAATCCGGAGCGGCTGGTCGTAGCGATTCGCTGGGTGGCGGACGGAGAGGTGTGGCTGGACGATGGCTCCTTCCGGTCGCTGCTGGCCGGCGGACGCAGGCAAAGCGAGATTCAGGGGCGGGCGCGGCCGCTTACGGCGCGACAAGGCGAGGTGCTGCGCGGCATTCTGGACGGCCTGACCAACAAGGAGATCGCCTGGAAGCTGAAGACGTCGGAGACGTCGGTGAAAGCTGTTATCCAGGAGCTGTTCCAGAAGGCAGCCGTGCGGACGCGGAGCCAGCTGGTGCGGATCGCCATCGAGAAGCACTCCAAAGACTGGTTGGGAAGCACGAACTGATGCGCGTGAGTGAATTGCGCCGCGAAGAGGGCGGTGCACGCGAGACGCGGGTGCGTTGATTTGCATGCTTTCATTTCCACACTGTCGCGGCGATTTACACACAAATAAACGTCCGGGGCAAGCGAATTCGCGTGCCATAATCACGAGCAACGGAAGAGAGATCTTCCCAACGAAGAGAGCAGTTCGCAGCTCAGGCGAGAATCGGCAACGAGACTCAAACGGATTTTCCGGGAAACTGGAAGTCTTTAGAGCGGCGAGTAGCTCCCGCGGTGGAGGTCTTCCGGGATTGCCTGGGACAGTGGAGTCAAATCCGCAGCGCCCAAAAGGTCCTGGGGAATCAAGCAGCGATCCGGTAGCCGAATCCGGATCTTCGGGAAGTTCGGACAGAAGGGGCGAGATCCCGCAAGGGAAATCGCCCCTTCGCATTTTGCGGCAGCCGGAAAGGGTGAAGCTCTTTGCCTGCAGCGTGGCCGATAACTGCAACTCCGGTAACCGTTTCAGGGACACCTCCTCCCTGAAAGTGGGATACCACGGTCACCTTATGGTCCCCATAATCCGAGATAGATTCCAGCCAGGAAGTACAGAGCCGTTGGGCTCGTCACCTGCCTGTAACGGTGATCATGGGGCATCGTTCTATGAAAAAGCTGTTTGGCCTATCTGCTTTGGTCTCTCCGCGTGTGGTTTTGGGAGTGGGGCTCGTCACCCTCACGTCGCTGCTGGGAGGCACCGGTTGTGGGCTCTCCTACACGCTGACCGGGCTGTACGTCCAACCGACGAGCGCCTGCCTTTATCCTGGCTCCACGGCGCAGTTCAATGCCTTCGGCAGCTATACGGAAGGCGGACACACGGCTGAAACGAAGGAAATTACCAGCCAGGTCACCTGGAGCGCAAGCCTCTCTGACGTGGCGACCGTGAACAACGCAGGACTGGCAACGGCCGGGACCAGTTATGTTGGAAACACTCCTGTTACGGCGTCGGCCGAGGGTGAATTCGGCATCCTGATGTCGTCGGCAAATCTGGTGGTTTCCACCAGCTGCACGGCCTCGACATCAATTGCGAAACCGTTCACCTTACACATCATCCCCGAGACACAGACGATGACGGTTGGGGACAAAGAGCGGCCACTGGCGATTGCATTCAGCAACAACGGCGGCAAGTCAACCGATCTGACAGGCGCGGTAACCTGGACATCGAGCGATTCGCGGGTCGCCACGGTGGACCGGGCGGGACTGATCACCGGGGTGGGAGCGGGTGACGCCACGATAACGGCGACGGGCAAATCGCCGGACGGCGAAGTGATTTCCGCGACGCAAACGGTTCACTTCGGAGCCAACAACTAAGCGCGGGTAACCAGTTTTCGACCCGCAAAGAGCACGCAACAAGTTGTGGGTTGCGAGGCGCCTGCTAAACGGCAGGCGCTTTTTGCTTTAGCAGGAGAATTTCCTGCCAGCGCGTTTGCGGGAGGCGGGATTTGCTTCGTCCAGGGGGTATCCGTTGGGTACACACTTTGGGGTAGTGTTACTAAGGTACTTCGGGTACACTGGTTCCCCTTTGGAATGGACTTATGGAACGGAACGAACAGAAACACGCGCAAGCACTCTACGAGGACCTGGCCACACGTTTCGCCTCGCTCAACGGCCAGGTTCGGATCGAAATGACAGGCGGGGGCGTCCAGTGGCGCTGCTCCGCGGAACGCGGACCGCGGGCTTGCTGGATCGGCTGCTTTGAGGCGAGCGGACCCGAGTTCATGACCTCTTTTGAGGAGGGCAACCGGAAGGTCGCGGTGGGGCGCAGCTCCTCAGGCGGGGAGACGGCCGACGCTGTCTGGCACTGGCTGGATGCGGCGCCGCTGCCGCAGATGTACGAACACTTCGGCTTCGTGGATCGGGAAAAGCGGAAACTGCAGTCGATCAGCGAGTGCATGGCGAGGAACTTCCCGAACCTGGGGAGCGGCGTCAACAGCGAGCTGACCGTGACCGGGTCGGGAGTCTCGCATTTGTGGTATCGAACCGACACGCGAGCCGCTCACGTCCAGTATGTTTTGCAGGCCGAGGCCCCGGAGGCAATTTTCTACTGGGACGAATCGGAGATGTTTCGCTTCCGCGCAGCCGACTGCACCGCGCTGGGTGCAATACTTTCGCGCTGGCTGGGCGGAAACGCGCCTCCTTCGAGCCTGCGGAGCGAGTTTCCCTGGCTCGAGATCGGACGGCTGGCAGACTATTACGAGAAGGGCAGACCGGTGGAAGGTGAGTTTCTGGAAAGCTGGGATCGAATGGAGCGTACGTACGAAGGCTCGCGATTCCCAAAGACTCTGATCCTGCCGTTCATTGCCGATTTGCGGCGAGCCGGCTACGATCACAAGTTGCGGGCCGGCCAGTCGATGTGGTCGCTGATCGTTTCGCGGTCGCGGCGTGCGCGGCTGCGCCCGGACCAGGCCCTGGTGTCGTTTCAGTTTCATGGCGAAACCATGGAGCTGTTCACGAGCATCGACAGAGAAGAGCGGATACCGGTGCTTCCGATCAAGGTGTCGGATTCTGTGGTGGGGGTGCTGGACCGCCTGGCGGAACGGCCCATCGACTAATCTGCGCCGGTTCCGTTGCGCAGAGCTGAGAGGCGCGGCGTAAGACTATACTGGCGTCTGCTATTCCGCCCCGGGAGACGCAGATGCCGGTTTCACGTCGTGATTTCCTTGGCGGCCTGGCGGCAGCAAGCGCCGCGGCCGCAGCGCGTTCTACTTCCTTCGCAGCGTCTTTCCCATCCCAGGCAGTTCCGGCCAGCTGTCCGTTCCGGCTGGCGGTGATTAACGATGAGATTTCCCAGGACTTCGCTCACGCATGCGCGGTGGCCGCGCAGGATTTCGGTCTGCACTGGATCGAGCTGCGCAGTATGTGGAACAAGAACGTCACCGATCTGGACGCGATCCAGATTGCGGAGGCGAATCGCATCCTGAAGAAATATGAGCTCCGGGTAACGGACATCGCGAGCCCGCTGTTTAAGGTGGACTGGCCGGGCGCGCCGCGCAAACAGGATCAGGAGCGGGATCAGTTCCATGCCGCCAGTGACTTCAGCCAGCAGGATGCGCTGCTCGAGCACTGCATCGAGTTGACCCGGGCTTTTTCGACGGATCGGGTGCGCTGCTTCGACTTCTGGCGGCTGGACGATCAGAAGCCGTATCGGGAGGCCATCAATGAAAAGCTGCGGAAGGCCGCGGAGGTTTGCGCGAAGAGCAGCGTGATTCTGCTGCTGGAGAACGAAATGTCGTGCAATACGGCGACGGGCGAAGAGGCGGCCGCGGTGCTGAAGGCGATTCCGAATCGGAACTTCATGCTGAACTGGGATCCGGGCAACGCGGGGACGTTCGCGACCGAGACGCCGTTCCCGACCGGATACGACTTGCTTCCAAAGAAGCGCATTGGGCATTGCCACGCGAAGAACGTCACGCGCCAGCCTGGCGGAAAGTTTGAGTGGCAGCCGGTGGGAACCGGCGTGGTGGACTGGGTGGGTCAGTTGCGCGCGCTGCGCAATGATGGCTTCCACTACGCGGTGAGTCTTGAAACGCACTGGCGCGGCGCGGGTACGCCGGAGGCTTCGTCGCGGATCAGCATGGCAGATTTGAAGAAGGCGCTGGCGGAGTCGGGGGCGGCGTGCTGAGGGTTAAGAGCTTCGGCAACGGCGCAGAATCTGCCGAGGTTTTGAGTAAGAGTGGGCGTTCCGGAATGGGATTTTTCCGAAATGAGGGAAGGTGCTTAGGAGAGTAGCGCAGGTGGGGATGCGTAGACAGTCGTGTGGTGCGAGGAGTTTGCTTCTTGCTGTGGGGTGAACCTGGCCAGAGGAGCACGAGCGGCTAATCGGGCGGCAGTTTTTCCTCGCTGAGGCGAGGATTGTGAGGACGCATGATTACGAGACGTGAGTTCGGCAAGGGGATGGCGGCGGTGGCCGCAGCGACAACGGCAAAGAGCTATGCGCAGATTATTGGGGCCAATGACCGGCTCAACTTTGCCATCATCGGGCTGCACAGCCGCGGTTACGCGCATCTGTCGGCGCTGGCGGCCAATTCCAAAACCGCGCGCCTCGGGTATATCTGCGACGTCGAGAGCACTTTCATGGAGAAGTTTTCCGCCGAAGCGCAGAAGGAGCTCGGTTACGCACCGCGCAATGAGGGCGACTTCCGGAGGATTCTGGAGGTTAACGACGTCGACGCCATCACCATCGCGACACCGGATCACTGGCATGCGCCGATGGCCATCGCCGGCGTCGAAGCGGGGAAACACGTCTATGTGGAGAAGCCGTGCAGCCACAATCCGGCCGAGGGCGCGCTGCTGATCGCCGCACAGAAGAAGTACGGCAAGCTGGTGCAGATGGGCACACAGCAGCGTTCGTCGCCCCACACCATTGAGATTGTGGACAGGATTCACTCCGGGCTGATCGGACGAGCCTACTACGCGATGGCCTGGTACGTGAACTCGCGCAAGTCAATTGGATTTGGGAAGGACGCGCCGGTTCCTCCGACGCTGAACTGGGACCTCTGGCAAGGTCCAGCGCCACGGCGGCCCTATAAAGACAACGTCCAGCCGTACAACTGGCACTGGTTCCGTATCTGGGGCACGGGCGAGACCCTCAACAACGGCACGCATGAAGTGGACGTGTGCCGATGGGCGCTGGACGCCGACTATCCCAAACGCATTACGGCCAGCGGCGGCCGCTACCACTACAAGGACGACTGGCAGTTCTACGACACGTTAGTGACCAATTTCGAATATGACGACAAGATGATCGCGTGGGATTGCCGCTGCTGCAACGGGATGAAGATCAATGGGCGCGATCGCGGGTCGACGATCATGGGCACCACTGGGTCGGTGCTGGTGGATCGCGATGGCTATGAGGTCTACGACCTTGCGGGACACAAGACGGATGAGTTCCGCGTGCAGGGTGAGAAGACGTCGTCATCGGATCTGGTGGGGCGGGATTCGATGACTGACGCCCACTTTGCCAACTTCATTGCCGGGGTCACAAAGGGGGAGAAGCTGCACTCGCCGGTGGAAGTGGGCAACGTGGCGGTGACGATGCTGCAGCTTTCGAACATCGCCTGGGAGGCCCAGCGCGAGCTGAAGCTCGACCCGAGCAACGGTAAGATCGTCGGTGATGCCGAAGCGATGAAAAGCTGGGGCCGGGAGTATGAGAAGGGATGGGAGCCGCATCTGTAGGCAGGTTGCGGGTGACCGGTTGCGGGTGGCAGGTTGCAGGTTGCGGGTTACAGGTTGCAGGCTTCAAAACGCAGAACACTGGAGGCTTGAGGTTGGTGAAGAGTGCGGTGAGCCGGAGAGGGTTTGTGCTGGGCGCGATGGCGGCTGGTGCGATGGCGGTTCCAGGCGCGTTGCGCGCGGAGGAGGGGTTTGGCGAACAAGGTCAAAGACCTCTGGTGTGCCCCATTCGGCTGGGGCTGGCCAGCTACACATTTCGCAACTTCACGCGCGCGCAGATGATCGGCTTCATGAAGGAGCTCGACGTCCACGACCTCAATGCCAAAGACGCGAAGGATCACCTGCCAATGGACCCGACCGCCGAGGCGCAGGCTGTGGCCGACTATACCGCCGCCGGGATTCGACTGCACGCGGCAGGCGCAATCTATTTTCAGCAGGCCACCGATGAAGACATCCGCAGCAAGTTTGAGTATCTGAAGCGGGCGAACATTCCTGTGATGGTCGCCGGCGATCCGACACCGGAGAATCTTCCGCGCATTGAGTCGTTTGCGAAGCAGTATGACATCCGGGTCGCGATTCACAATCACGGGCCGGAAGACAAGCTGTGGCCTTCGCCGCTGGACATTCTGAAGGACATCCAGGGCATGGACCCGCACATCGGCTGCTGCATCGATGTGGGACACACGGTGCGCGCGGGAACCGACGTTGTCGAGGCGATTCGCGCCGTTGGGCCGCGATTGTTCAACATGCATATGAAGGACCTGACTGACTTCAGTTCGAAGGAGAGCCAGGTGGCGGTGGGCGATGGCAAGATGCCGATTCTGCGGATCTTCGAGGCGCTGATTGCGATCCACTATCCGGGATTTGTCGATCTCGAGTATGAGGTTCACGCCGACGACCCGCTGCCCGGTGTGACCAAAAGCTTCGCCTATATGCGCGGAGCGCTGGCCGGGATGGGTTACCCGGCGACGGCCTGAGGCTCGCGGTCTCCCAGAGAATCGCTCCTTCAACTTTCGGGGGATCACGACTTCCGGGGGCAGTAATGCCCCCTTAGTAGCAGCTCCTGGCCTGCCTCTGGCGACCTATACTAAACGGCACTGCCGCCGATGAAACTGGCAGAACGTGCGCGCATGAAGGCGTGCGATTGAGGCAACTGGATGGATGCGGTCGATAGCTTAGGCGACGCCGGGGCAGGTTGTGCCCGGGCTGCCGCAGGCTTGCGGAGCTGGATCGGGAATCGCGCAGGAGGGTGTATGCTCGCGTTCTTCCTCATAGCGGGACTGGCCGTTCAGGCGCAGCGGGTCTCTCCAGCGCTTCCGATCCTGCGGACCGTTCGCCAGGCGCATCTTCTCTCCGACACCGAAGCGGAACGCCACTACCCTGTTCACCTGGATCGAGCCCAGATCACGTTTATTGTGGCGGGATACGCGTTCATCCAGGATGACACCGACGGTATCTTTGCGCTGACCTCGCCGATGGCGCAGGTTCCGCAAGCTGGCGATCTGGTGCGTGTCACCGGCGTGACCGCTCCCGGGGATCTGCTGACCATGATCACGGGAGCACGATTCCAGGTTCTGGGTCATGCGCCGTTGCCTGCCGCGCCCCTGGTGAGTATCGATCGTGTGACAACCGGGGCATGGGACTCGAAACTGATCACGATGGAAGGCATTATCCGATCGCTGACGCCGATAGCCGGCGTGGCCAGGAAATCCTCCGATGCAGTTCCCCCGGAATGCGCGGCCGTCATTGCTTCGGGTCAGTATCAGGTGGGGATCGTGGTTGTGAGGGCCGAGGACTGCGATCGGCGGGATTTAGTGGATGCCAAGGTCCGGCTGAAAGCGGTCGCTGGCGGGCGCTTCAATCAGCGCAGACAGCTGATCGGAATCCGGCTATTCGCGCAGGATCTGTCCTCGCTTCAGGTGGAAGAACCGCCACCGGCCGACCCCTGGAAACTGCCGCTGACGGATACCGCCGGGGTGATGCGGCTGGGCGGCCGCGATCCGGGCCACCGGGTGCGAATGCGCGGCATCGTGACCTCCACCTGGGGGGATCGGCAGTTTTCTCTGATGGACTCAAGGCACGGCATCTTCGTGCACACCGACGAGCCGATTCATCTGGCGGTGGGCGAGGCACTGGATGTAGTGGGCTTTCCCTCGTGGGGAGGCTACACTTCGGTCCTCGAGAGCGCGATCTTCCTCCGCGACGGCTTCGCGGTTGCGCCCCCACCCGTCCGGCTGACGGCGGCCAAAGCGCTGGAGGGCGAGCATGACGCCGAACCCGTGGAGATCGATGGGCAACTGCTGTACAAATCGCAAAGCCCTCAGGAACAAACGCTGGTACTGACCGATGGCGGCACGACTTTCTCAGCGGCGCTTCCTGGCGGCGGGGAGGGTTTTGCCGCCAATCTGCATCCGGGCAGCCGGCTGCGAGTAACTGGAATCTGCAGCATCGAGGTCAACCCCGACAAAACACCAAAAGCCCTGAAGATTCTTCTGCAGTCGCCCGCAGGCGTGGTGGTCGTGCAGCAGCCCTCGTGGTGGACACCGGCGAGAACCCTGGTCCTTGCGGCGATTCTTTTCGCGGCCGTGGCGGTGGTGCTTGCCTGGAACGTCGTTCTGCGCCGGCGGGTGCGCGCGCAGACCCGACGCATCCGCGAACAATTGCAGGAAGCCGAAGAACTGCGTAGGCAGGCCGAGGCGGCGCACCAGGAAAAGAGCCGGTCGCTGGCTGATGTCCTTTCGCTGCAACAGGACCTTTTAGCCGCGCAGGACAAGCTGCGCTACCAGGCAACGCACGACGTGCTGACGGGGATTTGGAATCGCGGTGCGTTGCTGGAACTGCTGCATGGAGAGATAGAACGGACGCTGCGCAACCAAACGTCGATGGGGATTCTGATGCTCGACGTCGATCATTTCAAGCATGTCAACGATACGCTCGGACATCTGGCGGGCGATGCGGTGCTTCGCGAGGTGGGGCAGCGGATCGGCTATGCCACGCGGCCGTATGACATCAGCGGCCGTTATGGAGGCGAGGAGTTCCTGGTCATCCTGCCGGAATGCGATCGAGAGCAGACAGCGAACAGCGCCGAGCGCATACGCAAGGCTATTTCTGCGGCGCCTTTTCGCGCGGGAGGTTGCGCAGTCTCGCTGACGGTCAGCATCGGCGCCACGCTGGCCAGTGTTCGCGATCAGTCAGAAACCGAACTTCTCAGCCTCGCCGACCTGGCGCTCTACGAAGCGAAGAGTGCGGGACGCAACTGCACGGTGCTGCGGTTCTCATTTGAAGAGCAGCACGCCGGAGAGGCCTGAGATTCTCAGTGGGGCAATAGAGCCGATTTGATGAAGCGCTGGGCCGGCCGCTCGATCCAGAGCATCGCCAGCACCGCGGCACCCACCAGCAATCCATAACTTAGCCACGGATCGAAGCGCTGGAGGTGCGTGGCCGCGAGGAGGTTCGAATTATGGATCAGGTTCCACAGATTGAAATGGAGAATGTAAAGGCAGTAGCTGGCCTGGCCGACAGCGACGAACGGGAAGAACCCGAAGAACTTTGCGATCAGGTTGTGGCCGGCCAGGCCGAGGACGGCCAGGGCATACAGCGGCATCATCAGGCCGTCATGCATCATCGGGTAAGGAAAGTGATCGCCGAAATAGAGAATCGCATAGATGCCAGCCATGCCCAGCAGGCCGAAGAGCAGGCGCCGGCTGGCCGCACGCGGAATGAGCGCATCGAGGTCAGCCAGGACAATACCAAACAGGAAAGACGGCACGTGCGGCGGCGGCGAGAATTTCAGCGCGCGGATCCAGAAGCCGTCGGTATATCGGCCGGGATGGAGGTCGCCGTCGGGATGCAGGCCCATATAAAGGCCAGGTAACACCATGCCCAGGCACCACAGACCCAGTAGAATGCCCACCAGCGCGCCGATCTTCTTCGGTCGCTTCCAGAGAATCACAAGCGGAAAGATGAGATAGAAGAAGGCCTCGGTGCACATGGTCCAGGCCGGTGTGTTCCAGAAGGTGGAGAGCCACGGGCTCCAGCCCTGTAGCAGGAACGGTGTGAGCAGTACGCCCCAGGTGAATTGTGCGTGAGTGCGGGTGTGCCATTCGTCGATCAGCATCCCCACGGAGAGAAGCAGCGCGAAAAGATAGATCGGATAGAGCCGGGAAATGCGGGCGATCCAGAAATTCTTCGTGCTCAGCTGGCCTTTCTGCGCTTTGTCGGAGTAGTTGTAGGCGAGGACAAAGCCCGAGAGCAGCAGGAAGAAGCTGACCGAGGTGAATCCGTTGTCGACGATGGGCGCGAAAGGACCGAACCACTTCGGATTGGAGAAATGAAAGAAGACAATATTGAGAGCTGCGAAGGCACGGAGCCCTGTGAGAGCAGGGAGGCGCTCCTTTTTGGGCCTCAACACAACCGGCGGCTTGGCGGCCGGTGCTTGTCGTGGGGGATCCGGCTTCCAGGTATCTGCGGGCCGGGGTACGACTTGTACTTGTGCGCTCAGAAAAAAATCTCCGGGTTTAGGCTCTTCCTCCGGTCCTCAGCAGAAAAACTTCAATATTCGAACGATAGATGGTGCAGGTGACGGCCAGGTTTCAGGCTCCGCCTCAGGCGGTTACCAGGGAACCCACTTTTTCGCCGGAAATGACGCGGCGGATGTTCCCGGCCTGGTTCAGGTTAAAGATGATCATAGGCAGATTATTGTCCTTACAGAGACTCACTGCCGTGGTGTCCATCACCTTTAACCCCAATCGAAGGATATCCATGTAGGTAATTTGGTCAAATTTGACCGCGTCCCGTGTGATGACGGGATCGGCGTCGTAGATGCCCTCGACTTTGGTTCCCTTAAGTAACACATCCGCCTTGATTTCCATGGCACGGAGGGAGGCGGCGGTGTCGGTGGAAAAATAGGGGTTCCCGATGCCGGCGGCGAAGATGACGACCCGCCCTTTTTCCAGATGCCGGATGGCCCGGCGCCGGATATAGGGCTCGCAAACCTGATTCATTTCAATGGCCGACATCACCCGGCAGAAGACGTCGCGCTTTTCAACTGCGTCCTGGATGGCGAGGGCATTGATGACGGTGGCCAGCATGCCCATGTTGTCGGCGGTGACGCGGTCCATCTCCTTTGCCTGCTCGGCGACGCCACGAAAGAAGTTGCCGCCTCCCACCACGATGGCGACTTCCACGCCCATCTGATGGACCTCAGCAATTTCGGCTGCGATTTGGTGGATGCGGACGGGTTCAACGCCAAATTTGGTCTCGCGGCTTCCCGCCAGGGCCTCACCGGAAAGCTTAAGAACGACGCGCTTGTACATGCCAAAGGCAGTATCGCACGGCGGATGAGCGGCGCGAAGGTCCCGGGATCCCGCCGGGCCGGCAGCTTGCGGCGGGATCCCAATTTTCTGGGGCGTGAACTCAGGAGCCGAAGACTTTGGCGAGTGCGGCGCCGGCCTCAGTATCCTCGATCACGACGTGGCTGTGGATTTCCAGCACATCGGTCCAGGAGGCGGCAAACTCGTAGAGCAGGGCCGGATTCTCGGTTTCACTGAGCGTAAACCCGCCGCTGCAGTCGGCCTTGTGCCAGCGGCCTAGGATCTTCACTCCCGGGAGCGGAGTGGCTTTGCCGGCGAGGAAGCGCTTTGCGGCTTCGGGGACGCAGCCAGGACGAATTGCAAAAGTGGACAAGATTTTCATGGGAACAACCTCCGGGACTTGACTTTTCGGGAGGGAGCAGCGCAGCGAGCCTGCCGAGGCGGGAAGTTTAGCACGCGGATGTTAAGCACAAAAATCGGGCGCGTTTTGGGGCGGTCTACAGCTCGATTCAGTTGTCTTAATTGCCGAGCAACCCTTACCGTCCGCCTTTGGCCGTGCTGCCGCCGGTGGTCACGCCCAGGGCGAAGTCAGCGTCGTCGGAGCTGCGACTCATGACGGGATGCTGGCCGAGGGTTTCGCCGTCTTTTTTGCCGTCAGCTGCCACGCGTTCTGAAACCTGCTGCGCGACGGTGGCGAATACCTGGCTCATCGGGGTCTGGCCGTTGCTGCTCTTCAGCGCCTGCAACAGATAGTAGGTGAAATAACCATGATGCAGCTCCGGGCTCTCCAGCGATTCCTCGTTCGAGCTGGCAGCCGCAATCACGATGCGTCCAGTTCCCTGGCTCATGCGGTCGAGCGTTGATTGCGACGGCGCGACGTTGGCCAGGCCCTTGCCCATCAGCTTCGACTCGTTCGTGACCGCCCCGCCTGAGTAGCAGGTATCGAGGATCACCGCTGTACGCAGGGCCTTCATGCGCGTGGCGACGGCGTTGGCCAGTTCCACCATCGGCAGCGCAGTCGCGTACAGCGCATCTTCGTCGGGGGTATCGGAATTTTTTATTTCTGTGTCGTACGTGACGATATAGTTGACGCCCCCGGCGGAATCGAGCTCCCGCGGCGAGCCGTGGGTCGCAAGGTAGATCACCACCAGATCATTGGGTTGAGCATTGCGAGCGATGTAGTTCAGCTGCCGCTTGATATTGCCGGTGGTAGCCTGGTCGTCGGTGAGCACTTTCACATTCGCGGCGGGGAAGCGCCCGATGGCGGGATCCTTGAGCTCGGCAGCAAAGGAGTTGGCGTCGGCGGTGGTGTAGCTGAGCGGAGGCACGGCGCGATCGCCGAAGCGGCTGATGCCGACGATCAGCGCCCACTTCTGCTGCACCGGGCCGGGAGCGGCAGGACCACCCTGAGACGGCGCGTTGCCCTGCGGCGCATTGGCGGTGAGAGCGCGGCTGCGCGCCGGCGGGGTTGCCAGAACGAAGGGGTTGAGCCCCTGCTGCATGGCATCGGAACTGAACATCTTCGCTTTGTCGAGTGAATACTGCGCGAGGCTGGCGTGCCCCAGCCGCTGCTCCACGAGGCTGCGATAGTACCAGGCATCGCCCAGCTCGCTGCAGGTGGAGACAGCGTGCTTGAGCAGCTGGAGCGCGTCTTCAAAGGCATCGTCGCTGCTGCCCGGTGTCACCCGCTCCAAAGCCTGGACGACCAGGTCTTTACCGGCGCCGCAGCGTTCCTCCTGAGCGTGAGCACTGACACAGGCGAACGCGAACGCAGCCAGCAGCAGCAGTGTCGTACGCGCTCGCACCTGTATTCTCACTTTCCGCTCGGCGATTGCTGCGCTCGCGCCTTCATCGCGTTAATGACCGCGGGACTGACGCCGCCGGCGGCGAGCCTCTGTCTGCCCGCTGCGGTCAGGTCGAAGTTGACAGCTTTGGCGTTGCGGACGGTCTGCTCGACGGTGTCATCGTCGATGCCATCTTTCACCATGGCGATGATCTTGGAGTCAGTCAGCGCGTGAGCGGAATCCGTCGTACCGTGCGCGCTGGCCTCCTGGGTGGTGGACGTGGGCTGCATCCCGGAGCTTTTCGGAGGGGAACTCTTTGGCGGGGAGTTCTTCGACAAGGAACTCTTCGGCGCCGGCGTCTTCTTCACCACGGGGGCGCTGGCCACGTCGGGCGTGGGCGTTGTGGCCGCTGGAGGAGGTGGAGGCGGTGGTGGTGGCGCATTCTTTGCCTCTTCCAGCTTGCGGTAATGGGCGATTGCGGTCTCGATTCGCCTCTGCGGGCCGAGGAAGTACTTCTCGGCGGGTTTGGCGTCGATGGCCTTGCCATAATTAATGGCGGCTTCGTCGAGGAACTTCATCGCCGACTTTGGATCCTCAGCCGCGTAGCCCAGCGCTTCGTTGGCGACGCCGATGTTATAGAGCCGATACGCATCCTCATCCTTTTTGGAAAATGGCTTGGCAGTCTCGAAGGTCTCGAGCGCCCGCTGCCACAGGCCGGCTTCAGCGGCTTTGTCACCCTCGTCGATGGCACCGCCCTTCTTCGCCAGGAAAACCTCAATGGACTCGCTGGTGTTCACGATGTTTTCCGCGACGCGATGCACGGCCGAGTCCAGCAGCAGGGAGCGCAATTCAGCATCGGTCGGCGGCTTCTCCTCTTCGCTCTGGTTGCCTTTAAGCCGGTGCCAGGAGTTGCTCAGGCTGCCCATGATGCCGTGGGAGACGTTGTTTCCCGAGGCATCGAATTCCTGGTCGTAATTGACGTTGACATTGGAGGAACCGACGGTTCGGCCGTCTCGCGTCTTCGCCTGGAATGCAACGTTGATGGAGCCGGTAATCCGCGTGATGGACTGGGCAGGCTGATTTCCCACGCCAGGCTGCTGGCGGACATTTCGCTGCGGGTGGGCGAACTCGGTGATCTGACAGGTGACGGTGACGGCGGGATTGTTCTCGTCGTCTTCAAGATGTGGATCGTCCTTGAGCAGCTCGGTTTCGAGCTGGGCCTGGAGATCGGTAGCAAGGTCGGCATGTTCCGGATGCGCCGTGACACGAACACGGATAGAATTGCCGGGCAGCTGGACGAGGGCCGGCAGCTTGCGCTGCAGCGTGACCTTCGTCTTGGCCATTCCAAAGCTCTGAGCCTGAACCGGCAGCGCAACGGCCGCCACACCGAGTGCGGCCGCAATTGTGAACCCGCGCACATTCATCTCCAACTCCCTCGAACTGCGAACCCTCCTTGCGCTTACTCTGGCTTGCTGCTGGTCTCAGGCTTTCCGCTGCTGCTGCCACTGCTGGTGCTCTTCTTCTTGGAACTGCTGCTGCTGCTGCCGCCCCCGCCGCCGCTCGAGCTACCGCCGTTCTGTGGCTCGCCCATCTGCATCAGCTGGTTGACGTTCATATGCATCGTGATATAGCTGATGTCCGGTTGAGCCTTCTCCGCCGACTCATAGGTCGAATCCGCCGCTGACGCGTCTTTCGGCACCATGTAGCCATTGGCCAGCTTCATCTTGCCCAGGTAAGGCTTCAGATCGTCGGTGTGCGATTGCGGCACCAGCACATAATCACCCGATGGAAGGTTCATTCCGATGGTTGAATTGGCCTTCTGCCGGGCCTCCTGCGTTGCATAAGCCGGCTGCGGCCGTGCCTGGAAGAGAAACGTGGAGCGGTTTGCCAGCACGCCGTAGAGTTTGCTGAAGCCGGTAAGCGCCGTGACGCTGATTGCCGGCAAACCCAGCACCGGCGCAATGTGGGAGGCATCGGTCACCAGCGTGTTGATCACCGTCCAGAAGGCCGACGCTTTGTGCACCATCGATACGTTCACCGCAACATGCCCATAACCTCCCGGCAGCACGATCTTCTGCATGTTGTTGGCTGTCGAAGACGGATCGAAGCTCAGATTCTGAAGCGGTGGCAGCTTCCCTCCTTCATCGGGAAAGATCGCCGCCAGCGCCATCCATGCCAGTGGATCGATCATGCCGTACATCTGCTGACCCTGCAGCATATCGATGCGCAACTGGGCCGACTGCAACTGCTCGAACTTTGCGCGGTCTTCCGAGGATAACCGGATGCCACCCACGGTCATGCTGACCGCTACGTCGCCAACGTAATCGGGAAGTTCGCTGGAGTCGATCTGGTCGGCATAGCGCAGCCCCTTGTCCTGATCGAAGTGCAGGAAATTCACCTGCCGGTCCGCATCGGTTCCGGGCAGCTTGTGGCCCAGCAGCCCGCGTTCGTGCGCCCCCTTCGCGGTAAAGCTCCCCCAGAATGCCGCCGCGTTTCCCGCACCGGGTTCCTGCATGGTGTCGTCGAGCGCGGCGCTCAGAGCCGCCGCAGTATCAGGCTTCGCCAGCAATCCCGCCAGCGCACCCGACGCCGCCAGTTCGCCCAGAAATGTCCTTCTTGAAATGGTCACAGCTCTCCCCTTTCTTCCGCCGCGCAACGGCGTTCCCGGCGTCGTTCCCCTCCTGCTTGCTCGGGGAGGGGAACATCATAGCAATAACTCATCTCCCTCAGACACAGTTTTCTTCGCGGCCGGATTTTTTTGACTACGCCCCGGTCTTTGCTGCTCCACTCGGACACAGGCGCACTGCAATTGTTGCGTTCGGGGCGGTTTGATGGATGAACATGCCATGACACCGGGAAACGCGGGCGGGCGACAAATTGCAGCCAAAGCGCGTGGAGAGGAAATCCGGCCTGTGGCGCGAGATGTAGTGTCGGATATATTCACTTTCGTAAAAGTGAATAAAACCTGAACAAATACCGAAGAGAAGGAGAGAAACCGCAGACCATCTCGGATTTATCTCTCACCCCAGGTATTTCCGGCGATTTCCGGACGCGTAGCTCCGCGGGATGACCATCCTGGTAACGCGCCGCAGTGCTGTTGGCGGTATGCCGGGCCGTTACCCCAGGCCGCCGGCTCGTTTCAGCTCGGCAATTTTGATCTTCTTCATCTGGAACATGGCTTGCATCGCTCGCTTTGCTCCCTCGGCATCCTTGCCGGCCATCAGCTCGCTCATATTATGCGGGACTACCTGCCACGACAGGCCGAACCTGTCTTTCAGCCATCCACACTGGACTTCGCTGCCGCCCGCCGACAGTTTCTCCCACATTTCATCGATCTCCGCCTGATCCCGGCAATTGATGATGAACGAAATAGCCTCGTTGAACTTGAAATGCGGACCGCCGTTCAGCGCCGTGAAGTCCTGGCCCTCGAGCGTGAAGGACACGGTCATCACAGATCCGGCTTTGCCAGGGGCGCCCTCGGGATAGCGGGCGATGGCTCCGATCTTCGAGTTTTTGAAAATCGAGACGTAAAACCGCGCGGCTTCTTCAGCGTTTTCGTCGAACCACAGGAACGGTGTGATCTTCGGCATGGCGGACCTCTGTGCGAAGGATGGAGAAGAAAACAGACTCGCGACTTTTACTTAATCTTTCCCTCTTTCCCTGCGATTCGACGAAGCAGACCTGTTTGTCCTGCGTGATAAGCCTGATGGAACATAACGATCGACAGCAGAGAGCGCACCGTTTCATCGGGCTTGCTGCGAGGCGAAAACGGCGCCGGTTCATCGAGTTTTTCCGAAGTGAGCGTGGCCAGCCCTACGTCCATGCGCCTGGCCGCCTCGTCGCAGGCAGCAAGAAGGTCGCTCAGCGGCAGGGCTTGACGGGAATCGTGCAATTCGGCCGAGCCGCGCTTATAGCGAACCAGCTTTTCGCGGCCGAGCACCGGTTGCTGGCCAACCAGCGGCAGGACCAGGTCCCACGTATCCATGACGTGGCCGACGACCCAATTGAGACAATTGCCGCCGGGCTCGGGCTGCGTAAGGCTCTCTTCCTGGGTTAGCCCTTCGCAGTTGCCGCGAAGAGTGCGGCTGATAGCCTGAACCTGTTCCCGGAGTACGCGGACTTCTCCGATTCCTGCGGGGGAAGCGGTTGCGGTTGCCATTATCTTTTCTCCTGAGTTTGAAATTTCTTTTGCGGGCATGTTTTGAGCGATCGCCGATTCTCAGAGCCAGGGGCCGGTGCCGGTTTCATCCGCCGGCGATCGCACCGATAACCAGCAGCGGTTCCTTCCCGGTCACCACCGCGTCCGGCAGCGGAGCATCCATCGATTCGTGCGACAGATCCTCTTCGCACGCAAAGAACCTGAGGAAGGCGCGCCGCTGTTTCGTGTCGTGATCGCGGATGGTTCCGCGCAGCACCGGATACTGCGCCTCCAGTGCATCGAGCACGCTGCGCAGCGTCACCGGCTCTCCTACTTCGAGTACCACTGTGTTGCTCACCTGCGCCAGCATCCGCAAATGATGCGGCAACTCAACGCGGATCATGCAATTGTCTGCACTTCCACCGACAAGACTGCCGGCAGGTCGCGCACAATGGGCTTCCAGTGGTCGCCGCCGTCGGGCGAAACGTACACCTGGCCGCCGGTGGTGCCGAAATAAACGCCGCAGCCGTCCAGTGTATCCACTGCCATGGCGTCGCGCAGCACGTTGACATAGCAGTCCTTCTGCGGCAGGCCGTCAGTCATGGCCTGCCACTCGTCCCCGCCGGTTTTACTGCGCCACACCTGCAGTTTGCCGTCCGGCGGATAGTGCAGCGAGTCACTGGTGATCGGCGCAACGTAGATTGTTTCGGGCTCGTGCGCGTGGACGTCGATCGCAAATCCAAAATCCGTGGGCAGGTTTCCGCTCACTTCGCGCCATGAGTCGCCGGCGTTGTCACTGCGCATCACGTCCCAGTGCTTCTGCATGAAGAGCACGCCGGGCCGACGCGGACTCATGGCGATGTGGTGCACACAATGACCGACCTCAGCGTCCTGATCGGGAATGGTCTGGGAGCGCAGACCCTTGTTGATGGGCTTCCACGTTTCGCCGCCATCGTCTGTGCGAAATGCGCCGGCCGCCGAAATGGCAATGTAAATCCGCTGCGGATCGTTTGGATCGAGCACGATGGTATGCAGGCACATGCCACCCGCGCCTGGCTGCCAGTGCGGTCCGGTACCGTGCCCGCGCAGGCCGGGTAGTTCCTTCCACGAGTGCGCGCCGTCTTTGGAGCAGAAGAGCGCCGCATCTTCCACGCCGGCATACACCGCTTCGGCATCGGTGAGCGACGGCTCCAGATGCCACACCCGCTTGAACTCCCATGGATGCTGGGTTCCGTCGTACCACTGGTGGGTGGTGAGCGGCGCACCGGTTCCCGGCGACGTGTCGTAGGCGAATCGGTTGCTCTCGCCCATGGGCCAGCCCTGCGGCGACTTCTGCAGACCGCCTCCGGGCGCGTTCCAGGTTTTTCCGCCATCGTCTGAGCGCTGAATGATCTGCCCGAACCAGCCGCTGGTCTGCGACGCATAGATCCGATCCGGATTCACCGGCGACGCCTTCACGTGGTAGACCTCCCACCCGGCGAAAAAGGGCCCGCTCACGTCCCACTTCTCGCGCTTGCCGTCGGCGGCGAGAACAAACGCACCCTTCTTTGTTCCCACCAGCACCCGCACCTGGCTCATGCATGCTCCTTTGTTATGAGGATCGGTATGGAGACTAGGCTGCCGCGGAGACCGCCTGGGAAACGTTAATCATCCACGGCGTTCCGAAGCGATCGACAAGCTGGCCATAGCGCTTGGCCCAGAATGTTTCCTGGATCGGCATCTTCACCGTGGCGCCTTCGGCCAGTTCGGCAAAAATGCGCTCCGCTTTTTCCACGTCGTCGATCTCGACGCAAATCGACGATCCCTGTGCCTTCTCGAAATACTCTGGCGGGGCGTCGCTGCCAAGAATCATCTGATCGCCAATGTCGAGGCGCGCGTGCATGGCCTGCTTTGCCATCTGCGGATACCGCTGCGCCATCGGGCTATCGCCGTAATAGAAGACCAGCGGCGCCTTTCCGCCGAATATCCGCGCATAGGTTTGGAACGCCTCTTCGCAATTGCCGTTGAAATTCAGGTAGGGTGCGACATTCATGACTCTCTCCCTCTTTTCCTTGAAATAAGTTGCTGTTCATCAATCTTGTCCGGCCATCATCACGCTGACTTTTCCGCCGAGGTTCTTCTCATAGAACTGAAAAGCTTCCTGGCAGTTCCCTCCGAAATTCAGGTGTGTCAAAAGTCTCATTGTTTTTCCCGCACTATCCGGGCCGCCGATCTCCGATCCCATTATGCCTACCTCTATCGTCGATGACATGACCGCCTCTCCTCCATGACCACTTTTTGCCATGCTCCTTAATCCCCGCTGGAATCGGCCGTGCCATCCGACCAGTGAGCGACCGGGACCATGAAGATGGTGAGTCGATCCGAAACATCGTCACTGGAAAAAATCGGCGTCCCTGCCAGATTGGCGCCCCAGGTTTTACTCATAACCAGCGGCACGTAAAACATCAGATGGGGATGCCAGTTCCGCGCCTGGTCGTTGAGGTAGCCGCCTTTCGACATCATGTAGCACATCGCGCCAGGCTCCAGTTGCGGCAACCTCTTGTCGGCGAATGCGGCACGCATAGCCTCGTCGATCTGGGCCTGCGACTTGCCGTCCAACGCCAGCCTTGTCTTCATCAGGACGATCGGCAGATACGACTTTGCGGCCGCCGCATTGAAGCAGTTAGGACCACGAATGTTTGGGTTCCAGAAAACGGGGTCGCCGATCGCAGCGTCCCACCCTCGCTCCACGATGCAGACGAAACCATTCGTCCCGTGAACCGCAACCTCGAAGCCATTCCTGCCCAGAACCATAACCTCAGCCTTAGCGGAGACAGATTCCGGAGCGGCGCTCCGCGCCAGTGCGATTTCGGCATTCCGATCCGCAATCAGGTATTGATCGACGGGCGCCATTTTGGGGTAGGACGACTGCGTAGTTTGGGCGTGCGTGTGCGGTGTGGCGGCAGAGATGGCAACCAGCACAGGAACCATCCAGTTGAAAAAGATCGCACCCTTCATCCTCATCCGTTCTCCTCTTTAATGACCACTTTTGCTTTCGCTTCCGATCCTGCACCTGGTCGCTGTGCGGACCCGTTTGGCGGTCCGTTCAGCCATGGCAGCATCGGCCGCTCGTCTCGTTCCCGCCAACGGCGCCGCGTCTCAAGCAAAACCTCTTGCCGATGTCTTGCCATCTCTGCAATCACCGCTGGCGGCGCGCCCGTCTTCTCGTGCCGGGCGCCCCAGATCAATAGCTCCAGCATCACGGGCGCCAGGTCGATTCCCTTCTCGGTCAGCCGGTAGTTCACCCGCCGCCGGTCTTTTTTGTCTGGTTCGGCGATCAGAATCCCCGACTGCTTGAGCCGCTTCAGCCGATCGGCCAGGATGTTGGTGGCGATCCCCTCGCCCGAACGCAGAAGATCGTAATAGGTCTGGAACCCACGCACCATCAGGTCGCGCACGATCAGCAGCGACCAGCGGTCTCCGAACACCTCCAGAGAAATATTCACCGGGCATCCGGATCGGTTCTTGATGACCCTTTTTGCCATGGAGGACGTTAGCAAAACTAACTTGCGATTTGCAAGTGATTTCCGGCATTATTTTCCGAACACCTCATCCGCTCAAAACAAGAAGGCCGCCCGAGAGCGGCCTTCTTTTGCACTGGCCTATTTGTCGTTTACTGCGGTGGCGTGTTCACTACTCCCGTCGAATAAGCCGGAGGTTGGGGCGGTGGCGCCTGCCTCTGGACAGGAGGAGCCGGCATCGGTTGCACCATCGAGCTGGCCGGGGCCTGCTCCTGCACGCCGATCGACTGCCCGGAGACGACCATGGCGACCCGCCGGTTTTCCGCTCGCCCCGCGTTAGTGGAATTGTCGGCTACCGGGTCAGCCTTGCCATATCCCTGAGCTGTGACATTCGCCGGTGAGACACCCTGAGCGATCAGGAATGCCTGCACCGCCGTGGCCCGCTGCTCCGAGAGCTTCAGGTTGTACTCATCCGAACCGATGTTGTCGGTGTAGCCCTCGATCTGCATCTTCAGGTTCGGATATGTGAGCAGGATGCCGGAGATTTTCGCCAGCTTGATCTGCGCATCCGGCTTCAGTTCATATTTATTGAAAGCAAACAGGACATCCGACATATTTACAATCAGCCCGCGCGCGCTCTCCTGCGTATTCAACACGGCGTTCAGCTGCTGGCGCAGCCGTTCTCGCATCTCCGCAGTCTGCTGCGCCGCCTGGGCGGCTGCCTGTTCCGCGGCCGCCTGTTCTGCGCGAGCTTTATCAGTTTCAGCCTGCGCTGCTGCCGCCTGTTGCTGGGCGGCCGCTGCCTGAGCCTGCGCCGCTGCCTGCTGATCGGCTGCCTGCTGCGCCTGCGCCTGGGCCTGCGCTGCCTGAGCCTGTGCCGCTGCGGCATCATCCTGCGCTTTGCTGCGCGCCGCTTCAATGCGCGCACGCTCCGCCGCCTCGTCACCCTCCTTGATCTTGCGGATGGTAATGATGCGCGCATCTTCGGCTGACTGCACCGCCTCGCGTGCGTAGGTGATTTCCTGCTTCATTTCTCGCTGGTGGATGTCCATGTCCTGCGCGTTTTGCAAATCCTGTTTCGCGTTGGCCATGCTCTGGGCAGCGTACTGATCGGCGCCGGCTGCTTCGGCGATCTGCACGGCGTTGATGGCTTCATACAACTCCAGCGGCGAGCGATCGTCGCGCGTGATCGGATGCAGGACGGTGTGCCGGCCCGCGGTGTCGGCATAAGCGCCGCGCGGCAGCAGCACGTAGTGCGCATTCACCGTTTCCAGTACCCCGGTGGTCTTGTCCTGCAGGGGATAATTCTGCATTATCACCAGGTCGCTCGGCACCGTGACGGCAAAATACGGCTCCGCGGTCAGGATGAGGCCAAAGGACTGCAGGTTCGACGTCACCGTCGTGTCGGCGTGGCCATGCGTCCACAGCACCTCCCCCAGGTTTTCGGGCCGTCCTTCGGGCGAGATCGCCCACAGCACATAGGTCAGATATTCCACCCCGAAGCCATTCGCCGGCCCCAGGCCTTCGAAGTGCGCCTTGATCTCGGTGCGGCCGTTCAGGCTGTTTACCTCAGCGGTGCCCTTCGCCAACGGCAGCAGCGGCGTGCCTTCAAACCCGATCTTCGTCGATCCATTGCGGTGGAAGTAGTTGATGGCAGGAAGATCGCGCGCGACCACATTGATGCGATAAATGGGAATGCCGGCTTCTGTCTGCCCCTGCGGTCCCTGCCCAGGGTTCTGCCAGTGTTCCGTCGCTGTCGGGTTCTGCTCCTGCGCGCAAACCCAGCCGCAGCTCGCAAGGGCAACAGCCAGAATCCAAATTCTCTTCATAAGCCCAGATCTCCTGTTCCTCTTCGTGGGAAGAGCCTCGATGCCGGGGAAGCCAGATGGGCGCCCACACTTCGGCGCACTTCCCCCATCGCACCTGGGATGCCCCTGGCCGCGGCTGAAGATGGCCCGTCTTTCGCGATTTCGTCTTTCCTTCACCAACAGCGTGGCAGGACGAGCCGGCAATCGGAGTGCGCCGCGCTCAAAAAGGAGCCGTCCGCCGCGCTAAGATGAATCTCCGATGCCGGTCGCCGCTATGTTCCTCGAGCTTCGCATCGAACATGCCCACTCGCTCAAGGATCGCCGCCAAGTGGTTCGCAGCCTGAAGGAGAAGCTCTCCCACGGATTCAACATTTCCATCGCGGAAATGGACGACACGCCAACATGGCAGTCCGCGACGCTTGGAATCGCTGCCATCTCCGGCTCGCGCGATTATCTCTCCGGCCTGATGCAGCAAATTGAGGCTGCAGCGACGCGCATTTGCCAGGGTCTGGGCGCTGAGGTCACTACGTCCTGGGAATTCCTCGAAACAAGCGAACCAGGCGGCGAGGTTTCCGGCGGCTGAACACCTTCCAGGCAATCCAGCTTCAACCCCTGCGCCCAGGCGCCAGGCCCAAGGCGTGAAACAGCCCGATGAGCAGCAGACCGATGCCTGCCACGGCCCAAACATCGAGCGTTGGCGGCCACAGGCGAGCCCATGTGGCAAGCAGCGCGGCGAGCATCCAGCAAATCCATCCTTCCAGTAGGTTGGCGATGGGTGAACTTCCCAGCAGGGAAGGATAGTTTTCTCTTGTCATCCCGCGCACAAAATGCGGAATCCCATTGCCGAAAAGCACTCCGAAGATAAAGCCGTACAACCACCGAAGCAGCAGCATGCGTGTTGACCCTCCGATCGGCTGACACCAATTTCCGCCATCGTCAAACGCAACATAGGATGCCGGTTTGATGCCGCCCAGGCAGCTCCCTGTGTATGATGGGCGTGCTGCGGGTCCGGCTTTCGAAGATCTGCAGCTCAAATTCAGGCTCCTGGGCTCAATGGGCCGTTGCAACGGTCGGCATATCTCGCCCCTCGTTTCAACAGGCAGATTCTCCGGAGGAATCCATGAAGAAACTCCACTTTTCCCTGGCGACTCTCAGTGTTCTTGCGTTGTCGCTCACTGCACTACCGGCACTCGCGCAGAGGCCAGCCGGTCATCCTGCTGGTGGCGGCCATCCTGCGCCGGTTGGACCGGCACGTCCGCCAGTTGGCGGCGGATACATTCCGCAGCATGGCCCAACCGGACACGTGCCCATCACGCCCGGTAAGCCCGACGTTGCCGGCCATCCCACGGCGCCGCATGTGCATACCAGCAATGGGCAGTGGGTCGGTCATGTCTCCAACCCCACCGCGTATCACCTCGATCATCCCTGGGAACACGGGCGTTTTCCGGGCAGCGTCGGAGCTGGTCAGGTTTGGCGTCTGGCTGGCGGCGGCCCGTCGCGCTTCTGGTTTGGCGGATTCTACTTCAGCGTCGCGCCTGCTGACCTGGGCTTCTGCGGCGACTGGCTCTGGGATTCCGACGACATCGTCCTCTATCCCGATCCGGATGATCCTGGCTGGTATCTCGCCTACAACGTGCGCCTCGGAACTTATGTGCACGTGATGTATTTAGGGACCTAGCTCACAGAACGCAGGACACATGCGTAAAGCTGGCTAGCTGCTCCCACTCAAGCCAACTGAAGGCTTGAGTGGGCCACCCGGCGTTCTGTTCCCTGTACCCTGCACCCTGTACCCTCTTTTTGATGTCTTCTCCGATTCTTGCCGTTTCGAATCTGTGCAAGCAGTATGCCGAGTTGGTTGCGGTCGATGGGCTGTCTTTCGAACTCGGCACGCATGAGATCCTCGGGCTGCTGGGCCCGAACGGCGCTGGCAAGACGACCACAATCAATATGATCCTGGGTGTTCTGGAGCCTACATCAGGATCGATCACGATCGACGGGTTCAACCTGGCGCGCCGTCGCCACCAGGCGCTGGGCCGCACCAACTTCGCCGCTGTGTATGCGCCGCTGCCTGGCAACCTGACGGTCGCGCAGAACCTGCGCGTCTTTGGGATGCTCTATTGCGTGCCGCGGCTAAACGACCGCATCGAGGCGGTTCTCGAGGAGTTTGATCTCGGGCGCTTTCGAGATACCAAGTGCGGCGTGCTGTCCTCCGGCGAACAAACGCGCGTAGCGTTGGCCAAGGCCATGGTGAATGAGCCGCGGCTTTTGCTGCTCGATGAGCCAACCGCGTCGCTTGATCCGGCCGTTGCGCGCGAGATTCGCGCGACCATTCGCCAGTTTGCCGAGCGCACCGACGTTGGCGTTCTGTGGACTTCGCACAACATGGTCGAAGTCGCCGAGGTCTGCCATCGCGTCCTTTTTCTGTCGCACGGCAAGATCCTGCTCGAAGGCGATCCCCGCGCGCTGCCCAGGGAAAACAATCACGAAACTCTAGAGGATCTGTTTGTCGCCGTCGCGCGCGAGCCGCTGACGATCCGCAACGCGCAGGAGGAAAACTGATGCCGCGCTCGCTGCGGCGCACCGCTGCTCTTCTGCTGCGCCAGTTCTATCTGTTGCGCGGGTCGCCGGCGCGCATTGTGCCGCTGTTTTCGTGGGTCGCCATCGACATCGTTCTCTGGGGATTCATCACTCGGTATCTCGACTCGGTTTCCGGAGCGAAGTTCAACTTTGTTCCCGCAATGCTGGGCGCTGTGCTGCTGTGGGACTTTATGACGCGCGTGATGCAGGGCATCACGACGGCGTTTCTCGAGGACGTTTGGTCGCGCAATTTTCTGAACCTGTTTGCCTCGCCGCTTTCCGTTTCGGAGTATCTTGGCGGCCTGGTGCTTTCGTCGATCGCGACGAGCGCTATTGGTCTGGTCGTGATGGTGGCGCTGGCGACGCTGGTCTTCGGGCTTTCGTTCTTCGTTTACGGATCGATGCTTGCAGCGTTTCTGCTGGTGTTGTTTCTGTTTGGAATCTCGCTGGGCATTTTTGGCAGCGCGCTGGTGCTGCGCTTCGGTCCGGCTGCCGAGTGGTTCATCTGGCCGATTCCCGCGTTCATTTCGCCGCTGGCCTGCGTGTTTTATCCGCTGGCCACGCTGCCGCACTGGATGCAATGGCTGGCGCGGCTGATTCCGCCGAGCTATGTTTTCGAAGGAATGCGGCAGATTTTGCAGGGTCACACGATTGCGGTGAAGCCATTGGCGATTGGGAGCGCGCTCGCCCTCCTTTATTTGTTTGGAATGGGCCGCGCTTTTACGGCTGTGTATCGGCACGCGGTGCGAACCGGGTTGATCGCGCGGTATTCGGCGGAAACGGTGAGTTAGTGTGGGGTGGGTACCCCCTCAACTTTTTCGTAAGTATTGATTCTGCGCGAGTTGCGAATTCCGACTTAGGGTCAGTTGGCTTAAGTGATAGAAGAAAGATCACTTAAGAAGAGCCTCTTCCTGTGGCTGGAAGCTGGAATGCCGGAAGCCGGTAGCTAGTGGCTGGTGGCCGGTCGTGGGGTACCCCCCCTCCCCTGAGGGTGGAAAATAAGAAGTGGAAGAAAATTTAGTTGGATGAGAATAAAGAAGTACAAGCACGCCGAACGCGGGAAGACTACGAACAAGGCTTCTAGCGCGGTATACGGCGAAAAGAGAGGGAAAAGGGAAAGAGGGAAAGAGAAAAAAGAAAGGAAAGAGAGAAGGAAGAAAGGAAAAAGAAGAGAGAAAAGATGAAAGAAAGAGAAAGCTGGAGAGAGATCGAAAAGGGAACGAAAAAACTATACGGAGAAAGACTGAGCGGATCAAGAAACGAGGCCGGAAGCAGTGTAGAAGAAGACGAGAAGCAATTGGAAGAGTACGATCGCGGCGAAAGTACACACGCAAAGGCAAGGAGAACTACTGGAGCCTACCTGAAGCGCGGGCTGAAAGGAACCTACGTTGCTGTGGAACCGTTCCAACTGGATACGCTACCGCGCTGAACAGGTATATCGGTACAACCTCCGCGCCACTAAGGACAACCCGTAGAATCATGCCGACAGGTGCGAGGGTTGCGTGGCAAGTAATTCATTCTGCTGGGCCGGTTAGGTACCGTAAGCCAAGTATTACCTTCCAGACACAGAACCTGGATCTGGACACAGGCTGGAAGCCGGTGGCCGTCGCAGTAGCTCGAAACCTGTCGAGTCGTTGGCGATGTCAAAGAGCGGTTACGTTTCTGCGGCCTGGGCCGGAAACGGAAAAGCTCCGTTGGCCCGCGAGTGCACAGCGGACAGACAGAGCTTTCCCTGCTCAGGGTCGCTTTTTTGCGGGGTGAGAGCAAGGGAAATCGGCGGGGCGGACGGTACGGAAGTGCTGGGGCGCAGAGTTTAGAGTTTAGGAATTAGAGTTTAGAAGTTAGAAACGCGGTTCGTGCCACGCGAAATTTCCGGAAGGCGGACGATGCGGGCGGATCGCTCGGCGACGGCGTTCCGAGCGCAAAACCGGCTTTCCAGAAAGTTTGGACGCGGTGGATTGCCCGGGCCTGAAGGCCCATTTCTTCGAGGAGCCTTTGTCCACGGGCTGAAGCCGCCGTTCGACTCGCCGGCTTAGGCCGACTCGCTCAGGCCAGGCTGTGGCTTCTACCGTCGTGCCGCTGGCGCGGCACGGGGAAATGCTCCGTGATGGATACACACCCCGGGCTTGAGTCACCGGCATTGCGGGACATTCGCGGCTCAGGGCCCCTGGCCCAGACCGAGCAGAAGAACAACCGCAGATCCCTCGTCGCTCCGCTCCTCGGGATGACAATTCGGTGAAGTGGTCGAGATTTGTTATCCGATGGCCGGGTTTGCTGCGAAATTAAGTGGAACGCGGTCTACCGGCACGCCGTCCGGACTAGCCTCATCGGCGCTACTCCGCTGGACGGTCTTGTAGCGCTGCTACCCCCGACCCTCATCCCTATAATGGACAGGCGTGCTCGCGAGGGCTCCCAGCAACCGGAATCCGCCGCATTCCCCGAGGAGCCAACCTTGAAACCCGTTAAGCGCAACCGCGACGGCCAAAAGAAAACGAAGCGAAAAATCCAGGCAAAGTGGAAAGCGATCCGACGGGGTCACGCTCCCGGGCCGGAAAAAGCTCCACAACGCGCCGAGGAACGCGGCCGCCCGCGCGCTGCCCGCAAATCCAACATTGCTTCCCGCCCGTCTCCTTACGCGGGCAACAGTCGTCGCCACACCCAGTCAGTCGAGGATTTCCAACAAGCCCCTGCGGTCGAAGTGCGCTTCGCGGCGAAGCCGCGTCCCGCCCTCCGCGAAGGAGTTCCGCCGAAGGCGGGCCCGCCTGGACGGCTAGTCCAGCCGACCATTGCCATTGTTGGGCGGCCCAACGTTGGCAAATCGACGCTGTTTAATCGGTTGACGGGGTCGCGGCGTTCGATTGTTGGCGACGAGCCTGGGATCACGCGGGACCGCATCTACGGCGAGGTCACGTGGCAGGGCCGGACGGCGCGGGTGATCGATACCGGGGGCATTGTGCCTGATGATCAGGCGCAGATTCCGGCGGAGATTTTTCGGCAGGCGCGCACTGCTCTTGATGAGGCCGAGGCGATCATCATGGTCGTGGATGGGCGGTCGGAACTCGCAGCGCCGGACATCGATCTCGCGCGACTCCTGATGAAGACGGGAAAACCGCTCTTTCTTGCCGTGAACAAAATCGATACGGAGAGCATGGAAGCGGCCGCGGAGAATTTTCGCAAACTCGGCATTCGGAACCTCATCCCCATTTCCTCGGAACACGGGCTGAACATCGGCGATCTGCTGGACGATGTCTTTGCCGTCTTGCCCTCGCCCGCTGCAGACGACGCTGACTCCACCGAAGAGGCGGGACTGGCCCCTTCGGCACGCTCAGGGCAGGCTGTCCAGGCAGAGGAAGAGTTCCCGGGTACAGCAGATGTTTTGCGTACCCACGGCGAATTTCAGCAACACGAAACCAAAGTGGCCATCATCGGGCGGCCCAACGTCGGCAAATCGACGTTGCTGAATGCGCTCACCGGATCATCGCGGGCTATTGTCTCGCCGGTCGCCGGGACGACGCGTGATGCTGTCGACGAGCGGATCGACTACAAGGGGCACGAGCTGCGCATTGTGGATACGGCGGGGATTCGGCGCAAGGGCAAGACGCACCTGATGGCGGAGAAGCTTTCTGTGGTGATGGCGCGGCGGCATCTGGAAGCGGCGGATGTGGCGCTGCTGGTGATTGACGCGACTGAGGGCGTGACGGCGTCGGACGCGACGATCGGCGGATATGCGCATGAGAGCGGGCGTTCGGTGATTATTGTTGTCAATAAATGGGATCTGGTGACGAGCGGACGCCAGGACGGCAAACCGCCTGCGGATCGCGCCATTTTCGAGCGCCAATTGCGCAGTGTTCTGAAATACCTTAGCTACGCGCCGGTACTTTTTATTGCGGCGACGGAAAGGCGGAATGTGCCGCGGGTCCTGGACACGGTGGTGCGGGTGACTGCGGAGCGGCGGAAGCGGGTTTCCACGGGGCAGATGAATCGGTTTCTCGACAAGATCGACTTCCAGCGCGCCAGCGTGCCGATGGCGAAACGGATTCGCATTTTTTACATGACCCAGGCGGCGGTGGCTCCGCCGACGTTTGTGCTTTTTACGGACCGCGATGTGAAACTGCATTTCTCGTTTGAGCGATTTCTCGAGAATCAGATCCGCGCGGCGTTTGGGTTTGAAGGCACCCCGATCTGGTTTAAGGTGCGGGCTCGCAAGGAAGCGCCGCCCGGGAAAAAATCCAAGGCTCGATAGTAATCTCGTAAATTCCAGCCAAGTTGTATCGCACAGCACGGCTGGTGCCGGGGCTAAAGCCCGCATCATTTCGAGGTCATTTCGGCACGACTTTACAGCATGCGGAAAAAGTCACTGATCGAAGGGGAGAACTTCCTCAGCGGCTAAAGCCCGCTCCCTAATGCGGCAGTTACGGCACGACCAAGGTCGTGCCCTGATACAAAAGCTCCTTTATCTGGCATTTTTTCGCAGCTGTGAAGTCGTGCCCTGATACAAAAGCGGCCGGACTTCGCATTTTTCCGCAAGCTGTGACGTCGTGCCCTGACATAGGGCGGCGAAGCCAGGCTCTTCATTCCCACATCTGCCAACGCCGGGCAGAGCCATTCGACTCTCTTCGCTGGCTCAGGCCAGGTTATGGGGCACCCGTTATAACTGTGCTGTGACACAAAGCGCGAGTACAGTTTTTCGCTGAGCTTCGGGGAGGGGATGAGTGCATTCGCTAAAAAACTGGCAACGCCGCAGGCGCCTGAGCAATCGAACCTAATAGAAACGCGAAATCCGAAGAAGGAGGATGGATGTCCCGAGTTCGGACGAAATCAGCCCAATCGGCAACCGAGCGCGATGTCAACCAACGGCAGGCTCGCGCGGGAAGAGTGACTCGTGCCGAGTCCCAGACCGCGGGGAGGCCGCTGCTCGAATATATCGGCCCGTCAGGAGGCGCCACCAAATGGTGCAGCCTCTACTACGGAGGCGAAACCAGGGCGGGTGATTAGGCTTCCCGGTCTGCGCATCGCGCCAAACCGGTCATGGTTTATGCGCCGATCCCTCCAAAGATCGGTCATGCCAACCGATGGCGATGCAGTCGCTGCGGAAGCAAACGCCAGGCGAGAAGCGTTCTTCTCGTGCATCCTGACTTGGGGCAGAAAAGACCCGAGCCGAAATCGGCGGGCTGTTCGGAAACGGACAGCCCGTTTTCATTTGTCCGCGAACCCTCACGTCAGAACCTGCTTATTCTTCCTTTCATGTCGCTTCCCCTCCTGGGGATTTTCTGAAGCGTCCCCCGCAGCCGGGGAATCCAACACCAAATCAACGAGAAAGCGGCGAAAACGGTGCGCTCTTCTTGTATCCTGAGTTGTCTCCTTTCATATTTTCTTTGTTTGCCTGGTTGTCAGAGGTTTCTGTCGTGAACATTGTCGTGAATACGCGTTTTCCTGCTCTCGTTCTCGCTCTCCCGATCATTGCCGCGGGAGCTGTGGGCTGCAACAATGCAAAGCCGGAACAGCAGCGCGCCGGAATGCAGGCCATGCCGGTGCAGACCCTTACTGTTGCCGCAACGCCGGTTCCGCAGTCGGATGAGTACGTGGCGACGATCAAGTCGCGCCGGTCGGCCACCATCAATCCGCAGGTCGACGGCAACCTGACGAGCATCGATGTTCACTCGGGCGATCACGTGAACCAGGGCCAGCTGCTGATGCAGATTGACCCGGCCAAACAGGAAGCGACGTTGGCGTCGCAGGCGTCGACGGAGCAGCAGAAGCTGGCGGTCTACCAATACAACCAACTGCAGGTGGAGCGGCAGCGCAAGCTTTTTGCCGCGGGGATCATCAGCAAAGACGCGCTCGACCAGGCGGAGCAGGCGTACGCGAATTCGAAGGCTGACTACGAGTCGGCCGGAGCCTCGCGCCACGAGCAGGAAAAGCAGCTTGCCTACTACCGCATCACGGCGCCCTTCGAGGGGATTGTGGGCGACATTCCGGTCCACGTTGGCGATTACGTTTCGTCGTCGACCATGCTGACGACCGTCGACGAGAATAAGGACCTCGAAGCCTATATCTATGTCCCCACGGAGCGGGCGGCGCAGGTGCGCCGTGGCCTTGGCGTTCAGATCCTCGATAACAATGGCAATGCGATCGAGAACACAGCCGTGGAATTTGTATCGCCGCAGGTGGACGATCAGCTGCAGGGAATTCTGGTGAAGGCTCCGGTGCACTCGCCGCTGTTGCGCACGCAGCAGCTGGTGAAAGCGCGGGTGGTATGGGGCGTGAAGCCACAGCCTACAGTTCCGGTGCTCGCAGTGAGCAGGCTGGGCGGGCAGGCGTTTGTTTTTGTGGCCAAAGATGCGGGTGGCGGACACTTTATCGCACAGCAGCAGGCCGTTTCTCTGGGTGACACTGTGGGAAACAATTACGCCGTGCTCACGGGCCTCAATAATGGCGACAAGGTCATCGTCTCCGGCACGCAGATACTGATGAACGGCATGCCGGTGATTCCTCTGCCCCCTGGTCCGCCGCCCTCGGGCGCGCCCCATGCAGGGAGCTAAGGCGGGCATGCTGAGATCAGAGATGAACAGCGAGGCTACGCTTGGTTGACTTCTTTATTCATCGCCCGGTTTTCGCTACGGTTTGCGCGCTCCTGATTATCCTCGCCGGAGCGGTGGTCATTCCGTCGCTGCCTATCTCGCTCTATCCGCAATTGGCGCCGCCGCAGGTCACAGTCACCAGCGCTTATATCGGCGCCAACTCCAGCCAGGTTGAATCGGCGGTCACTATTCCGCTGGAGGAAGCTATCAACGGCGTCCCGGGCATGCGCTATATCCAGTCAACCAGCGCGAATGATGGCAGCAGCGCCATCACTACTACCTTTAACACTGGCTACTCGCTGGACATCGCAGCGGTCGACGTGCAGAATCGCGTAACCTCGGCCACGGGCCTGCTGCCTGCCCAGGTGAACCAGACCGGCATCACCGTCAGCAAGGCAAACAGCAATTTCGTCTTTGGCGCCGGAATCTACGCCGAGCATGGCGAGTACAGCAATCTGTTCATGAGCAATTACCTTGACGTCTACGTCAAGGATGCGCTCAAGCGGGTGAAAGGCGTCGGCGACGTGACCATCTTCGGCGTCGGCCAGTACGCCATGCGTATCTGGCTCGATCCGGTGAAGCTTGCGGCTCGCCAGCTCACGGCCACGGATGTGGTGAACGCCGTTCAGGAGCAGAACGTCGAAGTTCCGTCGGGGCAGCTGGGCGCGCCGCCTTCGGATCAGAAACAAGCTTTCCAGATCACCGTCAACGTGGTCGGGCGGCTCACCACACCGGAGCAGTTCGACAACATCGTCGTCAAAAATACGCCTGCCGGCATCGTGCAGATCAAGGACGTGGGCCGCGCGGAGCTGGGATCGAGCAGCTACGCCAGCACCCTCACCTTCGACGGCATTCCCGCCGTTGGTTTCGGCGTGCAGCAGCTCTCCAATGCTGACGCCCTGCAGGTGGACCGCGATGCCAAGGCTGAGCTGGAGCGCCTCTCCAAATCGTTTCCACCGGGCATGAAATATGCGGTGGCCTTCGACACAACGACGATCGTGGGGGCTTCGATCCGGGAAGTGATCAAGACCCTCATCGAAGCCATCATTATCGTTATCCTGGTCATCTTCTTCTTCCTGCAGGACTGGCGCGCGACTCTGATCCCCGCGGTCACCATTCCTGTCTCGCTGATTGGAACCTTCGCCTTCATCAGCGTCTTCGGCTTCTCCATCAACTCGCTCACGCTTTTTGGCATCACGCTGGCCACTGGCCTGGTCGTCGACGACGCGATCGTGGTCATCGAAAACGTCCAGCGCCATATTTCGGAGGGCGACAACGAGCCGCACCACGCCACCTCCGCCGCGATGGGCGAAGTGACCAGCGCGGTCATCGCCACTTCGCTGGTGTTGATTGCCGTCTTTGTACCGGTCTCGTTCTTCCCCGGCACTACCGGCATTCTTTACCGGCAGTTCTCACTGACCATCGCGTTCTCGATTGCCATTTCGGCGTTTAACGCACTCACGCTTTCACCGGCGCTGGCTGCCCTGCTGCTGCGCCGCGAAGATGAGAAGCACTCCATCCTGCATCTGGCTGAGCGCGGCATCAAGGCTCTGGGGCGCGGCTATGCGCGCGCCATCCATGGCGTACTGCGCATTCGCTGGGTGATGCTACTGCTGTTCTTTATCGGCCTCTATGGCGTGTACTTTGAATACACACACGTGCCGACGGCGTTCGTACCGGAAGAAGACCAGGGCTTCATGATGATCCTGGTGCAGGCGCCGCAGGGCGCGTCGCTGGCTTACACGACGCACATTGAGGCCGAGGTGAGCGCGCTGCTCAACCAGGACAAAGATGTGCTCGGATCCTTCGCGGTAGGCGGCTTCAGCTTTTCCGGCAACGCTCCCAATTACGGCATGATGTTTTGCGCGCTGGCACCGTGGGATCAGCGCAAAGGCAAAGGCCACTCGGCGGCCGAAATCGTCACCTCGCTGCGACCGAAATTCTTCATGATCCCCGGGGCCCTCATCATTCCTCTTGTGCCGCCCGCCATCCAGGGTCTCGGCACTTTTGGCGGTTTCCAGTTTGAGCTGCAGGACCGCGGCAACAACACTCTGCCCGACCTCGACCGCACGGCCCATCTGATCGCCGCACGCGCTACCCAGAACAAAGACCTTACCGGGCTGTTCACCAGCTTTACGTCCAACGACCCGCAGGTGCTGGTCAACATCGACCGCGAAAAAGCCAAGACCCTCGGCGTGCCCTTCGGCCAGATCTCCGATGCCCTGCAGGTCTACATGGGCTCGGAGTACGTGAACAATTTCGACTTCAATAAACGCAACTATCGCGTCTACGTGCAGGCAGAACAGCAATTCAGGGAGAACGCCGCCGATCTGCGCCAGTATTACGTGCGCTCGAGCACGAACCAGATGATTCCGCTGGACAATCTGGTTTCCATCGAGAACACTTCCGGACCCCAGGTCATCAGCCATTACAACCTGTTCCGTTCGGCCGAGATCGATGGTTCTGCGGCGCCGGGGGTGAGCACCAGCACAGCTTTGCATTCGATGGAGCAGGTAGCCGACCAGAACATGATGCACGGCATGGCCTACGAATGGACCGGGTTGTCGCTGGAAGAAATCGAATCGGCGGGCAAGATCGTCATCATCTTCGGCCTCGGCATCCTCGTCGTTTATCTGACGCTCGCGGCTCTCTATGAGAGCTTCGCGTTGCCGTTCATCATTCTGCTGGCGGTCCCGATGGCGGTGCTCGGCGCGCTGCTGGCGCAGTCCATGCGTGGCTACGCCGACGATATCTACTGCCAGATTGGGTTGGTGATGCTGATTGGGCTGGCGGCCAAGAACTCCATTCTGATTGTGGAGTTCGCTGAGCAGCTGCGGCGCAAAGGCCGCTCGATCATCGATGCCGCCATTGAAGCCGCCGAGCTGCGCCTGCGGCCCATCCTGATGACGTCATTTGCTTTTATCCTCGGCGTGATTCCTCTGGCCATTGCAACGGGCGCAGGCGCCTCAGGACGGCGCTCGGTGGGCACCACGATCATCGGCGGAATGCTGCTCTCCACCGTACTGAACCTTTTCTTTATTCCTGTGCTGTATGTGATGTTGCAGTCGCTGCTTGGAAAATTCGGGAGAGAGAAGCCGGGGCGGCGGCCGGCGAAGAGCGTTGAGGCCTCTGGCATTGGCCGCGAAGTGGTTGCCGGAACTCACCAGCCCTGAGCTCGCACGCGAAAACTGCCCCTATGCTCAGCCGATCAGGCCGCACTAATCCGGCCGTTTCGGGCCGGTAGGCATCGGAGGCTGCTCACGCCCTTCCTCCATGAAGGGAATCTCCGCGAAGCGATCCATCTCAGCAAACCAGGCGTCGATGGATTTCCGATCAGCAGCGGGCTGGATCGATATCCCACGCGGCGCTTTCGATCGTTTCGGTTCGTTAGGCTCAGGCTTCTTCACAGCCTCAGTCTATCGTCTCTGGAAATCCGGCGAACCGAGCAACAATCCGCCCAGCAGCGCGGCATCCTGGTCGCCCGGTGGCGGCAATGGAGCAACCGACTGCAGCAGTTGTCCGAATTCGCGCGGGCGGACAAAGTTGACCTGCCGTGGCGGCGGCATTTTCGGGCGCCCACCCTGCTGGTCGACGGGCGTCGACTGCTGTTGCTGGAGCTGGGCCAGAACTGCCTGGCGCGTATGCTCTGAAACGACGCCATCAAGCAGCAGATTCTCCAGCTTGCCTTCCTTCGCATCGGGGGCGATGCCCGGCTGGCCGTCGATACCCATCAGCTTGTCCCAGCCCATCACGGTTCCGGCGTTGTTGTCGGCCAGCGCGAGCGAGAAGTTCATGCGATCGAGCAGCTCGCCGCTGTTGAGCCACGCATCGGCCATCCACGAGTAGCCGTTGGGCGTTTGGCAACCATAGAGCGGCATGCCGAGCTGTCCGATGGCCTCAACCAGCGCGGCGGGATGCACCACGTCGCCACCGGTCGCGCGCACCGCGGAAATGACATACTCCTCTGGTGTTTTCACCTTGGCGCGATACGCGTCTTTCGACCAGAATTCCGGCGATGCCAGCATGGTTCGCAGCACCTCGCGAATATCGCCGTTGGTCTTCACCCATGTGGCGGCCATCGCATTTACCAGAGCGGGCGGCGGATTGTCGCTGACGAAGCGCTGGGCGATCTGCAGTGATACGTGATGCGCGGTGATCGGGCTATTGGCGAGCAGGTGCAACACCTGCAAACCTTCCGATTCGCCGCCGTAGCCGAATTCATGGCCGAGGGCTACTTTTTGTCCGGGCTCGTGGCGCCGCGGATTGAACTCGAAGTCGCCACCCTGGTCGGGTCGATCGATGCCCCACCCAGTGAAGATTTTCGCCACTTCGGTGACGTCGCGCTGCGTGTAGCCGCCGTCGACGCCGAGGGTGTGCAGTTCCATCAGCTCGCGCGCGTAATTTTCATTCAAGCCTACGGGGCGCGCCTTGGCCGCGGGGCCGTTCAACCCCATGGCCGAGCGGTAGGCGGCGAGGGAATGCGGACCGACACTCTCGGTCTGGTCGAGATAGAAGAGCATGGCGGGGCTGCGCGCGGTGGCTACCAGCAGGTCTTCAAATCTACCGAGCGCATGCGGACGAATGACCTTGTTTTGATAGTCGGCCAGGTACCATGGCGCGTATTCGCCTTTGCGCAGGTAGACATTGAAGTGGTTCAGCCAGAAGTCGGTCATCACGGCTTCCAGCTGCCGCTCACTCGAGACATCGCGCAGGAGGCGGGTGACCAGGACTTCGCCACCGACGACCAGCTGCGGATTGATGAGCGCAAAGACGGTTTCCTTCTGTTCGGGCGTCAGGCCTGCGAACAGCGCCACGCGATCGGGCTTGCTGAGGTGTTGCAGGAAATCGCGAAATTCTTCCGGGCGCATCTCGATCAGCTTCTTCAAGCGCTGATCCGGCGGCAGGGTCACGACGTTGGTTGCGTCGAGATCGGCGTAGAGCTTCTTTTCCTGGTCTTGAATCGGCGTGGGAGCGGGAGTGGAAGCAGCTGCGGGATTTGCCGTTGCGGGCTTGGGTGCGACGATGGGCATCATGTCCGGCGGGGGTGGCGGACCCATATCTCCGCCGGGGGCCATCGCGCTGCTCGCCTGATTGCTTTGGGACGCCTCGGCCTGCTGCTGCATGCCGGCACTCTGCGCCGTCATCGACGACTCTGGCTGATCGGCCATGCTGTTTCCGGTGCCTGGAGGCCGGAGCCCGGTTCCCTGCGCAGCGGTCTGGGCAGCATTCTGCTGGGCTTTCTGCTCGGCCTGCTTCTGCTGGCGCTCGCGCATGGCCGCGATCTGATCGGCATAGATTGCGTGCTCTACCGGATTCCATGGCAGCCCGCGCTTGCCCTGCTCCGCCTGGCGGATCATCGCATTCGATGGAAAGTGCTCGATGAGCTCGTGCTGGCTGAGCCGCATTGCCGGATAGTCTTCCAGGCGCGCCTCGAACGCCGAGTCGTCGACGGTTTCAGGGTTTAGCTGCTGATTGATCCAGTTGTCGAGTCCCATCGCTTCGACGGCCTGCACATCGCCGAGCCGCGGGCCGAAGGTGAGGCGGTTGAGAGCGTGGAGGACGCGCTCATCCTGCGTCAGCGGCGACTCGCTGGCTGCAGTGGGCTCGGCCTTCTTTTTCTTTTTGGCAAACGCAATGGGCTCGCCGGGCGGTAGCACCAGCAGGGCGACGAGAAAGACGGCGAGACAGCGCTCGATTCGGGAAACAGGGGGCCAAACCGTGGTCGTGGGCATGCAGGGGACGTCCTTGAGGACAGTCTGTCCTTTTCCTGCTAACCCGTGCAACTCCCCAAAAGTCGCGGCGGTAAATGACAGGGAGCAGGGAGCAGGGTGCAGGGTGCCGACGGATGCCGGTTGCCTTTGCCTCTTCCCTGCTGGCTATTTCCTGGTTCCGGCTTTATTCGTCCCGGAGCAGAATCATGGGGTCGACCCGGAGAGCCTTCTGTGCGGGGATCCACGCTGCCAACAGTCCCAGCAGGACCATGGTGGCGACCACGCCGCCCAGCACCACGGGGTCCCTGGGCGTGGCCTGGTAGACGATGTACGAGAGGACCCTGGTGGCCAGCACGCCCAGCGCGATGCCTGCCAGCGACCCGGTGGCCAGCAGGATAAACGCCCGCCCCAGCGCTGCGCGCAGCACCTGCTTTTGGCGTGCGCCGAGAGCCACGCGGATGCCGAGCTCGCGGAGACGCTTGCTGACAACATACGAGGCCATGCCGAAGATGCCGGTGACCGCGAGCATTGCGCCCAGCAGACCCAGCGCTCCAAGGGCCGCGCTGGCCACTCGCGCGGCGAAGAGTGCTGAGCTCATCTCGCCGTTCCAGCTTCTGATGTTGAAGGGAAGCCCGGTCCCG
The DNA here is from genome assembly GCA_963788905.1 of uncultured Acidobacteriaceae bacterium. Taxonomy (GTDB): domain Bacteria; phylum Acidobacteriota; class Terriglobia; order Terriglobales; family Acidobacteriaceae; genus Palsa-343. The sequence continues at coordinate 302,670 of CAWBIO010000003.1, forward strand.
AGCCCACGCATCGCCTGCCCCAGCGCCGCGGCCATGTCCTGCGGGTCGCGCTCGGAGCGAACCACGAGCCACACGCCTGCCGATGGGTGCTGCAGGAAGGAGAAGAACATGGCCGGCTGCTGTTCTTCGGTCAGCGTGCGGTACTTGCCGTTCTCGACGACCCCGATGACCTGGGCGCGGTTGCCGCCCCAGAATTTGAAGTAGCTTCCGACCGCCTTCCCAGTGGACCCGAATACTTTCCGTGCAAACTCCTCGTTGATCACCGCGACGATGGGAGCCTTTTTGTCGTCGTGCAAGCTGAAGTCACGACCGGCGATCATGGGCGTACGCGCCGCGGCGAAGTATCCTGGCGAGACGTTGTAGTTCATGGCGTCGGCGGCCTGGTTGGTGGGGCGAAAATCGATGGTCGAGTCGGTGAAGACATCGGAATCTCCGCCGCCCAGACTGAGGGGGAGATTCGATGTGTAGCCGACCTGGCTGACGCCTGGGAGGGCCGCCACAGTATCCAGCATCCGTTTTTCAGTCGCGATTTGCTGATCCTCGCCGTAACCGCCTTCCTTCAGGTCGGTCTGAACCAGCATTGTGTTTTTGGGGTCGAAGCCGAAGCTGCTGTGCACGGAGCGAGCGAGGCCACGGATGGCGACCAGCGACGAGGTGACCAGCACCGCGCAGATGGCGATCTGGACGACCAGCAATACGTCGCGCAGGGTGAATCGGCGCATGCTTCCGAGGCCGGTCGAGCCGGAGCGGATAATCTGCCAGGGATCAGCCTTCATTACCTGGCGCACAGGAACGATGCCGAAGAGGAATCCGCTGACAACCGCGAGCGCGAAGGCCACGACATAAGTCCAGAGGCCGGGGTTGACGGGCACGTTGATGGGGATGTCGGGCATGGGCTGCCATGCGGTGAGCCAGCGCAGGATGAAGATGCCGCCCAGCAGCCCCACAGCGCCGCCAGCGAGCGAAACCATCACGGCCTCAGTGAGCAGCTGCCCAAGGATCAGACTGCGGCGCGACCCGAGAGCCATGCGCACGGCGATTTCCTTTGAACGGTCCGCAGCGCGCGCCGCGAACAGGCTGCCGAGATTGGCGCAGGCCGCCAGCAGGATCAGCGTCGCGAGCAACATGAGCCCCGCCATGAAGGCTCGCGCAGGACCGCCGAGCATGTCTCCGATGAGTCCGGGCCGGGCGAGGGAGATTCTGAGGCCGTCATCGTCGCCGGGGTACGCTTTGGCCAGGGAGGCTGCGACCGTGTCGAGATCCGCGGTTGCCTGCGCCGGAGTTACACCGGGTTTCAGGCGGCCCACCACAAAGCCGTCGTGGTTGCCTCGCTGGTCGAGCTCACTGAACCCTTCCAGCTCCGGCTCATCGACGAAAGGAACCCACAGCGCTGGCGCGAAGAACAACTCGGTGCCGCGAAACTCGGGCGGGGCCACGCCGATCACGGTGAATGGCTTTTTGTTGAGCTGGACCATGCGGCCGATCACGCCGCGGTCGTCGTGGAAGAGACTGTGCCAGGTGGCGTAGCTGAGCACAATATAAGGAGCGCTGTTCGGTCCTTTTTCGTCGGAGGCATGGAAGAAGCGGCCGAGGAACGGCTGGATGCCGAGCACGTCGAAGTAGTTTCCACTGGCTTCATAGGGCCACACTGTCTGCGGATCGCCGCCCATGCCCAGTCCCGCCGGACCCTCGATCGAGTACAGGACCATGCCATCGAAGGTTCGGTTGCGGTCGCGGAGATCCTTGTAGTCGGGCCAGGAGTGCGTGGGATAACTGCCATGGGTAGCGCGGTCGAAACGCTGAACCGCGAAGAGATTGTTTGCCTGTGGCACGTTGAGCGGATGCAGAACGATGGCGTTCATCACGCTGAATACCACGGCGTTGACGCCGATGCCGAGCGCCAGGGTGAGAACTGCGGTCACCGTGAATCCCGGTGACTTCCGCAACTGGCGGATGGTGTATTTCAGGTCGGGCATGGCTCCGCCTCCGAATCAGCCTATGCGTCGGAGTACGTCCGATCCCGGCCTTCCGTTCCCGCGGTCGCAGAGAAAGGTGACGAAAAGATGGCCAATCGGGGGAACCTGGCGGCACCGGCAACCCGCTACCGGCAGGCGTCACTCGTCGCGCAGCGCCTCCATCGGGTCCACGCCGGCGGCGCGGCGCGCCGGAATCCAGCTGGACATCAGCGCGATGGCACAGATCGAGACAATGATGCTCCCAAATACAAGCGGGTCGTTCGGGCGGACGCCGACGAGGAGGCTGGCAATGCCGCGCGCCATCATGACTGCCATCGCCACCCCGACCACCAGACCCAGCCCGGTTAGGAGTGCCGCGCGCCGCAGGATCATCCGCAGCACGTCTTCGCGGCGCGCACCCATGGCGAGGCGGACGCCGATTTCGCGGCGCCGTTCCTCGACCAGATTGGCCATCACTCCGAAGATTCCGATGGCGGCCAGCAGCAGGGCAACAGCCGCATCCACGGCCATCATCGCCGCGGCGTACATCAGGCCGGTTGTCTGTTCGTGGATGACCTGCTCGTAGGTTTCCATCACGTCCAGGGGCAGCGCAGCATCGATTCCGGCAAGCGACTTCCTGATCTCGGGGGCGAGCGACAGGGCATTCCCATCGGTGGTGGCAACGTACACCGTGCTGAGCGGAGGCTGCTGCAGCGCGTCGGTATACATCGCCGGCTGGGGCGTCTGATCGACCCACTGGTAGGCAGCGTCTTCAGTCACGCCAATAATCCGCACCCATGGTTCATGACTGTCCCGCGACGCCTGCATCTGAATGCGATGTCCGATCGGGTTCTCTCCGGGAAAATATTGCTCTGCAAGTTTACGGCTCACAATGGCCACCGGTTCGGTCGTGAGCCCATCACTTGCGCTAAAGCCGCGCCCGGCCACCAGCCCGATGTGAAACGCGGCAAAATAATCGGGACTGACGGCGGCGCGCATGGCGCTCAGGAATTTTCCTGGCGGAAGCACACGGTTCTCGATGCGGAAATCGTCTACCCATCCGCCGGTGCCATAGGGCAGCATCGTGGTGGTGGCCGCCTGCTTCACTCCCGGCAGCGCCTGCAGTTTTTCGAGGCTGGACTTGTACCACGCGGCCTGCTTCACCGTATCACCGTACCGGTTGACGGGCAGGGTCACAATGAAGGTCATTACCTGCCTGGGACGATAGATATCGCCGAATTCAAGCGTCGACCACATACCTTTGCACATGAGCGCCGACCCGATGACCAGCGCCACGGCCAGCGCCACCTGCGAGGTGGCAAAGATGTTTCTCAGCCTGTGACTCCTGACTCCACCGGTTTCGGTGCGCGATCCGGACTTCAGCTGGTCGACGAGGTTCACCCGCATGGCTTCCAGCGCCGGCGCCAGACCGGAGATGATCCCAGCCGCCACGGCCAGGAGCATCGAAAAGACCAGCACTCGACCGTTCAGGCGGACTGAGTACCAGCCCGCCACCCACCGCGCCACTCGCGGGGGCATAAAGATCTTGTTGAGGTGCAGGTCCAGCATCGCGAACAGCAATCCGCCGGCCGCGCCCGCCACTCCCAACAGGACATTTTCGGTCAGCAGTTGCCGGAGAAGGACATTTCTGGGGGCGCCGAGGGCCGTCCGCATTGCGATTTCAGGCCGCCGCGCAATGCCGCGGGCAAACTGCAGGTTGGCGACGTTGGCACAGACGATCAGCAGCACGAACAGGGTTGCCCCCATAATCAGCCGGACGTAAAGTGGCGTCTGGTTTCCGCTGATGTTGTCGAGCAGCTGCTCCACGTCGACCGACCATCCCAGATTCGTGGCCGGATACATCTTTTGCAGGCGCGCCGCGATTCCGTGCAGCTCCGCGTCGGCCTCGCGCGGGCTCACTCCGGGACGCAACCGGCCCACCACCATGTATTCGTGGTCGGCGCGATCGTTCAACTGCGCGGGCGTCAGGGCCAGTGGCAAATACAGGTCGATCGCAGGCGGGTACACCAGACCAGCTGGCGCGACACCAATAATGGTGTACTGCCGCTGGTTCAGTTCGATCCTGCGGCCCAGCACAAAAGGATCGGAGGCAAACTGCTGCTGCCAGAAACTGTAAGCCAGCACCGCTTCGACATCGCGCCCGGGCTGGCATTCATCGGCGCTGAAAAACCGGCCCATGAAGGCGGGAATCTCCAGCACGTTCCAGAAGTCCGCAGTCGAGCGCGAGGCTTCCACATGGGCAGCCTCGCCGGCTCCGGTCAGGCTCATGGAATAGCGTTTGTAAGCGGCGAGGCTGGAGAAGGACCGGCTCTCTTTCTTCCAGTCCTCATAATTGGGAGCCGCAACCCATTCGTACTGATACTTCCCGCGTCCGCGGTCTTCCTGGACGGTCATCACCCGGTTCAAGTCTGGCACGGCCAGCGGCCGCAGCACCATGGCATCCATGAAGCTGAACATCGCCGCATTCATGCCGATTCCGATCGCCAGAGTCAGCAGCGCCGTCAGCGTAAATCCCGGCGACTTGATCAGTTGCCTCAATGCATACTTCAGATCCCCCATCATGGTCGAGCCTCTTTCCAGGTTCCTGCCGCCCCATTCATCCCGAGCTCAGACGGTGCGCGCCGTCCGTGCCGAATATCACTCCATCCTCAGCGTCCTGATCGGGTCCACACTCGCCGCACGACGCGCCGGTATCCACGCGGCGGTCAGCGCGAGCAGCGTCATCATCAGGGGCGCCGCGCCGTAGGTCACCGGATCCACTGCCTTCACGCCGAACAGGAACCCGCGCATTAACTGGGCTATTAGTCCTGCGCCAACGAGTCCTATGGCGCAGCCGCCCAGCGCCAGTATCAGGCTCTGCCGCACGACGCCGGTCACAATCTGCCAGCGCTGCGCGCCCAGCGCCAGCCTGATCCCGATCTCGCGCGTACGCCAGCTGACGATATAAGCGATGAGGCTGTAGACACCCACACCGCCAATCACTAGTGCCAGGCCGCCGAAAGTCAGCAACAGAATCGTCAGCGACCGCGACGCGGACTCCGACAATGCCACCACTTCATTCAGGGTTCGGACTCGCGTCACCGGCACCTGGCTATCAACGTCGGCCACCGCGCGCCGCAGCTCGGCTGCCGCTGCCTGCGTGCTTTCCCGAGTCCGCAGCAGCACGTACATCACCGGGGACTCGTTGCGTGGCGTCACCGGCAGATACACCTCATCTCCGTAATCGCCCGCGAGATTGCCCTCGTGTGTGTTGCTCACGATACCCACTACGGTTACAGCCGCGTTCGTGTTCCACACCGTGGGCTGCGCTTCGTCACGCACATCCAGCAAATGCCGCCCCAGCGGGTCGTCATGCGGCCACAGGCGCTTCGCCATCTGCTCGTCGATTACCGCCGCGTGGCTGGCCCCCGATGCGTCCTGGTCCTCCAGCAGGCGCCCCTTCACCAGGCTCATACCCAATGTGGCAAAGTAGCCTGGCGAGACGATTCTTCCCGTCGCCAACAGCGCACCCTGCCGCGCATCGCGCGGATGCCCATCTGCGTCGTACACGTAATTTCCCTGCCGGCCGTTCAGAGGCAGCGCATTGGTCAGCGCTACGCTCTCCGCACCCGGCAAGCCGCGCAACCGGTCGAGCAATGTACTGAAGAACTGCCGGCAGCGCCCCGGCTGCCCCTGGGTCGACCCGTTCTCGAGCCACGCGGGGCACGAATTCGCGTCCATCGACACTTCCGCCGTGACCACGCGATCGGCCCTGAAACCCGGATTCACCTCCGACAGGCTCCACAGGCTGCGCAGCATCAGACCGGCGGCGGTAATGATCATCACCGAGAGCGCAATCTGCCCCATGACCAGCAGCATGGAGACGCGGAACTGTCCCGCTTTGCCGGCTACGCTACGGCTGCCTGCGTGCAGTGAATCGCGCAGATTCGGCGACGCCATGCGCAGCGCCGGAATCAGCCCGAACAAAACTCCGGTGACCACCGAAGCAGCTGCCGCAAACAGAAACACCGGCCAGTGCAGTGAAACGTCGCTCAGCCGCGGGGTATCGGCGGGCAGCAACGTGAGGAGCGCCTGCAAACCGGCGGCGGCGGCGATCAGGCCCAGCAGACCTGCGACCGCGCCCAGCACCACGCTTTCAGAAAGCAGCTGTCGCACCAGGCGCGATCCGGTTGCTCCCAGGGCGCTGCGCACGGCAATCTCGCGTTCGCGGCCGGCCGCGCGCGCCAGCATCAGGTTGGCCACGTTGGCGCAGGCAATCAGAAGGATCAGCCCCACCGCGCCAAAGAGGAGCATGAGCCGCGGCCGCATCGCGCCGACCTCGGACTCCAGCAACGGGACCGCGGTCATGTTGGCCGCCCAGCTGTCCGGCATGCGCCAGGGAAACAGGGGCAGCATCACTCGCTGCAAACGGCGCAGTTCGCCCTGAGCTTGTGCCGGCGTCACACCCTCCTTCAACCTGCCAAAGGCGCGCAGGTCGAAGTTCTGCCACGGCTCGATCGCGTCGCCGCCCTTGAATGTCACTGGCGTTACGAATTGTGTCTCGGCGTAGGGGAACCGTACGCCTGCCGGCATCACACCGATCACCCGCCGCTCTACGCCGTCGATGCGGATGGTCTGGCCAATCGCGGCCGGGCTCGCGGCAAAATGCTGACGCCAATATCCGTAGCTCACAACCACCACAGGATCGTGGCCTGCAATGGCATCGTCAGCGGAGAAATAGCGTCCCAGGGCGGGCCGCACACCCAGCGTGTCGAGGGCGTTGGCCATTACCGCAGCGCCAAAAACCCGATCCGACGAGTTCGCGTCGCCAACGTTCGACTCGGCGTCAGGCCCAAATCCGCTCACCGCCGCAAACGCATTGGAGTGCTCGCCCAGGGCGCGAATCCATCCCTTGGGGAAGGTGGACGTCGATGCATCTCCACCGTTGTCGCCGGTGTAGCCGACGCTCATCAGGCGGTCCTGCTGAGGAAACGGCAGCGGCCGCAGCAGAATCGAGTCGATCAGCGTGAAGATCGCGGTGTTCGCCCCGATGCCCAGGGCCAGCGTCAATACTGCCGTGAGCGTAAATCCGGGCGACTTCCGCAGCTGCCGCACCGCGTATTTGAGGTCACTCCACATGGTTCATCTCCAGTTACCAGTCCCCAGTTGCCAGTTTCCAGTTGCCTGCTACTCGCTTTCCGGCGCGAAGCGGGCCGCCTGGACGCGGGAGTCCCTACTCGCTTCGCAGCGCCTCCATTGGCTCCACGCCTGCCGCTCGGCGTGCCGGCAGCAAACAGGCCGCTGCGCCGACAGCGAGCAGCACGCCAACGGCGCACGCAACGATGCCCGGATCGTAGGGGCTCACCTCAAACAGCAGGCTGCCCACGAGTCGCGCCATCGCAAACGCAATCGCGATGCCTGCAACAGCCCCGGCGATAACCGGCATTAGTCCCTCGCGCAGAATCAGCCGGTAGATGTTGGCGCGCTGCGCGCCCAGGGCCATTCGCAATCCGATCTCCCGGTAGCGCTGCACCACTGAATAAGTAACGACGCCATAGACACCCAGACCCGCGAGGAGCAGCGCACTCGCGGCAAACAGGAGCAGCAGATCCATCTCGAAGCGCCGATTGGCCACGGAATCGGCCACCACGCCGCCCAGGGTGCGCACTTCCAGCACAGGGACGCCGGGGTCCAAACTCCAGATCGTCCTGCGAACCGCATCCGCCATCGTTGCGGGATCCTGGCGAGTGCGCAGCACCAGCGATCCACCGAGGTTGCAGCGGAACCAGTAGGGAACGTAAATGAGCATGGGGTCGGGCTCGGCCAGGCTGAGGGTATGCGCATTGGCGACCACCCCTACCACCGTGAACGGTGCTTCCCCATCCGCCGCGCTACGCCGGAACTGCTGCCCCAGCGGATCTTTACCCGGCCACAGAGTTTTCGCGGTTCGCTCGGTAATCACTGCCTCATTGCGTCCCCATTCGCTCAGGCTGAAGGGCCTTCCGGTGAGCATCCGCAGATGGATTGCGCGGAAATAATCGGGGCTCACCCACCGCCATTGCTCTCCCGGCAGCTGCGTCCAGGGTCGCGTGTCGCCCAGAGGCTGCGCCGAGTCGCCCCACCCACCGCCGTTCAGAGGCAGGATCGAGGTCAGCGCGGCCTGGTCCACTCCGGGGAGCGCGCTCAGTTTGGGCAGCGCCTGGCGCCAGAACGCGGCTCTGCGCTCGAGGTTTGGATAGGTTTCTCTGGGCAAGTCGACCCTTGCGGTCATGATGCGGTCTGTATCGAATCCTCGGTCGACGCGCATCAGTTTCATCAGGCTCACCGTGACCAGCGCCGTCATCAGCACCAGGGCCACGCTCACCGCTACTTCGCCGCCCACCAGCGCGCGCCGCATCCGTTTGCTTCCACGGGATTCGCTGGCCAGGCGCGACTCACTGTGCAGCACCTCCTGGGGAGCAGTCCGGGAAACCATCCATACCGGAGTAGCGCCAGCCAGCAGCGCAGCCATCCCGGCGAGCAGCAGCGCACATCCGGCGCCCACCCAGTCGAGCCGCAGCGAGCCACGGAAGATCAGCCCCTCGGGCAGAAACCGCTGCATGCCGGCGAGAATCGCCATGGCCAGCAGCATCCCAAGCCCGCACCCGGCCCCGGTCAGCACGATCGTTTCCCGCATTGCCATGCGCAACATTTCTCTCCGGCTCGCGCCCAGCGCTGCTGCTACTGCCATCTGCTGCCGCTGCCCCGCTGCCCGCGACAACAGAAGATTCGCGATGTTCAGCGAGCCCACCAGCAGCAAACCGGCCACCGCCCCCAGCAGAATCGTCAGCGGCGTGCGGCTGTTGCCCACCATTTGTTCCTGCCACGGCGTCAGCAAAGCCGAAAGCGTTGCTTTCTCATTCGCCGGTAGCGCGGCGGAAATGGCATGTTGCTCGGCATCCAGTTCTGCATTCGCCTGGGCCACCGTCACCCCCGGCTTCAGCCGCGCCAGGCCGAAGTAGTTCAGGTCTCCCATCGCCTCGGCCAGCAGATCTTTATCGAAGGCCAGCGGCAGCAGCGCGCCAACCGGCTTGTCGTGATGCGTCACAGCATCGGTGACCGTCTCCAGCGACGGCATGCGAAACGATCGCGGCATCACGCCCAGCACCGTGTAGGGATAGCCGTTCAGGGTGACGGTCCTGCCCACAATGTCGCTGGCGCCGCCGAACTGCTCGCGCCATAAGTCGTACATGAGCACCGCCACGCGCTCATGTCCGGGCTGTGCATCGTCCCTGGTGAACGCGCGCCCCAATGCCGGCTGCGCTTCCAGAACGTCGAAGATTCCTGGCGTGGACACGAGAACGTTGACCTCGAGCGGCCTTCCCTCGCCGCCCAGAGGAAGTGGATACTCCGACATCGCTGCCATCGCCGCAAAGCTGCGGCTGTGCTGCTCCCAGAATGTGAAATGATTCGCACTCACCGGCAGCGTCGGATACAGGTCACTCCACTCCGCCGCCTTCTCGTTCACCGTGACGAGCCGGTTGGCATGCGGATAAGGCAGCGGGCGCAGCATCACGTCGTACACCAGGGTAAAGATCGCTGTGGTCGCGCCAATTCCCAGCGCCAGCGTCAGGATCGTCGTCACTGTGAATCCCGGGGCCTTCCGCAATTGCCGCAATGCGAATCTCAGATCATTCAACATCTCTCTTGCCTCTTCCCTGCCTGTTCCCTGTTGCTTGTTGCCTACTGCCTGTTCCCTGTTCCTGTCCTATTCGTTCCTCAGCGCCACGACCGGATCGAGGCTCGCAGCGCGCCGCGCCGGAATCACTGCCGCGATCAGCGTCGCCACTCCCAGCAGCGCCGTCGCACCGGCCAACAGCAGCGGATTCCACGGCCTGATCCCGAACAGCTGGCTGGCGATGAGATGACCGGCTCCAATCGCCGCCGGAATCCCGATTGCCAGTCCGATGCCGACCTGCCAGAATGCTCCGCGCAGCACCATGCCGATGACGGAACCGCGATCGGCGCCGAGCGCCATGCGCACACCGATTTCGCTGGTCCGTTGCTCCACACCGTACGCCGTCACGCCGTAGAGGCCCACCGCGGCCAGCACCAGGCCCACTGCGCCAAACAGCCAGGTGAGGTTCGCGATCATGTTCTGCTGGTCGAAGGTTCCCTCAACCACCCTCGAGTAGGGTTGAACATCGTACAGCACCAGGGTGGGATCGACGTCGGCCAGCACGCGCTTGACCTGGGCCAGCATGTTGGGCGGATGCCCTGGCGCCCAGATCACGATGTTGTAGAGGTTGTGGGACCAGATCTCGTAGCTCTCGGTGTCGGGCTCATCGAAATGGAAGGTTTGCGCCTCCGGAACGTAGTACATCGCCCGGTCGGGGTCTTTGAAGTCCCAGCTGACCCAGTGAATATCGCGGACAACGCCGACAATCTCGTAGGTTCCGGCATTCTTGTGCGGAGCCGGACCAAAGTGCTGGCCGATCGGGTTCTGTTTCCCGAAGAACTTCTTCGCGAAAGCCTCGTTGATGACCGCGACAGGCCGCGTGGTGGGGCTGTCTTCTTCGCCGATGGGCCGGCCCATCAGCATTCCGGCCCCGACCGTGTCGAAGAATCTGGGCGTCACCCGCGTGTAGTCGGAGAAGAAATCGTCCTTCGGTCCTGGCTCGGGTTTGCCCTCGACGCTGATGCCACTTCCCCACTGGTCCCCGCTCAGCGGCGCGTAGGTGGCCGCGCTCACGCTGCGCACTCCGGGAACCGCGCTCAGCCGCTCCTGAATCTCGCGAAAGAGCGGGGCCAGTTGGTCCTGCTTATAGTTCGACAGCAAGGGATTGATGTAGACCAGGTAGCGGTTGTCCGTGCTGAAGCCAAAGTTCTGATGCTCAAGATTGCGCAGGCTGCTGCCGAGCATCGCCGCTGCGCTGAGCAGCACCAGCGATACCGCCGCCTGCACGATGACCAGTGCCTTCTGCGCCCAGTGCCGGGCGCTGCCCACCGCGCGGTTGGCACCGCGCAGCGCCTCCACCGGTTCGGCCTGCGAAGTCATCCATGCGGGGGCGATCCCGAAAATCACCCCGGTGAGCACGGCGACGCCGAGAGCGAAAAGCAAAACTGGGGCAGAGGGCGAAGCCTGGACCGGAATCCAGGTGCTTTGCGATATCGAATGGAAAGCGAGATAGAGGATGAGCCTGGCGCCGCCATAAGCCACAGCCACACCGGCCGCGCCGCCGATGAGCGACAGCACGACGCTTTCCAGCAGCGCATTCCTCACCAGGCGTGAGCGTGATGCGCCCAGGGCCACGCGCACCGCGGTCTGCTGCCGATTCCTCAGTCCGCGCGCCAGCAGCAGGTTGGCGATATTGGCGCAGGCCACCAGCAGCACGCAGCAGGCGGTGACCATCAGCAGCAGCAGACCCTCGCTGTAATCCTTCTGCAAATTGGAAAAACCCGCACCGCCCGGCGTAAGACGGAGCGACTGCTTCTGCCACACCGCTTTTTCCTGGGGGCTCATATCTGCGAGGTGACTGGCGAGCCAGCCGTGCAGTTCGCTCTGCAACTCGGCCTCAAGCGCCTTCGGATTCGTTCCCGGGCGCACACGTCCGATCAGTTCCAGCCAGTCGACACGCGTGTTTTTGAGCCGCGCGGTTGCCCCGTCAATGATCGGTTCGGCGGTCAGCGGCATCCAGAGGTCGGGCATGCCGTAGCTGGTCATCTTTGCGCCTACGAAACCGGCCGGGGCGACGCCGATGATGGTGAGAGGATGGCCATTGATCTGATACGTGGATCCCACCACTGAGGGATCGGAGCCGTACTTCAGCTCCCAGGCGTGGAAGCTCATGACAGCAACCGGGGGCGCGCCCTCACGATCATCGTCATCAGCGAACAGCCTGCCGCGCCACGCGGATACGCCCAGCGTTTGAAAGAAGTTGCCGGAGACAAACTGGCCGTTGGCGGTTTCCGGTGGCGCCGACGAACCGGAGCGACGAACTCCGAGGGCAACGTTCCCCGACTGCATAGCTGCCAGTTGCGTGAAGCCGGGCGTATTGGCCTGAAAAAGCTTGTAGGCCTCCCACGGGAAGAGAATCCAGTCGTTCGGCTCGTCGTCGCTGCTCTGGCTGTATCCGCCCCAATTGCAGCAGCGCGCCTGGTCGCCGATGCGCCAGAGCTGGTCGGGCCTGGTGACCGGCAAAGCTTGCAGCATCACCTGCTGGACCAGCGTGAAGATCGCCGTGGTCGCACCGATCCCGAGGGCCAGCGTCAGAATCGCCGTTACTGTAAAGCCCGGCGACTTGCGCAATTGCCGCAGCGCCTGTCTTAGCTCAGGAAACACACCGTTCTCCGGTGAGGGATTTGGTTTGCCGGTGATATTTGTGCATGTGCCGCACCAGTGTCTCCGCCCCCTAATTTTTGGCAAACAAAAGGGTTCCGCGTTCGCGGAACCCTCTCGGTTGTCCGTAATCACCATCGCCTGTTCGGAAACGAACAGTCCAAAGTCCGGTTTCTTTCGATTCCCTATTGGCTATTCGCGGTTTGCTGCTCCTTCATCCCCAGCGCTTCGACGTAGCTGGCGTTGACCCGCTCGCCTTCGAAACGAATCTTCCCGAGCAAATCCGCAAACGCCGCGTCGATGTCCTCCTGGAGAGGCCGGGCCGCAATCCTCTTCTCCGCGTTGCCGGTGCCGCCCGGCGTCTTCGCGAAGGCCACAATCTCGTCCCAATGCACGGGTCGGTCGAAGGTCACGACACACGGCGTCGCATCCATCCTCTTATAGGTCCAGAACGCCCAGCCGACTCCGTTTTCTTCCAGGGTCTTCCGGAAGTCCTCCACCCAGGCGTCCTTGTTTTCTCCCGATTCGCCGAGCCAGATGGGCACATGATGCTTGTGCCGGAACGCGAGATACTCCTCGATCACGCTCGCGTCGGTCTTTTCGGTCCAGTATTTGTGCAGCGTGAACATCATGTTCGGGTCGAACGTCCCGCTGAAGACGCCGAAGTCGGAATCCCAGTTGGCGCCGCCCAGAATCAGCACGTGATTCTTGTCCACCTGCCGGATGCCCGCCGCGATCTTCATGTAAACCGGCACCAGCTCCCGCTTGAAGGGCGCGAGCCTGGGCCAGTTCGGCAAGGGTTCGTTCAGCAGGTCGTAGCCGAGCACGGTGGGGACGTTTTTGTAGTGCGCGGCGATCCTCCGCCAGACTGCCACGGTCTCGTCCTGCGCCTCCTGGCTCGAGTAGAGCCACGGATAGCCCCAGCTATCGTCGATGTTCGAACCCGTCTGGCCGCCAGGCGCGCAGTGCATGTCGAGGATCACGTAGATGCCGTCCTTGCGGGCCCACTCCACGAGGCGATCGACGAGCTTGAAACCTTCCGCGTCGTCGCTCAAGAAGAACTTCCAGTGCAGGGGCACGCGCACCGAGTTGAAGCCCATGGCGTGGATGCGGTCAATGTCGGCTTCGGTGATGTAGTTGGCGCGCCACTGCCGCCAGAAGTCTTCGGCCTTCGCCGGCCCCAGCAGCTCATCGGTCAGCTGCTCGATTTCGCGGGGCGATTGCGGACCTCCATCCTCGAAGTGGAACATGTAGCCTTCCACTTCGAACCAGTTGCCGAGGTTGATGCCGCGCAGGAACACCTGCTGTCCTTCGCCATCGACCAGCTCTTCGGCCTTCGTATGGACGAAACCATGCTTTGCCTGAGCCGGCAGCCTTGAAGTGGAAGCAACAAGCGCGAAGAAGCAGACGAGAGCCAGTCGGGCCGCGGTGTTTTTCACGTTGACCAGCCTACATCCAGAAAGCGGCCGGCGTTTTTTGATCCCGGCAAAATCTGGCCCCGCTCATCTTCGCTCACTGGCCCATGGATATCGCAGCCGCCGTTTGACCGGCCTGCATTCGCGGCGCGGCGCCCGTCCCCCTCATGAGGACTCCCTGCTCTCGGCACCCTGCGTTCCAAAACCGCCGCAACGCGCGCGCCAGCTCTGGCGGAACTTCTCCCGCTCCTCCGGCGTCATCGCTTCCCACTGCGCGGCCTTGCGCCGCCGCCATCCTGACCGGTTCGAGCCATGACTCATCCCTCCGAACAGAAGCCGGCACAGAACCAGCAGCCCCAGCGCCTGCCAGAAGTTAATGTGCCGCCATCCGAACAGCATCGGCAAGAGCCAGTTCCACAACTGCATCACCACTTCGCCGCAAAGTGCGATGAAAGCCGCGAGCGCCAGCGGAGCCACAAAGAAAATCCACTTATTCCTCTTCACCCAACCGTTTTCCATGCCGTCCCTCATTTCCTCATCAACTCATCGTGAACGCTCTGCAGCCGCTCGCGCAGTTGCAGGACGGCGTATCGCTTGCGCGAGAGCAGCGTGTTCACCTTCACGCCGCTTTCCGCCGATAGCTCCTTAAAGCTGCGCCCCTCCAGTTCATGCGCAACAAATACTTCTCGCTGATCGGCCGGGAGCTCAGCTACCGCCGCTTCCAGCTCCTCCAGCAACACGTGGCGCAGGTAGAGCGCTTCCGGCCCCGCATCCCGCGAGGGCAGCAGGTCCGCGATCTCCAGCAGGTCACCCTCTTCGTCCTCGACTGCTCGGTCTGTGAAGTTCTCCGGCCGCTTCTTGCGGAAAAAGTCCGTGATGCCGTTGCGCGCGACCGTTAAAAGCCAGCCGGTGACGTAGTCAATCGGCATCAGCAGCCGATTGGCTTCCACCAGTTTGTAGAAGACTTCCTGCAGAAGATCTTCCACGTCGGCTTCGTTGGGCACACGCCTGCGAATGAAATTGCGCAGCCGGGACCCCTCCGCCGCTACGACCTCCGAGATTTGTCGATCCTGCTCGGTCATCGCGGTTATGGTTTCCACGGCTTGATCCGTCCAGTCCTCAAGACGAACGACAGCCACAAATATTGTAGAGATCGGAATCGGCGACGCAGCCGGGCGAATCTCGCAGCCCGGAGCCTGGTTTCGCCTGCTTGACGGAGTCCGCAGGAAACAAGAAAAGAGCAGCCGTTTCTTCGCTGACGCTCGTAGCTAGCCGCTTTTTAGCTGACCGGCTTTTGGCCGACCGCTTCTTCGCTCATCTCACAAAGTGCACGATGAACTGATTCGTCGCCAGCGCTGCCACGTAAGCCAGCACGCTCATATAGACAAACTGCAGCGCCGGCCAGCGCCAGCTGTTGGTTTCGCGCCGGACGATGGCCAGAGTGGAAGTGCACTGCAGGGCGAATGCGAAGAACACTACGAGGGCCATCGCTCCGCCCAGGGTCAGGTCGTGGCGCAGCGCGGCCTGCAGGCCCAGAGACTGGGTTGCCGGGTCGGCCCCATAGAGCGTGCCTAGAGTGCCGACGATTACCTCGCGGGCCATCACCGAGGTCAGCAGGCCGATGCCAATCTTCCAGTTGAATCCCAGCGGCCGGATCACCGGCTCGATCAGCTGGCCGAGGCGCCCGATCAGACTGTGGGGCAGATCGGCATGGAAGGGCACGTGGCTCAGCATCCACAGGACGATTGTCACCGCCAGAATGATCGTGCCCGCCTGCTTCAGAAACACCTTACCGCGATCCATCAGCCGCAGGCTCAGCGAGCGCACGGTGGGCAGCCGGTACTGCGGCAGCTCCAGGATGAAGGGCGCCGACGACGCCTTCAAAATCGACGACTTCAGGAGCCGCGCCGTGGTCAGGGCAGCCACAAATCCCAGCAGATAGAGGCTCAGCATCACCGCCGCGCGCAGCCCGAAGAAATCCCCGAGGATCGGCTTGTTGGGAATGAAGGCTGCGATCATCAGCATGTAAATGGGAAGCCGCGCCGAGCAGGTCATGAAGGGCGCCACCAGGATGGTCGCGAAGCGGTCGCGCTTGTTCTCGATGGTGCGGGTGGCCATGATCGCCGGAACCGCGCAGGCATAGGCGGATAGCAGCGGGATGAAGGCTTTGCCATTGAGCCCAATGGATCGCATCACGCGATCGGCAATCAGCGCGGCCCGCGCCAGGTAGCCAGAATCCTCGAGCACCCCGATGAACAGGAAAAGTAACAGTATCTGTGGCAAAAACACGAGCACCGAGGCTACGCCGCGCCATACGCCATCGATCAGCAGCGATTCCACCGGCCCGGGGCCCATCAGCGCGCCAATTTGAGCTCCGCCCTTGTTCAGCACATCGCCGAGCGCGTCGCTCAGCGGCTGCCCGATCGAGAAGACCACCTGGAAGACCGCGAACACCACCGCCAGAAACACCAGCGGTCCCCAGATCCGGTGCAGCAAAATGCCGTCAATGCGTTTGGTCCACTCGCTTGAAAGCGGCGCCTTGTATTTTGTGCGCGTGCTGATGCCCGTCGCCCACTGCCGGTACGAGCGGGGATTGCCCATCACGGGGAGTTCGATCCGCGAAGCGGCCAGTGGTGTTTCCGCCTGCCCGTTCCCGTTTGTTCCCTGGACCAGAGGCTCGGCCTTGCGGTTCAGAAAATGCTGGATCGCGTCCAGCCCCACGCCCTGGGTTGCGCTGATCTTGGCCACCGGCACGCCCATCTCCTGGGCCAGCGCCAGGGTGTCTACGCGTCCGCCGCGCGACTCCATCAGGTCGCTCATGTTCAGGAGAACCAGGGTCGGCAGTCCCAGGCTCAGAACCGGCGCGGCCAGCATTAACTGCCGCCGCAGCTGCAGCGAATCCAGCACCAGCAGCACCGCATCGGGAATCGGCGTGCCCGGCATTTCGCCGCGCAGCACGTCGACGGCTACGCGCGCGTCTTCTGAATAGGAGTCCAGCCCGTAGATTCCAGGCAGGTCGATCAGGATCAGATCGGGGCGCCCAATCCCGTTCAGGCGACCAATGCGCTGCTCGACGGTTACACCGGGATAATTCGCGACCTTTTGTCGCAAGCCGGTGAGCCGGTTGAACAACGTCGATTTGCCTGAGTTCGGCGGCCCCACCAGCGCTACCGTTCGGATGCGGCCTGCAACCCCTGGATCGAGATTTGTCGGTGGCGGAACCTCGATCGTCGTCGCCGGGCTGCAGCAGTCGCTCATTTCGTTTCGTACTCCCGAACCCGAATCGCCTTTGCGGTGTCCCGCCGCAGGGCGACCTCGAAGCCGTCAATCGAATACACCGTCGGATCGCCCGCCGGCGCACGCCGCACTACCTTGACCCGCGCCTCCGGAACGAAGCCCATGTGCATCAGGTGGTGCTGTATCTCTCCGGGCAGGTCCAGCGACTCCACCACGCCAACCGTCCCGATGGGCAATTCGCTCAGAAGACTCAACTTCCATGCTCCGGACAGGTCGATGTCGTCCTCGACCTGGTCCGCGGCCTCGACCCCAAAAATCGATGATACCGCAATTGCGACCATTTCGCTCCTATATTGCCTATGGGAGCCAGAATACGGTCGCTGCGCCTGCCCTCTCCGTGACGTGCGTCACAACGCCCGGTGATGGGGTCGAATTGGTCTTCTTTCAGGAACCAGCTGCCCGGAACGGGAAGCGAGGGGTACGGTCGAGCCCCTTAGTAACTTCAATGACCTGCCGGCGTCCCAGGCGGCGTTGCCGCCCCGCCCGCACCCACGCTGAAGTCCAGCGGGGTCTGCAGCAGCTTCACCGCATCGGGGGGCATCGGCTGCCCGGCACTTTTGAGCAGCACGCTCACCTGCCACATCTGTGTTTCGTTCAGCACCTTATTAAACGCGGGCATTCCGCTCAGGCGGATGCCGTTGGCCACCTTCCAGTACGTCTCGCCCACCGGATCGTCGTTCACGCCGATCACGCCGCTGTTTCCGTGCGGCGCCCAGAGCTGCGGCGCGCGCGGGTACATGTGCGAGGCAAAATCCGACGGCCGTCCATACAGTCCGTGGCACGACGCGCATTGCTCGCGATAGATTTGCGCGCCCGCAGTGAGGTTGGTCGCGCTGGCTTCAATCGGCGCGCTGGCCGGCATCTCTTTGTCGATCCGCGTATTCAACGGCACATGCACAATCTGCTTCTCCAGCGGAAAGGGCTGGTCGGCCACTGCGACCGGCGGATGACCAAAATGAAAATAGACCAGCACCCACACTGGAATCACCAGCAAGCCCAGAATCAGCCCCAGCAAGAACCGCATCTCCCCTCCACCTCAGGTGACAGGTTACAGATGACAGGGTACAGGGTACAGGGAACAGGGTGCGAACGACAGGATGTAGCTGACTGGTTACAGGGAGGGCTGTGTGCCAGTCGCCGCTCACCTGCGAACCTGTAACCTGCAACCTGTCACCTGCTCGTCCGCCCGCCTGGTCCCCGCAGATGATTTAATACAACACAGGATTCTTCTTCTCTTTCGTCAAAGCAGTGGAGGCAACCAGGTTCATGCGTTTTCGCAAGTTCTCCGGGTACACCCTGTATCCGCTTCTCGCAGTCCTTCTTCTTCCCTCCATCGTTCGCGCTCAATCTCAGCAGCCGGCCACGCAGCAGCAGCCCGACCAGTCGCAGCCCCCCGATCAGACCACGCAGGAGGAGTCGACGCCCCAGCAGCGCGCCCAGGTTCTCAAAGAAGCGCAGGCCCGCGTCAATGCCCGCCGTCAGATCCGTATCCGCCAGATCATCGCGGACACGTACAGCCACAAATATGAGCTCGACTTCGGGGGCGGCTCGCTGCGCTTCACCCCCGGGAACAGCCTCCAGCGCATGAACGAGGCCGCCTGGCACGTGGACCTCACCGACTACATCCACGGCGATTTGGGCATCACCGGAGACTTCCGCGGCTACTACGGCACCGCCTACACGGGAACCCACATCAATAACGGCATCTCCCAGGCTTATAACCCCAGCATCAGCCAATACACCTTCCTGGGCGGGCCCACGTACCGATTCTTTAAGGGCCAGCATTGGGGCTGGACGGCTCAGGCGCTGGCCGGCGTGGGCCACGGCAACTTCGGCACCGGTACCAACGGCCTGCCCCCGCAATACGTGGGCCTTTTTAGCGACACCACGGTCCTCAATTTCCTGGGAGGGGTCGCCGCGGACTACAACCTCGGCCCGGCGCTCGCCATCCGCATCGGCGCCAACGAGCTGGTCACGAACTACGGCTCCAGCTTCCAGGAGAATCTGGGCGGCAACCTCGGCATCGTGTACCGCTTTGGACGGAAGTAAACCAGCGTTCAGCATTCAGCGTTCGGCGTTCAGCGTTTAGCGCTCAGCGCTGCAAGGATAGTAGTTTCCTAATCCCTATACGCTGAACGCTATACGCTATACGCTGGTTCTTCATGCCCACGACTCTCCCAATCGCGGCTGGCCTGCTTTTCTCGTGCGCGCAAAACCTCACCCTCTTTTTTGTCAAAAACGATCTTCGCCACTACCTGCGCACCCACTACGGCGACCATACGTTTCAGAATCTCTACCACTGGCAGCTCTTTTCCTTCGATACAGCTCTCCTGGTTCCCTACTTCGCGGTGATGATCGTGCTGGCCATCTATGGCCTGCACCGGTACACGCTGGTCTGGCTTTATTACCACAACCGCAGGAACGCCACTCACGCCGCACCATCGCAGTTTGACCAGCTGCCGATGGTCACCATTCAGCTGCCCATCTTTAACGAGCAGTTTGTCATCGATCGCCTCATCGACTCGGTCTGCCGCATCGAGTACCCCCGCGAACTGCTCCAGATTCAGGTCCTCGACGACTCCACCGACGAGACGCAGCAGGTGGCGCAGCTGATTGTCGAGCGCTACCGCGAGCTCGGCCACAATATCGTCTACCTGCACCGGACGAACAGGGTTGGCTTCAAAGCCGGCGCGCTTGACGAAGGGCTCCACTCTGCCAGCGGAGAATTCATCGCCATCTTTGACGCGGACTTTGTGCCGCCGCGCAACTGGCTTCAGAGCGTGATCCATCACTTCGCCGATCCGCAGATCGGCATGGTGCAAACCAGGTGGACGCATCTGAACCGCGACTACAGCTTCCTCACCCAGGTGGAAGCCATCCTGCTCGACGGTCACTTCGTACTCGAGCACGGCGCGCGCGCGCGCACTGGAGTCTTCTTCAACTTCAACGGAACGGCCGGCATGTGGCGGCGCATCGCCATTGACCAGGCCGGCGGATGGCAGCACGACACCCTCACCGAGGACACCGACCTGAGCTACCGCGCGCAGATCGTCGGCTGGAAATTCCGCTACCTGCAGGACGTTGAGTGCCCGGCCGAAGTGCCCATCGAGATGACCGCCTTCAAGACCCAGCAGCAGCGCTGGGCGAAAGGCCTCATCCAGACTTCGAAAAAGATTCTGCCGCAGGTCTTCCGATCCGATGTTCCCCTGCGCACCAAGATCGAAGCCTGGTACCACCTGACCGCCAACCTCAGCTATCCGCTGATGGTGGTGCTGTCGGTGCTGCTGATGCCGGCCATGATCATCCGCTTCTACCAGGGTTGGTGGGAGATGCTCTACATTGACTTCCCGCTTTTCCTGGCTTCGACATTTTCCATTTCCTCCTTCTATCTCGTCTCCCAGAAGGAGCTTTACCCGCGCCGCTGGTATCGCACTTTCCTGTATCTGCCGTTTCTGATGGCGCTCGGCATCGGGCTGACCATCACGAACACCATCGCGGTGATGGAAGCCCTGTTCGGGATCCAGTCCGCCTTTAAGCGCACGCCGAAATACCGCGTCCAGAAGCGCGGCGAAAAGTCCAAAGGCGCTTCGAAGTACCGCAAGCGCCTGGGCATGATTCCCTTCCTCGAGTTACTGGTGGGCGGCTACTTCGCGCTATGCATCTGGTATGCCTGCGCCAACGAGAATTACTTCACCGTGCCCTTCCTTCTCTTATTTGTAGTGGGCTACTGGTACACCGGTCTGCTCTCGCTGATGCAGGGACGCTTCGAGCGCTGGCGCTCGGAGGCCAACCTCGACGACGCTTCGCCGAAGCCGTTTCCGGTGGGAGTTTAGCCCACCCCCCACCCCCTCCCCCCTGGGTGTGCGGCAAGTAATTCATTCTGCTGGGGCGATTCGGTACTGTAAGTCAGGTATTACCCTCCCGTGTACCGCTATCCGAGTTGGGGGGATTTGCGGCAAATGAAAAAGGGACCGAGGTCCCTCGACTACGCTCGGGATTTCGCCTGCGGGCTCGGACGCCCGCAACCGGCTCAACTCTGTTCGGGCCGGGGTGGAAGCCGGGCGGACA
Source organism: uncultured Acidobacteriaceae bacterium (assembly GCA_963788905.1). Taxonomy (GTDB): domain Bacteria; phylum Acidobacteriota; class Terriglobia; order Terriglobales; family Acidobacteriaceae; genus Palsa-343. The sequence goes on from CAWBIO010000003.1 coordinate 323,723, forward strand.
GAGCTTTGCTTGTCTCTAAAGTTAGGAGGTTCGCGGGGCTAACTCAAGAAGAATCGGAGTTTCGCGCATTACGGAGGTCATGACGGGATGAACCGCCCCGGCATGAGCGCCCGGAGAAACTCTTATCGGAGAATATGGATGGGAATTCCGAGGCTGATCTTCTTCCAGATCTTATCGGCTGTGTAGACCGGCGCCTTCATTTCCAGAGCCAGCGCCAGGCACGCTCGGTCCCCGAGGGACAGACCCAGCAACCGGGTCTGCGCGACCAGGCTGCCGGCGGTCCGCGCGTGGTCTTCCGTGAAGGGAACAATTTTGCCCACCGGAATGGCCGCTCGTTTCCACGCCTCGTCAGGAGGCGGAATGCTGTTGGAGATCGGTTCGGGACGCCTCGAACCCTCACTTAGCTTCGAGCGAATCCCATCCGGCCATCCGCTCAGAACGAAGGTGTGGCGGATGATGGCGCGGACCATCCCGTTCATCCCCACGTTGCTGTAGACTTTGCCGTTGCTAATAATCGCCTGGGGGAAAGCATGAAAGTTCGGCGGATCTTTTTCTTCGCTTCGGCACTGCTCGTCACCGCGAGCCTGGTAGCGCAAACTGTCCCGGTCGTCACCGGCGACGCGCGCGTGGACAAGCTGCTCAGCCAGATGACGCTGGAAGAAAAGATCACACTGATCCACGGCACGCATGAGGACCCCGCGGTCTACCAGGGTCAGGCCGGCTTCCTTGCCGGCATTCCGCGGCTCGGCATTCCCGGGCTTCGTTTTGCCGATGGGCCGCCAGGCGTGCTGACTCGCCATCCCAGCCAGGGCGAAACGGCTACGATGGGCGTGGCTGCGACCTTCAGCGCGAAGGAAGCGGAGGAAAACGGCGTGGTGATTGGCCGCGAAGATCGCGCACTGGGCATCGACGTGAGCCTGCAGCCTTTCGTGAACATCGATCGCGACCTCGAGTTCGGCCGGGGGTACAACACCTTTGGCGAAGACCCTTACCTCACCTCGGTGATGGGGGCTGCGGAAATCCGCGGCATCCAGTCGCAGCACGTGATGGCGCAGGTGAAGCATTACGTGGCTTATGACTCGGACAGCGGCAACATCTTTGTCGACGACCAGACGCTGCACGAAATCTACGTGGCCCCGTTCGACGCAGCCGTACACGCCGGCGTGTCGTCGATTATGTGCTCCTACAACCGGGTCAACGGCACCTTCGCCTGCGGCAACAAGGACACGCTCACCACCATCCTGCGCGATCAGATCGGCTTCAAAGGATTCGTCACCTCGGACTGGGGCGCTGTTCACGCTGTCACCTTTATTAATGCAGGCCTCGACATGGAGATGCCGGGGGAGCCCACGCCGGGCGCAGTGTTCTCGATTCCGTCGTTCTTCGATCTGCAACCGGTTCCGCCGCCGCCACCGCCGCGCGCTATGGAGGGGGTGATGGCGATGTTCGGCGGCCACATCCCCGAAGAGCCGGCTCCGGAGCGCTTCAACATCGGCGATTTCGGCACCAAGCTGAGCCCCGAGAAGATGAAAGACGCGCTCAAGGACGGCACGGTCACCGAGGCAACGATCACGCGCGCCGCCGGCCGGGTACTCTATGAAATTGTCCACTTCGGCTACATGGATGGCCTGCAGAAACACGAAGTGACGACGCAGGATATTGAAGCCAACGCGAAGATCATCGAGAAGACCGGCGAAGACGCGGCGGTGCTGCTGGAGAATGACGACCGCGCGCTGCCTCTTCACTCCGATGATCTGGGTTCGGTGGTGCTGATCGGGCCTACGGCTGGGCAGATCGATTCCATTGGGATCAACGGAGAGCGCAGCGTTGGGCTGCCCGAGCGCGAAGTAGGCCCGCTGGCGGCGATGAAGAAAATTTCGGGCAATCCACATCTGCAGTTTGCGGTTGCGGACGACATGACGGGTACGACGATCCCGGCCAGCGCGCTCAACCACGATGGGCAGCCGGGGCTGGTGCGGGCGGGCGGCGATGCCGGCCAGAAGATCGACGCGCAGATTGATTTCACCACCGGCAACGGCCACGCGCTGCCGCCCAACTCCGTGATCACCTGGAAAGGAACGCTGACGCCTCCGCACGCTGGCGATTACTGGATCTACCTGCAGGCGCTGGGCACAAATGCGCAGCTCTCGATCGACGGTAAAGTCGTCGAGCGCACCGGAGCGTTCCAGGGTGGTGTGCACGGTGACATCCTGCAGGCCAACCAGGATAACGTCGTTCCCACGCCGGATGGCCTGGACAATGTTCGCCGGGCAATTCAACTCAGTGAAGGGTCACACGCCATCGAAATCTCCACGGCGCCGGACAGCTCCGGCTCGCCTGTGCAGCTCCGCCTGAACTGGTATACGCCGGAGCAGCGCGCTGCCGATCACGACGCGGCCATCGACGCTGCAAAAAACGCGAAGACCGCGGTGGTGTTTGTGTGGACGCGGCTGACGCCGGTTTTCGGCCTGCCTGGCGATCAGGACAAGCTCGTGGAAGACGTGGCAGCTGTCAATCCCAACACCATTGTCGTGCTCAATACCAGCCAGCCGGTCGCGCTGCCCTGGGTCGACAAGGTCAAAGCGGTTCTCGAAATGTGGTGGCCGGGAGACGAGGGCGGATGGTCGACGGCCAACCTGCTGCTGGGCAAGGTGAGCCCCGCCGGACGTCTTCCCGTCACCTGGGGTAAAAAACTCACCGACTACCCGGCCACAGATCCGCGCTATCCGGAGCGCAGCCGGAAGGGCGTCGATGGCAAGACCACCTACAGCGAAGGCGTCAACGTTGGCTATCGCTGGTTCGACAAGGAAAACGTCGAGCCGCTCTTCCCGTTTGGCTATGGCCTCAGCTACACGACGTTCCAGTACTCTGATCTGAAAACCGCCAGGGCTTCCGACGGCGGGATCGATGTGACGGTGCGCGTCCGCAACGGCGGCACGATGACGGCTGACGAGGTGCCGCAGGTTTATCTGGGCGCGCCGGATACGATTCCCGCCGGTGTCCAGTTTCCGGTGCGCGCTTTGGTGGCGTTCGATCGGGTGACGATTCCCTCGGGCGAAACCAGGACGGTCACGATGCATGTTCCGCTGCGGGAGCTCCAGTACTGGTCCACGCACGATCAGAAGTGGATCGTTGCTCCGGGAAAACGCACGCTCAGCGTGGGTGGATCGTCGCGCACGAGACCGCTGGAACAGAAGATTGGGGAGGAGGCTGAAGTCCCCAGTGTGTGAGCGCTGGGCGCGTGCTTTACCGCGCCGCGGCTTTCGCTACCATAATCTTCAGCATGTCTGACGCAGCCGTTCAGAAGAAAATCGAGGGGCTCCGGGAAAAGATCCGTCACCACGAGCACCTTTATTATGTGCTCGACGCACCCGCCATCTCCGACGCCGAGTACGACGATCTGGTGCGCGAGCTCCAGCGGCTTGAAAAAGAACATCCCGGGCTGATCACTCCCGACTCGCCCACGCAGCGGGTCGGCGGCAAGCCCAAAGAGGGCTTTGCCAAGGTCGCTCATTCGCGCCCCATGCTCTCTATCGACAATGTCACCAGCGAGGAGGAGCTGCGCGACTGGGACCGCCGGGTGCGGTCGCTGGCGGGCGAGAAGGCTGACATCGGTTATGTGTGCGAATACAAGATGGACGGGCTCTCGATGGCGCTGCAGTATCGCGCAGCAGCCGACGGGTCGGCGCATCTGGCGCGCGGGCTGACGCGTGGCAACGGCACGATTGGCGAGGATGTCACGACCAACGTCCGCACCATCCGCTCCGTGCCGCTGTCTGTTCCCGCTGCCGCGCTCAAGAAGGCGCATGTGCCCGGGACGTTTGAGGTGCGCGGCGAAATCATCATGCCGCTGAAGGCGTTTCTCAAAGCCAATGAGGAGCGGGTGGCACAGGGACTGGAACCGGCGGCCAATCCGCGCAATTACGCGGCGGGAACCATCCGAACGCTCGAGCCCAACATTGTGGCGCAGCGGCGGCTCGACTTCTACGCGTACTTTCTGCTCACCGAAAGCGGCGAGGATCTGCTCGAGGAGCAGTCTGAAGCGCTCGACGCGCTCACAGCGCTGGGATTTCGCGTGAACCCGCACCGCGAAGCGATGAGCACGATCGATAAAGTGCTGGCCTTTGTTACAAAAGCCGAGACCAATCGTGCCGATCTCGGTTACGAAATCGATGGTGTGGTCATCAAGGTCAACTCAGCCGCGGTCCAGCGCCGGCTGGGGTACACGGGGCGCGCTCCGCGGTGGGCCGTGGCATTCAAATTCACGGCGCGCGCGGGCATCGCGCAGGTGGAAGATATTCGCGTGCAGGTGGGCCGGACCGGCAAGCTGACGCCGGTGGCTGTGCTGACGCCGGTTTCGATCGGCGGCACCACGGTGAGCCGCGCCACCCTGCACAATGCCGACGAAATTGAGCGCCTGGGCCTGCTGATTGGCGACTACGTCAAGGTGGAGCGCGGCGGTGACGTGATTCCCAAAGTTGTTGAGGTGGTCGAAGATAAGGAGCACCCACGAGGCACGCGCCAGTTCCACTTCCCCATACACTGCCCTGACTGCGGCAGCGAAATCGTCAAGACCGAGGGCGAAGTCGACTACCGCTGCGTCAACGTCGATTGCCCTGCGCGCTTGCTGGGCAGCCTGCTCCACTTCGCCTCGCGCGGGGTGATGAACATCGAGGGACTGGGCGAATCGCTGGCGACGCAACTGCTCGAAACCGGCCTGGTGAAATCCATCGCCGACCTGTACTCACTTACGGCCGAAAAACTGCTCTCGCTCGAGCGCGTTGGACAGAAGTCCGCCGACAACCTGCTTCAGGAAATCGCCAACTCAAAAAAAGCCCCGCTCGATCGGGTACTGTTTGGTCTCGGCATCCGCTTTGTGGGAGCGCGCACCGCGCAACTTCTGGCTGAGGAATTCGGATCGATGGAAACGCTGATGAACGCCTCGCGTGAAGATCTGGAGCGCGTGAATGAGGTGGGGCCACGGGTTTCAGAAGCCATCCGCGAATTCTTTGATGAAGAGAAGAACCGCGCGCTCATCCTCAGGCTCGAAAAGGCCGGCCTTACCTTTACGGCCGAAAAGCGAAAGAAGACCGCGCAGCTGGAAGGCCTGACCTTCGTGCTGACAGGCACCCTGCCGCATCTTTCGCGCGAAGATGCGAAGGCGAGGATCGAATCCGCCGGCGGGCGCGTCTCCGGTTCGGTCAGCAAAAAGACAGATTACGTCGTGGCAGGCGAGGATGCCGGCTCGAAGCTGGACAAGGCGAAGGAACTGGGCGTCAAGGTGATCGATGAAGCAGGGCTGGAGGCATTGCTGGATTGAGGTCAGAACCTGCCCGGCCATCGCCGCGCACCGTGAAGGACGCGAAGGATTCTCACGCATCGTCCTGAAACGCGGTACACAACCACGTATGGGGGGTTCGATGGATGACAAGTTCGCGGGTTCCAGAAACGCGCCCTGCCCGGCCGCGCCTGGGGAATCGAATCAACACGTCGGCCTGATCTTCGATCGACGGGTCGATCCTGATCGCCGCGTCGGGATCATCTGTCCAGATATAGCTGAGGATCTCATCACGGTCTTTAAGGGAAGTGGTTGACCATTCGAGATGCACATTCAGCCAACTTTACGCATTGCCTCAGCACGCCTCCTGGCAAAATAGCGTTTGACCTGGGAATTCGGTATCCCCGGCCTCTTGTCCTTCAGCGCCTTCTCGACTTCCCGGCGAAACCACGCGTCGTGTTCGCGCTCTTCCTTGCGCGTCTGCACAAAGTCGCGCATGAAGTCGCGCACCAGCTGGGAGGCGGAGCGATCAACGGCTGCTGCCGCCGCGACAAACGAATCCCGAAGTTCAGTTTCCAGTTTGAGGGTAAAGACAGATTCCTTGGCCATGGGATACCGCCTTCAGACGGGTAATGACAATGACTATACCATGTCATTACCTAATGGCGGCGACTTTGTTTTCCGTCGTGACGTCCTTCGTCATTGCGGCGCCGAGCACTTTCCCTTGTCCGGATTCCTGCACGAAGGCGATCACCCGCATATTCGCCGGATCGGCATCGGGCCACAGCTTGAGGTAGAAGCTCAGGTCGAATGGCTTGCCCTTCTGCATCTTCCCGATCTTCACCAGCTGCTTCACAACCGCGATGTTGGTCAGCTTTTTGCCATTGTTCTCTCCGGCCAGCACATCGGTCACTGCCTTGTCGATTGCAACCGCCAGAAAAACATCGCCGCCATGCTTCTCAGCCGCGCCATCGGCAACAACGTGGACCGTCAGGCCCCCCTTATCGAACTGCGCGCCATCGATGCGCATCGCGATCATTGGAACGGCTGCGGCTTTTTCCAGCAGCTGCTTCGCTTTTTGGCCGTCGCCGGGATTCACTTCCTCGTTGCCATCGAGAATGATCTGCGGCGTGTACACATCGCTCAGGCCGAGGATGTGCGCATAGCCCTGCTGCCGGCCGGTGAGCTGCGCCGAAGAGTATGGGTCGAGCCAGCCATCGTGGTCCCAGTAGTCGACGTGCTCGCTCAGGACGATCAGTTCCGCTCCAGAGAGAGGCTGTGCGCGGTCCAGCTGCTCTACCCAGGTATCGACCGGCGGGCAGCTCGAGCATCCCTCCGACGTAAACAGTTCCATCAGAACCGGCGTCTTCGCGGCATCCGGCGGCGCCGCTGCCCGTGCGAACGACGCCAGGCCGCTGAGCAGAACAGCGACGACTCCAACGGCGGTTTTCCTGGCGTTAGTCATGCACCCATCTCTCCTCTACACGCGATCATGCCGCTCCTTCAGATGCGCGACATAGGAAGAGAGTAACTGTCGAGAGTGGCCATGCGCCATAGCCACGGGCGCAAACTTTGGCCTGACCAGTTGGCGGGATCGATTTCGAATCTCAGCGAGCGGCTTCGGCCGCTTCAGCTTTTTGGGGCGAAGTAGCCCTCACGCACGCGAACGGAGTAGCGGCGGTCGAGACAATAAAGGTAGATTGGCCGGAACGCTCCATTGGCGTCGAAGTCCGCGGGTTTGTAGACCAGCGCGTACTGGCTGCGCAGTTCTTCCTGGATCTGGCTGAAGCTGTTGGGCATGTCTTCGATGCGGGTGGGAAAGAATGCCTTGCCGCCGGTGGCGACGGCCATCTTCTCCAGAATGTCGTCGCCGCGATCGCGGCTGGGACTTACATTGGTGCTGATGGCGTAGATGATGGTTTCCGCGCGCTGGCACTCTTTGATGGCATCTTCAAGATACGCGTGGCTCTGGTTGTCGTCGCCGTCGCTTACCAGCACGATGGCTTTGCGCACCGGCTCCTGCCCGCGCGCCGTCAGCAGCTTGTCGCGGCAGGCGCTGTACACCGCGTCATAGAGCGCGGTGCCGCCGCCCGGACGCAAGCCCTGAATGCCGGCAGTCAGCGCGTCGACGCTGTTGGTCCAGTCCTGACGGTAATCGGGCGTCACATCGAAGCCTTCGATGAAGGCCCGGTCTGAGGCTGGCCGCAGAATCTCCAGCAGAAACGCCGTAGCCGCCTGCTGCTCAAACTGGAAGCGTGTGCGGATCGAGGTGCTGGTGTCGATCAGGATTCCGACGCGCAGTGGAAGGTTCGTCTGCTGGGTAAAGCTGTAGACCTGCGCCGGCGCCTTGTGATCGTCGAGCAGCGCGAACTGATTCTGCTGCAGATCTCTGATGAAGTGCCCGTGCTTGTCGGTGACCGCGAATTCGAGGTAAACCTCGTTGACGCTGCGGCGGATGGTGAACTGATTATCGTCGCCCGAGGGCGGCTGGCCGGGATCGGCCTGAGCCTGCTGCGCGGCCGCTGGCGGGGTTGCCGGAGCGGCTGGTTGAGAAGGTTGCTGGGTCGGTGCAGGCGCCGGCGGAGCAGGCGTCTGGGCCGGCATCGCGGCTGCCGCACAAAAACCCCACGCCAAAACGAGAAGGGGACGAATTACTTCGGTCTTCATGAGAAACTGCCCTATTCTATCGTGCCGCCCAATGGAAGCACACTCACCCAAAGTGTTACGGCCCCGTTTCAACCGGAACCCCGGCACCACGTTTGTCACTCCATCCTTGCCACTCTGATTCTGTTCCCTGCACAATCGTGGGATGAGCGATTCCAGCAAGTCTGCTGTCTCCACTCCCCACGCGCCCGGCGCCATCGGGCCGTATTCGCAGGGCGTGCGGGTTGGAAATCTCGTCTACACCGCAGGGCAGATCCCGACCGATCCCGCAACCGGCCAGATCGTCGCAGGCGGCATCGCGGAGCAGACGGCGCGAGTGCTCGAGAATATTAAAGCCATCCTGGCCGCTGCCGGAACGGACCTCACTCACGTCGTCAAGACGGTTGTGTTTCTTAAGAACATGGATGATTTCGCCGCGATGAACGAGGTTTACGCGAAGTTTCTGGCCCCCGAGGGAGTGGTAAAACCGGCGCGCTCAACCGTCGAAGTCGCGCGGCTGCCCAGGGACGTGCTCGTGGAAATTGACGTTATCGCAACCGTTTGACCCCAGCTGACTCCAATCATCAAGGAGAGTTTCCAAATGGCCGAAACCAAATCTACGGACACTAAACCAGACAGAATTGAGAAGACCGACGCCGAGTGGCGCGCGCAGCTGACGCCCGAGCAGTACTACGTCACTCGCCAGAAAGGCACCGAAGCGCCCTTTACCGGACCACTAACCTTCAACCACGACACAGGGATGTATCGATGTGTGGCCTGCGGCGCGGAGCTTTTCTCATCCGATACCAAGTTCGACTCGGGCAGCGGCTGGCCGAGCTTCTATCTGCCCGTCGATTCCGCGGCCGTCGAATCCCACGAGGACAACACCCTTGGCATGCGACGGATTGAAGTGAACTGCGCGCGCTGCGGGGCGCACCTCGGGCATGTCTTTCCTGACGGGCCTCGTCCGACGGGTCTGCGCTACTGCATTAACTCGGCGGCGCTCGATTTCGAGAAAGGGAAGTAAACCCTGCTGGCCTTTTACTCGTCTCTCTGACGCATGGCGCAGCGCCGAACCCTGTTCGCAGTATTTCCAGCTGTGGCGCTCGCCTTCGCTGCGCTGCTCATCGCCGTTGCTCGCTCGCAGAATCCTGACGGCGAACATCGCGGGCCGCCGTGGCGCTCGCCGGTGACCTCAACGCAGAGCTTTCAAATCACTGGCTCCACGATCCAGGTGGATTTTGCGCCGGGCAATCTGGACCTTCCCACTGCACAGGTGATCCAGTGGGTCGAGAACGCCGCCAGCTCGGTTGCCACCTATTACGGCCACTTTCCCGTGCCGCGCGATCGAGTGCTCATCACGCCCATCCCCGATCGCCATGGCGTGATGCACGGGACTACCTGGGGCGGGGTGGGCGGATTCCCTGCCTTCACACGTATCGGAGTCGGACAGCACTCCACCGCTGAAGACCTCAGCGACGACTGGATGATGACCCACGAGCTGGTTCACACCGGCTTTCCCTCGCAGGAAGACGCGCACCACTGGATTGAAGAAGGCCTCGCGGTTTACATTGAGCCCGTCGCGCGGGTTCAGGCCGGATTTCTGCAGCCGGAGAGGATTTGGGCGGACATGGTGCGCGACATGCCGAAGGGCGACCCCGAGCCTGGCGACCAGGGGCTCGACGAGACCCACACCTGGGGCCGCACGTACTGGGGCGGCGCACAATTCTGTCTGCTCGCCGACGTCACCATCCGCGAGCAAACCCACAACACCAAAGGTCTCGAAGATGCGCTGCGCGCGATCGTCGCCGCGGGGGGCACCATCGATCAGGACTGGCCGATTGAGAAAGCTCTGGCAGCCGGCGATGCCGGAACCGGAACACACGTGCTCGAAGACCAATACGCGCGCATGGCCAACGCACCCGTCACCGTGGATCTCAACGGACTTTGGAAGAAGCTGGGAATTATCCGGACCGGCGAGGATCAGGTCCGTTTTGACGACTCGGTGACGGAGGCTGCCATCCGCAAAGCCATCACGACAACGCCGGCAACGGGAATCATCCGGCCCAGCCGATAGCGGATTCTAGCCTTGTTTCTCAGCCGAGCGTCGCCTGCGGCTGGCCACCAGCCAGCACACGAGCAGCAACAGTTCGCCCGCCAGGAAAAGCGCTCCAAAAATCAGTTTGTTGTAGCGGGCCAGCCAGAGAGGCAGGTATATGTCGAAGTTGTCCGCCCGCTCCGCCGTGAGCCTTCCCGCGACGTCGGTGAGCGGACAGCGCCCGCGATTCAGCGCCAGCACCGCGCACTCGAATAACACGGTCCCGCTCAGGATGGCGCCCAGACGAAAGCGCCTCCGCAGCGCTGCCGCAGGCAACGCGAGAACGCAGCCGGCAAAGAAAGCCCAGAGGAGAGTATGGAGTGTGCGGATCGCGGTCAGCGCGGTGAAGTGCGGGACCACCTTGACACCAGGAGCGCCTACGCCTTAACGACCTTGCCTGCCTTCAGGCAGCTCGAGCAGACGCGCAGACGCTTGGAGCCGCCGCCCACCTTGGCTTTGACCGGGTGAAGATTCACGTTCCAGCGCCGCTTGGTGATGTTGTGCGCGTGCGAGATGTTGTTGCCGAACTGCGGACCCTTGCCGCAAATGTCGCAAACCTGTGCCATGTCTTCTCCAAAAAGACGAACCCGCTCAAAGGGATGTCGTCGAAAATCGCGGCTTTTGGGCCCCCTCTACTTTGGTGGCGGCCCACTCCCGCCTGATCTGCACCGCCGCTCGCTCGCAGGGAGTGCCGAAGCTCCAGTTTACCGGGAACGCTGGCGCCGGGCAATCGCGGCGGCTGGACGGCCAACAACGCATGGATCCCTTTCGCCTTCTGCTCACGTGCCTTTGGAGTGGCGCTGCCCCGAATGGGGAATCCGCAACCCGACTTGCCACCCCTATACTCCATCAGAAATGCCCGCTCAGCCCGTCGCCGCCCCACCTGGGTCTTTAGTCCGTGGCGGAGCTCTGCGCCGGATCGGCCTGGGTGTCCTGCTGATGGTGAGCATTGTCGCGCCCCTGTGGCAGGTTCACGTGATCAACCGTGAAATGCCCGCCAGCCACAACGATCTGCTTGCCCGCTGGGTTGGGACACAGGCAGCGCTCAGGGGCAAAGACCCTTATTCACCACAGATCACGCGCGAAATTCAGCGCAGCTACTATGGCCGCGCCCTCACCCCGGTTGACGATGTGGACCCTCAGGTCTTTTCTTATCCCGCCGATCTGATCGTGTTGTTCTCGCCGTTTGCCGGAATGTCGTGGCAGGAGGCGTGTCTCGCATTCCTGATTCTTGTTCCGCCTTTGCTTGCGTGGAGCTTCTGGGCGTGTGTCCGGTTTGTGAATCCGGCACTCCCGCGCCTCGACGCGGCTCTCGCGGTGGTGATCGGGATGTGCAGTTGGCCCGTGATGTGGGGGCTTCGCCTGCAGCAGCCAACGCTGCTGGTTGCCATCGCCGTTTTCTTCGGTCTGTTCCTATTGCAGCGCGGTCATCAGATTCCCGCCGGAGTCCTGCTGGCGCTGGCGACCATCAAACCTCACCTCGTTCTTCTGCTTCTTGGCTGGCTTCTGGTGTGGTCATTCGCACATCGTGCCTGGACCCTGCTCATCGCTTTTGCGAGCACTCTTGCGCTGCTGCTCATCGCAGCGGAAAACATGGTGCCGGGATGGTTTGGGCACTGGGTCAGCAGCCTGAGCGAATACAAAGGTGAGACTTCTTTGCCTCTTCAGGAGATCTTCGGTCACTGGCCTGGACTTGTCGCGACCGTTGTCCTTGCAGGCTGGTGCGCGTGGCTGCTCTGGAAGCTGCGGCGTGTTCCTGTCCGCTCCACGCAGTTTGCCCTGGCCGCGGGCCTCGCTCTGTCGACCGCGGTCAGCATCAACCTCTTCAAGTTGCCGTTCATCTACAACCAGATTTTTGTGCTGCCGGGCTGTCTGGTTTTGGTCTACTCACGGCCGGCTGCGTACTATGCGGCTCTTACCCGGCGCATCGCTCTTGCGCTGCTCGCATTTGGATATGCTTCGCTGTTTATCTCAGTAGCTGGCGAAATTCTGCTCGGCAGATCTGGTTTCTGGTACAGCCTGCCCTTCAGGAATCTTTTTTTGCCGGTGGTAGCGACGGTTGCCCTCGGTTTCGAAGCAGCGCTTGAGGTTCGCAGCCACGCTCCCCAACCGGCAAAGGCGGCGCCGGTCCCGGAGCACGCCTGCGCATGAAGCATC
>CAWBIO010000004.1:0-299250 GCA_963788905.1 uncultured Acidobacteriaceae bacterium
TATGTCCTTCCATCGCCGTGCTTTACAGCGGAAGCGCGGTTACGAACAGGCACCATTTGAAAATGAGTCTGGCGCCTCCAGGGCATCGGCCGGTGCCCAAAAAGCATTGGACAAGTTTTCGAAGCTTGTTCAAGATCGCTTGAAAGAGTGCCCGCTCGAATCGGAGATCAGCCGCCCGCATATCCGATCCCGGGTATTCATTCGACACCTGGATCTCGCAATCAAGAGATCGTGGTTTGATCTGGTCTGATTACTGGAAACTGAGGAATCTCTATGGCATCGACTATGAATGGCCTGCCCAGGAAGGCTCCCGCATCTGTCACCGTTGCGCCCAAAGACAAGTTGCTCGTCAGCCAGGATGAAGCCGCGCAGCTTCTCTCGATTAGCAGGCGGTCAGTCGAGTACCTGGTAGCCTCGCAACGGCTATCAATAAGACGCATTGGAACGCGGGCTCTCATCCCGATTGAAGATGTGCGCAGATTCGCTCGCGCCGACCATCCGGAGCATATGGCAAGCTGATCCGCGATGACCGATGATTTCTTAAATGCACCTGACTTGTTCGATAACGTGTCCGACAAGATACAATCAGGGCTGAAGGAATTGAATCGTCATGGCGAAGCGCGAAGTCGCGCCCCAGCGGGCATCTTTGAGAAAGTGAAAGGCAGTCGGATCTGGTGGATTCGTTGGACCGACGCCGAAGGCCGCAAGCGCCGCGAGAAGGCGGGTAGTCACGGGTTAGCCGAAAAACTTCTGATCAAGCGCCGTGGAGAAGCTCTCGAAGGCACGAAGCTCCCGGACAACCTCCGCACCAGATCAATCAGCTTCGCGGATTTATGCAAGGATGCGCTCACGCATAGCGGCGCCGAAAACAGCCGGAAGCAGACCTACGAACTAGGCTTGCGGATCGATCAGCTATTGCCGGTTTTCGGTTCCCGCTCCGCCGACTCCATTCGCAAGAGCGAAATCGTCTCCTGGCTTGCCGAGCAGGCCGATGGGAGGGACTGGGCTCCGACTACTCGAAATCGCTGGCAGGCGACTTTTTCTCTCGTTTTCCGCGTCGGCATGGACAATGAGAAGATCGAACGAAATCCTGCTGCCAGGATACGACGCAAAACCGAGGGTGGCGGGCGCGTCCGGTTCCTTTCGGAAGCAGAAGAGAAGCAACTTCACGCTGCAATCATGCGCCGCTTTCCCGAATTTCTGCCCCATTTCCTGCTTTCGGTCCATACCGGCATGCGAATGGGAGAGCAGTATGGTCTCTTGTGGAATCAGATAGACTTCGACCGCCGTCAACTACACCTGTCGCATACCAAGAACGGCGATCCGCGAAGCATTCCCCTGAACGCTGTCGCCGTCAGCGCCCTTAAGGATATGCAGGGAAAGCGGGAGCCGGCGGGAACCGAGCCCGTTTTTCCCTCGGTTCGCACCGGGGATGCTCTTCAAGGTTCGCGCGGGTGGTTCTCGACCGCTCTCGAAGAGGCGAAGGTCGCCGATTATCGTGGCATTGTAACCGTCACACTTTCGCCAGTAGACTGGTAATGGCCGGAGTCGATCTGCGGACGGTTGCGGAACTGCTCGGGCACAGGACGCTCCAGATGGTCATGCGGTACTCTCATCTCGCTCCGGAACACCAGGCCTCGGCGGTCGATCGTCTGGTCAATTTTCGGGGACAGAACGGACACCAGAACGGACACCAGGGCGTTCGGCGTGAAAATAGTGAAAATACCCAAACAAGCAAACGATTGAAAATAAAGTAGTTAACAAGCGGAGAGGTGGCAGAGCCCGGTTGAATGCACCTGACTCGAAATCAGGCATACTCGTAAGGGTATCGGGGGTTCGAATCCCTCCCTCTCCGCCAGCAACTTATCGCATCTTCCTGATTCCTCTGCAAATTACAGATTTAGCAGGATTTAATTCGAAATCCGATTTGTCCGTATTGAACTGCTTTAAGCGCTTTGATGAGCGGCTTCAGCCCTTTTTGCATGACGAAATCGAACCGCATGACAAAGGCCCAATCGACTGGCGAGGCCAGCGATCGTCGACTGAAGCCAAATCGGTTAAGTGCAATCTGAAGTTCCAAAAGGCCCCGGAGCCATCATGGAACACCAGCGGTGTTCGTTGCGCGGTGCACTGCAGAGCTCATTCCCTCCAGTGTAGTGTTACCCATTCCAGCGTTTCCCTCGTTGCACCAATCTGGCAGTGAGCCCAAACCTTCTCTTATGTTTCGACCGCTCGTCCGGCATTTGAAACCCACCTCGGCGGGAATTTCGTTCCGGAACCTTCCGCCCAAGCCCCACGAAAGAGTATTCCAAAGGGGCATTGACCCCAGGTTATTTTCCCCGTTACTTTAAACACCACGATTCAGGAATCTTGCCTCTTCGGGTGGCGCCGCAAGTATTCAAGCCTCCCTGCTCCCTTGGTTGGCCGTGGGAAATACATACCTGATTTTCTTTGTAGTTGTGTTGGTGCCGTTCCTTTTTAAACGTCCCCTGGTTTTGCCGGTCATATACGGGGCTTTCTGCACAGAAGTATCCATTCGAGTCCCACGCACGAGCCAAATTCAGTGAGGTTTATTGGAAATGTCGTCTATGGTTGTTTGCCGCCGTTTATTCTCTTCCCGCGTCGTCTCTTTCGTTTTCGCCAACCTCGTCTGGCTTGCGCCTCTGCTCCTGGCACCTGCGACGAAGGCAGCCGCAGCGACAGACACCTTCTATGTGCAGGTAAGCAGCGATGATTTCAGCGGCAGCTTCTCGAACCTGAATGGCACTGCGGCCAATTGTCCGGCGAACAGCGCCGCCGGCAGCGCCAGCTGCTCACTGCGTGATGCGATCACCGCAGCCAACGCCGATTCGAACCCGGTGATCGTCGATATGACAGCGGTAAGCGGGACCATTACCCTGGCCGATCCCCTGCCCTCCATCTTCCCGAACACCGCGAACACCATCACCTTTGCCGGCCCGGGGGTCAATACGCTCACAGTTTCCGGCGCGAACGCTTACCAGGTTTTCCAGATTCTCAAAGGAACCGCGACGTTCCACGACTTCACCGTGGCGAACGGCAATGTTGTCCCGGTCCCCAACGGCGGGACCTTCGGGCCCAACAACGGCTGCGGCTGCGATCCGGGGTTTGGCGGCGGCATCTACGCGTACACGAGTGTCTCACTGACGTTGAACAACATGGTCCTGACCGACAATTACTCGCAGTATGACGGCGGTGCCGTTCTTGCCACCGGCCCGCTCTCCGTCACCAACACCACCTTCTCCAACAATTCCGTTGCTTCGGGCTCTTACGCCGCCGGTCTTTACGCCCTCGGCGGCCCGGCCACCGTCAGCAACAGCACCTTCTACAACAACACAGCCTATATAGGCAGCGCCATTTACGTCAGCGGCTATTTTGCCGGCATGACCCTTACCATCAGCGACTCCACCTTCGTCAACAACAACACTTCGAACGGCAGCGGGGCCATTCTCAACACATCCGGCGCAACCCTCAATATCCACGACAGCACCTTCTGGAACAATATTGCCGGGATCGGCGAAGGAGGAGCGCTCAACAACTCCGGCACGATGACGGTCACCGACAGCGTCGTGGGCGCTCCCGGCAATCCTACGGCGCTGCAGCTGTGCTACAGCTCTGCCGGCTGCCCTGCGACGGGCGATGGCAACGGTAACGTGGTGGGCGGCGACTCCCTCGACCTGTCGCCTCTGGGCAGTTACGGTGGCCCCACGCAAACCATGTTGCCCGAGGGGGACAGCCCGGTAATCTGCGCCGGCAAGTCTGGCACGCCCTATGCGGAGACCGTATCGGGTACCGTCCTTACCACCGATCAGCGCGGCATGCCGCTTGATCCCAGCTGCAGCGCGGGAGCAACGGACGCTGGCGCTGTGCAGGTCTCCCTCTGTAAGACGGCGAACACCAATCCCAATCCGAATCCGGCGGTGTTTGCGGCGGTGGAAGACTTCAATGGCGACTGCAGGAGCGACATCCTTTGGCGCAACAGCACCTCGCAGCAGGTTTACGAGTGGCTGATGAACGGGACCACCATCGCCAGCAGCGGGTCTCCCTCCACCCCCACCTCAGACTGGGTCATTCAGGGCACAGGCGATTTCGACGGCGACGGCAAGAGTGACATCCTGTGGCGCAACACCACCACCGGCGAGGTCTACATCTGGCTGATGAACGGAACCGCCATCAAGAGCAGCGGATCTCCCTACACCCTCGCCGACTCGACCTGGGTCATTCAGGGAGTTGGCGATTTCGACGGCGATGGCAAGAGTGACATCCTGTGGCGCAACACCACCACTGGAGAGGTTTACATCTGGCTGATGAACGGGACCACGATCAAGAGCAGCGGGTCTCCGTACACGCTCGCCGACTCGACCTGGGTCATTCAGGGGGTTGGCGATTTCGATGGCGACGGCAACGCCGACATCCTGTGGCGCAATACGACCAGCGGGCAGGTTGAGGTGTGGCTGATGAACGGGACCGCGATCAGGAGCAGCGGCTCTCCCTACACTCTCGCCGACTCAACCTGGGTCATTCAGGGGGTGGGCGATTTCGATGGCGACGGCAAGAGCGACATCCTGTGGCGGAACACGAACTCCGGGGAGGTCTTCATCTGGCTGATGAACGGGACAGCAATCGCGAGCAGCGGGAGCCCCTACACTCTCGCCGACTCGACCTGGGTCATTCAGGGCACCGGTGATTACGACGGGAGCGGCAGGGCTGACATCCTGTGGCACAACACCAACACCGGGCAGGTCTACATCTGGCTGATGAACGGGACCACGATCGGGAGCAGCGGCAGTCCCTACACCCCCACCACCGACTGGCAGATCGCGAACGTCTCTCCATAGGGAGCGCTCCATGAATTGCGTTTGTTGGAGGACAACAAGCGATCCGCAGCTTTCGTCCGTGTCGCGTTCGGGGAGCGATCACCCTTCGTACCGCGAGTTTCTTCGCATGGTAACGAAACGCCCGAAACACGGGTGCATGCAGGCAAATGCGCTCATCGACGTTCCGGGCGTGTAGTCGGCCAGTTCAAGACACATTTCCCCCCGAGAACGCATTTTTAGCTTGCAGGCATTTGCGCGCGAGCCGCGCAGGTGCAAACCCCAGCGCGCATGGAATCGAGTTCTACAGCATTAAAACCGAATATTATTATCAAACCAAATATTATTACTTGACATCGCTGCCGAACGCACTTAAGACTACATACCAATCCCAAGCCATTTCGAGCAACCGGTTGACGCCGCAACATGCCGCCTCGAGCGGCGAGGTTTGTCCCAAGGAGATCTCTGATGCGTGGTCTGTCTGCTTTCCGTGCCCTGGCAATCTGCCTGATTCCCTCTGCTGGATCGACCCGCAGGCAGAAGATGGTCCTCCGTCTGACCATGTCGCTCGCAGCCCTGGTGCTTTTGTTGGGCGGCTCTGAGCCAGGCTACGCCCAGGCGAACCAGCTGGTCCCGCACACCAGCATCATGCTGCCGTCGAGTGCCCCACCCAGCTCGGTCCAGTTGCGCGCCCCACTGCACACCATGGCGCAGCCCAACGGAAGCCCGGTGAACACCGGCTCGGGAATCGTGTATACGTGCGGCACCGGGGTGGACACCGCTACATGCAACTACCTGAACTCGACCGTGGCTGGCTATTACAACGACACGTTCACAAACATGAACGCCAACATCTACGTTCAGATGGGCAGCACGGGTCTCGGAGAAAGTCAGTACTACTTCAATTTCGTTACCTACAGCCAATACACAACGGCCTACGCCGCCATCGCACATCCCAGCACGATCCAGACCTCGGCCAAGTCTGCGCTTTCCACCTACGATGCCACGCCTTACGGCACCGACTATGTTTGGCTCCAGCCCGCACTGGTCGGGGCTCTTGGCCTCAGCTCAGAAGTCCAGGGCGGCGGTGTCGGCACCGGGCTTGGTGCTCAGGGCATCACCACCGCCTTAGCTAACTGCAACATCGGCACCACCGGATGCTACGACGGCATCATTACCATCGCCAATTCCGGAGTCACGCTCTACTACGACAATCTCGGCGGAACCGAACCCAACGACGCCTACGATTTCTACGCTGTCGTCGAACACGAGACCGACGAAGTGCTGGGAACCGCATCCTGCGTTTCCACGCAGGGCACCCCCCTCAGCGATGGGTGCGACGCTGCCGCCGGCCAGACAGCAGGAACCGGCACCCCCTCGGTCGTCGATCTCTACCGTTATTCCAGTGCGGGAAGTCTCGTTCTTGATAGCTCCCTGAGCACTACTGCGGGCGCTTATTTCTCGTACAACGGAGGCTCTACAGACGGCGTCGTCGGGACGGGGGGAACTGCAAAGTACTACAACACGTTGGATAATGGCGCCGACTACGCCGACTACGCTGAGCTTTCTCCGTGCTCCTCGAACGAGGCCATTCAGGATGCGTATGGCTGTCCGGGTGCGGATGGAGGCCTCACGATCCTGAATGACGGTGGATCGGAGGTCAACATTCTCGCCGCAGTCGGCTATGGAGTGCCTGCAGCTTTCTGCACGACCTCGAACCTCAATCCCAATCCCAATCCGGCGGTGTTCGCCGCGGTCGAAGACTTCAATGGCGACTGCAAGAGCGACATCCTTTGGCGCAACAGCACCTCGCAGCAGGTTTATGAGTGGCTCATGAATGGGACCACCATCGCCAGCAGCGGGTCTCCCTCCACCCCCACCTCAGACTGGGTCATTCAGGGCACGGGCGATTTCGACGGCGACGGCAAGAGTGACATCCTGTGGCGCAACACCACCACCGGCGAGGTCTACATCTGGCTGATGAACGGAACCGCCATCAAGAGCAGCGGATCTCCCTACACCCTCAGCTCGGACTGGGTCATTCAGGGCACCGGCGATTTCGACGGCGATGGCAAGAGCGACATCCTGTGGCGCAACACTACCACCGGGCAGGTTTACATCTGGCTGATGAACGGGACCACGATCAAGAGCAGCGGGTCTCCCTACACGCTCGCCGACTCGACCTGGGTCATTCAGGGGGTTGGCGATTTCGACGGCGACGGCAAAGCCGATATCCTGTGGCGGAATACCACCACGGGGCAGGTTTACGTCTGGCTGATAAACGGGACCACGATCAAGAGCAGCGGGAGTCCCTACACTCTCGCCGACTCAACCTGGGTCATTCAGGGGGTGGGCGATTTCGATGGCGATGGCAAGAGCGACGTCCTTTGGCGCAACACGAACACCGGGGAGGTCTTTATCTGGCTGATGGACGGGACCACGATCAAGAGCAGCGGGAGTCCCTACACTCTCGCCGACTCGACCTGGGTCATTCAGGGCACCGGTGATTACGACGGCAGCGGCAGGGCTGGCATCCTGTGGCATAACAGCAGCACCGGGGAGGTCTACATCTGGCTGATGAACGGGACCACGATCGGGAGCAGCGGCAGTCCCTACACCCCCACCACCGACTGGCAGATTCAGCCATAAGGCGATCGATCAGAGCCCCGGCAGCTTCGCCGCTGTCTGGCAAATTCAACCTTAGCTTCACCAGGTCGACTGAGCCGGGCGAATCGGCACCGTTCCAGCCGCAAAGCTGGGCGTTTGGCTCATGACGGCCCCGGTCAGATTCCTGAAGCCCAGCCTTGCGGCTGGGCTTTGCTTTAGCGAAAGGAGCGTATGTGAAAAGCAGTGAACGGGAAGCCGGAAGACAGTGGCCAATGGCCGACAGCCTGTGGCGGAACAGCGACTCGGAGCAGGTATACATCTGGGTGATGAAAAGGGCCACGATTCGGCAGCACCAGCCGGCTGCGGAACAAATTCACTTGACATTTTGTCGTTCCTCTCCGGACACTGTTGGCCAGCTTCCGTTCCTTCTTTTCGGTTCACGCGATTCGCAATCGGTTTGCGCTCGACAGAGGCGCGGACGCCCGGCTTCTTTATTCCGGTGCCCGGACTGTGCTGCCGGTATCCCCAATCGGTAGTTGATTCGGACGCCTTTCTGAACTGCCCTGGCTGTCGGCTGCACGACCTTTAAGGTGCCATCGCGACAATTTCCACAGTAGCTCTCGCGGGAGTGATCCATTTTCTGCTCGCTTTGCGCAGTTACCGGTGGGATCATCTTGTCCTTCCCCCGGGAACTCAACCGATCAGGCATTCCTAAACAAGGAACGAGGACCATCGTTATGCGCCAATCAGGATCAGCCGGAGAACGATATTGCGCCGGGAGTGCAAAGTCAGCGAAGTTCTTGTTGGCGCTGCTCGGGGTATTCTCGACGGCCGCGGTGGCCTCCGCGCAAACCCCTGGCGTGATCGCTGGCGAGGTTGATACCACTCGTGTCCAGGCGCTGCGCGATCATCATCCTTTATGGGCGAATCCGTCGAACAGCGTGGGGGCAGTCCCGGCGGATTTGGCGCTGAATAACTTAACCCTGGTGCTGGCGCGGTCGCCGCAACAGGAAGCCGCTTTTCAGCAATTCCTGGCCGAGCAGCAGAATCCCGCCTCGCCGAACTACCACCACTGGCTGACTCCGGTCGAGGTCGGCCAACGTTTCGGACTTGCCCAGCAGGACATTGAGACCATCAGCAAGTGGCTCCAAACGGAGGGGCTGCACGTGAACTGGGTCGCGCCAAGCGGCGTTTTTATTGGCTTTGGCGGCGCCGCGACGGACGTGGGACGGGCGTTTCAGACCGAGCTGCACTACTACAACGTGAACGGTGAGCAGCGTATGTCGGTCACCAGCGATCCTCTGATTCCGCAGGCAGTGGCTCCTGCAATCAAGGCCATTCGAGGCCTGTTCACGATTGAGGTGGAACCTCTTGATCATGTGCGGGTGGTGAAGTCGGCTTCGCCGGAAGACGGAGGCGGATCGAGCTTCTATATGGGGCCTTCGGATTTCAATACGATTTACGACGTTCCTTCCAGCCTCACGGGAGCAGGCGTAACGGTGGGGATCCTTGCCGAATCGAGAACCGATTTTGCCGATTTTGCGAACTTCCGGAACTTAACCGGCACGACGTTTGCCGATCCCACCGAGATTATTCCCACAGCCTATGGGGGTGTGGACCCCGGACCGGCGTCAACCACGTGTTGCACCTCCCCGTATTCCCAGGACGAAGCGACTCTGGATGTTCAGCGCGTGGGCAGTGTCGCTCCTGGTTCGTCCATTCTGCTGATTGTGGCGAGCGGCGCCAGCGGCGGGATCGACGATGATGCGCAGTACCTTGTGCATACAACACCGGTTCCAGCGCAGGTGATGAGCATCAGCTGGGGCGGCTGCGAGGGGCAGTCCGGCGGCTCAAGCGCGGTTACCTACTGGGACACGCTTTTTCAGACGGCCGTGGCCGAGGGGATTTCAGTTTTTGTTTCGTCGGGCGATTCCGGAGCTTCCGGATGCGACCAGGCTTTTACAACTCCGCCTACTGACCCTTCACCCAACAGCATCAACTTTATCTGTGCCTCGAGCTACGCAACGTGCGTGGGCGGGACGGAATTCAACGATGCCAGCGACTACTCGGCTTACTGGAATAGCTCGACCGGGGCTGCGCTCGGCTATATTCCAGAAGGCGCATGGAACGAATCATGGAATGGCTCTACCAGCACGGTAGCTGCTTCGGGGGGCGGGGTGAGCGCCTATATCGCGACTCCCAGCTGGCAAACCGGCACGGGCGTGCCGTCAGCCAGAGCGGGACGTTACTCGCCGGACGTTGCCTTTTCGGCTTCAAACCACGATGGGTATTTTGGATGTTTCGCCGCCGGTGGAGGCGCTTGTGTGAACACCGACGAAGGTTACTATTTCTCGATTTTCTCCGGGACGTCCGCAGCCGCGCCGGGAATGGCGGGTGTGGCAGCGTTGCTGGATCAGAAGCTCGGAAGCGCCCAGGGAAACCTGAATCCTGAAATCTACCCTCTGGCTGCGATCGTGCCCTCGGCGTTCCACGACGTGACCGTTGCATCGAGCGGCGTCTCCCCCTGCAGCGTCAACACACCCAGCATGTGCAATAACAGCATTCCTGGGCCATCGGGACTCTCGGGCGGACAGGCCGGCTACCTGGTCACGACCGGATACGACGAGGTTACGGGTCTGGGATCGCTCGACGTCGGTGTGTTTCTTGACAATTTCACGACGGTCAGCAGCCTGGGCATTGCGCCCTCCACGGTGAGCAGCGGAGCCAGTACGACGATCACCATCACGCTGAGCGAACCGGCTCCGAGCGGAGGAGCGGTTGTCCTGCTGAGTTCGAACAATACCGGCGCCTTCCCGGTACCGGCCAGTTACACGGTGCCGGCTACGCAGACCTCAGTTTCGTTCATGAACGACGCAGGCACCGTATCGACATCCGCCACTGTAACCGTGACGGCAAGCTACAACAGCAGTTCGACAAAGGCGATGGTAACGGTCAACCCAACGGCCTCGAAGCTCACGCCGACGGTAACGGTGAGTCCGAGCGAGTCGAGTATCAACTCGAAACAGTCTGATCCAGTAACTGTTACGGTGAGCGGCACCGGGGCCACTCCGACCGGAACCGTGACGCTCAGCAGCGGCACTTATAGTTCGGGAGCGACGGCCCTGAGCTCGGGCTCGGCGATGATCACCATTCCCGCAGGAAGCCTGGCCGTGGGCAGCGACACGCTGACTGCCACTTACTCAGGCGACACCAATTACCTCACGAACACCGGCACAGCGCCGGTGACGGTGGTTCAGGCCATCGGGTCGTGTTCTACTTCGAACCCGAATCCCAATCCGAATCCGGCGGTGTTTGCGGCGGTCGAAGACTTCAATGGCGACTGCAGGAGCGACATCCTTTGGCGCAACAGCACCTCGCAGCAGGTTTATGAGTGGCTCATGAATGGGACCACCATCGCCAGCAGCGGGTCTCCCTCCACCCCCACCTCAGACTGGGTCATTCAGGGCACGGGCGATTTCGACGGCGACGGCAAGAGTGACATCCTGTGGCGCAACACGAACAGCGGGGAGGTCTACATCTGGCTGATGAACGGAACCGCCATCAAGAGCAGCGGATCTCCTTACACCCTCACCTCGGACTGGGTCATTCAGGGCACCGGCGATTTCGACGGTGACGGCAAGAGCGACATCCTGTGGCGCAACACTACCACGGGGCAGGTTTACATCTGGCTGATGAACGGGACCACGATCAAGAGCAGCGGGTCTCCGTACACGCTCGCCGACTCGACCTGGGTCATTCAGGGGGTTGGCGATTTCGACGGCGACGGCAAAGCCGACATCCTGTGGCGGAATACCACCACGGGGCAGGTTTACGTCTGGCTGATAAACGGGACCACGATCAAGAGCAGCGGGAGTCCCTACACTCTCGCCGACTTAACCTGGAACATTCAGGGGGTGGGCGATTTCGATGGCGACGGCAAGAGCGACGTCCTTTGGCGCAACACGAACTCCGGGGAGGTCTTTATCTGGCTGATGAACGGGACAGCAATCGCGAGCAGCGGGAGCCCCTACACGCTCGCCGACTCGACCTGGGTCATTCAGGGCACTGGTGATTACGACGGGAGCGGCAGGGCTGACATCCTGTGGCACAACACCAGCACTGGGGAGGTCTACATCTGGCTGATGAATGGGAGCACGATCGGGAGCAGCGGCAGTCCCTACACCCCCACCACCGACTGGCAGATTCAGCCTTAGCGCTTGCAGGCCTGAGCCTCTTCGCACCGTGTGCCAAGGCAAGGTGTGCTCGATCCGCTCATCTAATATCCGGCGTTTTCGCTCCGGTCGATAATAAACCCCACCAAATCAGGGGCCGGATCTCCTCGATCCGGCCGTTCCTCAAAGTGTGGATTAAGGAAACCGCTTACCCTTCTTTTTCGCGGCTGCATCGATCTGCGACTTGGCGATTTGTTGCTAAACGAGATTTCGTAGCGCTGGCGGTGAGTCAACACAAGCCGATATCCCGATACTAATCAGCCCGGCAGGATCAACTGAAGCCCCATGAGCGATTCGGGCCGGAGTCGCAGATTGACGACGGGCCTTGTGACCGCGCAGGTGTTCGGCCGTGTCTGCTATTTACGGGATGGTAACTTCCGGTTAGCCGGTGATTCGGCCAGAACAGCATCGGGATCACTGTAAGGTTGCGAGAAGCCGACATTTCGATACTTATCGGAGCGTGGCGACGCGCTTCCGACGACGGCAAACGCAAGTGGTACCCATCCCACGCTTAACGAATCTGGAGAAGCGTGCAGCATTCCCTTTTCTTCGCTCACATCGTTCGGTAAACCTTGCGGTGTAATCTTATGTTGTCGCCAAACAGAACAAATACGGGAGGACCAGCGTAAACGACTGGGCCGACTATGCCTGAAGCACCTGTAAAGCAGGACCTCGGAGGGCTGCGCATCGAAGCTCACAAGCGCGGCTCCCGAAACGCCGGAAAGGTCATCGCGATTGTTTTTTCCGTCCTGGTCGTCTCGCTGCTGATCGTGGGCGGCGTCTACGCGTACGTGCATCAGACGCCGTCGGTGCAAGTCGCCACGGCGGACGCTGCGGACACCGGGCCACGGGCGCTGCTCAACGCCAGCGGCTATGTCACGCCGCAACGGCGCGCCACGGTAGCGGCGAAGATCACCGGGCGCGTCACGGGTGTGTTTTTTACCGAAGGCATGCACGTGCACCAGGGATTTGTGCTGGCCACCCTCGACGATTCCGATGCGCAGAGGGCGTTGGCTTCTGCGCAAGCCGATCGAAATGCCGCGCAGGCCAACATTCTCGACCTGCAGGTGCAATTGAAGAACGCGCAGATCGAGCTGCATCGCGCCCAGGAATTGAGGACGGCAGGTATCCAGACGCAGGAGCAGCTCGACAATGCGACGATGACCGAGAACAGCCTGCGGGCGAAGATCGGCTACGCGCAGGCCCAGGTGCTGGCGGCGGATGCACGCACGAAAGAGGCGCAACAGGCGGTGGATAATTGCGTCATCAGCGCTCCGTTCGATGGAATTATCGTTTCCAAGGACGCGCAGGTGGGAGAAATGGTGTCGCCGATTTCGGCCGGCGGCGGGTTTACGCGCACGGGAATCGCGACCATCGTCGATATGGCCTCGAATGAAATCGAAGTGGACGTCAACGAAAATTACATCGCACGGGTTAAACCTGGCCAGGAGGTGACCGCCGTTCTGGATGCCTATCCGGACTGGCAGATTCCGTGCCGCGTACGCACCATCATTCCCACGGCCGATCGCCAAAAGGCGACGGTCGAAGTGCGAATTGCCTTCGACAAGCTGGATGCGCGCATTCTGCCCGACATGGGCGTGAAAGTCACGTTCCTCGGGGAAGAGAAGCCGGCGGCAAAAACCCCGGCGGCCCTCATGGTCCCGCAGAACGCGGTTCGTGACGATGGCGGGCAGAAGATCGTTTTCCTGGTGAAAGGCGATCACGTCGAGCGCCATGCCGTGAAGGTCGGCACAGCCAATGGCGCGCAAACGCAGATCCTGGCCGGGCTCACCCCCGGAGACACAGTGGTAGTTGCGGGGCCAGCCAACCTGAAAGATGGCGAGGCAGTAGCGATCAAACGCTAGTGCAGCGATCCGATTCAGATGGCGGAAATCAAGGAGCGTTGATCATGGTACGCGTGGAGGGCAATGGGGCAGCCGGCAGTCTGATTCAGGTGCGCGGCCTGGACAAAACCTACCGCCGCGGCAGCGAAGACATCGACGTCCTGCAGGGGTTGAATCTTGACGTCGATAAGGGCGATTTCGTGGCCTTCATGGGGCCAAGCGGCTCGGGCAAGACCACTTTGCTGAACCTGCTGGGGGGCCTCGACGTTCCCACGCGCGGCACCATCAGCGTGGGCGGCGACGAGATCACGCACATGTCGCGCGGCAAGCTGACCGACTGGCGCGGGCGCCACGTCGGTCTCATTTTCCAGATGTACAACCTCATCCCCGTGCTCACCGCGTTCCAGAACGTCGAATTGCCCTTGCTGCTGACCAAACTTTCGAAGGCCGAACGCCGCAAGCACGTTGAAACCGCCCTTTCCGTCGTCGGTTTGGGCGACCGCATGGGCCACTTTCCGCGCCAGCTCTCCGGCGGGCAGGAACAGCGTGTGGCCATTGCCCGGGCCATCGTCGCCGACCCCACCTTCCTGCTGTGCGACGAGCCCACGGGTGACCTGGACCGCAAAAGCGCCGATGACGTGATGGACCTGATCAAGCGGCTGGTGCAGGAGTACGGGAAGACCGTGCTGATGGTGACGCACGACCCGCTGGTCGCGCGCCAGGCCAATACCACGCTGCAT
Source organism: uncultured Acidobacteriaceae bacterium (assembly GCA_963788905.1). Taxonomy (GTDB): domain Bacteria; phylum Acidobacteriota; class Terriglobia; order Terriglobales; family Acidobacteriaceae; genus Palsa-343. The sequence goes on from CAWBIO010000004.1 coordinate 14,256, forward strand.
CTCGACAAGGGCGTGCTGGTTGAAGCCGGAGGGCGGCAAGGTGTGGTCGCGGGAGGCGGCTCATGAAATTCGGCAGACTGATCCTGGCCAATCTGTTGCGCAAAAAGGCTCGGCTGGTTCTCACCATCGGTTCGTTCGCTGTGGCTCTGTTTCTGTTTGCGCTGCTGGGAGTGGTGAACGATGCGTTCAGCCGCGGAGCGGATGTGGTGAGCGCGAATCGTCTGGTCACCATCAATCGCACTTCCATCATCAACACCGTTCCGTTGTCCTATAGGGATGAAATCCTGCGCATTCCGGGGGTCAGGTACATCACGCACGATAACTGGTTCGGCGGGACCTATCAGGATCCCAAAAACTTTTTCCCGCAATTCGTGATCGACCCGGAAAACCAGCGCCAGGTTTTTCCCGAGCTCATTGTTTCCGACGATCAATGGAATACATTTCTGAAAGACCGCCAGGGCGCGATTGTTGGGGCCGACACCATGAAGCGCTTCGGCTGGAAGATCGGCGACCGCATTCCCATCACTACGACTATTTACGGGCTGGCGGGGAAGCCGTTCGAGTTCAATATCGACGGCGTTTACCACGGCGCGAAGCAGGAAGACGATCAGACCCAATTCTGGTTCCAGTGGGAATACTTCAAAGAGAGCGTACCCGACAGTTTCAAGGGCCAGGTTGGCTGGTACACGATTCGCATCGCGAACCCCGACGATGCGCCCCGCATCGCAAAAGCCATCGACAACGCGTATCTGAATTCGCCCTACGAAACAAAGACCGAGACGGAATCCGCCTTTGCTCAGGGATGGGTGAAGCAATTCGGAAACATCAAATTCCTGATTGTTTCGATCGGGACCGTCGTCTTCTTCACGCTCCTGCTGGTCACCGGAAACACAATGGCTATTTCCGTGCGCGAGCGAACCAATGAGCTCGGTGTACTCAAGGCCATCGGGTTCCCGGATCGCGCCGTCCTCGGATTCATCCTGGGCGAGTCGATGGCGATTGCGCTTGCCGGCTGTGTGGGCCTGCTGCTTGCGCTGGTCGCTATTCCGCAACTGAGCCGCGCGATGGCGGGCCTGTTGCCTCCGCTCCTGGTGACACCCAAAACGCTGGTGTACGGTGTGATCGCCGCGCTGCTGGTTGGCTTCGCCAGCGGAATTCTTCCCGCCTGGGGCGCGATGCGCATGCGCGTGGTGACTGCCCTCCGGAGGGTCTGACCATGGTGGCAAAGCTCATTTTCGGTGTCGTGATTACGGCGGCAGCCATTGCTGCCCTGCTCCTCGTCCTGATCATCGTGGGCGGGATCCTTGCTGGATTGCTGGCGCCACTGATCGGAAACGTGCCGATCTCCTATAACTTCCGCAGTATTCGAGCGCGCTGGACCTCCACGATCGTGGCCATTCTGGGTATTGCCGGAACGGTCGGCGTTTTCGTGGCCATGCTTTCGCTGGCGCACGGCTTCCGGGCCACACTGGTGGCCTCAGGGTCGCCCGACGATGCGCTGGTGATGCGTGCCGGCTCGACGACGGAAATGATGGGCGGCATCACTCTGGATTCCGTGAAGCTGGTCCAGGATAAGCCGGGCGTGGCACGCGACGCGGCGGGCCAGCCCCTGGTCACGCAGGAAGTCGTCGGCGTCATTCCCATACCGCTGATCAGCACCGGCACAGACGCAAATGTTGAGGTTCGCGGCGTTTCGCCCAACGTGCTCGAAATCCGCAAATTCGTGAAGGTCGTTCAGGGGCGAATGTTCCATTCCGGCCTCGACGAGCTCGTGGTCGGCAGGAACGCGTCGAAGACCTACGAGGGCCTCACCGTCGGCAACACGGTCGACTTCGGCGGTGGGCACTGGAAGGTGGTGGGTGTGTTCGACGCGGGGGGATCGTCATTCGATTCCGAAGTATGGTGCGACTCGCGCATCCTGAACGAGGTGCTCAAGCGCCCGGAAAACATCTTTCAATCGGCCACCGTTCGCCTCACTTCTGCCGCGGCCTTCGACCAATTCAGGGATTCCATTACTTCTGATCCGCAATTGAATCTGGAAGTCGAGCGCGAAGTGGATTACTACGCGAAGCAATCCTCGGCCATGACATCGCTGATCACCATCCTGGGCGGCCTGGTCGCTGCCGTCATGGCGATCGGCGCGATATTCGGCGCCCTCAACACGATGTACTCGGCGGTTGCCGAACGGGGACGGGAGATTGCCACCATGCGTGCGCTGGGTTTCTCCAGCTGGAACGTCATCCTCTCCTTCCTGTTTGAGGCGCTGCTGATTTCGTTCATCGCTGGCGTTATCGGCTGCCTGGTCGTGCTTCCGCTGAACGGCATGACCACGCAGACCATGAATTTCTCGACCTTCTCGAGCATAGCCTTCGCCTTCAGGATCACCTTCAACCTGCTCGTGATGGGTGTGGTTTTCGCGCTGGCCATGGGCGTTCTCGGCGGCTTGTTACCCGCCGTGCGCGCGGCACTGCGACCCGTGGCCGTCTCGCTGCGCGAGTTGTAGGGAGTCTGTCACTCCCCACCATGCTGCGAGCGTCGCCACAATGCTGAATTTCATGAATCCTCCCTCGGTTCTGCGTTATGTCTCCCGTGCGTGCCCCCGGGAGAACTCAGGCGCGATGGAAGCGAAACGAGGACGTGGCCGCCCTGTATGATCGTATTAGCGGTAATCGCGGGGAGGTTGGTCCTGACATTGCCCGCGACCCCTCTTTCAGGCTTCCTGAACTAAGTCAGCCCACCTGAAGTTCTCCTCTTCTTAGGCTCTCAGGAAATCGGGGATGCAATGCCTTCGTCTGCAATTCTGCACGAAGCTCAGAAGCTCCATCTCATCAGCGATCGTCTCGGCACGCTGGCGGAAGAACATCCGGTCGTGTTCGATGCGCTCATCACCATTTCCGGAAACGTTCGCCACACGGCCACGCTGCTGGAGGTTCTGGTCTTGACGAAAATAGGGCCGCCTCTGGAACCAGGTCAGGCTAACGCCTGATGGACCGGTCCCTGAGCCGCGCGCCGGTCAGCTCACGGGACAGGAAGGATGTCGGGCTTCTCAGCGTTATGGTCTGGCAATTGATCGAGCAACACCACATTCAGCAGTGATTTGTGAACATGGATGCCTCCGTTGTACTGAATAAACCCAAGTTTACGGAAGCGATTCATGAAGAAGCTGACGCGGGATCGGGTGGTGCCGACCATCTCCGCCAGAGTTTCCTGCGAGATTTTGGGAATCAGCGAGACGGGGTGATCGGTCTGACCGAATTCGGCCATGAGCAGGAGGATTCTCGCGAGGCGCTTTTCGCTCGAGTTAAAAAGCTGGTCTACCAGGTCGGCCTGGATTCGCATGCTTCGCGCCAGCAGAAATGACAGAAACCGATCGGAGAAGGTATTTTCCTCATGCATCACACGGACCATTTCCTCACGCTCGATTTTGAGCGCGGTACAGTTCGTGATGGCGGTAGCGGTGGCCATGCGGAGCCCGGCAACCGCAGCGAGTGACTCCTCTCCCACGAAATCGCCGCCAGAGAGAAGCGTGACGGTAGCTTCCTTGCCGCTGGTTGAAACTACGGTGAGTTTTGCGCGGCCCTCCTGAAGATAAAAAATCGAGTCGGCGGGATCTCCCTGGGAGAAGATGACCTGCTTTGCCTGTAGTTGTACGATTTTCCGTCCCAGACCGGCACTTGCGAGAAAGGCTTCGACATCGAAGGGGATTCTCTGAACGCCAATCATAGATGACCCCTTTCCGGGCGCGGGGCACCGATGGGCTGTACAACGAAGTCTCGGGAGCGCGTCCGGCTCACGGTGAACGTGGGGAACTCACGACCATTATAGATCGAATCGCAGGAGCGAACCACGGCTGCAGTTCGATCTGGTTGCGGACGTATGGCAAATGCAATTCCGTCAATTGCTTGCCCCAACACGCGCTAAGCCCTTTCTGCCAGACACTCGGCGTTTAAAAGTAGAGATCGGATGTCCTCCGAGGAGCGAACGATCCAGCGCCAGACTTCCTCTGAAAAGGTGCCGGCGACACCAGATGTGCCGGCTGGACAATTGCATACTGGACTGGACTGGAGCAATAGACGCAGTTGGCTTGCTGGATTCCGTCGAGGCCTTTGCCGAGCATCTGGGGGAAGGTCCTGAGGCACTCCGTGCAGGCAACCATGACGCACTCTTCTCCGGCAGGGTCGTGCTCGTTTTGAGCAATCCAGATGGGCTGGGTCGAGTTGGGACGTCCAGGCGGCGACAGCCATTTTGATTGCAACATTGCCTTCAGAACGCGGAATAACAGGCCCGGATGGGTTCCTTTTTGATAGAACGCGTCGGCGGCAACACCCGGCGGGACGCCATCGCTGGTATATGCGCCACTCATCGCGATCACCTGAATCGCTGGAAACCGGCGACGGACCACCGACAACAATTCGAAACCGGACATACGCGGCATGTGGAGATCGGAAATCAGGACATCCGGAACCCTGTTCCGAATTTCGGCTAACGCTGAAAAGCCATCGTCAGCGGTCTGCACGCGGTATTTGAATTCCTCCAGGATGGTTGAAAGAGCAAGCCGCATCGGTGCTTCATCGTCGACGATGAGGATTTTCGCTTTGGGATTGGACATCGTGCGCCTCTCTCCGAAGCCTTCTGGGATCCCTTGGGGGTAAGCCCATCATCCTTCAGGAGGCTTCGGCATACTGAGCAATTTTGCTCAGTTCGGGCCAACTCAGGATTTTTTACTGAGCGGTTCTGACCAGCTTTAACAAACCTCTCTGTTCGATACTCGTTAGGTTGAGTGTCCTGGCCAGGCGGGGAGACCTCTCAAACCCGACCCTCTCCGTCGCCGGCATTCAACGCCCAGGAGGGTGCAATGAATCCTGAACTGACGAATCCCAGACTGATCGCAGGCGCGATTGCGATCGTTCTGATCATCGTGGTTGCCGTTGCGCTGTATTTGCGAAAGCGCAGAAAGACCACCGCAGATCTGCGCGCCCGCTTTGGGGGCGAATACGACCGGGCTGTGCTGACGCATGGATCGGGACGCAAGGCCGAAGCGAAACTGGCGGATCGCGAGACGCGGGTGGAAGGGCTGAAGATCCACGAGCTGAATACTGCGGAACGGGAGCGCTTTATAGCGGACTGGCAAGCGGTGCAGTCGCGCTTTGTCGATCACCCGAAGAGCGCTGTTACCGAAGCCGATGAGTTGGTCTCATCGCTGCTGAAGGCGCGCGGCTATCCAGTGGCGGAATTCGATCAGCGCGCTGCCGATATCTCCGTCAACCATCCGAGCCTGGTGGAAAACTACCGCTCCGCGCACGGCGTGGCGGTGCGGCTGGGTCGAGATGAAGCAAGCACGGAGGACCTGCGAACTGCAATGATCCAGTACCGCTCGCTCTTCGATGAACTCGTCGAGGTAAAGACGCCCGGCGAAATCAAAGCTGTCGCATAACCGCGGGGTTTAACCTGGAAAGAAAGGCTGCAATGCTTATACTCATTATCGTTTTGGTGCTGATTTTCGGTCTGGGCGGCGGATATTTCGGTTACAGCCGCTGGGGCTATCGCGGGGGCGGCGGCATAGGCCTCGGGACTGTGCTGGTGATCCTGCTCGTGTGCTACCTGCTGGGGGCCTTCCACTAGAGCGGTGAGGGTTGCCTCCGCCTTGACTGTGAATACACAACGAACCGCCCGCTCCTAGAAGTGCAGCGCAATTTGCCCAGTCACTGTCCGCGGTGTGACATAGTGTGTCCCGCTGAAGGTTGAGAGGAAGTTATACAGCGCGTACTTGTCGGTTACGTTAATCGCCGTCAACTGCGCGCTCCACTTATAGCGATCGCCATGGAACAGATTATCCTCGCCCAGGGCCATGTCGAGCAGGCTTCGCGTTTGAATGCGGGGCGGGTTGTGGTCGTTATTTCCTGTTAGCGGAGCGGGAATGCTGACCAGAGTCGACGAGTACTGCGATGCGGGGCAAACCGATGGCAGAGGGTGACCCAGCGTGGCGCGAACGCCGTTGCACTCGAGTCCGGCTTCGAACTCTTCATCAGCATCGAGGTTGCTCAGGTCGACGGCCGGCTGCCCGTTCAGCGTGGTCGATGTCGCCGCGCAGGCGCTGTTGGGATCGTTGCTGAGCGGGTTGTAGCAGGGAACCGATCCGGCTACCTCGCCCGAGTCGAACCTCCAGTTGAGGCTGTACCACGGGCTGTGCTTGCCAGGGATCTGGTACTGAAAATGGGTGGTCTCGTTGTACTTCTCATCGTGGTCGATGCGGAACGGGAGACCGGTTTGCCCAACCGTGGCGCCGGCGCCGCCGACCTGGGGCGGGAAGAATCGCGCCGCCACCGATGACATGACGACATAGCCGCTGAATCCCTTCACCGGGGTTATATTGGCGCGCAAGGCGAATCCAGGGATCTTCGAGTTATGCCATTCGATGGGAAAAGTAATGGGAGTATTGCCGAGCACGCTGAAGTCGTAGGCGTTGTTGGTGTACTTCCAGATGTACTCCCCACTCACTACAAAGTGGCGTCCGGCCACCTGCTGGAGCCCGGCGTGATATTCGTTGCGGTAGCCCGGCGACAGCGCGCCTGAATCTCCGGCCTGGCACAGCAGCAGGGGATTCACAACCGAATTCAGGCATCCGCGGCTGGCGAGCACCAGGTTTTCGTTGAAGGGCGTTTCCAGAGTGCGCGCGTAGGAAGCCCGCAACACCGTATTGGTCCTGCTGATCTTGTAGGATCCTCCCAGGCGCGGCTCGGCCTGGCTGGCATCGGAGAGACCGTTGTAGATATCGCCACGAATCCCGAGGTTGAACAGCCAGTTGCCCAGAGTGAGTTGATCTTCGGCGTAGAACGCCAGCTCCTTGACATCGGTGTGTCCGAGAAAGTCGTAGTAAGTCCCTCCTCGGGTCAGGTCGTAGGGATACAGAGTGGTGCACGGGGCAGCCACCGGCACATTTCCCGCCATACAACCGAGAGAATTCAGGTAGGTGGGCGAGACAATGCCCAGGGCATCGCTCTCATTCAGCAGCGTCTGCTCGTACATCGCGCCGAACTTGGCATTGCTGGGGCCCTTCACCCAGGAAATGTCGGTGTGCAGGCCCACATTCTGCAGGCTGCGGTCCTGCCCGATGCTCTGCTGCTGCACTGGGCCAAGGTCTGCGAGGGGATCGCCGCTGGGATAATAGTGGTAATTATCCTTTCTGACGTAAGCGCCGATATTCCACACGGAAGCCTGGCTGACGACCCGCGTGTAACTCGGCGAGATATCGATAGTCCCGATTTTCGAGCGCTGATCCGTCTGCCCGCTCACCGGCGCGCCGGCCAGATTGATCCCACCGCTGTTGAGATTGTCGTAAGTGTTTGGCGTCTGGAACCAGGACCGCGAGTAATTCAGATTCAGATGTACCGAATCTGCAGTGTCAATCTGATAATCGGCGCGATCGAAGACGTTTTCCTCGTTGCCCTTGTCGTGAAAGACCTGGAATTCCGGCCCATCGAGGAAGCGGCCTGTGTCGAGGCCATCGACCGAGATGAAGTTGCCCCAGCTCTGCTTGCCGTAACCCAGATCAAATCCGCCCGAGCTGGAACCGAAACTGCCATAGGAGTAGTTGACCTGGCCTGTGGGCTTAAGGTCGCCCTGTCCGGAGCGCGTGGTCACCTGGATAACGAGGCTGGTCTTGTCGCCGTATTCGGCCGGCGGCGCGCCCTCGATCACCTGCATGGACTGGACCGCAGTGTCGGGGAGCTGATTCGAAAATGCCTTGCTCTGCTGATCGGTGATCGGCTGCCCGTCGACGGAGAACGAATTCTCGGCGTGATCGCCCAGTCCATGGAACATCCCATTGGAATCGGCGGTAACGCCGGGTGACGAGAGCGTGACCAGCGAGCTCAGCCCCGACGAGACACTTTCCAGCGGAATTTCGGCAAATGCCTTGCGATCGACCTCTGTGTCCATGGTGGGCGCGTTGTTGACGAGGTCCTCGCCTGTCACCTCAACTGTGGTGGCGGCGGCGCCAACGCTCATCGTCACCGGGACGGTCACGGGCAATGTTGCGTGCACAGCCACGTCGTGAACGTACGTGCTGAAGCCCTTGACGGTCACCGTCATGTGGTAGGAGCTGTAAGGAACGTTGCCGAACTGGAAGCGCCCGGCGTTGTCGGTGGTTGCAGTGCGCTCGTACTGACTCACCGGATTCTGGATGGTCACCGTCGCCCCGGGCAGGACTGCCCCCGTAGGATCGGTCACCGTTCCGGAAATCGATCCGGTAGCGGTGGCCTGGCCCTCGGCCAGCGCGAGGTGCGGAGCGACAAAAATGATCAGGAGAAATGAAAAAACTGCGGCGCGACGCATCAGCGTACGCATGCACGACCTCCAACTATGTCGAAAAAGCCCAGGGCCTGAAAACGGAACTACACGAACAGCCAGGGCTCGGGTGGAGGACGGCAGGCCAGCCGGAAATAAACTGCGCGGCGCGGCCGGGGCGTGCTGCGCGCCGTGGTGACGGGCGCTACCGGCAGGCTGGCTACAGCAAAGATGACGGGCGCGGCGGCCTGCGCCACCTGATGCGCGACCACGCACAACGCACAGTCGTGGTCGGCCTGCGCCGACGCGTGCGAATGCGCCATCTGCATGACTCCGCTCATCAGGATGAGCGCGATGCAGATGACACCGAGAATTCGCCGCGATCTGGAGATACTCGCGTGCATCTTGCTCCTTAGATGATACCGGCGGTCATTGCGCCACCGCAAATTACCGGGGGCCCGCCGGCGTTCCCCAAAGGGGTCGTTACTCGCCGCCGGTGATCGCAGGGTGTCTCGCTTGACACTTGCCGCCCACCCGGTAAGCTAAGAGATTCCCGACCGGCGACCGCATGCCGGCGGTTTGCCTGGGGGCTGCGCTGTCTTGAACGTCAGGGTGTTTTATCACGACAAGTGTTTTGACGGTGCCTGCTCGGCTTCGTTATTCAGCCGTTTCCACCAGGAATGCATCCGCCCGGGCGCCACCTACGAGTTTTGCGGGCTTGTGCACCGTGCCGGAGCCCTCTTTAACGAAGCCGACTTTACTGGTGACGAAAACGCCATCGTCGACTTCAAGTACTCCGCATCGCCCAAAATCACCTGGTGGTTCGATCACCACCTCTCCGCTTTTTTGACACCCGAAGACCAGCAGGACTTCCAGCGGGGCATGGCCGACGGCCGCTACAAAGGCCATCGCTTCTTTGACCCCGACTACATCTCCTGCACCAGCTTCCTCGCGCACATCGCGTCCACGCAGTTCGGCTTTGACGCGACGCCGGTGGCGGAGCTGGTGCGCTGGGCCGATATTGTGGACGGCGCGCTTTACGAGAGCCCGCAGCTGGCGGTCGAAATGCCGGAGCCGGCCATGAAGCTGACGCTCATTATTGAATCCATGCAGGACCCGGCGTTTGTTCCGCGGCTTATCCCTACGCTGACACGCATGCCGCTGCAGCAGGTTCTGGATCAGCCCTGGGTCAGCGAGCTGCTGCCGCCGTTGCTCGAACGCCACCAGCGCGCCATCGACCTGATCCGCTCACGGTCGGAGTCGAAAGAGGGAACGATCTATTTCGACATTACCGACCACCCGCTCGAGGGATACAACAAATTCATTCCTTATTATCTGCATCCTGAAGCGACTTACTCGGTGGGATTGTCGAAGTCGAGTTTTCGCACCAAGGTGGCCGTCGGGTCGAATCCGTGGACGAAAACCCCGCCGGAGAAGATGGTGAACCTGGCCACTGTGTGTGAACGCTACGGTGGTGGAGGCCACGCCCGGGTGGGGGCCATCTCTTTCCCGCCGGATCGCGAAGACGACGCGCGGCGGGCGGCTGCCGAAATTGTTGCCGAGCTTCGCGCCTCGAACCCCAACGGCTAGCAGAATTTTTGGGCGATGTTTCGGTTCAGGACCCGCCCAGCCAGCGCAGCAGCAGGCTCGGCGCGCAGCCCAGCAGAACGACCAGCGCCGCAAGCACCCAGACTGCCCAGCGTGTGACCAGGGGAGTGCGGATGGGTCCTGCGTCGGGAGCTTCTGCTACATAAATCTGTTTCAGGACGCGCAGGTAGTAGTAGAGGGAAACGGCGCTCATGGCCACGGCCAGCAGCACCAGCCACAGCAAACCGAGGCGCGGTGTGGCCTTCAGAGCGGCTGCGAAGATATAGAACTTCGCAAAGAACCCGGCCAGTGGGGGAATCCCGGCCAGCGAGAGCAGGAAAATCAGCATGCAGAGCGACAATCCGGGAGCACGTTTGCTCAGGCCGCGCAGGTCCGCGATGCGGTCGATGCCCTCGGCCTCCAGGGCTTCCAGCACGCCAAATGCCCCTAAAGATGCCAGAGCATAGGTGATGACGTAGTAGAGCAAGGCGCTCACGCCCTGCGCGGAGTGGGCAATCAGTCCCAGCAGCATGTAGCCGGCGTGGCCGATCGCCGAATAAGCTAGCAGGCGACGGAGGCTGGTTTGGGCGATGGCGGCCAGATTGCCGACGATCATCGAGAGCGCCGCGATCACACACAGCACTGGAACCCATCCGGGAGCATAGGCGCGGTAAGCGCCGCTGCCCGCGGCTCCGGCGAGCCCCAGGAGCACGACCTGGCCGAACACGAAGAAGCTGGCGACCTTGGAACTGGACGCGATGAAGCCCGCGCTGACGGTGGGCGCCCCCTGATAGGCATCCGGCGCCCACAGGTGGAAGGGCGCGGCAGCGACTTTGAAGCCGAAGCCGATGGCGACCATGACGATGGCAATCAGCAGCAGGGGATCGAGTGCGGGGCCGCTTGTCGCCGCGGCAATTTGCGGGAGTTCGATTGAGCCCGAGAGGCCGTAGAGCAGGCTCATGCCGAAGAGCAGAAAGCCGGCCGACATTCCGCCGAAGAGAAAGTATTTGAGTGCCGCTTCCGACGAGATGCGGCTGCGCTTGTTGAAGCCGGTGAGGATGTAGAGCGAGAGGCTCAGGAACTCGAGAGCGACGAAGATCAGCAGCAGGTTTTGGGTGGCGACGAGGAACATCATCGCGACGGTTGCGAACAGGATGAGCGCGACGTATTCGCCCACGTTGGCGGTGAAGCGACTGCCAACCGAAAGCGAAACGGTGAAGATGGCGAGAAAAAGCAGCGCCATCTGGACGACGTGAGTCACCGGCGTCGTAATGAACATGGCGCCGGGCAGCGTGGCTTGCGCTGCGGAGTGATACACGAGCGCCATCGCCGCCGCGCAGCCCAGCACGGCCAGCGCTGCGGCCGTGGCCAGCCGCAGCCGTAGCGAAGCGCGGCGCAGGGCGGTCAGATCGACAGTGAGCAGAAGAAGGCCGGTGAGGGCCACGACGATTTCGGGCAGCGTGAGCCGCGCCAGCTCGGAGTAACTCACCGCATGGACGTTGGGGATCATCGCCAGGCTCCTCGGCGCAGGCCGTCAAACAGCGGTGAATTGAAGCTGGGGAGAATGATGTCGGTTAGAATCCGCGGATACAGCCCCACGATCAACGTGCACGCCAGCAACAGGAGAGCGCCCAGTTTTTCAGGAGCGGTGATCGGCGGCAAGGAGTGTTCCGCCGCGCCCGGGGTCGGCTCGCCGTAAAAAGCTTTGGTGAGCGCGCGCCATGTAAATGCGATGCCGACGAGGATTCCAAATCCGGCTACAACGACCATCCAAGCAAACGCCTGCCATGTGCCGACCAGCACCTGGAATTCCGCGATAAAGCCACTGAACCCTGGAAGGCCGATGGACGCCATGCCGGCAAGGATGAAGGTGACCGCGGCGAAGGGAATCGCGTGCGCCAGCCGCATCGGCCCGAGCTCGTTCAGGTCACGCGTGTGGGTACGGTCGTAAACCATGCGGCCCACCACGGCGAAGAGCAGGCCCGCGATCACGCCATGGGAGAACATCTGCAGCACCGCGCCGTCGAGGCCGATCTGGGTGAGGGTCATCAGGCCGAGCAGGACGAAGCCCATATGCGACACGCTGGAATACCCGATGACAAATTTAAAGTCCCGCTGCACCAGGGCCACGCTGGCGCCATAGACGATGCCGATGACCGCCAACAGCGCGAACACTTCGCGCCACGAGCCCAGACCGAGCACGCGGAATCCCCATGGATCCATGCCGGCAGGGAAGAGCATCATCGCGACCCGCAGGCATCCGTAGGCGCCCAGCTTCATCACCACGCCAGCCAGCAGCATCGACGCCGCTGTAGGGGCGGCCGCGTGGCCGGTGGGCGCCCAGGTATGGAAGGGCCACATGCCGGCCAGCACTGCGAATCCGACGAAGACGAGCGGGAAGAGGCCCATTTGCAGATGGGTGGAGAGGTGCGCCCCGGCGAGCGAATCGAAACTCATGCTTGTGCCGCCGGTCGCGACCCACACCGCCGCCATCCCGGCCAGTACCAGCGCGCTGCCGGCGAAGGAATAGAGCGCCAGCTTCATCGCCGCGTATTCGCGCTGCGACCCGCGATTCTCGCCGGTCGCGCCATGCGGAACGGAGCCCCAGATGGCGATCAGGAAATACTTGGGGATGATGGCAATTTCGTAGAAGACGAAGAGCAGAAACAGATCGAAGCTAAGAAAAACTCCGTAGACGCCGCCGATGAGCACCAAATAAAAGGTGAAGAATTCCTGGGTGCGGTGCTCGATGTTCCACGAGAAGAGAATTCCGGCGGTTGCCGCGATGCCAGTCAGCAGTACGAGCGTGAGGCTGATGCCGTCCGCCGCCAGATAATACGAGAGCCCGAGTTGCGGCACCCACGCGTGATGCGCGACCGTCAAAAACTCGCCTGGCTGCCAGTGGCGCAGTGTAGTGAGGCCCAGGGCGAGGCCGATCAAAGCTGTGAGCAAAGCGACCCAGCGAGCCAGCGCCTTCGAAGGGCTCAGCCGCGAGGCCAGCGCGCCGATGAACGAGATGTAGATCGTCCAGGCGAGCATCAGAACCTCATCCCCGCCACCCACTGGGTGACTGCGCCGTGGACCATTCCGGTGATCAGTTGCGGGTAGAGCCCGAGTACGAACATCAGCGCGATGATTGGGGCCAATGCCAGACGCTCGGTCAGGGTCAGGTCCGGCATCTTTTCCCAGCGTGGATTCACGGGACCGGAGAAGACTTTCTGGATCACAGTCAGCAGGAAGACGGCTGTCATCAGCAGGCCGAGAACTGAGATCGCTGTCATTCGAACCGCCAGCGGGAATGCGCCTTTAAAGATGAGGAACTCTGCCGGGAATCCGTTGAGTCCAGGCAGCCCCAACGATGCGAAAATCGCAATGCCCATCAGCCCGGAGAACACAGGCACCACTTTGCGCAGCCCGCCGAAGTCGTCGATTCCGCGCAGGCCGCCGGTGCGCCGCTCCAGCAGCGCGATAAACCAGAACAACGCTGCCGCCGTGAGGCCATGGCTGAAAATCTGCAGCAGCACGCCGGTGAGCGCTGCGGCTTTTTCCGCAGCCAGCCCCGCATCCGCGCCCGTGAACTTCGCGGCGACACAAATCCCCAGCACGCAATAGCCGAGGTGGTTGATCGACGAGTAGGCGAAGGTCCGCTTCAGGTCCTTCTGCACCCACGCTGCAAACGCCGGCAGCACGATGGTTGCTACGGCCAGCCACTCCAGCGGCCGCAGCGCGCTTTGCATTTCCTGCGGGAAAATGGGCAGCAGAATGCGCAGGAAGCCGTAGACGCCCATCTTCGACATGGCGCCGGTCAGCAGCATGGTAGTCTCGCTCGGGGCTTCGGCGTAGGTTGCCGGCAGCCAGGTATGGAATGGCACGACGGGTGTCTTCACCGCGAACCCGAGGAAGACGGCCCAGAAGAGCAGCATCGTCAGTTGCTGCGGGCTGCCATGCCAGTGCAGGTTTTGCGCGAGTGCGGCGGTTAGCTGGCCAGACTGGGCCAGTTGCGCCAGTTCAATAAAGTCGAACTGTCCGGTGGCCAGAAAAATCGCGAGGAACGCCAGCAACAGCGCCACGCTGCCCACCATGGTGTAGAGGAAAAACTGTGCGGCCGCTTTTGCCCGGCGCCTGCCGCCCCACAGTCGCACCAGGAAGAACGCAGGAATCAGGCTCAGCTCCCAAAAAATGAACCAATGGACGAAGTTCAGCGCGGTGAAGGTCCCGAAAAGCCCGGCTTCCAGCAGCAAGACGAGCCCGCAGTACACCGGGCCGAGCCGCTCATTCTTCCACGAGGCGGCCAGCGACATGAGCACCACCAGCGCCGACAGCACCAACAACAGGACGCTCAACCCGTCCGCACCGACGTGGTACGAAATGCCCAGCGACGGCGCCCACGCGTGGCGCTCCTCAAATTGCATTCCAGGATTGCGCGGATCGAGCCCTGCCCAGAACAGCAGGGAAAAGACAAAACCGGCTGCCGCGAAGACCATGGCGATGAGGCGCGCCATATCGCCGGTCCGGTTGAGAGCCAGGACGGCGAGACCGCCGATGAGGGGCACGAGCGTCAGCAGCGTGATCATCCGCGGTGCCCCCAGAGCAGAAGCACGGCCAGCACCACCAGCGCAGCCGCAATCACGCGCAGATAAGTCTGCACGCGGCCGTTCTCGAAGTGCGACAGCAGCCGAGCGCTTCGTGACAATTCGCGGCAGCCTTCGTCGAAGCCGCCGTTGACGACGAAGCGATCCATGCCTGCGTCGAGCCATCCCAGCCCTTTAACGATGCCTGCCACCATCCACACCGCGCCACCAAAGATCCACTTATCGAGCCACGCGGCGAAACGCGCGCAGAAGCGCGTGAGCGCAATCACCGTCACGCCATAGAACTCATCGACGTAGAGGCGATTGGCCAGCGCATGAAAGGCCGGGGGAGCCAGACGCTCCAGAGCATCCTTGTCCGTCGCGTGCACGATCGGCTTGCGACCGTAAAACCACCAACCCAGCAGCAGCCCGAGGATCACGATGCCCGAGGAAACGAGCATCAGCGTCATCAGTCCGGGCTCCTCAAAGCCGCTCCATGCGAATGCCGCGCGCTGCCCGCTGAGAAATGTCTGGAACCACGGCCACGCCGGGGTTCCAACAAACCCCAGAAACACGGCAAACATCGCCAGAATCGCCAGCGGCATGGTCATCACCGCTGGGCTCTCATGCGGGTGCTCGATGATGCATACTTCTCCAGTTCGCGCGGAAACCACTGGCTCCAGCTGTTCAGCTGGAATGGCATGCGCAGCCACAGCCGCAGGCGAAACGTCGGCTTCCGCGAGGCGCCGCTGTCCAAGGAACACGTAATACATCTGCCGCGTCATGTAAAAGGCGGTCAGCAGCGCGCCTATCGCGCCCAGGTAGAACGGGCCACGCGAAACGCCCCAGCCGTGCGCCGCTTCCAGAATCGCGTCCTTGCTCCAGAAGCCGGAAAACAGCGGGAACCCGCACAAGGCCAGCATCCCGCACGTATATGTCGCGAACGTGATCGGCAAAAATCGCCGCAGGCCACCCATGTTGCGGATGTCCTGCTCCTCGGTGCAGCCATGGATCACCGAGCCCGCGCCGAGGAATAGCAACGCCTTGAAGAACGCATGGGTGATCAGGTGGAACATGCCGACCGCGACGCCACCCACGCCGAGGCCGAGCATCATGTAGCCGAGTTGCGAGACTGTCGAATAGGCGAGGATCCGCTTAATGTCGTTCTGCGCGACGGCAATGCACGCGGCAAATATGGCCGTGATGGCTCCCACCCACGCGACGGTTTTCAGTGCGCCGGGTGATGCCGCCATCAGCGGATAGACCCTGGCCACCAGATACACGCCGGCGGCGACCATGGTCGCTGCGTGGATAAGCGCGCTGACCGGAGTTGGGCCTTCCATGGCGTCCGGCAGCCAAACATGCAGCGGGACCTGGCCCGACTTGCCGACCGCTCCGCAGAAAATGAGCAGCGCAATCGCCGTCGAAACTGTCATGCCCGCGACCGCTGCGTGTGCCACCAGGGCGCTCAGCGCCGAATGCTCCAGACATCCCGCACCCTGGTTATAGAAGAGCAGCGTCCCGGTATCCGCATAGAGCCAGACCATTCCCAGCAGCAGCCCCAGATCGCCCACGCGCGTGGTGATGAAAGCTTTCTTTGCCGCCGCTGCTGCTGCCGGCCGCTGGAACCAGAACCCGATCAGCAGATACGACGTCAGCCCGACGACTTCCCAGCACATAAAGAGGAGCAGCAGGCTGTTGGCGATCACAACGCC
Source organism: uncultured Acidobacteriaceae bacterium (assembly GCA_963788905.1). Classification (GTDB taxonomy): domain Bacteria; phylum Acidobacteriota; class Terriglobia; order Terriglobales; family Acidobacteriaceae; genus Palsa-343. The sequence goes on from CAWBIO010000004.1 coordinate 30,415, forward strand.
GAGCATCGCGCCGGCAAACAGCGAGAGGAAGCAGAAGAAGCGGGTGAAGTTATCGTCGTGGGCCATGTAGCCCAGGCTGTAAATAAAGATGAGCAGCCCGACAAACGTCACCATCACCAGCATCACGGCGGCGAGCGGATCGAGGAGCCATCCCAGGCTGATCCAGTGATCGCCAAACTGCATCCACTGGAAGGTGAAGTTGACCATCGCCGGATGCCGGAGCGACTGTGCGAAGGCGAGCACACTCAGCACAAATGCGATCCCCATCGTGCCGATGGCCAGGCTTGCCGATACCACTCGTTGCGAGCGCTTCAGCAGTGCGCACACGCCTGCCGCCACCATTGGCAGGACGGGAATCAGCCAAAGATTGCGAATGATCCAGGGCAGAGCTTCAGGGCGGTGGAAGATCATCCCTTCATCTCCGTAATCTCGCTCACGTCGGAGGTGTGCGCGTGACGGTAGATGGCGAGGATCAGCGCGAGGCCGACGGCGGCCTCAGCCGCGGCCACGGCAATCGAGAAGACGACGAACATCAGTCCGGTCAACGCTTCCGGATGGGCGCCGAAGCGCCAGAAGGCGATGAAGTTGAGGTTGGCGGCGTTGAGCATCAGCTCAATGCCGGCCAGCACCAGGATGGCGCTGCGCCGGGTGAGCGCGCCGGCCAGGCCGACCGAGAACAGCAACGCGGAAACCAGCAGACAGCCAGCGAGGGGAGTCATCAGGCGCCGAGCTCCGGACTCCGTTCTGGTTCCGATGGCGCGCGTTTCTCTCGCATCGCGAGAATCACCGCGCCAATCATGGCCGCGGTCAGCATCAGCGCAATCACTTCGAGTGGCAGCACGTAGCGATCCATCAGTGCAAAGCCAATCTGCCGCATGGTCGCCTGCGGTGCTGTACCGGCAACCGGTGTATGGCCCAGGCTGCTGCGTTCCACGGCCCACGCGAGCACCCCAAAAACGGCCAGCGCCAGGAGCGCGCCGGCAATTCCGCCCGGCGAAAACACCCCCTTCGGCTCACCCTCGCCGCCGCGCGTCAGCAGAATCGCAAAAACAATCAGGATGGCAATCGCGCCCACATAGACCAGCAACTGCGCCAGGCCCGCGAACTCCGCGCCGAGGTTCAGATACAACGCCGCCAGTCCGGCGAAGGAAACCACCAGCGCCAGCGCGCAGTGCACCAGGTGGCGCATGGTCATGGCAGCCACCCCTCCGGCCAGCGTAATGATTGCGAGAATCAGGAAAGGCAGCGTCATCCTTGGTCGTGCGAGCGTCCAGCACGCTTCATCCGCGGCCGGGGTGGTCGTAGTCGTTGATGGCCCTGAACCGCCGCTCGGAACCGCCCGCGGCGACAGGCCTTCTTACCATTGCACAGCCCGGCTGCCGGCGAATGTGACTCTTATCACCACCGGACTCAGTCGGCGAACCGGTACGTTCTCTTCTCGATCTTCCGGCCCCGCTCCAGCCCGCGAGCCAGCGTTATAAAAGGAGCGAAGATCACCAGCGCACAGACCAGCCAGCGTATCACACCGCCCAGCGGCTTCGGCCCCACCACAGTGGCCGGCAAGAACCTCCAGACGCCCGCGGAGAAGATGACCACCAGGGTCATGGGCAGCATAAATTTCCATGCGAAGTTCATCAGCTGATCCATGCGCAGTCGTGGCACGGTGCCGCGCACCCAGATGAATCCGAAGATGAGCGCCAGCAGTTTGCTGAAGAACCAGAGCCAGGAGGGAATCCAGGCGAGGAACGCGACTGGCGACGACCATCCGCCGAGAAACAGCGTAATCCCCAGCCCGCTCACCGCAAACATCTCGATGTATTCGGCCAGGAAGAACAGCGCAAACTTGAAGCCCGAGTATTCGATGAAGTAGCCGGCGATGATCTCCGACTCACCTTCGGGCAAATCGAAGGGGCTGCGGTTGGTCTCCGCCGTTGCCGCGATCATAAAGAGGATGAACCCGGCCAGTCCCCACGGCGTGAAGACGTACCAGTGCGCCAGGCCATCGGTGTACCGCGCCTGCTGATTGACAATCTCGACGGTCGAGAGCGTCCCCGCGATCATGATCACGGGCACCGATGACAGGATCAGGGGAATCTCGTAGCTGACCATCTGCGCGATGGCGCGCATCGCTCCCAGCAGCGAATACTTGTTGTGGCTCGACCACCCGGCCATGAAGACGGCCAGCTCGGTACCTGCGCCGACAGCAAAGAAATACAGCACGCCACTGTCGAGGTTCACGGCGACCATGTTGCGCCCGATGGGCAGCACCGCGAGGCTCAGGAAGACCACCCCAACCAGCACCAGCGGCGCCAGGTAGTGGACCACGTGATCGGCGGCGCGCGGAACGAGGTCCTCTTTGGTGAGGGACTTCAGCGCGTCGGCAATGGGCTGAAAGACGCCGAATGGCCCCACGCGATTCGGTCCGTAGCGGTTCTGCATCCGGCCCAGGCCCTTGCGCTCAAAAACGGTCGTGAGGGCGAAGAGCGCGGCGAACACCACGATGATGGCCGCGACCGAGACGACAATCCCAACCAGCGTCTGCCCGGGCGCGGGCACATGCGCGACGATCCAGTGCTTCAGGGTGACAAAGATCTGATCAGCGGCTTCTCTGGTGATCATTGGGTCGTCACCTTCGGCGCAACCGGAGCAGCCTTTGCCGGTTCAGATCCCGCAGCTTTGGCCGCTTCAGCCGACTTGGCCGCGGCGGCTTTGGCCTTCGCATCAGCGAGTTCCTTCTCCCGCCGCTCATCGGTCTCCGCGGCTTCCATCGGATGGATCTTCTGGTAGTACTCATTCGGCTTCGACAGCTGCTCTTTCTTCCACAGCAGTCCATCGAAGCGGTCAGTCGTACTCAGTTCGTAGACCTTGTCCATGCGAATCGCGTCGAAGGGGCACACTTCCACGCAGATCTGGCAGCTCATGCACACCGACACGTCGATGTCGAACACCGCCGGGTAGAACTGCTGCTTGCCCATAAAGTCCGGCTTCTTGTCCTTGCTCTTCTCAATGGTGATGCAACGCGGCGGGCATTCTTTCTCGCAAATCTGGCAGGCGACGCAGCGCAGCCCCTTCTCCGGGTCGCTGCCGTCGTAGAGCAGAAACGGAAAATTCCGCGACGCTTCCGGCAGGGTAAACCGCTCCTCCGGATACTGCACCGTCGTCAGCCGCTCCTTCCCGACATAGCTGCCAAAGAAGTTCCGCGCCGTTTCGACTAACCCCTGAATGATTCCTTCACCCAGCATCCTCTACCCCTGCTTTTAGCGTTTAGCTGTTAGCTTCCAGCTCCTGGCCGCCTTGGCTAACAGCTAATAGCTAGCAGCTAATAGCTTCCTCACCGGTCCACTTCTCCCAGCACAATATCCACGCTGCCCAAAATAATGACGGTATCCGCGATGTTCTCCCCCAGGCACATATCCTCGAGCACGGTCAGGTTGATCATCGAGGGTGGCCGCACCCGATAGCGATAAGGATTTCCGGAGCCATCGCTGATCAGAAGAATCCCAGCTCGCCTTTCGGCGATTCGATCCGCCCGTATGCCTCGCCCACCTTCGGCCTCAGCCCGCGCAGCCTGACCTTGGGGTCCATGATGGGGCCGGCGGGAATGTCACGCAGCGCCTGTTCCAGAATCTTTACCGACTCGCGCATCTCGAGCAGCCGCATCATGTAGCGGTCGTAAACATCGCCGTGCTCGCCCAGTGGCACGCGGAACATGAACCGGTCGTAGATGCCGTACTTGTCCACCTTGCGAATGTCGTAGTTCATGCCGCTGGCGCGCAGCATGGGACCCGTCACGCCGGCGCTGATGGCCAGCTCTTTTGGCAGCACTCCCACGTTCTGGGTCCGCGCCATCAGAATCTCGTTGGCCTGCAGCAGGTTTTCAAATTCGTCCAGGAAGCCGCGGCAGCTCGCCCACCAATTTGCGCACTTCGCTGAGCCAGTCCGCCGAGCAGTCCACCCTCACGCCGCCAAAGCGCATGTAGTTGCACATCATGCGCGCGCCGCTCAGCGACTCGAACAAATCCAGAACCTTCTCGCGCTCGCGGAAGGCGTACATCAGTGGCGTGCCGCTGGCGCCCATATCCTGCAGCAGGAAGCCGATCAGGCCGGCGTGGTTCTGGAAGCGCGTCAGCTCCGCCACGATCACGCGGATATACTCCGCGCGCTCCGGCACAGCGATTCCGGCCAGCTTCTCGACGGCGAGAACATAACCCCAGTTGTTGGTCATCGAGCAGAGATAGTCCAGCCGGTCGGTGTAGGGAATCGCCGAGAGATACGCGCCGTGCTCGGCAATCTTCTCGTGATTGCGGTGCAGGTAGCCGAAGACCGGTTTGAGTCGTATGACGCGCTCGCCGTCGAGCCGCACATCCATGCGGAAGACGCCGTGCGTCGATGGGTGATGCGGCCCCATCGACACTTCCATGATTTCGCCTGGCCCGGCAACCGACTCGAGATCGGGATTCAGCGCCAGTTCGAGGTCGGTTGGGCTCATCGGTGCACCTCCGCAAGCGAGTCATCGTCCGGAGGCACATAGTCCTTCCGCATCGGATAATCGACGAACCCCTCCCACATCAGGATCCGCCTCAGGTCCGGATGGCCGTCGAAGACGATTCCATACAGGTCGAACGCCTCGCGCTCCTGGAACTCCGCGCTCCGCCATACTGGCGTCAGCGACGGCAGATGGGTATCGTCGCCGCGGTTCGCGGTGCGCATCCGGATCACCACCGGGCTGTTTTCGGCCCCATGCTTCTTCGTCATCGAGAAAAGGTGATAGACGGCCTCCAGGTACCCCGGGACCCGGGTTTTCCGCGTTTCCTCCACTTCCTGCTCGGACTCCTGCCCATCGGGCCCCGCGACCCTCTTCTTCACTTTGACTTTTTCCGTCGTCTCCGTGTCCGGCCAGTCGACGCCCGTCATGTTGGAGCAGAAGTCCAGCTTCAGCTCCGCATCGTCGCGCAGAAACTCCGCCACCGCGCGGCCGTGCTCGCGATCGAGCAGCAGAGAGTGTTGTGCCGATGGGCTGCCATTTTGGACGACCGTCACCTGCACACCCGGCACAGCAGCCTCAATGCGGCTTTTAAGTTGTTCGGGGGAGGGAATCGCCATTACTGAATCACCTTCAAAGGATTCCCCGGGGCGGCTTCGAAGACATCTTCATTGGCCGGTGGCTCAAGGCCATGGGGACCGAACGCGGGCACGGGAAACTCGCTCGGCAGATCCTTATGCAGATGCCGCGGCCGGTCGGCTCCGGCGAGGTGCTGATCTTCGATCTTTTTTTGCAGCGTCATGAACGCGTGAATCAGCGCCTCCGGACGCGGCGGGCAGCCAGGAATGTGCACATCCACCGGAATGTAGCGGTCGATGCCCTTCAGCACGTTGTAGCCATCGCGAAACGGGCCCGCCGGAAATGGCGCAGGCGCCCATCGCGATCACGTACTTTGGTTCCGGCATCTGGTTGTAGAGCCGCACCACCTGGGGCGCCATCTTTTTTGTCACCGTTCCCGAAACGATAATCAGATCGGCCTGGCGGGGCGACGGCCGGAAGATTTCGGCGCCGAACCGCGCGAGATCATAACGAGCCATCGTGGTCGCGATCATCTCAATCGCGCAGCACGCGAGGCCGAATGTCAGCGGCCACACGGAGTTCTTCCGCCCCCAGTTGTAGAGCTCCTCGAGCGTCGTCGTGAAGATGCCGTTCTTGCTCAGCTCAATCTTCAGCTCTTTTAGATCATCCGCCATCCAACTCCTTGCCGCCCGCTGCCTCGCGTTTTGATCCCTAACCCCTAATCCCTAATCCCTAAACTCTGCCCTGCTCACGCCCACGTCAGCACACCCTTCCCATATGCCCACAGCAGCCCTTCCACCAGCAGCAGCAGAAACACCAGCATCGCCAGGCACGCGCCCAGCGACAATCCCGTAAACGCCACGGCAAAGGGCAGCAGAAAGACCGCCTCCACGTCAAAAACCAGAAACACAATGGCGTACAGATAATAGGACGCGCCGAACTGGATCCAGGCGTCGCCCTTCGACTCGAGGCCACACTCATAGGTGGCGTTCTTCTCAGCGCCCGGCTTCTGCGGGGAGTAAATCCGCGCCCAGGCCCAGGCCATCGCCAGCGGCGTAAACCCAAAGGCCACTGCGCCCACCAGCAGGCCCACGACCGTCAGCCAGGGATGTAGGGCATTTCCCGTCATATCTCCTCGACAGTGCGTCTCGGGCCGTCAGCCACAACTCTTCGGACTTTACAGGCTCCGCTCAACCTCTCTCCGTGACCAAAATCACGACGCCAGCCGGTGGCCAGTGGCCTGTAGCCGGTGGCAACTGCATCATCGCCTCGCTCCCAGCTCCTGGCTCCCCGCTACGAGCTTCTCTCCCCATCCTCGCACAGTTATGCAGGCAGTCGCACCAGCCACGCCGCATCTCAACTCGCTCCAGCGCGGCTACCGGCCCCAGGCTACCGGCTACCCGCTGCTCCGCACAATTGTGTTCCCTGTCACAGCCGACCCATATACCCGCAGCGCAGACTTTCCTTAGTGGTTTGCGGCCGTATCGCACCGGCCCGCAACAAGGCCACCCAAGGAGAACCATGAGCGCACCAGCAAAGACTGCGATTTTCGACGGCAACGAAGCTGCGGCCTCCGTGGCCTACCGCTTCTCCGAAGTCGTTGCAATTTATCCCATTACGCCCTCATCCCCCATGGCCGAGTTTGCCGATGAATGGGCTGCGGCCGGCCAGCGCAACATCTGGGGCTCAGTCCCGGTTGTCGCCGAAATGCAGAGTGAAGGCGGAGCCGCCGGCGCCATGCACGGAGCCCTCCAGGGTGGCGCGTTTGCGACCACCTTTACCGCCTCCCAGGGCCTGCTCCTGATGATCCCCAACATGTACAAAATCGCCGGCGAGCTAACCCCCACCGTCATGCACGTTACGGCGCGCTCCATCGCCACGCACGCGCTGTCCATTTTCGGCGACCACTCCGATGTCATGGGCGTCCGCCAGACCGGATATGCGATGCTTGCCTCGAACTCCGTGCAGGAAGCAGCCGACCTGGCCACCATAGCCCACCTCGCGACCCTTGAATCCCGCATCCCGTTCCTGCATTTCTTCGACGGTTTCCGCACCTCGCATGAAGTCAACAAGGTTCTCCCCGTCTCCGATGAGACCATCCGCAACCTCATCGACGAAAAGGCCGTCCGCGACCATCGCGAGCGCTCCCTCTCGCCCGACCGCCCGGTTCTGCGCGGCTCGGCGCAGAACCCCGACGTCTTCTTCCAGGCCCGCGAAGCCTGCAACCCCTACTACCGCGCCTGCCCCACCATCGTGCAGGATGTGATGGACCGCTTCCACCGCGAAACCGGCCGCGAATACCACCTCTTCGATTACTACGGCGCCCCCGACGCCGACCGCGTCATCATCCTGATGGGATCCGCAGCCGGAGCCACTGAGGAGGCCATTGACGCACTCAACGCCCAGGGCGAGAAGCTGGGGTTCCTCAAAGTCCACCTTTATCGCCCCTTCGCCGCTGAGGCTTTCCTCACAGCCCTCCCCGATACCGTCCGCAAGATCGCTGTGCTCGACCGCACCAAGGAGCCCGGCTCCTGCGGCGAGCCGCTTTACCAGGACATCGTCACCACCATTTCTGAGGCGCTCTCTTCCGGGCGCATGCCGCTCTCGCAGTTCCCGGTCATCATCGGTGGCCGCTATGGCCTGTCTTCGAAGGAATTCACTCCGGCGATGGCCAAGGGCATCTTCGATGAGCTCGCGAAGCCGCACCCGAAGAACCACTTCACCATCGGCATCGACGACGACGTGACCCACTCCAGCCTCCGCTGGGACGAGAGCTTCTCCACCGAAAGCCCCCGCACCGTGCGCGCCCTGTTCTATGGACTCGGCGCTGACGGCACCGTCGGCGCTAACAAGAATTCCATCAAGATCATCGGCTCCGAGACACCGAACTACGCCCAGGGCTACTTCGTCTACGACTCCAAGAAGTCCGGCTCGCTGACCACCTCGCACCTGCGCTTCGGCCCCGAGCCCATCCGCTCCACCTACCTCATCACGCGCGCAAACTTCATCGCGTGCCATCAGTTTGAGTTCCTCGAGAAGATCGACGTGCTCGAGGCCGCCGAGCCCAACGCGGTCTTCCTCCTCAACAGTCCCTATGGCCCCAGCGATGTATGGCAGCACCTGCCGCGCACCATCCAGAAAACGATCCTCGGCAAGAAGCTCCGCTTCTACGTCATCGATGGCTACACTGTGGCGCGCGAAAACGGCATGGGCACGCGCATCAACACCGTCATGCAGACCTGCTTCTTCGCCATCAGCGGCGTTCTGCCCCGCGAAGAGGCCATCGCGCAGATCAAGAAAGCGATCAAGAAGACCTACGGCAAGCGCGGCGACGCTGTCGTCCAGCAGAACTACGCCGCCGTCGACGCCTCTCTTGCCCATCTGCAGGAAGTGAAGCCGCCGGATCACGTCTCGGCGAAGTTTGACATCCTGCCCGCCATTCCGAAGCAAGCCCCGGCCTTCGTCCGCGACGTGCTCGGCGCCATGGCTGCCGGCAAAGGCGATTACCTCCCGGTGAGCGCGCTGCCCGCCGGCGGAACCTTCCCCACCGGCACCTCGAAGTGGGAGAAGCGCAACATCGCGCAGTTCATCCCGGTGTGGGACGAGGAGCTCTGCATCCAGTGCGGAAAATGCGTCATGGTTTGCCCGCACGCGGTCATCCGCGCCAAAGTCTATGACTCCTCGCTGCTACCCGGCGCCCCCGCGACCTTTAAATCCGCGAAGCCGAAGTGGCGCGGTATGGAAAGCGAGCTCTACACGCTGCAGGTTTCACCAGAAGACTGCACCGGCTGCCAGCTTTGCGTGGAAGTCTGCCCGGCGAAGAGCAAGGCCGACCCGAAGCACAAAGCCCTCAACATGGCGGCCCAGCATCCGCTCCGTGAACCCGAGCGCGCCAACTGGGAGTTCTTCGAGTCTCTGCCCACCGTGGCCCGCGATCGTCTGTCGCTCGGCCAGGTGAAGGACATCCAGCTCGCCGAGCCGCTGTTTGAGTTCAGCGGAGCCTGCGCCGGCTGCGGCGAAACTCCCTACATCAAGCTCCTCACCCAGCTCTTTGGCGACCGCCTTATGATCGCCAACGCCACTGGCTGCTCCTCGATCTACGGCGGCAATCTGCCCACCACGCCGTATTGCCAGAATGACGAGGGCCGCGGCCCCGCCTGGTCCAACTCGCTCTTCGAAGACAATGCCGAGTTTGGTATGGGTATGCGGCTTGCCGTCGACCAGCAGAGGACCTACGCCGAGGCCCTCGTCGCGAAGCTTGCTCCGGTTCTCGGTGAGGATCTCGTTCGCGCCACCCTCGAGGCCGATCAGGCCAAAGAGGAAGGCATCAACGCCCAGCGTGAGCGCGTGAAGGAGATTCGCGCCAAACTCGCGGCGGTCGACTCATCCGACGCTCGCTCGCTCCTCGCTGTAGCCGATACCCTGGTCCGCAAGAGCGTGTGGATTCTCGGCGGCGACGGCTGGGCCTATGACATTGGCTTCGGCGGCCTCGACCACGTGCTCGGCTCGGGCCGTAACGTCAAGGTGCTGGTGCTCGATACCGAGGTCTACTCCAACACCGGCGGCCAGATGTCCAAATCCACGCCGCGCGGCGCCGTTGCCAAATTCGCCGCGGCCGGAAAAACCACCAGCAAGAAGGACCTCGCCATGGAGGCCGTCGCCTACGGCTCGGTCTATGTCGCCCGGGTCGCTATGGGCTCCAACGACAGCCACACGGTCAAGGCCTTCCAGGAGGCCGAGGCGTGGGATGGCCCGGCGATCATCATCGCCTACAGCCACTGCATCGCCCACGGCTACGACCTGACCCAGGGCCTCGACCACCAGAAGGCCGCCGTCAACTCCGGCTACTGGCCGCTCATGCGGTACAACCCCGCGGTCCGTGCGGAGGGCAAGAACCCGTTCTTCCTCGACTCGCGCGCGCCTTCGATTCCGCTCAAGGACTACGTCTACAACGAGTCGCGCTACACCATGCTCCTCCGCGCGCATCCTGACACAGCCGAAGAGCTGCTCAAAGAGGCCACGGACGACGTGGAGCGCACCTGGCGCGTCTATGCTGGCCGCGCAGCTATGCCGGGCCGGGAGGCCACACCGAATATCTCGCCGCGTAACGGCCATGAAGAGCCGGCGACGATTACCGCGCCCACTGACAAGTAGCAGGCGCGCATCAGGTTCTTTCCCGGAGTCGCTGAGGGCAGTGGCTCCGGGCTTTATGCCAGTGCCGGACGGTAACGCCGGCGCTGGCTTTTCCATTGCACGCGAAGAAGCGGTCAGCAGGTAAAGCGGCCAGCGATGAAACGGTCAGCTGAAAAACGGTCAGCCGAAACCGGTTGGCGAAGAACCGGTCAGCTAAAAACCAGTTGGCTGGCTATTACATCGGATAAGTTGTCATCCTGAGCTCGCGTGAGCGAGCGAAGGATCTGCGGTTGATTTTCGTTGCCGACCGCTTCACCAGCCGACCGCATCATCGCTGACCGGTTTTCCGCTGACCGCTGTTCTACAATGTCCCAACGCCTCATGATCGAGCACCCTCTCGCCGAAGCCCTGACCTTTGATGACGTCCTCTTAACGCCCGCATGGAGTGAAATCGCCCCGGCCCACGTTTCGACGGCCACCCGCCTTACCGCGCGCATCCCCCTCAACACCCCGCTCCTCTCGGCTGCCATGGATACCGTCACCGAGTCGCGCATGGCCATCGCCATGGCGCAGCAGGGCGGCCTCGGCATCGTCCATCGCAACCTCACCATCGAGCAGCAGGCCGGCGAAGTCGACAAGGTCAAGCGCTCGGAGAGCGGCATGATCGTCGATCCCGTCACCATGGCCCCCGAGCAGCTTATCGCCGACGCGCTCGAGGTCATGCGCCGCTACAAAATCTCCGGTGTCCCCGTCACCCGCAACCGCAGGCTCGTCGGCATCCTCACCAACCGCGACCTCCGCTTCGAGACCCGCACCGACATCCCCATCTCCGAGGTCATGACCAAATCTGACCTCATCACCGTGCCCGTCGGCACCACCCTCGAGCAGGCTGAGGACATCCTCCACCAGCACCGTGTCGAAAAGCTCCTCGTCGTCGACGACAAGTACGAGCTCAAGGGACTCATTACCGTTAAGGACATCCAGAAAAAGCTCAAATACCCCAACGCCTCCAAGGACGAACAGGGCCGCCTGCGCTGCGGCGCGGCCATCGGAGTGACCGGCGACTATTTAGAGCGCGCCTGCGAGCTGGTCCGTAATCGCGTCGACGTCCTCGTCATCGACTCCGCCCATGGCCACTCTTCTCGCGTGATTGACGCCGTTCGCCAGGTCAAGCAGCGTTTCCCCCAGGTCGATCTCCTCGCCGGCAACGTCGCCACCCGTGAGGGCGCAGAAGCCCTCATCGATGCGGGCGTTGACGCCGTCAAGGTCGGTATCGGACCCGGCTCCATCTGCACCACGCGCATGGTCACCGGCGCAGGTATGCCGCAAATCACCGCCATCAGCGAGGCCTTCAAAGCCGCTGGCAAACACAATATCCCCATCGTCGCCGACGGCGGTATCAAGTACTCCGGCGACATCACCAAAGCCATCGCCGCCGGCGCCAGCGTCATCATGATCGGCTCCCTCTTCGCCGGCGTCGACGAGAGCCCCGGCGAAACCATCCTTTACCAGGGCCGCTCGTTCAAGGCCTACCGCGGCATGGGCTCGCTCTCCGCCATGGCTCAGGGCGGCGGCGAGCGCTACTTCCAGGGCACCCAGGACCTCAATCTCGACGACAACAACGAGTCGGTGGTGGACCGCCAGCGCAACGGCAACTCCAACCGCCTCGGTAAATTCGTTCCTGAAGGCATCGAGGGCCGCGTTCCCTATCGCGGCGCGCTGGAAGCCATGGTCTACCAGCTGGTCGGCGGTCTGCGCTCCGGCATGGGCTACTGCGGCGCCGCTACCATTGAAGAGCTGCAGCAGAAAGCCCGCTTCGTCCGCATCTCCCCTGCCGGCCTCCGCGAATCTCACGTCCACGACGTGCTCATCACCCGCGAAGCCCCCAACTACCACGTCGAATAAAACACCCTTGTCATCCTGAACGAAGCGAAGCGGAGTGAAGGACCTTGTGTTTCGCGCTTCTGCAGCGAAGCGGAGTGAAGGACCTTCCGGTTCGCCCTCCGTCATCCCCGATGCGTCGGCGATCCTGAATCCCCGCAAATCGCAAAAAAATGCGCCGCGCGTTTCCACAACCCCGCCTACAATGGACTCGCCGCATGACCACCGCACCCATTCCGGCTGCCACCACCGAAGCCAGGCACGGTGAAGCCGAGCCTCTCGTGCGCTGCTTCGACCCCCATGCAACCCACGTCGCGGGCGCGCACGAGCACATCGTTCTTTCGCCTCGTTTCGGGCGCCTACGCCGCCAACATCCACTGTTGGCCACCTCGCCCCTCGACCGCGGCCCCGATGCTGCGTGGGATTTGGCCCGCCACAACCTGCTCACCTGCCGCGACCGCTCCGTGCAACTGGCCCTCTCCACTTACGAGTATCGCGTGCGCATCGAGCTACGCGTGGCCTTCGCCTCGCTTCAGGACCCGGACTTCGATCTCTATCGACACGCCCATGCCGCGCTGGACCGCCGCGGCCAGGAACGACAGGGCGTCACCCTCCGCCGCGAAGCATTCTGGATTCGCTCGCTCCCACCCAGCCCCGAAGGCCTGCCCCGCTTCGAAGTCGGCAACAGCTTCCTTCTGCCTATCACCGAAGACGCGATGCTCGCCGAATCGAAAACGCTCTGGTGATGGCTTGTTCTGACTACCCGGCATCCGCCGGGATTCCGGCAGACTAAAAAGCGAGAGCCGGCGTTAACCGTCCGCTTTACCCAGTGCATCTCCAGATGCAGCTCGCGAGCCACCTCGCCGCTGCGGAGCATTTCAGCGGCTTTCTTCAGGTCGACGCCATCGGGCGTGCGGTGGTATTCACTAGTGACTTCGTCTTCCTGGTCGCCGATGGTTTTGAAGAACAGCGCGTGGCCGGAAATGTGCACGTGCGTCTGAATGATCTGCCAGCTGCCATAGCCGACGTCCTTGCGCTCGATCGCGAAGGTTCCACCGGCGTTGATGCGGCCGAGGATGCCCCAGCCGAAAACCACCTCGTGATCGAGGTGGCCGGCGAGCTTCCTGAGGCGCATCGCCTGCTCATCGACCACCATGATGCCGGACATGGCGGCCAGCACTTTGGCGTTCATGCTGTCCGGCGAAAAGGAAGGCGCGGGCTGAAAGGCAAGAGTCAGCTCGCCGTTGGCGTGATCGATCACGTGCCAGACGAAGGCGTTCGGCAGCATCTTCATCATGTCGGCCGCCTGCTCGCCATCGTGCTGTTCGGCGCGTTTCTGCCGGGCGCGAAGAGCGGGATCGACGACGATCTGTTGCATGCGGTTCAGGTCGTTCTGGTGTTCCTCGGCGCTGGGCGGATGTCCGCTCTCTTCTACGATTTCGGAGAGATTGCCCTGCGACGTCTCCACGACGATCTTCACGACGTTCTTCTCCGGCGACTTGTAGTCGTCGCGATACATCCACGAAGTGTGGTCGTTAAAGTCCGCGTCGAGCTCGTTGTGGACCACCTTGCGGACGATTTCCTGGGCGGATTGCGCGGCGGCCGAGCGAGGAGCGAAGGCGAAGACAAAAAGGAAGAGCAGCGCAGCGGCGGAGTGGCTGCGTTCTCGCGGTTGATTCATCAATGACAGGTTACAGGAGACAGGGCGCAGGTTTCAGGGTGCCGTACAATGTGCAAAGAGACGCTCGCTATGCCGCACATGGTTTTCTGCGCCCGCTACAAACAGGAGATGGAGGGACTCGATGAGCCCCCCTTCGACAGCGACTTTGGCAACAAGGTCTACAACAACGTCTCGAAAAAAGCCTGGCAGGAGTGGATCGAGCGCCAGAAGATGCTGCTGAACGAGTACCGGCTGCAGCCGTGGATGCCGCAGGCGCAGGAGTTTCTGGTGGAACAGATGGAGCAGTTTTTCTTCGGCGAGGGTGCGGCGCTGCCGAAAGAATACGTTCCGCCGACGCACTGAGCGAGCTGGTTTTTCCGAAAATCAGCTTTTCACACTCGCCGGTTCAGCGTGCGCAGGTTTGAGCGTTTGCATCGAGCCTCGTTAGTTTTCCTTTCTTCAGCAGGAAACGCTGATCGCGCCAGATAATCGTATCGGCCGAAAAACTCCACGCCCAAATCCCAAGGGCGATCAGGTCGCGCGGCACCAGCAACCACAGGTCGCGCAGCACCTGACGGTCGCGGAGAATGCCGACTCCAACGCCAAGCGCCAAAGAGACGCGAAGCAGCAGTGCGACTGTGAACAGCGCGAAGGCAAAGAGCGAGAAGCCGCTGGCGATGAGGTTCAGGCACGCCCACGCAAGTCCATAAGAGAGCACGAGGCCCGCGTAGCCGGCGCGGCGTGAATCGCGCATCGTGCGCGCCCAGCGGAGCTGATGGCGAAGGAAGCCGGAAAAACTCCAGGGATGGATCGACGGTTTCGACGACTTCGTGGCTTAGCTCGAGCCGGAAACCAGCCGCCGCGATGCGCGCGCCGAGTTCGTAGTCGTCGGCAAGATAGTCGACGAGCGGCGCGAGACCGCCGATGGCATCGAGTGCCGTGCGCGAGACCGCGAGAGTGGAACCGAGTCCGAAGCGAAGGCCGCGATCTAGGAAGCGCGCAGTCAGAACGCCGGGCGCGAAGTCGGTGGCGATGCCGAAGGCCTCGAGTTTAGAGCCGATCGTCTGATGCGCGCGGCCGCGATAGAGCGCGGTCACAAGGCCAACAGGTGGCTCTGCGGCTCCTGAAGCACCGGGTGCAAAAGGCGCAACGATGTGCGCCACGTAATTGGGGCCAACGAGGATGTCGGCGTCATTGATGATGAGGTATTCGCCGCGAGCGTGCGGCAGCAGTTGCGTGAGGCAGCTGACCTTTCCGTTAGGGCCGAGCGATTCCGGGCAAAGAATCAGGTGGATTGCGCAGTTGGGAAACTGAGTTTCGAGGTCGCGCACCAGCGCTGCAGCCGGATCGTCGAGCGTGGAGACGGCGAAGAGCAACTCATAGTTGCCGGAATAGTTCTGGCGGCAGTGGCTGGCGAAGGCTTCTGCCATGCCTTCGTCGACGCCGTGGAGCGATTTAAGAATGCTGACCGATGGCGCGAAGCCGGCAGGGAAACGTGGGCTACGCAGGAAGGCGCGCGCGCTGACGATGGCGATGCAGTAGTACGCAAGTCCGGCGACTGTGAGCAGGGTGGTGAGCGCGGTAACGATGGTCGCGAGCGGTACGGCAAAGGTCGGCATAGCTCGCGTCATTCTCCAAGAATGGGCATGTCGAGCGGCGGCGCGGCGAGCCATTCAGTGTGGGTGATGCGGTCGAGCGCGCGGCGCAGCGCTGAAGCAGCGCAGGGCTCGACGGTGACCACGAACGGCAGATGGCCTTTCTCGTAGCCAGGGCGCTGGAAAAGCGCGTCGATGTTGATGTTTTCCGACGCCAGCGCGCCCGCGATCTCGGCCACAATGCCTGGACGATCCCGCACGATGAAGCGAATGTAATGACGTAGTTTGAATTCGCCGCTGATGTTGGCCGCGCGGCTGGGCAGGTCGGCGGAGCGAGAGCCGTGCGCCAGAGAAATCAGGTCCGAGACCACTGCGACAGCTGTGGGATGACCGCCGGCTCCGTGGCCGGAGAAAACCACGTCGCCGCCATACTGGCCGCAGACCAGAACCATGTTTTCTGTGCTGCGCGACCAGGCGAACGGCGAGCGCAGCGGCACCAGCATTGGCCCAACCGTCGCGGAAACGCCATCGGGCAGCAGCTCGGCTTTGGAGATCTGCCGGATGGTGCAGTTCAGGTCGCGCGCGTAGACCAGATCGACGGCGTCGACTTCGGTGATGGAGCGGCAGGCGACCGATTCAACCTGAACGTCGGCGCGCAAGGCGATCCGAGAGAGGATCACCAGCTTGGCGCGAGCGTCGTAACCGTCGACGTCTTCGCTGGGATCGGCTTCGGCGTAGCCGAGTTGCTGGGCGTCGCGGAGCACCGCGGCGAATTCGGCGCCCTCTTCCATGCGGCTGAGAATGTAGTTGCAGGTGCCGTTGAGGATGGCCTCGATGCGCGTGATGCGATCACCAGCGAGTCCCTGCAAGAGGCCCGGAATCACCGGAATGCCGCCCGCGACCGCTGCTCCGTAAAGAAGATGCGCGGCTTTGGAGCGGGCCAGACGGTCCAGCTCGACACCGCTTTTGGCGATGAGCTTTTTGTTGCCGGTGATGACCGATTTGCCGGCTTCGAGAGCGCGGCGAACCCATGTGCCTGCAGGTTCGAGGCCGCCGACCAACTCAATCACGACGTCAGCATCGGAGCGCAGTACCTCCTCGAAGTCCTCTGTCCAGATGACGGACGCTGGCACCCAGTCGACCTTTTTGCGGGCGACGCCGCGATTAAAGATGTGCGACAGCTCGATGCCGTCGGGCTTGAGGTCGCAGAGGATGCGCGCGACGGAGCCGCCGACAGTCCCAAAGCCGAGCAGGGCCACTTTCATGGGTACAAGGTTACAGGTTCCAGGTTTCGGGTTACAGAACCGGGCACCGTGAACCGCGAACCGCGAACCGAGGTCGAGTGCGGGGCTGCATGGCGGCCTACTCGCAGCGCAGGGCGGTGGTTGGTTCCACGTGGGCGGCGCGGAGGGCGGGGACCAGGATGGCAGCGACTGCGGTTGCGGTCAGGACAAGAGAGACGGTAACGAAGGTGAGCGGGTCGGTTCCGCTGGTGCCGTAGAGCACGCTCGAGGTAAAGCGTCCGAGAGCCAGCGCGATGGCGAGCCCGATGGCAAGGCCGATGGCGGTGAGGACGAGGCCCTGACGAAGGATCATTCTGAGGACGGCGGGCCGTTTTGCGCCGAGCGCCATGCGGATGCCGATTTCACGGGTACGGCGGCGCACCGAATAACTCATGACGCCGTAGAGGCCGATGGAGGCCAGGGTGAGGCCGATGGCGCCAAAGATTCCCAGCAGGAGCGCGGAGATGCGGGGCAGAAGCAGCGATTTGTCGACGTGCTCCTGCATGGTTTCGGCATTAAAGACGGCCATATTCGGATCGAGGGCGGCAATCTGCTGGCGCACCGTGGGTTCCAGCGCCCGGGGATCCATCGCAGTCTTGACGAGGATGGTGGTTCCGAAAAAGCTGGTGGCCTTTTCCGGCGCGGCATTCAGATAGAAATACGCGGCGTCGGACGGCTTTTCGCCAATGGTGCGCGATTTCGAGTTGCGGGCAATGCCGATGACCGTGTACGTGGCCTTATCCTGGTGAATCGTGCGACCGATCGGGTCCTGACCGGGAAACAGATGCGCGGCCATGGTCTGGTTGATGATGGCGGCAGGCTGGCCCCCGGGTGCGAGTTAAGGTCCTGCGAGGCGAAGTCTCGTCCGCGCAGGAGCGGAATCCCCATGGTCTGGAAATAGCCGGCACCGATGGTGTTCACGAGGGCGATGACATTCTGCGCGGGGCGGCCCTGCGCGGGGTCCACGGCGAAGTTATTCATCGCCGCGCCGATGCTGAGCGGCACGATGCCGACAAAGCTGACGGAGCGAACCCCGGGGAGGGCGGCCACGCGGTCGTGCAACTGCGACAGGAACTGCGTGGTTTTTTCGTGCGAGTAGTTATGGATTTTGGGGTCGACCGACATGATGAGCAGGTTGGCGGGCTTGAAGCCGATGTCAATGGAGGAGGCATTGCCGAGGCTGCGGAGAAAGAGTCCGGCAGTGGTGAGGAGCACAAGGGAAAGCGAGACTTGCACCACGACCAGGGTATTGCGCATGCGCGAACGGCTGGAGTGCCCTTGCCCCGTGGAGCTTTCTTTGAGGGAGTCGACCAGGTCGGGACGCGAAGCACGCAGAGCAGGGACGAGTCCAAAGACGAGGGCCGTGATCACGGACAGGCCGAGGGTGAACAGGGCGACGCGCCCATCAACGTTGAAGTCGAAAGCAATGGGGAAGGGCAAAGGGAGCTGGAAACTGGAGATGGCGCGTGCCGCCACGGCGGCGAGCAGGAATCCGACAGCGGCGCCGGCCAGTGCGAGGAGAAAGCTTTCGATCAGGAGTTGACGCACGAGCTGACGGCGCCCGGCGCCGATGGCGAGGCGAATGGCGATCTCCTTTTGCCGTCCGCTGGCGCGGGCCAGAAGCAGGTTGGCAACATTGGCGCAGGCGACCAGCAGCACCAGCCCGACCACGATCATGAGGACGGCCATAATGGTGAACGCTGGAGTGGCCGAGCCGCCAATGAGGCCGCCGGCGGTTTGCAATGTGATCTTCTCGTGGTCTTTGTCGCCCTTGTGCCATGCGTCGTGCAGGCGCTGGCCGACGACGTTGACCAGGACAAGAGCCGTGGCGCGGGTGACTCCCGGTTTGAGCCTGGCATCGAGCATGAGCCATTGATTGGTCCGCTGGTTGATGGTGCTGCCGTCGGCGATCAGATCGGGCATGATTTCGTCCGAAACCGCCAGGGGCACCCAGAACTCGGAGACGATGCCGCGATCGACGCCATAAAAGCCTGGCGGCGCGACGCCCACCACCGTGTACTGCTGTCCATTGAGCGCGACGCTTCGGTTGAGGATGTTTGGGTCGGCTCCAAACCGGCGCCGCCACAGACCGCTGCTGAGCACGACCACGCGGGCGCGAGCCGCGGTGTCATCTTCGGGAAGAATGGAACGGCCGAGCGCCATGGGCACTTCGAGCGTAGGGAAGAAGTTGCCGCTGACCGACTGGCCCCAGACCCGCTCCGGCGCTCCCTTGCCCCCGATGCTGGCGGGAATGAGAGGAAAGTGCGCCGCGACGCCGCCTTCGAAGATGGCGGTGGTCTGGTCGCGATAGTCGAGGTAGTCGGGATACGAGAAGGACTCGCCTTCGGAGAACATCACCATCCGGCCTGGATCTCTGACCGGGAGAACTCCCCACAGCAGCCCGTTGGCGACGCTGAAAACCGTGGCATTGGCGGCAAAAGCCAGTGCGATGGAGAGGATCACCACAATGGAGAAGCCAGGAGCCTTCAGCAGAGTTCGGATGGTATAGCGAAGGTCCTGAAACAGATTCCCCATGAGCGACGCCTCGGTTGGAAGAGATGTGTGTCGAGGAGACTACGCAGGGGATGCCGGGAAAGTTCGCAACCCTGAGTGGACGGCCTAAGGGAAACAATGGAGGGCAGGCACAGTCGGGGCGGGATATCAGGGCAAAGCACTCACGCAGGCTGCCGCTCCTTCCAGAGGCGATACATACCCCAGGCGGCGATGGTGCAGTCGTCGCGAATGGTTCCGTTGAGGAGCATCTCCTCGAAATCAGCGACGGTTGTGGCGCGGAGGATGAGGTCGTCTTCCTCCGGGTCGGGGTCGGCGCCGGCGGGAGTGAGTCCGGTAGCGAGAAACACATGCATTTTCTGGCGCAGGACGCCGTAGGCCACCCATATGCTTCCCAGCTGGGTCATGGAAGCGGCGGTGAGGCCGGTCTCTTCGCGGAGCTCGCCGCGGGCCAGGTCTTCGGGGTTGACGTCGGCGGTTTCCCATCCTCCCTGGGGCAGCTCGAGCGCGCGCTGTTGAATGGTGTAGCGGAACTGCTCGATGAGGTAGAGCGTGTTTCCCTCGAGAGGAATGATGATGGCGCAGTCGTCTTTTTCGACGACGCCGTAGATGCCTCGAGAGCCGTTGCTGCGCTCGATCTGGTCTTCGCGCAGCCGGAGCCAGGGGTTGCGGTAGATTTCGCGGGAGCTGAGGGTGCGGATGCTCATGGGGGAAAGATAAAGCCTGCAGCCTGCGGCCTGCAGGCTGCAGCCGGAAACCAGCGGCTCGCGGCTGGCAGCCTCGAGTACGAAGGATTCATGAACGAACGACAGTGATCTTGTATCTTCGCGCGATCCGGGGTTGCATGGAGTCAAGATGGGGACGAGTCGATTTCGCGACCTGCAGGTGTGGCAGCGTTCGATGGCGCTGGCGCGTGAAGCGTACAAGATGACGGCGGCCTTTCCGCGGAGCGAGATGTTTGGGTTGACAAGTCAGATTCGGCGCTGTGCAGTCTCCGTACCCAGCAACATCGCCGAAGGACGCGGCCGCCTGACGGATAAGGGCTTTGCAGTATTTCTGGGCCAGGCAAGGGGATCGCTCTATGAACTGGAGACGCAGGTCGAGCTCGCGTCCGAGCTTGGCCTTGTGGAGGCCACTCAGGCGCAGCTGATTCTCGACCAGGCGGCCGAGGTTGGCCGCATGTTGCAGGGGCTGCTCGTAACACTGAGGCCTTTAGCCAGCCGATAGAGCGAGACAACGGGCACCTGCGGGCTGCAGGCTGCCGGCTGCTCCTGGCTCGTTTGCCTGGAACGGAACGAGTCCTTACCATAAGAGAGGGAAACGAACCCGATCATTCCCGCGTGCAACCGCGCGCGGGATGCTCACTAAACCGCGAACAACTGCCGCCTTGCAAGTCCATCCTGTGGGAGCCGGCGCCGGAAGGCACACCTTGACAACGACAGAGACCACGGAAGCCACGACGACTTCGGCCACGGAGAACGAATCGCCTGTTCCGGCCGAATCCCCTGAACACGAGGCGCATGCTCAACCGAGCCTCAACCCGGAATGCGCGCGCGAAGTTGACGTGGAAGTGCCCGCCGATGAAGTGGCGAAGGCCTTTCGCACTGTGCTGAAGAAGTATCAGAAGCTCGCGCGCATTCCTGGCTTCCGTCCGGGCAAAGTGCCCGAGAGCGTGCTGCGCTCGCGCTTCTCCCAGGGAATTCGCGAGGAAGTCGTGGAGACGGTGGTGCCGCAGCACTTCCGCGAAGCCATCACGCAGAAGGGGCTGCGGCCGGTTTCGCAGCCGCAGGTTGCGAATCTGGAGCTGGAAGAAGGGAAGCCGCTGCACTTCAAGGCTGTGTTTGAGGTGGCGCCGGAATTCTCCGTCGACGGCTATCAGGATGTGAAGGTGGAAAAGCCCGACACGGAACTGAGCGATGCCGAGTTTGAGGCCGAGCTCGAGCGCATCCGCGATTCGCATTCGCGACTGGAGACGGTGACTGAGGGGCGGGGTCTGGCGGACGGCGACTGGGCGCTGATCACTTTCACCGGCGAGCTGGAAGGTGAAAATGCCCCGGCTGCAGAGGGCGCGGAATCAGCTTCGTCAACGGCGTCGCCGCCGGCACCGCAGCCCATCGAAGGAAAGGACGTTTCGGTGGAGATTGGCGGCAAGGATACGGTGGAGGCTTTCACCGACGCGCTGCGCGGCGCTAAACCCGGGCAGGAACTGAAGTTCGAGGTCACCTATCCGGGGGATTTCGGACAGAAGCGCTTAGCGGGTAAAACGGTGGCGTACAACGTGGAGGTCCGGGGCATCCAGAAGAAGGTGCTGCCGGAGCTGAACGACGAGTTTGCGAAAGAGTTGGGCAGCTACGAGAATCTCGAAGACTTGAAGAAGAAGTTGAGAGAACATCTCGCAGCCGATAAGAAACATAGATTGCTCACCGACACGCGCAACCGGCTGCTGGACGCTCTTGTAGCGCGGTTCCAGTTTCCGGTGCCGGAGTCGCTGATCCAGAGCCAGATCGACACCCGGCTGGAAAGAGGACTGCGGGCGCTGGCGGCGCAGGGGATGCGCACCGAAGATATGCGTCGGCTCGATTTTGACCGGCTGCGGGAAGCGCAGCGTGAAGCGGCGGCGAGCGAGGTGAAAGGAACCTTAGTACTGGATCGGATTGCCGATGTGGAAAATATTCAGGTCGGCGATGAAGAAGTAGAACGCGAGCTTCAGGTAATCTCATTGCAAACACGGGAACCGCTCGAAAATCTGCGGGATCGTTTGACCCGTGAGGGGAGTCTCAATAGAATCCGTGAACAATTACGACGGGAAAAAACGGGAGATGCGCTGGTAGAACGGCTTTCCTGAACGGCGCGCAATGGTGCGCGGGTGATTCCTGTCACAGACGTTGAGGCCTATATGCCTCAGAACTGAGAGTAGAGAAAAGCAATGGCGCTGGTACCCATGGTCATTGAGCAGACGAGCCGCGGTGAGCGGGCTTATGACATTTATTCGCGTCTGCTCCGCGACAACATTATCTTTCTCGGTACGCCAATCGACGACATGATTGCGAACCTCGTGATTGCGCAATTACTCTTCTTATCCGGAGAAGATCCGGAGAAGGACATACAGCTATACATCAATTCGCCGGGCGGATCGATCACAGCCGGACTGGCGATTTACGACACGATGCAGTTCATCCGTAACGACTGCGTCACATACTGCATCGGTCAGGCGGCCAGCATGGGCGCCTTTCTGCTGATGGCGGGGACCAGAGGCAAGCGCTTCGGGCTGCCCAACTCGCGGATCCTGATCCATCAGCCTTCGATGGGCGGCCTGGCGGGCCAGGCAACCGACATCGACATTCACGCGCGGGAAATTATTCGCATCCGCGAAATCACCAACAAGTTAATGGCAAAGCACACAGGTCAAAGCCTCGAGAAGATTGAAAGAGACGTCGAGCGTGACTTCATCATGAACGCGCCGCAGGCGAAGGAATACGGAATCATCGATGAGATCATCGATCGCCCGCGGGCTAACCCCTAGTACCTTTCGGTGAGTGTAGAGGAGTAACTGGAGATGAAAACGCGCACCGGATCGGATGAAGCCTTACGTTGTTCGTTCTGCCACAAATCGCAGGACGCCGTTGCCAAGCTGATTTCATCGCCCAGCGATTATCCGCGTGCGTACATCTGCGACGAGTGCGTTGCCGTCTGCAACTCGATTCTCGAAGATGACCGCACCGAGACGTCAACCGGCGCAGCCCCCACCCATCTGCCCAAGCCGCTCGAGGTGAAAGCGTTCCTCGACGAGTACGTCATCGGCCAGGACCAGACCAAGAAAAAGCTGGCGGTCGCGGTCTACAACCACTACAAGCGCGTGCAGATGAATCGCACTCGTGGCGCGGATGTCGAGCTGTCGAAGTCGAACATCCTGCTGGTTGGACCGACGGGCAGCGGCAAGACGCTGCTGGCGCACACTCTGGCCAAGATGCTGGATGTGCCGTTCGCGATTGTGGACGCGACCACGCTGACCGAAGCCGGCTACGTGGGCGAGGACGTGGAGAACATTATCCTGAAGCTGCTGCAGGCGGCCGACGGCGATGTGGCGCGCGCGCAGACGGGCATCATCTACATCGACGAAATCGACAAGATCGGCCGCAAGGACGAAAACCCCTCGATCACCCGCGACGTTTCCGGCGAAGGCGTGCAGCAGGCCCTGCTGAAGATTCTTGAGGGGACTGTGGCCAATGTGCCGCCCCAGGGCGGACGCAAGCATCCGCACCAGGAATTTACGCCCGTGGACACGACCAACATCCTGTTCATCTGCGGTGGGGCGTTTGTGGGTCTGGAGCGGGTGATCGGTCGCCGCATCGGAAAGAAGGCGCTGGGCTTCAAAGCCATCGCCGAAAAGGAGATGCAGGATCCCAACGGAATGCCGGTCCATCCGCAGCGCGACAGCGAGATGCTGCGCCAGGCGGAGCCGCAGGATCTGATCCGATTCGGCCTGATTCCTGAATTTGTTGGACGGCTGCCGGTAATGGGCATTCTGGACGAGCTGGATGAAGCGGCGCTGGTGGAAATCCTCACCAAGCCGCGCAACGCAATCATGAAGCAGTATCAGAAGCTGTTCGATTACGAGGGCGTGAAGCTGACCTTTACCGAGGATGCGACGCGCGCGGTGGCCCAGGAAGCGCTGTTGCGCAAAGTGGGAGCTCGCGGACTGCGCATGATTCTGGAAGAGCTGATGCTCGACCTGATGTATCACCTGCCCAGCAACAAGAAAGTGAAGGAGATGGAGATTCAGGCGGAGATGGTGAGAAACCGCAATCTCTCCATGATGTTGCTCGAGAAGGCAGGCTGAAGGCAAGCCTGGTCGAACACAGGCGGCTTGACGACAGTAACAGCACGAACGATTGCCTGGGAACCCCCAGCCATTACCGGCGGACAGCCGGAATCTGCCAGAATTGCTTGTGTACGAGAAGCGAATGTACGCGTCGTGCCACGCGCTCCTGCGGCCAGCTGATGCTGAGTCGATTTCCCGCCGCCGTTAAAAATGGCGGCAGCTGGCGCAGCTGTTCGCTAAATCGGTTACTCTTTGGGAGAGCACGACCCATTAGAATCACAGTCAGAGCGTTAGGCTCGAAAGGAATCCCGTGAGTCAGTCTTCCAAAGAAAACCGGGAACGGAACGAGCTTCGCAAATTCCCCATGATGCCCATCCGGGACATGGTGATCTTCCCGCACATGATGACGCCGTTTGTGGTTGGGCGGGAATCGAGTGTGCGGGCGCTCGAAGAGGCGCTGAACGGGGAGCGCAAGATTTTTCTGGCTACGCAGCACGACGCGCGGGTGGATGAGCCGCGCCCGGACGAAATCTACCAGGTGGGCACGGTGGGCAACATCGTGCAAAGCGTGCGCATGCCCGACGGCAACATCAAGGTTCTGGTCGAAGGCATGGAGCGAGCGCGCGCCGTCGAGATCAACGACACCGATGGATTTTTTGTTGCGACGGTAAAGGTAGCCAAGCCGCTCCCGGAAATTACTCCGCAGATTGAGCAGCTGGTGCAGCGGGTGACGTCGCTGTTTGAGCAGTATGTGAAGCTGCAGCAGTCGCTGAATGTGGAAACGGTGGCGTCGTCGATCCGCACCGATGAGCCGTCGAAGCTGGCCGACACCATCGCCGCAAATCTGCAGCTTGAGGTTCCGGACAAGCAGGAGCTGCTCGACATCTTCGATTTGCCGGAGCGGCTGCTGAAGATCGCCGATGTGCTCGACATCGAAATTGAAAAGCTCAACATGGATCGCAGCATCCAGTCGCGCGTGAAGCGGCAGATGGAGCGGGCGCAGAAAGAGTACTACCTCAACGAGAAGATCAAGGCGATCCAGAAAGAGCTGGGCCGGGGCGAGAAGAGTGAGTTCGACGAGCTGAAGAAGAAGATCGAAACCTCGGGCATGCCCAAGGACGTCTTCGAGAAGGCGACCCAGGAGCTGAAGAAGCTGGAAGCGATGCCGCCGATGTCGGCCGAATCGACCGTGTCGCGCAACTATCTCGACTGGCTGCTGGCGGTGCCGTGGAAGAAGCGCTCCAAGGAAACGCGCAGCATCGACCACGCCGAAAAGGTTCTGAACGCCGATCACTACGGCCTCGAAAAGATCAAGGAGCGCATCCTCGAGTTTCTGGCGGTCCGCCAGCTGGTGAAGAATCCCAAAGGATCGATCCTGTGCTTCGTTGGGCCGCCGGGCGTGGGCAAAACGTCGCTGGGCATGTCGATCGCCAAGGCCACAGGGCGCAAATTCGTCCGCATGTCGCTGGGCGGCATCCGCGACGAGGCAGAGATTCGCGGGCATCGGCGGACGTATATCGGCGCGCTGCCCGGGCAGATTATCCAGTCGATGAAGAAGGCGGGCACGCGTAATCCCGTGTTCATGCTCGATGAAGTCGACAAGATGGCTTCGGATTTCCGCGGCGACCCGGCGTCGGCGCTGCTGGAAGTGCTCGATCCGGAGCAGAACCACAGCTTCCAGGATCACTACCTCGACGTGGAATACGACCTGTCGCAGGTGCTGTTTGTGGCGACGGCGAACGTGCTGCACACCATTCCACCGGCGCTGCAGGACCGCATGGAGATCCTGCGCCTGCATGGCTACACCGAGGCGGAAAAGCTGGAGATTGCCAAGCAGTACCTGGTGAAGAAGCAGCGCGACAACACCGGCCTGACCGAGAAGAACGTCGTTTACAGCGACGCGGCGTTGACGGAGATGATCCGCAGCTACACGCGCGAAGCCGGGGTGCGCAACCTCGAGCGCGAGATCGGCAACGTGTGCCGCAAAGTGGCACGGCGCGTGGTAAAGAGCGGCGCGAAGCACAAGGAGACGCTGACGCCGGAGAATCTGTCGGAATTCCTGGGCGTGCCCAAGTTCCGCGACTCCATGGTGAACGAGAAGAGCGAAGTCGGCCTCGTCAACGGGCTGGCCTGGACCGAAGTCGGCGGCAGCATCCTGCAGACCGAAGTGCAGGTGCTGGACGGCAAAGGCAAGCTGACCACCACGGGGCAACTGGGCGACGTGATGCAGGAGTCGGCACAGGCGGCGCTCTCGTATGTCCGCAGCCGGGCGCATCACCTTGGGCTGCCGAAGGATTTCTACCGCAACGTCGATATTCACATCCACGTGCCCGAAGGCGCGATCCCGAAAGATGGCCCGTCGGCGGGCATCACCCTGGCGACGGCATTGGCTTCGGCGCTGGCTCGGATTCCTGTCCGGCGCGATCTGGCCATGACCGGCGAGGTCACTCTGCGCGGCAAGGTGCTGGCCATCGGCGGCCTCAAGGAGAAGCTGCTGGCGGCGCATCGTGCCGGCATCTTCGAGGTGATTCTGCCCGAGGACAATCGCAAAGATCTG
The DNA here is from genome assembly GCA_963788905.1 of uncultured Acidobacteriaceae bacterium. Taxonomy (GTDB): domain Bacteria; phylum Acidobacteriota; class Terriglobia; order Terriglobales; family Acidobacteriaceae; genus Palsa-343. The sequence continues at coordinate 56,919 of CAWBIO010000004.1, forward strand.
CCCGACATTCCGGAGAATCTGCGCACGGCGATGAAACTGAACTTCGTCGATGTCATGGACGAGGTGCTGAAGATCGCTCTTGAAGCGCCCTTGCCGGAGCTGAAAGAAGAGACGCCCGATGCTCTGGAGCCGGGAGTGCTGAATGTGGTGCAGCCAGCGGCGGAGCAGAGGCCGCACCAGTAACAGGACACAGGGTGCAGGGTGCAGGGCACACGAAGAGCCGGTGGCCTGTAGCTCAGAGACAGCCTGCAGCGGAGGCTGACCGACTTCGGTCTATCGCTCCTGTCGCCGGGAGAACAACACCATTCAAGCGCGGCTGGAAGGGGCCTCGATCAGCTCCCCGGGGGCGACTGTGTTTCCGACAGAGGGGTTGAGAACGGTGCGGGGAACCGTGAGCTAAGCATCGTTCACCCGGCAGCGGGTGATCTTGCCCTGGTGGAAACCATCCATGCAACGGTTGCAGGAGATGCAGGCGGCATCCGGGTCGGCACTGCTCGCCTGCCAGCGGGCGGGAAGGCCGGGCTCACGAATGAGGGGCCGGGCCATGGCCACGAAATCCGGCGGGCCCGCCTCAAGAATCTTCTCCAGCCGGTCAACGTTGCGATTGCCGCCGGTCAGGATTACCGGAACCCTGACGCGCAGCTTCTGGGCATATTTGAGGAAGTACGATTCCGGTTGGGCTTTGCTGACCGGTCCGATCACGTCGATGGCGGCTACGCCGGCCTTTTCCACCTGGGCTGCGACAGCGGGAAAAGTGTCGATGTTCGTTCCACCCTCGACGTCATCATCGCAGTTGAGTTTGGCCATGATGGGGAAATCGCCGCCCACCAGATTTCGGGCTTTGGAGACGATATCGGCGATAACGCGGGCGCGGTTCTCCAGGTTTCCCCCGAAGCGGTCGGAGCGGGTATTGGTATAGGGAGAAAGAAACGAGCCGAGCAGATATCCGGCGGCGTAGAGTTCCACGCCGTCGAAATCGGCAGTTTGGGCGCGGCGAATGGCTTGCGCAAATTGCCCGGTCATCTCATCGACTTCGCTGGTGGTCATGGCGCGCGGCAGTCGTTTCCAGGAGGGAAACGCCCTGGCCGACGCTGCGACAGGGTCGGCCAGGGGGCCCACGGGCGCGGTGTGGGTGATCTGGGCGAGGACTTTGCAACCGTTGCCGGCGTCGTGGACCGCGCAGGCGATCCGGCGGATGGAGGGGATGAAGCTGTCGTCATCGATACGCGTTTGCAGTTCGCTGTAGCGGCCACCCGCCATGGCGGCCATGTTGCCGGTGATGATGAGCCCGGCACCGCCCTGGCTGAGAGCGCGATAGATCGCGATACCCTCATCGGTCATGACGCCGTCCCGCCAGGCATTTTCCGATGTAGCGCTGCGCACGAGACGATTTCTGAGCTCCAGATTGCCAATGCGGCCGGACGAAAAGATGCGTCGCTCCCCAGCGGCGGCGAGGACACTCATTTCTCCACGGGCGAGGATGCTCAGCCCGGTGCCGGCGCTGAGAGCCAGAAATGTCCTGCGAGTGGTCCTCGATGAATTGGCCAATCCGGTCCTCCTTATTCGAGGCGACGCTACCGGTGAGACAGCAGGCAGCCTGCTGCCGGTAGCCAGTAGCGCAGGAGCAGCCCGGGGTGCTGTGGGCGGTCAACGGAACGTACCGTCATGGGGATGGCAGGACGAGCTTATCCCAGAGGCCGCCAACGATGGCGCCCACGGCGATCGTAGCCAGAACGGCGTAACCCGCCTCAATCACGAGCAGGTCATGAGGCAGTCTGGCGAGGCCATACCAGCTGGTTGCGGCCACGGCTCCCGCAAGCAGGACTGACATGAGAACTCCCTGCAAGACGCCTTTGCGGTGATACGCGGCAAGGAGCCATGCGACTCCATAGGCAAAGAGAAGAGAAACACCGACGGTAAGGAGGTGCGCGGAAAGCCACCATCCCGCCGGCTTGACCTGCGCCGGGGTGAGCCCGACGGCGTGCAGCCAGCGGGGGCGGAAGGAATATTGCGCATGCCAAATGACTCCCAGGTACCAGGCCGCAAACGCCGCCAGAACAATGGGGAGGTGGTAGATCTGTTTCGTTCGTACCTTCCCTTCGCCTGGCGGGTAGGGGTCTGTTTCAACTGCCTGGGACAGACAGGCCTGGCCGCACTTCGAACGTTCCGGCCAACGGGTGCAGTCGCACAAACGCAAATCCGGACGTCCGTGCATTCCTGTCGCCGCTGCATGCCGAAAATCCATGCTGACGACGGCTGGTTGTTGGTTTTCCGGGCATGCGACGAGCCGACTGCCGGAATACCGCTTGTAAATCTCACCGAGCCAGAGTGCGGCGGGAAGAAGAATCAGGGAAAACGCGACAAGGCAGAGCACGAGCCAGATGAGGAAAAGCATGGCTCACCTCTTTTCGCCTGGAGTCTCGCCTCCTCGTTGCACCTCCGTCAGTGACCTCCGTCACGGTTCCCTGGCGAGGCGCGGCGGCTCGAACCACTCCCTGCGGCCAATCTCATATAGCTTTCAACGCCTGATCCAGATCGCCAAGAATATCCTCGATGTCCTCAATGCCCACCGAAATGCGGACCAGGCCTTCGGTGATGCCGATGCTCTCGCGCTCTTCATTGGTGAGCGAGGCATGGGTGGTGGTGGCTGAGTGCGAGATGAGTGACTCGACGCCGCCCAGCGATTCGCCGTTGGTGATGACGCGAACACGCTTGCAACAGCTTGTCGGCGTTGGCGCGGGAGCCGACCTCGAATGCGATCATCGATCCGAAGCCGGACATCTGCCGCTTCGCCAGCTCGTACTGCGGATGCGACTCGAGGCCAGGATAAAGGACTTTGCTGACCTTCGGATGTTTGCGAGAAAAGCGGCGACCGCGCGGCCATTGGCGTCGTGCTGGCGCATGCGGACGGCGAGGGTCTTGACGCCGCGCAGAACGAGCCAAGCTTCAAACGGAGAGAGAATGCCGCCGGTGCACTTCTGCACGAAGCGGAAGCTCTCCGCCAGCTTGAGGATGTTGGTGACCAGCATGCCGCCGAGTCCGTCGGAGTGGCCGTTGAGGAATTTGGTGGTCGAGTGCATGACGACATCGGCGCCGAGCTCGAGCGGCCGCTGAAAATAAGGCGACATGAACGTGTTGTCGACGCTCATCGGGATGCCGTGCTCGTGGCAGATGTCGGCGACGGCGCGGATGTCGGTGAGGGTCATGACGGGGTTGGTCGGCGTCTCGATGTGGACGAGCTTCGTTGTCGGGCGGATGGCGCGGCAGACATTTTCGGGGTTCGAGGTGTCGACCCAGCTGAACTCGATGCCGTGGTGAACGATGACCTCGCTGAAGAGTCGCGTCGTGCCGCCGTAGACGTTGTGGCCGCAGATGACGTGATCGCCGGCGTTGAGCATGGTGACCAGCGCGGCGATGGCGGCCATGCCGCTGCCGAAGGCGTGGCCGCTGGCGTGCCGAAGCGCTTCGAGCGAAGCGACGTTGGCTTCCAGCAGCGTCGCGCGTGGGGTTGTTCACGCGGGAGTATTCCCAGCCGCGGTGTTTCTCGATGCCCTCGAGTTGGTAGGTGGAGGTGAGATAGATGGGAACATTGACGGCGCCGGTGCGGGCGTCAGGTTCCTGGGCGGCGTGGATGGCGCGGGTCGAGAAGCCGTACTGGGATGAGGTCATGTCTCTTCCATCTTAACGAGCCGGAAGCAGGAAGCATGAGGCCAGAAGCTGGAACCTCAATTCCGGCTGGCTGCCGGCCACCACTTCCAGCTTCCCGCTTCGAGCTTCCGGCTACGGCCGGTGTTTGTTCTGGAAGTTTTTGGCGAGCATCAGGCTGATAGCGGCGATGCCGGCGAAGAAGATGATGAGCGAGGCGAGGTTCGAAGGGGAGACGCCGATGCGGAAGAGCAGCCAGCCGATGGCCAGATTCAGCAGCGCCCAGAGGACGTTGATGGTGGGCGACGAGAGTCCTTTGCCGGGCGGCTTGGCGAAGGGAGTTGGGAAGGGGTCGCCGCAGATACCGTTGACGAAGTGGGGAACAAGTTGGCGAGGAACATTCCCGCAAAGAAGGCGGCGATGTAGTCGTACCAGGGCATGAGTAGAGGTTACAGGGTGCAGGCTACAGGGTACAGGCCTGGATCGAGGCCGTCAGAGGACGTGCGTGAGGGCGGGAACAGCGGCGGCGCCGGTGCGGTAAGCGCCCAGGGGCTCAGCCATTTGCTCCAGCTCATCGGCGTGCGCGAAGAGCGCGCAGGGGTGGCCCTCGGTTTCAAGAAGATGGTGGCGGCCACGGATCATGGCAAAGAGAGGACTGGCGAGGGATTCGCGTAATGTGGCCGCGCGCAGATTATGGGTGGCGAGCGCGGAGACGGGGCAGGCGGTGACGTCGCCCTGGGGAGTGACGTGGGCAAAGCCGCGTCCGGCGGAGACGCAGCCGCCGAGGAACTCCTCGTCTTCGGGAGAGTGAATGATCCAGGCGGCGCCGGTGCTGCGCAAATCCTCTACCACAGAGCGGAAGCGGGCACGCTGGCCGGTGGTGAGCAGAGGGTGCGCGGGCAGGCCGGCTGTGTCACAGGAGCCAACGGGAATCTGCTCGATGAAGAAGGCGAGGGGACCGCTGTGGCCGAGGAGCGCTTCCATGTTCCGGGGGTTGGACCAGTAGTCGATGTTGGCTTCGCCGATGGTGACGGCGATGCCGGTGAGGACGCCGGCGTGGCGGAGCCGATCGAGAGAGGCGATGGCTTTTTCAAAGACGCCGGGGCCGCGGCGCAGGTTGGTGAGGTGGCGGTCGCCCTCGATGCTGACGATGACGACGGTGTTGGGGCTGCGACGGAGGATCTGATAGTCGGAGTCGCGCAGGGAGGTGCCATTGGTGAAGACCAGGAACAGACGATCAGGATAGTCGCGGAAGAGCGAGGTGATGCCGCGCAGCAGGAAGGGCTCGCCACCGGCGATGACGAAACCGATGACGCCGAGAGCGATTGCCTGATCGACGATGTGGCGCCACTCGCTGAGGTCGAGCGTGGGTGGTGCAGGAGTGGCGGCAACGGTGCCGACAGCCGCGGCGAAGCATCCGGCGCAATGCAGGTTGCAGCGCGAAGTGACACTGAGAACCAGAAAGGGTGGGACGCGCACTCCTGCGGTGGAACGGAGACGGCGGGCTTCCAGATGGGCGCGGATGAGGCGGAAGAAGGCCGGAAAATGGCGGGGGTGGCGCAGGGCCCAGGGAATGAAGATGCGCGCGAGGTTGGGGTCGATGCTGGCGATGTCTCGCCGAAAATGAAACAGGCGATCAGAGAGAGAGCGGGTCGGCTGGGTGGGCAGGTCGTTCATAGCCCTCCTGCCTAAATATACGGCGGAGGAGGTGGGTTTGTTCCGTGCAGGGCTGGAGCGGCGGACGGCTCAGTTCTGGTTGGGTGGCGTGATTTTTTTGCCGATGGCCTGGAGCTTGTCCCAGTTCGCTTCAACAAAGGTGGCGTTCTGCGGCGTGATGGAGTTGGGCGGGTAGGCCTGGATCATGCCCTGTTTTTTGAGGCCGACGTAGGTGACGTCGTTAATGAAGGCGACGGAGATGAGGATGAACTCGCGGGTGGTGAGCGAGTGGGCGTGGATGACGGCGGTGATCTGTGGAAAGTTGGCGTCCATCGTCCTGGCCTGCTGATCGATGGGGAGATTATTGCTGGAGCCTGCGTTGACTTTGGCTTTGAGCGCGGGATCGGCTGCGAGCATTTTGTTGACGGCATCCATGGCGGCGGCAAGCTTCTCGATCTTGTCCATGGTGAGGGTATAGTTGCGGGCCTCGACCAGGTCAGGGTTGTTGTTGGAGGCGACAGCAGGGCCCTGGGCGGCGGCGAGCGCGGCGGCAAGCGTGAGAGCGGCGAGAGCGGGGGCAAGCAGGATGCGCTGAAGCTTCATGGTCGTGGGACCTCGTGAGGTGGGATGGCGCCAGGGGGTTGCGTGCAGATTACAGTGCGCAGCTGGGCGCAGGCAACAGGCGGCTAACCGCCTTCTTCGAAGATGCGTTTGGAGAGGTAGCGCTCAGCGGAGTCGGGGATGAGGGTAGCGACGCGGCGCCCGGGCCCGAGACGCTGGGCGACGAGGCAAGCGGCGTGGACCATGGCCCCGGAGCTGGAGCCGGCGAGCAGGCCCTCTTCGCGCGGCGAGCCGCCGGACCATCGCGAAGGCGTCGGAGTCGGTGACGGCGATGATGTCGTCAGCGACCGTGCGGTCGAAGGTCCTGGGGATGAAGTGGACGCCGATGCCCTCGACTTTATGAGGACCGGGTTGGCCGCCCTGCAAAACGGAGCCTTCGGTTTCGACAGCGAGGCAGTGGATGCGCGGGTTTTGTTCCTTCAAAAAGCGGGCGATCCCTGAGAAAGTGCCGCCGGTGCCCACGCCGCCGACGTAAGCATCGATGCGCCCGTCCATCTGCTCCCATAGTTCCTGGGCGGTGGTGTCGTGGTGGAACTGGGGATTGGCGGGATTGTCGAACTGGAGCGCGGGCCAGACGTTGGGGTCGGATTCGGCGAGGGCCAGCGCTCGGCGGATGGCGCCGGACATGCCATCGGCTTCGGGCGTGCGATGGACTTCGGCGCCGAATCCGCGCATGAGCGCGCACTTTTCTTCGGCGAAGCCTTCGGGGACGAAGAGCACCACGCGGTAGCCGCGATTGACGCCGACCAGGGCGAGCCCGACGCCGGTGTTGCCGGCAGTGGCCTCAGTAATGACGGAGTTTTTGTGGAGGATGCCGCGGCGTTCGGCGTCGAGGATCATGCCGAGGGCGGCGCGGTCCTTGACGGAGCCGCCGGGATTGAGGAACTCGAGCTTGGCGAAGAGCGCGGCGGAGTTGGGAAGCAGGACGCGGCGGAGCTCGAGGACCGGAGTATGGCCGATGAGCGAGGTGATGTCGGTTGCTGTGCGCAGGGCAGGGTCGGTGCGGAGCTGGGCGGGGGTGCCGGTCTGGGTCATGGACAGGGTAGTGTATCTGGAAAGGCAGAGTTTAGGGATTAGAGTTTAGGGTTTAGCCGCGGCCCATGGAGGTGAGGTCCTGAAGCGAAGCCACTCGCGGGCCTCGCGATCCTCCGCAGAATGAAGGAGCTCGGAACTACTGGGGTACTGGGGCCTCGAGCCGGACTCTTCGGCGACCGAGGTCTTGCGCGGAGTGCGGGTCTGCAGGCTGGGGTAGTAGCCGGTGCGGGTGCGGACGTACAGCTTGCTGTGACGCCCGGCGCGGGCTTCGACGCGCACCGTGCGGTAACCGCCCATGCTGGCCGGCTTGGTGGAGTGATATCCGATGGTGTACTGGTTGCGGATGTCTTTGGCCACTTCAGCGGCGATGGGATCGACGTCGGCCAGCGAGTGCGGGAAGAACGCCAGCCCCCCGGTTTCATCGGAGAGAAGCTGGAGTGCGCGGCGCGCGCGGCGCGCCTCCTGGCCGCGATCCTCATCGCCGAAGAGCAGGCCGATGGTGTAGATGACAGGGCCGCCCAGATCCTGAACGCGGCGAATGGTCTGCTCAAGGTTGAGGGTTGAGGCGTTGTCTTCGCCGTCGGTGATGATGAGCAGAACCTGCTTGGAGCGCTGCGCGCCGTGCGAGAGCTGGTCTGCGGAGGCTACCACCGCGTCGTAAAGTGCCGTGCCACCCCGCGACTCGATGTGGGAAAGTCCTTCGCGGAGCTTGCTGATGTCGGAAGTGAAATCCTGATCGAGGAAGGCCTCGTCGGAGAAGTTCACGATGAAGGCTTCGTCCTGCGGGTTGGAGGCGCGGACCAGGTCGAGGGCGGCGGTGTTCACGGCGGCGCGCTTGTCGCGCATCGAGCCGGAGTTATCGACGAGGATGCCGAGAGAGACGGGAACATCGGAGTGCGCGAAGGCGACGATGGTCTGCGGGGTATTGTCCTCAAAGACGTGGAAGTCGCCCTGCTGAAGGTCCATGACGAGATGGCCGTCCTGATCGACGACGGTGCAGGGCAGAAGCACTTCGTCGACGTCGCGGGTGAGGGTGTAGATGCCGCTGGTGCCGCGTTCGATCTCTTCATTGGTCGACGCCGGGATGGCCAGGGCTGACGGCTGCGTCGTCGGCGGCGTCGGGGGAGACGATGGGGTCGTGGTCGACGTCGAGGGGTGGCTGGGTTTCCGGCAGCGGGGGCGAAGGAACGACGGCCGGGGTGGATTGGGCGGTGGGGGCAGGGGCAGTCTGGGCCGGAGCGGCCGCAGGGGCTGCCTGGGCATGAGCGAAGGCCGGGAAAAAGAACAGGGACGGCGAGCCAAAAAACAGTGGGCGAGGAGGTGGTTACTGCGAGGGGACATAGTATCCGGCGCGTGCATGTACAGTAAGTTGCGGCAAACCCACGGGCGGCTGCAACCCTGGCTTCACTTTACGCCACTTTACGGCTTTTTTCTCTCCAGGCGCACCCAGCCCTTGCGAGCAGGGATGCAGGACAGAAATCGGCCTCCCCGAGCGGACTTATTGCAGGGGTGCGTAGTAGCCCAGCGCGCGCGTGCACGGTGAGCTGCGGCAGGCCCGGAGGCGGCGAGAGCTTCACCTTCACCTTGCGCCATTTGCCGTCCATGCGGGTGTCATCGGTCTTGTAGCCGATGACGTATTCGTTGCGCAGCTCGGCGCTGATGCGGGTGGCGATGTCGCCCATTTCGGACAGGTCGTCGACGCGGAACAGGCGTCCGCCGGTGTCGCTGCTGATGTCGTTGAGGAGCAGCGGGCCATTGCGCTCTTCCACCGTAGCGGCTTCCGGATCGAAGATGCCGATGGAGTAGATCTGCGTATCGGCTTCCTTGACCGCGGAGCGGACTTCGTTCTCGGTGTAGCGGCTGTTGTTATCGCCGCCGTCGGAAACGATGAGGAGCGCCTTGCGCTGGAATTTCGCCTGCTTCATTTTTTCGAGGCCGAAGTAAATGGCATCGAGCAGGGCGGTGCGATGACCGGCCTGGATGGTAGCCAGACGCGCTTCGACGTCGTCGGCCGAGGAAGTGAAGTCGGTGATAAGCTCGGGGCGGTCGTTGAACCCGATGACAAAGAACTCATCCTGAGGGTTGGAGGTCTTCATGAACTGGAGCACCGCGCCGCGGGCGCGCACCACCTTATTGCTCATGCTGCCGCTCAGGTCGAGAATGACGCCGATAGAGACCGGAGCATCGTCGCAGGCGAAGGTGCGGATGGCCTGCTGGTGGTTATCCTCGAGGACCTGGAAGTTCTCCTTCTCGAGCCCGGTAACGAGGCGATCCATTGGATCGGTGACGGTGAGGGGAACGAGAACGATGTTGGTATCGACCCGGAACTGAATGCCGGTGCGCAGGGTGGCGCCGGGGGTCAGGGGAATAGACGGGTCGGCTTTAGCGGCGACCGGAGGGGGTTGATTGACGTGGACTTCGTTCAGGGGATCTTCAGGGTTCTCCTGGGCGAAGGCCGAAGAGAGACTAATGAGGAGGAGGGGAGCGAGCAGGAGTGACAGCAGCGGAAAACGCCAGGGGGTGATGACTGCCTGGTGGGGTACCGAACCAGCGTTGACACAGCGTTCGCGCCCAAAACGGGACGCCATGGCCGAACCTCTCGTGTGACGATACTGGCACGATTGGGAGGCGTTGTGCAATAGCCAATCGCGACCTGGACAATCGAGTGACAATTACTGACGGTCTCCCGGAAACATAGGCAGGTTCGATGCGGTGGAAGTGGGAAAAGGAAGCTAAGAACCGGTCAGCTGAAAACCGGTCAGCGATGATGCGGTCGGCGGTGAAGCGGCCAGGGGACTCGCCGGGCATTGGGCACTGAGCCTACCCGAATGGGCCGAAAAACAAACGCAGATCCTATTCGACGCGCACCTCGCTGGGCTCATTGCCCAGATGGTTTTAGTTGCCGATCCTGATCCCCGGGCCGCTTGCCGCTGCAGGAGGGGTGGACGGCTTCGCCATCCAGCTTCGCGGGGAGCGCTCCATCCAAAAGGACAGTGGACTTCCTTCGCGGAAAGCGGGGCTGTACTGGTAACCGTTGGCGATCGCGCGGCGTTCAACATGGGAGCCATTACGGGGAATGCCATTACTGACCACGCAGTCTTGCTGAGGTCGGGCTCCGCACGTGGGGCATACGAAATTGAGAGAAAAATCAGTGTCGGCCATGCCCACCTTTTACCGATGTTTCACCGAAAAAGCTGGTCAATTGAGAACACTTTCAGCCACTCTGTCGAGGGCCCGTTACAAGATCCCGTTCGACGCGCACCTCGCACCTGTTCAGTGCAGGCTCTTCCGTCTCGCGGTGCTCGACTAAGCAGGATGACAGTAGGCCCCTGTTCCTCTCGCACATGCCAGGCTCGGCCCGCACGGTAGAATCGATGGGAAGAAAAACCCATGGCTCGTATCTATCCGTTTCGCGCGCTGCGCTACAACCTTGCCCAGGTCTCCGCTGAGGACGTCGTCACCCAACCCTATGACAAGATCACGCCGGCGATGCAGCAGGCGTACTACCAGCGGAGCCCGTACAACCTGGTCCGCATCATCCTCCGCATGCCCGAGCTGTTCGACAAAGAAGGCGACCTCTACGCGAACGCGGCGCGGGACTTCGCCGAGTGGCGGAAGGAGGGAATCCTGGCCCAGGAGGGGCAGCCCTGCGTCTTTGCCTACTCGCAGCGGTTTACGGTTCCAGGGGATAGTGCAGTGCTGGAGCGCCGCGGGTTCATTGCGCTGGGGGAGCTTTACGACTACAGCAGGGGAGTGGTGTTCCGGCACGAACAGACGCTGTCGAAGCCGAAGAGCGATCGGCTGAACCTGCTGCGGGCGACGCGGGCGCACTTCGGGCAGATTTTCATGCTGTACTCCGACCCGGCGCACAGCGCGGAAGAAGTGCTGTTCGGGAGCGGCGCGGCCGGCGCGACCCTGCCCGACATCGAAGTGACGGATGAGTATGGAGTGGTGCACCGGGTGTGGAAGGTGACCGATCCGGCGCGGATTAACCTGCTGACGACAGGAATGGAAGACAAGAAGCTGATCATCGCCGACGGGCACCATCGCTACGAAACGGCGCTGAATTATATGAGGGAGCGCGGAGCGCCGAAGGTTCAGGAGGCTTGCGAGCGGCTGGGCGGCGCGGGATTGCCGCAGCCGGCGTTTGCTGAGGCGGCGGCCATGATGACCTTTATCAATATGGATTCCGAAGGCCTGGTGATCCTGCCGACGCATCGGGTGGTGTTTGGGCTCAAGGGTTTTGACACGGCACGGATGCTGGAGGCGGTGAGGCCGTATTTCGAAATCGAAGAAGTGGTGGAGCGGGATCCGGTCGTGGCGATGAAGAAGCTCAAAGACAGCGTTCAGTCAGCGAGCCAGCGTGAAGAGAAGACCGCATTCGTCGCGGTCACCCAGAAGGGGTGGTTTCTGCTAACCGCGAAGCCGGCTGCGGTGGCCGAGGCGCTGAAGGAAATTCCTGCGCGCCAGAGGCAGCTGGACATCGTGCAGCTGCACAGTCTGGTTCTGGAAAAGCTGCTGGGGATCTCGCAGGAAGCGATACGGGAGCAGACCCATCTGCGCTATCTGCGCGATGCGGCTGAGGCAGCCGAACAGGTGGCGTGCGGCGAGGCCAACGTCGCGTTCCTGATGAATCCGGTGACCATGGAGCAGTTGCGGGAAGTGGCGTTTGCCGGAGAAGTGATGCCGCAGAAGTCGACGGATTTCTATCCGAAGCTGCTGAGCGGTCTGGCAATTTATGCGCTGGATTGAAGCAGGGATTGTCGCTTGCGCTGCTGGCGGAATCGCGCTGGGGATGACTGCCATGGCGATGGGCCCGCAACAGACTCCACCAGCAGAACCACAGTTGCCGTCCGCGCCCGCGGTTCCTCCAGCGGTTTCTGTTCCTCCGCCGGCGGCCGTGCAGCCGCCGCGATTTGTTGTGGTGCTGGATGCGGCGCACGGAGGCAGCGATACGGGCGCAAAGATGAGCGGAGGGGCGCTCGAGAAGGACATCACCCTCGGTTTTTCGTCGCGTTTGCGGTCGACGCTGCACGCGCACGGCATCGATGTCGTAGTGACGCGGCAATCGGATGTGAGTCTGGATCCACTAAACCGCGCGGAAGCAGCGAACCAGGCGCAGGGCGCGGCCTGCCTGACCCTACACGCGACGGCTACGGGAAGCGGGGTGCATCTGTTCACGTCGTCGCTTGCGCCCACGGGGAATATGCGGTTCATGCCGTGGCCGACGGCGCAGTCGGCCTGGGTGACCCAGAGCCTGAAGCTGGAGTCGGAGATTGACGAGGCGCTGGCCCACGCGCAGATTCCGGTGAGCCTGGCGCGAGCTTCGGTGGCGCCGATGGACAGCATGACCTGCCCGGAAGTGGCGTTGGAGATTGCGCCCCTGGTGGGCGGGCATGTGACGAAGGCGCGCGCGGTGACGGATGCCAGCTATCAGAAATCGATCGTTGACGCGATTACGGCGGCGCTGGAGCAGTGGCGCAGCGACTGGAGACAGGAATGATCACGCGGGTGCAGAAATACCTGTTCTTCGTGATGCTGGTGGCGTGCGTGCTGATGTCGGCGTTCCTAATACGGCTGCGTAACCACGCGCAGGATCGGCTGCAGGCGCAGGCGGCGAGCGCTCCCGCAGAGATGGCAGAAACAGCGGTGAGCGCGCCACAGACGGTAACGCTGTATGTGCCCAACGATCTCGACGATTCGCTGACTGCGGTGGAGAAGCGGCTCTCGTTGCCGGCGGACAGGAATGCGCAGGCGCGAGTGATCCTCGAGAGCCTGATGGAGGCCTATCGAGCGCCGGATTCCACCCACCCGATCAATGTCGCGACCGGAATCAATGATGTGTATTTCCTGGCAGTGCCGGGAAAGGATCGGACCGGCGAAGGGGGACAACTGGCGGTCATCGATTTAAACAGCGCATTGTGCGCGGCGCAGCCTTCGGGAATTGAGCCGGAGACGCTGACGCTGGAGTCGATCATGGCGACGCTGCATGCCAATCTGCAGGCGGTGACCGAGGTGCATTTTTTGGTGGATGGCCAGGCGCGGGATACGCTGGCCGGGCACGCCGACCTGACCAGGACCTATCTGGCGGGCGGGAACAGCTTTCAATCCGGGGCGCCTGGTCAATGAAGATCGGGGTGTTCGATTCGGGGTTCGGCGGGCTTACCGTGCTGCGCGCGCTGCTGGAGCAGGCGCCCGAGGCCGACTACCTTTATCTGGGTGACACGGCGCGGCTGCCATATGGAGCCAAGTCACGTGAGACCGTGGCGCGATACGCGGTTTCGAGCGCGAAATTCCTGGTGGACCAGGGCGCGGAGTTCCTGGTGATCGCCTGCAACACGGCCAGCGCGCTGGCACTCGACGCGATCCGGTCGGCGGTGGAGGTACCGGTGCTGGGTGTGATTGAAACCGGAGTGGGCAACGCAAGCGCCGTCTCAAAGACCCGCGACGTGTTGGTGATCGCGACCGCGGCAACGGTGGAGAGCCACGCTTATTCCGCGGCCAGCGCCGAGCTGGGGCTGCGGGCGATTGAGAAGGCGTGCCCACTGCTGGTGCCGCTGGTCGAGGAGGGATGGATCGAGCACCCGGTGACCGCGGAGGTGCTGCGCATTTACATGGCGGAGCTGGAGGAGCAGGCGCAGAACGCAGGGTTGAAGCCGGACACGCTGGTGCTGGGATGCACGCATTATCCGCTGTTGCGCGGGCAGATTGAGGCGACCGTGCCGCGAACCGTGCGGGTGATCGATTCTGCCGCGGCGACGGCGGAGCGGGTGGCGACGACGCTCGAACTGGACGGAAAAACCAGAAGTGGCGAGGTGCGGTTCTTCGCGACCGATTCGGTGAAGAAGTTTCGGGCGCTGGGCGGAAGGTTTCTGGGGCGCGAGATTGATCGCGTGGAACTGGTGGATCTGGGCGGCTGAAGCCCGGTCATATCGGCGAGCCCCCAGCTTTCCCCAGGGCCATAGGCTTTCTGCACGCCGAGCGCCGAGCGCCGAACGCCCGGGCTGTGCATTGGCAGCGTGAGCGTTACAGCAGGCATCTGACAGCACAGAAGCGGCGTTCGAAGCGCGGAGAGCGTCGATGGAATTGATCCCAAAGTTGCAGCCTGATGCGAGCAGGGAATCTTGCCTTGTATTGCACGCCCGGGGGCTTCCCGGTACCATACAAGCGGCGAATCCGGTTTATTCCTAAGGAGATAAAGTTATGTCGGAAGAAAAGCAGTCGAGCGGGTTCAGTTGGTTCCTGGCGGGATTAGGACTGGGCGCCCTCATTGGGGTGCTGTACGCGCCGAAGGCAGGGCGCGAGACGCGCGAGGACCTGATCACCAGCGCTCGCGAAGGCAAAGAATACCTGAAGCAGAAGAGCCGCGACGCGGCCGATTCTGTAGGCGATCTGGTGGATCGGGGCAAGACCCAGGTGAACGAATACGTGGGCCGCGGCAAGGAGTATGTGGAGCGGGGCCGCGCGCAGTGGGATGAGTTCGTGAATCAGGGACGCCAGTTTGTGAACGATCAGACGGGCCGCGTTTCAACCGCGGTGGAAGCCGGACGGCAGGCATACCAGAGCAGCTCATCGAGCAACTCGGGCGAATCGGTCTGATAGCTGTGGAGAGAGACAGCGCTTTGGCTCCGGGGCAAACCCCGTTTTCGCGCTGAAGCGCTGAGGCGTCGCGTCCCGGAGGGGCAATCGCCATGCATCACGGAATACCGGATTGGATTTACATCACGTTTACCGCGGTGACGGCGGTGGGCGTGTTGATGCAGGCTTTGGTGCTGCTGGGCATGCTGTTCGCTCTCAAAGGAGCGCTGGGCCGGCTGAATGAACTCTCGAAGAAGGCCGAAAAGCACGTCATTCCGGTGCTGCAGTCGGCGCGCAGCCTGCTGGAGGAGGTTTCGCCCAAACTGAAGGTTGCCGCGCAGAACGCGCTGGAGGTAAGCCAGTCGGCGCGGGAGGTGAGCGTGACCGCCCGCAACGAGACGGCCAAACTGGCTGCCGCTCTGGACGACGTGCTCGAGAAAGCCGCTGTGCAGACCGACCGGGTGGATGAGATTGTGACGGCGGCGCTGAGCACCGTGGCGCATGCAACGGCGACGATTCAGCGCTCGGTTGCGACTCCCATGCGGCAGCTGGCCGCACTGTTGAACGGATTGCGCGCGGGATTCGACGCGCTGCGCAGCAAGGAACCTGAGGCCGGCCCTGAAACCGTGGCGGCCGCCGAAGGCGATCATTTCGTGTAAGATCGCTGAGTATTTCTTTAGTCATAAGCTGCCTGGTCAATAGATAAGCAGAGCTGCCTGGTTGTCTGGCAAGAAGGTCTCGCTGCAGTGCGAGGGGTTTTGCTTTGCATGGAGGCAGCCTTTGACCACGATTGAAACTCCTCCCGGACCCTCCCGCATCCAAGCGCCCGTGCCGACAACCCAACCGCGTCTGACCCTTCCTGAAATGAAAAACTGCATTGAGCGGACGCCGAAGTTGGAAGCGCGCGCGCCGCTGTCGACGTATCGCCTGCAACTGCACGCGGGATTCACATTCGCCGACGCTGAAGCGGTGCTGCCCTATCTGAAACAGCTGGGCATCGGCGACTGCTACGCTTCGCCGATCTTCGAGGCGCGCCCCGGCAGCATGCACGGCTACGACGTGACGCGGCACGACCGGATCAATCCTGAGCTGGGCGGCGATGAGGGTTTCACCCGGCTGGCTGCGCGGCTGCGCGAGATGGGCATGGGTCTGCTGCTGGATATCGTGCCCAACCACATGGGGATTGGCAACGATTCGCTGTGGTGGCAGGACGTGCTGGAAAACGGGCGCGCATCGGAATACGCGAGCTACTTCGATATCGACTGGTCTCCACTGAATCCTGACATGAAGGACAAGCTGCTGCTTCCGATTCTGGGGTCGCAGTACGGCGATGAGCTGGAGGCGAAGCACATTCAGGTGGTGCTGGCCGACGGCCGGCTGATGGTGAAATATTTTGACCACCTGGTCCCCATAGCTCCGCGGTCTTTGTCGGTCATTTTTCCCGACGCCGAGCTGGATGAGACCGGTGTGCCGCAGTTTTTCCGGGAGATTCTGCGGGACACGGCGCACATTCCACCCCACGAAACGACCGACCCAACCCTGGTGGCGCAGCGGCGCCGGCAGCTGGAGGAACTGCGACCGCGGCTGCGTGCGGCGCTGGAAAGCGCGGAGATGCGGCCCGTGCTGGAGAAGGCCCTCAACCGGATCAACGGGGTGGCGGGCGATGCGCGGAGTTTCGACCGCCTGCATGAGCTGCTGGAGCAACAGCCTTACCGCTTAGCGTTTTGGCGGGTCTCGAGCGAGGAGATCAATTACCGGCGCTTCTTCGACATCAATGACCTGGCAGGGTTGCGGATGGAAAACGCCGAAGTGTTCGCGGCCACCCACGGGCTCATTCGCAGGATGCTGGCGCTGGGCGACGTGACCGGCCTCCGGGTCGACCACGCGGACGGGATGTTTAACCCGCGGCAATATTTGATACGTCTGCAGTTACTTTATGTGGCGGCGCACTGCTGCGGGCAGACGGCGCAGGGGCCTACGGCGCCCAACGGGATTGAAGTCGAAGTGCGCGACGCGATGCGGGGGTGCAACTGGGCGGCCACCCAGGGTCCGCTGTACGTCGTGGTGGAGAAAATCCTCGAGCCGCGGGAGTCGCTGCCCCAGGAATGGCCGGTGCGCGGAACTTCGGGGTACGACTTCGTGTATCTGGGAAACCAGGTGTTCATCTGCGGCGATAACCGGCAGCGGTTTACCGACTTCTACGCCAAGCTGACGGGCGAAGTCACCGATCCGGAAACGCTGATCTATGAGTTCAAGCTGAACGTGATGCGCAACGCGCTTTCGAGCGAGACTTATGTGCTGACGAATCTGCTGAGCCGGCAGGCGGCAGCGAATCGGAGGGCGCGGGATTTCACCGACGATCTGCTGGAGTCGGCGATTCGCGAAACGATTGCGTGTTTCCCGGTGTATCGGACCTACATCGACGACCGTGGGCAATACACCGAGCGGGACCAGGCGTTCATCCGCCAGGCCATTGCCCGGGCCAAGCAGAGGAACCGCGAGACCGATGAGTCGGTATTCGATTTTCTTGAGAACACGCTGCTGCTGCACGGCCGGGCGGGCGAGGAGATCGACCAGGGAGAGCTGTATTTCGCGCTGAAGTTCCAGCAACTGACCGGGCCGGTGATGGCCAAGGGAGAGGAGGACACGGCGTTCTACGTATACAACCGGTTCATTTCGTCCAACGACGTTGGCAGCTCGCTCGAAGCGTTCGGGATTACGACTGGCGAGTTTCACGACGCGAATCGCGAGCGGCTCAAGACGGCGCCCGATGCGATGCTGGCCACCTCGACGCATGACACCAAGCGCAGCGAGGACGTGCGCAACCGGATGAATGTGCTTTCCGAGATGACCTACATCTGGCCGTCGTACGTGCGGCGCTGGATGCGGCTGAATGCGCGCCATAAGCGCACGCTCGCGGATGGCCGCGTGGCGCCGAGCGCCAATGAGGAGTACTTCATCTACCAGACGCTGGCCGGCGTGTGGCCGTGGCGGATGAGAGGCGAAGAGGATCGCGAGAATTTTCTGGAGCGCATGCAGCAGTACATGACCAAGGCGCTGAGCGAGGCGAAGGTAAACCTGAGCTGGACCAATCCAAACCCGGCCTATGTGGATGCGGTGCACAGCTTCCTGCGGCATCTGTTGATGCCCGATGGGCGGGGGCGCGAGCCGCGGTTTGTAGAAACCCTGGAGGAACTGATGCCGGCTCTGCGGCTGTTTGGCGCCGTGAACTCGCTGGCCCAGGTGGTGCTGAAGATTGCGTCGCCGGGGGTTCCGGATTTTTATCAGGGAACGGAGATGTGGGATCTGAGCCTGGTGGACCCGGACAATCGCCGGCCCGTGGACTATGCCATGCGCCAGCGGGCGCTCGAGGAACTGAGGGAACAGGCGACCAGCCAGGGCGAGCTGGCGGTATGCCGCGACGTGCTGGACCGGCTGGGAGACGGCCGGGTGAAGCTGTGGACCGTGCATCGCGCGCTGGGACTGCGGAATCGGATGGCAGACACCTTCCGGCGCGGGGATTATGTGCCGGTGACGGCTACAAATGGATTCGCCGAGCACGTGATCGGGTTTACGCGCGAAAAACGGGTGCTGGCCGTGGTCCCGCGCTATGCGTATTCGCTGATGGACGGAAAGGCCCGCCTGCCCCTGAGCAATGCGTGGGGGCGCGCCGAGCTGATCGTGCCGGAGATGGCGGGCGCGGCGCTGGAGAACGTCTTCACGGGCGAATGGGTGCGGGTGAGCACGGAAGGACGGCTGCCGCTAGGGCAGGTGTTTGCGGAATTTCCGGTGGCTATGTTCGCGAGGGAGTAGCGGGAGACGAGAGTTTAGAGTTTAGGGATTAGAGTTTAGGCTCGTTGACCCTACCGCTCCTGGGCGAATCCCGGCGCGGGATTCGAGCCTGATCCCAAACTCTAAACTCTAATCCCTAAACTCTCAGGCCGGCTTTTCGTGCTTGTCCCGGTCAGTCACTTCCGTCAGCGCGCCGAGCTTCTGAGCTAACTCAGGAGTGAGGGCATTCTCAGGGCAGCGCCAGCTCCAGTTGCCGGTTGCGCGCGAGGGCACGTTCATCCGGGCTTCGCTGCCCAGCTCGAGAACGTCCTGCACGGGAAACAAAACGAGGTCGGCGACTGACGTTGCCGTGGCGCGGATAAGCGGCCAGACAACGGCCTGACCTGCGGGTTTGGGAGCGAGCCCCAGGTAAGTGGTTGCGGCTGTGCGTTCGGTTTCGCTGGTGCCGTGCTCCCACCAGCCGCGCGTGGTGTCGTTGTCGTGGGTTCCGGTATACGCAACCGTGTTGGTCACAAATTGATGCGGCAGGTGTATATGCGCGCCGCGGCCGGAGAATCCAAACTGCAGGACCTTCATTCCCGGAAAGCCGAATTGTTCCCGTAACGCGTCTACTTCTTTGGTGATGAGACCGAGATCTTCGGCGATGAAAGGCAGCTCGCCGAGCCGATCGCGGAGGCTCTGGAACAGACGCGACGCCCGGCGCTTTGACCCACTGGCCGTTGACGGCGGTTGCATCCTGGCCGGGGATGGCCCAGTAAGCTTCAAAGCCGCGGAAGTGATCGAGGCGAATGACGTCGTAGAGGAACTGGGCACGCCGGATGCGATCGAGCCACCAGGCGAAGCCGGTCTGCTGGAGGACGTCCCATTTGTACAGCGGATTGCCCCAGCGCTGGCCGGTGGCCGAGAAGTAGTCAGGCGGCACGCCGGCGACGCGGATCGGCGCGAGATCCTTGTCCAGCTCGAAGAGTTCCGGATGAGTCCACACGTCGGCGGAGTCGTAGTTGACGAAGATGGCGATGTCCCCAATGAAGCGGATGTCGCGCGCCGCGCAGTACTCGCGCAGGTCGCGCCACTGCTCATCAAAGGCAAACTGCAGAGCCTGAGCGATGGCGAGTTCTTCGCCGTGTTCCAGACGCAGCCGGTCGAGCGCCGCGGCGTCGCGATGCTTCACGTCATTGGGCCAGTCGTTCCAGGAGGCATAGTCGAACTTGCGGCGCAGAACCGAGTACAGCGCCCAGTCATTCAGCCACGAGGCGTTGGTGCGGCAATAAGCTTCAAAGCGTGACCACTCATCCTCATTGTGATGATGGAGAAAGTTGCGGGCGCCCTCTTCGAGCAGAGGCAGCTTGACGGCAATCACAGCCTCATGGTCGATGGGGCCAGAGGAGACAGCGAGCGACGCAAGGCGATTGGGTTCCAGCCAGCCGCGGCGCGCCAGATTCTCGAGCGAGATGAGCAGGGGATTGCCCGCGAACGCTGACAACGCTGCATAGGGCGAGTTGCCGTAGCCGGTGGGGCCAAGGGGCAGTACCTGCCAAAGGCGCTGCTTCGAGGCTGCCAGAAAATCGGCAAAGGCATAAGCGGCGGGGCCCAGGTCGCCGATGCCACCCAACGAAGGCAGAGAAGAAATATGCAGCAGAAGTCCCGAAGAACGTTCAAAGGGCATGCAAAATCCTGTCAGGAACAGTGTGCAACGAAAATGGCCCGCACTTCTTGACAGATTCGGGCAGCAGGATCGCTGTTGCTTGCAGAAGCAAAAGGGTAGTTAACACGCAAGAGCGAATGCGTGCTCAAAGGGGCCAATCGCGGGGCGGTCGACCCCGGCCCATCGGCAGCACCCCTTTGCCGGAGCTCAGCGCCTACGAGCCACGCAGCGGTTGCGGCTGCTGCAGCTTGCGGTTCACAAGGATTCGGCCACCCTTCTCATACGTGGTGAGCAAATTCGACATGAAGACTTCGTACATCTGATCGCGGCGCTGGTTGAGCAGCGTGTCCCGAGTGCTGTCGAAGCTTTTTGCCAGATCGTCGCCGGCGGGTTGCTGTTTGTCAACGATCTTTGCCACCACGCCGGTGGCGCCATTGTTGATGGCGTTGCTGATTTGTCCGACATTCAGGTCAAAAAGCGAGGGTGCGGCCTGGGCCAGCGAGCCAATGTCGGGAACCTGTTGGTCACGCCCGACGAGATCGCTGGTCTTGATTGTGGCGCCAACTTCTTTCGCGGCTTTGGCAAGGTCGTGCTCGGCGTGGGCGCGATCAGCCAACTCGTTGGTCTTGCGCGCCAGCAGCGCCGTGACCTGCTGATCGCGGAAATCATCGAGGATATGCGACTTGTACTCGTCGAAGGTGGGCGTGTGCGCAGCCTTCGCGTCGATGACCTGGAAGACGGAGTAGCTGTTGTCGCCGGTGGAGGCGACCTGAACCGGGCTGCCAGGTTTAGCGGCGAAGGCCACCGTAAGCAGTTTGGAGCTGTCGCTCATGCCGGGCAGCGTGGCATTGTTGGCAACGTAGTCGCTGGTCACCACGGGAAGGTGATGCGCGGCGGCCGCCTGGGCGAGCGAACTCTTCTGCGCTTCGCTGGCCAGCTGATTAACGAACGCCTGCTCGGCTTGGGCTTCCTTCTGCTTCGTCAGCGTGTCGACGATCGAGGCTTTCACATCGTCGATCGATTTGATGTGCGCATCCTGCTTTTCTTCCGTCTGGATGATGTGGTAGCCGAACCGGGTGCGCACGAGGCCGGAAATCTGGCCAGGCTGCTGGGCAAAAGCGGTCTGATCGAATTCAGGCACAGTGACGCCGTGCTTGATCCAGCCGAGCTCGCCGCCCTGGTCCTTGCTGCCGGGATCGTCGGAGTTCTTCTTCGCTAACTCGGCGAAGTCCTTGCCGTTGTCCTTGCGCAGCTGATCGAGAATGGCCTGCGCTTTGGCTTTGGCCGCGGCGTCGGCATTAGGCCCACCGTTGGGATCGACGGAAATGAGGATGTGCCGGACCTTCACCTGCGGATCGACCTTGTAGAGAGCCTGATTCTGGTTGTAGTACTGCTGAATCTCGGCCTGGCTGATCTGTGGCTTGCCGCCCGGCAAATCTGTATCTGTGATGTTTACATATTGAATCTTGCGGGTCTCCGGCTCGGCTGCGGCATAGCGCACGGCGTTCGACTTGAAGTAAGTCTGCAGCTCCGCGTCGGTCGGATTGATGGTCTTGCGCAGGTCGTCGGCGGAGAGCACAGCGTAATCGAACTTGATCTTGGTGTCCTGTTTGAGCACGGCATCGCGCACTTCGGCGGGGGAGATGGTGACGCCGGCGGTAATGAGATCGCGGAGGCGGTCCATAACAATCTGCTGCTTGATTTCGCCCTCGAATTTTTCAACCGTCATCTGCAGCTGGTCAGAGATCAGCTCGGAGTAGCGTGCATCGCCGATGTACTGGCCGTCGGGGAACAGCACCTGGCCCAGCTGGCCGGTGTGCAGGAAGCGCCGAACATCCTCGTCGGAGGCCCTGATGCCGAGACGGTTCGCTTCAGCCAGAAGGATGTGCTGCTGGATAACGACCTGGCCGGCCTGCTGCATGTAGTAGGGCATCAGCATGTCCGGAACCTGTTGTCCGCGGGCCATGCGACGCACCGCCGCCTGCACGTCGACGATGGGGATGGTCTGCTCGGCGGGCAGAAAACGGCCGAAGATGCCGCCGTGACGGATCGTCGCGTAGGTGTCGGCGTTGCTGGTCTCGTCGTTGAAGATGCCGGGGACGAGGAAGATGACCATCGTGATGCAGGTAACGCCGATGATAGCGACGAAGATGAACTTGGTGAGGCGGGTTTCTTTCTGCAGGAAGCGAATCATGGATGGGTGACAGCCTTTTCTTGAAGCCGCTGTGCGCTGGCGAGCCAGCCATGGCGGGGGCGCGCGCAGAGGCGAATTTCCTGAGGACAGGAACAGCTATCAGTATAAACGTTGCGACACCGCATAATCAGCGCGGCCCGGGCGGGATGTATTCCTCGAGATAGCGCTGGAGCAGCGAGAAAACGTGCACGGTGGTTCCCGGACCTTCGCTCAGGTTATGCGTGCGGTTGGGGTAATCCATGAAGTCAAACGGCTTGCCGAGCGCGATGAGGCGGTTGACCAGCATTTCCGTGCCCTGGACGTGGACGTTATCGTCGCCGGAGCCGTGAACAATGAGCAGGTGGCCGGTGAGGCCCTCGGCGAAGTTGATGGGCGAACCATCGTGGTAGCCCTTCGCGTTGTCGGCGGGCAGCCCCATGTAGCGCTCCTGATAGATGGTGTCGTAGAGCGACTCGTCGGCGACCGGCGCCAGGGCCACCGCGGCCCCGACCTGGCCGGGGTAGCGAAACATTTCGTTCAGCGTGGCAGAGCCTCCGCCGCTCGCGCCCCACATGCCGACGCGGGTTGGATCGATCCAGGAATGCGCCTGCTCGAAGGCGCGAATGGCCGCCGACTGCTGCTTTGAGCTGAGCACGCCAATAGAGCCGTAGACAATCTTGCGCCAGGCTCGCCCGCGTGGCGCCGGTGTGCCCTGATTATCGAAGCTGACGATCACGTAGCCCTCGCGCGCCATGGCTTTGAAAAGAGTGAATCCCCATTCGTCGCGCACCGTGGAACCCGCTGGCTCGCTGTAGAGGTAAACGATGAGGGGATATTTTTTGGCGGGATCGAAGTTGGGCGGCTTGACGATAAATGTGCTGAGGCTCACGCCGTCGCCGACGGGCGTGTCAGTGAACTCCACGGGTTCAGAATCGATGGCATTCTGTTTCGCGACGAGATTGTCGTTCGTGACCAGACTGCGCACCACCTGATGGGAGTCGAGGCGGATCAGATCGTAGCTGTCGGGACGCGAGGCGCTGTTGAAGCCGTGGATGGCCCATTTGCCATTGGGAGCGGCGTTGTAAAAATTGGTGCCAGTGAGGCCGTCGGGTGTTACACGCTCCGGAGCGCCGGTTCCATCGAGGCGCGAGCGATAGAGATACCGGCGGATGGGATCGTCAGGCGACGCGCTGAAATAGAAGAATCCGTTTTTCTCGTCGAGCAGAACCGGATCGATGAGGTCAGCGGCGAAGTTAGTAATAGGGCGCGCCTGCCCGCTGCTGCGCGAGATGAGATACGCGTGACGCCAGCCATCGCGTTCGCTGATCCAGAGCAGATCGGTTTTGGACGCCGGGTTGCTGGAATCTGCCGCGCCGGCTGCGATCCACTCGAACTTGTCCATGATGTCGAGCCAGGCGGGATCTTTGTCTTCGTAGAGCAGGCGCGTCTGCCCGGTGGCGGCGTTGGCAATCAGCACGCGATTGGTGTTTTGCAGGCGATTCAGGTTTTCCAGCACCAGCTCGTTCCCGTCGCCGATCCACTCCATGCGGGGGATGTAATGGTTGCGGGGGTCGCCGGGAACGTCGATCCATTTTGTCGCGCCACCCTGCGCGTTGACCACGCCGACGCGAACCGCGGCGTTGGTGCCGCCAGGATGCGGATAGCGGTAGCGGAAGACGGTCGGGTAGGGTGCGGCGGTGTCGTTGATGAGGGAGTATTCGCCGACGCCCGACTGATCGAACTGCCAGTAGGCGATCGACGCAGAGTCCGGGCTCCAGCGGAACGCGTCGCGCAGGTCGAACTCCTCTTCGCTGACCCAGTCGGTGGTTCCGTTAATGATGTCGGTTGAGCCATCCTGTGTGAGCGGGCGGATCTGCTGAGTCGCGAGGTCTTCAACGTAGAGGTTATTCTCGCGGACCCACGCAACCGAGCGGCCATCAGGCGAAAACTTCGCAAACATGAGCGAGGAGGCTGGCGCGTCGCCGCCAATTTTGGTGAGACGCCAGTCGGAGAGACGGAGAACCCAGTAATCTCCGCGAGTATTAAGGCGCCAAACTTTTTTCGAGTTAGTAAAGACCAGCATCTGGGTGTGGTCCTCAGACCATTCGTAGTCGTCAATGCCAAGCGGGTCCTTTTGGCCTGGCGGGATTAGCTTGTCGGCGGAAACCAGGATGGTGCGCTTGCCCGTAGCAGTGTCGTAAGCGACAAGATCCGTTCCTTTCTGCTTGCCTGCGGGGTCTTCAAGGACCGTGTAGCGGTCGCCGCCGTCGAGCCAGCGGCTTTCGCGAGGCGCCTGCGGGGTGTAGTCGCCGGTCTCGAAAATGCCATGCATGGCTTCCAGGTATTGTGCAGAGGGCTTTGGCGCTTCGGGAACGGCCTGCGCGAAGGCGACGAACGCGGGGACGGCAAGGACGAGGACGATGAGGCGCAGTGGGGGCCGGAGTCCGATTGCGGAGTTCGCTGGAAGCATGATGGTCTCTGGAGACAAGGTGTGAAGGGTACCTGGCCAGTGTTCAACGAGAAGACGAATCAGGCAAGTTACGCGAGAGTAAACAGGCCTAGTCGCCAGGCAGATGATCGCTGTACAGGTCCCAATGTCCGATGAGCGCATGCACCACCTGGCAGCCGACCCGGTACGCAGCTTCGAGCGCCGGTATGCCACCTATATAAGGAGCGGTGATCGATTCGGCGGCAGAGTGGCCGGGAGCCTGCTCGGAGTAATTCGATGCCGTGCGCAGATCAAGGAAGCGGCGGAAGTCGGCGCGGTGCATGGCATCCAGACGTGTCAGCGCTTCCGCGATGCCCGAGTCTTCCATCGCGGTCATAGTGAATCGGCCCTGGCCGTGGGTGTGGATGCGAACCCAGTCCTCCGCCCAGTGCGTGAGGATGACACCGTGCCAGTAAGAATCTGACGCGAGCACATCACCTTCGAGGACGAAGGGTGGGCGCTTCGCATTGGGAAAGCCGGTGAATGTGGCGCGAAACGCTGCCACCTCCGGCGTAGCAATCACCGGAATGTCCTCGAGCGGCGTATTTTTGGTGAGCGCGAACGCCCAGTCGGCGAGCTTTGCGTTGAGCGCATACGCGCGTGGTTCAGTAGCCCAGTTCCGAGCCGCCTCAGGCAGCTGGCCAGGCCGCAGCGCGCCGATAGCGAATATTCCGTAAGGCCAGTCCGACGGCGCTTCGCGTGGATCCATTTCCTGGCGGATGTCGGTGACGATCCATTTTGCCCACGCCGCCGAGCCAACCGATGCGACGTTGGGATCGACGCCGGCAATCCCCGCCAGCAGCCAATACGCGTGCGTCAAATCGAAGCGCGGATCGAGGCCGAGCGCCATAATGGAGCTGGCCGCCGGTCCAATCGTCATGCCGGTGACGATGTCCGAGGATCGAGCCATCCGCGTTAGTGCGCAGCGAACGCACACCGCCAGGGAAGGGAAGCACGCGGTCCAGATGCTCGCGCTCAACCCAGTACTGGAATTCTCCCGGGCGATCGCCGGTGTCGCTGCCGACTTCAAACGTGGTGACGATGACCACTTTCACCGGCACAGGAGCCTGCACGGACGACTGAGCGAGCGTGATCCAGCCGCCGAAACCGGCCACAGACACGACGAGCGCTCGGAATCGACGCATGCTTGATGATCCAGTGTGGGAGGTGACGGCGTACTCAGAGTAGCAAAGACAGCCAGCAGCCAGTAGCTGGTAGCCAATCATCGGGCCCGCGAATCGTAACTGGTGCTGGTGCGTCGAATGGAGAGAAGGGTAAAGTAGGAGTCTCATGCTGATCCTGAAGAAAACCGACATACCGTCGTCCGACATCACGCCGAAGCAGACCTACATGAACCGTCGAGCATTTATGTCGGCTGCTGCGGCGGCCGGGGTTGCGGCTGTCGCCGGCGAGCGCGCTCTGCGGCTGGTGAGACCGGCCGCGGCGCATGCCGCCGAGAAGCTGACCACCGTTAAGAGCCCGCTCTCGACCACAGGACTCACGCTGACCTCGTTTGAGGACATTACCCACTACAACAACTTCTACGAGTTTGGCGTGGACAAAGGCGATCCGGCGAAGAATGCGGGGATGATGCACACGCGGCCGTGGACGGTCGAGGTGGAAGGCCTGGTGAAGCAGAAGAAGACCTTCGACATCGACGCGCTGCTGAAGCTGCGGCCCATCGAAGAGCGCGTCTACCGCTTCCGCTGCGTCGAGGCGTGGAGCATGGTGATTCCGTGGGCGGGGTATTCGCTGTCGGAGTTCATCAACGCGTGCGAACCGCTGCCGTCGGCAAAATATGTGCAGTTCATTTCGCTGGCCGACAGGAAGCAGGAATTGCTGCCGTATAGCTCGGGGATTTCGTGGCCATATGCCGAGGGCCTGCGCATGGATGAGGCGATGCATCCGCTCACGCTGCTCACCTTCGGACTGTATGGCGAGGTGCTGCCCAACCAGGATGGTGCGCCGGTGCGGGTCATCGTGCCCTGGAAGTACGGATTCAAATCCGCCAAGTCAATTGTGAAGGTGAAGTTTGTGAAGAACCAGCCGTCCACCACCTGGAATGACATGGCGGCGAATGAATATGGCTTCTATTCCAACGTGAATCCCAATGTCGATCATCCGCGCTGGAGCCAGAAACGAGAGCGCGTGATCGGCGCGCCCATCTTCCGCCAGCTGCAGCCGACCCTGATGTTCAATGGCTATGAAGATCAGGTGGCGAAGCTGTATGCGGGAATGGATTTAAAGAAGAACTACTGAAGGCAGCCCGCAGCCAGCGGCCCGCGCCCGCAGCCGGTAGCTGACGGCTGGTAGCTGGATTTTCAGGTTTTGTATCAGGGCACGACTTCATAGCCTGCCCTGAGCAAGCTCCGAGCATAGCGAGGTGCGCGTCGAACGGGTGCCGTTAAGGCTCAAAATCAAATGGGCTTCAGCCCCTGAACGGACTCAGGTTTGAATTCATGAACAAGCGGTGGATTGTGGCGCTGAAAGTGCTGGCGCACGCGGCGTGCTTTGCGCCGGTGGCTTGGCTGCTGTGGCGTTTGTACCTGTCGGTCACGACCAATCCCAGTGCTCTCGGGCCCGACCCCACACACACGGTGACGTTCTTCACCGGGCGCGGCACGCTGCGGCTTCTGGTCATCACGCTGGCCGTCACGCCGGTGCGGCGCCTGATTCCCGGACTCAACTGGCTGATCCGATTCCGCCGCATGCTCGGCCTCTACGCGTTTTTCTACGCGTGCCTGCACCTGATGACCTATGTATGGCTCTACGCCGGGTGGAGCTGGGCGGCGATGGTGGATGACATCAGCCAGCGCCGCTTTATCACCGCCGGGCTGGCAGCCTGGCTCATGCTGGTGCCGCTCGCGCTCACTTCAACAACGTGGTCAATCCGAAAACTCGGCGGCAGGAACTGGAACCGCCTCCACTGGCTGACCTATACGGCGGCCATCAGCGGAGTTATTCATTACTGGTGGGGCGTAAAAAGCGGTGTAAAGACTCCGCTCGCGATCACGGTAGTGCTGGCGATACTGCTTCTCGCCCGACCCATACTGGCCGCAAGACAGCGTTCGCCGCGCGGAGCAGGGAGCGCGAAGCAGGAAGCTGAGGCGGAAGCAGGGAGCAGGAAGCGTGAAGCCGGGGCCTGGAGCCTAGATTTTCCCGCTGGGGTGGGGAAGCGTCTCCGCTTCCTGCTGCACTTACCCATTTCCCAGCGCCTTGGTCATCTTGATGAAGTGGCAATGCTGCAGCAGTCGCGGCACCATCTCCGGCCGCACCGGCGCTGTCCCATCCTCAACGTAGCCAAGCTTGCGATAAAACGGTGGCAGCTCGGTCCGCAGATTCACCACCGTTATATCCATGTGGTGCGATCCCATCTCTCGCGCGAACTCTTCCGCCGCTGCCATCAGCCGCCGCCCAAGACCAGTCTTCTGCATTCCTGGATCGACCGAAAGCAGGCCGAGATAACTCCGCTCGCCGCGCAGCTCAACATACACCACGCCAGCCAGCGCGCCGGCTTCTTCGGCAAGGAGAAATCGGCCCTTCTCAAAGTAAGCCCGCGCCTCTTCCGGCGTGAGCCGGTCGCGCACGATGAAGAACGCCTCAACCTTGAACGCCTGGTTGATGAGCTCTGTCAGCGCCGGTAGATCGGATTCCTGAGCGAAGCGAAGGTCCACAGATCAGGGTACAGGGTGCAGGGAACAGGGTACCGCGACAGTGACGAACCGAAGGATGCTCTTCTCGCGCGTTTAGCCGACATCCACACGCCAGAAATCCAGGCCGCTAACCCGCAGCCCCCGCGTCTTGCCCTGAAAGATGCGGTAAAACACGGCGACATCCGGGTTCCATTCCTCGTCGCCGATGCGGAACACATGGTTGCCGAGGGGCGTGAGCTGGGAGCCGCCGACGAAGAGCCGGCCTTTGAGGACAAACACGACGGCATCGCCACCCCAGGGACTGTCACTGAAGTAGTGGCCGGTGTAGAGGTCGTAGTCCGCGGGAACCGGAAAGCTGCGCGGCCCCTCGTATGCCGACGAGATGTACCAGTCCGGACCATACGAGACTTCGACAACGGGCTGCTGCGACTGTGCGCTGCCCTCAGTCCCTGCCGGGGCTGACTTTCTGCCAAAGACGATGGTGTAAGCGGCGAAGGCGTCGGGCGAGGTGGAGATAAAGCGATCGCCCCCGCGATGCTGGAGCACGATCGAGGTCTCTCCATCGACGAGCGCAAGCCGCTTGCCCTGGGCGGCGAAATTGAGGCTGCGGCCGTCGGCGGAGCTGAAAGTCCCGGCGTAATCCCTGGCGTTGTCAATGTCGCGAGCGTCGGCGACAGGCGGCGCCACCGGCAGTGGCTTCGATTCCCGTTCCGCGCGAAGCAGGCGCACCGCGTACTCGGTGACGGCGATCGGGCGATAGCCCTGCATAGCATTAATCGATGCGAAGCAGGCCACGCCGCCATCCAGATCCACGTGAATCGACGACGCAAAAGCCACCATGCCGCCCGTGTGGCGGAGAATCTTGTGGCCGTCGAGTGTGTCGACGGCGATGCCGTAGCCGTAGCTGGCCGTTTCGCTGAACTCGGGCGCCTGGATGTACGGCGTCGCCATCAGCGCAAAGCTCTCTTCAGAGACGATGCGGGCGCGAGGGCTCTGGCCTTCGCCGCCGCAGGCCCCCCGGTTGAGCAGCATGCGGGCGTAGCGCGCCATGTCGCCAGGCGTGGAGGCGATGCAGCCCGAAGCGGCGTCCATGGAAAAATCGGGAGCGGTCCCGAGCCGGCCCTGGCGCGGATATTGGAGGTCGCGGCGGTACGCGTTATAGCCAATGGCGAGGCGGCTGCGAATGGCCGGCCCGAGCACAGGGCTGGTCTCATTCATACCGAGTGGCTTGAAGATTCGTTCCACAACCAGCAGGCGCCACGGCCGGCCATCGAGGTGGGCTGCGAGCATGCCGAGAATGTCGAAACCGGCGTTGCAGTAATGAAAGTGCTGCCCCGGCGCGAAACCCTGTACCAGGCTCGAGGCCGGATCGGCGGCGAAGGCGGAGTTGTCGTCGGGCAGGCCGGAGGTGTGGGTGAGCAGATGGTGGATGGTGATGGGGCCGAACTCGCTCAGAATGGGCAGGTCGGGCAGATAGTCGAGGACAGGCTTATGCAGGTCGAGTTTTCCTTCTTCGTGGAGCTGGAGGATGACCAGCGCGGCGAAGGACTTGCTGATCGAGCCGATTTCAAAAAGATGATCGGGCCCCACGGCGATGCGCTGATCGACATTGGCGTAACCGTACCCGGCGATGCGGCGGGTCGAGTTCGCATCGGTAAGGCCCAGGGTCATGCCCGGCGCGTTCATCGCCGGCATGTAGGCCGCAATGTAGGCGTCGAGATGCTTTTCGAGCGGCCCCGCGGCCGTGGGCATGGGCAGCTCGGCCCAGGTTTCAGCGGTGAGCGCGGAATTGGGAAGCAGGGAAACTCCGGCCGCGGCAGCCGAAGTGAAGAGAAAACTGCGGCGCGAAACGTTCTGGGCGGGCATGATTTGGTCAGCAGTCTAGCACGAGACAACAAACCATAAGTCCGCGCAAAAAATGAAAGGCCGGAAGCTTTCGCCGCCGGCCCGGAGAATGGAGAACGGTACTGCTTTCGTCTAACGCGAAACCGGTTCCTTGCTCAGAGCGGCTTCTTTCTGCGCCAGAACCTGCTGAACGTGCTGCTCCAGTTGCGCGGCCTGCGGCATCAGGTTCAGGGCCTGCTGGATTTGCGGATCCCAGTCAGCCTTCACCTTCAGCTCCGACGTGAGGCCGAACTGCGTGGCGAAAATCGAAGCCTTCAGGTTCATCTTCACCCAGTCCAGATTCGCCTCGAATTCCTGCGGGGTGTACTCGTAATTCTGCGAAGCCAGGTATTGCTTAAAGTCGTTCAGGACTGCGTCGTCCACCTGGAAATCCTTGTCAGCGGTGCGGTGCGACAGATACTCCTCGGTAAACCCGAGGAACGCGTCGCGTTCGGCGAGCAGGTCCTGAAAGGGAGTGGATTTCGGCGCCTCGACCTTAATATCCGGCGTGATCCCGCCGCCGCCGTAGACGGTGCGGCCGGAGTCGGTCAGTTTTACCTCGCGGTCCTTCTCGTCCTGCGGCTGATCGTGGTTGTAGTAGTAGTCGTAGAGCGAAACGCCGTTGTAGTTGCGCTGGATAAGCCGGCCGCTGGGCGTGAAGTAGTGGTACGTCGTCAGCGCCAGGCCGGTGTTGTCAGACAGCGTGTAAACCGTCTGCACCAGGCCCTTGCCGAAGGTCGTTTCGCCGGCGATCAGCGCGCGGTCGTGATCCTGCAGAGCGCCGGAGACGATCTCAGCCGCCGATGCTGTTCCACGGTTCACCAGCACCACGATGGGGAAAGTGTCGCCCTCGTTGCCGTGGGTCGCGCGGTACACCTGCTCAGGAAAAGCGCGTCCACGCTGCGAGACGATGACCTGTCCGCGCTTCAGCAGCCGGTCGCAAACGCTTACCGCCTCCACCAGAACGCCGCCCGGATTGCCGCGGAGATCGAGCACCAAACCCTTCAGGCCAGGGCCGTACGCTTCGATGGCGTCATCGAATTCGCGCCCGGTCGTCTCCTGAAACTGGCGGATGTGCATGTAGCCGATGCCCGGCCGGATCTGATAGCTCAGGTCGATGCTGGCGTTGGGAATCTCGTCGCGCACAAGGTCGAAGTTAATGGGTGACGAAGCGCCCACCCGCGTCATGGTCACGTTGACCTTGGTGCCCCGCGGACCTTTAAGCCGGTTGGCCACGTCGTCCGAGCTCATGCCCGCCGAGGACTGGCCGTCGATCGAGGTAATCACATCACCGGGGTGAACCCCGGCGCGAAAGGCCGGCGAGCCTTCAATCGGATAGACGACCACCACCTTGCCGTTCTGCGGCTGGATGAGCATGCCCACGCCGTAGTACTTGCCGTGCTGGTCTTCCTTCATCCGCGCGTAGGCTTTGGGGTCGTAAAAGCTCGAGTGCGGGTCGAGCGTGTGCAGCATCTCCGGGATGGCGCCGTCATAAATAACGCGATCGGGCATATCGCCGGTGAGCGGCTCGGCGTAGTTCTTCGCGATGATGTCGTACACCGCGCTGAACGACTTGAGGCCGTCGCGGAAGGTCGATTCATCGGCCGCGGACTGCGCCCCGACCTGCTGGCTGAGAACCATGCCGCCCAGCGCACAAACGGCAAAGAAAACCACGAGGGAGAAGAGGGTACGGCGGGTGCGAATGGACATGCTGTCAGGGATCCTGGCGCGTTCGTCCGGTGTGGAGCGGAAAAACAGCGACTTTACCGTTCAGTATAGCAGCGATCCTGGCGGAGGTTCCCGGCATTTGGCGGCTCGGAATCGCACCCGGGCAGCCGGTTCGACAACAGCCCCATGCTCGCTGGCCACTGTCCGAAAAGGGACATTTCGGGGAAACCGGGGTCGAGGTGACGTTCCCGGGGTAGTGTCCTAATTTGAAATCCATACCCTCAGCCCCCACTTGCGGCATTCAACGTGCTGCGGCTCCATTCGGAGACGCTTTTGCGGTCCAGCTTTGCCGCCCGCTCAAAAGCCCGCAATTCATCGGGCGTAATCCGGACGCGGAGGAATTTCCCTTTAGACTCGCCTCGCGGCAGCTTCGGGCGACCCGGCTTCCTAGTTTTCTTTGTTTTGGTCACGCTCTTTCGACTCCTGTACGATTGCGGCTCTGACGGCGGTTTCGGGCGATACGACGGGTGGAGTATGCAGCACGGTCACGTATCGCTTGGGCTGGGCTGGATCGTCCGTTAGGTCTCGATACAGATACTGTACCCCATTTATTATAGCTTGGCAAATGTTTTTGGGGTACAATTTTTCTGCCGTGCCGAAAAAGACCGTGACGGTCGCAGTTGCCGCACTGCTCGCAGCTGTCGCGCTGTCCGCCCAGCCAAACAAGAACGCCACAGAAAAACAGGGCGCCGCAACCCAGAAAAACCCGCCCGTTGTCCTTGCCACGCCAAACCGTCAGAATGAGGGTGAGACAAACACAGCCAAACCCAGCACCGACCCTCCAGCGCACACACCCCTCAAAGACCCCAACTGGGTATTGGTTATTGTCGGAAGCATTACATGTGGCGTCATCGGTTGGCAGTCGTGGGAAACTCGCAAGGCTGCGGAAGCTGCCTTTTTGCAGATTCAGATGATGAAGGATAAAGAGCGAGCCCGGATTGAGGTAAAGGCGTTGGGATTGGAACTCACCAGGGTGGGAAGAATTCTGGCACATAAAAGCCGCCATAGAACTTCGTAATGTTGGGACAGGGAGAGCCTACGTCCGACTGGGAACAGGCAATCTTGAGGTCTCGGGGGACGGTGTGCCTGCTGAACCCGAACCCTATTTTAAGTCTCTGGATATAGTTTACGGGTTCATTGATCCTACTGGCGATCCAGCCACGGAGTCTTTCTATTTCTTCCAGCCGGAAAATGCCGCCCTGTCGGAATATGCGCAAAAGATTTGCGATGGGGTGTTTGGAGCCTATATCACAGGATTTATTGAATACGAAACCGTAGGGACTCGCTTCCATCGAAATTTCACTTATGCGTGGGTTGGCCATGGAAACCCGCTCAATATCGGTGCCAGGATCACGTTTTCCGACGAGTTCGTCCCCAAGACTGACGAGGAAAGAGTTTCCTTCGGCTTCTGGTCGCCAAATAGCTTCTGGATAACAAGCAGGTCTGGGGACAATGACGAATACGAAATGGAACCCCAAAAACAAAGAAAGCATCCCCGTAAGAAAGCAAACTAGGACACTACCTGCAGCTCGGACTCGCACCCGGGCAGCCGGTTCGACAACAGCCTCAGGCCGCTCGCCGACCACTGTCCGAAAAGGGACATTTCGGGGCAACTTGGGTCGAGGAGTGCCGGTCCATTGCGCGCACGAAAAGTGGTGGTATCGTGATGCCACATACCCAGAATTCAGGCCCCGGTTTTAAGCCATCGCCGGGGTTCCTGCGCAGGTTTCCGATGTCGATTCCGAGACAATTGGCAGCTCCTCTGCTGCTCTGGGCCGCGAGTTGGGTTCAGGCGCAGGCGCCGGCTAATCCCGCGCA
Organism: uncultured Acidobacteriaceae bacterium; assembly: GCA_963788905.1. Lineage (GTDB taxonomy): Bacteria > Acidobacteriota > Terriglobia > Terriglobales > Acidobacteriaceae > Palsa-343. The sequence continues at coordinate 90,635 of CAWBIO010000004.1, forward strand.
AGCCGCCGCTACACAGCGTGGTGTCGAGCTGCCCACCGAAAACACCGGTGCGCCCCAGAACGGCCATCAGTACATCGTCGCCATCGGTATTGACCGCTATCAGAACTGGCCGCTGCTGTCGACCGCGGTCAGCGACGCGAAGGGCTTCTCTGAGCTGCTGACCAGCAAGTTCGCTTTTGAGACGGTCGTGCCCCCGCTGACCAACGCCGACGCCACCAAAGAAGCGATCCTCTCGCTGATCGACGACGATCTGCGCGGCCGCCTGAAGCCGGAAGATTCGCTGGTGATCTTCTTCGCCGGTCACGGAACCACGCGCAACGACAAGATCGGAGACGTGACCCGCTCGGTGGGTTTCATCGTGCCGGTCGACGCGCACCCCGACGCGGCCAATCGCTGGAGCGACTACATCAATGTGGAGGAGCTGCTGCGCACCATCAGCACGCTGCCGGCTGGGCACATCCTCGTAATTCTCGACAGTTGTCACAGCGGCATGGCGCTGGGCAGCAAATTCACGAGCAGCCGCGCCGACACGCGCTTCCAGAATGACATGCTGCTCAAGGTGAGCCGCAAGGTCATCTCCAGCGCCCAGGGCGATCAGCTGGCGTCGGACCAGGGTCCGGTGCCGAACCACTCGCTCTTCACCGGGATGATGATGCAGGGGCTCACCTCGGGCGAGGTGGATCAGTACAAGCAGCGGTTTGTCACCTCGAGCCAGCTCGGCGCATACACGCAGAACAAAGTTGCCAACTCAGAGGGATCGAAGCAGACGCCGCTGTTCGGCTCCTTCGACCTCGACGAGGGCGGAGAGCTGATCATCCAGATGGGTTCCGGCGCATCGGCCGCCGACACGAAGGCAGAAGTAAAGCTCACCGAAAACGAGACCGTTGAACTGGCGCGCCTCCGCCAGGAAGATCGCCAGTACTGGCAGGCGAACAGGATCAAGAATTTTGCGGCAGCCCGCAGCGCGGCCCTCAAGCTGTGCGACAGCGGCGACGCCTGGGGTTGCGCGCAGGCCGCGCGCAGCTTTTCGACTGGCCGTGGCGGCGGAACGGATTATCCGCGAGCGGTGACTCTTGCGCAGCAGGCCTGCGACAAGGGAGGACGTGGCAACGATGCCTGTGTCTTCCTTGCGTCGCTGTTGCAGACCGGCCAGACCATCGAGCCCGATCTGCAAAGCGCTGCCCGCCTCTTCCAGGACTCCTGCAATCAGGGCAATCTCCGCGGATGTTACGGCCTGGCCAGCATGTACGCGCGCGGCCACGGCGAAACCCAGGACTACGCCCAGGCGAAGACCCTCTATGCCAAGGCTTGCGACGGCGGGGAGATGTCAGGCTGTCTGGGCCTCGGAGAGCTGTACTTCAACGGCGCCGGAGGTACCGCCGACTACGCGCAGGCCATGAGCTCATGGCAAAAGGCCTGCAGTGCCGGCGTGATGAAGGCCTGCGAAGACGTCGGCATCGTGTATGGATCAGGAGTCGGCGCAACCAAAGATCTGACCCAGGCAGTCAGCTTTTACCGCAAGGCCTGCGATGGCGGCGACATGGAGAGCTGCAGCTGGCTGGGCGAGATGTACCAGCAGGGCCAGGGCGTCGACAAAAACCTGGCCACTGCCCTTGATCTGTTCAAGAAAGCCTGTGAGGGCGGGGCGTCGGTCGGTTGCCGCGACCTCGGCAACGACTACTCCAACGGCGTTGGCGTCAGCAAAGACGAATCGCAGGCAGCCATCTACTTCCGCAAATCCTGCGACGCCAGCGGCGGCGGGATGTATGGCTGCAACAATCTCGGCCTCATGTACGACAACGGCCGTGGCGTGAACCGCGATTCGCGCGAGGCGCTGCGGCTCTATCGCAAAGCCTGCGACGCCGGGCAGACCATCGGTTGCCGTAATGCGGGCAACCTCTATATGGCAGGGCGTGGAACTGCACGCGATCCGGGCGAGGCCGTCCGGCTCATCCGCCATGCGTGTGATGCAGGAGATATGGTCGGCTGCCTCCAGCTGGGTACTCTGCTTGCCGCCGGACAGGGCGTGCCGAAAAATGAAACCGCCGCCGTAGCGCAGTTTCACAAAGCCTGCGACGGTGGCGAGCCATACGGCTGCGTAGGCCTGGCAGGCATGCAGCTGAACGGTTACGGAACCGCAAAGGACCCGGCCGCGGCGATCGCCCTTTATAAGAAAGTTTGCGACCAGGGATTGCCGACCGCCTGCACGCGGCTGGGCTATGTGTATTCCGCCGGGCTTGGTGTGCCTATCGACAACTCCCAAGCCAACGCACTTTACGGGAAGGGCTGCGACGGTGGAGACCCGCTGGGCTGTACGCAGCTGGCGTACGCGTATCTGGAAGGCCTGGGCGTCACCAAGGATGTGAATCAGACCATTGCGCTGGACAAAAAGGCGTGCAACAGCCAGGCTGTGCCCGGGTGCACCGCGCTGGCCTTCATCTACAACACGGGCGCGGGCGTGCCACCCGATCCGGCGGAGGCCGCGAAATATAGTCGCCTCGGCTGCGACGGCGGAAACATGACGGCCTGTGTCAACCTGGCCGTCAGTTATTACTTCGGACGCGGATCGCCGAAGAATGTGGCTCAGGCCGTCGCGCTCGACAGCAAGGCGTGCGGAGGCGGCGAACCCTTCGCCTGCACCAGCCTCGCGTCGACAGAATTTATGGCGCAGCAGGGATTGGGAGATCCAAAGGACGACGCGCAATTTGCCGCTAACAAGAAGAAGGAGTGCGACAGCGGCCAAATGGCATCCTGCGCGACATTGTCCCTGCTGCTGCACAACGGCCTCGGAGTAGCGCAGGACGATGTGCAGGCGATTGCCGTTGCCCGCAAGGCATGCGACGGCGGACAGATGATCAGCTGTATGAACCTCGGAGTCGCCTACTCATCCGGTCAGGCAGTTGCCCGGGATGACGTACTGGGCGCCACCCTTTTCCGCAAGGTGTGCGAGGGCGGCATCCCGGCGGGCTGCACCTCGCTCGCGTTCGAGTACCGGTTCGGCCAGGGTGTGCCGCGGGATACCACGCAGGCATTCGCCTATTTCCGCAAAGCCTGCGATGCCGGACAGCTCACCGGCTGCCACCTGGTCGCGCAGATGTACAGCACCGGGGAAGGCGTGCCCCGCGATCCCGATCAGGCCGTCAGCTTTTTGCACAAGGCCTGCGATGGCGGCGATCCGAGCGCCTGCCAGGATCTGAAGGAAGAGGAATAGGAAAGAGAAGCGCGCAGCTATCAGCAAATAGTCAGACTCTGCGGAAGACAGTCAGACTTTGCGGAGAATAGTCAGGCCTTACGGAAAACACACGGACCTGTTGTGCGACGGGATTGCAACCACAAATGATGCAACCAGAAAAATGCCCCCCACCGTGCACCGGCCAGTTTCACCCCACAGCAAGAAGCGAACTCCTTCTCCTCATCATTTGCAACAAACTTAAGCCGTCCTTCAACTCGAAAGTACCGCCCGTAGATCCAATTCGGAACCGGTCTCCGCCGAACCGCGTGCCCGCCGTTGTGTAGCGGGAATGCACCACAAATGATGCGACAAAAATGCACCACCTATGGTGCGCAGGCCAGGTTCACCCCACAGCAAGACTCCCTTTTTTCCGGACACGCAATTAATTTCGGGCGTCCTCCTCCCCAAAGTACCGCTCACTCCCCCAAATTCGGAACAGGTTTCCGCCGGAACCGCGCGCCCGTCCGTTATGTAGTGAGAAATGCCCCACAAATATTGCGACAAAAATGCACCACCGGTGGTGCACAGGCCAGGTTCATCCCACAGCAAGAAGCGAACTCCTTCTCCTCAGCATTCGCAACCAACTCAAGCCGTCCATCAATTCGAAAGTACCGCCCACTCACCCAATTCGGAACTCGCATCCCCCCGACCCGCGTGTCCGCCCTTCACGCCCCGGCCATCCGTTCCAGCTGTGCGATGTGGTTCAGGTCGTGTCCGCCCATCGTCTCCACAATGGTCAGGAAGGTCATGGTTCCGCGCTCCGGATGTGTGACGGGTTTCGCGGCGTGCTCAGGCAGCGCCGCGTCAATCAGCAGCAGATTCCAGCGCCGCAGCACCGCGAACGTGCCCAGGGCTTCATTGACGTCGACTCCTTTGTAACGCGGCGCCCACTTATCCTGGTCGAAGGGCTGCACGATGTGGTGTTCCTCGGCGAGGGTCTGGCGCAGGCGGAAGGCGAAGACGGTCTCGCAGTCAGTCAGATGGCACACAATGTCGCGGGCGGACCATTTGCCGGGCGCGGGCGGCGTGGCGATCCTGCCGGGGCCGATCTTCTGCGCGAGGGACTTCAGCCGCGATGGCGTATGGGGCAGCACGGCGAGGGGGTCCTGGCCGTTCAGGAACTTCGCGTAAGGATTGGCAGTTTCAGCGACGACGATGGGCATGGCGGGCTCGCTTTCCTGAAGGCAGTATGGCACGAGCGTGCCAGCATTCTGGAGCCTCCGTGGCGAATCTGCGGAACACTGGATCGACGATTTGAAAGGAGACTGGGAGACGAGTTACTATAGGTACAGACGAGTTTGTCCGGCTATGCGGCTGTGCGGGCCGGAGAAAATGAGTGGGCGAAAGCCCACTTTTTATTTGGCTTATTTTCGCGCCGTGCGGCAGCGGGTTTTTCGAGCGGCTTTCAAATAATGGCTTTCGATGTTGATCAGATTCGCGCGACCGCCCAGCGTGTCGCGGCATCGCACGGGCTCGATGTGGTTGACCTCGAGTTCCTGGGAGGCGCAAAACATCGCATCCTGCGCGTCTTTATCGAGAAGAACGCCGAAGAGCGTTCGAAGCTAGCCGAGCAGGCCGCGGACGGACGAGGGCTGGAAGCTGCAGCCGCTGCCGGCGCGGGTCTTGACCAGCTGGCCGGCGTCACGCACCACGACTGCGAGGCGTTCAGCCGCGATTTTGGAACGGTTCTCGATGTAGAGGACCTGATTCCCGGAAGCGAGTACACGCTGGAGGTTTCGTCGCCGGGGCTGGACAGGAAGTTAAAGGGCATTGACGATTTTCGGCGTTTTTCAGGATTGCTGGCCAGGGTGCAGACCTTTGAGCCGGTCGCAGGCAACCGGCACTGGCAGGGAAGGCTTTCTGATACAGGAGAGCGTTCGATTCGCCTGATGATCGAAGGGAAGAAGACGCCGCGAGGGAAAAAGGGTTCAGAGCACAGAACTCAGAATGCGCAAAGCGTCGAGATCGCGCTCGAGAACATCGAAAAGGCGAAGCTGGTGCCGGAATTCTGAAATAGCTGGTGCCGGAATTCTGAAATAGACAGGCAACAGAAAAAGCAAAAGCAGGAATAACGACGAGGTTCAGACAGAGAGAAGCAAATGGCGAGTGTGCTTTACGACAGCATTGAGGCGTTGAGCCGGGACAAGGGCATCGATCCGCAGATTGTGGTTTCGCGCGGTGGAGGATGCCATCGCGCTGGCGACGCGCAAGTACTACAAGACCCAGGAAAACATGCGCGCCGAGCTGGACAAGGACACCGGCGAGATTCGCGCCTACGTCTACAAAACGGTGGTCGAGAACGAGGATCAGATCGAGGATCCGGTGAATCAGATCGCCCTGGAAGAGGCCCGCGAGCTGGCGCCCGAGGTCGAAGCAGGCGGCGAGATTCGCTACTACAAGCCGACGCGACGTGCTGGGGCGCATCGCCGCGCAGATGGCCAAGCAGGTGATCTTCCAGAAGGTCCGCGAGGCCGAGCGCGACACCGTCTTCAACGAATACGCGCACCGCGTGGGCGAAGTCCTGAACGCGACCGTCAAGCGGCATGGAGCTGCAGGACGTAATCTTCGACCTGGGCAAGGCCGAAGCCCGCATGCCGCGCCGGGAGCAGTCCCGCCTCGAGCAGTTTGCCGTGGGCGAGCGCGTTCGTGTGGTTCTGCAGCGCGTGGATAAGGCCGCGCGAGGGCCGCAGGTCATCGTCTCCCGTGCCGCGCCGGAGCTGGTGCAGAACCTCTTCCAGAGCGAAGTGCCGGAGATTTACGACGGAACCGTGGTAATTCGCGCCATTGCGCGCGAAGCCGGCGAGCGCACCAAAATCGCCGTCATGTCGCGCGACAAAGACGTCGACCCGGTCGGCGCCTGCGTCGGTATGAAGGGTATGCGCGTGCAGTCCATCATTCGCGAGCTGCGCGGCGAGAAGATCGACATCATCGAGTTCAGCGAGGAGATCACCACCTTTGCCGAGAAGGCGCTGCAGCCGGCCAAGGTCAGCCGCGTCAGCATCACCGACCTTGGCTGACAAGCAGCTCGAGGTCATCGTCGACGACACGCAGCTCTCGCTCGCCATCGGCAAGAAGGGCCAGAACGTCCGCCTCGCCGCCAAGCTGCTGGGCTGGAAGATCGACATCAAGAGCGAAGAAGAGAAGCGCCAGGAAGTCGAGCAGCAGATGCAGGCCATGGCCGGCGTCACTGCAACCCCCATCGAGCAGGTCAACGAGCTGGGCGAGTCGATTATCCAGAAGCTGGTCGCCGCCGGCATCACCACCGTCGAAGCGCTGGCCGATATGACGCCGGAACAACTGGAAGAGATCCCAGGCATCGGCGAAAAGACTCTGGAGAAGATCAGCGTTGCTGTCCGCCATTACTTCGGCCAGTACGAAGAGGGCGAGGAGCGTCCGGCAGTCGAGCTTGCCGCCGCGGCAGAAGGCACTGCCGAGGTCAAAGCAGAAGAAGCCGACAGCAAGCCGGAGGAAACGATGGCCAAATCAGAGGAAGCGACGCGCAAGGCGGAGGAAGCGTCGATCGACGAAGAGCTCGACGCGCTCGAGCAGGACCTGACCCAGAGCGGCGAAGAGTCGCTCAGCGATGACGAGGGCCAGGACGGCACCGGAATCATTCGCGACGACGTCGCCAGGGAGCAGCTGGCCGAGTTCACCGAAGTGGGCCCGGATCTCGACGTCGAGGGAGCCAAATCGGTAGACCCCGGTCGTGACGACACCAGCGAAGAGTTGGCCGAGCACCGCCTAAAGCCCGATGCCGGAGACGACGACGCCGTGGTTGAAGGCAACATCGAGGAAGTGAAAGACGAGTAAGCAGGAAGTACGCAGAAGAAGTATGGGTCGAGCAAGGCGCGGAGAATTGTCCTTCTGATGCGGCGAATTGAATCGCGATTCCGCCGTTTTCAGGGATAATGAAAGAGATAGCAACAGCCCACAAGTCAGGAGTTGTCCGTATGAAGAACTAAGGGCAGGTGGGATTAACCGTCATTACGGGGATGAATGAGCACAGTTCGAATCAACGAGTTAGCGCGAGAGCTGGAAGTCAAGAGTAAGGAAATCCTGGATGCTCTCACCGCGGTTGGAGTGACGGAGAAGAAGACGCACTCCAGCTCGATCGAGGTCGATGAGGCCGAGCGGGTGCGCGCGCACATCCTGCAAGGGCGGGGACCGGCGCCGGCTCGGCCGCCGCCAGGCAGGAAGCCGAGTTCAAACCCAAGATCGACTGGTCGCGGGTCTCAAAGCCGGGCGACGTGCTCAAGGCGATTCTCGAGAAGATGAAGCAGGAAATGCAGGCGGCCAGGCACGCTGCCCGCGCCGGCCAGGCCAGCGGCTCCGGCCCCCATCGCCCGCTGCCAAGCCGGCCGCCCCGGTCACGCGGCTGCTCCTGCAACGGCGCGCCCTGTGGCTGCTCCGGCAGGCCCACCACCGCTCCGCGGCCACAGGCGAGTGTCGCCCGCCGAGGTCAGGCCCGCGCCAACGAAGGATTGTCCCCGCGCCTCGTCAGGCTCCGCCGATTGCTGGCCAGCTCCGCCGGCTGGCCTCGTCGCGAAGCGGCGTTGCCGCTGCGCCCTCCCGCCAGGCCCCAGCGATTGCCGCCGCGCCGCCCGCGGGTCCCGTGGTTGCAAGGCCTCCGATCGCTGCAGCCGCGCCTCCGTCCGGTTCTGCTGAAGCTCGGCCCGCCGCAAGCTCCGCGGCCCAGAGGTTGTGGTTCGCTCGCCCGCTGCCACCGCCGCCGCAGATTGCCGTCCGCCCAGCGCCCACCCGCCGGTCCTGCTGATTGCAGCCGCTGCTGCCGCGCAGGATGCGGCTCCGGTCGAAGCAACGCTGCGATGCCGCCGCCGGATCCCGACCGCAACTCCGCAGCGCCGCTCGCGCATCCCGAGCCGCCCGTTCCGCGCGCGTGATGATGCCGCAGACTGGCCCGCGCCCCGTCACAGCGCGCCGCCTCCCCGCCACCCCGCAGCTGCCAGGGCGCCGGTGGCATCCAGCGCGGGCGCCCATCTTCGATCGCGGGCCTCGGTGGCCCAGGCGGTCCCGGCGGCGCGCCCAGGAATGGGCGGACCCGGCCAGTAGCCTGGCGGCCGGCCCATGCATCCCACGCGATCTGCGCCCAGGGGTCCTGGCGGACCAGGCGGACGGCCTGGACTGGGTGCGCGTCCTGGCTTTGGCGCACGCCCCGGCTTCGGCGCAGCGCCCCGGATGGGTGGCGCAGGACTGGTCGCTCCGCCTCCAGGTGAAGCTCCTCGTCCGCCAGCGGCCGGCTCCGCGGCAGCGGCCGTGGCCGCCAGCAGTACCCCAAGACCAAGGAAGGCCCAATGAAGGGCTTTGCGCCGCCGCCTCGCTTTGGCGGAGCGCAGATCCGCAAGGAGCCGGTGCCCATCACCCGCTACCATCACCGTCACAGAAGGCATCAGCGTAAAGGATCTGGCGGAGAAGCTCGAAGTCCGCGCCAAGGACCTGATCGCCTCGCTGCTCATGCGCGGCGTCTTCGTCACCGTCAACCAGATCGCTCGACGCCGAGCTGGTCAAGGATGTGGCCGCGCCAGTTCGGCGCCGACACCCAGGTGATCACCTTCGAAGACGAGATGGCCAACGAGGCCATCGAAAACCTCTGAAGCGACGAGAATGTCAGCGAGATCGAAGTCACGCGCCCACCCGTGGTCACCGTCATGGGCCACGTCGATCACGGCAAGACCTCGCTGCTGGACGCCATCCGCGAGACCGACGTGGCTTCCGGCGAGGCCGGCGGAATCACCCAGCACATCGGCGCCTACAAGGTGACGGATCGCCAAGAAGGACTCGCCTGCATTCGGGCGCGAGATCGTCTTCCTCGATACGCCCGGCCACGAGGCCTTCACCCGCATGCGCGCCCGCGGCGCCAAGGTCACCGACATCGTCGTGATCGTGGTGGCCGCCGACGACGGCGTCATGCCGCAGACCCTGGAAGCCATCGACCATGCCAAGGCCGCCAACGTACCCATCATCGTCGCCGTCAACAAGATCGACAAGCCCGACGCTCAGCCCGATCGCGTCAAGAAGCAGTTGGCCGACCGCGGCCTGGTGCCCGAAGAGTGGGGCGGCGACACGGTCTTCGTCGACGTCTCGGCGAAGAAGAAGCAGAACCTCGATCTGCTGCTGGAAATGATCTGCCTGGTTGCCGACATCGGCGAACCTCAAGGCCACGCCCGATCGCCCGGCGGTCGGCACCGTGCTTGAAGCCAAACTCGACCGCGGACGCGGCGCGGTGGCCACCGTGCTGGTGCAGAACGGCACCTTGCACGCGCGGCGACAACTTCATCATGGGCAACACCTTCGGCAAGGTGCGCGCCATGTTCGACGATCGCGGCCGCGCCGCTCGAGGAAGCCGGCCCTCGACTCCGGTCGAAATTCTCGGCCTGGAAGGCATGCCGGACGCGGGCGACACGTTCCTGGTCGTCGCCGACCGCGACAAGGCCAAGGGCATCGCGCAATATCGCAAGATGAAGGAGCGCGAAGTCGCAGCTGGCCAAGTCTTCCCGCGTCTCGCTGGAAGGTCTGGCGGAGCAGATCAAGCAGGCCGGCGTTAAGGAACTGCCACTGATCCTCAAGGGCGACGTGACCGGATCGGTCGAAGTGCTGGCCGATTCGCTGCAGAAGATGTCCACCGAGAAGGTGCGCATCAAGGTCCTCCACACCGGCGTCGGCGCGATCACGGAAAGCGACGTGCTGCTGGCCTCGGCTTCGAACGCGATCATCATCGGCTTCAACGTGCGCCCCGAGCGCAAGGCGGCCGAGCTGGCCGAGCAGGAAGGAGTCGAGATCCGGCTGCACTCGATCATTTACGAGCTGCAGGACGAGATCAAGCAAGGCCATGCTGGGCCTGCTCGAGCCGACCATCAAGGAGAACTACCTTGGCCGCGCGGAGGTGCTCAACATCTTCCGGATTCCCAAGGTGGGAACCATTGCCGGTTGCCGCGTGGTCGACGGCTCCATCAAGCGCGACTCCGAAGTGCGCCTCATGCGCGACGGTGATCAGGTCTTCAAAGGCAAGCTCTCCTCGCTGAAGCGCTTCAAGGACGATGCCCGCGAGGTGACCAACGGCATGGAGTGCGGCATCGGCATCGCCAACTACAACGACATCAAGGTTGGCGACACCGTCGAGGCCTTCGTGACCGAGCAGATAGCCGCCGAGCTGACGGCGTAGAAGCAGCGTTCAGCGCACAGCGGTACAGCGTTTAGAAAAACAGGCGCGGCGTAAAGCAGCGTACCGCGTTCAGAAAAAAAAGGCGCTCGGAGAAATCCGGGCGCTTCTCACTTTTAAAAAACCTTTTGAGGGATGGGCCCAATAGCTTGAGGGACACCTATGGTTTAGGCGTTATTACACCCCTCTCGATGAGAGCTTTCACATACTCCTCTGGCCCAAAATGGCAGTCAATCAGCCCCCGAAACTGCTGTTCGTTTACCTTCAACTGACACCTGATTTTGTCTGCTGGGACGTACTTGCCCTTCCCAAAGGACCGCTTTGTCCGTACTACGGGTACCCCCTCGTATTCAAACCATGCATGAAGGTCGTTTGTGTTTCGCGTTTTCATCCCCAATTTGCGGATGATCGAATCGATTTCATGCGCCTTGGCGTCCATCAGAAAGAACGCAAACTCAGGTACTCATTCAGAATTGACTGCACGCGTTGGAGGTCCGGCCCCAGCGACTTGGCTCCCAAAAGACCATTACGAAGCTGGCGTACCGAAGCCGTAAAGTCGTCAATAGCCTCACCAACGGTCGTGCCAGTACCAAACTCGTCGATTTCTGTCCAGCTGAACAACAATTGTGGAGTCCTCAACCGAAACTTCCAACGGAATAGGTCTTAGCACCTTGAGGCGATCATCGCCAATCGTGCCCAGCAGCAAATGATCCGGCCGGGCACTAGGACGCCCGTACACGATGTCCGCCATTGCCGTATAGGGGATATTCTCGAGGAGCCTATGTAGTTCGTCAGACAGGGGCGGCATCTGTGCACTGCCCGCGGCGGAAACGTTCCATTCAGCAAGCGTTGGCTGGCTACTCATTGGGAACCTCAATCTTCACTGCGTTAATCGTGACGCGGTGCAAATATATGTCACCCGCGAATAGCTGAAATTCGTATTTCCCTTCTTCTGGAAGCTGGAAACCGCCAAAATTAAGGGCCATGTCGGAATATTGCATTGCATCCGCGATCATTGCCTGAACATGCAATTCCCCAACTAGGCTCTCGTCTTTAAGATTCACAATTCGCAATCGAAACAGGTAATCACCTTCAGCATCGGCAAATTTGGCATAAACTCCAATTCGCACGACAGCCATTGGGAAGCCAGCGGAGGTCATATTGTCGAAGACCCCGATCAGGCTTTTCTTGTTGGTGTTCGCCTCGGTGATGATCTGGTCGCAGACCAGCATCGCCACCACAGCCGGAATCCGCGCATTCTCCAAAGCCGAACCCCGCGACGAAGTATATGAGGGAGTTGCCATTCTCCCAATTGGACGCGATCTCGTCAATGCCGCATCTTCTAGCAGTCTACGTGCCACCTTTAGGGGTTATACCCTACGTAAAGGTTCATACTTCGGTTCAGGCTCAACGGAAGCGAACGCCTGCGTCGTCCGTTTTGTCAGAACTCTTTCTTGGGGTGCACGTCTGTGGTGTACCCCCATTGTTTAGTGCACGTGTTGAATCTGAACGAGTTGCAGAGAACGTTGGAGTACAAGTTATTGATTCTTTGGCACTTGCTCTTTGATTGTAGGGCAAGTGACTGAAAGAGCGAGCATTCGGGGTACGCGGTACAGCGTTCAGCAGAATGGGAAGCGGGAGGCTGGAAGCGAGCGGGCGCTCGGCGCTCCGCGTTCGGCGTTCGGAAACAGGTTCGGGTTCGGCGGCGGCGTTGAGTTCGAGGCAGGCAGAATCCTGGGACGGTTCGGCGGTGGGATTGGGTTGGGGAAAGAGCCAGGGGTTGAGGCGGCGGAACGACTCGCTGTACTGCCGGCCCTGAGGCGCGTGCCGGGCGGCATCGTCGAGTGCCGCAGCCTGATCGGTTGAAGCGTGATCGGTGGGCCGTGAAGCGTGATCCGAGACGGCAGGTTCGGGATTGGAAGAAGCAACCGCGGATGCTTCGCCCGCTTGCGCGGACTCAGCATGACAAGCGTCGGGGGTGGCGATGGGTGCGGGTGAATCAGGAGACGGGAGCGAGGAGGCAGGAGACAGCCAGGCGTGATCGGTGGGCTGTGAAGCGTGATCCGAGATGGTGGGTTCGGGATTGGATTGTGGCTGACTGTCTGCTATCTTCTTGCTCCTGACTCGAGCGGCGTCGGGGGCGGCGATGGGTTCATCGAAGTCGTCGTGTGTGACCCTGGTGGGCATGTCATCGGGCCGGGTCTTCTCGAGTTTCGACATGTGGTTGAGCGCCTTGAGGGCGGTGTTCATGAGGTAGGTCAGGGAACCGACCTGACGGTGGTCGATGGAATGCTCGGCGAAGGCCTGGGCGATCAGGTTGATGTTCTCGATGACCGAGGCGGGGTCTTCCATGTAGACGAGAGTGACGCGGGGGCCGGCGACTTCGCGGTCGCCAGGGTGCCAGGGCTGGCGGTTGCGTGCGCGGCGGATGCGGCGGTAGTGGTGGTCGAAGCAGAAATCTTTGTCGTTCAGGGCGGGCGCGGTGCAGCGGGCTCCGTTGAGGGTGAGGTGCTGGCAGCGGGGGAAGAAGTCGTCCATGGTGAGGCCTCCGGAGTTCAGGGTTTAGAGTTTAGAGGTTAGGGTTCAGGTTGCGATCCCACTCAAGCCCAATAGCGGGGCTTGGATGGGGCACCCAAATGGTGCGGAAAAAGGAAAAGCCCCGCCGCAGTGGCGAGGCTTTTTTCTTTTTCTACCTTATAAGATCAGAATACCAAATTGGAGCGGAAATCGCGCCAACTTTGTTGAGGTGGTTTGGCGTGTAAGTGGTTAGTTATGAGGGGTCATTACTTTGGATTTTTGGCCTGGGGCTTGACAAGTTTTCCACATTTGGAGGGGTTGGGCTGTAAGTGATTGAAAGTTCTTGAAAGAAGCGGGCGCTCGGCGTTCGGCGTTCCGCGCACAAGAACAAGCTGAGGGCTCGCCGGCCTTTCCCGAAATGGGCGGTGGAGTAACTTCGGCGGGAGCAGGAGAAGATTTGCGTTGACCCATGAGTGCCGGGAGGCGTTCGCTTCTTGCTGTGGGGTGAACCTGGCGCGGGAGGAAACGGGTTTCCCGTTTTGGGTTGGTTGAGTTACTCCGGTCGGAGCAGGGAAAAGATTTGCGTTGACCAATGAGTGCCGGGAGGCGTTCGCTTCTTGCTGTGGAGTGAACCTGGCCTTCACACAGCGGCTTTTCCCGAAATGGGCGAGTGGAGTTACTTCGGTAGGAGCAGGAGAAGATTTGCGTTGACCCATGAGTGCCAGGAGGAGTTCGCTTCTTGCTGTGGGGTGAACCTGGCCGGCGGCTATCGGTTCTTTCCTGATTTGGGAGGGTGGAGTTACTTCGGTAGGAACAGGGAGAAAGATCTGCGTTGATCCATGAGTGCCAGGAGGAGTTCGCTTCTTGCTGTGGGGTGAACCTGGCCTCTGCACAACGGATGGTGCAGTTTTTTGGGGTGAAGAAGTTCAGCCCTTTGCCAAGCGGCCAGGCATCGCGGCGCTGGTAGACTGCGGTTCTGCAAAAATCTTGCCGGGGAATTTGAGGAGCAACAGGCCATGGGGAACAGGAGTCCGAAGGTCGACACCTACATCGCAAAGGCAAAGCCGTTTGCACAGCCGATTCTGGAGCATCTGCGCGAGCTGGTTCACAAGGGCTGTCCGGACGTGGAAGAGGCGATGAAGTGGAGCATGCCTTTCTTCGTTTACAAGGGCACGATCCTCGGCAACATGTCGGGCTTCAAAGAACACTGCCATTTCGGATTCTGGGATAAGGGGATGGCCCAGGAACTGCGCAACAGTGGCCCAGGCCCTCTGCGGCGCATTACGACCCTGAAAGATCTGCCCTCCGACAAGCAGCTTCTGGGGTGGATTCGGCAGGCGGCCTCGAATGTGGATCGCGGAGAATACCAGAGCCCGATTGCGGCCCGCAACACACCGGCGGCCAAAGCGAAAAGAGCCGCGAAGCCACAGCTTGCGGTTCCGGCCGACTTTGCGGCGGCGCTGAAGAAGAACAAAGCCGCGGCTGCCGAGTTTGAGGCCTTCGGTCCGGGTTGCCGTCGCGAGTACGTTGAGTGGATTGTCGACGCGAAGCGCGAGGAGACCCGGAACAAACGAATCGCCACCGCCGTGGAGTGGATTGCGGAGGGGAAGCAGAGGAACTGGAAGTATCAGTGAGGGATCCGGTTTTCGTGCGGCGGGTCCATCGGTTCCCGTAGAATGGCGCGGTGTCAGCGACCCCAGGTGCAATGCTTCCCGCGTTTCTGTCTTCGTCAGTGCGATTCGGCCAATCCGGGTTTCGATCGCAACCGGCGTTGAGCGGGGCTGCACTTGCCGCTTGCCTGCTGTTTTGCGGATTCTCTCAGGGACAACAAAGCCAGCCGCAGCCAGGCGCACCCGTGCAAAGTTCGCCGGCGCAGACGACGCCTGCACCGTTGCCGAATGCGCCCAAGCCCACTTCGGCGCCAGGCGTGCCGGCTGATGAGGAGCAGCCGAAACGCATCCTGGGATTGATGCCGAATTTCCGCTCGGTGAGCGCCGGCGCCCAGGTGCCGAAGGAGACGATGCGGGAGAAGGTGGAGACGGCGACGCTGGACAACTTCGACTACACATCGCTGTTTTTCGCCGGTGTGATCGCCGGAGGCTCTTTTGTGACCAAGGCGACGCCGGAGTTTCATCAGGGCGCGGCCGGCTACGCCAGGTATTACTGGCACACCGTCGCCGACCAGTCAGTGGAGAACTATTTTGTTGAGCTGATTGTTCCCACCATCACGCACGAGGACTCGCGGTATTTTGCGATGGGCAAAGAAGGCGGCGATGTGTGGCAACGCACAGGCTATGCGCTGAGTCGCGTGCTGGTGACGCGAGACGACACCGGGAAGGCGACGTTCAATTACTCAGAAATCACGGGATCGGCCGCGGCGGCCAGCGTATCGAGCTTCTACTATCCGACGAAAGAACGGACGGTCGGCAATGGGCTGCGCAACTGGGGGCTCGACATCACCTACGACTCGGTCACGTTCGTCTTCCACGAGTTCTGGCCGGACATCAGCCACGCGGTTTTTCACAGGAAGGACGGAGGTGCGCCATGAATCGCCGGGAATTTCTGAACAAATCGGTGGCCGCGGCCGGGTCGGCTTTGCTGATGGAGCACGGAGCGCTGGGCTCGGAAACCGGCCAGTCAGCATCGGCCGAGGTTCCTGGCGCGGTTCCATCTGCCGAAGTTGCCGGCGCGCGCTTTCCTGACGGTTTTCTGTGGGGCATGGCAACGGCTTCGTATCAGGTTGAGGGCGCATGGAACGAGGACGGCAAAGGCGAATCGATCTGGGACCGGTGGGCCCACGCCGTCGGCAAAATTCGCGGAGCCGGAACGGGCGATGTGGCCTGCGACCACTACCACCTCTATCAAGACGACATTGCGATCATGAAGCGACTGAACCAGAAGAGCTATCGCTTTTCGATTTCCTGGGCGAGGATTCAGCCCACCGGACGAGGTGCAGTCAACCAGAAAGGAATCGACCACTACAAGCACGTAATGGATGCGTTGCTGGATGCGGGCATTCGTCCCTTCTGCACGATTTACCACTGGGACCTTCCCCAGGCGACTGGAGGACTGCGGCGGCTGGCCGAACCGCGACCTTGCCGGGTACTTTGCCGACTTTGCCGGCGATTTTGGCGAAGAACCTGGGCGACCGGGTTACCGTCTGGGCGCCTTTTAACATGCCGCGGACGTTTACTCGATCGATGGCTATGGAACGGGCGGTGTTCCGCCTGTCCGAACAAACATCGATCAGTTTCTCAAAGCGGCGCACACCGTCAATCTGGCGCAGGGCGAATGGCCTTCCGCGCCATCAAAGCGGCTTCATCGAAAGCTACTGTGGGCAGCGCCTATGGCATGGAGCCGGTTTATCCAAAGACCAACAGCGAGGCGGATCGCGCCGCGGCCGCGCGCTATCAGCGATTACAACAATATCTACTGTCTGGAACCCAACTTCCGTGGACGCTTATCCCCAGGCTTTCATCGGAGAGATTCCCTATGAAGCCATGGGATTCAAGCCGGCGACGAAAAGATCATGAAGGTTCCGCTGGATTGGGTCGGGTTTCACTACTACTCGCGGCGTTTTGTTGCAGCAGCCGGGCCCGCGGCGCGCACCGCTGCCGGCAACCTTGCCACCGAGACGCAGGACACGGGCGCAGCCGGCAACGATCTCACCCAGTTCACTTCAGAGATGCCCACGAAAGGCCCGATCACCGATGGCGGTCTCGAGATTTGGCCGAGTGGCATCTACGACCTCGTGATGCAGATCTCGCGCGAATACAACTTCCCGACGATCGAGATCACGGAAAGCGGGTGTGGGTATCTCGATGCGCCCTATGACAAAGAGGGCGGCCGCGTCCCGGACACGCGCCGGATCGCATTTTTCCGTAGTGAGCTGGCCGAACTTGCGCGCGCGATAAAAAATGGCGCTAAGGTGCGGTCGTTCCACGCGTGGAGCCTGCTCGACAACTTTGAGTGGAACGATGGGTACACCGAGCGCTACGGCCTGACGTATGTTGACTTCCGCGATCAGAAGAGAACGGTGAAGGATTCTGGGTTGTGGTACGGGCGGGTTGCGGCGGCGAACCGGCTGGATGTGTGAAGGTTACTGATTGTGACGGCTATCTTCCGACCTCTTCGAGCATCTTTTCCCGAAGGAGGGTATTTACTCTGGTCTGATAACCGTTTCCCTTAGCCTTAAGCCACGCCAGTACGTCCGCGTCCAAACGAATGGACACAGGGAGTTTGACGGGCCGATACCACTTTCCTCTGACGGCATTCTTCCAGGCACTGCGGGGAAGTTCCGGGATGTCGGAAGTGTCGACGCTGCCGTGGTCCCGCTTCGCCAGCGATCGAATCTCGCGCTTCTGCCCGGCGGTGAGCGCCTGTCCCGGTTTGAGTTCATAGATAACTTCAGATTTCGTTCTCTTCTTCATATGCAGACCGCTCTCTTCGAGTCACCTCTCGCGCGGAGATAATCCGAAACCACTCTTCCTGCTCATCGAGCACGCTGTGGACAACGATTAGCAGCAGGGCATCGTCTACCATTCCGATCGTGTGCCACCGCTGCTCAACATCCGAAACGCGATCCAGTCTCGTCAGATGCAGCGGATCGAGAAACACACGGGCGGCCGTTTCGAAGCTGACACCGTGCTTCCTGCGATTGGCGCGATTCTTTGCTTCATCCCAGCTGAATCGCATTTGTATATACAATAGCGCATATACAAGAGGAGATCAATTCGATTCCCTGATTCGGAGCGCCTATTTACCTTGCGCTGCCGGCTCTGCCTTCAGCATCTGGATGGCTTTGTGATAATCCAGATCCGCGGGCGCGGGCGAATAGTGGGCCATCTCTTCGGTCAGGTGGATGTTGAGCGTCTTCACCAGCAGCGCTTTGCCGGTGAGATTGAGTTTCATGCTGGTCAGCTCCCAGTCGCGGTCGCTCAATTCTTTCTGCTCGAGGAAGATGGTGCCGCCCTTGTCGAGATGGCCGATGAAGCCCCAGCCGAAATCGACATCGGCGATCAGGTGCGCGTCGAGGCGGGTGAGACGTTCCTGCGACTTCTCGATCCACGCTTCGCCGGCCATCCCGCGCATGATGCGCGACTCGGTATCGGGCGGGTTCCAGCCCGGCTTCGGTTGAAAGGTCAGGTGGTAGCACTCTGCCTCAGTGTCTGGCGGCTGCGGCGGGTCGGACAGGCTGGTGGAAACGCCCGGCACCGGCACGGCGGGAGGCGTGGTGACGTTGCAGGCGACGGTGGAATCGTAGCGGTAAATGAAGGCGTCAGGCAGCTCGCGCATCAGCTTGTCAACGCGCGCGTTGTCTTCCTGCTCGTGCCGGTGGCGGTGCTCCTGCAGGTCAGGGTGAGCGTCGAGCGTGTTGAGGCGGTCGATCTGCACCTGGTGCATATCCGCGTTGAGCGGCGCGCCGTTCGAGGCCACCGAGAGCGCCACGTCGCCCTGTTTGGTTTCGATCACTTCCTGGGTGTAGTCGTGGCGGTCGTCTTTTTTGTGCAGGAAAAAGCGCTGCGGCTGGTGCGCGGCTTCGGCAGCCAGGTGGTTGGCGACCGCGCGGCGGACGAGCGCCGCGGCATCGGTGGCCGGCGAAGGGTCGGACGAGGGCGCCACGGATTGCGCCGAACTGGTCATCAGACACAGCAACAAAGCTGCGCAAACCGGGAGCAGCGTGGCCGTGTGTAGGTTGAGGTCGGGAAATCGTCTCATCGGGCGACAGCAGTAGAAGAGATGACGCGGGCTGGCCAAACGTGGCCCGGAGTTTCGGCCGATGGGTTTCCGGCCCGCAACGTCACTCTTTCTGATCCTTTTATAGACGAGCGGATGGGGCCGAAGTTAGAACTTTGGGTGCCTCAGCGCGGGGTGCATTGATTAAAATGATGCTCATGGGTCGTATGTCTCTTCGTCGCTGGCTGCCTCTGCTGGCAGCTGTGGTGGGTGTGGCGCTGGCCGCCCACGGGCAGGAACAGGCGCGCGGGCGCAAATATAAGCCGCCGCCGTCCACCTGCAAGATCACCGTCACGGTGTTGAAGGCCACCAACGGCAAGCCGCTCGAAAATGCTTCGGTTGTTTTTCATCCGCTCGAAAACGGGAAAGACAAAGGCAACATGGAGCTGAAGACGAACGAGGATGGCAAGGTGACCATCGACGTGATTCCCGTCGGCGACCAGCTGCGCCTGCAGGTGCTTCTGGAGGGCTATCAGACCTTCGGCAACGACTACACGCTGGCCACCGACACCAAGGAAATTGAGGTGAAGCTGCAACGGCCGCAGAGGCAGTACTCGATCTACGAGAACCATTCGGGCAACGGCAGCCAGCAGGATCAGACGCAAACCCAGGACTCGGGCTCGAAGCCGCCGCCGGACCAGAAGCCGCAGTAGGCGCAAGGCAACCAAGCGATGTTGGAAGGATTGATTGAGTGACGAGGAGGGCTGGCTTCGAGTGAAGACATCAAGGCACGTAGTTCAGGCCTTCGTTGTGATCATCATCGGCTTCCCCCTATTTTGCTGCGATCCCGCCTTCGCCTTTAGTAATGCTTATGCTCATAATTTGAATACGGATACGAATCCTGGACTTGAGCTTCTGGTTCGTACGGATAAGAGAAGCTGTTCTTTAGCCAGCTCTGTGGAAATATTTGCTGCACTTCTCAACCGTAGCGATTCCACTATCTATGTAGATCGGCGAATGTTTTGGACGGGCGTCGGCGGCGGCCTGGGCCTGGAGCTCCAGGATGCGCGCGGTAAGCACTTGCCTGTGCGTCTATTTAGTGGTGCCATTATGCCCCCGGCGAACCCTGATGACCCCTCGATTCTTGTGCGGCTTGATCAGGGATTTTTCTACGGCACCTCAGTGGTCCTCAAAGTCAAGGACTTCTTTCCTGAACCCGGTAGGTATTCCATTCGCGTCGTCTACGAGAGCCGGATTCAAAAGGACGCCCTCTTGCCGCAACTGCGCAGTCTGCCTGTGCTGTGGCAAGACATGCCGCAAATCGTTTCGGAGCCGGTGTGGATTAATGTAACGCGGTAAAGGAAGTGTTTTCCTGAGGATGAGCACTACGCCGGCAAAGAACGGGACCAGGAATCTGGAAGCAGGGCGCCTACGATCGGGAGGCTTCTCAGCCGGACCACCAGCCGCAGAGAGGGCGAATCGGCGGCATTACCCTGGTTTTCGCTTTCGCTGCGAATGACCCTTGTAGCGTGATGCGCTTCACGGTACACTGGCTCGGTGATCCGGTCGTTTCGACATGCAGGTCTGGAGCGCTTTTTCCTGACCGGCAGTAAGGCGGGTATCCAGCCGAAGCACGCATCGAGACTGGAAGAGCAACTGGCGGTGCTCAACGTTGCAAAAAGACCGCAGCAGCTGGACGTTCCTGGATGGAAGCTGCATCCTCTGCGCGGAAAGCTCGAGGGCCACTGGTCGGTGAAGGTGAGCGGGAACTGGCGGCTCACATTTCGGTTTGAGGATGAAGACGCTGTGCTGGTGGATTATCAGGATTACCACTGAAGGGACTCACAATGGCTATGATGTACAACCCAGCGCATCCCGGAAGGATCCTGCGGCAGTATCTGGGAGAAATGAAGGTTGGCGAGGCAGCCCACAGACTGCGCATTGCGCGCACCACCCTTTCGCGCGTTCTGAACGGTAAAGCCGGAATCTCTGCCGACGTTGCCCTGCGAGTAGCAGAAGCAACGGGCACAGAGGCCACGCTTTGGATGGACCTTCAGACCCAACATGACCTTTGGCAGGCAAGCCGGCGAAAGAAGGTCCGCATTCGGCCCTTTCCAAAGGCTGCATAGACAGATCTGCCGCTGCGGCAGCAAGCCGCCCAGATCAGAAGCCGCAGTAGAGGCCGATGGCGGTGGACCCGGAACCGGAAGCACTACCCAATGAAGGAACTCACGTTCTTCTGAAGTAACGTGAGTTCCCCTGGCGAATCGGGATTCTCAGAGCCTCAGCGTCTATCCTGAAGCAGCAGTGTCCACCACCCAACAAACGGCCTCGTCGCTGCCCTCGCTGCACGATTTTTTTGCGCCCGGTGGCGTGCTCGCGCGCTCGAGCCTGCCTTATGAGTTTCGCCGCGGCCAGCTGGAAATGGCGCAGGCGGTGGAACGCGCGCTGCAGGATCAGCGGCACCTGATTGTCGAAGCGGGAACCGGGACGGGCAAAACCCTGGCCTACCTTCTGCCCGCGCTCCGGCTGTGCGCGTCGACAGGACATCGCGTCATCGTCTCGACGGGAACGAAAAACCTCCAGGAACAGCTGTTCTTCAAGGATGTTCCGTTTCTCGAGTCGCTGCTGGGCCCGCTGCGCGTCACCTATATGAAGGGCCGCGCGAATTATCTGTGCCGCCATAAGCTGTTTGCGCTGCGCAACCAGCCGATTCTTTCCGGGCTTGAAGAAATCTCGCAGTACCAGGCCATTGCCGAGTGGGAAAAGACCACCGAGACCGGCGACCGCGTGGAGATCGACGACCTGCCGGAAGCCAGCGCGGTGTGGTCGAAGCTCGATGCCCGCAGTGAAGCCTGCCTCGGCCAGTCCTGCGCCGACTACGGACGCTGCTTCATCACGGAGATGCGGCGTCGCGCGATGGAGAGCGACATCGTCATCGTGAATCACCACCTGTTCTTTGCGGATATGGCGATCCGCCAGCAGGCCGGGGGCGCGCCGGACGCGGGCGTGCTGCCGGAGGCCAGCGTGGTCATCTTCGACGAGGCGCATGAGCTCGAAGATGTGGCGTCGAGCTACTTCGGCATCAGCCTCAGCAACGTGAAGTTCGAAGAGCTGGCGCGCGATGTGGAGACGCTGCTGCGCGCACGCAAGGAGCTGAAGGCCGAAGTGGTGACGGCGGCGCAGATGATCCGCGAGCGGGCGCGGCTCTTCTTCGCTGCGCTGCCGGCGCAATCCAGCAGCGGCCGCGGAGGGGCTCCGCGTGAAGGACGCAGCGACGCCCGCATGCCTTTCACCAATCGCGAAGAGTTCCTCGAGAGCCAGGGCGACGTGTATCTGGGTGTGCTGAACGCGCTGCACCGCATGGAAGGCGAGCTGGAACGGCTGAAGGGCGCAGAAGACGCGCAGCCTCTGCGCCGTCGCACCGGGATGGTGCGCGAGCAGCTGAAGTTCCTGATGGAGTCGGCAGACCCCAACACTGTTTTCTGGCTCGAGCGGCGCAGCGGCCGCCAGATGAGCACGCACCTGCAGGCCACGCCCATTGATGTTTCGGAGTTGTTGCGCGAGCTGCTCTTCAGCGAATATCCCAGCGTCGTGCTGACGTCGGCCACGCTGACCGTGCAGGGTGGCTTCACGCACATCCGCAAACGGCTGGGGCTCGACGAGCCGCGCGAGCTGGTGGTGCCGTCGCATTTCCAGTACGCGCGCCAGGCCATGCTGTACCTGCCGCCGGAGATGCCCGATCCGCGCGAGCCGAATTTTCAGGAAGAAGCCGCGAAGCGCATCCGGCGCATGCTTGAAATCACACGCGGGCGCGCCTTTTGCCTGTTCACCAGCTACCAGCAGATGCGCGACCTCTATGAGCGCCTGCTGATCGAGGTCGACTATCCGCTGCTGCTGCAGGGCACCGCGCCGCGCAAGGCGCTGCTGGAAGAATTCCGCACCACACCGAATGCGGTTCTTTTCGGGACGTCGAGTTTCTGGCAGGGAGTCGACGTCCAGGGCGAGGCGCTGAGCTGCGTCATCGTCGACCGCCTGCCGTTCTCTGTGCCGACCGATCCAGTGGTGCAGGCGCGAATGCGGGCGATTGAAGAAGCCGGTGGCAGCCCCTTCTTCGAGTACCAGGTGCCGTCGGCGGTCATCACGCTCAAGCAGGGGTTCGGCCGGCTGATTCGTTCTCTGGATGATCGCGGGGTTTTGATGCTGCTCGATCCGCGGCTGGAGCGCCAGCGCTACGGGCGCATCTTTCTTGAAAGCCTGCCGCCGTACCGCATCACGCAGAACATCGGGGATGTGGAGGCGTTCTTCCTCGAGCCAATCCCGCAGGGCAGGCGGGATTGAGGTCCTGCGCGGTTTTGATGGAAATTCTAAACAGGCTGCCTGCGTTTTCCGCTGCTTACCGATGATTCGGTCCGCCGACCAGGTGCTGGGTCTGCTCCACAAATGCTTCCCACTGAGCACGCCCCCGATCGGCTACCTCGCGCGCCCGATCCGGGTTGACCTGCTCTCTTGGGTCGACGACGGCGACTGCCTGGTGGCGGCTCTGCCCGGCCATGGCGCCAGCCTCTTCCGCGGCCTGGCGGCTGCGGCCGATGTACTCGTTCACCTGCTCCCTGCTCTTGTTCACCAGGGCGCTGACCTCTTCCGCGGTCTGACGGATGCGGTCGATGGTGGCACTGATCTCTTCCGCGGCCTGACGGCTGCGATCCACGTATTCGTTTACCTGTTCCCGGCTCTTGTCCACGATGGCAGCTACCTGCTGCTTGCTCTGCTCAGCGATACTGGTGACCTCTTCCGCGGCCTGACGGCTGCGATCCGCGTACTCGTTCATCTGCTGCTGGCTCTTCTCCGCGGCGGCAGCAACCTGCTGCGTGCTCTGGTCGGTAAACGCTCTCACCTCGTCCACTGCCTGGCGGCTGCGATTCACGTATTCGTTCACCTGCCCCCTGCTCTGTTCGACGAGCGTCGCGACCTGCTCTCTGCTCTGGTCGACGAGGGCGGCCACCTGTTGCCTGCCCTGCTCAACGATGGCGCCAACGGCTTCGGCAGCCTGACGGGTGCGCGCGCGCAGAGCCTCGATCTCCTCGCGGCTGGCCACGTCGTCACGCCTTTTATGCCCGGTTTTTGGGGACCAGAGAAACCCTGTGAGAGCGCCGGCGCTCAATCCGGCAAAAAGCCACGCCCATCCCTGATGACTGCTTCTGTCTGACATTGCGAAACTCCCCTTCGTTGAGCTCCAGGGCTCCGATCGATCCCGCGGAAGGTTCGAATCGAGTGAGCGCATCGTACAACGCTCGAGAACTGATTTTCCTCTCCGCCTTCGATCGGATGCCGTTGGATGTTCAACGGTAACCAGCCAGCAACTTCCACCCGGCATTTTGCTGTGGCCGGGCGGATTCCGACTGATATTGATGATGGTCAACTCCGCCGCTCACTTGCAATGACCACGAACCTTTCTTCGAATACAACGAGCGACGAGACTTCTAACACGTTCGTTGTAGCACGGCCTCCGGTGGCTGGCCAGCAGGCCGCGGCCCGCGGGTGGGGCTTGCGCAGCATCGCCGCCCAATTGCGCCAGATGGCGCAGCCCTCCACGCGATGTGACGCAGCGCACAGGTTCGACGCAACCCCCCTGCATGCGTGATCGGGAACACGAACATCCGTGATTTCAATCACATGTCGCTCTCCGCACGCTTTGGCACGCGCCGTGCTCTTACTCAGGCATCCGCAGTCCCCAGGAGAAAGCCAATGGAACGCAGCCAGGGTTGTTTGGAATGTCCAGCACGCGGTAAGCACATGTTCTGCAGCATGGAACAGTCCTCGCTCGAGAAGTTCGACGTCATCGGAACGCCGGTCCGGTTCTCCAGCGGCGCGATCATCTTCCGCGAAGGCGATAACTGCGGCTCAGTCCACGTGCTTTGCTCCGGCCGCGTGAAGCTGTCAGCCACTAGCCGCGAGGGCCGCACCCTGATTCTGAAGATCGCCCGCGCCGGGGAAGTGCTGGGATTGTCGGCGGCGCTGGCCGGCCAGCCCTTCGAAGTGACGGCTGAAACCGTAGAACCCTGCACGCTGAAAACCATCCGCCGCCAGGCGCTGCTCGACTTCATGGATCGCAACCCCGACGCCAGCATGCGCGCCGCGCGCGCCGTAGCCCAGGAATACAAAGCTGCATTCTCCGAAGTACGCCGGTTAGCCCTCCCCGCCACCGCCTCAGGCCGCGTAGCCAACCTGCTGCTCGACTGGAGCCGGGAACAATCCACCGAAAGCACGACCAAGGGTCGCTGCATGATGCCGCTGACGCACGAAGAGATCGCCTCGATGACCGCAACAACTCGGGAAACGGTCACGCGCGTGCTCGGTCAGCTGAAACGGGACCAACTGATTCAGATCCACGGCGCCGCCCTCACCGTTCTGCAACCACAGGCGCTGGAACGGCTCGCGGTCTAACAAGCCAGGCCCTCCCCCTGGAACTGTGAAGTTTGTTGTATTGCAAGTCTTCTGTCGAGGCAGCCGCAAAGGCTGCCTCTTTTTATTGGGTCGCCTCGAACGCGTTCTCACCCTCCGATTCGCATCGCCTGCGGATCACTTCGAGGATTTGCTCCTGGATGGAACGCATCACTCGATCGCTCCAAAGACCCGCGTACGGATTGAAATGCGTGGATACGCGTTCCTGGCTGATGAGTCGAAGCAGTACGCCGCCGGGTCGGGTTTCTATTCGATACTCGCCCTCCAGCACGTCGAAGAATGCGCCTCCGATCGTTACATGCTCATCGAGCGTGGTTCGAGCAATCGATTCCGTATTGGCGCGGATCGAGAACCGAAGATCGGAATCCTCTCTCCACTCGGTGATGGTTTCGGTGAATACAAGTCCGCCGGTGAAGGCCGCAGCGCGAACGCCGCCTTTCCCTTCATGCGAAAGAGTAGCCGCCACGGGTCTGGGAAAGCCAATCCGGTTCACCCACGAATCGGGCAACTCGGAAGGCGCGATGGCGCGCACGCTCTCAATGTTCTTCCACACGATCCCTGCGGGAGCATGGATCAGCATGTCCGTCTCCACGCTGCGAATTTGCCATGGAGACGCGAACTGCAACTCGATAAGCATCGCCAGCAAAGGCAGAGCGAATGCTCCCACCGCACCCGGCGCGGGATGTTTTGAGCGCC
Organism: uncultured Acidobacteriaceae bacterium; assembly: GCA_963788905.1. GTDB lineage: Bacteria > Acidobacteriota > Terriglobia > Terriglobales > Acidobacteriaceae > Palsa-343. The sequence continues at coordinate 116,398 of CAWBIO010000004.1, forward strand.
TGCTCATGACCCGCGCCAGCACGCCGCCGAGCGCGGACGCAATCAGCATCAGCGGGGCGGCAAAGATCACGCAGACGAGGCCTTCCCACTTCACCGCCACCGACACCGCCATCGTGATCACCACCGACAGCCAGGGTAGAAAGAACCACCCGTACCATGGCACAGCGTGCTCGGCTGTCCTGCGGAGGTAAGTGTCGACGGTGATATAACCCATGCAAAAGGGCAGGATCCCGAGGAACGCGATCGTCATAACCAGCGCGCTGCCGTTTTTGCCCCACCTGGGATCGAACGTTGCCCGATACATGCAGCCGAGCAACGCGCCCGCGCCGACGCTGAGCCACCACGGTTTCCATTTTGACCACAGCGCTGCTACTGGCGCCATCTGCGAGCCCCGTGAGCTTTTTGATTTGAGGTGCAGATTATCACCTCGCTGACGATTGGGTTTATTGCCGACTCGACCACAGGAACAGGCGACCTTCGCCTTCACACTTTGGAAAACTCTGGAAAAGCTCGAACCCAAACCTTTGCCCCCGGCCAGGTTCACCCCACAGCAAGTAGCGAACACCTTTCCACTTACTTTTGTCAGCTAAATTCAATTTCTGGCCGTAACGTGAGTAATTCCAGCAAGCCGTTTTGGGAAATCCGCGATGCCCACCCATGTCGCCTGCCAGAGCCTCTCCTGCGCAAGCTCCGACCGAAGGGAGGTGCGCGTCGAATGGGGCGACAGGGCGGGGAATGATCCTCCCCGCCGCTTTTGTATCAGGGCATGACTTGAGTCATGCCAAAAAACAATGCGGCGCGAAGCGCCTTCCCTGGTTCGGTCGCGCCTCGACTGCCCTTGCGGGCACGCCGACGCGACCGAACCCCCCGTCTTCCTTCTCAACCAAAATCCAAAAATCCCGAACCGACCAAATGTGGAAATTCTGTCAAGAGGCGAGGCCAAAATCCAAAGTAATGACGCCTCATAACATGCCACTTACACGCACAACGACCCTCAGAAAGTTGGCGTGATTTTCAGCGAAACTTGATATCCTATACTTATAGGGTAGAAAAAAAGAAAGCCTCGCCACCGCGGCGGGGCTTTTCTTTTTGGGTGTCCGCACGCAAGCCGCTTTTGCCTGCGCCGGGTCGCATTGGATTTTTCAGTTCCAAACTCTAAACTGTAAATTCTAAACTCTAAATTCCGTCTTTCGAATAACGTGCCACAAGCGATAGTCGTAAGCGCCAGAGAATCAACTACTTGTACGGGAGGCGATCTGCAACCCGCGCAGATTCAACACTTGCACAAAAAAGGGGGTAGGGGATGAGTGCCGGGAAAACGGGTCAGCTGGGATGCGAAAGAACGGCGAGTTTCAACCTGGGACCTGACCGGTTACTTGGGTGAGCACGCGAAGACTAATTACTTGCAATCCTGGCGAAAAAGGCGCTCGCTACTTGCTGTGGGGTGAACCTGGCGCCGGGAATGCGGTTTCCCATTTTGGGAATCAAGCGCTCGCCACCGGTCGCCAGCAGCTACCGGCGGCTCGCCACCCGTTGCCAGCTAACCGGCGGGTCGCCACCATCGCCAGCTATCGGCTACTAGCTGCCAGCCACTTGTCTGCTGTTATTGCGTGTCTTTCGAATAACTTGCCATGGCGTCGCTTTGTAAGTAACGCAGAACCAATCACTTGTGTTTTGAGGTTTGTGCAACTACCGCAGATTCAATACTTGCACAACATCGGGGGGTAGGGGATGAGTGCCGGGAAAACGGGTCAACTGGGATGCGAAAGAACGGCGAGTTTCAACCTGGGACCTGACCGGTTACCGGGGGTGAACGCGCGGAGACTAATGGCTTGCAATCCTGGCGAAAAAGGCGCTCGCTGCTTGCTGTGGGGTGAACCTGGCGCCGGGAATGCGGTTTCCCATTTGGGGAATCAAGCGCTCGCCACCGGTCGCCAGCTTTACTTGCAAGGAGGAATGCAGCCGCCGGTAGAAGTTCGATCAGAAGAGGTGTGCGGCGTAAATCGCTTCGACGAATCCCATGAGCCAGGTGTCGTTGGGGTAGTTCTTCAAAAGCGACGAGTTCACGAGGATCGCGAATTCGGTTTGATGGGGAAAGAAAAACACGGTGGCCTGTTCGACACGAACGCCATCGTAAAAGAAGCCGTTCTTCCCATAAATAAATCCGCCGCCAGGATTGGTGATCATGTCGATGCCGAAACTGTTCTCGAGCATCTTCTGGGCTAATCGTCGGCTCACGATGGTGCCGGCACGACGGAAATCTCCCATGAACCGGAGCATATCGGTAGTGGAGAAATGCCATCCAGCGGCGCCAACCCAGGTGGAACGGTCACCCGAATTCCAGCCATTGTCGGGGGGCTTGGGATAGGCGTAGGCGAGGGCGTCGCCGGCCACGTGAATGAAGCGGTCGGTTTCGTGCTTGATCAGCACTCGTTTTCTGATGTAGGCGTGATAGGCGTTGATCGAGAGCAGGTCGCGTGCGGCATCGGTGGCAGGCCAGAGGTCGACAAAATGATAAGTTTTGATTCCGTGGTGCCGGGTGAGAGTCGTCATCAGGAGCGTTGCCAGCAGGATGCGGCACAGGGAAAAATTCATGTTCTCGTATTGATAAACGCCCACGTTAGCCGCGCTGACACCGGTATTGACCACGGCCTCCATACTGGCGAAGTCGGTTGCGGCGCTCCTGATGCCGGATTTGTGGGTCATGATCTGGGCGAAGGAGACGGCTCCGATATTGGGGCCCTGAGTCCAGAACGGAGGGAGATACGGGCCGATGGCCTTGTTGGGAGAAATTTCGAGGTCATGCAGCCTTCGGGTCATGGCCATCGCAGTCACCAGCTTGCTGACACTGGCGACATGCTGGACGACTTTCTTACTCCAGAGTTTGGGTCCGGGATCCACCGGGTCGATGGCGTAGCCATTCACGCGCGATTCGTGGCGACGGCCCGAACCGCCATGCGGATAGCTGATTTCAATCGCGAATCCCTGGGTCTGGGTGCTTAACTGGCCGGCCAGATCATTCAGGAATCCGGTCACGTCCAGCTTTTTGCCAGGGATGAGGGGATGCACCTTCTTGCGCGCAATCTTCTGGATTTCCCTGGTCTGACGCTTCTGCAGTTTCTTTTCGAGGTCGAGGGTGTCGGGCGATGCTGGACCGACGGTATGGGCTGCCACTGCCTTACGATCCAGCTCAATGGGGGTGCTAAGTCCGGGTAGCTTGATGGTCGATTTCATAGCAGTTTGAAGGAAGCGCTGTACGGTGCCATGCATTCTACGCCGGTTATCGAACAGACCGGTGTGGAAGAAACGGAACGGCGCCGGTGGCCCGATAGGCTGCCTTTTTTATTTGCTGGAGGAAGGCGATTCCGAGTACCACGGAATATTGATGACCACGATTCGCTGCTTGCCGCGGACCAGAAGCAACACTTTGAGCAGGCTGGAACGCTGGTTGTGGAGGAGGTTCTGCCACCAGTGCCGCACGACCAGCTCCGGAATGAGAACGGCGATGTGGCGATTCTCGTGGATGCGCTCTTCGGAGAGCACATAGTCGAGCAACGGCATCAGCACCGTGCGGTAAGGCGACTTCAGCCGTTTGAATTTTGGCTCGGGCAGGCCGGCCTCGCGCATCGGCTTCAGGATCTTCTCGGTCCAGATCGATGCCAGCTCGTCTTCGCCGTGATCCACGTCGGGCGAATCGACGTGCACGATCTGCAGTTCGTTGGAGATGGACATGGCGAAGCGCAGAGCCTTGGCGGAGAGGCGGCTCCAGCGATCCATGGGGATGATGACGATGGGCGGATGGATGTTGGTCACTACCAGCGGTTCCGGGCAGGCCGTTTCTTCGCCCACGCGCTGATAGTGGCGATGCACCGCGGCCATCAGGAGGATGAGGATGGGGATGAGCAGCGCGGTGACCCACGCGCCTTCAATGAATTTGGTCACAAGCACAACCACGGTGGTGATGCCGGTGGCAACAGCGCCGAGTCCGTTGATGAACATGCGCAGCCGGTTGCCGTGGCCTGGCTTCTTCATCCAGTGCACCACCATGCCTGCCTGCGAGAGGGTAAAGGCCATGAACGCGCCGATGGCATAGAGCGGGATCAGGCGGTCGGTGACGCCGCCAAACAGAATCAGCAACGAAGCGGTGAGAAAGACGAGAACGTAAATGCCCCACGAGTAGAGGAGCCGCCGCCCGCGCAGCGTGAAGATGTGGGGCAGATAGCCTTTCAGCGCGATGGCGCGCGAGAGGCGGGGAAAATCCGCAAAGGCGGTGTTCGCCGAGAGCGCGAGCACCAGCAGGATGGACGCGATGGTGACGTAGTAGAACCAGTTGCGCCCGGTCACGGCCAGCGTCAGCTGGGAGAGAACACTCTGGTATCCGGGCCCGTTGGGATCAGTGGCGCCGACGTTGTAAAGGTGGCAAAGCGTGGCGATGCCGGCCAGCAAAACGATGAGCAGCGCGATGATGATGGTGAGCGAGATGCGCGCGTTCTTCGTGGTTGGTTCGCGAAAGGCCATCACGCCGTTGCTGACGGCTTCAACGCCGGTCATGGCCGTGCAACCGCTGGAGAAGACGCGCAGCAGCAGCCACAGGCTCACGGCCGCGGTGGCAGCGGGCAGCTTCGGCGGCGCGATAATCGGCGCCGGATGTCCGCCGCTGGTCAGAGCGTGAAACAGACCGACGCCGATCACCACCAGCAGAGTGGCCAGGAACAGATAGGTTGGAATCAGGAAAATCACGCCTGTGTCGCGCACACCGCGCATGTTCACCAGGGTGAGCAGCGCCAGAACCGCCAGGCACAGACTCAGGGTGTGCGGTTGCAGCGAGGGCGCCGCCGAGATGAGCGCGCCGATGCCTGCCGAGATGCCGACGGCCGCAGTGAGAACGTAGTCGATCATCAGCGCCGCTGCAGCCAGCAGGCCGACATGATCGCCGAGGTTCTCGCCGGCCACCGTGAAGGAGCCGCCGCCGTGCGGGTACGCCTCAATGGTCTGCGAGTAGGAGAAATAAAGGATGACGAGAAGAATGAGGATGGCCGCAGTGATGGGGACGATGAAGTGCAGGCCTGCCAGGCCGAGCGGGATGAGCAGGGTGAGCGCGGCTTCCGGGCCGTAAGCGGCGGAGCTGAGAGCATCCAGACCGAAGACGGGGATTCCCGCGGCCGGTCCGATATGCTCGGCTCGTTCATCGGAAGTGGCGAGCGGCCGTCCAAACAGCAGGTCGGTGATCTGCATGCGGAGTGGGAATTATCCTCGCAGAAATGTGTTGGTTACGGTTTCAAATTCTTTGTGAAAAAGTGGGCCATGATGCCGTCGGCTTCTTTGGATTCGGGCAGGTTGGCGTCATTCCAGAAAGCATGCGGCAGTCCTTCGAAAACCACCAGCTGCGCGTTGTCGTTGCCCGCGCGCAGAAACGCTCGATGCAGAATGCTGGTGCCGCTGAGCAGAATGTCGCGTCCGCTGGTGATGAACAGCGTGGGCGGCATGTTGTGCAGGTCGGCGAAGAGCGGCGAGAGGACAGGATCGCGCGGATCGGTCCTGGCGGCGTACTCATTGTCGTGGACGCCGGGTCCTGGCGGTTCGAGATGGCCGGAAAGGCCATTGAGCGCATACATCGCCCACGAATCGCCGTTGCGCGAAAAGTCGCCCATGCCGGAGAAGACGCCGAGCGCGCCAGGGAGGGGAAGCGAGAGCTGGCGCAGGCGAACCGCGACTTCGGCGGTGAGGATCGCGCCCGCTGAGGTTCCGTACACGGCAATGTGCGCGGGCTTGTACGTCTTCAACAGCTCTTTGTAGACGGCGATCACGTCGTCGAGTCCGGCAGGGAACGGATGTTCAGGCGCAAGCGGGTAGAGCACGGCAACAACTTTGATCCGGGTCAGATTCGCCATCGGAATCGATTCGGTCCAGGAGCCCGAGTCGGAATTGAATCCGCCGCCGTGAATGTTCAGGAGCACGCGATCCGGATCCATGCTGGCGACTGGGGTGACGATGCGCACCGGAACGCCTGCGATGGTGCTTTCCGTACGAATTACCGGATAGATCCGGGCGGAGACGTCACCGGCGTGGTTCTGCCATACATCGGTTCCGTGACGCCGCTCTTCAAGCGTCTGCGGATGCGGCGCATCGGAGACCTGCCGCGACAGCGATTTCTTTGCCTCAGGGCTCAGGTCGGGCGGAATGGGAATCACGCGCGTGATGTGCGCCGTTCCGTCGGCGTCGATGTAACTGCTGTCGGCGTTGGGCGCCTGAGCTGCGGTGGTTCCCTGTTCCGCAGGCTGCTGAGCGAGGGCAGGGAAAGAAGCCAGCAGAGCAGTAGCCAGCAGGGTGGCGCATATTTTTTCGGCAAGGTTCATAGCCGACGCAGAATATCAGAGAGGGCGCTCCGGAAAAGCGAAGGGCCCGCTTTCCAGCGGGCCCGCTTCAGAGGCTATGGGAGGGGAATCCGGGGGACATCTTGAGGGTCCTGCGCAATTGCGCCGCAGGAAAATGCAGGAAGAGCTTGTACAACCAGGAAGGTTGGTGACGACTGAAGTAGCCTCTGGTGTTGTAGGTATAGATGCAGATCAGGGGAGAAGGTTGGCTGGGGGCTGTGGAAAACTTTACCGTCGCCGTTATCCTGTTGAATCATACACTTAGCCGCCATCATCGAGACTTGTTCTGAAGTTTTTGGCATCCAAGATGTCCGCCCATAATGTCTATATTGTCGATTCAGGCCACTATCGGGTGCTTAAAGAAGCAATCTCCGGCAGCAGTTATTCCGAAAGCACAGTGACGACGAGTGCCCTCACCTGGCCTTATGGAGTGGCCGCGGGTGGCAACGGCGACATTTACATCGGAGACTCCAGCGGCAATCGAGTTCTCAGGGAAGACCTCGCTGATTCTCCAACTCTTAGTTTTGCATCAACCCCGCCGGGCTCGACAAGCAGCGACAGCCCGCAGACGGTCACCCTGCAAAATTTCGGCAACGCGGCACTGGATCTTTCTGTGCCGACAAGCGGCACGAATCCAGGCATTTCCGCCAACTTCACACTGACCAGTAACGGCGCATCGGCTTGCCCCCTCGTAAGCGCCGGCGCTTCAGGGCTTGGCATCCTCGCTGCTGGTCAATCCTGCCAGTTGCCAGTCAGTTTTACCGCTGCCGTCGACTACGACTTGAGATGGCTGATCGGGGGGGCTCGTGGAAACGACCGTCTCATTGTACGCACACCAGATGTCAGATCCTCCCTAAGGATCCTGTTATTGCCTGAATCGGCCACATAGACATCTCCCAGCGAATCGACTGCAACACCGGATGGATGCGCCAGCGCGCTCGTCGGAAGGGTGGTCTCGGTGTAGGTTCCGTTCGTTAAGCTCTCCAGCAGCACCCGGTCATTGTTGGTGTCAGCTATGTAGATGTTACCGCTTCCATCGACGGCTATTCCCCCTGGGTTGTTTAAGGAGGTTCTGCTTAGTCTCGCTGACAACACTTCACTTGACTATCGTAATGACGAGAATGTTGGAAGGTATCAATGATCTATAGGCATCGTGCTTTGTCATATCGACGCGCCACATTTCATGTTTCACCTGAATCCTATATGTACCGGGCTTACTGAGATCTGCGAAGTCGTTCAAGACAAAAGACTCTCGAAGCGATTTACCCCCGCCGAGTTGTACCGTTCCCATGGACAGAGGATTTGGCACTCTGCGCCGCGGAAGTAGTTTTCCTTCTGAATCGTAGACATCAACGTGCCTCGCAGCCTCGGCCATGTCTGGAACGCTTGATATTTCGACGGTATGATGCGTTAAATTGCTAATAGTCACATCAATCCTTACGGCATCACCACTTCTCACGGTGGCCTCAGGAGCCGCAATCGAAACCCTGACTGGAACACTCTGCAACGCCGAAGCGCTGGCGTGAAGAGATATTAGTAATATGATTGCCATGCGGAAGCTCGTCATAGGCACACTTTCCTCCTCTGTACCTCAGGGACACATCTTATCAATCAAATCCGCATTCAGAACGGAACCCCATCGGGGCTCGGAGCTGGCCGGCGTGAAATCGCTCGGCACATCTTCCCCATTGCCGCTCCAGCTCCCCGTTGTAGGCGCCTGGGATAAGGTCCCCATGGCGTTCCACTGAAAGACGCCCAGCGGCACAGGGATAAATTGACTGTCCTGATTTGACGTATAGGAGGTGCGTTCTGCGCGCTCCACATCAGGTAGGATTGAAAGCTGATGTTCTCTTCCTATCGCAGTTGGACCTTAAAGATCTTCGATGCGTGGGGCGGCAGTGTCGCCTCAAGGTGGTCGACGCGGCCCAGATCCTGGCGCTCCCAAAGGTCGCGCACGGGGAACTTTCCATACGGCTCACCCAGCTCCTGCAGAGGGTAGTTCACCGTCTGCGGCGCGTCGGACAGATTGAAGATCGCGAAGTAGTCAGCGGCGTGCTGCGGCGCTGAGGCGGCCCACACCACAATGTCGCCTTTCTCAAACAGCTCACGGTTGTTTTCTGAGTACTGATCCACATCGATCAGCTCCGGACTGGTGAGAACGGACTCGGTGAAGGCGTCCATCTTGAGCAGATTGGTTCCAATGAACAACGGCGACCTGGCGATCGACCACAAGGTCATCATGGTGCGAACTTCGTCGCGGGTGAGGCGAGTTTGGCGTGCCTGCTGCCAGCCAGGCGTGGGCCCAAGGTAGCCAATGGGCAGCATGTCGGCGTCGGGCCAGTGTCCTGGCCCTGCGAACGGCTCCCACTTCGCCAGCAGCGCGAACTGATTCTTCAGGCTCTGCGGGAACGGCGGTGCACCGGCAGGCTTCGACCACAGGTCCCACATATCGTCGGAGATGCGCCATAGCTGCGCGCTGTGGACCGCGTCCTGCGCGGAGTCGAGCGGCGTGGGGCCGGGCGAAAGGCTCAGCACAATCGCGCGTCCGCTGCGGTGCAGCGCCTCGTCCACCATGTGAATCTCGTCGGCCTTCCAGGGCTGGGAGATGCAGTCGACCTTCAGATAATCGACGCCCCAGCGCGCGTACAGCTCCGCGACCGAGTCGTAGTAAGCCTGTCCGGCTTTATTGTTCTTCACGCCGTAATTGTCTGAATTCCACGAGCAGGTGTCGGACGTATCCGCGGCTTCGGCCGCCGTGTAGTGCGAGCCTGCGATCTTCAGGTTGCGCTGGACGGCTGCGCGCGGAATGCCGCGCACGATATGAATCCCGAACTTCAATCCCTGGGCGTGCACCCAGTCAGAAAGCGGGCGAAAGCCTTTGCCGCCTGCTGCGGAAGGGAAGCGGTTGAGGGCAGGCAGATAGAGTCCTTCGTCCGACATGGTGTAGCTCTGTTGGCCGGCAGGATTCTCGGGATGTTCGAGGAACCATCCCTCATCAACCACCACGTACTGCCAGCTGAAGCGCTGCAGGTTGTTGTGGAACCACGTCACGCTGTCGCGGAACTGCTGCTCGTTGATGGTGAGCCCCCACGAATCCCAGCTGTTCCAGCCCATCGGCGGCGTCATCGCCAGAGGGGCTCCGCTTTCGCGCGCGCCGGAAACCGCTGTTGAACCCGAAATCCAGGCGACCGCCGCGCCAGCCACCAGGATCAGAAGCCATCTCATCGCGCCATTCCGCATCGCAAACCAACCTCGCTGGAGTTGTTCACCAGGCTGCTTTCGCGGCCCAGTTTACCCTACACCCGCAGCCTGCTCTGAGACATGCTTCGTTGCGATATACTCCAGTTCCTATGCGTGTATCGGTCATTCTGCCGGCAGCCGGTCTGGGCACGCGCATGGCAGCCGGCCACGCTCCACACACAGCCCCGAAGCAGTTTCTGGAACTCGCGGGAACTCCGATTCTCATCCGCACCCTGCGCGCTTTTGCCGAGGTGCCGGAAATTTCAGAGATGATCGTTGCCGTGCGCGCTACCGAGATCGAGCGGCTCACGGCCCACATCTTCGAGCACGGCTTTGCCGAGCGCGTGCGCGTGGTCGAAGGCGGGGACTCGCGCCAGGAGAGTGTCTTCAACGCGCTCAAAACCCTGGATTGCGCCGAAGACGATATCGTTCTCGTGCACGATGCCGTGCGGCCTCTCATTGAGCCCGCCGTCATCCGGCGTGTGATTGAAGCAGTCGAGAAGCACAGCGCCGCCATCGTCGGCTTGCCGGCGCTCGACACCATCAAGCAGGTGGAACGCACCGCTGACGGCGCGATCGTCACCGCGACGATTCCGCGCGAATACATTGTGCAGGCGCAAACTCCGCAGGGTTTCCGCTGCGGGCTGCTGCGCAAAGCCTTCGCTGAGGCCGAAGCCGATGGTTTTGTGGGAACCGACGAGGCCAGCCTGGTGGAGCGCGCCGGCAGCCAGGTGTTCGTGGTGCCGGGCTCGGCATCGAACCTGAAAATCACCCAGCCGGGTGACCTGGAATTGGCGGAGTTTTACATGGCCCACCGCGGCAATTCGCATTAGCGGATGTGATCCCGACCCGCCGCTTTGTTCTGCGGCACGGCTGAAAGCCGTGCCGCACCGTTTGCCCTAAATAATCGGGGGCGCTTTAGCCCCTGAGTACTTCTTCTCCACGATCTCGTCCGCGCTCTACGTGCGTTAGTCCCCGACGAGCTCGCGGGTTCGAAAGTACCCGACTCTACCCTTTCACCGTGAGTTGCAGGGCGCTCTCCGATCCACCGCTTTGTGTCAGGGCACGACTTTCAGTCGTGCCGTCAGGAGTCTCTAAAAACGCGGCTTTAGCCCCTGAGTACCACCCGAGCCGCCTTCCGCTTTGCCAGGCTCGTCATGAGCCAGGGAAAGTCCTCGGGCGCCGAAACGATCCCTGCTCGGACGGGATTAAGAGCGATATAACGCCGGTGATTCTCGAAGCTGCGCCTGTCGTTGACCCGGTGATCTGAAAAGCCCCGCTGCCATACTTCGCCCGAGTATCCGAGTTCGCGCTTCAGCCGAAACGAGAATCCCCCTTTGATGAACTGCATGGCCTTTTCAAGCGTGATGTCATCGGAAAGCGTAAGAAGCAGGTGCAGGTGGTCCGGCATGATGACAAAGTCGTGCAGCTGGAAACACTTCGCAGCGACCGAGCAGCGGAGGACATCGACGAGGAGGGTCGCGTTGCGGTCGGATTGCAGGAGGCGCCGGCCCGTGAGGGTCCTGGTGGTGACGAAGAATGTGCGATGAGTATCGACGATGTTGTTGGGATCAGAATTACGAGGGGGGATGGACACGAATGGTACTCGGGGGCTGAAGCCCCATAATAATTGTGGCCGCTCTGCGGCACGGCTGAAAGCCGTGCCCTGACACAAAGCATTACGAAGGTGAGGTCTCTTGGCCCGAGCAGAGGCGGAGCTGGCTGGCTGCTCCCTTATTGCCTGTGTCTGCTTCTCAGTGCCTCTGTCCGTCCGTCTCTTCGATTTCCCCTTGCCGCAGCAAGTTACGAGAAGGGATGGACACGAATGGTACTCAGGGGCTAAAGCCCCCGTTTTTGGAACTCCTAACGGCACGACTGAAGTCGTGCCCTGACACAATGCGGCAGATCAGGAGAGCGCTCTGCAACTCACGGTGAAGAAAGAGTGGGGCACCTTCGCACCGGCGAGCTCGACGAGGTCTTACGTACGTAGAGCGCGGACGAGATTGTGGAAAGAGGTACTCAGGGCTGAAGCCCCGTAATATTGTGGGCGCTCTGCGGCACGGCTGAATACTGGCATCCGCCCGCTTCCGGCCTACATCCGCGGCTACAGGCCATGAGCGACCGGCTCGCCTTTGGCGATGGGTTCATCAGCGCGCAGCATCACCCAGCCGATGCCTGCGAACCAGATCACCTCGCTCAGCACCACCGCCGTAAACCCATGCACGCTGGGACGAAGATGGCCCACCATCACCAGCAACGCCACCAGCGGCGACGTTACGCAGCCGAAGATCGCGATGCTTCGGGAGAGCCGCCCCATCCTCAGGCAGCACACCGACCACAGCGTGATCGCCACGGCAGCGCCTACGGAATAGACCCGCGACATCGCCTGATTGATCTGAAAGATCGACGCAATCGCGATCTTCCACGTCGCGGCATTCGCCGCATCGTCCTTCACCATCAGCCGCATGATGTCCGGCACGATCCAGCCGCTCACCGTTCCTGCAATCATCACCGCGACCGCGGCAAAGCCGAAGGTCACGAGGGCCACGAAGGCCATGCGATCCGGCCCGGCGAGCGCGGCGGCAACTCCGCACGCCCCCAGAAACAGCAGCAGCACGCTCACCAGCCCCAACCCGTGCGCAATGCCCGACAACCCCATCAAATGCGCAATCTGATCGGCGCTCATCCCTGCGTGGCCCACGGGATGAATCGCCATCGTGATCACTGCGCCCACCGACCCCGATGATCAGGGCGAGGCCAGCCTTCCGATTGTCTGCCATTGGGCTATTGTGAGGACTCATCAGCCGCCGGTCACGCACTGATTTCGCGAAACGGAACAAACCGGGCCCTGATGTCCGGAAACAGCGTCAGGAACGGGCGTGCCAACTCGGGAGAGCCGGTTCGAGCAGGTCTGTTTCGGGAACGGGAGCTGAATTTGCGCGAGGTCGGACGCAGAAACCCGCCGCAGCCGAACTATCATCCGCTCAAAGGCCAGCGCTCGAGGGAGTGGAAGCGTGCTAAAGCATACAAGAAACGCGGGGATTACGGCGCTGGCGCTGCTGGCCGTGCTGCTGCTCGCGTTGCTTCTGCCCACCGCGCTGGGGCAAACCGCGAAGCCAGGGTCAGGGCAGAGTTCAACGCCCGATTCGAAAAAAGACTCGAGCGTCGGCACCTACTCGCTGGTCACGACCATCTTCGAGCCGTCGGAGAAAACGCATCTGCTGAATCCGGCGCCGGCAATTAAGGTCGACGGTGGGACCGAGCGAGCGCCCGGCGAGTTCACCGGGGAAACGACGGTTCCCGCGCAGTTCTCCATCGAGAAGTTCGGGAGCCCGTGGTACGACTGCGTGGCGACGGTGGTGAAGACGCGAGGCTGCGACGCGCTCGATCGAACCGAACTGACGATTCGCGACGCCAATACGATTGGCTATCACATTGTGAGCCATGGCGGAGCGGTCACGCTGAACCTGAACGTCGAGGTGCACGATCTTCTGCCGGTTTCCAACGACGGCGGGGAAACACCCTGGCACGCTCGCGATGTGATCTTCGTCGCCGTGCCAAAGGCGACACCGGTCTATCGCTTTTCTTCAGAAGTATTGGTTGGCACGTGGAACGGCGAGCCGGTGGTCTTCGAAGTGGGAAAGGATCTGCCCGATGCGGCAAAGAAAGCTCTCGAAGATCCGGGGGTGAAGCAGGACCTCGGCGACAGGGTGCTCTACAGCTTTCGCGTCAAGGAGAAGTGATGAGGAATCTGGTAGCCAGTAGCAGGTAGCGGGCTGCTGGCCCGGAGGTTATTTGGACGGGGGCGGGGGTTTGCGCCAGGGTGGGCGGATGGTGCAGGTGCCTCCGATGAGGAATTGCTGGCGAGGCTGGCCGGGGGTTCCAGTCCAGGTCTTGTCGTAGGCGGTGTCGAGGACGAACCAGGGGCGGACGGCCCACGTGGCTCCGAGGAGTGCGATGCCGATGCGGCTGGTAGTGGCAGGCTCCGAGCCGCCGTAGCTTTCAAGGACAACGGAGGTGGTTTTGGTGAGGGCGCGGGTGAGGGCGAGGTCGCCCTGGACGGCGGGGTTGGTTCCGTGGGCCGCGCCAGCCACGGTGCCGTCGAGGTTGAAGTCGATGTGGTATTTCCCGAGGTCTTTGCTGGCGAGAAGGGTGAGGAGGTTGTCGACGTAGCCGGAGCCCAATCCTTTGGCGGGGTTAGCGGTGGGAATTTTCACCTGGTAGAAGAGGCCGAGCGCGGGCACGGTGTGGGACTGTGCGAGGAAGTTGTAGCGCGCGCCGAGGTACGTATCGCCTGCGCCCTGGAGCGACGGAGTGCCGGTTTGCCAGATGTGGTTGACGGCGCCCCAGCGGAGATCGAGGCGCGGAGTGACGCCGTAGCGCAGGCTGACGGGCGCGTAATTTTGCTGGATGCCACCGCCCATGCCCTGCGTCGTGACGCCGAAGTCGGCTTCGAACATGCCGCACTGGGTGGTGGTGGCGGGGAACGTAAAGGTGGGGCGATTGCCGTCGGCAGCGAGCGGCTGGGCGGGGCAGAGAGGTTTGGATTGGGCGGAAGATTGGGAGGCGGCAAGCGCCGGGGCAAGAAGAGCAAGGGCCACGACGGTGGGGTGGCGGAGCATGCAGGGGTGGCAGGAAGGAATTATGGCAGGGCGGGGCGAAGGAAAGCGTAAAGGCGATCTGATCCGCGAGCGCCCATGCTGCTGCGAGGTTGGCTCCTAGTAGACGTCGCGCAGATAGCGCTTCTGCTTCTTCATCTCGGCCAGAAATTCGTTCGCATACTCAGCGCCGCGGCCGGAGTGGGTCGCGACCGCTTCGAGCAGCGCGGCTTCGACGTCAGGAGCCATGCGTTTGGAGTCTCCGCAAACGTAGAAGTACGCGCCCTGATCGAGCCAGCGCCACAGCTCGGCGGAGTTCTCGCGGATGCGCGTCTGGACGTAGATCTTCTCCTTCTGATCGCGGGAAAAGGCTGTGTCCAAACGCTGCAGGGTGCCGTCCTGAACCCAGCACTCGAATTCTTCGCCGTACAGGAAGTCCTGAGAGGCGCGCTGGTCTCCGAAGAAAAGCCACATGGGCCAGCGGCCACAGCCAGCCTGCTTGTGCTGGAGGAAGGCGCGGAAGGGCGCAACGCCGGTACCAGGACCAACCATAATCACGGGCACTTCGGGTGCAGCGGGCAGCCGGAAAAGCTGGTTGGAGTGGATGAAGATGGGCAGCTTTCCGCCCGGTGGAGTGCGCTCGCCAATGTGCGCCGAGCAGACGCCCTGGCGGTTGCGGCCGTGACTCGCGTACTTCACCACGCGCACGGAAAGGTCGATGCGGTCGGGACGCAGCGCCTGGCTCGACGAGATGGAGTAGAGGCGTGGTGCGAGGCGGGGCAGAAGTTTGAAGAGCTGCTGCGGGTCATCGAGTTTGGCCGGCGCGTGCTCGAGGAGATCGATAAATTCGCGGCCCCAGAGAAATGCCTCGAGCTTTTCCTTGTTGCCTGCCTCACAGAGGCCGGCAAGTTCCGGATGGGCGGTCAGTTTGGCCCAGGCCTTCAGCGTTGTGCCGGAGAGCTTGCCGATCATCAGCCAGGAGGTGAGCGCCTCACGCAGGTTGAGCGGCTTGCCGTAGAAGTCGACGACCGGCTCATCGCCGGTGAATTGCAGCCGTTCGAGCACGAGATCGACGGCGTCGCAGGTGTTGACGGGCGCGATGCCGGCCGAGTCGCCAGGCAGGTACTGCATACCGGAATCGCCGAGATCGAGTTCGATGTGGCGGGTTTCTTTCTCGGAACCGGGACCGGTGAGGAGACGGTTTTCAACAACCGTTGCCGAGTACGGATTGTTACGAGACCATGCGACGGCACCGCTTTCGACCGTGCCGGATTGAGCCGACTGCATTCTCCTCCTGACCCCTTGCGGACCCGCGAACCTATCCAGATTGTACGGGGAAAGGAGCAAAAATACGCGCGGAGTGAGGCTGCTCGCGTTGAGAACGCGGGACGGTTCGGAACTCGCCTTCCCGGAAGGGGAGGTTCACGGTACCAAAAGCTGGGGGGCCGTTGGATATGGAATGACAGTGCGACGGTCGAGGGAGTTCGCTTCTTGCTGTGGGGTGAACCTGGCCGCCGAATTGCGGTTTGTGGTTACTTTTGGGGTAGAGGGCGCACATCGAGCGTTAGGGAGGCAGGATCCTTGCCCCAGTGGCAGGGATCGGACCAAGGAGCCCGACTCAGCGGTAGGGATCGGATCACGGTGCCTGCCTCAGCGCCAGAGACAACGGGGCCTGCCTCAGCGCCAGGGACAACGGAGCCTGCCTCAGCGCCAGGGATCGGACCATGGAGCCCGACTCGGTGTGCTCGGTATTCACCAGATGGTGCGCGATGGCAAAACATCGCCGAGCTCGAGGCGGTTGGAGGGTTTACTTTCGGGCAACCGGCCTGACCTGGCCGAATTCGGGATTTTTCCAAAGTTCGCCGTGATACTCCATGAAATTGGCTGTGACCTGCGCGACCTCTTGTCCGTAGTAGCGCTCAACGATGTGCAAGGCGAGGTCGATGCCCGAAGTGAGACCGCCGGCAGTGGCAACTTTTCCGTTATCGACGAAACGGGTTCCGCTCACAAAGTGCACCGCCGGGAATCGTTTTTGCATGTCCGCTGCGTACAGATGGTGCGTGGTGGCGGTCGAGCCGTCGAGCAGGCCATATTGGGCGAGCATGGAGGCGCCGGTGCAGACCGACATGGTAACGTCGGCAGTCGCCGCATTCGACAGCAACCATGTCTTCTGTGCATCGCTGCGGCCGCCTTGCGCTGGGATGACGATGATTTGCGGCCGGGGCGCGGTTTCAAAGGTGTAGCCAGGAACGATCGTGAGCCCGTTGGCGGCAATCACGGGCCTTAACGAATCCGACACGGTGTACGTGTTGAACGGCATGGTCATGTCGTCGCCATCCGACTCGTGCCAGGGCTTCCCGCTGGACGTGAGCATGGCGTCGCTGAAGACTTCCCAGGGGCCGGCGATGTCCATTACATTGGCGCCCTCCGAAATAACAAACGCGACATTGATCGGCCCTTTGGAGGGCGGCTGCAGCGCTGTGGTTTGTGCTGTGGCGGCATTTTGCGGCGCCCCGGCGGCCTGGCTCATGCAGACCGCACAATCCAGCAGCGCAATCGAGGCTGCGGTTATCCAGAGGAGATTTTTCGTTCCCGTCATGATGGTCCGCCTTTGCAAGATAGACTTGCTGACAACAGCAGAATACGGGCAAAATGAAAAGTCTGAAATGACATTGGTCCGGCGATCTGAGACATTTTGAATTATCATCATGCCGTGCTTTGCCGGTGAGCCTCATGCCAAAAAATCGCGCCACCAGCCATTCCGGACTGTCACAGACGATGGCGCGCCGCCACATCGTAATCGTCGGCTACGACGACATCACATCACTCGATCTGTCGGGGCCGTTGGAGGCGTTCAGCACCGCCTACGTCGAAGATTCGCAGGGAAAGCGCCAGGCTTGCTACAAGGTGACGATCGCGGCGCTGGGCGCAAAAACGTTCCGCTCCGAGTCGGGACTACGCGTGACGGCGGCGTGCTCGCTGAACTCGCTGCGTCACCTGGACACGCTGCTCATTCCTGGAGGCAGCGGGATGCGAACCTCGGACGCCGCCCGGAAGCTGGCGAAGTGGATCAGCCGGCATGAGCACCGTATTCGCCGTATTGTCTCGGTCTGTACCGGGGTTTATGGTGTGGCGCCCACCGGACTGCTCAACGGCCGCAAGGTCACGACGCACTGGAAATACGCAGCCGACCTTGCAGCGCGCTATCCAGAATTGAAAATCGATGGCAACCTGCTGTACGTTCGCGACGGGAAGTTCTACACATCGGCGGGGATCACGGCGGGAATGGATCTCTCTCTGGCGCTGATCGAAGAGGATTTCGGAGCACAAGTGGCCCTCTCGGTGGCGCGCGAACTGGTGATGTACATGAAACGCCCGGGAGGGCAGGAGCAGTATTCCGAGCCGTTGAAATTTCAGGTCGCGTCTGCCAGTCGTTTTGCCGATCTCGCGGCCTGGATCGTGGGGCACCTCGACAGGGATCTTTCGGTTGAAACGCTGGCGGAGAGGGTCAACCTGTGCCCGCGGCAGTTTACCCGGCGATTCAAGGATGAATTCAGGAGCACTCCGGCGGCGTTTGTACAACGGCTGCGGCTGGATGAGGCGCGGGTGAGGCTTGCCGCAGCTGACTCCACGGTTGAAAACATCGCCGATTCGGTGGGCTTTCGCGACCCAGACAGTTTCCGGCGCGCGTTTGTGCAGCAATTCGGCCTTGCCCCCACGCAGTATCGCGGCCGCTTCCTCGCTGACAGGCGACCGTAAGAGCTGGCGAATGCAGACCCAGAAGGCGTGGCCGGGTCGTCCGGACGGAACAGCGCAATCGGCGCGGATGGAGCAGTCGTTCTCTCCCGATGGGTGAAAGAGCGGGGAAGTGAAGTGGATCGGTGAGCTTTCGCGACCGTAAGTTTCTCCGGGGCGTGAAACTTCCGGGTTGCCGACTTTGCAGCCGGCGATGATACGCGTCAACTCATGGCGATGAGTCATATATACTCCTTGCGTGGCTAAACGACTCCAGGTCATTGTGCAGGACCCCGAATATCGCGATATCCAGCGCGCGGCGCGTCTGCGGCGCATGTCCATCGCCGAATGGGTACGCCAGGCGCTGGCCCAGGCCCGCAGGAGCGAGCCCAGCCGCGAGGTCTCGTCCAGGCTGGATGTTATTCGAGCAGCGGCGCGCATGGACTTTCCCACCGCCGATATCGACCGCATGCTGGAAGAGATCGAGCGCGGATTCGGATCGGGAATGCAGCCGTGATCTTCGTCGACTCGAACATCCCCATGTATCTGGTAGGCGCTTCTCATCCTCATAAAAACGATGCGAGGCGGTGGCTTGAGGAGTTGGTAAGCGGCCGGGAGCGGCTGGTGACCGACGCGGAAGTGCTGCAGGAAATCCTTCACCGGTACGTTTCGATCGGGCGGCCGGACGCGATTCAGCCCGCGTTTGATGCGTTGCTGGGAGTCGTCGATGAAGTGTTTTCGGTGGACCAGAGGGCAGTCGAACGAGCCAAACAGATCGTGCTGGGCCACAAGACGCTTTCGGCGCGAGATGCGGTCCATCTCGCTACGATGCAAATCCATGGTGTGAAGAGGATTCTGAGCTTTGATCGAGGATTCGATGGTTTCCCAGGGATGACCCGCTTGTCCTGAGGAAGCAGCCGGACAGACCAGTACGGAGTCCGCACCGGAATTCTGTATCGCCGACAAAGTCGCCGACGCGCGGGCGGCGCGCTGCTCGATCGAGCGTTCGGTCAGGGTTCGCTAGTGCTCGGTGGCCACCAGGTGGTGCGCGATGGCGAACATGGCCAGCTCGAGGCGTGTGGAGACGCCGGTTTTGTCGAAGATGTTCGACAGATGGCGCTTCACGGTCTCTTCGCTGAGGCCGAACTGCTTGGCGATGTCGCGGTTCGAGCAGCCTTCGACGATGCAGCCCACCACTTCCATCTCGCGCGGGGTCAGGCCGAAGGTTTTGCGGTCGGGAACGGCGGCCTGCTGCATCAGGTCGTGGAGCGCGCCCACAAGATTGACGACCCTCTTGCCGCCGATCCAGTAATCGCCGCCGGAGACAGCGCGGATCGCCGCGGTGACATGCTCCGCGACAGCATCCTTAATGACGATGCCGCGCGCGCCGATCTGCAGGGCCTCGATAACCTGCTGGGTGCTGATGGTGCTGGTGAGCAGGATGATTTTGACCGTAGGCGAGCCATTCATGATGGCGCGCATGGCCTCAATGCCGGGCAGGCGGGGCATATAGACATCGAGGAGGAGGATGTCAGGGAGCACCTCGAGGGTTTGGGTGATGGCTTCATCGCCGTCGGAGCATTCGCCAACGACTTCGAGGCCGGGCTCGCTCTGCAGCATGTTGCGCACCCCGATGCGGATAACCGGGTGGTCATCGGCAATGAGGATGCGAATGGCGGGAGACGCCGTTTTGGCCTGCCGGGGGGGAGCGGGACGAGCGGACCTGGTTTGAGTATTCATGCTTTGAGCCTCTGTCTGAGAATAATCTCGGCGAAACGGCAGTGAGCCTCCATCTCGTCGAGTTTGCGCAGCCGATCATCAGGATCGTCAATACCCGATTCGATGGCGGCGGCGGCGCGGGAAATCTGCAGAGCGCCGACCATGGAGGCTCCGCCTTTGATGGTATGGGCCTCTTTGCGGATGGTGGCGGGGTCGGCGCTGCGCATGAGCGCGATGCGATCGCGCGTGTCCTGGATGAAGACCGAGAAGACTTCCTCGAGTCCGTCGGGAGTGATGGCGCGCCGGAGCCGCTCGAAGATCTCCGCATCGAGGACGGCGTGGTCTTTGGGGTTGGCGGAGGAAACAGGCACCGGAATAGCGGCGGCTCCATTCCTGTGCGGAGTATGGAGGCCGAAGGCGGTGCGAATGCTCTCCGGTGAGAGGGGCTTCTGCAGGATGCCGTCGTAGCCCTCGAGCTGGTGCGGGGGGCTGGCGCTCATGGCCAGGATGAGGGCATGGGGCGCGGCTTTGCGCAGGGAGCGAGCCAGCTCGGTGCTGCTGAGCCCGGGCATGCGCAGATCGGCAAGAATGCAGTCGGGGGGATCGGAGGCCGCCACGTCGAGGGCCTGGGCGCCGCTTTGCGCCTGCAGAACGATGCAGCCCTCGGCTTCCAGCAGGACAGCGGTCACTGCCAGGCTGACGGGGTCGTCATCGACGGCAAGGACGCGGCGGGGGGTGGGGGAACGCCCGGAATCCATGTCGGGTCGATTTTACACACGGATTGCTACAGATTCACGATTCATTTGCAGGGCATTAACAGGGGTTTGGAGGAAAGTAACTTAGTTTCGAGGGCATGAAAAGTCCAAAAAGCGGTCTTCTTCGCATTTTTCTGGCAGGCCTGTTCCTGATCGCATCCGGTTACGCGCACGCTCAATATGACGATGGGAGCCTTGTGGGCACGATCCGCGACTCCAGCGGGGCGGTCGTTTCCGGAGCAGATGTGAGCGCCACGAACACGGCGACCGGGATCACCGAGAGGGTCACGACGGCCGGCGATGGCGACTACGAGTTTCCCTCGCTGCGGACCGGGGTTTATACGATTGCGGCGACAGCCAAAGGCTTCGCGCAGGCGATCGCGCAGAACATCACCATCTCCGTGGGCAGCCGCCAGCGGATCGACCTGAAGCTGCTGCCGGGCCAGACGCAGACGACTGTGGAAGTGAGCGACGTGGCGCTGCAGCTGGAAACCGACTCCAGTGAGCGTGGCCAGACCATCACCAACTACGAGAGCGAAGCGCTGCCGCTGGTGAGCCGGAACTACAGCGATCTGATGGGACTGGTAACCGGCGAGAGGCAGGCGCCGACCGCGGCAACCACGAGCTCCATTTCCAGCCTGGTGCGCGAGGGCGCTTACAACGTGAACGGACAGCGGAGCATGTTCAACAACTTTCTGCTGGACGGCATGGACAACAACGCCTATGGCGAGAGCAACCAGGGATTCGACAACCAGATCATCGCGGTCCCGCCGGATTCGGTAGCGCAGTTCAGCATAGTGACCAACAACGAAAACGCGGAATATGGCCGCGGGTCGGGGGCGACGGTCAACGTAGCGTCGTTGAGCGGCGGCAACAACTACCACTTCACGTTGTATGAGTTTCTGCGCAACACCGATCTGAACGCGGCGGGCTTCTTCAAGCCGAACATCGTGAGCAACACCGGGACAGTGACCAAATTCAAAGAGCCGGCTTTCAACCGCAATCAGTTCGGGTTCAATTTCGGCGGCCCGATCATGCGCGACAAGCTGTTTTACTTCCTCGACTACGAGGGCTTCCGGCAAACGCTGACGCCATTGAGCGTGCTGACGCTGCCGACGCAGAATGAGCTGAACGGGGTCCTGGTGGTTCCGGTGCGGAATCCGTTGACCGGGACGACATATCCGGCGGGCACCGCGATCCCGTCAACGGCGTTCGATCCGCTGAACGCGCAGGTGGTGAACTACTTCAAAAAGATTCCGCTGCCGGCGTCAGGACTGGCGACTACGGGACTGAACTCGAATGACTACTCGGTCGAGGCGCCATTCACCGATAACTCCGACAAGGGGGACCTGCGGCTGGATTATCAGCAGAACACCAACAGCTCCTGGTTCGTGCGCATCAGCGACCGCAAAGAGACAGGCGTGAATCATGTGACCATTCCGCTGCCGCTCGATGGGCAGACGAACGGGACGATCAGGATCCTGGACCAACAGGTTGCGCTGGGGAATACCTATCTGTTCGGACCCAACAAGATTCTGGACGCGCGGCTGGGGCTTTCGCGCACCAAGGCCGGCAAGTACAACCTGTCGATTGGCGATGATGCGTTCTCGATTCCTGGATTGCCGTCGAACCCGGTGGTCGCCGGCGGATTGCCTTCCGAGGGGATCACGGGATTCACGGGCTTCGGGCGGCAGAGTACCAATCCGCAGTGGCAGAACCCGGCGCTTCTCGATCCCAAGGTGAACTACACCTGGGTCATGGGGCCTCACTCGGTGAAGATCGGCTACGAGTATGAGCACATCTGGATGGCGGTGAACGATAACAACCCGTTGTACGGATCGTGGACGTACGGGGGCGGGTACAGCCTGTGCGATGCAGCCATCTCTGCGACCTGCGCGACGACTGCCAGCGGCGCGGCGGCGCCGACGGCTCCCGTGTCTGACACCTACTGGGCCGACTTTCTCTTTGGCGCCACCAGCAGCTACCAGTTGGCCAACTACTTTGTGGTCCACCTGCGGCAGACCCTGGACAGCGCCTACGCGCAGGACGACTGGAAGGTGGCATCGAAGCTGACGCTGAACCTGGGACTACGGTGGGAGTACGGATCTCCGTACTCCGACTGGAAGAACTACATCTCGAACTGGGATCCAGTGTCGCAGACGGTGCTGACGATTAATCCGACGGTGTTGGCGCCCGGAGACGGCATCACGCCGGTGAGCCCGGGAGGGGTCTATGGTAAGACGCTGATGGATCCTGACCTGAAAGACTTTATGCCGCGGGTTGGCTTCGCCTGGGAGGTGTTGCCGAAGACCGTTCTGCGCGGCGGGTTCGGCACCGGCTACGTTCATTACACGCGCGCCGGATCGGGTGACATTCTGGCCATTAACGCGCCGCAGGCGCAGTTTGCCGTAGTGACGCAGATCAAACCGAGCCCATCGAACCAGTGTCCGTCGCCGCTGCCGTCGCAGATTATCGCCACCGGGACCACGACGCCGAGTTGCTATGCGGCTGCGAGCCAGGGATTCCCGTCGGGCCTCGTGACCGCGTTTAATCCCGCGACCGACAACATCACGTGGGTTCCGAAGAACACGCCGGACAGCTACGTGGAAAACTATTTCCTGAGCATCCAGCAGCAGCTGACCAAGAACGCGCTGTTCGATGTGGCTTATGTGGCCAACCACGGGCTGCACCTGCAGGGTTTTATGAACGGCAACCAGAAGAATCCGGCGGCAGGTTTCGCGCGGCCGTTTACCAGTTGGCCCAGCGACATCACCGAGGCCTATAACGAGTTCTACTCCAACTACAACGCGCTTGAAGTGCGGTACGAACAGCGCGCGGTGGCCGGGCTGACACTGCTGAACTCGTTCACGTGGGAACACTCGCTCGACAATGCCTCAGCGTCGCTCGAAGGCAACACCCCGTCGCCCCAGAACGCATTCAATATCCGCGCCGACTATGCGCAGTCGGACTACAACCTGCCGATTGAGAACGTGACCAGCCTGGTTTACGATCTGCCCTTCGGCAAGGGGCGCCAGTTCGGATCGGGCATGAATGGCGCCGAAGACGCGCTGCTGGGAGGATGGCAAATCAGCGCCATTAACACTGCGCAGGCGGGAACGCCGTTCAACCTGACCTACACGCCGAACAGCGCACAGCAGGTTTCGCAGCAAATTTCCGCGACCTATCGCGGAGCCAACGAGTATCGGCCCGACGTTGTGCCGGGACAGAAGGTGACGCAGGGGGTCTCCAACCGCGCGGCGAACACCGGGTACGTGAACTACATCAACTTTGCCGCGTTTGTTTTGCCGCCAGTCAAGGACGCGGCCGGCAACGCGCTGAGCCCGTTCGGGGATGCTTCGCGAAATCCAGGACGCACGCCGCCGTTCTACGAGACCGACCTCGACGTGAACAAGCGCTTCAACACACCGGTGGAGTCGATGAAGATCGAGTTCCGCGCCGAAGCGTACAACCTGTTCAACCACACAAATTTCTACCTGCCGAGCACGATCAGCGGAACCCAGGGCACCACCACTTCGACCCTGGGCGTGGGCGCAACGCCGGGACTATCGGCGATCGCGGGCGGCGTGCCCAGCTCGGGCGGGCAGATCTCCAGCACCTTCGAGCCGAGAATTCTGCAGTTGGGCCTCAAGATCCTGTACTGACAGCCAGAAACTTCCGGACAATATCTCCAGGGGGAGCCGCGACTGCGGCTCCTTTTTTGTGCGCAGGCTGGCGGCTCGGGCGCGGTAATTCGCCTCACGAAACAGGTGTGGAATCGCGGTGGCGCGCGGTGTAAAGTGGGCGGCAATGGAACCGGGATCGGAAGCGGAACTTCGAGACCAGATTGCTGAGCTGCGGCAGCGGATGCAGCGGCTCGAAGAAACGCTTCAGGATTACGGCATCGCGCTCCGCCGGGAGGCGATTGCCGGAAGTGGAACCCTCCCGCAGCAGGAGCCGGCGACAAGCGTCTCAGCGGCGGGGAGCATCGACGCCGCACGCACGCCAATCGAACCGCTGCCTGCCGCCTCAACACCACCGGTGGTCGCACCTCAGGCGCCGGCATTTGAGCCGGTGACGTCGCAGACCGATGGGTCGCTGGAAAGCCGGATCGGGTCGCAGTGGTTCAACCGCATCGGCATTCTCGCAGTGCTGATCGCCGCGGCATGGTTCCTGAAACTGGCGATTGACAACCACTGGATCGGGCCGCTGGGCCGCGTCCTCATTGGCCTCGTTGCCGGTGCGGGCCTCATCGCGTGGTCGGAGCGATTCAGGACGCGCGGCTACGCGGCGTTTTCTTACTCGCTGAAGGCCATCGGCAGCGGCGTGCTGTATTTGTCGTTGTGGGCCGCGTTTTCGCTCTATCACCTGGTCGGCTCACCGGTGGCGTTTGCCGCCATGATCGCGGTGACGGCGTTCAACGGATTCCTGGCGTGGGCCCAGGATGCGGAGTTGCTGGCGCTCTACGCCATCGTCGGCGGCTTCTCGACGCCGCTGTTGCTGGCCACGGGCGAGAATCACGAAGTTGCGCTGTTTAGCTACCTGCTGCTGCTGAACCTCGCGGTGCTCGCGCTGGTCGCGCTGCGGCCCTGGTCGCGACTGTTGTGCGCGGCGTTTCTGGGCAGCGTGTTCTTCTTCGTCTCGTGGTCGACGCAGTACTACACACAGGATGAGTTTTCGACGACAGCGTTTTTCCTGGCGTTCTTCTTTCTGATCTTCGCGTGGGCGCCGAGACTGGTTCGTCTTGAAGTGGAGGGCGGAGGCAGGCACGCGAGCTGGGATCACCTTGCGCTTGTTGTGGTGCCGCTGGCCAACGCAGGCCTGGGATTCTTTGCGTACTACCTGATGATCGAAGGCGCAGGCAGCGCCGACGCGATGCCGTGGGTTGCGGTGGCGTTTGCCGCGTTTTATTTGCTGCTATTGCGGTTGCCGGCGCGCGGTGTAATCCAGGGCAGCGCCGAGGCGACCTCAACGCTGCACCTGACCATTGCGGTCGTGTTCCTCACGATTGCAATACCACTGAAGACGCGGGGGCGCTGGCTGACCATCGGCTGGCTGGCGGAGGGCGCGGCGCTGATGTGGCTCGCCCGGCGCGTGGAGTCCGGACTGCTGCGCTTCCTCGCCGTGCTGTGCCTGGTGCTGGGGCTCATCGCGCTGGTGACGGTGAATCCGCCGGCTTCGCTTACTCCGATCTTCAACGAGCGTTTTGCGACCTATCTGTTTGCTATCGCAGCGTGCGCGCTGGTGGCGTGGATGGCTGCCAGGGCGCCGCATGTTGAGGCCGACCGCTTCGCAATCTTTGCATGGCCAACACTGGCGGCCATGGCAGGCCTCGCCGTCAACGCGCTCATCCTGCTGGCCGTGGGCTGGGAGATTCACAGCTACTGGTGGTATCTGGAGTGGCGCGGCGACTGGACGCTGATGCACGACTACCGCATGTACGCGCAGTTCACCTACTCGGCGTTCTTCATGCTGTTTGGCGCGGCGCTGCTCGCGGTTGGCTTTTGGCGGAGGGTCGCGTTTCTGCGCTGGCAGGCGCTGGTGCTGCTGGCCGTGACGATTGCCAAGGTGTTCATCGCGGACGTAAGTGAGCTGAGCCAGGGATACCGCATTCTGAGCTTCCTGGGGCTGGGCGCGTTGCTGCTGGCGGTGAGCTTTGTGTATCAGCGGGACTGGCTGAATCTGAAAAAGGCGAACAAGACGGCATGAGACTGCGCGGCGCGCTTTTGCTGCTGGCGATGGCCGCGGCCACGCCGGAGGTGCGGTATTTCCGGTATGAGCGCCCTATCCTGACGCCGGGCGCCCAATCTTCGGTGCGGCAAACCTGTGCCGTCCTCGATGCGACTGTGTTTGCACACACGGTGCCGGGCCTCGACGATCTGCGGCTCTATCGCGGTGCTGGGTCGGACGCGACCGAAACGCCTTACGTGATTCGCGAAGCCGCGCCCGTGGAGCCGCCGCAAAAGGAGATTGCGCCGCTGAACCTCGGCCATCGTGGCGTACACACCACCTTTGAGGCGGCGATGCCCGAAGGCCGCTACAGCGACGTGGAGCTCGACGTCACGGCGAAGGATTTTATCGCAACGGTCGCCGTGACTGGCGCGCAGACCGAGACGGGCAGGGAAGGGACGGAGCTCGGCTTCTATACGATCTTCGACCTGACCAGCCAGAAGCTGGGCCGCAGCACCGTGTTGCATCTGCCGGAGTCGAACCTCCGCTATTTGTATTTCTCCATCGACGGACCGGTGAAACCGGGAGACATCGCCGGGCTCTCTGTGGAGCGACTCCCGGCAAAGCGGCAATACGTCACCGTGGCCGATACAAACCAGGTTGTGCAGAAGGGGAAGCAGTCGGTCGCCACGTTCAACGTGCCTGGCCATGTGCCGGTGGAGCGCATCGACTTTGTGGTTGGCGCCGATCCGCAGAATTTCAGCCGGGATGTAACGGTGAAGGTGGTGGCAGTGCCAGCCGGCAGGCAGCAGACGGACACCGAGCCGCCGGCGCCGGTGGAAACTTCCGGCAATTTGCTGCGTCTTCACGCGACGCGCAATGGGCATCGCATCGATGAGGAGCACCTCGCGGTCGATGCGCCTTGGATCGGATCGGGTGATGCCGGCTCGACCTGGACGCTGACGGTCGACAACGGCGACGATGCGCCGTTGGCGATCGCGGACGTGAAGCTCGAAATGGGTGAGCGGCAGCTGTGCTTTGATGCAGCGGCCGGCGCGAGCTACACGCTCTATTACGGCGACACAGCTCTCGCGGCTCCGCAGTACGACTACGCGAAGCTGTTTGCGCCGGAGCCAAACGCGGTGCAGGCTGCGCTCGCGCCCGAAACCGCGAATCCGAACTACGAGAAACGCCCAGATTCGCGACCGTTCACCGAGCGGCATCCCGCGCTGCTGTGGGTCGCGCTCATCGCCGTGGTGGTAGTGCTGGGGCTGGTGGCGCTGCGAACCGCAAAGCAAAGTCCTCAGAAGACAAGCGAGGGTTGAATCAAGCCTCAGGTTCCGAGGCGTTCCGCAGCAGCGTGTCCTGGTAGGCTTCGCGCAGGGTTTCGTAGTCGTGCTGCTCGGCGGGCAGTCCGTCGCGAGCTGGCCGCGCGGTGCGGACCTTGCCATCGTCGGTCAGCTCGATGGTCCAGCCGATGTGAGCGAGGCGTTCGCGAACTTCACCGAAGGTCATGGCGCATGGTAGCCCGCTTTCACCACGCCCCGGAAGCGGCGAAAAGGAGGATCAGGACAAGAATGATCACGAAAACGAGATCGAGATTCAGGATTCCGGCGGCCGCAAAATCGCGGTGCGCGTGGTCAGCGCGAGCAGCGAGATTGGCAAGCTCCGCGTCGGAGAGAGCTGGAATCGCGGATTTCACCTGAACCGGATCCATACGTGCCGATTTCATGACTTCTCCAGCGGCAGAAGATGACAGAACCCGGTCCAGGGTTTCGATGTCCTGCTGCCGCTCAGCAGACGATGAAAACACTTGCTGGCGCAGATCGTCAGAGCTGACCAGATGGCCGTAGTCTTTGGCAGGGTCGAGTACGATTTCCTGCGCGGAAGCGTCATGAAGCGCGAGCAAGAGCAAGACCGGAATCAGAAGACTCGCATGCGGTTTTCCAGGCCGAAATAGCAGCATGTTTCTACCCTCGCGACCAAGGGTAGAAGCCCCGATCAACTCAATGGTTTCGCATTGTTGCAGTTCGTGAACTGCAACAAACCGGCTAACGCAAAGTCGGTTCGATCTCCGTCAGCCAATCGGGAGGTTTGAGGATTTCGCGCGGCTTCGAGCCTTCGGCGGGGCCGACGATGCCATCGCGCTCCATCATGTCGATCAGGTGTGCGGCGCGGCCGTAGCCGATACGCAGACGGCGCTGCAGCAGGGAAGTGGATGCCTTGCCGAATTCCAGCACGAGGCGAACTGCATCTTCGAACAGATCGTCACTGGCATCGTCGCCTTCTTCGCCTTCGAATCCGGATTCGTTCCCGGCCGCATCCTTTGGCGCCTCAAGGAAGCCATGCGCGTATTCGGCCTCACCCTGCTTCTTCCAGAAATCTGTAACCGCTGCAATTTCTTTTTCTGTCACCAGCGGTGCGTGCACGCGATGCAGGCGTGAAGTTCCGGGCGGCAGGAAGAGCATGTCGCCGCGGCCAAGCAGCGCTTCGGCGCCGTTGGCGTCGAGGATCGTCCGGGAATCGACTTTGGTGGCGAGGCGGAACGAAATCCGCGTAGGGACGTTCGCCTTGATGAGGCCGGTGATCACGTCGACCGAGGGCCGCTGCGTGGCCAGCACCAGATGGATGCCGACGGCGCGCGCCATCTGCGCCAGTCGCGTGACCGATTCTTCCACGTTGGCCTTGTCGATCATCATGAGATCGGCGAGCTCGTCGATGATGATCACGATGTAAGGGAGCGGCTGCTCGGGCTGGCCTTCGTCGAAGAGCGACGGCGTGGCGCCATCAAAAAGGCGGTTGTACTGCTCGATATTGCGGACGGAGCGCGAGGCCAGCAGCTTGAGTCGACGCTCCATCTCCTTTACAGCGTTGCGCAGGGCGTTCGCAGCTAGTTTTGGCTCGGCAATGATCGGCGTAAAGAGATGCGGAATGCCCACGTACATGCCCAGCTCGACGCGTTTGGGATCGACGAGGATCAGGCGCACCTGCTCCGGCGTGGCCTTGTAGAGCAGCGACATGATCATCGCGTTGATGGCCACCGATTTGCCGCTGCCCGTGGAGCCCGCGATCAGGACGTGCGGCATGGAGGCCAGATCAGCAACGACGATGCGCCCGTTGATGTCCTTGCCCATGGAGATGGTCAGCTTCGAGCGGGAGGTCGCGAAGCTCTCCGACTCGATGATGTCGCGCAGCCAGATGGTTTCGCGCTCATGGTTGGGAACCTGAATGCCCACGGTGCTCTTGCCGGCCATGCGCTCGATGAGGATCGACTCGGCTTTGGTGGCGAGGCAGAGGTCTTCAGCCAGTCCGGTAACGCGGCTGTATTTGATGCCGGCTTCCGGGCGGAACTCGAAGGTAGTGACCACGGGCCCTGGGTTAATCTGCACCACCTGGCCCAGCACGTCGAACTCCGCACACTTTTCAACCAGGACCTGAGCCGATGCGCGCAGCTCGTCCTCCTTCACTGGTGAAGGATCGTCGCTGCGATGAAGCAGCGTCGATGGCGGCAGGCGGAAGCCGGCGACGTTCTTCGGCGCAACGGTGATGGTGCGCAGCTCAATATCAGCGCGTTCGCCGATCGAAGGCGCCGGGGGAGTTGCAGCGCTGCGCGCAGTGGCCTTCGCCTCTGCCTTCCCCAGCGATGACGGGACCAGCATCGGGCCGTGCGTTGTAGGTGCGCTTGCCGCAGGCGTTTCGGCTACCGCAAGCGAAGCGGCAGGCGTGGAGACCGGGGTCGGCGCAAACGTCTCGGCAAAGCCAAACTGCCGGTGTGGCGCGTCGGCGTCGCCGTGACGCTCTGCAACAACCGGAGCCGAACCGGACTTCGCGGCTTTTTCCTGAGCTCTGCGAGCCTTGATGAGTTCCTTTTCGCGCACCTTATCGAGCCGGGCAGCGGCTTTCAGTTCACGGCGCCGGGCGCTTGCCGCACGCCAGGCCTTCCAGCGATCGCGCCATGCCAACAGGAACGCCAGCTTGATGCCGAGCCATTCACGCGCGGTGTTGAAGCTGAAGGTTGTCGAAAGGTAGAGGGCTGCGGCCACCAGAGTCGCGGTAACAATGCACGCGCCCGGGTAGTTGAGGAAGCGGACGAGAAAATCCGAGACCAGTCTGCCGATGAGACCGCCGATGGGCAAGCCATACCGGAAACTGAGGTGATTGGGCAGGAGCGCGAAAAGGGTCGGCGCGAAAAGCAGGCTCAGCACAACGCCAATAGTCTTCGACCCGGGCGAGCCCGCCGGCCGCGAGAGCATCCACGTCCAGCCCAGAGCGCCGAGCAGAATCGGCAGCAAAAACGCCGATACGCCTTCAACCTGCAACAGCAGATCGCCGATCAGCGCGCCAGCTGGGCCGATCCAGTTGCGCGTGGGGCCTGAGCCGACTGTGTTCAGAGAAGGATCAGTCGGATGGTAAGAGACCAGGGAGAGAAAAAGGAGGACGGCAGAAGCCAGGACCAGCAAGCCGACGAGCTCATTGAGACGGCGGTTGCGAGTCGGGGTCAGAACCAGACGCACAGGTTTCATAGGTAGGCGGATCGCGTGTCTCCGTCAGATGCAGGAGACGCGACCGGGGGAAGCCGGTCGAAACCGTTGGCCAGAGCAGAATCATTATCCCAGATGCCTGGGCGGAAAAGGAGAAGAAAAGCGCAGGGGAATCGAGGTGAATATTGAGGCGCGCAGGCTGCCCTGTCGTAACCAGCCTGCTCGCGTGACCGCGCGAGCCTTCACGCGCTCAGCCGCGCCGCGAGCCCTCATACAGCAGGATGCCGCCGAGAATGAGGCGATAGACCGCGAAGTAGACGAATCCGTGATTGCGCACCCACTGCAGGAACCACTCCACCACCCCCAGCGCGACGAAGAACGAAATGGCAAAACCGAGGATGAGCACCAGCCAACCATGCATGTCCATTGCGACCGGCGCCAGATGGGAGTGCAGACCGGGAAGCTCTCCGGGCTTTTGCATATGCAGGACATGGAAATTTGGCCACAGGCTGCGGATCAGGTCGTAGATTGTGGCCGCGAACATGGTTGGGATGGAAAGAAGGAAGCTGAATTCGAGCGCGGCGGAGCGCGTCATGCCCGCGAGCTGTCCGGCGGCGATGGTGGACATGGAACGCGAGGTTCCGGGAAAAACGGCGGATGTGATTTGGCAGAGGCCGATCCAGATGGCTTGCCCGAGCGACATTTGCTCGACGTCGCGGATCGTGGGTTCGCTGCGGACGCTCCAGGCGTCGACCGCCCACATCACAATGCCGCCGATGATCAAAGCCCAGGAGATGGCGTGGAGATTCTCAAGATGCGCGCCGATGACGTTGGTGAGCAGGAGCGAAGGAATGGCCGTGCACACGAACGCAGCCAGGGTGAGAGTCAGCGGGTTATTCCAAACGGTGTGCTTGCCGTCCTCGCCGCCGGGAAACGCGCGAATGAATTCGATAATGCGGCCGGCGAAGAGCACCGTGAGCGCGAGGATCGCCCCGAGCTGGATGACGATGGTGTACATCTTCCAGTACGGGTTATCGAGACTGATGTCGAGCAGCGCTTCGCCAATGCGCAGGTGGGCCGTGGAACTGACGGGCAGAAATTCGGTGAGGCCCTCGATGATCCCGAGCAGTATAGAGACGACGTAGTCGTTCAATCTTCTTCCAGACTGGGGGAAAACGGCTTTTATTCGCGGCTGCTGCCGTATACAGGGATTCCCTGATCCACCTTATATAGCAGACTGGCGGCACGCGCCGTGTAAGGCGACTGCGGATATTTTTGCTGAAGGCGGTCAAAGATACCTTTTGCGTTACGTCTGTCTTCGTCGGCGCGTTTTCCGTCGCCATCGGCAGCCCACATGTCGCCGGCGGCCGCCTGCCGCCACACCGCGTCGTAGAGCGCTTCGGGGGCATTGGACGAGTCAGGATACTCGTCGACAAACTTCATGTAGTAGCTTGTTTCCTGCTCCGGACATTTTTCTGAGCCCTGCCAGTCGCCGCACAGCTTGTTGTCAATGAGGTCGAAGGCGGCCATTGCGGCCCATTTGGTGCCGGGAAAATACTTCATCACCTTGCGCATTTCGTCTTCGTCCATCTGCTCGCGCAGGTAGTTCGCCTTTTCGTGCGCTGAAGGAAGCGACGCGGCATCGGCCTTCTGGATCTGCCAGCGAATGTCGGCGGCGCGATACATGGCTTCTGCCACCCACTGCGACTGCGGATACATGGTCACGATGCGCCGGTAGAGCAGGCGCGCTTCTTCGGCGACGTGCGGCGGCGGATCGGGCACGGCAGCCTGTTGCTCGAGGTTGTCGGCTGAGCCAAACAGGATCTCGTCGCCGCGCTGGGTGTTGATGTCGACGATGCCTTTGTCGGTGATCCAGCCGGAAATGGGCTGGGCTTCGGTTTCGCTCCCGAAAACCGGGCGATCGGCCACGCGCGTATCGGGAACGTCGGTGTTGGCGAAGACGCGCAGCCATTTGCCGTTGCGTTCAACGACTACCAGCTCGCGGCCAGGAAGAATGTCGGCAATGGGTCCGCCTGAAGTGTCGTCGGGGTTGGCATAGAGGCTGGCTTCGCGGACCACTGTAGCCAGGGTGCCGTTGCGCGGCATTTTGACGGGCGGCAGCGGTTTTTGAGCGCTGGCCGCGCAGGCGGAACCGAACAGGATGGCGGACACAAGGAGCAAACGCATGACGAGAATAGGACGATGAAAACGGGCGATTCGTCTCACGGTTTCGCGCTCATGCAGGGCTTTGCTCGGCCAGAACAGCCTGAAGAACCTCGGGTTCGACATTGCCGCCGCTCATCACGATGACGGCTTTGTTGTAGGGCAACAGCTGGTCGCGGTGGAAGAGCATGCCAGCCACGGAACAGGCGCCGCTGGGCTCCGGCGTCAGGCGAACGGAGTGAACCAGGGTGCGCATGGCGGCGCGAATCTCGGCCTCACTGACGGTGATGATGTCGTCGACAAAGGCGCGAATGTGCTCGAAGTTGCGCTCGCCGAGCGACTGCGTGCGAAGGCCGTCGCACATGGTGCGGGTGGTCATGTCCGCAGGCCACGTCACGAGTTGGTGCGAGCGGAAGCTTTCCTGCGCGTCGGCAGCCAGCTCGGGCTCGACGCCGATGACGCGAACGTCAGGCTTCGAGAGCTTGATCGCTGTGGCGACGCCGCTGAGCAGTCCGCCGCCCGAAACCGGCGCCAGCACCAGGTCGACGTCAGGCGCGTCTTCGAGAATCTCAAGCCCGCATGTGCCCTGACCCGCGATGATCTGGTCGTCGTCGTACGGCGGAATCATGATGTAGCCGAATTTGGCCTGGAGTTCCTCGGCCTTGTGCAGCCGCTCGGAACTGGCTGGTCCGACTTCGACGATTTCCGCGCCCAGCGCTGCCGTTGCGCGCTTTTTGATTTCGGGCGCGTTGGACGGCATCACGATGACGGCCTTCGCTCCGACTACGCGCGCGGCATAGGCCACTCCCTGCCCGTGATTGCCGCTGGAATAGGTAATGACGCCGCGGGATCGCTGCTCGGGAGTGAGCTGCGCGATCTTGTTATACGCGCCGCGGATTTTGAACGCGCCGATCGGCTGCCGGCCTTCGTCTTTGATGTAGATTTCGGCTGGATCATTCTTTGCCTCGAGTCCTGGAACGGGCAGACGAACGAGCGGTGTGTGGATGGCAACGCCGCGAATGCGCTTTTGGGCTTCCTGAAACGCGGGAAGAGTGAGCAGGGTCGGCGTTGCGGTGGTAGCCATGGGGTTATTGTAGCGAGCAGCCGGCGGCTGGGCCTACCCGCCACTTTTCTTTCGTCCGTCGGGTGAGTAAGATGTGCGCAACTTTCTTTTATGCGGGGTCGACCAAATGAAGCCACTGGCGGCGGCGATGGCTCTGTTGGCATTTGCATGTCTCGGGGACAAGGGAATTGGTCAGGTTCAGGGGACACTGGATAAGGACGCTCAATACAAAATCTCGCTGATCATGATGGATGCGCGAGATGAGGTTAAAAGTCATTACTACGACTCCAGGCTGCATGGGCTGGACTGGGATGCGCGTTACCGGGAATACGCCGGGATGGCAACCAAGGCGCCGAATCTGGGCGAGGCATTTCGGGTGGTCGCGGCGTTTTTGAGCGGGTTAGATGACTCGCACGTATTCTTCATTCCTCCCAGCCGGGCCAACCGGTTCGAAGACGGGTATCGCTTTGCGATGATGGGCGACAACTGTTTCATCACTCAGATCCGTCCGGGGAGCGATGCCGCAGCTCAGTTACACATCGGGGATCAGATATTGACGCTGGATGGCTATAACGTAAATCGCCAGGACTTCCACGACATTTCCTATTTCCTGCATGTGCTGTCGCCAATGCCAAAGGCGCAACTGGTTGTGCGGACGCCGGAGGGAGCGGCCCGAACGGTACTGGTCAATCACATGGTGACGCAAGGCAGGCAGCTGGTGGATCTGACCACAACAATGGATTACCTGGATTTGGTAACCAGATCTGAGAATGAGGAGCACGCGGACCGGTCGGCCATGGTGGAGCAGGGTGATGTGGCGATCTGGAAACTGCGTCATTTCAACCTCGATTTCACCGAGGTTGAGCATTTCATCGGAATAGCTCGCAAACATAAGGGGCTCGTTCTTGATCTGCGCGGGAACGGAGGCGGCAGCGAAGAAACGCTGAAGGTGATGCTCGGTTATCTGATGGATCACGACGTGAAGGTCGCGGACCGAATTGAGCGGAAGGCGAGCCGGGAACTGGTTGCAAAACGGCAGGGGAATCCGTTTAGCGGAACTCTGGTGGTCCTGGTGGATTCCGGATCGGCGTCAGCTTCGGAGCTTCTGGCGCGGGTAGTGCAGATGGAGCACCGGGGAAAAGTCATCGGCGACACGACGGCGGGCGCCGTCATGGAGGCGCGCATCTACGAAGAATCGCACGGCCTGGAGACGAAGTTTTTTTACGCGTACAGCGTGACCGAGGCGAACCTGGTGATGGCGGACGGCAAGAGTCTGGAAAAAACGGGAGTGACCCCCGATGAAGTGTTGTTGCCAACGGGCGCCGATCTTGCGGCGGGACGCGATCCGGTACTTGCGCGCGCAGTCACCCTGGCGGGCGGAAACATGGACGCGCAGGAGGCGGGCAAATTGTTCCCTTATGTGTGGCCTCCGCTCTAGCTTGAATCGACCTGGCCGATGCAGGGGAAAACAGCGCTCGGCGTTCAGAATGGGAAACAGCGAGAGACAGGGCGGGCCGCCATGTGACTTTCGTTTTGTCCGACCCGAGATTTCCCTTGCAGTCGCAATTCTTTCTGCTCAAACTGGAGACTGGGAGAGTTGTGTTCTCACTACGCTCCCACGACAGGACTCGCCGAGTGGCGGGTCCTTTCCGGCTCGGGCCTCAGGGCCCGCCGCGCCATTTGCGGGTTCGATCTTTCTCAATCTCTCTGCCACGTTGCTATCGGTATTTTCTGCGGAACCGCCTCGCGACGAGCTACGGGTAGGGTTATCAGCTGTCTGTTCAAACACTTGCACAAAGGGCTCTTAGTAAGTGCCCTGTTCTCCACACTTACACAACAGGACCTTTGCAAGTCCTTTGTTTTCCACACTTGCCAATTCTGACGGGGTATGGGCACCGGCCCGAACCGCGAAAACTCTGGTCGCGCTGGCTAGTTGGTTTTCCGCCGAAATGCCCGGGCGATCAGAGTACAGATCAGGACCAGGACGATCACCGAAATGAGCGGATGGGAAACGCCGCGGCCGTGAGCTCGATACAGCGGAAGCCAGGGAAGGACGGCGAAATGGAGCAGGCTGGCGATAGGTGCGATAAGCGTCATCGGCACCTATTGTAGAGCGGAACGAGTTCGGATGGTAAGGGCGTGAGCGCAGCCTGCGTGAACCGAACGTCCGCGTGAAAGAATGAGTCCTATGACCGATGAGTTGAAGACCGAATCATCGCCGGCGGATGAGCAGCCTGAGACGGGGACGGCGGCAGAACCGGAAGCATCGTTTGGCGAGCTGCTTTCGCAGTTCGAGCAGAGCCATAAGCCGGAAGCCGGCGCAAAGCAGCTCGAAGGCACGGTCATTTCCGTTTCCGCCGACGCGGTCTATCTCGACATTGGGTACAAGACAGAAGGCATGCTACTGCGAACCGCGTTCCGCGACAACGCTGAGAGCGTGAAGGCGGGCGACAAGTTCTACGTCTCGGTGAAGGGTCGCAACGCGGAGCGCTACTACGAGCTTTCTCTGGCGCGAGTGGCGCAGCCCAGGGACTGGACGCAGCTGGAGGAGGCGTTCGCACAGAAGCTGACGATTCCGGGAACAGTGACCAGCGTGGTAAAGGGCGGGCTGAGCGTGGATGTGGGCGTGAGGGCGTTTATGCCCGCGTCGCGGAGCGGGACGCGCGATGCCGCGGAGATGGAAAAGCTGGTGGGGCAAGAGATCACGGTCCGGATTACGCAGCTGGATACGGCGGATGAAAACGTGATCGTGGATCGCAGGGCGGTGCTCGAAGAGGAGACACTGGCTGCGGGGCAGAGCCATCTGGCAGCGCTGAAGGAAGGCGACGTGGTGCGCGGGAAGGTGAGCCGGATGGCGAGCTTCGGCGCGTTTGTGGATCTGGGCGGGATCGATGGGCTGCTGCACGTGAGCGACATGGCCTGGAGCCGGGTTGCGACGCCGGAAGACGTGGTCGAGACAGGGCAGACGGTCGAAGTGAAAGTGCTGAAGATCGACCGCGAGAGCCGCAGGATTTCGCTGGGACTGAAACAGTCGGCAGCCGGAACCGTGGGAGGCAGCGGGAGATCGCTATAAAGCCGGCGCGCGCGCGACGGGGACGGTGACGCGGCTGACGGATTTCGGCGCATTTGTGGAGCTGGAACCGGGGATCGAGGGGATGATCCACGTGTCGGAGATGTCGTGGGTGAAGAAGGTGAAGCGGCCCAGCGACATTCTGAAGGTGGGCGACACGGTGGAGGCGGTGATCCTGAGCGTGAACCAGCCGGAGCGGCGGATGGCGCTGGGGTTGAAGCAGGCGCTGGGCGATCCGTGGGCGGATGCGGCGAGGAAGTTTGCGGCGGGCGCTGCGGTGGAGGGTCCGGTGACGCGGCTGGAGAAATTCGGCGCGTTTGTACAGGTGGCCGACGGCGTCGAGGGCCTGGTGCACATCAGCGAAATCACCGCGGAGCGGCGGCTGGCACATCCGCACGACGCGCTGAAGGTGGGACAGGTGGTGCGGGCGCAGGTGCTGGCGGTGGACGCTGAAAAGCGGCAGATGAAGCTGAGCATGAAGCAGCTGGTACCGACGAGCATCGATGAGTATCTGGCCGAGCACAAGGTCGGGGATGTGGTCTCGGGGCGTGTGATTGAAGATGGAGGCCGCATAACAGCGGAGCTGGGCGAGGGGATTCGCGCAGAGTGCCGGTTGCGGGCGGGTGAGGGCACGGCCGGGGCTGGTGGAGGTGGTGCGGATCTTTCTGCCTTGACCGAGAGGCTGCAGGCGCGATGGAAGGGCAAGACGCCTGCGGGCCCTGAGCCGCTGCGTGCGGGGCAGGTGAGGAACTTTAAGATTGTGGAGCTGGATCGGGAAGGGAAAAGGGTGGCGGTAGAGGTGGCGTGAGCACTCCTGCCTCAAGACAGAGGGTGCAGAGCGCCCAGAGCGCCCAGAGCGCCCAGAGCGCCCAGAGAAATGCTAAGAGATTATTGGGAAAGCAGAGCTTCGAGAAGAGGCTGCGGATGGCGTGAAAAAGGGTTGACAATTGTGACTCCGCGCCAGATGAAACCGTCCTGCATATCCTCAGACAACAAGATGCGACAGCCGGCCTCGGCAGCGGCGTTGAGAATCACTGCGTCCCAAAGGCTGAATTGCCGCGATGCCAGATCGACGGCAGCCAACAGAACCGCGGCTGAGGTGTCTGCGAGGGCAAACGCATGGCTCCAGCGGTAAACAGCAGATCGGGCTGCGGCTGGTGTGTGATTTGCTTTACGGACCAGAACCTGAAATAGCTCGCCCAGGGCCTGGACGGGAATGATGGCGTCATGGGGAAGCTTTTCGATAAGGTCCCAGGCAGCTTTTCGTTTCGCCGCGTCGTTATTGATGCCTTCGGCATAGGCGAGCACATTGGTATCGAGGGCAGCTTTCACAGCTCAGGCTCGTAGAGCTCGGCGCGTGTCCAGCGCTTCGCTTTCGTGGCCTTCTGGCTCCGCAGCCGGGCCAGCAGAGATTTTCGGGCATCGGCGATGGATTCCTCCGCTACATCGACGGGGGAAATCCTGGCGATTGGTTCTCCATGGCTGGTGACAACATACGTGCGCCCCCTGCGGACGCCGTCAAGAAGGCGGGAGAATTGCCGGTTGGCATCGGTCGCTGAGATTGCTTTCGCCATGAGATATGGATGCTTGTTCAGGTTCTAGTGAGTTTCACTACTTTAACATATTATTGCGCTTGTGGATTTTGAGTGGGAGGGGGTGGCGGGAGCAATCCTGTTTCACCACAGAGAACACAGAGAAAAACCGACAGGTTATCGAGGAAGCGGAGCTGAGAAGAGAGTGCAGGCCGCGCGAAGAAGGGTTGACGATCGTCGCGCCACTACAAATGATGCGGCCCGCCGGGCACGGTTCATTGCTTCGCTGTGGGTTCTTTTGCAGGCGGGGGAGCGAGGTTGCGGTAGTTCATGAGCGTGTTGAACATCATGCGGTACTCGCCGAGGTTCTGCCAGCGCCAGATGGGATTGGTAGCGAACAGGACGATTTGGCCTTTGCCGACGGGGACAACGGCGACGGCGGCGCGGCCCTTGATCTCGTCGGCGCCGTTGAACAGGCCGCTGAGCACGGACTTGTCGCCGCCTGGAAAGCGCATGAGGACGTCGCTTGTGTCCATGGTTTCGGTCATGCGAAAGAGCGGGCCGTTGGCATAGCGCACGGCAATGGTTTTGTCGGAGTATCCGTAGAAGATTGGATTTTCGGGCTGGACGATGTCGGCGTCGATGATGGGGCCTGGAGCGTAGAACTTCCCGGCGGGAACGCTGGTATCGATGGTCGGCGTGAGGCCGTATTCAGGAGGGAAAGCGCTCGAAGCGCCGAGGGTGACGAGCAGACCTCCGCCATCGACGAATTTCTGAAGCTCGGCGACGCCAACGGCGCCCATGCCTCCGGTGATGTCGGGGGATGAGCCGTAGTCGCCGAGGAATTTGAAGCGGTCGGATTTTTCATAGGACTGCGGCTGGTCCGCTTTGGGAATGTCGATAACCAGGGCCTTCGCGCTGCGCGTTTGGGTCGGGATGAGGATGAGGTCGTAGTCCTTCGCGAGATTTCCCTGGATGACGCGCTCCTTGAAGATGAGATCGTAGGGAACTTTGTACTGATCGAAGGTGTAACGGACCCAGCCGACGTCCTGGGTGCCGCTCCAGGTGCTGAAGATGGCGATGCGGGGGAGCGCGGCGGGGTGCGTCGCGACTGTGGGGGAGGCGGCGAGTCCGACCACATCGAGGCCGAGTTGCTGGGCGAGAGGCTTGAGGGTTGAGGCGGCGCCGGCCGCGACGAGGAAGGTTCCAGCGGAGAAGGTTGTGCCGGCGGCGGTGAAGGGTTTCTCGGCGATCTGAACAGAGGCGTCTTTAAGGCCGTAGCGCAGCGTTACCAGGTTGGGCGAACCGTGGTCGGGAATGGCATAGACGGCGGGAGCGGCCACGCCTTTCAGAGTTCCCTGGGGAACATATTCGTCGACGGGGTCAACGGCGAGGTCCTGGATTCCCTTATCCTCGGTTGGCTGAATGACGGTATGAGTCATCAGGGACATGGTCCAGGCGCTGTCGTCATAGGTGGTCAGGTCGGGATTGGGGTCGGTTTGCTTGCCGAGCAGGGTTTTCGCCAGCGGACCATAAGGCTGGTTGGTTTTCACGATGAGCGAGCCTGCGGGATATTTGCCGTCGCTGAGTTTGACATCGGCTTTTGCGCGGCCGACTTCAATTCCCTGCATGCGGAGAATGTGAATGACGAAGGCGACGCGGGTTGGATCTTCCTGGTCGGCGGGCAGGATGAAACCGTAGGGAGCTTCTTTGGCGCCGGCGGCGACGGCGTTTTTGCTTTTGACGTAGAAGTCTTGGACGATGACCTGGGGGAAGGCTGCGACAAACTCGAGCGAGGTGAGGACGCCGGTTTCGGCGTAGTTGTTGTTGTTGCGCATTGACCAGAGAACGGACTTATAGGGTGGGTTGGGCCGGTACCATTCGCGCTTCGTTAGGTCTCCGCTGCCTCCGCCACCGAGGATCGCGGGGCTGGAGGGCGGGGCAACCCTGCGTTCCATGGTGGTGCCGCCGGCATTGCCGAAGATTTCGTAGAAGCGCATGAGGCCGTTGTGATTGGTGGCCATTTCGGCGACATAACCGGGCGACCAGGCATCGACGTAGCCGTGAGTCCAGACGCCAGGCATGCCGTAGCTGGTGAGGCGGGACATATCCCAGTTGGAGAGCAGAGGCAGTTCGCCGTAGACGATGGGATCGTAGAGGGGATTCTGCGGCGGCTGGCCTGAGTAGATATAGAGAAATGGCACCGACTCGTGCAGGTCGTGAATGATGGGCGGATGCCACTGGAGGTACCAGCGCAGAAAGTTTTGGTTCGCCTCGGCGGAGTAATTGATGTCGCGGTTGTTGTCGTGCTCGATGTACTTGCCCCAGTAAGGCACGTGGGACATCTTTTCGTAGTCGGTGATGTCGACGTTGTGGGCGTAGTACCAGTCAATGGAGCGGTCGCGGCCATCGGGGTCGGCGACGGGCATGATGGCGACGATGACGTTGTCACGAATCCTGCGGATGAGTGGCGAGTCTTCGGTGACGAGGCGGTAGGCCAGCTCCATCAGCATCTCAGGCGGTCCTAATTCGGCGCTGTGCAGGCCACCGGAGAGCGTGTAGATGGGTTTGGTCCGGGCGATGAGGGTCTGGGCATCGGCGTCGGAGAGGCCACGCGGGTCGGCGATGCGGGCCAGGTTCGCGCGCATCTTCGTCGAGATGGGCGATGGAGTCTTCGGAGCCGATGAAGACGATGATGGAGTCTCGGGCCTCTTCGGTTTTGCCGATGTGCAGGACTTTAACGCGCGGCGAGTGGGCGGCGAGCGTGTCGTAGTAGCGCAGGATGTCGGCGTAGTAAGTGAGCTTCTTCGGTGCGCCGATCCAGTAGCCGAGGACATCTTTGGGCGAGGGCACGGTGGCGGCCGCAGGTAAATGGTCAACGAGGGGGCTAAGGAACTCGGGCTTTGTCGTCCATTCTTTGACACTGGCCGCATAGTCGGGATCCATGGTCTGCGCGTGGACGGAGACAGACACGGCAGCGAGACAAACGAACAGCAATCCAGTGACAGAGCGGAACATGGAGCTCAGTTCTCCCTTTTGAGAGGATTCGCAATGGTACCGCGGCGGAAGGGTAGCAGGGGCTTGCGCAGGATCAGGCGCGCACGACGGGTTTGCCTTTGTCGTTGAGCTCGATGTGAGCGAAGGGCGTGTGGTGGTCGTGGGTGAAGAGGACCAGCCAGTGCTCGGGGATGGCGCGGAAATAGAAGCGCTTGCGCTCGGCGATGCAGGTGACCGGGTCGAGGTCGTAGCCCATGACCCAGGTGAGGTCGAGATGGGCGCTGGTGGGGATGAGGTCGGAGATGTAGCAGGCGTGCTGGCCTGCGGAGTCAATGTGGATGGCAAGGAGTTGGGCGGTGTGGCCCGGGAAGCACTCGACGGAGATGCCAGGGACGATGGAGGTGGTTTCGCCGGGCTCGGTGTCGAGCAGGGTCATCTGACCAGAGGCGATGAGGGGATCGTAGTTTTCGGAGATGTAGCTGACGGCGTCGCGCTCGAGCTGGAGATGGCCGTGAGCGACCTCGCCGCGATGGGCGAAGTAGCGGGCGTTGGGGAAGGTGGGAACGATGCGGCCGTCGGGCGTGAGGGTGGTGTTCCAGCCGCAGTGGTCGAAGTGGAGGTGGGAGTTGATGACGATGTCGATTTCTTCCGGGCGGATCTCGGCGGCGGCGAGGGCGTGAGGGAGCTGCTCTTTGGCGCCGTAGATCGCGCGTAATTTGTCACTGAGTTTGTTACCGATGCCGGTTTCGATGGCGATGGTGTGCCTGCCGGTGCGGACGATGACGGTATTGAGGCCGAGCAGGATGCGATTCTCCTGGTCGGCGGGGGCGCGTTTTTCCCAGAGGGGTTTGGGAACAACACCGAACATGGCTCCGCCGTCGAGGAAGTAGGTGCCATCGGAGAGGACGGTCAGCTCGAAGTCGCCGACGGTGGTGCGGCCGCGGATGGGATCGGCGGAGTTGGGGAGTTCGGCAGGGTGGGGCATGGGAGGGTACAGCGTACAGGGTACAGAAAGAACGGAGACCCCGTGTGTGGGCACTGGAGCAGAATTGCGGAATGATTTTAATTCCAGAGTGAGTCGCACTCTCCCAAAACGGCGCGGTTGGAGTACTTCGGAGTCAGCGCTCGTTCACTCTCACTGACAATCGATTGGTTTTTCCTGACTGGGAACCGGTTGGGTACTTCGGAGTGAGCGCTGGTGCAATAACACAGACAGCGGAATGGTCTGAGGCGTTTGCTTCTTGCTGTGGGGTGAACCTGGCTGGGGGGCAATTGGTTTTTCCTGACTGGGAACCGGTTGGGTACTTCGGAGTCGCGCGCTCGTGCAATGTCACTGACAGCGGAATGGACTGAGGCGTTCGCTTCTTGCTGTGGGGTGAACCTGGCCGGGGGCAATTTGTTTTTTCCTGACTGGGGACCGGTTGGAGTACTTCGGAGTCGCGCGCTCGTGCAATGTCACTGACAACGGAATGGACTGAGGCGTTCGCTTCTTGCTGTGGGGTGAACCTGGCCGGGGGACGCCTGGCCGAGAGCATCCTCACCGACGTGGGCCGTTTCCAAGGCAAACGCGACCGCTGCAATGGAGGGGCAGTTGGGATTTCCTGAGGCCTGGATTTAGCGGTCCCTGGTTGAGTCGATGCGGGTTCACGGAGTTGATGGCTGCGATGGCGGAGCTTCGGGCGGGGGCGACGGTTTCAGGTAGCGCTCGAAGTGGTCGACGATCTTGCTGAAGAGTTCGACCTGGTCGTCGGGGCCGGAGACGGAGTGGGTCTTGCGGGGATAGATGTTGTAGTCGTAGGGAATGCCGGCCTGGATGAGCCGCTGGATGTACTGGGTGTCGTTCTCGATGTGAACGTTGTCGTCGCCGGTGCCATGCAGGATGAGGATGTGGCCCTTGAGGTCGGCGGCGGCGTTGACGTCGGAGTCGTCGTGGTAGTTCTGCGCGTCTTCGTTGGGCAAGCCGAGGTAGCGCTCGGTATAGATGGAGTCGTAGTCGCGCCAGTCGGTAACCGGAGCGCCGGCGACCCCGGCGAGGAAGCTGTCGGAGTGAGAGAGCGCGAAAAGGGTAAAGCTGCCGCCCCAACTCCAGCCCCACCAGCCGAGCCGATGAGCGTCCAGCTGCGGGAACTGGGTGAGGACCTTGTCGATGGAGGCCATCTGGTCGGCAAACTGGGGCGGGCCGAAGTTGTGGAACGCGATCTGTTCGAAGTCGCGCCCGCGGCCGGCCATGCCGCGATTGTCGACGTGCAGGACGGCGAAGCCGTGGTCCATGAGGAGCTGATCGAAGAGGAATCGTTTGCCGGTCCAGCGGTCCTCGACAACACCCACGCCGGGACCGCCATAGGGATTAACGATGAGGGGCACCGTGTGCGGCGCACGATCACCGGGAGGAAGCAGGATGGTGCCGTAGAGTTTGGTGGTTTTGTCGGCGGCGATGAGCTCGAGCGGCTGGGGGGCGACGAGGGTGTGACCCTGGATAGGTTTGGCGTGCCAGATGGGCGAACAGGTTCCGGAGGCTGAGCACACGGAGACGGTGGGTGGAACCATGAGCTGCGACCAGGTGTCGATGAAGGGCCCTCCATTTTGCGGGAAGGCGGCCTCGTGAAAGCCGTTGGTCTGGGTGACCATGCGCTTGCCACCGCCGTCAAACTGGATCGCCCAAACGCGCTGTTGGCGCGCGTCACCCTCGTTGGAGAGATACCAGAGGGTATGGGCGGATTCGTCGATGGCCTTGATGGCCGCCACTTCGTAATCGCCGCTTTCAACCTGATTGGCGAGCTGGGCGAGGTCCGCCATCGGGTTGTTGGGATTGAAGGTATAGCGATAGATGTGGGTGTGGCCGTCGTGCCAACTGAGAATGAAGAGGGTGTGATCGCCGACGAGTTTTACGTCGTAGGTCATGGTGAGGTATTTGCCGTCGGACTGCTGGAGGACGCGGCGGAAGTCGCCGGTGCGTGTATCGACGAACCAGAGATCGAGGTGCTGATGATTGCGGGAGAGGACTTCGATCCAGACCACGCGCGGATTGACCCAGCCAAAGCGCGGAATGTAGTCGTTGCCGACGTCCATGGGGATTTTGAGCCAGTGGGTGTTGCCGCCGCTTGCCGCCACTATGCCGATGCGGACAGCAGGGTTGGGGTCGCCGGGTTGCGGATAGCGCTGCATCTCCACGGTGGCGTGCACGGGAATCCAGTCGACCAGCGGATACTGGGGCACGCTGGCTTCGTTCATCTGCAGGTAAGCGATTTGGCGAGAATCCGGCGACCAGAAGTAGTTGC
Source organism: uncultured Acidobacteriaceae bacterium (assembly GCA_963788905.1). Lineage (GTDB taxonomy): Bacteria > Acidobacteriota > Terriglobia > Terriglobales > Acidobacteriaceae > Palsa-343. The sequence continues at coordinate 161,070 of CAWBIO010000004.1, forward strand.
TGCGGACGTCGAGCTCTTCAAGATAAACCCAGTCGGCGACGCCGTTGAGGAAGGTTGCGTCAGGCGACGTGGTGAGGGCGAAGGGCGGAGTGGAGCCGTCGAGGCGCTGGATATAGATGTTGTTGTCGTGCAGATACGAAACCTGCTGGCCGTTGGGCGAGAATTTGGGATCGTCGCCGGACAGTGCGCCTGAGTTGCCGATCTGAACGCCGGTGCCGGTTTTGAGGCTGTAGAGCCAGAGTGAGCCGTCGGTATCGAAGAGGATGTGCTCTGAGTCTGGCGCCCACTGGTAGTCCGGCTGCTCGTAGCGGATGCGATGGTCGCGGTCGCGCTCCGGAAGAGAAGCATTCAGAAGAGCAGCGATTTTGTTGTAGGGAATGAGGGTCTGGGGTTGCGCGCTGGGAGGCTGGATAGCGGTGAGATTGCCGCTGTCGTCGATCCAGGAGGCGAATTTGCCGTCGGGGGACCAGGCGATCTCCTGAGGCGGCTCACCGGTGGGATCGCTGGGATGGCTGTAGATTTCCTGAACGGTCCAGGGATGGACGGTCTGGGCGCGGGAAGGCGCATTGAAGAGAGCCGCAACGAGGAGGCCGGGGAGAAACGGGTACAGACCAGTACGGCGAGCAATCTTGGAGGGCAAACGAAGCTCCAGTAGGAACCCGGCGCAGGCGGGGCCGGGCCGCGTTAGTGAAAGAGAATTCTAAACCTTCGGTGCGCGGTGATTGGTGCGGGGGATGTAGCGAATTGAATCAGTGGGCGCCCGCAGGACCGCCGCCGGTGCGTTTCTTCATCATGAAGATGAGCGGAATCATGCAGGCGGCGCCGGCGGCGAGCAGGGCTACGACGTCGAGGTAGGCGAGTTGCGTGCTTTGGCGAACAAGCTGCTGGTAGAGGCTGCCCTGAGCGAGGGCGCGGGCCTGAGCCTGGGAGGCGGTGAGGCCTCCGCCATGCTGGAGGTAGTTGGCGAGGCCGTCGCGCTGCCGGAGGAACTGCTGGCTGGCGCTATTAAAAAACATGGCCAGGCGGTCCTGATGGAACTGGCTGCGGCGGGCGAGCACCGTAACGAAGAACGAAGTGCCGGAGCTGCCGCCGATGTTGCGGGCGAGGTTCATAAGTCCGGAGACGTCGTTGTTTTTCTGAGGAGGGACGTCGGTGTAGGAAAGCGCATTGATGGGTACGAAGAGGAAAGCAAGGCCGGAAGCCTGGAAGACGCGCATCCACGCGATGTAGGCGTAGCTGGCCTGGGTATCGATGGTGTGAAGCGCGGCGAGCGAGCAGGCGAGGATGGTGAATCCGATGGCGATGAGCCAGCGGAGATCGGCGCGGCCGACGAGGAAGCCGACCAGCGGCATGAGCACGAGGATGGCGAGGCCGCCGGGGGAGATGACGAGGCCCGCCTGCTCAGCGGTGTACCCCATCATGACCTGCACGAACTGCGGAATGAGGACGGTGGTTCCGAAGAGGGTGAAGCCGAGAACGAACATCAACATGAAGGAGAAGGAGAAGTTGCGGTTGCGGAACATGGTGAGGTCGAGGATGGGGCGGTGCCCGCGGCGAATCTGCACGATCTCCCAGATGATGAGAGTAAGGAGCGCCGCGGCGCAGAGGACGAAGAGAGTCGTGATGAGATGCGAGCCGAACCAGTCGTCTTCCTGACCTTTATCAAGGACAAACTGGAGCGAGCCGAAACCGACAGCGAGCAGACCGAAGCCCGTGTAATCGAGATTGAGGCCGCGTTTTCGACTGAGAGCGACTTCCTTCTGAATGTGGGGCGGATCTTCGACGACGCGCGACGTGAGGATGAGCGAGAGGATGGCGATGGGGACGTTGATGAAGAAGATCCAGCGCCAGTTGTAGTTGTCGGTGATCCAGCCGCCGAGGGTGGGGCCGATGGCGGGTGCGAGGACGACGGCCATTCCGTAAACGGCGAAGGCCTGACCGCGCTGGCGCGGAGGGAAAGTGTCGGCGAGGATGGCCTGCTCGGAGGGCTGGAGGCCGCCGCCACCGGCGCCCTGCAGAACGCGGAAGAAAATGAGCAGCGGAAGGGACGGCGCGAGTCCGCACAGCATGGAACTGATGCCGAAGAGCGCGACGCAGATCATGTAGAAGCGCTTGCGGCCGAGGAACGAAACGAGGTAGGCGCTGGCCGGGAGAATGACGGCGTTGGAGACGAGGTAGGAAGTGAGGACCCAGGTGGCTTCATCTTCGGAAGCGCCGAGGCCGCCGGCGATGTGAGGCAGGGCTACATTGGCGATGGAGGTGTCAAGGACCTCCATAAAGGTGGCGAGCGTGACGGTGAGCGCGATGGCCCAGCGGTTGTGTTTGGGTTGCCAGTTCCCGTCGATGCCTGGGGGCATAGAGATAGAAGGTTGGAGGGAAAAGTGTAGCAGGAGGATGCAGGAAAAGTGAGGGAGTGGCAAGGGTCCTGCGGACGGTGAGTGGAAAAACTGAGATTGATCGGGGCATGAAATGGCAGGCTGTCCTGAAAGTTTGTAGCCGATTCGGGACGACGTGACATAATTATGTCATGGCGGTCAGAACCACAGTCGATATTCCGGAGCCGCTGCATGAACGTTTACGGCACCGGGCGGAGAGCACCGGGACCTCCATCAGGTCGTTGATCGTGCGCGCGCTTGAGGAAACCTACGCGGAAAAACGCAAAGGTCGCATGGTGACCGGGCCAATGGTGCGAGGCAAAGGCAAGCTGGGACCCCTGTTCCCCACGGACGAGAACCCGCATGACCTTGTTATTTCCTGACCTGAACGTCTGGCTGGCGCTCTCGGTAGAAGGACACACGCACAACACAGCGGCGTGGCGATGGATGCGGTCAGTATCCGCGGAATCCCGCGTGCTGTTCTCGCGGTATACGCAAATCGGGGTGCTTCGCCTGTTGACGAATTCCTCTGCCATGAGCGGGCGGGTCCTGACATTGGGCGAGGCATGGAAGGTTTATGACGGATGGATAGGTGATCCGCGGGTTGAGTTCTATCCCGAGCCACGCAATGCCGAGGGCGAGTTTCGGGAGGCGACAAGGCCATTCGCGGCTCAGCCTTCTTCGAAATCTGTCGGCGACTGCTGGTTGCTGGCCTTTGCGGCGGGAACCGGCGCTTCCCTCGTAACGTTTGATCGAGCGTTGGCCGAGTTCGCCCGCAAATGGAGCCAGACCGCGGTAGTGCCGCGGTGAAAGCGGGGCGGAATATGTCTAACCCGGTGTTATCCTGCAAACTCCCGCTATGACCGCAGAACTTGAGGCGCTGATGCGCCTGCAGACCATCGACCAGGAGACCGCGAAGCTGCGTGGGGAGATAGCCGCGCTGCCCAGGCGTCTGGCGTCTCTCGAAACAAAGCTGAGCAGCGAAAAGGCCGCGCTGGAGCAGGCGCAGAAGGCGCTGAAAGACGAAGAGGCGCTGCGGCGGCTGCTCGAAAGCGACTTGAAAGACCAGCAGCAGAAGATCGTAAAGTTGCGCGATCAGATGTCGGCGGTGAAGACAAACGAGCAGTTTCGCGCCTTCCAGCATGAGATCGAGTTTGCTGAGGCGGAGATTCGCAAGATCGAGGACCGCGAGCTCGAGAGCATGGAGCGCAGCGAGCAGCTGGACCAGAAGTGCAAGGCGGCGCAGAGCGAGCTGAAGGATTCGACGCGGGCGGTCGAGATCGAGAAGGAAGATGCGCGGGCCGCGTCGGCTGAACAACAGACACATCTGGAGGCGCTGACTCGCAAACGTGCTGAGGAGCGCGCGGTCGTTTCGGAGGAATTGTTGCGGGTTTACGATCGGGTTTCGGCATCGTCGCGGGGAACAGGCGTGGCGTACGCGCAGGGTCAACGATGCACGGAATGCCATATGGGCATCCGGCCGCAGATGTGGAATCAGATTCGCGACGGGCAGATTCTGACATGCGAATCGTGTGGGCGGTTGCTCTTCTACGACGCTTCGCGCGAACCGAAACCGGAGCCGGAACCGGAGAAGCCGAAGAGAGGCAGGAAGGCACCGGAAGCGGGCGTGGAGTAGGCGCACGCCAATGCGGCAGCGGCTGTCTTCTTATTCGCGGGCCGAGTGATGGGGTTTGCGCGCCATGATTTCGGCGACGCCCTGGGATTCGCGGCTGAGGATGGTCGTGAGTGTGGGGAACGCTTTGCCGAGTTCGCCGGGATGGAGAGCGGTTGAGAGGGAGTGGCCTTCGGTACGGCGCGTATGGTCCGTGGTATAGGTCTTGTAGACGAGCAGGCCGCCGGGACGAGCGCGAGGGGCAACGCGGGGAGGTCCTCCCGGAGTAAACACCAGAAGACAACAATCAGGTCAAAGGGGTGGTGGCTGGCCCACGCCAGGGTTTCGGCCGCCGGTTCGCGACGCAGGGGGAGCGCGAGGCCGGCTTCGGCGGCACGTTGGGCGGCGATAGCCGGACCTTCGTCGGAGACGTCGGCCAGAGTTGCGTTCCAGCCGCGCCGGGCGAGCCAGAGGGCATGGCGGCCAGCGCCGCCGGCAAGGTCGAGAGCACGGCCGGGAGTGACATCGGAGCAGGCTTCGATCAGCAATGCGTCAGGGTCGACGGACTGCGCTTCACCACGGAGAAACTTCGCGTTCCAGCGCTCGCGATCTCGGGGACTATCGACAGTCATCGGGCTCTGATCTGCATTGGGTGACGCCAGTGGGGTACTGACGAGCGTAGTGCTTCGTCCGTTATACTCGGGGGATGGCGGGGCAGAAAACCTTCTATCTGGAGACCTTTGGCTGCCAGATGAACGTGCATGACTCGGAGAAAGTCATTGGCACGCTGGAGCAGCAGGGGTATGCCCGCGTGGAGACAGAAGAAGCCGCCGACCTGATCCTGTACAACACCTGCTCGATTCGCGACAAGGCGGAGCAGAAGGTTTTCCATCGGCTGAACGACTACAAGGCGCTTTACCGCCAGGGCAAACGGTTTGGCGTGCTGGGCTGCGTTGCGCAGCAGGAAGGCGAGCGCATCTTCGAGCGTGCGCCGTTTGTGTCGCTGGTGTCGGGGTCGGCGTCGTACCGGCGGTTGCCGGAGATGCTGGTGCAGATTGAACAGGGCGCAACACGGGTAACCGGACTCGATGACCGGCAGACGGATGAGACGTTCGAGACGGAGTTCACAGCGCGGTCGAATCCGCATCGCGGGTACATCACGATCATCGAGGGCTGCGACAAGTTTTGCGCGTATTGCGTGGTGCCATACACGCGCGGCAAGGAGCGGAGCCGGCGGTCGGAGAGCGTGCTGGCCGAGGCCAGAAGGATGGCCGATGCGGGCTACACGGAGATCCAGTTGCTGGGGCAGAACGTGAATTCGTATCGCGACCCGGATGGAAAGCGCACGTTCGCCGAGCTGCTCGCGGGCGTGGGAGAGGTTCCAGGCATCCGGAGGGTACGGTTCACGACTTCGCATCCCAGGGACTTTACGCGAGACATTGTGGAAGCGATCGACGCGGTGCCATCGCTGTGCGACCACGTGCATCTGCCGGTGCAGAGTGGATCATCGAAGGTATTGCGCGTGATGGCGCGTGAGTACACGCGTGAGTGGTACCTGGAGCGCATCGCATGGATCAGGGGCGCGAAGCGGACGATCAGCATGACGACGGATGTGATTGCGGGATTTCCGGGCGAGACTGCGGAGGATTTTGAGGAGACGCTGACGTTGCTCGATGAGGTTCAGTACGACGGCGTGTTTGCCTTCAAGTATTCGCCGCGGCCGAATACACCCTCGCTGTCGATGCCGGACTCGATCCCGGATGGAGAGAAGGCGAAGCGGCTGCAGGTGCTGCTCGACAGGCAGCGCGAAATTCAGCGGGCGAATTACGAGAGGCATGTGGGCCAGGTAGTGGAGACGATGGTGGAGGGAATGAATCCCGCGCGTGGACAGGTGGTGGGGAGGACGACGCAGAACAAGACGCTGAACTTTACTACCGCACACGGGATTGCGCCGGCGCCGGGAACATATGTATCCGTGCTTGTGACAAAAGCATTTCCGAACAGTCTTGTGGGTGAGGCGGTTCAGTAGCGGGGGACGCGATGGACGTAGAGATGAAAATCCGTGGCCTGATGGTCGATCCGTCGACGAATATGCCGGTCGTGATCCTGAAGGATCCGAAGAGCGAGGCGGTGCTGCCCATATGGGTGGGGCTCTATGAGGCCAACGCCATCCAGATGGAAGTGGAGAAGGCGACAACGGCGCGCCCGCTGACCCACGATCTGCTGAAGAACGTGGTGATGGGCCTGAACGCGCAGGTGCAGCGCGTGGTGGTGTCGGAGCTGCGCGGCGATACGTTCTATGCGGTGATCTGGGTGGAGCAGAACGGAGAGATCGTCTCGATCGATGCGCGGCCGTCGGATGCGCTGGCGCTGGCGCTGCGTTCGGACTGCCCGATCTTTGTTGCCGAAGAAGTGCTGCAGGCGGCCAAGGTGCTGCCCAGCGCGGCTGAGACGCAGCCCACCGAACAGGAGGTGCGCCGGTGGCTGGAAAACCTGGGCGACGAAGATTTAGGGAAGTACAAGATGTAAACGATTCTTCGACACGCAGGAAGGGTGGACGTAATCGAAATGCTAAGACGAAATGGCGATTAGATCAGTTTTCAAGCAAGGTGTTCGCGCTGCCTGGGGCTTTTTGCCAAAGAATAAGCGAGTTTCGTGGGCGCTGGCCGTTATTCGCCAGGCCGCAACAGAGGACCAGCGTTCGATAGGGATTGCGACTTTCCGCGTTGGGCTTTCACTTCTTCGCGCAAACGGTTTCCATCCCGGCTTCATTATCGATGTGGGGGCGAATCGGGGAGACTGGACCATCGAGAGCCGCGAGGTATTTCCCGACTCCAGCTATTTTTTGGTGGATGCGGACCCGGCCAATGTCGATGCGCTTAAGGCCCTATGCGCCACTCTGCCCGATTGCAGGTACTCGATCACTCTGCTGGGCGCACAGCCGCGCGATGGCGTGACGTTCTATCAGATGGGAACAGGATCCTCGGTACTGTCGGAGCGGACCCAATTCGAAAGAAAACAGATCCAGTTACCGATGACCACCCTGGACATGCTGCTTGGCGATGAACTCAGAAGACCAGTGTTGTTAAAGCTGGACGTTCAGGGTTATGAACTCGAGGTGCTTCGCGGCGGAAATGAAGTTCTGGCGAAGACTGACGTGATCATCGCGGAGTGTGCCCTGGTGGAGTACAACACAGGGTCACCTGTGTTTGCCGATGTGGTCGCATTCATGAAGGAACGTGGTTTTGTGGTTTACGATTTTTGCGGCCAAATCAGGCGTCAGGAAGATGGCGTGCTTTCCCACACAGACGTGATTTTCACGCGAGAGGATTCAGCCTGGCGCAGACCGTTCGGGAGTTGGCATCACGATGGCTCGTCTGATTAATCACAGCAGGCTGAGCGTCTCGGGCAGGTTGGGACCTAGGAAAAAACACGCCAATCCTGTCAAAAGCGATGCGTCTGACAGCTGGACGTGGAACTGAGACTGCGTAAATGTCTTTGCCGAATCAGAAACATGGTTTAGGTATGGTTGAAACGAAGCCCGCGCCGGGGGCGTCTGCCGAAATCCCGGTGCAGGCTCCAAAGGTCAGTGTGGTATTGACGACCTACCGGCGGGCGCACATTCTGGGCGAGACCATCGAGAGCATTCTCGGGCAGACCTTCCAGGACTTCGAACTGCTGATCCAGGATGACTGCTCGCCGGACGAAACAGAGACGGTAGGCCATTTCTGGGAGAAAAGCGACCCGCGCGTGCACTATCGAAGAACGCAGAAAAACGTGGGAATGCCGGGGAATCTGAATGAGGGAATTCTCGCGTCGACGGGCGAATATGTGGCCAATCTGCATGACGGCGACATTTACGAGCCCACGCTGCTTGAGAAGTGGAGTGCAGCGCTGGATGCGCATCCGCGGGCAGCCTTCGTATTCAATGCTTATCGGGATGTCGACAGTAAAGGTGAGACGGTGCGAATTTACCGGGAGCCTCTGGCGCCGTGTGTGCCGGGTCATGTGTTGCTGGAGCAAATCTACTTCCGCCGCTGGATGTTCGACTCACCGGTATGGGGAACGGTTATGGGGCGACGCACAGCCTACCTCAAAACCGGATTGTTTGAGCCGCGCTTCGGGTTTGTGGCCGACGTCGATATGTGGATGCGGCTGGCGGAAGAATACGACGTGGCCTATATTGCCGAACCTCTGATCGGTTTAGCCAGCGAGGAAGCAGTGCCGAAGAGCTGGAAGGGTGTGGCGGGCTCAGGGGGAATGCGCAGACAAATCGAACAGATGTTTTTCGAAGCACGGATAAGGCACTACCAGGGACGTCGGATGCGGTTGCAAATGGAAATGACGCGGCACTGGTCTTTTGTTGCTGCGGCCCGTACGAGGCGTCTGGCCTCGAGCGTGAAGGCGAAATTCGGGAGCTCAGCGTGAGAGAGCTTTTGAGGAAAGCTGCTTCAAGACTGCCAGAGCCAATCTATGAATACCTCAGACTTTGGCACAGACGCCACGGAAACGTGAGTTATTTCCGCCAGGGGCTGACCACAATCCGTTGCGGTTCTTATGAACTGCAAATCCCGAAGGACCATCTGCTTGTGAAGCTTCGGAAGCAGCAACCATACAGGGATTTGTGCATAGGGATTACGGCGAAATTTGTCGCGGCCAAGCGCCCCGACGCCTCAATTGTCGATGTAGGGGCCAACATTGGAGATACGGCCGCAATTATTGCGAATTATGTGCACAACAAGCTGATTTTGGTGGAAGCCAGTGACTATTTTTTTGGGATTCTCACCCAAAACGCCAGGCAGTTCACCAACGAACTGGTGCTCAAAAGGGCAATGGTCGCGTCCGGACGGAGTACGCGAGGCAATTTACAACACTGGGGAGGGACCGCACATTTTCAGGAAGAGGCGAATTCGGGCACCCAAATTGAGACTCAGCGGCTCGAAGATATTGCGGGCAGCAATGTGGGTTTTGTAAAAATCGATACGGACGGCTTTGACGTTGAAATACTAAGGAGCAGTCTTGACTGGTTGAAAGTGGAGCATCCAGCCGTCCTGTTTGAAAACCAGATCAGGAATGAGGGGGACGAGAAGGACGCAAGCGCGCTCTTCGATGAACTCGGGGAGATTGGGTATATCTACTTTGTAGTATGGGACGACGCTGGATTTCGTATCGTCTCCACTACTTCGCGAGATATTCTGAAACATCTAAATTTATATTTATTGCGACGTTCTCAGAAACGTGTCGCCGGAGGAATCTGCAATCTGGATGTGCTGTGTCTCCACGAAGACGATGCGGATATCTACCGAGAAGTTAGCGAATGGTTCAGCGTCAATTAGCCGGAGCAGGAGTCGATAAGGCCGGCCGAGGTTGAGTTCGGTGCTGGTTCTTTGAACTATATCATCCTGACGGTGATGGAAAGTGGAAATGCGGAGTGAATAAATGAGCCGCAGTGCCAAGGCCGCTAAGGGGTTTGCCGCATCTGTCGTGCAATTCTGCGCGCAGATGCTGCTGCAGGTCCTGCTGGCGCCCATCGTCCTGAAAGTGGCCGGTCGTGAAACGTTAGGGGCATTCGCAGCGATCATGCAGACGCTCGGCTTGTTGGCAATCATTGATGTGGTCGGTAATTGGTCGTTGGAGCGATTTCCTGGCACAAGCGATGGGTCTGGATGACGGAGGGGCGCGATTTCGAGTCATTTTCACCACAGCGCGCAGCGTGTACTGGGTCATCAACGCGGCATTTGTTGTCCTGACACTGATCTTTAGTGCCTTTGTTGGACGCATGTTTCATCTTTCGCCGGCGATTGCTCTTCAGGCGAGGCACGCTCTTTACGTGCTTGTCGTCTGGACGCTGGTTGTACGACCCCCACTAAGAGCCTTACAACAACGCCCTGGTGGCCACGCAGGACATTGCGGCCGCGAACCTGATCTCCGCGCTGGGAATGACGGTGCGCGCGCTTGCGTCACTGGCTTATGTGCTGATGGGCGCCGGGTTGTTTGGCCTGATCTTGGCTGGCACGACAGGCGAAGTCGTCATCTCGGTCCTACACTGGCTCCGCTTCAAAAAAATGAATCCACATCTGATGCCAACATGGGGTTTTCCAGATAAAGCTTTGCTGAAGGAAATGCTGACCTTCGGCGGGCATACCGCGGTTTTCAACGTAGGCAGCAATCTCATGTTCAGCTCCGGCAATTCGCTGGCCGGCATGACCCATGGGGCGGGTGCCGCAAGCAGTTTCTATACGACGCAAATGCCGACGCTGGCCGTGTACAACCTCCTGAACCGGATGAACGGTAGCACGATGCCCGCCCTCAACGAGTTGTTTGGGCGGGGAGATCTGGAACGCGTCCGCCAAACTTTCGTGCGGCTCATGCGCGTGATGTTAATGATGACGCTTCCGCTGGCAGTAGGCGTCTTGCTGTTCAACCGGGACATGGTGACTGCCTGGGTTGGCCCTCAGCAGTATGCAGGAACCATGCTGACCGTGGCGCTCAGTCTGTACTGTGTGGTTAATGGGTTGCAGGGGATCGCGGTGCAGTACACGGTGATATTTGGCTGGGTGCGATTCCTGGCCGTTAGCTGCATCCTGCAGGGGATTGCAAACTTCGGACTGGGGCTGTACTTGGGCCGGACCATCGGTCTGGGCGGAATCACAGTCGCTCTCGTTCTCGTCCTCGCCCCGCAGGTCGTGATGTTGTTGCACAGAATCGGCCGGTACCTCGATCTGCATGTGGCACGACTCCTTGCCGGCTGGGCGCTGAGATCGGCCGTTCCGCTGACCGCAGCGTCGACCGCCGGATTCGCCGTTCACTCTTTCGTGCACGTCCGCATCCATCGTTTTGGCGGATTCGTGATGGAAGGTTTTGCTTTTTGCGCCGTCTATTTCCTCCTCGCCTATTTTGTATTCATGGAGGATCAGGATCGCAATGACTTGAAGCGTTTTGCCCGAGGAGCGCTCAACAGAGGGCGAAGAGCGGTCATGCCTGCGCTGCGGAGTTGAGAATCTTCCCCAGTGACACTATCGGGACCTCGCTCTAGGACGTGGCCGGCAGTATAAGGGGGACCATAACTCCAGCCCCTCCGTTTGCCCGTGGCGGACCAATTTGGGGGCCTATTTGCTTCGCATAATTACACGCAACACCCATCGTTTCGAAGCGGGAGGAACAAGGACAGGGATGAAGGTGCCCAAGTGGGTATATTCCATCGCCGGGAGAATCCACGTTCTGGTGGCCCGCTCCCGGGTTGCTGTTGCCTTTGCTGTCAAACTTCGTAATCAATGTGACAGTGTGATCGGGCGTTATTTGGGAGAGGGATGTCGCGCTGACCGCAACGGCGAATTGCAACTGATCCAACTCGTTGCGCCAGTGTGTTCCACCTTCATTGATGTCGGAGCGAATGTCGGAGACTGGACAGGCCATTTTCTGAATGCGGCTAAAAGCGACGTGCGTGGAGTGCTGATTGAGCCATCCTCCAGCGCTATTCGCCGTTTAGTGAGACGCTTCGGGGATCAGCCGGATATTCAGCTGATTCGGGCGGCCGTTGCCGATCATCCTGGAGAAGCGATCTTCCATGAGGAAGATGATGCAGGAGAAACATCGTCGCTGTTGAATTCAGTCAGCAGACCTGGCTCTACGGAACGCAGTGTGCAGGTGACAACAATCGACGAAGAAGTCGCGAACGTCGGATTCAGCTATGTCGACATTCTCAAGGTGGATACGGAGGGTTACGACCTTCATGTACTACGTGGGGCGGAGCGCACACTGGCTGAGGCGCGCATAGGAATCATCCAGTTCGAATACAGCGTTGCATGGGCGTACGCCGGTAGCACTTTGTTCGCAGCCATATCGTTCTTGGAGAAATACGGGTTTAGAGTGTTCCTTTTGAGATCAACGGGTTTGCATCCTTTCAATTATCCGCGTTATGGGGAGTTCCCCACCTATGCAAATTTTGTAGCTGCTTCCGTTCAAAAGCTACCCGTTCTGGAATCTATGGTTCGCGCCGCGATCTGAGTTCCAGGCAATTAACGCGGGGCCAGAGCCGCGTTTCAAACCGGGCTTGTCAATCGGCGCCGCCAGAACGGGGCAGACCCTCAGTGCTTCAAGAAGGCACGTTCGAAAACTTCTGACGTACCACTCAGGCGTAAACCGTCGAGAATCCAGTCCCGAGGTGACGGGCCAAACCATCCAGGGCTCAGTTCGTTCCGATTACCGTTGAGTGTCGCATCCCATTGTCGAAATATCCTCTCATCGGCAAAACGGGAGACACAAAACTGTCGTGCGTCTGCGCCCTGCTCGCGCAGTCGCTCCGGGGCTGAGAATCCAGCTTGGATGAGCCTCGCAAGCGCGGCCGGTTCAGGACTCTCAGAGAGTGTAGAAAGACCACCCCTGTAAACCGTCTCCAGCAATCCTCCTCTGGCTACGGAAAAGACCGGTCTGGAACAGATCTGCGCTTCAACGGCAGAGCAACAAAAGGTTTCGATGACAGACCAGGAGGGATTAACGATCACCGCCTCCGCGCGAGCAATCTCGCGTCTTAAGTCAGCGGGCGCGAGTGCCCCCAGGAAGAGTGGCTTATATTTTTCGGGAAGACTATTGAGCCAGGGAATAATCGCGTTACGTTCGAAATCCGGTTCAGCGATCCCAAGCCGCATTTCGGCCGGATTATTCACCTGGTCGCGATGCAAAGAGATGGATCCAGCCACGGCAAGGGACAAAGGGATTTGTCGTTGCGCCAAAAGCGACCAGATGGCCATCAGTTCAGAAAATCCCTTGGTCGGAGTGATAGCTCCAATGAACAGCAGCCGGCCCTTTATAGCGGGTTCATCGGGTTCTGGGTAGAACGAGGGAGCGCTGAGGTTGTAGATAATGCTCATCTTTTCTGGAAAGCCCCTGATCGCCCTGTAGAAATTTCCATGATTCCGACTAACACAAATGGATCGCAGACCTCCAGCTCGCAGGAAAGACGCCAACGCTCGCCAACTGGAATGGTTTTGAAGCCAGAGAATGGATTTTGCAATGGCAGATCGGCCGAAAGTGTATTGGCCCAGGTCTGATTGCCAATGTGACTGATGTGCGATGAGCAGGTCATAATCCTCGGGACGGACGTGCTCATGCCTGCGGACATCGATGGTGCTGGCGCCTGCATCCACATGTCCACTTACAGTTAAGGCATAGCCATTGGAGCTAAGCAGGTGTGCCGCTCTAATGAAAGAACCGTTTGTGCCGGAGGATGCTTCTGTGCCTTCAAGGACTGCCTGCAAAGAATGTAGTTTTGGATGGTCAGCGGGCAGGGCTATCAATAATCTCGGCATCATTGACTAACAACCTTACCGTTGTGGTTACGGTGCATTGTTTCCGTTTCAATAAAACGTTGTAATTCATAATTAATGAGTCTCGGTTATAAGAGCCCGGGCACTTATATCTCAGTCGTCGCTCTCATGAGCACCGACTTCACTGCGCCGTCGTCGATGACCAGCAAGCTCGCTCACTCTTTCATATTAGCAGCGATGCAGAAGTAGAGGTTCTACCAGAAAATGCGGTGGTGCTTTCGATACAGAATCTTCCTGCTACGGAGAAAAAGACGGGGGTGCAGCAGAATATGCCGCTGATCGAAGAGACGGCGCAGGGGACCGGAGAAGCGGCGGTTTTGTCGGATATCGAGACAGAGTTCGACGACGCGGTGGAAGCGGACTTTCTCGGAGAACCACTTTTCCCACTCACTTCTGGCTCGGAGGCCCATCTCCGCCGCGCGGCCTGCATGCTGCTCAAGAATCCCGGGAATCGCGGAGATATCCTTTTCCGCGACCTGGATGGAGAAGGAATCCCAGTCCACGCCATCGTTCGGCTGCCATGCATCGGAGATGATGACGCAGGCGCGGCCCATCTTCATCGACTCAAACAGGCGGACGCTGCCGGCACCGGCGCCGCGGGGGCAAAGGCTGAAGAGCGCGCTGGCCATTGAATCGGCGTAGGCAGACCAGAATTGCGCGCGCAGCGCGGGAGTTTCGAAATCGGTGAGAATGTCCCTGCGCTTTGAGGTGTCCTCCATAAGAATTCTGTCGCTTCGGAGCTCAAACAGGCTGCGGCGAATGGGATGTGAATTGCTGGCACCGAGGAAACAGGCGAGGTACGGTTCGTTTCCGGTGAGGGGCCGATGCTGGATGAAGGCATTTTCGGTCACGAGAAGCCAGAAGCCGGTGCGGGTATGGTCGGGCCGATACTGGCTCCGCGTCAACGATGAATAGAGGCCGGGCAATACCGGACAGACCGTGTCCGGGATGTCGAAGATGAAGCATTTGTCAGGGAAACGGCGGTAGAAGGGATGAGCGCGAACACACTCGGCGAACATGCCACACTCGCCTTGTTCTCCGAAGAGAATGATGTCGGCCGCCTCAGGGTCTTCGATGAGGTGATGAACCCCAAAGGCATCGATCTGAGCGCTATGGCGAAGCAGCAACGTCGAACTGTGGGCAAACGGATCGAATGTCGAGGAATCCAGGCTGGAGACGATTACGACGTTGGCCATTTATGGGCGAGGTGGCTGGTCCAGTATACCAGGCGGCATCCCTCTACAGGCGTCATGCCGGTCTGCCCGGCCAGCATCGGGGAACATTGCGCGGTGGTCGCGGCGCGGTTACCGGATGGTGAACAGGGGACTGGACCTGATTACTTAAGTTGGGCCTACAACGGTTATCTTGCGTAACCAGGGGCCGCTCGGTAAGACTAGGGACACTTACAACGCAGATCTGGGGAACGGGGCTGATGAGCGCAGGTGACTGCATCGCAGCCCCAATTTTTTCGCCTTTTTTCGCCGAACCAAAGTGCGCCAAGCCGTGATGGGTCGTCTCTGGCCGGTCATCGCTAAGATTAGTTAATTTCGTTGATTGTGGACAGTTCCTCAACAATCGCATCACCTCATAGCTCTATTTTCACCACGCATTATCGGCACTTTCGGCGTTTCCTCCTCAACCTGTCCGGCGCGGAGCGCATCTATAAGGGCGTAACCGGCTGTGTTCCAGAAGGTTCGGACCGCCATGGGTTGTGGCAGAGCGTGCCGGGTTGTTGCGCCTGACACAAGGAAATCTGCCGACGTCGCCTGCGGTTCATGGAGTTGCGGTACTATAGCCTGGGCTGCTTAGAACATCTTTCTTACGGGAGAAATAACAGAAATGAAAAGGTTTGTGGTTCTATTGTGCGCTTTCGTCCTGGCAGCTCCGACATTCGCCCAGGACAAGTCAAAGATTGATGCGCGGCTCGACGCGGCGCGAGACGTTCTGAACCAGATCATGGCGACGCCGGACAAGCAGATTCCCGACTCGATCCTGCGCCAGGCAACGTGCGTGGGAGTTGTGCCGGGCATGCTGAAAGGTGCGTTCATTTTCGGCGCTGAGTACGGTCAGGGTGTGGTCACGTGCCACACAGCCCGTGGCTGGAGCGCCCCGGTATTCATCCGGATGGAGGGCGGATCCTGGGGATTCCAGATCGGCGGTCAGGGAACGGACCTGGTGCTGGTCGCAGTGAACGACAAGGGCTTCCAGGACCTGCTGCACAGCAAGTTCAAGATCGGCGCAGATGCGTCGGCGGCCGCCGGTCCTGTGGGCCGCGACGCGCAGGCCTCGACGAACTGGAGGCTGCAGTCGGAGCTGCTGACCTGGTCGCGCAGCAAGGGGCTGTTCGCAGGTGTCGACCTGAGTGGTGCGGCGGTGAGCCAGAATCACGCTGACACAGATGCGTTCTACGGCGCGCCGGAGACGTTTGAGAACGTGCTTCGGGGCGACGTGCCGGTGCCACCCGATGCGCGCCCATTTGTGCGGACGGTCGCGAAGTATTTTCACGAAGCGCAGTAGCAGCGCGGTTCAGGAATGCGGGACGCGAAGGCGAAATGCCTTCGCGTCCTTTCTTATTTGCCAGGGCCATTTAGACTGACTTTTCGTCTTCGATGCGAGAAGCTCTGGAATATGCATTTGCCGCGACACTGCTCAATGGGATTGGAGCGCTGCCGCGCGGCCTGGCGCGCGCTGCGGGCGCGGCGATCGGAGCCTTGGCCTGGTTTGTGTTGCCCGGACTGCGACGGACAGGCATGTGCAACCTGGAGCTGGCGTACCCGGAAATGGACGCTTCGGAGCGCCGAACGATTCTGCGCGGTGTCTATCGCCACCTGGGCTGGCAACTGGGCGAGTTCTGCCGGATGCGGCGATACACGCGCGAGAACACGCGCGACCTCATTCGTTACGAAGGACTGGAGCATTATTTAGCGGCGCGCGATCGCGGCAATGGCGTGCTGATCGTCACCGGCCACTTGGGCGCGTGGGAGCTGTCCAGCTTCTGGCATTCGCTCATGGGTCATCCGATGACGATGGTGATCCGGCGGCTGGATAACGCGCGTGTGGATCGGATGGTGAATGAAATTCGGTGTCTGCACGGCAACCGTGTGGTTCACAAAGACGACTTTGCGCGCGGGTTGTTGCTGGCGATGAAGAAAGGCGAGACGGTCGGCATCCTGATGGACACGAATATGACTCCGCCGCAAGGAGTGTTTGTGCCGTTCTTCGGTGTTGAGGCCTGCACTGCTTCTGGGCTGGCGCGAGTGGCGCTCCATACAGGCGCTGCGGTTCTGCCGGGATTTCTGGTATGGGAACCGGCAGAGAAGAAGTACGTTTTGCATTTCGGCCCTGAGATACCGGTCGTGAACAGCGGCGATGACGAGGGCGACACTCTGGAAAACACGGCACGCTTTACAGCTGCGATCGAGACGTTTGTGCGCCGGTATCCGGATCAGTGGTTATGGGTGCATCGTCGCTGGAAGACGCGACCCGAAGGCGAAGCTGGAATCTATTGAGCCGACCGGCGCACCGGGAATCGGATCAACAGCGGCTTTAGTCGGCAGCCGCCGGCTTTTCCGGCTGCTGGGCGTGCGTGCCAGGAGCTGTGGGATCCAGAGGATTCGCAGCCGGATGCGTTTCAACTCCATTCTTGTCGGTCCATCCCGGTAATGACTGGCTGCCGTAGATGAGGCGAACGCCGTAGGTGAAGGTGAAGTAGCTCCAGACCCACTGCGAGAGAACGGCGAGGCGATTGCGGAAGCCGATGAGGAAATAGATGTGGACCACCAGCCAGGCGGCCCACGCGATGAAGCCGCTCCAGTGCGCTTTGAACGGCCACTCGACTTTGGCGACGGCCGCGAGCCGGCCGATGGTGGCCATGTCGCCCTTGTCGAAATAGTGAAACGGCTTGCGGCGGCTGATGGTTGAGGTCGGCCTCGATCATGCGCGCGACGTGATCGCCCATCTGGATGGCCGGCTGCGCGACGCCGGGAACCTGATGGCCATTCTGTTCGAAGTGGGCGAGGTCGCCGCAGATGAAGATTTCCGGATGACCTTCCGGGTTCGAGGGTTGCGTTGACGAAGACGCAGCCGCGCTTGTCGGTTTTTGCGCCCAGCATTTTGCCCAGCGGCGAAGCGGCGACACCGGCAGCCCACAGCGTTACGGCGGTCGGAATCCGCTCATTGCCGGCGACAACATAACCGGGCTGAACATCGGTAACGGCCAGGCCGGTGTGCACTTCGACGCCCAGGGCTTTGAGCTGTTCTTCGGCCTTGACGGACAGATCTTCAGGGTAAGCAGACAGCACGTGCTTCGAGCCTTCGATGAGGATCACGCGCGATTTCGCCGGGTCGATGTGGCGGAAGTCGTGGGTCATGAAGCGGCGGGTGATGTCGCAGATGGCTCCGGCGAGTTCGACGCCGGTTGGGCCGCCGCCGATGATGACGAAGTTGAGCGGAGGGTGCGAACCGGTTTCGAGCATTTCGCGCTCGGCGAGCTCGAACGCGAGCAGAATGCGGCGGCGAATCTCGATGGCATCTTCGATGGTCTTCAGGCCGGGCGCGAGCGGCTCCCACTGATCGTGGCCGAAGTAAGAATGGGTTGCGCCGGTAGCCAGCATCAGGTAGTCGTACGTCATGTCCGCGCCACTGCGGAAGTGGACCTGACGGTGGTCGAGGTCGAAGCCGATGGCCTCGTCCATGAGGACTTCGGTGTTGGAGTTGTGGCGCAGGATGGTGCGGATGGGCGAGGCGATATCGGCCGGCGAGAGCACGGCGAGACCCACCTGGTAGAGCAGCGGCTGGAAGGTGAAGTGATTGCTGCGGTCGACCACGGTGACGTCGATGGGCAGATTGGCCAGCGCTTTGGCGGCGTTGGTTCCGGCGAAGCCCGCACCGATGATGATGACGCGTGGACGGTGATGCGTCACTTCAGTGGCCATTGCAGTCCCTCCCTGGAGGTTCGGCGCTCCATTAACAAGGATGCGCCAGGAATCGAAACGATGGAACCCGTCAGTTCTCAGTCTCCAGTCTTCAGTTGCTGAGAACGGAACAAGCGAGAACGAACAACTGAGGACTGGCGCCCAACCGCTCGAACCAGGCGCTCTCGGCGGTCTTTACAGATCTCGTACCCGTTTTGCCCGGCACCCCTCCCCCCTTTTTTGTGCAAGTGTGGAAAATAAAGACGTTAGCCGCGACCCTGATTCCATGTATTTGAAAACAGATCACTTCGTTTGGCCTCTTCTCTAAGTGATTGAAAAAAGGACAGTTCTCAGCGTTCAGTTCTCAGCGTTCAGTTCTCAGTCCCCAATCCTTAGTCAGTTCTCAAGTTCTCAGTGGTTCGTTCTCAGGGTTTCGGACGACGCAGCCGCTCGGAACCAGGCGCTCTCGGCGGTCTTTATAGATCTCGTACCCGTTTTGCCCGGCACCCCTCCCCCCTTTTTTGCGCAAGTGTGGAAAATAAAGACGTTAGCCGCGACCCTGATTCCATGTATTTGAAAACAGATCACTTCGTTTGGCCTCTTCTCCAGGTGATTGAAAAAAAGGACAGTTCTCAGCGTTCGGTTCTCAGGCTGCCGGTCCCCAGTTGTTCGTTCAAAGCGAAGAGGCCAAAAAGGAAAAGACCGCGCGAGGCGGCCTTTTTTCTTTTTCTATCTATAAGTTCAGAATATCAGATTGAGAGGGAAATCGCGCCAACTTTGATGGCTTGTAAGTGGCGTGGAATGAGGGTTTGTTACTTCGGTGAAGTGGTGGAAACTTGACAGGACTGGCCGTCCAGGCGGAGGCGCTTCGCGCACGGATTCGAGGGTGAGAGTTTAGAGTTTAGGGATTAGATCCGCGGGCAGCGGTGTCAGGGTTTGGGGTCCCGGTTCTCTTAGCCTGCACAGCCACCCCGGCGAAACGGTGTTTCGCCAGGACCCCGGCTGCCCGCCCTCACGCCCTGGCGTCTCCTCGCTCGCGAGGAAACGCCACCAATTCTGAAAGGTATTGCCGGATGACCGCTATACGGAGGTTCAGGAGCCGGAGCAGAAAAGCAACGCCGGATGCCGTTCGGCGCGCAGCTCGCTTCGCTCGCAACTTGCTCAGGCCAGGCTCTTCCGTCTCGCGGGGCTCAACGTCGGGGTGACAGGCGCCTGATGGTAGTGGATGGTGTATGCCTCTCGCGGGCGGAGCGGGATTTGCCTTTCCAACCTGTCAATTGTGGCAATCGTGGCAATTGAAAAAGGAGGAAGCTGGTTGTTTCAATGGACGCTTGAGTCGTGCCCTGATACAAAAGCGGCTGGCGCGGAGCGTGGCGTGGCGCAGCTGTCAAAAAACATGCTCAGTGAGTTTCATTGCGAGTCACGCCTGGATGAATCCCCTGGCGCCGGCAAGAACCGCGTGACCTTCGTGTGCCCCGAGACTCGCTTTTGTATCAGGGCATGACTTCAGTCATGCCGCGCACGCGCTAAAAACAAGCAGGGCTTTAGCCACTGCTATGGCTGTTCCTGCGAGAAAATCCGACCGCAAAGACGCTCCACGGTACAAGCGGACCTTTTTCGTTACCACCAAAACGAGCCAGGGGAAGCGGTTGTTGCAGTCTGATCGATTCGCGGGTCTGTTTGTCGATACTCTGCGGTCGTACGTCAAAGCTGGCAGGTTTGATGTTCACGATTTTGTCGTGATGCCGGACCATGTGCACTTGCTTCTCAGCGTTGATAAGAACATTTCGATTGAAAGGGCTGTCCAATTTATTAAGGGTGGGTTTTCGTATCGCCTCAAGAAAGAGTTGGGTTACGCCGGGGAAGTCTGGCAACGCGGCTTTTCCGAGGTTCGGGTGGAAGGGGAGGAGAGTTTCGAAGACCATCGGGGATACATCGAAGAGAATCCAGTGCGGGCAGGTTTGGTGAAGGCAGGAGAGGAGTATCGGTGGTGCCTCGAATCTTTGAGGAAGGCAAAGGCGCAGGGGCTAAAGCCCACTCTCTAATGTGGGCGTTGCGGCACGACTGAAGTCGTGCCCTGATACAAAAGCGGGACGGAGCGTGGCCCCTTCGCTATCGGGGTGTTCCTGGGGAAAAGGTGCCGCGGAAGTGACGCGAGATCAGCCGAAGCGGGCTCGGCCTACGGTTTGGCGGAAGTCCTGGCCTTCCATTTTGATGACGACGCACATTTCCGCAAGACGGGAACGCATGCGTTCGCCGATGCGGTCGCCGAGGGTTTCGTCGCGGAGGGCGCGGCTGGCGCCGTTGGTTCCGGCGAGAGCGCCGCCTGGAGGCAGGTCAGCGTAGTTGGTGGTGATGATGGTGGTGCGCTTGTCGTTGTAGCGCGTGTTCAGGACGAGGGCGACCGTGTCCCAAACCCAGTCGGTGGGTTTGGCGGCGCCCAGCTCGTCCAGAACGAGAACCTCGGCATCGAAGACGGGGCGCAGGATTTCCATTTCCGTGGTGGCGACCTGGGGGTTGTAGGAGTTCTGGATCTGCTTGAGGAGCTCGCGGTAGTCGCAGAAAAGGCCGTGGACGCCTTTCTCTGACGATGAGCGCCTGGAGGATGCCGACGGCGAGATGAGTTTTGCCAACGCCGATGGAGCCGGTGAGGAGCAGGCCGCGGCCTTCAGTGGTGACGGGGTAGCCATCGACAAAACGGCGAGCCACGAGTTGGGCTGCGGCGAGAGAATGATCGGCGCCGGGAAAGCCGGGGTCGTAGCTTTCGAGGTCGCAGTGGGTGTAGCGGGCAGGAATGGCGGCGCGATGGAGCAGGCGCGATATGCGCTGCTCTGTCTGGCACGCGCAGCTCTCGATTTTGTTGCCGCCGCCGGGGAGAGGAATGATCCGCACTCCCATACCGCCGCACCGGATGCATACGCTGGTCATGAACGCTTGAGTATCGCAGGTTCGGGCGGGTGGAAAAAAGGGCGGCAGTGTGGGTACTGCGGACGGGGCCACAATTTGGTGCCATCATAAGCAACAAAGGTCGAATGGTGGCAGTCTATTGGGCAGATTCAGGAGGTGCGGGCCATGAGGAATATTGGGCTGGCGCGACGGGTGGTGGTCGCAGCGTTTGCCGTGGCGATGGTTCCTCTGTGGGGCTGCGGAGCAGGCGACCCCATGTCGGGCCATCAGCTGCAGTCGATCACCATCGCGCCTGCGACGGCAACCGCGCAGGGGCAGGCTGTGCAGTTCACGGCGACGGGGTACTGGAGCGGATCTCCGGCGACGGTGACGCCACAGTCGGCCTACTGGGGAGCGTGTGTCGAGCAGGTGTCGGGCAACACTGTGAATGAACAGACGACTACCGAGGTGACAGTCTCCTCCAGCGGCATGGCCCAGTGCGCGAGCGGCGCGAAGGGAACGTTTACGGTATTTGCCTACGATCCGCCGCTGGGCACGCCGGCGCGCCCGGAATGCAATGTGCTGAGCGCGTGCGGTGGTGGTTGCACGATTTCAGGGACGGCGCAGCTCACCTGTCCTTGAGCGCGGACCCAGGCTATTGTGATTCCATGTCGTCGGAGTCGGAGCGCATTGTCGGCCTTTATCAGCGGCACGCGGCTGCGTGGGATCGCATCCGGAGTCCGGGAAGTTTGTTTGAGCGGCCATGGCTGGATCGTTTTCTGGAGCTCGTTCCGGCCGGGGCGGGGATTCTCGATCTGGGTTGCGGCGCGGGGCTGCCTATATCCGGATATTTGATCCGCCAGGGATATGCGGTGACGGGCGTCGATTCGTCGGAGCCGCTGATTGAGTTGTGCCGGCAGCGGTTTCCGGATCAGGAATGGGTAGTTGCGGACATGCGGACCCTCGATCTGGGGCGGCAATTTGCCGGCATCATCGCGTGGCACAGCTTTTTCCATCTGAGCCCGGAGGATCAGGAGACGATGTTTCCGGTTTTCGAGCGGCATGCAGCGGCAGGAGCGGCGCTGATGTTTACGAGCGGGCCGCAGCATGGCTCGGTGCTGTCGGAATTCGAAGGCGAGCCGCTCTATCACGGGAGTCTCGACCCGGAGGAATATGGAACGCTGCTGGATCAGATGGGCTTCGCGGTGGTGGAGCATGTGGCGGAGGACCCGACGTGCGGTGAAGCTTCGATTTGGCTGGCGCAGAAGCGGGCGGAAGGCGGTGCTTTGGGGTAATTTTTCGGGCGGCGTGCCCGCGATAGTAAGATGAGGAATCGGATGGACTGATTCATCCGGCCCACCCACGGTCACTCCAGTTATTTTTCGCTTGGTCAGCAGGTAATGGGGAACGTGTGCGTGGTTCGGCCAGAAATCAGGCGGGGAAGGAAAGCAGGCGATCCGGTGACCCAGGCAAGGTCGGCAGTGGTGGTTGGCGCGCAGTGGGGCGACGAGGGCAAGGGAAAGATTGTCGATGTGCTCAGCGAGCGCTTCTCGGTGGTGGCGCGCTACGCGGGCGGGCACAACGCGGGGCACACGGTCATCATTAATGGCCAGAAGTTCATTCTGCAGCTGGTGCCGTGCGGGGTGTTGCGGCCTGGGTGCCGTGGCGTTATCGGGAATGGCGTGGTGCTGGATCCGATGGCGTTCCTCAAGGAGACGGGGCGCCTGCGCGACCTGGGCATCGACGTCGACAGCCGGCTGTTTGTGTCGAACCGGGCGCAGGTGATCCTGCCGTACCACCGGATGATCGAGCTGGCGGCGGAGAGCGCGCCGGGGCGGCAGAAGATCGGGACAACGAGCCGGGGGATTGGTCCGGCGTATGAAGACAAGATGGCGCGCAACGGTCTGCGGGTGGTGGATTTGCTGAACACCAGCCTGCTGAAGACGCACATCGAGAACGCCTGCCGCGAAAAGAACGCGATTGCTCATGCACTGTTTGGGACTGAGCCGCTGGACCCGGCGCAGATGTACGACGAGTACGCGGCGGCGGCGGAGAAGGTGCGGCCCTTCGTTACGGACACGGCGCTGCTGCTGAACCGGGCGCTCGATGAGGGGCACAGCGTGATGTTTGAGGGCGCGCAGGGAACCATGCTCGACATCGACCACGGAACTTACCCGTTTGTGACCTCATCGTCGGCTGCGGCGGGCGGCGCGTCGATCGGGACAGGGGTGGGTCCGACGCGCATTGGCACGGTGATTGGCGTGACCAAAGCCTACGTGACGCGCGTTGGCGAAGGACCGTTCCCGACGGAGATTTTTGATGGAGCGGGCGAGGTTCTGCGGGCGCGCGGGCAGGAATTTGGCGCGGTCACGGGGCGCCCACGGCGCTGCGGCTGGCTCGATTTGCCGCTGCTGCGCTATTCCAACCAGATCAACGGCACGGAGTGGCTGGTGGTGACCAAGCTCGATGTGCTGGATGAGATGGAGTGGATTCCGGTGTGCACCGCGTATGAACTGGATGGCAAGCCCTTCGATACGATGCCTGCCGATATCCGCGGCATTGATGCAATCCGGCCCGTGTACACTCGGCTGAAGGGATGGAGAACTTCGACGGAAGGCATACGCCGTTTCGAGGATCTTCCCAGGGCGGCGCAGGAGTATCTGCGTTTTATGGAGCAGGAAACGGGCGCGAAGATCGGGATCGTTTCAACCGGCCCGGATCGCGACCAGACCCTCGAGATGCCCGAGTTTCGCGAGGCGCTCGCGCGGATTGGCGGGGACGAGACCGCAGGAGCAAGCACAGCAAGGGCCGGTTCTTTACGATGATCAGCTTTACCGTACGAATGAAGTTCCGCAGCGACGACCGGGCTCGGGTGGCGGAGATTCTGACTGCCCTGGCCGAGGCAGCCCGCAAAGAACCGGGCTGCGTCCATTACCTGCCGCACACCGTCGACGGGGAGCCGGATACGGTTGTGATCTACGAGCAATATAAAGATCAGAGCGCGCGCGCAGCCCACAGCGCCTCGCCCCACTTCAAGGAGTATGTGGTGGGAGGGCTGTACCAGCTGATGCTTGACCGGCAGGTGGAAAACCTGACGTCGGTTGCCTGAATCGCGATGCAATCAACCCGGGGTTTTGGGCGTCTGAGAAGGTAGGGATTGGGGACGTGCCGGGACACGTTGCGATGACCAGGCGCGCTCCTCCCTGCGTATGATGACCTTCCGGAAGCAAAAACGGAGCCTTCGCTATTTCCTTTTTGACTCATCCGCGGAACACGGGCTAACATCCGTTACGACCATGCCGCGCCGACCGGCCCCCGCAAAATCTCCTGTATCGCAGGCCATTGCGGCGCTGCTGCTGCTGACCGCGTGTCCGGCCGGGTGGGGTCTGCCGCATCACGAAAAGAGCGAGATCCACAAGGAAATCGAGGCCCTGGAGCAGCAGTGGCAGCAGGCCACGGTGACCAACAACATCGGCGAAATGAGCCGTCTGCTGGCCGACGACTACGTTGGCATCACCTCCAATGGCACTGTCGAAAACAAGCAGCAAGCGCTGGCCCAACGCAGCGCAGGAACGATCAGGATCACGAAACTGGAGATCACCGATACTCGGGTGCGGGTGTATGGCGATACCGCCGTGGTCACGTCGCAGGCGCAACTGGAAGGAGCCAACGGGGCTACGGACATCAGCGGGCAGTATCGATACACGCGCGTGTACACGCGACGCCTCGGCCAGTGGAAGATCGTCACCTTTGAGGCCAGCCGGATGCACGACTTCGATGCCCGGGCCAGCACTAAACAACACTAGGCGAGAGAAATTCCCCTCGGCGCGAGCAGGGAAATCCGCCGAAACGTCGATTATCCAAAACGGAGTGTCCCAGGAAAACCGCTCTGCATCGAAAGGTTGCAGGCGGTTGGTATACTGAATTGCCGCGCGGTTCTTGTCCGCGCACAGGAGAAAAACCCATCGATAAGCGTTCTGCGAAGCAGTTCGTCCGTATCAACGATCGTATCCGCGCCCGCGAAATTCGCGTGATCGACGAAAAGGGTGAGCAGCTCGGCATCCTCCCCCCGTTTGAAGCGCTCAAGATCGCCCGCGAGCGCGGTCTGGACCTGGTGGAAGTTTCGCCCACGGCTGTTCCGCCCGTTTGCCGCATCCAGGATTACGGTAAGTTCCTCTACGAAAAAGAAAAAAGTGACCGCGCCGCCCGCAAGCGGCAGAAGGTGATCGTGGTCAAGGAAGTCAAGTTCTCGGTGACCATCGACGATCACGACTATGTGACTCGCAAAAACCAGGCCGTCCGCTTTCTGCAGGATGGCGACAAGGTGAAGGCGTCGCTGCGCTTCAAAGGGCGCCAGATGGCGCACCGCGAGCTGGGATATGCGATCATCAACCGGCTGATTATGGATATCGGCGACAACGGCATCGTGGAGTTTATGCCGCGCATGGAAGGCAACACGCTGCATGCCATTCTGGCGCCGGGCAAGAAGGAAGTGCCGAAGAAGCCAGCCGCTCCAAGGCCGCCGGCACCGTCGCAGGCACCGCCGGCAGAGGCTTAACAGGGACAACAGACAGGAAAGTCTTTTCGCGGATTGGCTCGCGGTCTCTGGTGGTCGCGGGCCGATTTTCATTTGGCAGCCGCCGGAACCCGCTATGATGCTCCGCAACACCTCTGAGCCCTGCCTGAAGCATGCCTGACAATCGTGATCCATCGACGCGGACTGACACCACGCCTCTCCGCGTCGAAGGCGTTGTCAAGCGCTTCGGCGACGTTACAGCGGTTGCGGGCATTTCGTTTTCGATTCAACCCGGAGCTTGTTTCGGGCTGCTTGGTCCGAACGGCGCAGGCAAGTCGACGCTGATTCGCAGCATTGTGGGCCGCGTGAGGCTGGATGCCGGCAGCGTCAGCATCTTCGGGCACCCGGTGGGCTCGACGGCAGCTCGCGCCGACCTGGGCTGGGTGCCGCAGGAGCTGGCCGTTTATCCGCTGCTTACCTGCCGCGAGAATCTTGAGGCCTTCGGACACTATGAGGGTTTGCGCGGCAAGCTGCTGGGCGAAGCCATCGGCTGGTGCCTCGACTGGGCCGCGCTCGCCGATCGCGCCAGCTCGCCGGTGAAGACGCTTTCCGGCGGGATGAAGCGGCGGCTCAACATGGCCGCCGGGCTCATCCATCGACCGCGCCTGGTGCTGCTGGACGAGCCGACCGTCGGGGTCGATCCGCAATCGCGCAATCGCATCTTCGAAATGGTCGAAGCGCTGCGCAGCCAGGGCACCACGATCATCTACACCACGCATTACATGGAAGAGGCTGAGCGGCTCTGCGACTGGATCGCCATCATCGATCACGGGAAGATCATCGCGGAGGGAACCAAGGAAGCTGCTCGTATCGCGGACGTTCGGCACGCGCAGCTCGGTGACCATGCACTTTGGCGCGACGCGCATCGATCTGGCCGCATGGGCGGCCGCGCGTGGAGCGGGCTCGGCACAGGATGGAGTGGTGCACTGCGCGGTCGAAAAGCCCGCCGAGGTGGCGACGCTGCTGGACGCCGCGAGCCGAGACGGTCTCGAAGTGCTGGATGTGACGCTGCAGCGGCCGAATCTCGAGTCGGTGTTCCTGCAACTGACCGGGAAGGAGCTGCGCGCATGATCGGCGCAATTCTGCAGACCAGCTTTCGCTCGCTGCGGCGGGATCGCGGCGCGTTTGTGATGTCGTTCATTCTGCCCATCGGATTTTTCACGATTTTCGGATTCGTTTTCGGCAGCATGCGGAGCTCGTCGACGCCGCGCGTGAGCGTGATTGTCGTGGACGAGGATCATAGCGATGCGTCGCGAAGCCTGGTGCAGGGACTGGAGCGCGAGCCATCGCTGAACGCCTACACGCGGCCGAGGGCAACGAAGGAGAATCCGTCGCCGCGCCGATTACACAGCCACGACGGCGGAGGCTGCGGTTCGCAGCGGCGACGCTCCCGCCGCGCTGATTATTCCTCAGGGATTCGGCGCAAATCCCATTTCCTTTGGGCCAGGCGGGCAGACAGGCGAAGTTTGAAATTCTGCACGACAGCTCCGATCCCGTAGCGGCGCAGGTGATTGCCGGAATGCTGCAGAAGACGGTGATGATGTCGCTGCCGGCAACGATGGCCGCGACCGGCGCGAAGTATTTCGACCAGCAGATTGGCGGGTTAACGCCAAAACAGCGACAGCAGATGGACGCGAGTCTCGCGTTTCTGCGCCAGTTGCAGGAGCCAGAACACCTCGCAAAATTCGGGGGCCGCGCAGAGCAACTCGAACTCCGGCGGCCTTGTTGCGGTCGATGTGCGCGACGTTGTGGGCGAAAAGAAGAAGAGCCCGATGATCTCTTATTACGCGGCCGGCGTTGGCGTGATGTTCCTGATGTTCACGGCGAGCGCGGCGGGCGGAAGCCTGCTCGATGAGTCGGACAGCGGCGCGCTGGACCGGGTGCTCTCGGCGCGGGTGACCATGACCACGCTGCTGCTCGGCAAGCTCACGTATTCCGCGCTGCTGGCCTTCGCGCAACTGACCATCATGTTCCTGTGGGCGGCGCTGGTCTTCCATCTCGACTTGTTCTCTCACATTCCCGGCTTTATGGTGATGACGGCGATCACCGCGTTTGCCGTTGCGTCGTTCGGCATGCTGCTGGCCAGTGTCGCGCGCACTCGCGGGCAGCTGGCCGCGTTTTCGACGCTGATCATCCTTACCATGTCGGCGCTGGGCGGCAGCATGTTTCCCAAGTTCATCATGTCGGACGCGATGATCAAGGTCGGATATTTCACCTTCAACTCGTGGGCTATCGAGGGCTACCAGAAGATCTTCTGGCGCGACCAGCCGATCCGCAGTCTTGGGCCGGAGGCTGCCGTGCTGGTGACCTCGGGCGTTGTCTTGTTCCTGCTGGCGCGATGGTTCGCGCGCAAGTGGGAGTATGTTTAAACAGCCTGCAGCCTGCAGCCTGCAGCCTGCAGCCTGCGGCCAGAGGCCAGCAGCCAGCAGTCAGAGGTCAGCGGTCAGCCGGCAGCAGCCGGTAGCCTGCAGCTGGCGGCCGGTACGGTTTATTCGGCTCGCAGCGCTTCTACCGGATCGACCGATGCGGTTCGCCGCGAGGGAAGGTAGCTGGCGAGGACGGCCGCTGCGCAGAGCGCCACGCAGGCCGAAATGTAGGTTAAGGGATCCAACGGACTCACCTGGAAGAGCAGGGAGCGGAGCAGTCGCGTCACACCAAGGGCGACGGCCAGCCCGCAGACGATGCCGCATCCGGCCAGCAGCAAACCCTGGCGAACGAACATTCCTGTAATGTCGCCACGTTGTGCGCCGACGGCGATGCGGATGCCGATCTCGCGGCGGCGCTGCGACGCCGAATAGGCGATGACGCCGTAGAGGCCTACGAGGCCCAGCAGAAGAGCAAGGCCGGCGGCCACGCCAATCATGACCAGCGTGAAGGACGTGCGGTTGATCGATTGCTCGTAGTAGTACTGCCCGGTGCGAATTTCGGAAACCGGAAGATTGGAGTCAACCGACCACACGGCGCGGCGCAGCTCGCTGATGAGGCTTTCCGATCCGGCGCGCGAACTGCGGACAACGAAGAGAACGTAGCGGTTCACGCTGAACTGATCGCCTTCGAAGTGGGTGACCAGCAGCGGCCAGTAGACGGTTTTGGGCGCATCCTGCGCGATGCCCTGGCTGCGAACGTCGCCGACAACGCCCACGATCTCACGCCAGTCGTCTTTGTTGCTGGCGCGGATGCGTTTCCCGAGAGCGTTCTGCGGCGTTCCCCAGAACTCTCGCGCAAAGTTGGCGGAGATAATGGCCACGGGCAGCTTCCGGTAAGTCTCATCCCAGGTGTAGTCGCGGCCGGCAACGAAGGGAATGCCCTGGGTCGAGAAGAATCCGGGAGAGACAAATTTAAAGCGCCGCAGTGGCGGAAACGATCCGTCGGCTTTGTTGTGGTCCTCGGCGAAGACCAGGTCGGTCCACTGTGCGCCGTCCATGGGGACAGAATTGGCGATGGCTACCGACGTGACGCTGGGAACGGCGGCCATGTTGTGCAGCATGGATTCTTCCATGTGCATGACCTGGCTGGAGTCAGCGACTTCAGCGTCGGGAATATTGATGCGAAGCGTCTGGATGGGCGCGGTTGTGTCGTAGCCGGCGTCAACATGGGTCATGGCCCGGAAGGTCCGGATCATGAGGCCGGAGCAGATGAGCAATACGAAGGCGAGGCTCACCTGAACCACGACCAGGATATTGCGCGTGCGATGACGCTCGCGTCCCTGGCTGAGGGAGCGGCCGCCTTCGCGCAGGCCAGTGCCCATACGCGCACGCGCGTAGCGTAGCGCGGGGATGGATCCGAAGAGCAGGCTGCACACAAGCGCCACCAGAACGGTGAAAACCAGAACCGGGAGGTCGATGCCGATGTCCTCGAGGCGAGGCAGGCTGCCGGGTGCGATGGCGATGAGCAGGCGGAGCGCTCCGTAGGCGAGGCCGAGGCCCATGGCGCTGCCCAGCACGCCGAT
Organism: uncultured Acidobacteriaceae bacterium; assembly: GCA_963788905.1. GTDB lineage: Bacteria > Acidobacteriota > Terriglobia > Terriglobales > Acidobacteriaceae > Palsa-343. Next base: position 190,707 of record CAWBIO010000004.1, read on the forward strand.
CACGATGCTCTCGAGCAGAAATTCGCGCGAGATTTGCCAGCGGCTGGCGCCGAGGGCTGAGCAGATGGCCAGCTCCTGATGCCGGCCTTCGGCGCGGACGAGCATGAGATTGGCCACATTGGCGCAGGCGATGAGCAGCACGATGCCGATGCTGCCCATGAGAATCCACAGGAGCTGGCCGATGTCGCCCACCACGTCGCGCATCAGCGGCCGAACTTTGGGGGCCATGCGTGCCTTCTTAAACAGATCGATGCTGAATCCTGGCGGAGTGGGGAAACTGGTCCACACGATGGGAAGCATGCGAGCTACGTCGGCGTTCGCTGAGTCCAGGGTTTGTCCGGGCTTGAGGCGCGCGACGCCCTCATAGCTGAACTGGCCCAGGGTGGTCTTGCCGCGATCGAGCTGCATGGGAAGGAAGATTGCGGGCTCGATGGCCCAGTTAAGGAAAGTGAATCTTTGCGGCATGACGCCGATGATCTGGCGCGGGGTGCTGTCGACGTCGATGGATCGCCCGATCACGGAGCGATCGCCGGCGAAGTGGCGCTGCCAGTAGCCGTAAGAGATGACCACGGTCAGAGGCGCCTTGGGCAGGTCATCCGCGCGCGTGAAGGTGCGGCCCAGCATGGGCGCGATGCCGAGGATGGGGAAAACGCCATCGGTCACGTCGACGGCGGGTACCTGTTCGGGACTGCCGTGGCCGGTGACGCTCACCGAGTCGCCCTGGTAAATGCCAACGTCTTCGAAGGCGCGGTTCTGCTCGCGATAGATGAAGTAGTTGGCGGGCGCCATATTGACTTCGTCGAGATTGAGGCCCGGGGCGCTTTGCCACACGCCTACCAACTGGCCGGGGTGCGGATAGGGCAGCGGCTTGAGCAGCACGCCTTCAAGAACGCTGAAGACGGCGACGGTGGCGCCCACGCCGGCGGCCAGCGTGACCAGCGTGATGAGGGTGAACATGGGCGCACGGCCGAGCCGGCGCAACACCTGTTTAATTTGAGTGAAGGTCTCCACTCGCCACCCCTCAGACGGAAGAATTCCGCGCCCTGCCCGAACTACGCAGAGTTTAGCGGTCGAGTTCCATCATGGGGAAGTTGTCGCGGAGGCCTTTGTGACGAACGGCCGCGATTGGACCGCTAAGCGGGGAAGCGAGCGGCGGAGCGTGCCCTGGCTTTGGCCGCCTCTTCTTCGCGGTTCTTTGGCGGAGCGCTGGTCGCGAGGGAGTGAAGCAGGCGCGCGGAGCTCGAGGAGATTTCGTCGATAGCGGCGAGGAAGGCAGCTTCGTTGGCCTGGGAAGGCTTGTTAAAGCCAGTAATCTTGCGGACAAACTGGAGCGAGGCCGCGCGGATTTCGTCGTCGGTGACCGGGGGGTCGAAGTTGAAAAGGATTTTTATGTTGCGGCACATAAAGTCCTACTGTGCGACGCCGGCCGGCTCTCGCAGCCAGCCGTAAAGTGGGAACTGCTCGGCGAGATCGAGGACCTGGCGGCGAATCCGCGTCAGCGTCGAAGAATCGCTCCGATGCTCGAGGGCCTCGGCGATCCAGCCACCGATCACGCGCATCTCCGGTTCTTTCATGCCGCGGGTGGTGAGCGCCGGTGTGCCAATGCGGATGCCCGATGGTTTGAGGGGCGGGTTCGTGTCGAAGGGAATGGCGTTCTTGTTGACGGTAATGCCGGCCTCGCCCAGAGCCGCTTCGGCCTCGCTGCCCAACATGCCCTTCGCAAAAACATCCACCAGCATCAGGTGCGTGTCGGTGCCGCCGGAGATAATGCGGTAGCCGGCATTGGCCAGGGTTTCTGCCAGAACTTTGGCGTTGGCGACGATCTGCGCCGCATAAGCTTTGAAGTCCGGCTGCAGCACTTCCCGGAAGGCGACGGCCTTGGCGGCGATGATGTGCACGAGCGGGCCGCCCTGCTGACCTGGGAAAACGGCTTTATCGACGGCCTGGGCGAATTCCTGGCGGCAGAGAACCATGCCCGCGCGGGGTCCGCGCAGCGTCTTGTGCGTGGTGGTGGTGACGATGTGCGCGTGCGGAACGGGTGACGGGTGCACGCCACCGGCGACCAGGCCGGCGAAGTGTGCCATGTCGACGATCAGCAGAGCGCCGGCTTTGTCGGCGATCTCGCGCATCCGGGCAAAATCGAAAAAGCGCGGATAAGCGCTGCCTCCGCCGATGATGACCTTCGGCTTCTCGCGCACCGCGGTCTCTTCCAGCAGGTCGTAGTCGATGGTCTCGGTGTCTTTGCGCACGGTATAGGGAATGACGTGGTAGAGCTTGCCTGAGAAATTCAGCTTGTGTCCGTGCGTCAGGTGACCGCCGTGGGCCAGATCGAGGCCGAGGATGGTGTCGCCGGGTTGCAGAACGGCGGAATAGGCCGAAGCGTTGGCCTGCGAGCCGGAATGCGGCTGCACGTTGGCGTGCTCGGCGCCAAAGATCTGTTTGGCACGGTCGCGGGCGAGATTCTCGACCACATCGGCGTACTCACAACCGCCGTAGTATCGGCGGCCTGGATAGCCCTCAGCATATTTGTTGGTGAACACCGATCCGGCGGCCTCAAGGACAGCACGGCTGACGAAGTTCTCCGACGCGATCATCTCCAGTCCTTCGTGCTGGCGGCGGACTTCGGCGTCGATGGCGGCAGAAATTTCAGGGTCTGCAAAGGGGAGTGACGTGGTCATGCGGTCAGACATGAAAACAGGGACAGGGGTGCAGGCAGGGAACAGGGTGCAGGGTACAGGGTGCAGGGAACAGGGAACAGGGAGCAGGCGCGAGCAGGGAACAGGGAACAGGAAGCGAGCTCCGGGTAGGCAGGGTACGAGCCCAACCTGAACTGCTCCGTCACTCGTGGGGCGGGAGTTGTTCCGGCCACTGGACCACAGCATATTTGCCGGTGCTGGGGTCGCGGGTGAGCACGGGGGCGTAGAGCCCGAGCAGGGAGCGGCGCCACCAGTCGCCGTTCATGTGTTTCTCGTCGAGCGATGTAAACCAGTACTGCCAAATCACCGCGCGGATGTACTTCGGCGGCGCATTGGGGTATGGATTGCCTTTGAAGAGAAACAGCACGTCCTGGTCGCCATCGAGAAGGCGCTCCTCGGTGAGGGGGACAATCTCGGCGTTCTGGAAATCGGTGAGCGAGGCGAACCACAGGTTCCAGTCGAAACGTGGCTGATAGGGTGCGTAAATGCCCGGCGCTTCGTTGACGAGCTGCGGCTTGTGGCGGAAGAGGTACGGTTTCCAGTTCTGGCCGTCGTCCGATCCCTGAAACTCGATTTCGTAGCGGCCGCGGGTCATGACGGCGAACAGCCCGTATTGGTTGGCGATGCGGAACGGCTCCAGCGCGACAATCGGCGCGGTAAAGAGCGGGAAGGCAGGCCAGGGCATGCGCAGCAGCTCGCCGGTGGTGGCGTAGGCGATCCACGTGAGCAGAACAGCGGTAACGGCAACCGTGGCAGCGCGAAGATGCGCCACGAAACCGCTGATTGCCTGCAGTCTGCTTTTTTCGGGAGCCTCCTCTGTTCTTTCTACCCATTCCGATTTGATCAGGCTTGACAGACGTCCTTCGGCGACGGTGACCGACTCCGGAGACACCTGCGATTCGAGCGGATGGCGGAAGCGCCCCGGAATCCAGTCACGGAGGCTGCGATCGTCGAGCAGAAGAAAGCCGAGCGCGAGGACGAGGTAATTCAGGAAGGCGTAATTGGCGGTGACGATGACGCCAATCTCCCATGGTGTGACGATGCAGAAGCAGATGAGGCGGACGCGGCGCGGGAGGAAGAGCATCCAGACGATGGCGATCTCCATCACCAGCGTGCCGCCGGCGGTTCCCACCTGGAACCAGTGCGGGAGATGCTGCACGTACCAGCCGATCCAGGTGGGCAGCGGCCCGTTCTGGTAGTAGTCGTCCATCGCCGTCAGGTGCCGCCATTCGGGATCGCCAGAGAGCAGCTTGACGATTCCGGATTCGAAATAGATGCGGAACCACTCCCACTGCAGCAGGAACAGTGCTGCCCGAGGCGGCGGCGAGTCGATGCCCCATCCAGGCATCAGGCCGCTGGGAGCAAAGAAGAGCGCGAGGAAGCCGGCTTCGAGCAGCATCCCGTCGGACTGGTAGCCGGAGAAATCGCCCGCCGCACTGACGAAGGAAAGGAAACAGACAAAGCAGGCGAAGAAGCTGAGCCGCGGGCAGATGTTGAGGAACGCAATGACAGAGGCGACGAGACCGACCCAAACGACCGCCATCATCATCTGCGAGCCGGAGGAGAACCAGAAAAGCGTTGGTGCATACCAGAAGCGCGTGAGGCCGCCGGTGCTGCGCGCAACCGCTGCCAGGTAGCTGGCCGCCGGGAGGATCCCGTGTGGACCGATGAGGCCCTTGATCTGAAAGAACAGAGCCAGAAACGCGGCGAAGTAGATTCCGGCCAGGGCGCGCAGGAAAATCCATCGCGGCGCAAAACGGTTGCGCGGGCCGGAGGCTCCGTCGAACAGCCAGCGGATTATGTTACGAGGCGTCGGTTCCATCGTTCAGACACAGGCCAGACACAATCGCTTATGCGGGGCGCGTAGCCCCTCGGTTGCCGGAAACTGATTGGGATTCCCTGAGCGATGATACGGCGTCGGACGCCAATCTGAACTACGACGTTTTGGGGCGTACAAAGAGGGTGACGAGGGAGAGCAGGAAGATGAGTGCAATCAATCCCTGGGAGATGACGCAGTAGAGGCACCAGGCTTCGAGGACGTGGGCCTCAATGTTACTGAGGTAAAGCGCGCAGAGGAGTCCGCCCAGTGAGAACAGCACCGTGAGCCAGCGGCGGCGAAGGAAGGCCAGAAGCGCAATGACCGCGTATCCAAGGATGCCGACGGCGGCAACGGGAAAGCCGGTTCGCGGGGCCGGACCGGGAAAGGCATCAGGATTCCGCGAAGCCCGCAGATGGTAGAGGATCCCGTTCACCGTGGCGTAGGAGCTTCGGTTCACCGTACCGCAATCCCAGTGCGAATTAATGTCGCAGGGCTCCACGCCGGTGGAGTAGTGAACGTGGAGCGCCAGAGCGGAAACTATGATGCCGGCGACAGCGAGCACGATGATCAGACTACGCATGACCCTATAGGGTACAGGGAGCGGGGTGGACGGAGCAGCTTTAGCGGCGGCATCGTGCTACACTCGCGCATCATGCGGAGCGGCGCCAGCGAGGCAACTTCCCATCGTTCCCGCCGCTGGCTGCGACGCGCGCGTGTGGCGGCCACCGCGCTCGGCATTCTGATCCTGCTGCTGGCGGCTGCCGGAGCGGCCGTGGAATTTGCGCGCATGCATGTTTTCGCGCAGGGTCCGCCTGGCGCGTTCTACACAGTCGACGGATACCGCATGCACCTGGACTGCACGGGATCGGGTTCGCCGACGATTGTTCTCGAAGCTGGTCTGGATGATGACTTTCTCAGTTGGCGGCGGGTGCAGCCGCAGCTTTCCGCAGTGACGCGAGTTTGCTCGTATGATCGCGCGGGCTACGGTTGGAGTAGTGCGCGCCCTGGGCCGCGGGACACCGACTCTATCGTGGCGGAGCTGCACGGACTGCTCGGGGCTGCAGACATCCATGGCCCGGTGATTCTGATGGGGCATTCGGCGGGCGGTCTGTTCATTCGCAAATACGCCGCACTGTATCCGCAAGGGGTTGTGGGCCTGGTTTTCGTCGACGCCAGCACGCCGACCCAGGCGGCGCGGCTCCCGAAGGAATTCAATTTTCCGGACAATTTCGTTTGGGATAAGGTGGGCATGCCTTTCGGAATTACGCGACTGCGCGGGGACTGCGGCGTGGTCGATCCCGCTGTGCCGGGTGTAATCCGGCTGATGCACGAGCATGACTGTACGCTCGACGTCCTGCGCACGAGCGAACGCGAAGATGCTGACTTTCCGCGCTCACAGCAGGAGGCACTCGATACCGGCCCGTTCCCGGGCGACGAAGTGCTGATCTTTTCCCAGGATCCGGCGCTCCATTTCGGTAAGCTCCCGTTTCCACATGACGTGCTGGTGAGCGCGGCGCAAACATGGAACACGCTGCAGGAGGAACTGAAGCAGCTTTCGCCGCACAACCGCCGCATCATCGCCCGGGGCAGCACGCACTATATCCAGGTGATGCGACCGGAGCTGGTGATACGCGAGGTGTCGCAGCTGATCCTCGAGGTACGGCACGATGCGCCGCCGCGCAGCGATTATGGTTCGACCAGAACCGAGTAATCCTTCGGGTTCGACCTGGGTTACGTTTGAGCGGCGCGACGGAAAGCTCTCACTGGAAGAACGCGATCAGGACAAACAGGAACAGCCAAAAGACGCCCATTGCGTGCCAGTACCAGGCAGCCGAGTCGACGGCGATCTGGCGCATTTCCACCTTGCGGAAGCGGAACATCGCCACCAGGGCAAACGCGAGCGCTCCGAGGCCGAGGAAAAGGTGGACGGCGTGGGTACCGGTGACGAGGTAGAAGAAGTAGGTGTTCGGATTGGAGGAGAAAAGGAAGCCCTGCTGCGCCATCTGATGCCAGGCGGTCCACTGGCCGGCAAGAAAAGCCGCTCCGAGGATGATCGTGGCAATCAGCCACGGAGCGGCGCGGCGCACGGCGGGCCGTCCCAGGCCGAGCCACTCCTCCATGATGTCGATCTCATGGAAGAGCTGGCGGCGCGCGACCTCCATGGTGAGGGCGGAGAGCAGCAGGATCGCGGTGTCGATCCACAGAATTGGCGGAGCCTGGAGCGGATGCCAGTCAGAAACAACATTATCGCTGGGCGCGATGTGAACTGCGCTTTGGCGGACGAAGAACGCGCTCACCATCACCGCGAAGAAAACGAAATCCGCGGCCAGGATCGAGAAGATTGCCATCCGATAACGGATCAGCTGCTCGCGCGGGCCGCGGCGCCGCGAATGGCGCGAATCCCAGTTCTCATCGCCCCCTCCGCCGCCCGTCGGTCTGCGGTCGAGCGGCGGCTTTCCGCCGAACCCGGTGTCCTTACGTTCGGTTTCGACCGTGTGACGGGTAAAGGTGGCGGGCATTGGGGCTCCGAGTCGAGTTCTAAAAGCTTAACCCGATTTGGGTGCGGAATGACACTCCGTTGGACGACGGAGGCAATCAAAAAGGTTTTTCAGCCTGTCACTAAAGCTTTCAGACCTGCCATTGAGGGTGAAAACCGTCTTCCGGTCCGTTTCCGGCGTCGTAATCATACGGTCCACGGCTGACTGCGGGGTCGGAAACAGGCGACCACTCGAGCGTCGTCGCCCGCCATGGGTTCGCGCCGGCTGCAGGCGCGTTGCGCCGGGCGCTGCGAAAGACATTCCATAGAAAGAGGAGCTGGGCTGCGGCCAGCAGGAATGCCGACCACGTGATGCCGCGTTCCACAGCGGATGAGATTCGTGAAAGATTCGACCGGTCCCTGCAGTTGCGCGTAATGGCGCGGTTCCCCGGCGAGTCCTGCAAAGTGCATGGGGAAGAAAGCGCCATAGGCGGCAATGAGGGAAATCCAGAAGTGGATTTTGCCCAGGGTCTCGTTCATGAGCCGTCCTGTGAGCAGCGGGTACCAGTAATAGATTCCGGCGAAGACCGAGAAGACTCCGGCCATGGCCATGACCAGATGGAAGTGCGCCACCACGAAGAAGGTGTTGTGCAGGTAGGCATCGAGCGCCGGCTGCGCCAGAATGGGTCCTGTGAGGCCACCGGCGATGAAGAACGACAGGAATCCCAGGGTGAACAACATTGGCGTGGTGAGCCGTGGCCGCCCACGAAAGAGCATCACGAGCCAGGTGAGAACTTCGGCGGAGCTCGGGACGGAGATGGCGATGGTCGTGAGGCCAAAGGCGGTTCCGGCGTAGGGATTCATGCCGGAAACGAACATATGGTGTCCCCATACGCCAAGGCCCATGAAGCCGATGAGCAGGGTTGCGATCACCATTAGCTTGTAGCCGGGCACAGGGCGCCGCGTGAAGTTGGCCAGCAGCGACGATGCAATGCCCATGCCTGGCAGGATCGCGATGTAAACCTCCGGGTGGCCGAAGAACCAGAAGAGATGCAGCCAGAGCATCGGCGAGCCTGTGCCGTTTGGCTGCGGGATGCCGTTGACCACCACGCCTGGAGGCAGAAAGAAGCTGGTACCGAAGTGACGATCCGAAAGCAGCAGGGTGGCGGCCATCAGGAGTGCGCTGAAGGCGATCACCGTTAGAGCCGAGCTCGTCAGCCAGGACCAGATGGTGAGCGGCAGGCGGGTGAAGGTCATGCCCGAACTGCGCCGGGCAAGAATGGTTACGAGGAAGTTGAACGAGCTGAGAACTGCGGCAAGGCAGAACAGAACCATGCTGAGCAGCCAAAGGTCCATGCCCACCCCCTGTCCGGGTCCCGAGGCGGCGATGGCGCTGAGCGGAGGATAGCTGGTCCAGCCCGCGATGGGCGCGCCCTGGGGAACGATGAAGGCGGCGAGCAGAGTCAGCAGGGAAGCGGCGGTGATCCAGAATGCCGCTGCGTTGAGGCGCGGAAAAGCCATGCGCTCCGCGCCGACTTGCGCGGGCAGGACGAGATTGGGGAAGGCGTTCTGCGGGACGACGGTGAGAACGAAGAAGACCATCAGCGTGCCATGCATTGTGACAAGGGCGAGATAATCTTCCGGCCGGATCGCGCCATGAAAGGGCATCGCAAGATCGGGCCAGGTGCGATGGATGCGCATCAGCAGCGAGAGCAGCGTGCCGGTGACGACCGCGACCAGCGCAAGCCAGAGATAATTCACTGCGAGCGCGCGATGGTCGGTGGTGAAGAGGCGCCTCATTGTGAGCCTTGTTGCGCGTTAAGGGCCGCGTGTTCGCGCGCAGTGAGCCAGGTGTCAAACTGCGCCGGCGTGACGACGTGCAACCGGGCCTGCATGCGGTAGTGGCCGAGTCCGCAAACCTGGCTGCACAGGATGGCGTAGTCACCTGGCGTATCGGGCGTGAAATGCAGATGGCCATCCATGCCAGGGATTGCATCCTGCTTCAGCCGCATGCCGGGCACGAAGAATCCGTGGATCACATCCTGGCTGCGCAGCGTGAGATCGACGGGCTGACCGGCAGGCAAAACCAGAATTGCCGACACGATATCGTCGGCGGAATGCGGATCGGCTGGATCGAGGCCGAGCGGATTGCCGGTTGGCGCGCTGACGAGGGTGGGTTTGGTTGCGCCGTACACGCCGTCGTTTCCCGGAAAGCGAAAGTACCACTGAAACTGAACGCCGGTGACCTCGACTTCGACTGCCTGAGACGCGCTCGGCTCCTCGCGGCCTGCAGCCCACAGTTGATGGCTGCTCGCGACCATCCAGAGATAGAGTGCCGTGATGGTGGCGAGGACCGCGTAGTCGATGACCAGAAGAACGCGGCCTGGTTTTGCGCTCATCGCTCGCGATCCGCGGCGCAGAAGCGCGATCACAATCAGCGCCTGCGCGACGACAAAAAGCCAAAAGACAATCGTCAGGTTGAGGCGAAGCAGGTGATCGAGCGCTGCGCCGTGCAGTGCGCCATTGGGCGGAAGGAAATCCATAATCAGCGATAAAGCGGTCAGCGATGAAGCGGTCAGCGATGGAACGGTCAGCGATGGAACGGTCAGCGATGAAACGGTTGGCGGTGAAACGGTTGGGGAAAGATGGCCAGCAAAGAACAATTTCCGGGGACTTTCAGCTTAGCGCGCGGACTGCGACTTCGACGAGCGAACCAGATCGACGAAGCGCTGGTGAACGCGGCGATCTGGCGAAAGCTCGGGGTGAAACGTGGCGGCCATGATGTTGCCCTGCTCGACGAGCACCGGAAATCCGTCGCGCTCGGCGAGAACTTCTACTCCCGAACCGGTTTTCACAATGCGTGGCGCGCGGATGTAAACCATCTCCAGCGGACCGCCCGCGAGTTTGGTATCGGCGGTATGGATCGACGAGTCGATTTGGCGGCCGTAAGCATTGCGCTCGACAGTGGCATTGAGAGCGCCCAGCGATTGTTGCGGTGGATGCGTGACTTCGGTGGCGAGCAGGATGCATCCGGCGCAGGTTCCGAACGTCGGTTTGGAGCGGACGAAATCGCGGAGCGAAGTGAGGAAGCCATCGCGCTCGAGAAACTTGAGAAACGTCGTCGATTCACCGCCAGGAATGATTAGGCCGTCGATTTCACTCAGTTGATCCGGCTTGCGGATGAGCACCGGTTCGGCCCCGACCTCGCGCAGCGCCTGTGCATGCGCGTTGTAGTCGCCCTGGATGGCGAGGACGCCGATGCGTGGCATCCTGGAGCGCAGTTGGGCTTGGTTCATTGACGACCCTGTCTGATGATGTCGCGCAAATGAGGGGAAAGGCGGAAATTAGTGGACTCAAGTCGAGCAAGCGCCGATGGAAAATCCAGCAATCCTTTAGCGCCTGCCTGTTGCAGAACGCCGAGCGTTCCGACAACACTAAGCTCCAGCTGCCGTGCGGCCGCTCTTCCCGCGTGGTCATCGATCAGGATGTAACGGGCGCTTATCTGCTTTGCCAGCAAGATGGCCTGCTCTTCGCCAATATCCACATCGCCGGTTACTACGGTTGTACCGGCAGGCTGAACAGAGTGGGCCTCCAGCCAGGAAGGACGCGAACTCATCCATTGCTTCACGATGGCGGGCGTGTTTTGGTGGGTGAGTTCCTGCTCCACCGCAGGCGGAATCAGCACCCGCTGATAGAGCACCGGAAGAACCTCGACATGTTGAATCAGAACCAGGTAGCGCAGTGGGCTGGAATCAGCGACGACGATCATGCGCTACGCTTTTCACGCGTTTCCTTGTTCATTTTCTCGATGGTTGCGAGGTCCTGCTCGTACTCCTTAATTCCATACGACCCTGCCTCGACGTCATGGGAGTTCAGAAACTCGTCGAGCTCGAATCGAGTCTCAAAACCGAGGAGCTGACGAGCTTGCTTCGCGGATAGCGATCCCGCTGAGTACCCCTCGATTACCAGTGCTTCCAGCGCCTCACGGCCGGGATTCTCATGCTGTGCGATGTCATCGGGAAGCTTAACTGTGATCTCCATGACGGCCCTCCTTTCTGAGCTGTATTTGCGCCGCCAGGCGCGTCCGCCGGGACGGCCAGTCCTCACCAGCCGCGGGTTTGAAGGAGCTGCGATTCTTCGATTGCGGCTGCGGCCAAGCCCTTCATGGTGCCCGTGACCTGCTCGGTGACTTCGGCCAGAATCTTGGGGTCGTTGTAGTGCGTGGTGGCGATCACGATGGCCTTGGCGCGCGACACGGCTTCCTCGCGTTCCTTCGGGTCGTTTCTCCACGTCGAGCGGCGTGGCGCGCTCCTTCATGAAGATTCCGGAGCCGACAAAGATGGCTTCTGCGCCCAGCTGCATCATCAGCGCCGCGTCGGCCGGGGTGGCGATGCCGCCGGCGGAGAAGTTGGGCACCGGCAGCTTGCCGGCCTGCGCGACCATGCGGACCAGCTCGTACGGCGCCTGGTGTTCTTTGGCGGCGGCGTAGAGCTCCTGCTCGGTAGAGCACGGTGAGCGCCTTCATCTCGCGTGACGATCTGGCGCATGTGCTGGACGGCGTGGACCACGTCGCCGGTGCCGGCTTCGCCCTTGGTGCGGATCATGGCCGCGCCTTCGGCGATGCGCCGCAGCGCCTCGCCCAGGTTGCGCGCGCCGCAGACAAACGGCGTGGTGAAGGCGTGCTTGTCGATGTGGTGGGCTTCGTCGGCGGGCGTGAGAACCTCGCTCTCGTCGATGAAGTCGACGCCCAGTTCCTGCAGGATCTGCGCCTCGGCGAAGTGGCCGATGCGCGCCTTGGCCATCACCGGGATGGAAACGGCCTGGATGATCTGCTTGATGAGCTTCGGGCTTGGCCATGCGGGCCACGCCGCCTTCGGCGCGGATCATCGCCGGCACGCGCTCCAGCGCCATCACGGAGACGGCGCCGGCTTCTTCGGCAATGCGGGCCTGCTCCACGTTCATCACGTCCATGATGACGCCGCCCTTGAGCATCTCGGCCAGGCCCACCTTCAGGCGCAGCGTGGTGGGCGAGCTGGCCGCCTGATGGCCGTTGCTGCTGCCGGGAGCGTTACCGTTGGGGACGTTTGCCATCTTCAAATCTCCTTCCTGCATGGGCGAGCGAACCATGGCTCGCCAGAAGCTCCAGTTTCTCGCGTTTGAAGCCTGAGCGAAGCTGAGTTTTTTGCGGCGAGAGCGGAGTTGGGTCCGAAACTCTATTTTAACAAGCCTTTCTGATCAGCCTTACGGCTGGTTTTGAGCACGTCGTGGGTCACGGTGATGAACACGGCCTTTGCGGTGGCCAGCGCGTGGCCTGAGGCGTCGGCGATTTGCGCTTCGCAGTGGTTCACGCGGCCGCGTTGGCTCACATGGCGCGCGGTGAGGGAAAGTGGAACGCCGAGTGGAACCGGTCGCAGGTAGTGGACGTCGAGCTGGCGGGTCATGGCGAGGATGTTGCGAGCGCGGTTGGATTTGCTCATGGCCTCGTCGAGGAGGGTGGCAATGATGCCTCCATGGGCGTGGCCGGGCGGCCCGGCGAAGCGGTTGGCCAGGCGGAAGTGGCAGACGATGTTCAACTCCGGATCGGTGAAGAATTTGAGCCGCAAACCGGAGCGGTTTTCGAGGCCGCAGCCGAAGCAGTGGTTGAGCGCGCCGTGCGCAAGTGGTGTGAGCTTCACAGAACCAGGGTACAGCAGGCAGAGCGCAGGACGCAGGAATTAGCATCCCTGCTCCCGCAGGATAGGCTTTCAGGTAAGTTATTCATGGCGCTGGAGTTGGCGCATTGGTCCTAGTGTAAGTCGCTCATTTAGGCCGCTTAGCAAGGAGGTCGCAGATGGGGGGAAAGGCTTGGTGCTGATGAGTGAGTGGACGCGGGCAGGAGTCCGTTATTGGTGCGAAGCGGGACTTCACCGAGTACTTCGGCGTGGAGGACTTATCGACTGCGGTTGAAAAGAGACGGCCGGAAGAGTTTGCTTCTTGCTGTGGGGTGAACCTGGGTGCGATCTGGTTTTTGGGGTTCTGACGCTTTTCGAAACGGGAATAGAGAGGGACGGAAGATTAGCAAACAGGTTGATTTGTCTTGAAAGCGAATAGCCGGAAGAGTCTGCTTCTTGCTGTGGGGTGAACCTGGCGTGCGATCTGGTTTTTGGGGTTCTGGCGCTTTTCGAAACGGGAATAGAGAGGGACGGAAGATTAGCAAACAGGTTGATTTGTCTTGAAGGCGAATGGGCGCAGGAGTCTGCTTCTTGCTGTGGGGTAAACCTGGCCGGGGACAAAAAATGGGGCCTTGGTTCCAGAATGGTCCGGAGGGAAACCTTGGTGCGCCGGTGCGGTGTTATTCGATTGAGAATTCGCCCCAAAGGGAGTCTGCTTCTCGCTCTGGGGTGAACCTGGCCGGGAGTAAAAAAATTGCGAACCCGCAGGGACCGAGCATGGCGAACCGGGCAGGGGACGAAAAATGGTGGACCCGGCAGGGACCGAGCATGGCGTACCGGGCAGGAGCAGAAATGGTGAGCTTGGCCGGGGACAAAAATGGGCACGATCCCATTCTGAGCCGCGCTTGTTGCTCTTAGGACGCGAAGGTGAGCTTGTGCGTGGCATTGGCGTCGTGGATGGGGTGGAAGCCGAGACGTTCGTAAAGGCGGGCGACGTCAGGATTGACGGCGCGGAGACGGACGACTCGGAAATGAAGCCGGGCGTGGTCGAGGAGGGCGGTGACGAGGGTGCGGCCGAGTCCCTGGCTGCGCCAGGCTGGGCGAACATAGACGCGGCGGATGCGGCCGGTTTCCGGATCGTTGAGGAACGGGTCGATGTTGAGGCCGCCGACGGCGGTGAGAACTCCCTGGTCGAAACAGCCGAGGAGGGTTTCGCCAGGACGGTCGAAGCGGTTCTCGCCGGTGGCCCATTGCTCGACAAGGGTGTCGATGAACTGGAACCCTTCGGCGCGGGCCTCGGACTGAAGTGCGGCCAGGCCGGGGACGGGGAGGGTGATTCGCTCAGGAGCGGACACGGGTCCAGCGTACAGCGTTCGGTGAGGCCCGCAGCCTGCGGCCTGCAGCGCGCAGCCTGGTTCAGGCTTCCGCTTTTGAAAGCTGGGCGATGGTCATCAGGCCGCCGGCGACGATGGCGCAGAAGCCGAGGCTGACGATCCAGAAGCCGAAGCCGGCGACGGAGCGCACGGTGGAGGCGAACAGAAGAGCCAGCAAGGTGCCGGGACCGATCATGGAGCCGATCATGATCTGGATGCCGCTGAACAGAAGTTTGCGCGCGCGGTTGGCGTTGCGGGCCAGGTAAAGCAGCGCGGCGGAGGCCAGGGCGGCGAGCAGGATGAACCAGACGGCTCCGGCGAATTTGGAGAGGCCGAGGAGCGAGAGGCTCGAGGAGGGGATCTGGGGACCGCCGGTGGGGTCGGGCATGCTCAGGGCGGCGAGGTCGCCGAGGCCGGGAATGGCGATGAAGGGAAGGAAGAATCCGATGAGGGCGACGAGGGCACCGGCGCCGATGATTTTTTCGGCAGTGCTGAGGGTGGCGAGGAACGACGTGGCCATCTTGCCGGCGTTGGCGACGGCAGCGGATGCGGGGGGTGGCGGAGCTGGGGCGACGGGAGCGGGCGCGAAAGGAGCCGGTGCGGCGTTTGCGCTGGCGGTCTTAAGGCTGGCGCCGCAGGAGGCGCAGAAGGCGGTGGTGTCGGGGTTCTCTTTGCCGCAGGCGGTGCAGAACATGGATTTTCCCCCGTTTTGGGAGCGGCAGGCATTGAGGGCGGGGGTGGGTACGAAAAGACCTGAGTGATGCCGCAGAGTTTTGTGGGTTGCAGGGCCCGGGAATCAGCGGGGGAAAGGTTCCTCACTATAGGCAGGGCGGGCGCGGGGTGTCAAGAGAGACGAGGGAGTGGAATGGGTCGGTTTTGACTCGACGCCGGTTTGCGCCGACTGAAGCTGGAAGGGCAGTGGGAAGAAAAAACACTGTTTCTTTTGGAGCGAAGTTTCAATTTGGTATTGGAGTAAGGCTTTGGTGACGCGTGCGGAGCCGATTTGTGTTGATTGCGCGGTGGGATGGGAGTCCGCTTCTTGCTGTGGGGTGAACCTGGCGCCGGGGGCGGGAGAGAATTGCACCGTTACCAGTGCAAGCCGTTGGGATCAAGCTGAGGCTGGAAGGGCAGTGAGAATGAAAGCGCTGCATCTTCTGGAACGAAGATTCAATTTGGTATTTGAGAAGGACTTTGGTGATGAGTGCGGAGCGCATTTGTGTTGATTGCGCGGTGGGATCGGAGTTTGCTTCTTGCTGTGGGGTGAACCTGGCGGCGGGGGCGGGGAAAATTGCACCGGTACCAGTGCAACCGTGAGAATCAGGGATCCGCGTTTCGGGATTGAATGGGGTGGGGTGAACCTGGCGCGGGGGGGCGGGGGAATTGCACCGTTACGGGCGCAAACTGTGTTGGGATCAGGGATCCGCGCGGTTCGGGACTGAATAAGGAGGGGTAAACCTGGGCGCGGGGGCGGGGAAAATTGCAGCGCGGCCAGTGCAAGCCGTCTCTGCAAGCCGTCGGTGCGGGCCCTTGGGATCAGGGTTCCACCGTTCGCGATTGGATCAGGTCGTGCCAGGAGGCGAGAGGGACCCTGGGGAGCAGCTGAAGGAGGGCCTGGTGCTCCTGTGCGCGTGAGGCGCGAAGGCGGGTACGGACCTGGTCGAGGTGCTGGTCGGGATAGCCGGGGTGGCAGACAAGTTCCCAGGTTGATTGGGCGGATGGGGGCGATTTTGGGGATTCAGCTGCGGCAGATCCTCGGGCATCGCCGAGAGAAGGCTGCGCAGGGTTTGCTCAACGTTGCGGGTTCCGGTGGAGAGAACCCCGAGGGTGCCATTAGTGGTGACGAGGCCTGCGGCTCTAACGGCGCGCTGAAAGGCGCGGTGCTGCGATTTGAGGGCGACGACGGAAAAGCGGCGCAGGGGCGATACGCCTCTGGTGGCGTGAAGCGACCAGGCGGGCTCAAAGGGATTGCGAATGGCGCTGACGCCACAGGCGCGCGCGGCATCGATCAGAGGGCGAAGGATTGCGGGGAAAAGGTGAGTGTGTTTGTGGGTATCCATGTGGGAGACGTGAAGGCCGGCGCGCTGGAGGCGTCGGATCTGAGCGCAGGCTTCGGCGGTGATTTCCGATGCGCGGATGCGGAAGGAGAGGAGGTCGCGGGTAAACGAAGCGAGGGTAGCGCGGAACTGGCCATTGGGGCGGACGAGCGTCGGGATTTGGTCGGGGGGCAGAGCGGGCGTGCCGTCGACGAGAAGGATGTGGCAACCAACCTCGAGGCCTGGATTGGCGCGAGCCAGGGCGACGGCGTCGTCGAAGAAAGCGCCGGTGGCCATGAGGGTTGCCGAGGAGAGAGCGTTGGCGCGATGGAGTTCGGCAATGGAGCGATTGACGCCGGGGGTGAGTCCGAAGTCATCGGCATTGACGATGAGGGGCACGGAAACAGGGTACAGGGTACAGCGTTCAGCGCTCAGAAAAGCCCGCAGCCGGTTCAGAAGAGGTCCGTTTTTACGGTTGAGGGGGGATCGAGGGTCATGTTGAATTTGTGCTCTTCCTCGCCGGTGATGCGGAAGCCCAGCCGCTGATAAAGGCGGAGGGCCGGGTTGATTTTTGCGACGTCGAGTTTCAGCGGCAGATTGGCCTCGGCGGCTTCCACGATGAGGCGGTAGAGGATCTCTGTGCCGATGCCTTGCCGCTGAGAGGAGCGGACAATATAGAGCTGAGTAAGGAAGAAGGCGTCCGGGTGCATGGCGCTCTGGAGCCATCCGATATCGACGCTGTCCACCACGACGATGCGAACCTGAGTCAGACGCCACTGTTCGGGAAATTTGGCTTCGTGCGCGACGGGGTCGAGGTTGAGTGCCTCGAGGATCCACTGGTTTTCGGTGAAGTAGAGGCGCTTGCAGAAAGTCGTAGTCCGCGGGAACGGCGGGGCGGAAAGCGATGTTCACTTTTCAGCCCGGTAGATGGCGGGGTTGAGGGTGGGGTCGTTGTACATCTTGAGCTGGCGGTAGATTTTGACGCGGCGTCTGCCGTCGAGGACGCCGGCCCAGAGCTGGTCGAGGCAGGCGACGAGATCGTCACGTTGCTCGGTGAGGAGGGCGAGGCGTTCGCGGTTGCGCTCTACATGGCCCGGGGGCGCTTTGGGGCGGGCGATCTCTTCTTTCGTGTGATAGAGCTTGAGGGCCAAAATAGAGAGGCGGTCAATCATCAGGCCGGGACTCTCGGAGTGGAGCTCGGCGGACGGATTGGGCAGGCCGGATTGTTCAAGGGCTTCGAGGAGGCGGGCATCGCAGCGCTCGGCTAGGTCGTTGCGCTTTTGATTGAGGCGGTCGATGGCGCGCTTGACCTCGGCGAGGTCGTAGTCGGTGGCGCGTGGGGCGCGGGCGCGGTCTTCGGTGTGCCACAGGTCGAAGTTGGCGCGATGCTGGGCGAGGACGGTTTCGAGGAAGGGGTAGGCGGCGGCGGATTGGGGCGAGGCGGGAAGGAGGGCTGCGGCCGTGGCGCCGGGGTCCTCGTGCCAGAGGGCGATGGCGCGGTCGTGGAGGCTGGCGATTTCGACAGCGGAAAAGGGAAACGGGTCGGGCATGGGATGCAGTTATCGAAGCTATGGTAGAACACGAGTGACCGATGAACACGACTAAACAAGCGCGGATTCTTTGCATCAGCAGCTATGAAAAGGGCCAGGCGTTCATGGAGGAATGCGCGGCTTTGGGTTGCAGCGTGGTGCTGCTGACGGTGGAGAAGCTGCGGTATGCCGACTGGCCAAAGGCGATCCTGGAAGGTTTTTTGACCATGCCGGAGGGACTGACGCTGCAACAAGTCACCAACACGGTGACGTATGTGGCGCGGGGGAAGCGGTTCGACCGGATTGTGGCGCTGGACGAGTTCGATATGGAGACGGTAGCGGCGCTGCGGGAGCATATGCGGATTCCCGGGATGGGGAGAACGCTGACGTCGCACTATCGCGACAAGCTGGCGATGCGGGAAGAGGCGCAGAAGGCCGGGGTTCTGGTGCCGGAATTTACGCGAGTGTTGGTGCATGACGAGGTGCGGGCGTGGATGGAGCGCGTGCCGGCGCCGTGGGTGCTGAAGCCGAGGAGCGAGGCATCGGCGATCGGCATTAAGAAGTTGCATTCGGCCGAGGATGTGTGGCGGACGCTGGAGCAGCTGGGGGATCGGCAGAGCTACTACATACTGGAGCGGTTTGTGCCGGGAGAGATCTTTCACGCGGACGCCATTGTGAGCGAGGGCGCGGTAGTTTTCACCAGCGTGAGCGGATACGGCAAGCCGCCGATGCAGGTGATGCACGAGGGGGGAGTGTTCACGACCCGCATCTGGGACCGGGGATCGCCGGAGACGCGGCAGCTGATCGAGATGAACGCGAAGGTGATTCCGGCGCTGGGAATGACGCGGGGGGTGACGCACGCGGAGTATATCCGGGGCAAGGACGGCGGCACGTATTTTCTGGAGGCGGCGGCGCGGGTGGGCGGCGCGTTCATTGCGGATGTGGTGGAGACGGCAACCGGAGTGAATTTGTGGCGGGAGTGGGCGCGGATTGAAGTTGGGAATCTGCGTGGCGAGACGTATCGGGTGCCCGAGCCGGAGGGCTTGTATGCAGGGAGCGTGCTGTGCCTGGCGAGGACGGCGGAGCCAGACACGGCGATGTTCACGGCGCCGGAAATTGTGTTGCGGCTGAAGAAGCATCACCACGCCGGGCTAATTGTGCGGAGTGAGAATGCAGAGCGAGTGCGGGTGCTGCTGGAGGAGTACGCAGCGCAGTTTGCGCGGGAATTTCTGGCGACGGCTCCGGTGCCGGAGAAGCCGACGGCGTGAAAAGCAGGGATTAGGGAATAGGGATCAGGGATCAGAAAATCGTGAGCTGTGAACTGTGAACCGAGGGTGAGGAAAAGACGTTGACGGGGTCGATGCAGTTTCCGCATCGGAGGTTCAACCCGCTGCGGCGGGAGTGGGTGCTGGTGTCGCCGCACCGGACGGATCGGCCATGGCAGGGCGAGGTCAGCAAGAGCACGGGATTTTCCGATGTGCACTACGACCCGCAGTGCTATCTGTGTCCGGGAAATACGAGGGCCGGTGGGAAGGTCACTCCGAAATATGAAAGCGTCTACGTTTTTGACAACGACTTTGCGGCGTTGTTGCCGGATTCGCCGGAGGTGGTGCGCAACGATGCGTTGGAGCTGCTGAGGGCGGAGCGAGAGCGAGGGCGGTGCCGGGTGGTGTGTTTTCATCCGGACCACAGTTTGACGCTGGCGCGGATGCAGGTGCGGGACATTCGCAAAGTTGTGGATGCGTGGACGGAGGAGTATCGGGCGCTGGGAGCGGAGCCGGATTTCCGGTACGTGCAGATCTTTGAGAATCGTGGAGCGATGATGGGGGCGAGCAACCCGCATCCGCATGGGCAGATCTGGGCGACGGAGCACGTGCCGGACGAACCGCGTAGAGAAACGGACGCGCTGAGCGAGTATCGGACGAGCCATGGGACTTGCCTGCTGTGCGATTACGCGGGTCTCGAGGCGCGGGAGCGCGTGCGGGTGGTTGAGGAAAACGAGGCGTTCCTGGCGGTGGTGCCGTGGTGGGCGGTGTGGCCTTTCGAGACGCTGGTGATAGCGAAGCGGCATGTGCGGTCGCTGCTCGATTTTGAAGAGCGGGAGCGGGACTGGCTGGCGGACATTTTGAAGAAGGTGACAACGCGCTACGACAATTTATTCGAGACCAGCTTTCCGTACACGATGGGGTTCCACCAGGCGCCGACCGATGGCGAGGCGCATGAGGAGTGGCATTTTCATGCGCACTTTTATCCGCCGCTGTTGCGCTCGGCGACGGTGAGGAAATATATGGTGGGTTTCGAGATGCTGGGGATGCCGCAGCGGGATATCACGCCGGAGTCGGCGGCGGCGCGGCTGCAGGCGGTGGCGGGTGTGCACTTTATGGAGACAGCCGGTGGCCGGTAGCTGGTAGCTGATAGCCGGTGGCCGGTGGCCGGTGGCGTTGCGATTCGCGCCCGGTTCTTGATCGATTGCCTGACAAAAAATGGAACTGAAGGCGGTACGAATGGCTCCGAGGCGGGGTCATTTTGGTTGACGGTCGTAGGACCAGGGGAGTTCGCTTCTTGCTGTGGGGTGAACCTGGCCGGGCGGCAAGAGTTCTGTCTTCTCGAAATCCCAAAATGACTGCCTGGGAAGGGGAATTCGCAGAGACGGGACTAAAGGCTGAGTCGAACCGACAATTTCATTGACCGTCGTATGGCCGGGAGAGTTCGCTTCTTGCTGTGGGGTGAACCTGGCCGCGCGGCAAAAATTTGGCAGGTTCGAGGTTTGGCGGGTTTGGTTTTGAAGGGCCTGGCAATTTTGAGGGCCTGGCAGGGTCGTTGGCCGTGCGAGATCCGCATGGTGAGCCCGCTGGGAGGCCTAGCATAGGTGATTGCTGTTGAGAATTCGATGGTGAGGCCGCTTTTGAGGCTTGGCTCAGGCCATTGGCTGTTAAGAATTCCATGGTGAGCCCGCTGGGATTCGAACCCAGGACCCACGCCTTAAAAGGGCGTTGCTCTACCAACTGAGCTACGAGCTCACAACTGATTCCAGGTTAACACAGCAGTGATCGAGCGCAGGTGACTGCGGAGCGCAGTTGAGCCGCGCCGATCGCGCAACTGGTCATCTTCAAAGCCATCGACGTGAACCGCATGTTCATGAGTGCGGTGCGGAAACGGTTGCATGCGTGTGGGTGAGCGCGCAGGGAGGGCGATCACGAATACGGCTGCGGGTCAAGATTACGAGGCACAAAGTGGCCCGATTTTGCGGAGGCGGACCCCACTGACGTAACGGTGTTGAGTTACTGAAAGGGAATGGTTGAAGGAGGGGTTAAAGGGTTAACCTGGCTACACTTCTACTTCCAGAAGGAAATTAGGCGAGCGATGGAGTTGACGCAAAAGGAAACAACAGGCGGACGGATGGGAGAACGCGCGTAACCGGAGCCATTGACGTAAACGCTCGAAGACCGATGCTGCGCCATCCCCGCCGCAGCAGTGCGGGCGAAGTCCGGGGCTTGCAACCGCAACAGTCGACGCCATCAGGTGCGGTGGTGGTGGGTGCAACAGGCAGGGGATGACGCGATGAAGCAGGATCAGGACGACCTCAGCGCCCGGAACCTGGAGAACAGCGAGCAGGCGGACGACGTCGCGACGCTGTACTCGTGGGCAAACCTGCACGGAGCAAAGTATCGGGATTTCAGCGCGTCGCGTCAGCAGATGCGGGCGCAGATGCGGCAGCGGACGCTGGCCGAGCGGGCGCGGGAGGCGCGGGAAGAGGCGCAACCGCCGCCGCTTCAGCCGCTGGGCCAGGGGCTGAACAGTGGATCGCGGTGGGAGGATTTGCTGCCGGGAGCAGGTCCGGCTGGGGCGGCGCCGGCATTTTCTCAGGAGCGGCGGTTCGAACCATCTGCGGAGCCGGATCGGATTCCGGGAACCTTGCCGGCTCCGGCGGAGGCAGCGACACGCCACGGCCTGGCCGGGGCGCCGTTCTTTCGTGAAGAGAGGGCCGACGAGCAGGGGCCCGCGGTGACTCAAGAGCCGGAAATTGCGCCGGTGCGGCCGGCGTGGCTGGCAGAAAGTGTTCCCCAGGCGGCGCCCGTGCCTGTGAGCGATCCTCAGCAGCCGGCACAACCCACAAGGGAGCGAGTAGCGTCGCGATGGTACGGGCTGCGCGGAGTCTTTGGCCGGAGCCCGGAGGAGGTGCAGCAGGAGCGTCCGGAAGGCCAGATTCCGATGATGACGTTGTTCTCGCTTGCGGGCGGAGTAGGGAAGACGAGCCTGGCGGCGGCGATTGGGCGAGCGCTGGCGTCGCGCGGCGAACGGGTGTTGCTGACGGACACGTGCTCGTTCGGCGTGCTGCCATTTTATTTTGGCGCGCGGGAGATCAGGACGGGAGTGGTGCGCACCTTCAGCGGAGGGACGAGCGATCCGCCGATACGAGTGCTGACGCTCGATATCGATCGGGAGAATGCCGATCCGGAGCTGCTGCGCAGAGAGCTGCTGCGCGGGACGCACGATGTGAACCGGGTGCTGATCGATGTGGCCACGGGATCGGCGTCGATCCTGCGGCAGGCGCTGCGTCTTTCGCCGCTGGTGCTGGTGCCGGTGGTTCCGGACATGACATCGGTGGTGACGCTGCAGGCACTGGAGGGGTTTTTCCGGAATCAGGAGGGACTGAGCGGGAAGCCGCTGCAGGCGTGGTACGTGCTGAGCCAGTTCGATCCACTGTCGCCGCTGCAGCTGGATGTGCGGGAAGTGCTGCGGCAGCAACTGGGCGAGCGGCTGTTGCCGTTCGCGGTGCATCGGACGGCGGCGGTGAGTGAAGCGCTGGCGGAGGGGATGACGGTGATCGATTACGCGCCGAATTCTCCGGCCACCGAGGACGTGCTGAGCCTGGCGTCGTGGGTCCGCAACACCTCGGTTGCGGCGGGTGGAGGGCACCGTGCGATGCGCTGGAGCGAGCGATGACCCAGTCCGACCTGTGGGACGGCTTTGAAAGCGGCCATGGGCCCTTCTTCCGGCTGCTGCGGCTGCTTCTGGCCGCGTGCGGAATCGTTGCCCTGTTTTTTTTCGGAACACTGCAGCTGGCGTGGCCGCAACAGGCGGTGCTGGGGCTGCTGATCCTGCTGCTGTGCGTGTGGTTGAGCCGGGTTTCGGATTCGTATCTGATCACATTGACGCTGATGATGCTGTCGATGTTTGCCACGTTCCGGTATGCGTGGTGGAGGGTGAGCGCGATCGTCGCGTTCTTCCAGGATCCGGGCACGAAGTGGGGTCCGGTGGATGTGTTCTTCATTTTGCTGCTGCTGGGCGCCGAGGCATACGCGTTTGGGATTCTCTACCTGGGATTCCTGCAGACGGTGTGGCCGCTGAGGCGGGCACCGGTGGCGCTGCCGGACGATCCGGACGACTGGCCGGAAGTGGATCTGCTGATTCCGACTTACAACGAGCCGCTGAATGTGGTGCGGTACACGGCGCTGGCGTCGCTGAACATCGACTGGCCGGCGGACAAGCTGCATGTGTACATCCTCGACGACGGGAATCGGGAGGAATTTCGCGAGTTCGCCCTGGAAGCCGGGATTGGGTATGTGACGCGGGGGGACAACGCACAGGCGAAGGCGGGAAACATCAACAACGCGCTGAAGAGCATGAGCGCGCCGTATGTGGCGATCTTCGACTCGGATCACGTGCCGACACGCAGTTTTCTGCAGATGACGATTGGGTGGTTTCTGAAGGATCCGAACCTGGGGATGCTGCAGACGCCGCATCATTTTTATTCGCCCGATCCGTTTGAGCGGAACCTGGGGCAGTTCCGAGTGATTCCGAACGAGGGCGAGTTGTTCTATGGAATCGTGCAGGACGGGAACGATTTCTGGAACGCGGCATTCTTCTGCGGATCGTGCGCGGTGCTGAGGCGCGAGGCGCTGGATGAGATTGAGGGAATTGCAGCAGAGACGGTTACAGAAGACGCGCACACATGTTTGCGGATGCAGATCCGCGGATGGAACACGGCGTACATCAACATTCCGCAGGCGGCGGGCCTGGCGACGGAGCGGCTGAGCGCGCATGTGAAGCAGCGGATCCGGTGGGCGCGGGGAATGATTCAGATTCTGAGGATTGACAACCCGCTGTTTGCTCCGAACCTGACGCTGGCGCAGCGTCTTTGCTATTTCAACGCGATGACGCATTTTTTGTATGCGCTGCCGCGGCTGATTTTCCTGACCGCTCCGCTCATTTATCTGATTTTTGGGTTCACGAATGTGCCGGGGTACTGGATTGCGATCCTCGCGTATGCGCTGCCGCACCTGACGCTCTCGAGCGTGACGAACAGCCGCATTCAGGGGTATCACCGGCATTCGTTCTGGAACGAGATTTACGAGACGGTGCTGTCGCCGTACATCCTGCTGCCCACATTGATGGCGCTGTTGAATCCGAAGGCAGGGAAGTTCAACGTGACGTCGAAGGGCGGTCTGGTGACGCAGACGTTTTTCGACGCGCGCATCGCGCAGCCGTTCATCGTGCTGCTGGCCTTCAACCTGCTGGGTCTGCTGATGGTGATTCCGCGGTTCCTGCACATTCCGGGGCTGGGATGGCTGTGGGATGGGACGCATCCGGGAACGATCATCACGAACGCGCTGTGGACGGTGTTCAACATAACGATCCTGAGCGTGTGCATTGCGGTGGCGAGGGAGGCGCGGCAGACACGGCAGCATGTGCGCATCAATTTTGCGGCGCCGGTGCGCGTGAAGCTGGCGGACGGGCGGATTGTGCCGGGGCAGACGATTGATGTTTCGAGCGGGGGCCTGGCGATGGAGCTGCTGGAAGGGATGCACGTCGATCACGGCGAGGCGCTCAGGGTAATCTTCCCGCTGCGGACGGGCGATGCCGAGCTGCCGGCGACCGTGGTGAACCTGGCGAATGGCGTGCTGCGGATGCAGTTCGAGCCGCTGACGGTCGCCGAGGAAGAGATGCTGACGATGGTGCTGTTCTCGCGGGCGGACTCGTGGCTGGGGTGGGGCGAGTCGCGCGAAGTGGACCAGCCGCTGCGGAGTTTGGGGAGGATTATCCGGATTGCGTTTCGCGGATTGCGGATGGCGATTCGTTCGGCGATGCCCAAACGCAACGGCAAGAGCAAGGGAAGGCCGGTGGCGGCAGAGAGTGTTTTGGCGGTATTGATCGCGGTGGGTCTGGCGGGGTGGGGCGGGACGGCGAGAGGTCAGGATACGGCGGGTGGGACGAAGCCGAGTGCGGCGCCGGCGGCACAAACTTCCGGCACAACTGGAGCGCAGGCTGCTGGTGCGGCGAATACGGGTGGACAGGCGCCGGTGGGGAATCAGGCGCAGTCGACACCGGCGGCGGGAACGTTCAGGACGGAACAGAACCTGTTCGATCTGGGCGTGACGGAGCCGATCAACCTGCGGGGGACAGACGGCTTCAACACGGTTTACTTTTCGATTCCGACGAATGAAGTGGTGAAGCAGGCGTCGATGCACCTTTATTACCACTTCTCGCCGAGCTTGATTCCGGCCGAGAGTCACCTGAAGGTGATGCTGAACGGGACGACGTTTGCGACGCTGCCGGTTCCGGAGACGCCGAGCAACGGGGCGGTGATCGAGTCGGACGTTGTGGTGCCGGCGGAACTGCTGGTGCGGAATAACCAGCTGACGTTTGAGTTTATCGGGCATTACACGGATAACTGCGAGGACCCGACGAACTCGGCACTGTGGGCGCACGTGGACCCGAACACCCGGATCACGATGGCGGGTGATCTGCTGACGCTGGCGAATGATCTGAAGTTGCTGCCGCTGCCGTTCTTCGATGCGCAGCTGGCGCGGCAGCCGGTGGTTCCGATTGCGTTTGCGGCGCCACCGTCGCTGAAGGCGCTGGAGGCGGCGGGGGTGGTGAGCTCGTGGTTCGGCGTGCTGGGCGACTACCGGGCGATGCGGTTTCCAGTATCGGTGGGAAAACTGCCGGTTGGGAATGTTGTGGTGATTGCGGAGACGCCGAGCGCGCTGCCGCCAGGGCTGCAGTTGGCGGAGGTGGACGCACCGACGCTGGCGATGCGGACGAACCCGGTGGACCCTTATGGAAAGGTCCTGATCGTGACGGGTGGGGACGCGGACCAGACGCTTGAGGCAGCGCAGGCACTGGCGACGGGATGGCCAGGGATGACGGGGGCGACGGCGGCGGTGACGAAGCTGGACCTGCCGGCGAAGAGCAATCCGGACGATGCGCCGCGGTGGCATGAGCAGGACAATCTGGGCCGCGTGCCGGTGTGGAACGGACCGGCGGAGTCGCTGGAGAGCGATGGAACGTCGCCGGTGGTCGCGTACTACAAGATTCCGCCAGATCTGTTTTTTCAGGACGCGCAGCAGAACGTGAAGCTGCACCTGGACTATCGATACAACTCGATTCCGATCGGGCCGATATCGAGCATGCAGGTGGAGTCGAACGATGCCTATCTGGGGTCGGTGCCGCTGGCGCCGGGCAAGGAGGCGTCCAAGCAGACGTCGGTGAACCTGGCGATCCCGGTGGTGAACCTGCGGCCGTTCTCGAACTCGATGAAGTTCAGGATAACGTTTGAGCAGCTGCGGACCGGCAACTGCCGGACGGTGATGCCGGCCAACCTGATGGGAGCGATCCTGAAGAGCTCGTACATCGATTTGCACGGGTTGCCGCACTGGGCGGCGATGCCGAACCTCGAGTTGTTTTCAAACGCGGGGTTTCCGTTTACGCGCTACGCGGACCTGAGCCAGACGACGGTGGTACTGCCAGAGACCCCGTCGCTCGAGGAAGTCGAAACCTATTTAACGATGATGGGGCATTTTGGCGCGGAGACGGGATTTCCGGCATTGCGGGTAACGGTCGCGGGCCCGGAAGCACTGCAGCAGGGCGCCGATGAGGATTTTTTGGTGATCGCGACGGGGCAGAGCAATGGTGAGGCAGGTAGGCTGGCGTCGGGGATGCCGGTGACGTTTGGGGATAACAGCCTGAAGGTGCAGGACACCCGGGGGTTCTTTGCGGAGTTACACAACGCGTGGTGGAAGATTCGCTCGAGCGATGTGTTGCCGTCGGGGGAGATCGGGACAGTTGGGGTGCCGGACGCGCTGATTGAGGAGATCGAGTCGCCGTACGCGGGCGGGCGGACGGTGGTGCTGGTCAACATGAAGAGCACGGCGAACTTTGAGCCGATGGCGAAAGCGTTCCTTGAGGCTTCGCAGTCGAGCGCGGTATCAGGAACGGTGGCGTTGCTGGAAGGCGCGCGGTTTGAGAGCTACCGCATCGGGAACAACGTTTATCACGTGGGAGTTTTGCCGTGGTGGACGGCGTTGGGTTTGTGGTTCATGCAGGTGCCGTGGATGGTGGACCTGGTGGTGCTGGCGATCTGCTTTGTGTTCGCGATCTGGGTTCGAGGATGGCTGCGGGCGAAGGCACGGCGGCGGCTGCAGGTGCTGGAGAGTTTGTGACCGAGAGAGGGGAGTCTCGCGGCGAGATGAGAGCGCGCTTCGCAACAGCGCCGGGTTGGGAGAAGGAGCGTGAGCGCGAACCGTGCCACGCCCTTTGGGTGATGCGCGCGGGGACTCGCTTGGGTATTGAAGGAGCAACGATGAATCGAGGGCTCCTGAAACTGAGTTTGTTTTTCTGCCTTGGGGTGATGTCGAGTCTCGTTGTGCGACCTTTGTACGGGCAGTCAGCGGGCGAGCAGGCGCTGTTGCAAAAGGCGGCGTCGCTGGAGCAGTCAGGGCATATCGATCTGGCGGCGCAGTCGTGGCAGCAGGTTCTTTTGTCCGACCCGAACAGCGAGGAAGCGCTGGCCGGTTTGGGACGGTGGGCGAAGCTGACCGGGAATGACGCGGAGGCGCATAACTACATCGACCGGCTGAGGGCGGTGAATCCGAACAGCCCGGAGATTGCGCGCATTGAGGCGCTGGTGAGCAGCAAGACGCAAAACCAGCTACTGGAGCAGGCGGCGGAGTTAGCGAAGAACGGGCACAACGAAGAAGCGCTGAAGATATACCGGCAGGCATTTGGGACGCATCCGCCGGACAACTGGGCGCTGGCGTATTACGACACCGAGGCGGCGATCACGGAGACGCGGCAAGACGGGATCGAGGGGCTGCGGGGGCTGGCGGGGAAATATCCGAGCGATCCGCAGTACGCGATCGACCTGGGCCGGGTGCTGACCTACGACGAGAAGACGCGATCGGAGGGCGAGAAGATCCTGAGCCAGTATCCGCAGGATGCCGGGGCGCAAGCTGCGCTGCGACAGGCGCTGGGGTGGGATGTGCAGAATCCGGCGTCGGCGCCGGTGGTGCGGGATTATCTGAAGCTGCATCCCGATGCGGAGCTGGAGAAGGAACTGGCAGAGACCATGACGCGCCAGTCGCAGGCGGGGGCCGGAATTGCGCGGACGCCGGCGGAACAGGCTGCGTACCGGGAGCTTGCGGGAAACCATCTGGCGATAGCGCAACAGATGTTTGTGGATCTGAACCTGAAGCAGCCCACGAATCCGCGGGTGCTGGCGGGGCTGGGATTTGTGCGGATGAAGCAGGGCAACTTTGCCGATGCCGCGGAGTATTTCGAGCACGCGCAGCAGAACGGGCTGAAGATTCCGCTGATCGCGCAGTCGCTGGCAACGGCGCGCTTTTGGGATGCCATGCAGAAGGGGACGCAGGCGCTCAATGCGAATCGGCTGGAAGAAGCGGTGACCGATTACAAAGCGGCGCTGGCGCTGCGGCCGGGCAGCACGGATGCGATGAGCGGGGAAGCGGGTGCCTACATGAAGGTGCAGGAGCCGGAGCAGGCGGTTCCGGTGTATCAGCAACTGCTGCGGAGGCAGCCGAGGGTGGCGGGTTGGTGGCGGGGACTTTTCAACGCGCAGACCGAGGCCGGGCAGGGAAAAGATGCGCTGAAGACGGCGAGCGAGTTTCCGCTGGCGCTGAAGAGGAGCGTGGCGAACGACCCGGATTATCTGCGGACGCTGGCGCGGGCCTATGAGGCGGATGGCCAGGATGCGATGGCGCAGAAGACGCTGGCGCAGGCGATGAATCTGCATTATGGGGCGGACCAGGAGAAAGTCCGGACCGAGGTGACGCTGCAGTACGCGGCATTGCTGGCGAAGGACAAGGATTTTACGGAGGCGGCGGCGATTTATCGCAGGACGATCGATGCCGATCCGAATAGTGTGCCCGCGTGGCAGGGGATGGTTTCGCTGCAGCATCTGGCAGGCCAGGATGGGGATGCGATCGCGACGGTGGAGCGGATGCCGCCGGATGCTTATGACGCCGCGTTGAGAGATGGCGGATTTCTTTCGATGCTGGCGGCGATTTACCAGAGCCAGAACCATCCGGATGTGGCGGAGGGTTTTCTGCAGCGGGCGATTCGCGTTTATCAGGAGAACGGAGAGACGCTGCCGATTCCGTTGCAATTGCAGGTGGCGGCGGTGGAGTTGGAGCGGAATCATGCCGAGGCTGCGTACGGAATTTACCGCAGTGTGCTGACGGCGCATCCTGACCGGCTGGATGCGTGGAAGGGGTTGCTGGCGGCGCTGCACGCGACGGATCACGATGCTGATGCGATGGCGCAGATCCAGCAGATCCCACCGGCGGTGCGGAAAGCGCTGGCAACAGATGTGGAGTACGACCAGACGCTGGCGGCGATCTACGCGGCGAATGGAGACAACCGGGCAGCGCTGGGACTGCTGACGGAGATCGAGGAGTCGTACCATGCCGCGGGCCGGGTGCCACCGGCGAGTGTGGATATTGCGAATGCGTGGACGCTGTTCAATGCGGGCGACGATCGGGATTTGTATCGGCAGCTGATGACCCTGGGTGACCGGCGCGATATGAGCGACGAGGAACGGCGGCAGGTGCAGACGATTTGGGCGACGTGGGCGCAGCGGCGGGCGGCGCAGGCGACGGCGGCGGGGAATCCGCGCCGCGCGGTCGACATTTTGATGGCGGCGGCGGAGGCCTTCCCGGGAAATCCGGCGGTGAGCAAGGCGCTGGCGGCGGGTTTTGTTCAGGCGCAGCAGCCGAAGGACGCGCTGGCGATTTACCAGGCGCTGGATATGACGAATGCGACGGCGTCGGACTACCAGAGCATGGTGGGTGCGGCGCTGGCGGTCCAGAACACGAAGCAGGCTGAGGAGTGGCTGCGGGATGCGCTGGCGAAATTCCCGGACGACGCTAAGGTGCTTGCCTCGGCAGCGCAGTTTGAAACTGCGCGTGGAGATCGGGCGAAGGCGGCGGAGTACTGGAGAGCGTCATTGAATGCAATGCCCACGCCGACACCGGCGGCGACGCTGGCGCACAAGCTGGATCAGCCGGACCTGGTGAAGCAGACGCGGCCGGAGAAGGCGACAGACCTGGTAAGTTTGCTGGCGCCGGAGGGGGAGGCGGGCGCGACAGGGGGCAATGTGCCGTTGCCGAGCCTCAGCAATTCGAATTCATCGCGAGCGGCAGGCGAGCCGTACGGACCCGATCCTTATTACATGGGGACGGCGCCGGTGCAGCTGAACATTCCGGCGCAGGTGAAGACGGGGGCCAGTGTGGCGCCGCTGGTGTTGCCGCCGTCGGGCAACGCGGCGGGTGCCGCCGGTGCGGGCGCGGCCACGATTCCTCCGGTGACAATGAATCCGGGGACAAACCCGGGAAATGCGCCTGCGGTGAGTCCGGCGGGGCCGTCGAACCAAGTACCGACGGGGACGCCAGCTCCCGGGAATGGGAACAAACCCGCCAAGCCTTCGCCGACAACCCCAAAGCCGTATATTCCGCAGGCCTCGCTGGAGACGCCGAAGACGGAGACGGAAGCAAGCGTAACGAGCGGCGCGAACAAGCAGCCTGCACAGCAGCCGGAACAACTGGGGTTGGACGTAAGTCCGGCGGTAATGCAACTACCCAACGCGACCGACCAGGCCATGCAGCGCGCGGAAGCCACGCTGGACGCGGCGAAGAGGCCGGTGGATCCATCGATGGTGGCAACGCAGTACTCGAATCCGTCTGGAGTGATCGAGGCACAGCCGCCGGAATATTTCGAGAGGCCGCCGGCGCAGAACGGAGCGACAGATGACGATCTGATGCGGGCGAATTTACCTCCTTTGCGCGGCTCGTATGAGCGGCCGGCGATTGTGCGGCAGCGGGATCTTCGCGAAGAGGCGCAGATTAATCTCAACCAGATCGCGGCGGAGTACAGTTCGTGGCTGGGCGGGACGGGAGTGGTGAATCACCGTAGCGGGACGGCGGGGTTCGACGCGCTGACTGCACTGTCGGCTCCGTTTGAGGCGTCGGCAGCGGTGGGCGAGCAGTCACGGCTGACGCTGGTGACGAACCCGGTGTTTCTGGATTCAGGCTCGGTGAGCCAATCGCCGATTCTGCCTGGCGGAGTAGTGGAGCAACTGGGAACGGCTCCGGCTAACTCGGTGCTGAACCAGCAGAATGCGACCGGCATCGGCGGCGAACTGCAGCTGGCGATCCCGAATTTTGCGGCCAGCGTGGGGTATTCG
The DNA here is from genome assembly GCA_963788905.1 of uncultured Acidobacteriaceae bacterium. Lineage (GTDB taxonomy): Bacteria > Acidobacteriota > Terriglobia > Terriglobales > Acidobacteriaceae > Palsa-343. The sequence continues at coordinate 221,767 of CAWBIO010000004.1, forward strand.
CCGTATGGCTTCCTGGTTTCGAACGTGATTGGGCGAGTGAACTGGAAGCCGGGCAACGGGCCGCTGAGCTTTTCGGCGAATCGCGACTCGGTGAAGGACTCGCAGCTGTCTTACTCGGGGCTGCGCGATCCGGGATCGGCGGGACCGAACTTTCAGGGGAACATCTGGGGTGGTGTGGTGGCGTCGGGCGCAGAAGTGCAGTTCGGCAAGAGCGATCCCGGCTCGGGATTCTATGTGAGCGGGGGCGGCCAGTATCTGAATGGAGTGCATGTCCAGAGCAATGACCGGATCGATGGAGATGCGGGAGCGTATTTTCGAGTGAAAGAGGTTCCGGACGAGGGAACCCTGACCGTGGGCGTGAATTTTTTCGGGATGCATTACGCGCACAACGAGAACTTTTTCACTTATGGGCAGGGCGGGTATTTCAGCCCGCAGGCCTACTACCTGGCGAATGTGCCGTTTTCTTTTCAGGGGCGGTATGGGGCGAATGTTCATTACAGCGCGGTAGCGGCGTTCGGCGTGGAGGCATTCCAGGAGGACAGTGTGCCATTCTTCCCGCTGGATCAGGCGCTGGAAGTGGCGAACAACAACGCGTCGTACTCCGCGCAATCGGTGGTGAGCGGGAATTACGATTTCAAAGGCGAGATGGCGTACCACCTGAGCGACCATTGGTTCGCAGGTGGATTCTTATCGCTGAATAACACCAGGGACTACGACAGCCAGGTGGTGGGTTTTTTCATACGGTGGGATGTGCGTCCGCAGAGGGAATCGGACTTAGGGCCAACGGGGTTGTACCCGTGGGATGGGCTGCGGCCCTTTCTGGCGCCGTGATCGGACATCGAGTGGCAAAGTAAAGAGGCGACCCTTTTGGGTCGCCTCTGGTGTTTTGAGACGAAGCTAAAACTACTGGGGGCGGTGGACGTGGTCGCCAACCTGGGGCGTGCCGGAGCCGCTGAAGTGGCCTACGGCTGAGCCGGAATCGACGCTGGTGATGGTGAGTGAGCCGACCTGGTTATCGATGGTGCGCAGCACTTTGCCGGTGGCGGGATCCTTGACGGTGCGGACGACGCGGCTGATAGCCAGAGTGTCGCCGACCTTGATACCGGAGCTGGCACCGACGTTGATAATGATGTCGGGAGAGGAAGCGTCAGCGACGAGGCCATCGACGGGGGTAGCCGGGGGAGCTGCGGCTGCGGGCAGGGAACCGGCCTTCTGATCGAGGCCATTGGCGACGTCGGCAACGGAGGCCTTGGTGGCTTCGCCGATGATGGTTTGGCCAAAGTTGGAGCTGCCCATGTCGAGATGGCCAGCGCCGCCGCTCCTCCAGTCACCACCGCCGCCGAGCATGTCGGTGCCATTACGCTTGGATTCGCCGTGGCCGGTGACGGAGGCAAGGATCTCGCCGGTGTTCACATCAACGATGCGGGCGGTAATCTCGACGACGGCTTTGGCTTTGTGGATGCCCAGGCCGCCTACGCCATATCTGCCGAGACCGTAGCCGCCGCCACCGCCGCCGTAGTTTTTGTCATCCCGGCCAAAGGTGGTGATATCGCCGATGATGATGGTGTCGACGCCGGCGAGGGCGCCGATTTTCGCCGCGGTTGCGGGATCAGCGCGGTTGCTGTTGGAGAAATTCTGTTCGTTGACGATCTTGTCGAGGGCGGCCCGCTCGAAGACGCGATAACTGCCGTCGTTGATGAGCTGGTTGACAAGCATGTCGGAAATGCCTTTGCCGATGTCCTGGTTGGTGCCGAAGATGGCCTGAACGCTGGTCATGACGGTGCCATAGCCGAAGTCCATAACGGCGACACGGCGTTTGTCCTGGGCCGCGGCCGGTAACAAGGAGAGAGATCCGAGGAGGAGAACTGCCAGGGTCCTGCGCATAGGCTTGCAACTCCGAGACGTGGGTTTGTGAGCTGCCCATTGCATGGAGCGGACCCTGGCCAGGGAGGGGCGGGTTCAGACCAAGCCAGGCGTTTCCGGAGGAATTGGGACAGCGGAACTGGGAGCACTATACCCCGGTGAGCGGACCCAGGACAACAGGTTTTGGCAGGACGATGCCAGGCGGTTTTCCTCAGATTTTGGCGGGGCTGACCGGCGGAAGGCAAAATAGTGCTTGCTTTTCGTACAGGATTCTTGCCAGATTCGATCAGCACCCCTCAAAGTTTGGAGCACGGGCAGACCTTCAGGGTGTGACTTCGTCAGATTTGACCTGAAGGCTAGGCATGAACATTTTGAGAAAGAGTGCAGGCGTTTTGTGCCTGCTTGCAGCGGCCACCGCGTGCGCCTACGCCGGTGCTGCAGACACAAAGGCCAGGAAGCACCATGATGGCGGCTCATCTTCCCAGCCGACGCCATCGCAGCCGAGTTGTTCGTCCGGAACCGGGGTGCCGATGGGTGGTTCGACGGGCAGCGCTGCCAGTGCGACGGTTTCGGACGACAACTCAACGAATGTGAGCACGCAGAGCGCCGGGGGGACTTCGTGCGCCGGCTGGGAGCCGTTCATGACGGCCAATCTGGGACCCGTTATCCCTCAGAACGCCATCGCCGTAACCAACATTCAAACCCTGAGCAACTGGATCGATGCAGAAGACACGGGAAGCGGCAGTGACGGGGGCGCAACGGGAGCGATGAATCTTGTGAGCTCGCCTTCCTACAACGGCCAGGCGCTGGAATTTACGACGAGTTTCACCGATTCCGGGGATGAGCGCTACTCCACCGTGTTCGGCGACGACCCGACACCGTCGAATTTTGTATGGGATGGATGGATCTACCTGACGAGCTCGGCGAGCGATATCGCCAACCTGGAAATGGACATGAATCAGGTGATCGCCAACGGTGACACGGTGATTTTTGGATTCCAGTGCGACGGGTACTCGGGAACGTGGGACTACACGACCAACGCGGGCACGCCGGAGAGCCCCATCGATGAGTGGGTGCATTCCAGTGCGGCGTGCAACGTGCAGGACTGGAGCATCGAGACGTGGCATCACGTCCAGGTGCTCTATTCACGCGACGAACTGGGGAATGTCACGTACGAGTCGGTGTGGCTGGACGGCGTGCCTTCGGTGATCAATGCGACGGTGCCGTCGGCATTCTCACTTGGATGGGGTCAGGTTCTGCTGACGAACTTCGAGGTTGATGGCCTTGGGGCGAGCGGATCATCGACGGTGTACCTGGACGACCTGACGGTGTACCGGTGGTGAAAGCGGCGCGGGGGTGTCAGGCCTGGCCAGTGGATGCGGAGTTCTCGAGGATATAGCCGGACGCGAGACGGGTGAAGCTGGCGACCTGGGCGTCGACCCAGGCCTGATCGCGACCCAGTTCGCCGGCGAGCAGTCGAGCGACAGCGGGCGCCATGCGAATGGCGGTGCGCGCGTCGAGGAAAAGCGCTCGGGTGCGGCGAGCGAGAACGTCTTCGACGGTTCGTGCCATTTCTTCGCGGGCGGCCCAAACGACTTCGGCGGCAATGGAAGGAAGCTGTGCGTCGAGCTGCCGGAGCAGTTCCGGCGATTGCTCGGCAAGAGCCCGAATCCGTGCCGCGTCTGAGCCATAGACCCACAGGTCGCCAGACTCATCGACATTTTCAGCGTAACCGTGGATGCGCAGGTCGCGGGTGATGCAGGGCTTGTCGGGCAACCGGCCGAGGGTGATGGCATGGTTGACGGCGTCTTCTGCCATGTGGCGGTAGGTGGTCCATTTCCCGCCGGCGATGGTGAGCAAGCCCGAGTCGTCGATGTGGATGGTGTGGTCGCGGGATAGGGACGACGTGGTCGTGGCCGAGGCGCCGGCTTGTTTGACCAGCGGACGTATTCCGGCGAAGACACTGAGGACATCGTCGCGCCGGGGTGGGCGGGCGAGATATTCGCCGGCAGTTTCAAGGACGAACTCAATTTCGTGGTCGAACGGACGTGGCTCATAGGTGGGCTTCTCGATGGGCGTGTCTGTGGTGCCGACTACGGTGTGGCGATGCCAGGGGATCGCGAACAGGACACGGCCGTCGCTGGTATGGGGGACCATGATGGCTGAGTTTCCGGCGAGAAAGGAGCGGTCGAGGACCAGATGGATGCCCTGGCTGGGGACCATCATGGGAGCGGCGTTTTTGTCGGCCAGGTGCCGGACTTCGTCGGTGAACATGCCGGTGGCGTTGACGACGACGCGGGCAGGAATGGAGAGGCGGGTACCGGATTCGGAGTCGAATGCGACGACACCATTGACGAATCCATCGTTGTCGCGGGTGATTTCGACGGCGGGCGCATAGTTGAGCACGATGGCGCCGTGATCGACGGCCGTGGCGAGGAGATGTATAAGGAGACGGGCATCGTCGAATTGTCCATCGTGGTAGATCACTCCGCCGCGGAGACCATCCTGACGCAGATTGGGCAACCGCTCCAGGGTTTCTTCGCGAGAGAGGAGTCTGGATTTGCCGAATCCATACTCGCCGGCGAGGAGGTCGTAGATTTTGAGGCCGATGCCGTAGAAGGGAGTTTCCCACCAGGAATAATTGGGGACCACAAAGGGAACATCGTGGACCAGATGCGGGGCATTGCGGCGGAGAATTCCGCGCTCGCGGAGGGCTTCCATGACGAGGGAGATGTTGCCTTGTTCGAGATAACGGACACCGCCGTGGACGAGCTTGGTGCTGCGGCTGGAGGTGCCTTTGCCGAAGTCTTCGCGTTCGAGCAAAAGAGTGGTAAAGCCGCGACTGGCTGCGTCGACAGCCACCCCGGCTCCGGTTGCGCCTCCACCGATGATGACGATGTCGAGTGGTTCGCGGGACTCCCGGATTCGAGCGAGGCTTGCATTACGATTCATGGGCCTACCTGCGTTCTTTGTGGACAGGAACAACCTGGACGGTGGTGTCGCGCATTTCATTGAGGAAGCGGTTGATGATGGAGCCGCGCAGGAGGATATCCCAGCGCGAGCGGGCGGACTGGCCAAAGAGTACGTGGGAGATGTTTTCCTTGCGAGCGAACTCGATGAGGGCGTCGGCGACTTTCTTGTCTTTCAAGGTGACGACGCGAGCGCCGAGATCGCGCGCCATGCGCTCGTATTCTTCAAGGCGGGCAAAGGCTTCCGGATCGCCATGGCGATGATCGGTGTCTGGAGTTTCAACATAGACGACGAACCAGTTGGTGGCGAGGCGGCCGGCAATACGGGCGCCGACGCGCAGGAGACGTTCCATGCCGGGCCGCGGTGAGAGGCAGACCATGACCTTTTCCGGGATGGGCGCCTGCTCGAGGCCCTGGGTGCGGCGGTACTCGGCGGCGGCGGTGCCCACCTGCTCGGCGGTGGTGCGCAGGGCGAGCTCGCGGAGCATATTGAGGTTGCCCTTGCGGAAGAAGTTGGCGAGCGCCTGCTCTACTTTTTCAGGAGCATAGATTTTGCCCTGGCGGAGGCGGTCGCGGAGCTCGTCAATGGTGATGTCGACATTGACGACTTCATTGGAGCGGCGCAGGAAGCTGTCGGGGACGGTTTCGCGAATCTGGGTGCTGGCAGAGCGGGCGACCACGTCGTTGAGCGTCTCGAGATGCTGGACGTTCATGGCGGTCATGACGTTGATGCCGGCGTCGAGCAGCTCGAGGACATCCTCATAGCGTTTGTGGTTGCGCGAGCCGGGGACGTTGGTGTGGGCCAGTTCATCGACGATGCACCAGGCGGGATGGCGGGCCAGGATGGCTTCGACATCCATCTCCCGAAGGGTGACGGAGCGGTATTGGATTTCCTGGAGAGGGATCTTTTCGAGGCCCTCAACGAGCGCGGCAGTATCAGCGCGTCCATGGGGCTCGATGAGACCGATGACGATGTCAACGCCCTGGCGACGCATCAGATGCGCGTCTTCGAGCATGCGGTAGGTTTTGCCGACGCCGGGAGCAGCGCCGAGATAGATGCGAAGACGGCCGGGCTCGGGCTGGTCGCGCGGCGGCGGTGTGATGTCGCGAGCGAGAGGGGTGGGATCGGGAGCGGTACTCATCCGACCTCCACAGGGTGCCGGTCGGGCTCGGCGACGGCGATGGGGAGAGTAAAGCGGAAAGTGGTGCCTGCGCCGAGACGGCTTTCGACAGAGACCTGGCCACCCTGCGATTCGACCAGCCGGCGGACGAGAGCGAGGCCGAGGCCGCTGCCGCCACTGGCGGGGTCGCCGGTGAATCGTCCAAAAATGGTGGAGAGACGCTCGGCCTCGATGCCGCGGCCGTTGTCGGATACGAAGAACTGGACTCGTTCCTGCTGTTCAGTCGCGCCGAGGCGGATATGGCCGCCCTCGGGGGTGTAGCGCAGCGCATTACCAATGAGATTGTCGAGAATCGTGCGGAGGGCTCGGCGATCGCCCTGGACCCAGGCGACATCTTCGAAGGCCAGAAGCTCGATGTCGATGTTTTTGTCGTGGGCGGCGTCGCGATATCGCACGAGGGCGTCGCGAAGCGCGTCGATGGGGCGGATTTTTTCGATGCGGAGCTGGCGGCGGCCGGTCTCGAGTTCCGCGACTTCGATGAGGTCGAGCATGAGGTCGTCGAGATGTTCGGCTTCGGTAGCGGCGCTGGTGGCCAGCTCTGTCTGGAGGGGGTTGAGCTCGCCGGCGAAACCGTGGACAAGGGTGTAAAGCGAGAGGCGCAGCCGGCGAATGGGCTCGCGCAGCCTTTGCGAGGCGACGGAGAGGAATCGGGACTTGAAGCGGTCAACTTCAGCGATCTCGGTCACGTCTTCGAGGAGGGTGACGGCGCCGAGAAGCTTGCCTTCGCTGTCGCGCATGGGCGTGGTGCGCAAGCGGTAATTGCGTTCGGCTTTACCGATGCGCATGGGAAGCAGCGCGGCCTGGCCTTCACCGGCGGTGGTGGCGCGCTGCATGGAAACGGCGCCGCGAATGGCATCGAGGATCCTGTCGCCGCCGGGGGTGCTGGCGAGAACCATGCGGTCGACTTCCAGACCCTCAGCCGGGGTGCCGAGCACCTCGACGGCAGCCTGGTTGAGCTTGAGCACCTGGCCTTTGCTGTCAGTGACGATGACGGGCTCAAAGATGGAGCGGACGACGGCGTCAGCAAGCTGGAACTCCATCTGGCGGCGGCCGGATTCAGTTTCGCGCAGGTCGCGGAGGCGAATAGCCAGGCGATTGAGCTCCGTGGCGATGGTGCCGAGGTCGTCTCTGGCACGCCACTCGACGCGCTGGTGAAGATCCCCCTGGCCGATGCGGCGAGCGACGCGCGCGGTTTTGCGGAGAGGGGTAATCACGAGGATGAGCATTACCGCGGAGATCACGGCGGCGGCGGCAATGGAGAGGCCGCAGGCTGCGATGAGACGTGCGCGCAGCTGGCTTTGGTGGCCGCGGAGCGCGGTAACCGCGGTAAAGCGCTCGGTCGAGAGCTGATCGAGGTCGTGGCGCAGTTCGACGTGGAGCGCTTCAAGGGAGCGCGCGAGGGTGGCCGGGTCAGCAGGTGGATGCTGGGCAAGCTTTTCGTGTTCCCGGGCCAGCCGTTCCACCGGTAAGGTGGGATCGAAATTGTGGACCTCTGCGACCGCGGCCGCGAGAAGGATCTGAGTGTGGGCCGCCTGGTCGCGAAATTCGGACAACGTTGCGCCACCGGTGGCGAGGCGCGCTGCGATGAGCTCCTCGTGAGCGACGGCACCCTGCGCGGAGGCCAGAGAAGCGACGGCAGTTTCAGCGACGCGGACCTGGCCGTCGAGTGCTGCGAGACGCACGAAGGAAGTGCGCACCAGCAGACTGACGGTGGCGACCAGTGCGATGAGCAGGAGACAGCCGATAATCAGGCGTTGATAAAGGCTCAGCATGCGCAGGAGGCTAAGCGGATTCCTGAATCCTGAGAGTAGTGGCGCTGAGGCGGCGATGCAAGGGAAACAGTTTCAGTCGGCACTTCGGTAGCGGCGGAGAACGTCGTCGATGGTAAGCATGCCCTCGAGAGTGCCGCGGCTGGCGCGGTTGAGGACGGGCAAAAGCGGCCAGCGCGGAAAGAAGTGAAGAGCGGAATCGAGAGGCATATCGGGGAACAGGAGCGGCGCGCGGTCGGATTTGAGAGCGCGCTGGATGGGGGTTTCAGGCGTGAGCGTGGCAGCGGCGCCGGTCAGTTCATCCGCGGTCATTGCATACCAGGAACCGTCGGGGAGATGAATGAGGAAGGCGTTCGCATGCATTTCGGAAACGGCCTGAGAGACCGACTGAAGAGTGTCGGAACCAGCGACGACCGGGATCGAAACGGGTTGAAGGGCGTCTTCGATGTGCAATTCCGATTCTTCACGCTGTTCTTCCATGGAGGGGAGATCGAGGCCATCCTGGTGGGTGAAAATTTCAAAAATGCCGACGGGCTGCAGGCTGCGGGAGATAAGGAAGGCAAGGGTGTTGGCGAGGATGATGGGCAGGATGATGGAGTAGTTGCCGCTGACCTCGAGCACCATGAAGACGGAAGTAAGAGGGACGCGGAGGAATCCCGCAAACAGAACGCCCATGCCGACGAGCGAATAGGCGCCGACGGTTCCGGTGAGATGGGGAAAGAAATGCTTCTCGAACGCGCCGACGGCGCCGCCCAGCATGGCTCCGATGAACAGCGTGGGAGCGAACATCCCGCCGGGGGTCCCGCTGGAGAAGGAAAGCGTAGTGGCAAGGAGCTTGAGGAAGACGAGGGCGAGCAGGATTTGCCATACGAACTGGCCGTGCATGGCCTGATCGATCACGTCGTAGCCGACACCCATGACCTGGGGAAAGCCGAAGAACCCGATGGCTCCCACCAGGAGGCCGGCGATGGCGGGCTGAAGAAAAAGAGTCCAGCGGGAAAGGGCGCGCAGGCGGGGGCGCAGATAGCCGAGGATGAGCGAGAACAGCGGAGCAAGGAGGCCTCCGAAAACGCCGAGGACGGCATACGCCATCAGCTCGCGGGGATCGCGCAGAGTGATGGAGGGGATGCGGAACATGGGCTCCGGACCCCAGAACCAGCGCGCGATAACGACGCTGGAGATGGCGGACAGCACGAGAGAGCCGAGCACGGCGGCGCTCCAGCTGCCGATGACTTCTTCAATAACAAAAAGAATGGCCGAGATGGGCGCGTTGAAGGCGGCGGCGAGGCCGGCGGCCGCACCGATGGGAGCGAACATGCGCAGACGGCGGCGGGAGAGGTGGAGATTGCGGGCGATGATGGAGGCAACACCGGCGCCGATCTGGAGCGAAGGATCTTCAGGACCGAGAGAATGACCGCTGCCGATGGCCAAAGCAGAGGTGAGGAATTTGCCGATGACGGTCCGGAAAGAAATGTAACCGTCATAGACATATAAGGCGGCCTTGGTCTGGTTCACGCCGCTGCCGCGCGCGGCGGGGAAGAACCAGACGACGAGCGCGGCGACAACAAGTCCGGCAACCGCGGGAACGATGAGAAGGCGGACCTGGCCGGCATGCGGTGCGGAGCCCAGGGTAATGAGGCGGATCCACTCGATGGCGACGCGGAAAGCAACAACCAGGAGGCCGGAAATCACGCCGATGAAAATGGAGAGAACCAGGAAGAGCCGCTCATCGCGGGTGGGAGCGATGCGCTCGATGGCCGCTGAAGAACCGCCGCGAGGGGGGCGGGAAGAGGGCGCGAAAGGCTGCGATGCGGAGCCGGCGGCACGCGAGGTTTCAATCCCGGCAGTGCCGGTCTCGGTGGATGCGACCTGCATCAGCGGATCGGGGGTCATTGTTGTTCCACCGCCCATGGGTTGCGCGCGATAAGCAGGAGCGTGGCGTCGTCACCACCAGGCTGACCACAAACCTGAGCGGTTGTGGTTTCGGTGTCCCAGGCGAGCTGAAGGATGGTCTGTTGCAGGTCCGGTTGTTGCTCCAGCTTCAGCACGGTCATTCCCCCTGGGAGTTGTCCCCATCGGGAAACAAGGCTCGCGAGTTTCGGCGGAGCGGAGGCGTCTGAGCTGGCGCAGGAGCTGAGTCGCTGGCGCGCGAGATCCATGATCGCGAGCACGCGCTCAGCGCGGGCGTGCAGAGTGAGGTCGAAACCCGGATAGAGGGCCAGGACATGAGAGGCAGTGTCGAGCATGAAGTGGTCTGCCGCTTTTTCCTGATCGGAGAACTGCGCCGAGGTAGGCGTGGCAAACACGCGATTCAGGTAGTCGTGTGCCAGGCGATACATTCCGAGTGCAAAGGCAGTGCGGCCGGCCCCTTCCAGCGCTGCCACTGGCGCATCTCGACGGCCCGCCAGGCTTCGGTAGATGCCAAAGGCGTCCTGCGGGGCATTGGCTTGTTCGAGAAGGCCGGCGATCTGCAGCTTAATGGCGGGATCGTCGGGGGCATTGCCGGCAGCGATCAGGAGTTGGTTGCGCGCGGGCGTGTATTCGCCCCGCGAGATGAGATAGCGCGCCATTTCCAGCCGCACTTCGCGGCGGCGATCGTAGCCGTTGCCCTGCCAGGTTCCATCGAGCGCGGCCTGATAGTGGAAGATGGCCTGCGATTCATTGCCCTCTTTGGCAGCGAGGCGGGCAAGCTGAACATTAATGGTTCCATCGCCGGGTGAGGATTCCCAGAGGGTCGTAAAGTACGCGGTCGCCTCCTGGGTTTTGCCGGCATCGGCAAGCGCGGTGGCCAGCTCGATTTCAGTGGCACGATCGGGAACGTAAGCGAGGGCTGAGCGTAGGTCATCGATAGCGAGATCGGGGTGCCCGGAGCGCAGCGCTGCCTCGCCGCGGGCCTTCCAGCGAGCGCCGAGCGCTTCGCGGTGCCGGGTGAAAGACTGAAACAGAAACAGCGTGAGAACAAAGATGGCGGAGGTGATGAGGAAAAGGGTAAGAAGGGAAAAGGCGTCGCGCAGGATGAGTTGCCTGCGGGCCAGTCGTTCCTCCGGGCTCAGCACGATGGCTGCGTGGGGCATCGCCACGTTTCTATCTTCCCAGATTTTTGGCGTGTTTCGAGCATCTGAGCAGGGATGTGGGGAATTTCCGGACGGGGCTGGGCGAGCGTAGGATGAGGAAGCGAGCAGGTGCCAGGGATGACGATCGAGGACAAACAGGCGGCGCTGGAGACGCGGCTGCGCGGGATGGGCAGCGTTATCGTCGCGTATTCCGGCGGCGTGGACTCAGCGTATCTGGCGTGGGCTGCGCATCGGATTTTGGGCGATGGCATAGTGGCCGCACTGGCGGATTCGGCGTCGCTGGCGAGGAGCCACTATCGCGACGCGCTGGCCTTTGCCGAGGAGAATCGGATCCCGCTGCTGGTGGTCGAGACGAAGGAACTGGATCGCGAGGCCTATGCGGCGAATGACGGCAATCGCTGCTTCCACTGCAAGGACGAGCTGTTCACGGTGCTGGAGGGGGAGCGCGAGAAGCGCGGATTCGCGGTGGTGGCGTATGGGCTGAATCTTGACGACGGCAAAGATTTTCGTCCCGGACAGAAAGCTGCGCTGGAACATCGCGTGGCGGCGCCACTGGCCGAGGCTGAATTGACCAAAGCAGACATTCGCGCGCTGGCGCAGGCTGCTGGGTTGCGGGTGTGGGATAAGCCGGCTTCAGCGTGTTTGTCGTCGCGCATCGAGTATGGCCGGCGGGTGACGACCGAGGCGCTGCGTCAGGTGGAGGATGCCGAGGAGGCGCTGCGGGAGCTGGGACTGCGCAGATTTCGCGTGCGGCACCACGGCAGCGTGGCGCGCATTGAGATTGCAGAGGAAGAGATGGCAGGCGCGCTGGAGCCGGAGTTTTTCCGCCGGATGGCCGCGGCGGTGCGGAGCGCGGGATTTCCTTACGTGGCGGTGGATTGCGATGGCTACCGGTCGGGCTCGATGAATGAACTGCTACCGGCGGAGATGCTGGGTGGGAATGGCCGACCTGGGACGCGGGTCTCATGAGCGTCGTATGAAGACTGGAGCCATCGAGTGCTTTGCGGGAATTTCGGGAGACATGCTGCTGGGCGCGCTGATCGGTGCCGGCGTGCCTCCAGAGGTGCTGCAGAATGCGGCAAAGGCACTAAAGATTGGCGCAGAGCTTCACGTATATTCTGTCGAGCGGGGTGGGATTCGAGCGACGAAGGTGGACGTGCTGGAGAATGGAGTGCTGGCGGAGAGTGCCACCCGGCACGAGCATCCTCATCGTCATGAGGGCGCGGATTCGCACCACGACCACGGTGAGAAGAACGACTCCGGGCATGGTCATGGCGCCGGACATGCGCACGGGAGAAACTGGCTGCAGATTGGCGAATTGATTTCCGGAGCGGACTTGCCCGCTGGGGCGAAGAGGATCGCTCTGCGCGCTTTTGAGTTACTGGCTGAGGCTGAGGGAAAAATGCATGGCATCGCGCCGGAAGAGGTGAATTTCCACGAGGTCGGAGCGGTGGACGCGATTGCTGACATCGTTTGCGGCGCGGTCGGGCTGGACTGGCTCGGTGTGGAGAAGTGGCGTTGCACCGCGGTGAATGTGGGCAGCGGATTTGTGAACTGCGCGCATGGCAGGATGCCGGTGCCGGCTCCGGCAACGGCTGAGTTGCTGAAGGGGATGCCGACGTATTCTGCAGGACCGCAGATGGAGCTGACAACACCAACGGGAGCGGCGATGCTGCGCGCGCTGGGATGTGACTTTGAGGCGCAAGGGCCGATGACCGTGAGCACGATTGGCTACGGAGCCGGAGGGCGAAACCCAGAGGGATTTGCCAACGTGCTGCGAATATCCATTGGAACGGCCGAGGAGCGCGGAGGGAGTAAGCCAGCGTTCTCGGGGATCGTGTGGTGGTTCTGGAGTGTGCGCTGGACGATGTGACACCCCAGGTTCTGGCGCATGCGATGGATCTGGCGCTGGAACACGGAGCGCTGGACGTGATGGCAGCGCCGGTGACGATGAAGAAGGGCCGGCTGGGAACGCTGCTGACGGTGTTGTGCAGGCCTGAGAATGAGGGTGAATTGGAGAGGCTGCTGTTTCGCGAGACCACGACGCTGGGTATTCGGAGAAGGGAAGAAGAGCGCGTGATTCTGGACCGGGAATTTGTAACCGTCGAGACGCCATTTGGCAGGATTCGGATGAAAATTGCGTCCTTCGGCGGCGACGTTTTGAACGCGATGCCGGAATATGAAGACTGCCGGCGCGCGGCGCGGGAACACGACGTTGCTCTGCGGGCGGTAATGGAGTTGGCCGTCGCTGCGTACAACGAGCGCAGCGACACCAGGGCAAAGGCATGACGCGCGAGACGATTCTGCAGTTACTCGAAAGCGTGCATTCGGGTGTGACGACGCCGGCAGATGCGCTGCGCGATCTGGCGAGGCTGCCCTATGAGGATACGGGGTTCGCGCGGATCGACCACCATCGGGCACTACGGCTGGGGTTGCCGGAAGTGATCTACGCTTCCGGGAAAACACCGGCGCAGGTAGCGGAGATTTTTTCCAGAATGGCAGCGGCAGGCGACAGCGTGCTGGCGACGAGAGCCGACGGGCAGGCTTATGCGGCGGTGAAGGCCGCGGTGCCAGATGCGGTTTATCACGAAACTGCAGGAATCATTGGATTGCGAGCGGGGATGGACGGCGAGAAAGCCGGACCAGTAGCTGTGGTCTGCGCAGGTACCAGCGATTTGCCAGTCGCTGAAGAAGCAGCGACAACGGCCGAGTATCTGGGTCTGGAAGTTTCGCGCATTTGGGACGTAGGAGTGGCGGGGCTGCATCGGATTCTGGCAGCTCGCGAAGGACTCAACACGGCGCGGGCGGTGATTGTGTGCGCGGGGATGGAAGGCGCACTGCCCAGCGTGGTGGGAGGGCTGGTGGCTGCTCCGGTGATTGCCGTGCCGACCAGCGTGGGGTACGGCGCGGCGTTCGGCGGCGTTGCCGCGCTGCTGGGCATGTTGAACTCCTGCTCGCCCAATGTGTGCGTGGTGAATATCGATAATGGCTTCGGCGCGGCGTATGTGGCGGCGATGATTGTGAAGCAGGGTGCAGCGCACAGCGCGCAGGGTGCAGAAAAACAAGTTCCGGACGGGAAGAGGGAAGTGGCAGAGCCAACGAATGGTTTGGGCCCTGCCGCGACCGCGACTTCGCATGGCCGTTAGGCGACCATCAGAATCTCCTCTGGCGATGAGATGAGACAAGGGATCAGAAACGACTGAAAGAGGTCGCTTGAAGTCAGGAGCGCATACGATTCAGACGCCGACGGGCATGTTCTTGGGTTTTTTGGAGAGCAGCCAGAGCAGCATGACGATAGCGAGCACCGAACCGAGGCTGGCGAGGCCGAGGATGCGCAGGACCGCGACCGTGTAGCGGCCCTGGCTGGGCGAGTAGCTGCAGCAGTAAAGGAGCACCAGGTCGCTCAGCGTGCCGATATGCCGAGAACTGGCCTGAATGATGGCGAGGCGCACATCGCGCGGCTGGTAGTCGACACCGAAAAGGTATTTCGACATGCGGCCGTCGGGCGTAGCAATCATGATGACGCTGGAGTGCGCGAACTGGTCGAGCTTACCGTCAGGGCCGGGGACGCGGACGTAATGAAAGCCGGTGGCCTGGGCGAGGTCGGTGATCGACGGCGGAGTTCCGGTTAGAAAGTGAACTGACTCAGCGGCTGCAGGAAAGCCAGTGGCGTCGATCATGGAGAGGAAGTGCTGTTTTTCCGACGCGGAAGCGGCTGGAGTGTCAGTGGGATCGATGCTGGCGACGATGACATCGTAGTCCTGGCCGGCGTGGAAGCCACTCTGCCGCAGCGCTGCCGCCATACCGTGAAGAACCTGAGGGCAGAGCATCTGGCAGTTGTAATACATCAGCGCCATCATGACCGGGCGGTTGTGACTGAAGAGGTCGCCGAGCCGGATATTTCGTCCGGATTCGTCCGTGAAGGTGTCGTTCAGCGGAAGCGGATGGTTAAGGTTTTGGTCGATACCCGCGTTTTTCTGCCAGGCAGGCGCCTGCTGCGCGGCAGCGCCAACGGGGCGATCAGCGGCATACTGCGCGCGCGCGGAGCAAGCGGCGAGCATGAGCGCGAAGCAGATGGTGGGTGTGCGCACACGGATCATACTTCAGGATACGCCGGGGTATCGGCCTTTCAGGGGAGCGGGTGTAGGGTCACGGTTTTTCCTGTGTGCGCTGACTGGCGCGCAGCATCGAGAATCTGCATGACAACGATATTTGTGTCCAGCGAGGTGAGGTCGTGGTCCGGATCGAGCTCACCGCGGACGACAGCGGCGAGGTAGTGGAGGGACGTGTCCTGAGGCGCGGGGAGCGGCGGGATTTTCAGAGCCACTTCCGGCGAGGCTTCGGTGACACGTTCGCGGATGGCTACGGGATTGGGCGCGATAGCGTAACCTTTGGTGCCGTACACTTCGGCATCCTTGCGGCCGAAGGTCCAGTCCCATGAGGGCATCAGAACTGCCTGAGCCTTCGGGTAGCGCAGGATGATGGTTGCGTCGTCGTCGACGTGGGGATAGGTGTCGGGCTTATCGGTCTGTGTAACCGCCGTGACGTTGAGCGGCGCTTCGCCATGCATGAACCACGTCATCAGGTCGGCGCCGTAACAACCGAAGTCATAGAGGGCGCCAGCGCCGTTTTGGGCTGGGTCAGTGAGCCACTGCAGAAATTCCGGTTGGACACCGATTTCCTTCGGACCCTGGTGACCGTCGTGGATGACCGCTTTGCGGATTTCGCCCAGGGAGCCGTGCTGCAGCAGATCGTAAAGTGCGTGGTTGCTGGGGTACCACGTGGTCTCGTAATTCACCAGCACCTGGATGTGGTGCTCACGCGCCACGCGGCGAATGGCGAGCGCGTCATCAAGGGAGATGGTCAGCGGCTTTTCAACCATGACATCGAGGTTGTGGGCGGCGGCGGCCTCGATGACGCGGCGATGCTCAGCGATGGAGGTATAGACGAGCAGCGCCTGTGGGTGCTGGCGCGCAAAAAGCTCGTCGAGGGTTGCGTAAAACAGGCCGGGGTCGAGATGGAATTGCTGCTGGTATTTGCTGCGCAGCGCTGCGTTTGGATCCACCACGCCAACCAGCTCCGCTTCGTGCTGGTTGGGGAACTGCTGCAGGAATCCGGTGACGTGGCCGTGTTCAAGGCCGACGATGGCGACGCGAACCGGTGAAGCCTGGGCGAAGAGAAGAGGGCCTGAAAATCCGGGGAAGAAAGCAGTGAGCAGCCCCGCGATTCCCAAAAGTCGCACGCGCATGTCTTCATGTTACCGCGGCAGGCCGAAGCCACGCGCCGACGTTGCCTTGCTGGTTTCGGGGTGTTAGCTTGAGTATTCGATCCGTCCGACAGAAGCCAATCAACGAAGGAAATCAGCACAATGCAAACCAGCTATAACGGGTTGCCTCTGCCCAAAGACGGCGAGGCGATCCAGTATGCAAATGGAAAATATACGGTTCCCGATCATCCGATCATTCCATTCATCGAAGGCGACGGCACTGGGCGAGATATCTGGCGCGCTTCGCAGAGAGTTTTCGACGCTGCGGTGGAGAAGGCGTATGGCGGAAAGCGGGCCGTGAAGTGGTTTGAGGTGTTTGCCGGCGAGAAAGCGTTTCGCGAGTTCAAAAACTGGCTGCCGGATGACACGGTGAAAGCGGCCACGGACCTGCGCGTTTCAATCAAAGGGCCGTTGACGACGCCGGTGGGTGGGGGGATTCGCTCGCTGAACGTGGCTCTGCGGCAGATCATGGACCTCTATGCATGCGTGCGGCCGGTGAAGTATTACCCGGGGGTGCCGTCTCCGGTGAAGCATCCGGACAAGCTGGATGTGGTGATCTTCCGCGAGAACACTGAGGATGTGTATGCGGGAATCGAGTTTAAGGAAGGAACAGCGGATGCGAAGAAGCTCATCGCCTTCCTGAACGACGAGATGCTGAAAGGCAGCAGGAAAAGGGTTCGGGAAGATTCCGGTGTCGGGATCAAGCCGATTTCGATTACAGGGACGAAGCGGCTGGTCCGTTATGCGATCAGGCATGCAATCGCCAATGGACGCAAAAGTGTAACGCTGGTCCACAAGGGAAACATTCAGAAGTTCACTGAAGGCGCGTTCCGGGAGTGGGGATATGAGGTTGCGAGGGATGAGTTTCGCGACGATGTTGTAACGGAGCGAGAGAGCTGGATTCTTGGGAATGTCGAGGCCAACCCCGGACTGACGGTGGAACAGAATGCCGCGATGATTGAACCGGGGCTGGAATTCGGAAACGATGAGTTCCGGCAGGGATTGTATGCGGAGGTCAACGGTGTACTGGATGCGATTGGCAAGTCGCATGGCAACGGCGCGTGGAAGAAGAAGGTGCTGATCAACGACCGCATCGCGGACTCGATCTTCCAGCAGGTGATCATCCGGCCAGAGGAATACAGCATCCTGGCATGCCCCAATCTCAACGGCGATTACATTTCCGATGCGTGCGCAGCGCAGGTGGGTGGTTTGGGTATCGCGCCGGGCGCGAACATTGGCGACGGATACGCGGTGTTCGAAGCAACGCACGGGACTGCGCCGAAGTACGCCGATAAGGACGTTATCAATCCCGGGTCGGTGATGCTTTCCGGCGTGATGATGTTCGAGTTTCTCGGCTGGAACGAAGCCGCGAAGCTAATTGAAGCGGCCATGGAGAAGACGATCCAGCAGAAGTATGTGACCTACGACTTCGAGCGGCAGATGCAGGGCGCGACCAAGGTGAAGACCAGCGAATTTGCGACGCGCATGATCGGCAATATGTAGGGACTGGCCGTCCAGGCGGGCGCGGCTTCGCCGCAAAGAAACCCGGCAAGGGTAGTCGGCCCGGGAATCGGATCATTCACTGTTACGTAAAGACAGAGGAGAAATATGCGGAAGAAGGTAACGATTGTTGGGGCGGGAAATGTGGGCGCGACGGCGGCGCACTGGATCGCCGCGAAGGAATTGGCGGATGTGGTGTTGATTGACGTTGTTGAAGGCATTCCCCAGGGCAAGGCTCTGGATCTGCTGGAAGCAATGCCAATCGAGAAGCGCGACTGCCGTATTTCGGGAACCAACGATTACGCGGATACGGCCAACTCCGACGTGGTTGTGATCACGGCGGGAATCCCGCGCAAGCCAGGAATGAGCCGCGACGATTTGCTGCAGACGAATTACAAGATCATGTCGGACGTGGTGGGGAAGGTAACGGCTACTTCGCCGAACTGCATTCTGATTGTGGTTTCGAATCCTCTGGATGCGATGGCGCAGGCGGCGTTCCGGCAGTCGAAGTTCAATCGCGAACGGGTGATTGGCATGGCCGGAGTGCTGGACTCGGCCCGGTATCGGACATTTATTGCAGAGGAACTGAAGGTTTCCGTCGAAAATGTCACGGCCTTTGTGCTGGGTGGGCACGGCGACACAATGGTTCCGTTGCCGCGTTACTCATCGGTGGCGGGAATTCCTATTACCGAGCTGATATCGAAGGAGCGCATCGAGGCAATTGTGCAAAGAACGCGCGATGGTGGCGCTGAGATTGTGAAGTACCTGAAGACGGGCAGCGCCTACTATGCTCCGTCGGCTGCAACGGTGGAGATGGTTGAGGCCATTCTTAAAGACAAGAAGAAGATTCTGCCCTGTGCCGCCTATCTGGAGGGTGAGTACGGCATTCGCGGCTATTACATCGGCGTGCCGTGCAAACTGGGCGCGAGGGGGCTCGAACAGATCATCGAGATTAAACTGACGCGCGAAGAGGATGAGGCGCTGAAGAAGAGTGCGGCGGCGGTGAAGGAGCTGTGCTCGGTGATCGGCGTTTAAAGCCGGTTCTCACGAGGCAGGTTACAAACTCTGCTCCGGTCGACGGCCTCTTAACCGCGGGACCGCAGGAAAGCGATAACGTGGTCGGCTTCGACGACGCCGGCGAGTTTTCCGGCTTTGTCGACGACGGGCAGAGCGCGAAGATTGTATTTATCGAAGAGCTCGGCGACTTCGTTTTCATGCTGATCCCCGCGGACTGAGACGAAACGAGGCTCGGACAGGACTTCAAGCCGGGTTTCAGGGCGGGCGAGCACCAGTCGCGCGAGGGGCACTACGCCCTTGAGAACTTCGCTCGAGTCGATGAGATAGATCTCAGTCACCGTTTCCGGATCGCCCTCGAATCCCCGCAGGGCACGAACAGCATCGGCTACGGTAGCGGCCTGAGGCACGGCCACGTAATCGGTGGTCATGCGGCCGGCAGCAGAATCTTCGCGAAACTCGAGGAGCTCCTTGACTTCTTCGCGCTCCTCGGGATCCATCTCTTCCAGGATGGCTTCGGAGCGCTCGTCAGAAAGCTCGGCAAGCAGGTCGGCGGCGGCGGACGGGTCCATCTCCTCAACGATTCCAGCGGCGGTTTCCGAATCAAGAGCCTGCACCATTGACTTCTGCAGTTTCGGTTCGACTTCCTCAAGGGTTTCGGCTGCGACTTCTTCGTCGAGAGTGCGCAGAACAGCTTCGCGCTCAGCCGGGGCCAGGTCTTCGAGGATGTCGGCGATGTCAGAAGGATGCAGCTGGGCGAGCCGTTCATGTTCAATATTCAGCTTGACGCGGCGTGTGGGATCGACCTCAATCATGTCGACGAAATTCCACGGGATGACGCGCGCGGGAATCTTGTCGACCAGACTTTCAAGCGTGCGTTTGGGAAGGGTGCCGCTTAATAGACGCCGCACCGCGCCGCGGAGGCCAACTTCGACTTCGGTGACGCAAAGGTGTTCGTTGCCGTTCGATTGCCAGCGCAGATTGACGTCGTTGACGCGCACGACTTTGCGGCCATGAACGTCGATGATCTGGCGATCCAGCAGGTCCTGGCGCAGGAGGATGAAGCTCTCGTCTCCCTGGACGGGGCTGAGAGCGGCATCGGGGCGAAGCTCCAGCGCGCCGCTGGGAGTCCAGCGAACGTCTTTGGAGGCAACAATCTCGAGGCCCTTGCGGGTCTTGAGGACGAGGCCCGCTACGCGGCCAGCTTCTGCGCCGGTGCCGACGGCGACGTCTCGCAGTCGCCCCCGCAACCGGCCCGTAACGCTGGTGATCGGCGTCCCGAGGATGGCGGTGAGACTCCGCAATGCGACTTCTTCGGTCATGGCTGCACTCTCGGCACGAGTGTAACAGCCGGTATTTGCATCTGGTAGCCGCCAGGGCGCGTCGACCGCGGGTTGTGCCTGAGGCGGTTTTCATTGACTGGGCAACGCTGTGGACATACACTCAGCGCTGGGCGCGTCGGCGGGAGCATTTTGCCCCCTGCCGTTCCCCCACGAGCGTCTGCGCCTCCAATGTCCTCAGGAACCACCCGGTACGCACCGCAATCGGATCGTGTGAAGCTGGTCGTCGCTTCCTCGGTCATGCTCACCTTTATTTCGTTTTGGCGGGCGGCGGCCGTAGTGCTGAATGACCTGGGATCGTCAGCATTCTATGCAGGAGGCATCGCGGAACAGGCAGTAGGGAAAGCGGCGCCCTGGTTCATCCTGGGGGTCATGCTTTTTTCTTTCGCGGTGCGCTCTGTGTACGTCGAGAGCTGCTCGATGTTCACGCGCGGCGGTGTCTACCGGGTCGTCAAGGAAGCGCTGGGAGGGAACTTCGCCAAGCTCAGCGTCTCGGCGCTGATGTTCGACTATATCCTCACCGGCCCGATCTCCGGCGTGTCGGCCGGGCAATACATTGTCGGGCTGATTAATGAACTGCTGGGTGTGGGCGCTGCGCATGGCTGGCTGCCTGGCTGGTCGATGACGCTCGGACACCAGGGCCTCCCGATCAACGAGACCTCGGCGTTGCTGGCCGCGGCAGTGACGATTTATTACTGGTGGCAAAACGTTAAGGGAATCGAGGAGTCGACTGACAAGGCTCTGAATGTCATGCAGGTGACCACCGTGATGGTGGTGCTGCTGCTGGCGTGGAGCTGCGTTACGGCGTTCCATATCCACGCCAAATTGCCTCCGGCGCCAATTCCGGTCAACCTGCATTTCTCGCCCGATGCGCTGGGCTTCCTGAGCGGGACGCGACTGGCGACCACGCTGGGACTGTTCGGCATCCTGATGGCCTTCGGTCATTCCGTGCTGGCCATGAGCGGCGAAGAGACCCTGGCGCAGGTGAACCGCGAGATTGAGCATCCCAAGCTGAAAAACCTGAAGCGCGCGGCCATTGTTATCGCGATTTACAGCTTCATCTTCACGGGTCTGGGCACGCTGTTGGCTACCATGATCATCCCGGACAGCGTTCGCGTCCCCGTCTATCGCGACAACCTGATCGCGGGCATGGCGATGTACATGTGGGGACCCCAGGTTCTGCGCATCGTCTTCCGGGTGTTTGTCGTCATCGTGGGATTCCTGATTCTCTCCGGAGCCATTAATACCTCGATCATTGGTTCGACGGGCGTCATGATGAGGATCGCCGAGGACGGTGTGCTGACCGACTGGTTTCGCAAACCGCACCGGCGATTCGGGACAAGTTATCGCATTCTGAATCTGATCACCGGACTGCAGCTCTTTACCATCATCGTGAGCCGTGGCAACGTCATTACGCTGGGTGAAGCGTATGCGTTTGGCGTCATCTGGAGCTTCACGTTTAATTCCCTGGCAATGCTGGTCCTGCGATGGAAATACAAAGGGGAACGTGGCTGGAAAGTTCCGGTGAATCTGCGCGTCGGGAATACTGAGCTCCCCATCGGACTCTTCTGCGTGTTTCTGACTCTGTTGATGATTGCCATCGTCAACCTGATCACCAAAAGCGTTGCTACCGAGAGCGGAATTGCCTTCACTGCGGTATTCTTCACCATCTTCGCTGTCTCCGAGCGTCAGAATGCGAGCAAACATCAGCGGACGCAACAACAGATGCGAGAGCACTTCCAGCTGGAGCAACAGGACACCATCGGCCGGGAAGCTCTGCAGGTACGCCCCGGCGGGGTGCTGGTTACGATGCGCGATCCGGTCAATCCTTTCGCGCTGAAATGGGCGCTGGCGCGCACGCGAACCGACCAGCAGGACATTGTCGTCCTGACCGCCAGGATGATGGGCGCCGGCGGCCCGGAATATGTGGACAATCAGATTTTCAGCGAACATGAGCAGATGCTTTTCACCAAGGCTGTGTCGGTCGCAGAGAGTTTCGGCAAACACATTTCGCTGTTGGTGGTGCCGGCCGGCGACATCTTCGCCGCTCTGGTACAGGCAGCTAACTCTCTGGAGGTAGCTGCGCTGGTGTCGGGCTTATCCACCAGAATGTCGGCACAGGAGCAGGCCTTTCACATAGGACAGGCGTGGGAGAACCTGCCCGAACCGAAACGTCAGTTCACCTTCTACGTGATCATGCCCGACGGAGAGGCGGAGGCATTTCACATTGGTCCGCATGCTCCCGCGCTGCGGGCAGAAGATGTGCAGCTGGTTCACAGACTGTGGCTTAATTTGCGCCGGGATCCGGAAATGCAGGGACTGCACCACAGCGACATCATGACCTATGCGTTGACCAGGCTGGCAATGGACTATGCTCGCGACAAGCAGGAAACACTACAGAATCTGCGCCGCTATACGCAGGACAGCGCGCGGGACAGCCAGGTGGGTATAAGCTATCGGACCCCAGGCAGAGATGATCAGTCAATACCAGCGCCTCGGGCCTCGCCGGATGACGAAGAGCACTAATATCCGGCGGCTATAACTTTCTGTTGTAGAGTTACCCCTCCGCAATTTACTCTGAACAGGAAACCGGCCAGCCCTGGCTTTCCGGAGCAGGGCCATCTTTGCTGTGACCCACGGAGGATAACGTGCAAGTTAAACAGATCGTTGCGGAACTGGAGAGCGAGATTGCCCGGCTGAAGGAAGCCCGGGCCCTGCTGGCCGGTGAGAGCGGGAAACGGCGGGGAAGACCGCCAGGAAAATCTACCCGGAAGCGGCGGCTTTCGCCTGAAGGCAGAAGGCGAATCTCCGAGGCATTGAAACGGCGGTGGGCGCTGCGGCGCAAGGCCACGGGCAAGCCGGCAAAAGCTGCATAGGGAAAGCGGGCGCAAAGCCCGCTTTTCAACTATAAGGTGCGCTTGAACAGCGGCGTTGCGAGCAGCAAGGAGATGATTCCAAAACCAAAGAGGAAAAGGATATCGCTGCGGATAGCCGCGAAGCCTCCATCCTTAATGAGAATCGCTTTGAAGCCGTGCACCGCATAGGTGAAGGGATCGACTACGGCGATGGCGCGCAGCCATTTGGGAAATGCCGTGATCGGATAGATAGCGCCGCTGGGGAAGAACAGAAGAGTGTTGAGAACGCCGAACATGGCGCGCGGCACGAGCGGGTCTTCAACGCGAACCATCAGCAGAAACATCATGCCGTTGAAGGCGATGGATGTTGCGACGATCAACAATGCCAGCTCAAGCACTGCGTATGGATGGAATATGACGCCGAGCCCGGCGAGCAGAGAGCCAATAACTGACAAGCTGATGCCGGAGAGCACGGCCTTGACGGCCCCGGCAATATTCAACCCCATAACCAGTTCCAGCTTAGTAATGGGGGTAACGAGATAGCCCTCGTGCACGCCACGGGCTTTATCGTCAATGTAAAGCATGCCGCCGCCGATCATCACCGAGATATACATGGCGAGAGCGACCGAGCCTGCCAGGAGAAACTTCATGTACTCGATGTAGGGATAGAGTTCCACGATATCGAGGGTGATGGCTTGTACGACCTTGGGCTGGACCAGCGGCGCGTTCAGGGCATCGACCAGTGACTGCATCTCCGATTCAAGGCTGCCGCTGACGAATTGGTCGGAATTATCGACAACCAGGCCGATGTGCGGGGACTCACCGGCCAGCACCCTGCGGGAATACTGGGCAGGAATGACGATTGCGGCGTCGATCTTACCGGTGCGAACGTCTTCTTTGGCGGTTTGCTCGTTGGTGTAAGGAACAGTGCTGAAGGTGCGAATGTTGGCGCCGACGGCCTGAAAGGCCTCATGCACTTTCAGGGCTTCTTCCCCGTGATCGTAGTCGACGACGCCCATGCGTGCGTTGGTGACTTTGCCACCGAAGGCGTTGCCGAGAATGATCAGCTGCACCAGCGGCAGGGTCATGGACATGAGCATGAGGGTGGGAGAGCGAAAGAACTTGCGGAGCTCGCGTTCGACGATTGCCCACATTCTGTTCATGGCTGCATCCCCGGCCGTGGCGGCATCATGAAATTCAGCGGCTTAATCTGCTCATCGCGGAGCTGGCGTCCTGTGTAATAGACAAAAACATCGTCCAACGTGGTGTTCTGGACGCTGAGACCGTGGATGGCGTCGCCCCCGGCAGTCGCCATTTCGACCAGCTGAGTCGTCGTGAGCGATCCGTTTGAGGTCATGAGGCGGTACTCTCCGGATCCACGCGATTCGACACCCGTGACGCCAGCCAGCTTCTCCAGTTGCGGCTTGCGGTCAACGTGATTCTTGCCGAACTGCACTTCGATGACGCTCGATCCCGGCACGCTGGATTTGAGGCCGAGAGGGGTATCGAGAGCGACCAGCTTGCCGTGATCGATGATGGCGATGCGGTCGCAGAGATTGTCGGCTTCGTCCATGTAATGCGTGGTGATGAGAATGGTGAGCTTCATGCTGTTGCGAAGTTTGTCCAGCATTTCCCAGACGGCGACGCGGGAGACAGGATCCAGTCCGGTTGTCGGTTCATCAAGAAAGAAAATGCGGGGATTGTGGATGAGGCCGCGAGCGATTTCGAGACGCCTGCGCATGCCGCCGGAAAGAGTTTTGGTCTGCGCCTCGCGCCATTTTGTCAGATCGACGGCCTCCAGCAGGGTAGTGATGTTGTGTTCGCGCTGCGCACGAGGCACGCCGTAGAGCTTGGCGTAGATGGAGAGGTTTTCTTCGACAGTGAGGTCGATGTCACTGGTCAGAGCCTGAGGGATGACTCCGATGAGACGGCGAACGGCATCGGGTTCGCGGGAAACGTCGTGACCCGCAATGACGGCACGCCCAGCCGTGACCGGAATCAGCGTGGTCATCATGCGGATCAGCGTGGACTTTCCGGCGCCGTTGGGACCGAGAAGACCGAAGATTTCACCGTCCGCGACTTCAAAGCTGACGCCGCTGACCGCTTCGAAGGTTCCGTAGCGTTTGAAGATGTTCTCTACCGCGATCGCTGGCATCGGGGAAGCCGTCGATTGCTGAACAGCTGGCGTGGATTTTGCGTCGGTCATTGCTTTACCAGCTTGTCTTTGGGGATGTAGACCTCAGCGATCATGCCTGGGACATAGCGCATTCCGGGATTGTCGATGAGGAGCTTTAACTGGACGGTTTCTATATCGCGCTTGCGGCGGCTGACGTCGCGCTGCGTAGCGAACGCTGCTTCGGCGGCCTTGGCGATGACCGTGCCCTGGACCGCGGCGCCGCTGGGCATGACCACGCGCAGCTTATCTCCCAGTTGAACGGCGTCGGCCTCGGTTTCGGGCAGTGGCGCATAGACCCAGGTTTGAGAGAGATCGACGATGGTGACGATGGGCGTGCCGGGTGAGACAACCTCTCCCTGCCGGGCGGCGCGGACGTTCACAATGCCGGTGACCGGCGATACGACGCGGGCGTACCCGAGCTCGACGTCGGCCTGGTCGAGCAGGTCCTGAGCATTGCGCATCTCCTCCTGGGTCGCGGCGACGGTTTTTGCGGCAGCCTGGGTTTGCAGCAGGTTGGCCTGAGCCGTCCTGAGCGCGGCTTCGGCAGCGGCCACATTCTCGCGGGCCGAGTCGACTGCCGCCTTCGCGGCGTTGAGACTGGTGACCTGCTCATCGCGGGTCTGCTGGCTGGTGACGCCGGCCTGGGCCAGGGCCACAGCGCGAGTCGTGTCGGCCTCCTGGTGCTCATATTGCGCCTGTGCCTGCTCCAGAGCTGCGCGCGCAACGCGGAGCTGCGCCTCGGCGGCGGTCACCTGGCTGGTCGTGTCTCCCTGGGTCTGCTGTTCGGTATCTCGGGAGCCTGCCAGCTTCTGCCGGTCGCCTGAGACCGTGGCTGCGGCGGCTGCGCGGGCTGCGGCAAGGTCCTGCGCTTCGATGGTCGCCACCAGCTGGCCGGCCGTGACCTGCTGACCTTCATCCACGGCCAGAGACTGGATGCGACCCTGGATCCGCGAGCTGACCACGACCTCATTGGCATCGACGGTTCCGATCAACTGCAGATCGCTGGTGTGTTTCGTTGAAAAGAAGTACCAGCAAAGGGCGATAACGAGCAGCACGCCCATGATCATAAAAATGCGGTTGCGTGGTTTCATGCGGTCTTTCTCTCCGGAAGTGCGTTCTCCGGTATGGGCATGGCGGCGAGCACGGCCTTGGCGAGCCGCGCGCCGCGTCTGCGGTCGGTGAAGATGGACTGGCCGAGGAATTCAATTGCGGCAGTACGGCGGGCAATGACTGCAGACGGTTCGAGAGGATCAATGGAAGCAATGAGACGAACCATGGGAGCGCTGAGGAAATAAAAAGCGTTGGCTCCAAGAGCGGCATACATCATCTGCATGGTGTCCACATTGCACAGCTCGCCCGACGCGATGCCCTGGCGCACGGTATCGAGGGCGATATCCCACATTGGCTCGAAGCCTTTCCTGGCAATAATGGCCATGGCGTTGGACTCGCCGGTGCGAAATCGAACCATCTCCTGTTGCATCAGAGCCTGGAAACCGTGGTGGGAAAAAATGCGGTCGAAATGCTGGAGGGTGAAACGGAGGATGCGTTCGCCAGCCGAGCAATCGAGCTGGAGGACAGCGATGGCATCGCCGGCTACCTTACCCGCAACTTCCTCGAGGGCAGAAGTGTAGAGGGCTTCCTTGTCGCGAAAGTAGTAGTAGAGGAGAGCTTTGTTGACCTGGGCGGCGGCAGCGATGGCGCTGGTTCGGGCGCCGGCGAGGCCGTGCTCGCTGAATTCGCGGATGGCGGCCTGAAGGATGCGTTCGCGGGATTGGTCGGCGCGGTGTTGTTGGGTGCGAGGCATTGATTGACTGGTTAGTTAAATTAACCGGTTAGTCAAAACTAGCGCAATGTCCGTTCGATTGCAAGTGACTTTGGCCTCCCTGAAGTCATTTGCAATTCTTCTTGACAACTAGTGTACTAGCGCGATAGTACTCTATATAACCATGAAGCAGGCACCGGCAAACTCGGCCCGCGAATTCGTATTTCGGCTCGACGCGCACAGCGGAGTTCCGGTGTACCGCCAGCTGATCGACCAGGTGCTGACGGCGGTGGCCACCGGCACGCTCCGAAGCGGCGACCAGTTGCCGACCGTACGCCAGGTCGCGGTCGATCTGGCCATCAATCCCAACACCGTGATGCGCGCGTGGCGCGAGATGGAAATCCGGGGGATTCTCGATACGCAGCAGGGAACCGGAACATTTATCGCCGAGCAGAAGCCGCCACTGCCGCAGCAGGAGCGCTCTCGCCAGTTGCGGCTGATGGCCGAGGAGTTCGTCGCCCGTGGAGGATCGCTGGGCTTCACATTGCCGGAACTGCTGGAGGGGTTGCAGAGGATGCATCGGGACGCGGAAGCCAGGAGGAGAGAATCATGATTTCAGGTAAACAATTCAGCACGCCCGGGATGGCAACGCTGGTGATTTGTGCGGCCATCGGCGGTTTGGCTTCGGCGCGCACGCAACAGCCCGCATATGCCGTGGGCGGCGCACTGGTGGGGCTCTATTTCCTTTTCGCCATCAAGGTTGTCGACCAGTGGGAGAAGGTAGCGCTGCTGCGCTTTGGCCGCTATCGCGGGCTGCGCGGGCCGGGAGTGTTTCTGATTGTCCCGGTCATCGACGCGCTGAGCAAATTTGTGGACCAGCGCGTGCGCGTAACGACGGTGAGTGCGGAGTCGGCGCTGACGCGCGACACCGTGCCGGTCAATGTGGACGCCATCATCTTCTGGGTGGTGTGGAACGCGGAGAAATCCATTCTGGAAGTTGAGGACTTTAACCAGGCGATCGCGCTGGGATCGCAGACGGCGCTGCGCGAGTCCATCGGGCGTCACGTGCTGGCGCAGATGATTACCGAGCGCGAAACCCTGGGGCACGAACTGCAGAAGATTCTCGACGAGAAGACAACGCCGTGGGGAATCACGGTCCAGTCGGTGGAGATCCGCGATGTGCGCATTCCCCAGGCGCTGGAAAACGCGATGTCGCAGCAGGCGCAGGCGGAGCGGGAGCGGCAGGCGCGCGTGATTCTTGGTGATGCCGAAGTGCAGGTGTCGGACCAATTTGCGCAGGCGGCCAAAGTGTACGAGGCGAATCCGGTGGCGCTGCACCTGCGCGGCATGAACATGCTCTACGAGGCTATGCGTGAGAAGGGCTCGATGGTGGTCGTACCGTCTTCCGCGATTGAGACGATGGGGCTGGGTGGGACGCTGGCGACGACCGCGATCGGGAAGCGGGAATAAGAAGGAGCGGAGTATGCAGGGCAGACTGGCTGGAATGCTGCTCATTGCGCTGATCGATTTGAGCGCTGTGATTGGAACCGTTGGGCATGGGCACGCGAGCAATGCGGTAAGCGAACCTGCAGCGCGCCTGATTGCGGTCGAGCCGGGCGTGCAGCTCGAGGTGCTGGACTGGGGCGGACCGAAGGATGGCCGGGCGCTTGTCTTTCTCTCCGGGCTGGGTGATACGGCGCATGTATACGATGCCTTCGCGCCACGGTTCACGGCGAAGTATCACGTTTACGGCATCACCCGGCGGGGCTTCGGGAACTCGAGCAAGCCCGAGCCGACTGACGCGAATTACTCTGCAGACAGACTGGGCGAAGACGTGGTGGCGGTGATCGATGCGCTGCATCTCGATCACCCGGTGCTGGCCGGGCATTCGATTGCCGGCGAGGAGCTGAGCTATGTGGGTAGCCACGATCCGAAGAAGGTCAGTGGGCTCATCTATCTCGATGCTGGCGACGCCTACGGCTTCTACGACAAGGCGCGCGGCGACAGCTGGATCGACATGCTCAACGTGAAGAAACGGCTGGATGCGCTACGGGCTGGCGCCGTTTATGACAGCTCGTACAGACAGGGGCTGGTAATGAGCGTCGACCAACTCGATAAAGATCTCAGGGACGATGTGAATCGTTATGCTGCTCTGGCGGCGATGCCGGCTCCGCCGGCGCCACCGCCTATCCCCCTGGCCGTGCTGTTTGGGGAGGAAGAATTCACCGTGATTCACGATCCGGCGCTGGCCATTTTCGCGTGTCCGCACGACATGCGCGGAATGTTCCGCGGGCCGCTGGAACACAATGCCGCGGCACAGGCCGCGATGAAGGGGAACGATCTGAAGAGGTGCACAGCGCAGTCGGCCGCGTTTGAGGCGGCTATGCCGTGGGTGCCCGTGGTTCGCATCCCCGATGCAAACCATCATGTGTTCGTATCGAACCCGGAAGTGGTGGAGCGGGCGATGAACGATTTTCTCAACAAGCTGCCCGTGGCGGCAGGTCCGCAATCGTAATGCAGCTCAATGGCCTGGTATCTGCGGCCGTTCAGCGGGCTGGTGCAATGGCTCCTTCGGTTGTTTATCGGAATAGCGGCCGAGAAGAAACATGGCCAGGCCGAAGACCAGCATGACCAGCCCCCAGATGAGGTTGATGTTCATGCCGGCGGAGCGCTCGTAGATCTCGCTTCCGCGGGTGAAGAAGCCGTAGATCGAGAGCATGGCGCCGACAATCAGGAACATCAGACCCATCGGGATGCGCAGATCGAGACTCATGGGGCTTCTTCCTCTCTACCTGAAAATGAAATTCAGGCCGACCAGCAGGACCAGCAGGCCTACGGCGATGTAACTGGGGCGAGCGTACCAGGCCATGTGATGCTCGACGGGTTTGGGCGTGAGCGAGTAGACAAGGCCGACGAGCTCGTTTTCGGGGCGGGGTTTGGTCATGAAACTGATGATGATCGTGAGGACGAGGTTAACGGTGAAAGCAATGATGGCCTGTAGAAATTGAGCGCCATGGCGCTGGGATAATCATGGACAACGGCAGCCAGCCGCCATGGATACCGGTGCGGTGACAGGGACCGTCAGTCCGTGGTGGAGGACCGCAGCGAGCGGTGCCGCCGACCAGGCCGATGAAGCCCCGTGGCCGGTCGTTCGCTTCCAGAACATACCCAGCAGGAACGTTGCGAACAGCGGCGCGTTCACGAAGGCGAACACCAGCTGCAGCGAGTCCATGATGTTGTTGAAGCCGGGGCCGACATAGGCGGCGCCCATCGAAACAGGATGCCGACGACAGTGGCCAGCGGCCCATTTTGAGGTAATGGGCGTCGCTGGCGCCTTTGTGGATGTACGACTGGTAGAGGTCGTAGGTCCAGACGGTGTTAAAGGCGGTCACGTTGCCGGCCATGCCGGACATGAAGCTGGCGAGAAGCGCGGTGAGGCCGAGGCCGAGAATGCCCGGTGGGGAAGTAGTGCAGCAGCATGTTGGGGATGGCGAGGTCGTAGTCGAGCAGCGGGCTGGCCCTGGGTGTCGAGCATGGGCTTGCCCGTGGCCGGGTCGATCTTTGCGGGGATCAGCCCGCGGCCTGGCGCTGAGGGTTTCTGAGCCGGCGATCGGTTGCGGTGGCGCCACATGGGCCGCGTGGCTGCATCACGTTGCTGTGACTGGGCAGTGGCGATGGCGATCAAGCCGGGCAAAATCACCAGGAACGGAAAGAACATTTTCGGTATCGGCCGCGATCAGGGGCACGCGACGGGCGGATCCATCGAGTCTGGCGGCCATGGCGGTCTGGATCACCAGAAAGTCGGTGCACCAATAGCCGAAGGAGAGCACGAAGCCGAGCCCGGCGCCAGCCCGAACCAGTCCACGCCCAGGGGATTGGTTTGCGCGTGCCCCATGCCCTGCCACGAATGCATGTAAGCCGAGGGCAGGGCGGCTTTGAGGCCACTCCAGCCGCCGACGTTTTTCAGTCCGAGCCAGACCAGCGGCAGAAAGCCGGCAACGATGAGGAAGAACTGCAGGACCTCGTTGTAAATCGCGCTCGTGAGCCCGCCAAGAAAAATGTAGCCCAGGACGATCAGCGCCGAGAGGATGATGGCGAAGTGGAAGATCCAGTCCAGAGGCAGACCCAGTTCCTGGAAGGGCTTGTCGAACACATGGAGGGTCTGAATGAGCTTCGCCATGGCATACATCGAGATCCCTGAGGAGAAGACGGTCATGAACGCGAAGGTGCCGGCGTTCCAGGCGCGCGTTTTTTCGTCGAAGCGGAGGCGCAGGAATTCCGGAACGGAGCGCGCCTTTGACCCGTAATAAAACGGCATCATGAAGACACCCGACGAAGATCATGGCGGGGATGGCGCCGATCCAGTAGAAATGGCTGGTGACAATGCCGTATTTGGCGCCGGAGGCGCCCATGCCGATGACTTCCTGCGCGCCGAGGTTGGCGGAGATGAAGGCGAGGCCACAGATCCACGCGGGCAGGGCGCGGCCGGCCTGCAGATAGTCCTTGCTGGTTTTCATGAACCGCTTGAGTGCAAAGCCGATGCCCAGCACAAAAGCGAAATACAGCAGCATGATGACCCAGTCGATGGTTGTCAGATTCACGCCTGGAGTTTCCTCAATGGAGGATTTGGATGCGCTTGCCGGAGGCCACTGTACACGCTTGCATGGGGCAAGTCCAGATAGCGAGGTGATTCCGATCCGAAGTGAATCGGTTTACAACGACTGGACCGGGATCAGGGTGAGATCGTCGACCAGGCCGACCTCTTTCTGAACGAAGGGCTCCGCGTAGCGGACGCCGGCGAGAGATCCGTAGTGACGCGCTTCGGCGAAGGTGCGCTCACGAATCTCCTCCTCGGGAACAAAGAGGCCGCTGCCCGTGGATTGATTCGCGTACTGCGACTTGTAGGACATCAGCGCGCGGTGACGCTCCTCGATGAAGGGTGTGATGTCGACGACAAAGCTGGGGCGCACATCGGCGTAAAGACTCGCGTAGACGATCTTGAAGGGTCGATGCGGCGCGGCTCCTGTCTCGATCCTTGCCAGACCCGCCAGAAAGCAGGCCTCGTAGCCAAGGGTGGACGTGGTGTAGTGGTCGGGATGGCGGCCGGTCCAGTGCGGGAGGATGACGACACGCGGACGTACGCGGCGCAGGACCTCGACGACCTTGAGGCGATTCTCCCACGTGTTCTCCACCCGGCCGTCGGGGATATCGAGCGCGTCACGCCAGCCGACTCCCAGGATGCGGGCGGCTTCCGCAGCTTCGTCAGCGCGCTCCTCGGCCGAGCCGCGCGTGCCGGCTTCGCCACGGGTCAGGTCCAGAATGGCCGTTGAGACGCCGAGTGAGCGCATGCGCAGCAGGGTTCCCCCGCAGGTCTGCTCCACGTCGTCGCGATGTGCGGCGATGGCAAGAACCTCGGCGATCGGTTGTTCCGCCATGCCTCTGGTGGGTTGCGATGCCTAGTAGATGGTGTTGTCGTCGTCGGTTCCGGCGTCCATATAGGCGCAGTCGATGGCCGTACCGGCGATGGTGACGTTGGAATTGTCGAGCGCGACGATTCCTGCTGAACCCGGAATCGTGCTGTAGATGTAAATCTGGCCGCCTTCGGTGGTGTAGACCTTGTGCAGGCCTTCGACCCCGGCGATGCCGGTCCCGTCGCCCTGGTAGGGGTCGATGAGCACCGCATTGGTCGATGTGTTGAACATCGTGATACACCCGAAATTAGCGCTGGCGCCCGCCTGCGCCTGCTGATATCGCACTCCCTGATTGCACTGCGACGAGCCAATCCAGAGTGTGTTGTCGTCGCCGAACACCATCCGGTTGTGCAGACCATCGCTGATGGAATACGTCCCGGCAACGGTGTTGGCCGGCGTGTTCATGACGGTGAGATAACCGGCAAACAGGCCACTGGAAGGCTGGTATTTCTGCCCTGCGATGTACATCGTGGTGCCGTTGAAGATGGCGTTGGTCGCGCCGTTGGGAATCGCGATGTTGCTCTGTGCCACCAGAGCAATACCACTGGCCCCGGTGCTGCCGGAATTGATGGACGACGCGGTGATGGGAATGACCGTGAGTCCGGCTGTCGTGCCGCCGCACTCCGGTCCGCAATCAATTACATAAGCCGTCGAGCCATCAGGCGAGAACACCGCCTTGATGGGGTGATCGAATGTCGCTGAAGCTCCCGTGCTGACGGGAAAGACGCACCAGGTGGGCAGCTTCTGCGGCTCGCAATCCTGCGCGCCCAGGTAGTTGGGATTGTTGATGGCTGCCGTCTGCTGCGCCTGCGTCAATTGCACGATGCTGTAGACGGCAAAACTCTGAGGGGGCGCGACGTTGACCGTCTGACCGGCCGGCTGGGTCGCGTTCTGAATGAAAACCAGCGCGATCGTGCCGCCCGGGTTCACCGAAATCCCGTAAGCGTTAGGCAGGTTCAGCGTCAGGGCGCTGCCATTGTTGCGGTTGGACACGCTGATGACGTGAGAGATGGGATTTGCCGCGTAGACATATCCAAGGTCGCGGCTGATGAAGACGCCGTTATAAGCGACGCCCTCTGTGCTGCTGGTCAGGCCGCCCGGAATGGAGACCGTCGCACTTACCTTTTCCTGGGCATAACTGATCAGCGTAAGGCTGGCGTCACCTTCGCCATACACAGCCCCGCTCTGCTGCTCCGGCATGTTCTGGATCGTCAGGGGCAGCTTGCCCGAATAACCCGAGATGGTGAATTCACCGGACGAAGTGTTATAGGCGTGGCGGATGTCGTAATAGGCGTCCATGAACGGCAGCGCCCCGGTCGCGAATGGGCTGGGGTTCTGCTCGGCGATCACGACGCGATTCAAAACGCCGCTGGGGGGCAGAGTGCGGCCTGCAAAATAATAGCTGTTCCCGCAGGAACTGATGACGTTCGAGACCAGGAAAACTGTGCTGAGGACAGCAATGAAATACAGGGAACTTCTCTTCTTCAAAACTTTAGAACCTCACCTGCCGCATGGCTTGTGGCGATCTCGTGGGAAAACGCAAGTATAACAGGGCAATGGCCAACATTCGCGTGCCCACCTGGGCGTCGCGAACGCCCTGGAGCCATGCAATCGCCTGATACCATGAGGCAGGATTGTTCCCCCAATGACCAGCCGCCTTGACGCGATCTTCAGCCGGCGCACCGTCCTCTGCGATGGCGCTATGGGCACCTCTTTGTATGCCCGCGGCGTGTTCATTAACCGCTGCTACGACGAACTGAATCTGTCGCAGCCGGATCTGGTGCGGAGCGTTCACGACGATTATCTGCAGTCGGGCGCCGAAATCATCGAAACCAATACCTTCGGCGCGAATGCTTTTCGGCTGGATCGATACGGTTTGCGCGACAAGGTGGCCGCAATCAACCAGGCGGGAGCCGCGATTGCTCGCCAGGCCGTTCGCCAGCTGGCTGATAAGCAGGCGGGAGCCGCCTGGGTTGCGGGATCGGTGGGGCCTCTGGGTGTGCATCTGGAGCCACTGGGTAAGACGGGTCTCGATGAGGCCCGGGAAGCATTCGCCGAGCAGATTCGTGCGCTGACCAGCGGCGGCCCGGGTACGGGTGTGGACCTGCTGCTGATCGAAACGATGCCTGCGCTCAACGAGGCAGAGCAGGCGGTACTCGCGGCTCGTGCGGTAGCGCCGGACGTCCCGGTGGTGGTGATGGTGACCGTGGACGAAGAAGCGAATTGCCTCGACGGCGCGTCGGTGGAAACGGCGGCGGCCCGCATCGAATCGTGGGGTGTGGATGGCATCGGCTGCAATTGCAGCGTAGGGCCGGCCACCGTTCTCACCGCGATTGAGCGCATGGCAGCCGTCACCTCGCTCCCGCTGATGGCGATGCCCAACGCCGGTATGCCGCGGTCGGTGGAAGGGCGCAACATCTACCTGTGCTCGCCGGAGTACATGGCCAGCTTTGCCCGCAAGTTCATTCGCGCCGGCGTGCAGTTTATCGGGGGATGCTGCGGAACGACGCCGCAGCACATCAGGGCCATGAAGTCGGCGTTGCGCGCGACTGAAGCGCAGGCCGCTGCCGCGCGAGCGACAAAGAAGGAACCTATCGTCACTGAAACCCCGCCTGCAGCGATTCAGGAGCGCTCACGGCTGGGACGGCTGGTGCACGAAGGCGCCTTTGTCACCATGGTGGAGATTGTTCCTCCGCGGGGCATCGACTGCAGCAAGGAGCTGAAGGGCGCCCAGGAGATGGCCGATCTGGGGGTCCACGCCATCAACGTGCCGGATTCGCCGCGCGCGTCGGCCCGCATGAGCGCACAGAGCCTGTGTATCCAGATCCAGCAGAAGACCGGCATTGAGACGCTGCTGCACTACACCTGCCGCGATCGCAACGTGCTGAGCATCCAGAGCGATCTGCTGGGCGCGTCATCGATCGGGCTGAAGAATGTGCTTTGCCTCACCGGTGATCCGCCGAAGCTCGGCAATTATCCCGATGCGACGGCGGTTTACGACGTGGACGCGATCGGCCTGGTGAACATCGTCCACCGGCTCAACCACGGCCTCGACATTGGCGGCAATCCCATCGGCGCATCGACCGGGTTCACGATTGCCGTGGCGGCGAATCCGGGCGTGCCTGACCTGGACAATGAGGTTCGCCGCTTCGCCTGGAAAGTGGAAGCCGGCGCTGAGTACGGCGTGACCCAGCCGGTTTTCGACTTGCGGGTGCTTGAAGTCTTTCTGAAACGCATTGAAGGCTTTCGCATCCCAATGGTCGCCGGCATCTGGCCGCTCACCAGCCTGCGAAACGCCGAGTTCATGAAGAACGATCTGCGCGTCAGCGTTCCGGATGAGATCATGCTGCGCATGCAGCGGGCCTCGACTCCGGA
This sequence comes from uncultured Acidobacteriaceae bacterium, assembly GCA_963788905.1. Lineage (GTDB taxonomy): Bacteria > Acidobacteriota > Terriglobia > Terriglobales > Acidobacteriaceae > Palsa-343. The sequence continues at coordinate 257,382 of CAWBIO010000004.1, forward strand.
TGCGGCGCGCTCGGAGGGAATCCTGATAGCCCAGGAGATGCTGGCGGCGGCACGCGCAATGGTTCAGGGTGTGCAGGTGAGCGCACCCTTCGGCCGTTACAGCGCCGCCGCTGAAGTGCTGGCCGATGTATTGCCGGGCAAGGTCGTGAAGACGTCAGTGCCGGCCATGAGGACGGAGGAGACTCAAGTTGGCTAGTTTCGAGGAGTCTCTGACCAGGCTGGAGGAGATCGTTGCCAAGCTGGAGCGCGGCGATATGAGCCTCGAAGACTCGATTCATCTTTTTGAAGAAGGAACACGGCTTTCCGCCGACTGCCGGAAACAGCTGGAAGAGGCTGAGGGCAAGGTGGAATTGCTGGTGAAGCAGCGGGACGGATCGATGAAGCGCGAGCCGTTCGGGCCGTAGGAGTTCTGCTCGAGCCCCACTCACTGTGAGATCGCCGCAGCTTTACTCTTTGCCATAAGCAGCGCGCGCACAAACTCTACCAACGAATCGCTCATGTAATGCGGCGGCGGAATGTGGAATCGCGGTTTGCCATCGAGCGCCGCCATCGCCGGCGAGCGGAATGAATCCGGCGACGACATCAACACCGCATCGGCACGGCTCAAAAAGCGGCGCGCTGAATCTTTGAAATCGGCGACTCCGGGGTCGAGCACCGTGAGATAGAGATCGGGACGAAGAAACTCGATGATGCTGTTCGATTCGAGGATGGCATTCTCCGACGCCTGGATTTCTTTCTCGATCTTCGGCATGGCTTCGGCGAGCATGCCGATGCGAGTTCGAACCCATATAGAACGCGCGGCGCCGGCAGCCAGGAAGCGCGACGTGTCAGTGCCGCTCGCCGGATCATGTTCGGCATTGACGGCCACACAGGAGTCAGCCGTCTGGCACTGGCAGGGCTTGCCATCCGCAGTGCAGAATCCGTGGCCGTACTGGGTGATCTTGAAGGCGGTCCAGTGAAATTCGGGCAGGCGCGCGATGAGGCCAGCGACAACCGACGTTTTACCGACGCTGCGCGAATTTCCGCCCACCACGACGATCGCCACGCTATTCCTCTCCTTCATCGGATGTGCGAGCCAGCCGTGCGAGTGCAGCTAATTCTTTTAGGTATTGCCGCAGCGGCCGCGCCGGCCGACCCCAGAAAACAATCCCTGGGCCTTTCACCTTCTTGTGGGTGAGGATGCCGGAGCCGGAGCCGAGGATCACCTGTTCGCCGATGGTGGCGTGATCGCCGATGCCAACCTGTCCGCCGACGATGGCGTCTGCTCCGATGGTGCAGGAGCCGGAAACCCCGGTTTGGGCGGCGATGACCACGTTGCGGCCGACGCGCACATTGTGGCCGAGGTGGACGAGGTTGTCGATCTTGACGCCGCGCTCGATGCGCGTCTCCTCCAGGGCTCCGCGGTCGATGGTGGTGTTGGCGCCGATCTTGACGTTGTCTTCGAGGATGAGCCGGCCTTGCTGCGGGAATTGCAGATATTCACCGGAAGCGGCGTCGCGGACATAGCCGAAACCGTCGGAGCCGAGGACGACTCCGGCGTGGAGGACGACGTCGTTGCCCAGTTCCGTTCCTGGGTAGATCACGACTCGCGGATAGATGCGGCAGAACGCGCCGATTTTGACGCCAGTTCCGATGACCGTTCCGGCGCCGATGCGCGTTGCGGGACCAATCTGAACATCTGCCTCGATGACTGCGAAAGGACCTACCGAGACTTTCTCGCTGAGATTGGCCGAGGTGTGCACAACGGCAGTCGAATGGATTCCGGATTCGGGCTCGGGCGGCCTTAAAAGGCGGGCGGCGCGAGCGAAGGTTAGTTTCGGCTGAGCCGCGATCAACAGAGTTTTCCGCGAGGCGGAAGCCTCCAGTTTTGGCGAGACGATCACCGCTGCGGCGTGCGAAGCCAGAGCCGCGGCAAAACTCTCGGCATCTTCGGCAAAGACGAGCGAGGCCGGCGTGGCCGTGCGCGCTGCCGATACATCCTGAACCTCAACGTCGGCGCCGGTGAGGCGGAGCTCAGCGCCGAGCGCCGCAGCGATTTGGGAAAGCGTCATGGGCATGGTGTCGGGAGCATGACCTCTTTTGGAATACAAGGGTACTGCGCTCCACGAAGGAGCGGTTGGTGAATCGTGAACATCAATCGGGAAACGGTTTTTTCGCCGGGCTACTTTTCGCGGGCGACGACGAATTCGGGCATCCATTGCAGGGCGCGTTTGTAATCGGAGTCGGGCAGGTGGGCGAGCGCGGCCTGCGCGGCTGCGGAGTATCCATACGCCGCCTGCATGGCGTAGTTGACCGACTGGTTGCGGTTGAGGATGTGCAGAATCTCGCCGGGCGTGACGCGCTCGAAGTTGCGATCGCTCAGGACCGTTTGGATGGCCGAGCGCTCCGCGGCGGTGCTGCCGTTTTCGAGGGTGTGGATCACGGCCAGAGTCGCCTTGCCCTCGCGGAGATCGCTGGCTACCGGTTTGCCTAGTACTTCTTCGGTGGCGGTGAGGTCGAGAACATCATCGACGATCTGGAACGCCAGGCCTAAATTGCGGCCGTAATCGCCCATGGTATCTTCGAGCGCCCGATCGGCGCCGGCCAGGACCGAGCCGAGGCGCATGGAAACCTCAAAGAGACAGGCGGTCTTGCGATAGATGAGATCGTTGTACTCGCCCTCGGAGATGGGCTTGCCCAGCCGCTCCATCTGGAGCAACTCGCCTTCGACCATCTGCTGGGTGAGCCGGATAAGCAGCTCCAGAATGCGAAAATTGCGCTCTTCAAGAGCCACGCGAAAGGCCTGCATGTAGAGCCAGTCGCCGGCCAGCACGCACTTGGCGTTGCCCCAGGTGCGATTGGTGGAAGGCCGACCGCGGCGCATATCGGCTGCGTCGATGATGTCATCGTGCACCAGCGTGGCCGTGTGCACCATTTCGACGACGGCTCCCATGCGGATCATGCCGTGGCCGCTGTAGCCGAGGCTGCGAGCAGCCAGCAGGAGCAGCGATGGACGGATGCGCTTGCCTCCGCCCTCGCGCAGATAATCGGTGATTTCTGTGATAGCAGCGACTGAAGAGACAGCATCGGTTCCGAATTCGCGCTCGATGGCCGCGAGGTCATCGTGCAGCAGATCGAAAACTTCCTTCGCGGTTGCTGTCGCCACTGTGCTCACTTGCTATCTCCGGGGCCGAAGCGCTCAGCTGGAGCGGTAATTGGTGAACTGCATGTCGATGCCGAGGTCGCGGCCGCGCAGCAGCGCGATCACTTCCTGGAGCGAGTCGCGATCGCGGCCGGAAACCCGAACCGTATCGCCCTGGATCGAGGCCTGCACCTTCTTTTTGGAGTCTTTTATGATTCTAACGATCTCTTTGGCTTTCTCTCCAGCGATGCCCTGCTGGAGGGTGATCTTCTGGCGGACGCTGGAGCCGGTCGCCGGCTCCACTTTACCGAAGGTGAGGGCCTTGAGCGAAACGCCGCGCTTGACCAGTTTCTGCTGCAGGATTTCAGTGACGGCCTTTAGTTTGTAATCGTCGATCGAGGCGAGTTGGATCGCGTCTTCGCCTTCGAGGGTGATTTCAGACTTCGAATCCTTCAGATCGAAGCGGGTGCGCACTTCTTTGACGGCCTGATCGATGGCGTTGCGGACTTCCTGCATATCCACTTTGCTGACGATGTCGAAGGAGTTCTCAGCTGCCATTGTGCGCCTCTGCTCCTCTAGATTATCCGCTTCGGCGCGGAAAGGCGGTTTGAAGCATCAATTTGAGTTCGGAAAAAGGTGCCGAAGGTCTCTGCGGTGCGCGCGGCGACGTCTTCCGGGGAGAGGTTGCAGAGTTCGGCGATTTTGACGGCGACTTCTTTCACCCAGGCCGGCTCGTTGCGTTTGCCGCGGTTGGGGATGGGCGCGAGGAAGGGCGCGTCGGTTTCGATGAGCATGCGATCAAGAGGCACGATCGCGGCGATGTCGCGGATTTCCTGAGCTTTGGGGAAGGTGATGTTGCCGGCGAAGGAGATGAGGAAGCCGAGGTCCATCCCCTGGCGGGCGTGACGCCACTGGCCCGAGAAGCAATGCAGAATGCCGCCGAGGCCGGTGCGCGCCCACTCCCGTTCGAGCATTTCCAGGGTGTCGTCCCAGGCGTCGGTGGAGTTTAGCGAGGGACGGCAGTGGATGATGATCGGCTTCTTGTGGGCGGCGGCGATTTCCATCTGGCGGGTGAAGACGGTGTGCTGCGTTTCGCGCGGGGAGTGGTCGTAGAAGTAGTCGAGGCCGATCTCGCCACAGGCCAGGACTTCGGGTTGGGTGAGGAGGTGCTCGAGCTTAGAATATGCGGGCTCGTCAGCGAGGCGGGCTTCGTGGGGGTGGATGCCGGCGCTGGCCCAGATTTTGGGAATGCCGGGCCGACCGGCGAAGGCGCGGCTGATTTCGAGGGCCTGGTGCATCGTATCGGGCCCTTCGCCGATGCCGATGGAGAGGATCTGACGGACACCCGCGGCCCAGGCGCGCTCGAGGAGCGCGGGACGGTCCTCGTCATAGCGAGGGCTGTCGAGATGGGCGTGGGAATCAATCATCGGAACTACTTCAAGCGGGCGCCGATGGGGACGTCTTCGAGGAAGCCGGCGAGCACAGGGCGGCCGCCTTCGATGGAGGCAGCGACGATCATGCCGTTGGATTCCAGGCCGCGAAGCTTGCGGGGGGCGAGATTGGCGACGATGACGACCTTGCGTCCGATGAGCGACTCGGGCGTGTAGGCTTCGGCGATGCCGGCGAGGATCTGGCGAGTTTCGGTGCCGAGGTCGACTTCGAGGCGGAGAAGCTTGTCGGCTTTGGGGACGCGCTCGGCGACTTTGATCTGGGCGACGCGCAGCTCGACTTTGGAGAAGTCGTCGATGGAGATTTTTTCGCTGGCAGCGGTTTCCGGGGCGGTTGCCGGAGCGGCGGTGATCGCAGGGGTTTGGGAGAGCGAGTTTCTCGCCTCCTCTTTCCGCGGGCCGACGGTTTCGCGGACGGTTTCCGCGATGGCTTTTTCGAGCCCGACAACGACGGAGGTTTCGGTGGTGGACTCGGCCATGGCGACGGCGAGGCCGTCGACGAGGGAGTGGAGTTTGGAGATGTGCGGCTCCGGGGGCGCGGCTGCCTTTGCGGCTGAGGGGAGCAAGGGCTGTGGGCGCAGAGGCGGAGGGTTCGGGCGCGGCGGCGGGCGGAGGCGTGTTCTTCTGCTCGAGTTCGTTCATGCGGGAAATGACCTCCTGGTCGGCGCGGGGGAAGAGGGGGGTGAGTTCGCCGAGTTTTGTGCCGGGCTTGAGACCGCCCCACTGGAGATTTTTGAGGTCGGCTTGGGTGATGTCGCCGAGGCCGAGCTGCGCCCAGACGGTGGCGGCACTAGATGGGATGACGGGGTAGACGAGCGCGGTAATGATGCGGATGGATTCGGCGGCGATGTAGAGGATGGTGGAGCGGTAGGCCTGCTGCTGCTCCTCGGTGACGTCGTCGTCCTTCTTCCAGGGAGCGGTGGCGGTGAGGAAGCCATCGACTTCGGCAACCAGTGCCCAGGCGGCCTCGAGCGCGCGCGAGAAGTCGTATGCGTCGAAGTGCGTGGAGAAGCCAGCGAGGGCGGTCGTGATTTGGCTGCGAAGAGCGCCGGCGCGAGGGACGGCGCCGCCGCCGGTGGCGGGCATGGGCACAAGGCCGTCGAAGTAGCGGCCGATCATCGAGAGCGTGCGGCTGACGAGGTTGCCGTATCCGTTGGCGAGGTCGGAGTTGTAGCGCTGGACGAGAGCGTCGAAGCTGAAGCTGCCGTCCTGACCGAAGACGATTTCGCGCAGCAGGAAGTAGCGGAGCGCGTCGGCTGCGAAGAGGTCCTGCTGGGCTTTGGGCAGCTCGGGCTTGAGTGCGCCAAAGGCGTCGAGGATGGTCTCGGAGCGGACGATGTTACCGCGTGATTTGGACATTTTGCTCTCTTCAAAGAGCAGCCAGCCGTGGGCGTGAACGGATTTGGGCAGCGGCAGACCGGCGGCGAGAAGAAATGCAGGCCAGTAGACGCAGTGGAAGCGGATGATCTCCTTGCCGACGAGGTGAAGGTCGGCGGGCCAGAACTTTTTGTACTTCTCGTCGTCGGAGGAGCCCCAGCCGAGTGCGGTGATGTAGTTGGAGAGCGCGTCGAACCAGACGTAGATGACGTGTTTTTCGTCGCCGGGGACGGGAATGCCCCAGTTGTAGCTGGTGCGGGAGACGGAGAGATCGCGGAGGCCGGATTTGAGGAAGGCGATGACTTCGTTGCGGCGGGTCTCAGGGAGGAGGGACTCGGGGTGCGATTCGTAGTATTCGAGGAGGGGGCGTTCGAAGGCCGACAGCTTGAAGAAGTAGTTTTCTTCGCTGAGGGTTTCGGTGGGGCGGCCACAGTCGGGGCAGGGTGCGCCGGGCGGGGCCTCGACGTAGAGCTCGTCGAAGACGCAGTACTGGCCGGTGTAGGAGCCTTTGTAGATGAAGCCGCGTTCCTGGAGCAGCGGCAAAGAGCTTTTGCGTGCCGCAGCTCATGGCGAGGCTGAGTGGTGCGGATGAAGTCGTCGTAGGTGAGGCCCATGCGGTCCCACAGGCCGCGGAATTCGGCTGAGACGCGGTCGGCGTATTCCTGGGGCGTGCAGTTGGCCTGGCGAGCGGCGCGCTCGATCTTCTGGCCGTGCTCGTCGGTGCCGGTAAGAAACCAGGTGTCGATTCCCAGCGACCGTTTGCGGCGCGCGATGGTGTCGGCCACGATGGTGGTGTAGGTGTGGCCGATGTGCGGTCGGGCGTTGACGTAGTAGATGGGGGTGGTGAGGTAGAACTTTTCAGGCATAGGGCTCGAAGCAAGTCAGCGAGTCAGCAGGTTAGCGAGTCTGCGCGAAAAACTGGTCTGTTTTCATCTTAGAGCATGCGCGGGATGGACGGGATGAGTGCGGAAACAGTCGCGCGCGCTGCTAGAATCAAGCTTTTCCTGACAACGAATCGAGTGAGTTTCGAGTGTATCTGACACAGCAGAAGCAACTGGCGGAGCGGATTCGCGCGGCGCTCGGCAGTTTGTACGGCATCGAAGTGGAGACGGTGGTGCTGGAGCAGCCGCCGGAGCTGAAGTTTGGCGAGTTTGCAACGCCGGTAGCGTTTGAACTGGCGCGCCGGCTGAGGAAGGCTCCGAAGAAGATTGCCGAGGAGATTGTCGGGGCGCTCAAGTCGGAGCCTGTTCCGGGGTTTGCTGGATTTGAGGTTGCCGGGGCGGGGTACATCAACGCGCGGATTGACAGAAGCGGGTTTGCGCAGTCGTTTGTGCGGTCGGGTGACGTACCGGTTCCAGCAGAAAAGCTGCACGCGCTGGTGGAGCATACGAGCATCAATCCCAACAAGGCGGCGCATGTGGGACATTTGCGCAACGCCATTCTTGGCGACACGTTTGTGCGGCTGCTGCGCGCGGCCGGGCAGCAGGTGGATGTGCAGAACTACATCGACAACACCGGAGTGCAGGTGGCCGATGTGGTGGTGGGGCTGGTGCATCTGGAGATGCTGAACCTGGCGGGCGTCGAGGTGCTGATGGCGGAGCTGGCCAGGGAAGGGGAGCGCATCGACTACTACTGCTGGGATCTGTATGCGCGGGTTTCAGCGTGGTATGAGGGCGAGCCGGAAGAGACTGCGGCGAGGAAGAAGCTGAGGCTCGATACGCTGCATGCGATCGAAGAGGGCGGGAACGATACCGCGCGGATTGCGGAGCTGATGTCGACGGCGGTCCTGCGGCGGCATCTGGAGACGATGCTGCGGATCACGATCGAATACGACCTGCTGCCAAGGGAAAGCGAGATTCTTCACCTGCACTTCTGGGACCTGGCGTTCGAGCAGCTGAAGGCGAAGGGCGTGCTGTATTTCGAGACGGAGGGGAAGAACAGGGGATGCTGGGTGATGCGCAGAGCAGGGAGCAGGGCACAGGGTACAGGGTACAGCGGCATCGGCGGAGACGAGACAGCGGAGGATGAGGCGGAGGACGCTGCAACGGGTCCCGACGAAGACGCGAAGGTGATCGTCCGGTCGAATGGAACCGTGACGTATGTGGGGAAGGACATCGCGTATCACCTGTGGAAGTTTGGATTGCTGGGAAAAGATTTTGCGTACCGGCCATTTTTCAAATACCCGGATCGGGAGTGCTGGATCACGGCCGAGACGGGCGAGCGCGACCATCCGCACTTTGGCGGGGCGCAGGCCATCTACAACGTGATTGACTCGCGGCAGTCGGACCCACAGGCGAATGTGATTGAGGCGCTGCGCGGGCTGGGCTACACGGAGCAGGCGGATCACTACACCCACTTCAGCTATGAGATGGTGGCGCTGACGCCGCGCTGCGCGCTGGAACTGGGGTATGAGGTAAGCGAGGAGGATCGGGCCCGACCTTATATTGAGGTTTCAGGGCGCAGGGGATTCGGAGTGAAGGCCGATGACCTGATCGACAAGCTGATCTCGGCGACGCGGGGTGAGGTGGACAGCCGGCATCCGGAGCTGGGCAACGATAAGCGCGATGCGACGGCGCGGGCGATTGCGGTGGGGGCACTGCGCTACTTCATGCTGCGATACACGCGGAATTCGGTGATCGCGTTTGACTTTAAAGATGCGCTCAGTTTTGAGGGCGAGACGGGGCCCTATCTGCAATATGCAGTGGTGCGCACGCGGAGTATTTTTCGCAAGGCAGGGACGACGGCGGCGGAGGCGATCGCGGCTATGGAGAGCGTGGATGTTGCGCCGTATCTGACGGGCGAAGGCAGCGAGGGCATTTGGGAGGTGTGGCTGCGGGCAGGGAAGACGACGCTCTTGCTGGAGCAATGCATCCAGACAGCAGAGCCGGCGTACCTGGCGAAGCATGCGTTCCAGCTGGCGCAGGATTTCTCGAATTTCTACCGGCTGCACCACATCCTGAGCGAAGAGGACCCGGCGCGGAAGAAGCTTCTGCTGGCGACAGCGGCGGTGACCGAGCGGGAGCTGGTGCGAAGTTTGGCGTGGATGGGGATCGAAGCGCCGGAAGTGATGTGAGACGGCGTTCGGCTAAAAGGCGGTCAGCTAGGGTGAAGCAGTCAGCAGTCAGCGGCGATTGCCGATAAGCATGACAGGGGAATCAAGGGCTCGATGACTCGGTGGATTGCTTGCGCGCTGTTTCTGCTGATGGATTGTTGGCGTGCCGGCGCTGGCGGCGACGCATGTAGGGATTGCGAAGATTCCCGATGCGGTGAGCGCGGACGATTTTATCGTCACAATCAGCGGACACCGGACACCGGTCGTCCATGCGGCGTCGAGCTACTACCTGCTGAATTTCGACATTGATGGGCCGGCTACCGTCTCGGTGCGCGCGGCGGATGCGCATTTCTGGGATAGCGGCGTGGAGATTCAGCCGATGCGGCACGGGATCCGGCCGGTGCGGCGCGGCGCGACCATCACGTTTCCGATTCCTGGGCCGGTGAAGCTGTCGATTTCGCGGCCGGGCGATCATTTTGCCGACGCGGTGATGCTGTTTCTGCTGGGCAGCCCGCCGGACCGGTCCGGGAATTACGGCGAAGACGCAGGGGGTGCGCTACTACGGACCCGGCGTGTACCGGGAAGAGATCGATGCAAAGTCCGGCGACCACATTTATCTCGCCGGCGGCGCGGTGGTGTTCGGGTCACTGAACCTATGGCAGGTGCACGATGTGCGGGTGGAGGGCCGCGGGATCATCCTCTACGACGGGCCGCAGGATCCGCTGGGCGATGAAGGGTGGATGCACCGCGAGGACTGGCACTCGATCGTGATGGATCACGCGCGCAACATCGAGATCGACGGGATCACGTGCATGGTGCGCAGCCGGACGTGGCAGGTGCAGATGCGCTCGAGCCGCGGGATCGGGTTCTATAACGTGAACATCATTGGCGGAGAGGCGCACGATGCCAATCAGGATGGGATGGACTGGCTGGGCGGCGGCGATACGACGGTGAGGGATTGCTTCATCCGCGCGTCGGACGATGATTTTGCGATGGAAGGGAACTGGGATGGCTACACCGACGCGGAGATGCGGGTTCCCGGCGAGGACGTCACGAACATCACGATTGAGGATTCGGTGGTGTCGACGAGCATTTCAAACACGCTGCGCGTGGGCTGGCCGAAGAAGACATTCCGCAGCGCGCACGTTTCGATGAGCAACATCGATGTGATCCACAGCGGTTTTGGGGCGTGCGTGGTTCCGTTTGGGTTTGTGGAGATGTGGTCGGATGCGGTGGGCGTTGAATCGCACACAGATTTCCGTTTCAGCGATATTCGCCTCGAGGACTACTACTCGCTCGCGCAGATTCGGCTGCCGGTGGCGCCTGGGGCGAGCGGGATTGTGTTTTCAAACATTGTGGCGATGGATGGGCCGGCGATGACGCCGTCGGTGCTCGAGGGTCACGTGAACGGCGTGGAAATGAACGGTGTTCGGCTGGCGGGAAAGGTGGCCGCGCGGGATGCGGATGTTCCGCTGGAAGTGCGGGAGGGTGCGGCGGAGCCGGGGTATGGGCCAGGGCTGGTGGATGCGTCGTTCGACTACTCTGCCCTTGATTCGGGAGGGTTGATCAGGCCGGGCGAGAGCGTTACGTTCCGGGTATCGGCGCCGGCGGCGGGCTGGCGGTACGAGTGGCTGTTTGGCGATGGGACCAGAGCGGTGGGCAGCGTGGTGGAGCACGCATTTCCGGATGACGAGGGAACGCTGCTGGATGGGTCGGGGCGGTTCAGGGTGTTGCTGCACGCGACGCGGGTTCCAAGCCTGGTGCCCAACGACGAAGTATGGGGGTCGCGCTCCGTGGTGGTGGCGAGGAAAGCCCTGGACGCGCAGGCGGGACCGACTGCGAGCCCGGCTGCGGGGGGTGCGGGGCTGGCTGAAACGGCCATTCCGGGGCACGGAGCGGAATACAGCGGATGGATCCGCGTGCCTGCCGATGGGGGCTATAGTTTCACGCTGCTGACCAGCCGCCGGGCGACTTTGACGGTTGACGATTTGGCGCCGGCGCAGAGCCCCGAGTTGCGGATCGAAGTCTGCGGGTCATTGGGAGATGCGGTCCAGCCGGTGCGGGTGAGCGCGGCGCTCGAGGCCGGCTGGCATCGGATCAGGATCAATGTGGATGCGGGGATTGAGAACGAACCGCAGAGCAATCTTGGCGAGGGCGGGCCGCTGCTCGAGTGGGAGGGCCCCGGGATTCTCCCGGAGCCGGTGCCGGTGAACGCGCTGGCGCATTGAGCCGCGAAGCAGTTTTCACTGGAGCGAGGCACCAAACAGCCCACGATACCCGCCGTAGTTAACGACGAGATCGATAAATACCTCGCGATTCGCCTGTGTGCCGCTCGAGATGCAGCTGTTAAGGCGTCGAGGCGTGCGCACAGCGTTTGCCCGTGCGCCAGCACTGTGGAAAATTTGCCAAGAGGCGCACCCAAAATCCAAAGTAATGAGCCCTCATAACATGCCACTTACAAGCCAAAGTATCTTAAGAAAGTTGGCGCGATTTACCCCATAACTTGGTATTCTAATAATAGGGGGCAATTTTTTCCCCCCAACCGAGTCTTCAAAAAAGGCTGCGCGCGTTCGCGGCCTTTTCTATTGCTGTGAGTTCTTCGCTCTGCCGACGGGCCACCGGCTACCCCAACTGGGAGGGGTCATAGCCTGGCGGCTACTATGTTTTCAAACGCATGCATGTTTACTGCTTTGTTTTCAAACACATCCACACCAAAACATGGGAAATGGTGCCTATGTCGTTTGAATACAGGCACATGCATACTAACGTCGTGTTTTCAGATACATACGCAGAACACAAAAGGCCAAACCCAACTGAATCAAATACATGTGCAAATCAGCCAGGGGTGGGGGGTAGGCCTGTCCAGCGCCGTGCAGGGGCGAGGAATCCAGCAGGAATTTTCCGGGAATATTTCTCCATCGATCTCCAGAAAGAGCGTCTGGAAAACTATTGGCGAATAAAGCGATCCCTGGCCTGTTCGCGTGGCGGGGTGGGCATGCCCTTTTCCGAGCCGGGGCTGTGGCGGGCTTCGCTGTCGTTCAACGGCTGCGTGCCATCCGGTCCAGCGGCGGTCGGCGAACCGGGCACGGGCGGGATCCCGGTTGAGACCGACGCATAGTGCGGATCGGGGTGGGGCGTGGTCGTGATGTCGGAAACCGATTCAAAGTGAGCGTGCCGCTTGTTTACGCGGGTGGTTTCGCATCCGGTCATGGTGAAAGCGCAAATCACGAAGGCGACAAAGGCCAGAATCAATAACCGCGCGGCTTTCATGATTCTCCTTCGGTGAGGTCAGCGTTAGAGCCTGCGAACAGCGGTCCTTCGTTTCGATGCGAGGGAACGCGTGTCGATTGTACGACGGTCAAAACGGCTACAGCACTTCGTGGGACACGGGCGCAAAAAAAAAATGCGGAGATTTCACTGATCGCGGTGCTCGGGGTGGTTCTCGACCAGCGCGCGGATGGCGGACAGATACGGTTCGGGGAGAGGACACTTCTGCATGTCGCGATCGACGGAGACGTGGACGGTTTCAGCATCGGCGAGCAGCTCCGGCGCGCCGTCGCGCGAAGCGAAGAGGCGGTAAGAAAACTTGATGACGGATGTGCGCAGGCCGGAGACGCGGGTTTCGATGGTGATGAGATCGTCGTAGCGAGCCGGCGATTTGTAACGGCAGGAGGCCTCGACGACGGGAAGGTGGCAGTTGTGTTCCAGCTCCATATCTTTGTATTCGAAGCCGAGCTGGCGCAGGAGCTCGACGCGGCCGATTTCACACCAGATGAAGTAGTTGGCGTAATAGGCAACACCCATCTGGTCGGTTTCCGCGTAACGGACACGCAGGGTGGTTGTGGAAGGCGGCATGAGGCTATGGTACCGGGGAGGACTTCGCCTGAGTCGGGAAGAGAGCTCGTTGGAGGGCTAGTTCTGAATGGAAGTTGTGGAAGCCAGGGTTCCGGGGGCGGGAGGCGGAGTGCGGGTCGTGTCGACTGCAGCAGCGCCCACGGGAGGCGCAACAGAGGAAGCGGCAGTCGGTGCCTGACCGGCGTCGTGCGGTCCAAGGCCAAGCTTAATCAGCGCGCGGGAGTCGGGGGTCAGCTTCGTTTGCCAGCCGTGGTCCGACTGGTACTTCTGCATGGCGGCTTCGGTGGTGGAATCCCACTGGCCGGAGGCAGGACCGCTCAGGTAATGTTCGCGGATCAGCGCGTCCTGAATCTCTTTGGCGCGCTCCGGCTCGATGGCACGTTGTCCGGGCGTGAACTTGTGCTTCCTCGACGTCTTATGGTGCTGGACGTGGCCGGAGGTCGCGGCCCGGTGCGTGCGCGTCGCGAACGCCGGTGTGACGGAAACAAGCGCGGCTAAAAAAACGATCTGGCAGGTTCTGAAGAGAACCATGCGAAAAAATCCTCGGAGAGAATAATTCGGCGAGCTATTGCAGAAGGGTAACGGGGAGGTCATGAAAAAGCAACTGAAACTGCAGGGATTCCCATAACTTTCGGGGGTGGGAATGCCCTGCAGGAGTCAGATGCGGGGTTACGGCAGTGTGCCGCCCAGATACTCGTTGCCGCTGTTGGGATGCTCGGGATCGACGATCTCGAGCACGACATCGTCGCCGGAATGCACGGCGCCGACAAGGGTTTGGAATTCCTGGAGATTGTGAACGGGGTGACGGTTGACGGAAGTGACGACCCAACCCTGGAAATTGCCGACGCCGACTTCATCGGCGAAGGAGCCGGGCTTGACGGACTCGATGAGCACGCCATGGAGACCGGCGGGGGCGCCCTGCGGCAAATCCTGCACGGTGATGCCAAGTTTGGCGGGGGAGACGGTTCCGGGTGTGCGGTTGGGGCCCTCTTCGCCTCCCTCGTTGTCGGCGGCGTTGATGGCGGCCATCATTTTGTCGCGGTCGGCAACGGTGAGAGTGGCGTGGAGGGTTTGACCATTGCGAAGGTAGCCGATGTCAACGGTTGAGCCTGGCTTGCGGGCTGAGATGTTGGCGACCAGATCATCGCCATCCTTCACAGGCTTGCCGTCGATGGTGGTGATGATGTCGCCTTTCTGCAGGCCGGCTTTGGCAGCGGGCTGTCCGGCCGAGACCTGGCCGATCATGACGCCGGTCTTGAATCCGTAGACGCGGGCCACGGCGCTGGGAAGATTGGCCTGAAAGCTGATGCCGATGCTGCCGCGGATAACCTTGTGCTCGGGACCGATGATCTGGTTGTACACATCGACGACCGAGTCCGATGGCATCGCGAATCCGATGCCCTCATTGCCAGCTGACTGGGTGTAGATGGCGGTGTTCACGCCGATGACTTCGCCGGCCATATCCAGCAGCGGGCCGCCGGAGTTGCCGGGATTAATGGCGGCGTCGGTCTGCAGGAAGTGCTGGAACTCGCCGGAGGTTCCGGGCTCGACGGTGCGGTTCTTACTGGAGATGATGCCGGCGGTGACGGTTTTAGCCAGGCCGAAGGGCTCGCCGATTGCGATGACCCAATCGCCGACCTGAACCCCGTCGGAGTTGCCCATCTTCACCGTGGGCAGGGGGGTATTGGTCTCGATCCTGAGGACCGCGATGTCGGTAGCCTTATCGACGCCGACGACTTTAGCCGGACGGCCCTGGTTGCCTTCCGGATCGCTGGCGAGGCGAACGAAAATACGGTCGGCTTTATCGATCACGTGGTTGTTGGTGATGATGTAGCCGCGGGGATCGACGATAAAGCCGGAGCCCAGGGACTCGCGTTCCTGACCGTCATCGCCGCCGCCCATGTCCGGGCCCTGGCCGCCGAAGAAGCGGTTGAAGAAATCCTGGAGACCGCCCTGGCCACCCTGTCCGCCCTGACCACCCTGCGGGCCCTGGTCGTCGTCACCGTCGGGGGGCTGCTGCTGGAAGGGCTGCATGTAGTGCGGGCCGCGGCGGCGATTCTGCTGCTGCTGTTTGGGCAGAATCTCGGTATTGATGTTGACGACAGCGGGACCGACTTCTTTGGCGATGGTGGAAAAGGGCGTCGACAACTCGCGGGGCGCAGGAATCTTCAGCGGAGTGGCGTCGGAGCTGTTGACCTGCGTTTCCTGCCCGCGGACCTGATGGGCAACGATGGAGCCAACCAGAATGCCCGCCGAGAGCGTGGCCAGGATGACAAAACTCGAAGCCAGGCGGTTGTAACGGAACCACCCAGGAAGGGATTTCATGTGGATCGTACCTCGTAATCCTTAAGGATTGGCGCTGGGGCTTCTCCCAGTTCCAGTATAGAACCCGCGATGCGCAAGGAATGGTGTGGTGCCCGTCGTCAGTCTCTGGGATGTTTAGACGCAAACCAGCTGAGCGGGGTTACAAGTCCTGAGGGTGTCGGTACACCCTAAGGGAGTGGGACGCCTTCGTGGGCGGTAGGTTGCACGACGGCAGGAACAAATTCAGTGAGCGCGATGCCGAACAGGATCAGCAGAGCGCCGGATGCGCCGCGCCGGCCAAGGCGCTCGCCGAGGACAAGGAAGGAAGTAAGCCAGGCGAAGACCGGTTCAAGCGCGAGGATGACGGCGGTGTGAGTGGCGGGCAGATACTTTTGCGCCCACGACTGCACGGTGAAGGCCGCGGCGGTAGCGAGAACGGCGGTGACGAGCAGAGCCGAAACGATCGCGGGCGACCAGCGAACCCAGGGGTGTTCGAGGAGAGGCATGCTGGCAGCCATGAAGAGGGCACAGAAGCCGACCTGGAGGACGGCGAGCTGTTCGAAGGGAACGCGCGGCGACAGGTGAGCCAGGGCGAGCACATGGAGAGCGAAGCCCAGGGCGCAGCCGAAGGTGAGCAGGTCGCCCACTCCGATGCTGTGGAAGTCGAGGCCCGACCCGCGCGGGGTGGTGAGCAGAACGATGCCGATGAAGGCAACCAGAGCGCCCACCCACGCATTCCAGCGTGGGGTGTGGGAATTGCGCGGGCGGATGCCGGGAATAACGCAGAGCAGCGGCACCAGCACCACGACCATGCCGGTGATGAAGGCTGACTTCGACGGCGTGGTGAGGCGCAGCCCCGCGGTCTGGAACTGGTAGCCCATCGCGAGGCAGAAGCCGACGGTCGCGCCGGCGAGGAGAGATTTCCTGTTCATGCGTCCGAAGTGGTTGCGGTAGAAGAGGGCGAGGCAGGCGAAGGCCAGAGTCATGCGGATGAAATTGAACAGGAGGGGGGAGATATCGGCGAGAGCTTTCTTGACGACAACGAAGGTCGAGCCCCAGATAAAGACGACAGCGATGAGCAGCAGGTGGGCGCGCAGAGAACGGGAGCCTGGCGGGCTTTGGGACATGGAGGAAGCGTAGCAAACGGCAGCGGCTGGTCCGGCGTATCGGGGCAGATAACCGGGGCAGGTCCAAAGTCAGTACTGTCGTGCAAAGAAATGCTTCTTTTACATCTCCGCGGCAGTGATTGACCGAAACTGATTACTCAAGATTCCCGGCGTATGCTTACATCAGGTGATTGATCTGCCCGAATATCCGTCGTAGTCTCAAGCGGCATCCTTTCTGCTGCGGCGTATAGCGAGAGCCTCCAGCTCCGGAGAAAACACTCAGTTCCATGCAGAACATCTTGCTGGACATTCTGATCATTGGCCTGCTGGTCATTCTGTTTGGATCGATCTACCGGAAGCACGCGACGGTGCGGGTCCGTTTCTGGCTGCTGGGGTGGTTCTTCATTTTGATTCACTTCGGGCTCCTGCTGGTGAACCCGGCAGACGCCTGGGGGATAAAGCTGACAACGGCCGCGGCGGAAAGCGCGCTGCTGCTGTGCGGAGCATCCTTCGCGCTTTCTTCAGAGCTGGTTTGGGAGGTTGGGTGGCAGTTTGCGCTGCCGGCGCTGTTGCTGAGCGTTCCTCCGGTTCTTTATGTGGCGGCCGCAACGCTGTGGGAGACGCCGAAGCCGGCGATGTTGGGCCTGGGCGCAGCGGCACAGATTGCCTACGGCGCGGTGGTTTGGCGGTTCGGCAGAGGCGGTCACAAGACGATTGCGCGCGCTCAACGCTCGCGGATGTGGGGCGGAATGATCCTGGCCGCCTGCACTCTCTGGCTGGGGTTCGAGCTGCTGCGGGGCAACGTCGATAACAGCGTCTATCCGCTGCTCTCGGAGATTTTCTTTCTGAATGCGGTGCTGTACTGGGAGGACTTCCGGCGGACGACGGCTGGGGTGATGGTGACGGTTTGCGGCCTGGCGGCATGGGGCGCGGTGTTCCCCTGCGCGCTGACGCTGGCTGTGCTGCTGCCCAGGCTGAACGTGATTGGAGAGATGTGGAACGTGCCGAAATACTTTGTGGCCTTCGGCATGATTCTGACTTTGCTGGAGGAGCAGAAGCGCGAGGCCGACGCGCGCAGCCAGGAGTACCGGGTGCTGTTTGAGAACAATCCACATCCAATGTGGATTTTCGATACCGACAGCCTGCGCTTTCTGGCGGTGAACGATTCTGCGGTGGCCCGCTACGGTTACAGCGCGGAGGAGTTCCGAGGGATGACGCTGAGGGATATTCGCCCTGCGGAGGAGGTGGAGGCGGTGGAGCAGACCGTCGCGCGATCGGGGCCCGACTCGGTGATCGTTTCGGGGCCGTGGACGCACATTCTGCGCGACGGGCGGCGGATTCAGGTGGAGGTTTCGGCGCACAGCATTCGGTTCGAAGGGAAGATGGCACGCTTCTCGCTGGTGCAGGACGTGACCGAGCGGCAGCAGCTGCATCATCGGCTGCTGCATCAGGCGCACCACGACATTCTGACCGGGCTGCCCAACCGGCTGCTGCTGCTGGATCGGATGGAGCAGGCGCTGAACTCGGCGGCGCGCCGCGGGAAGAAGGCGGCGGTGATCTGCCTGGACATCGATCGCTTCAAGCAGATCAACGACACCTATGGCCACGCGGTGGGCGACCAGTGCCTGAAAATGGTGGCCGAGCGGCTGAAGAGCCGCCTGCGCGCGGAAGATACAGTGGCGCGGTCGGGTGGTGAGGAATTCACGGTGGTGGTTGGCGATCTGGTTTCCGCCGAGGATGCGACGCGAGTCGTTGACGATCTGCTGGCGAACCTGCGCAAGCCGTTTATTGCGGAGCAGTACCCGATCGATGTGACGGCCAGCTTCGGGATCGCGATGTATCCGGACCACGGCACGGATGCGGCCTCTTTGTGGCGGAGCGCAGACACGGCCATGTACCGGGTGAAGCGCTCCGGTGGAAATGATTACGTGCTGGTTTCACAGGAGATCAGCCAGTCGACGACGGAAGCCAACGAGCTGGAGTTGTTCATGAGGCGCGCGCTCAAAGAAGGCGGCCTCGAAATGTACTACCAGCCGGAGTATCGGACCCACGGCGGCATTTGCGGACTGGAGGCATTGCTTCGGCTGCAGCACCCGAAGTTTGGCGTCGTAAGCCCGGAGCGGTTTATTCCCATCGCTGAAGAGAGCGGGCTGATTGTGCCGCTGGGCAACTGGGTGCTCAGAGAGGTATGCCGGCAAAGCGAAGAGTGGCGGCGGCAGGGGCTGGAAGTTCCGCGGATTGCCATCAATGTATCTCCGCTGCAGTTTATGCGGATGGACTTCTCGCGCCAGGTGCGGCAGGCGGTCCTGGAGATGGGGGTAGCGCCGGAGACGCTGGAAATCGAGATGACAGAGACGACGGTGATGCGCAATCTGGAGGACCTGGCTCGGCAGATGCGCGATTTGGCCGATCTGGGCGTCCATTTCTCAGTGGACGATTTTGGGACAGGCTATTCGTCGCTGCAGCATCTGCATCAATTGCCCATCGAGAGGCTGAAGATCGACCGCACGTTTGTAGAAAGGTTATGCCAGCCGAACGGGACCAGCGCGCTGGTCCAGGCGATCCTGTCGCTGGCGCACAGCCTCGGCCTGGAAGTAGTGGCCGAGGGGGTGGAGCGAGAAGAGCAAGCCGAAGCGTTGGCCCTGATGCGATGCGACATGATGCAGGGATACCTGTTCGCACCGCCCCAGCGTGCAGAGGACATACCGGCACTGATCCGGCTGGGACACGCGCCCACGCGCTGGAGACCGCTGGCAGCAAAAACTGCCGCATGGCCAGGCAGACGGAATGTACGGGCCTGATACAGCCGCTGCCGCCCCCGAAAAGATTCGATAAAATCAGCAGGCAACCGCTCTGTTGCGCCTTGCAGTCTAAGGTGCGACGCGGGTGGAGCGCTGTGCCGCTTGATTGACCCGAGGGAAACAGGGCGGTAAACTCGAAGGTACGCTCAGTTGCAGCGCAGTATCATCCGGGGCGATATTCGTAGCGTACCGCCGGCTGTGTTTCTGTGGACTGTCCGGAAGCAAGCCCTTTTTATTCGTACAACCGCATGAGCGTGTCTTTGTCAGCGTCGCATTACGACGAAGGTCATCAATCACTGGATTCCTGGCGGGAATTCGGAACACTGAGAGGTTGAGTGCAACAACTGATTCGCAGCAAACCGGTTTCCGCAGCCCCGGAGACAAAGGAACTCTCCCTTGCCGATCTTTGGCTCATTATCCGGAAGAGACGCGTGCTGCTGGTCTCGATTGCTCTGGGATCGGCGATCCTTGCCGGGACTGCGGGCCTGGTTCGCGGTAAGCGATACACGGCCTCAGGCGAGGTGCAGGTGCAGCCCGGGTCTGCCTCCGAACTGAAGCAGTCGATTTCCGCAGCCCTGGGAGCGGGAATGGGGACGCTCGACGTAGTGATGGAGAGCGATATCCGCGTGCTGGAGAGCGATAAACTCCTTTTGGCCGTCGCGGAGAAACTGAAACTTACCGACGATCCGGTGTTCCTTGGGGGAAACAGTTCCACAACTTCGAAATCCTCGTTCCTGGGCCACAAGACGCTGCCCATGCTGCACGAGAGTCTCGATAATCCTCAGGTGCGGAATGCCATACTGGGGCGCCTGCGCGGAGGGCTGGCCGTCTCGCGTGTGCCTCGCACGCAGATGATTACGATTTCCTATACGAGTTCGTCGCCCCAGCTTTCGGCCGAGATTGTCAACGCACTGGAAAACGAATTCATCGAGAACAACTTCTCGACGCATTACAACAGCACCCAGCAGGTAAGCAAATGGCTGACCGGGCAGATGGACGATCTGCGCGCAGTGGTGCAGAACTCTCAGAACCGGATGGTGGATCTGCAGCGCAAGCTGGGAGTGATGGCTCTGGATCCCGATCACAGCCTCATGGTTCAGGAAATTGGCAATCTGGAGAAGAACTCTTCCGATGCAGCCGAGCAGCGGGTCTTGGCTGAAGCGCGGTATCGGATTCTGCAGTCGCTGCCGCCGGATCAGATTCAGGCGAGTCCGCCCAACACTCCCGGCGCCATTGGCTCGGAAGATATGCTGGCCACGTTGCGTTCCCAGCGGGCGTCGGTTGAATCCGATCTCGCCCATCTGCAGCCTGTTTATGGGCCAAACTATCCGCAGGTGAAACAACTGCGAGCTCAGGATGAGGCGTTGGGCCGAAGCATTGGCGATCAGGAACAACGGGTCATTGCGGAGGCCAGGAACTCTCTGGCGCTGGCTCAGGTATCGGAAAACAAAGCCCAGGGCATGCTGAACGAGAAAGTGCACAACCTGTATGGCCAGCGCGACGACCTGGTGCAGTACATGCTGCTGAGCCAGGAATACGATTCCAACCGGCGCATGTACGAGAGCATCGTAGCGCGGTTGCGCGAGGCAACCGTCGACGCCGGCCTTGATGCGGCTGACATCAATATTGTGGACCTGGCTGCTGCGCCCATCCAGCCGTCGAGTATGTCGACGAGCCGGCTGGCGATGATGGGACTGGCCATGGGGAGCGCCCTGGGGCTGATGCTGGCCTTCTTCATGGAGAAGATGGATACCCGGCTGCGTGACGCTCATGAGATTCAGGAGATCCTTGGCCTGCCTTCGCTGGCGATGATTCCGCAGAGCCACTGGAAGAACAAGGGTACCGACCTGGAGTGGGTGGTTGGTCCGGAGTTACTGCGGGATCCGCGATCGCCTTTCGCAGAGTCATTTCGCGCCCTGCGCACCTCGATGCGCCTGTCGTCCACTTCGCGAGAATCGAAAGTGATTGCGGTGACCAGCTGTCAGCCTTCCGAAGGTAAGTCAACCGTTTCGGTCAATATGGCCGCGGTGCTTGCCCAGGGCGGGAAGAAGGTTGTCCTGGTGGACACCGATATGCGCCGGCCATCGGTCTACAAGCGCCTGCGCCTTGAGGGAGGCAAAGGGTTGTCAGAAGTGCTCACCGGCTACTTCACGCTCGAAGAAGTTACACAAACGCACGAGACGCTCGCAACTCTGGATGTGATCCCTTCTGGGACGGTACCTCCCTTGCCGGCCGACCTGCTGGCCTCGGATCAGATGGCTGAGGTGATGCGGCAGCTGCGGCAAAGATACGACTATGTAATCTTCGATACGCCGCCCATGCTGTCTGTGACGGATCCGGCAATTGTGGCCACCCAGGCCGATGGCATGGTGCTGGTGATCCGGCAGGGTTATTGCACGCGGCGAATGCTGGCGCGCGCTGCCCAGATCCTGGGCGACCTGGACGTGAAGGTATACGGGTTCGTGTTTAACGGTGTCGATGCTTCGCTTCCCGAGTATTACGGCTATCTTGGTTACTACACTTATGAATATGGAAAGTAACTCGTCAGTATTGAGGCGTGAGCCTTACTCGCGAACAGGGATGAATCGTCTGCCGCTCGGCTGGTTATCGGGGATGGCTGCAGCAGGCTGCAGCCTGCTCTTTGGAACAGCCGCCGCGATGGGGCAGTTTAACGGCCCCGCGGTCAGCGTGTCCTCACCGGGTACGGCCACCCCGTCGTCGGCCCTGAACGCTCACTACAACGACGTGAAAATCATGCCCGGAGATGTAATTGCGATTACGACATACGGCGCCCCGGAGCTGACAACGACAACAAGCACCACCATTAATTCTCCGGGCTCGGCGGGCCCGGGGAACGTGAACGGTATCAAGGTCGGAACGCAGGGCGAAATTGTTCTTCCCTATCTGGGTGCCGTCAAAGTCGCAGGCATGACACCTCCGGAGGCGGCTTTGTTTCTTGAACAGAGCCTGAAAGACAAGGGCATTCTTGTTGACCCCCAGGTTTCGGTGACCCTCGTCGATTCCCCCACACGGGTGATCACGGTGATTGGCGAGGTTCAGAAGCCCACTCCGGTGCCGGCGTTCGGGCAACTTCGCCTGCTCGACGTCATTTCCGCCTGCGGAGGTTTCACTCCTCTGGCCAGTCACACGATTACGATTCGGCGCCCGGGCGAAGCCGAGCCCATCACGGTCATCATGGGAACTGACCCTAAGAACACGGATGCCACCAACATTCCGCTGATGGCAGGAGACACCATTATTGTTCCAAAGGTGGGCAGCGTGTTTGTCATCGGGCAGGTCAAGACCCCCTCGGCCATTCCGCTGTCAAGCAACTCACCGGTGACCGTGATGCGAGCCATCGCCATGGCCGGCGGCCTGAATTTCGGTGCGGCACTTTCCCGGGTCGTGGTCATCAGAAAGACTCCGGACGACGAGCATGTTGAAATTCAGATGGACCTGAAGAAAGTGATGCACGGAAAAGAGAAGGACATCGCCCTGGCATCCGACGATGTGCTTCTGGTGCCATCCAACGGCTTTAAGGCGGGAGTGGCCGTGGGCGGCGCTGGAGTGACAAGCGGCGTCGTGGGCGGTCTGATCTACCGCGTACCTTGAAATGAGGGCCAAACTGTTTCGCACCGCAGTGCTCGCGAGGTCCTCACGCAGCTGGCGCGGGCAAAGGCTGCGTGCGCAACTCTACATCGGAGTGGGCCTATGAAGGCCAGGTTTTTGCTCAGCCCGCTGGTGTTGACGGTCTCCGTGGTCCTGGTCTGCGCTGGGCAACTCGCGCTCGGTACCAGCGTCTATTTTGTTTGCATGGTGGCGATAGCGCTCTTTTCTGTGGGTCTGACTTACAACATGCTCGGTGGTCTTGGGCGAATAGCCGGGATCGGTTTCACATCCTTCGCTCTTCAGACCCTCGTAATCGGACAAATCGCCAAGGTAATGCTGCTGGAACGCGCGGATCAGAATCTATTCTCCCCGCAGCTCACCATTACGATCTACGCTGTGTATTTCTTTTCGCTGATGCTGGGCACATTCACCTTTGGGTGGTTGCGGATTCACGTACCCGGCCCGTCTGAGCCAGCCACTCAGGGTCAGTTGAGGATGCTCTACATTCTGTCTCTGGCTGGTGGACTCGTCGGTGCAGTCACACTGGCGGTGCTCGATCTGGGTGCCAGAGAAGACGTGGCCGGAACTACCGCGCACGGCTTTGCTCGCGCCCTGGCCTATCTGCTGCCACTGTCCCTCGTTGTTGCGGTCGATGATCGGATACGTTCGACCGATGGGCACCATTGCTTCGGATGGCGCGCTGCTGTGCCCACAGCTGCGTACATCGGGCTCAGCTTCGCTTCAACAGGAAGAGGCCAGTTCGCCCAACCCTTCGTAATTATTTTCCTGACGGCCTTTCTGCGGGGCTTCAAATTCAGAAGGACACATAAGCTTGCCGGAGTGGCGGTTGCCGTTTTGTTGATCTTCTTCATTTCGCCTTTTTACCTGTGGGCGCGGGCGTGGCGCGAACAGCCGACCGTCAGGCAGCAGATTTCGACGGCATGGCGTTTGCTTCGAGAGGCGCCTTCTCAGTGGTCTACCATCACTTATGACTTAGGGAGCGGCGATGTAGTGGCAACGGGCGCCGGTGACGCCGCCTACTTTCCACTTGCCGAGGCTATAACCCTGAACCGCATCGTATTGATCGCGAAAGACAGCACTCTGATCAATGCCTGCTCCACCGGATTCCACTACGGCTTTACTGCGATCAAACTGGACGTAGGCGAGCAGATTCCCAGGTTTCTCTATCCGAACAAGCCCTTAATCGGCTCTGCTGAATATCTGGGGCACCTGGATGGTCAGGAATCAGATGAGATCCAGACCTCCTTTAGCACGATAACTTCAATCTCCGACAGTTATGGGGGCTTCGGGTGGCTCGGGGTTGTTGTTGTTCCCTTTGTTCTGCTGCCGGCTGTCTTTGTGGTCTACGAGAGCATGTTCGATATTTCTCGCCCCTGGGGCACTACGGCGACGGTAGTGCTCATGTCGATAGGCTCTGTTGGGTCGATTATCGCTGATACGCTGATTAAAGAGCCGATTTATCTGATTCTCATTTCCTGGCTCGCGGGCGCGATTATCGGCATCATTCCCTGGCGCGGAGATCGGCACGAGCGAGTAGGGATATTAGCCAGAAGCGTTCCGTCCGTCGATCGCGCCTCTTCTGGTGTTGTCTAAGAGCTCGATAATTTGCCGTGCCCGGTTAGTGTACTGATGGCTGGCAGCCACAGCGGCATGAGCCCGAGCGACCATCGAAGTGCGCTCCATGGCATTTGCAATGTATTTTTTAGCCTTGGCAATGCATTCCGGAACATCAGAGAAATACTCCCCGGTTTCCTCTTCCGGGAAAAGCGTTGTTGCACCGCCGCCCCGAGTAGAAAGAAGAAATCCTCCCGCGCCGGGAACCTCGAAGTGGCGCATGATCAAGCCGTCCGGCTGGCCGTCAATGATGTGTTGCGTGCGCAGAATATTCAGGCAAACAGCCGACTCCCGGATGACGCGGGCAGCATCCGCCAGGCGCAAGTCAGATCCCTGCCAGCAGCGGCGTGCACGTCCCCAGGGCCTGGTTCGGGTGCCCCAGTAGGAGGGCCCGTAGATTCGAAGTGGCACATATTCTGACACCTCGGTGAGAAAGGCCTCGCGCTCCCTGTCCCATCCACCAATAAAAAGTACACCTGGCCAGCTGCCCTGCGGCTCAGTCCCCTGGTATGGAAAAGCTTCGGGATCCCATGCAAAAGGCAGGAATGCCGGATTCGGAACTCCGTGGTGGCGCAGCTTTGTTACGAGGCGCTCGCTCCAGATGAGACAGAGATCGGTGGCACGAGCCATGGGCAACGTCTCGGGTCGAGAGTTGGCGTGAGGCCGAAAAGGATTATCAGGAAAAAAGCAGGCTACCCGCACTCCCTCGAGCCGAAGGCGGCGGATTGTTTCAGCCAGAATGAATTCCAGGGTGAGAATCAGGACAGCTTTGGCCCCGGACTCCTTAACCGCTGCTGCCAATGAACGGTTATAAGATCGCACCGAAGCCGCGCGTACCGGTCCATTGTTGATCGTGAGTCGATGCGCGATTCGGTTTCGCATGAGCCAGCCGAGCTCTTCGCGCCAGTCCCTTGTGTCGAAGACGTGAGTCTGAATCCCGAGTGCCTGGAAGGCTCGCTGATATGAGCTCCCGAGATCGCCAGGACGAAAATGACCAACCAGAAGAATAGAGTCAGTAGACATGCCCAGATATTAGGGCCGCAGGCACTCAACGCCCAGGCAGTTTTCCCATCGGCCCTGCTCTTCTACCTCTCTGAATCGCGCATCCACCGAGTCGTTAAAATATGCTCGACGAACATCCGCAAATCCTGCTCGCTCGAGTTCCTGCTTCATCGCCTTATAGTCCCACATCCACAAGTGTTTGCTGCGTCCGAAAAAAAATGTCGGCAAAGTCGCAAGCCCGCGGTCTCCATTTCTCTCTCCCAGAAAGCTGTTCTCGAGAAAGTGGAATGCCGCTTCTTCGCTCGGATCGGCAAGGTACTGCTTCACCAGATACTCCAGATCGGGAACCACAGCCCGGAAACGGCCGCCCGAGTGCAGATAGGAGAAGACATTCCTGATAGTGGCGCGAAACTCGGATAAGGCCAAATGTTCAAGCACATGCGAACAGTAGACCGCCTTAGCCGATTGAAGCTCTACAGGAAGGCCGGTAATCACATCAGCGTACTCAATACGTCGGGTCGGATACTTTGGGTACCCCCTCTTGACGAGCATAGTCGTGACGAATGGGAGGTGCTTCTGCATCCAAAAGGCAGGACCCGCATCGAAGTTTCGCCACCCTTCCGGTGCACATATGCCACAACCAAATTGAATGTAATGATTGTTATTCATTTCTCTTCGAGGCCACATGTTAATGGACCCGGTGTGATGCGTGGATAGCCATCACGGAAGCCCGGTATCGTAGCGGCGATTGCCCGCCGCAATCCTCGGATGTTCTCTTCAAAGCTGAATTGCTCGATAATCCGCAGGCTGTTCTCTCCCATAATCGCTCGGAGGGCGAAATCGTCGAGCAGGCGCTTAAGGGAGCTTGCCAGGGCGTCGACATCAAATGCATGGTAAACAAATCCATTGTAGCCATCGTGGACAAGATCAGGGTGACATCCCACTCGGTCGGTAACGATAATCGGTCGTCCGGCGTTCATGACTTCATTGACAACGAGGCCCCAGGGCTCGTGCACCGACGGCAGGACGAAGATATCGCAAAGATCGTAAAGCCGGGGAAGCTGAGTCTGGTTTTGGAATCCGAGGAAGCGAACGCTTGAAAGACCAGAGTCGCGAACCCGCGATTCGAGATGGGTACGTTCCTCTCCGTCACCCGCAAGCAGGAGGTAAGCAGGCGGGTCAACGCCGGCTGCCGGGGACAGCTCGAATGTATGCTTCGAGCAAGTCGATGCAGCGCTTTCGCGCCAGGAATTTGGAGGCGAAGAGGATGACGGGGCGGCCTGGCTCGAGTCCCAGTTCATTGCGGAAACGTTCCCGGCTGAGTGCCGCTTCGGCACATCGCTGGCGAAAGAAATCGTTGTCGACCGAATAGGGGAGCGCGAAGATGGGAAAGTCGCTCCCGAAATAGTGCCTCCAATACTGTTCGCTGGCCTTTCCGATGGCCAGAATCGCGGAGATGGCGGGTTTGAGGATGGAGAAGAAGGCCTGCTTTGCGGCCAGTTTGCCTTTTGAGCGAACACGGTCGAAGAGGCTGGAATCGGACCATAGAAATACAGGTATTCCGAGAGCCCGGGCAGCAAAGATCGCGTTCAGCGTAAAAAGCTGGGCGTAACCGGAAGCCCATACGATATCGAAATTTCTCCTGCGCAGACGATGAAAGATTCCCCAGTTGAGGGGCCGACAAAACCCGACAGTCTCGTTGTCCCACAATCGAGGCAGAAACTCGTATTTGTAACCGTCGAGAAGAGGAATGTCCCACCGGACCGGTACGCCGAATCCTTTATCGACGTATCCGCGGACGGAAAGATCGCTGCTGAAAAACGCGGTCAGATCGATATCCGGTTCCTGGGCGATTCGCCGCAGCAAAGGTGCCTGGTACTGGATAGGATGACTGACAAAATATGCAAGTCGAACAGCACGAGGCTTCTTCGCGGTGGTGGGCTGAAATTCAGAGACGCGCGCCGACATGGATCGCACAGAATTGGGAGGAGTGAAAAGGGAGTATCGCTAAACCGACCAGTCAGACCATCATAGCATTCGCCCGTGCCTCACCCAGTTTACAATTCTTAGGTGAATTACTCTGAAGGGATCCTTTTACATTGAACAATGGACGATCAGCGGACCGCACCCGCATCCTCGTCACCGGCGCCGCGGGCTTTCTTGGCTCGCATCTGTGCGACGCGCTTCTGGCGGAAGGAAACAGCGTTGTCGGCGTGGATAATTTCAGCACCGGCAGGCCGGCGAACATTGAACACCTGAGCAACGAGCCGCGGTTCGAGCTGATCGAGCAGGACATCTGCGATCCATTCGATGCCGGCGAGGTGGGCTATGTCTTCAATTTCGCGTCTCCGGCCAGTCCGGTCGACTACATGCGCATGGGCATTGAAACGCTGCGCGTCGGCTCGGAAGGTACGCGCAACGCGCTGGAGATCGCGAGAAAATACGGCGCGAGGTTTCTGCACGCGTCCACATCGGAATGTTATGGCGATCCGACCGTGCATCCGCAGCCGGAGAGCTACTGGGGCCATGTAAACCCGGTCGGTCCGCGGTCGGTATACGACGAGGCTAAGCGCTTTTCCGAGGCGCTGGTGATGGGCTATCACCGTTACCACGGCGTGGACACGCGCCTGGTGCGTATATTCAACACGTACGGCCCGCGCCTGCAGAGCAGCGATGGCCGGGTCATCTCCAACCTGATGACCCAGGCTCTGCACGGTGAAGACCTGACCATCTACGGTGAGGGAAAGCAGACGCGCAGCTTCTGTTATGTCTCCGACGAGATCGAGGGCATCCTGCGGCTCTCCCGCTCGAACGAGCACCTGCCGGTGAACATCGGGAACCCGGTGGAGTGGACCATCCTCGAGTGCGCGCGAGAGATCCTCGACGTGACAGGATCGTCGAGCAGGATCCGGTTTGAGCCGCTTCCGGTCGATGACCCGGTACAGCGCCAGCCGGACATCACCAAGGCGAAGCATCTGCTTGGGTGGGAGCCGAAAGTGGATCTGCGTACAGGTTTGAAGCTCTGCCTCGAATACTTCCGCAAGTCGGTCGAGCGCGGCGAGCGAGCTTCTCCAGCTCTGAGCTCGCAGCCATTCGCGAAGTGACCGCACGTCGTGTTGTCTCATTTTGGAACAACATTCCCGAGCGCTTTGCAATATGCAGCCAGGCCGCGGCGTTTAGCCCCTGTGTTCCCCAATGTGCCTGATATATTAAGAGACTGGATCGAGATTGGCTGTTGGTTGAAAGGCTGCCCAATCCGCGATTCGCGACGAGTGGAAAGGACAGTTGAATTGTGTTGATGATTCGCCTCGCGCGCGTCGGTGCGCGCAAACAGCCATATTACCGCGTTGTTGTGATTGAGAAGGATCGCGCCCGGAATGGGCGTTCGGTGGAAGTGGTGGGCACCTACAATCCCCGCACCAGCCCGGCTTCGGTCGATCTGAAACTGGAACGGATCGAATACTGGAAGAGCAAAGGGGCTCAGCCATCGGACAGAGTGGCAAAGCTGCTCAGCAAGCGATCTGTGCCGTCGAGCCAGTCAGCCGCACCGGAAACGAGCGCCGCAGGTAAGGCGGATTCTTCAACGGCCGCCTGAAGCCAGACAGTTTACGGAGGGGTCGCCCGTTCTCCTGTTCCAGATCCTCCCAACAAGTTACTTTTGCACCTCCGGGGTGAGGAAAGTCTGCGGATTGTGCTTTTGTCTGTGGGAGCCTTGCAGTAGTATCCCGATAGCCCCGGAAGACGAATGAAAGCGTGTCTTCCCAATTGGGGGGCAGGATGACGACGACAGATAAACCCGATGACATGCGGGAATTGGTTACCCAGATTGCACGAGCGTTGGTGGATGTTCCTGAGGCAGTAGAAGTTGAGGCAGTGGAACGTGATGAGAGTACGGTGTTGCGGCTCCGGGTTGCGCCCACCGATGTGGGCAAGGTGATCGGGAAGCAGGGTCGCACCGCGCGCTCGGTGCGAACCATTCTTGGGGCTGTCAGTATGAAGCACCATCATCGTTATACCCTCGACATTCTTGAAGAGGATCACCAGGCAGCAGCCGCCGGCGAGGAGTAGCGAGGTCCGGAAGGAATAGTGTCCTCCCGTCCAACCACCTCACGGATGCAGCAAGGGGATTCGCCGCCCGAAGGCCCGACCCGCGCCGCTGAAGGTCTGAACAAGGGCGCTGCCCCTTTGCCTTCCCCGGTTCAGGCGCCACGCGCGCCTGGGATACCTGCCTGGGTGGTGGTGGCCAAATTGATTCGCCCCCACGGACGCCGCGGCGAGCTGATCGCCGAAATCCTCACCGACTTCCCGGAGAAATTCCATCAGCGCAGCCGCCTCCATTTGATTCCTCCGGAACGCCTCGGCAAGCGCGCGAGAGAGATGGAGCTGGAGAATTTCTGGTATCTCCGCAGCCGTGTGGTGCTGAAGTTCCGCGGGGTGGAGACCATCAACGAGGCCGAAGCCCTGCGTGGGTTCGAGGTCGCCATTCCCGGCGCTGAGCGAGCGCCCCTCGAGCCTGGCTCTGCCTACCTGAGCGACCTGATTGGCTGCCGCCTGATCGACCTGAACCACGACGGCGCTGAACTTGGCGAAATCGCTGACGTGGACCGCAACTCGTCCAACACCGATCTGCTGGTGGTGCGCCGAGCCGGATCGAAGCCCCATGACGATCTGCTCATTCCCTTCGTCAGCGAATACCTGGTTCGGATCGACACCCCTAATCGCCGCGTGGAGATGCGCTTGCCTGAAGGGCTGACGGAAATCAACGCGCCGATGACGGAAGAAGAGAAGCGGGAAATGGGGAATCCTCGGTAGCCCTGTTCTGGCCCAGACCGCTCCGGCAAATTCGCCGAACCTGACGAACGGCTGGACGCTGCCGTAAACCTCGAGACACCCCACCCGGGGTGTCTCGCCTGTTTTCGTGCAAGTGATTCATATTGCAGGGGTTGATGGATTTGGTGATTGTTAAGTGTTTCATTCTGCGCGGGTTAAGTTGCAAGTCATTCTTTTGATTCGAGTTAGGGCGGTTTTTGGGGGTTGCGCCCGCAGTTCATTGGATCGAAATGGCTTAGGTCTACGCTCGCTGAGGGCAAAGGGTTTAAGGGTACGCCTGCAGGCGGCAGGCGGCAGCCCCCGGCGGAGAAAACTCGAGTCGCATCTCTGCACTCCAACATCTGCCGAAACCGGGCTTGAGCGGCCACCCGATGGACTGCGGATTGGAGAGACGGTTGGTCATGGTGGGTGCAAAGGAAAAGGCCGCCTGTTGAGGCGGCCTTTTCGTATCGAAGAAAAATTCTTACCCTCTATTATCAGAATACCAAGTTGGGCGCGGAATCGCGCCAACTTTGTTTGCGTGAATTGGCGGGTAAGTGGTGTGGAATGAGGGCTCGTTACTTTGGATTTTGGGCCCGGGTCTTGACAAATTTTCCACATTTTTGGGGTTTGGGCTGTAAGTTGTTGAAAGTTCGTTGAAGGCAGCTGAGAAGCGGGCAGCTACAAAGGCGGCCAGCTAAAAACCGGTCGGCTAAGAAGCGGTCAGCTTAAAAGCGGCCAGCTGGAAACGGGGCAGCGAAAGGCAGCTGAAGGCAGCGACGGCAGCAAAGACAGCCGTCAGAGCACAGAGCACATTTTCCGCCCCCTGCATCGCCGAAGGTGGGAGGCGAACTTCGTTCGCCTCAACTTCGGCGGCCCACCCCTGCCCCCGGCGCTTCGCTCGCTGGCGCGAGTCGAAGCGCCGCCGAAACCTGAGACCTGCGACTCAGAGCTCTGTATTCCCACATCTGCCAAAACCGGCAGATGTGGGGCACCCATGGATCCCGGCTTGATCCGTTGGTGAAAAGGCGTAAGCCCTATTCGACCTTCACGGTCGTGCTCAGGGGCAGGTTGGCTGACGAGTCGCCGACCATCAGGCTCACCGGCTCGGCCTCGACGCGAAAAGCGCCGGCTTTCGTGTCCCAGTAGGCGAGGCGCGAGGCGGGCAGGGGAATCTCGACCGTTTTGGTTTGGCCCGCTTCGACCGTCACGCGCTGGAAGCCTTCGAGCTCTTCGCGCGGGCGTTCCACTTTCGAGTGCAGATGCTTGACGTAGAGCTGCACGACCTCGTCGCCGGTTCGGCTGCCGGTATTTGTCACATCCACCGATACAGTTATCGACCCGTCTTTTGCTACGCTGGGCGCGCTCGTTTTGAGATTGCCAAATTTGAACGTCGTGTAGCTCAGCCCGTATCCGAACGGAAACAGCGGGTCGCCTTTGAAATACATGTAGGTGTAGCCGTCGCGGATGTTGTAGTCCATTTTCGGCGGCAGCTGGTCGAGCGACTTCGGCCAGGTTTCCACCAGATGGCCGCCGGGGTTGTAGTCGCCGAAGAGGACCTTCGCCAGCGCGGTGCCTTCATCCTGCGAGGCATGGGTCATGTGCAGGATCGCGGGCGCGTGTTCTGCGCTCCAGTTGATGGCGAAGGGGAAGCTTGCAATCAACATCAGCACGGTCTTCGGATTCTTAATGACTACCTGCTTCAGGATTTGTTCCTGGTAGAGATCGATCCTCTCGCGATCGCGGCCCTCGCGCCCATCGCTGGGTGAAGTGCAGGGCATGGTCACGCCGCCCCCATCCTCAGGCACGTTGTACCAGCTGTGTGCCTCATCGCCGCAGGTGGGGTCGTTGCCGATGACGACCACGGCTGCGTCGGACGAGCTTGCGGCCTTCAGAGCATCGTCTTCTTCGTCGGCTTTGTCGTAGGGGACATAGGTCACTTTTACGTCTGGCCCGAGGGCGGCCTTAATGCCGTCGAGGGGCGTCACCTTATACGGCGGCGTTCCGCCATACCAGTCCCAGTGGACCGAATCGGCGAGCGGGCCGATGACGGCGATCGACTTGATCTTCGTTTTGTCGAGCGGCAGGAGGTTGTTTTCATTCCTCAGCAGGACGACGGATTCGAGGGCAAGCTTCTGCGAGATGGACTTGTCTTTGTCGCCGTTCCACGGCTCCGGCTGGTCGTTCAGTTTTGTGAATGGCGTCATCTCCGGCGGGTCGAGCAGCCCGAGCTTGATGGCGATGCGGAATTTGTAACGGAGAACGGCATCAATATCGGCTTCGGTGAGCGAGCCGTCGTTGAGCGCGGCTTTGGTCTCGTCGGCATAGCGATCGAGGAACTGGTTGATCCCGTTTTTGATGCAGGCCACGACCGCTGCTTCGTGGTTTGGGTACAAATGCCGTGGGTTGACGAGCAACGTCACGGCGCCGCCGTCGGTCGAGAGCACATCGACGTGCCACTGGTCGCGCACGATGCTTTTCAGGATGGGATTCACCGCCATGGTCGTGCCGTTCCACGCGTTGTAGCTGGCCATCACAGCGCTCGCGCCTGCTTGCTGAAAGGCCATGCGGAAGGGAACCGAGTAGTACTCCCAAAAGAGGCGCTCGTCGAAGTCGGACGACGACTTGTTGCGGTGGTCCTCATTCTCGTTGGCGAGGAAATGCTTGAGCAGCGGCGAGGCCTGCCAGTATTTCGGATCATCGCCCTCGATGCCTTTCGCAAACGCGACCGCCATCGTGCCGTTAAAGAACGGGTCCTCGCCGTAGACTTCTTCGCTGCGTCCCCAGCGCGGATCGCGCGCGAGATCGGACTGCGGTCCCCAGTCCATGAGAATCTGGCGGTCGTACTGCGGCGTCTCGGTGATATATCGCGACTCGAAACCCTCGACCCATCCGGCTTGTTGCACCAACTCGGGATCCCAGCTGTCGCCCATGCCTGGCGGCTGCGGGAACTGCGTGGTGGTGATGGGCCGGTGCCCGAAGCGCGGCTCGCGCTGCACCACGCCGTGAATCCCTTCGGTGCTGCCGATGTTTGGCACGCCCAGGCGGGGCACGCCGGTTCGCGTTCCCAGCACGTCAATCTTTTCCTGGGTGGTCATCAGCGACAGCAGATTGTCGATCCGCTTGTCCTCGGGAAGGTTCGGATCGTTGAAGGGGTATTTCGCTTGCTGCGCGAAGGCCGGGCAGACGACGACGAGCCCAGCCAGCAGAAGGCCAGACAGAACCGCGACGAGCTTATTTGTCATTGGAGGATTCCCGTGTCAGCATTTCCATCCAGGCCGGGAGGACCGGACCAACCCGGCGAAGATTGAGTTTCCAAACCCACCAAGGCTATCACCGCTCTCCAACACCCGGAATCGCGACTTTCCCAGCCGAAAGATAGGCGAAGAAACGACGAAAGTACCACGAAGGTCCAATGACTTTCGGCCAGCCTCACTCTATTTTCAGAGTGAGCTCTCAGATGCGACAACAGATGAAGCTCATTTGAAAGCCCTCGGCTGGTCAGGAGCCCCGAGGGCTTTTTTCTGAGCGAAAATGAGCCCGCAGCCTGCAGACGGCAGCCCGCCGCAGCGATTGGCAGCTATATGACCCCACTCAAGTCAGACCCGGGCTTGAGTGGGCCACCCGACAGAGCATCAGGACCGGGAGTGGGCCAGGTCGAAGCGGTCGAGATTCATCACCTTGTTCCACGCCGCGACGAAGTCGTGAACGAACTTCTCGTGGGCGTCGGAGCTGCCGTAGACCTCGGCCAAAGCACGAAGCTGCGAATGGGAACCGAAGATCAGATCCACGCGGGTGCCCGTCCACTTCACTTGTCCGGTTTTGCGATCGCGGGCTTCGAAGAACCTGTCCGAATCGGCAACCGCCTTCCATTCCGTGTTCATGTCGAGCAGATTCACGAAGAAGTCGTTGGTGAGCGATTCGGGCCGGTCGGTGAAAACACCATGCTTCGACTTTCCGAAGTTGGTGTTGAGCACGCGCATGCCGCCCACCAGCACGGTCATTTCGGGGGCAGTCAGCGTCAGCAGCTGGGCTTTGTCGACCAGCAACACCTCCGGCGGCACGCCGTTCTGGTGCTGAACGTAGTTGCGGAAGCCGTCGGCCCTGGGCTCGAGCATCGCGAAGGATGCGACGTCGGTCTGCTCGGGCGAGGCGTCCATGCGGCCCGGATGGAAGGGGACGGTGACGTTGATGCCGGCATTTTTTGCGGCCTGCTCGATGGCGGCGTCCCCGGCGAGCACGATCAGGTCGGCGAGCGAGACCTTCTTCCCGCCGGTCTGCGCGTTGTTGAAGTCGTTCTGGATGCCTTCCAGCGTGGTCAGCACTTTTTTGAGCTGACTGGGCTGGTTGACTTCCCAGTCTTTCTGCGGAGCCAGGCGAATGCGCGCGCCATTGGCGCCGCCGCGCTTGTCTGATCCACGGAAGGTTGACGCCGCAGCCCACGCCGTTGAAACCAGCTCGGAGACGAGCAGCCCTGAAGCCAGAATCTTCGCCTTGAGGGAATTGATGTCGTTGGTGTCGATCAGTGGGTGATTGACCGCGGGAATCGGATCCTGCCAGATGAGTTCTTCGGCAGGAACCTCGGGGCCAAGGTAGCGCGCCCGAGGTCCCATGTCGCGATGCGTCAGCTTGAACCATGCACGCGCAAACGCGTCGGCAAATTCCTCGGGGTGCTCGTAGAAGCGCCGCGAGATTTTCTCGTAGATGGGATCGAAGCGCAGCGAGAGGTCGGTGGTGAGCATGCCCGGCTGGTGGTGTTTCGAGGGATCGTGCGCGTCGGGTACGGTGCCGGCGCCTGCGTCGCCCTTCGGCTTCCACTGGTGCGCGCCGCCGGGGCTCTTGCAGAGCTCCCAGTCATATTTGAAAAGATTGTCGAAGAAATGATTGCTCCACTGGGTCGGGGTGTTGCTCCAGGTCACTTCGAGGCCGCTGGTGATGGCGTCGCCGGCGAAGCCTGTGCCGAAGGTGCTCCTCCAGCCGAGGCCCTGCTCGACGATGTCAGCTCCCTCGGGCTCGGCGGCGCAGTGGGTGGCGGGACCTGCGCCGTGGGTCTTGCC
Organism: uncultured Acidobacteriaceae bacterium; assembly: GCA_963788905.1. Taxonomy (GTDB): domain Bacteria; phylum Acidobacteriota; class Terriglobia; order Terriglobales; family Acidobacteriaceae; genus Palsa-343. The sequence continues at coordinate 292,558 of CAWBIO010000004.1, forward strand.
GAAGGTGTGACCGCCGGCAATCAGCGCCACGGTTTCTTCATCGTTCATCGCCATGCGGCTGAAGGTTTCGCGGATGTCTTTGGCGGCGGCGACGGGATCGGGTTTGCCCTCCGGACCTTCGGGGTTCACATAGATGAGGCCCATGTGGGTTGCACCGAAAGGCCTGGCCAGCTCGCGCTCACCGGAAAAGCGCTTGTCGGTGCCCAGCCACTTGGTTTCCGCGCCCCAGTCGACATCCTGATCCGGCTCCCACACGTCGGCGCGGCCGCCGGCGAAACCGAAAGTCTTAAAGCCCATGGACTCGAGGGCGACGTTGCCGGCGAGGATCATCAGATCGGCCCACGAAATCTTTTTGCCGTACTTCTGCTTGACCGGCCACAGCAGCCGCCGTGCTTTGTCGAGGCTCACGTTGTCGGGCCAGCTGTTGAGGGGTGCGAATCGCTGCTGGCCGCGCCCGGCGCCGCCGCGTCCATCGTGGATGCGATAGGTGCCGGCGCTGTGCCAGGCCATGCGAATCATGAGGCCGCCGTAGTGACCGAAGTCCGCCGGCCACCAGTCCTGGGAGGTGGTCATCACCGCCAGCAGGTCCTTCTTCACCGCCGGAAGGTCGAGGGTTTTGAACGCCTCGGCGTAGTTGAAATCCTCGCCCATCGGATCGGAAAGGGAGGAGTGCTGGTGAAGGATATTCAGGTTGAGTGCATCCGGCCACCAGTCACGGTTCGTCCGGGGCGCGCCGCTGGTGGCGTGCGGAAAAGGGCACTTGGCTTCGGCTGACATCTTCTTCTGCTCCTTGTGGTGGTTCGAGGTTCATCATCCGGGTTCAGTGCGAACCCGGGCGGCAATCAAGCGTGTGCGGCGAAAATGGCTCAGGTTGGGCTTGAAATTTGAATGTAGCACCAGGGATTCGAGTAGTTCCAATCGTCGTGGACCGCGATTGGGCCCTTGGTTTACCTGGCGCGGAACCCAGAGGATGCGAACTGTTTACTTTAAGCCTGGCGTGGTTGCTGTTTCCTGGCATATCCTCTTTGTAAACAATCCCCCAGGTGATCGATCATGCGAGTGCTTATCGTGGAAGATCAGCCGAACGATCTTCGTATCGCTGCGGCGGCGGCGCAGGAGTCGGGATTCTCCGGTGTCGAGTTACGGTCGTCGACCACAGCGGCGCGGCAGTTTCTGGAGAAGGCACTCAACGGAAGTGATGGATTGCCGGATGCCATCGTGCTGGACCTGGATCTGGGCTACGAAAGCGGCTTCGAGCTGCTTCGCTTCTGGCACAGCGATCCCCGGCTATCGAAGATCCCGGTGGTGGTCTGGACGGTTCTCGGCGACCAGTACCGCGAGATTTGCGAGATGTTCAAGGTGAGCGGCTATATCGATAAGGGTGCCGGCATCGCCGCGCTGCGCAACGCGCTGGACGGACTGGAGCGAGTGGCTTCCTGACGGCCCAATCCAGGGATGATCCTCGTGGGACCATCGCACCCCGCAGCCTACCTGTCGAAGTGCATTTGTAGTACAGTAACTTGCTGTCCAACTCGCTGATTCCGAGCGGGAAGCTCCATTTTCCGGATGAAATCGAAGGGGGCCTGAATGAGTGACCTGGCGGAGATTATTGCCCGCAATGAGGACCAGATCCGTGCCGAATGGATCCGGGACATGAGCCAGACGGTGCAGCGCGCGGACCTGATGAGCCGGACGGAGCTCGAAGAGCAATGCACACAATTGCTGCGGGCTCTGGCGACCGGCGTGAAGAGCGGCGCGGATATCAGAGGCGCCGACTGGGCGCCCGCGCGCGAGCTTCTGGAGGACATTTCCGCGGCGCGGGTTCGCCTGGGATTCTCGCCGACCGAGGTGGCGACCTTTGTTTTGTCGCTCAAACGGCCGCTGTTTGCGGCGATACGCAAGGACATGGCGAAAAGCCAGGACAAGCTGTTCGACACAGTGTGGGCGGCTACAGAGCTGCTGGACGGCCTGGCGCTCGTGACGACGGAGGCCTATACCGGCATGCGGGAACAGCTGATCCTGCGTCAGCAACAGGAGCTGATGGAGCTTTCGACGCCGGTGGTGAAGCTGTGGGACGGCATATCTGGCGCTGCCCATCATCGGCACCCTCGACAGCGCACGGACCCAGATGGTGATGGAGAACCTGCTGCAGACGGTCGTGGCCACTAATTCGCGATTCGCGATCATCGATATTACCGGCGTACCGACGGTGGACACGCTGGTGGCCCAGCACCTGCTCAAGACGATCACGGCGGCCAGGCTGATGGGGGCCGAGTGCATCATCAGCGGCGTGCGGCCGCAGATTGCCCAGACCATCGTCCACCTGGGCATCAATCTGGAAGACGTGATGACCAAAGCCAATCTTGCCGATGCCTTTGCTCTGGCACTGCAGATCAGTGGCCGCACCGTAGTGCGGAAGGCCGGTTCGGTGGCGCAGTCCAAAGGCATACTGGCCGGCCCGATGAACAAACAGGAGAGCTAACGTGGAGCGAATTCCGATTCTTCGCATGGGCAGTCTCCTGTTGATTACCATCCAGGTAGACATGCATGACAAGCTGGCGCTGCAGTTGCAGGACGACGTCACCAATCGCATCGCGGAATGGGGCGCCCGGGGCGTGCTGATCGATATTTCGTCACTGGAAATCGTGGACTCTTTCATCGGCCGGATGCTGGCCAACATCGCAGCCATGTCCCGCGTTCTGGGGGCTGAAACCGTGGTGGTGGGGATGCAGCCGGCGGTGGCCATAACCCTGGTTGAGCTGGGGATGTCGCTGCCTGGAGTACGTACGGCGCTGAGCGTGGAAGCAGGGATGGAGCTGCTCTACGGAGCGGGAGCGGGGTTCCGCACGGGGAGCGAAGATGAGCGAGACGAGGCGTGAGACGCTGCCCGTGCAGAACTCCAACGATGTGGTGCTGGCCCGGCAGAAGGTGCGGCAATGGGCCACGGAGCTGCGCTTCACCCTGGTCGACCAGACCAAGCTGGTAACGGCGGCCAGCGAACTGGCCCGCAACACCGTCGATCATGGCAAGGGCGGGTCGATGACCATCGAGCAGATCGGCATGGGTGGACGGGTCGGCCTGCGGTTGATCTTCGAGGATCGGGGCCCGGGCATCCCAGACATCGAAATGGCCCTCAAAGATGGATTCACGACGGGTAACGGGATGGGATTGGGACTCGGAGGCAGCAAGCGGCTGGTCAATGAGTTCTCGATCGAGTCCGCGCCCGGAAAGGGCACTCGGGTCACAGTTGTGCGATGGAAGTAGCCTTCACGGAATGGGTTCCCATCACGGATGCGACGTCGGTGGGCGAGGCGCGGCGCAAAGCGCTGCTGGCCGCTCAGCGCCTCGGTTTCGATGAATCGCGCTCGGGCGAACTGGCGCTGCTGGCCGCCGAGTCCTCGCGGAACGTGCTGCTCCATGGCGGTGGGGGCGAAATCGTAATCTCGGGAATGCGGGAGAAGGGTAGCTCGCTGGCGCGCATTCTGGCGATGGACAATGGACCGGGGATCGCAAACGTTGCCCAGGCCATGACCGATGGCTATTCGACAGCCGGCACCATGGGCGGCGGCATGGGTGCGATGCAGAGGATGGCGACGGCGCTGGAGATCTTCACAGGCAGGAAAGGGACGGTGCTGCTGCTGGAACTTGGCGAAGCGGCGCCGCGGGATGGACTGCGGGTTGCGGGCATGGCCCTGCCATTTCCCGGCGAGCGCTTCTGCGGCGATGGGTGGGCTGTACACCACACTGCGGAGCGCATGGTGGTGCTTCTGGCCGACGGTCTGGGCCACGGAATGGATGCCGCGCAGGCAGCGCAGGAGGCGATTGCGACCTTCCGCAAGCGCCAGGATAGGGCTCCGGGCGAGATTCTCAATTATTTGCACGATGCCCTGAAGAAGACCCGCGGCGCGGTGGCAGCGGTGGCGGAGATTCGCCCGGGCGAGGGCACACTGACCTACGCGGGCGTTGGCAACATATCCGCTGTCGTGCTGGCAGAAGGTGCGTCGCGCAACCTGGTCTCGCACAATGGCACACTGGGAATGGTGACTTCGCGCATTCAGGAGTTTCGCGTGCCGTGGACGCCGGATGCGGTTCTGGTGATGCATTCCGACGGACTCCAGTCGAAGTGGGATCTTTCGAGCTACGCTGGCCTCATTGCGCGCCACCCGGCCGTGATTGGCGGAACCCTGATGCGCGATTTCCGGCGTGAGCGGGATGACGCCAGCGTGGTGGTGGTGAAGGCGGCGTAGCCATGGCGGCGATTCCGGTTTTCAACCTTGCTCTGCGCACCGAGCGCGATGTCGTCCAGGCACGGCAGCGAGCCCGGGAAGTTGCCGCGGAGCTCGGTCTGGACAACCAGGACCAGATCCGCATGGCGACCGCAGCCTCTGAGATTGCCCGCAACGCCTTCCGCTACGCCCGCAACGGCAAAGTGGAGTTCGCGGTCGGGCTGGGAGATCCTCAATTCCTGGAAGTGACGGTTTCCGATACCGGACCCGGCATCGCGAATCTCGAGGAGATCCTCGATGGGCGGTATAAATCGACCACCGGCATGGGCATCGGGCTGCTCGGTACCCGGCGGCTGATGGACCGCTTCGAGATCGAGAGCAAGCCATTGGGGACCACGGTGCGGATGGTCAAGCATCTTCCGCCCCACCACTCCCTCATGACCCCTCGTACGGTTCGCGAGCTGAACCGGAAACTGGAGGAGCGGGCGCCGGAAAGCCCTTATGAGGAGATCGAGCAGCAGAACCAGGAGTTGCTCAAGACGCTGCAGGAGCTGCGCGCTCGCCAGGAAGAGCTGGAGCTGCTGAACCGCGAACTGGAAGACACCAACCGGGGTGTCGTGGCACTGTACGCGGAGCTGGACGAGCGCGCGGACTATCTGCGCCGGGCCTCGGAGCTGAAAACCAAATTCCTCTCCAACGTCTCGCACGAATTCCGTACGCCGCTGAACTCGATCATCTCGCTGGCACGGCTGCTGATGGATCGGCTGGACGGCGATCTGACACCCGAGCAGATGAAGCAGGTGCGCTTTATCGAAAGCTCGGCGCGCGATTTGCAGGAGATGGTCAACGATCTGCTCGATCTGGCCAAGGTGGAGGCGGGAAAGGTCAGGATCCGCCCGAAGCAGTTCGAGGTACACGAGCTGTTCAGCGCGCTGAAGGGCATGCTCAAGCCGCTGCTCGCTGACAACACATCGGTCGAGCTGTTTTTTGAAGATGCCAGCGAGTTGCCGCCCCTCCATACCGACGAGGGGAAAGTCTCGCAGATCCTGCGCAACCTGATCTCGAACGCACTGAAGTTCACTCCCAGCGGGCAGGTACGCGTGGCCGCCGAAATGCCGGAGCCAGGATCTGGTGCGGTTCTCGGTGGAAGACACGGGCATCGGAATCGCGAAGGAGCACCACGAAGCCATCTTTCGCGAGTTCAGCCAGATCGAGAACCCGCTGCAGGAACGGCATCGCGGCACCGGCCTGGGTCTGCCGCTTTGCCGGAACCTGGCCATGTTGCTCGGTGGAAAGATCTGGCTGGAGAGCGAACCGGGCAAAGGTTCTGTATTTTACGTCACCATTCCCGTCGTCTATGTCGGCGAAGCCATGCAGCCGGAGGATGCCGAGAGTCCGCCCGCGCCGGAATTCCATCGCGCGCCGGTTCTGGTGCTCGAAGACGATCCGGAGACGGCGCACACTATCGAGACTTACCTGCGCAATACTGAGTTTCAGCCCATCCTGGCTTCCAGCGTGGCGCAGGCCGAGGCCTGGACGAATCGCCACGGGCCGGCAGCTGTCGTCTCTGACATTTATCTGGGCAAAGATACAGCCTGGGGATTTCTGAGCCGGCTGCGCGAGCGTCTGCCCCGCCTGCCGCTCATCGCCACCAGTATTCAGGATGAATCCGGCAGCGCCGCGGAAAAGGGTGCTGATCTCTTCCTGCCCAAGCCGCTGGCGCGCGAGACTCTGCTGCGGGAACTCCGCCGCCTGACCGCGCAAACCGGCACCCGGCGTCTGCTGGTCGTCGACGACAACGACGTCTCCCGCTACATTCTTCGTGAGCTGCTCCACCAGCCGTGGCTGGAGATTCACGAAGCCAGTAACGGAGCCGAGGCGTTGGCGGCCGTGCGCGAAAAATCTCCGGATGGAATCATCCTCGATTTGCTGATGCCCGATATTGGGGGAATCGAGGTTCTTCGACAATTGCGGTCTAACCCGGCCACCGAGAACCTCCCTGTGCTGATCTATACAACCAAGACCCTGAGCGATCCCGAACGCGTTCTGCTGGAATCGTGGAGCGCCGGGGTGGTGCGCAAGGAAGACGTCTCGACCCGCCTTTCCCCACAGCCGTTCATCGATTGGCTAACCGCGGCCGGGCTTGCGCCGGCCCAGTCTTCATCCGACGCGAATGCCTGATCGGCCTCGACGCATCCTCGTTGCCGACGACCGCGAGCAGAATCGCAGCCACAAGGTTGTGTGGGCGTGTTTCATTGGAGTGCTCTGTCGTCAGCCTCCGGCATGGCGAGAAGAAGAAGAATCAATCCAACGACGACGAACATGCGAAAGGCAGCTTCCTGCCCGTTCCAGAGATGGGATTGCCACATCAGGAACCATTCGCCGCCAACGCTGAGAAAAGCGACAAACCACATGAGCAGGCCGAGGGTGAGCGCGGCGATGGCCCACGATTTAGCCCGCTGGAAAG
>CAWBIO010000005.1:0-744874 GCA_963788905.1 uncultured Acidobacteriaceae bacterium
TGGCGTGTCGGGGCGCTTGGCTTTGAACAGGAGCGCGTCAAGCTCAACTCGGGGATGCGGTAGTGTCCACCAGGGGTTTTGATGGCCCGGAGTTTGCCGCGATAAATCCACTGCTTGATGGCCGCATAAGAGATGCCCAGCCGCAGAGCAGCGTCGCGAGGAGTGAGAAGCGTCGCCATTGGGCGATTTTATACGAAATTATGCGAATGATTATGCGAAACAAGACGATCTGGCCGCTGCGAACCCGGTGATAGGCTGAGATCACCGGACCGCCATGAGCGAACTTTATCAGTTGCGATGCACGGGTTGCGGGCAGACCTGCGCCCGGAGCATTGCCTGGCGATTTCCGCTGCGCGGAGTGCCGGGAGCTGTTCGAAATTCTGTATCCGGGATGGAGCACGCCCGGGCACACGCGGCCGAATCCCAGCGCGCTGCGCTGGCTATGGAGGGAACGGCGGTCGTCGCTGGAACCGGCGGACCGCAGCGGGGTGTGGCGCTTCCGGGAGATGTTCCCATTCTGGATCCGCGAAGAACATCGTCTCTCGCTGAACGAGGGAAATACTCCTCTATATGATTTGCCGCAGTCGGCGAAGAGGCTCGGGACTTGGGGATCTGCGCGCGAAACACCAGGGGATGAATCCGACAGGCTCATTCAAGGATACGGGCATGACGGCGGCGCTTTCGGTGGCGCGGGAGCGCGGCGTGGAGTGGGTGGCGTGCGCATCGACGGGAAATACCTCGGCCTCGATGGCGGCGTATGCGGCGCGGGCAGGGATTCGGAGCCTGGTGTTGGTTCCGGAAGGAGAGATTGCATGGGGAAAGCTGTCGCAGGCGATGGACTATGGAGCGCTGACGCTGCAGCTGGGCACCGACTTTGACGGCTGCGTCAGGGTGCTGACGGAAGTGGTGGCGCGCGCGCCGGTGTATCTGCTGAATTCCGTGAATCCCTATCGGCTGGAGGGGCAAAAGACGGCGGCCTTTGAAATTGCAGAACAGCTGGAATGGCAGGCGCCGGATCATCTGATCGTGCCGGGCGGCAACCTGGCGAACAGCTCGGCACTGGGCAAAGGGTTTCTGGAGATGAAACACCTGGGGCTAATCGCCGGCGTGCCAAAGATTTCGGTGATTCAGGCGGAGGGAGCGAATCCACTTGTGCGGTCGCTCAGGGAATTTGGTGGAGAGAGGATCGAAGCGGTGACAGCGAAGACGCGAGCCAGCGCGATTCGCATCGGGAATCCTGCCTCGTGGCGAAGGCGGCGCGGGTGATTCGCGAGACAGGCGGATGGGTGGAGCAGGTTTCAGAGGCAGAGATAGCGTTGGCCAAGGCGGAGATCGGCGCGGAAGGGGATTGGTTGTGAGCCGGCTTCGGCGGTGACGCTGGCGGGACTAAAGAAACTGGTGAGGAATGGGAAGGTAGCGGCGGAGAAGAGTCCGTAGTGCTGGTGCTCACGGGCCACACCCTGAAGGATCCCGACTACACCATTCAGTATCATCGCGGTGAACTGCTGACGGAGGCGGAGAAATCGGCGCTGGCCAGAGAGCTCGAGGCGACGCGCCACAGCGCGATTCAGACCGAGGCGTCGGCGAGAGGTGCTGCAGTGAGCTGGAGCGGGCGCGCCGGTGAAAGCGCATCGTTGCGCCTGCCGGCGACATCGGCGAATCTGGGGCCGGGGTTCGATGCCGTGGCGATCGCGCTGAAGGTGTATCTCCACGTTGAGGCCACCCAGGCGGAGCGATTCGGATCGAGGCGAGCGGACGGGATGCGGAGGTCTGCGGGGCGGAGAAGGACAACCTGTTGGTCGACACATACAGGGCGCTGCTCCAGGCGAACGGGCGGGATTGTATTCCCATCCGATCTGAGGATTCGCAATGAGATTCCTTTGGGGATGGGGACGGGGTCGTCGGCGGCGGCGCGGCTGGCCGGCGTGGCGTTGGCCTCGCATTTTGGAGGGCTGGAGTGGAGCCGGGAGAGGATTCTTTCTGAAGCGGCGCGCCTGGAGGGGCATCCGGATAATGCTGCGGCCTGCTGGCTGGGGGGATTTGTGGCTTCCGCAATGGAGAGGGGGCGAGGTCCGGGCGGTTTCGATTGCGCCGCCGCGGGACTGGCGGGCAGTGATTGTGATTCCGGGCGAACCGCTGGCGACGCGAACGGCGCGCGCGGTGCTTCCGGAGTCGTATTCGCGGCAGGATGCTGTGGCTAACGTACAGAGAGTGGCGTTGCTGACTGCAGCGTTTGCCATGCAGAGAGCGGACGTGATCGCGCTGGCGATGCAGGACCGCATCCACCAGCCGTTTCGGGCGGAGGTTTGCCCTTTGCTGCCGCGGCTTTTGCCTCTGGCGGGAAGGACGGCATTGCGGGGGTGGCGCTGAGCGGGGCGGGACCTTCGGTGCTTCTGTTAACGGTGTCGGAGGCCGCAGCGGAGCGAGCGCGGAGCCTGGTGGCCGCCGAGGTGGGCGGTGAGGGCGAGGTGGAGTTTCTGACATGCGGGCTGGAGGATGCGGCTGCGCTGATCGAATTCGGCTGAACCGGCGCTAAGAGGCCAACATGCGCTTTTCGCCATTGGCAAAAACTGCTCCAGGGTAATCTTAAATGACATCCCCGCAGTACCCGAAACGCCACGTTACCAAAAATTACTGAAGATTGCTTTACACAAGCCACCAGAGGCCCTATGTTCGCATCTGTGGGCAGTTCTGGGGGAGGGCTGCTCCGGCGTCCGTGATTCTTTACAGAATCCGGGCGCCTTAATTTTTGCCCGAAGAACGCTGCACATCCTGCGAATCTGCGACGAAGGGCCCCGGGTCGCATCTATTGAGATCAGGTAGACTAAACAGTGTTTAGGACAAGGGAAGGGGCAAAGAGGACATGTCTGCAGTAGGAATCGCCGAGGTGAGCGATGCAACGTTTGAGAAGGATGTGCTGCAATCGGATCAGCCGGTATTAGTGGATTTTTGGGCGACGTGGTGCGGACCGTGCCGCGCGCTGGCGCCGATTGTTGACGAAGTAGCTACGGAGTACAGCGGCCGGCTGAAGGTGGCGAAGATGGATGTGGATCGCAATCAGGCGACGCCGATGCGTTACGGGATTCGCGGAATTCCGGCGCTGCTCCTGTTCAAGGGCGGCAAGGTCGCCGATCAGATCGTCGGGTACGTGCCGAAGGAGACTTTGACGAAGAGCATCAGCCGCGTTCTTGGTTAAGAGATTTCTGATTCAGCACGGAAGAAGCCCGGAGCGATCCGGGCTTTTTGCTGCCCGGCATCTGACGAGCGCTGTGTTTCAGCTAGTACTTGCGCAGCATCCCCAGCACGCGTCCCTGAATGGCGACCTGCGCGGCAGGGACCATGATGGGCTCCATTTCGGAGTTCGACGGCTGAAGGCGGATCATGGCGCCTTCGCGGTAATAGCGTTTGAGGGTGGTTTCCGATCCGCGGACCAGGGCCACGACGATTTCTCCGGAGCGGGCGGTGTTGGTTCGTTCGACCAGCACAAAGTCGCCGTCAAGGATATGTTCGTCGCGCATGGATTCGCCGCGCACCTGGAGGGCAAAGACGTCGCGATTGCCGACGATGTCGCCGAGCGAGATGGTCTCGGGTATCTCCACAGCCTCGACAGGATAACCGGCGGCGATGCGCCCGGCGAGGGGCAGGCGGTCAACGGGGCGGCCTTTGGCGCGAGGCGGAAGGACGTCGAGCGAACGGCTGCGATTATGGGCACGCGCCAGCAATCCTTTGTTCTGCAGGTTGGTGATGTGCTTGTGGACGGTAGCGAGGGAGCGCAGGTCCAGGCCGCGGGCAATTTCGTCGAAGGACGGCGAGTAGCCGTTGCGTTGCACAAAACCCGAAATGAACTCCAGGACTTCCTTTTGCCGCCGGGTTATCGCCATAGCGGCCATTATAGCGAATAAAAAGCGAATCGATTGTTTATCTTTCGTGTTCCCCCGGCTTCCCTTCCCCAGGTCAGATTCTGGGTGCAGTCGAGCGAGTCGGTGACCTCGCGGGCCCTTTTCCCAAACTGGCGACGGCGGATTGACGAGTCCCGTTTGCGGAAGGAGGTTTGGATTTCTCTCAGAATTTTGTTTATGGGAGCGCTGAGGAGAGAGATGGTGGGTTGGGGAGAAAAATGAGATGCACTTGCTGATCGCAGAGGATGATCCGGCATTAGGCAGGTTTCTGGCGCACGGACTGAAGCAGGAAGGACACGAAGTGACGATGGCGACCGACGGCGAGATGGCCATAGAAGCTGCGACCCGGGAACTTCCGGATATGGCGCTTCTCGATCTCAATCTTCCCCGGCGGGATGGCACCGAGGTTCTGGAATTCCTGCGATCCCTGAACTGTGAAGCTCCCATTCTGATCCTGACCGCGAGACAGGAGCCGGAAACCCGTCTGCGCTGCCTTGAAATGGGAGCGGACGATTTTATGCAGAAGCCCTTCTCGTTCGCTGAACTGCGGGCGCGTTGCCGTGCGCTGCTGCGGCGCCGGTCGCCGGGCCTGGTGCTGCGCGAGGGCGATCTGGAGTTGAAACGGGTGGAGCACTCGGTGACGCGCAACGGGAGTCCGGTTTCTCTGACCAGCCGGGAATTCGCGCTGCTCGAGTACCTGATGCTGCATCGGGGGCGAGCGGTCTCGCGCACGACGCTGCTTCGGGAGGTTTGGAATGTGAACGCCGAGACCGGCACGAATGTGGTGGATGTGTATATCAACTACCTGCGGCGCAAGCTCGAAGACGGCCGGGAAAAACGCGAGGGAGAAGCGGAAGGGACCGTCGCGCCGGCATCGCCGGTGATTCGCACCGTGCGCGGAGTCGGATACATGATCGGCGCCCAGGCCTGACCGGGGTCAGCCGAGACGCAATCGCCACTCTGAGGAGAATCGAAACCATGGGAACCACAGCACAGTCGAGAATCGGCTCCGGTACGCGAAATGCAGTTCTGGTAAGCGCGGACGCTTCGTTCCGGCAGCGGGTCCGCACCGCACTGACTGACCTGCGCTGGCAGGTGCGCGAAGCCGCAGGAGGGGCGGAAACCCTGGCCTGTCTCGACGCGTCGCCGGCCGAGGCCGTCGTGCTGGATTCCTGGCTGCCGGATCTGGAGATCCATGAATTTGTAGAGGAGTTTCGGCGCGTACATCCCGATGTGGATCTGATCATGGCCGATGCGTCGATTGCCGACGGATGCGCAGCGCGGGCTCCGCGCCGCAATGAGGTGCTGCACGCGCTGCGTACGGCGCAGGCGACCGACGACGCTGTCTGGAAGGCCGCGCCGGAAATTTCCGGTGACCGGAGTATTTCCGCCGAACGAGCGCAGCTGGAACGCCTGCCGGTGGCGAGCCCGGCACGGGAGCCGGTCATAGCCCGGTTGCGACCTGAAAACGGTCGCGCCACGGGCAGCTGTAAGTCCGGCCTTCCGGAGTTTATCGGGACCGATCCAGCCATGCTGGAAGTGAGCCGGCGGATTCGGCTGGTGGCGCCCCGCACCACTCCGGTGCTGATCGAAGGACCCACGGGGAGCGGCAAGGAGCTGGTGGCGCGCGCGGTTCATCGCCTGAGTCAGCGATCCACGCGGAAGATGGTGGCGCTGAACTGCGCGGCCATCCCTGAAGGCCTGCTGGAAGCGGAGCTGTTCGGCCATACGCGCGGGGCGTTTACAGGCGCGGTGGAGGGCCGTGTAGGGCGGATTGAAGCGGCTCATGGCGGCACACTCTTTCTGGACGAAATTGGCGAAATGCCTTTGGGGCTGCAGGCAAAGCTGCTCCGGTTTCTGGAAAGCGGCGAACTGCAGCGCGTGGGGAACAACGAATCGATCACCGTGGATGTGAGGATCGTGGCCGCGACCCATCAGCCTTTGGGGCGGCTTGTCGCCGAAGGAAACTTCCGGGCTGACCTCTACTATCGTCTGGCGGTTTTCATGATCCGGACGCCGGCGCTCAAGGGGCGCGAGCAGGATATCGAGGCCCTGACAGGATACTTTCTGAGGAAGATGGCGACCGAGAGCCCTGCGAGGCAGCTCACCCGAGCTGTCGCAGGAAATAATCGAAGAGTTTCATGATCTGCTGGAGACCCAGCAGTACGTACTGCACGGGGGGCTGGATTATGCCACTAAACTGCTCGTCGACACGTTCGGAAAACAGCACGCGGAGGATTTGCTCGGGCTGGTGAAGCGCGCACAGGAAGCCAGCCAAAGCGACATGACGGTTCTGCAGCGGGTGGATCCGCAGCAGCTTGGCAAGTTCCTGGAGAGTGAGCACCCGCAGACGATCGCGGTGGTTCTGGCGCATCTGGATGCCAAGCGGGGATCGACCGTCATCGAGAGCCTGAGCGAGGAGCGCCGGGTGGATGCGATTCGACGGCTGGCGGCCATGCGGCAGTTCTCCCCTGAGATGGCCCAGCGCGTAGCCGTCATCCTGCACCGGCGGCTGGAGAACATGGGGGAGACCGGCCGCAAGGCTTATTCAGGTTTCAAGGCGGTAGCCGATCTGCTCAACCGTATGGAATCCGAAGAGACCAGGAAGATCCTGGACGAGATCGAGGCCGCCGACGTTGCGATGGCGCTGAATATCCGCAATCTGATGTTTACCTTCGACGATCTGGTGACCATCCCGCCAGCCAGCATTCGGGAGATTGTCGCTGCTGCGGACAAACGCCAGCTGGCTCTGGCTCTGCGCGGGGCTTCAGAAGAGTTGCGCGCGCACGTTTTTGCGGCCATGTCCTCCCGCGCCGCCGACATGCTGAAGGAAGACATGGAGGTGATGGGGCCGGTGCGGGCCCGGGAGGTGGCCGGAGCGCAGCATGAAATCCTTGGGCTGGCGCGCAATCTCGAGGCCGAAGGCAAGGTCATTCTCAAACTCGAACAGGGCGACGATTTCGTCGTGTAGCAGGACGGCACCGTGTACAGCAAACGCGATGGAGATGTCCGGCGCCTCGAGTATCCCCTTCTGGCGGGAACGGCGGCTCGAGCCAGCGCATCCTTCGCGGAGGACGCAGAGCGCGTTCGGGAACTGCAATCGGAGATCGAGGAGCGGAAACGGCAATCAGCAGCGACGCTCGAAAGTGCCCGTGCGGAAGCCTTCCAGAAGGGCAGGCAGGCGGCCGATAGTGAACGGACGGCTCTGCACCACGAATGCTCAGCGCAGTTGCGAGCGGCGATCGAAGAGTTTCAGGGGCATTCCGACGATTATTTTGCACGCGTCGAACACGAGGTGGTGCGGCTGGCTTTGGCCGTTGCTGAGCGAATTCTGCACCGGGAAGCACAGATGGATCCCCTGCTTCTCTCCGGGGCAGTGCGAGTTGCGCTGGGTCAACTTGCGGAGTCGGTGAAAGTCCGGCTGCGAGTGCCTCCCGGGCATGAGGAAATGTGGGCGGAAATGGTACGGTTGGTTCCCGGGCTGCCGCTGCGTCCTGACGTTGAGCCAGACCCGTCTCTCAAGACGGGTGAGCTTTATCTGGAATCCAGCCTGGGAAGGGTCGACCTGGGCGGGCGTACCCAGCTTGAAGAGGTGGAACGGGCATTCTTCGATGGACCTGAACCCTGGCCCCACGCCACCGACGTCATTGCGGCGCCCGACACAGCCGGAAAGCAGGGATGATGGAGCTGTTAGAAACCTACTTCGCCCGGCTGCGGCAGCGATCCCTGATTCGCTGGCAGGGAAAAGTGACCGAAGCCACCGGGCAGACGATTGAGTCGGAAGGTCCGCCCTGCTCCGTGGGGGAATGCTGCGAGATTCGTGACTCGCGGGGGAAGGTTCACGCGGGGGAAGTGATTGGGTTTCGGGGCACCGGTGTGCTTTCCATGACTTTGGGAGCCGCCGACGGAATCCGATATGGAGATCGCGTTTCGGCATCCGGGGCCTCACCGTCTGTGTATGCCGGGGATGGGTTGATCGGCCGCGTCCTGAATGCGCTGGGTCAGCCGCTGGATGGCAGACGCAGTCCTGTTTTGCAGGCCTCGGTCCGGCTGGAACGTCCGGCTCCCGATCCCTTCAATCGGAAACCAATCCGCGAATCGCTGAGCACCGGAATTCGGGCTATCGACGGGCTGCTGACTACGGGGCGCGGCCAGCGACTGGGCATTTTCGGTGGCTCGGGGGTCGGCAAGAGCACGCTGATTGGGATGATGACGCGCAACACCGATGCTGACGTCATTGTGGTTGGGTTGGTCGGGGAGCGAGGCAGAGAGGTCGGGGAGTTTCTCGAAGAGAGCCTGGGACCCGAAGGGAAGAAACGAGCGGTGGTTCTGGTTTCGACCTCAGACCAGTCGGCCCTGCTCAGAATACGGGCTGCGATGGCGGCAACCAGCCTGGCAGAGTATTTCGCCGCCCAGGGCAAACATGTGTTGCTGGTTCTGGACTCGCTGACACGCTTCGCGATGGCAGCGCGAGAGGTGGGCCTGGCGGCCGGGGAGCCGCCCACCACCCGTGGCTACACCCCGTCAGTGTTCAGCCGGCTGGCCCGGCTGGTGGAGCGAGCCGGCTGCTTCCGGGTAGGCAGCATCACCGCCTTCTATACGGTTCTGATGGAGGGCGACGATCTGCAGGACCCTCTGGTCGATGCGGTCCGTTCTTATCTGGACGGTCATGTGGTGCTGTCGCGCGTGATGGCCGCCGACGGATGGTACCCGCCGATTGATGTCATCGAATCCATCAGCCGGCTGATGCCCCTGGTGGTGAGCGAAGAACATGCCTCGGCAGCTGCAACCGTACGCCGCGTGCTCTACAGCTGGGCACGCTCGGAGGATCTGGTGCGGATCGGCGCCTACAAACCGGGCACAGACCGCGATATCGATCGCGCCATCCAGTTCCTGCCGGCGATCCGGCAATACCTGGTGCAGAATGCAAAGGAAACCGAAACCTCCGACAGTGCGAAGAGCCGCCTCCTCGCCCTTGCCGCATCGATTGAGAATGCGAATCCGGCAGTAAAGCCGTGAAGCGTTCCCTGAATCGGCTGCTGCATATTCGTGCGCTTCTGGAAGAAGTCAGCCGCCTGGATCTTGAAAAGAAGAATGCAGAGATGCGCTCACTGGAGCGTGCCGTCACTGATCAACGTCTCCTGGCCGCAGGCGTTCGAGCGGACGCGATCAGGGTCCTGACCGAAGATGCGGACGGAGAAGGCTGGCTTGTGGCAATCGCCGACGCCGGGATCCTCGGCTGGAAGGAAACAAGACTCCAGTCACTGGCTGCCATAAGCCGATCAGCCGTGGCGACGGCTCGCGATGAATTGCTGGAGCGCCGTCTTGAACGGCGTCAGGTGGAAACACTGATTGTGGCTGCCGAGCGGATCGAGAAGCAGGAAGAGTCGCGCCGGGAACAGAATCGCGCGGATGAATGGTATCAGCAGAGAGGTTCTGTTCGCCGGGATCAGGACGAAGGTTAAGTGGTTCTCACTCTGGTTGAGTGAAGTGGCAGCCGCATTGCACTACGTCTGGCAGAGGACTGGACTTTGCACGCTGCCATCCCATCGATTCCGGAAGCAGATTCTCCGCAAACAGCATCAGTGGCTGCCGGGCGCCAGAAGAGGGCGGCCCCGGATGGCGCGCAGTTCGGGAGTCTCATGCACGACCAGATCTCCCGGATGGGAGAAGCGGCGGACGTGCGTGGCGCCACCTCCTCGGCTTCCTTGCGCGAGAAGACCAGCCCCGACGGATTCTGCGGCGGCGGGACAAGCTCTCTCCTCTCGTCGCCTGAACGCTATGCGGAGGGCCCCGGTCGCGAAATGCAGTTGGGACAAACACGAAATGGAGGGGTCCAGCCACTTCCCGACGGCTCTTCGCAGGGTGTCCGATTCGACCCACAGAGCGAGAGAACAGCTGCTGCTGCAGGCAACATACTCAGGCCGATGAACTCGGTAACGGAGACGCTTCCAGGGGAAGAGGTTGCAAAGCCAAATGCAGAAGCGTCGGCACTCTCCCACCCCGACCAACAGAAGTTCGGTGCACAGCCTTACATTGCAGGAGAACCAAATGTGGAACCACGCACCGTGGAAAGCCACGCTGCAAGCCCCGGATCCGGCAACCAGCGCTTCATGAATTCCGCTGCTGCCTGCCGGCCCGCCATACAACCCACGGCTGAGGCCACAGGGGAACCGAAGGCACTCATCCCTGCGACGGCCAACGGTGCTGACTGGCTCCAGGCAGGTGCGCGTCTGGCAGCCGGCTCAACACTCCCGAATGCGGATTCCCAGGCCGCGAATGCGAAAACTCCGGACGGCATTAAAACCGGCTCGATGAGCCAGAGTGGCCCAAGCCTGACCGTCACCAACGCCCCCAGCGAAGGTACCGGTGCAACTGGCCCTTACAGCGGTGAAAGCGGGGGCGCCCTCCAGGTGTCTCGTACGGTCGGGCTGCCGGACGGCCCGACGTCAGATCATAACATTGCTCCCTCCACCGTTCCTGCACAAGGGAATGATGGAGAGCTTGCCCCGGCGTCAACGTCAACTCCGGTTTCTGACCGGATGGCGCATTCCGGTACATCTCATCCGGCACACATTTGTGCAACCGGCACGCCAGAAGTCAGGAATACGAAGAAAAGCCAGATCAGCCAGGAGAGTGCATCAGCGGAGAACGGGGAGAGCAGAAAAGAATCCACGCCTCCGACCACGATGCAACCAAACCCGGTTGAGATCACGAAGCAAACAACTACTCCATCGCAGGCATCGACAGGCGAGCCTGTCGATGCCTCTGTGATCGGGACGAATGTTCCCAATTCAGTGGCTGCGGAACCACGGCTCAAAGAAAATGATGCGGCCCAAAAACCGAACCCAGGTGCGCTGTCCGGAATCGCAGGGCCACGGGAGAGTAAACCAGCGGCGGCGTTCCATCAGGAGGCTTCGCGGACATCCGGGGCTGCCGAAAGCCGCCCTGCCCTTCCAACGATACCGTCTTTGGGCCTTCGCGATGAGACGACATCCCATCGAGTTGCAGAATCCTCTGCGAGGACGCTGAATGGCGGCAGAGCGGCGATTTCCGACCTGGCTCCCTCTGCAATCAGGGCGACAAATCAAGGTGAGGGTCCGGTTCCCTCGGCTTCAGCGGCGAATCTACCCACGACTGAATTGAGAGGTGCAACTGGAAAAATCCCGGCGCCGTCTCTGAATACTGGCCTGGCGTTTGACCGCCTGGACTCCGCCACCGCGCCACAAACGATCGCGAGCACGCCGCAGCGATTAGCCGTTGGAGTGCATAACGCGGGCCTCGGTTGGGTGGAGATTCACGCTCACAATACGCAGGGGCTGGTATCGGCGACTCTGGCAACCGGTTCCGTTGAATCTCGTAACGCGGTCTCCGCACAACTCCCCGGGATACGGGAGTATTTGACCGGGGAGCAACTCCACGTTGGAGACCTGGGCACTGAGGTGTTCTCTTCATCCTCCGGCAATCGCAGTGGTTCTTCTCAGCACGGGCCCGAGGACGGAGCCAGTCGTTCTGTGAAACCCACTGAACAGGCAGACCAGCAGCCTAACGGACCTTTTGCTGAGGTTAATCCAGAGTCACTTTCTTACATCAACGTTCGCGTTTGAAACATGAACCACGGAAAGGAGAGATCATGGCGATATTTTCGAGCCCGGTGACGGCCACGGCAACGCAAGCGGCAGCGGAAGACGCGGGAGCAGGGACAAGCTCAACCTCATCGTCGTCGAGTACGAACTCCGCAACGGTCACAGCTAATGACTTCCTGCAGCTGCTGGTGACGGAAATGAAGAATCAGGATCCGACGGCGGACACCGACCCTAACGCGTACATCAACCAGCTGGTCCAGGTGAACAGCCTCCAGCAGTTGATTCAGATCAACCAGGATTTGACGCCGAGCAGCACATCGACAACGGGAGCGTCCGGCGAAAGCCTTCACCGGCCGGACAGTCAATCCGCGGTGGCGCAACCGACTGGGAGGACGCCTGCCAGCGGCCCGACGGGCAATCTCAGCCCGCCGGCCAACACCGGCGCCGCATCCCGGGTCGCCAATGCTCTGGGAACCGCGGCGCAGACGCTGGCGCCGGGCTCCTCGTCCAGCCCACTCAACTCCATGCTCAGCACGCTCAGGGCGCGCGCGCAGCAGGCAGGCAAATCCACCACAACAAACCCGGCGCGGTAAGCGCGCGGTTCTCCAAGGAGGGAGCATGTCATCTTTTTCCATTCCGCTGACCGGTTTGAAGGCCTCGTCCGAATCGCTGAACACGATCGCCAACAACCTGTCGAACATGAATACGACTGCTTTCAAGAGCCAGAGCGTAACCTTCAGCGATCTTTTTTATCAGCAGGTTGGGACGACGGGCTCGGGTGATCCGCAGCAGGTGGGCTCGGGCACGCAGATCGCGGCGACAGAGACGGATTTTTCGCAGGGAGGCGTCGACTCGACGGGGAACGCCTCGGATATGTACATCAACGGGAACGGTTTCTTCGTGGTGAAGGGCTCCGACGGAACGACGGAGCTGACGCGGGACGGCAATTTCACCACCAGCGGAGGGTTCCTGGTGACGCAGGACGGGCAGAACGTGATGGGCTATCCGACGGCCAACGGTGTGGTGGACACGGGTGCGCCGCTGGCGCCGATCGCGCTGCCGGTGGGTGAGATGGAAAACGCGAAGGCCACAACGACGATGTCGATGACGGCGAACCTGAATGCCTCCGATGCGGTGGGCACGACGGTGCAGGGCCAGGTGCCGATCTACGATTCCCTGGGTAACAGCCACGAGGCGACGGTCTACTTTACGAAGACGGGCAACAACACGTGGGGCTACAGCTTTTCTCTGGATCCGAAGACGCTCACCGACACGTCCTCGGCGACGACGCGGACGCTGACGGCGACGTCGCCACAAGGCGGTGGGACGGCGTTCACCTTCGATGCCGGAGCGACGGTCGATCCGACGACGAGTCTCACGATCACCGGCAGCTCGGGTCCGGTGACGCTGCCGGCAGCGACCGCCGGCCAGACGCCGAGCCAATATGAGGGGTCGATTGCGGCGGCGCTGCAGGGAAGCGGGGCGACGGCCGCCTGGGACAGCAGCACCAACACTATGACCATCACCGGTGCGACGGCGGTAGGCGGGAAGGTGATCGAGGGGGGCATTACGAACTACGCGTATACCTTCGACGCCGGCACCACCATCGATCCTTCAACCACACTGACGATCACCGGTACCAACGCGAGTGGGAACAGTGTGACCATCACGGCGCCGCCCATTAAGCCGGGCGAGACGCTGAGCAACTATGCATCGGCGCTGACGACGGCCACCGCGGGGATCTCGGGGGTTCAGATAACACCGACTGGGAATGGGTTGAGCATTTCCGGACCAGGGATTTCACTGGGGGGCAGTCTGATCGAAAGCGCGGCGGGGACGGCGTCGAACAATGCTGCGGGGACCCTGACGTTTGATTCGAACGGTAACCTGATTGCGCCATCGTCGAACGTGACCGGCATCCAGCTGGGTGGGCTGACCGATGGGGCAGCCAACCTGAGTCTGAGCTGGGACCTGTTCGGTACCAGCGGCACGGGGATGGTTACGCAGAGCGCGCAGGCGGCATCCGCGTCAACTAACCCGGTCTCCGGCACCACGCAGGACGGATACGCGAGCGGGAGCTATCAGGGGTTCGCGGTCGATTCCTCCGGTGTGGTTTCGGCCAGTTTCAGCAACGGAGAGACGCAGGTGGCCGGCCAGGTGGTGCTGGCCAATGTGGCAAACCAGCAGGGGCTGACGATTAAAGCGGGAAACAACTACGCGACAACCACCGCCTCAGGCTCGGCGACGACCGGAATCGCGGGAACCGGAGGGCTGGGCACGCTGGAGGACGATACGCTGGAGAACTCGAATGTCGACATGTCAACCCAGTTCTCCGATCTGATCGTGGCGCAGCAGGCATTCGACGCGAGTTCGAAGGCCATCACGACTTTCGACACGGTCTCGCAGGAAACCATCAACATGATCCACTAGAGTGACTGTCAAGGGGGGGTGGCCGAGTTGCAAGCCGGCATTGCAGCCAGGCCACCGATCTCCTGACTGCGGTGTGTTAGCGAACTCTTCGCGACCATCCACTAGCCATTTCCGTTCGCAGACCCGCTAAGCACTTCTTCGTAGAATCGCTCGTACAGCGGAACGATCTTCGAGGCGCAATAGCGGGTCTGCGCAGTTTTCCGGGCCGCTTCCGCCATCGCCTCGTAACGTTCGGGGTCGCGCAGTAACTCGGTCGCGGCTGCGGCCATTCCTTCCACATCGCCAACGGGAAAAAGCCGCCCGTTAACTCCATCCTCGATGAGCTCCGGGAACCCCGCCCACGCGGGTTGCAATCGAAGGTACGCGGCAAGCCATGGCCTCGAGCGCACCAAGTCCGAAAGACTCCAGCTCGCTCGGCATCAGGAGCAGATCGGCGAGAGGCAGAATTTCGGAGACGCTGCTCTGCTTTCCCAGAAAATGAACCCGGTCCTGGATACCCTTTCCGATGGGCGATCCATTCAGCAGCAGAACGGTCGGGACCGTCGCCGATCATCAGGAGCCGCGCAGGCAGCTCGCGAGCCACGCGGGAAAAGATCCGAACGACATCGGCGGTGCGCTTGACCGGGCGGAAATTGGACAGATGGACCAGCAATTTCTCCCCTGGCTCGGCATAACGAGCGCGTCGCGCGGAGCATTCCGGTTCTTCGAACGGCTGGTACACATCGCAGTTCACGAAATTGGGAATGACATGAATGGATCGCTGAGGATGGAATTCCTGGACGGTCTTGTCCTTTAAATAGGTCGAGATCGCGGTGACGCCATCGCTCTCGTCGATGCCGAAGCGGGTAATCGGCAGATAGGAGTGGTCAAGGCCCACAAGCGTGATATCGGTGCCGTGAAGGGTGGTGATGAAGGGCAGCCGGCGCTTTTGGCGTGCCAGCATCTCCCGCGCGAGGTAGGCGGAAATGGAGTGGGGGATGGCGTAGTGGACATGCAGCAGGTCGAGCTCGTAATAAGCGGCGACCTCAGCCATGCGCGTGGCCAGGGCAAGGTCGTAGGGAGGGTATTCGAACAACGGGTAATTTGAAACCGGCACCTCGTGGAAGGTGATGTCCTGCTCGCGCCCGCGAAGACGGAAGGGCTGGGAGTAGGCGATGAAATGAATCTGGTGTCCCGCGGCGGCCAGTTCAATGCCGAGTTCAGTGGCCACGACCCCACTGCCCCCGTAGGTTGGATAGCAGGTGATTCCGATCTTCATGAAGTTTCCAGGTTACCGAGATTAAGGATGCTCCAATTCGCGGAAGGACGCGAATCGGGGACCGCCTGAAGGGGGCATCTCCCTGCGCGCCTGAACCCTGGTTCGGGTTCGCCGGACGATTGCTTTACATTCAAAGAGGCGGACCCCGTCCTGAAGCGGTCCGGGCACCGGGCGAGAGAACAACACCTTTGCGCGTGGCAATCGATACCGGCGGCACTTTCACGGACTGCGTCTGGCTGGATGCCGGGCAACTCCGGGTTCTTAAGGTTTTTTCGACGCCGGCTGACCCCGCTGCGGCCGTGATCGAAGCTCTGGAGCGTATTGCCCCTGACATTCCAGTCAATCTGCGTTATGGAACCACACTCGGAACCAACGCTATGCTGGAGCGTCGCGGCGCGCGCGTGGCGTTTGTAACGACTGCGGGTTGCGAAGATACCATCGCGATTGGGCGCCAGGCCCGCAGCGATTTGTATAACTGGTTTGCAGCTGCGCCCGTTTGCCTTGTCCCGGCGAAATGCGATTCGGCGTCCCCGAGCGAGTCAGCTCCGACAGGCGAGATGCTTCACCGCCCTGACGACGCTCAACTCGCGGCGCTGGTCGAAAGAGTCCGCGACAGCGGTGCGGAGGCTGCGGCCGTTTCCCTGCTTGTTTTCCTTCGCGAACTCCGAGACGGAGCAGCGAGTCGGGCGTGGCGCTAAGGACGCTGGGTATTCCAGTCTCAGTCTCGCATCGAATACTGCCCGAATTTCGCGAATATGAGCGGGCGTCGACCACCAGTCGTGAATGCCTATCTGTCGCCGCTGATGCAGGAATACCTGGCGAACCTCGCGCAACGCGTCAACGAAAAGCACACCGGGAGTCGAGTCGAGGTGATGCAGTCTTCGGGAGGTCTGGTCTCTTCGGCTGTTGCGGCCGAGGAACCGGTGCGAACGGTTCTCTCCGGGCCGGCTGGCGGCGTCATTGGCGCGTCACGGGTCGCGCAGTGCGCGGGGTTCGACAGGGTCATCGGCCTCGATATGGGTGGGACATCGACGGATGTTTTCCTTTCGGACTCGGCGCGCGGCGGAGTGCGAAGAACGCGGGAGTCGATCGTGGCCGGGGTCCCGGTCAGCACTCCGATGCTTGAGATCCACACAGCGGGCGCGGGGGGCGGATCGATCGCCCGCTACGATGCGGGCGGCATGCTGCGCGTCGGCCCTGAATCGGCGGGCGCCGTGCCGGGGCCGATGTGCCTGGGCCGCGGAACAATAGCCACGGTGACCGACGCCAACCTCCTCCTCGGTCGCCTGGACCCAGCCAGCTTTCTTGGAGGTGGTGTTCCTCTCGATCGTGAGCGTACCGAAAAGCTGATGGCCGAACAGAAGGGCGCCCTGAGGAAAGTAGAAGAATTTGCAGCGGGAATTCTGCGGGTGGTGGAAACGGAGATGGAGAAGGCAATTCGCGTCATCTCCGTCGAGCAGGGATATGATCCGCGTGATTTTGCTCTGGTGGCTTTCGGCGGGGGCGGCCCGCTCCATGCATGCTCGCTGGCGCGCTCTCTGCGAATTCCCACGGTCGTGATTCCTGCGATACCGGGAGCGCTCTCCGCTCTCGGCATTTTGTTGTCCGATGTGGTTCGTGATCATGCGCGCACGGTGATGCTGCCGGGTGAGTCGGTTGGCGACCTCGGGCCTCTTTTCGCCGAACTGGAAAAAGCCGCGCGGGCAGAATTCTCGGCTGAGGGGCGGGAGGGTATCGCACAATATTCGCTGGATCTCCGTTATGCCGGGCAAGGATACGAATTGAATGTTCCGTGGCCCGCAGCCCGGCCTTCGGATTCCCTGACCCATTTTCATCGGGCTCACGAGCAGCGCTATGGCTTCTGCGACGAGCGGAAGCCCGTCCAGATCGTGTGCTTGCGCCTGCGGATGATTGCCGCCGCAGAGCCTTATGCCCCCGTACGCTGTGAGCCGGTTGCCGGCGATGGCAGCGCCGCCAGGAGCGACGAACGGCCGATCTTCTTTGATGGTGAGTTTGTGCAGTCACAGATCTACCAGCGCGAATGTCTCAGCCCGGGCGATGCGGTGGAGGGACCGGCACTGATTACCGAATACACGTCGGCTACGGTCCTGCCTCCCGGGTGTAAGGCCACGGTCGATCCGTTCCAGAACCTGATCGTCACGATTGGAGGAGCTTGAGCATGAGCGGCGTCGTCGATCCGGTGGAACTCGCCATCTTTCGCAATATCGTCCATTCCATTGCAGAAGAAATGGGAGCGGCGCTGCGACGGACAGCACTGTCGCCAAACATTAAGGAGCGTCGCGATTATTCCTGCGCGGTTTTCGATGGCGAGGCGCGCGTGATCGCCATGGGCGATCACATGCCGGTGCATCTCGGCTCCATGCCCATGTCGGTCGAGGCGGCGGTTGCGGCGGTCGACTTCGCGCCCGGCGATGTTGTGGTGCTGAACGATCCGTATGCGGGCGGAACCCATTTGCCGGACATCACGATGGTGTTGCCGGTGTTTCTTCCGGGAACCGCTAAGCCAGGCTTTTACGTATCAGCGCGCGCCCATCACGCGGACGTCGGCGGCGCATTCCCCGGCTCGATGGGGCCGGCGCGGGAAATCTACCAGGAAGGGATTCGCATCCCCCCGGTGCGCATTGTCCGTGGCGGCGCGATCGACCAGGAAATACTCGATCTGATCCTGCTCAACGTGCGGACCCCGCAGGAACGCGAGGGCGATCTCGCTGCGCAAATTGGGGCCTGCCGCGTCGGGGAGCAACGCATCCTCGAGATGGTCGAGAAGTATGGCCAAACCCGCGTGCGCGAACTGACCGGCGAACTGCTGAACTACTCCGAGCGACTGGTGCGGGCTGAGCTGCGCAGCATGCCTGCCGGTGACTACTCAGCCGAAGATTGGCTGGACGATGACGGAGTGGAGGACAAGCCGATCCCAATCCGCGTTCGCATTGGAATCAACCCTGAGGAAGCGACGATTTGCATCGACTTCAGCGGTTCGTCTCCGCAGGTGACGGGAAGCGTGAATGCGGTGCGGGCGATCACACTCTCGGCATGTTTTTACGTGGTGCGCTGCCTGCTGGGATCAGACGCACCCGCGACCGCTGGCATTTTGCGGCCCCTCACTCTGGTCACAAATCCCGGGAGCATTGTGGACGCGCGGCCACCTGCACCCGTGGCCGGGGGGAACGTCGAAACCTCGCAGCGAATCGTGGATGTGCTGATGAGGGCATTGGCTTCGGCAATCCCGCAGCGCGTTCCGGCAGCCAGCGCAGGAACGATGAGCAATCTGACGATCGGCGGCGTCGATCCGCGAACCGGGCAGACTTTCACCTACTACGAAACGGCGGCCGGAGGGATGGGCGCGCGGCCAACTGCCGATGGAATCTCCGGAGTGCAGACGCACATGACGAACTCGCTGAACACACCGATTGAAGCGCTTGAGTATGCGTATCCATTTCGCGTTCGTCAATACGCTTATCGGAAGGGGTCGGGGGGCGAAGGCAAATATCGCGGAGGAGATGGGCTGATCCGCGAAATTGAGCTGCTCGCCGCCGCGCAGGTGACGCTGCTGGCCGAGCGTAGAAAGTTTCGCCCATGGGGATTGCAGGGCGGTGGCGCAGGCGCGGCGGGGAGAGCCAGCGTGCTGAAGGCGGCAACAGGAAAGCGCATTGAATTTGCCGGAAAATGCAGCGCGCACCTGGAAGCTGGTGATGTGCTGAGAATCGAAACTCCGGGAGGGGGCGGCTGGGGGCAGAAGACATAGACAGCTTTGCGGTTGGGGAATCGTCCTTCTCAAGCCAGGCTCAGGCGAAGAATGCCGCAGTTGGACTAGCATGACTCCATGGAGTCACTGGACGAGTTGCTGCGCCAAGCGGAGATCGCGCATGGACATTTGTGCGCAGGGCAGGTGCTGGGCGTGCGCATGGCGATGCTGGGGTGCCGGCGGCTGGGGATCGAGGAGCCACGCGGCGCGGATCGCAAGCGGCTGGTGACTTACATCGAAATCGATCGCTGCGCGACGGACGCGATTGGCGTGGTGACAGGCTGCCGGCTGGGCAAGCGCGCGCTGAAATTCCGCGACTGGGGCAAGATGGCGGCGACATTTGTGGATCTTGCGACAGGACGGGCGATCCGGATCGTGGCGCTGGAGTCGTCGAAGCAGCGCGCGCGAGATCTTTATCCCCAGATCCCCGAGAAGAACAAGCAGCAGATGAAGGCGTACTGCGAGATGGATGATGCGGATCTGTTTGGCGAGCAGTGGGTTGAGGTTGAGGTGAGCCCGAAGGAGATGCCGGGCTATAAGGGCGAGCGCGTGGCGTGCATCCGATGCGGCGAGGGAATCAACTACGACCGCTTTATCGAGAAGCGATGGCGAGAAGATTGTGCCTGGCATGCGCGTTTCCGGAGCAGCGTTACTACAGGCCGGCGAACGGGCAGCAGGGCAAAGGTGCTGAGCAGCAGGAGCAGGCCGCGCCGCAGTCACGATGCGATTGCGCCTGAGCGCGTTCCTGAACCGTCGAACAGATACAATTGCAAAGCCGGTCGTGAGGTGTCCACCGGAGAACGTCCGAGGAGTCGAACGATTCATGCTCAATTTGGAAGGCCGCGTGGCGGCTGTTTTTGGACTGGCGAACAAGCGCAGTATCGCCTGGGGCATTGCAAAGATGCTGCACGAGGCGGGTACGAAGCTGGCCATCAGCTATCAGAACGAGCGCATGAAGGCGGAGGCGGAAGGGCTGATCCTGGATTTGCCGGGCGCGGAGCCGTTCCAGTGCGATGTTTCGAATGACGCTGAGATCGAACAGGTTTTCGCGAAGTTGAAGGAGCGGTATGGCAAGCTGGACGTGCTGGTGCACTGCATCGCCTACGCGCCGGCTGAGGATCTGAAGAACGATTTCCTGCAGACCACGCGGGAAGGATTCCGCATCGCCCACGATGTGAGCGTGTATTCGCTGATTGCGCTGAGCCGTGGCGCCGCTCCGCTGATGACCGAGGGCGGGTCGATCCTGACGCTGACCTACTACGGGGCGGAGAAGGTAGTTCCACATTACAAGGTGATGGGCGTGGCCAAGGCTTCGCTGGAAGCGACGGTGCGTTATCTGGCGTGGGATCTGGGTAAACAGAATATCCGCGTGAACGCGATCTCAGCCGGGCCGATAAAGACGCTGGCTGCGCGCGGGATTGGATCGCTGGGCGACATGCTGAAGTATCATGCCGATCGCGCTCCGCTGCATCGCAACACGGAGCAGGAAGAGGTGGGAAAAACGGCGGTGTACCTGGCATCGGATCTCGCCAGCGGCGTGACCGGCGAAGTGATCTACGTGGACAGCGGCTACAACATCATGGGGTTCTGAGGATCGGCGCAGGCAAATGTGCGGCGCCACGGGCGAACGCATCGGGCTACTCTGCTCGCAGGGCGTGCATGGGATCGACCGAAGCGGCGCGGCGTGCCGGTACGTAGCAGGCGAGGATCGCGACGCCCATCAGCACGACGATGACGGTGGTCATGGTGAGCGGGTCCCAGGGACGGACGCCGTAGATAATCGAGGACTTCTCCAGAGAGACGCTGGCCATGAGCCGCGTGACCAGCAGGGCGGCGAGGGTTCCGGCGATGATGCCGATGCCGGCCAGGGTGACGCCGCGTTTGAGAACCCAGAGCATAACGTTGCCGCGATTGGCGCCGAGCGCCATGCGAATGGCCATTTCCCGGGTGCGCTGGCCGACGAGATACGAGATGACGCCGTAGAGCCCGACGCTGGCGAGCAGCAGGGCAAGCCCAGCGAAGGCGGCGAGCAGCATCATGGAGAAGCGGCGAGCGGCGAGGGTATCGGCGATGACCTGGTCCATGGTTTTGGGTCTCCATGCGACCTGCGTTCCATTCATGCGGCGAAGTGCTCGCTGGATGTCAGGGAATATAGTTGCCGGACGGTCGCTGCGAACGAGAACGTCAGAGAAGATGCCGGTGGTGGACACGAGCTGCCAGCCGTCGAGCTGCCCCATCGGGAGGTAGATTTGTGCGTGGAGCGGGGACCCGCTTCGTTGTCGAGCCCCCAGTGGAGTACGTGATGCACGACGCCGACCACGGTGGCGTGGGTGTCAGAGGGATTAGTGAGATTGACGATCTGGCCGATGGGGTTGGCATTGCCGAAGAACTGATGGGCCAGGTCTTCGTCAATGACGACGACGTGAGGCGAGTCTTCGCGGTCGGCATCGGTAAAGAATCGCCCGCGCACAAGGGAGAGTGCATTACCTTCATATACTCGGGTTCGACAATGTAGAGCAGGGCCCAGTGCATGTCGTTTTCTGCGGTGGGCTTCGGCTCATTTTGCAACCAGAAGAGTTCTTCGTCGTCATCGCCGGTGAGGGGAATACCGCCGCTGATGAGGGAGACCGCAGAGACACCAGGAACGCTGCGAATCTGCTGATCGACCTGACGCAGGTAGGCGCGCGCACCCACCGGATTGTCGATGACGGGCGAATTGGGGGTGGCAACGCTGAACCAGAGCACGCCCTTCGGCTCGAAGCCAGGGTCAGTGTGCGACAAGCCGGCGAGGCTGCGGATCATGAGGCCCGGCGCCGGCAAGGAGAACGACGGCCGCAGCGACTTCAAAGACGACCAGCGAATCCTGGGTGCGGTGGCGGGTGCCATGGACGGTTCGGCCTCCTTCGCGAAGCGTGTTTTGCGGCGCGCGTGACGTGATGGCGAGTGCGGGGAAAAGGCCGAAGAGGATGCCGACAGCGAAGGAGATGAGAAAGGTGAGCCCGAGGATGAGGGGGCTGAGGTGAATCTGCGATGCGCGTGGGAGGGCGTCGGGGGCCAGATAACAGCGGCGCGGGTTCCCCACGCTGCCAGACCGAGACCGAGCGTGCCGCCGGCGAGCGCGAGCAAGTGCTCTCCGTAAGGACCTGACGGACGATACGCCGGCGACTGGCGCCGAGGGCGAGACGAACGCCAAACTCCTGAGCGCGCACAGTTGAGCGTGCGAGCAATAGATTGGCCACGTTGGCACAGGCGATAAGCAGGACGAACGCAACGGCGGCAAGCAACACGAAGAGCACGGACTGGAGGTCGCCAACGACCATGTCACGCAATGGCATAATATTGGCGCGAAGTATCGTGGTCATCTTCCGGGTAGGTGGCGGCGAGATGGGCGGAGACGGCGTTCATATCTTCACGCGCCTGCGCAAGGGTGACGCCGGGCTTGAGCCGGCCGACGCCATGAATCCCCAGGCCCGCTCCCCGGAGCTTCAGCGCTTGCGTGGGCCATTGCCCAATGGGCAGGTAAATGTCCTCCGCAAGGAAAGCGCCAAAAGTGAGATCGAAAGAGGCGGGACGACGCCGATGATCGTGTAGCTGGTTCCGTCCAGCGTGATGGACTGGCCGAGGATATTGCGATCGGAGCCGAATTTGCGAGCCCAGAACCCGCCGCCGAGGATGATGAGAGGCGCGCGGCCGATTTCGTCTTCCTTTGGAGCGAAGAGGCGGCCGAGAATGGGTTTCACTCCAAGAAGAGGTAAGAAGCTCGACGAGACATAATTGCCGCGAACCCGCTCCGATTCGCCGCGGCCGGTCATGACGAAGCCAATATGGCGGTAGATACGGCGAGATTGGAGAAGCTGTGGTTTTGCTGTTGCCAGTCGCGGAAGTTCGGATAGGAAATGGAGCCGTGCTCGAAGTTGGGCTTCGAAGCATCGACAGCGACGAGTTCGCCCGGATGGGGCAGCGCGATGGGATGCAGCAGCACGGTGTTGACGATGGAGAAGAGCGCCGTATTGGCGCCAATGCCGAGCGCGAGAGTGACGATCACGACCGCGGTAAAGCCGGGCGCCTTGTCGCAGCTGACGCACGGCGAAGCGCAGATCCTGGGCGAGGGTTTCGACCCACGGCAGCGTGCCGCGCTCGCGGACGGCTTGCCGGGTTTGCTCGAATCCACCGAGCTGGATGAGGGCCTGGCGGCGAGCTTCTTCCGGTGTCATGCCGGCGTGAAGGTTGTCATCGATATGCATCTGGAGGTGACTCTCCAGTTCCGCAGAGATGTCATCGTTCGCGTGCGATGTGGGGAACAGGCCACGGAGGCGGATCCAGAGGGCTCGAAGGCGGCGCATTATCGTACCCTCTTCGGCAGGAGAAAGGAAACGGGCCAGGATGGCAGTTGCCTGCTCCCAGCTGCGCGCTTCGCGCTCCAGCTGTTTGCGTCCGACGCGCGTCAGACGATAGAACTTCGCACGGCGATTGTTCTCCGAAGTGCCCCACTCCGAAGTGATAGAGCCTTCCTGTTCAAGCTTTAGCAGAGCGGGATAAAGCGTCCCGTAGTTCAGCGAGAGGAGGTTGCCGCTGGTTTGCTCGATGCGGCGGGCCATGCCATAGCCGTGTTGAGGACCCATGGTTTCAAGGGTTTTCAGCACCATCAACGCCAGCGTTCCCTGCCAGACGTCAGTTTTGTCTGCCACGATCTCTCCTCTTGGTTAACCATATGTAGCACGCGCTGCTATGGGAAGGCAATAGGTACAGCGGCGATTGTGACGAATGTCGGACATTTCGCCAGATGGGACACGAGCGCGACACGGGGTGGGGATTTCTGAAACCATAACCGGCGTGGGTTCGACGAAGGTCCCGATGACGAGGCCGAAATGGATCGCGCTTCCCTTCACTGCTCCTGGTAAGGCATTGTTGCGGACGGGCATGCTTTTGGTGGTGGCATTTTTGTCGGACGCGACTCTGGCTCAGGCACCGCTGTCGCAGCGGATGGCTGACACAACGATAGAGCGATGGCCGGAGGGCCGGTTTTCGCCGACAAACGCGCCCTGGCGCTGGAACTACGAGTTGGGCACGCTGCTCGAGGGGATGGATGCGGTTTGGTATGGCTCGGCAAAGGGCGAGTATTTCCGGTACCTCAAGCAGGCGGTCGACCAGTTTGTCTCGCCCGATGGTTCACTTCCTGCTTACGACCCGAACGAGCAGTCTCTGGACAATATTCTGCTGGGGCGGCAACTGCTGCTGCTCTACGGGGTGACGCAGGACAAGCGCTACTACAAAGCAGCGACTCTGCTCCGCCAGCAGCTGCAGAGCCAGCCGAAGACGGCATCGGGCGGGTTCTGGCACAAGAAGATTTATCCGAACCAGATGTGGCTCGACGGGCTCTATATGGCGGAGCCCTTCTACGCGGAGTATGCAACGGAGTTCCAGGAGCCCCAGGACTTCGCGGAGATCACGAGGCAATTCAGGCTGATCGACAAGCACGCACGTGATGCGAAGACGGGGTTGCTGTACCACGGATGGGACGAGTCGAAGGAGCAGGCGTGGGCGAATCGAGAGACAGGCGACTCGCCGAGTTTCTGGGGCCGTGGGATGGGTTGGTACATGATGGCGCTGGTCGACACGCTGCCGTGGTATCCGGAGGACGATCCGGGGCGGACGGAGTTGCTGGCGATTCTGCGGAGGACGGCGGCAGCGGTCGTGCGGGTTCAGAATCCAGGAGCGGTTTGTGGTATCAGGTGCTGGACCAAGCCGGGCGCGAAAGGGAATTACCCGGAGTCTTCGGCGTCATGCATGTTTACCTATGCGCTGGCGAAGGGCGTGCGGCTTGGGATATTTGCCGCGAGCCTACGAGAGCAACGCCGAGCGTGGGTGGCGTGGAATCGAGGGCCGCTTTGTTCAGACGGAAAGCGATGGAAGCCTTACGCTCACCGGCACGGTGAAAGTTGCGGGACTGGGCGGACCTGAACATCGCGACGGCAGCTATGCCTACTACACTTCGACACCGGTGGTAAGCAACGATCCGAAGGGAGTGGGCGCATTCCTTCTGGCGGCCAGTGAGATGGAGATGGCAGCTCGATCCACGGAAGGACAGGGTCAGACAGCCGTGGTGGATGCCTGGTACAACAGCCAGACGCGAAAGAATGCCGCCGGACAGATGGAACTGTTCCACTACAAGTGGAGCGACATGGCGAACTCCGGGTTCTCGCTGTTCGGGCATATCTGGCGAAGCTATGGAGTGGCCACGAAGATGATCACGAGCGGCGCCGACATCAGCAGAATCTCGGAGGACGCGCAGTTCTACATCATCGTTTCACCCGATAATCCGTCGAAGACGCCGAATCCGCATTACATGACGACCGAAGATGCGGAACAGGTTGCCCAGTGGGTGCGCGCGGGCGGCGTTCTGCTGATGATGGAGAACGATCCCGACAACGCCGACATTCCGCATCTGGACCTTCTGGCGGACAAATTCGGGCTGCACTTTGACAACGTGCTGGTGCATCACGTGATCGACGATCAGTTCGAGATGGGCAGAATCGACCTTTCGGCTGCAGCGCCACCGTTCACCCATCCGCACGTGCTCTACATGAAGGACACCTGCTCGCTGACGCTCTCCGCTGATGCGCGCCCGTTACTGCGGGACAAGGCCGGCGCGCTGCTGATGGCGTATGCGAAATATGGCAAAGGCATGGCCTTCGCGGTGACGGATCCGTGGCTCTACAACGAGTACACCGATGGGCGAAAGCTGCCACCGGAGTACGACAACTTCGCTGGCGGCGTGGAGTTGGTGCATTGGCTTCTGGAACAGCGGGCGCAGCTGCAGCACTGATTCGCCTTTATAAAAACAGGCGCAGCCGGCGAGTAGAACCGGCTGCGCAGTGGCGGACTTCAGTACCTCAGCCCTCGGAATTTTCAGAAGGGTGAAGGACGCGGAACGTCTTTCCGCCATTCGACCAGACCAGCACCAGCGCATCCTGTCCGGCAGGAATGCTGGAGAGCTGCTGAGCAACGTCGGAAGCCGTCGGCGTCGGCTTGCGGTTGACCGAGATGATGATGTCGCCCTGTTGAAGGCCCGCATCGTCCGCGGGACTCCCCGGAACGGACATTCTGAATCACCGCACCCGAGACACCTTCCGGCGCCTGGACCTGCTGGCGGATATCCGGCGTGAGATTGGCGAGGCCGAGACCCCAGCGTCCCTTGCCGTTGCCGTTCTTCGCGACCACCGGCTCATTACCGCCGTTCATCGATCCCAGGGTGACGGTGATGTCTTCGGTCTTGCCGTTGCGATTCACCGAAAGATGGATGGTGTCGCCCGGCTGCTTCTGGCTGGTTTCCATCTGCAGTTCTCCGGCGTCAGTCACCGGCTTGCCATCGAAGGCGGTGATGACGTCACCGACCACAAGGCCGGCTTTGCTGCCCGGCGAGTCCGGCGCCACATCGGAGACAACCGCGCCCTCCGCCTTCTTCACGTTGAAGAACTTCGCCGTGTCGGGCGTAACGTCTTCGATGGAGATGCCGATGTAGCCGTGACGCACCTTGCCGTCGTGGATGAGCTCACTCGCGGTGGGCTCAGCGATTTGAGCCGGGATGGCGAAGCCCATGCCGGCGAACGCGCCACTCGGCGAGTAGAGGAAGGTGTTGATGCCGATGAGCTCACCGCGGGCATCGACGAGTGCACCACCAGAGTTGCCCTGGTTGATGGCCGCGTCGGTCTGGATGAATTCACCCGGCTTGCGGCGATCTTCACCAGGATTCGGGCGATGCAGCGCGCTCACGATACCGCGGGTGACGCTGAACTGGAACCCATAGGGATTGCCGAAGGCGAGGACGGTCTGGCCGGGCTGGAGCTTTGCGGAGTCACCCCACGGAATGCTGGGGAGTTCGTGGCCATTGATTTTGATGACCGCGAGGTCGGTCAGCGGATCGGTGCCGATGAGCTTCGCGGGATAAACCTCGCGATTGCTCATGGTGACGCTGATGTCCGTGGCGCCATCGACGACGTGGTTGTTGGTGACGATGTATCCGTCGGGCGAAATGATGACGCCGCTGCCGAGGCCGTGCTCAATGGTGGGCTGCTGCTGGCGCATGGGGCCCTGGAAGAACTGGCCGAAGGGCGAGCCGGGTCCGAAGAACTGCTGGAACTGAGGCTGGCTCTGCCCCTGGCCGCCATCGTTATCGCCATCGTCGCCGTTGGGACCATTGTTAAACATCATGACTCGCGGTTGCTTGACCTTTGCCGTGACGGTGACGTTGACGACCGCTGGAGTAACGCGCGCGGCCAGCGTCTCCATTGCCTGGTCGAGCGAGATGAGTGGCGCTACGCTGCTCTCATCGAGCGGCGCCGCGGCCGGAGCTGGATTGGCGGCTGCAGAAGCGGGCCGTGCGAGCATCCAGCCTCCAGCGGTAATAACAGCCAGCAAAGCAACGAAGGGAATGACGACCCTCCGCTTCAGTAACGATTGGATTGGTGTGAGGTTCATCGGTGTGTTTCTCCTGTGTGGAACTAATCAATTAGTTGATACTGACAAAAATTTTTTAGATCGACTGCGACGGCGTGCCCGGCTGCTGCGGCACCGTGAGCACGATGCGCAACACCTGAACCGGAGCGCCGGTCGCGGGATCGATCGCCTGGTAGATTTGCAACTGCAGAGCGGGATCTTCGGTGCTCTGGAGCTGCTGAACCTGAGTGTTCGGTTCCGGGCCAGCGGCAACGGTGCGCAGCTGGACAGGCGTAAGGCCGATTGCGCTTGTCTCTCGGGTCTCGAAGACCACGATCAGTGGCATCGGCTGCATTGGATCCGATGCGTCAGCGGCGATGAGCCTTGCCGCGATCGCCGGAGGTTTCGGGTCAGTTGACTGATCGGGCAGCTTCGCCATTACAAGCGGTGATTTCGCCACATGACTCCGAGCCGCAGCCCGGCGAATCGAGGCCGCTCGCAGATTAGAGTGGCGTGCGGTGCGTGCCGACGCCGATTTCTGATCCGGATGAAAGCTCGCGGGAATCACTGCGGCGGCTCGTGTGTGGATCACTTCCCCAAGCGACGGCGCAGAAAGCTGAGCAGCCGATGTGGATTCCATCGGGACAAACTCGACGAATTGCGGCGCGCAAAGTGCGATTCCGGCACACGCGACAGCAAGAGACGCGGCGACGGCGAGCGCTCCGCGGCCGACTCGCGTGGTCGCTGAAGCGCCAACGCGAAGGATACGGGCGATTCGAACGGATGCGTCGCGAGCGCGGGCGACGGCGGCCTGAGCCATCGTCCAGCCACGGCGCGAGCAGCCGCGTTCGAGCAGATCAATGAGGCAGCCTGCGTACGCGCGGGCGTTGCCGGTGGCCGCGAGAACAGCGTCGTCGCAGGCCATTTCGCGCTCCAGCGAGAGCCGCGCGTCGATCCACCAGACAGCGGGATGGAAAAAGAGCACCGCCCGAATGGCCTTCTGAAGAAGGTTGGTCCAGTCATCGTGCCGCCGCAGATGCGACAGCTCGTGAACCAAGATGGGCTGCAGGTCGTCCGCGCTTAGTTCGCGCAGGGTCCATGCCGGAAGAACGATAGCCGGATTCCAGAATCCTAGCGCCGCAGGAACGCGAGCATTTTCCGATGAGAGCAGGCGAACAGGACGTTTCGTATCGGCAAGCAAATCGTGGAGCGACGGGTCAAGATCGGCGGCAGCGATTTCGGTACAGCTGCGACGAATTTGCCGTACCTGCCAAACCCCAGCGATGACGCGGGCCAATGCCAG
Source organism: uncultured Acidobacteriaceae bacterium (assembly GCA_963788905.1). Taxonomy (GTDB): domain Bacteria; phylum Acidobacteriota; class Terriglobia; order Terriglobales; family Acidobacteriaceae; genus Palsa-343. Next base: position 28,679 of record CAWBIO010000005.1, read on the forward strand.
AGTGGCGATTAAAACCCAGAGGATGAAAAAGGCGAGCGCCCAGAACGCGGGAATTGTGACTTGAGAATGGATGTGCGCGACAGTGGCCGGCAAACCGGACCACACCAGGCCGAAGCCGCTGAGAAACGGCAGCGCGACAACGCCCGCGAGCGCAACGAGCCACACGGCAAAGCGCGTGCCGGAATTCTGACGACCCATGAGACGCAGAACCGCGTAGGCGCAGATGGCGATGAGGATGCCTTCGGGCAGTGAGTTGAGCACCCGTTCCACGGCGACCTGGGCGAAGGACATCATCGCGAGCTGCTCCTCGAAGGCGATTCGTGAGCGGCCTTGCTGCCAGCCGCGTTTCTCGGCTCGCCCAAAGCGGAGTCCTGGCTGGCATCGTTGCTCTGCTCGAGCATTGTGCGCAGACGGCAAAGCTCGTCCGCTGCGATTCCCCGTTCCTCAAGGATATTCAGCACCAGATCTTCGTGAGAGTTGCGAAAGAAGCGGCTGACCAAGTGGCGAATCTCGGAACGGCTGGCTTCCTCTTCGGCGACTCGTGCGCTGAAGATGTGCGCGCGTCCATCTTTGGAGTGATCCACGTAGCCTTTGCGCTCGAGGATCCGAATGGTGGTAAGGATTGTGTTGTAGGCGAGCGCGGGATTGTCCGGGAGCGCGTCAAGAATCTGCTGCACTGTGCCAGAACCCTTTAGCCACAGCACCTGCATGATGCGCAGTTCGGCTTCGGTCAGGGTCTGAGATGTTTTCCGCGCCACGGCAAATTCCCTTCAATCCATTCGACGTTCGAAGTCAAAGAAAGTAACTAATGAATTAGTTTTATACCGTCTTTCGGAAAATGGCAACGCGCCGATCCGTTTCATCTTTGAGATACCCCCCGTCAACTTTTGCGCAAGTGTTGAATCTGGGCGGGTTGCGGATTTCGACTTTGACCCAGTTGACTCAAGTGATTGAAAAAACGTGAGTTATAGAGAGCCTCTCGTGCAAGTGTGGGAAATACGTCACTTACGCGAGACTTGACGTGATTAGCTGAATGTCAAAGAGCAGTGAAGCTTCCCGGCCTGAGCCGGAGAAGAGAAAAGCTCTGCTCGCGCAGGTCGCGGACAGAGCTTTCCCTTTATTCAGGGTAAGGTTTTTGCGGATTAGTGCAAGAGGATTCGGAGGGTCCGACGGTACGAAGGTACCCGAAGCTTTCCGCCTCCGGCCAAATTGCGCCGTCAGGCGCCAGCGCATCGGAGAGGATTTCCGCGACGGCGGGTTCTGGTGATGCGGGGGGATGAACAGCCGCTAAAGCGAGGCGGAGGCGGACTGCTCGTCTTTGAAGAGGCCAGCGTATTTGGAGATGCCGACCATGGTGAAGACCTTCTGAAAGTGGGGCGTGAGCCCAAAAATCGCGACCTTGCGGCCGGTTTTGTCGGCTTCCATGAGCATCTGGATGATGAGGGCGATGCCGCTGGAGTTGATGTACTCGACTTTGGAGAAATCGAGCAGCACCGGGGTGGGGCCTGCAACGTTTTGCCATGCGCCGAGGACGGATTCCTTCGAGGTGCTGGAAATGTCGCCGGTGAAACGCAGAACGGAGACAGGCGTGCCATTCGCGGTGGAGGTGCGATCGATGGTGGTTTTGGTCTCGGTCTGCACTATGCGGTCTCCTTATCCAAACGAATGACAAGGCGCACATAACTATTGTGGCCTTTGGTGTCGTGAACCCATTCCGCCTCGTCCACGAGCGCCTGAATGAGAAACATTCCCATGCCGCGGGTGTCTTCTTCCCCGTGAATCTTGCGGTCGATGTCGGGAGCGGGAGGCTGCTTCGAGATGCCCACACCGTTGTCCATGACCTTGACTTCCAGCTTGTCGTCGCTTGTTGAAAGGATGACGCCGACGGAAAGCTTTTCATTAAGCTGATTGCCATGCTCGATGGCATTGATGCAGGCTTCGGCAACCGCGGTCTTCAAATCTTCAATACGCTCGGGAGGAAACCCCATCTTCTTTGCAACGCTGGCCGCGGTATCCATCGCGACCTTCTCAAAGCCGAGGCGAGACGGAATCCGAAGTTCCACCGACGGCCCCGCGGTTGCCACCATGGATTTTTCTCCGTTACGCTCTCATCCGCATCAGAGCCAGCGCGGTCATGTCGTCCTGCTGCGGCTCATTGGAAAACCGGTTCAGCTCCTGCCACAGCGTATCGAGGATAGCAGTACACTCCGGCGAGTTGCACCCGAGAAATGAAGCCAGCAGGCGTTCGGTACCAAATTCTTCATCGCCCTGAAACACCTCGGTGAGGCCGTCGGTATAGAAGAGGAGGCGCGAGCCGGGCGGGAAATCGAAGAACTCCGATTTGTATTCGATGATGGGAAGAATGCCGATGGGCGTGGCGCTGGCCTTCAGATGGTGCGTGGATTTGTCGGGCCGGACGAGGAAGCCGGGATTGTGGCCGGCGTTGACGACTTCAAGCTGATGAGTGCTGGGATCGAGCTTGAGAAAGATGCCGGTGACGTAGCGGTTGCGGGTTTCAGAGCCTTCGGCGCAGTGCTGGTGATTGAGCCGCGAGACTAATTCCGGCAGCGGCAGACCGGCGCCAACGCTGGCGCGAAAAGCAGAGCGGAAAGCGGTGCTGACGATGGCGGAGGCGAGACCCTTGCCCGCGACGTCGGCCACGGCCATGACCTGCGCGCCGTCCGGCAGGGTTACGATGTCGACGCAATCGCCGCCCACTTCATAACAGGCGCTGTAGCGCACGGCGACGGAGTAGCCATCGATCTCGGGCATCTGCTGGGGCACCAGGCTCCGCTGGATGGCGCGCGCAGCATGAAGATCCTGCTGCACGCGAGCCCACTCGAGGCTGCGTTCGTAGTAACGGGCGTTTTCAACGGCGACGCTGGCCTGCAGCGCGATGCGCTCGAGGAAATCCTCTTCATAGATGGTGAGAGGGCGACCCTCCGGCGTAGCGACGATCAGGTCGGTGACGTGGTTCCCGTCTTTATCCTGCAGAGGGAAATGGAAGCAGCCCGGCCAGGGTTCCGGCGGCAGCTCTCCATAACTCAGGCGGGGATCGGTGACGAGGGCGCCGGGCAGTTCCAGCTCGCGCACCACGATGCGCAGGACGGTGTTGAGGACGTCATCGAGCTTGATGGTGGCGTGGACCTGGCGCGAAGTTTCAAGCAGCGCCTGGAGGCGCACGATTTCCTGCTGCAGTTCCAGCGTTTCCACAGACGGCGCGGATTGCATGGGTGTCGCCACAGCTAAAGCTCTCGGGACCTGCGCGTGACCTACAAGAACCTGGGGCGCCAGGATTGATGTCCTGGTCGAGGGGAGTTGGTTCAATGTAGCACAGCAATGCAGGGATGCTGAAGGACGTGCCGGCGGGCGAGGACCGCGGTGTGACTCAGGCCCGGTCGTTCGGGAAGAGTGCCGGCCTCGTTCAGCGGCGAGCGACGGCCCGATATGGAAATTCCGGGTGAATCCGGTGGGGTCGGCGGAGATTTTCACATGCAGGTTGCCGTTGGCGTCGCAGGTGTATTTCTCGTGGATGGTCAGCTCGCCCTGATCGCTGAGGCGCTGTACCGGGTATCCGGAAAGGTCGAGGTCGCTCTGCAGCCGCGGATCGAAGGGGAAACGGATCTGGTCCCAGTTCGTGATCTCGCCGAGGGGCTGGCCACGGTCGTCGAGTTTTGAGCATTCGAGATAACGAAAATGTCCGACATTGTGCGCGGGCTGGTAAACGCGCTCGCTGGAAAGCGCGGGCTCGCCGGGACGGGGCAGGCGCGCGCCACGGGGGAAGATGAGGTCGAAAACGATGGTGCCGCCGGAGTCGGCTTCGCGCCAGATGCCGAAATTGCGATTGAACTGCTCTGTCAGCGCGTCGGCGCGGGCGGATGCACGGATCGCAAGGCCAACCGCGCTTGCCGAGCGCATGTAGGCTGAGCGGCGCACTTTGCGGCCAAAAGTTTCGCGCAGGATGCGCGCCACAGGAGGCAGTTCGGAACCTCCACCGGTGACATACAAGGTATCGAGCGCGAAGATTCGGATGAGTCGCGAGAAGACTCTCGACGACTTCACGCGTGGATTCGATGAGCGGACGGCAACGCTCATAGTAGTCGTCGACTGGAATCGTCACCTGGGACCATCCTGGCCGCACTCGATCGAGATCGATCGTAACTTTGCGGGTGTTGGGATTGAGCGACTCCTTTTTCTCGCGGCATTCTTCGAGCAGATGGTGCCGTTCGGCGGCAGTGAGCGCAGATGTCGTGGCTTGCGGTTTCGAGCGCAAGGTCGGCGAGGATCTGGTCGAAGTCGTCTCCGCCGAGATTGGGGATGCCATCGGTGGTTTCGACAATGTGTTCGGTTTCGCCCATCGTGAGCAGAGAAACGTCGAATGTGCCGCCGCCCATGTCATAGACAAGAAGGCCTGTGCCGGCGCGGTTGCGACGCTTTCCGCACTGTTGCGGTAGGCGTACTCGATGGCCGCGGCGGAAGGCTCATTCATCAGGCCCAGCACGCTAAAGCCGGCGGACTGCGCAGATTCCTCGGTGAGGAAGCGCTGATTGCTGTTGGCATTGGCGGGGACGCCAAGCATGACTTCGAGCTGCTCGTCGGGAGACGCGGAGATTGGAATGCTCGCAGGATCTGCGTACGCAGGGCGCCCATCATCTCCGCCAGAAGGAGCCGCAGAGGCAGAGCCTGGCCGCCGGCGCGCAGCTCGGTGTGCGGTCCGGCCGTTGCGCAGGCATCGCTTCAGCGAGCGCAAAATCGTCCAGCTGGTCGTCGTCCTGCGCGGCAAAGCCTGCCATCCATAGAGCCGCTTCTCTCCCCGTACGGCAACAACAGGCGGAAACCAGTCGGCTCGTCTGGCCGTCAGGGGTTTCGAAATTCACGAGCGGAAAGTTGCCGCGGTCGACCGAGGCGACAACCACGCGGGTGGTCCCGAAATCAATCCCGATTCTCATTGGCTTCAGTTTACGACGAAGTTACTGCAGCAAATTCCGTGGAAAACCCTCCCGGAATCACCGTTGGTAATTTGCAGGCGTGTTGCGTGTGGTTCGCGTGATAGCGTTGCTTAGCGAGCCATCGGGCTCCGACGGCGATGCGATTCTTTACGGCAGTGCGATATTTCTCGGTGCATTTTTGTTATTTGCGGTCGAGCCGATGGCGGCGAAACAGCTGCTGCCGGCTCTGGGCGGATCGTCAGCCGTTTGGATTACATGCCTGGTTTTCTTCCAGATTGTTTTGCTGCTCGGATACCTTTATGCACACTGGCTGGGGCGGCGTGGGGCGCGCACGGCGCCACGGTTATCCATATTGCGCTGCTGGTGCTGGCGGTGGCGACGTTGGCCTTTGCGGCTCAACCGAATTTGGGTAACGCCGCTGGACATCCGCTGGCGGCGATTTTTCGCTCACTCTCGCTGACCATCGGGCTGCCATTTCTGCTGCTGGCGTCGACGAGCCCTCTGCTGCAGTTGTGGCTGGCGCGGCGGGAGCAGAGCAGCGTGCCGTGGAAGCTGTTTGCGCTGTCGAATGCAGGATCGCTGCTGGCGCTGGCGCTGTATCCCAGCGTGATCGAACCACATCTCTCGCTGGTGATTCAGCGCAAGGCTTGGGTCATTGGATTCGCGGTTTATGCGGTTCTGTGTGCTGTCATCGCGTGGCTGATGCGCCGTAGCCAGATGCCGCGGCCAGATTCCAGGAGTGATTCCGATGGGGTCGCGCTGGCTTGCGCGCCAGAGTGCTTTGGTTTCTTCTGCCCGCTGCCGCATCGGCTCAGCTGTGCGCGGTCACCAGTCATCTGAGCCAGAATGTTGCCGCGATTCCGCTGTTGTGGATTCTGCCACTGGGCGTTTATCTGCTCACATTTATTGCTGCGTTTGAAGCGCCCTGGCTCTACCGGCGCTGGCTGATGGTGAGGCTGCTGGTGATTCTGCTGGCGGCGCTCGGGTGGATGCTGTCGAAGACCGACGTGAGCCTGCCCATCCAGATCAGCATCGGGTTCTTCCTGGCGGAATTGTTCTTCGCCTGCTGGTTCTGCCATGCGGAGGCTTATGCTCTGCGGCCGGCGAATCGGTCGGAGGCGACGCTGTTCTATTTGCTGATTGCCGCGGGCGGGGCGGCGGGAACAATTTTTATCGGGATTCGTCTGTCCGCTGATTTTCGATGCGAACTACGATGTGGCGCTTGCGTTTCTGCGACAGCGGCGCTGGCTCTCGCGGTGACCTGGGACAACGGTTGGGCGCAGCGGTTGTTGTGGTCAATAGGAACGGCGCTGCTGTTGGCGCTGTGCGTGATGCTGCATATCGTCTACGCGCGCAGCACGCTGCTCGAAGAACGGAATTTCTATGGTGCGCTGCGGGTGCGGGAATCGCATAATCCTCCGCAGGCGCTGACCGTGCGTACGCTGCTGCATGGGACGATCGAACATGGAACGCAGTGGTTCGCGCCGGAATTTCGGCGTAACCCGACTACTTATTACGCGACAGATTCAGGGGTGGGGCTGGCGCTGCGGTTCTGCTGCGACACTCGGCCGCGCAGGATCGGGGTGGTTGGATTGGGTGCGGGAACGTTGGCTGCCTACGGCGAGGCCGGCGACCGCATACGTTTCTATGAGATCAACCCGGCGATGCTTCCGATCGCGGAGCACCTGTTCACTTACCTGCGGGAATCGGGCGCGCAGATTTCGTTCGCCGAGGGCGATGCGCGAATCTCGCTGACCACGAGGCGCCGGAGAATTTCGATGTGCTGGTTATCGATGCGTTCTCGGGCGACGCCATCCCGATCCATCTGCTGACCACCGAGGCGATGACGGTGTACGCAGACATCTGGCACCGCGAGGGATTCTCGCGTTTCACGTATCGAACCAGTATCTCGATTTGCCGCCAGAAATTGCTGCTCTGGCTGCGGCGTCGGGAATGGAAGCGCGACTCGTTGACACGCCTCCGCAGGAAAGCCGCGGTGAGTATCGGGCAACGTGGGTTCTGGTGACGAATAACGAGACGTTTCTGGCTCTACCGCAGGTGGCTGCGTTTGCCAGCGACGATTCGGGCCAAACCCGGCTTGCGGGCGTGGACGGACGACTATTCGAGCCTGTTGCCGATTCTGCACGTGGCGGCTTCCGCCCGCGATTCGATGAGCCGCAGGTCAGCCCTCCGAGCGCGGTTAACTGCATTTCTAAACCCCGAGTTCCAGAGGTTTAGGGCTCGAGACTCTGGGCGCAAAAGTGATCAGATTGTCGGCATTTCGATCATTTTTGTGGCAAAATTGACAGATTTGTGGTTAGATTATCGCCACATCGGCGTTCTTGCGGAGGCCAACCGTCAACGACCGGTGCTCGATACCAGGACGCACTGATCGTTCCCGATGTCTCCGTGCGAGCGAGAAATCCTGTCAGGAAAGGAACCTGCCACCATGCACTGGACCATCAGTTTCGTATACGGCGGGTTCTTGTTGCCCTGCTCGGAAGTCTTCATGCTGCTGTTCGGCGGCCGGCGAGGGCGCAGAATGCGCAGGGAACCATCGTCGGGCATGTGACCGATCCCTGCGGCGCGATCGTACCCGGAGCGAGGGTGACGATCACCGACCTCAGCGTCGGCATAGCACGCAACCTGATTACGAATTCAGACGGCGACTTTGTGGTGCCGGATCTGAATCCCGGGTCGTATTCGGTGACGGTGGAAGCCTCGGGGTTTTCAAAGCAGGTGTCGAGCGGCCTTGTACCTCGAAGTGGAGCAGACGCTGCGCCAGGACTTCCACCTGCAGGTGGGCAGCGTTTCGGCTCACAGTGCAGGTAACGGCGACCACACAAATGCTGCATACCGACGACACGACGATCGGCCAGGTGCTGCAAAGCCAGACGATCCAGAGTCTGCCCATCGTAGGGCGCGACTTTACGAATCTGATGATCACCAACGTCGGCACCACTGTTGAACTGGGCGGCGATGAGGCGGACTGGAGCTATCACGGCATCAATAATGAGTACTTCTCCGTCAGCTCGAACGGCGTGCAGGCGCAGAGCACCAGCTACAGCGTCGACGGCATCTACGACGCGGATTATGAGTTCTCGACGCCCATCAATATTCCCAACGAGCTGGCCATCCAGGAATTCAAGATGATGAACGGCATGTATGGCGCCGAGTATGGGCCGGGCGTCACGCAGGTGAACGTCGCCGTTAAGTCTGGGACAAACATGATCCACGGCGCCGGATATGAGTCGATCGAAGCGAACTGGATGCAGCCGGACAACGAATTTCAGGCAGCAGTGAATAAAGACAATTGCGGGTACGCCAGGCTTTACGCCGGGCCCCCTGAGCCTGCCACTCCACCAGAATCAGTTTGGTGGCACGCTGGGCGGTCCGCTGGTGATACCTCACGTCTACGACGGGCGCAATAAGACGTTCTGGTTTGGAAGCTACGACGAAGGCCTGTACTCGCAGGTCCGCAGCCCGCAGACGGTTTTTGCGCCGACCGCGGCGGAACTGAGCGGTGACTTCAGCGCGTGGCCTTTCCCCATCTACGATCCAAGCACTACGGTGGCGAATCCCGCGTATAACTCCAACCTGCCGCTGAGCGCGACTAACAGCCCGGTGATCCGCACGGCGTTCGCCAACAACATGATTCCTCCAGGAGAGATCGATCCGGTAGCCAAGAAGATCGGAGCTTACTTCGGGCCGCCCAACAGCACGGGCTGCACTGAGGCGTCGCATTTGCTGACCGGATGCGGCAATTACACGGTCGATACAACGTTAACCAAGAAGCAGGGCGTGGGCACGGGACGTATCGATCAGTACATTGGGAAGAACGACCACTTGTTCTTTACCGCGAATGTCGGGACCCTGTCGCAGGTGAGCGGCAGCATTTCGTTTGGCCAAAGCGGCACTACCTATACGCGTCCCAAGCTGTTCGGCGGCACCTGGACGCACACCTTCAGCGCTGACACGCTGAATCAGGCGACGCTGGGCTACAGCCGGAACCATTTCCTGACTGGCAACACCACGGCTTATGGGCCGAACCTGTCGGCGCTGGTGGGGCTGGCAAATACGGCCCCCAACCCGGTGACCTACGATCTGCCTAATACTTGTTTCAGTCCGGGCATTTATTACTGCGTCGGGGGCGGCGAGCCGACCACCTACGCGGACAATATCTATCAGGGCGTGGATACCGTCACCATGGTGCGCGGCCGTCACACCATGGGCTGGGGCATCGACGTGCGCCGCGTACAACTGTTCGAACTGGATAACTACCTGGGAACCGGGTCGGTGGGCTTCAATGGTGAGTTCACCGCGCTGGTGCCCGGGTTTGCCGGCAGCCCGTACGCAAGCAATGGAGCCTATTCATCGACCGCGCCCTATCAGGGCAATCCGATCGCAGACTTTGATCTGGGCGATACGAACTCCGCGACGGGTCCTCCGCCGATCGGCACAGACGATTACATTCTGTGGGGTACTAACTGGAATCTCTTTTTCGAGGACGATTACCGTCCGACCAATCGTCTGACACTCAACGCGGGACTACGCTGGGAGCGGCCGCCGGACTTTCACAGCGCTCATAACGATGGTTTCGCTTTTAATCCAGCAAACGGCGGCCAGTATGTGTGGGCCAACTGCAACTTCACAAAACCGATTCTGGCGGCGGGGGGCAATCCGAATTTCCTGCAGTGCGGTGCAAGCAATACGCTGGTCCCAATCGACAACAAGGACTTTGCGCCGCGGCTGGGATTCTCGTTCCAGGCAGTGCAGAAGCTGGTCATCCGCGGCGGATTCGGCATGTTCTACGGCCTGTACAACCGCTACTACGATGGAACGCAGTTCGACAAGGACAGTATCTACAACGAGACGGCCGCGCCCTATCCTTCTCCCAGCGGCACAGAGACCCAGTCCTCAGCGGTTCTGCGCAATCTGTGGCAACCTCCGCTGAATGCCGATCAGTTGTTCGCGACACCCGGCTGGGAGTTTCCGTATAACCAGACCAATTGGCCCAAAAATCGCAATCCCTACGACGAACAGTGGATGTTCGACACCGAGTACAGCATGACGCCAACGCTGATGCTGGACGTCGGTTATGTGGGCGATCATGGGCTGCACCAGCCGAGCCAGGACATCATCGGCGCGGCAACTCCACCAACCGTCGCTGGTGATTCGTGCAATTCTCTGGTGGATGCTTCACAGGCGGTCGGTACTGCGTGCGCCACGGACCCCAATTTCCAGCCGATGGATACCCGGGAGCCATTCCCGAATATGCCGCCGTACTTCTACGCGAACATCAACGGCTTCCAGTCAACCTATAACGCGCTGCAGGTGCAGTTGATCGAGCGCAATTATCACGGCTTTAACGTGCACGGTAACTACACTTACTCAAAGACGATGGACGTGACATCGGGGGTCAATAACCTGTATGGTGAGCCGAGCCTGATCCAGGATCCGCAACATCCTTACCAGGAGTACGGGCTTGCGGCCTCCGATGAAACGCACCGTTTCGTCGCCACTTATGTCTACACGGTGCCCGACCATCTGTTCGCGCAGAGATGGCTGAATACAATTGCGACGGGATGGACGACCAGCGGCATTTACCAGCTGGGCAGCGGGTTGCCGTTCAGCGTAGGAGCCAGCGTGCCGGCCGATCAGATGGGCGAATATTATACGGGCCGTTACAATGCCAATTCCACTTTTCACACGACTCCCGGCTTCAAGCGCACCCTCACCGAGTATTTCGACGTCAGCAAGTATTCGAATCCGCCGCTGGGGCGTTATGGAAACACAAACAAGAGCCCCGAGCGCACGCCCTACATCGAGAACCTCGATGCGAACCTGGGCAAGTCGACCCACATCACCGAGTCGACTTCGCTGCTGATTCGCGCCGATGTTTTCAACTTTGGGGGCAACTGGCATTCGCCGTCGGCCGCCTGCGGGGGATGCATCTTTCCGAGCGCGAACGTAGGCAATTCGAATTTCGGATCGATCATCCCGGGCGGAGATGCCCCGTATGGCAACATCTCGCTCTGGAGTCCGCGGGTTCTGCAACTAACCGGGCAGATCACCTTCTAGCGGTGGGGTTTTGCCGCCAGGAGTCTCGTATGATGAACTGGCAATCGGCTTGGTAAAGCATCCGGACTTTCTGCCAACGGAGAAGCAGCCCTGGAGAAAGTCCGGAATTTCTGTGAGCACGAAACAACATGACAGTTGAAATCTGTACGGATTCGGTAGAGTCGGCGATTGCAGCTCAGCGCGGCGGTGCACAGCGCGTAGAACTTTGCAGCGATCTGCTGGAGGGTGGTGTTACTCCTTCGGCTGGATTGATTGCTTTGGTGAGGGAACGGGTCGGCATCGATCTGTTCGTGATGATCCGTCCTCGCGGTGGCGACTTCTGCTACAGCGAGCTGGAATTCGAGGCGATGCGGAAGGATATCGAGCAGGCTCGCGACATGGGAGCGGATGGCGTGATTCTTGGCATCCTGGATGAGCATGCGCGGGTGGACGTGAACGGCGGACGCGGTGCCTGGTGGAACTTGCCCATCCACTGCCGGTGACGTTTCATCGCGCCATCGACATGACGCCGGATCCTCGAGACGGCGCTCGAAGATGTGATCGCCACCGGCGCCCGACGGGTTCTGACATCGGGTGGGGCAGCGAAAGTGACCGATGGTGTTGCCGCCGTGGCTCGCATGGTAAAGGCTGCAGGCGACCGGATCCGCGTGATGGCCGGCGGAGGGATCACGGCCGAGACGATTCTTAGCGTGGCTGAGACGACGGGTGCAACGGAGTTCCACGCGAGCCTGCGCACCGCGCGGCCCAGTCCGGTGGAGTTTCGCCGCCGGGATGTCCAGATGGGGGAGATTCGCGACCGCGAGTACGTGCGCTATGTGGTGGAGGAGGACAACGTTCGTTCCCTGGCCCAGGCGCTGCAGCGGGTGCTCGAGGAAAGGTCATCGGCCGCCGGCCCGCGATGACAGCTTCCTCAAAGCGAGTAATCCGTGTACCATGCCGGGTTCAGCGATAATGATTCGGCAAACCCATGTCTCTGAAGACTGAGCAAAGGGCAAAGAAGATTCTGCAGGTTCTGCTGCAGCACGGCAACGCTTCGGTAGACGAACTGGTGGGCTTTCTCGGCGCGTCGGCGCCCAGCATCCGCCGCGATCTGGCTCGGCTTGAGGAGCGCAATCTGGTGCATCGCACCCACGGCGGGGCGCGGCTGGCCGGGCAGATGCAGTATGAGCCATTTCCGCTTCGACTCGTCCTTTCATGTGCGCGAATCGCGCTTCACGGAGGAGAAGCGCCGCATCGGCATGGCGGCGGCGGAAATGATTCGCGAGCACGACACGGTCGGGTTCACAGCCGGCACTACGCCGACTCAGGTGGCGCGTTGTATCCGGCACAGGAACTCGATCAACATCATTACCAATGCGGTGAACATTGCGATGGAGCTGAGCAATCAGCCTGCGTTGAACGTAACGCTGACGGGAGGAACGATGCGCTGGGCCGGTGCATTTTCGCTCACCGGACCTACGGCCATCGAGATGCTCAACGGCGTCTTCATGGACAAAACTTTTATCGGCGCCTGCGGGGTCGATCCGCAGCGAGGGGTAACCACCATCGAGCCGGATGAAGCGGCGGTGTTTCGCGCGATGGTGCGCCAGGCGAAGCAGGTGATTGTCGTGGCCGACTCGAGCAAGATCGGCATGGTGAGCCCGGCGCTGATCTGCGCGGTCGAAAGAGATTGACGTCCTGGTCACAGACTCGGGAATCAGCGCCGATGCGCGCGAAGTTTTCCGAGCCAACGATATTGAGGTGTGCGCAGTATGAATTTCGTGAAGTCCCTGTTCTGGTTGATTCTTGTTGCTTATCTGCCTTCGGCTTTCGCTGCCAATCATCCTGTTGCGCTGTTCTATATGACAGACAGCCCCAACTCGATTCGGGACTTTTTCGCGCACTCTTCGCAGATCGATCTGCTGGTGCCGACGTGGTACCAGGTGGATGAAAACGGTCTGGTGACGGGGGCGCCCGAGCCCGCCGTACTGGCCCAGGCACAGAGCGAGAAGCTGCCGGTGATGCCGATCGTCGCGCTCTTCAATAAGAGGAGCTTTCATCTCCTCGCCACCAGCAGCACGGCGCAGGCGCAGATGAACGCCGCGCTGATTCGCGAATGCAAACTGCATGGCTATGTTGGGAATTCAGTTTGACCTCGAGAATGTCGAGTGGACGGATCGCGACGCGCTCTCGGCCATGGTGGCAACGACGGCGGCAGAGTTGCATAGCGCCGGACTGCAGCTGAGCATCGCGACGGTGCCCAATGCGCCGGGCTATCCGGGAAGCGGCGGATTTGCGAAGTGGATCTACACCGACTGGCGCGGCGCCTATGACCTCGCGGCTATAGCGAAAGTCGGTCGACCTGGTTTGCCTGATGACCTACGACCAGAACACGCGGTGGACGACGCCTGGACCGGTGGCGGGGTGGCAGTGGACCGTAGGACAACCTGAAATACGCGCTGCAGTTTGTCCCGAAGGAAAAGCTTTCGCTCGGCATCCCGCTCTACGGCTATCACTGGTACACGGGCGCGCCGACAATCACGCCGCCGGCGCACGAAGGCGAATTGCCGACGGAGAAGCCAAATCCGACGGCGGACTACATCAGCACCGCGGATGCGCTGCAGCTGGCGCACGACTGGAACGGAAAGGTTCAGTGGGACGACGAGGATCACTCGGCGTGGTTCTATTTCTATCGCGACCAGATGCGCGAATGGATTTTCTTTACCGACCCGCACACCTTCAGGGACCGCTACGAACTGATGCAGCAGAATGGACTCCAGGGTTTTTGCTCGTGGGTGCTGGGTGAGGAAGATCCGGCCATCTGGACGATTCTGCCCAAGCGGGGGCAGTAGCGGAAGGGTCTTCATTCGCGCGGGAAACTTCATTTTTTAAACAGGGGGCTCGAACGCGTGCAGTATTTCCTCGGCGTTGATGCCGGCGGCACGAAAACGGAATTTGTTCTGGGCGATGAGAGCCGTGAGCTGGCGCGCACCAGCGGCGGCACGATCAAACGAATGAAGGTGGACGCCGAGACGGCCGAGAATAACCTGGTCACGGCCTGCGGCAGATCGAACGAGGCGACGGACATCTCGCTGCAGGATCGTCACCGTTCCTGCGTCGGGACGGCGGGCGAGACGGTTCCGCTGGTGGTGAACTGGCTGCGGGAGGCGTTTGCGAGGAATGTTGGCGGCGAGTTGCTCATCCTTGGTGACGTGGAAATCGCCCACGATTCGGTGTTTTGGGGCAAGCGCGGCGTGCTGGTGCTGGCCGGGACAGGATCAAACGTCGCGGGCCGCGCAGCCACTGGCAAAATCGTCACCGCCGGCGGATGGGGACCAGCGCTTGCGGATCAGGGGTCGGGTCATTTTCTGGGACTCGAAGCTCTGCGGCGTGGGTTTCTCGCGATCGATCAGCGGCGGCCGACGCGCTTGCTGGAGATGGCGCGGAGCTTTCTGGAATCTGGAGTCGGTCGGCGATCTGGTCGAATTCGCCAATGCCAATCCCGCGCCGGAATTTTCGCGGCTGGCTCCGCTGGTGATGGCCGCCGCGGAGCAGGGCGATGCCGTCGCGCAGGAAGTGCTGGAGCAAGGTGGGGCGGATCTGGCGATGCTGGCAGGGCTGGTCGATCGAGCATATCCGCAGTCTCGAAGACGCATTCGGATGCAGCGTTCCTGAAGTCCGGCGGTCGCGATTGCCAGCACCATCCTGGAACACGCGGCTCGCAGTGCGGGCCGCGCTGGTGCCGCGAACTGCAGAAGCGCTATCCGGGAATCGTAGCTCTGGATGCTCCCGCCGATGCACTGGCGGGCGCGCTTGTGGCGGGCTCGCCGGGCACGGCCATTTTTCGGCAGACCGCACGGATTGACGGTGGACATTCGCGCGCAACATCGGACGATGGGCAGGTGAGAAAGTCCCTGGGCGCTTCCGCTTTTTCGCTGTCCTGCTTTGCCTCGGTCCGTGCTCGACGCTTAATGCTGCTCCAACAAATACGCGGCCTGCCGCTGATTCCTCAGCCGCGCGAGTTCACCGCGCGCGAAAATGTTTCTCTCGCTGATGGCGTTCGAGTTCTGGTTCCCGGCGCCGAACGCGGAAGATCGGTTCACGGCCGAAGACCTGAGAGCCGAACTGAAGGCGCGGGGCATCAGCCTGCGCGAGACGGCGACGGCAGTCCGCGTCTACCTGTTGCGCGACGATGACGCCGACTCGCGCGCCGCAGTGCTCCAGCGCGAGGGACTGCGCTTCGACGATGCGATGCGGCCCGAAGGCTACGTTCTTGGTCACGGGCAGGCATGAGGTCTTCGTCATTGGCCACACCGCTCGGGAGTCTTCTACGGCGCGCAGACACTGAAGCAGTTGTCGATGCTGGACACGAGCGAGCCGGCCTTACTGGCGCCCTGATCCGTGACTGGCCGGCGATGCGCTGGCGCGGCGTGCACGATGATTTCTCGCGTGGTCCGGTGCCGACGCTCGAATTCCAGAAGAAGCAGATTCGCACCTTCGCTGCCTACAAGCTCAACGTCTACTCGCCGTATTTCGAAAACACCATGCAGTACGCGTCGAATCCGCTGCCGGCTTTGCCGGGGGGTTCTCTGTCTGCCGATGACGCCAAATCGCTGGTAGAGTACGCCGCGAAGTATCACGTTACGATCATTCCCGAGCAGGAAGCCTTCGGCCATCTGCACAAGGTGCTCACGTGGCAGCAGTACGCGGCGCTGGCGGAGATTCCCAACGGTGCGGTGCTGGCGCCAGGGCAGGCGGGCTCGATGGAGCTCATCACGCAGTGGTTCGACGAGCTGGCCAGCATCTTCCCAGGGCCCTTCCTGCACATCGGCGCCGACGAGACTTTCGAACTGGGCCAGGGCCAGACCGCCGCCGATGTGAAGCAGCGCGGGCTCAGCGCGGTCTACATCGATTTCCTCTCGGGCATTCATCAGGCGCTCGCCCCCTGCATCGCCGGTTGCTGTTCTGGGGAGATATCGCGATGAAGAGCCCGGAGCTGGTGCCAAAGTTGCCGCATGACATGATCGCCGTTGCCTGGGAGTATGACCCGCATCCGCTGGGCTTCCATCGCTGGCTCGAATCCTTACACGCAGGCCGGCATGGAAACCTGGGTTGCGCCCGGCGTAAATAACTGGAATCGTGTATGGCCCGACTTCGATATGGCGCTGCGCAATATCCAGGGCTTCGTCGCCGACGGACAACGCGCCGGCAGCACCGGCAGCACCGGCATGCTTAACACCATTTGGGATGACGATGGCGAAGGGCTTTTTCTCGAGGACTGGTATGGCGTCCTGTTTGGCGCGGCCGCCTCGTGGCAGCCGGGAACAGCCGACATTGCCCATTTCCAGCAGGACTACGGCGCGGTCTTCCACGGCGACGCCACCGGCGACATCGATCAGGCGCAGCAGGCGCTCATTGCCGCGCACCAGGCGCTGGCGAAGGCGGGCCTCAGCGACGCACGCGACGCGTATTACTGGATGGACCCGTGGAGTCCCGAGGGCCAGCAACTCGCGGTGAAGATTCGCCCGGTGAACGCCGAAGTCCGCCTCGACGCAGAGCGCGCGCTGACGCTGATCGAGCAAGCCCGGGCTGCCGCTCCGCTGCGTGAGACCGATGCGCTCGACGCGATCGACCTCGGTGCGCGGCGAATCGATTTCCTGGCGTTTCATTTCCAGATCGCGGATCAGGTTGCCGAGGCGTACCGCCGCTTGTACGAGGGCCAGAAGACTCCGGACATTAGCGCTCACATTTCGCGCGATCTTGTGGAACCTTTCCGGCGTGAACGGACTCTGCGAAGACCTTCGCGACGGGTACAGCTACATCGGCTCACGCTTCAGCGACGTTTGGCTGATGGAGAATCGCCCGTTCTGGCTCAACATCGTCGCCGCGCGCTCGAGCGCCGCTGCGCAACTCTGGGTCGACCGCAGCGCGAAGATTGCCGCAGCTCGCGACCAGTGGAACCAGCATCACACGTTGCCTTCGCCGGACGAAATTGGCATTCCACCCGCTCCCGCAACACCCTGAGATCCGCCGATGCCGCCAGTCCATTCATCGCATCTCGGACCGCTCGACCTTGTGCTGGTGGCCGTGTATCTGGCGGGCATCACACTGTTCGGTCTGCGGTTTCGCAAATCACGCCAGAGCTCGCTGCGGTCTTATTTCCTGGCGGATCGCAATTTGCCGTGGTGGGCCATCGCGCTCTCCATCGTCGCCGCGGAAACCAGCACGCTGACGATCATCAGCGTGCCTGGCCTCGCGTTCACCGGAGACTTTGGTTTCCTGCAGCTCGTCCTCGGCTACCTGGTTGGGCGCGTCGTCATCTGCATTTTGTTTTTGCCGCGTTATTTTCGCGGCGAGCTGCTCACCGCATACCAGCTCATCGGGCAGCGATTCGGCCCGCGGCTGCACCGCTTCACAGGAGCGCTGTTCCTCACGATGCGAGCGGCAGCGGAAGGCGTGCGCGTCTTTGCTGTCGCCATCGTTGTGGGTGTCGCCATCGGAACCGGCGATGTCGCCTCCATCGCGATTCTCTCCGCGCTCACGCTGCTCTACACTTTCGAAGGCGGCATGACTGCGGTGATCTGGACCGATGTGGTACAGATGGCTCTCTACGTGGGCGGATCTCTGGTAGCGCTGGCCACCGTGTGCCGCCACATTCCCGGCGGATGGAGCGCGCTTATCGCGGGCGCATCGGCTGCCCACAAGCTCACCGTGCTGCATTTCTCGTGGTCGCTCGCGGAAACCTACACTTTTCAGGCCGGGTTGCTCGGCGGATGCTTCCTGACGATGGCCAGCCACGGCACCGATCAGCTGATGGTGCAGCGGCTACTGGCGGCGAAAAACCTGCGCGAATCGCGCACGGCGCTGCTGGCCAGCGGCGCCGTGGTCTTTTTTCAGTTCACCCTCTTTCTGCTCATCGGCGCAGGCCTCTTCGTTTATTACAAATCTATGGGCACTACGCCAGGCCTCAGTGCCGATCGCATTTTTCCCGCCTTCATCGTGCAGCAAATGCCTGCTGGCATTGCCGGGCTGATGATCGCGGCTGTCCTTGCCGCGGCCATGTCAAATTTGAGCGCGGCACTCAACTCCCTGGCATCGACTTCGGTCGTCGATTTCTACCTCCCGCGCTACCCCGACCTATCCGATCGCCTGCGCACGAGGCTTTCGCGCCTGATGACTGTGGTTTGGGCCGCGGTGCTCTTCGCGCTGGCCATGTTTTCGCGCAGCGGCGGCCACGTGGTCGAGATCGGGCTTTCCATCGCGTCGGTTCTGTGGGGCGCGATGCTCGGCGTTTTCCTGTTGGGCACGTTGAGCCGGCGAGCCGGCGAACGCGGAACCATCATCGGCATGGCTTGTGGAGTCGCAGTGAACCTGTTGCTCTGGCTGCTACCGCGGGGGCTCGCAGTTCCAGTAGCAGGGCATGTGCTCACGCTTCCAAAGATCGCGTGGACGTGGTGGGTGCTGATCGGGTCGATGGTGACGTGCGCCGTGGGATACACGTTCAGCGTGCTGTTTCCCGAAGCAACACCCGATGCTGAGGAGGTCGTGGAGCGATGACACGCACTTTTCTGAGAACCGCGACTCTGCTGCTGGCGTTCGCTTCTGTTTCGCAGTCCGCGCGTCCGCAGGAGTTCACTAATATCGACCCGATCGTCAACGACGCTGTGGCCGATCATCGGCTGCCCGGCGCAGTTGTCATCGTTGGTCACGACGGCCATGTTGTTTTTCGCCGCGCGTATGGCATGCGCTCGCTTGAACCCGCGCAGGAAGCGATGACTACGGACACCATCTTCGATATGGCATCGCTCACCAAGCCTCTGGCGACCGCCGTCGCCGTGATGCAGCTTTACGAACAGGGAAAAATCGGGCTCAACGACGCCGTCGCGAAGTACCTGCCCGACTTTGGCGCGAACGGCAAGCAGAACATTACGATTCGCCAGTTGCTGACGCACTACTCCGGTTTGCCGCCGGATCTGCCGCTTGAAGAGCCGTGGAGCGGTAAAGAAGAAGGCTACCGGCGCGCGTTCGCGATCGAGCCCGCGCGGCCGGCCGGCGAGCAATTTGTGTACAGCGACATCAACTTCGTCGTCCTTGGCGCGCTGGTTGAGAAGCTCAGCGGCATGACACTCAATGAGTACACGCAGCGCTTCATCACGGAGCCGCTGGGCCTCGAGCACACGCGTTTCCTGCCCCCGCAATCGTGGATTCCACGCATCGCGCCGACGGAATGGGAGCACGATCCGATTTCGTCCGGAGTTAAGGAGTCGCATACGTTTCCGGGCGACACCATGCTGCGCGGCGTGGTACACGATCCGACCTCGCGCCGCATGGGCGGCGTTGCCGGACATGCTGGATTGTTCTCGATGGGCGATGATCTGGCCATCTACGCGCAGAGTCTTCTTGATCGGCTAGCTGGCCGACCAGGCAATTTTCCTCTGTCGCGCATCGTGCTTGAAAAGATGGTCGCGCCCGAGCAACCGGCGACTGGAACATCCCTGCGCGGCTTCGGCTGGGACATCGATTCCCCCTACTCCAGCAATCGCGGTTCGTTGTTGCCGGTCGGCTCATTCGGCCATACAGGCTTTACCGGCACGTCACTGTGGATTGATCCGATGAGCGACACCTATGTGATTGTGCTGGCCAACTCGGTTCATCCTGATGGGCCGAAGAGCATCACGGCGCTGCGCGGCAGGATCGCCGACGCTGCGGCAATCGCGCTCGGCATTCACCCCGATGGCGGCTCGCTTGCCGCGCATATCACCGGCTACAACGAGTCGATGAGCGGCATGCGGCGCTGGCCTGCGCGCAATGGCGAGGTGAAGACCGGCATCGACGTGCTGGAGAGCGACCACTTTGCGGAACTGACGGAAGTAGCTCACCGCCATGCCAACAAACTGCGCGTGGGACTGCTGACGAACACAACGGGCGTTGATGCTGGTGGACGCCGCACCATCGACGTCCTGCTGCACGACGCGCAACAAGCTGTGCCTGGACTGACGCTCGACATGCTGTTCAGCCCCGAGCATGGCATCGGCGGCGAACTCGACCAGGCCATTGTGCCGGGCGGGACCGATGCGGCCAGTGGGTTGCCGGTGATTAGCCTCTACGGTCCAAAGGATGCGGATCGCAGGCCATCGCTCGATTCTCTCCGGAAACTCGATGCAGTCGTCATCGATTTACAGGACGCCGGCGTACGGTTCTACACCTATGAGGCGGTGTTGCGCTACTTTCTGGAAGCTGCGGCGAAGACGGGCACAGAGATTGTTGTACTCGACCGGCCTGATCCGGTGACTGGCTCGTTCGTGCAGGGGCCACTTTCCGATTCCGGCACGGAGAGTTACGTTAACTCGATTTCGATTCCCGTCCGTCATGGTATGACCCTGGGCGAGCTCGCCCGGTTTGATCAGCAACAGTTGCAGTTACAAACTTCGCTCACTGTCGTCGCGATGCAGGGCTGGCAGCGCGGCGACTGGTACGACTCTACTGGTCTCAGTTGGGTGAATCCATCGCCCAACCTGCGCGATCTGGAAGAGGCCACGCTTTATCCCGGCGTCGGCCTGGTGGAGACGACGAATATCTCTGTTGGTCGCGGAACTGATACGCCGTTCGAGCTGGTGGGCGCGCCGTGGATCGACGCTCGCGGGCTTGCTCAGTATCTGAATCGGCGCCAGCTTCCGGCGGTGCGTTTTGTGCCAGTCGATTTCAGTCCGCAGAAACCTTATCCGTATGGCGGGCAGGCCTGCCACGGAGTACGGATACTGGTTCTCGAGCGCAACGTTCTGGATGCGCCGGAACTGGGAATCGAAATCGCCTCCGCGCTTCATCATCTTTATCCGGATTTCCAGGTCGAGAAAATGAATACCCTGCTGGCCAACCGGTCGGTCCTGGATGCGATTGTGTCAGGAGAAGATCCGGAGCGGATCGCGGAAGGCTGGCGCCCGGCGCTCGAGGCATTTTTGCAGGTGCGGGCGAAGGCTCTTTTGTATCCCGCTCAGAATCCCTGAAACCTGTACGTGAACGTGGCCAGAACTCAGGGTTTCGCGGGTGACTTCCGCCTGGCACGAAGCGGGTCCAGCTTCACGCCGCATGCACTGGACAAATCTTCGGCAGCATCGGCGAACAGCGATGCGTGTCGGGAGCCAGACTCGATCAGGGTCTGGATTTCACCGAGCGGACGAATGCCGCCTCGAGCGCCAGTTCCCGCGCAGTTGAGCGCTGCGGCTGCGCAGGCGAAGTCGAGCGTTTGGCCAAGACACCACGACTGAAGGAGGCCGTAGATGAATCCGGCATGGAAGATGTCGCCGGCGCCGGTAGTGTCGACCACGGCGACCTGAAACGCTGGCCGATAACAGAACTCTCCGCCGATGCAGGCAAGCACGCCTTCCTCACCGAGCGTAGCGGCAGTGAGATAACAGCCGAAGCGCTGCTGCACAGCGACGAGAGCGTCTAGGAGATTTGCTTTGCGGGAGAGGCGTCCGGGAATGTCGCGGCTGACGACAAGGTAGTCGACCTTGGCGATCAGCTCTTCGACTCCAGGATAGACATCGTCGAGGTCGGCAATGACGGGAATGCCTGCATCGTTGGCCCACGATGCCGCGGCGATGGCAGCGGCGGTGTCGCGCCCGTCGAGATGAAGCGCGCTGGCGTCGGTGATCCATTCGCGACGGAGCTCGTCGGGGCGGATGGTGAGACGGTCGTCGCGCCTCCAAAGTACGGTTCGCTCGCCGGACTCTTCAACGAGGATGAAGGATTGATGGCTGGAACAGCCGGGTGCAGCGAGCAGACGCGTCTCTACTCCGGCTCTGCGGAATTCATCGGCGTGAAGCGCGGCGGCGGAATCTTCGCCGAGCTTGCCGATGTAACGGGCGCGTAGACCCCATGACTGGCAGGCGATCATGGCGCTGGCTACCTGGCCGCCCGGGAGAACGGAGGCCGAGTGGATCTCAATCTTCGAACCAGCAACGGGGTAGGGCGAGACGGGGATCAGTGTATCGGTGGCGTTGAGTCCGACGCCGACAATGTCGATGGGCACAGGAGTTTTTTCCAGAACTGAAGATCATGTTAATCGAGCCGGCGGAGGTGCACTGCCGATGGCCTCCCGTTACCCGAAGCGGGTCCTCTTCCACAGCAGCCACCCACACCCGCCGAGAACGGCGATGAGAATCACGATGAGGGCGGCGGCAAAGGGAATGCTAGTCGCGACGCGCGGAACGCGGGCGTAGATTGCGAAGCCGACGAAGACCGCGAGAGCAACGATGAGGATAAGGTAATCGGTCAGCGAACGGCGAGTGGCCACGGCAGGCCCGACGGTTTGCCCATGATGAATCCGCAGTGTGGCGTCGAAGTCCATGCCATAGCGGTCGCATTCGCGGCGGATGGCGCGAACTTCAGAGGCGGACTCACCTGGGGAGACGGTGGCGCCGGCGATAAGCATGGCTCCGGCAACGGTGAGAGCGGACGCCCCGAGCGCGAGAAGCCGCATTGGGCCACGAGCGCCGGCAAGTTCTCCAAAGACGAGGACGCCCCAGGCAAATCCCCAGAGCTGGTTGGTGTTGGAAAGCGGAATGGCGCGGCTGATGCCGACATATTTCGTCGCGTATTGCTGGAACAAATCGCCGATGACCCAGCAAAATCCGCCGAGCAGCAGCCAGAAAATGGAGGAACGCATCGCGGCGAGGTCGCTGCGTAGTGCCGGGAAGCCACCGGGCAAGAGGGCGGCGAGCAGGAACATCATGCCGAGCTCGCCAAAAGTGAAGATCGTCACAAAGGAGAGTGGGTTGAGACCGCTGAGGTAAGCCTTGCGGTAAGGAACGTACATAGTGCCCCACAGGAGGCCCGCGCCCAGCGCCGCGGCGATGCCTGCGAAGGCGCGGCCCGGATTGGCGGCCATGGTATGCACCGAAAGCGCTGACAGCAGAACGGAGCCGATGACGATGGCAGACGCTCCGCCGGCGACGCGCGCCCAGCTTTTGGCGCTGGCGCCACGGAGTTCACGGAAGAGCGCCCAGCCCCAGAAGATTCCGATGAGGGAATTGATGTTCCAGAGCGGAAAGGCGATGGAGAGGCCGACGTCGCGGATGGCGAAGATGGTGAGTGTGTTGGCGACGGCCCAGAGCGATCCGGCGAGAACAGCCCACAGCATCAGGTGCGGACGCTGGCGCAGATCGTACACCACAGAGCGCGTACCCTTCGCAGCAACGGGAAGGGTCCAGCGTGCGAGGAAGACGCCCCACACCATGCAGAAGGAGATGGCGAAGGCCGAGAAGCCGGAGGCGACAAGGCGCGCGGGAGCTTCAGCAGCGCCGAGCCATGCGCCCGCCGCGAGAGCGCATGCGATTCCCAGGCCAAAGGTTCGATGAGGGCTTGGCCCGGCTGCGGCGCGGTTATTCAGATGGCGCGAATCAGAGGTCAATGGTCTGGATGCTGAGGGCATTCGGCAAGGCGATCCGGATGAGTATACTTTGCTCGATGGTGAAACCGTGCGGCGCGCAATTCTGACTGACAGCCATCTTTGGCTGCCGTTGCTGGTGCTGGCAGTAGGCATTGTGCTGCTGCTGCGGCTGGCATAAGCGCGTACGCGCGCGGCCCGTTGGATAACCGGGAGACAATCCGGAACGCAAGCCGATCCGCGATACACTTGGGGCACGGCTCACCGTATCTCGTAAATTCCCCGAGGAAACTGAAAGCTCATGGTCCTTACTCGCCGCGCGTGTGCTGCTGGTCTGGTGCTGGCTGCCTGCGTTCTTGCCTCTTCCTGCCTGCGAATTGCTGCTCAGACGATCCCACCCGGTGAAGCGCGGGCGGCGAGGGCCTTTGAAGAAGCGCGGAAGGAAGGACCGACGGCTCTGCGTGCATTCTTGTATCGCATGCCGAAAGGCGCGGACCTGCATAACCACCTCGGAGGCGCCATCTATGCCGAGACTTTCATTCGCGAGGCGGGCGAAGACAACATCTGCGTGAGCGCCGCGAAGCTGCGCATGGATGCGGAGAATCACGCGCCGGATTGTCCGGCGGGCGAGACGCCGGCAAAGGATGCGCCCGCCGACCAGCATTTGTATGACGAGCTGATCGACGCCTTCTCGATGCGGACGTTTGTGCCGGTAACCGGCGAATCGGGCCACGATCACTTCTTTGACACGTTCGGCCGCTTCGGAGACGACAAGCGTTTCACGGGTGAGTGGATTGACGAAGTGGCGGCGCGGGCAGCGGCACAGAACGAGCAGTACCTGGAGCTGATGCAGACGCCGAACTTTCGGCCCGCGGCGCAGTTGGCGGCGAAGATCGGATGGAATGGCGATCCTGCCGCACTGAAAGCTGCGCTGCTGGCCGATGCGGCGTTCTACGCGAACGTGGCGAGCGCAAAGGCCGAATATGCCGAAGCGCTCAGGAAGCGCGATGAGATGGAGCACTGCGGGCGGCCGGACGCTCCACCGGCCTGCAAAGTGACGGTGCGTTTTTTGTACCAGGTGCTGAGAGGATTTCCGCCAGAGAGCGTCTTTGCGCAGACGCTGCTGGGGTTCGAGGTTGCTTCTTCTGATCCCGATGTGGTGGGAATTAATTATGTAATGCCCGAGGATGGGTATATTTCGATGCGTGATTATGCGTTGCAGATGCGCATGCTCGACTATCTGCATGGGCAGTATCCCGGGGTTCACATCACGCTGCATGCGGGCGAGCTGAGTGAGGACATGGTGCCGCCGGATGGGCTGAAATTCCATATCCGCATGGCCGTGGAGCAGGGACACGCAGCACGGATTGGGCACGGCGTGGACGTGATCTTCGAAGATCGGCCTTGGGAACTGATGAAGGAGATGGCAGACAGACATGTGATGGTGGAAGTGAACCTGACCAGCAACGACGTGATCCTGAATGTAAAGGGCAACGACCATCCGTTCATGCTGTATCGGAAGGCAGGCGTGCCGGTGGCGCTGTCGACGGACGACGAAGGCGTCTCGAGAATCGACCTGACCCACGAATATGTGCGCGCCGCGGATACGTATCCTCTGAGCTACCACGATCTGAAGCTGATGGTGCGGACGTCAATGGAGCACAGTTTCTTGCCTGGGGCGAGCTTGTGGGAGCGCGTAACTCCGGAAAAGCTGGAGATGCCCGTGGCAGCCTGCCGTGGGCAACTGGGCGCGTCGGCGCCGGAGGGCGGGTGCGCCGTACTGGTGAAGGCCAGCGAAAAGGCCCGCCAGGAGTGGGACCTGGAATGGCGCTTTCACGCGTTTGAAGCAAGTTTCTGAAACTATGAAGCAGCTTTTTCCTACGCGGAATCTGTTTTCCTGATGCGATGAGAATCGTTTTTTCTACTTATGGCACGTTTGGCGATGTAAATCCTCTCATCGCCCTGTCACTTGAGCTCAAGCGTCGCGGACACCGGCCGGTGCTGGCGGTGCCGGAGATGTTTCGGCCGAAGATCGAGCCACTGGGAATCGGGTTTGCGCCGGCGCGGCCCGAACAGGACCCCAATGACACGCGGCTGATCGCGATGATCTACGACGTCAAGCATGGAACGGAGACTGGGCTGCGGAAATTTCTCTTTCCTTCCCTGCGCGAGAGCTATACGGATTTGCTGGCCGCGGTCGAAGCGGATGGCGGCGCCGATCTGCTGGTAGCCGGCGAACTGGCGTATGCTGCGCCCATTGTCGCGGAAAAAACCGGAGTGCCCTGGGCCTCCTACGTGCTGGCGCCGTTTTCTTTTTTTTCCGGATATGACCCGCCGGTGCTGCCACCATATCCAGCGCTGGCGAAGATGCAGGAGAAGGTTCCACCGCTGGGACGCGTGGTGGCGCGCTTCGCGCGATTTGTGACCCGGAAATGGCCCGAACCGGTGTACGCGCTGCGCCGTGAGCTGGGTCTGGATGCCGGAAAGGACCCGATTTTCGACGCCAAGCACTCAGAACAACTGGTTCTCGCGCTCTATTCGCGAGTGATGGGCGAGCCGCAGCCGGACTGGCCGGATGGAGTGAAGATCACCGGCTTTGCGTTTTATGACGGCAGCGGTTCAGAGGGAGTGTTGCCGCCGGAACTCGCACAGTTCCTGGACAAAGGGCCAGCGCCACTCGTCTTTACGCTGGGTTCGGCTGCGGTGATGCATGCGGGGGATTTCTATGAGCAGAGCGCCGAGGCCGCGGAGATGCTGGGACAGCGCGCAGTGCTCCTGATTGGCGCTGACGACAGGAATCTGCCAAAACGCAAGTTGCCGGAAACGATTTGTGTGACGCGATACGCACCCTACTCGAAGATTTTTCCGCGAGCTTCGGTGATCATCCATCAGGCTGGCATCGGGACCACGGCTCAGGCACTGCGTGCTGGGCGGCCCATGCTGGTGATGCCCTACAGCCACGATCAGCCGGACAACGCGCGGCGCGTGCGGCGGCTCGGCGTGGCTGAGGTGCTGGGGCGGATGAAATATAAAGCGAAGCCGGCGGCAGGGCTGATCCAGAAACTGGTTTCGGATCGGGCTTATGCGGCGCGGGCGGGCGAGGTGGCGGCGATCATTGCTGAGGAAAATGGCACGGTTACGGCCTGCGACGCGCTGGAGGCCTTACAAAAGCAGAGTTGAGATCAGGGCGCCGGAGCGGCCCAGACCTGAGCCTCAACGGTCCTTCCATCCAAATAGAAGGTCGAAAGGCCGAGCATGTCGGTTCGGTAGGTGCGGATCCGCGCGGACTGGAGCTCGTCGAGAACCTCCGGTCGGGGATGGCCGTAGAAATTTCTGTGACCCACCGAAATGGCTGCCCACGAAGGAGAAACGGCGGCGAGGAAATCAGGGGTGGTGGACGTGCGACTGCCATGGTGGCCAACTTTGAGGAAGTCGGAATGCAGATCGCCCTCGGCCAGCATGCGGTCCTCGCTGGGCGATTCCGCATCGCCCTCGAGCAGCGCGGTCGTATTGCCGTAGCGCAGTTGTAACACCAGCGAGTCGTTATTGCCGGGGGTCGCGGCAGGATGGTAGCCAGACTCCGGGGCCAGCACCCGGACTTTGACATCGTCAAACAGGAACATGTCACCGGCAGTGTGACGAATGACGCGTGTACCAGCGGACCGAGCGGTGCCGAGAACCTCGTCGTAGAGAGTCGAGCGAGGATTGATGCCGATCCAAAGCTCACGCGGCCGGAAATTGGCGATGACGGCCTGCATGCCGCCAATGTGGTCGGCGTGGGCATGGGTGATGGCAATCGCATCGAGCCGGCGGATTCCGCGCGACCAGAGCACAGGGGAGACAACGTCGTCGCCGACATCGAAGTTTGAGGCGTGAGCATTGGGGTCGGTGGCATTTGGGCCATTAGCGCCCACGATGCCCCCGGCGTCGATAAGGAGCGTTTTGCCATTGGGGGCGATCACCAGCAGCGAGTCGCCCTGGCCGACGTCAATCGTGGAGATTTCGAGCGAGCCGATGCGGTACTGAACAGAGCGCGGCCAGATTGTAACCGCTACTGCGACAAGAAGGGCGCAGGCTGAGGCAGGCAAGGGGAAACGGCGGCGGCGAACGAGAAATAGGGATGCGGCAGTGAGGGCGACAATGGCCGCGATGGCGGCAGGCTGGGGCGGCGCGAGCCGGAGATCACCCAGTCGCATGGATCCGAAGCGGAGAACGAGCGCGTGAGCGCCGCGGATCAACAGTGCGACAGCGGCAACTGGAATGGCTGCCAGTTTCGGGACTGTGACGACAAGCAGAAGAGTCACCAGAGCAAGCGGCAACAGGATTCCGAGCAGCGGAACGATGAGGATGTTGACCGGCAAAGCGACGGCGGTGACTCGGTGGAAATAGAGGGCCATGGGCAGTGTGAGAAAGAGCTCGATGGCGAAAGAGGTTGTGACAAGTTCTGCGATGAGCAAGGTAAGGCGGACGGCTTGTGGAAGCAATCGCAAAGCCAGCCAGGGACCGATGATCCATCGCAACGGCGCCGCGAGCATGCGGAGAATCACGCGAAATTGCGCGATGCGGGGCGGCAGCCCAGGGTCGAGAGGCAAAAGCCAGGGTTGTCGCGTGGCGCGAAGGTAAGGGCCAAAAGTCTTCTCCGCAACGGGGACAGCGATGCCCGCGACGGCAAGGACAGACAATAAGGTCATCTGAAAACCGGCGTCAAGGAGCGCCCTGGGATTGACGACGAGCATGACGAGTGCGGCAAAGCCGATGGCGTTGAGGGGGCGGCGGTCGCGCCACAGCAGGCGGCCAAGGAGGTAGAGGCTGACCATCCAAAAGGCACGCTGGACTGGCTGGCCAAAGCCAGTAAAGAGCGCATAAGCGAGCGAGAGGGCGATGGTGGCCAGCGAAGCGACAACGCGCGGGACACGAAGGCGGCGAGCGATCCAGAAGACCAAACCGGAAAAGATGGCGAGGTGCATGCCGGAAACGACCAGCAGGTGAAAGGAGCCGGTGCGCTCAAATCCCACGCGCAGGCGATGACCGAGCAGGGTGCGGTCGCCCGTGAGCATGGCCGTGAGCATGGCCGCGTCATCGTGGGTGAGCCGCAGAATCTGGGGGATGCTTCGCGACCCGGGCTGCTCAGCTAGGCCCATGAGCTGCTCGCTGGCGGACTGTTGGACGGAGTGAATCCAGCATCCGAAGGGCGGGCGGCTAGTTGTCGCCGCTACAGATACATTTTCAGCATGGGCGCTGCCAAGGGCGTTGACTCCCTGCTGGCTGAGCCACGCGCCGGCATCCCATACGCCAGGATCGAGGAATCGCTCTTCGGTATGGAGGGTCGCCGGGCCGCTCAGCCTCTGCCCGCAGCCCAGGCGAGGGAAAGTCTTGTCTGCGGGAGCGTAGAGCGTGAGACGCAGGCCTTCTGGCGCGGGAAGCGGACGCCCATCGACAGCGGAAACACGCACGTCTATTTGCTGACTGTGCTCATGGCGAACGACCGTAGAATAGGGCGCAAAGGATTCAATGAGGCGGAGCGGTGTAGTGCGGATGATGACGCCGTCGAAAATATGTGTAGTCGCAATTTCGAGATGGCGCGTCGCGGGTGTCGAGGCCGGGGTTGCGAAGGCGATGCGCGCCAAAGGAGTGCTGGAGGCGGTGGCGGGTTGAATCTCCGCGCAGAAGCCTCCCAGAAGAACGCAGAGCACAGCGGCCGCAAAAAGCGCGACACGAAGAGCGCAGAACGCTGAGACGATCGACACAAGGCATAAGAGCGCAATCGCAAACAGGAGATGTGCCGGCTGCAGCCAGAAGCACTGTGCGATTGCGACGCCACCAGCGAACGCGACTGCGATGAAGAGCGCAGGAGCGGCCGGAATGGGCAACTGTCGCGCCGATCCGGCAGCGGTGCCAGGTGTAGCGATTCGCGGTGAGGACGCGGCGGGAGCTTGCGGAATGGTGAGGGAGGAGGCCATCGCGATGCCTCGCCTCAAGAGCGTTTAGTCGAGCGCGAGCTGTGTCACGCTCTCCAGATGATAGGTCTGCGGGAAGAGGTCCAGCAGATGCATTCTTTCGAGGCGATAGCCGGATTTTACAAGGGCGGCGAGGTCCCGGCTGAGTGTAGCGGGATCGCAGGAAACGTAAGTAATCTTGCGCGGGCGAATTTTCGCGAGGGAGGTGGTGACATCAAGGCCAAGGCCGACGCGGGGTGGATCGACAACGGCCAGATCAGGCGCAGGCGCGCGCTGCTGGATTGCGAGGCGCAGGAAAGCTGCTGTGTCGGAGGCGACGATACGATGCTTTGTGCCGCGAAGGTTCTCGCGGAGGTCGCGAATCGCCGGGGGTGAAGGTTCGACAGCGGTGACTAACGTGAACGAATCGGTGAGCGGCACAGAAAAGAGGCCGACGCCTGCGTAGAGGTCCCAGGCTGAGTCGCCCTTTTCAGAGCCGGTAACGAGTTGGACCAGAGGGTCGATCAGGAATCGGTTGATCTGGAAGAATGAGCCCATGCTGACGCGATAGTGGCGGCTGCCCGAGGGATACATCAGACAATTGGCGCCGGTGTACGCAGCCAATCTGCCAGGCCCGCGTGATTCGTCCACGCCGAAGATGCCAATTCCGGCGATTTCCGGAAGGTTTTGTCGCAAGGACTGTGACATTTGATCCATGAATGACGTCGCAGAGTGGGTCATCCACAGAGACATCAACGCCGAGGAATTGTCGGGCAAAGAAAACAGCTCAATTTCCGTTACAGATGTGCCAAACCCGAATGATTCTCCCTTACGTGAGAGGACTTCGATCGCGCGTTGCAGCAGCGGGGCCGCGATGGGACAGCCTGTGACTGCCAAATTGGCGTGAGAATTGCGCATTTTGTAACAGAGAGCGAACGGATTCTTCCGGATGTGAAGGCGGATGCGGTTGCGATAACCCAGCGGATCCGCGGTGATGGCCGCCATCTCGGGAATGTCCCGGATGTGGGCGCGTTCCAGAGTTTCGCGAAGAATGGAAACCTTCATTTCTACCTGGGCGGCGTAGGTGGCGTGCTGGTAATGGCAGCCGCCACATCGGCCAAAATACTGGCAGGGCGGTTTAACACGCGCTGGGCTCGACTCAAGTATGGATTGCAATTCAGCGTTCGCAAACCCGCCTTTATCCGAGACGATTGCCGCTTCGACTTCTTCCCCGGGGAGGGTGAAGGGAACAAAGACGGCTTTGCCCTCGGCGCGGGCCAGGCCGGATCCGCCATAGACCTCTTTTTCGATGCGCAGCTTCACGGCCGTTACTGCTGCCTCATATAGAAGAGGCTCAGACGTGGGAGATTGTGTTTTTCAAGCAGACGCTTGTGAAGAAACTGCTGCTCGATTTGCCGAATCTGGAGAGCCTGCATTCGGCGGCGATAAGGAGCAAGCTCCTGCGCGCCCTGTTCGCGCAAAGCGGTCAACTCCGCCTCTGGCGCGGTGGCGATGAGGGTGTTGAATAACTTCTCTTCGAGAACGGTAAGGTTGCGCTCTAAATCCTCGAGGTTGGGTGCGGTCGACGGTGGGACAGCCAGAACATCCAGGCGAGCGGCGATTTCTGCCGCAGTGTCAGCGGCAAGGCCCGTGAGCGGTGCGGCTTTCAATGCGGCAGCGGCGCCAGTAAGGTGGGCCGCGATGCGCACCCATTCGAGGCCGGCGGTGGCTGCGTCGGCTTGTGGCTTCGCGATTCCTAACGACGCCTCGCGCATCTCTTCAGCCGCGGTCATCACCTCTTGCGCACACCAGGCGAGGCCGTTGATGCGGCGAGCCGTGCGATGTTTGCGCGCGTCGTAACGGTCAAAGGCGGTGTCAATACCACGCAGCACAGCCTCCAGAGGAATGCCAGCTTCGCGCCAGGTGTCGATGAGCGCCCAGTCCAGCGTGGAAAGCAGAAGAATAGAGCCACGGCGGCGCTGGAAGTGTTCTTCAATCTCAGTGAAGTAGTTGTAGTAGTTTTCCACGGCGTTATGCGCTGTGGGTGCGAGCCGGCTCGGAGTGAACTGTAGCGCGGGCGGTGCGGTTGCGATCGTAAATCAGGCGCAGACCCTCGAGGGTAAGGCGGTCGTTGACTTCGGAGATATACTTCGATTCGCGCGCGATCAGGTGCGCGAGGCCGCCGGTGGCAACGCATTTAGTTTCGGGGCCAAGTTCGGCAATCATGCGCTCGAGAATGGAATCAACCAGTCCGATGTGGCCCCAGAAGAGGCCGATCTGCAGGTTGTCGACCGTGTTGGTCCCGATGATTTTCGCGGGGCGGCGAATTTCCACCCGCGGCAGGCGAGCGGCGCGGGCGAAGAGAGCTTCCGCAGAAACGTTGAGCCCCGGCGCGATGGCGCCGCCGAGGAATTCGCCCTTCTTCGAAACCACGTCAAAGTTGGTCGCCGTGCCGAAATCAACGACGATGGTTGGCCCTCCATACTTATGGAATGCGCCGACACAATTAGCGACGCGGTCGGCGCCCACCTCGCCGGGGTTGTCAGTCAGGATGGGCAGGCCGGTCTTGACACCGGGCTCGATGAACAGCGGCTTCTGGTTGAAGTAGCGCTCGCAGAACTGGCGAAGGATCCAGTCGATGGGGGGCACGACCGAGGCGATGACGATGCCGCGGATCGCATCGGAAGCGACGTTCTCGTGTTGCAGCAGGCTGCGGACAAGGATGCCGTATTCGTCGGCGGTTTGCGATTGGCGGGTACTGATCCTCCAGGTCGCGCGCAGATCGCCGGTGCGCCCTTCCGCAGTGAGCGCGTAAAGGGCGATCACGGTGTTGGTGTTGTTGACATTGAGGACGAGCAGCATAGCTGGATTGTATTCGTCAGATTGGACGGCTTTGATTCTACGCTCAGGCTTCGCGGACGCCCCCGGAAAGCACGGTGCGAACCCCATCGGCTGTGCGGACGAGCAGGAATCCACGCGAGTCGAGGCCTTCCGTGACGCCGGCGACGCCTTCACCTTCGTCGATACGCACACGCTTGTTGCGAATCCAGGAGGAACTCCGCTCAAGGCGTTCGCGGATGCTTTGGATGGGAACAGAGAAAGGAGATGTGGTCAGAGCGGCAACTTCGCGGTCAAGAGAATGTAACAGTGCGAGCAGCAAATCCTGGCGCGGCCAATTGCGCCCTGTTTCCATGAAAAGTGAAGTGGCGATCGGGCGAAGCTCGTCAGGGAAATACTGCTGGTGGACATTGATGCCCACGCCGATCACTACGTGTTTTACGCGAGTAACTTCCGCGTTCAGTTCTGTGAGGATGCCGCAGAATTTGCGGCGCCCGAAAAGCAAATCGTTGGGCCAGCGAAGATCGGGTTCCAGAGCAGTGACACTTCCAATCGCGCTGCGTACAGCGAGGCCGGCGGCAAGAGAAAGCCAGAGTATGTCGGCGGGGGCGATATGTGGGCGAAGGAGGACGCTGACGTAGAGGCCGGAGCCCGGCGGCGAGGTCCAGGCGTGCGCGCCTCGTCCGCGGCCTGCGGTCTGTTCGTCGGAGAAATAAACGCTGCCATCGGGCGCGCCAGAGCCAGCCTGCTCCATGGCATAGGTGTTGGTCGAAGAGACGGACGGGAAAAAGTGCAGATGTCCGGCAAAGCGCGTACCCGCGAGAGCAGCGTTGAGGGCGGGAAGATCGAAGGGGTCGTCCACGGCCAGGGCCGCCGGACTTTGCGCGGCGGTCGGGATCGGCATTCAGTAAATCTCCGCAGTGATGCGCATGGAGAGATCGACCGCGACGGCGGAATGGGTCAGCGCGCCGACGGAGATGTAGTCCGGTCCGGCGAGAGCGTATTTGCGAACGTTATCGAGGGTAATGCCTCCGGAGGCTTCGATGGGGATACTGAGACCGCGCTCGCGGACGAGCTCGACGCACTTCTTCACGTCGGCGGGCGTCATATTGTCGAGCAACAGCGACTCCACACCATGATCGAGCGCGAGCTCCAGCTCATGCTGATTGCGGACTTCGATGGCGATCATCTGACCAGCCTTGCGGCGTTCCTTCGCGCGCTCAAGGACTTTTTCGATGCCACCCCCGAGGGTGATGTGGTTGTTCTTGATGAGTATTCCATCGGAGAGATCGAGGCGATGATTCTCGCCGCCGCCGCAGCGCACCGCGTACTTATCAAGAATGCGCAGACCAGGGACGGTCTTGCGCGTATCGAGAATTTTCGCGCCGGTGTCGTCGACCGCGTCAACGTAACGGCGCGTGAGCGTCGCGATGCCGCTGAGACGCTGCATCAGGTTGAGGATGACGCGCTCGCAGCCCAATATGACACGGGCATTGTGACGAATGACGGCGACCGCCTGACCTTTGCGAACGCGCACGCCGTCGAAGATTTCAGGATGGCTGATGACCTCGTAGCGCCCACTGGATTTCCCGTCGAGCCGCGCGAAAATGTCGAGGAAGCGCGGGATGGAGCCGAGGCCGGAGAGAACGCATTCCTCTTTGGCAATAATGGTGGCCGCCGCGCGCAATGACGGGTCGATCGTCAGCGCGGTGGTGACGTCGCTGGTGGCCTTGTCCTCAGTGAGGGCCTGTTCGAGAATCGCCTCGATGCGGCGGCTTTTCCAGTCCATGATTAGTGGAGGTCCTCGAGCGCCTTGCGGGTTTTCTCGATCAGCAGACGGTTGTCGGTCTCGGTCCGGCGCAGCCCATCGACGATGTGCGGCGGCGCCTTCTCGAGGAACGACGGATTAGAAAGCTGGCGTTCAGCGGAAGCGAGAGCCTTTTCGTGTTTGGCCAGCTCTTTCGTCAGGCGCTCCCGCTCAGCTGCGACGTCGATGGTCTTTTCATAAACCACCTGAACGTCAAACTGTGGCGTGGAGCGCATGGCTGCTCCTTCAGGGATCGCACTCACGGATTCGAATTCGGAGACCCGCGCCAAACGCTGAATAATGTCGAGATTTTCAGAGAAAGCAAATTCGTCGCGCTGGGCGCGAACGCGAATCGGAACACTGGCTTTTTCTTCCACACCCAGATCTTTGCGCAGCGCGCGCACCGAAACGATGAGCTCCTGCAGACTGGTGAAAGTGGCTTCTGCAGCGTCATCTGAAGGCGATGTTCCCTGCGGATAGCGAGTCAGAGCAATCGATTTTGCCGGTGGCTCGTCCCCGTAGAGCGCGTGCCACAGCTCCTCGGTGAGGAACGGCATAAAAGGCGAGAGCAGCCGCAGCGCGGACTCGAAAACCTGCAGGAGCGTGGTCAGTGCGGCTTTTGTTGTCGATTTTTCCGCCGATTCGGAAAAGTCGAGCCGCAGCTTGACGATTTCCAGATACCAGTCACAGAAATCGCCCCAGAAAAACTGGTAGACGAGGCTGGCCGCCTCATCGAAGCGGTAATCGGCGAACGCCGCATTGATTTCAGCGGCAACCGAGTTCAGGCGCGCTACAATCCAGCGCGCTTCGAGCGGGGCGTCTGCGGAAACAGCCGGGGCCTGACCGAGCGCGGCGCTCCCCGCTTCGATTCCAGCTTCCTGGGCGCGCTCCACATTCATAAAGATGAACCGCGCGGCGTTCCAGATCTTGTTGGCAAACGCGCGGTAGCCTTCGGTGCGCCCTTCGCTGAAGGCGATGTCAGTTCCGGGTGAGGCCATCGACGCCAGCGTGAAGCGAACCGCGTCGGTCCCGTACTTCTCGACAATCTCGACGGGATCAATGACGTTGCCTTTGGTCTTCGACATCTTCTGGCGGTCTGCGTCGCGCACCAGCGCGTGGATGTACACCTCGCGGAAAGGCACCGTCTCTTTGAATGCGCGCTTCGAGCCGTCCGCCATTGGCACACTCTGGCTAAAGTAGCAACCGAGCATGATCATGCGAGCAACCCAGAAAAACAGAATGTCGAAACCGGTGACCAGCAGCGACGTCGGATAGAAAGCGTCCAGATCCGGCGTCGACTGCCCTGCGGGCGGCGGCCATCCGAACACCGTCACTGGCAGCAGGCCCGACGAGAACCACGTATCAAGCACGTCGGTTTCCTGGGTGATCTGCTCGCTGCCGCAATGTGCGCAGTGCGTGGGATCCTGGCGAGCGACAGTGATCTGCTGACATGTGGCGCAGTGCCACGCGGGAATGCGATGCCCCCACCAGAGCTGGCGCGAAATACACCAGTCGTAGATGTTGTTCATCCACTCGAGATAAATCTTCTCGTAATTCTCCGGGGTGTAGCGCAGCGGTTTGGACCTGGGATCGCCGGGCGTTTCTTCGCGAACGACTTTTCTCGCCAGCTCGGCCATCGAGTCACCGCCGTTCTTCGGCTGCTTGTTGACGGCGACGAACCACTGCGTGGAAAGCCGCGGCTCGACGATGGTCTGGCAGCGGGCGCACTTGCCGATGGAGTTGACGTGATCGCGCACCTGGCCCAGCAGACCCTGCGCTTCCAGGTCTCCAAGAACCTTTTTGCGCGCGTCGTAGCGGTCGAGGCCTGCATAAGCCGGACCAGCCTCGGCGTTCATGTGCGCCGTCTCGTCCATCACAGAAATCGCCGGCAGCTTATGCCGCTGGCCGATCGCGAAGTCGTTCTCATCATGCGCCGGCGTCACCTTCACGGCGCCCGTGCCGAAGTCCGACTTCACCCACTCATCGGCGATAACGGGGATTTCGCGGCCGGTAAGGGGTAGCTTCAGCGTCTTGCCGATGAGCTTTGTATAGCGGTCGTCGAGTGGATTCACGGCCACGGCAACGTCGCCGAGCATCGTTTCAGGACGCGTCGTGGCGACGGTCAGGAATTCGCCCGGCAAGCCAACAATCGGATATCGAATCTCCCACAGCTTGCCCTGTTGCTCTTCGTGCGCCACCTCGAGGTCGCTGATGGCCGTCTGGCAGCGCGGGCACCAGTTCACGATGTATGCGCCGCGATAGATGAGACCGTCTTCATAGAGGCGGACAAATGCTTCGCGCACCGCGACCGAAAGCCGCTCGTCCATCGTGAAGTACTCGCGCGACCAGTCAACGGTGTCGCCGATGCGTTTCATCGAGGCAAGAATCGCGCCGCCGTAATGCCGACGCCACTCCCACACGCGCTCGACGAAGGCTTCACGTCCCAATGCCTGGCGTGACGTCCCTTCAGCCGCCAGCTGACGCTCAACCAGCATCTGCGTGGCGATCCCGGCATGATCGGTCCCCGGAACCCACAGCGTGGTTTCACCGCGCATGCGATGCCAGCGGACGAGGATGTCCGTCTCCGTATGCTCGAACATGTGCCCCATGTGCAGATTGCCGGTGACGTTGGGCGGGGGCAGCAGAACGGTAAAGGCACGAGGGGCTGATGTGCCGCGAGGCGGTGTTCTAACTTCAAACAGCCGTTCCTCGACCCAGTACTTCGCCCAGCGGCCCTCGATGGCCGCGGGATCATAGGCTTTGGGCAACTCGCGGCGAGCGGGATTCGTGTCTTCGTTCATCTCCGGGCCGCTCTCGATCGCGTTTCCAGCTTGCTGGGGCATTCCTTTTTCACGATATAACGTTTTGGATTCTCGGTGCGCGACGCGACCAACTCACACAGCGCAACAGAAAGGCCGCCAACAGGCGGCCTCTCCGGATCACCAGCTGCCGGCGCTCAGAACGGATTCAGCTTATCCAGGCCTTCCTTCTTCTTGTGCTTGCTGGAAGACTCGTCCTTCTTGTCGTAGGGCGCCTTCTTATTTTTCTTAGTGGGCTTGCCGCTGGCGTTGGCGCCGGTTTGTACCTGGGCGCTGTTGCCGCCTGCGGGAACCTGATTAATCTGCCGCGGCGCTTCAGCGGGCTTGTCGACGGCGGGCAGCGGCTGGTTATTGGCCGGGCCTGCAGGCTTCACCAATGGTTCGGAGTTGCTGTGCAGCTCAGCGGCAGGCGCAGCTCCATTGGCAGGCGTTCCCTCCGCAGCGGCCGGATTTCCGCCCTCGGCAGCCGGAGCCCCACCGGCGGGCGACAGAGCCGTCGATCCGCCCCCGGCGGTCGCGCCTTCGCTCGGCACCTGAACGGTGACGGTGCTCCCCGGAGTTCCTGTGGCGTCGGGCACCTCTTCAAAGGTGGATTTCTGCGCGGGCTGGTCGCTGGTGGGCGGCGCTGTTCCCGCCTGAATGGCGGCGTTCTGCGGCGTTTCGCCAGCCGGAGAAGGCTTGCCGGTGATGGGTTGGCCAGTGCGCGCCTGATCCCAGGCCAGCTGGCTTTCATGAACCACGTCGGGCGCCATCACAGGCGGCGCGCTGCTGAGCGAAGGCTCGCCGACGCGCGCGGCTTTCACGGTGTTGGGGCCGCGGCCCAGCAGCTGAAGCGTGCGGGTGCCAAGCTTCACGTTCACGCGGCTGTCTTCCTCAGCCTGGCTCTCCGCAAGGGCCTGGGGACTGGGATCGGGAATAGGCTTGCCCATTGCGATCAGGCGATCTTTGGCGTCTTCAACATGCGGAGCCAGAGGATACCGCGTAACCACCCGCGACCAGGAGGCTGCTGCGCGACCATCGAAATAGTTCACCAGCTCCGCTTTGGCCTTCGGCGGAATATTGGCGCGCGACATCACCTGAGCTTCCTGCGCGTAGGCGTCGCCAATGGTGATCAGCGCCTGGTCGTTGTGGCTGAAGAGCGGATAGCTGTCGGCCACGGTCTGCAGGCGCGCAATCGAGGCTGCCCACTGCTCGCGCGAGGCGTAGAACTCGCCCACCTCAAACTGGCGCTGCGCCAGAACCTCCTGCACCTCGCGCAGGCGCTGCTTCGCGCGCGGGATCAGCGGCGAGTCGGGAAACTGCTCCAACATGGTGCGGTATTCCTGCTCGGCGTGGACGGCGTTTTGCGGGTCGCGGTCCGGCTTCTCCATCTGCTGGAAGTAGATGTCGCCGACCTTCATCTGCGCCTCGGCAGCCTCCGGCGTATTAGGGAAGAAAGTGATGAAATCCTTGTATTCGGATTCCGCCTGAGTCAGGGCCGCAGAACCACCCTCTTTGAACCATGTGTCGCCGACCGCCAGCTTGGCGCGCATGTCGTATTCGGAATCGGGATAGGTATTGAGCAGGGTTTGCAGATCGAGGCGGGCCACGTCGAACTTGCCTTTCTTCATGGCAAGCATGGCCTTGTCGTAAAGCTCTTTGTCAGGCTGCTTCGACTGAACGTTGCCCAGCGGGTTGGCGCTCAGGTCAACATTCTTCTTTTTCTTCTGCTTTTTGGCGGCAAAGGCGGACGGGGAGGAGCACGCGATCGCCATGCCCAGACAAACTGCCGAAATCCGAAGGACCAACCTGTTCATAACACCTCAATGATCGCAGACGCCCCCGTTCCTCATGCTCCCGGTGCGGGACGGTCTGCGATGACCCCGAACCGGCAAAACCCTATGCTGCGGCGATGCTGGCCGCCCGTTGCGCTGCGTCGAGCAGGCTGCGGGCATCCCGCTCGGCATGCCCGTTGCCGAAAACCGCATTGCCGGCTACCAGCAACTCGGCTCCCGCTTCGACGATGCTGGCCACCGTGTCGTGAGCCACACCACCGTCCACCTCAATCCTATAGCTGAGGCCCAGCTCCCGTCGAAGTTCTTTGAGGCGGCGAATCTTGTTGAGAGAGTAGGGGATGAACCGCTGACCGCCGAACCCCGGATTCACACTCATCACCAGCACGTGGTGGACCATGCCGAGGATCGGGATGAGCAGGTCGACCTCGGTATGCGGATTGATGACCACAGCCGGCTGCATCTTGTGCTGCGCAATGTGTTCGAGGGTGCGATGGAGATGGCGGCAGACCTCGTAGTGAACGCTCACCCAGTTCGCCCCGGCCTCGGCAAAGGCAGGAATGAACTCATCAGGATTCTCGATCATCAGATGACAGTCGAGCGGTAGCCTGGTGTGTTTGCGGAGAGACGCCACGATGGGCGGGCCGACGGTGATGTTCGGGACGAAGTGGCCGTCCATCACGTCGACGTGGATGACACTGCCGCCGCCGCGCTCGGCCGCGGCAACTTCGTCCGCCAGGCGGGCGAAATCCGCAGAAAGTATGGATGGAACGAGCTCGACCAATCTACCCAACAGCCTACAGGCTGGAGCAGGCAGGGTAAAGGGTTTCGTTGGTGTCTTCCATGGAGCGGGGGTTTTGCATCCCATTCCACATGCCTTTGCAAACCCAACCCGAAGACCTGCCGGCGGCCGTCCGCTTCCGCCTCGAACAGAAGGACGGCGCGCTTGAAGTGACCGTCGCCACGCTGCAGCAACATCGCGTTTCGCCTCTTTTTCGTCAGGTGGATTAGCGTCCCCGAGGGAGTCCCTTTGCCGAAGCCTCGGATCCAGGTGGTTCACGGAACGGTTCCACAGAAATGCGCTCGTAACTCACTTCCAGCACGGTCAGGTATTCTGTACCGCCCGGCAATTGAAGGACTACGCTGTCACCCGCTGCCGACTTCATCAACGCGCGCCCCAGAGGTGACACCCAACTGACGTGGTTGCGGTTGAGATCGATTTCGTCGGTGCCTACGATGCTCACCACTCGCTCCGCTCCCGCGGCATTGGCATAGCGCACGGTCGCTCCAAAGAATGCCCTCGTCGCCGCCTGCCCCGTTCTCGGAGCTTCCGGGTCCACCACCTCCGCGGCATCGATTCGCTTGGTAAGAAAGCGAATCCGCCCATCGATCTGCCGCAGCCGCCGCTTGCTGTACTGATAGTCGGCGTTTTCACTGCGATCGCCGTTGCTGGCAGCCCACGCCACCACCTCCGTCACGGCCGGGCGTTCCCGGGTGAGCAGAAACCGGTGCTCGTCTTTGAGGCGCTGCAGCCCGCCCCGCGTTATGTAGTTCTTGCCTCGCGTCGCGGGCTCGTCCGCCTGCGGTTTTCTCGTAAATCCTTTTCGCATCTCGTGGTCATTCCAGGGCGAATCCAGTGGGTGCCGATGAACGCGGATGAACGCCGATAGAAAAACACTGTACGTCATCCGCATTCATAAGGGTTCATCTGCGGCCCTAACTGATTAAACTCCGTCCTCACCGGGTATAGTCCAGGCCCTGTGAATTACTGCGTTAATCATGAACCTGGCCCTTGCCGATGATGAGGGCCTGGGTCTAAAGTTGCAGGTCTATCATGTGCCACCGGGTGGTGTGCTCCCCCTATGCCCTGACTGGAGATCCTGATGACAACGCCTGCAGCTGCGGTGATGTCATCCTCCTATGATCCCCTCCAGGTCGGGCTTTCCGTTCTCATAGCAATTGCTGCTTCGTACGCGGCCCTCGACCTTGTCGACCGAGTCATTTCGAAACGAACGATGATTCGGGCAGCGTGGCTGGCTGGTGGAGCCGTTTCGATGGGGAGTGGGATCTGGACGATGCATTTCGTCGGAATGCTTGCTTTCCATCTACCCATGCCCACGTTCTACTACTGGCCCACGGTGGTAGCGGCACTGCTCATCGGCATTACGGCTTCGGCTGCGGCTCTTTATGTCGTCACCTGGAAACGCATGGGATCGCGATCGCGGTATGCGCTGATTAGCGGCACGGTCCTCGGCTCAGGCGTGGCCGGGCTGCATTATATGGGCATGCAGGCCATGCGTATGGACGCGACTTACACGCTGAACCCGATCATCGTGGTTGCGTCGGTTGCTCTCGGAATCCTCTTTGCCACGAGCGGCATGTGGTTTGGCTATTACTTTCGGGACGAGCCGCTCCAGACTACCTGGAGCCGACTCGGAGCGGCTGTGCTGATGGGGATTGCGATTGCTTGCATGCACTACACAGGTATGGCCTCCGCTACCTTCAGGGCCGCGCCATCATCTCACCTGGTGGCAGCACATACCGTCTATGTTTCGACACTCGGCACGCTGGGCATTGCCGTCGTTATATTGCTGCTGCTTGCGGTCACGATCGTCTCATGCCTTGTAGACCGCCGATTTTCCGAACAGAATCTTCAACTGGCCGTGGCGCAGGGCAAGGTGGATCTCGCGAATACCGTCAGGCTGACGCTGATGGCCGAGCTGACGGCCTCAATCTCCCACGAAATCAAACAGCCTCTGGCTGCGATCATCACGAACGCAAACTACTCGTTGAGTCAGCTCGCGACAGCCAGGCCCGACCTGAAGGAGGTACGCCAGGCTATTCAGGAAATCGTGGATGACGGGAATCGCACGAATTCCATCATCTCCCGCGTTCGTAACCTGCTGATGAAAGAGCCACCCGAACGGGCCCCGGTGGACGTAAACGAAGTTATCCATGAGGTGCTCCAGTTCCTCCGTGCTGAAGCGGATCAGAACCGAATTGATATACAGCTGCAACTGGCGGAGCAATCAAGCCCGGTTCACGCGGACCGCGTGCAGCTCCACCAGGCCTTTATGAATGTCCTGAT
This sequence comes from uncultured Acidobacteriaceae bacterium, assembly GCA_963788905.1. Taxonomy (GTDB): domain Bacteria; phylum Acidobacteriota; class Terriglobia; order Terriglobales; family Acidobacteriaceae; genus Palsa-343. The sequence continues at coordinate 70,336 of CAWBIO010000005.1, forward strand.
TGAACAGCATCGAAGCGTTGCGGTCGGTTCCCGAGCGGCAACGGAAGATCGTGATCAGATCTGAGGCAGAATCCGAAGCAATCGTGGTCCGGATTAAGGATTCAGGCCCAGGCCTTCCTCCAGATGTATCCGACCGGCTTTTCGAGCCTTTCTTCACGACCAAGTCGGGGGGTATGGGTCTTGGCTTGTCGATTAGCCGCTCGATCGTCGAGGCACATGGGGGCCGCCTTTCCTACATTCCAGGTTCGGAGGGTGCGATCTTTGAATTTGCGTTCTCTCAGGCGACCGGAGAACTCTGATGAACGATCACTCAGGCCTTGTTTTTGTGATCGACGACGATGCATCCCTGCGTCGGGCAATTCAGCGCGTGCTCGGGTCGGTCGGTCTGCACGTTGAGCTATTTGGGTCTGCCCGGGAGTTTCTTGCCGCCCCCCGTCCGGATGTCCCCAGCTGCGTTGTCCTCGACGTCCGGTTACCTGGAATGAGCGGACTCGATCTGCAGCGTGAACTGACGTCGGCTGGTATTCACGTCCCGCTCATCTTCATCACCTCGTATGGCGATATTCCAATGAGCGTACGGGCGATGAAAGCCGGTGCAGTCGAGTTTCTGACAAAGCCATTCCGAGATCAGGATCTGCTGGATGCGATTCAGCTCGCGCTCAAACGGGACCGGCTCCGTCGGGAGAGTGAGGCAGATGTTCAATCGCTGCGGGAGCGGTTCGAGTCACTCACCCCGCGCGAACGCGAAATTCTGCCGATGGTCGTCTCCGGCCTGCTCAATAAGCAGATCGCAGCCTCAATCGGGAGGAGTGAAGCAACGGTCAAGGTCCATCGCAGCCAGTTAACCCGCAAGATGGGAGCTCAGTCTTTGGCCGATCTGGTGAGAATGGCCGAGAGGATTGGGATCAGGACAAAGAGATCCTGGCCGAACCTATAACTTGTCTCGAATCACTCACCTCACCTCCTGGCCGAACGTCTACCCCATATTCACCAAGGTGAAGTCTCTTCTACGGTGGTCCAATAGATTCGCGCATAGCGGAGGTCTAACCTCGAAACATGGTTTGCTTACGAGCAGATACATGACCTGGCAGCCCCGGAACACGCTGCGGGGTTCGCCACTGCTGCGGCCAACCGATCGGGCCATCTCGATTGTCTGATCGGAACCGCGGCAGTAAAACCACGAAAATGGTCGCTCGCCCCAAATGCCGAAGATGCTCTCGTCGTGGAAGGAAATTGGACTGTATCTCGGCAAAGGTGTTCGCACGGTGCAGCGATGGGAGCGGGAAGCCGGCCTGCCGGTGCGCCGCCCGCCAGCGGCCTCCCCTCGTGCCGTGTTCGCAATCCCGGAAGAACTGGACGAATGGGCACGCTCCCGCACCCATGGACCCTCGGGGGCGATTGCAGACGAACTGCGCAGAGAGATAGCGAGTGTGCGTGCGGAGAACCGCGAGTTGCGCGCCCGGCTGGAAGTGGTCGAGGCAGCCGTCACGGCGATGTCAACGGCAAACGTGCGACGCAAACGATAGGCATTTTGGCGGGCGGAACACTCTCCGCATCCTCAGTCGCTTCCCCAAGGGCCCATTTTTTGAGTGGTTAACCGTTAGGCGACATCAGAAACACCTCGACCGTAGCTGTGTGCCTGAGCCTCGGAGTTGCTCGGGAGGCGTTCCTGGTTGCGGGGGGTGGATTTGAACCACCGACCTTTGGGTTATGAGCCCAACGAGCTACCAGGCTGCTCCACCCCGCACTGTTATGTTAACAACCGTTGTGGGGCGGGTCAAACGCCGAAACATTTGAGATCGAAACGGGAATTCAGGACGCGCACCCGATCGACCGGTGATTCCAGCCAATTGAAAATAAGGCATTTTTCAGTCTTTGCAATCGCTCAGCGGCTGGCCGAGGAACAATGTGATCTTCGTCACATCTGCGTGTGCGCTGGAACACAGCCGCTCCCCCGGCGCCCTCCGAAACTAGGGTCATCCAGCGCTCCCAACGCTGCGAGGTGACGTCATGACCCTCCCGCAGGAACAAATCGGATCCGCCTTTGCCGCGCCGGGCAAGATTGTTGTTGCTACCGACCTGACCGACACAGAGTATCTGCTCCCGCCCGCCATTGCTCAGGCCAAAGCTGGTGCCGCTTCCCTGATTCTGGTTCATGCCGTTCTCCCCCATGAATCGATGCCCGTAGAGACCGGCGCGGTGCCGTACTACGATCCGCTCCGCATGGATCGGGACGCGCGCCTGCTGCTCGACGGTCTGGCACGCGAGGTCCGCGCGCAGGGCGTCGAGTGCACAGCCGCCGTCCGTCACGGATTCGTTCCCGATGTCATTGCGGAGATCGTGAAGAATACGAGTGCCGGGCGCCTCATTCTGGGAACCCACGGACGCCGCGGCCTGAAAAAATTTATTCTCGGCTCGGTCGCTCGTCAGCTGCTGGAAACTGTCGACATCCCGGTATGCACCGTCGGACCACGCGCCCACCGTAGATCCACCGAGATCCCAACGACAATCCTCCATCCGGTTTCGCTGGCCGGAATGCATGAAAGCAGCGCGGCGCTTTCCATCAGTTTGGGCGAGCAGTTTGGCGCACAGGTGACGCTGCTCCACGTGATCATGCCCAGCCCCTCGGTCGCCAAAGACGCTGGAGTAGCCGTCGCCAGAGCGACGGAGGAACTCGAAAGGCTCATTCCTGAAGAGGCCCACGCGTGGACGCGCGTGCAGGTAAAGATCGCAATGGGCAACGTGGTGCAGGAGATTCTGTCGGTTGCTCAGGAGACCCAGGCCGGACTGATCGTGCTGGGCGTGCATGCGCCGGCGCACAGCTGGCTGCCAGGAACTGAGCCGGCTGCATACAAGATTCTGGTTTCGGCGCCGTGCCCGGTTATCTCGCTGCGCGTGAACCCGGTGCTGGATGAAGAAAAAGCAGAAGAGAAGGAACACGCAGGCCCTGTTGTTTTTGGTTGAGTAGCGCAGATGCAGTCTCGGAGCGATCCATGACGTGTGCCAATCCAGCGTGCGGTGCCCAGGCTCTCTACCTGCGGAGCGGCGGAATCTACAACGTCGATTTCCTCGGCGCATCCGGCAATGCAGGTGAAGGCCAGCATGTTCGGCGGGGAGTCATCATCTGGCTGTGCGACACCTGCGTCCGGCAGTTTTCCGTCGAGACCTGGAGGCCGCCAGGACAACAAGTGCGGCCTTCCAGGAGCAAAGGAATCGGGCTGCCCCACATGCGCGAAGCGGCAGAGAGCTGGAGCTAAATGGCGAATTCTGGCAAAAACGGCAACTCCTCGGCAGCGCGGCACGTTCCCGATCGCTGCGCGCAGTGCACCGACCGTGCAGAACGGCTTTTCTGCAACCTCCCCGACGATGCCATCGACCGCTTCGACGAGATTGCCATGCAGATTTCCTATCCCAGCCGCTCGATCGTGTTTGAGGAAGGACAGCGCGCGCAGGGCATCTTCGTGGTGTGCAGCGGGCAGATCAAGCTGGCTGCAACTTCCCGCGACGGCCGCACCATGATTTTGAAGATCGCGGTTCCCGGTGACGTGCTCGGCCTCACCGCGACCCTGAACGACCTGCCCTACGAAGTCACCGCCGAGACTCTGGAGCCCTGCCAGGTGCGCAGCGTGCGGCGCCGCGATTTTCTGGAATTCCTCAATCAATACGGCGATGTCAGCCGCCATGCCGCTCAGGTCATCGCCCGCGAATATCACGAGGTGTTTCTCGACGCGCGACGCCTCGCTCTTTCCGGTTCGGCTGCCGGCCGGCTGGCGCAGCTGCTGCTGGACTGGGCCCGTACCGGTTCCTGCGGTAAGCCAGAGCTTCGTTTTACTATGGCCCTGACGCATGAGGAACTGGCCAACATGGCTGGCACCTCGCGCGAGACGGTTACGCGCCTCCTGAACCAGTTTGAGCGCGATGAACTGATCACCCGGCACGGTGCTTCCATCGTCATTTTGCGGCCGACTGAGATGGAACGGATGGTAGGCTGAGTTCCCTGCTCATTCCCGGATTTCTGCTCGTCAGCCTGTCTCACGGATAGATCCTTCCTAACTCCAGTAACTCCCCGTCAGCCTTGAGAAGATCATAAGCCAGGGCAAACTCTCTGCCGTAATTACCCAGGCGAGTCATTGCTCCCTTCACTGTTTCGGGGTCCAATGGGCCATCAGTCTCACAAAAGCCCCACGATTGGGGCATCGACAAAACTCGTGGGGCCTCATGTCAGGAGAAAGCTGAATGAGACCTCGGTTCGCGGCCCTAATACGCGATGAGTCCGGACAGGACCTCATCGAGTATGCGTTAATTGCTGCCTTAATTGCCCTTGGAGCGATCTTGTCCATGGGCTCTCTCGCTAACCAAATTTCGAACGCCTTCAACAGTGTCGGCAACAGCCTGTAGGCACGGACTGCAGGCACAACGAACAGGTTCTTCGAGTCTTCCCCCGGAACTGGACCGGCAAACCGAGGGTCTTTCCTCCAGACCCTCGGTCTTTTTTTTGGCGGTACACCTCTCTGAGGCGGCGAGCCCGTACGATGAGCCAGACCTGAACTCTAAACCCCAAACTCTAAACGCTTTCGTCTTATCCGGCCTTTTCCTCAAACTTGTCAAGGCCCTGTGGATCACCACTCCGGCAACCCGGGGGAGGGGGATAGGCACGCCTGCGCCTCTCCGCCGCGGCGCCAGTCGCCGCACGCTCCCAATGCCCTGGCTCCGCGCCATCTATAATTTTCTTTTGGTCTTCCGCCCACATCACCAACCGCAATGCGACTCCAGCCCTGACGAGGTGAAACGATGGCAACAACGACGCCTGCTTCCAATCCCACCCTTGAAATCCTGAAGCCAAGAGCCGACTGGATCGTCCGCCGCAAAGCCGAAGCCGCCAGGACCGGCGACACCAACCTGTCGCAGATGCATTTTGCAAGGAAGGGTCTGGCCACCGAGGAAATGGCCTACGTGGCGGAACGCGAGAAGCTGCCCCTGGAGCTGGTGCGCAACGAGATTGCCGCGGGACGGCTCATCATTCCGGCCAACGTGAACCACCCGGAACTGGAGCCGATGGGCATCGGCATCGCGACCCGCTGCAAGGTGAACGCCAACATCGGCAACTCGGCCATCACCTCGAACATCGACGAAGAGCTGCGCAAGCTGCACATGGCGATCCAACACGGCGCGGACACAGTGATGGACCTGTCGACCGGCGGTGACATTCCGGAAATTCGTGAGACCATCCTGCGCCACTCGCCGGTACCCATTGGAACCGTCCCGATCTACGAGGCGCTGGCGCGCGTCAAACGAGTCGAGGATCTGAATATCGACGTGTATCTCGAGGTGATCGAGGAGCAGGCCGCACAGGGCGTGGATTACTTCACGGTCCATGCTGGCGTGCTCATCCAGTACGTGCCGATGGTAGCGAAGCGGATCACGGGAATTGTCAGCCGCGGGGGCGCGATCCTGGCGCAATGGATGACGCACCACCACAAGCAGAATTTCCTCTACGAGCATTTCGACCGCATCGTGAAGGTGATGGCGAAGCACGACGTGAGCTTCTCGCTCGGAGACGGGCTGCGGCCGGGATCGGTGGCAGACGCTTCGGACGAGGCGCAGTTTGCGGAGCTGAAGACGTTGGGCGAGTTGACAGCCAAAGCGTGGCAGAGCGATGTGCAGGTGATGATCGAAGGTCCAGGCCACGTGCCGCTCGACAAAATCAAGGAGCAGGTCGACAAAGAAGTGGAGTACTGCTTCGGCGCTCCCTTCTACACGCTCGGCCCGCTGGTGACCGATATCGCGCCCGGCTACGACCACATCACCAGCGCGATCGGCGCGGCTTTGATCGGATGGCACGGCGCTTCGATGTTGTGCTACGTCACGCCCAAGGAGCACCTCGGCCTGCCCAACGAGAAAGACGTGAAGGACGGCATGATCGCCTACAAGATCGCCGCGCACGCGGCCGACATCGCGCGGCACCGCCCAGGCGCGCGGGATCGGGACGACGCGATCAGCTACGCGCGCTACACCTTCGACTGGGAGAAGCAGTTCGCACTGTCGCTCGATCCGGAGACGGCGCGGTCGATGCACGATGAGACTCTGCCCGACGACTACTACAAGGAGGCGGCATTCTGCTCGATGTGCGGACCGAAGTTCTGCTCGATGAACTGGTCGAGCAAGGTCGACGAGTTCAACAAAACAGTGCATGGCCTCGAAAAGCAGGACCTCACCGATCTGGTGACCCTCGAGGCCGGAAAGCTCGCGAGCAGAAAGTGAGACTTCAGCAAGATTACTGACGTCAGTAAAAGCCGTCCGCAAGGGCGGCTTTTTGCATCGGAATTTGGTTTGATTTTGCACAGGGTAAGGTATCTACGCAACCAACAGACACCGGCTGGTATCTGACCGACTTGAGGGCAAAATGGACCAGACGGACAAAGCAGCAGGAAAGGGAGTACAGCAATGAGCACATGGAAATTTTGGGCAGCCTTTGGTGTGGGAGTGGCGGCGGGAGCAGCGCTGGCACTGATCTACGCGCCGCAGTCCGGGGCGCGGACCCGGCGGCAGATCAAGCGTGCGGTGTCCGACGCCGGCGATTACATCAAGGACACGGCCGACAGCGTCCAGGATCTGGCCGACAAGTATCTCAAGCGCGGCCGTGAGGCGGTTGACGACGTAATGGACTCCGCGCAGAACGTGGTCACCACGGCAAAGCGCGTGGCCACCTTCGGCTAAAGGACGTCCGGCAAATGTCGGCGTGAGAGAAGGCCGACCGGTTCGGTCTGTGGAGATTCAGGTACTGAACCGCGGGAAAATCCAGGGGCGGCAGCGGCGAAAATCTGCAAAGATAGAGCCATGACCACAACTGCTGCTTCAGTTTTTTCTGATCGGATTGGGCGGATCGAGATATCCGCGACCATGGCAGTGACCGCGGAGGCCGCGAAGCTGCGCGCCCAGGGCGCGAAGCTGGTGGACTTCGGCGCGGGCGAGCCCCACTTTGCTACGCCGCAGCATATTAAGGATGCGGCGATCGAGGCGATCCAGAAGAATTTCACGCGCTACACCATGGTTTCCGGGATTCCGGAGCTGCGGCAGGCCATCGTCGACCGGCACGCGCAGGATTTCGGGTCGAGCTATGGGCCGGATGAGGCGATCTTCTCGACGGGCGGAAAGCTCTCGATCTTCAATGCCGTTCAGGTGCTGGTCGATCATGGCGATGAGGTGATCGTCCCAGTGCCCTATTGGGTTTCGTACAAGGATATTGTCCAGTACGCGGGCGCGACACCCGTGTATGTGGATGCGCCGGAGGCGGAAGGCTTCATCGTCACGGCGGAGGCGATCGAGCGCGCGATCACGCCAAAAACGAAGGCGATCCTCCTCAACTCACCGTCGAATCCCTCAGGTGCCGTAGTTTCGCCCAAGGACCTGGAACGGATTGTTCGCCTCGCGAAAGAGCGCGGCATCTGGCTGCTGCTCGACGAGTGTTACGTTTATCTGCAATACACGGGCGCGCTGGTTAGCGGAGGATCGTTCACCGACGCGAAAGACCACCTGGTCGTGCTGGGGTCGCTCTCGAAGACCTATGCGATGACCGGATGGCGCGCAGGATTTGCTCTCGGGCCGAAAGCACTCATCGCGGCGATGGCCAAACTGCAAAGTCAGTCCACCTCGAGCACTGCGGCTTTTGTGCAGAAGGCGGCCATTGCGGCGCTAAGGGCGATTCGCAGGAATGTGTTGGGTGAAATGCGCGCGGATTATCTGAAGCTGCGGGACCGGATTCTGGCGCGGTTGAAAGAAATTCCTGGCGTGACATGCGTGAAGCCCGATGGCGCGTTCTACGTCTATCCCAACGTGAAAGCGTATTTCGGCAAAGCCGGCGTGGGAACGGCGATGGAGCTCTCGAAGCGGCTGCTGCATGAGGCGCACGTTGTCACGGTGCCAGGCGAGGCATTCGGTACAACGGAGCACATCCGCCTGGCCTACGCGGTAAGCCACGCCGACGTGGACGAAGGCCTCGACCGGATGAAGGCATTCTTCGCAAAGCTGTGAAGATCGGCCTGAGGCCTGTAGCCGGTAGCCGAAGTGGGGCAGAAGAAATGCGGCGACGGATCGCTCTTGTTGTACTGGGATTGTGTGTGGACGGCCTGTGCGTTTTGTCAGCGCGCGCAGACGATGCAGCCAAACTGGTGAAGAAAGCGGCCGCCGTCAGCACACTGGATCAACCGGGAACAAAACCATTTCATCTGAAGGCGGGGATTGCGCCAAGCTTCCCTCGAGACAGCGGATCGGGGCGAACGGGCGAAATTGAAATCTGGTGGCGCTCACCAACGCAATGGCGGCGCGAGGTGCGCTGCCCCATCTTCCACCAGGTGGAAGTGGTCACCGACGCACATGTCTGGGAGAAGAACGAGGATGATTATTTCCCGGAGTGGCTGCGAGAGACGGCCGTCGCGGTAGTCGATCCGATCCCGCAACTGAAGGACGTCCTGGAACAAATGGAGAGCGGGGAGGTGAAGCATTTGTTCGGCATGACACACATTAGCTGGATGATCCCAAGCAGCAACGGAGAGGTGCAGTCGTGGATTGGTGCTGCGATTGCCGTCGCTGATAATTCGGGTTTGCTGATGTATGGCAGCGGGTTTGGGTGGAGTGTGGGTCTTAAGAATTTCACGAATTTCCACGGGCGCCTGGTTGCGCAAAATGTGAGCGTCGGCACGCCGGAAGTGACGGCGAAGATCACGACGCTGGAAGACCTGAAGGATACGGCTGGCCTGTTCGAGCCGCTGTCCGGAGGCGGAGATACCCAACGGATCCAGACCCTGCTGGTCGACGAGGCGACCCTCCGGAAGAATCTGTTGCCTGGAAAGCCGGCGGAGTGGCCCCCGGTAAAGGACGGCCCGCTGGAAGGCGCGGCGACGGCGGATATTGTGGTGGACCGCAATGGAGTGGTGCGAGAGTTGGCGTCGTCGGTAGTCTCGGTGAACAACGCCTTAAGTGCTACGGCTCGCGACCAGATGATGGCGATGCGATTCCAGCCGTTTCTGCTGAACGGCGCGCACGTGCAGGTGCTGGGACGGATAACGCTGGGGTTCAAAACAGTGCGGCCGCAATGACGCGGGCGGCTTCAGGATGATAGCGACGCGGGGTCCAACTTCAGGATAAGCATCGTCATGTCGTCGTGCTGCGGGGCGCCGGCGGTGAACTTGTCAGTGTCGGCGAAGATGGCCTTGAGAATTTCATCGGCGGACTTGTCGCGGACTTTGAGGGCGGCGTCGATCATGCGCTCTTCGCCCCATTCTTCGTCGTCGTGGGTCATCGCTTCGCTGATGCCGTCGGTGTAGAGAAGGAGCAGGTCGCCAGGCTGCAACGTGAGGGCCTGCTCGACGTAGGGCGCGAAAGGCAACAGGCCGACGACGGGGCCGCCGGCTTCGAGGCGGATGACTTCGCCGTTACGGAGCAGGACAGGTGGGTTGTGGCCGGCGTTGACGCACTCGAGGCGGCGAGTCCTCGAATCGTAGGCCGCGAAAAAGAACGTGGCATAGCGGTTCGAGGCTGAGGCCTCGTAGACCAGCACGTTAACCTTGTGCATGAGCTTGGCGAAGTCGCGGGGATTGTCGAGAGCGACGCCGCGGAGCGAGGCGCGCAGGCTGGCCATGAGCAGCGCGGCCGAGATGCCCTTACCGGAAACATCGCCGATGGCAAGGCCGAGACGGCCACCTTCAAGGTGGATGAGGTCGTAGTAGTCGCCGCCGACGCCGAGAGCGGGCCGGCAATGCCCGGCAACCGATGCATCGGCGATGTCGGGCATTTCCTGGGGGAAGAGGCGCTCCTGGACTTCGCGAGCGATTTCCATTTCGCGGTTAGCGCGCTCGCGCTGGGCTGCCTCGGCCGCGAGTGAGTGGGCCAGCTCGCTGACTTCGAGGGCGAGGCCGGTCTGGCGGGCAACGGTCTGCAGAACCTGCAGGTCAGTACGCGACCATGCGGCCTCAGAGCGCTTGGGGCCAAGCGCCATGATTCCCATGAGACGGTTGCGGCCGGGCAACGGCACCAGCAGTTCCGCGTTGAGCAGGTCGAGGGCGCGGCGCTCGGCGGTTCCAGCCATCAGGTACCAGGCGTCGGGGTCGTCGCGGTAAAGGCGGGCAGGCTCGTTGGAGTTGACCAGGTAGCGGATCGAGGAAGCCTGGGCGGGCAGCGTGAGAGCGCCGTCAGCAGAGACGCCGAGAGCCTGCTCGACATAAAACGAATCGCCGCGGCGCAGCAGCATGGCGATCTGACGGATGTGCAGCGTGTCGCAGACGGTGCGGGCAACGGTTTCGAGCAACGGCCGGGTTTCCGTGAAGCGGCGGACCTCATCGGAGAGCTCGTTGAGCACGACTTCAGCGTTGTAGGCCTCGCGAAAGAACTGCTTGTCGAGCCATTGCTCGATGCGTTTGCTGACGCCGAAGCGGAGCGCGAGGATGAGTGCCAGAAAGACGAGGGCGGTCCAGACGTCGGAGGGTTGGGGAACGCGGCGCTCAAACATAGGCAGGAAGAGGCGAAAGCCAATGACGGCAAGCAGAGCGATCTGGATGACCCAGAGAGTGGCTTTGGCCATGGCGTAACGGGTGCCCATGCGGAGAAGCACGCGAACATCGAGGGCGCGCTGAACCAGGACGACATAAGCGAGGGTGAGAGGCGCAAACATGAACAGCAGCGCGCCGAGGGAGCGAACCCAGTAGTAGCGGGGCTCCGTGCCGGTGACGCCGAAGTGCGGCACGATAATGAAGACGATGAGCAGGGCTGCGATGCCGACGCTCATGCCCACGGTGAGGACGCGGAGGCGGCGGCGAGCGTCTTCAGTCGAGGCGGAGCGTAGCTTGTCGAGGACCAGAACAAGGTAAAGGACAACGAAGGCAAGATTGAGAGCGTTGACGATGTGGCCGGCCAGATCGCTCAGGTGGGTGAGAAAAGGGCCTTCTCCGCCGCCGTAGTACTCCATATAGATAGAGGGGTACAGGACGGCGCAGCAAACCGCAAAGAGGCCGAGGATGACTGATTTGGCCCAGCGGAAGCGCGCGTCGATACGCGAGCGCTCAGGAAAGTAAATACCGAACAGAAAGAGCGCGGGGGCGCCAGCCAGCTGGATCGTCTCATACCAGGCGATGCGGAGGAAGAGGAAGATTCCGGTGGCGAGGCCGGGGTTGAAGAAAGCTACGTCGGGGAAAGCGAGCAGGATGTTCAGGAGCCAGGCGTTGCGGTCGGTGGGGCGCGAGAAGACAACCCAGTAGCCGATGAGCAGGCAGACCAGGCTGAGCAGTCCAGCGATGAGAAATCCCTGCCAGAAGGCGACGAGCGGCGACATGCGGCCGTAGAACCAGGCGGGGCGAGCGAGGGTGATGGTGAGTGAGGCGCGGGTTCCATTGGAATGGGTGACGTCGACATCCAGGATGTCGCCAGGATGGCTTTCGGCGAGGATGGTCCACCACTGGGCGATGCCGCTGTAGGGCGCGCCGTTGAGGGCCTCGATGCGGTCGCCGGGGTTGAGCCCGGCGGCGCGGGCTTCGGGCTGAAGGTCGGTGTTGTGGACGGCGCGCGAGTCGGAGTCGTAGCGAAACGGGATATTGACGCGCTGATCCCAGTGAACACGCGTGTCCCACAGGTCGACGATGCCGGCGATCCAGTAGCTCAGGCTGGCGACGATCCAAAGTGCCAGAAAAAGGCGTCCCACGTTGGGAGACGCTCGCTGCTTGTGTGACCGGCGATGTTTCATCCGTGGGGACATAGTAACTTGCCGGGAGAAGATTGACAGCCCCGGGAAACCGCGAACACACCCATCCCGGTATCGGCGTATTCTTGCTTACGAATGTTGTTACGCACGGAGGAAGGGAAAAAGTTCATGCGGGTTTCCTGCGCAGTGTTTGTACTGGTTGCGGCTACGTGTGCGGCTCAGACCAGGCCGGCGATTCTGGGCATATCGCACATGGCGGTCTACACGAGCGACGCGTCGAAGGCGGAGCATTTTTACGTTCACGATATCGGTCTGAAAAAGGGCGACGACCCGGAGCGCAGCGATGGGGTCCGCTACTACGTAAACCAGGAGCAGTTTATCGAGGTATTGCCGTTGCCGACCGATGCCGGAGCGAACCGGCTGGATCACGTGGCCTATCTGACCGCCAACGCGGAGGAGATGCGGAAGTATCTGGGCGCGAAAAGCGTGACCGTGCCCGATGCGGTGAAGCACGGGAGCGATGGCAGCGCGTGGTTCGATGTGCAGGACCCCGAAGGTAACAAGGTGGAGTTCGTGCAGCCACCGACAAAAGTGCTGGCCGTGAAAAGCGTTGAAACCCTGTATTCGCTGGCTGGAGCGGATCCGATCGGGCGGCGCATCATTCACGTGGGGTTGTTTGTGCGGAGCCGCGAAAAAGAAGACGAGTTTTACAAAGGTCTGTTGGCTTTCCAGCCCTATTGGTACGGGGGGATGCACGCGGACCACACCGACTGGGTTTCGCAGCAGGTTCCAGACGGGCATGACTGGGTGGAGTACATGGTCTATAACGGGCAGGGGTCGCCCGATCACGTCGCGCAGCAGCAGCTGGGCGTGCTGAACCACTTCTCTCTGGGGGTGGTGAACATGGAGAAGGCGGTGACCACCCTCTACGAAGAAGACCGGCTGGGGGATGCGCCAGCGCGACCGCAGATTGGGCGCGATGGGAAGTGGCAGTTCAACATCTACGATCCCGACCTGACCCGGGTGGAGATGATGGAGTTCACCGCGGCGGCCAAACCGTGCTGCTCGCAGTTCACCGCGGCAAATCCGACCCCGGAAGGCCAGCCGTAAGGACGCTGGAACAGTAGAAGCTCGAAGCTTCCTCCTTCCCGCTTCCGGCGCGGTACCTGCGCTTAGGCCGACTTCGCCCGGAATGGCTGGCCAAATTAACACCCGCTGTTGCTGTTCCGTGATAGCATCGCGTTCTCCCCAGCGAGCGGCGGGTGAGCCATGCCAATTGCCATCATTGATGGAACAGCACGAGAGTTCTCTCAGGGTGAGTGGTTGCTGGATGTGATCAACCGCGCCGGCGGGAAGGTTCCGCAGGTGTGTTATCACCCCCAGATGGGACCGATCCAGACCTGCGACACGTGCATGGTGGAAGTGGACGGCAGGTTGGTGCGCAGCTGCGCGACGCCGGCGGCCGATGGGATGAAGGTGGCGACCGGGTCAGCGCGCGCGCAGAAGGCGCAGCGTGAAGCCTTCGATCGCATCCTCGGAAACCACCTGCTCTACTGCACGGTCTGCGACAACAACAACGGCAACTGCACAGTGCACAACACCACGAAGCTGCTCCAGGTGGAGCACCAGGAGACGCCATACCGGCCGAAGCCGTATGAGGTCGACAATTCCAATCCGTTCTACCGCTACGATCCGGACCAGTGCATCCTGTGCGGGCGGTGCGTTGAAGCATGCCAGAACGTGCAGGTCAACGAAACGCTTTCGATCCGCTGGGAAGATGAGCATCCGCGGGTGCTGTGGGACGGGGGCGCGCCGATTGGCGAGTCGAGCTGCGTTTCCTGCGGCCACTGCGTGACCGTTTGTCCCTGCAACGCGCTGATGGAGAAATCGATGATTGGCGAGGCGGGCTACTTTACCGCGCTGCCGAAGCCGGCCCTGGACGGGATGATCGACATGGTGAAAGCCATAGAGCCGGATGTGGGCTACGGCGCGATCATGCAGCTCTCCGAAGTCGAAGCCACGATGCGGGAATCGCGGACCAGGAAGACGAAGACCGTGTGTACCTACTGCGGAGTCGGGTGCAGCTTCGATATCTGGAGCACGCGACCGGCACATATTAAAGGTGGAACCGGCAGAGGGTCCTGCGAACGGGATTTCGACATGCGTGAAGGGGAAGTTCGGCTGGGAGTTTGTAAACAGCCAGGACCGGCTCACGAAACCCCTGATCCGGGAGAGCGGCAAGTTCCACGAGGCGACGTGGGATGAGGCCCTCGGTCTGGTGGCGCGGCGGTTCTCCGAAATCAAAGCCGAGAGCGGTCCCGACGCGCTGGCCTTCGTGTCGTCATCGAAATGCACGAACGAAGAGAGCTTCCTGATGCAGAAGCTGGCGCGGGCGGTGATCGGCACCAACAACATGGATAACTGCTCGCGGTACTGCCAGGCCCCGGCAACGATCGGCCTGTTCCGCACAGTGGGATACGGCGGCGATTCGGGGTCGATCTCCGATCTCGAGCAGGCAGAGCTGGTGGTGATCATCGGAAGCAATACGGCTGAGAGCCATCCGGTGCTGGCGACACGCATCAAGCGCTCGCACAAGCTGAAGGGGCAGAAGCTGATCGTCTCCGATCTCCGCGGGAACGAGATGGCGCGCCGTGCGGATGTGTGGATCCATCCGCAACCGGGGACCGATCTGATCTGGCTGAGCGCGGTGACGAAGTGGATTTTCGATCAGGGCCTCGCGAAGAAGGAGTTCCTCGATAAGTGGGTGAACGGGATCGAGGAGTATCGGAAGAGCCTCGAGCCTTTCACGATGGAGTACGCAAGCCGGCGGACAGGCCTGCCGGTTGAAACGCTGGAGCGCGTAGCGCGCATGATCGTGGAGGCGAAAAGCGTGTGCGTGTGCTGGGCGATGGGCGTGACCCAGCATTCGATGGGTTCCGACACATCCACGGCGATCTCGAACATGTTGCTGACCACGGGGAACTACATGCGGCCCGGAACAGGGTCGTATCCGCTGCGCGGGCACAACAACGTGCAGGGCGCCAGCGACCACGGCGCGATGCCGAACAATTTCCCCGGGTATCAAAATGTGGAGAATCCCGAAATCCGGGCGAAGTTCGAGAAGGCGTGGGGCGTGACGCTGCCGCCGAAATCAGGGCTCGATAATCACCAGATGATCGACGCGATCCACGAGGGCAAGCTGAAATCTCTGTACGTGTTCGGCGAAGAGATGAGCCTCGTGGATTCGAACTCGAATTATGTAGACGCAGCCCTGGCGAAGGTGGATTTCCTCGTGATCCAGGAGATTTTCTTTTCTGAGACGTGCCGGTTTGCGGACGTGGTCCTGCCGGCGTGCCCGAGTCTCGAGAAGGAAGGGACGTTTACGAGCACCGAGAGAAGGATTCAGAGACTCCACCAGGTGTTTGAGCCGTTGGGCGAGAGCCGCCCGGACTGGTTGATCATCATGGAAGTCGCGAACCGGCTGGGCGCCGGCTGGAGCTATTCGCATCCCAGCGAAATCTACAAGGAGATTGCCGCGCTGACTCCAATGTTTGCCGGTGTGACGTACGAGCGGCTGCAGGGATACAAAACGCTCCAATGGCCGGTGGCTGAGGACGGAAGCGATCAGCCGCTGCTTTACACGAAGCAATTTGCGTTTCCTGACGGGAAAGCGAAGTTTTTCCCGCTGCAATGGACCGAGCCGACGGACCAGGCGGATGCGAACTACGATCTGCACCTGAATAATGGCCGCCTGCTGGAACATTTCCACGAAGGTAATTTGACCTATCGCACGGAGGGGATTCGCGAGAAGACACCGTCTACCTTTGTTGAGGTTTCTCCGGAGCTGGCGAAGCAGCGGGGCATCGACAGCGGCCAATGGGTGGAGCTGACGTCGCGCTACGGCGAGGTGCGGGTGCAGGCGGTTGTGACCGATCGCGTGAAGGGTACGGAGCTGTACATGCCGATGAACTCCACCGATGAACCGGTGAACCGGCTGACCAGCAGCCACACGGACAAGGTGACGCACACGCCGGCGTACAAAGAGGCGTCGGTACGCATGACGATTCTGCCCGAGCAGGGGGCGAATCCGCTGCCGAAGACCAATTCGCGGTGGGGGCATCCGACGCCCCAGCATGGCGTTGAAGTTGAACGGAAGTGGAAGCGGGCGGATTATCACGAGCCGGGCAACGGGCTGGTGCAAATCACCGCCAGCAGTCAGCAACCAGCAGCCAGCGGCCAGCAGTCAGCGGAGAAGAAGTAGCACGCGGGCACGGGCACTGGTCACCGAGTGCAGTGCGGGAAGGATCACATGGCAAAGCCGATACCGCTCGAGATTGCGCCGCGGGACGCACGAAAGGAGCTGTTGGACCGCCTCGAAACAGCGCCGGCCGAGCATGCGGAAGCGCTGCTGGAGGCGTACGAGGTACTGCAGCAGATGCACGATGCGCGGGTGTTCGAGGTGTTGCGCGGTGTACTGAGCGCGCATGACAAGGTGATTGAAACAGCGGTAAGCGCGTCGCAAACGACGGAAGCGATCCACGGGCTCAGGAACGCGATCATTTTCGGCAAGATGATGGGCAAGATGAATCCTGACCTGATGGAGTGCTTTGCCGCGGCGATGGGCGAGACCCTGGGCAGCGAACGCCGGCCGGTCATCGACCCGCCAGGGTTGTTTTCGCTGCTGGGGCAGTTCCGCCGGCCAGAACTGCGCCGCAGCATCGCGCTCATCAATCGATTTCTTGAGACGCTTGGCTCACGTTTGAAGGAGGAGGGCTGTTCCCCCGGCCCGTCGCAGCACGGACGCAAGTGATTTCCTGCCGAGGAAGGGGAAGCTATGTCAGACGGTAAACGCTGGGGAATCGCCCTGGCGGGTGTGTTCATGCAGTTAGCGCTGGGCGCTGTCTACGCGTGGAGTGTCTTTCGCACTCCGCTGGTGAAGGCGTTTCACTGGTCGATTTCACAGGTCACGCTGACATTCACGATCTGCATCTTTGTCCTGGGTATCGCAGCCTTCGTTGGCGGCCTGTGGCTCAACAAGAAGGGACCGCGGCCTGTGGCTATGACGGCCGGCCTGCTGTACGGACTGGGAGTATTCCTGGCCGCGTTCTCGGCGAACAAACTGTGGTGGCTGTACCTGTCCTATGGAATCATCGGCGGAACCGGGCTGGGATTCGGATACATCGTTCCCGTAGCGGTGCTGCTGAAGTGGTTCCCGGATAAACGCGGGCTGATCACAGGGGTTGCGGTGGGCGGGTTCGGAGCCGGCGCGCTCGTGACCGCGCCGATTGCGCAACGGCTCATCGCCAGTGTGGGCGTGCTGCACACCTTTGCTTATCTGGGCGTCGCCTACTTCGTCGTGGTGATTGTCACGGGACTGTTCATGCAGAATCCGCCGGCGGGCTGGGCGCCTCCGGGATGGACGCCGAGCTCGACGCAGGTGAAGCAGCGCGTTCTGGAAGATTACACTCTGGGGCGCGCCCTGGCGACGTGGCAATGGTGGGCGCTGTGGCTGGCGCTGTTCCTGAATACCACGGCGGGGATTTCCGTGATCTCGCAGGAGTCGCCGATGTTTCAGGAAATCGCCAAAGTGACTGCGGTTGTTGCGGCAGGCATGGTGGGGGTTGCCAGCATCGGAAATGCGGTGGGGCGCGTGTTCTGGGCGTGGGTATCGGACGGCATCACGCGGCGGTGGACGTTCGTGATCATGTATCTGTGCCAGGCGGGATTGTTCTGGGCTATGCCGTACATCGCGGATGCGAGCTTGCTCACGGTGCTGACGTTCATCATCCTCATGTGCTACGGCGGCGGATTCGGGACGATGCCTGCATTTGCCGCGGACTACTTTGGCCCCAGCAACATCGGGCCGATCTACGGACTCATGCTGACCGCGTGGGGATTCGCAAGCGCATTCGGGCCGCTGCTGATCGCGCATTTGCGGCAGAGCGGGACCTCATTTGCCTACGGGCTGCATGTGATTGCGGTGATTCTGCTGCTTTCAATCATCGTGCCGCTGATCGTAAGGCCGCCCAGCACGCTGGTCAAAGTGAAGGAATAGAAGAGCAGCCGAGCGGGAAGCCGGAAGCTGGAAGCTAATCGAACAGGATCGGCTGAACTGGCTCAACGGCAGAGGTATCTTCAGGATCGTGGAAGTTGTGAAGACCAACCCCAATCAGGCGGAAACGCTGCGTGGGCGAGAGTTCTACTCGTTCGCGCAGCGATAGCGCGATGCCGGTGAGCTCTTCGCACGAAGAGACCGGCGCAGGTGGCGTAAGGCTGCGCGTGAGGATCTTGAATTCCGCCGTCTTGAGCTTCAGTACGACGGTGCGCGGAATGCGGGTTTCCCGGCGCGATGCATTCCACACTTTTTCTGCCAGCCGGCGGATGGCGTCCTCGGTTTCCAGCAGAGGCACGTCACGCTCAAACGTGTCTTCGGCAGAAATGGATTTTGTGGGACGATCCGGCACGACCTCGCTCTCGTCGATGCCGAAGGCAAGTTCGTGGAGACGATGCCCGTGGCGCCCGAAATGCTCTTCGATGGACGCCAGTTGCATCGCCCGCAAATGTCCCACGGTACGAACGCCGAGATTGGCAAGCCGCTCTGCCGTGACCTTGCCGACGCCAGGCAATCGCTCGACAGGAAGCGGCGGCAGAAAAGTGTCAACGTCTTCCGGCTGAATAACGAATAGGCCGTCGGGCTTCTTCCAATCCGAAGCAATCTTGGCGAGGAACTTGTTGGGAGCAACGCCGGCCGAAGCAGTCAGATGCAGTTCCTCGCGAATCGCGTGGCGGATGGCGCTGGCAACTTTGGTCGCGGTAGGCAGACCGCACTTGTTGTCGGTGACGTCGAGATAAGCCTCGTCGAGCGAGAGCGGCTCGATGAGGTCCGTGTGGCGAAGGAAAATATCGCGCGTCTGCCGCGAAACGGCGCGGTACCGGACAAAATCCGGCGGAATGAAGATCGCGTCCGGGCACAGGCGCTCGGCACGCAGAGCAGGCATGGCCGAGCGAATGCCGAAGCGGCGAGCCTCATACGATGCGGCGCACACAACGGAGCGGTTGCCGCGCCAGGCGACGACGACTGGCTTGCCGCGAAGCGAAGGGTCATCGCGCTGCTCGACCGATGCGTAGAAGGCGTCCATATCGATGTGGACGATCTTGCGAACGGCCATGGCGGAAGAGTAGCAGGTAGACGCTGTTCGACGGTGACCCGCATGCGAGGTGAAGGAATGCCGAAGAGCAGCGCAGAAAAAGCAGATTGTCGTGATTTTTGACTTGCCTTTCCGACTGAGGCGCGTGCTAGACTTCGTGCCACATTACCGAGTCACTATTGATCGCATAGTTCTTTCAGGTGTCTGGATTTCCAGGCCGCGGGCGGTTTTCTGCGGCGACAAGTTTGATTTTTGTGCAGGAACAAGCGCGCGATTCTGTTCCCCGCTCTGTTCCTTCATTGCGTTGCGCGATGAATAAGGATCAGCGCGATTGCGCGACATATGGGATTGATCAGCAAGCTGATGGGAAATGCGGTTACTGAGGTTTTCACGCTTCCTCGATCGGGTGATTGTCGATACAGATAACCTCCCTTAATTTCTGTACAACACACCCGAGAAAGCGAAACGTGGAGAGCTGTCAGCAGGGAGAGCTTCGGCTTTTTAGGCCGCGGCGCTCGGATGCAGCAGTGTCTGCAAGCCCGAAGGCGCGCTCGAAATTCAGTCGTTCCGGGTACAGACGTGAAAACTCTTCGGTGGACCGCCGGTGCGCTCTCTCTCCTTATAGTTGCGACGATCGTCGCGGGTTGCGGCTCGATTGTCGTGAATCCGACTACTTCTCAGGCGAACTCTGGCAGCTCCGGTTCCGGCAGTAACGGATCAGGAAGCGGATCGGGCAGCCCCGGTTCCGGCAGTAATGGATCAGGAAGCGGATCAAGCGGCTCCGGTTCCGGCAGTAACGGATCAGGAGGCGGATCAAGCGGCTCCGGTTCCGGCAGTAATGGTTCGGGCTCAAGCGGTTCAGGCTCAAGCGGTTCGGGATCGGGTTCTGGTTCCGGTTCCGGTTCAGGTTCCGGTTCTGGTGCGGGATCCGGTTCCGGATCGGGATCGGGTTCGGGTTCGAGTGGCTCTGGTTCGGGTTCCGGTTCTGGTTCTGGTTCGGGTTCTGGATCAGGTTCTGGTTCGGGTTCTGGTTCGGGTTCGTGGTTCTGGTTCTGGTTCGGGTTCTGGTTCAGGTTCCGGCTCTGGTTCGGGCACAGGTTCCGGCGGAGCACTTGCTCTGGTTCCCGCGAGCGCCATCGCCGTGAACGCCATCCAGACGATGAACACCTGGAAAGACGAGTACGACGAAGGAACCAGCGGAAGCAGCGGAAGTTCCGGCGGCGCCATGACGATGGTCGATGCGCCGTCGCTGAGTGGTCAGGCGCGCGAATTCCAGTCCACTTACACGAATTATGGCGGCGAACGTTACTGGGCTTCGTTTGGGCATGACACGGCGGCCTCGCATTTTCTGTACGACACCTGGGTTTACCTCGGCAGCAACGCGACCGACATCGCCAATCTGGAGATGGATCTGAACCAGGTGATGCCGAACGGGCAGACCGCCATCTTCGGATTCCAGTGCGACGGCTACTCGAAGACGTGGGACTACACCATCAATTCCGGGACGCCGGAAAACCCCTCAGACGGTTGGGTGCACTCCACGCAATCCTGCAACGTGCAGGACTGGAGCGTGAACACCTGGCACCATGTGCAGATTCTTTACCAGCGCGACGATGCGGGCAACGTGACCTACCAGTCAGTGTGGCTGGACGGCACAGAGCAGGACATCAACGGAACGGTGCCTTCAGCATTTGCGCTGGGCTGGGGTCCATCTCTGGTAACGAATCTGCAGGTCGATGGACGCGGAGCGAGCGGATCGTCGACGGTATACCTGGACGAGACGACGGTCTACCGCTGGTGATCTGAAGGCAGCGATCAGCGTTCAGTGTTCGGTGCGCGCCTGTGGGTACCCCCCATGGTTTGGTGCAAGTGTTGAATCTGCGGGGATTGCGGAGAGCGCCGAAGCGCAGGTTATTGATTCTTTGGCACTTGGGCCTGAATTGTGTGACAAGTTACTGAAAAAACGAGGGTTCAGGTTACAGGGTATAGCGTTCAGAAAGACCCGGGAGGCTGGAGGCGAATCGGCGCTCCGCGCTCGGCGTTCGGCGTGCGAGAACCGGTTCGGGTTCGGCGGCGGCGTTGAGTTCGAGGCAGGCAGAATCCTGGGGCGGTTCGGCGGTGGGATTGGGTTGGGGAAAGAGCCAGGGGTTGAGGCGGCGGAACGACTCGCTGTACTGCCGGCCCTGAGGCGCGTGCCGGGCGGCATCGTCGAGTTCCGCAGCAGGATTGGGGGACGCGTGTTCGGTGGGCTGTGACGCGTGATCGTCCGCGATGTGAAGGTCCTGATCTGATAGAGAGGATTCGGAAAGAGCAACCGCAGATCCTTCCGCTTCGCGAAGCTCGGCGTCCGGATGACAAGCGTCAGTGGCGGCGATGGGTTCGGGGGATGGTTGCGGTTGACTGTCTTCTGTTTTTTGACTCCTGTCTCCTGCGCGGTCGGGGGTGGCGATGGGTTCGTCGAGGTCGTCGTGGGCGACGACGGTGGGCATGTCTTCGGGGCGGGGCTTCTCGAGCTTCGACATGCGGTCAACGGTTTTGAGGGCGGTGTTCATGAGGTAAGTGAGGGAGCCGAGCTGGCGGTGGTCGATGGAGTGCTCGGCGAAGGCCTGGGCGATGGAGTTGATGTTGTCCATGACGGAGGCGAGGTCGTCCATGTAGACGAAGGTGACCAGCGGGCCGGCGACGTCGCGGGTATCGGGGAGGCAGGGCTGGCGGTTGCGGGCGCGGCGGAGGCGGCGGTAGTGGTGGGTGTAGCAAAACTCTTTGTCGTTTAGGGCGGGCGCGGTGCAGCGTGCTCCGTTGAGGGTGAGGTGCTGGCAGCGAGGGAAGAAGTCGTCCATGGTGAGGCCTCCAGAGTTTAGGGGTTAGAGTTCAGGGGATCCCACTCAAGCCCAAAGGCGGGCTTGATTGGGGCACCCAAATGGTGCAGAAAAAGGAAAAGCCCCGCCGCGATGGCGAGGCTTTTTTCTTTTTCTACCTTATAAGATCAGAATACCAAATTGGAGCGGAAATCACGCCAACTTTCTTGAGGTAGCTTGGCGCGTAAGTGGTGAGTTATGAGAGGTCATTACTTTGGATTTTTGACCGGGGGCTTGACAAGTTTTCCACATTTTGGGGTTAGGGCTGTAAGTGATTGAAAGTTCGTGAAAGAAGCGGGCGTTCGGCGTTCCGCGTTCCGCGCACAAGAGCAAGCCGAGGGCTGGCGCGGCCTTTACCGAAATGGGAGGGCGGAGTTACTTCGGCGCGAGCAGGGAGAAGATTCGCGTTGACCAATGAATGCCAGGAGGAGTTCGCTTCTTGCTGTGGGGTGAACCTGGCCGGGGGAAACGGGTTTCCCGTTTTGGGTTGGTGAGTTACTTCGGTCGAGCAGGGAGAAGATTTGCGTTGACCCATGAGTGCCAGGAGGAGTTCGCTTCTTGCTGTGGGGTGAACCTGGCCTTCACACAGCGGCTTTTCCCGAAATGGGCGAGTGGAGTTACTTCGGTAGGAGCAGGAGAAGATTTGCGTTGACCCATGAGTGCCAGGAGGAGTTCGCTTCTTGCTGTGGGGTGAACCTGGCGGGAAGCAAGCGGAGCGGTGGTTTAAATTTCTTTTTTGGGAAG
This sequence comes from uncultured Acidobacteriaceae bacterium, assembly GCA_963788905.1. GTDB lineage: Bacteria > Acidobacteriota > Terriglobia > Terriglobales > Acidobacteriaceae > Palsa-343. The sequence continues at coordinate 92,775 of CAWBIO010000005.1, forward strand.
GCAAGCCCATCGTAGTCTGCGCTCACGCGCGCCCGCGTGTACTACTCCGCAAATTCGCTCACCGCTGCGTCCTGACCGGCAATCAGACTCAACCGCCTTCCTGAACGGTCCATCAGCCTTCGGGAGCGGGCAATGGAAGCAATCCAGTCGTGTGCAGCAGCCCTTGAAAGCGGGCTTCGCCTCGGAAGTCCCTGAAGGCGGGATCGACAAGCATCAGCATGCACGAAGCGGAGTGCTGGTCAACCGAGGACTGGAGCCACCGGTACGCCTCGTCCTTGTCGCCAAGCACGGCATAAATCTCCGCGTAACCATACGAACCCACATAGCCCTGCTGATTGTTGCGCAGCTGATCTACCAGTTGGAGCGCGCGATGCCGATCTCCCATCCGGGCATAGGTCTCCGCCAGATTTAGCACAGCGTCCCAATCGCCGCCGGACAGAACCTGATACTGCTCAAATTCCGCTATGGCCTCTTTATAATCCCCCGTCCATTCATAGGCCTGACCTAAAGAATCGTGGGTGAGAGGAAAGCGAACATCGTAGTGCAGCATTTCGCGCGAGAGCTTCAGCGACCTGTCATAGTCTTTCCCGTAGAAATAAACCCGAGCCAGCGCCAGCGCCGGCACCAGCGAAAGCGGATCGAGATCGCGGGCCGCTTCCATCTCCCGAGCCGCTTCGCTGAGCTGTCCGTGGTACAGCAACGCCAGACCATACCAGTGGTGCGCTTCCGCCAGGCTTGGAGCCAGTTGCAGGGATTGCTGGAATTCCTTCCTGGCTCCCGCGTAGTCCCATTCATAGAACGCGTCAACGTGGCCAAGTACGGCGTGGGCCGCCGCCCCGTCTCCCTGAAGTTCCAGAACCCGGCGCGCCGCCGCCCGAGCTTTGGGAAAAACCTCCCGGGCCGGCGCCTGATCGTTGACTCCCATCACCACGTAGGCTTCGGCCAGACCCTGATAGGCTTCCGCATCGATCGGATCCCGCGACAGCGCCTGATTGTAGAAGTCGACTGCAGTCCACATATTCGCCGGCGACCGCCGATTGAACCAATAACGCCCCTGCAGATACAGCTCGTGCGCCTCCGCGTCGACTCTCGCCACTGCCGGATTCGCATCCGGCGCCAGCGTGCGCGCCACCGCTTGTCGAAGTTCCTCCTCCACCGTGGGAAGATCGCTGCGGCTCCGCTGCCAGCTGGACGACCACATCTGGTATCCGTCGGCCACTCGCACCAGATTCACAGTAATGGCCAGTCTGGAGCCGATCGACTGCACACTTCCTTCCACCAGGAACGAGGCGTTCAACTTGTTGCCGATCTCGCGAACGTCCGCCGATTTGCCTTTGAAGCTGTATGCCGACGTTCGTGCGACCACGCGCACCCCCGGAATGCCGGCCAGCGCGCTCGTGAGGTCGTCGGTAACCCCGTCGCTCAGATATTCCTGGCTCGCCGTCCCGGTCAGGTTCAGGAAAGGAAGCACTGCCACCGACCGCACTGCACTGCCTGCCGAAATCCGAGGCGACCGCCAGAAATTGAGCAGGATCGCTGCCAATCCAAGGGCCACGGCAACTGACGCCGCTGCCAGCCATCGTATCCGCCAGCGATGGGAGCGCGCGTTCGGCTGCGACTGGAAGGCAGTCTCGCCGGCGAATGGGGCCGACTCGCTCACCACCTGCTGTTCAGGCAGGGGCTCGGCCGTTGTCGATAGCCGAGGATCCGCCGTAAAGGTGATGGCGTAGCATCCCCGCGGCATCTCCATGCGCACCGGGTCAGCCGCCCCTTCTCCGGCGTAGTACTCCTCGAGCTTCTGACGGACGCGCCGCGCTTCCACCCGCACAATCGGATCGATCCGCGGATCGAACGCCGCGGACCGACCGAACACCTCCAGCGCGATCCGGTATTCCTTCAGCTGCGAGCCCTCGCCACAGAGGGTCTTGTCGGCAGCAAACTCCAGAAAACGGCTGGCGCGTCCTGGCGCGCGAAAACCTCGGCTGGCCAGCACGCGCTCGAGAGCCTCGCGGCGCTTTTCGATCACGACTTCTTCCTCTGATGTCGGCGGGCAGGTCATAGTGCCTCAGGGGTGTTTGGCAGCATAGCACGACCAGTGCCCGTTCATCTCACGTTTCCCCGACCTACGCCTATCCTGCTGAGAATGAAGGTCGATTTACCGTAACACTACTGTTATCCCCTTGCCGCCACCTCACCCGTTCTCTATAGGGTTTGAAATGCGGCGTCACAACAGAAGCTCCCTGTCTGCATCCTCAACCTTCCGTCCGGCCGGTCAGCGCCGCGCCTGGATCAACCACCCGGGCCTGTTCGCCAGTCTATTGGCAATTGCCCTCCCAGCCTCCCGCCTCGACGCCCAGACCATCAGCACCATTGCGGGAGGAGGTCCGCCGGCGAACTCCGCAGCGACCTCGGTAGGGGTAGCACCCTTCAATGTCGCCATCGATGGGAACGGAAACATCTACTTCACCACCCCCGGGTTCGACAACAACGTTTATCGGCTCTCAGGCGGAGCGCTGAATCGGGTCGCGGGAAATGATGGCTCCGGCTTCCAGGGGGATGGAGGGCCGGCAACCAGCGCGCTGCTGAACTATCCCACCGGGATCGCCGTGGATCGCAACGGGAACCTGTACATCGCGGATGTGGACAACTACCGGGTTCGCGCCGTGAATATGCAGTCCACGACGGTGACCCTGCTGGGAGTCAGCATCGGTCCGGGCCAGATTGCGACCGTCGCCGGCAATGGAACCGAGGGATACGCCGGAGACGGTGGCCCGGCAATCAGCGCAGAAATCGGCATTACGTCCAGCGGAGTCGACTCGGGTCTGGCAGTCGATGCCAGCGGAAATCTCTTCATCGCCGACACCTTCGGCGGACATATTCGAGAAGTCAATACCGCCGGAACCATCTCGACCGTGGTGGGGACCACAAATAAGAAGCCCGACTTCTGCTACAACGGCCCCATTACCAGCACTGTGCTCTGGGAAGTGGAGGATGTCGCCTTCGACGCAGCCGGCAATCTCTACTATTCCGACGCGGGTCTCTATTGCGTTGAGGTGGTGAATCGGTCCTCCACTCCTATAACGGTCCTGGGAGTGACGGTGCCCGCGGGATACGTGGCTCCGGTAGCCGGAAACGGAAAGGATAACTACAGCGGAGACGGGGGTCCGGCTACCGAGGCGGAGATCAACACTCCGGTCCAGATCGCCTTCGACTCCAGCGGCGATCTGTTTATTGCCGACTATTTGAATTTCGACGTTCGCGAAGTCAATCCATCAGGAACGATCAGCACTTTCGCTGGTATCTACAACACTGAGGGAGCACTCGGTGATGGTGGTCCCGCCGTCGACGCCTTTCTGGAACTGCCTGCTGGAGTGGCGGCCGATGCCAGCGGCAACGTTTATATTGCCGCCGGCGACAGGCTGCGCATGGTGAACACCAGCGGGACGATCTCCACCGTGGCCGGCGAAGGTTTTCTCATCAGCGGCAACGGCGGCCCGGCCACTCAGGCGCAACTGGACTATCCGCAAGGAATCCTCGCGGGGACGAGCGGTTTGTACATCGCCGACCAGGCTGAGGTGCGCTTGGTGAACTCAATGGGTAACATCTCCATCTTCGCCGGAACCGGCACGGGAGGCTACAGCGGAGATAACGGACCCGCAACCAGCGCTGCCATGGAGAAGCCCGCAGGCGTGGCGCTGGATGGAGCGGGGAATTTTTATATATCGGATCAAAACGCCAGCGTCATCCGGAAGGTAAATGCAGGCGGCACGATCACGACGATCGCTGGCGGCGGAAGCGGCTGCTCGCAGGAAACGGACCAATATGGGGATGGCTGCCCGGCAACCGAAGCACAGTTTTTCGAGCCGCAGGGTCTCGCAGTCGACGGCTCCGGCAATCTGTACATCGCGGACACGCTCAACGGCCTCATTCGTGCCATCAATAACCATGCCACACCGGTAACTCTGTATGGCGTCACCATCGCCGCCGGAGATATTGCAGTGGTCGCCGGTGGAGGCATGAACAACCCGAGCACTGGAGGGTCTGCTCTCAACGCTGCGTTGTCGTCTCCTTCTTCGATCGTCGTCGACAGCGCGGGGACCCTCTATATCGCCGATCCGGGTTACGCCGAGGTTCTGCAAGTCGACAGCGGGGGCAGTATTAGCGTCTTCGCGGGCGAAGGCGGCGGCTCCGCGCCCGGCCCGAACGGCGATGGCGGTCCTGCGCTCAATGCCTCTCTCGCGCTTCCTTCAGGGCTCACACTGGATTCAGCGGGCGATGTGTTCATCGCGGATTCGGGCCATCAACGGATTCGAGTCGTCAATATGCAGTCGACGACCATCACCAGCTTCGGCGTGAGCATTGCGCCGGGCAACATTGCCACGATGGCTGGCGACGGAACCCAGGGATTCACAGGCGATGGAGGCCTCGCCACCGCTGCCGATCTCAATTACCCCACAGCAATGGCGCTGGACGCGGCCGGCAATCTCTACATCAATGACTCCGACAACAAGCGCATTCGCAAAGTAACGCCGGCCACCAGCAGCAAACTCACACCGACGGTGACCGTGAGTCCGGCCGAAGCGCAGATTACGACGAAGCAGCCCGATACAGTGACCGTCACGGTGAGCGGCGGCAACGGCAATCCCACCCCGACCGGCACGGTCACGCTGACCAGCGGCACCTACAACTCCGGCGCGACAGCCCTGAGCAGCGGCTCGGCGATGATCACCATTCCCGCCGGCAGCCTGGCTGTCGGCAGCGACACACTAACAGCGACTTACTCCTGGAGATACGAACTACACCACGAACACCGGCACGGCGCCCGTGACCGTGGTGCAGGCCATCGGAACCTGCTCGACTTCCAACCCGAACCCGAATCCGAATCCGGAGTCGTTTGCTGCGGCCGAAGACTTCGACGGCGACTGCAAAAGCGACATCCTCTGGCGCAACACGAGCACGCAGCAGGTTTATGAGTGGCTGATGAACGGGACCACGATCAAGAGCAGCGGGTCTCCCTACAGTCCTACCTCAGACTGGGTTATTCAGGGGGTGGGCGATTTCGATGGCGACGGCAAGAGTGACATCCTGTGGCGCAACACGAACAGCGGGGAGGTCTACATCTGGCTGATGAACGGAACTGCCATTGCGAGCAGCGGGTCTCCCTACACCCTCGCCGACCCGACCTGGGTCATTCAGGGGGTTGGCGATTTCGATGGTGACGGCAAGAGTGACATCCTGTGGCGCAACACCACCACTGGAGAGGTTTACATCTGGCTGATGAACGGAACCACGATCAAGAGCAGCGGGTCTCCCTACACTCTCGCCGACTCAACCTGGGTCATTCAGGGGGTTGGTGATTTCGACGGCGACGGCGACGCCGACATCCTGTGGCGGAATACGAGCACCGGAGAGGTCTACATCTGGCTGATGAACGGGACCACGATCAAGAGCAGCGGGTCTCCCTACACTCTCGCCGACTCGACCTGGGTCATTCAGGGGGTGGGCGATTTCGATGGCGACGGCAAGAGCGACATCCTGTGGCGGAACAGCAACTCCGGGGAGGTCTTCATCTGGCTGATGAACGGAATCGCGATCGCCAGCAGCGGGAGTCCCTACACTCTCGCCGACTCGACCTGGGTCATTCAGGGCACCGGTGATTACGATGGGAGCGGCAGGGCTGACATCCTGTGGCACAACAACAACACCGGGCAGGTCTATATCTGGCTGATGAACGGGACCACGATCGGGAGCAGCGGCAGTCCCTACACCCCCACCACCGACTGGCAAATCCAGCCGTGAGGCTCGGCCAATCAGTTGCCTTCTCTCTCCGCAGTGGCCGAGCCACGCACTACCCGGGCGCGTGAAAGTAACATACTCCGGTGATTTGATCTGCGATTACCTGATCTTCTTTAAAGTCCATCGAACGAATTGACAGCCTCGATACCCCATGCCAGGATCATGGGGCCGTCCCCAGGCACTCCATCTTTCAGGCTGGTGTTGACTCAATGTCTCCATTCCAAGAACCGATCCCCCGGTTTCTGCAGTGTTGCTTCCTTGCGTTCGGCGTTTTCGCCTTTACCTCCACCACCGTCGCACGCGCGCAAGGGAACGGCGGGGCGACGCCCCAGACGGTAGGCGTCGCAGATTCTGGATCGTTATGGCCGAATGGAGTGGTTTATTACGACGATAACGGATGCATTGCCGGCAACACGTGCCCGAATCTTGCGCAAGCGGTTTCGACCTTCAACACAGATTTTTCAGGCGCGGTGCAGTGGACGGAGAGGACAACCCAAACAACTTACGTTGTCATTACGCTTAGCGGCACGGGTGGTCGAGGCGACGTCAACACGATTGGTTATCCCGCCATCGCCGGCCCAGTGGCCGATGAATTGCAATACCGATTGCAACGTCGCGACCCTCCTCCATGAGATGGGGCACATTATTGGTCTTTACCACGAGCAGACGCGGACTGATCGGGACAGTCACGTCACGATGTATTACAACAACGTTGTTAAAAGCACCTGGCCCGGCAACTTCGCGATCAATCTGCAAAACCAGCAGCTGTTCACGGCCTACGATTATGCGTCGGTGATGCAGTACCCGGCTTTCGTCGACTCGAGCAACGGCGGCCCAGTGATTGAGACGATTCCACCAGGGATTCCATTGCAGGGAACCGAGGGCGTGCCGGGAGCAGGAAACCAGGACTATTCGGCAGCGGATAAGGAAGCCATTCTTCGCCTGTACGGCCACGCACCGACCACGGTAACGATCACCTCGAATCCGGTTGGCCTGCAGGTGATCGTCGACAACACCACTTACACCACGCCACAAACGTTTAACTGGATTGCGTACTCCACACATAGCCTTAGTGTCGCCAACGGTGTACAGACCTTAACCGGAGACATAGAGAACAGTACGCTATCGACAACCTTCTATTACACATATGGAACCTGGAGCGACTCAAGCCAGCAGAGCCACTCGATCACGGTGATGCCCGGCAACGGGAGTCCTGCCTTCCCGACAACGGCTCCTGCTGTGGCCACTTACACGGCGAACTTCGTTCAGCTGGTGCCGTACACCGAAATGGTGTCTCCGTCGGGATCGGGAACCGTCAGCGTTTCCCCGGAGCCGCAGACCTACTCCGGCGCCAGTGGTGACTTCTTCGTCGCCCGCCAGGAAGCGACCCTGACGCCAACCCCAACTTCCGGATACAACTTCTACGAATTCAATGAGCAGGCGCCGTACTTCTGGTTGCCCGGAGGCCTTTCCGCAAATCCGAAGACATTCTATGTACCCGATACCGGCAATCCTGTCGCGGTCAACGCCGAATTTACGACATCGCCCGTCTACACCGTTAATGTCGTACCATCCGATACTATCGCGAACGAGTTCAGCGCGAATCTCTGGGCTTATATCGATGGCAATTACTGGAATACACCGAAGAACTTCTCTCCCGATACGACCCTCGATGGCAGTTCCTGGAATGCCGGTACCACGCACACATTATCGCTAAGTTACAACGGAGATACGACGAATCCGCCGGAGGAACCGTATAGCTCAAATAGCCGTTACGAATTCTCGAGCTGGAGCGATGGCGGGGCATACTCACATACCACTGCCGGAATTCCTGGTACCAGCACGACTTATGCAGCTACGGTAAACCCGGCCTATGCGCCTGCGATGAATTTCGGTTTTCCGCCCTGCGGCGGCACGGCACAAATTACTACAACGTCGACGGACGGCGGTTTTTATCCCTGGGGAACCCAGCTGACCTACGAAGCGACACCTGCCAGTCAATGGACTTTCGCCGGCTGGACGTTTGACCTGACTGGAACAACGAACCCCGGGACTCTGACTGCGGATAACGAAACGCTGGTCTATGCCAACTTCAATACGACAAACACGCCACTGACCGTCACCAGCCTGAGCCCCGCGTCGGTGCGGGCCGGTTCTTCCAGCTTTACTCTCACCATCAACGGAACCGGATTTACAGCCGGATCGCTGGTGTCGGTCAATGGCGCTTCTGTCAGCCCCGTGGACGAGGTCAGCTCTACAGAACTGCAGGTAACGGTCCCCAGCAGTCTGGTGGCAACTCCGTCCACCTTCGACGTATCCGTTGAGAACTATCCGAGCGGAACGAATGGTTGCGCGGTCTTTGGTTACGATACGTTTGCCGTGACCGCTCAGGGCGCTATCACGCCCACGGTGACGGTCAGCCCCAGCCAGTCGAGCCTTAACTCGAAACAGTCTCTGCCGGTGACCGTGACGGTCAGCGGCGGCAACGGGAATCCGACCCCAACCGGTTCCGTGGTCCTGAGCAGCGGAACCTATAGTTCGGGAGGGACGACCCTGAGCAGCGGCTCGGCGATGATCACCATCCCGGCTGGAAGCCTGGCTGTCGGCGACGACACGCTGACGGCGACTTACACCCCGGATTCCGGCAGTTCCTCCACCTATAACAGTGCCGCGGGGACGGCCTCCGTCACCGTATCGCAGGCCATCGGAACCTGCACGACTTCCAACCCGAACCCGAATCCGAATCCGGCGGTGTTTGCGGCGGTCGAAGACTTCAATGGCGACTGCAGGAGCGACATCCTTTGGCGCAACAGCACCTCGCAGCAGGTTTACGAGTGGCTGATGAATGGGACCACCATCGCCAGCAGCGGGTCTCCCTCCACCCCCACCTCAGACTGGGTCATTCAGGGCACAGGCGATTTCGACGGTGACGGCAAGAGCGACATCCTGTGGCGCAACACTACCACGGGGCAGGTTTACATCTGGCTGATGAACGGAACCACGATCAAGAGCAGCGGATCTCCCTACACGCTCGCCGACTCGACCTGGGTCATTCAGGGCACAGGCGATTTCGACGGCGACGGCAAAGCCGACATCCTGTGGCGGAATACCACCACGGGGCAGGTTTACGTCTGGCTGATAAACGGGACCACGATCAAGAGCAGCGGGAGTCCCTACACTCTCGCCGACTCAACCTGGGTCATTCAGGGGGTGGGCGATTTCGATGGCGACGGCAAGAGCGACATCCTGTGGCGGAACACGAACTCCGGGGAGGTCTTCATCTGGCTGATGAACGGGACAGCAATCGCGAGCAGCGGGAGTCCCTACACGCTCGCCGACTCGACCTGGGTCATTCAGGGCACCGGTGATTACGACGGGAGCGGCAGGGCTGAATCCTGTGGCACAACACCAGCACTGGGGAGGTCTACATCTGGCTGATGAATGGGACCACGATCGGGAGCAGCGGCAATCCCTATACCCCAACTGCCGACTGGCAGATTCAGCCGTAGAGCCAGCGGACGGGATAGCCGACAGGCCGGGTATCGGTGATCGGCCGGCCCGGTGCGTTCAGAAACGACAAGCGCCGGCGCGCATTCCGGGGCGCGCTGTTGGGCCGGACGGAGTTGGCATTGCGGCCGGTAACAATTGTCTTGACATCCCTTCTGCGGTCTCCACACACTACTGGCCAGCCTTCTTCCTCGATTGATCGGCTTGTCATATTCGATCAGGGCGCTAATCAAGATCTGGATGCCCGGCTTCTGAGTCTTCCTCCCCGCCGGGGTGGCCGTTCCAATGGGAGGGTCCATCGTTCTATTCCGTGGCGCGAATGCTGTGCCGCGGAGCAAGGTAATCAAGTCCGGATTCGGAGGCATTGTGCTGAGATTTCGCCGCAACCTGGGGTTTTGTCTGTCCACCATTCTCTGTCTCGTCGTTTCGCTGAGCGATGCCCCGCAGGCCAGGACTTTGGGGCAGGCTGCCACGGCGGCCATGGCGCCGAGCCACGGCAGACCGCTGGTGAATCTGCGCAGCCCGCAAAGTTTGAGGATCGACTACAACGGATCCGCCGATGTGGTATCGGCGCTCAAGGCGGGCGCGACGCCAACGAATCTGGCTGCGGGGGATTTTGACGCGGACGGGGCTCCGGATCTCGTGAGTGGTTACAAGACGGCCAGGGGTGGAGTGGTTACATTGCTGCGCGGCAACCCCGACGCCTTCGCGCCGAAGGATCCTGCGCTCTATCCCGCCGCAATCAAGGGCAACGTTCCTCCTGCGTTTGTGAACGCTGCGACGGTGTTCGCGGTGCCGGAGTCTCCCGATTTTATGGCGACCGGCGATTTCAATCGCGATGGATACCGGGATCTTCTGGTCGGCTCCAATGGTGGTGGGTTGTACGTGCTGGCGGGCGACGGAAAGGGGAGCCTGGGAGCCCCGCAGGCCGTGCGGTTGACCGGAGGTGTGCGGACGATAGATGTCGCCGACAGCGGTTACGTGGCGGTGAGCATCGACGGTCCCGAGGGACCGAGGGTTGCAATTTTGGCGCCAAGCCCGCAGGGGCTGAGCGAAGTTGGAAGCTATGCGACGCCGACACCGGCAACCTCGCTGGCGTGGGGATCGCTGGGGGGCGCGCAGGACCTGGCGGTGGGCGCGGGCAACAACGTGATGCTGATTTACGGACCGCTGGGCGCGAATCCCGAGACGGAGTCGGTGAGTCTGCCTTTTGCTGTACAGGCGCTGGCGGTAGGGGATTACATCTGGGATCGTGACGGGCGGCAGGAGATCGCGGTGCTGGGGGGCGACGGCGCGGTGCGCATTCTGCAACACGGGAGCCTGGATACGCGGCCACTGACGGCGGCGGATATTCCGGGGCGGCGCGCGGCGCTGCGGGCGCGGCCCAGTGAATTGCCGAGTCCGACGGCGCTGGGCCCGTGGACGGTGGCGAAGCAACTGGCAGGCACCGGGGTTACTCTCGCTGGCCCGGCGTCGCGATCGACGTTCAGTTCTCCGCGCGTGGCAGCGGCGAGCACGCATGACCTGATGCTGGTGGATGCGGCCAGGAACCAGGTGAATCTCCTCGACACTTCCGGTGCAGCGGCGAATGCGAGTGGGGCCATCGCGTTCTCGGGTACGCCGGTGGCGGCGGTGGCGCTGCCGCAGAAGATCAATGCGGGACGCGACCTGGTGGTGCTGACCTCGAGCGCGATCGAGCCGTTGGTGACCGAAGCCGCTCCCGATCCCGCCTTCAACGTCACCACCACGGCGGATGAGGACAACCTGGGCGCCTGCGCTCAGAACAGTACGGTTACGAGCGGAACCGAAGCGGGCGGCATTCTGAGCCTGCGCGAAGCGGTTTGCGAGGCAAATAACAATGGCGCGGCAACCAGCGTCATCAATGTGCCCGCTGGAACTTATGACCTGGCCATCAGCACTTATGGCGGAAACGGCTCCACGGGAACAGCAACCGGCGAGTTGCAGGTCGGAATCGTCTCCGGCGCTAACATCACCATTTCCGGAGCCGGACAGAACAGCACCATCATTCAACAAACCAACGGTAAAGATCGTCTTATCGAGCAGGACGAACTCGTGGCCGGCAATATTCCAGTAACTCTGGAGAACCTGACACTGACGGGCGGGGTCTGCAACGATACGTCCGGTCTCGATTGCCTGGACAACGGCGGCGGCGCCGTCCTTGGGGGCGCACCAGGGGACAACCTCACCATCACCGATGTGACGATGAGCAACAATGAATCCAACGTCAGCACGACGGAATACAACGCGGAGAATGGCGGCGCCGTCACTTATGTCGGTGGAACCCTGAACATCAGCGGCTCGACGTTCACCGGCAATAAGGCCAGCGCGTATGGCGGAGCGCTCTTTGCCGAGGTCGGCGACTCCGCCGGTAGTCCAATCCTGAGCAACTTCGTCATTACGAACTCAACTTTTACCAGCAATGAAGCGTTAAGCGACAACTCTGCCAACAATATCGGCCAGGGTGGCGCGATTGATTTTTCGCTCGCGGGTGGTTACCCCGCCAGCATCACCGGCTCGACTTTTACCGGAAACCAGGTCCTGGCGAACAACGTTAACGAGCTCGGCGGAGCGATCGCCGCGAGTGGCGGCAGCAGCAGCAGCTTCTCCATGACCACTTCGCGCATCGCGGGCAATGGCGCTCCTGGTGGCGGAACCGGCGCGTACCTTGTCAATGTCACACCCACCCTCACCAACAACTGGTGGGGCTGCAACGCTGGACCGAATCAGACCGGTTGCGATTCCATTCTCCAGGATGTGAGTGGCGCGAACGAAGCCTACACGCCCAGCTCGTGGCTGGTGCTAAGCATCAGCGCGGGATCAACGCAGGTGGACAGCGGTTCGAGCACAAGCCTGACTGCGGATCTGACCCACAACAACAGCGCTACCGGTGGATTCGGCGTACCCGACGGAACGCCGGTTTCGTTTGGGGCGACGCTGGGCACTATCTCCGACGCCAGCACGACGCTGACCAGCGGCACCGGTACGGCCACCTTCAACGCCGGAACAACGGCCGGCGCCGGCAGCGGCACAGCGACCGTCGATAACCAGACGGCCAGCGTGACCATAGATGTTTTGGGAGGGACAAGTACCTCCGCGGCGGTTGACGATGCCGGCACGGGTAGCGCGTGGAGTGGAAGCGAGGTAACGGGCGCCAGTGCGTACGCAACGGCGAGCGTCATGGCGAGCGGCGGCGGCCTTACACCCTCCGGCACTGTTACCTATACGTTCTATTCGGGAAACACCTGCACCTCCGGCACCATCGGCACGTCAACGGTAACGATGTCCGGCGGTACTGTGCCACATTCAAGCACAACGGCCCCGCTGGGGGCGGGAACGTATTCCCTCTCTGCCAGCTACAGCGGCGACAGCGCTCATCAGGGCTCCAGCAGCGGCTGCACCCATTTCACGGTGAATAAAGCGCAACCTGCAACGTCGGTGGCGTCCAACGTGAATCCCTCGAATTACGGGCAACAGGTCACCTTCACCGCAACGGTCAGCGGGGCCGGCGGCTTCTCGCCAACCGGAGTGGTTGGGTTCACCTCCAACAGCACATCCATCGCCGGCTGCACAGCAGTGGTGCTTTCCTCGGGTCAGGCCCAGTGCATGACTTCATCCCTCGCGTCAGGTACGGATGTGATCGCGGCAACTTACTCGGGCGACGCAAATTACAACACAAGCATGGGGACGCTGAGCGGCGGGCAGCAGGTGAATGCGATCACGCCGACGGTCACAGTGACGGCGCAATCGAGCGTCAACTCGGCACAATCTCTGTCTGTTGGCGTCGGGGTGAGCGGCGGCAACGGCAATCCGATTCCGACGGGCTCGGTCGTTCTGAGCAGCGGCACTTACAGTTCTGGGTCGACTCCGCTAAGCGGCGGCTCGGCCAGCATCACCATCCCGGCTGGAAGCCTGGCAGTGGGCAACGACACGCTGACCGCGACCTACACTCCTGACTCCGGGAGCTCTTCGACCTACAACGGTGCTACCGGCACGGCTCCCGTGACTGTGTCTCAGGCGATTGGGACCTGCACGACCTCGAACCCGAATCCGAATCCGAATCCAGCGTCGTTTGCTGCGGCCGAAGACTTCAACGGCGACTGCAGGAGCGACATTCTGTGGCGCAACAGCAGCACGCAGCAGGTTTACGAGTGGCTGATGAACGGGACCACAATCGCCAGCAGCGGGTCTCCTTACACTCCTACCTCGGACTGGGTCATTGAGGGCACTGGCGATTTCGATGGCGATGGGAAGAGTGACATCCTGTGGCGCAACACGAGCAGCGGGGAGGTTTACATCTGGCTGATGAACGGGACGACCATCGCGAGCAGCGGGTCTCCCTACACCGTCGCCGACCCGACCTGGGTCATTCAGGGGGTTGGCGATTTCGATGGTGACGGCAAGAGTGACATCCTGTGGCGGAACACCACCACTGGAGAGGTTTACATCTGGCTGATGAACGGAACCACGATCAAGAGCAGCGGGTCTCCCTACACTCTCGCCGACTCAACCTGGGTCATTCAGGGGGTTGGTGATTTCGACGGCGACGGCGACGCCGACATCCTGTGGCGCAACACCAGCACCGGAGAGGTCTACATCTGGCTGATGAACGGGACCACGATCAAGAGCAAGGGCTCTCCCTACACTCTCAGCGACTCGACCTGGGTCATTCAGGGCGTCGGCGATTTCGACGGCGACGGCAAGAGCGACATCCTTTGGCGCAACACGAACTCCGGGGAGGTCTTTATCTGGCTGATGAACGGGACGACCATCGCCAGCAGCGGGTCTCCCTACACTCTCGCCGACTCGACCTGGGTCATTCAGGGCACCGGTGATTACGACGGGAGCGGCAGGGCTGGCATCCTGTGGCGCAACAGCACCACGGAGCAGGTCTACATCTGGCTGATGAACGGGACGACATTGGTGAGCAGCGGGAGTCCCGGAACGCTTGCGGCTCCCTGGCAAATCGCGAACGTCTCTCCATAGGAAGCGCTCCATGGATTGCGTTTGTTGGAGGACAACCGCGATCCGCAGCTTTCGTCCGTGTCGCGTTCGGGGAGCGGTTACCGTTGGCCGCCCGAGGTTACGGAGGTGCCGCCCGGCTCAGGAACAGTCGCCCGGGGCCCGGGGAATGCGGATCAAGCCTGCCTTCTCTTTGCCCCGGCAGCCAGAACAGAGGTGAATGCCGTGTTGCAGGATAGCGCATTTTCGGTCAATTGGGGCCAGACGCAGACCGACCGAGTCCGGCGCGCTCGACAAGGCGGGCGAAGCGCGGATCGGAGTGGAGGGCGGCGAGCAGGGGCTCGACTTTGAGATCGCGCAGGCGGACGCTGCGCTGGTGGTACGCGTTTTCGAGACTGTCGAAAGCGTGGTCTTTGTCGCCGAGCGCGGTATAGATGATGGCAATACCGAACCAGGAAACGTAGCCGGTGCGCGACTGGCTGAGGAGGGCGTCGAGGACGCTCCGGGCTTCGCCAGGCCTGCCTGCCCTGACATAAGCGTAGGCAAGAGCAGCGTTTCGTTCGGAAAGTATGTGCGTGAGGTTGATGGAATTCTGCATTTCTTCGATGGCCTCTGACGTTCGGCCGGCGAGAATGTAGGCCTTGCCAAGGTCGTAGCTGGCGAGATCGAAGTTGGGCTCGATCTCGAGAGTCGTGTGCAACTGATCGATGGCCTCGTTCGTACGTCCGGCGAACAGAAGAATCCGGCCATGAATGGAGTTAACGATGAGGGAGAGCGGCTCGATTTCCTGGGCGGCTTTGATTTCGGCCAGGGCCTCGTCATACCGCGCTTCTTCCATCAGGACCTCGGCAAGCCACTGGTGCGCGGTGGCATAGCTGGGGTTGAGGGTGATGGCGGTGCGGAGCTCTCTTTCGGCAGTGGAGAAATCCCATTGGTCGGCGGCGACGTTACCCAGCGAAGTGTGGGCTTCGGCAAGCGAGGGGTCGAGGGCGACGGCTTTGGCTGCGGCTTGCTGGGCGCGGGGCAGAGCCTCGGCAGGCGAGAGAATCTGATACTCGGCCAGCAGCATGTAGCTGTCGGCGAGGCCGGTCCAGGCGAGGGCATAGTTGGGGGCCCTGGCGATGGCCTGGTTGTAATAGTCGATGGAGGAATTGAATCCGTCCTCGGTTCTCTTGTTCCAGGCGTAGCGTCCGCGCAGGTACAGCAGGTAGGCCTCGGCCTCCGGTGTGGAGGAGCCGGCAAGACGGGCCATGTCCTGCCCGGCGAGCCGTGGGCGAATGGCCATCGAGATTTCACGCGTGAAGTCCTGCTGCATCGAGCCGATGTCGGAGAGGCGCCGCGAGAACTGGCCGCTCCAGAGGCGGCGTCCGGCGGCAACATCGATGAGCTGCGCCTGAACTTCGACGAGGTCACCGCGTGCAACAAGAGAACCAGTGAGCACGGCGTCGGCGTGGAGCGTGCGGCCGATCTGGTCCGGTGTCGCGGGGCTGGACTGGAAGCGAAAGACGGTGCTGTGCCCAACAACGCGGAGATGGGGCAGGTGGGAGAGATTGTCAATGATGCCGTCGGTGATGCCGACAACGAGGTAGTCCTGGGCGGGATCGCCGGTGGCGTTGCGGAGCGGTAGAACGGCGACCGATTTGGGCTCGGCAATGGAGGCGGCGCGGTGCTGGAGGATGCGGTGAATGATCCATCCTGTGAAAACGGCGACGACGACGAAGGCGGCGATGGCGAACAGAGCGCGACGGGATGGGGTGCGGCGAGCGGGTGTGGGCTGAGCAGGGCCAGAGGGCAGCGATGGGCGGGCCATCGGCTGAGGAGGTTCGGTGGAGGCGAGAGGCGCCGCGGCGTTGGCGGCGAAGGTGGCGGCGTAACCTCCTTTGGGGATGTCGATGCGGATGGGGTCGTGACGGCCCTCGAGGTCGTAATACTCGCGGAGCTTGGCGCGCAGACGGCGCGCTTCGAGGCGGACGATGGGATCGGTGTGGGGTTCGTACGAAGAAGGGCGCCCCATGACGTCGACGCCGAGGCGGTACTCCTTGAGTTGGTCGCCTTCGCCGCGGAGGGTGGCTTCAACGGCGTAGCGGAGGAAGCGACTGAGCTGCGGTGAGGCGCGGAAGGCGGCGCTGGCCAGGAGCTTATCGAGCTGGGCGAGGATGCGCGGAGGGTCCAGGCCATTGGGAGAAGACGGCTGAGGGGTGAGCGGCGGTTTTGGCGACACGGACGCCATGTGCCATTTCTTTCAACGTATATGGGGAGGTAGGCTACCTCAAATTACTCCAAAACGCTTGTCCAGCGACACGAAAATCCGGCAAATTGAAACGGTTTTGCGAGGGCCCGCGTTTCTGCGGTGGAATGCCGGTTCGTGAGGACAAGCCAACATCCTTCAAGCCGGCGAAATTGCGGCGCGCGGAAGCAGGCGAAAAGGAGAAGTCATGCTCACGCGCCACCGTTTGTGCTCAGCTCTGTTCGCAACTTTCAGCCTGCTGGCCAGCGCCAGCGCGCAAACGGCTGCGTGGCCGATGTTTCGCTATAACCCAACGCATACCGCCCTGAGCCCGTTTAGTACCAGTACCAACACGGGGGCGGTGAAGTGGTCGCTCGGAATCTACGATAATGCCCAAAATGGCGTCGTTCTTTCGTCACCCGCGATAGGCAGCGACGGAACTATTTATGTGGGATCGGGGAATCAGGAGAACGGCGGCCCTGCAGACGGCCAGTTCTATGCCATCAACCCCAACGGCACTCAAAAGTGGGCGTTTGACACTGGGTGCAGTTCTGGTGTGTTCTCTTCTCCTGCGATTGAGTCTACCGGCGTCATTTATTTCGACAATGAGTGTGGAGGCCTTTTTGCGCTGAACCCTGATGGTTCGCTGGAATGGAATGACAGCACCTGCAAAAGTGACGGCCAAATCACCATCGGCCCTGACGGGACGATTTACATGATGTGTCAGTACCCGGCCTTCAGGGCCTATAACCCTGACGGCTCGATTAAATGGACGTTCGACGTGGCCGCAGGAACAAACGCGGCACCAGCCATATCAGCCGATGGCACCGCCCTCTATCTTCCGGACGACGGGCAACTCTACGCCATCAATTCCGACGGGACACAGAAGTGGGAGAGCACCGCGGTGCCTGCAAGTGGGAACACCGCATCGCCTGCTATCGGATCCGATGGCACCATCTACGTCCCGGCAGTGAACGGCTTGTACGCAGTGACAGACGAAGGTACCTCTGCCTCAATCAAATGGACGTATGTGGCCTCCGATTCGGAAGGCGCGTTCGGCAGCGGTTCACCCGCGATTGGATCCGATGGCACCATCTATGACGGCGGAGCGGACGGGAACATGTACGCGATCAATCCCGACGGAACCCTGAAGTGGTCCACCGCAATGAACGGCGGCGTCTCTGGCAGTTCCCCAGCCATCGGCGCCGACGGTACCATTTTCATCGACACAACAGGGGGTGTGCTCTACGCGTTCAACCCGGATGGGAGCGTGAGGTGGAGCGCGACGGCAGGTGGCCAGGCCGACGCCTCTCCGGCGATCGGCAGTGATGGGACGGTTTACTTTGCTTCCACCAATGGAAACCTGTACGCGGCAGGGGCTGCGGCCTGCACAACTTCCAACCCCAATCCCAATCCGAATCCGGCGGTGTTCGCCGCGGTCGAAGACTTCAATGGCGACTGCAGGAGCGACATCCTTTGGCGCAACAGCACCTCGCAGCAGGTTTATGAGTGGCTCATGAATGGGACCACCATCGCCAGCAGCGGGTCTCCCTCCACCCCCACCTCAGACTGGGTCATTCAGGGCACGGGCGATTTCGACGGCGACGGCAAGAGTGACATCCTGTGGCGCAACACCACCACCGGCGAGGTCTACATCTGGCTGATGAACGGAACCGCCATCAAGAGCAGCGGATCTCCTTACACCCTCACCTCGGACTGGGTCATTCAGGGCACCGGCGATTTCGACGGTGACGGCAAGAGCGACATCCTGTGGCGCAACACTACCACGGGGCAGGTTTACATCTGGCTGATGAACGGGACCACGATCAAGAGCAGCGGGTCTCCGTACACGCTCGCCGACTCGACCTGGGTCATTCAGGGGGTTGGCGATTTCGACGGCGACGGCAAAGCCGACATCCTGTGGCGGAATACCACCACGGGGCAGGTTTACGTCTGGCTGATAAACGGGACCACGATCAAGAGCAGCGGGAGTCCCTACACTCTCGCCGACTTAACCTGGAACATTCAGGGGGTGGGCGATTTCGATGGCGACGGCAAGAGCGACGTCCTTTGGCGCAACACGAACTCCGGGGAGGTCTTTATCTGGCTGATGAACGGGACAGCAATCGCGAGCAGCGGGAGCCCCTACACTCTCGCCGACTCGACCTGGGTCATTCAGGGCACCGGTGATTACGACGGGAGCGGCAGGGCTGACATCCTGTGGCACAACAGCAACACCGGGCAGGTCTACATCTGGCTGATGAACGGGACGACGATCGGGAGCAGCGGCAGTCCCTACACCCCCACCACCGACTGGCAGATTCAGCCTTAGCTTCATTGCTGGCTCGGACAAAGCTTGCTGCATCCACGAGGCCGAGCTACGCCCTGGGCTCTCGGCTTCCAGCCCGGACGCGACAGAGGTGGCAGGGACCTGCCCGCTCCCGCTGCTTTTCCCTCAGTTCGGCCGCCGTCTTGATTTGCTTCCGCAGACTGCCCTTTTATGCCACTCCGCTGTCACTGGCCTCGACGCAGAAAGGCTGAAATGCGCCACGGCAAGCGCGGCGCCGAACTGCGCAGACAATTCACCTCTGTCGAAGTCACTGCACAGCTCGCGCCGCGGGATAACGAATCCTCTATGTTCTCTGGGCGCGTTCACCGCAAACGGGGAACGCTGTACCGCAATCCGGCCCGGCACCCCATGACAAGTAACCTTTCCGGTGGTACGCCGGTTATCTAACTCACGTTTAACCCAAACGACGACGACATTTATCTTGACAATTCCCCCCTTCTCTTCCCACTATTACGTCTTATCCAGTCACCAGTTCGGCGGTTTCCCAGCTTTGCCCAGGCATTGCGCGAATCGCGCAGGGTGAATTGCATTCTCATGGTTGCGCTGCGCCATGAATGATGCCAGCGTCGGCCCCTTCCACCTTTCCCCCGGAATATAACGCGGAACGAATCACTTTGTATCCAGAGGGCTACTCATGGAATTGTCGGGCGCTCAAGTCCTTTTCCCGTCGCCTGCGCCGATGCGCATCCTGTCACCGCTGTTGGTCTTTGCCTGCTTCCTGCTACCAGCGGCCGCGAGGGCCCAGAGTACGGAACTCCAGACGACGCCTGAGACACCCGCACGTCTAGTCGCGCCCGTTGACGAGCATGTGCTGACAACCCTGAAGGGCAACGTGCGCTTCGACGTGGCGCATGCGCCGGATCTTGGCCCGGTGGAAGACGCGAAGCCCGTGCAGCTCTTTTTGCTTCTCCAGCGCACCCCCGAGCAGGAGGCCGACCTCCAGAATCTGATTGCGCGCCAGCAACAACCGGGCGCGGCGGAATATCACCAGTGGCTGACGCCGACGGAATTCGGCGCGCGCTTCGGCGCGTCGCCCCAGGATATTGCCACGGTCACAAGGTGGCTGGAATCGCATGGCTTCGAGGTTCGCAGCGTGCTGAACAATGCCAGCATGATCGACTTCGGGGGGACCGCCGGCCAGATTCGCGAAGCCTTCCACACCCAGCTGCATTACGTCAGCATCGAGGGCGGCAAGTTCCCCGCCCTGAAGCAGGATCCGCAGATCCCGGCGGCATTGGCTCCGGTCGTGTCAGGCATCATGGGGCTCAACAAGATTCCCCACCACGCACTCCACACTCCGCCGCACCAGGCAGCTCGCGATCAGGCCAGCCACCACTGGCAGATCGTCGACCCAACGGCCTCAGACGCGGCTTCGCCGGCTTATACCGAGGGCTCCCCGTATTATCTCGTGGGCCCGCAGGATCTCTACACCATCTATAAGGTCAACCCGGTTTTCACCGGCGGGAACCTGGCCTCGACGGCAACTGTCGCGGTGATTGAAGAGAGCGACATCGAGTACGGCACGGTGAATGGGACCACCGGCGTGGCGACCGGCGGCGACGTGGCCACCTTTCGCAGCCTGTTTGGCGTGCCGGGCACGCTGAACATGCACGTTTATCACGGCTACGGGACGGTCAGCTGTACCGATCCCGGCATCGACCCGAGTGACAACGAGGAGGATGTAGAGGCGTCGCTGGACGCCGAATGGGCCAACGCGCTGGCTCCCTCCGCCAACCTGATCTTCATGTCGTGTGCTTCGAGCTCCGAGCAGGGCATCTTCAACTCGATGGCGGCCCTGATCGACAACAATCTCTCCGACGTGATGAGCCTTAGTTACGGAGGCAGCGAACTTAATGACACATCGGGGGATTTCACGTTCGATGACGACCTGTACGAACAGGCCGCCACGCAGGGTCAGTCCATCCTGATCTCCACAGGCGATGCCGGCTCCGATGTTGATGACCAAAACACCTCGGGCACCGCCACGCACGGGTACAATGTGAGCGGGCTGAGCGCTTCCCCGCTGGTGACCGCAACCGGCGGCACGGACTTCCAGGACTATTGGGACTACCTGGAGGGAGGATCATCGGAGAGCACCTACTGGAGCTCAACGAACTCCAGCACCTACGGGGATGCCCTGAGTTACGTTCCCGAAACATCGTGGAACTCCAGTTGCGCGGGCCTCATCGCGGCGTATTACGGCGACACCGGGGCGGGCTACTGCGCCACCGGCAACGACACCACCGCACACGTCGTTGGCGGATCGGGCGGCATCAGCACACACTATACGGTGCCCTCCTGGCAGACCGGCATCACCTCGGGGAGTTCGACTTATTCAAACTCCATGCGCTCGCAACCGGACATCTCGGGATTCGCCTCGAGTGGTTGGTGGGGCCACGCCCTGCTCTTTTGCGATTCCAACTCGGCCTATAGCGGAGATTATGCCTGCACCTCTTCCACCAGTTTCGGCAGCGCCGGGGGAACATCGTTTGTCGCTCCCTACATGGCGGGGGCGTTTGGTTTGCTAAGAACAGCCACCGGTTCGCGCCAGGGCGTGCTGAATCCGGCTCTCTACGCTTTGGCCAAGGCGCAGTTCACCGCGTCCGGAACCAAGACGGCATGTTACGCCAACGGGCAGGCGGCAAACATCGCTAAAACTACCGGCTTGCCTGCTTCAACCTGCATCTTCAACGACGTCACCACCAGCAACAACGACGTTCCCTGCGCATCGGGATCGACGGACTGTTACGTTAACACCAGCGCAAGCTACGGAATATTGTCGCTGACCGGCGCCAGCTCGCTCACGGTCGCCTATCTCTCCACCCCCGGTTATGACCAGGTCACCGGCATCGGCACGGTCAACATCAACAATCTGATCGCCGACTGGAATACGGCGTTCACCAGCAGCACCGCACTGCAGGCCAACCCGACTTCGATCAGCACCAGCCAGTCCACAACGTTGACAGCAACGGTGACAGGTGGAACTCCGACGGGGTATGTCGATACGCCTCCCGCCGTAACAGGCTCCATCACCTTCAAAGACGGTACGACGACCCTAGGTAGCTGCACGCTCAGCAGTGGAGCCTGCTCCACCTCGGTGCCCGGCTCATCGCTTCAAATCGGCAGCAACTCCATTACGGCGGTCTTCGGTGGAAGCGGGACCTATCCCTCGTCGACTTCCACGGCCCAGACCGTGACCGTGACCAGCTCCAGCAAAACGACGCCAACGGTAACGGTGACGCCAGCCCACTCCAGCATCACCACAGCGCAGTCCGACCAGGTGACGGTGACCGTGAGTGGAGGATCCCCGACGCCCACCGGCACGGTGACGCTGACCAGCGGCAGTTACAATTCGGGCGCCACGACGCTGAGCGGCGGCTCGGCGAGCATCACCATTCCCGCCGGCAGCCTGGCTGTCGGCAGCGACACGCTGACAGCCACTTACTCAGGCGACACCAATTACCTCACGAACACCGGCACAGCGCCGGTGACGGTGGTTCAGGCCATCGGGTCGTGTTCTACTTCGAACCCGAATCCCAATCCGAATCCGGCGGTGTTTGCGGCGGTCGAAGACTTCAATGGCGACTGCAGGAGCGACATCCTTTGGCGCAACAGCACCTCGCAGCAGGTTTATGAGTGGCTCATGAATGGGACCACCATCGCCAGCAGCGGGTCTCCCTCCACCCCCACCTCAGACTGGGTCATTCAGGGCACGGGCGATTTCGACGGCGACGGCAAGAGTGACATCCTGTGGCGCAACACGACCACCGGCGAGGTCTACATCTGGCTGATGAACGGAACCACCATCAAGAGCAGCGGATCTCCTTACACCCTCAGCTCGGACTGGGTCATTCAGGGCACCGGCGATTTCGACGGTGACGGCAAGAGCGACATCCTGTGGCGCAACACTACCACGGGGCAGGTTTACATCTGGCTGATGAACGGGACCACGATCAAGAGCAGCGGGTCTCCGTACACGCTCGCCGACTCGACCTGGGTCATTCAGGGGATTGGCGATTTCGACGGCGACGGCAAAGCCGACATCCTGTGGCGGAATACCACCACGGGGCAGGTTTACGTCTGGCTGATAAACGGGACCGCGATCAAGAGCAGCGGGAGTCCCTACACTCTCGCCGACTCAACCTGGGTCATTCAGGGGGTGGGCGATTTCGATGGCGACGGCAAGAGCGACGTCCTGTGGCGGAACACGAACTCCGGGGAGGTCTTCATCTGGCTGATGAACGGGACACAATCAAGAGCAGCGGGAGTCCCTACACTCTCGCCGACTCGACCTGGGTCATTCAGGGCACCGGTGATTACGACGGGAGCGGCAGGGCTGACATCCTGTGGCACAACACCAGCACTGGGGAGGTCTACATCTGGCTGATGAACGGGACCACGATCGGGAGCAGCGGCAGTCCCTATACCCCCACCACCGACTGGCAGATTCAGCCTTAGCTTCACGCGTTCGCGTTCAGCGTTCAGAAAAGCAGGCGCTCGGAGAAGTCCGGGCGCTTCTTTACGCTTGCGCGGTTAGATTTGTCAGAACGCTTCATGAGGTGCGCGTCCGAGGTGTACCCCCCATCGTTTGGTGCAAGTGTTGAATCTGCGGGGATTGCGGAGAGCGCCGAAGTGCAGGTTATTGATTCTTTGGCACTTGGGCCTGAGTTGTGTGACAAGTTACTGAAAAAACGAGGGTTCAGGGTACAGGGTATAGCGTTCAGAAAGACCCGGGAGGCTGGAGGCGAATCGGCGCTCCGCGCTCGGCGTTCGGCGTGCGAGAACCGGTTCGGGTTCGGCGGCGGCGTTGAGTTCGAGGCGGGCGGCAGGGAGAATCCTGGGACGGTTCGGCGGTGGGAGTGGGTTGGGGAAAGAGCCAGGGGTTGAGGCGGCGGAACGACTCGCTGTACTGCCGGCCCTGAGGCGCGTGCCGGGCGGCATCGTCGAGTTCCGCAGCAGGATTGGGGGAGCGTGTTCGGTGGGCTGTGACGCGTGATCGTCCGCGATGTGAGGGTCCTGATCTGATAGAGAGGATTCGGAAAGAGCAACCGCAGATCCTTCCGCTTCGCGAAGCTCGGCGTCAGGATGACAAGCGTCAGTGGCGGCGATGGGTTCGGGGGATGGTTGAGGTTGACTGTCTTCTGTTTTTTGACTCCTGTCTCCTTCGCGGTCGGGGGTGGCTATGGGTTCATCGAGGTCGTCGTGGGCGACGACGGTGGGCATGTCTTCGGGGCGGGGCTTCTCGAGCTTCGACATGCGGTCAACGGTTTTGAGGGCGGTGTTCATGAGGTAAGTGAGGGAGCCGAGCTGGCGATGGTCGATGGAGTGCTCGGCGAAGGCCTGGGCGATGGAGTTGATGTTGTCCATGACGGAGGCGAGGTCGTCCATGTAGACGAAGGTGACCAGCGGGCCGGCGACGTCGCGGGTATCGGGGAGGCAGGGCTGGCGGTTGCGGGCGCGGCGGAGGCGGCGGTAGTGGTGGGTGTAGCAAAACTCTTTGTCGTTTAGGGCGGGCGCGGTGCAGCGTGCTCCGTTGAGGGTGAGGTGCTGGCAGCGAGGGAAGAAGTCGTCCATGGTGAGGCCTCCAGAGTTTAGGGGTTAGAGTTCAGGGGATCCCACTCAAGCCCAAAGGCGGGCTTGATTGGGGCACCCCAAATGGTGCAGAAAAAGGAAAAGCCCCGCCGCGATGGCGAGGCTCTTTTCTTTTTCTACCTTATAAGATCAGAATACCAAATTGGAGCGGAAATCACGCCAACTTTCTTGAGGTAGCTTGGCGCGTAAGTGGTGAGTTATGAGAGGTCATTACTTTGGATTTTTGACCGGGGGCTTGACAAGTTTTCCACATTTGGAGGGTTAGGGCTGTAAGTGATTGAAAGTTCGTGAAAGAAGCGGGCGTTCGGCGCTCGGCGTTCCGCGTACAAGAACAAGCCAAGGCCTGGCGCAGCCTTTCCCGAAATGGGCGGTGGAGTAACTTCGGTGGGAGCGGGGAGACGATTTGCGTTGACCAGTGAGTGCCAGAAGGCGTTCGCTTCTTGCTGTGGGGTGAACCTGGCCTCGCACAGCGGCTTTTCCCGAAATGGGCGGGTGGAGTTACTTCGGCGGGAGCAGGGAGAAGATTAGCTGCGCTGGCGCGCTAAATGCTGTTCGATCTCACCGAGGATGCGAAGTTCTTCAACGGTCCAGTCCGCGCCCTGAATTCGTGACCGCCTTCTTGCCTCTATGTAAGCGTCGTTATGCTCGTCGCAGCAGATAAAGGAAATTCGCGAATCAGGCATGGGTTCTCCTCACGATCACACAATTTTAATCGACCTTAACCAGTCGCCGCTGAGATCGCCCCTCACAAACACCAAGTATGAGCCTATTTGCTGAAGAGTAGCTGAATCAGGAACGCCGCAGAATTCTGCGAAGAAGCGCGGAATATCTTGGATGGTTCCATGCCCCCATCCGGGCTTCGAATACTGTTCAGCACGGTTCGAGAACACCTCAAACGCCTCATCTGAGTCCAACGCGAGCCTTAACAGATCATATGTTGAAGTTTCAACCAGCCGCTTATGAACAGCGTCGGAACTCCCCCACCAGAATCTGCATCTTCTCAAGCGCGAGCCGACCTTCGACCCTTTCGCGATTCATGGCCGCCGTCATCGCGAACACCTGCAGGGCCTCACTTCGAGTGTGAAGCGATACTGGTCCACGCCTGGCCAGCTGCCTGTTCTCTAAATTTGAGGTCTTTTTCAGAAGGGTTCTCCAGCGGCATAAGGGCTACTTGCGCCAATGGTGATGCCACGACCTTGAGAGGAATCGCCTGCCGGCCGAGGCCGAACATTGCCGCAGTCGATGCCGCGAAACTCGCAAAATTCGAGGGTCAAATTGCGTATATTTGCCTTAGATGGCCTCGACCGCTGCCCGATAATTCGCGTATGTATTTGATTTTATGGCGTCCCCGACGGGATTTGAACCCGTGTTATCGCCGTGAAAGGGCGGTGTCCTGGGCCGGGCTAGACGACGGGGACGCTGGATTGCGGGCGCCTCGAACAAGGCTCAACCGCGCGATACGCCACTACTGACTTTAACGGGGGTGGAGACCGAAGTCAAAGACGTGGGCAGCCTGCAGGCTGCAGCCGAATTTACTTTCCAGCTCCTGGGGCCTCCGGGAAGAATTAGGTCCACCCTCGAGAAGGAGCTTCAGGGGCTAAAGCCCATTATTGATGCGGGCCGGTTACGGCACGACTGAAGTCGTGCCCTGACACAAGACGGTTTGGCGAGGGTTTACTATGCCGCATTGGAGTGAGCGAATGGCGGAAATTAAAACTGTAGGAGTGGTGGGCGCGGGAACGATGGGCAACGGGATTGCCCACGTTTTTGCGCGGAGCGGATATCGGGTGTTGCTGTGTGAGGTAGAGCAGCGGTTTCTGGATCGTGGACTGGAGACGATCCGGAAGAACCTGGGGCGCGAGGCGGAAAAGGGGAAGATCACCGCGAATGACGTCGACGATGCGCTGGCGCGGATCATCGGCACGCTGGATCGGACGGATTTGAGTGAGGCGGATTTTGTCGTCGAGGCGGCGACGGAGAAGTTCGACATTAAGAAGGCGCTGTTCGTGGAGCTGGATGGGATCGCGCGGCCGGAAGTGATCCTGGCATCGAACACGTCGTCGATTTCGATTACGAAGCTGGCCGCGCAGACCGCTCGTCCGGAGCGGGTGATCGGGATGCACTTCTTCAATCCCGTGCCGGTGATGAAGCTGGTGGAGGTGATTCGCGGGCTGCAGACCAGCGATGAAAGCTACGAAACCGTGGCGACGCTGGCCGAAAAGCTGGGCAAGACCGCGGTGGAGGTGAACGACGCGCCGGGGTTCGTCTCGAACCGGGTGCTGATGCCGCTGCTGAACGAGGCCATGTATGCGGTGATGGAAGGCGTGGCGACGCCGGCGGCGGTGGATGAGGTGTTCAGGCTGGGGATGGCGCATCCCATGGGACCGCTCACCCTGGCGGATTTCATTGGGCTCGACGTGTGCCTCGACATTATGCGCGTGTTGCACGATGGGATTGGCGATCCGAAGTACCGGCCGTGCCCGCTGCTGGTGCGGATGGTGGATGCCGGATGGCTGGGGCGGAAAAGTGGGCGAGGTTTTTATACCTATTGAGGGCTACCCGTGCCAGGATAGCCCATGGAGCGGGTTCGCCTGAAAATCATTCGCTTCGTCGATGACGGGCAGCCGGGAATTGTGGAGGCGGAGCTTCTGGATGCCGAGGGCAGCCTTCACAGGTTCATCGACAAGGCGCCGATTTTTACCTCGGAGAAGCTGAGCAGGTTATCGGCCTATCCGCGGCCTGGAGACGCACGATGCAGAGTGCTGGAGCGTTTTTATGGAGCGGACGCGAGGAGGCTGGCCAGAATTACGCTGCGGCGGCCGGACGATCTGAAGTCGACGGAGGGAATCTCGATTTTTGTGGTCAGAGAATCGCAGCTGGCAGGCGATTGAGCGCTTGAGTCCGCCGGTAACCCTGATTCCGATAGTGTAGCCGCGGAGGTTCCCGCTGGGGATGAAGCCGTCATTCCCACATCGATCCGGCGTATGCTCCAGCTATGGTGCGAATGACGGTGCTGGCCAGCGGTTCCAGGGGCAACAGCACCCTGGTCGCGAGCACGCAAACGCGTATCCTGGTCGACGCCGGGCTCTCGTGCCGCGAGCTGATGAAGCGCATGCGGGCTACGGGTGAGCAGCCGGAGACCCTGGACGCCATTCTGATCACCCACGAACACCAGGACCACGTGCAGGGGATGGCGGTGACGGCGCGGAAGCTGGGCATTCCCGTTTATCTGACCGAGGCGACGCACCGCGCCTGGGTGCGCTGGATGACTCCGCAGAAGCGGATCACGTATGCGGAGTGGCTGGCGCAACGAAGGGCACAGGGTGCAGGGTGCAGGGTACAGGAACAGGGCTCCGAGCTCCGGGCACCGGGAAAGCAGGAGACAGGAGACAGCAGGCAGGACACTTCAGCGAGCCGGTGTTCGGCGGATGTGGCCGACGAGCCGGATGCCGAAGAAAAGGCGGCTGTCGAAGAGGTTCTGGCAGAGGCAGCGAGCGCCCCGGAAAAGGACCCGACTTCCCTTCCCGCTGTGGAATATTTCCGGGCGGGCAGCGGGTTCCGGATCGGCGATATCGCGGTGACGCCGTTTACGATCCCCCACGATGCTATTGATCCGGTGGGGTTTGTGTTTGAGGCCGACGGTGTGCGCATAGCTATTGCGACCGACCTGGGCTACATGCCATCGAATGTCAGTATGGCCCTCAGGCGAGCCGATGTCCTGATGCTGGAATCTAACCACGATGTGGATATGCTGCGGGATGGGCCGTATCCATGGTCGGTGAAACAGAGGGTGATGTCGCGGGTGGGTCATTTGTCGAACGACGCCGCGGCAGAGTTTTTGGCCAGGGGCTACGACGGAGGAGCAGCGTTTGTGGTGCTGGCGCACTTGTCAGAAAACAACAATTTACCGGAGCTGGCGCGGATTTCGGCCGAGCGGGCGCTGCGCGACCGCATGAGCCTGCTGGCCAATCATCTGCTGCTGGCTGAGCAGGATCGCCCGATGGAAACTATTGTCCTGTAAGGGAATGAGTTTATAATAAGTAGATGCCGCCCCTTCGTTGGAGTCTCACCTCAGGGCAGTCTGCCGGGCTTGGGCGAGGTGAGGGGAAAATGAGGACCTGAAACGATGAGCAACTGCACCGATTCGGTCGTTGGGGACATTTTATCGAGCTGGCGTTACGACATTTCGGGCATTTCTCCCGAGATGCGCATCGATTATGAGGAACATCTGGCGACGTGTGCCTTTTGCCGTTCTCGGCAGCGGCTGCACCGCACCATCGATGTTGTACTGATCGGTCTGAGCACGCTGTGCATCATTGCCTTTCTGCTGGCGTTGGCGGTCATCCATCACGTGGAACCGCTGCGGACCGCTGCGGTACGAATGCATCTGGAACATACGGCAGTCGTTCTGACGCTGCAGGCGGCTGCGGTGCTGGGCTTGCTGGCTTCGCTGGCGGCGTGGATTCTGGTTGCCATTGCCACTCCGGCTCCGGCTTATCTGACCGGCGTGGCGATCGAGCAGGCGCGGGTCCTGCAGGATCGCATTCCGGAAGAGCTGCGCAGCCGGCTGCGGGCTTAGACCTCAGTGGACCAGGGCCACTTCCCTGGATAGATCCGGCTGGCTGCTGCCGATGGGCAGAGCGTCGGGGGCCTGGGGTAGACCCGACTGCATCTTGCGCAGGAAAGCTTCGCAGTCGCTTGCGGGGAGAGCGGGACTGTAGAAGAATCCCTGGATCTCACCACACCTCTGTTTCTGCAGGTAATCCAGCTGCTGGCGGGTTTCAACGCCCTCGGCAACGCAGGTGAGGCCCAGATTGCGACCGAGGGTGATGATGGTGCGTACGATGGCTTCCGCAGCCGGCTGGGAAGCGATGTCACGGAGGAAAGAGCGGTCTATTTTGATACGGTCCAGGTGGAAGCGGCGCAAATAGGACAGCGACGACCAGCCGGTACCGAAGTCGTCGAGGGAGAGGCTGACGCCGAGCGCTTTCAGGTCGCTCATGATCTGAATGGTCGCCTCGGTGTCGTCCAGGGTAAGGCTCTCGGTGAGCTCCAGCTCGAGCCATCTGGGGTCGAGTCCGGTCGTACGGAGGACGCCTTCGACGTTGGCCACGATATCGTCGCGATAGAACTGCTGGGGCGAGCAATTGACGGCGACGCGGACGGGCGGAAATCCCGATTTCTGCCATTCGACGTTTTGCCGGCAGGCGCTTTCGAGGACCCAGTGGCCGACCTCGACCATGAGGCCCAGCTCCTCCAGCTGCGGAATGAACTGTGTCGGAGGAATGATCCCGTGCTCGGGGTGGCGCCAGCGCAGCAGGGCTTCCATTCCGGTGATGCTGCCCTGTTTTGCCGAAACAATAGGCTGGTAATGGAGAACGAACTCGCCTCGCCGGAGGGCGTGGCGGAGGTCGTTTTCCAGCTTTTGGCGGAAGCGGGTGGCCTCGGTGAACTCCGGCGTGAAGAACACATGGGTGCCACGCCTCTTCTTCGCCTGATACATGGCAGTGTCGGCAATCTGGAGGAGGACCGCGGCGTTCTCCCCGTCGACCGGGTACTGCGCAATGCCGATGCTGGCAGTGGTCATGAGTTCATGACCATCGATTTGATACGGTTCTGACAAAGTGGTCAGGAGCTTGCCGGCCACGCACTCGATGTCGCTGTTGCCGGAAACGGCCGGAAGGGCGATGACGAACTCATCTCCGCCGAGGCGGCCGAGGATGTCGCTTTCGCGGAGCGACCCGCGCAGCCGTAGAGAAACGGCCTGCAGGAGTTGATCGCCAACGTGGTGGCCGAAAGAATCGTTTATGTTCTTGAAGTGATCGAGGTCGAGCATGAGGACGGCGACGCGTCTTTGATTGCGACCGGCAAGAGCAATGGACTGGGTCAGGAGGTCCTCGAGGAGGACGCGATTAGGAAGGCCGGTGAGCCCGTCATGGAGTGCCATGTAGCGGATGCGGAAGTCGGCCTGTTTGCGGTCGGTGATGTCCCGGGAGATGCCCATGGTGCCGATGACCTGGCCGCGGTGGTTGCGGAGGGGGACTTTGGAGGTAAGCACCCAGTTCTCGCGGCCGTCCGGCCAGGTCTCCTTTTCCTCCATGCCGGCCAGCGCCCGACCGGTGCGGAGAATCTCCTGTTCGTCGGCCAGGGCGCGATCCGCGTGCTCGGCGCTGAAGAAGTCGGCATCGCTTTTTTTGATGGCCTGGCTTGGATCGGCGAGCGCAAAGTAATTGGCCATCGACCGGCTAACCCGCAGAAAGCGGCTGGCGCGATCCTTAAAGAAGATGTTGTCAGGGATGTGGTCGAGGAAAGCTTCGAGCAAAGTCTGCTGCATCTGAAATCGCCGATCGGCAATGGCTTTGTGCACGACGAGGGCGATGAGCATCAGCAGGACGGCGAGAATGGCTCCCACGCCAACGTCCCCGGAAGCTCTGTGGACCAGGTTGCGGGGGATGAAGCGCATCGTCAGCATCGCTCCCAGAAGGGTTGCCAGAACAGCGATTATCGCGCTGGGTATGCCCGGAATTTGCCAATAACGCTTCATCAATACTGCAGCCCTCCCACGCCAGGAGCGGCGTGACCTTGAAAGGCCTGTATCAGTCAATCCTGAGCTCATAAGAGGAGCAGCGAGATACCACCATGGTCCACATCGGTCCCACTTTCGGTCACAGAACGGAATCAAGGCTGTAATTAATGACCTACAGCCTCATTCCCGATTGCCGACGGCACCTGAGATTCAATTACCATACTTCATTGTCCATAGCGGTCTCTGAGATAGCATGTGATACGCATCACATATTATCTACAACTTATTGTCCAGGGGTGCGAGCACTGTCACCAAAGGACGTGATTGCATTGGTAGTGAGATAACGTGGTCAATGACTTAGGCTGGCTTCGTGGAGCGGCCTACCGAATTGTTCTGGACCCGAAGATGAAAATGCGATCCCGATGATCCGCCCGCGAACGCCCGAAGTGACTGTGGTCACGCTCCGGTATGAAACATGGCGTGAGAGCGGCCTGAACAGGGCGCGCAGCGCATCCTGCCAAAAAATGGCGACCCTGTCCCATGCTATTCAGAGGCTGTTGCCGATGGTATTGAATTCATTACTCACGATGCTACTGAGACCGTGGACGGTCATCAGTCCTGCCAGCAACACGAAGACAACAATAAGCACGAACTCAAGAAGCTGCTCCCACGCTCCCTCGCTGGCAAGACCAGAGTTTTTATGAGCCGGTGCCGCGACGCAGGTGCAACTGTGTCCGCCACTGCAGCCCTCGCCGCGGCTGCCATGAACCGTGGCATCGTGTTGCCCTGCAACGGCCGGGTCGGCGAGACTGACGGCATTCATGAGAGTAAGCATTCACACCCCGACCGGCTCAAGCGCAGAGCCGAGAGTGCATGAATGATGATCTGTCATTGCACTTATAACTGTGATGGCGGTCACTAATCAGTAGTTATCGACTACATAAATAGTGTTAGTTATAAATGGTTGACTAAACATATCGGCGGGATCAGCCAGCCGGTGGGGAATTGAGAAGTTGCGCCGTCCGCAGTTGCACTGGCTGGTGAGGTCTCTAATGGCTGGATGAGGGCGGAAGGGTGCCGGCAAAGTGGAAAGGATCGGCCGACCGCCAGGTGCGGTAGACCGGAACACAGGTGGTTAACGATTTGTGCTGAGAGACTGTCCTGCGCTGCGGCCGCCGAGATGACATCAGTCCCACACATGAGCCCCGGGAGTTTTGGGTGTGGCCGGGCGTGGCGATCGAGCAGGCGCGGGTGTTGCAGGATCGTATTCCGGAAGAGCTGCGCAGCCGGCTGCGGGCTTAACGCGCCGCTGGCGGTCATGGTCCGCGGCGGCGGCCGAATCTGAAAATGTGAACTGGGGGCCTGGAGCCTTGTCCAGGACTTTGTCCGGATCGGGATTGCCTTCCCTGGCCCCGATTGTCCCGCTATTCGAAACAGGTGAGTGACTGATATCACATCCAGTTCGCCAAGTCTTTGCGAATATGGCCGTGTTCGTGATTCCGGCTGCGCAGGAGCTGGTAATGGTGATCCCGATCGATACTCTCCGTTATGGAGTGGGTTTTGATGCTGCCGGGCACTGGCATGAGCCCACCGCCGACTACAAACCCGAGCAGGAGCGCGAAGTAGAAATCGAGCTGATGGCGCCGGCGCGCGGTGCCGTTTGGGGCTTCTTGGTGAGCGCCATCCTTTGGGTAGGACTGGTAGGCGCGGCGCGAGCGATCCTGACCCTGGTGAGGTGACAGGCCCACCACGAACGCAAAACACTGAAGCACGGTGCGGGCGCGAGAAGGCGCCCTTTGTGTTTTTGGTGCCGGAACCGGGAGTGCGCTGAAAACGTCAGCGCTGTCTTTTTTGTTTCTCTTCCGTGGCGGGCGTCTTGAGCGGACCTTGTTCGTCCATGGCCTCGACCACGCTGTCATCGGTCGCAGGCCGGCCGTTGCAGTCGCTCTTCGCACCGAGCGAGTTCTTGCTGCCCGCCGGGGCTTTGGGATCCGTGGTGGTGGAACAGGCATCGGTGCCGGTGCCTCGGGTGTGGTCGACCGGTTGTGATTGTCTCGCGCTGGGTGCGGCCATCTTTTCTCCTCATGCTTCCAGTTGAGTAAGATGCGGTGCGCGAGCGGCATGAGGGATGGTGCGCCCTTTGTTATACTTGCAAAGGTCGTTCAGGTGAGCGCGGCGTGGTTTGGCGTCACCGTTCCCCGAGCGGCTCCTCTCTTGCTGGAACCCTCCGGCGGCCAGGTAGCTCAGTGGTAGAGCGCGGCCCTGAAAAGGCCGGCGTCGGCGGTTCGATCCCGTCCCTGGCCACCATCACGTATATGCAGATTCGAATTGAGCGAGGTCCTTCGCTGCGCTCAGGATTTCGCCTGCGGAGCTCAGACGCCCCGCAACACGGCTCAAGTTCGATCCCGTCCCTGGCCACCATTCAATCCTTGCTGGCCCAAAGTCGTCGTCGTATGCGCTAGCGCCGCCTCTACTCCACTGTCACTGACTTGGCCAGATTCCGGGGCTGGTCGACGTCGCAGCCCCGCCGCACCGCGATGTGATACGCGAGCAGCTGCAGCGGAATCACTTCGAGGATCGGCAACAGCAGCTCCGGCGCGCTGGGCACGAACAGCACGTGATCGACCAGCTGGCCGATGTGGTCGTCGCCCTGCGTGGCAACGGCAATCACCTTGCCGGATCGCGCCGTCACTTCCTGGATATTCGAGAGCGTCTTCTCGTAGCGCAGCACGGAATCGCGGTTGGTCTCGTCTTTCGTGGCCAGCACCACCACCGGCAGGGTCTCGTCGATCAGCGCATTCGGCCCGTGCTTCATCTCGCCGGCCGGATAGCCCTCGGCGTGGATGTAGGAAATTTCCTTCAGCTTCAGCGCGCCTTCGAGCGCAATCGGATAATGAATGCCGCGCCCGAGGAAAAGGAAATCGCGCGCGTTGGAATAAAGCCGCGCCAGCGGCTCGCACTCGTCGTCGCAGGTGCGGAGAATCTCCTCGATCTTGCCGGGCAGGTGATTCAGAGCATCGAGCAATGCGCAGCTCTCGCTCTCACTGATGGTGCCTCGCACCTGCGCCAGATGGACCGCGAAGAGGAACAGCGCCACCAGCTGCGCGGTGAACGCCTTCGTGGATGCGACTCCGATCTCCGGCCCGGCGTGCGTGTAGATTGTGCCGTTGGCCTCGCGCGTGACCATGGCGCCCACCACGTTGCACACGGCAACGGTCGGCGCGCCCTTCGAAATCATCTCTTTCTGCGCGGCCAAGGTG
This sequence comes from uncultured Acidobacteriaceae bacterium, assembly GCA_963788905.1. Classification (GTDB taxonomy): domain Bacteria; phylum Acidobacteriota; class Terriglobia; order Terriglobales; family Acidobacteriaceae; genus Palsa-343. Next base: position 127,013 of record CAWBIO010000005.1, read on the forward strand.
TCGGCGGTCTCGCCCGACTGCGTGATCAGCAGTCCGATGGTCTTCTCGTCCACAATCGGGTCGCGATAGCGGAATTCGCTGGCATAGTCCACCTCCACCGGCATGCGCGCCAGCCGTTCGATCATGAACTTGCCCGCGGTCGCGGCGTGCCAACTGGTTCCGCAGGCGGCGATGTGGATGTTGCGCGCCTTGCGGATCGTCTCGTCGGGAATCTTCATCTCGGCCAGGAAGACCTTGCCGGTATCGAGCGAGATGCGGCCCATCGTGGTGTCGCGGACGGCGCGCGCCTGCTCGAAGATTTCCTTCTGCATGAAGTGCTTGTAGCCGCCCTTTTCCGCCTGGATCGGATCCCACAGGATGCGCTGCAGCGGCCGCTCAATGGCGTGGCCGTCGAAATCGGTGAGCACAACGCCTTTGCGCGTAAGTACGGCCATATCGCCGTCGGCCAGGAAATACAGATCGCGTGTGTGATGCAGGATGCCGGGAACGTCGGAGGCAACGAAGTACTCGCCGTCGCCGACGCCGATAACCACCGGCGGCCCGTTGCGGGCGGCGACAATCTTGTTCGGCTCATCGGCCGAGAGCACGCTGATGGCGAATGCGCCGGTGAGGCGTTTTACCGTGCGGCGAACCGCATCTTCCAAAGCGATGGGTTGTCCCGCCTTGGCCGCGTTGCTCAGCTCCTGCTCGATCAGATGGGCAATGATTTCTGTATCGGTCTCGGTTACAAATTTGTGCCCCAGGCGGATCAGCTCCTGCTTGAGCTGCAGGTAGTTCTCCACGATGCCGTTGTGGACCACCACCAGGCGCCCGGTGCAGTCGCGGTGAGGGTGCGCGTTCTCTTCGGTCGGACGACCGTGCGTAGCCCACCGCGTGTGTCCGATGCCGAACGTCCCATCGAGGGGCTTTTCGTGAATCGCTTCTTCGAGACGGCGCAGCTTGCCCGAAGCGCGCCGCAGCTGCAGCCCATGGCCGTTGCCGCCCACCGCGATTCCCGCGGAGTCGTACCCGCGGTACTCAAGCCTGCGCAGCCCCTCAATAATGATAGGGACAACTTCCGTACTGTTCCCGACGTATCCGACAATGCCGCACATAATCTTTCAGCCTACACTGGGTCGGCCTGCCACCGGCAGTCGACGAAAGTTGCACATGGCTCAAACCCGCCAGGACCTCTTCGAAGCCGCTGCCTGGCGCTTATTCCAGGCGAAACGAATACTCCTCGATCACAGGGTTGGTCAGCACCTCGCGCGCGATCCGGTCTACCTCGTCGCGAGCGGCGGCCTCCGCAATCCCATCGTCCAGCGTCAGTTCAAAGTGCTTTCCCTGGCGCACATCGGCCACACCCGCATAACGCATCTTTCTGAGCGCATTGTGAATCGCCTGCCCCTGCGGGTCGAGCACCGTTTTCTTCAGCGTCACATAGACATGAGCCTTCATTGTCGCCGATTATAAATCCAGGCTCCTCCCGCGCCGTTTTCGCTCCCCCTCCTCATCCAACCGCTAAGAGATACTGAGATCAGCCATGACCAACTACCTCGAACTCCCCGTCGGCGATAAAGCGCCTGAAGTGTTCAACGTCGTGATCGAGATCCCGGCCGAGGGCATCAACAAGTACGAGTACGACAAGCAGCTCCACGTCTTCCGCCTCGACCGCAACCTCTACTCGCCCGTGCATTATCCCGGCGACTACGGCTTCGTCCCCTCCACGCTCAGCGACGATAAGGATCCGCTCGACGTGCTGGTGCTGGTGGACGCGCCCAGTTTCCCTGGTTGCGTGATGCAGGTTCGCCCCATCGGCCTGCTGGAGATGTTCGACCAGGGCGTGCTCGACGAAAAAGTGCTGGCCGTCGGTAAAAACAATCCTCGCTACCGCGACGTGTGGAACTACTCCGAAATCTATCCCCACATGCTCAAGGAGATCACGCACTTCTTTTCCATCTACAAGGACCTCGAGGGGAAGCGCGTGGAGATCAAAGGCTGGCAGGACGCCGCCCACGCGCGCGATCGCGTGATGTATGCCGCACGCAATTTCACCGACACCCGCGAGCGGAAACTCGTTGAGGTGGGCGCGAACAAATAATCACGCTGCCTCATCGGCCGCTGCCGCCACGGCATCCGGGCGCTTGTTCCGTCTCTTCGCAATCAGATAAAACACCGGGCCGCCGGCGGCGATCAGCGCACCCAGCGTGAGCGCCGGCATGTGCGCCATCCGCTCGTGCCGCGAAGCAAACGCAGCATAGATAATAAGGAGAGTGGGCGCCGCCGCGATCGCGCACGCTACGGCAAAACTGCCCGCCCGGAATGGCCGCTCGAGTGCTGGCTCGCGCCGCCGCAGCACCACGAGCGCCACAAACTCCAGGATCAGGCTGCTTCCGTAAAGGATGATGTCGAGCGAGATCAGCCGCTCAAAGCTGAAGCCGAGCGCCAGCGCCCACGCCGCGGCGCACGCCAGCACGGAGAACCACGGCACGCCACGGCTGTTTTTCCGCGCCAGCACACTCGGCAGCAGCCCATCTTCCGCCATCACCATGGGCAGCCGCGCGTACGACATGGTCAGCGCGTTGAACATCCCAATCGCCGTCAGCATGCCGCCCACCACGATCGCCGCTCCCAGCCACGGTCCCACCATGTTCCCGCGCAACGTCGGCCCAGGATCCGGTGCTGAACGAACCCACCGGCACGCCCGCCCACGCCATCGCCGCCAGCGGGGCCACATAAACAACCGCCACCAGCAGCGCGCTCGCCAGCATCGCCCGGGGATAATTGCGCCGCGGATTCTCCACCTCCCGCGCCACCGTCGACGCATTGTCCCAGCCCATGTAGTTCCACATCGCCACCAGGATCGCCGTGCTCAGCGCGCCGCCTCGCGCCGCTCTGCGTCCAGGAAACATGCGCAGTCGAAGCAAGATGCGCTCCATGCCACGCCGCAGCCACAACCAGCACCACGAACGGCGCCAGCAACAGGACTGAACAGCCCCACCGATCCGTCGCCCACCGCGGGCGCGCCCAGCAGATTCCAGACGCAGCATAGTGCGATCAGCCCCAGCTCCCATGCGGCTCCATGCCAGCCGGCGGTCCACGCGGGAAACAGCCGCCCAGGTACAGAACGAACAGCGTGGGATAGATCGCCATGTCGAAGATGCTCGCCGCCAGCGAAAGCCACGCTTCCTGATAGCCCCAGAACGGGCCCATCGCGCGGCGCACCCAGACGTAGAAGCCGCCTTCTTCGGGCAGCGCGCTGGCCAGCTCGCCGATCATCATCGCCGTGGGCAGGCTCCAGAGGAACGGCAGCGCGACCAGGATGATCAGGCCGCGAAGATATCCGGCGTCGAGGATGTCTTCGATGCCGTAGGGGCCGCCGGAAACCATGAAGAAGGTCGCCGCCATCAGAGGCAGCAGCCGCATTCCCCGCACCGATGTTGCCGTCTTTGCGATCCCGATGAACCTCGCCGCGCAGGAGTTGAGAATTTCGAATCTACTCCGCCTTGCCCCGCGTGAAAAGCCCCGTGTGAAAAACAAAAACGCCACCCCGCGCGGGATGGCGTTTTGCACGATGCTCTCTGTTGAGGTCCGGACTTCTGGCTACCGGCTACCGGCCTCCGCTGTTTAGGACGCCTTGCGCTGCCGCGGCGCTTCGACTCCGCGGTAGTAGTCGCCGAGAGAGCCGTACACCTGCACCGGGCTCTCGCGATCCGCCGCGCCGCGCCGTCTGAGCCGGCAGCCATTTCAAACCGCACCCTCCCGCGATTGCGCTCGATGATGCTCTCGGCCTGCGATGCGCGCTCGCCCGCTTTGACCGTCACCACCGCGCCGCCGCGTGCCGAGTTCGCCGCTCAGGCTGCGCGCCGCGTCGGGGTCCAGTCCCATGCCGGTGAACGAGCCCTCAAACGCCGTCTCGGAGTACTCGTAGTCCGGGAACAGACCCAGCGTCCCTTCGCCGGTTCCGAATTTCTGATCCGACGCGCTTTTCTGTTCCGAAGCCCGCGCGGTGTTGCGGTTTCGGGCCGTCTCCGCTGTGTTGCTGCTGGCCTCGCTCGTAAGTCCCGTGCAGATGCTCCACCCAGCCGCCCTCTGCCGCTCCGGTGTGCCGCAGCGTGCTGGGCAGATCGTGGGGCAGCGTCTCAGGCAAATCATGCGGCAGCGTCGAGGGAACCTCCGATCCAGGAATCGGCCCCGGCGTCGACGGCGCCCCAGGGAACGAGTTCCCCGACCCCGGCGCCAGGCCCGCCGGCGTCACCGCCTCATCGCCTGATGCGGGCCCTCCCACCGAGCCCGAGACCGCCGGGTTCGTCTTCGTCAGCTCGTTGATGTTTCGCATCTCGCCGACCGCAGCGCTTTCCCTCTGGCCCGCACGCCGCGTGCGAAACGCCGCGCCCATATCCGACGCGCTGAAGCCCTCGTCGATCAGATCGTTGATGGCGCGATACGCATCGCCGCCATCGGCAAAGTAGCCAACCACCACGCTACCGCTGGTTCCCCGCATTCCGCTGCTTTGAGCTGTCATCGTTTTCTCTCCATGTTTTGGCAGCCAGGCTTTCCGCGCCCAGGCTCGCCTCCACATGGATGCGGGTCCTGCGTTCCGCGTCCTGTGTGTCGTTTACGCTGCACCCTGCACCCTGGCCTGGGGGTATACTGGCCTCAACCCAAGCCGGAGAGATGGCCGAGAGGCTGAAGGCGGCGGTTTGCTAAACCGTTATAGGGTTGAAAAGCTCTATCGAGGGTTCGAATCCCTCTCTCTCCGCCATACACTATATTAAGTTATTGATTTTACTGGCCTCTAACCAGAGTAATTGGCAGGGCGGCGGGGTTAAATTACAGGACAAAATAGGACAAAGGCCGCCAATGTTGGCTGCCCGACGTGTCTACGGGGCTTGAGCACAGATAATGAACCCGAGGGGTTGACCACATGAACCGCCTCCAGACGAGGCATTCGATCATGTCATCGCGGTCGTTTTACTTCAGACCGTCACCATCAGGCTGTTGCAGAAATCATCGTAGGATCGAACCTGGGTTGACAGCTTCGCCGCGCGTGCGATCTCACGAAGACACTTCTGCTGCATTCCGTTGCCTTCATCCGAGATGAACAGGTCGCAGTACGGCATGTAGATCGCCATGAACAGATCGACCCGCCCCGCCGTGTACCTCTCCCGCTTGTGGCGATCCGCCAGCGAGCGGTCGAACCAGGCGAGCAGGAAAGCGTAAACGGATGCGCGGAACGGAGGGCACTTCGCAAGAAAATCGCGAACTGTCGCGTCCGAGGTGTCGCCTGAGGCCACGTAGCTGTAGAGTCCCCGACCGAAACCCAACAACAGACCGCCCTCTGCCTCCACCATCGGCAGAATTTCCTCAAAGGTCGTCGGAGCCTGCGCACCGTGCCGGTCGATGATCTCTTCCAGCATCGGGCGGAGGTGAGAGAACGGACCCTCGAACTCTTTCTTCGCATCCATCAGACACTGCCACTGCTCTGCCGCGAGTTCATCGTCCGCAATCAGCTCTCCCCTGCTGATCTCGCAACCGTATTCGGGAGCGGTGACGTTCACCTTTCTCCAGTCGAAGCCGCTGGGGTTGGTCTCGTATGCCGTAATCAGCCGCGTCAGCATTTCGTTCTGAGGCATTAGGCAGTCGCTGGGTCCGGCTTGCAGCCGACTGGCGTAAGCCACGATCTCTGCCCGCTTCGATGCGTCCGGGGTTGCTAGAAGTTCCTCGATGCTCAATCCTGCGATCCTGACGAAATACCCTACCTTCAGTGCGGCGAAGACTTCGTCTGACGCAGCGCCATCCCGGTGCATCCGGTTGTGAACGCTGGTGTCGAAAACTACCGCTGGCCTGTTACCAATCATGGTTCGGTGCTCTTCTGGCCTGAAAATTTTCGTAAACAAAGCCATCTTAATTCTACTGGCTTGGCACTTCACATTCCGACCCAGTTCTGCACAGGAGGCGCGATGATAGACTCCACGCGGAGAGATCGAATATGAGAAGGAACCTAGCCCGCGAACGACAAGAAGTCATGGACTGGTACGGGAAGATGCTCGCCTGCGTGGAGACACTCCCAGCGGATGAGCGCGCAGTTTTCGACAAATGGGACGCACAGCGCACTGGAGACGTCGGTGCATCCGACTGGCCCGGCTTCGAAAAATACCTGCCGCCGCGTCCGTGGACCCAAACAAGAGCGCGCAATGAAGAAAGGGTATAGTGCCTGGCTGGTTACTTGGGAGTGGGTTGGGGACCACGCCAAAGTATCAAAACCCCTCGCTGAAGTACTCGATCCCAGGATGTCGGCCAAGCGGGTGCGGGAGATTGTGGAGATTCTCGGTCAGAGAGAAGATTCGCTGGCTGAGAAGGTGGCATGGCGATTAATGAAGCAGCGTGCGCCATACCCAGCAGAGTTCCAAATGATCGGAGGGGTACCTTGGGAAGGCGAGATAGTCTGCGGCCATAATCCTTACCTTCGTGCGCGCCTGGTGGATGATCTGCGAATCACTGTCAGTCCTGATGGACAAGAAACAGCGACATGGCTAGACCGGCACTCGGCGCGTAAGATCGCGGGAAAACTGGCGCATCTCAAGCGATCACCGGCGAGAGTGTAGAACCACTATCGCGCTTTTGGGGTGCTGTGCCATCGCGTTCGGACGTCCGCTAACCTACGTCATGCCCTGACGCGCCGTCATGCCAGCTCAATTATTCAAGGTTTCCATGACTGGTTCCGGTAGGTCGCCAATCTGGATGTTGGTGTGATCTGACTCACGTTGGGTCTGGCTGGGCGGGAATTCAGGCGCTACCTGGAAACGAACGCAAGGCCAATCCGACCTTTTTCAACTTGTTTCAAAATCTTGATCAATGATCAATTGGCGGACGCGATCTGCCCAGCGCTCAACGAAAAATGCTGAACAATTCTCCACTCCTCGCCAATCTTCTCCATCACGATTAGATACTGGCCGAGATGAATCACAGAGCCAACGCGCCTTCTGGTTTGCCCCGTCCCGCAGGAGAGCCTTTCGGAGCAGCCCTCAAAGACTGGCTGGATTGAGTCCAGCCTGCTTCCTGGATCCAGCCCCGCCTTTACCCACTGCCGAATTGCGTTCTTTCCCCTGAATGTGCCGCCATCGCTCACCAATGTGGCGTTTTCGGCATAAAGTGCTACGACTGCATCGATATTCTTCGCGTTGTAGGCCATCTGGAACGCCAACCTCACTTGCGCAGCTGGGTTGTGGCAAACGTTCGGCTTAACCTCTGGCTTTTGTGCCCATACGTTTAACCCGAACATCAAGAGATTCGCCACTACATACTCATGGCTGAGTTTCGCCGCGCCACCAGCATGCCCACCTGCGACCAATATGGTTGCGACGGATTGGCGCCAGCTCCACCACGCCGCCCAGCTCCACGCCATCGACATCCTGCTCGCCGACCCGCATTTCTGGACCATGCAGGGCTCCGTCCGCGCCTCGCAGTTCTGTCGCGAACACAGCCTCACCTGGGGCTCGCACTCCAACAACCACTTCGACATCTCGCTGGCGATGTTCACGCACGTGGCGGCGGCTGCCACCGGAAACGTCACCGCGATTGATACTCATTGGATCTGGCAGGACGGCTAGCGCCTCACCCGGGAGCCGCTCCGGATCAGTGACGGATGCACCAAAGTCCCGGAACGCCCGGGTCTCGGCATTGACCTGGATATGGCTCAGATTGAGGGGCCCATCAGCTCTGGAAGCAAATCGGCGTCTCCGCGCGCGACGATGCCGCCGGGATGCAGTTCCTCATCCCCTGATTGGCGTTTTGATCCGAAGAGACCTTGCCTGGTTCGTTAGCGAGAAGAAACAGGTGCCGCGCGATGACTCCGGCGCGGGACACAGAACACTACCAGCCTATGATCCGGGTGGAGTTAGCCCTCCTCTTCGTTCCATGCGGCCTGCGGGAGGAGTCTGCTGCGGCGCGTGCCACACGCCTCGCGTTATTTCAGGCCACGAAAGCGCTCGGTCGCCGGATGCCCCGTGGAACGTGCCACAGCGGGCATCCGGTTTTTATTTCGGGCGGTGAAGCGGACCGAAGCCGCGCCCGGCGAAGGATTTTGCAGCGATGCGGCTGATTCGACTCCTCAACAGGATGCTGACAATCTCCTGACAGACACATGACACGGCTGGGCTGCGCGGTGGATAGCGTAGGAACTGCGTTGAACGGCGCTGCGATTGTCAGGAAAATGCTGACGCTGTTCTCTGCCGGAGAAACGATGAAAAGGATTTTGGCCGGTTGCGCGGCTGTTGCCTTTCTTGCAATTGGTTCGGCGCCGCAGCCATTTGTTGCGGCGCAGAGGCAGCCGCGCCGGATCGAAGTGACGGCGAAACGGTTCACCTACGATCCGGACACCATCACGCTGAAAAAGGGCGAACCGGTGGATTTTGTGCTGAAGAGCCCGGATGTGCCGCATGGGCTGAAGATCCAGGAACTGGGGGTGGAAGTGAAGGCCAGCAGGAACAAGAGCGGCGAGGTGCAGTTTACGCCAGAGAAGGCCGGCGATTTTGTCGGGCACTGTTCGGTGTTTTGCGGCGTCGGACACGGATCGATGCACATGACACTGCATGTGGTGGAGTAGCGATGCAGCCAGGGCGCGGGGGGGACCGGCGGTGATGATGCTTGCTGCGATGCTGGCTGCGGGGTGCAGGGCGACTCCGCCGGGCGTTTTGGAGACGCGGGTAGTGACCGCCGCGAAGCATCAGGTTTTAGTGGGCAACCGGAAGCAGAAGAATCCGCTGGCAACGAGCGCGGAAACGATGGCCGAAGGCAAGGAGGCGTTTGGGCACTACTGCGTCGCCTGCCACGGCCTGGATGGGCAGAACACGGGCGTGCCCTTTGTGATGTCGCCGCCGGCTCCGTCGCTGGCGTCGCAGGCGGTGCAGGGCTACACCGATGGGCAGCTGAAGTGGGTGATCGACTACGGGATCTGGCCTTCGGGAATGCCGGGGTCGAAGGGAACGCTGAGCGACGAGGAGCAGTGGTCGATCGTAGTGTTTCTGCGTCATCTGCCGCCGGCCGGCAGCCTGGGCGAGCCGGAGATGTACACCCATTGAGGCGCGCGATGCGGGGGATACGCAGACAAACAGCGACGGCGTTGGCAGTTGCACTCCTGACGACGGCAAGTATGTTTGCGCATGCTCAGAGTGCCGCGGGTAGTGGGGACACCGGCACACCGCAGTCATCGGGAAGCGGCTCCGGGGCTGGTTCTGTGACTGCCGGGGCTGGTTCGGATGGGACCAGTACGCGCAACGGCACGACGCTTGGGGGAACGACGACGGGCCTGGGAACGACGGGTGCTGGAGTCCCGGGGACTGGAGTGCCGCTGACGGCGCGGCAAATCTTCGCAATTCTGCAGGAGAAGCCGGAGGTCGTGATCGAGCTGAAGTCGCAGCTGGCCGACCAGCTGCAGCAGCAAGGTGTGGCCATCGATCCCAACGCAGTCACGGACGAGATGCTCTACAACGCGATCGCCACGGATCCGATGGTGCGCGAGAGGACGACGCTGTTTCTGGGAGCGCGCGGGTATCTGAGCGATGCGGAGCTGACGGCCGCGGGAACGGATGCAACTGCAGCGAGCGGGCTGCTGGGGGAGACAACCGGATTTGGCGAATTGCCGGGCTTGCTGCCGGCACTCCCTGGATCGATTGCGGGGGAGGCGAAACTGCCCGCCGCGACGAGCCTGGGCGGAATGCCGGGGCTGGCGGATCAGGTGGAAACGAGCCGCGCGCCGGCGAATGGAACAAGGCCGAACCCGGCCCCGGGCGGCCCTCGGGAGCGGAACATCACCGAGCTGCCGGAGGTGCTGAGGGAGCCGACTCCGTACAACCTGCAATCGCTGCGGGACCTGTACACACAGATTCCCGATTCGTCACAGCGGCTGCGACGATTTGGGTCGGATGTGTTTGTGCGGCGTACCGCCGGAACGCTGATGCGGCTGGGCGGAACGACGAGCGTGCCGTCGCTGGATGTGCCGATTGGACCGGATTATGTGCTGGGGCCCGGGGACAGCCTGCGGATCGACCTGTGGGGCGGGATTTCGCAGACCTTTACGCGAATGGTGGATCGGGACGGGAGGCTGACGCTGCCGGAAGCGGGCGATGTGCAGGTGGCGGGACTGACGCTGGCAAGGGCGCAGGACACAATTGCGCACGCGCTGGGTCAGCAGTACCGGAACGCACAGACAGCGGTGACGGTGGCGGCGCTGCGCGCGGTGCGCGTGTATGTGGTGGGCGATGTGGAGTCGCCTGGAGCCTACGACGTGAGTTCGCGGGCGACGCCGCTGAGCGCGCTGTATGCGGCGGGAGGGCCGACGGCGGCGGGCTCGCTACGCGTGCTGGAGCACTATCGGGGTAAGCAGCGAGTGGGAGAGGTAGATCTGTACGACTTCTTCGTGCACGGTGTGCGCAGCGACGACGATCGGCTGGAGGCGGGAGATACGCTGCTTGTTCCACCGGCGGGCGAGCAGGTAGCGGTGTCGGGGGCGGTGCGGCGGCCGGCGATCTATGAGCTGAAAGATGAGAAGACGCTGGATTCGGTGCTGGCCGATGCGGGTGGAGTAACGGTGGCAGCGGCGCTGGGTCACATCACGGTGGAGCGGATCGATGCGCATCAGCAGCGCGAGACGATCACCGTGGGTGCGGCGGCGGGAGACAACGCGCAGGCGCAGGAAGCACAACTGGCCGGGTTCACCGTGAAGGATGGGGACCGGGTGCGGGTGGCGCCGATCGCGCCGTGGAGCGAGAAGGTGATTTATCTGGAGGGCCACGTAACACGGCCGGGGCGCGCGGCTTATCGCGACGGAATGCGGCTGAGCGATGTGCTGACCAGCTATCGGGACATGCTGCCGGAGCCGTCGGATCGCGGGGAGATTGTGCGGCTGATGCAGCCGGATCTGCATGCGGAGACGATCGAGTTCAACGTGCCGGATGTGCTGATCGGGAACGAGAACCTGGCGCTGGAGCCGTTCGACACAATACGTATCCTCAGCCGTTACGAATCCGATGCGCCGAAGGTGACGGCGAGCGGCGAGGTGCTGCGGCCGGGCGAGTATCCGCTGTCGCAGGGAATGACGGCGGCGCAGCTGGTGCGCATGGCCGGAGGATTCCGGCGCGACGCACTGCTGGCGGATGCGGATCTGATGAGTTATCGCGTGGTGAACGGGACGCGCGCAGTGGGTGAACGGCGGGATATCCAGATTGGCGACGCGGTGAGAGGCGTTGCGGGAGCGGACGCAGAGCTGAAGGCCGGCGATGTGCTGACGGTTCACCAGATCACCGGGTGGAACGATATTGGGCAGTCGGTGACGATCGAGGGCGAGGTGGCGCATCCGGGCAACTACGGATTCAAAGACGGGGAGCACCTGAGCGACGTGCTGCGGCGGGCGGGGGGATTTCTGGAGACCTCGTATCCGGAGGGCGCAGTGCTGACGCGGCCCGAGGTGCGGAATCTGGAAGAGAAGAGCCGGTCGGAGCTGATCCGGCAGATTGAGACGAACAGTGCCGCGGCGAGGCTATCGCCCAACCTCGAGAGCGGCTCGCAGGGATCGACGCTGCAGCTGATCGAGACACAGGAACAGCAGACGCTGGCGAGGCTGCAGAGAGAGCCGCTGAGCGGCCGGCTGGTCATCCACATCGGAGCGAGTATCGACAGCTGGGCGGGCACACCGGCGGACATTGAAGTGCGCAAGGGCGATGTTCTGCGGGTTCCGAAACGGCCAGGGTTTGTGCTGGTGAGCGGGCAGGTATTCAACGCGACGGCGATCACGTTTGCGCCGAACGAGAACGCGGATTGGTATCTGCGGCGCGCGGGTGGCGCGACCCGGGCAGCAGACCGGAAGGAGATTTTCATCATTCGCGCGAACGGGTCAGTGGTGGGGCGCGGGTCAGGCGGGGGGCTCGGTCATGGAGTGCTGAGCACGAAGCTGGAGCCGGGCGATGTGGTGGTGGTTCCGCAGAAGATCATCGGGGCGTCGTTGTTCTGGCGCAACCTGCTGGGTGGAGCGCAGGTGGCGTCGCAGATCGCGATTGCGGCAGCAGTGGCGAATCTGTAGGCGGGGGATTGGAATGGAAACACTGCTGCTGGAACCGGTGAGAGAGGCGATGCCTGAGGCGGACCCTCGACCGGCGAACTGGGTAGTGAATGCCGCGCTGCTGTGGGAGCATCGGCGGGTGCTGGCGCGGGCGGCTGTGGTTTCGCTGGCGGCAGGATTGCTGATCGCATTTCTGATTCCGCGGAAGTACACCTCTACGGGGCGGATTATGCCGCCGGACAATGGCGGGTCGAGCATGGCATTGCTGGCGGCGCTGACTGGGCATGGTTCGGGGGATCTGGGCTCGGCAGGAAATGTCGCAGGCAGTTTGCTGGGCATGCGCAACAGCAGCGCGCTCTTTGTGGATCTGCTGCGCAGCGGCACTGTGAGCGGAGATCTGATCGATCGCTATCAGCTGCAGCATGCGTGGCGCAAGCGCTATCGCGTGGACGCGGCGAAGACTCTGGCGCGGAGCACCACGATTTCGGACGACAAGCGGAGCGGCGTGATCACGGTGGCGGTGGAGGACACCGACCGGCGGCGGGCGCGCGATCTGGCGCAGGGATACCTGGACGAGCTGAATCTGCTGGTGGTGCGAACGAGCACTTCGTCGGCGCGCCAGGAGCGGATCTTTATCGAGAAGCGGCTGCGGGGGGCGAAGGCGGACCTGAACCAGGCGGAAGTGGCGCTGAGCAACTTCTCGAGCAAGAACACGGCGATCGATATTCCGGAACAGACGCGGGCCATGGTGGATGCGGGGGTGCGATTGCAAGCCGAGGAAATTACGGCGCTGGCAGAAGTGGACTCGCTGCGGCAAATCTACGGCGACACCAATGTGCGGGTGCGCGCGGCGCAGGCCCGGGTGGAGGAAGTGCAGCGGCAGCTGGCGAAAATGGGCGGGACGGCTGTGGATGCGGGCCTGGACGCGGGGAGCGATGAGGGGGAGACCAATGATTTGTATCCGCCACTGCGACAACTTCCGCGGCTGGCAGTTCCCTACTCCGAACTGTACCGGCGGGTGCGGGTCGAAGAGGCGGTTTTCCAGATGCTGACCCAGGAGTACGAAGCGGCGCGTATCCAGGAGGCGAAGGACGTGCCGGTAGTGAGCATCATCGACACGCCGGGGATTCCGGAGAAGAAGTCGTTTCCGCCGCGGCTGCTGGTGACCACGCTGATCACAATTTGTGGTGTGGGCGGAACGATCGTGTTTCTCCTTTGGCGGCAGCGATGGGCGATGGTGGAGGAGAGTGACCGGCGCAAGGTGCTGGCACGGGAAGTGGCGGCGACGGTGCGCAGGCGGCTGCAGCGCGGGACCGCACGCGGAGACGCGCTGTGACGGCTCGGACGACGGCTATTCCGAGAAGTGGAGAGACGGTATTGCTGCTGCCGGGGTGTGTGGGGTTCTATCTGGCGGCGCGGCTTTCGATCACTTATCTGTTCTTCCAGGCGGAGCCGCAGACCGGCGCAATGGTGACGTTTGCACTGGAGTTCACATTGCTGGCGGCGACAGCGTTCTATTCTTTCGGACCGCGTAATCAACCCCTGCTGTCGGTGCTGAGGACGCCGCCGTTCGTGTGGGTGCTGGCCTGTTTGGCGGTGGGATTGTGCAGCCTGAGCTGGAGCGCGACGGCTTCGATGGCTGTGGCTGTGGGGTACTGGAGCGAGCTGGCTGGTCAGGTGGCGATGATTGTGCTGGTGCTCGGAGCTGGCGACGGAGAAAGAATCGCGGCATCAGTGATGCGAGGCTATGTGGCCGGCGCGTGCCTGATTGGGTTGATCGCGTGGCTGTCTCCGACGATGCAGGATCTGCGTCCGGGCAACGACGACTTCTTCAGTCCAAACGCCATCGGGTTTACCTGCGCGCTGGCGGTGTATTTGCTGGAGTATTTGGCCCGCAGAGAAAGCGCGTGGAGTGCGGGGTCGCGGACAATAGCCGCGTTGCTGGCGATTACGCTGCTGCGGACTCTGAGCAAGACGACGATTGCAGCGTTTGCGGTGGGACATTTGTATCTGCTGGTATTCGATCGCTGGTTGAGCCGGAAAACCAAGATTGCTTTGACTCTGGCGAGCCTGGTGGCGATTGGTGCGTTCTGGCCTCTGATTCTGCACTACAGCGCCGTGTACGAAAATGCGGGGAACCAGGCCGAGACGCTGACCGGTCGGCTTGGAATCTGGGCATTTGTGCTGACGCGGGCGGTGGAACAGCCCTGGATTGGGCACGGATTTCATTCGTTCCGGAACGTGATCCCACCCTTTGGATCGTTTGAAGCGTGGCATGCGCACAACGAGCTGCTGCAGCAGTTCTACACGTATGGGGTGATAGGAATCGTGCTGCTGGTGGGCACGTATTTCAGCCTGTACCGCTACGCCAAACGGGTGGCATCGACCGAGACGCGGTTGCTGGTGGCCAGCCTGCTGATTTTTGTGGTGGTGCGCGGCCTGGCGGACACAGAGAATTTCGATTTGTCACTGCCACTGTGGCTGATTACGCTGCTGAGCCTGACACTGTGCAGGGCGCCGAACGCGACACGCCGGCACACGGACCCGCAGAGGCTACGAAGCGCGACAGAAATGCCGCGGGCATCAGACGGCAATGCGCTGGAAGGATGTGCGGGATGAGACTGCTGCTGGTGGCGGTGTCGTCGAATACGCAACTCTCCGGCGTGACGCGGCATGCGGCCAACGTGGCGCGATGTCTGGTGTTGAATTCCCGCATCGAAGCTGTGGATGTGATCGCGGCTCCCTGGGAGTGCCAGATGCTGCGCGCGGCAATCGGGTTTGAAGATCCGAGGCTGCACATCCATTCCGTCGATCCGGGCCGGCACAACGTGGCGCGCAATCTGTGGTACTTCTTCGACCTGCCGGAGATCGCGGCGCAGCTGGAAGCGGATGTTGTCCATTATTCGTATCCGGCGCCGCTGAACTGGCGAAAAATGCGCAGCCCGGTAATTGTCACCGTGCATGATCTTTATCCCTGGGATATTCCGGAGAATTTCGGATTTCCCAGGGTGCTTTTCAACCGTGTGGTCCAGCGGCAATGCGAACGGGCGGCAGACGCGCTGGCCTGTGTGTCGGACGCGACGCTGGAGCGGCTGCGGAAATGGGAGCCGGCCAGCGTTGCGGCGAGGGCGACGCGAATCTACAACTCGCTGGAGCCGGTTCGCGGGCGCATGGGACGAAGTCCGGTGGAACAATGCAGGAGTGTGCCATTTTTGCTGTGTGTGGCGCAGCACAGGAGGAACAAGAATATCGATCTCGCGCTGCGGACGCTGGGCCGGCTATTGCGGGCGAAGGCCGTTCATCCGGAGATGATGCTGCTGGTGGTGGGAATTCCAGGACCGGAGACGGAAAGCCTTCGCCGCCGCATCAGGAGTGAAGAGATCGGACAGCATGTAGTGCTGCTGAGCGGGATTCCGGAGCCGGAGCTGCAGTGGTGCTATCGCAATTGCGAGGCGCTGCTGGCGCCTTCGCTGACTGAGGGGTTCGGGCTGCCGGTTGCGGAAGGCCTGCTGGCAGGATGCAGGATTGTTTGCTCGGATATTCCGCCGTTCCGGGAACTGGGTGGGGAGCATTGCAACTATCTTGCGCTGGGCGAGAACGAGGAGGAGGCGTTTGCCGCGGCGATCCGGAGCGCGCTGCGGCAGCCGCGCAAAGGGCCGGTGGCGTTGTCACAGATCTCCGGGGAAACGATCGCGGGTGAATATATGGCGTTGTATCGGAGACTGCTGAAAGGCTCGGGGCGCTCAGAGCGCACTGCGGAGATGAATGAGGACCGGCTGCAAGCAGCAGGAGCTGACTGAGAAGGACGCCGTTGGACGATCGGGCGGTGTGAAAATGTCAATAGTTTGTCATTTGTGCCCTCAGCAGTGCCGTTTCGCCGCTGTGGCGGGGGACAATGAAGGATATGGAAATGACGATTGAATCTTCTCCGATGACAACGCTGGAACCAGGTTCTTCGCCGGAACTGGGAACGATCCTGGTGATCGAGGACGATCCGCGGATGCAAAAAGTTGTGCGGCGCATGTTCATGGAGGAGAACTACTCGGTCCTGGTTGCCGGGGACGGGCAGACTGGCCTCGAACTTTTCCGCGCGCATCGTCCGGCTGCGGTTCTGCTCGATCTGATTCTTCCGCAGATTTCGGGTCGCGAGCTGTGCCAGAGCATGAAGAGCATCAGCGTTGAGACGCCGGTAATTGTGCTGAGCGCTGTGACAGAAGTGGTGGACAAGGTGCTGCTGCTGGAACTGGGAGCGGATGATTATGTGACCAAGCCCTTCAGCCCTCGGGAGCTGATGGCGCGGGTGCAGGCAGCCATCCGGCGGCGCAAGCGCCCGGTGCAGGCGACGGTGTACCGGTTCGGTGACTGCGAACTGGATTTCGAGAAGATGGTGGCACGGCGCGGCGGGTCGCAGGTGGTGCTGACTTCGCATGAGTTCAAGCTGATGAAGTTTTTCACCGAGAATGCCGAGCGGGTACTGACGCGCGACGTGCTGCTGAACGAGGTGTGGGGATACAACTCCTATCCGACGACGCGCACGGTGGATAACCAGATTCTGAAGCTGCGGCAGAAGCTGGAACCTGACCCGGCGAATCCGAAGCACTTGCTGACCATCTACGGAGCAGGCTACAAATTTGTCCCATAGAGGGGCGGCGGTATGCGGGCCGGTTCGGAAAAAGCAGGCATGCGAACAAACCGAGGGGTGAGAACGCGCGCGCTGCTGCTGGCGGCGATGGCGGCAGTGATTGCGATGGCGACCCTGGCGAGCCTGCTGCTGATCCGGCATCGGCTGCTCGACCAGGTGACCCAGGGGCTTTCGGCAAACCTGGTGCGTTCGGTAAACACGTTTCAGGATCTGCAGGCGGAGCGTCTGAAGGCTCTGGATCGCGAGAATGCGCTGATGGCGGACCTGCCCACGCTGAAAGCGCTGATGACGACCAACGATGCCCGCACCATCGAAAATGAGGCGGCGGATTTTCGCAACGTGAGCGGCAGCGACCTGTTTGCTCTGGCGGACATGGATGGGCATGTGGTGGCCGCATTCACCAACCGTTCTGTGCCGGATGCGCAGACGGCGGTGGATCTGCAGGCGGTTCTGAAAAAGCCGGGCACACTGTATCTGGTGAGCGGTGGACGGCTGATTGCGTGTTCGGTGCGCCCGCTGTACTTTGGCAGCGAAACCAGGGGTGCTCTGCTGGGATATGTGATCAGCGGGTTCGCCGTCGATCGTGAACTGTTGAATCAGATCAGCCGGGCGACGATGGTGGATGCCACATTCATCAGCAACGGGCAGATTCTGGTCAGCACTCTTCCCGCAGGCGCGCAGGAGCCGCTGAGGCGGCAGCTTTTTCCGGCGGCGGGCTCGGCAGCCCGGCCGATGGAGGTCGGCGACGAAAAGTACCTCGCGGTGACGACCGATCTGACGTCGCGCGCTTCAGCTCCTCTGCAGCTGGTTGTGCTGCGCTCGTTCAGCGCGGCGGACCGCTCGATTCGACAGATCGATCGGCTCGTGGTCGCGGCAGGGCTGGTGGCGATGGTGCTGGGAACGCTGCTGATGCTGGCCCTCTCGTATTCGGTCACGCACCCGCTTGAAGAGCTGGCGGCCGGGGTTCGCGCCTTCGGCTCGGGCGACAGCGCGCATCTGCTGCCGTATCGAGGGACGCGGGAAGTACGGGATCTGAGCACGTCGTTTTCGAAAATGCGTGAGGAAATTCAGCAGACGAACCGGGCGCTGCTGGAGTCGGAGCGACTGGCCACCATCGGGCGGATGGCGAGTTCGGTTTCGCACGACCTGCGGCACTATCTGGCTTCGGTCTACGCGAACGCCGAGTTTCTGGCCTCGGAGCGGTTGACCGAGACGGAGCGGGTAGAGATTCTTGCTGACATTCACACGGCGGTGTACGGGACGACAGACCTGCTGGAGTCAATGCTGATCTTCAGCCGGACCGGGTCGGCGATCCAGCGCTCACCGGGAGTGATGGCGACGGTGCTGGAGCGGGCGATTGCGTTGGTCCAGAAACATCCGGACGCCGGGAATGTGACGCTGACCGCGACCTATGAGGATGCGGCAAAGACGCTGGCTGTGGTTGAGGTGAAGCAGATTGAGCGCGCACTTTATAATTTGCTGCTCAACGCATGCCAGTCGCGCCGTGCGCCGGGCGACGCAGTACACGTGACGGCGCAGGTGGAGGCCGAGGGCGATCAAATTCATTTCGAAGTGACCGATGACGGCGCCGGAGTTCCGGAGGATATTCGGACGAGCCTGTTCCAGCCCTTCGTAAGCCAGGGCAAGCAGAAGGGTTCAGGACTGGGCCTGACACTGGCGCACTGCATCGCGGCGGAGCACGGAGGGTACCTGGTTCTGGTCAGCAGCCGTCCTGGTGAAACTATCTTCAGGATGACGATTGCACGAGGTCTGATGGGAGAGGGTGTCTACCCTGAAAAATCGGAAGAGGTAGCTCATGAGGCGTAGCTGCCGTGGGACATTGCACAGGGCGCGCGCGCTCAGGCGCGACGCAGCGGGCTTTGCCGTGTTGCTGGTTATTTCGGCTGTGCCGCTGCAGGCGCAGACGCCGACCCAGGACGAGCTGACGAACAAGGTGCAGGTGCTCACGGATGCGTTGGGAAAGGCCCAGGCGCAGCTGGAGCAGTCGCAACGGCAACTGGACGAACTTCGCGAGCAACTGGCGGATGTGCGGCGGCAAATCAATGGTGGCAGCAACGATCCGGACCCGCCGGACGATGCCGCGAAACTGGCGGCGCAGGTGGAGGCGCTGAAAGAGAACCAGGCGGTGCTGCAGTCAGAAGTCGCGACGCACGATCAGTCCAAGGTGGAGAGCGAGTCGAAATATCCGGTAAAAGTGTCGGGACTGATTCTGCTGAACGGATTTGTGAACACGAGCCAGGTGGATGTTCCGGAGGATCCGGGAATGGCGTTGTCTGGGCCGGGCAGCACGGGAGCGACGATGCGGCAGACGGTGCTGGGCATCGACGCACGCGGGCCGCACATTTTTGGGGCGACAAGCAGCGCGGATCTGCGCACGGACTTTTTTGGGAGCGTGCCAGGCTCAGGAAGCTACAGCACGGTGGGGCTGTTGCGTCTGCGCACCGCGCATGCGGCTCTGGACTGGGCCAGCGAGGAGCTGTACTTCGCACTCGATCGGCCGCTGGTCAATCCCGGGCAGCCCACTTCATTGACGGCGGTTGCGATTCCGGCGCTGGCGTGGTCGGGGAACCTGTGGTCGTGGAATCCGCAAATCGGGGTGCGGCACGATCAGTTGATTTTCGGGGAGACACGGTTCCGCACGGAAGCCGCTCTTATCGATGTGGCTGATCCGTCGTATGCTGCCACGACCTCCGCGGCGTCGACAGGCCAGCAGAGCCGGTGGCCAGGGCTGCAGGCGCGGCTGGCGATGGTGGGGGACGACGCGAATCGGGGATTTCAGCTCGGGGCCAGCGGATATTTCGCGAAGCACCGGACCGCGTATGGATCGCAATTCGATTCGTGGGCGGGAACTCTCGATTATCGGCAGCCGCTGCCGGCAGGTCTGGAGCTGAGCGGCAACTTCTATCGTGGGCAGGCGCTGGGCGGCCTGGGCGGCGGTGCGTATAAAGACTATGGTGTGCGCCCTGACCTCGATAATTCCGGGGCTTACTATATTCGGGCGTTTGACGATGTCGGCGGGTGGGCGCAACTGAAAGAGCGGGCCGGAGAGCGGCTGGAATTCAACGGGGCTGTGGGCATCGATGACGTGCCGGCGCATGAAGTGAGGGCCTACGCCACGACCGAATCGGTGAGCTATCAGAATCTGGCGCGAAACCAGACGGTGTTTGGCAATGTGATCTTTAGTCCGAGCGCGTGGCTCGAGTTCTCGCTCGAATACCGGCATCTGGCCAGCTTCTCGGCGAGCTACCCGGCGGCCAGCAGTCATGTAATTGGCGTGGCGGCAGGGTACAAATTTTGATGCGCCGGGCTCTGCGCAAAGTTCTGCCCCTGGGCATGGGGCTGTTGACCGCCATGCCGAGTTTCGGGCAGAACCTTCGCGTGCGGATCGATTATCCGGGCAAAGTTTCACCGGCACCGCCGGCCGTTGTGTGGCTAAAACCATTGCAGCCGGTGGATCCGGAACCGGTCAGATCGACCGCTCCGTACACGCTGGCGCAAAAGAACCGGCAGTTCATTCCTCATCTGCTGGTGGTTCCAGTAGGCGCCAACGTGGCGTTCCCGAATGAGGACCCGTTCTATCACAATGTTTTTTCGCTTTTCGATGGGAAGCGGTTCGACCTGGGCCTGTATGAGGCGGGATCGAGGAAGACGGTGACCTTCTCGCGCGAAGGCGTTTCCTACATTTTCTGCAACATTCATCCGGAGATGAGCGCCGTGGTGGTTGCGGTAGCGACGCCCTTTTTCGCAACCGTGGATAAGCAGGGATCTGCCGAGCTGCATGGCGTTCCGGCAGGCGACTATGAGCTGCATGTTTGGGCCGAAGGGATTCCGGAGCAGGTGCTGAATCGGCTGACGCGGAGAGTGCACGTTGCGGACCCCCAGGATGATCTGGGTGTGGTAACGGTCCCGGTCTTACCGGCCCGGGCGAAGCTGCATCTGAACATGTTCGGACAGCCCTACGATCGGACCTCGGTTTCTCCTTATTAGAGGCGGGTCGCGAGGTTGCGCTGTGGCTCTGCAGCGAGCCGGCGCAGCGCCAACGCCGCCGAGGAAAGAGATTCGGGACGCAGTGACTCGTAGGTGTGCAGACCCATCAGCTGCAAAGCAATGTGCCACAAGAAGGCCGGGTTGTTGCGAAGGTAGCGGCGCCATAGGCGGCGCGGGTTCTGAAGAAGCCGATGCAGCCATTGCAGGCCGGCAGTCTTGATCCATGCGGGACAGTCTTTGATCCGGCCAGTATGGAAATCGAACGCGGCGCCGACGCCGAACATGATCCTGGTGTCGATGAGTGGGAGATAGCGCGCCATGAAAGCTTCCTGACGCGGAGCGCTGATGCCGACCCAGACGAAGTCCGGCCTGAGTCGGCCGATGGTGGCGATGAACTCATGCTCTTCCTCAGGAGAGAGGTCGCGGTAGGGCGGCGTGAAAGTGCCCACGATGCGGACCCATGGGAACCAGCGCCGGAGGTTGGCGGCGAGGGCTTCGGCGACGCCCGTGTCTCCGCCGTAGAGGAAGTGCGTGTACCCGGCGAATTGCGGGCTGCGGAAGATTTCCAGCATCAGGTCAGGACCAGCGACGCGCTCCATCTGCCGGCAACCCTGAAGGCGGCCAACCCAGACAGTTGGCATACCGTCGGGGATGGTGATGGCGGAGTTTGCGTAGATGGCGGCGAGGCGCGGATTGCGCTGGGCTTCCATGATGCCGTGGACACCGATGACGGAGACGTAGCCCTTGTGATTGCCGCGGAGTACGGAGGCGACGCGCTCGAGGGCGCGCGACATGTTGAGCGCTTCAATGCGGACGCCGAGGACGTTGGCGTGCGTAGGGAGTGTCTCGGAAATGCCGGAACAGAGCATGGCGCGGGGACTCCGTTTGCGAGCGCCAAGGTCGGGATAGAGGTAATGCACCAGCGGCAGATAGAGCAGCAGAGCAATGACGGCGTAGACGAAGCGCGCGATCGCTATGCCAAAGAGACCGTGGCCAGGGATGAGCCAGGCCAT
This sequence comes from uncultured Acidobacteriaceae bacterium, assembly GCA_963788905.1. GTDB lineage: Bacteria > Acidobacteriota > Terriglobia > Terriglobales > Acidobacteriaceae > Palsa-343. The sequence continues at coordinate 148,713 of CAWBIO010000005.1, forward strand.
GGAGGCGAGCATCGCCGCACTGGCGGCGAGATTGACCAGGGTGACGATGCGGATGCGGTCAAATGCCATGAGCGCGTAGTAAGCGGTGACGCTGAGAGACAGAAGGGCGGTACTCCAGACGATGAATGGCAGGACCGGCTCAGCTGATCGCGCAAGAACTGGACCGGCCAGGATACGCAGGATGTGGTGGCCGAACAGGAGAAGAAGCGCCGTGCCGGTGGCGACGACGAGCACGTTCGTCAGGAATGCGCGAAGGACCATTCGCCGGAGAGCTATAGCGTGAAAGGGCGAGGCGGCGCGCGGCCAGGTGCGGGAAGAGGAAGTGCAAGCCGGAGGAGACGACGCCGTAGAGAGGCTGAGAAATCTGGACGCAGAGCGCGTAGGAAGCGACGGCGACCGCACCCATAGCGACTCCCGCGAAGAGGCGGTCGGCCTGGCCGATGACCACGGAGGCCAGCGCCTGGAACCAGCTGAAGATGCCGAAAGCGAAGAGGGCGCGGAAGGCGTCGCGATCGAAGATGGGGAGGAGGAGCGAGTCCGCGTCGATCAGAATGCGGAGCTTTCGCATCTGCAGAACCACCGATAACGTTACGATCACGAGGCTGGCCGCGAGGATGGAAGCCACGCTGCGGTTCAGAAAGGCGAGCGTGGCGGCAAACAAAAGCGACAGGAGGCGTCCGGCGACGCTAACGGCGACCGCCGGACCGTATCGCTCAAAGGCGCGCTGGGTGCTGACGCAGACGGTTTCAAGGGCGCGGGCCAGGATGATGAGACTGGCGATGCGAATCGCCAGAAGACAATCGCGCTCAAGTGCCGGCTGAGCGTCTACGACGTGGCGTGCGAGAAGAGGAGCAAGGCTCCACGTGAGCAGCGCCATGGCGACGCCGAGAACGAGGTGGATGCCCATGGAACTCCGGACGGTGCGGAGAAGCAACTGCGACTCGCCCGAACCCCTTCGCGAAGCGACGTGCTGGATGTTGGCGTCGCCGAAGCCGGAGGCGAGGATGGATCCGGCGCTGACCACTGCCGCGGCAACGGCCCATACTCCGTAACGGGCCGCGCCCAGATGGCGGAGCATGACGGGGGCGACAAGGACCATGCCGACCGGCCAGGCGACATAGTCGAGAACGCCGGCGAGTGCATTAACGAAGTGTCCGTGGAATACGCGCCGCATCTTGAAAAATCAAACGTAGCGGGAAATGCAAGCGCGGCTGTCAGGCAATTGTTATTGCATTGTCAGCTTGTGAAAACGGTGCGCGGCGCGCAGATAACGCAAGCCCTCGACGATATGGAAGCGGACGCGGATGAAGATGAAACGCAGGCGATGCCAGCGCCGGCGAAGCCTGAGCGCGAGGTTGTGGCGCGGCGCTGGAGCCAGAGCCGCCGGCGGAAGTCTGCGGGGAAGAAGCGCCTGGAGGGTCGATCGCTTCCTGGGAAGGCCGGCGGAAGCCAGCGCCTCCTGCAGAAGCAGGTAGAGCTTGCTGCCGGGTGAGCCGGTGAAGATCGCGTCGGAGCCGCAGGTTTCGACCCAGAGGCGAACGACAGGCGTGAGGCGATCGACGGTCCACGTGGTGAAAGCGGGCGGCGCAAAGTCGCCCATGAGGCGGGTGATGAGGAGCACGACGACACCGAGGCCAATGGGATGACGCGGATCAGCCTCAGCGAGCTCACGGAGGCGACGCCAGAAGGCGGAGTCGCTGCCGCGCGCGATGACGTGGCGCCGAAATTCAAGGAGGTGCGCCCCGCGAGTGAACTCGCCGCTGAGGTGTTTGAAGATGTGGAGGCCCTGGCCCAGGAAGAGGTCGACGGAATCGAGCACGGGCACGGTGAGCCCGTGCAGGCGGCGCATTTCAACGCGGTCGAGAAGGGTCGCGCGGGCTGTGGCAGTCTCGATGTGTACTTCGATGTAGCGATGTGGCGTGGGCTTGTAGAGATCGCGCAGTGACATGGGCTGCTCGTCATGTGCGGCAAACTCCCAGCTGCGTCCGCTGATGGCGCGAAGACGGAATCCGCGCGCTTCGAGGAGCCGGCGAGCCTCACGTGCGCTGGCTTCGGCGACGAGGAAGTCGAGATCGAGTTGCGAACGCAACTCCAGCCGAGGCACCGAGGACGGTCCAAGCGAAAACCCTTTGAGCGTGGCGAAAGAGAGGCCGGCATTTTGGAAGGCGCGCTGGATGGAGGTCCAATCGGCTATGAGGGCTGCGGTGCGGGAAGCGTTATCGGCAAGATTGCGGCGCAGGCGCGCGGCAACGTACGCAGGCACTAGACCGCAGAGGTTTTCCTGTTCCAGACGATCGAGAAAATAGAGCGCAAGGCCGCTGATATCCAGCCAGCGAAGAGCCTGCTGCCATTCCGCGCGCGTAAGCAGCCAAAGGCGGAGGCATTCCTTCGGGATGGGATCGCAAAAGGTGAGCAGCAACGCACTGCGAATTCGCTGCTGACGCGAAAGATGAAGATGCTCCGAGGTTTCGGAAAGGGCGCGGGTGAAATGCCGGGCCCGGTGGTATCCGGAAAGAAAGTCGGCTACTGAGCGCGGTCCTCTGGAGCCAACAGACGAGTGCGCGTCAACGGGTGGCGACAAGGGCAGGATTTCGGGGAGGCCGGCCATCTCTTATCGGGACTGTAGGTCACGGGCGCCGGAAAGCTGTCAGATGGGTGCAATGGGAATGTCAGCGGATTGTCAGAGGCGAGGCATGACAATCGTTTGACAATACGCAGACGGCGGCAGGACACATGGCGCGGGGGACGGGCATACGGTCGGAGTCATGCTGCTTCGTTCCTCGAATTGTCGACGACTGCGACCGACGGCCTGGATGATTTTCGGACTTAGTTCCGCGCTGGGCACGACGGGCGCCGCTTTCGCGCAGGACACACCGCTGTTATCCGGTGGCGTGGCCTACCTGACCAACACCACGGGTGGCAACACCAGCTATCAGCCGATCATCGAGCCCCTGGTGGCGGCGCCCATCGGGCCGCGTCTGCTGTTTGAATCGCGAGCGCTGCTGCTGGAAAGCTTCGCGCCGGACGGCAACGGCGGCTACAGCCACTCTCATTTCATCGGGCTCACTTACATGCAGGGCGATTACATTGCCAATCCACATCTGACCGTGGTGGGCGGGAGCTTCATCCTGCCATTCAACACATACAACGAGCGGCTGTCGCCGGTGTGGATCAACAATTTCCAGGATGGGCCGCTCATTTCCAGTCTTGGACTGCTGAGCACAGGCACGGGAGTTGGCGGAGAGCTGCGGGGTTCGGCGATCCGGACGCCTAAATATTCGATCGATTACACGGCTTGGTTTTCGGCACGGAGTGCGAACCCGTATTTCAATTCTGAACGCGGGTTCGGCGGGCGATCGAATCTCTACCTGCCCAAACCAAGGCTGGAAATGGGGCTGTCGTACGACCGGTCGCTGCAGGATACGCAGGAGAACTTCTATGGAGCGTACGTGTGGTGGGAACCGAAGGACGAGGGGTTCCGGCTGCGCTCAGAGTACGCGCGCGGGCATCATGCGCAGGGTTACTGGATCGAAGCGGATTACCGGAGCAGCGCGTTTGGCGGCCTGAACAGCTGGGTGGGACGATTCGAGCCGCTGTTCCGGATGCAGCAGACGTTCCGGCGCGACACGATGGTGAGCGACGGTCTGCCGCTGGTGAACCTGCAACGGGCGGATTTTGGGCTCGACTATAACCTGCCGCACAACACTCGCATTCTGACCAGCTACTCGCGGCAGTTTTCTTCGGCCGGCAACGAAAACATCTGGGAGACGGGGATCGTGTACCGGTTCCTGTTTCCGGCATGGAAAGGAAAGGGTCTATGAAGGCACAGCACTGGTTTCCAGGATTGCTGATCATGGCGGCAATCGGGGCGGCAACCCTGTCGACGCCGCAGAGACACACACAAGCGGCGCCGCGTGGGGCGGAGCCGGCGGTGAAGCAGTATCAACCGCCTAAAAACGCGGATAGCGAAAACGAGGGGCAGCGGGTGTTTGAGCAGAACTGTTCGCGTTGCCACCGGCAGCCGGACGGGTTTTCGCCGCGGATCACGGGGACGATTGTGCGCCACATGCGGGTGCGGGCGAACCTGAGCCGGCATGATGAGCAGGTGTTGCTGAAGTACTTCACCCAGTAGATACGGCGTTTAGCGGTTAGCTTGAGAGAAGCTCGGCGATCCCCTCGAGACCCAGCACCAGAAGGTGCAGATAACAGAGGGTGGGCCTACCGCTTTCGCGGGAACAGCTGATCAATCGAGATGAGTGAGAGTGGGGAGTAAATGGGGCGCGGGGCCGGCGGCTTCGCGCTCCCTCTTTTCGGTTAGGAGCAGGCGGCACAAGAGTGCTGTCCCGGCAGCCGCAGCGGCGATGGCCAGCAAAACGCGAGGGTATCCAAAGCGCGTGAAGAAAATGCCGGCGGCCGCAGTGGCCGCGGAGCTGATCAACGAATTCGCGAACATGGTCGAAGCCGAAGCGGTGCTGCGTTCCGCTTCGGGCGTTTCGTTCATCAGGAGGCTGTAGAGGCCGGGGGAGCTCATCCATTGGGACGCGGAGAAGGCCAGGTAAAAAGCGATCGCCAACGGCTGGTAGCGAGCGCCGACCATGGCAATGAGCATCATCGCGGCCGCCAGCTGGGTGGCGAGAATGCCGTTGAGCACGCCGAGTGAGCGCAGCACCACGGGCACGAGAAGTCCGGAAAATAACTGCAGGAGCTGAGCGACCGAGAAGATGAGACCGATATGCGCCAGCGAAACGTGCAGGTCGCGGGAGAGGTAAACGTTGGCGAAGGGATTGAAGGTCGCGAGGACGGCCGACCAGAGCGCCATGCAGACGAGAAATCGGGTGAGGAACGGGTTGAGCTGAAAGCTGCGCAGCCACCTGCGGTTGCGGGGCTGGGGCGCTGATGGAGGATCCGCGGCCGCGCCAGGCATGCGCAGGCGGAGCACGGGAACAAGTCCGATCGCGGCGAAAACACAGGACGCGATGAGGATGAGGCGCTTGGTGACGGACGGCTCCGTGGAGAGACCAGCGCCAGCGAGCCATTGCGGGAGGTAGCCGCACAGGACCCCGCCGAGTGCGCTGCTGCCCACACCAACGCAAAAGATGAGGCTGATGGCAGCGGTGCGGTTGGCTTTGGTGGTGAGCTTCGAGACAGCAGGAAGGAAGGACACCGTCCAGCTGCACATGGAGACGCCGGCGAGAAAGGCCAGGGCGATCTGCGCCGGCTCCCATATCCAAAGCACGCGCGCCGCGTTCAGGAGGGGCGCGACGGTGAAGCAGAAGATAAGGACTTGGCGCGGGCCGAATCGGCGGCCAATGGCGCCGGCGGGCAGCGTGCCGGCGAGCAGACCCAGAGTCAGCGCTCCGTTGATGAGGCCGATGGCGCGGTCGTTGAAATGAAAATCGAGCAGGTAGAGATTGAACAGGAACCAATAGACCGCAAAGCCGGTGTCGTAGAAGAAGGCGGCGTTGAAGAAGATCCAGTAGCCGCCGGAGAGATTTTTTTCACGCAGCCAGGCGCCAGGGCCACGCCAGAAGGAAGATCGGGTGGCGGGGTCGGACGCGGGAGCGGCGTTCACCGTGCGCTGTCCCGGACCAGCTGTTCAAGGCGCTCGACTGCCCAGTCGAGGCACTGATAGCGCATCTCGAGAACCGGCGCAGTGAGGAGACGCTCAATGGCGGCATAGTGGCCGGACTTAATCTCGGCTGTGCCGAACAGCCACTGGCGCATGTAGCAGCGGGCTACATCTTTTCGATACGGGACCAGCTCTGCCGAGCCCGGAATGCGGCGATTGAGAAAGACGATGAAGTCGACGTGCGCGCAGTCGCGCGTCGTTATACCGGCCATGGGGGCAGTGGGGAGTTCGATGGAGGGACGGCCGAAGATACGGGGCGTGATCTCCGCTCCGGCCACTTCCGGAAAGAACTGAGCGGCCGCGGGCCGAAAGCGCGCCTGATGACGGTTGCCCATCACGACGCGGCTCTCCTGGCCATGGATAAGATAGCTGGTGTCGTCGGAGAGAAAATCCCATCCGGCTCGCGCGCAGGCCCACGAGAGGGTGGTTTTTCCGGCGCCGGAGTCCCCGCACAGCATCACGCCGCGGTTGTTGAGTGCGACGCATCCGGCGTGAAGTCCGGCAACCAGCCGCGAGCACATCTGGCAGGCTGCGGCGCAATCCAGAATAACCTGCCGGAAGTAGTTTGGATGGCGCAGCGCCGCGGATGTGACCACCATCCGCGTTTTGCCATGCGGAAAAGCAGCGACGCAGAAAATGCCGTCGCCAGCGGTCATCACCATCATGTTGTCGAAGAAGCGGTACTGCGGCAGAGGCGGGCACTCGGTGCCGTCGCCATCGACGACGAGGATCTCGGCGACGATGGGGTCGGCATTGAAGAGCTTTTCGAACATGCCCCATTTCAGTTCGCTCTGACGAAGGACCTCTTCCGAGTTGGTGCGGATCTCGAGGGGGAATCCCAGGGGGTAAAAGGTCCGCGATGCCGTCGTGTCAGGGACGTCGTTGACATACTTTTGGAATTGCGGGGGCTGCGAGCGGTCGCAGGCTTCTTCAATCTGCTGAACGGTCCACATCATTCTCTGCGGATTCTCCTGCGGGTTCTCAGAACAGATATTTCAGCGCGAACTGGACAATGCGCGGAGCCGTGATGGTGCCCTCGATGCGGCCGAACGAAGGGCTGGCGACGGGATTGAGCACGGTGGGATCGCTGTAGCCCAGCACGGTGACGGGATTGGCGAACTGCGGCGTGTTGGTGAGGTTGAAGAATTCAGTGCGGAAGTGAATCGTGTGGGTTTCGGTGACAGGAAAGAGGCGCTCGACTGCGAAGTCGACGTTGTGCTGGCCAGGACCGCGTACGAAACCAACGCCGCTATTGCCGAAATCCTGATCGGCGAGGCTGGTACCGTTGGGAGCTTCAGGCGCCCGCGTGAATGCGGCGGGATCGAGATAGCCGTTGATGACGCGCGCGAACATTGACGCGTGCGTCAGCGGATTGCTGCCGGTGCGCTCCGCGCGGACTTCTCCTGGGATGAGACCGTAGACCGAGCCCGCGTTGGTGTCGAAGACGCTGAGGGGTACGCCGGCCTGGACAAGGCCGATACCGGAGAATTCCCAGTCGTCCACGACGCGCCTCGCGACCGCCGGGCCGACGGAGAGGCGCGGCGGCTGCCAGGTGAAGTTGGCGACGAAGCGCTGGTCGCGGTCGGTGCCGGAGGGTCCGTACGAAGAGTGGCGCAGATCAAGCTGGTTGTTGGTAGGCAACTGGAGCTCGAAGACATCGGTGCCGACTTCCCCGTTGACCTCATCGAGGTTCTTCGACCACGTGTAGGCTGCCTCTGCCTGGAAACCGTGCGCCATCTGCTTGCGGACGCTGGTCTGGAGCGCGTTGTAGTTGGCAACAAAGACGGAGTCTGTGAGAAGCGAACCCTGGCCCAGCCCCTGCCAGGGCAGACGCGCTGTGGTATTCGCGATGGAGTTGTTCATTTGACCGTTGATGGGGTTGCCGGGACTGGCGAGAAGTGCCTGATCGAATTCCAACTGGCCGGAGCGGTGCGCGGAGTTGGTGCCGACGTAGCCGACCTCAAAGACGAATCCGCGGCCGAGGCCCACCTGAACGTTGAAGTTGTATTCCTGGGTGCGGCCGTCGAGCATGTTAGGGTTCGTGGACTCAATGAACGGAGTGGAAGTGGGCGTGCGGGGGAGGAAGACCGGGTAAGCGGAATTCTGGGGAATGAGGGGCACGAAGGGGCTTTGCAGACTGGCGCCGGCGTTGGGACTTCCGGAGATGAATTGCTGCGTGGCGAAGGGCGGCTGATCCCCGGTCTGCTCAGCCAGGTTGCCGGAGTGGCGGTCGAAGTAGACGCCGTAACCGCCGCGCAGAACAACCACGGGCTTTTGCGTGATCTGCCAGACAGCACCGAGGCGCGGGGAGATGTCACCGAGCGGCGTTTGATAGAGGCCGGGGAATGAAGTTTTGGTATAGCCCGCGGGCAGAGTGCCGTTGAAGTTCGAGGGCAGACTGAAGCCGTTGAAGGTGCCAGCGTTGGGGATGGGCCCCTGCTCCGCCGTGGCGACCTGGAAGTTGGCGAGCAGGCCATTGATCTCGGTAGGCGCGCTGAATATTTCGTAGCGCACACCCATGTTCAGGGTGAGACGGGGCGTGAGCTTGTAATCGTTCTGGGCGAATGCGGTGAAGTCGGTGTAGCGCTCGTTCCTGCGAAAGAGGCCTCCGCCTGCGTTGCTGAGGGAGATGTTGCTCAGGCCGAAGGGACTGCCGTTTCGCGCAGCGCTTTCGCCAAGGAGGAAGTCGTCGAAGGTCGCAATCTCCAGCAGACCGCTGACGCTGAAGGGCATTTCTTCATCGACTTCGTGGCGCTTGATTTCCGCGCCAAAGCGGTAGTTCCCGCGGCCGCGGGTGAGGGCGACGGTGTCCTGCCAGATGAAGGAGTTGGTCACCTGCCACTGCGAGGGCGTGCCGGCATCCCCAATGGTGAGGCCGCCGACAGTGAGTCCAGGCGCGGGCAGCGATGCGGATACCACTCCGGTGGGCGTGCCTTCGCCGACGGCCTGGGCAGTGAGCGGATGCTCCACCGAGGACTCACCGTCGAAGCGCATGTAGCCTGATCGAGCGACGTTGACGATGTTCGAATTGAAGGAGTGCGTGTCGGCGAGCACGAACATCGTGTTGCGGTTCAGTTCGTCGGTGCCCCAGCCGGGAAGGTTGGCAGCGTTGGGGGAGAAGGGCTGGTTGATGGGAGCCCGGGAGTAGAAGAAGCGGCCGGAGAGGACATTCTTCTGGCTGAGAAGCTGATCGATATTGACGGTGAACTGATCTTCGCGATAGTGCGCGGGGATAGCGAAGGTGGACTGACCGAGCGGTAACTGGTCAGAGGCATCAGGCCCGGTGATGGGCAGCGCGGCTTGTGGGTTCGGGATCGCGAATTGACCGTTGGCAAGTTTCGCATTGAGGATGGCGAGAGCAACGGGGTTGATATTCGATCCGTCGCACGCTATCTGCGTGCCACCCGCCTGGGTGAGATAACCGGCAGCGGGCTGACCTAAGGAGTCGAGATGACCCGCGGGACAAAACTGCGCACCGAGTGTGCTCGCGGAACGGTCGGAGGTGAGCAGGGGCAGGGTGGCCACCTGCTCGCCGCCTAAGCCATTGACCTCGGTGAGGCCCTGGTAGGCGCCGAAGAAGAAAGTGCGGTCGCGAAAGATGGGTCCGCCGACAGCGCCGCCGAACTGGTTTTGCTTCAGGTCGGGACGCGGCTGGCCGTCGAGCTTCGAGAAGAAGTCGTTCGCGTTAAAGATATTGTTACGGACGAATTCCCAGGCGCCGCCGTGAAAGTCATTCGTGCCGGATTTGCTGACAAGGTCGACGTTGGCGCCGCTGCCGCGGCCATAGGCTGCATCGAAGTTCGCCGTCTGGACACGAAATTGCTCAATCGTGTCTGGAGCCGGGATGGCGACCCCGACTTCAGAGGTTTCGGCAAGGGCGGCGGAGTTTTCGGCGAGGTTGTTGGCGTCGATGCCATTGAACTGGATGTTGTTCGCGGTGGGCGTTGCACCGTCGGAGGCGACGTTCTCAGTGCCGGAGCCAAGCTGAGCGGCGTTCGGCAAATCGACAACGACGCCGGGAGAGAGGCCAAGGATCTGCGTGTAATTACGGTTGGCTAGTGGGAGGGTCAGGATTGCAGTGTCGTCGACGACGCCGCCAAGCGCGGAGCTTTCGGTCTGAACGTCTTCGGTATACCCGGAAACGTGGACGCTGGTGCTGGCGCCAGCCACGGCCAGTTGCACCGTAAGGGAACGGGTTTCGCTTATCGTGACTTGGACCGCATGCGTCGTGTTGGGCGCGAAGCCTGGAGCTCTGACGGTGACGCTCCAGACACCGGGCGCAAGCAGGGCAACGCGGAATTCGCCGTTGGAGCCGGTGGTGGCGGAACGGACGATGTGGGTCGCATCGTTTTCAGCCAGCACATCGGCATTGCTGACGGCGCGGTTCTGCGGATCCGTGACCAGGCCGGAGATGGCGCCTGTGCCGGGGGTTTGCGCAAGAGCGGCGCTGGTTGCCAGAACCAGCAGGGCGGCAGTCACCGCCCATGAAACAGAGAAGCCAGATCTTAGGCGGGTTTCGCCCAAAGCCTTTGCCATAAGGGGGAGTATGCGTGGGTGCGAAATGTAATTTGTTAGGCATTTGTCACAATTTTGTACCGATGTGTATCCGGCGGCGGCCGGAGCGCCAATCGCAGGGATGGCGACATGTCGATGACTTCTGGTCTTCCCATGTATCTCCATCGGGTGCAATGCCACAAAGTGGGATTGATCCTAGAGATGAGCAACCCAGCCCACAACTTCTTCAGTTAAATCAGTGGGATGCTCTGGAGGATCGCTAGCTCCAGGTACGTTTATCAATACTGACCTGCTAACAGGCCCCCGTACAAACTGATAATTGCGGCAGGCAATGAGAGTCTCTACTCTCGACGCATCGGTTTGATCATCCTTCATGACGCTTTGACAACCCGACTGATTGAAACAATGAGGACTCTGTGCAAACCGTGCCATCAGGTCAGCGGGATATCGAGGGGACCGGCAATAACAAGGTTGCTTTCACCAGCGCGGGTGCTTAGACCCCACTTTACGTTCAGGTCGCGATGGCGGCCGAGTCTCAACTGGCGAAGAGTACAGTCAAAGTTTCCACGAGTTCCTCAGGACACATCGTTAGCCGCCACCGTCATGAACAAGGCATCGGGGAACCGACTACATTTGGTGCAACGCCTGTTAGAGTGATAGCTGCCGATGGAAGTGTAGGCGGTTGCTGAACCAGAGAAATCGAGGTAGACGGAAATCGTTACCGTTCACCTCGGAACTCTCGTTCGGATAACCACGAGATTTCCTGCGTGGAGGGGTAGGCGCTGGAAAGGCCCTGATTCTCGGAACAGATACCGAGAAGCCGAATACAAAGCTGCTCCTGATGCTGAAAAATCTCGCGCGCAAGGTAAAGCTGAATTGTGGAAGATGCGCGGGCTGCCGCTCGAAGAATCGCGCCTGCGGCGAGTACACCCTGCACCGCTTCCGCCGGACTTACATCACCACTCTGTTGCGAAACGGTGTTGACCTTCGCACCGTCCAGGCCTATGCCGGGCACAAGGACATCGCGTCCATGATGCGTTATCTCCGCCCGGCGAGCGCCAAAGAGGCGCAGGCAAAACTCAATGCCATTGAATGGTGAAGGGCCGGGCATATACGCGGCCCTCCCGGTTAGGCCGCTGTCCCTACGGTGGGTGCACGCCACCACTGGGCAACGACGTATGGATCGAACCGGATTGATCAACCGATTCGGATATGTGGAATCCGGCCGGCGGCAGCCATGTCATAAATAGCTGTTCGTGCGAACCCCACGTACGGCGCCAATTCCGAAGCAGTCATCGCTCCGGTCTTGGCTTCAAGAATCGATGCGGGATCACGTGCTGCATCCCGCATCGAAATCAGCTGCATGTGAGTTTTGCTTTCGCCTGCCGCTGCGGGTGTCCACTGGCAGGCCTGCACAGCTAGCCGCGTCTGAGATTTTGCGACCAGTTGATCGGATGGTGCGCTCGATCACCGAAGCGTTATGCGCGCCTGTGACTGGGACGCGCTCCTCAGAGTGCGCCCAACCTGGCACGCCCTCTGGCGAGTACTTACCCGCCGACACCATCTTCGGCCTGTGACGGCAGCCACACCATCGGGAGAATCCCGGAAAAGGGGATGGCTGCTTTCACCGCACTTTAGCGGTCGCGGCAACAGTCAGGATGTGGTGAATATCACATCGTCAATAGTCAGGATGGCGTAGCGCCACCTCTGTCTGTGCTGAGGTTGGTTCCTCAGATGCAGGACTCCGGGGGCCCGGGCGGTTAGCCGACTCAGGCGCGAGGCCGGAATAGGCCTCACGGCTTACACCGAAGGCGCTCATTAGATCCTGAAGGGTGATAACACCTTCGAGCCTGTTGATGTCAGCCCGGCTCACGACGGGCAGCAGCTCGAGGTGGGCCGCACCCATACGCTCCAGCGCCAACACGAGCCCCTGGTCCTGATGGACATGCGGGAAAGTAGTTCCATCGACGAAGCCGCCGAGCGGCCTTGCAGCAGCGCCATCTGCGCGGGCTCGTTCGAGCGTGGCGAGGCTGATCACCCCGATTACATTTCCCTCATCCGTTATCGGCCACGCTCGCAACCCGCTGGTGCTAATCCGCCCCAGAGCCTCGCCGACCGTCATCTTCGCCGGCAGAACCTCGGTTGCAGCGGTCATCGTCAACCCAACCTGCCGCCGCCGGTATCCAGGGCGGTTCTCGTTGGTGGGCAGGTGAATACCATCCTGAAACGCCAAAGCGATATAGATCGGTTCCCGCTGCAATCGCGAGGAAATGAAGAAACTCACCAGATTAGAAATCATCAGAGGGACAATCACTGTGTAGTCGCGCGTGGTTTCCAGAATCATCAGCACGGAGGTCATCGGAGCACGCACGATCCCCGCAAAGGCGGTGCCCATGCCCACCAGAGCGTAGGCGCCGGGTGTCGCTGTATATGCGGGCAAGAAGTGATGGGCGACGCCGCCCACAGTACCCCCCAACATGGCGCCAATGAACAGGCTTGGTCCGAATATCCCGCCCGCATTTCCCGAAGCGTAGCTGGTGGTCGAACCAACCAGTTTCAGGATCACCAGCATAGCCATCAGCTTCAGTGGCATGTTCCCGTTGAGCGCGTCGCCAACATAGCTATAACCGACCCCAAGCACCTGAGGCGCATACAATGCCATCAGACCGACGCACAACCCGCCCACAACGGGCAGAGCCCATTGAGTCTGCCTGGGAAACTTCAGGAAGCGCTTCCGCATTTCCAGCAGAAGCTTCGTAAAGGCCACCGATACCAGACCCCCGGCGACGCCGAGAACAGCGTAGATTCCGAATTCCAATGGATGGATCAGGCGATATTGCGGCGTCACGAAGAGAGGATTATTCCCCAGCAGCAGCCGCAACACGACCCAGGAAGTCGCTGACGCCAAGACCACCGGGCCGAGTACGGGCGCGTGGAGATCGCCCACAACTTCCTCCAGCGCAAACAGCACTGCCGCCAACGGGGTGTTGAATGCGGCCGCAATCGCAGCTGCAGCTCCCGCCGGCAGCAGCAGCTTCACCTTTTCCTGCCGAAGTCCCAGGCGCCGGCCCAGCACTGAGGCAATACCGCCCCCCACCTGCACAGCAGGTCCTTCGCGCCCCAGAGGAATTCCACTCGCCAGTGTGACTGAGGTGCAAAAGAATTTCCCGAGGGTCGTACTGAGCGTAATCACTCCTCCCCGTGCAAACAACGCTGCTTTCGTCTGCGGCACTCCACTGCCGCGGGCGTCCGGGAAGTAACGGTAGAGCAGATATCCGATGCCGAGTGATCCTCCAACCGGTATCAGGATCCGGCGCCACGCCGCGCTCCCCACCGGGTAGAGCCGTATGCCCAGCCGTTCCGTCACGACGATGAATGCGACCACCGCAAGACCGGTCAGGGCGCCGATGACCAGGGATAGGAGAAGTACGAGCTTATCCTCGTGGGCGCGCGGGAAAGCGAACTGCCGGAGCAGCCTCCAGCCCCGCCCCCCTTTTTCCGCCCCCTTATCGGTCTCGCTCATCCTCAGGACCTTCCTCGACACTTCAGTCGCGCACCGTCAACACCGGGCACCGGGCATGAGAGAGCACCTTGTGAGTCGTGTCCCACGGCAGATGCGTCGCAGCCCGTGCATGGGCTGTGTGGTGAGGACCCATAACGATCAGGTCCGCACCCTGGCTTTCCGCGATCTTAAGGATCCGTTCCCCCGGTGCGCCGATCTCCGTGATGCATTCGGTGTCCACGGAAAGGACCTCGGGCCGAAGCAGCTCTGCCAGACGCTTCTTCGTCAGCTCGATCTCCGATTGCGAGTCTGCGTGTTGAACCCCGTTAGGTATCTTCAGAACATGAACCAGAGTCAGACGGGCGCCATCCCGTTCAGCCAGCCACAGAGCGAAGGCCAACGCTCTTCCGGAGGCGCGGAGTAAATCGGTCGCATACAGAATCCCTTGCAGCTTCCCTTGCGGCGGAACCCCTGTAGGAACCTGCGGACCGAAGGTCAGCACCGGGCACAATGCGGAGTTGACCAGTTCTTCCGCCGCGGATCCCAGCACCATCTTCTTCATCCCACCGCGGCCATGGGTCCCAAGCACCACCAGATCGATCTCCAGCCGATCGATCAGCTCCGCGAGTGTCTCCCGGACGGAGCCCTCTTTGACCAATTCACGGTGCTTGACTCCCTGCAGAAGTGCCGGGTTGGCAAGGCTTGCCATCTTCTTCTCCGCGGAGTGCCGGAGAAAGAAGGGGTCGGGCGGCTCGACGTAGTCGGTTATCTCCTCCGGAACGACAGTGACCGTGTAGAGGGTGCAATCGTAGCGCCGGGCCAGAGCGGCCCCGTACGCCAGAATTGTCTCTGAACGAGACGAAAAATCGATTGGGAGAAGGATATTCCGCAAAGAAACGCGGTCGGGTGTCGCCGCCAAACGCATTTGGTGCACCTCCCGGGGAGGTGGCCGCAGAGATCACTACCTTTGTCGGTCAGCTTCCAGATTTTCCTTCGAATCCTGTCAAGCGACGAGCTGAATGTCGGGAAATCTGCCGCCATTATAGAACCGGGCAGAAGCCGAAAGGGACTTCGCGAGGACGGCCCACCGGACTGATCACCTTGTGTGATCGTCCACTCTCCATTCGCCAGCAGCACCTGGTCTGCGGCTTTCTGGTATACGGCCTCGGCGGCCCTAGTACTGGATTCCTGAACCACCGTCACTTTCGAAACGCCGGCACGTGCCCCATTTCATTGCGGAGAACAACCCAGGTTGCAGTCATGACCCACGAATCTATCGGGATTTGCTGTTGCTGTTCAGGCCATGCTGCGTCAGCGCGGTCTTCAGCGCGCTCTGAAAGTTCGGATCGGCTCGCAGCGATGCCAACTCCGGCAACTGTTCCAGCTGGTTGGCGTGAAAGCCCAGCACGATCGACTCGACGATGAGCGGGATCGCCTCGCTGCGTCGACGCAGGATCTCGTAACCGTCACCCGCATAAAACAACACACTTGGATCTTCGGGCGCCAGCGTGACAGCCTGCCGCAACAGCGGAAGACTACGATCGGTCTCGCCAATGAAAGCGTAATAGCTTCCAAGTTCCGCCAGAAGAAAAGGGTCTTGCGGCGTTTCCTTCCTCGCGACCTCCGCCAGCTTAATCGCCTTCCGATACGCCTCCACCGCCTGCACGCGGTCGCTGGGCACATTGACGTACGCCGCGCCCAGATTACCCCACGCCACATAATCGGTTGGATTCAGATCCCGGGCCTTCCTGCTCATCTCGATCGCGTCCTCGTATTTGCCTTTCGCGCCGAACACCTCTGAGAGCGTCGAACAGGCCTTGAAGCTCGGCTCGGTCTGCACTGACTTCTCGAGATGCGCCTGTGCGACCCCATAATTTCCCAACTGCAGCGCGACCAGCCCAAGGTTCAGCTGCACAATTGGGCTGTCCGGGGCAATCGCCTCGGCCTTGCGGTACTCCACCCCCGCCTCCTGCAGCTTTCCCGCCGCGTAATCGTAGTTCCCCAGCAGCAGCGGCCATCGCCAGTAATCCGGCTGCAGATCGATCGCCTTCTGCACCGCGGCCGCGGCATCATCGCGGCACCCCTCCGCGTCGAATACCTCCGCCTGCGCGCCGAACGCCTCTGCGCTTCGCGGATCGAGCCGGAGCGCCTTCTGCGCCTCCTGCATTGCCAGGTCCGTGTGTCCCGCGATGGCATCGATGCGCGCCAGCGTCGTATACGGCTGCGCCACGCCGCCGTCCAGCGCGATCGCGCGATTGCAAGCCGCCCGCGCCTCATCCAGGAGACCCGCCGCGCGCGTCACCCGATACTCCAAAAAATATGCGCGCCCCAGCCCCGCTTGCGCCAGCGCGAAACTCGGATCCTGCGCCAGCACCTTCTTCGGCAGATCGATTGCATCCGTCACGTTCTTCCGGACGTCGTACCGCTGCAGCAGCGCATCAGCCTTCAGAAATTCATCGTTCAGATTCGCCGGCGCCGTCTCCGTTGAGGTGCGGTGCTCGCCCGGGAGCCACGATCCGCTCCAGGCGCGAAACGCCAATGCTCCCGCCAGCAGCAACAGCGCCACCCCTGCGCCCGCGATCCATCCCGTCCGCCGTTTCGGCCCTGGCGGCGCGCCCGCAACGGGCGAAGCTCCCAGCGTCTCCGCCAGCGCGCTCGACAGCGCCCCCGGGCTTGCGAAGCGCTTCTTCGCTTCTGGATGGATCGCCGTTTCCACCGTCCGCACAAAGGCGTCCGGCAAGTCCGGTCGATGATCGAGCACCGATCTCGTCACCGGTTCCACATATGTCACCGTCGTTGTTACATGCAACGCCGTTGGCCTAATCCCGCTTGCTCCCTTTTCTCCCGCGCGCGCCTCGGTCTCTCGATCGCCGGGATGGTCCGATCTGATCGACCTGGACGCGGGAACGATCGCCACATGCCAGGCAGGCATTCGCGAGGTGGGTGAGCAGATCTTCGTGATGATTCTGGAAGTGGCCAGCGGGCGAAAGCAGACGTGCGCGGATCGCTGGGGCCTGCACAACGACCTGGTGCTGTTCAATCCCGCACCGATTACGTGATGGCTATGAGCGGTGTGCCAGGAATGATTGCCTGCCGAACCGGAATGCCGGCGCATTTCGACGAACGCAGGGGCCTCGTGTCCGTATAGCGGAGAGCGGCAATCATCAGGCGCCGGTTTTTGCCGTCGATCGTGAGGTGATGGGGCATGCAATAGGTTTCCCCTGTGCTGCGGCTTCTTCGGGCGAGATAGCAGCGTGCTTACTCATAGTCCGGTCTCCTTGGTTTAAGGTCCTCAATGCCTGGCAAGAGAACGATCATTCGAGGATCGGTCAGTCCGTGTAATCTCGCTTGACAACCTGTCTGCCGCCTTGTTTCATGGTCCCAACCGCTGACCGTCTCATTCGATGTTTCCGCCTGTCGCCTTGCGGGCCAGCGGCGTTTGTCTGAGGCGCGACGCGGAGACCTCGTATCCGCGCTGATGAGCACCGCCTGCCCCGGCGCCGTCTTCACCCCACAGGGCTTCGAGGACGAAGCCTTTGACGATTCTCCGGAGGGAACGATCGATGCAATCTTCTTTTTCGCGCCCATTGCAAAAGGCATCGCTTCTGGTTGCCGCTTTCTGCGCCGCCGGCGTCCTCCACGGGCAGACCGCCGATGAACTGATTGCCAAAAACATTGAGGCTAAGGGCGGCATGGCGCAGCTTAAGGCGATCACCACCCTGCGGAGCTCCGGCAGGATGGAGACGCAGGGCCTGAAAATAGCGGTCGAGATGGAACAGAAGCCGGACTTCCTCGTCCGCCAGTCGATCACGGTGCAGGGCATGACGCAGACCCAGGCCTGGGATGGGTCGGAGGGTTGGCAGATTAACCCTTTTGCCGGGCGCCGCGACCCGGAGCGCCTCGGCGATGATGACGCCCGCGACCTCGTCGAGAGCTCCGACTTCTACGGGCCGCTCGTCGACTACAAAGAGAAAGGGTCTCGCGTGGATTACGTCGGCCACGCCCTCGTCGATGGCGACGATGCGCTGCTGCTCAAGGTGACGCTGAAGAACGGCGACGTGTTCAATTACTTCCTTGACCCCGATACTTATCTGGAAATCCGCACCGAACGGCTCATGTTCGTGCGGGGCAGCGTGCGCGAGACCTTCACGAACCTCGGCTCGTACAAGAAAGTGAACGGCGTGTATTTCCCTTTCGCCATTGAGACCGGCTCTCCGCGCAGTCCAGGCAGCACAGTCAAGTTCACCATAACGAAGATCGAGGCGAACCTCCCGATCCCTGATGGCGACTTCAAAATGCCGGCCACGCCGCAGGCGCCGGCAAAGGACGCAGGCGCGAAGGGGGCTGCCCAATGAATCGCACCAGCCCGCTCCTGATCGCCGTGCTGCTCTCCCTGCCTGTTTGCGCGCAGACGGCGTCTGCTCCATCGATCCGTTTCGATTCCGGAACCATCTCCGGCATTCCCGCGCGCAACATTGGCTCCGCGCAAATGAGCGGCCGCATTGCGGCGGTCGCGGGCGTCAAAGAAGACAGCCGCACCACGCTCTACGTTGGCTCGGCCAGCGGTGGTGTCTGGAAGTCCACCGACGGTGGCTCCAATTTCCGCCCCATCTTCGACCGGCAGAAGGTGCAGTCCATCGGCGCCATCGCCATCGATCCCTCAAATCCGAAGACGCTGTGGGTAGGAACCGGAGAATCCTGGGAGCGCAACAGCGCCTCCATGGGCGATGGTGTTTATAAGTCCACTGATGGCGGAGATAACTGGACCAACGTCGGCCTGCCACAATCGGAACGCATCTCGAAGATACTGGTCGACCCGACCAGTGGCTCGACGGTCTATGTATGCGCCGTCGGCCACGCCTACGACGACAGTCCCGATCGTGGCGTTTATAAGACCACCGACGGCGGCCAAACCTGGCGCAAGGTGCTCGCTGGCGCCAACGGCTCCACGGGCTGCGGCATGCTGGCGATGAATGCCGCCGAGCCTGACGTGATCTACGCCACGATGTGGGATTATCGGCGCGCGGCGTGGACCTTCCGCTCCGGCGGCCCCGGCAGCGGCATCTTCAAATCGACGGACAAGGGCGAACACTGGACCGAGATCGACGCCTCCGGTGGCACGGTTCTGCCGGCCAAGCCCTGGGGGCGCATCGCCATCGCCGTCGCTCCGTCCGATCCGAAGGTCGTCTACGCCATGATCGAGAGCGCCGCCAGCGCCCTCTACCGCTCCAACGATGCGGGCAGGACCTGGCAGCGCGAGGACGCCAGCCAGTACATGGTATGGCGTCCCTTTTACTTCGCCAACCTGATCGTCGATCCGAAGGACGAGAACAAAGTTTTCAAAGTCGACTTAGTCCTCCTGCTTAGCACCGACGGCGGCAAGAGCTTTCAGAGCACGGCCAACAGCGCGCACGGGGACTTTCACGACGTCTGGATCGCGCCGGATAATCCCAACCTCATCTTCACCGGCGACGATGGGGGGCTATGGCGCAGCCAGGACGGCGGCAGCGCGTGGGAGCACATGGTTAACCTGCCCATCGCGCAGTTCTATCATGTGAGCGTCGACAACGGCGATCCGTATCGCGTCTACGGCGGGCTGCAGGACAACAGCTCATGGGTCGGCGAATCAAGTTATCCCGGGGGCGTCGCCAACGCCCAGTGGGAAAACATGTATGGCGGCGACGGCTTCTGGATGTGGGCCGACCCGTCCGACCCCGACTATATCTATGCGGAGGCGCAGGGCGGAACCCTCGGCCGCGTCAATCGCCACTCCCACGAGACGCGCGCCATCAAGCCTTACGCGCAATACGGCGAGAAGAAGCTTCGCTTCAACTGGAACACGCCCGTCCAGATCAGCCCGACCGACAAGAGCACGCTCTACATCGGCGCGCAGTTCCTTTACCGTACGCACAATCACGGACAGACGTGGGACCGCATCTCGCCGGACCTCACAACCAATAACCCCGAGAAGCAGAAACAGGAAGAGTCCGGCGGCGTCACTATCGATAACTCCTCGGCGGAGATGAATAACACCATCTACTCCATCTGTGAGTCGCCGAAGAGCGCGCAGACCGTCTGGGTCGGCACCGACGACGGTAACGTCCAGCTCACGCGCGATGGCGGCGCGCACTGGACCAACCTTACCGCGAATGTCCACGGCATTGCTCCGCAGCCAATCGTTTCCTGGGTTGAGGCCAGCCGCTTCTCCGCGTCAACGGCCTACGCCACTTTCGACGAACACATGAACGGCGACCCCACGCCTCACGTCTTCAAAACCACTGACTATGGCAAGACGTGGCAGCCGCTGGACACGGATGGCAGCGGCGTGCGCGGCTATGCTCACGTGATCAAAGAAGACAATGTGAATCCGGACTTGCTCTTCCTCGGCACCGAATTCGGACTGTGGGTCAGCATCGACGGCGGTGCGCGCTGGGCACAGTACACCGGCAGCAACTTCCCCGACGTCGCGGTGCGCGACATCGTCGTCCATCCGCACACCTCCGACCTGGTGCTTGCCACGCACGGCCGCGGCATCTGGATCATCGACGATATCTCGCCGTGGCGCGCGCTCACACCCTCGCTTATGACCGCGGACGCCGCGTTCTTCCCCGCGAAACCGGTCATCCAGTACGTGCAGGCGTCTGGTGGATGGGCTGAGGGCGACAACGCCTTCCACGGGGCGGAGCGGCCGCAGGACGCAGCCATCACCTACTACCAGCGTACGCGCCACATCTACGGGGATCTGAAGCTCGAAATCCTCGACGAACAGGGCAATCTCGTCGACACCGTCACCAGCAGCAAGCATCGCGGCGTCAATCGCGCGACGTGGTCCATGCGCATGAAGCCGCCGCGCGTGCCCCCGGCCGCCAGCGCCATGTTTCAGGCCGCGCAGGGCCCGCGCGTGCTGCCCGGTGTCTACACCGTGCGGCTAACCAAGAACGATCAGGTCTACACCACCAAACTCAGCATCGTCCTCGACCCGCGTGCGCCGTATACGCTCGCCGATCGCCAGGCCCAGCTGGCTCTGACCCTGAAGGTCGGCGAACTGCTCAACCACATGAGCTGGGCGGTCGACGCGATCATCGCGGTGCGCAACGGCGCCCAGGAGGATGCTGCCAAGGTCGCCGCCACCGACAAGCTGCACGGCCAGCTCATGGCCCTTGCCCAGTCTGCCGACACCATTCGGACGAAGATCGTCGCGACCAAAGAGGGCGGCGCGATCACCGGCGAGGAGCGCCTGCGCGAGTACACGGGCGACCTCTATGGCGACGTTTCTCAGTACGAGGGCCGCCCGACCGACGAGCAGATCGCCCGCGCCGCGGTTCTTCGCCACCAGCTCGACGATGTCGTCCAGGAGTTCAACGACCTCGCCGCGAAGCAGCTGCCCGACATCAACCGTCAGCTCACTGACAAACACCTGCAGACCATCGAAGTGATCAAGGAGCAGGAGTGGCTAAAGGATGCCGCGGAGACTACCTCAGCGAATGCCATTCGTGCCGTCTACTCCCGCCAGGCCCACCGCGACTCGGACGAGTGACGAGCGCGCGAACGCCTGGTTCGTGGATATGGCACCGCGCCGCAATCCTGACATTGCCGTGGTTGTCCTCAGAGAGCATGGGGGCCTGGGGCGCCGATGTCGCCGCCCCCACCACAGTTCGAGTGATCGCAGCCTGCGTCGACAAGCAGCGTTGTCTCAATCACAACCCCGATAGGAATTGAACGTGCCGGCACAGCTTTCCCGGATCGGTTGGAACTATTCCCTGATCGAGCTAAAGAATTTCCCTGTTAAATATCGGCGCGGCGCTTCCGGTAAGGGACACAACCCTCCTTAATTTCGAGGTCTGGGTGATTCTCCGCAGCAACCTTCTGAGGGCAGACGCTCGCAATTCCCTGCATTCTTCCCTGATAGCAGGGAAATACTATCGGAGAGCGGTTCGCAGCAGACTCGATCCACCGCCAGACTTACCCGCAAAAATCACCCCTCCACGGAGCCGAACAGCAAGCCCTATACTGACTTGCGTGAGATATCCGCTTCCCGCGCAGGATCTGGTCGCGCTGATCATCGCCGTATCGTTTGCCGCGGGGCTCAACGTCTACGCAACGGTGGCCACGCTCGGCCTCCTCGCACATGCGGGGGTATTGTCGCTCCCCGACTCGCTACACCTGCTCTCCAGCTGGTGGACCATCGGCGTCAGCCTCGCACTGTTTGCCGTGGAGTTTTTCGCCGACAAGATTCCCGCCTTTGACCTCGTCTGGAACGCGCTTCACACCTTCATCCGCGTGCCCGTGGCCGCTCTGCTCGCGTATCGCGCTGCTTCCACGCTGACTCCGGTGGAACAACTTGCCGCAATGCTGCTCGGTGGACTGGTGGCCTTAGCCGCTCACGGAGGCAAGACTGCCGTTCGCGCCGCCGTCACCCCATCACCCGAGCCGCTCTCAAACGCCGGCCTGAGTCTTGGTGAAGACGTATTCGCGGTCGCGCTCACCTGGCTTGCCACAAGCCACCCGCTTGTGGCCGGTTCGGTCGCGGCCGTCCTGGTCCTCGGCATCATTGTGGTCATCCGCTGGGTCTGGCGCTGGATCGCGCGCAGCCTCCGCAACCTCTTCGGAACCGGGCCCTCAAGCTCCGCGCCCCACTCAACTCCGTTGGCTTGAGCCGGCTTAGGCATGGGTGCGCCCGCCGTTGGCAGACGGAAACGAAAACCCCCCGCGCAGCCGCGCGCCGCTACCCACCGAACTTCAGCAATTCTTTTTACCGCCCCAGCACTTTTTTCAGGATCATCTTCGCCAGCGCCACGCTGTCCGCCACAGCGCACGTGAGTTTCGGTGAAGGGTGGTTGATGTCATCGCGCGCCAGCCGAACCGCGCAGATGATCGAAGCGCAGATGGCGACTGTGCTGGCGTAGCGTGCGCTCTGCTCGTTCTCCCACTCCATCCTTCTCCGCATCTCACCCACGAGGAGAAGCATAGGCGAAGATTGGGCGAATGTCATCCACAGTGGCCGAGCGCCGAACGCCGGCTCTAATGCCCATCCGCTGCGCTGAACCGCGAAAACCCAAAGTCCTCCCACCGGCTGTCGACGTTGTCGTAGAAACCAATCCCGGGATTCCCCTGGGTCCACGGCCCAAACGCGCCAAATCCCCCGCCCGCTGCTCCGCTGTCCCTGGCCTGCACAATCGGCTCGCCGTTTCGGTAGAGCGTGATCACCGTCGGGTTCGCGCCCCTCGCCGTCGCCTCGATCACATCGCCATCGACAAGGTAAATCGCAGGACTCGTCGTTTCGAAGTTCCAGTAGCCGCCGTTCGGCCCATTCCACCGTGCAATGTGGCAATAAGGATGGTCGGGCATCACGCTGCAGTAGGCCTCATAGCCGGTAATGCTGCCATCGGCAATCGTTGTTCGCAGCCGCAGTTCTACTTCGTGGCAGCAGCGGCCGCGCGGCGTCCTCACCACTCTTACCTTTGCCCTAAGCGTCTGCGCCGGCGCCCATGTGCCGGTAAGGATGGCCGTGGGATCGCCAAACTCGGTCGGTTCGTCCACCCCAAATGCGAATCCGGGCGCCGTCTGCACATTGCCCCACAGCCGTCCCCCGTGAATCAGGTGCCCTGTCCAAAAGCTTCTCCCGCCCGCGCTCCCGCCAACCCAATTCCCGTTCTCGCTGATCGGGTTTTCGCTGGCAGGAAAGGTGGTGCTCCAGGAATGCGGCCCTGGTCCCGCCATCATCCCACCACTGGCTGCCGCGGTCCTCTGACCGGCGCGATTTCGCCCGTCCGCGCATCCTCCCAACACCACCATGGAGAAAGCCACCAGGATTGCTCCCGCGCGCATCGTTCCGGCTTGATTCGTTCTCGTCCCCAATGGGATTTCCTCTGCCCGAATGGAAGCCTCGCACTTGCCCTCGAATCCGATCCAGTGACCATATCGTTCCGGCAACGCGAACCGACAACCGGCGCCCCGAGCGGCTCCCGCCCTTTCCCCGAGCGAAATTTCGCTCAGGTGATGACGGGCTTTTCGTCGATCCCCTCGAGTCCGAACACTCGCTCGTAGCGTTCGATTTCTTCCGGCGGCCCCAGCGCCTTGGCCAGATTGTCCGAGAGCTTGACCGCAGGCCTCCCCTCCGCTTCGCTGAGCTTGCAAACCAGGCGCGGCGGATCGAACCCCGCCCCTCCCTGCGGATTGCAGTCGCGAAAATCGTTGGTCAGCAGTGTTCCCCACCCGGCGCTGAAGCGGATCCGCCGCTCGGGAACCCACTTGCCCCTGTCGGCAAAGTCACCCGCTCCACGAAAATCCTCTCGCGACGCGCCATTCCGGATTTTCCCCGCAAACGTCGCGTGCAGTTGCAGGATCGGGTCGACGTCCAGCGAATCGGAGGCGATGAACAGCTTCTTCTTCGGATCGCGCCCCCGCTCCTCGAGCCATGCGATGTACTCCTGGCCGGCCACGAAGGGATCCTTGCTGTCGGCGCGCTGCCCTGTCCAGTCCGCCACCCACCCCGGCGCGCCGCGCAGAAACTGCGTGGTGCCGAAGGTATCCGGCAACAGGATCAGCAGTTCGCCGCCGTAAGTCTGCTGCCACAATTCCAGTAACCGGTACTGTGACGTTTTCAGCTCCGCGTCGTCTTGGGCCATCGCCGCCAGCGCCATGGGCAGTTCGTGGGCGTTCGTCCCAATGGCCTCCACGTCGTGTTTGTAGGCCAGATACGTATTCGAGGTGCCGCTGAAACTCGTCCCCAGCACATCGCGCATCGCGTTCACCACATATTCCTGCCACAGAAAGCTGTGCCGCCGGCGCGTGCCAAAGTCGCTGATGTGCAGATCGGGAACCCCGCGCAGGCGCGCCATCTTCTCCCACAGTTTGGCCTTCGCGCGCGCGTACAGGATGTCCAGCTCCAGTTCGCTCAGCCGCTTCAGGTGCGTGCGCGTGCTCAGTTCGCTCATCGTGGCCAGCGCATAAATCTCCCACAGGGTCGCCTGGGTCCACAGTCCGCGAAACTCGAGCGACACCCGGCCATCCGCAACGTTCAGCTCGTAGTCCGAGAGCCGAAAATCATGCTCCAGCCAGTCGAGAAAATCCGGCTCGAAGATGCCGCGCTTGCCGTAGAAGGTGTTGCCGGCCAGCCAGATGATCTCCGATTTATGAAAACGCAGCTTTGTAATCTGCTCCAGTTGCGCGTCCAGCTGGCCAATGTCACTCAGCTCGGTATACCGCGCGTCCGGCGAACGGTCGATCAGCGAGAACCGAACCGTCGTCTTCGGAAAATGTTTCCAGATGAACTGCAGCATCAGCAGTTTGTAGAAATCCGTATCCAGCAGCGACCGGATGATGGGGTCCAGCTCCCAGTTGTGGTCGTGCGCGCGCCGGGCCAGGTTAATGATCACGAATCCATCCTTGCCGTTCTTTTAAGCGATGTAAAAATCATAACTGGATGCTGCGCCGGTCTCGCTAATGCACAAGCCCCGGTGGTAGTGTTCTCCGGTGCAAATTTCCGGCGCGCGCCGGCACCGGATAAGGGAAATCCCCGGTATCTCCAGCCCTCTTCCGCGAGCGACTCCGGAGCTGAACTCCTCATCCTCGCCGGCCGCGACCGATTGCACGCGAGGTTTTGCTATGGCGACAATCGCAATCGATCCTCGAGTCAGCAATTCTACGGCTGACTTCGTTTCCCAGGCTCACCAGATGTATGTCGACGGCCGCTTCGTGAAGGCCGCCTCCGGTAAACAATTCCCCGTCTACAATCCCGCCACCGGCGACGTCATCGCCGAAGTACCCGAAGCCGACGCCGAAGACGTGAACCGCGCTGTGCTCGCGGCCCGCCGCGCTTTCGATGACGGTCCGTGGCCCCGCATGTCGCCCTCCGAACGCGGCCGCATGATCTGGAAGCTCGCCGACCTGATCGAGCAGCACCTTGAGGAATTCGCCGAGATCGAGTCGCTCGACAACGGCAAGCCGCGCAGCGTAGCCCGCGTCGCCGACGTCCCGCTGGCCGTGGATATGTTCCGCTACATGGCCGGCTGGGCGACCAAGATCACCGGGTCCACGCTCCCGCTTTCCGCCGGGCGCGACTTCCACTCCTACACGGTGCGCGAGCCCGTCGGCGTCGTCGCGCAGATCATTCCCTGGAACTTCCCCCTGCTGATGGCGGCATGGAAGCTCGCTCCTGCGCTCGCCTGCGGCTGCACCATCGTGCTCAAGCTCGCCGAGCAGACGCCGCTCTCCGGCCTCCGCCTGGCCCAGCTCATCGATCGAGGCCGGCTTCCCGCCCGGCGTCGTCAACGTCCTCACCGGCTATGGCGAAGGCGCCGGAGCCCCGCTCGCCGCGCACGACTCGTCGATAAAGTGGCCTTCACCGGCTCGACCGAAGTGGGCAGGCTGATTGTCCACGCCGCCGCCGGCAATCTGAAGAAGGTGAGCCTGGAACTGGGTGGCAAGTCGCCGGCCATCGTCTTCCCCGACGCCCCCATCGACCAGGCCGTCTCCGGCACAGCCAGCGCCATCTTCTTCAACCATGGGCAGTGCTGCTGCGCCGGCTCGCGCCTCTATATTCACGAGAAGGTCTTCGACCAGGTTGTCGAAGGCGTGAGCAAGGTCGCGTCCGACATCAAACTCGCGCCCGGCCTCGATCCCTCCTGCCAGATGGGTCCGCTGGTCAGCGATGAGCAGTACCAGAAGGTCGTCGGCTACATCGAATCCGGGATCAAAGAAGGCGCGAAGATTGCCGCCGGCGGACCGGTCTCCGGCTTCGACCGCGGCTACTTCGTGCGGCCCACTGTCCTCACCAACACCAACCCGCGCATGAAGGTCGTCCAGGAAGAGATCTTCGGCCCGGTCGTCTGCGCCGTGCCCTTCTCCGACAAGGAAGTCGACGCGATCATCAAACGCGCCAACGATACCGTCTACGGCCTGGCCGCTTCTGTCTGGACCCAGAACCTGAGCCTCGCCCACAAGGTCGCCCGCGGCCTGCGCGCCGGCACTGTGTGGGTCAACTGCCACAACGTCTTCGACGCCTCACTGCCCTTCGGCGGATACAAACAGTCCGGCTGGGGCCGCGAAATGGGCGAAGAGGTCCTGCACAATTACACCGAGATCAAGGCCGTCACCGTCGCCCTTTGATCTACCCTCGTGCGGGCAGAAGCTCCCCATGCTTCTGCCCGCAACGCCTTTCCCGATTGCAGAATCCGTCGCCGCAGCTGTGGCATCCTGTAAAAGCAGATGGCCCCACCCGAGCGCACACGCCGCCTCTCGTTTGAGCGAGCACGCCGCCTCTCCTTTGAGCGAACCATCGCCAGTGCCCGCCAGACCATCATGCTCAGCGAGATCGCCAAGCTCGCCATCGACAGCTTCCGCTCCGCCAAGGTCCGATTCGTCCTTACCGCGCTGGGCATGGTCATCGGCACCGCTTCTCTCATCCTCGTCGTCGCCATCTCCGCCACCGGACGCCAGTACATCCTCCAGGAAATTCAGGGCATCGGCACCAATCTTGTCGAGCTGGAATACGCCGGCGGAGGCTCCGGCGCGGTCACCAACCTGCAGTCCGACTTCCTCACCTTTGACGACGAGCACTCCATTGACGAACAGGTTCCCTCCATCGCCGCCTCCTCTGTGATCCTGGAGATGCATGAGAACATCAGCGTCGGCGGTGTGGTCCACGAAGTCCTGCTTCTTGGCGTCGAGCCGCAGTATCGATCGGTGCGTAACCTGGTCACCCTCGCTGGCCGCTTCTTCGATGAGGACGACGAAACTGCCCACAGTAAGGTCGCCGTTGTAACCGAGCCTTTTGCCCGCGCCATGTTCGGCTCGCCTGGTGAAGCCATTGGCGGAACCTTTCAGATCCGCGGTATGCCCTTCACCATCATCGGCATCTTCAAAGAGCGCGTGGAGACTTTTGGCCAGTCGGAAATCGCCAATCAGACCATCCTCATCCCCTACTCCGTCGGCCGCTACTTCAGCGGTACCGACAACGTCAAGGAGATGTATTTCTCTGTTCGCGATCAAAACGACGTCGAGGACGCCGCCAAACAGATCGTCGATGTCGTGCGCCACGACGGCCGCCACCAGCCCACCTCGGTCTACCAGACACAGACCATGACCGCCCTCATTACCCTCGCCGGTCAGGTCGTCAACGCCCTCACCGCGATGCTCCTGCTGGTCTCCGGAGTCACCCTCGCGGTGGGTGGCGTCGGCATCATGAACATCATGCTCGCTACGGTTCGCGCCCGAACCCGCGAGATCGGCATACGCAAGGCGCTCGGCGCGACCCGGCGAGAAATCAAACTGCAGTTTCTGATGGAAGCGATGTTCGTCTCGCTTTTCGGCGGCCTCATCGGCGCGGCCATCGGCCTCGCCATCCCCTTCTCGGTTCGATTCTTCACCGCCTACCGCGTCCCTGTCTCCGGATGGTCCGCGGTGATCGGCCTTATCGCCTCCGCAACCGTAGGCATCATCTTCGGCACGCTGCCCGCGAATCGCGCCGCAGCCATGGACCCCATCGACTCGCTGCGCTACGAATAGCGGGCCGCGCGCCGTCTAAATCCCTAAGCTCTAACTACTGCAATGTCACTCCCGCCGGAACGATCGTCAGCGCTACCTGCATCTGCGTCCCATCCGGAACATGCACGTTCTTTCCCTTCGACATCAGCGTGGCCGACGAGTGCTCGTGAATGCTGCTCTTCAGCGTCACATCCGGCACCGAGGTCTGCGCCTGCTGTCCGCTCCCCGAAGTTGCCGCAGGCAGGTTCATCGGCTGACTGGGTGTATTTCCGGAAGTTCCTCCCATCGATCCGCTTGGTACTCCACTCCCGCTCGGCGTGCCCATCGGCGCCCCGCCGCTCATCGGCATTCCTGAACTCATCGGTTGCCCCGGGGCCCCGGCGCTCGAAGGCTGCATCGATGGCGGCTGGGAGAGTGCGATCACCGTCGCTTTGATCGGCAGCTCCTGCCCGTCTTTCAGCTTCGCCTTATCGAAGGTGACCACCATCATCGAATCACTCTTGTGATCCGAAGCCTGCACCTGATCCACGTGGCCTTCAAGCACCGTGTTCCGGGGCAGCGCCTGGGCGTCGGGAATCTGAACATCCTGCACCAGCTTCGCAGTCACGAGATCACCCTGCTTCGCTTTCTTCGCGTCCAGTGTCTTATCCAGCGTCGCCTGGGCAGGAACCATCTGCAGCTTCCTCTGTGTCTGCTCCGGCTGCTGGGTCTGCTGCGAATTCGTATTATCCGTGGCCGGCGCACTCTGCGCTGGCGGGGTCTGGGCTGGTTGGCTTTGCGCGCACGCTGCTGCGCCCATCATCGCGCACAGCGCCACGCCACTTCCGGTCGCCAAAATACGGCGAAACAATAAACTCATAAATCCCCCCTCCGCTGACCGCGCACTACTTCCCTCCCTTAGGAGGACGCGCTTTGCGCGCAACTGTGTTGCCCGCCACTGATAAACTTAACAGGAAGATGGCTGCCGTCAGTCCACTCCCGATTTCGGTAAGCGAGTACCTCCATACGAGCTACCGGCCCGACTGCGACTATGTTGATGGGACCCTCGAGGAGCGAAACTTGGGCGAATTCGATCACGCTGCATTGCAGGACGCTCTCCTCTCCTGGCTCAGGGATCACAGAGAACAATGGGGCGTTCGCGCCCTCCCCGAACTGCGCGTTCAGGTTTCTCCAACTCGATTCCGCGTCGCCGATATCTGCGTCCTCTCCGTCTCCGCACCGCGCGAGCAGGTGATCCAGACGCCGCCCGTGGCGATAATCGAAATCCTCTCCCCCGAAGACCGTGTCAGCCGCTACCTCAGGCGGCTGGAAGATTACCGGAAGATGGGAGTCCGCAACATCTGGGTCATCGACCCGGCCGAGCGCAGAGGCTTCGACTTCTCCTCCGGCAGCTGGATCGAAACCCGGTCCTTCGCCGACCCCACCACCGGCATCCGCCTCGACCTCGATTCCCTCTTCGCCTCCATCGACGACGCACTTGGGGACTCCGGCCGCCCCTGATTATCGTTCCTTCGCGTAGTTTCCATCCACGCTCCAAACGATCCGCCCACAATACACAGGCAAACCAAGTCAGGAAAATCTCTTTTTGAGCCACATCCGCAACATCGCCATCATCGCCCACGTCGACCACGGCAAGACCACCCTCGTCGATCAGCTCCTGCGCCAGGCCGGCACCTTCCGCGCCAATGAAACCCTCACCGAGCGCGTCATGGATTCCAACGAGCTCGAGCGCGAACGCGGCATCACCATCCTCGCCAAAAACACTGCTGTCTTCTACAAAGGCGAGAAGATCAACATCGTCGACACCCCTGGCCACGCCGACTTCGGCGGAGAAGTCGAGCGCGCCCTCAAAATGGTCGACGGCGTCATGCTTCTCGTTGACGCCTCCGAGGGCCCGCTGCCGCAAACCCGCTACGTGCTCTCCAAAGCCCTCGAAGCCACGCCTCCCTGCCGATTCTCGTCATCAACAAAATCGACCGCCCCGACGCGCGCGCCCAGGAAGTCCTCAACGAGGTCTACGACCTCTTCATCGATCTCGACGCCACTGAAGATCAGCTCGACTTCCCGGTCCTCTACACCAACGCCAAGCTCGGCCAGGCCAGCACCAGTCCCGATCAGCCCGGCACTGACCTGCAGCCGCTCTTCGACGCCATCCTCTCGACCATTCCCACCGGCAAAGGCGACCCCACCGGCGTCGCTGCAAATCCAGGTCGCTAACCTCGACTACTCCGACTACCTCGGCCGCCTCGCCATCGCCCGCGTCTTCAACGGCACGCTGCACAACGGCGACGAGGTCGCCATCTCCAAACGCGACGGCTCGCTCCACAAGACGCGCATCACCAAGCTGTTCACCTTCAGCGGCCTCAAGCGCATCGACATCGATGCCACCGAGATCGGCGACATCGTCGCCGTCGCCGGGGTCGAGGGCATCACCATCGGCGAAACCATCACCGACGCTCGAGAATCCCGAACCGCTGCCCGCCATCATCATCGACGAGCCCACCATCGCCATGCAGTTCGCCGTCAACACCTCGCCCATGGCCGGACGCGAAGGCCAGTACGTCACTTCGCGCAACCTGCGCGAGCGCCTCGAAAAGGAGCTGCTCACGAACGTCTCCATCCGCGTCGAAGAGACCGGCTCGCCCGACAGCTTCAAGGTCCTCGGCCGCGGCGAGTTGCAGCTCGCCATCCTCATCGAGATGATGCGCCGCGAAGGCTTCGAGCTCATGGTCGGCCGGCCCGAGATCGTCACCAAAGAAGTCGACGGCCAAGCTCATGGAGCCGGTCGAGCACCTCACCATCGACATCCCGGAAGATTTCATCGGCACCGTCATCGAGCGCCTCGGCCCGCGCAAGGGCGAAATGGTCAAGATGCACAACCACGGCTACGGCCGCGTCCGCCTCGAGTTCCGCGTCCCCTCGCGCGGTCTCATCGGCCTGCGCAGCGATATGCTCACCGAAACGCGCGGCACCATCGTGATGAATTCCCTCTTCGACGGCTACATGCCGCACCAGGGTCAGATCCCGCAGCGCCCCACCGGCGCGCTGGTCGCC
The DNA here is from genome assembly GCA_963788905.1 of uncultured Acidobacteriaceae bacterium. Classification (GTDB taxonomy): domain Bacteria; phylum Acidobacteriota; class Terriglobia; order Terriglobales; family Acidobacteriaceae; genus Palsa-343. The sequence goes on from CAWBIO010000005.1 coordinate 179,900, forward strand.
GACCGTCCCGGTACCACTACCGCCTACGCGCTCGAAGGGCTCGCAGGACCGCGGCGTGCTCTTCACTCCGCCCGGCGTCGAAGTCTACGAGGGCATGATCATCGGCGAGCACTCCCGCGACAACGATCTCGACGTCAACGTGGTCCGCGAAAAGAAGCTCACCAACATGCGCGCCTCCACCGCCGACGACGCCATCCGCCTCGCGCCGCCGCGCCTGCTCAACCTCGAACAGGCCATCGAGTTCATCGCCGACGACGAACTGGTCGAAGTCACGCCGAAGTCCCTGCGCCTGCGCAAGAAAATTCTGCAGTCCAACCGCCGCCCCCGCCGCAACCCCACCGTAACTGCGTAATTCGTCTCCCTGACTCCGCCTCCTTATATAAGGAGGCGGACTTATCGCGCGCCCAGGCACAACTCTCGCCGCATGTTTTCCACATCCGCCAAAATTCCCCCCTTTCGTAACTTTCGCGCCGAAGCTATACGGCGCTACCATCCTTTCCATTGCGGGGCTAACTCGTCTCGTCGAGTGCCCACGCAGTCTGCCTGGCGGGTCCCTCTTCCTATTCGGCAGGAATGGGCACACCCGCCAGGACTACTCCAGGCCATTTTTCCCACGCTGTCCTGCTTGCAGTTCCTTCCCAGGTCTCACGCAAATTCCGTCTTCACCGCAGGCTGCAATCCTGCACGCGCCTTTCCCCTGGCGAGGTAGACCGCAATTGTTCGCGGACCAGGCCGCGCCCACCATCCACCGAACCCAATCACAGTTCCAACGAGGAGCAACGACATGGCAAAAACGCAGAGAGTTACGCTGAAGGGAACCGAGCACACCCCCATGCAGGGCGCCCGTGCCATAGGACCGACTTCCCCGCATCAGCTCATCGAAATCTCAGTGATCCTCAAACACCGTCAACCGCTCGACCTGACGCAGCATCGCGGCCAGACCATGACCCACAGCGATTTCGCCCGGACTTATGGCGCCGACCCAACCAACATCGACCTCGTCCGCCAGTTCGCACGCGACTACAACCTCACCGTTCTTACCCGTGGCGATGAGGCGCTGCGCCGCACCGTTACCCTGGCGGGAACCGCAGCCGACATGGAAAAGGCATTCAATGTCGAGCTCATCGGCTTCGAACATCCCGACGGCACCTACCGCAGCCACACCGGACCCATCCAAATCCCTGAAAACCTCGGCTCCGTCGTTCAGGGCATCTTTGGCCTCGACAACCGCCCCGTGGCGCATCCCCATTTCCGACTGCGCAACACCAACCGCACCTTCGGCACCCGCGCCTCAACCATCACCTACACGCCCCTGCAGGTAGCCGCGCTCTACGACTTCCCCCGCGACGCCGATGGTGAGAACCAAACCATCGGCCTCATCGAACTGGGCGGCGGCTTCCGGCCCGCTGACCTGCAGCAGTATTTCCAGAGCCTCAATCTCCGCACGCCTCCCACACGCGCGGTGCTGGTCAACCAGGCCAACAACCGCCCCAGCACACCCAACGGCGCTGACGCCGAAGTGATGCTCGATATCGAGGTCGCAGGCGCCATCGCCAACGGCGCGTCGATCGCCGTTTACTTCACCTCCAACACAGCACGCGGATTCCAGGACGCGCTCTCAACCGCGGTCCACGACCAGGTCCACACGCCTTCGGTCATCTCCATCAGCTGGGGCAATCCTGAAGCCATGTGGACGCAGCAATCCCTGGAGTGCTTCGACCAGGTAGCACAGGAAGCCGCGCTGCTTGGCGTCACCGTCATCGCCGCCTCCGGCGACCACGGCTCCACCGACGGCATGACCGACAACAAGAACCACGTCGACTTTCCGGCTTCGTGCCCTCACGTCCTCGGCGTCGGAGGCACGCGCCTGGAGTCGGCCAACAACAACATCAGCAACGAAGCAGTGTGGAACGACGGTCCTACCGGCGGCGCAACCGGCGGCGGCTACAGCAACTTCTTCCAGCGACCGGAGTGGCAGGCCTCCGTAGTGACCAAGCCCACCCGCGGCGTTCCCGACACTGCTGGCGACGCCGATCCCGACACCGGCTACACCATCCTCGTCGACGGCGAGCGCACCACCATCGGAGGCACCAGCGCCGTGGCGCCGCTATGGGCCGGCCTCGTGGCGCGCTGCAATCAGCTGCTCAACACGCGGCTCGGCTTCCTCAACCCCACCCTCTACTCCATCAACCAGAGCAATGGATTTCATGACATCACCCAGGGCAACAACGGCGCATTTTCCGCCACGCCTGGCTGGGATGCCTGCACTGGCCAGGGCACGCCAATCGGCACCCGGCTCCTGCAGGCGATTTCAAAGGCGACTGGCAAGAGCATCGGCGCGGCAGTGGGCAAGCTGGCTGCTTCGGCGCAGCCCGTCGAAACCCACTCCGGTACGTCGCACACCGGGCGGCCGCATTCCGCAGCCTGACGCCGCCGCGCAATGATTTAGTTGCGCGGCTCTCCTACTCCCTCCCCCGGGAGAGTCGCGCACCTAAACGACAGGGCCGAGCTTTTCAGGAGACTCGGCCCTGCTTTTTTTCTCGTATTGTTTCGTTTACGCGGCCCTCTGCGCGTACGGGTTCACGCGCTCGGCGATCTCCGTCAGCAGGTGGTCGGCGTGGCCCTCCTCCTTGATGGTCTTGTCCAGCAGTTCCATGTGCGCCGTTTCGCCCAGGATCTGCGCCCAGCGCCGCACCGCGCCATACACGGCGATCTCATAATGCTCGACGCGCTGCCCAGCGGAGATCAGCGCAGCGTCCCGCACCGACTCATCGGCTGCGTCCTTCACCATGTCTTCGGTTTCGGTCTCAAGCGCGGCCATCACTTTGCACTTCACCGCCTTCGCCTCGCCGGCAGCCTGGTTAAGGATCTGCTCAAGGCGCGTGACCTGAGCCTGCGTCTCCTGCAGATGCGATTGAAAGGCCTGCTTGAGCTGCGTATCCGTGGCCTTGTCAATCATCTTCGGCAGCGCTTCGGTAATCTGCTGCTCAGTCGAGAGCAGCATCTGCAGCTGATTGATGTAGAGCTTGCGGAGATTGTCGAGATTTGCGGAAAAAACCTTCATGAGCGACTCTCCTTCAGGTTGATTGTGCGTTTTGGTGTTCCTGCCCGCGCGATCGCGGGCGCGCTTGTCTTTCTCTTCTTTAAGTGGGATGCAGTGCACTGTTGTAGGTGTGTCACGACGCTTTGTGGGAATCTTTTGCGACGCTGTCGGGAAATTAGCAGCAGTCAGACGTCGAGGGTAAAGTAAACGCATGGCTGCCAGGCTCTCATCCGGCGTGGTCCACACCGTGCCATCGGATTTGCGCAAAGCCCTTGTTTCCGACCCAGCGGCGCGCACAAAGTGGGAGGACATTACCCCGCTTGCGCGCAATGAATGGATCTGCTGGGTTATCTCCGTGAAGAAGCCGGAAACCAGAATGCAGCATGTCGAGCGGGTGTGCACGGAGCTGAAAGAAGGAATGCGCAGACCTTGTTGTTGGCCAGGATGCCCTCACCGATAACGCGACCGTTGTGTATCACGGGCACAACTCAAGGGGTGCCCCACAACCTGCCCTGAGCAAGCACTGAGCTTGGCGAGGTGCGTCGAATGGGTCTGCCCGGTTTCGGCAGATGTGAGAACGAAGAATCGTACCGAGGCCGTTAAGCGGCGCCCAGTGGCGCGCAGTCTCGAATGCCCTGGTGCGTCTGGTGGTGTCTTTGTGCATTTGGTACCCAGTGCGTTTGGTACCTGGTGCGTTTGCTGCCTGATGCGTTTGCTGCCGTCGACGCAAAGCTAAGCCCAGTTCCGGTGCAGCGAAGAAACTGCATAGAGCAAACCTGAAGAGAAGAAGCTGCAGAGAGAAAACATCATTCTGCGGGCGAATGGCCAACAACCCGGCAATTGCCCAAAACTCCGAAAAGAAACACCCCTCGCCGCTGTTCCCCGACCAGATGTGGGAACGAAGAATCAGCGGTGGCCAGTGGCGCGCAGTTCCCGAATGCCTTGGGGCATTTGCTGCCGTCGACGCAAAGCTAAGCCCAGTTCCGGTGCAGCGAAGAAACTGCACAGAGCAAGCCTGAAGAGAGGAAACTGCAGAGAGAAAACATCATTCTGCGGGCGAATGGCCAACAACCCGGCAATTTCCCAAAAACTCCGAAAAGAAAAAAACCTCGCCGCTGTTCCCTGACCAGATGTGGGAACGAAGAATCAGCGGTGGCCAGTGGCGCGCAGTTGCCGAATGCCTTGGGGCATTTGGTGCCGTCGACGCAAAGCTAAGCCCACTTCCGGTGCAGCGAAGAAACTGCGCAGAGCAAACCTGAAGAGAGGAAACTGCAGAGAGAGAACATCATTCTGCGGGCGAATGGCCAACAACCCGGTAATTGCCCAAAAACTCTGAAAAGAAAAACCCCTCGCCGCTGTTCCCCGACCAGGTTCACCCCACAGCAAGAAGCAAACGCCCTCGAGGCCCGATCTTCAAGCCATATCCCAGTCCGCACCAGCCATAAGTGCCCTTCGCGGCCCATTTTGGAACACTTCCCCAAAATGAGATTGGCCCGGTCTGTTCCCAAGCCAGGTTCACCCCACAGCAAGAAGCAAACGCCTGTCCAGCCCGATTTTCAACGCAAATCGCAGTCTGCACCGCCCAAAGTGCCCCTCCCGGCCCATTTTGGAACACTTCCCTCAATGGGGTTCGCCCGCGCTGTTCCCCGACCAGGTTCACCCACAGCAAGAAGCAGACGCCCACGAGGCCCGATCTTCAAGCCATATCCCAGTCCGCACCAGCCTTGGTGCCCCTCCGGCCCATTTTGGAACACTTCCCTCAATGGGGTTCGCCCGCGCTGTTCCCCGACCAGGTTCACCCCACAGCAAGAAGCAGACGCCCACGAGGCCCGATCTTCAAGCCATATCCCAGTCCGCACCAGCCATAAGTGCCCCTCTCGGCCCATTTTGGAACCCTTCCCTCAATGGGGTTAGCCCGGTCACAACCGGAAGGCAGCTTCAGTGCTCCCATACAAAAGCCAACTTCCGCCCTGCCCATGCCATCCGCAGTGCACCACCTGTTTCCAAAATCTTGCACCATAAACTGTGCACAGGGGTTTCCTGCTCTTGCTCCCCGCGGCCAGCTTTGTGCTCTTTTCCACCGTTTCCCTGCAAGCGGCCAGGCAGTGCTTCTTTCCACCTTTCCCGCCCCAACGCGGACACGCAGAGTGGTCCTCTCCATGCACCGAAAATGGTGCACCGCCGCCGACCCGCAGCCGTTCCCAGACCAGGTTCACCCCACAGCAAGAAGCAAACGCCTGTCCAGCCCGATCTTCAACGCAAATCGCAGTCTGCATCGCCCCAAAGTGCCCCGCTCAGCTCACTTTGGAGAGAATTCCCAAATCGGCCGTGCATGCAGCACCTCAGCAGGTTCCTCCATTGACTCTTTCCGCCAATCTTCGCCAACCGACCCTCTACGCCGACCACCCCTTAGGCCCCCTCTTGCCTCCTTGCTTCTGCTCGAGGAATCTTTTTCCAAATTGACCCGATCCGGAAAGTTTTTCCCGAACACGTCGCGCTGCCCTGCTTCACCAGCATCCAACGCATTATGCGGCCAGCAAAAAAGACCGCTCCAAACTCACCACCAGCCGCAAAGCGATCCGCCGCAGAATTTCTCCCACGCGATCCGGCCGCCCGCCACGATCTGCGCGCGCTGCGCCAGGCGGCTGCCAGCTGCGAGGGTTGTCCGCTCTTCGAACGCGCGACGCAGACCGTCTTCGGCGAGGGCAATCCCCGCGCGAAAATGATCCTCGTCGGCGAACAGCCTGGAGATCGCGAGGACATCGAGGGCAAGCCCTTCGTCGGCCCGGCAGGAGTGCTGCTCGACCATTGCCTCGACGAAGCCGGCATTGACCGGAACGAAGTGTACCTAACCAACGCAGTGAAGCATTTCAAGTGGGAACCGCGTGGCAAACGGCGCATCCACAAAAAGCCCAGCATGCGCGAAGTCGCCGCCTGCCATCCGTGGCTGGATGCGGAAATGGAGGCCGTCGGCCCGGAACTCGTCGTCTGCCTCGGCGCAACCGCGGCCCAGGCGCTGCTGGGTGCGGCATTTCACGTCACCAAAAGCCGCGGCAGGGTGCTCATCGGCCAGAACATGCCGCCGATTCTCGCAACCGTGCACCCGTCCTCGATCCTGCGCGCTCCGGATGACGAAGCGCGGAAACAGGCGCGCGCGGAATTCGTCCACGACCTGCACAAGGCCGCCGCGTTTCTCCGCGGACACCGCCGCGCAGCCTGAAACAAAGCCAGCCGGAGCACCGAAGACGGAAATCTCCGTCAACCTGCACTGTGGAGGATCGCGAGGCGGCCGCGAGTCAGCGGCGTCAGATCATGCGCGCGAACTTCTGCCGGCGCTTTTCCCACTCCTCGGTGGGAAACAGTCGCGGACCAACGTCAATCAGCCGCGGGATCATGTTGAAGATGGCTACCGGGTTCCACCGCTTGCCCTCGCGGGTGCGGAAACCCTTCTCGTTCAGGTCGCTGGCAATCGCTGAGAAGGAGAAATCCTGCACCAGCATCTCCATCATCTGCAGAAGCGTCTGCTGCTCATTCGGGTCGATCTCCAGCCGCTTGCAGTCTTCCGAAATCCGCAGCCCAAAGGGAATGTCTTCCGGATAAGCGCCATCGGTGGGAGCCTCGGAGTCAGGCAGCTCGCGCCGCCATTCCAGCGAAACCAGGTGCCAGCCCGCCGTGGTGCGTTGCCGAACAATCTCTTCAAGCAGCGGCTGGGTAATCATGTCACGGATGCGTTCGACGTACGCCATGCATGACCTCCGAAGTTGGATCTACTTAAGGTGCACGTTGCTGACCATCGCAGAACCAGGGGCCTGAGGTCAATAACTATGTGACGGAGCAATCGGATAGCCACCCGATCGCGCCCCGGCTCCAGCCCGGAAGCGTCCGGCTCTGATCCTGGCCTGTCCGGCCGCGAACACGAGGCATGCACAAGGGACGTGCCTGGAGTAATCGAACCCACTCGCTCCGCGCCGAGCAATCCCGATCAATCGCCCGGAAGCCATTCGCCTACATCCCAAGTGGGACTCGTCCGAGCGCAGTTTCACATTATGATCGCAACGTTGAAAAGGTGCTGAACATCCGTCGCGATCCTTTTCCTGGATCGCCAGGAACAGCATTTGCCCCAGTAGTGCCGTGCTGCTCCCCGGCGCGCGGCGCTCCCCAGTACGACCACAATCGGATTCGAGGAGGATGTTATCGCCACGCGATTGCAGTTAGGAGATCTGCTTATCCGCGCCGGGCTGGTTACCGCCGAAGATATGGCCCAGGCGCTCGAACGTCAGGCCACCCAGGGCGGCCGCCTGGGCGAGAACCTGATCGCCATGGGCGCGCTCACCGAGCACGCCCTCGATTCATTTCTGCATCGCATTCCCACCGAGCCCCCCGATATTGCCGCCACCGGAGTTGGGAAGGTCGAACTGCTCGGCCTCATGATGAAGCTCATCTATTCCGCGCGGCTCCAGACCATCCGCCAGATCACTGACGCCATCAAGCTCCCTTATCGTATGGTGGCCGAGCTGGTGCAGATGGCCGTCGATCGCAAGCTCCTCCAGTCCATGGGTGTGCGCGGCGCCGACAGCTCGGGCGGCACCAGCTACGCCTTCACCGAAGCGGGCACCCGCTGGGCGGTCGAGGCCCTCGGCCAGGTGGGCTATGTCGGTCCCGCCCCCGTCCCTCTCGATCAGTTCAACGAGCAGGTCAGCCACCAGAAGCTCACCAACGAAGTCATCACTTTCGATCGCATCCGCAAATCCATCGGCTCCCTCACCTTCGACGACGCCCTCATCGAGCAGTGCGGACCCGGATTGAACTCCGGCCGCGCCATGCTGCTCTACGGGCCGCCGGGAAACGGCAAGACCTCCATCGCCCGCTGCCTCGCCAACGTCTTCAGCGACATCATCTACCTGCCCTACGCCATCGCCGTCGAAGGCCAGATCATCCGTCTCTTCGATCCCGCCATTCATGTCGCCGTCGATCCCGCCGGCGTGGTTGACGAACCCGGATTCCTCGCCAACCCCGGCGATACTCTCGACCACCGCTGGGTCGCCTGCCGCAGGCCCTTTCTCGTTGCCGGCGGCGAGCTCACCCTCGAGATGCTCGACCTCCTCTACAACCCCATCGGCCACTACTACGAGGCGCCCATCCACATCAAGGCACTCGGCGGCTGCTTCATCATCGACGACTTCGGCCGCCAGCTCGTCAGCCCCACCGCCCTGCTCAACCGCTGGATCATTCCGCTGGAAAACCGCGTCGACTACCTCAAGCTCCACACCGGCAAAAGTTTCAGCATTCCCTTTGAGGAGCTCGTCATCTTCTCCACCAATATCGAGCCTGAAGATCTCATGGACCCCGCATTTCTCCGCCGCCTGCCCTACAAAATCGAGGTGGGCGCGCCCAGTCGCGACTCCTTCCGCCGCATCTTCGATACCGAATGCGCCCGCCACGGCATCACCCTTACCACTGAGACCTTCAACTCCATCGTCTCCAAAATCCAGATAGAAAAAGGCCTCGAGCTGGCCGCCTATCAGCCCCGATTCATCGTCGATCAGGTCATCGCCACTTGCCGTTTCATGGAGCGCCCTCCGCAGATGGAGCCCCGCTACATCGATTACGCGCTCGATAACCTGCGCGTCCACCGCAGCGCCAAACCGCAGCTCGAACACGAACTGCAGCCAGCCTGAAACGAGTAAATCGACTAACGCCTTGTGTCAGGGCACGGCTTTCAGCCGTGCCGTAAGCGGCCAAAACATTGTGGGCTTCAGCCCCTGACGAACTCCGGAAAGGCGAATATTCGGCCGAGCGGCGAGAAGCCTGTTCTAACCAGGCCTTCGCCGCCAGCCTCAACTGTATCTCGCGCAACTTCCTATTTCGCCTACGCCAGCCCCGCAACCACTGCGGCAACTTTATCGAGTATCTCGTTCCAGCCTTCCAGTTGCCCGCTGTTCTTCGCGCTCTCCATGGGTTCATTTCCAATGTGAGTGAGTCTCGTCCGGCCGTTTCCGAGATCCTCAAAGAGGGTCACGTCGTACGCACCGTCTATGCCCTCATGTTCAATTCCTAATTCCGCGGGGTCAATCTTGTTTCCCTCCGAGTCGGAAAAGTACATGGAGGAAACGATCTTCTCGTACGGAACAATCTCGTGGTATTCAACCGCATTCCAGCCCTCCTGCCCATCCGGCGCTCTCATGCAGCAGAGGAGTTTTCCTCCCACGCGAAAATCCATCCTGCAAACAGGCGCCGTAAAGCCCTTCGGTCCCCACCACTGCATGATGTACTTCGGGTCTGTCCACGCTTTCCAAACCAACTCGCGTGGGGCATCAAAAACTCTTGTCACGACCATCCGCTCAACTTCGCTAACCGTCTTTCCTGTCATCTCCGACCTCCTCTTTCTTCATTCGATTCACAACCACCTCCAGCCTGTCGAAGCGCTCTTCCCAGAATCGGCGATATCGGATCGCCCAGTCGCTGACTGTCCTGATCGCCTCAGGCCTGAGCGTGCACACACTCTCTCGTCCACGCTTTTTCTTGATCACAATCCGCGCCCGCACCAGGCAGGCAATATGTTTTGAAATCATCTGCTGCGAGAGTGCGAACGGTTCCGTCAACCCACGCACCGAGGCAGGCCCACGGGTGAGCCGGTCGATCATCGCCCTGCGGGTCGGATCAGACAAAGCCGCAAATGTTGTACCCAGTCGATCCACAACCATATGGTAGTGGATTATCCATCGCTGTCAAGTGCAAATTTTGCGATTCCCGACTGCTGCTCCCCGATCTCTGAACCTTTGACACGTGCGCTGATTGACAATCTGCCCAGCAGGGCGAGCCGGCAAGGATGATGGCGCTGGCATCAGGGGCAGGAGAAATGCGGATTGGTCTCTGCAACCTTCCCGGTGTCTAACCGCCCTGGGGCAGGTGATCTTTGCCAGACGACTCGCCAGCGTTGCGTTCGAGCCGTATGACCGGCAAACCGGAAGTTTCGGGTCGAAATGTCCGTATAGCCGACGATCCGACCCTTTCACTGCTGAGAATCTGGTGATTGAATTGGCTGCAACGTGAATGATGACGCAAAGCTGGTGATGTACTGCGTTACGGCGCTGATACTAATTGCGCCATTTGCATTCTGGGCTGCTCTCTATACGGCGGTTTTGATTAGGCGTTCAATTCCTGCGAATGCGGTCGCGCTGATCGGCATTCTGCTCCCGTCCGGATGGATCGCGGCACTTCTGCTGGTCATTCTTTATTTTGCGGGAACGCTTCGACTGGATGCCTGGCCCCTCGCGGCTGCGCTGGCTGTTTCTACAGCGGTTCTATTGCTCCCTGGAGCTTGGCTGAGAGCAAGAATGGCCACCACCCTGCAGCCGATCCCTGAACCTCACGCAGCTCCTGAGGCTGGCGAGACCACCGAGCCGGAGCTCCAGGAGAAAGCCCAGCAAGCAATAATTCGCACGCCGCGAGTCGCCCTGGTGATCCTGATTGCTGCTGCCTGTTTTGCAGCGTCGAAATTGTGGCACTTGACCCTCGGTCCGCAACCAAGGGCGAATTGGATTTACCCGCTCAATTCGTTTTTGCCGAATTGGGCGGCGGTCGCTATGAACGTCTTCACATACGGCCTGGTCGCGCTGCTGCTCATCGAAATCGTGCACGACCATAGAGGTGCAGAGCGTACTTTGCTCGCGATTTGCTTTGCTGAAGTGCTGATCGTGCCCGCCAGGCGCTACGCGCCAGATCCCATCTCGACTGTGATCGTTTTTGCGCAGGCATTCGGAGCACTCATCATGTTCCTGGCAGCGGTTCAGCTCTTTCTGAGAACTCGCAAAGGGGCCAGGGAACCTCGAGAGTCAGGCGCGAACGGATAACCCGCGTCTGGACCTCCCCACACGGGCTTCAGAGGCAAACCGGAACTTTCGCATTGGAAAACAGTAGGAGGCGCACGCCGCGGCCTCATCGGCCGCCGCTCTTTGCTGACCGCTTTTTTGGCCGACCGCCTCTTAACTAACCGGCCTTTAGCTGACCGCCTCTTAGCTGACCGCCTCTTGGCTAACCGCTGACAGCTTCTTAGCTGACCGCTGACCGCCTCTTAGCTGACCGCTTCTTAGCTCCTCCCCACGAACCTTCAATCACTTACGGCTAAACCCCAGAAATGTGGAAAATTTGTCAAGCTTTTCGAGCACGGTACCGAAGTTTTGTGCCTCATTGCACTGAACTTACACGCCAACGATCCCCAACAAAGTTGGCGCGATTTCCCCCCGGATCTGGTATTCTGAACTTATAGAGTAGAAAAAGAAAAAGCCTCACCTTCCCGGTGGGGCTTTTCATTTGCGAGTTGAACCAACTTGCGGAGGCTGCTATCTGCCGGCAGCTGGCTGCTGACTGCTGCCCGCCGACTGCTGACCGCTGACCGCTGGCTGCCTAACTCATTCATCACCCATAACCTGGCCCGGAGATCCGTGACAACCAACTTCTTTTCAAACACTTGCGCAACGGAGGAATCGCTTGCGATGGCTACAGCCAAAGCGAAGTCATCCAGAATCACTTACTTAACACGAATATCCGTGATAACTAGCTTAGTTTCAGACACTTGCAAGCAAGAGAAACAGCAACCACCGCATTTTCAACACTTGCACAAATTCAAGGGGGGTACGCGGCTTCCAGCTTCCAGCTTCCAGCTTCCAGCTTCCGGCTTCGGGCTTCCAGCTTCCGGTTTCCGTTTCCAGCTCCAGCCACCGGCCACTGGCCACCGGCCACAGGCCACCGGCTGCAAATGCTAAACCGCCCAAGATCAATCACTTAACAATGAGGCTCATGTCAATTGACCTGTTTTCAGACACTTGCGCAAACGAGAAATCGCAACCCCTGCATTTTCAACACTTGCACAATTCAAGGGGGGGTATACCCAGCTTCCAGCTTCCGGCTTCCAGCTTAAGGCTGCCGGCTGCAGGCTGCGGGCTAAGGGTTTCGCCCGCGCTACTCGTCTTCGACCTGCAGCGTCACAACCTGCTGTCCGCTAACCACGGCGTTCATCGGCAGCGAGGCCATCGGAACCGCCGACTCGCCGTTCAGCGCCATGCCTTTGTTCTCGCGCAGCGGAGAAAGCGCGTTGGCCACCGACATCGGGATCGCGGTCAGCGTGCGGCCATCGACGGCAGCCTGGGCTTCAGGGGCCAGCAGCGTCACGTAGAGCTGGTCGCTGGTGTGCGCGCTGTTCAGCTGCGCAATGGTCGCCGCAACGTCGAGCGGCTGCGCGTTGAATTGTGGCGGCTGCAGCAGCCGGTCCAGCGTGCTGGCGTCGCTCACCAGCAGGCGCACTGAGCCAGCGGGCAGATTTGGGGGCAATTTCACCGGCACTCTCACGTTGTGGGGTTCACCGTGCCACGGAAGGATCGTCGCTTCAACAGTGACGATATCTCCGCCATGAACTTCGACGCGGCTGGTGTGCGCGCTCTCGATTTCCGCGGTGAGCCGGCGCGGGATCGCCGCGACTTCGAGGTCGACGCTTTCAATCGGAGTGCGCCGCGCGGCGTTGTCGTAAAGACGGGTGAAGCGCTCGCCCAGCGCCAGCGCGGTTTGCAGGTTCGCGGGCAGCGCGTCGGTGGGCGCAACCAGGCTGTTGAGCTTAACCGACGGATAGCCGCTCAGCTTTACCGATCCCTGCACGTGGTATGTGGTCTGCGCGGAGTAGGTGTTCTCTTCCATCAGGCCCTGATAAACCGCAACCATCACCGCCATCGGCGTGATCTGCGGCTGATCGATGACTTCGAAGTGCAGAGTCTCAAGCGCCTTGTCTTCAGAGGCGGGCGCAGCGCCGTCGCGCGTCACGCGCAGCGTGACGGGGATCATGCGCGCCGGTTTGCCGAACTCGCCCAGGATCGCCGATTCGCGATCTTCGGTGATGGAGCCGATCGTTTCGGTCGTGTTGATGATCTTGAAAGCCTCGAGCGGCGACGGCAGCGTGGCGACCACATCGGCTTTGGTCATCGGCATCGAAACCGGACCGAACTGCGTGATGGGATGGCCGCACGCGAGCATCTTCTTCGGGTCGATGTAAGTGACCGTGCACGTGGCCGCGATGTCCAGATCGCCGCGCACCAGCACCGCGCTCACGGCCGATCCAGGCTCGAGCGCGTCAGGCTGCTTTTCGTTGCTTTCCGAGCCGCCGACGCCTTCGACCGGAAGCAGGCCTGCAGGCGCATGATCCTTCCAGAGCTTCAGGGCGTCGGGACTGAATCCGCTGAAAACCAGCGGCGTGTCCATCGGCTGAATCAGCGGTCCGGTTTCGCCGCCGGTGCTGACGGCTCCAGCGCCAGGCTCGAAAGGAGCGCTGTCACCACTGACCGCGAGTTCTCGGGCAGGCGAGGCATGCTGCTTCTCGACGCCGAGCATCGACTCGATTGGGGTAATGCCGCAGATCGGCTCCTTGCTGAACTGGCCAATGCGGTAGGAAAGCGCGCCGGCCAGGCGGCCGTCGATGTAAACCGGGCTGCCGCTCATGCCGGCCACGACGCCGGTGTAGTCCGGCTTTGTGCCCTCAAGGCGAGCCAGAATCATGTCCTGGCGAGGACCGAGCGCGTTGTGCAGGACGCCCAGAATTTCCACGCCCATTGGCTCCGGTTTGGTGCCTTCAAAAACCGTGTAAGCAACGCCCTGTTGGCCTTTGTGGACCTCGCTGAGCGGGAAAAACTTTGTAATTTCAGGGGGATTCGGCGGCAAAGACGCGCTAAAAGCCGCCTTTGGAGCAGAAGCGGTCTGCGCAAAGACGCTTGCACAGCCGGCGATGGCCAGCGCGGCCAGGCCGCTGCGGATATCTTTCAGGCGATTACACACGTCCATAGACTATGCTGCTCCACCGCTTGCCGCAAAGGCACTCTTAGCACGAAGATTGTTCCAGAGGTTTTTCCATGAGGAAATCCCACTTGCGTTTCCCGGCTTTCGCCGCCGTTGCCCTGCTGCTCATACAGACGCTTTTCGCCGCCGACTGGTTATGGGCGGAGCAACAAACCCCTTCAAGCGACCAGCCGCCAGCGCCGTCTCAGCAGCAGACGCAGCAGCAGCCGGCGCAGCAGCAGCAACCGGATCAGACCGCTCCCGAAGCCGGAGGTCCAGGAAACGACAACGGCCCCATCGCGATTCCGAAGAAGGCCGCTCCACCGCCGCCACCGCCACCCGAGCCGAAAGTGAAAAACCCGCCGGGACTGAACAACTACTCCCTGCGCGTCGATGTGCCGGTGGTCAACGTGGATGTAGGCGTGCTGGCCGACAAGACCCACCAGTTCATTCCCAATCTGAAGCAGGAAAACTTCCGCGTCTTCGAGGATGGCGTGCCGCAGGACATAGTCGCGTTTCACCAGGTGAAGGCGCCGATCACGGCCGTGCTGCTGGTGGAGTTTGCGGCCAACAGCTACAACTTCATTTACGACATGTGGAACTCGGCGATGGCCTTCACTCAGCAACTGCGCCCCGACGACTACATTGCCGTCGTCACCTACGACATGCACACCACGATCCTGACTGACTTCACGCAGAACAAGATGATGATCCAGGATTCGATTCGGTCCCTGCAGATTCCAACCTGGCACGAGACCAACTTGTTCGACGCCGTCTACGAAACGCTCGACCGGCTCTCCCGCATCGACGGCCGCAAATACGTCATTCTGGTTTCGTCCGGCGTCGATACCTTTTCCAAGATCACCCTCGATAAATGCCTGCAGAAGATCAAGGAGACGCCGAACGTGACCATCTTCTCGATCGCAACCGGAGGCGCCGGAATGATGGGCGGCGGCGGATTTGCCAGTGGCCGCATGAACAGCATCGGGATGCTGCAGGCTGAGAATCAGCTCAACTCGTTCGCGCGCATGACCGGTGGCATGTATTTTGAGCCGCGATTCTCGGCGGAGCTGCCGGACGACTTCGCCGCGATCAATGAATCCATCCGTAACCAGTACCAGATTACCTATAAGCCGTCGAACCAGAAGATGGACGGGACCTATCGCCGCATCCGGGTCGAGCTGGTGGACCAGGAAGGACATCCTCTTCTTATGCAGGATGAGAAACACAAGCGGGTCAAATATGACATCATTGCCCGCGACGGCTATAAAGCAAAGCAACAAGTGGAGTAACGGCTGCGCCCTCGCTCTGGCGGGTTCGCCTTCGATTTGGCCGGACGAGAGCAGTTCCGTAGCACCTAGTACAAAAGTTTCGGTACGTTGGTCACGAGTTACACCCTGATGGGGTACTTCCGCGTTTCCAGGTCCTGCATGGAAGTGCTATAGGTGTGTCATTGCCCAAGCGTCATACTCATGGACGCATAGAGGCAAGGACGCTCTACTTTCCGAGGAAGTGCCTGGAAATGCATGATCTGATTTTCGCCGTCGCCTTTATTGCAATGGTCGCCACGCCCGCCATGGTCGCCGCATTCGGTGGCCGCAAAGACTCCGAACCCGGTCCTGAAGTCGAGGCTCCACGCCGCTCCGCGGCGAGTGGCAGTGGGCCTTCCGTGTCGTTAAGGGTGCGTCCTGCGTCACCGTCCGATCAGGCGCGAGCTGTGCAAAGGATCGCACTGGCCGGGCACAGCCTGGTGCTGCACGATGGGCCGACTTTGCCGGTTCACCGCGCCCGCGGCCTCTCCAACCGCTAAAGAACGACGATCAGGTTGCGACCTGAGCCGCTTTGCTACTCTGGCTCCGGGTTTTATGGAGCCTCTCCTGGTGGTGCTGCTGGGCTCGACGGGCAGCGGTAAAACCGCGCTTTCACTAATCCTCGCCCGCCGTTTTCAGGGAGAAATCGTCAGCTGTGACTCGGTCGCCGTTTATCGCGGGATGGAGGTGGGCACCGCTAAGCCTTCCACAGCGGAACGGCGGGAGATTCCGCATCATCTGATCGACGTGGTGACGCCCGACCAGCCCATGACGGCGGGCGATTACGCACGCATGGCGCGCGAGGCGCTGATCGGGATTGTCTCGCGCGGGCGCCTGCCGATTGTGACTGGCGGGACAGGGCTGTATCTGCGTGCGCTGCTGGAGGGGTTGTTCGCCGGTCCGCAGCGGTCCGACGAGGTGCGCGCTCGGCTGCGCCGCAACGCAAAACTGCATGGAAAGGGCTGGCTGCACCGGATTCTGCGCCGGATGGACCCAGCCGCAGCTTCGAGGATTCACGCCAACGATGAGCCGAAGCTGATCCGCGCGATCGAGGTCTGCCTGGCTGCACGCCAGCCGCTCACCGAAGCATGGAAAGCGGGCCGCGATCCTCTCACTGGCTATCGGATTCTGCGCATTGGGCTCGACCCGCCGCGCGCGGAGCTGTATGGACGCCTCGATGCTCGCGCCACGGAGATGTTCGCACAGGGCCTGGTGGCGGAAACCGGAAGACTGCTCGTGGAATTCGGCGACGGGCCGCGTGCTTTTGAGTCGCTCGGATACCGGCAGGCGCGCGCGGTACTGCGCGGGAAATCCAGCGAGGCAGACGCTATTGCCGCCACGCGCCAGGCGCATCGCAACTACGCCAAGCGCCAGATGACCTGGTTCCGCCGTGAGCCGGAGGTTCGCTGGCTCCATGGTTTCGGAGACGATGCGGCCATCGCCGCGCAGGCCGCGAACCTTGTACAACAGAATCTCTGACTTCATGTCTGCCGCACCGGTTTTGAACACACCTCGAAGTGAATTGCCGGCGAAACGCCGAACGGCGCTACAGGCGAGGAGTTGGCGAGCGCTCGCCTGGGCGCTCGGGCCGCTCCTGCTCACGCCCGTCGTTCTGCTGGTTCACGGCTATCACCCATTCGCGAACGATGCGGGCCTATACGTGGCGGGTATCCGTCGCGCGCTTGATCCTTCGCTCTACCCGCTCAACGCGGCTTTCGTCACGGCCCTGGCGCGGCATTCGATTTTCGCCGTGGCGATGGCCGGCGTTGTCCGCATCTCGCATCTGCCGCTCGAGTCGATTCTTTTCATGGCGCATCTGGTCAGCATCGTTCTGTTTCTCACCGCCTGCCGCCAACTCGCGGTTCGGATCTTTGATGGCAGACGAGAACGCTGGTGCGCGCTGGTGCTCGCCTGCGCCTGCTTCACTCTGCCGGTTGCGGGAACCGCGCTGTTCGTCATGGACCCCTATGTAACGGCGCGATCGTTCTCAACGCCGCTGAGCCTGATGGCTGTCGCCGCTTCGCTGGATCGCGCGTGGCTGCGGACCGCGATCCTGCTGGCGCTGACGGCATTGTTCCATCCACTGATGGGGGCCTATGCGGTGGCGTTCATTGTTCTTCAGCGGCTCATCAGTGCGGAGCATCTTCGGCCGGCACTGGCTCTTTGTGGAGCAACGCTGCTGGCGGCGGCGCTGGCCTTCGCGTTCGCGCATCGGATGCCCATCTCGAATGCTTACAGGCTGGCTGTTTCGCTGCCGGAGCGGAGATTTCTTTTTCTCGCGCGATGGCGCTGGTACGAATGGCTCGGCCTCGCTCTGCCGACGGGATTGCTCGCTGCGGCGGCGAGGAGGCTCGGGACGAGGAGCCTGCCTGGCGCGCTTTGCCTCACCTGCCTCTGCTTCGGGAGCACCGGCCTGCTGATCGCCGCGTTTCTTGCTCCGGTGTCGGGCCCGTACCTGCTGGTCCCCATTCAGGTGCTCCGTACCTTTCAGCTGGTCTATATCCTGGGTATCGTGCTGTGCGGCGGAATCCTCGCGCGGCCGATGTCGCGCTCTCGGCTGGCGGCGCTGGCCCTGTTTGTCACGCTGTTCGCGGGGATGGCAATCGCCCAGCGCATTTCGTGGTCCGGCTCTGCGCAAGTGGAGTGGCCGGGATCGATCCCCGAGAATCCGTATCAGCAGGCGTTCGTCTGGATCCGCGATCACACACCGCGGAGCGCGGTCTTCGCGTTCAATCCGCGACTGGTCTACACACCCGGAGAAGATGAGGAGGGCTTCCGCGCCATCGCCGAACGCGACCAGCTGGCCGATGACAAGGATGCAGGCGTAGTGGCTGTCGCGCCGGGGCTGGCCGATCGCTGGGCCGCGCAGCGCAACGCTGCACTTGATGTCGACCGCATGACCGACGCGGAGCGGATGGCCAGGTTGAAGCCATACGGAGCAAACTGGCTGTTGCTGCAGCCGGGCGCAGAGACGCACTTACCTTGCATTTACCGCAATCGGGTGGTTGTAGTTTGTCAGATGCCGGGTTCTTCTGAGCGCTGAACGCGAGCGCTGCCCTACTGCACCGTGAGCGCCACGCACACGGCGCCGGAGCAGCTTGCGTCGGACGACGTCGCGTAGGTGATCGCCGTGCCGTTGGTGGAATAGGCCGCGATGGTGATGGTGTAAGTTCCGGCGGCGGTTCCGTAGTTGGGCGAGGGCTGGTAGTTCAGATACCGGAAGCGCGGATTGCAGGCGCTGAGGCCCAGGGTTCCGGCGGCAAGCAGGATGAGCATGCCGAAGAAACGGAGCAGATTCCCTTTGCGCCTGCGGAGTGCGCCCAATCCTGCCAGTGCCAGCGCGCCGGGAATCAGCGCCGCGTAAAGGGCCCGGCCAGGCAGCGCGAGACGCGCGGAATTATCCGAACTCACGCCGGAGGTCGCCATGGTGGTGATCTGCATGGCGCTGGTGCCCGAGCCGTTTGCCGGGGGCGTGAGTACGGTGGGGTTGAAATTGCAAAACGCCGCGCCTGGCAGACCGGAGCAGGACAGGTTCACCTGCTCAGAGAACCCATTCTGCGACGTGACGGTCAGATTCACGGTGCCGTACTGACCAGGCGTCAGGCTCAGGGAACTGGGGCTGGCGGTTACGGTGAAGCCGGGCAGCGTGCTGGTCGCATCGGAGCTGGCGTCGGCAGTCACATCGGTGCTGGATGCTGCGTTCGCGAAGTTCACGGTGCCGTGATAGATGGCGGTGACGGTCTTCAACCACTGGGGTGGATCGGAGAGATGCAACGCCGCGGCTCCATCATGGACGAAGACCGAGCCAAGGGAACCCTTCGCGGTCTCAAAGCTAACCGAGCCTTCGGAAACGGCGGCTCCACCCACGTCCGAGACTTTCGCGGTGAGTGACAGAACACGGCTGCTTCGGTCGGACGATACCTGAATGCGGGTGGGAGCCTGGGCCAGGGCCGGGCGGACCGCAACAAACAAACAGAAAAGCGCGACCGCCACGGTCAGCGAACGATAGATCTGTTTCCGAAACTGCAGAATCATTCGTGAGGAACTCTCTTGAAGCCGACGTCTGCCCAGAGCTTGTCCGGTTCCGATCCAAAACCCCTTCGCTGGATCGGAATCTCGAAGCCCTGTGCGGGAAAACCCATTGTATCTGACCGCCTGGGCCAGCGGCAGGTGAGCATCCGGGCGCTCATAGTCTCTGTGGAGTTAGGATTCTGATTTGGACCTTCCATCTGTCGAGGCAAACGCCATGGCCAGCACTCTTTCTGAGCGACCGCAGCTCCAGTACCTCACCACCCAGCTCGACGAGCTGAAGCAGAAGGGCACGCATTTCCGGCTGCGTGTGCTCGACGACGTGCAGGCGCCCGTTTGCACCTACGACGGCCGCCGCGTGATCAACCTCGCGTCGAATAACTACCTGGGCCTCTGCAATCACCCGAAACTGCGCGAGGCGGCCATCCAGGCGACGCGTGATTTCGGGGTCGGCTCGGGCGCGGTGCGGACGATCGCTGGCACGATGAAGATCCATATGGAGCTGGAGGAGAAGATTGCGCGCTTCAAGAATGTCGAAGCCTGCGTAGTGTTTCAGAGTGGATTTGCGGCCAACGCTGGAACCGTATCGGCGATTCTGGGCAAAGAAGACTTCATCGTCTCCGATGAACTGAACCACGCTTCGATCATCGACGGGGCGCGCCTTTCGCGGGCGAAGATCAGGGTCTTTCGGCATAAGGATATTGGCCACGCCGAAGAGATGCTGAAGGAAATTGCAAACGAGCCAGGCCGCAAACTGCTGATCACCGATGGAGTTTTTTCGATGGATGGTGACATTGGGCCGGTCGATAAGCTCGCCGATCTGGCGGAGAAATACGGCGCGATCATGATGGTTGACGACGCGCATGCGTCGGGTGTGCTGGGGCGCAACGGGCGCGGGACGGTCGACCACTTCCATTGCCACGGCCGCGTGGATATTCAGGTGGGGACGTTGTCGAAGGCGATTGGCTCTCTGGGCGGCTACGTTTGCGGTTCGAAGGATTTGATCGACTTCCTGTATCACCGGGCGCGGCCGTTCCTTTTCTCCACTTCGCATCCGCCGTCAGTGACGGCCACCTGCATTGCGGCGTTCGATCTGCTGGAATCGGAGCCGGAGCGCATTGAGCGGCTGTGGGAGAACACGCGCTACTTCAAGACGGAGTTGGGCGGCCTGGGCTTCAACATTGGCGGGGTGAACACGCCGGCCAGCGAGACGCCCATCACGCCAATCATCATCGGCGACGGCCGCAAGACGATGGATTTTTCGCGAGCGCTGTTCGATGCTGGGGTGCTGGGAACCGGGATCGCGTTTCCAACCGTCCCGGAAGGCAAGGCGCGCATCCGGACGATCATGACCAGCGAGCATACCCGCGCCCAGCTGGACCAGGCACTGGAGATTCTGGAGAAGACGGCGAAGAAGATGGGCATTCTGGGCTAAACTACCCGAATATGGGCGGCGCCTTTCGCTCGCCGCTCTAGTGGAACAGGCTGCTGAAGATGATCAGCCCCAGGCCCACCATGGTCACTTCGTGGTGGCCGAAGATGGCTCCGCCGCAAACCAGCAGAACCACCCCGAGAGCAAAGATCAGGTGCGAATCCGAATCGCACTGCTGTTCGAGCGCCTGCTGGGCCGAGTTTCCGGGGACGGTGCCGGGGATTGGGCTGGGGACCGGACTCGCTACTGGGTTTTCCATAATGCCTCCTTACAGCACCCAGCATCGCGCTCTTCCATCTCGTCCGGCAGTGCGCTTCGTCAGGAATCGGATGTGACAAATGTCAGACACGCCGAGCGTGAGGCCGGGCCAGTAACCATGGCCGAGGCCATTGAAGCCACCGCTATACTTAATGTAAGAGGACCTTCGCCTGCATCCTTTCGGCCAGAAGCTCGATCCGATCCTGAATGAGACCCACGCCGAGGTGGCGCGGCGCCGCGCGCAGGTCTCCGTCGAGAAGATGAAAGATCTGGCTCAACAACACACACCGCGCGGTTTTGCCCGGGCTGTGCGCGAGGCCAGCGCCAGGGGCCCGGCGATCATCGCGGAACTGAAAAAGGCTTCGCCGTCGAAGGGACTGATCCGGCCCGATTTCGATCCGCAAACATTGGCCGTCGAGTTTGAGCGCGCCGGAGCCGCGGCACTGAGCGTCCTCACCGACGAGCCGTTCTTCCAGGGCAGCCTGAAGAACCTCGAAATTGCCTCCGCGGCCACAAGCCTTCCGTGCCTGCGGAAGGACTTCATCGTCGACGAATACCAAATTTATGAAGCGCGAGCCCATCGCGCCGACGCCATTCTGCTGATCGCGAGCGCGCTTGGCTATGGCTACCTGCAATACTTCACGATCATTGCTCACACCTATGGGCTCGATGTGTTGTGCGAGGTGCACACCGAGGAAGAGATCGAGAAGGTGCGCAATATTGGCTGCGATCTCTATGGCGTGAATAACCGCGACCTGACAACCTTCGAGGTGCGCCTGGAAACTTCACTGGAGCTTGCCGCAAAGCTTCCGGCGAACACGTTGCACGTGGCAGAAAGCGGCATCCACACCGCGACCGATATCCAAACTCTGCGCAACGCCGGCTACGACGCATTCCTGATTGGCGAATCGCTGATGCGCCAGCCACAACCGGGCGCCGCGCTGGAAGAGCTGATACGGGTGGCCACTGCCGAACCTCTCGCACCGCGGGCCTGACTGCCATGTGGATCAAGATTTGCGGCAACACGAATCTCGATGACGCGCAAGTGGCCGCCGACGCCGGAGCCGACGCCATTGGCTTTGTTTTCGCGCCCAGTCCGCGCCGTGTTACGGCGGGCCATGTCGCGACCATCATGCCCGGCTTGACCGACGATCTGACCAAAATGGGCGTTTTTGACACGCAGAATTTTGACGACATTGTGCTGGCTCTGGAGTCCGCTGGACTGGACGGTGTTCAGCTTCACGGCGAACTCGATTTTTCGCTCGCAGAAAAACTCCGCAATCAGTTCGATTCCAGTTTCTTTCTTACTCAGACCCTGCACTGGGACCTGAACAGCGACCCGAGCCGCGCCGAGCAACGTCTCCGGGACGAACTGCGCGCCGTCGCGCGCCACCGCCATATCGATGCGGTCGTGCTCGATGCAAGGACCGCCACCGCATCCGGCGGCACCGGGAAAAGCCTTGATTGGGCGCGCGCCCACGATGTCATTGCCGCGGAAGCCGGAAAGATGCGCATCATTCTGGCCGGTGGCCTCACGCCCGAAAACGTCGCGGAGGCGATTCGGACGCTGCGGCCGTGGGGTGTCGACGTCTCGAGCGGCGTTGAGCGGCGGCCGGGCCTGAAGGATCCAGAGCGGGTGCGAGCCTTCATCACCGCTGCGCGCACAGCGTTTGCCGCCATCGAGAACCACCCCCTTATGGCTGATTCAACTCGCTGACCACCAGGTGTGGAACTCAATTCACGTCAGGAGCGGGGCGCAGATCCGATCCCTGTACCCTGCACCCTGTTCCCTGTACCCTGAATTCATGGCAGCCAGTGCAGCCCAATCCGTTGCCGGACGCTTCGGTCTTTATGGGGGCCGGTACGTTCCCGAGACGCTGGTCGCCGCACTCGACGAGTTGGAGCGCGCCTATGCCGAGGCGCAGGACGACCCCGATTTCCATTTGAAGCTCGACGTTCTGTTGCGCGACTACGCGGGACGGCCCACACCGCTCTACTTCGCTTCCCGCCTCACCGAGTTGCTGGGCGGCGCGAAGATCTACCTCAAGCGCGAGGATCTGCTGCACACCGGCGCGCACAAGATCAACAACTGCCTGGGCCAGGCGCTGCTCGCTGTGCGCATGGGCAAGAAGCGCATCATCGCGGAGACCGGCGCGGGCCAGCACGGCGTCGCCACTGCCACAGTCTGCGCGCTCTTCGGGCTGGACTGCGTGGTCTACATGGGCGAAGAAGACATGCAGCGGCAGCAGCTGAACGTCTACCGCATGCGCATGCTGGGCGCGGAAGTCCGTGGCGTCTCCTCGGGCTCCCGCACGCTGAAGGATGCCATTAACGAAGCGATGAGGGACTGGGTCACCAATGTCCGGACCACGCATTATCTGCTGGGCAGCGTGCTGGGCGCGCATCCTTACCCGTCCATGGTGCGCGACTTCCATCGCGTGATTGGGCGCGAAGCCCGCGCGCAGATTCTGGAGAAAGAGAATCGCTTGCCCACCGCTGTCATCGCCTGCGTGGGGGGCGGGTCGAACGCCATTGGCGCGTTCTACGAATTCATCCCGGATAAAGAGGTCCGCCTGATCGGTGTTGAGGCCGGCGGCCGCGGCACGCAACTTGGCGAACACGCGGCGCGCTTCAGCGGCGGATCGCCCGGCGTTTTGCAGGGGACCTATTCTTACGTGCTGCAGGACGACAACGGGCAGATCGCGCTCACGCACTCTGTTTCTGCGGGACTCGACTATGCTTCAATCGGGCCCGAGCATGCGGCGCTGCATGATTCGGGCCGGGCCGAATACACCTCGGCGACCGACGCGGAGGCACTCGATGCCACCCTTCGCCTGGCGCGCACCGAAGGTATCATTCCCGCGCTTGAAAGCGCGCATGCCGTTGCCGAATGCATCCGCTTCGCGCCCATGCTCAACCCGCGAGACATCGTCATCGTCAACGTCTCAGGCCGCGGTGATAAGGACATGGGCATCCTCACCCGTGAACTGCGGCTCGAGGGCCAGTAGCCATGCCCATCAGGTTCGCCCGCAAACCTGGCCTCGTCGCCTACATCACCGTCGGCGATCCCGATCTCGCCACAACCCACAACATCGCCATTGCTGCCATCGATGCGGGTGCCGACGTCCTGGAACTGGGCGTTCCCTTCAGCGATCCGCTTGCCGATGGCCCGGTCATCCAGCGCGCCAGCGAGCGCGCGCTCAGGAACGGCACGCGCCTGCACGACGTTCTTGCCCTCGCCACAACGCTGCGTGTGGAGAGACCCAACGCGGGTCTCATCATCTTCACTTACTACAATCCCGTTCTCCGTTTCGGCCTTGAGAATTTTTGCGATGCCGCCGAACAGGCTGGCGTCGATGGCGTACTGGTCACTGACATGATCGTCGAGGAAGCCGGCGAATATCTCGCCACGCTGCGCCGTCATCATCTCGCACCCGTATTTTTGGCGGCGCCAACCAGTCCGGACGAACGCCTCGAACGCATCTGCGCCGTTTCCCAGGGATTCGTCTACGCCATCTCCCGCACCGGCATCACCGGCGCACAGAAATCCCTCACCACCGACGCAGAGCAGCTCGTACGCCGCCTGCGGCGATTCACCCAGCTACCCGTCGCGGTTGGCTTCGGCATCTCCAGCCCAGAACAATTCGCCGCAGTGGGTGAATTTGCCGATGCTGCGGTCGTGGGCAGCGCGCTGGTTGCGACGATCGAACAGGCTGGACCCAAACACGCCGCCAACGCCATCGCGCGATTTATCGAGGGCTTGCGCGGCAGCGTTCATGAGCCCGCCGTGCCGGCCCGCTAAACCTCCCCGCGCTTCCCGTATACGATAGCTTTTTGCGGATCAATCCATGCCCCGGCCGAGTTGCCGGGGAGAGGAAGTTCATGGACATTGAAACCTTCCGACGCGAAATCGACGAGCTTGATCGGCAGCTGGTCGCGCTCATCAGCCGTCGCGCCGCCGCTGCTCAGGAGATCGGCCGCCTTAAGCGCGAGACGTCGCTGCCTGTCTACGAGCCGGATCGGGAGCGGGTGATCTTCGAAAACGTTCGCACTCACAATCCCGGACCGCTGCCCGACATCGAGCTGGTGCACATTTACGAGCGCATCGTCGATGTAATGCGCGCGCTGCAGCGCGATGAGCTTGCGTCGCGACCAGGCACGCCTGCCTCGGCCGTACGGAAAAAGACAGGAAAAGAATCATGATTGTGGCAATGCAGGATCGCGCGACCGAAGAAGAAATTCAGGCCGTCGTCGAGCGCATGATGGAAATCGGATTCAATGTGCACCGCACCACGGGCACGGTGCAGACCATCCTTGCCGGTGTGGGCACGCCGGGGGCCTTCGACCACAAAGAATTCGAAGTTTTCGCCGGCGTCGCGGAAGTCATCCGTATCAGCTCGCCCTACAAACTGGCCGGGCGCAGCTTTCGTCCTGAAGGCACCGTCGTCAGGTTTCCTAACGGCGTCGCGGTGGGTGGCGAGGAAGTGGTGGTGATGGCCGGCCCGTGTTCCGTCGAAAGCCGCGAACAGATCTTCGCCTGCGCGGAATTCGTCAAGGCTGCGGGCGCAAAATTCCTTCGCGGCGGAGCCTTCAAGCCTCGCAGCTCGCCCTATTCGTTTCAAGGTCTCGGTCTTGACGCGCTCAAGTTTCTGCGTGAAGCGGGCGACGAGCATGGGCTGCTGATCGTCAGCGAGGTCATGGAGATTTCGCAGATTGAGTTGATGATGCCCTACGTCGATCTTTTCCAGGTGGGCGCGCGCAACATGCAGAACTTCAACCTGCTGCGCGAACTCGGCGAGGTCCGCCGGCCTGTGCTGCTGAAACGCGGCATCGCGGCCACCATCGAAGAACTGCTGCTGAGCGCCGAATACCTGCTGGCGGGCGGCAACTACGACGTCATCCTGTGCGAGCGCGGCATCCGTACCTTCGAAACCTACACACGCAATACCATGGACATCTCGGCGATTCCCGTCGTTAAAAAGCTTTCGCACCTGCCCATCGTGGGCGATCCTTCGCATGGCACCGGTCGCCGCGACAAGGTTCCGGCGATGGCGCGCGCAACGGTCGCTGCCGGCGGGGACGGTGTGCTCATTGAGGTGCACCCCCACCCCGACAAGGCACTCTCCGATGGCGCGCAGTCGCTCTTTCCTGAGCAGTTCGCAAAGTTGATGGACTCGTTGCGCATCATCGCCCCGGCCGTCGACCGGAGACTCTGATGGCTATTGAGCGCGTCGCGATCCTCGGCACCGGCCTCATCGGCGCCTCGGTGGGGCTGGCTCTGCGCTCCCGCGGATTCGAGGGCTCAATC
The DNA here is from genome assembly GCA_963788905.1 of uncultured Acidobacteriaceae bacterium. GTDB lineage: Bacteria > Acidobacteriota > Terriglobia > Terriglobales > Acidobacteriaceae > Palsa-343. Next base: position 206,098 of record CAWBIO010000005.1, read on the forward strand.
GCCGGATGGGATCCGAACTCCGAAGAGCTCCATGCGGCACTGCGCCGCCAGGCCATCACCGTAATCGCCGACGACCCGCTCGCCGCGGCAACGGAAGCCGACCTGATCCTGCTCGCCGGCCCTGTGTTCAGCATCATCGAGTGGCTCGATCGCCTTGCGCCGGTGCTGCGCGACGATCAACTCGTGACCGACGTTGGCAGCGTCAAGGGCGCAATTTGTAACCGCGCTCGCGACCAATACAACGGGCCTGACCAGCCCGGATTCCTTCCCGGCCACCCCATGGCAGGCAAAGAGGTCGGCGGCGCAGAGAATGCGGATGGCAATTTGTTCGCCGGCGCGGTATGGCTCTTCACGCGTTGCGAAGGAGGAGCCCGTGATGGCTCGCCGGCCGAGCAGGCCTGGCGCGTCTGGGTCGCTCGCTTCGGTTCCCGCATCATTGACCTCGATCCTGCACGCCACGACGTTCTCTGCGCGTGGATCAGCCACCTGCCGCAGTTCGTCTCGACAGCGATGTGTGCGCTTCTGGAAGATGAATTCGCCGCCAACGCAGATCTGCTCCCCATCGGCGGGCGCGCGCTGCGCGAAATGACCCGGCTGGGCGCCAGCCCTTTCTCCATGTGGCGCGACATTGCCCACACCAACTCAGAGGCCATCGCCCGCTCGCTCGACGCACTCGAGCAGCGGCTGGCCCACCTGCGCGAAAACCTCAAGACCCCGGAACTACGCGATGAATTCGATCGCGCCAATCGCTTCCGGCTTCGCGATCCGCGCGGGTAGCCCGTCACTTTCCTGGTCAATTCGCATGGCAGTTCCCGAACAACACGGGTACACTTGCCCTTCACACCTAATCTCAGCCGGAGGTCCCGTGTCCAGATTGCTTCGTCACGTGCCCGCTTTTCTGTTTGCGTTGCTCATTCTGCCTGTCATCTCCCACGCTGCGCCGCTGCTTCTGCTTCACCCCACGCTCAGCAAGGATCAAATTGCTTTCCGCCACGCCGACGATATCTGGATCGTCTCGCGCGCCGGTGGTGAGGCCGTGCGCCTTACTTCAACCGCCTCGGTCGTCGCCGGCCCGTTCTTCTCCCCGGATGGCCAGACGCTCGCCTACTCCGCGCGCGTTCATGGCAACATCGATGTCTATACCGTGTCGGTGAACGGCGGCGTTGCGCATCGCCTCACGTATCACCCTGAACCTGACGTCGTCGTGGGCTGGACTCCCGACGGCCAGGAGGTTCTCTTCCTCAGCGGCCGCCAGGCATGGAACGACTTCAGCCAGCTTTACCGCATTCACGCCGACGGTTCCGGTCTGCCTGTCGTTTATCCCCTTCCTTCAGCAGACAGCGGCTCGCTCTCGCCCGATGCGAAACAGATCGCCTACACGCCCTTCGATCAATGGGAGCCGGCGTGGAAGCGCTACCATGGCGGGCAGACTGAGCCCATCTGGATCGTCGACCTCGCCACTCTCGACCTCACTAAGGTTCCGCGCGACAATTCCAACGACACCAATCCGCTCTGGGTGGGCGACAAGGTGTATTTCCTTTCGGATCGCAATGGCCCGATCACGCTCTACAGCTACGACACCAAAACCAAACAGGTCGAGCAGGTGGTTGAGAACAAGAGCTTCGACCTGAAGTCAGCCAGCGCCGGCCCCGGCGGCATCGTCTATGAGCAGTTCGGCAGCATCCATCTTTACGACACCGCGGCCCACGCAGAACATCCCGTCGAGATTACGCTGCACGGCGATCTGCCGGCTCTCGCGCCAGGTCTGACGGTCATTGACCCGCATACGATCCTCAGCGCCGATATTTCACCTGGGGGGGCACGAGCGGTGTTTGAGGCGCACGGCGATATCTTCACCGTTCCTGCCGAAAAGGGCGACGCTCGCAATCTCACCAATACGTCGAATGCCGCCGAGCGCGATCCTGCGTGGTCTCCCGACGGCAAGTCAATCGCCTATTTCAGTGACGCCTCCGGCGAGTATCAGCTCTTCATCCGCGATCAGAGCGGCATCACGCCGCCAAAGGTGATCGACCTTGGTCCTTCACCGTCGTTCTTCTACGCTCCCACGTGGTCGCCGGACTCGAAGCGCATCCTCTACGGCGACAAGAACGAGAACATCTGGTATCTCGACGTCGACAATCCTCATCCGGTGAAGGTAGACACACAGTTCTTCCAGGGTTTCGGTTTTGACGAGAAGTTTGTCTGGTCGCCCGACGGAAAATGGATCGCCTATCTCAAGGAACTGCACAACCACCTGCATGCCGTACTGCTTTATTCGACCGAAACGGGCAAATCCACGCAGGTCACCGACGGAATGAGCGACGTCGGCACCATCGCTTTCGACCGTAACGGCAAGTACATCTATTTCACCGCCAGTACAAACGTTGGGCCCTCGGTCGATGGATTCGACCTATCGAGCTTCGATCGCGCTGTCACCTCGAGCGTTTACGTCGTGGTTCTCGCAAAGGACCTGCCATCGCCGATCCCTCCGGAAAGCGATGACGAAAAGGCGAAAGACGAGAGTAAGCCTGCGGCCGATGACACAAAGAAAACCGACGACCAGAACAGCGCCGCGAAGAAAGACGACGCCTCTGGGAAGAAAGAGGAAAAGAAAGACACGAAAAAGGTGCCGGCAGTCAAGGTCGACTTCGAAGGAATCGACCAGCGAATCCTGGCGCTGCCCATCCCGGCTCGCAACTACGTTGACCTGCAGGCGGGTAAAGAGGGCGAGCTGTTCATTGCCGAAGGCGGTCCGGTCGCCAACCCTTCGCAGGAAGGACGGCGCGGCATTCGCACTTTGTGGCGCTTTTCTCTCGAAAAGCGGGAGACCACTGAGATCCTCTCCGGCATTGATCACTATGTCATTTCGGCCAACGGCGAAAAGATCCTCTACAAGAAAGGCGATTCCTGGCTGATCGCCACGGCCAGCGAGGTCAAGACCAATCCTGGAAAGACGCTGAACCTCAGCAACCTCCAGGCGAACATCGACCCTCGCGCCGAGTTTCGCCAGATGTACCACGAGACCTGGCGCATCCAGCGCGATTTTCTTTACGACCCCAATCATCACGGTCTCGACCTGGCCAAAGCCGAGAAGCGCTACGAACCTTACCTCGAGGGCATCGGCTCACGCGACGAGCTTAACTACCTCTTCGAGGAGATGACGGGCGAGATCACGATCGGCCATATGTTCATCCGTGGTCCTCGCGAGCCCGATCACTCCCCGCATGTCGGCCTGCTCGGCGCCGACTACTCTGTGGACCACGACCACTACCGTTTTGCCCATATCTACAACGGCGAGAACTGGAACCCTTCGCTGCACGCGCCGCTCACGCAGCCAGGCGTGAACGTGAAAGAGGGCGAGTATCTGCTCGCGGTGAACGGACGCGAACTCCACGCATCCGACAATCTCAACAGCTTCTTTGAAGGCACGGCGGGCAAGCAGGTCGTCCTGCACGTTGGCCCGAACGCCGACGGCACGGGCGCGCGTGATGTCACCGTCGTTGCCATCGAGTCGGAACACGGCCTGCGCAACCTGGCCTTCATCGAAGCCGCCCGCCGCAAGGTGGACGAGATGACCAACCATCAGGTCGCTTACGTTTACATGCCCAACACCGGTGGTGGCGGCTTTACCAACTTCAACCGCTATTTCTTTGCGCAGGTCGATAAGAAGGGCGTTATCGTCGACGAGCGCTATAACGAAGGCGGCGACATCGCAGACAACGTTATCGATACGCTCCGCCGCATTCCCATGTCTCGCTATGAGTCACGCGGGGGCGAAGACCGCACCGATCCGCAGGGCGCTATCTTCGGTCCCAAAGCGATGATCATCAACCAGTCGGCCGGGTCGGGCGGCGACCTCATGCCCTGGTATTTCCGCAAGGCCAGCCTCGGTCCGCTCGTCGGCGTGCGCACATGGGGCGGACTGGTTGGCATTAGTGGCTATCCCGTTCTGCTCGACGGCGGTTCTGTAACGGCTCCCCGCATTGCGATTTACGGATTGCAGGGCCAGTTCGAAGTTGAAAACCACGGCATCCCGCCCGATATCGAAATCGAGTATCTCCCGAAGGAAGTTGCGGCCGGCCACGATCCGCAGTTGGAGCGTGCCGTGCAGTACGTGATGGATCAACTCAAAGAGCACCCGCTGCCGACGTACCCCAAACCGCCTTATCCGAACTACCACGAGCACGACGGGCTCGGAATTCACTAATCGCAACTCCATTCTTAAGCGAGGCCGGAGTATTGCTCCGGCCTTTTCTTTTGCGGATTACTATGGTCGTCATGAGTCGCCGCCTCACCGTTTGTCTTCTGCCTGCGCTCGTCTTTGTCGCCAGTGCCGCATACTCCCAGCAAGCCACGCTTCTCATCGACGTCGATCATCGCCAGCAGATCTCGCTCGATGGTCCCTGGCACTACATTCCCGATCCTTATCGCGAAGGCTGGGGCTCGAATCCCGAACACGCCAATCCCAACGGCTACGCAAAGAACGCGCATTACGTGCATGGCGGCCCGCTCGTGCAATACGACTTCTCGCGCTCGCCCACGCTCAACGTTCCCGGCGACTGGAACTCGCAGAAGGATTCTCTCTTCTATTACGAAGGCCTGCTCTGGTATCAGCGCGACTTTACGGTTCACCCAAAGCCGCACACACATCTCTTTGTTCATTTCGGTTCGGTGAACTACGCCGCTTCGGTTTTCGTCGACGGCCAGCACGTCTGCGATCACGAAGGCGGCTACACCGACTTCGACTGCGAAATTACCGGCATGGCGCACGATGGCGATAACTTCATCGTTGTTGCGGTGGATGATCAGCGCGCGGTCGATCGCGTTCCCACGCTCCGCATGGACTGGTGGAATTACGGCGGGATCACGCGGCCGGTCTCCCTGGTTGAGGTGCCTGAGACTTACATCGACGATTACTCATTGCAGCTGCGCCGAGGCGGCGGCAATCAGCTCGAAGGCTACGTTCACGTCGCTGGCGCGGAGTCCGGAATGCACGTCACCCTGCGCATTCCCGACCTTCACATCGAAAAAGATGCTGTCACAGATACAAATCGCCGCGCCGAATTCTCCTTTTCTGCTCCCGGCCTCGAGTTGTGGTCACCCGAGCATCCACGGCTCTACAACATTGAGCTGACCGCCGGCCCCGACCACCTCGCCGACAACCTCGGATTCCGCACCATCGAGGTTCAGGGCGATCAGATTCTTCTCAACGGCAAACCGGTTTTCCTGCGCGGCATCAGTTATCACGACGAAGCCCCCTTGCGCTCCGGCCGCTCCTGGTCCGACAAGGATGCCGAAACCCTACTGGGCTGGGCCCAGGATCTGCATTGCAATTTCGTGCGCATGGCCCACTACCCGCACACCGAAAACGAGTACCGGCTCACCGACAAGCTCGGCCTTATGGTCTGGTCTGAGATCCCCGTCTACTGGGGCATCGACTGGACCAACCCGCACACCCTCGACGTCGCCAAACATCAGTTATGGGAGATGATTCACCGCGACCACAACCACCCCTCCGTGATCCTATGGTCGATGTCGAACGAAACGCCAGAGAGCCCGGAACGCAATGCCTTCATCCATCAACTTGCGGTGGAGGCACGTGCGGAAGATCCAACGCGGCTGATCACCTCTGCCATCGTCACGCACTTCAAGGGAACGACGGCGACCCTAGACGATCCTCTCGGTCAGGATCTCGACGTGCTCGGTTACAACGAATATCTGGGCTGGTACCAGGGCTCGCCGCAAACCATCCCCGACTATATGTGGCAGAACCCCATGGGCAAGCCGGTGATCATCAGCGAATTCGGTGCAGGCGCCAAAGCCGGTCTTCACGGACCCGCCACTGAAATGTTCACCGAGGAGTACCAGGATAATTTGTATCGGCAACAGTTCCAGATGCTCGAGAAGATGCCGTTCCTGCGCGGCATGACGCCGTGGGCGCTGATGGACTTCCGCTCGCCCATGCGCCAGCTACCCGGCATCCAGGACGATTACAACCGCAAAGGCCTGGTCTCAGACAAAGGTGAAAAGAAAAAGGCCTTCTTCACGCTTCAGGATTACTACGCGCATCAGGAACGCTAGCCGAGAGCTTCTCTGCAAGGCTGATGCACGGAAGCATCGACGGCCCGCTCCTATGGACCGAGGCTAACCGTCCGCGCAAAGGCGGTCTACGCCCCGAGATGGCCCAGCCCGATCCCGATCACGTACGTCGCCGCGCCTTCCACGGCGCCCACCAGCGTCATCTCCAGACCCGATGCCCACCAGCTGCGGACCGTAATCAGCGACTTGGCGGCGCCTACCGCGAAATGTGCGATCAGCGAAATGATGGCGGATACGATCACCGCCGGATATCCGCTCATGAAGAAGAACGGCAGAATGGGAATGAACGCGCCAACTGCCGTCGACAGCGCTCCGGACGAGGCGGAGACCAATGGCTTGCTCAGGCCTTCCTCGGTCATGTTCAAATGCTCGGCCGTCAGCGCGCGGGTGAACTGGTCCGGCGATTCGGCAAGATGCGCGACCACGTGATCCGCGTCATCGCGAGGTATGCCTTTCACCTGGTAATAAAGAGAGAGCAGCTCGCGAGCCTCCGGACCGTTCATCTCGATGGCCTCGCGCTCCCGGGTCAGTTCCGCTTCATAGATTTCCCGCTCGCTCTTCGCGGCCAGGTACGCGCCCGATCCCATCGAGAGCGCGCTGGCAATCATGCCCGCGATGCCCGAGAGCAGCACCCAGTGGCTGTTGCCCAAAGTAGCGCCCGAGACTCCGGACACAATTCCGAAAATCGCGCCCAGGCCGTCATTCACCCCGTAAATGGCGTCGCCGATCCATCCCGCCGTCTGTCTCCCCGAGCGATTCCGCCGGGTCAGCAGCTCGTCCAGCTCCTTGCGCGCCATTTCCGAGCTTACGGTCACCTTGGGATAGCGATGCCGGATCAGCTCGCTCAGTTCGTGATAGTGTTCCTGTTCGTCGGCAATCACCTGGCGCAGGATCGCAATGCTTGGCTCATCGCCCAGTTCCTTCAGCTGCTGCCCATAGCGCGCGATGTCGCGGCTCTCGTCAATCTCCAGCCGCCGCAGAGCCATCTGCGGACCCCCCAGTCGGTTGACCAGCGTGTCGGCATCGCCGGCCGGCTTGCCCTCGTACTTCGGAACCTCCGCGCCCAGCTCGCGAATTCGCTTCGCCCACATCGCCGCATGCTGGGCCTCGGCTTCAGCCATATGGCGCAGCGTCTTTTTGCGGACCGGATCGCCGTCGCGGTCCGCCAGCGTGCTGTAGGTGTGGAACCCACGCATCTCCGCCTGCCAGTTTTCGCTCAGCGCCTCCAGCACCTTCTGTTCTTTCTGCGAAGAAGTTTGCGCCATGCCCTGTCAGCTCCCGATCTGATAACCGAAACTAAACCGCCCAATCTGAATCGCAGACCGCTCTGCCGGCGGCCAGATGCGAAACGCCTCCACTCGCGTCACACCGGTCATCAGAGTCGCCGGCACACTGCCCACCAGACGTCCGGTAGCCGCCTCATAAAAGTGCACCATCAGCGCGTTGTTGTTGTCGTTGTGGTCGTAGCCCAGCACATACTCCCCCGGCGCCAGCCGAGTCTCGCCGCCCAGCTTCACGGGAACCTGAGTCAGAAAGAAGTGCGAATACTTGCCCTCTGCTGAATATCCGGCCGTGATCAGCACAACGCCCGCAATATACTTCCCGTGCCCGTTGGTGATGCCCGACGCCGAGCGCATCTCGGTCTCGATCCGCTCCCGAACCACCGGAGCCCGAGCCGGAATGATCGACCGCAGCTCGGCATCGCTGGCCGCTCGCCACTCTGTCAGGTGTCCATCCTGCGCCAACGCGCCGCTAACCAGCGTCACGCTGACCGACAGCGTCAGAAAAATCAGCCACTCCGACCTCTGAGCAATCCGTCTCACCCTTATGATGTCCCTTCTGTAACCCGTAACCTGTAACCTGTTCGCTGCTAGTCCAGATGCACAATGCCCCGCTGCAGCGCTGTGGTGGCTGCCTGGGTGCGATCCTCGACACCCATCTTGCTCAGCAGGCTGTTCACGTGGGTCTTCACGGTTGCCTCCGAAATGAACAGCGCGTTCCCGATATCTTTATTGCTCTTGCCGGCGACAATCAACTGCAGCACCTGCAGCTCGCGGGCAGTCAGCGTCGCGCCGCTCATGCGCTCCGCCAGCTTTTCCGCAACCCGCGAGGGAATTCGCGATTTGCCGGCATGGACGGTTTTCACCGCTTCGGTCAGTTCATTCAGATCCATTCCCTTGAGCAAATAGCCCTTCGCGCCGGCCTGCATCGCGCGATAAATGTCCTCGTCGCCGTCGAAGGTGGTTAGCACGATGATCCGCGCCGCCGGAGAATCCTGCCGAATCCGTTCGATGGCCACGACGCCGTTCATCTTCGGCAGCCGCAGGTCCATCAGCGTTACATCCGGCCGATGTTTCCTGAATGCCTCGACGGCCTGCTCGCCATCCGCTGCTTCCGCCACGACGGCGAATCCGGGCACTGTCTTCAGCAGCGCCACCAGGCCCTGACGCACGATGTGGTGATCGTCGACCACCAGGATGTTAATCGTATCGGCCATCGTTACCTTTTCATCTCCGTCTCGCTCAGCAAGGGTAGCGCCAGCCGCACGCTCGTTCCGCCTCCAGGGCTGCTCTCAACCGCCAGAGTTGCGCCAATCGCCTCCGCGCGCTCGCGCATGCCGGTTAGCCCAAAGTGCCCGGTCGACCCATCAGGCGGGGTTCCGGCAAAGCCTCGCCCATCGTCGCGAATCTCCATCCCGAACATACTCCCGTCAAATTCCAGGCGCAGCACAATATTCTCCGGATCGCCATGTCGCACCGCGTTCGCCACCGCCTCGCGGGCAATGCGCATCAGCTCCCGTTCCACATCCTCATCCAGCGGGTGATTGGTCCCCGTCACCTGAATCTGCACCCGCGCGCGACCCCTGGCCCGTCCCGTCACCTCTTCTGCCATCCTCAGAATCCGCACCGCCAGGTCTTCACGCTCTGCCCCCTGCGAACGCAGCTCCCAAATCGAAGTTCGCGCGTCCTCCAGACTACTTCTCACCAGCGCCTGCGCTCGTTCCAGTTGCTCTCTCGCTGCATCCACCGAGTTGCGCAACAGTTGCGCTACCAATTCCAGCTGGACGGAAACCGCAACAAATCCCTGAGCCAGCGTATCGTGAATTTCGCGCGCGATGCGCGTGCGCTCGCCCAGAACTGCCTGGAATTCCCGCTCCGCGCGCATCAACCGGCGCCGCCATGCCGCGTAGCCCAGGCCCATCAGCGCCAGCACCACCGCCAGCCTGAACCACAGCGTTTGGTAATAATGCGGTTCAATTGTGAGCTGCGCTGTTGCCGCTGTTTCGCTCCACAAACCATCGTTGTTGCGCGCCAGGACCCGAAACGTGTAACTACCGTGGGGCAGATTCGTGTAGTACGCCGTGCGCCGGGTTCCCGCGTCCACCCAGTCGCGATCAAACCCCTCAAGCTGATACCGGTACTCGACTTTCTGCGGAGCCACAAAGCTCAACCCCGCATAATCGAACTCGTAGTGGCTGTGCCCGGGCCCAACGTCCAGCTTCTCGAACGAGGTCTGCAATGCATCGTCGACACCCACGCGTTCAATTGCCACGTCCGGCACAACCCGATTCACGGGCATGTGCTCCGGATCCACGCGTGCCACTCCCTTCAGCGTTGCGAACCACAACGAACCGTCCTTTAACCGCAGCGCCGCCGGATGCCCCCCGCTCGAACTCTCGCTGATGCGCATGCCGTCTGCCAAGCCGAACCGCATCACCTCCGCCGCCGCGCCGCCTTCCGCCATACGATTCAAATCCTCGCGGCTCGCGCGATAAACACCGGTGTTGGAGCTGATCCAGAGATACCCGCTGCCGTCTTCCAGAATTCCGATCACCCGTTGTGGCAATTGCCGCGAGGCCAGCTTCACAATGCGGCCAGAGCGCCATCGATTCAGCCCGCCATCGTTGGTCCCGATCCACAGCGTTCCATCGGCGTTTTCATGCAACGCCGTAACCACGTTGCTCGAGAGTCCGTTCTTTGTGGTGAAATTCCGGATCTGCCCATCGCGGAAACGGCTCAGGCCGCCGAGTGTCCCGATCCACAACGATCCGTCATGATCTTCCACCATCGCGCCAACCAGGTCGCTGCCCAGACCGTCCAGTTCTGTCCACGTCGTGAATTTCCCATTTTCATAGCGCGACAATCCTCGCCGCGTGCCGATCCACAACCGTTCGTGACTGTCCTCATACAGCGACCGCACAAAATCGTCGGCCAGCCCATCCGCTGTCGTGAACGTCCGCACTACATCGCCGCCGCGGAGCAGGTTTAACCCGTCTGGCGTCCCCACCCACACATCGCCATTCGCGGCCGCGGCTACTGTCAGCACCACATTGCTGGCCAGCCCCTGGGCCGTCGTCACCGCGCGGAATTTTCCATCACGAAACACATTGAGACCGCCCCCCTTCGTGCCCACACCCACATGGCCGTTCGGCGCCTGCGCCAGCGCCAGCACGTATTCGTCGGTCAGTCCATCCTGCGCGGTCAGCGTGGAGAACTTCCGGTCCCGCAAAACTGCCAACCCACCGGACTCCGTCCCGAGCCACAAATCTCCTTCGCGATCCTCCGTCGCGCTCAACAAGACATCGGCATTCGCCAGCAATTCCGCTGCGGCTTTCTCCGGATCGATCCGCATCAGCCCGCGCGATGTTCCAGCCCAGACCATCCCTTCGCGGTCTCGGTACAGAAAACCTACGCGGCCAGTCTTCTCCCCAAACTGGCGAACTCGATTGTCGTCATCGGCAACCATCAGTCCAGCGTCGGTGCCGATCCATACTCTTCCCGACACATCGTTCACCAGCGCATTCACGGCGCCGCCCGTCGGAATCGCCACGCTCCGGCATCTGGCTGCTGTGCACGCCTCGAGCCCCAACCGCATCCCCGCCCACACCGTTCCATCGCGATCCACGTCCAGCGCCAGCACCTCACCCGTTGCTCCCACCGCCTGAAACACTCCATCGGATCCGGCCCGCATCAGTCCATTCGCCGTCCCCAGCCACAAAGTTCCATCTGAACCAGCGGCCAATCGGCTGTTTTCAGTCAGGGCCGCATCCAGCGGCACCGCGGTCGCCTTCACGGCATCGATTCGAAAGAGCCCCAACGCGGTCAACGCCCACACTCTTCCCTGCCGGTCTTCGAATGTTCGCCACACCTGCGTCGCCGGCATGCCGCGCTCGACCGTAACCGCCTCCACTCCTTCGTTGCGTAACCGCGCCAGTCCGCCCGAGGTGCTGATCCACAGCGTCCCTTCACGGTCCTCACGCACGTCGTCGATCAGATCGCTGGGCAGTCCCGGGGTGTTCGCGCGTGTGTAGGTCCGGAAGTCCACGCCATCGAAGCGCACCAGGCCCCCTTCGGTCGCGATCCACAAAAACCCATCGCGCCCCTGTGCGATGGCGTGAACGGTATTCTGCGGCAGCCCTGTGTCGGTCTGCCACGACTGGTATCCATACTGCGCGAGCGCCGCATGCGGGTCGAGCGCCCAGGCCGGAACGCTGGCGAGCGCCAACAGCGCAACTCCAGGCAGACCGGCAGCACGCAGCAGGGTCATTGGTTTCTTCAGGAATTCTAAATACCGGCCCGAATCTTCGCGCTCAGGATTGGGCCGCCGCCAGATGTAGTCATCAATGGGCGTGCCGTGTTCCGTTCCCCGATCCTCGCGTCGCTCGGGCTTCGCCGGCCCGGCCAGCCTCCGGGGTTCGCTTCACCCGCACTTTCTCCGCTGCCGCCGGCCCAATCGTGAAGGTCCCAGCCGCCGTCTCGATGCCGAGCGTCTGGTCGTAATTGCGCTGCACCACTCGCAGCGTACCGCCCGGCTCGATCCCGGTCTGCTCCAGAAACTTCAACAGCTTCTCGTCGCGCTCGTACAGGCTGGTTACCGTGTACTCCGATCCCTCCGCAACCTCCGCCAACGCGCGGATCCCGTTTCGCTTCCGCTTTGCCTCACTCTCCGGCAGCACTGCGTTTCCGTGCGGACACGTCCCTTTTTCTCCGAGCTTCTTCATCAGCAGAGCTTCAAAAGCCGGCGAAACCGCGTGCTCCAGCCGCTCCGCCTCGTCGTGCACCTCGTACCACGGCATCCCGAACATCTCCGAGAGCATGCGCTCGATCAGGTGGTGCCGCAGCGCGGTGCGATACGCGGTCTCGTGCCCCTTCGGCGTCAGCCGTACCACCCCATCTGCCCGGACCTCGACAAATCCATCGCGCTTCAGCCTCCGCAGCGCCATCGATACGGCCGGCGCCGACACCTGCAGCCAATGCGCCAGCGTCGCCGAAATCACAGTCTGCCCCTCGCTCTCGGCTTCGAGAATCGCCTTGAGGTAGTCCTCTTTCGATACGCTGATGGCCGTTTTCACAGGGGTGCCTGGGTTTAGCTTACAGCGCGGTCCCACTTGCTCTCTTAGGATTCTGGGTTACTAAATCGGGCTCGTCTCAATGCTGGAGATGAACTGGACTCCCGGCACAATCTGCTTCGTCAGCTGCTTGTCTCCGGTCAGAAAGAGGTCGATACCCTTTGATGCCGCGCAGGCCAGGTGAATCGAATCCGCGGTGCCCAGCTTATGTGTCCCGCGCAGGGACGCGAACGTGTCCACTGCACCCCCATCGAAGGGTAAGAGTTGAACCTTCAAAGCGGCAAAGTCCTCGTGCAGTTCTTTCTCCCGCTGAGGCAATCGCGTAGCTCCGGCGAGGAGTTCTCCCAGACTCAGGAAGCTCGTGAACAAAGAATCTCCTCGCGCCAGCATCCGCTTATAGATCGCCTCCACCCGGGACGCATACTGTTTGTTGTCTTCCAGCAGATAGATGAACAGCATGGTGTCCCAATAAACTTTGCTCATCGTCTGTCCTTCTCCGGATCGGTTCGCAACCATTTCAGAAATGCTTCCCCGCCACCATAGGCTGCGAATTCCTCTCGCATCAGGCCGCGCATCCTGGCAAGTGCGGCCTGGGGAGACCTTTCTTTTCCGGGCTCTCTCGGTGACTGAGTTCTGCCTTCGCCATGAGCGCTGGAGGGTCCGCGGTGAAAGCGGTAATGAAAAACAACCGTTGTGCTCGTCTGTTTTGCCGGTCCTTCCACCTTCTCAATCTCGAGACCGAGGGGGTCCAGAAACTTCCTCGGGGAGCGCAATGCCTGGCAAACCTGGGGGACGTTCTGACGAGGCAATCCTTCTCGCTCCACAAGAGTGTTCAGGACATCGCGAACCGCAATCGTGAATCCCGTTCGCCCCTGACGTCTGGCCGGTACGACGTACTCGCGTTCGGCATACGATCGGATCTTGTCGCTCATGTTGCCATTCATAGATAGAATTTTCCCACTCGGTAAGAGTTTATTCTATCTATTCTATTTGTCAAGCCGGAAAACTTCTGGTGAGCAGTTTCCTCCTCGTGAGATCGCATGCCACCGCAGGGCCGCACTTTTCCCTCCCGTTACAATAACCAGAGCCATTCCCATCGCGAAGGAATCCGTGTCGAACCCCACATCCCGCAGGCGCATCCTCAGCGGCATGCGCCCCACCGGTAAACTTCACCTCGGCAACTATATGGGCGCCCTGCACAACTGGGTCCGCCTCCAGGACGACCCGCAATACGAGTGCTACTTCTTCATCGCCGACTGGCACGCCCTCACCACCGACTACGCCGACCCTTCGCAGATCGCCGCCAACACCCGCGAGGTCATGATCGACTACCTCGCCGCCGGCCTCGACGAGAAGTCGGTCCTCTTCGTCCAAAGCCACGTCCCCCAGCACGCCGAGTTTCACCTCCTCCTCTCGATGATCACCCCCCTCGGCTGGCTCGAACGCGTCCCCAGCTACAAGGAGCAGCAGGAGAACCTCCAGGGTCGCGACCTTTCCACCTATGGGTTCCTTGGCTATCCGCTCCTTCAGGCTGCCGACATCCTCATCTACCAACCCGCCTTCGTCCCCGTCGGCCAGGATCAGGCCGCTCATGTCGAGCTCACCCGCGAGGTCGCCCGCCGATTCAACCAGTTCTACAAGCGGCCGCCGATCCGTAACGTCGGCGACATTTTGAGAAGACCGACGGCAGAGGAAACCATGTATATCCTCCCCGAACCCCAGGTCCTGCTGACCCCCTCGCCCAAACTCCCCGGCACCGACGGCCGCAAGATGTCCAAGAGCTACGGCAACACCATCCTGCTTTCGGACCCCGAGTCTGAGATTCGCGCAAGGCTCAAGACCATGGTCACCGACCCCGCGCGTGTCCGGCGCACGGACCCAGGCAATCCCGACAAATGCCCCGTCGGCGACCTGCACAAAATCTTTTCCAGCCAGGAAACTCTGCAAAAGGTTTACCAGGGCTGCACGACGGCTGGCATCGGCTGCATCGAATGCAAAAGCTGGGCCGCTGACGCCATTGTCTCCGCGCTGGCGCCCATCCAGGAACGCCGCGTGAAGTTCGAGCAAAATCCCGCACTGGTCACTGAAATCTTTGCCGAGGGCGCACGCCGCGCCACCACTCGCGCCGAGCAAACTATGCAGGAAGTCCGCTCCGCCATGGGTCTCGGCGCCAGCGCGCCGCAGGCGGTGCCAAATGTCTGACGAGCAGCTCAAGCCCGGCACGCCCACCGCCCCTCCTGAAACCTCGGTGGCGCCCCCGTCAGAAGTCCCGTCGGACAATCGTCACACTTACGAAAAATCCCCCGCTGACCTGCGCAAGGAACAGGAGTCCGCCTTCCCCTTTTCCGTCGCCGTAGGCCAGGTTTACGAAGGCCCTTACGACCTCCTGCTGGACCTCGTCCGCAAACAGAACATCGACATCTACGACATCCCCATGGCGAAGATCACCGCCCAGTTCCTCGCCTATGTCGAGCACCTCAAAGCTTCCGATGTCGACACAGCCGGCGAGTTCATCTATATGTCGGCGCTGCTCATCCACATCAAGAGCAAAATGCTCCTGCCGCGCTCGCCCGACGAAGCCGAGGGCGCAGCCGAAGACCCGCGCCGCGAATTGGTCGAACGCCTCCTCGAGCACGAGCGCTTCCGCAACGCTGCCCAGATGCTCCAGCAGAAGCGCCAGCTGGAAGAAGCCACCTGGACCAACCCCGGCATCCGCGAATTCCGCGAGGCCGGCGAAGACGAACAGGAGATTGCCGCCGATACCCTCGACCTCGTCCGTGTCTTCCGCCAGGTCATCGAGCGCGCCCGCAACCGCCCGGTTCTCGACGTGGAAGAGGACGCCGTTACTGTGCGTCAGATGATCGACTTTATCCGCCGCCGCCTCATGATGGAAGACCGCCCCGTCGCGCTATCAAAGCTGCTTTCCCATACCCGCTCGGTTAACGCGGTCATCGCGATGTTCCTCGCCTTGCTGGAACTGGTACGCCTGCAGGCCATCCTTCTCCGCCAGGACCGCGGCTTCAGCGAGATCTTCATCAAGAAGCACGACCAGTTCGAGCAGGCCATCAACGACCGTCTCTCCGTGCGCGACGAGTGGAGCTAGCCCGCCCGTTCATCGCCGATCACTGATACTGATCGCTATCCCTTCTCCCGTGCCCTATACCCTGCACCCTTTCCTCCGATTCATCGTCTGTTAACACAACATTCATGCTCCACGCAAAGAACCGCTGCTAGTTTGGGCACCTACCTCCCTACTCTCAGCAGGAGTCCCAATAGCATGTCGGCCGGTGCCAAAATCCCGCTAGATCAGGTCGTTGATATTCCGGAGATCCCGGAACACCCAGCCGCCCTTCTCCACGAGAAGATGAACAAGTCTCCCGGCGCTATCGGGATGATTGTTTTCGGCCTCGCTCTCCTGGGCGGCCTCATCTATGCCGGCTCGCAGCTCGCCCGCGATCTCTCCACCACCCACCTGCCATCTGTGTGGCCCTACCTGCTCCTCGGCGTCGCCCTGCTCATCGCGCTGGGTTTTGAGTTCGTCAACGGCTTCCACGACACCGCCAATGCCGTCGCCACCGTCATCTACACGCACTCCCTCGAGCCCCACATCGCCGTCGTCTGGTCCGGCCTGTGGAACCTCATCGGCGTGCTCACGTCCTCTGGCGCCGTCGCGTTCACTATCCTTTCGCTGCTTCCTGTCGAACTGGTCCTGCAGGTGGGCAGGGGCGCCGGCTTCGCCATGGTCTTCTCGCTCCTCATCGCGGCGATCCTGTGGAACCTCAGCACCTGGTGGTTCGGCCTGCCCGCCTCCAGCTCCCACACCCTCATCGGATCGATCATCGGCGTCGGCATCGCCAACCAGCTTATGAATCCCCATACCGGCACGAGCGGTGTCGACTGGGAGCAGGCCAGCAACGTCTTCCGAGTCCTCCTCATTTCTCCGCTCGTTGGCTTCGGCGTCGCCGCCATCCTCCTGCTCGTCCTCAAGTTCACTGTCAGGAACAAGGCGCTTTACCAGTCCCCCAAAGGCACCGAGCCACCGCCGCTCTGGATTCGCGCGCTGCTCATCCTTACCTGCACCAGCGTCAGCTTCGGTCACGGCTCCAACGACGGACAAAAGGGCATGGGCCTCATCATGCTCATCCTCATCGGCACCGTGCCCACCGCCTACGCGCTCAACCACGCTGTCGGCTTCAGCCAGGTGCAGAACTTCGCCGCCGTCTCTGCGCAGGCCGAAACGGTCTTCAATCACTACGTCTCCCCGAACGCCGTCATCGGCGATGCGCGCAGCGACCTCACCGACTACATCCGCACCAAGCAGTTCAACCCGAACACCATGCTGGCCGCCCGCCAGATGGTGGAAGAGATTCAGAACGAAACCACGATGTATAAATCCCTCAACGGCGTCCCCTCCAACCAGCAGCAGAACGTCCGCAACGACATGTACGTCGTCAGCGAGGCGCTTCGTCTGATGGCCAAATACGCCGGCAAGAACGGCACCCCGGTCTTTACCGCCGCCGACAACAAAGCTCTCGGCGCCTACAAGAAGCAACTCGACAACGCCACCAAGTTCATCCCCACATGGGTCAAGGTCGCCGTGGCCATCGCTCTCGGACTCGGCACCATGGTCGGCTGGAAGCGCATCGTCGTCACCGTCGGCGAGAAGATCGGCAAGGAACACCTCACCTACGCCCAGGGCGCGGCCGCTGAAATCACCGCCGCCGTCACCATCATCGCCGCTGACCAGTACCACATGCCCGTCTCCACCACCCACGTCCTCTCTTCCGGCGTCGCCGGCACCATGATGGCCAACGGCAGCGGCCTCCAGCTTTCCACCATCCGCAACATCGCACTGGCCTGGATCTTCACTCTGCCCGCCGCGGCCCTGCTCGCTGCCGGCATCTTTTACGTGATGCGCCAGTTCATGTAATCCACATCGCCCAGGGGCAAATCGAGCGGCGCTTTCGGTAGTATCGAGAAAGCGCCGCTTTTCCTTTACGCGGCGCGTGTGGCCCCACGCATTCATGAGTCTTAAAGCCCGCATTGAAGCAGTCATCTACGCCGCCGAAGAGCCCGTCACCCTGGCCCAGCTCGCTGGCTTGTTTCGCGATGAAGCTCTGTTGAACCGCGCCGCCCGCGTCGCTCCTGAAGCCGACCCCGACGCGCCGTCCGAAGCCGAAGCCACCGTCATCGCGGAACTGATCGCGGAAGTACCGCAGCCAGCGCAAGCCCTTGATCCCGCCTTGGCCGTCGCCGGCACACCGGCCGTCGATGCGGAAAAGAAAGGTGAACGCCAGCGCGAGCGTGAAGTCCGCGACGAATTGCGTCGCCTCGTCGACGAGCTCATCGCCGACTACAACGCTCCCGACAGCGGCCTCGAAATCCGCGAGGTAGCGGGCGGCTACCGCATCGGCACGCGGCCAGAAAACCACGACGCCGTCCGCGCTTTCATCAAGACCCTGCGTCAGCCCTTCAAGCTGTCGCTGCAGGCGCTTGAAACCCTCGCCGTCATCGCCTACAAGCAGCCCGTCACCGCGCCTGAGATCGGCGAGATTCGTGGCGTCGACTCCTCCGGCGTCCTCGGCTCCCTCATCGCGCGCAAGCTCATCACCACTGCCGGGCGCAAACAGGTCGTCGGCCGCCCCATCCTCTACAAAACCACAAAGGAGTTCCTGCTTCGCTTCGGCCTCAAGGACGTCAACGAGCTTCCCTCGCTGGAAGAATTCGAAAAGATGGCAAGCGAGCTCGCGGAAACCGAAGAAGAAGGCCCCATCGCGCCCGGCGAGGAAGAGCTCCCCTTCGCCCAGAACGAAATGGCCGCCGTCGAAGAGAACTCCGCCGAAGGCAGCTCGCCGTCCGCGGAGAACCCGCGCGGCCCGGCCGATCCAACACCTCCGATGGATGATCCCGAGCCCGAAGTTCCCGAGCCGCCCATCGGTGAACCACCCGCCGAACCCGAGCCGGCGCCGACCTCTGAAGTGGATGTCGCCGAGCACGCCGGAAAGCTCGATTCATGACCGAACCCGCCTCCGAGTCCGGTCCGCAGCAACGTCTCCAGAAGATCATCGCCGCTGCCGGCATTGCCTCGCGCCGCAAAGCTGAGGAGCTCATCACCCAGGGCCGCGTTCAGGTCAACGGCCAACCCGTCACCGAACTCGGCGCAAAAGCCGACCCCGCGCACGACCACATTCGCGTCGACGGCAAACTCCTTCATGGTCCTGAGCGCCATCGCTACGTCGCCATCAACAAGCCCCGCGGCTACGTCACCACGGCCAGCGATCCCGAAGGGCGCCCTACCGTGATGGATCTGATCAAATCCTCCGGCGAACGCCTCTTCCCAGTCGGCCGCCTCGATTACTCCAGCGAAGGCCTGCTGCTGATGACCAACGACGGCGATTTGGCCAACGCCCTCACCCGCGCCGCCGCCCGCGTTGAAAAAACCTACCTCGTCAAAGTCAGCGGGAAACCATCAGATTCCGCTATCAACCAACTCCGTCATGGCGTCATGATCGACCGCGGTACCCAGATCCGCAACGAGTCCCGCCCGCCTGCCGGTAAGCCTGGCCGCCGCGCCCGGCCTGAACCGCCCCACCGCAATGAAGGCAGAATCATGACCGCCCCAGCGCGCATCCGCCTCCTGCGCGACGCCGAGAATCCGTGGTACGAAATGATCCTCATCGAAGGCCGCAATCGCGAAATCCGCAAGATGTTCGAAGAGGTCGGCCACCATGTCGAGAAGATTCGCCGCGTCGGCTACGGACCGCTTGTCCTCGACCTCGAACCCGGCCTCTCCCGTGAGCTCACCCCTGAAGAAATCGCCGCCCTTCGCCGCGCCGCCGAAGGCAAATCGCCGCGTTCCGCCACAAAAGCTGCCGCCCCGAAGCGCCCCCGTCCAGCAACGTATCGATCCAGGCCCGCGAACGCGCCCAGATCTCCCAAGGTCGGGAAAACGCGTCGCAGTCGTCGTCGCCCACCCCCTGTACCCTGATCCCTGTACCCTGATCCCTGGACCCTGTACCCTGTCTCTATGGCCAAAGCCACTTTCGCCGCCGGCTGTTTCTGGGGAGTCGAAGCCCGCTTCCAGCAGCTTCCCGGCGTCATTTCCACCGCCGTCGGTTACGAGGGCGGCGCGCTCCCCAACCCCACCTACCAGCAGGTCTGCACCGATCGCACCGGCCACGCCGAAGCCGTCGACATCGACTACGACCCCGCGAAGATCACCTACCAGCAGCTTCTCGATGAGTTCTTCGCCCTCCACGACCCCACCCAGTTCAACCGCCAGGGGCCCGACTGGGGCTCGCAGTATCGCAGCGTCGTCTTCTATCACTCGCCCGAGCAAAAGGCCGAGGCCGAACAGACCATCGCCCGCCTCACTGCCGAAAAGAAGTTCCCCAAGCCCATCGTCACCCAGGTCGTCCCCGCCGAGAATTTCTGGCGTGCCGAGGAATACCACCAGAAATACCTCGAGAAACGCGGCGCCCTCAGCTGCCACATCTGAGCGTCTTCCCGCTGAAGCATTCGGGGCACCAGCCTTTTTGGGGGAGACGCCCGCTGCAGGCTGCCGCCCGCAGGCTACTCCCTATTCCCTACTCCCTATTCCCTACTCCCTGCTTCATCCGCTCCCGCGCCGTCAGCACGGCCACCGTCACGCCAATGCAGAACAGCAGCGCCAGCACTCCGCTCACGCGCGACGCTACGGTCATCGCCGCGCGCGAGTGAGGAACTCGCGTTAGCGGCAGCACCACAAAGTTCATGATCAGGTAAACCGCTCCGCCGTACACCAGCCCGCACACCACCGGCCGCCGGATCAGAACTCCAATCCGCCCACTCGCTGCCCAGTAGACCGCAGTCCAGAACAGCGCAATCGCATAGTGGATCGCCACCCCCAGCAGAACCGGCGACAGCCCTGCGCCAAACGCCCACCGTCCCGTCAGCCCACTGGCAATGTACTCAAAGATCATCACCGGCGTGATGTGCCGGAATGCGTTGAAGATCAGGTTCTCGGTAATGTCCAGCGTGCCCGCGATCAGGCCGATCCGCACCACGCTGACAAGTGCCAGGCTTCTCATCGCCCGATTCTAGCGATAGGACCGACGCTTCTCCATGACCACTTCGCTGCCCCCGCTCACTACCAAGGACGGGTTGAAGGCAGCAGGCTGCCGCCTGCGGGCTGTCAGCTATTCCCTATTGACTGTCTTCAAATCCGCCAAATCTCGGGATCCCAAAAAGTCCGCGCAGATGCAGCAGGTCCAGCGGACTGATCATCCCGTCGATCACCACCACATTGATGTTTCGCTGATTCGCCACGACTAACACCACCCCATCGAAATTCGAGTGATCCATCCGCACCCACACATCGGTGCGGGTCGGATCGAACGGCTTCGCAGGCGCCGTCGTCACCGGAGCCGACTCCGGCCCAATCCCAACCGACGCCCCCGCCGTTGCCGGCTCAGCCGGTGGATGCGTCTGCTTGGTCACTATGTGGTTCCACGCGCCGCCCGCGAACTGCGCCCGCACTGCTTCCAGTGCCGCCGGATCGTACTTCGCCGCCGTCGAATACCGGAAGTTATGCACCGTGATGCTTCTGAGCTTCGCGATGATCGGCCGATCCTCTTCCGGCATCATCTGGCTCGCCGCCTTCAGCATCGACTCGTCAAAGGTCATGTCGGTGTGCAGCGCTGCCTGCTCGCCCAGCGCCTCCAGCCCGTGTACGTTGAGCGGAGCAGGCGCGCTGTCCTGCGCACGCAGAATCGGTGCGCAGCAAAGAACAGCGACCACGAGCATGGCGAACGCAGGAATGGCAAAGGGACGGTGGGTCATAAGCTCTCTGACCCACCCTGAGAAAAAAAGTTATGCGCGGCTCTCCCGGCCCGGCCGCTTCTGGAGGTCGAGGCTTTACCCTGCCTGCATGAGGCGCCGGCTATCGGACTCAGAATGCCGGAGGGCTTCCTGTTGCCGGCAGCGATACCGTTGCCTGATTCTCCAGCGCCGTTGCCAGCGAGTAGCCCGGCCCCGTGCTCGACGTCAGGAATGGCGTCAGTGCTGCCACCGCGGAATTGGCACCGTTGTACACAGCATTCAGACCGTCGGTTTGCTCGTAGGCAAGATTGTTTGCAGGATTGGTGTTGCTGATCACCCGCCCCAGAACTCTGTGCTCGGCTTCGATTCCCAAAATCGACGCAGCAACCTTGGAGAAATACTCAAGCTCCTCCGAGGTGTATTTGCTCCCGTCTCTCTCCTGGAACCACCACCGTCCACCGTCCCATCTCACGTTGGCCGCCTTGGTTGCGAACTCCTGAATGGCATTCAGATACGCGCCAATAAAAGCGTCCTCCAGCGCGTTCAGCAGTCCGGTAAAGGCCGCAAGCGTATCGAATGAGCCGGCCGGAAAGTAAAACGTCTGCACCGGATCTCCTGAAGCCGTCGACCCTCCCAGCAGACTCCTGAACAGATTCGCGTGATCGAGCTCCTCTGTTAGCGCCGCCTGCACATAATTCACGTTGCCCGCGTTGCCGGCCGCGGTAATATTGGTCGCCGAACCACCCGGCCCCGCCAGATTCGGATCCTGGATCACCGGTCCCACCAGCGAGTTGTAGTAGAAGACCGTTGCCAGGTCCTCGGCGATCAGCGCCGCGGTAAAGATCTCCTTAACCGTATCTTTCGCCTGCTCTCGCTCCTGCTGCGCTTCCTGCGAAGATTCTGCATACGCTTGTCGGCTGCTTCCCAATGTCAAAGTGGCTGCCGCTGCTCCTGCTCCAAGTACTCCTGCCTGGGTTAGAAATCTGCGCCTTCCCAGGTTTGCCTGCGCGATCGTGTCGATCGGCGTCTGCAATGCGTTTCGCCTCATAAGATCCCTCTTGATTGAAAGTGGTCGTGCACCGGGAGAACAACCGGCCGAAGATAAGCCGGCTCTGCACCAGCAGGTCGCTAGCTATATCAGGTACGTCCCAGCCAACTCGACCGGATTTGTGATTTTGGGAATTATTCGTGCGAAGAACGCATGGCCGACGCGACAGCCGATCTTCAGCAAAAAGCCCGGCTCGCGAATCCATCGCCGCCGGGCCCTTGCCGTTCTAATCCCTAAACTCTAATCCCTGTTTCTACACCCACTCGCCCTGCCGCATCACCGGCTCGGCTTTTCCATCTGGCGTCATCCCGTCCACGTCCACCTTCCCCGATCCAATCATCCAGTCCACATGGATCAGGCTTTCATTCGCGCCCTTCGCGGCGAGTTGCTCCGGCGTCAGCTTGTCGCCGTCCCTCAGGCAGCTCGAATACGCCTGCCCCAGCGCGATGTGGCACGCCGCGTTCTCGTCGAACAGCGTATTCAGAAACAGCAGCCCGCTCGCCGCGATCGGCGATGAATTCGGCACCAGCGACACTTCTCCCAGCCGCCGCGCCCCATCGTCGGTTTCGATCATCCGCTGCAGCACAATCTCGCCTTGAGCGGCATGCGCCTCCACAATCTTCCCACCCTTGAAGCGCACTTCGATAGCCTCGATCAGCGTTCCCTGATAGGACAGCGGCTTCGTGCTCTTCACCGTCCCTTCCACGCGATCCTTGTGCGGCGTCGTGAACACCTCCTCGGTCGGCATGTTCGGAATGCAGTAATTCCCGTTCCCCGCCGTGGTCCCGCCGCCCAGCCACAGATGATCATCCGCGAGCCCCACTTTCAAATCCGTTCCCGGACCTTTGAAGTGCAGCGCCGCATACCGCTTCTCATTCAGCCGGCCCGCCCATGCATGCAGCTTCTCGTCATGCTTTTTCCACGCCTCTATCGGATCCGCCCGGTCGGCGCGGCTCGCGGCAAAAATCGCATCCCACAACTTTCCCAGCGCCTCATCCTCGGGCAATCCTGGAAACATCGCCGCCGCCCATACCGGCGTTCCCGCCGACACAATCGTCCAGTTAATGTCGTGCCGCGTGATCAGCTCCAGCGCCGGCCGGTACGCCTTCGACATCGCGCGGTTCGCCCGGCTCACCTTCTCCGGATCCTCTTTCGACAGCAGCGAAGGATTCGCGCTCGCGATCGCCAGCCGCGCGGCCCCGCCTTTGTAAGCCGCCGCCATTCCCTCGTAAAGCCACGCCGCCGCCGTGTCAAACGTCGCGTCCGCGCCGTATTTGTAACGCAGCAGTGTCGAAGCATCGTCGGTAAAAAGCGTTGTCACCAGCGATGCCCCCGCCTTGTACGCATGCTCGGTAATCCGCCGAACCAGGGGCAGCGCATCAATCGATGCCGTCATCACCAGTTCCTGGCCCTTCCTGAGCCCCAGGCCGCACTGGATCGCAACCTCCGCCAGCCGGTCCAGCTTCGTCTCAAAATCCTTCGTCGTTATCGGTGTCTCAATCGCTGTTGCGCTCATGTCTTCCATTCTCCGCCGCCGCGCTGTGCAATGGCAACGCGCGGAATCCCCTGCAAATCATCCTTGAAGTTCACTCCGCCCCACCCCTCTAACAAATCCGCCAGCGCCTCCCGCTGGCCCAGTCCCAGCTCCATCACCAGCCATCCGCCCTCGACCAACGCTTCCCACGCCTCCGGAATCAGCCGACGATAAACTTCCAGGCCCGTCGGCCCCGCAAACAGGGCCGCATGCGGTTCATACTCCCGCACCTGCGCCTCCAGCACCTCATCGTCCCGCACATAGGGCGGATTCGATACCACCACATCAAACCTCTCACCCCGCACCGCGCCCAACAAATCCGACTCGACGAATCGAACCCTCCCTGCTACTCCGTGCCGCTCCGCATTCTCTCCAGCCACCGCCAGCGCCGGGCGCGAAATATCAACCGCTGTTACCTGCGCTGACCGCAATTGATGAGCCAGAGCAATCGCAATCGCCCCCGACCCCGTCCCCACATCGCAAATCCGCACCGCCGCATCGCGCCCAACTCGTTCAAGCACCGCCTCTACCACATGCTCGGTCTCCGGCCGCGGAATCAGCACATCCGAGGTCACCCGCAGCGTCAGCCCGTAAAACTCCGTCTCGCCCAGGATGTACTGCATCGGCTCGTGCTCGGCGCGCCGCGCCACCCAGATCTCAAATTGCTCAATCTGCGCCGCCGTCAGCTCCGCATCGCCGTGCGTCATCAGCCACGCGCGATCCGCACCCAGCAAGCGCATCAACAACAGCTCTGCATCCCGTTGCCCCGCCGGCAACGAGCGCAGCCGTTCCGCGCCCTCACGCAAAACTCCTCTAACCGTTTGTGCAGCCATGAGCGTCAGTCGCTACGACTCAGAACAGAGCGCGCCGAGGTCCTTCCACCCAAAGGCCACCTCGGGCAGCTCCGCTCCGCCTACGTCGATCGTCTTCTCCGCTACGCGCACGCCGCCCATACGCTCATAAAAACCGCACGCCGGATTCTCCCTCAGCGCCCACACCACCATGCTCCGAAATCCCCGCAGTGCCACCCTGGCGGCAAACGACCTCACCAGCGCGCGTCCCATGCCTTCCCGATGATGGCTTCTCAGCAGGTAGAGTCCCACCAGCTCGCTGTCGTACCCTTCCACCGGATGGATCGTAGCGCCACCCGCTGCAAACCCAAAAACCCCAAGCTCGTCTTCAGCCACCAGGATCACGTTCGCCGCGTCCAGCACGCGCTCCGTCCAACGCGCCCCGCGCTCCTCCACCTCCAGCTGATCCAGGTAGCCGCGCGGCACAATCCCGGTGTACGTCTCCCGCCAGCTCGTCACCTGGACTCGCGCAATCGCCAACCCATCCTCAGACCCCGCATCCCTGATCTTCACAACGTGTTTTCCTTACGAGGCTGCTCCACGCCGCTTCCCTTGCCGCGCCGCGGTCCCCAGCGAGCTTGCTTTTGGCTCGATGGGGTGACACGCCAGCCATTGGCGAACGGCCTCTTCAATACGCAGCTCCCATCCTTCGCCCGTCGCCTGCATCTTCTCCACAACATCCTTCGGCAGCGGTACCGAAACCTTCTTCTTCTCCGCATTCTCTTCCATAATTCCCCGCAATACGCGCTGTTCGTCTTCGGGAAGATCGTAAAAGGTTTTCGCATGGGCGAAGTCCTCCTCGGTCAGCTCCCGAACCTCGCCTTCATCGTCCGTCAATGGTTTTCGGCTTCCCATACTTCTTCGCCTCTCTGTCATTCGCCTTCCGAAAACTGATCACGCGGATACCTTCCGCCCTGGGCTTGTAGCACAAGATATGAAGCCTCCGGTCAAGATAACCGGCAGCCACCCGCCGCATTTCACCTCCGCGCTGTTCATCCCAGATCGTGGCCGTCTCGAAGTCAAACTCCCCCGCCCGCTCAAAGGATAACCCGCGCTCCCGAATGTTCCGCTCGTTCTTCGCCGGATCGTATTCGATCTTCACCCGAAGATCGTAGGTTCGCCTTTACGGCTTCACAAGGTTACTTCCGCACCCGCCCGTCTCCGCACCCTGTAACCTGCAACCTGTAACCTGTGACCTGTTCCTAAGCCACCGCCTCGGCTTCCCCCTTCAGCCGCTCCGCATTAAAGTGCGCAATCAGCGCGTCAATCACCGGCTGCAGCTTGCCCTCCATGATCTCGGCCAGCTGATGGATCGTCAGCCCGATGCGATGATCCGTCAGCCGGTTCTGCGGAAAGTTATACGTCCGGATCTTCTCGCTGCGGTCCCCCGACCCGACCTGCTGCTTGCGCTCCTTCGCCAGCGCCGCCTGCTGCTTCTCCATCTCCATCTCATACAACCGCGCCCGCAGCACCCGCATGCCCTTCTCGCGGTTCTTGATCTGCGACTTCTCGTCCTGGCAACTCACCACGGTGTTCGTGGGCAAATGCGTGATCCGTACCGCCGAATAAGTCGTGTTCACGCTCTGCCCGCCCGGGCCTGAAGAGCAAAACGTATCGATGCGAAGATCCTTCGCCTCGATCTTCACGTCCACATCCTCCGCCTCGGGCAGCACCGCCACCGTCACCGCGCTCGTATGCACGCGCCCCTGCGTCTCCGTCGCCGGAACTCGCTGCACCCGATGCACCCCGCTTTCGTACTTCATCTGCGAGTACACGCGATTCCCCTCGATAATCGCGATCACTTCCTTCAGGCCGCCCACCGACGATTCCGAGGACGACAGCACCTCCACCTTCCACCGGTGCTGCTCTGCAAATCGCGAGTACATGCGGAAGACCTCCGCAGCAAACAGGCTGGCCTCGTCACCGCCCGTCCCTGCCCGAATCTCCAAAACGACGTTCTTCTCGTCATTGGGATCCTTCGGAAGAAGCAACAGCTTCAGGTCCTCTTCGATCTGTGGCTCCCGCGCCTCCAGAGCAAGCAACTCTTCCTGCGCCATCGCGCGAATCTCCGCATCGCTCTCGTTCAGCATCGAGCGCGCATCGGCGATCCCCGTCTTCACCTGCCGATATTCACGAAACTTCTCCACCACCGGCTCCAGCTCCCGATGCTGCTTCGCGATCTTCTGGTATTTCTCATGATCAGCGAGCACTTCGGGTTCGGCCATCTGGCGGCCGAGATCCTGAAACCGCGCGTCAATCTGCTCTAAACGTTCAAACATAGAATCCTCCCGGCCGTTCAGGACCGGTTCGTTGTGTCTCGCTCATCACCGGATGAATCACTATCAGGCGTGCGTGCCATCGTTTTTGTATCAGGGCACGATTTTCAGTCGCGCCGTGTGCCTGCCATCGTTTTTGTATCAGGGCACGACTTTTAGTCGTGCCGTATAGCGCCCCAAATAAATGGGGCTTTAGCCCCTGATTCGTCTCTTGATTTTCGGAAAAAACGCAGCTGTCGCGTAAGCGGCTGGGGGCCGCTAAAGAAGGACGCCGATGGGAAACATCCGCCGCATCACTTTCATTTTACTTCCATTCGATGTAGGAGCTACACAGAAGGACCCAGCTTGCAAACAACGCCGAACCCCGAGCGCCTCTGTACCCTGCACCCTGCGCCCTGTACCCTGCTGTCGATGTCTCTCTTCCTCCACTTCGCCGAGCTCTGTGACGCCCTCGCCGCCACCACGAAGAAGCTCGAGAAGCGCGCCTTCATCGCCGACTATCTCAAATCCCTGTCCGTAGAAGACGCTGGCCGCGCCGCCCTCTGGCTCTCCGGCACACCCTTCCCCGAAACCGACGCCCGCGTCCTGAACATCGGCGGCTCGCTGCTCTCGAAAGCCGTCTCTGAGTTATCACACGCGAATCAGCAAGCCATAGGCGCCGCCTACCGCCGTCACGGCGACTTCGGCGCCGCCGCCGCCGACCTTCTCTACGGCCACGCCCCCACAACCGCCACGCTTACCCTCGCCGACATTGAATCCTCGTTCGCCGCTCTCGCCGAAGCTCGCGGCCCAGCGCCCAAACTCGGTCTCCTGCTCGAGCTCCTCTCCCGCGCCACTCCCGACGAAGCCAAGTACATCATCAAGCTCGCCACAGGCGACATGCGCACCGGCGTTAAACAATCCCTCGTCGAAGAAGCCATCGCCGAAGCCTGGCCTTCGGCCACTTCTAAATTCACCGCTCACGCCGCGGCGGTTCGCCGTGCCGATATGCTCCTCGGATCCCTCCCTGAGGTCATCGCCCTCGCGGCGCAAGGCCAGCTCGACGAGGCCCGCATGAAGCTCTTCCACCCCATAGGATTCATGCTCGCCAGCCCCGTCCAGTCCACCGAAGAGGCCATTGCCCGCTTCACCGAAGAGATCCAGGCCGAGACCGGCGACACAACCAATGCTCTGCGCGCCGCTCAGTTAGAAGACAAATACGACGGCATCCGCGCCCAATTGCACGTTGACCGCAGTCGCAGCGCCCTCTACTCCCGCAATCGCGACGACCTCAGCGAATCTTTCCCCGACCTCGTCCACGCCTTCTCCGCCATCCAGGAGCCCGCTATCCTCGACGGCGAAATCCTCGCCTGGAACCCGTCGACCCAGCGCGCACTCTCGTTCTCCTCGCTCCAGCAGCGCCTCGGCCGCAAACGCGTCTCGCCCGAAATGCTCCGCGACATCCCCGCCGTCCTCATCGTCTTCGACATCCTCTACCGCGGCTCTGAACTGCTGCTGGATGAACCACTCGCCCACCGTCGCGCCGCCCTCGAAGACTTCTGCGCCCGCTGGTCGCCCACCACTGCACTCACCCAGGCGCCCGGGCAGTCCCATCTTTTCGAAGCGCCAACAGAGCAGGCTCGCGCCGAGAAGGCCCGCCTCATCCTCGCTCCCACCACGCCTCTTGAAAATGCCGCACAGCTTGATCAGGCTTACCTCGACGCCCGCGCCCGCGGCAACGAAGGCGTCATGATCAAGTCTCTGGCTTCCACCTACCAGCCTGGCCGACGCGGACTCGCCTGGCTAAAGCTCAAGCGCGAACTCGCCACCCTCGACGTCGTCGTCACCGGTGTCGAATACGGCAACGGCCGACGCGCCCAGGTTCTCTCCGACTACACCTTCGCCATTCGCGATCCCGACGAACCCGACTCCACCCTCGCGCTCAAAAACGTTGGCAAAGCCTACTCCGGACTCACCGACCAGGAAATCGCCGATTACACCGCCTTCTTCAAGGCCCACACCCTCGAAGACCACGGCCACTTCCGCACCGTCGAGCCCACCGTGGTCCTCGAAGTCGCCTTCAACAACGTCATGCGCTCCTCCCGCCACTCGAGCGGTTTCGCCCTTCGCTTTCCCCGCATTTTGCGAATCAGGCACGACAAGCCCGTCGACGAAATCGACACCCTCCAGCGCGTCGAAGAAATCTACAACTCCCAACCCGACAAACCCATCGATACTGATCGCTGAATGAATTGGCGTATTGCGCGAAGCGCGCCCGCCTGGCAGTTAGCCTGCCCTGAGCGAGGTCGTCGCGCGACCGAGTCGAATGGGGCCAGTCCTCTGCAACCTGTAACCTGTAACCTGAATCCTGTACTTATGCCCACCGAAACCGCCACCCCGAACGCCGCCTCCGCCGGAACCGTCAACCTCGGCGACCTCACCGTCCACCGCCTCGGCTACGGAGCCATGCGCATCACGGGCCAGGGCATCTGGGGGCCGCCCAAAGACAAGCCCGGCGCCCTCGCGACCCTCCGCCGCGCCGTCGAGCTCGGCGTCAACTTCATCGACACCGCCGACTCCTACGGTCCCAACGTCAGCGAAGAACTCATCGCCGAAGCCCTCCACCCCTACCCCAACGGCCTCGTCATCGCCACCAAGGGCGGATGGGAGCGCGTCGGCCCCGGCCAGTGGATCCACAACGCCAGCCCCAAACACCTCGAAGAAGCCGTCGACGGCAGCCTCCGCCGCCTCAAGCTCGACCGCATCGACGTCTATCAGCTCCACATCCCCGACCCCGCCGTCAGCTTTGACGCTTCGGTTGATACCCTCGAAAAACTTCGTGAGCAGGGCAAGATCCGCCACGTCGCCCTCTCCAACGTGACCATGGAACACGTCGAGCGCGCCCGCAAAATCACCCAGATCGTCTCTGTCCAGAACCGCTACAGCTTCGCCGATCGCGAGTGGGACTTCCTCCTCGACCACTGCGAGCAGAACGGCATCGCCTTCATTCCCTGGGCGCCGCTCGGCCAGGTGCGCTCCGCCGCCCACGAGCTCCTCGAAAAGTGGGCCAAAGAACTCCACGCCTCCCCGCTCCAGGTCGCCCTCGCCTGGCTCCTGCGCCGCTCCGCCGTCATGCTGCCCATCCCCGGCACCTCATCGCCGAAGCACGTCGAGGAAAACATCGCCGCCGCCGCGCTCAAACTCCCCGAGCCGGCCTTCAAACAACTCGAAGCCGTCACCTCACCCCCAGCCAGCCTGCGCTAGGACTGGCCGTCCTGGCATCCGCGCTTCGCGCCGCGCCCGCCCCTCCTTGCCGTCATCCTGACGTCGAGCCTCGCGAGACGGAAAGATCTGCGGTTCGTGACGCTAGTCGTGCCGAGGATCACGCGCGCCGCCGGTGCCTCTACGCACACGCTTTGGAAGTCCCAGTTTCTTCCCAACCCGCGCAAACACATCGCCTCTGGCGATACCGCTGGCATCACCCTCATCGATCGCGCGCCTCAATGCCTCGAGCTTCGCGTTGTAATCGTCCCGTTTTTCTTTCTCGTTCGTCTCCATATCAATGGCCATATTATCCATCCCGTGGCGCGACAAATGCCTCCAACTCTGCTACTCTGACCCGTTTTCATCTCCTCCCGCGAGCCCTCATGACCACCACCGCCCAAACCGCCCCCGACCTCCAGCACTCCACCTTCCCCTTCACCCTCACCGAAGACCAGGAGGCCCTCCGCCGCGAAATCCGCGACTTTGCCGCCCGCGAAATCGCCCCCAACGTCCTCCGCTGGGACGAGGCTTCCGAGTTCCCCATGGATGTCGTCAAGCAGCTCGGCCAAATGGGCCTCCTCGGCGTCATCTTCCCGCCCGAATACGGCGGCGCAGGCCTCGGCTACGTCGACTACATGCTCGCCATCGAAGAGCTCTCCGCCGTCGACGGCTCCATCGGTATCATCGTTGCCGCGCACAATTCCCTCTGCACCAACCACATCTTCCTCGCCGGCTCCGAAGGCCAGAAAAAGCGCTACCTCCCCAAACTCACCACCGGCCAGCATCTCGGCGCCTGGGGTCTAACCGAGCCCGGCTCCGGCTCCGATGCTTCCGCCGCCCGCACCACCGCCATCCGCAAAGGCGACCAGCTGGATCCTCAACGGCACCAAGACCTTCATCACCAACGGCCACTACGCCGACGTATCTGTCATCATCGCGGTTACAAATAAAGAGGAAGGCACCCACGGCCTCTCCGCCTTCATCGTCGAAAAAGGCACGCCCGGCTTCCGCGCCGGCAAAAAAGAAAATAAGCTCGGCCTCCGCGCCTCCGACACCAGCGAACTCATCTTCGAAGACTGCGCCATCCCCGCCGAAAACCTTCTGGGCAAAGAGGGCGAAGGTTTCATCGACGCCATGCGCACCCTTGACGGCGGCCGCATCTCCATCGCGGCGCTGTCACTGGGCATCGGACGCGGCGCCCTCGACGCCAGCGTGAAATACGTCAAGCACCGCCGCCAGTTCGGCAAAGCCATCGCCGAATTCCAGGGAATCCAGTGGAAGCTGGCCGACATGGCCACCGAACTCGACGCCGCCCGCCTCCTCACCCTGCGCGCAGCCGTGCTCAAAGACGCCGGCCACCGCGTCACCCAGGAATCCGCCATGGCGAAACTCTACGCATCTGAGGTCGCCGTCAAAATCTGCAATGAAGCCGTCCAGCTCCACGGCGGCTACGGCTTCATCAAGGACTACCCAGTCGAGAAGTTCTACCGCGACGTCAAACTCTGCACCATCGGCGAAGGCACCAGCGAAATCCAGCGCATGGTCATCGGCAGAGAGATATTAAAAGTCCATCCATCCAGAGGCTGAGCGCGTGGCCGTCGCGGGCAAACGCTCACGTGGAGCTGCCGGGAGCGAAGACCTTTTCGGTGAGCTGGGCGACGAGCTGCCAGGGGTCCTGCTGGCCGGAGGCGATGCGGGCGGCGTGGAACTGAAGGACGCTGGAGTCGAATCCGTTCTGGCGGGCGCGGCGCATGAGCTCGGTGCGGAGCATGGCGTCGAGGCGGCGCTGCCAGTGCTGGGTACGGCGAGCGGCGAGATGGCGATTCTGTAACAGCCACTGTTGCATTTCGTTGATGGCGGCGTAGAGCTCAGTCACGCCCTCGCCGGTGGTGGCGATGGTGCGGACGACGGGCGGAACGCGCTCAGGATGATCGGCGGCCAGGGATTGCAGAGAGCGGATTTCCTGCTCGACGCGGTCGGCGCCTTCGCGGTCCGACTTGTTCACGACAAAGATGTCGGCGATTTCCATGACGCCGGCCTTGAGCGACTGGACATCGTCGCCCATGCCGGGAACGAGGACAACGAGAGTGATGTCGGCGAGGCGGGCGATTTCGATTTCATCCTGGCCGACGCCGACGGTTTCGATGAGGAGCACGTCTTTGCCGCTGGCTTCGAGGACTAGGGCGACATCGGCGGTCGAGAGCGCGAGTCCACCGAGAGAACCGCGGGTGGCCATGGAGCGGGCGTAGAAGCCAGGGTCGCTGGCGTGTTCGCGGAGGCGGATGCGGTCGCCGAGCAGGGCGCCGCCGGTAAAAGGACTGGTGGGGTCGACGGCGATCATGCCGACCGTTTTGTCGGCGTGGCGAAAAGCCTGGGCAAGGCGGTCGACGAGGGTGCTTTTGCCGGCTCCGGGTGCGCCGGTGATGCCGATGCGGAGTGCGCGGCCGGTGTGGGGAAAGCACAGGGAGAGCACGGCGGGCGCTTCCGGCGCATCGTTTTCGACGAGCGAGATGGCGCGGGCGAGAGCGCGGGTGTCGCCTTGGCGGAGGCGGGCGACGAGCGTCTGAGGGCTCGCCCCGGGGTGTGGAGCCAATAAGCTGTAAGCGTCTGATTCCATTAGCTTTGCACGTTTGCCCGGTGCTTTATCTGATTGATTCCTAAGTGGTTAGCTTGCATCTCATTCTTTTTATTGGAGTTAAATGGCATTTTGAAATCATTTTCCTTCAGCCGTTTGAATACAAAATAGAAAAGGCTCATCTCACACAATCCAAAATACATCCGCCGATGCAGCGGGTTGCGGGCTATGGGCCGCAGGTTACAGGTTACCCCCGGTGCATCAAGCGCGAAAGCCTGCCGTTTGGGCAGGCTTTTTTAAAAATCCCCTTTATTTTTAGAATACCAAGTTTGAGGTGAAATCGCGCCAACTTTGTTGAGGTGGTTTGGCGTGGAAGCCGTGTGGAATGAGGGGCCATTACTTCGGTTTTGGGGCTCGCCTCTTGACAGTTTTTCCACAAAAGCGGGAATAGCGAAAAAGCCGACAGCTAAGGGCCGGATAGCTAAAAAGCGGTCAGTTAAAAACGGCGGTTGGCGGGAGAGGCGTGCGCTCACCCCTGGCAACTCGTCGCCAGCTCACGGAGTTCGCCCAGGACAACTCGTCCTGACCCATGGTTCCACCCAGCTAAACGCTGAACACTGAGCGCTGTAACCTGTAACCTGCTCTTATGCCCGAACTGGATCACATCGGCATCGCCGTCCGCAGCATTGCGGAGGCGCGAAAGCTTTACGAGTCGCTCGGCCTCCTCGTCGTTCACGAGGAGACGGTCGAACAGGAGCGGGTTCGCACCGCTATGATTCCTGCCGGTGACGCGCGCATCGAGTTGCTCGAGCCGACTGCGGCGGATTCGCCGATTGGAAAATTCCTGGCCAAGCGCGGCGAAGGCCTGCACCACATCGCGGTGCACGTTGAAGACATCTCCGGGACGCTGGAAACGCTGAAAGCCCAGGGTGCGCGGCTGATCTCGGAAGACATTCAGGTCGGCGCGGAAGGGCATTTGTACTTCTTTGTTCATCCGTCGAGCGCAGGTGGGGTTTTGCTGGAAATATGTCAGGACGCGGTGAGCGACGTCTGATGCTGCTGCTCGGGATTGACACGTGCGGGCCGAGCGGGAGCGTGGCGCTGGCCCGGCTCGAAGGAAAGTCGGAAAAAATCGTCCTTCTGGGCCAAACCGAACTGGCGGGCAAGACCTACTCCGCGCAGCTCGTGCCTGCGATCCGGAATCTGTTGGAGGATCAGAACGTCAGCCTCAGTGCACTTGCAGCCATTGTCGTCACCAGCGGGCCGGGATCTTTCACCGGAATCCGCATTGGACTGGCCACGGCAAAAGGCCTGGCGGAGGTTCACTCGATCCCGATCCTGGCGGTCTCGCGGCTGGCGGTTCTCGCGCACAAGGCGGGCACGAGCGCCGCGGCTCTTGATGCCAGCCGCCAGGAGTTCTACTACCGAGACGGATCCCAGGCCGCCGAATCGCTGCTCGCCCGGGAAGCTTTCGTTGTCCGCGCCCACGCGCTCGGTCCGCAGCTCGCCATTTGCGAAGTTTCACTCCTCGGCCTCGCTCCCGAAGCGACCCTGGTCGAGCCGCCGACTGCCGAGAATGCAATCCGGTTCGGCCTTGCACGCTTTGCCGCAGGCGACTTCGACGACCCTCTGACGCTCGACGGCAATTACATCCGCCGTTCGGACGCCGAAATCTTCTCCGCGCCGGGCGCTCCGCCGCGGCCCACGCGGGCTGCTAAACCCGCCGCCTCACATCCATGAGCATCACATCAGGGGCCTTCACGATTCGCCCCATGCGGCACTCGGACCTCGACCAGGTCCGCGCCATTGCCAAGGCCTCACCGGAAGCGCCGCAATGGCAGCCGGAGGCCTGGGCGGCGTATCTTCAGGCGACGCCGGAGCCGCCGATCTTCCGAAGGGCCGTGGTGGCGGAGGGTGAGGGCAAGATCCTCGGATTCGCGGCGGCCACACTGCTGGTCGACGGCGAGGAGAACCTTTGCCAGCTGGAATCGGTCGCGGTCGATCCTTCGGCTCGACGACGGGGCATTGCCACCACGCTGGTGCGGGACATGCTCGGCTGGGTGCGGCAAAACGGCGGGCGTCGTTTCTCTCTGGAAGTGAGGGCGGGCAACGCTGCCGCCATTGCCCTTTACCTGCGGCTCGGCCTTGAGCCCGAAGGGCGCCGGACGGGCTATTACGCTGATCCGGAAGAAGATGCCCTGGTCCTGGGCACACCGGTTACCGCCGGCGAACCCAACAGTGAATTTCCACCGTAAAAGGGATTGAAGGCGAGGCTGCCCGGGTGCTAGCGTGGTACGTCTCACTTTTGTAGTGAGCCAATTCGCCCGGCTCGAACCACGACGTTAGCCGCGGCTCCGCCGGGGAAGATTCCGCAGCGGAGGTGTCGTCTATGGACCTGGAAGCGAACGGCCAGCCGAATAGTGAAGCAATAAGGCGTCTGGAAGAAGAACATCGTCACTATTCGGAGAAGCTCGAAACCCTGCTTCAAAAGCCCTGGCTATCAGAGGATGAGCAACTCGAGGAAGTTCGCCTGAAGAAGCTCAAACTGCATATCAAAGACCAGTTGACGCTGGTCAGGAGTCAGACCCGCGCGTTCAGCGCCGCCTGACAGAGGTCCGCGCACTCCTGTTTTCCCGGTGTTCTGCGACGGTCCGCCATCGCTCAAGCGACCGGTGTATACGTCTCTTCGGAAAATCCTGCCATTCATCAATCATTCCCAAACCCCTTTTTGTTTCAGCGCATCGGCCATAGAATGAGGAAGACCTTCGGGCGAACGTTTCGCTCGGTTCCCGTGCCGGTCGAGGTCCTGCGTGTTATTTCTGCCCGGCTCAGACCCGATCGCCGCGTCTACGGCATACGTCCGGCGGATTCCGCTTTCCTGATTTCTGCTCATGGTGCGTGACGGATATTTCTACGGGCTTGGCCTCGCAGCCGTGGCCGCGATTCTCTGGCTGTTTACGCGCGCCTGGGGCTGGGCCATTCTGCCCCTGGTCTTCGCGGCATTTTTCCTGTGGTTTTTCCGCGACCCGAACCGGACGATTCCGCCGGAGCGAGGCCTCGTTGTGGCGCCAGACTGACGGCAAAGTCACCGAAGTGGCGCGCATCCGTACCCCTGAAGGAGAACGGCTGCGCATGAGCATCTTCCTGAGCGTTTTTGATGTTCACGTGAACCGTTCTCCGGTGGAAGGAATCGTGCGCGAAGTGACCTATCGCAAGGGCAAGTACCTGAATGCCCTCAACCCCGCCTGCTCTGAGGTGAATGAGCAGAACCTGGCTGTGGTCGACTGCGTTGAGGGGTACCAGGTTTCGTTCGTACAGATTGCGGGCCTGCTGGCGCGGCGGATTGTCTTCACCAAGCGGGTGGGCGACTATCTGGAGCGTGGCGAGCGCGTTGGCCTGATCAAGTTCGGCTCTCGCACCGACATTGTGCTGCCCGGCAACGCGGAGGCCCTGGTGAAACGCGGCGATCGGGTGCGCGGCGGAGCCAGCGTCGTGGCGCGCATCCCGCGTTCGGAATCGGACCCAATGCTGGCCGCGGTTGGCGCGGAGATGCTGGTATGAGCAGCGAGTCGCAGCCTTTCCTGCGCCCCAGTGGTCCAGGCGGCTTTCGCGGCCATGCACCCCGGCCGCGCCGCGGCCGCGGCATGTTCCTGCTGCCCTCCATGTTCACCGCCGTGAACATCGCGGCAGGCTTTTTTGCCATCACGCAGAGTCTTGAAGGCTCGGCGCTGCAGCCGCATCACTTTGACTACGCCGCGCTGGCCATCGGTCTGGCGATTCCGTTTGACGCGCTGGATGGGCGCATCGCGCGAATTACCAACACCGAGAGTGAATTCGGCCGCGAGCTTGACTCGCTGGCCGACGTCATCACTTTCGGCGTCGCGCCCAGCATTCTGGCCTTTGCGTGGGGCTTTCGCTCCCTGCCGTGGACCATGCACCACGACCTGCGCGTGAAGCTGGTACAGTTCGGCGCTCTGGTCTGCTTCCTGTTTCTGCTGTGCGGAGCGAGCCGGCTGGCACGCTTCAACATCAGCATCAATCCCACGCCCAAGAATCCCGGGCGTCCGGGACGGAAATACTTCGTGGGGATGCCCATCCCTGCCGGAGCCGGCATCGTGGTCGCGGTCGTTCACGGCTTCATCGGCCTGCCGATCTTTGCCTGGTGGTTGGCCATTATCTGGGGACTTCTGGTAGCGTTCATCGGGTTCCTCATGGTCAGCACGTGGCGCTTCTGGAGCGGTAAGGAAATTAATCTCACCGGGCGGCAGCCGTTCCGGTGGATCGTTCTTCTCGGCGTCAGCATCTATCTGCTGGTCTACTTCTCCCGCGTGGTGCTGCTGCTGCTTGCCTTCGTTTATATGTTTTCCGGGGTGTTGGCGCGTCTGGCCTATTCCTCGCGCCGCCACCATCAGCCCAGCCGCAACCCATTGCCTTCGTCACAAGGTCCCATCGGATGACAGACCAGCCAAAAATCGCCATTGTGGGCGCGGGATCGCTCCGCGGTAAGGAGCTCAGCGATGCGCTCGCGGACTCGCCATTTGGAGGCGCGGATTTCCTGCTGATGGATGATGAAGCCGCGCTCGGCACCGTCGAGGCCGTGGGCGACGAAGTGACCTTCATCCAGCGCATCGAACCGGGCTCTTTCAAAAACGTCGACTTCGTCTTTTTCGCAGGCGATCAGGCGCTGACGCTCAAACACTGGGAGAGCGCCAGCCGCGCGGGAGCCAGCATCGTCGATCTTTCGGGCGCGCTGGAAGGCAAGCGGGGCGTGCTGGTGCGCGCACCGTGGGCCGAAGATGAGCTGCAGCCGGTGCCTGCTCCGGACGCGCCCGGTCTGGAGACGCCGGCCATCGTGCCTGCGCATCCGGTGGCCGTTTCCCTGGCGATTCTGCTGGGCCGCCTGAGCCAGAGCACGCCGGTTCGCAACGCCTCGGCAACGGTGCTTGAGCCGGCTTCGGAATATGGACGCGCCGCCATGGACGAGCTCCACCAACAGACGGTGAAGCTGCTCAGTTTCCAGGAGCTACCGCGACTGGTGTACGACACACAGGTGGCCTTTAACATAACGCCGACGTTCGGGGAGTCGGCAGCGGTGAACCTGGCTTCCAGCGAGTCACGCATCCGGCGGCATTTTTCGCTGCTCTCGGCAGGCCGGCTGCCCGAAGCGGCGGTGCAACTGGTGCATACGCCGGTTTTCCACGGGTACGGCATCTCGCTGGCCGTGGAGATCGCCAACCCCACGTCGCTCGATCAGATGGAAGCTGCACTGGCCGGGGAGCACGTGGAAATTGTCACGGCGGAATCCGATCCGCCCACGAATCTCACTGTGGCGGGCCAGGCAAACATTCTTGTCCGGGTACGGCCTCACAACACGAAAGAACAGGAAGCCACCCGCTTCTGGATCTGGGCCGGACTCGACAACCTGCGCTTCGCCGTTCTTAACTCTCTGGCCTGCGCGCTGGAGCTCAAGCGCCTGCGTCCTTCAGGCGAAGTACAGTAAACCGCCGGATCAGCGCGGTTGCCAGGCGACCCTGGTCTCTTCCCATCTCGTTGCCGCGCTGCCCGCCACCGGGCCGGTCGATCCGCGCAGGACCAGCGTCGCGGCCACTCTGTACTCCGCGCCTTTGCCGCCGTCCTGACGCACGTTGTAGAGCGCGCGGAAGGCCACGCGCGCAATCTCCTCCCGCGACAGCCTTACGGTGGTGAGCGCCGGCTGGGTGAAGGCGCTGATCTGGATATCGTCGAAGCCGACCAGGGAAATGTCCTCCGGAACTCGGAGTCCCCGCTCGTGAATAGCGCCGAGGGCGCCGATGGCGGTCATGTCGTTCGAAGACAGGACGGCAGTGGGCCGTTTCTTGCCGTCCAGCAGCCGCGCCATCGCCTCGTGGCCGCCGCCCACCTGATGGTTGCCTTCCTCCATCAGCCCCGCGCCCATCCCTCTGCGCTTCAGGCATCCAATGAAGGCCTCTCGCCGGATCATGGCCGACCGCAGCGTCATCGGCCCGGAGATGAAAGCAATCTCCGTGTGCCCCAGCCCAACAATGTGCTCCACGGCCGCGTCCACGCCGGACTCATAATCCACCACAATGTTGCTGGTCAGCTTCTGCGCGGTCCCGGTGTCAAGAAACACCAGGGGAATGTCCCGGCTCTGGAATTCCGTGATGAGCCGGGGCTCCATCTCCGATGTCATCATGGCTACGCCATCGACTTTGCGCTGCAGCATCCGGCGCACGCACAGCTCCATGCGCGCTGGATCGTAATTGGTGTTGGCCACCAGCACATCCTGGCCGTTCTGCACCGCGATGTCCTCGAAGCTCTTCACGAGCTCGGGGAAGAAAGGGTTTGTGATATCGGAGATGATGAGGCCGTAGAGGCTGCTGCGCCCCGACCCCAGAGCACGCGCCCAGGTATTGGGATAAAAACCGAGCTGCTCGATCGCCCGCCGCACACGATCCCTGGTCTCCGGCGTCACTTTGTCCGATCCATTGATCGTGCGCGACACAGTCGCGGTAGAAACCTTCGCCAGGCGAGCAACTTCTTTAATGTTCATAGAAGACGCGTCGGAACCGTTATATTCGATTTGCTCCGGCGAAAAAAGCCACTAAAAACAGCAGGAGGCCATTTCCGGGCAAAAACGCGTTTTTTTGCGCTTACACCGGGGCGTTGACCTGACTACGGTCTTCTGTCAGCGCGCTGTCACTTTCGTCGTGCGAAATCACTCAGCCCGGCTCTTGCTGTACCCTGTTCGCGATGAAGTCCCGCCTGCTCACTCGCATTGCTATTGCAGCCCTCGTCTGCTCGGCGCTGACCGCCTCTGCCAAATCCCACGAACGCTGGAGCGAAGACGAGGCTAACGCCTGGTATGCTCGCCAGCCCTGGCTGGTCGGCAGCGATTACATCCCTTCCTACGCCATCAATCAACTGGAGATGTGGCAGGCGGACACTTTCGACCCCCAGCGCATCGACGTGGAGCTTGGCTGGGCTGAGGCGATCGGCATGAACACCATGCGCGTCTTCCTCCACGATCTGGTGTGGCAACAGGATCCCGAGGGGTTCCGCAAACGCATCGATACATTTCTTGCGATCTGCGCGAAACATCACATTCGGCCGATCCTGGTCTTCTTCGACTCGGTTTGGGATCCAGACCCCAAACTCGGACCCCAACATCCACCCATTCCCGGGGTGCACAATTCGGGCTGGGTGCAGAGCCCGGGGCGCAGCGCGCTGTCCGATCCAGGGCAGTACCCGCGTCTCGAAGCTTATGTGAAGGGCGTCGTCAGCGCTTACGCCAGTGACCCGCGCGTTCTTGCCTGGGACTTGTGGAACGAGCCCGACAACGGCAACGATCCCAGCTACATGGCCGGCGAGGTGACCAACAAGCAGGCGCTCGTCGAAAAGCTTCTGCCCAAAGTGTTCGACTGGGCGCGTGACGCGAATCCCACACAGCCACTCACCAGTGGCCTGTGGCAGGGCGACTGGACCTCGCTCAAGACCCTCACGGCGATCCAGCGCATCCAGGTGGAGAAATCCGATGTGCTCTCGTTCCACAATTACGGCTGGCCGGAGGATTTCGAGGCGCACGTCGTGCTGCTCGAACAGTACCACCGCCCCATCTTCTGTACGGAGTACATGGCCCGTGGCAACGGCAGCACATTCGACACGATCCTGCCGCTGGCCCTCAAATATCGTGTTGCCGCGATCAACTGGGGATTCGTGCAGGGCAAAACCCAAACCTGGCTTCCGTGGGACTCGTGGACGCGGCCCTACACGCTGGAGCAGCCCTCAGTCTGGCACCACGACATCTTCACCCCCGACGGCAAGCCTTACCGGCAGAGGGAACTGGACATCATCCGTCAGCTGACCACCCAGGCCAACGGCCCACCGAAATCCGCAGAATGACCAACCAAAGAAGTCACCTCGAATGCATCCATCGAAAAGCGCGAATCCTTGCTCGATCTGCATCATCGAAAAATCAACTAACCCCCGACAAACCGATAACCTCAAGGTGAACGCATGAAAATCGCAGCCCTGATCTGCCGCATCCTGATGGGACTTGTATTCCTGGTATTTGGGTTGAACAAGCTCTATATGTTCATCCCGGCAACCATGCCGCCGGCCGACGCCGGCGCCTGGTCCCTTCTGATGGTGCATCACCACTGGATGACCGTCGTCGGAGTTCTTGAATCTGTTGGCGGCCTGCTTCTTCTTTTTGGCCGCTTTGTGCCCCTCGGCCTGACGCTGCTGGCCCCCATCATCGTCAACATCCTGCTCTTCGGTTTGCTTTTTTATCCAATGGCCCTTGGCAGTGGCCTCGTCATCGCGGTGCTCGAGCTTTTCCTGCTCTACGCCTATCGCGGCTATTTCAAGCAGTTGTTCGTAGCCAAGGCGCAGGTGTCATAACTCGGCATTATTTCGGGTGACTACTTCCCATCGCTGGTGAGGGCGCGGACGCCTGGACGGCCACTCCCTTTCCCTCTTCCACCGTATAGATGTGGTCTACACCCGGCAGCGTCAGCTTCTCCAGCTTTCCATCCGGCCAGTGGATTTCCACGCCGTCCACCTCGGTAGCATCGCCGAGCCCAAAGTGCACGCGCGGATCATTGGACGACAAATAGCTTCCGCCGCTCAACACATCATCGCGTAGGCGCATACCGCCCACCGTCAGATATACGGTCGCTCCCACAGCATCGCGCGGACTTTTCAGTCCGCCAACGAGCTTCAATTCTACCCAGTGGTGATGGTCGGGATTCACATTCCGCTCCAGCACGGGGACGCCGTCCATGTTGTTCATCACCGCGTCGATCTTCCCGTCATTGAATAAGTCGCCGAACGCGACGCCGCGGCCCACCGTCACTACTGCCAGCCCCGTTCCTTCGACTGCAGGGACCAACTCAAATTTTCCGTTCTTCAGGTTGTGAAACAGCAGCGGGCGCTCCGCATAGGTCGTGCCCCACTCCGGATGTTGATCCACGACCGGATACACGTGCCCGTTGGCGATGAACAAATCCTTCCATCCATCGTTGTCGTAATCCAGGAAGCCATCGCCGAAACTCACGAACGGAATGGTCGGCGCCGCGATGCCCGCCTGATAGCTCACATCGGTGAAGTTCCCTTTGCCGTCGTTCTGAAAGAGGATGTCGTAATCGTCGGCGAAGGTGGTGCTCACGATCGACTCGTGCCCATTGTTCTCGTAATCGCCGGCCGCGAGGCCCATGTTGGCCGCCTCGCGCCCATCGGCGTTCAGCGCAAAGCCGCTCAGATAGCTGTCGTCCTCAAACGTCCCGTTGCCCTTATTAAGGTAGAGATAATTCGGCGTCGAATCGTTGGCCACAATCAGGTCCGGTTTACCGTCGTTGTTTACGTCGACGAATAGCGCGCCCAGCCCGTAGTAGCCAGTCTTGTTTTCAACGCCCAGCTTCTCGCTGACGTCGGTGAAGGTGCCATCGCCGTTGTTGTGGAACAGATGATCGCGCTCGCCGGGCAAGCCGCGCGGCCCGCACATCGTCTCCACGCCGCGGTAGGCGCAGTTGGCATAGTTCACCGTCCGCGATCCTGAAACCGGCGGGTGGACGAAATCGAAGGCGATGTAGCCCGCGACGAACAGGTCCAGCTGCCCGTCTCCGTCGTAGTCGCCAAACGTCGCCCCCGTCGACCACGTTCCCAGATCGACCTTCGCCCGCTCGGCCACGTCGGTGAAGGTCCCATCGTGATTGTTGCGGTAGAGCCGGTTCTTTCCGTAGTTGGTCACATACAGGTCAGGCCAGCCGTCGTTGTTATAGTCGGCTACCGCGCAGCCATATCCCCAGCGCTCGTTGGCCACGCCGGCCTTCTCTGTCACATCGGTGAATGTGCCGTCGTGGTTGTTGTGGAAGAGCGCCGCCTTCGGTGCAGCCGCCTTCCCGTTCATCGCGTCCAGCGTAGAGCCGTTGACGAAATAGATGTCGAGCCATCCATCGTTGTCGTAGTCGATCAGGCAAACGCCGGGTCCCTTGGCCTCCACGATGTAAGGTTTATCCGGCGTGCCCGCGGTGTGATGCCACGTCGTCAGCCCTGCCGCCTTTGCAATGTCTTCAAACACGACCGGTCCGGTCTTCACGAACCCGCCGGCGGTGATCACCCTGTGCTCGGCGTCGTATACGGCCTGGTGCTGTTCGCCGCTGGCCATCCCGACCTGCTGCGGCGCGCCGCCGGCCTGTTGACCTCGCCCCGCGATCACCACTCCCGCCAACAGTGCCACACAGCCCACGATCCACGCAGTTCGCCATTTGCTGATTTTCAATATCCCCGCCCTTCCTTCTCAGCAGATTCCAGCAACCATTGTCGCCGCTCGCGGCACTTCGCGAAAAGCACTTCCTGACGACCCTCATCGGTCTCCTCGCGCGCGTTACTATAAGAGCCGAATGCGCCGCCTTGCCCTCCTGCTTTTTCTTTGTGCCGCTGCTTCAGCCGTCAACGCTCAGAAGTCCGTCCACGTTTCCACTACGGTTCTGGATAGCTACGTTGGCGAATACAGCCGCAGCGACGACCCGGACTGGCGTCTGTCTTTTTTCCGTGAGGATGACCACCTCTACTGCGAAGGACCGCGCATGCCGCGCGCACGCCTGAATGCCGAATCCGACACGGTGTTCGTCCCGGACAAGGGCCAGTTGCACTATACCTTTGTTCCAGGCTCCTCTTCGGCTCCCGCCTCGGTTCGCGTCGCCGGCGAGACCACCTGGGACCTGGTCCGGATTTCTACCCAGCCGGTCCCCAACCACTTCCGCCCCTATAAGCGCGAGGATCTCATGATCCCTATGCGCGACGGCGTGCGCCTCAGCGCCATCCTGATGCGGCCCGCGGACACCGACGACGCCCTGCCCTTTCTGCTGGAGCGCACTCCGTACGGCATCGAGTGGGACAGCGCCGATCAGATGGTTGCCGCCTCGCCCGAACTTGCCCGCAGCGGCTACATCTTCGTCTTTGAGAATATCCGTGGCCGTTACAAATCCGAAGGCAAGTTCGTCATGATGCGCCCCATGCTCGATCATCGAGCTCACCCTTCGAGCGACGTCAAGGCAACCCAGTTCATCGACGAGTCTACCGATACATACGACACCGTCGCCTGGCTGCTTAAGCACGTTCCTCGCAACAACGGCCGCGTGGGCGTCTTCGGCGTCTCCTATCCCGGATTCCTCGCCGCTGCCGCCGGTATCGACCCCCATCCCGCCATCCGAGCCATCTCGCCGCAGGCGCCCATGACCGATGTGTGGATCGGGGACGACTTCTTCCACAACGGTGCGTTTCGCCAAACTTACGGCTACGACTATGT
Organism: uncultured Acidobacteriaceae bacterium; assembly: GCA_963788905.1. Taxonomy (GTDB): domain Bacteria; phylum Acidobacteriota; class Terriglobia; order Terriglobales; family Acidobacteriaceae; genus Palsa-343. Next base: position 250,180 of record CAWBIO010000005.1, read on the forward strand.
GCTCGGGATGGAGGCTAACAAGGAATCGACGCTGGGCGATCCCGACGAGTACACAAATCTGCTCAGGTACGGATCGTTCTCCGCGGCGATCCACGCTTCCGGCGTCATGTCGGGTACAGCTCTCGATCCAGCTTCCGACAAATCCACAGAGAAAAAGCCCGGCCCACCCGAACTCCTGCCGACCTGGAAAGGCTTCCTGGAACATCCGGCCTACGACGATTACTGGCGATCGCGCGCACTTGAGAATCACCTCAGCACGGTCGCCGTTCCCACGCTGGAGGTCGGCGGCTTCTGGGATCAGGAAGATCTCTGGGGTCCTCAGGCAGAGTACGCCGCCCTTGAACCCCACAACCAACCGGCCGATCCGGCGCATCGCGTCTTCATGATTCTTGGGCCCTGGCGTCACGGCTCCTGGTGGCAGACCACGCGTCATCTCGACGCGGTCAACTTTGGCGAGCCGGTGGGAGACGAGTTCCGCGAGCGCATCCAGGCACCGTTTTTCGCCTTTTATCTCAAAGACGAGCGCGGTTTCTCGCTTGCTAATACTGCCTCTTACCAGACTGGATCTGAGCGGTGGATGTATTACGACCAGTGGCCGCCGAAGAATGTAACTCCGCGTAGTTTATATCTGGGCGCCGATGGCACGGCTGGTTTTGAAAAGCCTTCCGACCCGAGTGCCTTCAAGGCTTATATTTCCGATCCTGCAGATCCTGTTCCTTATCGACGCAGGCCTATCGAGGCCACTTATGGCCCCGGCTCCCATTGGTACACCTGGCTGGTGCAGGATCAGCGCTTCGTCGATGGGCGCAAGGATGTTGCTACCTGGACTACTCCGCCCCTCGATCACGACTTAACCATTACCGGCGACGTTGTTGCCGATCTGGTGGCGTCAACTTCCGGCACCGACTCAGACTGGGTAGTGAAGCTTATCGATGTTTTTCCAGACGCAGATCAAGCTGCGCCTGGCGCTTGTGCCGCCTCGCCCTGTTTGACCATTACCCCTGCCCTAAACGCCAACCCCGCCGGATACGAGCTGATGATCGCGGACGAGATCTTTCGCGGACGGTACCGGACCAGCTTCGAACATCCTGAAGCTATTCCCGCCAACACGCCCGAGGCATATAAGTTCTCGCTCCACGCCGCGGACCACGTCTTCCTCAAAGGCCATCGCATCATGGTTCAGGTGCAGAGCAGCTGGTTCCCGCTCTACGACCGCAACCCACAAACGTTTGTTCCGAATATCATGACTGCTCAGCCCGCGGACTATCGTCCGGCCGAGCAGCACATCTATGCTGGCTCCTATATCGAACTACCAATCCCGCGGTAGGTGATTAAACGCGGGAAACAAAAAGGGGGTGTTCCAAAGGGAACACCCCCGGCCAGCTTCAGGGAGGCTTAAAAACTGAAGCGAGCCTGCAACTGAACCGTGCGGCTACCCAGCGCGTTACCGGAGACGCCGAAATCGCCATTCGGCGTTACGGTTCCGTTGGGAGCGACCGACCCCAGAGTGGTATCGATGGCTGAAGTGTTGATATTGATCTTGTTGAACAGGTTGTAGGTGTCGACGCGGACTTCGAATTTCGCGTTTTCTCCCAGAATCTTGTTATCGGGAAGCCCGAACGCTTTGGAGAGGCTGCCGTCAAGGTCGTTGTAACCGGGCCCGTTCAGGGAGTTGCGCTTCATGCCAGGCGCCGGCCCAGGTGCAGTTGCCGGGAAAGCCGGTCCCTGCGTGTAAGTGGGCGCCGCAAAGAATGTTGCTCCGTCACCCTTGTAATTGGGATTAATGCCGCCGAACCCCTGGAACACGCTGTTGTCGGTGCTGGAGCCCGCTCCTCCGACGTACTTCGCCGGCCGGATGGAACCATACCCGCTGCCCTGGAAATAGATTCCGTTGGTGTTGTACTGCGGGTTCCACGGAAATCCGCTGTCGAGATTAAAGATTCCGCTCAGCGACCATCCGCCCACAGCCTTTTCCAGAAGATTGTTTCCGTGGAAAATCACCGGCTGCCACAGGCCGAACAACTTGAAGGCATTCGTGACGTTATAGTCGGACCGCGCATAAGCAGCGTGCGTGTCATAGGGGTAAGGATCTTCAGAATAAGGCCCGGAATTCTCATCCATCGCCTTACTCCACGTGTACATGGCCTCCAGCTGGAAGGTGTGGGAGAAGTTATGGGCCAGCGAGGTCACCAACCCGTTGTAGTTCCCGTTCCCCGAATTCTCATAAAAGTCGAAGTAGGGGACGATGGGATTAAGAGCCAGGCCCTCCTGCGCGGCAATCGCATTCCACTCGTTCTGGATCAGCAGGTGCCTTAACTCATCACCCTGATAGCCGACGCTTGCCACCGTGTTGAATGGAAGCTGGTAATCCATTTCCAGAGAATAGTGATAGTTGATGATGGTCTTCGCGGTTGCTGGAAAGCCGGTAACGCTGGTCGTTCCCTTCAGGGGAAGATTCTGGCTGTTGAAATTCGTAATTGCGTTGGGGTTTGGCGGGTAGTTGAACAGAGAGTTGATGGTGTTGCCGACTGCATACACAATCTCTGTCCCCGAGCAGGTGGGGTCTGTTGTGTAGGGGTAGGGGCAGGTGAAGCTGGCATTGACTGCATTGGGCGGATTGCCGGTGCCGTTGGCCAGGATCGCGATCTCGTTCTGGTTGTAGTTGATGCCGAAGCCGCCGCGCAGGACCGCCTTGTCGTGGGTGATGGGCGGCGTCCACGCAAAGCCGATCTGCGGACCCCAGTTATTCTTCTCTGGATTCTGCAGGTTCCCACCCACACGAACATTCAGCCCCGTGAGTGGATCGGAGCCCGATCCGAACTGCACAACGTCAAGATTGTTTTCCTTGGAGTAGTAGCCGCCAAAGTAGGACCAACGCAGACCCAGGTTGACGGTGAGGTGGGAGCTAAGCTTGTAGTCGTCCTGCACAAAGAAGCCCCACAGGTTAATCCGGTTGTCCTCCCGATTGGCAAACGGCACACCGGTTGAGTGATTGAATTGCCCGCTTTCGAAATACGGGGCGTCGTTGGCAAAATCCCAAAGGTTATTGAAGTTGTAGCCCGGTCGCGCGCTGTAGGTTGCGTTATTCAGGTAGTAGAGCCGCGTAAGCTCACCGCCGGCTTTGATGCTGTGTCGTCCCCACACTTTGGTCAGCACATCGTTGTAGGTGTAAGTCCACTGGTCGAAATTGCTCGGTCCCGGGGCTCCAAAGAACTGCGGGGTGGCACTGCCAATGTTTCCAATGTTGTCCTGGGGCAGCCCGAACGGCTCCTGCGAGTTGCTGGTAATCTCATTCCAGCGCCAACCTGCCGCGTTGGCGCGCGCCTGGTTCAGCAGGGTTGGAGAAAAGGTATGCATCCAGATGATCGAAGACGCGTCGTTCACCTGAGAGTGGTGCCACAGGTTTGCGGCGCGTGTTGGTCCGTTGTAATCGGTGGTCGTAACCGGTTGCCAATAAATCGCGAAAGTCAGGCGATCGTGGCTGGTTATATCCGCGTCTAGCCGTCCGTTGTACTGCATCTGCGTTGTGTTGGTGGGATCCACCGTATTGAAATAGGCGATGTCAGGGATACCGTCCAGACCTCCGCCTACTCCTGGGGTATTGGCGTTTCCGCCGTAGGTAAGATCCTGGTGTCCCAAACCGGTTGTCAGTGGCGATCCCACGTCCAGGCCACCGCTCTCCGTATTGCAGTTCACTCCTTCCGTCAGTCCGATTGATGCGCAGGTGCGGGCGATCATGCTGGAAGCGGAAACGCCCTCGCCTTTGTACGAAAGGTATTTCGCGGCGATACTGCCCGAAGTCGCCGCAGACGAGTCAAACTGCGAGGTTTCGTACCAGTTCTGCGAAGTGTTGCTCGAAGACAGCGGGCTGGTTTCCCAGTTGAAGAATGCAAAAACGTGGTTCTTCCAGAACGGACCGCCCAGGCTGCCTCCGTAGTTATTGAAGTCGCCGTTGTAGCGGTTCACGCCCCGGGAGGCCGCCCTTGCCTTGGAGGTTGTGCCCACACCTGCTTTGTCCGATCCCGGGCCATTCCAACGCTGGTACGCATTCAGCCCCGGCCGCGAAGCCTTGAAGAACGCGCTCCCGTGCAGATTGTTGCTGCCGCTCTTCGAGGTGATTTCCATCTGAGCGCCGGTGAACCGGCCATACTGCGCGTCGTAGCTGTTGGCCACCACGTGCAGGCTGTCGACCGAATCCTCGCTGGGCGTGATCACTGAGGTTCCGCCCCACACCGCGCTCACGGTGCTCACCCCATCCACGCTGATGCTGTTGGTTTCGTACTGTCCGCCGCGCGGCTGGATTTGCGGTCCGTTCTCGGTCTGGAAGATTCCGGCAGACCCGCCACCGCTTCCGCCGGGCCCCTGATTGCCAGGCAGGTTGTAGGTGCCGCCGCCGCTGCCCTGGGAGCCGTTGCCGAACACTCCGGGCGTAAGCTGCGCCAGCTGGAAGACGTCGCGATTGAACGACGGCATGTGCTGCACCTGGTTGCTGTCGATGGTCGAGCTCAGCGTCGCGTCATCGGTAGGCAGCTGCGCGGCGCCGGCTGTTACTGTCACCGTCTCCGAAGCCCCGCCAACTTCCACCTGCACGTCGAACGTGTTGACCTGCTCGGGGGTAATCGTGATCTGGCCAATAACCTTCTTTTTGAATCCGGCGTGCTCCACCGTCAGCGAGAAATTCGCCGGCGGCAGTGCATTGAACGTGTAGTTCCCGTCCGCGTCCGTTGTTGCGGTCATGCTTTCATTGGTGCTTTGATTCACCAGCGTGACTGTGGCGCCGGGAACCACCGCGCCCTGAGAGTCTGTAACGACTCCGCGCAGAGACGCATTGAACTGCGCATAGACGGCCGGCGCCAGCAACATCATGAGGAACGCCAGGCAGATGCCCATGCTCTTTGTCCGACGCGACGCCAACACTCCAGCATCGGCTGCAGCGGGATCAAGGCTGAAATTCGGACGGAACCCTGGGAATCCCGGACGCGCAAGGCGCAGGACTCGATACAAATTCGCTTGCATATGGACTGACCTCCCAAAATATGCACGAGGTCCACTGGGAGAACACTCGTGGTCATGGTGCCCGCGTTTTTGATATGCGGAAGGCAGGCCACGGCTGAACATCCGCCTTCCGTCTGCAAACGATTGCGCACATTGCGCAATCGTTTGTGCTGCGGCTAAGATTGGTACCACTCGGCCAACGGCACTGTCAAGTGCGTGCCGACGGCCGATATTTCCCCGTGTGATGCACTTTCCCGCCGATGCGAAATAATACTTTTGCCGGGTTGAGCGCCAAGAAACGACGGACCATTCGCGTTCGATCAGCCGCGGGTCTGCGGATCATTGCCCTGCTGCTTCCTGCTCTGCTGGCTGGCCCGCGGCCCGCGCACGCCGACCAGAATTACTCTCAGCAGATCTTCTTCGAGAACAGCATTTCTGCTGGCAACTACTTTTACTCGAGCGGCCGTGCCAGTGCGCCCAGCGTTCTGAATCTGCTCGATGGCAAACTGCCCGTCGAAACCACTACCTTCATCAGCGCACCCAGTGCGCTCTCTCTTGAGTGGACCTCCGCCCCCGGTGGCGGATGGTCGGTAGAGGTGAAGCTCTACGAGTGGCGCAACAGGACCATTGATTTTCCCGGCGCGAACCTCTGGCTCTGGGTCAACGCGCCCGCCGGCATGCGCGGCCGCGATCTGCCTGAGCTTGCCCTGCGCGATCAGGGACGCAACTTTAGTTCGCCTTTGCCGTTGGGCCGGTTCAGCGCCGATCTCGAGCCGGGCAGGTGGACGCGGCTGCGAATTCCGTTGTCCGCTTTTCGCACGGCGTCGGTCCATCCACTCCAGCCGCATCGTCTCAACACGCTGGTTTTCGTCCAGGGTGCTTCAGACGCTGTGCCGCACACGCTCTACATCGACGATGTCCGCATCGAAAATGATCCGCCGCCGCATCCGGCCGCCCCGCCCAGCCCCCAGGGAGTTTCCGCCAGGGGCTACGAACGCCACATCGACATCAGCTGGAATCCCGTCGCCGACCCGGCTCTCGCTCAATATGTGATCTACCGCTCTACGCAGGGCGAGCCGTTTCGGCCTGTCGGCATCGAGCGCCCCGGCGTCAACCGCTTCTGCGACTATGTCGGCGACTCGCATTTCACCGCGTCGTATCGCGTCACCGCCCGAACCTCTTCTCTGCATGAATCGCGCCCTTCCATTTCAGCCACAGCGTCCACGCACCCCATGACCGACGACGAGTTGCTCACTATGGTCGAGGAGGCGTCCTTCCGCTACTACTGGGAAGCAGCCGGACCGCGCTCGGGCATGGCCCGCGAGAGCACCCCCGGCAATGACGATGTTCTGGCTCTCGGCGCCAGTGGCTTCGGAGTCATGGCCATTGTGGTCGGAGCCGATCGCGGCTTCATCACTCACCAGCAGGCCATCGACCGGCTGCTCAAGATCACCGCCTTTCTCTCCACCGCCGACCGGTTCCACGGCGCCTGGCCGCACTTCATCAGCGACAGTACTGGCCATCCTCTTCCCGTCTTCGGCATGTATGACGATGGCGCGGACCTCGTCGAAACGTCATTCCTCATGGAGGGGTTGCTGACCGCACGCCAGTACTTCAAAAGCGACGGGATTGCCGGCCGCCAGCTCTACGACCGCATCACCCAGCTCTGGCAGGGCGTCGACTGGGAATGGTTTCGGGCAACCCCGCGCCGCGATGCACTCTACTGGCACTGGTCGCCGGATTACTCCTTCCACATCGCTAACCGGCTCCAGGGATGGAACGAGGTGATGATCACCTACATCGAAGCCATCGCCTCGCCCACGCATCCGGTTCCTCCCAGCCTCTACTACACCGGTTACACGGCCGAAGGCACCGGTCACAGTTATGGCGAGCACCACACCTACTTTGGAATTCAGGTCGACATGAATTACGTCGATGGATCGCCCGGTCCACTTTTTTTCACCCACTACTCCTACATGGGCTTCGATCCTCACCACCTGCGTGACAAGTACACGGACTACTTCGTCAACAACCGCAACGAGGCGCTGGTCAGCCAGGCCTACAGCATCGCCAATCCGCTTCATATGAAGGGTTATGGCGCCGACTGCTGGGGCCTCACCGCCGTCGATGGCCCCGACGGCTACAACGAATACAAACCCTTCGTCACCGATGACGGTACTATTGCACCAACCGGCGCGATCAGCTCATACGCGTACACCCCTGAGCAGTCGATGCTCGCGCTGAAGCACTTCTATCGCGACCTCGGAGCGCAGCTGTGGGGCATTTACGGCTTCCGCGATGCTTTTAACGAGCAGGTGAACTGGTACTCCGGTATTACGATGGGGCTCAACCAGGCTCCCCAGGCAGTCATGATCGAAAACCAGCGCTCTGGCCTGATCTGGAAAAACTTTATGGCGAATCCGGAAATCCGTCCCGCGCTGGAGAAGATGGGTTTCCACGCCGATCATCCGTAGATCGTGGCCACGCGCCACAGCCGCATGCCGGGCCGAATCGGAAAGGAACACGCAATCGAGAAGGGGAAGACAACGCGGAGCCGTCGTGCCTCAGCTTCACGCACCAGTGTGCATCACGGCGTCAGCCTCCGGGAGCTGGCTGCGCACCTGGGGCTCTCGCTTACCACCGTATCCCGCGTTATGAACCACGCCGCCGCGGAATACCGCATCGCTCCTGCCACTCAGCAAAGGGTTCTGGAAGCCGCCGCCTCGCTCAACTACCAGCCCAACGCATTCGCCCGCGGCCTGCGTAAAAAGCAAAGTTCCACCGTGGGCGTCATGGTGCCGGAGATCAGCGAAGGCTACGCGGCCATGGTGCTCAGCGGCATCGAGGATGCGCTGCTGCAGGAAAAGTTCTTCTACTTCGTCGTCAGCCATCGCCATCGCGCCGAGCTGCTGGAAGGCTATCCGCGCCTGCTTCTTTCCCGCGCCGTCGAAGGCATCATCGCCGTCGATACCCCGCTGGATGGGCCGCTGCCCGTACCGATCGTCGCGGTCTCCGGTCATCGCCGCATTCGTGGCGTTCTCTCCATCGAGCTCGATCACCTGACGGCTGCGCACTACGCCCTGACCCATCTGGCCGAGCTGGGACATCGGCGCATCGCCTTCATCAAGGGGCAGACTTTCAGTTCCGATACCAGGGTCCGTTGGGATGCTATTCGCAAAGTCTGCAACTCACTGGGTATCGCAGTTCGCCCGGAACTGGTGGTGCAGCTGGAAGGGATGGCCCCCGGCCCCGAACCCGGATACGTGGCGACCAGAGAACTGCTCGGGCGCGGGCTTCTGTTTTCAGCCATCTTCTGCTTTAACGACGCTTCAGCCATTGGCGCCATAGCCGCCCTGCATGAAGCCGGTCTGGTGGTGCCGCGCAACGTTTCGGTCGTGGGTTTCGATGACATTCCAGGAGCCGCGACCATCCGCCCGGCACTTACTACCGTCCGCCAGCCTCTTTATGAAATGGGCCGCACTGCCGCCATGAGCCTTCTCCGCCTGGTCCGCGAAGGCGCCGATCCGCCGCCCGGCCAGTCAATTCTGGTCTGCCCCACCTTTATTACTCGCCAGTCCACGGGGAAAGCCCCAGCCGACTGACCCAGGGATGCCGGACACCAGCCAATGGCGAGATCGCTACTCGTCCTGCTCGCGAAGTTTTGCGATCACACTGAAGTCTTCGAGCGTCGTCACGTCGCCCTTGATCTCGCCGTGAGTCGCCATCTCGCGCAGCAGCCTGCGCATGATTTTCCCGGAACGGGTTTTCGGGAGCGCATCGGTAAAGCGAATATCGTCGGGGCGCGCCAACGAGCCGATCTCCTTCGCCACCCAGGCGCGCAGCTCCTCTTTCATCTCCTTCGTCGGGGTGTATCCGCCGTCGAGCGTGACAAACGCGGCAATCGCCTGGCCTTTCAGCTCATCGGGACGGCCTACGACTGCGGCTTCGGCCACTTTGGGATGCGCCACCAAGGCCGATTCCACTTCCATCGTCCCCAGCCGATGCCCGCTCACGTTGATGACGTCGTCCACGCGGCCCATCAGCCAGAAATAACCGTCTTCATCCATGCGGGCGCCATCCCCGGTGAAGTACGAGCCAGGAATGTCGGACCAATACTGCTTCACATAGCGATCCGGATCGCCGTGGATGGTGCGGGCCATCGAAGGCCACGGCTTGCGGATCACCAGCAGGCCGCCCTGCCCGGCAGGAACCGGCTGGCCTTCTTTTGTAACAACCTCAGGCACAATTCCGAAGAAAGGACGCGTCGCCGAGCCAGGCTTGGCGGCAATGGCTCCAGGAATCGGCGAAATCATGATGGCGCCGGTTTCCGTCTGCCACCATGTATCCACGATCGGGCAGCGGCCCCGGCCGATCACCTCGCGGTACCAGATCCACGCTTCGGGATTGATGGGCTCGCCCACCGATCCCAGCAGGCGCAGGCTGCTCATATCATGTTTCGCCGGGTATTCATCACCCCACTTGATGAACGCGCGGATCGCAGTGGGCGCCGTGTAGAACACCGTGACTTTGTGGTCGTCGATGATCTTCCAGAAGCGGTCGGGCTGCGGATGGTTGGGCGCGCCTTCGTACATCAGCGTGGTCGCCCCGTTTTGCAGGATCCCGTAGACGACATAAGAATGCCCGGTGACCCAGCCAATGTCCGCGGTGCACCAGTAAATGTCGTCCTCGCGCAGATCGAAGATGTATTTGCTGGTCAGGTACGTCTGTACGGAATAACCTCCCGTCGTATGCACCAGGCCCTTCGGTTTACCGGTGGTTCCTGAGGTGTAAAGAATGTAGAGAGGATCCTCGGAATCGAGTTCTTCGGCCGGACATTCGGCCTCAGCCTTCGCCATCAGGTCATGCCACCAGTGATCGCGTCCGGCTTTCATCTCGACCGCCGAGCCGGAGCGCCGATACACGACTACGTTTTTCACCGTGGGGCACTGGCCGATAGCCTCATCCACCGTGGCCTTGAGTTTGACCTCGTTGCCACGGCGGTAGGACGTATCCTGAGTGAGGATGGCGACACACTGGGCATCATTCACGCGGTCGATGATCGCGTTGGCCGCGAAGCCGCCGAAGATGACCGAGTGCACCGCGCCGATGCGTGCGCAGGCCAGCACGGCAATGGCCAGCTCGGGCGTCATCCCCATGTAAACCGCGACGCGGTCGCCTTTTTTGATCCCCAGCCCCTTAAGGGCATTAGCAAAGCGCTGCACTTCTGCATGCAGCTCGCGAAATGTCAGCTTGCGGATTTCACCGGGCTCGCCTTCCCACAAGATGGCCGTTTTGTCAGCGCGTCCGCGCGCCACGTGCCGGTCAACGCAGTTGTAGCAGAGATTGATTTTGCCGCCGACGAACCACTTCGCCCAGGGAAGGTTCCATTCCAACACCTTCTTCCAGGGGGCAAACCAGTGGAGCTGCGAGGCGGCCTCGGCCCAGAAGCCTTCGGGATCGCGAACCGAGCGCTGGTACATTCTCTGATACTCGGCGAGGCTCCTGATGTGAGCCTGGCGCGCGAAGTCTTCGGGCGGCGGAAACACCCGATGCTCTCGCAGAATCGTCTCAAGGTTGGGGCTGATGGTGGTGTCGGAAGCCATGCTTTCTCCGTCAGACCAAACTACCGTCCTGGCCCGCACCCGCGCAACCACCGAAAGGGTCATTTGCCACGGATACACTATCGGGGGAGATTCCCTTCTTGCCGTCGACGTTCGGCCATATTCTCGCCGTCATACCCGCGCGGCTGGGTTCGACGCGGCTGCCGCGCAAAGTGCTGCGCGACATCGCCGGCGAACCGATGATCGCCTGGGTGTATCGAGCAGCGCGCGCCTGCCCTCTGCTCGACCAAGTCCTGATTGCTACGGATTCCGACGAGGTCCTGCAATTTGCGCAGGCCCACAGCCTGCCGGCGATTTTCACTCCCGAGGACTGCGCCAGCGGCACCGACCGCGTTTATGCTGTCGCCCAGTCGATCCCGGCCGACATTTACGTGAACATCCAGGGCGACGAGCCGCTGCTGACGCCGGACCACTTCACGCCCATGCTGCAACTCTTCGAACGGCCGGAAGTGCAGGTGGCCACGCTGGCCGTGCGTTGTCCTGCGCACGACGTCAACAATCCGAATGCCGTCAAAGTCGTCACGGCCAGTGACGACCGCGCCCTCTATTTCTCGCGCGCAACCATTCCCTTCGACCGCGATGGCGGTTTTGCCGGCTATCGCAAGCATCTGGGGGTTTACGCCTATCGGAAGGCGGCGCTGGAGCGGTTTGCTTCGCTGCCGCCATCGTGGATCGAGCGCGTCGAGCGGCTGGAACAGCTGCGGCTGCTCGACAACGGCATCGACATCCATGTGGCCGGCGCTCCGGGCGACACCATCGGCGTGGACACCGAAGAGGATCTGCGCGCCGCCGAGGCTGTCCTTTCTGCACGGCAACAGACTCGCTAACTCACGCTGCTTTCAATTCCGCGCCCTTCGACTCGCGGCCGAAAGCCGCCACGACGGCTAAATAGACCGCTACGACGGCCACCGTGCCGGCCAGCACCCAGGCGTATCCGCCGCCAAAATGTTCCGCGATCTTTGACTGAATGACGTTGTTCTGCGAAGAAATGAGATTGCCGAGCTGATAGGCAAGCCCAGGAAACGTTGCCCGCACCGGGCCTGGCGACAGCTCGCTGAGCCACGCCGGAACCACGCCCCACGCGCCCTGCACCATAAACTGCATCGCGAAGGCCCCAATGGCGAGCGACAGAACCGAATGAGACAGCGCGTACAGCGGGATCATCGGCAGGGAAAAAAGCGCGGCCAGAATGATGGCTCGCTTGCGACCGATCCGTTCCGACAAACTGCCAAAACACATCCCACCGGCGAGCGCGCCCACGTTGTAGAGAATCGCGATGGTTCCCGTAAGCTGGGCGGAAAACCCATGGTCTTTTTGTAAGAACGTCGGATACAAATCCTGCGTGCCGTGAGAGAAGGAGTTGAATCCGGTCATGAGCAGGACCAGAAAAATGAAGGTGCCGGCATACTGCCACAGACCTTTCCGCAGTCCAATCTCCGGAAGGGTCCGTTCTTCCAGTTCGCCGCGCTCCTTCCACACCGGCGACTCCTCGACTTTGCCGCCGATGTAGAACACCAGGAGAGCCGGCGCGGCGCCCACCAGGAACATGCCGCGCCATCCGAAAGCGTGGCCTGCCCATGTGAAATGCGAGAACCATGGAAACAGCAGGGCGTAAGCGGCTGCCGCGACGAGGTAGCCGACGGCGTAGCCCTCCTGCAGAAGGCCGGAGAAGAATCCGCGATTCTCCTTTGGCAGCGTTTCAAAGGCCAGCGCGGCGCCCACGCCCCATTCGCCGCCCATCGCGATGCCGAACAGCGCACGGAGAACCAGCAGCGTGTGCATCGATCCGGCAAAAGCGCAGGCCAGCTCCAGCAGTGAATAGCTGGCAATATTGAACATCAGCGTTGGGCGGCGACCGAAGCGATCAGCCATCACGCCGAAGAGGAACGCGCCCACGGGCCGAAAAGCGAGCGTCAGCGCCAGGGCTTCAACGACTTCCGATCGTGCAACGCGAAAGTCCGCGGCGACGGCGGAAACGCAGAACACGAGGATGAAATAGTCGAAGGCGTCGAGCGACCATCCCAGAAAGCACGCCGCAAAGGCGTGCCGTTGCCGCGAGCTCAGGCTCCGGAATGGGCTGGGCATTGCAGCAGCTTACCAAAGGGTTCCCACCTCGGGTCGATTCGGCTTCCCGAGCGGGTTTGCGCGCAGTACATTAATGAGCGGGTTCGATGGACGCGCAATGATTTCGGCAGCACGGAGTACAGGCCATGGAAATTGCAACCCCGATGAGACTTAATCAGGCAGCCAGACGTTTTCCAGCAGTCCTCGTTCGCTATGCCGCCGGCATTGCGGCAGCGATTGTCGCTTTTGCGGGCTGCGGCGGCGGTGGAAGCACGAGCGGCAACAACAACCCGCCAGCGCAATACACGGCGACGCCGGCAATCGCCACTGCGGCGGCACAGAATGGCGCTGTCATTGTCACGCTCAGCGACTCGACTTCCGGCGCGACCATCTATTACACAACCGACGGCAGCACGCCGACCAATACTTCAACGCGGTATTTCGCGCCGTTTCTGGTGGCGTCGAATATGACTCTGAATGCCCTGGCTTCTGCGCCGCCCCTCCTGAACAGCCATGTGGCCACGCAGATGTTTTCGCCGAACATTGCCTCGGGCACGCTCGTCTGGAGCGACGAATTCTCCAACTCGGGCACCGCGAATGCCCAGCCGAATCCGGCAACGTGGACTTATGACACCGGAACGGACTGCTGCGGGAACAACGAACTGGAGACGTATTGTTCCTGGGGCTCGACGGCGGGCCCGTGCAATCCCTCGAACCCGAATGCTTACCTCGGAACCGATGGCTATCTGCATGTCGTCGCCATGAACCCGTCGGCGAATGTTTACACTTCGGCGCGGCTGAAGTCGCAGGGTCTTTTCAGTTTTCAGTATGGCCGCATCGAGGCAAGTATGATGCTGCCGGAATCGCAGGGCATGTGGCCGGCGTTCTGGCTGCTGGGCGATAACATCACGACGCTGCAGTGGCCAGCGTGCGGCGAAGCCGACATCATGGAGCACATTGACGGCTCCAATCCCCCTCCGTATGTTGGGGCGGCGGCTCCCGGCTACGACTGGATTGCCGGGTCGGTTCACGGCGGCCCGAGCAGCAGCGCCGAGGTCAACGGCAGCCAGATGTATCACCCGACCGGATTTTCGGCGGCTGGCTGGCATACCTATGGAATGATCTGGACGAAGGGGCAGATCCAGTATTACGTCGACAGCCCGACCAACGTTTACGCGACGTTCAACACCACCAACTTTTCGGGAACCTGGCCTTTCGATCAGGGACCGATGTTCATCATCCTGAATCTGGCGGTTGGGGGATCGTGGCCTGGAAATCCGGATTCAACAACAGTTTTCCCGTCGTCGATGCTCGTGGATTACGTGCGTATCTACACGAACTAACCGTGCCTGCACAGGGGCGTGCGGCTAATCCTGAGACATCATCCAGCGGTCGGTGATGGTATGCACGCAGCGCGCGCCGCACAGGTGGCGAATGTGCGCCGAGTGCGCCAGGAAACCGTTCCACGGCGTCACCTTAATGACCGGCTGGTCGGCTTCGCCTTGCGCCGGCGATAAAGTCTCAGTCCAGGCAAGCCACCAGTCTTCAGATTCCTCGCGCTTTTCCTTGTTGCAAACGTCGCAGTGAAAGGTCTCTGCCCACGCCATTGGGATTCAACTCCTGATGCTTTCCAGGTAACATGTTAACCAGCAGGCCGTCTAACCCCAATCACCCGGATGGAGCATGATGTTTTCCCCGGCACGACCCGAGCAGCGGCGGCAAGCAGGCGTTCTGCTGTCCCTTGCGGTCCATGCGTCTATCTTCGGCGTGGCGTTTCTGTTCACGCTGCACTGGGGGAAAGTGCGGCCCATCTATCGTGAGAGCCGCTGCTGCACGGCGGCGCTGTACTGGAGCGGTAACACCGGCGTTAGTGACTCATCGCCGGCCCCCGCCGACTCGTAAACAGCGGGTGAAGAGCCATGCCCATTCCCGTCCCCAGGACCACACTCATTGAGAATCCGATGCGGTTGCGACAGGCGCGCACGGTGGAAAAGCCGGCAACGAGCCGCCTGGCCCAATCCGGCAATCCAACGCCGCAACAACAGCAGAGCATTGGAACCGGCGCCGGAACTGACGACGCCGAGCCGGCGTTCCCGACGTTTTTTCCGCGGCCACCGGTCAGCGATCGCTCCCTGCTCCCGGCGGTCGAGAAGAAGATCATCGTGCACGTGACCATCAGCGCGCTGGGGGAAGTGACGGAGGAGAAGCTGGTCCAGGGTCTTGGAAATGGACTGGACGATCTGGTGCTGAAGACCGTCAAGGCCTGGCGGTTTCACCCGGCAACGCTCAACGGCAACGCCGTGGCTTCCATCGAAGACCTGGTTTTCCCCTTCAACCAGGACTATCCCAGCGACGACTCAGCGAATGGTTAAGCTGCCGCCGGCCCACCTGCGTACGATCTAAGGTCGCTTCCGTTTACTGCGCTGCCCGGGCCAACTGAACGTGCGACTGGTTAGGCGAAACTTCCTTACCAGCCAGAAGACGCTCGACCAGGTTGGTGATTTCGCTCTCCAGTTCGCGATTGTCTTTCTCGGTGGCAGGACCGGCATAGCCAGTGTGGATGGCCCTCACCAGGCCATCGCGCCCGACGAAGAAGGTGGTCGGCCAGCAGTCGAGATTGGCGACGCGGGGAAACGTCTCGCTGAGGTGGTCGCGATTTCCGGCGATTAGAACCGGGTAGGTTATGCCATAGCGCTGAATGACGGCGCGGAGCCGGACAGGATTCTGGAGCTGGGCGTCTTCTTCGAAGCTGAGCTCGACGATGTCGAGGCCGCGCGAATGGTACTTGCGGTAGAGCTGCTCGAGGAAGGGCGCTTCATCCTGGCAGTTGGGGCACCAGCTGCCGCCAATGCCGACGATAACAACTTTGTGCGAGAACTCAGGGTCGGAGCTGGAGACGATGTTGCCATTCAAATCCGGGAAGCGAAAGGCGAGCGGCTCATCAGGATTCTTCAACGATGTGTGGTGAAGAGGATCGTCGAGCGTTTCCAACGAAGCAGTGTGGAGCGATGTTACGCGATGGGCGGTGAGCGTCTGAATCGCGCCGCCATGAGCTGACGTTTCCAGCTGCAGCCTGCCGTCAGGCTGCGGGCGGAGAACGACAAAGTTGGGACCTGCGGCGGTGAAGTGGCTGACTACGTACGCGCCGTCATGCCAGACGCCGTAAAGATTGCCCGTGTCGCCATCGATGCGCTCAATGACGGCGTTTACAGTGGGGCCATTTTGGCGGACGACGAGCTTCCAGTTGCGCTCGCCTTTAGCGCCGTCGACGACGGCCACGTCCCAAACGCCCGCGATGCGCGGCGGATTGGGATCGGCGGCGGGAAGCCTGCCGTTGAGCTGCGCGGTGATGGGCACGGTATGGTTGGCGCGGCCCCAGGTGCCGGTCAACGTGCCGTTCTCGATCGTGGCGTCGAGGGTGTTGGCGTAGTAGTCGAAATGCAGGACGAGATGGCCAGCGGAATAAGTGGCGTCAGAGGACAGGAACTTGTCGACCTTTTCGGTTTTGCCGGGACCGTTGAGGAGTGCGCCGCGGAGCTGATCGCCTGAGCCCGAGATTTCCAGGCGGAATGGTACGGCGTGGCCATTAACCTGCGCCGTGCCGACCCAGTTGCCATCGGGCAAGGTGCCAGCGATTGGAGCAGCAGAGGTCTGCGCGGTTGCCGCGCTCGCGAGAAGGGCTGCGATGGCGATGGGAAAGATCGCTCTGGCGCCTGAGGTCATCATGGGCGAATCCTTTCGAAGGTTGAGAGGGCGTTAGGCATTATGCAGGTGGCCGGGGCATGCCGGGGCAGCGAATGGCCGGGTGAGCGCTTCAACAACAGGAACAGAGACGGGCGGCCGCCGGCGCGATGAGGCACGCGCAACAACAACCGGTGGTCGAATGGAGCCTGTGGAGCGTCGTCACAGGATTGAGCCTACCATTGGCTGGATTTGGAGTGCAACGCGACCTTAGGCCGCGGGGATGGAGTCAGTCGCTGCAGATGCATTCTTCCTGGCCACAGTAGGAACAGCAGGAACACAAGCCACCAACGTCGGTTAAACAACGCGAAGCGGGTTCGCTGGGCGCGCAGCCCACGGCGATGGAGGGGATGACGAGAACTTCGTCGCCATCTTTGAGGGCGTAGTTCTCGCTGCCGAGGAACGGGGTTGAAACCTGGCGCTTCTACCGTCGCGCCGCTGACGCGGCACCGCAGGGTGGGGTGGATGCTGGTCCAGTTGCGTTGTGTGTTTTCAATCGCGATGATCGCCTGGAGGCGTTTTCCGGTGAAAGTTCCGGGATGCCGGTCATCCGGCAACAACGCCCAACTCAGGCGAAAATGAAGCTGCGTCGATCTCAGCATCGAGCATTTTGCGATCGTTCTGGGTTCTAGGCAAATTTCGGTGCTTCGCCAAGATCGCGTACGAAAAGGTGGCGATGCGAGCGTGATTTGGTGGAACAGGGTTGGCAACCACCCTGTAGAAGATTGCCAGCCGCACCCCCTTTTCAGAAGAGGCTTGCTCATACCTGAAGACTGCGTTGCCATCCTGCCTACTCTTTGTCGTGCCTTCTATGCCGTCCTTCCTCAAGCTGTTGACGACTACCCGCAGCACGTCCAAAGCAGAAGGGTCCTGCCCCTCAGGGGTGGTCATCGTAATGATTGTCAGCCGCAGAGTCCCCGAATCAGGGAGATCCTCGTAGAACATCCCACCTTCCGTCTCTGAATACTCTTCCCGCCAGTGAGTTGGAATGCGGAACGTCACAATACCTCCGCGGTAGGTGATCGTCTTCATTTGGGGGGCGTTCGTCGACGGGGTTGATTTCTTCCAAAAGGGCATGACGTAAATTTAACTGCCTCGACAACTGCTGTGTCGGCCAACCGGGAGTTTCGGTGGCAGACGAAAAAAGCAACCGCGGATCCCTCGCTTCGCCTACCCCATCTGCGATGGGGCCCCACAGCGCTCCGCTCGGGATGACGACGTTAGGTTTGTGGGTGATGTGTGGATCGTTGGCCTTAGTTCGGTTGAGCGGTTTGTCGTGCCCTCATACAAAAACGACTCGCAGTCACAGGCCGATCAGTGGAATCCCACATCTGCCAAAACCGGCAGATGTGGGGCACCCGGCCCGTTATTCGGACTCAATCGGGCATAAGCCGATCCGTAATCCTGCATTCGTTGCATTGGGGGAGATAGTCAGCCAAAAGAGCGACTCCCAGGAATCCTTCCAGACGTACACTGCATATGGGCCGTCCGGTAAATGACCCGAAAACCCTCCGCTCCCGTTGGCCTGCAAATGAATCGGTTCCTGATTGATGCGCAGGCCCCTTGCAAAGACATCGATGTCAGCGTTCGGCGCAGGCTTTCCAAATGTCTCCACAACGCCTTGAAAAGTTGATACCTGAACATCCTGGTGAACATTTCTGAGGGTGTTAAGCACCGATTCGGCGCTTCCCGGCACAGGCTCCAGATGTAAGGCGAGATCGTCCCGCTTTCGGCCGAAGCGAGAAATCTGCAGGTACAGATCATCCTGCCGATCTGGTGCAGACCGCCCAAGGACGTAGTATTTGCCGTCCGATAACTTTGGCAACGTCACATGCCCGTTCGCGTCTGTAGTCAGGACCAGAATCGGCTTGGTTGTTGTCGGTCGCTCATACAGACCACCCCCGCGATAGACTTCGACTGAGGCCTCCGCCGCTGGCATGCCGTTCCAATCGATTGTTATTCGCGGATTTTGGCGCGACTTCCAGTAGCCGAAGACCCGCACCGCTGTCGGTCTGCACACGCCCGAAACGGCAATCGTCGTCTCCACGCTCGGAATGGCAGTCGGAGTTGACTGTTGGGCTGCCACGATGCCACACATGAAAAGGATCGAGCACAAAACGCGGAGCATGTCTGGATATTAGTCGACCATTCCTGCCGGATTGTTGGCAAACGGAAAGTCTCGAGTGGCGGACGAAAAAAGCAACCGCAGATCCCTCGCTTCGCTCGGGATGACAACGTTAAGGGGACTAGAACTACATCGACGAATTCACCCTGAGAGGCCGCTAGTCTCCGCAGGTGCACTCTTCCTGGCCGCAATAAGAACAGCAGCGACACAAACCGCCAATTTCGGGTGAACAACGCGAAGCGGGTTCGCTGGGCGCGCAGCCCCCGGCGATCGAGGGGATGACTAGGACTTCGTCGCCGTCCTTGAACGCGTACTGCTCGTTGCCGAGGAAGCGAATGTCTTCATCGTTGACGTAGAAGTTGATGAAGCGGCGAATCTGCCCGGAGTCATCGCGGAGATGGCTTTTGAGTGCGGGAAAGGTCGACTCGATCTCGGTGATGAGCGCGGGGAGGTTGCCGGCCGTGGACTGAATTTCGCGCGTGCCGTTGGTGTGTTTTTGAAATGCGTTTGGCAACAGGACCCTAACCGACATAAGCTCCTCCGAGTTCGAGTTCCTTCTCTTCGCTGCGCTCGGCGAGGTATTGCTCAAAGTCGCCGAGGCGCGGGCGGATCGCGGCACGCTGCTCGTAGGCTCCGTGCAGCACGTCGGTAGTCTTGAGTCCGTTGCCGGTAATGCAGGCGATGGTGAGCTCATCCGGCTGGATGCGTCCGTGCGCGTAGAGGCGCGCGGTGACGGCGCTGGTGACTCCGCCGGCGGTTTCGGTAAAGATGCCCTCGGTTTCGGCCAGCTCCTGAATGGCGGAGACGATTTCGACGTCCGACACATCCTCGGCCCAGCCGCCGCTTTCGTGAATGACGCGCGCTGCGTAAATGCCGTCTGCAGGATTGCCGATCGCCAGAGAGCGGGCGATGGTTGCGGGGCGCTGCGGCTCGATATGATCCGCACCGGTTTTGACGGCGGTGGAAATGGGCGAGCAACCGGTGGCCTGCGCGCCGAAGAAGCGAACCGGCTTGTCTTCAACCAGGCCGAGGGCGACCAGCTCGCGAAAGCCTTTGCGGATTTTGGTGATGAGCGAGCCGCCGGCCATGGGGACCACGACGTTGTCGGGCAGCCGCCAGCCAAGCTGCTCCGCGATCTCGAAGCCGACGGTCTTCGAGCCCTCAGCGTAATAAGGACGGAGATTGACGTTGACGAAGCCCCACGAGTAGCGCTCGGCGATCTGCGAGCAGAGGCGGTTGACGTGGTCGTAGTTACCGTCGATGCGAACCAGCGTGGCGCCGTAGACCTGGGTGTTGAGAATCTTCGCGGCTTCAAGATCGGCGGGGACAAGGATGTAGGTCTTCAAGCCCAGGCGCGCTGCCTGTGCGGCGACGGCGTTAGCGAGGTTGCCCGTGGAGGAGCAGCCGACCGTGTCAAAGCCAAAAGTCTGGGCGTTGGCCAGTGCGACGGCGACGACGCGGTCCTTGAAGCTGAGGGTCGGGAGGCAGACGGCGTCGTTCTTCATCCAGAGATTGGTGGCGCCGACCCGCACCGCAAAGCGCGGCGCGCAGAGAAGCGGCGTCCAGCCGGCGGGCGTGGCGGGAACATAGTCGTCGGGGACGGGCAGGAGCGCCTGGTAGCGCCACATGCTTGAGGGTCCCTGAGCGATCGACGCACGCGTTACCGTGCGGCGCGCCTGGTCGAGGTCGACCGAGACTTCCAACGGGGAAAAGCACTCGTCACATATGGAGAGCGGAGCGTTCTCGAAACGCTTTCCGCATTCGCGACATCGCAATTCGTAAGCAGCAGCCATTGCAGCCCTCGTTTAGAGAGCAGCGTCGGAAAACAGATACGGGCACGCGTGACGACGTACTGCCTTGCTACCGCACTTCCTGGGATTGCGCGAGATGCGAACTGCCTGCACCCCGAATCTCATGTACCCCACCTTACGGTGAGCGAGAGTTGACACCGATGTCCCGAATTGCTCAGGCCGGTTGTCGTGGCGTCACAGGGCCCGTCCCTCAGCCACTCTGCATGAAATTCAGGCTCGCTCTTTAAGGGAGCAAACTTGAACTGATTCTTTGATAACACAGGGGCGGTGACGGTGCAACTACCACGGCAGTGGAAGGTCGTATCGCGCACCGAACGGCACAGCACGCGGGGTGGGCCGGCCTTCACGCCCACAGGCGAATGCCGATGACACCCCAATACGCGAGGTAAGCCGCAACGATGACCAGTGGGATGATCACGGCGACCGAGCCCCAGTAGACATAGCGGCGAATCTGGCTGCGACGCGCGAGAAGCAGCGAGATGAGACTCGCGGCGGCTGCGATCCCGAACAGGAGCGTGGTAGCGAAGACGGCTGCGGACCAGCCTGTGAAGTTGCCCAGGCGCGCGATGGCATCGCGTGCCGCAAAAGTGAAGGTGACGAACATGGTCAGCAGGCTGACGGCAGCGATGAGCGGCCAAAGACGGATAGCGCGCTCCGCAGGACGGCGCAGGCGTTTGGCGAGTCCGCCCAGGACCCAGAAGGGCGCGTAAAGAAAGATGGCCATGAGTGCAAGGCCGAACCAGACGATGAGCAGGATCTGAACCCAGGCAAGCCAGGAGGGGATTTGTTTCCAGGTTTCGGTCATCTGGATAAAGCGGCCTTCGGGCCTGGGCGCGAGCAGGGCGACGGTAGCGATGGGCTCGGGCCGGCCGGCAAGCGGGACGTAACGGAACTGTTCGCCGCTGACGGGAATAAAGGTGTCGTCGACAAAAGAAAGCAGAGTCGTGTTGCGGAGATGGCCTCTATCGAATCGGACATGATGCAGGATGAGCCGCTCGATGAAATACGCGAACTGGTTGCGCGGTGAGTCAGACTCATACCAGCCGGCGTACACCTGGGCATCGGCGGGAAGCGGTGCGGCGGCGGGCACGGGCGGAGGCGCCAGGCCGCGCGTGACGTACCCACGAATGGCTTCGCCCATCTTCTCGAAGGCCAGGCCGTTACCGGCGTTAATGCTGTAAAAGTAGCCGACGCCGTAGTCCGGCAGGTATGCCATTTCGGTGAGGCCGCCGTCGACGCCACCGTTGTGACCGTGGTAGACGAAGCCATCGTGGATGGAGGTGTAGTTGCTGAGGCCATACCCGGCTTTGAGTCTCTGCTGAGCGGCCCAGGCCCGTGTGGGAGTTTCCATGCGGTCGATGAAGGAGGCGGGGACGACTTGTTTGCCGCCGACAGAGCCGCGATTCAAATAGAACCGCACATAGGCGGCCAAGTCGCGCGCCGAAGCGTTGATAGCGCCTGCGGGGCGAAGAAGGATGTTCCAGTAGGGATACGGTGTTTTGCCATCGCCGTGGTAGAGCGTCGTGAGCTGCGGCGAGGGCTGCTCGAAGTACGTCGCTGTCGTCATGCCAATGGGCAGGAAGAAATTCTGGGTGACGTAGTCTTCGAAGCGCTGGCCTGAGATTTTCTCAACAATAAAAGCGGCGACCGCGGGACCGGAATTGCAGTAGGCCATGCGGGTCCCCGGAGGCCACCGGGAATAGCGGGAGTGATGGTAGTAGTCGAGGCCCTGGCGCAGTGTCCAGCCGTCGGCATTTTTGGCGTACTCGGGAAGGTGCATGTCGTCCCAGCCGGTCGTGTGCTCCAGCAAATCGACGAGGAGGACGGGGTCAGTCGCTTCCCAGCGATTCTCAAACCAGATTTCAGGGACGAGCTTGTGCACGGGGTCGAGGAGCGAGAGCTTGCCTTCGCTCTGCAGTTTGAGGATGGAAAGCGAGGCGAAGGCTTTTGATGTTGAGCCGATGCGGAAGAGGGTCGTGTCGGTGACGGGCGCGTTGGCCGCAACGTTGGCCTTGCCGACCCCGCCAATCCACTCTGGCCCGTCGCGATGAACGATGGCGACCGAGACGCCAGGGGTATGCGTGTCGGCGAGGATTTTTTCCAGGCGCTGCTGCAGCTCGGGGATGGACTGAGCGGGCTTGGGAGGCGCGGGTGGCGGCAGGTTGTTTGCGGTCTGCGCGGGAGTTGCAATGAGGAGAATGAAGGCGAGGAGGAATAAGGTGCGGGTAACTGCTGCTTTCGTCAGGCGTGGCATGGCGGTTCGGTTCGAGCCGAATACTACCACCGCTGGAGCCGGTGGGGCCTCAGATTAAGAGGCGGCTGCTGTTGTTGTTCGCCTGCGAATCCGCCTGCTCGTGCGCATGATACGACGACCGCACCAGCGGCCCCGATTCCACATGCCGGAAGCCCATTTGGAGCGCTTCCCGCTTCATGAACGCGAACTCCTCCGGTGTGTAATACCGCGCAATCGGCAAATGATCCCGCGACGGCCGCAAATACTGCCCGATGGTCAGCACATCGACACCGACGTTCGCCAGGTCTCGATAGACCGCAAGCAGTTCGTCCATTTCCTCGCCTAACCCCACCATCACGCCCGACTTCGTCACCGTCTTCGGCTCAATTTCTTTGGCGAACTTCAGCAGCCGCAGGGTCCGCTCGTAGCGCGCCCCCGACCGCACCACACGATACAGCCGCGGCACCGACTCCGTGTTGTGGTTCAGGATCTCCGGCCGTGCCTCGACCACCATCCGGATCGCCTCCTCATCGCCCTGGAAATCCGGAATCAGCACCTCGACCTGGCATCCGGGCGCTTGCCGCCGAATCTCCTCAATCACCATCACGAAGGCTCGCGCGCCGCCCAGGACATCATCGTCGCGATTCACACTCGTAATCACAGCGAACTTCAACCCCAGCGTGGCAACGGCCTCGGCCACACGCCGCGGCTCGTCATAGTCGATTGGTTCGGGCCTGCCCTTGGGCACCGCGCAGAATCCGCACCGCCGCGTACACAGGTTGCCCAGCATCATGAAGGTCGCCGTCTTGTGGTGCCAGCATTCGCCGATATTCGGGCACTGCGCGGACTCGCACACCGTGTACAGATCGAGGGAGCGCGCCAGCTTTTTCAGATCGTGGTAATTCTCGCCGACCGGCGCGCGCGCGCGCAGCCAGTCCGGTTTCGGCACGGGCCGGCGTGGCGCCACATCGATCTGGATCAGCCCTTCGGGGAAACTCGCCATTTGCCTTATTTTATCTGCTCTTTGTGACCAGCTGGATTGCCCGCGTCTGTGCGACCACGGTCTAATGATTTCTACGAGCAATCTCGAGGAGCCGCGCCATGCTCAAGGACCTTCGTCTCGCCGTTCGCCAGATGCGTAAGGCCCCAGTGTTCAACCTCACCGCCATTTTCACGCTGGCGCTGGGCATGGGCGCCACGATTGCCATCTTCTCTCTCATCGAAGGCATTCTTCTGCGGCCGTTGCCTTTCGCCGATCCCGATCGCCTCGTTCTGGTCGGCGATCACGTTGGCAACGGAACCGGCGTCGGCGTCACGGCGCGCGAAATTGCCACTTACCAGAACGCAACCCGCACCTTCTCCGCCATCGGCGGATTCGCCTCCACAGGCTACGAGTTGTCGGGCACCGCCACTCCGGAGCTGCTCACCGGAGCTCGCCTTGGCGCAAACATCTTCCCCGCTCTCGGCGTCGCACCCATCCTCGGGCGCGTTTTCACACGTCAGGAAGACGACGCCCACGCGCCCGTCGCCGTCATCAGCTACTCCCTGTGGCTCAACCGCTATCATCGCGACCCCGGTGTGGTTGGCCAATCCATCATTCTCGATCGTCGCGCGTACTCCATCATCGGCGTCATGCCGCGCAGCTTTGAGTTCCCCCTTGTTGCCGGCCGCCTCAACCAGGCACAAGTCTGGGTTCCGCTCAGCCTCACCGCGGAAGAGCTGTCCGATCAAAACGCAGGCGCGTGGCGCTACCGGATGGTCGCGCGCATGAAAGATGGCATCACCCCCAGGCAGGCTGTTGAAGACGTCTCGCGCGTCACGCAGCAAGTGATGCGCGACTTCCCCGCATCCATGGCCGCCATCCGGATTCGCGGCGATGTCCTCTCCCTCCGCGATCAAACCGTCTCTGACACCCGGCCGATTCTGCGCGCTCTCTTCCTTGCCGTGCTGGTCGTGCTCGTCATCGCCTGCGCCAACGTCGCCGGACTCCTGCTGGTCCGCGCCATCGGCCGTCGCCGCGATTACGCTGTGCAGGTCGCACTGGGTGCTCCTGCCCGCGCCATCCTCCGCCAGTCTGTGCTCTCCGGCCTGCTCCTGGGCCTTGCCGGCGGTGGCGTCGGCCTGGGCCTGGCAGTCATCGCTATACGCACCGCGCTGCATCTTCTGCCTGAATCCCTGCCCCGCATCGACTCCATCTCCATGGATCCGGCCGTCATCCTTTTTGCTCTCATTCTGGCCATCTCCACCGGCGCTCTCTGCAGCGTCGCTCCCGTTTTCGCTGCCACCCGCACCAACATCATCGACACCCTGAAGGACGGCGCGCGCAGCGGCACCGGATCGGCCAGTCACTCCTGGCTCCGCTCCTGCCTCGTCGTCTCTGAAATCGCCATCGCCCTGCTTCTCCTCACAACCGCCGGCGTCTTCCTGCGCAGCTATCGCAGAATGCTCGCCGTCGACCCCGGCTTCGAGCCCGAGCACGTGCTCGTCGCCAGCTATCAGCTGCCTCTCGAGCAATACTCTACGCAGACCTCCGCCGACAATTTCGATCACGCCGTGCTCGACCGCCTCGCCTCGCGCCCTGCGGTGGTCAGCGCAGGGATCAGCAACACGCTTCCCACTGATGGCAACTACGCGCTGGCCGCCTATACCATTGAAGGCCAGCCCGCGGCCAGCTGGCGCCTCACTTTTGCCGCCTTTACTTTGGTCGACGGCGACTACTTCCACGCCCTCGGCATTCCCCTCATCGCAGGCCGCTATTTCACGCCGCATGATCGCGCCGATGGCGCGCTGGTCGTCATCGTCAACCAGTCCATGGCACGCCACTGCTGGCCCGGGCAGACTCCCCTCGGCCGCCGCATGCACGTCGGCAATCCCCACAAGGGCCTTCCCTGGGCGACCATCGTCGGCGTCGTCGCCGACACCACCCTTGGCTCGCGCGACACGCCTGCCGCCGACCAGTGGTACGCCCCGGCCGAACAGCCTGCGATCCTGTTCGGAGCCAACGCAAAAGAGACTCTTATCAGTCTCGCCGGCGGCTACATCGCCCTGCGCTCTTCACTTCCCCCGGACCAAATGACCCAGGTCCTTCGCTCATCTGTGACGGAAGTCGATCCTCAAGCTGGCTCTCGAGCAGATCCGCACCCTAACCGACGCTATGGCCAACGTCGAGGCGCCACGCCGCTTCAACACCGGCCTGATGACCGCCTTCGCCGGCGCTGCTCTTCTGCTGGCCCTCACCGGTATTTATGCCGTCGTCGCCTTCTCCGTCACCCAGCGCACGCGCGAAATTGCCATCCGCATGGCCCTCGGTGCGCAACGGCAGCGCATCGCAGGCATGGTTTTGCTGTCGGGAATCCGGCTCGGCCTCATCGGCTGCGCGCTCGGCGTTCTGGCTTCGCTTGCCGTCTCGCGCCTGATCGGTTCGTTTCTGTTCGCGGTCAGCCCCGCCGATCCTCTCGTTTACGCAACAACCACCCTCACTATGTTGCTGATCGCCGTCCTGGCCTCGGCTCTGCCTGCCAATCGCGCTGCTGCTGCCGATCCCATGAAGGCCCTGCACACAGCGTAGCCCGATGCCTGGCTGTGCAAACGTCAGGGCAGTGGCCGTTCACACAAGGCGTACCGGTCTTCGCTCCCCATGCATCTCACTTGCTGAAGGTGGGGAGGGCGCTATGGCAGATGCAAACGGCAATAACGAAAGAGACGACACCGTTCTCGTGGCGTGGGTCACCGTGCACCTTGAGTCCGGCGATTCCTTTGAGCTGCTCCCCTTCGAAGACGCGCAGGACGTCAAGAGCAAGGTCAGCGATCTGATGAAGGACTGGGCAAGGTCCGGATTCCTCATCCGCGGCAACGAGATTTATCCCTGGCATCGCGTCAAGCGCATTGAGGCCACCAAAGTCGAGGAGCTCTCCCGCACCGACTCCCAAACACGTCTCGAGGAATGGCAGGCTCGCGACACCGCCCGCATGCAGCAGAGTTTCTGGAAGACGAAGCAGCCGCGCGACAAGAAAAACGACAAAAAAGAGGTAGGAGAAGCCGGCGAAGGGGATAACGCGGGCAATCCCACCGGTCAGCGCGCCGCAGCCTGACCGGCGTCGGCCCAGGCGTCATACGCCTGACCTCCTGGGTTTCTGCTCCCTGCTCCCTGTTCTTTCAGCGCAGGCGCAGGCCGCTCATGCGGTCAGCTTCGAGGTCAGGCTTGCTCCACAATGAGCCTTTGGATTTCTCCTCGCCTTCCTCGACTGCTTTCTTCGCCGTCAGCACGCGCACCTCGACAAATCCGAGCAGGAAGAGCGCAAGGCTCTGGATGATCTGAAACCCGGTCGGCCCGATCCTCCCCTGATTGTCGGCGCCCACCGGCACGCTCAGCCAGCCGGGCAGAATTGGCGTGATGTACATCCCCATGCGAACGATGATCACCAGGGCAGCGAGCGCAAGCGCATGCACCAGTAAAAGTTCGGTCACTGGTTTCGCGCCCTCGCCGGAAAACAACCCAAGGCCGCGCTTCCGGATCGCTGTACCGAAAACCAGTATCGTAAAGCTGACGCAGATGGCTACATCAAAGCCAAACGAGAATTGCCGCAGCGGCGTATACACCAGGGTGAAAGCGATAGCCGCAGCCATACCGATCAACTTGCGCTGGAAATATCTCATTCGCGTCGTGCCTCGAATCCTGCGAGATAGAAGGGGTGAACCAGAGGCAGTGTAGGGCGCGGCAGTCAGGGGTCCTATTGCCTGAAGGATGTACCGGAGCGCGGAATTGTGGGAGTGACCACAGTGCTGGCGGCCCAATTCCCTGCCTCTCAGGTCGGCCAGCCAGGCCGGTGCGAACCTGTCTCAGCGCCTCGTTCCATAGATGTGTTCCAGGAGCGCCGGGACGTAGAAGTCAAGATCAAGATCCAGATCCGGCCAGCGCAGCCCGGTTGCGGGAAATGCTCTGCTGCAGCATTGAGAATTTTCCTGACGTCTGACCTTGTTCGTGTTATTTAGGAGACCAGCCGTCGTGAACCCAATCCTCAGGCCTGAAACGATACGGTGGACTCGACGCCGGAGTAGTTGACGCGGGGAATGAGCTGGCGATTCGGTCCCTCTCCGAGTTCCACCAAACCATACCATTCCATCGTGCGCAGCGTGCGCGACAGGTTGGATGGGGCCCGTCTCGACACCCTGGCAAGCTCATGCAGAGATTGAGGCTGCTTCTGCAGAATCAATCCCAGCAGAGACCGATTCTGGTCGGAGAGAACCTGAGACAGGGTGCCCAGCGATTCGAACCAGACCTTCGGTTCATTCTTCGCGGGAACATATTTGCCCCGGGTAATCGCCAGCATTCTAATCTTTGTACTTTTCGCGGGTAGCGATGCCAACTTTCAGAGTCTTCACGGCGACACCTTCCTCAGGCTGCTCCTTTTTAGAAGGAAAGCCGCAGCTGCGCACCCGCTAGAAAGGGTGCGACTGTCGCCGGGTCTTCCGAAAAATGCAGCTCAGTTGCGATTCCAGGTCCATCGAGGTCACACCATATCCAAAAAGCGCCTTGATCGTTTCGGATGAAACTAATTGCAGAGTCATACGCGACGTGTTCGCTCTCGCTTTCCCCTTGCCAATCCCATTGCGTTGAGTAAATTTCGATCCCGGAGATTGGTTTAGTGTCGAAGAACTGAATTGTGCAGGGTGCGATGAGCGCGCCATCAGAATTTATGTCAATCCCTGACGGATTAGGACGCCTTGAAATCGACAATCGCCAATAATCGGTATACGTGTACGGTGTCTCGAACCATTCGCAAGCGAAGTCGAGGAAATTATGTTGCCCCATCAGGAATGAGAAGCTTGGTGCCGCGAAGTGCTGTCCTGCTACCTGCAGACAGGGCGCCAAAATCCGATGAAGAGTGAAGCCGGGAAGAGCGCGAAGGAGAGCAATTCCGTCCGCTGGCAGGAATAACGATTCTGAGAACGGGCCTGGAGCGGTTTTCATAGGCTTCGTTTGATTCTATTTCAGCGGGGAGGCGTAACCGCCATCAAGACTTCGGCGTATACCGCCGTCCCACCAGTTCGTACTCGCCCGAGAGCACCCGCGCAATCGCCTCCGCATAGGCCTGGTGCTCCTGCTCCAGGATCCGAGCTGCGAGCGTGTGGGCGTCGTCGCCCGGCAGAACCGGAGCTGCCCGCTGGACGATGATCGGCCCGTGATCCAGGTGCTCATCGACAAAGTGAACCGTGCAGCCCGTTACCTGGACGCCATACTCGAAGGCCTGCTGTTGCGCGTCGAGGCCCGGAAACGCCGGCAGCAGCGATGGATGAATGTTCAGGATGCGCCCCGCGAAAGCCTGAACGAATCCTGGCGAAAGCAGGCGCATGTAGCCGGCCAGACAAACCAGATCTACCTGATGCGCCCGGAGCGTCGCCACAATTTCCTGGTCGTGCTCGGCGCGCTTTCGCCCCTGTACCTCAATGGCAACGGCATTCAGCCCGCGCTGGCGTGCCGCTTCGAGCCCCGGTGCATCGGCTAAGTTTGAAATCACCACCGCAATCCGCGAATCGGGAATCCGTCCCGTGTCCACCGCATCGGCGATGGCCAGGAAGTTCGACCCGCGCCCGGAAAGAAGAATGCCAAGGTTGTGCATGATTCAGCGCTCGGCGTCCGGTGCCCGCTGCCCGCTTCCGGGTGCCCAGCCTTCAGGCATACACCACCTTGCGATCGCCCTTCACGATGCGCCCAATCACCCAGCTCTTCTCCCCCGCGCGATCCAGCATCGACTTACATCGCTTGAAGCGCTCGGCCGGAATCGCGGCGATGAGGCCAACGCCCATGTTGAACGTGCGCAGCATCTCTTCCTGCTCCACATTGCCCAGCTCCTGTAGATGTTCAAAAATCGGCAGGACAGGCCAGCTTCCCAGCTCAATATGCGCCGAGACCGCTTTGGGCAGGATGCGCGGCAGGTTCTCCGTGATGCCGCCGCCCGTAATGTGCGCCAGGCCCGAAACGTAGTCGCTCGCGGTGAGCTTTTTGATCAGGCCCAGATAGCTGCGGTGCGTCTTCATCAGCGCCGCGCCCGCCTTTTCCTTCAGCGCGTTCACATACTGCTCCGGCTTGTACTTCGCCACCTCGAAGAACAGCTTCCGAGCCAGCGAGTAGCCGTTGGTGTGCAGCCCCGTCGACGGAAACCCCAGCAGTACATCGCCCACGTGGATCTTCGCGCCCGTAATCAGCTTCGCGCGCTCCACCACGCCCACAATGAAGCCCGCCAGGTCGTATTCACCATCGGCGTAGAACCCCGGCATCTGGGCCGTTTCTCCGCCAATCAGCGCGCAGCCGTTCGCCCGGCACGCGTCTGATAGCCCTGAAACCACCTTCTCTGCAATCTCGCCGTCCAGCCGCCCCGTGGCCAGGTAGTCCAGGAAAAACAACGGCGTCGCCCCCTCCACCGCAATGTCGTTCACGCAGTGGTTCACCAGGTCGGCGCCCACCGTGTGATGAATCCCCAGCTGAAACGCCAGCTTTAGTTTCGTCCCCACGCCATCGGCCGACGAAACCAGCACCGGCTCCTCATATTTCCCGTCCAGCCGGAACAAGCCCCCGAATCCGCCGATCTCCCCCAGTACATTGCGCGTAAACGTCCGCTGCGCCAGATACCTGATTCGCTGCTTGGTCCGGTCGCCTGCCGAAAGGTCTACCCCGGCGTCGGCATAGGTCGCTGGAGATGCGGGTTGCCGCACAGTGGAGGAATTGGAATCAGGAGTGGGCATTGCCGGAATTCAGTAAAGAAGACCCAGTGTACGCGGGATTTCTGTGCGTTGGACGGGGAAATCCGAAAGTTGGGGCCAGCAGTCGGCGCTCCGGATTCGCCCAGCCGCCCTTTGCCTCGCCATCAGCGTCAGCGCCTTTCCCGCTCCGCTCCGGCCCCCCCTTACGACAGTCAGCTCTTCTCTGTTTTTACCGGTGTCGCCGCCGGGGCGACATCGCCCGGCATCAGGCGCTCGATCTGCTGCTGCACCGCGTTCCGGAACTCCAGTGGCCGCGCAATTTTGTGGAACTGCTCCGAGGTGCCGCCCGTTCCGATCATCGTGATCGACCCGTATCCCCAAATCCTGCCCATCCCCGGCTCGCTCACCTCGATCGTCTCCACCTTATTCAGCAGCATCTCGATGGTCCGCCGGCTCGCGAGGCCGGTCTTCACCACTACCCGCCGCGTCGTCACTGCCATTTCCGTCGCGTTGCGGCGGATGCTCCCCGCAAGCAGCACAATCAGTCCGCACAGCAGCAGCGCCGCGCCCCCGAATTCGGCCACGTGCCGGTTCGCCGGATCCATCTGCGAGTGCTGGTACGCGTACCACAGGACGTATCCGCCCAGCGCCCACAGCACGATCGCCGCAAAAATGTGCCCCAGCATCACGATCCAGTGCAGCCGCGTCGTATACACCACCTTTTCGCCGGGAACCAGTGTCTTGTCGATATAGCTCATGTGTCTCCTCGCGCCGTGAAACCGCTCTCCGGCGCGCATTTCTCGTCCCCGGCAGTGTCCCACATTTGTGCTGACCGGCGAATAATTTCTGCGCGCGGTGTGTGCTCCTACCCTTTGCCCCACACCAGCCGTCCAATCCCCAGGCCGTTGGCCGATAATAATTTCCTGCATGCGCATCACCCTGCTCGCCTTCGGCATTCTCCGCGATGTCTTCCCGGCTCCTGCTGGCCCCTTCGAGCTACCCGCCGGATCCACCGTCGCCGATCTCGTCCATCGCTGCCGCGCCCTTGCCCCCACTTCCACCGCACCCTGGTCTTCCATCGCCGTCGCCGTCAATCAGGAATACGTCTCAGCCACGCATCCCCTGTCCGACGGCGATGAAGTCGCCCTGCTCCCGCCGGTGAGCGGCGGCTCGGCGAAATCCTCCGCCAAATCAAAATCCGCCCCGGAACCGGCCGCCCTCGCCCCCACCATTGCCCTTCGCCACACGCCTATCGACGCCGCCTCCATCGCCGCCGGCCTCAAGCGCGGCGAAGACGGAGCCGTGGTCGTCTTCGACGGTATCGTCCGCAACAACAGCCGCGGCCGCCGCACCCTCCACCTGTTCTACGAGGCTTATCCAGAGATGGCCCTCGCCCAGATGCGCCAGCTCGCCTCCCGGGCCTTTGCCGACTTCCCCATCCGCGACCTGGCCATCGTTCACCGCCTCGGCCGCCTCGATATCGGCGAAACCAGCGTCGTCATCGCCGTCGCATCCGCCCATCGCGCCGCTGCCTTCGACGCCTGCCGCTGGCTCATCGACACCCTCAAGCAAACCGTGCCCATCTGGAAAAAAGAATTCTTTGAAGATGGAGCCGTCTGGGCCCAGGGCGACCCTTTCCCACCCGAACTCACCGCGACTGGCGCCGTTAAAACTCCCGCCAAGCGCCCCAGCAAGAGCAGCTCAAAGAAGCGCGCCCCGAAGAAATCCTTCTCGAAATCCTCCGGACCGCGCCCGCGGAGGGCCCGATGAAATTCTGGCTGACAGCACTCCTTCTTGTCATCGCCTCCGCCACCGCCGCGCGCTCCCAGGATTCCAGCCCCCCGACCTTCCACGTGAAGGTCCGCCTCGTCAACGTCTTCGTCAACGTCACCAACGCCAACGGTGCGCCGGTGGGCGGCCTGAAGCAGGATGACTTCGCCCTCTCCGAAGACGGCGTGCCCCAGAGAATCTCCTACTTCGAGCGCCAGACTGACATGCCGCTCTCCCTCGTCCTCGCCATCGACACCAGCGGCTCCGTCCGCAAAGACCTCGACATTGAAACCCACGCCGCTCATGACTTTCTCCGCGCGCTCCTGCGTCCAGCCGATCGCCTCGACCTCATCGACTTCAACTCCGGCGTCCGCGAAGTCGTCCCCTTCACCGCCGACATGCGCCACCTCGACTGGGGCCTCAACAACCTCGATCTTGGCCCCGCGACCGCCCTCTACGACGCCATCTATCTTTCAGCGCAGAACCTCGCCCCGCGATCGGGACGCAAAGTGCTCGTCGTCATCTCCGACGGCGGCAACACCGTTAAAGGCGTCGACTACGAGCAGGCTCTCGACACGGCTATCCGCGACGAGGTCATGGTCTATAGCCTCATTGACCTGCCCATTCTCAACGACGCAGGCCGCGACACCGGCGGCGAGCACGCCCTCATCACCCTCTCCCAGGAGACCGGCGGCAAGTACTACTACGCGCAGTTCGGAGACATCCGCGACGCCTTCGCGAAAATCTCCGAAGACCTGCGCACCCAATACCTGATCGGCTATTACCCCGCGCAGCGCCGCAGCCAGACCGACTTCCGCCGCATCCAGGTCACGCTGAAATCGAATTCCGCCTTTACCCTGCGCTATCGCCCCGGCTACTACGCTCAAGCCTCCGCCCCGCTCGACCAGTAGCACGCATCAGGCCTGTCATCCTGAAGCCGAGCGTCGCGAGGCGGAAGGATCTGCGGTTGCTTTTTTCCACCCGCCCCGCCCGACCAGTAGCCTGGTCACAAAATCTATAGGCCGAGTGCAGTCGGTTTAACATTCCGATACCGTCTCTTGAGTCGTTTCCCCGGAGGAGTGATTGAGCCGAACCGCCCAGGATCTCCGCTTCGCCTCACGTTTGCTCCTGAAGAACAAGGCATTCTGTGTCGCGAGCATCCTGTCGATCGCCATCGGCGTCGGCGCGACCGTTGCCGTCTTCAGCGTCGTGAATGCTCTCCTTCTGAAACCGCTGCCCTACCAGGACGCCGACCGCCTCGTCATCCTCTGGAACAGCTCGCCTGGGCTCAACATCGCGCAGGACTGGTTCTCGACCGCGCAGTACTTCGACATTAAAACCGGCCATCACGGACTCGAGCAGGTGGCCATCGCCATCGGCGGCAACGAGAATCTCACCGGCCACGGCGACCCGGAGCGCATCGGCACGATCCATGTCTCGGGCAATCTCCTCGCCATGCTGGGCACTCGGCCGTATCTGGGCCGGATCCTTCAACCCTGGGAAACCGAGCCCGGCCACGCGCCCACCGCCGTCCTGAGTTATGGCATGTGGATGCGCCGCTACAGCGCCGACCGCCACATCCTCGGCCAGTCGATCACCCTCAACGGCAAGAGCTACGAAATCGTCGGCGTTTTGCCGCGCAGCTTTGACATTCCCCGCGAGGTTCTTCCCACCCTGGGCGGAGCCGAGCACGCCGACGTCCTCGTTCCGCTGGTCCTCGGTCCTGCAGCTGCTGCCAATCGCGATCACGAAGACTACAACATCATCGGCAAGCTCCGGCGCGGCACTTCTTTAGCGCAGGCCCGAGCTGAGATGAACACCATCACCGCCACGCTGCGCCACGACAACCCCGATCACTATCCCGCCAACGGCAATCTGACCTTCATCATTCAGCCCCTGCTCGAGCAGGCGGTCGGCGATACCCGGCGACCCCTGGCGGTGCTGCTGGGCGCTGCCGCCCTTGTGCTGCTCATTGCCTGCGCCAACCTTGCCAACCTGTTGCTCTCGAGAGCCGCGGCGCGCCAGCAGGAGATGGCCGTGCGCTCCGCACTGGGCGCTGGGCGGGCTCGCGTCGTCCGCCAGCTCATCACCGAGAGCACGCTGCTTGCGCTCGTCGGCGGCCTTCTCGGAATCGGCTTCGCCGCCCTGGCCGTAACTGCACTACGATCCATCCGGCCCGTCAATCTCCCTCGCCTTCAGGATATTTCCATCGACTGGCGGGTGCTTCTGTTCTCTCTGCTGCTCTCGCTGCTTTCCGGCCTGCTGTTCGGCCTGGTTCCGGCGTTCCGTTCTTCCCGTGTCGACCTCAATTCGACTTTGAAGAGCATGGGGCGCAATGCCTCCGATGCTGGCTCACTGTGGGGCCGCGGCGGCAAGCTTCGTAAGCTCCTGCTGGTTTCTGAAGTCGCGCTTTCCGTGGTCCTGTTGGTGGGCGCCGGATTGCTGACCCGCAGCTTCGCAGCGCTGCTGGTTGTCCAGCCCGGATTCAACGCCGACCACGTCCTGACGCTCGGGCTGACGATGACTGGCCTGCGGTACAACGACCGTCAGCAGGTCGCGGCAACGTACCGCCAGCTCTGGGACAGGCTCGATCACCTTCCCGGCGTGGTCACTTCAGGAGGAATCACCTCTCTGCCTCTCAGCGACATGTTTGCCTGGGGGCCGATCACCATCGAAGGCCAGCCCCTGCCGCCGGGCGCGAACTTCATCAATGCCGATCAGCGCGTCGTGGCCGGAAATTACTTCACCGCGATGCAGATTCCGCTGCTGCGCGGACGCCTCTTCACAGAAAACGACAACCCCACCAGCCCCAAAGTCGCCATCATCGACGACTATATGGCTGCGCAGTTTTGGCCCGGCCAGGATCCGCTCGGCAAACGAATCCACCTCGGCGCGCTTTCAGACAACGACGCACCGGTGGTGAGCGTGGTCGGCGTCGTGGGCCGCGTGAAGCAATACACTCTTGATTCCGACCCTCGCATCGCGCTCTACGTTCCGCACCTGCAGTATCCGACGCGCGACATGACGGTGGTGGTGAAAACCGTGGGTGAACCATCCAGCGTCGCCGCGGCCGTCACCCAGACGGTTCACGATCTCGACCCCAACCTTCCTGTGTATGGCGTTCGCGCCATGCAGCAACGTGTAGCTGATTCACTGGCGCGCCGGCGATTTGCCATGGTGCTCCTGGCCTTCTTCGCCATCGTCTCGCTCACGCTCGCGGCACTGGGAGCTTTTGCCGTCATCGCCAGCCTCGTCAGCCAGGGACTGCGCGAGATCGGCATCCGCATCGCGCTGGGCGCAAGCCGCCGGCACATTCTTGCCATGATTGTGGGCCGGGGCATGCTGCTCGCCGCCTGCGGTGTCGGTGCAGGCCTGGTTTCAGCCTTTGTGCTCAGCCGCCTCATCCGGAGTTTGCTGTTCGGCGTCCTGCCGCACGATCCGGCGACCTATCTGGTTGTCGCGCTCATCCTCGTCGTCGCTTCCCTGCTGGCTACCGTCATTCCTGCCGGACGCGCGGCGAGAACCGATCCTGTGACCTGCCTGCGCAGCGAATAGCCCGGGCCAGCCAGATTGACTTCAGCCGCATCCAGGTCACGCTGAAATCGAATTCCGCTTTTACGCTGCGCTACCGCCCCGGCTACTACGCCCACGCCTCCGCACCGCTGGATCAGTAACCCATCCGAGGCCTGTCATCCTGAAGCCGAGCGTCGCGAGGCGGGAGGATCCGCGGTGAGTTTGCCGAAGCTTCTAGATGGCGCCAGGCTTTTGCCGGTAGTGAGTCAGCAACGCGTACACGTGCCCGCAGATCACCAGGCCACCAAACCCGATCTCAAGCAGGAGCAGTGCGGTCAGCCAGGGACCAATCCTCCACCGCTTCGCACCGTCTTCGCTCCGGGGAAGTTTTGCGGTCCACCTTCCAAGCACAAATGCGGTCAGCAGGAGTGCGGTGACGGCAGAATACACGTAAAGCTGAGTCGTGACGCTGTACTGCACCAGCATAAAAGCTGCGGTGCACAGAAATAGAGCCGCCGTTCCGATGAGCAGCAACAAGAAAAAGATCAGGGCTCTCCAAAAGTCTGCGCCGTTATCTATCTCTACCGGGCTTATCACCGACTGGCTCCTGATGGGAGGGTACTTGATCGATGGATTGTGAGTTCCGCAGCATCATCGGCGGCCGACCCTATCGCCGCTGCGGCATCGGCCACAGGCTACCAGCCGCTCTTACCGCGTAACAATCACTTCGTACAAATTGTCCTTGGCCAGCAAAAACTTAAACCCGCTCCATCCCCGGAACAGCTGCTCGATCTTCCGGTTCGTATACACCCGCAGCACCTGGTAGGGCTCCGACTCCTGCATTTCGATGTCCGCAGTCGGCGTCAGGTGATACCTGCAGTACTCGGTGTACGGGCCGGTCGGCTTGGAATGGAAAATCGCCAGCACCTTGCCGTCCTTCAGCGTCGCATCCTTCAGCCGCGCAACCAGCGCCTCAATCAGACCATTGGGTATGTAATCGAGCGTCGCCCACAGCAGCACCACATCGAATTGCCGGCCGTGGAAATTCAGGTTCTGCTCGAAGAACCCTTCCACGTCGAACCGCGGCGGATCGCCCTCCTCGAGAGGCGGCAGCTTCCATTCCTCGCGCAGCGACTCATGCACCACATCGGCCATGTACACGCTGTGGCCCATTTCCGTCAGAAAGTTGATGTTCTGCGGCGAGGTCGGCCCAATGTCCAGCACCCGCAGCCCCTTGCCCTGTTCCGCGCGCAGGTGCTTCAGCAGCGCCTCCCATCCACTGGAGTGCCGCGGGATCCTTGGGCCCGTCAGCAGCGTCGGACGCCCGCGCCCGTCGTCTTCCTTCTTTCTGCGGAACAGATTCACCATCCCCACTTCACATCCCCCAGGGTCGCCGCGAGCGGTTTTGCTCGCCGGAGTGCCAGAACCCTCGTCCTGGATTGTAACGGCTCCCAGGCTGTCTGCGTCCTGAGTTCTGCCTCCTTCCAGCTTTCGGCTTCCAGCTTCCGGCTACTCTGCGTTCTCTGCGTCCTCCGTGGTGAAATTGTCGCCCGCCTGCCACGAACCGCCGGCAATCTGGACCTTATGCCCTCAGCACACTAAGATGGCTTGCGACACCAATTCGGAGTTGACCCGATGAAACACGGCCCCGCTTCCGTACTTCTGCTCTCTCTCATCGCTGTCCTTCCTTGTTTGGCAAAAAGCAAAGACAAGGTCGAGCACGGTTCCATCACCTTCAACGGACAGAAGCGCGATTACAGTTATCAGATTCCTTCCGCTGCCGATCCCAACACACCACTTGCCGGTCGTGGTTGCCCTCCACGACCAGGGCGGGTGGGCCAGTGACGCCATCGGCGCGTGGAAAGGTCTGGCTTCCGAGCGAGGCTTCATCCTTATCGCGCCGGAGTCGCTTCATAACACCATGTGGGACTCCCAGGTCGACGGACCTCCCTTTCTCCACGCCGTCGTCGATGATGTGGCGACGAAGCACCCCATCGACCGGACGCGCGTTTATCTCTTCGGGGTCTACGGCGGCGGCGTTTACGCCACGGCGGTCGGCATCTATGACTCAGGTTTCTGGGCAGCGACTGCCGTCCACGCCGCTATTCTCGACCCATCCAACTACGCGCTCTTCGCTCACGCCCCGCGCAAGGAGCCATTTGAGGACTGGGTCGGCGATCAGGACTCCGACCATCCCATCAGGATGCTCGGCAACGAGCATGACGCCTTCGTCAAAGCCGGCTTCCCCTTCGAGCTGAAGATCATCCAGAACTCGTCCGGGTCCTACGGCAATGTGGTCGATCAGGTGAACGAGGGCTCATGGAAATTTTTTACCAAATACCACCTCGACCAGGCCCCGGCCGCGGCAGCCAGCCCTGCCGCGCCTGCAGCTCCGAAATAACTGCCCGTCTTCAGCCTATCGGAGGCCGGCACGGCCTCATGACCTTCGTACCGTGCGTCCCTTTGAATTTGCTTGATCCTGCCCTGCAGAAAAACTAAGCTGGAAGCATAAGGAAAGCTCTGTCCGCCCGGTCATCGCCGGCCCGAACAGAGCTTTTTGCTCTAGCGCCTGCCCTGAGCGAGCTCGCCCGGGGCGAGCAAGTCGAATGCGGCCCAGGCCGAAAACGGAACCACGCCTCTTTGACATCGCAACTGTCTGCTGAAAGTGGCTTACGTCCCCGTTTTCCTGTCAGCCTTGATTCAGGCGGGAAACGACGCAACCCATTTCGAATGTTATTGGTGTGAACAAACACTTTGTTTTCAGATAGGTCCGCGGTAAACGGGCTTCCGGAGGGTAATACCTGACTTACAGTACCAAAACATCCCTGCAAAATGAGGTACTTGCCACACCCCTGGGGGGGAGGGGGGTCCCCCCTTCCCGGTAGCTGGCATCGCCCAACGCTCTATCGGCTACTTTGCCTCTTCTTCAACCGTGTCGCCTTCACCGGGCGCGAGGAACAGGTTCTCTTCCAGACCATGCTGCCTGGTGTACAAGTCGTAGTAGCGTCCGCCCAGCGCGTAGAGGCTCTGGTGCGTGCCGCGTTCGACGATTAAACCGCCTTCGACAACCAGAATTTGCTCGGCTCTGCGAATTGTCGAAAGCCGGTGTGCGATCACGAACGTGGTTCGGCCCTGCATCAGGTAGCTGAGGCCCTGCTGAATCATGGCCTCCGATTCCGAATCGAGCGATGACGTAGCTTCGTCAAGAATCAGGATGCGCGGGCTGGCCAGAATCGCGCGCGCAATCGACAGCCGCTGGCGCTGGCCGCCGGAAAGCTTCACGCCGCGTTCGCCAACGACGGTGTCGTAGCCATCCGGAAAGCGCTCGGCAAACTCATCGACGCGCGCAATGCGGCATGCGTTGAGAAACTGCTCTTCGGTCGCGTTGGGATGCGAGAACATCACGTTCTCGCGAATGGTTCCATCGAAGAGGAACGACTCCTGGAGGACCACGCCGAGCTGGGAACGATAGCTGTCGAGCCGCACCGTCGACAGATCGACATCGTCGACGAGCACTTCGCCAGTGTCTGGTTTGTGGAACGCGCAGACCAGGCTGATGATCGTGGATTTGCCCGAACCCGACGATCCAACCAGCGCGGTGACGGTTCCGGGCTGCGACTCAAACGAGATGCCGTGGAGCACCGGCTTGTCTTTCTCGTAGGCGAAGTGCACATCGTCGAAGCGCACGTCGCCCACAATGTTGTCGAGCGTGCGCACGCGCGCGGGATCGGCGAACTCGTCCTTCTCGCCGAGGATCTCCATGGTGCGATCGAGCCCGGCAACGGCTTCGGTGAGCTGGGTGCCGATGTTCACGATCTGAAAGATGGGCGCGATCATGTACGCCAGCAGCATCGTGTACTGAAAGTAGCCGCCGGTTGTCATACGGTGCGAGAGCACCTGATGGCCGCCAGTCAGCATGACCAGACCGCCGACCACGCCGAGCACCGTAGTTGCCGCGAGGCTCAGAAGGCTGGTTGCGGTGAGCGACTTCATCACGTTGTCGAGCAGGCGGAGCACGCCAACCGTGAAAACGCTGGCCTCGCGTTTTTCCGCGTGATAGCCCTTCACGACGCGCACGCCGCCCAGCGACTCGGTTAGCCGTCCAGTCACTTCGCCGGTGATCTTGGCGCGCTCGCGAAAGATAGGCCGAATGGTCTTAAACGCGTTCTGCAGAACGACGACGAAGATGCCAACCACCGCGAAAACGATCAGCGTCATCTTCGTGTTGGTGATCACCAGATACGTGAAGACGAGCGAAGCCGTCAGCATGCCGCCGACAAACTCGACCAGGCCGGTGCCGATGAGGTTGCGCACGCCTTCAACGTCGTTCATGATGCGGGAAACCAGAAGGCCAGTGCGATTCGCGTCATAGAAGCTGACCGACAAACGGCCGACATGTTGCTGGACCTGCTGCCGCAGTTCGGTGATCATGCGCTGCGCAGCCTTCGACAGCAACTGCGTCAGCGAGAACGACGTTACTGCCTGAATGGCCGTCGTCGTGAAGACCACGCCAACCAGCGGCAGCAATAGTTTCGCGTTGCCATGCTGGCCCAGAACGCGGTCGATGAGGAACTTGGTCGAGAACGGCAGCACCAGGCCGGCAACCCGGTTGATGATCATCAGGAAAAAGCCGAACAGCAGCAACCAACGTCGCGGCCGAATCAGCCGCCAGACTTCCGGCATCACCTTTTTCAGGTTCGGCTTCTTCTTCGGCAGATCGGCGCCGGCGCGCGCTCGCGCACGATTACCACCACCGCGTTCACCACTGGGCAACGAACCGAATCGGAGAGAAGACGACATAAAGGTTTGGGGCGCAGCTCAGGCAGCGGCTGGCGTTCTCCTTGCCTTGATGAACGAGCGCACGCAAAGAAGCACATAAATCAGCATGAGCACTGCCAGGAGCAGCTTGGAGGATTCCGCCGAGATCAGGAAATGGGAATCAGCCACGCTCGCCGGCTTTAGGTATCCGCGAATCGCCTCAACTGTACCGCCGATGAACCCAAGCAGGCCGATGGTCACGTTGATATGCATGAACAGCTTGCGCCGGCCTTCGCTGGGGCTGATGGCGAGGATCCCG
The DNA here is from genome assembly GCA_963788905.1 of uncultured Acidobacteriaceae bacterium. Taxonomy (GTDB): domain Bacteria; phylum Acidobacteriota; class Terriglobia; order Terriglobales; family Acidobacteriaceae; genus Palsa-343. Next base: position 290,831 of record CAWBIO010000005.1, read on the forward strand.
AAAACGCTCAGTGCGAGCCCGAACCACGCCGGAATCAGCGCTGTCGGGTGTCGGCTGCCACTTCCGAGATAGCCCGCAAGTCCCAGCGCAATCAGCAGGGCGGCAAACACCAGCGTCACCTTCGCCATGCGGCCTCCAAGTATCTTCCACAGTCTACTGGAGGAACCGAGTCAACGAGTTATCGCTGGATTCTCGCTGAGCCGCCCTGCGCAAACGCGCGCACCTGATCGAGCGTCGCCATGGTTGTGTCGCCAGGAAACGTGGTCAGCAGGGCACCGTGCGCCCAGCCGAGTTTCGTTGCTTCTTCGGGATCGGCGCCGGTCAGCAATCCATAGAAGAAGCCGGCCGCAAATCCATCGCCACCGCCAACCCGGTCGTAAATATCCAGCTCGGCCGTCGGCGCCGTGTAGCCTTTGCCGTCCACCCAGGAAACCGCGCTCCAGCTGTGTCGATTGGTCGAGTGCACCTCGCGGAGCGTCGTCGCTACGGCCTTCACATGCGGATGCTTCTTCACCACCTTGTCGATCATCGCGAAAAAAGCACCGGGGTCGAGCTTCGATTTTGCCTTGTCTTCGAGTTTCGGCCCTTCGATGCCCAAACCCTTTTGCAGGTCCTCTTCGTTGCCAACCAGCACGTCCACATGCTCAACGATGCGGGCGATGACTTCCACCGCCCGTTCGGCACCGCCGCTAACTTTCCAGAGCTTCTCGCGGAAATTCAGGTCGAACGAAGTGACAGCGCCGGCGCTCTTCGCCGCGGTCATCATTTCTACCGCAAGCTGCGCCGTCGTAGGCGAGAGCGCAGCAAAAATACCGCCGCTGTGCACCCAGCGCACGCCACCGGAGAAGATCGCATTCCAGTCGAAATCGCCCGGCTTCAGTTGCGCCGCCGCTTCATTGCAACGGTTATAGAAGACCACGGGCGCGCGGACACCGAATCCGCGATCGCTGTAAACGGTGGCCATGTTGGGGCCGGTCACGCCGTCGTGGCGGAAGTGCCGGTAGAAGGGCCGCACGCCCATCGCGCGCACGCGCTCGGCAATCAGATCGCCGATGGGGTAATCGACCATCGCACTCGCGATGGCGCTCTTCATCTCGAAGCAGTCTGAAAGATTGGCGGCAACGTTGTACTCGCCGCCGCTGACGTGAATCGCGCATTCCGTCGCCTTGCGAAACGGCACAATTCCGGGATCGAGCCGGTGCACCAATGCTCCGAGCGACAAGAAATCCAGATCACCGTCTTTACGGATCGTGAGCGCATTCGCCATCATTCACCTCGCAACATAGTGATAGCCTTCATCCTGTCAGCTTACGCACATCGTCAAGAACCTGCTGCGGCGTCCAGTCATTTCCTGGATACCACCTGAACAATTTGCCGTCAGGCCCGATCACCACCGTCGAGAGCGAGTGGGTAATTGTGCCGTCTTTTTCCGGCGTCGCGCCCACGTCGAAGAACTGTAGCAGCCTGGGCAGTTCTTTTTCCGACGGCGCCGCGAAGTCCCAATGCGCGAAGTTCTCCTTTGTGTAGTTGCCTGTATACGCGCCCCCATAACTGCGCAGAACCTGCGGCGTATCGTATTTCGGATCGAAGCTCACACTCAGAAGATGCGTTTTCGCAAACAGCCGCTGGTCCTTCTGAAGCGCCTTGTCAATCTCGGCAAAATTCCGGCTCATTCGCACGCAGAAGTTGGGCAGCGGACAGCGCGTATAGATGAGCGTCAGCAGCACCACTTTGCCGCGCCACTGAGCCAGGCGAACGGTGCGACCATCCTGATTGCGAAAGGCAAAATCCGGAACGGTTTCGCCCGGTTCGAGATCGTTGTAGCTGACGGCCGGTTTGTAATCGGGCTTCGCCTGCGCGACGACAACGATCTCGTCGAGAAGATCGGCGTCGGCAGTTGCTGTCAGCGTCGCGGTAATTGTGTCGCCGGGATGCAGTTCGCTCGCGATGTTGGGCTGCGCCAGCGTATACGGCATGGCCATCGCCTCCATGTAGCCCGGAATCGCCTCGGTGTCGACAGTTACTGAACCGGTCTTCGCATCGCTTGAGACCACAATTCCGCGGATGTGATATTTCTTCGCTGCCGTCTGTTGCGAACCAGTTTGCGCGGCGGCCTTTCCCGCGCTTCGGCACCCCGCAAGAAACACAACCACCGCCAGAACTGCGGCGGTGGAAATGAGGACACGAAGATGCTTCACCGGCCAGTTTACACTTTGATAGACGTTCCCCATGCCGCTCGCCCGCCTTGTTGCCGACGCGCTCCGGCGCGGCGCGACCATCATCGCCGCCAGTCCTCGGGCCGCGCGCGCCCTGCGTATTCGATACGCGGAAGATCAGCGCGCTGCCGGGCATTCCATCTGGGCTACTCCTTCCATTTTTGACTGGGACGCCTGGCTTCGCAGCCTGTGGCGCGATTATGCGTTCATTTCGCCCGATGCGCCCATGCTTCTCACTCCGCTCCAGGAGAGGATGCTGTGGAAGCGCGCCCAACGCAGCGACGCCGACCTTGTGATTTCGGCTGAATCCATGGCTGCACTCGCCATGGACGCCTGGGCCCTGCTTTCGGCACACAACGCGCACGCGGCACGGCAATCCACGTGGGACCAGACCGACGCCGAGCGCTTCCGGCACTGGGCTGCCGACTTCGAGCGCACCTGTTCGCGTCAGCACTGGCTCAGCGCCAGCCTGCTGGAGTCGACACTCGCGGCGGTTCTCAACTCTGGCTCCCAGCTATCTGTGCCGTCTGAGACGGTTCTCGTCGGTTTTGATCGCGTCGCGCCGGCCCAGCGTGATCTGCTCGCCGCATTTGAGGCGCGCGGCAGTTCAATCACCCAATCCCGCCAAGAACCCAATGTTGCGCCGAAGGAAGATCATCAGCGTTGGGTGGCCGGCGACGCCCAGCGCGACGAGATTGCCACCTGCGCTGGTTGGGCTCGCGATTTATTGTCCCAAAGGTCCGACTGCCGCATCGGCGTTATCGTTCCGTCGATTTCGACTGTTCGGGGCGAGATCGATCGCGCATTCCGGCAAATTCTGCTGCCCGCCAGCGAAGACATCCGCCAGCTCTCATCGCCTTTGCCGTGGGAGTTCTCGCTTGGCCTGCCGTTGGCCGGCATTCCCGCCATACGAGCCGCCCTTCTGCTGTTGCGGTGGATCGCCAAGCCGCTGCGCGAAGAGCAGATTTCCTGGCTCATGCTTTCCGGATTCGTTGCTGACGCCGTTACAAATCATCTCGCCGTCGCCGCGCACGACGCCCGGCAGCGGCGCTATGGCGTACTTTCTCCCGAGGAGTCTCTGGCCGGATTCCGGCAGTCGCTCGTTAAGGCGGCTGCACTCGGCTCGCTTCAGCGGCAACTCTACGACTTTGCTCGCTCGGTCGAGAGCAAACAGGTTCTTTCCAGTTCACGTATTGCTTCGGCATGGACCGATCTCGTACCGCAACTCCTCGATCACGCCGGCTGGCCTGGCGAGCGCGTGGCGGACTCCGTGCAATACCAGGCATTCCAGCGCTGGCAGCGCCTTCTGGATGACATCGCACTGCTGGACTTCGACGGCAGCCGATGGTCGTGGATTGAATTCATCGATCTGCTCGAGCTCGAGGCCGAGCAGGTCATCTTCGCGCCCGAGTCGCACGACGCACCCATCCAGATTATGGGACCGTTTGAGTCCTCGGGCCAGGAGTTCGACGCCATCTGGTTCCTCGGAACCGACGACACCGTGTGGCCGCAACGCGGACGTCTTCATCCGTTGTTGCCACCGGCGGTCCAGCGGCAATTCGCGATGCCGCACGCCACGCCCGACGACGACTGGAACCTCGCCCACATTGTGACTGCTCGCCTGATCGCCAGCGCTCCACGCGTTGTCTTCAGTTTTGGGCAGCGCGACAAGGACGCGGAGCTTCGCCCATCGCCGCTCATTGCCAGCCTCTTTTCTCCCGAGGCGCAGCCAGAAGCCGCTGCAGACGTCGGAGCAGCTCTGGAACCACTTCCGAGGCCAACGCTCGAAGAGATTGCCGACGACTCCGGCGTCCTTCACTGGCCGATCGAACAGAATGCGGGCGGCGCGGATGTTTTGAAGCGCCAGGCTGCGTGCCCCTTTCAGGCGTTCGCGGCGAAGCGGCTCCGTGCCGACACATTGGAGGAAACGGAGTGGGGCATCAGCCCTTCAGTGAAGGGCAAGCTTCTTCATACCGTGATGCAGCGGCTGTTCACAGCGGAAGAGCCGGCACGTCTTCGCACGCTCAACGATATTGTCGCAGCCACTGCCACAAATCGAATCGAAGGGATTCTCGATGTTCATATCGACGCAACCATTCGTGCCCAGTTCGGCGCGGTCACCGATCCTTGGCAGCAGGCCTGCCTCGCCGCTGAGAAGCGCCGCCTGAGGGAACGGATCACGGCATGGCTGGAACTCGAAGCCAGCCGGCAGCCCTTCTCCGTCGAAGCGTGCGAGGAGCGCCTTGAAGATGTTCGCGTCGGCGATCTCCGCCTCAACCTGCGGGCCGATCGCATCGATCGCCTCAGCGACGGCAGCCGCCTTCTGCTCGACTATAAAACCGGGCTCGTTTCGCCCTCCAGCTGGGACGGCAATCGCCCGGAAGACCCTCAGCTTCCGCTCTATGCTGTTTACGGAAACGTGGAAAACGTGAGCGGCATTGTCTTCGCGCGCATTCGCGCCGGCAAGATCGACTTCGAGGGCCGGGTGCGCGACGCCCACAGGCAGCTTTCCGCCGACATCGGCGCAAAGAAAGCTATCGTCACCGATCCTTATTCCGACGCAATGTGCGACGCGTGGGCGCGTGGCCTCGAAAACCTCGCAGATGAGTTTCGTGAAGGACAGGCCGCCGTCGATCCGCTTCCGCACGCCTGCAAAAACTGCGGGTTCGGTTCACTCTGCCGTGTCGCTCAGCTTCAGCTGGCTGTGGCAGCCGTTGAAGAGGACGAGGAGGCCGGCGATGAATGAGGTTCTTACCGATGCTCCGGCCGATGCCGCAGCGCGCGACCTCGCGCTCGACATCCATCGTTCGGTAATCGTTCAGGCGCCCGCTGGATCCGGGAAGACCGACCTGCTCACCCACCGCTATCTGCGCCTGCTCGCAAAGGTCGACGAGCCAGAGGAAATTCTGGCCATTACTTTTACTCGCGCGGCAACAGCCGAGATGCGCGGCCGGATCCTTCGCGACCTGGAAACCGCTGCCGGAAAACGGAGCAACTCCAAAGCCGAGGAAGCCGAGCGTATCGCAAGCGCGCGCGAGGCACTGGCCAACGCCGAGCGTCGAGGCTGGAATATCTTCGACCATCCGCAGCGGCTGGCCATCGAAACGATCGACTCGCTCTGCCTTCGGATCGCCCATGATCGCCCTTTGCTGGCGCGGCTCGGCGGGCATTTTCAGCCCGTGGAAGACGCTGAACCGCTTTATTCTCTTGCCGCGCGACGCACTCTCGAACGCCTGGGCGGCTCGAATCTGGCACTCGATCGGGCCCTCGCCCAGCTGGTCGATCTCCGCGACAACCGGCTCCGCGACTGTCAGTCGCTCATCGCAAAAATGCTTGAGGTGCGCGACCAATGGGTTCACGCGTTCCCGCTCTCCGGACAAATGAGTGAAGAGGACTGGCACCGGCTCCGCAGCGAACTGGAAGCACCGTTTCACAGGGAGATTCGCCGCATAGTCGGAGAGGCGCATCGCCTGCTTTCGGCCGAACCGCTCCACCAACAACTGCTGGAGTCGGCGCAGTACGCCTGCGACCAGGGCAACGATAAGGTCGGCCTGCTGGCCGGGGTGCCGGCACTCACCGCTTCCATGTCCGTGGAGCGCTGGCATTGCCTCGCGGACTTTCTCCTTACGAAGGACGGTGAGTGGCGCAGGGATTTTCGCGCGCCCGACGGCTTCCCCACTGAGCGCAAAGGCGGTCCGGACGCGCGGCGCGCCAAACAGAAAATCGAGGCTGTGCAGGCGCGTCTCCGTCAAATCCCGGAGCTCAACGGGCTTCTTCGTTCGATTCGCCGTCTCCCGCCCGCGACCTACACCGAGGCCCAATGGACCACACTCCGCAACGTCTTCACGGTTCTGCGCCAGGCCGTTGCCGATCTGCGCGTAGTATTCGCAGAAAGGAATCAGGTCGACTTCACCGAGCTCTCCCTGGCCGCGATCCAGGTGCTGAAAGAAACTCCCGAGCGGGTGCTTGAGGTGGCCGGCAACGTACGCCATTTGCTCATCGACGAGTTCCAGGACACGTCACGCCGTCAGCACGAGCTGGTATCGGCGCTGCTCCACGCCTGGGAGCCTGGCGAAGGTCGGACCGTGTTCCTCGTCGGTGATCCCATGCAGTCGATCTATATGTTCCGCCAGGCCGAAGTCGAGCTCTTCACACAGGTCCGCAAGCACGGCATCGGTCCGGAGCAGAATCGCCTGCATTGCACGCCCATCCAGCTCTCTGTTAACTTCCGCTCGCACGCGCGGGCTTACCGAACCACTGAACCACATCTTCGACCTCATCTGCGCGGAAGAAGCTCCATCCGGCGCCGCATCGGTGCCGTTCGTACGCGCAACAGCGGCCTCGCCCGCTCCTTCGGAGGAACCATCACTCCACATCCATCCCCAGGTCATCGGCACCGCCGACCGCCGACCGACCCTCGCCGAACAGGAGGACGCCCCGCGCCGCGAAGCACTCGAAGTCATCGACATTCTCGACGCAGCATCTTCCCGCCATCGAGAACGCGCGCGCGACTGGCGGCGAATATCGCGTTGCTATTCTGGTTCGCGCCCGCAACCATCTCGCCCAAATCCTGCCTCTGCTTCGTAACCGCGAAATCCCCTTCCGAGCCGTCGAAATCGAGCACCTCGGCGAGCGCCAGGAACTTCTCGACCTGCGCGCGCTCACCCGCGCACTGCTGCATCCCATGGATCGCGTCGCGTGGCTTTCCGTGCTGCGTACTCCGTGGTGCGGCCTCACGCTCTCAGACCTTCACCGGCTCACCGGGTCCGACAATCCAGAATTCAGAGACTTCTCCGTTCCTGAGCTCATCGACCGCCACGTGCTTCTCCTTTCCGCCGACGGCCAGCGGCGTCTCACCCGCACGATGGAGATTCTCAGGCAAGCGCTGGCCCTTCGCTGGCGCCAGTCTGCGTCGCCGTCTTTCTCCTCCTGGATCGAGCGTACCTGGCGGACTCTCGGCGGGCCCGCATGCGTCGATGCCACGGCACTGGAAAACATCCGGGTTTTCTTCTCTCTTCTCGACGCGGTTGCGCCCGATGGTCTCGCGGCTTTTGGCAGCAACTTCGACATTGATTTCGACCGGCTGTTTGCCCAGCCTGACCCAGCGGTTAGCGAACGGTGCGGCATCCAGGTGATGACCATCCATAAATCCAAAGGGCTGGGCTTTGACGTGGTCCTCGTTCCCGGCCTCGACCGCAGATCTTCCGGGGATCCCAACCCCCTGGTCTGCTCTCTGGAGCGCGTGAATCCCTGGAGCGGCGAACCAGAATTTCTCGTCGCTCCCATTGGCGTTCAGGGCGATGACACCGAGCCGCTTTACAAGTGGGTGCGCAAACAGCGGCAAATCCGCTTCGACGAGGAGCGCAAACGCCTGTTGTACGTGGCCTGTACCCGCGCCCGCAGCGAGTTGCATCTGTTCGGCACCGCCGCTGCTGCACGCGCCGGCGTAAGCGTCCAGAACAAGGACAGCCTCCTCGCGACGGCATGGACGGCTCTCCGCACCGAGTTCGAAACTCAGGAACGTGAGCAGCGGGTCGGCGCTCACGGGCACATCGTCGCCTTTCCCGCCGGTGGCGTTCTGGAAGAGGTGGCGGCAACAGCGGGGCCCGGCCGTCGCCTGACGCTTCGCCGCCTCCCTCTCGATTCCGAGCCATTTGTTTCTGCGCCAAATGTAACCGCCGCCGCATCATTTTCTGCCGGCGATGCGGATTCCGGATCTCCCGAGTTCGTTCGTCCCGAAGGTTCCCGGCAGTCACGGCTTGTTGGCTCGGTCGTCCACACGCTTCTCGAGCGGCTTGGGCCCGGGCTCGCCAGCATTGAAACGGATCAACTCCACGCTCGGGTCACATCGCTGCTGCGCGCCGCCGCTCTCACCGGAGAGGCCCTCAAGTCAGTATCTAACGCTGTAACAAAAATGCTTCTCGACTGCGCTCGGGACCCTGTCTGCAAGTGGATCCTCGCCCCTCACGCCGACGCGCAGTCGGAGGCATCGTGGACTGGTTTCATTGCTGGCGAATCCCGCATTCGCACCCTCCGCGCGGATCGCGTTTTCCGTGCCGGACCTGAACCCTTGCGCGATGGCTCTGAATTTCTGTGGGTCGTCGACTATAAGACAAGCGGCCGTGAACCATCGGGAGCGCTGTTCCTGGCCGCCGAACGGGCTATCTACGGGCCTCAGCTACACGCCTATGCGCGCGCACTCCGCGCTCTCCACGGCGCCGACACCCCACTCCGTCTGGGTCTGTATTATCCCGCAGTCACTGCGCTGGACTACTGGGATCCGGATCGGGAATAGATTGGCTGTGCAGTTAGTGCGGGCCGCCGCGCTGGCTGTTTCCGGTGCTGACGCCTACGTTATGCCGCACATCGGCACCACGCACCCAGAAAATTACATCTTCAGCGATATTGGTGGCGTGGTCAGCCACGCGTTCCAGCGCTCGGGAGATCATCAGCGCATTCAGCGCCTGTGGCGCCAGAACCGGATCCTTCTTCATCAGGTTCAGCAGGGTGTAATGCGCGGAGCCGTTCAGCTTGTCCACGCTGTCGTCCATCTTGAGCACCGCTTCGGCCATCTCGGCATCACCCTCGATAAACGCCTGCAGGGATTTGCGCACCATGCCGCTGGCCAGATTGGCGATGCGCGGAATATCGATCGGCAGTTCCGCCACCGGGAAAGCCTGTAGCTCGCGCACACGATCGCTGATTACGCGCGCCGAATCGCCCACGCGTTCGACATCCGCATTGATTTTGATCACCGACAGAATGAACCGCAGGTCGATGGCCATGGGCTGCTCCATGGCCAGCAGGTCCAGCGCCATCTGGTCGATCTCGCGCTCCAGCCGGTTGATCGCCATCTCCCCGCGATCCACCAGGTCGCAAATCGAGAGGTCGCGCACCCGGTACGCCTCCACCGCTCGCTGGATCGACTGCTCGGCCATGCCCGCCATCACCAGCAGCTTCTCTTTCAGGTCATCGAGATTTTGTTGGAAGCGGATGCGCACCATTATCCAAACCTGCCCGTGATGTAATCTTCGGTCCGCTTATCCCCGGGGTTAGTAAATATTTTGTGCGTCGAATCGAATTCGACAAGCCTGCCGTTCAGGAAGAACCCGGTGCGCTCGGCCACGCGCGCCGCCTGCTGCATATTGTGCGTCACAATCACGATCGTGTACTGCGATTTCAGCTGGAAAATCAAATCTTCGATCTTCGCGGTCGACACCGGATCGAGCGCCGACGCCGGCTCATCCATCAGAAGCACTTCGGGGTCCACGGCCAGCGCGCGCGCGATGCACAATCGTTGCTGCTGCCCGCCCGAAAGGCTCGCCCCCGATTTCTTCTTCAGCTCGCCTTTCACTTCGTCCCATAAAGCCGCACTCTTCAGCGACCGCTCCACCACGTCATCGAGCGCACGCCGGTTGCGAAAGCCATTTAGCCGCAAACCAGACGCGACATTCTCGTAAATCGACATGGTGGGAAACGGATTCGGCCGCTGGAACACCATGCCGATACGGCGCCGCACCTCTACGGCCGACGTCTCACTGTAGATATCCTGCCCGCCGACCTTCACTTCCCCGGTTACTTTGGCGATCGGGTTGGTTTCATGCATCCGGTTCAGACAACGAACAAAGGTGGATTTGCCGCATCCGGAAGGCCCGATGAGCGCTGTGGCCTCATTCGCCGGTATGTGCAGCGTGATGTCCAGCAGCGTGTGATTCGTCCCGTACCACGCGTTCAGGTTGTTCACCTCGATGCTGACACCCATCCTTAATTGGCCCCTTTCAGCACGCCGCGCGAGGTGACGTACCGCACCAGAGAAACCGAAACCACAATCAACGCGATCAGCACCAGAGATCCAGCCCATGCCAGGCGGTGCCATTCGTCGTAGGCACCCAGCGCGTAGACGTAAATCTGCAGGGGCAGCGCTTCAATGGGCTGCCGCAGGCTGGTGCTCCAGAAATCGTTGCCCAGCGCCGTGAAGAGCAGCGGCGCGGTTTCCCCGGCCACGCGCGCAAAGGCCAGCATACAGCCCGTGATCACACCCGGCATCGCCGTCCGCAGTGTGATTGACAGCACCGACCGCCACGCCGGCACACCCAGACCCAGTGCCGCTTCGCGGATCGACAGCGGAACCATCAGCAGCATCTCCTCGGTGGTGCGCGCCACCGTGGGAATCATCATGATGCCCAGCGCGACGCCGCCGGCAAAGGCTGAGAACCCCTTTTGCGGAACCACAATGAGGGCATACACCGAAATGCCCATCACAATGGAGGGCACACCATTCAGCACATCGGCCGTGAACCGCACCAGATTCGACAGCCTGGTGCCGCGCCCGTACTCGGAAAGATAAATCCCCGCTGCTATTCCTATGGGCACTCCAATCGCGCTCGCCAGGGCCAGCAGCACCGCCGATCCAACGATGGCGTTCGCCATGCCTCCGCCGGTTTCGCCCACCGGTGCGGGAAGTTTGATGAAGAAGGCCAGGTTCAGCGAGCTTGCGCCCTTGTAGACCAGATCGACGAAGATCGCGACCAGCGGCGCAATCACCAGAAACGTTGCCAGTACCGCCAGCCCCGACGCCATGTGGTCTGCAAACCACCGCCAGTGCCGGTTTGCCGCGCTGATTTTTCGTTGAGTGGCCATGTTGTCGATCCTTGCGGCGAATCAGGCCTCTCTCGCCGGCGTGCCGCGGGTGACAGCCCACACCAGCAGGCGCGCGCAGGCGTTCACCACGATCGTTACCAGGAATAGTGCAAACGCAATCTCGATCAGTGCGCTGCGATAGGTATCGTCCGAGGCTTCCGCGAATTCATTCGCGATCACGCTGGCCATGGTTGCTGCCGGCGCCAGGAGCGACCTGGAGATGGTCGGGCTGCTGCCGATCACCATGGCCACCGCCATCGTCTCGCCCAACGCTCGGCCCAGACCCAGAATGATCGAGCCCACGATGCCGATGCGCGCATTGCGCAGCACCCCCATCCGGATCATTTCCCAGCGGGTTGCGCCGAGGGCCAGCACCGCTTCCCGCTGTGCGTACGGCACCGCGGTCATCACCTCGCGTGTGAGCGACGATATGATGGGCAGGATCATGATGGCGAGGATCACACCCGCCGCGAACATTCCGATGCCGAAATCTGGCGGCGCGAACAGCCCCGTCCAGCCCAGCAGCTTGATCAGGATCGGATCCACGTACCCGCGCAGCAGCGGCACCAGCACGAAGATCGCCCACAATCCATAAACCACGCTGGGAATCGCCGCCAGCAGTTCGGTCAGAAACGAAAGAATCCCGCGCAGCGCCTTCGGGCACATCTCGGTCAGAAAGATCGCCGTTCCCACCGCCAGCGGCACTGCCATGATCAGCGCCAGGATCGACGAGACCAGAGTGCCGTACACAAACGGCAGCGCACCGAAGTTGGAGTTCACCGGATCCCACGCGCTGCCAAAGAAGAATTTCAGACCGAATTTCGAAAGGGTTAGCTGCGAATGCGTCACCAACTCGGTGGCAATCAGGGCGACAATCGCGAAGATGCTCAGGGCGCATCCCAGCATCAGCCAGCGGAATGTCGAGTCGGCCAGTGCCGACCCTCCACGGCTTTGCAGGAATGACCTGATCGATGAAACCGGGGCAGGCGCGGCAACGGGCACAAGGCCACCGACAGGTTCGGCGGTCTCGGTTTTGGGCGCACGCGGTTCCTGGATCCGCAAACTCACGACTTGTTTACGCTAACCGCACATTTTGAATGCCACGTTAAACGCTATGAAAAACAAGGAAATAAACCACACTCATGGGGGCGTTCGTCGCGATTCCGGACATCGGCCGCTAAAGCCACGAGGGCGCACCTTTTGATGCGCCCCCTGAGCCCTGGTTGAGCCTAGCCCGCAGTTTACGGAAGATTTGCTACCGCAGCCCTGACCTTGTCAGCGACCGCGCTAGGCAAAGGCGCATAGTCCAGCGACGAGACCTGGCCCTCGCCCTGGTTGAGCATCCAGGTCAGAAAGTCCTTGATCACTTTCTCCTTGGCTGCGTCAGCCGGATGCGTCGGAATCAGAAGGTAGGTGAAGCTCGAGATCGGGTACGAATCCTTCCCCGGCGCGTTGGTGATCGAAACCCGAAAGTCCGCCGGCATCGTCTTCACCGTCGCGGCCGCGTCCGTTACTCCCTCGATGCTGGCCTTCAGCCATGTTCCCGCCGCGTTGCGGATGTAGCCGTAAGGAATCTTGTTCTGGAGCGCATAGATCAGCTCAACGTAGCCAATCGATCCCGGCATCTGCCGGACCAGCCCGGCTACACCTTCATTACCCTTCCCGCCGATACCCTTTGGCCACGAGACCGCGGAGTTGCTGCCCACGGTGTTCTTCCAGTCGGGGCTCACCTTCGACAAATAGTCGGTGAAGATGAAGGTGGTTCCGCTGCCATCTGAGCGGTGCACCACATAAATCTCCTGGTTCGGCAGCTTCGCGCCGGGATTATCCTTAGCGATTCGTGCATCGTTCCAGTTGCTGATCTTACCCAGATAAATGTCGGCCAGCACGTCGGGCGCGAACTTCAGATCGGGGCTCACGCCGGGCAGGTTATAAACCGGCACGACCGCGCCCAGCACCGTGGGAATGTGCATGAGCTTTACCCTGGACTGCGCCAGCATCGCATCGGTCATTGGCATGTCGCTCGCGCCAAAATCAACCGTTCCTTCCGTCACCTGGCGGATTCCGCCGCCAGACCCGATGGACTGATAGTTGATCTGCACGCCGGGATGCTCCTGGGCATACTCGGCGAACCACTTTGAATAAACCGGATACGGGAATGTCGCTCCCGCCGCAGTGATGTGTTGCGCCATGCACGGTGCTGCGCACGCGGCCAGCGCGACCGCCAGTGTCAAACTTTTTATCACGAATCTCCCCCTCGGACAGAATTTGACTCGATTCTTCGTTCCGATTGTTAATGCCCGTTTACATGAGAGTGAAAAGCGGGAGAAAGGGGGCTAGTTCCCGGGCAGCACCAGATATTGATCCAGCTTCCCGTCCGGTTCTGTGTAGGTGGTAATTGTCAGCTGCCTGCTGCTGTTCGCAAACTGTACGGTGAAGGCGCGAAAGGTCATTCCCCCGCGCATATCCTCCGCCGTCTGCCGCACGCTCGAGGGCTTGCCCAGGGGCGCGAGGCTCGACTGGAAATCCTGGAGAGCCTGCTGGCTGAAATACGCGTTGCACCACGGCGTAAACAGGCTGCGGTCGATCTTCCCCTGCTGGAAGCGCTCAAACAGCTGCTGCGCCTGCGTCTCGGCCGCCAGTGGACCCTTCGCTGTTACCCCGAGTAGCAGCATACTCACTCGCGACGCAATTCGCCCCGCTCCCCGCGCTGCATCCTGATTGGTGAGCACCGCGATAGCCATCTTGTCTTTCGGAAAGACAAAGTTCTCTGAAGTGAATCCCATCACCTCGCCTGAGTGCTCATAGAGCGTGTGCCCTTCCATTTCGCGGATGAACTGCCCAAGGCCGTACTGGGAATCGCTCCCGTCCTTGAGCTTCACCGACGCGCACATTTCGTCGTAGGACTTCTTTTCGAGCAGAGTCCGATTCATCAGGCTAATGTCCCACTGCGCAAGGTCGTAAGCGGGCATGGCCAGCTCGCCGGCGGCAAACATCCAGCCCGCGCCTTCCTTCGGTGAAGGCCGCAGCGGCCCCAGCGCGTAGCGCGTGTAGCCCTGCGCATCGGTGTCGCCCAGCTTCGTCAGATCCGAGTTCCACACCTCCTTCATCTCAAGCGGGCGAAAGACCTTCTCTTCGAGGAACTGCATCAGTGGCTCGCCGCTCACCATCTCCACGATCCGCCCCGCGACAACGAAGTTTGTGTTCGAGTACTGCCACTTTGTACCGGGATCGAAATCCAGCGGCTTCTTCGCCCACGTGTCGAGGATGTGCTGGGCGGTCGTGGGCTCATACATCGGCGGCATCAGATAATCTTCCGGCCAGTAATCCTGATAGCCCGACGTGTGGGAGAGCAGCATCCGGATGGTGATCTCATCGGCGTGGGTCAGGTCCGGAAGGTACTTTGCCACCTTGTCGTCCAGCGACAATTTCCCCTGCTGTTCCTCCAGCAGCACCGCCGCCGCTGTGAACTGCTTCGAAATCGAGCCAATCGAGTACCGCATGCGAGGCTCGGCTGCTTCGGGCGGGTCGAGGCGCGCCTTTCCATAGCCCCTGGTGTAGACGATTTCGCCATCGCGCACGATCGCCACCGAAGCGCTCGGCACACCCGTCTGCTCGAGCGCCTGATTGGCCAGGTCATCCACCTTCTGAGCTACATCCGCCGGCAGCTTGTTCACCTCCAGCTGCGCCCAGCCCGGGGCCGATACAAAGGCCAGCGCCAGAAACAGTCCAAACCGCGACAACCTCTTTCGCACCAACGCTCGCAACATCACTGGCAACATGGCTTTATCCTCGGCTCAACAAGCGTAGCACCGCGGTGCTATGCTGTTTGTCCTGGAGCGCTTCGATGCCTCGACGGGCAACCACCCCACTGGTCGTCCTGCTGCTTGCATCACCGGGTCTGCTCGCCCAGGCCGCGCCGACATCGGCAGGGCAGATGCCCGCTTCGATCGCGCAGCACACGATCAGCGAAAGCGATGTGAACGCGATTCCGGCCCCTCCTGCGACGGCGGCCGCCAAACCGGTGGCCAAAGATCCCAAAGATTCCCGCTCCCACGTCCTCTTCTTCTACACCGCCCCGCGCAGCACTGTGGAAATGGAGGTTCATGACGTACCCCAGACCAATGAGGCGCGGCTGGACCGCCTCCGTGCCGCCTTTCACTCCGCGGACTGCAATGGCGAGCGCATGCAGGAGCAGGCGGTGCACGACAAGCATGGCGAAAAGGGCACCAACCTCCTCTGCATCTGGCCCGGCGAACCTGAGGCCGGAACCATCGTTGTGGCTGCTCACTATGAGCACGAAGGCAAAGGCGAAGGCGCGCTGGCTGGCTGGAGCGGCGCCGCCCTGCTTCCCTTCCTCTACAAAGCCATTCAGGGACAGCCACGCGAGAACACCTTCGTCTTTCTTGAATCGTGGAAAAACGATGGCGTCCAGGGCTGGCTCAAATCGATCCCGCGCGATGAGCGCAAACGCATCCGCGCCATGATTGACCTGGATGCGCTTGGCATGGGCAACACCCGCTACTTCACGACCTTTGGGTTCTTGGAAACTCCACCACCCGGCGCCGAACACCTGCAAACCGAACTGCTGTGGGCGGCCATCGACGACGGCCTCACTCAGCCGCCTGAAGAAACCAACCCACATCGCTGGCTGGCCTTCGACCCTACCGATCCTTTCCGGGCATTCATGATTCCCACCATCGTTATCCACTCGGTGCCGCTGCAGCTCGATCACGTTCCCGGTTCCGCATCTGACATCGCTTCAGCCGTCGACGGGAACGCCTATTTCCAGAGCTACCACCTCATCTGCACCTTTCTTGCCTCGCTCGATCACATGGCGAAGAAGCTGGCGCTGAACGATCCATTCTGGAAGGCCGTTCCGGGCAAGGACGAGCGTCCCGACGATGAGAACCCGCGCATCACGTTCCGCAACGTCGGCGGCTGGCGCACCACGCATTAACCCATCATCTGTCGTTTGCCCCTGTAACCTCGGCGGATACCTGTACCACGCTCCCTGTACGCTGTACCCTGTTCTGCATGACAACACGGCGCGAATTCCTTTCGCTCGGCGCAGTCGCCACCGCCAGCCTCAGCATCCCCGACGCCTTCTCTCAGACGGCAGACTCCGTTAAGCAGCTCCAGCCCCCGGCAAAACCCGTCATCGTCACCCGCGTCACTGGCGACAACACCATTCAGGAGGCGTACCAGATGCTTCTTGATGGCCAGGACACGCTGGACGCGGTGCATCATGTCTGCCTCGGCCGCGAGAACGACCCGAAGGATCACTCGGTGGGCCTTGGCGGCCTGCCCAATGAAGAAGGCGTCGTCGAGCTCGACTCCTGCTGCACGCACGGGCCCTCGCGCTCCGCAGGTTCGGTTGGCGGCGTCCGCGATATTAAGAATGTCTGCCTCGTGGCGCGCAAAGTGTACGAGCACACCGGCCACGTGATGCTTGTTGCTGAAGGAGCGCAGCGCTTCGCCGTCGATCTCGGCTTCGCCAAAGAGAATCTGCTCACCGAAGACGCGCGCCGCATCTGGATGCTCTGGAAAGAAAACAACTCCCAGATGGATTGGTGGGGTCCTTCCATGACCGAGCCTGGCTGGAAAGATCCCTATGCCGGCAAACCCGCGCCGAAACCCACGATGGATCTACACGGACTTTCTTCGCTTCGACAAGATCCGCCTTACTCGGCACAAACTGCCGATGCTGCGCCGCCGATGCTGTCGCGGCCCGGCGCGGTTCCGCGCCACCCGACGCCTGAATGGGCGGAAACCATCCGCACCCGCACGAAGCGCCTGGTTGCGATGGCTGCCGATCTCGGCATCGCATCTGAAGATCGCCTTTACGCTGCAGAGCAGGTTTTGTGGCCGACGACCGGAACCATCCACGTCTCCGTGGTTAACACCAAAGGCGAAATCTCCGGCGCGACGACCACGTCCGGTCTCGCCTGGAAGCTGCCCGGCCGCCTGGGCGACTCGCCGATCCTGGGCGCCGGTTCCTGGACCGACCAGGACGTCGGCTCGGCGGGCGCGACCGGTTCCGGCGAAGAGAACATTAAGGTGGTCGGCGCGCACACTATCGTCGAACTGATGCGCCAGGGCCGCACGCCAGTGGAGGCCGGAACCGAAGCGCTGCGCCGCATCGTGCGCAACTACGACGGCGACATGACTAAGATCCGGCTCCTCGACATGGAGTACTACATCGTGCGCAGAGACGGCGCGTATGCCGGCTGCTCGCTTTGGAGCACCAGCCCAACCGGCCGCCCGCGCGTCTTCGCCGTTTGCGACGGCAACGGCTATCGAGTGGAAAAGTGCGCCGCACTGCTGGAAGGCGGCTCGCTGGAGTGGCCTCCGTTCTAAAGCAGCGGTGAACCTCTACCCCGCGCACTAACGAATGTGGAGTCCTGGGATCCGTCGATTCCAGAGTTCACTTCGTTTTCGGAGGAGTCGCGGATTGCGCTTCTTCAATCAGCGTGAACAGTCGCGCTCGATCCACGACCTCGACAAATGGCGAGCCAGAAGTCTGGTTCGTCACCACCCAAATCGTCGGCGTGTGCTGGATGCCAACGCTTTGGCCAAGGTCATAGTCGGATTTCACCAGCTGCGCGAGTTTTCCCTGCGGATCGACGACGAAAGGTAAGGCCATTTTGTGATCCTCGGCAAACTTCTGCGCGAAGTTCTGCAAATCGTCCTGCGAATGGATGGTCGGCTGCGCGGCGAAGAGCGCGTCGCGGAAATCGTCACCCAGTTTTTTTGATTTCGTGTCGAACCAGCGGGCGTCGACCGCACCCTGAAAGCTCCAGGTGTGGAACGGCAGCGGGAAATCGTGGCGCACCCAGGGAATGTGGTACTTTTCGGCTGCTTCTTTCACCACCGGGTTGGCGCGGGCGCAGTCGGGACACTCGAGGTCCTCGAATTCCACGATGGCCACGCGCGCGCCGGCTGGCGACCGGAGCGCCGCGGCATTGTGAACCGTCGTCGTTTTCGATTCGGGAGTCGAGAATTGCGCAAACGCGGTTGGTGCGAGCGCCGCAGAAAGGAGGAATGCAGGAAGCCAGAGACGTGCAGCGGATTTCATGTCGTTTGAAGCCATTGTAGCGAACCATTTCGGCCTATACTGACGGCGCATGAAGAAGCTTTGTGTCGAGCGGCGAAGCTGGAGATCGACGGACGCAGCAGCGGCGGCGAAGGATTTCTTTGCGAAATCGCGCAAAGCAGGGCCGCGCAAAGTCGCCGTTCGCGAACTGATCCGCGAGTTGTACAGCGATGATCCATATGACCATCGCTGCGCCGCAGAGCTGGCGCGGCTGCTGAGCCGCCGCGAACCGGGCATTCTCGCCGACTATGGTGACGTTCTCGCCGAAGTTGCCGCTGAGTTTCCGGACGCCGAGTGGCAGGCGCGCGGCTACGTCCTCGTCGCCGCAGCGCACAATGCGCTGACGCGCGCACAAAGGATGCGGTTGCTGCCGTTGGTGCGTGCTCGGCTCGATGAAGATCGCATTGCGGTTCGGGCCATGGCGCTGGAGGCCTTTGCGATTCTGGCGGTACACGAGCGGGAGCTGCGGGACGAGGCGATGGAGATGCTCGAAGAGGCACACCACAGCACGATTCCGGCCATGCGGTGCCGGGCGAAGCTGATGTTGCCGGTGCTCATGAAGTCGGAAGCCGGCTCCCGTCGCTGATTCGGCCATACACAACAAAGGCCACTCGTTTCGAGCGGCCTTTGTATCAGCCAAGGCAGATTGGCTTCGTTCTCTTTTCTTAGTCGCCCATTACGGGCTCTTCCTTAATCTTCGGAGCGGGCGCGATCGCATCGATCGAAATCAGGCCTTCGACCGGCTTCTCACCCAGGATTTGCTCGCGGTAGAGCCTGGCCATGCGCGCATTTTCGGCATCCTGCTTCAGCTTCGCCTCGCGAGCGCGGAGCTTTTCTTCGCGCGCATTCTTCGCAATGCCCAGCTTATCCAGGCTGTTATTGGCCGCCGCATCCACGTGCTCCTGATTCAGGATCAGCGTATGCTGCGCCGACTCCATGCCGACCTTTTTTCCGCCCGCGAAGATCTCATGACGTCCATGCTCGTCGTACCACTTGGTGAGCGTGGCCGTCATGTGCATCTTCTCGATGATGTTGCGCCAGCCGACGCCGGTGTTATACGCACAGAAGCTGATCTCGCCTTCCTGCGTCGCATAAGGAATGATGCACTGCTCGGTGCGCCGGAAGTCGTAGTTGAACAGGTCCTGGAACCACATGCCGGCGATGAACAGGAAGTTCCAGCGATCGGCGCGCCGCTTCTCGATGTCGGCCATGGTGCGGTCGCCGGTCACCTTGCCGTAGTTCCGGCCGGTGGCGCCGAAGCACTTATCGAACTTCTGCAGCAGGTCCATGATCCGGAAATGCGTCGGCGACTTGGTCGGATCGTAGTTGCGCAACAGCGCCAGCGCCACTCCTACAACGGAGAGGAACTTGCCACGAGCGGCGTCGTTGACTTTCGCTACGTCCTTCGCCAGTCGATCGGCATTCAGGAACGCGGTCACTGGAACGGCTTCCTTTGTTTCCTTATCGATCATCAGTGCCATGCCGATGCCGCAGTTCGGGTGGCATCCGCAGGAGAGCTGACCCCATTCGTGATTCGGGCCATGTACGAGGTCGGCCCAGTCGCTGAAGGTGCTCATGAAGCTGATGGGGAACCAGTCGCGGGTCGGCTCGCCAAGGCCGGTTTGTTTCTTCACGTCGTGCGCCATGTGGCTGAGGGTGTAGCGCTGGGCAGCGCGGCGCTCGTCGGTCACGGCTTCGTCGCGGCCGGTGAAGCTGACCGGCTGGAAGCTGAGGAAATTGATCTTTTTGGGATTGTCGAGCGCGAACTGGATGATGTGGCCAACCTGCTCGTTGTTGATGCCGTTGATGATGGTCGTGACCGGGACGATGTCGACGCCGGCTTCGTGCAGGTTGTGGATGGCCTGGAGCTTCACGTCGAAGAGATTGCCGACTTTGCGGTGCGAGTTGGCGGCGTTGCCGATGCCATCGAACTGCAGGTAGGCATAGCGGAGGCCGGCTTCTGCAGCGGCGCGGCAGAGCTCTTTGCGACTTGGCGAACTCGATGCCGTTGGTGGCTGCCTGGACCGAGTTGTAGCCGACCTTGCGCGCGTACGCGACGGCGTCAAGGAAGTAGGGCGAAAGAGTCGGCTCGCCACCGGAGAACTGGACGCTCATCTGACGCCGCGGCTTGATGGTGATGGCGTTGTCGAGCATCAGCTTGATTTCGTCCCACGTGAGCTCGTGGACGAAGCCGACCTGATTAGCGTCCATAAAGCAGGGATCGCACATCATGTTGCAGCGGTTGGTCAGGTCGATGGTGAGGACCGAGCCGCGGCCGTGGGTGACGGTGGAGGTGCCATGGTTGTGCAGCTTGTCGTCGTTGTGGGCGCGAATGTCGCGGCCGGGGAAAACTTCTTCAAGGTGCTTGAAGAACGCCGTGTCGATGGACATGACGTCCTCAAAGTGGCCGTGCTTCGGGCAATCCTTCACCATGAGGATTTTGCCGTCGCGCTCGATGATCTGGGCTTTGATTTCGCCGACCTTCTCGTTGAGAAGGATTTCGTGGGGCAGCTTGCCGTCAATGATCTGCTGACGAATCTCGGGGACGCACTTCGGACAGAGCGAATCGGTGGTGCGGGGCCAGCCAAGCGGCGGCTTCTCTTTCTGCCAGGACTTGAGCAGCGGCTTATCGGACCATTTGGGAGTAAACGATGGATTAGGACGGATACTGTTCAGCTTCTCGAAGACGGTCCAGGCGCCCTGAGCTGCAAGGGTCACCGCTCTCTCGGCGTATTTGACGGTTTTGGACATTTGGCAGAAATCTCCTGGATCTTGCGGGATGGCTTGCGTGGGGTCGCCTGGCCTAAAGAGGTAAGTCGTTGCCCTGCCAGGACTTCACCAGTTTCCAGCATAGGGCACCGTAAGCACGACAGGAACCGCGTTTGGTTAAAAGGGGAAAAACCGAACCCAGGCGGTAATTAAGGGCGGTAAACGGCAAGTCCATGATTGAGTTGAGGGTTACTGTTCTCGCGTCGGATGGGGGCGGAATGCGACAATGGTCGGCCAGGAACAGATCTGCGCACAACTGAGGGGTCTGTTCGGTGGAGAGTCATCATGAAGCGTTTCCTGGTTTGTGCCAGTCTTCTTGTTTTTGCCGCCGCCACGTTTGCCCAGCAGAAGCCGCCGGCCAGTCCGCCGGAAACGGCGACGGGGACGATTGGCGGCCACACGATCACCATCAAGTATTCGTCGCCGGGCGTGAAGGGGCGTGAGGGGAAAATCTTTGGGCTGGGCGGCCTGATTCAGACCACGCACAAGCAGTACCCGATTTGGCGCGCGGGAGCCAACTCCGCAACGTCGCTGCATACCGACGCCGACCTTACGATTGGCGACCTGAATGTGCCGAAAGGCGACTACACGTTGTTTGTCGACGTGAGCAATCCGGACCAATGGACGCTGATTGTGAACAAGCAGACCGGCGAGTGGGGTCTGCGGTATGACGCTGCACAGGATCTGGGCAAGACGCCGATGACTATGACGAAGCCACCGTCGATGGTCGAGAACCTGATCTGGACGATCGGAGACGGTAAGATCACGCTGGCGTGGGAGGATCACAGCGCGTCGGTGAATGTGACAGCGCACTGAGGCAGCTGACGCTCTGCGAACCTGGTATTGATGGACGCCCAGCTCTGCGTGTGAGGAGTCTGCTTCCGCGCGCGAATGGCGGGCGTCCAATCCTGCAAACGGACTCCGGATGGCTTGTCCCCGTTACTATGGAACTGGAGGTTCTCCGCTCGAATGGTATTTCGAAGGGTGTGGGTGTGGTTTGCCGTTCTTCTTCCCGTTCTTTTAGTGGGATTCGCAGCGAGTGCGTCGGCTCAGGTGCAAAAGGTCTTCAGAAACGATGATGTATCGGTCGACGGTTTGTATCAGTTCACGTCGACGGCCAGCGGGAACGGAATCACCGACACGGCGACGAAATCCATGGGCGGCGAGGGAAGCTTCCGGCACAGTTTTAATCCTCTGCTGGGCTTTGAAGGCGCCTATACCTACGCGCGATTCAGCGAGAAGTACACGGGGCAGACGTTCGGCTACCAGCACAACCTGCACGACTTCAGCGGTTCGTATTACGCGCATGGACCCAGCGCTCTGGGGATGCAGCCTTTTGTGCTGGCTGGGTTCAGCGCGCTCGTTTTTGCGCCGTCATTGAACGGCGGGCAGAACGTGAGCTGGCAGTGGCGGCCGGGGGTGAATTTTGGAGCGGGCGTCAACGTTCCGGTGCTGACGAAGTATTTCGGATTGCGCCTGGAGTATCGCGGGGTCTATTACAAGGCGCCGGATTTCGGCCTGGCAAAGCTGACCACGAACAGCTACCGGCTTACTTCAGAGCCGATGGCCGGGTTCTACGTTAAGTTCTAAGCGAGATCAGGATGGACTGCATCTTCTGCAAGATTGTTGCCGGCACAATTCCTTCAAAGAAGGTGAAGGAGGATGAGCACTTTCTTGCGTTTCACGACATCGAGCCGAAGGCGCCGAAGCACATTCTGGTAATCCCAAAGAAGCACCTGGCTTCGC
This sequence comes from uncultured Acidobacteriaceae bacterium, assembly GCA_963788905.1. Taxonomy (GTDB): domain Bacteria; phylum Acidobacteriota; class Terriglobia; order Terriglobales; family Acidobacteriaceae; genus Palsa-343. The sequence goes on from CAWBIO010000005.1 coordinate 313,298, forward strand.
TGGCGGAGGCGGAACCGGAAGACGAACCGTTGCTGGGGCGGCTGTTGCTGGCGGCGGGCGAGATTGCCCGTGAGCAGGGGCTTGGCAAAGGTTACCGCGTCGTGATCAGCACAGGGGCGGAGGGCGGGCAGACGGTCGACCACCTTCATCTGCATCTGCTGGGCGGCCGGCAAATGCACTGGCCGCCGGGCTAGATCTCACCCTTCACGCAACGGAAAACCCAACTATGTCGCCGTCGCCGGAGAAACGGGCTCGCCGCAGTGTGAACACCGCTTCGCTGCCAGCGGAATGTCGGAGAGGCATTCCGGGCAGGGATGCGTGGGGGGCGGCGAAGCCTCAGCGGGGCGGAACTTTTTGAGCAGTGCGTTGACCGGCAGCACGAAGACGAAGTAGACGACCGCCGCGATCAGCAGGAAGGAAATAATGGCGTTCAGGAAATCGCCGTATTTGATCTTGCCACCGTGGAGGTCGAACACGAGGGCGGAGAAGTCGGGCTTGTGGAGGATGGCAGCGATCAGCGGGTTGACGATGTCCGTGACCAGGGCATTGACAATGGCCGTAAACGCGGCGCCGATGACGACGGCGACGGCCAGGTCCATAACATTACCGCGGAGAATGAAATCGCGAAAGCCTTTCAGCATGTAGTCTCCTGGAGTTCAGGGGAACAGGGTACAGTCTTCGGCGGGTAACGTACAGGGCGACTGGCCGAGCCGATCCCAACGGCTTGCCGGGGCCTGAGCTCTCGCCCAGGAGGGTCGGCGGCAAGTAACCGGAAATTAATGCTGGGTTTCGAGGGCCGCGACTAGTATGGCACGTATCCCCGAAACTTGTTGATTCAGAAGGAGACAGGATGGCCACCGCGCAGGACGCCGGGTTTCATTATGAGGTCGAGGAATCGCAGGACCAGACGGGCTGGAAGACGACCACCATCCATTGTCACGGCAAATTGGTGAATCAGACGGCTGGCCAGCTCAAGGAACTGGTGAAGCCGTTGATCCCGAAGGGCGGCAGAATTGTGCTGGATTTCGCGGATCTCGAATATCTGGACAGCTCGGGCCTGGGAGCGCTGGTAGGGCTGAAGGTGTCGGCTCTGCACCAGGGACTGGTGAAGCTGGAGCTGGCTAACCTGTCGCCGCGCATCAAGGACCTGCTGAGCATGACCAACCTGATGCAGCTTTTCGGTGGGCAGTAGGACAGCGGCGGGTGGCTGGTAAGCCTATAAGGTCAGGAGTTGTCGGTTTCGCTGGCATCCTGGTCGCGCAGGAGGGTACCGACGCGTGGACCGCTGCTGGTGAGGACGCCCCACGCCATCCTTGGCGTGTTGTGGGCGAGGCCATAACGGCCATCGGGTGCCAGCAGGATGATGCCACCGTGCCCGCCGGTGCGGCGCAGCAGATAGGCCATGGCCTCGGGCGCGACCTGCTCGGGAGAACGTCCGGCCATGACGCGGTCGGTGGCCCACTTGCCAAGCACCAGCTTCATGATGGGCTCGCCCCAGCCGGTGAGTGAGACCGCAGCGCTGGCATTGTCGGCATAGCATCCACAACCGATGAGGGAAGAGTCGCCGACGCGGCCCGGATCTTTGTTGAGCGTGCCGCCTGTGGAGGTGGCCGCGGCGAGGCGGCCATGCGCGTCGAGGGCGACTGCGCCGACGGTGTCGTGCGAGTCTTCAGGATTGGCGGTCTCGGGACGGCCGGAGAAGGTCCGGTCGGGAGCGCCGGCCTGCTCGCGGGCCTGGGCTTCGGCGAGACGGCGGCGTTCGCGGTCGAGCACAAGCTCGGAATTGTCGATGAGGGGCATGCCGTGGCGGGCGGCGAATTCTTCGGCGCCGGGACCCACGAAGTAGACGTGGTGGCTCTTTTCGAGCACCAGCCGCGCGGCCTGGATGGGGTTACGGATCCGCTCGACACAGGCAACGCCTCCGGCGCGGAGGGTCGCGCCGTCCATGAGGAGGGCATCGAGCTGGACGCGGCCATCGCGCGTGAGAAAGCTGCCGCGGCCAGCGTCGAAAGCGGGATCGTTTTCCAGTGACGTGACTGCGGTTTCAACCGCATCGAGCGCAGAGCCGCCGCGATCGAGGATGCGCCAGCCTTCCTGGAGGGCATCGAAGACACCCTGCTCATGGGCGTCGAGCAGGTCGGCAGGGATGTCCCAGGCGCCACCATGGATCAGGAGGATCGGGGAGCGATTCATAGAGGGAGAAAGAGGGATTGTACCTTTTTGGGAAGGGTGGAATCCGGGCTCTTTTTTTTCGGGTGGAGGAATGATGCCAGGCGTGAGTGCGCCGATAACGAGGACATGCCAGTTGGATCAAGTGTCTTACGATGGGATTCGCAGCCCGAGAGGCGTGGCGGCGCGGCAGGCGAGGCGCCGCGACGGGGATCGGCCGACGATGCGGAGATCGTTTTGCCGGGGCGCGGCCTGCAGTATCCGGGACACATTGCGGCGCTGAACGCAGAGGGATGCCTGATTGAGACCAAGTGCCGGCTTGAGCCGGGCACGGCAGTGGAAGTGTGGCTGCGGACCGAGAGCATGCCACTGCGGCTGGCGGCGAAGCTGGTGGAGCGGCAGGAGCGAGGCGTGCAGTTTGCGTTCCAGCCGATGCCGCTGAGGAAACAGGAGCAACTGGAAACCCTGCGGGTCGAGCTGGGGCTGGCGTAGAAGCCGGACACGGGTTCCTGGGCGGCGAACCGGGGACACGACAGGGAACAGGGGACACAATACAGAGAAGATGGTTTAATGGCGTGGTCTCGCACGCCGGCAGTGAGTGTTGCTGGCGCGGGGCGAGGTCGACGCCATGTTTGTTCCCACCACGTTTCACACCGCGTTGCTGATGACCGTGCTGAGCACGGTGTGCTGGGGCTCCTTCGCAAACACATTCAAAGGCACAAAGAACTACCGCTTCGAGCTGTATTACTGGGATTACGCGCTGGGGATTTTCCTCATCTCGCTGGTGCTCGCGTTCACGATGGGCAGCTACGCAGGAGGGCCGGCCGCGTTTCTTGCGAACCTTCACGCGGCCGACGGGCTCAATCTTTTTTATGCGGCGCTGGGCGGGTTCATCTTCAACATCGCGAACACGCTGCTGGTGGCCGGGATCGAGATGGTAGGGCTGGCGATTGCTTTCCCGGTGTCGATCGGAATCGCACTGGTGGAAGGCGTGGTGCTGAGCTACGCGCTCCAGCCGCGCGGCAATCCGGTGCTGCTGGCGATGGGGATCGCGATGGCGGTGGTGGCGCTGGTGCTGATCGGCAAGGCGTATGGGGCGCTGCGGAAAGAGGGAGACACGGTTTCGCGCCGCGGCGTGGTGGTTTGCGTGATTTCCGGATTCCTGATGGGAATCTTTGCGCCGTTTGTGACGCGGGCGATGACGCGCGGCGCAACCTTGACGCCGTACACGACCGCGGTGTTCCTCACCCTGGGCGCGCTGGTGTGCTGTTTTGTCTTTAATCCCATCTTGATGCGAAAGCCGCTGACCGGAGCGCCGGTGGCCGGGGCCGAGTATTTTCGTGCGCCGGCCGCGTACCACGGCCTTGGACTTCTGGGCGGGGCGATATGGGGCTGCGGTACGGTTTTTAACTTTGTCGCAGCGTCGCTGGTAGGGGTGGCGATTTCCTATGCGATCGGGCAGGCATCGCCAATGGTCGCATGCCTGTGGGGCGTTTTTGCGTGGAAGGAATTTCGCGGGGCGAATACGAAGGCGAAAGCATATCTGGCCGCGATGTTTTTGGCTTACGTGCTGGCACTGGTGCTGATTGCAAAGGCCTACGCAGCGTAGTATGTGCTGCTTGTTGTTACCAATCCGCAAAGTGGGCGGTAAAAAGACGCGATGACCGGGAAATTTGTAACCGTGATGGGTAGTTTTGTGGCGGACATGGCGTTTCGCACAGAGAAGCTGCCGGCCTGGGGCGAGACCTACATGGGGAAGGAATTCCGGCTGGGCCCTGGCGGGAAAGGGTCGAACCAGGCGGTCGCGGCGGCGCGAGCTGGGGCGAAGGTAAGCTTCATCAGCAAGCTGGGACGCGACGCTCTGGGAGATATTGCGCGGCAGACCTATCGCGAGGAGGGGATCGATACGCGGCATCTGCTGGAGACCGATGCCGCGACGGGAGCCGCAGCAATCATTCTGGATGCGAAATCGGGCGAGAACGCGATCGTCGTCGTGCCAGGGGCGTGTTTTGAGCTGACGCCGGGAGACGTGGAAGGTGCGCGGGAACTGATCGCGGAGTCGGCTGTGTTCCTGACGCAGCTGGAACTAGCATTGCCGACGGTGGAGTCTGGGCTCGAGCTGGCGCACTCGCTCAGTGTGACGACGATTCTGAATCCTGCGCCGGGATGCAGGTTGGCGGCGGGTGTTTATCCGAACTGCGATTACATGACGCCCAACGAAAGCGAGGCGGAAGTTCTGACCGGAATTCGCGTGGGTTCACTCGCCGACGCCGAACGGGCAGCAAATGCGCTGCTGGCGCGCGGGGTAGCGACGGCCGTGATCACGCTGGGAGCACAGGGCGCACTGGTAAAGAATGCGAAGCTGCGCGAGCATGTGCCTGCCGTAGATGCGGGACCGGTACTGGAGACCACCGGAGCGGGGGATGCGTTCAATGGAGGCTTGGCCGTTGCTCTGGCTGAGGGTCGCGAGATTGTGGAGGCGGTTCGGTTCGGATGCGCGGTTGCGGGAATCTCAGTGACGCGCGCGGGAACGGCGCCGTCCATGCCGTACCGGCGGGAAGTCGATGAACTGCTGGCCCGTGGATGAGGGACAACGCGAGGGCTGGACTGTTCTGATTTTGGGGGCGTGCTGTCGGACAATCAGCCTTTCCGGCCGAAAAGGAGCGGGTATTTCTTGAGGATCGCCCAGGGAACCAGGACAGCGTCGAAGAGCCAGGGCAGCGGATCGCTCCAGGCGAAGGTGGATTCGATGCCGGTGGCACGGAGCGAGTGGAAATATTCGCTGATGGAAAGGTGGCCGTGCACGATGTCGGAGAGCGCCGTGGGAATATCGGTGACCAGCCGAAGCCAGCCAACGCCCGGTTTTGCTTTAACAGGCTCAACAGGCAGGCCGAGCCGGTCGGCGTAGAGCATCCAGACGAAATCGACGCCGGCGGCCGCACCGAGCGCATGGAAGCCCCAGGCGCGCGCGTTTACATCGAGCAGCTTGTACTGGCCGTCGCGGGGGTCGCGTTTGTATTCGATCTCGACGAGGCCGTGATACTTGATGGCATCCATGAAGCGCGCTGAGAATTCGTCGATTTCCGGGGCATCAATGGTTTCGACATAAGTAGCGGCGCGCCCGAACTCGCGCGGGTGCTGGCGCAGGCGGCGCGCGGCCAGCGTGGAATGGGGCCGGCCATTGCGAACGAAAGCGCACCAGGAATACTGGCTGGTGCCGTCTCCGGGAATAATTTCCTGAACCAGGATTTCCTCGGCCTTGATCTGACGCGCGGCCCTGACGTAGAGGTCATTCAGCTGTTCAGGGGTATCGGCACGCCATGCCTTGGCGCCGGTCGCGTAGAAGAAATTCTCTTTGACCGCGGGCTTAATGGCCAAAGGCAGCCGGGGATAGAGCGACGGGAGTTCGTCGGCGCTCTTCGGGACAAAGGTTTTCGGACAAGGAATGCCGAGAATTTCCGCGAGCTGGTAGGTTTTGGCCTTGTCCCAGGCCCACTGGATGCCCTCCCACTCGCCGGTTGTGACACGAAAGAAATCCGCAAGCTCGGATCGGAGGCGGGAGAAGGCGGCCACCGTTTCGTCGCGGGTGGGGATGAGGACCCAATTCCGGAGGTTGAACCGGCGGCCTACCTCGAGAACGGCGTCGACGGTCTTGCGCTCGTCGAGAATGTCGTCGACTTTGATGACTTTGGTGGCGTAGCGAGAGAGACGCGAGATGCAGGGCGAGTCGTCGATGACATAAACCGGAATGCCCCGGCGCCCCAGACTGCGAACGACACCGAGACCAGGATGGTCGCCGCCAACAACAAGAGCGCCGACCGTTTCAGGGTTCGAGTTGCGGGCTGTTGATGTGCTGCCTGCCGCGATCTCTTCCGATTGAAGCACAGTTCCCATCAGACCCTTCGGCTCCAGTTTAGTTGCGGTGACGCCGGAACCAGGACGCCAGCTCGTTCGAGGCCCACTCCGTTCCGGTAACAAAGAAAAGAAGAGGGCCAAATCTGCGAGCAGCAGCCGCACCGGTGAAGTGAAGCCCAGGAACCGATGTGGTGAGACCGTCGCGCACGTCGGGGAAGTTGTCGAGCTGTTTGATTTCGTTGCGCAGTTCTGGAGCGAGGAACTTGTAGCGTTCGAGGTCCACGCGATATCCGGTCCCCATCAGGACATGGTCGACGCGGCGCTCAGTGCCGTCGTCAAGCTTGAGCTCGACCTCGCTGCCGACTTCCTTCGCCGAAACAACGCTGCGACCGGTGGTGATCTTCACGTCCCTGAGCCTTGGGATGAGCCACGGAGCTCCGGCAGAGCGAACAGCGCGCTTGCGAATTGTGTCGCGGGAACTCATTGGGAAGCGGTAGAGGAGGTGCGGATAGGCGACGAGCCGGCTGATGCCGATGGGGCCGATGTCGTGCTTGGAGTAAAGCGCTTTGGATACGAGAGGAATATTGTGCAGGCGCGGGTGCATGCCGATCCAGCGGAGCGTGGGAATGCGGGCAATGATTTCGACGTCTACGCCGGCTTCATGAAGAAGGGCGCCACATTCCAGGGCGCTCTGGCCGGCGCCGATGACGGCGACGCGCTTGCCCATTTCTGCGAAACGCTTGCCCTCGTAGCAGTGGGTGGCGCGGCAGGGGCAGAGATCGGAGAAGACCTGGGGATTGGTGTAAAAAGAACCAATTCCGGCAGCGACGACAACACGTTTGCTGGTGACGACGGTTCCGTCTTCCAGCGTGAGGCGAAAAATGGAGCCGTCACGGCGCAATTCCGCTACGTGGCGAGGGTCATGGCTGGCGCCCATCTGTTTCTGGAACCACTTTCCGTAGCTGACGAAAGTATTCCCGGGGACGCGCTTAACCGGCGTGATGCCGTTCGCCTCTTCATAGGCTTCGAGGGTGAACTGATCGCCCGGGTCGGAGATCGTAGAAGCTGGGCGGGGTGAACGGAGAAGCATTCCCGGAGGCATGCCGGTCGCCCAGAACTCCATGGGTTGACCAAAAACGTGGGTGTCGAGTCCGAGGGAATGCAAATGCGCGGCGGCAGAAAGTCCGTAGGGTCCCGCGCCTACTATCGCGACGTTGCAATCGACTGAATTGCCGTTCACAGATTCTCCATGTTTCGTGGTCAAACGTAGTTGAATTGAAGGGAAGGTGCCGTATCGGACCGGGATCCGAAAAACTGCTCAGGAACCAGGACACACCTGCTCATCTGCGCTTTCTCGAAAAACTAATTCAGGGACTTCGGGTCAACGCCAGGGGGAGCGATGGCCCGTTGCGCTCTTCAGGCTAATCAGACCGAACCGATGAAAACATACCAATTTTGGGTGATTCAACCCCTGTGGGTACTCGATCGACAGTGACCGATGGGGGATTGAAGGAAAAGGAAAGCTTTCCATCCACTTCAGTGGCCCATGCCAGCCGGGCATGCTCACTTCCGGGGCCTTCGATCTGCCACGCTCCGTTCTTCTCGACAAGTGTCATCTGGGCGCGCTGGCGCCACCAGCGATTCACCTCGCTGGGGGTTGTGATCCAGACATTGTGATTGCTGCGCAGATCGCAAAGATGCTGCAGCAGAGCTTCGAAGACGCTGCGCTGGCGTTCTGTCATCACGTAATCAGGATGAATGATGAAGCTCATCAACCCGTGCCTCGAGAGGATGGTGCTGGTTTGCTGCTTCCAGATATCGATGGAATAGTCGTTCAGGATATGGAAAAGGCTGTAGTCCTGAATGGTGGTGACGGGGATTTCCAGGATGTCGCCGATGAAGTAGGGCATGACGGTGCAGCAGCCCCCATGCTGCGGATCCAGGTGGGCGACGTTGGGGACGGACATGTCAAACGAGCACTTGAGGGCGTCGTACCAGACCTGCTTGCGATAGAGGACAGCGGCACGGAAACCTTCGCTGCCAAACTGCCGCAAATATTCGTTGATTTTCCTTGCGCGGTGGAGAAACTGCTCACGGTTGGCGTAGAGATGGCCATCATGATTGAGGTCGTGGATCACGACCTCGAAGCCGCGGGAGCGGAGCGATTCAAGAAACTCAGCTGAGACGGGGTAGCGCTCTTCGGGCACGACCTGCATCGATGCCTTGATCCCGTAAGCATCGTCGATGTCCATGAGGGTCGAGCAGAAGTCCCGCCCGGTTTTGGTTTCAATGTCGTGAGTCATGAGGGCGCAAGCCGACTTGCCCTCAGGCCAGAACCATATGAAAGGGACATGGCTGGCGCCGGTTTGGCGGAGCGACAGAAGGAGCAGCCGTTCAATCAGATTATCCACTGAGCAATCGACTGGCCAGCGCGGAAACGGTCGCCGGTCCCAGTTTCTGAGGTGAAATTTCTGAATATGCTTACGGACGCTGATGGGCAAAAGAGGCCGGAAAAAGTAGTAGATTTTGGCCACTACCGAGGAAGAACCGGAGCGCCAGTCTTCGACATAGGTTTCTCGTTGCAGGTTGGATACGACCTCGCAGGGGTCGAATGGCAGACGAACCGCTCCGTTGCTGGTTTCGACGACAGGGAAGATATCGTGAAGAGGCTCCTTGAGGGAGGTGGCTGGTTGCTCTCCCATCAGGTTGCCATAGCAGGTGGTATCGGCGCAGAACAGGAAATAGCCCTTCCGGCTCTGGGCGGACTTCAGGAAGTCCAGCGCCAGAAACTGGGGAGGGCAGCGATAATACTCAGAAACACAAGCGCTAATGCCAGATTCAGCCATGGTGCGATCGATGATGATTGCGCTATCTGCCGGTTGAGGCACTTTTCGGCGCAGCGGGCTTTGGAGTTGCAGCCTTCAGGCAATTCTCTCTTCGGTTGTCTGCGCGAAAGAGGACAGTCGGACTCCACTTCGCTGCCTGTCGGAGCGTCGGCTGGCTTTTCTGCGGATCGTCGGCCACAGGAGGCAGCCCTGCCCTCTGAATTACGGCAGTTTTGTTGTCAACATACTCCCCAAAACCAGCTAGGGCAACCGTACTTTGAGGGGATACCAAAATATTTTTCCACGCAGGGCGATCTCCACCAATTGGCCGGATTTGTGACCGAGGCCGTTGTATTCTTGGAACAAAGCCTCATCGATCCCCGGATTTCTTTCTCCAATTGAAGCCCACGGCCGCTAGTTTGGATTGGCATGGCAGAGAGCCCCAAACGACCAGAGAGCGAGATGCCGACGCAGTTCGGCGCTGTTACAACAGTGACCGGCTCCGCAGGCAATTCGCGTTCTGAAGAGACCCTGATTCCCGCGTCGCGAGCCGAGGAGACCCTTGTGCCGCCGTCGCGGCCGGATGCGACAACAAGTGCGGCAAGAATCATGCCAGGCGGCGGAGCGACAGCGCCTGCCAGCCGGCCTGGCGAATCAAGAGGATGGGGCGAAAGTAACTCTGAGCTGGCTCCGGGAACAATCCTGGCCGGACGATACGAGATCCTGACGGTTCTTGGAACAGGCGGGATGGGCTCTGTCTACAAGGCGCAGGACCGGGAGCTGGAACGGCTCGTGGCGCTGAAGGTGATCCGCCCGGAGCTGGCGCGGAACGCGGCGATTGTCGATCGGTTCAAGCAGGAGCTGCGGCTGTCGACACAGGTGACGCACCGCAATGTGGTGCGGATGTACGACCTTTCAGAGGACGCCGGGATGCGTTTCGTGACCATGGAGATGGTCGCGGGGCGGGATCTGCGGACGATCATGGAAGAGCGAGGCAAGCTTCCTTCGGACGAAGGAGTCGACATCCTGGAGCAGATTTGCCAGGCGCTGGAAGCGGCGCACAGCGTCGGGATTCTGCACCGCGACCTGAAGCCGCAGAACGTGATGCGGGAAGATGCCGGACGCGTGGTGGTGATGGACTTCGGACTGGCGCGAACCATCGAAGGCGATGGCATGACGCAGTCCGGTGCGCTGGTGGGGACCATGGAATACATGTCCCCGGAACAGGCACTGGGGAAAGAACTGGATCAGCGGTCGGACATTTTCGCCCTGGGGCTGATCGGCTACGAGATGCTGACCGGCGTGATGCCATTCAAGGCCGACAGCGCGATTGCCAGCCTGCTGAAGCGAACGCGCGAGCGGGCGGTGCCGTGTGCGAAGGTCGATCCAAATATTCCGGCGCCACTGAGCGCAATCATCGACAGGTGTCTTGAGACCGAGGTCGAGCAGCGGTACAAGAGCGTCGGCGAAGTGCTCAGGGATCTGGAGGCGTGGCGGGGCAAGACCGCTGCGGCCAGTCTGCGTTTCCCGGCCAATGTTCCGTCACAGGGAATCAGCGGCAGGTGGCTGGTGGCGGTGGGTGCTGGAGCGTTGTTGATCGCGCTGGCAGCGGGAATCTCGCTTGCTGTGCGGCATTTCTCAAAATCGCGGGCAACGGAGACGGTGGCCAGCGCTCCAAGTGTTTCGCTGGCAATTATGCCTTTCTACAACGCCTCCGGAGATGACTCGCTGAACTGGCTGGGAACAAGCCTTCAGTCAATGTTGGGCAGCGATATCGGAGCATCATCGGCGGTTCGCATGGTTTCGCCTGACCGCCTCCAACAGGTGCTGGGCGATCTGCATGTTTCCGCCAACTCGCAGGTGGACGTGGCGACGCTGAAGAAGGTGGCGGATTCCACCAATGCGCAGACCATGGTCTTCGGGCAGTTCATCCGCGCGGGAAGCGAGATCCGGATCAACACGACTGTGATGGACGTGGCTCACGACACATCCTCGACGGTGACCACCGACGTTTCACAGGACAAGGATCTGCTGGCAGGCGTGGACAAGCTTGCTGGCCAACTGCGGGAGAAGGTGACAGCCGATCCGAAGGTGCTGAATGACCTGAAAGCGCATGCAGTTCGTCCATCAACGACGTCGGTGGAGGCGCTGCGTGATTATCAGGATGGTCTGGCGCTGGAGCGGGCAGGCAATAACCTTAAAGCGGTTGACGATTTCAGAGCGGCGACGACGGCGGATCCCGACTTTGCCCTGGCTTTCGCAAGGTTGGCTGAGACCTATGCGAACCTGGGACAAGACGACCTGGCACAGTCCGCGTCGCGCACAGCGACTGAACTAGGGCAAACGTTGCCGGCAGCCGAGAGGTATCTGATCGAGGCGAACAACGCGGAAATCAATCACAACACGCAGAAGGCGATTGACGCGTATCAGCAACTGGCCGCCGCGAACCCCGCGGATACCGAAGTGCAGTTTGCGCTGGCAAAGCTGTACGAGCAGAACAGCGATTTTGTGGCCGCGAAGCAGCGACTCGCTTCGGTCCTGGCCAGCGATCCGAAAAACGTTGAGGCTCTTTTGGCCACCGGCCGCGTTGCCATCAAGAGCGGCGATCCGAACGGCGGACTGGAGCCCCTGAACCGCGCATTCACGCTGGCGGACCAACTCAACAATCAGGAAGAGAAGGCGGCCATCCTGCAGGCGACCGGCATCGCTTACAGACTCATGAATCGCCCTGACGAGGCACTGCAGAAGATCGAAGACTCCCTGAAAATCAAGCAGCAGATTAACGATCAGTCGGGCGAGGCAGCCAGCCTCGATCAGATCGCGCAAATACAGAACCACCAGGGAAAATCGCAGGCGGCGCTGGCCACCTATAAGCAGGCGCTGGACATCTACCGCCGCATCGGAGATCAGTCCGGTATTGGCAACGAGCTGACCAACATCGGATCGTTCTATCACGACCAGGGAAAACCGGACCAGTCCCAGCCGTACTTCAGCGAGGCTCTGCAGATCGAGCGCCAACTTGGGGACCAGGACATGCAGGCACTCTGCCTGCACAACATCGGATCGATCAAGATGGATGAGGGGGCGTACCAGGACTCGCTCACTTATTTGCAGCAGGCGTACGAACTGCGACAGAAACTGAATGTTCCCGAAGACATCGCCGATTCACTGCACGATCTGGCCGAAGTGAACACGAAGCTCGGACAGTTTGACACCGCCCTTTCCGATTATCTGAAAGCGATCGAAACATATCGCAGCGTGAACGACCAGCGCGGTGTGGAGATTGAGTCGGATGGAATGGCGAAAATCTTCGCCGCGCAGGGCCGCTTTGGCGCTGCGCTGAACGCCATGAAGAACGCGGTCAGCATCGTCCGGCAGACGAAGGAAATGACGTGGCTGACGGTTGAATCGATCGGCGGCTGGGGCGATCTGCTGGCCGAGGCGGGACGCGGCTCGGAGGGTCGCGCCAGCCTCGATGAAGCACTAACCGATGCTCGTCAAATCAAAAACGACAACTGGATGGCGCTGGCAACGAACTGGATCGGCGATGCGTATTTCTACCAGGGCGACTATGCGAATGCGCGGCAGCAGTATGACGCTGCGATAAAGATCGCCGCCAAGACCGCTGATAAAGAAACAGCTGTGCTCCTGAATGTGAATCGGGCGAGAGCTGACCTGGCCCTCGGCCATTCGAGCGCATTGATCCCCCAATTCAGGAAGCTTGCCCAGGATGCCGACTCAGCCGGACTGAAAGCGCTTTCCGTGGAATGCTCGGTGTATCTGGCACAGGCTGAGATCGCGACGAAGAATGACAGCGCTGCCGAGAAGGATCTGACTCTGACCCTGGCTCGTGCGGAGAATCTGGGGCTACGTATTCTCCAGGCAAAGGCGGAGTATCTGGAGGGATCGGTGGCTGCGAGGAACAACAAAACCACCGATGCTTCCCTGCACTACCGGCGCACGGTCAGCATTCTGGACAGCGTCAGCAAAGAAGACGGAGCATCCAGGGTCCTGGATCGCGCCGATCTGAAGAGTATCTACAACGACGCGCAGAAAAACAGCCGGTAGCCTGTGGCTATTCACTAATAGCCGTTAGTCCGTAGCATTCTCCAAAGGCGTTCGCGCGAAAAGGCAATCCCGGTGGGGTGTCCACCGGGATTTTCATCTCAGCCAGAAACCCACCGGCTAATTGGCGGTACCCGAGAGCGGGATCGACTGCGTGCTGATGAAGGCGTTGTCGGTTACGACCAGCGCGCCCGTTTGGGTTCCCTTCGCGGTCTTGCTGGGTGCGAAGGTTACGGTGATCGTGCAGGATGATTTGGGGTTCATCCCCTGATTAGGCGGTGACGGTACGGTGCAGGTATTGGTTTGGGTGAAGCCGGTGCCGGTAACCGCGATACTGGTGAGCGATAGCGGGGTTCCGCCGGCGCTGGTTAAGGTGATTGTCTTCGCTGAAGTCTTGGGATTGTCTACTGTGCCGAAGCTCAGGCTGGTCGCGCTGAACTGGGGCACTGGGTCGATGACGGTTGCGCTGAGGGCGACGTGCTGGGGACTGCCATAGGCGCTGTCGGTGATGGAGAGAGTGGCGCTTTGCGGGGTGTAAAACGGCCCGGCAATAAAGGTGACGGTCATCGTGCAGCTCTTGCCCGCAGCGAGGGATTTCGGGCAGAGGTTGACGGTGACGAATTCCGACAGGTTGCCGACCGTGTTGCCCGGGAGGATCGCCACGAGAGGATCATTAACAGCCAGAGCTGCGTTCCCGGTATTCGTGACGGTGACCGTCTTCGTGACGATTTGGCCGAGATAGAGCGTCCCGAAGTTAATGCCATTGCTCGGCGAGAGGCTGACCAGGGGTCCGGGCGTCACCGTGAGCGGTACGGTCTTCGTCGCGGTCGTGTAATGCACAGTGTCTGAGGGTGTGTAGGTAACCGACAACATCTGACCCGCGGCGGGACTGCTGATAATGGTTCCCGCCGGTGGGGAATACATGAACGTTCCGCCCGACGGGATTGCCGTTGCGTCGAGCTGCGCAGCACCCAGCGGGTAGCCAAGTTCGATCGACGGCGGAGCCCAGGTGATGGTCGGGGTCGCCTTGGCCGTGAAAATCGCGGTGATGTTCTCCGGTCCTTTCATGGTCACGGTGGTGCTCGCCGAGGTTGAATTGGTGATATCGTTCGAGCCCGTCCAGCTGCTGAAGTAGTAGCCAGGGTTGGGGGTCGCGGTGATCGTGGGCGTGCTCAGGGGAATCTCCGGCGCCTGCACGCTCGTGGACGCCGGACCATTGTTGATGGAGACAGTTCCCCCAGTTCCGGCCGTCACGCTTAACTCATGCGTGTTGGGGTTGACGGGAAGTGTCAGCGTGCCGGTGCCGGTCTGATAGTAAGGATCGCCGGTATAGACGGCGCTGAGCGGAACCGAGGACGTGCTGGTCGGCTCGTAGCTGCAGGTTGCCGTGTAGGTTGGCGTGGGACTGGTTTGGGTTTGCGTGAGGGCGACGCCTGAGCAGACTGGGGTGAGCGGAGGGGTCGATCCGGTGTAGAACGTCACGGTGCCGCCTGCCATGCTGCCAGCCCCCGATGCCGGCACGACGGCCGGGTTGGTTACCGTAATCGTGGCCGTCAGCAGGTCTGACTGATTCTCCGTCGCCGGATTGTTGGTCGCGGTCAGCACTGTCTGCGTACCGATGAACGCGGGCGTCACCGAGGTCGCGATAAAGTCGGAGAACTTGTTGCCGGTACCGGTAGTTGAGCCGTCCGAGGGGTTCTCCTGGTAGCCTCCCGGGATGATGATGTTCTGGACGTTGGTGGAGGTAAGGAACAGGGTCCCGTTGATCTCTCCGCCCGTGACCGGAATGGTGCTGGTGAAATCGAAGGAATTGGGGCCATCGACGTTCGTCACCATTAACTGGGCAACGACCGTGGGCAGGCCTGGGCCGCCCCCAGTGGGGTTAACGAGATTGATGGTCTGGCCTACAGTGAGATCGCCCTGGCCGGCACATTCGCCCACGCACTGGATGTTGCCGGTGGTGCCGGTGTTGGTGTTGCCGTAGTCGATTTGGCTGACTGGCGCGTAGAAGGGGTCGCCCTGGAGGAATCCCGCCGATGTGGGCTGGAAGGAGTTGTTGTAGTAAGTGGTGAACACGAGGCAGTTGGGATTGCCGGGATTGGCCGCACAATCCTGAGGCGCGCCGCTGGGAGCGGGACAGTAGACGGAACCGGTCGAGTCGTTGCAGGAGACGTTATAGACGATGCAGTTGGGAGTGCCGTTGGTGGTGCCGGTATCGTCGTATTCCTGGCACTGCGATCCGGTGAACGACCCGCCGATCAGCGCGGCGAAGGTGGATTCTGGGATTGGAGTCGCGATCACCGTCATCGTGGTGCCGGTGGGAACATCGGTGCCGGCCGGCAAGGTCACCGAGTAGCTGTGTGTCCCGAAGTCGAAGGTGGTCGTGGCCGGGCTACTGCTGGTAGGAGCATTGACCGGCTGCGACTGCTGGACCTGAGTATGGGGGGTAAAAGTCCAGCCTGTAATCTCATGTTGCTCAAAAGCCGAGCCGGTGGCCGCCGTAAATCCGACCCAGGCGGGGAAATTTCCACTGGGCGAGCCCTCTGCGCCAAACAGGCCAACGTACTGCGTGATGTCGAAGGGCCCGGTGAAGACGGCTTGAGAGTTCGCTACCGGGGTCAGTGTGCCGGATGCAAACGTGGGATCCAGGTAGACAGTCAGCGTGTTCGGAGGACTATCCGCGGGACCGTTGTAGACCATCAGGACCTGGTGGAGCGCGCCGTCGGCCAGGGTCACCGACGCGGGTGGCTTGTTGGAGTTCGGGACTCCCGAGCTCATCGGGTTGGAAACCAGAGTTGAGACAGCGGTAAGTCCCGTTCCCAGTGTCACGAGGCAACTGGTGTCGCCATATTCAGTCGTGTAGTGCACCGGCGAATTGGCCGGGCCAGAATCGGTAAAAGAACCGTTGGTGCCGCAGCTTTGCAGGGCGATGTGGTTACCGTTGGGATCCCAGTTGTCCTGATAAGTGTCGAACTCCAGAGCGAGGCTGTTGTCGATGCCGCCGTAGCCGAGGCACCCGCCACCGCCGCCCACCGCGGTCCAGCCACTCCCGGCTTCCGTGCACACCAAATTGGACGGTGGCGTCGACCCGGTGGGGATGCTGACGCTGCCTCCGCCCTGGGAGTTCTGGATCACAAAGGCAAAACCGTCGCCGGTAGTGGGAGACCCGGAAATAGGCGTGATTCTGAACTGAAACCAGGCGTTGAATCCCTGATCGACAAATTGCGGCACGGCGAACCACATGCTCGCCGCCTGACCCCCGGCGTTGGTTGTTTGCAACACCCATTGGCCGCCCTGCGTGATTGGGAGACTCGGCGGAAAAGCGGGATCGGGAATATTGGGGTCCTCTGCGAAAAAGGGATACGCATTGCTGGTCTGCGGATTGTTGAGGCAGAAGAGCGGGGCGGGAGTGCCCGGCGGGAGGGGAGCGTTGCAATTCCACGAGTATTGGTTTGAATTGTTGCCCGGCGCGTCGAAGGTGTAGTAGTCGATTTGTTGCGCCGACGCGTGGAAAGCCGGAAAAACGAGCAGCCCCAGACTGAACAGTGCGGTTGTCAGCAGGTGTTTGGATCTCACGTATTTCATGGTAGGCGGAACTCCTGACGCAGATTAGCCCGGGACCACCGCACCTGTAGGGAGCACAAACCGGGAACAGCTCCATGGGGACGAGCAGCTAGTAGCGATCCGTTGGCAAGTAGTGTTGAAAATCATAACCAGCGGAAGAAGAAGCTTGGGTTAAATTCCGTAACCCCCATCGGTCACACCCTCGGTTCCCAATCGGGCCGTCACGGCCGACTGGGTGGAACCGATAAGCAAGGCCGCCCGAGGAGCCCACAAGCGAATCCGGTGCCCCAAAAAGCAAGAGGCCTTAACTTTTGCCTCGTCCAACCGATAAGGGAGGCGTGAGAAGAGGAGCAATCCAAGCCGGCCTCGTGTCCTGTATCGCGACAATATTGGCGGCGCCGGCGGGCGCGACAGGCCAGGCGTCCGGGGATCAGGATCTGATGTCGATGCAGATCGAAGACCTGTCGAGGGTGCAGGTCTACAGCGCATCGCGCCATCTGGAAGACGCACGTACGGCGCCATCGTCGGTGAGCATCATTACCCGCGAGGACATCCGGAGGTACGGATGGCGCACGCTGGCCGAGGCGCTTCGCTCGCTGCGCGGTTTTTATACGTCGGACAACCGCCAGTACACGTATCTGGGCGTTCGCGGATTCATGCGGCCGGGAGATGACAACCCGCGGATTCTGCTGCTGGTAAACGGACACCGGCTCAACGACAAGGTGTATGACACAGCGGCGATCGGCACGGAGTTTCCTCTGGACCTCAATCTGGTTGATCACATCGAGGTGGTACGGGGGCCGGGGTCGTCACTGTTTGGAACCAACGCGATCTTCGGGGTGATCAACGTCATCACCCGGGAGCCGGGCGCGAGCGCCGAAGCGGAGACGACCGATGATGTGGGGTCGCTGCTGACCCGGACCGGGAGCGCGACGCTGACCGGAAGCAGGGGAAAACTGTCCGGACTGGTCTCGGGCACCATGTCTCGCAGCGCCGGCGAGCCGAGCCTGTACTTCCCGGTCTTTGCATCACCGGAGACGAACAATGGTTATGCCGTTAACGACGACGGAGATCACTTTGAGCACGCGTTTGCGGAGCTGAGGTACGGAGATTTTCAGCTGGAGGGACTGATTGCGGAGCGGATCCGGCACTTCCCCACCGGCGCCGATAGTGCGACATTCGACGATCCGACGAATAGGGACAATGACACGCGTGGATATGTTGAGGCAAGCCTGCGCAGGAGGGTCGGCGCAACGGATGTGGATGTGGCGGCTCATTACGACGCTTACGGCTACGTGGGCAGCGGCGATTACGGAGAGCCTCCGTTCGGTCCAGTCCCTGTGGATGTGAAGGCGCGGGCGGACTGGGTCGGTGCGGAGGCGACGGCGACGCGGCAACTGGGAGCGCAGAGGATCACCGCGGGCGCAGAGTACGAATACAGCCTGGACATCAAACAGTGGACCTACGCAGTGGGCCAGCCCGACGTCTTCTGGTCGGACGTGACTCCGTGGCGGGCAGGTGTTTTCGGAGAGGCAGAGCTGCACTTCATTCCCCGTCTGACTGTGGATGCGGGCGCGCGATGGGACAAGTCGAGCGATTTCAGGAACACGATGAGCCCGCGTGCGGCTTTGATTTATCAGCCCGATGAGCGCACCGCGGTGAAGTACATCGCAGGAACAGCGTACCGCGATCCGAATGCGTACGAGGAGTACTACGCGGACGGGGTGACGGTAGCGACGGCGCCGAGAAACCTGGTCCCGGAACAGATTCTGTCGAACGAGCTGGTTTTGGAGCGGAGTTTCAGGCCGTGGCTTTCCGTAACCGCGGACGGCTTCTACAACGGGCTGAAGCAGCTGATCGACCAGGTGCCGGATGGGAATACCACGCTGAGCTATTTCGTCAACGATGACCGCGTTCATGCGATGGGGCTGGAAGGCGAAGTGGATGTAGAGCGGCAGTCGGGAATCGCGGTACGTGCCAGCTACACGGCGGCGGCGGCGACCGACGATGCGACGCATACGGCACTGACCAATGCTCCGCACACGCAGGCGAAGGTGAACGGGAGCCTGCCGGTGGGGCGCTGGGGTACGGCTGGTCTGGAGTTTCTATACGTGAGCGCTCTGACCGACGAACGCGGCACGCGGGTACCGGGCTCGTTCCTCCCGAACATCACGTTGGCGACGCGCCCGTTGTGGGGTGGATGGCAATTCTCGTCCAGCTGCTACGACGCAACCAACCGGCGCTGGTTCAGCCCTGCGGGGCCGAACGATCCCGAGGATCAGATCCAGATGGACGGGCGTCAGTGGCGATTCAGAGTCTCCTATCGTCTGCCGGCTCGCGGCGAAGGAGGCCGTTGAAGCGGAGTGTTCTGACGAGATGGCTGGGGTGGTGGCTTTTTGTTTGTGTGGCTGCAGGGTTGGCTCCTCTGCGGCCTGTCTGGGCGGAATCGCGCGACGACCGCTCGGTGCGCGCCGCCTATGTCTTCAACCTGATCAAGTATGTCGAATGGCCGGCCCCCAAAAATGAGCTCTTAATCGGCTTCTTCGGTGATGCGGCCACCGGTGACGTGCTGGGCAGCATGCTCAACGGCAGGACCAGCGAAGGCCGCACCCTTCGCGTGGTGTCGTCTCCTTCCGACGAAGAACTGGCTCGATGCAGCCTTCTGTATGTGGCCGATCCTGATGCAAAGGAGGTGCGCAAGGCGCTGCAGAAGGTGAAGGGAAGCAGTGTTTTCACGATAGGCGAGACCGATTCGTTCGCACGCGCCGGTGGAATGGTCGCCCTTGTCAACACAGGGGACCATATTCAGATTGAGGTGAATCTGGAGGCAGCGCAAAGCGCGGGAATCAGGATCAGTTCGCGGGTGCTCAATCTGGCCGTGATTGTGGGCCAGGGCCAGAAAGGCGGGAACTAACATGCGATTCCCTGCCTTCAACAGCTTCGCGCACAAAATGACCATTATGGCGCTGGTGGCCAGCAGCGTGGCCTCGGCCACACTCATGGCGGCGTTCCTCGCCTTCGATACGGTCAGCTCGCACATTCAGCTTGAAAGCCGGCTGACCACCCTCGCGAACATCGTCGGTCAGAATTCGGCGGCCGCCCTGCTGTTTGACGACCGGGCGGCTGCGGTTGAAGTGTTGCAGGCACTCGAGGCGGAGCGATCGGTGGTCTCGGCCTGCCTCTATGGCCAGACCGGCAAGTTGTTCGCCGAATACCAGCGGCAGCCTGCAGCGCAGGGCTGCCAGACGCAGCTGGGTGCGCACCCTGCAATTGCTGCGGAGCTCGTAACCGTAAGCCGGGCCGTTGAACGAAATGGGGATTTTGCCGGCACGCTCTTACTCAAATCGGATACCCGCGACATCGATGCGCGCTGGCGCCAAATGCTGGAGATCACAGCTCTCCTGCTGGCCTTGGCGCTGGTCGTGGGTGGAATCGCCGGCTCGCTTCTGCAGCGAAAGGTCTCGAGGCCGGTGCGGGAACTCGCCGGCGCGATGCGCGAGGTGACGGAAAGCCACAACTTCAGGGCCAGAGTCGCCGAGTCAGGCGCGGATGAGATCGCTCAGCTGGGCAGCGGCTTCAACACGATGCTCGCGGAGCTGGAGAAGAAGGCTGCGGAGAAGGCAGCCTTCGAAGCACAGCTGAAGCGCCAGGCGCTGAACGACGATCTGACTGGCTTGCCAAACCGGCGGCTTCTGACCGACCGGCTGGGACACGCCATCGATGTGGCCAAACGCGAGAACCATCAGGCGGCTCTGTTGTATATCGATCTGGACGGATTCAAGCTGGTCAATGACAGCCTGGGACACGCGATTGGGGATTTGCTGCTGCAGCAGGTTGCTGAGCGGCTCCGATCGAGAGTGCGGAGCTCAGATACACTGGCGCGGCTGGGTGGCGACGAATTTGCCGTAGTGCTTGAGGGAGAACTGGCGGGCGAGCAGGCCGGAGTGGTCGCGATAGATTTGCTGGAGATGCTCAATCCGGCATTCATCGTCGAGGCCCATGAGATCACCATCAGCGCCAGTATCGGAGTGAGCATTTATCCCGACCACGGCTCAACGCCTGTGCATTTGCTGCAGCAGGCCGACAGCGCAATGTATGCCGCCAAACGGCTGGGAAAGAATCGGACTGTGGTCTTCTCCGAGGAACTGGGAGCGTCCATCCGCGAACGGCTCTACCTGGAAACCCAGCTGCGCAATGCGATCGCGCAGGGCGAAATCCAGGTCCATTACCAGCCTGAATTCGATGTGGTATCGCACCGGCTGGTTCGATTCGAGGCGCTGGCACGCTGGATTCATCCGGTCATGGGCACAATCTCACCCGACAAGTTCATTCCCATCGCAGAAGAGACCGGATTAATCGTTCCGCTGGGAGCGCACGTGATGCGCCTGGCGTCGAGGGAAGCTGCGCGCTGGCAGGAGATGCAGGATCATCCGGTGCAGATCGCCGTCAACGTTTCCAGTATTCAGCTGATGCGTGACACTTTCGTCGACGAGGTGGCCGAGGTGCTGCGCGATGTGGGGCTGGATCCGCATCTGCTCCAGATCGAGCTGACTGAGTCGGTAATGCTCAGCGGTCAGCTTCGTGCAGTGGAGGCGATGAACCGGCTTTCCGAGCTGGGAGTGAGCCTGGCAATTGACGACTTCGGAACCGGATACTCCTGCCTGAGTTATCTGCCGAAGCTGCCTTTTGATGCGTTGAAGATCGATCGTTCTTTTGTAAGCGAACTGGGAATGCGGAGCGAAGTCGATGCGATGGTGCACTCGCTTGTGACTTTGGCGCACAACTTCGGAATGCGTGTGATTGCCGAAGGAGTGGAGACTGCCAGGCAGCTGGCGATGATTACGGAGATCGGGTGCAACGAGGTTCAGGGTTACCTGCTGGGCAAGCCTACGGCCGATGCCACTCCTTATATAAGGGAATCTCAGGAAGACGGAGCCATTGCCGGCTGAGGAAAGCCTGGAGCGTTTGTCTGCTCTACACTCCCGCGTTGGTGGATTCGGCGGTTGCGCGCAGGCGTGCGGGAAGAAATGGATGAATGAGGAGCTGGTAAGCTCCGCCACCGAGAGCCCCGCCGGCCAGCGGCCCCGCAATGGGAACCCACCAGTAGCTTTGTGGGGATGGAAGCGCGGAGCTGCCCCAGCCCATGAAAAAGCAGAAGAGACGCGGGCCAAGATCGCGCGCGGGATTGATTGCCCAGGCCTCCAGATAACCCATCGATGCCCCTATAAGAGCGACAAGGAAGCCGATCATGAGAGCTCCGAAATTCGCTCCGGGCGCCATTTCGTTGTACTGCTCGGTGATGGCAAAGATCCCGAAGATGAGAAAAGCGGTGAGGACGATTTCGTCTCCGAACGCGTGCAGCACAGTAATGCCTGATCCCGGATGGGTGAAAAAGACGCCGGCTGCGCCCCCCGCGCCGCGCGTGAGCTGATGGGCCACGTTGAACTGGTCGATGACCGGCGCATAGAGCAGGTAAACCACGCACGCACCCAGCAGCGCGCCGATGGTTTGCGCGATCCAGTACGGCAGGACTTTTCCCCAGGAAAATCTGCGGTAGAGCGCGAGTGCGAGCGTGACAGCAGGATTGGCATGGCAGCCGCTGATGGATCCCGTGGTGTAAATCGCGATGGCGACTGCCAGACCCCACGCAATGCACACGCCCCAGTAAGCATGTTGGTAAGGGCTTGGATCGTACAGGGAATACATCGCGGCAACGGAGTCGCCGAAGGCGATGATGATGAACATCGCAACTGCTTCGGAGAGAAGCTCGCCGGCAAATCGCCTGGTCATAGAATCGTCCTCGCCATGCTCCTCCGTTCATTTCCGAGGCGCGTAGCACCGACCATCTTACGATTTTGGCAGCAGGTCGTCGTCAACCGATGCGTGACAGCGTCTCCGAAAAGGACGTCGACACGCGCGCACCCACCGTCACTCGCGGTCGCGATTTGCGTCGCAGTACTTCAGCGGATACCCGCGAATCCCACCTTGCTTGGCTTTGGCTGCGCAGATTGCTCGCACTCCTCTTTCAATTAGTCTACTGTCGCAACATGGTCACGGGGTACCCCCCTTTTATTGACAAGTGTTGAATGTGGATCACTTAAGGTGACCTCAAATGCACTGGTGATTGAAAAACAATCACTTATGAAGAGCGCCGAGTGCAAGTGTTTGAAAAAAGATGGCTTGTGGAGCAGCCTGGCACCCAGCAGACTGCACTGGAAGTCCCTGAGCAAGGAGCCCAGGGGCTGGACGTTGTTTGAATGTCAAAGAACCTTGATGTCAAAGAACCGGTGATACTTTAGCCTGGGCCGGAAAAGAAAAGCTCTGTCCACGACGAGGCGGACAGAGCTTTCCCTGTACTTAGGCTAGTCTTTTGCGCGCACAGATCAAGGGAAATCGGCGGCGCGAACGGTACGGAGGTACTGAAGAACAGGCAACAGGCAATAGGCAACAGGCAGCAGCTAGCCGCTCGCTCTACTTTCCGGCCGTGCCATAGTCGGCGTAGTGAATATCCAGCAGGGTGCGGCGGGGGGCGACGCGCTGGAATGAGTCTCCGGCAGGAATCACCGTGGTGAGCACGTAGCTCTGCTCGGGGAGAAGCATCGGCATGCCATCCACGGTTACCGCACCGTAATCGATCCTGGTATCTTCCTGCTGCACGAAGTCGGACTTCTTCATCTCCGCCTGCATGATGAAGCGAACGATCGCGCCGCTTGCGGGATCGATGAAGAATTCGCCGTGGTAGCCCACCGCGGAGTGGAACGGACCGAAGGTGGTATTTGTGGAATAGGTGTTGGGGCCACCGAGGTGGCTGCCCGTATTTTCCGTTTTTGGGAAGCAGCAATAGTTGACTTCGTAGTGCGACTCTGTTTTCGCGACCTCGAAGGAGAAGACCGCGGCTGGTTTGCCACCGACATTCTCCCAGCGCGCGAACCTCATCTGACCCCTCGCCGCATCGACAAATGCGACGCCGAGCTGCGGACCAGGGCCGCCTTGGGAAATCTGTCCGTTCTGGGTGGAAGGATCTCCTGCTCTGATCTTCTGCTGCGGGCGCAGTTCGACGCCGCCCATGACCTCGATCGCTGCGGTGTGCTGGCCGAGCGCACGGAAGTACGGGTTGTCTGGCGCGAACTGCTGACCCAGATCGCCCTGAGCAATGAGGTCGCCGCCGCCGTTGGACGACCACACGGAGTCCGGGCCATTTTGGAAGCGCGCGGTGGTTTTATTGGCGGGGATGTTTGGCTCATGCAGCATGCCGGCAAGAGCACTGACGGTGCGGGCGAGGATGGCTTTCTGAGCCGCGACGTCGGGCGCGGCGGTGGCGGGGAGATCGGCGGCGGGCGGAGGCAGCATCGCGCTTTCGATGGCCAGGATGTGAATCTGCTCGAGGGCCTCGGGGCCGAGATTCATGGCGCGCAGCTGTTCGATTGCAGCCGGAGTGAGCTGCTCGGAGAGTTGCACGCCCGCCAGTTTTTCTGCGATTTTGCCGTCGGGTTTACTTTGCTGCTGCATGCCGGCGATGAGCGCGCCGAGGTCTTTGACGGAGAGGGTGGCAGCGGAGAGCGCGGGGATGGCGAGGAGGGGTAGCAGGAGGGACAAACGTACGAGGCACTTCTTCATAAGGCCCACTTTCGGATTATCTCTGTACGCTAACGGCGGACAGAACTTTCCCTGTTTTTAGGGTAGGAAGTTTGATCGCCTGGCGCAAGAGAAACGCGGTGGTGGACGTTACGGAGATACTGAACAGAGGCAAGAGCTCGCGGTGCACCTGCACCATCGCCAATAATCCCATGGTGGAGTAACGTGGCAGCAGGTCGGGAGTTTGACTCCCTCGGGGCGCGCCATTCGTAGTTCCATCGAGTCGGCTGATCGCAGGGAAAAGAGTCTCCCTGGCTCGTCACCGCTTCCTTGACACTCGATAGTCGGATATCTACTATCAACGCTCATCGAGGGTCGGACGTCTTCCATGGGAAACGAGCGACCTGGACGTTGGAGTGCGGCGAGGGAGATCGGGCATGCGATGGTGGCCGTCCAGGCAACGGGATTCGGATATCGAACGAGAGCTTGAGTCCGACCTGCGGCTGGAAGAAGCAGAGCAGCGCGAAAGCGGCGCGTCGGACGAAGATGCGCGCTATCGAGCGCTGCGGGCCTTCGGTAATCCCACACTCATTCGGGAACGGACGCGGGAGATCTGGACGTGGAACTGGCTTGAATCGCTGGTCCGCGATTTGCGCTACGCCAATCGCGCTCTGTGGCGCACGCCTGGTTTCGCAGTCATTTCGATTCTGGTGATGGCGCTGGGCGTCGGGGCCAGCGTGACCCTCTTCACGGTGGTGCGAGGCGTTCTTCTCAGGCCGCTTCCGTTTCGCGATCCCGAGCGCCTCGTGATGCTTTACGAATCAGCACTGCGCGACGGAGAAGCACCCGGCTACAACCTGGTCGCGGGAGGTATTTACGACGCATGGAAGAGGCAGAACCAGAGCTTCACCAGCCTCGCGGCTGTGGTCGGCAGCCGAGTCCAGCTCTCCGGATCGGGCGGCCGACTCCCGGAGAAGCTGAACAGCGGCGAAGTTTCCTTCGATCTTCTGCCCACTCTGGGCGTCGAGCCGGCGCTGGGCCGCAACTTTTCCGCGGCCGACGACGATCCTTCGGCAGGCGGAACCGTGCTGCTGAGCTGGCAGTTGTGGAAGCGGAGGTTCGGCGGTGATCCAGGAATTCTGAATCGCACCGTCTATATCGACGCGCGCCCGGTGACCGTCATCGGCGTGATGCCCGCGTGGTTCAATTTCCCCGATTCCGCCACGCAGTTATGGATGCCTCTTTACCAGGAGCAGCCGGAAGCAGTGATGAAGTCGTACAGCCAGCACATGCTGGGAGTGGTTGGGCGGCTCAAGCCAGGTGTTTCGCAGGCGCAGGCGGTTGCTGACCTGAGCCTGATTTCGAGGCATATCCGTGATGCGAACCGCGGCGATCGGTTCATTTACCTGGCGGCGAACAGCCGGCCGCTGCTCGATCATCTGGTGGGCGAGATCAAGCGGGCGCTGTGGATTCTGCTGGGCGCAACCGGCTGCGTTCTGCTCATCGCCTGCCTCAATGTCGCGAACCTGCTGATCGCGCGGGGCGCGGCGCGGCGAAAGGACGTTGCGATCCGCACAGCGCTGGGCGGCGGACGGTTGCGTCTGATGCGGGAGAGAATGCTGGAAAGCCTGCTTCCAGCCGTGTTTGGCGGAGTGCTGGGGGTTGGTTTCGCCCTCGCAGCGTTGCAATGGCTGGAGCGCGCCCGGCGAGACATCAGCCGCATCGAGAGCATTCACTTCGACGGAGTCGTGGCTGGATTCACGGTGGGCGTCGTCGCGCTTTGCGCGGTAATTTCGGGGCTGATCTCCGCCGGCAGCGCAAAGGACCGGGACATCTTCAGCGCGCTGAGCGAGGCTTCGCGCTCCCTGAGCGGCGATCGCGCCAGAACGCGGGTACGGCGCATTCTGCTGACGGTGGAAGTCTCGCTGACCATGGTACTGCTCACTGGCGCCGGCCTGCTGCTCAAGAGCTACGACCGGCTGCGGACTTCGGATATGGGCTGCCTGACCAGCAACGTGCTCACGCTGCACATCGGTATTCCCGATGCGCGTTATCCCGAGGGCGTCGCGCGCGTGAGGTTTTTCGATACTCTTCTCGATCGCACACGGGCTTTACCCGGCGTCGAGGCGGCCAGTTTCGTCAACTCTGCTCCGGGCCAGGGCATTTGGAGAGACGTGGTCTTCAGCCTCGTGGAGAATCCCTCGCCGGGCCAGGTGACTGCGACGCAGGTGCGCGCTGCCGATCCAGGCTATTTCGAAACCATGGGTATTCCCGTGCAGGCCGGGCGCACGTTTAAACCGGCTCTCCGACTCGAGGGCGCCAACGAGGCCGTTGTCGACCGGTTGTTTGTCCAGAGGTTCTTCCATGGCGACGAGCCTGTTGGGAAACATATCGCCATCGGCGACAGGAAATACGTGGTGGTGGGAGTGGTTGGCGCGGCGCGGTCTGCTATCGGCGAGGACCCGCGACCGATTCTCTACACCTCGCTCAAATCGGGCGCGGACAGTTACGGAACGATTGTGGTTCGTTCCGGCCGCGACGTGGCCGGCTTTGCGCTGCCGATCGAGCGCATCGTGGCGGATATGGATCCCGATCTGGTTGTCTCCGACGTGCTGACCATGGACCAGCTGCTGGGGAAGTCCACGCTGTCGGCCAGCTTCAACGCCGCGCTGCTCGGGACGTTTGCGGCGCTTTCTCTGATCCTGGCGGCGGCCGGCCTGTTTGGCGTTCTCTCGTACATTGCTGCGCAGCGGACCAGGGAAATCGGGCTCCGCATTGCGCTGGGCGCTCAGCGGGAGCAGGTGCTGCGGCTGATGCTGCTGGATGGGATTGAGCCGGCGATCATCGGGCTCGCCATCGGTCTGGCTGCCTCAGCGGAAGCCGGACGCTGGCTGCGCAGCATCCTGTACCGTACTTCGGCGCTTGATCCGGGAGTGCTTGCCTGGGTGACGCTGCTGCTGTTGCTGGTGACGATCGCTGCCTGCATTCTTCCTGCGTGGCGAGCGTCGCAGCTCGATCCTGTGCGGGCGCTGCGTACTGAGTAGGCCAGTCACAGGTGTGTTGTGAACCCCCACATCTGCCAGCACCAGCTCGAAATGAGGCGCCCTCGACCGAAATAATCCAGGGTCAATCCGTGATTTTGCAATTATCCGGACGGATCTTTTTCAGTGCATATCAACTGCCGCCGCTCTCAGTCACAAGTTCGGGATGACTGGTACGGCGTAAGTTGTTGAATGTATGGCGCGCCCTGAGAGATTCGAACTCCCGACCTACTGATTCGTAGTCAGTCGCTCTATCCAACTGAGCTAAGGGCGCGCTTGAATGGGGTCTTGCGGCTCTTTCGAGAATAGCAGTTCCGCAAAGGCGGAGCAACGCAGCCGCAGCGCTGAAAATCACTGCGATTGATGTGCGGGTGCGTCGATGGAAAGCGCGTGTGACGTGCCGACTCTAGCACCAGTCGGCGGAACGGCGCGGCAAAGTGGCGGGCTGTTTGGCTTCGGTATGCTGAACCGGTTCGGGCGCGGGCTCTTCGGCGTGCTGCTCGCCGGCGGCTTCCAGTTCCTCGTCGGTCAGGATGAAACGGCGGATGTAGCGGAGAGGCTCGTCCCAGACGGCCATCTGCTCGAGGTGGTATTGCCACACGTTGTTGGATGTGGATCGTGAGGAGCGGCGGGTGAACGATTTGCGCTTGATGGTGACGACTTTGCCGTTGGCGTCGAGTCGCGTGTATTCCTGCGAAGGAAGAAGGAAGGTGATCTGGGTGCCTTTCTTCCAGAAGTGGCGGGCGAAGTCGTGGGAGAACAACAGCGCGTAGTAGCGTCGGCCAGAGGATAGAATTGCGACCGCCTGGTCAAAGCCAGGCCAATCGGACTCGAGACTGTTCTGGAACCATTGCCGGAATTCAAAGCCATGAACCCGGGCCCGGAGCACGACGATGCGGAGCAGATCTTTGCGTGTCATGGAACTCTTCCGGAACGAGAAAGGAGGAGTAACATCCAGCGGTCCACTCTCGGAGACCCCAACGGTAATCGAAGCCGTAGTGTGAGGCAAGTGAAAAAGCGAGTTTTCGTTGCTCAAATTGGTCCGGGGAGCCAGGTGGAGTGGAAATGGGGTGGAGTTTCGTGGCGGGCTCGAATAACGGCATGGTAACGGTGGCAGGTTTCCAGCCGGTTCCAAAATAAGGGGTCTGGCCGGGTCCGGGGAGCAGGTGCTTGCCGGGACCGTATCGATATAGATAGCGAGCGGGGTAAACTTGGGGGCGAGATTTTGCGGATGTTACCTGAGTAACCCTGTTCGGTGTGAGGGATGGTCTCGAAAGAGGGCCAACTACCGGGGTCATGGCCCTCTGGTCACCGAATAAAGGGGATGTAGGCGCGGGTTTTAGAGCGCCAGGAGCGGAAATCGTCCTGAAACCGGGCTTCGAGCAGGCGATCTTCGGCACGGATTCGGATCTCGGTGCCGGCGACAAAGGAGACGATGGAGGCCAGAAACATCGGCCACCAGGTCCAACAGAAGCCGGTAGAGAGCACCATGCCGAACATGGAAGCGTAGATGGGATGGCGCAGCCAGCGGTACGGCCCGTTCCGGATGAGTTCGTGATCTTCGCGGAGGGCCGCGGCGTAGCGCCACTGCTTGCCCAGTTGCCGCGCCGCCGCCCATACCAGCGCGACAGAGGGCGGACCGAGAATCATGGAGAAGACCAGGGAGAGCGTCGATTTGTGAAATCCGACGGGGCGAACGTAGGTCCACACGAGCGCGAAGCTGAGCATGACGAGCGCAATGCCCCACTTCGATGCGGGGGATTTCGCAACTTCTTTGCGGTCGGCAGCCTGCTGGCTGGGCTTGATGAAGGCGAGCGACCACACGATCCAGCAAAGGACGAGTTCGGCGAAGGCGATCCACTGGAGCATGGGCGGGATTATAGGTTCTCGATCGAGCCGCAGCCATATCCTGGGAACCTGATTTTCTTTGATTGACAGCCGAATTTTTTCTCCAGTTGAGTTGCGTTACATTTCTGCACAGGCGGGATGCGCTTGAGAACGGCGCGTTGAGACTCTTTCTCACCGGGGGCGTCTACAATTCTGGAGACATGCTGTGCTTTGCCCGAAGTGGCTGGCTTTCTGCCTTTTTGTGCGCGTCTCTGCTGATGGCAAAATGTGCGCGCGCGGAGAAAGTGGACACCGATCCGCTGAACCGCGAGCCGGAGGTGCAGGAAGCGTTCCAGCACTTTTACAGCATGGACTACGATGAGGCGCTGGCGCGCTTCGAGAAGATCCGGAAGCAGCATCCCGGCGACCCAATGGCGACAGCCTATGTGCTGGATGCGGTGCTGTTCCGGGAGCTGAACCGCCTGGATCTGCTGGACACGACTTTCTATGCCAACGATGGGTTCCTCACCGGCAAGCACACGGTAGTGGAAGACCCGAAGGTGCGGGATCGGGTGCACGCGCTCGGCGACGAGGCCGTGAATGAGGCCAACGCGGTGCTGAAGGACCATCCCAACGACGTGAACGCGCTGTTTGTGCGCGGCTGGGTGAGGAGCATGGAGGCCGTGTATTCGGCGATGGTGGAGCGCGCCTTTGTGGGCGGCCTGAAGCAGGCGCTGGGCGCGCACAGCGACTGTGAGAAGGTGCTGCAGCTGGACCCGAATTACGTGGACGCCGAACTGGTGACGGGTGTTTATCAATATGTGGTGGGCGCGCTGTCGATGGCCTTCAAGATCGTGGTGGGGTTTGTGGGCATTCACGGGTCGAAAGGAACGGGCCTGGCTTTGCTGCGGGATGACGGCGAGCGCGGCGTGATCACGCGCGTGCCGGCGCGAACGGCGATGATGCTGTTTCTGCGGCGCGAGGCGAAGTATCGGGATGCGGTGGCGATTGCGCACGCGATGGCCGAAGAGTATCCGCACGACTTTCTGTTTCGGCTGGAGGAAGCCAACCTGGAGAAGGACGCCGGCGACGGCATAGGCGCGATCGAAACGTACCAGAGGCTGATCGAGATGGCCAGGCGGCCTGGCTATTATCCGGAAGCGCACCTGGAACTGGCGTACTTTGGGCTGGGCGACAGTCTGCGCGGACAGAACAAATACGATGAAGCGGTGGCGGCGTATCGTGATGGCGCGGCTCAGGCCACGATCAGTCCGGAGCTCGAGCGACGGTGTTTACTGGAGGCCGGCAAAACCTACGACCTGATGCATCGGCACGACCAGGCCGTGCAGCAATACCAGGCGGTGCTGAATGCCGGGAGCGACACGGCCCAGGGCGACCAAGCGCGGAAGTACATGAAGTCGGCGTATGCAGGGAAGTGAGAAGGGCGTTCGGCGCTCAGCGTTCGGGGTGCAGGGTTCAGGATATAGTTGCGGTTGCCAAAGCTGAAAAGGCGGCGGCCCTCGTTAGGAGCGCGCCGCCTTTTCTGTGGGTGGGCCGAGGAGGAAGTTATTCGTTGAGGTTGTCGACGTAGCGTGCGATGATCACCGACTTACCGGAAGTCGGATCCTTGATGAGCAGGCCCACGACGCGAATGTTGGTGGCGGAGCTGACATCGCTGAGCTGGCCGAAGCCATCGCGGAACCGGGTGCCAGCGCCGACGTAGACCGTGACCGGCTGACCGGGAACCAGCAATCCAGCGAACCCGTTAATGTTCATCTGGAAGGTGTCGCTGCCGGTGTTCACCGAGTTGGCGACCAGCGTTCCGTTGAAGCCCCAGTTGCGCAGGACGACGCGCTTGACGCTGACAGCCGAGCCATTGGCGGCGCCAGCGAGAGTTCCGCCGACGGAGACGTGCTGGCCAGGCAGCAGGGTTGAGGAGTTGAAGAGGAATTCGGTCAGCGGGTTGTGCATCCAGTAGATGAAGTACTTCTCGGAGCCGCTCAGGTCGACCGTGGCCAGGGTGCCGTCGGTCACGCCGTCGCCGCTCGCCGGGAGGGTGCCGCGAACATAGAGCTGGAAGTCGGTGGCCGCGCCGGAAGACGGCTGAACATAAGTGACCTGGCCGGCGGCGTAGAAACCGTCCTGGGTGAGGATGGCGACTTCGTCGGCGTCGATGGTGGAGTCAGCACGATCGAGAATGCCGGAGATCTGCACGATGCTGGTCGAGGTGAGATCGCTGAGGCCCTCGTTGTTATCCCATTCGGTTGAGCCATTGACGTTGACGGTGAAGACGCGCCCGTGCGGGCCCTGGATGGTGAAGGACTGCGACGAGGCTGTGGGGTTGACCACGCCGGCGATGAACTCGTCGATGTAGGCTCCGGCATCGCTGGGGCCGACAGCATTGAGCTGAAGCGTCGGTGTCACGTCGCCGGTGATAGCGCCATTGGTGACTTGGATGGACTTATCGAGGCGGAAATCCATGTGGAGGCCGACCGGTCCGCTGGCTGCAACGATCAACGGATTGGCCAGGGTCTCGGTGAAGGTGTAGGTGCTTTCCGGGTTGCCGCTGGAGTCGACAAAGGTGGCGTTTTCGGTCTGGATGGTGGGCGCGCCGGAGCCGGTCTGGAGGTAGCCGATGGTTGCGCTGGAGAAGGTGACGGCGATCTGGGTGTAGGTGTCGGCAGGAACGTCGTTCATGTCGAGCAGAGTCTGCAGGCCGTTGAAGCGGGCGAAGTCGACGGTGGGTGTGCCGCTGATGAGCGGGACGGACTTGCCGTTGGCATCGATGGCGTCGATGGACTGGATGGTGGTGTTGAACGAGACAACGCTGGCCAGCGGCGCATCGGTGCCGATGACGAAAGCAGAGCCGGTGGTGCCGGAGGTGGAGTTGTTGCTGGACGACATGGTGTTACCACAGCCGGCCAGAAGAGCGAAGGAGAGAATCAGAGGAGCGGCGCTGAGGCACAAAGCGGAAATGCGGGAACGGATGCGTGCGTGGGTCGACATACGGGAATTTCGCTTTCCGCAGTTCCGGGAAGCTGACCACGAAGGCGTCGGCGCTTTCGGAAGATCAGGGCCTGGACGCAGGTGAAGCGTGCGCGCACAAGCGCGAAGGCTCGGTGCAGCCAGGCTGTGATCCTCGGAAGGCGACGGTCGCGATACGCGAAGGAAGCGTGCCCGTGAACCGCTGATGGTTTCGATATTGATCGGCAATGTTGGCCGTCGCAAGGGTGAACACAGGGATATGGGCGAAGTTTCGGAAATTTTCAGCACGTTGGTAACTTTTGCGGGAAAGAATCGTCGGCGATGACCGAAACGATGCTTGCCCTGAGAATTGTGCGAAATGTAATGCACCTTTGACGGTGCATGCTTCGCCTTCGTGCGAACGTGCATCAGAGCAGCAAGGCAGTAGCACTGCGTTATAGCACCAAAGTTGCAGACGATGACACGCGACATAGAACTCCCCCGTAGCACCACCAAAGCAGCCGAATGGCTGTTCCCGTTCACGCACTGGAACTGGAAGGTTGCGCTGGTGACTGCAGTGCTGCGCGGCCTCGCGTGCGTGGCTGCACTGCGCCACATGGAAATCCATGCCCGCAACCACTTCGGCGTGGTGGAAGCGGCGTTTGTGCTGCTGACCTGCGGATTCTTCTCAGCGCTGCAGCAGCAGACGCTTGTGATCCGCTCGGAGTGGCTGGCCTGGCTGTGTTGCGTGATCGTGGTGCCACTCACTTCGCTCGGCTGCGACGGCGCGCTGCACTTCTGGCTCGATGGCCGGCAGACGAGCCAACTTGGAATTCCGGCGCTGGTATTCACGGTGCTGTCCGCGACCTTCCACTGGCACGTCATCCGCAACGGCGCGCTGCTGGTGGGCGAAGAGTCCCACTCGCTGGCCGACGATCTGAAGCGGATTCCGGCACTGATCGGCAGTTACTTTGCGTGGCCGGTGGCTGTTACCCGGCGCGTTGCGAACGGTCTGGTCGCGAAGGGCGATCCGTACGTTGCGTTCGGCGCGGGCGACTGATTCTCAAGAATCCACAGAGAACACAGAGCGCGATTCACTAACCGAGGTTGCGTTCGAATTGTGCACCGTGGATCATTGAGCGGCAGTAC
The DNA here is from genome assembly GCA_963788905.1 of uncultured Acidobacteriaceae bacterium. Lineage (GTDB taxonomy): Bacteria > Acidobacteriota > Terriglobia > Terriglobales > Acidobacteriaceae > Palsa-343. Next base: position 346,332 of record CAWBIO010000005.1, read on the forward strand.
CCATCGTTTTTCTGCACTCGCTGTGTCCTGTGTAGTGAGACTATCCGTCCAGTTTCTTCACAACCAGTTCGTTGAGCAGCGCGGGGTTGGCCTGGCCTTTTGAGGCCTTCATGACCTGGCCGACGAAGAACGCCGCGACGGTCTTCTTGCCCTTGCGGTACTGTTCAACCTGCGCGGGATTGGCGGCGATGACTTCGTCGATCATCTTTTCCAGAGCACCCGCGTCGGTGATCTGCTGCGGTTTTTCGCGCTGGTAGACAACGGGGAAATCCTCGCGGCGCTCGAAGCTGAGATCGAAGAGCTGCTTGAGCTGCTTCGATGAGATTTTGCCGTCTTCGGCGAGGTCGGCTGCGAGTGCCACGCCCTTCATGGTGATGGGCGACTGCTCGAGCTCGAGGCCGGCGGCTTTGAGGCGCATGGTCAGCTCGCTCTGGACGAGATTCGCCACGCGGCGCGGATTCTTTGCCGCCCGTGCTGCCGACTCGAACTGGTCGGCGAATTCGCGAGTGGCTGTCAGCGTGTGCGCATCCTGATCGGTAATGCCGTACTCAGCGATCATGCGCGCACGGCGGGCTTCGGGCAGCTCCGGCATGTGGCTGGCGATCTCGTGCTTCCAGGTTTCGGCCACGATGAGCGGAGGAAGATCGGGCTCGGGAAAATAGCGGTAGTCGTGGGCCTGCTCCTTGGAGCGCATGGAGTAGGTGCGGCCCTCATTGGCGTTGTAGAGGCGCGTTTCCTGGACGACGCGGCCGCCCGATTCGACGATTTCGATCTGCCGCTCGATCTCGTATTCGAGCGCGGCGCGAATGAAACGGAAGCTGTTGACGTTCTTGACTTCGGCCTTGGTGCCAAAGCGCTCGGCGCCGCAGAGCCGGACACTAACATTGGCATCACAACGGAGCGAACCCTCTTCCATGTTGCAGTCGCTCACCCCGGTGTAGAGGATGATTTCTTTCAGGCGCGTGAGGTATTCGTACGCTTCGTCGGGCGTGCGCATGTCGGGCTCGCTGACGATTTCGACCAGCGGCGTTCCGCAGCGATTGAGGTCGACGTAGGTGCGCGTGGCGGAGTCAGGAAAGCCGTCGTGGAGGCTCTTGCCGGCGTCTTCTTCCATGTGGAGCCGGGTGATGCCGATGCGCTTTGGGCCCGAGGACGTCGGGATCTCGACGTGACCGTGCTCGGCGAGCGGCTTGTCGAACTGCGAGATCTGGTAGCCCTTGGGCAGGTCGGGATAGAAGTAGTTTTTGCGGGCGAAGATGGAGCGCTCGCGGACCTGGCAGTTGAGGGCGAGCGAGGCCAGGGTAGCGAACTCGACGGCGCGCTTGTTGAGAACCGGCAGTGCGCCGGGCAATCCAAGGCACACCGGGCAGACATTGGTGTTGGGCGGCGCACCAAACTTGTTTATGCAGCCGCAGAAGGCCTTGGTCTCGGTGAGGAGCTGGACATGGACCTCGAGCCCGATGACGGCTTCGTACCTGGCGCGGACTTCCGGTGAAATAGTGGTTGCTGTGGCCATAAGAAATTCCAGTTTAGCCGGTGCCGGGCCTCGGCGCTGCCGCGTTCGGCGGCCGACCAGCCCGCGTTCGCGGGCAGCAAAAAAAATGCTGCAGCTGAAATCTGCTCCTATTTGATTTTGCGTGACTTAGCAGATGTTGACGGACTCGACAACGGCTAAGTCTCGGGAAACAGAACACATCGAGACGGCCGTCTGTGTAACAAAGACGGCTGTCTCTGTAACAATTGCGGCCGTCTTTGTTACAAAGACGGCCGTCAATAAGCTGGAAGCAGGAGGCTGGAAGCTGGAAGCCCCGAGACACTGTGTTCCAAACCTGCCAGAGCCATTTGGCGCCTACTTGTTACTGAGCGAGAGCTACTCCAAACATCACCAGGGGAGATAAAGGAAAAGCCCCGCCGGATAGCGAGGCTTTTCTTTTTTACTCTATAAGTTCAGAATATCATATTGAGCCGGAAATCGCGCCAACTTTCTTTGCATGGTTTGGCGTGTAAGTGGTTATAAGTCAAAGGTCATTACTTTGGATTTTGAGCGCTTCTCTTGACAAATTTTCCACAAAACGCGGTTTGGCGGTGAAACGTGCAGTTTGGGCAGGGCGCGGGGTCAGTTGACGGTCAGCGTGAAGGTGGTGGTCGCGGTGGTTTTGGATGAGTCGCTGCCGGTTCCGGTGACGCTGATGGTGTAGGTTCCCGCAGTTGTGCCGGGATTGGTGTGGGTGGTTGTCCCGCCACCGCCCGGAGTGTTGCCGCAACCGGCGAGGCTGCCCAGGGCTACGGCCACAAGCAACAAACCCAGCATCGAGTGCCAGCGCCGGCAGCGGCGGGCCGGTATCGAGAGAAGGACGAGCAGAGCCAGCAGCGCGCCTCCACTTCCCTTCCCCCAACTTTTTCGGAATTGCGGCAGGAGCAAATCGCTGCTGCTGGGCGCTGTGGTGCTCACGGCGACGGTTGCGGTTCCGGTGGGGATGCCGGAACTGAGCGCGACGGTCTGGCTGGCGGAGCAGGTGGGCGGGTCGACTGCGCCTGTGGGCTCGGAGGTCACGGTGCAGGTGAGGGTGACGGTTCCGGCGTATCCATTGGTGGAGCTGACGGTGACTGTGGAGCTGGCCGATGCGCCGGGCGAGACCGAGACGGCTGTGGCGGCGATGGAATAGGTGGGCGCGGGAGGCGCTGTCGTGCCGGAGGAGAGAATTTCGATGGCCGCGCCGTCATAGCCGGAGCCGCCGTTGGGATCCTCGATGTAGTTAGCCATACTCCAGCTAAAGTCAATGGGGCTGGTGGAGGTGCTATAGATGTAGCCGTAGCAGTCGCCCGAGTCCCAGTTGGTGGAATCGGTCATGCCGGTAGCCCAGATAGAAACAAACACAACACCGGGAGTCAGCGTTCCGGAAGGTGGCCCGATGCCCGTCTGGTTCACCGCGAGGATCACGCTCGAGGAAGACTCGGGAGTAATGACCGGAGTATCCAGCATCGGGGCATTCGTGGTCGACGCCTGGTTGCCCTGGATGTCGTTCACGGTAGCGCCGACGCATCCCGAGCTCCCGCCGGTGGTCGCGGCTCCGGCAACGTCGTAGACAATCATGTGCGTGGTTCCGGTGTCGGGCAGCCAGTCGATGGTCAGATCGCGGCTGCCGGACTGGGCGCCGAGACAGGTGTAGTAAAGCTGCGGGTCGGCAGCGTAGGACGTATAGGGCGTACGCGTCCAGGTATCGCCCTGGGTGTCGGCCACATCGGTCATATTGCCGCCGAACTGGCCGGAAGGATAGGCGCTGATGATGGCCACAGCATTACCGGTGGAAGGGAAAGCGATCCACGCCGGAGTAAGCGGGAGCGGGGGATTGTAGTAATGCATCACCCGCGTGACATGGATGCCGGAGGGCTGAGTGCCCGCGCCGCTGGAAGCTTTGAAGGCGGCTGCGACGGAGTTCCAGCTGCGGTCGTTAGGATCGGTGTTGACGTATAAAGTTGGGTTGTAACTACCGTGCGCAGCCTGGACCGAAACCTGGCTGGCAAACATATCCCAGTCGTTTTCCATCAGCAGGGCTGAGTTATCGTCGGGCATCACCCAGCCGATGGGATTCTCGAACTCGGGGTAGTTGTAAGTCGTTTCAGCGAAGTTATAGATAAGGTCGCCATCGGAGGTGGTGGCGAGCGCGCCGGGCTGCAGGCCATGAGTCAGGCCGTTGGCGCCGGAGGCGGTGTCGAGACAGGAAGAGGGCGCAATGCCGCTGATCTCGTTATAGGAAAACTGGAGGATCTCGCCGGAAGTTGCCGGCGCGCTCAGCTGAACGGTGATGAGGTTGGTGCCGGGTGCGGCTCCGCAGACATACCGCACTTCGGTTTCGATCCCATCCGCGCTGTTGGCGGTGGTCACCGCGGTTTGCCAGGTGCCGTTGTTGTTGTCGCTGATGGTGATGGTTTTGCTGCTGAGGTGGGTGACCGTGAGGACAAGCAGATTGCCTGGCGAGCTGGGCACGGCCGTAAGTTCGAAGCCGTTGAGGGTTTCTATGTCCGCGGTCCCGGCTGCCACCGTGTCGACGTGGTGGACGACGCAGGGATGGGTGGAGTCGCAGTCGGGCCAGATGTAGGTTCTGGGCGCAACGGAGCGCAGCTCGATGCCAGTCGCGGCCCATGCGCCGGATGGAGTGGTGGCGGTGCAGGCGAGACTGCCCGGCGAGGAGGCGGTATTGTCGATCACGGCTCCAGCGATTGCGCCGGTGCTGGCGGCATTGCGCAGATTGCCTGTGCCTGGTGTAGGAACGCCGGCGCCGAGGCTGGCGGTCGCGCACACCGTCCAGTCATTGGCGTCTCCCGTGGTCATGGTGAGGCCGGGGGTCGCTGATGTTGCGGTGGTGGATCCAGTGATGCCGAGGGCTGCGACGCCGGAATATTCTTCTACTGTTGTGACGAAAGCTGTGGCCGCGCTCATGGTGGTGGTGACAGCGGTTTGGGCCGCGCAGTGATGGCACACGAGGGTGGCGACGCATTCGCTGCCCGAGTTGCAGACGGCAGCGTAGAGGGGAAAGTAAGCGGTGGTTCCGCTGCCGTAGACGTTGAGGATGGTGGCGCTGGTATCTTGCCAGGCAACGCCGACGACGATGTCATCGAGCGCGGTGGTTGCGGCGGACAGCGTGCAGGTTTGTGTTGTGGAACCCGAGGACGACTGCGTGCAAACCGTGTGAGAAGCGCTGACCCAGGAGATGGCTGCGTGAGCGGGCAGCGAACCCATGATCAGGAGAGTCGCGATTGAGAAGCAATGGAGGGTCAGGCGCATCCGCCGGTTCCGCCGCACGGGCGCGGGGCGGGCAATGTGCACACGCCGGGTGAATGAGCGGGAAAGTCTGGAGAGCACAAGCATGATGCCAGAAGGACCTCCAGTTTAGGACAGAAGCGTGGGGCCGGCGGGGGAATCTTCAGGAAATTGTTCGTAGCTGCGCGGGGAACGCGCTGGTTCAGTGTGTGCCCGCGGCGCGCTGGTTGACCGTTTACTCTCCTCCGTAATAACCGTCGCGGGTTTGGATGAGCAGTTTTTTGTCCTTCGGCAGGGATAGCTCGACACGGTGAAAGCCATCGGAGGCGGCGTTGGCGTCGGGAGTGTAACCGAGGCGATATTGGGAGCGAAGCTCATCACCGATTTGGGTGTAGATGGCGGCGAAGGTTTGCTTGCCGGAGACTTCGAACATGCGGCCACCGGTCTCGCCGGTGATCTGGGCGAGGACTTTGCGGCCGTCGACGTGCTGTTCGCCGCCGCGATTTCCGCCGCCGGGGAAACCGCCGTGGCCACCGTAGCCGCCGTGCCCATAACCTCCGGATCCGTGCTGCTCGCCCTTGAAGTAGATCGCGTAGACCACGGTTTCGCTGCGCTGCGCGGCGGCGATGGCGCTGGCCATGGTTTCCATGCTGCCGCGATCTTCGCCGTCGGTGAGGACGACGATTGCTTTGCGGCCCTGCTGCTTCTGCATGATCTGGTTTGAGGCAAGCCAGATGGCGTCGTAGAGCATAGTGCCGCCGCCATGGAAGCCACCGCCGCCATGGTGGCCGTAGCCGCCGCCGTAGCCGGAGTTGCCGCGGCTCTGCGAACTGTCGTCGCGGGATTCGACGCCAAGCTGGGTGAGGGCGGCGCGCAGTTTGGGGACGGAAGGAGTGAGATCCTGGAGGAGATCGGCCTGGCGGGCGAACTGGATGAGGAAGGCCTGATCGGGCGGCCGGCCGGCGGGCGAGGCGACCATCTGATCGAGGAATGCCTGGCTGGCGTCGCGTTCTTCGTCGAGGGCACTGCGGACTGAGCCGCTGGTGTCGACGAGGAGGCCGAGGGTGAGCGGGAGGTTGTTGTCGAGGTCGAAGTAGCGGATGGATTGCTGGCGGCCATCGACGGCGAGGGCGAAGTCGTCTTTGGTGAGGGTGGTGACGAGCGCGCCGTTTTTGTCGCGAACGACGACGGGGAGGTTAACCAGCTGAGCTCGGACGGAGATGGTGGGGGCCGCAGCAGGAGGTGTGGGGTCGGGGGATTGCTGGGCGTCGAGGAGGGGGCCGGCGCAGAGGAGCCCGGTCGCGAGCGCGGCGCAGCCGACTCTTCGGTAAAAACGCATGCCTTATAGACGAAAGATCAGGTCGGGAGTTAAGGAAGGGATCGAGGGGTTGCAGAGTGCGGGGGTAAGTGGCGGTGGTATTTGAGATAGCCGAGGCCAACGCGCATGTGGTGTTGGATATGGTTGGGGATGGTGACGGCGAGGGTCATGCCGAGGATGGCGTGGGCGAGGGCGAGGGGATAGAGGTTGCGATAGCGGAGAAAGAGCAGGCAGGAGAGCGCGCCCCAGATGAGCGTGACGGCGATGAGGACCGGATTGGGGATGTGGGCGATGGCGAAGAGGAGGGCGGCGAGGACGATTGCGGAGTTGCGTGTGACGCCGAGGCGGAGCAGGCGCAGCAGGACGTAGACCTGCAGGATGAATTGCTGCATGAGCGCCCAGAGCGCGTATCCCCAGATGTGGGTGAGGACGGGCAGAGGGCCGTAGAGATGGTGGAGGGTGTGGAGATGGTGGGCGAGTGCGATGGCGGCTAGGGCGAGGATGATGGCGGCGGCGGGAATCCAGAGGGAGGGGAGGAGGCCGCGCAGGCCGAGGCCGTTTGGGGCGGTTTCTTTGCGGCGCAGGATGGCGGTGACGGCGATCCAGGCGAAGGCCGTCCAGTAGAGGATGCGCTGGGCGGGGTTGGGCGTCCAGATGGTGATGAGGATAAGGCCGTACCCCAGGCCCAGCTCGATGAGGTCGCGGGCGCGGGAGGTGAGGCGCACAGGGACAGGGTAAGCTCTATTCGCCCAGACGATCCCACTCTTCGGAATCGATATGAGCCTAGCGCAGGATGCTGCGGAGTGTGCCCACGGCGACCTCGCTATGTCGCGGCACAATCGCGGTATCGATAATTTCTCTGGCGCGACGCACAAACTTTACATGGCTACCGCGCTGGCTTGCCTCTTCAAATCCTGCAGCTTCGAGTCGGCGTTTGACCTCTCGAAAAGGAAGAGGATTAAGCCGCCCCAACCTCAACCTCGATAGTACGGATTTCTGCCGGACGGGTGGCCAGAGGCGGCTCGAAATGGAGTTCCAACGCTTCCTTCAGGTTGGTCAGCGCTTCTTCTTCGGTTTCACCCTGGCTGGCGACATCGACATCAAGGCACTGGGCAACATACCAGTCGCTTTCTCGCCACACAGTTGCCGAAAAAGGTCGTTTCATAACGGTATTCTGTCACATCTTTGCTGCTGGTTACTGCAGCAGCGTACCGGTTTCGGGCTCGATCTTGGCTTCTTCGGGCGGGATCACCATCGCCGCTGCGACCCGGTCGCCTTCCTCGAGGTTGAGCAGCTTCACACCCTGGGTGGAGCGGCCGGCTTCGCGGATGGTTTTGGTGTCGATGCGGATGATCTTGCCGTACTGGCTGATGAGGATGATCTCAGAGGTCTCGTTGACGAGCTGAATCGACGAGGTCTTCCCGACCTTGGTGGTTGCCTTCAGGTTGGTGACGCCTTGTGCGCCTCTTGACGTCAGGCGGTACTCGTCGATGTCGGTCCGCTTGCCGAAGCCGTTCTCGGTGACCGTGAGGATGAGGCAGGGGCTGATGCCGAGGCGCTGGTCGAAGGCTTTCAGCGCCGACCATGCCGCATCGACTTTTTTCCTGGCATCTTTGTCGCCCTCGTCGGCTTCTTTTCCTGAGGCTTTCAGTTTTTCGCGGACGGTCTTCAATTCCTTCTGTGCCTGTTCATAGCGCTTGCGCAGAGCGGCCAGATCGCTTTTCAGTCCGAGCGAAGCAGCTCGCTCATCGCGCTGCTGGTCGCGAGTTTCGTCGGAGGGAGTAACGGCGAGGCCGATGACGTAATCACTCTTTTTGAGGGTGATTCCTTTGTTGCCGGCCGCATTTCTTCCCATGGGGCGTAGGCCCGTGGTCCTGACGCGTTCCTTCTGGTCATCGCCGGTTTTTTCGTCGGCATCGTCTTCGTCGGACTTAAGAGAAATGCTTTTGTATTCCTCATCGAAGCGCACCGCCATGCCATCGCGGGTGGCAAGGAAGATGGTTTGTTTGCCGTCGGTAATCCGGGCGTCCACTAATTCATCTTCGTCGTCGATCGCAATGGCGATGATGCCGCGGGACATCACATTGGAGAAGTCTTTGAGCGGCGTTTTCTTCACGGTTCCGTTGCGGGTAGCGAAGAAGATGTATTTGCCTTCTTCTTCGAGGTTGCGCACGGGCAGGATGGTGCGCACGGTTTCGCCGGGCTGCAGGCTAAGAAGGTTGGCGATGGCCTTGCCTTTGCCGGCTGCGCCGACGTCGGGCACTTCGTACACCTTGAGCCAGTAGACACGGCCCTTGTTGGTGAAGCACAGCAGATAAGCGTGGGTGGAGTCGATGATGAGCTGGGAGACAAAGTCCTCTTCGCGGGTCTTCATGCCCATGCGGCCCTGGCCGCCGCGGCGCTGCTGGCGGTAGGTGGAGATGGGGGTGCGCTTGAGGTAGCCCTGATGCGAGACGGTGACCGCGACCTGCTCGTCCGCGATGAGGTCTTCAAGCTGGAGCTCGGCGGTTTCGTCGATGAGCTGAGTACGGCGCTCGTCGCCGTAGTCCTTGCGGATGGCTTCGAGCTCCTTCACGATGACGCCGCGCAGCTTTTTCTCCGAGGCGAGGATCGCTTCGTATTCGGCGATGTTGCCGCGGACTTCTTTCAGCTCGTTGAGCAGCTCGTCGATGGAGAGCTGGGTGAGGCGGTAGAGCTGCAGCTCGAGGATGGCGTCGATCTGACGGTAGCTGAGGGTCAGGGTTGCGGTGATCAGCGTAGCGGGATCGATGCCGTACTTTTTGGGGTCGAGCTTGACGCCCTTGAGCGCCTGATCGCGCACGGTGATGGTTTTGTTGGAGAAGAACTGGAAGAGGTTCTCGCGGGCATCGACGCGGGAGGACGATCCGCGGATGATTTTGATGACGTTGTCGAGGTGGTCGAGCGCGATCTGATAGCCGAGCAGGACGTGCTCGCGCTCGCGGGCTTTGCGCAGCAGGAAGTCAGTGCGGCGGCGCACCACGTCCATGCGGTGGTCGATGAAGACGCGGATGGCGTCAGCCAGCGGCAGCTCACGAGGCTGGCCGTTGACGACGGCCAGAAAGATCATGGAGAAGCTCTCCTGCATCTGGGTGTGCTTGTAGAGCTGGTTGAGAACGATCTGGGCTTCGGCGCCCCGCTTGAGCTCGATGACGATGCGCATGCCGTCGCGGTCGGATTCGTCGCGGACGTCGGAGATGTCGTCGATGACTTTGTCATTGACGAGTTCGGCGATGCGTTTGATGAGGACGTTCTTGTCGACCTGGTAAGGGATTTCGCTGACGATGATGGACTGCCGGCCCTGGGCCATGTTTTCGGTGGCGCATTTGGCGCGCATGAGGAAGCGGCCGCGGCCGGTTTTGTAGGCCTGGGCGATGCCGGTTTTGCCGTAGATGAAGCCGCCAGTGGGAAAGTCAGGACCCTGCACGTGCTTCATGACTTCGATGAGGCCGGCGTGCGGGTTATTGACCATTTCGATGGCGGCGTTGATGACCTCGGTCAGATTGTGCGGCGGGATGTTGGTGGCCATGCCGACGGCGATGCCATTCGATCCGTTGACGATGAGGTTGGGGACGCGCGTGGGCAGGGCGCTGGGCTCGTAGGTGGACTCATCGTAGTTGGGGACGAAGTCCACGGTTTCCATTTCAATGTCGGCGAGGACTTCGCCGGTGATGCGAGTCATGCGGCATTCGGTGTACCGCATGGCCGCGGGCGGGTCGCCGTCGACGGAGCCGAAGTTGCCCTGGCCGTCGACCAGGGTATAGCGCATGCTGAAGGGCTGCGCCATGCGGACCAGGGAGTCGTAGATAGCCGAGTCGCCGTGGGGGTGATAAACACCCATGGCCTGGCCGACGACCTTGGCGCACTTGGTGTACTTTTTGTTGTACTGCAGACCCATCTCGTGCATGGTGTAGAGAATGCGGCGATGCACGGGCTTGAGGCCGTCGCGGGCATCGGGGAGCGCGCGCCCGATGATGACCGACATGGAGTAGTCGAGATACGACCGGCGCATCTCGTCTTCAATATTGATGGGGATAAGGCTGGCCGCGCCGGGACCGGTGGGGCCGCCGCCGTTGGGGCCGTCCGCGCCGGGAAGAGGAAGCTGAGGGTTCTGATCGTCTGCCATAAATTTTGTGGGCCGGGGATTGCGCCAGTGAGGGTAGGTGGCGAGGCGCTACCTGGGACTTATCTTTATGATACGGGAAGAGTTAGGCGCGCACAAGGCGGCTTAGGTCAATGGATTCAGGGGGTTGCAGGACGGCCCGTCCAGGGGGACGCGCCGGGCGCAAAACTGAGGAAAACGTGGCGGGTTGGGAGGGCGAAAAGCGGGCGAATTTTGAGGCCCTGGAACGGCTATGCGGCGGGGTCGTTGCGGCCGGTAGCGAGGTCTTCAAACTGCTCGATGACGACTTCTTCGCCACCGGGAAAGATGGCGCGAATCTGCAGCTCCACGCCCATGGCTTTGAGAAAGCCGCGGAGGGTGGAGACGTACATATCAGTTTCCTTAGCAGAAGTCGCGGCCAATTCTGGTTTGGCGTCCTCGTTTCCTTCGAGTGCTCGGAGCGCGAGATCATGAGCCTGGTGCAACTGCCTCACTGATCGAAGTGCGGCTTGGCTCTCGATCCTCCTGGGAATTGCCTTTCCTTTGCCGGGAGAGAATTTGTCTCCGACTGTGTTTCGTTTGCGGCGCACGGGAGCGTCCTCATTTCGTATTCTCGCGCACTCGAGGCCGACAGAGGAGGAGTGGCGCATTATTGGACATCAGCGGCGATATCATCAGCGGCGATATAGTGAATCGAAGGCTAACTCTATGCCCACACCTCCAGCTGGGGTTCCGCTGACTGGACCGCCGGCGACGCTGCTTTTTAACGACTGGTATCCGGCGATGCGCAGCGAGTCGCTCGAGGGCCAGCGCATGGCCACGACGATGCTGCTGGGCGTTCCGCTGGTGCTGGGGCGACGCGAGGATGGGCGGTTGTTTGCCATGCGCGACCTGTGTCCGCACCGCGGGATTCCGCTTTCGTGCGGATGGTTCGATGGCAAATCGCTGACGTGCAAATACCACGGGTGGGTGTTTGAGCCGGTGAGCGGGCAGTGCATGGAGATTCCTTCGCTGACGAAGGACGATCCGTTCCCGCGCAATCTGCATGGGATGGCGTATCCGTGCGAAGAGCGGGATGGATATGCGTGGGTGTATATGCCGGAGGCGGGACGCGGGCGGGTGAAGCGGGAGGATGCCACGACGCCAGTGCCCGAGTTGCCGAAGTTCGGCACGCGGTTCCGCAGCGAGCATCTGACGGCGGATCTGCCGTGCAATGTGGATCACGGGATCATCGGGCTGATGGATCCGGCGCATGGGCCGTTTGTGCATCAGTCGTGGTGGTGGCGAAAAGAGGCGAGCATCCACGAGAAGGAAAAGCGGTTTGAGCCGATTGCCCAGGGGTTCCGGATGGCGACGCATGCGCCGTCGAAGAATTCGGCGCCGTACAAGCTGCTGGGGGTTTACGGCGAGCCGATTACGACGACCATTGATTTTGTGCTGCCGAACCGGCGGTACGAGACGATCCGGTGCGGGGAGAAGTGGTTCTCGAGCCTGACGACGGTGACGCCGGTGACGACGACGTCGTGCCGCATCGACGTCTGCGGGGCGTGGAATGTGCTGTATCACGTGCCGTTCATGACGTCGATTTTGCGCTTCTTCGGGAACATGTTTGTGCGGCAGGATCAGGTGACGATGATCCAGCAGGCGGAGGGGCTCAGGTTCGATCCGGCGCTGATGCTGATCGACGACGCGGACAAGCCGGCGAAGTGGTACTTTGCGCTGAAGCAGGCGCGGCTGGATGCGGAGCGGACGGGCGAGCCGATGAAGCATCCGATGGATGGGCCGGTGGTGTTGCGGTGGAGAAGCTGACAGCAACAGCTGGTAGCTGGTAGCCGGTAGCTGGCAGCTGGTAGCTGGTAGCTGGTAGCTAACAAGAAGCTCAGGCTGTTTTGGGGGCAGCGGCTTCGGCGAGCTGCGCGGCCTGGTGGTTCGCACCGTTGCCGTTTTCGTCGACGACGATGGCATCGACCGCGATGTGGAGCTGGCGGCCGAGCTCTTTCATCTTCTCCAGCCACTCGGGAGAGGATGGCTGGTCGCGGTAGTGGCGGTAGGTGTCGTACCAGAGGTTCTGCGCCTGCCACAGGTTCACGTCGAAGGGGAGCTCGCGCAGCGTGCGGGCAACGAGGAGCGCGTCTTCGGCCTCGTTCAGATCATCGGGGTCGTCGTTGAGCGCGATCATCGCTTCTTTCATTTTCTGTTCGGCGATGTAGCCAATGAGCTGCTTGTCCAGCGTGACCTGATCGGATTTGGCGAGACCGAGCCAGGTGCGCGTCTGGATGGCGTCGATGGGCTCAGATTCGAGCGCGCGGCGCAGTCCGGCGTTGATGGCGAAGGTGGCGGCGACGGTGAGAGCCTCGGGGCGAGGCAGCTTGCTCTGGGTGAGGAAGTGGAGCAGCGAGGCCTGGTTCTCGTAGATGGTGGAGAGGCTGGACTCGACTTCCTGGAGAGTGGTGGTGAGCAGGATATCGAGGATGCGCCTCTGCTCATCGCGGAAGAGGGAGCGGAGCGAGTAGGTTTCGCTGCCGAAGTGGCGGTCGAAGCAGCGAACCACGGCGGGGAAATCGGCAGCGCTGACGGCTTCTTTGGCTTCGTTGGCGAACTGGTCGAATTCCGCAGTGGCGGCGGAATCGGCTGGATCGAAGCGCTTGACCACGGCGGTAATGTTCTGATCGCCGAAGTGGAGCACCCCGAAGGCGACGGTTTCCGCGGCCTCGGTGATCTTTGAGCAGATGAGCGCCTGGCCGACGGCGAGACGAACGCGGCCGGAGACAACTGAATCCCAGGCAAGGCGCTGGACGGAGTAGGAGAAGATGTCGGCCTGGTCGGGGTAGCTTTTAAAGATGGCGCTGATGGCGTAATGCGCAGCTACCTGGTCGAGGTTAACTTCCATGGAACGCACGTAGCGGGTGTAAACCGAAGCGCCATCCTGCTGCTCGGGCAGATTGCTTTTGGCGGTGGCGAGGCGAGCAACGAAGGTTTTTTCCAGCGCAGCCGCTCGCTTGCCGAATAAGAAGGACGCAAGCTGGAGGACGCGGCCGGCGTAAGCGATGACCTGGACGGTTTCGATGCCGGAGATGTCGTCGAAGAACCAGCCGCAGCTGGTGTACATGAGCATGGCGTGGCGCTCGAGCTCCATGAGCATGAGCGCGCGGGTGCGCTCATCTTCGTTGAACTCGTAGAGCGCGTGGGCGGAGAAGAAGGCGTCGCGCGATTCGCGGGTGCGATCGAGAACGACGCTGATGTAGTCGTTGCGGGCCTGATCGGGGTCTTTGAAGAGGCGGAGCGCGGCTTCGTGAAAGAGGGGGGCTATGGCGTCGCGCAACTCGTCAAGGGCCTGACGCAGGGGGGTGCGCCACTTCTGGTTCCAGCCCGGGCGGCCGCTGGCGCAGCCGCAGTCGGAGCGCCAGCGCTCGATGCCGTGGGCACAGGACCACGAGGTGTTCTCGACGATCTGGGCTTCGAAGCGGGGCGGGTTCTTCTCGAGGAACTCGCCGTAGTTGGTGAGGCGGACCGCGGAGGCGTTGGCGATGCTGTGATCCTGCAGCGAGTGGAGCACCCAGGCGAGCGCCATCTCACCATATTTATGGTGGTGGCCGTAGCTTTCGCCGTCGGTGGCCACGTGGACCATCTGGGCATCGGTAGTCTCGGGTTTGAATCCGCTGAGGAGGCGCTGGGCAAAGCCTTCGCCGCTGTTGAGCAGGCCTTCAAAAGCGATGGCACGGGAGCGGGGACCATCGTAGAAGAAGACGTTGATGGTGCGGCCTTCTTTGAGGCGGATGAGGTAGGCGCGCGTGGTGTCGACCGAGGCGTTGGGTGTGTCAGTCCACGCGGGCTCGGCGGGCGCCTTTCCGTCTTTCGCAGAAGAAGGCCTGGTGGAGGGCGCCGCGGCGAGCGGTGCAAGGGAACGAATGCGGGCGCACTGGTGCGGCGCGAGCAGAACGAAGCGGATACCGTGCTGGGCGAGCAGGTCAAGGGACTCGGAGTCGACGGCGGTTTCCGGCAGCCACATGCCTTCGGGCATACGGCCGAAGCGGTGGCGGAAGTCGGCGATACCCCAGCGGATCTGGGTGATTTTGTCGCGCGTGCTGGCCAGCGGCATGATGAGGTGGTTGTAGATCTGAGCCATCGCCGAGCCGTGGCCGGAGTACTGTTTCTGGCTGCGCCGATCGGCGTGCACGATGGCCTCATGCACGCGCGGCGCATTCTGCAGGAGCCAGGAAAGCAGCGTAGGTCCGAAGTTGAAGCTCATCCGCGCATAGTTGTTGAAAATGCGGATGATCTGGTTCTGCTGATCGACGATGCGAGCCGCACCGTTGGGGGCGTAGCACTCCGCGGTGATGCGCTCATTCCAGTCGTGCCAGGGAGCGGCGGAATCCTGCGCTTCGACGGTTTCAAGCCAGGGATTCTCGCGGGGCGGCTGGTAGAAGTGGCCGTGGATACAGATGGTGCGCTCGGCGCCGGCAGGCATGTCGGCGGTTTTGTCAGCAATCTTCTCTGCGGTCTTGTCTGCGGTCTTATCGGCGCACATGGCGTTGGTCTACTTAAAGGTACACGCGAGTCCCCGAGTTTTGAGTGACTCGTTTGAGCGCCCAGGTTGAGCAGCGCTTGCGCGCTCTACGTATTGTTATCGGCACAAGGCGCTTGTGCGACAATAGGGCAGTGTGGATGGGTGTCCCCTGGTGGGATGCAGTCCCGGAGAATTCTCATGTTTGACAATCTGTTGAAACCCGAGCACCTGATCATCATCCTGGTCATTGCCCTGCTGATTTTCGGGCCCAGCAAGCTGCCGGGGCTGGGCAAGGGGCTCGGCGAAGCCTTTCGTGGATTCAAGGAAGGGATCAAGGGCAGCGGCAACCAGGAGAACGCTGACGCGGCGAAGCAGGACACGACCGCGAAATCAGAGAACGTGACGCCGCAGGTGAAGTAGCGCCGGTTTCGAAGCAGGATCAATCGCAGGGCCGCATCTTCGGATGCGGCCTTTGTGCGTTTGGGAGGTTGACTCGCGACCTATTGTTCTTCGATCGGAGATTTTAGAAGATCGAGCGGTTGATCCGTGCCGGCGATCAGGATTTCAAGGTCTATGAATTTCCACTTGCCAAATCTCTTGGCGGCCAACAGGTAGATTTTTCCGCTTCCTTTGGGACCTGTGACCGGAATATTGAGCTCGGCGTGGCCGCTGTCATTGGCGACTTCGATGCTTCCGGTAACAAACCAGCTTTCTTTGAGTGGCGTCCCGAGACGTTGCAGTACGACAGGATTTGTCTGGGCGCGGTCGACCGCCAATTTTGCCGGGGTTGAACTCGCGATCAGGGAAAAGATGAGATAGCACCCTGCGGCGGAGGCGATCGTTATCAGAATCCCGAGGACGCCGACTACCGTGAGCACGCGATGGCGGGCAAACCAGTTTTTTTTCGCGGGTTGCGGAAGGGGGGTTGTTGTCACGCACGGATTGTAGTCCTGGGTCTGCTGGGCGCAACTGGTCTTTCGGATGGTCGACGAGCTACTTGTGGCCGATGCGCGCGGCCTCCGCGTCGGCGTCAAACGCATTCTGCGGTAGCGGCACGTTGTATTGCGCCTTGAAAATGAAACGCTGGCTGGTCATGTCGCCGTTATGCAGGCGAGTGATGGTGAAGGGCGTCTGAATGCCGTCGATGTTGTGGTAGTCGTCGTACTCCTCGGTCTCCTCGTTACGGTCCTTGTAGAGCGGGTCGCGCCAGTAGTAGGTGCGGCGGAGCGGAAGGTGCGACATGGCGTCGATCTGGATGGTGATGGAGTCGTTTTCGGAATTGAGCAGCGTGACCTGCTGAGCGAGGTGGCGCTCGGCGAGCGACTGCCCGTCGAACATCAGGATGGTGGAAGGGTCCTTCATCCAGACGCGTATGGCGGCTTCGATGGAGTGGTCGTGGCGACGAATGGCTTCATCGCACTGATCTTTGGGAATAGGATTCTTGCCGCGGAAGGTGATTTCCCAGCAGTGCTTGCCGGTGAAGATCTGGGTCCAGTTGTGCTTATCGTTCTTGCCTTCGGTCAGATCGAGGCGGTCGTCGGTGGGCGTGCGCCAGTCCCAGTAGCGGACGGTGGCGCCGGTGGGCTTGCCCTGGTAGAAGCCGGCGATGCGGCCGTCGACGAAGCTGTTTTGCTGGTTGAGCCAGCGATCGCCGCCGAGCGCCTGGACCATCTGGTTGAGGATGTCGCGGGCTTTTTTGCTGCTGACGTCTTCGTCGCTGGAAGTGGGCGCCGCAACCGTCGAGTTGGGCGGAGGCGCATCGGGCGTGGCGACCTGAGCGCGCAAGACGGCACAGACAAAAACGGGGGTGAAGACGAGCAGGAGAACAGGATTTCGCATGGGTTAACCGGCTAAGACAGCTCCTCCATTCACATTGACGATCTCTCCGGTCATAAAGCCAGCAAGCGGGGTGCACAAAAAGAGGATGGGGCCGGCGATTTCCTTCGGGTCGGCGGCGCGTCCAAGAGGAATCGTACCCAGGGCGCGATCGCGGATCTTTGGATCATTGAGCGTGGGCGCGGACATATCGGTCGTGACCCAGCCGGGCGCGACGCAATTGACGCGAATGCCGTGCGGGGCGAGCTCGGTTGCCAGTCCCTTGGTCATGCTGATGATGGCGCCCTTGCTGGCGGCGTAGTCGGCGTGGAAGGCTTCGCCGCGCTGGCCCGCCGTAGAGCTGATGAGAACGAGACTACCCTGGCCGGGTGGCGGAGTTTTGGACGGGGTCTGTTGGAGCATTTGGGCAACAGCAGCCTGAACGAGTCCGAAGACACTGTCAAGGTTGATGGCCAGGGTAGCGCGCCACTGCGATTCCGGCAGAGTCGCGATGGGCTGATCGCTCGGCTCCCAAATGCCATGGTTGGCGACGAGAATGTCGAGGCGGCCGAAGCGCTCTACCGTGCGACGGACCAGGGTGCGGCCGTCTTCGGGCGTCGCAAGGTCCTGGCCAAAGGCAGCGCAGTGTTTCGGACCGCCGGTTTCGGCGACGAGCGTTTCGGCCGAAGAACGGGCCGTGCGGTAGTTGAAGGCGACCTGTGCACCGGCCTCGCGAAAGAGGCGAACGGCGGCGGCCCCGATGCCGCGCGATCCGCCGGTGATGAGCGCGATTTTGCCTTCAAGGGAAAGCGAAACGGGCATGAACCAGCGTACCCGATGTCCAGGCTAGTCATCCCAAGCTCCTCCAAGGGGATAGAAGCCTGGAGAAAGCGGGCTTTTCGATCTTGATTTATAAGCTAGCTTAAGCTAGATTGACTCTGAGACGATCCTCCCGTGCGGGAAATTGGTGCATTTGCGGCAAAGAACACGCTGGGCTCTCTTCTGGATGAGGTGGAGCGAGGCGAGGAAATTCTGATTACCCGTCATGGACGGCCGGTCGCACGTCTGGTTCCTCCTTCCAGTCCCCCGAGTCAGACGCAGGCGCTTGCGGCGATGGACCGCATCCGTGCGCGCGCTGCCCAGCTGGGCATGAAAGATGTGTCCTGGGAAACGCTTAAATCCGATCGCGACGCAGGACGTCCGTGAGTACAGGAGTACCGTGAGTCTGGTGCTGGATAGTTCGGTCACGCTGGCCTGGATTTATCGCGACGAGACGACCGCTGCGGTGAGCGAGGTTTTCAAGATAGTGGTTGCGGGTGGCGCGTGGGTTTCTGCTCTGTGGCGTCTCGAGGTTGCGAACGTTCTGGAGATGGGCGTGCGGCGCGGGCGGCACACAGCGGAATTTCGGGACGCCACGTTGACCGACCTGGCACTGTTTCCCATCACAACCGACGGCGAGACGGAGAGACAGGCATGGGGAGCGACTCTGCAATTGGCCAGCCGTAACCGCCTTACGGTCTACGATGCCGCTTATCTTGAGCTGGCAAAGAGAAGGGCTCTGCCATTAGCGACGTTGGATGGAGATTTGCGGACAGCGGCGATCGCCGAGGGCATCGAGCTGATGGGAGTTTGAAAATGGCGGCCCCGATGCCGCGGGATCCGCCGGTGATGAGCGCGACTTTGCCTTCAAGGGAAAGCGAAACGGGCATGAAAGCGGGCGTACCCGCTGGGTGATCGAAAGATGATCTCTCGAAGAAAACTGGCGCAATAGATCGGCTGAGTCCGGATATGGACCAACGACGTTACTGAAGATCGGGCGACAACCGAATTGTTTTGAGGGTTGTGCCTGTGTGGGTTTCTGCTTCTTGCTGTGGGGTGAACCTGGCCGAAAAATGGCGGCGGCGGGGTCTGTGTGTTCCTTCTGCTGCGCGGACAATTCAGAACGTAATGGCCTTCTGAAGCGGAAGCTCCTGGGATGATCCGCCGACGCGAAAGACATACTCGCCTGGCACGAGCTTCCAGGAGTCCGATGCTTCATCGAAGATGCTTAGGCGTTCGCGGTCCACGGCAATCGAAACCGGCTTCGATTCGCCCGGAGCGAGTTCCACCTTTGCCCAGCCGACCAGGCGCTTCGGAGGTTCCCCGGCAGAATCGGGGAGCGATGCGTAGACCTCGGCTGTCTCGATTCCGGCTCGCTTGCCGGTGTTCCTGACCGTGAAGGAGACTGTGGTCGAATCGCCGGGTGTGACTTCGAGGCCCGAGTACGCGACGGTCGTGTACGACAGACCAAACCCAAACGGGAAGAGGACGGGTTTTTTCTCCGCGTCGTACCACTTGTAGCCAACTTTGAGGCCTTCGTCGTAGTGCACATCGAAGAACGGGCCGATCCCCATCGCCAATCCGATCATGCCGGGAGCTCCGGCCAGATGGGGCACAGGGTGGTCCGCATCGGGCTTGGGCGGCGCGAGATGGATCGGGTGAGGAAGGTCGGCTTCGCTTCGGGGAAACGTGATGGGAAGCTTGCCGGATGGATTCACGTCGCCGAAGAGGAGGTTGGCGATGGCCTCCGATCCGCGAATGCCCGGATACCAGGCTTCGACCACGCCTGCGACTTTGGCGAGCCACGGCATGGTTACGGCACCGCCGGTTTCGAGGACAACGATGGTGCGCGGATTGGCTGCGGCCACCGCTTCGATGAGCGCATCCTGATTGCCAGGCAGCGAGAGATTCGGGAGGTCCAGGCCTTCGGACTCGTGCTGTACGGCAAACACGATGGCGATCTGCGAAGACTTTGCCAGCGCGGCGGCGGTTGCGGGATCGGTGCCGGGATCGAATTTCACAACCGCGTTCGGAGCTTTTTTCGCAATGCCTTTGAGGGGCGCGGAACGGTGATAGGTCTCAAGGAGCATGAAGCTGGCGAATGGGTTCTGCAGCAGCTCCGGAGGCGGCGGTACCGGATTGCCTCCGGCGGGCGACACCTGGGACGATCCTCCGCCAGACATCACGCCGACATCCGCGTGTCCACCGATGACGGCGATGGAGCGGATGGATGCGGGGTTCAAGGGGAGCGCATCGCCTGCATTTTTCAGCAGGACGGCGCCTCGTTCTTCGGTCTTCTGCGCGACTTCGAAGCCGCGCATGACGTTCGGCGATTCCGGTTGCGGCGGGTCATCGACGATGCCTGAATCGAATTCGGTGCGGAGGATGCGGTGCACCATGTCATTCAGCCGGTCCATCGGGACCTGGCCGTCTTCGACTGCTTTCTTCAGCGGCTCGCCGAAGGAGTCGTTGCCCGGCATTTCGATATCGAGGCCGGCGAGCGCCGCGTTGACCGTGCTCTGCGTGCCTCCCCAGTCGGAGACGACGAATCCTTTGAAGCCAAAGTCCTTCTTCAGAACCCCGAGAGTGTAGGGGTTTTCACACGCATAGGTGCCGTTGATGCGGTTGTAGGAGCACATCACGGCTCCGGCGCCGGAGTCATGCAGGGCAATCTGAAACGCGAACAGGTCGCTCTCGCGCATGGCGCGCTGGCCGATGATGGCGTTGACGACGATGCGGCCCGAATCCTGGTCGTTCACGGCGTAGTGCTTCAGGTCAACGATGAGGTGCAGGGCCTTCTCGGCCTTCAGCTCCTGGCCGGCCAAGGTGCCTGCGAGCAGCGGGTCTTCGCCCTTGTACTCGAAGGTGCGGCCATCGCGCGGCTCGCGAATCATGTTGATGCCCGAGCCCAGCGACATGTTGAAGCCGAGGGCACGGACCTCGTGCCCGATCATGGTGCCAATTTCGTAGGAGAGTGCTGGATCCCAGGCTGCGGCCATGGCTTCAGCGGAAGGCAATGCGGTCGCGTAGCGCCCCGTGATGCCGATTCCGGAAACACCCTCGACGCAGTCGGTCATCTGCAGATCGGGAATTCCGAGGCGCGGAATTCCAGGGATGAAGCCGAGCGTCGAAATGGCGCGCGTCAATGTCCCGGATTCCGGCCGCGCCATGATGGCCTGCCAGCCAGGGCCGTGCAGCAGCTGGATCTTCTCGTCGAGGGTCAGCTCTTTGATCACCAGATCGGCGCGTTCGTCGGGAGTAAGCGCCTTGTCGGACCATGGGTAGTGTTTTGGAGGCATCATTCCAGGAAACTGAGCGAAAGAGGCCGTTGATGCGAGAGCTGCGGCTGCGAATATCAGCAGGCAGGCGACACGAGTCTTCATGGCAATGCCTTTCCAGGGTTGGAAAATCGCGACCCTGAATCTTACTCTCTTGGACCGGCATGACAAGACTCTGCCCAGGTAAACTGGTACTGAGCTATGTTTGAGAATCTTTCCGAGAAGCTGCAACGGGCGTTCAAGAATCTGCGCGGTCAGGGATCGCTCACCGAAGAGAACATGCAGGAAGCGCTGCGCGAGATTCGCGTGGCGCTGCTTGAAGCCGACGTGAACCTGAACGTCGTGAAGGAGCTCGTCGACCACATCCGCGAGAAGGCCACAGGCCAGGAAGTGATGACCTCGCTCTCGCCCACCGAGCAGGTGATCAAAATTGTGCGCGATGAGCTGATCGCGATCCTGGGCAAGGATGTTGCGCGGTTCCAGTTTGCTTCGCGGCCTCCGACGGTGATCCTGATGGCCGGTTTGCAGGGCTCAGGCAAGACGACGACGGCAGGCAAGCTGGCCGCGTGGCTGCAAAAGGGCGGCCATCGGCCAATGCTGGTTTCGGTTGACGTTTATCGGCCAGCGGCGCGCGAGCAGCTGCGCGTGGTGGCGAAGGCGATCAAGGCAAACATTTATGAGGGCGACGAGAAGGGCGACGCTGCAGGAACGGCGCTGGTGGAACGGCTCGCGAAAGAAGCACGGCGCGAGGCCGTGATTACCGGATGCGACACGCTCATCGTCGATACGGCTGGACGGCTGCACATGGATGAGCAGCTGATGGACGAGATGCGGAAGCTGAAGGCGCTGCTTTCGCCGCAGGAAATTCTGTTTATCGCCGATGCGATGACTGGCCAGGATGCGGTGCGCTCAGCGGAAGCGTTCCACAAGCAGCTGAGTTTGACCGGAACCGTACTGACGAAGATGGACGGCGACGCGCGAGGCGGCGCGGCGCTATCGATCCGGCATGTGACGGGTCAACCGGTGAAGTTTATTGGCACCGGCGAGAAACCGGATGCGTTTGAACCGTTCCATCCTGATCGAATTGTCGGGCGGATTCTCGGAATGGGCGACATCATGGGCCTGATCGAGAAGGCCGAGGAAAAGCTCGACAAGAAGAAGAGCGAAGAGTTTGCGCGGAAGGCGCTGAGCGGCGATGGATTCTCGCTCGAGGACTTTCGCGATCAGCTGCGGCAGATCAAGAAGCTGGGGTCGCTGGAGTCAATTATGAAAATGCTGCCGTCGGTTGGTCCGCTGGCTGGGATGCAGCAGATGGCTGGACAAGTGGATGAGAGCCAGCTGTCGCGGGTGGAAGCGATCATCAATTCGATGACGCCGAAGGAGCGCAATCACCACGAGATCATTTCCGGCAGCCGGCGAAAACGGATCGCAAACGGATCCGGCACGACGGTGCAGGAAGTGAACCAGCTGCTGCGCCAGTACGCGCAGATGCGGAAGATGTTCAAAGGTATCGGCAAAGGTGGCGGCATGCTGCAGCGGCGCGCAATGGGAATGCTAGGCGGCATGCGCGGAAGGTGAATCAGGTTACAGGTTACGGGTTAGAGAGCCGAGTTATGCCCCATTGGCGGACCAGGTTTCCTGCTGATAGAAGCGTGAGCCGTCCTCGTTGATGTAGTCGATGGTGAGCCTGTCATCGTCGAGGGTGAGCAGAGCGAAGGTGCAGATGGCGAGCGGTCCGTTGTTGAGGCGCGCGTGATTGGCGGCGACGAACGGAGTGCCGGTGGCTTTGGTTTTGGGGTCCGTTTGTGGCGCGGTTTCGGTTTGCGGATCGTGCGGGATGGCGCCGTTGCCGAGCAGGCGCGCTTTGTAGCCGGTGGCCGCATCGTCGTAAATGGTGCAGCGATGCTCGTGGCCGAAGAACCATCCATAGATGGCGTTGGGGCGCGTTGCGGTGAGCAGGCGCGCGTACTCTGCGCGAAGCGGTGCGCTGTCGGCGGTCTCTTTGAGAAACGCGGAGACCGGCTGATTGTGCGAGAGCAGAATGGTTTTCTTCGCCGGGTTTGAGTTGATGCAGTCGACCAGGAAGTCCCACTGGCACTGGAGATTCTGGTCTTTGGCTCCGCCGCTGATGGTGAAGGGCACATAGGCGGTATCGAGGCCGATGAACTGCCATGAGTCATTCGATAACTGGCAGTAACTTGCCTCCTGACCGAGACCGTCGAGCACGGTGGTGAAGTAATAGCGGCCTTCGGAATACATTTCGTGATTGCCGTTGAGAGAGAAGCTGGCTCCCTGTTTTGGCTGGCCGGAAGAATCGCGGAGTGGCCAGTTCTCGAGAAACTTTGTGCATTCGGGCTCGCTGCCGGAGTAGTAGATGTCGCCGAGATGGACGACGTAGTCGGGGTTTTGCTGGCGGACCAGGCTGGCGATGGTCTGGGCGTGATCGTTGTCGGCACCCCAGTCGCCAATGATGGCGATTTTGCATTGGTTGGGAATGGTGATTTTGCTTTTGTCGGTAGCGCGCTTGAAGGGGAACTTGCCCTTGAAGTGCTCGAGGAGCGCAGCGATGCCGGTAGGCGCCCAGACGACGGCGTTGCCCTGGCCGAAGAGATTGAGGAGTGCGGGAAGCCGGTCGCCGATGTGGCTGTGGGTGCGGAGCGTGCCGTTCATCGAAGACTGGACGAGGCTGGTGAGCTTGTCGTGGGACTGATACTGCTCGGGCGAGGTGTGATTTTCGGCCTGGACCGCGGCGATCGAGGCATCGAGGCTGGCGATGGATCGCTGGCGGAGATCCTCGATGTTGGTTCCGTCGAGCTGGCCGCTGGCGGTGGCTTGCTGTTCGAGCTCGGCGACGGCTTTGGGGTCGTTGTTGGCAAGAGCCGTGCGCAGCGCAGAGAGGTTGGCGAGGACGTCGTTTTTGTGATGGATATGGAAGCCGAACATGTTTTTTCCTGGTCGTGATTGTATGCGATGGGCCGGAATTTCGAGACCGGCGTTGAAGCTTGGGTACCCCCCCGAAAATATGCAAGTGTTGAAACTGCAGGAGTTAGATTTTGGCGTTTGCGCAAGTGTTTGAAACTACGCTAGTTGTCACGGACCTCCTTGCTAATTCTAGGATAATATGCGAGTTACGGGCGGCCAGCAGCCAGCAGCCAGCGCAGGTGGCTGGAAGCCGGAAGCAGGAAGCTGGTGGCGAACCGGGGTCCGCAAAATGAAAAAGCCCCACCCGGAAAGGTGAGGCTTTTTCTTTCTCTACTCTATAAGTTCAGAATATCAGATCTGAGCGGGAATCGCGCCAACTTTGTTGGGGTTATTTGGCGTGTAAGTGGCTTGTCATGAGGGAGAAAACTTCGGTACCGTGGGCGAAAAGCTTGACAAGTTTTCCACATTTTGAGGGTTGGGCGGGTAAGTGATTGAAGGTTCGTGGAGGCGTGGCGTTCAGGTGGCCCGTTCGTGGGTTGGAAGGCGCTCCGCGCCGACTTATTTTCGGCACGAGTAAACTCGTGCCCTGATACTAGGCCACATCGCGATGCTGCGGCGGTTCGAGGCGCCTAAGGAGCGCTAGGACAAAGGTTCTGTCCCTGACCGTTCCCGCTCACCACGCCGACGTTACCTCGGATGAGTGCGACAGAGGGACTCCCCTCGCAGAACAGCCCGGCTCCATGGTTGTTCATAATCTGGCCGGGACTGAAGCTTGCTACGCTGGTGTCGAGGAGCTGAATGCCATCGAGGCCATTGTTCTGGATGGTGGCATCGTCGAGTTCTGCAGATGAAGCACCCCAAAGCACGACGCCGTTGCCGGTGTTGTTCTGCACGATGGCTCCATTGTGGAGAAGAATGCTACCTCCGGTGTAAACACTGATTCCAACGCCGCTTCCGGAGACTGTGCCACCGCTGATCTCAGCCCGGCCACCGCCGACCCCCAAGCCCGTCCCGCAATTCTGAATGAGGTTGCTCGATCCGATGATGCGAACAGTGCCACCGGTAAAGGCAAAGACGCAGTTATTATTTGGTACACCCTCGACGATCGCTCCATCCATTTCGATCGAACCTGAGCCGTCTGCCAGGAGGCCCTGGAAACCAGCGTTCTGGATCAGCGCTCCACCGGAAAGCAAAAGGTGTCCGCCATGGACCTGGCTAGCGAAGTTGACGCTGTTCTCTACGACCCCTCCGGAAACCTGCAGACTGGCGCCGTTCACGACATGCAGGGCCTCCTGAGTTGCATTCTGAACGGTGGAATTTTGCAGGGCTCCGGTGGAGTTGCCCTCCACGGAGACGGGATAGGCCTGAGCACCCGTCACCAAGATTCCGGCGGCGGTAAAGGAGGCGCCGCTCTCTGCGAGAATGCCCTGAGTGCCGCCGGTGATCATGAGCTGATTCAGAGTCGTGCGCATGGCGCCGTTGAGAGTCAGAACGGTCGCCCCGGCCGAAGGTGCCTGGAGACCATCGGACGTGGAGTTGCCCTGGAGAGTCACGTCGTTGCGGGTGATGGTGACCACCTCGGTGCAGACGCCGCTGATGTGGAGAATGATAGGCTCAGGCAGGATGGCGGCCAATCCGTTGAGTGTGCGCATCACGGAACCGCCCGCGGCGCAATTTACGTTCAAAGTAGTCGGAGGCAGAATCTGAGCGCTCGCGAGCGCGGCAGAAAAGATAGACACAACAAGGACTCTGTGCAAGGTTGATGGGCTGCCCACATAGCCTCCGAGTTATAGTTTCGAGGAGCGGGGGCAGCCTATACCCCGGCGAAGAGCGTGTCAAGATAAACGGTTTGGTCGCCTCGCTGCGCGAGGCTGAGTGCTTAACCGGAATTCAGACCGTTTGTCAGGCAGGTGGAGCGCTTGTCTCTAATTCGAGTCGGTCCCCTACGTGATCGTATGCGATCTCGACCCGAGAGAGCAGATAGGACCATTTCCTGTTGTTGAAATTGACCGTCACGTAGAACTGGTTGCAATCGAGGATCTTCGCGTCGTGTGTTGACTGGTCAAGTTGGTACCCCATGCCTTGGCGTCTCGAAAAGAACCTCAGAGTAACCAGTCGGTCAATCCATTGTTGAAGTTGATAGGCTTTGTCACTCCGAGTTGCGAGAAGTCGCTCAAATTGTTCCGGCGACGGGCGCTCAGACGTCGAAGCTACGCGCAGATAAGGAGGACCGGCGAAGTATGGCTTTCGTGAGCCGCCTGGAACGACGATGGCAAGGCATCGTTTTTCGTCGTCTTTAACTTCGTACGTTTCGTAATAAGGACATTCCGGGTAGATGACCCGCATCTTTTCCGCGAACTTCCTTTGGAGCGAATCTAAGTCGTCTTTGTGAGCCTGGATCTCTCCCTTGTTGTTCACGCCAAGAAAGAGGACGCCGTTTTGCTCCGGTCGCAGCGTATTTGCAAATGCAACGACGCTCTTGACCCAGTCCTGAGTGTCTGCCGCGCTTTTGCGTTCCACGAACGTTGTTTCCGACGAGCGCAGAGTGCGCAGAAGAGAGGGTTCATCAGTTTGCATATTTCCCTTCCGAAATGCTTCGAGCCGGAATGAGGAAATCTTTCTCCTCAACCCGGCTCGGTGAAGCTCGGATGGCGGACGTCGTCCGCCATCCCTAAAATCGGCGGCTTAGCTGCAGCCGCTGGTGCTGCCGCAGGACATACATCTGTAGCAGCTTCCGTTGCGGACCATGATGGCTCCGCAGGTGTGGCAGCTGGGGGAGTCGCCCATTTCGTACATGCTGCGCATCGCGTCGGCTGGGTGATACAAGCCTCGATCTTCGATCGGGGCAGCGTTTAGCGGATAGCGTTTAGCGGATGAAGAACCGGCCTCGGGGGCGAGGCCGCCTTGTGGTGCGGACGCTGATCCCATGCCGCGGGTGGAGCTGTGCTGCTCGGGGGAGAAGGCCGGCGAGGATGAACCGAAGTCCTTCGCGTCGCCTTCATCGCCACTCATGCTGCCTGCGCCGGCTGAAGCCGGCAGCGCGGGGGAGGGTGACGCTGCCGGCTTGAGGCCTGCGAACAACGACAACTGCTGGCCGGAGAGGAAGCGGAGCTGGAGCCAGCGGAAGATGTAATCCATGATCGATTTCGCGTAGCCGATGTGCTCGTTGCCGGTCCAGCCGGAGGGCTCGAAGCGGGAGTGCGCGAACTTCTCGCACAGCACCTTGAGCGGGACGCCGTGCTGGAGGGCGAGCGAGGCAGCGGTGGCGAAGGAGTCCATGAGGCCGGAGACGGTGGATCCTTCTTTGGCCATGCGGATGAAGATTTCGCCGGGTTGGCCGTTGGGGTAGAGGCCGACCGTGATGTAGCCTTCGTGGCCGGCGATGGCGAATTTATGCGTGAGCGAAGCGCGCTCGTCGGGCAGGCGATGACGGACGGCGCGCGGCGGCTCCTGCGCGGAGGGCGAATCGCTTCGCTCTGCCTCACTGGCTTCGGTGCGGGCCAGGGCGGCGATGAAGGCGTTGGT
Organism: uncultured Acidobacteriaceae bacterium; assembly: GCA_963788905.1. GTDB lineage: Bacteria > Acidobacteriota > Terriglobia > Terriglobales > Acidobacteriaceae > Palsa-343. Next base: position 373,398 of record CAWBIO010000005.1, read on the forward strand.
GGCTTCGAGGATGGACTTCGAAGCGATCTCGACCTTCTCGGCGACTTTGGCTTCGAGGGTTTTGAGGTCGGACTCGGCGGGCTTGTGACCCGAGGAGAGCGCGGCGAGAACGCGATCGGCGGCGGCGGAGTGTTCGGGGGAGGGTGAAGCTCCGGCGCCTTTCACGTCCTTGGCTTTGGCGCCGTCGGAGACGTTGAGGGGCTGCGCGCCCTTCGATCCATCGCGGTAGATGGCGACGGCTTTGAGGCCGAGACGCCAGGATTCGAGGTAGGCCTCGGCGATGTCGTCGAGGGTGCAGTCATGCGGCAGATTGACCGTTTTGGAAATGGCTCCCGAGAGGAACGGCTGGGTTGCGGCCATCATGCGAACGTGGCCCATGTAGTGGATGGAGCGAGTGCCCCTGGCGGGCTTGAAGGAGCAGTCGAAGACGGCGAGGTGTTCGGGCTTGAGGGAGGGCGCGCCTTCGATGGTGCCGGTGGCGTCGATGTAGCTGACGACGGCGTCGACCTGGTCGTTGTTGTAGCCGAGCTTGAAGAGCGCGGTGGGGACGGTGTTGTTGACGATCTTGATCATGCCGCCGCCGACCAGCTTCTTGTACTTGACGAGGGCGAGGTCGGGCTCGATGCCGGTCGTGTCGCAATCCATCATGAACCCGATGGTGCCGGTGGGAGCGAGGACGGTGACCTGGGAGTTGCGATAGCCGTACTTTTCACCGTGGGCGAGGGCCTGGTCCCAGCAATCTTTGGAGGCGTGGATAAGCTCGTCGAGCTGGGGAACGTTGAAGGGCTCGTCGGAGTTGCGCGATTTGCCGATGTTGTTGACCTCGGCGCGATGCATGCGGATGACGTCGAGGAAGGGTTCGCGGTTGACGTAGAAGCCGGGGCACGCGCCGCCTTCATGAGCGACGGAGGCGGTAAGCGGCGTGGCGGAGGCGAGGGGAGGGCAAGCTTCAGCGATGCGGGCCGATTGCAGGTACGCCTCGCCGCACATGATGGCGGTGAGGGTAGCGGCGAAGTCGCGACCGGCGTCGGAGTCGTAAGGAAGGCCGAAGGCCATGAGCAGCGCGCCGAGGTTGGCGTAGCCGAGGCCGAGGGGCCGGTAGTCATGAGAATTGCGGGCGATGGATTCAGTGGGATAGCCGGAGTTGTCGACGAGGATCTCCATGGCGGTGAGCATGACGTCGATGGCGGCGCGGTAAGCGGCGATGTCAAATGTGCCGGCTGGTGTTACGAATTTGAGCAGGTTGAAGCTGGCGAGATTGCAGGCGGAGTTGTCGAGGAACATGTACTCCGAGCAGGGATTGGAGGCGTTGATGCGGCCGGTGTTTTTGGAGGTGTGCCAGCGGTTGATGGTGGAGTCGTACTGCATGCCGGGATCGCCGCACTGATACGTGGCTTTGGCGATCTGCGTCATGATGTCGCGCGCTTTGTAGGTGTGGAGGGGCGAGCCGTCCTTGACGGTGCGGGTGGTGAATTCCTGATCTTTTTCGACGGCGCGCATGAACTCGTCGGTGACGCGGACGGAGTTGTTGGCGTTCTGGAAGAAGATGGAGGAGTAGGCCTCGGAGTCGGGGCCGGAGGAGCCGTCGTAGCCCTCCCGCATGAGGGCCCAGGCCTTGGCTTCTTCTTTGGCCTTGCACTCGATGAAGTCGACGATGTCGGGGTGGTCAACGTTGAGGATGACCATTTTGGCGGCGCGGCGGGTTTTGCCGCCGGACTTGATGACCCCGGCGAAGGCGTCGAAGCCGCGCATGAAGCTCAGGGGGCCGGAGGCAGTGCCGCCGCCGGAGAGGGTTTCGTTGGAGCCGCGGATGGAGGACAGGTTGGTGCCGGTGCCGGAGCCCCACTTGAAGAGCATGCCTTCGGTTTTGGCGAGGGTGAGGATGGAGTCGAGGGAGTCTTCAACGGCGTTGATGAAGCAGGCCGAGCACTGCGGCGAGCGGTAGCCGGTGACGGAGAATTCGACGGCGCAGGTGTGGGGGTTGTAGTGCCAGTTCTGGGCGTCGGAATTGGGCTCGAGGCGGTCGCAGCCGACGTTGAACCAGACGGGCGAGTTGAAGGCGGCCTTCTGGGTGACGAGCAGGTGGACGAGCTCATCGTGGAAGACGGCTGCGTCTTCTGGCGAGGCGAAGTAGCCGCCGCGGAGGCCCCAGTCGCGGATGGTTTCAGCGACACGGCCGACGAGCTGGCGGACGCCGGTTTCGCGCTCAGCGGTGCCGAGCTGGCCGTGGAGATACTTGCTGGCGACGATGTTGGTCGCGGTCATGGACCAGTCGACGGGAACCTCGACGTCTTTCTGCTCGAAGATGGTCTTGCCGCCGGCGTCGGTGATGGCGGCGGTGCGGCGCTCCCACTGGAGCTCGTCGTACGGGGAGACGCCGGGGCGCGAGAAGCGGCGCTCGAAGCGCAGGGCCGGGCCGGACGCGTGGTGGGATTCGGGATGGCGGAAATCCTGAGCGGATGACGCGGGATCGAGAGCGATCGGGTTCCTGGCAGCCTCGTCCATTTTATGAATTCCTCTCTACTTAAGAATGATCTGATCGACCTGATGGATTCTGTCTGTAATTCCGGTCTTGCCTGGCCCGGTCCGCGCCAAAAGTGCGCCAAAAAAGTCGATTCCGGGACGGGAAATGGGCTGGGTGCGCCTGGATTTCCCGACCGCGGCAGAACAGCAAAGGTGAACTAGGGCGGATCGAAAAACCGCAGGACTTCAGGCGAGTGTGCTTCCGGCTAATGGGGGAGGCAACGACCGCTTTTCAGAACCTCAACGGGTATTTCTGGAGCCGCAGAAGGCAAAGTACCTCTGTTAATGGGGTGTGTCAAGAGCAAACCACAACAGGTGGTATTTTAGATGTGGAAAGGGGGATCAAGAAGCATAATTCCCCGATTTTGGGTGTGGAGAATCGCTGGAGCCCGCGTCAATTGCAGGCCTGAATGCTGCCGGGGCGAAGGGGGAGCTTGTGGCACGATTCGCCCCGGCCTGTTCGTAAGAAACGATCTGAGGGAACGGTCGTCGGCGCCACCCGAGAAGGCTACGCCGGTGTGGGACGGGGAACAAGGCGCGGGGATGGTGCAGTTTCGGTGGAAGGGTGTGGGAGTTGTGGAGAAGCGGGGCGGAAGGGGATCTGGCTGGGGTGAGGGTGGGAGGCGATGAGTCGTTTTGGGAGCTGAGAGGGTACTTCGGTTGGATTGGGGAGGCGGGTTACGTTGCAAGTTCCGGCCCGAGGGAGTTTGCTTCTTGCTGTGGGGTGAACCTGGCCGGGGGGGCTAGCGCGATTCCCGGACCAGGAAAGTACGGGGACAAACCAACGGACACAAGGTACTTCGGTTGGATTGGGGAGGCGGGTTACGTTGCAAGTTCCGGCCCGAGGGAGTTTGCTTCTTGCTGTGGGGTGAACCTGGCCGGGGGGCTAGCGCGATTCCCGGACCAGGAAAGTACGGGGACAAACCAACGGACACAAGGTACTTCGGTTGGATTGGGGAGGCGGGTCATGTTGCAAGTTCCGGCCCGAGGGAGTCTGCTTCTTGCTGTGGGGTGAACCTGGCCGGGAGGCAAGCGCGTTTCCCGGAATGGGAAAGTGCGGGGGAGAAACGCGACCCTTCAACCCGGTGGCTGCGGAATGCAAATCTTCGGCCTGCTACGAGGCCGGCGGAGTCGGCAGCCAGCCAGTTCCGACCTGCTTTTCCATTGAGTGAACTTTTGGCTGCTACGAGGCCGGTGCAATCGCCAGCCAGCCAATCCGACCTGCTTCCATTGAGTGAACTTTCGGCTGCGATGAGGCCGGTGTAGTCGCGCAGGGAGCAAGTTCCGACTGATTTTTCCATTGGGTGAACTTTTGCACCGGGGCGCGATTTGCGTGAGGTCCGTGGAGAGAATTCCGGACTAGACTGCGGTCGCTGTGCGGAGCGGGCCAGTCGCTGATGAGAAACCGGCTTCTCCTGGCTGCGAGCGAAGCGGGGTGGGAAACGAACCGCAGATACGAGCCCCGAATAGATGATCTTCGACTGAATCCAGGCAGGCGAGCCGGGGACGGTCCGGGAAGCATTTCTCCGCACAGGTGAAAGGGGCGGGTGGCTGCGGGCGCCACGGATGGACGCGCGCCACCCGTTCCGGTCACGATACGTTCCCTGCGCTGCGAGCCGGGAACGCGCGAGACCAACCATGATTGTGCCGGGCCCCGAACCGTGCGAACGCGGTGCTCCGCGAACGCAAGGGGGCCCGGGGAAGGAGCCCGAGTATGTTCTTTCACAGGAAAGAGCTGATGGTGCCGGTGGATGTAAAGAAGCCGGATCCGGCATATGCGCAGTTTCTGCTGCAGCAGTTTGGCGGCGCGACCGGCGAGCTGACGGCGGGGCTGCAGTACTGGGTGCAGTCATTCCACTGCCCGAGGGTGGGGATTCGCGATCTGCTGCAGGACATCGCGGTAGAGGAATTCAGCCACCTGGAGGTTGTGGGGCAGCTGATCGAGCAGCACACGCGCGAGATCACCAAGGCCGGGCCGGAAGTGGAGCAGAGCCCGCTGTTTGCTCTGCGGGGCAAGGGACCGCACCTGATTGACGACGCGGGCGTGAACTGGACGGCGGCATACATCAACGAGGGCGGCGATGTGGTGCGCGATCTGCGCGCGGACATCGCGGCCGAAGCCGGAGCGCGTGAAACCTATGAGATTCTGCTCGATCGCGCAACCGATCCGGGGACGAAGAAGGTGCTCCACTATCTGCTGACCCGGGAAATTGCGCACACGAAGATGTTCATGAAGGCGCTGGAGTCGCTGGGCAAGCTGACCGAGCCGGCGTTCGGAAATGTGAAACCGGATGAGACGGTGAACATCTACTATCACTTCTCGGCGAATGGCGCGGTACAGCGCGGGCCGTGGAACCAGGAGCCGGAGTTCCGGTATATTCCCGATCCGGAAAAGACGGTGATGGAGCACGGCGAGCTGGTGGGAGTGGGCGGAAAACGGTAAGCCCGCTGTTGCAGTCAGGACGGCGCCCCATCTTCTGCGAGCGAGGAGGATCGCGGAGGGTGGGGCGCTGTTGCATTTGCTCGCGAGCCGCCGACTGGCGGAGCGATCTGTACGAGTGGAGCCCGGTCCCCAACGAGTCCTGGGAATCGCACCCGGCTGGGATTACCCTAAGGCAGATTGTGTTGCCGCGCAGGGTGTTCGCATCGATGAATCTGGAACGTTTTCAATTTGGCGACTTCGAATTTGACGCCGAAGCTCGCGTGCTGACTCACAAGGGGCGGAGGGTGAGGCTGCAAGCGCAACCGGCGCAGCTTCTGGGAGTGCTGCTCGCGCGGAGAGATTGCACGGTATCCCGCGAGGAACTGAAGCAGGCCATCTGGGGCAACAGCACCCATGTCGATTTCGAAAAAGGACTGAATTTCTGCATCAGCCAGGTCAGAGCAGCGCTCGGGGATGATGCTTCCCGGTCGCTCTACATCCAGACCGTTCCAAAGAAGGGATACCGGTTCATCGCTCCGGTGACCGTCCTCAGTGGAACGGCGGGTGCGGCCCCGTCCTCCGACGCAGTCCATCCGTTGCGGCGATCGTGGTTACGGCCTCTGGCGGCCGCTGTGGGCGCGACCGCCCTGGCACTCGGGCTGCTCTCCTTCTATCTGCGGACGCGACATCTGTCTGTCCCTAACCTTGCGGTGGTGCGCTTCGACGCAGGGAAGAACCGGCCGGATCTGCAGGGGATGGCCGATGAACTGACCGATGACGTTACCGTGCGACTGACCTCGGCGAACGATGGGCATTATCGCGTGATTGGAAACGCCAGCATTCTGCGCGTTCCGCGGGAGCAGCGTGATCTGCGGTCGATCGAATCGTCGCTTGGCTGCAGATATGCGGTCCTCGGGCAGGTTGAGGGGGATGGAGATCGAATCCTGATTCTGGCTCACTTGATTCGCCTTTCGGACCTGACTCATGTCTGGGTCGTTCGATACGAACGTAAAACGGACGATCCATCGAGCCTCGAGTCACAGGTGGCGGAGCAGATTGCATCGCAGTTCGCAGCCGTAATGGCCGGCCATCCTGACAGCGCGGCCTCATTCGGCGCTGGAAATCGCTGATTTCACAAACTCACTCTCCTTTCCCGGAACTAGCGCGAAAGGCGCTCGTCTGGCTTGCCCACAGCGCCGCATTCGCCGCATGCTTTGCCATGACTGCAGCAAAGGGGAAGAAAGATCGATGCTGACGCGAAGGGATCTTCTGCAGCTTGCGCCGATGGCCCTGTCTGCCAACGCATTTCCGCAGATGGCTGGGCTGCTGAGCAACGCGCACAGCGATCTGAAAGGGAGTGCGATGGACCTGCCCGAGCACTATCCGGCATGTTCGGCCGATTTGATCAGGAACATCGTGACGGTGGCTCACTTCGATCTGAACAAGCTGAGGGATCTGATCGATCCTCGCCCTCATCTCGTCAAGTCCGCCTGGGACTGGGGCTTTGGGGACTGGGAAACGCCTTTGGGCGCCTCTTGCCATATGGGAAGGCACGACATCGCGGAATTCCTGATCGCATGGGGTGCGACTCCGTCTTTGTTTTCGAGCGTGCTGTTCGGTGACCTGAATATGGTGCAGCAAATTGTGAAGCAACAGCCGGCCATTCAGCGCGTGGGCGGTCCACACAGCATTAGCCTTCTGGCCCATGCACGGATGGGGGGAAAGCAGTCGGAAGCCGTTCTCGAGTATCTGCGCTCGCTGGGAGATGCCGATAGTCTGTGTCCTGCTGGGCTAACCGACGATGAGCGAACTGCGATCCGTGGCGGGTATCGATTTGGAAGTGGTCCGTCGCAACGGGTCGAGGTCAGCGACGACGTGAGTGCTTACCGGAACAGCCCGATGTATACCTATGCCCCGCAACTGAACTGGACCCGCCCCGGCACCATGGCAAGGCCCTTGTTTCATCGTGGGAACAAGGTTTTCTATCCGGCGGGCGCACCCTCGGTCGAAATCCGATTCGAACAGCAGGCCGGGGCCGAAGTAATGACTATCCGTGATGGCGAAACTTTGCTGGTCGCATCACGGGAGGCAAACGCATGACGAGGAATTCGACGGTTCTCTTCCTGCTCTGCCGGAGACCGTAAAGAAGAAGATTTCGCGACATCGCCTATTTACCGCTGGTTTCGTTCCATAGAAACGCCATTTCGTCGGCGTAGTCCTGGACTAGCTGGGTCATGGAGACGCCGGCCGAGTGGCCGCCTTTGAGGGAGTAGTGCAGCAGGATCGGGCGGGCGTCGCTGGACGAATCCTGTTGCGCAGCCTGCATCAGAGCGGTCATCTTGCGCGCGTTCATGGGGTCGACGCGCGTGTCGTTGTCGCCGGTGAAGAACATGATGGCGGGGTACTTCGTGCCCGGATGCACGTTCTGGTAAGGCGAGTACTTCACGATGTAAGCGAAGTCCTTCGGGTTTTCGGCGTTGCCGTACTCGGTGGTCCACAGGCGGCCGAACTCAAACTTCTGGTAGCGCAGCATGTCGAGGAGCGGATAGCCGCACCAGATGGCGCCGAAGAGCTGGGGCGCCTGGGTCATGGCCGCGCCCATCAGCAGGCCGCCGTTGGAGCGACCGCGAATCGCGAAGTGCTCGGCCGAAGTGTAATGGTTGTCGATCAGATACTTCGCCGCACCGATGAAGTCGTCGAAGACATTCTGCTTGTTTTCGAACATGGCAGCTTTGTGCCAGGCCTCGCCGTACTCGTTGCCGCCGCGCAGATTGGGTAGCGCGAAAAAGCCGCCCTGTTCCATCCACCAGGCGTATTCGGGGTCCCAGGCGGAGAGCATGGGCAGGTCGAAGCCGCCGTAGCCGGTCATGAGCAGGCGCGCGGAGCCGTCGTGGGGCAGGCCTTTTTTGCCGGCGATGAACATGGGGACGCGGGTGCCGTCCTTTGAAGTGAAGAAGACCTGGGTGACTTCGTATTGCGCAGAGTCGAAGGGGACTTTGGGTGCGGCGAAGACGTCGGAGCGGCCGGTCTTTATGTCGTAGCGGTAGATGGTGGGCGGGATGATGAAGGAGTCGAAAGTGTAGAAGCCCTCGGTTTGGGTGGGGCGGCCAACGACCACAGAACCGGTGCCGATGCCGGGATAGGTGAGCGTGCCGATCTGTTTGCCGTCGAGCGAGTAGATGGTGGTCTCGGTTTTTACGTCGTGCAGGCGGGAGACGAAGAGCTTGCCACCGACGATGCTGTAGCCGGCGATGACCTCTTTGCCTTCGGGGACGATGGTTTTCCAGGCGGAGGCTTCCTGGCCGGGGAAGGCTTCGGCGATGCGCGTGTTGGGCGCCTCGAAGTCGGTCATGAGGAAGAAGCGGTCGCCCGAGTCGATGACGCGGACGTGCGCTTCGACGCCGTAGACGAGCGGGACGAAGTCGCTCGCCGGCTTGCGCAGGTCCTTAATAAGGAAGTCTTCGCTGGTGGCCGGTACGCCGTGGGCGATGCTGACGATGAGGAAATGATGGTTGTCGGTGACGCGCACGCTGATGAGGTCGAGCTCGCCGAGGGTCTTGCCGCGGTATTCGCCGCCGAAGAGCTTTGTGTCCTGGTCAACCGATGTGCCGAATTTGTGGAACCAGACGTTGGTGCCCTGGTGGGTGAATTTGGAGTAGTAGAGGCCGCCGTTGTCCGGGGCGAGGCTGAGGCCGCTGTAACGGGCAGAGGGCAGAACGTCGGCGAAGTCGGAGCCGGTCTTCAAATTGTGAACGTGGACCGAGCCTTCGTCGGCGCCGCCTTCACGGATTTCATAGACGAGAAGGTTGCCGTCGTCGGAGACGCCGGCCATATTGACCGAGGTGTTCTGGTCGGCGCTGAGCGAGGCGGCGTCGATGATCTTCTGGTCTTTGCTTTGGTCCTGGCCCTGCCAGCCGACGCGCATGTAGATGGAGCCCTGGTTCTCGTCGGCGAGGCGCTTCTTGAAGAAGTATTTTCCGGCGCGGAGGGTAGGCGTGGAGTACTGGTCGACGCGCATGAGAGCGGTGAGCTGGTCGGCGATTTTGGGTAGCGTGGTGAGCTGCTTCAGGTAGTCGTCGGTATAGGCGTTTTCTTCGTTGATCCAGGCGCGGGTGGCGGGGCTCTTCGCGTCCTCGAGCCAGCGGTAAGGGTCGTCGACTTTGGTGCCGGCGTAGTCGTCGGTCACGACGTGGATGGCGGCGACCGGTGGCGCGGGCAGGGTGATGCCGTTGGCGCCCTCGATGGTCTTTGGAGCGGGTGGGGCGTCGGCCGGGCCGTTGGGTTGCGCTTCGATCACGAGCGCACCGGCGAGGAGGGCGAAGGCGATGGCGGACGGCGTAGCGAAGAGTCGGCGAGCAGGAGACATGCGGAGGTCCTCATCGGTGAGGTCTGGGGAGAACGGCCAGTTTAGCTGGTTTGTGGGAGGGCCGTGCTGCTGAAGGAGGGTCCGAGACGGTGAAGGGCAGTCCGTCAGGTGCAGGAAACTCCGTATAGCCGGTCACAAGTCCCGACTCGACAGCCATTTGCGCGCAAGGGTGCTGCGCAGCAGCACGACGGTAGAAGCCCCGGCCTTCAGGCCGGGGAATCCGCGGCCCCAGTCTGGCCGGCTTTAGCCGCGGCCCGAAACTTCCGCATAGCCGGTATTCCGGCAATGCCGCAAGCGCAGCCCTTGGGAAAGCGCAATAATGAGCTCGCGAATGATATGACCACCGGCCAGATAGGTAAAGAGGAGAGGGCTCGCTTCGACGCATCCAGTCGTCGGTTTCTGGAGCTTTACAAGCCCCTGATCAAGGACGTACACACCGCATTTAAGAGAGCGGACGAGGATCCAACCGCCTTCAACAGACGTTCCACCTTTCGTGCAGTCTTCTCCGCGATAGAAGGAATTATCTGGCTTGTTAAGGATCAGCTAATTGTTGGTTTGCACACGGAGGACGGGTTATATTCCCGCGCGGAAACAGCCCTTCTCTTTGAGGAGTCATACCAGCTGGATGAGCGCGGAAACGCGGTGACTCGGCAGCGATTCCTCCGGGTTTCACAAAATCTCCTTTTCGCCTGGCGCATGTATTTCAGGGATGTCTTGCCTGAGTTTTCCCGGATCTTGGCGGGGACGGGTGGCGCTCCTTTAAGTCCTCACTAGATGCACGAAATCGCCTTACCCATCCACGCTCGGGGGCGGATCTTGAAGTCTCCGATCAGGACATGAAAAACCTAGAGGTGGCATTTCATTGGGTGGGATCTACGACGTTCGGGAACGTGGCAAGGGCACTGCTTCGATTGCGTCGGCAAGAATACGAAGCGCTCGACAGATTGCTTTCGCAGGAGGTCCTCGCCTTCCTCGATTCGATTTACGCTAGCCAAACCGCGACATTCGAGTCGATGCAGCACTCGGTAAGCGATATGTCGCTGGACGTCGACGACCCGCACAATTTGGTCCCACTACTCGAAAAGCACCACCTCGCCGAGCTGCGAGACCAGAAACTGATCTTGACTGCAGACTGCGCGCTTTACATGAAATGGCGCGCTAAGAAGTCCCAACAGTAGTGCTGAGCCGTGTCGTCGGAAATACGGACGTTCCGACGCCAAATTTCGGGTTTGCCAGTTATCCGGCGTTTTGACGTGGGGACGTGTCCCGGTGCTGCTTCCTTATTTGCGGCCCAGCATTCAACCTGATGTTCAGGAGTTGGGTTTTGAGATCCAGACAGGCAGGGGCGGAAAACCTATGGTCAGGCGGTCCGACGATTTCAGAACTCGAAATTTGCCGTCACCAACATCGTCGATCAGGTCCATCGAGAATCCGCAGGCCACAGTGTCCGAGAGGATTGTGTAGCTGTAGGCATACGGCTTGCCCCTCACCTCCCATCGCAAAAGAGCAACCAGAGAGAAGCCTGCCGATTGCGACTGCCTGCGTTGGCCATTGTCCTCAAAGATTACCGCTGGGAAAACGAGATGATAGTCGCGCTCGTGGACAAGGCGTGAAGCCGTGAGTCCTTCCGGCCAGTCATCTTTCCGACCATTGACGATGAGCGGCAATCCGTTTCTATTAACCGCCAACGGCGCAACGGACTCCGCATCATCAACCCCCGGTGTCGGCCAACCTTCGGCACGATACCAACTGAACCCGGAGATTGGCTTGCTTTGGAAACCACACTGAGCAAGAGCCTGGGAAGAGGAAAGGATGGTGCTGAATGCGAGGACGAATTTGATCGCTGAATGCATATGCCTGATGGTGCCGGCTAAGGATTGTAGCGCGGGTTAGGTCGCCGATGCAGTCGATTCGGGTGACTCTTTTTGCTTGCCAGGCGTATCGTCGGCAACCCGCAAGTTTCGAGTGCCGTTGTCTCAATCCCTAAACTCTAATCTCTAAACTCTGCCTCCCAGTACCTTCGTACCGTCCGCCTCATCGATTTCTCTTGATCTAACTCCGCAACTTTCCTAGCCTAAGAACAAGGAAAGCTCTGTCCGCCACGCGCGGACAGAGCTTTTTTGTTTGGCCCACGGCCCAGGCCGAGGACTCGCCCTGGAACCGCAACCTGTCACCTGTTACCTGTAACCTGGGGTGGGAGAGTAATACCTGGCTTATAGTACCTGCCGATCCCAATGGAATGAATTAGATCCAGAGGCCCTCCTGGGGGAGGGGGTACCCCCCTGGGCAGTTCAGGGCCGGATCGGTGTGGATCACGACTGCGCGGCGTTCGACCAGTAGGCGTGAGTACGGGCGGGAATGCGGTCGGGGAATTCGCGGTAGAGAGCGTTGAGCGCGCGGAAAAGCGCCTTTGATTCTGCCTCGAGGCCGAGCAGCAGCGTTGACCGCAGGATGCGGGTGAGGCGGAGATGATTGTGGTTCATGGGCCAGAGCCAGTTCTGGGCGCGGGGGGTGAAATTGGGCGCGCGCTCGATGGCGATGCCGGAGGGGCCCGAGACCTGGCGGAATCCGTAGAAGCGCATCATGCGCTGGAAGGCCTGGCGAAGGCGATCCTGGATGGCGAGCGAGCTGCGAAAGACCTCGATCGCGGAGGGGTCGAGGATGGGCGCGGTGGGATTGGCTCCGCTGGGTTCGGGAAGCGGGAAGAGCCACTGGATGAAGTCGTGGATAGCTTCGAGGCGGTCGTCGTCCCAGGCAAGGATCTCCTGGAGGGTGCGGCCTTCGTCGTCGCGCGCGCCATCGCGGTAGAAAGCGATGAGGGGGGACGGGTGCGAAGAGGGGGTTGATGGGCGCGTGGGTGTCACTGTAGGTGCCTGAGTGCCTGGAATCATTGTCCAATGAATTGGCGCCGGATGTGGCCTGTAAAATCGAGCCAGCCCGCATGGCCCCAATCCGAGACGACGGCGGGACCCAACCACTCTCGCCCACGAATGCGCCGGATTCCGACGTGAATCCCCCGCCGGAAAGTGCCAGAACGCACGCCGTGATGGTGGCGTCGGGCATGCTGCTGAGCCGGCTGGTGGGGCTGGTGCGGGAGCGCGCGATTGCGCACTACTTTGGGACCTCGGACGCGGCGGGAGCGTTTCGCGCGGCGTTTCGGATTCCGAATTTTCTGCAGAATTTGTTCGGCGAAGGCGTGCTTTCGGCGTCCTTTATTCCTGTTTACGCGCGGCTGAACGCGGAGAACCGGCACGAGGAAGCCTCGGAACTGGCTGAGGCAGTATTCGCGCTGCTTCTGCTGATCACGACGGTGCTGGTCGCGGCGGGTGTGTTCGCGGCGCCGTGGCTGATTGATCTGATTGCGCCGGGCTTTCAGGGCGCGACGCGCGAGCTGACGATCAGGCTGGTGCAGATTCTGTTTCCGGGCGCGGCGCTGCTGGTGTTTTCAGCGTGGTGCCTCGGGATACTGAACAGCCACCGGAAGTTCTTCCTCTCTTATGCGGCGCCGGTGATGTGGAACCTCGCCATGATCGCCACGCTGATCTGGGGAGGAAGACATCACACGCAATGGCGGCTGGCGGTGCTGCTGTCGATCGGGTCGGTGATCGGGAGCGCGCTGCAGTTTGCCGTGCAGCTGCCGACGGTGCTGCGGTATCTGTGGCCGTTGCGGCTGCGGCTGCGCTTTCAAACCGAGCATGTGCGCACGGTGACGAGGAATTTTGTGCCGGTCTTCGTCAGCCGCGGGGTGGTGCAGATCAGCGCCTACGTGGATGCATGGCTGGGGAGTTTTCTGGGACCGGCTGCGGTTGCGGCGCTGGGATACGCGCAGACGCTGTACACGCTGCCGGTGAGTTTGTTCGGCATGTCGGTGTCGGCGGCGGAGCTGCCGGCGATGTCGAGCGCGCTGGGCAGCGATGCGGAGATTGCGGAGAACCTGCGGCAGCGGCTCGGGCGGGGTCTGGAGCAGATTGCGTTCTTCGTGATTCCGTCGGCGGTGGGGTTTGTGCTGCTGGGCGACGTGATTGTGGCGACGATCTACAGGTCGGGGCATTTCCTGCACGCGGATGTGCTGTTTGTGTGGGCGGTGCTGGCTGGATCCGCGGTGGGATTGCTGGCTTCAACGTCGGGGCGGCTGTATTCGTCGGCGTTCTACGCGCTGCGCGACACGCGAACGCCACTGAACTTCGCGGTGCTCCGGGTGGTGCTGACGCTGGGGCTTGGGTATCTGTTTGCGCTCCCGCTGCCTCGGATGCTGGGGCTTGATCAGCGCTGGGGAACGGCGGGGCTTACACTTTCGGCGGGGATTGCGGGGTGGCTGGAGTTCCTTCTGCTGCGGCGCGCGATGAATAGAAGGATTGGGCCGGTGCCGTCGGGCGTGGCGCGAATCATAAAGCTGTGGCTGGTGGCGATTCTGGCCGCAGTGATCGGGTATGGGATCAAGCGCGTTCTGCCGTTTCACCGAGCGTTGGTGATTGGGCCATGCGTGCTGATTCCGTATGCGGCGATTTATCTGGCGGTGACGCAGTGGATGGGAATCGCGAGCATGGGAATGCTGACGCGGCTGCTGGGGCGGCGACGTTGATAGACGCACTTCGGCCTCAGAGTTGTGAGGGATGAGCCATTCCTGGGCCGTGTTGGCACCGAGATAGAACGGCCTCGGTGACTGCTCAATAAAATGCCGGGATTGAGTTGCGTTCTTTCAAATCGGGAATTTCCTAAAACAGGCCGGGAAAGGGTACTTCGGGCACGGAGTGCAGAACGGGAACACTGACAATCGAGTGGTGGAAGGAGTCTGCTTCTTGCTGTGGGGTGAACCTGGCCGGGAAACGGCGGCGGAGGTGTTGAGGGTTGAGGCTTGAGGTTCGAGGCTTGAGGTTCGAGGCTTGAGGCTTAAGGCTTAAGGCTTGAGTTGGAACTTCCCGTAGTTGCGGAGCGCGCCGAGCCAGGAAGTGTCAGGGACTTTCCCAAAACAAGCCGCGGAAGGGTACTTCGGGCACGTAGTGCAGACCAGGAACACTGACAATCGAGTGGTGGAAGGAGTCTGCTTCTTGCTGTGGGGTGAACCTGGCCGGGACACGGCGGCGGCTCGAGGTTCGAGGTTCGAAGCTTATGGCTCGAGGTTCGAGGTTCGAAGCTTATGGTTCGAGGTTCGAGGTTCGAAGCTTATGGTTCGAGGCTTGAGGCTTAAGGCTTAAGGCTTAAGGCTAGAGTTGGAACTTCCCGCGATTGCGGAGTGCGCCGACCCAGGAAGTGTCAGGAAGATGGCAAAAAGGCTCCCGAGACCAATTTCGGCGGACACAATGGGCCGGAATTGCCGCGGAAGCCTGATTGAGAAGCGACGCTGAAACTAAACCGAAGCCGGGACGGGACGCTCGGCGTTGGCATTCGCCGCCTGCTTGGACTCGCCTGCCTTTTCGTTGGAGCCGGGTTTGCGGATGTCGATGCCACCTTTGAAGAAAGCGCCGTCCTCAATGGAAATGCGCTGCGCGGTGACATCGCCGGTGAGCGAACCTTCGCTGCGAATGTCGACACGATCGCTGGCCGTCACATTGCCGCGGACCTTGCCGAGCACCACAATTTCGCGGGCAGTGATGTTGGCAGCAACCTGGCCGTTACGGCCGACGGTGACCCGATTGCCGGGCAGGCCAATCGAACCTTCGACTTTGCCGTCAATATAGAGCGACTCGGAGCCGGTGACCTCACCCTTGATGACGAGGCTTTTGCCGATGGTGGCCTGTTCGCCGGTCGCGGCGCCCTGCGTGGCGGGTGTGGGTGCGAGCCGGTTGCTCACGTCGAAGGTGGGGGATGCCGGCGTGGCCGGGCGCGGGGGTTCGGGGTTCGGGGTTCCGCTGCCGGTGCCGGGCTGATTGGGTTTCCACATAATAACTGTTCCTTCCTTGGAGAAGAATGTTGGTAATTCGGATCCCTGCAGCAGGCCTGCCGGAAAACTTCGCGTGGGCCCATGCAGAACTGTGCAGCGCCGACCCAAGGGTCACTGGAGAACGTTCTCCCTCCGTGCAATCACCGCCGCAATCGCCGCCGTTACCTGCATATTAAACACGTTCGCGCGAAATTGGCATCCCCCTGGAGTGCAGTTTGGCCCTGGAAAGCGGGCGGGGCAAATTTTTGCGGCAATCGAGGTGCACAGACGCATCCTTTAGAGGAGGTTGGTTGCGGGGTTTTTCGATACACGCGGCCACTATCCAACCCAGGAGAGGTTCAGTCATGGTCAAGCTGGCGCTTTACGGATCGCTGAAGGCAAAGCCGGGTAAGGAAGCCGAAGTTGAGGCTTTTCTGAAACAGGGAGCGGAACTGGCTCGCAGGGAATCGGGAACGGTGACGTGGTATGCGATCAGGGAAGACGACGGGCGCTTCGGAATCTTTGACACGTTCAACGATGAGGCCGGCCGCGAGGCGCACCTGAACGGCGAAATTGCGAAGGCGCTGATGGCGAAAGCCGGGGAATTGCTGGCGGAGCCTCCGCAGATCCACAAGATTCAGGTCATCGCGACGAAGTAGGAATTCAGCCGGAAGCTGGGGGCCGGAAGCTGGCGGACCCTTGCGTACCGTCGAACCGGCACGATGAGGAGCCGGGGCACTGGCGTACCATCGAGCAATATGGACGACCGCGAATTGCTGCGCCACATCGAGCGGCTGCCCGGGAGGACGCGCCGGCTACAAACAGCTGGTGCGGGAGCTGGGGCTGGGAGGCGGTGAGGAGCGGCGCGCGTTGCGCGAGCAGCTTGGCCGGCTGACTGGAACGAGACAGCTAACGCAGGTGGACGGCGAGCACTGGGTGATTCGCAAGCCTGGCGAGGACGCGGTTCGGGAACATCGGGTGCAACGCGGGGAGGGCCGAACCCGAATTCATGCCGGGATTCGGAGCGAAGATCTGATCGCGGGGCGACTGGACCTGCATCGCGACGGCTACGGATTTGTGCGGCCGACGCCGGCGCATGCCGGGTACGCGGGCGGCAATCGACGAAGACGTGTTTATTCCGCCTGGCGAGATGGGCGGGGCGATGCAGGGCGACCAGGTGCTGGTGGAGCTCGCGCCTCCTCGCTACGGGCGTGGCGATGGGCGGAGGTCGGGGCGAGTGCTGCGGGTTCTGACGCGGCGGAATCCGACGGTCGTGGGGATTTTTCATTATGCGCGGCGCATGGAGGGGGAAACGGGCCGCGGTGGGAATTATGTTGTGCCGTTCGACGAGCGGATGACACAGCCGATTGTCATCCCGTTTGGCGCGGAGGTGGCGCCGGCGGAAGCGAGCGCGACAACGCCGCATCGGGTGCTGGGGGAGGAAGCAAAGCGGGCGCGGCATCACGCGAACCTCGAAGGGTTGGTGGTCGATGTGGAGATCACCGACTGGCCAACGCCTACGCGTGCGGCGCGGGGCCGCGTGATCGAGGTGCTGGGCGCGGAGGATGAGTTCGGCGTCGACGTGGAGATGGTGATCCGGAAGCACCATCTGCCGCGGGTTTTTCCGGACGCGGTGCTGGCTGAGGCTCGGGAGGTTGCGCGGTTCGATCGGGCCGTTGCAGAGAAACGAAGGGATTTTCGCGGGCTGCCGATTGTGACCATCGATGGCGAGACGGCGCGCGACTTTGACGATGCGGTGCTGGTGCGACCACCGCATGGCGGCAACGGTGGCGTGTGGGAATTGCAGGTTCACATCGCCGATGTGGCGCAGTATGTGCGGCCGGGGACGGCGCTGGATCTGGAGGCGCGGCTGCGCGGGACGTCGGTGTATTTTCCGGATCGCGCGATTCCGATGCTGCCGAAGGAATTGTCGACGGACATCTGCAGCCTGCGCCCGGATGAGGATCGGCTGGTGCTCTCGTGCCTGATGCGGATCGATCCGCAGGGCGAGATTCTGGGGTATGAGATTTGCGAGGGCGTGATCCGGTCGGCGCGGCGGATGACGTACACGCAGGTGCACGCCATTCTCGATGGCGATGTGGAGATGCGGACGGAGTTTGCACCGCTGGTTGAGGAGTTCGAGCGGATGCTGGATCTGGCGCGGATTCTGAATCGGAAGCGCGATCGGCGCGGGTCGATTGATTTCGATTTGCCGGAGCCGCTGATCGAGTTTGACGAGTTTGGCGCGATGAAGGCGGTGACGCGGGCGGAGCGCAACTGGGCGCATCGGCTGATCGAGGAGTTCATGCTCTCGGCCAACGAGTGCGTGGCGTCGTGGCTGGAGAATCTGGGCGCGCCGTCGCTGTATCGCATCCACGAAAAGCCGGAGCCGCGGCGCGTGGTGGAGTTTGAGGAGATTGCGGCGGCGTTTGGGTATTCGCTGGGGATCGGAAGCCTGCCGGTGCAGACGTTCCGGATGAAGAGCGAACGGAGGGAGCAGCGGCGCGGCGGCCGGGACGCGCGGAGCTACGAGGTTGCGGGCGATATTGCGGTCACGCCGCGGATGTATCAGAAGCTGACAGAAAAGATTGCGGGAAAGCCCGAAGAGCGAATCCTCTCTTATCTAATGTTGCGGTCGCTGAAGCAGGCGCGCTACAGCGAGAAGAACGAGGGGCATTTTGCGCTGGCGGCGCCGTGCTACACGCACTTCACGTCGCCGATCCGGCGGTATCCGGATTTGATCGTGCACCGGATCGCGAAGGCGCTGCTGCATGCGGGCGTGAGCGGGACTGGGGTGCTTGCCAAAGGGGAACCGCACGCGGCGGGATCGCCGTGGAGCGTGGGTCAGCGGGAAGCGGGAGGCAGGAAGCAGGAAAGGCAAAGCAGGAGGTCTGGGGTCGAGGCATCTTTTGAGCCGATTGCCGAGGGCGAGTTAGCAGCGATTGCGCAGGAGTCGAGTGAGAGTGAGCGGAGGGCGGCTGATGCGGAACGCGAGCTGGTGGACTGGAAGAAGATCAAGTTCATGCGCGATCGGGTGGGCGAGGCCTTCAGCGGGATGATCCTGAACGCGACGAAATACGGGCTATTTGTGGAGCTGGACGATTTGTTCGTCGAGGGGCTGGTGCCGCTGCAGAGCCTGGGGTTGTTCGATGGCGATCGCTACACCTATCGCGAGAACACGCGGCAGATCATTGGCGAACGGTGGGGGCGGAAGTTTTCGTTGGGCGAGCGGGTACGGGTGGTGCTGGATCGCGTGGATGCGGTGGAGAAGCGGCTGCAGTTCTCGATTCTGGAGGAGAACGAAAGTCGGAGGCAGGAAGCGGGAAGCGGGAAGGGAAAGAGCAAGCAGGCGCGGCGCGAGGAGAAGCGGGCCAAGGCGGCTCGGAAAGAAGCAGCGGCGCAGGCGGTGAAGGCCGGAGGGCGCGGGAAATATCGTGCGCCGAAGGCGAGCCAGTTGCGCAGGAAGAAGAGCAGCAGAGGAAAGGCGCGCTAGCTCGGTGGCGGGGCCTGAGGACAGAGTTCAAGGCCGGTCCGAGCGAAATCCTCACCTTTTGCGAGAAGAGGTTCTTCGGTGAGCTGAGCCAACGCATAGGAGAAACAATCGCCGAGATTGAGCCGTGCGGGGTGGCGGCCCTTGCCGAATTTGCGCCAGGCGGCAAGCGCCGCGACCGCTTGCTCCGCGTCAACCGCAACCACTTCGATGGCAACTTGCTGCAAGAGCCTCTCTAGCTCGTGCCGGGAAGCTGCTCCACGTCGTCCCTCAAGAACAATTCCCGTTTCAACGAAGGTCACCGCCGAGATCCGGCGGACATCGGCGTTTACCATCTGGTCGAGATAAAACTCGCGCTCTGGCTCGCCGAGGAATACCGCCAGCAGGGCCGATGAATCAATCACCATCAGGACGGCAGCCCATTTTCGTCGTAACCGAGAATCTCATCGGCGGTTCTGGTATCGAGGTCGGGAAGGGCGTCAACCCGGGCGAGGATCTTGTCGATGTTGCGGCGCAGGCTTCGGTCATTGCGGCGGCGCTTCAGGCGCTCCAACCGCTCCTGGAGCGATTTGCCAATCGCCTGGGTCAGGGTTTCGCCGGTGAGGCGGGACACCTGCCGAGCCAGTTTCTCAGTCTCCGGGTTCCGAATACTAAGGGGCATGACGGTACTCAGAACACAGTATATACGACTTTGGACTGTATATACAGGCGTCTCCGGCTATGATCGCCAGTGGCTTTTACTCGCGATAGAGCCAGGCCCCGGCGAGTGCGGCGAGGATAAGAGCCGGCAGAGATGCGATCATCGGCGCGAGTAGCGCGTGCTGGCGAACGAAGCCGAAAGATCCCCATGTGGTATCGACCAGGGTGGTGATGACCCACCAGGAAGCTCCGGTTCGCACCGCGGTCCAGGCGCCTGGGCCGTATCGGGGACGAATTGCGGCATAAAGCCACATGGCCCAGATTCCCATGACCAGGTTCACAGTCAGCAGAAACGCGATCATCCCACCGGGAGGCGCAGACAGGCGTCGGCCGGGAACAACGGTTACGAATTCGGTGGAAAGGTATGCGGTGATGAGCGAGGAGAGCACGGTCCAGACAAGACCGGCGACGATTCCGGACAGGACTACTCGCCACGGGTTGGGCTTTCCCATTGCAGCCTCCGGCGATAGCTCAGGGTAGCACCCCGCGACGGAGTTATTTGCTGCGATATGCGATGTGGCCCTGGCTGATGGTCAGGTGCACGCGGCCCTGGAGTTCCCAGCCGTCGAAGGGTGTGTTCTTCGACTTTGACCTGGAGTCAGCCGCGTGGAAGGTCCACTTTTCGTGTGGGTCGAAGAGGGCGAGGTCGGCGGGTGCGCCGTAGGCGATGGCGCCCAGACCTTTGAGACGGAGCGCCTGTGCGGGGCGGCTGGTGAGCAGGGCCACGACTTTGGCAAGCGGCATTTTATGTTGTGCGTGAAGGATGCGAATGGCGAGGCCGAGAGCGGTTTCGAGGCCGGTGATGCCGTTGGGGGCCCGGTCGAACTCCTGCTCTTTTTCGTGCGATGCGTGGGGCGCGTGGTCGGTGGCAATGGCGTCGATGGTTCCGTCGAGGAGGCCCTGGATCATCGCGGCGCGATCACTCTCGGCGCGGAGCGGCGGGTTCATTTTCGCGTGGGTGTCGTAGAGGCCGACGCGTTCTTCAGTGAGCGCGAAGTGGTGGGGCGTGACTTCGCAGGTGACGTGGAGGCCTTGTTTGCGGGCCGCGCGCACGGCGTCCAGGGCTTTTTTGGTGGAGAGATGCGCGACGTGCAGATGAGCGTTGGGGACTTGCCGGAGCAAAGAGATGTCGCGCTCGACGAGGGTGGATTCCGCTTCGATGGACATGCCACGCAGGCCGAGGCGAAAGGCGAGGGCTCCGGCATTCATTGAGGCACCGGCGGTGAGGCGCGTGTCTTCGGCATGCTGGATGACGGGAAGGGCCTGGCTGGCAGCAGCCCCTAGGGCCTGGAGCATGACCTCATCGCCGAGGATGGGCTTGCCGTCGTCGGTGACAGCGACGGCGCCGGCTTCTTTGAGGGCAGCGTAGTCGGTGAGGGCTTCGCCGAGAGAGCCGCGTGTGGCAGCGGCGATGGGCAGAACGCGGACGGAGGCATTGCGATCCGCGGCCTGCATCCAGCGGGTGATCTCCGGCGCGTCATTCACCGGGATGGTGTTGGGCATGGCGCAGACTGTTGTGAATCCGCCAGCGGCGGCCGCTGCGGTGCCGGTGGCGATGGATTCCTTGTATCCCTGGCCGGGCTCGCGCAGATGAACGTGGATGTCAATGAAGCCGGGCGCGACGATGAGGCCCTTCGCGTCGATGACTTCAGCGCCGGGCGCTTTGATGCTGCCGGGTTTTTCGACGGCGGCGATTTTGCCGTCGCCGAGAAGAACATCGCGCGGCGCATCGAGGTCGTCGGCAGGGGAGAGGACGCGGCCATTGCGGATGAGGATCGACTTCATCGGCGGCCCGCTTTCTTTTCGCTGCCGAGGGCGCGAGCCAGCAGCGCCATGCGGATGGCGACGCCGTTGTGAACCTGCTGCGCGATGGCGGACTGGGGGCCGTCGGCCACTTCGGCGGTGATCTCCATGCCGCGGATGATGGGACCTGGGTGCATGATGAGGGCTTTTGGGGCGTGGGCGGCGATGATTTCGGGGTTGGCCTGGTAACGGGCGCGGTAGTCGTCGAGGTCGATCTGGAGACCGGCCAGGCGCTCGGCCTGGATGCGGAGCATCATGACGATCTTCGATTGCCTGATCGCTTTTTCGAAGTCGCGCTCGATGGAGATGCCGGGGGCCATTTCGGCGGCGAAGTCGGGCAGCAAGGCCGGTGGTCCGCAGAGGACGACCTTTGCGCCGAGGCGCGGCAGCAGGAGGGCGTTGGAACGGGCGACGCGGCTGTGGAGGATGTCGCCGACGATGGTGATGGTGACGCCGCGGAGGGTCTTGTCGTCGATGGCCGCGGAGCGAATGTGGAGGAACTGCAGGATGGTGCGCAGGTCGAGGAGCGCCTGGGAGGGATGCTCGGCCATGCCGTCGCCGGCATTGAGGACGGGCAGGCCGGTGGCGCGGGCGAGCAAATAGGGCGCGCCGGAATACGGGCTGCGCAGGATGATGCATTCTGCCCCGAGGGCCTTTAGGGTGATGCCGGTATCTTTGAGGGACTCGCCTTTTTCGATGCTTGAAGAGAGCGAGCTGACCAGGGTGGTGTCTGCGCCGAGGGCTTTGGCGGCTAGCTCGAACGAGGTGCGGGTACGCGTGCTCGATTCGTAAAAAAGGAGGGCGATGCGGCGTTTCGCCAGGCGATTGGCCCGCCGGAAGGGATTCTCGTTTTCGAGATCATCGGCGGACGACAGGATGCGTCGGACTTCAGGGACGGTGAAGTCAGCGGCGGAGATGGCGGAGCCGGGATGGATAGGTTGCTGGAAAAAAGAGGGTGCGGAGTGTTTTTGCAGTTTACGGGATGGGGTCCTGGTCAGCGCCATCTCCAAACAACGGCCTGTAGCCGGTAGCGGGGCTAAAGCCCCGAAATTTTCTCAGCGATCCATGGCACGGCAAAAGCCGTGCCCCTTCAAAACCTGTTACACGCGCTCCACAAGGAGCACCTGCTCGTCGTTGTCCACTTCGCGCAATTTCACTTCGATGATCTCGCGCTGGGAGGTGGGCACGGTGCGGCCCACAAAGGTCGCCTCAATAGGCAGCTCGCGATGACCGCGATCGATGAGCACCAGCAGTTGCACGCGGCGCGGGCGGCCGTGATCGAAGAGCGCATCGAGCGCGGCGCGAATGGTGCGGCCGGTGTAGAGCACGTCGTCCATCAGGATGATGTCGCGGCCGTTGACGTCGAAGCCGAGCGAGCCGGGGACGACGACGGGGCGCACGTCGCGCGTGGAAAGGTCGTCGCGGTAAAAGCTGATGTCGAGGACGCCAGTATCGACGGGGTGCTTCTCGATGCCGGAGATGAGCGCGGCCAGGCGCTGTGCGATGGGAACGCCGCGGCGCTTGATGCCGACGAGGCCGATGTTCTCCGCGCCATTATTCTTCTCGATGATCTGGTGGGCGAGGCGAACCAGGGTGCGCTCGATTTCAGAGGCGGACATGATCCGGCCCTTCTCGCGCAGTTTGGGCGTAGCAACGGCCTGCAACTCTGACATAGGTGTAAAGGCGATGATACGAGCCTGGTTTCTGCGCCGCAAGACGTTAAGCGAAGAGTTTGGCCACAGTTTTCCTCAGATGGCGGCGCAAACTGTCCGGTGTTGCGTCAGATGCTGCTTTGTGTTTTTGGCCGCGCTGCGAGGATGCGGCCGGCGATGGCGCCGCCGGTGGCAGCGAAGAGAACCATGGCCAGCGACATGATGACCGCAGTGGCCAGTTGACCGGCGGCGTGGCCGTCGGCCGAGAGCATAAAGTCTGTGACGCGCTGCACGGCATGGGCAACCTCGGGTGGTTGCGGACCCTGTTGCGCATTCGCTTTTGCCCAGTAGTCCACGCCCATCTGTGCCGCGGTCTGGAATTCGCGGTCCATGGCCGGGCCCTCGTGCATCCAGTAGCGGACGACGTCCAGTTGCACGGCGTAAGTGGCGGTGGCGATAAATGCCGATACGACGCCGAAGAGCGCGCCCAGACGCCAGCCCATGCGGCCATCGGTGAGGGCTTCGCTGCGGCGGCGGTAGAGGGCGATTACAGCGAAACCGCCTGCCATGACGAGGATGGTACGGATGCCGCCGGCAAGGGCAGAGAGCAGGCCCACCGGAACCGCGACCAGCAGCGCTGAGATGATGGCCGTGCGCCACTGCACGCGACTGGGATCGATGCCGAGCCGCTGCGGGAGTTGCTGTGGTCCGCCCGTATCGGAGGCATCGACGACCAACTGCTGCGCGCCGCAATGCGGGCAAAAAACGTCGCCATCATGCAGGGTGTTTCCGCAGCGGTGGCAGGTGGGTTCCACAATTTGACCCTACCGCAGGCGGGCAGGGAGCGCAATGCGAGATTGGGGGAGCGCGAAATGGCGCGTTGTGGCGCAGGGACTGCTAATCGCTCGACTTCGACGAACTTTCTTCGAGGCCGGTGGGCAGTTGCAGTTCGATGAGCGAGAATCGGGTCCCTTCGCCGCCGTTGTTCTTGATGGCGAAGATGTGCTGGTGGTGTTTGGAACCGGCACGGAGGGAGAAGCCCGAGTCGTCGTCAAGGCCGTTGCCGTGAATCTGGACCTTTGAATCTTCGCTGCAGGTGAGCCCTTCACCGGTGATGCCGGGGGATCCTACGGGATGGTTGCCGTCGCAGGTGAGCACTTCGCCGAAGCGGCCCATCGCGTTTTTATAGAAGGCAACGACTTTGTCGCGCTCGTCAGAGGTTTCGTAGGTGACGACTTTGACGCGCAGCTGGAACTGGCCGAAGCCGAGATGGACGTCGGCCGATTTGTCGCCCTCGCGATCGGGGGTAATGTGCGCGCCAGGGTAGACGGGCAGGCCCAGGTCGACGGCCGAGGTCTGATCGGCGCGAACGTGGAGGCCGCCTAGAGGCGTATCGATCTTGACGTTCTTGTCCTCGCCGTTTTTACCTTTGTCGACCTGAACATGGCAACCGGCGGCGGCCAGAATGGTTCCGAGCAGGAACGCTCCCGACAGGAATCGAACTCGCATCGGCATTTCCCCCTAAAGGCCCTGCAAGAACGATACGCCGGTTAGAGGCCACCGGTTCCGGGATTCAGAGACTTCAGGCCGTTAGAAACCGGTTTTGGAAGGGGCTCAGGGCCGGATTGCAGGCTACTCCGGTCCGCCTGGGCCGCATCCTTTCTATGGTGAGCAGCGCTCGGTCGTGGCGCGTGCTCCCTGCGGAGCTTTCGCGAAGCAACGCAGACTGCATTGCGGCAGGGGCGCAGGTTTTCGCGATTTCCTCTGCTTGCCCCCGGCGCAGGAGAATCGCGCCAGCCGGGGGACCCTGCCGTTCTACGTTTTTTTCATCTGGCTGCGGGTCGCCTCCATAATTCGCTTGCGACAGACCACTGTTTTTGCTCTACCATGCATCGCAGCACAGTGAAAAGAACATGAAGACCAGGATCGCACGAACGATCATCGCCTGCACTGTTGTGGCACTGGCGGCGGGCTGCTCATCCGCCAACAAACCCACCGCCGCGAACTTCACCAAAACCCTGAACGACTGGTATCAGGACCACAACGACTGCCTGTTTCCACAGGGGCATCAATTCCCCTATGAAGTGGCGCCGGGTGCCACGTCGAAGGAAGACAAAAAGGATATGGACGCGCTGGCGGATGCTGGCCTCGCGACGCGTCTGGAAGACCGCGACATGCACGTGGACCGCTACACGCTGAACGCCGCCGGCAACCGCTATGGGCCGCGTTTCTGCTATGGGCACCGCGAGGTGACCGGCATTGTGAGCTTCACGCCGCCGGGTCCGCGCGATGGATTCACCGAGACCACGGTGACTTACAGCTACACGATGCGCGATGTGCCGGTGTGGGCGACCACGGATCAGATCAAGACGGCGTTCCCGCAGGTAGCGAAGTCGCTGGGCGACTCGCCGACGGACCAAATGACGCTGGCGACGGTCGGAGCGGGGTGGCAGGTACCGCATTGAGGGGCCGCATTGAAGCGGACCCGCAACGCGGTTGAGCGCGCCTCGTTTCGCGATCACACCAGCCGAAGCGCCACTATACTTGCTGCACGTCTGTGAGGAAGAACCTTCCATTGATCCTGCGCCGCGCGATGTACAGCCTGCGCGGCGGCTTCCTGATCCGCCCGCTGATCATCGCGCTCGCGCTGGGGGGCGCAGGGGCGCTGCTCTCGTGGCTGGAAGAGATGTTCCCCGGCACGAGCGCCTGGGTTCCGCGGCGATCTTCCCGTCACATGCCGATCCGCAGGTGGCGCAGGTGATCCTGGCCGGGATCGCAGCGTCGATGATGACCGTGGTCTCGATCGTCTTCGCGATCCTGCTCATGACGCTGACGCTGGCGTCGATGCAGTTCTCGCCGCGTATCATCGTCAGCTTCGCCCGGGATCGCGCGACGCAGTGGACGCTGGGCATCTTTCTGGGAACTTTTTCGTACTGCATGGCGGCGCTGCCGGCGGCGCGCTCGCTGCCACATCCGTTTGCGCCGGTGGCGACGGTGCTGGGCGCCATGGTGCTGGCTCTGGTGTGCGTGGCGTGGCTTCTGTTCTTCATCCACCACATCTCGGAAGCGATCAGCGTGAACCACATCGTGGATCGCATAGCGACGGAAACCGAGGCGGTGATCGACGACATTATGCCGTGGCCGCACTGGCCGGAGCGGCTGCAGCAGACCCAGGTTCCTCCGACGCCGGACGAGATTGCCGTGGCGTGTCCCGAGTCGGGATACATTCGGTTCGTCGAGACGCGACGGCTGCTCGACCTTGCGAAGCAGTACCACGTGCGAATTCGCGTGTTGCGGCGGGTGGGTCATTTTGTCCCCGCGGGCGTTCCGTTGGCGATGGTGGCGAAAGGCGATCGTCTGGACTCGGATGGATCCGCGCGGCTGGTGGGCGCCTTCGACATGGGACCGACACGCACGCTGCAGCAGGACGTGGAGTTTGGCGTGCTGCAGATTGTGGACATTGCGCTCAAGGCGATTTCACCCGCGGTGAACGATCCGAGCACGGGCATCAACTGCGTGGATCAGCTGAGCCGCATTGTGATCCGCTATGCGAGCCGTCAGCCGCCGGACGAACTGCTGTTCGATCCGCCAGGCGTGGTTCGCGTGAGCATCGGGTGGATCCAGTTCCCGCGCCTGCTGGATGCCGCCTTCGAGCAGATTCGCATGTACGCGAAGAGCGACGTGGCCGTAAGCCTGCGCCTGCTGCGCGCACTCGGCGACATCGCAGTAACGACGCCCGATCCCGAGTACAGGAAGATTCTGATCGAGCGCGGGTGGCGCACGGTGGCCGGCTGCGCGGAGCGAATGGGGGAAGACGAGATGCGCGAGCTGCGGATTCGGCAGGAGGCTTTGGCGGCGCTGGCGATGTAGAGGCTGGGGTGGGCCGGGCGATTCGGCGGTGATAAACTTCCGTGTAGACCTCTGCTGTTGTCGGGACGTGGCTCAGCCTGGTAGAGCACTCGCTTGGGGTGCGAGGGGTCGGCAGTTCAAATCTGCCCGTCCCGACCATTTCCTGACTGAATCTCCGATCAGAATGAGATCCTTCGCCGTACCGGCTCAGGATTTCGCCTGCGGCCTCAGACGCCCGCGATACGGCTCAAGTTCAAATCTGCCCGTCCCGACCATTTCCTGACTGAATCTCCGATCAGAATGAGATCCTTCGCCGTACCGGCTCAGGATTTCGCCTGCGGCCTCAGACGCCCGCGATACGGCTCAAGTTCAAATCTGCCCGTCCCGACCATTTCCTGACTGAATCTCCGATCAGAATGAGATCCTTCGCCGTACCGGCTCAGGATTTCGCCTGCGGCCTCAGACGCCCGCGATACGGCTCAAGTTCAAATCTGCCCGTCCCGACCATTTCCTGACTGAATCTCCGATCAGAATGAGATCCTTCGCCGTGCCGGCTCAGGATTTCGCCTGCGGCCTCAGACGCCCGCAATACGGCTCAAGTTCAAATCTGCCCGTCCCGACCATTTCCTGACTGAATCTCCGATCAGAATGAGATCCTTCGCCGTACCGGCTCAGGATTTCGCCTGCGGGCTCAGACGCCCGCGATACGGCTCAAGTTCAAATCTGCCCGTCCCGACCATTTCCTGACTGAATCTCCGATCAGAATGAGATCCTTCGCCGTACCGGCTCAGGATTTCGCCTGCGGGCTCGGACGCCCGCAATACGGCTCAAGTTCAAATCTGCCCGTCCCGACCATTTCCTGACTGAATCTCCGATCAGAATGAGATCCTTCGCCGTACCGGCTCAGGATTTCGCCTGCGGGCTCGGACGCCCGCAATACGGCTCAAGTTCAAATCTGCCCGTCCCGACCATTTCCTAAGAAACAGCAGAAATCCTGCGCTTATTTGTTCCAATGGACAAAGCTACCCGCTCAGCGTAGAGTCAGTAATGAGGGGGTTACCACACCTCCTCCTCTTTCAGGTTCCCTGAACTAAGTCAGCCCATCTGAAGTATTCTCCTCTTAGCTAACAAAGGCCCCTCGAAGGAGGACCCATGTTCGCTCGCAATGTCTCTGTCCATCTTAAGTCCAACGTGCTTTCTGAGTATGGCCACATATTTGACAGCCAGATTCTGCCCTTACTGCGCAAACAGAAGGGTTTCAGGGATGAACTCACGATCGCCAGTTCCAACGGCCTGGATGTTACGGCAATCAGTCTGTGGGACAACAAGTCGGATGCGGAAGCCTATAATACCAACACTTATCCCGAAGTGTTGAAGAGCTTCTCAAAAGTGATCGATGGAATGCCCAGGGTTCAGACGTGTGAGGTAGTCAACTCGACCTTTCATAAGATCGCTTCTCCCGTAACCGCATAAGAACCATCTGTATTTCTTCGGGGAGGCGGTCAACTCCGCTTCCCTGGAGTCAGATCCAATCCCTTAACTGGATTGTCGATCCTCGCGCCATCCTTTTTGAGCGTCCTCGCCGACAAATGCGGTTGCGGGGCCACGCGCCGCTTACCGGCGAGAAGTTCTTCCGCGCGTCACAAGGTCGGTGGGAGGGAGAATGAGATCCTTCGACGTGCCGGCTCAGGATTTCGCCTGCGGGCTCAGACGGCGCGCAAAACGGCTCAAGACCAAATCTGGCCGTCCCGACCATTTGAATCGGACAAACTGGCAATCCACCGGCTGCCGTTGCTGGCCGTGCTACAACGGTGCATGGCTCGACCCCTGCGCGTTCTGCTCATTTTCGCCGCCGCAGTTCTCTTCTGCATTTCCTCCCTTCTTGTGTACGCCGACACTCCTTCTCCGCGGCCATCTGCGTCGCTGGCGGAGCGGACCCAGGGAATGCACCACATGGATGGATTGCTCGCGCTCGACTGGGATGCAAAGACAGGCAAGCTCTATCTGGAAGTTTCCCTCGGCGGCAACGCAGAGCACACGCGCTCCGAGGACCTGATTTATACGAATTCGACGCCGTGGAGCATCGGAACGAGCCAGCTGGGGGGCTACGGTATGGACCGCGGGCAGACTGCGCCGGCCGAGATCGTGCACTTTGAACGGACGGGGCCGAAGCTGCTGCTGGTGGAACCGAATCTGAAGTTCCGCAGCTCCTCAAGCGATGAGGCGGAAGAGGCGTCGGTCGCCGAGTCGTTTCCGGTATCGGTGCTCGCCGGATTCACCGTAGAGGCGGAAAGCCCGGACGGCACGGTGCTGGTCGACGCGACGCAGTTCTTCCTGAGCGACGCGCATCACGTGGCCGAGGGTCTGGCCGAAGGGAAGCAGGGCAGCTTTCACGTCGATCCAGCGCGGTCAACGATTGTGCTCGAGGATACGAAGGCTTTTCCGAAGAACACCGTCATTGAGGCGGAACTGACGTTTGCCGCCGGGCAGGACACGCCGCCGCAGGGAAAGATCGTCGCGGAGGTGTCGCCCAATCCGCGGGCAGTTACGATTCGCGAGCGGCAGGAATTTGTGGAGCTGCCGCCGCCGGGATTCACGCCGCGACGGTTCTCGCCGCGTGCCGGATATTTCCCGATGACGTATCGGGACTACGACGCGCCGCTGGGAGAACCGCTCGAGGAGCAATTCATCCTGCGGCATCGGCTCATCAAAAAGGATCCGAATTGCACCGAGGCCTGCGAGGCGGTCGCGCCGATCCAGTATTACGTTGACCGCGGCGCGCCGGAGCCGCTGCGCAGCGCGCTGGTGGAGGGCACACGCTGGTGGGATCAGGCGTTCCAGGCGGCAGGATGGGCGCCGGGAACATTTCGCGTGGATGTGCTGCCGGCGGGTGCGGACCCGATGGACGTGCGCTACAACATGATCCAATGGGTGCACCGTTACACGCGCGGGTGGAGTTACGGGGCAGCGCTTGCCGATCCGCGAACCGGCGAGATCATCAAGGGCAATGTGACGCTGGGCAGCCTGCGCGGGCGGCAGGATTATCTGATTGCGGAGGCGCTGCTGGCTCCCTATGGGCACGGCAAGCCACCGGCCGATGCAGCGCACGACGCGGCATTGCAGATGGTGCTCGAGCGGATTCGCCAGCTGGGCGCGCACGAGACAGGGCACACGCTGGGACTGGCGCACAACTTTGCCGCCAGCAGTTTTCCGCACTCGCTGGACCAGACGGTTTCGGTGATGGATTACCCGCATCCGTGGGTAACGGTCGGCGCCGATGGCGTGCCCGATCTGTCGCACGCATACCCTGCGGGAATTGGAGTATGGGATAAGGTCGCCATTGATTACGGCTATCGCGAGTTCGACCGTGACGGGAAGCCGGTGGAAGACGCGGCGGCGCTGGACAAGATTCTTGCTGACTCGGAGAAGACCGGGCTGATCTACATCACCGACGAGGATGCGCGGCCGCAGGGGTCGGCACATCCGCATGCGCATTTGTGGGATAACGGCGCGGATC
This sequence comes from uncultured Acidobacteriaceae bacterium, assembly GCA_963788905.1. Taxonomy (GTDB): domain Bacteria; phylum Acidobacteriota; class Terriglobia; order Terriglobales; family Acidobacteriaceae; genus Palsa-343. Next base: position 403,579 of record CAWBIO010000005.1, read on the forward strand.
CGGCCGTGGAGCTCGATCGCGTCCTCACGGTGCGAGCCGCGGCTCTGCAGCGATTCGGTGAAGATGCGATTCGCGAGGGCACGCCGCTCGCCCAACTGGAGGACACCCTGGTTCCGCTCTACCTCTTCCATCGCTACCAGACCGAGGCTGCGGTGAAGGAGATTGGCGGGGTGGACTACCGATACAACGTGCGCGGTGACGGGCAGATGCTGCCGAAGATTGTCGATCCGGAAGATCAAAAACATGCACTGGCCAGCGTTCTGAAGACACTATCGCCCGCGATGCTTACGCTGCCAGAGCCGCTGCTGAAACTGCTGCCGCCGCGCCCTCCTGGCCTGCCGCGCAGCGAAGAGAGCTTCGCGTCGGAGACAGGGTTGGCGTTCGATCCCATTGCCGCGGCGGAATCTGCGGCGGACCTGACGCTGGCACTCCTATTTAATCCGGAACGCGCCAACCGTCTGGTGGAGAATCACGCACGCGACAGTCGAGAGCCGGCTCTCGATGAGGTGATCAGGGCGACGCTAAAGGCAACTGCGATGCCGGCCCCGCAAACTGGCGGTGCGCAGGGGCTAACGCTCGAGGTGCGACGCGCGGTCGACAGCCGCATTCTTGAGGCGCTGCTGGCGCTCGCTGCGAGCCCGGAGGCTTCGACACAAACCCGGGCGACCGTGCGTGCTGAGCTGCGATTGATGAGCGATGAGCTCTCGAAGAGTGGGGCAACGGGTGGGGATGAGGAACAGGCATTCCGCGCCATGGAAGCAGCGCGCATCGAGGAGTACTTTCGCGATCCGGCGAAATTCGTCCCGGCCAAACCGGTACCAGCGCCGCCGGGCATGCCGATCGGAGAAGAGGAATAACACGACCCGGCTGCGGCGCGGTTCGTCACAGCGTTCGCTCAGCTCTGCGCACATTTTGTGGCCGCTGGATCCTGGGCAGGTAAGAGAAGCCGGTCGTATCGCGGATTCTCCTGCATTGGGCAGGGGTTTACCCCCTGATCTGGCATAAGTGACTAAAAGATAGGTAGCTGCTGCCCCGAAGATGGCATGGGTCGGCCAGAAGATAGGACTGGCCGCGGCCATCCGCACACTACGCTCGAAGTGTCCTCTTTTCCCCGCATGAATTGAGTCTTTGCAGATGCCATTTCCTAAATTGATGCGATGGGTTTTCTGCGCCATTTTTCTGTTGATATCGACGGCTGTTTGCCGCTCTGGAGCATTTGCGCAACAGACCTGTACCCGGGAGCCGATTGAGGCCAGGTTTGAAACTGACAATCCAGCGCCAGAGGCCGACCGAGCGAACGTGGACGGAAGCCAGATTGCGCCGAAGACGGGCAGTAACGTCCTGGCGCTGAAAAAGACTTCGGAGGCTCAATGATCCGCAAGATCGTTGACTTCGCCCTGCGAAGCCGATTTCTGGTGCTGGCCATCGGGATCCTTCTCTTTGCGTGGGGCGTCGTCTCCTTTCATCGCCTTCCGGTCGAGGCCTATCCCGACGTCGCCAACAATTATGTGGATGTGATCGCGCAGTGGCCCGGCATCTCCGCGGAGCAGATTGAGCAGCAGGTCACGATTCCGCTGGAAACGGTGATGAATGGCATCCCGGGCGTAGTCCACGTTCGGTCGTGGTCCATTTTTGGTCTTTCCACCGTGGAGATGGTGTTCGGCGAGGAAACGACGGATTTCGAAAATCGCGAGCGCGTGCTGGAGCGCCTCTCTCAGGTGACGCTGCCCAGCGGAGTCGTACCGCAGATGGGCACCGACTGGAGCCCGGTCGGGCAGATCTATTTCTACACGTTGCGCAGCAGGAATCCCGAATTCGACGTGATGAACCTGAAGTCCCTTGAGGACTGGGTGGTCGAAAAGAACGTGAAATCGGTGCCGGGGGTGGTGGACACCAATCCCTTTGGAGGACCTACGCGCGAGTATCAGGTGGGGCTCGACCCCGACAAACTTATCTCGTACGGGCTGAGCCTCGCGCAGGTTGAGCAGCAGATCGCCGGCAACAACGCGAACGCCGGCGGCAGCTTTATTCAGGCCGGGGCTCAACAGATCAATGTTCGTGAAGTCGGCCTGGTCCGGAACATTCAGGACATCGGTGACACCGTCGTCGTCACCAAAGCCGGCACGGCTCTGCGACTCAAGGATATTGCCGTGGTCTCCCAGGGCCCGATGATCCGGCTGGGTCAGTTCGGCGACACGTATCACCGCGAAGACGGAAGGCTCATTAACAACGACGACGTGGTTTCCGGCATTCTCTGCCTGCAGAAAGGCGCCAACGCCCAGCCGGTCCTGGATGCGGTTCACAAAGAAATCGAAGCGCTGAATAAGCAGATCCTGCCCAAAGGCGTCACCCTGATTCCCTTCATCGATCGCAGCGACCTGCTGCACTTCACCACGCACACGGTTCTGCACAACCTGAGCGAGGGCATCGTTTTGGTGGTCATCATTCTGTTTTTGTTCCTTGGCAACGTGCGCGGCGCGATCATTGTCGCGCTTACCATTCCATTTTCGCTGCTTTTTGCCGCCATCTGCCTCGACCTGAAAAACATCCCGGCGAACCTGCTTTCGCTGGGCGCGCTGGACTTCGGCATGGTGGTCGACGGAGCAGTGGTCATGGTGGAGAACATCGTGCGCCACCTCCACAAAAAGGACGACACCGGCCGCTCCACCATGGTGAGGATCGCGGAAGCAGCACATGAAGTGCAGCGCCCGGTTTTCTACGCCATTGCCATCATCATCACGGCGTATCTGCCTATTTTCACGCTGGAGTCGGTTGAAGGCCGGCTGTTCCGGCCGATGGCATGGACGGTTGCGTTCGCGTTGCTGGGGGCGTTGACCTTCTCGATGGTTCTGGCCCCCGTGCTGTCGAGCCTGCTGTTTGCCAAAGGCGCAAAGGAGTGGGAGAACCCGGCGATGGAGTTTCTGCGCACGCGCTATCGACAGGGCGTCAGCTGGGCGATCCATCATCAGAAATTCACGATTGGCGTGGGCGTGCTGGGATTGATCTGTGCGGTCTTCCTGGCCTTCAGCGGCATTATCGGCTCGGAGTTCCTGCCTCACCTGGACGAAGGCGCCATGTGGGTGCGCGGGACACTCGATCAGAGCGTAGGCCCGGATGAGAGCGTGGCGGTGGCCAACCGCGCTCGCATCATCCTATGTTCCTTCCCGGAGACCACGGAATGCACCAGCCAGACGGGCCGCCCCGACGACGGAACCGACCACACTGGCTTCTTCGACACCGAATACTTCGTTGGCCTCAAGCCAAAGAAGGATTGGCGGCACGTCTTTCACGAGAACAAGGACAATCTGATCGCGGCCATGAACGATCAGCTCAACAGAGCGTTCCCTGGCGTGATCTGGGGGTTCTCGCAACCCATTGAAGACAACATGGAAGAGGCGGTGAGCGGGGTCAAGGGCGAACTCGCCACCAAGGTTTACGGCAGCGATCTCCACGTCCTCGAAGACAAGGCGGATCAGATTGAAGCGGTGATGAGCCGGGTTCGCGGGATTGCTGACATCGGCGTTTTTCAGGTCACGGGCCAGCCCGATCTGGATGTTGAGGTCAACCGAGCCAAAGCTGCACGCTGGGGTATTAACGTCGCCGATGTGCAGGATGCGATCCAGACTGCGGTCGGCGGCAATACGCTCACTCAGGTGCTGAAGGGCGAAGAGGTTTACAACCTGACCCTTCGGTATCTGCCGCAATACCGCGACACCCGTGAGGCGATTCAGAATATTCGTCTGCTTTCACCAACGGGGGAGCGCGTCTCGCTGGCCCAGTTGTGCGCCATCCGCGAAGCCGATGAAGGCTCTGAAATCTATCGCGAGAACAACCAGCGCTACGTAGCCATCAAGTACAGCGTCCGCGGCCGGCCACTGGGCGACGCGGTCAAGGAAGCCATCCAGAAGGTCGAGGCACAGGTTCAGCTGCCGCGCGGCTACCACCTGGGATGGGAGGGTGAATACCAGAGCGAACTCCGGGCTGAAGCGCGCATGGCGGTGATTGTCCCCCTCACCGTTCTGATCATCTTCGTTCTGCTCTACACGATGTACGGATCATTCAAGTGGGCCCTCCTGATCCTCGCTACCGTTGCGATGGCCAGCATCGGCGGTCTGCTGGTGCTGCTCCTTACCGGCACCAACTTCAGTGTTTCATCAGAAGTCGGGTTTCTGGCGCTGTTCGGTGTCTCGGTGCAGACCGGGGTCATCATGCTCGAATACATCAACCAGTTGCGCGCGCTGGGCAAATCGGTGGAGGAAGCGGCCGTTGAGGGCGCGGTTCTCCGGTTGCGTCCCATCATGATGACCATGCTGGTGGCCACGCTGGGGCTTCTGCCGGCGGCCATGTCTCACGGCATCGGATCGGATTCCCAGCGCCCATTCGCCATTGTGATCTGTGGCGGCCTGGTGATGAACCTCATCATGAGCATCTTTCTGCTGCCCACGCTTTATGTGTGGGTAGCGCGCGATACGGATGTTCTGCCGCCGGCTGAAGTGGAATTTGAGAACTAACCGGAAACGGCGTGGCGAATCTGCATGGTTTCTGCCGGGAAGCATTGACGACAGCTCGCCCGGCGTCCCGTGGTGCCGTGCGTTCATCCCATTCCGTCATCCTGGGCGCTTCTTTCCTTTAACATCCTTATAAGGGCAACTGCTGCCTGGAGGGTTTTCGATTTGAAGCGCTTGTTCACTCTGCGTACATTGCTGTTTGTTCTGGCTTCGTTCGTTGCTGCGCCTCTTTTGCGCGCGGCCGACGAGCCGCCCACCCGTGCGATCCTGGCCAACGGCATGCGCGTGGTCATCATTCGCAATACGCTGGCGCCGGTGGCGACGGTGGAAGCCAACTTCCTCGTGGGCGCCGATGAGACGCCGGATGGCTTTCCGGGCATGGCACACGCTCAGGAACACATGGCCTTCCGCGGCTGCAAGGGGATGAGTGCGGACCAGACGGCGGCGATCTTTGCCTTGCTGGGCGGCGACAACAATGCGGACACGCAGCAAAACATCACGCAGTACTTCGAGACGGTACCCGCGGCTGACGTCGATGTGGCACTCGAGGCGCAGGCGGCGTGCGTGCGCGGTATCGACGACACGGACGCGGAGTGGGACCACGAGCGGGGCGCGATTGAGCAGGAAGTGGCGCGCGACCTTTCCAACCCGACGTATAAATTCACCAGCCGGCTCAATGTCGACCTGTTCGCGGGCACGCCTTACGCGCACGATCCGCTGGGGACCCGGCCTTCGTTCGACAAGACGACGGGCGCGATGCTCAAGGATTTTGCCGACAAGTGGTATACGCCGTCCAACATGATTCTGGTCGTCGTCGGCGATGTCGATCCGGCAAAGACGCTCGCCAAGATTCGCCAGCTCTACAACGACCTTCCCAGCCATCCGCTGCCGCCGCACCCGGCCGTCAATCTCGAGCCGGTGAAGCCGGAGACGTTCACGCTCGACAGCAATTTGCCGTACGTGCTGGGGTACATCGCATGGCGCATGCCGGGAACGGACTCGCCGGATTATGCGGCGATGCAGATCCTGGCCGATGTTCTGGCGAGCCAGCGCGCGGATTTGTACGGGATGGTCCCCGCGGGCAAAGCCCTGGGAACGGAGTTTGCGCTGGCAGAAACCTATCCGAAGGCGAGCGTGGCCTATGGATTAGTGGGGGTGCCAGCGGGCCAGGATGTGAATCCGGCGATCGAGGAGATGCGGCAGATCGTGAACAAGTATGCCGCCGACGGGGTGCCCGCGGAACTGGTGGACGCGGCCAAGCGTGCCGAGATTGCGCAGGCGGAGTTCCAGCGTAATTCGATCCCGGACCTTGCGGAGGTTTGGTCGGAGGCGCTCGCCGCGGAGGGACGCAATTCGCCCGATGAGGATGTGGATGCGATCCGTAAAGTCACGCTGGCCGATGTGAACCGTGTGGCGAAACAGTATCTCTACAACGCACCAACGATCACGGCGACGCTGAAGCCAGCGCCCAACGGCGAGCCAGTGGCGGAGAAAGGATTCGGCGGCAGCGAGAAGACGACGGAGGCGCCGACCAAACCCGTCGAGCTTCCTGTGTGGGCGGCGAAGGAACTGAACGAGCTGCAGGTCCCCACCAGCTTTATTCCGGTTTCGGATACGAAGCTGCCCAACGGTATCCGCATGATCGTGCGGACTGACATGACGAGTCCCACCGTGACCGTCATGGGTTCAGTGAAGCACAACGGCGATCTGCAAACGCCGCCGGATCGGGAAGGCGTGGGCGATGTGCTCGACGGCCTCTATTCCTACGGGACGACGTCGCTGGACCGGATGGCGTTCCAGAAAGCTCTCGACGACATAGCCGCGAATGAGAACGCTGGCTACGAGTTTTCGGTGAAGGTGCTGAAGGAGTATTTCTCACGGGGAGTGGAATTACTGGCCGACAACGAGCTGCACCCGGCGCTGCCCGAGCAGGCGTTCATGATCACACGGCAGCAGTACGCACAATTCACTGCCGGGAATCTGCAGAGCCCGGGGTATCGCACGTCGCGGGCGCTGGATGTGGCACTGCTGCCTAAAGGCGATCCGGTGCTGCGCGAGGTGACTCCAGCGACGCTGAAAACGCTGACGTTGGACGATGTGAGGCAGTATCACGCAGCGACGGTGCGGCCGGACCTGACGACGATCGTGGTGATTGGCGACGTGACAGCGGAGGAAGCGCGCACCGTGATCGAGAAGTGGTTCGGCGCCTGGAAGGCGACCGGTGACCAGCCGAAAACGACTTTGCCGGCTATTCCGGTGAACAAGGCTTCAGCGGCAACGGTGCCCGATGCGCAGGCGGTGCAGGATTCGGTGGTGCTGGCCGAGCAGATCGATATCAACCGCTTCGATCCGGATTATTATCCGCTGCAATTGGGCAATCATGTGCTCGGCGGGGGGTTCTATGCGACCCGCCTCTATCATGACCTGCGCCAGGTGGCGGGCTATGTATACAACGTCGACGTCAGCATGGGCACGTCGGAGACGCGCGCCAGTTATTCGGTGACGTACGGCTGCGATCCGCCTAATGTATCAAAGGCGCGGGCGCTGATCGTACGCGACCTCGATCAGATGAGAACCCAGGATGTCTCCGATGCGGAGTTACATCAGGCCAAGGCGCTGCTGCTGCGGTCGATTCCGCTGCGAGAGTCGAGCGAGGAGGCCGTAGCTGGCGGCCTGCTGGGGCGGGCAGAAATCGGCCTCCCCCTGGATGAGCCGATCCAGGCGGCAAAGAAGTACTCCGCGCTTACCGCGGACGACGTGAAGGCGGCTTTCGCAAAGCACATCAACACAGAGAATCTGGTCCAGATCGTGCGCGGGCCGGCTCCGCAGTAAGGCACAAGATGGCGCACTCGCGGTCTGAGCGAGATCGCTCTAGACGTGTTCTCTGGCGCCGAAATGATGGCGCCGCAGCTGAAACAGCATCAGCGCGAGCAGGAAGCTGCCGTAGCTGCGATGGTGGCAATGGCGGCAGCGAACCGGGTACTGCAGTACGGCCACGTGCTCCACGTCGCGGAAGCGGAAGCTGGAGAGCCGGAATTCAGTGCCGCCGCAGCGCGAGCACACCATAGTGTCCACGATACGAGCATCGCGGGGGAAAATCCACAGCCAGTCCCACGGAAGAGCTACTGCTGCTCTTTTGCCCGCGGTGTAACGTAGAGGCAGTGTGTTTCACGAGGAGTAGCCATGGTGTGGGACGTATCTTTCACCTGCGACATTTGCGGCAAGAAGAAAGGCGACTCGAACCACTGGTGGATGTATGTGCTTGGCGATGTACCCTGCTTCGATGAGGGGCAGCCGAGCCAGCGCTTTACCCTGCTGCCGTGGAACTTTGCTGAAAGCCGCAATCCCGACATGCACCATCTGTGCGGCCAGGGCTGCGCCATGCAGGCTCTGGAGCGCTTCATGACCGATCGCAGCATCGAACGGGAAGCATCGGCTGTCGCCTAGCGCTTCCCGGATCATTCTCGCCGGTCGCCGACATTCCCTGCACCATAAATTGTCTGCAGGTATTCCTGGGCTATTCTCGTTCGTTGGTGATAAGTGAGTCGGGCCAGTTATCGGGCCAGTTATAACGTCTGACCAATGCGCAGCGGCTTGCTCGCACCCGACTCATCTGTGAGATGCGGTCCGGACAATGATACATAGAGCGATTCGGTTCCTGGGCAGCGTGGTGACGGGCTCCCCCGATGAAGAGGACGAACCATGTCCTTCCCTGGTGTTGCTGCTGGAATCACCTCTCCAGCTGACGCGCGAAAGCGTGCTGAAGGTGGCGGCTGAGACATGGGGCGAACCTGGCAGCGAGATATCCATCGCCCGCCGCGCCAGTGGTTGGTTTATCCGCATTTCTGAAGTGCCCTTCGCGCTGCGCACCAGTCGCCACCGCTACCGGCGCCGCGAGCAGGAGACGAATGAAGCCCGGCAACGCGTGTGGGACCGCCATCGAGCGTGGCTGGCGGTGGATTACCCCGATGGTCCCAGGATGCCTGTAGCCGCATGGTCAACCTGCTATAAGCTGCTTTTCCTGATGGCCAACCAGATTTGGAACGATAACTGTCTGGGTTTGTATCTGCCGGCGCAGCGCGTGACCGTCCCAAATATGGGCGACCTGATCGGAAGCATCCGTTGGGCCGCGAATAATGGGACGCCACTTGCCTTCCTTCACGAAGAGGAGCAGGAGACGCAAGAAAGGGATCGTGTAACGTCCTAGCGCAGCAGATCTTCCAGGGCTGCGCTCAGTTCGGTTTTTTCATCGCGATACTTCACGATCACCGGTGTGTAGAGGCTCAGGCCCAGGTCCCTGGCCTTGCCTTTGCTGATGGCGCGTGCGCCCGGAACCACCACCGCATCTTCGGGAATCGTAAGCGGCATTTCGTCCCGTGCGCGCAGCACTTCGCCGCGAACCACGTCGTAGACCGGTGTTCCGCGGGTGAGGATCGTGCCCGCAGCAAGCACCGCGCGACGCCGCACAATGGTCCCCTCATAAATGCCGCAGTTGCCTCCCACCAGAACGTCGTCTTCGAGGATTACGGGGCTGGCGTTCACCGGCTCCAGCACACCACCCAGCTGCGAGGCCGCGCTGAGGTGCACGCGTTTGCCAACCTGCGCGCAACTACCCACCAGCGCATGCGAATCGATCATCGCGCCTTCCTCGACGAACGCGCCCACATTCACATAACTCGGCGGCATGATGACAACACCGGGGGCGACATATGCGCCCGCGCGCACCGCCGACCCGCCTGGGACCACGCGAATCCGTTGTTCTGCCGTGAAGCGCCGCGCGGGAAAAGTGTGTTTGTCAACGAAGGAAAGATCGGATCCTGAAGACTGAAGCTGGCCGATGCGAAAGCCGAGCAGAATTCCCTCTTTCACCCATGCATTCACGCGCCAGCCGGTAGCGCATGCGGGATCGGGCTCTGCCGCTCGCACCAGGCCGGACTCCAGCGCAAGGCGCAATTCGAGGAATGACTCCAGAGCGGCACGGTCGCCGACCGCGGCCGCACCGGCCGAAATGAATTTCTCCAGTTTTGCTTTCAGTGCGCCGGTCTGATCAGACATGCTTGTCTGTTCAGCATAGAACGGAGAAGCGAATCACGCGTCAGGGATGCACGCACGCTCACTTGTATCTGCTGCTGCCCCAGAAAAGATCGTCGAGCACCCGCCGGGGAATGTAATCCTCGGTCGTACCGTCTGCTTTGCGCTCTGCAATTTCCGTACAGGTCCGTTCACCAAATGGATCGACTTCATAGAGGTAAGAAGTTCGGCCGTCTTCAGAGGTCACGCGAACGTGATTGCTGTCAAGCCAGGATTCTTTCGCCATAGGCACCTCCATCACCTCATGCAAAGGCCGCCACCCAATTTGAATTGGTGCTTCTTGTGTAAATCAAGTGGATAACACGGTATTCAACTGCTTACGACAGGCCCGCTTTAGATGGAGTCAAATATTGCAGCAAAGGTTGTGCAGAAAAGTGCCGGTATCCTGTTGGCAGGCGGACTTTTATGGCTCGGCGCGAGGCAACCCGAACCGTTTCAGGTGAACGCGCACTCATCGATGCGATCCGAGATCGGGCCGGCAATATCGACGGCTCTGGCTCTCGTGCGCTGCGCGTGGGGATTGGCGACGATTGTGCACTCCTGCGCCCGCGATCAGGGCACGAAATCTGCGTAACGACCGACTTCACCCTGGAAGATCGCCACTTTCGCCGTGCCTGGCATCCACCGGAATCGGTGGGACATCGCTGCCTCGCCCGCGGGCTCAGCGACCTGGCGGCGATGGGAGCTGAGCCGCTGGCGGTTTTCCTTTCGCTCGCGATTCCTGGTCACCTGGCCGCCGCCTGGGTCGATCGGTTTCTAGCTGGCTTTCTCGCCCTTGCGAGAAAACACCACGTCCCGCTGGCCGGCGGCGATACCGCGGAGTCGCCGGCGATCTCCAAAGCCCGTGACGGCTTCATCCTTGCCGACATCGTCGCTATCGGTGAGATTCCGCAGGGAAAAGCTGTGCTTCGCTCCGGCGCACGCCATGGAGACGCGATCTATGTGACGGGAATGCTGGGCGGAGCCGCTGCTGAATTGCGCGCACTCGAGGAACATCCTCGCCGATTCCGCGCTCTCACCCGCGCCTCGGCGGCGCATCCCCATCTTTATCCGGAGCCGCGCCTCGTGGTGGGAAGGCGTCTGCGCTCTCTCGCCCACTCCATGATCGATATCAGCGACGGGCTTTCGATCGATCTTTCCCACCTCTGCGAGGAATCGCGTGTGTCGGCAGTGATCGACGAAGCGTCGTTGCCGATCGATCCGCTGGCGCTGGCGCTCGTAAACCCTCTGGAACTGGCCCTTAACGGCGGCGACGACTACGAACTGCTCTTCACCGCGCCGGCTCGCACGAGAGTCCCACGGCAGATCGCTGGCGTACCCGTGCATCGCATCGGGACGATAGAGAAAGCACGACGGCGGCCTGAGATCTTGTTGCAAAGAGAGGACGGCCGGCGGATTCATCTGGAGCCCGGCGGCTGGCAGTATTTCCGTTGAGCGAAACGCCCTGTCGGCCCTGTCAATAAACCTGACAGCGGGACTGGCAACGCGAAACCCTCCCCAGAGGCATCGAAGCGAGGGACGGACCGGGTGGCACGCCACCGATCGACCCGCACAAAGATTTCCTGGCGGCCAATAGAAAGAAGTACGCGCGGTACCCGCTACTGTCCACGCCACACGGAGCACTGTGACAACACACTCGATTACCGTACCTCCGGAGGGCCCAGTGGAGGCTATTGGCGTCCCACGCGGAATTCTCATCGTCGACGACGATCCGGCGATTACCGAAACGCTGTCGGTTATCTTTGAGCGCCATGGCTATGCGGTTCGTTGCGCGAACTCCGCCGAGAGGGCGATTGAGATTATTGCCGCATGGGCACCGCATCTGGCCATCATCGACGTCATGTTGCCTTGCATGAACGGAATCGACCTTGCCCTGGTGGTGAAATCCAACCGCCCCAGTTGCCATCTGGTGCTCTTTTCCGGCCATGCCGGAACGCCGGCACTGACGGAGGAAGCGGCAAAGAAAGGCAATATGTTCGAGATTCTGGCCAAGCCAGTGCATCCGCTCTTCATGCTGGACTACGTCTCGAGCGTGTTTGCCGACATACCGCGAACGACGGTATAAGCCACGACCCCGGCCGGGAATTGACGGCCCCGGCTGTCCTTTTCGGAAAAACCGGGGCCATGTGTGACAAGCAGACCTGTAAGCCGGATTCTGTCGAGGACGGCCATTCCTCTGGGCGCCGCATTGCTGCGCCGCTCCAGGCACGCTCTTCACGAGCCTGCCGCTAGCGACCTACCCGGAACTTTCATCCCATGACAACTCTCGTCATCAGGGATGCCTCGCTGAGGCTGCCGCGCCGGGCCGGCGCGTGTCCGCATTGCTGCGCACTCGTTCCCTATTTGGTCTTGCTCCGTGTGGGGTTTACCCTGCCTCCGCCGTTACCGTCGGAGCGGTGCGCTCTTACCGCACCTTTTCACCCTTACCCTCGGTTCCGTGCGGAACGCCGCTTGCGCGGCTTCGTTTGAAAACCGGGGCGGTATCTTCTCTGTGGCACTTGCCGTCCCTGAGCCTTAACGCTCAGGTCCCGGACGTTATCCGGCACACTGCCCTGCGGAGTCCGGACTTTCCTCTGCCGCATTGCTGCGACAGCGGCCGCCCAGTCTGCCTGCTCTCTTGATGATACGCGATTCCCAGGCGCGATTGCGGTTCAACGTTGGTTCGGGGCCGCGCACTGCCGGATCACTGGGCGGGCTGAAGTACCACCTGGCAGAGTTCTTCGGAGTATCCGCTGCGCAGGAAAGCATGCCCACAGAAGCGGTGGGTCTCGCGGTACCCGTGCGCCTTCGCATAGTCCACGATGTGGAACGCGTCGTTCAGTGGAACGGCGTTCAGCCTCGTGGTATCGGGCTTGATCCAGTCTTCGCTGATGTCCGCGTTATTCTCGCTCCAGTTCCACCCGCCAAACACAATCACATCAGGATGCGTAGCGATGGCAAATGGCGCGCGCGCGTCAACGCGCGGCAGCTGGCTCCAGATCCAGTACGTCGCGGGCTCATTGAAGTAGATCGGGTCTTTGAACCATGCGGTCACGCCAACCGAGTGATATCCGAAGCCCGCGATCCGCTTTCCCGCTTCACTGGACTTCAGCCATTTCGCGGTGGCTTCATCGCCCGAATATGGCTTCTCAATCTCGTCGCGCAGCGAGTGCGCAGTCCACTGGATCTGGTTCAGCGAAATCAGCACAAGCGCCACCACCGTGACCCAGTGCAGCGACAAAGCGAATCCGCGTTTCGGAAGTTCAGTCGGCCAGGTGAGCCACAGTGAAGCAATCAAAGCCTCCCACACCATGCCGGCATGACGTGGCGCCAAATACATCCACCCAAAGAACACGATCATCAGCGCCCAGGGCATTAACCCCACCCAACCGAGTCCACCGCGCCGCACCTGCCCGAACACCAACGCGTGTACGACCACAATCAGGACGACCGCAAGTGCCAGATACCTGAAATTGGATACGGGAAACGTCAGCAGTCCGAGAATGCGGGCGATCTTGTGCCACCGAGCCTCTCTCGCCGTCTTTTGGAAAGGCTGCTCGGCGTGCATCGGCAGTTCGCCGGGTCTTGGATTGGCTCCCTCTTCCTTCTCGGCCTTCAACTCAGCCTTTGCTGTCCCGCTGCCTAACTTCGCCCAGATTCTCTGCGTTGACATCTGCAGGTTCTTCCCTGCCGGAAAATCTACATCGCTGGGTGGAACCACTGTTGCAACGGCGAAGATCCAGAAACAGCAAAGAATCACTGCGGGCGCATTCCTGCGCGTGGGGAAACCGGCACGCGCCTTCCTGCGCAGTACGGCGAGCGCGACTACGCAAAAACCGATGGACGCGATGAATCCATGGACCGACATATTCGCCAGCAACCCCAGCAGCAATGCGAGCCACAGAAGGCTGCTGCGGCGCGCGGGTCCCTCCTCCTGCGCCATCGCCCGCAGGATCGCCGCTGCCGGAAATGCCAGAATCGCGAAGAGGACATAACTGCGCGCGATCACCGCGTCCTGATACGCCAGCCAGAATCCGAAAGGCAACAGAATTTTGAGTATCAGGGGGAATGGCGACCAGCGCAGCAGCACGTACAAGCCGGCCAGCGCAATGCCGCCGGCAATCCAGCGCATGCCCACGTAACTGACGTGCATCCGCGCCAGCACCCACAACAATGCATGCCACAGCCCTGGCGATCCTTCGTAGCGGATTGCATGCAACATCAAATGCCAGAAACCCTGATCGCGCGCCAGCAGCCAGGCCTGCCCTTCGTCGGCCCATGGCTCGTGCCACGCGATACCCACTGCCACCACAACTGCGTACCCAACCAGCACGACCTTCTGAGCGATCTGCTGCCGTCTCGCGGCGCGCTGCTCGTGGCGCGCCTGGTCTTCGCTGGGGAGCGGGGCCAGTTCCGGCCCCGGGGCCACCGGTTCCGGCCCCGGGGCCACCGGTTCCGGCCACGCTGCCGGCCGGGCGCGCAAAATGATACTGGCAGGAGTTGCTGCGCTCATGACACCCACTTCAACAGGCGAATGACGCCCATCGGTGTCGCCCTCGTGTGGGCGGAGACATTCGTACGCCGATGGATCTCTTCGCGCCGCGTCTCGTAGTAGTGGTATGCCTGGACCAGCATTTCTTCGTTGGTAAGGGTCGGCTTCCAGCCCAGGCGCTCCCTTATCTTTGTTGTGTCGAACATGAAGTCTTCCGCGATCATTTGGTAGTGATAGGGACCCAGAGGCGAGACGCCCAGCCAGTGCGCCGCGCGCATCGCCGCCACGGCGGGCTTTAGTGGCAAGGATCGTACTGTGGAGGAGCTTCGAGCGGCGTCGATCACAGCCTGATAGACGTCGCGCAGAGGCTTCACATTGGCCGACCCTACATGGAAGACATCCGATTCACCCGGCTCGAGCGCTGCCAGGCAAGCGCGCACCAAATCTTCGGCGTAAATAAACTGGTAGCGATTGCGGCCGTGCCCCACTACCCAGACGGTTTTTCCATCGTGAATAAATTCGAACAGAATAGCCAGCAGTCCCAGGCGGCCCCGGTCGATGATGGTGGGCGCGCGCAGAATTACGACGTCCAAATCGTTTTTGTAACTGCGGAGGATCTTTTCTGCCGCCAGTTTCGACTTGCCGTAGATTTCCGCCGGAGCCGGTTGCTCGTTCTCGCGGATCGGATGTCCAGGATTGCTGCCCCACAGGCAATTGGTTGATGTGAAGATCAGCTTCGGAACGCCGTGGCCGCGGCACGCCTCAGCCAGCATATGCGTGGCGCTGACATTGGACGCCCACAGATCCTGCTCGTCGATCGACATACCGTGCGCCAGCACTGCCGCGCAGTGAAACACGGCGTCGTATCCGGCGCGCTCAAAGAGCGCATTCATCAGCCACGGATCGCGCAGGTCGCCGGTGATCTTTCTGAGGTGCGGATGCCAGCTCGGGTCTGGCACACGGTCCACGCTGGTCACTTCAAAATGTCTCTGCAACAGGTGGCGCTTCAGGATTCCGCCAAAGAACCCCGCGCCCCCAGTCACCAGTACATGGGGCATCAGGAAGGATCATCCTCAACTGAATTTGGACTTGCCTCGTGATGTAGCCCCGCCGGTCGATCCGCCCTCGGACCTGAAGTCCCGACTAACTGGGATGGTCTTGAGACACCGCGGAAACAGGGAACACCTGTCTGTTCAGATGAAGCAGGGTTACCGGGCGGATGCCTGTTGTCACAATTTCACACGGCGCTGTTCAGCCGCAAAAGAATTGTGCGGCCGAGTGTGAATCCCGAGAGCGCTCACCCGCTGAGGCGCGTCTGTAAGGGTCAGCGCTACTTTGTCCGCATGTAGTCGCCGCTCTTGCCGCCGCTCTTGCGCTCCAGCTGCAGATCGCGAATCACAATGCCTTTGTCGTTCGCTTTGCACATGTCATAGACCGTCAGCGCTGCCACCGCTGCAGCCGTCAGCGCCTCCATCTCCACTCCTGTTGCCGCAGTCGTCGCCGCTGTGGCAGTGATCGCGATTCCCCCCGCAGCGATCTCAGCGCGCACATCGACAAAGCCGAGTGGCAGAAGATGGCACATCGGAATCAGCTCGGCGGTACGCTTGGCCGCCTGAATGCCCGCGATGCGCGCCACCTCCAGCGGATTGCCCTTGGGATTGTGCGGCAACGCAGCCAGCGTTTCGTCGCTCATCGCCACAAAGGCCGACGCCTCCGCCTCCCGGCGCGTCTCCGCTTTGCTGGTCACGTCCACCATGCGCGCCTCGCCGGCGTCATTAAAGTGCGACAGCTTGTTCATATGCGGGAAGCATACAGCGAGGTTGGCATAAACGAAACCGTCTCTTCATTTCGCGGCACTGTTCGTATCGCGCCACGGACAGTGCCGGCATCCTGAGCCACAGCAGTAGCCGCGTCGCAGATGATACGCGGCTGTGAAGACCATATATGGGCCCTCGCGATAAAAGTCCTCGCCTTCAATCAGCGGTCTGTTTTCCCGCGTCGGCTCCGCAAACGGCGGTGCAACTGGCTCCGCATCGGGTTCAGGCAAGGGCGCCGCCTTCGAGCGCAGCATCGAAACGCAGCATGTCGGGCGCAGGCATTTCGATAATCGTTGCCTCGACTTCGGTCGCCGGCAACGGCAGCGTGACGGTATTGCCCGCGATGGAAGCCGTTCGTTCGCCGGGAATAATGATGCCCACCAGATTCATCGGATCGGCTGCGGCCATGGTCAGCGGCGGCATTTCAGCCAGTGTCCGTGTGCGATTCGCCCGCAGCGCATCTGCCGCCTCCGGCAGCGCGAACTGTTCGCCGCCGAAACCCGAGACGAACCTTCCTCCGCGCACCACCCCGCGCGCCTCCAGCCGGCGGAACATCCCGGCGAGCTCCCGCCATGGTGGCACCGTCGTCTCGCGCGCCAGCACATCGCGCAGCACGACCCCATAGCGCCGCAGCAACATTCGGCACACCGACTCCACCTGCGCATCGCGGCGCGCCGCTGCCTCGCCGGTGGCTTCTCGATCGACGCGGCTAAGGCCATTCCGGGGCGCTTCGCCAGGATTGCACAGCAAGGCCCACCGCCCGGAGGCATTCCTGCCGGCGGCCTTCGTCTTTCCCGTCGAGGTAAACGCCCGCTTGCGCCGCGGATCGATGAGCACCCGCAGGCTGTCGAATCCATCGGCATTCACCAGCCCCGCCGCCACCAGCTCCCACAGCGCGCGGTGCACTTCCTCGGCCGGAACCTCCAGCATCCGGATCAGATCCGCCGAAAACATCGCGCCGCGCTCTGCGAGGCACGACCGCACTCGATTCGCCAGCGCGCTCAGGCAGGCATCCAGGTTTGCTTCCGGAATTTGTCGCTGTGACAGGCACAAATCCATCCACAAAGCTTCTTCGCGAACGAAAAACGCAACTGGCGCCATGCTGGTGGGCACCACACGCCGCGGTCCGCCGCTGGTGGCGTCGGCAAACGCCGGATGCGGCGAAATCCGGCCCCACCCCACCGCTCCGGTCAGGCACAGCGCGTCCAGCCAGCGCGGATCGTAGCCGGCCACTCGCTGCGGCAGGATCGAACGCTCCCACTCCGCCGCGGGTGCTTCGAATCCCTCTACCCCCCGCAGCGCTTCCAGCAATCCCTGCTCGCCGCTCAGTTGCCGTCGTTCTCCCAGATGCTGCCAGTCCAGAAGGAAGCGCATGTACACCGCCGGCGTCACCGGCTCAATCTGTTTGCGCAGCGTGTTGAGCGTGCGGCGGTGGATGCGCTGCAGGATGCGCCGCTCGCACCATTCAATCTCAGTGTCAGGCACAGATTCCTGTCCCGGCTTCCCCTCGAATACTCCGCGCAGGATCGTTCCCGTCGATTCCAGGCGAACCATCTGCTGCCACACCGCGCCGGCATCGAGACCGAGGCGCTCTGCGATCGCATTTGACGTCACAGGGCCGAGAATTTGTAACCATCCCTGTAACACTTTCTTCAAAATGTCACCGCATTCGGGGACTTCTCCGGGGGTTTTCAACATTTCCACAGAGAATTCCACATCCTGCCACAGCGCCCGCAGCCATTCCGCACGCTCCGCCGCGACAAAATACGTCATTTGCCGGCGTCTGGCGATTGTTAAGCGCCGCGTGGTCTCCAGCCTTGCGAGGAAAATGTCCCAATTTCGGCATGCGTCATTCCAGCCCAGCACCTGTTCCGGCACAACGACGAGTCCACACAGCAGATCGTGCAGCTCGTGCTCATCGCGAATATCCGGCCAGATCTCCTGGCGGATTTCCTCAATTGCATTCGGCGAGAGCCGCCCGGCCTCTCCCAATGCCGCATCCGGCAGTACGCCACGCATCTGCACCGCCCGGGCACGCCGTTCCTCGAGGCCGGCATCGTCGAGAAACGCATACGGGTTTGCGTTGACCAGCTCATGGGAAAACGCCGACGGCGTGGTGGTATCCACCGCCACGCAGCGGATACGCCCGGTATCCATGGCCTCAAGAATGCCCTTCAGCCCTTCCAGATCCATCGCTTCCTGAAGCACGTCGCGCATCACTTCCTTTACCAGCGGATGGTCGGGAATCTGAATGTCGCCCTCGATGTTTTCAAAGCAGGCGGCCGCCTGCGGAAAAACGCTGGCCAGCAGATCGTCGCTGCGGATGCGCTGCACCTGCGGCGCAACTTTCTTTCCCTTTTGGAACCGTAACAGTTGCAAACTCCTCGACGCGTCCCAGCGCCACCGGGTTTTGAAGATCGGCGAGGCCAGCGACGCCTGCTCCAGCAGCTCCGTTACCGTCTCGGTGGTGAGGAAGTGAAAGACGTCGCTGAGCGGAAAGCTGTGCTGCTCTGCGAGGCAGATGTTCAGCCCATTGTCAGTGGCTGCGGCCTGCAGTTCGAAATTGAATCCCCGGCAGAAGCGTTTGCGCAGCGCGAGTCCCCACGCCTTATTGATGCGGCCGCCAAACGGAGCGTGCAGGATAAGCTGCATGCCTCCGCCCTCGTCGAAGAACCGTTCTGCAACAATGGTTGTTACAGATGGCACCACGCCCAGCACTGCGCGCCCCGCGGCGATATAGGCGATCAGTTGCTCCGCGCCCGCGTCGTCAACGCCGCACTCGTTCTTGAGGAATGCCGCCGCCTCGGCGACTTCCGGGACCGCCTGGCTCACGTAACCAGGCAGCACATCGCGCGTCAGCCGGTCGATCTCTTCGCGCAGCTCTGCCACAAACCCCGAAAGCTCCTTCGTCCGTTGCGGCGCCTCGCCGAACCAGAACGGGAGTGTCGGCGGCGCTCCGTGCGCATCCTCCACCAGCACCCGGCCCGCAGTCTCGATGCGCTGGATTCGCCAGCTGGAGTTGCCCAGCTGGACAACGTCACCCGGCGAGGAATCGACCGCGAAATGTTCGTCCAGCGTGGCAATTTGTACCCCTTCCGGTTGCAGGATCACCGGGAACAGCGCCGTATCCGGAATCGCGCCGCCATTCGTGATGGCGGTGGTTCGCGCCCCGCGCCGCGCCTGCACGCGCCCCCGCACGCGGTCGCGCAGCAAATATGAACCGTAGCGTCCCCGGCTCGATTCAATCCCTTCGGTGAGGAGATCGAGTGCCTCTTCGAAATCTGCCCAGGGCAAATCCTGGTAGGGCATCGCGCGCCGAAAAACTTCGAACAGCGCGCGCTCCTCCCACGGTTCCGACGCGCACGCCGCGACAATCTGCTGCATCAACACGTCGAACGGCTTCGCAGGAACCTCGAGGCGGTCAAGGACGCCAGCACGCATCGCGCGAATCAGCGCCGCCTGCTCCATCAGATCGTCGCGCGTCAGCGCAAAGAATCGGCCTTTCGGAATCGCCCCACGCCAGTGCCCTGCGCGCCCCACACGCTGCATCCCCACCGCAATCGCGCGCGGCGACTGGATCTGGCACACAAGGTCCACGGTGCCGATGTCGATGCCCAGTTCCAGCGACGCTGTCGCTACCAGGACGCGAATCTCACCGTTCTTCAGCCGGCGCTCGGCATTCAGGCGTAATTTGCGCGAGAGGCTTCCGTGGTGGCACGCGACATTTTCAGCTCCCAGCCGCTCTCCCAGCTGGAAGGCCAGGCGTTCCGCCATGGAGCGTGTGTTCACGAACAGCAGCGTGGAACGATGTTCGAGCACCAGCTGTGCAATCCGTGTATAGACGCTTTCCCAGATCGCCATCGTTGCCACCGAGCCCAGCTCGTCCGTGGGGACTTCGATGGCCAGGTCCATCGTGCGCCGCTGCCCTGCCTGTACGATCTCCACTTCTGCGCTGCGCGTCCCACCCAGAAACTTCGCGACCAGCTCGATTGGGTTTTGCGTCGCCGAGAGCCCAATTCGTAACGGTGATGGATACCTGAGCAGGCTTGCCCCCGCCATCAGCATGTTTTCCCCCGTCACCAGAGCATCCAGCCGTTCGAGGCTCAGCGCCAGATGCGATCCACGCTTGTCGTCAGCCACGGCATGAATCTCATCCACGATCACCGTTTGAACGCGGCGCAGATGCTCGCGGCTTTTCTGCGCGGTCAACAGGATGTACAGCGACTCCGGCGTCGTGACCAGAATGTGCGGCGGCGTCTTCAGCATCGCGCGGCGCTCAGCGGCCGGTGTATCGCCGGTTCGCACCGCGGCCCGCACGGGCGGACACAGATAGCCACGCTCCAGCGCCAGTTGCTGAATCTCGCGCAATGGCGTTTCCAGATTCTTCTGCACGTCGTTGGACAGCGCCTTCAGCGGCGACACGTAAACGACCTCGGTCTCTGAACCCAGCCGGCCTTCGAGCGCCTTGCGAATCAGGCCGTCGATGCAGATCAGAAACGCCGCCAGCGTCTTTCCCGAGCCCGTCGGCGCCGAAATCAGCACTGGTTTGCCCGCGCGAATCACCGGCCAGCCCAGTTCCTGCGGCTCGGTGGGCGTCTGAAAGCGGCGCACGAACCACTCCTGCACCAAAGGGTGCGCCCAATGCAGGCTTTCGGGTACGGGGAGGTCCGGAATCCTCTCCGGGACTGGGGCCCCCGGCGCGCCCGCCCTTGGCGCGTTGGGGTCGGGGACTGGGGTCACCGGGGACAGCATCCGCCTATTCTACCCGGATTTTCGTTTCTTGTTCGCCCCTCGCGGGGCCTCGCCCCGGTTCATTTCCGGAACGGCCGCGGGCCGATTCCCTCACTTTGGCCCGCCATCCTGACCGTGTATCCTCACCCTTGAGCCCACGGAGTGCACATGAACCAGGTTGCCCAGGAGTGCATCGCGCTCATCGCGAAACAAAAAAGCCTGTCGCCCGAGACGATTCGTCTCGAGAGCACCTTCGATGAGCTGGCCCTCGACTCGCTGGACCGCGTCAGCCTCGCCTTCGACATCGAGGAGAAGTACGACATCGAGATCCCGGAAAACAAACTCGGCCAGATTAAGACCGTCAGTGACATGGTCGCCGGCATCGAAGATGCACTGCGGCAGAAGGGCGTTGCCGCTCCCTCCACCCAGGCATGACGCGGGTTGTCATCACCGGCGCCGGCTGCGTCACTGCCATCGGCCAGGATTTGGCCAGCTTCGAAGAGAACCTCTTCGCCGGCCGCACCGGCATTCGCGAAGCGCCCGACCGTCCCCAAGGTCTCCATTTCACTCGGACCGCGATGGTCCCCGACTTCCGCGAGGCCGAAGTGCTCAATGCCAATCAGCGCCAGATCGGCGAGCGCACCTCTGCATTCGCTGTTGCCTCTGCCCGACAGGCCCTGCAGCAATCCGGGCTCATCGCCGCATATCCTTCTGACTCCATCGCCGTCATCTTCGGCTGCTCCACCGGCGGGCGCACCACCGAGGAGCAGGAATCGCGCAAGCTCTATACGCAGGGAGGGCGCATCCATCCGCTCACCGTGCCGCGCGTCATGGCCAGCGCGGGCACCAGCCTCGTCACCATGGAACATGGCATCACCGGCCCTGCGTTCACCATCACCACCGCCTGCTCCTCAGGCACGCACGCCATCGGACTCGCTTTCCAGATGATTCGCTCCGGCGCTGTGCGCGCTGCGCTCACCGGCGCGCATGAAGCGCCGCTGACCCACGTGTTCCTCAAAGCCTGGGACAGCCTGCACGTTGTCTCGGCTACCGCCTGCCGGCCTTTCGCAGTCGACCGCGATGGTATGACACTGGGCGAGGGCGCGGCCGTCTTCGCCATCGAGACTCTCGACTCAGCCGAGGCGCGCGGCGCGGAAATCCTGGCCGAGATCGCGGGCTTCGGCATGTCGTCAGACGCGCACCACATCACCCAGCCCACTCCCGCCGGTCCTGCTGCGGCCATGCTGCGCGCCCTTGAAGATGCACAAGCCGGCCCCGATGCAGTCGACTATATCAACGCCCACGGCACCGGCACCGAGGCCAACGACCGCGTGGAAGCCGAGGCCATCCATCGCGTCTTTGGCCAACGCGCCCGCGCCCTGCCCATCTCGTCTACCAAAGGACTCCACGGCCACGCTATCGGAGCCTCGGGAGCCATGGAGTTGCTGGCGACGGTTCTGGCGTTCCGCCGCAATCTTCTTCCCGCCAACGCCGGCCTCGCCGAAACCGGGGCACAGGTCGATCCGGCTCTCGACCTCGATCATGTACTGGTCGCAAACGAGCCGACTCGCGCGAACCTCGCCCTTTCCAGCTCCTTCGCTTTTGGCGGACTCAACGCGGTACTGGCGGTGCGCCGCTGGGAAGACTGACGCGGCAAATTCGGTATCCAATCCCTCGCGTATACTGGCCGCCACTTCTTACTTCAGGAGAGGCTGCAATGCGGCTTGCCCTATCAGGAGCGGCTTCAGGACTTGTGCTCGCGGCGCTTTTGAATGGTCACGCGGTCGCGCAGAACGTTTCCAGCTTCGTAAATTCCGAGACGCCCGCGCTGGTCGACACCTACAAAGACATCCACGCGCACCCCGAGCTCTCGCACTTCGAGGCGCGCACTTCCGGCATTCTGGCCGCCGCTCTGCGCGATGCAGGCTACACCGTTACCGAGCGCGTGGGCCGCTATCCTGACGGCTCCCAGGCTTATGGCGTGGTCGCCATTCTGAAGAACGGCGCCGGGTCCACGCTGATGATTCGCGCCGACATGGACGCGCTGCCCATCGTCGAGGAAACCGGCGTTCCCTACGCGAGCCACGTCACCGCCAAGAACAAAGACGGCCAGACTGTTGGCGTGATGCACGCCTGCGGGCACGATGTACATACCACCGTGCTGATCGGCACCGCCCGCGCCTTGGTTGCGATGAAATCGCAGTGGCACGGGACGCTGATGCTCGTCGGCCAGCCTTCGGAGGAGACCATTGACGGAGCGAAGGCTATGCTCGCCGATCATCTCTACGAGCGTTTCGGCCGCCCCGATCACATCATTGGCCTGCATGACACCAACGAACTGGCTGCAGGCACGGTCGGCGTAATTCCCGGAGAGGCGCAGGCCAGCTCGACCTCGATCGACGTAGTGATTCGCGGCATCGGCGGGCACGGGGCCAATCCGAGCGCAGGACGCGATCCCATTACTCTGGCTGCGCTCTTCATCACCGAGATTCAAACCATCGTAAGCCGCGAAGAGAATCCGCAGGATCCGACCGTGGTCACCGTTGGCGATATCCACGGTGGGACCAAGCGCAACATCATTCCCGATGAAGTGAAGCTCGAGCTGACGACGCGCTCGTTCAGCGACAAGAGCCGCGACAGAGTCATCACCGGTCTTCGTCAGATGGCCGCCGGTATCACCACATCCGCCGGACTGCCTCCCGAAAAAGCCGCAACCGTGACCGTGCTCGACGACGAATCGACGCCGGTCGAATACAACGATCCGGCGATGACCGCACAGGTGAAGGCCACGCTGGTAAAGGCTCTGGGCGCGGATCACGTTGTTGATCTTCCCCGCATCATGGGCAGCGAGGATGTTGGCGTTTTTGCGCTC
Organism: uncultured Acidobacteriaceae bacterium; assembly: GCA_963788905.1. Lineage (GTDB taxonomy): Bacteria > Acidobacteriota > Terriglobia > Terriglobales > Acidobacteriaceae > Palsa-343. The sequence continues at coordinate 427,069 of CAWBIO010000005.1, forward strand.
CCCACTCACGAAATTCCGCTCGTGTACTTCAGGCTGGGTGCGATGGATCCGGTGAAGCTGGCTGCAGCGCATGCCGCCGGCCAGGAACTGCCCGGCCCCCATACCAGCCATTTTGAGCCGCTGCCCGAACCGACGCTGCGTACTGGCGTTACAGCGATGACCAGCGTGGCGCTTTCACTCCTGCAGTAGCAGCGCCCGATCCGCACGGTACGATGATTCCGGAGATGCCGTCATGAAGTTGAATCAATCCTTCCAGGCCAAACTCGAAAAAAGCCCTGCCAAAGGCGGCTGGACCTATGTCGTCTGGCCGCGGTCCGCGGAGTTCTTCGGGACGCGCGGGCTGGTGAAAGTGCGCGGCCACATCGAAGGCGTGCCATTCCGCAGTTCCTTTATGGCGCTCGGCGACGGCAGGCACAAGCTCCCGGTCAAAGCTGAAATCCTCAAATCCATCGGCAGGAGAGTCGGTGACCGCGTCACCATCCTGCTCGAAGAGCGCATCCCTCCGGCATACGCCAGGACGAAAAAGCCCGCTCCACTGCGCCCGTAGCGCCCAGGCCGGTGACTGAAGTCCCCGCTTCTTGTCTCGCGGGGGACTGTTTTTCGTTGCACAGCTCGTGGTGCACCGCTATACTGCCGCATTCCCCTAATACATCCCTGAACGACCCCCAAAAGAAGGAGGCAATATGGGAAAAATCAACACCGCCCGCTTGATTCTTTGCGGGGTGATCGCAGGCATCGTTGGTGACCTGGTCGGATCCCTCGTCGATGGCGCACTCCTGGCGCCGCAGTGGAACCGAGCCTTCGCACGACTCGGTCTTCCGCCTATGAACGGCACCGAGATCGTCGAATTCAACGTGATTGGGATCTTTGTCGGCCTGGCCGCTGTGTGGATCTACGCCGGTATCCGTCCGCGCTTTGGAGCCGGTCCAAAAACCGCCGCCTATGCCGGACTCGTGACCTGGTTCCTCGCGTTTCTGCTGCCCAATATCGCGTTCATGTATATACCGCACGCCTATTCACGACACCTGACGCTCTACACCACGCTCGGCAATCTTGTAGGGTGCGTGCTGGGTACGCTGGTTGGAGCCGCAATCTACAAAGAGGCGTAGCGCGCTCGCGGTGGGCCCTCCGCGGCCCGGAATCACGAATATCCTCACCCGTGCAGACTCGAGTTCATGAGACCGCACGGGCAAGGTACACCTGTTTGTAACGGGGCTTCGACCGGCGTCGTCAGAGGTTCGCGCTGCGTCTGCCCGTGACCAGCCGCACGAGCCAGGTGAGAATCACCGCGCCGATTACAGCAATGACGATGCTTATGATCAGCCCGTGCTGCCCGATGCCGCCGAAACCGAGATGGGCGGAGAGGAATCCGCCGATCAGCGCGCCCACAACCCCAACCACCATGTCCATCAGAAAGCCGAAACCGGATCCCTTCATAATCTTTCCGGTCAGCCAGCCTGCGATCACACCAATAATGATCCAGGCAATAATCCCGTGTCCCATCATGCGGAAACTCCTTGCAATGCAGATTTTTAGGGGGAACTGAAGAGATAATCCTTTCCTGACGAAAGGTCAAGCACGATTTGCGCTGCGTGGGAGAATTAAGGGTCGAACAGCAAGAATTTTCGCGGTGTGAGGTGATGCTATGTTCAGGAATCTCTGCGCCTTCGCGCTTTTGCTCGCCGCTCCACTGTTGGATGCAGCGCCACCTGAGGAGACGGCCTCATGGCAAAACAAAGTCGAGCAGGCGATCCCGCTGCTCGGTCACCGCAACTGGATCCTGATTGTCGACTCCGCATACCCGCTCCAGAGTTCTCCGGGCGTGGAGACGATCCAGACGAACGCACCGCTGATCACTGTTCTGCGATATGTCCTTACCGCCATCGACAACTCCGACCACCTGCGGCCGGAAATCTTCATGGACGCCGAGCTGCCCTGGGTAGCGGAAGAGGACGCTCCGGGCGTATCGCAGTACCGCGCCAACATGGCAGACATGCTGCATGCGTTCAATGTGCAGTCGCTGCCTCACGGCCAGCTCATCGATAACGTCGATAAGGACAGCAAAACCTTTCACGTCCTCGTGCTGAAAACGAACATGACGCTTCCCTATTCGTCTGTATTCATCCACCTCAAAGCGAAGTACTGGAGCGATGAGGCGGAAGCGCGCGCGCGCGCCAAGATGGGCTCGGCACCGCAGTAGCAGGACGCAGGACACAGAACGTACGACACAGAACCACGGACCGCTTAGCGCAGACCGACGAGCCCTCGCACTGAGGCAATTAGTTTCTGCGGATCGTAGCCCACGCCGTCCTTGAAAACCGTCTCGACCTTCTCTACATCGGCGATATTCTTCGCCGGATTTCCATCGACAACGACCAGGTCCGCGGCCTTGCCCGCGGCAATCGTTCCCAGGCGTGCGTCCTCGCCCAGCCACTGAGCGCCATTTTGGGTTGCAATGTGGATTGCTTCCTCCGGCGTGAAGCCCGCCTCAACGAGCAGCTCGAGATTCCGCTGATCTCCGAATCCTGGCAGCACGCCGCCGTAGCCCGTGGGGTCGCAGCCGGCCATCAGCACCCCGCCCTGCTTCACAAAGTCGCGCTCGAACTGCTCTTCGATCTTCAGGAGCGTCGTCCAGGTCGCATCCGCCTCGTGCTCGGCGATTCCCGCGCGCGTTGCCGCGTAGCTGCCCCATGCATCCGGCAACAGCGACGTCCGAACCCTCATCTCCTGGCTCATCGGCGGGCGGTTGGGAACGAAGCTTTCGAAAATCGCCAGCGTCGACGTGACCGCCACGTGGTGGGCGATCAGGTCTTTGATCGTTCCCTGAATCTCCGGCCCTTCCACGTCCATTTTTGCCAGCGCGGCCTGCGCCGGATGCTGTCCCGGGCAAACGCCGGTCTTTTTCTCTGCGTAGAACTCGGTGTCGACCGCGAGGCCGTGCTCGAGGTTGTCGATGCCAAGCGCCGCTGCTTCTTTGAAGCCCACCGCGCACAGGTGGCCAGTGATTTTCAACCCATGCTGGTGCGCATGATCGACTGCGGCCTTCAGTTCCTCCGGCGTGATGTGCATGTACGCCTTGAACGACGTCATGCCTTCCTGCGCCCAGTAGTCGACCATGCGGGCCGCGTCGTCCGGGCCGGTGAGCTCGTGCAGTTGCGGTCCGATTGAGGGCGAACCCTCAAGATACGGGCCGGTCAGGAACAGCTTCGGCCCTGGAATCTTGCCGGAATCGATCGCCTGCTTCACCGAAATGTCGGTGTACGGCTCGAGACTCCCGGCCGTCCGCGCCGTCGTGACACCACCTGCGAGATACAGCCGCGGCGCCGAATCCGCCATCTCGCCGTAGAGCGGCAGCAGGCCCGGACCTCCATCGGGCAGCGGGTAGAAAAGGTGTTCGTGCATGCCGACCAGTCCAGGGAAGACGGTTTTGCCCGTGAGGTCGATCACTTTCGCGCCTGTCGGCAGCAGCTGGTCGCCCGTCTGGGGGCCTACCGATGTGATCTTCCCGTTTTGGATCACAACCATCTGGTTCTCTTTTGCCGCAGCGCCCGTGCCATCGATGACGCGCACGTTTTCCAGCACCACCGCCGTCGCGTCGATCTTCACAAACGGCTGAAGTGTTTCAGGTACCTTTGCGCCTGGCGTTTGCGCGCACGCCATCGCTCCACACAGCAGACCTGCCAGTGCTGTCGCACCTCGTTTCATTGTTTGCCTCGCCTTTCCTGATTCGGGAACTCCCACTATCCAGGCAGGCGGGGCGTGGCGTCAAGGCGCGGGTTCCGGGATCGAGCAATCCCACTCAAGCCAAAAGAGGGCTTGAATGGGCCACCCGAGGCGCGCGCGCTACCCCCCACCCCCCTCCCCAGGTGTGTGACAAGCTATTCATTCTGCAGGGACGTTTTGGTACCGTGAGTCAGGTATTACCCTCCCGCGACCTGCTTGCAGCGTATGTATTTGAATGCAGAGGCTTTGTCCCCACTTATGACATTTTAAAAGGGTTGTGTGCTTATCCCTTCATTTCGCTGCCTGCAGCCTGCGACCAGCTGGCACGTGGGTCAACACGCTCACGGCAGGCTCCGCGGAAAAAGGAAAGCTCTGTTCGGTGCCGGTTGAGACCAGGCGGACAGAGCTTTCCCTGTATTCAGGCTAAGAATTTTGCGGAGCAGGAGCAAGCAGATTCGGAGGGCAGGTCGGTACGAAGGTCATGAAAGGCAGGGAATCAGCTACGGCTGCTGAGTTGAACGCCACCGCGGGCGTCTGGCAAATACACTGAAAGCGCGGGCGGATCCGAAAAAAAATGTCGCCTGCTGAGAAGGCATGCCCGAGCTACCCGAAGTGGAGACCATCGCCAACGGCGTCGACCGCCGCGTCCGCGGGGACAGCATAGTCTCGGCCTGGTTCAGCAAATATAAGGAGCCGTTCAAGACTCCTGCCTCTACGCTGGCCTCTTCCCTTCCCGGCCATCGCATCCAGGCTGTTCATCGCGTGGGCAAGCACATCGTCGTTGACCTCGAGAGAAATCATTCGGGGCGCCGTGGCGCTCGGCGATCGGACCGCGAAGCGCTCCCGCTGGACGCGAAGTCCCAGGACGTGCAGTCCCTCCGCCGCAATGCAGGCTCGCCTGGATCCGCGAAGACAAGTCCGGCCCCCACGCAGTGGGTCGTGCACCTGGGCATGACGGGGCGTCTTCTGGTCTGCGATCCGGATCTGCCGCGTCCCTCACACACGCACGCGGTTCTGGAACTCGCCAGCGGCCGCGAGCTGCGTTTTGTCGATCCCCGGCGCTTTGGCCGGCTCGCTCTGAATACGGCCGGCGCCTTTACGGGGCCTGGCCATGAGCCTCTGACTATCTCTCCCGCGGACTTCGCCGGGCTTTTTCGCGGACGCAAGCTCGCGATCAAAGCTGCGCTTCTCAACCAGAAACTGCTGCATGGGGTGGGCAACATCTATGCCGATGAGAGCCTTTTTCGCGCGGGCATCCGGCCAACGCGGGCGGCGGGCCGGCTGACCCGGGCGCGGCTCGATCGGCTGCTCAAGTCGCTGCGCACTGTCCTCAAGGCGGCCATCCGTGCAGGGGGCTCCTCGGTATCAGACTACGTCGACGCCGACGGTGAGGCGGGATTCTTCCAGATCCAGCATCGCGTTTATGGCCGGCAGGGCCAGCCGTGCGCGGTGTGCGGGACGCCGATCCGCCGGATTGTTGTGGGGGGGCGCAGCACGCATTTCTGCCCGCGGTGCCAAACCTGAGCTAAATGCGAGCTTCACCGGGGCTTACCAGGACCAGAATAGCCGTGATTGTTATGGATTTTCGGACCAGGCGGACAGTGGTTCTACGAGAATCAGAATGAATTCACCCTCTCCACTTTTCTTAAATATCTGATTCCACACCATAACCACAACGGCCCCCGAATTGCACTTTGCATCGGTGCCAGCGACGCATAAGCTTCCGGGAACGGAGGCTGGTGCGAACTAAAAGATTCCGGCCGAAGAGAGCTTCATCCTTCGAGATCCTGCCCCGGCCGGGATGCATACGTCCTAATCCATCGGTTCTCTGGATCAAGGGCAACTTCAGGGAGGCCAGTGACTCGCTTGTCACACGGCAAAAGCCATCCGGAGACGGATGGCTTTTCTGTTGGCTGCAAACTGCGGGTATCACGGTGGTTACCGTCTGCGGGCCGGAGGTGCGGAAATCCCCCATTCGGGGACTTGCCAGTCCGCGGGTTCCGGGGTTAGTATTGTGTTTGCCTATCGAGCGGCTGATGCCACGCCGGTTTTGCGCGAGGCTCGCCGCCATTCTCGAGAGTCAGGAATCATCACTGGGAAGCTTTCTCCGTCGTCGCGTGCGCCGTCAAGTGGAGAAAGCACTCGGTTGTGAAGGTTGAATCGGAATCAGACGGCAACTACGAGTTCGTTCCGTTGATCGCGCGGCAGTCGGTTGTGTTCCCCCGTCTCACTCCTCAGGTACCCGGGAACCCGGATTCGATGTGTCGCGTAGCAGCATGAATCTTTCGGCCATCTCCGCGTTAGCTGTCGAGGTCGTAGGCCGGAGTTTAAACCTTATCCTCTGTTCCTGACTCCAGGCGAGTCAGCGTGTCGCCGGTCCCTCAGGCGCTGCGACTATAAGCCAGGAGACAAGAAAACGGGAGCCAGAAACAGACAGTCCAGCGCACCAGGAAGTGCAGGCATGACAACAGAGCAAAACCAGCCACAGGCCGAGAATTCAGGCCCGGCTCAGGCGGCCCATCAGGGTCAAAGCCATAGTGAAGGAGGCGGCGGCCGTCGTCGGCGTCGCCGTCGCAAGCGGAACAAGGGCGGACAGGCCAACGGCCAGGCGCAGAACCAGGCGCAGCCCCAGAACCCGCAGCCGCAGGCATACAAGCCGAAGCAGCCCAAACCCCAACCCTCCAGCCAGACCCGTTTCTTCAGCAATGGCAATGGCCAGGGTGGTGGCGGGGGCCGCCGGCGCAACAAGCAGCGCCGCGAGCGCGTTTTTGTCGGTCCCATGGACCACAGCTACCGCGCAGTGAACGGCAACGTCGCCGATTCGCCCCCCTCGACCATCGAGTTCCGCAACGGCAACGTGAACGGCAACGGCTACTACGCGGAGCAGCAGGCCGCCTGGGAGCCGCCACCGCCGCCTATCCGCGAAGACGCGCCGATCCGCATCTTCTTCTTCATCGAAGACCTGTTCTTCTTCGCCAAGATCAACGAGGCGGCGAAGAAACTCGGCATCAAGGTGGCTTTCGTGAAGAACGACCCTGAGACGATCGCGAAGATCACCGAGGGTCCGGAGGAAGAGCGCCCGTCGCTGATCGTCTTCGACCTCAACAACAGCGGGGCCAAACCACTAACGCTGATCCCGAAGATCAAGAACAAGCTGAAGAAGGGAACCTCGGTCATCGGTTTCCTGTCGCATCTGCAGGGCGACCTCAAGGCCAAGGCTCTGGAAGCCGGCTGCGACCTGGTCATGCCGCGTTCGGCGTTCTCGCAGAACCTTCCAACTCTTCTGCGCCGCCACGGCCTCGACGAAGAACAGGAAGCGGAGCACACGCACGCTTAAGCAGTTCAGCGATTCCCTGAAGCCCTGGCTTTGCCGGGGCTTTTCTTTTCGTCCTGAACAACGGAATGAACTCCGGGCGCTCTGCAAATCCGTGCGTCCTCGATTCGCTATGATCGAAGAGGATTTCGGAACTTCGGGAGTATGTAACCGCCGTAATTCCCGATGTCCGGCAGCCACACCGTGGTCGATTCCCGCCCCTCAGGAGATGAGCCCTGATGCCCTCGCGCGTCCCCGCCCTGTTCGCATCTTTCCTTCTCTCTGCCCTTGTCTTTCTTGTTGCGCAGACCTCTTCCACTGCGACCTCTTCAGGCTCGGTCTTCGGCTACAAAGATTTCGCCGCCGAAGAAGCTCACACGGACCAGACCTTCCTCGCAGTTCCCGATGCCAAACTCGCCGGCGAAGAGTTGAAGACGCTGACCGCGGAGCCGCACATCGCCGCGTCGCCCGAAGACCACAAGACCGCCGAATACGTCGCGCAAAAATTCCGCGAAGCCGGCCTTGAAACCTCCATCGTTCCGTACAAGGCGTGGCTCAACATGCCGAAAGAGGTCAAAGTGGAGGCCTGGGACGCCGACGGCAAGCTGCTGATGACCGGACCCGTCCCGGAGCACGTCGAGGGCAACGATCCGTTTCAGAACGACCCGCGCGTCACGCCGGCTTTCAATGGCTCCTCGCCCTCCGGCGACGTCACCGGTGAAGTCGTCTACGCCAATTACTGCCGCCCGGAAGACTTTCAGAAGGTCAAAGACCTGGGCGTCGACTTCCACGGCAAGATCGTCCTCTGCCGTTACGGGGGCAATTTCCGCGGCGTCAAGGTCTACATCGCTCAGGAGTACGGCGCAGCTGGTGTCCTCATTTATTCCGATCCTGCTGACGATGGCTACTACCGCGGCGATCCCTATCCGCATGGGCCGTATCGTCCCTCGACCGCGGTGCAGCGCGGGTCGGTGCAGTTCATGTTCAAGTATCCTGGCGACGCGCTCACGCCAGGTATTGCCTCGCGCCCCGACCTGCCTGAGTCACAACGGCTGAAGCCCGAGGACGTCGTCAGTCTTCCGAAGATTCCTTCTGAGCCGCTCAGCTATCACGATGCCTCGCCGATCCTCGAACATCTTGGCGGACCCGATGCACCGCGTGAGTGGCAGGGCGCTTTGCCCTTCACCTATCACGTCGGCCCCGGCGTGAAGGTCCACCTGCTGCTCAAGATGGACTACGAATACTCGACCATCTGGGACGTCATCGGCACGGTCGACGGAACCGACTTTCCTGATGAGTGGGTTGTCGCCGGCAATCATCGCGACGCCTGGGTTTATGGCGCGGTCGATCCCAACTCCGGCACTGCCGCGATGCTTGAAGCCGCGCACGGCGTCGGCGTCCTGCTGAAACAAGGCTGGAAGCCCAGGCGCCGCATCGTCTTCTGTTCCTGGGATGCTGAAGAAGAAGGCCTGATCGGTTCCACCGAATGGGCCGAAGACCACGCCAGCCAACTGGCCCACGCAGTCGCCTACTTCAACACCGACGTTGGTGTCTCCGGCCCTAACTTCGAAGCCTCCGCCGTTCCTTCCCTCAAGGAGTTTGTGCGCGAGGTCGCGAAAGACGTGCCCAGCCCCAAAGGCGGCACCGTCTACGAGCAGTGGAAGAAATCGCAGCAGGAGCAATCGCGCCGCCGCGGCAACGGCGTTGATGAGCACGGCGCGCGCGGCAACGCCCACGTCGACAACGACGTCAACATTGGCGACCTCGGCTCCGGCTCCGACTTCACGCCGTTCATCCAGCACCTCGGCGTGCCTTCCACCGATATCGGATCGGGCGGACCTTACGGCGTTTACCACTCCGTGTTCGACAACTATGCCTGGTTCACGATGAACGCTGACCCCACCTTTGTTTATGAACAGGAAATGGCGCGCGTCTTCGGCCTCGAAGTTCTCCACATGGCCGATGCCGACGTGCTCCCTTATGACTACGTCACCTACGGGAAGGAACTGACATCGTACCTCGATAGCGCGCAGAAAAAGGCCGCGGATGCCGGCCTCTCCGGAATTGACTTCGCCCAGGCGAAGGCCGCGGCTGAAAAATTCACTTCGCTGGCTGAACAGGTGAAAGACAAACAACTCCACGCCGGCGGCGGTTCTACACAGGCGCTGGCCGCGCTCAACACTCAGCTTCGCCAGGTGGAAGAAGACTTCCTCTCTGAACCCGGACTCCCGAATCGTCCCTGGTTCAAACACACCATCTACGCGCCAGGCGAATACACCGGGTATGCAGCGGTGGTGATCCCGGGGGTCAACGAGGCCATCGACGCCAAAGACTTGTCACGGGCACAGTCGCAAATGTCGGTTCTCACGGATGCGATCAACCGCGCCGCGTCCACGCTGGAGGCCATCGCGAAGTAGCCGCCAGCCGCCAGTTTCCAGTTGCGAGCTTCCAGCAAAACTACGGACTGACCGCTGATCGCTGGATGCCTTCTGCTGGTTGCTGTCTATTGGCTGCTGGGTGCCGGCTGGTGTTTGGGGAAATACATCCGGTACTCGCGGACGATCTTCTGCATGGCGCCGCCCAGTCCGGCGAGAGGATCGGCCCCGGCGCGCAACTTTACTTCTGCCGCCACCGCCCGGTACACCCCCGCGGCCGTGGTCAGGTAAAAGGTCACATCGCCCAGCGAAGGCAGCGGGGTGGTTTCGGTCCGCTCGAAATGCAGCAGCAGGCCTGTGGCCAGAGAAACCGCGTGCAGAGCCGCCTCCCGGATCGCCGGCACCTGCTCGCTTCCGCCCATGAATCGTCCGCCGCTGCTCAGGAATACGCTGGCCGTCCCGTCTGCCGAGGCAATGACCGTCACTGTGCCTTTATCGACATGCCAGTCCATCAGCACCACATGTACGGCGCCGCGCGCTATCCTGGGCAGCCGAGCCTCCAGCGCCTGCCGCCGGATCTGAGAGTAGATGGCGGGGTCCGCCTTTCGCGGCCGCCCGCTGGCCGGCACGCCACTTCTGCTTGCCGTGGCTCCTCTCTCCATATGCCGACAGACTACTCGTAATCGCGGGTCTTCGCTGTGGGGAGCGTCACCGGCGGGTCGTTTTGAGAGGCTGGCCCCTGTTTATCACTGTTGTAACAGGGTTACTGTTTCACTATCGCTAAATTGGGAACGGTAATCCCACCGCCAGGGCATCAACACCGCAGCCCATGCGCGCTACTGTATCTCCAGGACGGAAACCACATGTACTGGCGCCTTCTTCTTGCTATCGGTATCGGACTCGCGCTCCGCGCGGTCGCCCGCCGTTTCCGCCCCGAGGGCTCTCTCTGGGAGTAGTCCGTCCCCTTCCCGTCAAGTCCAATCTCTTCCCCGCAGGCTCACCGGTAATCTGTCGGCATCGCCGTGCCGCCAGTAACCTGTCGCTGGTCTGTCTCTGTTTGCAACGCACCCTCGAAGGCCGCTGAAAAGCGGTCGATGACGGAAACAGTGCTCTGACCAGGGACGGACTGGGAGAAGTTTGCCCGCGCCGTTTTCGGTGCGCCCTGGGGCGGGAATGATCGCGAAACCGGAGCAGAGGAGGGGCCGAGGTATGTGCGCGATGATGCAGTGGGGATGCGCGCCCGAAACCGGGCACATGCCGGATGCGCAGTACCGCCTGCTCTTCGAGTGCAATCCGATCCCCATGTGGGTCTTCGATCGCGACAGCCTGCGTTTTCTCGCGGTCAATCGCGCGGCCATTGCCCAATACGGGTACAGCGAAGAGGAATTTCTGGGCATGACCCTCGTCCAGATTCGCCCCGAAGAGACCATACCCGATCTCATGCGCGACCTGAGCGCGCGCCACACCGGCCTGCAGCAACGCTCTGTCTGGAAACATCGCCGCAAGGATGGAACCCTGATCGATGTGGAGATTGTGTGTCACGATCTTGAGTTCCGCGGAGCCGACGCCTTGCTGGTGGCGGCCTATGACGTCACCGAACGCCAGCGCATGCAGGAGGCGGCCGAGCGCGCGGAGGAAAAATACCGGGCCATCTTCGACAACGCCGTCATTGGAATCTTCCAGCACACACCCGACGGACGCCCGATGAGCATCAACCAGGCCTTTGCGCAAATGCACGGCTACGATTCTCCGGAAGATCTGCTGCGGGAAGTGACCAACGCGGCCGCGCAGCTGTTTGTCATGCCCGAGCGAATCCAGGAGCTGTGCCAGACCGCGGCTGAGGAGGGAATTGTTCGCGGGGCCGAGGTGGAACTCTACCGCCGGGATCGCAGCCGCTTCTGGGTGATGGTCAATCTGCGCGCCATCCGCGACGAGCGGGGCGCCCTCGTCATGTTCGAGGGGACGGCGGAGGATATCACCCACCGCAAGGCGATCGAAGCCCAGGTGCATTTCCTTGCCTGGCACGACGCGCTCACCGGATTGCCTAACCGGGCCCTCTTCATGGACCGGCTGGAAAACGCGCTGGCCGGCGCACGCAGAAAACAGGAGCGGGTGGCGGTGATGTTTCTCGACCTGGACCGCTTCAAGAACATCAACGACTCGCTGGGGCACTCGGTTGGCGATCAGATGCTCAAGGCGGTCGCCCAGCGCCTGCGGCAGTGCGCCCGCGAACAGGACACCGTAGCTCGAGTCGGCGGCGACGAATTCCTCATCATGCTGGCCGGTCTGAAAGAGGACCGTGAGGCCGAAGACGCCGCCCGGCGCATGGTGAACGCGATGGAGGAGACATTTCTGGTTCAGGGCCGCGTGCTCAGCACCGGAGGGTGCATCGGCATCAGCGTATTTCCCGGGGACGGAAGCGATCCGGAGACGCTGATCCGGAATGCCGACGCGGCCATGTACTGCGCGAAGGACGAAGGCTCGAACAAGGTGCGCATGTTTGCCGAGGAGATGAGCACCCGGGCCGTGGCGCAGCTCACCATGGAGAACGGCCTGCGCGCCGCCCTTGAAGAGGAGCGGTTCTTCCTGGTGTATCAGCCGCAGGTGGAGATCGCCTCCGGGCGGGTCACCGGTCTGGAAGCTCTGCTGCGCTGGCGGCATCCGCAACGGGGCGTGGTGCTGCCGAGCGAGTTTATTCCGGTGGCGGAAAGCAGCGGCCTGATTCTGTCTATCGGCGAATGGGTGCTGCGCGCCGGTTGCGCGCAGCTCGGCCAATGGCGCGACCAGGGACGCCGCATCCCGCCTCTTTCGGTGAACGTGTCGGCGCTGCAGTTCCGCCAGGAGGGCTTTTGCCGTCTCATCCGGAGCGCGCTCAGCGATGCCGGCCTCCCCGCCAGGGCGCTGGAACTGGAGCTGACCGAGAGCCTTCTGCTCTCCAACGCCGACATGCTGCAGCCGGTTCTGGAAGAACTGCGAGAGATGGGTGTGACGCTGGCCATCGACGACTTCGGCACAGGCTACTCCAGCCTCAGCTACCTCAAACAGTTCCGGGTCCGGAAACTCAAGATTGACGGCTCGTTCATTCGCGGTCTCGGAACCGACCGCGACGACGAAGCCATCACGACGGCGGTGGTGCGCATGGCGAAAAGCCTGAATATGCGCGTCGTGGCCGAGTGCGTGGAGACGTCAAGACAGGTGAGTTTCCTGCGGGCCATCGATTGCGACGCCATGCAGGGATTCTGGGTCAGCGCGGCGCTTCCCGCAGAGGAGGTTGCGGCGCTTCTGGAGGCAGGGCCGGTGGGAGCCTCGGGGATTCCGTCTCCTGCGCGCAAAGCCGCGGCGCGGCAGCCGTAAGCCCAGGAGGGCAAACGGGGGGCGGTATCAGGCGCCGATCAGGCCTGGGCGCTGTGGCCATTGCAGTGCATCACGCCCAGATAGCGTTGCCAGGGTCCGACGGCTTCGCGGTACTGATGCGCCATGATGCGCGCGATCTGGTGCAGATGAGTCAGGTCGTGTGCGGCCCAGGTGGCCAGAAGCTGGGCGAGCGTAACGGATGCGAAGGCGGGATGCTGACCGCGCAGTTCCAGATCTTTGGGGGTGAGCTTCAGGGCCCGCAACTGGGCAAGACACTTGGCACGCACCGCAGTGAATTCGTCGAGCAGCTGGTCAAGCGTTTTTCCTTCGGATTCGCGCACGTGGCCGAAGCGGTGGAAGGGCGGAAGCGGCTCGGACTCGCCGAGCGCGAGGATGTGCTTCGCGCGCGGGATCCAGTCGGTTCGGTCGCCATGGATCAGGTGGGCCACCACATCGCGTGCGGTGAACGTCGGTTGGCCTTCAGGAGTCGTGCCTTCGTTGCGCTGGGTCCAGATTTCTGGCAGGCCACGGAGCAAGGCGTCGAGCGCCGCGGGCGTGCGTTCAAGAAGGGCAATGCTCTCGTCGAGGTTGTGCGCCATCCGGTTTCTCCCGTGAATGGATTCAGGCGACTGCAGGTTTGATCCAGAAAAAAGGCGCCTGGCTAAGGCTCTTTGCGAGTCTCTCCGAGGCGGGCAGCCTGGGTCATCAGGTAATTCTGTTCCGGAAGGCTGGTGGTTCGCGCTGCGGCTGCGCGATAGTGCTGCACGGCCTTCTCAGGATCTCCAAGCTTCTCGAACAAGTGGGCGCGCACGGCATCGAGGCGGTAGTGGTCTTTCAGACGCTCGTCGCTGTCGAGAGCCTTGAGACGCTCAAGTCCGCGTGCCGGGCCGTGCACCATGGCGACGGCGATGGCGTGATTCAGCGTCACCATGGGACCTGGGGAGACGCTCTGCAGCAATTCGTAGAGAGCCAGGATCTGCGGCCAGTCGGTATCGTCGGCACGGGGAGCCTCGTCGTGCACGGCGGCGATGGCCGCCTGCAGCTGGTAGAGTCCCACAGTTCCTTTGGAGAGGGCGAGTGTCAGCAGGGCAGTTCCTTCAGCAATCTCGGCCTGGTCCCACAGACTGCGGTCCTGTTTGTCAAGCGGGATAAGCTCGCCATCAGGGCCGGTGCGCGCCACGCGGCGGGCATCGGTGAGCAGCATAAGCGCGAGAAGCCCGGCGACCTCGGCGTCTTCGGGAAGCAGAGCCCGCACCGCGCGGGCGAGCCGGATGGCCTCGCGGGCGAGATCGAGACGCTGCAATTGCGCGCCGATGCTGCTTGCATATCCTTCGCTGAAGATCAGGTAGAGCACGCGCAGGACGGCGGGCAGGCGCTCCACGCGCTCCTGCGGAGCGGGCGCGCGAAATGGAACTTTCGATATTCGGATGCTTTGTTTGGCGCGGCTGATCCGCTGCGCCATGGTCGCTTCGGGGACCAGAAATGCATTGGCGATCTCAGCGGTCGTGAGGCCGCCCACCGCACGCAGCGTCAACGCGATCGCCGAAGGCGCGCTGAGCGCCGGATGGCAACACATGAAGAGCAGAATGAGCGTGTCCTGGGGATCCATATCGGCCTCGATCTCGTCCATCTCCTCAGTCGGCGCGATGGCGGTTTCGTCGACAGCAATGACGGTCTCGCGCTCGCGGCGCGCGATCTCACTGCGCACCATGTCGGTCATCCGCCGCGAGGCCACCTGGATCAGCCATCCGCGCGGATTCTCGGGAATGCCCTCGCCGGGCCACTGCCGGAAGGCGGCCAGCATCGCTTCCTGGACTGCGTCTTCGGCAGAGGCAAAGTCGCGAAAGCGGCGGGTGACCGCGCCGAGCACCTGCGGCGCAAGTTCGCGAAGCAGGTGCTCCGACTCAGGACCCCAACCGCTTGTTTGCGCGGCTTCCGTCACACCATCTCCGAAGGGGGCGCGCTCATGATGGGACGCACTTCAATCGGCAGGTACAGGGGCGCTCCGCCGGGCCCGGGAGCTGACGACACGCGAGCCGCGATCGCGTAGGCCCGCTCCGAGTTGTCCACGTCCACGATCCAGAAACCGGCGAGAAACTCCTTGGACTCGGGGAAGACTCCGTCGGTAATGGGAACACCGTCTCTGCCGGCCCGCACCAACCGCGCCTGATCGGGAAACGAAAGACCTTCGGCCGAAACAAACTCGCCGGAGTCCCGCAGGTCGCGATTGAGGCTGTGCATGAAGGCGATGTGCGCCTGCAGGTCGGCCTTTGCCCAGGCCGGAACGCCTGCTCCAGCCCGCATCGTGTTCATCATCAAAATGTATTTCATGATCCTCTCCTTTTGGTCTGGTTACCGAGCATTTTCACGCTTCGGGAGCGCGGCTCACCGCGGGGCAGTTCTGGGTTCTACGAACTGCCGTACCTCGATCGGCACATTGGTGGGAACGCCTCCGGGCCCGGGCGCCGCCGAAATCCTGCCCGCAATGGCGTAAGCGCGTTCGGGCGTGGCGACGTCGACGATCCAGTAGCCCAGGAGGAATTCCTTCGCCTCGGGAAAGACGCCATCGGTCACGGGCAAACTGTTCTTTTCGCCGCGGACGACTTTGGCTTCCTTCAGATCGGCCAGGGGCTGGGTGGCGACAAACTCGCCGGTCTCGGTCAGATCCTTCACCACAGCGCCTAAAGCCTGCATGTGCCTGTCGCGGTCGCTCTGCGCCCAGCTTTGATAGCCTGCAGCGCCCGCTTTTGTGCCGGACATCAAAAGAATGTATTTCACGCCTCTTCTCCTTTGCTCGTTATCGCTCGAGATGGAATGTGTTTTGGCTAAAAGCCCGGACCTAACTGCCCGAATTGGATTGAAACATCCACCGGACGCCAAATTGGTCGTTGAGTGCGCCATAGGTGCCGAAGAACATTTCTTTCAGGGGGTCGGTCACGTTTCCTCCCTCGGAGAGGCGGGCAAAGAGCGCGCTCAGTTCCTGGAACGTTCCGGCGCGCAGATACAGGCAAACGGTATTGCCTGGGACCGGTGTGCGATCCGGCATCAGCCAGTCCGATGCCGAGAGCTTGATGTTCCCGTTGGTCAGACGCGCATTGAGGATCTTCTCCTGCTGAAATGCGGGCATGGCGTCTTTAAGGGGAGAGTCCTTCACCAGGATCTGCGTCAGTTCCCCGCCGAAGCAGGATTTGTAGAATTCCATGGCTTGTTTGCAGTTTCCGTCAAACAAAAGATACGGCGTTAAGTCTGTCATCGCTTCTCCTCCGAACTTTCTGTGTGTGTTCTGCATCGTGGAGCCTGATCCTGGCCTCCGTTTTGCGCTTTCACTGGGTAGTCGGACCTGGGATCGAATTCTCGACATGCCTGGCAAAAAAAGATTTTGCCGGAGATTTTGGGTTTCGCTGTCGAAATGGCGCCGGCTGGACCGACTTACAAGTGGAGGGCAGGACCATGACGACCGACGAGATGGTGGTGGATGTGAGCCAGGACTGGATGCAGGCATGTTCTGTGCAGGAGCGATTCATGCGGGGTTGGGCCCGGAACGATTGCCGGGTGGACTACGCCGCGAGCTGCCGCCAAATGCGCGCTCTGGGAGGAGATTGCTACGATTTCTCCTGCCAAGCCGGCGGTCAGCTGGCGATGCTGGTGGGCGATGCTTCCGGCAAAGGGGTGGCTGCCGCGCTGATGATGTCCAGCGTGCAGGCGTCGCTGCGCACCGCTGTTGTGTTCACGGGGGACGATCTCGCGTCGCTCCTGAGGGTGGTGAATGCGCAGGCCTGCGCCTCGTCGCCGGCCGATCGCTATGCCACGCTTTTCTATGCTGTGCTGGATCAAGGGGCACACACGCTGCGGTATGTGAACGCCGGTCATAATCCCCCGGTTGTGCTTCGCCATGACGGCGGGATCGAGTGGCTGGAGCCGAGCGGAGCGCCGGTGGGATTGTTCCCTGACGCTGGCTGGCAGGAGCGGGAAGTGCGGGTGCATCCCGGCGACCGGATCTTGGCTTACACCGACGGTGTGACCGAGGCGGTCAGTCCTTGTGGCGAGGAATGGGGCGTCGAGGGACTGCTCCAGGCCGCAAGGGCCGCGTCAGGCCAATCCGCAGACCAGGCGGTTCGTTCGATCCTTGACGCGATGAATGGTTTCTGTGCGGGCATCCAGAGTGACGACGCAACGGTGGCTCTGTTGTGTGTCCGGTGACGGAGTTGCTCGCGGGGCTAGTCTGTCGGCAGAAAGATTGAAAAGGCGGTTCCGCTATGGCCAGAGCGGGTGCTGCTGCGCATTGAGATCGCGCCTTCGTGCTTCTCGACGATTCCCCGGCTGACCCACAGGCCCAGGCCGGTGCCTTTCTGCTCTTTGGTGGTGAAAAACGGCTCGAATACTTTTGCAACGACGGCAGGAGGAATTCCGGTACCGTCATCGGCGACGGTGATGCGCAGGCCGCGGCGCGAAGGATCGCGCCAATCGTAGCCTCGGGAGGTCCGGATGCGGATGTTGAAGGCGCCTGCTTCCAGAGCGTTGACGATAAGGTTCACAAAGAGCTGGCGCATCTCGCCGGCCACGCCGTAAAAGCCGCCGCGCCCGAGGTGCTCGACGCGGATCGCGGCACCCTGCGCCTGTGCCCGGCGCGAGAAAAGCTGCGTGGTCTCGTCGATGACCGCGGCCAGATCGACAGGACCAGCCGTGGTGCCGTTGCGATAGAACTCGAGGGTCTGTTTGGCGATATGGGAGACGCGATTCAGCTCTTTGCCCATCGTTTCCAGATAAGTGCGTCCCTCTGCCGAGAGGTTCTCCTGACCGAGCAGGTACCAGAGGTTGACGACGGCCTCAAGGGGATTATTGATTTCGTGGGCGATAGTGGCGGCCATGCGCCCGGCGGCAGCCAGCTTCTCAGAGCGGCGCAGAGCTTCGGTTTCCGCGCTGAGGCGGCGCCGCAGCCGGGTATTCTCGGCCAGGCTTTCGAGCAGGCGGCGCACCGGATCTTCCGAGGCAGCGACGGACCCCTGAAGAATATCGGCTGGAATATAGTAGGGGTTTTCGCACACTTCGCCCTTAAAGACGAGCCGGGGATGGGTGTGGATGACGTGCATCAGGGTCTCGGGACGAAAGCGGCGGCGGTTGTACTGGCAGATGCCGCCCATGTCGTACTCGGGGAAAAAGGTATTCAGCCGGCATTCGTAGTCGGTGAGGCGGTTGTGGGCGTGGCCGGCTGGGCCGAGAGCCCAGGTCATCTCGCCTGAGGCACGTACGGCGGTGAAGCCTTCTTTCTTTGCCTCTTCCACGGCCTCAGCCAGAAAGCCGATCATCCAGTCCGGATCAAAGTCGCCGTTCTTCAGGTAGGCGTCGTGCTTGGTGACGATGGCGAGCGCGCCGTTTGCTGTTGCGCCGTCGACATCGACGCCGTGCCGCTCCATGGCGGCAATCACGGAGCTGGGATTCGTGTCGTCAACGATGAACACGCTTTTTTCGCCTCGCTCCATGCCGAGACGCAGGAAGGGAACAATGATGTCGAGCTGCTCTTCCTGATTATCGTAGATGAGCGCGAGGTGATCGTGGACAGCGCAGGAGGCAAGCTGAGTATTTTGAGGCGACCACTTACGAAGGAACGGAGGCAGCGGCGGCGGAACAGGCGGAGCGGTAAGCGGCTGACTTGCGAGTAAACCCACGATGTATTATTCCCCAGGATTAGAGTGCGCACTTCGCCGCCCACGCGCTCGGCACATGCTTGTGATGCAGACGAGGCGCGTAAAGGATGCCTGGGCTTCTGTCTTAGCTCGGGCCGTTGCCGTTGGTGCCGCGTGCCTTCTTGTTGGCGTCGAAGTAGACGTTCTGCTCGAGCGTCAGCTGATGCACCTGGTCGGCCGCGCTCCTGGCTGCCTCAAGCGCCGTCTTGTGCGCGAAGTCGTAGCTCGGATCCGTACCCACGACCTTGAGCTCCTCCGGCCATTTGGCGATATCCGGCACCAGATCCTTGAGCGACTTACGAATGTCGGCGTGCGCCTCGTTGAAGGTATCGAGGTTGTCCTGCAGCTCGTCGCACAGGCGGGTGAACTCCTCGAGCTTGTCGTGGATCTGGTCTTTTTCGTTCGCCGACTTGCCGGGGCCCGCAAGCTGTTTGATGGCGTCGAGGCGCTGGTCAATGAACTTCTCATACAACTTGATGCGCTCGTTGGGATTGGTTTTGTTGTCGCGGATCTGCTGGATTTCATCCTCGGTGAGTGGGTCGTCTCGATCCTGAGCGTAAAGACGGGCGGCGAAGAATCCGGCAGCGAGGAACAGGAGGAGAAAGCAGGCGGTCCGGCGGCGCATGGCACAACCTCGGGATATCCACCATATTGGACGCGGCTGGCTCAGCGAGGCAAGCGGGGGTTAATCGAGGCCGTGCGGCCGAAGGAGCCGTGTCACAGCCGCGTCGACCTTTGGATTTCGATCCATCTCCTGCGTGAATGCCTCCGGGCGGATGTAATGCGGGTTGATCAGCGAGAGAGTCTCGTTAACAAAGATGGATGGGTGCACGATGAGCCCCTGCCGTATTGTCTCGCGCGGCAGCGTGCTGGCATGGTACTGGCAGATGCCGCTCAGCTCAGAATGGCCGGCGAAGAACTTCTCCAGTCGCCACTCATATTCGACCAGCTTCAGGAAGTCTCTTTGGGGGCCCATCTCCCAGGTCATATCGCCGGTGGCCCAGAGGCCGGCGTAGCCATCGCGCAGCGCGGCGGCGAGGGCCTGCTCGAGCATGAGCATCATCTGATCCACATCGAACCTGCCGTTGACCAGATGCTGCTGCTCGGAGACCAGCACCAGATTGCCCTTGCGCATCGCCTTTTCGACGTCGACGCCCGCGGCGGCAAGGTAGGAGCGCATGCCGGCGACCATCGGCACGCTGTTCAGATAAAGGCAGCGGCGGTTCTGATCGAGCTTTTCGCGGGTTACGGCAGCCAGGGCTTTCAAATGCTGGGACGGGGGACCATCGTAAATCAGACACTGGTGGCGGGGGACCGGCTCCATAAGGAACCCATTATAAGAGGGCCGGCATCCGGCCCAGGTGCAACTTCAGGGGCAGCGGACCCGCACTCTCAGACGACATCGGCGCCGCGCTGCTCCAGCAATTTCCGCAGCACGGAGCGATGGCAGCGGGTTTCGTCGGCGCAGTAACAACCCAGAGAGAAGTTTGTGTGGTGGGAGAGCGCGGCCAGGAGGTCGAGGAGCCGCGAGGCGTCGGACTGTTTCATTTCGGCGCGGAATTTGCGCTCGAAAGCGCGCCAGGCACGTGCTTCGTTTTCCGGGCCCTCGCGCAACGCCTGCTGCGCCTGTTTGAGCAGTGGCTCGCTGGGCGAAAGGTTGGGCAGCCACACATCGTAGAAGTCGCGCTTTGCGAAGTCCGCCTTCGGTACGCCGCGCGGTGGGCGGCGGACAGTGCCGAGACGCAGGCCTTCATTCGCTTTGCGTGGAGATCCGAGACGCAGGATTGTGATCGCCATCGATTCCGCCTTTTGCCGGGTAGAGCTTAGGGCTCATCGTATTAGCCGATGCGGGTCCGGGCGCTCGCTCCCGCTCGATCCGCCCTGAACGAACATGGCCAACATGACGTGAATCGGAAATTGCACCATAACCACAGCAATCTGTGTCAGCGTTCGCGGCCACGCGCCTCTTCTCAATGGTTTTCAGTGATGTGAATCACCGTTGCTGTTGATTTCGCTTTGCTAGAATCTGGCTTGCACCCTCCATCAGAACGAAGAAAGTAGGTCAGCCCATGACCTTGCTTGAAGCTATCGGCACGTCCACCGGCGAAGAAATTCGCGTCGATCGACGCCTCAAACTCAAGGATCGCCTGCAGCACCATATTACGAGGAACAAGATGACGGAAATCGCTGCGATTCGCGCTCGGGAAGTTCTGGATTCACGTGGAAACCCGACGGTAGAAGCCGATGTGGTGCTGGAGAGCGGTGCGACGGGGCGCGCCATCGTGCCCAGTGGCGCATCGACGGGCGAGCATGAAGCCGTGGAGTTGCGCGATGGCGACAAGACGCACTTTCTCGGCAAGGGTGTGCTAAAGGCCGTCGACAACATCGAAGAGCATCATCGCGCCAGAGCTGAAGGGTATGGACGCGACGAATCAGCGGCTGCTCGACGCCACCATGATCGCGATTGACGGTTCGGATAACAAAGGCAAGCTCGGCGCCAACGCGATCCTCGCGGTCTCGATGGCGGCGGCCCGCGCTTCGGCTGGCGAGCTGGGCATTCCGCTCTATCGTTATCTGGGCGGCGTGAACGCCTGCATCCTGCCGACGCCGATGATGAACATCCTCAATGGCGGCGCACATGCCGACAACAACGTCGACTTCCAGGAATTCATGGTCATGCCGGTCGGCGCCGAGCGCTTTGCCGATGCGCTGCGCTGGGGCGTGGAAGTTTTCCATACGCTGAAGGGCGTGCTGAAGAAGAGAGGGTACAACACCGCGGTGGGCGACGAGGGTGGTTTTGCGCCGTCGCTCAAGTCGAACACCGAAGCCATTGAGGTGATTCTCGAGGCGATTCAGCTGGCCGGCTACAAAGCTGGTGAAGAGGTGGCCATCGCGCTCGATCCCGCATCGAGCGAGTTCTTCGACGAGGAGAAGAAGAAGTACGTCTTCAAGAAGGGCGACAAGAGCGAGAGGACCAGCGAAGAGATGGTGGCCTTTTACGCCGACTGGATTCGCCAGTACCCCATCGTTTCGCTCGAAGACGGCCTTGCGGAGAACGACTGGGAGGGCTGGAAGATTCTGACCCGCGAACTGGGCCAGAAAATTCAGCTGGTCGGCGACGACATTTTCGTCACCAACACGGATCTTATTCAGAAAGGCATCGAGGAAGGCGTGGGCAACTCGATCCTGATCAAGCTGAACCAGATCGGCACGGTGACCGAGACCTTTGAGGCCATCGATCTGGGCCGCCGTTACGGTTACACTTCCGTCATTTCGCATCGCAGCGGCGAAACCGAAGACACGTTCATCGCCGATTTCGCCGTCGCAACCGGAGTGGGGCAGATCAAAACCGGTTCGGCTTCGCGCACCGACCGCATCGCAAAATACAACCAGCTGCTGCGCATCGAAGAAGAGCTGGGACAGGGAGCGGAGTTCCTCGGCCTCGAGGCCGTGAACTACGGCGATTAGGGAGTCTTAACGACCACACTGCCGCACAGGCGGTTCAATTGGAGCATTGCCTGGCGTCGGCGAAACGCAACTCGTGTCTCCATGTCGAGACGTCGTATCCGTTGCCGCAGCGTTGCGGTCGCGGTGGAATGTCCAGGGGGCTCGAAATGCGCAAATCAGGGAGTTTCGTTTTAGGAGGCTCGCTTCTTTTGGTTGCCCTGCCGCTCATGGCTGCCACGAATGTTGCCAAGCCGGGAAGCGGCGCCAGTTCAGCCGCGGCCAGTGAAAATCCGCCGCCCGCGCATCCGGTGACGGCGAAGCAGGTCTATCAAATCCTCTCGCTGACCGGCGGTGACACATTGCGGCGCGAGATGCTGGATGGCATGGTGCCGCACCTGAAACAGATGATGCCCTACATGCCTGCCGATGTGGTGGATGACATTCAGCGCAGCCTTGCCACGGCGGACTACGAAGCGGCGATGGTGCGCGCCTTCCAGCAACGCCTCTCCACGGAGGACGCGTCTGCCATCATTGCCTTCTATCAGTCAACCGCCGGACAGCACATGGTGGCTGTCATGCCCGCGGCCGTTGGCGATGGCCGCCAGGCGGCGGCCGAGCTCGGCCAGCAGGTGATGTTCGAAGTCATCCGCCGGCACAAGGATGAGATTGACGCAGCCGCGAAGCTCTATCACGATGAGCATTCGCAGCCGGCGCCACAGCGATAATTCGGGAGCGCAGTTCGCGCTGCGCGGCTGGAGCATTTTCGTGGGCGCGGCTTTGAATTGCTCAGAGGAGAATCCGTGCCCATTTCCAAACCGGTTGTTCTGACCATCCTCGATGGATGGGGCTATCGCCCGCAGATTGAAAACAATGCCATCGCGCTGGCTCGCAAGCCCACATACGACAAACTGCTCCGCGAATTCCCGAACACTCTGCTCCATGCTTCGGACCATTTCGTCGGCCTGCCCGATGGGCAGATGGGCAACAGCGAAGTCGGCCACCTGAACATTGGCGCGGGACGCATCGTGCAGATGGACATCACGCGCATCGATGCGCTGATCGCCAGCGGCGAATTTTTCACGCATCCGGTCATCATCGAGGCGCTCAAAAGGCGCGCAAAACGCAGCTGCATCTTTTCGGTCTCGTCTCCGATGGCGGCGTGCACTCGCACCAGGAGCATCTGTACGCGCTGCTGAAAGCGGCGAAGCAGCAGGGCGTCGACAAGGTCCTGGTTCACGCCTTCATGGATGGCCGCGACACTCTGCCCACAAGCGGCGCGGGTTATATTGCCGCCCTCGAGCAGAAGATGCGCGAATACGGCGGCAAGATCGCATCGGTCTCCGGGCGCTATTACGCCATGGACCGTGACCGCCGCTGGGAGCGGGAGAAGAAAGCCTTCGACGCCATGGTCAAAGGCCAAGCCGAGGGGGGCGCGCACAAGGACGCCATCGCGCGCATTAAGGAGTCCTACAACAACGGCATCACCGACGAGTTTATTGTGCCGTTCGTTGTTACAGATGACCACGGCCGGCCGAACGGCGTGATTCGCGACGAAGACGTCTGCATCATGTTCAACTTTCGCGCGGACCGCGGACGGCAGATCACGCGGGTCCTCGCGCGCTCGAGCGGCCTCAGCAAAGAAGGCGGCCGCGAGCTGCAGTCGTGGGAAGAACTGGACGCGACCATTCCCCGCAGCGAGATTCCCTCCGGGCTCCACTACGTCTGCATGACGCAGTACGACAAGCACTTCACGTTGCCCATCATCATTCCGCCGGAGCCGCTGGAAAACATCCTGGCCAACGTGATGGCCCAGGCGAATCTCCGGAACCTGCGCGTGGCGGAGACGGAGAAGTACGCGCACGTCACGTACTTCTTCAACGGCGGCATCGAGACGCCGTTCCCGGGCGAGGACCGCATCCTCATCCCGTCGCAAAAAGTCGCCACCTACGACCTTGCGCCGGAAATGTCGGCTGCGGGCATCGCCGATACTGTGGTGAATGCCATCAACGACCGCGCGTTCGACGTGGTAGTCGTCAACTTCGCCAACGCCGATATGGTGGGCCACTCGGGCAAGCTGGAGCCGACGATCAAAGCAGTGGAAACCGTCGACGCGTGTCTCGGCCGCATCTACCAGGCTATGAAGCAGCGCGGCGGTGGCGCGTGGCTCATCACCGCCGACCATGGCAACGCGGAGCTAATGGTCGACCCCGCCACCGGCGGCCCGCATACGGCGCACACTACCAACCCGGTGCCCTTCATCTTTGTGAGTGAGGAAGCGAGCCACTTCAACCTGCGGCCCGAAGGCTCGCTGCGCGACATCTCTCCGACGATCCTGGGCCTGCTCGGGCTACAGCAGCCCAAACAGATGACCGGCGACGATCTGCGCGTGCTGAAGAAGTAAGTGCCGCGAACGGCATCACCCTGAGCGAGTGTCGCGATTCACCAGCCCGCGGTTAGACGCGGAGCACGACCCCTCATGGACGGCTGATCCCCCCCCAATCCTCCGGCGCGAGGTCTTTCGCATGTCGGGAAAAGATCCACAAATGCCCTGCGAAATCCTCTGCCGCGTACTGATATTCGCCGTACTCGGTCTCGTGGGGCTCTTCGACAATCTTCGCCCCCGCTGCCCTGGTGCGCGCATGGTGCCCGTCTACGTCGTCAACAAGAATCGTCAGCGCCTGCGTCCATCCTCCCGCTTTTGCTGGAGTCGTGCGCCCTTGCCGGGCTTCGCTCAGCATGATGACGGCATTGCCCGCATACATTTGCGCCCCGTTCGGTCCATCGCCGTAGCGGAAATGCTCGCTGAATCCGAACGCGCGCTCCAGCCACGGAATAGCCTTCGCCAGATCCTCGTACACCACGTGCGCCACCACGACATCGGTTGGCACCGATCGGTTCTTCTGCTTCATAGCCCACTCGCCCCTTGCCTCGAATTCTGAACCCACAGCCTTCGTCATCGCACGCCCCGATGTTCAAAGGCCGCGCAGCACAAGCGTATATTGAACTTCGCGATGCCAACCCATCCAGCACCACTCGTCGATCAAACCTTGCAGAGGAACATTCCAGCGCATCTCATCGACGAGGCGCGGCAGCACGTGTACGAAGCTGCTATCCGCACGCCGCTGGTGAGACTCAACCACGATGGCGCAGCGGAAATCTATCTCAAGCTCGAATGCCTGCAGCCCATCGGCTCTTTCAAGATTCGCGGAGCCTGGAATGCGGTCCGCCTGCTTCCCGAAGCCGAGCGCCGCCGCGGCGTGTGGACCGTCAGCGCCGGCAACGCCGCCCAGGGCGTGGCTCTCGCCGCTCGCCGCGCCGGAGTGCCGTGCAGGATCCTTATGATCGACGCCGCTCCGCAGGCCAAGTTCGAGGCTGTTCGTCGTCTCGGCGGCGAAGTCGTAAAAGCCTCCTACGATCAGTGCTGGCAGGCCCTCGCCGAACGCGCCCATCCCGCCATGGACGGCGCGTTCGTCCATCCCTTTGAAGACGACGCCTTCATCGCGGGCAACGCCTCGGTGGGTCTGGAAATCATCGAGGATCTCCCCGACGTGGATTCGATCGTCGCCGGTTTCGGCGGAGGCGGTCTGTCGTGCGGCATCGCTGCCGCCATCAAAGCTCGGGGTCACAAAGCCCGGGTCTTTGCCGCCGAGCCTGAAACCGCGGCTCCGCTGGCGGTCTCCTTCGCCGCCGGCTCGCCGCAAAAATTTCCCAACTGGCGGGCCAGCTTCGTCGACGGCTGCGGTGGCAAGTCGGTCTTCCCCCGCATGTGGTTACTGGCCCATCATCTCCTCGCCGGCTCCATCGTCGCTACGCTGGAGCAGACGCGCCAGGCCATGCGCCTGGTCGCCGAGCGCAACCGAGTCATCGCTGAAGGCGCGGGCGCCTGCGCAGTCGCCGCGGGGCTCAGCGGCCAATGCGGTCCTGGCAAAGTTGTCTGCGTCGTCAGCGGCGGCAACATCGACTTAACAAAGTTCTCCGAGTTAGTCGCTCGCGACTAACCAGGCGCGGGCCAACCCATTCCGCAGCGGCGGCAGCGAGCGCTCGTCAAAAAACAGAGTCGGACCCTTCACGCCCTCGGTGCCAGATGTTTCTTTGCGATTTGCTCGATTTCCGGCTCGGTCACCGCGGACAGATCTGCCGTCTCGGTGGCGATAACCCGCTGAAACGTTTCTGGATGATGGGCCTTCAGATACTCGCTCAGGAAAACGGCCGCATTGCTCTTCCCTGTTGCATGGCCGATCAGCACGATCGATTCGGCATGGGCCAGATCGCCGGCGATCTTTTCATACCAGGAGTCCTCCTCCGGAACACGCTCGCCCTGGTAATGGGCCTCTTTGCGGTGCATCAGGTGACGTTGAAATCCGAACGGATCATAAGGCTTGACGGAAACCTCGTTCTCGGGACGGGTGCCACCGGTATCGTGATAAATGTGCGCCACGTGATGGTCGATGACCACGACCATGCGCCCCAGCGGCCGCGCCTCGGCGGGCTTCCCCTGAACTTCAGCCTCCCGCAGAAACCTGCGCAGACGGGCAATCTCTTCCACTTCCAGGTTGTGCGTGCTGGCACGCTTGAAAACTTCCCTTTGCGAGCCAACCACGAAGGTGAACTCATCGTTTCCATGCGGCTGAACCTGTCCGATCTGACCGATCAGATCCACAACGGCGCTCCAGGTTAGATTGCGCGGCAGTTTGCCGCTCACAAGGCTATCCAGCAGTTCTTTATGATCGCGACGGATATGCGCATTCGTGTCCATAACATCCCACCAGTCAGAATTTCCAGATTGTGAGTTTCTCTGCGGTTCGAGCCCCGGCGCAGATTTCTGAACTGCACTATTGATGCTCAGAAGCCCAACGACGATTTCCGGGAAGCGCCAGACCTGCGAGAGACGGATGGGCCCACGCGAGACCCGCGCCAAATCGGCCCGAGCCGCCACTCTGACGCGCAATCGATGATACTCTTCCGGCCGGTTCGCCAAACGAATCGGCGGCGGTTAGTCTTTGCACCCTGTAACCTGTTTTCCATGCGGCCTTCGCATCCCGATCGCACTGAGTTCCTCCGCCTCTCCCGCACCCACTCCCTCGTTCCGCTGTATCGCACCCTGACCGCCGATCTCGAAACGCCGGTTTCGGCTTTCCTCCGGGTCGCCGCAGCCGAGCCAGAGTGCTTTCTGCTCGAATCCGTCGAGGGCGGCGAACGTCTCGGCCGCTACACCTATATCGGTATCCGGCCCAGCCGCCGCATCGTTTCGCACGGCAGGGAAATCGAGATCACCGAGCACGGCAAAACGCGCAATGTCACCGGCGACGTGTTCGCGGTGCTTCGCGAGGCGCTCGACGGCCACACGCCCGCGCGTATTCCCGGCCTCCCTCCCTTCACTGCTGGCGCCGTGGGTTTCTTTTCCTATGATGTCGTGCGCCAGATCGAGCGCCTGCCCGTCGATACCACCGATGACCTTGGCCTTCCTGACGCCTGCCTCATGTTTTTCGATGAGGTGCTTGCCTTCGATCATGTGAAGAAAGAGATCCTGCTCATCGTCACCGCGGACTTGCGCCGGCACAAACCGCAGGCCGCCTATGCCGACGCTTGGCGCCGCCTGGACCGCCTGGAAAAGCGTCTTGCCCATCCGCTGCCCACGCTCTCCTCCCGCCGGCCCGCAGACAAACTGCGCTTCATTCCCTGCACCAAAAAGCCGGCCTATCTGAAAGCGGTCGAACGCGCCAAAGAGTACATCGCCGCCGGCGACATCTTCCAGGTCGTCTACTCGCAGCGCTTCGAAGTTCGCCCGGGTGTGGATCCTTTTTCTGTTTACCGTGCGCTTCGCATTGTCAATCCGTCGCCCTACATGTACTTCCTGCGCTTCGGGCGCAGAAAGCCCGGCTCAAAGAGCGCAAAGGAAGAAACCGCGCACATTGTCGGTTCCTCGCCGGAAATGCTGGTCCGCGTGGAAGGCCGCCGGATCGAATACCGCCCCATTGCCGGCACACGCCCGCGCGGCGCAACTGAAGCTCTGGATCTCGCCGCCGAGCGCGAAATGCTCACCGACGAAAAAGAGCGAGCCGAGCACGTAATGCTGGTCGACCTTGGCCGCAACGACGTTGGCCGGGTCAGCGAATATGGCACGGTGAAGGTGACAAATCTGATGTTCGTCGAGCGCTATTCGCATGTCATGCATCTGGTCAGCAATATCGAAGGCAAGCTCCGACCGGAACTGAGCGCGGTGGACGCGTTGCGGTCGTGTTTTCCCGCCGGGACGCTGTCGGGCGCGCCAAAAATCCGCGCCATGGAAATCATCGAAGAGCTGGAGCCGACGCGCCGCGGCATTTATGGCGGAACCGTGCTCTACGCCGACTATAGCGGCAACCTCACCTCGTGCATTGCCATTCGCACCCTGCTGATGGAGGGCCAAAAGGGCTACATCCAGGCCGGCGGCGGCATCGTCGCGGACTCAATCCCCGAAAACGAGTACCAGGAGAGCCTCAACAAGGCGAAGGCTGTAGTGCGCGCAGTGGAGAGGGCGAGAGAAGGCTGAGATGTGCCGGTGACCCGCCCGCAGGCCGCCTGGAGTCGAGTCCCTATTTCGCTTCGACCCGCTCCCCGCTGCCTCTCACATCCAGGCTGCAGTTGTTACGCGGGGATGTCATCCAGAAACTGCCGTCGGCGAACATGACCTGTTCCAGCGAAACCCGCGTCACACCGTAAGCGTACATTTTTGCCGGGAGGCGAATCTCGCGCAGCTGTTCCGCTGCCTTGTCTGCGGCATCCACGCCGGAAAACGTGAGCCGCAAATCGAATGCCGCGGCATCGAGGTCATAAATGTTGCGCTTGGCCAGGATGCGCGCCGTAACGCTGACCGAGCGGATCGGCTTGCCGCTCAGGTTCTGGAAGCTCAGCGCCAGATTAGGCTCGGTGACTCTGTCGGCGCTGGTCACCGGCAGGTAGCTCGCCGGCCAGTTGAGATGCGCCCTGGTCATCATCAGCGGACACCCGGCTTGAGAGTTCGACAGGAGCGATTCAGCCTCTTTTTGTGTGAGCGCCAGTGCTTTGAGTTGCTCGAGCTGCTGTGGTGATGCCTGGCCGCCCGGGACCGGCTCGATGCGGACCACGCCCACGCCCGACTGAGCGGAGTTTTGCGGAGGTACATATTCCTGCGCGCGAAGAGCTGTTGGGGCGGCGGCTGTCGATGCGGCCAGAACAAGAACGGAGACGAAGAGCTTCATGCGAGCACCTCCGACGCCCAAAGCATAGCAGGACTGGCCGTCCAGGCGGAAGCGCTGCGCGCCCATGCAGGCAGCCGAAACAGCCCAAGCCGATAACTGTGTTGAGGCCCGGGGACTAAACTGAATGGGCAGATGGTCTTTGTCCTCGACAACTACGATTCCTTCACCTTTAACCTCGTCCAGTACATGGGGGAGCTGGGGGCCGATGTGGTCGTGCGCCGGAATGATGAGCTGACGCCGGAGCAAGTGGAGGCGCTCAACCCGGAGCGGATTGTGCTGTCTCCGGGCCCCTGCACGCCCCAGGAAGCCGGCATCTCGATTGCGCTGATTCGCCACATGGCCGGCAAAGTGCCCATCCTCGGAGTTTGCCTCGGCCATCAGGCCATCGGCGCGGCCTTCGGCGGCCACATCGTTCGCGCGCCCAAGCTGATGCACGGCAAAACCAGCCAGATTGAGCACGACGGCAAAACCATCTTCGCCGGCATCGAGACGCCCATGACCTGCACGCGCTACCACTCGCTCATCGTGGAGGAGAAAGGCCTGCCTCGCGAGCTCGAAATCTCCGCACGCACCGCCGATGGAACCATCATGGGCCTGCGCCATCGCGGCTCTCCGGTCGAAGGCGTGCAGTTTCACCCCGAGTCGGTGCTGACTTCCGACGGCAAACACCTCATCCGGAATTTCCTGAACCTTCATTCACCGAAACCGGCATGAAACCCCTCACCGCCATTCTGCCGCTCGTTGCAGCCTGTCTGGCTGCTTCTGCGCAGCAACCGAACCCGCCGGCACAGGCTCCTCCCGCCAGCCAGGATCAGTCGGCGCAACCAGCGTCGGTGCAGCCATCGCCTGCGCCAACCCAACCGGCACAGGAATCCGATCCTTCACTGAACAGGATCCTCAAAGAAACCGCACAGCCGGGCGCTTCATCTGCAGCAACGCCCGCCGCGCCGGTCACTGCACAAACCTCGCTCGCTACCGTCGCGCTCGAGGGCGTCGCGCTCTCCGGCACACTCTCGGTCGACAACGGACTCGCCTTCATCGGCAACAACGGAACCATCACCGCAGCCGACCACACCGCGCGCGTGAGACTGACGCGCGGCGGCAGCCTCAACGTCTGCGCCTCCACCAGAGTTCATCTCTCCACCGACAACACCGTCTCCGGCGGCGGCCTGATGATTGCGCTCGACCACGGCGCGCTGGAAGCGCACTACCTGCCGGGGCAGTATTCCGACGTCATTCTCACACCTGACATGCGCATTCTTATCTCCGCGCCCGGCCAGGCTGACCTGAGCATCCGCGTCAGCAACCAGGGCGACACCTGTATTGACAACCACGGCGACCACGCACCGTACGTTCTGGCCAGCAGCCTCTTCGAGGGCGGCGCGTTTCGCGTGCAACCCAACCAGCGCGTGCTGTTCGGCCACGGCAGCCTCGAGCAGGTGGTCGACAACGAGAAAGATCTCTGCGGCTGCCCGCTGCCTGCGCCGATTCCCACACCCACCACCATCGTCGGCGTCGGAGCGCCTGGCGGAACCCTGCGCTCCGAAACGCAGCCTACGCCTCCTCCCGCTCCGGACCAAACCCCAACCGCTGCGCAGAATCCCTTCCCTCTCACTCAAAGCGAGGGGCTCAAGCCGCCGCCCCAGCCCACTACGCCCGGGGTTCCCGCCGGGCAGGCGGACGCTCAGATTACGGTTCCTTTGGTCTACAACGGTGAGGCGCACGCCTCATCGCTCTCGTCCCCGTCCGAAAACTCCGAGGCGCTACCAGACTCGAACGCCGCCTGTCAGGATCCTCTCTTCCCCGGCGTTGTTTGCGACTCCGACACAGCCGTCAATCAGGCCACGCCGCAGCCGAATCATCCCACCGAAGCATCGTCTGCCCCCGATAGTCTCAGCACAAAGAAGAAGCATTCCGGCTTTGTGCGCTTCCTGCGCAAAATCTTCGGCTAGCTGTGGTGGCCTGTTTCCGGGGGCGGCCGAACGAGCCCGACCCACTGCGATAGAATCAAATCTGCCGGTGTATGCACTTTGCGCGGGCTCTGTGGGCTCGCCATCCGCGGCCTCTGCCGCCGCCACCCTCCGGGGTCTTGTGGCACACATTCTCAGCAAGGAGTTTTACCCATGGCGATTCCCGCCACCCAGTTGCGCCCGGGCATGATCATCAAGCACAACAACGACCTCCACTCCGTTTTTTCCGTGGAACACCGCACGCCCGGTAACCTGCGTGCCTTTATTCAGGCGAAGCTCCGCAACCTGCGCACCGGCGCCATGTTCGAGCACCGCTTCCGCTCGCCCGATCCCATCGAGCGCGTCGTGGTCGACGAGATCCCCATGGACTTCCTTTACAACGACGGCGACGACTACTACTTCATGAATATTGAGAACTATGAGCAGACCCACCTGAAGCGCGACACGCTCGGCGATGCCGTGGAGTATCTGATCCCGAACCTCCAGATCAAAGTTTCCTTCCACGATGGCACAGCCGTCGGCATTGAGCTGCCGCAGACCGTCGAGCTGACCGTGGTTGAAACCGAGCCCGGCCTTAAGTCCGCAACGGCGTCGTCAGTCACAAAGCCCGCGAAGACTGAAACCGGCCTCGTCGTGCAGGTCCCGCCTTTCATCAATGAGGGAGAGAAGATTCGCGTGGATACGGCCGAGGGGGCGTACCTGAGCAGGGCATAGTCAAACTTCGATTTACAGATCACGGCGCGGCTACGGCTGCGCCGTTTTCATTTCCACAACGCGACAATCGTGATCTGCCCGGCGACGGTTTTGTCTCCGGTTGCGAAGTAATGCACGCGCGCCTTCATGCCCTCCAGATCCTTGCAGGGCTGAATCGGCTCCTTCGGCGCGAAATTCATCGCGCGATAGTCGATCGCGTACGCGTCGTTGCTGTAAAGCAGCACGCTGCTCTTGTCAGCTTCCACGTTTAGTTCCAGAACGCCGGGTCCGTTGCAGTGCGCGCCGCGAATCACGCCGGAGGCCATCAAATCGGGCCCATGCGGCTTCTCGGTAGGATGCCGGAGTATTACCGGCGCTTCCTCATCACTGGGCGGCTTCGCAATCACCGTTGTGTGAATCTGCTCTTCGGCCTGTTCTTTCGCCCAGCGCTCCATTTGCGCCTTGTTGTCCTTTACCTGCGTCAGCACGCGATGCACCACGTTCGCTTCCAGCGGGCTCCGCGCCACTCCTTCGGCCGCCTCCAGCACGTGAATCGCATCGTCGTATTTCCGCTGCTCAGTCAGGATGTTCGCCATATCCAGCCGGTAATTCACGTTCGTCGGCTCCAGCTTGGACCGCAGCCAGCTCCAGCATGTACGCCTGGTCCAGCTTCTCGCGGCGGCGGCCGTAGAGTACGGCGAGGCTGTCGTATGCGGGAGCAAAACGCGGATTCACCTTAATCGCGGCTCGCAACTCGTCTTCGACAGCTGCGCTCGTGTCCCCGCCTGCCATCGACTCCGCGGCAAGATGGAACTGCGCCAGGTAGCTGCCCGGATCGAGCGCCACCGCTTCCGCGTACCACTTCCTCGCCTCTTCGCGATGGCTCTCGCGTGATTCGATCAGCCCCATGGTTTCGTGGGCCTGCTCGTTTTTCGGATCGGCCTTCAGCACATCGGTCAGCATCGCCCGCGCATCGTCTCTGCGCCCGCTGTACGTCAGAAAATCCGCCTCGACCGCGTTAGCCTGCGGCAGCGTCAGAGGTGTCACCGCCAGCTTGTCGGGGTCGATGGGCGCAGCGGCGCTGTTCAGTTGAAACATCTTGTAACGCCCATATCCGATGTAGTCTCGCAGCGAATCCTCCAGCTGCTTCAGGTCGCCAAATGCCTCGGTCGCGGCGTGTACTGAATCCTCATTTTGTTTCACCAGTCCGAGATAGGTGCCGATCCGATCGATATGGTCATCGAAATCCTTGTGCTCAAGGTAATGCGTCAGCGCCCACGATTCGGCGTAGAAGATGGAGCCCTTGGTTTCTTCGTGGTAGTACGGCGAGTTAGCGTCGACCTGAAAAAGAACCGGCAGAGGAATGAGCGAGTTCTGGCGCAGGAAAAGAATGTTTTCCGGACTTACATCCCCCACCAGTACCTGTTTGTCGCGAATGTCGGTATTTTGAAAAAATTCCGCCAGCCCCTCGTTGAGCCACAGTGGCATGCCATCGGTGCCCAGCTCCAGGTGCGTGTATTCGTGGTAGACAGCGGCGTACGGATGCTGCTCGTTTTCGGCATCGGTCCGCAGCAGAATGTAGTTCTTATCGTTGCCGCGCATAAACAGGCCCACCAGGTTCACCTGGCCCTTTTCGCGATAGGCCACCGGCTCCAGCGCCTGCATTTCTTCCTTACGCC
The DNA here is from genome assembly GCA_963788905.1 of uncultured Acidobacteriaceae bacterium. GTDB lineage: Bacteria > Acidobacteriota > Terriglobia > Terriglobales > Acidobacteriaceae > Palsa-343. The sequence goes on from CAWBIO010000005.1 coordinate 460,527, forward strand.
GCATGGCGATCACCACGATGGGCGCGATCGGATCGACGTTCGATTTTGGAAACAGGGTCTGGAAGACCCAGCGCATGCGCTCGAACTGGTCGGCCAAATGGCGCCCCTGCTTGTCACCCGCGTCGGTCACCACGGTAAAGTGCGGACTGCGCACCTCGACCCAGGCGGGCCCGCTCGCGAACCCTGGCGCTGCGGCCGAGCTCAGAAGCAGGAGCAGAATGGTTCTTCGCAGCATCGCCATCGCCGGATCGTAGCACTTCCCCTTTCCCCGGGAAACGGCACACGCGCGTTACCGGCAACCCTCGGCAGAGCCATCGTCACCCGGTGGTATGGTGGCAATCATGGCACGCGCCGCACAACTGTTTCGACTCTTCTACAAATGGGCATTCATTCTCGGAACGGCACTCGCGGCCATTTGCCTCATCGGATTCATGCTGTATCTCTTCCATCTGCCTGCGGCGTTCCTGGTCAACCTGGGTGTTCTGGCGCTCCCGGCGTTGTTTCTCGGCGTCTTGTTTGCGTTTCTGGCGATGGTTCTTGAGCGCATCGTGGCCCGCCGTTCCGCTTCTTCCTGAGCCGCACTCTCCCGGCCTCCGATAAACTGGAGGAGAAACCTCCAATGACGCTGCTGAAAGCTGTGCGCGGCACGCGCGACCTGCTGCCGCCCGAAACCGACCTCTGGAACCACGCGGAAGCCACCGCGCGCCGCGTCTTCGCCCGCTACAACTTCGGCGAGATTCGCACGCCAATTTTCGAGGACACTTCCCTCTTCTCCCGCTCCGTGGGCGAAGAGACCGACATCGTTTCGAAAGAGATGTACACGTGGGAAGATCGCGCCCGCGCGCAGTCGGAAAAGGCACAGTCCCTTACGCTGCGTCCGGAAAACACTGCTGGCGTGGTGCGCGCCTACATCGAGCACAAGCTGGGCGAATCCGGCCTGCTGCAGAAGCTCTACTACATCGGTCCGCAGTTCCGGCGCGAGCGCCCGCAGAGGGGGCGGTATCGGCAGTTCTGGCAGATCGGCGCGGAAGTCATCGGGCCGCCGAGCGCCGGTTCGGAGTCGCCGCTGCGCGACGCCGAAGTTCTCGAAATGCTCGCCAGCTTTCTTGACGAGCTCGGCATCACGGGTTGGACGCTGGCGTTGAACTCGGTGGGAGGGTCGACGGACCGGCCGAAATACATCATGGCATTGCGCGAGGCTCTGCGCGAGGTGGCGCCGCGCATGTGCGTGGACTGCCAGCGCCGCGCGGAAACCAACCCGCTCCGCGTGCTCGACTGCAAGGTTCCTGAAGATCAACCCATCATTGAGACGCTGCCGCGCATCGCCGACTACCTCGACGACGAGTCGAAAGCCCACTTTGCCCACGTGCTCGCGGCGCTCGATGCGTGCGGCGTGCCGTATCAGATCAATCCACGCCTCGTGCGGGGCTTTGACTACTACACGCGCACCACGTTCGAGTTCACGCATGGTGGCCTCGGCGCGCAGAACGCGCTGCTCGGTGGCGGCCGCTACGACGGGCTTTCCGAAATGCTCGGCGGACCCAGGGCTCCCGGGATCGGCTTCGCCATGGGCCTCGATCGGCTCATCCTCACACTGCAAGCCGCGCGGAGTGAATCTGCACCCGCGCTGGCCGACGCCTTCATCGCGCCGCTCGGCGATGCGCTCAACGCTCCGGCTCTCGCGATGGCCCGCGACTTGCGGCGCCAGGGGTTACGCATCGAACTCGGCGACGGCGCTTTCCGGCTGAAAAAATCCTTCGAAATCGCCAACAAGCTCGCCCGCAACATCATTCTGCTCGGCGAAGATGAGCAGCGCTCCGGTATTCTGACAGTGAAGAACTTCGCCACCGGCGAGCAGACCAAAATCCCGCGCGACGTGCTCGCGCAGGCGCTCAAAAACAGTTAGGACTCTGCCTTGCTCGACTTTCTCGGCAATCGCCAACGCACTCATACCTGCGGGGAACTGCGCGCCTCCGACGCCGGCAAGACCGTCACCCTGATGGGCTGGGTCAATCGCCGCCGCGATCACGGCAACCTCATCTTTCTCGACCTGAGGGACCGCTACGGCATCACGCAAATTGTCCTCGACAAGGAAATCTCGCCCGAAGGCCATCCCAAAGCCGAGCACGTTCGCCCCGAATACGTGGTGGCCGCCATCGGCAAAGTGCGTTCCCGCGGCGCCGACGCCATCAACCCCAAAATGCCCACCGGGGAAATTGAAATTGCCGCAACCGAGCTGCTGGTTCTCAACGACTCCAAGGTTCCGCCGTTTTCGCCCGCCGAAGACGCGATCCAGAACGAAGAAGTCCGCCTCAAATACCGCTATCTCGACCTCCGCCGACACGAGATGCAGCACAACTTCGCCATCCGCCACAAAATCGCGCTCGCGGTGCGCGAGTATCTATCCTCGCAGGGCTTCTATGAGATCGAAACCCCCTTCCTCACCGGCTCCACACCGGAAGGCGCGCGTGACTACCTGGTGCCGAGCCGCGTCAACCCTGGCACATTCTATGCACTCCCGCAGTCGCCGCAGCTCTTCAAGCAGATCCTCATGATCTCCGGCATGGACAAGTATTTCCAGATCGTGCGCTGCTTCCGCGATGAAGACCTGCGCGCCGATCGTCAGCCGGAATTCACCCAGATCGATCTGGAGATGACCTTCCCGCAGCAGGAGACTGTGTTTGGCGTCGTCGAAGGATTCATGGCCGCCGCTTTCGCCGCCGTCGGCGTCGCGCTGCCCACGCCCTTTCCGCGTATCACCTACGACGAAGCCATGCGCCAGTTCGGCATCGATAAGCCCGACCTGCGCCTGCCCGGCCTCACCGACATCCGGTCGGCGTTCACCGCCGAGCAACTGCAGTCGCTCGCCATCGATCCCGCGCTGCCCGTCGTCGCAGTGCGCATTCCCAAGGTCGGCGAGCTCTCCCGCAAGGAGCGCGATGACAACCGCCCGCTCTTCGAAGCGAAGAAGGGCGCGAAGCTCATCGATGACCTCAAGCGGCTCGAGAAATCCTTCCCCGAAAGCGTCGTCAAACTCCGCGAGCTGGCCGGTGCGGCGACCGATGACCTGCTCGTCATCGTTGCCGGCGATGCCGCCACGCACATCGAGGCCAGCGACACCAAGTTTGCCGGCCGTCTTTCCGAGCGCGAAATTGCCGTTCTCAGCGCTGCGGGCAACTTCCGCGTCGAGCTCGCCCGCAAGTACGCCGACCGCCACGGTGCGTTTGCCGTCACCGATGCCGTTGTGCACGCTCCCGCCACTTCCGGCACCCTTGCCGACGGCGCACTGGCCTTCCGCCCGCTCTGGGTCACCGACTTTCCGATGTTCGAGCACGATGCCGAAACCGGCTCGTGGCAGCCCGCGCATCACCCCTTCACGTCGCCGCATGAAGAGGACATGGATCGCCTCCTCTCCGATCCCGCCTCAGTCCGCGCGCGCTATTACGACATCGCCATGAACGGCCTCGAGCTCGGCTCCGGCTCCATCCGTATTCATCGCCAGGATATTCAGCAACAGATCTTCCGTGCGCTGGGCATCTCCGACGAAGAGGCGAAGAAGCGCTTCGGCTTTTTCCTCGAGGCGCTGCAGTACGGCACGCCTCCGCACGGCGGCATCGCGCTCGGCCTCGACCGCATTGTCATGATCCTCGCCGGCGCCGCGAGCCTGCGCGAAGTGATCGCGTTCCCCAAGACCGCGAAGGCCATTGACCTGATGGTCGACGCGCCCTCGACTGTGCGCGAAACCCAGCTAAGAGAACTGCACATTCGCCCCGTCGTACGCGAGTAGCGACGAGCAGATTCATCATTTCTTCACCAACCACATTCTGTGGTCACTCTGATCCCGCTGCTTTTCTGCGCGGTTGATTGCGCGTGAAAGCGCTCACTCCTCACCAGTTGCGCGCCGCTCCCCCATTTTTCACACCTCTTTGCTTATTTGCCGCATAAGCAAATCATAAGTAACAGAAAAAAGAATATTTATAAATTGCCGTTGACAATCGTATTGGTCTCACGCTAAGGTGAAGACGGTCACTATCGACTCACAGGAGGTTTCACATGCGTCAAATCGTCATTGCAAGCCTGCTATCCTGCGTAGCCATGACCGCGGCTGCATCCCCCAACAAGCCCTCCAACCCTGCTACCGGTTCTACTGCAATCGTCATTTCTACCGGCGTGACCGCTCCTCAACTCGCCACTCCGGCCCTCCTCCACATTTCCACCGACGACGAGCTTGGCTCGTATCCCAACCCCGCAAAGGTCGTTCTCAAAGTCAGCCTCGATGCCACCGGCAGTCCCACGCGCGTTGAAGTCGTGCAGGCGCTCACTCCGGAAATCGATGCTCGCGTCGTGAAGGCGGTCAGCCAGTCCCGCTGGCGTCCAGCCGTCCTCGACAACCAGACCATTCCTTCTGACGTCAACCTCATCGTCGAAGTCCAGCACTAAACTCCTCGAGATTCTCTGGAACTAACCCGCGGACGCTCCGGCGCCCGTGATACTCCAGGTGTGTCTTCAGGTGCCTCCCTGAACTTCCTCCATTCCGGTTCGCCGGGGTGGAGGATTTTTGTTTGAGCCAGGTTCGCGTCCCTTTCGTCCAACCTTCGGAGCACGCCGTCGCCCGGCTTTCGTCGCGGCAGCGTTTCGGGTTGCGGTGATACCCTTGGAATTTGCCATCCTTTCGTCTGAGGTTTCCGATCGCGTGAAAGCCGTGATGTTTCGACTTCCGGCCCTGGCTCTGTTTGGGGCTTGCTTCGCAGCGTTTCTCGTTCCCCCTGTTCGCGCCCAGGTTGTGGCCACAGCTCCTGAAACGGAAGGCTCACAGTACGCCGAGCGCTGGGATTTCTACGGCGGCGCGCAATACTCGCACTTCAATCCCAGCCCCGGCCGCAACGTCCAGGCCATCAATCTTCTCGGCTGGAACGGCAGCGCGACCGCATGGCTGCACAGTACGTGGGGAATTGAAGGTACGGCGCGCGGGCTTTACGGCAACCTGGTGGTTCCCGCCAATACCGAAGGCATCCCCGCCAGCCCACCCATGACCGAGCACCTGTTTCTCTTCGGTCCCAACTTCCGCATCCTGCGCAAGCCGAGTTTCACCTTCGGCATGCACTCGCTCGTCGGCGCGGCCTACGGCGTGTTCGATTCCGGCTTTCCCAAGGGAACGCAGCCCCAGGATGTCGATATCTATAACGACAAGCTGGCGCTGGGTCTCGCTATCGGAGCCTGGGCCGACTTCAATCTGTCTTCGCGTCTCTCGGTTCGCGTGATCACTGACTGGCAGCCCACCCATTACGGATTCCCCTGGCAAGACGAGTTCGCCGGTTCGGCCGGTATCGTCTACAAGTTCGGCTCCCGCGGATCGAAGTAACACCTCACAAAGAACAGTGAAGATCGCAGCAGGGGCTTCCCTGCCCCGTTATTCTGAGGTGTGACCGCAAGCCCGCTGCCGCAGACGCTCCCGCCACTGCCGCGCCCACGCCGCAAGCTCACCCTTCGCTCCGTCCTTCTTTCGCTCGTCATCGCCCTCGCGTTTCTCTGGTTGTTCGCTGCGCTGACCCTCGTCGCCGCCCGGTGGATCGATCCGCCCACCACTGCAGTCCACGTCGAGCGCCGCTTTGAAGCGTGGATTCACAACAAACCCTACCGCGACCGTTACAAATTTATTCCTCTCAGCGAGATTTCGCCCAACCTGCAGCACGCCGTCATCGCTGCTGAAGACGCGCGCTTCTATCAGCATCACGGTTTCGACTGGCACGCCATTCAGCTCGCCGCCGACAACGATATGGAAGGCGGCCGGATTCGCGGTGGTTCCACCATCACTCAACAGCTCGTCAAGAATCTCTTCTTCGGAACCGGCCGCTCCATCCTGCGCAAAGGCGCTGAAGCATCGCTGGTGCCCGTCGCCGAGTTCGTCCTCGGCAAGCAGCGCATTCTCGAGCTCTACCTCAACGTCGTCGAATGGGGTCCTGGCATCTACGGCGCCGACGCTGCCTGCCGCGCCTGGTACGATACCTCCCCTCGCAACATCGACCGCGACCAGGCCGCGCGCCTCGCCGCAATCCTTCCCTCTCCGCGCCGCCGTCACCCCGACCGGATGAATCGCTACAGTGGGCTCATCCTCGACCGCATGAGCCAAATGGGCTGGTGAATCGGTTCTTCTCCTCCTGATCCTGGCAACATTTGCAGCATCCCTGCAGTCCATCGTGCCGCGGAACATGTAGATTAGTCGTGTCCCAGGGCGCTGGAGAAGCTCGGCCGCGATGCTCAAGCCAAAACTAAGCAACAGCGTCGTGCCGATGATTACGCTGCTCGTCCTGGCAGTGCTGATCAACTACGTCGACCGCGGAAACCTCGCGCTCGCTGCTCCCCTCCTCAGCCGGGAGTGGGGCATGTCGACCTCGCAGCTAGGCATTCTGCTCTCCGCGTTCTTCTGGACCTATGTTGTGCTGCAGGTTCCGGTGGGCTGGCTGGTTGACCGCTTCCCTGCCGCCTCCGTACTGTCTGCTGGATTCTTCGCATGGTCAGCCGCGACCATCTTCACCGGACTGGCGCGCGGCTTCACAACTCTGCTGGCCATGCGGCTGCTGCTCGGCGTGGGTGAAGCCGTCATCTTCCCTGCCAGCTCGAAGATCTTTGCGGAAAACCTGCCTGAGAAGGATCGTGGCCTCGCCAATGGGGTGTTGATCGCTGCCATCCAATGGGGCACGGCCGTAGGGGCCTTCGGCGGCGGACTTCTCATGGCGCACTTCGGCTGGCGCAGGACCTTTCTGGGCCTCGGCCTCGCGGGCTTACTGTGGCTGCCGGCCTGGCAGCGCTGGAAGCCACGCCGCCCGGCGGACGATCCGCCACTTTGGCCTCGAGAGAACCTGCCCAGCTTTGCATCCATCGCGCGGCTGAGGCCATTCTGGGGCGCGTCCATCGGGCACCTCGGCTCCAACTACCTGCTCTATCTGCTCATGAGCTGGCTCCCGTTCTACCTCGTGCATGAACGCCATCTGTCCACGACCTCCATGGCCTGGACCGCGGGCGCACTTTATGCCGTCCAGTCGACTGCGGTCATCGCTACGGGTCGGATCGCGGACCTCTGCATCCGTCGTCGTGTCAGCGTGTGCTCGGCGCGGAAATGGCCGATGGTCGTCGGCCTCATCCTCGCCGTCGTTTCGTTGCTGGGCTGCGCCGTCTCCGGGCCAGACACATGGCTGATTTTTCTCGCCGGCGCAGCTATTGGCTGCGGGATCGCCTGTTCCGGCGTTTATGCCATTAGCCAGACGCTCGCAGGGCCTCGCTGCGCCGGCCGCTGGGTAGGTATGCAGAACTGCGTGGCCAACTGCGCGGGGATTGTCTCTCCTGCGCTGACCGGTTTCCTGGTCGAACGCACAGGTCACTTCGCCGCAGCTCTCATCTTCGCCGCCGGAATTGCCGCCATCGGTGCCCTGGGCTGGACCTTCGGTGTGCGCTCCTCTGACTCGCCCAGCGCTTTACGCGACGTTGCCCTGGCTCAGGCACTCTGAAAGGCAGCGACTATTTCCTTCCCGGTTCCCTATTCCCTGCTTCCAGTTCCCTGCTTCCTCGCCTCTTTCGCCGCTTCCACGTCGGCTTTGTGGGCAAGGCGGAGAGCGTGGCGCGTCGCCGAGTACTGAGCGCCGGCGAGCAGCAGCAATCCCGTGAGAAACGCCCAGATCATCAGGCTCACAGAAACCTGGAACGGTCCGTAGACCGAATTCAGGTCCATGTGCGGAAGGATGAGGATGTAGAGGAGGCGGCCTACGTCCCACAGAAGGCCAGTGATGATGGCGGTGGGCAGCACTGCGCGGACGGGCAGGCGCCGGTGGGGCAAAATCCAGTAGACCATGAAGAAAACCGCGACCGAGAGGCATGCGACGACAATCTCGAGGAACGCCTCGTGGAAGAAGCTGTAAACGGCATTCTGGGTGTGCCCGAAGAACAGGAAGCCGAGGATGTGCGTCTGGGCCGTTGCCACCCCCACTGCGATGAGGGCCAGCAGCCCAATCAGCGCGGCGATGCCCAGGGAGACCAGCTGGTTCATGACGTAATTGCGGTTTTTGGTGACGCCCCAAACCTGGTTGAGGGCGACTTCGAGGGGCAGAAAGACGCCGGTCGAGGAGATCAGCAGCATGATGACTGAGACCACCTGCACCGAGCCCCGCGGATGGACGAGCAGGCTCATGTTGCGGACAACGAAGTCCTGGTTTGAGGGCAGGATGTCGCGGAGGATGCCGCCGATTTCCTTCACCATGGCCTCGGAATGGAAGACCTGCTGGGCGAAAGTAAAGAGCAGGACGATGAAGGGGAAGATGGAGAGGATGGTGTTGGCGGCGACCGAGAAGGCGTAGGTATGTACTTCAGTTTGAGAGAGATAGCGCGCGAGGGCGAGGAGAACGGGCCACCAGCCTCGCCGGCGCGGGCGCGTCGGGGGTTTGGGCGCGGGAGCGGGCAGAGCCGGCTTGTTTTCGACCGCCGCCGCAGTCTGAATCTCCACGCTTTCTGTCATCGGAGTTCCTGAAAAAATCGTACCATCCCCTGCTGGACCTGGCCGGGAGCGGCGTTTTGGCGAAGCTGAGGGGGTGGATTGGCGGCACGAAAGAGGCCCGTACTTCCGTAACCTGCTGAAGAATGCGCGTTTTCCACGAAAATTTTTGCTTGATTTCGAAATCGTTTCCTGCCATAACAGGTACACGATTCCCGCTCCCCAGGAAGCGAATCGCAATTGTGAAGGCCAGTTTTGATGTATCTGAATAGCTGTCGCTGTAACTGCCCGGTAATCCCCTGAGCTGCCCCGAACCGCCGAGTCACGGCGGCCAATGGCGGCTTTTGGTGTCTCTGGATTCATTACAGCAGTAATGGAATGCGGAGAGACCAGCCGAAGCGGAGACAACAACGAAGGCGCAAACAATGAAGGAGTCCGAGGTGAAAGAGAGTGGAGTAGTGAAGTGGTTCAACGGAGCCAAGGGTTACGGGTTCATACAGCGGTCGAGTGGCGAGGACGTGTTCGTGCACTTTTCCGCGATCCAGGATTCGGGGTACAGAACGCTGAATGAAGGCGAGGCGGTCGAGTTCGAATGCACGCAGGGCCCCAAGGGGCTGAGCGCGGCGAACGTGGTCCGCAACGGCGCCTGAAGATCGCGATCGGCTGCGCGGCCTTGTGTTCCCCGCCATGCCGCGCGGCACGATCAAGCCCACGAATGCTGCAGGGGCCATTCTGCCTTGGTAAGCTCGTCGACGAATCGGAGTTGTCTCTCCCCTCACTCTAATTTCCGTCGAAGGTGTTCCACTGCCCACCGCGCCGCACTGGCGAGGGCGGGATCGGTGTGGGCCGACCACCGCTCGAGGATGGGCAGAAACCGTTGCTGCCCGCTGTTGCCCATGGCGATGGCGAGGTTGCGGCGAAATCCTGAAAATTTGGCGCGGCGGACGGGCGAGCCGTTGAACCAGCGGCCGTAATCGTCTTCGTCCATGGCGGCGAGCCAGTCGAGCGCGGGGTTGATGAGCTCGGGGCGAGGGGAAAGCTGCGGATCGGCTGCGATGTGCAGGCGGCCGGCGCGATTGTTCCATGGGCAAACGTCCTGGCAGATATCGCAGCCGAAAACCTGGCGGCCGATGCCGGCACGGAGGTGCTCGGGGATCGCTCCGCGATGCTCGATCGTGAGGTAAGCGATGCAACGAGTCGCGTCCATTTCGTAAGGGGTCAGAGCCTGGGTGGGGCAGGCGTCGATGCAGCGCGTGCAGGAACCGCAGCGGTCTGCGGCGAGCGTCGGCAGCGCAGCTTCTGCCGGCAATTCGAGCGACGTAACGATGACGCCGAGGAAAAGCCAGGAGCCGAGCAGACTGGTTGAGGAGGCATGTGTTCTTGCCGATCCAGCCGAGGCCGGCGTAGCGGGCGTAGACGCGCTCAACGACAGGACCGGTGTCGACGAAGCAGCGGGACCGGAACGGGCCAATTTCCTCAGCGAGGCGGTCGCGGAGGGATTCGAGGCGGCGCAGCAGGATCTTGTGGTAGTCCGAGGGGCGGGCGTCGGGAGCTGGCGACGGTGAAGATGAGCTGGGGCCGGTTGATGGGTAAGTAGTGCCGGGCTGGCCCCCTCCTGGCTGTTGGGTGATGGCGTAGCGCGAGATCCAGCCGCTGCCCGGCGGCGCTGGATCGATAGAGCGGGGGGTGGCGGAATCGTAGTTGGCGGCGCAGACGATGACCGAGCGCGCCCAGGGCAACGCGAGGCGCACCGACGCCCGGACGAGCTGGCCCTGGCCGTCGCGGCGCTTCAGATATTCCATGGAGCCGGCACGACCCTGGTCGATCCAGGCGGAGAAGCGGGATCGCTCCTGCTCATCTTCGGGGGAGCCCTGCTCGGGGACCTGGGCGATGCCGGCGGCGGCAAAGCCGCAATCGTGGGCTAAGCCGGAGAGAAGCTCAGAAATGCGGGCATCGGCTCGATCGGTGGTCGGACCCGGGATGGAGGAGAGTGGCATGCAGATGGCGGGCACGAAAGCGGGGGTCGTTCTTTCCCAAAAAGATTCTACCGACACTACTTAACTCCTTCCCCGGCCGCCGCCAACCGGCGGTTTCTGAGCGCTGAACGCTGAGCGCCAAACGCCTTTTTCACCGGCTACCGGCTACAGGCCACCGGCTTTTTCTGAGCTTTTGTACCGTGAGCCCACCGACGAAGAAGTTGCCCGGGCCGAGTTTCCACCTTATACTGCAGCCAAAGAGGGGCGGATCGCTGATTTCCAGAACCTTGCTCCTCCGAAATGAGGTGTCGTCTTCAGTCAGAGCTTTTCCCTGACGAGTACGCCCGCGGACCCGAAACGGGTTCACCGGGGAATTCGCGAGCCTCAGATTCCGCAGTCGGATGTTTCGGCCTGGCGGGCGGTGGTTCGCGTCCTGCGAAGTACGGGGACGGGCGCGCTGGATAGCCTTACCTCTGTTATTTTTCCCGCCGACTGCCGAGTCTGCGGCCTTCCGCTTGCTGGTTTCACCCTCCTTCCTGTTTGCGAATCCTGCTGGAACGATCTCCCCGTACAAGCCGGGCCGATGTGTGCTCGCTGCGGCGAAGCCCTGGATTTTGAACCTTCGGGCGGTGCTGCGGGTCTGTGCCGCCCGTGCCAGGCGGTTCCACCGGACTTTGACAAGGCGGTGGCCCACGGAGTTTACGAGGATAAGCTCCGGTCGCTACTGCACCTGCTGAAGTACGACGGGATCGCGGGTCTGGCGAAGCGGCTTGGGGCACTTCTGGCCGACGAGGTCCTGGCCATTGAGGGTCTGCCGGCTGAGCTGGTCCTCGTCCCGGTTCCGCTCTACACCAAAAAAAGAAAATCCCGGGGATTCAACCAGGCGGAACTGCTCGCCACGAGCGCGAGAGCGGCGATGCGAAAAAGGCGGCCGGACATCCAGATCAAACTTGCCGCGGCGCTGCTGAGGAGGCAGCGTGCGACCGAGAGCCAGGCGGGCCTGACCCCGCACCAGCGCCGTGAGAATGTCCGCGGCGCTTTTTTTGTGCCCCGGCCCGAGGCCATCCGCGGCAAGCATGTGCTGCTGATCGACGACATCTACACCACGGGAGCCACGGCTCGGGCGTGTTCAAAGGAGCTGCGGCACGCGGGGGCGGCGACTGTGTGGGTAGCGACGGTAGCGCGGGCGCAGAAGCACCTGCGATCCACCGCCGAGGCACCCGCAGCAGCGGCGGAAGAGCGCGAACTGCCCATGGATGAGGATTTTGTGTTTTGGGACGAGAACAGCACCGCTCCAGCAAGCGGCGCTAGAAGTTAAGTCTGGTTCGGACTGGCAATCCGAACTACCTGAGACGGAGGCGTTATGTCGTTAGGGAAAGCTGGTGTTCACGCTCGCAGACAATCGATGGCCAAGCTCGGAGTGATGCCAGCCCACGTGGAGAATCACGCGCACGATGGTCTGCGCGTGGTGACGACCCAGGCGCTCCAAACGCCGGTGCTGGTGCTGAATGCCTCCTACGAGCCGATCAATATTTGCGGAGCGCGGCGGGCGCTTGTGCTCGTACTTAAAGGCGTCGCCCGGACTGAAGAGGAGCAGGCCACCGAGCTGCACTCGGCGCGCGTGCGCATGGCCATGCCGTCGGTGATCCGTCTGCTCGAGTACCGCAGGATTCCCCACCAGACGCGCGCTCTCTCCAGAAAAAACATTCTGCTGCGCGATCGCAACACCTGCCAGTACTGCGGCGTGGTGCTGCCCTCGGCCGAGCTGACGCTGGATCACGTAGTGCCGCGCTCGCGCGGCGGCCTTTCCGACCTGGGAAAACCTGGTGGCGGCCTGCCACAGCTGCAATCGGCGGAAGGGGAATCATCTGCTCAGCGAGATCGACCACAACATGAAGCTGCAGCGCGAGCCGCGGCCGTTTACGCTGCACACGAGCCGGCACATCATGCGCATGATCGGCCATTCGGATTCGAAGTGGAGAAAGTATTTGTACTACTAGCTGGAAGCCGGAGGCTGGTCGCGAGCGTCAGGATTCTGATTAGAGTTCAGGGATAGACGAGCGCCGAGGACCGCTATAATTCTCGCTGTCTTCGAGGAGAGCAGCCATGGCCGTAGGCGCACAATCCGCGGTCGCAATTCGTAAAGCCACGCCCGCCGACGCCCCGGTTTGCGGCGAGATTTGCTACCGGGCCTTTTCGACCATCAATGCCGAACATAATTTCCCCTGCGATTTGCCGAACGCGGAAGTCGCCGTCGGAATGCTCACCATGATGTTCAGCCATCCTGGCTTTTACTGCGTTGTGGCGGAGAGTGGCGGACGCATCGTGGGCAGCAACGTCCTCGACGAACGCGCCGTCATCGCCGGCGTCGGCCCCATCACGGTGGACCCCGGCGTGCAAAATCGTGGCGTGGGACACGAGCTGATGAAGGTAGTGATGGACCGCGCGAAAGAACGCGGTGCTCCGGGAGTCCGTCTGGTTCAGGCGGCTTTCCACAATCGCTCCCTGGCCCTCTACACTCGGCTGGGTTTCGATATCCGTGAGCCGCTGGCCTGCGTTCAGGGCCGGCCGGCGCAGCGCGCAGTCGCGGGATGTGCGGTGCGACCCGCGCAAACCGCCGACATCGAGGCATGCAACGCCGTTTCACTGCAGGTCCACGGATTCCATCGCGGCCACGAACTCGCCGACGGAATTCAGCAGAACAGCGCCGTCGTGGTCGAGCGCGGTGGTCGCATCACCGGTTACGCGAGCTCGCTGGCTTTTTTCGGCCATGCCACCGCGCAGACCAATGTGGATTTGCAGGCCCTGATCGCCTCGGTGGAATCGTTCGGAGGGCCTGGAATCCTTCTGCCCTCGCGCAATACCACAGTTCTAAGGTGGTGTCTGGACAATGGCCTGCGCATTGTCCAGACCATGACATTGATGAGCATGGGGCTCTACAACGAGCCCGACGGTGCGTGGTTACCGTCAGTGACGTTCTGAGGCAGCCAACGCGCTTCGTTCCGCCTCATTCTTTGCCCTGAATCATCTTCCACTCCACGTGCGAGGGCTTGCCGTGGTGGAGAAAGTCGCCGATGATGGTGAGCCCTTCGGACGTGCGCCTGTAGGTCAGATGTTCGCCGGCGTGAGTGCCCTGGCCATCGAAGATGGCGGACCGATCTTCGCAACTCGCGGCAATGAAGATCATGGGCGCGGTCTGCTCTTCCCAGGCCTTGCTCAGGCCCAGGTCGAAGTGACGAAGAACCATATTGATCGATGAGCCATCCTGGCGCACCGTCATTACCTCGGCATAGCCGGTGCCGTCGTTGTGGGCTTCGAAAGAGGAACCCATCAGGATGCCTCCCGGCGCCAGCGTCCATCGCTCCTGTGAGCCGGCCGGGTCGTTGGCATTGCGCCAATCGCTTGCCATCCAACTCAATCCGGTCAGCGTGCAGGGCGCAGCATGAGCCGCTGCAGACGCTGTCAGGATTAGCGCGACAACCGCAATCCATTGAAACCCAGGGGTTGGCCTCATGCGCGAAACCTCCGTTCCGATTTCGATGGCTCCCGATCCTGAACCCCTCAAGTCTTTTGTGCATTATCCAGACGGTCGGCGGACCTGGGATCCTTGTGACGTCATGCAATAGTACTTTGCAGCAGGGGTGTCTCGACAACGGCCTGCGCATTGTCCAGACGATGACCCTGATGAGCATGGGGCTCTACAACGAGCCCGATGGTGCATGGATGCCCTCAGTTACTTTCTAAGAAGCAGCGCGCTTCTAATTCTCCAGAACCCTGAACTGCCCCGCGTCCTGCCGATTATCTCGCAGAAACGCCGGTTCCCAGTTCGGGGACTCGAGCTCCGGCATCGGCGATGCCTGGAAGAGCCTCTTGCATTGCCGTGCCGTCCAACGCGCCCAGCGTCTCGACTTTTTGCGGCGCGCGCTGTCGCTGGAGATGCCGGTGCCTGCATACATCTGGCGATACAGCTTCGACAAGAAGATGAACGCGATGCGCGAGGTCACGTCGGGACAGCAGGCCGAGCGCTCCCAGATGGCGCTCCAGTTGTAGAAGCGGTCCCAGACCTTCTGAGTGCGCTCGCTGATCTCGCCGGAGCTCATGCTCGGGTGCGGCGTGAACATCTTCGGACGATTCTCCCACGGGATCAGCCAGTAGCGCGTGATGGGGACGTCGCCGACCATGGCCGGATTGACGGATTGCTCTTTTTCCCAGCGGATGAAATCCACCGTGCCGGGAAAAGGCGTCATCATGACAAACTGCGCGAAGGTCACACCCGCCTTCAGGGCCATTTCGACGGTCGCGTCGAAGGTGGCTGGCTTATCGGTGGGCAGGCCGAAGATGAACGAGCCGAGCACATGGACGCCGTGCTCTTTGAAGGTCTGCAGCCGCTTTGCCAGTGCTTCCCCGGAGTAATTCCAGTCCTTGTAGACGGCCTTCAGCCCTTCGGGAGTGACGGCTTCGACGCCGACCAGCGCACCCTTGATGTTGGCTTTGCGCATAGCGTCGAGGAAGTCGGTGTCCTCGCCAGCTTCCATGGTGATCTGGGTGAAGAAGACCATGTCCTGCGGCAGACGGGCCAGCTCTTCCATGAGCTGGAAACGCTCTTCGCGAATGGCGGTGAGCTCTTCCACTTTGGCGAGGTTGTTTTGCTCGCGCGCGAGGCGCAGATCAGTGAGGGTGACCGGGTAGAAATTGTCGTCAGCCAGGGCGACGAACTTGAAGCCAAGGCGGCGAAGATTGACGATCTCGTCGATCACGCTCTGGTAGCGCCGCTGGCGCGGCTGCTGCCCGTCGGTGCGCCAGACGCTGCAGAAGGAGCAGTGTTTGGGGCAGCCGCGAATGGTCTGCACCGAGGCCCACATGTACTTCTGTGGCTGCATCAGGTCCCAGCGCGCGGGAAGGAAGTCAGTGCCTGCGATGCGGCCGCCCTCATAGGTTTTCTGCGGATTCCCGGCAAGGCAGTCCGCGACGACCTTGGCCCACACCAGATCGCCATCTCCCTTGACCACTGCGTGCGCTTCCCCCTTTTCCAGCGCTTCCTCGGGGAACAGCGTAGCGTGAATACCGCCATAGACGACCCAGGCCCCGCGCTGCCGCGCCATGTGGCCGACCTGATACCCGCGCAGAGCATTGCCGGTATGCACGCTGATCCCAACGACGTCGCCCTGGTGAATGCGCTCGGGATCGATGGGCTCCAGCGATTCGTCTACGAGAATGGGATCGCCTACCGAGTCGGGCGTGGCGGCGGCTAGAACAAACAGCCAGCGCGGCGTAATAACCGCCGTACCAAAGGAATTGTCGCTGGGGTTCACCAGGAAAACGCTCATCGGGCGACCTTTCTAAGGTGCGTGTGCAGGGCCTCTGGGAGCGTCATGCAGGTTGTGGTGAAATAGCTGTAATCGAACCGGGTTCCGGTGGGCTCGGGGTCCCTCGCCGGACTATATAGAATCATATGCGCCAAAGTTGCGCTACGTCGTGTAGGCGACAGTAATAATTTCGCAATCTTCGCCGGATATAGCACTTTCAGGGGGGCTTTGCTCGGGGGGAGATTGAGACGGGATTCGAGGCTCAGCGCTTCTGAGGGTTCCGTTGGGCCAGCATTGCGACGCATTTCTCGATACGGCGGGTGCGGGTTTCAGGCTTCTTTGCGTCCGAAATCCAGTCAATGAGTTCCTTCTTGTGGGAGTACGAAAGAGCATTGAAAACCTTGTGCACGGCGGCGGCTTTCAACGCCTTCATGAGCCACGGGGGGATGGTGACTGTGCGCGGCGCGGTATCCGGCTCCATGGTGACTTTGACCGTGTCGCCAACGCCGATTCTGGCCGCGGCCTGGAGCTCCTTGTTGACGGCCATGTAGTGCGTGCCGTCGCCCCGCGGCATGATGGAGCTGCGATAGGCGATGCCGTTGATCGTCCCGTGCACCGGCACACGGGCTTTCGAGCCAAAAACCTGGTCGACATTGAATGGAACTGGCATGTGCGCCCACGCGCCCCTGGGGCCACGGCCGATCAGCCGAATGGAGAAGGCTTGTTTCATGGGGTGGTTTCGGGCCGACCCTAAACGCTAATCCCTAAACTCTTTTATGTGCGGCGTGGCCCAGCCAGTGTCGCAGAAGACACTCCACTTCTTCACCTTGCCCTCTTCGATCTCGGCGAGCCACGCGGCGGGGACCGACCAGGTTTCCTGCCGCAGCGGATCCCCGTCCTTCCACATACCGCTCGCTTTGCCGAAGAGGGCGACGCGGGACCCGTCGGCGAGCGCCGCATCAAACTGGATCGTGTAACCAGGAAAAGCGTCGAAGAACTGCTTCCAGCCGGCAATCATCGGGTCGGCGCCGGAAAAGCTTCTGCCCAAAGCGTCGGTGAAGGTGTGATCGTCGGTCATGAGGCTGCGCATGGCGCCCAGGTCTTCCTGGTTAATGGCGTTCACGAAGACGCTGACGACATCGAGCGGTGAGGCAGGCATAGCAGTCTCCCAGTGAGGGGCTCCTAAACTCTAATCCCTGAACTCTGGCTATTCCCACCGTCTGAAGATCAGCGATCCGTTCGTCCCGCCGAACCCAAACGAATTCGACAGCGCGATGTGCATTGGTCCCTTCTGTGGCGTCTTTGGGACGTAGTTGAGCACGCACTCGGGATCGGGATGGTCGAGATTCGCCGTCGGTGGCGCGGTTTGGTTGATGAGCGCAAGGATCGTGATCCCGGCTTCGAGGCCGCCGGCGCCTCCGAGCAGATGCCCGGTCATCGATTTGGTGGAGCTGACCCTCAATTTGCCGCTCGTGGCGTGCTCGCCGAACAACCGCTGCATGGCCTTCGATTCCACCACGTCGCCGAGGGTGGTCGAAGTAGCATGGGCGTTGACGTAGTCCACCTGGTGCGGCTCAATCTTCGCGGATTTCAGCGCGTGGGCCATAGCGCGCAGGCACCCGTCGCCGTCCTCCGGCATGCCGGTGATGTGGTACGCATCGGCACTCATGCCGTAGCCGATGATCTCCGCGAGAATCTTTGCGCCACGGGCTTTGGCATGCTCCAGCTCTTCCAGGATCAGAATTCCCGCGCCTTCGCCGACGACGAAGCCGTCGCGATCCTTGTCGAACGGCCGGCAGGCGTGCGCCGGGTCGTCGTTGCGCGTCGACAGCGCCCGCATGGCCGCGAATCCGCCGACGCCCATGGCAGTGATGGCCGCCTCGGAGCCTCCGGCGATCATCACGTCGGCGTCGTCGCGCTCGATGATGCGGTACGCGTCGCCAATGGAGTGAGCGCTGGTAGTGCAGGCGGTTGCCGTGGCTTCGTTGGGTCCCTTCGCCCCGTAGCGGATGCTGACCTGGCCGGCAGCAAGATTAATGATGGCCGCCGGAATGAAAAAGGGCGAGATCTTGCGCGGGCCGCCCTGCAGCATGTTGTTGTGCTCGCGCTCGATGACGTCGAATCCGCCGATGCCGGAGCCAATGAAGACGCCGACGCGATCGGCGATGGCCGCTGTGACCTGGAGCCCCGAGCTCTGCATCGCCTCCTGCGTAGCCGCCATGGCGAGGTGAATAAAGCGCGCCATCTTGCGCGCTTCCTTCTTATCGACGAACTGTAGGGGGTCGAAATTCTTGACTTCGGCGGCAAAGGTGACGGGAAAGCCGGTGGTGTCGAATCCGGTGATGGCGGCCATCCCGCTTTTGGCGGCCAGCAGGTTGTTCCAGACCTCGGGAGCTGTGTTGCCGACGGCGGAAACCAGCCCGAGCCCGGTGACAACGACGCGTCGTTGCAAGTTTACTTGCCGCCTTTCGCGTTCTTATCGATGTAATCGATGGCGTCTTTCACGGTTTTGATTTTTTCCGCGTCCTCGTCGGGAATCTCGAGGTCGAAGGCTTCCTCAAACTGCATCACCAGCTCAACCACGTCGAGCGAGTCCGCGCCCAGGTCTTCCTGAAACGATGCGGTGGGCGTGACCTCGGCTTCATCAACCTGCAACTGCTCGACAATGATTTGCTTGACCTTCTCTTCCACACCTGATGCCATGCGTCTCTCCTGTGGTCCTGTGGTTCCGGCGAAATCGGTTCGGCGAAATATGCTTCGACAAAATGGTACGGCGAAAAATCGTTACGGCGAATACTGTTCCAGTTGATGCTGAAAATCAGGAGGGGGGATGGGTTGCCTCCGTGCGCGGCGCCGCAGTTCGGTGCGCACACACCTCGCCCCGGCTCCGAAATTCCAAGTCTACTGAGGGGCTTGGGTGGTGTAAAGCGCTGAAACCAGGGCAACGGGGCGAACAGGCAGGATGCGCCATGGAAGGACTGCGGCGCCTGCGGTGCGGACGTTGTCGTGCGCCGGAAGCCGGACCACGGGCTTAAACAAATGTCATCCTGAGCGGAGCGCCGCCATGATCGTTTCCTGCGGAAAATGCACTCGACCGGCGCGCAGTCGAACGGACCCCCCGAAGCCCCAGCGCTGTTTCCGACTCGACACAGTTGGGCGCGTGGGGATCCGGTCGCCCCGCGACCGACAAAATCCCGAGCGTGAATGGGCCAACTCGATCCCGAATGTTCCGGATGACCGGATGGCCGGCCACGATTCGACCAGTCACCCTGCTAGCCTTGAATCCGAGACCGCATGGCTCACTCCGATCTGAACGAATTGTTGAATCACCTTCTCGACATGGCTGAAATGCTTTTGACAAAGCAGGGAGCGTTTCTACCAGTCGGCGCGATCATGTTGTCGAACGGCGAGGTTCGTCACATCGCAGGCCAAATTGAGGGCAACGAATACCCAGGTACTTAACGCCGTGGGCGTTCAACACGCGTAAGAGTTCTTTCAAGTCGCCGGGCATCATGGTCGCGCGAATCTCCTTTGAACGCGGCGGCAAAGCTGTAGGCGGCTTCGCTTAAGTCCCAGACAGCCGACAGACGCTCACCGAGAGGCAGACTCTGCCAATAGCGGAGCGTGGCCTGCTCCTGTTCATGAGGGTCATCAACTCTCAGAATTTGTTTGTCAGAACTCATCGTGTCGTCTTCCCGGTCCGGAGGGAGGCGCCCATGCCCTGCACCTTCATTATATGCGTCAAGCTCAGAGCCGAATCCTCCTAAGCGCCAGCGAGACAATGAGATACGACATCAGGTGTGGAGAAAATCAGAACCTGACGGTTTATCGGACGGAATGTCGACAATGCGGGACGACGTCTTCTTCCCCCATGACCTTCGTACCGAGCCTGCCTTCGAATTTGCTTGATCCTGCCCCGCAGAATTCCTAACCTAAGGACAGGGAAAGCTCTGTCCGCCCGGTTCTCAACCGGCCCGAACAGAGCTTTTCCTTTTGCCGCAGTGCCCAGGCCCTGCGCAGCCGTCGCTGTTTGAAAATCCATCGATCCGCGGCTTCTTCCCGGCGCCGTTTTGGCTTGTATCACCGGGGTAATACCCGCTAAAACCCACTCTGTAAACCTTGCAATATCAACAGGATGCCACACACCTGGAAGGCCCTCCAGGAAGCCACGCAGAATCAGAGGTTTGCCACATACCTGAGGGGAGAGGGGGGTACCCCCCTCCGGCGAACAGCACAGGCCCCGGACATTGCGGAACAAGCCCGCAGCCTCGGAGAAACCAGGATTCTGTTACGGTGAGGACTCCCTGCTTCGAGTCCATATAAGGAGGTCCGCGCGCATGGGGGTCGCCCGGTCAGCTTTCATTTTCCTTGTTTCGGCGGCAACAGTAACAGCAATGGCGCAGGACCGTTCCTATGGAAGGTCGGTCGTCTCGACGCAGTACGGCATCGTCGCCACCAGCGACGTCCAGGCGTCGCAGGCGGGCGCGCGGATCCTCGAGCGCGGCGGGTCGGCGATTGACGCGGCCATCGCCGCGAACGCGGTGCTGAATGTCTCCGAACCCATGATGAATGGCATGGGTGGCGACCTGTTCGCGATCTACTGGGACGCGAAGACCGGGAAGCTGTATGGCCTGAACGCCAGCGGATGGGCGCCGAAGGGGCTGACCATCGAGCACCTGCGCGCGAAGGGCGATACGACGATGCCGCAACTGGGCATCGATGCAGTCACGGTGCCGGGAATGGTAGACGGATGGACGAAGCTGCACGACCGCTTTGGAAAGCTGCCCTGGAAAGAGCTGTTCGAGCCCGCGATTTTCTATGCGGAAAATGGCCTGCCCGTGCCGGAAATGATCCACGACTACTGGTCGCATCTCGGGCCGGTGCTCGAATCGAACGCCGAAACCAAACGCGTCTTCATGCCGGAAGGAAGAATTCCGGCAACCGGACAGGTTTTTCGCAATCCGGATCTCGCGAAGGCGCTGCGAATGGTCGCCGATGGCGGCGAAAAGGTCATCTATCAAGGCGCGATCGCACAGGCGATCCTGAAGACCAGCGCCGAGCAGGGTGGAACCATGACCGCCGAGGATCTGGCCGACTATTCCGCGGAATGGGTCGAGCCAGTTTCGACCACCTATCGCGACTGGACGGTTTACGAGCTGCCGCCGAACGGCGACGGCATCGCGGCGCTGGAGATGCTGAATATCATGGAGCAGTTTGCGCCCGATCCAGCGGGACCGCGCAGCGCAGGCGAAGTGCACACGCGGATCGAGGCGATGAAGCTGGCTTATGCCGATGTGAAGGCCTACAACGGCGATC
Source organism: uncultured Acidobacteriaceae bacterium (assembly GCA_963788905.1). Classification (GTDB taxonomy): domain Bacteria; phylum Acidobacteriota; class Terriglobia; order Terriglobales; family Acidobacteriaceae; genus Palsa-343. The sequence continues at coordinate 481,607 of CAWBIO010000005.1, forward strand.
CGCGATTCGGGAAAATCCCAGTCGACGAGCTGATCTCGAAGAAATGGGCCGCGGAGCGCGCGAAACTCATCGATCCGGCCAAGGCGAATTGCCGAGTAGCGCCAGGTTCGCTCGGCGGCAGTGACACGACTTACTTATCGGTAGTCGATCGCGACGGCAACATCCTGTCGTTCATCCAGAGCAACTACCAGGAATTCGGGGCGGGAATCACCGTGGACGGAATGGGATTTGCCCTTCAGGACCGCGGCGGTTTGTTCACGCTCGATCCTAAGTCGCCGAACGCGCTGGCCGGGCGCAAGCGGCCCTTTCACACGATCATTCCCGGCTTCATGCAGCGGGGCGACGAGCACATCGGCTTCGGAATCATGGGCGGCTTCAACCAGCCGCTGGCGCACGCGCAGTTTGTGTCGAACGTGGCCGATTACCACATGAACATCCAGGCCGCGATGGAAGAGCCACGATTCACGGTGAACAGCAAGCTCGGTTGCAACATCGTGATCGAGTCGCGGGTGGGCAAGGACTCGATCGACGCGCTCACTAAGATGGGACACCAGCTCGAGGTCCGCAAGGAATACACCACTGCGATGGGCCGCGGGCAAGCGGTCCTGCACAACAGCCGAACGGGCGTGAATTTCGGCGCTTCCGATCCGCGGGCCGACGGTGCGGCGATTCCGGAGTCGCCGAAGTTTGGGCCCTGAGGTGTGGATACCAAAATGGATTGGACTACAGTACCTCGGAGCATGGTACGGAACGAAGCTGATGGACTGTTCGATCGGGAAAGAGTCTGCTTCTTGCTGTGGGGTGAACCTGGCCGCGGAACAGCGGCGGCGTATCTTTTTCCTAACCCCGCTCGCCTCCCGGTTCTTCCCCTGATGCGTTCGCCGCGATTTCGATGCCCTGGGCTGATCCCGATCCCTGCTCCGCGGGCAACGGCAGCGGCTGCTGTTCGTGGATTCCCAGCAGACCGGAGGCCTCTGCCGGCTGCATTTCGAGGGAGCTAACGTCCTTCAGCGTTCGGTTGATCGATCTGGCCTTGCCGCGAATCTCCTTCAGGGTGTTCTGGACCGTATCGACCTGTCTCTCGACCTTCGACATGAGGCCGCCGAATTTCTGAAATTCCATTTTGGCCGCGCCGAGCACACGCCAGACTTCAGCGCCCTTGCGCTGAATGGCGAATGCGCGGAATCCCATCTGCAGACTGTTGAGGATCGCCACGAAGTTCGTTGGACCGGCCACGGAAACCTGGAAATGGGTGTGAAGTTCATCGATCAGGCCCGGCACTCGAATCAGTTCGGCGAACAGTCCCTCAGTGGGAACATACATCAGTGCAAATGGCGTGCTGCGGGGAGGATCGATGTAATTCTCGGAGATCTTCTTTGCCGCGCTGCGCACGGTAGCGGCGAGGGTCTCGCGGGCCGCGGCGATCTCCTCGGGCGAGCCGTGATCCATGGCCTCCTCGAGGCGCTCCCAGTCTTCTTTAGGAAACTTCACATCGATGGGAAGCAGCATTTCGCCCTTGTCGCCATTGGGGATCCTGACAGCAAAATTCACAGACTCGCTGCTGCCCTCTTTGATGACGGCATTTCGAATGTACTGATCGGGCGAGAGGATCTGATCGAGCTGCGCGCCGCATTGCGTTTCTCCCAGGCTTCCGCGAGCACGGACATTGGTGAGTACTCGCTTGAGGTCGCCGACGCCAACCGCGAGCTCCTTCATCTCACCGAGACCCGTCTGGACGCTATCCAGACGTTCAGTGACGAGCGAGAAGCTCTCATTCAGCCGCTTTTCAAGGGTTGCGTGCAGCTTTTCGTCAACCGTCTCACGCATTTCGTCTAGCTTCGACGAGTTGGCCTCCTGCAGCTTTTCGAGGCGGCCTTCGACGGTCTGACGCAGGCTTTCCTGGCGACGCTCGTTGACCTCGGAAAGGGAGTTCATCTGCTCTGCGATCTCCTTCAGACGGTTCCTGACCTCTTCGGTCAGCTGCTGTGCACCTTCGCGCAGGTCGCGTCCGACCTGATTCAGAGTTTGGTCCAGGGTCTCCTTCATCCGAAGCGTTTCTTCTGACAGCGTCGCCTGGCCCCTGGACAACGTTTGTCCAATCTCTGCGAGCCTCGTGTTGAAGTTATCGACGAATGCATGGTGGCGCGATGCCGTATCGCTGGCAGCCCTGTCCAGTTTCAGTGTCAACAACTCACGGACCTCACTGGAATCCCTGCGCATCTGCTCGAAGAAAAGGGTGGCATCCGCGCGTAACTGCCCCAGGCCGGTCGTCAGGTTGGTTTGCACCTCCTGGATTCCGGTGTGCAGGTGCGCCTCGACGTGCTCCGTGCTGGTCGAGAGCCGGACGATCCCTTCGTCGAGGATCCGCAGAGACGAGGAGATCGCACCAAGGGGATTGTTCCGCAGCAGAAGAACGACGATGCCAATGAGGATGGCGGCTTCCAGGAGAAGGATAGGGAGCATGATGAAGTCTCCAGAAGGCAGAATTCTCGGGAGGAGAAAGAGATGCAGCCGTCTGCCCAAGATTCTACTCGGGAGTGCTGCTTACACTGGTGTGGCCGTGATGTCGGCGTCGGCCGGTTGCGGGGCTCTCGTTTGCCCGTTGGCGAGGAGGAATCAACACAGTTAACTCTGGAAAACCTGTCCTCTGGGGAGCGCATCACGCGGGGTAGACTCAGGCCATGGTCCTCCCCTCCCTGGCCCTGATTGCCGGTTTGTCTCTGGGTGTGTTGCTGGCGTGGTTTCTGTTTGGCCGTCGCGCAGCCGCGGAGCTCTCCGAAACCCAGCGCGCGCTGGACGCGGCGATTCGCGACAAGCAGACTGCGGAAAACGCAAAGGCGGTGGTTGAAGGCAAGCTCGCGGCGATGGAAGATGCGCGGCAATCGATGAAGGAGACCTTCGACTCGCTGGCCGGTAAGGCGCTCCAGGAGAACAACCGGAACTTTCTGGCTCTGGCGCAGCTGGAGCTGGGCAAACAGCAGGGTCATGCGACCACCAATCTCGAGGCGCGCGAGAAGGCGATTGCGAATCTGCTGGGGCCAATTCAGGTGAAGTTCGATGAGTTCCAGCAGAAGGTCGCGAGCCTCGAACGCGATGGGATTGAAGGGCGAACGGAGCTGAAGACCCAGATCGAGAATCTGCGCTCGATGAACGAGCGGCTTTCGGCGGATGCGGAAAGCCTGGTGACAGCGCTGAAAGGCTCGTCGAAGGCGCAGGGCGACTGGGGCGAATTCGTGCTCGAGAACCTGCTGCAGTCGGCCGGACTGCGGCGCGATTTCGAGTATCGGGTGCAGAAGGCGATGGCGCGCGAAGAAGGCGGAAGCGCGCGGCTGGACGTGATCCTCGATTTGCCCGATCAGCGGCATCTGGTGATCGACTCGAAGATGACGCTGAAAAGCTATTCGGATTACTGTAACTGTGACGATGACGAATTGCGGAAGCAGGCGCTGAAGCAGCATATTGCGTCGATGCGCGCGCATTTGAAGGAACTGTCGGCCAGAAAATACCAGGATTTGTATCAGCTGCGGTCGCTTGATTTTGTGCTGATGTTTGTGCCTATTGAGCCGGCATTCATGCTGGCCATTGCGCACGACAGCCGCATCTGGCAAGAGGCGTATGACAGCAACGTGTTGCTGGTGAGCCCGAGCAGCCTGCTGTGCGTGGTGCGGACCGTTGCGCAGCTCTGGCGGCAGGAGCGGCAGACGCGCAACGTGGAGGCGATCGCGAAGCGTGGGCGGCTGCTGTACGACAAGTTCCGAGGTTTCGTGACCGACCTGCTGGAAATTGGGCGGCGGCTGGGCGACGCGCGCGAGGCATACGACAGAGCGTACGAGAAGCTGGCGCGGTCGGAAGGCAATCTGGTGTGGCAGGCGGAGAAGCTGGTGCGGCTCGGCATCCGGCCGACCAAGGCGCTGCCGCAGGCGCTGGTGGAAGAGGCCGTTGGTCCGGACGACGCGCTGGCGATGGCTGGCGATGAAGAAACAGAGGCCGAGCAGATGGAACTGGCTGCGACGATCGACGAAGGCAAGCGCGGCTGAATCAGGCGCTCTTCTTTTTCCCTGAATCTTTCTCCGTGGTGAAGGAGCCGGTGGCGTGCTGGCCGGCGGGCGCATCGGGGTGCGGCTGCGCCTCGCCGCCTTCGGTGTTGTGACGCAGGGTGTGAGACTGACTCGGCTGCTCGGTCTTCTCGTCGTCGGATGAAGGCGGCGTGTGGTGGACGCTGGTGGGCGGCTGGGATTGCGATTTTGGGGATGGCATGGTTTGATCCTTCTGCGGTTTGATGCCACCCGGAACCAGTGGCCAGTCCCCAGTAGCCAGCGGCCAGTGCCAGCTTTCGGTTCCCTGTCGCCACCCCCTACCCCCACCCCCCACCCCCCGATTTTCAGTGAAGTGTTTGATTCCATGGTATTTAGGTCTCGGCCCATAATGCTAAGTTATTCAATATAAAGGAGTTAGTATGCATCTAGCTGAAAACAAGCTAGTTATATCAAACAAGAGGCTCTTCGCTCTTGACAACGCGCCAGTCGATTCAAAACAAGCGAGTTAAGATGCACTCCGCTGAAAAAGATGCGCTTGCATAAAAGACAAAGGCCGCGCTTCGGACGCGGCCTTTCCCTTCAGGATCCTGATTCGCGGGGCGAGAAAAATTTCTTACCCCCTATTATCAGAATACCAAGTTGGGCGGGAAATCGCGCCAACTTTGTTGAGGTGGTTTGGCGGAGAAGTCCTGTGGAATGAGGCCTCATTACTTCGGTTTTTGGGCTCGGCTCTTGACAGATTTTCCACATTGGAGGGGTTGGGGCTGTAAGTGATTGAAGGTTCGTGGACAGCGAAGGGCCGGTCAGCTAAGAAGCGGATAGCTAAGAGACGGTCAGCTAAAAAGCGGTCAGCTAAGAGACGGTCGGCGCTGAGCGGCGGTGCGGATGCTTATGAATGGACAAAACGAACGTTTGGGATGGAAAAAGCAACCGCAGTCGTACATGTCACTTTGCGACACCCAGGACGATGAGAATGAGACCCCGGCAAAAAAGCAACCGCGGATCCCTCCGCTCACGCGTTCGGGATGACAACATGGGATATGGCCTCAACGGCGAATTCTTAGGGCAGATGCCATTCGGCTCGCCGGCAGCGCCGACTTGCTCAGGCCAGGCTCCTCCGCCTCGCAATGCTCGGCCTCAGGATAACAAGCTGGTGCAAGCGGGCGTAGCGGTGGATGAACGGCATCGAGGGCGTTTCGCGTGAATAGCCCGGGCCCGAAGGCCCGTTTCTTTTGGCGAGGGCATTTTCCACGGGCTTCGAAGCCCCCGTTCGACTCGCCGGCTTGTGCCGACTCGCGCAGGGCAGGCTGTGGCTTTTACCCCGTTCGACTCGTTCGCTGAAGCGAACTCGCTCAGGGCAGGCTTCGCGCCGCTTGCGCGGCGCCAGAAATGCAATCGCCAGGGGTAGGGTGCGGAAGACTTCAGCGGGCCCGGCCGTGACTATGGTCACACGGCGAATCGTCTTGCCGCTCGGTTTGTGACGTGGATCACATTGGTGGATTCGACCCCATGGCATTCTCGGTTCACTTTTTCGACCGGGCCCCATCTCCGGATCGAGCAGGAGCGAACCGTGAAGGACAGCATTCTCATCGTCGAAGACGAAGCCCTCATTGCCCTCGACCTCAAGGAGCGCCTTGAGCAGGCCGGCTACACCGTACCGATGATCGCAGACAACGTGCTGGACGCACTCACCGGAGTCGAACGTCACCAGCCCAGTCTTGTCCTGATGGACATCCACCTTCGCGGCGCTGAAGACGGCATACAAGCCGCCGAACAGATTCGCCAGGAATTCCATATGCCGGTGATCTTTGTTACCGCCTTCGCCGATCGCGAAACGCTCGAGCGCGCGAAGATCACAGAACCCTCCGGCTACATCGTGAAGCCTTTTCACAGCGTCGACTTTCGTGCCCAGATCGAAATGGCGCTGTGGAAGCACAAAATGGAGCGAAAGCTTGCTATCAGCGAAGCGTGGCTTTCCACCACCATCCGAAATGTGGCCGACGCGCTGATTGCCACCGATCCGGAGGGAAACGTCGTGTTCATGAACCAACCGGCCTCCGATCTCACCGGTTGGGAATGCGGCCAAGCGACAGGACAGCCGCTTCTTGAAGTATTCCGCACATTTGAAGAAACCACCGACCTTCCCGTGATCAATCCCCTCGTGACGATCCTCGATGGCCGCGAACCTGAAAGCGGACCGCGCATCTTCAAACTCATTGCGCGTGGCTGTTCCAGCTGGGTACTGGTCGAGGCCGAGCTGTCGGCAAACCGCTATGAGGGATTACTGCTCGGAGTCATCGTCGTCTTTCGTGACATAACCGAGCGGCGCCAGGCTGAAATCCAGAATGTCCAGCACAATAAGCGACGCCTCGTATCCAGAATGTCGGTGGGCCTGGGGGAACAACTGGCCGAATCCCTTCCGCAGATGCACGAGCTGCTGCAGGCAGCGATCGCCGCCACTGAGGGCCCCACGCTGGATCTGCTCGCGGAGATCCGCCAGCATGTCTCGCATCAGCAATCCATCGTTGAGCAACTGCTTTTGCTGGGCAAATCCGAAGCCGGGCAGACCTCCATCGTCTGCCTCAATGACGTGGTGAGAGGACTGAACGCCACATCGAAAAATACCATCGGCCGGTCTCTGAAACTGGACCTTGAACCGGAGCTGCCCATGATTCGCGTCGAACATGCCGCCCTTCATGAAGTTCTCATCAGACTGCTCGTCGAGGCTCGGGAAGCAACACCCTGGGGGGTTGAGCTCAACGTTGCCACCAGGGAAATCTGCTTTGCGGAAGGAAAGGCCGGTGTCCGGATTGCGATTTCCGACCCAGGCAGCAGCATTCGAGCCGGGCTCGCCGATCGCGCCTTCGACCCATATAGCGAGATCCGCCCCGGCGTCCGCAACCCCGGCCTCTCCCTCTCCATCGTCCATCAGCTTGTCTCCCTGAATGGCGGACGCATCGAGATCGAGGGCGCCGGCGAAGGGGTCACGTATCTGGTCAGCTTTCCTGCGGCCGAGTATTCAAGAGACAGCCGGCTGGAGTTACCGGCAGCCGTTTGCCGCGCCCAACGAGACAACGAACACGATGCTCAACCACTGACAGCGTAGGGCACTTTGACTGCGACGCGATCGCCAACAGGACAGCCATGAGTTCCCACGCCATCGTGGACGCCCGGTCTCCGTCGGCCTCCATCGTCGACCTTGCCGGGCCGGCAACGGACCACATGGTCCAGCTCTTTCACACCCTCGTCGAGGAAGCCAGGGGATATGGAATCTTCCTCCTCGATCCGGAGGGATTGGTGGCGAGCTGGAACGCGGGAGCCGCCCGCATCATGGGCTATTCGGAGACGGAGATCATCGGGCAACACCATTCCTGTTTCTACATTCCGGAAGCCATTCAGGAGGGTCACCCGGCGATGGCGCTCGAAAAAGCGCTTGCCGAAGGTAAGTATCAGGAAGAAGGATGGCGGATCCGGCGTGACGGCTCCCGCTTTTGGGCGAACGTCCTCATCACCCCGGTTCGCGACGACAACGGGAGGCTGACGGGGTTCGCCCGGTTCGTTCAGGACGCCACCGAGGCGAGGCAAGCCAAAGAGGCGCTGCTCGAGAGCGAGCAGCGCCTGACCCTGGCTTTCCGCGCCTCCGAAGAGGGCGTGTGGGACTGGAACATGGAGACTGGCGCCGTTTGGTACTCTCCGCATTGGCAGGAGATGCTCGGCTACCAGGAGGGCGAGATCGAGGCGCACTTCAGGACCTGGGAAGCGCTGCTGCATCCGGAGGACAAGGCGGGCGCCATGGCGGCTGTGCAGTCGGTCATCGACGGCGAACGGGATTACCAGGTGGAATTCCGTCTTCGCCACAAGGACGGGCACTATGTTCCCATCCTCTCACGGGGACTCCCGATGCGGCGCGATGATGGACGGGTCACTCGGATGGTGGGGACGCACCTCGATCTGACCGAGCGCAAGCGGGCCGAGCAGGCGTTGCGCCGCAGTGAACGTACCCTGCGCAGCATGGCAGACGCGATGCCCCATATCGTCTGGACTGCCGGTGACGACGGCGAGGTGAATTACCACAACCGGCAATGGTCAGGGTTCGTCGGAGCCTGCTCGGAATTCGTACCCCGCAGCTGGGTCTCCGTGGTTCACCCGGATGAGATCGATCAGGTTACAGCCGCCTGGCAGAAAGCTGTCGTCTCGAGAGAGCCCTTCGAAATGCAGTGCCGCCTCCTGGACTGCAGAGACGGCGCTCACCGCTGGTACCTCGTCCGCGCTGTTTATTCCGACTCCGGTATGGAGAGCTGGATCGGTACCTGCACCGACATCGACGACTTCAAACGTCTCTCCGACGACCTCGAGGTCCGCGTCAACGAAAGAACCATGGCGCTTCAGCAGTCGATCCACGAGAAGACCATGCTGCTGAAGGAAGTCCATCATCGCGTCAAAAACAATCTCCAGGTGGTTTGCAGCCTGCTGTCGATGCAGATTCGGTCCAACCAGGATGAAAAATGCGCCTCGCACCTGATCGCCGCGCATTCGCGCGCGCTGGCCATGTCGCTGGTTCACGAACAGGTCTATCAGTCGCAGAGCGTTGCCGACCTGGATTTCGGCCGCTACATTGAGCAGCTTGCCGAACAGGTGTTCTGCGCATACTGCGTCGATCCGAAACGGATCCAGCTGGAGCTGAACATCGAGTCCATTTCTCTCACCATTGAGGATGCGGTTCCCTGCGGGCTGATTCTCAACGAACTCCTCTCCAACTCGCTGAAACACGCCTTCGTCGATGGCCGCCAGGGGGTTATTCGCGTTTCATTCAGAAGGACCGAAGGGGAAGAGGTCGAGTGTTCCGTTAAGGACAACGGCCCGGGCTTGCCGCTTGATTTCGACCTGAGACAAAGTCAATCCCTGGGCATGCAAATTGTTTCCTCACTGATCCGTCAGCTTCGCGCCGATCTTGTGACCAGCAGCGATGGGGGAGCAACGGTCAGTTTCAGATGGAAATGTGGGAGCCCGGTCGCTGAAAAGCTGCTGGGATAACGCGAAGCGCCTGCTTTTTCCGATTCGGACATTACGCTGCTCGCCAGCTATTTGCCGGGAGCTGTCGTGAGATCGGCGAAGGCCTGGCGGGTGCGCTGCCAGGTGACGGTGAAGTCTTCGGGGAGGATGCGGGTTTCAGAGACGATCGTGAGGAAGTTGGTGTCGCCGATCCAGCGGGGCAGAGCGTGCAGGTGGACGTGGCCAGCGACTCCGGCGCCGGCGGCTTTGCCGAGGTTGAATCCGAAGTTGAATCCGTCGGGGTGATAGAGGCTGGCGAGGACGCGCTCGGACTGCTGGGTGAGGTCCATCATTTCGCCTGCGGTTTGGTGCGGCAGCGCGGCGAGCGATGGCTGGTGCTCGTAGGGGACGATCATGATGTGGCCGGAGGTGTAGGGAAAGCGGTTGACGCAGATGAAATTGTGCTTGCCGCGGAGGACGATTCCGGCGGCGCGCTCGGCCACGTCGCGGGGCATGCCGTGGTCGATGGCGTAGTCGGCGGCGGCGATCATGTTGCAGAAGACGCAGCCGGTATCGCCGGGGAAAGCCCTGAGCTCTTCGGGAATCCCGGCGCGCTTTTTCTTGTCGCCTTCAGTGACGTAGGCGTAGCGCCAAGGGGTCCAGAGGTAGTCCACTCCCGGGAGTATAGCCCGATAACTAAACAGGCGGGTTATGATCGATTCGTTTTGAAGGCGAGGAAGCGCATGAAGGCGATGCTTCTGGGTGCAATGCTGTTCGGGTGCGTACTTTTCCCTGATCTGGGCAGCGCGCAATCCGACCCAAATGCCTTTCCGCTAGCCGGCGACTGGAATGGCGTTTCGGCGTCACAGGGCTCGGTCACACATGTGGTGCTTCATATGAACTCAACGCCGGAAGGAAAAATGACGGCGCTGCTGGACCGTATTGACCAGAACGTTCTGGGCGAGCCGGCGATCGGCGGTTCGTTCGACGGCAGTCGCCTGGTGCTTCGATTCTTCTACTGGAAGGCGAACAAGAGTGGAGACCTTGAATATAAGGTTGCAACGTATGAGGCGGCGGTCGGCGCATCTGGGTCGGAGATGACGGGTTTTTGGACACAGGATGGCTTCTCGGCGCAGCTGAACTTCAAGCGCGTGACATGGCAGGCGAAGGTCCCGCGGCCGGCGCCGCCCACCATTTTCGACGGCGACTGGGCAGGGGTGGAGGACGAGGGGAGAGGTCTCCAGGTCCACTTTGTATTTCACCTCCACAACACCGAGGACGGGCTGATGGCCCTGCTCGATTGTCCGGAAGAGAGATTCAAAGGCGCGCTGGCCAGCAAGGTTACGTACGATGAGCGTTCGCGCCAGATCTCGATCACCCTCTCGCAGGCGATCTTCGCGGGGAAGATGACCGCGGACGGCAAGGCTCTGGACACGTCCATGACGGAACCGGGGTTTCACTTTCTGATTCATTTCGATCGCGTGAAGCAGGGCCAGAGTCCCTCGCGTTAGCGTAGCCCTGAAGGTCCGGAGGTAGTCCACGCGAGAGAGGTATAGCTGGTTGGAGGCGGGTTTGGTGATGCGTGGCTCAGGGCTTGAGCAGGGACTGGGCAGGGATGCGCCAGAGCAGGCCGCGATGGTAGTCGGTGAGCCAGAGGGAGCCGAAGCCGAAGCGCAGCGAGTCGCCACCCTGACCGACCCACTGACGCCGGACGTGGTGGGTTCGCGCGTCGACCCGCGTGATGGGCAAATCCATGGTCGTGGCCCAAATGGAATCGGCGCCGTAATCAATGTCGCCGCCTTCGCCTGGGATCCCCAGCAGGACGGTCGCCGTTGCTTTTCGGGTGCCGATATCGACGCGAGTGAGAGACCCATCGCCCTGATTGAGAGTCCAGACAGCGCCGCCGCCTGCGGTTAGAAAACGGGGCTTCGGACCGACGGAGATCGAGGCGAGCAGCTTGCCGCTGGCTGCATCGACCGCGGTGAGGAGGCCTTTGTCGTGTCCGGTGATCCAGACGATGCCGCCGGCGTAGAGGGGGTTGAACGATCCGGCGGGTATGGCGATGTTCTGGCGGACCGCGTTGGTTGCGGGGTTGATGCGGCTGAGGGTTGTGCCGGTCTTGTCGGTGACGAGCCAGACGCTGTCGCGGCTGGTGGTGATGCCGCCTTCAGGTCCTGAGGGCGTGATGGGAAGGGTGGCGGCGATGTGGTTGGTGCGAGCGCTGACGCGGATGAGCTGCGGCTGAGCGCCGCAGACGGGAGCCCATACGCTGCCGAATCCGAAGGCGAGGCCGGTGCAGGCTTCGCCAGGGAGCGCGATGGTGGCGACGATTTTGTTGGTGGCGGGATTGATTCGCTGGAGGGACCAGGGCTTTGAGCCCGCGACCCAAACGGCATCGCTGGTGACGAGGACCCAGTCGGCGGTTGCGCCGGTTTTGAAGGTCGCGGAGGGGTGCAGCGTGGCGAAGAGGGTTTGGGTGCCTGGGATTCCGGGCTTGGGCGGTGCTTTGGTTTGAGCAGCGGCGGTGAATGGGACAGCGAGGAACAGGAGGAGCAGGGCTGGAATCGTGGGACGGTTCATAGAGTCTCAGGGGCTGAAGCCCAGTCATTTTTGACGCTTTTCGGCACGACTAAAGTCGTGCCCTGATACAAAAGCGGCTTTGCCTGGCATCCTTCCGACAGCTGTGAGGTCGTGCCCTGATACAAAAGCGGCTTTATCTGGAATTCTGCATCGCCTGCACTTTGCTGTGGCGGATGGAATATCCGAAGTAGATGGCGAGGCCGACGATCAACCAGCTGAAGAAGCCGATCTTCGCCGGGGTGTCGGAGGAGACCATGAGCGCGAGCGAGATGATCATGCCGAGGATGGGCACGAGCGGGACCCAGGGAGTGCGGAAGGGGCGGGGCATGTCGGGCTGGCGGACGCGCATGATCCACACGCCCAGACAAACGATGGTGAAAGCCAGCAAGGTGCCGAGCGAGACGAGCTGGCCAAGGAAGCTGATGTTGAAGAACGCTGCAAGGAACGCGACGAGGATGCCGACGGCGATGGTGATGAGCCAGGGAGTGCGGAAGCGGGGATGGATGGTGCCGACCCACTTCGGCAGCAGGCCGTCGTGGGACATGGTGTAGAGGACGCGAGTCTGGCCGAGGATCATGACCATCATGACGGAGGCGAGGCCGGCGATGGCGCCGATGTCGATGAGGAAGACGGCCCAGCCGGCGCCGATGGCGGCGGCTCCGTCGGCAACCGGAGCGGGGGTGCTGAGCGTGGAGTAGGGCTTAAGGCCGGTGAGCAGGCCGGAGACGATGATGTAGAGGACCGTGCAGAGGATGAGCGAGCCGAGGATTCCGAAGGGCATGTCCTTTTGCGGATTGCGGGATTCCTGGGCGGCGGTGGAGACGGCGTCGAAACCGATGTAGGCGAAGAAGACGACGCTGCCGCCGCGCATGATGCCGGACCATCCGAACTCGCCGAAGTGGCCGAGGTTTTTGGGGATGAAGGGATGCCAGTTGGCCATCATGTGCGACCAGTGGGTGAAGGCGTAGGCGCTGGCGATGCCGATGAACATGATCACGACGGAAACTTTGATCATGACAGCGGCTGAGTTGAAGTTGGCCGACTCCTTGACGCCGATGACGAGGATGGTGGTGACGACGATGATGGCGGCCAGGGCGAAGAGGTCGACTTTGGCGGAGAAGGGATGGCCGAAGAGATTGATGGCGAGTGAGGGAGTGGGATTGAAGGGAACGTGAATGCCGAAGTAGCCGAAGAGGCTGGTGACGTAGCCGCTCCATCCAACGGCGACGGTGGCGGCGCCGAAGGCGTATTCGAGACAGAGGGCCCAGCCGATGATCCAGGCGATGAACTCGCCGAGGGTGGTGTAGCCGTAGGTGTAGGCGCTGCCAGCGATGGGGATGACGGAGGCGAACTCCGCGTAGCAGAGACCGGCGAAGACACAGCCGATGCCGGCCACGACGAAGGAGAGGACGATGGCGGGGCCGGCAAACTGAGCGGCGGCGGTTCCGGTGAGGACGAAGATGCCCGCGCCGATGATGGCGCCGATGCCGAGGGTGATGAGGTTGATGGGGCCGAGGGAACGGCGGAGGGTGTGCTCGCCTTCTTCAGAGGCCTCTTTGAGGACTGCGGAAAGCGGTTTGATCGCGAAAAGCTTAGCCATTCTCGGCGGATCCTCCAGGGGTAGCGGGCGACGGGAGTTGTTTGGACGCGGTGCGGGACCAGACCAGGAAGACGGGAACGCCGAGGAGCACGATGGCGAGTCCGGGCCAGGTGAATTGCGGTTCGTAACGCAGGAGCACGATGCAGATCCAGGCGGCCATCAATGTATAGACGGCGGGCAGGACGGGGTAGCCGATGGCGCGGTAGGGACGGTCGGCGTTGGGGCGTTTGACGCGGAGCACGAAGAGGCAGGCGATAGTGAGGATGTAGAAGATGAGCTCGGTGCAGATGATGTATTGGAGGAGCTGGGAGTAGGAGCCGGAGACGCAGAGGACGCAGCTCCACAGAGCCTGGACGATGAGGGCGGCGACGGGCGTGTGCCAGCGGGGATGGAGCTTGCCGGTGGCCTTGAAGAAGAGGCCGTCGCGGCTCATAGCGTAGTAGACGCGGGCGCCGGCGAGGGTGAGGCCGTTGGCGCAGCCGAAAGTGGAGATGAGGATGGCGCCGGCCATGAGATATGCGCCGGCGTGGGAGAAGATTTGCTGGAGCGCGGCGGTGGCGACGCGATCTTCAGCGGCGTACTGGATGCCGCGGGCGGCGATGGTGGTTCCGTGCGGGTCGCCGTGGAGCGGGAGCGCGAGGAGATAGACGAAGTTGGAGAGGATGTAGAGGCCGAGGACGAGCGAGGTTCCGAGGGCGAGCGACAGCGGGAGATTGCGGCGAGGATTGCGGACTTCGCCTGCGGTGTAGGTGACGTTGTTCCACGCGTCGGCGGAGAAGAGCGAGCCGGTTTGAACGATGGCGAGGATGGTGAGCAGGCCGACCATGACGGTGGGGCCGCCGACTCCCACCTGGACGGCGTGGAGGGAGTTCCAGCCGGCCCAGAAATTGGCGCCGAAGTTGGCGTGGATGGCCTGGGCGTTGCGTCCGAAAAGGACTCCGAGAACGACAAGGCCGATGAGCGCGGCGGTTTTCGCGGTGGTGAAGATGTTCTGGACGAGCGCACCGAGGCGGACGCCGAAGACGTTGACGACGGCGAGGACGAGGATGATGACGATGCCGGCGAGGTTGGCGGTGGAGAGGCCGATGTCCATGTTGCCGAGGACCATCGGACCGATGGGGATGGCGGGGACGTGGCCGATGTGCCAGATCCAGTTAGTGGTGGAGACGGAGGGGAAGAAGACGCCGAGGAATTTTCCGAAGGCGACAGCGACGGCAGCGATGGTGCCGGTTTGAATGACGAGGAAGAGGGTCCAGCCAAAGAGGAAACCCCAGATGCGGCCGAGGGCTTCGCGGAGGTAGATGTACTGACCGCCGGCGCCGGGCATCATGGCGGCGAGCTCGCCGTAGCTGAGGGCGCCGATGATGGTCATGACGGTGGTGACGAGCCATGCGCCGATGAGGAGCGCGGGAGAGCCGACGCCGCGGCTGATGTCGGCCGGGACAAGGAAGATGCCGGAGCCGATCATGGAGCCGACGACGATGGCGGTAGCGCTGAAGAGGCCGAGCGAGGCGACGAGGCCGGTTCTCTGGGTGGCCGGCGCGGTGGGATTGGAGATGGGAGGGGAACTCACGTTTCGTACTGTTCTACTTGAAAATGGCGAGAAAGTCTCTGGCGGATTGGGCCGGCGAGCGGCCGGAAGCGGCGAAGATTGCGGCGATGACGGCGAGGGAGTCAGCTCCGGCTTCGCAGACCTGAGCCGCGTTGGCCAGCGTGATGCCGCCAATGGCGACCAGGGGCTTCGAGGTGAGGGCACGGGCGCGGCGGACGCCTTCGAGTCCGATGACGGGTGAGGTGTCGGACTTGGTGGAGGTGGAGAAGACGGGTCCGATGGCGATGTAGTCGACGGGCACCTGATCGGCGGCGATGACTTGGGTGTCGTTGTGGGTGGAAACCCCTAGGATGGGGCCTGAGCCGAGATTGGGGCCGATGATCCTGCGGGCCTCGTTGGACGGGAGGTCATCCTGGCCGACGTGGACGCCGTCCCAGAGGTTGGGATCGAAGAGGTGAACGCGGTCGTTGAGGATGAGGCGCACCGGGCCGGCGGATTCACGGATTACGCGCGCGTCTGCGAGGACCGTCGAATCGGGGTCGTGCTTGTTGCGGTACTGAAGGATTTGAACGCCGGCTCCCGCGAGGTCACGGACGATGGTGCGGAGATGGGCGTTGCGAGCGGCCGGAGCCATGCCGCGAAGGACGAGCTCCACATCGAGGATGGGATAAACGCAGCACCTGGTGCGGTTCTCGTTCAACCACGCCCTCCCCCGATCAGGAATAAGAAAAAGCCCTGCTACGCCGAAGCGTAACAGGGCCCAGGGATACTGCCAGTGGAGGAAAGGAACGAACTTACTGCGGGGCGACGCCGAGGGTCATCTGCGAGCCGCTGTCGAGACTGACATTCCTGTTGTGGCCGGTGAGCAGGGTGGCGGTGGAGACGCCGCCAGAGGCGTTCGCGCCGCTGGTGGAAGCGCTGGCCGCGGCATTGACGGTGGCGAAGGTGACACCGGAGAGATTGCCGACGGGCATAACGGATCCGGCAACGACGCCACCGTTGACACCAGCGGTATTGCCGAGCGTGGCGCCGTTCGCGCCGACGTTGCCAGTAGTTCCGAGGGCTCCCTCGGCAGCTCCGTCAACGCCGGAGGTTGGGGTGTTGAGGCCACCTGCCGAAGCAGCGGTGGTATTGGTGGCGATGCCGGTGGCTCCGCGGACGGTACCTGAAGCGGTGTTGGCCGGGCTGAGGCCACCAGCCGCGCCGCCAGCGAGCGAGCCACCGCCGCGCGGACCACCGCCGCCTCCGCCCTGCATGCCGCCGCCGGCAAAGAGGTCATCGGCGCCGCCCGCGGATGCGACAGGAGCGGGTGCGGAGAGGGAGCGCATCATGGCGTGGATGGGGACCTCGCGGCCGTCTTTGAGCACGGCGTGATCGAAGGCGAAGGCGAGGTGGGAGTCGTGGTTGTCGTGGGACCTGGCCTCGGCTTCAGTGACGTGGCCGACGAGGCGCGAGCCTTTCGGGAGCTTTGTGCCGTCGGCGAGGCGAGCTTCGGATGTGGTTTTGGCGACGACTTCATCACCGGCCTTCGCGTCTTTGCTGTCGATCTTCTTCGACAGCTGCGCGGAAACATCGGTGGCCTGGGCGGCCGACGCTGAAGCCTGACCGGCCTGGGCGGTGGCGGCGGAGTATTCGCTGCCGCCGGCAGAGGTTTGCGCGCCGGCCGAGACAACGAAGGCTGCGAGGGCGACCCATACAAGGTTGGCGTTGATCTTCATTTCCTCACCTCAAAGGTAGTGCATTCCCCAAGGGACGGGGGGTGTGGGCATCTGGCGCGTTTCGATGCCAACGCCGGCGGGTAGGGTTGGGAAGATGACCCTTCAACTTTTGGGGGATTACTGCAGAGAGTGAACAGTGATTACCGAACAGACAGTGGTGCAGAAAATTGTGGAAATAGCTGTGAGGTTGAGATTTAGAGACGGGACAGAATATTGGTAGTGCGCAGGCACACACCCTCAGATGGTGGCGGGCCTGAGGAGAACAGACCGCCTTAGTTAAACGGAATGGAGACCGCAGGCTTCCCGACAACTACCTTATCGCTGCAGAAGTGTTTCGCCTCGATGCGAGTCCGTTCGGCAGGAGTCTTATAGGCTCCGATGGTAGACATGCAGAATGGGCACAAAAGGAGGGTCGAAACGCTCGCCAACCGCACCGGGGGGAGCTGACTGGGTATAACGTGCGTGGTCTTGACGGAAGGGTTCATCGCTCTCTCCTCGACAGAGTCGCGACGTGCGGGCCCTGAGCGCCGTGCAATAGCTCTTTCGTCTTCATTATGGCACACGGGCGTCACACGAAAGCGCCGTTATCGAGAAAAATCATCGGAAAGCCAGGTTACTAACGGATATACCCTGGCCTTCAGAAGTGGGAAAAAAGCGCTGGGGGATTTCCAGAGTGGACCGCAGGGTGCGATCCGCAAGGGATGGCAGCCGGTTGCTCCAAAAAGCTCCAGGCTGGAGGGATCTTAAACTTTCGTAGTCCGAACTCCGATGGTGACGGCAGGGAGAGCCCCTTTTTCCCGCGGAGACCTGATGCCGTCGAGCGCGATCACCGTGAGCACCAGCCCGATTGTTCTGCTGGGGTGCTCCAACCCCCGCGTTATTGAGAATTTGGCTGCTACCCTGGAGTCCTGGCACTACCAGGTGGAACTGGCGCAGAGCGGAGCGGAGGCGCTGGCTCGGCTGGACGGTCCGAGTCCCCCTTCGATTGCGATCCTGGACATGGACCTTGGGTCGCCGAGTGCTGTGGAGATTGTGTGGGAAATTCGCCGACGGCAGGAACAGAGGCGGACCTGGAACATCCTGATGAGCGGCAAACGGGATGCGGAACACATTCGCGCGGCTCTGCAATGCGGGAGTGACGATTTTCTGGTGCTGGGGCGGGAGGAGTTCGATGCGACCGATCTGAGGGTCCGGATCCGGGTAGCGGAGCGAGTGATCGGGCTGATGAGCCGGGTGCAGAAGCAATCGGCCGAGCTGCGCTACCACGTGACGCACGACGGGTTGACGGGACTGTGGAACCGCGAAGCGCTGCTGAGCCTGATCTTCCAGGAGACGGACCGGGTGCAGCGGATGAAGACGCCGCTGAGCCTGTTGCTGCTGGACCTGGACAGTTTTTCGCGAATCAACCACGACTACGGCTATGAAACCGGCGACAGGATGCTGATGGAGCTGGCGAATCGCTTCCGGCGGCAGCTGCGAAGTTATGACCTGATCGGGCGCGCTGGGGAAGACGAGTTCCTGCTGGGGCTGCCGGGGTGCACGGTGGAGAACGCGATGCTGCTCGCGGGGAGAATCCGCGAATTGATTTTGGCTCGGCCTTTTGTGGCCGATCACGATACGGCAACGCTGACAGCGAGCATGGGAGTGGCGGAGAGCCTGGGGCGCTCGCCGCTGGTGGTGCTGCGCGAGGCCGAACGGGCGCTGGCGGAAGCGAAGCTGGCGGGCAAGGACTGCGTTCGCAGTTGCAGACCACACCAAATCTGCGGGCCTGCCGATCTGGAGATCAGTATCCAGGTGATTCCGCCGGAGGCGGGCACCAATGGGCCTTATCCCAGCGAAGGCTGATCGCGGCGTGGGGCAAGTTGAAGCGGGGCAGACTGGGATCAGCCGGCGGGTGATCTGGCGAGGTACTTCGCGCGCACGCGAGATCACGACAGATAAGGCTCAGGACGAATTCCCGAAGCGGTGATGAAAGCTCGTTGAAAGGTACTTCTGGAATCACGCCTGGTGTCAGATTGGTTGCAAACTGGGCCGCCGAGGCGTTTGCTCCTTGCTGTGGGGTGAACCTGGCCGGGGGCAAGAAATCGGCGTTTTCCCGAATTGGGACCGTGGGCTTTGGGCCGTCTGCAATCAGCGGCCGGCTTGGGTGGAGGACCGACCCTGCGCTGCACGCGGCGTTGGCAGCGGGTGATGAAAGCTCGTTGAAGGGTATTTCTGGAATCACGCTTCGCGTCAGATTGGTTGCAAACTGAGCCGCAGAGGCGTTCGCTTCTCGCTATCCACCCCGCCAGGCCAAAATCGGGCCTGTTGGGGGCCCCGGCTATGGGGTGAACCTGGCAGAGCGCAAAAAACGGGGGTTTCCCGAATTGGGACCTTGGGCTCCAGCCGTCTGCAATCAGCGACCGGCTTGGGTGGAGGACCAACCCTGCGCTGCACGTTGGCGTTGGCAGCGCGTGATGAAAGCTGGTTGAAGGGTACTTCTGGAATCACGCCTGGCGTCAGCTTGGTTGCAAACTGGGCCGCCGAGGCGTTTGCTTCTTGCTGTGGGGTGAACCTGGCCGGGAGCAAAGAATCGGTTTTTCCCGAATTGGGACTCCCGAAGGGGTCATGAAAGCTGGTTGAAGAGTACTTCTGGAATCACGCCTGGCGTCAGCTTGGTTGCAAACTGGGGCGCTGAGGCGTTCGCTTCTTGCTGTGGGGTGAACCTGGCCGGCGGCACAAAACGGGTTTTTCCCGAATTTGGACAGTGGCGGCAGGGTGGGGCGGCAGGGTGGGGCGGCAGGGCGAGCGGCTGGGCGGGGACGCGGGCGGTGAAGCCAGGCGAGCGGCGACATGCTGCTTTGGAGAAGAGGCTGACCGAGATGAGGTTGGGGCTTTTGAGGTGCCTGGGTTCGGACCGTTGATCCCACGACAGGCACCTGGCCTTCTGAGGCTTTCTGGAACGAGCGCTGCGTTTGTACTTAACTACGCACCGGTTCCGCAATAACAGTCTGGACCTGGTCGGAGCGGCACCCTGATCTTTGCCTGAGCGGAAGTTGTAGTTCGCGAGGGGCAATTTCAGGGCCTCGCTGTAAACTTGCCGCGTGAAATCCCGTCTATCTGGTCGCATGGAAGAGATCGCGGGAAACGAGCTCGCCATCGAAAAACGAGAGCAGGCCATGCTGGAGCTCGCGGACTTCGACGAAGTCGTGCGCGTGTACCGGCCGCGCATTCTGCGCTTTCTGCTTTCATCGCTGACGGACCGGGATGCGGCCGAGTCGCTGACCCAGGAGTGTTTCATGAAGGCCTGGAGCGCGCGGCATCAGTTTCGGGGCGACTCCAGCCTGAGCACGTGGCTGACGCGCATTGCAGTGAACCTGATGCGGGACCATCTGCGCAGCCGCAGCCTGCGGTTCTGGCAGAAGACGCGGGGTGCGTCGCTGGATGTGATGGACATCAGCGACTGGGTTCCGGACGGCCGGAGCTCGCCGGAAAGCGTGACAGTGGCGCGGGATCGGGTTGCCGGGGTGTGGAAGGCAGTGGGAAGTTTATCGGCGCAGCAGCGAACGGTTTTTGTGCTGCGGTTTGTGGAAGAGATGGAACTGGATGAGATTGCCACGGCCATCGGTATGAATCTGAGCACGGTGAAGTCGCACTTGTATCGGGCGCTGGCGATTCTTCGCGAGCGCATGGGAGAGGGAAAATGAAATTCCGCAAAGAAGCAGTTGCCAATCCGGAAACCGACGGGACGCGGGAAGAGGTGCGGGAGATGGCGGAGGCGTTGAGCCTGTACCGCTCGGCGATGCACCATCTGGCGGAGCGGGAGGTGGCTCGCCCTTTCGCCGCTGAACGGCGCCCCTCCCACACTATGCGTTTCCGTTTGCTGCTGGCGCCCGCTTTGACCGCGTTAATTGCCGCCGGCGCGCTGGTTCCGGTGTATACCCACTTCCACGATCACCACACGGGAACGGTGGCGAAGAACGGCACCGAGACGAAGACCACACAGAGCGTGGCCAGCGTGGACGATACCGCGCTGATGAACCAGATCGACAGTGAAGTTTCAGAGGATGTCCCGGACGCTCTGCGGCCCCTGGCCGATTTGAGCGACCAGGCCACAACCAGCAATAGCGCTTCGGAGAAAAAGAATGTTACGCAGGAATAGTTTTTTGATTGGCACGTTGTTTTGTTTGCTGACTTCGGGGCTAGCCGTGGCCCAGGCATTCGATGGGCCGCTGGCAGGACCAGGCGGACCCGACCCCGGACAGGCTCCTGGAAGAGATGGATTCGGGCCGCCTCCGATGGAACACACGTTTCATGATGGGCATTTCGGGCGGTGGTGGAACAACCCGGAAATGGCGCAGAAGCTCGGCATCACCGATCAGCAGAAAAAACAGATGGATGACATCTTTCTGCAGCATCGGTTGAAGCTGATCGATCTGAACGCGAACCTGGAGAAGCAGGAGACGCTGCTGCATCCGCTGATCGAGGCGGATCAGCCGGACGAGACGAAGATCCTTGCACAGATCGATACGGTTGCTCAGGCGCGCGCCGAACTGGAGAAGGCCAACGCGAGGATGCTGTTCGACATTCGCAAGACGCTGACGCCGGACCAGTGGCAGAAGCTGAAGGCGATGCGCGACGAGCACCGGCCTGGCGAGATGAAGCGGGAGATGCGCGGGCCGGGCGGACCGGGCGGCCCTGGCGGGCCGAATGGCTGGCGCAAGGGGCCGAAGGCTCCGCCAGCGGATGGCGCGGCGCCTGGAACAACGCCTCAGGGGCCCCCACCCGCAGCGCCGCCGTCAGCGGACCAGGAATAGGTTCGGAAACAGTTTGGTAGTACAGCTGAGGAGCGGTGCCAGCCGCTCCTTTTCTTTTTGCACCAAAGATGAACGGCGGGAAGACCAAATGAGATAACCAAAGTGTTGCTCGATTTTCGGTCGGAACACCCGACTGTCAATTGACATGCCTATGGTGCACCACTATAGTGTTTACAGGGGTTTGCGCGCTCGGGATTACTGCGCGGACCTTCGGTCGCCACTCCTGTTCCTTCCAGCCCCGCGGATGCATCAGCCGGGAGATTGATGTGCGATCCACGCGCACCGTCTCCGATGGCTTCCTCCGCCTGGGGTGAGAATCGATCAGCCGGGACGATCCCGGAACTTCGTCGAGAACCGCGGCAGGGTACCCAACCCTGCGGCTGACGGCGAAGAAAGCTGCAGCGGAAGATCGGGCCGCGGAACGAGGGCCAGGTTATTTGCTGCGGGGCGGAAATCCGGGAGCCGCCGCATGAATCCCGGAGCTGTTTATGGCACACGTCCTCAATCCTGACCAAACCGAGAGCAATCCACTGAACACCGAACTGGAAACCCCGACGCTGGAAGCGCCGACGGAGCAGTCTGAGCCGGCGGCAGAAGCCACCACCAACCCCGAGACTTTGCTGGCGACATCCGAGCCCGAAGTGTCCTCCGCAGTAACTGCGGAAACGCCGGCTGCGGAAGCGGTGCCGGACGCGCATCAGGAAGATGCGCATCACGAAGAGCCGGATCTCAGCATGGAGGACTTCGCCTCGGCGCTGGAATCTTTCGATCGCGAGCAGGCCGCCGAAGCTGCGGCTCAGGCTTTCGATGATTCGGCGATCGTGACCGGGACGGTCATCAAGCTCACCGACAAGCACGTGGTTGTGGACGTGGGCATGAAGTCCGAGGGGCTGATTCCCATCGAGCAGGTTGTCGATCACACCGGGCAGTCGAAGCTGCAGCCGGGGGACACGGTCGATGTGGTGATCGAGCGCGAGGAGCCGGAAGGCGGCTACCTGCTGGGCTATGAGAAGGCGCAGCGGCTGCGCATCTGGGACACGGTGGAGAAGGCGCACAACGAGAAGACGCCTTTGACGGGGACAGTGGTGGGCCGGGTGAAGGGCGGGCTGACGGTCGACATCGGGATCAAGGCGTTCCTGCCTGGCTCGCAGCTGGAACTGCGGCCGGTGCGCAACCTGGATGCATACATCGGTCAACCGATTCAGGTCCGCGTGATCAAGCTGAACAAGAAGCGCGGCAACGTAGTGGTATCGCGCAAGGAGATTCTGGAAGAAGAGCAGACGGTACGGCGTTCACAGACGCTGGAGCACCTGGAAGAGGGCGCGATCCTGACGGGAACGGTGAAGAACCTGACCGACTACGGGGCGTTTGTCGACCTGGGTGGGATCGATGGGCTGCTGCACATTACAGATATGTCGTGGGGGCGGCTGACGCATCCGCGCGATCTGGTGAATGTAGGCGACGAGATTCAGGTGAAGGTGCTGAAGTTCGACAAAGAGAAGCAGCGCGTGTCGCTGGGCTTCAAGCAGCTGACGCCGGATCCGTGGCTGGATGCCGCGGAGCGGTACCCGGTTGGCGCGCGGGTGCATGGACGCGTGCTGAGCGTGACCGATTATGGCGCGTTTGTTGAACTGGAGCAGGGCATCGAGGGTCTGGTGCACGTTTCCGAGATGACGTGGTCGAAACGGATGAAGCATCCGTCGAAGCTGGTGAAGCCGGGCGACGATGTGGAAACGGTGATCCTGCAGGTGAATCCGGCGGACCGGCGGATTTCGCTGGGCATGAAGCAGCTGCTCGAAAACCCGTGGGAACATCTGGCGGACAAGTACCCGACCGGGGCTACGGTGGAGGGCCGGGTTCGGAACCTGACCGACTTTGGGGCGTTCATCGAGATTGAAGACGGCATCGACGGACTGGTACACGTGAGCAACCTGAGCTGGACCAAGCGCGTGAAGCATCCTTCGGAAGTGCTGAAGAAGGGCGAGAAGGTGCGGGCGGTCGTGCTGGGCGTGGAACCGGAGAGCCGCCGGCTGTCGCTGGGCATTAAGCAGTTGCAGCCCGACGTCTGGGAGACGTTCTTCTCGCAGCATCGCGTGGGCGACATCGTGAAAGGCAAGGTGCTGAGGACCGCGCAGTTCGGCGCCTTCGTGGAGATCGCCGAGGGGGTCGAGGGCCTTTGCCA
Organism: uncultured Acidobacteriaceae bacterium; assembly: GCA_963788905.1. Lineage (GTDB taxonomy): Bacteria > Acidobacteriota > Terriglobia > Terriglobales > Acidobacteriaceae > Palsa-343. Next base: position 505,064 of record CAWBIO010000005.1, read on the forward strand.
CGTTTCCGAAGCGACTGACGGTCACGGCGTGCCGGTGAAGCTGGAACAGGGCAAGGAGATGGAATTCAAGATCATCCGGATGAATCAGGACGAGAAGAAGGTTGCGCTGAGCCTGCGGGCGGTGAGTGGCGAAGAGGCCAGCCGCGCCGAAGTGGAAACCTACAAGCAGCCGGTGTCGAGCTCAACGACAACGCTGGGCGACCTGGTCCACTGGAAGCGCGAGAAGTAAGTTTCGCAACAGCACTCAAGGATGAACGCCACCCGATTGGGTGGCGTTCTTATTTGCTGGATGGGGCTGAGTGGCGGGCAGGAGGTTCTGCTTACTTGATGTGCAGATCGATGAAAACCTGTTTGCGGGTGTCGAAGGAACTGATGGATTTTGTGGGGCTCTTTTTGCCTTTGAAGGCGGCCCAGACGCTGTAGTCGGTGTCCGCGGAGAGGGCGGCGAAACGGTAGCTGCCGTCATCGCCGGAGATGAATGTTTTGATGTCGCTATTGCGGGAGTTCTGCAGGTAGACGATGGCGCCGGAGATGGGAGCGTCCTTTGCGTCGAATACTTTGCCCTGCAGATTTTTGAGGCCGAAGTCCTGATCGTCGGCGTGGCTGAGGGGCAAGGCAGCGGCCATGAGCATCAGCATTGCGCCGAAGGCGGCAAGGCGAGTGAGCCGCAGCTGCCAGCGGGCAGAGGCGACCTGGGGAGCGGATGAAAACAGGCGGCGCATCATTCCTCTTCCTCCTCTCCTAATTCTTCCTCGTCCTCGTAGTCTTCTTCCACCTTGCTGAGTTCCAGCGGATCGGTGGCGACAACCTCGTACTCGGTCCCGCACTCATCGCAGACGACAATGTCGCCTTCTTCGACGTCATCTTCGTCGAAGTCGAGAGCGGTTTCACATTCGGGGCACATCGGCATGAATCCCTCCAGCAGGAGAAGCGAATCCTGAATCCATCAGAATGACGCCATTGGCAGCAAAAATGTTGTTGATAATCTCAGAAATGCGGTCCGCCTTCGGCGCCGTCCGCTCGCATCCTTATAACCTCCGCTAGTGTTGAAGAGAATCGCCCCGCGCGTCAAGAGTGTTTTGGTGTCCTCGTCTGAGGCATACTCGATAGTCATGCGAATTCATTGGCTGGTGGTTTGCGCGTTGTTCCTCCCGCTTATCATTCATCCGCAGTCGGCTCATGCGCAGTCGCGTGCCTCCTCCAGCGATGCGGCGCGCCGCGATCTGGATGCCATCGGCTCTCCTCTGCGCGCGATGCCGGCCGATCCGGAGATCGCGCGGGCGCTTTCGCGGATTTCCGCTGCGCAGATTCAGCATACGATTGCCACGCTGGTCTCGTTCCATAACCGGAGCACACTCTCGAGCCTCGATAAGGATCTGCCCACTGGAACGGGCGTGACGGCGGCGGCGGACTGGATCGAGGGGCAGTTTAAGGAGATCTCGGCTGCGTGCAACGGTTGCCTCGAAGTGCATCGGGATTCGTTCATCCAGCAGCCGGGCAATGGACCGGATGCGCGTGTGACCCAGCCTACGCCTTTGGTGAACATCTACGCTGTGATGCGCGGGAGCGATCCGGAGGAAGCGGCAAGGATGATCCTGGTGACTGGGCATTACGATTCGCGCAACAGCACGAATGCGGACACGCATGCTGAAGCTCCCGGCGCGAACGACGATGCCAGTGGCGTGGCGGTGAGCCTCGAGTGTGCCAGGGCGCTTACGAAGGTGAAGCTGCCGGCGACCCTGGTTTTTGTTGCCGTGGCCGGGGAGGAGCAGGGGCTCTATGGCAGCAAGCACCTCGCCGATCTGGCCAAACAGGAGGGCTGGCAACTGGAGGGCGTGCTGAACAATGACATCGTGGGCGGAAACCGGACGCCACCACCCCAGCGAGCAGGCTCGCCGGGGACCCCGGACCCGGGGGATAAGTTCCAGGACCTGCATGCGGTGCGAGTTTTTTCAGAGAGCGTTCCGGCGAACGCGCCGCCGGAAGAGATTCGTCGCATCCTGCAGCTGGGGTATGAAAGCGACTCTCCGTCGCGCGAGCTTTCGCGGGAGATCGTGGACGTGGCGCGGACGTACACCGGGGCGCCTGCGGCATCGAGCCTGCGGCCGGTGCTCGAGTTCCGGCGGGATCGGTTTCTGCGCGGGGGCGATCACAGTTCCTTCAACCAGGATGGGTTTGCCGCAGTGCGGTTTACGGAATGGCGGGAGGATTTCAATCACCAGCACCAGAATGTGCGCGACGAGAATGGGATCCAGTTCGGGGACTTGTTGAAGTTTGTTGACTTTGATTATGTGGCGCGGGTGGCGCGGGTGAATGCGGCGACGATGGCGGTGATGGCCGACGCTCCGCCGGAGCCGGTGAACGTGCAGTATCCTCCCCCGCCGCGGGAGTTCACTAACGCCATCAACAATACGGAAATTGAGTGGCAGGAGGGGGCGGGGACGCCGGCGGGCACGCACTACGAGATTGTGTGGCGGGAGCTGGCGAGCCCGGACTGGCAGCGTGGAATCGCGGCAGATCGGCTGGCCACGTTGACCGATGGGAAGTTTACGTCGACGGGAGACGGGCACTACTCGGCGCAGATTCCGGTGTCGAAGGACAACGTTGTTTTCGGGGTTCGAGCGGTGGACGCGCATGGGCATCGCAGCCCGGCGGTGGTTCCGTGGCCTGCGCCGCGGCCGGCTCGCTCTGAATGAGACAATAACGTCGTGCCTCGTCTCTCCAGCGGTGCTCTCGGCTTCCCGGATTTTCGCGGCTTTACGCGTGCCCTTATACTCTGGAACCTCGCGTCCTATTTCGGCCTGCTGATCCTCGGCGTCGTCGCAAGGCCCCTGGCCTCGGAGATCGGCGGAATCCTCGCCCTCGACCCCGAACTGGTCGTTCACCATGGATGGATCTGGCAACTGGTCACCTACTTCATCATCCATCCTGGCGGGGCGATCCTCGGGACCGCCTTCGAGTTGCTCTCGCTGTGGTTCCTGGGCAGCCTGCTCGAAAGCGGCCATGGTTCGCGTTGGCTGGCCGAACTCTTTTTCGTATCGGTTGTGGGCGCCGGTCTCGCTGCGGTGGGGCTTTTCTTCGCTATGCCCGGCACCGGAGTCGTTCTCTATGGCTGCTTCGGCGGTATCTTCGGATTGCTCATCGCCATTGGCGTGCTCTACGCTGACACGCCGTTCATGATGTTTCCGTTTCCAGTCACGATCAAGGCGAAATACCTCGTCGCCGTCTACATGCTCATCGCGCTGGCCATGCTGTTCTCGGCTCAAAAGGCGTTTGCCTTCGCGCAACTCGGCGGCGCGCTCTTCGGATACCTCTACATCAAATTCGCGCCGCGGCGGGGATTTGCACTTGCGGGCAGCGAGACGGCGTTTGGATTGCGCAATCGCTACTACCGTTGGAAGCGGAAGCGGGCAGCGAGGAAATTCGAAGTCTACATGCGCAAACACCGGGACAATTAGGCTGGGTCAAAACCGGCTCAGGGCCAGGCCTGATGTTGCTCAACAGCTTATGGCGCATGATGGACTCCGCGGGAGCAAGCTCGTAATTGATCGGATGCGGCCTGACCCGCACGAGGGACGAAAGTAACGGAGCGCATATTTGCCGGGTCTGTTCCGCGCCCATACAATCAATTTCGGAACGCCTCCCTCTTATGACCGATCAGCAGGGCACCAATCCGCCGCCGGTGACCCCGGAATGGGCGAAGACAGAGCTGGCACGCAACCCCCAACGGCCCCATCCCATGGATTTCATCGAGCGGATTTGCACCGATTACAGCGAGATTCACGGCGACCGCGCCTTCGGCGATGACCCGGCCATCTCTTGCGGGATGGCCCGGTTCGACGGCGAGGAAGTTCTGGTGATTGGCAGCCTGAAGGGGCGGTCGACGAAGGATAAGGTGCATCGGCGGTTCGGCATGCCCAATCCGGAGGGCTATCGCAAGGCGTTGCGGGCGATGAAGCTCGCGGAGAAGTTTGGGCGGCCGGTGTTTACGATAATCGACGTGCCCGCGGCGTACCCGGGGGTGGGCGCGGAGGAGCGCGGACAGGCGGAGGCGATAGCGCGGAACATGCGCGAGATGTCGCGGCTGAAGGTGCCGACGATCGCGGTGATCACCGGCGAGGGCGGATCAGGAGGAGCGCTGGGACTGGCGGTTGCGGATCGGGTGCTGATCCTCGAGAGCGCGATCTATTCTGTGATTCCGCCGGAGGGGTGTGCGGCGATCCTGTGGCGTGACGCCAACACCTTCAAGAGCCGGGCGGCGGAGGCGATGCGCATCTCAGCGACCGATGTGAAGGGGCTGGGCTGCGTGGATGATGTGGTGCCGGAGCCAGAGGGCGGAGCACACGACGATCCGGCGCGCGCCGCGGAATTGCTGGCGGAGAAACTGCGCTGGCATCTGAACGAGCTGAAGATGATTCCGCTGGATGAGCTGGTGCGGCGGCGCTACGACAAGTACCGCAACATCGCACAGTTCTACACCGTCTGACCACTGGCAGGCATCGAATAGCCCTGATGATCCGCATTCACGGCGCATTGTTGTTTTTGGGAGAGGCCGCGTGAGTTTTCTGGCGCGGCTGGGCGCGCTGGTGTGGTTTCTGCTTGCGGCGGCGTGGTTTCTGTTCGCCGATCTGGTGGCGTTGCACAGCGCTGAGAGCCTGGGCGCGGGCGATCTGCAGGAGCCGATTTACCGAATTCTGCTGCTCTTTTTGCTCATCGTCGGCTATTGGGTGATGAGCAGGATTGGCCAGCGCCGGATGGATGCGGCGAAGGCGACGGCACTGGCGCCGCGCAAAGGCTGGGGCGGTGAATTCGCGCTGGGCGCGGCACTGGGGTGGGCCGGGGTGGTGGCCTGCGTGCTGCCCGCGGCGCTGATCGGCGGCCTGGTGGTGACGGTTTTCACCAACCAGCATCAGTATTTCGTTGCGATGCTGAATTTGGTCGCGCTGGCCTGCGGCACGCTGGCCATTGAGATTGCTTTTCGTGGATATCCGTTTCTGCGGCTGACCGAAGCACTGGGGCCGGGGCTGGGCGCATTTTTTATGGCTGTGGTTTACGCCATCTGGCGCACGCATGGCGCGCCGACCACAACCGCATCGGTACTGGTTTCGTTTTTCCTGGGGTTGGTGCTGGCGCTGGCGGTGCTGCGCACGCGCGCTTTGTGGGTGGGATGGGGATTCCATTTCGCGTGGGTGGCGACGATGAGCCTGCTGTTCGGACTGCCGGTCTCGGGGTCGATGAGCTATTCTCCGGTGGTTGCGACCGCCGCTCATGGTCCTGCGTGGATCACAGGCAGCGAGCAGGGGCCGGAGGGTTCGGCATTCGCCGTGCTGATTTCATTTCTGCTGATGTTCTTCATGGTGCGAATCACCGGCGAGCTGAAACACAAATACGGGTACGCGGAAATTGTGCCGGGCGGGATTCCCGTGGATCTGGATGCGGCGGCACGCGCGCAGCATGAGGCGGCGATGGGCGAAGCAGCTGCGCAGCAGCCGAGCCTGGTGCAGATTCTGCCCGTACAGAGTGCAGGCGCGCCAGAGTCTGCGGGCGCCGGCGGTGCGGTGGCCTCTGGGGAAACCGTCACAGGCAGCGCCGCGCCGGAAGCCCCAGCAGAGACTGACGAGTTGCCGGCGCTGAACGAAACGCCGAACAGGCCGCTGCCGGATTAACTACGAGCCAGCGCGCCTCCCGGACATGGAGGCGATGACGCGGGAGGCGGCTGGTTCGGTGGACGTGGCAGCGATCTACTGGGCCGATGTTCTGGCTGTCTCGATGGGGCCACGCTGGATAGGCGGAGGCGCAACGATTTTGCGGCCGCCCTCACGCTGATAGACGAAAGCATCGAGCCGGCTAAAAGCTCTGTCTCCCAGGTTCTGGCGCAGGATCTCCATGGTGCTGTCGACGATGGGCGCAGCGCGATCGGAGAGAACATCGAGGGTCGCGAGCCGCTCTTTGGCCTGCTTCGAGGGAGCGGCCTGGTAGCGGCCGTCTTTCCAGCCCAGGGCATCCTGCATCTCGTCGCCCCAGTTGGCCATTCTTTGGCTTCCATCGAGAAGGATGTTGCGGGCGATGGCCCAATCCTCGTCGGTGAGGCCGATGGAGACGTGATTCAGTGTTTTCCAGTCGAGGCGAGCCTGCGGTTCGCCGGTGATGGCCTCCTTGCGTGCTGCGAGATCGTCACGGCCGATCTCCTGCATGAAAGCGGCGAAGGCTTCGGCGTGTGTCAGCCGATGCGGCAGAGCATCGGAAGTGGTTGGGGTTTGAACAGAGGCTGCTGGGCTTTGATGATCGGAAGCGGCGGCCTGCTGTGCGCAAGCCGTCGACCCCAGGGTGCAAACTACCTCACCAAGTGCTACAACCAGACAGAAGTGTCGAAGGAACTTTGGCATAAACCCTCTCAAAATTGAAAAAGCCAATAGACTGCCAGCGTCCTACCGAATGCGATAACGAACGCCTGCGCCCACGCTGAGGTTCGACATCGACCCATACGTGAACCCAGGCCAGTACTGATACTCAGCGTCGAAGAGGCGGATACGGATGCGCGAGTTCACGCGATAATCCAGGCCCGCTCCCGGCGCCATAACGAAGTAATTTCCCCACGCATAGTGATAAGGGAAGTTGAAATAGCCGTCGCCGACCATGAACTTCACATAGGGACGCCACTGGGCGTTCTCGCCATATCCCGCGAGCTGATAGCGCGGCCCGACGAGGTAGGTGGTAGCGTGGGTCTGCTCGACCTGGCGCAGAACCTCCCAGTTGGTTTCGCCTTCGATTCCGTAGCGCCAGGTGAAGTTGGCGTCGACGAAGGCGGTGCCCCCGTAGAGCCAGTGCTGTCCGTACTGAAGGCGGTTGGCGTTGAAGCTGCCGCCCACGGCCAGGGTGGACCAGTCGCCAACGGCGGCTTCTGGCGACTGGGCACGCGTCGTGCCTGCGCCGAGCAGCGTTGCTGCCAGCAGGAGAGCGGAGAAGATGCATCTGCGATTCATGGTGATCTCCGCTTCGCCTACTGCGTGACCGTCACAGTGAGGTTGGCCACGTGAACGACACCGGTTTGTTCGCCGGTGGCTGTGACCTGGATGACGTAGTTGCCGGGCTTGGCGCTGTTGGTGGAGAACCCGCCGCAACCGGTCATGAGCAACGTGGTGCCGGCGAGCATGGCGATGACGGCGAGTGCTCGGAGCACAGCTGCATTCTTACGGAAGCGCCAGAAGGCGAGGCCGAAAAGGGCTGCTCCGGGGAAGGCGCAGGCCGCGAGGATGCCGCTCGAGCTGAAGGGTGACTCCTTGCGAGCCTGAGAGCCGGAAGCCAGCGGCGAGTTGGTATCGACGGTGAGCTGGACTGAAGTGGTGCCGTTGGCGCCGAGGGTGACGTCGTTGCTGGCGAAATTGCAGGTGACCGAATAGGGCAATGAGCTGCAGCCAAGGGCGATCTTGTCGGTGAATCCATCCTGCGAACCGAGGTTGATGGTGACGTTGGCCGACTGCTTCGTGGGAATGCTGAGCGAGGTTGGGTTGAGTCCGATGCTGAATTCCGTGGCCGCGGAAACGGTGACGGTGACGCCGTTCGAGACAGAAGGAGCGTTGAGCGCGTCGCCGCTGTAGTGCGCAGTGATGCTGTAGGAGCCCGCCGGCGGATTGATGGTCAGCGTCCCGCCGCCGTTGGCGCCCACCGTCGCGGAGCCGAGGGTGGTGGTCCCGCTGATATAGGTGATGGTGCCGGTGACCGCGCCGCCGCTGGTTGAGGTCGTGGTGGTGAGGAGGGTCAGCTCCTGATCGGTGTTCATGCTGGTGGAGGACGCGACCAGCGAGGTTTGTGTGGCGTAGGCGGTCACGCTGACCGTGACGACGGCGGAGGTGCTGCCCGCGTCGTTTGCATCGCCGCCGTAGACGGCCGTGATGTTGTGGGAACCGACAGTCAGCGAGGACGTGGTGTAGGCTGCCACGCCGGCGTTGCTAACCGCGACCGAGCCGAGGGTGTTGGAGCCATCCATAAAGGTGACGTTGCCAGTGGGCGTTGCGCCATTGCCGCTAACGGTCGCGGTCAATGTGACCGAGGCGGTTACCTGAACGGAGGGACTGCTGGAGACGAGCTTGGTGCCGGTGGTGGCCTGGATGATGCTGATCGGGAGCGCAGCCGAGGTGCTGGCGGTGTCGTTGGCGTCGCCCTGGTAGGCAGCCGTGATGGAGTAGCTGCCGACGGGGAGCGTTGAGCTGGTGAAGGTGGCCGCTCCGGCGCCATTGAGAGTGCCGGCGCCGAGGAGCGTGGTGCCGTTGTAGAAGTTCACGGTGCCGGCTGCCGTTCCACCGTTGGTGGTGACCGTCGCGGTGAGGGTCAGAGGTTTACCGGCGATGTCAGGATTCGCGCTGGCTGCGAGGGCCGTCGTGGAGGACGCGATGTTCACGGTTTCGGACAAGGCCGCCGAAGTGCTGGCGAAGTCGTGTGTGTCGCCGCCGTAAGCTGCGGTGATGGAATGCGTGCCTGCGGCGAGAGTCGAGGTCTGGAACATTGCCGCGGCACTTGTGGTGCCGGCAGCGGCCAGGGTTGCGGTTCCGATCTGCACGGTGCCGTCATAGAAGGTCACGGTTCCGGTGGGCACTACCGTTCCAGCCGCCGTCACAATTGCTGTGAAGCTGACGGGCGTGCCGTGAATCGCGGGGTTCACACTGGAAGTGAGGGCTGTGACCGTGTTTTGTTCTACGACCTGCGTGAGGGGCGAAGAGGTGGAGCTCACGTTGTTCGAGTCGGTGTAGCTGGCAGTGATGGGGTTGGAACCGACGGGCAGCGTGGAGGTGGAATACACGGCGGTGTTGCCGCTAAGCGTGCTGCTGCCGAGGAAGGTTGCACCGTTGTAGAAGGAGACGGTGCCGGAAACCGGGATTCCGCCGGAGACGGAGACGGTGGCGGTGAAGGTGACGGTCGCACCGTACGCCGATGGGTTGCCGCCGCCAGTATTTGCAACCGTGACGGTTACCTGTTCCTGGACGACCTGGGACAGCGGGTTCGAAGACGAGGCGCTGTAGTAGGTATCGCCGCTGTAGCTGGCGGTGATGACGTGCGTGCCCACGGCGAGGGTGGTCAGCTGCAGGCTGGCATTGCCGCTGCTGTTGAGGGTTTGGGTTGTGCCGAGCGGGCTGGTTGTGCCCTGGAAGGTGTCGGTGAAGCTGACTGTCCCGGTGGGTGTTCCCTGGGTGGAGTTGGGATCCTGCTTGACGCTGACGTTGAGGGTGACGGTCTGGCCGTAGGGAGCGGGGTTAAGGCTGGAGCTGAGGGTGACGATGGCTCCGTTGAGGCCGAGTGCCTCGCCAACGATGGAGATATCGAGCGGTGCGTCGGCAGGATTGCCGGTGAGATTCACATTGCCGACCAGCGGATTGGGAAGAGGGTTGGCGGTGCTGGTGGGCGCGAATTCCGCAGCGACGACGCACGACTCATCAACCGCGATGGTGCTGGAGGTGGTGCAGGTGGTGCCGCTGGAGGCCACGGCGGCGTTGGCATCGGGCGCAACGGCGGAGAACGTGAGGGTTGCGTTGCCGTCGTTCTCGATGGTCTGGTTCTCGGGCGAGCTGACCTGGTTCGTCCAGAGCTCAGGCGTGAAGAAGAGGGTCGCGTCGTCGGCCGAAACCTTACGGATCAGATGGTCGAAATACTCGGCGATGAGGAGATTGCCGCTGGCGTCAACGGCAACTCCATAAGGAGCGTAGATGCCCGCGCCGGTCGCGATGCCGCCACCGCTGAAGGCATCGCCGCTCTGGCCATTGCCATAGCTGAAGTCAGACTTGCCGTCGATGTAGGTGTCATCGGCGTTGGTGCCGGCGACGGTGCTGATGACTCCGGAAGCCGCGTTGACTTTGCGCACGACGTAGTTGCGCGCGTCGGCGATGTAGACGTTGCCGGCCGGGTCGCAGGCAACGCCCAGCGGTGAGTAGAGCTCGGCGGAAGTGGCAGCGCTGCCGTCGCCCAGGTACGCGGGGGTTCCGTTGCCGGCGTAGGTGCTGATATTGCCGGAAGTGTTGACCACGCGGACGCGGTTGTTGCCGGAGTCCGGAATATAGAGGTTGCCGGAGGCATCGAGCGCTACGCCGTAGGGGGCGTTCAGCTTCGCGTGGATTGCCAGGCTGCCGTCGCCGGAGAAGCCGGGGACGCCGGTCCCGTCGCCAGCGATGGTGGAGATGTTGCCGGTGGCAGCGACGACTTCGCGCACCGCGTTGTTATTGGTGTCTGCGATGTAGAGATCGCCAGCGGCGTCTACTGTTACGCCTTCGGGCGAGTTGAGGGTGGCCGATGTTGCCAGGCCGCCGTCGCCGGTGTAACCAGGAGCGCCGTTGCCGGCGGCCGTGCTGATGGCGCCGGTGGTGAGGTTGACCTTGCGGATGACGTTGTTGTTGGTGTCGGCGATGTAGAGGTTGCCGGCGCCATCAATGGCAACGCCGCCGGGCTGGTTCAGTGAGGTGCTGATCGCCACAGTGGCGGCCGCGTCATACCCTGCGCTGCCATCGCCGGCAACGGTAGCGATGGTGCCTGCATTGGCGCCTGCGGCGAAGACTTCGCGCACGCGGTTGTGGTGCGAGTCGGCGATGAAGAGGTTGCCGGCGCCGTCAACGGCGACGCCCGAGGGCAAATACAGATCCGCCTGGGTTGCGGGACCACCGTCGTTGACCATGGTCCACTCGCCGACCTGGCCGGCGACGATGCTGATAGCGCCCGGAACCATCACCGCCAGCGATCCCTGACCGAGGCCGGTGAGGTGCGCGGTTCCCAGGGTGTTATTGCCTGCATCGAGCAGCACGATGGCGCCGTTGCGGGGCCCGGGGAATTTGGGCGCAAAAGCCACCGTGACCGAGCAGCTGCCGGAACTGATGCCAGCACAGTTGTCGGTACCGGACTCAGTGAAGTCCAGATTGGGCGCGCCCATGGTGAGCACTTTTACGCTGGCCACGGTGCCCGCGGACTGCACGCTCACGGTCACCGCCTGGGTGGCAGGGGTGGACGTGCCCACGGCGGTCGCGGGGAATGTGGTGAGCTGGGCCTGCGAGGCCGGCGTCGCGAACAGAACTACCGCTGCCGCAATGGGCAGCACAACGAACTTCCATGACTGGAAGCGGGGAGTCACACAACTGGAGCCCGGGCAGGAGCAAAACAGAGCCGACATACCGACAAGTCCTCGCTGGAATTTGCCTGCCGATTTCGCTGATCGAGCAAGGCGAAAGAAGCAGGGGGCAGCAGGGCGAGCTCCTGACCGACGGCTGGCAGACGAACGCAGGTGGGGTCAGTCCCTGTTACCGGTATGGAGGCAAACATAGCACGGTAAGTCACCTAATTAACTTACTTTAGTCATATCTTGCTGGCACTTTCAGGTTACTTCAGGACTTGGGTGTGATGAGTGGGAACCATAGAGGGAAATCGAGTTACCACAGGCGACCGTTTTCCACAGACATTTGCCGCGGAAATGGCCAAAAGGCTCGCAAAAAACGGATCGGCCTGGGGGAGAGAAGGATTGTCAGGGTTCGGGGTCTTCCGATGACAGGGCATGGCTCAGCGGCTCACCAATTGGGGATTGTGCCGCGGTGAGGACCTGGCTATGCTCCGAGCGGATAAGGGTTTCCATCGATAGGAAAGCTGTCCCTGGCATTCGGTGCCGGGGATTGGGAGAATCGTTGAAGGATTCCAACACCAGAAGCGAATGGGAAGAGGCAGGACCGGCAGGAGTCGGCGGCTGGCTTGTTGTCCTGATCGCAATCCTGTGGCTCGTGGCGATCTTCAGGGGTGGCGTGGGGGCCGCGACGCTGGCGGCACTACGCTTCGCGAACGGAGCTGAAGGTCATGCCGGGCTCATCACCGGGATTGTCGAAGTGGTGGCGGCGGTTTTCGCTTCGACAACGGCTTTTCTGCTGATGAGGAGAAATGGGGCAGGTCCGCTGTTGGGCAAGATGTTCTTCTTCGCCAACGCCCTGTATTACCTGGGGTTGCTGGTGCTGGCGCTGAAAGGGTCGGCACCCTATCTAGCCGATGCGATTCCAGCCTGGGTCATGCCGGCCGGCTTCATGGCTGGGTCGGTTGCCTGCATCATCTATCTGTCCAGTTCGGAGAGGGTAGCGAATACCTACGCTGACGGTGGGCGATCCTCCACGGGAAGTGTGGACGAATTGAGCGTCGTTCCCCGCACGCGTGTTCGCCCCTGGGACGGGTGGAAAGATGACGACGATACCGGCGAACAGCTGAGCATGCGTGGCGAGCCGACCACCGCGGAGGTGGAAGCCAGGCTCCTGAGCAGCGTGAAGGCACGCATTGCCGAGCGGACTCAACCGCAGGATGAGAAAAGACCGCGGCCGCGCTACATCGAGGAGCCAAATCGCGAAGAATCGCCCGTTGCGGAAGCACATCCGGCGCCGGCGGAAGTGCAGCCGGCAATCATGGAAGCGCTTCCGGCTGTGCGTCCTGTGAGAACGGAAGTGCCCGCGGTGCCCGCGGAATTGCGGCCGGCAAGGACGGACGAAATTAAAGCCTCCGTTGCGAATGCTGTCGCGAGGGACAGCGCTCCTGAACCGCAGCCTGGGACGCCGGCGGTGCCGGAGGCCAACCTGACTGAGGACGGGAGACGCGAAGAACTGATTCTCCTGAAGGCGCGCATCATGGACGGTCTGATTGACTGGCTGCATGGTGAGGAGCATTCGTTTCAGGGAACGAGGGGCGTCGCTGACGAAGAAAAGATCCACGGGAAGCTGCTGAAACAGGTCGGTGAGATTTGCGACCACGTCTGGGGAGTGCACGTTGGGCGATTCGCGACGCTGCCCAACACGCCTGACTCGGACGGCTCGTTGACCAAAGAGCTGCAGAAGTGGGCGGTCGCGCAGGCTGCTCTGCGGTTGACGCGCAGCCTGGATATCCGTGCCGCTATGGAAGCGAAGGGACCCTTCGAGAAGATGGCCCAGGACCGTGAGTATCTGATGACGATCGCGCAGAAGAACGCCTGGGAGGAAGGCTTCGCGTGGTCGACAGCGGTGGTCGAGTATGAGGGATGCACGGGGCCGGAGATTGCCTGCTCGCTGATCGTGAAAGCGCAACGCGACCTGGCAGAGGCCAGGATGTGGGCGCAGGTGGCCAGACTGGCTGGCGATCCGGACTTCCTGAACCGGTTCGAGGAGGCCGGATCGAAGGCCTTCCAGGAATCTCTGCAGTACTGGCGAGCGCGAGCCGGCGACACAGGGCAGAATCGCTCCGGGCCGGCGTCATCGGCTGCGGCAGAAGATGGATTGCCTGGCCGCCACATGAGCACAACGCGCTGAGAGAAGGGCTCAGCGCACTGAACGCTGAAATCTGAGCGCTGAATACGGGGTTTTGGTGGGAGTGTGCAAAATTGACCATACTTCTTGAGCGAAACCCCGGTAAAAGGTTGAAATGCCGGATGGTGATGTTTCTCTCGATTTCGTATGTCCGACATGCGGCGCAGACCCGCATGAAAAATGCGTGATGGGCAGTGGGACCGCCCGCTCTGAATCCCATGTTGAACGCCTCGATATCGCTAAAGACTACCTGCGCCGCGTGAGTTTCCGCGAGAAAAGCCCGTTGTCTCATTGGATGGATCGCAGGGCGCAGAGTTGAGGCAAATGGAATATCTGACTGCACCGCTCACAACAAGGGGCGCATACAGCGCGATCCGCTTCCATGCTTGATTCGTGTTTAGGATTGCGTGGGCAGAGCGCTGAACACGGGGATTGGTGGGCCCGGAGGGATTTGAACCCCCAACCAAGGGATTATGAGTCCCCTGCTCTAACCATTGAGCTACAGGCCCGCAGTGTCGCAATGGATGCTGCGCCAGTTCTGGTTCTACTGTAGCGGGATTCGCGCGCCTCGGGGGCTCTTTTGGAATCGCTTCTTACTCGGTCCTCAGTGCGCGCATGGGGTCAATGCGTGCGGCTCGGCGAGCCGGCACAGCGCAGGCCGCGAGCGCGATCAGGATGAGCGCCAGGGATGCACAGGCCAGCGTTGCCGCGTCGAGAGCGGAAACTCCGTACAGCATGCTTGCCATGCTGCGCGCGACCAGAGCGGTTCCGACCAGCCCAATGGCCACGCCGGCAACCGCCATGCGCAGCCCCTGTGATGAGATCAGCCAGAGCACCGCGCTGCGCGGAGCGCCCAGGGCCAGGCGGATGCCGATCTCCTGAGTCCGTTGCGCCACCAGATGCGCGATGACGCCATAAATTCCCATCACCGCCAGCAGCAGCCCAAGGGCCGCAAAGCAGGTGAGGATGACGCTGGTGAATCGCTGTACAGCTGTTAGGTCGCCCAGGTAGGCGCTCATCGTTTCGGTCTCGGAAAGCGGAACCCTCGGATCGAGCGCGTGGACCTGTCGCTCAATCGCCGGGAAGAGCGATTCAGACGCGACATCCGAGCGCACGAGAAGATCCTTGAACCCGTAATTCACCGGTGGCAACTGACGGAACAGGCCGATGAGTTGCGGAGCCACCGGCATGGCGAGCCCCTGATCGCTGTTGTCGCGCATCACTCCAATTACAGTCACCGTGATGCGCTGCGGGCCCATCCATTCATCGCCGGGAATGAGGCTCGCCGGCGCGCCCAGTTCGATGCGGCGGCCGATGGGATTCTCACCAGGAAAATACTGGCGAACGAAGGCCTGGTTCACGATAGCGACGGGGAGCGTCTTGTCGCCGTCGGACTCGGAGAAATCGCGGCCGCGGATGACAGGAATGCCCGCGGTGCGAAGATAGCGCCCGTCCACAACGCCAAAGATGGTCGAGGGAATGTCTTCGATGCGGGAGACCGGATGGCCTGCGATCGAGAACATCATCCGCCAGCGGTCGGCAGGGGGATAAATGGTGGTGACGGACGCTTCGCTGACCCCGGGCAGGGCCCGCAGGCGCTCGGAAAGCCGGTCCGCAAAGCTGTTGATCGACTCCGGCGTGGGGTATTGTGCCGGCGGCAGATACAAATGCCCGCGCATCAGATGATCGACGCGGAATCCGAGATCCTGATGCTGCAGCCTCTCGAGGGTCTGGATGATGAGTCCCGCGCCGACCAGCAACATGAGCGAAAGCGCGATCTGGGCTGTGACGAGGAGCTTTCTGAATGCCTGGCGCGACGACCCGCTGGCGCCTCTGCCGCCCTGTTTGAGCACCGCCGCGGCATCGATGTGAGTGCTGAGCAGAGCCGGAGCAATGCCGAAAAGAACGCAGGTTCCGAGGCCGGCGGCGGTCGTGAACAGAAGTACGCGCCAATCCAGGCTGAGAGTCAGGAGCTGGGGCAGATGAGCCGGGTCGCCCAGCCGCAGCGCGCGGATCGTTCCCAGGGCAAGCGCGAGACCGAGCCCGCTGGCGAACAGCGAAAACGTGAGCGTCTCGGTAAGGACCTGGCGAACCAGCGCCGAGCGTCCAGCGCCGAGCGCCTTACGCATTGCAAATTCGCGCGCACGAGCCGTATTTCGAGCGAGCAGAAGAGCGGCAAGATTCGAACACGCAATCAGAAGAATCAATCCGACTGCACCCATCAGCAGCAGAACCAGCGGTTTCAGATCGTGACTGCGTCTTTCCGCCAAAGGCGCTAATCCGACACTGACGCCGTGATCGGCGGGCCAGGTCGCGGCCAGGTTGGCAGCGATGCGGTTCAAATCGGATTGCGCCTCGGCGATGGTGACGCCCGGCTTGATGAGCCCGATTGCGTCATAGCCCCGGCCCCCGCGAGAATGTTCGTCCCACACGTCGGGCGTCGGCAGGAACGGCTCAAAGAGGGGCAGCTGCTGCTGAGCGCCATGCAGCCAGCCGGGAATCGAATCTGGAAGGATACCGATGACGGTGTAGGGCTGGTCGTTGATCGTCAGCGTGTGCCCGAGGATGGCCGGGTCGCGATGGTAATGCGCTGTCCAGAAGCTTTCGATAATCAGCGCGACGTGGTTCCTGCCGTTCAGGCCTTCTTCGGCGGTGAACATGCGGCCAAGGATCGGATGCACGCCCAGCGCCTCGAAAAACTCCGGCGGCGCGAGGCCGACCACAGTCGCGTGTGGATCATCACCGTTCTGCGATGTGCTGACGTTCTTGCGCCACTGGTCGTAGACCGCCAGCTTTTCAAAGGTGTGGTTGTGCGCGATGAAGTCGCGCATATCGAGCGGCGAAGGACCGACGGGATGACCGTCAACGACGGACAGCACGCGCACGAGCCGATTCGCGTTGGGAAAATCCAGCGGCCTGAGCATCACGGCGTTGAGAACGCTGAACACGGCCGCGTTGGCTCCGATTCCAAGGGCGAGGGTAAGAATGACAACCGCAGTGAAACCTGGCGACCGGCGCATCTGGCGCAGCGCGTAGGCCATGTCGCGCCGCAGATTTTCCAGAAAGGAGAGCCCCTCGCGCATTCGAACGGCCTCCCGCACCTGAGCGACACCCCCAAAGTTGCGAAGGGCGGCGGCCCGGGCTTCGTCGTCGCCCATACCACGTCGGCGGTATTCTTCAGTCGCCATCTCCAGGTGCGAGCGAAGCTCTTCGTCGAGTTCGACGTCCAGTTTGCGACGGTGGAACATCGCCGCCAGCCGGCTCCAGAATGTCTTCAGTGCGCCCATGTCTGTGGTCTCAGGTGGTCTCGGTTATTCGTTCCGCAGCGCGCGCATGGGATCAATCGCGGCGGCGCGCATCGCCGGCAGACAGGCAGCGATCAGGCCTGCCAGCGCGACGATGCAGCACACGCCGGCGAGCACCAGCGGATTGCGCGATCCGGTTCCGTAAAGCATGGAGCGGAGGAGCGATGTGGAGGCCAGGGTTGCGGCGAGCCCAATGGCCATGCCCGCGCCGATGAGGATGGCAGCCCGGCCGAGGACGATCCTGAGGACCGAGGCGCGCTGCGCCCCCAGTGCCAGCCGCACGCCAATCTCGCGAGTGCGGCGGGAGACCGAGTACGCCATGACACCGTAGAGGCCAACGATGGTGAGCAGGAGAGCCAGGCCGGCGAAGATGCCGAGCAGGACCGTGCCAAAGCGCGGTCCTGCCAGCTGAAGTCCGATGAGATCCTGCATGGTGTGGACATCGGTGACCGGGATGTCGCGGTCCATGGAGGAGACGAGGCTTCGGACTTCGGGTTCGAGGCTCATTGGGTCCACACTCGTCCGGACCATTGAATAGAGGCAGCACCACAAAGACAACTCGCTGGCCGGGAGGTAGTACATGGGGTCCACGTCGCGCGCCGTTGCGCTGTGGCGGATATCGCCGACGACGCCCACAATGGTGCGCCATGGCGGACCTTCGGGTTTTCCGTTGCCCGCGCCAGGCTTGAGTTTTTTGCCCAGCACATTTTCGCCGGGGAAATATTTCTGCGCGAAGGCCTGGCTCACGATCATCACCTGCGGGGACTGCTCGGTGTCGCCGTCGGTGAAGTCACGACCCTGGAGCAGCGGAATCTGCATGGTCTGAAAGTAGCCGGGCGAAATCGCGTCGACGCGGGCGCTGGGCTGCTGGCCTTTCGCAACCGGATGCTCGGGATCCTCGAAGCTGATGTGGGCGCTGTTGCCGCTCATGGGGGGCAGCATGGATCCGGCGGCCGCCTGAACGCCGGGCAGCGCCCGGAGCTTCTCAAAGTATGGCCGGTAAAACGCCGGGCGCGTGTGCATGTAGCGGGAGTCGGGTGTCTCGAAGTCGAAGGTCAGTAAATGATCGGGATTGAAGCCCTGGTCGTTGTGGGTGAGATGGATAAAGCTGGTGAGGAGCAACCCGGCGCAGGCGGTAAGGATGATGCCCACCGCGACCTGGGCGACGATGACTGCCGATCCGAGGCGATGATGACCGCCGGTGTCACTGCGTCCGCCTTCCCTGAGGGTCGAGATCAGATCGCGCTTTGCAGACGTGAGGGCAGGAACGATCCCAAAGACGATTCCGGATGCCAGCGAGAGAAGAAGAGCAAAACAGAGGACGGGAAGATTGACGCCGGCGTCGGCGGCTCGGGGGACGCTGTCGCCGATGAGGCGCAGGATCGCAGGAGTGGCGAGGAAAGCGAGGGCGCAGCCGGCGATGCCGCCGGTCAGAGCCAGGGTGGCACACTCCACCAGCATCTGGCGCACGATGCGGCTTCGATTCGCGCCCAGGGCGGAGCGCACGGCCAGCTCCCTCTCACGCTCGCGGGCCCGTGCCAGCAGCAGGTTGGCAACGTTGCCGCAGGCGATGAGCAGCACCAGCCCCACTGCGCCGAGGATGATCAGAAGCAGAATGCGGGTATCGCCGAGCAGAACGGCCAGTTCGCTCTCGACGCGCGCGGAGTTGTGCTGGGTATTGGTGTCGGGATATTGCCTGGCCAGGCGTGTGGCAATGGCCTTCATATCCGCGCTTGCCTGGGCGATGCTGACGCCGGGCCGGAGGCGGCCGATGACTCCGATTTCATGGTCACCGCGATTGGCGGTCTGGGTGCGCGGAGTGCCATCGTTGTCGACAGCCAGAGTGGTCCAGAACTGATTCTTTGGCGCGTCGATCGGGAAACGGAAGGACGGAGGCATAACCCCATCGATGGTGAAGACATCGCCGCTCAGGTGGATGGTGCGGCCGACGATGGAGGGATCGGAGCCGAACTGCGAAACCCAAAGGGAATGACTGATGAGGACGACGCGGGTCCCGAGTTTTTCGTCGTCCGGACGGAAGCCATGGCCGAGCTCAGGATTGACGCCCAGGAGAGGCACCATCTCCCAGCTGACGACCTCACCGTCGAGGTGCAGGGCGCGCTCGAGGCCGGTGAGGGTCAGCGAGGTGTCGTGAAACGACAACATGTGCTCAAAGCTTCGGTTCTGGGTGCGCCAGTCAAAGAAGTCGGGATAGGAGGCGGTAATGTCGGAATTGGAGTTGTTCGAATCGACCTCGACCAGGCGCTGCGGCTGTGCGTAGGGGAGCGGCCGCAACACGACCGCATCGACGATACTGAAGACCGCCGTATTGGCGCCGATGCCGAGGGCGAGCGTAAGGATGACGACGGCCGAAAAACCCGGGCCACGCAGCATCTGGCGGAGGGCGTAGACCATGTCGCGGCGGAGGTTCTCAAGGAACATCCACCCCTCCCGGCTGCGAACGGTTTCACGAATCTGGGTGACTCCGCCAAAATCCCTCATGGCTTTCCTCCGTGCTTCTTCGTTGCTCATTCCGCGCCGCCGATTCTCCTCGGCCGCCATTTCCAGGTGCGAGCGCAGCTCTTCATCCAGTTCCACATCGAGGCGGCGACGGCGAAAGGGCGATGCAAAGCGGCTGAGCACAACCCTGATCCAGCCCATGGCTATCGCCCCTCCTCAACCGCAAGGAACCGCGCCATGGTGGCGGCAACGCGTTCCCAGCTCTCGGTTTCTTTGTCGATCTGCGCGTTGCCGGCTTTGGTGAGTGAGTAGTAGCGGGCCCGGCGTCCGTTCTCCGAGGTTCCCCACTCGGCGCGTATCCATCCCCGCTGCCGCAGCCGGAGCAATGCCGGGTAGATCGTCCCCTGGTTCAACCGAAGGGCCTGCTGGCTGATCTGCTCAATCCGCCGCGCGATGCCGTACCCATGCTGTGGCCCCATCGACTCCAGCGTCTTGAGCACCATGAGATCCAGCGTTCCCTGCAGCATCGGAGAGCCCGCTGCGTCTGCGGTGGGGCGGAGCACATCCGATTTGTCATCGGGTTTTTCCCGAGCCACGCGGCCTCCTGTTGGATTTCTACAGATACCCTGGCCTTCACTTGGATGTCAACAGGAAAGGGACCAACGGAGCGGTGAGGCCAGGACAGGCCAGGAGCGCAAACCCGGCCGCTTTGACCCCTGGAGAAGATATTTTGAAACTTCCGGACGGAGAACCCGTCTATCCGCGTCTAAATGTTGTTGTCGTGACGCGATAGTCGACGCATCTTAGCGTTGTGGTAACGGGTGTTTCGGGCCATCTTTATGGAAAACTGATCACGGTTTCCTGTAATCTGTGCTATGCCCATCGTGGGTCGGTCGGGAGGTGCAGTTCTTTGGCGGAAGTTCGCATACAGGAAGGCGAGCCGCTTGAAAATGCATTACGCAGGTTCAAGCGGAAGGTGCAGCAGGAAGACATTATTAAGGAAGTGAAACGTCACTCCTTCTATCTGAAGCCTGGTGAAAAGCGGCGCGTGAAAGAGGCGCTGGCGCGAAAGCGGAATCGTAAGAAGGCTCGTAAAGAACAGGATTAACTCAACGAACCGGTCTGTTCAGGTCCCCAGACTCCAACAGATCTGAGCCCTCGCCGGCAGCGCAGCCGGCTCGGGTGGAGGACCAACCCTCAGCTGAGTTGTCGGGCCGGTTCAAAACTTATCGCATTGCTCTATTCGTGCGGAATGGAGCTTCGGCGCTTCGCCGATGCAGTTTTTTGCCGCTCATCATCCGCGGCTCGGCACTTCTGAGAGATGCCCCTGCGAGGTTCGACTCTGCTCGGGCAACAACACGCTGCTCTCGGTTGCCACAGGGCCCCTTATCCAATCGGAAGTATCACGCCGGCATGATCGGCGTGTCGCAGCAAGCCGGCACCAGAAAGCTGCCGGGCGATCCGGGCGTGCCGTCACGATGGCGCTGTTAGAACGGGTGCTTCGGGCGAAGGCGAGGGAAGCGGGATGGATTTCGTCGACAAGATTCTCAAGTGCGCCGATTGTGGAAACGAATTTGTTTTTACGGCCGGCGAACAACTCTTTTTCTTCGATAAGCAGTTCAAGAACGATCCGAAACGCTGCAAGCAATGCAAGGCCAAACGCGCCTCCGGCTCCGGCTCCGTCCGCCCTGAAACGCGCACCGTCTGCTCGGAATGCGGAACGGAAACCACCGTTCCCTTCAAGCCGACCCAGGGCCGTCCCGTGCTCTGCCGCAGCTGCTTCCAGCAGAAGCGGACCATGAGCCAGGCCAGCTGAACCGCACAGTTCGGTTCGGCTCCGCATCGTTGAAGAAATGTTCAGAAGCGAATCGTGTGCCCTAAGCTTAGGAATTAGAGTTCAGGGATTTGGGATTCGTCAGCGTTCGGCGGTGCAGCTGGACGGGTAGTAGCGCGAGGTTAGGCACTATGGACTGGGCCCGGCAATCCCTAAACTCTAACCCCTAAACTCTGATCTCACCGCGCGTCGGCCAGCTTACGCGGCTTTTTGACCGCTGCCTGAACCGCCGGCAGGGCGACTTTTTGCGCGGCTTTGCTCTTCTTGTCTTCGTGTGCCACCAGCATGGCTTCGATCTGCCGCAGCAGATCCTGGGTGTTCATCGGCTTGACCAGGACCTTATCGGTATCCGACGTCGCCACCCAGTCCGCATCCTTGGGCGGATACGCCGTCAGCATTGCTACTGCCGGACGATTGGGCGCCTTCTTGGCCGCAGTCGCAACTTCCTCGCCGGCCGTCTCGCTCTCCATCCTCAGGTCGGTGATGACCATGTGGTACTCATTCGATTTCAGGCGCAGCTTGGCCTCGCGCGCTGAAGCCGCGGTCTCCACTTCAAAACCACTGATCTCGAGCACAGCCTTCAAAGTCAGCAAAATAGCAACGTCGTCATCGACAAGAAGAATCCTTCGTTTCATAAGAACTCCTGGGTCCCACCGCTGGATCGTACACGAAAACAAGTAAAGGCCGCTTCAGAGCACCCTGCGGTGCGGCCAGCGTCGGCCCCTCGCAGTCTCCGGTTGTTACACTGAGCAACGTGGCAGAATATCACGTTGAAAACTTCGGATGCCGCGCCAGCCGCGCTGATGGGGAGGCCATTGCTGCCGGTTTGCGCCACGGCGGATTGCGGGCTGCCGAGGCTCCGGAGTCAGCTCACATTGTCATTGTAAATACCTGCAGTGTCACCGCCGAGGCCGACCGCCAGGCGCGAGCATGGGTGCGCCGCGTTCGCCGCCAGAACCCCGGCGCCCGCGTGATTGTGACCGGTTGCTACGCGCAGCGCGCTCCGCAAGAACTAGCTGGGATGCCCGAGGTCGATGCAGTGATCGGGAACAGCCATAAATCGCAGGTAGCCGAGGTGGCTCGCGGTTTTGTTATGGGTGGCGCTGCCGCCGGCCAGGCTTTTGTCCCCATCAGCAGAATCCTCCACGATGACGCCTTCGCCCATGCCGATCTTGCCACGCTGGCGTTTGCTCCTGACTCCCAGCAGACGCGGCCGAATTTGAAAGTCCAGGACGGGTGCGGCAATCGCTGTTCGTTTTGCATTATTCCCACGACGAGGGGCCATTCGCGGTCGGTCCCGTTGGAGACATGTCTCGAAAACGTACAGCGATTCGTCGATCTGGGCGGCCTCGAATTGGTCCTCTCCGGCATCAACCTTGGCCGCTGGGGACGCGACCTCGATCCGGCGCAACGATTTGAAGACCTGGTTGCGGCCATCATGACCAGGACCACATTGCCGCGTCTGCGCCTCAGCTCCATTGAACCGATGGACTGGTCTCAGGATCTGCTCGCGCTCTATCGCGAGTTCGCAACCGGCGATCACCCGCGCCTGGCCCGCCACGCGCACCTGCCGCTGCAGTCGGGATCGGATACGATTCTGCGCCGCATGTATCGCCGCTACCGGCCATGGCACTACGCCGAGCGCCTGGCCGCGATCCGTGAACTCATGCCAGGCGCGGCCATCGGCGCCGACGTGATGATCGGATTCCCCGGGGAAACGGATGCACTCTTCGAAGACAGCTATCGTTTCATTGCCGAGCAGCCCTTCACGTATCTGCATCTGTTCCCGTTTTCGGCACGGCCGGGGACTCCGGCGTGGGAGCTTCACCGGCAGCATCCGGTTGCGGATCGCGTGGTTCGCGAGCGCATGCAGGCTCTGCGCGATCTCATGGCTGAGAAATTCCGCGTCTTTCGTTCAGGGCTCGTCGGCAGCACGCTTTCGGCCGTGACGATCGAGCAAGATTCGGGGGGCACAACTGCCGCCGTTACCGACAACTTTCTGAAGCTCTCGCTGGAAGAAACTCTGCCGGGAAACCGCCTCATCACTGCAAAGATCACCGGCCTTACCGCGGACGGACTCTGCGGCGCAGTGTCCTGAGTCTGCCTTCTCCGCACCCGCGCTTACGCCAGGAATTTCTTCAGCGGCTCCCAGTAGTGCGAATACCAGCCTGCGCTCAGGTGGTCGAACTCGCCCGCGGGAAAGCCCGTGTGGTCGAGGACCACCATCGTACCGCTGCCACCTGGTTCGAACTCGAATTTCGCTACGGAATAGATGCCGGGATCCCAATGCGTCGGCCGCCACGCCTGCACGATGCGCTGCCCGGAGACAATCTCGATCTTGCGGCCAACAATCAGCCCTCCAAACAGCGAAAACGCTCCGCCCTCGCGAGGATCGATCGTCGCAGCCAGCCCGGAAAAAGTGGCAAACTGCTTCGCATCGAGCAACACGCCTTCGATGCGTGACGCGGATGCGGGCAACTCCACCTCATGGTGCAGCGCGGTGCGCTTGTCGCCTGGCTTAGTGGGCGGGAGTTGCTGCATGCTCTGGGCTGCTGCCTGGCGCGGGAGTGCCGAGGCTGCAGCGAACCCGCCAAGCGCAAGCGCGAACCTTCCCGCAAACGCGCGTCGCGTCGGCCCATAGGTATTCATGCGCATCGAAAGCCTCCTGAAAACCTCGGAGCCATGGAACCACGCGGCCAAAATATGTTCAAGGTCATAATTTGGTGGACGAGACCCGGGCGCAGTCCGCATACTGGCTCCCATCGCGGAGGAAGAAAACATGCCCTATCCCGAGGGCCATCGCAGCCAGGTGAGAGGCAAAATCGTCGCCAGCGCGCGGCGGCTTTTCAATCGTCACGGATTCGACAACGTCTCGCTCGACCAGATCATGTCGGGCGCAGGACTCACGCGCGGCGGCTTCTACAGCTATTTCCGCAGCAAGAGCGATCTTTACACCGAGGTGCTGAGCTGCTTCTTCACCGATCCGGAATGGAAAAGTTGCTGGGAGGGAATCGAGGTCGATCTGGCTTCGCGAAACGCAGGGGCGGAAGTTGTGTGCGCCTACCTGTCGCGACAGCACTTCGAAGATGTGGCCAACTCCTGCCCTATGGTCGCGCTTCCCAGCGACGTGACGCGCGGCAGCGACGATGCGAAGAAGGCCTTCGAGACCGTGTTCCTTGCCATGGTCAGCGTGCTCGCGCACAGCGTTGAGGGGAAAGGCAAACGGCGGCAGGCCAAGGCTCAAGCCATCGCCGCGCTTTGCGTTGGTGGCATGGTCGTGGCGCGCGCCCTGGCGCATCGCGAGGTCGCGGACCAGCTGCGTGATGGATGCATGGCGGTCGCTCTCGAACTCGGGGGTTGGAGCAATCGCCGACCACGCGACTGATGAGGCGCGAAGCGTCGCTGCCTGGACGGACGAGTCCTACTGGATGGGAAGCTGCAGGTCGGAATCCGGCGGCTCTGCGGCCGGGCGAGCCGCGAATTCCCGCTCCAGCCGGTCATTGACCCCGGCCTGCGCGAATTCCGCAGCGACGCGAATTCCGTTCATGATGGCGCGGTCGTTCGATGACCCGTGGCCGATGATGCAGACGCCGCGAACGCCCAGCAGGGGCGCTCCGCCGTATTCGGAGGGGTCGAGGCGACGGCGGAATGCATTGAATGCGCGGCGCGACAGAAGCGCTCCCACCTGCGCGGTGACGGTCTGCTGCAGCGAGGCCTTGAGCATCTCGCGCACCAGGCGGCTCAGTCCCTCGGAAGTTTTGAGAGCGACGTTGCCGACGAATCCATCGCAAACGATCACGTCGCAGTTGCCGTTGTAGATGTCGCGGCCTTCGACATTGCCGATGAAGTTGACCGGCAGCTTGCGCACCAGGATCGTGGCCTCACGCGTCAGGTCGTTGCCTTTGCCTTCTTCCTCGCCGACGGAAAGAATTCCAACACGCGGGCGCGGAACCCTTAGCACGCTGCGCGCATAGAGCTCGCCCATCACGGCAAACTGCTCGAGGTTTTGCGGCTTGCAGTCGACGTTGGCGCCTACGTCGAGCAGGACGCAGGGTGAGCCGGAAAGTGTGGGCACCACGATGGCCAGCGCTGGGCGATCGACTCCAGGCAGCGCGCCCAGGACCATCTTGGCAGTGGCCATGCCGGCGCCGGTGTTGCCGGCCGTAAAGAATCCTGCTGCCCGTTTCTCCTTGACCATCTTCAGGCCAATGCGCATGGAGCTGTTGCGCTTGCTGCGCACAGCGTGCGCGGCCTTCTCGTCCATGCCGATGAACTCCTCGGCGTGCACGATGGAGATGGGCAGACGCGGGCTTACGAACGCCGCGCTCAGATGGCGGCGCAGCAAAGGCTCGGGTCCAACCAGGTGAACGCGAACAGGAAGGTTACGACAGGCGAGAATCGCACCACGAATCTCGGGCTCAGGAGCTTTGTCCGAGCCCATGGCGTCGAGTGCGATGTCGGTCAGCATCGTGCCTGAGTTACTTGGCTTCCTTCACTTCCAGAACTTCGCGGTCCTTATAGTAGCCGCACTTGGGGCAGGCGCGATGCGGCAGCTTGCGCTCGTGACAATTCGGGCACTCGGAGAGGCCGGTTGCGGTCAGCGCGTCATGCGCGCGGCGCTTGGAGGTGCGGGCCTTGGAGTGGCGCCGCTTTGGATTCGGCATTGCAGATTCCTTTCGTTCCCGGGGAAAGTCTCCGGGCAAAAACTTCAGTGTTCGACCTTGTTGGTCTCGGTTGACCCAGGGTTCAACCGGCTGCGCAGGTCTGAAAGCGCCGACCACCGCTGATCGGTGGGTGCACCTTCGCAGGTGCAGGCTTCGTTGTTCAGGTTGCGTCCGCAGCGCGGGCAAAGTCCCTTGCAGTCAGGGAGGCAAAGCGTTCTAACCGGGAGGGTTAACAACACCTGCTCGCGCAGAACGTCGTCCAGAACCAGACCGCCTTCCTGATAATAACCGATTTCAGTTTCGGGTGTGACCAGCTCGCGCTCCGATGGACCCGCATCGACACCCAGTGGTCGGAACAGCAGATCGAAGTCGCCGTTGAGGTCCTGGCGCACCGGTTCGATGCAGCGGGCGCACGGGATTTCAAACGAACCCGACCACTTCGCCCGCACCCGGATATCCGGCACAACTTCCTTCGGTCCGCGATGCTCGCGCAGTAATTCTGCTTGGCCTTTGACTGCGAGGTCCGAAGTCTGCGTGGCTTCCTCGCCGTAATCGATGGCGCCTGGAGGAAATTTGAGATCGAAACTTAGCGGCTCCCGTTCGAGATCGAGCAGGGTGATCAGCATGGGGAATACCTGATGCAAGGGTACGAGGTGGGGGAACGAAAATCAATGACACGAAGGGTTCGTGGCAGCTACGGCGCCTCAGCCTTCTACTTCCTCGCCTCAAGTGCAAGCGCTGCGTAGGCGGTTGCGGCGTCGGTCATGAAGAGTGCCGGATCGCTCTGCGGATCGCGCTGCTTATTGAGCGATGCCGCAATCCACGTGCCGTCAATCTGCTGGTGCTGCCTAAGCCAATCCATGCTGCGGCTCAGCATCGGGATCCCGCTCAGGAGTTCCCGCAGATTCCAAGGCCAGAACCGCCAGGCCCGTCGCGTAGCCATCGCTGGCCGTGGACTGCGCCGTGTGATCCACCCGCTCGCGCGCATCGAGCGCCGCTGCGCGAAAACCGCCGTCCGTCTGCTGCTGGGCACGCAGCGCGTCGAGGAGGGCCTTACGCTCCGCCCGGGTCAGAAGTTTTGGTTCCCTCGCCGACGCCCACAGCACATAAAGCTGGTTCACCAGCGGCTGGCTCGCGTAGTTGCGGCGAAGGTAATCGCGCAATCGATCGAGATGCTCGCGCGTCTGGGGTTCGCGCGCAAATCCGCCCTGCAGATTCACGGCCTCCACCATCAGCAGCGCCGCGCCCTGGTATCCAGACTCGGCCGACTCCCACGGCACGAGGTGAAAGTCCTGCCACTTCCACGCGCCGGCGAAGGGGCCATCGGTTTCCTGCAGCGCCCACAGTTCCTCAAACGCCTTGCGCGTCACGGGGCGCACCTGCCCCAGGGCGCGGTCATAGCTCGAGAGGATAACGGCATTCAGCACAGCCTCGGTCGCGCGCGACTCGGCCGCCTTGCCCTGGCCATATTTCTCATCGGAGTAGAACGGTGCCATGTTTTCCCAGTCGCTAACACGCTTTTCGACGCTGGCCAGCATCACTTTTTCCGGCGGCGTCATGGCCGCCTGGCCGAGGTCGCGTCGCAGTTCCGGCATGGCCAATGCGTAGGGCACGACGGTATGGCAGGAGATGCACAGAGTTCCGTGGTCTTTTTGCGCGCGCGGCCAGGCCTGCCACCACGCCTCGCGCTGATCGAGGAAACTTGCAGCCGCCTGGCGGTTCCAGGTCTGGAGAGACGCATCAGCGTCGGAAGCAGCCCCATGCACGGTCGTGGTTCGCACGAGAAAACAACCGACGGCCACAGCGCTCAGGATCAGACAGACTGCAGCAGCTCGAATCCCCATTCGGCTCCTCGGGAAGCAGGGATGGCTTATCGTACCCCAGCTTTGCGCCGGAGCCAGAGGCGAATCAGTAGATCCTGAAGTTCACCTCGATGTTCACTTCCACGGCCACGTTCTTGCCCTGAAAGACAGCCGGCTTGAATTTGTACTGGCGCACAGCTTCGAGAGCCTTTTCGTCCAGCCCCATGCCCAGCGGCCGAACGATGTGTACGCGCTGCGGATTGCCGGAAGGATCGACGATGAGGCCCACAACGCACACACCCTGGTATTTCGCACGCCGCGCTTCGTCTGAGAACTCCGGATCGGGGGCGAAGATGAGCACAGGGTTCGAAACCCCGCCGCCCACGTGGTAGATGCCGCCGCCATAACCGCCGCCCTGGCCCGGTCCAATGCCGTTGCCGTTGCCTGAGCCGATGCCTCCGCCGGTGCCCGAGCCGAATCCAGAACCCGAACCGGAGCCCTGCGAGGCGAAGGCGACCTGCGACGACTGCGGTATGCCGAGGTCGGGCATGTTTGCGTCGGGCAGCTTGATGTTGGGCATCACGACCGTCGGCTCGACCGCCAGCTTAGGGTTATCGAGCCGCAGGATTTGCGGAGGCGAGATTTGTTCCTTTGCGAACTTCGGCAGCTTGCCTTTGGAAGCTTCCAGCAGCTCATGGTTGCCGCCTCCGCCTCCACCGCCCATCGTGTCTTTCAGGTTGGAGAGGGGCATGAAGGGCGTCACGTCCACGGTGGCCAGCATCTTCCTCTGAATCTGGCGCGTATGCCACTGCTCCAGCGCGAAGAGCACGATCAGCGAGCAGATCACCGCGTGAGCGCCGAAGGAAAGGATGCTCGTCCAGCGCGACTGCGTTCTGATCTCAAGTCCGGCAAACGTCGGGATAAAGACTCTTTTCCCATTCTCAGCGTCAGCCCCCGGGGGCTCGGGCGCCGGGTTCTGAGCCAGCCGTTCATCAACCGCAGCCATGAGGCTCGCTGGCGCGGCTTCCCGCCGCAAGGCCGCATGGAGGGCCTGTTCCAGTTCCCTGTCCGTCTCGATCATGACCAAACCTCGCTTTCCATGCGTCTCAAGCCGATCCGCTGCGCAACCTCTAATGCAGCACGCGGGTCATCTTCTCGCGCAGCAACTCCAGCGTTCGCCGCAGATGGCTCCTCACGGTGGCCACCGGCACGCTGAGCGCCTCGGCAATCTCCTCCACCGACATATCTTCCTGGTAACGCAGCGTAATCACAGTGCGCTGCGTCACCGGCAGAGCAGCCACCACCTGGCGTAGCTGGCGGCTCAGCAGCGGATCGCCGGGCACTGCGTCCGCCGCAACTTCCGGCAGCTCCGCAGGATCGGTCACCACCTCCGGCCGCCGATCGCGCTGGCGGATGCGGTCGATGGAACGGTGCACGGTAACGCGGCGCAGCCAGTGGAGGACGTGGTTCTCCCCGTCCAGCTCGCCGAACTTCGCGTGCAGCTCCAGAAACACATCCTGCGCGGTCTCTTCTGCGAGGAAGCGATCGCCCAGGATGCGCAGGGCAATGCTGAAGACCATCGACTGGTGCTCCAGCATGAGCGTGTGGAAGGACTGCTCGCGAGCGTTCAGGTGTACATCCTGCCTTCACCTGTGTATACGCCTCGGCGGGTGGGGGAGGACGCAGAAAATCGGAGGACGTTTGCCATCAGTTACTGCACAGTGAGTACCGAAGAGTAACGATGGATTTCGAGGGAGTAATCACGACGTTAAGGCTGCCACTCACGAACTGTGAACGACGTCGGAGGCCGGAGGCGGTCCCCCTCCGGGCCAACCCCACGTCGCTCCTGCAGGCCAGCCCGGTGATGAATGGCTTCGTTCATCACCAGCCGGACGTTCCTGCGGTCGCTATCGCCAGATCATGAATTTCAGCCAGCCCTCCCAAACGTCAGTCAACGCATGAGCAACAATGTTGGCGCCCAGGTTCCTGCGCCAGGCAGCCAGCGCCCCGTACAAGGCTCCGAGCACGCTGATCACGATCACGTTCTTCCAGCCCTGGTAAAGGTGAAACAGGCCGAACACGACCCCCTGCCCCAGGACCGCCGCCACGACGCTTCCGGTCAGGGCATGAAACTGCCGCTGCAAATAGCCGCGGAAAGCCATCTCCTCGCAAATGCCGGCAGTGATCGACGTTGCGATCCAAACCAGAACCTCAAGGACGCTCTGCGGCAGCAGGCTGTCGACGGTTTTCGCGCTGCTCGCACCGAGAAGCCAGTGAACGCCATACGCCGTACCTTCCCACAGGACCCAGAACGGCAACACAATCGCGACGTCAATGGCAACCGCTTTCCACGTCTTCCATCGCTCGCCGGAAAGCGTTCTCAGGCTGCCGCCACGGCGATGGACGCCGGCCCAGCAGTAGTAGAGCAGTGCCCAATCCATCAGAATGATGGTCAGGTAGAGGGGAATCACGTGGCTGTGGCTCGCCAGCTGGCCGGCGGAGGCCCCGCCGCCTCCTGCTGGCGGCGCGTGCTGCGCCAGGAAACCCATAACGCCCACGCCTACGCTGATCAGGAGAAAGCCCGCGAGATGCCACCACGAGGCAATCTGCGCTTGTCTGTCACCCGCTTCCGGATTGGTTGCTGCGATTGCCTTATTGGCTTGCATGTTTTTTCTCCTGACGGCTTCGTGGATGCTTCTGCGGTTTCGCGCCTATCCTGTGCAGCTCGGCCAGCGTCTCGTCGGCCCAGCGCAGGTGCGCCTGCATTTCCAATACTCCAAATCGGACGGCCATTCTCCAGTACGGCGCCCCTGGGTAGTGCCGATTCGCATCGATCTGTTCCTGCGCCGCCCGGCCAAGGAAATCCAGGACCGCGCGGTGCTCCTCAGCCATGCGCTGGACGTAACCAATCAGGATCGACACGGGAACCTGCTCGCCAAAGAACAGCTTCAGCAGCAGCTCATTGCGCGGAATCTCCGGTTGCGGCGGCACCGCCAGCCACTTCCTCAGCCGCTCGCTTCCTTTTTTCGTGATGGAGTAGACGCGCCGCTCCGGCCTGCCTTGATGCCGCTCCGTTTTGCAGCGGGCGAATCCGCCGGCCGCGAGCCTTTTGAGGTTGGGATAAATCTGACCGTAGCTCTCATTCCAGAAGTGCCCGACGGACGCTCGGATGGTCTGTCCCAGGTCGTAGCCAGACATGGGCTCGATCGCCAGCAGACCCAGCAGCACTTCCATACCTGAACTGGAACGTTTTGCCATATAACTATTAGCAATAGTCCTATTAGATAGTCTTGTCAAACGGACGAAAGAATCAGGATCCCGCAGAGAGATTGAGATACTCCCTGGGAATAGCCCCTCCATCACGCTGTCGGCTAACGGCTCTCTCGGGTGCGCCGGGTCAGGCAATCCGACTTCGCCGCCCGAGGATGGTCTGACGGGATCGCTGCTTCAGAGCGCCGCCCCATCGCCACACCCACCTCTTATACGATGGCCTGCATGATCCGCATCCTCGCTCATGCGACTCGTCGAGGCTTGACGCTGTCTACCGCTCTTTTGGCCGGCATCCTCGGCTGTCTGATCGCCGCGCCGTGCGCGCAGAGCCAAAACCCGTCGCCCGCGCAACCCGCCGCAGGCCAGACAACGCAACCCGCCCCGGCGGGCACGCTGACGAATCCGTCAGCAACATCGCAGGCGACTCCCCAGCGCGTCCGTCCCACTGACGCGGCCGCCGCACTGCCTGACCGCACCGCCATGCTCCGCGGCGCTTACGGACCGTTCCGCGCGAACAACGACCTGCTCTACTACCATCTTGTCGTCCGAGTGAACCCCGACGACAAATCACTAAAAGGCAAAAACACGATCCGCTTCCGGATGCTCCGGGACGGCTCGCGCATCCAGATCGATCTCCAGGAACCGCTCGACGTCGACAAAATCGTCTACGGCTCAACTGAGCTCAAATACCAGCGCGACTCCGGCGCTGTCTTCATCGATTTCCCGCAAACCCTGCGCGCGGGCCAGGTCTATTCCATCGACTTCTACTACTCGGGCCATCCCCGCACGACCGGCCGCTTCGGCGGCATCACGTTTAAGACCGATCCTGCCGGGCACACCTGGATCAACACCGCATGTGAGGGCATCGGCGCCAGCATCTGGTGGCCCAATAAAGATCAGTGGCGCGACGAAGTCGAGAATATGGACATCAGCGTAGAGATTCCCAATAACCTCGTCGATGTCTCCAACGGCCGGTTCGTCGGCAAGACCGATCTGGGCGACGGATACACGCGTTGGGACTGGCACGTCTCCTACCCCATCAATAACTACGACGTCTCATTGAACATCGGCGACTACGTCCACTTCGGCGACCGTCTCGGCAACCTCTCGCTCGACTTCTACGCCCTGCCCGCCGATCTGGAGAAGGCCAAAACCCAATTCGCCCAGGCCAAAGGCATGCTCGAGGCGTACCAGCACTATTTCGGCGAGTATCCATTCGCCAAAGACGGATACAAACTCATCGAAGCGCCCTACTCCGGCATGGA
Organism: uncultured Acidobacteriaceae bacterium; assembly: GCA_963788905.1. GTDB lineage: Bacteria > Acidobacteriota > Terriglobia > Terriglobales > Acidobacteriaceae > Palsa-343. Next base: position 536,941 of record CAWBIO010000005.1, read on the forward strand.
GCACCAGAGCGCCGTCACCTACGGCAACCTGTTTAAGAACGGCTATCTGGGCCGCGACTGGACCGAAGTTGGCATCAGCCCGCGCTTCGACTTCATCATCATCCACGAGAGCGGCCACGAATGGTTCGGCAACAGCATTACCGCTGCCGATCCGGCCGATATGTGGATTCACGAGGGATGGACCACGTACCTTGAATCTCTTTATGTCGAATATCGCTGGGGCAAAGCCGACGCCATCCAATACCTCAACGGCTACAAGCCCAAAATCCACAACCTCCGCCCCATCCTCGCAGAACGCGGGGTGAACGCTGAACCGCCCGAGGATCAGTACTTCAAAGGCGCTCTCATGCTCAACACCCTGCGCAGCGTCGTCGGCAACGATGCTGCCTGGTGGAAGCTGCTCCACGATCTGTATCAGCACTTCAAATATCAGAACATTCTTACCGAAGACATCGTGGCGTATTGCAACCAGCACACCGGGATGAATCTCACGCCGATCTTCAATCAGTACCTGCGCCAGGCGCAGATTCCGCGCCTCGAGCTGTTGTTCGGCGAGGCGCCGGGCATGGTCATGTACAAGTGGCGCGCCGACGAAGACAACTTCGCCATGCCTATCCGCGTGGGTACGCCGGAGCACTGGCAGATCATCCACCCCACGACCAGGTGGCAGTCCATCCAAACGGCGTTGTCGAAGGATGACTTCGCCGTCGACACCGATCACTACTACGTCGAGGTGAACAAGCAGTAGGCGAGCGAATCTTACACCCGCTGCAATTCCGTTTCTTCTTTGCCGGCGAGGTGTTCTAATCACAGTAAGACCTCTTCGTTGCCCCAGGAGCGAAGTCAAAGGAGGCGTCCCCATGAGTGGACTGCTCCAGGATTTTCGCTATGCGCTGCGGCAGCTGTCCCGCAGCCCCTCGTTCACGATCGCCGCGATCCTGATGCTGGCCCTCGGCATCTGCGCCACCAGTACCGCCCTCAGCTGGATCGAAGGCACCATGCTGAATCCGGTGCCCGGAGCCCGCAACGCCACGCGTCTGGTCAGCATCATGCGTGGCGCCTGGAACATTTCCCCGGCTCCGCCTTTTTCTTATCCGGATTACCGCGACCTGCGAAATACCAATCGCACCTTCAGCGGTATCCTCGCCTACCACCATGAATGGGCAACCCTGACCGGGGGCGATTCGCCGCAGCGAATCTACGCTGGCCAGGTGAGCGGGAATTACTTCGATGTTCTGGGCATCCAGCCGGTGATGGGCCGATTCTTTCGCCTCGATGAAGAGGCGCGTCTGGGAGGCGTTCCCTACGTTGTCCTCGGTTATTCGCTGTGGAAGACCAAATTCCAGAGCGATCCGGCGATACTCGGAAAATCCATCGAGATCCAGCACCAGCCGTTTACCGTCATCGGTGTTGCGCCGGAAGGCTTCATAGGAAGCATGCCGGCGATCCGCGAGGATCTGTGGGTGCCGCTCGCACCCAGCACCGCGCCGGGCAGCAATGACTGGAATCTGATGCACCGGGAGAATTCCTGGCTCAATGTGGTGGGCCGTCTGAGGCCAGGAGTCAGCCGGCAGGCCGCAACCCAGGATGTGGAGGCGGCCATGCACACACTGGTCACCGAATACCCCGCTGCGCATCTGGGCGTCAACACGATTACGCTCGACCCCATGTGGCGATCGCCCTTCGGCGGCAATCGCATGTTTTTCACCTTGTTGCCGGTGTTGCTGGCCTTCGCGGCTCTGGTGCTGTTGCTCACCTGCGCCAACGTTGCCACGCTGATGCTGGTCCGCTTCGTTGCGCGCGCGCGGGAGCTGGCCATACGGCAGTCGCTGGGCGCCGGCCGCAGCGCCCTGATGCGCCAGATGATCCTCGAAAGCGTCATTGTCTCGCTCACCGGCTCGGCAATGGCCCTCGTGCTCACCGTCTGGACGTCGAAGATGCTCAGCCGCTTCGTTCCGCCCAATGCCAGCCCCATCGTCGTGAGCGGCGCCATCGACCAGGGAGTGGTGCTGGTGCTGCTGGTGGTCGCAGTCGGAGCGGGCGTGCTCTGTGGAGCGGTGCCGGCCTGGCGTTCCTCTCATATCGCGCCGGCCGAGGTTCTGCGGGAGCAGTCGGTGAATCTCTCCAGCGGTTCGAACAACCGGCACATCTTCAGCGGCCTTGTTGTCGTGCAGATCGCTCTCTCCGCAGCGCTGCTGGTTTGCGCCGGACTGTTCGTCCGCACGCTGCGCAATACGGTCCACGCCAATACCGGCTTTGATGAAGGGCACGTCCTCACCGCGACGGTCGGCCTGGACATTGGATACTCACGCAGCGAGATCTGGCTGTTCCAGAAAAAGATACTTGCGCGGGCCCGGGAGCTTCCCGGAGTGAAACAAGTCTCGCTCACCGACTGGCTGCCGATGAGCCTGTACCGCAAAACCGTCGATGCCTGGCCGGAGGGGTACGTTCCTCAGCCGCACGAGTCGGGCGAGGTGCGCCGCGCCGACGTCTCTGCCGGATATTTCGAAACCATGGGCATTCGCCTCGCAGAGGGCCGGGCTTTTACCGACGCCGACGACGACAAGGCGCCGCGAGTGACGATTGTGGACCAGACCACTGCAGCGCGCTACTGGCCGGGAAAGGATCCGCTGGGCCAGAGGCTGCGCTTGTGGAACACCCTGTACACCGTGGTAGGCGTGGCGAAAAACTCGACTCATGGCTTCATCACAGAAGCGCCCGAGCCAATGATCTACAACCCCATCCTGCAGTCCGACGATCCGGAGACCATCCTGCAGGTGCGCACGCCGGGCGATCCGGAGGCCGTTGCGCCTATGGTCGTGGAGGCGATCCACAAGATCGATCCACGATGGCTCGTGTACGACGTGCGGCCCCTGCATCAGACCACGGAGTCTGCACGCACCCACGCTCTCATCGAGTCAACCTTCGCCTCAGCGTTTGGGTTGCTGTCGCTGGTGCTGGCGACTTCGGGAATCTACGGCGTCCTTGCTTACCGAACGCAATTGCGCACGCACGAAATCGGAATCCGCATCGCTCTGGGGGCGCGGCGGAAAGATGTGCTCTGGCTGATCCTGCGCCAGGGCCTGCGGCTCGCCACTCTGGGCATCGTGCTGGGCATCGCTCTGGGCATCGTTCTTCCCCTGGCGCTCACGCACTTCACAGATGCTCTGCTGTACGGAGTGAGCCCGGTTGATCCCCTGAACCTGCTGCTGGTTGCGCTGCTTCTCGCACTGGTCGCAGGAGCGGCCTCATCGCTGCCTGCGTTTCGCGCGATGCGCATCGATCCTATGGCTGCCATCCACGAACCATGAGTCTCCCGCCGAGGACTGGCGCCTCTTGAGAGCCAATTCTCTGCGCGACTACAAATCCGTCCGGTGATGAATCACGCCTTCTTTCATGACAAGACGGAGATTCTTCTCCGGGTGCGCGAGCACGGTAATGTCCTCGAGCGGCGAGCCGTCGACCACCAGCAAGTCGGCGATGGCCCCTTCGGCCACGACGCCGAGCTTTCCTTCCCTGCCGACGAGCTTCGCGCCGACGGTGGTGGCGCTGGCGAGGATTTCCTGGGCGCCGAGCACCTGAGCACGGATCGCGAACTCCTCGCACTGGCGCACGTGCGCAGGCCCGAGCAGATCCGTCCCGAACGCCATGGTCACTCCGGCATCTCGCAGGACGGCCAGGCTTTCGAGCCCGGCCTTGCGGACGTTTTCGATCTTCGCGATGGACGCGGCGGGAAGTCCGAGCGCGGGGCCGTCTTCGGCAAGGGCGTTGTAGGTTACCAGGGTGGGGACCGCAACACAACCGGCCTCCGCTGCCAGCTTCGCGGCTTTGGCGTTGACCAGATTGCAGTGCTCCAGCGTGCGAACCCCGCACTCCACAGCGCGAATAATACCGTCGGCGGTGTACAGATGCGCGGCGACGTACGTGTGCGCGTCGCGGGCTTCATCGACAGCGGCCCTCAGTTCCTCGGGCGTGTAGCCGAACCAGTGCACGGGATCGGTGGGGCTGGCGACTCCACCGTTGGCCATCACCTTAATAAAGGTCGCGCCCTCGCGCAGCATCTGCCGGCACGCGAGCCGAACCTCGTCGACGCCGTCGGCAATACGGCCCAGGGCGCCGAAGTTCGCCGCCCAGCCGTTGGGATCACGCGTATCGTGGCGCGGGCGCGCGTCGGAGTGGCCACCGGTTTTGGAGAGCGCCTTGCCGCAGACAAAGAGGCGCGGCCCTGGAGTGAGCCCCTGCGCGACCGCGTCGGCCAGAGCGCCCGTAGCGCCGCCGAGGTCCCGGACCGTGGTGAATCCACGCGCCAACATGCCGTGGAGGATGGGCGCCGTGCGCAGAACGGCGATCGCCGCGGGCAACTGCGCGTTCGCCGCGAGGTCCATCATGCTGGCGACCACATGCACGTGGCTATCAATCAGCCCAGGCATCACGATGCGCTCGGCAACGTCGATCACCTCGCAGTCCCCGGCTGGCGTGCGAGCGTTCACGTCGCGGATGACACCGTTTTCCACCAGAACATTGCCAGGGCGCGGCTCCGGTGCTGTGGCGTCCACAATCATTGCGTTGCGTAAAAGGATCTGCATGCCTCTCGATGGTAATGTGGAACGCTGAGAGAGGTTGAACACTGATGGCAAAGTCGGGCGTGAAGACTGTCGACGAGTACATCGCATCGCAGCCTGTGGCCGCGCGGCCTGCGCTCACCAGGGTGCGCGATGCGATACGAAAAGCCCTGCCGAAGGCCGAGGAAGTGATCTCATACAATATGCCGACCTGGAAGCTCGACGGCGTCGCTGTTATTTATTTTGCCGGCTGGAAGCAGCACTATTCGCTCTACCCGGCGGGCGCGCGCCTGGTTGCCGCATTCCGGGATGAACTGGCAACTTTCGAGATCAACAAAAGCACTGTCCGATTCCCGCTCGCCGAACCCGTCCCGGAAAAGTTGATCCAGCGCATCGCCAGGTTCCGTCTGAGCGAAACGGCAAATCGCGCCGAGGATGACCGGGCAAAAAGCTGACCGGCATTCGAGGTTCAGACCCGCAGCTTGCCACCCTGCGCGTCAAGCACAGCGACGATCTGCTGCGACCATTGCTGCACTTCTTCTTCGCGCAGCGTGCGCTCGTGCGACTGGAAAAGGACCCCGAGCAGCAACGAGTAATGGCCAGCTGGAGCCAGCTTGCCTTTGGCGTCGCGCAGGATTTCTTTCGGCTCGAAACTGCGGAGCTCCGGAATGGCGAGGCCGTCCAGTGCCGTCGCCAAACGCTCCCAGGTAACCGCATCCGGAAGGATGACTGAGAAATCACGGCGCACTGGCTGAAAGCGCGAAAGTTCCTCAACCACGGGCTGCCGCAGAGTCTGCTTGTAGAGCCGGTCGAGCCAAACCTCGCCCAGCCAGACGGCCTGCTTCAGCTTCCGGCGCTCGGCCTCGGCGGGATGCAGTTGTCCGAACCACGCCACGGTTGCTCCGTCGAGCACGGCTCGCGCGCTGCGGCCAGGATGCAGCCACGCGGGCATGAGGCCTGACCCCGCGGAAAAGTGATCGAAGTAAACGCTTCGCGAAGAGAACCTGCCCAGCACCGCTTCAACGGTGCCCTTCAGATCGTAGAAATCCGCATCCTGATTGCCGAAGGCGTGACCCGTGGCCCCAATCGCCACCGATGGGCGCTCCTCGACTCGTTCCGAACTTCCGCTGAACACGGTGCCCATCTCGAAGAGCGCGGCGCCTTCAACATCGCGGCTGATGTTGAGCGCCAGCATGCCCAGCATGCCCGGCAGCAGCGACGGTCGCAGCATTCCCGCCTCTTCGCTCAGCGGATTGGCGATGGCCACCGCGGCCTGCGGCTCGCGAACGAAAAGATCGGCGTCGATTGCACTGCAGAATGTCGACGAAATCCCCTCGTTCCAGCCCAGCGCCAGCAACGTGCTGCGGATCGCTGCTTCCTTTTCTGCCCACGGCAGCTCGACCACGGTCCCGGCAAAGGCCGGCAGCGTGTTGCGAAAGCGGTTGTATCCGTAGACGCGCGCGATCTCTTCGACCAGGTCAATCTCGCGTTCGAGGTCTAACCGCCAGCTCGGCAGTGTGACCTTCCAGGTTTCGTCTCCGGCCTTATCGAGCCCGCAACCCAGTCCGCCGAGAATATTTTCTGCCGTCGAAGGCGTGATGCCTGCCGGTTCTTCCGTTGGCCCGAGAATCCTCCGCACTTCGCCGAGGCTGAAGCTGATGCTTGCGCGTTTTACGGTGCGGTCCTGCGCCTCTGGAACGATTTCGTCCACTAGGCTGCCGACGGCAGTCCCGCCGGCTTCGAGGATAATGCGGCTCACCATCGCCGAGGCAACCGGCGGCGCGTTAAAGTCCGCTCCGCGCTCGAAGCGATGCGACGCGTCGGTATGCAGCAGATGCCGCTTCGAGCTACGGCGGACGACGCCGGGATCGAACCAGGCAGCCTCGACGAGGATGTTCTTCGTCTCGGGCGTGATCATCGTGTCCCATCCGCCCATGACGCCGGCGAGGCCCAAGGCCCTCTTCTCGTCGGCTACCACGAGATCGTCGGGATCGAGGGTGCGTTCCACTCCATCGAGGGTGCGGAGCTTTTCGCCTTTGCGGGCACGGCGCACGATGATGCCGCCTTCCAGTTTGTCGAGATCGAAGGCGTGCGTCGGCTGCCCCATCGCGAGCAATACATAATTGGTAGCGTCCACGGCATTGGCAATCGCCTTCTGCTCCAGCAACCGGAAGCGCTCGGCGACAATGCCGGTCGAAGCCGTGATCTTCACATCGCGCAATACAAGCGCCGTAAACCGCCCGCAAAGCTTCGGCTCCTCAATCAAGACCGGGACGGCCCGTGCCGCAGACTGTGCAGCGAGCAGCTGGGCATCCAGCGCCTTCAACTCCAGTCCATAGATCGTCGCCGCCTCGCGCGCGATTCCATAGTGATTCATCGCATCCACGCGGTTGGTCGTGATGTCCATTTCGAACAACGAGCCGTGCTCACCCAGATCGAAGACACCCTCGACCGCAATGCCACGCAGCGTCAAATCGTCAGCGAGCTGCCGATCCGATGCGGTCAAGCCAGGAACATATTCGCGCAGCCAGTTGGAGAGGATTTTCACCCGAACTGCTCCAGGAAGCGCAGGTCGCCCGAATACAGAAGCCCGATGTCGCCGATGCCGTACTTCATCATCGCAATGCGGTCGATGCCCATGCCGAAGGCAAACCCACTAACGCGGGCAGGGTCATACCCCGGCTGCTTGCCCTGGACAAATCCAAACACCGCCGGGTCCACCATCCCGCAACCCAGCAGCTCGATCCAACCGGAGTATTTACATTTGCGGCATCCAGCCTGGCCGCAAAACGGGCAGCTGATCTGCACGTCGGCGCTCGGCTCGGTGAAGGGGAAAAACGATGGGAAAAAGCGCGTCTTCACGCTCGACCCGAAGAACGCCTTCATCGCCGCATCGAGCGTGCCCTTCAGGTCGCCGAAGGTGATGTTGGTGTCGACGCACAGGCCTTCCACCTGATGAAAGATGGGGTAGTGCGTCGCGTCGGCAGCATCGTTGCGGTGCACCTTGCCGGGAATAATGATGCGCACCGGCGGCGGCTGCTGTTCCATGGTGCGAATCTGGACCGGCGAGGTGTGCGTGCGCATCAGCAGGCGGTCGCGCGGCGGCTTGCGCTCCTGTCCCACAATCTGGAGCGTGTCCTGGGTGTCGCGCGCCGGGTGCCCGGGGGGAAAGTTCAGCGATTCGAAGTTGTAGTAGTCGGTCTCGACCTCCGGCCCCACGCCGACCGAATACCCCATCCGCTGGAAGACCGACACAATTTCATTCCAGGTGCGGATCAGCGGATGCTCGGCGCCGAGTTTGCGCCGTCGGCCAGGCAGCGTCACGTCGATGGCCTCGGCATCGAGTTGATCCGAAGGCGAGCCCGACCCGGCAATCTCCAGGCGCCGCTCGATCTCCGCCTTCAGGGAATTGAAGCGCTGGCCGATGCGCTTCCTGGCCACAAGATCGGGGGCGGACTTGAGCCACGCGTCGCTGATCGCTTTCAGGCGGCCCTGTTTGCGCCCCAGCCAGAGCAGGCGAAACTGCTCCTTTTCTTCGGCGGACCGTATCGCCGCCGCGGACTGTTCAACCTCCCCGGTCAGCGCGGCAAAAGCTCGGTCAAGGTGGTCGTCATCCCACCCGGGCAAGTCCGGAATATCGGACGGAATCTCGTTCTCCTGCATGATCTTTCTGAGGATAAATCAGGAGGGAGGCCGGTAAAGCAGTCAACGAAGAACCAACCGGCGACAACCGGGAAGGAAAAGACTCAGGCGGGAATCTCGCTAACGCGCGTCGTCGGCTCGGGAACCGGTTCACCATCGGCGCGCAAGCCCTCAATGTGGAACTCGATCCCTTCGCGCATCAGTTGCTCGGTCTCCTCGTAAGTCTCTCCCGCTACACCCAAACCGGGGAGATCCGGTGCGTAAGCGCTCCAGCCCGTTTCGGTTTTCTCGAAGACGACTGCATATCCCTTCATCTGAGACCTGCCTGCTTCAGGATATTGTTATACGTTCCTTTCGCCATATCAACCGCGGGATGGCCGGCGATGGTGACCTTCCCCGGCTTCAACGGGTGTTTGAACTGGCGATGGCTTCCTCGCTGAGCAACCAGAAACCAGCCATCTCGCTCAACCAGGCGGATTGCGTCCCGTACTTTCATCGTTCTGACCAGACTTTTTCCACCTTATCCAAATGGCTGCGAATCTGAGAGCCTTAAGGTGAAACGGGCTAAACTTAGGTCATGATTCGCACCTACCAGGGACAAACTCCGACCATCCCGAAGACCTGTTACGTCGACCAATCCGCCCAGGTGATCGGCGACGTAACGCTCGGCGAGCACTCCAGCGTATGGATGAACGCCGTCCTCCGGGGCGACGTCCACTCCATTCAGGTTGGCGCGCACTCCAACGTGCAGGACTGCGCCGTGCTGCACGGCCAGCGCTACAAATATCCGGTGATCGTCGGCGACTGGGTCACCATCGGCCACAACGCCACCGTCCACGGCTGCGTCATCGAAGACGTTTGCCTCATCGGCATCGGGTCCACCATCCTCAACAACGCCCGCATCGGCGAAGGTTCCATCATCGCCGCCGGCGCCGTCATCCCCGAAGGCATGATCGTCCCGCCGCGCTCGCTGGTCGCTGGGGTGCCGGGCAAAATCCGGCGCGACCTTACCTCCGACGACCGCGAGGAGATCCTGCAGTACGCCCGCAATTATCTCGATTACGTGAAGCTCTACCTCGAAGAAACGCGCCCGGCGCCCATCCGCGGGTTCATCGAGGAGATGAAGATCGCAAAGTAGCGAGCCCGCCGATGGTGGCTCTTCGCGCGGCTTTTACCGCGACAATCCGAGTTCGGTCAGCTTGCTCTCATCCGGATCGTGCCGGAACTCAGCCGTGCGCAGCTGGAAAAGCTGGAACATCAGGATTCCGGTGAAACTCACTGCTGCGCCGCCAAAAAAATCGCCCAGCGACTCGTGATGTATCCCCGCGCGACGAACGCCCCAAGAACCGCCAGAAAACTCAGGATCGCGAGAAGCCGGATCGACAAAAGGGGCTGGTGGCGGGCCATCGCGACCGCGTTCCACATGGATTGAAGGCGCTTCATACGCCAGAGTTTAGCATGAGCCTGTTCGATTCCGACCCCGCAGTCAGCGCACCCGGCCGCGCTCACCCGCGCTCGATCTGCTCCACATGATGCCGCAAATGAACCACGTAATCCGTCGCCACAAAGCCCAGATCGAAGCTCTCGTCGCCCTTGTCCCAGATATGCCCTAGCGAAGCCGGCTCGATGTGTTCGATCACATCGGCGAGGTGCCGGTTGTACGCCGCCCACAGCGACACCAGCTCACGCCACGGCCGCGCGTCGTAGTGGTTCAGGCGCACCCAGTCATTCTGCTCGTACCCCGGAAACCGCAGCTCCGGCGTGGTTTGCAGGCGGATGAACCGCTGGTGGTTGTTGGCCGCCGAATCGATCAGGTGCCCGAGAATCTGCTTTCGGGACCACTTCTCCGGCCCGGTTGAGGTTGCCGCTGCCTCTTCCGGGATCGCCAGGAACTTCGGCTCGTATCCGGCCACCACCTGCCGTAAATCCTGCGCTGCCTCGACGTGGTTCATGGCAAGCATCTTCTCACGACGAGGCTGGCCGGCGCGGATCGTGCATCCCACATTTTGCCGAGAATTTTGTGGCATAATGTAGAAGTGAACGCGACCCACATGCAAATCGGAAAATGGCTCGGAGTGAAGGCCCCCACATCCGAGACCGAGATTCTCGTCATTGTCGAAAAGCAGCTGGCTCCCGCCGTCATCCACCGGCTGGTCACGCTCGGATTAGAGCGCGCTGAAATCGACGCCGTTATCATTCCCCAGCGCACGCTGCAGCATCGCCGGTCGCGGCGCGAGAAACTTACCCTCGAGGAGTCTGACCGCGTCGTGCGTGCCATTCGCGTTCTGTCCCGCGCCGAGGCCGTCTACGGCAGCCGCGACCGAGCGCTGGCGTGGCTGCGTCGGGAGAATCCGAGGCTCGAAGGCCGCTCCCCGCTTTCGCTTCTCAAGACCGACACCGGGAGCCGCATTGTCGAGGAACTCCTCGTCCAGATCGACGAAGGCATGTTTGTTTGATCATCCTGTGGAGGATTTCCCGCCACCGCGATCTGAATGGAACTGGCGGATTGCGGGCGCCCGGGCGATGGCATGACACCGGCCACCCCATCGTCTATCTCGCGGAAACCCCCGCGGCAGCGCTGCTGGAAGTCTGCGTTCACACCACCGCCAACGATGTTCCCCCGGATTTCACTTTGCTGCGGATCGAAGGACCGGATTTGCGGGTTCCGTCCATCCAACTCAAAGATCTGCCCGGACAATGGCGGGAGAAAGCGGAGATCACGCGGGCGATAGGAACTGCATGGCTCAATAAAGCCCAGGCGCCTCTGCTCCGAGTCCCCAGCGCCCTGGTCCCGGAGACGGCCAACTACCTGCTCAATCCCAGGCATAAGGACGCAGCAAGATTCGCCATTACGCAAATCATTGACTATCCCTTCGACGCGCGCCTGAAGAAATAAACGTGGTTCCCCGCTCCTTCCATCCCCGACCCAGCCTTTACCGGAATCCCGCAATCGCGGAGAATGCTCCTCAGAGGTCATTTGAGGTCTATGCCCCTTTCCGGCGAAGCCATTCGCGTAATGAACCTGGTGGACGATGTGGCCACCACCATGCGCCGCATGATTGCTCTTATTCCTACCCTCGCCCCCGACGAACGCAAACGCATCAGCGAGTACATGAAGCAGTCCGAGCCCAACGTGGAGCAGGTGCAGCAGGCGCTTTCCAGCACGAAATAGAGCCACTTGGGCGCCGGCTCGCGATTCGTCACAAAATCGGGCTCTTCGGATCCCGTTCGCGATCTCATCCGGGCGCTCGCTGCGTCTATGGGGCAGACCACGGCCCGGGAACCCTCAGTCCCCCAACTTCGTATCTGAAAGCAGCCCATGCAGAGCCTTGGCGACACTTTCGGGCAGGTCTTTCTGGCCATCCGCGCCAACAAGCTGCGCTCGTTCCTTACCATGTTCGGCATCGCGTGGGGCGTTGGCTCCATGCTGCTGCTCATCTCCGTGGGCGAAGGCTTCCGTTCCGGGCAGAAGCGCGAGTTTGCCGAGCTGGGCAACGACGTCATCATGATGTGGAACGGCAACATCCCCGCCGTACCCGGGCAGCACACCAGCATGCGCCCTTACTACCTCACCACGGCCGACGTTGAGGCCATCCGCACCCAGGCACCCGACGTCGGCGATGCCACCGCCATCGTCAATCACAACGACATCAAGCAGCAAAGTATCTGGGAGACTGCCGGCGGCCAGGTCCTCGGCGTCGAGCCCAACTTCAAAACCATCCGCTACATTCCCATCGCTCAGGGGCGCTTCATCGAACCCAACGACATAACTGACAAGAGCCGGGTCATCGTGTTGGGGCAAAAAAGCGCGGCTCTCCTGTTTCAGGGCCATCCCGCCCTCGGCGAATGGGTCACGCTTAACGGAACCCGCTTCACGGTCATCGGCGTCGCAGACCACGTCGGCCGCGGCGACAACGACGACCGCAGCCAGCAGGTCTACATCCCGCTCTCCGTCATGCTCGACATGTTTCCGCTGAACTGGGGCAACAATCCCCAGGACACGGTGAGCAACATCAACTACCAGCCCACCACAGCCGCGCAGCACGCTACCGCGCTCAAAGAAGTGCACGAAATCATCGCGCGCCGCCACGGCTTCAGTCCCGATGCGGCCGATGCCTTTAATGAATGGGACTCCGTCCAGTCCCAGCAGATGGTCGGCAAGATTTTCGACGCCATGGACATCTTTCTCGGCGGCGTCGGTTTGGTCACCCTGGCGCTGGGCGCCGTCGGCATCATCAACATCATGCTGGTCTCCGTCACCGAACGCACCAGCGAAATCGGTCTTCGCAAAGCGCTGGGCGCGACCAGGCGCAGCATCCTCGTGCAGTTCTTCCTTGAAGGTCTCACGCTCACCGCGGTCAGCGGCCTCATCGGGATCTTAGGCTCCGCGTTTTTTATGTGGCTTCTGCAGAAGGCTTTTGGACCGAACATGCAGGGCTTCGATCCGCCTCGTCTTCAGCCCTGGTCGGCAGCCCTGGCTCTCACTGCCCTGAGCATTTGCGGCATCGTCTCAGGCCTCTATCCCGCCGCCCAGGCCGCCGCCATGGAACCCGTCGAGGCTCTCCGCAAGGAATAAACTATGCCGCTAACTCGCTGGCTTGCTAACTCGCTAACTTGCTCGCCAACCCTCGGTTCGAGAAGAGGAGGCCTCCTGTGATCCGTGACATCTGGGGCCAGGCATGGGAGGCGATGGTCTACAACCGCCGTCGCACCTTCATCACCATGATCGGCATGGCGTGGGGTATCGCCACCGTGGTCCTGCTGCTCGCTTATGGCGCGGGTTTCGGCCGCGCCATCCAGAACATCTTTGCCGAGTGGGGCACGTACCTCATCGGCGTTTTTCCCGGCCGCACCTCCGAACAGGTCGGCGGCTCCAAAGCCGGCGTACAGGTTCGCCTCACCGAGGATGACGTCGACCGCCTCTGGGCCACCGTTCCCGGCCTCGCGCACATTTCACCCGCCATGTTCAAACAGGTCAACGTAGCCAGCGACGAGCACCTCTACAATTGGGAGGTCGACGGCTACCGCGCGGAGATCGCCAATATCCTCAAGCTCGACGTCGATGAGGGCCGCTTCTTCACCGACCAGGACGACCAGAGCCGGGCCCACGTCGCGGTTCTCGGCTCAGAAGCGAAGACCAAGCTCTTCGGTGGCCGCTATGCCATCGGCCAGCGCATTCGCCTCAACGGCATCGGATTCACAGTGATCGGCATCCTCGAGCCCAAAATGCAGGAGGGCGATGACGACGTCAACCGTCAGGTCTACATCCCCTTCAACGACTTTGAAGACTTCGGCGACCTCAAATACCTGGGCGGCATCTGGATGACCTATCACGGCGACAATCAGGTCGTCGAGCAGGCCGTTCGCAACACTCTCGCCGCCATGCATAACTTCCTGCCCAGCGATCACAACGCCATCTTCGTCGCCAACCTCATGCACCAGCTGCGCCAGTTCCAGATCATCACCATCGCTCTGGAAGCGCTGCTGCTCTTCATCGGCGCGCTCACCCTCGGCATCGCCGGCATCGGCCTTATGAACATCATGCTGGTGGCCGTCCAGCAACGGACCAAAGAGATCGGCATCGAAAAAGCCCTTGGCGCCCGCCGCAGCCACATCCTTTTCCAATTCCTTTCTGAAGCGCTGGTAATCGCCGCTACCGGCGGCGTCCTCGGCATCGCCCTCGCCTACACCGTCTCCCTCAGCGTTGGCAGTATCACCTTCTACAGCGCGCTGGCCAAGAACGCTGAAGCCGCCGATATCCACCTGTTGATTTCGCCGGCCTCGATCATTCTCTCCACCGTCATTCTGGGAGTGGTCGGGCTGGTCAGTGGGATGATCCCGGCCATCCGCGCAGCCAACCTGGACCCCATCGAGGCGTTGCGTTACGAGTAACGGCCGCGCGAAGGGAACTGTAGCTTTTCTCGCTGCGTCCGCAAATGGACACCCCATTAGGTCAAATAAACAAAATACTTACTGCAATCTGATCGTTTGAGTGTCCCTCCTATGGCTTTTGGGAATTACGAAAGTCCATGGGTATCGACTTTGGTCACCTCCGCGTCCCCCCAATGATCGCCTGATCAATGGCTTACGACGCCATTTCCATTTTCGGTAACCACCGTGCCTTCACTATGAAAAAAAAGGTTGACCCCGTCCCCATCCACGGGTATTTTCAAAACTGTCGATTTTGACCTTTGGGTTTCCGCCGTCCTGATTTGCAATCTGGTCAGCAAGCATGACAAGTCACTCCCCACGGAGCGCGCCTGCTTGTTTGGCGGGACCGGGCACAGGGATCAAGAAAGACAATCCGCACTGTGCAAGTCGCTTTTTCAGACGGGAAAAAGGTTGATCGAAAGTCCTGGTCGGCGCGTCTAATTTGTATAGCTTTCCGGGACCCCTTCTTCCAAAGCCTGCTTTGGGCCGGCAACTGGTTCGGCGGTTTTTTTGTGATCGAATGCGGTCGGACATCTAACTAGTTGAAAAGCAAGGAGACTACCATGCGTTCAGAATTGATTTTTGGTGCACTCACTCATATCAGCAATCGTTACCAGCTCTGCCAGCTCGCTTCCAAAGCGACTCGCAAGCTGCATAAGCCCAACACGCGCCTGCAGGACACGATGAACGACGTGCTCGTCCGCTTCCGGGAGTCCAGCCCGGCGGCGGCGCCCGTCGCCCGTCAGCAGCCTGTTTCGATTCCGCAGCACCAGCAGCGCCGCGCAGCTTAAACCCTGACCGCCGCGCTGCTGGTTTGCGCCGCGCGGCTTCCCTTCGGGTCCCTGTCCCGGCTAACATCGTTCCAGCTCTCCGCTCTTGAAACTTCCTTCCTGATTCAAAATCCCCTTCTCAAAAAGTCTCACCGCAGGTGATTCATGACCATCGCAGAACTCAAAGAAAAGAACATTACTGAACTCAGCCGCATCGCGCGCACCCTTGAAATCCCCGGATCCAGCGGCCTCCGCAAGCAGGATCTCATCTTCAAGATCCTCCAGGCGCAGAGCGAAAAAGAAGGCCACATCTTTGCCGAAGGCGTGCTCGAAATCCTGCCCGACGGCTACGGCTTCCTCCGCTCGCCCGACTACAACTATCTGCCTGGCCCCGACGACATCTATGTTTCGCCCTCGCAGATTCGCAAATTCGACCTCAAAACCGGCGATACCATCAGCGGCAACGTCCGCCCCCCGCACGAAGGCGAAAAGTACTTCGCGCTGGTCAAGATCGAAGCCATCAACTTCGAGTCGCCCGAGGAAACCCGCAACAAGATCCTCTTCGACAACCTGACGCCCCTCTATCCCCAGGAGCGCGTCAAGATGGAAACCGTCAAGGAAAACATCAGCGGCCGCGTCATGGATCTGCTCACCCCGGTTGGCAAGGGCCAGCGCGGCCTCATCGTCGCTCCGCCGCGCACCGGCAAGACCATGCTGCTGCAGTCCATCGCCAACTCGGTCACCACCAACCACCCTGAAGTCGTCCTCATCGTCCTGCTGATCGACGAGCGCCCTGAAGAAGTCACCGACATGCAGCGCTCCGTCAAGGGCGAAGTGATCAGCTCTACCTTCGACGAGCCGGCTGCACGCCACGTCCAGGTGGCCGAGATGGTCATCGAGAAGGCCAAGCGCCTGGTCGAGCACAAGCGCGACGTCGTCATCCTGCTCGACTCGATCACGCGTCTGGCCCGCGCCTACAACACCATCGTTCCGCCCTCAGGCAAAGTGCTCTCCGGCGGCGTCGACTCCAATGCCCTGCAGCGCCCCAAGCGCTTCTTCGGCGCGGCGAGGAACATCGAAGAAGGCGGCTCGCTGACGATTATTGCCACCGCTCTCGTTGACACCGGCTCCCGCATGGACGAAGTCATCTTCGAAGAGTTCAAGGGCACCGGCAACATGGAAATCATTCTCGATCGCAAACTCGTTGATAAGCGTGTATTCCCCGCGATCGATATTCAGCGCTCCGGCACCCGCAAGGAAGAGCTGCTCATCCCCAAAGACGAGCTGCAGCGCACCTGGGTCCTGCGCAAAGTCCTCAACCCCCTTTCGCCGGTCGAAGCCATGGAAGTGTTGGTCAGCCGCCTCGAGAAGGTCCGCAACAACGCAGAATTCCTGCTGAACATGAACTCGCTGTAGTCATCCTGCGAAGATTGGGTCGGAAGGGGTGAAAAGGGGGTTCTTTTCCCCGGTTGGCCTTTGGTTTGGTGTCGGGCACGGGTTCGCTCGTGCCGAAAGACTCGCAAACCAATGATTTGGTCTCCAGCCCCGGACCGGTTTTCAACATCGAATCGTCAGGCGAACTCTGCCCCGCCTTGACGGCTCTCCCACTCGGAGCCAGAATGGCTCAGGCCCGAATCGCCCAGGACGGAGTCGCAACCCCCATGGCGCACCCTACCTCGCAGCAGACGTTCCGCCCGGGCCCCAATGTCTTCGTTGTCAACGATTCTCCCGTGGGCCCCTACAGCGCCTTCTTCGACGACGATGGTGAAGCCGGCTACTTCTACGCAGTCGATCTGGCCTGCGACAGCCTCATCCTCGACGTCCTTCCGGTCTACGACATGCGCATCGCCCGGGGCCAAAAGCGCCCATCAGCGCTCTCGATCGTCTGGTCGCTCGATGGCCAGAAATGCGCGCTGCTGATCAACGGTCTCCCGCAAGCCGCCTTCGACTTCGCAGCCCAGCGCGGCTATTCGCGCGCCAGGATGACCAGGCCAGCGGAAGAGCATAACCGCGGCACCTGGGCCGCCTCCGACCACTCCTGGTCCGATGCCGCTGTCGGCTGGCTGCAACTACGCAAATCCGCCTGACGCAGTCCGGCGGCCAAGCCTTGAAGTCCTGGCAAGCCGGCTCACCCCATCTGAAAAGAAAAGCTAAGAGCGAGCGCCGCCAGGGTCACCGGGTGAACGTTATCTCGCCATAGAATCCGCGCCGGATCCCGACAGCAGGCCCAGGATCGTAGACGAACTCCACATGGTGTGGCTGGAAAAGATCCTGGCCCACGGCCTTCAACTCAACGTGACGCGTCGCCGCCCACCGCACCGTAGCATTCCCCGTCCAATACGACGGCACCTGGAGGCCGGCCAGCGCTCCCACGTATCGCGCCTGAAGGTCGGCGCTGACCGATTTGGGCATATCAAAACCGCTCCGGATCAGCGCCTGGTACTCAGGACTCGATCCTTGTACGCCGGGCGCGCTCCCGATGTCCTTTGAGTTCGTTCCTTTCTCCACATGCATATCGAGAAACGAGTACGAACCGCCCAGGCGCCACCACGGTTCCGGTCGCCATTCAGGCGACACTTCCATTCCCGTTGTGCTCGCCACCAGCCCGTTGCCGAACTGCGCAAGCAAAAGAAGGTGAGTCGGAGCCGGGTTCGTCTCCACAAACGGGCCTCCCACCAGGTCTTCGCTGAACAGGTCGCCGTAATGGTTGTAGAAGCCGGCAATGTCGACGTAGAGCTTCTGCCCTTCGAGGCCCCTGTAGCCCAGCTCGTAGCCGTTCAACTGCTCTGATCTGAAGTTGGGGTTGGCACAGAAGCACGCGAAGAGTGGTAGCCCATTCGCCGCGTTTCCCAGAAAACTGGACAGATTGAAATCGCGCTCCACGTCCGCCGGCGTGCGCAGTCCGTGCGTATACGCCGCCCACAGCGTCTGTGTGGCAGTCGGCGTATACAACACTCGCCCGCTCGGTTCCGCGAGAACTCCGGTGTAGTTCGTCTTCAGCACCTTGGTTCCGGCTACGATCGATAACCGATCCGGCACCAGCGAAATTTCGTCCTGAACGAATCCCTGGTAAAGCACATCGGTCCTGTGCGCCGGCGTGAATGTGAGCCCCGAAAAAACGTCCACTTCGGTCCCGTGGCTGGCTCGCGCGGTAAGGCCCCACGATACCTCCTGACGAGGCAACGGCAGGCGATCGACAAAATCCACATTGAACGTGTTGCGGATGTCCCCGAAGTTCAGCTCATTCCGTGTCGTGTGGTCGTAGTAGGCCGCCAGCTGGATGTCCTTGCCTTCTCCCTGCACTCTTGTCCAGTTCCAGAGTATGTTTCCTCCGTAAAGAGTGGCATCCCCGCTCCTGTCGAAGTTGGCCGGCGGATTGTAGGTTGTAGCTGTGATCCTCTCGCCCAGGTTTTGGCGGTAGACGTCGCCCTGCAGTCGATAGCTGTCGCCTCCATGCGTCCAGTCCATCCGGAATCCTCCCTGACCGCCATCCCAGTCGTCATAATTGTCGCCATCGGAGTGGTACTGCGGCGCCCATCCAAATCCTTTTGCATACACTCGGTAGGTGAATCCCTTGCCGTTGCCAGAGCCGTAACGGAGGCGTCCGAGGAAATGTTCAACATTGCCGCCGCCGCCAGCCCCCAGCGCGCCCTGCGTATCCTTCGTGTTCCTGGTGATGATGTTGATAACCCCGTTGACCGCATTCGGTCCCCAGATCGTCCCGCCCGGGCCACGGATCACTTCAATGCGATCGATATCTTTAATCAACACATCCTGCGTTTCCCAGTAAGTACCCGCCGTGAACGTGGTGTACACCGTGCGGCCATCGATCAGCACCAGGACCGACCGCGAGAGCCGGCTGTTGAATCCGCGTATCCCAACCGCGTACTCGCCCGACGTGATCCGCGCCACCTCGACTCCCGGCGCCAGCCGCAACGCCTCCGGGATGTTCTCCGCCCCCGAACGCTGAATGTCCTCCTGCGTGATCACGTAAATCGCGGCGGGCGTCTTCCAGACCTCTTCGGGTTCCTTGGAGACGGTGGTGACTTCGAGATTGCCAAGCTGCTCGAGGGTCATGCCTTTCAGCTGATTCTGCTGGTCGCCGCCCGAAGGTACCTGTTCACATGGAGCCCAGCTGACCAGCGCTAAAGAGGCAGCAAAACTGAGGAACAACCAAAACGCCGCAGGCCGGCAGTGATGGCCTCGATGTCGGCACGGTTTTGCCGCCCCGGCTGGCGCAGAGGCCTCGAAAAACCCGGAGCGAAGATTGCGTGATGAGTAGGGGCGCCGACTTTGAGGAGCGAACGGGGAGAACATCTCTTGTCGAATTCTGAATCTCAATTTACGTGCAGAATCTGCAACCCTCCCGGTCAACTCGGGAAGGGTGATGCCAGATTCTCAACACAGGGGACTCCGCGCGTTTAGATGCCTGTTTGCAAAAAAACGGTTGTTTCCCGCCACCGGAACGGTTACTCCGATAACCGGGCTAAGCCTCCGCAAGGGCGCGATGCACCAGGTGGATCGAGATCGACCCTTCGCCCACCGCTGAGGCGACCCGCTTCACGTTGCCGGAACGAATGTCTCCCACGGCGAAAACCGCAGGCTGGCTCGTTTCCAGCATCTGCGGAGGCCGGCTGAGCGGCCACTTCCCCGGTGTGCTCAGCAAAACTGCGTCCAGATCCCGTCCCGTGAGGATGAACCCCTGTGCATCCAGCGCCAGGCACCCTTGCAGCCAGTCCGTCCTCGGCGATGCCCCGGCCATCACGAACACATGCCGGATGCCACGCACAGATTCTTCCCCCGTCGCCCGATTCACCCAGGTCACCCCCTCCAGGTGGGACTCGCCCGCAAGGGCAACAATCTCGGTTTGCAGATGCAGCTCAATCGCCGGATTCTCGACAATCCGCTGGACGAGATACCGCGACATCGTGTCCGACAGCTGCTTGCCACGAACCAGCATGTAGACCTTGCGCGCGCTCTCCGACAGAAACACCGCCGCCTGTCCGGCTGAGTTGCCGCCACCAATCACGACGACCTCCTCGGCCGCGCAAAGTTGCGCTTCCATGAAGGTGGCAGCGTAGTAAATCCCCTGCCCTTCGTATTGCGCCAGATGCTCCACCTTCGGCTTGTTGTACTGTGCGCCGGTGGCCAGCACAATGCTCCGCGTGTCGATGACTTCACCGTTTTCCAAAGTCAGCTGGTAAGGGCGCTGGTCGCACTGAATCTTCACCACCCTTTCACCCACCATCATCCTTGCGCCGAATTTTTCCGCCTGCACAACGGCGCGGCTGGAAAGCTCCTGCCCCGAAATGCCCATGGGGAACCCGACATAGTTTTCAATCTTCGAGCTCGCTCCCGCCTGCCCTCCGGGAAACTCCGTTTCAATCACCACCGCGTCCAGGCCCTCTGAAGCCGCATACACCGCCGCGGCCAGGCCTGCCGGGCCCGCACCCACAATGGCCACATCGTGGACCCGCGTCTGGTCCACTCGGCCCATCAGGCCCAGACATTCCGCCAGTTTCTGATTCGTCGGATTGCGCAGCACGTGGCCGGTTGCGCTGCAGATCACCACCGGAATCTCCTCCAGCCTGATGCCAAACCGGTCCAGCAGCTCCTGCGATCCTTTGTCGCGATCAAGATCGATATAGGTGTAGGGATAGCTGTTGCGCGTCAGAAATTCCCGCAGGCGCAGCGTGTCCGAGGAGTGTTGCGATCCCAGAATCGTGACGTTGCTCCACCCTTCCGAAATCATCCGGATGCGGCGCATCAGGAACGCGCGCATGAAGATATCGCTCAGCTCGGCATCTTTTGCAATCAGCGAGCGCAGCGACTCTGCGCTGACCTCGAGAAATTCCCCCGCCTCCGCCACCCGTCCCCGTGCCAGCGACCGCGCACCGGAGATCAGCACCACTTCCCCGGAGAACTGCCCCGGCCCGTAGGTCACAAACACACGCTCGCCCGTGATTCCTGACATGGCAATGTCCAGCTTTCCTGAGAGCACCACGAAACAGGACATGCCCAGCGTCCCGGGCTCGAAAAGTACCTCTCCAGCCTCAACCGGCCGTACCTTGCCATAGGGCCGGACGCGGTCAATCTGCGCCGGAGTCAAAACCGGAAATTCTTCTCCTCGCCGGTCGAGCGACTGGTTGAGCACATTGATCGGTGGCAACATGGGTCCCCTCCATGACTGCCTTGAATCCTAATGCGCTCCGGCTGATTGGAACAATGGCTGCGCAAAACGCCTGACGACGGCGCCACCGTCATTCCCAGGCCACCGGGTCGTCAGAGTGGCTTACGCGGCGCGCTGGTCCAGGAACTCGAGCACTCGTTCTGCGAGCGTGGGCTCGACCTGACGAGATTCGAGATGTGTCTGCGACACTGCGATTTCAATCACCGTGATAACGGTGAGCGGGGGTTTCGACGAGGCATATCGTCTTTCCCCGAAATCGTCCGGGGACCCGGGACTGAATCTCATGGTCGAACTCCAAAGGCAGAGAAAAATCGAAGGACTGCAATGTCAAAATCCTAACCCGGAATCCTGTGAATGCCTCTACCCTTGCCGGCGCCAATCCACGACTCTTTCGTTTTCTTCCCATACCTGTGGTCACACCCCCTGCAGGTGACTGCGCGCGGCCCCGGCTGCGCCAATCTGCCGCGCCCATTCCCGCCGCCACCAAAAAGAACATCACCGCTGCCGCTCCAGCGTTTCTCGATTCAGAATGTGCAGGATGAACTCCCCTGCCCCGTAGCCCACCATCGGCAAAGCCCCGGTCGGATCGCCGATCTTCCCCGGAAACAGCTTGCACGGCAAAGCGACATACATTTCCGGGATCAGATCGTGGTCCTCCGCGGCACTGTCCACAATCCGCTCCAGCATCGCATCGGCCCTGACGCTGTCTCCCTGGCGCCGGCCGAGCTCCGCCAGATTGAAATCCACGAAGAGGAATTCCTGCCGCTCATACCAGTACTCGAACACCGCAGGATCGGTGTACGTGCTGCGCACCCGCCGGTAGCCTCCAGACGCGACCTTCAGAAGTTCCATCCTTTGCATCGCGTCGCGGATGACGGCCGAATCATGAACGACGCCAAAGTTGATGATCTGGAGCAGCGCTCCGTCAATGTCGTTTTTCACCCCTTCTTCCAGCGTGCCGTGCAGGTGTCCATCCCGGATGAATGCCACGTCGAAGCCCTTTTCGAGCAGCTCCGCCTGGCTCAGCATCGTCGCGCCGCCCGCCTTGTCCCCTGCAAGCTCCGCCACACTGGCGAGTTCCTTCAGCCCCACCATCGCCATCGCCGTCGAAAATGCAAAGTGCTTCTTGTCCTTCTCTCGTTCTTCCCAGATCGACGTGTCGGCATCGACAATGCGGCCATCGCCGTACTTCTCCGTATTCGCCAGCAACGGTTTTGCAATGTAATCCCGCGCGCTTTCGTAGAGGCGGCCGCGATACGTCGGGGTCGCCAGCAAATCCGCGTCAGCATATTTGCGCTCGTACTCGCCCAGCGCCCATAGTGTTTCGCCCCAGTCGTCGAACTCAATGTTGGTGCTGCCTTCGTTGGTGAAGAAGGGTTCCTCTGCTCCGTTGCCGAAGTAGCGCACCACCGAAATCTGATAATCGGCGACCGCTGTTTCCGCCCGCATTTTGCCCGTGGGCCGCGCGTTGAAGTAAGCCAGCAGCGCCCCGCGTGCTTCGCTCTGGTGTCCCATGCGCGCCAGCGCCACCGTAGCCCAGGCCATGTCGCGCACCCACGGAGTGAACCACACTCCATCGGGCAGGCTGGCCACGATCAGCCCGTTGCCGTCTCTCCCTGCGCGATTGGGCTCGCGGCTCTGCGCGATGCGCAGCATCACCTCGCTCTGCCGCCACAGGTGGCGTTCCTTCTCGGTGGCAAAGTGGACCTCCGGCTTCACCCGCCAGCTTTCCATCTCCGCAATCTCGCGCCGCGCCAGCGCCCGCGGCTCAAGGCCTGCCTGCCAGCGGAGGAACTCCCGCGCCATCGCCTCCGGCTCATCCTCCTTTTCGAGCGCGATCATCGCCCATGCCCGGCTGCCGGCCAGAATTCCATCACCCCCGCCCGTATCTCCCTTTGCGGTGCCGAGCGGGATGAGGAGCAGCGATTCCTCCAGTCCATCGAACGTTAACAACCGCAGAGTTGCCCCAGACACGCTCAGGGTCTTCTGCGAGTGGATTGCAGCCGACCATTCCACTTGAAAGCCTCCGCGTCCAGACTGCGATGCAGCCGGCTCCCAGCTGACGACGAGCGCCGCATGCTCAAAGCCAAACGGCATAAAGCAGAAACCCCAGCCATCGCTTCTGCGGATGTGGATGACATGGGAATCGTCTTCATATCCCGCCGACGAGTCGCTCGCCGCGCCATCTCCCCACTGCAGTCGTTTCAGGAAGTTCGCTGTGGGAATTCCCTCGCTGAGTCGATCGCGAGGATCGGGCCCCAGGAAGCTGTACGGGTGCGCATAGAACTTCGTCACCATCCCGGTCCCTGGCGCAACCACCCCGAACCCGAACCCATTGCCGGTCACGAGATTCGAGGCAGCGGCCGTCGCGCACGCTACCGCGCCGGCGCACAACGCAGAAACTACGCGGCGGATCGGGCACATGGCAGGTTCGGGAACATGATCAACTCGGTTTCCACCTGGACGCGCCTGTTTGAGGAAGCGCGTCGCGATCCTGCACTCCAGGCCCAGGCGGGGAGCCTGAATCACTCCATCCTACCCCGCCCACCCCGATACCCTGCTCAAGCCGGAGCACCCCACAACCTGCCCGCCGCAAGCACCGAGCGCAGCGAATTGCGCGTCGAACGGCTCTGCCCGGTATTGCGAATTCCCTCAGCAAACCCAGACATTTCCACGGTGTTCCGCGGAGCAGGACGGAGAGGAGGTTGCGGATCTCTTGACATATTCCTATATAGGAATATATATTCCGCTCATGACGCGAATGGCCCACCCCACCGACGTCTTCAGCAGCATCGCCGAACCGCGCCACCGCGAGGTCATCGCTCTGCTCTCCGACGGCCACGAATACGCCGTCAACGACATCGTCGTTCGTATGAACGTCGGCCAGCCTGCCGTTTCCAAGCACCTCGGAGCGCTCCGCGAGGCTGGCGTGGTGACCGTGGTCCGCCGCGGAAAGCATCGCATGTACCGCCTTCACGCTGACGGCCTGAAGCCCGTGTACGACTGGGTGAAGGTCTTCGAACGCTACTGGACCCGCCAGATCGACCAGATCAAACGGCGCGCCGAGTGCAAAGCGCGGGAACGGACAACTCGCCTGAGCGACGGCCCAAATCAGAAGGAGGAGTAATGCCAGCCACAATCAAGGAAGGCGTCGTGCAGGCCTTCGAAATCGTCAAAGAAGAGCAGATCGCGGCGCCCATCGGCATCGTCTTCGACACCATCCTCGAACAGATGGGACACTGAACTCCACTCCCGAAAAGCCCATGCCGATGGTCCTTGAGGCGTGGCCCGGCGGACGGTGGTTTCGCGATCTGGGCAACAACAACGGCCATTTCTGGGGTACGGTGCAGGCCATCAAAACACCGTCTCTGCTCGAAATTTCCGGGCCGCTCTTCATGTCCAACCCCGCTGTGTCTAACCTCCAGTACCGGCTCACGGAAGAAAACGGCGTCACCCACATGCGCTTCGTCCACCGCGCCATGGGCTGGGTCGGCGAACAGGAGCGCGGTGTGGAGAGTGGCTGGAACCAGTTGATCGACCGTATCCGAGCAGCAGCCGCGGAGCGGCCAGGGAGGTAGTCATGTGTCCCTTCTGCATGGCGGCTGCGGTTTGGATTGCCGCCGGCGCTGTTTCCACGGGCGGTGTTTCGGCTTTCGCCGTCACAAAATTTCGAAACCATCGGGCGCGTGAGCGCGAACAGGGAGGAAGCGATGACAAGCAACGCGGTGAGCAATCGGCAGAGCAATGATCAGACCGCAAAAATGAAGAAGCCGCCCGTCGTTTCGGCCGAGGAATGGCAGAAGGCGTGGCAGGAGATGCTGGTCAGAGAGAAGGAGCACACCCACGCGCGCGATGCACTGGCAGCGGCGCGCCGGCGGATGCCGTGGCTCGCGGTCGCCAAAGAGTATGTCTTCCTGGGTCCGCAGGGGAAGGTTTCCCTGCTCGATCTCTTCGAAGGCCGGCGCCAGCTCGTCCTCTATCGCGCCTTCTACGATCCTGACGTTTACGGCTGGCCCGACCACGCCTGCGTGGGTTGCTCCCTGGGCGCAGACCAGGTTTCGCAACTCTCGCACCTGCATCAACGGAACACCACCCTCGCCTATGCCTCACGCGGATCGCAGGAAAACATCGCCCGCCTGAAACAGCGCATGGGCTGGGAGAAGATTCCCTGGTACACCATCACCGACGACTTCGATAAGGACTTCGGCGTCGACCAGTGGCACGGGCACAACGTCTTCTTCCGCGACGAGAACGACAGGATCTTCCGCACTTACTTCATCAACAGCCGCGGCGATGAGGCCATGGGAACCCTGTGGAGCTACCTCGACGTCACTCCACTCGGACGGCAGGAGGATTGGGAGGACTCACCCGAAGGCTATCCGCAAACGCCGCGTTACAAGTGGTGGCGCTGGCATGACGCCTACGACAACGAGGATCCGAGGCAGGCCGGTTAGCTTGTCCTCAGTACGCCTGCAGCGGCTCAATCGGCAGCCGCACCTGGAAGCAGGTCTCACCGGGCTTCGACTCCACGTAGATGTACCCGCGATGCTGCCGCACAATCCGCTGCGCGATGTCGAGCCCCAGCCCGAGACTGCTGCCCGGCGCCTTGGTCGTGAAAAATGGTTCGAAGATGCGCGCCTGAATCTCCTCCGGAATCCCTGGGCCGTTGTCCCAGATTTCCGTTACCACATACTCTCCGGATACCTGGGCCGTCAGCCGGAGCGTGCCCTGGTTGTGCATCGCATCCAGCGCGTTTTCAAGCAGCGCCATCCAAACCTGGTTCAGCTCGCTGGCATAGGCCGAGATTCGCGGCAGATCCGCCTCAAAGTGGCGCTCGATCTTCACCTTTTCCAGACGCGACTGCAGCATGGTCAGGGTCGTTTCCAGCGACTGCGGTATATCGACTTCCTGGATCGGAGCCTGGTCCATCCAGGAATAGTCCTTGATCGCCGCGATGATGGCGAAAATGCGCGCCGTCGAGTCCACCATCGCCTGCGCCATCCGCTCCGTTCGCGCCGACGAAGCGAACTGCGGAAGCACCACGTCCAGATGCTGTTCGCCCACCAACTCGGCCAGCTCATCCAGGTTCTCCGTCGTGATCCCCAACTCGGCCAGGTCCGGCACAACCTGCCAGGGATTCCCGACGCCATGCTCGCCAAGCCACCGCTGCAGCTGGTCTTCGCGCTGCGCCTGGGTCACGGAATTCGCCGGCCGATTCCTGGCCTGCTCTTCCATGCGGCCTCGCCACGCACGGATCTTGTCCAGATGAGCGCTGTCCAGGCACAGCCCGCCGAGCAGAAACTTCTGGTGACCGAAGGTCTGCAGTTCCTCGATCATTCCCGACGCGGCGCGCTGCGCCGCCGACGCCGGGTTGTTCAGCTCATGGGCCAGGTTTCCGGCCAGCTTGCCCAGCGCGTTCAGTTTCTCGGTCTGCTGCTCCAGCCGCGTCATCTCGCGCACGCGGTCCAGCAGCACCGATACGCACCGCTGCCCCATCGAGGGAATCGCTTCCAGCATCGCGGGGAACATGTCGCGATCGATCACGATTCCCCAAACGTCGGTCGACGCAAAACCCTGACCGCCGTGGGTCTTCATGCGCGAGAAGGGAAGCAACCCGGTGATCTGTCCGGCGCGGCCCACAAACAGCGCCAAGCCGCCCTGCGAGCGGCGCACGTGCACGTCGCCCTTCAGCAGGATCAACATTTTCCTGGCTGGATCGCCTTCGCGGAACAAAGGCGCGCCCGCCGGGAATGCGAGCTCTTCCCCATGCGTCGCCAGCCACTCCAGTTCCCTGTCAGTCAGCCCGTGCAGAACGCTCACCCGCTTGAGCGCCTCCACAATCTCAGGCAAAGGACTGTGTGGGTTTTCGCCTGCGAGGGCCGTGGTTTGAACCGCCAAATCGGTGGCCGTCGAAGATTCCATGTGCCCTCCGCCTATAACGATGCTAAAACAACCTGTCTCGTCGTTTCGTCTCGTAGCCGATTAATTTGCGTGCGGCCGCTGCATCTCCGCCTGGCGATCCGGCAGCTTGTCGATCAGGGCGTTCAGCCGGTCCGAATCCACGGGACTGGTGGAACGCAATTTCACGCTTCCATCCTCATCGAGCAGCAAAACCGCGAACGCGCTCACCGGGATGTGGAACTGCGCTCGCACCGCGGCCATTTCTTTCGGATCCAGAACGGTGTACGGCGAATCCGCCGGCGTCGAAACCCGCTTCCCATCCGGAACAATCGGCGTGTACAGCACGAACCGGTCCATCATGTCATCGGCCGCAGTGTCCAGCATTTCCACCTGCCGCCGCAGCCGCAGATCATCGCCGTTGGCGCTGAAGACCAGCAGCGGCCGGTAGCATCCCTTCATCGCCGCCAGCGACTTTGGGACCACCGCGCACGTTGGCCGCGCCTGCGCGCTCGCAGCGGCCGCCATGAACAACAGGATCGTGAGATAGAAGCTTCTCGTCATGAGAAAGCCATCTGTTTTCAGACTGCGACAGCGGGAAAACGGAAGCGTTCAGGCGGTCACAGTCTCGGCCTGCGCCGCCGGCTGCGGAACGCCATCCTTCACCACAACCGGATCGAGGAACGGCATCGCCGCCCGCAGTCGCGCGCCAACTTCTTCCACCTGCAATCCGGCTTCTTCCTTGCGCATCTCCGTGAAGTTTTTTCTGCCTGTCTTGTTCTCTTCGATCCACTTCTTCGCAAAGGTGCCGTTCTGGATTTCAGTCAGCAGCTTCTTCATCTCCGCGCGCGTCTCGTCCGTCACGATCCGCGGACCCGCCGTGTAATCGCCATACTCAGCTGTGTCCGAGATCGAGTAGCGCATATACGCGAGGCCGCCGCGATACATCAGGTCAACGATGAGCTTCAGCTCGTGCAGGCACTCAAAGTACGCAATCTCCGGCTGATATCCAGCCGCGACCAGCGTGTCGAACCCGGCCTTCACCAGCGCCGACGTTCCACCGCACAACACTGCCTGCTCACCGAACAGATCGGTTTCCGTTTCTTCCGCGAAGGTCGTTTCCAGCACGCCGCCGCGTGTTCCGCCAATTCCCTTGGCGTAGGAAAGCGCCAGTTCTTTCGCCTGTCCCGACGGGTTCTGCTCGACGGCGATCAGGCATGGCACGCCGCCGCCTTCGATGAAGACCTCTCGCACCCGATGCCCAGGCCCCTTCGGCGCAACCATCGACACGTCGATCTCCTTCGGCGGCACAATGGCGCCAAAGCGAATGTTGAACCCGTGCCCGAACATGAGGGTCTTGCCCTTCTTCATGTGCGGCGCGATCTCCTTCGCATACGTCTCGCCCTGCGAGTGGTCCGGCGTCAGGATCATCACCACGTCGGCCCACGCAGCCGCGTCGCTCACGCTGGTCACGTGCAGGCCAGCCTTCTTTGCTTTGTCCACGGACTTGCTGGTCGGCGGCAATCCGACGCGCACATCAACGCCCGAATCCTTCAGGTTCAGCGCGTGCGCATGTCCCTGCGAGCCATAACCAATCACCGCAACCTTCTTCTGCTGGATCAGCGACAAATCGGCGTCGCCATCGTGATACGTCTTTGCTGGCATGATTTTCCTTTTCTCTTGAACTTAATCTCTGAATCCTGTCTCATCTGCCATCAGCACATCGCTGGCGCTGACTTCTTCTTCGGCCTTCAGTTCGTCCGGCGTCTCGAGGCCCGGCACCCGCATGGCTTCCAGCACCCGGCTGGTGTGCTGTCCGCGCCGCATCACCATGCGCCCCGTGCGCGAAATCTCCAGAATCCGGTCTCCATTTTCATTCAATACCTGGATCAGCCCTTCGATCTTGCTCTCGACCCCGGTGATCTCGATCATCAGCGACTCCGGCGCCAGATCTACAATGCGCGCCCGGAAAACCTCCACCAGTTCGAACACCATCGAGCGAGTCCTGGGCGTTGCCGCAACCTTGATCAGCGCCAACTCGCGGGCGACATGGGAAAGCTGCCCAACGTCGTCGACCTCGAGCACATTCTCCAGTTTATAGAGACTGGCGGCGATGCGATGGCCCGCGGTCGGCGACGCCTCGCAGACAATAGTCATTCGCGACACGCCCACGCGCTCCGAGTGGCCCACCGTCAGCGACACAATATTAATGTTCAGCCTGCGGAACAAGGAAGCAACCCGCGTCAGCACGCCCGGCTTGTCTTCTACCAATGCAACGAATGTGTGCAGCATCGTGCGCCTCTCTTACTTGTCCTGCGCTGTCTCGACCAGAGGGTTCTCGGGCCGCCGAATCATCTCATGCAGCGCCGAGCCCGCAGGAATCATCGGGTAGACCGAGTCTTCCTTCTCAACCAGGAAATTAATGACGAACGGCCCTTTATGGTTCCGCGCTTTCTGCACGGCCGGCAACACTTCAGAACGTCTGCCGACGGCAAGTCCGGGAATCCCGTGCGCCGCGGCCAGCTTTACGAAGTCCGGACTGCGCAGCGGCGACGACTCATAGTTCTTCTCATAGAAAAA
The DNA here is from genome assembly GCA_963788905.1 of uncultured Acidobacteriaceae bacterium. Classification (GTDB taxonomy): domain Bacteria; phylum Acidobacteriota; class Terriglobia; order Terriglobales; family Acidobacteriaceae; genus Palsa-343. The sequence continues at coordinate 566,514 of CAWBIO010000005.1, forward strand.
CTCCTGCCACTGCCGCACCATGCCCAGATAGCCGTTGTTCACCACCGCGATGTTCAGGTCCAGCTCTTCCTGCGCAGCCGTCGAAAGCTCGGCCGCCGTCATCTGAAATCCCCCATCGCCGGCGACAACCCATACTTCCTTGTCCGGGCACGCGATCTTCGCGCCAATCGCCGCCGGAAGCGCAAACCCCATGGTGCCCAAGCCGCCCGATGTGATGAGCGTCCGCGGTTCGTCGTGCTTGTAATACTGGGCTTCCCACATCTGGTGCTGGCCCACATCGGTCACGACGATAGCCTGGCCTTCAGTTGCCTTCCACAGGTCGTGCATCACGTGCGCAGCATACAAGTGCCCGCTGTCCGGCAGATTCGTGATGTCGCGCACCGCGCACTCGCCCTTGCTGGCCTCAATCTCCTTCACCCACGCGCTCTCGCGCTTCGCGTCGCGAGGAGCAAGGTGCGGCAGCAGCGCCTCAAGCGCCTCCTTCAGATCGCCGATCAGCGCCACATCGACCTTCACATTCTTGTTGACCTCCGCCGGGTCGACCTCGATGTGAATCTTCTTCGCATTCGGCGCATAAGTCGCGAGCGTCCCCGTCACGCGGTCGTCGAAGCGCATGCCACACGCGATCAGCAGATCTGCCTGCTGGATTGCCTGATTCACCCAGGCCTCGCCGTGCATGCCCATCATCCCCAGCGACAGAGGATGCGACGCCGGGAATCCGCCCAGCCCCAGCAGCGTCGATGCCACCGGAATCCGCATCCGCTCCGCCAGCGTGCGCACCTGCACACCGGCGCCCGACTGCAATACACCATGGCCGGCAAGGATCACCGGCTTCTTCGCATTGCGAATCATTTCCGCCGCTGCCAGAATCGACTCCGACTCGGTCTTGAGCATCGGGTGCGGACGATGTGGCTTTGGTTCCGCCGCGGCAAAGTCAAATTCCGCCGAGCCCTGCTGCGCATCTTTCGTGATATCGACCAGCACCGGCCCCGGCCGTCCCGACCGTGCCACCAAAAAGGCCTCGCGAATCGTCTTCGCTACGTCTTCTGCACGCGTAACCACGTAGTTGTGCTTGGTCACCGGCAGCGTGATGCCCGTGATGTCGACCTCCTGAAACGCATCCGTGCCCAGCACCTTGCTCGAAACCTGACCGGTGATGCAGACAATCGGCACCGAATCGAGCATAGCCGTCGCGATGCCGGTCACCAAATTCGTTGCGCCCGGGCCCGATGTTGCCACCGCGACGCCCACTTTGCCCGACGCGCGCGCGTAGCCGTCGGCCATATGCGCGGCGCCCTGCTCATGCCGCACCAGCACGTGCCGAATGGGAAACTTCCGCAGCGCATCGTAAGCGGGCAGAATCGCGCCGCCCGGGTAACCGAACACCACACTCACGCCTTCACCTTCGAGGGTGGCCCAAAGAATCTCCGAGCCTGTCAAACGCGTTCCCGGTGCGCCGTTCGTGTTCGTTTGCGACTTCGTCCGGTCCATTGCTTGCTTTTTCGCAGCCATGTTGTCCCTTCCCTGGTCTGCTCTCCCTGCGTTCAGTGCGTCACCGCACCCTCAGCCGCCGACGAAACCGAATCGGCGTATTTGCGGAAGACCCCGCGCGCAAACTTCGGCTCGGGCTTCTTCCAGTTCGCCAGACGTTTCGTCATCTCCTCAGCGGAGATTTCCACGTCCAGCCTGCGGTTGGGGATATCGAAATGGATCGTGTCGCCTTCGCGCACGGCCGCGATCGGTCCGCCCACGGCGGCCTCGGGAGCCACATGTCCCGCCATCAGCCCGCGTGTCGCCCCGGAAAATCGACCATCGGTCAGCAGCGCTACCGTGTCGGTCAGTTCCGGAATGCCCGCGACCGCACCGGTTACTGCCAGCATCTCCTGCATGCCTGGACCGCCTTTCGGTCCCTCGTAGCGGATCACCATCACATCGCCAGGCTTGATGTCGCCAGCTTCCACTGCATGAAACGCCTCGTGCTCGCTGTCGAAAACCCGGGCGCGGCCGCGATGTTCGAGCCGCTTGTGCCCCGCAACTTTGATCACGCAGCCGTCCGGCGCCAGATTGCCTTTCAGGATGACCAGCCCTCCGGTCGGCTTCAGCGGATTGCTGAGCGCGTGAATCACATCCTGTCCCACTGTCTCCTTTGCCGCCGCTGCTTCTTCGCCCAGTGTCTTACCCGTAACGTTGAGGCACTCGCCATGCAGCAGGCCAGCTTCGATCAATCTCTTCGCCAGCAACCGGCTGCCGCCCGCCGCCTGATAATCCACCGCGACGTACTTGCCGCCCGGTTTCAGGTCGCACAGAAGCGGCGTCTTCGAGCTGATGCGGTCAAAATCATCGACGGTCAGCGGGATACCCATCTCATTTGCAATGGCCAGGAAGTGCAGCACCGCGTTCGTCGAACCGCCGCTCGCCGCCACGCTCGAAATCGCGTTCTCGATCGCTTTCGGCGTAATGATCTGGCTCGGCTTCACGCCCTTGCGCACCAAATCCATCACGAGGCGCCCAGTTTCACGCGAAGCATCGAGTTTTTCCTCGAGGAATCCAGGCACACCGGAGAGGCCGATCGGCGAAATCCCGAGGAACTCGCAAGCCATGGCCATGGTGTTCGCCGTGAACTGGCCTCCGCATGCGCCAACACCCGGACACGCATTCGCTTCCACCGCCTCGAGGCCGGCGTCATCCAACCTGCCAGCAGCGTGCGCCCCTACTGCCTCAAAGACATCCTGCACCGTCAGCGCTTTTCCGTTCAGATGGCCCGGCGCGATCGATCCGCCATAGAGCATCAGCCCGGGAATATCGAGCCGCGCCAGCGCCATCACCGTCCCCGGCATGTTTTTGTCGCAGCCGGCAATCGCCACAAGGCCGTCAAACTGGTTGCCGCGCGTTACCAGCTCCACTGAATCGGCAATCACCTCGCGGCTGATGAGCGAGGCCTTCATGCCCTCGGTGCCCATCGTGATCCCATCCGAGATGGTCACCGTGTTGAACTCCATCGGCGTGCCGCCCGCCTCGCGGATGCCCTGCTTCACGGCTTCAGCCAGCGCGCGCAGATGGAAATTGCACGGCCCAATCTCCGTCCACGTGTTTGCGATCCCGATGATGGGCTTGTGCAGGTCCTCCGGCGTGAATCCCACCGCGCGCAGCATGGCCCGTGCCGGAGCGCGGCTGGGACCCTCGGTCAGGGCGATCGAATAGAGCTTGCCGTTAGCGCCGTTCTTACCGTTTCCGCTCATGCTGTCGCGCTCTCTTCGGCTCGCGGTTTCACCCAAAACGCCGCGTCGTGCTGCCTCTCGAACTTGTCCAGCGCATCGGCGTGCCGCAGCGTGAGCCCGATATCGTCCAGCCCCTCAAGCAGGCAATAGCGCCGGAATGGATCGACAGAAAACGTTGTTGTGAGCCCCTGCTCGTCGCGGATCGTGTTTTCTTCGAGCGACACCGTCAATTTGTAACCGTCACGGTTCGCTGCTCGGTCCAGCAGCGTCTGCACCTGTTCTTCGGGCAGTGTCACCAGCAGAATCCCGTTCTTGCCGGCGTTCGAATGAAAAATGTCAGCGAAAGACGGCGCTACGACGCAGCGAAAGCCGTAGTCGCTCAGCGCCCACGCCGCATGTTCGCGCGACGACCCGCATCCGAAGTTCCTGGCCGCCACAAGAATCTGCGCACCCTTGTACCGCGGATTGTTCAGTTCGAACGCCGGATCCCTTCGCCAGTCAAAGAAAAGGAAATCTTCGTATCCCGTGCGCTCAATCCGTTTCAGAAACTGCTTCGGAATGATCTGGTCGGTGTCGACATTGACGCGATCCAGCGGCATCACCTTCGACGTCAGCGTGCGAAACTTCTCCATTACGCCAGCACCTCGGCCTTTCTGAATTCCCCGGTTTTGAATTCCCACGTCCGCACATCGGTGAAGTGACCCATCACCGCTGCTGCCGCAGCCATCATCGGGCTCACCAGGTGCGTTCGTCCGCCCTGCCCCTGACGTCCTTCGAAGTTCCGGTTGCTCGTCGAAGCGCAGCGTTCCCCGGGCTGCAGAATGTCAGGATTCATCCCCAGGCACATCGAGCATCCCGGCTCACGCCATTCAAAACCAGCTTCTTTGAAGATCGCGTCCAGCCCTTCGCGCTCCGCCTGCGCTTTTACCAGCTGCGATCCCGGCACTACCATGCCCCGCACATTGTTGTGAACGCGGTGTCCGGCCACGACTTTCGCTGCCGCTCGCAAATCCTCAATGCGCGAATTGGTGCACGACCCGATGAACACCCGGTCGATGGCGATCTCCTCAATCGGCGTGCCCGGCTTCAGGTCCATGTATTCGAGCGCGCGCGTGAAGGCTCGACGATCCGCATCGTCTTTCGCTGCTGCAGGATCAGGCACCGTGCCTGTTACAGAAATCACCATCCCGGGGTTTGTACCCCAGGTGACAAACGGCTCCAGCTCAACCGCGGGAATCACCAGCTCGCGATCAAACTTCGCGCCGGGATCGGTTGCCAGCTTTCGCCATTCCGTGACCGCCTCATCCCACGCCGCACCCTGCGGGGCAAACGGCCTGCCTTTCAGCCACGCGAACGTCGTCTCGTCAGGAGCGATCATGCCCGCGCGCGCACCGGCCTCGATGCTCATGTTGCAAATCGTCATCCGGCCTTCCATGCTCAGCGACCGAATGGCCGATCCCGCGTATTCAATCACGCAACCCGTCGCGCCGTCGGTCCCGATGCGTCCGATAATCCCCAGCACAATATCTTTCGCCGTCACGCCCTCCGACAGCTCGCCTTCGACAGAAACCCGGAAGGTCTTTGGCCTGGATTGCGGCAGGCACTGCGTGGCCAGCACGTGCTCAACCTCCGAAGTGCCAATTCCAAAAGCGAGAGCGCCCAGAGCTCCGTGTGTCGACGTGTGCGAGTCACCACAGACAATCGTCATTCCCGGCTTGGTCAGTCCGAGTTCCGGCCCAATGACGTGCACGATGCCCTGCCTCGGCGACTGCACATCGTAGAGCGTGATGCCGAACTCCTCGCAGTTTTTCCGGAGCGTCTCAATCTGCTTCGCAGCGATCGGATCTTCGATCACCAAACGGTTCGCCGTGGTGGGCACATTGTGATCGACCGTGGCGATCGAGCGGTCCGGGCGCCGCACTTTGCGATTCGCCAGGCGCAGCCCGTCGAAGGCCTGCGGCGACGTGACCTCGTGGATCAGGTGCAGATCGATGTAGATCAGCGCCGGCTCGCCTTGCGGCTCCGCCACAATGTGCGATTCCCAGACCTTTTCGAATAATGTTTTCGAATTTCCCGCCATCGCAGCTCCACTTCACTCCCGTCATTCTGAGTCCGCGCTCCCGCTGAGCCTGCCCTGAGCGAGGTCGCACTAGCGGCCGAGTCGAACGGGTGCGGCCAGCACTTCCCGCACCTTGCTGCCCACTTCTGTAGTCGACAACACCATCGCGGATGTGTTTCCGCGCGCCAGGTCCGGCGTTCTGAACCCATCGTCCAGTACCGTCTTCACCGCGGCTTCCACCGCCGCAGCCTCGTCATCCAGGCCTCCCGAATACCGCAGCAACATCGCCGCGGTCAGAATCGCGCCCAAAGGATTTGCAATGCCTTTGCCCGCAATGTCGGGGGCCGATCCATGCACCGGCTCATAAAGGTTCACCTTGCCGCCGATGGTCGCCGACGGCAGCATGCCCAGCGATCCCGTGATGACCGCTGCCTCATCGGACAGGATGTCGCCAAACAGGTTTTCGGTGAGTACGACGTCATAGTTGCGCGGCTGGTTCATGATGTGCATGGCCATGGCATCGACGTACTGGTGTTCGAGCGCCACGCCCGGATACTCCTTCGCCACATCGGTCACCGTGGCGCGCCAGAGCTGCGACACCTCGAGCACGTTGGCTTTATCGACCGAGGTGACTTTCTTCCGCCGCTTCGCCGCCAGTTCGAATGCGACCTTCGCTACGCGGACCACCTCATCGCGCGTGTAGCGCATCGTGTTCCATGCAGCATGGTTCGCCTGGTCCCACTGCCGCGGCTCGCCAAAGTAGAGCCCGCCGAGCAGCTCGCGCACAAAGAGAATATCTGCGCCCTCGACGATCTCTGGTCGCAGCGGTGAGTTCGCGCTCAATCCCGGCCACGCAAACGACGGCCGCAGATTCGCAAACCCGCCCAGCGCGGCGCGAATCTTCAGCAGCCCTGCTTCCGGGCGCTGGCTGGGAGGCAGCGCGTTGAATTCGTTGCTGCCGACTGCGCCCAACAAAACGGCATCGCTCTCCAGTGCCGCGCTTAGTGTGCGGTCCGGCAGGGGCGAGCCATGCGCTTTGATCGCCACGCCGCCAATCAACTCTTCGCGAAACTCGAAGTCGTATCCTCCCAGTTCTGCGACCGAGCGCAGCACACGTACCGCTTCGCCCGTCACCTCGGGGCCGATGCCGTCACCAGCCACAATCAGAATCTTCAGTTTCTTCGTCATGAACTCTCAGGGGCTCCGCTTGGTTTTCGCGTCTCGACCGCAGGATCAGTCAGCGATCCCGCTAACTCGCTAACCAGCAGACCTGCTATCTTGCCGTCGTTTCCGTCGAGATCAGATCCTCGTGCCGCCGATGATGCGCGACGAGATTGATGAGGTCCTGATCGTAAATCGCCTTTTTCCGATCGGCCAGTTCGGTGAATGCGCGATAGGCAATCTCCACATCCGCGGCCGACAACCGGTATCCCAGTTCATGCAGCCGCGACCGCAGCGCGGTACGTCCGGAATGCTTGCCCAGCACCATGCGGTTGGCCGGTACTCCGACTGAAACCGGCGTCATAATCTCGTAGGTCAGCGGATTCGAGAGAACCCCGTGCTGATGAATCCCCGCTTCGTGAGCAAATGCATTCGCGCCAACGACCGCCTTGTTCGGCGCCGCGCCAAAGCTGATGGTTCCGGCCAGCTGCTGGCTTAGCGGATAGAGCTTCTCCAGATTCAGATTGCTGTCGTACGGAAACACATCGGCCCGCACCCTGATGGTGGCCGCAATTTCCTCGAGCGCGGCATTGCCTGCGCGCTCGCCGATGCCGTTGATCGTGCACTCCACCTGGCGCGCTCCCGCCCGAATCGCCGCCAGCGTGTTCGCCACCGCCAGCCCCAGATCATCATGGCAGTGCGTCGAGAGGATCACGCGGTCCGCGCCGGGCACCCTTTCCAGAATCATGCGAAACATTCCTGCATAATCCTCCGGAGTAGCGTATCCGACGGTATCCGGAAGATTGATCGTCGTAGCGCCGGCGGAAATCGCTGCGCCTACAAACTGGCACAAAAACTCCGGGTCTGTCCGCGTCGAGTCTTCGGGCGAAAACTCCACGTCATCCGCGTACGTCTTTGCCAGGGCCACCATCTTCGCCGCCTGCTCCAGAGCCTCGTCGCGGCTGATCTTCAGCTTGTATTGCAGATGGATATCCGAACTCGCCAGGAAAACGTGAATCCGGGGGCGCGGGGCCTTCTCAACAGCCCTGGCCGCACGTTCGATGTCTTCCTGCCGAGCACGCGCCAGAGAAGCGATTTTCGGCCCGCGAACTTCCTGCGCAATCGCTGAGATCGCTGCAAAGTCGCCATCGGAAGCAATCGCAAAACCGGCTTCCAGAATGTCGACACCCAAATCGGCCAGCGAATGCGCCAGAGCCAGTTTCTCGTGGTGAGTCATGCTGCATCCGGGCGACTGCTCGCCGTCGCGCAGTGTCGTGTCGAAGAAATAAATGCGGTTTTCGGGCATTGAGTCGCTCTTTCAGTCGAGCCTGTTTGGCTAAGGCTGTTCGGGTGACCTCGACGGCATTCCGTGCCTGGTACCTGTACAGTTTCGCAAAACCCAACCTCATAAAGCAAATTTGTAATTCTTTGCATTTGCATAAATAAGATTCATAATCATTCTGACCGTCTTCACTATGGACCTCTATCAGCTCGAAACATTCCTCGCCGTCGTTGAAGAAAAGGGCTTCTCGCGCGCTGCCACCCGCATGCGGCGCACTCAACCCGCCGTCAGCCACGCCATCCGCAAGCTCGAAGACGAAATCGGAGAGCCGCTCTTTGAGCGCTCTTCTCGCGACGGCAGTCTCACCGCCTCGGGCCAGTTGCTGCGTGGTTACGCAGAGCGGCTCCTTCGTCTGCGCGGAGAAACCGTCACCGCTCTCGACGAGCTACGCTCCCTCGGTCGCGGCCGGCTCAGCATCGCCGCTAACGAATACACCTGCCTCTGGCTGCTTCCGGTGCTCGATGCTTTCCTCCACGAGCACCCCCAAATTGCGGTTACGGTCCAGCGCTCGCTCGCCAGCCAGATCCCGGATCAGCTCCTCGAACATGCGGCCGAATTCGGCATCCTGTCCTTCCGTCCGGAAGACGCTCGCCTCCACTCGATCGCGGTTTACACTGACTCGGTCGCGTTCGTGGTTGACCCCAGCCATCATTTGGCGAAGCAAAAACGGGTTTCCATCCGCGAGCTCGGCACACAGAATTTCATCGCCCACACCGTTGCCTCACCGCTCCGCCAGCGCGTTATCGAAACCTTTGCCCGGCATCACACGCCCCTGAACATGAGCGTTGAATTGCCCAGTCTGGAAGCCATCAAGCGCTTCGTAGCCCGCAGCAACGGCGTCGCGCTTGTCCCTGGCCTCACCGTCCAGCCGGAGCTCGCAAGAGGCGAACTGGTCCAGGTAGCTGTGCCGGAACTAAAAATCTCCCGCCGTCTGTGGCTCGTTCACCGCTCCCGCACGACAATCTCCCACGCGGGCGCCGCGTTTGTTGAAATCGTCAGGGCATTCGCTTCGCACCGCGGCCACCCGTTCACTTTTCGCATGGAACACACTCCCATTCGCACTCGTCGTTCGTCCAAGCATTAACTTCGCCCGCAGGCTGTCCAAACAGCCCGCGGCAGGTACAATGGCCAGGTGGACATCCCACGATGTTTGCTATTTCAAGGAGCCTGGGCTTCCGCGCTGAGGTTTGTGCGGCGCGGAAATCCCCCAACGGCATTGTCAAGAGGTTGACCGACGAATGAGGAAATTGCTGTTGTTTCTGCTGTTGCTGCCCGTGCTGGCAGCGCCTGCTTTTGCCCAGGAAAGTCGTCAGGACATCAGTTTGAGCGGATCGGGATTACTCGCGCCCTTTGCCTCCGGAAACGCCGTTCAGCTCCACTCCACCCCCGGCTACGGTGGTCTCGTCAGTTACCGGTATCTGCTCACGCCCCACGGCGGTCTGGAGCTTAACTTCCAGTACGATCAGAATGTCCAGCACTTCATCATTCCCACCGGCAGCTATCATATCCACGACCGGTTCATGGAGTTCTCAGGGGCCTACGTCTACAGCTTTAACTTCAAAAACTTCAATCCGTTTATCGAAGGCGGTGCGGCCGGTTTTATGTTCTCGCCCATCGACGACGCCAAGACCAATACCTTTGGTATCAGTCGCAATACCAATGTAGGCGGCATTTATGGCGCGGGCATCGCCTACGAGATCAGCCCCAGTTTCGACATCCGTGCCGAGTATCGCGGCCTCATTATGAAGACGCCGACCTTCAACTACCAGAGCAACGATTTTCGCACCAACGTCTACTACAACATCTACAACCCGGTCATCGGCATCGCTTATCATTTCTGATTTCTTATTCCTCCCCGGTCGGGTGGCAAGGTCGCAGCGCCTCGACCGGGAACTGGCCTCTGCCGGGAGCGGTTGATGTTCTTCGCACCAGCCGAGCCCTCGCGCCGGCGCCGGAATATCCGAACGACAGCAGCTAAGTCGTGCCTGGTTTTGGCCGGGCTTCTGCTGTGCTGTGAAGCCGCGCTCCGCTTCGGTCTGGGATTAGGGAATCCCATCCTGATTGCACCGGACCCATATTGTTCGTACGTTACCCGGCCGAATCAAAATGTCTTCCGGTTTTTTGTCCATACGTATATCAATCGCTACGGAATGCGCTCCGAAGAGGTCTCTCCCACTCGTCCCCCGGGAGTGGTTCGGGTTTTGTTCGTGGGCGATTCGATAACCTATGGAACGACGCACGTCGATCAGCGCAATCTGTTCACCCAGATTGTTCAACGCGGTTTGGCGGGAATCCTCCATCGCGACGTTCAGGTCCTGAACGCCTCAACCAACGGGTGGGCTCCCGACAATGAACTGGCATGGGTTCAGTCCCGCGGCATTTTTCAGTCGAATGATGTGTTGCTCGTTCTCAACGACGGCGATCTGACCCAGCCGCGTGCCACCATCGCCGAGGCTGGCGACAGTCTTCCTCAGCGGCGACCCCTGACCGCAATTGGCGAGCTATTCACCCGCTTCATTGAACCGAGATTCATGGCCCATCTGCGGCGATCGGATCCCGGCGATGCTGTCATCCCCAACGACGCCGTTGAGCACGCCAATCTCGCGGATATGGATCGATTTCTTGCCCTGGTGAGGAGTCAGCAGGGACGGATGATTCTGCTTTACATACCGATCAGAGTGGATATTCCTGCTGTCAGCGCTCACGCCCAGAGCGCCTATCGCCAATGGTCAGCCACAAACGGCGTCCCAATGATCGATTTGACAAGCGCACTTGAGCCCCATTCCGTGGAGGAAATATGTGTCTACGACCACATCCACCTGAATACTGCCGGCAACGCGGTCGTCGGAGCTGAAATCCTGCACGATTGGCCTGCGGAGTTTCGCCAGTGACATGGGTCCGCTGCCCCGGCTCGGGACAGCCGATCCTGTCTCGCTTTTCCGCGACTACTGACCCAGCAGCTTGTAGGCGATTCCGACACTGAAACCGTTGGGCGTCAGGCCACTGTTGTTCGGGTTAATCGTCCCCGTCGTTGTGTTGTAAGTCGGCGGCCCTTCAAAGGACGGCCAGATCTGCCACTCATAGTCTCCGCGAAGCATCAGCCGGCGCGTCAGCCGATAGTCAAGCGTGCCCCCCGGAACATAGGCGAAGTAGCTGCCCTTCAGGCTGCCTGCAGCTGGGTAGTTGGGAGTAGTAATCCACCCGCCGCCCAGCTCCACCTTGATCCATCCGTCGAGATTCCAGTGCCTGAAGAACCGATAGCGCGGACCGATCAGGTAATTGGATTCCTTAAAGCCCCCGGATCCGTGCCAGTTCAGCCAGCGCGCCTCCCCTTCGGCACCGAATTTGTTGTGCAGATCGAAATCGGCGAATGCCGTCGGGCCAATGAGGTCTGCGGCACAGAACGGTGAGCTGGTCGCACACCCCCAGTCAGGGTTGAATGCTGTCATCTCCGCTCCAGCCGAGATCCTGGCCTCGCCCCCGGTGGCAGATTCTGAACTCTGAGCGATCAGTACTGCTGGAAATAGAAGAAAAACGAATAATCCGATCTTCTTGCCCACGTTTGTCTCCGGTCTTACGCTTGCGAACCCATTGCAGCACTCGGCCCGTACATCTTATGAACCCAACTGAACTGGCAACCACGCGCCCCGCGGCTCATTTTTCTTTAAGCCGCCGGGTGTTAGTAACTTCTCGCCACGGCCTACTGCGGCTGCTGTCCCTGCGGCTGCTGCGCCTGAGCGCTGGCCGAGGGCTGTTGGCCACCGGCATCCGCCGAAGGCGGCACAGGCGCACTAGCTGCCGGCGAAGCATTTGCAGGCGCCGGGGCGGCCGTAGGCGGTTGATCCGAGTAGCGCTGCAGCCGGAAGAACACTGGCGTCAGCTCGAGCGGCATCTTGTCGCGCGCGTTCAGCAGAACAGGCGCTCGCGCGTTCATCATGAAGACCTTGTCGTCCCACGGATCGATCTTCAGCCGGCTGTTCAGGGGCAGAGCCGCAATCTGGGTCAGATTATCCATGTCCAGCTTCGGCGCTCCCTGCGTCAGCCCAACCAGCCAGGGCTGCCCGTCCGTTCTCATCAGCGGATCACCCAGCCGCGGCAGAAACAGCGCCGGCAGATCCTTCTCCCGGGCTTGCAGTTGCTGGAAGAATAGCCCCACACTCCCCGCCTTGTCGTGGTAGATGGAGTGGTTGAACAGGTCCACTGCCCTCTTCGCCGCCTCTTCGTTATCAGGCGTCGAGTGGTTCATCGTGATCCGGCGGAACGTCGAGGTATCCGGGAAGAGCAGCCGGTCGTTGAATGCATAACGCGTATCGATGTGGTGTCCCGTAACGATGTGCGCCAGCTGGAAGGCGATCACCGCCGCCAGGGCGTTCTCATCGGGCAGGGTATCGATCAGACCTTTGCTCAGCAGGATCGTGTTCCCCACCGCCAGCGATTCCAGCGGCGTCGTCAGAATCACGCGGCAATGAATGTCGCTGGGCAGCTGCAAATTGCTCCCAATGGCGATATTGGTCGCCACCTGCTCCAGCTGCTTATCGAAATCGCTCGGCGGCGCCACCAGCCCGGCCTGCGTCAGCCGGTCCAGCACGTTTTGCTCGGCCTGCGAAATCCATTCCCTCTCCGCCTGCAGCGGGCTCACGTCCTGGGAGTTGTCGCTCTGGTCCTGCGCGTTTTCAATCTCCATCGACTCCGCGTCGGACTCCTTGGTGGGCAGCTTCAGCGAATAGCCCCAGTACGTCGTCTGTCCCTTGAAGCTGGTCGCATGCGCCACCTCGTTGTGCAGCGTGTCCTCAACGTAAACGGCCGCCGGCGCCCAAACGCCTGGCTGTACATTCATCCGCCAGCTGTCGAAATGGAAATAGTGGTTCGCTTCGTCGTTGGGATTGCTGACGTAGGTCCCGTTGAAGCGGACGATGTTCCCATCCTCGTCCTCAACCCACACCCGGCCGAAGAACCGTCCTGTACTCCTCTCCCTGGGCCGTACATCAAACACCCACGTCCGAACCGTCCCGAGGAATTCACGCCGCACGAACGAGAAGTCGTAGTGCTGCTGATCGAACCCGGCCGGATCGACAAACATCATCGCCATGAAACCCGTCGGCGAATTCTCCAGGTGGAATGCCTTCGTCAGTTCCGACATGAACTGGAACGACCCGTGGAACCACCCGTGCTTCTCGTTCCGATCCGCCTGGGCATACTCGTCGGCCGTGAATGCCTTGCCGAAATCCACTCGCCCCAGCATGTACTGGTCTGACACCGGAACCTGGTAGAGCTTCACATCCGGACGCAGATCCTGAATGTAGGACTGCACGACCGGCGTGCTCTTCTGAATCTGACGGACGACGACTTTCTCGCGCGCGATGGCCTGCTGCACCAGCCGCTGCTGCTGCGGAGTCAAGGGCAGCATCGGCGCGCTGCGCGGTTCTTTCGCCTGGGATACGGGTACGCCCAGCAATAATGTCATGCCCAGCATTAAAATCTTGCGATACATTCTGTAACTCCTGACTTCCTGCCTGATTTCACTATCCGCTTTCGCGAGACGCAATTCCCTCGCACCCCGTCCGCGGTAAAACCGCCCTTATGCCATCTGGAACGTCACATGAATAATGCTCACTTCATCGACCGGCCGTCCATCTTTGGTTGCCGGCTTGAACCGAATTCGCTCTGCCGCCAGCTTGGCCTGTTCGTCCAGCCCGTGGCCCAGTCCCGTAATCACCCTCAGAACTTCCACCTGTCCCGATGCCAGGAAGCGAACTTCCAGCGTCACGTCACCTTCAATCTTCATCTGCCGCGCTTCTGCCGTATAACTCGGCAGCGGCTTGGCCAGCACTACGATCGGCGTCGCGACCGGCTCCTGCGGCCGCGCAGCGGGCACCGGCGCCGAACCATACATATTGTCGCCGAAACTGCCCTTGGCCACCGTGCCATGGCTGCCCGGCTGGCCCGTGCCTCCCAAAACGCCATTGCTGAATCCCGCCGAAGCTACCGTCGCGTTACGGTCCTTGCCGCCAGGTACACCATTCGCAACGCCCGACCCGAAGTCCGTGCCATGGATCGCTCCCTGGCGCGCAGCTCCTGATCCTGAGGCTGTGCCCGGGGCTGCGTTGAACGCTCCAACCGCCGCCACTGTTGCTGTGCGCGTTGCGTTGGGATTCGGCTTCACGCCCTGCGGATCGCCAAATCCTCCCATCTTCGGGCTCGGCGCGGCCATGTTGTTGGCCACCGTGGTCGGCGTTTCGCTCTTGAACATCCCCAGCTTGGGCTGCGGCGGAGGAGCAAACCTCTTCGGTGGCGCCGCTTCCATCTTCGGCATCACCGGCGTCGGCAGCTTGATCTCGGCCACCTTCGGCGGCGGAGGCACCGGCTTCGGTAATTCGATCTTTGGCTGCTCCACCTTCATCACTGGCGGAGGCGGAGGAAGCTTGATTTTCGGCACCGGCGGAACATAGGGCTTCGGTTGTTCCACCGGGAAAATCAGCTGCGTCGTCTGGTATCGGTGCTCCTGCACCTGATGCACCTGAGCAATCGTCAACAACAGCAGCAGACCTGCCGCTGTCACGTTGACCACCATGCTCATGCCGAATGACCCCATCCGGCCTTCCGGCTCGGGGAGCAGTCCGAACGTTGCGCGCTTAACGGAATTATCTGTCGCCATTGCCCAATTTCTCCAACCTCACCCGCAAAAAGAAGTTGCGACCCCTACTTGATTGCATCCCAAATGCCATGCACTTGGATGACCAGCGAACTCAATCCGTAGAGACAGAATTCAAGACACTTTTGCCGCAAAGCTGCTGAACTTGATGCCAGAAAAATCGCTTTGCAGAATGGGTTACCATTTTGATCTTCCTACAGGTACTTATGAACGCGCAAGAGGTTACTTGAGCGTACTCCTGTGGATTACCTCCAACAGTCACACGAACGAGGCAGATGCATTCCCATTTTGGGTCTTGCACGTGTGAACGACGCGGGGAATCCGTCCTTCGTTCACTCTGTTTACTCTCCTGCGGTGTGCACCCGCAAGCCCTTGCTGCGTGTCGGCCGACCCGTCCTCGGAAGGAATCGCGAGCATTTTCCCTTTTGGGGCAGCGCCCGTTCAAGGGAGGCGCCTCGCGATCGGTTATAAGAAGTCAGACGCAGCAGACCCAATTAGGATAAAGGATCGGAGGAAAAGAGTTTTGCAAATTCTGGTCACTGGCGGCGCTGGGTACATTGGTGGGATGGTCGCCCTCGCCCTGGCACAACAGGGCCATTCCGTAGTGGTGTACGACAACCTCTGCCACTCCACCCGCGCTCTGCTCCCGGCCGGCGTCGAATTCGTCGAGGGCGATCTGGCCGACCGCCATGCGCTCGAGCGCCTGCTTTCTACGGGCTTTGACGGGGTCATGCACTTTGCCGCGCTCATCGAAGCCGGCGAGAGCATGCTCAAACCCGAGCTCTACTTCCGCAACAACAGCGCCTCGACGCTGTCCCTGCTCGAGGCCGTCCAGGCTGCCGGCGTCAGGCGCTTTGTCTTCTCTTCAACCGCCGCTGTTTACGGCGAACCAGAGGTTACGCCGATCTCGGAAGACGCCCGTCTGCGTCCCACCAATCCTTACGGAGAATCCAAACTCCTTGTGGAAAAAATGCTCTACTGGATGTACCGAGTACACGGTCTGCGTTATGCCAGTCTGCGCTACTTCAACGTCGCTGGCGCCATGGGCGGCCGCGGCGAAGCGCACGAGCCGGAGTCCCATCTGATTCCCCTGGTTCTGGACGTTGCGTTAGGGCGCCGGGACAAAATCAGGATCTACGGCGATGATTACCCCACTCCGGACGGCACCTGCATCCGCGACTACATCCATGTCGAGGACCTGGCCGAGGCCCATCTGCTTGCATTTGATGCGCTTAGCAACCATGAACAGCTGATCTACAACCTCGGCAATGGCTCAGGATTCTCTGTCCGCGAGGTCATCGACTCGGCCCGCCGCGTCACCGGCCATGCTATTCCGGTTGGGGTGGTTCCTCGCAGGCCCGGCGACCCCGCGGTCCTGATTGCCAGCTCGGAGAAAATCTCAAAGGAACTTGGCTGGAGACCCCGCCACACCAGCCTCGACGAGATTGTCTCGAGCGCCTGGCAGTGGCATCAGGTCCGTTACCTGACCCTAAACTCTAATCCCTAAGCTCTAATCCCTGCCCCTATTTCTCGATCTCGACCCCGCGCCAAAAAGCAATGTGATTCTTGATGTTACGCGCTGCAGGATTTGGATTTGGGTAATACCAGGCGGCATCCTGATTCTCCTGCCCGTCCACCAAAAGACTGTAATACCTGGCCTGTCCCTTCCATGGACAGGTGGACGTGGTGGAACTCGGCCGCAGATATTCCCGGTTCACCGCGCCCTCCGGGAAGTACACGTTGCCTTCGACCGTCTCGTAAGTGGTGCTTTCTGCAAGGACTTTTCCGTTCCAGACCGCCTTTGCCATGCGTTCTCTCTTCCTTCGCCTTTTCCGCCCCGACGTACCACATTACCAGATGCGCGACGCCCTGCAAACGACGCGGATTGGCGAGAGTGGCGGCGGTATCAAACCAGGATCGCGGCTTGTTACCCTGCTTGCCATCGGAGGTCACCAACCAATGGCTGCCGTTAACCGCCGTACCGTCGACCTTTCCCACTACCCCGATCTCGTCGTGGTTTACCTCGGCATGCGCGTCAATCGGCTCACCGGGCTCAAGACCCTGATCGGCTTCGGCCCCAGAATCGCCAAATCGGTCGAAGCCCAACCCGACGGCCTGCTCTGCCACGAGAACTTCGTCTTCTCGCTTTTTCCCATGCACGCCGGCATGCGCCAGTACTGGCGCGACATGGAGTCGCTCCTGAAGTGGACGCGCTCCGATCCGCACCGCCTGTGGTGGAAGAACTTCCTGCGCGACTCGGGCGGCACCGGCTTCTGGCACGAGACATACACGCTCCGCGGCGGCATGGAAGCCATCTACGACGACATCACGCCGCAGATCGGCTTCATGCGCTTCGCGCCCATCGTCCCTGCGCGCGGATCGATGTTCGGCGCCTCGCACCGGGCAACACCCGGAACCATACGCCCAGCCGAGAATCTCGATCCGGTGGTGACTGAGCGGGATCTCTATGGCTCTTGAACAGTTGCGCACGAGGCCGTGCAGAGTCGGACGGTGAGGTCGCCGTGCCAGCGGTGGTCAGTCCTCGTAGCCGTTCTGTGCAGCGAGGGCGTTGAGATTCTTGATTCCGCGCAATTCCGAACCGCTTTTCCTATTTGACTTCGATTAGCGTGGAGGTGAGTTGTGGACACCCTCACTCCAGCTGACCGTTCGGCAGTCATGGCTCGGGTTCGATCAAAGAACTCCAGGCCGGAGTTGGTTATCCGAAAAATGATCTATGGGATGGGATACCGCTATCGGTTGCACGCCGGAGAGCTTCCCGGAAGGCCGGATATTGTCTTCCGGAGCCGCCGAAAAGCAATATTTGTCCATGGTTGCTTTTGGCACCGGCATAAGGAATGTGCATTGGCTCGGTTGCCGAAGTCACGACTCGAATTCTGGATTCCCAAACTGGAAAAGAACAGGCAGCGGGATGGCCAAGTTGGAACTCTCCTGAAGAAAATGCACTGGAGGATCCTGACGATCTGGGAGTGTGAGATCGACAATCCTGCCAAGGTCGAAAATAGAATCAGGAGGTTCCTGAATGCGTAGCGTGGAGCTTTTCGCCGGGGCTGGGGGACTAGCGCTGGGAATGGCGGGTGCCGGCTTCCACCACGCAGCGGTGATCGAGTGGGATCACGATGCGTGCGAAACATTTCGCGAAAACCAGCGACGTCACGTACACGCTGTCGAGGAATGGCCTCTGCATGAATGCGATGTTCGTGCCTTCGATTACCGTGATCTTAGCGAGATAGTGGTTGTCTCCGGTGGCCCACCTTGCCAGCCCTTTTCGCTGGGGGGCAAGCACCGCGGTTATCTGGACGCACGTGACATGTTCCCCGAAGCCGTTCGCGCAGTCCGCGAGCTTCAGCCCAAAGCCTTCATTTTCGAGAATGTGAAGGGCCTATTGCGCGAAACCTTTGCGGATTATTTCGAATATGTCCACCTGCAGCTCATGCATCCGAATCTGATCCGCAGGAAACCAGAAAGTTGGCGAGAACATCGTGCCAGATTGGAACAACACCACACGTCCCGCTGCAGTCGCTCTGAATACAACGTCGTGTACCGACTGTTGAATGCGGCGGATTACGGTGTTCCGCAGAGGCGCGAGCGCGTATTCCTGGTTGGTTTTCGCTCCGATCTTGGACGCAAGTGGAGCTTCCCGGAGGAGACGCACTCCGAAAACGAGCTGCTGCGGTCGCAATGGATCACCGGAGAGTACTGGGAGCGACACGCAATATCGAAGCGGCAAAGGCCACAACCCAACGACCGCCAGAAAGTGCGCATTGAGAGATTGCGGTCGGAAACGCTGTTCAGCTCAGGCAGGCGACCTTGGTTAACGGTACGAGACGTTATCAGCGATCTACCGGACCCGGAAAAAAACAAGCGGAACGGCATTTCCAACCACCTGTTCAATCCGGGCGCGCGCAGCTATCCCGGGCACACCGGCAGTCCGCTCGATGAGCCAGCCAAAACGCTCAAAGCGGGAGATCACGGCGTTCCTGGCGGTGAAAACATGCTGGCTCGCATAGACGGATCCGTCCGCTATTTCACCGTCCGAGAAGCCGCACGAATACAAACATTCCCGGACCCCTATACTTTTCGTGGCCCATGGACTGAGGCGATGCGGCAGCTGGGTAACGCGGTTCCCGTAAGGCTCGGCGAGGCGGTCGCCTGTTCGGTCGCCAAGACACTGAAAGGCAAAGAACCTGGATAAAGATGTCAACACCCTCCGGACATCTGGAACAGCTGGCTAACCAGCTCAGGCAATTATCCGACAGCCTTGCCAGGGAAGAGGCGTCTCAACTCCCGGCACTTCGCGCCAAACGGATCCGGACGACAATTGCCGAAGCGTACGAGAAGCTCCGCAAGGTGATGGAGGATCTCGATCCCATAAAGCATCCGGGATTCGTTTTCGAACCGTCAAATCCGAACATCGCGGGCCGCCTTGTCGGCATTGCCATGATCGCTCAAGAGCGAAGGCCACTTGGAAGTGTGAAGAAGTTCTACGGCTCCGGAGTTTATGCAATCTACTACAACGGCTCTCTCGCTGCTTACAAGGGCATTTCAAAAAAGGAACACCCGATCTATGTCGGCAAAGCTGATCCCGCTGATCCGGCGAGCAAGACCGCGATCGAACAGGGAGATCGGCTTTCGAACCGACTTAATGACCACAGGAAGAATATTGGCAAGGCAGCTTCAACGTTGCGGGTTGACGACTTCGAGTATCGGGCACTCGTGGTGCAAACCGGGTATCAAAGATCGGCAGAGGACTATCTGATTCATTTATTCAAGCCAATCTGGAACAACGAAATGGATATCTGCTACGGGTTCGGAAAACATGGCGATGACCCGGCGACACGCGCAAACCTACGCTCACCTTGGGATACTCTGCATCCCGGCCGTGACTGGGCCCATCGCGACACCAGAATGAAGGACGCGAGGCCCACCGAACGTATCATTGAAGACATTGGTCGACATCTCGCCAAGTATCCACCGCTTGCTTCAACAGACCAAATCTTGCGGCAATTCCTGAAGGAAATGAGATCCCTGCCCTGAATCGTCATGATGTGCGGATGTAGAATTTAGCAGTGCTTCCGTTCCGTCCGCCCCCTCGATTTCCCTTGCTCTAACCTCGTTACCTGAATACAGGGGAAGCTCTGTCCGCCATGCGCGAACAGAGCTTTTTCCTTTACAGCGTGCCCTGAGCGAGTTCGCCCGAGGCGAACGAGTCGAACCAGGCTCAGACCGGGCATCGCCGCGCCCCGGGCATCACCCTCGGCTGCGCCTGGAGTCGCTAACCTTGAGCCCGTCGTTTCGGAACAGGACCTCTACGGCTCGTAAGCCGCTGGCTACCGGCTCCATGCTACCGGCCCACTTCTTCGAAGAACTCGACGATCGATTCGATCCCGCGATGGAAGTTCGGAATATGGAACTTCTCGTTGGGCGCGTGCAGCCCATCGTCGGGCAGACCGAAGCCCATCATCACGGAAGGAGTTTTCAGGAACTTCTCGAAGTCCCCCACAATCGGGATCGATCCGCCGGAGCGGATGAACACCGTGTCCTTGCCCCACACTTTTTTCAGAGCCGTGGTGGCGGCCTTCACATAAGGATTGTCGGTGCCGATCACCAGCGCCTCGCCCTGGTGGATCAGCCGCACGTCGACCGTCACGCCTTCGGGCTTGATCTTCTCGACGTAGTCCCTGTATTGCCGGAAGGATTTCTCCGGCGTCATGTCGGGGACGAGGCGCATGGAAACCTTCGCCGTCGCCTTCGCCGGGATCACCGTCTTTGCGCCCGCGCCGATGAATCCGCCGATGATGCCGTGGACGTCGAGCGTGGGCCGCGCCCAGGTGCGCTCGATGGCCGAATAACCCTTCTCACCAACGAGCTTGGTCGCGCCCACTTCCTTCTCGCGATACTCCTCTTCGTCGAAGGGCAACTGCTTCCAGGCTTTCAGTTCATCGTCGCTGGGTTTCTTCACATCGTCGTAAAAGCCGGGGATCAAAATCTTCCCGTCCCGGTCCTTGAGCCCCGCGATGATCTGCGCCAGCGCGACAAACGGGTTGGGCGCTGCCCCGCCGTACATCCCTGAGTGCAAGTCGGTTTTTGCGCCCCGCACCTCGAGTTCGGTGTAGATCATCCCCCGCAGTCCCACACACAAAGTCGGCAGCTCCGGCGCAAACATTTCTGTATCGGAGATGAGCGCGAAGTCCGCCTTCAGCCGCTCAGGATGCTCGCGCACAAACGCGGCTATGCGTTCGCCACCGACTTCTTCCTCGCCTTCGTAGATCACGCGTACGTTGATGGGCAGGCGGCCATCTTTCTTCAGCAAGGATTCCAGCGCTTTCAACTGCGAAACCAGCTGCCCCTTGTCGTCAACCGCGCCGCGCGCGTAGAGGTTCTGGTTGCGCTCGGTCGGCTCAAACGGCGGTGTTACCCACTCGTCGAGCGGGTCGGGTGGCTGGACATCGTAATGGGCATAGCAAAGCGCAGTGGGTTTGCCAGGCGCGTGCAGCCAGTCGGCGTAGACCATCGGATGCCCTTCTGCCGCGCGGATGATCTCAACATTCTCCATGCCGATGCGCTTCAGATCGCCGGCGACCCACTCCGCGGCCTTCTCCACGTCGCCCTTGTGCTCGGGCGTCGTCGATACCGATGGAATCCGCAGCAGCGTCTTCAGTTCTTCCAGAAACCGCCCGGCATTTTCCTTTGCATACGCAACTGCACCTGAACTCATCCCTTCACCTCGCAACAGACAACCGAGTATACGGCGGCTCAGGCTTTGCGTCTGATCTTCGCGCAGAAGGGTCGCCGAAAACAGCTCTCAGCATGATCGTTCACAATCCCTGCCGCCTGCATCCACGCGTAGACGATCACCGGACCGACAAACTTGAACCCGCGCTTCTTCAGTTCTTTTGAGAGCTTCTCCGACAGCGGCGTCGACGCCGGCACCGGGCCGGTGTTTTGGATCGGCTGCCCTCCGGCCAACTCCCAAACCCACGTGGAAAAATCCACGTCCTGTTTTTCCATTTCGAGAAACGCCCGAGCCCCGCCGATCGCGGCCTCGATTTTCGCGCGCGAGCGGATGATCGCGGGATTCTTAAGCAGGCGCTGGATATCCTTCTCGCCGAACCCCGCCACCTTCCGCGGATCGAAGCCGCGAAACGCCTTCCGGAACGCCTCGCGCTTGCGCAGCACGACAATCCACGCGAGACCCGCCTGGAATCCTTCGAGGATGAGCAGCTCCCACAGCGCGCGGCTGTCGAAGTGGGGCACGCCCCACTCCTCGTCGTGATAGGCCAGCATCAACGGGTCTTTTCCCGCCCAGGAACACCTCTGTTTCGCGCTTCGTGTCATGGTCGTCAGAGAATAGCAGTATGCCCGCTCTTGAATCGCAAATCGCCATTGTCACCGGCGCCGCCCGCGGCGTGGGCGAAGCCATTGCCCAAAAGCTCGCGTCGCTTGGCGCGCATGTCGTTCTCGTTGCGCGCGACAAGGAGCGCCTCAACCAGGTCCGTGATCAAATTACGAAATCCGGCGGCCGCGGCACCGTGCTTCCCTGTGACCTGACTGACCCAACCTCCATCTCGCGCCTGGGCGAACAGGTCGCCAGCGACTTCAAGCGCTGCGACATCCTCGTCAACAACGCGGCCATCGGCCTCACAGGCCAGCCACTCCACGAACTCAGCCTCGAAGACTGGGATCGTCTGATGGCTACCAATCTGCGCGCGCCCTACCTTATGATCCGCGCCGTCGCACCGGCGATGATCGCCGCCCGGTCCGGTCACATCGTCAACATCTCGTCGCTGGCCGGACACGTGCCGCTGCCCAACCACGCCGCCTACGCCGCTTCGAAGTGGGGACTCAACGGACTCACCTACTCCGTCGCCGAAGAGCTGCGCCAGCACAACATTCGCGTCAGCGTCATTGCGCCCGGCTCCATCAACACGCACTTCGGCGACGGAGGCTCAGGCAAAGACCCCAAAAAGATGCTCCAGCCCGACGACGTGGCCGAGGTTGTCGCGACCATCGTTACACAGCCGCCGCAGTCGTTCATCAGCGAAGTGCTGATGCGGCCAACGCAAAAACCGTAAAAGGCAGCTGGCAGCCTGCGGCCCGCGGCCTGCAGCCGGAGGCGGGAAGCTGGAAGCAGAAACCTGAAGCCGGGAGTCGGGAGCCCTGCACCCGTACCCTGCGCCCTGCTCTATTCGAAGACGGGCGTGAGAATCCGCACCAGGTGTTCCGGCTCGGCGAGGAATGCGTCGTGGCCGTGGTTCGAAGCCATTTCGCGGTAGTCGCAGCGCGCTCCGGCTGCGGCCATTACCACCGCCATCGACCGCACGTCCTCAGGAGGAAAGAGCCAGTCGGTCGAAATCCCAACCATCGTCACGTGCGCCTGGATGCGGCTGTAGGCGGCCATCGGCGACGCGTGCGCGCGCACCGGATCGAAGGTATCCATCGCCCGCGTGATCGAGATGTACGAGTTGGCGTCGAAGCGGTCGTTGAATTTATGTCCCTGGTAGTCGAGAAAACCGGCAATGTCGAAGCGTCCGTTCTGCCCGGCCCTGGTCGAGATCCACGGATTTTCGCCCGTCCGGTTCGGCTTGCGCCCGAAGCGCGCCTCAAACAGCGGCACGCTTTTGTAGCTGATCACGCCCAGTGCCCGCGCAATCGCCAGACCCCCGCGTGGCTCATCGTCGGGCAGATAGTAGCCGCCGGCCCACCTGGGATCGAGCATAATCGCCTGCCGCTGCAGGTGGTTCAGCCCCAGCCCCATCGCGCCCAGCGGCGCAGCGCCAATGCTGATCGCCCGCCGCACGCGGTCAGGGAACAGCACCGCCCATTCCAGCACCTGCATCCCGCCTATCGATGCGCCAATCGCCAGCTTCAGCTTTTTGATCCCCAGCGAGGTGATCAGCTTCTCCTGCGCGCGCACCATGTCGCGCACGTTGATAAGCGGAAAGGTCGGCCCATACAACCGCCCGGTTTCCGGATCAACCGATCCCGGACCCGTCGACCCATAACACGACCCAAAAATGTTGATCCCGATCACGCAATCGCGATCGAGATCAAGCAGCGGTTCAGGTTTCTGGAAGAGTTGCGGCCACCACGTCGCGACTTCCGCGTTACCCGAGAGCGCGTGGCACACCAACACGGCGTTGTCGCGCGCCGCGTTCAGGCGCCCGTACACGGCGTAATGCTGCGTCGGCCGCACCAGCATCTCGCCGCTTTCGAGGGGAACCACGTCGTCGATGACGTAATCCCCCTCGAATTCCGGCTGGATCGCTGCCGCGGCGTTCACAGCATGTTGTGCTTCCGTGCTCATCGCGCTCCGGCCAGCTCCGGCGCGGGCACCGCCACAGCCAACGCCTGATCGATGTCGGCAATCAGATCGCGCACGTCTTCGATGCCCACCGACAGTCGCACCAGCTCCGCCGTCACGCCCGTCGAAGCCTGCTCTTCGGCGCTCAGCTGTTGATGCGTCGTCGATGCCGGATGGATCACCAGCGACTTCGCATCGCCCAGGTTCGCGAGCAGCGAGAAGATTTTCAGCGAGTTGATGAAGGTCTTTCCTGCTTCGAAGCCGCCCTCGATCCCGAACGTGATCAGCCCGCTCGCGCCGTCTGGCAAATACTTCTTCGTGCGCGCCACATACTTGCTGGATTTGAGCCCAGGATAATTCACCCACGTCACGCCCGGGTGCTTCTCCAGATGCTCGGCCACCTTCAGCGCGTTCTCTGAATGCCGCTGCATGCGCAGGTGCAGCGTCTCCAGTCCCTGCAGGAACAGGAACGAATTAAACGGCGCCATCGCCGCCCCCGTGTCGCGCAGCCCCTGCACGCGCGCTTTCAGGATGAACGCCAGCGGCCCGAACGCCTCCACGAACGACAGACCGTGATAGGAGGGATCGGGGTCAACAAAATCCTTAAACCGCCCTGATGCCTTCCAGTCGAATTTGCCGGCATCCACGATCACGCCGCCAATCGACGTCCCGTGCCCGCCAATGTATTTGGTGGCCGATTCCACCACAATGTCCGCACCGTACTCGATGGGGCGCAGCAGCGCGGGGCTGAAGCTGGTGTTGTCGATGATCAGAGGCAACCCATTCTCGTGCGCGATTCTGGCCATCGTCTCCACGTCCACAACGTCCAGCTTGGGATTGCCCAGCGACTCGGTGTACACCGCCCGCGTCTTCGGGTTGATCGCCTTGCGTAGTCCGTCGAAGTCATCGGCGTCGACGAATCGTACCGTGATGCCCAGCTTCGGCAGCGTGTAGTGGAACAGGTTATAGGTCCCGCCGTAGAGCGACGTCGTGGACACAATCTCGTCCCCGGCGTTCGCCAGCGTGATGATGGACAGCGTTTCCGCCGCCTGTCCTGAGGCTGTCGCCAGCGCCGCCGCTCCGCCCTCGAGCGCCGCCATGCGCTTTTCAAAAACATCCGTCGTCGGATTCATGATCCGCGTGTAGATGTTCCCGAACTCCTGCAGCCCGAACAGCCGTGCCGCGTGGTCCGCGTCCTGGAACACATACGACGTCGTCTGGTAAATGGGTACCGCGCGCGAACCGGTGGCCGGATCGGGCACCTGCCCGCCGTGCACTGCCAGGGTCGCCAGATGCTGCTTCTGTTGCTCTTCGGCCATCTCTTTGTCTCCTTATTTATTTCTGCCTTTTTCGACTGAGGAAAGCGAAACGGCCCGCGATCTTGTCTGACCGCGGGCCGCTGGATTCTTTTCCGGACTACGCTATCGCGTTGGTCCCATCCCGCGCGCGGCTCCGCCACATGCGCACATACACATGTCCAGCGCCAGCGCCGCACTGTTGTTGCGGGAATACATTCGACACAAGTATCAGGCAGTCGATCCGGTTCGTCAACGCACCCACCGGGCGCAGGGATTCAATCCGGGGAAACGCAGCGCGAGGCAAACCTTATTGCAGTTCGCCCGCCTTTGCCGCGTACACCTCACCCACCGGGAAGGCCGAGCGCATATCTTCGAATACGAAAAGATCGGCATGCGGGTGCTGCGTCACCCAGTCATTGGCGGCACGCATCTCCTGGTCCAGCTGATCGGGTGTCAGCGCCGCGCGGCACTTCTCCAGACTGCTCCGCATATTCTCCTCGGCAGCCGTTCCACCCTGCCGCACTGCGATCGAGAACCAGCGGAACGCATCGGCCATGCTCTGCGACATTCCGCGTCCATCACGCGCCATTTTGCCCAGCGTCGCTGACGATTGCCACGTCCCCGCTTCCGCCGCGCGCTCCAGCCAGGCCACATCTTCCAGGGCGCCCTTCTGGCTCAGTTCGGGATGGTCCGCAAGCAGAATCCCCAGCGTGTACATGGCCGGAACGTAGCCCGCTCGCGCCGACTCCCTCAGGAACTTCGCCGCTTTTCCATAATCGTGCTCGTGTCCGGCGCCCACCGAATACATCTGCCCCACCGCATACTCACCCTCGGGGTTCTTGTCCTTCGCCGAACGCAGAAACCAACCCTCAGCCGCCGCCGCGTCCGCCTGCACCTCGTCTCCCTGCAGGTAGATCACACCCAGATAATCCTCGGCGCGTCCGTTCTTCTTCTCAGCCAGTTCCAGGAGCAGCTGCCTTGCCATCGCCGGATCCCGCGGCACCCCCATTCCTTTCAGGTACATCACCGCCAGATTCAGCTTGGCTGGCTGCCAGCCGTCTCCGGCTGCGCGGGAAAACCACCGGAACGCCTGCGCATTATCCCGGTCCACTCCAATGCCCCACACATACATGTAACCAAGTTGGTTCTGCGCCCCCGGATCACCCTGATCGGCCGCCTTCCTGAACCAATACGCCGACTGCACCGGATCCTTCGGCAGGCGTTTGCCCACCAGGTAGTCACCCGCCAGCTGCAGTTCCTTTTGGATAGTCCGCGCCTGCGGGCTCTCCTGATCCTGATCCGCCGCGGACAGGATCGAATTCGCCATCGGCTGCTGTTGCCCACGCATTTCCTTACCCATCAGCAACACTGAAACCAGCAGTACAGCCCAGCCAACGGCTCGCATTGCTTTGCACAGATCGGTACAGAAAATTCTCTTGTCGGGGAGAATCGAGGATCGCACGGTGTCCTCCTTCAGGCCCGCCGGACGGGGGCTGGCCTGCAAGCGAGATGAATCCGCCACTGCGGCTCCCAAAACATCGGCGCCGAGAAATATTCCAACTCGGCTAGTCTCGTCCTGCTCGCTCCGATCGCATGTGATTTCAATCACGAAATGCAGGCGGCAGCGAAACTAAAGTGCGGATTCTTTCACCGCATCGCAAGAGGCGAACATCCCACCTCTCGGTGATGGGATGTGATTCGGCAACAACGGGTAACTTGCCAAAGAGCGTCGGCCCCTGACCGCCGTCAAAATCGCGCCCCCGAACCTCAGCTTCGCTGACACGGCACGCGCTCCTGAGCGGTCGCTTGCCACGCCTCCGAGTCAACCGTCTATCCTTCCGCCATGATCTTCACCCAACGTCTGCGCGCGGGCGTCCGCCAGGGCGACATCACCGTCAGCGTGCGCATCTGGACCCGTCCCCACGTCAAGGTCGGCAATCGCTATCGCATGGAAGAAGGCGAAATCGAGATCGACTCGATCGAAACCATCGGCCTGCCCGACATTACCCCGGCGCTCGCCCGAGCCTCAGGCTTCCTCGGCGTCCTCGACCTGCTCAAGGTCGCCCAACACGGCGCGGGGCAGAACATCTACCTCATCCACTTCCACTACATCCCGCCGCGCAGAAAGCGCCGCCCGAGCTAACGGCGGGCGGTCCGGCGCCAGGGCTCGCTCGTCACAATCCCCGAACCATTCCGAGCGCCGCTCCGTAATATTTCGTCATGGCCTCCGACCTTCGCTTTGCCCTGCGCATGATCCGCTCCCACGCCTGGTTCTGCCTGGCCGTCGTCGTCACCCTCGCCCTGGGCATTGGCCTTAATACGATGGTCTTCACGATCGTCAATGCGGCCCTGCTGAAACCGGTGCCTGTTCCCGGCGGGTCGCGCCTCGTCGCGGTCACCTCCCGCGTGCCCGGCAATGGCGACGATCGCCTGTCCTATCCCGATCTGCTCGACTACCGCGCCCAGGCTCATTCCTTCGAAGCCCTCGAAGGAGCCAGCGACCAGGAAGGCGTTCTCGGTGAGCCCGGCAATCCGCCACAGTCGTACCACCTGGAGCGCGCCACCACCGGCATCTTCTCCATGCTGCACATCCATCCGGTTCTGGGCCGCGACTTCCTCCCCACCGACGCGCAATCCGGCGCCGCACCGGCGCTGATGATCGGCTACACCGTCTGGCAGGAACGCTATTCCAGTTCACCCTCCGTCATCGGCCGCCTGGTGCGCGTCAACGAGAAGCCCGCCACCATCATCGGCGTCATGCCCAAAGGCTTCCTGTTCCCGACCACCGTCGATCTCTGGATGCCCATCATTCCCACGCCCAACGATCTCAAGCGCGATAACCACCAGCTCCAGGTCTTCGGCATCCTCCGGCCCGGCGTCAGCCTGCCCACCGCGAATACAGAACTCGCCGGCATCGCCCAGCGTCTCGCTCAGCAGTACTCGGCCACCGACAAGAACACGACCGCGATGGCGCTGTCCTTTCATGAGCGCTACAACGGCGGCAACATCCAGATGGTTTTCCTGCTCATGCTGGCTTCGGTGGGCTTCGTGCTCCTCATCGCCTGCGCCAACGTCGCCAACATGATGCTCAGCCGCGCCGTTGCCCGCCAGCGCGAGATGTCCATCCGCGCCGCTCTCGGCGCATCCCGCTGGCGCGTCGTTCGCCAGCTGCTCATTGAAAGCCTGCTGCTCAGCCTTCTCGGCGGCGCGCTTGGCCTCGCCCTGGCTTTCTTCGGCGTCCACTGGTTCGATCTGGCCACCTCCAACGTCGGCCGTCCTTACTGGGTGCAGTTCACCATGGACTACGCGGTCTTCGGCTACTTCGCCGCGCTCTGCATCCTCAGCGGACTCCTTTTCGGCATCGCGCCCGCGCTGCGTGTCTCCCGCCCCGACCTCAACCAGGTCCTTCAGGAAGGCGCCCGCAGCATCGGCCGCCATCGCGGTGGATGGCTTGCCGCCGGCCTGGTCGTCTTCCAGTTCGCGCTCACTCTTGTGCTCCTCACCGGCGCAGGAATCTTCGTCCGCGGCCTGCTCAAGACAATCGAAACCAACCGGTCGGTGCCCTCCAACCAGCTCATGGTCGCCGGAATCATGCTCCCGGAGGAGCGCTACAAAGACAATGCCGCCCGCCAGCGCTTCTACGATCAGCTACTGCCACGCCTGCGCGCGATTCCTGGCGTCGGCGGCGCGACTCTGGTATCAAACCCTCCCGGACTCGGCGCCCCGCAGAGTCCCGTCGAAATCGAGCACGCCCCGGTTAACGATCCCGCGCATCGACCCGTCGTTTCCTTCGTCGCTGCCTCGCCAGGCTACCTTGGCGTCGTCCGGCTTCCGCTGCTGGTTGGGCGCGACTTCAACGCAACCGACGGAACCGCCAGCCACCAGGCGGCAATTCTTACCCGCGATATGGCCGACCATTTCTGGCCGGGCCAGTCCGCCCTCGGCAAGCGCTTCCGCCTGTTTGACGACGACGGCAAACCCGGTGACTGGATCACCGTCGTCGGCGTTTCCGCGAACCTCGTGCAGGACCCAAGCGATCCCAACCCCAAACCTCTGCTCTTCGTGCCTCTGCAGCAGGAAGACTGGGCTGGCACCTCGCTCGTCGTCGAGTCCACTGCCAATCCCACAGCCGCCGTCCGTGCCGCCGTCCAGAGTCTCGACCAGGATCTTCCCCTGCGCGACGTCTTCATCCTCGACAAAGCCGTCGAGCACCAAACCTGGTATCTGCACCTCTTCAGCAAAATCTTCGTGGGATTCGCGTTCATCGCGCTGCTGATGGCATCGGTCGGCATTTATGCGGTACTGGCCCAGGCTGCCAGCCAGCGCACCCAGGAAATCGGCGTCCGCATCGCCCTCGGCGCGAGCCTGCGCAACATCATGCTGCTGGTCATGCGTCGCGGACTCTGGCAGATTGTCGCCGGTCTCGGCCTCGGCCTGGCCGCGGCTTTTCCCGCAGCCCGCCTCATGGCCCACCTGCCCATCGGCGTTTCCTCTACCGACCCGTTGGTCTTCATCGCCGTCGCAACCGTGCTCGCCACAGTGGGCCTCGTAGCCTGCTGGCTGCCAGCGCGCCGCGCCGCCGCCCTCGACCCAATTCAGGCGATTCGTTATGAGTAATGCGCATGAGCGAACAGGCGAGCGTTATTGAGCTGTATAGCCTACAGCCGTGCTTTGGCAAAAGCGCGTCCCGATCCCGACTTCAAATATTTCTCAAAGGCAATTGCGCGAGTTTCATCTGCAAATGCGATATAGCTCTTGATACGCCAGGGGCGAAACTTAGAAGTATGAGTTACCGCGCCTGCATTGTGCTTCAACAGTCTCGCGTCCAGATCGTCGGTGATACCCGTATAGAAGTGCTGCTCTTCAGCGAGGCTCTCAAGAGTGTAGACGTATTTCATCTGGGTCCCGCCTTCGCTATAGCTACGGCGCGGCATGCCAGCACTCGAGCTCGTCGAATAATTCAAGCTGGCACGCCGAGCCGAAGCCCTCCTTTGGAGGGCGAAGGCTGGGTAGGGCTCGTCGAATAATTCATGCTGGCATGCCGAGCCGAAGCCCTCCTGTGGAGGGCGAAGGCTGGTGGACCTGGTCGGGATCGAACCGACGACCTCTTCCATGCCATGGAAGCGCGCTCCCAGCTGCGCCACAGGCCCACAGGAAGGATTATCTTATTCTCATGGAGCGGGAACCATTCGTCAACGAAACCCACGCACCCCTCACGGCACTTTGGTGCCATCGTCGCCGTGTCCCGCGCGCCGCCTGGCAACCGCACGCCCACCGGCCGCATCGTCCTCGGCATATGTTGCTTTCCCGCGTCTCGATGGCGCTGCTCGCCGCCACCCTTTCCTGGTCCGTTTCGGCCCAAAGCGCCACCCCTCCGTCCGGCCCCAGCGGCGGTGCCGGCGACCCGGCCATCACGACCTCGGCAACGCTGCGTCCTGCCCTCTCCCAGGTCGGACAATCGCTCTCGAGCATTAGTGTCAAACGCTGGAAGGCGCCCAACGAAGTCAAGTCCGCCGCCGATCAGGACGTCTCCTCCATCCAGCGCGACCTCAACGGAACCCTCGCCGGCCTGCTCCAGCAGGCCGACGCTGCGCCTGGCTCCATCCCCGCGGCCTTCGCCGTCTACCGCAACGTCGATGCACTCTACGACACGCTGCTCCGCGTCGTCCTCACCGCCAATCTCGCTGCCTCCGACCAGGAAGCCCAGTCCCTGCAGGCTGCGCTCTCCACGCTGGAATCCGCACGCGGCACCCTTGGCGACTCCATCCTGAACGCGTCCCAGTCTCAGCAGTCGCAGCTCGTCCAGATCCGCGCCGCCATGGCCAAAGCTGCCGTCGTCCAGCGCGCTCCCGTCACCACCAACGTGGTCGATGATGGCCCCGCCGACGCCAAGCCGAAAAAGAAGCCAACCGCCACAAAGAAGCCGACTTCCACGGCCCAGAAACCGGCTAGCTCCCCCAACCCCTCCACACCGCAGTAATCGACTCGCGAACCCAACTGGGAACTCTCCATGCCATTCGTGTGTCTAACGGTTCAGAGTGAGCGAGGTACCGGTATCCGGAACGGAAGGTGTCCGGAACGGGAACACGGCGCGCCCAACCCGGCGCGCCCGGCCCCGCAAAAGCCTTATGGGAACAGTGCAAATCCTGTTAGGCTTGAAAGGAGAGCAGGGTGCAGGCGGGCACGGCCGTGGGAAATCTGGCAGGCGTCGTCGGTGTTCGTCCCGAAGAAGCTGCGATCGTCGAGCAGCTGAAAGCGGGGTCCGAGGAAGCCTTTGCCTGGCTCATCGCCCGCTATCAGCAACCCCTCTACAGCCTCATCTACCGCGTCCTTCCCAACCCCGCCGACGCTGCCGACATCACCCAGGACGTCTTCGTCAAAATCTTTCGCGGCATCGGCCACTTTCATGGTGAAGCCAGCCTGCGCACCTGGGTCTATCGCATCGCGCTTCACGAAGCGCTTAACCAGCGCCGCTGGTGGAGCCGCCACGAGCGCCAGCAGGTCACCATCGACGCTGGCAGCGACGAGCAGCACTCGAGCCCCGTCGACTCCCTCGTCGACACGCATGAATCGCCCTTCGATGCCGCCGCGCAATCTGAGATCGCAGCCCGCGTCGAAGCTGCCATCCGCGAGGTTCCAGACCCGTTCCGCACC
Organism: uncultured Acidobacteriaceae bacterium; assembly: GCA_963788905.1. GTDB lineage: Bacteria > Acidobacteriota > Terriglobia > Terriglobales > Acidobacteriaceae > Palsa-343. The sequence continues at coordinate 598,220 of CAWBIO010000005.1, forward strand.
GTGCTCGTCCTGCGTGACATCGAAGGCTTCGGCTACGAGGAGATCGCCGAGATCCTCAACGCCAATCTCGGAACCGTGAAGTCGCGCCTCATGCGCGGCCGTGCCCACCTCAAGAATCTTTTGGCGCCTTACATGGAAGCCGCCAGCCGCAGGCCAACGCCGGCGTCTGTCCCGCGCGCTCGCCCCGCTGAGGAGGCCATATGAGTTCGTGCCGCTCCACCCGATCCCTGTTCTCCGACTATCTCGACGGAAACATCAGCGGCGTTGCTATGCAGTCCGTCGCCCGGCACCTGTCCGCCTGCGCCCGTTGCAACTCCGAGTTCGATGCGTGGCGCGCCACCCAGCAGTCTCTCGCTGCTCTCGGTCCCGCGCGTCCTCCCGCCGACCTGGCTCTGCGCATCCGCGTCGCACTCTCTCAGGAGCGCTCGCGCACGCCCCGCAACGCGCTCGCCAGCTGGAAGGTGCGCTGGCAAAACTCCATTGCTCCTTTCCTGCTCCACGCATCGGCAGGCCTCGCCAGTTCCCTGGTACTGGTCGGCACCATGACCCTCCTGATCGGAGCCTTCGTCACTCCCGAGCCCGCTTCGGCCCGCGACGAGCCCGTCGGCATGGCCAGCGGTCCGCACTTCCTTTACTCCGCGGTCGATTCCGGAACCGTCTCCGGCAAGGGGACCCCCGTCACGGTCGAGGTTTACGTCGACCCCCAGGGCCGCGTCTACGACTACGACATCGTCTCCGGCTCCGGCGATCCGGAAACCCGGGCAGAGCTTGAGACCTTTCTTCTCTCCAGCCGCTTCCAACCTGCCCAGTGGTTCGGCCAGCCGGTGCGAGGAGTGTTTCTCCTCTCGTTCGCCGGTGTCTCCGTCCAGGGATAAGAACAGGGATTAGATATTAGAGTTTAGGGATTAGTAAAAGGCTGGAGTTTAGGGGTTGGTAAAGGCTGGAGTTTAGAGTTCAGTAAAGGCGAAGCCCCGCTAAACTCTAATCCCTAAACTCTAAACTCTGCCTCTGCGTTCCGAAGCCCGCGAAACTCTAATCCCTAAACTCTAAACTCTCCTTTTCCAAAAAACTGCGGGCTTCGAAGTGCATAACCTCCGCGCCCCGAAGCCCGCTAAACTCTGATCCCTAAACTCTAAACTCTGCTCTTCTTACTGGCTCGCTCTCTCCGTCGCGTTGTTGATGGTACGCACAAAGCGCCGCGCCGCTCCTGCATCCGGCATCTGCACATGGCCGTTCAGGATCGCGTTGAAAGGAGCGACATCGCCATACAGCTCCTTCGTGCGGCCGTGATCCTGATTGAACTCAGCGCCCTGCAGCGTCGCGCCAATGTAAGCGCCCTTTGCGCGCGAGTAGGTCAGGATCGATGCATTCACCGCCACCGAGCCCGAAGCCTCGCGTCCCACAGGCCCGGCCGCCGCGTCCACGCCCGCGCCAATCTTGAAGTGCCCTGACTCCAGCGCCTGCAGTCCGCGGTCGTTCATGATCATCATCACGTAACCCTGCTCCTCGCCGCCGATCTGCGCGCCAAAACTCGCACCCGACAGCTGGAACGGAGCCGGTGGACTCCACCGTCCGTCAGCTGTGCGGCAGGTCGCCACGCCGTCGCCATGCTGCGCGCCCACCACGAAACCGGCCTTCAGCATCTTCGGCACCACCGCAACGCACTTCGCGTTGCGCAGGATCGCATCCGGAATCCCCGCCGTTGACTCCGGACCTGTCAGCTCGTGAATGATCGTTGTTGCCTGGTCCAGCTCGTTATCTGCCTTGTCCTGCGCGATCGCCGGTGCGCAGGTCGCTGCCGCCAGTATCCCGGCGGCGAAACATGCAATCGTGTTTCTCATCTCGTAACTCCTCTTTGGTTTCCCGGTGAACAAAACTGAATGAAACGGAATGGAACCGATGGACTGTCTGTCTGGCGCGCTGGCCTCTTCGACCCCTCGCCCGCACACGCCTGTCCCATTCCGTAGGAACTCCGTTACCCATCTTAAGGTTGGCTTCACCTGGCTGGAATGCCCGTCCCCATCCGCCCGAATTAACCCCCGCTGAATGCAACCCCCCGCCGTCCCCCGCTTCACAGCGTTCCCCGTACAATCCTGAGAGTGGAGCAGCGCGTCAGCATCCTCACCCTCGGCGTCACCGACCTCGCACGCAGCCGCAAATTCTACGAGCGCCTCGGCTGGCGAGCCTCCTCGGCCAGCAACGACGCCATCACCTTCTTCGAGGCCCGCGGGATGATCCTTGCTCTCTACTCCCGCGCCGAGCTTGCGAAAGACGCCAACCTCGCCCCCGAAGGCCAGGGCTTTCCCGGATTCACGATTTCCTTCAATGCGCGCACCCGCGCCGAGGTCGATAAAGTCATCGCCGAAGCTCAATCGGCCGGTGGCAGGATCCTCAAACCCGCGCAGGAGGCTTTCTGGGGCGGCTACTCTGGCTACTTCGCCGATCCCGACAACTTCGCCTGGGAAGTCGCCTGGAATCCTTCTTTCCCCATTGCCGCCGACGGCGCCATCCATCTGCCCGAGTAGCTCAGTTATCAGTGCTCAGCTGTCAGTTCTCAGTTAGCCGTTCGCGCTTCCCTGTTCACGTGTCGGTCCACTAATGCCGCGCCCTCTCTCGCGCCTCCTGCCTCCTGCCTTCTGCACCCTGCACCCTGTAACCCGCACCCTGTTCCCTCCACCCTGTACCCTGCACCCTGCACCCTGTACCCTGTACCCTGTCCCCTGCTCCCTGTAACCTGCTCCCTGTAACCTGTCTGAACGGAGGTCCCCATGGCCACAGCCACCCGCAGCTGGACCGGGCCTGTTACCGCGAAGAAATCCGCACCCATTCCCTGGTATCTCTGGTGCGCCGCCCTCGCCGTCACCTCAGTGACCATCGGCGCCCACTGGGACGTCTCCTGGCACCGCTCCATCGGCCGCGATACCTTCTGGACCCCCGCGCACCTCGCCATCTATATGTGTGGCGTGCTCGCCGCCATCTCCTGCGGCTACCTCATTCTCCGTTCCACCTTCGCGCCCACCTCAGAACTGGCCGCTTCCTCAGTTCATGTCTTCGGTTTTCGCGGTCCGCTTGGCGCCTTCATCGCCGCCTGGGGTGGTATCGCGATGCTCACCTCCGCACCCTTCGATAACTGGTGGCACAACGCCTATGGGCTCGACGTCAAAATCGTCTCCCCGCCCCACACCCTGCTCATGCTCGGCATCTTCGGTGTCGAAATCGGCGCGCTCCTCCTCATCCTCGCCCGCATGAACCGCGATGCCACTCCCGAACCCGCCCTCCAGTGGCTCATGCTCTACATCTGCGGACTCATGATGGTCCTCACCATGTTCTTCCGCATCGAGTACACCTGGGACCTCGAACTCCACAACTCCGGCCCCTACGTCTCCATCGCCCTCGGCGTCCCGCTCTACTTCGCCGCCATGTGGAAGGCCTGCCGCCATCGCTGGGCCTGCACCATCATCTGCGCCATTTACTCGCTGGTAATCATCGGATTCATCCTGATCCTGCCGCTCTTCCCCGCCGCGCCCAAGCTCGGTCCGGTCTTCACGCCGGTCACGCAGTTCATTCCGCCGCCCTTCCCCATCCTCCTCATCGTTCCCGCCATCGCCCTCGATCTGCTCTGGCGCCGCTATGGCGAGCGGAACAAGATCCTGCTCTCCCTCGTCAGCGGCCCAATCTTCGTCCTCACTCTCATCGCAGCCGAGTGGCCTTTCGCCAGCTTCCTCATGAGCCCCGCGGCAAAAAACCGTTTCTTTGGCGCCGGATACATCGACTACAGCACCCCTCCCTGGTCCGCCGAAGTCACCCGCCACTTCCTCCATCTGCAGAGTGGCCTCGACCTCTTCAAGGGCCTCGCCTGGGCCGCGGTCTACGCCATCATCAGCATCTGGCTCGGCTTCCTGCTCGGCGACTGGATGCGCAAGGTCCAGCGATGATCGCCTCAACGACGCGGCGACTGGATGCGCAACGCGCAGCGGTGATCGCCTCAACGGCGTGGCGACTGGATGCGCAAGGTCCAGCGGTGACCGCCTCAACGACGCCGCGACTGGATGCGCAAGGTCCAGCGATGATCCCCTCAACGACGCCTCGACTCAATGCGCAAGGTCCAGCAATGATCCCCTCAACGACGCCCCGACTCAATGCGCAAGTCCAGCAATGATCCCCTCAACGACCCCCGACTCAATGCGCGAGGTCCAGCAATGATCCCCTCAACGACGCCCCGACTCAATGCGCAAGGTCCAGCAATGATCCCCTCAACGACGCCCCGACTCAATGCGCAAGGTCCAGCGATGATCCCCTCAACGACGCCCCGACTCAATGGGCAAGGTCCAGCGATGATCCCCTCAACGACGCCCCGACTCAATGCGCAAGGTCCAGCAATGATCCCCTCAACGACGCCCCGACTCAATGCGCAAGGTCCAGCGATGATCCCCTCAACGACGCCCCGACTCAATGCGCGAGGTCCAGCAATGATCCCCTCAACGACGCCCCGACTCAATGCGCAAGTCCAGCAATGATCCCCTCAACGACGCCCCGACTCAATGCGCAAGGTCCAGCGATGATCCCCTCAACGACGCCTCGACTCAATGCGCGAGGTCCAGCAATGATCCCCTCAACGACGCCCCGACTCAATGCGCAAGTCCAGCAATGATCCCCTCAACGACCCCCGACTCAATGCGCGAGGTCCAGCAATGATCCCCTCAACGACGCCCCGACTCAATGCGCAAGATCCAGCAATGATCCCCTCAACGACGCCCCGACTCAATGCGCAAGGTCCAGCGATGATCCCCTCAACGACGCCCCGACTCAATGGGCAAGGTCCAGCGATGATCCCCTCAACGACGCCCCGACTCAATGCGCGAGGTCCAGCAATGATCCCCTCAACGACGCCCCGACTCAATGCGCAAGATGGAAAGCTGAGGAGACACCCATGGTGAAAGCTCCGCCGATGGAAGCCCCAAAAATCGATTTTCGGCCAGGTTCACCCCATAGCAAGAAGCGAACGCCTCTGCGAGCCGAGATTCAACAACCAAACACGCCGTCTCCGCTCCGAAGTACCATCCCCCCGTCCCATTTTGAAAAATCCCGTTTTGGGAAACGTCCCGCCCTCTTTGCCTCCGCGCCAGGTTCACCCCACAGCAAGAAGCGAACGCCTTCGCCGACCGAAATTCAACCACCAATCTTCCATCCTCCACTCCGAAGTACCATCCTTGCGTTCCATTTTGAGAATTCCCATTCCGGGAAACCCGCGAAACCCAGGTTTCTGTTCATCCTTCTTTCAGCTTTGCTCCTGACCCCCATCGCCCACGCCCACGTCGGCAGCCCAGACGTCTACGCCGAGGGCTCGGCCGGACCCTACAAGCTCTCTGTCGTCATCCGCCCACCCTTCGTCATTCCCGGCGTCGCTGAAGTCGACGTCCGCGCCATCTCGTCCGGCGTCCACCACATCTCCATCACGCCCCTTGCCCTCGTCGGCGAAGCCTCGAAGCATCCGCCCACGCCCGACGCCATGAAGACCCCTACCTCCGACTCCACCTGGTTCACCGGCCAGCTCTGGATCATGGCGCCGGGTTCCTGGCAAATCCGCATCGCCGTCGATGGCGACCAGGGCCACGGCGTCTTCAGCGTTCCACTCCCCGCCGCGGCCTCCGGTACGCGACCCATGCAGCGCGGCCTCGGCGTCTTTTTGGCCATTCTGGGCGTCATCCTCGTCCTTGGCATGACCGGCATCGTCGGCGCGGCCGCTCGCGAAGCCCAGCTCACCCCCGGCGCCCCCGTAACCCCACAGCGCCGCCGCAGCGCAGTCATCGCCATGACCGTCGCCTTCGCCCTGCTCGTCACTGGCGTCATTCTCGGCAATTGGTGGTGGAAGTCCGAAGCTGCCGGCTACGCTCAGCAGATCTACAAGCCCCTCGCCATGGACGCCAGCCTCGCATCCGGCAACATCCTCGACCTCAAACTCAAAGATCCCGGCTGGCTCGGCGCTCATCGCACCGGTAACTTCATCCCCGACCACAACCACCTCATGCATCTCTACATGATTCGCTGGCCCCAAATGGACGTGGTCTTCCACCTCCACCCTGAGCCCGTCGCCAGCGACGAATTCACGCTGCCGTTGCCCACCGTTCCTGCAGGCGACTACCGCCTCTACGCCGACGTTGTTCACTCCAGCGGCTTTCCGGAAACCATGGTCGCGACCGCCGACCTTCCCGCCATCAGCGGCCGTCCGCTCCTCGGCGACGACGCCGAAGGCCAGGCCACTCCCGTCTCCACCGCCAACCCCACCACAACGCGCTTCCAGCTACCCGACGGCTACACCATGGTCTGGAACAAGCCCACATCCCTCACCGCGCGCGCCCCCATCGACTTCAGCTTCACCCTGCTCGACCCGCGCGGCCAACCCGCCCAGGACACCGCACTCTACATGGGCATGCTCGGCCATGCCGCCTTCGTCAAAGATGACGGCACCGTCTTTGCCCACATCCATCCCTCCGGAACCGTCGCCATGGCCGCGCTCATGATCGCCCAAAATGAAAACGACGCCGCCAACTCCAGCTCGCCTGCAATCCCGAGCCCCGCCCCGGCAGCCCCCGTCCCGCAAACCCGGCCCCAGGGCGCTCCCGAGCCAACGCCATGTCAAGCATGGACGCGTCCCAGATGCCTGCCATGACGATGAACATGGAAGCGCCCAGCGACCACTTGCCCTCCACCGTCAGCTTTCCCTACGGATTCCCTACCCCCGGCCGCTACCGCATCTTCGTCCAGATGAAACACGCCTCGACCATCGAAACCGGTGTCTTCGACGCTACCGTCGCGCCAGCGCCCTGAGACCCGCCAATCAGGCCCAACTGGCTCTCTGGCCGTTTTGTGGAAAATCTGTCAAGAGGGGAGCCCAAAATCCAAAGTAATGACCCCTCATAACATGCCACTTACACGCCATACGAGCGAAGGAAAGTTGGCGCGATTTATCCCTCAGCGTGATATACTGAACTTATAGATAGAAAAAGAAAAAAGGCCGCCTCGTGCGGTCTTTTTCCATTACTGGTGACTGACCGCCAGTTACTGGCAGCTGGCTTCTGGCTTTGCTGGCCGCTGACCGCTGACCGCTGACCGCTGACCGCTGAAGGAGAGGCTCTTCTTAATTGATCTCTTTTCAATCAATTGAATCAACTGACCCTAAGTCGGAAATTGTAAGCGCTGGAAAATCAGACACTTGTCACAAAGTTGATGGGGGGAGGGGATGAATGTCGCGACAGGCTACTGCCTGTTGCCCGTAGTCTCTAGCTGCTGGCCGCTGGCTGCTGGCAACTGGCAACTGGCTGCTGAAGAAGAGGCTCTTCTTAATTGATCTCGTTTCAATCAATTGAATCAACTGACCCTAAGTCGTAAATTGTAAGCGCTGGAAAATCAGACACTTGTCAAAAAGTTGATGGGGGAGGGGATGAATGTCGCGACCGGCCACTTGCCTGTTGCCTACCGCCTGTTGCCTGCAATCTCTAGCCGCTGACCGCTGACCGCTGACCGCTGACCGCTGACCGCTGGCTGCTGAAGAAGAGGCTCTTCTTAATTGATCTCTTTTCAATCAATTGAATCAACTGACCCTAAGTAGAAAATTGTAAGCGCTGGAAAATCAAATACTTGTCAAAAAGTTGATGGGGGGAGGGGGGATGATTGTCGCGACTGCTACTGCCCGTTGCCTGAAGTCTGTCGCAGCGCGCGCACCATCCTTATTAAGTAGATCACCAGGTTCGCGCCGCAGACCGCAACCGCGCAACCAATGATCACGCTAACCGGAATCCTCGGATAGACGACGGCGTCAAGATAATGGACGAGGAAATCGCCGGCATAAGAAGGCGCGCCAGCCGCAGATTCAAATCGTTCTTCGAGCACCGTCAGCGGGCACGACCACGGACCAACTTCCGCAATGATGCCCCAAACGATCGATGCAATATGGAAACCGGTCAGCCACGGACGGCCGCGCGTGGCCAGCGCGCCGAAGACGACCCACAGAATCCAGGCCAGGTGCGCGACCAGCACCAGCGCTGCCAACAGCTTCATCAGCCGATCATAGGACCACCGCAAGGCGGCCGTCGCCGGCAAGGCCTTACACTGAGACAGGAAACATGTTCTATCGCACCGATGATTTAAGAATCCGCGGGACGCGGGTCGTTTTGCCGCCGGTTTTTCTCGAAGAGGAAATGCCGGTGACCGAAGCGGCGTCGGCGACCGTCTTCCATGCGCGCCACGAGATCGTTGACATTTTGCAGGGCCGCGATCACCGTCTGCTCATCGTCGCCGGACCGTGCTCCATCCACGATCCGAACGCGGCTCGCGACTACGCGCGCCATCTGAAAGAAGTGATGGCGGAGTTTGCACAGGACCTGCGCATCGTCATGCGCGTCTACTTCGAAAAGCCGCGCACCACGCTTGGCTGGAAAGGACTCATCAATGATCCGTTTCTCGACGAGTCTTTCCGCATCAACGACGGCCTGCGGCTGGCGCGCCGTCTGCTGCTCGACCTGGCGGAAATGGGCGTTCCGGCAGGCACCGAATTTCTCGATATGATCTCGCCGCAGTACGTCGCCGAGCTGGTCAGCTGGGGCGCAATCGGCGCGCGCACCATCGAGAGCCAGGGCCATCGCGAGCTGGCTTCAGGCCTTTCCTGTCCGGTTGGATTTAAGAACGGAACCTCGGGCAACGTGCAAATCGCCATCGAGGCCATTCTCTCCGCGAGTCATCCGCACACGTTTCTCGGCCACTCCAAGTACGGCCAGTCGGCGATTCTGTTCACCGCCGGCAACGCCGATTGCCACATCATTCTGCGCGGCGGCCGCCAAACGGTGAATTACGATGCGAAGTCGGTTGATGAAACCTGCCGGTTGCTGGAGGCCTCAGGATTGCCGGCACGCGTGATGATCGACTGCAGCCACGCCAACAGCGGCAAGGATCACAGGAAGCAACCCGCAGTTTGTCGCGACGTGGCGAATCAAATCGCTGCGGGCAACCGGCGCATCGTCGGCGTGATGCTGGAGAGCAATCTGGTCGCCGGCGCGCAAAAACTTGAACCCGGCCGCGAGCTGGTCTACGGGCAAAGCATCACCGACGCGTGCATCGGCTGGGATGAAACCCGCGTGCTGCTCGGTGAGCTCGCGCGCGCCGTGCGCGAAGGACGAACCGCGAAGGCTGCCGCCGCGCCGCAAACCGTAGCGGCAGCCAGATAAAAGGGGCCACGCTTGTCACGATTCGCAAAACCGATGGCGCGGCTGATTGAGGAACTGCGCAAGCTGCCGGGGATTGGAAGCAAATCCGCACAGCGCCTGGCGTTTCATATCCTGCGCTCCGACGACGGGGACGCTGAGGCGCTGTCGACCGCAATTCGCGAGGTGAAGCAGCGTCTGCGGCTTTGCTCCGTCTGCAACAACATCACCGATGTCGATCCGTGCCTCTACTGCGCCAGCCCGACGCGCAATCAGCGTCTGGTTTGTGTGGTGGAGGAACCTACGAACATCGGAACCATCGAGAAGACGCGCTCGTGGAATGGCGTCTTCCACGTGCTGCACGGCACGCTTTCGCCACTGCACGGCGTGGGGCCGGAACATCTCCGCGTCCAGAACCTCGCGGCGCGCGCCAGCCGCGGCGAGCTCGACGAAGTGATTCTGGCCACGTCGCCGACTGTCGAAGGCGAGGCAACCGCGAGCTGGCTGGCCGATCTGTTGCGCGGCTCGGGCGTGAAGATTACGCGCATCGCGACTGGTGTGCCGGCTGGCAGCGACATCGAGTACGCCGACGAAGTCACGATGACACGCGCGCTCGAGGGCCGGCGCGAAGTCTAACTCAGGCGCTCTTTTTCGCCGGACGCTTCTTCATGGAGCCGGACAGCCGTTTCGAAACGGCTGTGTGGCTGCCGGCTGCAGGACTCTCGCTGCCGGCCGCAGGACTTTTTGCTCGGGCGTTTTCCCATGCAGCTGAAAGCGCTTCGCGGACTCGTTCCTTCGTGGCAGTTTTGAGCCGAACGAGCGTGCCACCTTTTTTGCCCCACGCGCCTTTCACCGGCGTAAATACGTCAGGATCGGTGGCGACAAATTCGGCCTGCTGATCCGGAAACAGCTTCACCATGCCGTAGCTTTCGTCCGGATACGCCAGCGTCGCGAATATCTTGCCGCCAACGCGGAAGTCAGGGTGGTGCATGTGCTCGCGCTCTTCGGCTCCGGCAAAGCTGAGGGCGAGATGGCGAAAATCTGCAGGGGTCATGAGGCTGGCTCCAAAGCGGTCTTCATCTCTTCGGGCGAAACATCCCTGATGTGGGTCGCAATCCACCATTGGTGGCCGAAGGGATCTTCGACGCCGGCCATGCGATCGCCATAGAACTGATCGGCGGGCTCGCGGACGCTCTTGGCGCCGGCAGCCAGAGCCTGTTTGTAAACCGCATCGCAGTTCTCGACGTAGAGCAGCAGGCTCGAAGTTGCACCGCCAAAGTGCGCAGGCGACCAGGCTTGAATCTCCGGATGTTCGTCAGCGAGCATCACCACCGAGTCGCCAATGCGGACTTCGGCGTGCATAATGCGGCCGTCGGACGCAGCCGGCATTCGCATGATTTCCGTGGCGCCGAAGGCGTTCTTGTAGAACTCGATGGCCTGGGCAGCGCCGCGCGGGTAAAGGTAGGGCTGAACGCTGTGGTAGCCAGCAGGAATGGGTTGAACGGGTGACATCAAAGTTCCTCCGAAGAACGAAACCATTGTGAGGCGTCACAGGACGATGAGGATTGTAAAAATTTGACCGGATCAGCAGATAGCTGTAATCTGACTAGTGAGATGACTAGTCAGAAGCCGGATTTGCCCACATGGCAACTGCAGGATGCAAAGGCTCGTTTCAGCGAACTGATTGAAGCCAGCCTGAAAAAAGGGCCACAGGTGGTAACGAGGCGTGGAGTCGAAACAGCCGTGGTGGTCCCCATTGAAGAGTGGCGCAGACTCAAAGCGGCGGCGCGGCCGACTTTGAAGGACTGGCTTCTGGCGCCTGCGCCGCGGATTGATGATCTTGCAGAACTGATCCCACCACGTGGACGGGTCCGCCGTCGCAGAGTTGAGATCGAATAAGTGTATCTGCTCGATACGAATGTGATCTCGGAACTGCGAAAACCAAGGCCGCACGGCGCAGTGATTGCCTGGTTAGACAGCGTTTCGAAAAGTGAGACATTTATCTGCGCATTTACGCTGGGTGAGCTGCAGGCAGGTGCAGAGCGCACGCGCCGGCAGGATCCTGCGAAGGCGGCAGAGATCGAAGCATGGATTGACGACGTTCCCGCCACCTTCGAGGTCATTCCGCTGGACACCGCCGTCTTTCGTGAATGGGCGAGGCTGATGGCGGGCAAATCCAATGATCTGTTTGAGGACGCGATGATCGCTGCAACTGCAAAAGTGAAGGGGCTCACCGTCGTCACCCGCAATGTCAGGGACTTTCAGCCTTTCCCGGTGCAGGTTCTCAACCCGTTCCTGTTCCGTCGCTGACAGTGAACCGAATCTAAACCATGGGCACGTGGTTCAGATGCTCAGTGGCCGCGGCAAGATAGGCAGATGGCGTCAGGCCAGCGAAGCCCTGAAAGTCATGGATGAAGTGAGCCTGGTCGTAATAGCCGCCGTCAAGCGCAACCTGAACCCAGTCGACAGCTTTGCGCCGGTGGACGGCCTCGAGCACGCGCTGGAAGCGGCGAACCCGGCAAAAAGCCTTGGGGGCCAGACCAATCTGATCGCGAAACAGTTCAATGAAGCGGCGCTGGCTGAGCCCGATGCGCTCCGTTACTCCGGAAACGGTGGCCAGGTGCGGCGCGGCGCAGATTCGATGGCGGGCAAACTCGATGGCCGAATGAAGCTCAGGCGGGCGCACCAGCTGCTGGAGCAGACTCCGCTCCAAAACCGCGAACATCGCGTCGGGCGTCGGCGCCGCCAGCAGCTGCTCGCGGATTTCGCCGGCCACGCCGCGCCACAGGTCGTCCAGCGGAGCTGACTGGTTAGCGATTTCACCGGCGGGCTCGCGGAAAAAGGGAAAAGCTCCGCCAGCGTGGAACTGGATGCCGATAACGCGGTCTTCGGTAGCGGTGTCGATGGCAAAGCAGTTCGTCCGGGCGCCAGTGATCCCGGCAACGCCACAGGAGACGAAGCGCTCAGGCTGATCGGCATCGTAAAGGCGCATTTCTTCATCGCGGAGATTAAAGACGATGGAGGCTTCGCCGTTGGGCATCAGCCGTTCCCGCCTGTGCGGCTGCGGCGCGCCTTCCCAATACCAGAAGCAGCGCACCAGAGAAGCCAGTGGTGGCGCCGGATTGTAAATGCGGTGCATCGGCAGACCTGACTGCCAGATTGCCCGAAACGGGGTATCTCCTGCAAGACGACGACAGGCGCTCCGCCGTCACACGGAGCGCCTGCCGTCAGGGAGGGCCGCGTCTTTAGATGTTTACGGAAAGGTCAGATCCCGATGGCTCGCGCAAACTCTTCGCGGTCGCGGATGGCAGCAGGCCGAGGTACCACGCGGACGCCTCCCGCAGCGTCCTGGATAAGCATCATGGCTTCAACGCAGACGCCGCAGAGCCAGAAGTGTTCGAGATGGCGCAGGCGCTTGGCGCCCGGCTCGGCAGCACTGGCCGAGGCGTCGAAGATGTAGATTCGGCCTTCTCTCAGGTAATGGAGAGGCTTTCCGCAACCCGGGTTAGCGCAGTTGTTAACCATGGCGTGTTCTCCCTTCAGCAGGTACCAGCAATAGGGTGGGCTGGGGGCCCGGAACCGCACGCCCATGGTCGAGCTCTAAAAGAAGACTCCGATTGTGCAGTGAGCTGTGGAACGCCGCACTTGGAGCTCCCTTACCGTGAACGTCAATGTACAACCAGCAGCTTGTTCAGGCACCCGACGGGGGCGTGCGATTCCAACTTACGCTAATTGGGGAAAGCCGGGAGTTTCATCAGCCCGGAACTCGAGAATCGTTCGCTTGCAATAAAGAGAGTATCCGGAAGACGACAAGTTATGTCAACATTCAAAGGACGTAAATAGACGCCAAAAGATGGCGCATGCGGCTCTTTCCCATTTTGGGAATCATTCGAGCCAGGATCTCGCGGAGCATATAGCCATTGCAGGCGATCAGCGCATAGTAAAAAGTGCGCAGAATCGGATCATCGTTGCGTCGTCTTTGTTATCACCGGTAGTTAATCGCCAATTTATCTGCCATGGAAATGAATTTACAGTCATGAAAATGCACAAATCCTGATCGATCTTGAATTTGTGCGCTTCGAGTCGAAAATCGCCGACTCCCGGGTGCATAATGGTCCGTTTCCCCAGTGCCCTGCGAAATCATCCTACTGAAGGGGCGACATATGCCGCAGGTTCTTTCGTCGTGGAAGGAAATTGGGCAGTACCTGGGCAAGGGCGTGCGGACCGTGCAGCGCTGGGAGCAGAATCTTGGTCTGCCAGTGCGGCGGCCAGCGGGCCCAACGCGCCACGCGGTGCTGGCGATGCCCGACGAGCTGGATGCGTGGATGCGGTCGCGCAGCCACGGGCCCGGTGGCCCGGTAATCGAAGCGCTGCGCGGTGACCTGATGGCACTACGGGCAGAAACGGCCGCTCTGCTCAAGCGGATGGAGACGATGGAGAGCACAGCGGTACGGGCGGATGCACGAAAGCCTGCGAAGGGGCGGCGCGGCCTTTCAGTGCCGCTGGGCAGGAATTCCTCGGCGCCGCATCGGCGGGTCAAGGACCTGGAGACGATCCGCGCAACGCGGGACGATGTTGAGCGGATGAAGCTGTGGCTCGAGGCGCAAACAGTTCAGGCTGAATCGATGCGTCAACGTCTTTCTCTTGCGTGGACGATGTGGTGGACCGGAGAACAGGATCGCACGCAGGGAAGGGAGGCGGCGGCGTTGCGGATTCTGCGTCGTGCGCAGACGGTGGCGGATAACGTTCGTCGAAGTTTGGCGAGGCCCGGCTGCGCCCCTGACGCGGAGCTGAAGGGATTGCGAGACGAGATCAACACACTGGAGCTGCGAATCAAAGAGAGCTCATCGGGCCTCGACACGAGGCGGCCGGTCCGCAGCGCGTACGAGGGAGACCAGACGAGAAAACGGAGCGCCTAATTCCTGGCCGGCGTAAGAGCCATCGGTTCGGTCAGGCTGAAGATCAGCATCGAACCCTGAGGCAGATCGGCGGCTGCAGGCTTGCCCATCAGCATGTGCGCGGTGACCGCGCTGGCTCCAACCAGCGATCCCACGCCGGCTCCAACCGGGCCGGCCATTTCGCCGCCAACGATTGCGCCCGCGCCGGTTCCGGCGCCATACTCGATCGCGTCCTTCTTATAGTGAGGCGCAGCTTCAATGCCGCCTTCCTCATCGGCACGCGTGCCGGGTGCTTTCGACTGCACAGCCGCGGCATACAGGTGATATGCCGAACCGTCGGGCAGCACGATCATCTCCGGACGAAGACGGATAGTGGCGTGCGGTCCGACGTGGTGGCCCTGGGAGACGGCGACGACGCGGCCCCGCATCTCGGCTCCGGCAGGAATGATGACGCGCCCGTCCTTATATATGTCGCGATCCACGACCGCGCGGAACGACTCACCGGGGCGCGTTTCCCTCGTCGAGAGACCTTCAGAGAGGCGCACACGGATGTTGGTGCCGGAGGCGAGCTCGTTGGGATCGGAAGGAACAACGGTAACGATGTCGTCGTCGGCATTCCAGGAGCGGCGGGTGAGCAAGGCGTCAGCGGTGGTGGCGGGAACCGCGGTGACGATTCCGTAATCCGGATCGCCGGGCTGCGTGGCAGCCGGTTTGGCGGGAAGATACGGAATTGCGGCCGAAGGCTTGGGCCTGGGCGCGACCACGGGCATCGGCACATCTTCATCGGCCTGGATCGTGTCGTCGGCGGGTGGATGCGAAACGCCGCTCATGTCGGTGCTCTGACTCTGAGGAGGCGTTTGCTGTTCAGGCGCGGGCGGAGCCGACTGCGCGTACGCTGCTGCGAGAGAGAGGCAGGAGGCAAGAGCCGCCAGGGTGGCAAACCGGCTCGACGTGGTCATCGTGTTCTCTCCTTAGCTGACGCCCGGGCCAGACAGGCCCGGCTCGCAAGTACGTTGTTGAACCCGGATCGCGACAACATGTCGCGGCCGATGGAAAATCCAGGCCGGGTCGCTGGAACCGCTTCCTGCGCCCTTCCTGAAGACGAGCCTATCCTGGCGGCGGAAGCGAGCGCCACAAATTCGACGGAAATCACGAACACTGCGGTTACCTAGCGTGGTGCATCAGTTCGACGGTGGCACGCTTACAAATGGCGGGAGAGCCGGCGATTGCGCAGCCACTTGGCCGCGCCAAGAGCAAAGAGCATCAGCCCGAAAGGAAGACAGGCCAGGGCCACCATGATGGCGAGCCATCCGGAATTGGTGTGCGGACCCTGGCGGGTGATACCACCAAAAACTGTAGCCGCCAGCAGCGCTGCCAGTGCGCCGGCAACCAGCATGCCGAGACCGGCACGCAGCAGGGCGCGGGTTCCGTCGTCAGGCTGATCGGGGTGCGGAAGTCGTGCCGGAGGCATTGACTTATCGAAATGCCGCAACCAGCATCACGCGCACGACCACGCCAGTGACCGATACGTAAAGCCAGAGCGGAAAGGTGAACCGGGCGAGTTTCCGGTGGGCGGCGAATCGCCCTGAGAGTGACAGGTAGAACGTGATAAGCACGACCGGCAGCGCCACGATTGCGAGCACGATGTGACTGATCAGGATCGGCAGATAGGCGTCGTAATAGACCCGATTGTGGACAGGATAGAGCGTGTCGCCGTGCAAAGCATGGTTGGCGATGTAGCAGACGAGAAACAGCGAACTGAACACGAAGGCCGTCATCATGCTGGCGCGATGCGCGGCGATGCGACGGTTGCGGATGAAGGAATAGCCGGTAAGCAGCGCAATAGCGCTGAGTCCATTGAGCAGCGCGTTGAGATTTGGCAGGAAAGAGTAGTGGACCGCAGCGCGGTCCGACGCCGGATGCACGTAGATGAGCCAGAACAAAAACAGCGTGGCAACGATGCTGACGGCGATGATGACGGCGATGGGCGCGGAAGCCGATTGCCGGGGTCTCGGGCTGAGTTTCGGGCTGGTTGCGGTCGGCATGTCGTTCTGAAACTCGGCTCCCCTCACTTCGCGCACAGCATCAGCGCGGTAAGGAGCAGCGGCAGATAAATAACGCTGACCTTGAGCAGATCGCGGGCGTACATGCGCGATTCGGTCTGGCTGCGCGCGCTCACGATCCGGCTGAAGCGAATCGTATACCCGAGGTACACAAGGCCGAGCGCGGCCGCGACCCATGCGTAGATCTTCCCATCCATATGCAGCCAGAAAGGCAGAAGGCTGACCGGAATCATGAGCACCGCGTAGGTGAGAGCTTCCAGAGCCGTCGACCACCCATCCGGCTGGACCACAGGAAGCATGCGGATGCCGGCCCGCGCGTAGTCGTCGCGGTAGAGCCACGCAATGGACATGAAATGCGGGAACTGCCAGACGAAGAGGATCGCGAAGAGCGCAACACCCTGCCACTCGATGACGCCGCGGGCCGCTGTCCAGCCCAGCAGCGGCGGCATAGCGCCAGGGAATGCGCCCACAAAAGTCGCCAGCGTGGTAACGCGCTTGAGCGGCGTGTAGACCGCGACGTAGAGAAATGCAGTAAGCAGCGTGAGGCCGCCGGTGATGAGGTTCGTCTCGCGAGTTAGCCAGAGCGTTCCGGCGATGATAGCCACGAGGCCGATGGCAATGCCGTGCGCCAGGCCTATGCGCCCCGCAGCCATGGGACGGTCGGCGGTGCGCAGCATCTTCGCATCCAGCCGGCGTTCGATGGCCTGGTTGAGCGCGGCGGAGCCCGAAGACACAACGCTGATGCCGATGAGCGTCTCGAGAAGTCCGGGCTGGAAGCTGCTGATGCCCGAGCGCATGGAGCCGAGATAAAAGCCCGCCCATCCGGTGAGCGTCACCATGAGCGTCACGCGCAGCTTGAAAAGCTCCCGATAATCGACCAGCAGCGAGGCCGTCTCTCCCGCGCGCGGCGCGTGAAGATGCGGGCCGTGTTCGGCGGAGACGACGCCGCGCTCGATTCCAGGGTCGAGGTCCGATGAAGCGGAGCTCAACGCCATGAGAATCCCGAGGCGCGCGACGTGCGGCGATTAGAGAACCGAATCATGATGGCAGGGATTTGAGCGAGCAGGGTGACCGGCCTGTTTTCCATGATACAAGGCGAAAACCCGCGATGCGAACCGCGCTGTAACGGGCGCGAAATCTCCCTTGAACCTCAGAGAAGATCGGTGAATTCGTCGACCGACATGCGTGCGGCACGGATCAAAGCGCGCAAGGTTCCGACGGAAAGCTCCTTGTGCTGGGGAATCGAAAGATTCGCGCGTTCGCCGGATTTGGTCATTACGGGGTGGCTGCCGACCTGCCCGACAACCTGCCATCCGGCGCGTCCAAATGCTTTAGCCGCTTCCTTGCCCGAGATGTTGGCGAGCTTCCCCATGCATTCATGGTAAGCGGTGCTGCACGAATTCTGGTGCACTCATACTGGTGAAAGTACGGCGGTGAGGAAAATGTGGATTAGCTGTTCCGAAAAGGCTCAGACAGCCACCACAACAGGCGTTCGATCCGGCGGCAGGGAACTTGCGGCTTTCTGATCCTCGGCCCACATCCAGGCGGTGATGGCTTCGCGAATGTTGTCCAGAGCTTCCTTCTCGTCGCGGCCCTGTGAAACGCAGCCGGGCAGAGCAGGACATTCGGCTACAATCCAGCCGTCTTCCGCTTTCTCGAGCGTGACATGGAATAACATCTGAGCGCGACCCCGCCTGCGAGTTCAGATTAACATTGTCTGCCTACGGAACGATCGGCGTCGACACAGCCACCGGATGCGGCTCCTCGATGATGCCTTCCTCGTGGACGGCATATTCGTCGAGCACGACCGCGATCAGTACCGCGGTGGGAACGGCAACCATGGCGCCGATGATCCCCGCCAGGGCCGAACCGATCAGCAGCGCGATCAGGATGGTGAGGCCCGCGAGATCCACCTGCGTGCGCATGATCTTCGGAACCAGCCAGGTGTTTTCAATCTGCAGATAGACGAAGTAGAAAATAAGGACGCCTGCGACTCGTCCCCAGGAGTCGAGCGCCGCGACCAGAACCACAATGGAGACGGAGACCAGCGCTCCTGCCACGGGGACAAGATTGAACAGCCCCATGATGACGCCAAGGGCGTATGCATAGCGAACGTGCAGCAGGCGGAAAACGATGGCGCTCAGCACACCGAGAATCAGCATGAGCGTGCCCTGCCCCAGCAGCCAGCGGCCCATACGGGCCGAGGCGCGAGCCAGGGTCTGATCGAGGCGCAGCCGCCGCTCGACTGGAAACAGCGACAGGAACCACGCGTAGGCTTCGTCACCCTCGAGGATGAAGTAAATCGTAAGCACCAGACCGGCAAGCACGCGCACCATAATTGCCGCCCCATTGGTGGCAAAGCGGAGAGCATAGCTCGCGAAGTTCGCCGTCATGTCCTGCACTTTTTCCTGCAGCGAGTCGAGATTGGCGTCGCGCAGGAGGGGAAGCTGCTGAATACGGGCGAAGAATTGAGGGCCCCGTTGCGGCAGCTCGCGGAAGAACTCGCGGAGGTCCTTGAAAGCTGGCCGCAGAGCGACCGCAAAGAACAGGCCGAGGCTGCCGACGGTGAGCAGCAGGATGAGGAACACCGCCATGCCGCGTCCCGGATGCCATTGCCTGATGCGCAGCTTCATCACGCCGCGGACCAGGGGCATCAGCACGACAGCAAACAGCGCGCTGACATAGATGATGACCAGGACGTCCTTCAGAACCCACGCAAAATAAATCGCAATGCCCACGCCGAAGGCGAAGAGCACGACGTTCCGCGGATCCATCGGCTTTGAGGCGGTCATGCGCGGGCTCCGGTGCGGGCGCGTACGGCCGGATGGGTGGGTCCGCCTTCAGTGGTTTGGAGCGTCCGAAAAATCAACTCGGCGACCTCATCCGGCTGGAGCCTGCCGGTCTCGACGGTGAGATGCGCCTCGCGATACCAGGGAATGCGGCGCCGCCAGCGCTCGGCCAGGCCCGCGCGATCCGCGAGCACAGGACGCACCGGGCCATCCTGATGGCTGGCGCAGCGAGCCAGCAGAATTTCCAGTGGTGCTTCGAGGTAGACGAACAGCGTCCGGGAAAGCGAGGCGAGGAACTCGCGTGTGGCCTCCATCTCGACCGCGCCGCCGCCAAGGCCAACCACGATACGCTCGCTCCAGGCAATCTCGCGAACTGCGGCTCCTTCCAGGTCGCGGAATGCCACCTCGCCGTCGCGCCTGAAGATTTCCGCGATGGTGCAGCCAGCGCGCTCTTCAACAACGCGGTCGGAATCGACAAATTCCCACCCCAGCCGGCGGGCGAGGAGCGCGCCAACCGTCGTCTTGCCCGCGCCCATAAAGCCGGTAAGGACAATTCGAGACAGATTTGCCGGAAACGAGACGGCCTCGCTCATGCTTTTGCTGATTATAAGAACGCGAGGCAGAACAGGCAGCGGTTATTTGCGTACCGCAGCGGGCGGCTCGGGCTTATCCTGCCGGATGGCCTGCTGAATGTGGTCCCAAACCGCTGGGCTGGGATCATGGATGGGCAGCAGCAGCCGCGCCTGCGAGGCGATGTACTGAAGATCGCGCACAAGGGCCGCGCAGTTTTCGCAGTTCTTCAGGTGCTCGTGGCCGGAAAGATCCGCCTGCGACTCGAACAGTTCGGGAAGAGCATCCTGAAACTCTGCACAGG
Organism: uncultured Acidobacteriaceae bacterium; assembly: GCA_963788905.1. Taxonomy (GTDB): domain Bacteria; phylum Acidobacteriota; class Terriglobia; order Terriglobales; family Acidobacteriaceae; genus Palsa-343. Next base: position 618,041 of record CAWBIO010000005.1, read on the forward strand.
TCATCGTCTTGTCCATCGCGCGCATCACAATCACGCGATCTGCTCCTTCCGCTGCCCCGTCCGCAGCAGGTCGCGGAGCTTCATCCGCGCCTTGTGGAGCTGTGACTTGCTGTTCCCGATGGAGCAATCGAGCATCTCCGCAATCTCATTATGCTCATACCCTTCCACATCGTGCAGCACAAAAACGAGGCGGTATCCAGGCGGCAAATTCTCAATGGCCCGTTCCAGGGTTACCCGATCAATGGAGCCGGAGAGCGTAAGGTCCCGCGCGCCAATATCTTTACGTGGCCCGTCATCCTGGGCCGGCTCCAGTGTTTCTTCCAGAGATACCTGGGGCAATCCCTTGCGGCGCAGGTGCATCAGCACCACGTTGACGGCGAGACGGTGCAGCCAGGTGGAAAACGCCGAGTCGCCACGAAAGGTGCCGATTTTGCGGTACAGCTGGAGGAAAGCTTCCTGGGTGAGGTCCTCGGCTTCGGCCACATTGCCCAGCATGCGCAGGCACAGCGAGTAAACCCGCCGCTTGTGCATGGCGTAGAGCGTCTCAAATGCGCGGGCGTCGCCCTCGCGCGCTCTGTCGATCGCCTCCTGCTCACCGGCGATGGGCGGATTGCGCCGGAGATGTTGGGTTGCTGGGCGAGACTGTGTTGGTCCGGCCATCAGAACAAACCTTTCCTTCGCAATTGTTCCATGATAAGGCGCTCCACTGGCTCTGCTGGTCGTGATCTTCTGCGCAGTCAAAGGCATAAAAGGACTTTTCCGGGGAAAAGCGGTATGGCTCTTCGACGCGATTCGGGAAGGCCGGGTTGCTTCCAGCGGGAACGAAAGGAGTTGCACTCAGACGGAGGCCATCGGGACGCGCAGCCGAGCTGCCAGGCGTCCCGAAAGAGGGCGGTTTAGCGGCCGAAGAAACCGGCGTTCTTCTGCTGGAAGCTCTGCCACTTCTCCGGCAAATCGTCGGCGGCAAAGATGGCCGACACCGGACAGACCGGCACGCACGCGCCGCAGTCAATGCACTCTACCGGATCGATGAACAGCTGATCGGCTTCAGTATGCTTCTCTTCATCTTTTTTCGGATGGATGCAGTCCACCGGACACGCATCGACGCAGGCCGTGTCCTTGGTGCCGATGCAGGGTTCCGCAATCACATAAGCCATGAATTCCTCTTCGCAGGTCGTAGTGACAACGGATCATTCTAGCAGGGGATGATGCCGCGAAAACAAGCGCGAACGAGCCGAAAGATAACTTTGGGAATGGGCGGCTGAGGGCTTTTCGCCAATCAGCGCTGAGAGTGGTTCCCAGATAGCTGCCCCGGTCAGCCCGTGCGCCGGGAACGCGCTGCGGCGAACTCCGCAGGAGTGGGGATGGGGCTCAGGTTGCGCCCGGCAAACATGTCAGAAAAAAGCGCGGTCAGTTCGTCATGGATCAGTCCATTCGACGCCAGCACCTCGCTGCTCTTGAGGCGAAAGGGCGAACCATCGAAGCCCGTAATTCTGCCCCCGGCTTCCATGATGAGCAGCGCGCCGGCGGCAGTGTCCCAGGGGTTCAGGTAAAACTCCCAGAAGCCATCGAGCCGGCCGCAGGCAGTATAAGCAAGATCCAGCGCGGCCGACCCCGCGCGCCGCACCCCGTGCGAGCGCATCGTGAATTCCTGGTAGAAGTGGATGTTCGGGCTCGCGTGCCGCTTGCGGCTCGGAAATCCGGTCGCCAGCAGTGCCTCGGCCAGGTGGCGCGTTGTGGAGACCTGCACGCGGCGGCCATTCCGCCATGCCCCCTCGCCTTTCTCCGCGCAGAACAGCTCATCGCGCATCGGATCGTAAACCACTCCGGCGATCAGCTCGCCATCCTCGTCAGGACCGAGACCCGTAGCGCGATGTTCGAGACCCAGCGAGACACAGAAAACCGGGAATCCGTGCGCGAAGTTTGTGGTGCCGTCCAGCGGATCGACATACCAGCGGTATTCGCTTTCGATGCGCTGCCGAACACCTTCTTCTCCATACACTCCGTGACCGGGAAATGCGACGGTCAGCCGCTCGGTGATCAGCTTCTCTGAGGCGCGATCCGCTTCGGTCACCAGATCGACGTCGCCCTTATATTCGGTGGCTACGCCGCGTTCGAAGTACCCGCGGATAAGAGCCCCGGCTTCGAGGGCGATGGGGGCGACGCGGGCGACGATTTCAAGCTGAGGCGGGACGCGACTCTGCGAATTCAGGCTGCTCACTGGCCGTCCTCGGCCCCGCCCTGGTCGGTCCGCACGCGCCGCCGCCCGCCGTGTTCGGTGATGGTCCGAATCTGGTTTTTATAAATGAAGAGATTGGGCTTGCCTTCGCGGGTCAACCGGATCATCCGGTCGTCGAAATACTCGATCCATCCGGAGACCACCTCGCCATCGTTCAGCTTCACGTGGACCGGCACCTGTCGGTCGCTGAGCGAACGCAGGTAAAGCGCTTCCTGTCCGGTCTCGCCAGGGGGTGGGGACTTTTGCCGGCGGCGGGAGGGATGATCGGTCGGCATGGCTCGATTGTATCGGACGCGCGCAAGGCCGCTGGCGATGCTCGGCGACGCCACAGGCCGCGGAATCCCGGCCTTCGTCGGCGCTAGCCGCGGTCCTTGTCGAGCAACAGCGCAGTAAGCATGTGCAACAGCGCAAGGACGATCGCCCCGATCAGCGCCGCGCCCCATGTGGCAACGTAAAACCCGGGGACAACGTTGCCGGCCAGCTTAAGGATAAAGGCGTTGATGACCAGAAAGAAAAGGCCGAGCGTCAGTATTCCCAGGGGCAGCGTGATGATCTTGAGCAGCAAACCCAAGGTTACGTTCAGCAGTCCGATCACCAATACCGCTACAAGCGCCGCCGTGACGCTCCGCACATGGAACCCAGGCACCAGCCGCGACGTAACTAACAGAGCGAATGCATACAGCAGCCACTTCAACAGCAGACGTATCATGCCGTCGAACTCCCTTCGCCGGAGGCCTTCCCGGAGTCAACACAGCTTACGCCAGGATCGGCCTGCCAACAAACATGGCGCGCTCAATCCCTGCCACCAGCGCGGCCGGCTGGAAGATCGCGCTGGTGTGCGCGGCTCTGCTTGCAGGCCCCGGCGCTGGACGCGCGCAGTCCGATGCGCCGCTGCCCGATGTCCCCACGCTCATCCAGCAGGTTCGCGATCATCAGCGGCAGATGGAGTCGGTCCAGGAAAACTACACCTTCCATGAAACTCAGGTAAGCCACGAGCTGAACAAGAACGGCACCGTGAAAAAGACCGAGTCGGTGGAATTCGAAATCTTCTTCGTCAATACCCACGAAATCCGGCGCCTGATCCAAAAGGACGGCAAGGACCTCGACCCCGATCAGCAAAAGAAAGTCCAGGACCAGGTGATGAAGGAAATCGACAAAGCTCAGCAAACGCCGCCCGGGCAGACTCCGCAAGGCGATCAGGGCATCAGCGTCACCCACATTCTCGCCATGGCCAAACTCTCTGCTCCGCGTCGCGAGATGCTCGACGGCCGCAGCACCATCGCCTTCGATTTCACCGGCGACCCCCACGCCAAAGCGCATAACGTCGCTGAAGAAGCCGCTCTGCGCACCTCCGGCACATTCTGGATTGACGAAAAAGACCGCCAGGTGCGCCGTCTCGTCGCCCAGCTCGACAGCAATGTCCACGCCGGCTTCGGCCTTTTCTCCCTGGGCAAGGGCAGCCGTCTTACCTTCGATCAGAAGCTCATCAACAATGAACTGTGGCTGCCCACCGGAGCCACCGTCAACCTCGTCGCCCACGCCATTGGCGTCATCGGCTTTCGCGCCAACATCGACGTCACCGACAACGACTACAAGAAGTTCCACGCCGAGGCGAAGCAGCAGGCCGGCGCGACCGTCGTGCCGGCAACACCTCCTGTGCACTGATCCCTGATCGCCCGGCCCGCCGCTCGCCCCGCCAATCGAGCGGCCTCTCTTGCTACCCTTCGCATATGGCCGAAGCGCAACCCCAAAGCCTCCTTTATCGAATTTTCCATCCCGGTGACGAAGAGGCATTTTTTCGCCTCAACGAAGCCTGGATCAGCCAGGATTTCGCGCTCGAGCCGGCCGATCTCGAGATCATTAGCGATCCCCAAAAACACATCCTCGACCGCGGCGGCCAGATCTGCATCGCCGAAGCCGACGGTCAAGCCGTTGGCTGTTGCGCGCTGATGGTGATCGGCCCGGAAGAACTGGAGCTGGCCAAGATGACCGTCTCAGAGGAATTCCGCGGGCTGGGTGCCGGCCGCAAACTGCTGGAGTTTGCAATTGCCCAGGCGCGTCGCATAGGCGCTCGCCAGCTGTACCTCGAATCGAACAGCAAAGCGGCCGCTGCGATTCACTTATACGAACAGCTGGGCTTCCACCATCTGTCCGCTCCGGTGCACGAGTCCAAATACGCCCGCGCCAATGTCTTTATGGAACTCCTGCTCCGCTAACCGCTTCTACCTGACCGTCTCTCGGCTAACCGTTTTTTCGCTGCCGCTTTTTAGCTGACCGCTTTATTAGCCGACCGCCTGTTAGCCGACCGCTTTCCTGCTGTTTCCCAATCAAGAAGGCCGCCGGAAAATTTTGTCCGGCGGCCCGCATTTCACACCCGGCGAATCGTTATTCGGGTTGGGGTGCTGTGTTGGGCGCCTGGTTTTCGCCGCCCATCTTGTGCTGGTGACGCTCCTGCATCTTCGCCCGCATCGCTTCGAACTGCTGCTTCTGCTGGTCGTTCAGCGTGGCTTCGAGCTTTGTGGTCGTGTCCTGTCGAATCGCCTGCGCCTTGCTGCGGCGATCCTGCTGTGAAAGCGACTGATCCTGCCAGAGCGCCTGCATCTTCTGCTGGCGATCCAGCAAAAGCGGTTTGATCTGCGACTGCTGATCGGCACTCAGGTTGAGCGTCTTCGTCAGATGCTCCAGCTGCCGGTCAGGGTCCATCCCGCGCCGATGACCCTGCCCCCACTTGCCCTGCTGCTGTCCGCTGGAAGGAGCCTGGTCCTGCGCGTTAAGAGCGGCGTTCGCGCCAAACGCGAGCAAACCACCGAGTGCAATTGCGAAAAGTTTGTTTCTCATCGTAGTTCTTTTTACTTCCTCCTGTTGCTGTTTCGAACCCGCTCCCCGGGTCGGTGTTGCGGCCCTGAGTGAGTGCTGTATTGAAGCGACAGACGAGGAATTCGCGGTCAGGATGCGGCTGAGGACGAATTTAATGTGTCTGGAGCGACGCCCGGTGGAGCGAAATCGGCGGCATCGGAACCGGCGTCGAGCGCAGCCCACAGCGCAGCAGATCCGGCGCATGTTCTTCCGCATTCGGCAGATAGGCGTAGGCGAACACCGCCTGATATTCGCTTTCGCCCGGATAATTGCAGCGCGCGCAGCTGGGCCGGTACTGGACAACCGGATCGTCGCGCATCAGCACCACCCATTCCTCCGATCCGTGGGCGGGCACGGTCAGGTATTCCGGGTGCTCGGGTGGTGTCGTCGGCTGCCAGGCAAACATCGGTCCATTTTCGACAAGGGCGTTCACCAGCGCCCCCCCGCGCCCTGCCGAAGCTCGCCACAGCCAGCGAACGCCAACCCGCGCGTACCAGTGCGTGCTGGACGGCACCGGCATCGCGAGCCGAATGTCCTTCGCGGTCTTGTTGTCGAGGTGGAACGTGAATCCCGGCCCCGCGCTGGAGCCTGCATCGGCGACGTAATTCGCCGTAAGCGTTACGCCCCTGCACTGCGGCACGTAGGGTCCCGGCCGCCGTCCGCTGTTTGCCACGTCCGCGGAGAAGGACCCCGGGCTCCAGGAGAGCACCAGAAGCAACGGGAGTAGACGCAGCAGGCGGGTCATGATGAATTTCGAGCGATTATGACAGAACTCACGTTGCGATTGCCTGGGGCGCAGACCAGCCAGCCACGCGCACCCCGGCGTTTACTGCGGATGCTTAGCTGCGTCCAAGAGCGTCCAGATCGATCGATTCGTACTCTTTCCGTTCGATGCCTGCACGAATCTCATCGGGTGTCTTGCCCAGCTTCGTCATCTTCCAGGCGTATGCCGCTTCGGCGGCGCACGTAGCACAGATGGCCCCATGCGTCCCTTCGAAACAGCTGTGCAGGCTCGTGTGCCCCAGCGCCCGATCGCAACGGCAATAGCAAGGCAGCTGATACAGCACCCCGGGGATCTGCGCAGCTTCCTTATAGACCTCGATCTGCCACTTCTCGCGGAAGAAAGGCCCGGTGAGCTGGCTGCCGGAAAGAATCGGCGGCAGCGTCTCGGACTTGTCTGGAGGCAGCGGATGATAGGCAGGAACGTCCTGCGCCGGATCGGACCACTGCGCGTGGACCGCAGCAGGTGACCCCATGCTCGCAGGAACGGCGTATGCGGCGACCAGAAACATGCCAACGAAGAGGCTTATGGCGATTCGCGTCAACGCAGGTCTCCGCATTTCATCGTACTAGAGTGTGCTGTGGGCGGGTACTGGAGGGTGCTGGGGGGCGGTCGCCACCCGGAAATCGGAGAGAATAGGCCAAAATAGCGAAAAAAAACGGCACGAACGTTGAGTTGTCCGTGCCGGGAGGCCAGTGACGCAACTTATAAACTCTTCGCCAGCCGGGCTCTTGGGCCACCGGTCTGGCTTCAAATCCTCTCTAACTTCAGATGCCTATTCCAGCCGATCCGCAGCAGAATTTTCGTCCTTTGCGAATCTCAAATCTCCAAAATAGTGTAACTCTGAACCCCAACCTGTACAAGTATCATACGCAATTTAATATTTTATTGCGCTCGATGATCTGAATTTCGCCACCGCCAAACCCATGCCCACGCCACAAACCCAGCAGCAATCCACCCCGCAACCACCCAAATCCGCCGCTAAACTCAAAGCCCTCATCACCGGCATGATTGTGGCCGCCTCGGCCCTTGTCGGTGGCCTGGCGGTCGTACTGTGGAACCGCAAAGCCCTCTCCGGCCTTCACTCTCAGTCCGGAAGAAAGCCCGCTACCAAAGCAGACGACGATGAGGGGTAAAAGTTGCGGTGCAAGGAGCACGAGCCCCAAAACCGGTCTCCAGGCCGCGACAGAACAGGAAAAGGCCGGCCCCAGCCAGGGGCTTTCGAGTGAGAACTCAGCCGATGGTATCGATCCCGGCCGCCAGATCGAAATCCCGCTCCGTCAGCCCCCCGGCATCATGGCTCACCAGAGCCAGCCGCACCTTGTTGTAGCGAATGTCGATGTCCGGGTGATGCCCCACGCCTTCGGCCATCTCAGCAACGCTGTTGACGAACTGCATGGCCTCAATGAAGTTCTCAAACTCAAACAGGCGCACCAACTCGCCCCGTTCGAGCTTCCACTCAGGGATGGATTTCATTTTTGCCGCGACGACTCGATCTTCCAGCACAGGCATGGCCAGCTCTCCACGCTGCTGACTTCAGGCTCGTCGTATCAGACTTTCAGATCCTCGATCGCCCCAGCAAATGATAGCGGAGAGAAGCGCGGATGGCGCGTCATTTCTGTGCGTAAATCTTCCCAAAGGCTGTCGGGCAGCCCCAGAAACACTTCGACGATGTTGGGATCGAACTGGGTTCCAGCGCATTTTTCCACCTCCGAGCGGGCTACCTCGTAGGAACGCGCCTTGCGGTAGGGCCGGTCGGAGGTGATGGCGTCCACCGTGTCCGATATGGCGAAAATCCGTGCGCCCAGCGGGATTTCCTCCCCTTTCAGGTGACGCGGATAGCCGTTGCCGTCGTAGTGCTCCTGGTGGGAATAAACAATATCCGCGGCTTCTTCGAGGAACGGAATCTTGCGCAGGATCTGATAGCCGCGCGCGCAGTGCTCACGCATCACGCGCTGCTCTTCCTGGTCGAGCTTCCCTGGCTTCAGCAGAATCGCATCCGGGATCGCCATCTTGCCGATGTCATGCAAAAACGCTCCACGCGCGATCACCCGGGTCTGCGCCATCTCCACCCCGCAGTGCCGGGCCAGCGCAATCGTATACGCGGTAACCCGCCGCGAGTGGCCCTCAGTCTCCGCATCCTTAAGATCGAGCGCATCGCCCAGCGCCTCCAGCGTGATGTCATAAGAGCGCTCCAGATCGGCCATCGCCTGGCGCAGCATCTCCGTTCGCGCGGAAACCAGTTGCTCCAGATTGTGCCGGTAAACCGAGTTCTGCTGCACCAGCCGGCGATAATCGAGCGCCCGCCGCACCGTCACCAGCAGCTGCTCTTTCTCAAAGGGCTTCAGCAGATAGTCGTACGCGCCCTTGCGCATTGCGGAGATGGCCACACCCACGTCATGGATCGCCGTCACCATCACCATCGGTGTATCCGGCTGGGCTTCGCGAATCCGCTCCAGCAGCCCGATCCCGTCCAGCCCGTTCATCACAATGTCCGACAGAATCAGATCGTACGGCGGATCGTGCTGCAGATGCTCCATGGCCTCAAGGCCGTTGGACGCCAGCACCGGAGTGTAGTTGGATTTTTCCAGCATGGCAGCCATGAGCGTGCGAACGTACGGCTCGTCGTCCACGATCAGAATCCGCTCTGACGCCACTACCCCTCCAGCCTTCACTGCCAGGCCCCAACGCTGATTTTGTTCGGGGGCCCAAAGAATTCCGCTCTATCGTACCCTGACGGATTTGCCAGCTTGCGACAATTCCCGGAACGTGGAAGCAGGGAGGACCCTATAGGGTCACCCCCTCATTCCACGCACTCCGGCTGTCAATCCGCTTATCGGCTGAAGTCAGCCTCGGTTGAACGCCAACTTCCCCGAAAAGCTCATTTTGCGCCAAAGAACGCCACTCCCTCCCTCCCCCAAACGGGGCAATCCTGCATCCAAGCTTCGTGTTAAGCTTCTTCTGCCAGGTTCTGCCAGGAGTCTCTACCCAGAGTGGCTCAAACCATGTTGTTCGAACTCGACCGGCACTCGGCCAAAGTGACTGCAAGAGCCATGTCCCAGCAAAGCCTCGAAGAGAGGCAGAGGGACATCTACGACAGCCATCGCCATCGCGTCTTCTCCGTTTCCTATTACATGACAGGGAGCGAGCTGGACGCAGAGGAGATTCTGCGCAGCGCTTTCATCCGCGCCTTCGGGGATAATCCCGAGCCGGATCACAGAATCGTCGACGGTGCCCTGGTGGCTGAGTTGCGTGAGCAGCAGGTTCTCGTCAACGACAAGCCTCTGCCCCCTCCCACTGCCGGCTACCTGCCTTCGCGCAACAACATTCTGCGCACCGAACTGGAAGAAGCCATCCGATGCCTCCCCTCGACCGAGCGCATCATCTTCCTGCTCATGGATGTGGAAGGCTATTCCGCGAGCCAGGTCGCCGAGCTGCTCAACATGAAGAACTCCGATGTGCTTCGCGCCGCACTCACCGCGCGCATGCGCCTGCGTGACGAGCTCGCCCGCATGAGCGAAGACAATCAGCAAGCCGCCTGAACCTGCCGTTTCCTGCTCCCTGTTCCCTACTCCCTGTTCCCTGTTTTCACTTCCAGTTTGCTCGCCTCTCGCTGCGCGCGCCGGGTCTTTGCCCATCCTTCTTTATTCGTCTGTCGGCCCCGGGCCACGGCCAGCGCTTCTGCGGGCACGTCTTCCGTGATCACCGATCCGGCCCCGACGTAGGCGCCCTCCCCAATCACAATCGGTGCTACCAGTGCGGAGTCGCTGCCGATGAAGACCCCGTCGCCGATCACCGTCTTGTACTTGTTCACTCCGTCGTAGTTGCAGGTGATCGTTCCCGCGCCGATGTTGACCCCGCTCCCGATCTCCGCATCGCCCAGGTAGGTCAGATGGTTCGCTTTCGAGCCTTTGCCGATGTGCGTCTTCTTGGCCTCGACAAAATTGCCGATATGCGCCCCTTCGCCGATATGGCAGCCAGGTCGCAGGTGCGCCAGCGGTCCGATGCGCGCGCCCTTGTCGATCACCGAATCGGCGATCACCGAAGACTGCAGGATCTGGACTGAATCCGCAATCGTTGTGTTCTGAATCACCGAATAAGAACGAATCAGGCAGTCGCTGCCTACCCGGGTCTCGCCCAGCAGCTGCGCAAATGGCTCGATCACCGTATCGGCGCCCACTTCCACTCCACTGTCGATCAACACCGTCTCCGGCTGGAAGATCACGACGCCCGCCTCCATCAGCCGATTCGCGTTCGCCAGCCGCAGCTCGCGGTCGAGGTTCATCATCTCTGCGATGGTGTTGGCGCCCAGCACCTCTTCAGGCCGCGCCGCTTCCGTCGCCACCACTCGCTCACCGGCGCCATTCAGCACCTGCGCCATGTCCGTCAGATAAAGTTCGCGGTGCAGGTTGTCGGCGCGCAGCTGCCCGATGTGGCCAAAAAGCTTTTCCCGGCGAAACGCATAAATACCGGAATTAATTTCCCGAATATTCTCCTGTCCCGGCTGGAGCGCCTTCTGCTCCACGATGGCCACCACTTCCGGCGAATCAGCCGACCTGCGCACCACCCGGCCGTATCCAACCGGATTCTCGGGCGCTGCGCTAAGAATCGTCATCGCCGCGCGCTCCCGCAGATGGAAGTCCCGCAGCGCCACAATCGTCTCCGGCCGCAGCAACGGCACGTCGCCGGAAAGAACGATCAGCTCGTCATAATCCCGCGTCCCCGGCTCGGTCGTCTGGATCGCATGCCCCGTTCCCAGCTGCTCCTGCTGCACCACAAAGCGAACCCCGGTATCCCGAACCGCGGCCTGCACCGCCTCCGCCTGATGTCCAACCACCACGAGGATGTCGTGAGGTTGCACCACCTGCGCCGCCGCCGCAATCACATGCCGCAGGAGCGGTTTGCCCCCGATTTCATGCAGCACCTTGGCGCGTTTCGATTTGAGCCGCGTGCCCTTGCCCGCAGCCATGATCACAATTCCCAGTCGCATTTAGCCGGATACTCCTGCCTGCGCCGTCATCAATCATTACGCAAGGTCATGTTGCTTTCGGTAGGTGACTTTGTAAATCAAACGATCCGACATCCAGCGTAAACCACTCCACGTCACCAGCCGTCATGCTGTTTTCTGTTCCAGCGTTGGAAGCGTGCTGATCGATTTCCCTGACTTCCGCTGTGCCAGACGAATCTCATACAGGCTTTGCAGATTGAGCCAGAACTCAGGAGTTGTGCCGAAAAAATGTGCGAGGCGCAACGCAGTGTCCCCGGAAATCGCTCTCCGACCGTTGAGGATTCCCGTGATCCGATTGGGAGGAACCTTCAGATGCCTGGCCAGACTGGATGCACTCATGCCAAGCTCTCGCAATTCTTCTGCCAAATGCTCGCCTGGATGAATCGCCTGGATTGTCATGTAGGTCCTCCTCAGTGATAGTCAACAACCTCGACCTCAGAGGGTCCAGGCGCCCCGCCCTCCCACCTGAAACAGAGACGCCACTGATCGTTGACTCGAATGCTGTATTCGCCTTTGCGATCTCCACGCAGGGCCTCGAGCCGGTTGCCCGGTAAAGCAGCCAAATCGCGTAGCGCAACGGCGGACTCCAGCCGGTCGAGTTTCATCCTCAGGGCTCGCTCGATTCCGGCAAACGCCTTAACTCGCCTGCCCTCGGCAAAATCCCTGGAGCGCTTGTCCCGATAGCTGACGACCACTGGTAATCATATTTTGTAATTACGCATGACGTCAAGCGTAACGGTAAAACACTGCCAGATCAGTCGCAAAAAAGCGTCAACGCAGATCCGTTCCAAGTCAGCCACCCTGCCCCAATTTCCCCAATCCCCCATCCGCTCCTCTCGTATACTTTCCACTCAGCAACCCAAACGAGGCCACCGATGCCCTGTCTGGAGATTAAAGTTGCGGCTCTGCCGCATCCTGTTCCGGCCACGCGCCTGCGAACGCTGCTGGAAAAACCCGGCGCCTCCGTGCTCCGGCGCAACTACATCGCGGAAGCCCCGGGACACGAAGACGCCCAGCTGCGCAACCGCGTTCGGGTTGCTGCCGTCCTTGCCGTCAACCTCACCGATCCGCCCCAGCCCATCGACGTCGCATCGCCAGACAGCGACGAGGACGAGATCGCCCTGGTGGATTCGTCCCACGCCGAGGACGACCCCGACCCCTACGGCGGCAGTTTTGCCAAAGGCCTCGAGATCTGGATCGCCGAAGGCGACCGAGCCGTCTGCGTCCACGCCGACGCCGATGAAATTGCGGGTGCTCTATCGATGTTCGACGCCTGGCACCGCCTCGAGCGCTTCCAGCCCGCCTTCCAGCGTCTGGAAAAGCGCCTCGTCGGTCTCCGCTACGGATTTCGCGAAGGGCTTTCGATCGCCGTCGAGGGCGATCCTGCTGAATCCGCGCCGGAAGAAGGTGCCTTCTTCGATTCCGTAGGGCCCATTCCCGAAATCAGCGACTTCCGCGAGCCCGGCTTCCTGCTCCGCCTGCCCGAAGAGGGCGTGGCCTGGTTCCACGAACTACTGCTCTCCGCCTCCGCCTGGCTCGAGGAAAATTCCTATCCCAATATCCTCGGCACACGATGAACCATGCCGCGGTCACCGGGCTCCTGGCCGGATGCATCGCAGCCCTGCTTCCCCAATCCTCTGACCCATCTCCGGCCGCGCTCCAGAATCCTTCAGCCCAGAATCCCTCCTCCAACACCGAACGCGTCGAAACCGGCACGGCTCAGTCCGCCGCCGGCAACCCCATCAGCTACCGCATCCGGCTTCTGCCCCTCACCTCCTTTCCCGATCTGCCTCCGCCCGTTGCCGCTGAGCTGGCTCGCCGCCATTGCATGATCCCCCAAAGCTTTGAGGCCAAACAGCCGGAAAACATCATCCACGGCGCCTTCCACACTCCAGGTTCCAGCGACTGGGCCGCGCTTTGCTCCGCCAGCGGCGCCACCACGCTGTTTGTCTTCTTCGCTGGCCAGTTCGAGGCTCCCATTTCGCTGCGCGCCCAGCCGGACTCGATGTGGCTCGGCGCGGAACCGGGCAGCTCCGTTTTCGGATCGGCCTGGGGCATCGCCGTCCGCACCCCGGTTGAGCTCCGCGCCTCCCGGCAACTCCGTCACGCCCTCCCCATCGACCACGACGCCATCGAAGACGCGCATCTGGAGCGCTCGGAGACTGTGCACTACTACCAGGCCGGCAAGTGGATCGCTCTCAGCCCCGGTGACACCGGTGACTAATTCCCCCACGCAGTTGCAATGCGGGTGCTTTCCTCACTCTGAAACTTTGGTTTTTCATGCCACTAACGCAACTTATCCCGGCATCCTCTGTCTAATGCATCGCAGCGCCTGTGGCTCCAGCTTCCCGATTCCAATCTCCTGGGTCCCCCGCCAGGAGTTGCTCGTCTTTCGATCTGAAACCCGGCAGTGTCAGGCCCTGAGGTACATCGCTCGATGAAAGTTCCCGGTTTCGCCATAATTAGCGTTCCCGCCGGCAGGATTATGATGGAACGCAATCGGAAACCCCGCATCGACCGTCTCCTTATCCTTTCGCTTGCAGGTCGCAGCAGCGAATCCGATTCCTTCTCTCGCAGTTCAAAAGGATGGCCATGCTTCCCTTGATCGTCCGCACGATCCGCGTCCCTGCAATCTTCACCGCCTCCATCGTTCTCGCATCGGTTGTTCTCTCCGAGTACAACGCTCCCGGCCCAGACCGCGCCTTCGGCCGTGCCCAACCGCATCGTCGCCCCCATCGATGAGAACAGCCGCGTCGCCTTCCACGGCTACGTGCACCCGCTCGCCAGCGCAATCAACGATCGCGGCCCAGCGCCGGACTCCATGCCCCTCCCGCGCCTTCACCTGGTTCTCCGCCGCAGCGATGCGCAGGAAGCGGCCCTCAAACAATACATCTCCGACCTGCACACGCCCGGCAGCGCCAACTACCATCAATGGCTCACCCCCGATCAGTTCGGCCAGAACTTCGGCCCCTCCGATCAGGACATCGCCACCGTGGAGTCCTGGCTCACATCGCATGGCTTCTCCGTCACCGGCGTTCAGCCCGGCAAGCAGGTTCTGGAATTCAGCGGCAACGTTGCGCAGTTGCGCAGCGCCTTCCACGCGCAGATTCACAGCTACGCGGTCAAGGGCAACACCCATTTCGCCACCGCCAACGATCCCGATATTCCCGCGGCGCTCGCTCCCGTGGTGGGCGGATTTGTTTCCCTCAATAACTTCCATCTGAAGAGTCACGCGCGCCTGCTCGGCGAGGCCAGCTACGATCCGAAGACCGGAACGGCCAAACCCGAATGGACTGTCTCTGGTGGAGAAGGCTACCCCACTATCGGCGGCGTCAACTTCGCCATCACGCCCGGCGACTTCGGCGTCCAGTACGATCTGCCGAATCCGCTTCTCAATTCGATATACTCCGGAACCACCTACGACGGCACCGGCCAGACCATCGCCATCCTCAACGAGTCCAACGTCAACATCGATCTCGTCAACCAGTTCCGCACCGTCTTCGGTCTTCCCGCCAATCCCCCCAACATCGTCATCGACGGCAACGATCCCGGCGTCGACGGAATCAACAATCCCGATGGGCCGAACTATGCCTCGGGCGAAGCCTATCTGGACGTGGAGTGGTCCGGCGCGGTTGCTCCCAAAGCTACCGTCGACCTCGTCATCGCCGCTGATACCGCCCTCGAGTCCGGCCTCTACCTCGCCGCCGAGCACGCCGTCTTCGGCAACATAGCTCCCATCATCAGCGCCAGCTTTGGCGACTGCGAGTCCGACCTCCAGTCCACCAATCAGTTCATCGACCAGAACCTGTGGGAACAAGCCGCCGCTCAGGGCATCACCGTCACCGTTTCCACCGGTGATAACGGCTCAGCCGGCTGCGACGATCCCGACTCTGAGGAATACGCCCTGTATGGCGCGGCTGTCAGCGGCTTTGCTTCTACCCCGTACGACGTCGCCGTAGGCGGCACCGACTTCTACTACAGCAACTATCAGACGCTCTCCCTCTCCGGCCTTTCCACCTACTGGAACACCACCGCCAGCAACACGCCCAATACTTCTCTGCTGACTACCATTCCCGAGCAGCCCTGGAACAACAGCCAATACGGCCTGGACGCGGCCAATTACTACAGCATCTACGGCGGCACCAGCATCGGCGCCGGCAGCGGCGGCGCCAGCAGCGCTGCGGTCTGCAGTACCACCTATAACGCGACCACCGGCGCCTGCAGCGGAACATTGTCCGGATATCCCAAACCCTCGTGGCAAACCGGAATCGGCGTTCCCACCGACGGCGTTCGCGATCTGCCTGACGTTTCGCTGTTCGCAGCCGACGGGCCCAACTACAGCTACTACGCCATCTGCTATCAGGACGGAGACTGCCAGCCCAACTCCAGCGGTCCCGTCCAGGTCTACGGCGTCGGCGGCACCTCGGCTTCAGCCCCCAGCTTCGCCGGCATCATGGCCCTCGTGAATCAGAAATACGGCCGCCAGGGTCAGGCCGACTTTGTCCTCTACCCGCTCAAGACGCAGTTCCCTGCCGCTTTCCACAACATCACCGTGGGCACAAACTCCGTGCCCTGCAATGTCGATTCGGTTGACCTCGGTGGCAGCGTGTATCCGGCCACCGACTGCATCGCCGTCACCAGCCCAATCACCATTGATGACCCGACCTACGGCGTCGCCGTCACCGAGGGTCAGATTGGCACTGGGACCACGCCCGAGTACAACGCCACCGCTGGCTATAACCGCGCTACCGGCCTCGGCTCGGTGGACGCAGCCACCCTTGTGTCCGACTGGGGCAGTGTCACCTTCAAGACCAGCAACACGACCCTGACCCCCTCTTCAACCTCCTTCACCCATGGAACCGCGATCACCATTAACGGCTCGGTGACCGGGACAGGAACCCCCGCCGGCAACGTAGCCCTCATGACCGACAGCACCACCCCCCTCATGGCGGGTCAGGCTGTTTTCCCGCTTAGCAGCGGATCGTTCTCCGCGACCAACGTGAACTACCTGCCCGGCGGCACTTATAACATCTGGGGCCAGTACAGCGGCGATGGGACGAATGGCGCCTCGACCTCGGCCAGGACACAGATCACCGTCGCTGCCGAGGCCAGCACCACCTGTTTCGCCATCTTTAATACAGCCAGTACCGGCTGCGGTGGAACTCCCGCCATCAGCTCCGGCATCACCAATGTTTCCTATGGGACCCAGGCAATCCTCGCGGCCCAGGTCTTCGGCTCCGCCTTCTATACCTCCTGCGTCACCACCAACAGCACCAGCGCAGCCTGCCAAACCTACACTTCGCCCACCGGCACCGTCACCTTTGCCGACAACGGAACCACCGTCAACACCGCGACCCTCAATGCCGAAGGCGATGCCGAGTTCGACGCGCCCTTCTACGTTGGCAGCCACTCCGTCACCGCGACCTACTCCGGCGATGCCAGCTATCAGAAGTCCAGTGGCTCCGCAGTTACATTTACCGTTGTAAAGGACACCCCCGACATTTACGCCGGCGCCTCCAACCCAGCATCCAGCGGATCATTAACCTTTGTCGGTGGTCAAACGACTTACTTCGACATCCTCGTCGAAAACAGCGCCAACGATACTCTGGAGCAGCAAAGCGGCTCCTTCGCCGCCAACAATGTCCTGCCCCCCACAGGCAGCGTCACCGTCACCGGACCTTCGTCGGTTGTGAGCGGCGGCTCGCAAACCATCCAGCTCGCCGGCGGCGTCGATCCGGGATCCGGCCAGCCCGTCGGCATCGCCGTTCTTACCATTCCTTCCAGCACGGCCGCCGGCACGTACACGCTGACCATCGCCTATGCCGGCGACAGCAACTACAACTCGCTCTCCGGCAGCGGATCCATCACCCTCACCGCCGCTCCCACCGGCCTGCTGGCTTCCACCATTTCCGCCAACATGACCGGAAGCATTTCGCCGACGACCACCATTACCGTCACCGGAACGGTTACAGGCCAGAGCGGCAAAGCAGCGCCCACCGGATACGTCTACGTCTTCCCCTCCGGCGAGGGCACCGTTGCGGTCTTCCCGCTCGTGCCGGGAACGGGTGACAGCTCCACCTTCTCCGGAACGCTCGACAGCCAGGCGCTCTTCCAGGGCGCGAATATCGTCACCCTGCAATACAGTGGCAACAGCACCTATGCCGGATCGGCCGTCACTCTTAACAGCGGGAGCGCGATCTCCAATCCGCTTTCCGACTTCGCGCTCACCGCGTCCACCAGCTTCGTAGCGGTCCCGGCCAGTTCCAGCGGCACAACCACCGTCTATGTAACCCCCACCAACAGCTTCAGCGGAACCGTCAACCTGGCCTGCAGCGTGGTCGGCGCGCCCACCGGGGTCTCCTGCTCGTTGAGCCAGAGCTCCGCGGCCCTGACGTCCTCGGCCAGTGCAAGCCTTGACCAACGCAATGCGCCCGGCGCGCGCAATCGCCGCGAGCTCTATCTCACCGGAGGCGGTGCGATCCTCGCCTGCGTCCTGCTCTTTACCATCCCTGCGCGGCGTCGCGCATGGAGGAATCTGCTCACCCTCGTTCTCTTCGCCTGCATGATCGGCTTCGGCATCGGCTGCGGCGGAGGCGGGTCGAGCGGTGGTGGAGGCGGCGGTGGTGGTACTGGTGGCAGCGGCGGGAGTGGCGGCAGCGGCGGTAGTGGTGGCAGCGGCGGCAGCGGTGGCAGCGGCGGCAGCGGTGGCTCCGGAGCCTCACCCACGGATGCTTCCGTTGCAGTCACCCTCACCGTTACTGCAACTGGCTCGGCCACCGCAGGCAGCTATGCGGTCAGCGTCAGCGGTACCTCGGGGAGTCAGATTCACACCCTGGGCGTCGTCGCCATCGTCCAGTAATCGCTGGGCCCGAATCAGGGCCAACTCCGATCCCGCTCCTCACAAGGGAGCGGGATCGCCTTTTTTGTTTACCTGCGGCGCCGCGTCAGCGGCGCGACGGTAGAAGCGCCGGGTTTTAACCCGGCGAACCATCCGCACGCGAATATCACGCGGCTTTGCAGCTTGCGAAAAATGCCAGATAAAGCCGCTTTTGTATCAGGGCACGACCTTGGTCGTGCCGTAACTGCGCAATATCAAGCTGGCTTTAGCCGCTGAGGGGAGTGCATAACGACGAGGACTAGGTTCCGGTCTCGATCTCCCTGAACCTGGATGAGGACGGATCGCTTTTCGAGATCGACATCTGGAAAGTGGACTTTAGCCGTCTTCTGCGCTACCCGCGCCCGGCTGATCTTCATCGCACGGCCTGACGGGCTTGTAGAGGCTGTCTAATGGTCGGCCTTACGGAAATCTCCAGTCAGTAAACATTTTTGTAGTTTTTTTCGGCACCGCCCAGGGGAACTGCGGCCTTTCCGCAAATCTCGGGTGGTCCGGGACCAGCATATTTCCGGAGCGGGTGGCAGGATTCCTCCGTCGCCCGCACCTTTCCTCCGCGGCACCCTCTGTATACTTCTCCAAACTTTTCAAATAAATGCCGGAAAGCGCAGCTTTGCCCGCGCCCCGGCGTTTATTTCTCCTGAAAGGAGCTCCTCGGTCTCATGGCGCGCGCTCCAGCTCGCGATACCACGCGGGACACGGCTCGCGACGCGCAAGTCCCGCGCCTCACTCTGGCGCCCCACGAACCCGAGACTGCCGCCGCTCCGGAAGCTCGCCCCCACGCGCTCACCTGGCTCTACAGACTCTGGGCCCTCTCCATCCTCGCCCTCTTCGCTCTCCACTTCGTCCACCTCCTCGCCGACTTCCCCAACTATTCTCCCTGGCTCGATCCCGCCAAGTACACCGATGAAGGCTGGTACGCCAACGCCGCCGTCCGCCATTACCTGCTCGGCCATTGGTTTCTCCAGGGCGACTTCAATCCCGCCGTCGCGCTTCCCGTCTGGCCGCTTCTCCTCGGGCTTCTGTTTCATTTCACCGGTGTGAGTCTCGCCGCCGCTCGCTCCCTCGATCTCGCATTCTTCGGCCTGAATCTGCTGCTCGCGTATCACGTCGTGCGCACCCAGGCCGCTCGCTGGGCCGCATTCACCGCGGTCACGCTGCTCGTTTCCAGCCCCTTTCTTTACTCCTTCAGCCGCCTCGCCCTTCTCGAGCCGCCCCTGATGTGCTTCCTGTTGCTGTCCTGGCTGCTCGCGCTGCGTCTGCCTCGCGTCTCCCCGCGCGCCCAGGCCTTCATGCTCGCGGCCATCGGTCTGCTCTGCTGCCTCATGATCCTCACCAAGACCACCGCCGTCTTCCTTCTTCCCTCCACGCTCTGGCTCATCGCGCACGCTTATGGCCTGCGCTGGAGAGCAGCGCGCGCGCTCCTCATCGCCGCCATCGCCGCCGCGGTTCCCTGGTGTGCGTACTACTTCCTCATCGTCCGCCCCCACCATCGCGTCGACTATCAGTACCTCTTCGACGCCAACCACTGGGCGCAGCCCACTGACTTCCACGGCTGGGTCGCAGCCTTCTGGTATGCGCTCCACGGATCGTTGTGGATCTCGCCCACCTTATGCATCCTGGCCGTCGCTCTGCTGGCGCTCACACTCATTCCCCTTCGAACAACAGAAGCTTCAGAGGATCGCCGGCTGCCCCACGATCCTGCCCTGAGCAAGGTGGCCATCAGCGACCGCGCAGAGCGGGTCTGGCAGGTTTTGCCGGATCCGGGACGCGACAACTCCAGCACGCCTCTGTGGCGCAACCCCATCACCGTGGCCTCGCTGCTCGCCGCCGCCGGATACATCTTCTTCGCCGGCTGGCACAACAACCCGCAGCCCCGCTACTACGAAGCCGTGATCTACCCGCTTTGCTTCCTGCTCGTCGTCGGCGCTGCGGACCTGCTCCGCCGCTCGCGTCCGCTGACCCTTCAGATCTGCGGCGCAACCGCCATCGCCGCCATGGCCGTCGTCTCCGTCGCCGGAGTCGTCCGCATCGCCGCCTATATCCGCCACCCCGACTACACGTTTCTCACCGCCGCCCGCGGTCTCACGCAGTACATCGACGAGCATCCCGGCCCCAATCGTCTCCTGCTCTCCATCAGTGGCGACGACATTGAGATGATCACCGGACTGCCCACCATCTGCGACGACTACGGCACCTGGGACCTCCCCTACCGCATCCACACCTACCAGCCCGGCTGGTACGCCACCTGGAACGAGCTCGACCCCGGCACCGTCCTCGATCTCTCCACCCAGTACTCCCTTGAGCAGGTGGCCTCGTTCCCCGCCTTCGACGACCCCGACCGCAACGTCCTCATCCTTTACCGCATGCATCCGTTGCCGGCTTCAAAGCAAACTTATTCCGCACAGGACGAAGCGGTCGCCAACGCCGGCAAATAGCGCTCTTGCGCTACAGTCAACCGGCTACCGGCTGCGGGCCGATCTGTTGCGGCTCCTGATTCCGCGACCTGCAACCTGTGAAATCTGCAGGCTTCTCCACTTGACATATCCGCAAGGAGGCCCCAATCTATAGATGGCTTAACGGCTATCGGCCAGGATGTTGTAGAGGGTTGGCATCCGAGACCCAGGGAGAAGGGTTCTCAACGGAGGCAACCCAAGTCAGCCCTCCCCCATATTCCATGGCTCTCCGCAGAGGCTTCGTTCCGAGCGAAGCCTCTCTTTTCTGCCCCCGGGGGCTACTGGATGGGCTAACCACAGCGCCGGTATAGCTCCCCGATCGACCGCGAGCTAACCTCCCCCGCCAATCCCAAGGCACGTGATGATTTCCGGCAGTACCTGCCGCCGCCAGCGACCAGTCGCCAGCTACCAGCCGCCTGCTACCCGCTACCAGCTTCCAGCCATCTGCAACCAGGGTTCAGCCACCTGCGACCGCCTGCCAGCCATGGGTCACCAGCCGCCTGCTACCCGCTGCCAACCACCAGTTGACTGCCAACGGCGACCAGGAATCGGCTCTCGGCTCTCCCTTCGATTTTTCCCAAAACGGAACACCCCCGCCATAGCTCCGGCCAGGTTCACCCCACAGCAAGAAGCGAACGCCCTGGAACGCACATCCGTCAGTGATTCTCATCCCCGTCGCAGCACTTCGGTACCGCCTCAGTCCCAGGACGGAACAGCGCCCTCAAAAACGAAACCGGCCCCACCTCCCCAATCCCCCCTGCGACCAAACCCCTCCCCCCACATCCAAAACCCTGCATGCCCGATCAAAATCCCGCCCAGCTCTTCTCGCCCATCACCATCGGCTCCGTCACCCTTCCCAATCGCATCGTCGTTTCGCCCATGTGCGAGTACTCCTGTGAAGACGGATTCGCCAACGACTGGCATCTCGTCCACCTGGGCAGCCGTGCTGTCGGCGGAGCCGCTCTGGTCTTCACCGAAGCCACAGCCGTCACCCCCGAGGGCCGCATCAGCCCCCAGGACCTCGGCCTCTGGATGGACGACCACATCGCGCCCCTGGCTCGCATCACGGCGTTCCTTCACTCCCAGGGCGCCCACGCCGGAATCCAGCTCGCCCACGCCGGCCGCAAGGCCAGCACCTCTCGCCCCTGGAGCGGCGAAGGCAAACTCGCCCCGGACCAGGGTGGCTGGGAAAATGTCCTTGCGCCCTCCGCCATCCCCTTCACCGCAAACTACCCACAGCCCCAGGAACTCGACCGCGCCGGTATCGCCGCCATCACAACCGCTTTTCGCGATGCCGCCCGCCGCGCCGATCGCGCCGGCTTCGACGTTATCGAAATTCACTCCGCCCACGGCTACCTCCTTCACGAATTCCTGTCCCCGATTAGTAACCATCGCGGTGACGAATATGGCGGCAGCTTCGAAAACCGCACCCGCCTCCTGCTCGAAATCGCCGCTGCCGTTCGCGAAGCCTGGCCGCGCCCGCACCCCCTCTTCGTCCGCATCTCCGCCACCGACTGGCTTGAGAGCCAAAGCCCCACCCCCGCCTGGGATCTCCCTCAGTCCATCCGCCTCGCCGCCCTGCTCCGCGACCGCGGCGTCGACCTCATCGATGTTTCTTCCGGCGGCAATGTCCCCGGTGCAGCCATCCCCGTCGGCCCCGGCTTCCAAACGCCCTTCTCCGAAGCCATCCGCAAAGAAACCGGCATCCTCACCGGCGCCGTCGGCATGATCACCGACCCCGCCCAGGCCGCGCACATCGTCCGCACCGGCCAGGCCGACCTCATCTTCATCGCGCGCGAGTTTCTTCGCGATCCCTACTTTCCGCTCCACGCCGCTCGGGCGCTGGGAGAAACTGCCTCCTGGCCCGTCCAGTATCTGCGCGCCGCTCCGCCCAAATCGCCAGCCCGCTCGCCCATCGGGAACAACCGCTGATACTTTTTCTACTTTGTTGCCAGGCCCGCCGCGCCGTGACCTATACTGCGACAGTGAGCCGCGCCCTCCGTCCGCATGCGGCTCCGCGCAGAACTCGTCGATGCCCAAACACGCAGCGCAGCGCCGTCCTCGCCACGAACCCACCATTCCCGACAAACTCTATTTCCGCATCGGAGAAGTGGCCCGTCTCTGCGGCGTTGAAACCTACGTCCTGCGCTTCTGGGAAACCGAATTTCCGCAGATGCGCCCTAACAAAAGCGGCACCGGCCAGCGCCTCTACCGTAAGCGTGACGTGGAAATGGCCCTGCGCGTCCGCCGCCTGCTCCACGACGAGGGATACACCATCGCCGGCGCTCGCCAGGTTCTCGCTCAGGAAGCCCGTGAGCTGCGTTCCAAATCCCCCAGCTGCCTTTGATCGAAGGCGGCGGCAACGCGAGAGTCAAAGCCAAACTGCAGCGCGTCCGCACCGAGCTCCGCGACCTCCTCGGCCTGCTCTCCGCCCCGCCGGCGCGCAAACCCCGCATCGGTTCGCACGCCGACCGCAAGCTCTTCGACTAATCCAGCCTCGATCGATTCGGAATAACCTGTTGAACCTCCACACCTGCTCCCTGCTCCCTGCTCCCTATTCCCTGTTCCCTACTCCCCTGTCCTTCAAGTGTTCGAACTCGGACGCTCCAGTCCGCTTATGGGCACGTCGCCATCTCGCCCGCCTGGGGGCCAGGCCCATCGGCCGCCTGATTTTTCAACAGGATGCAACTCCCGGCATTTTGGCCCTCGACCGGCATTCCGTCACAGGGAGTCCGGTGTCTCCAGCCGGCCAATCCAAACTTCGCGGAAGCAGGAAAAGAGGGATGTCCATGGTCTCCCAGGTAGTACTGGCCGATGACGAAATGCTGGCCCGCCACACGATCTCTCAGACAACTCCCTTCAACCGGCAGAACCACGATGGCACTCCGTACCTGGCCCGCATCGTCGTCAAGTCGCGCGGCCGCATCGCGCTTCTCCCAGTCTCTGAAATCCGCTGGATCGGCGCCGAGGAGAACTACGTCCGCCTCTGCACCAGCGCCGAAACCTACCTGCTGCGGCAAACCATGGTCGACCTCGAGGCAAAACTCGACCCCTCGCATTTTGCCCGCGTCCACCGCTCCGCCATCGTCAATCTGCGGTATGTGAAAGAAGTCCGCCGTGAATCGCGGGGCGACTTCGCCCTGGTGCTGGTCAACGGCCAGCGCGTTCCCATGAGCCGCAGCCACCAGGCCCGCATCCTCCAGTTCTTTCAGCAGGCTGCCACCCACGTCGCCTGACCGCTACTCGCCACGATCTGTCATCCCGACCGCAGCGCGACTCATACCCTCGCCAGCGGCGACAAAACTTCGTCCGCGCGAAGTGCAGGAGCCTGATCTGCGCGAGCTACCAGCGGAGGAAGCTGCGCATCGAACGACACCCTCCAACTGCCTGCACAGATGGGGAAAGAGAGGTCCCGGCCCTCCCCTTGTGTTAGTCCGCCGTGTCTCGGGTGTCGCGTACCCGCCAACCTGCACATCATGTGCCGCTCCGCGGCACGACGGCAGAACCCCCGGCCTTCAGGCTGGGGAAACCACGCCACAAATAGATCCGGCCTTTTAGGCTCGGGCTTCTTCACGGTTCGCGGTGCGCAGTTTCCCTGACCGCAACCCAGCATTTCTCCACAGTCAGCTCGAATTCCCCGGATCAACTCAATTCTGTCAAGAGGAGAGCCCAAAAACCAAAGTCATCACCCTTGACTTATCACGACTTACGCGCCAAACCATAAGAAGAAAGTTGGCGCGGTTACCCGCCTCAACGTGATATACTGAACTTATAGATGGAAAAAGAAAAAGGCCGCCTCCAAGGTGGCCTTTTCTATTTCGCCCGGCTTTTCTGTTGCCCGGCAGTTTCGGCCGGCTATTGGTACTGACTATTGGCCCCGCGCTACTAGCTACAAACGACTGGTAACTCACGACCCGCCGCTGGCGTTGCAGTTGGCTGCTGTCCTGAGAAGAGGCTCTTCTTAACTGATGGCTTTTCAATCAAATGAATCAACGAACCCTAAGTTCGAAATCATAAGGAGTCGAAAATCAAACACTTAACAAAAAGTTGACGGGGGAGGGGGTAGCGGTTACAGCTACCGGCTACTGGCCGCTCGCTGCTGAAGAGGCTCTTCTTAACTGATGGCTTTTCAATCAAATGAATCAACGAACCCTGAGTCCGAAATCATAAGGAGTCGAAAATCAAACACTTAACAAAAAGTTGATGGGGAGGGGGTAGCGGTTACAGCTACCGGCCGCTGGCCGCTGGCCGCTGGCTGCTCGTTGCTCGCTGCTCGCTGCTGAAGAGCCTCTTCTTAACTGATGCCTTTTCAATCAAATGAGTCAACGAACCCTAAGTCCAAAATCGTAAGCAGTCGAAAATCAAACACTTAACAAAAAGTTGATGGGGAGGGGGTAGCTACCGGCCAACAGCCGCAGGCCGCAGGCTGCGGGCTGCCGTCATCCACTTATCCGCCCAAGCAATAAAGTACTTCATATTAGGAGCGTCCGTATGACCACCATCGTGCTGCCGCCACGCGAGCTGTCCATCGAGCAGCCCCTGATTCACCGCCGGCATCGGAGCCGTGTGATAGTCGCTGCCCACCGTGAAATCCGATCCTCTCAGGCCCTTCGCGCCCAGAAGATCCCACACGCGGCTCGCATCCACCGTCGCCATCCAGCTGCCACGGTGATCGAGCCAGTGCGCATCGCCTTTTTCCGGAATGCCGTAGCTGATAAACGTCAGCCGCGGCGCACACAGCGCGATCAGTTCGTTCGAATCGACAGGAAGCTGTCCAGGATTCATCGCGCCGAACTTCGCTTTCTCTGCGTCGTATTTCATGAAGTTGCCGTCCAGCCAGTAATATTCGCCGGTCGCAAGGTTTTCGACGCCTTCACCATAATTCCGCCGCAGCGGAGTCGCACCGCCTTTGCCCGACGACCCAACCAGCACCATCGCGAAGCGCTGATCGAAGGCCATCGTGACCAGCGCGGCCTTTCCGTAACGCGAAACACCCTCGATGCCCACATGCTTCGCGTCGACCGCAGCGTCGGTCTCGAGATAATCGAGGCCGCGTCCTGCGCCCCAAGCCCACGCGCGCAGCGCACCCCAGTCATCGGGCTTACGCGGCTGGCCTTGGTTCACCAGGCCAATGATGCCGCGCGTCAGCCCGGCGCCGTCATCGGCCTGAACACTGGCCGGGTCGAACAGCGCGAAACCCCATCCATCGGCAATCAGCTGCCAGGTGTTCGGCAAGCCGCCATCTTCGTTCAGCTGCGGAAAAGTAAACGGAGTCGCCTTCGCCAGTTCCCATGCAGGATGCTTTTCAAACACCTCCTTCAGCGACGGGTCCTGCTGGATCAGAATTGCCTTCCACGCCGCGTTGATGCGCGCAAACTCATCGGCGCTCGGCTCGTTGGGATTGGGAAAGCCGGCACGCGCAAACATCATCAGCACCGGAACCGGACCCTTCGCGTTCGCCGGAGTCACGAGCGTCATGTGGATCTTCACGCTGATTGCCGGATAAGACGAATTGTCGACCGTGCCGATCAGGTCCTTCGCGATCACCGGATTGAACCCGATCATCTCGTGGTCGACCGCGGTCACCTTCCAGCTCACCGGCGGCACATTCTTCGGAACGCGCCCATAAACATACTGCGAATAGAGATCGAGGATCTGCGGCCGCCGATCGTCCCACCACATTTTCGCGGTCGTCACCTTCGCGCCATCGGCCATCGTCAGAGGATCGGGAA
This sequence comes from uncultured Acidobacteriaceae bacterium, assembly GCA_963788905.1. Lineage (GTDB taxonomy): Bacteria > Acidobacteriota > Terriglobia > Terriglobales > Acidobacteriaceae > Palsa-343. The sequence goes on from CAWBIO010000005.1 coordinate 644,005, forward strand.
GGTTCGGATACGGGTTCGCTTTCGATTCGTCGTAATTGGCATGGTTCGGAGCCTTTTCGTCGCCGCTCCAGCCAGGCCGCAATTCCTGGATGCCGAGCTGATCCATCATGTTCTGGTGATCCTGGTCAGCCGTAAGGTTCGCGGGGCGCGGTCCCGAACCGGTTGCGGCACCTTGTGCGAAAGCTGGTGCTGCAGTTATTCCAAACGCCAGCCAGAGAAGACCGAAAGAAGCCGTGACAGGAATTCGCACGCGACGCCTCCGCAAGTTGATAAGCTTACTGCCGGAACAGACTTACTTCGGAACCCATACTAATTCCAGCGCCATGCTTCCACGAACATTTCGCTTACTTTTCTTCGCCGCTGCGGCCTCGATCATCGGCACAGCCTGCTTCGCTCAAACCGGTTCCCACACGGTGTGGATCGCCACGTGGAGCGCCTCGCAGCAGGTTCCCGAACCACAGAACGCTCTGCCGCCGGACGACATGCACGACGCGACGCTCCGCCAAATCGTCCATCTTTCCATCGGTGGCGATGTGCTGCGCGTGCACCTCTCGAATGCGTTCGGGATTGTGCCCCTGCGATTCACCTCGGTGCACATCGCGCGGCCGATCGCGCCGGATTCATCCTCGATCGACCCAACCACCGACAGAGCGCTCAGCTTCAACGGTGCGCCAGACATCCTCATTCCGCCGGGCGCGGAATATGTATCCGATCCGCTTACATATGCAGTCGCCCCACTTTCCGACCTCGCCGTCAGCTTCCATCTCGATGGACCACCTGCGCCGGAAACCAGCCATCCCGGATCGCGAGCCACGTCCTATTACCTTCATGGCGACTCAGTCTCCGAGCCGTCTCTCGCCACCGCGGCGAAGATCGACCACTGGTACCAGCTCACTGCCATCGATGTGCAGGCTGCGCCAGGATCTGCGCTGATCATCGCTCTGGGCGACTCCATCACCGATGGTCACGGCACAACCACCAACGGAAATGACCGCTGGACCGACGTGCTCGCTCGTCGCCTTCAGGCGTCGCCGTCCAAGCACAACATCGCAGTCTCGAACCAGGGGATTGGCGGCAATCATCTGCTCATCGACGGCCTCGGCCCCAACGCGCTCGCCCGTTTCGATCGCGACGTCCTCGCTCCTGCCGGAGCGCGCTGGCTCATCGTCTTTGAGGGGATCAACGACATTGGCGGACTCACGCGCATGGGCACCGAGTTTACGCCTGCCGATCATGCCACGGTGGTGCACCGAATGATCGGCGCCTACCAGCAGATCATCGAGCGCGCTCACGCTCATGGCCTCATCGTCATCGGTGCCACCATGACACCGGACGCCGGTTCCTCCTACAACCGTCCTGGCTCGCCAGCTGAAGCCGATCGTCAGGCGGTCAATACGTGGATTCGCACCGCCGGTCATTTCGACGCGGTCGTCGATTTCGACAAAGTGGTTCAGGATCCCGCGCAGCCTGATCGACTGTCGCCTGCCTTTGACTGCGGCGATCACCTGCATCCTTCGCCAGCCGGATACAAGGCGATGGGCGAGGCCATTCCTCTGAGCCTGTTCGCGCATTGAATCAGGAGCGTTCCTCAAAGCTCCGGATCATCAGCCACTGGTATTCGCGGCCATGGTTCTTGTTCGCGCTCGGTTAGCGCATCAGGGAACGAGTTGCCGAGCTCCGCGCTTCCCGCTGCGCAGGTCATCCATGGTGCCGCGAGGAAACCCCGTAGACTCCCGAACCACCAGGCGAGTGTCGATCCTGTACTCTCGCTGTGGCGACCCTTCCAGGTGTCCGCGCAGCGCGCTAACCGCGCCCCGCGCCAGATCGGACCGGGACATCTGGATAGATGTGAGTGGGGGAATCATCATCGACGCCATATGAATATCGTCAAAACCAATGATGGAAACGTCGTCAGGGACGCGCATGCCTGAACGCGACAGTTGATGCAGAACACCGATGGCCAGCATGTCGTTGGAACACATGATCGCTGTGGGCAGGTTTTTCTGCCCGGTCAGTTGTTCGGCGGCTGTCATGCCGCCTTCCATCGTATGGTCGCCTTCAAGGATGAACCTTTGCTCGGTCCGGATGCCGCACTCCTGCACCGCTTTCTTGAAAGCAGAAAGCCTGGACTGCGCGGAGTGCAGACGCAACGGTCCGGCCACAAACCCGATGCTCCGGTGACCGAGAGCGGCCAGATGCTGAACTCCCTGGCGGATACCGTGATGGTAGTCCACTTTCAGAACGCTCATGCCGGGATGATTGGGCGCTACATCGACAAAGACCAGGGGAACGTTGCGATCGGCAAGCTGGTCGAGCAAAGGCTGCTCGATTCCGAAGGTCATCACCGCCACGCCCTCGGCATTGCGCTCCACCATGCGCCGGATACATCGCTGCATCCGCTCCGGTTCGTAGTTTGTCGAGCCGATCAGGATCTCGTATCCATTCTCGACGGCGACATCTTCGAATCCCTGAATCAGTTCCGGGAAGAATGGATTGGTGATTTCAGAAACGATGAGGCCCAGAAGTCTGCTCCGCCCGGAAACCAGGGCTCGGGCCTGGGTATTGGGGAAATAGTTCAACTCCCGGATCGCCTCCCACACGCGCTTAGCCATCTTGGGATTGACGGTGGGGATATTATTGATCGTGCGCGAGACGGTGGCGATGGAAACATTCGCCAGTTTGGCGACCGCGTGAATATCCAGGCGTTGGGATTTCAGCGTGGAGCGCCGTTTCGTTCTGCGCACTGGAGCGGGCATAAGCGAAGAATGCGTTTACAGCATACTCCCAAAATTGCAAAAGCCCGATACCAATTAAGGGGCACGCCGCAGCGCCGGTAAAGGTTTACTATATCTGCACGTTTTCCAGCCCGGAAAGGTTGGCAAGTAAGGCTTTGCAAGCTTTTCGCGTCTGCTGGCAGGCTGACTGAGGAATAACATGGCCATCGTTGCCGGCGTCGACTTCGGCACTCTGAGTGTGCGCGTTTCCATCATCGACAGTGAGCGAGGACGCCTCGGTTCGGCTGTCTCCAGTTACCCCCTGCACCGCAGAAGGGAAGATCCCGACTACGCCACACAATCCCACTCCGATCACATGCGAGCGCTCGCCGAGGCCACCCGTGATGCGGTGAAAGCCGCGGGAGTTGATGGCGATCAGGTCGCCGCGATTGCACTGGACACCACTGGCTCCAGCGTCGTGCCGGTCGATGCACAAATGCAGCCGCTCGGTGAGTACTACCTGTGGTGCGATCACCGCGCCAAGGCAGAGGCACAGGAGATCACCGCGCTAGCCCATAAAGAAGGGCTCGAAGCCATCGAGTGGTGCGGTGGAGTCTATTCGCACGAATGGGGATTCGCCAAGCTGCTGCACTGGCTCCGCCACAATCCGGATAGACGCGGACGCCTCGCCTCTGCTTTCGAGCACTGCGATATGGTGGCCGCCACGCTCTCGGGAGTCACCGATCCGGCCAGGGCAAAACGCAGTGTGTGCGCCATGGGCCATAAGTGGATGTGGAACCCGAAGTGGGGCGGATTGCCGCCCCAGTCCTTCCTCACAAAACTCGATCCACTTCTTAATGGGATCCGCGACAAACTCGCCGGCGAGTACGAGACTTCCGATCACCTCGCCGGTCACCTGGCTCCGGAATGGGCCGAAAAGCTCGGGCTCCGCGCAGGCATTCCCATCCCGGTCGGCGCTTTTGACGCACACTGGGACGCGCTTGGTGCCGGGTGCCGCGAAGGCGACGTAGTCAACGTCGTCGGCACCTCCACCTGCATCATCGCCATGGCCAAAGACACACGGCTCATCCCCGGCGTCTGCGGTGTCGTTCCCGGCAGCGTCCATCCGCAATTCACCGGGATCGAAGCAGGCTTGTCGGCCACCGGCGACATTTTTGAAGCCATCGCGAAACGCGCTGGCACTCAGGTGGCCGAGCTTTCGAAAGGACTCGAGAAGTATCGCGCCGGCCAAACAGGCTTGCTGCGGCTCTCATGGGACAACGGCGACCGCACCGTCCTCGTCAATTCAGAACTCGGCGGCGTCACCCTGGGCTGGAACCTCATCCACACCGCGCAGGACGAGTTGTTCGCCGCTATCGAAGGCACCGCCTTCCACACCCGAATCATCCTCGAGCGGCTGGCCGAGTACGGCACGCCGGTCCACCGCGTGATCAACGCAGGCGGCATCCCGCAGAACAACCCTGTGCTCAACCAGGTCTATGCCGACGTGCTCGGAAAGCCCGTGCTCGTGCCGGCCGAAACCCCCACCAGTCTCGGCTCCGGCATCTTCGCGATGCTCGCAGCTCAGGCCTTCCCCACCATCGAAGCGGCGCAGGCAAAGCTGTGCCCGAAGTTCACGGAATTTACTCCGCAACCAGAATCAACCGCCGTTTACGAAAAACTCTACCCGCTCTACCGCAAACTCTACTTCGCTCTGGGAACCCGCTCATCCGAACCGGTGGCGCTCGGCGACATCCTGCCCGAGCTGCGCAAAATCGCAAGCCAGGTGCATGCCGCCTCCCACTGATCCAGCCGTAAGCCAGCGTCAGCCCTCAACTTCGTGATACAGCCGGTACTTTCCCTGGCCGATCGCCGGAAAGGATCGAAACGTAATGGCTCCTGTTACAGATTGCACCCGCCACTCTGGCGATCCCGCACTGCTCTGCTGAGCCGCCATCAACTGCGCGCGCGTGAGCCGGCTATCCAGAGAATCAACCGCAAACAGCGCCACTGGCCCGGCCAGCAGAGCCTGCGTTTGCGGATGCTGCGGATCAATCGCCTCAAGCCGCAGCGGCATGTCGACGTGGTACTCGATCCGATCACCGTCCTTCCACTCGCGCCGGATCGGCGCAAAGGTCCCTGGCCGCAAATCGGCCTGGAAAGCCCGACCATTGACCGCGACCCTCGTCCCCGATCCCGCCCACGCCGGCACACGCAGATACACGGCAAACGTCTCTGGCCGATCGGCATGAATCCGCATGCTGATCTCCGGCGAATACGGATAGCTCGTCTGCTGCTCCAGAGCGATCTTCGCGCCTCCGCTTCGCCACTCGGCCCGCGACGGCACAAACAGATTCACATAGACCGCCCCAGGAGCGCGGAAATACGAGCTGATCCCATAGTCCGCCGTGACCTGCGGAAAAGTCCCCGAGCAGCACGGCCACGCCTCTTCGTAATAAACCTTCGAGCCGGAGTCGTTGTAGTCCGAATAGTAGAAGCTCTTGCCCCCGGGCTGGATCGGCAGCGCCCCGAGGATCGTGTTGTACAGCACCCTCTCCATGCTGTCGCCGTAACGGCTGTCGCCGGTAATCCGAATCAGATAACGCGCAATCTTGAAGTGCCCGTACGCGCCGCACGGCGTCTCAAAGCTGGCGTGCGTATCGGTCAGGCTCTTGCCCATCTCGCCGCTGCCCGGCGCGCGAAACGTCTCGTTCGGTCCCCATCCACCGGTAGCGAACGACTGCGTGTCCATCACAAATCCAAACCCGTTGCGCGCCGCGCGCAGATGCTTCTCGCTGCCCAGCACCAGATACGCCTGCGAAGCCGAACTGAGCGCATTCACGTGACTGTATGCGTGCTGCCCCGGCAACACGTTGTTGCCTTCCGAGAGCGGTCCAAAGTACGTGTCGTCCTCGAGAAATCGCTTCGCCAGCGTCAGATACCGCGGGTCGCCGCTGATCTGATACGCAAGAAAGAAATTCTCCGGCAGCGTATAGCTCTCGTCCCACGTGTACGAAATATTCGGATGCGGCCGCGCCGCCATTTCATCGCGATTCAGCGCCTTCGGTGGAAGCCACGGCAGCACCGCGTCGGTCGCATGCGCCAGAACATTCAGCGCCATCGGATCATGCGCAAACCGATGCGCATCGATCAGTCCGCATGCTGTCTTATCTGATGTGTAAGCGGGCAGCGGATAGCCATCATAAAACTTCGGAGTAATCGCTGCCGAATAACCGCGCACCAGCCGGGAAATCTTCTGCCTTGTCGCATCGTCGCCGGTCTGCGCATACGCGCGGGCCAGCCCCGACATATATTGTCCGAACGTATGCCCCGGCACATAGCCTGTCATGTTCTTCGGAGGATCGAAATCCTTCGACCAGCTGTACCATCCACCCATCGGCTCGCCCGGCGCCGGCAGGCCCGCCTTCTGCCGGAATGGCTGCAAAAGCGAGTCTTCGCTCAGGCCAAGAAAGAAAGCATGATTCGCCCGGAACTGCTCCAGCATCGGGCCGTCGAGCAGATGAACCTCGCTATAGTCAAACGGATCGAGCCGGGTGCTGCCCGCCAGCGCAGGCAAACCAGCCCCACTCGCGCGACGGTGAACAGCAGCCGCGCCCGCGGCGGCCAACGATCCGGCAACGAATCTGCGCCGAGATATCCGATCCATTATTGATTCTCCTTCTCCAAGGTCAAGGTGTGTCTATCTCGAGCACTTCAAGCGTGTACGGCGCAATCCTGTGGTGGAACGATTCGCTCACACCATGGAGAACACTCTCCACCGGCGCAATCGCCGTTGGCTGCTCCAAACTATTCGCTGCCTCAGGGTCGTGCGCGCTCAGGCTGACCAGTTTGCCTTGCGCCGCCGGCCTGGCTCCCGGCAGCTGAATGTCCACCGCCTGCGCATCCGACGAAGCATTCACCAGTTTCAGATAGATCTGTTTCTTCGCCGTGTTTTCTGTGACCGAATAAAAGAACCGCGGCCCTCCGCCTTCCACCGACGATTCCGGCTTCACATCGCCGATGTAGCTGCCGAACATCACTTGCGCGTAGTAACTCGGTGACCCATAGCTGTGCAGTGCGTCATACCCGATCAAATCGGTATCCCACTGCATCGCTCCCGGATTCACGTTCACCAGCAGTGGCGCATACGAGGCCATCACAATAATGTCGCTGTTTCGTTCCAGCCCCGTCATCCACGCGGCATCGCCCAGCGCCGCGCCCATATTCGGCGTTGGCGCGCCCTCGCGCGTCGCCCACTCACCCACGAAGATCTTCGGCCCGTTGCGATCGGTCTTGTCGTAGTGCGCTGTATCATGGAAAAAATCCGTCGCCCGCAGATAGTAATGGTCATCCAGAACATCGGGCCTTATGCTGTTGACCGGCGCTGTCGCAATCAGCTCCAGGTCCGGATACTTCGCTTTGATCGCCTTGTAAAACTGCGCGTAGCGCTGGTCGTAGCTGCCTGACTTATCGAATTCATCCTCGTTCCCAATCTCCACGTAATGAAGGTGGAACGGCTCCGCGTGACCATCCGCCGCCCTCTGGGCTCCCCACTTCGTGTCCGTCCCGCCCGTCACATATTCAATCTCGTCCAGCGCGCTCTCAACGTAGGCCTCGAGATCGGGGCCCGGCGTCACGTGCTCCTGCGCCAGCGAATAGCCCGCATACACCGCCAGCACTGGCCGCATGTGCAGGTCTTCACACCACTCCAGAAATTCCAGCAAGCCGAACCCGTCCGTCGACCAATAGCTCCACGGGCTCGGATGCCCCGGCCGATCCACTCGCGGTCCAATCGTCTTCTTCCAGTCGTACCAGTCCGCCAGATGATCGCCTTCGAGATAGTTCCCGCCGGGGAATCGCAAAAACTGTGGATGCATCGCGGCGAGTTTCTCCATCAGGTCGATGCGATTGCCGTTCGCCCGATCGTGATAGGTCGGCGGAAACAGCGATGCCAGTTGCAGCCACAGGTTTCCAGCGTGCGCGACGGTCAGGACCAGGTGGTTCTCCTCCGACGCTTCCATCGCGCCCGTCCTCAGAGCGAATTTGTATTGTTTCCACTCCGGACCCACACCGGAAACCACCGCGCTCGCCACTACTTTGCCGCTTTGGTTATCCACCAGGCTCGCTGTCACCGGGCCGACGTCGGACGAATCTTCCTTCGCGTAGAAGGACCCCTGATACGTCGTGTTCGCATGCAGAGGGATGCCCCAGTATCCGCCGTTCAGCACACCCGCCGGACTCGCCGGCACTCGCCTTGCTGACCTCGATGTGCAGACTCCAGGGCAGCGCCCGGCTCGGCCCCGTGGCCTTGTCCTGGCTGATCTTTGCTTCCGAATTCCCCTGCTTCGACGAGAATCCACTCGTTCACTCCCGACCAGTCAGCGCGGAAGGTGTTGTTACGGATCAGCTCCGCATACAGGCCGCCTTCGTACGAGTGGTTAATCTCCTCGGTCATCAGTCCGTACAGCGTCGGGCTCACTTTGGAAACAGGCCTGTCCGCGTGGATGGTCAGGACCGCAGTTGTTCCGGATTGCGCGAAAATGCGTGAGGAAAGAAGGCAGACAGCCAAAAATACCGGGAAGATAAGCGACTTCCTGCTCATGAAAAGACCCCGTGCGAACCGCTTCGATGCCGAGAAAACGTATACCACACTTCCCTGAGCAGTGCCCCGCTTTACTCCTTACTGACTCGCCCAGCTCACTCGCAGCAGGTCCACGCTCTCCCGCGGCAGATCGATATTCGCCTGGACCCGCCCCTCAGCCACTTTCACCCACAAAGGAGAGCCTTCGAGTTGTAACTGTCCAGCGGCCCGCAGCCGCGCGTATTGCTCCGCATTCGGCTCGGCGGGCGACCCCATCTGCTTCCACGCTTCGAACGCATTGCTGTGCTGCTGATCGATACGAAATTCCTCCATCAGCACGCGATTCGCCCCCGGAGGTATTCCACCAATCGCGACGCGAACCGGAATCGGAGCTTCCAGGAACATCGTCATCCTGATAGTTCCAGAGCAGAACGCTGGCACGGTTGTTACCCCGCGTCGCCAAACCATCGACTTCCGGCGATTGCCGAACACCAGCGGCGATAATCTTCTCCGCGGAAACAGCGCTGACTGCTTGTCAGCTCTAACGCGCTCGCCATCCAGCAGTCCCGCCATGCGAAAGAAATTTATCAACGGCTTGTCGACCCCGTGTGTCGCCAGCGCACGTTGCCCCACAAACAGCGGTTGGCCCTCAAACTCAAAGGCCCAGGTCACGAACCCGGCCAGATCGATATGATCCCGCTCGGCCAGTTCGAGCAATCCCTTCATCGCCGCTGCCGTGTAGGCCGGATAGACCGTTCCGTTCCGGTAAGCGTCTTCCGGATGCTGCGCCGGCGAACACGCCCCGCAACCTTCAGGATCCGCCTCACTCAGCACCACCGGAAGATTGCGGAACCTGGCCGAGTTACGAATGATCTCGAAACCCGCCGCTGCGTTCTCCAGCTCATGCCCCAACCCCATCTGCACGTGCCCATCCACGATGTGCGGACTGCCCTTCGCATGAAAAGAAATGAAATCCAGCGGAACCGTTCCCCCGGTCGCCGCGCTTCGATCCTCGGCGCAATGCCGCAGAAACTCCCGCAGATATTCCGCGCTTTTACTTCCCGGCGTCGGCCCGGTCGTTGCCGGGCCACCCACCCGAGCGTCAGGAATCGCCGCTCGCACACCCGCTGCGGCATAATCATACAGCCGCTCGTATTCCTGTTCGGTCCCGTGCCAGTAAAAGATGTCCGGCTCGTTCCAGACCTCCCAATACCATTTCGAAACTTCAGATAACCCGTACCGAGCCAGCATGTGCGCGGCCACCTGTCGCATCAGCTCCTGCCACTTGCTGTAATCCTTCGGTGGAAATGACCATCCCTCCACATCTCCAGGCTTCGTCGGCCAGGGAATGTGGTACGGATCGGGATGCGTCGAGAGCGCCTTTGGCATAAAGCCAAGTTCAACAAATGGCCGAATACCGGCATGAACCCACCCGTCGAAGATACCGTCGAGGATCGCCCAGTTATAAGTCGGCTTGCCGCTTACATCTTCGCCGTAGACGTTGCTTGAGCTCCACTTCAGCTCTGGTTTTCCGTCTCCGCTGGTGAGCAGAAAGTGCGCTCGAACATACACCGGCGCAGGAGTCAGCGCTTGCAATTCACCGAGCAGGGCCTTGCCATTCTCAGTCGTGGTGTAATTCGACTCGTCATAACCGAACCACGAATAGACGGGGGCAAGCGAACCGCGCGACTTCTCTAAGTCCACCCGCACATCGACGCTCGCCTGTCCGAAGCAAAGGGACGCCCCCGCCAGGAACAGAAGGGCGCCCCATGACCATTCTCGAGTCAGCATGGATCCGGTCCTCCTACTGCTTATTGCCTTCTGCCTGTTGCCTGTTCCCTACTCTGCCCTCAGTACTTCCGTACCTATCACTTCTCCGATTTCCCTTGCTCTGCCCGCGCTAATTTCCTACCCTGAATACAGGGAAAGCTCTGTCCATCAGTCGCGGACAGAGCTATTTGTCTTTCCGGCCCAGGCTGGATAGCATCGTTACGCGCTCTTTGACAACGCCATACCATACCTTGCCGCAGCCGATAACGGCCAGGAAGAGCTCTCCGGGGTAATACCTGACTTACGGTACCAAATCACCCCCGCAGAATCAGCAGCTTGCCACAGCCCTCCGGGGAGGGGGGGTACCCCCCCTGGCATCGGCAGCCGCGAGAGAGATCCGATCTCAGCCGCTCAACGATGGTCCACCGTCCCTGGCTGCCGATGGTTCCACGATCTACTCCGGCAGCATCAACTGGCCTTTGACGGTGAAGTTTCCCGTTACCATCGGTGCGCCTGTGCCCGGCTGGCCGCCACCAATTGTGATCGTGTACGGTCCTTCGGCAACGATCGGGTCACCTGCTTCCGTCACCATGCTAAGATCGCGCTTTTTCAGTTCGAACTCTACTTTCTGGCTGGCGCCGGCTTCCAGATGAATGCGTTTGAAGCCGCGCAGAGCTCGAATCGGCGCTCCGGCAACATCCGGGAACGTCAGGTACAGTTCTGCAACCTCGTCACCCGCGCGACTTCCTGTGTTCGTCACCGTCACTTCGGCGTGCAGCGGATCGCCCGCAGCAAGTTCCGTCGTCGCCAGTGTAAGGTTGCTGTAACTAAAGGTGGAATAGCTAAGCCCATAACCGAACGGAAACAGCGGCTCACCTTTGAAATAGCGGTAAGTCCTTCCTTCCATCGAATAGTTTTCGAAATTAGGAAGCTGACTAACATCCTTGTAGAAAGTCACGGGCAGTCGACCGGCAGGATTGCTCTTTCCGATCAGCGTCTCGGCAACCGCTGCTCCGCCTTCTTCGCCGGAATACCAGGCATCGACGATCGCGTTCGCATGCGCTTTGGCCCAGTTCACACCCAGCGCGCTGCCGTTCATCAGCACCACGACCAGCGGCTTGCCTGTCGCAGCCAAAGCTTCCAGCAGCGCTTCTTCCGGCTGCGGCAGATCGAGACTCGTGCGATCGCCACCCAGAAATCCCGGTTCGCTCACCGGCATTTCCTCGCCTTCCAGCTCGCTGGTGATGCCCACAACCGCAATCACCACATCAGCCTCTCTTGCCGCAGCCAGCGCTTCAGGCGATGGAGTCGGATTGTAGCGAGCCCACAACAGTTGCGCCTGCGGCTCGCCAGCGCCAAACTTACCGTAGGTGATTTCGATCGCTGCCTTTTGCCCGCGTTCCAGATGAATGCGGCCCAGTTTCGCCTGCTTTCCGCCAAAGCTGAACACCTGTGCGATCTGTTTGCCGTCGACGTTCACGCGCCCAAAGCCATCGGCGGAAAGTCCCACAAGATAATCGCCGGTTTCCGGCACACTCAAAAAGCCCGACCACCGCACAGAAAGTCCGGCCTTGCCTTGTGCCTCAGCAGGAAGCGTGCTTTCCGTCAGGTTGATAGTCGATTCGACGCGACTCGTCAATGGATTGGGCCGGGAATTCGGCGACAGGTCCATTCCTGCCGTCGATCCGTATTCCGCCTTCAGGCCGGGCTTTCCATCGGGAGTTGTCAGCAGATTGCCGGGAACGGGATCGCCATCGCTGCGCAGGAACTGCGTTCCCGGAACAAAGCGAATCTTCGCCTGCGGGAACTCCGCTTTCAGTCCATCCAGCACACTCACTGAATGCGTGGGCGTTCCGCTGTAGTTTCCCATCAGCACCTTGGTCTGGTCGGCCAGCGGGCCCACAACGGCAATCTTTGCTATCGAAGACTTCAACGGCAGCACGCCATCGTTCTTGAGCAGCACCATCGACTCGTTCGCCAGTCGGCGAGCCAGCGCCCGATGCTCGGCGCTGTCCAGCTCTTTTTCATCGATCTTCGAGTAGGGAACCATTTCCGGCGGATCGAACATGCCGAGCTTCATCCGCGCCGTGAACAGCCTGACCAGCGACGATCCATGTCGCCCTCTCTCAGATAGCCTTGCCTCACAGCGTCGACATATCGACTTGTAATCATGGTCGTCCTTCACCTTCGCGAAGAAGTCGGCGCATTCGTTATCCATGCCGCGCTCCAGCGAAATCGCCGCGGCCTTCGCCTGCGTGTCGCGGTAGTGATGGCCTTCAAAATGTCGATCACGGCGCCGCAATCGGAAACGACATAGCCCTGAAATCCCCATTTGCCGCGCAACTGATCCTCGAGCAGAAACTCATTCGCGCACGCGGGCTGGCCGTTGATCGCGTTGTAGGCGCACATCACCGAATCGGCTTTGCCTTCAGTCACCGCCGCTCGAAACGCAGGCAGATAAGTGTCGAGCTCGTCGTGCTTGCTCACATCCACATCGGCCATGTGCCGCGTCGGTTCGGGGCCGCTGTGCACCGCAAAGTGCTTGGGCGTCGAGATCACGCGGTAGTATTTCGGGTCGTCACCCTGCATGCCCTTCACGAACGCAACCGCCATTCGCGCCGTCAGAAACGGATCCTCGCCGTAGGTTTCCTGGCCGCGGCCCCAGCGCGGATCGCGAAAGATATTGACGTTGGGCGCCCAGAAATCGAGACCCTCCATTATGTTGCTGTGTCCGGCACGTTCCGCCCGCACGTGCTTGATGCGGCCTTCGATGCTGATGTCAGTCGCCATCTCATGAATCGCGGGCGCATCGAAAGTCGCGGCCAGACCCATCGGTTCGGGAAACTCGGTCGTTCCGTTCACGGCGACACCATGCAGAGCTTCACTCCACCAGTCGTATGCCGGAACGTCGAGTCTCGGAATGGCGCGCGCCTGATTGACCAGCTGCGAAGCCTTTTCGTCCAGCGTCATATGGCTGACCAGATCTCTGGCTCGCGCTTCTGGAGCCAGACTGGTGTTCATATAGGGCAGGGTTGCGGTTTCCTGCGCTCCCGCGCTCAGTGCCAACGTTGCGATGCAGATGAATGCTGCGATCAGCGTGCGCGACTGTGATAGCGACATGACTTCTCCCGGGACGTTCGATGTGGCTGCGACTGCGGTTTGAACCTGTGTCATTCGCCGTCATTGGCGACACCCCAACCTAAAGCGTCCGGCGCGCGCCGTCAATTTCGGGACTCCCTCATGCCAGATCTGTCACAACTCATACAAGCGTCTAAACTGCGGACTCCCATCCACTATTCTGTAATCGGACTCTCGTAACCGCATGAGCAGCAACAAGCAGCAAGGCGAGCGCAGAACCGGAAACTGCGAGGGCACCTCATGGTTGCTCCCCTTCGCTTTCCTCATCTGTTCTCCTGCGTCCATCTGGCTCGCGCGTGCTTTGCCTCCGGTCGCACAGCTTTCCGATGCAGCGTCCATTCAATATCCGAAACTTGTCGATATCACGGCGTCGACCGGAATCCAGTTCGATCACCATTCAAGTCCCGAGCAGAAGTTCATTGTGGAATCGATGAGTGGAGGAGTTGCGCTCATCGATTACGACCGCGACGGCTGGCCCGACATTTACTTCACCAACGCGCAGACCGTGGAGATGGCGCGCGCCGGCGTCCGGGCGCGCAGCGCACTCTTCCACAACAATCACGATGGCACCTTCACCGACGTAACCGACAAAGCCGGTGTCGGGTATCCGTGCTGGGCAATGGGCGCTACTGTGGGCGACTACAACAATGACGGATTGCCCGACCTGCTGGTGACCTGCCTTTCCGGCGTGGTGTTGTATCGCAACAATGGCGACGGCACCTTCACCGACGTCACCAAAAGCGCTGGCCTGGCAGGCGACACATTATGGGCCACCGGTGCTCCGTTTGGCGACTACGATAGCGATGGCTGGCTCGACCTGTTCGTCGCCCACTATGTCGACATCGACCTCAATCATCTGGACGCTTTCGGTTCGCGGGATATCTGCAAATACATGGGCGTCGACGTCCAGTGCGGGCCGCGAGGCCTGAAAGGTTCGCCCGACAATCTCTATCACAACAACCACGACGGATCCTTTACCGATGTCTCCAGACAAGCCGGTGTCAATGACCCCGATCGTCGCGTGGGGCTGACTGCGGTCTGGTCTGACTTCAACAACGACGGCAAGCTCGACCTGCTGGTGATGAATGATGGCCAGCCAAACTATCTGTATCAGGGCGACGGCCACGGCAGATTCACCGATGTGGGCTTTACCTCCAGCGTCTCACTCAACGCTAACGGCGCTGCGCAGGCCAACATGGGCATCGCCATCGGCGATTATCTGCATACTGGCCGCATGTCGATCTTCATCTCTCATTTCGACGACGAATATGCCGCTCTCTATCGCAACGACGGTGACATGAATTTCTCCGAAGTCTCCGGACTTTCAGGCATCGCCCGGGCCACCATGGGCTACGTGGGATGGGGCGATGCCTTCGTCGATTTCGCTAACGATGGCTGGCCCGACATCTTTGTCGTTAATGGCCACGTCTATCCCCAGGTGGACGCCATTCCCGAGCGCGCCAGGTATCGTCAGCCCAAGGTCCTTCTGCTCAACCTGCGGGATGGGACTTTTCGAAACATCAGCACACTGGTGGGACCCGCCCTTCAGATTCCACAGGTAAGCCGCGGCATGGCTGTGGGCGACCTCTTTAACGATGGCCACGTTGAGGCTGTTGTGGAGAACCTGTCCGGACAGCCCACGATCCTGCGCCCGGAAGAGGGGCCGCCAAATCACTGGATCGGCCTTCAACTCGAAGGTGTGCGCAGCAACCGCCTGGCATTGAACGCACGCGTCCAGCTGAAAGCCGGTGACCTGACGCAGAGCGGCGAGGTGAACAGTGGAGGAAGCTATCTCTCGCAGAATGATCTCCGTATCCACTTCGGGCTGGCTCAGCACGAAGTCGCCGACCAGGTAAAAGTATTATGGCCGGACGGCCGGATCGAGATTCTGAAAAGCCTGGCTGCCGACCGCTTTTACACGATCCGCGAAGGGGCAGGTGTGATCGCGTCGGAGCCGCCAGCCACGTCCGTTTCCGGACAGCGTTAAGCGGCATTGTCCGAAAATCAAAATAGGCAAAGTCAGGTAAACGGTTTCACTAAACGTTGTGACGCACGGGGGCTTTCGGCCTTGACAAGGCTTTTGCGGAGGAGTAATTGTTTTCTCGCCCGGAAAACCTATTCTCATTGTTGTCCAAAATTTCCGGCCATAATCGATTGGTTTTCGATCTTGAGAAAACGTTTGCTCACCGGAGGCATCATGAATCTCATTGCCGCTCTGCTCCACCCTCAGCACCACTCCAGGGCTCATCGGATCCGCCTTACCGCCCTCGCGGGCTGCATCGCGCTTGCCGTCATGCTCTTCGCATGGACGCCTGGTCTCTTCGCTCAGGAAAATGCAACCATCAACGGGACGGTCACCGATGCCTCGGGCGCGGTGGTCGCCAATGCTCAGCTTACCCTCACGAATACGGCGACCGGTCAGGTCAGAACCGAAGTTTCCAACTCCGTCGGCGCCTATCGCTTCGGAAACGTTGGAATCGGCACCTACACCCTTGAGGCCAACGTATCGGGCTTCCAAAAATACACCAAGACCGGAATCGTCGCGAACGTCGCGCAAACACTGGAAGAGGACATTCAGCTCGAAGATAGGCAGTTCCACGCAAACGGTTGCTGTTCAGGCCGAGGCACTGCAGACTCAGACGGAGACCAGCGAAGTGAGCACCCTGATCAGCGGCCAGCAGGTGCAGGAGCTCTCTACCAATGGCAATAACGTCACGGCACTCGCTGCCCTCGGCCTCGGCGTCTCCAATAACCTGCCATCGTTCAGCGGCGTTGACGCCCTGACCTCCGCCAACGGCATCAGCTTCAACGGAACTCGTACGACACACAACATCTATCTGCTGGACGGCGCCGAGCAGAACGACCGCGGCTGCGGCGGCTGCTTCATGAACCTGCCTTCCCAGGAATCCATCGCTGAGTTCCAGACCCTCGACAGCAACTACTCGCCCGACTACGGCATCGGTTCCGGCGGCACGATTCTCCTTGTGCTCAAGTCCGGCACTCACGATTTCCATGGCGAGCTGTATGAGTTCAACCGCAACACCGACTATGACGCTAACGACTACTTCACGAAGAAAGCCGGCCAGCCGCGCCCGTCCTTCCAGCTGAACGAACCCGGTGGCAACATCGGCGGCCCGCTGTTCATTCCCGGCGTTTACAACAACAATCGCAACCGGACGTTCTTCTTCTGGAACGAAGAATGGCGCCGCCTCATTCAGGGCAGCACTCCTCTGGTTGCCAATACCATTCCGGCCGCTGACTTTCCTACGGCGGGATCGAGCCTCGACTACACCTTGTTTGGTGGCGGCTCGGCCCCCATCGTTCCCGTTACCTCAGATCCCGCGAAACTCGCGCTTTATACGCAGGACGGACTGACCGCCGGCCAGCCCTTCCCCGGCAATGTCATCCCGGCGAACCTGATGGATCCGAACGCATTGCTGCAGCTGAACGCCGGAACATTCCCAAAGCCTAACATCGCGGGCACCGACCAGTTCACCGCGTCGGTCCCCACCACCGACAACATCCGTGAGGAAGCGGTCCGCATCGACCACACCATCAACAGCAAATTCCAGCTCATGGGCCACTATCTCCACGACTCCATGGCGAAATCGTTCTACCCGCCGTTGTGGAATGACAGTGCTTACCCGACGGTTGGAACCGCTATGACTAACCCGTCGTACACTGCGGTGATCAAGCTGACGCAGACCTACACCCCGACGTTGCTGAATGAAACAGCGTTTCTGTACAGCGGCAACAAAATCACACTTACGCCGCAAGCTGGTTTCGGAGGCAGTTACAAGATACCAACAGGCTGGAACTACAACACCTTTTTCCCGGTTTCTGACAACGTCGGAGACGACATGCCGGAAATCGATCTGCAGGGCGCCCCACTCAATACGGACTGGAGCGAGTCTTACTATCCGTGGAGAAACGGATACGAGGGCTTTGAGTACCGCGACGACCTCTCCTGGACGAAAGGCCGTCACCAGTTCAAATTTGGCTTCAGCCTGCTGCACGATTACAAGAACCAGCAACTGCAGGCCAATACCCAGGGAACCGCTGTCTTCGGCGTCAGCGCCTTCTCCCACGATTCCTATATCAATTTCCTGCTGGGCGACGCCTCCAGCTTCACGCAGCTCCAGTACCTGGCGAACAAGCACTGGGTCAACAATAACTACGGGTTCTACGGCAACGATAACTACCACGTGACGCCGCGTCTGACCCTGAACCTGGGCCTGCGCTACGACGGAATGCCGCACGCGTTCGAGCGTTATAACCAGTTCGCGAACTTCGTTGCAGCGGACTATAACTCCTCGCTGGGAAATCCGGTCAATGCCGACGGAACGCTGAATCCAGCTGATCTCACAACTTTTACCTGCTCCACACAGCGCTGCAATACCAACGGCGAGCAGTTCTACCTGAACGGTATAAGGGAAGCTGGTGTGGGTGGGTTCCCACGAGGCGTAGTCGTGAACGACTACAAAACGTGGGAGCCGCGCATTGGCTTCGCCTATAACTTCCGCGGCGATGGCAAGACTGTGCTTCGCGGCGGCTATGGCGTGTTCTACGAACGCGTCCAGGGCAATGATGTTTACAACGCCGCTCTGAACCCGCCCTTCGCCTATCAGCCATCGGCTACCAACGTCTACTTCTCCAATCCACACACCAGCGCGCTCACCGGGGCAACCACGACTGAGTCGTTTCCGTCGGTGCTCACCAACATCAACTACCACTTCCCGAGTCCAGGCACGGAACTCTATAGCTTAGGCGTTCAGCGCGAGCTGGCTCCCTCGGTGGTCGCCGTTGTCCAATATGTTGGCTCCGACGGCTGGTCCCAGGACGATGACCGCGCCGTCAACACCCTGCCACTCTCCGACATAACTCACCGCGAGGGCGTGGCGAATGGCAGCCTCAACGCCAACCTGTACCGAATCTATCCCGGCTTCTCGGGGATCGAGCAGGAAGAGAACGAAACCAATTTTAACTACAACTCGTTGCAGGCCGGCATTCGCTTTGAGAACAAACACGGTCTGACGACCCAGTTGTCCTATACGTGGTCCCACAACATCTCGATTGTCTCCAACGACCTTAACGGGCTATCGGATCCATTCAATCCCCGCTATGACCGCGGATCGGACACCGGCTTCGATCGACGGCATATCTTCAATGCCAGTTATGTCTATAACCTTCCCTTCTTCATGCACAGCGACAACGGCTTTGCGCGGAACGTGGCGGGAGGCTGGACGATTTCGGGCATTACTACGGCAGAGAGTGGCGTACCGCTCTACATCGGCTATACCGGTCCCGATACTCTCGGTCTGGGCGGCGGCACTAACAATCGACCGAACAAGGTTGCCAGTGTCAGCTATCCAAAAACCGTCAGCCACTGGTTCAACGGGAGCGCCTACGCCGACCCTGTTGCTCCGTGGAACGGTGGTCCCAATCAGGGTTTCGGTGACGCCGGCAAGGACTCCGCGCTCGGACCGGGCATCTTCAACTGGAACCTTTCTCTCTTTAAGACCATTCACTTCACGGAGAACGGTCCGCACATCGACCTGCGTTTCGAATCGTTCAACACCTTCAACCACACCATTTTCCAGAACATCGATACCGGAAGCCACGACGGCAACTTCGGCGCGGTCACGGGCGACTACGGTCCTCGTACTCTGGAGCTGGGTGGGAAGTTTGTGTTCTGATCCCGACTGAAATGCCTCCCTGGGCGCGACAGAAAACAAGCTGTCGCGCCTTCTCTTTTTACTTTGTTGTTTTCGATGTACTTCAAACTGCCGATTGCGCAGCCTGATTTTTCCGCGCGACAATAGGGCCTGGAGATGTTCGTGAGCTTGTTCGCTCGGAGTGGAATTCTGCTGGCGGCCGTTTTGACAGCCGGTGCTTTTCAGGTTGCCGGTCAGACCCCGAATGCTTTGTCGAAGCAGCGCGACCAGGCCTTCGCTCTCGAACAGCAGGGAGACGCGTCCGGCGCTGAAGCGGCTTGGCGCGCCATCCTGAAGATGAATCCCGGCAACGCCGAGGCCCTTGCTCATCTTGGGTTTCTCGAGTCGCAGCAGCTGCACTACGGCGAAGCCGTCGGCTTCTACCGCAGGGCTTTGGCCCTTAACCCCTCGATGCCTGGCCTGCGCATGAACTTCGGCCTGGCGCTCTTCAAAGCCGGCGAACTGCGCGAGGCTGCCCGCGTCCTCACGCCGCTGCTGCGGACGACGCCTCCCGATTCTCCCGAAGCGCAGCGGCTGCGTCTGCTGCTGGGCATGGCCGACTACGGTTCCGGCCAGTACGCCGCGGCGGTGCCTTACCTGCGTGAGGCGATGGCGCGCGACCGGCAGAACCTTCCTTATCGGCTGGTCCTGGCTCACAGCTGCCTGTGGTCGAAGCAGTATCAATGCGTGCTCGACGTCTATCACCAGATCCTGACCCTCAATGCCGAGTCCGCAGAAGCCGATATGCTGGCCGGCGAAGCCTACGACGAGATGCGCGATCATGAAGACGCCATTCAGCAGTTTCGGAATGCCGTCCAGGCCGACCCTAAAGTGCCCGGTGTCCACTTTGGGCTCGGCTACCTGTTGTGGTGCCAGAGTAAGTTCGATGAAGCCGCCCAGCAATTCCAGCTGGAGAGCGAGAACAACCCGAACGATGCTGAGTCAATTGCCTACTGGGCCGACTCCGAAGTGCGACTCGAACAACCGGATGCCGCTCGGCCTCTGCTCGAAAAGGCTCTGCAGATGAATCAACATGAAGAGCTGCCGTGGCTCGATCTGGGCATCATCGACGCCGGCGCCGGCCACAATGAGGTAGCTCTGCGCGAGTTCAAGACCGCAGAACGCATGGCGCCGTCCGATGTGCAGGTTCACTGGCGGCTGGCCCGCCTCTATCAGTCGATGGGAAACAAACCGGCCGCCAGCATGGAATTCGCTGTTACTAAGAAGCTCAACAAGCAAGCGGACGAGTCCGTTTTTCAGAAACTCCATGCCGCCCAGGCAAGCGGCAATACCGGCGCTTCTACGACACAGAGTTTGTCGAGCCAGCCGTAACATCCCGGCAGCGCTGATTGAAGCGTGGGCACCCCCCTTTGTGAAATCCAGGGCTGTTATTGCGTAGGTAATTGATTTTGTGCGACTTAGCGAATGGTTGACAAACTTGACAACCTGTTAAGTCTTTCACAACAGAGCAGATCGAGACGGCCGTGTTTGTTACAGAGACGGCCGTCTGCGTAATAAAGGCGGGCCGTGTTTGTTACAAGACAGCCGTCTGCGAAGTGAAGGTTACAGGTCAAGGGCGCCGGCGCAGTTTGCGCCAGAGTTTGGGCCGCGGGCGCCGAGCGGACTTCGAGATTGGGTTCATGGTTAGGCGTAAGGAAAAGACCTCGCCGCGGCGAGGCCCTTTGAATGCTCAGTGGGGCGAAAAAAGTTTCTTACCCCTATTATCAGAATATCAGGTCGAGGCAGAAATCGCGCCAACTTTGTTCGGGTCGGCGAAGTCATAAGTTCCATGTTATGAGGACTCATTACTTTGGATTTTCGGCCTTCCTCTTGACAACTTTTCCACAAATGGCTCGCGGGCGCGGATTGTTCGTTTGTGGACGCTTCTGCCTATGATCGAGGGGCTCTTGAGGATTCAATCGCCCGGAGATCAGGCAGCCATGAGCCATCCAGACAATCGACCACTCTGGCATACCCTGGGCAGGGAGGTGCCAATCGCCCCGATGGGACCTCAGAGATGTTTGATTGAATGGGTTTGCAGTGCTCGGGAGGCGGGCTAATGCTGTGAAACTAAATGGTCGGGGAGAGAGGATTCGAACCTCCGACCCCCTGGTCCCGAACCGCATTCCAGGCCCTGTTGAACGCTGCTGTTATTTTGTGATTTCAATTGCTTTCTATTGAAGCTGTTGCGGCCTCGTGGTGATCTCTGTAGATGGTTGAGGATCTCAGAGGCCCTGGCCGACACGAAATCGTCTACAGAGTGTTTGGGGTGAACCCCGTCCCTTGCGACAATCTCCTGTCGCTACACTTGCAGCGTTTCGATTCTGAATCCTTCGCGTGATACCGATTCGGGTTCATACGAGTTCCGCTAAACCACCAGCATTGCAGCGGTAGCTGTCTTCTCGCGGTCGATCCGGGACAGCAAATTTGATTTTCGCTTCTCTACACTCCATCGGGGTTCACTATAACCTTAGTTTTTGTCATTTTGCAGGCGCGGCCGCCCGATGCTGTCCGTCTGCCCTCCGGGCTTTGGAGTGCCGGCCTCAACGTGACGTTGTCCAGGGTGACTGCGATCGGTTCCGGTGTTGACGCTGAAACACCTTGGTTCCCTGAGGTTGTTTCGTACTTGTATCGCCTCCCTACGCTTTCCCCGGCGCTGTTAGCAGCGTTTCCCACTTTCCCACCACCCCGACGGCGACTATGAATCTCGTATAGTCGATTGGACGACAAACGGGGTCAGGTCAGATCGACAAGCACATTACTACTTGTTCTCTCCTATTACTCTATTACCGTGATTACGAGCGTATTCGAAAGCGTCACTGTACCATCCAGATCGTGCTTTTTCTTATCTACGCTCCAGTCTTCATGATACACCTGCACTGTATATCTCCCAGGCTTGTTCAGGTCTACGAAATCATTCAGCACAAAAGAATCGCGAACTGATTTGCCGGGATCGAGCGGTATTCCTGAAATCCCCCCCCCAGGTGCTCTTCTTTTTCGTGGCAACATCCTCCCATCTGAATCGGTGACTTTCACATGGTTTGCAGCCTCCGCCTGTCCCGGAGACCTCGCAACTTCGACTTCATGCCCCGTTAAATTGGTAATTGTGACATCGATCCGGATCGCGACGCCGCTCCTTACAGTCGATGTTGGTGTTTCAATCAGCACCGCCACTGATGGCTTCTGTGGCGCCGCGACATTAACCATAAGGCATACCACTAAACAAATAGCGCCACGGGCACCCGTCATAATCTGTCCTCTCGTTGTTCCCTGCAATCTAATGACAACTGGCTGAAATTAGAGAGACCGTTGAGACCGCCAACCATATCGGCGCGGAATCGACTTGGTGTAAATCACTCACATTAGCCGTGCCATAGGCGCTCCACGTCTGATTAGTATAGGAGGCAGTTCCTGTGCCATTCCACGATACTGCCCCAACACGGACCGGTAACTTCCGCCTGTGTGTGAGAGATGTTTCGACAGCCTTGTCCTCAGTAGGAAACACGGGTAGGAAACACGCCGGGCGCCTGAAGTTCTTCGATTGTCCGTGTAGTCCTCAAGCGTTGAAACGCCGCCTTGTAATGGGGCTCCCAAGGCAGATACGCCACTCTTTCGGATGGGTCCCGTCCAGGAGGCTTCAACGCTTCTGATGGGGTGTTCTCCTAACGACGGGGCTCTAGGCAACACGCGCGAATTACAGTGTGGGCGGTCGCATTGCTCATTGCTGAATTTCCGTTCGAGCAACTTAGAGACTTTCACAGCTACAAAATCGTCTACATCGGGCGATCTGCCGGGCCCGGAAAAGACGCCAAGTCATGAAAATAAATGGTCGGGGAGAGAGGATTTGAACCTCCGACCCCCTGGTCCCGAACCAGGTGCTCTACCAGGCTGAGCCACTCCCCGACGTCGCGCGATTATCCTCGATGTTTGTTTAGTTTACTCGACTCGTGCTGACGCGGGCAAACCCTCGCAAAGGCTGGGCCAATCAGGGGGCCGCGCCGCGAACGAGCCTCGGAATGGGACACGGGCTGATGCCAATGCTGCTTTCATCCGATCATGATGACACTGGGGTAATAGCACCGGATGACTATTGTGGCAGAGCGCTGGTTCGTCCACTCTGATCGTAGCCATATCCAGCTCTGCGCGAAGACCTTCTCGCTGGCCGGTGGGCGCCGTCAGTTCGGCAAGGAGACCGCCATGATCGTCGCCCCACAAGTAATGATGGATCTACTCAGGGACGAGTCCGGCCAGGACCTGATCGAGTATGGGCTGATCATCGCCGTCATGGCTCTCGCGCTGATCGCCTCGATGAACCGGTTCACCAACACCGTGGCGAACTTCTTCAACTCGGTGGGCAACACGCTCTGATTCATCGCCCGCTCTCCGGTTTCGCCGGTTCCCGATCTCTTGTCACAATAGAGGGTGGTTCGTTCCACCTCGACTGTGACCCTTCGCAACTCCATTAGCAGCTCTGGGCGCGGTTCCCTCGGCGGGTCTGGCCCGTTCTCCCGCATCCGTGTGCTCGACGGTGCGATGGCTACGGAACTGGAACGACGCGGGGCGGATATTTCCGGTCCTCTGTGGTCGGCGCAGGTGCTCGATGAGTCCCCGTCGACCATCGCCGAGGTGCATCTTGACTATCTTCGCGCGGGCGCCGACTGCATCTCAACGGCCAGCTATCAGGTTTCAGCGCATGGCTACGGCGAGCTGGGCCAGGAGAAGGCGGCGGCTGAGCGACTGGCGAAGCAGGCCTTGTGCCGGTCGGTTGAGCTGGCCGAGCAGGCACGCGCGCAGTACGCCCAGGAAAATGCGCGCCGGGTTTGGATCGCGGCGTCGCTGGGGCCGTGGGGCGCGGCGCTCCATGACGGAGCTGAATACCACGGGCGCTACAACATTTCGTTCGAGGACCTGGTTCGGTTTCACGCCGAGCGCCTTGCCGTGGTGGCTGAAACCAACGCGGAGTTCGTGGCGTTCGAGACGATCCCATCGCTTGAAGAAGCACGCGCTGTCCTTCGCGCGCTGGAACAGTTTCCAGCGGTGGCGGCGTGGGTGTCGTTCACATGCAGCGATGCGGCGCATGTCGCGCACGGAGAGCCATTGCGCGTCTGCGCGGAAGCTGTTGCGGATTCGCTGCAGGTTGTTGCTGTTGGCATCAACTGCACCGCGCCGCAACTTGTCACTGCGCTGATTGCGGAGGCACGGGTTGGATGCGGCGATCGGACGCCGGTCATTGTGTACCCCAACTCCGGCGAAACGTGGGATGCCGGTGCGCGCAGTTGGCGGGGAACGTCGGACACAGCGCACTACGGCGCGCTGGCACGCGCCTGGTATGCTGTCGGAGCCCAGGCTGTGGGGGGCTGTTGCCGCACCGGTCCGGCGCACATTGCCGCGGTTGCGGAGGCTGCGCGGGCTGCGAATGCTGCTGTGACACCGTAGTATCCTGAAGGAACGCGCCCGTAGCTCAGCTGGATAGAGCGGATGCCTCCGGAGCATCAGGTCGGGAGTTCGAATCTCTCCGGGCGCACCATCATTTGGCAATCCGGCCATATCCCCTAGTCAAACCTGATTCTTCCCGTGAATGCACCGTGATTTTTGCACGGTTGTCACACAGCTGCGTGCTATGTTTGCGGGATGCCTGAGCCTGGGTTGAGTGCCTTCGGCTCGGTGGATCGGAGATCCTCACGATGGTGAAACGTCTGAAACTAGCTCTGGGCTGGGTTTTCGGCCCGATCTTTGCGCTCTTCATCGTGTTGGCGGTGCGCTTCTTCGAGCGGCGGCTGCGTTTTGAGACTCGCCGGGACCCCGCCTGGCGATCGCAATAATAGGCCGCGTCGCCGCCGGCGCATATATATTTCTCCTGATGCAAACAAAGTAACAGCGCTCGTGCATCAAGAAGAGGCCGCGCATGTCCCGACATTCCCTGACCCGACTTTTCGTCTTAGCAGTTTTCGCTGCTGTCCTAATCGCTGATGCTGCCCGCGGCCACTCCCAGTCTCTCGGCATCTTCGAGGGGCAGTCCGATGTTGGGGCCGTGTCGCCTCCGGGGTTGGCGACGTATGACGCGGCGAAGGGCACCTACACCCTCACTTCGGCAGGCGCGAATCTCTGGGGCACGACGGACGCGTTTCACTTTCTCTGGAAGAAGGTCTCCGGGGATGCGGTGCTGACGGCCGACATCGACTTTCCGGAGACGGCTGGCGAGCACAATCCGCACAGGAAAGCGATCCTCATCTTTCGCCAGAGTGTTGACGCCGGCTCCGCCTATGCTGACGCGGCTCTGCATGGCGCGGGCCTCACCGCGCTGCAATTCCGTCGCGATGCCGGCGCGATCACCGAAGACCTGGAACTGAATGCCAGCGTTGCGACGCCGCGGCGGCTGCGCATCGAAAAGCGCGGCGATACTTTCACGATGTACGCGGCGTCCTCGCCTGGCGCGCCGTTTCACCAGGTGGGAGCCAGCACGCAAATCCATCTCGAGGAACCCTTCTACGCCGGGATCGGCGTGTGTTCGCACGACGCGAGTCGGAGCGAGAAGGCAGTCTTCTCGCACGTCACTCTGGAAAAGCCAACGCCTGCGCCTGCGAACCTCGCGCTTTTCAGCTCACTCCAGACCATCGGAGACGATAAGGACTTTCGCCGCGCGGTCGTTGTGTGGTCTGTACAGGGCCACGCTGAAGCGCCGAACTGGAGCCGCGACGGCAAGACGCTCATTTTCGATGAGGATGGCAAGATAATGACCGTGGCCGCCGATGGTGGCACGCCGGGGCCATTGCCCATCGGCGACGCGACGCGCTGCAATGGCAGCCATGGACTTTCGTCGGATGGAACGCTGCTTGCCATCACCTGCGCAACGACCGGCAAGCCGGAGGCCCGCGTCTACATCGTGCCCATCGTGGGGGGCACGCCGCGCCTCGTCACCGCAAATCCGAATTCCTACTTCCACAGTTGGTCGCCCGACGGCAAGACCATCCTCTTCACTCGCCCCGATCACGGATCGCTCAACATCTTTGCTGTTCCCGCTGATGGCGGAGAAGAGCACGCCCTCACCACAGGTAGCGGCGTCAGCGACGATCCTGACTACTCGCCCGACGGCCGCTTTATCTACTTCAACTCCGACCGCGCCGGAGAGCCGATGCAGATCTGGCGTATGCATCCCGACGGTTCTTCGCCGGAACAGGTCACGCACGACGACCAGGTCAACTGGACCCCGCATCCTTCGCCCGACGGCAAATCCGTGGTCTTCATCAGCTATTCGCCGGGGACCACTGGCCATCCGGCAAACCAGCCGATCGCGCTGCGGATTCTCAATCTGGCCGACGGACAGACTCACGTCCTGACGCGCCTGATCGGCGGTTCGGGAACGATGAATGTGAATTCCTGGGCGCCGGACAGCCGGCGTCTCGGCTTCGTCAGCTACCAGATGCTCCCGGCCGAGGATGCCGTAACAGCGCCGTAGTTTTGTTCCGTTCCAGGGCGGTAACCCTTTTAGAATCGGGCGCCGGCGTCGCCTTCATGCGACCACGCCTCTCGCGCTCACATCTAACCTTTAAGTGTCGCGTCTGGCGACCAGGTGCGGTAAACTGAAGAGAGCAGAGTTTTCCCCAGGAGAATCCATGGCAACCAGTTCCGTTACGACCACCAATACGCTTGTTCCCGAGGCTCCCGCCGCGCCGAAGACTACACCGGTCCGGCTCACGGACAACGCCGTCAATAAGGTGCGAGAGATTATGGCGACGCAGGACCCGCTTCCCGCCGGTCTTCGCATCGGCGTCGTCGGGGGCGGCTGCTCCGGCTTCCAGTATTCGATGTCGTTCGAAAACCAGTCCGGCATGATGGACAAGGTTTACGACTTCAACGGCCTCAAGGTTTTTGTCGACGCCACGTCGCTGATGTACCTCAACGGCTGCACGGTCGACTATCTTGAGACCCTCGAAGCTGCCGGCTTCAAATTCGACAATCCCGCCGTGAAGAGCACATGCGGCTGCGGCTCGTCGTTCACGGTCTAAGTTTTTAGGTTCAGGAAAGCAGAAGGCCCGCCATCGCGCGGGCCTTTTCTATTGCGGAGTTGTTTCGGGAGGCGACTGAGGAAACGGATTGTTGGGAACCTGTCCAGGCGATGATGTCGAGCCTCCGGCGCCGATTCCCGGCCCCGTCCCTGTCCCGGTTCCTGTCCCCGTTCCTGGCCCCGTTCCAGTCCCGGTACCCTGGGGCATTCCGCCGCCGGCCAGACCGGCCATGGCCTGCGCCTGTTCCGCAGCGGGATCGTAATTGAATTCCCACTTGTTGTAGCGCTTCTGCTGTTTGTATTCGATGAGCGAAGGCTTATCGATGGGGAGCGTGAAGCCCACAATCGGCCCGCCTCCGCCAAACGTGGTTGCCGACGTGCTGCTCGATCCGGAGGGTGAGCCGGTCGACGATCCGAGCCCAGTGCCCGTGGTCGATTGCCCGAAGGTGGATGAAGTTCCGCTCTGCCCAAAGCTCGAACCCGACGATCCAAAACTTGAGCCGCTCGATCCGAAACTCGAGCCGCTGGATCCAAAGCTTGAACCGGATGAAGATCCGAAGCCCGACCCCGATCCTGTGGACCCAAATCCCGAACTTGAGGATCCGGAGCCGCCATTGATCCCACCCGATTGATCTCCACTGGCAACCGGCACACCGTTGGCGTCGGTCGTTGTCGTCGGGGCAAGCGCGTACATCGAGCCGCCTCCGCCCACAGCCGCGGTTAACAATGGCTGCCCAAAGAATCCCATCGGCCGCACGTGCGCCTGCCCGAAAAGCACAGGCTTCCAGTCGTCCTTGCCGGTCAGCGGGTCGGTGTATTTCTTGCGCAGGAAGCGGATCTGATTGGTCTCGACCAGTTGATCGATCGAGGTGGGGTAGGACCCGAATTTCTGGTAATAGAGCTTGATGGCCCGCCGATATTGCTCGCCGCGATGGATGGTCTCCAGTTCCTTATCCCGCTGGATAGACATCGCCATCTTGGGCGCGGCGATGGCCAGGGAGATGAGCAGGATGACGGTCAGGAAGATGACTCCGACGAGGATGTAACCAGCCTCGGTCTGGTCCTGGCGAATTTGTAACTGCGACTGCATCGTATTCCTCAGCTCTGCGTCAGTGGCAGCGTCTGCGTGTTGTTGTAGAGCAGGTCGGTAACCTGAATGGAGAGTGGCGTGATCTTCAGCACCTTGTAGTGGTGGTCCACCACGTCTCCTTCATTGGCGATGAAGACATCGTCCCCGTGAAGCAGGAAGGCGCGCTTCGCGCCGTTGTTCGCCTCGTACCCGAAAAACTTCAAATCGATCGCCGGCGGAGGTGGTGGGCCCAGCGGAACCGGAGGCGCTACCGGCTGTGGCCGCACCGACGTCGCAATCGTCTTCGGGATCGACACTGGCGCCGACACCAACGAGAAAATGTTCCGTCCCTTCCCGCTGTACTCGAGAGACTCCGCGCCCGCCATCAGCTCGGGATGCAACGTCGGGTCGAGCTTTTCGAGCGGCGGCATCTTCTGTGCCGCATGCCCGCCCGGTCCCATTTGCGATCCCGCCGTTTCTCCCGCAGGCCTCGTTGCCGGAGCTGTCTCCGGAGCTATCGCAGCCGGTGGCGATGCTGGCGACGGGCTGCCGCCAAAAGTCTCCTTGACGAAATACACCACCGCTCCGACCATCACGACCGCCAGCACGATCGCGATCGCCACGTTCCGCTTGTTGTCGAGGCCGCTCTTCATTGCGGTGCCTCGCTCCGGCCCTGCGGATTCGGCGTTTCAGGCGCCGGCTGCAGATCGGTATCTGTGATGGTGGCTGGCAGGTCGGTCGCGCCGGCATGAATATAGGTCGTCATCCGAAGGCGAAGGTTGACCAGGCCCCCGGTCTGCCCGTTCAGGGTTACGTCATCGATGATGAAGAACACATGGTCCTGATCGCGCTCGATGCCATTGATGAAGCGCATCAGATTGGAATACTGCCCGACGAGCCCCGCATCGATATCCAGCTCCGTGAGGCCGCCGGCGGCAGGCTTCTCCGCGTAGGCCGCACGCGAGAGCCGCACCGTGTTTTTCGTCGCAACCGCGCCCAGCTGCGCCAGGATCGTCGAGTAATTCGGCGCGATGCGCTGGTCATAGAACTTCTGCGCATCCACGTCGGCCATATCGACCTTCTTTGGGAGCCCGTTCAGGTGCTGCATCTGGGCTTCCAGCTGTCCCAGCCGCGCCTCTTGTTGCACAAATTCACTCGACTGATCGGAGCGGATCGCCCGCCAGGCCAGCGCAAACCGCACGCCAAGGAAGGCATCTGCGGCAATCACGACGGCCAGCAGGAAGACATGAACGTTCAGCTTCGTGAAAAGTCCGCGCTTCATGGAGTCGGCTTCGCCTCCACTTTCTTGTGCGCGGGTGGGGCGTTCCCGGCGGGCTCCTCTTTGTTTTCTTCGCCGTTGGCGTCTTCACCCTTCAGCGGCAACGGCCGGTAGTCGGCGAGGATATCGAAGTTCACGTCGTTATTCGAGCTGCTGATGGTCTGTACGCTAGCGCCTTGCCCCTGGCTGGTGGCAAGTGACTCCGAGGCCAAGCGCGGCTCCGCAAAATGGCGCGACTTCTCGAGATTCCTCACCAGTTCCAGGGCTCGCTCCCGCTCGCCGGTCACGCGCAGGCGGATGATCACGTGGCCGTCGGGCGCAACGATCGGATCGATGCTCAATACCTGCACGCCGCTGGGCAACACCGTCTCCAGATCGGTCATAGTCGCCGTCCAGGAAAACGCTTTGCGCTGGAACAAACTGTTCAGAAACCCTGACTGCTCGAGGATCGCCGATTCCTTTGGCTGGCGCATCAGGGCCTGATAGCTCTGTTGCTGGCGCTCAAGAGCGCTCACATGACTCTGCACGGCTGCGACCCGAACCTGCGTATCCTGCGCCTGACCGCGCTCGTTGCGATAGAGGTAGTAGAGCGCACCGCCCAGCAGAACGAGGATCAGAATCCAGGTCCGCAGCCTGCGGTAGACCGGCCGCAGCTCGACGTACGGATGACTCGCGAGATTGACCCGTATGCGCATTTACGTCGTCAGTGCCCCTGTCACGCCTGCGGTCAGCCCCGCCGGTATGCTTGTGATCTCCGAGAGCTCACCGGCTCCCAGGTCGGCGATCCGCGGACCCGGTTCCACCAGTGAAGCCCAGCGCGACCGTGCTGCTTCACTCGCTCCGCCCGGGCCCGCGTAATACATGGTTGACGGCAGCCTCTTGAGCGTGTCTTCGTACCAGGCCAGAGCGGTAATCACCGCCTGCGCCATCTCTTCTTCGCGCGCCATTGGATCGGCGGGCAGATCCATGGAGCGGTGCAGCAGCATCTCGTCCTCTTGTGTAACCGCTGTCGTTACAGATGCGCCGATTCGGTTCACCATCAGCGTTGCGGAGTCTCCCTCCACGCCCGCCGCCGCGGCTAGGGTGCCTGGCAAGACCACGCCCGGATCATATCCGGCGTCGCGTACCGCGCTCTCATACTCTTCCAGAACATCTCCCGGGATGACGGTCACCAGCACATTCAGTTGACCCTTCTTCTCGGTCATTACCTGATAGCTCACCGCCGCGGTTTCCACGTCGAAGGGGACCATTTTGCGCAGGCGGAATCGCACCACGGGCAGCGCTTCGTTCCGCCTTGCCGGCAGAGTGTCGAAATCGAGCAACAGCACGCGGGCCGCCGCGTCCGGCACCACCACCGTCAGCGCGCCGCTGCGAGCTCCCACATCGCCCAGCGCCGATTCCAGGGCCTTCGTTACGGAATGGGAATCGACGAGGTTGGGTACTTTCAGCCCGGGCACCACGGCTCCTTCGGACAACGACGAAAACGACACGATGACCTGGCCGCGTCCACCCCGCGCTGCAACCACGCCTTCGGGACGGATTTCACACGCCAGCTTCGGACGCATACCCGCCACCGGTTTGAAGATCTTTTCGAGAGCCACTATCGCGATGCCTCGATAAATGTGACTTTGTTGATTTCCTTCAGCGTCGTCAGCCCACGCCTCACCCGATCAAGCGCCGATTCGCGCAGGAACTGCATGCCCTCCTGCTGGGCCAGCTTGCGCACCTCGGAGCACGGCTTCTTCTCCAGAATGATTTCGCGGATGGGATCGGTCAGATCCAGCAGCTCGTGGATCGCGGTTCGGCCGCGATAGCCCGTTCCCGCGCACTCAATGCAGCCGCGCGCCTTCGTGAAAGTCGAAAACTGCGCCACAGTTTCAGGTCCAGTCCGCTCTCGCGCAGCAATTCATCGTCGTAGCGCACTGCCTGCATGCAGTATTCGCAGATGGTGCGCACCAGCCGCTGGGCCAGGATGCAGTTCAGCGCGGAGACAAAGTTGTACGCCTCCACACCCATGTTGAGAAAGCGTCCCAGCACGTCGACCACGTTGTTGGCGTGGACGGTGGTGAATACCAGGTGGCCGGTGAGCGCGGAGTTGATGGCGATACTGCGCCGTCTCCTGGTCGCGGATTTCGCCCACCAGGATCTTGTCCGGATCATGGCGCAGGATGGAGCGCGAGCCGCGGGCGAAGGTGAGCCCCTTTTTCTCGTTGACCGGGATCTGCGTGATGCCGCGGATCTGGTACTCCACCGGGTCCTCGATGGTGATGATCTTGTCCTCGTCGCTCTTGATCTCGTTGAGCGCGGCATAAAGCGTCGTGGTCTTGCCGGAACCGGTTGGGCCGGTGACCAGCACCATGCCGTAGGGCTCGCGGATGTAGCGCCGGAAGCGGCGCAGATCCTCGTCGCCGAATCCCACCACGTCGAGCGTGAGCTTGCGGAACTTCTCGCTCATCGACTCCTTGTCGAGCACGCGCAGCACGGCGTTTTCGCCGTGCACGGTGGGCATGATGGAGACGCGGAAGTCGATCAGGCGGCCTTTGTAGCGGACGCGAAAGCGGCCGTCCTGGGGCACGCGCCGCTCGGCGATATCCAGTTCGCTCATGACCTTGATGCGGGAAAGGATGGTGGAGTGGTGCTCGCGCGCGATGGGCGCCATGGCTGCCTGCAGCACGCCGTCGATGCGGTACTTCACCAGCAGCGAATCGTCGTAGGTTTCCAGGTGGATGTCCGACGCGCGGCGCTCGAGCGCGGTGAAGATGGTGGTATCCACCAGCCGGATGATGGGGCTGATGTCTTCTTCCGAGGTGAGCTTCTCGATCGAGATGTTCTCATCGGGGTTGTCCTCGGCCGAGATCACGTCGAAGGTCAGCCCTTCGCGAGGCCTCGTCGAGCACGCGCTGCGACTGTTCCGTTTTCTTCAGCAGGTCGGTGATCTGGGACAGCGTGGCGACCCGGGTGATAATGCGCTGTCCCAGCAGGCCGCTGATTTCGTCCAGCATCATCAGCCGGCTGGGATCGCTGACCGCGATCACCAGCCGGTCTTCTTGCTGCTCCAGCGGCACAAAGTTGTAGCGAAACATCATGTCCACGGGCACGCTGCGGAACAGCTCATGCTGGATGCGGAAGTTGCGCAGATCGACAAACTCCCAGCGATAGCGCTGCGCCAGAGCCTGCGCCGCGCGGCTTTCGTCCTGCTCGGTGCGGGATGGTGAGAAGTGGGGCCTGAGCCATACTCAATACCTCCTAACGGCGATGCAAAGCGAGGCTTGGCCGGCTCGTCGCTACCTCCGGAATTCTGTGCGTTGCCCAGCGAGAAGATCGGCAGATAAAGCGCGATCAGGATAATGACCACTACGAGCCCATCACGATCAGAATCGCGGGCTCAATCAGCGCCAGCGCGGCGGTCAGCGCGGTCTGCACGTCTTCTTCGAAAAACTCGGCCACCGAGTTCAGCATCTGCGGCAGCGCGCCCGGTCGATTCGCCCACCTCGATCATCTCCGTCGCAAGGTCGGGAAAGACGCCGGTCTTTTCCAGGCTCGTCGCCAGGCTTTTGCCTTCGCGCACCGTCGTGACCGCAGAGCCAAGACGGCCTTGGCGATGCGTGTGCTCGAGATGGAACGCGCCGCGGTTTCGAGCGACGGCACCAGCGGCAATGCCGCCGCTCAGGAGGCTCGACAGCGTGCGCACAAACAGCGCGACCTGGTACTTCGCCAGATATTGCCGAAAAGCGGCATCCCGATGCGGATGCGGTCGATGCGCTCTGTGCCCGCGTCGGTCTGGCTCCAGCGGCACACCAGAAACACGATGATCGCCACCACGGGCAATACATACAGGATGTAGTGCTGCGCCCCGTTACCCAGCGCCAGCAGCATCAGGGTAATCGCGGGCAGCTGCGTCCCAATCTGGTCATAGAGCTTGGCGAACTGCGGCACCACAAACGTGATCAGGAAGATGAACAGCCCGAAGACCATGGTGATGAGCAGTGCCGGGTAAAGCAGCGAAGCCTGCAGCTTCTTGCGGAACGCCAGCGAAATTCGCTGGAACGCCAGATACCGTCCCAGCACTTCTTCCAGTTTCCCGCTCGTTCGCCCGCCATCAGCGTGGTCGTGTACATCAGCGGAAATCCGCCCTGCGCCTCAAACGCCGCCGAAAGCGACTCGCCCGTCCGCACACGCGCCGGCACATTTTCCAGTTGGGCGCGAGAAGTTCGGATTCTTCTGCGACTTGGCCAGCATTTCCAGCGACCCAAGGATCGGCAAGCCCGCCTTGATCAGGGTCAGAAATTGCTGGTTGAAGATGATAAAACGTCTCGAGCTTGGTCTTCTTGCGGCTGCCGCCCATGCAGCCCGCGCGGCCGCACCGAGTAGACGTAGTAGCCGGCCTGGGAGAAACGGCGTGCGCAGCTCTTCGGCAGTCGCCGGCGACTGCACCTGCTCCTGAATGCGTCCTCGCTCGTCGGCCAGTCTTGATTACGAATTCAGCCATGGAGTACCCGCCGGGGTCGTGGGAAGCCACCTTCCGGCCAGGGAATACCTCTTGTCAAGCGTAGCAGTTTCTATCGTGCGGGCGCTTTACACGATGCTCAGGAACTGGACGCAGCTGAGGCCCAAAACGCTCACTTTTGGTGGGATGCCGGCAGCCTTCCCGGTTCCAGTTTGGCGATCCGCCCGCCGGGCCCGACCACCCATGGCAGGCTCAGGGCATTCCAGTTGCCCCCGGTTTCGGATCCGTCCAACGGCTGCCACGTTTTCCCGCCGTCGTAGCTTATGTCCGAGCCGTTGGTTCCCGCGGTAATCCAGGCCTTCAGATCGCCATCCCACGCGACCGCCGACCGATACCCATGCGGAGGCTTCTCCGCCGCAGTCCACGTCTTGCCGCCATCCGCCGACCAGGCGGCCGTACCGGCGGATTCGTTTGGTTTGGTGTAATCGCCGCCAACGGCGATGAGGTGTTCGTGATCGCGGAGGCACAAAGAGAACGCGCCAGATCCGTTGGTCCCGCGAGCCAGCGGTAGCCGCACGACGCTCCACCTGGAACGACCGGATACTCGAATTCCAGAGATTTCCGGGTTTCCGACGAAACTAAGGTCGACAACGAGCTCTGTGCACGAACGCGCCGCCCGTACCGCCCGTCACAAAGAATCCCACGCTGCATCATTCGAATGTCATCAGGAGTTTTGGAAGACGGCAATAATGCGAGTGCCGAATTGCTCGCAGCAAAAGCCGCCTGCTGCTCTCCCGTGGCTTCCAGGCTGCTCGCTGAGACCTTTGCCCAGCTAATGCCTCCGTCACTGGTTTCCAGTAGCGAAAACCTGCCATCAACCGGATCGCCCAGGATCGTTCCGTGCTCTCGATCATCGAATTGGACAGCGTCCCAAAACCCGTCCTTATCCGGATTCGTGAACAGCAGCTTCCAGCTCGAGCAGCCGTCCGTCGTGTTGTACAGCCGCGACTGGTCCCCCGGCCCGCTCGACATCACAATCGCAGTCTGGTTGTCCCACGCCCAGACACCGCGAAAATCCAGCTTGTCGGCCCCCGGGGGCATTGCGCACGACTGCCACTCGTACCCGCCATCTTCGGTTCGCAGAACCGTTCCGTTGGTCCCGCTGGCCCAGGCCACCCCGCCACCCACCGCGTGGATCCCACGCAGTCCTGCCCCGGTTCCGCTCTGCTCCAGTACCCACGGTCCTGAAGTTTGCCCCGTCGTTTGCCCCAAGAGCGCCCCGCAAAAGGCCAGAAGAAAGGACGGAAATAATGCTCCGGAACGCCTCACGCCAGCAGCATACGCCACCCGGAATGAGAGTTTAGGGATTAGATCTTGCGCCATCCAGCGCGAGGCCCCGTGCCTCTAAGGAAACGCTGCACCCTTTCCCAATCCCTAAACTCTAATCCCTAAACTCTGCTTCTCTCAGACCGGCGGCTCCCCCTCCACCACATGCACGCCCGCGGGAGGCACGAACACAAAGGCAGCATCCGGGGCCGGCACGTTCTGCGCTTCACCGCTGAATTCGAAATGGTTCGTCACCCCATCGGTCTCTTCGATTGTCATCGACTGGATCGTGCCGTCCGGCGCAGCGGCGATCCTGAGCGCACTCACCCGCTGTTCCAGTCCCCTCGGCACACCGCTGAGCACGTACCCATCGTTGCCCGCCGGGGTCACCGTCAGTCCCGTCAGTTCTTTCTCCAACACTGTGTGCCCCAGCAGGAACTGCAAGGGCGACCGCAGATCATCCAGTTTTTTCTCATCGACCTTCTGCGTTTCCGGCTCTCCCGGAGAGTAGAAATACCCATCCTTGCCGTCGAGCACAAACAGCTTTCCGTCCGGATCGGTGTAAGTCCACCGCATCTTCCCCGGCTTCTTCAGCAAAAGCACGCCGGACTCCTTCCGGTTCATCCCCATGCCGGTGTAGGTCTGAACGAAGTGGACTTCGAGCGAGTGCAGCGCGTTGTAGTGCCGGTCGACGCGAGCCGCTACGTCGGCGGCACTCAGCTTCGTCTGCGTCGGGACCTGCGCCTGCACGCGGGCGTCGCTCACGGCGGCGAGGAACCCGAATACCCACGCCACTACAAACAAAAACCGCCAGAGGATCATCCTCCACTGGCGGCTTATCTCTCTCGTCGTCTCGTTCAAATCCCGCTCACCCTCTCAGGGATCCTTTGGCCTGCCACTTCTCCAGCTGACCGGGCTTACGCTAACCGTTCCTTCGCCGACCGCTTGTTAGCTGACCGCGCTCTGGCTACTGGCCACAGGCAGCTATTGGATCGCCACCGTGCAGTTTGTCCCGCCCGACGGGTCGGCCTTGATCTCGCCGCTCATGTCGAGGCAGTACCCATTGTGACCCGTCTTGCCCACCGACTGCGGCACCGCCGTGACTTCATAGCTGACGAAGTTGTCCTGCTGGCTTCCTGGCGCCTTCTGGCAGTTAACGATTGCAAAACTGTATCCGGCCTTCTGCCCGCTTGTCAGGTCCGACTGCAGCAATTGCGCCGCCTGCGGAGTCGGCGGACCCGACGAGGCATTCCCCCCCAGCGCTGCCAGCGAACATGCGAACCCATTGGCCGGGAAGTTCGTCGCGTACTGGTTCTCCGCAATCTGAATCGCCCGCAGCGACTGTTTCGCCGACGTCTCGTTGGCCGTCGCCTTCAGGTTCAGCATGTTGGGAATCGCAATCAACATCAGGATCAGCATGATCGAAATCACGATCAGCAATTCCATCAGCGTGAAACCCGCTTCGCACCGCTGCCGGCGCCTGGTTCCTCTCCAATGCTCGGTAAGAATCTTTACAGCCTTCATCGCAATTCTTCTCTCGTGTTTCTGAGGCGGCTCGCAAGCGCGCAAACAGGCGCGGTTCCCGCTCGGAAACCGCTTTAATCCTACCGCAAAACCCACACCCCGATCAGCTTCGGCCAGCCCAATCGCCGTCGGAGCACACGTCAGGGTTTTTCCGCCGCAATTAAACCAGACGCATCCAGGCGGCTCTGCGCTCGCCTTTTGCCGGATATCTTTGTCGCTGACCGGTTCTTCGCTGACCGATTTCGCTCACCGATTCTCAGCTCTTCACAGCCGCATTCGCGGTTTTACAATAAACTCTGCCATGTCGTTCCCAATCCGTACCTGCAGCATTTGTGGTGAGGAGTTCGAACTGAAACCCGACAAGCCTGGTTTCGCCAACCGCTGCCCTGCATGCAGCGAGCCCGACGAAGAGGAAACTGGCCTCAAACCCGCCGCCGGTTTTCAGAATGACCGCGAAGCCAACGCCGCGCGCCGCCGCGCCATGCGCGATCTGCTTTACCGGAAGGACAGTTAATTAGGTTCGGTCGCGTTGCAAGTGGGCAGGGCCGCCCAGTTAACCTTCTGAGCATCCATTTCAGTCTGTGCACGCGACTGGGGTAACACCTCATGGCTCGCGTCCAGTTCCAGAAAAAGTCAGAAATCATAACGACTGTGCAGGTAACTAACCCACTCCACTTTCGTGGTAGATGTCCACAATCGATTATCCCCAAAAAGACAAAACTTCAGTGGTACGCTGTGCGGACACTTCATCCTCTGCCAACCCATCGGCTGCCATTTTTTTTAACCCTCGCCCCCGGAGGAATCCGTGCACGCAAGATCGGAACGCCTATGGGCATGCCGCCCGGCGCTGACGCTCGCTGCCGTCGTCAGCATCGTTTCTCTGATGACAGGTTGTGGCTCGGTTATGGCGCCGCTGGGTAACCTGACCGCTATCTCCACCTCTGCGGCTTCTCTTCGCGTGAACCAGCAAATGCAGGTTCAGAATCGCATGGCGATTACCGCAGTGCCGTTGAATTTCTATGTCAACGGCGTTCAGGGCGGTAACTCGGAAGTTGGCACGATTACTTCGTCTGGCCTCTACACCGCGCCCGCTCTCGTGCCCGAACCAAACACGGTCACCATCACAGCCCAGGTCGCCGGCAACCCCAGTTATGCTCCCGGCACCCTGACCCTCGCCATCCTCAACCCGATCCCCATCCTCACCGGCATCGCGCCCACGGGAATCACTGAAGGCACCACCACCATCGCCGTCAACGGCTCGGAGTTTGTCTACGGCGCGCAGATTCTCTGGAACAATCAGCCCGTCCCTACGACCTTCGTCTCCGCCACGCAGCTCGCCGCCGCTGTCACCGCTCCGGCTCCCGGTACTTATCCGCTGATGGTCAGCAATCCAAACCCGGGCTCGGCTGACTCCAACGGCCTCTCCATCCCGGTCGGTCCCGGTCAGGTCGTCCTCCAGTTGCAGCCGGCCACTGGCACTGATGTTCGCGTCACCAACTCCCTCAATTTCGGACTCACCGTCACTGGAACCCAGAACACCGGTGTCACTCTGGCGATTAACGGCGTGGCCGGCGGCAATTCCACGGTGGGCACCGCTGTCTCCAACGCTGATGGCTCCATCACCTACACCGCGCCGGCCGTCGTGCCCACGCCTAACAACATCGTTACGCTTACCGTCACCAGCACCGACAATCCGAACGTCTCCCTTAACCAGGATATTTCGGTGCTGAATCCTATTCCGATCCTCACCTCCGCTACGCCCACTACCTTCAATACCGGTACCGCAACCGTCGTCGTCTCCGGCCTGAAGTTCATCAACGGTGCGCAGGTCCTGATGAATGGCCAGGCCGTTCCGACCACGTTCAACAGCGGAACTCAACTCACAGCAACGCTCACTCTGTCTGAAGCCGGCAACTTCGATCTTCAGGTACTCAACCCCGCTCCCGGACCCGCAACCTCCTCCGATCTCGTCGCCCTGGTCAACGGCACATTGCCTGTTCCTGTTGTCAGTCCGCAGGATGCCGCGCGCTTCCTCGACCAGGCTACTTTCGGCGCCACCGACGGCGATATTCACGATGTCTCGATGAACGGCTTTCAGTGGTGGCTCAACCAGCAGTTCGCCATGGCGCCTTCTCCTCAGGAGTCCTTCGTCGATCAATCGCTGATCATCAACAACCCTCCCTGCGCTCCCAGCGACGTCAAGTGCAACAGCGCGCTCTATGAGCAGAACAGCCAGGGCGAAAGCTACTTCCAGGATGCCTTTTGGCAGCAGGCTCTCGCCGCTCCTGACCAGCTCCGCCAGCGCGTTCGCTATGCACTCTCTGAAATCCTGGTCGTCTCCAGCAATAACTCCGCCGTCCAGAATTTCCCCCGCGGCGAGGCTGCTTACTACGACTTACTCGGCAATGACGCCTTCGGAAACTTCCGAACCATCCTCAACGACGTCACTCTTAACCCCATGATGGGCCAGTTCCTCTCCATGCTGGGCAACGACAAGGGTAACGCCACCACGGATCCTGACGAAAACTACGCCCGCGAGGTGATGCAGCTCTTCACCATCGGCCTCTATCAGCTGAATAACGACGGCACACAGAAGCTGGATGCCTCGGGCAACCCCATCCCCACTTACTCCAATACTGACGTGATGGGATTGGCCGCGGTCTTCACAGGCTTCAGCTGGAACGATCCCGGCAATAACTCTGATCAGGTCTGGTCGAACTGCTGCCTCTACGTCGGTCCCGGCTACGGCGAAGATCTGCTTGCCATGCAGACCTTCCCCAGTCACCATTCCACCGTCGAAAAGGATTTTCTCGGAGTTACCATCCCGGCTTCCGGAAGCTCCGATCCATCCGGTGATCTGAATACCGCGCTCAACACGCTCTTTAACCATCCCAACCTGCCGCCTTTCTTCTGCAAGCAGCTCATCCAGCACCTGGTCACCAGCGACCCCAGCCCGGCCTATGTCAACCGCATCGCGTCGGTCTTTGAGAATGATGGAACCGGCGTCCGCGGAAACATGCAGGCCGTCATTACCGCCATTCTGCTCGACCCAGAAGCCCGCGACACGTCGACCGACGTCGCGAATCCGCAATTTGGCAAGGTCCGCGAGGCTCTCATTCGCTACACCGAGTGGGCTCGCGCTTTTACTGCGCAGTCGCGCACCGGCTCTTACGGCATCGGCTCCACCGAAGATCCCATTTACGGTCTCGGCGAGATGACCCTGCGTTCGCCCACCGTCTTTAACTGGTTTGCTCCCGGCTACGTCCCACCCGGAACCAGCATAGAAGCTGCCGGCATGGTCGCCCCCGAGATGCAGATGACCAATGTCTCGACCGTGGTCGGCTATCTCAACTACCTGCAGAGCGCCATCGGCAGCAATGCCACCAATGGACCCGATATCTTCTCCTCCTACGGCGCGGAACTCGCTCTCGCTAACACGCCCGATCAGTTAGTCGACCGCGCCAACCTGCTGCTCATGGCCGGCGAGATGGATTCGAACCTCTACAACGAAATACTCGGCGCCGTCAGCGCCATCCCCGTTCCCACCGGCGATCAGAACGCCATCAACGCGGCGCTCACTGCCCGCGTTGAGACTGCGATCTACCTCACCATGGCCTCGCCGGAATACTGCGCGCAGTTTTAGGAGATGCGAAAATGTGCAAGTGCCTGAACAAATTCGAACAGTCCCGCCGTCAGTTCCTCCGCACCGCGTCATTCGCGTCTATGTCGGGGCTTTATGCCAGTCCATTCATCCTCGGCCTCAATTCGCTTGCGGCCATGGCGCAGAGCACCGGCTCCTCTGACTACAAGGCGCTCGTCTGCGTATTCCTGCAGGGCGGCAACGATGGCCACGGCACTGTCATCGCCACCGATACCGACTCCTACAACGCCTTTGTCACGGCGCGTTCCGGTGCGCCCGGCCTCGCCTATCCCCTCTCCCAGTTGCTGCCCATCACCCTCAACACTCCGCAGAGCGGCCGCACGTTTGCGCTCAATCCCTACCTCGGCGGTATCCAGAGCCTGTTCAACGCGGGTCGCGCAGCTATCGTTGCCAACAGCGGAACTCTCATCGCCCCTGCGACTAAAGCCCAGGTCAACGCCAACTCCGTTCCCCTTCCTGCGTCTCTCTTCTCTCACTTCGATCAGACCGCCGCATGGCAAGCCATCGCTTCCAACGGCGGCAGCGCCGAGCATATCGGCTGGGGGGGCTCTGTCGCCGACCTCATCGAGAGCATGAACATGAATTCCAACTCCATGTTCACCTGCATCTCCACGGCCGGCATCGCGTTGTTCCTCGCCGGTCAAACCTCCTTCCAGCTCAATGTCACGCCCGCTGGTCCCATCCCCATCTCCGGGCTCGCAAACCCGCTCTTCGGCAACTCCGCCGGCACCCAGGCGCTCAACTCCATCCTCACTGCTGAAGAAACCAATCTGTTCGCGAAGGAATACGAAGTCGTCGTCGACCGCTCCATCCAGGCGCAGGCGCTTCTCGCCTCGTCCATGCTGCCCGCGGGCCCAACCGGCGTCCCCAACCCGCCACAGTATCTCGACCCCAACACCAACATGCTTGCCGATAATCCGCTGGCCGCATCGCTGCAGACGGTCGCTCGCATCATCGGCGGCCGCGCCAGTCTCGGCGTCACTCGCCAGATCTTCTACGTGCAGCTGGGCAGTTTCGACACCCACGACGGCCAGGCTCCCACTCACGCAAAACTCCTGACCCAGCTTGGCCAGGCGCTGGAATACTTCGACGGCCTTATGCAGACCGCCGGTCTCGGCAACCAGGTCACCACCTTCACTGCTTCCGACTTCGGCCGCACGCTCACCTGCAACAGCGACGGCACCGATCACGGCTGGGGGAGTCATCACTTCGTCGTCGGCGGCGCAGTCCAGGGACACGACATGTACGGCCAATACCCGGTCGTCGGCGCCGATCAGGCCAACGACGTCGGCGCCGGTCGCCTGATTCCGACGACCTCAGTGGATCAGTATGCTGGGACTCTTGCGCGCTGGTTCGGCCTTTCCGATGGCCAGGTCCGCACGGTTCTGCCCAACTTCGGCAACTTTGGCTCCAGCCCCTATCTTGGCTTTATGGGTTAAAGGTGAAGTTATTGCCTCAGCTTGCCTGGGTACCACGCGCCGTTGATCGTCGCACC
Source organism: uncultured Acidobacteriaceae bacterium (assembly GCA_963788905.1). Lineage (GTDB taxonomy): Bacteria > Acidobacteriota > Terriglobia > Terriglobales > Acidobacteriaceae > Palsa-343. Next base: position 685,728 of record CAWBIO010000005.1, read on the forward strand.
CTGCTAATCACTTCACTCGCCTGCATCGGTCTGCTCGGCTGCGGTTCGACGATGCCGTCGGGTTCGTTCACTGGAACCGGCTCGGACCCGGCGATCGTATCGTTTACCGCTAGCCCCACCACGATCACTTCTGGTTCCAGCAGCACGTTAAGTTGGTCGGTAACTGGAGCTACCAGCATTTCCATCGCTCCCGGAACTTTTACCTCAACATCGGCGAGTGGCTCGACGGCTGTGAACCCAACCGCAACCACCGCATACACGCTAACGGCAACCAACGCCGCTGGCTCCAGCACTTCCACAGCGACCGTCACCGTCAATCCAGCCCCCGGCAAACCCACCATCAGTTCCTTCACTGCCAGCCCCACAACCATCACCGCAGGTTCCAGCACCACACTCAGTTGGACAACCACCGGCGCTACCACCATTGCCATCACTCCCGGAACCTTCACTTCGACATCGGCCAGCGGCTCCACCAGTGTGAGCCCGACGGCCACCACCACCTACGCACTCACTGCAACCAACGCCGTCGGCTCTGTTACCTCCACGGCGACCGTCACCGTAACATCGGCCAATGGACCGTTGAAGATAACGACAACATCCTGTCCGGGTGGAACGCAGGGGACTGCCTACGCGGGCTGCACGATCACCGCGAGCGGGGGCACTCCGCCTTACACGTCTTCCGTGAGCGACAGTCCCAATTACCCACCGCTTCCGGAGGGGATGTCTCTTGACGCAGCCACGGGCGCGATTACCAGTGCTCAGATCGGTGGTCAGGGGACCTACACACCCGAAATCATCGTGACTGACTCACAAAACAACCAGGCCACCGTCGACATTAGCTTCGCCATCAACGGCAGCAATACGTTTCTTGCAACGATCTTCCCGTCCACTTCGATTTTTCATCATCGAGTCGATGCAGCTACGACCGGCCTTCCCGTCGATACTTCCCCCGCAGCGCCGATGTATAGCGGATATCTGCCTGAGACGGTGAAGCCCTTCTTCGGAAATAACTCCGGGGCGCCATTTCCCAACGGAATTCCGGCTTTCGAAGTACCGTATAACCAACCCGACGTGGCCGTTTCAACTACGGTATATCAGTCCTACTTCACCTCCGGTCCAATTCCGGCCAATGCTCCGGTAGAGGGCACCAGTAACTCGACCGGGGACCGTCACGTGCTCATCTACCTTGAGGCCGGTGGCGGAAACAACCCCGCACTCTACGAAATGTGGCAGGGAATCTATGAAGACGGCCCCTGGACCGATTCCTCCAACGCTCTTTGGCCCAACGTATCTTCGAATGCCCTGACCCCACAAGGCATGGGGACCTCCGATGCCGCAGGTCTCCCGGTAGCCCCGCTTCTGGTGAATGCCGACGAGGTGATCGGCAATGGAACCCCCACCACACCCAACGGCACCGTTCAGCATCCCATCCGATTCACGCTCAACCATATGGTCAATTACTGGGTGTGGCCCGCCACCGAAACTGCGGGCGTGGGAAGCTGCACGGCTACCTCAGGTGGTACGATTCCGGTTGAATCCGAAATCTCGCAATCGTCTCCTCCCGCAAGCTGCACCATGTCCGGGCCCGCAGGCGAGATCTACCGGCTGAAGGCTTCCGTAGCGACTCCCTCCTGTGCCTCCTCAAGTCCCCAGGCGGCCATCATCATCACAGCCTTCCGAAACTACGGAATCATCCTCGCCGACAACGGCGACAGCGGTGGTCTTATCGGCACCCCCGATGCTCGCTGGAACGACTCCGACCTTTCCTGTATCACCAGTCTTACCCTGTCTGACTTCGAGCCCGTCAACGTCTCCAGCCTCCTGGTCAGCAACGACAGCGGAGCCACCAGCCACTAAGGCGCTGTCGCGACACTTACCAGCGAGTCGGCGCAGCCGTAGTAGAGAAACCATTGATCGTGGAAGTACACCAGGCCCTCGGCAAACGTCGTGCCGGCGGCATATTGCCCGGTTCTTTCGTAAGGAAGCGTGGGCTGCAGTACTGGATTCTCCGTCCTCGACAGCAAATGCGCAGGATTCTCCGCATCGAACAGCGCTTCGCCCGCAGCATACGTCTTCGCCGGCAGAGCTGGATCGCCGCCCGAACCAGCATTCTTGCCGTTGTAAATCACCACAATCCCCGCGCGCGTCAGCACCGGTGGCGGCCCGGTCTCAGGAAAGCTGCTGTCGAAGCGGCCCGGCCGCGGCTTGAGCACCTCAATCGGTTCGCCATCCGCGCCTTCAACCGGCGTCCAGTGGATCAGATCCGACGACGTCGCGAGGTGAATCGATCCTTCGCCCCAGTACATCCAGCACTTGCCGTTAATTCGCACCGCCATCAGGCGCCCGTCGTGCAGCGCGGTCACAATTCCCGCCGACTTGTACTTCAGCTTTGCGTACTTTCCTCCTGCAGCGTCAAAAAACGCTGGACCGTGTTTGGTCCAGTGCTCCATATCGCGCGAGGTAGCAATCCCGACCGAATACGTTTCGCGATTCCACTGCGTGTAAGTCAGCACATAGGTGCCGTCCTCCGCCTCCACGATTCGCGGATCCTCCACTCCTCCTGGCCACTCCCGCACCTTCTCGCTGTCCTCCGCCGGATAAAAAACCGGCTCTGCGAGGCGCGTGAAATGAATGCCGTCGTTGCTGACAGCAAGACCCAGTCGTGACGTGTGCATCCCGATCTGCATCACGCCCGTATTATCTTCCGCGCGATACAGCACATCGATCACGCCATTGCGCACCACCGCTGCTGGGTTGAACGTGTGCAGCGCCTCCCACTCGACCGGCGCCATGCGGATTGGATCCTCAAACACCGCAGCCGAGTCAGGCGCGATCACTGGATTGGCACTGGCTGGCCGACTCCACGGCCCGATCTCCCAGTCTTCGCTTTGCTTCGCCTGCCCGCTCGCCAGCACAGCGGCAAGCACCATGAGTCCTGAAACAACGCGTCCCACATTATTCATGGCGCCGTACACCGCTGCGTCCCAGCCTCCAGCGCCAGGAGCGATTTCCGCGCTGTGTCATTGTCCGGCGAAAACTCGAGCACGCGCCGCAGAGTCTGTTCCGCCGCATCTTTCCGCGACGTCCGGCATTGGCCCACCGCAAGGTCAATCCCCGCAGCGCTCGCTCCCGGATCATGCTCGAAAACCGACTTCCACAGCGGCAGTGCCGCTGCAAACTCGCCACTCTGCGCATCGAGAATCGCCAAATCACCGGCCGCCGTCTCGTTGTAAGGATCCCCCCGCAGCGCCGTTTCATATTCGGCCTTAGCCCGCTCCCGGTCGCCGCTCCTCTGCTCCAGAAACCCGAGTTCCATATGTAGCGCTCCATCACCCGCCTGACCTACATCCGTTTTCTCCGCCTCGAGCAACAACCGCATCGCGCGCTCCGCTGCCGCCCGATCGCCGCGCAACGCCAGCTGCGCCCACGCCAGTCCTTCGTCGCGCAGACCAGCATGCACCCCGCCAATGGCGACCAGTTCCTCGCTGCTAAACGGGCTCACGTATTGCTTTTCGGGAATCTGAATGCGATGATCCGTCACTTGCTCATGTGCAATATCCTCCGTGGCCTCGCGCGGCATATGGCACGCTGTGCAATCCGGATTTTTTTCATGATGTCCCGTCGCCATCCCTGCATGGCACGCCAGGCACTTACCCCGGTAAAAACCCACCCGCTCCTCCGCGGCCGGCGACGCATGCGGATCGTGGCACGTTGTGCAGGTCATTCGGTCGCCGCTCGCCTGCCTGCATGCGCTCTCCAGCAACGACTCCCACTGGCTCGTCGCGCGCCCGCCCGGCCCCGCTTTGCGCCCATCCTCGAAATAAACCGCCTCGTCGAACAAATTGTCGCCCGGTCGAAATGCATTGAGCCGCTGGCCCTGTTTCACTACGGCTACTTCACCCTCCAGATGGCATTCCAGACACACTGAATCCCTTCGCACCGCATCCAGCTTCGCCGGATTCAGAATCGGCCCCTTGCCCTTCGTCGCCAGATGCTGCGCCGGGTCGCCATGACACGCGGCGCACGAAATCCCGCCTTGCACAAACGGTGGTCCCGCGAAGTGGTTCCGCGCATCGGGCAGCGAATCCCGCACATCGCTCGCGTGGCAATGCAGACAGCCCGGATCGACTGGCAGCGTGAATGGCATCTCCCGCGCGTCGAGATAATTCGGCGTCATATCCCACAGCTTCTTCTTCGCATACCAGTTGATCGGGATCTCGTACCAGTAGCCTTCGCGCTCATAAATCCACGTTCGCCCGCGCCGCCCCGACCCCAGATAGAACGCCAGTCGCTGCTTCCCCTTGAGCGCGCGATCCGGCGCCGCGTCCGGCCGCTCGTACGTCAGCCATATCTCGCCATCTTCGAGAATCATCTGGTAGTGCACGCCCGACGCCGCATGCGTAAAATCTGCGGGGATGAAACCCTCGGCCGCCGGTCCGCTCGCGTTGACCATCGGCGTCCGCTTCCACTGGTCAAAAATCTTCCGGTGACAATCCGCGCAAACCGCATCCGGATCTGCCGGCTGCGCATTTCGCGTCACCTGTGCTCCCGCAACCATTACACCCAGCCAGCACACCGCCAGGGCCACGATGCAGTTTCGCATCGCTACTCCTTCCTCATCGAGGGAAGCAGAAACGCCTGAATTTCCTTCGCGCCTTCCTCCACCACATACAGCCGATCCACAGCCAGATCCCTGAAGCTGTCCACCTGCCCTGAAGGCCACCGCACTTCGATCAGGTCCACCGTCTTCGCCTGATCCAGCCCGAAGTGCAGTCGCAGATCGCTCTGCGAGTAGTAGCTCCCGCCGCTGCGCACCTCGTCGACCAGCGTCATCGGTTCCGGCTTGTCCGCCTGTGTTTTCGCCAGCACGCGCACCCGCGCCCCAATCCCCGTCCGGTTCGATTTCGTTCCCTTCACCTTCACCTTGATCCAGTGCCGCTGCCACGTCAAGTCGCACCGCAGCAACTGCGGCAGGCTGTTCACGCAGTTCACCACCACGTCGACATCGCCATCGTTGTCGAAGTCCCCAAACGCGCAGCCTCGCGCTGGAACCGCCGCCGTGATGCCCGGCCCACCCAGCGCGCTCACATCCTCAAACCGCCCATTACGCAGATTCCTGTACAGATACTTGTGCTCCGCGTACGGCGCCTCGGTCTTCACCGTGCTCACTTCCGGATAAACGTGCCCATTCGCGACCAACAAATCAAGCCATCCATCGTTATCCATGTCGATGAAGCCAATACCCCAGCCCAGATACCGCGTGTTCACGCCCAGCCCCGCCTGATAGGTCCGATCCTCGAAGTTGCCGCCACCCAAATTCGCGTACAGCGAATCCGTGTCGCCCGCGAAGTTCGTCTTGGCAATATCCAGCAAACCATCGCGGTTGTAGTCGCCCACCGTCACGCCCATCCCCGCCTGCGGCCTGCCGTCAGGAGAAAATGCCACGCCATCTTCGATCGCTGCGTCGCGAAACGTCCCGTCCTTCTGGTTCTGGTAAAACGTTGCCGCCGTCGAATCATTCGCCACGTAAATGTCGGGCCACCCATCGTTATCAAAATCCGCCACCGCGGCGCTCAGCGCGTAATTCCCCAGGGTCCCCCACATGCCCGCTTTCTCCGAAACGTCGCGAAACGTCCCGTCGCCGTTGGCGTGATAGAGAATGTTTTTTCCCGGCGCCAACCCTGGCGGTCCGCAAGCGACAAGAATCCCCTTATAAAGACAGGGTCCCGATTCCGGCACCGGCGCGGTCTTCAAATCCAGGTCGATATAATTCCCCACGAACAGATCCAGATGTCCGTCGCGGTCGTAATCCAGAAACGCGCAGCCGGAATTCCATCGCGTCGTCGTTTGCAGTAGCCCCGCCTTCGCCGTCACATCGGTGAACGTCCCATTGCCGTTATTGCGGAACAACACATTTTGCCCGTAGTAGGTCACGAACAAATCGTCCCAGCCATCGTTGTTATAATCGCCGACGCAGCAGGCCTGTCCCCATCCGCTGTGCCCCACGCCTGCCTTCGCTGTCACATCGGTAAATGTCCCGTCGCGATTGTTCCTGAATAAATGGCACGTCGGCTCCGCTCCCTTCGCAAAACCCTCCAGCCGCCATCCGTTCACCAGAAAAATGTCCAGCCAGCCGTCCTGGTCGTAGTCGTAGAACGCGACCCCGCACCCCGTCGTCTCCAGCAGATACTTATTCGTTCCCTCTCCGCCGTAGATGGTCTTCGCGTGCAATCCGCTCTCGGTCGCCACATCCACAAACTGCACGCCCAGCGGAGTGCCCGCAATCGGCGACGCAGGCCCCGGCGGCGGAGGCATCGGCTTCGCATCGTAGCTTTGCTGCGCTCCAGGCTTGCTCGCCGGCGCCTGCTGCGCGCCGGCCGTCCCCCCGCGCCTCCAAGGAGGTGCCGCCATCGCCAGTACATCGGCAAACGGGAGCACCAGCGCGCTGCGGCTCAGAGATCTCAGGAATTGCCGGCGATTCATCGGGAGGGAACAATCCTTTTCATGGATTTTTCGCGCTCAGTTCCTCTGCCTTCTGCCGCTCCGCAGCCGCCTCCGCGATGCGTCCCTGCCGGGCGAGCGCGAGGCCCAGCTGCCGATGCGCTTCCGCATCATTCGGATCACTGGCAATCGCATCCTGATAACGCGCAATGGCATCGGCAATCTGCCCCTTGCTCAGGAGCGCATTCCCCGCGTTCGTGGCAAACGTCGCGCGCTGCCGGTTCACCGCCACTCGCGTCAGTTCCGCAGCCTTCTTCCGCTCCGCTGCAGCCTCGTCCTGTTTGCCTTCTTCCTGCAGTACACTGGCCAGCGTAATGTGCGGCCCCGGCTGTTGCGGAAGCAGCGTGATCGCCTTCGCCAGCGCCGCCGCCGCATCCTCATACTTGCCCTGCTGTCGCAGGATGCTGCCCAGAATCGACCACCCGTCGCCGTTCTCCGGGCGCAGCACCAGAGCCGCCCGCAGATTCCTCACCGCATCGTCGAAGCGCCCATCCTGCATATAAAGGATGCCCAGCGTGTACGGCGCATCCGGCGATCCCGGATCGAGGCGCAGCGCCTGTTCCAGCTCCGCGATGGCGCGCGGCAGATCGTCCTTTAGCTTGAACGCCAGCCCGAGATCGTAATGCAGATGAGGATCGTCGGGCGCGAACTTCAGCCCCGTCTGAAATTCCCGGATCGCATCGTCGACGTTGTTCTCCTGCAAATAAGCCGCGCCCAGGTCCTCATGCACGGTGCCACTCTCCGGCGTCAGCGCCTCCGCCTTCAGATACAAAGGAACCGCCTCCTTTGCCCGCCCCGTCTGCACCAGCGCCAGCCCCAGGTTCGTCAACGGCTCCGCCGCCTGTGGATGCGCATCCACCGCTTTCTGCAGCCACGGAATCGCATCGCTTCCGCGGCCCATGCGCTGCAGCACCAGCCCCAGCTGATACTCCGCGTCGACCAGATGCGGATCCATCTGCGTCGCCTGCTGGAAATGTGCGACCGCCGCATCATCTTCGTCGGCCGCAACCAGCGCATTCCCCCATTCCAGCTGCGTTCTCGCATCGCGAGGATCAAGCTCCGCGGCCCGGCTGAACTCCGCCATCGCGCGATCCGTCTGCTGCTCCTGACTCAGCACAACCGCCAGGTGCATATGCGCTTTCGCCAGTGCTGGATCCGCTCGCAAGGCCGTCTCGAAACTCTGCTCCGCCTCGGCCCATTGTTGCGCTTGCGCTTCGAGCGATCCCAGCTCATCCTCCAGTTGCACATTCTGCGGTTCGGCAGCAACCGCTCGCTGCATCACGCCGATGGCATCCGATGTTTTCCCAAGCGCCGAAAGATCCCGCCCCCAAACCGCCAGCAGATCTCCGCTCAGTGCCGATTCTCCATCCATTTTCTTGAAGAGTGCAGCCGCCTTTTCCGCCGATCCCGTCTGGCTGTACGCCTGCGCCAGGTTTTCCTCCGCATTCCGATCCGCCGGATCCAGCTTCAGCGCGATCTCCAGCTCCGCAATTGCCTGCCCATACTCACCAAGCCCGTAAAGAACAACGCCCAGCGCGCTGTGGCCCTGCTCAATGTCCGGCGCCAGCCTCGCAGCCCGCGCAAACTCCACCCGCGCCGCTTTCAGATCGCCTCGGCTGTAGGCTGCCGTTCCCGCGCGAAACGCCGCGCTCGCCTGTTCGATCGCCGTTTGCTGCGCCGCGCACGCCGCGCAGCTCATCGCCGCCAGCCAAATCGTCATCAGGCATCGCGGCCCCGACCTTTGAAACATATCCTCCGCGTGCCCCCGCTACTGCGCCGACGTTCCGTTTCGTTTGGCTTCCTGCAGCTTTTCAAGCGCGTCGAATTCCCGCTGCGCATCGGCTTTTCGGCCCGCCGCCGCGAACGCCCGGCCCAGCAGCATCACCGCCATTGAATTCTCGGGATCCATCTTCACCGCGCGCTCCAGGTACATCGCCGCCGTCAGCGGATCCTTCTCGTCCAGCAGCGCCTGTCCCAGCAATATATAAGGTCCGGTGGCATTCGGTTCCAGAAGCACTGCGCGGTCCAGCGCCTGCTGCGCGCGCGCCGTCTGCCCACTGCGCAGGTACGCATCTCCGAGCCGGTTGTAGGTCTCGCCGTCCAGCGGATCGATCGCTCGCTCCTGCTCCAGTTCCACAATCGCTCCCTGCAAATCTCCCTTCGCCAGCGCAATCTCCCCCAGCAACCGATGCGCCAGCGGCAGCCGTGCGTCCAGTTTGATCGCCTGCCGCGCATCGGTCTCCCCTGCCGCTGTCTGCTCCTGCCGGAAGAGCATCCGCGCCGTCACCAGCCACGCCGCTGCAGAATCCGCCGCAAAACCATACTGCTCCGCGAAAGCGCGCCGCGCGTCGTCATAACGTTGCGTGCTGATGTAGCAAAGCCCCAGTACATAATCTGGATCGGCGTTGGCAATCGGCTCCGCCGCATGCGCCTTCTCGAGCAGCGGAATCGCCTCTGCCGGCCTTCCCATCCGATAGAGCGCGACTCCCCGCATCTCGATCGCCTGCAGATCCGCAGGGTCCTGCGCAATGGCCCGTGCAAACGCAGCGTCCGCCGCTGCCATCCGGTTGTTCTCGTACTCCACGATGCCGCGCAATCGCTCCACGCCAGCCGGCTCGGGCTGCTCGCCTGCCAGCTTGTCCAGTTCACGCCCCGCATCATCCAGCTTCCCCTGCGCCATCAGCGAACGCGCGTCTTCCACCGATGGCGGCTTCCCTGCGCTTTCATTCTGCGCACGAACGCCCCCCGGCGCCACCACCAGCGCCAGGACACAAACGGCTGCAACCCGAAGCATAATGCCGGAAGTCTACTCCTCAAAGAACAAGGGAGGGGAGCCTGGCTCCCCTCCCTGACTGGGGACAATTCGGATCAGAACTGCACGCGCAGTGAGAACTGTAACTGGCGTGGGTTCGTGTAAATGCCCAGAGCAGGCTCGCCGGTGATGGTTCCGTCGGAACCGGTTTGGGTGGTCGACGGGTTGCCGGGATTGATGTGATTGAAGCCGTTGAACGCGTCAATCCGGAACTGAGCCAGCACCGCCTCATGGATCGGGAAATTCTTCTGCAGGCTCAGATCGCCGTTGAAGTATCCCGGCCCATAGAAGCTGTTCCTCCCCACCTTGCCAATCTGATCGAGTCCAGCTTCGGTGAAGCCGCTGGTGCTCGCCGCTTTGAAGAAGGTGCGCGAGTGCGCGACGGGGTCAAAGCCGCTCAGCCCCGTTTTCAGACTGCTCCGGTCGCCGTCCGGATAGCATGGTGCGCTCCCGGGAACTGAAGCGCCGCATCCGCCGCCCACGTTCAGCGTGAATGGCAAGCCGTTCGACCAGTTCAGCACCGGACTAAACTGCCATCCGCCGATAACCTCGTCTTCCCAACGCGTCGCGTCGCTGGCCCACATTTGCCCTTTTCCGAAAGGCAATTGGTACAGGCCATAGACCACGAACTGCTGGGTGCGGAGCGAGTCGTCCGGCCCATAAGTCGCGCCTTTGTCCCACGTGTAAAAGCCGCTGTTATAGCTGAACGCCCGTTGCCACGCGTAATTCGCGTTGAATGAAAGCCCGTGTGTGTATTGCTTAGTGACGGTCACATCCAGCGCATTGAAGTTCGTGTTCTGGTCATCGCCGTAGTAGCTGATGCCCTGCGTCCAGCCGCACATGCCGGGTTTGATCATCGCCTCGCCCTGTGCCGCCAGTGCCGCTTCATAGTTTGGATCGGTGCAGGCCTGCAGTCCTCCGCCATAAAAGCGGGAAAGGAAGTTCGACGTCGATGTACCGCCGTTGGCCGCAATCGTGCCCCCCGGGACGCTGGGGTCGTAATGCAGGGCGGCCCCGTTGACGCTGTAATTGGGCGGCAGGAACATTGCCTCCTCGTTCGGATTGGTGTTGTTACCGTCACCCGCGCTCAGCGTGTGCGAGCCCTTGTTACCCACATACGCCAGGGTCACGGAAAGTGTCGGAGTAATGGCTCGCTGTACGCTCAGGTTCCATGCATCGAGGGTGGGCAGCCGCAGCGTATTCGGTCTCGCCTTGGGGCTCACGGCGTAACCCGGCGCTGGCAATAACCCGTTGGATGGAACCGTGGGGAACACATTCGCCGGTGGCCCGGTCGCCAGCGTGAAGGCTTCGCTCGTGGTGGTCGGCGAGCTCGCCGACTGGTTGGCCAGTACCGGCAGGTTCTGTGTCACCACATGTCCGAAAATCGAACCAAACACGCCCAGGTCGAAGCTCCGTCCGTATCCGGATCTCACCACCGTCTTTGAGTCCGGGGACCAGGCGATACCGATGCGCGGATTCCACGCATTCGTCGCGGCTCCCCATCCCATATCCGTTGGGATGTTTCCATACCCGGCAACGCGCAGATAGCCATCCGTCCGATAGCCGCCCGCCCCGTCCTGCAGCTCCATCAGCGCGCCGTTGCCCTTCCCGTTGACTGCCTCGGGGAAGTACATCTCATAGCGCAGTCCGTAGTTCACCGTCAGCGAGGGCCGCGGCCTCCACGTATCCTGCGCGTAGAAGAAGTCGCGCTTCTGGAATTCTTTCGCGTTCGTCGACACGCTCACATAGCGGCTGAAGCCGGTCACATCGCCCAGTACAAAGCTGGCCATGCCCAGACCGCCGGCGCTCCCACCGTTCGAAGTCGGCCCTGGGCCGAAGCTGTTCAACCCCGTGCGATCCGAGTCGCTGGGCACACGCAGATTCCGCCCATACCGCAGATCCACGCCGAACTTGTACGCGTGGTTCCCGAAAATCTTTGTCCAGTTGTTGACGACCTGGAACTGATCCTCACGCTCCGTCAGCGGACAGTTGCAGCGCGTGATGTTTAGCCCTGAGCCGTACTGCGCTCCGCCGCCCGTCGGGTTGTTCGGTCCATTCGGTGCGAAGACGTTGGCATCCGCAATGTTGAACCCCGGCGCCCCGCTGGTGAAGGCATTGCCGGCAATGTTCTCGCCCGGAATTCCCAGCTGCGTGGCAAACTCCGTCGACTGATCGTATTTGTGGTCGATCACGTTGTAGCGGTAGTAGCCGATACGCCAATCGGTCAGCAGCTTCGGATTCACAGAAATATCCATGCCTGCCGCCAGGCTGTCGTCGGCACCCTGCGAGACCCCGCCGTACCCGCCGATGCCGAAGCCGGGTCCGCCCGCCGCGCCGAACATCGTCGTCCCTGAAAGCACATCGGTAAAGCGGCTGAAGCGCGTGAAGGCATGCATCGACGCGGACAGCGTGTCGTCCACGCGAATGTCCCACTGGTTATTGTTGAACAGGCCGGTGCCGCTGGCTGCGTAGTTGTCCATCACTGCCCCGGCTCCGCCCTTGTTGGGGGCATAGGGCTGCAGAAGCTTCAGCAGCGCCAGAGCCTGCGCAGACAGTTGCGCCGTCGGGATCACATTGCCGGGGTAGGGAACAGATCCAGCTCCAGTTTGCTGGTAGATCAGCTGCGTCACTTTGTCGGCGGCCGCATACTCGCTGAAGTCGCAGCCCGCGATTCCGTTACTCGCCGTCGCCTGTCCCAGGCAGGTGGCCATCAGGTGCGCCGTGGGCACTGTCGCCGTTGCCGCCGTACCCACCTTCTGCCGAACTCCCTGGTAGTCACCAAATCCAAACAGTCTGTCCTTCAGAAACGGACCGCCAATCGAACCGCCAAACTGGTTCTTTAGTCCCGGGGGGAAAGTGGTACCCGGAAACTGCGAGTAGGGATCCGTACCGAGGTTCGCGCTGCTCTCGCGATAGTCGAACGCGCTGCCGTGGAAATTGTTTGATCCCGACTTCGTCTGTGCCGAGATGAACGACGAAACCGCCTTGCCGAACTCCGCGTCGAAGTTCTGCGTGGTGATCTTCGTCTCTGAAATTGCATCCAGCGGCGGATTGATCACAATGATTCCCAGGATCGGATCCTGATTGTCTGTGCCGTCCAGCTGATACGCCACGCCGCCGAACGCCTGCCCATCCACCTGGATCTGTTTGCTGGCCTGCGGATTCTCATCAGCCGCATGATTCCAGCTCAGCGACTGCGCGCCGGGAAGCAGCAGCTGCAGGTTCGCAAAGTTGCGGTCCGGAATCGGCAGGTTTTCGACTTCACTGGTCGTGAATTCGGTCGCCACGTCCGCGCGGTCCGTCTTCAGTTCCGGAATCGCATCCGCGCTCACGTTGACCGTCTGGCTCGCAGCACCCACCTTCAGCGACGCGTCGATCTTCGGCGAAGCGTCGGCCTGCACCAGCACTCCGGTCGCGATGAATGTCTCGAATCCCTTGGCCTCGACCTTCACATCGTAGGTATCCGGGATCAGGTGCTCCGCAATGTACTCACCCGACGCATTCGATGTGACCTGGATCGATATGCCCTTCGACTCGTCCGTGATCGTGATGGTCGCGTTGGGAACAACCGCTCCCGTGTTGTCCGTCACCGTTCCGTTGATGGAACCGTAGACCGCTTGTCCGCGTGAAAGGGTGGGGAAACTGAGCGCCACCAAAATGGCGCAGCAAAACGTGAATAGCCTCGAAAATCTCATGCGTGCCCTCCCGAAAGGCATCTGTGACCTGCGCGCTCTGAGTCCCCATCGTTCAGATCAGGAACTGTTGCGAGCGCCCGATGTTTTTGCTGCACAAACGCTAATGCGGCCTCTTCGCAGCTGGGCCGCTTTTGCATTGCTCAACGTGAACTGCTGTTACAGCGTTTTGGAAGTGCGTTGGCGTTCTTTTCGCGGCTTGCGGTCACCGTGCAACCGCCTGGGGCCCGGGGATAAGCCGCATCACTCGGCACACTTCTCTACTGCGGGACCGACTTTAGGCAATCGGTGATTCTCTTGTCAAGGGCAGCGCAATCGTTTTCCAGCAGCCCTTCGCTCTCTCCCACTGCGCAAAGCGGCACAAAACGCGAGCTCTTGACTCTGCTAAAACCTTTGACCTCTTCGCCCGTTTCATTGCCCTCATCGCACGTGCTACCGTTGGTCACAATGTTGTTCCGTGTCTCGGTTGCGCTCGCTTGCTGTCTCTCGACGGCTACCTGGGCCGCGCAACCGCTCGCCGTCGATCTCGATGGCCACCCTGTCGATCGTCTCGCCCCTCCAGGCGCCCGCGCCGTCGTGCTCTTCTTCACTGCTTCCGATTGCCCCATCTCCAGTCGCTACGTTCCCGAGATCGAGCGACTCAACCGTGAATTCTTATCCGAGGATGTCTACTTCTGGTGGGTTTATCCAAATCCAGGCGACACAGCAGAAGTCATTCGCCGCCACCAGGAGCAGTTCAACATCCACGCTGCCGCCCTGCTCGATACCAAACAACGCCTCACCGCTCTGGCACACGCCACCGTCACCCCTGAGGTCGCAATCCTCCTTCCCAATGGCGCAACCTGGCGCGATGTTTACCGCGGACGCATCGACAATCGCTATCTCTCGCTCGGCCAGGAACGCCCCGCCGCCACGCGGCACGAACTCGAAGATGCGATCCGCGCCGTCCTCGCCGGCCGGCCCGTTCCCCCGCCAGCTGGACCACCCGTCGGCTGCTCCATTGTTCCCAGGGACATCGCCCGCAATCAGCCATGAAGTTCCCGCGCACCCTCTGGCTCATTCCTGCAGCCATCTCGCTCACCGTCCTTCCGCTCCCGCATTCGCACACGCATGCGGCAGAAACTCCCATCACGTGGAGCCGCCAGATCGCGCCCATCGTCTATCGCAACTGCGCAGTGTGTCATCACCCCGGCGGCGCAGGGCCGTTCAGCCTTCTCTCATACGCTGACGCGCGCCGTCGGGCTCCGCAAATTCTTGAGGTCACCCAGTCGCGCTATATGCCGCCCTGGCTTCCCGCGCCCGGCTACGGCGACTTCGCCAATACACGACGTCTCACCGACGAAGATCTCGCGCTCCTCAAAAAGTGGATCGAGTCCGGCACGCCTCAGGGCGATCTCTCCGAAGCTCCTCCGCCTCCGCACTACGACTCCACCTGGCAGCTCGGTCAGCCGGACCTGATCCTCACCATCCAGCATCCCTGGACGCTTGCTGCTTCCGGCACTGACGTCTTTCGAAACTTCGTTCTTCCCTATCCGCTTGCGCAGACGCATTTCATTCGCGCCATGGAAATCCTCCCCGGAGTACCCCAGGTCGTCCATCACGCCAACGTGCTCATCGATCGCACCGCATCCTTCCGCCACGATCATCCCGCTGACTGGAAGGACGGCATTCCCGGCATGGAGCTCGAGCTTGATGCCGGCAACAGCTTCGATCCCGACAGTCACTTTCTGTTTTGGAAACCAGACACGCCTCTGCTCGAAGAGGCTGCCGGCATGCCCTGGCGTCTCGATCCCGGCAACGACCTCATCCTCAACATGCACCTCAAGCCCAGCGGCAAGCCGGAAACCATTGATGCGCGCATCGGCCTCTGGTTCGCCGACCGTCCGCCCTCAAAATTCCCCATGCTGTTGCAGCTCGATGACGACCGCGACCTCGATATCCCGCCCGGCGCGCGCAACTTCGTCGTCCACGACGAGCTCACGCTACCCACCGATGTCGATGTCCTTGGCATCTATCCTCACGCGCATTATCTCGGCCGCGAACTTGACGGCTGGGCGATCCTCCCCAACGGACAAAAGCAGTGGCTCATCCGCATACCCGCCTGGGACATCGATCGACAGTCTGTCTATCGCTATCGCAATCCCGTCTTTATCCCGCGCGGCTCCGTCCTGCACATGCATTACGTCTACGACAATTCCGCCGACAACATCCACAATCCCAACTCGCCGCCCATCCGTGTCCGCGCCGGCAATCGCTCCGTCGACGAAATGGCGCACCTGTGGATCCAGGTCCTCCCCGTCAACACTCCCAAAGGGTCTCCCGACCCGCGTCTCCTCCTCGAGCGTGCCTGGATGGAACATCGTCTCGCCAGGGAACCCGGCGACTCCATCGCTCTCTACAACCTCGCATCGACGCTTGCGTCGCTGGGGCAATACAAGCCCGCCATCGACGACTACCGCCGCCTCCTCACCGATCATCCCCCCGGCCAAACTGAAGACCCGCGCACTCTCAATGCCCTCGGCGCCGCTCTCGAAGGCTCCGGCGATATCTCAGGAGCAGAAGATTCTTTTCGCCGTGCCCTCGTCGTCGACCCCAGCAACTGCAATGCACATTTCAACCTCGCCACCGTCGCGCTCCGGCAATCGCGATTTCCCGATGCGGAGACTCAGTTCCGCGCCCTCATCGAAAACTGCCCAGCTGACCCCGCTGCTCACGATGGCCTGGGCGTCGCGCTCCTCGCAAGCGGCGATGCCGCATCCGCCCAAACCGAATTCCACTCCGCGCTCGCCATCAATCCTGCTGACTTCACCGCCCTCTATCACCTCGGCGAAATTGCGATTGCCTCGGGGCGCGCAGCCGATGCCATCGACCTGCTCACCTCCGCCTCCAGGCAAAACCCAGCTGACATCGACACCCGCGAACGCCTCGCCATGGCCTTCGCGCAATCCGGCCGCACCACCGACGCGCTCGCTCAGTTGCGCGATGCCGTGCGCCTCTCCCCATCCGATCCGGCGCTGCACTCTCTGCTCTCCCAACTCTTCGCATCGAGCGGACAGTTGCAGCAGGCCATTGATGAGCAAAACCTCGCACTCCATCTGCAGCCTCAGGATCCCGACGGCTGGAACAATCTCGGCGTCCTCGAAGCCCGCATTGGCAAACCCGACGCCGCCCGCGCCGACTTCGAACATGCTCTCGCGCTGGCGCCCCAGAATGCCGAGGCCCGCGCCAATCTCGCTCGCCTCTCGTCCCATTAGCTTCACGCAACGTGGTAGCATTCCTGACTGGATCGCAGCCGCCTGATGCCAGGCAGCACTCCTTCAGCGATTCGAGGTGTCCTCTCGATGAACGCAGTTGCCCGCGGCCTTCTCTCCCTCGCCCTCGCCATCTCCTCGACCGCGCCCCTCACGGCACAAAACGCGATCGACCCCAGCCGGAACCCTGACTGGTGGAAGAACGCCGTCATCTATGAAATCTATCCGCGCAGCTTTCAGGACTCCAACGGCGACGGCATCGGCGACCTCAACGGCATCACCGCGCGTCTCGACTATCTCCACGCCCTCGGCGTCAACGCCATCTGGCTAACACCCATCTATCCCTCGCCGCAGGTCGACTTCGGCTACGACATCTCCAACTACGAGGCCATCGATCCGCAGTACGGCAACCTCGCTGACTTCGACCACCTCGTCGCCGAAGCGAAAAAACGCAACATCGGCATCATCATGGACCTCGTCCTCAACCATACCTCCGACCAGCATCCGTGGTTTAAGGAGTCGGCCAGTTCCCGCACCAATCCTAAAGCGGACTGGTACATGTGGCACGATCCCAAAATCGTCAACGGCCATCGCGAGCCGCCCAATAACTGGCTCTCCCTCTTCGGACACTCCGCCTGGCAGTGGGATCCAGCCCGCCAGCAGTACTACTACCACCGCTTCTACATCCAGCAGCCTGACCTCAACTGGAGCAATCCCGCGGTTCGCAGGGCCATGTACGAGGTCGAGCGCTTCTGGATCCAGCGCGGCGTCGTCGGCTTCCGCCTTGACGCCATCACCGCTCTTTTCGAGGATCCCTCCGATACCGACGAGCCTTACGTCCTCGGCCCCGACGGAAAGCCACTCATCAACGCCTACGGCGATAAACAGGTCGACAGCAGCAAGACCGACAATCTCCCTGAGGTCCATGATGTCCTCCGCGAACTGCGCCAGGTTGCCGACCAAACCCACGGCCGCAAAGTCATCCTCATCGGCGAAACCTACCTCCGCTCCATTGACGACCTTCGCAAAATGTATGGCGCCCACAACGACGAGCTCGATTTGCCTATGGACATGCAGGTTGGCTTTATCAATCGTTTCGACACCACCCTCTTCCGCCAGCGCATCGACCAGGCCGAAACCCAAATCAGCGGCAACATGCCGCTCTTCGTCTTCGATAACCACGACAATCCCCGCTGGGATCGCTACGTCACCAACGACCACAAAGACGACGTCGGCCGTGTCCTCTCGACCATCCTTTTCGCCTCGCGCGACACCGGCATGATGTACTACGGCGACGAAATCGGTATGGTCACCACTCCGCCTACGCGCAAAGAAGATGTAAAAGACCCCATCGGCATCACCGGCTGGCCCAAAGAAAAAGGCCGCGACGGCGAGCGCACCCCCATGCAGTGGAACGATGGCCCCGACGCCGGCTTCTCACCGCGAGGCGTCAAAACCTGGCTGCCCATCCCACCCAGCTACTCCACCATCAACGTGGCTGCTGAAGAGCATGAGCCTGACTCCATGCTGCACTGGTACCAGCAGATCATCGCCCTCAAGGCCAGCGACCCTGCTCTCCATGACGGCCAGGAGACGATGCTCAATACCGACGATCAGCATGTCCTTTCCTGGCTGCGCAAAGCTTCGAATGGCGAAGCCGTCGTCGTCGCCTGCAACTTCACCGCCCAGCCCCAGACCATCAGCTTCGATCTCTCAGCGCAGGGCATCCGCAGCACCCACGCGAAAACTGTGCTCAAAACTCCCGGCGCCGCCGATCCAGCCTCGTTGCATTCCGTACACCTCGGCCCCTACGGCGTCTACATCGGTCAGGTCGAATAGAAAACTTCACCAGTGCAGCGTCACCGTCTTTTCGACGTAGCCGCTGCCTTGCGGAAACTCAACCGTCAACGCCCGCATCCCCTCATGGGCCGCACTTAGCTCGCCGTCTCCAGTCGACACACTTAGGGCCGAAAAATTCTCCCGCACCACCAGCTTCTGCATGCTCCCGCCCGGCGCGGATAACCGCAGCTCCACCGACCGCTCTCTATCCGTTTCGCCGAGCACCTTCATCTGCCGCGTCTCCGCTCCAAACTCCGGCAGCTCCTCCGTGATCCCCACCTCTACCGCGCGCAGCGGAACATGCAGCACGCCATTCTTCTCCGCTGCTCCCGGGATTCTCGATACCAGCCGCACACCCGCATCGCTCGTCTTCACCAGCAGCTCGCGTCCGGTGCGCTCCAGCGTCACATCCAGCGTCTTCGCGCCAAAAGGCAGTCGCCGAATCGTCGCGCTACCCCACTCCGCCGGTAAGTGCGGCGTCACCGTCAGCGTATTCGCCGCCGTATTCCACTCGAGGCCAAATAATCCCCTCAGCACCGGCGAAATCACCATCGCCGACGACCACAGCTGATGCGCCGCGCTCCGCCCCAGCACCTGATAGAACTGCCCCGACAACAGCTCCGTCACATCCCCAGGGTCCTGCGCCCACGTCAGATTCGCATTCTGCATCAGGTGCGCATAGCCCGAGAGCGCATGTCCCGCGCGATACTCCGCTACAGAAACCCATCCCGTATACAGCGGCCACACCGTTCCCTGGTGGTAGCTGATCGGGTCGTAAAAACTGGTCTTGTCGCTGATAATCCTCGTGCCCCAGTCCGTCGAAATGTCACTCCCCGCCCAGTGCTCCATCATCGGGTTCGGATGATCCAGCGCGTACGATCCGTCCCACCACGCTACCGCGGGAAAAATACTCTCCGTCCAATCCACGCCCTCTTTGCCATTCCAGCTGAATGCGTACCTTTGCGAATCCGCGCTGTAGTACTCCGCTTCGATCGTCTTCGCAATCCGCGCCGCCCGTTGTCCCGCCACATCAGCCAGCTCCGCGTGTCCATTCGCCCGCGCCAGCTCCGCAAAGGCCGCGCTCGCCTGTTGATCCAATGCCGCGAGATAAATCTCCTGGTGCGGCATCGTCGGCACCCACGACTCCACCCACCCCGTTCCCTGCGAGTTGTCGTAGATCCCGTCTCCATCCGTGTCATGCGTCGTCTCAAAATTCCACGCGCGTTCCAGTCCCGGCCATACCGACGCGACAAACTGCGCATCCCCGCTGACCTTCAGATAGTCGTTCACCGCCATCAGCAGCAGAGGCGTCGCATCCGCCGACGCATACTCATACGGCAGCGACGCCCAGTCCACCAGGTCTGCTGTCTGCGAGCGCTCGTGCATGATCTTCCCATCGGCCCGCTGATGCCGCAGCAGAAACTCAATCTCCCTTCTCGCGGTCGCAAAATCCCCGTAGCTGTTCACCGCATACAGCGACCAGAGTGAGTCTCGCCCAAAGAACCACCCGAACCCAGGCCGCGTCGATCCGCCGGACGCCACAAATCCCGCCGTCAGTGCCTCATCCTTCCCATCCGCCGTCTCCACGCGCAGCTGATCCATCGCCGTCTCGGCCCACGCAAACGCCGCGTTCAGACGCGCGTCCGGCGTCTCAATCTGTGTACGTTCCGCCGCAAACTTCGCCCAGTACTCCCGATTCGCTGCCCGAATCGCCTCCGTCTTTCCGCCGAGGTCCGCCAGGCTCTGCCGCAGCGCCTCTTTCGTCGCCGTCTGCGCCGAATTCGCCACCGTCATCAGCAGCGGAAACACCTTTCCCTTGTCCATCACCGGGTCGAAGTGCAGAACAAACTGCAGCGGCCATACGCTCGCCCGCTCCTGATACGGCGGCAGAATCCCCGCCTCGCTCCCCGGCAGAGCCAGCGCCGCTGCCTGATCCGGAAACGCCAGATGCAAAATGTAGAATCCCGATCCGCCCGCACTGCTCACCCACTCCGGCGACGCGAGCGACGATTCCGCCGGCCACATCCGCTCCATCACCGGATCGAAGCTGAACGTCACCGTCATCGGCCGGATCGCCTCCATCTCATAAACCACCATCGCGCCCGTCCCCGCATCTTTGGGGGCGAGCATCGTTTGCCGGATCGTGAAGTTCGCGTGCGAGTACGTAATCGTTGTGTGATCCGGCTCCACTTCGATCCCCGCCGCCAACACATTCACCTCAATCGGCACCGGATAATCCTGCATCTCGACCGACAGCCGCATCCCGCTCAGGACCTTCCACGGAAACAGCCACGCTTCGAACGTCCCATCCTGCCGCCCCAGGATCGCTCCACGCGGCCCCACCACCGAAAACGGCTTCTCCGCCACCGCCTCGCGCTCGATCTTCAGGCCCATCCCATTCGCCGACGTCATTGCTGACCCCGAAGCCTGCTCACCCGCCTGTCCCATCGCGCCCACACAAAACAAACCCAACGCCACAATCCCCGCAACGCCGCTCATCATCCCCACGCGTCTCATGCTTATCGTCCGTCTCCGCCGCAATTCAGCCCCGCGCTCCCACAAGAACCATACGCCACTCAATCTCACCCTTTTCCCATCCCCCGCTGCATCTCATCGCAGAAATTCCGTATCATGCTCACGCGGTTCCAGGAGGCGACTACGAGCACCCACCGTTCCCCATTTCCCCACGCGATCGCGATCATCCTCCTCTCAGCGCTCACGCTCTTCTCCCCCGCCGCTCGACCGCAGACCCAACCCACCGCCCCGCCCCCCATCGACACCTACATCCGCGACGCCTGGAACACCCTCACCCGCTCCATGCTCAACTGCTCCACCCTCACCGATCCCAAGGTCACCACGCAACCCATCCTCTATCTACCCCAGGATTTCACCGAACCGTCCGAAGTCGCCGCCCTCCAAACCAGATGCAACATCCGCATCGAACGCCTGCCCGCCAGGATCGATCACCTCGGCCAGAACATCCCCATCTCCACTCAGGGCCTTCTCTATCTCCCGCATCCCTACGTCGTCCCCGGCGGCCGCTTCAACGAAATGTATGGATGGGACAGCTACTTCATCATCCTCGGCCTTCTCCAAAGCGGTCGCACCGACCTCGCCCGCGGTATGGTAGAAAACTTCTTCTTCGAAATCGAGAACTACGGCGGCCTGCTCAACGCCAACCGCACCTACTACCTCACGCGCTCCCAGCCGCCCTTTCTGTCTTCCGAAATTCGCGACCTCTATGACGCCGACGTCGCCGCCGGTCACAAACAGCAAGCCCGCGCCTGGCTCGAACGCGCGTACGACTACGCCGTCCGCGACCACTCTCTCTGGACCACCGAAGCCCACCGCGCCGGGTCCACTGGCCTCGCCCGCTATTACGACTACGGCGATGGCCCCGTCGCCGAAATGGCCGACGACGACACCTACTATCAGAACGTCATCCAGTGGCTCCTCGCCCACCCCGACGCTCGAACCGACTATCTTGTCGACGGCCCCGAGAACCCCACCGCCGCCGACCGCCAGCACATTGCCGAAATCAGCTGCGATCCCGCCACGTCAGCCGTCTGCGCCCACGCCCACATCGGCCCCCACTGGCTCACCAAAGACTTCTATAAAGGCGACCGTGCCATGCGCGAGTCCGGCTTCGATCCCAGCTTCCGCTTCGGCATCTTCGACGGATCAACCCACCACTACGCGCCCGTCTGCCTCAACTCGCTGCTCTACAAATACGAGCGCGACCTCGCCTGGATGGCCGTTCAGCTCGGCAAGTCCGCCGACACACAGAAGTGGAACTCAGCCGCCGACGCCCGCCGCGCCGCCATCGACCGCTATCTCTGGAACCCCGCCGAGGGCCGCTACTTCGACTACGACTTCATCGCCGGCAAGCCATCCACCTACGACTACGTCACCACCTTCTATCCGCTGTGGGCCGGCGCAGCCAGTCCTGACCAGGCCCGCCAGGTCAAATCCCACCTCGATCTCTTCAACAAGCCCGGCGGCCTTGCCATGAGCACCATCGACACCGGCGTCCAGTGGGATCTCCCCTACGGCTGGGCACCTTCCACATGGATTGCCATCGCCGGCCTCCGCGAAGCCGGCGACATCCAGGACGCCGCCCGCGTCTCGCGTGAATTCATCGCCACCATCCACGACAACTACCTCTGCGATCGCACCATCCACGAAAAGTACAACGTCGTCACCGCCTCCTCTGACGTCCAGGTCGCCACAGGTTATCGCACCAACGTCATCGGCTTCGGCTGGACCAACGCCGTCTACCTCAAAATGCAGGACCTCCTCCGCCGCGCCAACCTCCCACCTAACAACACTCCACCCCGCGCCTGCGCGCAGCAATAGACGAGTGTGACGGATCTGAAATCTCTTCAGCGTTGTCATCCCGAACGCGCAGCGGAGGGATCTGCGGTTGCTCCTGGTCTGCCTGTCCGCATCGTGCCGGAGCCGTAAACGTAATTCAGAAACACCACACCAGCGCGCTTGCCGATTCCCCCCAGGGCTGCGTAAACAGCGCGTCTGGATTTGATCTAAAACAAATCCGGAATGCTCGAAAAAGCAATGCGTGTCGGCGCCGCCGCTCGCGCCCGCAGCATGCTCGCCGAAAACAACGTCGCCGTTCCGTATTTGTGATTCAGCGCGTCCATCGTGCTCGTCAGCCGCGTGCGCTTCATCTCGGTTTCGAGATTCGAAAACAGACTCAGCGTGTGCAGATGATCCGGAACCAGATCCCCCAACCACACTCCCACATAGAACGGCTTCCGGTGTCTTGCATCCTGCGGCCGCTGCGCCCACAGTTTCCTCAGCGCTTCCACCAGCGTCTGGTTGTCCTGGCATTCCACCACCGCCAGCCCCTCCGACCACTTCGTCTGCCGGATTCCGGATGCGTGTTGTCCCTGCTCCTCGCCCTTCGCCGCCACGTATCGGATGGTCAGCGTGACGCTCGTCGCCCACAGCCGCGCGCTGCGCAGCCGCATCGCCGCTTTGTGCAGCAGTTTATGTGCCACTGCATAGCAGCCGTCTTCCGTGCGCAGTTCCGGCGGCAGCACATGACTATGACTGATCGACTTCTGATGCTCCAGTTCCGCATCGTGGAAGTCTTCACCGCGCAGCCAATGCCACAGCCTCTCGCCCACCACCCCACCCCACGCGTGATTCATTTGCCCGGGGTCGAGTTCCAGCAGTTGCGCCATCGTCCGAATTCCCTTCTCCTGCAGCCGTTTCTCCATCCTCGCGCCGACCCCAGGCAAATCGCGCAGCGCCAGTCCGCTCAGCGCTCCTGGCAGCATGTCCCTGGTCAGCGCCACCAGCCCATCGGGCTTGTCCATGTCCGACGCAATCTTCCCGAGGTAACGGTTCGGCGCCAACCCAACCGAGCATCGCAGTGTCGAGCCCACTTTCTCCCGTATCGATGCTTTGATCCGCCGCGCCAAATCCAGTGCCGCAAACAGAGGCTGTTCGCGTCCCATCAGGCTCGCCGCCATCTCGTCGATTGACATCACCGCCGCAACCGGTACGCAAAGCTCCACCGCTTCCACGATCCGGTTGTGATACTCCACATACAGCTCGTGCCGCGCCTCCACCAGTTCAAGGCCCGGACACATCTTCTTCGCCTCGCCGATTTGCGTCCCCGTCCGCACCCCGAATGCCTTCGCTTCGTAACTGGCAGCGATCGCGCACGTCGTGTCGGCCATTACCGGCACAACCGCAATCGGCCGCCCGCGCAGTTCCGGCCTCAGCTCCTGCTCCACCGACGCGAAATACGAATTCAGATCGAGGAAGAGCCAGCGCAGCCGCGGTTCTTCCGGGCGGTCGACCTGGGCCGAAGCAACCACGCCTCATTTTCGCTTTATTTTCCCCTCTTCGCAATCGGCTCATAGGGAATAAAATGGCCCTCCATTTCGGAGGGCCACCAGGTCTAATCCCTAAACTCTAATCCCTAAACTCTGCTTCTCAGATATCCAGGTTCTTCACATCCAGCGCATTGTCTTCGATGAACTTCCGCCGCGCCTCCACATCCTCGCCCATCAGCGTTGTGAAGATCGTCTCCGTCTCCGCAATGTCCTCGAGTTTCACCTCGAGCAGTGTCCGCCGCTCCGGATCCATCGTCGTCTCCCACAGCTGCGTCGCCGTCATCTCGCCCAGACCCTTGTAGCGCTGCACCTGGTAGTCGCGCCGCCCCTGCTCGATCACGTACTCAAACAGTTCGCGCGGTGTCTGCTTCTCCACCGGCTCCAGGTTCGCCTTGCCCGTGCGCTTCGGAGCAGGCTTGCCCGCCTCGGTCTCGCCCTTCGTCGCGGCTTCAGCTTCGCCCGTCTCCTCTTCGTCAGGAACGCCCACGCCGGCCTTTTCCGCCGCCTTCGCCGCATACTCCACCACAAACGGCGGCTCCAGCAGCTCTTTAATCTGCACGTGCTTCGACATCATCTGCCGGTACTCCGGTGTCGACGCCAGCGCCCAGTCAATCCGCCGCTCCGCGCCCTGCGCATCCGTGAAGCACAGCGACCACGTCTGGTGCTCCTCATCCTGCACTGGCTTTGCGAGCCCCTTGAACTGATATTTCTTCTGAATCTTCTCCAGATCCTTGTACAGCCCGTCGAGCTTCGTCTTGTTTTCGAAGTCCATGCGCTTGGTCAGCTCCGCGTGCGCCAACAGGTTCGTTACTTCTTCATTGCGCAGCCGCGAATTTACTTTGTCGAAGAACCCGAGGTACTCGTTCAGCTGCCCCATGAATTTCGTCAGCGCCGCGCCTTCAATCTTCGCCGCGCCCTCGCCATAGCGAATGATCATTCCCTCGGCCGCGCGCTTCACCATCACCTTTACGAACTCGCGGTCGTCCTTGATGTACTGCTCAAACCGCCCCTTCTTGATCTTGTAAAGCGGCGGCTGCGCGATATAAACGTGCTGCTTCTGGATCAGCAGCTGCATGTGCCGGAAGAAAAACGTCAGCAGCAGCGTCCGGATGTGCGACCCGTCCACATCGGCGTCCGTCATCAGAATGATCTTTCCGTAGCGCAGCTTGGCCGCGTCGAAGTCGTCCTTGCCAATGCCGGTGCCCAGCGCCGTAATCATCGCGCGGATTTCCTCGTGCCCCAGCATCTTGTCGTAGCGCGCCTTCTCCACGTTCAGGATCTTGCCTTTCAGCGGCAGAATCGCCTGGAACTTCCGGTCCCGTCCCTGCTTGGCCGTTCCACCTGCGCTCTCGCCTTCGACCAGGTACAGCTCGCACCGGTCCGGATCGCGCTCTGAGCAGTCGGCCAGTTTCCCCGGCAGCCCGCCGCCATCGAGCGCACCTTTGCGCCGCGTCAGGTCCCGCGCCTTCCTCGCTGCCTCGCGCGCCCGCGCCGCCTCAATCGCCTTGTTGATAATCTTCCGCGCCACCGGCGGATTCTGCTCCAGATATCCGCCCAGCTTCTCGTTCACCAGCGCCTGCACCGTGCCGGCGATGTCCGAGTTCAGCTTGCCCTTCGTCTGCCCCTCAAACTGCGGCTGCGGCAGCTTTACGCTGATCACCGCCACCAGCCCTTCGCGCACATCGTCGCCCGTCAGGTTCTCCTTCACGTCCTTGAACAGCCCCAGCTGCTGCCCGATGTAGTTCACCGTCCTCGTCAGCGCGGTTCTGAATCCCGAAAGGTGGCTCCCGCCGTCCACCGTGTTGATGTTGTTCGCAAAGCAGAACACCGTCTCCGAGTAGCCATCGTTGTACTGCAGCGCGATCTCCATATCCACGCCATCCCGCAGCCCTTCCATCACAATCGGCTTGTCGTGCAGCGTCTGTTTCCCGCGGTTCAGGTGCTTGATGAACTCAGCAATCCCGCCTGCGTACCTAAACTCCGCGCGCTTCGCCTCCCCCGTTTTCGGATCGGTCGTCCGCTCATCGGTCAGCGTGATTGTCAACCCCTTGTTCAGGAAGGCCAGCTCCCGCAGCCGCTGCGCCAGCGTGTCGTAGTTGTATTCGGTCGCCGAAAAAATCGTCTTGTCCGGCAGGAAGTGCACCTTCGTCCCGCGCCGCTTGCTCGTTCCCGTCTGCTTCAGCTGTGTGGTCGGAATCCCCTTCGCGTAGTCCTGCTCCCAGGTATGTCCGTCGCGCCAGATCTCCACCGTCAGCTGGTGCGCCAGCGCGTTCACTACGCTCACGCCCACGCCGTGCAGCCCGCCGCTCACCTTATAGGTCGACGTATCGAACTTGCCGCCCGCGTGCAGCTTCGTCAGCACCACTTGTACCGCTGCCATCTTCTCGCCGGTGTCCAGCGTCATTTCATCAACCGGAATCCCGCGCCCGTCGTCGACTACCGTAATCGAGTTGTCCAGATGGATCGTCACGTCGATCTTCGTCGCGTAACCGGCCAGCGCTTCGTCCACCGAGTTGTCCACCACCTCGTACACCAGGTGATGCAGCCCCATATCGCCCGTCGATCCGATATACATCGCCGGCCGCAACCGCACCGCCTCCAGGCCCTCCAGCACCCTGATGTTCTCGCCGGTATACGAGCCGTTGCCGTTTTCTGCCCCGCTCTTCGAAGCCGCCGCCTTGCCGGCCTTCACGTCGGTGGGAATCGGATCAGGTGTCGGTGTCACTTCTTTCGTCGCCATGAAACTCCAGTCAAACTCTCTCAACTTGTCATCCCCGGCCAGTTCGCGTGCTCGTCACGCCAACAACCGAAGGACCTGTGGTTGCTTTCCCGCGACACAATGTGGAACCGCTTTTGTATCCGGGCACGACTTCAATCGTGCCGCATAAGCCCGGAAAGCGAGTGGGCTTCAGCCCTGCCGTTTTGTGTCAGGGCACGACTTCCAGTCGTGCCGTATGAAAGCCGAAAAGTCGATGGGCTTTAGCCCTCGCGTACCAAAATCTCGTGATCTTCCGAGAGCCTGTTTGGGCCCGATCAATGGCCTGAAATTGAGCGCTAATGAATCGCCTTTACATCCTTATTTTATCACGCAAAGGCACCCCTCCGCCCACTCCAAAACCAGTGCAAAACCCGCATAAAATCAGCATTTTCTCGCGTCACGCGGTTCCCACAGGAGGCTGGCCCGCCCCATCGCTCGCCACAGTGCAAATGCGGTCCCGAACAAAGCTGCCGATCCTGCGACGCGGCTGACCCTCAGCTTCCGGGGAAGCTCCTTTCGCGCTCCCTCCGTCCTCTCCGTGAACTCTGTGGCGAAACCGGTTACTTCGCCCGGGTCACCACCACCCGCACCGTCCCCTCGCTCGCCCCGGTCAGCTCCAGTACCGCCGGCATCGCCTCCGGCACATGGAACACCACCGTCTTAAAAATCGTTGGGCAATCGCGCTCCATCGCAAACGCCCCGGACTCCATCAGCTGCCCGCTCCCGACCAGGTCAACCCACACAAATCGATCCACCGACACGCGCCAATCCCCAGCCTCCAGCTCTCCGTTCCCCTTCGTATCTCCGACGCCTGACGTCAGCCGCACCAGCCCCGCCTTGCGCTCCGCACCTCCCCGATCCTGCGCAGGGGCCGCCGCCAGTTCCACCTCCGTCTGCGGACGCAGATGCACCTCCATCGCCTGTCCTGTCTGCTCCGCAGGAGCCCCCGCCACATCCCTTCCCGCCTCCACCTTCACCGCCTCGCCCGCCATCAGCCGCATCTCGTTGCCCAGGTCAATGGAATACGCCCCGCACCCACCCTGCATCTTTGTCTGCGCTGCCAACGACATCGCCCCGACTTGCACCGCTGCACCCAGCATCGCCGCCAACCCAATTCGCCTCAGCATCTCCCTCATACCCCCTCGAATCCCCCACCGACATCATCTCTCACACTGCAAGGCTTTCTATTCGCTCTGCGACGACTACCTCGTTAAACCTATCGATACCGCCCGCCTCCTCGGAATCCTCCGCGCCTTCGCCCTCATCGCCTGACCAGCGGGTGGGCCTGGCGCCAGCAGCCCGGAGCCTGCCCCGAGAAAGCTATGGGCGAAGCGGATGCGCGCGTCGAAGGGGGCCCGGCGACAAGATCCACCCCTGCGCATCAAATAGTACGGGGACCGGCGAGCAGAGGTATTAGACGAGCGCTAATCCGCGACATCACCCTCCGCTAACCCAACACCCTCCTCCAAGCATCACGCTGGGCTCGCACCCGCGAGCGTAGGGTCTTGCGTTTCGAAATGCTGCATTGCGCAGATGATCTTCCCCCGCCTGCTGTTGGAGTACCAGTGCGAGATTCTGCCCTTGCCGCCGCAGCTCGTCGCCAGCGGTGAGCTCTCGTGCGTCCGATAGAATTTCCACATAGTTGCGCGGATTCCCGCAGGGTAACGATCCGGGTTCGAAACTACTATTTGATTTGAACCACTCTCTCGGAAAGCGCTACGGTTCTGGCAAGGTAAGGCGCCGTGGACAATATCAGCCCAATTCGACGAAGCGAAAACATGCGGCGCATTCGGAGTAGGGATACGACTCCCGAGCGCGCTCTCCGTCGCGTCCTTTCCGCTGAGCGCGTGCGCTACAGAATCCATCGGCGAAATCTTCCCGGAAGGCCGGATATCTCGATAGGTCGACTCCGGCTCGCCATGTTTGTGCATGGCTGTTTTTGGCACCAGCACAAGGGCTGCCCGCGCGCCTTCACTCCGTCCTGTCACAAAAACTACTGGATCAGGAAATTCCAGACCAATTTGGCACGCGACGTGAGTGTACTCAGAGAATTGAGAGCTTTGGGCTGGCACTCCCAGGTAATCTGGGAATGCGAAACCAAGAACGAGAAGGAACTGAAGCGACGGCTGAAAGCGACGATACATGCCTATAGGGAGTCCGCGAAGTGCCCACAACAAAAGCGATGAAGCCCTATCAAGCAACGGGAATTGAAGCTCCGTGGCACAAGGGCTGGGACTTGACCGAAAAGGAAAGGCACCGGTTTCGCCTGAAATCGATCGCTTCCCAGGCGGCAAAAGCTAAGGCAATCAACGGAGACTGCGAGAAGCCGAAACACCCGATCCCTGTTCCGCGATTGCAGGTGGAAGATCTCATACCAATCGCACACAAGAAAGGCCTGCGAGCTCTCAGTCTTTTCTCAGGCGGAGGCGGTTTAGACATTGGCTTCGAACGTGCGGGCTTCGATCACGTCGCCAGCTACGAAATTAGGGATGACGCAACTGCTGTGCTCCGTGAAGCGCATCCGGAGTGGACTGTCTACGGCGGAGCCGAGGGCGATGTTTGCCTCGCCGACTGGCGTCAATACAGCGGAGAAATCGATGTTCTCCACGGCGGTCCGCCATGCCAGCCATTCAGCCACGCAGGTCATCGTTCCGGCAAGGACGATGTGCGCGATATGTTTCCCCAATTCGTGCGGGCGGTAGGGACCATTATGCCGCGGGTGTTTGTCGCGGAGAACGTGCCTGGACTTGCAACAAAAAGATTTGCTTCCTATGTGGAAGCGACAATCCTTGCTCCTCTCAGGGCAAGATACACAATTCACATGTTCATGCTTGACGCTTCCGGATTCGGCGTTCCACAAAGAAGACGGCGGCTCTGGTTTGTTGGGTTCAGAACCAAGAGGGAAGCGGCTAGGTTCTCAGCCCCAACTCCGACCCATTTGGAGCAATTTGAGAGCGGGCAAAGCCTTCACTTTACCGAAGAGCGCGTTCCCGCACCCACGATGGGTGCGCGCGAAGCGCTCGGGCTCCCCGATATCGGCTATGACGCTCTCGCGCCGACGATCCGCAGCGGGTTTTCTGGCCCCCGACACACAACCAGCGTCGTGAACTCGGTCACATCGCTGAAGCAGTGGCAGATGCTCAGGATATGGCCCCACGGCGTAGCGGAGGATCGAGAGAAAGCCGCTGCTTTCGTCGCTCAGAATGGGCATTTCAGGCTTTCGATACCGGACTGCATGCTCCTGCAAGGGTTTCCCGCTGACTGGCCGCTGCGTGGAGCCGTGTACAGGTCACTCGGCCTAATCGGGAACTCCGTTGCTCCCCCTATGGCGTATCATGTGGCACTTGCAGTGGCACATTCGCTTGAGGCTCGTTAGCATCGATCCAATCCTTAACTAGCTCTCTTAGCCTAATGGCGTGATCTCGCGTAATCTCCTCCCAACCGGAGTAATAGGACGGAGGGATATGAGGGTTGTTTAAGGTTGAGCCGCGTTCGAGGACATACCGAGCCCGATCCTTCAGAATTGCCAGCATTCTTTCGGGGCTATAACCGATTGGCTTGTCTCGCCCTCGAACCGTACCGATGATATCCATCCGCTCGATGTACCTGGATTTTGAATATTGTGCCTTATGAAGCTTTTTAGCGTCGGCGAGCGTATAAATGTCTCTAACGCCGACTATCGAGTACATAATTTCGATCGGAATCAGATCAGGAACATGCTGGGCGAGAGCGAAATCCGCTTTTACGTAGTTCCATTTCTCCTCGACCCAGGAAGCCATAGCGGCAGGACTACCATATTTGCAATAGAGCAATGTGTCGCCATCCCAAACCGACACGAGCCAATGCTTGTTCTTCCATTTGGCAATGTGAGCAGGCCCGAAGTCTCGGACAGTGGTCAGGCCGCGACCCCGAGTCGTGACCGATTTGAGCTCGAACTCTAAAGTATGACCCCCAATCTGAAGGATGGCATCCGTTCCGTGCCGGACTCGTTTTGCCGGCTGCTGAAGATTGAACAGATCCAGCATTCGATTTTCGCGTTTGTCGTCCTGAACGGGCATCTGCAGGGAAAACAGTAACATTGCCGGACGTTCCCGGACTCGATTGTTAGAACCAGGTATGCAGCGCGCCACGGGGTTCCGGCGAAAATGAGATAGTTATTCGGATCGTCGGAGGCCTCATAGCCCCCAACCATCAACGCCCTCGGGCGGCCTTGTAGGCGGCGATCGTCGCGGCGCGGCGCTTCGCGGGGCTTAATGACTTTGTCCGCATCAGCCTCTTTGCGCTCTCCGGGGTCAGCTTCATCCCCTCAACAGCCAGGAGGGCCGCGATCTCCGCACCTGCCAACCGGTATCGCACGGTGGTTTTTCCAACGCCTTCCGTCGGCTTCGCCATGACCAAAGTATATCGCCCACGCGCCCGCGTGATTTTTGTCACATCCTCCCCGCTCAAATCCACGGCACCCTACTCAAATCCCTCCCTCGGAGCAATCAACCATGGACTCACCCGTCCTCATGAACAAACTCATGGAGATCGAGCGCGCCCTCGACCATCTCGACAACGCTGTCATCCGCAACCTCATCCTCGAAGCCCAGACCGGCGTCCGCCGCCTCGAGAGCGAGAACGAGCACCTCGTCCAGGAAAACTCCCGCCTCCACCGCCGCCTCGACCACGAGCGCCACTCCCCTCGCCGCCACTTCGTCCCCCGGTCCTGCTCCTGCGCCCAGCTCCTCCCGGAAGAGGCCCCCGCACCGGCCACTTTCGCCGACGATTCCCCCGACCACCCCAGGCTCCTCGCCTGGCGCACCACCCACTTCTTCTTCAGCAGCAAATGAAGGCGCTCTCCACTCGAGGCCGCCTTTGGCTTGAGTGGATTGGAGCCGAGCGTGGAACGTCGAACGCCGAGCGCCATTTCTTGTCAAGAGGGAGCATCAAAATCCAAAGTAATGGCGCCTGATTCCACACGCCTTCCACGCCAAACGACCTCAACAAAGTTGGCGTGATTTCCAGCCCGATTTGGTATTCTAAAAATAGGGGGAGTTTTTGAAAAAGCCTGCCAGTGCGGCAGGCTTTGTTGCGTCTGGGCTTTGAGCGCCAAGCGCGGAACGTCGAGCGCCGTTTCGAGCTTCCGGCTTCGCGCTTCCAGCTGCCTTTGGGGTAATACCTGACTTACAGTACTAAAACGACTCTGCAGAATGAAGTACTTGCCACACACCTGAGGGGAGAGGGGGTACCCGTCACTCTGTGTCCTCTGTGGTGAAGGTGCTGTTGAGTGGTCCGCGCGTCTGGCGCCGGCTTCGCGCTACCAGCTACCGCAGGGTAATACCTGACTTACAGTACTAAATCGACCCCACAGAATGAGCCACTTGCCACACACCTCAGGGGGAGGGGGAGGGGGGTGGGTTATAGGGTCGAACGCCAGCGTCGAGCGCCGAAGGCCCTCCTGCCTCCTTGCTCCCAGCTCCCAGCTACCGCAGGGTAATACCTGACTTACGGTACTAAAGTCGACCCCACAGAATGAGCCACTTGCCCCACCCCCCGGGGAGGGGGGAGGGGCGGTACTCAGCATCCCGGTCAGTATCCCGGTCCAGGGCCGCCGTGGAAGACCGCCTGGTAGCCTTCCCGGAAGCCGTGCCGATAGTCCTCCTGCAACGGTGGAGGCACCGGAGGATTCCGGAACCGCGGATGCCGGTTCACATCCGGCCCCAGTCCGTTGCGGACGTCGCGCTGCCCAGCCGCGACGCCGTCGTGGTAACCCTGCTGCGCCACCTGGCTGTACGCCGGAGGCGGGTTGTAAACCACCACTTCTCGATGCGCGCATCCGGCGAGCGCGAGGGGAACAAATGCAAGTGCAGTAACCCAGAGTTTTCTCATCACGAATCCTTTCGTGGTGCGTGGGATTTGAAAAAAGCCGGGAAGAGGGAATTCGCCGTCGACCCCTTTGCTGCCCTCCGTTGGAACGAGGCCGCCCGCAGCGCATGATTCGCTGTCATGGCTCGCACGGTCCTCTTCTGCCGCGAGCCAGAACCTGCCCGAGGCAAGTCGCTCGCTAGCTGCGGGGGTCGAATCGGTTTTCGTCCGACTCGAACTCCTTTCCCGACTTGTTCTTTCAAGACCCGCTCTGGGCTGCGATGTTGTGGTGAGGCGCGATCTTGTTAGTGGAAGCCCGCAAGGGCAGCAGCCTGGCGCTACTGCCCACTCTCGGTCGCGTGAATGAAGCTCTCCACGTCAGCGTGGAACTGCTTCAGCACATCTTCTTTCACGTAGATCATGTGCCCGGCTTCGTAGTAGTGGTAACTGATGTTCGACTCGAGGCTGTTCGGCATTGGGAGGTGATGCATCTCGAACTCGCCTTCAAAATAAGGCGTCGCCAGATCGTAGTATCCGCCGGCGAGAAACACCTTCATCTTCGGATTCATCTTCATCCGGTAAGCAAGATCGGGCATCACGTTCGGCCCGCTCCAGTCGCCGCCGCCACCACCGCGGCCGAAGCCCGGCGGGTTGTGATGCATGTCCCAGTTGAACTCGCCGCCCATGCGGCCGTTCGGAAAGTAGGTTTCCTGCATTCCGTATTTCAGG
Source organism: uncultured Acidobacteriaceae bacterium (assembly GCA_963788905.1). Taxonomy (GTDB): domain Bacteria; phylum Acidobacteriota; class Terriglobia; order Terriglobales; family Acidobacteriaceae; genus Palsa-343. Next base: position 719,021 of record CAWBIO010000005.1, read on the forward strand.
TCCTTACGCAGGTATTCGTTGATCGCGGCCACCCAGCCCGATGTGATCGCGTCGCTCTGCGGATCGTACTCGGCACCCTCGCTCAGCGGACTCACATCCGGCCCCTGATAGCGCGTGTCGAGCCGCCCGATCGTCGTGCTCTCATCGAGCTTCAGCTCCTTCGAGTAGTCGCCGCCCGTCACGCGCAAATTCGCGCGCACGAGATAGTCGACCGGCAATCCCGTGAAACCGTGCAGCCTCTCCGCAACCGCCTGCTTTTCCTGGTCGGTGAGATCGCTGCCTTTCAGCAGCGCGGCCATGTAGTCGCCGAGCGCGTACTTCTCTGCATCGTCCAGAAGCATCCGCAGATCCGACGGCGGATTCGGCAGCTTGTGGAAGTACCACGAAGTCGCCGCGAAAGTCGGCAGCGCCAGCGCGTACGCCTGATCCACGCCAGGATTGCGCGTCGGCTCATCGATCGAGTTATCGAAGCTCAGAATCTGCGACAGCAGAATGATCCCGTTCAGATCCACGCCCTGCAGATCGGCAGCCAGCACCGCGGAGCGCGGCGTTCCGTAGCTCTCGCCGAACAGATACTTCGGCGAATTCCAGCGGCCATATTTCGTCAGGAACTTCCGGATGAAATGGTTGAATGCCTGCCCATCCTGATCAATGCCGTAGAAGGCCTTGCCGCGATCCTTCCCAAACGTCCGGCTAAAGCCCGTTCCTGGCGCGTCGATGAACACCAGGTCGCTCGCGTCGAGCAGCGAGTACTGATTACTCACAACGTTGTAAGGCGCGGCTTCCTGATGCTCCACATCGGGCAGCACAATGCGCTTTGGCCCAAACGTGCCCATGTGAAGCCACATAGTCGCCGAACCTGGTCCGCCGTTGTAGACGAAGGTCACCGGCCGCTTCGTCTCATCGGTTGTGTCCTTCCTGAAGTACGCAACGTAAAAGATGCGCGCCGTCGGCGGCGCTTCCGCCGGATCCATCGGCGCTTTGACTCCCGAGTCCGGCAGCAAACTGCCATCGAAGGCCAACGTCGCATCCTGCTGGTCATTCGCGCCTACAGTAATCGTGCCCGCGACCGCGCGATACGCGACGGCCTGGCCGCCAATCGTCACGCTGCCCTCGGTAATCGAGTCTGGCGCAGCCACCGTCGAAGCCGAAGAACTCGGTTTAGCTTCGCCACCCTTTTCTCCAGGTTTGTCCTGCGCCACGGCGGCAAACCCAATCGTGCACGTCGCCGCTACAAACAACGAAAGAGCCCGAACCCGGCTGCGCGATGGGAAATCCATGTTCACCTCGTCCGTTTTGGAATGCATCCGAGTATAACCGGCTTCAGGCCTAAGTTTCTGATTCCCTCAGCTTTGCGCGATCAGCCAGCCACGACCCCGTCTGAAGCCCGTTCTGCCAGGTCGCGCCGCTATGGCTGCAATTCAGTCTCCACCGGCGTAACAAATCGCCGGGAATTGCCGTCTAACTACCCACGAGTTGCGCTGCTCCGCATTTGTTTTTCTGGATGTTCTGCTCTGCCTCATTTGTAATTTTTTTCGAAGAGGTTTCCCCATGCGTTCGTTTCTCCCCCACGTTGCCGGCCTGATGGCCGCTGCCCTCCTCACTGTGAATTTCGCTTCGGCGCAGCAGCCCAGGCGCATCCTTCAGGAAATCGACTCAAACTCGCCTGTTGGGCTCCCCGGCTCGGTCAATCCTCGCATAGCTGCCGCCAGCGATCTGGGCCGCCTCGAACCCGGAACCGCGATCGAAGGCGTCACGCTTTGGTTTGAGCCCACGGCCGATCAGAAGGCCCAGCTCGACGCGCTCGTACAGGCGCAGGAAACCCCGGGCTCTCCTTATTACCATGCGTGGCTCACACCCGCCGAATACGCGGCCCGCTTCGGGCTCAGTGATGCCGATCTCGCCTCGGTAGAAAGCTGGCTTGAATCCCAGGGCTTTACGATCACCCGCGTCTCCAACAGCCATACGAGCATCAGCTTTTCCGGCACCGCGGGACAGATCGAGTCTGCATTCCAGACGGAGATGCATCGCTACCAGCTTGGCGCCGAAACCCACTTCGCCAACGCGATTGACCTGAGCATTCCAGCCGCCCTGTCCGGTGTGGTTCGCTCCGTGCGCAACCTCAGCGACTTTCGTCCGGCCCCGCAGTTTCTGCCCTCGCCGGCTACGGCAAGACCCGCCTTTACCATGGCTCAAACCGACGAGCACTTTCTGACTCCCAAAGACGTTGCCACCATCTACGACATCAATCCCGTGTATAGCTCCGGCTATACCGGATCGGGAGAAACCATCGCCGTCGTCGGGCAGTCTGAAATCGCAACTTCCGACATTACAAATTTCCAGAATGCAGCCGGCCTCACCGTTAAGGCTCCCACCACGACTCTTGTGCCCGGCACCGGTACCGCGGCCACCGTGTCCGGAGATGAAGCCGAGTCCGACCTCGACATCGAATACTCAGGCGGCATCGCTACCGGTGCGGCCATCGACTTCATCTACGTAGGAAACAACCAGAACGACAGCGTCTTCGATTCGCTGCAGTACGCCGTCGACAACAAAAGCGCTCCCATCATCTCGATGAGCTACGGCCTCTGCGAAACGCAGCTCAGCTCTACTGACTACTCCACGCTGGAAGGCATCATGGAGCAGGGCGCCAGCCAGGGACAGACCATCCTTGCTGCCTCCGGCGACAGCGGTTCGACGGCCTGCTACGATCCAACCTCGAAAACCGGCGTCACCGCTGCCATGGAAGTTCTCGCCGTCAACTATCCGGCTTCGAGCGCTTATGCGGTCGGTGTCGGCGGCACGGAGCTGGTTCCGGCTGACACTGCTTCCTCCAACACCACCTACTGGGATTCGGCGAGCGGCAGCGACGTTATCAGTTCGGCGCGCTCCTACATTCCTGAGCAGACCTGGAACGACGACAGCGCCTCCATCGGTCAGCAATACGGCGCGCTGTACGCTCTATCGTCGGGCGGCGGCGGCATCAGCACGCTCACCGCGCGCCCCAGCTGGCAAACGGGCGTTCCGGGTATTCCATCCGGCAGCTTCCGCCTCGTGCCTGACGTTTCGCTGGCGTCATCCGCCGAGTACGCTCCTTATCTTTATTGCACCAGCGATACTTCCTCCTGGAACAACGGACAAAAGGCCAGTTGCAATTCCGGATTCCGCGACTCCTCCTCTGGAGACCTAACCGCCGCTGGCGGCACCAGCTTCGCCACACCGATCTTCGCCGGCATGCTCGCGATGATTGAGCAGAAAGAAGGCTCCAGCCTCGGCGTTGCCGACAAGAACCTCTACTCGCTCGCGGCCAACTCGTCGACTTACGGTTCGGCGTTCCACGACATCACCAGCGGCGGCAACCAGTGCACCGCTGGATCGAGTTACTGCTCCTCCGCAGGCGCATCGGAATACGCTGCGGGCACCGGATATGACGAAGCCACCGGCCTGGGCTCGGTCGACTTCAACAATCTGTTCGCAGCTTGGACCGGCAGCAGCACCGGTGGTGGCGGCGGCACCGGCACGGGTAGCGGCGACTTCAAACTCGCCGCCACCAACGTTACCGTCACCCAGGGCAGTTCCGGTGTCTCGACGGTGACCATCAGCTCGGAGAACTCCTACGCTGGAACCGTCGGCTTCACGCTCTCATCCACCAACGCATCGCTGAACAGCTACGGCTGCTACACCATCGGCAACACTGCGGTCACTGCGGGTGGAACCGCCAACGCAGCCCTCACCATTTACACCTCGCAGAGCGCCTGCAGCGGCGTTTCCGGCGCAAAATCGTTCGCGCGGAAAGGCGGCGCTCAGGTGGCTGACTCTGTCAATCCGCCGATGAGCCATTCGACCCCCGGAAGAACGATTCCCATCGGCGTGGTGGCGCTGGCGGGCACTTTGCTGATTGGCTTCAGGAAGTCGAGAAAAGCCCTGTCGCTCCTGAGCTGTCTGTTGCTGGTCGCGATGCTCGGCTTCGCAGCCGGGTGTGGCAGCAGTTCGGGTACTGGTTCCAACAACAGCACCACCCCGCCCACTTCCACCGACGTCCCCGCTGGAACCTACACGCTGACCGTCGCCGGCAGCGACACCACGACCTCGACCATCACGGCGAGCACGAGCCTGACACTGACAGTGAACTGATTCGAAACCCGAAGGGCAGGAACCCCTGCCCTTCACTTCGCTTCGGAAGAGTCAGGAGCCAACTGCTCCAGCAGCGCCGCGAGGTAATCTTTCCAGACTGCGGCCATGGTGTGGGTTCCGTGCCCGCGCGTCTGCTCGGTGACAGGCAGCAGGACGAAAATTCCTTTTGGCACGCGGCGAATCATCTGCGTCATGATATTCAGCTCCGGCGGATTGATGAAATCGTCGGCGGAGTTGATCGCCATCACCGGAACCTGGATCGTCTCCAGCTTCGCCGACGGGTCATAATTACGTGACGAGTTGAAGGCATACAGGAAGTCATTGGCGTCCGTCGTTGCCAGATGCTGATCCAGAAAATCCTTCACGTACGCATCGGCTTCGTCGCGCGTTCCGTAATGTTCCTGCATCTGCAGCGGGCTCGACGACATGATCAAGAGCATTTCGAGCGCCGTCTTCAGGCCCGGCGGTTGCGATGTGTATTCGCCGTCCTTCCATGCCGGATCGTCGGTGATCGCATCCATCGCCATCTTGCGCATCATGCGATTGCGTCCGGCGATCTGCACAGGCAGGCAGGCCAGCGGCATCAGAGCGTCGCTGAAGTCCGGCCAGGTTTCGCCCCACATCCACGCGTGCATGCAGCCCATTGATGTTCCGAGGATCAGGCGCAAATGATCGACCCGCAGCCCCTCGGTCAGCAGCAGATGTTCGGCCATCACCATGTCGTCGTAATCGTAATGCGGAAAACGCGCGTGCATCCCGTCGCTCGGCTTCGACGATCCGCCGTGACCGATGTCGTCCGGCAGGATGATGTAGTACTTCTTCGCGTCCAGCAGCTGCCCTGGTCCAAACAGAACCCCGGCAAAGTAGTCGGCGAGAAACTGCGTTCCTGCGCCGCCCGTGCCGTGCAGGATCATCACAGCATTGTCCACGTGGCCCTGTGGGTCACGATGCGGCGCTCCCAGCGTCCGGAAGTGCAACTTCATTTCCGCCAGGGTTTCGCCTGAGCGGAAATGGAAGTCGCGCGCAACGAAGTCGCCCTGCTGAACTGCGGGCGTAGCCTGCGCGAGCAGCCACCCACCCGTCACGGCCAGCGCTACCGTCGCTGCCGTGAATGCCAACCTTCGCCATTTCCTCACCATCATTCCAAGGGCCTCCCTGAAAGTAGCGCCGCCTCAGCATATCCCAGAGCCCGACGCTAAACGGCGCTCTGGTCACAGCCCGCACTTCGATGCCAATCACAATAATCCAGAAAAACTTGTTAACCAAAGCCCGGCGATCTCCGTATTAGTCGGTGCAAAGCAAAATTCAGAATGAGGTGAGCCCATGCCAGCCGACGTTATTGCCATCGTTTCGGTCTTCAGCACCATCTGTTTCATCACCTGGACTATCTTCTCGTCGGTGCGCCGGCTGAGAATGGCGCGCGTCCAGGCCGATGTCCAAACCATCCTGCTTTCTCGCTTCGACTCAGCCCAGAACATGGCCGCTTACGCGCAAACTGACGCCGGCCAGAAGTTCCTGAGTGCGGTCCGCTTCGAGCACGAGACACCTATGGCCCCCATGCTCGACTGCGTGCGTTGGGGCATCGTCGTGCTCTTTCTCGGCGCCGGGCTTTGCATTCTCCGCGCCATGAACGCTGTCGACTCCGACGTGATCATCCCTGGCGTTTTGGCGCTTGCCCTTGGTCTCGGCTTCGAAGTCGCCGCCTTCGTCTCCTGGTACCTGTATCGTTCCATGGGCCTTGGCAGCGGCGATCAGCCGCGTTCGTGATGCCAATTCCGGAACCGGCAGCGTTGGAAAAGCGTACTGCGAGGCATGGAAAGAACTCCCGGGATCGTCAGCCTGAAGTTTGGCGCCGCACAAAACGCGGCAATCGACGAATCCGTGTTTCGCCTGCTCTACGACGCCACCTCGCAGCCGCTTCGGGCCTATCTGCTCCACCTCTGCCGGCGACCTGACGTCGCCGACGACATCCTGCAGGAGACGTACTGCCGTTATCTCCTGCACAGGCGCATGGATATGGATGAGTCGCAGACACGGTCGTATCTGTTTCGCATCGCCACCAATCTGGTGCACGATCGCGCTCGCAGCGGCATGGACGCCACAGTTCCAGAGGTCCCCGAGCGCGGTTCTGCTCCGAATCTCGAAACGCACCTCGATGTCCGCACCACGCTGCGCCGGCTCAAACCGCGCGAGCGCGAACTGCTGTGGCTGGCCTACGTCGAAGGCATGAATCACGAGGAAATTGCGGCCGCGACCGGCCTTCGCCCGCTCAGCATCAGGATCCTGCTCTTCCGCGCGCGCCGAAAAGCTGCTGAGCTGCTTGCGCCAGGCGACACTCCGCGCAGCACGCCGCCTGACGGCGCGCTAAAGAGGTTCGCATGAAAGCATGCATTCACGAATCTGACGTCTCCCGCGCAGCGCGCACCGGCTTTTGGCCGGCCGCGCTCGCCGAACATGCTGAAAACTGCGCCGCTTGTGCCGAAACGCGCACCGTCACTGAAGCGCTGCTTGGAGAATCGGTCCGCATCGCGCGGGAAAACCACCCGCCTGATGTTGCGCAGGTCTGGCTTGAGGCCCGTCGTCGCGCCAGGCTCCATTTGCGGCGCCGCGCTCTCTTCTGGTTCCGTGCTTTGCGCGTGCTGACCTTTGTTTACGTGCCTGCGATGATCGTCTGGTCGCTCACTCACCACGCCGTCCATTCAACTCCTGTATCCGCAGTTCTGGAGCCACGCCTGCATGCCGACTTTTCTCCGCTGCTCACCGGACCAGGCGAGACCTTTGCCCTCACCGGTGTTCTGCTGGCCGCGATCTGCATTGTGATGGGCTCCTGGTACCTGGTGCGAGAGGCGCGCACGCCGCTCCACGCGAGCCCCAGCCGATAGTCGAAGCTGGAAGCTGGAAGCCGGAAGCTGGAAGCTGGAAGCTGGAAGCTGGAAGCTGGAAGCTGGAAGCTGACCAAAACTAAATCGCCGGTTTCGCGTCCATCCAGATGAAGGGAAAGTTCTGCCCTCGCGCAAGCATCTTAAGAGTGGAGAAATCATGCCTTTCAAGCAGACTGCATCCTTCTTTGTCCTCGCCAGCGCGCTGGCTTTCACCCCCGTTTTCACCTCCGCCCAAACCAGCATCGGGCTCAGCGGCTATGGCGCGTTCAGCGGCGCCGCCACCGGCAGCGGCGTTCAGGAGAGCCCGGCGAACCAGGCTGGCGGCATCTTCGAGCTGCGCCATATTTCGAACCCGATCGTCGGCCTCGAAGCTACCTACTCCTTTAACCGCGCCAACCAGACCTACACGCCCAACCAGCAAGCCACCTGCGGTGTGCCGTGCAGTCCCCAGCTGGAGAGCGTTCACGTTCCTGCCGATGCCCACGAAATCACCGGAGACTGGACGCCTTCGATCCATATCGCCAATGTCCGGCCGTTCGCGGTCGTTGGAGCCGGCGTGCTTCTGAATGTGCCCTCCGGCAGCGAGACCACGTTTTACTCCTGCACCGGCACCTGCCCGCCGGTCACCATGCCGGCCGGTTCCCCCACCAAAACCACGATCACGGCTGTTTATGTCTACGGCGCCGGTCTCGACTGGGGCCTGGTGCCGCACATCGGTCTCCGTCTGCAGTATCGCGGGAACCTCTATAAGGCGCCTGACCTGACGAGGCTCTTCACGTCGACAGATGCCTTTACCCACACTGCTGAGCCGATGATCGGCATCTACTTCCGGCTTTGAGTCTTGCTTGGGTACCCCCCCGGAAAATGGCAAGTGTTTGAAAACAGGATCGTTAACTAACTGCCTCATGGCAAGTGTATGAAAACATGATAGTTGTTTGCGGCTTTAATAGTCATGTATTTGATTTTTAGGGGGTTAACTTTCCTCATTCAGGTTCTTCATTGCCCACTCAAGCCAACAGCGGGCTTGAATGGGCCACCCCCCGGAAAATGGCAAGTGTTTGAAAAAAGGCTCCTTAATTAACTGCCTCATGACAAGTGTATGAAAGCATGGTGGTTGTTGTGCATCCTAGAGCTATGTATTTGATTTTTAGGGAGTTAAATCTCCTCAAGTTATTCATTCCCCACTCAAGCCTACTGCAGGTTTGAATGGGCCACCCGTCATCCCACTCAAGCCAACTGCGGGCTTGAATGGGCCACCCCGACGATAGAAAAGGCTCGCCGCGGCGAGCCTTTTTTCTTTTTCTACCCTATAAGTTCAGTATACCAAGTTTGAGCAGGAATCGCGCCAACTTTTATCGGGAAATTAGAGATATAAGTGGATTGGAATGAGCGACTAAACTTTGGTACTGAACGCGAAAAGCTTGACAAAATTTCCACAGATAAAAGCAACCGCAGATCCTTCCGCCTCGCTACGCGAGTGGTCAGAATGACACCGCGGGAAGCAGGAGTAGCCAGGTTGCGGTAGCGGAGTAAGCGAGTTTGGTTCCGGGACGGCTGGAACGAAAGTTCAGCAAGCTGTGATTCTCGATATTCCCCACCTTCCCCCCGGCATCCTTTTTCGGTGGGTGCAGCCTCTCTTGCCGCATACTATGGAGCGAACGGGTTCCCCCCGGCCCGAGGTAGCGGATGAAACTCGCCACGGCCCTGATGATTGCCCTTGCGCCCTGGACCCTTGCTGCGCAGACGCCTCCACACCCCATCTGCTCTCCGGCGCCACCCAGGACCTCAGCCGCGCTCGACAGCTCTGACTTCCTCAGCGTTCGCAGCGACCTGCTCAGCGGCAATCGCCAGCAGGCTCTCAATGAGGCTGAGGCCATTCTCAATGCCCATCCCGGCAACGCCGAAGCCAGCTTCATGATCGGCACACTGCTTCTGGATTACGGCAAGCCGGACGAGGCACTGGTCTGCTTCCGCAATGCCCAGGCAGCGTGGCCTGGCAGCACCGATGTCCACGCGGGGCTGCTCGAGGCGTTTTCAGAAACCGGCGACCGCAAGGACCGCGACATCGAGCGGGCCATTCTTCGCGGATACCACTCCGACGGCCACCATCCGTCGGCCGCGAGAACTCCCGGGATCGTCGTTGAGCGTTTCCACGCCGGCGACAGGACCATCGAGAGCATCGAATACTTTGAGCCGGAAGGTTCCGAACACGTTTTTTATCGCTTCAACGTCACGGACGAGAAGGGAGCGATCCTCGGTTACTATGCTTTTGCCGCGGACGATGCCGATCAGGCGGCCTACCATCAGCAACACCCGGATGTGGTCGGATCCACTCTGCATCGCTTCGAACTGTTGAGTTACTTCGACGGCGCATCCACGAATCTCGGCGTCATCGACGGCGCGCCGACCTACGATGACTTCCGCACCCGCATCGTCAGTGTGGTTCAGGCCCAGAACACTACGGCCAGCGCCGATGCTCCGGCTCCCAGTGCGCGGAAGCACAAATAAGAAGAAGGCCGTTTCAGGCGGCCCGAAGCAGAGAAGCAACCGCAGATCCTTCGTCGCTCGGCTCCTCAGGATGACAACCTGGTGGGTGATGGCGGTTTTTGTCGTGTGATCGGCTATGCGGAACATTCGCGGCGGGCGATACACAGGGGCTGAAGCCCGATCCATTTTGGGGCGCTGTTTCGGCACGACTGAAGTCATGCCCTGATACAAAAGCGTTCGGTGATCTCTGTTCGCGCTGTGGTCGCTGATCTGCGTTCGCGGCGTAAGACCGGCTAAGCGGAAATTTGTGAGCGGGCCGAAGCGGAAAAGGAACCGCAGATGCCGTTCGACGCGCACCCATTCGGCTCGCCTCGCTTGCTCGGCATTCGCTCAGGGCAGGCTCTCGCTATGCTCGGAGCTTGCTCAGGTCAGGCTCTTCCGCCTCGCTATGCGAGTCGTCAGGATGACAGTAAGTGAGGTAAGGGGGCCCGGCGAATTTCCGGTCTGGTGAGCTTTACCCTGCACCGTGGAACCTGTACCCTAGCCTCCCATGGATGCGAGCGAAGCGCAGGAACTCCAGGAGCAGCACGAACATGCCGCCGGTGAGCCCAGCCTGCGGCCGGTCAGCTTCACGATCAGCGTTTTGGCGGTACTGGTGTCTATCGTCACGGTGATGGGCCATCGTTCGCACACTGAGGCTGTGCTTTTCCAGGCGCGCGCTTCGGACCAGTGGAATTTTTATCAGGCGCACAAAATCCGGCAATACGATACTCAGCTCACCGCGGATCTGCTGGGTGCGCTGCCGGTGCGCGATCCGGACTCGGCGGGGAAGATTCTTCAGGGGTACAAGACTCACATCCAGAAGTGGGACCAGGACACGGCCGATGCGGAGAAGGCTGCGCGTGAGGATGAGGAAAAGGTGCACAATTCCGAGCATCGGGCCGCCCGCTTCGACCTTGGTGAGGCGCTGCTCGAAATTGGGCTCGTCATCACGTCGGTCACGCTGCTCACACGGCAGCGCGGCTACTGGTATTTCGGGATGATCTTTGGTCTTGCTGGCCTGGTCGCGGCGGGGCTGGGATTTTTGGTCCACTAAGCGCCTCGCAATCCTTGTGTGATGAGTCAGAGGTTCGTTCAAGAAAGCGTTCAGGGGCTAAAGCCCACTTGATTTGTGGCCATTTACGGCACGACTGAAGTCGTGCCCTGATACAAAGGCGGCTGGGTGGCCGGGTTAGGTTCTTCACTCCCATGTCTGCCAAAACCGGGCAGACGTGGGGCTCCCGTTGAGTGGTGCCCTGAGACAGAAACGAAGACAATTCTGAAGCGAACTTCAGACTCAGGACACCAGCGGTCTATGATGGCTCGGTTGAGCAATCTGACGTTTTTGGAGCCTTTGCTTATGAAGTTTGCCGTGCGCGGTTTTCTATGCCTTTCCAGTCTGCTGCTTTTTGCCGCTGCCGGTGTCGGCGCTCAGTCCGGTTCCGGCGACCTGAAGGTTTATTTCGTCGATGTGGAGGGCGGGCAGTCGACGCTTTTTGTTACGCCCGATCATCATTCGCTGCTGATTGACACCGGGTGGCCGGATTATCAGGGCCGGGATGCGGATCGCATCGTGGCCGCCGCGCATAAGGCCGGACTGGATCGCATCGACTTTGTCCTGCTCACGCACTATCACGTCGATCACACCGGGGGCGTGCCGCAGCTGGTGGAGCGTATTCCGGTGGGAACGTTCATCGACCATGGTGCGCTGCGCGAGCCTGGGGACAAGGCGACGGCGGATGCCTTCGCCGGCTATCAGAAAGTTCTGGCGACCGGAAAATATCAGCACATCCTCGCGAAGCCAGGAGACACGCTGCCGATCCCCGAGCTCCATCCGCTGGTGCTCACCGGCGACGGCAACTTCACTGACAAGCCGCTCCCCGGTGCAGGCCAGCCGAATCCATACTGCAAGGAATCGGAAACCCGTCCCGCCGACCAGACCGAGAATGCCCGGTCGCTCGGCGTGCTCATCACCTGGGGCAAGCTGCGCATCCTCGACCTCGGCGATCTTACCTGGGACAAGGAAATGGACATGATGTGCCCGAACAACGTGATCGGCCACGTCGACATCCTCATCGTTTCGCACCACGGCTGGAATCAGAGCTCGAGCCCGGCGCTGGTCGACGCCATCACGCCGCGGGTGGCCATTATGGATAACGGCGCGACGAAGGGCGGGTCGAAACCCACGGTCGAGACACTGCGCAAGATTCCGGGCCTTGAGGCGCTGTGGCAGCTGCATTATTCCGAAGAAGCTGGACCGGACAATGAACCGGACAGGTTCATTGCCAATATCCACGGGCCGGACACCGGTTACGGCCTTGAGCTAACGGCGTCAAAGGGCGGGAGTTTCTCGGTCTCCAATGCCCGCACCGGCCAGCAGGTCGATTATCCCGCGCACTGAGTCGTGCAACGACCCCAGGGCCTCCGCCATCCGATAGGCTAAGCGCTAAAGGCTGAAGGCTGAGCGCGAAACGCCGCCGTATGCCTGGACGGCATTCCCTGATATCCTCTGCCAAACGGCTCTTCTGCGGCTCATTTTTCCCCGAGGAACTACGTGCCCGGTCAACAGGAAGTGCGATGGTCACAACTGAAAGTGGGGGTCCTGATCATCGTAGCCCTGTGTGCCCTGATCGCCCTCATTTTCCTCATGTCGAACTCCACGGGGGGCTTCTGGTCGCGCCGACTCACGCTGCGCTCGTACTTTGAAAACTCCGCGGGGCTCAAGATCGGCGCTCCCGTCCTGCTCGATGGCGTCACAGTCGGCAATGTCGCCGCGATCCACATCGTTGCCGATCAAGCCCGCAGGCTGACCCCCGTTGAAGTGGTGATGAAGATCAATCCCCGCTATGGGAAGGCGATCCGCGAGGATTCGAAATCGAGCCTCGAAACCCAGGGCGTGCTCGGCGACACCGACGTCGATATCAACAGCAAGATCGCCACCGGCGGCCCGGTGCAGAACAACGCCGAGCTGCCCACGACCGAGACTCCCAACCTGCAGGATGTGATCCAGGCCAGCCAGGGCACGATTGAGCGGCTGGACACGATCCTCGACCAGGTGAATCAGATCGCCAACACGCTCAACTCAAAGAACGGCTCTATCGGCCTGCTGATTAACGACCCCACTCTGTATAAGAGGGCTCTCTCGACGGTCAATGAGCTCTCCTCGATCGTGGATCAGATCAACAACGGGCAGGGCTCGGTGGGCATGCTGATCAAGGACGACAGCATGTACAAACGGCTGAACCATATGATTGCCCAGGGCGATGACATCACCACGAAGCTCAATGAGGGTCAGGGTTCCATGGGCAAACTCCTCAAAGATGACACGCTCTATAACGAGCTGAAGGACACAACCCACAATCTGAACCAGATCACCGCGACGATCAATGCCGGTCAGGGGAGCCTGGGGATGCTGACCAAGGATCCCAAAATGGCTCAGAAGCTGACCGACACCATCGATAAGCTTGATGACATGCTCACCCGCATCAACAGCGGCGAGGGCACGATGGGCGCGCTGATCAAAGACCGCAAGCTTTATGACCACGTCGATAGGCTCATGACGGACTCCAGCGATCTGGTCACCGCTATCCGCAAAGACCCGAAGAAGTACCTCAATATTCGGGTGCACATTTTCTAGCTTCCGGCCGCCTTTTTCGCTGGCGGCTGAACGCCGGCAGCCGGCTGCTTCTGGTTGCCCTTTCTGTTATCGTTTCTGCACACAATTCACTGCGGTTTTTCTCTGCCGCAACTCCTGAGGAGTTCCATGCGCATCGCACATCTTGCCCGGCACTTTGCTTCCGTGCTGCTGCTCCTGAGCCCCGGCTTCGTGTTTGCCCAGCAGTTCTTTGCTGCTCCCGACACTCCGTCGTCGCAAACTCCCACTGAGCCGAAAGCTCCCCGGCTCTTCGATGCCGATGCGATCGACAAAACTGCCGACCCGTGCACCGACTTCTACCAATACGTTTGCGGCAACTGGAGGAAGAACAATCCCATCCCTTCTGACCAGTCGCGCTGGGGCCGGTTCAACGAGCTGGCTGAGCGGAACCGGTATCTGCTGTATGTGGATCTGAAAAGGGCGGCTGACTCGCCGCATACGGCGCTCCAGCGCAAGTACGGCAACTTCTTCGCCGCCTGCATGAATACCGACCTCGCCAATCAGCTTGGCGATAAGCCGCTGCTCCCGATTTTTGCCCGCATCGACGCGATTAAGGACAAGAAGGAAATTGCCGGCGTTGCTGCGTATCTCGATTCGAAAACTCCCACCGGCATCTTCTTCCGCTTTGGTATCGAACAGGATCAGGTCGACTCGTCGAAGCAGATCGAGTCGGTTCACCAGGGCGGGCTTACGCTCCCGGATCGCGATTACTACCTCGAAGACAATCCGCACATGCAGGAGATTCGCGACAAGTATCGCGCCTATATCGTGACTGTCCTTAAACTGACGGGCGAAACCGAGGATCAGGCCACGGCGGATGCCGGGCATGTGCTCGAAATCGAAACCGGCCTGGCCAAAGGCGCCATCCCTCGCGTAGAGCTGCGCGATCCGGACAAGCGCTACCACATCATGACCTTCGCGGCGCTCGACCAGCTGGATCCCAGCTTCGACTGGGCGGCTTACTTCGCGGGTGTCAATGCGCCCAAACAGGACACCATCAACGTGGGCCAGCCGGATTTCTTCAAAGCAGAAGACCAGGTGATTTCCAGCCAGAGCCTCGATGCTCTTAAGGCCTATCTGAAGTTCCATGCGCTGAGCGGCGTCGCGCAATGGCTTTCGCAGCCGTATGAGGACGCGAGCTTCGACTTCTTTCAGAAAACATTGCAGGGTCAGGCCGAACAGACTGCGCGCTGGAAGCGCTGTACTACGGTCACCGATCGCGCTCTCGGCGAAGCCGTCGGTCAGGACTGGGTGAAAGAGAACTTCCCGCCCCAGGCAAAACAGAACATGGAGCAGCTGGTCGCGGCTCTGAAGAAATCCCTCGGTGATGACATCCAGTCGCTGCCGTGGATGAGCGATGACACCAAAAAGCAGGCGGAAGCCAAGCTCGCGGCCTTCCGGCAGAAAATCGGCTATCCCGACAAGTGGCGCGACTACTCGAAATTCGAAGTCACACGCACCAACTTCGTGGAAGACCTCGACCACTCTGCTGAATTTCAGTTCAACTACGAGCTCAATAAGGTCGGCAAGCCGGTTGACGAGAAGGAGTGGGGCATGACTCCTCCCACGGTCAACGCCTACTACGATCCGCCGATGAACGACATCAACTTTCCGGCCGGGATTCTGCAGCCGCCCTTCTACGACTTCAGCAAGGACCCAGCCGTGAACTTCGGCGGAATCGGCGTGGTGATCGGCCACGAGATGACGCACGGCTTCGACGACGAGGGCAGCAAATACGATGGTCAGGGCAACGTGAAACCGTGGTGGACCGATGCGGATAACGCCGCGTTCCAGAAGCGGCTGGCGTGCGAGATCGATGAATACAGCGGGTTCGAACCGGTTCCCGGCGTGCACCTGAACGGCAAGCTGACGCTGGGCGAAAACACCGCGGACAACGGCGGCATTCGCATCGCCTGGCAGGCTTTGCTTTCGACGCTTGCACAACAGGGCAAGAGCATCGACGACAAGATCGATGGCTACTCTGAGGCGCAGCGCTACTTCATTGCATTTGGGCAGATCTGGTGCGAGAACCGCACCGAGCAGGTCTCGCGTGTCGCCGCCAAGACCGATCCCCACTCCCCGGGCATGTTTCGCGTCGACGGCGTGGTTCGGAACTTCGACGAATTCGGCAAAGCCTTTGGTTGTCACAAAGGCCAGCCAATGATGCCCGACGACGCCTGCCGGGTGTGGTGATCATCTTCCGGTCGCGCCGTCTAAAGGATGAGCCATTGGACCGGCTGTCTTCCCTCCCTCGCCGGTCCGTTCTGCCGTCCACGCGGCGCAACCATCCCGCTCCATTTACAATGGTTCGGGATTATCCATAAAGCTTGTCGCGCCCCCGTCCCCCGGTGGCCCGGCGTGAAGGAAGCGCATGAAGTTCAGGAAATTCGGCCGGCTGGCACTGGCCCTGGCGGCATCCCTTTTACTCGGGTTCGGCACTCAATCCTGCCATTATGACTACACAGAGGCGTACATCATTGTTACCGGGTCGCAGTACAACCAGGTCGCCTCATACCGGGAAGACAACGAGACGGGGGTTCTGACCGCCGCTCCTCACGATCCGCTCAGTTCCGGGGGCACCAATCCTATCCGCGCCCAGCTGCTCCTTGGCGGCCGCTATGTCTACGTGCTGAATCAGGGTAAGCCCACGGTGAATTCCGACGGCTCCATCACCTGGACCGGCGGCAATGTTTCGGTCTTCAGCGTCGGCGGCGACGGCTCGCTGTCTTACCAGCTTTCTTATCCCAGCCAGGGTTTCGGATCGCTGCGCCTCGCCCTCAGCGCCGCCGGAAGCTATCTTTACGTTCTCGACGAGTACCAGCCGGGAAGCACTCCGAACACGACTCCGGCGTCTTCCACCATCAGCGCGGCCACTCCGTGCTACGACTCGACGAACAAGGTCTACCGCCCTGCCGGCGACATAACGGTGTTCAGCATCGATGGCAACACCGGCCGGCTCTTCCTTGTGCAGAACCAGCAGCAGCAGAACTCTCTGGGCACGCCGCTTACCTATTTTCCGGTGGGCTGCGGCCCCATTGATTTTCACCTCGTCTCAAGCTACCTCTATACGGCTGAAGCCAGCGACCCAGCGACCGGAAATACGCAGGTGGTGTACGCGTACAACGCGGCCACGACGGGCCAGTTGATTCAGGTTCCGGGGGGCGCGCAGCCTATCACCGGCGCCACCAATATCAGCGTTATCGGCGCGAGCGCTTCCGGCGCCTACATCTACGTTCTCGATAACGGCACCAACCAGATCTTCATTTTCACCCAGGGATCCAATGGCCTGCTTTCAGCCATCTCCGGTGGCGCGTATCCGAATATCGCAGGGGCCACCGGCATGACTGCCATCACCACCGACAGCGGATCGAAGTATCTCTACATCGCCAACGCTCAGGCTTCGGGTCTGTATCAGTCGGGCAGCGTGATTTCGGCGTTTGATATCACCACCGGCAGCGGCGACCTCACCACGCTCGCCCCGGGCTTCTTCGGGACCGGCGCCACGCCCGTCTGCATCTTCGAGGATCCCTCGCACCAGTATCTCTACACCGCAGATGCGGGCTCCAGTACCGTCACCGGATCGCTTATCGATCCCAACACCGGCATCCTCACCAACCTTCGCAAAGGTACGCAGTTCGCGACCGTGGGAACCCCGACCTGGTGCCTGTACAGTTCCAACACAGACTGATGCGCGCAGGGATTTGGCATTCGCAGTTGAAACAACTCGGAAAGCGGCTCATGGCCGCCGCCTCCGCAGCAGGGGTGTCGCTGCTGATGCTCTCCTGCGGAGCCAGCAACACCATCGACTTTCTTTACGTGACCAGCAACCTCCAAAACCCCGGCCAGATCAACGCGTATGAGGTGGACTCCGAGTCTGGCGCCATCCACCAGATCGCCGATTCGCCCTACCCCTCCGGCGGCCGCAACCCTGTTTACATTGTCACTGCGCCCAACGGCAAGAATCTCTACGTTGCCAATCACGACGACAACACGATCGTCCAGTACGCCATCGGCACCGACGGCAAGCTCTATCCGCTAACCACTGTCAACACGCCGGGCACCGAACCCGTCGCACTCGCCGTCAACTCCGCCGGCACCGAGCTTTTTGTCGTCGATTATTACGCGCCCGCCGCGCCAGGACAGCCTTCCTACACCGACCTTAATCCAGGACCCGGCGCTCTGATCGTTTACCCCATCAACACCAGCACCGGTGCGCTGGGATCGCCCCTGACCGCGGGCAACGCGAACTACTTCCCCGTGCAGTGCTTTCCCACTGGGCTCGCCGTCACTCCCAACGGCAACTTCGCCTATGTTTCCAATACCAATGCGGTGGTCGTGACCACGTCTCCTCCTGTTACCGGAACCGTGCCCACGCTGCCCGCATCCTGCCCGGCCTCCGGAACCGTATCGGCTTTCTCGGTCAGCGGTTCGTCGGTCAGTGAGGTTTCCGGAAGCCCGTTCTCCACAGGCTCTGGCTCCCAGCCTACCGGCGTCGTGGCCGATCCTGGGAGTGGCTCCATCTACGTCACCGACGCGCTCTACAACAAGCTCTACACCTGGTCGGTCCAGGCCTCCGGTGCGATTGCGCTCGCAGCCACCACCGGTACCGGCACGATGCCCATGGGGGGCGCCGTTGTCACTCCGTCATCGGGATCGAAGTTCCTCTACATCACCAACTACAAAGACGGTTCCATCAGTATCTACTCGCTGAGCTCCGGAGTGCCCTCGATCATCACTGAGAGCAACGCCGGGGCTTCGGGCCCGCTATGTGTGGTTGCCGAACCTGAGACGCAGCGTTTCCTCTACACTGCGGACTACATCGGAGGCACGATCGGCGGCGCTGAGGTGAATCCCTCGAGCGGCACTCTTGTCACCAACCAGGGCTCACCCTATGTCACCTCGGGGCAACCCACCTGCGTCGCCGCGGTCACTCACTCCGGAGGCAACAAGAATGGCTTGTAACGTTCCCCGTTTTTTCGGCGCGACATTTCTCCGGCCCCGATGGATTTTAGAATGGATCACGGTTCCCTCAGGGAACGAAGGAACAGCATGAAGTTGACAAAAATCGGTCAGGGTTTGCTGGCCGTGGCAGCCTCTGTTTCACTCGGTCTGGGCATGACCTCGTGCAGCCCCAGCGACACCATCGACTACCTGTTTGTCACGTCCAACAGCACGAACGGCTCCAGTGCGAACGGCCAGATCAGCTCGTATCACGTCGATTCGCAGTCAGGCGCGCTGAGTGTTGTCGCCGGCTCCCCGGTATCTTCTCAGGGGCCCAAT
Organism: uncultured Acidobacteriaceae bacterium; assembly: GCA_963788905.1. Classification (GTDB taxonomy): domain Bacteria; phylum Acidobacteriota; class Terriglobia; order Terriglobales; family Acidobacteriaceae; genus Palsa-343. Next base: position 737,498 of record CAWBIO010000005.1, read on the forward strand.
CCTGTCGCTGAAGTCGCCTCGCCCAACGGCCAGTTTCTTTACGTTGCCAACCACGGCAATGACTCCATCGCAGAATTCACCATCGGTACGGACGGGCAGCTTGCTTTCGGCAAGAGCTATACCCCGCCTGGCTCTGAGCCGGTCTCCCTGGCCATTAATACTACCGGCACGCTGCTTTTCGTCCTCAATTACTACGGTCCCGGATTCAGCGACGCGACTCCGGGTCCTGGCGCACTTGTCGTTTATCCCATTAACGCGGACGGATCGCTCGGCTCTCCGGTCAGCAGTGGTGGAGCTGCTTACACCGCGCTCCAGTGCTTCCCGGGCGGTGTCGCGGTTTCGCAGAACGGGGATTATGTCTACGTCACCAACACTAATTCCGTGATCGTCACGACAGCTCCACCCACCACCGCCAATCCGCCGCCAACGCCTGCCGGCTGCCCCACTCAGGGAACCGTCTCCGGGTTCACCGTTAGCTCCTCCGGCGCGCTGACTGCGGTTCCGGGCAGCCCATTTCCTGCGGGAACCACCCCGACCGGCATCGCCATCGATCTGACCAACCGCTTCCTGTACGCGACTGACAGCGTTCAGAACCAGATCATTGCCTGGGACATTCTCGGCAACGGCGCGCTCCAGCCTCTTCCCAACGGGCCCTTTGCCACCAGCATCTTCCCCGTGAATCTGGTCGTCGATCCGCGCGATGAGTACATCTACGTCACCGATTACAACGCCAAGACCATCAGCGCGTTTACCATCTCGCAGTCCACCGGACAACCCTCGGCGCTCGCCTCCAATACTTTCGATACCGGCGATCCCGGCCCTACCTGCATTCTTGTCGAGCCATCGCTGGGCCGCTACGTTTACGCGTCGCTCTCTCTCTTTAACGCGGTCGCCGCGGCGCAGCTCGGATCCCAACACCGGAGTACTCACCGGCGTGCAGAACTCTCCGTACTCCGTTTCCGGAACTGCCACCTGTGTTGCTGCCGTCCCGCACGGCAACCATGCGACGCAGCATGTCTCGTCGACTGCCGGCCAGTAACGGCCAGCAGTCTATGGAAGGCCCGGCGCGCCGGGCCTTTTCATTTTGGTGAATTCGCCTGCTCCCGCCATTTCTCATCGCTCACGCCCATCACCAGCAGCCACAGCATTGGCAATGCCTCCGCGACCAGACCCACAATGGTGTTGGAAGGCGCAAGGCGATTGGCCAGCCCTGGCGACAAATACAGTAGCCACACCAGCCCGGCGATGGCCATCGGGACGCCGAGCAGACGCGGCACAAACCTCGAGCGCACCATGAGGAAGCCGATCAGCACGCAATATGCGCCATGGAAAACCATGCCCGCATTTAATCCCCGGGGTTGCCAGCGCCACGCGTCCAGGACCAGCCCTACCAGGTTAAACGCGACCGCCAGCAGTGCGAGGCTTCTCTTCACGACCTGAAAAACGACATAAAGGAGCAGGGTCACCGCCATGTAGCACACGATCGGGATGATGACTGCCGTGACAGTACCCAACTTGCCGTGAGCGAAAAACTCGCCGGTGACGGCGGTCAGCACACTGATCAGATAAATGAATCCAGCCAGCCGCGCCCACAAGCGCGGTGAGCCTTTAGCAATCCGTTCTGTCATCCTGTTTTCCTCCAAACGAATCCGACTCCGATTTCACAACCCCTTTCGCTTTCGAAACTCGCGCACCACTTCCACCGGATCACGATGCTGACCGTCGACCGCTTCGTTCATCGCGCGCATCTCATTCGCGCTGATCTTCCCGCCCAGCATATCGAGCGCTGAGCGAATCTGCGGCCATCGCTCCAGCGCCTCGTCGCGAACCAGGGGCACGGCCTGGTAGGGCGGGAAATAATGCCGATCGTCCTCGAGTGCGGTCAGCCCCAGCGCCTGAATCGGCCCATCTGTTGAGTTGGCTGCAATCATGTCGACCTGGTGCGCCTCAAGCGCGCGATACAGAAGGCCCAGGTCCATGGTTCGCGGCGGACCGGCAAACTTCAGGCCGTAGGCGGCGCTGAGTCCGGGGAGCCCATCCGGCCGCTGCTCGAATTCATATCCGACGCCGAGCCGCCATTGCGGCGTGTATTGTGCAGCCTGGCTCAGGGTGGCCAGGTGCAGCCGCCGTGCGTCGTCGCCGCGAATGACCATGGCAAAGGTATTTTCAAAGCCGAGCGGCGGGCCCACTGTAATGTGATCCCGCGACTGATACAAATTGCGGACCGTCTGGAGTACGCGCTCGGGGTCGCGGTCCAGCGGCTGCTTCAGGATCGCGGTCAACGCTGTGCCGGTGTACTCGACATAGCCGTCGATCCGCCCGGCCAGCATGGCCTGCTGGCAAATGTAACTACCGGCGAGATAAAAGCGCCGCTCGACCTTCAGATTTGACTTTGCTTCGATCTCCTGGGCCAGGAGCTCCCCTAAAACCACCTGCTCGGTGAAATTCTTTGCCCCGATCACGGGATGATTGGGTCTGGGCGGAGCGCATCCGCACAGAAAAGCGCAAAATGCCACCGTGACAGCGACAAATGCCGGGCACATCCACCTCGCAGGTCCGCATTTCATTGAGTGGGACCTGGTCCCGGCACCCGCACCCAGCGTTCGACCAGTCCCAGCGCCCCGTCGCAGGCTAAGGCGAGCAGAGCCGCTGGAATCGCGCCGGCAAGCACGAGGCGGTTATCGACCGACGCGACACCGCGGAAGATCAGCTCGCCGAGCCCGCCGGCGCCAACCGCTGCGGCAATCGTTGCGATGCCCACGCATGTGACTGTTGCCGTGCGCAACCCTGCCAGGATGAACGAGCCGGCGAGCGGTAACTCTACCTTGAAGAAGCGTTGCCGGTCGGTGAGGCCCAGCGCCCGCGCCACTGAAATCAAAGAGGGATCGATCCCCTGGATGCCCGCATAGGTATTGCGCAGAATCGGCAGCAGCGCATACGCGGTTAGCGCCACAATGGCTACGCGCGCCGCTCGCTCGCCCAGCCATGGGAGAGGCAGCAGGAAGCCAAACATTGCCAGCGACGGAATTGTCTGCAACACATTCGCTGTACCAATCACTGGCCGCGCCCACGCAGGCCGCCGCGTCAGCCACACGCCTACCGGAACCGCGATGGCGGTTGCGAACAGCATGGCCGCCCCGGTGAGCCACAGGTGCTCCACCGTCAGCTCAGCGATTTCTCCGCCGTATTGAGACAGAAATCGACTCATGCGCGCTTCTCCCGTTCTGGCCGATGAACGGTGTTCGCAATTTGCTTTTCCGCACTCGCTTCGCCGCGATGAAACGCCCGCACGTAGCGCTCGACTTCGGGTTCCCGCGAGTGGATGAACTGCTCCGGCTGCAGATGCGCCACGAGCCGTCCATCCTCCAGCAAGACAATGCGGTCGCCCAGGTACAGGGCTTCATCGAGGTCGTGCGTGACCAGCAGCACGGTGACCTTAAGCCGCGCCAGCAGCGCCTTCAACATGTCCTGCATCTCTGCGCGGGTCAGCGGATCGAGCGCGCCAAACGGTTCGTCCATCAGCAGGACCTGCGGCTCGGCGGCCAAGGCCCGCGCCAGCCCGATGCGCTGCCGCTGGCCGCCGGAAAGCTGGTGCGGGTATCGCGCGGCAAACTGCGCCGGATCGAGGCCTACCGCGCGCAGCAGTTCATGGCTCCGCCGCACGCGCTCCTCGCGAGGCCGGCCTTCTGCTTCCAGTACGAGCGCCACATCGCGTTCCGCGGTCATGTGCGGAAACAAGCCTGTCTCCTGGATCACGTATCCAATGCTTCGCCGGAGAGCAATCCGATCCGCGTCGCGCACATTCGTGCCAGCCAGCAGCACCTCGCCCGATGTTGGCTCGGCCATGCGATTCACGGTACGCAGGAGTGTGCTCTTGCCGGCTCCGCTTCGGCCCAGCACCGCGGTGGTGGTGGCTGGCTGCACCTCGAACGAGATCCTGTCCAGCAGCGGCTGTCCCTCGGCCGTCGCCAGACCCACGCTCCGAAATTCGATCGCCGCGCTCACCGACTCGCCGCTCAGCCTCGCAAACAGTGTAGGGGTTAATGGCTGAAAGCAGCGCAGCGTTTGCCCGCGATTTATCGCCCCAAAAAGAAGAGCCTCGTATCGCACGAGGCTCTTTGCTGCAGAACGACAAACCGGCTACGGGCGATTCTTCATTTCCCGATCACAATCACCTCAAAGCTTCCGGGGACAATCGTTGGCCGCGGCCGTGGATTGTCAGCCGTCGGCTCCGGCCTCGGCCCAAACTCCGCCGTCACGGTATACAGATGGCTCCCGTCGGGATCCATCGCCATAGTTCGCGCCCCGCGTTTCGTCGCCAGATTCTGAACTACCGAGTAGTGATCCGCATCGTCCTCGTGGACCACTGTCAGCGTTCCGCTCTGGCCATTGGAGCTGAAGGCGTACTGGTCGCTGGGTGAGAACCGCGCCGCGTCGGGACCATCGCCAATCGCGGGCGTGGCCACCACTTTGCCGCTCTCGGTATCCACCACGGCCATCTTGCCGCCGTCGCAAACCGCAAACAGCCGGTGGTGCTCACGGTCGATGGCGAGCCCCGAGGGGCTCTCGCACGGCGCCACCGGCCACGTGGCCACCACCGTGTGGGCATTCGCATCGAGCTTTACGATCTCGCTTTTGTCCTCGATGTTGTCATAGACGAATCCCTTGCCGTCCGATACCGGAAACTCCGGCTTGCCGGGGAGTGCCACGGTTGCCACGACGGCGTTTGTATTTGTATCGATCACGGTTACATCATGGCTGCGCCCGTTGAACGCCCACACCGTCTTCGTCGCCGGATCGAACACTGCACCATCCGGTCCTGTCCCTGCCGGAATGGTCTTTTCGATGACGTTGGTTTTGCGGTTGAACTCCGCCACCTGGTTTCCACCGCCGTCGGTGATGTAGCCATGCACGCCATCGGACGAAAACACCACGCCGTGGGTTCCGTGCAACCCGGTGATGTCGGCGACCTGCTTACCCGCGCTCGTGTCGATCGCGATCACGTGGTTGCCGCGGGTTATGTACAACAGCTTCGACACCGGGTCCACCGCCATGTAGTCCCATCCGCCGTCGCCGCCGATTTTCCATTCCTGTTGCACGTGAAACGGGCCGCCCGCCGGGGTTTGCGCCGGCAGGGGCGCCGCTACGAAAACTGCAGTGAAAAGCAGACCGCTCAATAAAGCGGCAGGCGCAACGGCATGGCGCAGTCTCATGGTTCAGGCTCCTTGCTTCGTTAAAGCAAGCCTCGCCAGACTACTCCAGGTTGCTGAATTTTTTCTGAAGGGCGGCCTGTGCCTTGTGGACTAATCGCGCATGTGACGGCGGAGCGCGTCTTCGACCTTGGCCGCGCTGCGCGGCATGACCGCATCGCCGGCCAGCCCACTGGTTTCGAGACTCGAATCGGCGAGGTAGGCGACAAACTGACCCGCATTGCCGCGTTTCACGGCGAGCGCAGCTGCAACTGCCGGCTTCGACCGGCATGCTCGCCGGTTACTTCGAGCAGCACCACATCGAACTCCCGATCCCTGAGCAGTGCCACCACCTGGGCATAGTCTCCTGCGAATTCCACCGCGAATCCCTGTTGCCGCAGAGCGCGGTGCATTGTGTTCCCGTGTCGTTGAGAATCGCTGGCTAACAGGATTAAGGGGTTGGTCCTGCCCTGGCTTGATATGTCTCGTGATTGGGTAACCATAGCGGGTCTGACTTCCTCCCTCTTTTGTTGATGAACCGCTTGTGTCTTCTCAGCCCTTGTTCCTCGACAGCCCGGGGTATCACCTTCTCCGGGGAAAACCTGCGAGAGTGGCCAAAGGAGCGGGTCGCGGATCACGAAAATAAGGAAACCGCAATCTGCGCGAGTATGGTAGGAGCAACACCCCTGCCAAAGCCGCTCTTCAACGGGGAAGCTACATCCCAGCAAGAACTTGCGGCATTATTGAGGCCATACAACCAATCCTTCTCTGGAACTTCCGCACCCCTTTGGGGGACAAAATTCCACTGATTCCCGGCCGCCCGAGTCCAGACCGATTCCTGAGCATCGAAAAAACAGGCTAATCTGAGGATCGTGCACGTTCACCCACAATTAATTCAGCAACTTACAGCCATCCTCTCGCCGGCCTCCGCGGCCGAGGAGGCCCTCAACTCCACCTACGTAAAGTTCTCGCTGCTCGCACTGAGCTCCATCTTTTTTCTCGTCGACCCGTTTGCGGCGATACCTTCGTTTATCGCCATCACGGCCGGCGTGGACCCTGCGCGCCGCCGCCGCATGGCCTGGAAAGCCGCCGTCACCTGCTTCATCGTTTTGGTCGCTTTCGCGCTTGCAGGCCAGTTCATCTTCAGTCTTTTCGGCATCAAGCTTCCCGCCTTTGAAATCGCCGGGGGCCTCATCCTTCTACTCATCGGCATCGACATGATGGAAGCCCGCCGTTCCCCAACGCAGGAATCCCAGGCCGAAACAGAGGACGCCGCCGCGCGCGAGGACGCAGGCATCGTTCCCCTGGGAATTCCGATGCTGGCCGGCCCGGGCGCTATCTCCAGCGTGATGGTCCTGGTTGGGCAGGCTCCAAACCGCTGGCAGATGCTAGCGATTCTGGCTTCCATCACCATCACTGCGGCGGTCAGCTACTTCGTTCTCTATGGAGCCGATCGCGTCCGCGCCATCCTTGGCGAGACGGGCATCCGGATCCTGGTTCGGATCATGGGGCTTCTGCTGGTCGCGCTCGCCATGCAGTTTTTTGTCAACGGTTTCACCGACCTCGGCCTCATCCACCGCCGGCCGTAGTCAGAATGAAAAGATGAAGCCGGTCCTCGCCTGGACTTACGGCCGCACCACTTTCTCTTCGTGCGGCATGGCATCGAGCGTCGCCTGGCTGATCTTCAGGCCGCCGTCGCGGCGAATTGGCCGCGAATTGCCGGACGAAAGATCTCCACAGATTCCCAGCGTTTTCCTCAACTTGCAGCAGCTGCGATCCTCCGGTAGGATGGGTAAGTCGCCACGGCTCCACTGGATTTGCGAATCCTTTGTGGGCATGGTAGACTCAAATAGATTTGAAGGCAGTGGCAAGGGCTTCGCTGGTGGGTGATTTTGCCCCAGTTGTGATGGAAGGCGAAGCGGGTCTGTTCGACAGTCGTTGCGCCTGAGGCGCACGGTAAGCCAGACAGAACAATCTTGCAAAACCGGAAACCAGGCGTTTTTCGCCTGCAGTTTCTTTGGGCGACCAGTCGCCCCCGTGAGTTCTGCTCGCGGAACGTTCTTTTAAAGTTTGGCGCCCTCCCCGCCCTCCCCTGCATTGCAGGATCTGGAGGCGAGGGAACATGCGAAGGGTATGTGGGTATCCGTGAAATAACGCCGGATTGCTTGACACATACCAGCGACTTTCG
>CAWBIO010000006.1:0-410038 GCA_963788905.1 uncultured Acidobacteriaceae bacterium
TCCACTCATATTTGACCTACATCCGTGACAGACTCACTGTTATCCGCGATCTGTTGTCAGCAACAGGATCGGTGTTCGTTCAAATCGGCGATGAAAACCTGCATCTCATGCGATCGGTATTGGACGAAGTTTTCGGAAATGAGAATTTTTGTTCATGCATCAGCTTCGCAAAGACTGTTGGTGCCACTTCTGAGCTCTTGCCTGGCACCCTGGACTACGTTCTGTGGTATTCGAGAGATCGCCATCAGGTCAAATATCGCCCGACCGTCATTCGAGAAGGAAGCCGGCGCTGAAGGAGCCTCGGCTTATACGCGTTTACAGCTTTCAGACGGGACCCGGCGTCGAATGACTGCAAGAGAACGCTCTGGCGAGGACACACTTCCGAACGAATTCAAGGATTTTCACGGTGGGGGATCTGACTTCCGCGCGTGTTAGAGAAGGTAGAACGGGATTTTTCCCCATCACCATTGCGGGGCAACAGTTTCTTCCGGCCAAGCGTGAATGGAGTACCAACCGCGATGGCATCGAACGACTAAAGGCGGCATCACGAATTGAAAGGGTCGGCGATGCGGGACTTGGATATGGTACGTTTCTTGGAACTATTTCCCCGCAGTCCCTTTAACGAACCTTTGGTCAGGGACCGTTGGACAGAATCAATTCGGTGGTGACAAGGTTTACGTCGTTCAAACGGCTCTTGTCGTGGTCTGCCGCTGCGTGCTCATGACAACGGATGCCGGCGATCTTGTTCTCTGACCCACGTAGTGTGGCTCCGGCACTACAGCATATGTCGCCGAGCAGTGGGGGCGACGCTGGATCACGATCGACACTTCCCGCGTTGCCTTGGCGCTCTGCCCGCGCTCGAATCATGGGTGCTCGCTATCCGTATTACCTCTTGTCTGACAGCGCAGAAGGTCAGGCAAAAGAAGCTGAACTTCAGGGTAAAGCTTCCCTCGGGCGCCCGACGCACGGGAGCATCCGCCAAGGTTTCGTTTGTGAACGCGTGGCCACACATTACACTCAAGTCGGTTGCCAATAACGCCGAGATCGACGTTATTTCGGAAGACTATGAAACTCATCTCGGGCCCCTCCGTCAACAGTTAAATATCGACACTTAACAAGGATTTGGATGAATGGGAAATTCCGCGCGAGCCAGACTCGAATTGGCCTGCCAAGACGAGAGAACTTCACTCGGCATGGTGGGAGCAGCGTATCAGTCGGGATCGGGCGATTGATGCCTCTATCGCAGCCAAGGCGGAATATGAATACCTCTATGACAAGCCCTACGAAGACAAGAGAAAGGTTCGCGTCGCCGGCCCCTTCACGGTAGAAAGCCTATCGCCCCATCGCATTCTAGCCGTTAACGAAGATGAGAATCTGATCGAAACATCTGGTCGTAGCGAAGCCGACACCCGCGATGCGCAGGACTTCGTTCAAATCATCATCGACAACTTGAAGATCTCTGGCGTGCAGCAGGCGCACAAGGAAGACAAGATCGTCTTCACCGCATTGGCGCCTTGGCCCGGTAATTACGTCTGCGCCGAAGGACGCTTCTTAGATTCTGACGGTAGCGAGAAGCGCGCCGGCATCTTCATCGGGCCTGAGTTTGGGACCGTCACGCGGGAAGACCTGGTTGCAGCAGCGCGCGAGGCCGGCGATGCCGCCTTCGATGTGCTGATCGCCTGTGCTTTCAGCTACGACGCGCATTCCGCCGATTTCGGCAAGCTTGGTCGCATCCGCGTGCTGAAGGCGCGCATGAATGCCGACCTCCACATGGCCGAAGACCTGAAGAACACGGGCAAAGGCAATCTATTCGTCATCTTCGGTGAACCAGACATTCAGATCCTTGATGCGCCCAACAGCCAAATCCAAGTGAAGGTGAATGGCGTCGATGTCTTTCATCCGAGCACTGGCGAAGTTCGCAGCAATGGGCCGGACGAGATCGCCTGCTGGTTCATCGATTCGGACTACAACGAGGAGAGCTTCTTTGTGCGGCACGCTTATTTTCTCGGCGCGAACGATCCCTATAAGGCGCTCAAGACGACGCTGAAGGCCGAGATCAATGAAGAGGCCTGGGAATCCTTGCACAGCGACACTTCGCGCCCGTTCGAGAAACCCGAATCCAAACGGATTGCTGTAAAGTCATCAACCACCTTGGCGACGAGGTAATGAAGGTATTCCGCGTGAACTGAGGACAGCTGTCGATGGAATTCCGAATTGCAGACACATTTACGGACAGCTTGGCTCGCCTGGCCGTGGAAGATCAGAAGGCGGCAAAGATGGCCGCGTTCGATCTGCAACTGAATCCCGCGCATCCCAGCCTGCAATTTCACAAACTGGACAAAGCCAAAGACCCTAATTTCTGGTCCATTCGAGTCAGTCGCGACCTTCGCATTATTGTCCATCGCACGGGGACCAGCCTGCTGCTGTGCTACGTCAACCACCACGACGAGGCGTACCAGTGGGCAGAACGCAGGCGTCTCGAAACGCATCCGAAGACCGGCGCTGCGCAGTTAGTTGAAGTCCGTGAGCGCGTGCAGGAAATCACCGTTCCGAAATACGTGGAGACGGTGCAAGAAACACCGCCGCGAAGGGTCTTCCATAATATCTCCGAAGGCACTCTGCTCACCTATGGCGTTCCGCCGGAATGGGTGCCGGAAGTTCTAAATGCAACGGAAGACGGGCTGTTGGAGATCGCGGGACACTTGCCCGCGGAGGCTGCCGAAGCGCTGCTAAATCTCGCTACCGGAATCCGCCCGCCGGTCCCCGAGCGCGTTCCTCCGGGCGGCGATCCCTTCGAGCATCCCGACGCCCTCCGCCGCTTCCGAATCATGAAGAACGTCGAGGAGCTTGCGCTTGCGCTCGATTATCCCTGGGAGCGCTGGGCCGTGTTCCTGCATCCCGAGCAGCGCAAACTTGTCGAGAAGAACTTCAATGGTCCGGCTCGCGTCTCTGGCACCGCTGGAACGGGAAAAACCATCGTAGCGTTGCACCGGGCTGCGCACCTTGCGCGCACGAATCCGCAGGCACGCGTGCTATTGACCACATTCTCCGAACCCTTGGCGAACGCCCTTCGCGCTAAACTTCGCCTGCTACTCACAAGTGAACCGCGTCTGGGCGAGCGGATTGAAGTGTACTCGATGGATGCCATCGGGTGCCGCCTGTACGAGCTGAATATCGGCAAGCTGCGGATCGCAACAGATGCACAGATCGCCGAGCTAATACAGCAAGCCTCAAAAAAAGTGGGAGACCACAAGTTTTCGCTTCGGTTCTTGACGACAGAATGGGAGCAGGTCGTCGATGGCTGGCAGTTGGACACCTGGGAAGAGTACCGCGACGTGAATCGTCTTGGCCGGAAGACGCGCCTGAAGGAAGCGCAGCGGAGACTCCTGTGGTCGATCTTTGAGTCGGTAAGGGCCGGCCTGCGGGAACAAAGCCTGATCACGCTCTCCGGCATGTTTAATGTCCTGGCCCGGCACTATGCCAGCGGGGCTGCGCTGCCATTCGAGTTTGCCGTGGTGGACGAAGCACAGGATACCGGGGTCGCACAAATCCATTTCTTATCGGCCATGGGAGCGGGGCGGCCCAACGGTCTCTTCTTTGCCGGCGACCTCGGTCAGCGCATCTTCCAGCAGCCGTTCTCGTGGAAGGCGGCGGGCGTTGATGTGCGCGGGCGTTCGACGTCATTGAAGATCAACTATCGCACTTCACATCAGATCCGGTCACAGGCAGACCGTCTGCTCGACCCTCAAATGGCCGACGTTGACGGCAACATCGAAGAACGCAAAGGCGCGGTCTCGCTCTTCAATGGACCGAAACCGACGATCACTGTCTGTTCGTCCACCGACGCTGAGATTCGGACAGTCTCCGATTGGTTGACGGGCCTGAAGACTGCCGGGCTGCTGCCTCACGAAGTTGCTCTTTTTGTCCGCTCCGCCGCGCAGCTTGACCGACCCAAGGCTGCCGCCGAGCAAGCTGGGCTGAAATACAAAGTTCTTGATGACCGCGTAGAAATTACTCCCGGCTTTGTGTCAATAAGCACCATGCACTTAGCCAAGGGACTCGAGTTTCGTGCAGTCGCCGTCATGGGCTGCGACGATGAGGTCATTCCGCTTCAGGAAAGGATCGAGGCTGTAACCGACGAAGGCGACCTTGAGGATGTTTACAATACTGAGCGCCATCTCCTCTACGTCGCCTGCACCCGCGCCCGGGACAATCTGCTCGTGACCAGTACTGCCCCTAAATCAGAATTCTTGGACGATCTGGTCTGAAAACACTGGCTGCGCCATTCGGTGCGCCCTGCGCGCGCCCTCCTGAGCTGCCTTCGGAGGATTCCTTCAATCATTTCTCCGTCCCACGATCCGGCTCGGAGGTTCCGCGCTTTCGTAGCGTGATTGGGCAAACCTAAAATTGCCCCGCGTTTTTCCGCAGTATAATTGGGGTCAAAGCGGGAGTAGCTCAATGGTAGAGTAGCGGCTTCCCAAGCCGTTGGTTGCGGGTTCGATCCCCGTCTCCCGCTCCAGATATGGTCGGCATTTCGCTGCGACTCGACAATTGAAAAACCCCTCAACCCTCTCACAATTGCCTTACTGTCCATACTGTCCAGATTTAGTGGAAATGAGGGACTGTAGGTGCAAAACAGGCACAATATGCGTTTTGTGCAATTCAGAGCATCTGGATGAAAATAAGCTGTTTACACGCAAACGCAAGATTTAGAATACTTTGCCTAAATTGGGTTTAGGGAACGTCAGCTTCCCAAGCTGAATGTCGCCGGTTCGATCCCGGTCTCCCGCTCCATATCTTCAATCACCGGCAGGTATGGCTCGTGATTTGCAACTCGTGACATGGGATTCGGCGGCAATTTCGTTTCCTCAGAAAAGGAGGCGTCCCATGCACTGCGTCATTGTGGTGGTCTTTGACAGCGAGCTTAAGGCGTATGAAGGCAGACGAATCCTTCTGGAAATGGACGACAAACGCGAGATTCGTGTACACGCAGACGCTGTCTTGCTGAAGGGTGCAGATGGAAACACAACGGTGAAGACACAAGACGCATGGCCGCGCGCAACCCTGATCGGAACGGCAATTGGAAGTCTCGTCGGAATACGAGGCGGCCCCGTGGGTGTTCTCATGGGCGCCACGGCCGGCATTGCCGCCGGAGGGATTGCAGATCTTCAAAAGGTCGGAATCGAGCAGGATTTTGTTGACCAGGTTAAAGCCCAGTTGTTACCGAACCACGCAGCCGTCGTCGCGGAAGTCGATGAGAGTCAGAATACAAATGTGGATATCGCCATGCAGGCGATCGGCGGAACGGTGTTCCGAAGCTCGCTCCGGAGTGCACTGAAGACCGTTGGCCAGGAGCATCTCTTCGCTGTGAAGAGGAAGGTCACCGAGGCCACCATCCGTCACCATAAGAAACCAGCAAGATGAACCCGCGCCTCCTGACTGTGCCCGGGTTGCAGCAGGTCTAACGGTACTCGGACACACAAAGCAGCATCTGCCGAAATCCCGGCAAAATGGCGGCTCCGAGGAGCCGCCACAAGTCAAACAAAGTTGGAACAACGCACGCTACGGTACGATGATCAGGTCGTCTTCCACCTCATAGACGCCGGGCGCGGACCAGGCTGCGCGTTCGGCCTCCTCTCGTTCTGCCCAGGAATGAACATTGCCGTGCAGCGTTACTTTGTTCTTCGCCACTTCCACCCGTATCCGCTCCGCATCCAGCTCAGCGGCGCGCCGCAAAGCCGTCTCGATTTTCGTCTTTAGTTCATACGGCGTAACCACCGGGTTCCTGATCGTAATCAGGTTCGTCACACCTTTCACGCCGGTGAGGTTGCGTACGGCATTCTCGACGGTGGTCCGTTGGAATCCGAATGTGACTTCGCCCTTCAACGTGATCCAGCCGCCATGCACATCCACCTGGATTTGTTTGCCGGGTACCAGGATATTCCAGTCCAGAATGTTGGCAACTGCCTTCGCGATGTCCACGTCATCGCGAATGTGCATCGAGGGCAGCTCGACCTTCAGTTCGTCGGCCACGCCTCGGACCCCGGCGACACGTTCCGCGGCGTGAACGGCCGCATAAATCTGAGCGAAGCTTGTGACAGTTCCAGTTAGGGTCGCGATACCGTCCTTCGTGGTAACGCCGATGTTGGAAGCATCGACCATTGGTTCGTACTGCAATTCATCCAAAATGTCCTGTTGAAGTACTTTGTTGGTTTTTGCCATGAAAGTTCTCCTTTCAATCACGTACTGGGTTTCGACCTGGGGGCGTGAGTTCTGATTTTCCCGGGATGCTCATTTCGACGAATACTGAAGGACCCATCGCCCCTGGGAAAGTTGGTGCCCAGCATCAGGCAGCCGTAGCCTGCACCTGATGCGGTCCGGGCAAAAGGTGTATTGCGTTGGCAAATGCGATCAGCGCTGTGCCATCCAGAATCATGTCCACACCAAGGGCAAAGCCGATGAACCAGACGCTGGAAACCGGAAGCATGACAAGCAGCAGGATTCCCAGCGTGAAGGACACGAGGCCGGAGAAGAACGCCCATCCCCACCGTGGAAACTGCAGCACGGAGGAGCCGATCGCCCGGAACAAACCGCCAACGATGAAAAACGAGGCGAGAACGATAGTGAAACCAAAAGCACCGCCCTCCGGGTACCGAATCAGCAGATAGCCGGTGAAACCCCGAAGCAGGGCGCTGAGCAGATATAACAGGAAGCCGTTCCAGCTTCGAACGCGGAAAGCCTCAAACATTGCGACGACTCCGCTGAACAGCAGCAGCCACCCGAAGACCAGCATCGTGACGTGGGTGGCGGGGATGCAACAGATAATGCAGACTGCGCCCAGAAGGATGAAGGAGATCCCGAGAGTCAGGAACCACCCCCACGAGCGGCGGATTTCGTCGATACCGGAAAGCAGCGGGTTAGTAATCCATTGATTTGCAGACATACTTTTCTCCTCGTACCAGAATTTGACGCTCTTCTGTATGCAAATCCGCTGCCAGACAAAACCACAGGCAAACCTGGTTGTTGCCGAGGTGCAAGAGCCAAAAGTCCGGCGTCCCGGCTGTCGTTGGCGAGATCTCACCATTTGGAGCCGGACCAGATCCCACTGAGAGCTGTGCGAATTGCCGAATCACGATTCCAGCAGCCAGAGAAGCAGTTCCGACGTGAAATAGTTGCCGATGAGGATGACCACCGACGACACCACCATCGCCTGGGTAGTGGATCGGCCCACGCCCTGAGTTCCACCGGTTGTCGTAAGTCCGTAGTAGCAGCCGACGGTGGATATGCAGAAACCAAAGAGAATCGGCTTGACCAGACCAATGGTCACGTCATGGAAATCCAGAATCTGATAAGTACTCGCCCAATAGCGTTGCGTGTTGAGACCAAACTTCATGGTCGCAACCACGGCTCCGCCCAGGAGCCCGCAGAGATCGGAAATGATCGTCAGGAAGAAGAGCATAGAAACTGTGGCGACCATTCGAGGAGTGACGAGCTTTCTGCAGGGATCGCAACCCAGAGCGCGGATCGCATCGATCTGTTCGGTGACCTTCATCGAGCCCAGTTCGCTTGCCATGCCGGTGGCGTTGCGGCCGGCGACCATAAGGCCGGTCAGGACCGGGCCGATTTCGCGGATCATTGAAATCGAGACGATCTGGCCAATCAGAGCGAGAGAACCATATACCTCGAGGGTTCGGGCGGCGTTTAAGGCGAGGACTCCGCCGATGAAGAATCCGGTTAATACAACGATGGGAACTGACCCGACGCCGATGGAGTCGGCCTGCACAATTGTCTCGACAAGATAGCGAGGCCGGGTGAAGAGAGTTGATATAGCGTGAGCCGACAACTCGGTCCAATTCTGAACCGCGAGCACAACCGTTTTTGCTTTTTGGTCCAGTGAGTTCATGAGTGCGCATTTTTCCTGTCGACAGTAAGCGGCGATGAACAGGCTTCGGGGCGTGAGCTGCCAAGCTTTATTCGCAACTGAGGCACCGTTTGCCAGGGCGAAGGCAAATAAAGTTGCCATCGGTCAACCCTGTTGCGAGCCGAAGGCGTTTGGGTTGGACATGGGATTGGTCAGGAACTTGCTGAATCGTCCTCGGGCAGGAGTGTCGTCGTCGGCACTGGTGTCAAAAGAGTCGGGCGGCGGTATCAGCCCCGCCGGGGAGCGTTCATGAGATGTGCCAATCCGGATTGCCGAGTGGAATGCAACTACCTGCGAAGCGGAGCTCTCCATCGGATTGAGGAGACTGACTCGGATCAGGGCACTACGAGCGGTCGATACATCTGGCTTTGCAGCCAGTGCGCTCCGAGATTCACGGTGGATCCCTGGAGACCTCCGGGCCAGCAGTTGCGACGCACGCGGGCGTCCGGAGCCGGCGCGGAAAAAACAGCTGCGTGATCCGGGGGAGCCGCGTGAGGCAGAGGTCAGGGAGGGAATTCGTGCTGAAATCTCGCCAGTTTCAGGGCCGCCGTTTATGCGGCTTCCCAGGAATACTCTGACCGGTATCAACACCGATGTTCGAATCGGACCTCCAGCCCTGAAACTGTTCAAAAGAAATCCCTATCGCACCAGGAGGGCGAAAAGGGCGCAAGCGGCAGCGAGGAGAATCGCTGTAGAGATGACTGCGCGGGTGATCATCTGGTGATTCATTCTGTTTGAGGTCAGACAACATCGAACCGCTCGGTGTGAATGTTTTCGGCCGGAATCCCCAATGTCGGTAAAATGCCTTCAAGCGCATCCATCATCGGGGGCGGACCACAGACGAAATACTGAAATCGTTTGTATTGTTTAGGCAGAAACTTGCCCAGAATTGCCGGAGTGACGAATCCGGTTTCCCCGCGCCAATCCGCGGGCGGGTGCTCGAGCACGTACACCAGGTTCAGATTCATCCGTCTGCGGAGATTTTCCAGCCCATCATGGAAGACAAGTTCCTTGGCGTCTCTATTGGCACAGAAGAGAAAAACGGGACGCGCGTCCTCACGATCCGCCATCGTCAGGCACATGGAATACAGCGGGGTGATACCAATTCCTCCGCCGATCAGAACGTATCCCGGTCCTTGCTCGCAATCCGGACTGAAGACGCCGTAGGGCCCATCCACCCAAACCGTCGCGCCCCGCTGAATCCTGGGCACAACATCGCGCGACCAGTCGCCCAGCGCTTTAATTGTGAATGATATGTCGCCCTTGGGAGGCATTTCGGCCGATGAAGAGAACGATATTGGGTGTTCTTCGTAATGGAACGGCGTTCTCCCAGTGTTCAACCAGGCAAACTGACCGGGCTCGAAGGAGATGCCGGAGTGCTTGACGGGATGGAGCACGAGGGTTCGTGAGTCGCCGGGTTCGTTCACATTTCGCACCACAGTCCACGGCCTTTGCCAGGTGAGCAGGGGCATGCAGATGCGGTGATAAATTGCGATTCCGAGAAACCCTGCGGCGTAAATGATCCAGAGCGCCCGCATCGGCCAAGTCCCTGTGAAACCACCGACCATGAAGATATGCGTCAGAGCCGTCGCAACAAGGACAGGAGCAAGCAGTCGATGCGTGAACTGCCACCCCTCGTATGGAATGCGGAGCTGCCGCCGAGCCACCGAAAGAAGGATTAGCGCCATCAGCATGAAAAGTGCGGTCGCTCCCCAACGCCAGGCCCAGGTGCTCCTTGTGGAGAATGGGTTCAGGATCCCCGCGGGATAGCCATACGCAAGCAACAAAGCGGCGTGAGCCATGATGAACATCACCGCCACATAGCTCATTTGCTTATGAAACTGCTGTAGCGCATCCTGGCCGAAGGCCCCGGCGACAGGTCTCAGCCTGGCGACGAGAGCGAACTCCAGAACAAGAATGGCAAGTCCTGCGTAGCCGGAAGCAATGGCCACGCTGATGAGGAAGCCTCGCCCCGCCGGCCTGAAACACACACCCACCAACAGAGGAAGCACGACCAGGGAACGGTAGAAGTTGAACCAGATCGGACCTCGAACATTGATTTGCATCAGCTGTCACTGCGGTTAAGCGTCGGACCCGCTATTTCCGACGAGACTCGGACGAGATGAATGTTGCAATTCGCGTGCCGGTCTGGTTCTTCGCGAGCCGGTGCAATTCACCATTCATCGGATGGAGTTCGGCGCGGTTTCAGAGACCTCTTCCTGCATCTGGCGAAATCACGCCAGTCATTGGGGCCGCCGATCCGTCGTGCCGAGCCGTGCCTAACGGTCCTTCGCGTGCAGAACTCTGAATGCGGGGAGAGAATTGCAATGCATCGACTGGTACTGCTTCGTCACGGCGAGAGCATATGGAACAAGGAGAATCTCTTTACTGGGTGGACCGACGTCGATCTGTCGGAGCGAGGTATGAAGGAGGCAAACGAAGCCGGGCGTCTGCTGAAGGATCAGCAATGGAGCTTCGATATCGCCTTCACTTCTGTCCTGAGGCGCGCAATTCGCACGTTATGGATCGCCCAGGACGTGATGAACCTGATGTGGATCCCGGTCGAGTGTGACTGGCGTCTGAATGAACGTCATTACGGCGCTCTGCAAGGCCTGAATAAGGACCAGACAGCGGCGAAATACGGGACTGTGCAGGTGAAGTTGTGGCGACGAAGCTATGATGTCCGGCCGCCTGCTTTGGATCCGGATGACGAGCGGTATCCGGGCAAAGACCCGCGCTATCGCGACCTTACGCCGGCACAGTTACCAGTGACGGAGAGCCTTAAGGACACGGTCGAGCGAGTGTTACCGTGCTGGCACGAGCGGCTTGGGCCTGCGATCAGGACGGGGAAGAAGATTCTGGTATGTGCGCACGGAAACACGCTGCGCGGCCTGGTGAAGTACTTGGACAATGTTTCCGACGACACCATACCCACCGTGGAAATCCCGACGGGAGTGCCGCTGGTTTATGAATTGGACGGGGACCTCAGGCCACAGCATCGCTATTACCTGCGATCCGGGACGCAGCCCGAGCTGACCGCGGAGCTTGCTCGGCGGGAAATGGTCACAGGTTAGGAATGATGAGGCCGGTTGAGCTGGCCTGCTGGAAAAGGCGGCCGCCGAAACCAGAAAGGTAGCAATTACCGCGGAACTGGTGCCGTACGTGCAGCACAACTAGAGAACTGCCGCGGAATCGCTGGTTGACAAAAATGCATACGGAGTCTCGGGCCATGAAACGCAAACCCATCAAGCGCATCTTGTGTCCGATCGATTTTTCGGACTTTTCTGGCCGTGCATATGAGTACGCTGCCTCGCTGGCTCAACGCTATGATGCAAGGCTTTTTGTGCAGCATGTCGTGGAACGCTGGAGGTACCCGTGTGCGGACTTTGTAACAACATTCGATCAGTACGAGAGCTTCTGCAAGAACCTCTACCGTCTCGGTGAGCAGCGGCTGCGCGAATTCGTGCGCGAGCGTGGACGGGAAGGATGGTGCCCGGATTGCGTAACGCAAGAGGGGATCGCCGACGAATGCATTCTGTCCTTCGCTCAGCAGGAGGATGTGAGCCTGATCGTAATCGGTACGCATGGCATCCGGGGAGCCGATCGCATCGTGCTGGGGTCCGTCACAGAAACCGTGCTGCGAAAGGCACACTGCCCGGTGCTGGCCGTCCATGACGAACCCCGAAAACCGCTCGCAGTGCCACACGCGGCCAGTGAAATCGAACTGCATGAGATTCTCTGCTGCATCGATTTCTCAGAACAATCCAAAGATGGTCTTGAGTACGCGCTGTCGCTGGCGAACGAGTTTTCGGCGACCCTGACGCTCGCACACGTTCTGGAAGGGCGGACAATCCGGGGGAATCACGGGGACTGCGTTGCCGAGGCCGAGAGAATGCTTAACAGCCTGATACCGATCCAGCCCGTTCCGGAGTGCAGAATCGAAAAGGCTGTCCGGCCTGGCTCGCCATACAAAGAAATCTGCAAGCTCGCGTACGAGATAGATGCCGACCTGATTGTGATGGGCGTGCAGGGGCGAAACAGCATGGACGACAGGGTCTTCGGATCCACGACCTACCGGGTAGTGCAGCTTAGCGGATGCCCGGTACTTGCCATCCATCCCTACAAAGAGCTGCCGCCTGGCTCATAAGCCTCTGTGGAGTTGGAAATCGCTCGACGCAAAGGCTTGACCATTGACCAGTCAATTGCTCGCTATGCGGGTTTGACTTCGAGAGGAGTGAACAAGAACGATGAAAGCTCACGCCGGCGAACCGTATCGATCCAGAACAAGCGACGCAACGGCGCCGCGAACGTCTGCGATGCGACCTGTGCGGGTGTCCTGTTCGAGATTCTGAATGTCAGAAGCCAGTCGGTGATCGTAGAAAACTCCGGCAATCCAGCGGGACAGATCGCCCCGGCGTGCGTGGTCACCTGCAACTGAGGAAGGGATCTCATACAGCGCAGACGCGAATTGCCTCAGCGATCGCGCCGGTTGAGCAACGGGAGTGCCGTGTTCGGTAAACACGAACTCGTGCCCGCTTTCGACCTCTACATCCAAATACTTACCCCTGTGCCGCACATGCGGGGTCAAGCGGGATTCCAGAGTAAACCGCAGCAATGATCCGTGAGTTTCCTGGGCTGCGATCACAGCTTCATTACTGAGCAGAGACGACAGCATGGAGATAGCAGTGGCCTCGACCTTCTTATCCCGTGCCATGGCCTGCAAGGTACGCACTTCGTGGGCATCCGTGAGACGCTTGGCAATGACAACTTCAACCGCCGATCGAACATCCGGGTGCAGGTCGGACGGGCGATAGGTGACGATCACATAGGCGCCCAGCTCCATGTCGAGCAGCTTCTTAATGTCGGGCTCATGCAGGAAGTAGTGAGCCTCGTCGAGGACGATCTGGTGGGGCAGCCCGGTTCTCCGCCGGAGCGAGGCCAGCATTGGCAGCAGCACTTTCAGATATTCAATCTTTTCGCCAAGCCCAACCTGCGACAGATCGATGACAACACTCATGTCAAAGTGCCGGAGAGCACGGTCCACATCGGGAAGGTCGGGCGGCCGGCGTTCATGTCCGAGGACAACGACGCCGGGCAGAGATTCCAGCTCGCTGTAATCGCCTTCGGGGTCGACGACGCAAACGCTGTAACCCTGAAGAATCATCTCCTCGCAGGTGAGCCCCGCGACGAAGGACTTGCCGGACAGTGGTTCTCCGACGATCAGGACATTCCTTCCATGTGCGGACGCGGCAACCGGGCTTCCATCCTGAGCCGTGCCAAGAGTGATTTGGTGCCGGGTGGTTCGGCCCGGCGGCAATCGCGGTTTCTGCATGGCCTGGCGAATCCAGGAGGCTACTGCTTTTGGCCCATCACCGTGAATCACTTCGTCGGCCTCCTCCTGTAGTCGTGGACTGCCCCAGCTCACCGCGACGCCAATCTCACACTCAGCCAGAAGATCGTGGTCGTTCTCGGCATTTCCAATCCCAATTGCGTTGTGGCCCGACAGACGAAGCGAGTTCAGCGCGCGCCGAAGGCCGGTGCCCTTGCTGACGGACTGAGGTAGCACCATGAGCCGGCCCTGATTGAAGAGGATGGCAAGGGGCAACTCCAGTGTCCTGATGGAGTCGAGTACGGCCAATGCGGTATCTGCGTTTGCTTCGACGATCCGCTGTCCGAGTTTGAAGTCGATTTTGCGGCGCTTCAGATCGTCAAGAAAGGGCTGCGTCGGCGCCTGGCCCGTGAGTCGAGGCTGGCCATTGGCCAGCGCGAGCACGGCTCCGTTTTCGGCAACGACAGCGTCAACAAAGTCAAGGCTGCCGGCAACCTCTATCAACTCCGACAGAATCCGGCCCGTGACAATCACCACCACAATCCCGCTGGCTCGCGCCTCTTTGATCGCTGCTTTGACATCGCTGTCGAGAACGCCTTCGGTCGCGATGGTTCCGTCGTAGTCAAGCGCTAACACGGCGAACTTCATGGTCCAGGCCTGCTCTCCGCAATGACTTAGTCAGCAATCGCATACCCACTGCTCCTCAGGTCTCGGCAACTGGAGACGCCTTGCAGTGGAAAGCGATCAGCCGGGGGAGTCGCCACTTGGGGCGTAATGAATGTCGAGATCTCGCCATGGGTTGGTTTTGGAATTCCGATGGTTGTGCATGCCACTCGTTAAACCCAGGAGGTGCGATGACTTGCGGTGGAGAAGTTGGTCCGAACCGGATGGCCGGTGGCGTGCCTTAAACCGGGTGAAGGTGAACGCTATGGAACTGAAACAGCCATCGAAGATGCCCGATCCCTCAAAGGACAAGAAAACGGAAAAAGCCGGACTCTGGGCACAATACGCCACGCTCTATCTGGTGGTAACCCTGCTGTTTATCTGGCTCTTCCAGGATCTGGTGCTGGCGCCGCTGGTCAATCGCAGTACTGAAATCACCTACAGCGCATTCAAAAGCAAGCTCGCGGCCCACGAGATCGTGGACGTGACAATCGGCGACACCAGTATCCATGGCGTGATGAAGAGCGACGACCCCAAGGCAGCTTCTGTACCGGTGCCCTTCAACACCCCATTTGTCCGGAGCAGCGATCCGAATCTCGTTGACCAACTGCAAAACGGCAATGTCACCTATCGGTTCGAGCGGCCTCCGAACCCACTCGGGGAGGTCCTGCTGTCCTATGGCCTGCCGCTGCTGCTGCTCGGAGGGTTTTGGTATGCGGTCTACCGGCGTGGGGGTGGCGCCGCGGCGGGAATGGGCGTTCTGGGCGTGGGCAAGAGCAAGGCAGTTGAGGTGAAACCCGAAGACGTCAAGGTGACGTACAAGGACGTTGGCGGGTGCGATGAGGCTATCGCCGACCTGCAGGAAGTCATCGAGTATCTCAAGGAGCCACAGCGATTTGTCACGCTCGGCGGAAGAACCCCCAGAGGTGTCCTGCTCGTTGGGCCTCCGGGTACCGGCAAGACGCTGCTCGCCAAGGCGACTGCCGGCGAGGCGCAGGTGCCGTTCTTCGAGACAAGCGGTTCTGAGTTTGTGGAGATGTTTGTCGGCGTTGGAGCCGCGCGTGTTCGGGATTTGTTTGAACAAGCTCGCAAGGCCGCGCCGGCCATTATCTTCATCGACGAGATCGACGCGATCGGGCAAAGCCGCGGTGGAGTTGTGCGGATCGGAGTGAACGATGAGCGAGAGCAAACTCTGAACCAACTACTGGCTGAAATCGATGGATTCAAAACCGACGCAAGCGCCCCGGTCATCCTGATGGCCGCAACGAATCGCCCGGAGGTGCTGGATCCCGCGCTGATGCGCGCCGGCCGATTCGATCGGCAAATTACCATCGGCAATCCGGATCTGGTGGGCCGAGTGCAGATTTTGAAGATTCATAGCCGGCACATCAAGCTGGCTTCGGACTTTGACATCGATCGGGCAGCGCGGATCACGGCCGGATTCAGCGGGGCTGATCTGGGCAATGCGATGAACGAAGCGGCGCTCGTAGCTGCGCGGCGCAACGCACCTGCTGTGGGATTCGGCGATTTTGAGGCCGCCGTAGAGCGCGTCGTGGCCGGATCGGAGAAGAAGAGCCGCGTAATGAACGAGAACGAAAGGAGGACCGTTGCCTACCACGAATCCGGTCACGCGCTGGTAGCGGAACTGGTGCCGCATGGAGAGCCCGTCAGCAAGATCACGATCATCCCGCACAGCCGTGGCGCTCTGGGCTACACCATGCAGCTGCCAACGGAGGACCGCTATCTTCTGACCATCGATGAATTAGAGGATCGAGTCGCCGTGATGCTCGGGGGCCGCGCCGCCGAATTGGTGGAGTTTCGGACCATCAGCACCGGAGCTGCCGACGACATTGGCCGGGCAACGGACCTGGCGCGCCGGATGATTGTCGAATTCGGTATGAGTGACAAGCTCGGCTCGGTTCGCTATGCCGGTCAACAACTCCAGTATCTCGGTGGAACAGTCGAGGAAGACACCGGGATCAGTCCGGAAACACGCGAGCAGATCGATAAGGAAGTCCAGCGCATCGTCACCGAGCAGTACCATCGGGCGCAAGACCTGCTGTCGAGCCATCACCAGGCATTAAAAACCCTCGCGCAGCAACTGCTCGATCGGGAAACGGTCGACGGAAGCGCAGTCAAAGCGGCCCTCTCCAACGATCTGGTCGCCGTGGCGGGAGGTGCAGCATGACAACTCCGGTTTTGGGAAACGAGATATCCATAATGACCGGCAGAGAGTATCAGTTGCATCGAATGGTCGTAGCCCATGATGGCTCCAGTGCTGCCGAACGTGCACTCGAGGACGCGGCCGCACTGGCATCGAGGTTTGCAGCTGAGATCGTTCTGGTTCGGGTCGAGCTTCCGGACCAGGATATGCCCGGTGCGGAGATTGAAAGAGAGTTCACACAGGATCACGCCGACCTCAAGATTGTGTCGGATCGACTCATCAATCGGGGCCTGAAGAGCAGAGCCGTGCTCCGCACCGGTCTGGTAGGTGACGTTCTCTTTCGTGTCGTCAACGATGAAAATGCAGATCTGCTCCTGCTTGGAGCTTACGGGCAAGGGACGAAAGACCGTGCCACGCTCGGGTCCACGGCTGAATTTCTGTTGCGGGCGATTCCATGCCCGGTTCTCACGTATGGCCCCAATGCTGCCAGTGGGTTGCTGGAGCATATGAATGGGCCATCCGGCATACTTTTGCCGATCAACCTGCCCTGTGATCAGCATTCTCTGATGCCGGCAATCGCGATCGCGAAGCTGTTTGGAAAGACTTTGGATTTGCTTCACGTGTGTCAGGCGCCCGGTCTTGCTGATGAAGAGCCCTGGGCCAAAAACACCTGTGACGAATTGGCTTCGGGGATCACACGGGCAGGAGTTACGGCGTCCGCGCTGTTGATGGGAACCCCGGAAACCAGCATCTGCTCCTGCGCCATCGCACGGAACAGCCCACTCATCCTCTTTCCTCTGAAAAGCAGAAACCGGCTCTCCTCCATTACTTCAGACAATGTTGCGGCCAAGGTCATTCGAGAGGCACGTGTTCCGGTTATGTCCTATCGCCTTGACTGAAAAGCGCCATATTCACAGGTATGTCCGCCATTCGCAGCTCGCGGCAGCGACCTCGCAGACCGGAAGGTGCCGCAAACCACGTGGTGGCCGGAGCGAGGTGACACGTGCTCGGAACGAAACAAATATGTATCCTGGCCTTGCTCGCCTCATGCCAGTTGACTTGCCAGGAGCTATCGGTGCCGTCGGCCGATCAGATTGTCCAACGCTCTGCTGAGGCTACACATTCGGATTGGGAGAAGGCTCCGAGTTTCGACTACTGCGATACCGACGTAACGGGCAACCACACGCGGACCTTTGCCGAACTGATGATCGCCGGCTCCACGTACGAGCGGCTGGTTGCGATCGACGGCGCCCCGCTGCCTGAGCAGGAGGAGCAACAACAGGCGGCGCGATTCGCCACCGCTCTGGAGCAGCGCAATCATGAAACCGAAGCGCAGCGTGCAAAGCGCGTCGCGCAATACGAAAAGGAACGTCACAGAGACCAGATGCTGCTGGAGGAAATGACGAAAGGCATGATTTTTCAGCTTGACGGCACCGCCGTCGTGGCAGGACGTCAGACCTTTGTGCTCCGTGCCACTCCGCGCCCGGGTTATGTACCGAAGGGAATGGAAACCCAGGTCCTCACCGGGATGCGCGGCACGCTGTGGGTCGATCAGCAGAGCTACCGCTGGGTAAAGGTGGAAGCAGAAGTGATGCATCCGGTGAACATCGCAGGCTTTGTCGCGCGCGTGGAACCGGGAACCCGTTTTTTGCTCGAAGAGTCGCCCGTGGCACCTGAGGTGTGGATGGCGACCCGATTCACGATGCGGGCGAAGGCGAAGATCCTCTTCTTCTTTCCCTCGTCTTCATCTTCCGACGATACGTGGTTCAACTACACTCCCACCGGACATTTGAAACCTCAGAATTGTCTTTCTCAGAAACCCTCGGTGCCATCAGAGCCGGGCTTCTTCTGACCTGCTGCCCGACGGGCATCTTTATGAATTCGCTACGGTCTTCACATTGCGAATCAAGAATGACGAGTCTTTTGATGGACTTGTCAAAGGAGCGGGTTTTCAGCGCCAGGTAAGCAGTTTCGGGCATAGAATGTTTGCATAATGGGCAGCGCAGAGACCGCTGCCGACCGCACGAACCAACTCCTCCCCCTTGGGCAACTTCTGGACTATGCTCCGGCCCTGATCCAAACGGCCCGCGCGGATGGCAGAGTGGACTTTTTCAACAAGAGCTGGATCACCTTCCTGGGACAGCCAGCGGAGAAGCTCCTGGACTGGGGCTGGTCTTCGTTCGTCCATCCTGACGATCTCGAGGCACTTCTCGATCAATGGCGGGAATGCACCGCCAGTGGCGCGAGCTTTGAGAGCGAGGCCCGGTTCCTGCGTGCGGACGGACAATACCGCCGGATGCTGACCCGTGCAGTTCGCCGACAACTGGAGGATGGAACTGTCCGGTGGTTTGGTTCGAGCATCGATATTGAGGAACAGAAGAAAGCTGAGAGTGCTCGAAGGATGGCCGAACTCTGGATGACCGAGATCCAACGGGTGGCCGGCGTCACCGGCTGGGTCATCGAGGCTCCCGACAAGATGGTCTATTCTTCGCCGGACTATTTCGGGGAAGCTCCTCCGGGGAATCTTCCCGAATTCCTGCAAAAAGTGCATCCCGACGATCAGCCGCTGGTGGAACAGGCGCTAACAAAACTCCTGCACGGGGATGAACCTTCCGGCTGCACCTATCGGATCATCGCAGCGGATGGTCAGCACGTTATCCGCGCTGCGGGCGCTCCCATCCGTCAGAACGGCGTCGTTACTCATTATGTAGGAGCGCGAATCGACATCACAGAACAACAAGTGATGGCTCGAGAACTCGACCGCAGCCATGCGTATCTGCTGGAAGCGCAGAAGCTCAGCCATACGGGCAGCGTGGGTTGGAAAGCCGGGACGCAGGAATTCATCTGGTCCGAAGAAACTTATCGAATCTTTGAGATTGAACCTGGCACGAGGGTCACGTTTGAAATGGCTCTCGAGCGCATTCATCCGGAAGACCGGGCCGCCGCACTTGAGGCCCTGCAAATCGCAATGAGCGGGGCAGGCCGGATCGATCTTGAGCATCGCCTGCTTTTTCCGGATGGCAGGCTGAAGTACCTCCACCTGTTGGGAGATGCGTTGCCTGGGTCGTCGCGTGAACTGGAATACGTCTGCGCCGTCACCGACATCACGCGGCAAAAGGAGGCGGATGAGGCAATCCGCCAGCGCGAGGCGGAACTCCGCCAGATTATCGACGCGGCTCCACAGCAGGTATTCGTTTTCAGCCCGGACTGGAGTCCGCTCTTTGCAAACCGGCAGGAACGTGAATACACGGGACTAAGCCCGGAAGAAGCGCGCTCACCCGGCGCTGTCCTCAAGCTGTTTCACCCTGAGGACGTAAGTAAGGTCATCAAGGCACGTGAACGCGGCCGGCAGCAATCATTGCCCACTGAGGTTGAGGCCCGAATTAGAGGAATCGATGGTACGTACCGGTGGTTCCTCATCCGGGACAATCCCGTGTGCGACGGACATGGGAGGGTCGTCCGCTGGTATGGCACAAGAACCGACATCGATGACCAGAAGCAGGCACAGGAGCGGTTGCGGAGGGAGAACATCGCCCTCCGCCAGGAAGTCAGTGAATCTTCCATGTTCGAGGAAATCGTGGGATCTTCTCCTGCTCTTCGAACCGTTCTTACGCGGGTCGCCAAAGTCGCCCCAACAGACTCGACCGTTCTTATCGTCGGAGAAACCGGCACTGGAAAGGAGCTGATTGCCCGTGCCGTCCACCGGCGTTCCCCGCGGTCTTCGCGCGCTTTTGTCACGGTAAACTGCGCTTCCATTCCAAAAGACCTGATTGGGTCTGAGCTGTTCGGGCACGAAAAAGGCTCCTTTACGGGCGCCATCCAGAAACGGCTGGGGCGTTTCGAGCTCGCCGAAGGAGGAACGATCTTTCTTGACGAGATCGGAGACCTCCCGCTCGACATGCAGAGTGCGCTCTTGCGGGTTTTGCAGGAGCGGGAATTCGAACGGGTAGGTGGCAATCGCGCCATTCCCGTGAACGTGCGCGTAATTGCCGCCACGAATCGTGACTTGCAGTCCGCCATCGTATCGGGAGCGTTTCGCAGTGATTTGTTCTACCGTCTCAATGTCTTTCCAATCGACGTTCCGCCCCTGCGCCGTCGCAGAGACGACATCCCGCTCCTTGTGGAATATTTCACCGATCGGTTTGCGAGAAAGGCGGGCAAATCGATTCGACGTATCAGCAAAAGGAGTATGGATCTGCTGCGGTCCTACGATTGGCCAGGAAATGTTCGGGAATTACAGAATGTAATCGAGCGATCGGTCATCCTCTCCGAATCGGAGAATCTTTCGGTCGACGAGAACTGGTTGCCGCAGCAGGAGATCGATCCAGGAGAATTCAACGCAGAACCTGCCGAGCCCTCAACGCATGCACCTTTGCCGGACGAACTGTCGGAGCATGCGAAAGGTGTGATCGAGGCCGCGCTCGCCGAAGCGAACGGCCGGGTAGCTGGGCCGAAGGGCGCCGCTGCTCGCCTGGGTGTGCCACGATCGACGCTCGAATCGAAAATTCGGGCTCTGAACATCGACAAGAGACGGTTCAGAACCGAAATTCAGGCCTTGGGCCAGTAACTCGCGCCCGTAGAGGCCGCTCCATTTAAAAAAAGGCGCACCTCGGTGGCGAGCTTTCGCCACTTCGCCATTTCCTGCCCCCCGATTCTGCGAATTTCCACGGTTTAAGAGTGGTCCGGGACTTGCGATATCCATCGTGGTCACGGAATGTTCAGGGTTCGGAAAGAACGGAACGGTCATATCGTGCTGGCAGTCAGTGGTCGCATCGAATCGGCCGACCTTTCAGAGCTGAGAGAGCTGATTGATGCTGAGAAACAGTGCGCATCCGTCGTCCTCGATCTGAAGGATCTGACGCTTGTCGATCGGGCTTCGGTCCGTTTCCTCGGGACTCTTCAGGATCATGGTGTTCGCATTGTGAATTGCCCCCTTTACATCACCAACTGGATCGCGAACGAACGGAATCAGGTTTATGAGCACAGCAAATGAACAAGGAATATCGAGGCTTGTAGCCTCCTCGGCTGGTTTGGCCAACAAAGAGAAGCCCGAATGGGCCGAAACCAGAATCGGGGCCATCGGACGGAAGTTCCTTCCCCGCGAGCGAGTGGACAAGATCCTTGTTCCGATAGACTTTTCGCCCGGATCAAAGCTGGCCCTGGTAAGAGCGTCCACCATTGCACGGCTTTACGGAGCCTCGATGTGGCTGCTTCATGTGATCGACCCATCCATCTATCTCGGGATGGCCTGGTACGGCATGGCGGGTCTCGCTCCGGGCAGCCTGGGAGGCATGTATGCGGACAGCCAAGCCGAACTGGAGGATATCGCACAAGGGATACGAGGACAGGGGGTGGATTGTACCTGTGTTGTTCGGGAGGGATCCCTGGATGACCAGATTCGCCAGGTTATTTCCGATTCCGTGATCGATCTTCTGGTTCTCGCCACACACGCTGGAACCGGCCTGCACGGCTATGCACTGGGAGCCACCGCCGAGCGCATTCTGCGGAAGACCCTTGTGCCGGTCGTTACGGTATCAACCTGCCGTCCTCTCCGTGAGTGGAGCGCAGCGGGCCCATCGCATGTTCTTTATGCGACGGATTTGAGCGATATCTCATTTCGAAGTCTTGCTTACGCCTGCTCGGTCCGGAGTCGGTTCTCGGCGAAACTGACCGTCCTCCATGTGCTGCCGCGGGGCGCCAGACCGGACACGATCCGACGTGCTGTCGATCGTCTCCAGGAGTTGGCACTTGTCGATGCAGATATTCAGGTGCTCTTCGGCGCCGTAGGGCCGGCGGTATGCAGTGCTGCAGTGAAGTTCGGCGCAGATCTTGTGGCAGTCGGAGTCGAAAGACGCAACGCCGTTGGGGAATTCTTTTTCGGCCACACTCTGCTCGAGATTCTTTCAGCTGCGCCATGTCCTGTACTCACGATCCGGCAATGGAAATGACCGCTTTCCGCCCAGCTGGGAGCAGGTCGACGGCGTGCAACGCACGATCAGGCACTAAGAGGGAATGGTCAGAGGATTGCACTGGTTAACGACGGAAAGGGAGGGGTACGATCATGGAAAAAATGGTGGTAGTGGTTTTCGAAACGGAGAACAAGGCGGCTGAAGGGCGCGCAGCACTCGCTGACCTGGAAAACGAGGGCAGCATCGCAGTTTTCGCGGACGTGGTCGTTGCGAAAAATGCAGACGGCAGCACAACCGTCAAGCACGGCAACGAGAAGGTGCCACTGGGGACGCCGTTCGGGACAGCCATGGGCAGCCTGATTGGCGCTCTTGGAGGGCCCGCCGGCCTGGCAATTGGTGCTACTGCGGGCTTTCTTGTGGGGATGGTCTCGGACCTGACCGATTCCGGAGTCGGAGTTGATTTCATCGAGGACGTTTTGAAGGAACTGACGCCGGGGAAATTCGCGCTGCTTGCAGACATCGACGAAATGTGGACGACGCCGCTTGACCTTCGCATGGAGGCTCTGGGAGGCAAAGTCTTCCGGCGGTCAATTTCCGAGGTGAAGCATACTCTTCGCGAAGAACATCTGGCTGCCATGAAAGCCGATCTGGAGGAACTGAAGGCCGAAGCAGCAACTGCGCAAGCCGATCGCAAGGCGAAGCTGATGGAGAAAATCAACCAGCTCGATACCAAAATCCAGACGACTCTGCAGCACAACAAGGAAAAGCGCCAGGCCGCCGAGCGCGATGCAAAGGCCAAAGCTGAGGTGCGCAAAGCGAAAGCTGCCGGTCTGAAGGCCGGCGCTGCCGCGATGCACGTCTGAGGCCTTCTTCAGCCCTCCCCCCTATCAACACTCGATAGCGGGTATCGGCCGGAATGTTGCTGTCGGAATCGACCGGTAACAGTCCCGGCGGAGCCACCTGTAAAGAGGAACGAGCGTGACCCGGTCGTTGCCAATAGTGAAGTGCGAAAGGAGAACACCATGAGCGTTTTAACAACCACAACAAAACACGCAGTCCACGACGAAATCGAGGCGCAAATTCGGTCGATCGAAGCAAAGTTCGAGACGCTGCGTTCCCGTGCCGAGAGCGCGAAAGCCGGCGCCGAACTCAAAGCCATCGTCGCCCTTGCCGCGAAAAAGCAGGAGCTTGGCCACAAACTCGACGAACTGATGAAGGTCGGCGATGAAAAGTGGGAGCACCGAAAGACAGAACTGGAATCGTTGATCAAATCGATCGACCAGAGCCTGAAGGATGTCGAAGCCAGGATCAAAACTCACTGACGTCTGCGCGGCTGGACACGATTTCGCTCCCGCGTCCAATCGCGCTGACTTTACATGAGAACTTTCTGCGAAAGGGGCAGTCATGATCAACACAAAGGGCGGCAAAATCGTGCTCTACATTGAGACCTGCGCGAGCCTCGACGATGCCAAAGCGGACTTCGAAACTGTGAAGCAGGTTCATCGCGATGGCCTGCTTGGCATCTACGACGCGGCGATCATCAGCAAGGACGCTACAGGCCAGGTAAAGATTCACCGGAACGAGCTCCCAACCAAATACGGGGCCTGGAGCGGGCTTGCTGTTGGCGCGCTGGTCGGCATCTTCTTTCCGCCTTATCTCGTCTGGGAGCTTGCCGGCGGCCTCGTGGCCGGGGCATTGATAGGGCACTTCTGGGGCGGTATGTCCGGAGCTGACTTGAAGGAGATTGGAGACCGTCTTCAGAAAAGCTCCGCTGCGGTGATTGTTATCGGGAGATCGAAAGTCCACGAGGTGCTGGCCAAATCAATCAAACACGCCGCTTCTCAGCTCGAACGCGAGATCAACACGGATGCGGCAGCCTTTGAGAAGACGCTGAACGAGGCTCTCGATCAGGTGCTTCAGGAAACGAAATAAACGTACCCGTCTCCGGCCGGATTACTCCTGAGAAAGCACATTACCAGCCGCTGAGCAGAGCCGGGTTATTGCCATGAAGGGATTGTTCACGCTCGCATACAAACTGCTGGTCAACGACAGAGCGAAATTTGTTGCTCTTCTTCTCGGCATTACGTTCGCCGTTTTCTTAATGATGTTCGTTACCTCAATGTTCAGCGGGGTCATGAATCATGCGTCATCCACAATCATTAACATCGGCGCACCGCTTTGGGTGATGGATCCCGCCGTACAAACGGTCTCCAACTCCGTTGGCATGCCCGGATATGTGCTCGACGCTGTCCGGAGCATGCCCGGAGTGAAATATGCGGTCCCGCTTTACAGCGGTGGAGCGCTTATTCGACTTCCGGATGGATCCTATCAATCGGTTACCGTCGTTGGTCTCGACGATACCAGTCTCTTTGGCCGTCCCGAGCTCGTGAAAGGCGAT
Organism: uncultured Acidobacteriaceae bacterium; assembly: GCA_963788905.1. Classification (GTDB taxonomy): domain Bacteria; phylum Acidobacteriota; class Terriglobia; order Terriglobales; family Acidobacteriaceae; genus Palsa-343. The sequence continues at coordinate 24,385 of CAWBIO010000006.1, forward strand.
ATCCGCGACATCTACGCGGAGAACGGCTTCATTGTGGTTGACGATGCGGAGTTTTACAAGCTTCAAAACCCTGTCATCGGCTCTGAGTTCGAACTCAACGATCATCGCGGGGTAGTCGTGGGAATCGCAAGGGTAGCGACGTCCGGTCTCTACGGCTTGCCGACGCTCTACACCACATATAACCGCGCGATTCAGTACGTCCCCAATCCCCGATACACGATCTCCTACGTCCTTGCAGAACCGAGAAGCCCCGCGGACATACCAGTCATCAAGGAGCGCGTAGAGGCACTTGGCTATCGGGCGCGTACAAAAAGCGAGTTCATGCGAGCCACTGAAGACTTCTTCATTTATCAGACCGGCGGCGGTATGAATATGCTCATCATGACCGCCATCAGCTTTATTGTGGGATTGTCCATCTCCGGTCAGACCTTCTACACGTTCATCCTGGAAAACCTGGAACGATTTGGAGCCTTAAAGGCGATTGGCACAAAGAGCAGCGAACTCGTCTGGATGATTCTTTGCCAAGTTTCATTTACTGCATTGACGGGCTACGGCCTCGGGGTAGGGATGTGCGTCCTTTCCATCTGGCTCGCAAGGATGCGGCTCCCCAGTTACGCTGCGATGGTTACATTCGGCAATCTCGAAGTCTCCTTTGGCATGGTTCTGGTGATCGCAGCAGCTTCCAGTTACGCAGCGGTAAGGCGGGTCCTCAGAATTGAGCCCTTTGAAATATTCCGAGGATGAAATGGGACAGGCGGCGATTCAGGCAAACGGATTGGTCAAATGGTTTGGCGAGGGGGAGGCCAAAACGATGGCCCTCAAGGAGGTCAATCTTGAGGCGCAGTTCGGAGAGATGGTCTATATCGTCGGTCCGTCAGGAAGCGGAAAGACCACCCTGCTGAGCGTGATCACCGGAATTCTCCGGCCAAATGCCGGCAAGGTCCTGGTGGAGAACACAGCCATTTGGGACTTGAACGCCGACCAGCTCGCGGAATTCCGGCTGAAGAAAATCGGATTCGTTTTCCAGGATTACCACCTGTTTCCGCGGCTGACTACAGCCGAAAATGTCGCCATTCCGTTGATCCTGAGAAAGAAGGAATGGAATGAGTCGCTTCGTGAAGCGACAAAGTACCTGGATATTGTCGGACTCAAGAACCGTGCCGATCTGCCACCGGTCAAACTGAGCGGCGGAGAGCAGCAGCGCGTCGCCATTGCCCGCGCGATCGTCGATCAGCCAGACATCCTCATCATGGACGAGCCGACGGCTTCCCTCGACGGTGACACCGGCGTGGCGATCCTGAGCTTCGTGCGAAAGAACGTTCTCAAGCCAGACCGCTGCATTGTTGTGGTGACGCACGACGACCGCATCTACCCGTTCGCCACGCGGATTCTGCAGATGGAAGATGGCCAACTCAAGATCTCGAAAGCGGGTTCCGCATGAAAAACAGGACGATATTTGCTCTGTCATTGATAGGTATTCTGGCTGGCATTGGCGCAGCGATCGTCTTCGGCATCACGAAGAAGCCGTTGCCGCCGGCATTTTCTCCTGCGGCTAGTCCCTATTCCAATTCAATTTATGCCGAGGGTATCGTCGAGAGCGCACAAACCAGTGGCGAGAACATCAGCGTCTACCCGGAAGTCGCAGGCACGGTCAAGGAGATCCTTGTCTCAGAGGGACAGCGAGTTAAAGCGGGCGACCCATTGCTCCTCATCGACGATTCCATTCAGAGAGCGACAGCGGAACAATTGCAGGCTCAGGCGGACGCTTCTGCGGCACAGTTGCAGGAGTTGAAAGCAGAACCCAGAAAGGAAAATCTCGACGTAGTTGATGCGCAACTGGCATCGACCTCGGCGGTCCTGAAGACGGCGGAGGACACGCTGCAGAAAGAACGGTCTGCCTGGCAGATCGACTCACGCGCGGTCAGCAGAGATGCACTCGACAGCGCCGTCAATGCCGCTGCGGTGGCGAAAGCGAATTTCCTCGTCGCCAAAAAACAAGATGACCTGATGAAGGCGGGAGCGTGGACCTTCGACATCCAGAACCAGGAGCGGCAACATCAGGCTCTCTTGAAAGCCTATGCGGCATCGCGCGCACTTCTCGAGAAGTACACTCTGCACGCGCCGCAGGCCGGTGTCGTGCTATCGGTCAACACCATAGTTGGTTCCTATATATCTTCACAGGGAGCGCATGACGAATATAGCCAGGGGATGGATCCTATCATCGTCCTTGGCAGTATGCCGTCCTCTTTGCACGTTCGGTGCTATGTCGACGAAATTCTTGTGTCGCGATTGCCGCCGGCCGACAAAATACGTGCGCAAATGACCGTGCGTGGCACAGAGGAAAAGCTTCCTCTGGAGTTCGTGAGGGTTCAGCCCTACGTTTCTCCAAAGATTGAACTCTCTGATCAGCGTCAGGAACGCGTCGACGTTCGGGTCCTTCCAGTGATTTTCAGAATCAGCAAGACCGCGAATGTACCGCTGTATCCTGGCGAACTGGTGGATGTTTACATCGGGGAATGAAGCTGTCGGGCGGATCGGAGAAGAGACAATGCGTCGTGTAAGGGAACACAAGTACGAGCGCGCAGTCATCCATACCGTTTTGGTGGCTCTTTTCACGGGCATGCTTCTTTACCTTTCAGGTTGCGCCATTGGTCCCAGATATGTACGCCCACAAGTGCCAGGCGCGCCCGCTTACAAGGAAATCGGACCCCAGGACTCCGAATCGGCACATTGGCAGCAAGCCCAGCCGCAGGATAAAGAGAACCACGGAAAGTGGTGGCAGGTCTACAACGATCCGAAGCTGAACGAACTGGAAGAGCAAGCCAATTCTTCAAACCAGGAAATCGCGGCCGCGGCGCAGAGCTTCCTGGCTGCGCGAGCGATAGTACGGGAGACGCGCTCGCAATACTTTCCGGTCCTCACCACCAATCCGAGCATCGTAAATGTCCGCCCGTCTTCCGGAGAATTCGGGGGCCTGCAAATAGGTAACTCGTCAGCCTCCGGGCTGAGCGTCAAATCGTACACGGATTATTCATTGCCGTTCGACGCGTCCTGGGAGCCCGACTTCTGGGGCCGTATTCGGAACAGCGCGAGGTCGAGTGTCTATGCGGCCCAGGGAAGCGCCGCCGATCTCGAAACAGTGCGCTTGAGCATCGAAGCGGAGCTTGCCGCCGATTATTACGAACTGCGCGCACAGGATTCGCTGAAGGAACTCTTCGACTCCACGGTATCGGCAGATGAGGACGCTCTCTCTCTGACTCACGCCCAGCATAACGCTGGGTTATGCTCCGACGAGACCGTCGCGCAGGCCGATGCTCAACTGAAATCAGCTCAGGCACAGGACACGAACCTGGCCATCCAGAGGGCGCAGTATGAACATGCCATCGCCGTTCTAACAGGTCAACACCCCTCGGCATTCTTTCTCACGCCAAAGCCTCTGACTGATGTTTCCGCTTCGGTTCCGATCGGGGTTCCGTCGGACCTCCTCGAGAGACGCCCGGACATTGCGGGTGCGGAGCGCTCGGTGGCTGAGGCAAACGCGGCGATTGGAGTTGCGAGATCCGCATGGTTTCCCGCCATCCTGCTGAACGCCACGGGGGGCTTCGGAAACTCCTCGGCGACGGAGTGGTTTACGTGGCCAAGCCGCTTTTGGTCTGTTGGCCCGAGTCTCACTGAGGCAATTTTTGACGCTGGATTGCGCAGAGCAACCGTGCAACAGTACCGTGCCACCTATGACCAAACCGTCGCGACTTACCGCCAAACCGTGCTCACGGCATTCCAGCAGGTAGAGGATAATCTTGCCTCGCTCCGCATTCTCACGCAGGTAATCGATCAGCAGAATTCCGCCGTCATGGCCGCGTCGAGGCAGCTTCAGGAGGCGAATGTCAGGTATAACGCGGGTCTTGATCCCTACCTGAACGTCATCGTAGCCCAGACTGCTCTCCTGAACAGTCAGCAGGCGGCTGTGAGCTTTCGAATGCAAAGAATGGTGGCGAGCGTGCAGTTGATCAAAGCACTCGGCGGTGGTTGGAGTTCGACAGAGTTGCCAACTGAAAAGGAGCTGCGAACCAACGTACGAGCGTTCTGATGGGAAGGAAGAGCCATGGGTGGAATGATTCCGCTGTCGGATGCATCTCGTCGCTCCATGACGTTTCCCGTTGCGACGACCGCGATTATTGCCATTAATGCCGCTGTGTTCGTGATGGAGCTCATCGGCGGGGATCCGTTCGTGATTCGCTGGTCGGAGACCCCTGCCGATATCGTGGCCGGACATCACTGGATTACGCTTCTCACCTCGATGTTTCTTCACGCCGGGTGGATGCACATCATTGGGAACATGCTGTTTCTCCATGCATTCGGACCACGCGTCGAAGACGCTATGGGGGCGCCGAGATACACGGCCTTCTATTTGTTGAGCGGATTAGTTTCATCTCTCGCTCAAACCGCTGTTATGCCTCACTCCACTATTCCCAACCTGGGCGCCAGCGGAGCGATAGCAGGAGTCATGGGCGCATTTCTCGTCATTTCGCCGGGTGACGAGATTAAGACGTTGTTTTTCTTCGGATGGCTCGTGCGCGTAACCTTCATTCCGGCCGCGCTTATGATTGGAATCTGGTTTGTCATCCAGATCTTCGATCAGGTTGGCTCCGTGGCCGATGTCCAGTCTGCCGGTGGTGTCGCTTACGCAGCTCACATCGGCGGCTGCCTTTTCGGCATGCTGACCGGCCGGTTCTTTGAGCGTTCTGAAAGGCCGTACCGATGGTGAATCCTGCTCCTGGCCAGATCGCTGCTTCAACTCAGTCTGCATTGACCGGGCTGACGACGGAGGAGGTTCAGGCCCGCTCCGATCGATTCGGGCCCAATGAACCCGCGCCGGCCCGCAGAGATTCCCTTATCGTGAGCGTGCTGCATGCCTTCATGAATCCGCTGGTGGTGATTCTCCTGATTTCAGCAATCATCTCGGCGTCTACAGGGGATCGCGTCGATGCGATCATCATCGGCACCATCGTGTTATTGAGCGGGATGATTGACTTCGTCCAGACTCATCGATCCCAGCGGGCCATCGAACAACTGCGGGATCGTGTTGCTCCGACGGCAACTGTACTGCGCGACGGCAATTGGAAGGAGATTCCACGGCGCGGCGTCGTGCCGGGTGATGTTATCCGGCTCTCCGCTGGAGATCTGGTTCCTGCCGACTCTCGTCTTTTGGTTGCACGAGATCTCTATGTCCAGCAGGCAGCGCTGACGGGCGAATCTCTCCCCGTCGAAAAGGAGGCGACTGGAGAGCCTGCCTCGGCCAAAGCAGACGCCCCCAACATGGTCTTTCTGGGCACGTCTGTTGTGAGCGGAACGGCCACAGCCGAGGTGACGGCAACGGGATCCCAAACCGCCTTCGGCGACATTGCAGCACGACTGGCGGCGAGGCCCGAGGAAACAGCTTTTGATCACGGCCTGCGGAAGTTCAGCCAGCTCCTGGCCAGAACGGTTCTCTTTCTGGTTCTGTTCATCGTAATCGCCAGCGTAGTTCGCCACCGCGACCCGCTTCAGTCCCTCATGTTCGCCGTGGCCCTGGCGGTTGGGCTCACCCCTGAATTTCTGCCCATGATTACATCGGTGACTCTTTCCAAAGGAGCCGTTGCTATGGCTCGCAGAAAGGTCATCGTCAAGCATCTATCGTCGATCCAGAATCTCGGAAGTCTGGACATTCTGTGCAGCGATAAGACGGGAACCCTAACATCGGGGACGGTTACGCTGGATCGCTCTTTGGATTGCTTTGGCAACGAATCGCCCCGTGCGTTCCAACTGGCCTGGCTCAACAGCCATTTTGAGACGGGCATTCGCAGTCCGCTCGACGAAGTTATCCTCAGTCAGCCATCCCCAGATGGAACGGACTACACGAAATGCGATGAAATTCCGTTCGATTTCGAACGAAGGCGGCTGTCCGTCGTGGTGGAGCGCCAATCCACGAGGCTTCTGATTACAAAGGGGGCTTTTGAAGGGATTCTACCTCTCCTCTCCAGTTATGAAGTTGGTGGAATAACGAAACCGATCGACACCGAGGCCACGGCTCGCATTCAAAACACCGCCAACGAACTCAGCAACCAGGGCTCCCGCTTACTGGCTGTGGCTTACGTCGAACTGCCGACCCGAGCGAGTTACTCGGCCGCTGACGAACGCAACCTCACTTTAACCGGATTCCTTGCGTTTTCCGATAAGCCGTTGCCGGATGCCGCCGAGGTCCTGAACGATCTTCGAAACGACGGCGTTGAGGTAAAGGTTATTTCCGGCGACAATGACCGCGTCACAGCCCATGTTTGCTCCCTGGTGGGCATTGATGCGGATCACGTTGTGACGGGCGACGAACTGGATCGCACGACGGATCCCGCTTTGGCGCGGGTTGCGGAGCGGACCCGCGCGTTCGCTCGTATCTCCCCCGTGCAGAAGAACCGTATTCTCCTGGCCCTCAAACATAATGGACACGCCGTGGGATTCATGGGGGACGGCATCAATGACGCGCCTTCGCTGCATGCCGCGGATGTTGGGATTTCCGTGCCCAGCGCAGCGGATGTAGCTCGCGAAGCCGCCGACGTCATTCTCATCGAGCCGGGCCTGCGTGTGCTGCATGACGGGATTATCGAGGGACGCAGGGCCTTCGGGAACGTCATGAAGTATTTGCTGATGGGCACAAGCTCCAATTTTGGCAATGTGCTCAGCATGGCAGCTGCTTCGGTGTTTCTGCCATTCCTTCCCATGTTGCCGACGCAGATTCTGCTGAACAACCTTCTCTACGACGTCGGGCAGATCACTATTCCCACAGACAATGTTGACGACACGTACCTCGAAAAGCCTCAGCGGTGGGATATCGGGATTATCAGGAAATTCATGGTCTGGATTGGACCGATAAGCTCGCTGTTCGATTTTCTTACCTTTTACGTTTTACTGCACTTCTTCCATGCGAATCAGGCACAGTTCCATACTGGTTGGTTTGTGGAGTCTCTGGCAACGCAGACATTGGTACTCTTTGTCATTCGAACCGCGAAGAACCCCTTGCGCAGTCGCCCCAGCATTCCCCTGATGACGACGTGTTTTGCGGTAGTGGCGATCGGATTCTATCTGCCCTTCAGCGCACTGGCGACCGTCCTGGGTTTCACCTCCCTGCCTGTCTCCTATTTTCTCTATGTTCTGTTAGCCACCGCCATCTATCTTTTGCTGGTCGAGGTAGTGAAGCGCATTCTGCTGCGAGAGCGCACCGGACATAATGTGCTGCACAAGGGAGACCCACTGCAATGGTTCTTTTCCCGCGCATGAGAGGGCTATCGCATGCAAACGTTCGATTTCGACATCGCGAGGTGGTTCACCCCAACAGGTCTTGCGGGAATCCTGCTTTATTTCGTGTGTACCGGCACCGCATGGCAGTGGGCAAAACGCCTGGGCGGACCAGGTCTGGTTTTGCTCGGCATCTTCGACAACACTCCCTTCATCTCCGCACCCCCGGGCAGCATGGACCTGGCAGTCATTCTGTTGTCAGCGCACCAGAGCACCTGGTGGGCATATTTCGCGCTCATGGCCTCGATCGGCGAAGTTATGGGTGGATACATTACCTATCGGATCTCGGAGAAGGGCGGGCAGGAGACCCTTGAGAAGAAGCTCGGTCCGCAACGAGCGAAGAAGCTATACGATGTGTTTGCAAGACATGGCGCCATCGCGATATTTGTGGGTTCGATCCTTCCTCCCCCTTTCCCCTTCACTTCCGTGATCATGACCGCGGGAGTCCTGCAGTACCCCCGGAAGCAATTCTTTTCTGTGCTGAGCGCCGGACGCACGCTTCGATTCCTGATCGTGGCCTGGTTCGCGCGCATCTACAGCCAGCCGATGGTCGGCTTCTTTACACGGCATTATCGGGCGTTGGTCTTGATATTGATTGTGCTGGCCGTGGGCGCCGCTGTAGGCGAACTGTTCTATTATTTGCGCCGGCGGGCCAAGCGCGGGATGAAGAACGCTGCAGGTATACAGACTTCACGCCAGGAATTAAAACCATGATCAAAAGAACATCTCCTTTCGTGTTGTGGCTGTTCCTGATCTGTACCGTAGCCGGTCAAGCTCGACAGCTGAATTCGAGGCTTGAGAGCTTCTTTCGCCAGGACATCGGATTGAGTGATAAGGAGGTCGCTGCAATACAAAGCGAGCGACCCATTGTAAAGGCGCTGCCCCCACGTTCACCTTCGGAAACGCTCCTGTTCGGCGCTATCTACATTCACGCGGCTCCGGAAGCCTATTTTCAATATGCTCGCAATTTTGATCGACTGCGAAACATGCCGGGTCACCTGGCCCTCGGCGTCTTTACCGATCCGCCGCAAATGTCTGACCTGCAGGGCTTCAATTTAGACAGCGATGATATCGCTGCACTCAAAGAGTGCCAGCCGGGCAAATGCCGCATTCAACTGCCTGCTACCTCGATCTCTGAGTTCCAGCATCTTGTCCAGTGGTCTTCTCCGAATGCCGAGGAGCAAGTGAATCAGCTGTTGCGGTCGCGCGCTTTTGAACGGGTACTTGCCTACCAGCGCGAGGGCAATCGGGCACTTGGTACCTACAATGACAAGCCGGATCCCACCGCGGTGCCCGAGCAATTCGCCTTTCTGTTAAGCGCTGACCGAGCACTTGCCGAACATGAACCCGATTTCTATCACTACCTGTTGGATTATCCTCGGGGCAAACCGGCCAGTTACGAAGAGACGTTTTTCTGGGAGAAGGTGAAGTTTGGACTAAAGCCGACATTGCGGATCGTCCACATGGTAACCATGCGCGGCAGTGCGGCCGACCCGGTAGCAAACGCAATCGCACGCAAACAGCTTTATTCCAGTCACTATTTTCAGACTGCTCTGGATCTTTCCGTTTGTGTGCGTGAAACGAACGACCCGAACCAGCAGGGCTTCTATCTCATCGAGGCCCTTGGATCGGAACACGGGGACTTTACCGGCCCCAAAGGGTCGGTCATTCGAAGCGTCGCGGTGAGCCGCGCCTTAACAGCTCTTCAACAGGGGCTCACCGGCATCAAGGAGGCGCTGGAGTCGAAAACTCCCACTGGCGCGCGATAATCAAACCACGCTTCCCGTGTCATCGATGATTGCCGGAACGATGTTGACATGCATATCGGCAGTCATCGCGTTCGGTGAGCCGCATTCTCCAGCGCGTCCGCTCTCTCCTCCGCTTTGGCCACCGCGACCGCGCGCCGCTTGTTTGCGGTCTCCAGGCGCTGCTGAATTCGGCGGTCGAGAGCATCGATCTTCTGATACAAACGGGCCTTGAGATCGGCATCCGAGCGGGCATGCTCGGCTCTCAGCCTGGACACTTCGGCCTTCATCGAAGCGACGTCATCGAGCCAAGCTGCCTCTTCAACATCTGTAAGCGGGCAACGAAAGACGATTCCTCCAATTTCCTCCATGCGAATGTTGATCCACGGAGTCCACTCTTCATCGATATCGGCTAACAGCGCAGTTTTGCCCGGTACAAACACACGAGACACATCGCGGATAAAGTCCGCATTCACCTGCAGGTCATCCTGGTTCGGCCCCACGCCTCGCAGATCTCCCGTCGGCGCCGGAACTGCGGCTGATCCGTTCAGCATTGCGATGACCGTCTCGATGGCAGTTCCGCTCGGGGTTCTGTGCGCATGCCGATGCTTATGTTGTTCGGTGATGGTGGTCGTGCAGTCCGCGTCTTTGGTCACAATGGCATAACCAAAGAGCGTGATGCTTTCGTCCTTGTCGAGGCTCTTGAGGGCGTCTCGTCCTTTGGCAGCCTCGCTGGCCTTATCAAAGACAATCACCACAATACGATTCATAAGATTACCCTCCCGCTTTTGCCAAACGATTCTGGCAGTGTCCTCAGGATGCAACCGGATCGCCAAAAGCTCGTTTCAGAAATCGCCAAGGACACAAATCGCCTGCCCACACGACATTCGCTTGTTCACATCCGTCCGGACGCGAACAGATACCGTGATTTCCGGCGGAACTCCGCCAGTGCATCGCTCGCGGCCATCATTAGATGACGAAGTCTCGCCATTTTCACAACGGCGGCTGGAAACCTGGCAACGGCCCCCAAAATGCAATCTCTGTTTGAGAGACAGGCGAGCAAAAGGGGGGCCGGCAAATCATGAAAGAGAGCACACGAACGGGATGGATGGTGGCTCAGGGCGCAGTGATGGTCGCGCTGGGACTGGGATTACTTTATGTCCACGCGACCATGACGGCCCGGTTATCTATGGTCTTCGGAACAGTGCTCGCGCTCTTGCTGATCATGACTTCCTTGCTCTTCATCGTAGTTTCAGATGTCATCTGCATGGCGGGTACGCGAACTCATCGGACCCCGATTATTCGCAGGGCACTTTCGCTGAGCGCGATTGCGGCCGCCGCAGCTGTCATCCTGATTCTCTTCTTTATAAATATCCGCGGGACATGCTGGCTGGTCGCCGCGTATTCATTGTTGCTCGCTATCGCCAAAATCGACCTGGCTGTTCGCTGGCAGGAAACGACTGCGGTGAGAGTCGCTCTGTACACGCTGTCCGGAATAGCGGTGCTCTTTAGCTGTCTGTTGGCGGCTGCCGCTATCCGCGCACAAGACGAGGGCGTTCTCGTACTCATGCTCGCCGCCTACTCGCTTTTTATCGGGTTGCAAATGCTGCTCACCATCCACTACGTGAAACGAGGCATTTTGACCCCGCCGCGCGAACAACAAACGGTGTAGGGATAATGTTGGCCTGTTTGACGGCCGAAAGAACGACAGGATGAGCAGGCATCTGCACTACAAGCAGAAGGTTCTTTCTGAAGAATCTGCTGCTAGGGGAGCTTCCCGCGGATTCACAATCCGTGTCATTGATGCTCGGATGTGGCTCTCTGATTGCACCGATATCGACTGATTCCACGATCAGGAGTGATGCCGTGAACGACCGAGCCAGCATTAAAGAACTGGAAGCGAATCTCTCCCGAGACAGCGCGAGGCTACAGGAAATCGAGAGACTCAGCGATGAACTACTCCAACCGCGTCCAAGGAACGCTTACCGTGATGTCGCCGAAGGAATCAGACTTCGGACTGAACGAGAGATGCTCGAGGGGAGAATCTGCAGGACCAGAATCCTCCTGGTAGATGCACACCAATCGATCCGCAGATAATGAAGCCGCAGTCTGGACTTCGACCTCGCTCCGCTTGCATATCGCCAGACGGATCCGGCGAAGCAGTCTTAGCCTGCCTTTCCGGCTTTGGCGAGATTATCAACCGGTGAGATCGTGATTCCACACCATATGCTTCTCTGTACTAGAACACCGTTTGAACACCATTAAGCGGCGCGGGAAATTTCGGATCGAAAAACAGGCTGTTTTCTATCGCCAGAACAGGCGAACAAAAACGCTATAGTCTTTGTTTGCAGATTGCAGCCAATTTCCCAAGCTGAATGTCGCCGGTTCGATCCCGGTCTCCCGCTCCAGTTAACGCCTCCTTCGGACGGGGGATGTTCCACCTTCGAGCCACCCAATCCATGAAGGCGTCCCATGCGGAGGTTGCCTTCCGCCGTAAGGGCGTTAATGCGATCCGCGGTGAAGAACTCATTTTGCGCAGCGTCAGTCTGGCGGCCAAAGCGCAATAGGCGCGAACAAGGAATCGAGTCGGGCCGCGACGTGAATCTTGATGGGGGCGTTGTACCGGACGATTACTCCGGCGCGAAGCCAGATAACTCCGGCTGGCTTACCATGCCACCGTTCCATTTCCGTTGCCGCACCAGTGCTGATAGAGGAGGCACATCTGTGCCTCGACCCTGCTTGCGAGATCGCGATGGCCCTCTGCGCTCGGGTGAATCCACGTGTCGTTGCCGAAGACCCACGATGGACCCTCCGGCCCGTAGTGTTGGTGAACCTTCCCCTCTGCTGATGGCGCAAGAAAAGTGATGTTCGGATTACGAAGACTCGTGACCACCGATTTTATCAGGGCATTCGCCGTATCGGCCAGATAGAAAGCCTGGTCCTCCTGCGAGACACCACCGGGCTGGGTGAGCTGCTGATCGCAGCGATTTCCCGAGGAAGGGCCAAGAACAAGATTCGCCGTTGACTGCCAGGTGCCGAAGGACCACGGGCACACATATGGGTAACCGACCACCAGAACGCGGTTGTCATTGCGGAGCAGCATGTCATAGACGTTAAACAAGTGGTCCGCTTGTTGTTCCGCCCCCCATTGTTGCAGAAGGCATGCGCCCACGCCGCCTTCGACCGTTGTCAACGGCGCAGCCTCGCCGTTGGGCTGGGTGGTAGAGGCACAGTCAAAGTCCTTGGTTGTAAGCTGCAGAAGCCCCAGCCCGGGGATCGTATAGACATGCAGGTAATCACCCAGCAGCGGATTGGCTCCCAGTGTCATCACCACGTAGCTGTTATGGATATTTTGTAGCTGAGGGCCAAATATTCCCGCCTGCTGCATCACGCCGTCTTCCGATAAGCCACCCGGGTCCCAATGTGTGGGTTCCGAGCCGGTGATAGCCCAGTTACGGACTTCGGCCCGGCTGGGTGCCGCCGCCTGATCGCGCGCGATCACATAGGAATACGCGATCGTCGGTGCGTTATCGCCCTGCGACCACAGGCCCCCGTTGGGACCACTCCAGGGCGGGTTGTAGTTGTTGTTCGAGCAACGGTCGTCGGGAACCTTGCGAGGAGCGCAGTAGCCCAAACTGTTTTGGTTCGCATTCCACCAGGAATCGGTGAACTCGGCATTCATCGAACAACCCAGGATGATTCCCACATCGGCCGACCCACAGTATCCGAAGCCGGCGGTCACAGAATCGCCAACAAAATAAACTTTCGCATCGTAACCACGGTAGGGCGAAAGCGGGAAGGCAATCGAAGTCACTTTGGTGAATCCTGCGAATGGCACTCCTGCCTCCTCGTTTTGCGTCGAGACGGGAACGATGCTCGACCCGGCCGCCGCATACACAATTGTGCCGTCCGGTGACATAGTCACGGCTGTCACAGTGGGCAAAGGACTTCCCGCCAGATTCAGGGGGATGGGGCTGTCTTCATGGTTGTTCGCGGTGCTGAGCACCAGAAGATGGTTATCTCCACCGACATACAGGGTCCGTCCAGCAGGATCGACAGCTAATTGCCCGGCAATCGAACCGGCCGCGGCATCAGCGAAGACGATGGCAGCAGAAACGGTGCCGGTCGTCAGATCGATGGGCGTTACCGTTGGCGGCGACCCGGAGCCGGCGGCATAAAGCTTCTTTGCGTCCGGCGTAATTGCGAGTGCTCTCGGCCCCGAAACCACAAAGGTCCTGCGTACGTTGTCCTGGTACCTTGTGATGTCGAGTTCTACGACCTTGTTAGCGCCAGGGTCGCTCACATAGGCTCTTTTTCCGTCGGGCGTGATCACAATGTCCCACGGCGTTGTAAAGCCGGGAATGGCGGGCATCGCCCAGTTTGGCCCCGGAGTAACTAAGTCGACCGGAGTTACGCCGTTGCCCACAGGAAGATAGGCTCTTGCTGCATCGGGCGTAATGGCGATGCCGCCGCCGCCTCGCCAAACGGGTAGGTTAAGCTGCCTCACCTGCACGCCGTCAATGGCCTGAAGTAGTTCTGTCGAATCCACGGTCCAGGCTTTTGCCCCCCCCGGCGCCACCACCACCTTATAAGCCCTGGCATTTGGGATCAGCTGGCTTCGCGCGGGTGGATTGGATCGGAGATCGACCGTGTACAGGTTGCCATCATCTGCGATCCAGGCAATCTGCCCAGCTGCGGAAGGTACCACGCAATAAAACGCGGCACACAGGCTTATAAGTGTGGGAAGGGCACATTTGCGCGCAATGGTCATCCGTTTTCCCCGTTGTGGCGGTTTTGCTCCAGAGTCTAGCACCATTGTGCCTTCTCAACGCCACCCACGGCGACATCATGGGCAAAAGGATAACGCGAATACTCTGTGGAGGTTGTGGCGCTGGAATTCCGCAGACATACGATCCCACGTTGCCGTATCCCGGCCTCCCGCCTCGCCGCCCCTCGTCCTTCAGAACACCCGCAGCAACATCAGCACCACCACGATCAGCAGGACCAGTCCCAGTCCGCCGCTCGGGTAGTAGCCCCAGCTCCGGCTATACGGCCATGCCGGAAATGCGCCGATCAACATCAGGATCAAAACAATCAGCAGAATCGTAATCATCGATCATTCCCCTTAGCGCGGGAGTCTTTGCCGCTCCCTGGCTCTACACCTGGATGCGGCGAAGACGCGGGACAGATGTCCGCCGCCGCGATGATTAACGAGGCAACCCGGCCAGCTGGCGCGCCCGGCGAAACACCCGCAGCATCATCGCGGGCGTCAGCTTCCCGGTATTCGTGTTCTGCAGCGATGGATGGTAGCTGGCCAGCAGCCAGCGGTTTCCCGGAATCCGATACTCCACGCCGTGCCCAAACTCCAGTTCGCCCCGCCGCGCAATCTGGCCGGTGCGCAGCAGGTGCGCCACAATGCCGTCGAAGCCGATCTTTCCCAGGCACACAATGGCGCGTACCTCGCTGAGCGCTGCAATCTCGGCGTCAAGAAACGGCGCGCACCTGGCGATCTCCTCCGGCAGCGGCTTGTTGCCGGGCGGCGCGCAGCGCACCACCGCCGTGATCCACGCATCGTGCAGCTCCATCCCGTCGTCGCGATGGATGGCGTTTGGCTGCGAGGCGAACCCCGCGCGGTGCAGCAGCGGATACAGGAAATCGCCCGAGCCGTCGCCGGTAAACGGCCGCCCGGTGCGGTTCGATCCGTGCGCGCCGGGGGCAAGGCCGACGAACAGCACGCGCGCCTGCGGATCGCCAAACGACGGAACTGGTTTTCCCCAATAATCCCACGCGGCATACGCGCGGCGTTTCTTCTTCGCGACCGCGGTACAGTGCTCACGGAGCCGCGCGCAGCGCTCGCAGGCGATCACCCGCTGGTGAAGCACATTGAGCGGCGAAACCTCGTTGCCAACAATTGGAATAACCTGACCCACAACCCGATTGTAGAAGCCGCGAACCGGCTGGTTTCCAGGCGTAGAATGGGTGCGCTTAGAAAGCGTTTACCAAGTCTGCGTTTTTCAGGGAGACGATCTTCATGTTTGTCCGTTCCAGGATTTTTGCCGCATCGTTTGCCGTCGCTCTTGTCACCATCCTTTCCGGTTGCAGCAAGTCGCAGCCCGCCCCCGCCGCCAGCCAGCCCGCGCAGCCACCCGTGCCGCAGATCGGCGGCCAGCCGGTGATGAAACTCACCCGCGCGGCTACCAGCAACGGCCAGCAGATGGAGTTCCTCTCCGTGACCGTCTTCCCCGGCCGCGGCATGAATGTTTTCCAGATCACCGCCAATGTTCCCGGCAAAGGCGAAATCCCCATCTTTGCCTCGCCCACGCTCGAAGAAGCTGCCGCGAAACTGAATGGCGGCCCTGACGACCAGAACGGCAACGCCAGCTTCAGCTTCGGCGGCGCGTTCCTCGTGCCCTATCCCAACCGCATCATCGGGCCGGTTTCCGCCGACGGCAAAACCGTTACCACCAAATGGCACGGCAAAACCATCACCCTGCCGGCCAACTGGCACTCGAGCGCCGACCCCACCAAGGATCTGCATGCCATGCACGGCCTGATCCTCGCTTTGCAGGCCCAGGATGTGCAGACCCAGTCCATCGCTGACGGCCAGTCACTGACCGGCGTGATCCATGCCGGCGACTTCGGCGGCCACTGGCTTTCGCAAACCGACGTGAGCTTCGTCATCTCGCTCACCGGCCAGGCGGTCGACTGTATCGTGGTCGCGAAGAATGTCGGCAAAGATCCCGAGCCAATGGCCATCGGCTGGCACCCCTGGTTTGCGGTGCCCAGCGGCGACCGCAAGCAGGCGTTGCTGCACGTTCCGGCCACCCAGGTCGCGGCCATCAATAACTACGAGGATGTTTTCCCCACCGGCGACCTGATGCCGGTAAAGGGAACCAAGTACGACTTCACCGCACCGGGCGGCAAAGCGCTGGATGACATCATGCTCGACGACAACTGGTCGAAGCTCCAGCGGACCAACGGCGCTGTCGACGTTACTCTGGCCGATCCGGCCAGCAACTATGGCATCCACATCCTCGGCCTGTCGCCGGAGCTGCGGACGGTCCAGGTTTATGCCCCGCCGACGCGGCAGCTCGCCGCCATCGAGGAGCAGTACAACTTCGGCGATCCGTTCGGGAAAGAATGGGGCAGCATGAACACCGGCATGGTGACCCTCGATCCCGGCAAGTCGACGGAGTGGCATGTGCGCCTTGCGCTTTTCCAGCCGAACAAGTAGCTGGTAGCTGGAAGCGGGGCTGGTAGCTGGCTCTCACGTTGCAAGGATCGAACGGAGTGCGGGAAAGGGAAGTCCTCAACGCGTGCCGAAGGCGCAGATCCAGCCGCGAGAGGGATTGGTATCGACCCCGACGTTGGTGAAGCCGGCCTGTTCGAGCAACTGGCGGTGCTCTTCAGGAGTGAGGAGCGCCATGGTCGACAGATGCTGGTTCTTTTCCGCGAGTCTGCTGACCAGAGTCGGCGCGCCACGGTAGACCTCAGCGACGAGGATGAACCGGCCTCCGGGTTTGACGACGCGAAAGACTTCGCGGACGTCGCCGGGCAGGTTGGGCCAGAAGAAGTGGGTTTCGACAGCGGTCACGAGGTCGAAGGTGCCGTCGCGAAAGGGTAGCTCAGAGACCGAGCCACGGCGGATTTCGACGCGGCCTTCCTGGATGAGCTTCTCGTTAGTTTTGGTGGAAGTGGCCACGCTCGCTTCGGAGTGATCGATGCCGAAGACTTTTCCCTGGGCAGCCGCGGCAGCGAGTTTGCCGATGGTGCGGCCGCCGCCGCAGCCAATGTCGAGGACGGTATCGCGCGGGCCGACAGAGATGTGAGACAGGCCCCAGTCGGTGAGCGGAGAGTGCCGCTGATTCATGTTGCGCAGAAGCAGGCGGCCGAGCCAGCCCTGCGGTTGTTTGCACTGGTTCTGCACGGGTCTTCTCTCTGGAATCGATGCCGAACCTACTTTACAACCTTTGCCTGGCCGACCTGGGTCGCCGACGTCGAATAGAGGTGGCAGTCCCCGGTGGTTTCCCTGAAGCGGAAATAAGGATGAAAAAAGAGCGCCGCGCGCGCATCGCCCGATCCTTCTGCCAAATCGGTCAGCCAAACTCCGTCGGGCTGCTCGTGGTCGTGCACGTGAATCCAGAATCCTTTGTGGAGATTCGCGAGCACGCCGCCGGCGATCTTCAGATCCTGTGTCGATTTGATGTTGATGTCCACCGGTTCGCCGGTGGCCTCATCGACAGAGATTCTGCCCTGCATCACCTGAGCGAAGCGCTGCTGGATGTTCTTCGCCTGAAACTTCGGGTTGGGCACGATGTCGTAATACAAAACACTGCGGCCGTCCACCTGCTCGCGATGGCCGTTGGTCAGCATCATCGCCGACAGCATCTCCTGCATCTCTTTATTCTGTTTGTCGGTTTCCTTTTTCGCCGTTGCCTGATTGGTGTACTTGAGCGTCGCCTTCATCACGCGTTCGTTTTCTTTTTTTGTCTGCTCAGGCGTCAGGTCCTTGCCGTCCTTCGTGAGCGTGCGGTCCACCTCCACTCCGTTCACGTAGAACTGCTCCTTGACCTCAGTCTCCGTCTTCTTCACCTTCCCCTTCCCGTCCATCTCTGCTGCTTCGTCACTGACCCGGCATTCGTACCGTTCCTGCTCGGCGGCCAGCTTCGCCTCATTGGCGATGGCGCGCCGAAGCAGGTCGCCGGGGTTGGGAAGGGGCGCATCGGCGGCGTGCGATGCAGCCTGCGCGAGCGCCAGCCCAGGAAGGGCCAGAAAAGCGACGAAGATCCTGCGCATGCT
This sequence comes from uncultured Acidobacteriaceae bacterium, assembly GCA_963788905.1. GTDB lineage: Bacteria > Acidobacteriota > Terriglobia > Terriglobales > Acidobacteriaceae > Palsa-343. Next base: position 42,255 of record CAWBIO010000006.1, read on the forward strand.
CATGCTTTATGAGAACCAGATGTCCGAGCTTCCAGCCTGACTGCGACGGCTTGTCTGAACGCTGAACGCCTAGCGCCGAACGCTGTCTTCAATCCTGGCGCAGGGCATTGAGCGGATCGATCTCGGTGGCGCGGCGCGCGGGAATGTAGCAGGCCAGCAGCGCGATTCCGGCCAGCAGCAGCGGTGCGCCAATCAGCAGGCGCGGATCTCCGACCCCAATCTGGAAGGCATCAGCGAATTCTTTCGCCAGAGCCGAGACCATGCGCGCGACCGCGACGGCGCCCAGGAATCCGATGATCGAGCCGCACACAATGAGGCCGAGGCCTTCGCGCAGCACCAGGCTGAGCACCTGGCTTTTACGCGCGCCCAGCGCCATGCGGATGCCGATTTCCTTGCGGCGCTGCGCAACGGCATAGCCGGTGACGCCGGCCAGGCCGACCGCGGAGAGGATGAGGCCGAACAGACCGATGCCCCCGAAAGTCCGCAGAGCGGTGCGCATCGCGGCTCGCATGGACTCGAGGAATTCGCCGAGGGTTTGCGCGTTGTAGACCGTGATGTTGGGATCCATGGAAGCGATAACGCTCTTGACGGCGATGAGCGCATCGGCGGCCGAGTGCGAGCGCGCGATGATGGTGATGCCGCCGGCCGGCGGCTGGGCGAAGTCGTGTTGGGTGAGCGGCACGTAGGCGGTAGGCTGCGTCATGCCCGTTGCGTCCTTAAGATCGGGAACGATGCCGATGACCTCGTAGACGCGCCGTGCATCGCGGATGCGCTGGCCAATGCTGCTGCCGCTGGGGAAGAGCGCACGCGCAGCCTTTTGATTGAGGACGAGGGGGAGGGCAACAGTTGCAGCGTTGCCGTCCGCTCCGGTGTCGATGCGCTGATCGCGGTCGTCGAATTCGCGGCCGGCAAGCACCGGCTCGCTGATGGCGGCAAAGTAGCCCGCGCCGACTTTTTCTTCCGTGGCGCCACTCTGGATGTGCGAGCTCTCGACGGTCATTTCGTGGTCCTCCGCGTCGCCGGTGTTGAGGAACGGCGGCTGTGCCGCGAGGGCGAAGATCGGCACCTGGCGCGAGGCGCTGAGGCGTGTGGGCAGCTGGTCGAAGAACTGCTGCGCCTTTTCCGGAGAGTAGCCGTCGCGCACCGGATCGACGGCGAGGAACACCATGGTCTTCTGATCGAACCTGGTTTGGAGGCTGTTGCTGCGCATGATGCCCAAAACCAGAAAGCCGGTGACCAGCAGCAGCATGAGCGAGCCGGCTACCTGCGCGCCCATGGCGAGATTGCGCAGTCCGAAGCGTTTGTGCCCGGACAATTGCAGAGCCGCGCCTTCCTTGAGCGCGGTGGCGACGTCGGTTTTGGTGGCGGAGAAGGCCGGCAGGACGCTGAACGCAATACCGGAGAGTACGGCGAGGACGAAGGCAAAGAGCACCGCGTGCCAGTCCAGCGTGCGGTCGGGCATCAGGGGCGCCCCGGCGGGGAGTTTGACGTGGTCGTTGAGCAGCCAGAGACCCCATGCCAGCGCGAATCCGGCGGTTCCGCCCACCAGCGAGAGCAGCATCCCTTCGCTCACCATTTGGCGGATGATCCGGAAGCGGCTGGCGCCCACGCCGAGACGGATGGCCAGTTCGCGGCGGCGATTCGCGCCGCGCGCCAGCAGCATCGTCGCCAGGTTGAGGCAGGCGATGGCCGTAACGGCTGCCATGAGGATGATGTAGAACCCTTCAATCACGGGCCTGAACTGGCGAGGGACGGGCACGCGCGTGCTGGCTCCGATCAGGACGACGCGTTTGGCCTTGTTAGCCTCAGACGGCGCCATCGGGTCGAGCTTGTCGAGCCGGCGGGTGATGCCATCGAGGGCCGCTTCGGCGCGATCCACAGAGACGCCGGGCGCGAGCGAAAAAAGCGCGGCGAAGACCCTGGCGTTGCGTTGATGGAGAACGTCGTTGGCCAACTCGGGAACCATCGTGGCGGGCGCGGTAGTGGGCACAAACATCTCGGTGGGATTGGGGGCCAGCGCGCCGTCGAACTTCGGCGGCGTGATGCCGACAATGGTGGCGTTTTGCCCGTTCACGCGAATGGTTTGGCCGACGATGTCGGGATCGGCGTTGAACCGGCTGTGCCAGAAGCGATCGCTGATGACCAGGACGGGCGATTCGCCCTGCTTATCTTCATCGACACTGAGAAGGCGTCCGCGCTGGGCATTCATGCCGAGTACTGCAAAATAGTCGGGCGAAACGATCTGGCCGAAGACGCGCTCGGGTTTTGTCCCTGGGCTGCCCGGCAGTCCGATGCTGAACTGAACCGGTGTCTGCATTGCGGCGACGCCAGTAAACAGGCTCTTCTCTTCGCGGTATTGCTCGATGTAGGAGTACGAGACGGGTTTCTCCGCCGTCTGCAGCCGGCTGGCGTTCGCGGCTCCCGGCAGTTGGCGCGTCAGCAGCACCCACGCGGAGCTGTAGACGTTGGTGGTGAGTCCGATGCCGAGTCCCATGGAGACGATGCCGACCACGGCGTAGCCCGGCGACTTGATCAGCGAGCGTATCGCATAGGGGATGTCGCGGCGCATCTCGTTCAGGTATTCGATGGGCAGGCGGAGCAGCAGGTCGAACATGAGGCGCACCAGGCCGAGGATGCCGTGACGTTTCGCGATGTGGTCGATGGCGTCGTCGCCGGTCTGGAGCATCTCGTCGCCGTAGGCAAGCTTGAACTCGTGCGGGAAGGCCTGCGCCAGCCGCCGGTAAGTGGACCGCCATGTCATGGTCATGCTCTTACTCCGTCACTACTGCGCGTTTCGTTTGAATCGCTCGAACCAACTCCTGCAGGCGCTCACACTCGGCGTCGAGCACCTCGCGGCCAAGGGGAGTGAGCCGATAGTAGCGGCGGCGGGCATCGTCGACTTCGGGCGCGGGACGGGTGTTCGACTCCTCGATGAGGTCGGCCTCGATGAGCCGCTTGATGGATCCGTAAAGCGTCGCCGGCCACAAGCGCACTTTGCCCATGGTGCGCTCGAGAACCTGCTGCATAATGCCGTAGCCGTGTTGCTCTTCGCCAGCAAGGGAGAGCAGGATGTGGAACCACTGCGTTTTGAGGGGGAGAAAGGCTTGGATCCCGGCTTCTGTCATGAACAAGATATATAGCGTTCAATATATATATGTGTCAAGAGAAAAACGCGGCCAACCCCGGTGCATCCCATGAAGAGAGTAGAGTATTTCGCAGAAGAGAAAGGACTTGCCAATGCGGAGGTTACTGGTCACATCGGTTGCGGTTTTGGGGTTGGGAGGGGTGGTTGCAGCCCAGAATCCTGTTTCGAGCCAGAACGGGGCCTCGGTTCGCCTCGAGCCGCATGACGGGCAAACGCGGTTTCGGCTGGGCGATCCCGTCGTTGTGGACCTGGTTTTCACTGGGGGTTCGGCCAGCGATGCGGTCATGACCAGCCCGACGTGGTTTCTTCCGGGGCCGGATGCGGTGGTTCTTGAACCCCTCGATGGATGGCTGCGGACGCACGACGCCGCCTTTTACATCCCGCCTTCCGGGACGCAAACGCCTTTCGCCGGCGCGCCGATCCGCGTGCCCATTTTGATCAACCATACTGTGACGTTTCTGTACCCGACGCATTACGAACTGACGGTTGTGACCACACGGCTGCTGACGCAAACGCCCGCCGGCTACCGGCCTGGCGAATGCTATCCATGCGAAACCAACTCTCTCGGGATCGACATTCTTCCCGAACGCGCACCCCAGGATGAAGCCGCGCTTGTTGCAAAGTTGTCCGGGCGCATCGGAGAGCTGAACCACGAACAGGTGAACGCCGACCCTGTACACCGCCATGATCTCGAAGCTGAACGCAGCAACGACGCTCAGAGCATTGCGTATTTGATCGGCGATGATGCCATCCGAGCCAAGGTGCATTTGATCGCCGAGGATCCCGATACGAGTAGCGTCTCAGACGCGGCGGTCATTACCCGCATGATGATGGAGGGTTTGTGCAGTTCTTGGAACAAACAGCTGCAGCTCGATCTTCTCGAAGATGCCTGGCAGGATCCGAGTCGTGTGCCGACCAGCGCTTTGCAGAGAGCGCTGCGCCAGGCAAAGCAGCTGATGCACAGCTCTATGCCCACGCCCGATAACCTGCTGTGGATTGGCGACAACGATGAACGCCAGGCCGCGCTGGCCGAGAATCGCCGCGAGATCGACGAGATTGAGGCGACGCTGGATCTGCGCACCCGGGAGAACCGCGCCGCAACGCTCAGCTGGTTAAAGGATCAGGCCGCGCCGAACCAGTTCAACCACCGCCAGCTGCCGCTGATGGGGCAGTAGAGGCGGCCTGTAGCCGGTAGCCAGTAGCCGGCAGCGAAATGCGGTCAGAGGTTTTCCCAGCTACCTCTGTGCTCTCTGTGTCCTCTGTGGTGGAGTGCTCGGCGACCAGGTACCCTCTGCTTCACGCGAACTGCTTCAGGTCGATGTTCATCGTGAACTGCTCGCCGTGCTTCAGCTGCTCCTCCCAGGTGGTTTCATGCCCGCGCCGACCCGCTTCGCGGCCCAGCATCGCACTCAGCGCGCTGTCCACACCGTCCTCAACCTGGTTGTGGAACTTGCCCGACACGATGCTGTCGATGAAGGCGCGATCCTTCTCGCGGTCCGCAAACTGCAGATTGTCGTTGAACGCGCCGTTGGCGGCGAAGGCCTGCGCGCCCTGCGGTGGGTTGCCCGGAGACGCTGGCTCGGTCCAGCTCCACGCATTTTCGCCAATGATCCGCACCGGGCCCGAGTACGGCGCCTCGGCAAGGCCTTTCTCGCCGAAGATTCTCTCTGTGACGTCGAAGTATCCGTTGCTACCCCACTGTGTCGAGGCAAAAATGAGCCGCACGTCGTCGGGATAGATGTAGATGACCGCGTAGTTATCCCAGGTGTTGCCCTTCATGTCTCCGTGACCGCCAGCCGCATTGCGGCCACCGGTGGCCACGGCCTTCAGCGGATGGCTGCCGATGATCCAGTTGCACAGGTCGATGACGTGAATGTTCTGCTCAACAATAATGTCACCGCTCAGCACGCGATCCCACAGCCAGTTGCGCAGGCGAAACTCATCAGCGGACCAGTTGGCACCCGAGTGGCTGACCGCGTTGGGCGCGTTGTAGTGCGCCTCGATCGAGACCAGCTTGCCCAAATCGCCCTGGTGGATGCGGCGCACCACTTCGGCAATGGGTGGAGCGGAGCGGACCTGGAATCCGACATCGAGGCTGACCTTGCCCTCGGCACGTTTGCCGATTTCAAGCGCGCGTTTAGCCTGCGCGACATCGACGCCAAGCGGCTTTTCGCAGTAAGCATGCTTGCCGCCGGCGATGGCGGCGTCGAGATGCTCGACGTGGAACCAGGGCGGCGTGGAAATCTGTATCGAGTCGACACTCTGCGAGGCGGCCAGTTCCTCAAACGCATGCGGGCCTCGAAACATCAGGCTCGGATCGATGGCGGGCACGCCCAGCGAGGCATTCACCTCGTCGAAATGCGCCTTGCCTGCGGCCAGCTGATCGGGAAACAGATCCGCGAGCGCGACAATCCGCGCCGGCGTGTTCTTCGCGAAGGATGTCGCCACCGTGGTGCCACGACTCCCGCAACCGAGCAGGCCGATCCGCACCGCCGAGTTGGCCTCATATCCAAAGGCTGTGCGCGATTTCAGAAACATCACTCCCGACGCCGCCGTTCCGCCGATGAATTCTCTCCGATCCATTCCTAATCCCTAATCCCTAATCCCTACTCCCTACTCCCTGTTCCTCGCCATTTCGCGATCGCCGCTCATCACCTTCTCGAGAATCCGCTCCAGATAAACCTTCTCCTGGCGCACATCTTCAATCTGTTGTGGACCCGACGTCTCGCGTTCGATGGTGACCGCGCCGGCGTAGCCGAGGCGATGCAGTTTGGTGAAGACCTTCTCAAAGTCGACGAGGCCGGTTCCGATGAGTACTTCTTCGCCGAGCTTCATCGGATCGGTCGGCCACTTGCCGTCTTTGGCGTGGATCGAGCGCACGTGCGGGCCGATGATGTCGACCGCATCGACGGGGTTGGCCTTTCCGTAGAGAATGAGGTTCGCGGTGTCGAGACCGACGCCGAGATTGGGCTGGTCAACGTCTTTGATGGCGCGCGACATGGTCGTCGGCGTCTCCTGGCCGGTTTCCATCAAAAACATCTGCCCATTGCCCGCGCAGTGCTGCGCCACTTCGCGAATGGCCGTCACCGCCTCCTCATATAACGGATCAGCGGGGTCTTCGGGGATGAAGCCGCAGTGGGTCTGCACGCGGTCGATGCCGAGGCGCTTCGCAAAATCCGACGTCTGCTTCAGCGCATCCATCCGCGCCTGACGCGTGGCTCGGGGAACGAGGCCGATGGTGGAAGGCCCGCGCAGAAAATCCCACACCAGTGGCTCGGGGCGGACGACTTCGGCCGCCGTGGCAATCAACTCGTATTTTCCGAGCAGGCTGTTCAGCTCATCGGCCAACGACGGCGTCATCTTGCCCAGATAGCCGTCGAGCGAGAGGAAGCAGTTGGTCATCCCCACTTCGTGCACGCGGCGAAACGCATCTTCAGCTCCATTGGCGGGCTGAATGATGAGTCCGATGGCCATCGGGTGGAGATGCTGTTGGGCCGGCGATGTCTGCGGCTGGGCACTCGGATCGGGCTGCGCCGCGCTGCGCTCCCCGAACCGGCGCGCCCTTTCCGCCAGGCCATCGGCTGTTCCCGCTGCGGCTGCGACGGCCGCGCCTGCGACCCCGGCAAGGAAGTCTCTTCTGCGCATGGCGTATTCTACGCCGCTCGCGAAGTGCCGGCCTGGCAGTTAGCTAACAGCTACAGGCCACCGGCTACCGGCTGTCTTTCTGAACGCTGAGCGCCGAACGCTGCCTTTTTTACTGCTCTCGCAAAAGCGCCAGCGGATCGGCGGAGAGCGCGCGCTGCGCCGGCAGCCATGTTGCGATCAGGCCCAGCATCGCCATCGCCGCGACCACGCCGGCCAGCACCAGCGGGTCGCGCGCGGTTGCTCCATACACGATGAAGGCCAGCAGGCGCGCCGACAAGAGTCCCAGCACAAGTCCCACCGCCGAACCAGCCGCGAGCAGTTTGAGCGCGCGGCCCAGCGCGGCGCCCAGCACCTCACGCCGCTGCGCGCCCAGGGCGATGCGAATCCCCAGCTCGCGCAGCCGCCGGCTGACCGAGTAAGCGGCCATGCCGAAGATGCCGGTAATGGAGAGCATTGCGCCCATCAGGCCCAGCACGCCCAGGGAGGCAGTGGCCATGCGGGAAGGAAACAGCACGGCGTTCATGACCTGGTCCCACGTGTGGGTGTCGATGTACAGTCCCGCATCGATTTGCCGCAGTTTTCCGCGAATCGTATCCGCCACCTGAGCAGGATCGCGGCTGGAGCGCACGATGAGCGAGGTTTCCGACCACGGTTTTTCCAGCACCGGCAGGAACATAGCCGGCTGTTGCGTTTCGGTAAGGCTCTGATATTTACCGTCTTCGACGATGCCCACCACCTGGACGCGCAAGCCGTCGTCCATGCGGTAAAAGCGTCCGACTCCGTCGCGTACCGAGCCCAGAATTCTGCGCGCGAACTCCTCATTCACGATTGCCACCTTCGGCGCTTTCAGGTCGTCGTGATCGGTGAATACACGGCCAGCCATCAGGCGCGTCTGGGCCGCCTCAAAATAATGCGGTGAGACGACGTACATGAAAACCAGGCCGGCGGAATTGGCTGCGCGCAGGTCGCGGGTCTGATCGCGGTACACATTCCTGCGTTCGCTGCCGGTGCTCAGCGGAGGGGTGTTGACGGTGGCGGCGGCCTCGACTCCGGGAATCGATTCCAGTGCCTCGATGATGCGCTTTTGCATCGGCGGCACAACCGTGTCGCCCACATAGCCCGCGGCAGTCAGATTGGCGCGCAGGACCATCGCGCCTTTCGGTTCGAATCCAAAATGGCTGGTCATGGCGCGCACCAGGCCGCGCACTGCGACCAGAGAGCAGGTGACCAGCACGGCGCATACCGCGATCTGCGCCATGAGCAGCAGGTCGCGCAGGCCAACGCGGCGGCCCAGCCCGCTGGAAGCCCCCGCTTTGACAATCTCGTATGGGTTGGCTCGCATCACCTGGCGAACCGGCACGATGCCGAAGAGGAATCCGCTGACCACGGCCAGCGCCAGCGCCACAACGTAGACCCTGGCATCCGGAGTCACCGGTACGTTGATCGGAAACCTGCCGAAGGGCTGCCAGCCCGCCAGGCGATGGAGCAGCACGATGCTGGCGGCCAGACCGAGCACACCGCCGATAAGCGAGACCATGGTGGCCTCGCTCATGAGCTGACGCAGGATGCGGGTACGGCTGGAACCCAGCGCGAGGCGCAGCGCAATTTCGCGCGAGCGGTCCGCAGCGCGCGCGGCAAACAGGCTGCCGAGATTTGCGCACGCCGCCAGCAGGATGAGTCCGGCCAGCAGCGTCAGGCCGGTGACAAATCCTTTTACCGGCCGGCCCATGAAGTTCCCATAGAGCCCGGGGCGCGCCAGCGTGTATTGCTTATGTCCCTCATCTTTGGGATACGTGCGCTCGAGGTAGGCGCCGATCGCATTCACATCAGCCGCCGCCTGCGCCGTTGTCACTCCCGGCTTCAGATGGCCCAGCGTCTCGAACACCCAGCGGTTGCCGCGCGGATCCAGACCGTTCCAGCCATCGATCACCGGCTGCTCAACCATGGGCAAATAGAAATCCGGCGAGAAGAACATCAGGGTGCCGTGAAACCTGGGCTGCGCGACTCCCAGAATCGTGAACGGATGCTTGTTGATCTGGACCACGCGGCCGATCACGCTGCGGTCGTCGGCGAAACGCGTGTGCCAGTACGAATAGCTGAGAACAGCATACGGAGCGCTGCCTGGCCCGCGCTCGTCGGACTGGTTGTAGAAACGTCCCAGAAACGGCTGCTGGCCGAGCACGTTGAAGTAGTTGCCGCTGGTTTCATACACAAAGGAGGCGGTGGGGTTGTTGCCCGGGTCCAGCGTCTCTTCGGTGATCGAGAACGCCGCCAGCGACTCGAAGCTGCGATTGCGATCGCGCACATCGACATAGCTGGGATACGACTGGAAGCCGTAGTCGTCCTCATGCTCCAGCGCGTAAAGGCTCTCGTAGCGAGGCAGGTCGAGTGGACGCAGGATGAGCGCGTTGAGCAGGCCGAAGACCACCGCATTGGCGCCAACCGCAAGAGCTAGGGTCACGATGGCGGTGATGGCGAAGCCAGGCGACTTGAGGAGCACGCGCAGGCTGAAGCGGAGGTCCTGAAGGAGGGTTTCGATGAAATTGCCGCCCATGGCTTCGTGCGACTCGGCGCGGTATTTCTCGTAACCGCCGAACTCGATGCGAGCGCGGCGCGCAGCGGTTGCAGGCTCGACCCCGGCGCGCACCAGGTCGTCGGCGCGGGCGCTCAGGTGCGAGCCAAGCTCGTCGTCGATGTCCTGTTCGGTTCGGGAGCGGTGGAAGAACTTAGCGGAAAGAGAGCGAAGCCAGGCGAAGGGTTGCATAGGCCCTCCTAATTTGCTTAGGAGATTAGCGCCACTCTCCTAAGCTGTCAAGGGGAGATACGCAAACACCCGCGCCCCGGTTCCAATGAATTTGGGAATCGGCCGAAGGCGGCTGAACAGCGGGCAGCTCATTCCGGGCCACTGGCAACTGGCAGCCGCCCGCCGTCAACTGGCCGCTTTTCCGAGCGCCGAATGCTCACGTTTCTCACTGTTCTCTCAGCAACGCGAGCGGATCAGTGGAGAGAGCGCGCTGCGCGGGCAGCCAGGTGGCGACGAGGCCGAGCAGCGCCATGGCCACAACGACGCCGGCCAATACCAGCGGATCGCGCGGCGTCGCCTGGTAGACGATATGCGAGAGAACGCGGCTGGCCAGGAGTCCGAGCACGAGCCCGGCCAGCGAACCGAGCGCCAGCAGCCGGATCGCGCGGCCCAGCGCTGCCGCCAGCACCTCGCGCCGCTGCGCGCCGAGGGCGATGCGAATTCCCAGCTCGCGCAGCCGCCGGCTTACCGAGTAGGCGGCCATGCCGAAGATGCCGGTGATCGAAAGCATGGCGCCCATCAGCCCCAGCACGCCCAGCGAGGCGGTGGCCACGCGCGAAGGAAAGAGGGCCCCATTCATTTCTTCGTTCCAGGTCTGGATGAACGCAGGCAGTCCGTCATCGAGGTTGCGGAAAGCGGCCCGCACGGCTGCGGCCAGCTCCCCGGTATCGCGGATCGATCGCACCACCAGCCAGGTGTCGTTTTCGGGAGCCTGCAGCAAGGGGCGGAACATGGCGGCCTGCGGTTCTTCGGCGACGTTGGCGGTGTACTTGCCATCTTCAACCACGCCCACGATCTGGACACGCGAACCGTCGTCGAGCTTGTAATAGCTGCCCAGGACCGCCGTCGCGGAGCTGAAGAATTTGCGGGCGAATTCCTGGTTGACGATCACTACCCGCGGCGCATTTTTATCGTCATGCTCGGTAAAGTTGCGTCCGGCGAGCAGGGAAGTCCGGGCAGCCTGGAGATAATCCGGCGAAATCCCGTAGAGGATGGCCTCGCCCTCGGCATTCGACGGCCGAAAGTCTGTTGCCTTGTCGCTGAAGATCGTTGCGAGCGCCCACCCCATATGCATGGGCGGGATGCTGACCAGCCCGACGTTCGTGACTCCGGGAACGCTCCTGATCGCGTCAGCCATCCTCTTCTGCATCGCGGCAGCGGTGTCGCCTTGATAGCCGGCCATGGACAGCTGGGTTTCGACCAGCATCGCGTTGCGCGGCTCAAAGCCGAAATTGGTGCCGAGGGAGCGCCCGAGGCCGCGCACGGCCACCAGGGATGCGGTTACCAGCACAGCGCAAATGGCGATCTGCACCACCAGCAAGACATCGCGTGCCGTGACGCGCCGGCCCACTCCGGCGGCCGATCCTGCTTTGACGACTTCATACGGACTGGCCGCGAGCACCTGGCGGACCGGGACAGCGCCAAACAGAAATCCAGCTGCGATACTGAGCAGCAGGGCTAAGCCGTAGACGGTCGCGTCCGGATTCACTGGAATCGTCATGGGATATTGAGGGAACGGGTGCCAGGAGCTGAGCCGGGTGAGCAGCACCACGCTGCCACCCAGCCCGAGGGCGCCGCCGACGAGCGCGATCAGGACAGCTTCGCTGAGCAACTGGCGAAGAATCCGCGTCCGGCTGGAGCCCAGCGCGATGCGCAGGGCAATTTCGCGTGACCGATCGGCTGCGCGCGCGGCGAAAAGGCTTCCAAGGTTAGCGCAGGCCGCCAGCAAAATGAGCCCGGAGAGCAGCATCAGTCCCACCAGAAACGCCCGCATCGCCGGTAGAAAGAAATTACCGTGCAGCCACGGACTGACCAGGCTGAAAGTCCGCGTGTCGTCCTCTTTCGGATACGTGTTGTGCAGCCACGCGCCGATCGCGTCCAGGTCTGCAGTCGCCTGCGCCGGTGTGACGCCGGGTTTCAGATGGCCGAGGACTTCAAAGACCGCACGCGTGGAGCGCTCATTGAGCCAGCTCACCCCGTCAACCTGCTGCTGGTTCACGAGGGGAACGTAGAAATCGGGAGTGAAGAACATCAGGGTTCCGTGAAACTCGGGCGGCGCCACGCCGACAATCGTGAAAGGGTGCTTGTTCAGCTGCACCACCCGTCCCACCACCCCCGGGTCACCGTTGAAGCGGCTATGCCAGAAGCCATAACCCAGCACAATCAGGGGCGCGCTGTTAGGGCCATGTTCATCGCTGGCGTGGATCATGCGGCCGAGATGAGGCTCGACTTTCAGGACGTCGAAATAATTACCGCTGACTTCATAGGCCGCGAAACGTGAGGTGCTGTCGCCCGTATTGAGCGCCGCCTGGCCGATGGTGTACGCCGCCAGAGCTTCGAAGCTGCGGTTGCGGTCGCGCAGGTCGCGGTAGTCCGGGTACGACTGCGCGATGTAGGTGACGTTGCCGCGCTGGAGCGCATACAGGCTTCGCGCGTCGGCCACCTTGACTGGCCGCAGCAGCAGCCCGTTGAGCACGCCAAAGGCGACGGAGTTGGCGCCGATCGCCAGCGCCAGCGTAAGGGCCGCGGTGATGGAGAATCCAGGCGATTTACCAGCACCCGCACGCTGTAGCGCAAATCCTGGAAGAACGTCTCGATGAAGTTGCCGCCCATCGCCTCGTGTGACTCGGCACGGTATTTCTCGTAGCCGCCGAACTCGATGCGAGCGCGGCGCTCGGCGGTTGCGGGATCGACACCGGAGCGGACCAGGTCACTGGCTCGCTCTTCGATATGGGACCGCATCTCTGCGTCCAGGTCCTGGGCGGATTGGGATCGATTGAGGAATTTCGTGGCCAGCGAGCGAAGCCAGGCGAGGGGTTGCATGGGCCCTCCTAATCTGCTTAGGAGATTAGCCCCCACTCTCCTAAGCTGTCAAGGGGAGAAACGCTCGAGCCCTGGCTTTGCGGCTCCGCCTGAATTGAGAAATCCTTCAAAGGATCGAATCCGCAGGCGTCCGCCAGCGGCCAGTCGCTTCCCGGCGAGCGCTGAGCGTCGAGCGCCGATCGTGGAGCGCGGGCGCCGAATGCGGAACCCCGAGCGCAGAACGCGGCTCATTGCACCCTGTACCCGGTGCCCTGGTCCAGCTTAAGGACCAGGCACTTGGCCGCGCCTCCGGCCTTCAGGAACTCGTCCAGCTCAAGCTCGACCACCTCGAACCCGCGAGAATTGAGTTCCCCGTGGAGCTCTTCGCTGATCTGGTTCACGATGACCATCTTTCCCACGTTGACCGCGTTGCAGGCGAAGCGCACCGCATCAGGCTCGGCAACGACGATTCGCTGTTCCTGCTTATAGCGCAGTTCGATTTTGCCCAGCGAGCCCGCATCGAAGGCGCCGGGAAAGTACATCACGTCGCCGTTAGAAAGCGGGCAGAAGCACGTATCGAGATGGTAGAAGCGCGGATCGACCAGGCGCAGCGACTTGACGTCTACGTCCCACAGGTCGGTAAGCCAGCTATGGCTGCCTTCGAGGGTGCGCGGGCCGTGACCGGCCCACAGCCGCTCGCCGCCAACGGCAAAAAGCGCATCGCCCTCACCTTCGAACGGAGTCAGGCGGGGATGCTCCTCGACCTCAAATCCACGCTCGGCGAACCATCGCCGGAAATGCGGTTCCTCGCCCTGCCGCTCTTTGTGGTGAAAACTGCTCAGGGCCACCAGGCCGTCGCGCACCAGGCCTGCGTTGGCGGTGAACACCATGTCCGGCGATCCGGGCTGCGGCTCCACCAGCGCCACTTCGGCGATCTCGCCCATGGTTCGGTGCAGCGTCTCCCATTGTTCGGCTGGCGCGCTGCGGCGACGACCGATGGAGGTTGCCCGCCATCCACGGATTGATGACGTAGTTCACCTCATAGTGCCTGGGGGGACACATCAGAAACGCCGGCCGTTCATCAGGCCCGCGAGACGCTGAGCTGGAGATGGGGATGGTCTGGGGTTCCATGTCCGAGTGTGAACCAAGTCCCTTTACCCGTCATCCCCCGCCAGGCATCCCTTGGCGTCACCCGGCTCGCGTTACTGCCCGGCTATTCGAGCGGGGCTGGCCTTGTCACCTGTAACCTGTAACCCGTAACCTGTAACCTGTAACCCGTCCCCTGCACCCTGCACCCTGTACCCTTTTCCTCGAAAGGAATCCCCGCATGACCCTGAAGTCTCTGGTTGCCGCCGTCCTCGCCCTTGCCGCCCCCGTGGTTCTGGCTCAGGCCACCCCCTCCACCTGGAAGACCGATCCCGCCCACAGCGAAGTCGACTTCGCCATCAAACACATGGCGCTCTCGAACGTGCACGGCCGCTTCGGCACAGTTGACGCCACGCTGATGTGGGACGATCAGGATCCCACCAAATCCACGGTTAACGCCACCATCGACGTCAGCGGCGTCGATACCGGCGTCCCCAACCGCGATAACGACCTGAAGGGCGCGCGCTTCTTCGACACGGCCAACAATCCCAAAGCGACCTTTGTCAGCACCAGCGTCGAAAAAGGCGGATCCGGCCTGAAAGTCAACGGCAACCTGACCGTGAAGGGCGTGACGAAACCCGTGACGCTTGACGTTGAAGGTCCAACTGGCCCGGTGACCGGGATGAACAAGAAGCTGCACACCGGTTTCTCAGCGACGACGACCATCAATCGCGAGGACTTCGGGATCGGTGCAGGAATGCCGGTGGCCATGCTCGGCGACGACGTGAAGCTGACCATCGAACTGGACTTCGTGAAGCAGTAGCGAAAACAGCGAAAGAGCGGTCAGCCAGAAAGCGGTTAGCATGAAGCGAGTAGTCCCTGGCTCGCCCTTCTTTGCTGGCCGCTGCGCTCAGATCCTCATCGTCTCCATGTCGCGGGCGATCTCCATGCCCACCCCGTCGAAACTCCCGGCTATCTCCCGTGCGCGTGCCAGCGCGGCCTGCACGTTGGGCAAAATGTTCTCGCGCCCCATTTCTTCCGCGAACTCCGTCCCGGCGAGCAGTTCGGCGGGCTGATCGCGCGCGCCGCACAGCAGCAGCGTCCGCCCGGATTCCCGCAGCCGCTCCGCAAAATTTTCGAGCGCATGTACGCCCGTCGCATCGAGCGCCGTCATGTTGCGCAGTCGCAGGATCACGATGGCCGGGAAGCCCCTCAGGTCCTCGGTCGCCTCCTCGAGTTTCTGCGTCGCTCCAAACAAAAACGGCCCGTGGATGCGCAGAATCGCTACATTTTGCGGAATCTCCTTGCCCTGCAGGATGTGCGGCTCGCCCTCGCGCAGATACCCTTCCGTCACCGGCTCGACGGTCGTGGTTTCCGCGATGCGGTAGATGTAGAGCAGCGCGGCAAGCGCCATACCCACTCCCACTGCCACGGTCAGATCGGCAATCACCGTCAGCACAAACGTCGTCGCCCACACGGCAATGTCGGCCCACGCCAGCCGCAGCACGCCGCCGATCTCGCGCCACTCGCCCATGTTCCACGCAACGATAAAGAGCACCGCGGCCAGGGTCGACAGCGGAATAAAGCGGGCCAGCGGCGCCGCCACCAGCAGGATCGCCAGCAGCGTCAGCGCATGCACGATTCCCGACACCGGCGTCAGCGCGCCGGAGCGGATGTTGGTTGCCGTCCGCGCAATCGCGCCCGTGGCCGGGATGCCGCCGAACAGCGGCGAAGCAATGTTGGCCACGCCCTGCGCCACCAGCTCCACGTTGGAGTTGTGCCGGTCGCCCGCCATGCCATCGGCCACCACCGCCGAAAGCAGGCTTTCAATCGCGCCCAGCAGCGCCACCGTAAACGCCGAGGGCAACAGCGGAAGAATGTGCTCCGCATGCAGATGCGGCAGCGTGAAGGGCGGAAAGCCGCGCGGGATGCCGCCGAAACGGCTGCCGATGGTCTCCACGTGCAGATGCAGCACAGCCGCTCCCGCCGTGCAAACCAGCACCGCAAGGATCGACCCCGGAAATCTGCGGTTAATCCGCGGCCAGAAAAGAATGATGGCCAGCGTCGCGCATCCCACCGCCACCGTGGGCCATTGCAGCGTCGCAATGTTTTCCGCCAGCACCGCCATGCGCGGCAGAAAGCTCGCTCGGGACCGCGCCGCGTTTTCAGCCCCAGAAAATCCTTGATCTGCGTCGAGGCAATCAGCAGCGCGATGCCGTTGGTGAAGCCGATAGTCACCGGCCGCGGGATGAACTTCACCGCCGATCCCAGACCCGTGAGGCCCATCAGGACCAGCATCAGTCCGGCCATGAGCGTTACCAGCGAAAGTCCGGCGACCCCGAAGCTGCGCCACGATTCCGGCGACGATGACCACGAAGGCTCCGGTCGGCCCGCCGATCTGCATGCGCGATCCGCCCAGCGCGGAAATCAGGAATCCCGCCACGACCGCCGTGTAAAGCCCGGCCTGCGGCGTCACGCCGGATGCGATGCCGAACGCCATCGCCAGCGGCAGCGCCACCAGCCCGACGGTGATACCTGACGCCAGGTCGTGCGTGAAGCGCCGCGCGGAATAATTGCGCAGTGCCGTTACCGACCGCGGAAGCCATTGTTGGGGGAGAGCCAAACTTTATCCGCGCTCCTCGGCCTTCTCCAGATCCTCCAGCATCGCCATCGACTCGCCCACCTGCTTCTGGAAATAGCGGCGCATCAGATCGAGCATTTTCCAGATGAGAGGATCGCGCACCGCGTAGATCACCTGGTTGCGGCTCCTGCGCGCGGTCACAATTTGCCGTGCGCGCAACACGGCCAGGTGCTGGGAGAGGTTCGCCTGTTCGAGGCGAAGCCGCTCCGAGAAGGTGCCGGCGGTCAGCTCACCTTCGCGCAGCAGATCGAGGATGGCGATGCGCGTGGGATGGCCGAGGGCCTGGAAGATTTCAGCCTTGAACTGGCGCAGCGAATCGGGCATGTGGCGTATTATATTCGAAATTGCGAATATTCTGGTATTCAATAGCCGTTTGGCCACTTCTTCGCTGACGGTTTGCCGCTAACCGCCTTATTCTCAGCGCTTCTCAGCTTGATTCTCAAAATCTGAGTCACTTTCACTCACTTTTTACCGCTCAACCCCTTGACATCCACAGCACAGCCCCTATACGTTAGCAGTCATAGGGCGAAAGTGCTAACAGGACGGCTGGGCCCGCCTTTTCAGGCTCCCGGCAGTTTCCGGACCCACGCAAGCAAGTCCGGCGGTCGCCCCACCTATATAAGGAAGGCTTCAATAGGTTCTGATCTCTTCCGCGGGGATTCTCGCGGGAACACTTCACGCGGAGCGGCCGCGTTTCGACGCGTGCCCTCCGGATCACTCGAAGGAGAAGCAGCACAATGCCTACTGCAACAGCGACAGCAACAGCTACGCAAACGTTCACCCCGCTGCACGATCGCATCCTCGTCCGCCGTATCGAAGAGGGCGAGTCCGTGCGCGGCGGCATCATCATTCCCGATTCCGCCAAGGAAAAGCCCCAGGAAGGCGAAGTCATCTCCGTCGGCAAGGGCAAGTCCAACGATGAAGGCAAGGTTTTCCCCCTCGATGTGAAGAAGGGCGACCGCATCCTCTTCGGCAAATACTCCGGCACCGAGATCAAAATCGATGGCGAAGAGTTCCTCATCATGCGCGAAGAAGAAGTCCTCGGCATCCTGAAAAAGTAAGTCCTGGTCAAGCCTGGTGTTGGCTTGAGTGGGGCCGCCGATGCCTGGGTCCGCCAGTTTTGTATCAGGGCATGACTTCAGTCGTGCCGTAGCCGGTCCCAAACACCTCGGGCTTTAGCCCCTGAGGAAAGTTTCTGAAACGGAGCATCTGCTCCCAGGAGATTGAAACAATGGCAAAGCAAATTCTGCATGGAGAAGATTCCCGCCAGGCAATTCTGCGCGGCGTGAATATTCTCGCTGACGCGGTGAAAGTGACGCTCGGTCCCAAGGGCCGCAACGTCGTCATCGAGAAGAAATTCGGTGCGCCCACCATCACCAAAGACGGCGTGACCGTAGCCAAGGAAATCGAGCTGAAGGATGCGCTCGAGAACATGGGCGCCCAGATGGTCCGCGAAGTGGCGTCGAAGACCAGTGACGTTGCCGGCGACGGCACCACCACTGCAACCGTACTGGCCCAGGCCATCTATCGCGAAGGCGTCAAGACCGTTGCCGCCGGCGCGAACCCGATGGCGCTCAAGCGCGGCATCGAGAAGGCCGTCGAGGCCATCGTTGGCACTCGCGACGCTGACGGCAACCCCAAAGGCGGCGCGCTGGCCAAGTTCTCCAAGCCCGTCACCGGCGAGATGATCGCCCAGGTCGGCACCATCTCCGCCAACTCCGACACCACCATCGGCAACATCATCGCCGAGGCCATGAAGAAGGTCGGCAAAGACGGCGTCATCACCGTTGAAGAGTCGAAGACGCTCGAGACCCAGCTGGAAGTCGTCGAGGGCATGCAGTTCGACCGCGGCTACCTCTCGCCCTACTTCGTCACCGATCCTGACCGCATGGAAGCCGTGCTCGAAGAGCCCTACATCCTCATCTACGAGAAGAAGATCAGCTCCATGAAGGATCTTCTCCCGCTGCTCGAGCAGGTTGCCCGCAACGGCAAGCCGCTCGTCATCGTCGCGGAAGACGTCGACGGCGAAGCGCTGGCCACTCTCGTGGTCAACAAGCTGCGTGGCACGCTGAACGTCGCCGCCGTCAAGGCGCCTGGCTTCGGCGATCGCCGCAAGGCCATGCTCGGCGACATTGCCATCCTCACCGGCGGCAAGGCCATCACCGAAGACCTCGGCATCAAGCTCGAGAACATCAAGCTTGAGGACCTGGGCAAGGCCAAGCGCGTCACCATCGACAAGGACAACACCACCATCGTCGAAGGCCGCGGCGAGTCCAAGGCCATCGAAGGCCGCGTGAAGGAAATTCGCAGCCAGATCGAGAAGACCACCTCCGACTACGACCGCGAGAAGCTGCAGGAGCGGCTCGCGAAGCTCGTGGGCGGCGTTGCGGTCATCAAAGTCGGCGCGGCAACCGAGACCGAGATGAAGGAGAAGAAGGCTCGCGTTGAAGACGCCATGCACGCTACCCGCGCGGCAGTCGAGGAAGGCATTGTTCCCGGCGGCGGCGTGGCCCTGGTGCGCTGCGAGAAGGATGTCGAGGAGCTCATCAAGACCCTGCACGGCGATGAGAAAATCGGCGCCCAGATCGTTCGTCGCGCGCTCGAAGAGCCTCTCCGTCAGATCGTCGGCAACTCCGGTGAAGAAGGCGCAGTAGTCGTCGGCAAAATCCTCGAGAGCAAGGACCCCCACTACGGCTACAACGCCCAGACCAACACCTTCGAAGACCTGGTGAAGGCGGGCGTAATCGACCCAACCAAGGTGACGCGCACGGCGTTGCAGAACGCCGCGTCCATCGCCGGCCTGATGCTCACCACCGAAGCCATGGTTTCCGAAATTCCGGAACCCAAGCAGGCAGCCCCCGCAGGCGGCCACGGCGGCGGCATGGGCGACATGTATTAAGCGAGCCGCAAGGCGAGCGACCTGCGAGCGAGAAGCGAGCAGGGAAAGCAGCTAAGAGCCGGGGTAGCTAAGAAGCGGTTAGTTAGAAACCGGTCGGCAGGAACAACGGGCTTCGTCGAAAGACGGAGCCCGTTCTGTTTCTCAACGAATTCCACAGATCTAAGGCCCGAGATTGGGGGCTGCTCCTAATACGTAAACGTAATCAGGTGTGATTTCACTCGTCTGTTTTTCAAATCCCAAGTGCTGAACCATTGCTTCATCGCTCCCCTCATGAGGTTTCCCCCTTCCCACCTGATAGGCTGAGGGACCAGATTCAGGAAGAATGGCAATCCCCACAGCCTGAACTCCGCTGCACCCAACCTGTCATTAAGACTCTTAGTCGTCACGTGTATATGCCCGTCGCCAATGCTCAGCGTCTCTCCTGCCACAGCTATTCTGTAAAGCCCCATTGGCGGTGTGAATCTTCTGATGCCGAATACTATCTTCACGAGCTCGTCTGTGGGTTTCGTTGACTTACCTTCGGTATCAACCGGAATTCCCGGTTTACCACTGAGATTGATGTTAATGAGGGTCTTCAGGCACCAGCGTTCTAGCTTGAGCATGTCCGTCGCGAAGTATTTTACCGTCCAGCGCCGAGTCCGAATGTTTTTCCGGGCCTCCCACAGCTCAATCGCTTCCTTTAATGTATCGAGCGTTCGCTTTGATGCTGTATCTACGTCGCTGAGTGCCTGATTGTGGTGACGGCACAAGATTGGAGCCGTGAGCGTCTCAATCCGCATCGCCTTTTCCTTGTCTTTGCACCATGGAAGCCCTTTGACTCTGATCTCGCCGTCAAACAAGCATTCCGACACGATGTGCTCCTGCGACATGCCTTCCTTGCAGTCGCCAAGGCAATTAGCCCAACAGTCGCTGTAATCCTCTGCCATGTGTCACTTGATGGGACTAGCAGGCGTCCCAACCCTGTCGCCCGCCTCCGACGACAGAGTTGATAAGCCGCCGTCACACAATTATCCGTCGCGGAGCGGCGGAGACGGTAGAAGCCGCGGGCTTAAGCCCGCGGAATCAGGCTCCAGAACTTGACGGGCTTTAGCCCCGGACGGGTCGCTTGAGACCACACCCAACTAACAAAAACGCAACAGCCGCTTTTGTATCAGGGCATGACTTTCTGAGCCTGCCCTGAGCAAGCTCTGAGCGCAGCGAGGTGCGCGTCGAATGGGTGCCGAAAAAGAAGCCGCGCGAAGCGCATCCATGGGCTCGGTCACTTCAGGCGCACCCTGCGGGCGCGCCGACGTGACCGAGCCCCGTGCGGCTTTCGAGTCCCCGCTGCGTCAGCCCTCAGCTAGCCGCTTTACCGCCGACCGCTTCCTGGCTGACCGCTTCTTGGCCGACCGCTTTTTAGCTATTTCAACCACTTACAGCCCAAACCCGAAAATGTGGAAAATTTGTCAAGCCCCGCGCCCAAAATCGAAAGTAATGGGCCCTCATAACATGCCACTTACACGCCAAACCACCTCAAGAAAGTTGGCGCGATTTACGCCCTAACTTGGTATTCTGATAATAGGGGGTAAGAAATTTTCTTCCCCTCAACCTAGCTTCAAAAAAGGCTGCGCGCGTTCGCGGCCTTTTCTATTGCTGTGAGTTCTTCGCTCAGCCAACGGCCACTGGCCACCCGACGGAGAGGCCACAACCTGGGGGCTAACTGTTTTATTTTCAAACGCATGCATGGTTTTCGCTTTGTTTTCCAACACATCCACGCCAAAACATGGGTAACGGTGCCTATGTCGTTTGAATGCAAGCACATGCATACTAACGTCGTGTTTTCAAATACATACGCAGAACACAAAAGGCCAAACCCAACGGAATCAGATACATGTGCAAATCACCCGGGGGGTGGGGGTGGGCATGTCCAACGCCGTGCAGGGACCGGCGCGATCCAATCGTTTACGTCACTGCAGCCCAACCTGGCAGCACAACTTGAAAGAGGAAGCCCGTACTGCCTGGATAGGGTCACAAATCCAACAGGTCGAAAATCCGGGGCGCGTCGATCCACACGCACGGCGTGGTGACAACGTCGTGAATCTTTCCCGGGAACCTTTCCACGACTGGTGCCGTATCAGCCTGCCATGAAGACGAAGACTGTCCTGGCAGCGGCCGCGCTGGCGCTGCTTTCCGCCTCAACGGCGGTTGCGCAGGATGCCGATCACGCATGGTCGAAGACATACAAGGTCACCGGCAAACCGACGCTCGACTTTGAAACCTCCGACGCAACGGTCGAGTTTCATCCCTGCGGCGACTGCCACGAGATCCGGATCCAGATCGAGCTGGTTGGGCACAAACTGAGCGACTATCGACTTGAAGAAAGCCAAAGCGGCGACGAGGTTCACTTCCTCTTCAAAGAACTGCCGCGCATCGGCGTCCATATCGTGTGGCACATCGAGCACACCCACGTTACGGTCGAAACTCCGGCGCAGCTGACGCTCGAAGCCAAAACATCCGATGGCAACGTGACGCTGAACGGCCTCGAGGGCGAGCTGGGACTTACCACCGGTGATGGCGACGTGACCATCGATCACGTCTCCGGCAATCTGCGCCTTAAGTCCGGCGACGGACACGTCAGAATCAGCGATGCCAACGGAGCCATCGACGCTCGCACCAGCGACGGCAGCCTCACCGTTGACGGCGTGTTTCATGCGGTAGCGCTGAACACCAGCGATGGCCGGCTCGAAGTGAGCCTGCGTCCGGGAACGAAGCTCACCGAACCTTCCTCCATTCGCACGTCTGACGGCTCGGTTGCGATTCACGTGCCCGCGAACTTCGCCGCCGATCTCGACGTCCACTCGAGCGACGGCCATGTGGATTGCACGCTTCCGCTCACCATTGATCACTTTCAATCCAGCGGAGGCGAGGGCCACAACTGGCACGGCAAGCTCAATGGTGGAGGCGCTTCCCTTACCATCCGCACCAGCGACGGCAACGTGAAGATCGACCAGCTCTAAATGCGAGGGGTTGGGTGAGCGCGTCCTTCGAGCCGACGCTCTCAGCGCGGGCTCAGCGTCTGGTACCGAGCAACGGTGTAGCCGATGACCGAGCCAAGGAACACATCGGACGGGAAGTGAGCTTCGTCGCTGATGCGCGATAGACCGATAACCGTGGCAAAGCCGTAAACGGTCCACGGCACCCAGCGATGGTTCGAATAGCGGCGCGCGACCACGGTGGCCACGGAAAATGCGCCAACCGCATGGCCTGAAGGAAAGCTGCTGCCTTTAAAGGGAGATTCATTCCCGCTGAAAAACGTGCCGGTGAACGGCTTTCCCGCTGGAACATCGGACGGGCGTTCGCGGCGGGTGATTGCCTTGGTGGCCAGATCGACCATGGCGCCATCGGCATAAGCATCGGCGCACAGCAGCGCCGTGCTCACCTGGTAGGGATCGTGGCGCACGTAACCCACGGCGAGCAACGAAGCCGGAATCGCCGCAACCTCGCCGGTGGAGATATAGGCGTCGAAGACATCGTTGAAATCGTCGAGATTGCCCTGATGCGAACGCACCCAGGGCATGATGTGCGGGTCAGCATAGATCAGCCCAGCGGTTCCGCCGGCGGTGGCCAGAACCGGGAGCCAGTGATGGCCTTTCGCCAGTTGAACCGGGAAGACCGTCCAGATTTCGCGCTGATCGTGCAGGAAGTCGCCAGGCAGGGTGCGCCAGGTTTCCTCACGGTCCGTCGGTGGGCGGCGATCGAGCGGCGCTGCGGTGGGAGTCGGACTATCCGGGAGGTCGTTGCTGCTGGTTTGCGCGCCAGCGCCCGGGATAAAACCAGGAGCCGTGCAGATGAAAAGGAGGAAAAGAGCCAGGTTTCTGATGCCCGTCATTTCACGAGATTGGATGCGCTCTGAGCGAGAGGAATGCACGTGGGACTTCGAAATTGTGCTCCCCTGACAGTGCTCGCTCAGGAATTGCTGATGTTGGCTGGGCCGGTCGTGTTGTATCGTTCTCCTTATCTGAGGAGAGCCCGCTGACCATGCGCCCTGCTGCTTGCCGATTTGTAATCGCCGCTGTCATGTTTTCGCTTGTTCTCGTCCCTGGTTTGAGGCCTGCTTTCGCTGCACCGCCGGATTCAAAAGACCCGCGGCTAGCGGGTTCGTACACCTTCTCGCGTGGCGGATGGACCTACGTCCACTTGCAGGGGTCGCCGGAGCAGATTGGCTTCCAGCACGGCTACCTGCTCGGTCCTGAGATTGCCGATGCGCTGCACGTCTACAAAGTAGAAGACGAGCACTCGACCAGGCGCGACTGGCAGTTCTTCCGCACCGCCTCGGAGAAAATGTTCTGGCCGCATATCGACCAGGAATACCAGGCCGAGCTGCGCGGCATCGCGGAGGGCGCACAGGCTCGCGGCATCCACGTGGATGTGTGGGATATCGTCGCGCTCAACGGCACCATGGAGCTGAGCGAGTATTACGTTCCTTGGCTCGACAAGCACCAGACACCGAAACAGCGCGCTGAAGTCGAGCATCTGCCTGGACGCCCGTTTGAAAATCCGCCCAGCATCCACGCGCCCGGCAACTGCTCGGCATTCATCGCTACCGGAAGCTGGACGAAAGACGGAAAAATCGTCATTGCCCATAACAACTGGTCGTCCTACGCCGAGGGCTCGCGCTGGACCATCATGTTTGACATCGCGCCCGCGCACGGCCATCGCATTCTGCAGGATGGCGTGCCGGGCATGATTACCTCGAACGACGATTTCGGCCTCAGCGATGCCGGCATCATGATCACCGAGACGACCATCAGCCGCTTCGAGGGCTGGAATCCCGATGGAATTCCGGAGTTCGTGCGCTCGCGCAAGGCGCTCCAGTACGCCAATTCCATCGACGACTACGCTGCCGCGATGATTAAGGGCGACAACGGTGGCTACGCCAACGACTGGCTCATTGGCGACCGCAAGACTGGCGAGATCGCTTATCTGGAACTCGGCCTGAAGCACACGCCCATCTGGCGGAGCAAAGACGGCTATTTTGTCAGCTCCAATTTCCCGCGTGACGCCGGGCTGATCAGGGACGAAACGGATGGATGGAATGCTGCCGACCTTTCCGCTTCAGCCAATGCTCGCCACGCGCGGTGGGAAGAGGAAATGAAGGCGCACAAGGGCCAGCTCGACGTGGCGCTCGCCGAGCAGTTCCTCGGCGATCACGAGGATGTTTTTACCCACCGCGAAGGTGCCGATCAGCGCACGCTCTGCGGCCACGTCGACACGGCGAAAGAAGGCGTGCCGCAGTGGGACATGGGTCCCTACAATCCGTTTGGCGCGGTGCAGGGCAAGGTGACCGACTCAGACCTCGCCGCAAAAATGACGATGATCGCGCACGCCGGTCATCCCTGCGGTGAGGATTTCCTGGCCAAACCCTTCCTGGCGGCGCACCCTCAATACTCCTGGCAGGCGCCGATCCTGCGCGACATGAAGGCCGGACCGTGGACGGAGTTCTCTTCGGGCCAGATGCAGTAGCAGCGGCACGGCAAAAGATTACGACGAGGGAGTGGGCTCGAAGATCACGCGCAGCACGCGCGGGTTTTTCGCGTAATTGGCGTGCGCGCCGGTGGGCCACACCAGCAGGGGCGGTATCCGGAAGGCGGAGTTGTGGACGTGCAGATTGACGACGCGGACCGGATCGATCTGCGGCACGTTCCAGGAGAGAAGATCGTCGGGATCGCTCCACGCGATGATCTGGGGTCCGAGCAGGTTGGGTCCGTGGCCGCTCGTGTCAGCGGCAGCGCCATGGCGGTCGAGATAGTTCTGGCGCTGGCATTGCCAGTGCGCAATCGAGGTCGAGGCGGGCGGTCCACTGGACGATGCTGCGGTGGAACCCGAAGAAGCGGCGGGCGACGGGGGATTGCCCTGGGGCGCTGAAGGCACGGCAGGGCAAGTCGCCTCTGCGGAATCGGAAGCGGAAAGGGAGACGCGAGCCAGCTCGAGCAGTTCGATCTGGTTGGCCAGGAAATAGAAGCTGGCTGTGTGCGCGGAGAGGTAATCGGCGGCGCTCTTTTGCTCAGCGCTGACGTCGAAGGGCGGCTGCGCCTGGCGGAGCGAGCCGAGCCACTCCGCATCGAGCGCGGCGAGGGATAGATAGCTGCCCAGCGAGTGCGTGATGAAGAAGAACTCGGGGCCTGGGTCCTGTGGGTTGGCGGTGGAAAGATCGACCGTTCCGGAAAGAGCCTGCACCATCAGCTCGCGTATGCCGGCGGTGATCATCTGCTGCAGAGGGCCGAGGGCAAGAATGGCGTCTCCGAATCCGAAGTCGATGAGCGAGTCTTGAGGCCGCGGTTGAGGAACGTGGCGTGGCGGCGGAGATGGAGGAGCGTGGAAGTCTCCTGTGAGGAGAGCCAGGGATACTGGAGGAAGCGGCCCGGGTGGTCGGGGTCGGGCTCGGCGCCGCCGGGCAAAGCGCTGCAGACATCGACTTGTTGTTTCGAGGGGCCGGTGAGGTACGCATCCGGCGCGATGAGTGCTTTACATTTGACCGGATAGACGAGCGGCCACCAGTTGAGCTCGTCGAGCACGATGGGAGTGTGGCCGCCGCCGGAGATCTGATAGCGGTCGATGAAGGGAGCCGAGGCGCTCCATTGCTCGGGAGTGTTCCAGATGCGGCGGCCAAGGTAGGTGAAAGTGGGGGGCGGCGCATTCAGCGCGAAGGGGCCTGCGGCGTAGAGGCGCTCGATGCGGGTAACGGAGCACTCGCCGATGTATTTGCAGATGCCGGCGCGAAGCAGCGCCGAATCGTTGCGGCCGATCTGGTTGATGCCATGAACGTAGAGGATGTGGATGGGCGGAGTGGTGGTGTGGATGCCGAACGGCGAGAGGCCGCGGGCGCGAGGCTGGGCATGGGCGGCAGTTTTGGATTCCTGCGCGCGGATGGCATCGCCGATGGAGTGGGTGCCGGCGAGGGCGTTGGAAGACGCCTGCGCGCATGTGGGCAAGGCATGGAGAACGGCGATGAACTGGACGAGCAGCAGGGCGGGGAGGCGGCGAAGCATGGGCGGATTGTAAAACACGTTCGCCGGGAAAGGCTGCCGATCAGGCAGGCAGCCGGCTGAGGAATTTCCTCGCTTTACGGAACCATGGGCGTTCGCGCCGGCGCAGATAAGCCGGCATGCCGTGGGTTTTGTCGAGGAGCTTTTGCGCCCAGGCGCGGGCTTCGCCGGTGCGGCCTTCTGAAGCCAGCATCTCAGCGAAGTTGAGGTAGGTTTCCGACAAGGTTGAGGTCTTGGTGGCCTCGAGGAAAAGCGCTTCGGCGCGGTCTCTCTGGCCGGTTAGAGCGAAGGCCTGGGCCAGCATGCCCTGGGCACGGTGAAAGTCGTAGTCGGCTTCTTTGCTGACGACGCGCTCGAGGTCAGGGATGGCGGCCGGTCCGTCGCCCATGAGGACCGCACAGACGCCGCGTTTGTAGAACGGATCGAGGGTGGTGGAGCCTCCCTGGATGGCGCGGTCGAAGGTGGCGCGGGACTGGGGAAGATGGCCTTCATCGAGGTAGAGGTCGCCGAGTTCTTCGAAATTGCCGACCGCGGTGTTGACCTGCACGAGGGCTTCGAGCTCGCGGATGCGCTTGCGGCGTGAGAAGCCGCGTGCCGACTGGCGCGACAGGAAGCTGAGGTCGGGGGCAGCTTCAATGAAGAGGTAGATGACGGCGCCCAGCGGACCAAGGAAGATGATGACGAAGAGCCACCAGGTGTCGGGACGGCGGCGGAAGAAGTGGATGAGGGCAAGGGCTTCGAGGAGCAATCCCCACCAGGTGAAGATGAAGTGGATGAGAAAACCCATGTTAGGTTACAGGGTACAGGGGACAGGGAACAGCCGGAAGCAGGAAGCGAAAGGCTGGAAGTCCCTGGCTGCTGACTGCCTGGCTTCCAGCTTCCTGCTTCCCGCTCTGGTCACCGCAGATCGAGGGCGCCGATGAGGTCGGCGACGCGGGCGACGTGGTGGCGGGCGCACCAGTTCTCGAGACCCTGGGCGATGCGTTCGGTGGCGCGCGGGTCGGCGTAGCTGGCGGTGCCAATCTGCATGGCGGTAGCGCCAGCCAGGAGGAATTCGACCGCATCTTCGGGCGTGACGATGCCGCCCATGCCGAGGATGGGAATGGTGACGGCGCGTGCGGCTTCCCACACCATGCGCACGGCGATCGGTTTGATGGCGGGGCCGGAGAGGCCGCCGGTGATGTTCTGCAGGCGTGGGCGGCGGGTCTCAGCGTCGATGGAGAGAGCGAGGAAGGTGTTCACCAGCGAGAGGGCGTCGGCGCCGGCGCGCTGCGCCGTTTGCGCCATGAGCGCGATAGAGGTGACATTCGGCGAGAGCTTGACGATGAGCGGGCGCGTGGACCGGGATTTCGCGCGGGAGACGAGATCGAAGAGCATGTCGGGGTCGGAGCCGAAGGCGATTCCGCCATGTTTGGTGTTGGGGCAGGAGGCATTGATCTCGTACGCGGCGATGCCTTCAGCCAGGTTGAGAGCGTCGAGGACAGTGACGTATTCCTCGAGGGTGGAACCGAAGACGTTGACGATGACGGCGCACGCGGGGTAATTGCGCAGAGGCGGGAGTTTGGTGCGGAGGAAGGCCTCGACGCCGACGTTTTGCAGGCCGATGGCGTTGATCATGCCGGCGGCGGTTTCAATGAGGCGTGGAGCCTGGTTGCCGGGCATGGGCTCGGCCGAGATGCCCTTGGTGACGAAGCCGCCGATGCGCTGGAAGTCGACGATGTCCTCGAACTCGACGCCGTAACCAAAGGTGCCGCTGGCGGCGATGACGGGGTTGGCGAGGGTGAGCCCGCAAAAGCGGACTTGCATGTCGGGCTTCATGCGCAACTCCGCAGCGCAGGACGCAGGAGACAGGACGCAGGAGACAGGGAAGGGCGGTTCTCGGCGTTCGGCGTTCGGCGTTCAGAAAAACGTGCGCTCATGGGTGCGTGGCCGTCGCTTTCGAAGGCGCGGTGGTTTTAGGAGTTGTCGCGGCGGCGTGCGTTGTCGCGCGGCGAGCGCGAGGCGGGGGCGGTGGTTTGGGGTAGGTGACGTCGGCGGCAGGCTTGAGAGCCCTGGTGAGAATTTGTCCCACCGAAGCCGAGGGCTGGTTGATGCCCATGAGCGCGGCGAAGGTGGCGGCGATGTCGACGGGCTCGACGCGGCCGCGATAGATGCCGGGAGCGAAGGGCGCTCCGTAGAAGCCCAGGGGAACGTGGCGGTCGTAGGAGTACGGGCTGAAATGAGTGGTCTGGATGGAGGAGAGCGACTCCATCTGATAATCGGCGGGGATGATCATGATGTACCAGCCGCCGTTAGGTGAGTAAGAGTGGGCGAGGAGTGTGCCCCAGGATGTGGGAGGGTACGCTCCATTGGCGAGCTGCTCGCGGGTGTAACTGCGGAACAAAACGGGGTGTGGCGGCAGGCGGGTCTCAGAGGGCTGCGGAGGGGGCTGGGTGGCAGAGGGATTAGCCGGGACAAAAGAGGCGTCACTCGGCGGCGGCTCAGGCGGTGCGGGCGTGAGTGAAGCGATGGCGGCGGGCAGCAGTTGCTGGACGGCATTCTCGGCTTCGGACTCGATGATGCCGGCCTTCAGGAATTCCGACTGGTTGAGGGAAATGTAGGGCAGCTCCTGATGGGGGAGGATGTACTTGAGTTTTTCGCCCGGAGAGAACTTCATGTTGATGGCGTAGTCGAGCGCGTCGGTGAGCTTGTCGAGGTCAAGGGTGGCGGCGTTGATGCCGTATTGCGCGGCGCTGGAGGGGATGGGAGCGATGCCGTGATCGGCGGTGAGAGCGATCCAGACATTGCCGAGGCCGCCGGGTATGTTTTTGTCGAGCCAGGTGAAGAACGCATCGAGCTGAGTATCGAGGCTGTCGACCATCTGCTCTTCGTAATTGGAGTCGGGGCCCATCTGGTGGCCGAGAATGTCGTTGGCCGAGAGGCTGATGGTGATCAGATCAGGGACGTCGTGCTGTCCGAGCTGCTCCCCGGTGATGAGCGCCTGGGCGAAGTCGAGTTCGTAGGAGTTTGCCGCTGGAGTGCGGCCGACCAGATCGTAGAACTGGGTTGTATTGTCGGGGGCGTTGGCTTCCTGCTCGGCCTGGGCGATCCGTCCGCTGGTGTTGAAGGCGGTGACCCAGTCGGGGAGCTGCGGCATATAGAAGGTGGAGGTGACCCAGTAGCCGGAGGCAGGATCGATCCAGTAGGCGGCATTGGCGGCTGAGCCGGCGGGGAGGATGGCTGCGCGGTCCTTGAGGGAGATGCCGAAAACTTTTGCCTGGCCCTCGGTGGCGAGGCGGAGCTCATCGCCGATGGTGGAAGCGAGGAGATTGCGGGGCGAACTTCCTGTGAGGAATTTTGACGCTCCTGGCGGTGCTCCGGGCTGATTCGCAGGAATGCTGGAATCAGGTTCGCCGACGATGCGGTAGCGCTCGTCTTCGACCGAGGTGACCGTGCGATCCTGGTTACGGGCCAGGTCCCACCAGTCGTTGGAGGAAATGCCGTGGCCGTCGGTGTAGGCGCCGGTGCCGATGGTGGCGTGGCCGGGCGCCGTCTTGGTGTTGGCGTAGTCGTAATAGCAGTCGGGGAAGTAGGCGCCGTGCTGAAGGAAAAGATTGAAGCCCCGGTTTTTGAAGTCGGCGCGCCAGCGGTCCAGGTAGTCGCCGCGGAACTGATCGATGACGAGGATGATGGCGAGCTTCGGGTGGCCGTTGTAAGCGCTGGGTGGCACAGGCGCGGGAGTTTCTTTACCGCGTGCGGCTGTGTGATGCGCGGGAGCGGGAGCAGGGGACTGGTCAGCGCCGCGATATTTGGCGAAGGCGATTGGCCCAGTCAGAAGGAAAGCAAGAAAGAAGGCGGGGAAGCGTCGTTGATTCATGTGAGTCTGCATACAGGTTACCAGGGAACAGCAGCAGCCGGTAGCCACTGAGGATTTGGCGGCAGGCGGCAGCGAAGAAACAGGGCAGGACAACCGCGTGGGGACGGCGGCCATCTGGAGGAGTGGGCCCCAGGAAACCCTGAACGATGGAAGCCCACCTCTCCCAAAAGGCAAAACGCAAAATCCGCATCACGGAAGTGATCGCGGGCGCTGTGATCGTGATCGCGATGGTCGCGGTGCACCTGATGTTCTTTTTCTGGCCGTTCCGCTACCGCGAGGTGCATCCGCTGCTGGAGCATGTTTTTCAGAGCAAGGTGGAGGTTCTCAATTACCATCGCACCTATTTCCCCCATCCTGGATTTGTAGCTGAGGACGTCACCTTCTACCGGCATGGAGATACCCACATCCCGCCGCTGGCGCAAGTGAAGCGCATGACGGTAGAGGGGCAGTGGGGAATGCTGCTGCTGCACCCGCACACGCTGTACAGGATCCGTCTGGAGGGCCTGCACGTTCAGATTCCGCCTGCCGGGACGCGGGCGCGGGGGATGGATTTCGACAACGGTGTGATCGACACATCGCAGTCGGAGATGAAGGTCGAGACCATAGTGGCCGATGGGACGACGCTGGATTTTCTGCGTCACGGCGACAGCCCAATCCGGTTCGAGTTTCCGTGCCTGCAAATCCATGACGTGGAGAAGAGCCGGCCGATGGCGTTTACGGTGCGGGTGAACATGCCGGGTCCGCAGGGGACCGTGGCGGCGAGCGGACAGATGGGGCCATTCAGGACGACGAGCTACGCGACCACCGCGATGTGGGGCAACTTCACCCTGGAGAGCGCCGATCTGAGCCGGTTACAGGGCTTGGCGGGGCATGCCGCGGGGGGCGGGAGGTTTTGGGGGACTTTTGCGCAGGTGGGAGTCGCGGGAGAGGCGACGATTCCGGATTTTCGGGCTGGTTCCGCGCACAAGGTGCAGCTCGATGCCAGCTATAACGTAACTGTTAACGGCACAAATGCGGATGTGAGCATTGAAAACGCGGAGGCGAGAATCGGCCGGAGCATTGTGACGGTAAAGGGAACCGTGGCTGGATCGCCGCGCAAGGTAGCGCTCACCGTGGCCACCGAGGGCGCGTCGGTGAGCGATCTGCTCAGGGTAGTGGAGGAGGCGGAACCGCAGGTGGAAGGGAGGGTGAGGTTCCACGCGGATGCTGACTTTGTGAGCGGCACTGAGCCTTTTTTGAGGCGCCTGCACCTGAAGGGGGAGGCGCAGGTGGAAGATCTGCGCTTTGTGAGCGCGCATACGCAGGAGACAGTTGACGCTTTCAGCGCACGGGTGCGTAAGGAACCGGTGAGCGCGACAAACGGAGAGAATGGAGGTGGCGCGCAGGATGATCCACCCGTGATCGCGATTGGGGCAGAATCGCATACGCGATTCGAGAACGGCGTGGCGTATTTCCCGGATATCAGGGCCGATGTGCCGGGCGCACAAGTCCATCTTCATGGCACATTCGGGCTGATCGACAACCGCATCCATCTGACCGGCACGATGGCGCTGGAGAAGGATGTGTCGCATGCGGCGACCGGGTGGAAGGCGATGCTTCTGAAGCCGGTGAGCCCGTTCTTCCGCAAGAAGGATGCGGGGGCTGTGCTGCCGGTAGCGGTAACGGGGACAGCGCAGAAGCCGAAGGTGGGCTCGGATCTGCTGCATGACAAGTGAGGAGGACGGCAAAGAAGCCGGTGGCCGGTGGCCAGGAGCCGGTAGCTGGTAACCGGTGCCTCGACAAATCGCCTCGTGCTTCCCTACAGGCTGCCCGCGTTCCTCGGGAATGTTCGTCACATTTCCGGAAAAGCCGGGAACCGGCGTCTGTTACAGTGCGTAACATCTGGCGACGATACCGGGGTGCGTCGAGCGGAAAGCAGGCTCGCCACGTCCAGGAAGTATTCCGGCCTCCAACCCGCCTGACGAGGTTCCCTGATGGAAAGGCTGCTGCAGAATTTGCGTTTCAGTTTGCGCATGCTTGGGCGGAATCCTGGCCTGACCGCAACTGTGCTGGTGACCCTCGCGCTGGGGATTGGCGCCAACACCGCGATCTTCACGGTGGATTACGCGACACTGCTGGCGCCGCTGCCTTATCCGGAGCCCGATCAGCTGGTGATGGTGTGGTCGAAGATCCAGGATAACCACAATGGGATCTCGGCGGGCGATTACACGGACTGGAAGAACCAGTCCACTGTTTTCCAGAATCTGTGCGCATGGACGGGGCAGAGCTTTAATGTCGCGACCAAGGATCAGCCGGAATACGTTTCGGCGCAGCTGCAATCGTGGGACATGCTGGGGATGATTGGCGACCCGCCGTTGATGGGGCGGTTCTTTCTGCCCGAGGAGGGCGTAGCCGGGCACGAGCATGTGGCGGTGCTGAGGCACAAGTTCTGGGTGAAGCTGGGCTCGAACCCGCACATCGTCGGGACGACGATTCGGCTCGACGGGCAGCCCTACACCGTCGTGGGCGTGCAGCGGGCGGGAATCTGGGATCACGGGCAGGACATGTTGACGGTGCCGCTGGTGTTCAAGCCGGAGCAAATGAACCACGACTTCCACTGGCTGTTGGTGATGGGGCGGCTGAAGCCGGGCGTGACACTGAAGCAGGCCCAGGAAAACATGGACGCGGTGACGGCGCACATCGCGCAGATGTATCCGAAGAGCGATGAGGGTTGGGGCGCGTATGTGGAGGAGCTGAAGAACGACTTCATGCCGAAGGAACGGATTCGGATGCTGTGGCTGCTGCTGGGGGCGGTGGGGTTTGTGCTGCTGATTGCGTGCGTGAACGTTGCGAACCTGCTGCTGGCGCGAGGCATGACACGGCAAAAAGAGCTCGCCGTGCGCAGCGCGGTGGGCGCGGGACAGAAGTTGATCTTTGCGCAGCTGCTGACAGAGAGCCTGGTGCTGGCGCTGGCCGGCGGAGCGCTGGGCGTGGGCGTGGGCTACGGGATGCTGCAGGGCCTGATTGCGGTGATGCCTCCGGACACACTGCCCTACGAGGCAGACTTGCGCCTGAATATTCCCATACTCCTGTTTACACTGCTGGCGACAATGCTGGCTGGAGTGGTGGCTGGATCGATGCCGGCGTGGTACGCGTCGAGGGTCGATCCGGCGGAGGCGCTGAAAGAAGGCGGGCGAACGGGCACGAGCGTGGGCAAGCACCGGCTGCGGCGCGTGCTGGTGGTGGGCGAGTTCACGCTGGCGCTGGTGCTGCTGGCCGGTGCAGGCCTCGCGATTCACAGCTTCTGGAATCTGACCAAAGTGGACGTCGGAATAAAAACGGATCACGTGCTGGCGTTCTATCTGCCGGTGCCGGATCAGCGAACCAAGGATCCGATTCAGATCACGAATTATTACCGGGAGATTCTGGCGAGGATTGACGCCGTGCCGGGTGTGCAGCACGCGGAGGCGCAGACCGGATATCCGCTCTATGGAGGTGGATTTGGGATGCCGTTCACGATTGTGGGCGGCCCGACGTACGCCGATCAGTCGCAGCGGCCAGGGACGCGTTTTGGCATGGTGACGCCGGACTATTTTTCGACGCTGGGCGTCCGGCTGGTGAAGGGGCGGTTTATCAACGAGGGCGATACGGCGACGAGCGTGAAGGTGGCGGTGGTGAACGAAGCCTTTGTGAAGAAGTGGCTCCCGGGAAAAGATCCGCTGCGGACACAGATTTCGATGGAGCAACTGATTCCGGGAGTGCAGAATCTGGGGCCGCCGCAGGAGTGGCAGATTGTAGGGGTGTATCACGACGTGCATGCTCCGGACCGCACCCAGTACACGCAGGAGATGCTCGTTCCGTTCTGGCAGAGCCCGTGGCCGTCGGCGGCGTTTGCGGTGCGCACGGCGGAAGAGCCGATGTCGATGCTGCGCAGCATCGCGGCAGCGGTGCATTCGGTGGATCCGGAGATTGCGCTCGCCCAGCCGGAGACGGTAGATCAGATTCGGTCCGAGTCGATGAACGACGAGCGCTTCACCCTGATCCTCTTTGGAGTCTTCGCTGCGGTTGCGCTGTTTCTGGCGGCGTTGGGCATTTATGGCGTGATGGCCTTCAGCGTGGCGCAGCGCTCGCATGAAATTGCGCTGCGGATGGCGCTGGGCGCGACTCGAGGGCGCGTCGTCAGATTGGTGGTGCGCGAGGGCGTGATCCTGGCCGCGATTGGTCTGGCGCTCGGACTGGTTGGCGCATATTTCGTGGGGCGCGGCATGCAGAGCATGCTGTTCGGCGTGCCACCGCTCGATGCGCTGGCTTTCGGCGCAGTTGGGGTGGTGCTGATGGCCGCGGCATTGCTGGCCTGTTACTTGCCGGCCCGGCGCGCGGCGTCGATTCATCCAATGCAGGTGCTGCGGATGGAGTGAGCGCAACGAGCAGCGCCGGTATTAAGCCGGCTCTGCGCGAGTCGCGGGTAGTTGTTTGATGTCCTGCGCATGTGCCGGCAAGCGCCCCGCTCGCGCGACTGCCCATGTGAGCGCCACAACAAATCCCACGTACGCGACACTGATGGCGAAGTAGGCATCATCCCAGCCGGGAAACGCCAGTCCCAGGTCGCAGCTCGCAAAGCTGAGAAGCGCGAGGGCGCTCCCGGCCCGGGAGAACGAGGGCCATAGAAATGCGAACGCGAGAAAAATAATGAAGTAGTAAGAAGTGAGCTGTGCCGCGAAGAGAATGAGCCCGATCCCCAGTACCATCGCCACCCAGTCCTCCTGCTTTTCTACGGCGACCGACAGCAGCGCGATGTAAGCAAGCAGTCCTGCCAGGAACAGCAACCGTCGAGCATGGAAGTTGTCACGCTGCGCCTGCTGCCATCGCGCGTAGGGATCGAGCGCCTTGTTGTCGTGCTCCAGATACTCCTGGGTCGAAGGGCGCCAGGCGACGACGGTGCGCCAGCCCATATTGTTTGTGAGCGGCGTGGCCAGATGTTTTCCGCTGTTGGCGATGAAACCGCGCCAGCAGTCGATGCCCCCACCGTAGACGGTTGAGACCGGCACCAATACAGCGATGGCCACCGCGGTGCCAGCGAGAAAGCGACGCTGCGCCGGTGTCCAAACCAGCTTTCGCGCCCGCACTGAGGCGACAACAATCTTCAGTATCAAAGCGGCCACAAGGAAGCCGGGAAAGATCCTGAGCAGGGCAGCATAAGCGATAGCCAGCCCTGCAGCAAAGGGTCGCTCGCGCTTCATCAGGCAGATGGCCGCCACCGTCAAGAATAACCAATCCATACGCAGGTACGCGGCGCCTGTCCAGAAGTAGCGAGCCGGGTAGTTCGTTCCGAAGAACAGGAGCGCCACACACAAGGTGCGCCAGCCGTATGCCCACCAGATGACGAAAATCATGGCGAACAGCAACACCGGATCGATCAGAGCGAGCCAGAATGCAGATCGTTGGTCGAGAGTGCCAACCCGGTTGGCGAGGAAGCCGCCGAGCAGCCGCCAAACCGGCGTGGCGTTGTAGCCATGGTCCTCGAGCGCGACGGTCATTTTTGCCCATTGCATGTTGCGCCAGAAGAAATCCGAGTCGCGCATGAACGCCTGCCAGCGTTGTGGCGAGAAGTGCTGCTTACAGCTCTCGGGATCGGCCAGCGCCGGCGCGGCCAGGACCATCACGTTATTTCGCAGATCCCGGATGATCCTCAGCTGGGCGAGGCGAGGCCCGGGATGCGCGTACTCATCCTCGGCCACAAGCGTGCATTCGTAGAGGCGGGTATAGCCCAGTTCCGGCGCGTACTTGCCGCCGAGATAGTAGTGATAGAACTCGTGGTAGTGGATCGTGAAGGATGGGGTGAAGTGAAAACGCCCCAGATTCCACCACGACGCGCACGATACGATGCCGATGACCATCAGCAGGCCGTCGCGCACGCGGCGGCCGCGACGGAACCGCGGCTCATCCTCGGCGCGCCAGTACCAGATGAGCAGGAGTGCGCCGACAAGGGCGAGACCGGCCTTAAACTGCACCATGCGCAGATCGTCCAGGTGCAGCCAGAGCTGGATCATGAGCGCATTCTAAGCGCGGGCGTCGTCCCCCGGATTTCGAGAAACAACGGGCATCTGCCGGCTCAGCTGGCGGGAGTGTTGCGGGGTGGGCGGCGCTGGAGGACGACCGAACCGATGTTGAAGGCGAAGGAGAGTCCGAAGAAGAGTCCGTGGAAGAAGTCCCGGAGGGTGGCGTCACCGGAGAGCGCACCGTGGTTCGGGAACATGACCGGCATGAGGACGGCAAGAGCCAGGCACATCATGCCCGCGACGAGAAAGGCGCTGGAGCGACGGCTGCGGGATTCGGAATTCAGGAGGCACATGGCGGGTTCCTTTCAGTGATGGGTTGCGGATGAGAGTGGACATTGGTGGCGGGGGCGCAGCGGCGCCCGTTTTTTATGGGCGCTAATCGGTGAAGTGGAACCAGGCCATGGCGCCAAGCTTGACCACGACCATTGAGGCGAGCACAGCGAACAGTTCCCAGTCGATGCGGTGGTGACGGAGCAGCTCGTACTCGAAGAATCCGCCGGAGACGAGGGCACCGGCCATCACTGCGTACGTCGAAGAGCGGCGGCGGCGGTCGAGAAAGCGCTCGTCGATGACACGGTTGGGGATCTGGCCGATGAGGGGCAGCTTCATGGGTTGGTCTCCGGAGACGGATTGGGTTGAGGGTTGGGGTCAGCATTGGCGTCGCTCGGGGAAGGATTCTGGTTCGGTTTTTGGAAGGGGCTCAAGCGAGAAGAGCTGCTCGAGGGGGCACGCGAAGACCTCGGCCAGGGCAAGGGCGAGCGGGAGCGAGGGGATGTAGCGGCCGCGCTCGATCGAGTTCATGCTTTGCCGGGAAACGCCGGCTTGGGCGGCGAGGTGGTCCTGGGTCCAGTTACGAGCCTGGCGGAATTCTCGGACGCGGTTGTGGACGGAGGGGTCCATATATAAGGAAGGCGACTTGGGACGTAATGGAAAGTCGGCTTGACATAACGTAGCAAGGCGACTGTCTAATGTCAAGCCGGCTTTACGTTCTGGAAGTTCCAAAACACGGAATGAGGATTACCAGCTTTCCGCGGCAGGTGCGAGATCGGAACCCGGAGGCCAAATGCGGTGTCTAAGTGCACAGTATTCTACATAGGGTAGAATGGCGGCATTCTGCGTCCGGGGAGGAGCCTGTGCTGGAGCTGCGAAGGGTTTCGAAGCTGTTTTCGGGGATTCCCGCAGTCGACGACGTGAGCTTCACGGCGCGGCCGGGCGAGGTGACCGGCTACCTGGGGCCGAACGGGTCGGGCAAATCGACCACAATGAAGATGATCACCGGGCTGATCGAGCGCTCGGCTGGAGAGATTCTGTTCGATGGGCGGCGGATCGAAGACGACCTGATCGCCTACAAGCGGCGCATGGGCTACGTGCCAGAGGAGCCGTACCTGTACACGCATCTTTCCGGCGTCGTGTACCTGACGATGGTGGCCGAGCTTCGGGGACTCGAGGGAAAGAAGTCAGCGCAGCAGATTGAGGAGCTGCTGACGCTGCTTTCTCTGCACGATGACCGTCATGCCTCGATCAGCGGGTACTCCAAGGGGATGCGGCAGAAGGTGCTGATTGCCGCGGCCCTGCTTCATAATCCTGAGCTTGTGCTGCTGGATGAGCCTTTTTCCGGGCTGGATGTGGGCTCGGCGCTGATGCTGCGCAGCCTGATCCAGCAACTTGCAGCGCGCGGGAAAGTGGTGTTGTTCAGTTCGCATGAGCTGGACACCGTGGAGCGGGTGAGTCAGCGGGTGGTGATCCTGCACAAGGGGAAGGTCGTTGCGGATGGATCGATTGAGCGCCTGCGGGAGCTGACAAAAGAGCAGTCGCTCGAAGCGATCTTCGCTCAATTGGCCGTGGAGCAGGATACGGAGGGCGTGGCGAAGCGGGTCGTCGAGGTGGTAGGGGCCTGATTAAGGCGCTCGGCGTTCAAAAACTGCAACGCCGGGCCGAGATCGTCGACGAGTGTGACGAAATGAAACTAATGCTGAACTGGATCCGACGGAAGCTGCCGAGGGAATTTCGCATTCTTTACGGGCAGTTTCTGCTGCGCGTTGTCGACCTCGAGGCTCTGTCGGTGGAGGCTGACGTGCCACGTTTTCTGGGCCAATTCGCCGGGGTGCTGATCCTCATCAACGTGTTTCGCACGATTGGGTTTCTGGTCTTCGAAGTGGGGCGGCCGGGGGTGGATCGAGCTGAGCTAATGAGCGTGGCGTGGCATCGCGAGCAGTGGCTGCTGTCGACGATGATGCTGGTGACGGGCCTGATCGCGGTGGTGAGCTGGGACGCGATCTTTCCGGATCGGCGCGATGTCATGATCCTGGGTCCGCTGCCGGTACGGCCGCGCACGATCCTGGTTGCGAAGGTCGCGGCGTGTGGGGCAATCGCGGGGATCGCGCTGCTCTCGTTCGCGAGCGGGATGGGTGTGGTGCTGCCGGCGGTGATCGGCCGGCGGCTCTTCCCCGCGTACTGGCTGGCGATGGCGGCGGCGTGCGTGCTCGTCTACGGCGCGGTGTTCGCCGTGCAGGGGCTGCTGTCGCTGGCGCCTGCATGGCTGGTGGCAGCGTTGCTGGGGCTGGGGTTTCGGCCGCTGTCTCACGTAGCGGAGCACCTGGTGGTACTGGCGCTGGTGGGCTGGATCCAGGTGGAAATCTGCATGATTGGGGTCTCGAAGATTCCCTTTGCGTGCTCGTATCTGCCGGGGAAGACGAACCTGCAGTATCTTTTTTGGGCCTTTGTGGTGATCTTTTTTGCGGTAGCGATATCGTTGGCGAATGAAGAAGTGCGGGTGCTGGGCGATCCGCGGAAGTTTGGGGCGATGGTGGGGATTCTGGCGGGGGTGGCGGCCGGATTGTGGACGATGAACCGCGCTCGGGCGCGGCAGGCAGTCCTATACTACGAGGAGCGCGAACCGGAAGTGATCACGGGGCTGGGAATTGGGAGCTGGGTGGCGAGAGATTCAGCCAGCGAGGGATAATGGGTTCGCGACAGGGCGCGCTGAAAAGAAGAACTCGATGAATTCCGCATGGCAAGCTCAATCCGGTGCTCTCTCCTGCCGGTGGTCAGGGGTATTGGAAAGTGGCCGCCACTATCCTTCTTGGCTTCAGGAGGCGACGGCAGGGCCCAGCGACAACGTTCCTGTGGCGATTCCGAACTTCGCGGCGCACAGTCTGCTCGGTTCCGGCGAATGGTTCGTTCCCTGGAAGCTGAGGTGGAGCGTACCCGGGAAGTAGTTGCGTCCCGTCGCGCAAAGCGACTCAATTTTGCGCCGCGAAGCATGTGTGGTATTCTCAAAAAGCTGTCCTGAAGTCATTTTTCGTCTGTGCAGTAGGGATGGAAAAACGGGCAGCGCGGACGTGAGCGGGCCGGGAGTTCGGCGGCTGAAGGTTCACGGACGCTGATCGCATTCGGAGCCTGCGACACTCGCCACCTTGGCGGACTATGCGGGCCGGAACTTCGAAACGGAATCGGCTGTTTCCTGCAGGCTCTGCAGCAATGCGGAGCAGATGGCACGCTCGGTCACCGTCGGTGGTTCTCGTCGAAGCAGGTAGTTGGAAGCGGACGCGAAGCAGATCGGGCTTCGTGTGATCCGCTCATCGAGCCGGAGCAGGCTCGGGGGGCGACTGGGCCTGAAGCGGTTCAGCGGATCACAACGCGAAGCGGGCTGAGTTTGTGTGCTGCGCGGGAGTTGGGCCAGGAACGGAAGTTTTGAAGGAGACGGTTTTGCCGACATTCAGTCAGCTGGTGAGAAAGGGACGGACGGCGCCCAGGTACAAGACAGCGTCGCCGGCGCTGCAGGGTTCGCCGCAGCGGCGTGGAGTGTGCACGCGCGTTTATACGCAAACGCCGAAGAAGCCGAACTCCGCGCTGCGCAAAGTGGCTCGCGTGCGACTGACCAACGGGATTGAGGTGACCACCTATATTCCGGGGATTGGGCACAACCTGCAGGAGCACTCGATTGTGCTTATCCGCGGCGGCCGTGTGAAGGATCTGCCTGGCGTGCGGTATCACGTGGTGCGCGGAACACTGGATTCAGTGGGCGTCGCGGGGCGCAACCAGAGCCGGTCGAAGTACGGTGCGAAGCGAGCCAAGGGTGGAGCGAAGAAGTGACGGCGCTTTCCGCGGCGTCTGAGCCGCGGGCCGTCATCCTGAGCGCGGAGCGCGAAGGATCTGAGAAGGATCGGAACTGAAGGATTGGAAGCATGCCGAGAAAAGGACATATCGCGAAGCGGGAAGTGGCGGCGGATCCGGTGTACAACTCGTCGCTCGTCACAAAGTTCGTCAACTCCATGATGTGGGCGGGGAAGAAGTCGACCGCACAGGGGATCTTCTATACCTCCATGAAAAACCTGGAGGAGAAGGGCGGTGGGACCGATGCGCTCACCCTCTTCAAGAAAGCCGTGGAGAACTGCAAGCCGCTGCTGGAAGTGAAGACGCGGCGAGTGGGCGGCGCGAACTATCAGGTTCCGGTGGAAGTGAATCCGGAGCGGCGTACGTCGCTGGCGATCCGGTGGCTGGTGAGTTACGGCCGGGCTCGCGGCGAGAAAGGCATGATCGATAAGCTGACCAACGAGCTGCTGGATGCAGCCAATGGCCGCGGCGCCGCGATGAAGAAGAAGGAAGACGTGCACCGCATGGCCGAGGCCAACAAAGCATTTGCGCATTACAGATGGTGAACAAAGCAGGAACAGGAAACAGGAAGACTTAACCGCGGGCTGAGGAAGTCCGCAAGAAGCAAAGAGAGAGTATCGTGCCGCGACAAGTACCGCTCAACCGTTGCCGGAACATCGGAATCATGGCGCACATCGACGCCGGAAAGACGACGACGACCGAGCGCATCCTCTATTACACGGGGATTACCCATCGTATTGGCGAAGTGCATGAAGGCACCGCCACGATGGACTACATGGAGCAGGAGCAGGAGCGCGGCATCACCATCACATCGGCAGCGACCACCTGCACGTGGAAGAACATCCGGATCAATATCATCGATACGCCTGGTCACGTTGACTTTACGGCTGAGGTGGAACGTTCGCTGCGCGTGCTCGACGGCGCGGTGGCGCTGTTTGACTCGGTGAGTGGCGTGCAGCCGCAGACGGAGACCGTGTGGCGGCAGGGCGATAAGTACAAGGTTCCGCGCATTTGTTTCGTGAACAAGATGGACAAGGCGGGCGCGGACTTCGAGCATGTGATTGAGACCATCCGCAAGCGTCTGGGCGCGCGTCCTGTAGCGACGCAGATCCCCATCGGCGCCGAAGCGAAGTTCAAAGGCGTCGTGGATCTGATCGAGATGAAGGCGATCCTCTGGCACGACGAGACGCTGGGCGCGGAGTTTTCCGTCGAAGAAGTCCCGGCGGAGCTGAAGAAAAAAGCCGAGGCTTTCCGCATGCAGCTGATCGAAACGGTCGCCGAGAACGACGACGAGATGCTGCACAAGTTCCTCGAAGGCGAGACGCCGACGGCTGAGGAACTGAAGGCGGCGCTGCGCCGGGCCACGATTGAGATGAAGGTATTCCCGGTGCTGTGCGGCTCGGCGTTCAAAAACAAGGGCGTACAAACGCTGCTCGATGCCGTAGTGGATTTTCTGCCCAGCCCGCTGGACGTGCCGCCGATCGAGGGCATCGATCCGCATCATCCAGGTACGGTGCTGAAGCGCGAGGCGAAGGACGACGATCCGTTTTCGGCGCTGGCGTTCAAGCTCATCAACGACCCGTACGGGAAGCTGGGTTTCATCCGGCTGTACTCGGGTGCGCTGAAGACCGGCGACACGGTGCTGAACCCGCGTTCGGGACGTACGGAGCGGGTGGGGCGGCTGGTGAAAATGCATGCCAACAAGCGCGAGGAAATCACAGAAATCTACGCCGGCGATATCTGCGCGTGCGTGGGTCTGAAGGAGATCAAGACGGGGGATACGCTGTGCGATCCGCATCACCCCATTGCCCTGAGTGCGATTGATTTTCCCGAGCCGGTGATCTCCGTGGCGGTGGAACCGAAGACCAAGGGCGATCAGGAAAAGATGGCGATTGCGCTGGCGCGGCTGGCTGAAGAGGATCCGACGTTCAAGGTGCGGACGGATCACGAATCCGGGCAGACGATCATCAGCGGGATGGGGGAGCTGCACCTCGAGATTCTTGTGGAGCGGATGAAGCGCGAGCACAAGGTCGACGCCAACGTGGGCGAGCCGCGGGTAGCTTTCCGCGAGACCATCCGCAAGGTGAGCGAGGCCGAGGGCAAGTACATCCGGCAGACGGGCGGCTCGGGCAACTACGGGCACGCGAAGATTCGCCTGGAACCGAACGAGCCGGGCAAGGGCGTGGAATTCATCAACGAGATCAGGGGTGGCTCGATTCCGAAGGAGTTCATCAAGCCGATCGAGCACGGCATTCGCGAGGCGGCGCAGGGCGGGATCCTGGCCGGCTACGAAATGGTGGACTTCAAGGCGGCGTTGTACGACGGCAGCTACCACGAAGTGGACTCGAACGAGATGGCCTTTAAGATTGCCGGATCGCTGGCCTTCAAGGAAGCGGCGCGGAAGGCCCTGCCGGTGCTGCTGGAGCCGGTAATGGCCGTGGAAGTCACCGTTCCTGAAGAGCACATGGGCA
Source organism: uncultured Acidobacteriaceae bacterium (assembly GCA_963788905.1). GTDB lineage: Bacteria > Acidobacteriota > Terriglobia > Terriglobales > Acidobacteriaceae > Palsa-343. Next base: position 84,782 of record CAWBIO010000006.1, read on the forward strand.
CGATCATCGGCGACATCAACTCACGCCGCGGCCGTATTGAAGGCATGGAGCACGTGGGCGGGTCGCAGGTGATCAAGGCTATGGTTCCGCTGAAGGAAATGTTCGGTTACGTGAACGATATCCGGTCGTCAACGCAGGGCCGGGCCTCGTACACCATGCAGTTTGCGCGGTATGAAGAGGCGCCAAGGATGATCTCTGAAGAGATCATCGGACGGAACCAGGGGAAATAAAGGACGGGACGGGTTTTTGGGGCTGGAGCCGGAACGCCGGCGCTCCGAGATGAAAAAGGCAGTACAAGCTACGAAAGGGAATCAGGACTTTTATGGCGAAGGAAAAGTTTGACCGGTCGAAGCCGCACGTGAACGTGGGGACGATCGGGCACATCGATCACGGGAAGACGACGCTGACGGCGGCGATCACCAAGGTGCTGCAGAAGCACAATCCGAAGAACCAGTTTCGGTCGTTCGATTCGATCGACAACGCGCCCGAGGAGCGGGAGCGCGGCATCACCATCGCCACGGCGCACGTGGAGTACGAGACCGCCAACCGGCACTACGCGCACGTGGACTGCCCGGGGCACGCCGACTACATCAAGAACATGATCACCGGCGCGGCGCAGATGGACGGCGCGATTCTGGTGGTTGCCGCGACCGACGGCCCGATGCCGCAGACCAAGGAACACGTGCTGCTGGCCCGCCAGGTGGGCGTGCCGTACGTGCTGGTGTTCCTGAACAAGTGCGATGCGGTTGAGGACACCGAGCTGATCGATCTGGTGGAGATGGAAGTTCGCGAGCTCCTGACCAAGTATCAGTTCCCGGGCGACGACGTGGCTGTGATCCGCGGCTCGGCGCTGGGTGCGCTGAATGGCGAAGCGCAGTGGGAAGCCAAGATCGACGAGCTGATGGAGGCGGTCGACAAGCAGGTGCCGCTGCCGCAGCGCGCGGTCGATCAGCCCTTCCTGATGCCCATCGAAGACATCTTCTCGATCTCGGGGCGCGGCACGGTGGTGACGGGCAGGATCGAGCGCGGCAAGGTGAAGGTGGGCGAGGAAGTGGAGATTGTCGGCTTCCGCGAGACCCGCAAGACAGTGGTCACCGGCGTCGAAATGTTCAAGAAGCAGCTCGATGAAGGACTGGCTGGCGACAACGCCGGGTTGCTGCTGCGCGGCATCCCCAAAGAGGACGTGGAGCGCGGGATGGTGCTGGCCAAGGTGGGCTCGATCACGCCGCACACCAAGTTCACAGCCTCGGTCTACGTGCTGTCGAAGGAAGAGGGCGGCCGTCACACGCCGTTTTTCAATGGGTATCGCCCGCAGTTCTACTTTCGGACCACGGACGTGACCGGAGTAGCGCATCTGCCTGCGGGAACGGAGATGGTGATGCCGGGAGACAACGTAACGCTGGAGATCGAGCTGATCACGCCGGTGGCCATGGAGAAGGGTCTCAGGTTCGCGATCCGCGAAGGCGGCCGGACGGTAGGCGCAGGCACGATCTCGGAGATCCTGAAGTAAAGCAGCCGGTAGCTTGTAGCCGGTAGCCAGTAGCGAAAAACAGGGAAGCGGCTCATCGACAACGACGATCCGCTCACCAGAGAAAGAACAACGAGATGGTTGGACAGAGAATACGAATTCGGCTGAAGGCTTACGACTACCGGGTGCTGGACACGTCGACGGGCGAGATTGTGGATACGGCGAAGCGTACCGGGGCGACGGTGGCGGGGCCGATTCCGCTGCCGACGGTGAAGAACAAGTACTGCGTGCTGCGTTCGCCCCACGTCGACAAGAAGTCGCGTGAGGCGTTTGAAATTCGCACGCACAAACGGCTGATCGACATTCTGGAGCCGACGCAGCAAACCGTGGATGCGCTGATGAAGCTCGATCTGCCGGCTGGCGTGGACGTGGAGATCAAGGCGTTCGAGAAGTGACGCCGTTTGCGAGGCGTCCGAGCCTCGCGGCGTCATCCTGAGCGCGCAGCGCGAAGGATCTTGAAGGAGAACAACCTACAGTGCCTTCGGAAATTGCGTGGGCATGATGAGGAGAGGAAAAGAAGATGCCGGTGAACGGGATTTTGGGCAAGAAGATCGGGATGACGCAGGTGTTCGACGATAACGGCGAAGTGCACCCAATCACGGTGCTCCAGGCCGGCCCCTGCGTGGTAACGCAGCTGAAGACCGCGACCAAAGACGGCTACGACGCGGCGCAAATCGGCTTGGTGGAGTTTGTGAAGGCGTCGAAGGTCACGAAGCCTCAGGCCGGCCACTTCGCCAAGCAAAACGTCGCTCCGGTGAAGTTCCAGAAGGAAGTCATGATCGAGGCCACCAAGGCCCCCGCGGAAGGCGAGGCCGGCACCGATGGCGTGAAGGCCGGGGATCGCGTGCTCGTGGACATCTTCTCGGACGACAAGTACGTAGATGTGACAGGTACCAGCAAAGGTCGCGGGTTTGCGGGCGTGGTGCGCCGGCATCATTTTGGCGGCGGACCGAAATCGCACGGGCACATGTTCCAGGTGCAGGGCTCGATTGGTGCGTCGTCGTTTCCTTCTCGCGTGTTTCCCGGGCAGCGCATGCCGGGACACATGGGCGTGGACAGGGTGACGGTGCGCAACCTGCGGATTCGCGGCATCGACCTCGACGAGAACCTGCTGATGGTGGAAGGGGCCGTGCCAGGACCGCGGGATGGTTATGTGCTGATCACCAGGGCAAAGGCTCCGCCGCGCGAGCGTCGTGGATTTGCGGGCGCGGGCACGGTCGATCCACTGAAGGCTTCGAAGAAGGCGGCAGGGAAAAAGAAGTAAGGCCGTTTGCGAGGCGTCTGAGCCTCGCGGCGTCATCCGGAGCGAGGGCAGCGAGTCGAAGGATCTGATAGCCGGTAGCCAGTAGCCGGTAGCGAAGGTTGAAAGAGACGATGATGGCGACGATTGACGTAGTGGATCTCGGAGGCAAGAAGGTCGGCTCGCTGGAGCTGGCCGATGAGGTCTTCGGGCAGGTGAATGAGGCGCTGCTGTGGGAGGCGGTGAAGCACTACCGCGCCAGCCAGCGCCAGGGCACGGCAGCGACGAAGAACCGCAAGCTGGTCTCCGGCTCGGGCAAGAAGCTGTGGAAGCAGAAGGGCACGGGGCGTGCGCGCATCGGGTCGATACGGTCGCCGCTGTGGCGGCATGGCGGCACAGTGCATGGGCCGGTGCCCCATTCGCATGACTACGCGTTCCCCCGCAAGAAGCTGCTGGGCGCGCTGCGCTCGGCGCTGGCTACCAAGCTGGCCGACGGCAAGCTAATCGTCGTCGAGAGCCTCGAAGCGAAGGAACCGAAGACCAAGCTCTATCGCGCGGCGCTGGACAAACTGGAAGCGAAGCGGACAGCCCTGCTGGTGGAGAGCGGAGCGAGCCTGGGTCCAAATCTGCAGAAGGGCGCGCGCAATTTGGCTGGCGTGGATCTGATGCTCAACAACGAAGTCCATCCCTACGATCTGCTGCGCTCCGAGCGCGTGATCTTCTCGCGGCCGGCGCTGGAGAAACTGCAGGAGTCACTGAAGAAGTCGGTGCCCCGAGGCCGGAAGTCCGAGCCCGGAAAGGCGGTGGCATAATGCCGACAACCTATACGGTCATCAGGCGGGCGATGATCACCGAGAAAGCGCTCGCCGCCAAGGAGACCGAAGGCACGCTGGTTTTTGAAGTAGACGCGAAGGCTTCGAAAACCGAAGTAAAACAGGCCGTGGAAGTGCTGTTTAAGGTCAAGGTCCGCTCCGTGCGCACCGCCAACATGGTGGGTAAAGAGCGGCGAAGAGGCAAGTTTGTAGGAAATCGTCCGGACTGGAAGAAAGCCTATGTGCGGCTGAAGGCCGGCGAAAAGATGCCGGATTACGTGAATAACCTGTGAGACAGCCAGTAGCCGGTAGCCAGTAGCTGGTAGCAAGGCAGTGAGAAAAAAGATGCCGATTAAGACATACAGACCGATGACGCCGAGCCTGCGGTTTCAGACGACGCTGGTGCGGGATGAGATCACCAGCGATACGCCGTACAAGCCGCTGGTCGAGAACAAGCTGCGCACGGGCGGGCGGCGCAATTCGGGCGATATCACGATTCGCCATCACGGCGGCGGCCATAAGAAGAAGCTGCGGCTGATCGATTTCAAGCGCGAGAAGTATGGAGTGCCGGGGCGTGTGGCCACCATCGAGTACGATCCGAACCGCTCGTCCAGGATCGCCCTGATCAGCTATGCGGACGGGGAGAAGCGCTACATCCTGCAGCCGGTGGGCCTGAAAGTCGGCCAGACGATCATGAGCGGCCCGGAGGCCGACATCCTCGTTGGCAACGCGCTCCCGCTAAAAAACATTCCCGCTGGCACCACGGTGCACAACGTGGAGCTGCGGCCGGGAAAGGGAGCACAGATGGTGCGCTCAGCTGGCTCGAGCGCGCAGTTGGTCGCCAAAGAAGGCGAGTACGCGCTGCTGAAGCTGCCTTCCGGCGAAACGCGGCGTGTACTCATCGACTGCATGGCCACGATCGGGCAGGTGGGCAACACCGATCACGAGAACGTTTCGATCGGCAAAGCGGGACGCAACCGGTGGAAGGGTATTCGGCCCACCAATCGCGGCGTGAGTATGAACCCGGTCGATCATCCGCACGGCGGCGGCGAAGGCAAGACGTCGGGCGGGCGCCATCCGGTAACGCCGTGGGGCCAGCCAACCCGCGGCTACAAGACGAGGAATAACAAGCGAACCGATGCGTTCATCGTGGCGCGAAGGACGAAGTAAGTCAGTAATTAAGTAATACGGCGAGGGATCAGATGGCAAGGTCGACGAAAAAAGGTCCGTTTGTGGATGCGCACCTGATGGTGAAGATTGAGGTGATGAACCGTTCGAATGACAAGAAGGTGGTTCGCACCTGGTCGCGTCGCTCGACGATCCACCCGGAGATGATTGGTCATACCATCGCGGTGCACAACGGCAAGAAATTTGTGCCTGTATATGTGACAGAAAACATGGTGGGGCACAAACTCGGCGAGTTTGCCGCCACCCGCCAGTTCAAAGGGCACTCGATGAGAGCCGCGACCACCGAAACGGTGGCGAAGCCGAAATAGAGCAGCGAAGAAGCGGTCAGCTAAGACCGGCCGGCGGAAAAGCGGTTAGCGAAAGGCCGAAAGCGCAGCGGGAAGGTTGGAGTAAGAAGGATGGAAACAGCAACGAGAGAATTTCGAGCTGAAGCGCGGTTCCAGCGGGTTTCTCCGCAGAAGGCGCGGCTGGTGCTCGATCTGATCAAGGGTCGCGGCGTTGAAGAAGCGCTGAACACGGTCGCGTTCACGAAAAAGGCGGTCGCTCCGCTGGTGGAGAAGGTGCTGCGATCGGCGCTGCAGAACGCCAACCACCTGAGCCAGGAGCAGGGGCTCGACGTGGACATCGACAACCTGTACGTGAAGACCGCCGTGGCCAACGATGGACCGAGGATGAAGCGCATTCGCCCGGCGCCCATGGGCCGCGCGTACCGGTACCAGCGACGCTTGTCGCACATCGCGATTTCGGTGGCCGAACGCGCCCACGCCGAAGGTCTGGTGCACAAGGTGGGTGAGGAATCGGCAGAGCAGCCGGCGAAGCACGCCGCCGCGAAGAAATCAGCAAGGAAAGCTCCGGCGAAGAAGGCAGCGGCAAAGAAGGCCGCGCACAAGCCGGCAAAGAAAGTCGCGGCCAAAAAGCCCGCGAAGAAGAAGTAGCGAGAGGAATCGAGAAACTTTATGGGACAGAAAGTCCATCCTTACGGATTCCGGGTCGGAATCAACAAGCCGTGGCGGTCGCGCTGGTTCGTGAGCCGCGACTACGACAAGCTTCTGGTCGAGGACGTTCACCTCAAACGTGAACTCAAAGAGAAGCTGAAGGCGGCCGGCGTCAGCTCGGTGGAAGTCGAGCGGCCGGGCAACAAGCTGCGGCTGATGATTCGCACCGCGCGGCCGGGCATCGTGATCGGGCGCAAGGGCGCCGAGATCGAGAAGCTGAAGGGCGAACTGCAGAAGCGCACCAACCGCGACGTGTTCATCGACATTCTGGAGGTGAACAAGCCGGAGCTGGATGCGCAGCTGGTGGCTGAGAACATCGCGCTGCAGCTGGAAAAGCGCGTGGGATTCCGGCGGGCAATGCGCAAGGCAGTGGATTCGGCGCTGCGTTTTGGCTGCAAGGGAATTAAAGTGCGCGTAAGTGGGCGTCTGAACGGAAACGAAATCGCGAGGTCGGAGTGGTATCTGCAGGGGCGGCTGCCGCTGCACACGCTGCGCGCCGATATCGATTATGGGTTTGCCGAAGCACGTACGACGTACGGCGTGATCGGCGTGAAGACATGGATTTATCGCGGCGATATTTATCAGCAGAAACGGCGTGAGCCGCAGACCGCGGTGGGCTCGTCGGTGTTCTAGAGGCAGCCGTTAGCTACTAGCTCTTAGCTTTTAGCTAGCTGGTTGCAGCAGTTTGGGTTCGAGCTAGCAGCTGGGAGCTAGCGGCTAGTAGCTGGTTAGAGGGTTTTCTTATGTTGATGCCAAAGAAAGTGAAGTACCGCAAACAGCAGCGCGGGCGCATGCGTGGCAAGGCATGGCGCGGCAGCGAGTTGTCGTTCGGAGACTTCGGGTTGAAGGTGATGGAGTGCGGATATATCACCGACCGGCAGATTGAAGCCAGTCGCGTGGCGATGACGCGCTTTATCAAGCGCGGCGGCAAGATCTGGCTCCGTCTGTTTCCCGACAAGCCAGTGACCAAGAAGCCGGCCGAAACACGTATGGGCAAGGGCAAGGGCGCGCCGGATCACTGGGTTGCCGTAGTGCGGCCGGGGCGGATCCTGTTCGAGATGGAAGGTGTGTCGGCGGAGATTGCGACCGAAGCGATGCGGCTGGCAGCCCACAAGCTGCCGCTCAGGACCAGGTTTGTCCAGCGGCACGATGCGAAAGTGACGGTGGCGGCGAAGTAAAGACTTTGTTCGGGAGAGGGTAGTTGGCAGGAATCGAACGGATAGCGGATTTTGAGGTGCGGGTCGGGTCCTGGTACTGGGTCCGGCCGGAGAGAAGAGCAACGATGGAAGTGGAGAAGATTCGGAACCTGAGCGACGAGGAGCTGGCGCTCGAAGGGCGGAAAGCCGCCGAGCAGCTGTTCCGGCTGCGTTTCCAGATGAAGCTCGGGCAGACTGAGGGCGTAAAGAAGCTGCGCGATCTGAAGAAGGACGTGGCACGGATCAACACCATCGCGCGTGAGCGCGACCTGGGTCTGCACGTGACTGCGGTGAGCAGCAGGCCGGCGAAGGCAGAGGCGGAAGAGGCGCACGAGGAGCATCACGAGACGAAGCACGCACCCGCGAAGCACGCCGCGGCAAAAAAGAAAGCGGCTGTGAAGCCGGCAAAGAAGGCCGCGAAGAAGGCGGCCACGGCACACAAGCCTAGCGGGCGTTCGGCGGCAGCGCGGAAGTCCTCGGCGAAGCCAACGGGGATCAAGAAGCAGGCGACGCGGTCCACCAGCGTCAAGAAGGGTTAAGCCATGAGCGCAACGGAAAAAGAGCTGGCAACTGAAAAGACGAGTAAGGCAGCGGGCGCGGCGGAATCCGCCCCGCATCAGTCGCGGCGCAACGAGAAAGTTGGCCAGGTGGTCTCGACGAAGATGGAGAAGACCATTGTGGTGGAAGTGGAAATGCGCAAGGCGCACGCCAAGTACAAGCGGATCGTGAAAAGCAGCCGCAAGTTCTACGCGCACGATGAACAAAATACGGCGCGCCTCGGCGACATTGTCCGTATCCGCGAGACGCGGCCGCTGAGCAAGCTGAAGCGGTGGAATCTGGAAGAAGTCGTCCGGCGGTCAGCACTGGCCCAGGTGGTCGAGGCCGAGGCGGCAGCAGGCATTACCGCGGAGAGTTGAGCAGGAAGGCCCGGCGTTGGGGCCTGCAGTTTGGATGGAGATCGCGGCTGCGGACAGATCGGACCGCGACGGTGAGAAGGAGAGAAGGCCATGGCAGTCCAGATGAGAACGATGCTCGAGGTCGCCGATAATTCCGGCGCGCGCAAGCTGCAGATGATCCTGCCGCTGGGCGGCGCGAGCGGGCGCAAGGCGGGCCTCGGCGATGTGATTACCGCGGCCGTTAAGGAAGCTTCGCCGGACGGACAGGTGAAGAAGGGCAAGGTCGTCAAGGCGGTTGTGGTCCGCACCAGAAAAGAGACGCGGCGGAGGGATGGCACCTACATCCGCTTCGATTCGAACGCGGCGGTGCTGATCAACGATGTCGGCGAGCCGGTGGGCACGCGCGTATTTGGTCCGGTAGCTCGCGAGTTACGCGAGAAGAAATTTTTGAAGATTGTGAGTCTGGCGCCTGAAGTTCTGTGAACTTCAGGCGCAAGCAGCCGGTAGCAGGTGGCCGGTAGCCAGTAGCAAAGGTCAAGGACAAAGAAATGGCGAGTTTGGATATTCAGCGGAATGACACGGTGCAGGTAATCTCAGGCAGCGACCGTGACAAGAAGGGTCGCGTGCTGCGCGTGTTTCCAGATACCGGGCGGATCCTGGTGGAGCACGTGCACGTGGTGAAGAAGCACGTAAAGGAGAATCCGCAGCGGCGCGTGAAAGGCGGCATTGCCGAGCAGGAAGCCTCGGTGCACCGGTCGAACGTAATGCTGGTTTGCCCGAGCTGCAACAAGCCAACGCGTGTGGCGCATAAGTTTGAGGGCGATGTGAAAGTGCGGATTTGTAAGAAGTGCGGCGGAACGATTGTTGCAAAGAAAAAGAGCTAAGAAGCAGTTAGTGAAGAACCTGTCAGCGAGAAAGCAGCTATCGAGTTAGTAAGTCAGCTCCGAAACGGTAAACGGTTGTGAGCCAATCCGAGAACGGAGACAGATAAGAGAGAAACGGAAATGGCAGCGAGACTGAAAGAAAAGTATCACAAGGAAATCAAAGGCGCTCTGCAGAAGGAACTCGGGCTCAAGAACCCGATGGCCGTGCCGCGTCTGGAGAAAATCGTTCTGAACATGGGTCTGGGTGAAGCCACGCAGAACTCCAAGATGCTCGATCCGCTGGCCGCCGATCTGGCCTCGATTGCGGGGCAGAAGCCGGTCACGACGCGCGCGAAGAAATCCATCGCGGCGTTCAAAGTGCGCGAGAACATGCCCATTGGCGCGATGGTGACGCTGCGCGGCGACACGATGTACGAATTCCTTGACCGCCTGATCTCGGTGGCGCTGCCGCGCGTGCGCGACTTCCGCGGAGTTTCAACAAAGAGCTTTGACGGACGTGGCAACTACACGCTCGGCGTTCGCGATCAGCTGATCTTTCCGGAGATTGACTACGCGAAGGTGGACAAGCTCAAGGGCATGAACATCACAATTGTGACGTCGGCGCGCGACGATAACTCAGCGCGGGCGCTGCTGCGGCAGTTTGGCATGCCGTTCCGGCAGACGGCATAAGTGAGGACGTAAGAAAAATGGCGACTACTGCAAAACGAGTGAAGGACGCGCGGAAGCCGAAGTTCAGCAGCCGCAAACACAACCGCTGCCAGCTGTGCGGGCGGCCGCGGGCGTTCCTGAGGAAGTTTGGCGTATGCCGGCTGTGTTTCCGGGGGCTGGCGCTGAGGGGCGAGATACCTGGCGTGGTCAAGTCCTCCTGGTGAGGACTGCGCGTCCAGCGAGACGCGCTCCTCGCGGAGCGCAAAGGATTGGCCAGGGGCGAAAGCCCGAGGTCAGAGGAAGAAGAACATTTCCGCTGGTTCCCGCCGCGGCGGGCGAACGGGGAATGAAGGAGAAACGATGAGTTTGACCGATCCGGTAGCGGATTTTCTGACGCGGATACGTAACTCGATTCGCGCGCGTCATCAGAAGCTGGATGTTCCGGCCTCGAAGCTGAAGGCGGAGATTGCCCGCATTTTGAAAGAAGAGGGCTACATCTCGAACTTCAAAACGACGGAAGAGAACGGGCGCGCGGTGCTGCGCGTGTATCTGAAGTACGGCGCCAACAACGAAGCGGCCATCCGCGATCTGGAGCGTATTTCGCGCCCCGGCTGCCGTGTCTATATTGGCCGGGAGGAGATTCGCCGGGTGCAGGGTGGGCTCGGGATCAGCATCATGACCACGCCTAAAGGCGTTATGACCGGACGCCAGGCAAGACGCGAAGGCGTTGGCGGCGAAGTGCTCTGCGAAATCTGGTGAACCTGGCCGGTTCGGGCAATCGCGCGCTCCGCGCGCCGGTTCACGACAGGCCAGCATTTAGGACCGCGCCGATGGCGTGGATAAAGCTTGAAGGCGAGCAAAGAACCACAAAGTTTCTCGCCTGGCTGCAGTGGAACGGCGGAGCGAAAGCGATGCCGGGACTCGCAAGCCACGAGGGTTTGAAGATGTCACGGATTGGGAAGAAGCCGATTGTACTGCCGCAGGGAGTGAAGTACTCCGTGCACGGCAATGTTGTGACCGTGGAAGGGCCGAAGGGCAAGATGGAACAGGCGATCCCGGCGGGGATCAAACTGGAGACCAAAGACGGTCACATTGAAGCGGCGCGCGAGAACGACTCACAGTCGGCGATTCACGGGCTGACGCGGGCGCTGATCGCAAACGCGGTGGAAGGCGTTACGAAGGGCTGGTCAAAGGAGCTCGACATCGTTGGTATTGGCTATCGCGCGGAACTGAAGGGTAAGAACACGGTGGTGTTCACGCTGGGCTATTCGCACCCTATTGAGTTCCCGCTGCCCACCGGCATCACGGCGGCGATTGACCCCAAGCAGACGCGAATCACGATCAGCGGCATCGACCGTCAGAAGGTCGGCCAGGTAGCCGCCGACATGCGTTCGCTGCGCAAGCCCGATCCTTACAAGAACAAGGGTGTGCGTTACTCCGATGAGCGGCTGAAGAAGAAGGTCGGCAAGACAGGAGCCAAATAAAGCAGAGTTTAGGGATCAGCGTTCAGGGATTAGAAAGGCGAGGCAGAGATTGAGGTCGTAAGTTTACGGGTTAGTGGGTGTTGGAAGCACCGATTTAACTAATCCCTGACTCCTAAACTCTAAACTCTGTTTTTGAAAACCGAACGAGGCTGCAGGGCAGCTTCGCCATTAGGAAGGAAGAGAAGATGATTCCGCTGAGAAAGAGAAACGAGATTCGGCAGTGCGTCCATGTGCGGATCCGGCGCAAGCTGGGCGGCACCGAGGAGCGTCCGCGGCTGAGCATTTACCGGTCGCTCAACCATATTTATGCGCAGGTGATCGACGACGCCAAAGGCGTGACCCTTGTTTCTGCCTCGACCCACGCAGCGAAGGCGAAGACCGGCGGAAACGTCGCTGCGGCAAAGGAAATTGGCAAACAGATCGCGGAGCGCGCGAAGGAAAAAGGCATCACGAAAGTGGTGTTTGACCGCGGCGGTTATCTGTATCACGGGCGCGTGAAGGCCCTGGCAGATGCGGCGCGGGAAGCAGGACTGGAGTTCTAATGGCAATGTTGAAGAAGAAACTGGATTCGGGGCAATACAACCTGAAGGATCAGGTAGTAGCGATCAACCGCGTGACCAAGGTCGTCAAGGGTGGCAAGAACATGTCGTTTGCGGCCCTGGTGGTGGTTGGCGATCCGGGCGCTGGCGTGGTGGGTTACGGATCGGGCAAGGCGCGCGAGGTTCCCCAGGCGATTCGCAAAGGCATCGAAGCGGCGAAGAAGAACCTGGTTCGCGTGAACCTCACGCAGACGTCGATCCCGCATCAGGTGCTGGGGCGGTACGGATCGGGGCAGGTGCTGCTCAAGCCGGCGCCCGAAGGCACCGGTGTGATTGCTGGCGGCGCGGTACGCGCGGTCATGACTTCGGTGGGTGTGCAGAACGTGCTCACCAAGAGCCTGGGCACAGCCAACCCGCATAACGTTATCAAAGCGACCTTCGATGCGCTGGTGCAGCTGCGCGATAAGAACGAAGTCGCCGCGATGCGCGGCAAACAGGTGCAGGAGATCTAGCGATGGCGGAGACGAAGGCAGCAAAAACGACGAAGGCCCCGGCAGCGCGGAAAGCTGCGGCCGCCCCCACGCCCGCCGCGAAGGAAAGCAAGGCTGCGAGCAAGCCGGCCGCGAAGGCGACCATTCAGGTGCAGTACTATCGCTCGTTCATCCAGGCGCCGGTGAGGCACAAGCGAGTGGTGAAGGGCCTCGGCTTCACGCGGCTGAACCAGATCGTGGTGCGGGAAGATACGCCCTCCATTCGGGGAATGGTGCGGGCCGTGCCGCACTTAGTCAGGATTGTGAACACCTAGCGCATAGCGGTTAGCGTACAGCGTATAGAAAGGCCAGTTCTTTGGCCGAGAAGCAATCCTAAACGCTTAACGCTATACGCTAAACGCTAAAAGATGCGAGTCGGAGCGGTGAAATTCCGCGCTGGCGTTGAGCGAGGACAGACATGAATCTTTCGAATTTGCGGGCGCCAAAGAAGGCGAACAGGAACAAGAAGCGCATCGGGCGCGGCATGGGCTCCGGCACCGGCAAGACTTCCGGACGCGGGCACAAGGGCCAGGGATCTCGCTCGGGATCGAGCCTGATGCGCGGCTTTGAGGGTGGCCAGATGCCGCTGCACCGGCGCCTCCCGAAACGTGGTTTCACCAACATCTTCCGCACCGAATACACGGTGGTGAATCTCGACCGGCTCGCGGAGCTGGGCGAGAAGGAGCTGACGGAGGAGAAGTTCGCAGTGCTGGGCCTGGTAAAGAAGCGCGGCGGCCTGATCAAGATTCTGGGCGATGGCGAACTCAAAGTCGCTGTGACCGTGCATGCGCACAAGTTCTCAAAGTCCGCGCAGGAAAAGATCGAAAAGGCTGGCGGCAAGGCGATTATTCTGGGCGGGGTCGCGGAGCCCGCTCCCAAAGGGAAACTGGCCAGCAAGAAGGAAAAGCAACCGGAAGCAGGAAGCAGGAAGTCGAAAACCGGAGCGGGTAGCCGGTAACCGGTGGCGCAGTATGGACGAGCGACCCGCTTCCAGCTTCAGGCTTCCAGCTTCGGGCTGGGCGGGTAAAATGAGAGTATCCATCCATGTTTGAGAAGTTTCTGAACATCTTCCGGGTTCCGGACCTCCGCAGGCGGGTTCTGTTCACCCTTGGCATCCTCGCCGTGTACCGGCTGGGCGCGCACATCACCACGCCGGGGGTCAACGTCGCCGCTCTGGAAAACTTCTTCAACAACCAGGCGGGCTCGTCGCTGGGCCTCGTCGATCTGTTCAGCGGTGGCAACCTGCGCCGCCTCACGATCTTCGCTCTGGGCATCATGCCCTACATCACCGCATCGATCATCTTCCAGCTGCTCACGGTGGTCTATGAACCGCTCGCCAAGCTGCAGAAGGAAGGTGAGCTGGGGCGGCGCAAAATCACGCAGTGGACCCGCTACGTCACGGTGCTGCTCGGCGTGGTCCAGTCGGCGGCCATCGCTATTGCGTTGCGCAGCTCGTCGGGGAACCTGGTGCTCGACCCCGGCTTCAAATTCATCGCGATGACAGTGATCACCCTGACCGCCGGTACTACCTTTATTATGTGGCTCGGCGAGCAGATCACCGAACGCGGCATCGGGAACGGCATGAGCCTGCTCATCTTCGCAGGTATCGTGGTGGGTCTGCCCCGCGGCATTGCCGATCTGGTCAGCACAGCAAGGGCACAGCGTTTCGGGGTGTTCACGGTTCCGCTGCTGATCGTACTCGTGATTCTGATGGTGGCCATCGTGGCCTTCATTGTCTTCGTTGAGCGCAGCGAGCGCCGGATTCCGGTGCAGTACGCCAAGCGCATCGTGGGACGGCGCATGATGGGCGGACAGTCGACTTTCCTGCCGCTCAAGGTCAACTCCGGCGGCGTCATGCCTATCATCTTTGCGGCTTCAGTGCTGTCGGCGCCCATGCTCTTTGGGCAGGCGGCCTTCGTTAAGAACAGCGCCTGGCTCTCGCGCACCTTTGACGCGCTGCGTGCCGGCGAGCCGGCCTACGAGTTGTTGTACATGATCGCGATTGTCTTCTTCGCCTACTTCTATATCTCCATCGTGTTCCGCCCCGATGACATCGCCGACAACATGCGCAAATACGGCGGATTCATCCCCGGCATTCGCCCCGGCCGGCGCACCTCGGACTACGTCAACGAGATCCTCACCCGCATCACCCTGGTCGGCGCAATCTACCTGATCATCGTGGCCATCATCCCGCAGCTGCTCATCAGCGGCATTCACCTGAACCACCTGTGGCTCATCGGGAGCTGGTTCGAATCGCTGCCGTCGTGGATGACCAACGGCATGGGTTTCAACTTCTATTTTGGAGGCACATCGCTGCTGATCGTGGTTGGCGTGGCGATGGACACCGTGAATCAAATCGAGTCGCAGCTGATCATGCGGCATTATGAAGGGTTCTCTCCAAAGAGCGGGAGGATTAGGGGAAGGCGGGCGTGGTAATGACCGCAGCAGCTGTAGATGCACATGCAGAGTTAAAGCAGGAGTTGAAGGGTAAGCCGGGGCCGATTTTGCTCCTTGGAGCTCCGGGAGTCGGCAAGGGAACACAGGCCAAAGAGCTGGTGGCGAAGTGGGGGATCCCGCAGATTTCGACCGGCGATCTGCTGCGCTACAACCGCGATCACGGTACAGAGCTCGGCAACAGGGCGAAAGCCATCATGGCCGAAGGTAAGCTGGTTCCCGACGATCTTGTGAACCAGATGGTCGCCGAGCGGCTGAAGCAGCCGGACACGGTGAACGGGTACATCCTCGATGGATACCCGAGAACGCTGGGCCAGGCAAAGTGGCTCGATGAGCATCTGGCGGCGGACGGCAAGGGCTTGCCGGTGATTGCCGTCAGTATCCAGGTCGGATACAATGAATTACTGCGCCGTATTACCGGGCGGCGCATCTGCCCAGTCTGCGGGACGATCTACAACATCTACCTGCAGCCGCCGAAGGTCGAAGGAAAGTGCGACCTGGACGGCGCATCTCTGGAGCGGCGCTCAGACGATACTGAGGAAGTGTTCCGGGAACGGATGCGGACCTATGAATCGCAGACGGCTCCCGTGGTGGAGCACTACCGCGCGCTGGGACGTTTTGAGGAAGTGAACGGCGACCAGCCGGTAAACGCAGTGGCAGCCGGCGTGGAAGCTGCGGTAGCTCGCCTGCGGAATGCAGGCGCGGAAACAGGGAAGCAGAACCGAGTTCAAGGATAACGATTGTCGAAGGAAGACGCGATTGAGGTCATGGCAACGGTGCTGGAGACGTTGCCCAATGCGATGTTTAAGGTGAAGCTCGAGAGCAGCGGCGGGCACGAGGTGCTCGCTCACGTATCCGGGCGGATGAGGAAGAATTTCATTCGTATTCTTCCTGGCGACCGCGTAGCGGTGGAGCTGAGTCCATACGACCTGAATCGCGGGCGGATTGTGTACAGGTATAAGTGATCAGTTGTCAGCCGTCAGTCCTCAGTACCAGTTACGCCATGAGGATCCGGGCAATGAAACTGAGCGCTGATAACTGAGAACTGAGGACTGTGGTTATGAAGGTTCGGGCATCGGTGAAGAAGATTTGCGACAAGTGCAAGGTCATCCATCGCCGCGGTGTGGTGCGGGTGATCTGCGAGAACCAGAAGCATAAGCAACGGCAGGGTTGAGGACACGATATGGCACGTATTGCAGGCGTCGATCTTCCGCGCAACAAGCAGGCAAGGATCGGGCTGACGTACATCTACGGAATCGGACAACCGCGAGCGCTGAAGATTCTTGGGCAGGCGAGTGTCGACCCGTTCAAGAAGGTTCAGGACCTCGGTGAAGACGAGGTCAATCGCATCCGCCAGGTGATCGAAGAGCAGGGCGACGTGGAAGGCGATCTCCGCAAGGACGTCACCATGCACATCAAGCGGCTGGTCGACATCGGGTCGTATCGCGGCCACCGGCACCGCCGCGGCCTGCCGGTACGCGGACAGCGCACCCATACCAACGCCCGCACACGTAAAGGACCACGCAAGGGCACGGTGGCTAACAAGAAGAAAGCGACGGCGAAGACCTAATGGCGGATCAGAAACCAGCGAAGCCGGCGGCCGGTAAAGCCGCGCGGAACAAGAAATTCAAGAAGCGCGAGCGCAAAAATGTGCCGTTTGGTCTGGTGCACATCCAGGCCTCGTTCAACAACACCATCGTGACCATTACGGATACGCAGGGCAACACCCTCTCGTGGAAGAGCTCCGGTTCGCTCGGTTTCCGTGGATCGCGCAAAGGCACTCCGTTCGCCGCGCAGCAGGCAGCCATGAACGCGGCCAATATGGCGCGCGATCACGGTGTGCGTTCGGTGGATGTGCGGGTGAGCGGACCAGGTTCGGGACGCGAGTCCGCGGTGCGCGCCCTGGCGGCGGCAGGCATTGACGTCCGCTCCATTCGCGACGTTACGCCGATTCCGCACAACGGCTGCAGGCCGCCGAAGCGCCGGAGAGTTTAGGGATCAGGGATTAGAGTTTGGGAGAGAAGAGCGTGGTTAAACTCTAATCCCTAAACTCTTACCCTGCAGTAAACTAAAGACGGACCGGGAAGAAGGGCACTGCCTGTAAACCGGTCGGCCTCTGAAGTAAGGAGAATCGATTTGGCACGTTATACGGGAGCCGTTTGCCGGCTGTGCCGGCGAGAAGGCATGAAGTTGTTCCTGAAGGGCGCGAAGTGTTTCAGCGACAAGTGCCCCATTGAGAAGCGCAATTTTGCCCCCGGCCAGCATGGCCGCGACCGCAAAGCGAAGATCGTAGGCTACGGCCTGCAGCTGCGCGAAAAGCAGAAGGCGCGCCGCATCTACTTTGCCCTCGAAGGGCAGTTCCGCGCGTACTACGAGAAGGCATCGCGCACTCCGGGCGTCACCGGCATGTTGTTGCTGCAGCAGCTGGAGCGCCGGCTCGACAACGTCGCCTTCCGGCTCGGCTATGCCAGCTCGCGGCGCCAGGCGCGGCAGCTGGTCCGGCACGGGCATGTGGAAGTGAACGGCCGCAAAGTCAACATCCCGTCCTACCAGGTCAACGTTGGCGACGAGATCAAGATCCGCCCCAACAGCACCAAGCTGGGCGTCATTGAAGGCGCAAAGGAGTTCGCCAGCCATCAACCTGCGCCCACCTGGCTCTCGACCGATCCAAACAGTCTCAGCGGCAAAGTGCTGGCGCTGCCAAAGAGGGAAGACATCAACCTGCCCGTTAACGAGCAGCTGATTGTGGAGTTGTACTCGAAGTAAGCAGGAAGCTGGTTTTGCTTCACGCTTCGGGTTCGCAGTACGCATTACGCCGCAAGGCGCAAATTCATTAACGGAGTAAAACGGCACAGCCGCTGCAAAATGCTTCGCGGCGCTCGCTGTGCGGAGAATCGACATGCTTTGGAGAGGATTTCAGAAACCCAAGCGCCTGGCGGTTGATACCGAGACGCTCACCGACAAATACGGCAAGTTCAGCGCGCAGCCATTCGAGCGCGGATTTGGCACAACCATCGGCAACGCCCTGCGGCGCACCCTGCTTTCGTCGATCGAAGGCGCGGCGGTCACCGCGGTCCGGATCGAGGGCGTTCTGCACGAGTTCCAGTCGATTGCCGGAGTCGTCGAAGACGCCACCGACATTGTGCTCAACCTGAAGCAGATTCCGTTCAAGCTCAACGGAGACGGGCCGAAGGCGCTCTACCTGAACGCGGAACAGCATGGAATCGTCACTGCCGGCATGATCGAAGCCGATGGCGACGTTGAAATTCTCGACAAAGATGCCTACATCGCCACCGTCAGCGAAGGCGGGCGGCTCAGCATGGAAATGCGCCTGAAGCGCGGCCGCGGCTATGTCTCCGCCGACAAGAACTTCGACTCCGACCTCGGCATCGGCTTCATCCCCGTTGACTCCGTCCACTCTCCGGTGCGCAAGGTCAACTTCACCGTTGATGCCGCGCGTCTCGGTCAGATCACCGACTACGACAAACTCACGCTGGAAGTGTGGACCAACGGCTCCATCCTTCCCGCCGACGCCATCGGCCTTGCCGCCAAGCTGCTCAAGGACCACATGAGCATCTTCATCAACTTCGAAGAAGAGATCGAGTCTGAACACCTGGCCGAAGAAGGTCGCGTTCAGCTCAAGAACGAGAACCTGAACCGCAGCGTCGAAGAGCTGGAGTTGAGCGTGCGCAGCTACAACTGCCTGAAGAACGCCAACATTCAGACCATCGGCGAGCTCGTCCAGAAGACCGAAGCCGAAATGCTGAAGACCAAGAATTTCGGCCGCAAGAGTCTGAACGAGATCAAAGAAATCCTCGCGCAGATGGGCTTGTCGCTGGGTATGCGGATCGACGAACAGGGCAACGCGGTCCCCGGACCGACCAGCGTCCTGCCGGCCGCGCAGCTTGCCGCCAGCTACAGCCGCTTCGACGAGGACGAAGACGAAGGACTGGATTCGGATCTGCCGATTCAGCCCGAGACCGAAAACTTCTAACAGCGATCAGTGAACAGTGATCAGTGCGCAGAAAGCCCTGCTAAAAACTGATCACTGATCACTGACAACTGATCACTCACGAAAGAGATTACGATGCGTCATCGCAATGCAGGCTACAAACTGGGACGGAACACCAGCCACCGTCGCGCGCTGCTGCGCAATCTGGTCACATCCATTCTTCTGGAGGATCGCGTCCAGACCACGGTGGCCAAGGCCAAAGCCGCCCGGCCCCACGTCGAAAAGCTCATCACGCTGGGCAAGAAAGGCGACCTGCATGCCCGCCGTCAGGCGCAGGCCTTCCTGCAGACCGGTGAAGCGGTGTCGCGCCTGTTCGATACCGTAGCCCCGCGCTACGGCGACCGCAACGGCGGCTATCTGCGCATCATCCGCACCGGCTTCCAGCGCGGAGACGGCGCCGAGAAAGTCTTCATCGAGCTGGTCGACGCCGAGCAGGTTCTGGACGAGAAGCGCCAGAAGCGCGCCGAAGCCCGCGCCAAACGCCGCGAAGAGATGCAGAAGGCGATGGCCGAAAGCGAGAAGGCCGGCGAAGGCGGGGAAGAGAAGAGCGAGTAAGAGCCAGCAGCTCGTACCCAGGATATACAAGGGCGTATCCCGACGGATGCGCCCTTTTTCTTTTCGCTACAAATGCGCGCTCTCGGCTCCAGGTTTTCCCCGCATAAATATTTCAATCGCGCGGCGCCAACACTGGTACGCTGAGCAGATCATGCCCATCAAAGGCGCAACCGGCCGGCGAGGCCTGCTGGGTAAGTTACGCCCCGGCTCGACCCAGGCGCAGG
Source organism: uncultured Acidobacteriaceae bacterium (assembly GCA_963788905.1). Classification (GTDB taxonomy): domain Bacteria; phylum Acidobacteriota; class Terriglobia; order Terriglobales; family Acidobacteriaceae; genus Palsa-343. Next base: position 103,967 of record CAWBIO010000006.1, read on the forward strand.
CGGGTGATGCCCAGGCGCGCGCGATCCAGGAGCGGCTGCTGCCGCGTACCATGCCCCAGCTGCCCGGATTTGACATTGCTGGCGCATGGCGTTCCTCGCCGGAAGTGAGCGGGGACTATTTCGATGCATTTCCTCTGAGCGATGACCTCCTGACGCTGTGCGTTGCCGATGTCTCCGGCAAAGGGCTGGCGGCAGCGACGCTGATGAGTGAATTGCACGACGCGGTGAGGAAGTTCGCGTCCAGTGCCGCGTCGCCCGCCGAGTTGTGTACTCAGGTGAACCAGGCGCTCTGCCACCCGGGGCAGCAGACACGCTACGCCACCATGTTTTATGGGGTGCTCGCGGGTAATGGGCGGCTCCAGTTCGAGAGCGCTGGGCATTGCCTCCCGCTGCTGGTCCGCGCCGATGGCAGCGTGTGGTTTCCGGCAAGTTTCAGCGGCGTCATCGGCATCTTTTCGCACTGGCTTTATCAGAACCAGGAAGTGCAGCTCGGTTCCGGCGACTGCCTGCTGCTCATCACCGATGGCGTGCTCCAGGCGGAGAATCGCCGGCACGAAGAGTTCGGTTATCAGCGCCTGATTGCGGCGGTGGAGAACCATCGCGGAGCAACCGCGCAGAGGCTGGGCGAGGAGATTCTTGCCGGTGTCGCGAAGTTCAGCGGCGGAAAACTGCGCGACGAAGCGTCGATGATTGTGGTGCGAATGGAATGATCGCAGGACTACTGGGTCGCCGGTGATTGCCGCGTTTCGAGTCGAGTCAGCCGCCGGTCGATGTCGAGCTTCTCGTTGACAGCTTCAATTTGCCTGCTGAGAGAGTCGAGCTTCACATCCATCGCGGCGAATTTCACATCCACGGCCTCAAACTTTACAGTCATGACTCTATCGAGCGCATCGAGCCGTGATGTTATCGTACGTAATTCAGGCGCAAGAAAGTCCTGAAGGACCTTCCGCACATCTTCTACTGTGCTCATATCTCTGATTCTTCCGGGGCGCCACATAGCCGTCAATCCCGTTCAGCATTGCTCATGAACCAATAGTACCAAGCCGTTCCGAAATGATCCTCAGCGACCTGACCCATTTTCGGTCACCGCCGCTGAACCTCCACCGCGCTCGGCAGCTCCAGGGTCCTCTGGCCCGTCAACCGCACTTTCACGCCGCCGGCCAGATACGGCGCGATCACCTCGCGGCGCGCCCACTCCAGCGTCCACCCATTCTCAATGGCCACCAGCGTGTAGTCCCCCGGCACCGCGCGGTTCAGAGTAAAACTGCCGTCGGTATTGCTTTGGTCACGCCGAAACAGTTCAGGATCGGCATCGGGATCGTGGGGAACCAGAAGAACCATCACGCCGCCCAGCGCTTTGCCATTGCTCTTTGCGAAGCCCGAAAGAGTCGTGGTGCCGGCGGTGAGCGAAGCCGCGAGTGAGACCGCCTCGGAACCAATCGTCAGATGGCTGCCCTGCACCTCCGCCCCCGAGGCCATCATCTGCAGAATCGAAAGTTGTCCGCCGCGTGTATCGATGTGCACCGTGTAGCGGCCTGGCGAGACGGAATGAAGCGTGAACGAGCCATCGTCTGAGATCCGCGTACTCACCGTGCCGGCGCCCCCGCTGTCCGGAGGAACGAGAGAAACCTGTGCGCGATCGGGCAGCTTTTCCCCGGAGGCCATCGCGACCTTGCCGGAGACGTCCACGCCGCCGGAAATGCCCATGCTCAGATCGACGTTCTGATCACTGCTGAAGTCCACGTTCATGGTGCGGTTATTTTCGCCCTGTTCGCCGTACTGCCGCACCACATAGTTTCCGGGTGCAAGGCCGCCCACCTCGGCGGTCATCGGCCCACCCTGTACCGCCCACGAATACCAGTTGGTGGGTTGAGGCAAATCGTTCCCGAAGATGGACTGCATGATCTGCGGCATGGGCACGCCGTGGCCTTCCTGCGGAGAAGGCATTCGGATCTGGATGTGAACCGCCGGCACCGCATGGAGAGCCAGGTTAATCTGCACATGATCGCCGGCATTTACGGGAATCGGTGTCGCGGAGTCCGAGTCGGTGGCGCTCTCATAAAACGTGGTCGCATAGGCCACGTCCAGGGGCTGATGCGGTTGCTGATCGACCGGAAGCATCGCGCCGTTGGCGTCGGTCTTTGGCCCGGAATGCTGGGCATACCAGGGCATAGCGGAAACCGCGACGAAGTAAGTGCCGGCGCGAAGCCGCGCGAACTCCCAGGTCCCCATGTCGTCGGTTCGCTCCTGGCCTGCACTCACGACTTTGCTTTCGCCGCCGGCCTGGTCCTGGCGGTAAAGATGAACCTGCGCGCCGCCAACCGGCTCGCCCGCTTCGTCGATTACCACTCCGCCGATGATCGCCATTGGGTAAAGCTCAAGGCGCAGACCATCGGTGGCGAGGTTGGGGCCCGGCAACGATGCCAGTGAAGAAACCGTCATGCTCCTGATAGCCGGAAGTAAGGTAGCCGCGGCGTGTGGCCTGCAGCCGGTAGCGACCGGCCTGGAGGTGATCGAAGCGAAACGTCTCCGTTTTCACCGGTTAGTGCCGTGGTCGATCGTTGTCCCACGCGTGCCCGGCGTCGTCAGTGAAACTTCAGCGCGGTCCACCGGCGCGCCCGTGGTGGCGCTCACCACAACGCCGCTGATGCTGTACGAAGCGGGGCCCGACAGTCGCGCGCCTCGACCCGCCTGGAAATTGGGAGTCTCGTCCGGCGACACCTGCGGAGGAGGCGGTGGAGGCGGGGACACGACCTGAAACTCTTCTGAATCTGAGACCGGGGCGTAGACGATCATCGTCGTAGCCGTCTGCGCAGCCAGCAACGACGCCACTCCCAGGAGCACGAGTGCCGCAATGCGCCGGGTCATTCCGCCGCCCCCACATGCAACACATCGAGCTGGACGCTGGCGGTCCCGCCGGCATCGACCGTCACCGTTTGGCCCTTGCCCGCCCACGCTGACAGCCCCTCCGATGTGTGGAAGTCGATTTCCTGAGGCGAGTCGCACGCGACCACGCGATACGAACCAGGCGCCAGGTCAGCAAGGGTGAACGTGCCGTTCGGCTGCATCGATCCCTCCGGCAGCCGCGCCGCGGTCGGGAACAGAGGAATCGCGTGGATCCATACCTGCGGCCGCTCGCCAGACCCCGCGGCAGGGCTTGCCGTCTCGCTCACAACCTCGCCGGTAATCGTTCCCGGATCGTTGCGCAGCGTCACTTCGACCGTGGGCGGCGTGCTGCCCGGAATCACCGTAAGGGGATTGCTCCCGAGGTCCACGCCCCCAGCCGTGATGGAGCTGATGTAAGCCGGCGGAAATGCCTGCGCCTCGACCCAGTAGCGCCCAGGCTCGTTGACATTGATCTGCCACTGGTTGCTGCTTCCCTCTACCTGGTTCATTCCGCCACCACCCATCGACCCGAGGCTGGTTTCGTCAGCGGGGACAAGCTCTAGATTCATTCCTGGGCCTGAGTCAGGCTGAGTGTTCAGATTCCCGATGACATCCCCAACGCTCACGTCTCCAGCCGCACTGTTTGTAGACGCCACGAAGTCGCGGCGAACACTAACCATAATGTTCGGTACCGGAACGATGTTGACGGCGAGGGTTGCCGGGGCGCCGTTGACCAGAAAATTCGTGCTGCCAAACTGCATGGTTTTACCGTAGCTGTGGGCCTGCATCGTCCAGTTGCCGTTGGGCAGACTCGCGCGAGCCACGCCTTCGCGGCGATCCCAATTGACAGGCAGGGCTGCAGCACGGCCGCTGCTGTCCAGAATCTGAAAGTTAGCCGACGAGTCCGAATTGCTGTGAACGATCGCCGTGACCGGGAAAAATTGCTGACGGGTCAGTGTGAAGTCAGCCTCGGCCTGTTGTCCGGCCGCCAGCGTGATCATGCCCGCCGCAGCCACATCGGCAACGCCGGGATAATACATTGCCGGAAAGCCCCACACCGGTCCGTTGTTCCCCGTTGGGCCAGGCCGGTCAACCGAGGGCGTCGTGGAAATCATGTAGCGGCCCGGTTCAAGGTTGGCAATACGGAAAGACCCTTCGCTGCGCGTTCTCGCCGTGCCTGCCATCGTCCACCGCGCGCGCCCATTGCGCATCTGGCGGCCATAAATCTGCACCATGATGCCGTCACCCGGATCAGCCGTAGACAGCGTGACGTGGCCGGTGATCATCGCCAGCGGCGTAATGCGGAACGTCAAAGCCGGCATGTCCGGCCCCACCACCACGCGCCGCGCCGGGATGTTCTCATAATTGCGCCCGCCATTAATGCCGCGCACCAACGTCCCCGATGGCATGATTCCGAAACCCTGATAGCCTGGCTTGAGCGCCGAAACCCCATAATTGCCAGCCGGCACATTGTCCAGGGCAAAGCTGCCATCGCTGGACGTGAGCGTGGTGTGTTCAAAATCAAACGCCACCAGAGCCCGACCGATCCCCTGCCCGCTTACGGCGTTGACGACCGTCCCGCGAACCGAATAGCCAGAACCCTCCGAAGTCTCCTGGGCCGCGGCGCACAACGCCGCAAGCAGGACTGCGCAGACCAGCGCAGAAAAGCAGCGAAAGAATGAAGGCAGGCGGCGCACAAATTTTCGAGCAATACCCCGTAACTTATTCTCGGGTCTTAAGGGGGAAATGCAAAGCCTGGTCAATAGACGTTCCTTCGCCCGGAAATGTGCCAGGATTCGTGGTCCCGATCCATGCCCGTGACGTCAGCAATTCATGGGATTGTAACCGTCACGGTTCACATCAGCCTTTATATTCACTGCTATGCCCGCTGAACCCCTGACGCTTGAAAGCGTCGCCGGCCAGGCTTCGGAATGCCGGATCCTGCGCCTCATCGGCCCGCTGGTCATTAACAATCTGTTCGAGTTTCAGAGCACGCTCCGCAACGACCCTCCCGAGAAGCTCATCCTCGATCTGACGGCTGTGCCCTACATGGATTCTGCCGGGATGGGCGCCATCATTAACTACTTCGTCTCCTCCCAGCGCCACGGCCGCAAGCTGGTAGTCGCCGGCGTCAACGGCCGCGTGCTTGAGCTATTCCGGATGACCAAGGTCGAAGGCCTGTTGACCATGAAGAACACCGTCGCCGAGGCCGAGCAGGTGTTCATCTAGCCGCCTCGCGCCCCGCCAGACACAATCCCCCTCACTAGTCTGAAAGTCCCGAGGATCTCTGTGTCCTCTGCGACCTCTGTGGTGAAAGAGTCCAGGACGATTGCCGGCCCTCCGGGCATTATTCACTCAGGATCGTGGGCCATTTAGGGTATTGCCGCTTTCGTTATCCCGGCTTACTATTCCTCCGAAAACTAATTCTTCCATCGTTTCCTCGCAGCTTCCTGCCAACGGTAAAGCTGCCGGGATTTTGGGTTCGCGCAACCCATGCTGCCGAGGTCATTCATGAAATCCGTCCGTCCTTTTGCTCTCTTCCTGTCCATCGCCGCGTGTGTCGCCACTCTGCCTCTTCAGGCGCAGAGCACTCAGGCCATTGGGCCAGTGAGCCGCATTGCCGGAACCATTGACGAAGCCAATCTGGTCGCCCTTCACGGCAACGTCCATCCCCTCGCTTCAGCGCCCTTCGATCGCGGCGCCGCGCCGGAATCCATGGCCACCGGGCGCATCACCCTGACACTCCAGCGAAGCGCCGCCCAGCAGCAGGCCCTCACCCAGTATCTGGCCGATCTGCAGAGCCCATCGTCCCCCTCGTTTCACAAATGGCTCACGCCGGCGCAGTACGGAGCGACTTACGGCATCTCAGACTCCGACCTCCAGACCGTCGAAACCTGGCTCACTTCGCACGGCTTCAAAATCGAGAAAGTCCCCCAGGGACGCAACCTGATCCAGTTCTCCGGAACCGTCGGCCAGATCGAAGACGCCTTCCACACTTCGATCCACACATTCCAGGTCGCCGGCGCAACTCACTACGCCAACGTCTCCGATCCGCAGATTCCCGCGGCGCTGGCTCCTGTCGTGCAGGGCGTCGGTCCGCTGAATGATTTCCATCCTTCCCCGCCCATGGCTCTCGGCCCGCGCGGCCACTACGACGCCACCACCCGCCGCATCGTCCCCGACCTTACCCTCGAGGACCAGACCGGTTTCCTCCTGTTCGCCGACCCCGCCGACGCATCCACCATCTACGACACACCCAACACCAGCCTCAACGCCAACTACACCAGTGGCACCAACTACGACGGCACCGGTGTGACCATCGGCGTGGCTGGCGTCTCCAACATTCCTCTCGGCGACATCGAGAATTACCGCACCGCCTTCCTCGGCGAAACCACTACCAACGCCAACCTGCCAACCGTGATCGTCGACGGCAACGATCCCGGCCTCCCCGGCGGTGGCTGGGAAGACGAGGCCATCCTCGACAATGAGGTTTCCGGCGGGCTCGCTCCCAAAGCTAAGATCGACTTCTACACCTCCGCCGACACCGACCTCAGCTCCGGATTCCTGAACGCCGTCTTCCGCGCCATTGACGACAACGCGGTCAGCATCCTCAGCATGAGCATCGCGGAGTGCGAGCGGGACCTCGGCTCTTCCGGCAACGCCGCCGTTCTTGAAGCCGCGCAGCAGGCCGCGGCCCAGGGAATCACCATGGTTGTGGCTTCGAGCGATTCGGGTTCGGCCGGATGCGACAACTTCGACACCGCGACCCAGGCGCAGTTCGGCTTCGCGGTCAACGGCTTTGCCTCCACGCCCTATAACGTCGCCGTGGGCGGCACCGACTTCGACATCCTCGCCACGGAATTCTCAACCTACGTTCTCGACACCACCAGCGGCAGCACTCCGTACTACGGCACCGCCCTCAAGTACATTCCCGAGAATCCGTGGAATGACTCAACAACGACCAACACCACCTACGCAAGCAATGTCCGCTCCATCAACAGCCAGGGCATGGGCAACATCGTGGCGGGCAGCGGAGGCCTGAGCGCCGTCTACTCCAAGCCCTCCTTCCAAACCTCCCTCACGCCGTCCGACTCTGCGCGCGACGTCCCTGACGTTTCGCTGCTGGCCGCCAACGGCTTCTACAATGCCGCCTGGGTTTTCTGTTCCGATAACCTTGCCGACGGCATCATCAGCGAAACCTACACCGAGTGCCAGACCAACAACGGCGTCTTCACGTCCTCCACACTCTTCGGCGGCGTCGGAGGAACCTCCGCTGCCGCGCCCGCTTTCGCTGGCATCCTCGCTTTCGTGGAACAGGCGCAGGGTGGCCGCTTAGGTCAGGCCGACTACGTGCTCTATCAGCTCGCGCAGTCCAAATACTCCACGGTCTTTCACGACATCACCACCGGCAACAACTCCGTGCCCTGCGTGAGTGGCTCCCCGGACTGCGGCACGAATGGTTTCCTCACCGGCTACAACGCCGGCACCGGATACGATCTCGCCTCCGGCCTCGGCAGCGTCGATGTGAAACAGCTGATCACGAACTGGAGTGGCGTCTCCCTGCACTCCACTTCTACATCGCTCACCATCGATTGATCAACCGCCGCCTACACCGGCACCCACGGACAGTCGCTCACGTTCAACGTGGGCGTGACGCCTGCGCCTACCGGCAATACTGAAGTCGTCGGTATCATCGACACCGCCAACGAAACCTCCGGCGGAACCACCACCGGCCCGCAAAACAACGGCCAGTTCACCATTCCGCTCACCAGCGGATCGGGCTCAGCGACGTACAACGGCCTGCCCGGCGGCACTTACACCGTCTCCGCGCGCTACGGCGGCGACACATCGGATGCGTCCAGTACCTCAACTCCGATCAGCGTAACCATCTCGCCTGAAACCAGCACCACCACGTTGCAGGTGAATGCCTACAACCCCCTCACCGGAGCCGGCGTTTCCCCCACCAGCATCCCTTACGGATCTGAAGTGCTCCTTGACGCACAGATTGAAGGCACCGCGGAAGGCGCGAACACCCAGGGAACCGCCACCGGCACGGTGACCTTTGCCAACGGCGCCACGACTCTGGGTACAGCCACAGTCAGCGCCAGCGGCAATTCCGCCTCCTGGCCGCCGCTGAGCAGTAAGTTTGTGGCGCTCTCGCCAGGCACCTATAGCGCTACTGCCGCTTATGCCGGCGATGCGAGCTTCAAAGCCAGCACCAGCGCGCCCGTGGCCTTTACCGTGGCGAAGGGCATCACCACCATGACCGCTAATGACTGCACTTCGACGGTCAGCATCGGCAACTTCACCACCGCCAACGTCAATATCACAACGAATTTCAACGCGGGCGCCGCACCCACCGGATCAGTCATCATTACTGGCAACGGGCAAACCATCGGCACCATTACTCCGCTGTACCCCACCATCTACGTGGTCTCGTCGACGGATATCGTCTATATCCTCCAGGGCTCCGGATCGTTCGGCGGCCTCGATCTTGCCCCAGGCAATAACACCGTCACCCTCACTTACAGCGGAGATTCCAATTACTCCACCGCCAGCACCACACTGACTGTCTATAACACCAGCGGCGTGGGCAGCTTCACCATGGGCAACAGCGGCAATATCACACTTGTCGCCGGACAGTCGTCCAGTTTCACCGTCACCATTACACCGGCGGGCGGATTCACCAGTCCGGTCGGTATTAACTGCGTATCGCCGATCGGTGGTTGTGGCGTAGACGGTCCGGTGAGTGTGGTTGGCACAGCGCCCGTTTCTTACCCTATGACCATGACCGTCCCGTTCGGTACACCGGCGGGGAATTACACAGTGACCGTCACCGGCGTAAATGACACCGGCAAAATCACAGCCAGCACCAGCTTCACCGTCACTGTGAATCCACTGCCCGCAAATGCCGGGATTACCCTCAGCAACAACGGCCCGGTCACCACCGCGGCCGGTTCCACCCAAAACAACTACGCCACCGTTACGGTCACGCCCACCAACGGTTATGTCGGGAACCTGATCGTCACCTGCGCCGTCACTGGCACTCCCAGCAACGCAACCAATCCTGCCGTCTGTTTCGATCCCACCGACTCACTCTCCATCACGGGCTCAACGGCGGTTACAAAGAACGAAGGTGTAAATACCCAGGCTACGACTACCCTGGGCGCTTATACCGTTGCCGTTACTGCGACCGATACCACTAACTCCGCGATCACCGGGACCACTACCTTCACGATCAATGTAGTGCCACAGCCCACCATTGCGCTCACCAACAGCGCCGCCATCACCGTCAGCCCCGGCGCAACCACCGGAAACGCCTCTACCATCAGCGTGACTCCTGCGGGTGGCTTTACCGGTCCGGTAAATCTGAGCTGCGCGCTGACAACCTCTCCCTCCGGCGCAACAGATCTGCCCACCTGCGGGGTTCCATCCTCGGTCACGATCAGCGGAGCAACCGCGGCAACCGCGACGCTATCGGTCTACACCACAGCTCCCAGCAACGCTGCCCTCGACCCGCCACTGAGAAAGTTCTTCCTCGGCGGAGGCGGTGTGGTCCTCGCACTGGTCCTCTTCTTCGGCATTCCCGCCCGGCGCCGTGCGTGGCGTGCGCTGTTTAGCCTTGTTGCTCTCATCGTCATTGCAGGCGCAGTCGGCTGCAGCGGCGGAGGCGGTGGTGGCGGATCCGGCGGTGGAGGCGGTGGCGGCGGCGGAAATCCGGGGACAACGGCAGGCAATTACGTCATCACTGTGACCGGAGCCGATGCCGCAACCGGCAAAATCACCTCCAGCGTCACCGTGAACGTGACGGTGAACTGAAGAGAAGTTGCAGGCTGGAAAACGCTGGGTGCTGAGGCCACCATCTGCGGGCCCAGCACAACCTGCAACCTGTAACCTGCAACCTGTAACCCGCAACCTGCGTTTTGCGTCCTGAAATCGCGCGATACTGTTCCTCATGAAGTCTCTGTGTTGGCTGTGTGCTTTAGCAGCGGTCCTCGTCGCGCCCGTCGCGCACGCGCAGGACGTCAACGTCCCTTACGTCGCGCCCCGTCCAGCCAACACCCTCGTCATGCTGCCCGATGGATCGACCGTCCATGTCGAGCTTGCCACCACGCCCGCTGAGCAATCCTACGGCTTGATGGGCCGCACCAGCCTTCCCGAAGGCCGCGGCATGCTCTTTGTCGAGTCGCCCGGCCTGCACAAGTACTGGATGTACCACTGCAAAATCTCCCTCGACATCGTGTGGATGGACTCCGATCACCGCATCGTCGAGATGAGCCCCAACACCCCGCCGTGCAAGGGCAAATCCACCACTTGCCCCAACTACGGCGGCAATCAAACCTCGCAATACGTCCTCGAGCTTCCCGTCGGCTCCATCAAAAAGCACAATCTCGCCGTTGGTGAGCAGGTCCAGTTCCGCCTGGAATAAACTCCCGGGCCATCGACTCGCAGCTGGCGGACGTCGGACGAAGATGTAGCTCGCGTAGTCCGCGCCGTAGACAAGGTGCTCCGCAGTCAGTGACAACTACTGCGAAGGCCGCGTGAGCTTGCGGTCGATGTCCGCCAGATAGTACGCCAGGTACTCGTACTCCCGATGGAAAGCCGTCAGCGTAACATCGGGCGCCTGGCCAGGCATCGTTGCCGGGTTTGAGTAGAAAATGATATGCGGCAGATCCCTGGGCCCGTCGCGGACGACCATGATCCGAATCGTTGACTGTGGAGCGAACTGACCGCCAACCGAATCGTGCGTCGGGTTGATGTGCAACAGAGCCCGCATCCGCCAGGCTTCCGTCTGCAGCGCTTCTGCGTTGGGGCGCGCCTTCGCGTCCAACTCGCCTTCCCCTAGATTGGCGAACTCCGGTATTCCAAAGCCGATCCCATACAGCCCCACCAGCGCCAGCGGCGCAGCGGCTCCCCCGGCTTCCAGATGGTTCTGAAAGTCTGTGTCTCCGCGATCCCGATCACCGCTGAGTGCTGCGAAGACAAACGTCGCCTGCCGCGGCTGCGCCTTCAGAGCGTGGTACAACATCGGCAGGATCGCGGCATCCGGCCATCCATCGGCTTCCGAACCGCTGAAAAACTCCCGGCGCTGCAAAGCCGCTTCAACCACGATGCGAAATGGCGTCGCGCCAGGAAGCGTGCAGACCAGGATCGAATGCCCCTTGTCACTCTCCAGAACCAAATCGCTCAGCGAATCGCCGGCGCATCCCGCGCCATTGAACGATTGCCGCAGCCGCGCGTAGCGATCCTCCACCTTCCGAGGTGGCAACGCCAGCATGGACTTCATGGCGTGGTCGGGCAAATCCCAGAAGCCGATGCCCGAAGGCGCCGCGGTCACGGCTGCCGGCGCTGTGCCTGGTGGTGGGTTTTGTCCAGCCGGTTCTCCAGCCTGTGCGAATGCAACCGAGACGGCTGCACACAAACCAATCGCGGGCCAGCAAGAACAAAGCCGAGCAACTGCACCCAACCGTCGACCTGCGTCACGGCAGAACATAAACGGGCCTTGCTTGCCGAAGAACCTCTGGTTGACGCAAAGGGCGGCGGCAAAGTTCCATTCAAAAGGTGCGCTGAGTAAATCCGCGGCTACTTCTTCTTGCTCTTGCCCGCCGGTTTCGCGGTCTTCTTCGCCGCCGGCTTTGCAGCTTTTTTCGCTGCAGGCTTCTTCGCCGCCTTCGCCGGTTTCGGCGCAGGCTTCTTCGCCGCAGCCTTCTTCGCCGCAGGCTTCTTTGCGGCAGCTTTCACCGCCGCAGGCTTTTTCGCAGCGGCCTTCACCGGTGCAGGCTTTTTCGCTGCAACCTTGGCTGCGGCTTTAGGTTCAGGTTTTGCCGGAGCTTTTGCCGCGGGCTTTGCCACACCCTTCTCCGGCGCCTTTACCGCAGCCTTCGCCGCCACCACAGGCTTAGACGCTTCCTTTGCGCCCTTCACCGGAACCGGCGGTGGAGCAGCCTTGGCACCCTTCGCAGGCACAGCAGCCGGTGCTCCCTTGCCACCCTTCGCCGGAGCCGGCGCAGCGCCCTTCTTCGGGGGCAGCGGAACGTTGGGCCCGAGCACGGCAGGCAGCGCTTCGCGCTCCTCCTCCTCTTCGCCCTCCTCGTCGCCGTTCTTCGCCGGCAGCTCGACCTCTTCTTCTTCCTCCACACGAACTTCAGCCCGGCGCCCGCGCGAGCGGCGAATCACCACCGGCGGCGGTGGCGCAGGCGGCGAATATGGCTCGAGGAAAGCGCGAATCTCCGCTTCGGTCTGCAGCTTGCCATCCATGAACTCGAAGAACAGCTTCTCCGCGATCTCACCAAAATTTGGCAGATCGGGCGTGATACGCATCTCCGCCATCAGCATGGTCGGAATCTTCTGTTTCGCCTCAGGCCACACGTTGAAGAAGTTGTTGAACTTCTCCTTCACCTGTGCGTTCTTCGAACTGAAGGCCAGCCACAACACCGGCTCCGCCTGATGGCTCACCAGCAGCTTCCACGCCGCCGACGGCTTCGCGGCCGCCTTGCTCATCAGCTCCTTCGAGAAGTCTTTCGCGCTCTGCTCCAGACGATTCCACTGCTCCACAAACCCGCGCCGCGGGAACAAGCGCTTCAGCCCCGCCAGGTCCTTCGGCTGCATCTTCGCCGTCAGCAGCTCCACGTGCGCGGCCGAAGGATCGGGCGTGACCCCGAGCATCAGCAGCTTGATGAGCACCTTGTTCAGCTCATCGAGCCCCTTCAGATCAGCCTTCGCCGGCGTCCACGGCGCATACAACTCCTTCATCCAGCCTTCGGCCTCGAGCGCCCGCAGCGCCTTCAGCGGATCCTCCTCGTGCGCGATCTCCTCCAGCTCATACCCCCGCGCAAACGCCGACATCTGTTCCATCAGCCCTTCGGCTTTAGCGTTCTGGTAGCGCGTTCTGGTGCGCTCATCCATCTCCCAGCCGGTGCGCGCACTCAGCCGAACGGCGCGCAGCATGCGCGAAGGATCCTCGATAAACCCGTAGTTGCTGGCCGTCCGCAGATGCCGCGCCTCAATGTCGGCAAAGCCGTTCAGCGGATCGAGCAGCAGTCCCCACGAGCCCTCATTCAGCGAGATGGCCATGGCGTTCGCCGTGAAGTCGCGGCGGCGCAGGTCTTCAAGAATCGGCGCCCAGTGGTAAACCGGCTTGCCGGGTTTGGGATATTCCTCTCGGCGCGAGCTTGAAACCTCAACACGAACGCTGCCCGGAAACCAGAAAAAAGGGTGCGGGAAGGCTCGTGGTCGCCCCAGAAAGTGCCACCAGCTTTCTCCAGCGCTTTCTTCAGCTTGAGAGCATTTCCCTGAACCGAAAAATCAAGATCGCGGACAGGGAAACCGCTGGTCAGGTCGCGAACCGCCCCGCCTGCCAGGAAGACCGTCATTCCCGCGTCGCGGGCGGCGTCTCGAACCTGGCGAAGGGCGTTTTGCTGTGCGGGGGAAAGGCGATTTTCAAGAAGATAGATATAATCGGGCATGATGCGGACGTAATGTTCGTGGCCAGGCGCGAGCCTTGCCTCTGCTCCCCGGAAGCCGCCCCTAACCCTCAGCAAAATAAAGAGTTATGGGACGAGCAAAAGTCAGTCCAAACTGATAATGTAACACAAAAGTGTGCACCTGCGGAAACCTTGAATGTGCACAATTTTTGATGCTTGATGCCGGAATGTGCAACAATCCTGTCTTCCCTCTGCGCACAATTTTGAACGCATGTCTCTGAGCCGCAAAAAGGCGATCTTCCGCAAGAATTCCCGCGACTGGGTGGCCGGCTATCTGCCGTCCAGCGGATTCGTGCGCGAGGGCCAGGTGGAGATGCTCGACCTCGACGGCAAAGTCATCTCACTCTCCGCCGAGGACCTGAAGTGGATCTGCTACGTGCGCGATTTCAACTCCGGCGAACTGAACAATCCCGAGCGCCTGGTGCGCAAGACCTTTGCCGGCCGCCCGCGCGGCGGTGGTTTGTTTGTCCGGGCCCGGCTGATCGACGGCGACCTGATCGAGGGCCTCGCCGCCAACGATGCGAGCCTGGTCGGGAGCGATGGCGTTTTTCTCACCCCACCCGATCTGCGCTCGAACACCCAGCGATTGTGGATTCCCCGAACCTCGATCGAGGAACTGGAAGTGGTCGCGGTGATCGGCGCAGCGAAACGCAAACCGCCTGCGCCGGTCGAGAAGCCGAAAGACGACCGCCAGGAAGAACTCTTCCAGGAAAAAAGCTGAGCGATCAGGTTGCCCTTGCCTCTGGCTACGCCGCGCGCGGAAACCGCTTCTCGGCTCCGGGATTCCGTCGAACGATCTCCGCGTTGAGCAGGGTCGCAAACCCAACCCAGGCTGCATAGGGTACAAAACACGCCGCGGCGAGGCTGTCCACGTCCTTTGCTGCCGAGATGTATCCCAGGATCTGCGCCTCCAGGGCGATGACGTCGAGGAGCGCCTGTCCTGGGCGGTGCTCTCCGAAGAAGAGTCGCGTCCACTCCACGTTCGTCAGCAGCTGAGAAATCCAGAGGCGCAGTGCGCGAGAGCGCTCTGCTGAACTTTTCTGCTCCCAGGTCCGCCATCCGGAAAACGCGATCAGCGCGTAAAGCGCGGTCCAGACAATCGGAAAGACAGCTTGCGGAGGATTGTAAGGTGGCTTTTCCAGCCGCTCATACCAAATCCGAGTGCGCAAGTCGCGTGGACTGTAACGCGAACCGATCCAGCCCGCTGCGGCGACGGCTGCACCGAAGCCGAGCAAACCCCACATCGAATGCTTCCTCATAGAAACCTCGATTCAACGGTGCCCATCGGTCGGATGCAAAACTGCAGCACGCGGTTCGACAGACTGTGGATACGCTCCGAGGCGCGCGTCCCCGCTGCACAACATGGCTCTTCCGGAAACCTGTGAGCCGAGACGGTTGATGGTTCAGGGCGACCGGCCTGCGGACTTCCCAAAACGGGAAACACCCCCCCGCCCAAGCTGTTCCCCCGCCAGGTTCACCCCATAGCAAGAAGCGAACGCCTTTTTCTCCGGAAACTCAATCGCCTCGTGTCGAGTCGTTGCCCCGAAGTACTCTCTCCGATCCGTTTTGGAGCCGTTTGCTGGACTGCCAGCGACCGCTCGTCCCATCTGCCCGCCACATGCTTCTGCTGTCCTGGGCTCGAACGTTTGCGATGGCCACCCCCCACCCCCCCCCAGGGGGCTGGATTTTACATCTGTTTGATTTTGCGCGACTTAGCTTGAGTTAGCAAGCTCGACAACAGCTAAGTTCTTCAAAACAGAATAAATCGAGACGGCCGTCTGTGTAACAAAGACAGCCGTCTGTGTTACAAACGCAGTCGTCTTTGTAATAGCGCGGCCGTCTTTGTAATAAAGACAGCTGCCAGCGGCCAGAAGCCAGTTGTGGCCTGGTGGTCGACCGTCTGTATCCCGTCACTTGCAAAACAAAAGCCGCCCAGGAGGCGGCTTTTTTCTTTTTCTACCTATAAGTTCAGAATACCAGATTCAGCGGGAAATCGCGCCAACTTTCCTGAGGTGGTTTGGCGTGTAAGTCGCGTGTTATGTGGGTCAGTTACTTTGGATTTTAGGGTGGGGCTTGACAAATTTTCCACATTTGCCGGATTGGGCTGTAAGTGATTGAAGGTTCGTGAAGCTTAGACTTTAGGGGTTGGAGTTTAGGGGTTAAAGAACGTGGTTAGCTGAAAGTGCGGTCGGCTAAGAACCGGTCGGCTAAAAAGCGGTCGGCGGAAGGGCGGTTGCCGGGTTGGGTGGGCTGTGGTTGTGGATTCCGACAGAGAAGCGATCAGAAAGGTCGGGTTTTGTGAACCCCCATCCGACAGTTGCGAAGCAAATGGCAAATACGAATAGCCTCTTGAGCATTTCAAGTCGCTCCTGGATCAAATAACAGCGACATCATAATTGCCGAACGCACCGGAACGGCGAGCCTCGCCGCAATGATTGTTGTCACACCGGATCGCTTAGGATCGTTTTGAGGAGAGGTTGCATGAAGATTGCATTTCTTGCCTTGGGGAAGATGGGCACAATGATCGCGCGGCATCTGGCGAACGGCGAAGACCTGACGGTGTGGAATCGGACGGCGGCGCGCGCCGAGGCGCTCACGAGCGAGGGTGCAAAAGCCGCGAAGACGGCAGCCCAAGCCGTGGCCGGCGCGGACGTCGTCTTCACGATGCCGATGGACGATGCGGCGCTCGAAGAGATCCTCGACAAAGGAGGTCTGCTGGCTGGCCTGAACAAGGGCGCAATCCATGTCTCGCTGAGCACGCTGAGCGTTGCCCTGTCGAAAAAGCTGACTGAAGAACATGCGAAGCGTGGGCAGCATTTCGTTGCAGCGCCGGTTTTTGGGCGGCCTCACATCGCCGAGGCCGGAAAACTGTGGGTGGTCGTCGGCGGCGCCCGGGAGCCGGTCGAAAAAGTCCGCCCGCTGCTCGAGAAATTCAGCCGCGGCATCACCGTCGTGGCGGAGACGCCGTGGAGCGCGCATGCGGTGAAGCTGGGAGGGAATTTTCTGATCACGGCGATGATCGCGTCGCTCAGCGAGAGCTTTGTGTTTGCTGAGGCGATGGGTGTCGAGCCCGCGGTTTTTGCGGAGACGGTCAACCAGGCGCTCTTCCAGTCGCCGTTTTACGAGATGTACAGCAGGATCATGCTCTCGCCGCCGGCGACGCCGGGCGCAACCATGGCGGTGGGCGAAAAAGACATGCGGCTCTTCCGCGAGGCCGCGCACAGTGCGCAGGTAAAAACGCCGCTTGGGGATGTTTTCGAGCAGACTTTTCAACGCGCATTTGAAATCGGCATGAAGGACGCCGATTGGGCAGCGGGGTATTTGCAACTGCAGACCAGGTCACAGGTTGCGGGTTACAGGTTACAGAACCAATTGCAGGACACAAGGACGCAGGACACAGTGGACCGTGATGCGTGAACGGTGAACCGGGAACACGCAAACGGAGGAACCGGAACCGGGATCTGCAACCCGTCACCTGTAACCTGTCACCTGCAACCTGTAACCTGTACCTGCCATGGCAAAACTGAGCCTCAAAGATCGAATCGTCTTCATCACCGGCGCAAGCTCGGGCATTGGCGCGGCGTGCGCTCGCGCATTTGCCGCAGAGGGCGCGAAGTTGCTGCTGGCTGCTCGGCGCGTGGAACGCCTCGAGGCCATGGAAGTCGAACTGCTCGAAGCCGGGGCGGCCGCGATCCATGCGTTTCATCTCGATGTGCAGGAGCGCGCGGCGGTCGAGTCGGCGATTGCCACATTGCCCGCGGAATGGCGCGAGATCGACGTGCTGGTGAATAACGCCGGGCTGAGCCGCGGGCTCGACAAGCTGTGGGAAGGGAAGCCCGATGACTGGAACGAGATGATCGACACCAACGTGAAAGGCCTGCTATGGGTCACGCGCGCAGTGGTTCCTGGCATGGTCCAGCGCGGGCGCGGCCACGTTGTCAATCTCGGATCGACGGCCGAGGATCTGGCCTATCCTGGCGGCGCGGTTTACTGCGGGACCAAGGCGGCGGTGAAGCTGATCAACGACGGGCTGCGCCAGGACCTGATGGGGACGCCGATCCGCGTGAGCGACATTGGCGCGGGCATGGTGGAAACCGAATTCAGCGAAGTGCGTTTTCGCGGCGACAAGCAGCGCGCGGAGAAGGTCTACCAGAACATCACGCCACTCCAGCCGGAAGACCTGGCCGACGCGATTGTCTGGGCGACGACGCGTCCGGCGCATGTAAACGTCGCGCGACTGCTCGTGACGACGATCGATCAGGCGAACTCGATCATGTTTAACCGGAGACAGTGAACAGTGAAGAGTGAAGAGTGAACAGTGAAGAGCGAACAGTGAACAGAAGAGAAGCCGGGTGGCCTGTAGCCGGCAGCGAACTGCCCTGAAACCGGGAATAGGTCACCGCTCACTGCTCTCTGATCGCTGATCACTGCTCCCGCTCACTGATGACGAGGCGTGCGATGCATCGCGTGTTCGCAGTTTTGCTGATCTTCGCAGCGGTCCCATGTTGGGGAGCGAAGCGGGTCAGCGCCGAGCAGCTGGAGCGAGTGCTCGCGGGTCTGGAGGCCAGGCGGGATGCCGACGCCGCAAAACAAATAGGCGCGCTGGAGCCGGTGGAGCGGATTTCGGATACGACGCTTGCCAGGCTGATCCGCGAGTACTCGCACGGCCCTCAGACAGCCGATGCGCTGCGTCTGCTTGCCGACAAGTCTTCATTTCTCGAATTGCCACCCAGCGAAGTGCCCGCCATCGCGCCGCCGGATGCGGCGATGCAGGAGCAGCAACTGGCAGCGGCGAAGAGGTACGCACTCGAGACCCTGCCGCGCCTTCCGAACCTGTTTGCCACGCGAACGACCTACAGCTTCGATAACAGTCCTGAGGAGGTGAAGAAAGGCGGATGGCCGGAGCAGGCAGGCCTGCACCTTGTCGGGTCGACCAATGCGGAAGTGAGCATACGGAACGAGCGGGATAAGCTCGTGCGGCCGGCTTCACAACCGCAGGGTGGACTGACGACCTGGGGAGAGTTCGGTTCTGTGTTGCTGCTGATCCTCAGCGACTCCGTGCACGGCACGGTCAGATGGAGTCACTGGGAGCAATCCGCGGAAGGCCCGGTTTCAGTCTTTCACTACGAGGTGCCCAAATCGGCTTCGCACTACGAGATCTCGACCCCGGTCGAGCAAGTGACGCACATGCAGGGGAGCCAGCGATGGGGCGGCGGACGAATCAATCAGGCTGGTAACACGGTGCCGCAGGGAAGCGATTCGTCCGCGGCGGGGATGAAGCACAACCGGCCTGGATATCACGGCTCCCTTTGGATCGATCCGGCCACAGGAACGGTTCGGCGCATCTCTCTTGTCGCGGACCTGAAGGGCGACAGCAGCCTTGAGCGCGCCGCGATTGTGGTGGAATACGGCGCGGTCCACATCGGGGACCAATCGTACGTCTGCCCGGTGCGCAGCCTGGCGCTTTCCGGTGTGTTCGCCAACGTTACGGCGACCCTCAAAGCAGCCACCACCGAGTGGCTGAACGAGGATCTTTTCACCAACTATCACTTGTTCGGGGCCAGCGCGCGGATCGTCGGGGAGACCGAGGTTGCCTCTGAAGCCGCCGCAGTTCCGCGGGAGGCCGATGCAGGGTCGGGCGCAGTTGCCAACGCGCCCGAGGAAGCAGCGGCTTCCGCAGCTCCGGAAAAGCAACCGCCGCAATCGGCTTCCGAGGCGAGTTCGCCGCCGGCGTCTCAGGGCGGAGAACAGCCGACGCCGATTACAGAAGGGGCGCCCGCTCCGGTTCCTGGCGCAGGCGAAGTGGCCGGAGCGCCGCCACCGGAGCCGGCGCCAGCCACCGAGCCGGCGCCAGCACCAGCCTCAAATGCCGCGGGGCCTGGCAGCCCGGCGGTTCCAGCAGTTTCGTCGCCGCCTTCCGCAGCGGGCGCCGAGTTGACGCTGCACGTCCATGTCGATTCGGTGCTGATCCCGGTGGTGGTTCGCGATAGCAACGGGAACACGATCGATGACCTCGAGAAGCAGGACTTCGAAGTCTTCGATGATGGGAAGTCGCGTCCGCTCTCGGGATTTTTGATCCAGAAGCGGGGCGTGGCGAGGAATGATCAGCAAGGGGCGGCGGCAACGCGAGCCACAGCAACGCAAGCTACGTCAACGCAAGCCACGGCGCCAACGATGGCGTTGCCCGATCGGGTAACGGTCTTCGTCTTCGACGACATGCACCTGAACGACGAGCAGATCGCTTACGCGCAGAAGGCGGTGATCGGAATCCTGGACAACGCGCTGACAGGATCGGACGTAGCGGCCGTGGTGACAACCTCCGGCAGAATCAACAGCGGCCTCACACGGGACAAGACCAAACTCCGCGATGCGGTGATGGCGGTGCAGCCGGAGGGCGTTTACAGCAGCCAGGTATCGGAATGCCCGAAGATCAGCTACTACGAAGCGGACCTGATTGTGAACAAGCGCGACAGTGCGGCGCTCGCGGACGCGATCGACCAGGTGATGCACGTATGCAGCGGGGCGATGCCGCCGCAGATGCTTCCGCTGGCGACTTCCATCGCGCAGTCCACGGCACGGCGAGCGCTGGCAACGGGCGAGCAGGATCTGCGCACCACCTACGCGACGATCACCGAACTGGTGCGCAGGATGGCCGGATTGCCGGGCGAGCACACCATGATCCTTATCTCACAGGGATTTTTGCCCATCGAGGAGGAAGCCAGAATGATGGAGTCGAGGCTGATCAACCTGGCTGCGGAATCGAACGTCACCATCGATGCCCTGGATGCGCGCGGACTCTACACCACAGCTTTGAAGGCTGAAGACCAGGTGCAGAACCGGGATCCGGTTCTGATGTTGAATTATCGCGACAACGAGATGAGAGGCGCGGGCAATGCGATGGGAGAGCTGGCCGATGCCACCGGCGGAATGTTCTTCCACAACAACAACGATCTTGCGGCAGGATTCAGGATGTTGCTCGGGGCCGAGGAGACAGTTTATGTGCTTGAACTGCCTCTGAAGGGAATTAAACAGAATGGAAAGTGGCACCGGCTGAGTGTGAGGGTCGATCGTGCGCGAACTCAGATTGAGGCTCGGCACGGATATTTCGCACCGGAACAGTGAACAGAGGACAGGAGCAGGAGAGAGGGAACAGGACTGAGCACTGTTCACTGTTTACAGCGCGGCGAGTTTCGCCTCGATCTCGGCGAGTGCGGCAACAAGGGCTTTGCGGCGAATCGGATTGGAGGTGCGCTCGTCGAGGATGCGCTCGCGCTGCAGCTCGAGGGCCTGGCGCTCGCGAGTGCGAGTGGCGTCGGCGGCGGCTTGTTCGGCTGCCTTTGGGGCGCGGGGCGATGATTCCTGCTGCCGCTGTTGTTCAACCTGCTCTTCGACCGATTTGCTTTCCCAACCTCTGGCCATACGTCTATGGTAGCCCGGAAAAACCGGAGCATTGTGATTTGTTGGTTGAGTCTCGTCTCATTTTGGGATACGAGGTCACGATGGTCACTTGCGTTCCCACAGGCGAACCCTGCATCATGCTCGAATCGCACAGCATTCCTGAAGCCATGAAAGCCTGGCGCATTCCTTCTTTCGGCATCGACAATCTGGAACTGGCGACGCTGCCCGATCCGAAACCGCAGCGTGGCGAAGTGCTGGTGAAAGTGCATGCGGTCTCGTGGAATTATCGCGACCTGATGATCGTTCAGGGCCGCTACAACCCGAAGATGCACTTACCGCGCATCCCTTGTTCCGATGGCGCCGGTGAAGTTGTGGCGGTGGGTGAAGGCGTAACGCGCGTGAAGGTGGGCGATCGCGTGGCCGGCATCTTTATGCAGAACTGGATCGACGGCGAGGCGGACGCAGCGAAGATTCGCGGTGCGCTGGGCGGTGACATCGACGGCATGCTGGCGGAATTGGTGGTGCTGCCTGAGGAAGGAGTGCTCAGTTTTCCAGATTTCCTCAGCTACGAAGAGGCGGCGACGCTGCCTTGCGCCGCAGTCACAGCGTGGAATGCTCTGCATCGGGGTGGCGGAGTAACCGCGGGCGACACGGTGGTAATCCAGGGTACTGGTGGAGTCTCCATTTTCGCCCTGCAGTTCGCAAAAATGCTGGGCGCGCGAGTGATTGGCACCTCCTCGAGCGACGCCAAACTGGGGCGCGCGAAGCAACTGGGGCTCGATGCCGGACTCAATTATCGTGAGCATCCTGAATGGGATAAGTGGGTGGTGGAGCAGACGGGCGGACGAGGCGCCGATCTGGTGGTCGAAGTAGGCGGCGCGGGCACGCTGACCCGTTCGTTACGCTCCATCCGGATCGGCGGAGCCGTGTCTCAGATCGGAGTGCTCAGCCCAAAAGGGGAAGGCATCGAAATCTCGTTACTGTTGCACAGACAGGTTCGTCTCTGCGGGATTTATGTTGGATCGCGGGCAGATTTTGAGAAGATGAACCGAGCGATTTTCCAGCACAAGTTGAAACCCGTGGTGGATGAAGTGTTTAGCTTCACCGACGTGCGTGGAGTTCTGCAGCGAATGGAATCCGGTAGTCATTTTGGGAAGTTAGTTACTTCCGTGACGCACTGAAAATGTTTGTTCAGAAGGCGACATTATGCCTCAAGATGCATCTGAAGAAGTGCCCGTAAGCGACCAATAGAAAGGAGCGCTCCCCAATATGAAGTTCCTGATGGCCTGCCTGCATTCGGTTCTCGATTTCTTCGCCAAGATTCTCTTCGGCTGCACCCACTCGCGTGTGACGCGGCCGTTCACTCTGGGCGATGAAACCTATGAGGTTTGCCTGGATTGCGGCAAACAGATCTACTATTCGCCAACAGAAATGCGGCCCCTCACGGCGTGGGAAATCCGCCGGATGAAGGCTGCGAGGGCCGGCGAAGTGAAGGTGGTTCCGATCACCGCCGGAGTTGCGCGCCTGGCGCAGCGCGAGCAGAAGCCGCACGTAGCGGCCTGACGAGTTTCAGTTCTCCTTGCTGTTTTTCTTTAAGGGAGCGTTCCGACGCTCCCTTTTCACTTTTGTAATTTCACTTTGGTGGGAGGGCGGGCAGCTGTGCCTGGGCGATAAGATAGACACTGCTGTTTCCTCTGTAGTCACTCATGGCTCGCCTCCGCCCAAACCGTCTGTTGCTGGCCGTAGCCTCACTGGCGATGGCCGGATGCGGCAGCATTAATTTCGCCGCGCAGGCCGGCGACGGCAGCTTCTCGCTCAGTGCGCCAACCCAGGCGGTCAGCACGAATGGGCAGATCGCGGTGCATGCACTGTTGCCCGCCGGCGATCCCGCAGCGGTGAAGTGGAGGATTGCGTCGGGAACAAATGCCGCATCGCTGGGCCAGGGGCATATGGACGCCGACGGCGTTTATACCGCACCTGGGTCGCTGTCGGCTGACAGCGTGACGGTGCGCGTCGAGGCTGCACTCACGAGCAACCCGCAAAGCACGGCATCGCTTCTGATCACGGTTCATCCGGGATTTGTGCAGCCGTTGCTGCCGCAGAATGTCGCGCTCACGCCGGGAGCCAATGCGGAGGTAACGGCGCAGATTGCCGAAGTCAACGCGGGCAGCGTGCGCTGGTGGCTGGCCGCTGCGCCGAACGGGGAAGAGGACTCGGCGTCGCCGGCGCTGGGCTCGATCAGCAGTTCGGAGTGCCAGCGCAGCACCGATCACTACACCACGTGCACGATCACCTACACGGCGCCGAGCGCGCTGCCCGCGCAGGAGGTCTACGTGGTGGCTGCGGTGAACTCAAGCGCGGTCACCTCGCAGCTGCGCGTGCTCGTCAACAGCCAGGGCATCGTCAGCAATCCTGTGGCGAACCAGGGCGTGCAGGCGGGGCCGGCGCTGCTGGGTGCTTCGGGCGGCAATGACGGCGACTTCGACACCTGGCAGGACCGGAATGGCGCTTCCTACGTGGCTGACTGTTGCGGAGGCACGCTGGGCGCGCTGGTTGAAGACGACCAGAAAAATCAGTACATACTCAGCAACAACCACGTGCTGGCCGAATCGGACCAGGCGCACATCGGGGACACGATCGATCAGCCTGGGCTCATCGATGGCGCATGCACGCCGCTGAGCCGCACCGGCTCGACGCTGCATCCTGTGGGCACGCTCGAGTCGTTCGTGCCGCTGGCGTCGACCGAGACCAATGTCGATGCGGCGCTGGCGCTGGCGTCGCCGGGAGCGGTTGACCCGTCGGGAAGCATTCTCGGACTCGGGACGGCGGGCGCTGGCGCGACTCAGGTGTTGAGCGCGGCTCCCCCGATGGCCGGGCGCGGAGAGGCCCTCAGCGCTGCGAAGCTTGGCATGGATGTAGCGAAGAGCGGGAGGACGACGGGGTTAACGTGCTCTAACGTCGATGCCGTCGCGCTCACCGTGAAAGTGGACTACTACAAGGACTGCGCGGAAACGCAGCCGTTCTACACGAAGACCTACGCCAACCAGATCGGAATTGGCGGAACACACTTCACCGACAGCGGCGATTCGGGCGCGCTGGTGCTGGACGCGAGCAATGCTCAGGCGATCGGCCTTTATTTTGCCGGCGGCACCGATGGGGATGGCAATGGGCTGAGCGTCGTCAACCCCATTGGCGATGTGCTGAGTGAGCTGGGTGCGCAGACTGGCAGCCAGCTCAGCCTGGTTGGCACGAATACGCCTCATTCCATTGCGTGCCTGCGCTACGATCCTGCCGTTCCCGTCGAGCCGCCGTATGTCGGACCTGTCGCGATGGCGCGCGCGGAGACGATTGCCGGGGCCGCCTCGGAAACGCTGCACGGCAATGGGATTCTGGGGACGGCCGCGGGGCGCAGTTTTGACTCGCCGGGCGATCCAGCGGTGACGGTTTATGTGGATCGCGCGGCTGCGGGCGCAGCGGCTAATGTTCCACAGACGATCGGCGGGCTCCAAACGCAGGTGATTGCGACCGACCCGGCGTCGATTGCCCGGGGAACAGCGCCCACATTGCCGGCGCTCGAGCCGGGCTTGCACCTGTCTTCGGCAGCTCTGGGCGGAGCAACGATCGTCGAGCGTGCCGTGGCCCCGCAACTGATGGCTGATCCGGCGATCTTCGGCGTGGGCGTGACCGAGAGCAAAGACAATCCCGCAGAGGCGGCGCTGCTGGTGCTGGTCGATATGAGCCGGAACCCGCGGTCCATGCCGGCGACGCTGGGCGGCCTGCGCGTGGTCTACATGCGGATGCACCGCTTCCACACGACGCTGTCGAAGTTCGTAACCGGACATCCGGCGTCGTCGTGCCGGGTGGCCACAACCGCGAGCAGCCGGTAGGGAGTCGGTACGATTAATTCGTGGAGTTGGGTCCAACAATTGGACCAAATCGTAATTACATGACACCACAGGATCGCAATCCGGGCCTCACGAGCGAAAATAGGCGCGTGAAAGATCGCCGATACCTTGCAGCCGCGACGGCGGCGTATTTCCAGCGGCTATCTCCGGAGGCGCGGACCGAGGAAGAACAACTCGGAAAACTGCTCGCAGCATGTTCAGCCGAAATTGACGTCGATCATGGCTAGCATTCGGGAGTCCCAAGCGGGTAACCCGACTGAAGCCGGCCTCGAAACCCGTTCAGGGTCCCGACTCGGTGTGTTCTGGACTTTATCGATCGTGACGACGCTACTCTACCTCTTCTTCATGTTCATCATGATCATGGCTCCGGGAGTCGAGACGAGCGTGAAGCTATGGATGCTGTCTATTGTGACGATCTGCGGAGCGGCAACATTGACGGTTGGTCTGTGGCGACCCGCGACTACCGATGCACCTCTTGCGGTTTCAAGGGCCGCCGCGGTCATGGGCGTGATCCTCGCACTTGAGTTATTGCATTTCGCCGCTGGGCTAGTCGCGGTTGCTCTCGGGCATCGGCGCTGAAGCTGGCCGGCTTCGCTAAACTCCACTTGCAGCCTTCAAAATCAGAACGTCTGGATGGGCCCCGGGTAGCGAGCGACCGCTGGATCAACCGTCAGCAACAGCAGGCCGTCAGCGGTGGCCTGAGCGATGAGCATGCGGTCGAAGGGGTCCTTGTGCAGCGCGGGGAGTCCGGCGACGGCGACCGCGTGCCGCCCGGCGATGGCCAGCTCCGTGTAACCGTTGTCGAGAAGGCCGCGACGGAGCAGGGCAGGGTCGGCGCGAAAGTCCTGACGCCCGAGGGCCTGCTTGATGGCGATCTCCCACAGGCTGGCAGCGCTGAAGAAGAGCTGATGCGCAGGGTCTTCGATCATGTCGCGGGCGGCGGCAGGCAGTTTGTCCGGCGAGCCGGCGGCCCAGAGAAGCAGGTGGGTGTCGAGGAGCAGCCTCATGGCTCGCCATTGAAGAGCGTCGCGATTTCATCCGCGCCCATCTGGTCGAAATCCTCGGGAACAGCGATCTGGCCGGCAAGAAATCCTGTACGCCGGATGGCGGCCGGTTGTGGCGCGTCGACTGCGGTGACCTTGACGACGGGTTTGCCGGCTTTGGCGATGATGAAGGGCTCTCCCTGGACCGCTTCCTCGATGAGGCGGGAGAGGTGAGTTTTGGCCTCGTGAATATTGACGGTGCGCAGCGGTTTCATGATGACTAAGTCTACTTAGTCCAGTCTATCTAGTCAAGTCGCATCCCTCACAGGCTCTTCAGCTCCGGATACCGCGCAAAGATGAGACGCCGATCGTCGGGCGGCAATTCTGCCAGCCGCATCGGCTTGTCCCCGGGCCGCGTGCCCTTCTGGTTCAGGACATTCATCAGACTCCATTCCCGCTGCAATCCCCGGGGCTCGGCTGCGGGCAGATCGTATCGAGTCAGGTCGATTGCCATCCATGGACTTTCGGCGACCCAGTTACGCAGCAGGGCGAGGCGAAACTCCTGGTTCATGAACCAGCGTATTTCGAGGTCCTTTTCTGAGCCCGGCGCGCCCGTTCCTTTGGCGTCGAAGCGGTAGTTGAGCGCTCGATTATCGGCGAAATGCCTGCGCCACTCCGTGCCAAACTCTCCCTCGGTGAGCGTCCTTGTATCCGGCCATCTTTCTCCAACCGCCTCGAGCCACCACGCCAGGTCCTGATCGTGGCCGATCGAGACCTCCCAGATGGCGGTGACCCAGCCAAATCCATTCAGCGTGTATCCGGAATCGAGGTGCATAGCGGTGGTCGCCATCATTTCCTGGCGGCCGGCCTGCTCGCCCAAATTGCCGACTGTCTCGATGGGGCCGACTCCCATGCGGCTGTTGAAGCCTCCGTCAAAGCCGTTGCGGCGGGCGGCGAGAAAATCGCACGTCCAGCCGTCAAGGCACACGCAATCGATAAAATCCGCAGTGCCCTGCGCCGGTTTCAGGTAATGTTCGCGGCTGGGGTAGTACGGATAGCAGATGCCGCCGTCGCCATCGCCGTAGTCGATGCCGTGCTGGCTCCAGATCTGGCCCTGGCACACATGAATGCCTTCCTCGGTGGCGAGGAAACGCTGATTCTCCGCGTCCATGAAACCGGCGATCAGCGACTGTGGGCGATAGCCGTTGCCAACCATCTTTGAGACAAGCTGGAGCGCGCGGTGAATGGTGACGCGGATTTCGTCGCGGGTGTTATACATCGGCGCAAAATAGCCGCCGGGAAAAAACGTAATTTCGTCGCCATACTGGTCGTGAAATGAAGCCAGCACACGCCGGGCTTCCCGAAACTCCTGGCGGTCGTCGTTCAGTGCCAGCCAGCTCACCGCCCACGTCATGCGGCCCTTAGGGCAGCCGCGGGCAAAGGCTTCTCTTCGTGAGCGGATACGATCGGGGCTGTTGGCGGCGGCCTCATCCTCGCCGATCGAGCGCGTGGGAGAGACTTCGATCTGATTCACGCGGACGACCGAGATATGGGTGAGGAAACGTCCCCGCAAAGGCGATTCGGTCAGGATGCCGGTAAGCCGCGGCGCCACGGCCAGTGCGCATGCAGATCCCGCTGCGCGGCTAAGGAACTTTCGCCTGCTCCAGGAATGATTCATGGTCTCCAACGCTCGCAATCAGCTCTGCAATGCTACAACGGCTTCAGGCGAGGCCTTCTCGGAGCGGAAAGCGCCTTCCCAGCGGGCGACTACTGCGGACGCGAGGCAGTTGCCGACCACGTTGATGACGGTGCGGCCCATGTCCATGATGGCGTCGACACCGAGGATGACGAGGATCGGCTCATTGGGCAGGCCGAAGATGGATGCAGTGGCGAGCAGGACGACGAGGACCGACCGCGCAACACCGGCGACGCCTTTGCTGGTGAGCATCAGCACGCCGACCATGGCGATCTGGCGGCCGAGGCTCATGTGAATGCCCGCGGCCTGGGCGGTGAAGATGGCCGCGATCGAGAGATAGAGCGCCGAGCCGGCCATGTTGAAGGTGTAGCCGGTGGGGATGACGAAGGCGACGATGCCGCGCGGGACGCCGTAGGCTTCCATGGCCTCGATGGCGCGTGGCAGCGCGGCTTCGCTGGTGCTGGTGGCGAAAGCGATGGTGGCCGGTTCGGCAACGGCGCGCAGGAATTCGCGCAGCGGCAGACGCGCCAGCAGCAGCGCCGGCAGCATGGCGAGAAGGGCGAAGAGGGCAATCGAAACGTAGAGCGTGAGCGCGAGCTTGCCCAGGTTGAACATCACGCCCAGGCCCGACTGCGCGACGGTGAAGGCCAGCGCAGCAGCGACTCCCACGGGCGCGTAGAGCATCACGAAGTTAGTGAAGGCGAACATCACCTCAGTGAGCGACTCGCAAAGACGGAGCATGGGCGCGCGCTTCGCTTCACTGACGCGGGTGAGCGCGAGGCCGAAGAAGATGGCGAAGACGGCGACCTGGAGGATCTGGTTGTCGGCGACGGCGCTGGCGATGTTCTCCGGGAAGACATGCAGGAGGAATTGCTGCCAGGAGATGGCGGTCTGCTGGGGCAGGGTCGAGGCTGAGGCGATGTGGGCGCTTATCCCGGATTGGGCGCTCATGTTGAGGCCGACCCCGGCTTTCGAGACGTCGATGGCGACGAGGCCGATGACGAGCGCGATGGTGGTGAGGACTTCGAAGTAGAGGAGGGATTTGAGGCCGAGGCGGCCGACGGTTTTGGCTTCGGCGTGGCTGGCGATGCCGGTCACCAGCGTCCCGAAGATGAGCGGCGCGACAATGACGCGGATGAGGCGGAGGAAGATGTCGCTGAGGACGCGGATCGAGAGCGCGGCGTGGGGCGCATCGACGCCGAGTTCGATGCCGGCCAGCATGCCCACGAAGATCCAGCCGGTGAGGGAGCGGCGCCGCGAGGCAGCCCAGCCGAGCAGCAGCAACGCAACGACGCGAGTGGCGATGGCCGCTGGACGCAACGCGGGCAGGGCGTGCTGCGAGAGCGCCGCAGCCGCGTAGAACACCAGGCCGATAATGACGGGCGTCGAGATGTTCGGCTTGCGGCTGGCTGGCGCCTTCATTTCAGGGAACAGAGTACATGGGGATGCGAGATGTCGGAGGACTCGTTACTTTCGAATTGCGGACAAAACGTCCAAAACTGAGCGACACCGGGCGTCAAGTATGATCTTACCGGGGAAACGAGATGGTTCCGTGGTGGAGGCGCCTAGCCTATTCGCTCATCAGCGTTTTGCTCGCAGGAACCGTCGTTGGACTGGTCGATGTGAGTTGGAGTGCCTTTTTCGACTCCGAGAGTCACATCGGTCTTGAACGGTTCCTGGTATCAATCTGCATCGTCATTGGGTTTAGCCTTCCCGGTTGGCTGATCGCGATTCCGGTGGTTCTTTTGGTGCGCGATTACAGTAGCTGGCGCGGGTGGGTTTGGGCTGCGGGAGGCGTTTGTATTGGGCCCGGCGTGATCTTTGGCTTCGCTCTGTGCGCGTTCATCACAGATCGGCCATCGCCAGGGTTCCTGTCGGGAACGAAATTGCTGTTTCTGCTCGTAGCCGCCGTGTCAACATTGAGCACCGCTGTCTACTTGCTTCTAGTGCTCAAGAGGAAACCGTTGCGCCAGGCAACTGTCGGAGCACCTAACCCTACGCGCGCAGGCTGATCTATCCTTCTTTCTATGCGTGGTTTTCTCAGTATTGGATTGCTTTCGTGCGTGCTGGCTGGCGCGGCGGCGCAGACACTCGAACCGAAGTCGCCGTCTGACCAAAGCGGCAATGTTCTCACCGATCCCGGCCTCACGCCGGAAGTCGAGTTCCTCTACCAGCTCGAAGCCAAGTTCGCTGCGGATACGGCCAAGGGTGGTGGCAAGGCCTTCGGAACGTGGTTTGCTCCCGACGCGGTCACCCTCGAAAACGGCGGAGCCCAGGTCGTCGGGCACGACGCCATCGCGGCACGGGCGACGTGGACTCCGGAGTCTTACCAGCTGACCTGGACACCGGATGGGGCGCGCATGAGCGCGGCGGGCGACATGGGATTCACCTGGGGACATTACGAAGGTCTATCGAAGGATGCGCAGGGTAATCCGGTGAAGGAGTCAGGCCGCTACATGACGGTCTGGAAGCGCCAGGCCGACGGAACGTGGAAAGTGGAGCTGGATGCCAGCAATACCGGGCCTGCGGAGGACTGTTGCAAGGTGAAGTGACGGGGAGAGGGGCGGCGAAAACGGCCAATTATGTTACCTTAGTGCTCGGATGCCAGGCGCATGATCGTTACTCTCGGAAAGTACTGTAAGTGATACGTATTACAGGACTTGGCATCACCCGAACGGGGCAGAGTCAGCCCTGAATTCCTTTGCAACAATGCTCGTGAGTCCAAAGTTGGGCGCTGTTGCGGGGGACAAGCGGCAGGCTCGCCTGGGGTCTGTGAAAGGGCATGAGCTATCTGGTGACAAGCGCGCAGTGGAGTGAGGCCGAGCGGCTGAAGTCTCTGCGCGAGTACGAAATTCTCGACACGCCGGCTGACCCGGCGTTTGACGAGATTGTTCGCGTCGCCGCACAAGTGACCGGCGCACCCTACGCGTACCTCGGCTTCGTCGATCAGAACCGCTTGTGGTTCAAGTCGCGGTTTGGGTTTCAGGGAACGGAAATCCCACGGCTCGCGACCGCGGATCAGTACACGATTCTGGAACCGGAGCCGCTGCTGATTGCCGACGCGGCGATGGAGCCGCGTTTTCCGGTGCGCGGCATTCCGCTGACAAGAACGGTCCACTGCCGCTCCTATCTGGCGGCGCCGCTGGTGGGATTCGAAGGCGGCATCGGAACGCTGGCTGTGCTGTCGCCCAAGCCGAATCAGTTCACCGAGCAGCATGCATCGATTCTGGGAGTGCTGGCGCGCCAGGTGATGATGCGCCTTGAACACTCGGTGCACTCGCGCGGGCAGGATCATTCACTGCGCAGCCGCCAGAGAATCGAGCGCGCGCTGACGGTGGAGCGCAACTTCGTTTCCGCGGTGCTGGATACGATGAGCGCGCTGGTGCTGGTGGTGGACACCTCAGGGCGCATCGTGCGCTTCAATCGCGCGTGCGAAGAGATTTCCGGATACACGTTTGCGGAGCTGGCCGGTCGGTCGTTTCCGCAGGAACTGTTCCTGACGGAGGAACGCTCGCAGGCCTTCAATCTGCTGGAGCAGTCGCGCGGCGACACGACGCGGCGAGACCCGACCGAGCTGCACTGGCTTTCGCGGGATGGGCGGCGGCGGCGCATTGCCTGGACGACGACGACACTGACCGACGGTTTTGGCGACATCAACTTCATCATCATGACCGGCGTCGACGTGACCGACCAGCGCGAGGCGACGGCGGCGCTGCACGCCAGCGAAGCACGCTACCGGCAGCTGGTGGAAAGCTCGCTGGGCATGGTGTACACGCACGACCTGGGCGGGCGAATTCTCTCCATCAACGCGAGCGCGGCGGAGAGTCTGGGTTATCGCGCCGATGAGCTGGTGGGCAGGCGCCTGATGGAGTTTGTGCCGGAGGAGCAGAAACCGGCCTTTGAGAACTACCTGCGCAGCATCGCATCATCGGGAGAAGAGCAGGGCATGCTGAGCCTGCGGCATCGCAACGGCAGTGTGCGCGTGATTGCGTGGCGCAACCGGCTGCTGGATTTGCCTGACATGCCGCCGTTCGTTCTGGGCCACGGCATCGACGTGACCGAGAAGACGGATGCAGAGAACAAGCTGCACGCGGTGATGCGGCAGCGGGAATCGATCCTCGAGTCGGTCGGCGACGGCATTTACGGCATGGATATGCAGGGCCGCATCATCTTCGTGAACCAGGTGGGCGCGCGGATGATGGGCTACACCCAGGAAGAGATGGAAGGCAGGGAACTGCTGGCGCTGCTGGGACACGCGCGCGCCGACGGCCTCGAGTATCGCCTCGAGGACAGCCCGATTTATGCGGCGCGGCAGGCGAGCGCTCCGATTCGCGCGCGCGATGAGGTGTTCCGGCATAAGGACGGACACCCGATTCCGGTGGAATACGTGGCCTGCCCGATGCTTTCGAACGGCCGCGTGACCGGCGTGGTGGTGGCGTTCCAGGATGTGACGGAGCGGCGGCGGCTGGACCGGATGAAGGACGAGTTTATTTCCACGGTGAGCCACGAGCTGCGCACGCCGCTGACGGCGCTGCGCGCGGCGCTGGGATTAATTGCGGGAGGCGCGCTCGAGAAGCGGCCGGAAAAACGCGCCCAGATGATGGATGTGGCGATCGGCAACTGCGACCGTCTGGTGCGGCTGGTGAACGACATTCTGGACTTCGAGCGCATGGGCGCAGGACGTCTGCCGATGCGCTTCCAGGAAGTTGAAGCGAAGGATTTGTTGCGGAGGGCAACAGATCTGCAACACCCGAGCGCGCAGAAAGCAGGCATCGCGTTTCGCGTGGATGCGGGTCCTCTGATGCTGTGGGTCGACGAGGACCGGATTCTGCAGACGCTGGGCAACCTGATCAGCAACGCCATCAAGTTTTCGCCAGCCGGCAGCGACATCACGCTGCGGGCGCGGGCGCAGAGCGCGACCGAGGCGATTATCTCGGTGGAAGATCACGGACGCGGCATTCCTCCGGAGAAACTGGACATCATCTTCGAGCGCTTCCAGCAGGTGGACGCGTCGGACTCGCGCGACATGGGCGGAACGGGGCTCGGCCTTGCGATTTGCCGCAATATCGTGCGCCAGCATGGCGGACGCATCTGGGCGGAGAGTTCGGTGGGCAAGGGAAGCACGTTTTATTTCACCGTGCCCCGGACTTCGGCGCGGCAGGACGCGAGCGAACCGAGGCCCACGGCTGCGTCGACCGGCCAGGCTCCCGCTGGCGCGCGGATGGTGTAAGTGGCCGGTAGCCGGTAGCCAGTGGCCAATACCCCCACCCCCCTGTAGGTATGTGGCAAGTAATTCATTCTGCGGGGATGTTTTAGTACCGTAAGTTGGGTATTACCCCAAAAGACAGTATTCAGGGTTCCGGCGCTCGACGTTCGGCGTTGGGAAGGACGGCCTGGCAGCCAGAAAGTGGAATCCGGTGGCCAGTGACCCCCCACCCCCCGGCGTAATCGCAGGTTCGAGAGTAAGTCATTCATAACGCTTGGGTTACTGATTTGGACGTATAGTAAGTCATTGATTCCATTCCGGTTAACATGCAAGTCATTCACAGGCCGGGGTTTAGGGCCATTTTCTCGAGGTGTGTGCTGGAGACGATTGAATCGACTGGTGTTCAGCTGCATCTCCGTGGATTTCAATTCGATGGCTCCAAAGGAAAAGCCCGCGCGCGGCGGGCTTTTTTCTTTTTCTACTCTATAAGTTCAGAATATCAGATTGAGGGGAAAATCGCGCCAACTTTGTTGGCGTGGAAGTGGCATGTTATGAGCATTTGTTACTTTGGGTAAGTGGTGGAAACTTGACAGGAACGGCCCGCAGCCTGCAGCCCGCAGCTGGCGGCCGGGAGCTGGAAAAAGCCCCACCACAGAGGACACGGAGAGCACAGAGACGGGCGGGAAACTGGGGAGTCGCAGCGGGTTTGCGTCTGCGGCTCAGGCTCCGGCCGGGGCAGCTCCGGGGGAAATTGCTGAACCGAAGCCCGTTCTACGGACACATGGACTGGTCTTGTGAACACGCGCCGACTTTTGGGGTAGCAATGTTCCGGTCTGGGGGGCTTAGGCGCGGGGTCTCAGCAGCCGGGGGTACCGCAATTGGCAGTTCGGGGAACTCAACGGGTCAAGGGCCCCCGTCCACCCCAGGCGGCACGGCACTATCGTGGAAGACAGATTCTGCGCCGTTGGGTGCGGGTGGCTGCACGCTTCGGCGTTTCTTCCGGCGACGCCAATTTGAGGTTCGCCGCTGGAAACCGGGCTTGCTTGTGCGTCCTTCCAGCGAACCACTGGCACACGTACATATTCGGATCGCCGAATAATTCCGTCCCCATTACGGTCATCGCGGGTCCGCCGGACTTCAGCTTGACCGTTTGTCCTGCAAAGAATTTCTGTCGTTCCATTTCGCCCTCGCTATTGCCGTCTATCACGACCTAGGCTTTGCCACCCGCCTACGGCCAACGCCGCCAGTGGTCGCGAGTTCCGGCGTTGGTGTCCCGCACCCTTTCGACCTCAATCGTGTCGTTGGGAAACAGCCTTTCGACTTTCTCCGCTGTGCTCTTTTGAGTGTCGCCGGTGGCGACGGTTCTGCGGTTGCGGACGGCCCGGTAGCTGCCATCATCTTTGCGTTCGACTTGAGTCAAAGCCATAAAACCTCCCAATTGTAGTTTTACCGGGTTTCGTACCGGTGTCAACCGCCTGAGCATGCAATGCTACCCGAAATTTCGGGTTTCTCAGGCGTTTTGCCGGTAACTCAGGTCAGCGGCTTGCCCAGGGAGGATAAGATGGGCCCTGGCAAATGGGCCAGTGTCCTAGGGTCTGAGGTCGCTCCCCGGCTTCGGAAAGTAAAGCGGAGCCGACTTATCAGATCGACTTCAGCGATTGCATTGGCGATTCTGGGCCAATTGATTCGATTAGGTCTTACGCGTGTAGTGCTTGTCGAATTCTTGGAAGATGTTGCTGTTGTAAAGGCGCTGAACAGCGCCCTTCGGCTTCGTTGGATTTTGCGGATGCGGAAAGCAGAATTTACGCTCAGCCTCAAAGCCACGTCGCAGCGTGTGATACTTCGCGTTGACCATGAAATCCGAATACCTTTTGGCAAGCGCAGCGGTGAGTTCGTTATAGGTCATGGGATAGTTCTTGAGAATGTCTTCGAGCCTCATTGCAATGGCGGGCGCTTTTGGGTCGTCGGTGTATCTGAATTCGACTGCGGCCGTATCTTTGCCTCTGACCAGACGGGTTTCGAGACGAAGCGCCACATGCTGACCACCCGCATGGTCCGTGTCGGTAGCTTCACGCGCATCAAGATATGCCAGAAGGTTTTGAACCTGGATCGGGTATTCTGCGCGGGTAGCTGGCTCCGCTGCTTCGAAGCCGTGATAGAACGAAATGGGCATCAAGAAGAAGTTGTACTGGGACATGTCTAGTTTGAACCAACTGGCTGCGAGCAACAGGTAATTGCGAAGTGATGCAGTACCAACTTCCTGAACCCGGCGCCCTATGTAGGGATCCTTATTGATTAAGTGCACCGCGTTGTCACGTATCTCGACCAGTGCCAGAAGATTCTCCTGGGCAGCACTTTCGAGGCCCGTTGTTTTATCAGCGACCATTGCGGCGGCAAGATACGTCAAGCCAAATGATATGGGATTGCCGCTGCGGTTTTCCTTCGGCTTAAGATCTCCAGCTTTATCCTTGGTCATTTCATAAAGGGTCTCGACAGCCTCGCCATGGTCGGCCAGCCATTTCGCCTTCAGCAGCAGTTCCCAAGCGTTCGTCATCAGTAAAGAGAAAGCCTCTTCCCTATACATGAAGCTGGGTTTGTTGTAGATTTCGATCGCGGCAACGGCAGCCTGAACGGACTTCGCAGCAAGGTCAGTACTAAGCGGCATCGTGTCCCAATCTTATGCCGCCGTAGCGGGGATCATCGCTCCATCAGCGCAAGTCGCTCATGCAGAACGGCATGCGCTACAAGATGCGAATCAGTCCCCTGAAACGGGCCAGTGTTCCGCGGTCCACCTGGCCGCATAGTCGCCATCTCGGACAACAGACTTTCCCGAGCTCGATAAGCGCCAAATCGCCAAATCACTCACGGAAAACGGTCGGTTCTACAACTCAGGCTCAGGCTGGGGTGCGGGTGGTGCGGCGGCGCGCGGGCCGGAGCCAGCATTCGGTGATGGCGCCGTGGCGGGGCGGGGGGTGGCCGCCGGTTGCGGCGTCATCTGGTGCATTGTGACGATGAGCGCGACGGATGGCGCGGATCCTGAGCAGCGATACGAGTGCGGTGTTCCGGCATCGAAGTAGGCGCTGTCGCCAACTTCGAGTGCGTGGGTGCGTTCGCCGTGGTGAATCTCAAGCTCGCCACGAGCCCGCCCATCGCCACAAACTTCGACCTTGGGTCTTTGGAATGCCCTGACTCATCCATGTACGCGATTTGCATGGAGCTCACCTTGTAAATGTTAGGTGGCGGGTTAGGCAGGTGCAAGAGATAGGGAACAAGCTTCAGGGTTCGGTCCCACACGCATGCCCTGGCGGGCACGCGGGCCGACCGAACCCGAGGAGGGCGCGGACGCGCCAACTTTGTGGTCTTGACAGACGATAGAGTACGCTCGTACTCTATTGCCCATGCGATACACGCGCGAACACAAGGCGCAGAACCACGAGAACATTCTTTCCGTGGCCTCTCGCTCCTTTCGCCTGCATGGCGGAAGCAGCGGCATCGGAACGGTGATGAAGAAGACCGGCCTGACGAAAGGGGGCTTCTACCGGCATTTCAGCAGCAAGGACGACCTCTTCGTCGAAGCGGTGGCGCGGGCCGTCGACGAAGCAGGAAGAAGCATGGTTGAGGTGGCAGAGTCCGCGCCCGAAGGTCAGGCTGTGCGGGCCATCATTGAGCGCTATCTAAGCGTCCGCCACGCGAGTTCGCTGGGAACGGGTTGCCCGTTCTCCGCTTTGGGGCCGGAGTTGGCGCGAAAGCCGTTGTCAGTTCGCAAACGGATTGAGGCATTGCTGGAAGCATATCCGGAGCGGCTGCTGCCATTTCTTCCTGGCCAGACGCGAGAGGAAAAGATGGCCAGGTGCAGGTTGCTGTTCGCCAGTATGGCGGGGGTGTTGATGAGGGCCCGCGTTGCCTCGGCCCCGCAAAGACGTGAGCAGATGTTGAAGGAGGCGAGGACCTTCTTTATCAGGTGCTTCGCTGAAGGGTAAATACCATAGAAGCGATTAAGGAGAAGAACCACCATGACGGGCGATCCGATCTGGATGAAATCCCTGCTGGCGGTCCACGTGATGGGGGGCTTCGGCGCTTTTGTGGTTGCTCCCATAGCGCTGATAACAGCCAAGGGCGGCAAACAGCATAAGCGCTGGGGAATGGTTTACCTGTGGTGCATGGGCGTGGTGGCGGCGACTGCGCTGCCCATGGCATTGTTCCGGCCGGTGCTGTTTCTGGCGCTGGTAGCGATTCTGTCGTTTTATCTGGCGTTCACCGGCTATCGGGTGTTGAAGCTCAGGAGGATTGCCGGCGGCCGCGCGCAGCCTGTGGACTGGATCGTGACCGCCGCATGCTTTTTTTCTTCTGCGGCGCTGCTGTTGCTGGCCGTGCTGCGGCCGGCGCTTGTGCAGCATATGGGGATTGTGGCGATTCTGTTCGGCGTGCTGGGCATTCGCGCATCGGGCATGCACCTGCTGAGCTTCGTGCGCAAGCCGACGGACAAGATGTTCTGGCTGTACAGGCACTTCCAGCATTTCATCGGCAGTTACATCGCGGCATGGACGGCGTTCAGCACAGTGACGTTGCCGCGACTCTTCGGCAATAGCATGTGGTTGTGGATCTGGCCGGCGGCTATCGGTGTGCCCGCTATCCTGGTGACCACGGCGTATTACAAGCGGAAATTTGCGACGCGTGAGCGAGACGTGACCGCAGTTGCGGTGTAAGCTCTGCGTTATTCCCGTCGAAGCGCGCTGGTGGGATCCACGAAGCTGGCTCGTGCGGCGCGAATGTTGATGGTTAGCAGCAGAGGCCCCATGCAGAATGGCTACGTCAGACCGTGAGTCTTCATGTGGTCTGTGATATCGACGCCAACGCCGATCATGCGCTGGGAAGCATCGCCCATCATCACACCGCGTGCATCAACCCAGCAGATTGAACCATCCGGTCTCAGAACCCTATACTGAGCCGCGTATTCGTCTGTTTCGCGAGCAATGACCTTTTGAATTGCCGATTCCACAAACGGGCGATCCGCGGGGTGGATCCTGGGAACGGCATCCGCGACCTTGCTGGAAAACGTGTCGCGCGTGAATCCCCATTGGCGATAGGACTCATCGGACCAGACAACGGTATTCGCTCGAATGTCCCAATCCCACAGCCCGATGCGTGAGCCTGCGCACTCCGCCAGTTCGATTCGCTTGCGCCAACCGGTTTCGACCAGTTCGATTCGCTTCATGTCTGTGATATCGCGGAGCACACAGGCAACCGATTCCACCACGCCGCAGACCTCAATCGGCGAATAGGAAACACTTAAG
The DNA here is from genome assembly GCA_963788905.1 of uncultured Acidobacteriaceae bacterium. Taxonomy (GTDB): domain Bacteria; phylum Acidobacteriota; class Terriglobia; order Terriglobales; family Acidobacteriaceae; genus Palsa-343. Next base: position 141,819 of record CAWBIO010000006.1, read on the forward strand.
TTCCGTACTCCGATTCCGGGCAGGTCATACTCCATGCTGAAAAGGACAGGATTCCCGCCGAAGCACCGGTCGAGGTTGGGTATTACAAGTCGTTCGATGACATCCTTGTCTCTGAATTCCCGGATCGACCGCCCTTCGAGCCTCGCGTTAGGCCCGCCGAACGCTTCAAGGAAAGCGCGGTTGGTGAGTACATACCGGTAATTCCGGTCCACAACAGCGACCATTTCATCCAGACCCTCGACGAGTCGTTCGTATCGCCGAAGCTTATCCTCGGCAGCCTTTCGAGCCGTGAAATCTTTCACCGCGCAAGATACGCCCAGGACCTCTCCGGCCTCATCGAATGCCGGCTGGTACGACACAAGGAAGGTTCTCCGGGGATGCCCTTGAGAATCGGGCTCGCGAATCTCCAGGTCACAAGTCCCCGTTCCATTGAGGGCCTTTTTTACGTGGGCTTCGATAAGCGGGTATAGGTCCGGGATGGCCTCGGCGAGCGTTTTTCCATAGTGGTCCTCAATCGAGAGACCATGCAGCTCGGCGAGTCTGCGGTTGATGTTGACGTATTTCAGATTTCGATCGAGAAAACCCAGGCCTACGGGCGCGCCGTCGTAGACTGCCTGGAGCTGAGCCAGACGTTGTGACGGAAGGCCCTCGCTGCAAACGACCGAGTGCCCAACGCCTTGATCGCTGCCGCGCGAAATCGCGCGTGGGCGTCGCAATTGGATGAGTGAGGGAAGCTGCTCAGCTGGCGCCGGCTGTCCGTAGTGCCAACCCTGCCCCATATCGCAGCCCAGGCGCACGAGCATGTCGGTTTGTTCGTGGGTCTCGATACCCTCGGCTATGGTTTTCAGCCCGAGACTTTGTCCAAGCCCCACGACGGCGGCTACGATCTTTCGGCTCTCGCGTTCGGTGGTCATGGAGCTGACGAATGAGCGGTCTACTTTCAATTCGTCGAAGGGAAGAGACTTCAAATGATAGAGACTGGAATATCCCGTCCCGAAGTCGTCCAGCGCGATGCGGCATCCCATGGCCTTTAAATCCGCTGATATGCCGCGGGCCGCGGTCATGTCCTCTGCGATGGCGCTCTCAGTAATTTCAACGGTAGCGGAGGCAAGAGGAAATCCAGCGTCCTCCGCGATCTGACGGATATGTCTCGGCAAAGACCGATCTTTCAGTTGCAGCGGGGAGATATTGAACGCCAGCCGCAGACCCTTTCCATGGAGCGCGATGGCCTGAAATGCTTTCTCCAGGACCTGGCTGCTGAGCTCACCGATCCAACCATTGCCTTCGGCCATGGGGATGAAAACTTCTGGAGAGATCAAGCCGAGGCTCGGGTGCTGCCAGCGGGCGAGCACCTCAAAACCGTGAAGCTTGCCCGTCGCGAGAACCACAAGTGGCTGGAAATAAGGGAAGAGTTCCCCGTTTTCCAACGCACGGCGAAGGCTCCACTGATCGAGCTTCTGTTCCTGGCCCATCACAATAAGCTAAGTTGAGATAACTTAGGAGAACGTGACTTACATCACACAGGCTTTGGCACTTAGGTGGGAGTGACCAGGCGCGAGAATGGTGCTGCGACAGCGGCTACAGTTCTGTCTCCGCCTGGGGTGCTGGTGGTACGGCGGCGCGTGGGCCGGGGGCGGCGTTCGGAGTTGCGGCGGGGCGGGGAGTGGCCGCTGGTTGCGGCGTCATCTGGTGCATGGTGACGATGAGCGCGACGGCCGCCGCGGATCCTGAACAGCGATACGAATGCGGAGTTCCGGCATCGAAGTAAACGCTGTCGCCGGCCTCGAGTGCGTGGGTGCGTTCGCCGTGGTGAATCTCAAGCTCGCCCTGAAGAAGATAAAGGAACTCGTAGCCGGGGTGAACGTGAGGCCGGATTTCGGCGGGCTTGCGCAGCGGGATGAATTCGGCGTAGTAGGGGTCGAGCTGGCGATCGGGAACCATATAGGCCAGGCTCTCGAAATAGTAGGTGGGATCGTCGACGCCTGACTGAGGGAGGCGCACGCGCTCAATGCGGCGATGGACGCGAAACAGCGGGTGAGGCTCAGGCTCAAAGAAATATGAGAGGTCGCGGCCGAAGACCATCGCAATGCGGGCAAGATTGCGGAGCGTGGGCACGACGCGGCCGGTTTCAAGCTGGGAGAGGAAGCTGGCCGACAGGCCTGTGTGACGGCCCAGTTCCACCAGTCCCATGGAGCGCTTGAGGCGGAGACGGCGGATTCGCTCACCAATCCGTTTTTCGGTGATGAAGGTTTCGGCCGTGCTGGCGATGGGTGCGGATTCAAAATGGGGGCCGGATGAAGGTTCGGGCTTGGCTTCCATAGATTTACCCCGCGCGCGGAGCCCCACATCGTTGCGATGACTGAAGTTAACAGAATGTTTCCTAAATCACAAGAAGTTTTGATGGTGTGAATAGCTAAACCCGGTGAATGGCGCTTACCTGGGTGGTCGACTGCGGAATCCTGTAACCTCGCCGCGAGGCGCTGATCCTTCACGACTTCAATCTCGTCTGTAGTGCGGGCAAACAGGAAAATGGGAGCGAAGAAAAAGCGGATTCTGCTGAGCGGCGCGTCGGGCCTGATCGGGTCGGCGCTCGAGCGGGCAGCTCGCGAAGCGGGAATGGACGTAACGAAGCTGGTGAGACGGCATCACCTGGTGGGACCGGGCGCGGTCTACTGGAATCCGGAGAAGGCTGGAGCGGCAGTGCATCCGATGATGCTCGAGGGGCTGGATGCGGTGATCCACCTGAGCGGCGCGAGTGTGGGACGCCGTTGGACCGAGGACTGGCGGAAGGAAATCGTCGCGAGCCGGGTGGGGACGACGCGCAGCCTTTGCGAGGCGCTGGCACGAGTCCACCTGAGGCCGCAGGTGCTGCTGGTGGCCTCAGCGGTGGGAATCTACGGCAGCCGCGGCGATGAAACTCTGACGGAGGCGAGCGCGGCGGGCGGTGGGTTCCTGGCGGAGACCTGCAAAGCCTGGGAGAATGCAACGGGGAGGGCGAGTGAGTTGGGGGTGCGCGTGGCGCATCTGCGATTTGGGGTGGTGCTGGATCGGAGAGGCGGCACGCTCGGAAAGATGCTGCCCGTATTCCGGTTGGGGCTGGGCGGCAAGCTGGGCTCGGGGCGGCAGTGGATGAGTTGGGCGAGCCTGCGCGATGCGGTGCGGGCGGTGCTGTTTCTGATGGAGCGCGACGATCTGGCGGGGGCGTTCAACGTAACGGCGCCAAATCCAGTGACGAATGCGGAGTTTACGAAGGTACTGGGAGCGGCGCTCGATCGGCCTGCGGTGTTGACTGTGCCGGCGGGTGTGCTGCGGGCGCTGCTGGGAGAGATGGCGGACGAGACGCTGCTGGCGTCGCAACGGGCGCTGCCGCGTAGACTGATGGATGCGGGCTTTACTTTCGATGACGCAGAGATCGGGATGGCGCTGCGCGCTCTGCCAGGCTGAAGATGCGATGAAGAGGGTGTGGACCGCTCGGCAAGGCGGGGGACGGGCGGGATGGGTGCTGCGCGCTGTTGCCGTGGCGGCATGGGGAGCGCTTGTGCTGGTCGCCGGATGCGGGCTGGCGTCGAATCCGCAGCCGCCGACGCTGTGGCTGCCCGAGCCGGTGAAGGATCTGACGGCGACGCGCGTGGGCAACGAAGTTCATCTGCACTGGACGATGCCCAGGGAGACCACGGACAAAGTTGTACTGAAGGGCGATCAGCGCGCGCATGTTTGCTGGGTTGGCGGTCGGGCTGTGTTGGCGAAGGCGCCGGCGTTTGATGCGAAGGCGTGCAAACCCGCGGGTGACGGGATGTTTGCGCCGGAGAAGACAGCCGACATAACGGTGAAATTGCCGGCGGAGCTCCTTTCCGGGGGGCCGGGAGCCGTGAGTCTTTTTTTGGGGTTGCAGAATCATGCCGGCAAGACAGCGGGACCGTCGAACGCGGTGCTGGTGGCGACGGGCGCCGCGCCGCCGGAGGTTCGTAATCTGCGGCTCGAAACGCGGGCCGAGGGCGTGGTTGTGCATTGGGACGCGGCGGATGCGGAGGAAGGTCTGGTGCTGCGGATCCACAGGCAGATTGTCGAGAAGCCTGGTGCGCCGAAGGCGAGCGAGTCGAATGGAGTTCCTCCGCCGGAGCAGCAGGTGCTGGAGGTGGATCTCGACAAGGCTGATCGGGGAGTGGCGCTCGATCGCGATGCCATGCTCGATCATGAGTGGAAATATTGGACGGAGCGAGTGCTGCGCGTAAGAGCCGACGGACGGGTTCTGGAGATTGCGGGCGAGCCGTCGCAGACCGTCACCATCGACGCGAAGGATGTGTTTCCGCCGGGGATTCCGGCGGGACTGGCGGCGGTTGCGGACGCGGAGGCGAAGGCGATTGATTTGTCGTGGACTCCGGATACGGATGCTGACCTGGCCGGGTATGTGGTGTATCGGCGGGATGTGACGGCGGGTGGTGCGATGGAGCGGATTTCACCGAAGGCACCTGTTGTGCCGCCGTCGTTTGCGGATGCGACGGCCGTTGCGGGGCACCGGTATGCGTATGCGGTGAGCGCGGTGGATCAGGATGGGAACGAGAGCCAGAGGTCGGGGGAAGTGGAGGAGGAGATACCGCAGTAGGGCGTTCGGTTGTCGGCGTTCGGCGTGCAAAAAAAGCGTGCAGCGTACGGAAAACGAACACGAGGTAATTGATGACACAGTGGGCTCGAATTGTCCGCAAGACGGAGATCATGGGTGGCAGAGCGTGCATCCGCGGAACGCGAGTCACCGTGAGCACGATCCTTGGCCAGATGGGCGCCGGGCATACGATCGAGGAATTCCTGCGTGATTATCCATACATTTGTCGTGAGGACGTTCTGGAAGCGCTGCGTTACGCGGCAGAAATAGCTCGCAAGGAGACGCTGTGAAATATTGCCGGTTTCAGACCGATGCGGGGGCGCAGTATGGCGAAGTGGTGGAACGGGCGGGGACGATGTGGATCGAACGGCTGCTCACGCCGTTCGAAGAAGATCCGTGGAGCCTGACTCCAGGTATTGCCGGAGGAGGTGGATTCGAACCGGTTCCTTTCGGTGCAGTAAAGCTGCTGGCGCCGGTTGTGCCCCGGAAGATTGTCTGCATTGGGCGCAATTATAAGGAGCATGCGGCGGAGCTGGGGAATGAGGTTCCGAAGGAGCCGCTGCTGTTTCTGAAGGCGACGTCGGCGGTGATTGGGCCGGGCGAACTGATCCGGATACCGGCGCTCTCGCAGCGAGTGGATTTCGAGGGCGAGCTGGCGGTGGTGATTGGGAAACGCGCGACGCACATTGGGGTGGACGAAGATGTGCAGCCGTACATCCGCGGCTATACCGTCGTGAATGATGTGACGGCGCGCGATCTGCAGAAGTCCGACGGCCAGTGGTCGCGTGCGAAGGGGTTCGACACGTTTTGTCCCGATGGGGCCGCTGGTGACCGATGAGATTGACCCCGCAACGGGCCTGACCGTCGAAACGCGGCTGAATGGCGAGGTGAAGCAGCACGGGACGACGAAGGATTTGATTTTTGAGGTGCCGGCGCTGTTGCGGCACATCACGGCGGCAATGACGCTGTTGCCCGGCGATGTGATTCCGACTGGCACGCCCGCGGGAGTGGCGGCGATGATGCCGGGAGACACGGTGGAAGTGACGGTGGAGGGAATCGGGACGCTGACGAATCCGGTGGATGGGAAGAGCTAGAGGGGCAGCAGGTCTGCGAGTTAGCAAGTCAGCAGGTCAGCGGGTCAGCGAGTCAGCCGCCAGCGCAAGATCGGGACTCAGGCTGCTGCATCTAACCAGAGTGAGGGATATCTATCGGATTTTCGTGGAGAATCGGCGGAGCATTTTCGCGGGATGTGGAAAATGCAGGATAATCAAATAGCAGGCAGGAGGGTGGAATGGCGAAAAGTTTACTGGCGCAGCTTCGTGAAATGACCACGGTGGTTGCCGATACGGGCGACATCGAAGCGATTGAAAAGGCAAAGCCGCAGGATGCGACCACGAATCCGTCGCTGCTGACCACAGCGGCGCAGATGCCGGCCTACAGCAAAATTGTGGACGACGTGCTGCTGGATGCGAAGAAGCAGCTGGGCGAGGACGCCGATGACGCGAAGGTGTCGAAGCTGGCGTTTGAGAATCTGGCCGTGGCGTTTGGGAGAAAGATCCTGCAAATCATCCCGGGCCGCGTTTCGACCGAAGTTGACGCGCGCAAGTCGTACGACACCGAGGCGACGATCGAGCAGGCGCACTCGATTATCAAGAAGTACGAGGACGCCGGTGTGTCGCGCCAGCGGGTTCTGATCAAGATTGCCTCGACGTGGCCGGGGATTAAGGCGGCGGAGAAGCTGGAGAAGGAAGGCATTCACTGCAATCTGACGCTGCTGTTCGGGATTCATCAGGCGATTGCGTGCGCGGATGCCGGCGTGACGCTGATTTCGCCGTTCGTGGGGCGCATCCTGGACTGGTACAAGAAGGACACGGGCAAGGACTACAAAGGCGCGGACGATCCGGGCGTGCAGTCGGTGACGAAGATCTACGACTACTTCAAGAAGTACGGGTACAAGACGCAGGTGATGGGCGCGAGTTTCCGCAACACCGGGGAGATTATCGAGCTGGCGGGTTGCGATCTGCTGACCATTTCGCCGCAACTCCTTAAGGAGCTGGATTCGACCGAAGGCACACTGGAACGGAAGCTGGATCCGGCGAAGGCGAAGGGGATGCAGATCGAGAAGCTGACCATCGACGAGGCGACCTTCGAAAAGATGCATGCGGCGGACCGGATGGCCCACGACAAGCTGAAGGAGGGCATCGAGGGCTTCAGCAAGGCGCTGGTCGAACTGGAGCAGCTGCTGTCGAAGCGGCTGGCGGAACTGGAGGCGCAGTCGCCAAAGCCGGTGGGTGCGCGGAACTAGCCGTCCAGGGGACTGGCCGTCCAGGCGGACGCGGGACTGGCCGTCCAGGCGGACGCGGGACTAGCCGTCCAGGCGGACGCGGGACTAGCCGTCCAGGCAGACGCGCCTGCGGCGCCGGGCCAGGATCGGCGAGACGCTCTGGCAACGTAAAACTACGGGCGGCCTTTCGAGGCTGCCCGTTTTGCATCCGAATAACCCGAAAAGCGGCGCCGGGTCGTGCCAGGGGAGAATGTCGTACTTGACTGGAGAGTAATGAACCCGGCATGATCGGACCGAGGAACGGAATCCCGCGTTCCGGACTCCCCTCACCCGTCATTGAATTTGTCTAACTTGCAAAAATCGAGATCATGTCGCTGGATCGACGCGATGGCGCAGGGATTCTGCGCCCGCTGCCAGATGCTGCGCGCGGCCAGCGGCGTGGCGCTGGCTGGTTTCCTGCTACTGGCTGCGCCGAGGCTGGTTGCGCAGGATGCCGTGGTGAGCGATCCCCAGACCGAGATCCGAGCCAGCGCGACGCTTCCGGATGCTCCCATGCCTGCTGCTGCTGTTGAAGGCGCGAACGACGCCACCAGCAGCATTGTGGCCGTCAGTCCGCCGCAGGAACGAGTCACGCCGGAAGACTGCGCGATGGACACGACCCATTCTCCGCACTGCCGCGTGCACTGGCATCAGCTGATCATCTCTACGACGCTGTTTAATGCCTTTGAGGACACCGGAAACCTCTACACGGGTTACTGGTACCGGTGGGAGACGACGCATGGGGACTGGTTCGACCGCTGGATTAATTCGGCGGCCGGCTGGCGCTGGAATGTCTGGAACGACGCCAACCCAGTCCTCGACGACTACGTGGGCCACCCGATGATGGGCGCCATTACCGCGGACCTCTGGATCCAGAACGACCCGAAGAGCATGACTGTTGATCCGTCGAACACATGGCCGTACTGGCGGCGAGCGCTGCGCGCGGGCGCGTATTCCGCAGCCTACAGCTTTGAGTGGAAGCTGGGGCCAACCGGGGAGGCCGGCTTCGGTCACAACGGTGATCACTACTATTACGACAGTTCATATAAGAACGGAACCGAACTTACCAACGAGACCGGTTGGGTGACGCTGGTGACGACGCCGGTGGGTGGCGTGCTGTGGACGATGGCCGAAGACCAGCTCGACAAACACATCGTTGCTCCCGCCGAAGGCCCAGGCCGCAATCCATTCGCAATGCTGGGGCTCAGCTTCCTCGAACCCGCCCACGCCACCGCAAACCTTTTCCGTTTCCGTCCACCCTGGTACCGCGACGATCGCGTAGCGAAAGCGAAGTCGTTCTGGAGTGACCCGCCAGGCGAGAACGAGGTGCGGTTTGAAGCCTTGCCGGCGGCGAACGCTTCGCGCGGTACGGGAAGCGAGGGCGCGAGCGCGGGAGAGTCCGTGGTTTCGTCCGCGATACCGGAAGCTGCCATTCTTCGCAGTTCTTCGCCGGGCGAGTACGAGCCGGTGTGGAAGAACCCTGGGGGCGAGCACGAGTTCGGCGCATGGTGGGGCTTGTCGCTGATGACCGGGCACATCTGGGGCGCTGCCAAAGATGTGAAGTATATGCCCATCGATGTGCGGTACAGCTACCTCATCAGCCCGCATGAGAACTGGACGCTCCGCTATTCGCCGGAAGTGACGGCGATGGCGATGATCGATTGGCCGCTGCAGGTGCCACCGCCGATTCCTCCGATGGACGAGAATTTGCGTGAGCGCGCCTATGGCGGCGGAGTGAGCCCGGCTGGATTTGAGACAGATTTTCTGCCGGCGAAGCGTATCCAGCCCTTCCTGAGCACCAATGGCGGATTCGTCTACTATGGCAAGCGCGTGCTCTCGCCGGAAGGCTCGCAGTGGATGTACACCATTGACTTTGGCTGTGGCATCCATGTCTTCCGCAAGGCGCGGCAGGACTGGAGTTTGGGCTACCGCTACCAGCACCTGTCGAACGCGGATATCAGCGAGCACAACCCGGGAACCGATGCGAATACGTTCTATGTGGCAGTGTCGCGGTTCCGGACGAAAGGCTACCGCTAGCCTCCACTAACAGTATGCGTGGCCAGGGTGACGGTGTCATCGGGAGTCTTGGTGGTGCCGCCATCGTGTTGAGGATGGAACTCAACGGTGAGCGTGGTTGCGGTAACGGTGACACGCAGGTAGCCGTAGTCGGTCGCGTCGTAGCTTTCGAGCGTCAGCGTGGAGTCGATGGGATAGGGTGTGCGGTAAGTGCCGTTCATCTTTTCCAGCGGCGCGTGGCCTCCGCAGCCGGCGACGATGTAGGGAATCGAAAGGCCATTGATGGTTCGCGTGAAGCGCTGGTAGTTGTGCGCGTGGCCGGCGAAGACCGCGTGCGGCCAGACGCCCGCTGCTGTGCAGGCTGAATCGATGTCGGCGAGCATGTCGGGGCTGCCGCCGTGGGTGGTGCCGCCGGTGAATGGCGGATGATGCACCGCGATGATGACCGCTCCGGTGAACTTATCGCTCTTCACGCGCTTGAGGGCGGTGGTGAGGAAGGCGATCTGGCGCTGGTCGAGCGTGGGGTAAGTCCCGTTCTGATCGGAGATGACGCCGGGGTCCTCGAGAACATTGCTGTAGAGGCCGAGAATGCGCACAAAGGGCGCTTCGAGCGTGAAATACACGCCGGGCTCGATCATGGTGGTGCGGACCAGGTTGCCGGCGTCGGGTGAGGGCGCGAACGACGGCGCGCAGAAGTTGCGCAGGAAGGCTTCGAGCGTAGTTTCAGGATCGGTGGGCCAGACGACGCCATCGTGGTTGCCAGGGATGGCGATGATAGGCGCAGGATAGCTGCGGTATGGCTCGTAGAACTGGTCGTAGTAGTAAGTCGCTTCGCCGAAGTAATAGACCACGTCGCCAAGGTGGAAGAAGAACGAGGGCACGTCGGCGGGATTGGTTTCGGAGAAGTCGGTGACCATCTTGTCGGCGACGAGGCTCTGCGTGGTGGGGCCCTCGGCGCTGCCGGTATCGCCTACGCAATGGAAGACGATTTGGCCCGCGGAGGTGATGGCCTGGGTTTTGGTGGCTCCCTGGCTGCCGTAAACCTGTTCGAGGGTCAGGATGGGCTCGACGGCGTTGCCGGCAGGCTGGGGCACGGGCTCGACATTGGCGACCTCGGTGTCGTTCTGGTCGGTGACGGGGTTTTTGAAGCTGGTGGGATCAGGCGAAGGCGCGGGCTGCGCAAAAACAGGGTCGCCGGCGGCTCTGGGGCGAGGCGGCTTCGTGGGCTTGCTCGGCTTCTTTGCTTTGCGAGGGGAGGAAACGCGTTTGGGCATGGGCACTCCTGAGATCGTTACAGGGATGAGGATAGGCGATTCGCGCGATGAGAATGTGAACGCGCCCGAGGGTGGGGCGGGGAATCCCGGACAGTCACCCGGCGAGAAGACCACGGTAACGGGCCGGCGCATTCGCAGTTGTAAGAGGCGACTGCCAAAAAGTTCGCACCGCGTACCCGAAAAGGTGCTTGTTTGGCGCAACAAATGCGGTAGAGTGCCGATTCATATAGCACAACAGGCTTCTTCAGCCGGGTGGGGGTGAGAGAAGCGAAGGTGATCCCTTCTCCAAACCGGCCTGGGCGAGGAAGCGCGGAGGAAACGATGATTTCCGAACGCCATCCCTTGCGCCAGTTGTTTCATGAAGTTGTCGCCGGTTGCTATCACCGTCACAGCGGCATCGACGATCCGGAGCTGACCTCGTACGTTGGAGATCTGCTCACGGAGTTCACCGCCAGTGAGAGCCTTTACGCGATCCGCGACGCCGAAGGAAAACCTGTGAAAGACGTGAAGGAAATGATCGCGGCGTCGGATCCGGTGTTCGGCGTGGCGGCTTCTTTCGACGAGGAGCGCAAGGTTCGGAGGCACATCGGGGACTACGCGCTGTTTGCGACCGGGATGTATCCGGAAACGACGCATCTGTGGCGGCACACCGGCGAAGCTGGCTTCCTCGAGATGGTGAAGACCGGCAAGGAAAGCTACTACATCGTTTCGCAGTTCGATCTGTTCGAGTACCGGGATGAGGCGCCGTTGTTTGCGCAGCTGTCGAGTGAATTTGAGCGCTGCATGTTCGGCCTGAAAAAGGTGCGCGAAGAGCTGGACAAAATGGGCGGGATGATCCAGTAGCAGCCGGTAGCCAGTAGCCAGTAGCACGACGCAGGAGTGACAAGCCTGACATCCTCAGCACTCGCATCGCGAGTCGGAAAGCCTGGGCTCAGCAAGCGCTCGGACCATCCATGGCTGAGATTTCTGGAATGTCGGCTCTCCGGCCACCAGCCCTGCAGTGAGTTGCGATCCAGACCTTCCTCCGGGAACGACTCTGAATGAGCGACTTGCCCTGAAATCATCATTAGAGAATCCGTCGCCTACGGCATCCCCTTGACAGTGAATGGTCGAATGTCTACCATCATTTCTCATTCAGGGTCGAATGTCTTCTATCGCGAAAGAGACACAGCAACGCGCGAACCTGTTGCAGGGCACTTTAGACATGCTCATACTGCGGACACTTCTCTACGGTCCTGCGCACGGGCACCAGATTGGCAAGCACATTCAGCGGACGACTAACGATTTCCTGCAAATGCAGCATGGTTCGCTCTATCCCGCATTGCATCGCCTGGAGCGAAGGGGCTGGGTTGCTTCCAGGTGGGAAATGGCCCCGGACCGAAATCGGGAGTACAAGTATTACCGCCTGACCGAGAAAGGCCGAAAACAGCTGGTTGTCGAAGAATCGCGGTGGAGGGAGATGGCCGAGGCCGTAGCGCGGGTGATGTGGCCAGTGGCTGAGGAGAGCTGATATGCGATGGTGGCAGATCAGGAGACGAGATGCAGATCTGGAACGGGAGCTGCGCTCCGACCTCGAACTGGAAGAAGAAGAGCAGCGTGGGAAAGGCCTGTCGGAAGATGAAGCGCGATACGCGGCGCGGCGGGCGTTCGGCAACACAACGCTGATCCGGCAGCAGACGCACGAGGTCTGGGGATGGGCGCAGTTCGAGCGCTTTTGGCAGGATCTGCGCTATGCCGGGCGAGTGCTTGTGAAGAATCCGGGATTCTCCGCCACGGCGATTCTTGTGCTGGCGCTGGGGATCGGGGCGAGTGTGGCGATCTTCGCCTTTGTGGACGCGGCTCTGATCAAGCCGCTTCCCTTCGCGGATCCGCAACGACTGGTCCATGTGACGGAAAGTGATCCGGAGAGTCCCCACGTGAACATTTCCTATCTCGATTATTTGGACTGGAAGAAACAGAACAACACCCTCGCCTCCATGGATGCATTCACCGGTTGGAACATGCTGCTGAGCACCCCCACGGGCACTGAGCCTGTTCCAGGGGAGAGAGTCAGCGCGGGATTCTTTCGCACGCTGGGTGTGGCTCCGTTGCTGGGCCGGGATTTTCGTCAAGGCGAAGACACCCTGGGCGCGCCGGGTGTGGTGATGCTGAGCTACGGAATCTGGCAGCGGCGGTTTGGCGGCAAGAAAGATGTGATCGGGCAATCACTCAAACTCAGCGGCGTTTCTCACACAGTAATTGGTGTGCTGCCCAAAGGTTTTGAATTTGCGCTGGGAGCCAGTCCGCAGTTCTGGGCAGCTCTGCAACCCGATAACAGCTGCGAGAAGCAGCGCGACTGCCACGACCTTTATGCAGTCGGACGCCTTAAGGATGGAGTGACGGTTCAGGCGGCGCTCGCCAACATGCAGTCGATTGCCGAGCAGTTGGAGAGACAATATCCCGAATCCAATCGGGACCGTGGGGCGAGTGTCATGCCGTTATCCGAAGCGATCGTCGGAGATATTCGTCCCATTCTGCTGTTATTGCTCAGTGGCTCCGGGCTCTTGTTGTTGATTGCATGCGTGAATGTATCGAGCCTGCTACTCGTCCACGCTGAGCGCCGCAAGCGCGAGATTGCAGTACGCGGCGCGTTGGGCGCTTCCCGCGCGCGGCTTGGGTGCCAGTTTGTGACTGAGGGACTGGTGCTCGTGATTGGCGGCGGCTTGGCAGGCCTGGGGTTCGCCTGCCTCGCCATGCAGATTCTGAGCCGTCTCATCTCGAAAGATATGATGGCCCGCATGCCCTATCTCGCGGGATTGGGGTTGAACACGCATGTATTGGCGTTCGTTGGAATTCTGGCCCTGCTGGCATCCATCGTGTTTTCCTTCACGCCGATTCTGCATCTGTCGTCATCCGATATGCGCGACAACTTGACCGAGGGTGGGCGCGGCGCGGCGGGAACTCTGTGGCGAAGGATTGGGGCGCAGTTGGTAGTGATTGAGCTCGCCACAACGATGGTCCTTCTTACCGGAGCTGGTCTGCTAGGCAAAAGCCTCTATCGCCTCTTGCACGTCGACGTGGGATTCCAGGTTGACCATCTGTCCACTCTGCAAGTCCGATTGCCGGGCGCCGCGTTCCCAGGGGATCGGGAGCAGGTCGCTTTTGTCCGTCGCCTGCTGCCGCAGGTGGCGAGCTTGCCGGGAGTCCAGGCCGCGGCCGTCACCAGCCTGCTACCCGTAACCTGCGCCTGCGACAGCGACTGGGTTCGGATCGTTGGCAAGCCATACAACGGCGGTCACATTACGGCCAATGAACGCGATGTGAGCGCAGGTTTCTTCACTACACTTCATGCGAGGCTGCTGGCGGGACGTTATTTTGCCGACGCGGAGGATGCATCGAAGCCCAGGGTTGTGCTGATCAATCACACCTTTGCGCGAAAGTATTTTGCGGGAGAAGACCCGATTGGAAAACAGTTGGGAGACCCCACGCTGAGTCCATCGTCGATCAAACGGATCATCGGCGTGGTCGAAGACTTCAAGGACGGCGGGCTCGATGACGAGCAACGGCCCGCTGTCTACTATCCGTTTAACCAGAACGCGAGTTCCGGTTTCGCTCTGATGGTACGCACCGCTCAGGAAGACCAGAGCATCCAGCACGCTCTGGCAGCCACTGTCCACGAACTCAACATGGATGTGGGAGTCGACCAGGGCTCAACCATGCGGGAGCAGATCAACGATTCGCAGCCGGCTTATTTTCACCGTTCCACGGCATATGTGGTTGGAGGGTTCGCGGTGTTGGCGCTGATTCTGAGCGCGGTCGGTCTTTACGGGTTGATCGCCTACTCAGTGAGCCAGCGAACACGCGAGATCGGCGTGCGCATGGCGCTGGGCGCGCAAAGAGGTTCGGTGTACAAGCTGGTGCTCCGCCAGGCTGGATGGCTGACGGGAACAGGGCTGACTATCGGGTTGATCTGCTCGATCGGAGCGTCATTATTCATACGCAGCTTGCTGTTCGGCGTGCAGGCCTGGGATGCAGTGACGCTGGTTTGCGTGGCCACGTTGTTGGCGGTTGCGTCGATCGCAGCGACATTCATACCGGCGCGGCGCGCGGCTTCGGTCGATCCCATGCAAGCGCTGCGAGCGGAATAACCCGATTGTCTGAATAAACCAGGAAAAGCGCCGTCGGTTGACGCATTATCGCCAAGTCGCTCTTTGAAGCAAGGGTACATCCCGCAAAATCGGCGTACCGGGAGTTTCGCGCGCCAACCCGACCTCTGATTCCTAAACTCTTAATCTGATTTCCTAAACTCTGCCCCTCAGTACCTCCGTACCGTTCGCCCTTCTGATTTCTCTTGATCCCACTGCGCGAATAGCAGAACGCAGGAGACAGGGCACAGGAGACAGGAGCCCAGGCGCTGCGAGGCCGACAGCCTCTAAAAAACGGCCCCACCTGTTCATGGACGATGGACCGCTCTGCACGTAAAATACGTGACACGCGTATAATCCGTGCAGGACAGGAGCACCCGGAATGCCCCAGACTCAAAAGCAGAATGTCACCGTGAGTCTCACCAGGAGAACCATTCAGCAAGCCAAAATTCTGGCCGCCAGGCGCTCGACTTCGATCAGCGGACTCCTGGAGCAGCAGATCGAGACATTGGTCGGTCAGGAAGAAGCCTGGGAGAAATCCAGACGCCAGGCTCTCAGCATGATGAGTCCGGGATTTCGGCTGGGCGGCGGCCCCATGGCATCGCGGGCAGCGCTCCATGAGCGTTAAGACCTTCATCGACACAAATGTGCTGATCTACGCCTATGACGCGGATGCCGGCAACAAGCATCTTGCCGCCAAAGCGCTCCTGGAGGAACTGTGGGAGAACCGCTGTGGCGTTCTGAGCACCCGGGTTTTACAGGAGTTTTACGTCAACGTAACGCGCAAGATCGCTAAACCTCTGGCCAGCGCCACTGCCAGGACCATCGTCGATTCCTACGCCGTGTGGTGTACGGACATGACCTTTGCCGACATTGCGGCCGCTTTCCGGATCGAGGATCAGGCCCGCATCAACTTCTGGGATGCGCTGATCTGTGCAGCCGCGCTGAAGTCGGGCGCAGTGCGCATTCTGTCTGAGGATCTCCATGCCGGGCAGAAGATCGCGGGAGTTCGTGTCGAGAATCCTTTCGTTCCCGCCAAACGCTAAGGCCGGGCTGAATAGGGGTAATTCCCGTCTGTTCCCACGGTTCACCCAGGTTTCCAGGTTCAGGCTTCCAGGTTTCCCCGTCCTCAGGTTTCCCCGGAACTCGAAGATAATGTTTTCATCAACGGCCGGTGCTGCCTCTCGCTGCTCACCGTTTCCCGACGCGCTGGAAGAAGAAAACCAATGGCGCCGCGATCAGCGCGAGCCAGCCCATCAGGTTGAAATTATCCACATAGGCGAGCAGGGCGGCCTGCTGGGTGGCCATTCTGAGAATCGCGCCCAGCGCCATGTGATGCGCGGTCCAGGAATCGAATCCCGAAGCCGATAGTTTGGCGGCCAGACCGGCAACGGCGGCGCTGGTCGGCGGAGCGCCCGCAGTGAGGTGAGCCACCAAATAATTTTGGTGAACCTGGGAGCGGCGCACCAGCACTGTTGTCGCCGTGGCGATGCCGATGCTGCCGCCGATGTTGCGCATGAGGTTATAGATCCCGACGCGTTGCCGATCTCCTCGCGGCGCAGGCGTCCCATGGCCATGGTGGTGAGCGGAACAAAGGTGAAGCCGCCGCCGAATCCGTTGATGATGCAGGGGACGGCGACCGAGGCCATGCCGATTTCGAGGTTGACGCGGCCGAGCATGAGCGTGGAGATGCCGAAGATGCCGAGGCCGACGGCCAGCATCACGCGGCCGTCGAGCCGTGGCCGCGATGCCGCCGGCGACCAGCATGGCCAGCATGGAGCCGAGGCCGCGCGGGCTGACGGCGAGGCCGCTGTCGAGAGCGGGATAGCCGAGCAGCGTTTGCAGAAACAGCGGCAACAGGGCGGTGACGCCATAAAGAACGAAGCCGAAGATGGTGGTGATGATGGTTCCGACGACGAAGTTGCGGTTGCCGAGCACGTGGAGCTGCACGATTGGATCGCGGCAACGCATCTCGCGAATGAAGAAGCCGAAGAAGGCGGCGACGGAGATGATGAGGGTCCAGCGAATCCAGGCGGCGCCGAACCAGTCGGACTCCTGGCCTTTGTCGAGCATGAGCTGCAGCGAGCCGAGCCACAGCGCCATCAGGGCGAAGCCAAGGTAGTCGATGGCGCCGCGCGAGGCGGCGGATGTAGGGCGGATCCTCGATGAACATACCGGCGAGGAAGAGAGCGAGCACGCCGACGGGCAGATTGATGTAGAAGATCCAGCGCCAGGAGTAGCTGTCGGTGATCCAGCCGCCGAGGGTTGGGCCGATGACCGGCGCAACCACGATGCCGATGCCGTAAACCGCCATCGCGGTGCCGTGCTCGCGGGGCGGGAAGCTCTCGAGGAGGATGGCCTGGGCGATCGGCTGCATTCCGCCGCCGCCAACGCCCTGCAGGATGCGGGCGAGGATGAGCATGGGCATGTTGATGGCGAGGCCGCAGAGCAGGGAAGCGACGGTGAAGAGCACGATCGAGAGCGCGAGCAGGCGCTTGCGTCCGATGCGGCCGGCGATCCAGCTGGTAGCGGGAAGCATGATGGCGTTCGAGACGAGATAGCTGGTGAGAACCCAGGTTGCTTCGTCGGTAGAGGCGGAAAGATTGCCGGCGATGTGCGGCAGGGCAACGTTGGCGACCGAGGAGTCGAGGACGACCATGAAGGTCGCGGTCATCACCGAGACGGCGATCATCCAGCGATTGGCGGTCGGCGTCCAGTGCGCGGGTTGCGGAGCGGCGGGAGCGAGCGGAGTTGCGGGCGCGGAGGTCAACGTGTCCTCGCGCGGAGCGGGCTGAGAGAAAGTGGGTTCAACAAGCCACTTTAATATGCGCGGCGCGAGAGGTGGAACCGCTGAATTTCCAGCGGCGGTGCGGAACGCGGTTACTTTCGGAAACCGCCGGCGCGACTCTTAGGTGAGGGCGCGGTCGAGGTGCGTGTAACCGCCGTCGACGACGACGATCTGGCCGGTGGTGTGCGCGCTTTGCGTGGGCGAAAGGAGAAAGACGGTCATGGCGGCGATCTCGGAAGCTTTGGTGAAGCGATGGCCGAGCGGAATGCGTCGCGCGATTTCGTCGATGGCCTGCTGCGGATCGGGGCGCGTGGAGATCCAGCGCTCATAGAGCGGCGTCATGACTTCAGCCGGCAGGACGGCGTTGGCGCGCACGCCGTGAGGAGCGAGCTCGGCGGCCCATTCGCGCGTAAGAGCCAGCTGCGCGCCTTTGGCGGCCGCGTAGGCTGAGGTTCCGCCCTGGCCAGTGAGCGCGACCTTGGAGCTGATGTTGACGATGGAGCCCTGCGAGGCCTTGAGCATGGGCAGCGCGTAGTGCGCCATCGCGTAGTAGTGGACGAGGTTCTGTTGCAGGCTCTCGACGAAGCGGTCGGGCGAGCCGGACTCGAGGCCGACGCCATCGTTGGCTCCTGCATTGTTCACCAGGCCGAGCAGCTTGCGGTACTTCTTGCGGACGTAGTCGATGGCGCGCTCGCAGGCTTTGGGGTCGGAGAGCTGGGCTTCGACGAAGTCGCATTTGCGGCGGCTGTTGAGCATTTCGGCGAGGAAGTTTTTGACGTTGTCGGAGGCGCGGCTGACCACGACCACGGTGGCTCCTTCGTCGAGGCAGGCGCGGGAGATGGCCTGGCCGATGCCGGCTCCGCCGCCGGTGACCAGGATGACGCTGTCGTGGAGGCCGAGATCCATGCGAGGACAGGATAGAACAGCCGGGAGCTGGGAGCAGGGAGCTGGAAGCAGGGAGCAGGGAGCAGGAAGCTCGGGGGCCGCTTGCGCAGGTTTACTCCTATGGCAATGGGATACCCCCACCCCCCTGGGTAGACTGCGGGATGGTCGTTGATTCTGCGATGGTTGGCCAGGGGGTAGTTGGGGGTTACCTCCGGGGATGGCAGGGGCATTAACGATTTCGTTACTGGCATGCATGGCTTGTATTGACGGCTCCGGAGTCCCTGAATCGATGGGCTGCAAGAGAAAAGGCCTCGCCGAAGCGAGGCCTTTCTTTTTTTCTACCCTATAAGTATAGGATACCAGATTCGGACCCCTTTTAGTGCCAACTTTGTTTGGATAAGTTGGCGTATAAGTGGTGAGTTAAGAGGGGAGTGCCATTCTGGGAAGCGCGCGGCTCTTGACAAGTTTCCCACAGGGGCGGACGGTCTCACCACAGAGGACACGGAGAGCACAGAGGGTGCGGAAATGGCGGGTTTCAGGGGTTTCGCGGGGCGCGGCCTGATTTGGGCATCCGCCTGGAGACACGCCGGTCTGCGGTGAGGGGACTGGGCGATCATGGCTCATTGATGGCGAGCGAAAGATCAAAGGAGTGAAGCACGCTTGTCAGGTCCGACCTGTCAATCGTGGGGTTTTCCATGATGGATGAACGCATTCGGGGCCTGGAGCGGCACGGATCGCAGCGGCTTGGTGGGACTATCCTTGACCCGTGGACCAGCATTCGACAGCCAGTGGACCCGCGACTATGGCAGATAAGCGATCGATCGAATCACACATCTCAGCCGACCTTCCCATCAAATCCAAAGAGGAAGACCGGCTAAATCGTGCTGGGTTCGCTGAGGCACTCGCCAGCGTTATTAGATCTTGGCGGGACAAACCCAGCTTGGTTATTGGCCTCTTTGGAGATTGGGGCAGCGGCAAGTCGTCGCTTAAGAACCTCATCATCGAGTCAATCAGCGAGGGCAGAGAAGAGAGTCTCCTTGTTGTAGAGTTCAGCCCATGGCAGGTTTCTAGCCAAGAGCTCCTGTCGGAGACCTTCTTCAGGGAGATCGGTAAAGCTCTCGGGAAGACGGGCCCTCCCGAAGAAACAGCGGTCAAACGCCGCGTTGCACGTTGGAAAAAATACGCGGGCGCGCTTTCAATTGCTGCAACAGTCGCGCGCGCTTTCAAGTCAGCTCTTTCTCCCAGCGACCACAAGGGCCTTGTTCTCGCCGGTGCCGCGACGTCGGTCGAAAGCCTTGCAGCTGTTGCAAGGACCGGAGCCGAGGCTGTAGAGGCGGAGGCGGCGACTGAAATGGTCACTCTTTCAGAGCTAAAGAGTCAGATCGCTGAGGACCTCCGGTCGCTCGAAAGGCCAATCTTCGTAGTGCTCGACGACATTGACCGGCTCAACAAGGAGGAAATCCGCTACACGTTACAGCTGGTGAAGGCAAATGCGGATTTCCCGAACATCATCTACCTGCTGCTGGCGCAGAAGAAGAGCATTCTTGACGCGCTAAACGAAGTAGCGCCGGAAAATGCGCTGGCATACCTTGAAAAGATCATCCAAGTCAGTTTCGATGTTCCTGCCATCAACCGAAAACAGCTTCAAGACCTGTTTTTGAAAGGCCTCAATGAGCTCTTGGCTGGCCCGGAGCTAGAGAGGCGATTCTCACGCGAATATTGGGGCGCTATTTTTCCTCATCTGTTCTTGTTGTTTCGCAATCTACGGGATATCAACAGGTTCTTGGGTGCGCTCGCCTTCCACATCCGGCTGTTCCTGAACGGCGATACCTTCGAAGTGAACCCCATTGACCTCATCGCGCTTGAGGCTATTCGGTTGCATGAGCCTGACGTCTACAGGAGGATTTCGGAGGAAAAGGAGATTTTAACATTGCTGCCAAGGTGGCCGCGAGATCGGGAGACTGAGTCGGAGAAGCTGCGTCTTGAAGAGTTGGTCTCATTATCGTCCGAGGCAAACAGGGACGTCATAAGGAACCTCATGGGTGAGATATTCCCTCCGTCAAAGCTGATCCGACGTTTACGCCTCCAGGGAGATGAAGCGGAGAGTATCTGGTTCGGCCAGCTACGCGTGTGCTCCTATCAGGCCTTCGACCGATACTTTCAATTCGCGACGCCAGAAGGAGATGTTTCGCAAGCCGATATTGATGACCTGCTTAAGAAAATGGGGGACATAGCGGGGCTGGATCACCTCTTCGCAAGACTCGTCGAGCGCGACCTGCTCGAAACAATGCTCACCCGAATCTCAACGCTCAAGGAGTCACTGCCGCTTGAGCACGCTGCAATATTTCTCGCAGCTCTTTATCAAATCAAGACGCAGAAGCGCCAGTACGGCTTCCTTGAGTCCTCCCCGCAAGATCTCATAGTGAGGATTACATACTGGTACCTTCAGCGGCTCTCCCAAGATCAACGCCTCAGCGTGATGGAAGAGGCATTACGCCTCACTCGCGGATTGTCGTTGGCGATAAGGGCAGTTGGACTTTTGACCCATGCGCCAGCTGAAGATCGGAGGTTTATTCCTTTTCTTGAGGAGCAGGCCGACCGTGATCGCCTCAGCCAAGCCGGTCTTGAAGCTGTTGTTCGAGCCACATTTCCCGATTCCCAGATTTCGCCGGATGAAGTGCTCCTCACAGTTCCTTTTTGGGCCGCATTCGACCACGCGGCGGCGAAGGCGTGGCTCGATGCCCATCTGACGAGCCGCTCGGCGATGGTCAATTACCTCGAGTCGCTCGTTACCACCTCCGACGGCACTGCCGGTCTCCGCCGCTTCATGTTCGTTCACAGCTTCGAACGGCTGTTCGAGATCGAAGAGCTTGAGGCGAAGGTTGACAAATACCTAGGCGAAGACCTAACGGGTGAAGAAGCCGACTTGGTTCGTCTTTTCAGAACGGGAGTGCGGAAGAGGCGTGACGGCGAGGATAGTCCTTCCCTTGTTTGGATGGAGCCAGACAACAACGACTAACCGACTGCTCGCCCACCGCCGCCCTGGAACCTAATGTGTCATCGTGGAGGGGCTCGATCCGGCGATCTCCCAATTTACGGCAAATCGCCAAGGCACTAATCGAGGGCGGGTTTGCAACGAAAGGTTGGCTGGGGGCTGGCGATTTGCCGTCGTTCCGAAGGTCGATTCCTCTTTCGTTAAGCCGCTTTTAGTCAGACGACGAAGCATGCGTCCTGGGGCAGGGCGTGGTTGGACACAACTTGTCGGGACAAATAACAGCAGCCATTCGCCATCTCTGGACCGCTCGGGGGCGCGGTAGGCCGCCGCATAGACAATAGAGGATCCGAATCCCTTGTACGCCTTTACGCTGTTCCCTGTACTGCCCCCGTACCTCCGGCGGCTCTCTTCCGACTGCACGGCGAAATCAATCGACGTATTTGGCGCAACCGATGCCGCTGTAGATCACTACTCTGCTGGTAAGGCCCGGCCTATGCCCCCGTCAGCGGATGAATTCAGCTGAGCGCAGGTAATGTCCGCAGACAGTGCCCAATATAAAAGATCCCGCCCACCCGATGTTATTTGTCAGTGTCCATGGTGGATCGTTTGTACGCCAGCGGTCCATAATGTTCCCCAATCTGCGTGCACTCGCGCGCGCCAACTGCTGTAACTGCTCCCGGTATAAGTAGAAACGGTCGACAGGCCGGCGCTACATTCCGCCCAGCGGTTGTGCCTGTTGTCGAATCTGGTCTTTCCTGCGCATCTGAAGACAAACGGTGCAGAGGGTGGGTGTGCTGTTTTTTGTATGGCGGTTTCGAGTGGGCGCGGTAGCTGGCAGGGGTTTAGCCAGAGTCGTGGCTGGCAGCTTTGCTTCTGCTGTGCAGGAGCCTGGGGACGAGGAGGATGGTGACCGCGTAGAGGAAAATGGATGCCGCGGTAAACCCCAGGTGTCCGTGACGCAGGTCCTCGAAAAGGAGTTTGAAGGCGATCAGGGCCAGGGTGGTCCACGCAAGCCAAACGAGCTCGCGGCGCTGCCAGCGGGATCCCGACCAGGCGAGGAGGAGCGCAGCAACGCAGGAGACGAGGGTGCGGAGGACGGCGACGTACTCGGCTGCGGGGGCGGCTCCAGGGGCGGTGAGGCGGACGGACGCCCAGACCAGAAGCGCGGCTGCAGAGGAGACCGCGAGAGCGGCGAACAACACACGGAGGGCGCGGGCGAGCAACGCTTCTTCGCCGGCCCGCGCGACGGCCGCATAGCAAACGGCGGCGCATGCGGCGGTGACGGAGACGATCCAGCCAGGGGAAGGAGGAAAGGCGCCGGCCGTGGCGCTAAATACGAAGCTCAGCAGGCCGGAGGAAAAAGCAGCCGCAGCCAGCAGAGCGAGAGCGTGGAACTGGAGCGTGCGACGCGAGGCGCGCGTGCCGAGGAGGATGGAGACGACGGCGGCGAATCCCAGGCAGAGGGGAAGCCAGCCGGGCGGCAGGCTGAGAAAGCAGCCGGCTATGAGGAGCGCGAGGCTTCCGGTCGCAAACACGTGGTAGTTGCACTGGGCGTGAAGGCGGTCGAACCAGGCAAAGGCGGCGGCGTAACCGGCGGCCGAGGCCATTAGAAAGAGCCCACCGAGCGCAACCGGGCCATGGGCGGGCCAGAAGGCGAAGATGGTCCAGACGGTGAGGAGAGCGGCGATGAGAGTCTGGGCGACTTCGAAAACGGAGATGCGGCGGCGCAGGAGAAGGGTCTGCGCGGCGGCGCTTGCCACATAGATGAAAAGCAGGGCGGGGGCGAAGGCGAGCAGCAGAGCGATGGAGACAGAGGGATAGTCGGCACGGGAGGCCGCGGGGCCGGAGTAAATCCAGACGAGCGCGAACAGGGCCAGGTCGGCGGTGGCCGCGAGCAGGGGCCGGACGCGGAGGGTGCGACGATGGGCGGCAGCGATTTCACCGGCGATGACGATAAGGAGCAGGGGGAAAAGGAAGGGGACGAGATCGCGCGTGGCGATGGCGAGAACCAGAGCTGCGATGCTGGCGGCGGTATCGGTAACCGAGGCGACCTCGGTGAAGTGGCGTTTCCAGGCGAGTGTGGAAGCGGCGATCACAAAGGCGCAGAGAATGGCGGCGGTAACCGCGCTGGGCAGGATACGGAAGCGGAGGGTCAGCTCCCAGAGCATGGGAAGGAGGATGAGGGTCGAGGTGACGCTCCATGCCACGCTGGCAAACCAGGCCTTTAGGGGAGCGCGAGTAGCCGGCACCAGCCACAGGAAAGCGTAGACGATGGAGGCGGCGACCACTGGCATGCGTGGCAAGGCAGTCGTTTCAGCCAGCGCGCGGAGCAGGTAGGCGCCGGCGATGCCGAGCATAGCTTTACCGAGGACGGAGAAGACTCGACTCTCATGCCCAGTCGATACCGATGCGGCGAACAGAACGGGGGTAAGAGGCGCGGGCTGGACGGGTAAGGGCGGTGCGGCGGCCCGGAAGGTTTCGAGCGCGGAGACGCGGCGCTGCAAATCGGCCACGGTTTGCGTAAGCTGCTCGACTGCATCGGAAACGTCGTTCATGGCCTTCACCGCCATTGGGAGGACTCGCCCCGGCCCGTCGCTCTAGGGCGCCACGACAGCTTCGGGAATCGCCACGTGCTCGGCATCCGGCCACGGGGGGAGGATTTTGACGAGGATGGCCAGAATCAGGAGCGGTAGTACGGTGAGGGCGATTGAAACCAGCAGACCCTCCCGGGTGGCCAGAGCCATTTTGTAAGTCGTGTAACCGAGAAAGCTTTTGGAGAACAACTGGCCGCCGATGACCACGTTCCAGCGCATGGCGAAGATGCCGACCAGGGCCAGCGATCCGGCGACAGCATAGATGCGCTTGCGCACAATTTCACGCAGCTTCGTGACCTGAACAAGAAACAGCAGCACCAGCGGAGCGAGGGTGCCAACGAGGATCTGCAGGACGATCTGGGAGAAGTAGAGCCGGGTGTGGACCATGAAATCGAGCGAGCGAAACGATTCGTCGGCCTCGTAGATGCGATGGATGAGGTCGAGCATTTCGAGGCTGAAGTCGATGATGAAGATGTAGAAGAGGTACATCGCAATGGTGTCGACGCAGCGCATATCAATGAGCTTGCGCCGCATGCGGGTCGTCGCCATATACAGCAGCATGACCGCCGCGATGCCGGAAACCATGGCCGAGAAGATAAAGACCACTGGCATAAGGGGCGAGGACCACCACGGGTTCGCTTTGATTGACCCGAAGATGAACCCGACATAACCGTGGAGCAGAAACGCCGAAGGAACGCCGATAAGTGTGACCAGCCAGCCTACGCGCTCGTCGATGGCCAGCGCGCGGGGGCTCACGTTGTAGGAGCCAAGCGTCATCACTTTGTACATCCAGCGTCTCCAGCCGGAGGTCGACTGCGACAGCGCGACAATATCCGCGCGAAAATCCAGCCAGATTTCGACGACCAGGACAGCCATCAGATACCACAGGTAGACAAACCCGAACATCGCCATCGCCGAGGAGCGGTGCGGGGTAAGATACATCTCGTAGGAGCGCTCCGGATGCCCCAGGTGCAGCTGCAGCGGCAGCGGGGCAACCATCAGAAACGCGAGCGCGGTGAGCAGCGCCAGCCGGTAGGTAGGTTTGACCGCCTCGACGCGGAAGATCCGAGCCAGCGAAGCCAGAATGAACGCCCCCGCCACCAGCCCCGTTATAAACGGATACAGAACGATGAGCACGCTCCAGTAGAGCGACACTTCGTTGGGATACATGAACCCTTCCACGCCGGGCATCATCTTTTTCGTCTCCCTCCCGCTTTATCGCACCGAGCCGTCGAGCGCGTTGTAGAAGACCTTGGCGCCGGTGGCCATCTGCGGCTTGAGCACCTGCACGCTGTGCGTTTTCAGAAACGCGTGTATCGGATCGTTGGGGTTTTTCAGATCGGCCAGCTGGCGCGCTCCGGTGGGGCAAGCCTCGCAGCAAGCTGTGGTCAGCCCTTTCGTGATCCGGTGATAGCAGAGCGTGCACTTGTCCGCGACTTTCTTTTCCGGATGGAGATACCGGCAGCCGTACGGGCAGGCCTGCACGCAGTAGGCGCAGCCGAGGCAGTATTTCTGGTCGACCAGCACTACGCCATCAGGCGCAACGAAGGTCGCTCCGACCGGACATACCTGCGTGCACGGCGAATCTGCGCACTGGTTGCACAGTTTGGGCACGAAGAAGTACTTGCCTTCGTCTTCCTTCGCAACCGGAAAACCCTCTTTGCCCCCGTCCGGCGAAATCACCTGCGGATTGGCGAGATGCCAGTCGTCGACGTGGTAGCGCTCGACCCAGGTGCGGAAAAATCCGTCGGGCACATCGTTCTCCGCCTGGCAGGCCCGCACGCAGTTCCCGCAGCCGATGCATTTGGGGATGTCGATGAGCATGCCCCACCAGTGCTCCGTCATGGTGTAATTCGGCGAAGCTTCCGGCGTCCCGGCCAGCAGCGACTCCCACGCCACGGCAGCGGCGGGCAGCAGGATCAGCAGTTGGCGTCGTGTGATGGTCATTTCGCTCCTCCCGTCGCCGTTGCGATCGCCGGACTGTGAGGCTGGTGACAGGTCTGGCAGGGCACACCGGCGGCATGCTGCTCCGCGTCGACCTGCGGAAAATCCTTCGGCCTGGCCGCGCTCGCCGCATGGCACCGCACGCACAGCACCGCCGTGTCCGGCTTGCCCGGATCGATGGATGGATCGTCGGCGTGTTTGGCCTGCGGCCCGTGGCATGCCTCGCAGTTCACCTGCGCATGTTTGCCGCCGCTTTTGGTTTGGGCCACATCAGCGTGACACGTCTCGCAGGTCTGGTGCCCGGCAAAACGGACCGGGTGTGCAGCGATCTCCGCAATCGCAGCCCCGCGATAGTGCCCGTACTCCCCAAAGCTGCGCGGAACAATGAAGCTGCGGATCACCAGGAACAGCAGTGTCCCGGCCGCAAACAAGGCTGCAAGGCGGAAGAGATGTCCGGCATCGCGGAAGATCCGCATGAGCGATCCCTCTTATCGTGGTCGCGTGGGTGGGCTCTCGCGAACCCAAACCACTAAGGACCATTCAGAAGAAACGCACCAACGGCTGTATGTGCGCGCGGTCACAGTCCTTGGTGACAGAGCTGGCCGAGGGGAGTGCCATTGTGGGAATGGCGCGGCTCTTGACAAGTTTCCACAGGAAGAGGGTGCGAGCTATTACCACAGAGGACACAGGGTGCACAGAGCTGCGCGGAAAAGGGCGGGTTTCAGGGGTTTCGCGAGGGGCGCGGCCTGCTGGGGGTCCGCCCGGAAACACTACACGCCCATGATGTCCCGCTTGTCCAGCGCGAAGGAAACTCTCCGAGTTCGTGTTCACTTCGCCGCGTGCGTATTCTCTTCGCTCACGTGCCACATGCTCATGGCTGGCGAACTCTTTCGCTCCTGGAATCGCAACCAATTGCGAAGAAGAGTCCCTCGCGATTCCGCGAGGCTACTCGGAGTGGAGTGTAGTGATCGGATCGAGGCGCATGGCGCGCAGCGCCGGGACGTAGCTGGCGGCGATGGCGACGGCGGTGAGTACGGCGGTTACGCCGGCGAAGATGGAGAGATCGTAGGGCGAGACACCGTAAAGCAGGCCGGCCATGAGATGAGAAACAATCAGCGCGCCCACCAGGCCTGCGCCGGCGCCGGCGACGGCCAGAGTGAGGCCCTGGCGCAAAACCATCCTGAGGATATTGCTCCTTTGCGCGCCCAGCGCGAAGCGAATGGCGATCTCTCGCGATTGCTCATTGACCAGGAAGGAGATGGTTCCATAGATTCCCAGGCCGGCGAGCAGCAGGGCAGTTGCGGCAAACAGCGCCACCATTTCCATGGAGAATCGCCGCACGGAAAGCGAAGAGGAGAGAATGTCGTTCAAGGTCTCCGCGTGGAAGACGGGAAGGTTCGGATCGACGGCCTGGACTTGTGTGCGGACCTGGGCAGCGATGGTGGCGGGATTCACCTGTCCGCGCAGAAAGAAAGCCAGATCTTTTGCGGGGCGCTGGTAGATGTCAAGGTAAATCTGCGGAATCGCGGCGTCGGCAAGCGATTCGGTGCGCGCATCGGCAATGACGCCGACGATGGTAGTCCAGTCCGGCTTGGCACGGTCCAACCGGACGCGCTTACCGACCGGATCCTGGTTGGGCCAAAAGGTGCGCGCCGCTGCCTGGTTGATGACGGCGATCGAGGGCGTAGCTTCAAGGTCCTGGTCGACGAAGAGGCGTCCGCGCAGGAGCGTCATGCCGAGCAGGTGGAAATATTCCGGTGAGACGATCGACGTATCGATCAGAGGAGGCTGACTGCTCTGCCCGTTCTGTCCTTCGCGGATCAAGGGGAAGAGGTTGAGATCGTCCTTGACATGGCCGAGGGGAAGAGCGGCCAGATCGCCGACGGCGGTTTCTTCCACGCCGGGAAGCGTCCGGTTGCGGCGGAGAACTTCGCGCAGCAGCACCGCTTCCTGGGTGGCGGTGCTGTAAATGTCGGTTTTGGGATCGTTGGGAACCGGCACCCATGTCTCGATCGCCATGACTCGAGTGGGATTGAAGCCGGGTTGCACGTTGTACAAGTCCCAGAAGCTGCGCAGCAGAAGACCGGCGGCGATCAACAGCACCAGGGAGAGGGCTAATTCACCAATCACCAGGGCATGGCGCAAGCGCGAGCGCTGCCGGGAACCGCTGGAGCCACGACCTTCCTGGCGGAGGGTCGCAGTCAAATTCAGGCGGCTTGTGAGCCACGCGGGAGCAAGCCCGAAGATGGTTCCGGCGGCGACGGAGACGACGATGGCAAACGCCAGCACGCCCCAGCTGATGGATATGTCATTGAGATGCGGCAGGCTTTCGGGAACGAACTGCAGCAGGAATTTCCGGGTGCAGAAGAGCACCGCGAAACCAGTGAAGCCGCCAAGCACGAAAAGCAGCAAGCTCTCAGTGAGGAGCTGACGGATAAGGCGGGTTCTTGCGGCTCCCAATGCCTGACGGACCGCAATCTCGCGTCCTCGCGCGCTGGCGCGGGCAAGCAGCAGATTGGCGACGTTGACGCAACTGATCAGCAGGACCAGGCCCACCGCGCCGAAGAGCAGAATGAGCGACTGGCGAACGTTGCCGACAAGAGTCTCGGCCAGGGGAATCAGGCGGATGGTCCATTCGGCCTGCGCAGGATAATCCGCCGGATATTGCTTCTTCAGCGATGCAACCAGCGCGTCGATATGTGCCTGCGCCGCCGCCAGCGGCAGACCCGGTTTCAAACGCGCGAAGGCCGTCCCAAATCGCGAGTTGCGCAGCGGAGGTGGAAACGGCACAGCGGCAAAACCGCCTGCAAACCATATCTCCGTATTCCTCTCCTTGCTGGTCTCTCCCTGGTCGCGAAAATCAGGCGGCATCACGCCCACCACGTGATACACATCGTTATCCTCGCGCACCGTTTTCCCCAAAATGCGCGGGTCCGCTCCAAACGCCCTCTTCCAGAGCCCGTCGCTGATCACCACCTCCTGGCTGATGCCCGGCGTCTTGTCGCCCGGATCGAACGTGCGCCCCAACTGCGCGCCCACACCCAGCATCGCAAAGTAATTCGGAGTCACCCCCTTTATCGCGACACGCGTGGGCTGTGCGCTGCCGGTAAGATTCCCGGAGCCGAAAAAGTCGAGGGCCACGTATTGAAAAATCCCCGAGTTCTCCAGGTCCTTCCACTCAGGAACCGAAACGCTGACATCCTGTGCGCCCACACCCGGAAGATCGTCCTCAATGCGCACCAGTTCGCTGGGGTGGGGGTAGGGCAAAGGATGCAGCAGGGTTGCGTCGATGACGCTGTAGATGGCGGTGGTGGCTCCGACGCCGAGTGCCATGGTGGCGATGGCAATTAAAGAGAACCCGGGGGATCTGACCAGCATGCGAAGCGCGTAGCGGAGATCGAAGAGAAAATTCTCAGCAAGCGGAAGACCCTGCTCGGCGTGGTGTTGCTCGCGTATGGCCTGGGCCGCGCCAAGCTTCAGTGCGGCCTGCCGCCGCGCCTCGACGGGCGACATGCCGGCTCGCAGGTTCTCCTCAGTCTGGAACGCAAGATGCGCGGCGATCTCTTCCCTCAGGCGTTGGTCGGAACTCCGCCGAGTTACGGAATTGGAAAGGCGAATCAGGAAGCGTCGCAGGGATTTCACGGTAAATCCTCCGCCCTGACCCTGAAAAAGCGCGCGATGATGGCTGCCGTTTGCTCCCAATCGCGGGTCTCGGCTTTCCTTCATGGAGGGACCAACCTTTTGGTTTCCTACAGGAAGGATGGCATGGTTCCTTTTGGAAAGCAACAGGAAAGCTGCCACCATGTTTTGGCAGGAGGGCCGGATCGGATCACTCTCTCGCTAGGCCGCTTTGAGGCAGACGACGAAACAGGCGCCCTGGGGGAGGGGGTGGTAGCGAAGCTCGCCGCTGAAGGAGCGCAGAAAGGCGCGGGAAAGATAGAGGCCGAGCCCCGAGGACTGCGCGCCATCCTGAAATGGGCGAAAGAGAGATTCCGGGTGAGCGACGCCGCCGCCGTTGTCGGCAAATTCGACCAGAACCTCGTTGCCCTCTGATCTGGCGGTGATGGAGAGAAGCGGGTTCTCGCGCGAAGAGAGGGCGCGAATGCTGTTGGTGATGAGATTGAGGAAGACCTGCATGAGGCTGGAGCGATCGGCCCAGACCGGGGGCAAATCCTGGCCGGCCTTCCACTCCGAGGCGATACTTTGCTCCTCGAGCATGGGAGCAATGACGATGCGGAGCTCATCGAGCAGCGCGAGCAGATCGACGTCGGTGGCCTTGTCGGTGGTTTGCTGAAAGATGAACGCTGGCGATCCGCTCGAGGGCGGTCATCAGGTTGCCGAGGGCCTCGAAGTCGCGATTGCCGGCCAGCAGGCCGCTGCGGGTGAGGTTCTGATGCACGGTGGCGATGGCGCCGGAGATATTGCGAATCTCATGCGAGACTGCGCCAATGGCGATGCGCGAACCGGCGAGCAGCTGGTGCAGGCCGGAGACCTCGTGGGTGCGGAGTTCCTCCGAGGAATCGAGCACCATGGCGGCGAGGCGCGGGCCGGCGTTGGTTGTATAGGTGGAAAAGCTGATCTCGGCAAGAAACGATTCTCCGTCTTCTCGGAGAGCGCGCGCCTGCATCACGCTGCGGAAGAACTGCCGGGATGTCTCCGACGCGCAGACATTGCTGAGCGACGGCAGATAGCGATAGAGGGATCGCCCGGGTAGCTCACCAGGAGGAATTCCCAGCATGCGATGGGCGGCTTCATTGGCCATCAGGACGGAGCCCTGGGCATCGGCGGTGAAAATGGCGGCGGGGCTGCTTTCGATGAGGATCTTGAGCTGTTCTTCGGCTTCGCGGCGGGCCTCGCTCTGGTATTCGATCTCCTCGAGGTGACGGAGAGTGCGTTTTCGGTTGCGCGTGATTTCGCGGACAAAAAGGCCGGCCCCGAAGAAGGCGACAAAATAGAGAACGTCGCGGGTGATGCCTGCTCGCGGAGTCCAGGCGAGATCGTCGAACATTTCAGCGAGGAATGTGCAGAGCAGGGCGACAGCGGCGATTGACCACCACGATTCCAGGGTGCTGCCCACGATGATCATGGGAAGCAGATAGAGGAATCCAAGGGGAATCTCGCCGACGATACGCCAGTCAAGCAGAGCGATGGCCGCGATGAGGATTCCAGCGCGCAGGAAGATGACGCGTCGGCTACCTCGCAGGAAAGCTGCAAACATTCAGGCGTCGGCCTTTCGGCAAAACTATGCGTCTATTGTAGATTTGGGCTTGAGCATCCCCACGACGATGTTGACGCAGCGTTACGAAGCCGACCAAAAGATAGGCTCCAGGGGCCGAAAAAAAGCTTGCGCTGACCGAAAGATAGACGTATTGGCGGGGAGAGACCTTTTACGCTGGAGGGAAGTCCTGTCTCACGTTGTGGTGGATCCTTCAGACATGCCATTTAGACAGCTGATCCGCTGGGTATTGTGCGGGATGTGTTTGTTCATCGCCGGCTTCATTTCTGCACCCCATGCCTTTGGACAGCAGGTTTACACCTGGGAGCAGATCAAGGCGAGATTCGAAGCGGACAATCCGACGCTGAAGGCCGATCAGGCCAATGTGGAAGAGATGAGGGCTCAGGAGATCACGGCGGATCTACGGCCGAACCCGCAGTTCGGGCTGACCGTGGATGGGACGCAGATCGCGCCGGATCACGGGGTATGGCAGCCGCTGGCGGGAACTTTTATCGTGCCTTCGATCAGCTATCTGCATGAGCGCGACCACAAGCGGGAGCTGCGCCTGAAGAGCGCGCAGGAGGGGACGCAGATCGCAGAAACGCAGCATGAGGACCTGGACCGCAACATGCTTTTTGGGCTGCGCACGGCGTTTGTCGACACGCTGGAAGCGAAGGCGGTGGTGGAGCTGGCGAAGGCCGATCTGGAGTACTACGACAAGATCATCGATATCGCGCGGAATCGATTTCGGGCCGGCGACATGGCGCAGGTCGATCTGGATCGGATTGAGCTGCAGCGGGTGCAGTACGAATCGGAGATCCAGTCGGCGATCGTGAATCTGCGGACGGCGAAGATCCAGCTGCTGCAGTTGCTGGACGACACGAAAACGCCAATTGAGAAGTTCGACGTGAGCGGCCCGTTCGACTTTTCCGAGACGATCGAGCCACTGCCGGATGTGCAGCAGACGGCACTGACGGCGCGGCCCGATCTGCGGGCGGCGCTCGAGACAATTCAGCAATCGGAGACCAACCACAAGCTGGCGATCGCCAACGGGTCAACCGACCCCACGTTCGGAGGGTGGTACACGTACAACTCCTCGACCAACAATCCGGAAACAGACTACAGCCAGACGCTGGGGCTGAGCGTGGGCATTCCTCTGCGTATCTTCGACCGGAATCAGGGGGAGAAGAAGAGAACGGAGATCGACATTGCGCGCACCCAGCAGGCCAGCGAGGCGGCGCGGGCGCAGGTGTTCAGCGATGTAAACAATGCGTACCAACAGGTAGAGAGCGACATTACGCTGCTCAAGCCGTACAAAGCCAGGTACAACGACCAGGCCGTACGGGTGCGGGACACGATAACCTACGCCTGGCAACGCGGAGGAGCGTCGCTGATGGATTTCCTGAACGCGCAAAGCGATTACCGCCAGGTGCGGCTGGCCTATCTGCAGCTGATTGGCGCTTATCTGACGGCTGCCGCGCAGCTCGAACATGGCGGTGGGGCGCGAGGTGATCCCGTGAGAAGAGTTTGGGGAGCGCAGTGCGGGGCGGCGATGCTGGCGCTCTTTTTCCTGGCTGGATGCGGGAAGAAATTCGATCCTGCGGACGGTGCGCCGCCGCAGCCACAGGTGATCGACCAAAGCAACGCGGCGCGGGTCACCATCGATCATCCGGAGCAGTTTCCTGTGGTGGCTGCCGAGCGCATTGAGGTTCAGGATGAGCTGAACGTGACTGGGACTGTGAACCCCGATATTTCGCGTGAAGTTCCGGTGATTTCACTGGCCAGCGGGCGCATCGTCGACATCCGCGCGCGGCTCGATGATCACGTGAAGAAGGGGGATGTGCTGTTGAAGGTGGAGAGCCCGGATATTACGAATGCCTTCAATGCTTACCTGAAGGCGGTGAATGACGAGCATCTGACAGCACTGGCGCTGGCGCGGGCCAAAGACCTGCTGGCGCATGGCGCCGTGCCGCAGGCCCAGGTGGAACAGGCGCAGGACGCGGAAGACGATGCGAAGGCTGATCTGATCGCGGCTGAACAACAGCTGAAAACGCTGGGCGTGAATAAGGACCACCCGTCGGATATCGTGGAGGTTCGAGCGCCCATCTCCGGAGTCATCGTGGCGCAGAACGTCACCAATGCCGCTGCGGCGGGGGTTACCTATGCGGGGTCGGCGACGACCTTCACCATCGCGGACCTGTCCGAGGTCTGGATTCTGTGCAACGTGTATGAGAATCAGCTGGCGAGCGTACACACTGGCCAGACGGCGCAGATCGCGCTGAATGCCTATCCCGACAAGCGGCTCACGGGGCGCATCAGCGACATCGGACCGGTGCTGGATCCGAATTTGCGGACGGCGTCGGTTCGTATTCAGGTGTCCAACCCGGACAATCTGCTGCGGCTGGGGATGTTTGTCACCGCAACGCTGGTAAGCAAGACGAAGCAGGTTCACGCAGTGGTGCCGGCGACAGCGATTCTGCACCTGCACGATCGCGACTGGGTCTTCGTGCCCGGCCCGGATCATCAGTTCCAGCGGATCGAAGTCACTGGCGGCCCAATGCGTTCCGGTAACCGCCAGGAAATTCTCAACGGCATTCTCCCTGGTCAGCAAGTCGTCTCCAACGTCCTCGCTCTGGAAGAGGCGCTGGAGGCGCAATGATCCGAAAGATCGTCGACTTTGCGCTGCAGAGCCGTTTCCTGGTGCTGGCCATCGGAATCCTGCTGTTTGCGTGGGGTATTTTTTCCTTTCATCGGCTTCCGGTCGAAGCTTATCCCGACGTGGCCAACAACTATGTCGACGTGATAGCGCAGTGGCCGGGCATTTCAGCGGAGCAGGTGGAACAGCAGGTGACGATTCCGCTGGAAACCGTCATGAACGGTATTCCCGGAATCATGCACGTGCGATCCTGGTCGATTTTCGGGCTCTCCACAGTGGAACTGGTCTTCGGCGAAGAGACTACGGACTTCGAAAACCGCGAACGCGTGCTGGAGCGGCTCTCGCAGGTGACGCTGCCCAGCGGAGTCGTGCCGCAGATGGGCACCGACTGGAGCCCGGTCGGCCAGATTTATTTCTACACGCTGCGCAGCAGGAATCCGGAATTCGACGTGATGAACCTCAAGTCGCTTGAGGACTGGGTGATCGAAAAGAATGTGAAATCGGTGCCGGGCATCGTCGATATCAATCCCTTCGGCGGGCCGACGCGCGAATATCAGGTGCGCCTCGATCCGGACAAACTGATCGCCTATGGGCTAAGCATCGCCCAGGTAGAACAGCAGATTGCCAACAACAACGCCAACGCGGGCGGCAGCTTTATCCAGGCGGGAGCGCAGGAGATCAATGTCCGCGAAGTTGGCCTGGTCCGCAATATTCAGGACATCGGCAACACCGTGGTTGTGACCAGAGCCGGCACGCCGCTGCGGCTGAAGGATATCGCCGTGGTCTCGCAGGGTCCGATGATCCGCCTGGGCCAGTTCGGCGACACGTATCACCGCGAAGATGGAAAGCTGGTCAACAACGACGACGTGGTTTCCGGGATTCTTTGCCTGCAGAAGGGAGAGAACGCGCAGCCCGTGCTCGAGGCTGTTCACAGGAAGGTCGAAGAGCTGAATTCGCAGATCCTGCCCAAGGGCGTTACGCTCGCGCCCTTCATCGACCGCAGCGATTTGCTGCACTTCACTACCTACACCGTCCTCCGTAACCTGAGTGAAGGCATTGTTCTCGTCGTTATCATTCTGTTTCTCTTCCTCGGCAATGTGCGCGGCGCGCTTATCGTTGCGCTCACCATTCCTTTCTCGCTGCTGTTCGCGGCCACCTGCCTCGACCTGAAGAACATTCCCGCCAACCTGCTCTCGCTGGGCGCTCTGGACTTTGGAATGGTGGTGGAGGGAGCGGTGGTGATGGTGGAGAACATCGTTCGCCACCTGAATCACAAAGACGAGACCGGACATTCCATCGTGGTGAGGATCGCCGAGGCGGCGCATGAGGTGCAGCGGCCGGTGTTCTACGCCATCGCCATCATCATCACGGCGTATCTGCCCATTTTCACGCTGCAGTCGGTTGAAGGCCGGCTGTTCCGGCCTATGGCATGGACGGTGGCCTTCGCTCTGCTTGGATCGCTGATTTTCTCAATGGTTCTGGCCCCCGTGCTGTCGAGCTTCCTCTTCGCCAAAGGCGCGAAGGAGTGGGAGAACCCGGCGATGGAGTGGCTGCGCACGCGCTATCGCCAGGGCGTCAGCTGGGCGATCCATCACGACAAGTTCACCATCGGCGTGGGCGTGGCGGGTTTGATCTGCGCGGTCTTCCTGGCCTTCAGCGGCATCATCGGCTCGGAGTTCCTGCCGCACCTGGATGAAGGAGCCATGTGGGTGCGCGGGACGCTCGATCAGAGCGTGGGCCCGGATGAAAGCGTGGCGGTGGCCAACCGCGCTCGCCTGATCCTTTGCTCTTTTCCTGAGGCCACGGAATGCACCAGCCAGACGGGCCGCCCCGACGACGGCACCGATCACACTGGCTTCTTCGACACTGAATACTTCGTTGGGCTCAAGCCAAAGAAAGATTGGCGGCCCATTTTCCATCAGAACAAAGACAACGTCATCGCCGCCATGAACGACCAGCTCAGCAAGGCGTTTCCCGGCGTGCTCTGGGGCTTTTCCCAGCCTATTGAAGACAACATGGAAGAAGCCGTGAGTGGCGTGAAGGGCGAGCTCGCGACCAAGGTATACGGCAGCGATCTTCACGTTCTCGAAGAGAAGGCCAACCAGATTGAAGCGGTGATGAGCCGGGTTCGCGGCATCACGGACATCGGCGTGCTCCAGGTGACGGGGCAGCCGGATCTGGTGGTCGAGGTGGACCGCGCCAAAGCGGCGCGCTTTGGCATCAACGTTTCCGATGTGCAGGACGCCGTCCAGACCGCCGTGGGCGGCAACGCCGTCAGCCAGGTGCTGAAGGGCGAGGAAGTTTATAACCTGACTCTGCGCTACCTGCCGCAGTTCCGCGACACGCGCGAAGCCATCCAGAACATTCGCCTGCTTGCACCGTCCGGCGAGCGCGTTTCTTTGGCGCAGCTGTCGAACATCCGCGAAGCCGATGAAGGCTCGGAGATTTATCGGGAGAATAACCAGCGCTACGTGGCCATCAAGTACAGCGTGCGCGGCCGCGCCCTGGGCGACGCGGTGAAGGAGGCGATCGATAAGGTCCATTCTCAGGTCCAGTTGCCGCGGGGCTACCACCTTGGTTGGGAAGGGGAGTACCAGAGCGAACTGCGCGCAGAGGCGCGCATGGCGATTATCGTCCCGATCACTGTGCTGGTGATCTTCATTCTGCTTTACACCATGTACCGGTCGTTCAAGTGGGCGCTGCTGATCCTGGGAACGGTGGCCATGGCCAGCATTGGCGGGCTGCTGATTCTGCTGATCACCGGCACCGAATTCAGCGTTTCGTCGGAGCTGGGCTTTCTTGCGCTGTTCGGAGTTTCCGTACAGTCCGGAGTGATCCTGCTGGAATACATCAACCAGCTGCGCGCGCGCGGCTATTCGGTGGAAGAAGCTGCGATCGAGGGCTCGGTGGTGCGGCTGCGTCCCATCATGATGACCATGCTGGTGGCGTCGCTGGGGCTGTTGCCGGCTGCGCTCTCGCACGCCATTGGCTCGGATTCGCAGCGGCCCTTCGCCATTGTGATCTGCGGCGGCCTGGTGATGAACCTGATCATGAGCATCTTCCTGCTTCCTACGCTGTATGTGTGGATCGCGCGCGAACACGACGTTCTGCCGCCGGCAGAAGTGGAATTCGAAAACTGAGGCGGTAGAGCCGTGCAGGATAGCGCGCGGGGATGCGGGGATGGTTTGACATTGCGACGGCCAAAAGCGTACTTTCCAGCGAGACGACGCAGCCTGGAAGCGCTTCGAACAGAAGTCATTTCCGGAGCGGCGAAAGAACCTATCGCCGTGTGTGCGCAACACTGCGCAGGCGATTCCCTCCAGGCGGGGGGAGCCGCGGCATTCGGCCAGATCAAGGAGCCCTCATAATGTGTCTGGCAATTCCCGGCCGGGTGGTTGAAACCTATTCGCAGAACGGTATGCAGATGGCCCGGGTGCAGTTCGGCGGCGTCACCCGTGAGGCCTGTCTGGACTATGTTCCGGAGACTAAAGTAGGAGAGTACGTGCTGGTGCACGTCGGCTTCGCCATCAGCCGGGTCGACGAGGAAGAGGCGCAGCGCACCTATCAGGCACTTGCGGAGCTCGATCAACTCGCCGAACTTGAAGCCCCGGTGGTGGATGACGCTCCAGGAGAAACCCGATGAAGTATCTCGATGAATATCGCGATGGCGACATCGCCGCCAAACTGGTGGAACGGATCAGGCGGGTGCAGACCAGGCCGTGGGTGATCATGGAAGTTTGCGGCGGCCAGACGCATTCGATTGTGAAGAACGGGATCGATCATCTGCTGCCGAGGGGCGTGGAGTTGGTGCACGGGCCAGGCTGCCCGGTGTGCGTGACGCCGCTGGAGATGATCGACAAGGCGCATGCGATCGCGCGCAGGCCCGAGGTGATCTTCTGCTCGTTTGGCGACATGCTGCGGGTTCCGGGGTCGGACGGCGATCTGTTCAGCATCAAGTCGCAGGGCGGAGACGTGCGGGTGGTCTACTCGCCGCTGGATTGTCTGAAGATTGCCCGCGCCAATCCTGACAAGCAGGTGGTTTTTTTCGCCATCGGATTTGAGACAACGGCTCCGGCCAACGCCATGCTGGCCTGGCAGGCGCGCCAGATGGGGATGACGAATGTTTCGCTGCTGGTGTCGCATGTGCTGGTTCCACCGGCCATCGAAGCGATCCTGAGCTCGCCCGAGAATCGCGTCCAGGGATTCCTGGGGCCGGGGCACGTATGCGCTGTGGTTGGCTATCGCGAGTATGAGCCGCTGGTTGAGCGCTTTCATGTGCCGATCGTGATCACAGGCTTTGAACCGCTCGACATTCTCGAAGGCATTCTGATGGTGGTGGAGCAGCTGGAGCTGGGACGCGCCGAAGTCGAGAATCAGTATTCGCGGGTGCTGGGCCGTGAGGGCAATCGTCCCGCGCAGGATCTGATCACGAAAGTGTTTGAAGTCAAGGACCGCAAGTGGCGCGGTGTGGGAACGATCCCGCGCAGCGGTTTTGGTCTTCGCGAAGAATTTGCCGGCTTCGATGCCGAGGAGCGCTTCGAGGTACAGGCTATCGACACGATGGAACCGTCGGTGTGTATCTCCGGGCAGATTCTGCAGGGCATCAGGAAGCCGCACGATTGTCCGGCATTCGGAACCGAGTGCACTCCGCAGCATCCGTTAGGCGCGACGATGGTATCGGCAGAAGGCGCCTGCGCGGCCTACTACGCCTATGGCCGCCACCTGAAGGACGCGAACCTTGTGTCGCTGGGGAACGGGCGATGAACTCCGGCAAGGTGGACGAGAGCGAGGAGTCGAGCGCGACAGTGGGGCCGTTCGGATCGTGCCCGCTGCCGATCTTCGATCATCCGCAGATCGTCCTCGGCCATGGCAGCGGTGGCAAACTTTCTGCGGAGCTGATCGACAAGGTCTTTGTCAGCCGCTTTCGCAATCCAACGCTGGAGAGAATGGACGACCAGGCCACGCTTGAAATTGGGAATGCGCGGCTCGCGTTTACAACCGATTCGTTTGTCGTGACGCCGATCTTCTTTCCTGGCGGCGATATCGGAACGCTGGCGGTAAACGGAACCGTGAATGACCTGGCGATGGGTGGCGCGCGGCCGCTGTACCTCTCGGCGGCGTTCATTCTGGAAGAAGGTCTGGCGACCGAGGAGCTGAGCCGCGTGGTGGATTCGATGGCGCAGGCGGCGCAGCAGGCCGGAGTCGAGCTCGTGACCGGCGATACGAAGGTGGTGAACCGGGGCAAGGGCGACAAAGTCTTCATCACCACCACTGGGATCGGCGTAATCGAGCGCGACATCCATCCGTCGGCGAACCGCGCGCGTCCGGGAGACAAGATCCTCCTCAGCGGCTATATCGGCGATCACGGCATCACCATTCTGTCGCAGCGGGAGAGCCTCGAATTTGAGGGTGTGCTCACCAGCGATTGCGCGCCCCTGAATGGCCTGGTCGATGTGTTGCTGGCCGAAGCCGAGGCTGCCGGCATGGCGGATGGAATCCGGTGCATGCGCGATCCGACCCGTGGGGGCGTGGCGACGGTGCTGAACGAGATCGCCGCGCGGTCGCATGCGGGCATGTTGATCCGCGAAACTGAAATTCCCGTGCATGATGCCGTGCGGGGCGCGTGCGAGGTGCTCGGGCTGGATCCGCTGTACGTGGCGAATGAAGGAAAGCTGGTCGCGGTTGTCGCTCCGGAGATTGCCGACAGGGTGCTCGCGCGGATGCGTCAACATCCGCTGGGGGCCGACAGCCGGGTGCTGGGAGAAGTTCTGGAACAGCCCCCGGGCATGGTGCTGATGAAGACCTCAGTGGGCGGAACCCGGGTGGTCGACACCCTCTTCGGCGAGCAGCTGCCTAGAATCTGCTGACCCGTAAGCTTTCAATTGGCTGAGATGGTCGGGGCGGAGGGATTCGAACCCCCGACCCTCTGCTCCCAAAGCAGGATAAGCGGGGTACTGAAGCCTGTTGAAATTTGCGGTTTCCAAGTGCTTTGAATGGATGAGCACAGAGCCGCGATTCCTCTTCTATCGATCCATGTGGATCGCTTATGCTTTGAACGCTACAAAATCGATTACCGTCGGACCTGACGAACGGAAGATCAGAGCCGCCCTGTCTTCGCCCCTGTGCCTGTTAGGCGCCGCCATTCCATGTCGGATTCTGGGCACTGTCTCGCCGTTTTCGTGCTTGGGCGACGGGTCTCTCTTGCGAGAAAGGACTTGACTGATTCGACCAGCTGTGGGCTAAAATTGCGCACCTCCTCCCACGAGGTGATATTCTGATGATCGATGGCGTGGCGTGCCACTTCCCTGCGACTCGGTTGTGTTTAGAAATCCCGATTCTGATGGGCATGCTCGTTACTCATCAGTTTGTGAAGGCACAGTCGGTTCCCGTCGCTAGAGAAAGCATCGAGACGGAAATCCCGCAGGTTCGAGTGTACAAGCCTCTGCCTGCAGGATTCGATTATTACCATGCCTCAACAGCAGATCTCGCACGATACGGACTTCCCGAAAGACCAGATAAGAGAGAGTCACCGGGAGCGTTTGAGATTTGGGAGGGATTGGCGCGGCAGGCTCAAAAGAGATTGGGAATTGGCACACTGCAAAAGACGGAGATTTATAACAAGTTTGGTCCTCCAAAGGGGATGGCGGTTGAGGAGAACAGTAACCAGAGATGGAGTGGATGGGCAATCGTAGACGGGAGCGGGCAGTTCGCCCGTAACTACACCACTGTCGTTGTTGGTAACACTACGGTACCCTCTTCGCTTTCAGGATGTGGGAACAACGGCCCAGCATATACGTTCTTAGAATCTTCTTGGGTTGGTCTCGACGGAGCGGACTGGCCAGATGTCCTGCAGACTGGGGTGACATCTGAGTTGGATTGTTCGAGAGGGATCGGGGTCTACCCGTGGATCGAATGGTTCCCTGCGCCTTCGATCAGGATCACCTCGTTAGCTTTTCGGAGGGGCGACGGTATTTCAATGGCGGCTTGGGTCGTCAATTCAGGCGACGTTCCACACTATGTACTAGGTATTCACAATTCGACGCTCAATCTTGGAGAAACCTTTGACATCGCCCCGTCGTCCGCTCAATTCAAGGGGACATCGGTTGAATGGATCGTCGAAAGGCCCTCGCATGCAAATCTCGTGCCATACCTGCTTCCGAATTATGACCACTTGGGTTGGATTATGAGCGCCTACACTCAAACGGCAGCCGGTGCTGTGCCGATTATCTATCGGCCATCTGTGGGGCCGACTGGGGTAGCGGTGCATTATTCGATGTGCCAGAACGAGGCGAAAGTCTCCATTGCGAGCTTCCTCGGGTCCGGGCCACACTTTGATCGTGCTACTTTTCGCTACCTGACCCAGGCCCAGCAAGGGGAAGCGGGAGGCATCCCTTGCCCACTCAAGGACACACGTGCACGTCTACCAAGATAGGCCTTACATTGGCTGGGCGGTATGACCCACGTCGCGAGGTTCTAGGGTAGCGGAGCCGCAGCAGGCTTGAACGTCGGGCGTCTGTTTCCAGCGGATTATAGAGGCCTATTGAAAATGTGGCTTTCGAGTGCTTTGAATCGACTGCCGTAAGAGCCACATTGCCGGTATGAACGGATTCTGGATGTCAGGTCAGAGGCAGCCCGTCTAACCCCCATGAGAAAGAGCATTGGTGTGGCCAGTACACTCAGAGCTGGAGCGAATCCGGCTTTTTTCTGTCTGCTCCCAAATCAACCCAGCAATAGCTAGTAGCATCGCACCGGGACTAGGAAACGAAAAGCAGGAATGTGGCCCATCGGATGTATAGTGGCCGTGGAGTAGCGTTCATGCCGGAGGATACGAACACCGCGAGAGCGAGATTTCCTAAACATAGGTAGCACAGACTCGCTGTTCCAAGTTTGTAAGGCCTCACCCTGTTTCTAAAATCAGTTCTGTTCGCATTCATCTTGGCCCGTCCATGATGCATTCGACGTCGGGAAGCGCGTCGAGAGCAACGTGAAGAGGCGTTTGTATTACGGAAATTATCGACACTTTTGTAGGAACAGCGTTGGCCGAATGGCGGCGACCCTGTGAAACATCAACAGGCTGAAATGGTCGGGGCGGAGGGATTCGAACCCCCGACCCTCTGCTCCCAAAGCAGATGCGCTACCAGACTGCGCTACGCCCCGACGGATCTCCCCATCGCGCCGAAAACCGGCGCATGGTGACCCCGATGGACAGATTGTAGCGTGCGAAGCAGGAAGCCGGAAGCAGGAAGCCGGTGTTCGGCGCTCGGCGCTCGGCGATCTGAAAGGCTCGCCCGGCAATGGTGGGGACTCAATCTACAGCCGGTGCAGAATCCAGATGACAATAATCAGCAGCACGATGAACGGCACTGCCAGGATGGCGAGGGCGCCTGCCAGCAGGCTGAGGAGGAAGGCGTAGTCCTTCCACGTGTGACGGTGCGGTTCGCCCAGGTGCCGCATCATCAGGTTGTAGTTGCGGCGGTTGGCCTTCCACGCGATGTCGAAGACGTCGCCGAAGAGCGGAATGGACCCGATGATGACCTCGATGCCGACGTTGACCATCATGCGGACGAGCGTCACCCAGGGAACGCCACGGATCCACGCGGCCAGGATAATCACGAGTGACGCGATGCCGGCGAGGATATCGCCGACGCCGGGGATGAGGCCGATGAGCCCGTCGAGCCCGACGCGGATGGGCGTGAAGGGGATGCGGAACCAGTCGTCGAGAAGGTGGGCGAAGAAGTCGATGTTCTCGTCGGAAAACCAGCCCTCTGCGCGCGTGCGCAAGGTGAGCCGCGTGCCCGGAAATGACGCCGACTCCGGCGGCAGAATCTCGGGTTTTGATGGCTCTTTTCCGGGGTCTCTGATGGGGTCCGTCACGGGTTTCCGGGCGCGCACACTCGCGCAAAACGCTGTGGGGCCAATGCTACAATCAGGGCTGGTATGGCGGCTATAGTTCAGTGGCAGAACACCGGACTGTGGCTCCGGGTGTCGTGGGTTCGACCCCCACTAGCCGCCCCAAATGAACAACCTGCGGCGGCCGCGCGCCGCATCCTCCCGT
The DNA here is from genome assembly GCA_963788905.1 of uncultured Acidobacteriaceae bacterium. GTDB lineage: Bacteria > Acidobacteriota > Terriglobia > Terriglobales > Acidobacteriaceae > Palsa-343. The sequence goes on from CAWBIO010000006.1 coordinate 184,288, forward strand.
GACCGAAAACCAGGTTTCGAACCCCGCCGAAGCCGTCTTTGTCGGCTGCTCGGGCTGGGCGTATCCCACGTGGAAGCCTGCCTTTTACCCCGAAAAGCTGCCCTCAAAGAAATTCCTGGAATACTACGCGACCCGCCTCAACTCCGTCGAGGTCAACTACACCTTCCGCAGTTTTCCGCGGCGCACGGCCATCGATTCCTGGCTGGCGCAAACCGGCGACGGATTCCGGTTCTCGTTCAAGGCGCCGCAGCGCATCACGCATTTCCAGCGCCTGCAGGATTCAGGGGTCACGCTCGAGGCTTTTGCCGGAGCGATTCAGCCCGTCGCCGATGCGGGCCGGCTGGGGCCGGTGCTTTTTCAGCTTCCGCCCAACTTCAAGGCCGACGAAGGACGGCTGGCGCAGTTCCTCGCCGACGCCCAGGGAGGCCATTTCCGCATGGCATTCGAGTTTCGTCACGAGTCCTGGTTCAACGCTGCCATTTACCGCATCCTCGAGCGGCACGGCGCCGCGTTGTGTGTGGCCGAGAGCGACGATCTGGCGACGCCGGATGTCGCGACCGCGCCTTTCGCCTGTTACCGGCGCCGGAAGACGCAATACTCCGAAGGCGAGCTGGCGCAAATCAGCCGTGGGCTGGTCGCGCGCGCGGCACAGGGCGACGTCTTCGCCTACTTCAAGCATGAAGAAGCGCCGACCGGCGCGTTGTGGGCGGCGTCGGTGCTGGCCACGGTGCGCGGCTCGGCAACCGGTTCGGCGCCTGCTTCCGAGTCCCGTTCAGTGCGGGGCGGCGGGTTGTGAGCCGTGCTCCTTCACACCGTGAAAGGGCTGCCTGGCTCTCGGAGTTCAATCCCCGGCGCTGGCTCCGCAGCGGTCATCTGCAGACCATCGCGGGCAATTTTCTTCCCCGGCGGTTCATGCTTCCCGAGCCCGAAACGCTGGTGGTCGAAGTCGAAGGGCCGCTGAGCGGGGACGCTGCCCGTTACGGGCCCAGCCACGTCCTGTGCCATTGCCACTGGCAGCCGCCGCAGGTGCGCCGCCAGCGGCTGACTGTAGTGCTGGTGCACGGGCTCGAGGGATCCTCGACTTCGAAGTACATCCTCGGCAACACGGCGCGCGCGCTCGCCGCCGGGCTCAACGTCGTCCGCATGAACATGCGCACCTGCGGCGGCACGGATGCTCTTTCGCCCACCATCTACCATTCCGGGCGGTCCGGCGATGTGGGTCGCGTCGTCGAAGCCATCCTGCGCGAGCAGCAGCTCGAATCCGTCGCCGTCGTCGGCTATTCGATGGGGGGAAACCTGGCCCTGCGCTGGGCCGGCGAGGTGGCCGCTAACCTGCCGCATCAGCTCAAAACCGTCGTCGGCATCTCGCCGCTCATGGACCTGGCCGCTTCCTCGAAGGCGCTGCACCGGCCGCAGAACCGCGCTTACGAATGGCACTTCCTGCGCTCCATGATCGCGCGCATCCGGCGCCGCATGGAGATGTTTCCGCTCATCTACGCCGATGCAGCGGTTTCGCAGATCCGCTCCATGCGCGAGTTCGACCATCACATCGTCGCGCGCTACGGCGGATTTGCCGACGCCGACGACTACTATTATTCGGTTGCCAGCTCGACCTACGCCGGAGCGCTGCGCGTGCCCACGCTCATCGTTCACGCGCTCGACGACCCCTTCATCCGCATGCTGCCGGCGACCCGCGAGGCGCTCCTCGCCAACCCCCACGTCACCCTCCTTGAAACGGAGCACGGCGGCCACTGCGCATTTCTCTCCGCGGCAGACAAGAGCGGCGATGGCCGCTGGGCGGAGCAGACGCTCCTGCGATTCCTCACGCGGGACGATCCCGATCCGGCGGAATCTGGCAGGGAAGCTGCGTATGGAAGCTGACTGGGCCGCTGAGATCGGGCCTGGACTCGACTGGATTGAGGTCAACTGGCCGGGCTTTATTGATCTGCGAACGCGGCCCGAAGATGTGGCTCTCATCGCCGAGGCCACGGAATCTGTGGCCCTTCGCGAAGTGCTGCTGCTGCTGAACTCCGCCACTTCTCCGGTTTTCACCAGCAAGTGCGAGGTATGGGAGCTGGCCGCCGGTGACATCGACCCTTTTGAGTTTGATTGCCTTGCCGAGGAAGCACGCGCTGGATTCGCGTCCTGGATCGACGTCCTCGCCCGTGATCCTCGAGTCTTCGCGTCCTTCGAGGAACATGAGGCATGGGTACGCCGCGCAACCCAGGCATTGCGATCGACGCCTGGCTCCCACGGGCGCGTCGATCTGGTGATGCGCGGCCTCGCCGGGAGCAGCGACGATGGCGGCAATCAGGCTGGCTTCGGCCTCACGCTTTACGCCGCCGGTTGTGGAGTGGATTCCGCCGCGGCGCATCACGCGTGGGAGACGATTCTGCGCGCTGCGGCCGACATTACAATGAGGGAGGCAGTGCGCTCAAACGGCGTCGGCCAACCGCTGCCCAGTGCGGGCGAGTAGCTCAAGTGGATAGAGCACCGGCCTTCTAAGCCGGGGGTTGTGGGTTCGATTCCCGCCTCGTCCGCCACCCTTAAAATCAACGACTTACGCGCATTTCCGTCCGTGCGGGAATAGTACAGGCCGGGGGTATATTGCGCAAGGTTTTTTCTGAGGGAAAGGCACGGGACTCGGCTTCCGTTCCCTGAAGTTTCCCACGGCAGCCGAAGACTGCTCTCGGGCCGCCACAATGGTCGATCTTGGCATCCCTCACTCGCACGCGTCATAGGTATGCGGACACTTGTATAGCTCCGCGTGTGCGCAAAACGCCGGAAGGCGGCGACAAAAAAGGCAAACAGCTACTGCGGAATAGCAGACACAATGATCTGTGCGTCAAACCCCGATTTATCAACAAAGACCTTGTAAGGGTCCTCGCTACCATTACGCATCTTTTGAAATGTTTCCAGGATCGGTCCGGCAGAGGAGAACTTCACGTACTTTGCAGCGATTCGATAAATTTGCTCAGCCTTTGATTTGAATGATGGGTCGTAATAAATCACATTGGATTCATAGTCGCTTTGGTGTCCAATAACACCAAATCCCCGGCCTGTCCCGCCGCCCCCGAGGACTGGCGTTCCGGGAAAGGGAGTAAAGCCCGCTTGCGTTAGCTCGCTGAACATGGTCTTAAGCTGGTCTCCCGTTATCAAATGTTGCTGCATTCCCAACGGAGAAAGATTGAACTGCACCCATACATCTCCCACCTTCTTGCCGCTCTTATCGAAAGGGTGCCCGTCCATCATCGCGTACGACTCCGCATCAATGTTTGGATAGGCTGCCGTTACCGCCAAGCTGTTTACAGCCTTATCGACTCGCGCGGACTGCATGTCCAAACGTCGCACGGCGGCGTTAACTCTCGCGTCATAGTCGGCTCCCAGCTTCTCAGCCCGAGCAGCGGATGCCTGAAGACTATCGAGTTTTTGTTTGGCTTCGCCTGTCTGTTGATCTAGCCTCTTTTGCTGAGCCGTTGCGTCTTTCGAGAGCTGATCAATCTGTCTCCTCGTTACGGCCACCTCATCGGCAGTCTTCTGAATATCTTCCTCTGCTTGCTTTGCTCTTTTTTCCGCATCTGTGACAATGGGATCAAGGCGCTTCTTTGCGCTTCCTGTGATGTCCTTGAACGAGGAGTATCCGAGCCAAGTCAACGTGAGCAGCCACAGGCTGACGAGACCGGCATATCGCCAAATGCGCTTCCAAACGAGGTCTTCTACTTTGTCTCCGAGAGTGGATACTAGCTTGCCCTCTTCGACCAAGCGTTCAGTAATTTCTTTTCCCACGCGAGTGCGTACATACTCGTCTACTCGATCACGCTGAAATTGTGAGAGTACTGAGGCGCCACAATACGGGCAGAAGGGTGCATTGCCGTGGAGCGGTTGGTTGCACTCCGGACAGGTTGGCCCTATCGGCGGGGTGAGTATGGACATGCCCCTGATATTAACTCCCAACTCCCTCATTGGCCGTGGACAAGTCATTTCGCGGGGAATCTGTCAAGCACCCGCTTCTAGATGGCTACCAGGTCATTTGGCGGGTATTCTTCTGAGAATTTGGCGAGCGAGATTCACGCAGTTCGCCACTGCGAACGTGAGCCGTGGGCTGGCAGCCGGTGATGTCATCCCACGCCAGACGGACGGCGGCGATGATGGAGGCGCAAATTGTCACTGTGCTGGTGACGGGCGCTCTGCTCGTTTTCCTACTGAAGTCGCCGCTTCATCTCCCAAGTGTGGGCGAATGCAAGGCGAAACAGACGGGGAGGAATTGTGTGCCGGACTGAAAGAGAGCGTCGCCTAAGCTACTGATAAAAATTAGTTTCCATCGCACACAACGCAAGCGAACAGCCCTCTTGACGCTCCACCCACAGCGGAATCATATTGGATATGATTGAATTAGTTTGAATATCATGTCCATTGTATTCAATCGCATAACGGCGACATCCGCGTTGTGTGAAGGGCCAAAAAAGATGAGCGTGGCACACCAGAAATTCAGGACGCTCACGTTTGGGACATACGTGAAGACGATTCCGGTTGTTGAACCGGACCGCGCGCAGCACGGCCACTGCCCTAACTGCGGTGCCTGTCTGCTAGCGATGAAGAAACATAAGTGTCCCGGAGTGTGTACTCGGTGGAACAAGGACCACTTTTGGATGAAGGCAACCCCTCCGGCGACCAGGGGGCGTAAAACAACAAAACCCAAATCACACTACAACGGCATACCGCTTGCGAAGGTATTGAAGCTCGCGGATAGGTACTACAGACCGCTTAAGAAAAATGAGGTAGAGGCCGTCCGTCAGCTTAACGAGCACAGGCTGCGCAATTCAGGATTGTCCGACCGTAGAGGGGAGCCACCCCGCCCGGTCCTTTCCGTTCAAGCGATTTTTGAAAGTCGCATTTGGCGCGTGCACCCCGTCACAGGCGAGCGCGTGCTCATTGCCACTAAGGCAATAGAAGAGAAAAAGAGAATCGTCACCGTTACCAGCCATTCGCAGGCAATCGCAGCACTCGATCAGGCGGAGCATGAAGAGGACAGCATCCCCGAAATGGAATACTCAAAGAGGGAAAATGCATGGAGCCGAAAACATGATGAGGTGTCACTATGACTAACGCTCGAAAGCTCCACGGCGGATGGCATAAAGATGACCCAAGCCAACGCACGATCACCCCTGCCGCGCAAGTCCGCCGCCAGCTCAAGTCTGGAATGAAGCCAAAGAAAGACCGCGCTCCGTTTGACTTCATTCAGGCTTTTATGCGGTTGGCTGACCGTGCTGATATGGCGCGGAGCCTCATGGGGAAATATGGCCTTGACCCGGATGACATTCACGTTGCGATTGTGTACCGGCCTGCTGATGGGATGATCGCCAGTAGTACATTGCCTCCACCGGGCAACGCCGCGCCATTCTTCGCCCGATTCGAGCAGATGGGACCGGTGGATTACTTAGGTTTGTTTTGGTGGCAAACCCCGCCGGATGAAGTCGGCAAAGTTCAGATGTGGGTTGAGGAATTCAATCCGGGTGACAAGCGTGCGGCAATTGAACTGCTCATATTCAGGAACGCACTTGCCGGTCTATCCCCGGCCGCGCTGCAACAGCAGATTCAATAGTCGCAGCGCACGGGGGGTAGCATGCCGTGAATGATTCTGCGACACAGGCAAAGACAAATTCACTGAAGTGAAGGATGACAATGTACAACATGCAGCAATTGGCAGAGGCACAGCACGCGGTATACGTCATCTCCAACCCGGACGGGAGTGACGCTGAGTTTGTCAGCCTGGGGTGCGACACGGCAACAGGAGAATCCATGTGGCAGCACCTCGGCGCACGGTGGGCCGGACGGAATCTCAAAAGTGTGGGGGTGGCCGGACTTATTCGTGGCATCCCCGTGGTCATGCTGAAGGAAGAGCCGTCAGACTTCCTGTTAGTCGCGCGGCTAACAGCGGCCTATGCGCGATACGTGGAAGATGCGGCGGCGGGCAGCCCGAAGCCACAGTGCGATGGTGACAGCGTGGAGTGGCTGGAGCGCCTCTGGTTCCTGAAAGACCCCCGCATAGACGCATAGAGTTTTCGGCGCTCGCAGACGCGTCCCCGCAAGCGCCACGGGGCGGTGCCCACCTCCTAACGCCGCCCCGAGTTTTGCCGCTCACTGAGAAAGCAGTGGGCCAGTCACGGAAGCGATCCCTGGTACGGGGAAACGGAAGCCGTGACGCTGCACCGCACCAACCGCAACACCGCAACACCAATGTGCTGTCCGCGTAGAAAGGCGCGGGCCGTGCGCGCTGGCTGCCCCCGGTACGGGGGATGAGGAGCGTGCTGCACCACCCGCGAACGAAGGGGAGAGCGTAGCGGCAATTTCACACATTGGAGCACAACATGGATAACCTGCTTACTCTGAAGCGCAACCGAAAGGTTGCGATAGACAAAGCTGAGGCGATCTTGGCCACAGCAGAAAACGCCAAGAGAGACCTTACCGTCTCTGAGCAAGAAAACTTTAACGAGGCAATGAAGGAGGCCAGCTCTTTGGCCAGCCTCATCACCGCGCGGGAACGGGTCAACACGCTGAAACCATCAATGGTGATGCCTCCGAGCGTGGATGGCGCTTTCTCCCCCGATTCGGCTTTCCAGTCCTTCGTCTCCCCGGTGCGGGCCGCTGAGGCACAGAATCCCGAGCAGGGGAAAGCGCTGCATGCTTTCTTCCGCACAGGCGGCAAGGCCCATACCGATGAGCTGGTGGCGTTGGCCGATGGCGAGGGAGGATACCGCATCCCCGGCTCCGAGGCGTACACCCGTCAGCGTGCCGCCAACGGCTCTTTCCTGAAGATCAGGGCGGCCACGTATGAAGGCACGCCAGACGGCGGATCAACCACGGCGGGCGGCTATGCGGTTTCCGTTCCCACCGTCCAGCAAGTGGTCCCGCTCGCTCTCCCGGATTTGGGGCTGTACGACAGTGCAATGGTGATTCCCACTACCAGTGCCGTAAAAATTCCGGTCCAGGCTAGCTTCGGAACGTCCGCGATCAAGGCCGAGAGCACCGGCACAATCGCGACGTTCGGCGGTTCTGATCCGACCCTAGGTCAGATCGAGCTGGACGCGTACATGGTGGGCGCGGTGCGCATCGCGAGCTGGGAGCTATTGCAGGACGTTGCCATGTGGCAGGAGTTTATCGTGGACGATTTGCTTAAGGCCCAAAGAATCCTCGAAGACCAGCTCCTGGCCACAGGAACGGGCACCAACCAACCCACGGGCGTCTTCGGCAACACTGGCACGGGTACTGGCTCGCCCTATGAGCTGTTGGGCACGTCCGCAGACTCGCAGACGCTGCTGGACTCGCTCTTTGACGTGACATCCACGCTCAAGGGTGCGTACCAGGCGAATGCAAGCTGGATTATGTCCCGTGCAACGGCCCTCACGATCCGGCGCGCACAGATGCAGACAAACCTGTTTGCACCCGTGGCCACCGTGGACGCCGATGGGACCGAACGCATTCTGGGGCGGCCCGTCTACTTTGATGTCAATGCACCCGCACTTCCCACTGTTACCTCTTCCGGGGTGGTCCCGATTCTGTTTGGGGACTTCAAGCAGGGATTTATCGTGGGCGTCCGTGGCGGAGGCGGAATCAATGTGAAGATTCTGGATCAGCCACTGGCTATGCAGGGGCAGCTTGCGATCCTTGCGTATCGCCGCATTGATTCCAAGGTCCGCCGCAGTGAGGCAATTCAGGCCGTCACCATTTCCCACTCTTAACAGTCTTGGCGGGAGGAAGAGAGCGCGCGCCCGCCGCGCTGGTCACGGTTCCCGCCACCCTATGAGGATGGGGTCCATTGCCGTGACCGGATAGCGGGCAGCTTTGGCAGGGGAGCGCTGTTACAGCTCGCCGCCAGTCGAGACCACCACGGTCCCTGCACCCTTTCTCCGGGGTCGGCAGCCGTGGTGGGACTGGCACCTCTTGATTTTGTAAACCCGGCCCGGTGCGTGGGGAGCGCATCGGGGCAGGGACCTGCGCGCTTTTTCGCATGCGTTAGGATGCCCGCTCCTAAGCTGGGCGGAAAGAGAGTTGTAGAAAAATGTACTTCCCGCAAGCTACTTTCCCAAAGAACAACCCGAAATGCCGTGTCGTGAAGAAAATCACTGACTCCGGCACCTTCTATTGCCTCAAGCCCGCTACTGTCGTACTGACAACATCCATCGAACAACCCCTCGTGATCTGCCTGGACTGCGCCCGCGAACTGGCGCACGAGATTCTGGAATCCGTGCCCAATGGCAAGCGCGATGCGCGCCGGACAAGAGCCGCGCGGAAGGCGGAGACCCGTGGGTAGTCTCACGATTGACGCACTGAAAGCGCAGCGCCGCTGGGTGCTGTGGAAGCTGGAAGAGCGGGACGGCAAGACCACCAAAGTTCCCTACCAGCGGAGCGGTTATCGGGCGGATTCGACTGACCCGTCCACTTGGGTGACCTATGCCGAAGCCACGGCGCACGCGCACAAGTTTGACGGCGTGGGCGTGGTGATGGGCGAGCTAGACGGGGTACATCTCGCTGGCGTTGACATTGACAATTGCTGTGATGCCGTCACCGGCAAATTCACCCCGGAGTCCCGCGAGGTCGTTATCGGTCTGGACAGCTACGCGGAGTACAGCCCAAGTGGAACCGGCGCGCACGTTCTGATGGTGGGGACACTACGGGGCCGCGCGGGCCTGCATTTACCATTTCCCGGAACGAAGGCGATTGAGTTATACGACAGCGGGCGTTATCTGACGTTCACGGGCCGCCATCTCAGCAAGACGCCCTCGGAGATTCTCGAACGTGAAGATGCCGTCAATGCGCTGTATGACCGCGTGCTGGCTGCGAAGCCGAAACGTGCGGGACTGACCGTCTCTGTCTCGCTGTCTGAAGAGGAACGGCTTGCGCAGCTCATGGCCGGTGATATGAGCGCGTACGGCGATGACCACTCACGGGCCGACTACGCATTGTGCTGCTTGCTGGCGAAGAAACACGACTGCAACGCGTTCAAGATTGACGCACAATTCCGCGAATCCGGGCTGTATCGGGACAAGTGGGAGCGTGACGACTACCGCGAGAACACAATCACACGCGCCGTCACTGCCGTGGCCAAAGAAACGCCATTCATCTTTGCAGACCCGGATGCAGAGCTGACTGAGGATGACGGCCCCACGGAATATCTGGTGGATGCTCTGCCCGAGCCGATGCACGAAGGCTGGTTCCCGAAAGGTGAAGTCTCACTCATCGGCGGATCATCCGGCGCTGGCAAAACATCGTGGGCTATGCCGCTGCTTGAGAAAATCCGTACCGGCGTTGACGTATTCGGCCACAAATCAAAGCCGCGTGACTATCGGGTGCTCTTGCATGACCGCTCCAAAAAAGGCGATGCAGCGCACGGTGAAGGCGTTGGGTCTTTCCTCTGAGGCGATCCAGCGAGTGATTCGGTTGAGCACAGAGCAGCAATCGCGCCAGCCCGCTGAGATTCTGGAGGCGGCCATCGAACGGGAGCCGGGCGTTGAGTGCTGGTTTATCGAAGGCTTGGATTTGTGGATCACGGACCCCAACAAAATGGAAGTTGTTGGCCCGGTGATAGACGGCTTGCAGCGCATCGCGACCCGCCGTAACGTGGCCGTGCTCGCCACGGTGGGCAGCCCGAAACAACGGGGCAAGGACAACAAATACTTCGGACGGGACGCGCTTTTCGGGAGCGCCGCATTGGCGCGGAAAGTGGAGACCGTGGTCCTGATGCAATTGCACGATGAAAACGACCCGAACAGCGTGCGGCGCTGCACAGTCTTGCCGCGAAACGGACGCGCTGAGACGTTGTATTTCGAGTGGCAGGCGGAAGGGCTGTGTCTAACCGCCGCGCCGCAAGCCGTGCCCGAGCTGAAGGCGATTGACCACATGGAGCGGCGAGTATTTCAGGCCGTACAGCCGGGCGAGGAAATTCGGTACCAGCCGGGGTTCGGCAGTCGCAATCTGTTTTTTGACTGGAAGAATCGGGCCGCGCGGGAGGGAAAAGTCACGAGGTCAAATGGGAAATACTATCGGGCATACCTGGAGAAAGAGGTGGTGATGTAATTTCCGTATTGCCGGTCTTCCGGCCCTTTCAGTTCACCCTCGTGAACGCAAGGCGCGGCGTTCGATAGAGCGCCATCGAGACTGGCCGAACATGTATCCAACAGCACACCAGAATCCCAAGGCAAAAATCAGCCAGGATATAAGCCAAATCCCTTTGAGATGGAAGCGGCGCGAATACCACTCAACTCCGCTCATGATGAAAAACATCGGGATTCCAAACATCAGAACGCCGTGCATGAAGATGAACCTGCGGCGGCCCATTGTGTACTGACGATCCGCTCTTAGGTTCAGCATCTCTTCTTCGCGCAGGTCCGTCATCGGTGCCCTCCACGAGGCATCCTACAACGGATCATTTCCGTGTAGTCGGCAACCCGGAACTTTGCCGTCCCTTCGTCTCGAATGTTCCGGTTTGCCGGTGATACGTCCAGAATTCAAATTCGCTCATCCGAAGTTGGGGCGCTACGGCTCGAACCCGGTCCCAGGCTCACCATTCAGACTCCAATTATTCGCGCCGCGCAGATTCTTTAATGCGCTGGAGACCATGTGTATCGCGAGTTGAAGCGCCTGTATACCGTCCAGACCGCAAATAGAATATTCTTCAGTCTTGTCGCCCAGAGTTATCGCATATTGGCAACAGAAATGGTTCTGCTCTTCATACGGCTGACCGATGTCTATCGAAACCTGTTGGTGCTGATTGTCGATCTCACAGGTTAGTTGGCGGCTCGCGATTCGACTCTTCATAACAATTTTTCCGGAAAGATCGATTACTCCTAAAGAGGAGATTACCAGTCCAGATGGAACGGAGCGGCCACCCCACCTCCCCGAATCTCCGTGACTGCGAAACTGTTCATTGACCAGAACCCGACCCCAAAACGCGACGCTGGCGTATCGTCGGCAATACGGAAACTACACCGCCGCTGGGCGATCAGCGCCGCCAGATCCAAAATCGCGAAATGATCGGTACAGGTACACTCAAAATCAGGTGTGTGTGTACCGGTGAAAACGTCCCTTGAGCGGCTCACAAGTCATTGAAAACAATGGACACGGGGACTTTCCCTAGAGTGTGTTTTATCAGTACGACTACTCTCAATCCTGTGAGTAGTCGTACCCATGCACACGCGCCCAGGCCCGTGCGAAACTTCCGGATAGCCGACAATACGGCCAGAAATGGAACAGCCCCGGAAGGTCGCACTGCCTGCATGGCGGATCTAGCGACTCATCACATCCGCGATGAGGGCGACGATGAAGGTGAAACCAGAGAAGATGAAGATCAACCAGCCGACCGATGATAATCCGCCCAAGTGGGCTTCGATTCTCTGGCGTTTCCATCCGGTGAAGAAGTATCGAGCGAAAAGCTCCGGTCGCAGACCCGCTAGTAGCCCACACATCGCGACAACAGCGAAAACGGATTCCACCATCGAGCACAGTTTACTTCCGGATGACCCGTGCCGACACGAAGTTGCCGAGTGACCGGCAAGACGGACATTTCGTGCAAGGGGGGGATAGGGGGGTCAAATCTTGAACACGAAGTCCTTTTGAGACCGCCGCACCCCTTTCTCTACGTGAACAAAAATAGATTGAATTAAGAAAAAGTGCGCCAGAAGGCCCCGCAATCGCGCCAGGATGCCCGCAAGCGAGCCGGTGAAAATCGGTACTGGGTATCCCTAGCAGTGATTTGACAGCAGGCTCACGCGCTCGTGAACGGCCTGAAGGTCCGCCGTCACGAGGTTTGCGTACCGGCGGGTCATCTCCAGTGTGGAATGCCCGAGCATCTTTTGCAGATGGAACACGGAGCCGCCGCGCCGCAGGTAGTTCACCGCGAAAGTGTGACGGAACGCGTGGAGTGTGCGGTCTGGAGGGGTGAATCCCAGCTTGCGGCAAAGCAGCTTCACGTCCCGCAGAGCGTTGCGGCGGCTCCATGGCGTTTCGGTTCGGCTGGCGAATAGAAGGGCGTGCGGCTTGCGTGCACTTTCGCTAATGTAACGGAACAACGCTCTCCGTAACTCAAGACTGAAGGGGACAACCCGCTGTTTGCGCCCCTTGCCGTCCAGCGTGACCAGCAAGTCCTCAAAGTTCAAATCGGAGACGCGCAAGCTGAGGGCTTCGGAGATGCGACAGCCGGTATCAAGCAGGAGCAGGATTAGCAAATGTAACCGTCGCTGATATGTTCCCTTGGGCTTCCACGCGATGAGCCGCTTGACCTGCACATCTGTGAGGGTGGGTAGCACCAGATGAGGCTCTTTGAGTTGGTGGATGCGCGGGTGAGTGCAGCCCGCCCCGCATTTTCGCTCTGAGTCACTGCTCCAATGCAAGTACGCATTCACGCACCGGAGCACGGTGTTTACGCCCGTTTCTTTCAGGCCTTTTTGCCGCATCCGCAGCACCGTGCTTCTGAGGTCTTCCTGCGTGGGCGACTCCGAAGGCAGCCACTTCAGGCAGCGCCTGTACCATTCGATGGTGGCCGGTGTGACGTTTGTGAGGTATTGCCGCTCGCGGATAAATTGCTCAAAGCGAGGCTCCATGATTCCTCCAGGCCGGGGGTTTAATTTGGAGGAAACCTGTGTAAGCTATTGATTTTAAGGGCGAGTAGCTCAAGTGGATAGAGCACCGGCCTTCTAAGCCGGGGGTTGTGGGTTCGATTCCCGCCTCGTCCGCCATCTGAGGTCCTTCGACCCAATCGATGATTACAACCGGACTCGGACTGGTGATCGGGTGACCCCCTTTTCCACAGCTTTCCGCACCTTCGTCGCGGCTGCTTCATCAAAAAAGGCATTATGGGCTCTCCAAAGACTTTCTCCCTCGGCGGCGACCTCACCATCAACCGGCTCGGGTTTGGCGCCATGCGCATCACCGGCCCCGGAATCTGGGGCGAACCGAAAGATCCGGAAACCTGCCGTAAGGTCCTTCGCCGGGCCGTCGAGCTCGGCGTCAACTTCATCGACACGGCCGACGCCTATGGCCCCGACGTCAGCGAGCAGCTGATCGGCCAGGCGCTGGCGCCTTACAAAAATGGCGTAGTGGTAGCCACCAAAGGCGGGCTTACCCGCCAGGGACCTGACCAGTGGGCGCCGGTGGGGCGGCCTGAGTACCTGGCGCAGCAGGTGGAGATGAGTCTGCGGCATCTGAAGCTTGACGCCATTCCGCTCTGGCAGCTGCACCGCATCGATCCCAAAGTCGAGGTCGAAGAATCGCTCGCTCCGATCAAAAAGTTCCAGAAGGAAGGCAAGATTCGCCACATCGGCCTAAGCGAAGTAAAGGTCCCCGAGATCGAGCGCGTGCGGAAGTTCGTTAAGATCGTCAGCGTCCAGAACCGCTACAACATCGGCGACCGCGAGCACGAGGATGTGCTCCAGTACTGCGAGAAGAACAGCATCGCCTTTATCCCGTGGTTTCCAGTCGCGGCCGGCAAACTGACGCAGCCTGGCGGCTCGCTGGACAAAGCGGCCAAGAAGCATCGCGCGACGGTCGGCCAGCTTTCCATCGCCTGGCTGCTGCATCATTCGCCGGTGATGCTGCCGATCCCTGGAACTTCGTCGATTGCGCACCTTGAAGAGAACATGAAGGCCGCGGAGCTTTCCTTGTCGAACGCGGACTGGGCTGAGATCGAGGGCGTTGCGAAGGCGGCGTAAGGAGCAGGGGTTGAGATCCTGAGACACGACGGCGCGAACGGTGGAGTCAGGGCCTGGTTGGAGCGGGTGACGGCGCCACTGTGATGCGGACCTGGTTTTCGAGGCGGAGCGCGTTGTGCACGATGCCGGCCGGGAGGGATCCTTCGAGGGCGCGGAGCTGGCGCTCGCTGAGGCCCGGGACGATGACCTCAACCTGAAAGTCTCCCAAATGGAGCTGTTTCGCGGCGGGCTGGGCCGCAACCTGGACGGTCAATCCATCCGATGAAAGGCCGCGGAGGCTGAGGTACTGCGCGACGTACTGTCCGACGCAACCGCCCAGCGATGCCAGCAGCAGCTCGGCCGGGGTCATACCCTGGTCTGTGGCGCCGTCCTCAGTTGGCTGATCGAGCAGCAGCCGATGGTGGCGTGCCTCCGCGCTGAAGCGTGCGCCGCCGGCGTGCCGCAAAGAAATTCTCAAGATGGCTCCTGTCCCTTGCATTGTGGAAAGCAAGTTGCGGGCCACCAGGCGGCAGACCGAAGAAACTCGGCGAATTGGAAGGTTCGCCTGGTGCCGACGCCGGATTCTGCGCGACCCAACGCGCTAAACCACGAACTCGCTGCGTGAAATGACGCAGCCAGCATCGGTGTGCAGGGGGTGCGCGGGCGCGGGTACACTATCAGCCTGCCTGATGAAAAACCGCAGCCCCAGCACCAAATCGGCCGACAAATCCGGCGCATCGGACGCGCTCGCGCGACCCGAACCAGCCGGGAAAACTGGCGGACCGGCTGCCCCGCATGAAGACGCACTCCGCGCTCTGGTGAATAACCTCGATGAGGCGGTGGTCATGCTGGCGGCAAGCGGCAAGGTGGAGTTTGCCAACGCCGCCGCCCAGCGTCTTTATGGCATCCGCGTCGACGGGCCCACAATCGCGGAGTGGAGCAAGGCATACGGTATTTACCTGCCGGATCGGCAGACCCTTTGGCCGCCGGAGGAACTGCCAGGAGCAGCGGCCCTGCGCGGTCAAACGGTCGAGGGGGAACAGTACGTTCATCCGCCAGGAGCAACGACGGGCTACTGGATTGGAATTCGTGCCCGGCCGCTGTTCAGCGCCAACGGGGAAGTGCAGGGCGCGCTGCTGGCGTGGCGAGATGTTTCGGAAGAGAAGCACACGGCGGAGAGCCAGCGCAGGATGCTGGCGATCGTGGAGAACACGCCGGATCTGGTCAGCCTGACTGATCCCACGCTGAAGACCAGCTACATCAATCGGGCCGGGCGTGAGCTTTTGGGGCTCAGCGAAAGCGACGACATCCGCAGCTATCCGATGTTCGATACCGAATTCGAGACGCAGCGAGATACTTTCGATGCGGAGATCCTGCCGGCGCTGCTGCGCGGGGAATCGTGGACGGGTGAGTTTCGCCTGCGCCATGCGCGCACGGGCCAGGTGGTCACCGTCGACATGCGGGCCTTTGGCATCTTTGGCCTCTACGGGCAACTGCTGGGTTTCGCCAGCATCAGTCGCGACATTACGGCGCGCCGGCAGGCGGAGGAATCGCGCCACCGGCTGGCCTCCATTGTGGAGTTTTCCAACGACGCCATCATCAGCGAGACGCTGGACGGCATCATCACGACATGGAACCGCGGGGCGGAGCAGATGTTCGGCTACACGGCCGCGGAGGTGGTAGGCCAGCCGATTACGCTGCTCGCCTGGCCAGGCTACGAAGATGACATGCGGGAACTGCTGCAGCGCATCTCGACCGAGGACGCGGTGGAACATTACGAGACCCTGCGTCGCGGGAAAGATGGCCGCCGGCTGGTGGTTTCGCTAACGCTTTCGCCGGTGCGCGACGACGCCGGAAAGCTGATTGGCGTTTCGAAGATCGCTCGCGATATTACCCAGCAGAAAGAACGCGAGGAGCTTGCGCTCCGTCAGTCGCAACTGCTGGACCAGGCACACGAACCGATCCTGGTTCGCGACCATCAGGATCGCATTACCTACTGGAACAAAGGGGCCGAGCGGCTGTATGGCTGGACGGCGGCGCAGGCGGTGGGGCGCATCAGCCACGAGCTGCTGCAGACGACGTTCCCCGAGCCGCTGGAAGAGATTTCCGCGCGCCTCGAGCGCGACGGCCACTGGGAGGGGGAGCTGCTGCATCGCACGCGCGCAGGCCAGCGGGTTCTGGTGCTGAGCCGCTGGATTCGCGAATTGGGAGTCGCCGAGCCGCATGTGATGGAAACGAATGTCGACATGTCGGAGCGGCAGCAGCGTGTCGCGGCCGAAGAACAGGCGCGCCTGGAGCGGCGCTTCCGGCAGCTGCTGGAGGCGGCGCCGGACGCGATCGTCGAGGTCGCCGCGGATGGAAAGATCGTCCTCATCAATCGCATCGCCGAGGAGATGTTTGGCTACTCACGCGACGAGCTGTTGGGCCAGTCCGTCGACCTCCTGGTTCCGGATGCCATCCGGCAACACCATTACCGCCATCGCGACAGCTATCTTGAACATCCGCGCACGCGTCCCATGGGAACCGGGCTCGATCTGCACGCGCGGCGGCGCGATGGATCGCTGTTTCCGGTGGAGATCAGCCTGAGTCCTATCCAGACTGAAGGCGGAATGCACGTGACGGCGGTGATTCGCGATGTGACGGAGCGCAAACGCGCGGAGTCCGAAGTGCGCCGGCTGCAGGCGCAGTACACGAGCGAACTGGAGGCACGCAACCGGGACGTCGAGCGGGCGAACCGGCTCAAGAGCGAATTCCTGGCCAGCATGAGCCACGAGTTGCGCACGCCATTGCATACGATCATCGGCTTTGCCGAATTGCTCAGGGAAGGACACGACGGGACGCTCAGCGAGGGGCAGCGGCGCTTCGTCGACCACATTCATCGCGACTCCGAGCACTTGCTCGATCTGATCAACGATGTGCTCGACCTGAGCAGGATCGAGGCCGGCCAGATGACGCTGAAGCGCGAAATCTACCCGCTGGCGCGGAGCATCGGAGAGGCGCTGAGTGCGATCCGCCCAGGGGCGGCTCTGAAGGGGATCCGAATCGAAGAAAGCGGCGAGCGTGAAGCTTTGGTGGACGCCGATCCGCTGCGGGTGAAGGAAATGCTCTACAACCTGCTGAGCAACGCGGTGAAGTTTACGCCGGAGGGCGGGAAAGTGTGGATCGCAACCTTAGAGAACGCGGGTTTTGTGCGGATCACCGTGGGCGATACCGGCATTGGCATTCCAGCGGAGGAACAGGAAAACATCTTCGACAAGTTCTACCAGGTGGGCAATACCACGCGTGGCGTGCGCGAGGGCACCGGGCTCGGCCTGTCGATCACCCGGGAACTGGTCGAGATGCACGGCGGCTGGATCGAGGTAGAGAGCACGCCGGGGCGGGGCAGCCGCTTCACATTCACACTTCCCACAGGCGCGCCGGTGTAGGATGATCGCATCGTTCCCCACACGGCCATTGCCCCTGAAATTACCGGTGATCCGCAGGTGAGCTCTGCGAGAACCGACCTGGTGCCATGTCGAGATCTTCAGGAAAGCCGCTGATCCTGATTGCCGACGACCGTCCCAGCAGTCGCGAGCTGCTGCGCCTGGTGCTGGAGCGCGCCGGTTACGAAGTGGTGGAAGCCGAAGACGGCCACCAGGCGGTGGAGCTCGCGCGATCGGGAAATCCGGACCTGATTCTTCTGGATCTGCAGATGCCTGGCCTCAACGGCTATGAGGTTCTGGCGGTTTTGCGCAGCGAGGCTCGGTTCAGGCACTTGCCGGTGCTGGCTCTAACGGCCAGCGCGATGCGCGGCGACCGCGAAAAGATTATGGAAGCCGGTTTCACTGACTACCTGGCCAAGCCGGCTGGCCCGGAGTTGCTGCGAGAGACGGTTGCGCGCCTGCTGCGCGAGGCGCAGTCACCGGCTGAGCGCGAAACGTAGCCGTGCCGCTACAGCAAACCGTGTTTCTTCATCTTGTAGCGGAGCGCATCGCGGCCGATGCCCAGGGCGCGCGCCGCCTGGGACTGATTGCCGTGCGCCTTTTCAAGCGCGCTGGCCACCAGCTGGCGCTCGTGCTCGGCGAAGGAAGCGTCTTCCTGAGGGTCAGGGGTCTGCGTGGCGGCAGGTGCGGTGGCTCCATCGGCAGCGTGATCGGCTGACTCACCCAGGAGCGAGGCCGGCAAATCGCCGATGTCGATCTCGGCGCCTTCCGCCATCATCGCTGCGTGGCCGATGGCATTTTCGAGTTCCCGTACGTTCCCCGGCCACGCATGCCGCTCCAGCACCAGACGTGCGCGCGGCGAGACGCCACGAACCGGTTTGCCGTATTGCCGGGCGAAGCGGGTGACGAAATGCTGGATCAGCGCTGGCAGGTCCTCTTTGTGTTCGGCGAGCGATGGAACGGAGATTTCGACCATGGCGAGGCGGTAGTACAGGTCCTCGCGAAACAGGCGGTCGGCAACCGCCTGGCGCAGGTTGCGGTGCGTAGCGGCAACCACGCGCACGTTGACCTTGCGAGCCTGCAACGAGCCGACGCGCTGGATCTCCTGGTTCTGCAGGGCGCGCAGCAGCTTGGCCTGGGTGGCGATCGGCATATCGCCAATCTCGTCGAGAAACAGGGTACCCTCGTTGGCGGCTTCGAAGAGGCCCGTCTTGTCGCGATCGGCGCCGGTAAACGCGCCGCGCACATGGCCAAAGAGCTCGCTCTCGAACAGGGTTTCCACCACGGCCGAGCAGTTCAGCACGACGTACTGACCTTTGACTCCGCTGCGCGTGTGCAGCGCGCGCGCCACCAGGTCCTTACCTGTTCCGGTGGCTCCCTGAATGAGCGCGGAGCGGTAATGCGGGGCAATGCGACGGATGCGGGCAAAGAGCTCCGCCATGCGGGGGCTCGAGCCGATGAGGCCTTCGAATTCCGGCTCGGAGCCCGTCTCCTGACGGCGTCGCGCGTCCTCGATGAGCCGTCCGATGCGCTCGCGCAGAATCGGCAGCCGGATCGGTTTCTCCAGATAATCCGCCGCGCCGCTGCGGATGGCCTGCACCGCGGTTTCCGTGGTGTAATGCGCCGTCATCAGAACCACGTCGGTGGCCGGCGCGAATTCCATGACGCGGTTGAGCAGCTCGAGGCCCGTCATCTCCGGCATCACCAGGTCGGTCAGCACCAGGTGCGGGCGATGCTGCCGGATCAGCTCCAGCGCGTGGCCGGGAAGCGAGGCCGTATGGATGGTCACGCCCTCACGCTCCAGGGCAGTAGACAGCAGCTCCAGACTGCCGGGATTGTCGTCGACGATGACGATGGAAACGTTCATGGCCAGAGTGCAGCGTACAGGGTACAGGGTACAGGGAAAGCGCGTGGCCAATGGAGGGGCAGGGCGGCGGTAGACTGGGGTGTGGCGCGGAACCTCTATATTCTCGCGGCCGTCCTGCTGCTTTTTGCGCTTGTGTCGTTCGTGATGTCGATGTCATCAAGCCGCATGCAGCCTGAACTGCCGGCCAACGGTACGCTCTGGAAGACGTCGGCGCTGTTCCTGACGGTGGGGGGACTGATGGTCGCGCTGCTGGGCGTGCTGACCGCGATGTTCGAGCAGGTAGACCGGCGCAATGAGGAGCGGCGGGAGCGGCAGCGGGGCCGGCGCAGGCCGGACAGCGACGACCGATAGAATGGGTGAAGGAGCAATCGCCCGAGGTAGCTAACGAAAACATGTATGAAGTGACAGTCGAGGGCGGGTTTTCATCAGGGCACTATCTCCGCAATTACAAGGGGAAGTGCGAGAATCCGCATGGGCACAACTACAAGGTTCGCATTACGCTGTGCGGCGAGGAGCTGGACAAGGCCGGCCTGCTGCTGGATTTTCGCGACCTGAAGCAGGTGATGCGTCCGGTAATCGATCGCATCGACCACCAGATGCTGAACGACCTGGAGCCCTTTGACCGGATTAATCCATCGGCCGAGAACCTGGCGCGCTATTTCTTCGACCAGACCAACAGCCAGCTGCGCCAGATGACCGAGGGCCGCGTGCGCGTGAAGGACTGCACCATCTACGAAACCGACACGACGACGGCGACTTACTACGAGTAGACCGGTTTATACTGGGCGAGCGAGGCTATCCATGCAGATTGAGCTTAGTCAGGAGGTCGGGACTGCGCTCGAAAAAGCGGCGGCCGCTGCGGGCATGACCGTTTCCGATTACGCCAGCCTTCTCATGAGGGACCAACTGGCCGGCGATTCGCAAACGGCCAGGCTGCGGGCCGAAGCTGTCGATGATTTGATCGAGCACATGAAGACCGCGTGCTCAGAATCCGGGCGCGACGGCCGCAGGTGGCGGGAGTTCATTCACGAAGGCCACTTAAAGTGAGCCTTGTGCTCGACAGCTCTGTCGCACTTAGCTGGTGCTTTAAGGACGAGCAATCAACCGAGTCTTTGGAGGCCCTGAGACTGGCAGGTACAAGGGCAGTCTTTGTTCCTTCTCTCTGGCACGTGGAGATGTGTAACGTTCTCGGCATCGCATATCGCAACCGGCGATTGAATGACACGGACCTTGCGGTGGCCCTGAGGATGTTGGCCAATCTCGAAATACATACGGATGCAGTCGTTCCGTCTATCACTGACTCTCTGCTGCTGCCGCTCATGCAGGCTTACTCCCTCACTGCTTACGACGCCGTGTATCTGGAACTGGCTGCGCGTCTCAACCTGCCGCTGGCAACTTTCGATTCCGGCCTCGCCTCAGCTTCAAGGCTTCCCGGAGTAGAACTCGCTCTTCAGACGAATTGACGCCTTGTATCTCATCGAAATTTACAAATCCATCCAGGGTGAGTCGAGTTTTGCCGGCCTGCCGTGCATTTTCGTGCGCCTGGCCGGATGCAACCTGCGCTGCGCCTGGTGCGATTCCGAATATACGTTCACCGGCGGTTACAAATTAAGCGAAGACCAGATAGTCGCGGAGATTGAAAAGCTGGCCCCCGTCAGGCTGGTGGAGTTCACGGGCGGTGAGCCGATGCTGCAGGAGAAGGAACTCATCCCGCTGATGGAGCGGCTGCTGGGCACAGGCTACGAGTTGATGATCGAAACCAGCGGCGAACGCCCTCTCAACAACTTGCCGCGCGCGGTGCACAAGATCGTCGACGTCAAATGCCCGGGCTCCGGCGAGGGCGGGAGCTTCCGGATCGACAATTTGGACTGCCTGACCGAAACCGACGAGCTGAAATTCGTAATAGCGAACCGACACGATTACGAATTCGCGCGGGATTTCATCCGCGCCCACAGGCCGGAGGCACGCGCCGGGCAAATCCTGCTCTCGCCGGCATTCTCAAAGACGGCCACCCCTGAACGCAGCAGCGTAAACTGCCTTCTCGATCCGCGCGAGCTGGTGGAGTGGATGCTCGCCGACGGCTTGCCTGCGCGGCTCAGCCTCCAGATTCACAAATATGTGTGGGAGCCGCAGAAAAAGGGCGTGTGAAGCGCTTCAATCCTGAGTGCTGGGCCGGTGCTCACTCTGCATCGCCTCGTATTCGCGGTCGAGAATCGACATCAGCAGTTGCGTGTGGTATTCGCCGTCGCGAAAGTAGGCCTCGCGAAAAAGACCGTCACGCCGGAATCCCAGGCTCTCGTACACATGCTGCGCGCGCGTGTTCGTCTCGAAAACGTCGAGCCACAGCCGGTGCGCCTTTAGCTCTCGAAACACATAATCGAGAATGCCGCGCAGCATAAGCTTCCCAACGCCGCGATTCGGATCTCCTACGACGATCCTCTGCAGGCAGACTGATCGGTGTGCCGAGACGACTCCGTGCAGGATGGCAAAACCGGCCATGCCTCCCGAACCGGATTCAGCAACCAAATAGCGGAAATCCGCGCTGGCCATTTTTTCCTGATGCGTCTCTTCCGTCCAGTTGCCCACCAATGTTCGATACGCGGGCAGCCGTTCCATCGCCATGATCAGCGGTAGATCGTCGAGTCGGACCGGCCGCAGCTCCATGTCCGCATCATAGCGTTGTCCTGGAACAGGCTCAGCGCTTGGCTTCCAGATACTTATCGAAGGGAATTTCAAAATAGAACAGCTCGATGCCATCGGAGTTGCGCAGCTCGCGCAGCACCAGCTTGCCGCCGTGCAAAGGAGTGTCGCCGAGGCCCTGCATGTCGTAAAACAGGAAGCCGGCGCGGGTGGTGTGCGGCTCAACGGCCAGGGCGGCATATTCGAAATGATCGAAATCGGATTCGATTTTGCTCGTCGGACGCGCTGCCTTTGGTATGGACCTTGATCGGACCGACAGGGATATCATGGCCGCGCGAGTCCTTCGGCTTCACGCGCCGCTCCACATCTTCAGGGTCGGCGGCCGGAATCTTGTCCCCTGTGGCGCTGATAAAAAAGATGCGCGCATCCCGCAGGGAGATAGGGTGGTCGCCAGTATTGGTGACGACAATGCGGATAGGAAGAAAGTGGTATTTCAGATAGTCGACCTGAAAGAGTTTGCATTTCTCCGGCGTATCGAACGGCTCGGCCGCGATGGCCACCTGTTCTTTGCTGTGGAAGTCGACTGCCGGGTAGGCGGTGGCGTCCTTAACGGGCGGCGGATCGGATTCCGCGCGTGCGACGGAGATAACAGCGATAGAAAAAAGGCAGAAAACTCCCAGGTGCCGCAGAGAACGTAAGGGCATGGTCCCCATTATCATCTTGCCTTATGACCTCTGGAAGTTGAGATTGGTAAGCGGATGTTGATCCTTTACAGTCTGGCCCTTGTGCTGGTGCTGGTCGTGGGCGCCCCGTGGTGGTTGTTTCGCATGGCCACCAGCGGAAAATACCGCGAAGGTTTGACGGAGCGGCTCGGCATTGTGCCGCAGCGAATCTATGGGTCCCTGAGCGCAACCAACATCGTCTGGATCCACGCGGTTTCGGTCGGTGAGGTCCTCGCCGCCAGCCGCCTGATCGAGGAGCTTGACTCGAAACTGGCCGAGTCTGGCGGCCGGCGCAGAACAGATCAGTTGCGCGTCATGATCTCAACGACCACGAAAACCGGCCAGGCTCTGGCGCGCGATCGCTTCGGAGCGGAGCGCGTTTTTTATTTTCCCCTTGACCTCGGTTGGGCGGTGCGTGCGTGGCTGCGCGCGCTGCGTCCGCGATTGCTGGTTCTGGTGGAGACCGAGTTCTGGCCGCGCATGCTCAGCGAATGCCGGCGTGCGAAGATTCCGGTCGCCGTGGTGAACGCACGCATCTCCGATCGCTCCTGGCCGCGGTATCGCGCGCTCGGTTGGTTCTGGCGTCCGCTGCTGGGAAAACTGGCGGTGGTGCTGGCGCAGACTGAGCTGGACGCCACGCGGCTGCGAGAACTGGGGGCGAACAACGTCCAGGTGGCGGGAAGCCTGAAATACGATGTGCGCGTCACAGGCGAGAGCGAACTGACTGCGATGCTGCGGAATCGCCTGCCTGCGGGGGCGCGGATTCTGGTGTGTGGATCGACGCTCGGCGGGGAAGAAGATTTGCTGCTGGAGGCGCTGCCTGCGGGGATCGTGACGATTCTTGCGCCACGGCATCCGGAACGCTTCGGCGAGGTTGCGGAGATTCTGAGCCGGCGTGGCGTGAACTGGGTGCGACGCTCAGAGTGGGGCCGTGCTCCGCGGAGAATCGATCCCGGCACGGTATTTCTGCTGGACTCAATCGGGGAGTTGGCGTCGTTATACTCGCTCGCCGGCGCGGCGTTCGTTGGCGGAAGCCTGGTGCCTGCGGGCGGACACAATCCGCTGGAAGCGGCGCGGTTTGGCGTACCGGTGATGATGGGCCCGAGCTACGAGAACTTCCGGGGCATCGTCGAGAAGCTGCGCGAACACGTTGCGATTCGCATTGTCGAGCCCGCCGGGCTGCGGGGCGTGCTTGAGGAGCTGCTGTCTGGATCGCAAGCCTCGCGCGCCATGGGTGCGCGGGCGCGGGAAGTTTTCGAACGCGAAGCAGGCGCGACCCAGCGAACGGTCGAGGCCCTGCTCGATGTGCTGAAGGATCGCGGATCAGCGGTTGCGCGGGAGCCCGGGGTGCGCGCGGAGGTTCGCTCGTGAGCAGCGCTCTGGCGCCGCTTGCTCTCGTGTATGGCGCGGCGGTGCGCACGAAAAACCAGGCCTGGGATCATGGCTGGCTGCACCCGAAACGATTGCAGGCTCCCGTGGTGAGCATCGGCAACTTGTCCGTGGGCGGATCGGGAAAAACGCCCCTCACCATCCGGCTGGCCACACTGTTGCGCGAACGGGGCGTTGCGGTCAGTGTGCTCTCGCGCGGCTACGGACGGCGGTCGAAGGCTGTCGAACGTGTGGCTCCGGGAGGATCGGCGGAGCAGTTTGGCGATGAGCCGCTGTTGATTGCCCAGACAGCCGATGTCCCAGTGTTTGTCGGAGCGGACCGTTATCGGGCGGGTCTGCTCGCTGAACAAAGCGCAGTCGAGCCCGCACTCCACCTGCTCGATGACGGCTTTCAGCATCGGCAGCTGGGTCGCGATGTGGACGTCGTCGTGCTTCACCGCGATGACTTCAGCGAGCGGCTGCTGCCGGCAGGCCGCTTGCGGGAGCCGTTTTCGTCACTGGCGCGCGCACAAATTATTGCGATGCGCTGCGAGGACGAAGAGCTGGAGCCGGAGCTGCGGCGCCGCGGCTACGGCGGGCCGGTGTGGTGGATGGAGAGGAGGATTGAAGTTCCGCGATTGGTAAATGTGGTGGCTTTCTGCGCCATCGCGCGGGAAGGCGAATTCTTTTCCGGCGTGCGGTCGGCCGGAGTTTCCATCGCCGCTGTGCGGGCGTGGCGCGATCATCATCGTTACGAACCGCCAGATATCACCGAATTGATTGAGATGCAGCGCCAGCATGGTGCGGAAGCATTTCTGACGACAGAAAAGGACTTGGTGCGGCTGAGTCCCGAGCAGCGAAAGATGCTGGAAAGCGCCGCGCCGCTGAACGCAGCCACGCTGGTTGTCAGGCTCCGCGATGAGTCTGCGGCTCTGGAACAGCTTTGCGCATTTCTGCCTGCTCACTGGATGGATCGGGTTGGCAGAATGCAGCGGACTCCCTGAGAAAACGGCTGCGAGCGCCGCAGAATCACGGTGCACGCCATGAGAAAATCAGAGGATTGACCGCAACTCCAGGAACCTCCGTCTGCTCGTCGTGCGTCTGGGCGCGATGGGTGACATTCTCCATTCCATGCCCGCCGTTACCGCGCTGCGCCAGGCGCACCCGGAATGGGTGATTGGGTGGGCGATTGAGCCGCAGTGGCGGGGATTGTTCATCGCGAATGACTCAAAGCCCGGCACGCCGGGAATGCCGCTGGTCGATCATCTGCATATCGTGCCGGCCAAGAAATGGGCGCGATCCCCACTCCATTTCTCCACGGTGAGAGAGATGAGGAATGTCCGGCGGGAAATACGAGCGATGCAGTATGACGTCGTGGCGGAGATGCAGGGCGCGGTACGCGCGGCCATGGTGGCGCGCTGGGCGCAAACAGGCAGAATCATCGGCGAGGCTCAGCCACGCGAGTTCGCCGCGAAATGGTTCTTCAACGAAAAGGTCGCGACCCGCGGCGTTCACGTCATCGAACAGTCTCTCGAAGTGGCTAACGCGATTTGCTCGAAGAGAATCTGCCGATGACGCTGCCGCTGCTCCCGCGCGATCCTGCAGCTGACGCAAAAGCAGCTGAGCTGTCGCAGCGGTTTGTCCTGCTGAGCCCCGGCGCCGGCTGGGGGGCCAAGCGGTGGCCTGCGGGCCGCTATGGCGACGTGGCGCGGCAGCTGGGCGATGCGGGCTTCAGCCGTCGTGATCAACAGCGCTCCGGCGAGGAGAATCTGGCAGAAGAAATCGTGCGCAGCAGCGGCGGCGCGGCTCGCGCCCTCACGCTGGATATGGCCGGTCTGATCGCGGTCACACGACGCGCGTCGCTCGCCATCGCAGGCGACACGGGACCTCTGCATCTGGCGTGTGCTCTGGGCATTCCCGTCGTGGGCATTTACGGACCGACGGATCCTGCGCGCAACGGACCGTTTCATTGCCCCAGCCGAGTCCTGCGCCATCCTGAAAGCGTGCGTGACCACACCCGCCGCAGCGAACCGGAGGCAGGCCTGCTGACCATCACGCCGGAGGCGGTCACCGGTGCGGCGCTCGACCTGTTGCAGAATACGAGTGGTTCACGGAGGCGCGAGGATTGAGCTGGAATCGCATCGCGCGCCGTATTCGCGTCCCCATGGGATTTGCGTTCGCGATTCTGTTTCTGTGGCTCGCGCGCCCCACTCTGTTGTTCATGGCTGTGAGCCTTGCGCTGGTCGCGCCCGGGCTGCTTCTGCGCGGCTACGCTTCTGGCTACGTGAAGAAAAATACCGAGCTAACGGTGACCGGTCCTTACGCGCACACGCGCAATCCTCTGTATCTCGGTTCCGTGCTGATTGCCTTTGGATTCGCGTTGGCCGCTCGCAGCTGGTGGATCGCGGCGATCCTCGTGGTGCTGTTTGCGGCCATCTACATTCCAGTGATCCGTTCTGAAGAGGCGTATCTGCGCTCCGTATTTCCTGGGTTCGACGCCTACGCGGCCCAGGTCCCGCGCTTGTGGCCGCGTTTCCGGCCGGCGCCCCGCGTGGCTGCGGGAGCGGAAACCGCCAAAGGGGTATTCTCCTGGGAACTCTACCGCCGGCATCGCGAATATAACGCGTTGCTGGGCGCGGCGAGCATGTATGCTGCCCTCATCCTGAAGCTTGTGCTTGCTCGAAAATGACCGAACAGGAGGAGCGTCGTATTCTTCGCGGATTGCCAGAAAAAACGGACGCACTGCTGATCGCGAAACTGGGGCTCGCGACCGCGGTGGCCCTGGCAGCGAGCGCGTTGTCATCCGCGCAAACTCCGCCGCCGCTGCTTCCTCCTAACGCCGGTTATAACTTTCCTGCAAAAGAAACGCTGACCTACGCCGTCGACTGGCGCGTCTTTCCCGCCGGCACCACGGTGATGCATCTGGAGCAGCAGGGCGACGACGAGCGCATCTCAGCCAGCGGCGATACGCTGGGCGCCATCAACCTCATCTACCGCGTCAGCGATCGCTTTCAGTCTTCGTTCAATCGCCGTACCGGGTGTTCCTCCGGTTTTGCCAAGCAGCTGCAGGAGGGCCGCCGCCAGGTGAGCACCGACCTGAAGTTTGACTACGCCATGCGCAAGGCGGTGCTCAACGAAAAGAACATCGTGAAGGGAACGAGCAAGCACTCCGAGGCAATCATCGGACCGTGCGTCACCGATCTGCTCTCCGCGATCTTCTATCCGGCGTCGCTCACGCTAACGCCTGGCCAGAGCTTCCGCGTCCCCGTTGCCGACGCCATGCATACCGTGACCGTGACCATGAAGGTCGAAGCGCACGAGACGGTGCGAACGCCGCTCGCGAACTATCAGACGATTCGGGTGCAGCCCACAGCCGAGGCCGGCGTGGTGAAGGCGCGCGGCAACATCTGGATCTGGTACACCGACGACGAGCGGCACATCCCGGTGCAGATGCGCGCACGGCTGTTCTGGGGAACGATTACGTTCCGCCTCACTGCGCTGGATCAAAAATAGGCCAGAAGTAAGAGGCTGGCAGGCTAGTGGATTCGAAAGCGCTCGCGCATTAGCCGCTGCAGGCGCGGCTTGTAGAGCAGGTCGAAGGCAAGCTCCTTGCCTGGGAACATCGCGAGGGCGGCGCGGCGGGTGTCGGCCACCATTTCTGAGGCTTCGTCGATGGTCATAGAAAGATCCTGGCCGATGACCGACATCACCATGTTGACCATGATCTGCAGGCGGCGCAGTTTGCGCTGCTCATCCTGAAGTTCCTGGGGCGTTTGCAGGACCGGTTCCGGCTGGGAACCAAAGGCTGGGTACTCGGGTTCTGACCCCATGCAATGCGACCTCCGTTGCTGGATCGTACAACGATTAAGACTCGTGACGAAACGGAAAAGATGGGCGGGACAGCCGGAGTCGTGGCGGAATCGTGTTAGATTCTCTGACCATCGCGTGCAATGGCCGCCGAAGGAATTTCTTTTCGAACGAGATCAGAAAACATGGCGGCCTCCGCGCCCGTCATCCGCACACATTCCCGGGCGCCAAAGGACCGGCCCAGGTAGCGAGGAGATTGCTGGAGCCAGCGCCTGCGGGCTGCGGTGTCGCTGCGTGCCGGATCGAGAGCCTCCGATGCGATTTGGGCGATCCGCGCCAACGGCGGTGCCGGACTCCCAATGGGCCGCCCCGGAGTTTTGGCGACGGTCCATTCGATCACAGAGGTTTCTGAATGCGGCAGGTTCTCGTCGGACACCGCAACAGCGCCACGCTCTGTGAATTCACCAGCCTGTCTTTCCGCGATTCCGGACAGGAGATCCGGCTGAAGCCCGCGCTCGATCATTTCCGCGATGCTGGATTCTGGTTCGGCGATCAGGCCGACGGAAACGGGCAGGGCGCGGCGAATCTCATTCTTCAGAATGCGCAACGCCTCATCGAGATTCGCAACCACGAAATCGATCAGCCCCGCGCGCAGGCCCTCGCGAAGACGTTCTCCATCAGCCTCGACGCATAGCGAAGCCGCCCCCGCGACACTGGCGGCGACGACGAGCGCAACACCATCGGCATCGAACCCAGATCGCAGCAGCAGCTTTCCCGCCAGCGTGTCGCCGAATTGTTCGCGGGGAAGGCAGCTCAGGGACAGAAAGCGATCATGAACGCGCGTGAGTTTCGGGAGGGAGAGCATCGTCGCAGCTATTCTGCCACGCGGACCGGGGCCACGTTGGTCGCATTACCTGAGTGTCGCGCGCTGGCCGCGAAGTGACCTGCGTGCACGCAGCACTCCCTAAACTGGGAGTGCCTCTTTCAAAGTGCGGATGCGGATTTCTGCAGAAGATCGGTCCGGAGGATCGGACCGACGGCTCGCAGACCGCTAGCAACGACCTGCGGGCCGTCTGAATGAAAGGGGGTGAGTCCAAACGATGAATAAGAACTCATCGTGGACTCGCATTGCCATAAGCATTGCGCTCGATTGGCGCTTTGTTCTGGCGGTTGCTGTCCTTGTGCTCACGCTACTGCTGAAGTAGCCAACTTCCCGGGAGGAATGCACCCTTCCGGGAACTACTTCCACCTAGTATACATCGGCAAAACCGTCACCAGCTCGAGTAAGGCTGGCCATCCGAGCCCGTCTCTTCCGACCCGCTGTGCACGTCGTTGATGCCCGGCTCCGTCTGATCCAGATCGGAGTACGTGTCGTCGCTGGCCGTCACCCACGTCTCGCGGCTATGCGTGAAGGGATCCTCGGGAATCACTTTCAGATATCCACTCTGCACCAGGTCGTCCAGCGACTGCGGAGCCTTGTTCTTGTCCATCGTGTAGGAGTCGATGGCGTCGCGCAGCACGTGCAGATCTTCTTTCAGCGCGGCTTCTCTGGCATTGCGAATCGACGCGATAAAGCTGGGGATGGCGACCGTGGCCAGCACGCCGATGATCAGCATCACGATCATCAGCTCCACCAGGGTGAAGCCCTGTTCTGCCCGAGTCAAGCCCGAATTCCGAATTGGAGTTTTTAGCTGCACATCATTCACCAGTCCGAATATTTTGTTCCGTCCAGCGCGGTCCCGTCCGACTTCGAATGCACATCGAACACACTCTGCCCGCCCCAGGAATCGCTGGTTGGGTCGTCCTGCATCGAGCGCAACCCCCAATCGTCATTGCCGGTCATTGGATCGACAGGGATATGCCGCAAAAACTTCACCTTCTTGCCCTGCACGTCCACGCCGTCGACCAGAGTCTGCAGGTCGGGCGGATAATTCTGGCTGTCGAGCTTGGTCTGGAAGGCGTGCTTGTCGGCCGCGTCTTTATACGCATCGATGGCTGCGCGCATCTGCCACAGGTCGTAGCGCAGAATGCGCTCCTTCTGGCGCTTGACCTGGAAGCGCGCGATGGGCACGGCGGCTGAGGCAAGGATGCCCAGAATCGCAACCGTCACGATCAGCTCGACCAGCGTCAGACCGGCTTCCCGGCCCTGCTTCCCCGTTCCAATCTTTTTGAACATCCACTGCATAACTTCTCAATCCTGAGCGCGGCGGCTCACTGGATCTTCACGACTGCCTGCGATCCCATCGCCGGCAGCGGTTGCTGCTCGCTGTTGCGCACCACCGGGCGCGTGATCGCCACTGAAGCATCGCCCGCCGCGTTCGCCTGGAAGGTCAGCACGCAAAGCGTCCCGGAGCCGCTGACACCCCTGGTTCCCGGCGGCCGTGACGCGGCAATCGCGGCGTCGCCCCTTCCGTCGTCGCGATGGACCAGGGCGACCGCCTGACCATCTTTGCCCAGAACGTTGGGATCCTGAGGATCGTCGGAATCCACATTGAGCAGGGTGAGTTTCGACGAATCGTACTGCAGGTTCATCGGCACGCCAAAGACGTCGTGACCACCGGAGAGGTTCACCAGCATCTTGAAGGTCGATCCCACTTTTTGCGTGGATGCAGGCGGCGTCAGCGTCAGGTTGGCGGGGGCCGCGACGCTGGCCTGCTGCTGCATCGTGGTCATCGCCTGCTGTGCTGCCTGGGCAGCGGTCGGTCCGGGGAGGGCCTGCGGAGCCGCTGTGTTTGTTGCGGGCACAGCCGCCGGAGGCGGCGCCTGTACGGTCTGTGGCTGTCCGGCAAACGCACTGCCCACGGTCTGCGCGATTGTGGGAGCCGGTGTCGCCATCTGCGCCAGGGCCACCTGTCGCAGCTGGATATCGTTCGTCGTACCGGTGTCGATCTGCTGCAGATCCTGTGGGCCAATTTCTTCGGCGCGGACCACATGCGGAACAATCAGGAAGACAATCTCGTCGTCGGTAGTTTCTTTCTGCTGGGTGCTGAAGAAGTACTTCAGCAGGGGAAGCTCAGCCAGACCCGGCGTGCCGCTGATCGCCCACGTGGTCTGGTGCTGCACGATGCCGCCCAGCAGATTCGGTTCGCCGTCCTTGAGCCGGATGGTCTGGTCGATCACGCGCTGGGTGATGATGGGCTCGGTAATGCCGCCGATGCTCGAGTTGCCGTTAGTAGCCGATACCTCAACCTTGAACTTCATGCTCACGTCGCGGTCGAAGTGCACCGTCGGCTTCATATTCAGGTTCACGCCGACGTCAATGTACGTGAACTGCGTGTTCACAAGCGAGCTGACGATGGCAGTGGCCGCGCCTGTCTGGTATGAACCGGTGGCGATCGGGATTCTTTCGCCGATCTTGAGCGTTGCCTCCTGGCCATCTGAAGCGCGAATCTGCGGGTTCTGAATAATGCGCGAGCGCGTGTCGGTCAGCAGCAGGTCCACCGCTGCCTGGCCGATGGTGACCGCGAAGTTGGTCGAATTCAGATGGGCCAGACTGTTCAGCGTAATGCTGCTGGTCGTCGTTGACGTGCTGTTCGTGGAAGTAGTGCCGGTATTGCTGGTCGACCCGCTGCTGTTGTTCAGGTTCGCATTCGACGGCTGAAAGTTGATGCTGGCCGTCTGTGGCAGCTGGATGCCGATGTTGCGCAGCAGATCGCGGCTCACTTCGAGCACGGCCACATCGATCACCACCTCGGGCTTCGCTTTGTCCAGGTCCTGGACCAGGCGCCGCGCCAGCAACAGCTCATCCGGTGTCGCCCGCATCACGATGGCGTTTTCGCTGGCCACTCCGGTAATGCGCGCGCCCTGCGAAAACAGGTTGCGCAGCACCGTCTGGATCTCTGTAAAGTCATTCGGCTGAGAGATGTTGTGCAGGTAGAAAGTCTCCACCGCCTGCTGGTCGAGTTCGGTGTGTTTGCTGCGCGAATTCTCGGCCACGAAGATCGTGTTCGAGGTGATCGGCCGCCAGAACGTATTTGAAACCGTGGCCACGATGCGCAGCGCATCGTTCAGCGTCACGTTGTTCAGGTCTACCTGGATGCGCTTGGAATTGTAGGCCGGGTCAAACAGCACATTGATCCCCGAGGCCTTGCCGACAGCCTGATAGATCACGCGGCTGTCCTCGACCATGTGCAGGGTCAGCGGCTCATCGGAGATCGGCTTCAGCTGAATGGGCGCAGCCAGCTCCATCGCCTCGTCCGAAGTTCGCGGGGCATTCTCCGGCGCCGGGTTCTGCGCATTCATTTTGTCGCGCGTGGCTTTGATGTCCTGGCTGGCCAGCTCATTACTCGGGTCGATCTCGATGGCCCGCAGGAACTCAGTCAGCGCGGCGGTGTAATTGCCCTGGTCGCGCAGATGCTCGCCATGCTCCACGTGCAGCGCGGCGGCCGGAAACCGGGTTCGCTCCCACGACAGCTTGTACCGCTCATCGGTGGGTTTCTTCTGATACGCCTGGTAGTACGCCTCGTAGGCCGCCTGTACGTCGTCCTTCGCTTCCGCCTCCTGGCCCTGCTTGAACCAGTGGGCTGCGGACTGAGCGTGCGCTGCCGGAAGGGCCGCCAAAATCGTGGCGAGGAACGCCCAGATGACAAAATTTCGCTTCATGCAGCTCCGTCGGGGGGAGTGGAAATCGCGCGTGCAGGAACGGCTGGCCCTTCGTCCTCGCTTGCTGAAGATTGGCTTGCCCGCAATGCCGTGTCGCGTTGGGTATAGTATCGCACCCCCACCCCGTTTCGCCCTCTCCCCTCAAAGTGACGTGCGGTGTAGCCTGTGGTGATCGCCGGTACTGCTTTTTGGTAACCCCCGGTGGCGTAATGCCCAGCGTTATACGATGAGAAATTGCGACTGCAGGTATGGCCCGCAACTCTTCCAATCCCGTTAAACCCGCTCCCGCGAAGACCAGGCCCCGCGACCCGGTGGCTTCCGGCACCCGCGATGCCGCCCAGAACCGCACGGCCAGCCATAACTACTTCCTTCTTGAAAAATACGAGGCGGGCGTGGCCCTGCGCGGAACCGAGGTCAAGTCGATCCGCGAAGGCAAGGCCAATCTCCGCGACGCCTACGGCCTGATCCAGAACGGGGAAGCCTTTTTGCTGAATGCCCATATCGGAGCGTATTCCCACGGCAGCTACAACAATCACGATGCGCTGCGCACACGAAAACTGTTGCTGCACCAGGAAGAAATTCGAAAGCTCACGGGAAAGACGCAGCAAAAGGGACTAACGCTCATCCCCACACGGCTCTATTTCCGTAACGGCCGTGTTAAGTGCGAGATCGCCGTGGCCCGCGGCAAGCAGGACTGGGACAAGCGCGAAACCGAGCGCCGCCGCGAAGCCGACAAGGAAGCCCGCGCAGCTATCGCCCGCAGCCGTAAAGCGTGAATGCCATCGGGAGTGATTTTTCCCCACCCGGCCTGAAACAAGATTGCCGAGCTATTTTTCCTCGAGCGTAAGCGCGTAAATATCGTCGCTGCCGGTGTCGCGCAGCACCAGCGGAGCGTCGGTGGGGTCAAGGCTCATGGAACCGCCGTAGTGGCCGCCCAGATGCCAGCCGGACATGTCGAATACCCCCTCCTGCTTGCCACCGGCCACCGGAATCCTGAACACGCGCTGGCCGGTTCCCAGGAAATAAATGAACCGGCTGTCGCGTGAGAAACATGGGAAATTGACTTCGCCATGGATCGGGATATCAGACCATCTCTGAAGCTTCATGTCGAATAACTCCAGGTGGTCAATCTGTGGATAAACCAGCGCAACCAGATACCGCCCGTCAGGCGACCAGCGCGGAGACCACTTATGCCTCGATTCCGGTACGACCGTCACTTGCCGCGTGCCCAGGTCGGCAATGCGAAAATCCAGCCCTTCCGCAGTGTTCAGAGCGTGCAACACCGCTCCTGGCATTTCGAGAGCGCCCCTTTGAAAGACAACTTGTCTGCCGTCAGGAGACCAGTTTGGATCGAACATCGGCACGCCGCTCTCGTACGGGAGCCAGCGAGGAGTCCCATCGGAGGCGGAAACACGATGAATCGAAATAGCGTTGGGGGGATCCTCCGATCCGAAAAGGATCTCCTGCGAATCAGGCGACCAGTGAGGATTGACGACGTAGCCAGGCGGTTGCGTCAGTTGCATGCGGTTGCTTCCGTCGAGATTGGCTCTCCACAGGGTGCCCTCAGGAAACGCGACGTAGGCCACGTACTTTCCATCCGGCGAGAACGAAACGTATTCCGCCGAGATCCCATCCAAAAAAGGCTGGAATGCCCCCGTCTTGAGATCAAGTCGCGTGAGTTCGCCCCGCAACTTGCTTCCTTTGGCGAAGAGGATCCCGTTCCCATCTTTGCCTGGGGCCGGCTGGTCCCAGTGAATTGGCCCGCCGGCCAGCAACATGGGAATCGAGGACGGCTGCCGAAACAGACTGCGCCTCTCATCCAGCGCCCATATCTTCCCATCGGCCGCGAAGACAAAAAAGTTCCCGTCCCTGGTCCAGTTGCCCCAATCCGGAATGCCCTCCTTCCAGTCAGGGAGCAGGCGGTGAATCCCGGTCCCATCTCCTGACATCTCCCAAAGACCGCCCTCCTTGCTGAACCGGATCACTTTTCCGTTCGGGGACCACCTGAACCGGTAAGCCGGCGAACCGACGCTGGCCAGCTTGCGCGTTCCGCTTCCATCGATCCGCGTCATGAAGATGTCGCCACTCAGCGTGGAATCGATGACCGAGCCGCCGTCCGGAGAAAACGCTGCCCCATCGAAGCCGTCATCCAGCCGCTTGACCGCTCCTCCCAGCAGCGGAACCAGCCAGTGAGCATCGGCGACCTGGCCCTCCACGATTGTCGAAGCAAGGACGTGGGAACCATCCGGGGACACATCCTCCACCGCCGCGACACTGCCTGCCAGCGCCACCGGAAGACGGGCAATCTCGCCACCGTTAACCCCCACTTCCGCAATCTGGTTCGGTGACTGCAGCGCGAAGTACAGCCTTTCTCCATCGTTCGCGCCGAGGTCTTTCAGCCGGCCGTCGTGCGTGATCTGGTTGTAGGCGGTAATCCGTGGCGGCGGAAAAGGCCGGCTCAGGTAAAGGTAGCCGGTGGCCAGCAACAGGACCGCGGCGCCGACGGCCGATGCGATCCCGGCCCGCCGACGCCTGGCACCGGACTTAGCCGCTGTCGTCACCGGCGTCTCAGCCATCCCCGGCGCAGCCTGCGTTCCAGCCTCACCGGCGTCGGCTGCTGCAACTTCCTCCAGCTCGACGGGGCACAGCCAGCGATAGCCGACGCTGGTGACGGTCTCGATAAAGCGCGGCTCGCGGGCATCGTCATCGAGCAGGCGGCGCAGCATGGCGATGACACGCGTCAGCGAGTTCTCGGTGACGGCCGCGTCACCCCAAACCGCGTTCAGCAATTCTTCCTTGGGGATGAGCTTTTTGGGGTTGCGCAGCAGGATGAGCAGAACGCGGAACGCCTTCGGTTCGACCGGCAGAGTTTCCCCCGCCTTCACCACGGAAAACTCGCCTTCATGGACCTCGTAGTCTGCGAACCTGAAAACAGAAGACTTACCCGCCATCACAACTCCATCATGACGCCATTCAAATGAGATCACGCGCCCTGCGGAACTCATCAGGGATGGATCAAGACCATCAGGCCGGTCCACGTCCAGATTCGCCTCAGCCTACCCGGCTGAGGAGATCGCACAATGTGGACCAGCAGCAGGATCGCAGTCGCAATTCTCGCTACGACGTTCGTACCTTTTCTTGGAGCTGAAAGCCGCTGCCCTGGAAATGCCGTCAGTCTACGCTACAGCCTGGTAAATGGCCATCAGCTCACCGTCGCCGTCTCCATCAACCAAAGCGGCCCGTTCAGTTTCCTGCTCGACACCGGCTCCCAGATTACGGTTCTTGATCCCATCCTCGCCGCCCAACTCGATCTCGGCGCCGAGGGTCAGGCTTCCGTCGTGAACGCCGGCTTCAGCAGCTCGGGTTTCTTCTCCCAGGTGGCTGCGGTCGAAGCTGGTACCCTCTCCGTCTCCGATCTCAAGGTGCTGGTATCGGACCTGGGGCATCTGCGCGCTCGCGGCATCGAGGTCCAGGGTATTTTGGGCGAGGATTTTCTCGATCGCTTCGACCTGCTCATCGACAATCACCAAAAGCTGGTTTGTCTGGACCGCTCCGGCTCGATGCGTGCTGCCATGAGAGGACCATGGATTCCCTTGCTCGCCCCGGCCACGCCGGAGAAAGCCGGTCTTCTCATTGTTCCTGTCCGTCTTTCTGACAGCCTGCGTGCCGTTCGTCTCGCACTCGACTCCGGAGCCGCCATCCCGTTCCTCTACCGAGCGCGGACCTACATGTCGCTCGCTGTCCTCTCGCCGCCAGGATTCGGCCCGAAGGCCACCGATGCCCGCGGAAGCTACACGCTGCTTCCACCGCAAGACCTGAAGATCGGCGACTCCAGGATCCATCATGTTTCCTTCGCGAACCTCACAACGTCCACCCAGTCCTCTGGTCCCGCCGATTTTGAGGGAGTCCTGACCTTCGGGCTCTTCCGCCGCGTGCTCATCGATCACGCCGACCGCCAGGTTGCCCTTGAGGAGCGGTAGCAAAAAGGGCTCGTACTCGAGCCATGCCTCGCTCACATTGTCCGCTCAAGGAAGGCAGGATAGCGATTGAAAAACGAAGTCCCGGAGCAACTCAGAGCCCGCCCTGCCCGCGCCGCAAAGCTTGGGAAAGCGTGAACTCCGCCAAGCCGGTCATCCCTCACCGATCCCACCACACCCCTGCTTGTCATCCAGAGGAGCGCAGCGACGAAGGATCTGCAGTTGCTTTTGTCTTACACAAGGTAGTTGTTCTGGATCACAGCCGTTCGCCGGCACTTCAGCATACGCTGGAGCCACATGCACGAAGATAGCTATTTCACGTACATAATGGCCAGCCGCAGCCGAACGCTCTACATTGGAGTGACGGGTAATCTGCTTAAGCGCGTTTTTCAGCACAAATGGAAAGAGCATGAAGGCTTCACGGCGAGATACAACTGCGACCGTTTGGTCTGGTTTGAGCAACATCAGTTCGTTCAGAACGCCATAGCGCGGGAAAAGGAATTGAAAGGCTGGAGCCGCTCTAAGAAGATTGCGCTCATCGAATCACTCAATGCTGCCTGGGTCGACCTCAGCCGCGAGTGGTATGACTGCGAACCCGCTGATTATCAGCGCGCCCTCGACAGGATGAATTCCTGAAAGACAACTGCAGATCCTTCGTCGCTGCGCTCCTCTGGATGACAACTCGGTGGGAGGAGTGCATTGCCGGCCACGTTCATTTCGCTCCCAGCAACAAAACGTGCCGGCCGTATTCCCCAGCCAGATGCAGCATGGCTTTGTCGAAAGTGACCAGCACCAGCCCCTCCTGGATCGCCAGTCCCAGTAGATAGGCATCCGTGATCTGATTGTGACCGAAGAGTCTTTTGAAGAAGGGCCGGCACAGGGTGCGCCAGTCGGCCGTGATCGGCTGGTAATGATAGCCGGATTGCTGCGCCAGCCGATCCAGCAGCGTCGTTGCTCTTTCAACGCTCATGTCGCCCGTTTGCGGCCGAGTCATGTGACGCAGCAGGCCTGCCTCGGTGAAGGGACAGATGGCCCATTGAAGTCCGGCCGTATCGAACCACCTGGTTACGGGCCAATGGTGGATGTGATCCTCGTCCAGAAGCGCCACCAGAGCATTCACGTCGAGCAAATATCGCGCAGCCTTAGCCAATGCTGTCCTCCGCGCTTTCCTTCACCGTCTCCGGAGTAACAGTCCGTCCCGTCCTCGCCTTGACGAGATAACCGCGGCGGGTCTTCTTCAGCCGTGGCGACAGGGTGGGCTCCGGCGCAGACACGTGTTCTGCGCGCCTGAGCAGGTCGCTGACCGCGGCGCCTAGGGGGATACCCTTCGCACTGGCATAGGCGGATGCGAATTCGTACGCGTCCTGATCGAGGTGAATGTTGGCTCTGGTTCTCATATCGTTAGTATGCACTGCACAAAAGATCGGTGCAAGGATGACCGTCAGTGCACGCGCCTTATCCCTCGCCGCGGTTACGGCCCGGCCATGGATCGGGGCACGACTAAGTCGGACTGGACGTGCACAAAAACCGACCAGCGATTGCGTGAAGGCCGCAGCTGGCCGTGTGCTGCAGGAGGGCGGTCCCCCCTCGCATCCGATATCTTGTTCGCAAATTCCTCTCCCAACCCATCGCCGCCCGGGTATGATGGCCCGCATGCAAAAACCACTAAAAGGTGTGGTGCTCGCTGGATTAATCCTTGGGGCTGTCCTCGGCATGGCCGGAACCCTGGTCACCTCCGACCTCCTTCGCGCCGAACTGTGGGCGATTGATAGCACCGCCCTGGTCGCCGCCACCGTCCTTCTCACGCTCTACTTCTTTCGCCAGGGTCGCGACGCCGTCGCCGCTGGATTCCTCGTCTATGCCATCGGCGAAGCGGTCATGCTGGGCGGAACAGCCAGCAGCCTCGAGGCTAGCCTTCCCGCATTCGCCGCCGGAACCGCTCTCTGGGCGGCAGGGCTCGCGCTCACCAGCTTCCCACCCGTGATGCCGATCTGGTCTCGCGTCACAGGAGCGATAGCCGCGATCCTGTTTGGGTTTACCTCGCTGCGCATCTTTGCTGGTTCGCCCCTTACGCCCCTCTCCAAACCCTTCCCCTATTTCGCTTACCCGTTCCTGGTGCTCACCTTCGCGGGATGGTTCTGGATGACCGTAAAGACGAGTAAAAGTGAGACGGCCGCATTTCCCGCCGCTGCGCAGACGTTAAAGTGATCTGTTCAGCACTTCTGGCCAATTCCGGTGACGATCCCGCGCTCTGTGTCTGCGGCTCTGCTCTGCCTGGCCTTGCCGGGTCCGCCCGTCTTCGCTGCGCCGCAACAGCCCACGGAATCGCCCGCGATGCGCCAGTTCCATCAGGCCCAGAGCCTTGCTGAGCACAACGACCCCCAGGGTTCGCTGGCCATCCTCGATCAGCTGCTGGCGCAGAATCCCCGCTTCGTCCCTGCCCTCAAACTCAAAGCCGATCTGCTGGAAGATGCAGGCCGCAACACCGAGGCGGCAGCCCTCTACGAAGAGGCATTGCAGTACGCAAACAACGATCCGGAGCTGCTGTTCAAGTCCGGCGTCTCCCAGCTGATCGCCGGAAATCGCGAGAAAGCCATCGCTCTGCTCACCCGCTGCGCGCGCCTCGCCCCGAAGAATGGCGATGCGCAATACTACCTGGCTCAGGCTTATCACCTCAACGGCCAATCCGACCTTGCCCTCGCCGCCATCCGCGAGGCCGCGACCCTCGAGCCCCGTCGCGGCGACATCCTTGAGAAATGCGGCGAATATTTTCTGAACGCGGGCAAGTACCCCGAGGCTTTGGATTGGCTGACGCGCGCTCAGAGCGTTGACGCCACCCTTCCCGGCATCGATTACGACCTCGGCGTGGCCGGTTACAGATTGATGGACCTCGCCGGCGCCGAGAAGAGCCTGGCGCGCGCGGTTGAGGCGCAGCCGAACGACTTCAACGCCCTTGATCTTCTGGCCACCGTTAAGATCCACCTCGCGAAGTGGGAGGAGGCTGGCGTCCTGCTGCGTCGGTCGCTCGCCATCAGGCCTGCCGACCCCAATGCGCTGCTCGGCTTGGGCCACTGCGAAGTGGAACTACAGCAATATTCCGCGGCGCTCGATCCATTGCAACGCGCGCTGCACGCCGATCCCACCCTGCTGCAGGCCCATTTCTATCTCTCGCGCGCTTACGCTGCTTTGGGGCAGACGGCCGAAGCACAGCACCAGGCCCAGCTTCATCACCTCATGATGCAGCAGTTCACCTTTATGCAGTCCGAGGGGCGAGACGCTTTCGAGAGCGCCATCGTACCCCAGGCGCGCGCGCTCCTCGAGCAGCACCGGGAAGATGAGGCTCTGGAGCTGTTTCACAAACACGTCAGCGGAACCTATGCACCCTCCCCCGGCGATGCCTGGGTTTTTGCCGGCAAGCTCTATCTCTCACTCGGCGATCACGGCAACGGACTGCGCTGCCTCGAACGCGCTCTGGCCATCGACCCTCACGTACGCGGCGCTTTCACCTACGAAGGCATCCTGGCCATGAAAGATGGCGATCTCGGCGCTGCGGAATCCGATTTTCAGAAAGAACTCGCGCGCGACCCCAACGCGCAGCTGGCAATCGCCGAGATGGGCGAAGTCCGTTACCGGCAGAATCGCTGGGCCGATGCTGCACGACTTCTGTCTCAGTCAGAAACCATGACGCCTCAGCTGCTCTACATGCTGTGCGACAGCGATTTTCATCTCGACGACATTCCCAATGCCGACCTGGCCGCCGAGCTCACCGAGGCCTGGGGGCGCAACAACTCCGGCCTGATGCGCGACCTGCTCGCCCTGCTTCGCAGCCATGGCCAGACGCAGCTTGCCGATCGTCTCTCCCAGGATTTGACCCCCTGATTCCCCGCATCTCACGATGCGCCTTCCGTCACCGTCAGCACCTGGTCGGCTTTCACATCCTTCAGCACCTGGCGAATGCCGCTCGGCCACCGCAGCTCAATCTCCTCCACCGCCGCCGCATCGGCAAGGCCAAAATGCACCCGCTTATCGCTCGAGGAGTTGTAGCCCACCGCCGTGGTCGCGTGATTGTGCTGCGTTCCACGGGCGGTCGTCACCCTCACTCGGGTGCCCAGCCCGTCGCGGTTCGATCGCACGCCGACTAACCGCAGAATGATCCAGTGGGCGTTGTTCTCTGTCCGGTTCATCAGAATCTTCGGAGATCCATTCAGCACCGTCACAACCGCATCGATCCTGCCGTCGTTATTCAAATCGCCAAACGCAGCGCCGCGATGCGCCGCCGGCGTCAGAAAACCCGCTCCCGCCGTTGTGCTCACATCTTCAAACGTCCCGTTTCCACAATTGCGGAACAGCCCGTTTGGCAGCCCATAGGGCCGATGTGCAATCAGGAATGCGTTGTCCAGAATGTCCGCGTTGGCCGTGAATAAGTCCTTATATCCGTCATTGTCGAAGTCGTAGATTCCGGTGCCCCACGCCGTCAGCCGGCTGGTCACTCCAGTGAGACCCGCCCGGCTGCTGACGTCCTGAAACTGGCCGCCGCCGAGGTTCTTGTAAATCGGGAACCCTTCGCCAAACATCGCGGTCTGGAAGATGTCGGGCCTGCCATCGTTGTCGATATCGCGGAAATCCGTCCCCATTCCCGAGATCGCATTGCCGAATCCGTTGTAGGCCACGCCCGCTTCCACGCCTACTTCGGTGAAGGTCCCGTCGCCGTTGTTGTGCAGCAGATAATTCTGCGAAGTGTCGTTGGAGATGAAGACGTCCATGTGCCCGTCGTCGTCATAATCGGCGAATGACACGCCCATGCCTTTCCCGGCGTATCCCGCGATATGCGATTCCTCCGACACATCTGTGAACGTTCCATCCCCGTTATTGCGATACAGAATGTTGGGCGTGCCCAGAAACTCCACCGGCGAACAGTACGCCGGATACCCCTGCGCGACGCAATGGACCGCCGTGGCGATGTCGTAATTCAGGTAGTTGATCACCAGCAGGTCCAGCAGCCCGTCGTTGTTGTAGTCGAACCAGCCCGCCGTGACCGACCAGGCTTTCCCCAGCTTCGGAACCAGCCCAGCCACGCCGGCCTTTGCCGTTACATCGGTAAAAGTTCCATCGCCGTTGTTGTGCATCAGCTGGTTGTGATTCACGCCCGTGACGTACAGGTCCACATACCCGTCGTTGTCGTAATCGCCGGCGGCTACCCCCATGGAATAGCCAAGCCCCTTCAATCCGGCGCGTTCCGTCACGTCAGTGAATGTGCCGTCGCCGTTATTGCGGAAGAGGCGGTTGTGCCAGACCGCGCTGCTCTTTTCCAGCGTCGGGATCGCCGCTCCATTGGTGAAGAAGATGTCCAGCAGTCCGTCGTTGTTGTAATCGAAGAGCGCTACTCCGCCGGTCATGGTCTCGATCATGTACCGCTGCGGGCTGAGGCTGTTGTGGAGCGTGAACG
Organism: uncultured Acidobacteriaceae bacterium; assembly: GCA_963788905.1. Lineage (GTDB taxonomy): Bacteria > Acidobacteriota > Terriglobia > Terriglobales > Acidobacteriaceae > Palsa-343. The sequence goes on from CAWBIO010000006.1 coordinate 225,821, forward strand.
CGATGCGCGACGCGGCCAGCCGATCTTCAAAGACGATTGGCGCATGTGCGCCGACGCTGGCCCGGCTCTGTAGATCCAAAGCGCTCAGTCTGAAGGCCGAACCCAGTGGCCGTCGGCCTGAGGCCATCGCAGCGGCCGCGGCGGCAGCCTGGCAAACAAAAGCACGTCGGGTGCTGCGGCGCATGTTCCGGTTCAAACCTGTCTGAAGGGGTTGCCGGGAAGGCGATCGGCTCTTTCATTATGCTCTGGCAGAAACAGCCAGCACCATTCATCCCGGCTCGTTATTTCGCGGCAGTGCAAACATAGCTCGCCGCGCTACTGGCGTCCCCGCTTCCGTTGTACTTTGCCGACTGCGGATACGGGCACAGAAGCCGCGTCATCGCAGACGGCTGGACGATAGAGCCTTTGGTGGAGATGAAGCTGTCTGGCGCTATCCCCTTCTCAACCCAGTTCTCAAGCGCAACGCGCGCGTTGTGCTCCGGATCGGCTGCCGGTGAGGCGCCCGATGCCCCAATATTGTCCGCGCCCGGGCCGCCGATGCAGTGCTGCACGCCAGGCAACATAAAGAGGCGCGCGAACGAGCGGGTCACATCGGCGCCCATTTTCGCGCGGACTGCTTCGTAGTAGTTAACCGAGCTGAGCGCAGGAATCGCTGGATCGTCCCAGCCGTGATACAGGATGAGCTTGCCGCCGCGGGAACGGAATGCGCTCAGGTCGGGATGGTCCGCATTGAGCGCATCGCCTGTCTTCTGCCTTGCCGCTTCAAGGCCCGATGCCAGCGAAAACGTCTTCATGTCCCAGTGGGGATCGTCGTAGACCATGTTGGAAAAATAAGCGCGACCCAGCGCGGCAACTACACTGCGGCCTGGAGCCGGGCCGGTGATCCACAGCCCCCAGCCAGAGGGGCCTTCCTCCGCGCCAGGTAAGTAGCCGGGAAAAATCTCCCGGCCGCTCGCGTCGTGCAGCCCCGCGTAAATCGCCCTGAGCGCAGTCGCTTGCGGCGCGGTCAGGCACGCGGCCGTGTCATCGCCCGGCTTGCACTCAATCGTGACCGGATCGAAATGGCATTGGCGCGGGTCGTTCAGAATGCCGTCACGCACGCCGTCGAGCTCATCGCACGCGGCAAGCACCGCTTTGGCGATGACCGGAATCTTCGCCGGCGGAATAAAGCTGTCAGGCGTCGCGGTGAGGGTCTGCGTGTTGACCACGCCAAAGGATTGCAGTGCGGTCCAGTCCGTAACCGGGTCGCCGGCGAGGATGCCGTCATAGTCCTGCGGATAGCGCTGCGCTTCCATCAGCGCTTCGCGGCCGCCGTCGGAACAGCCCGCGAAATACGCCCGCCGCGGCGCGGACCCGTAATACTCGTTGATCAGCAGCCGGGCAACGCGCGTCATCTCGTGGATGCCGCGATAGCCGAAGTCCGCGACTTTCTCAGGATGATCGAGCGCCCACGATGCATCCCAGACCGCAGCCGCGTGGCCGGTATCGGTTGCTACGGCGGCGTAGCCTTTGGCCACGCCGGCGCCCAGCTCGAAGTCATCGATCTGGCCCGCGAACCCGCCATTGCCGACGCCCTGCAACTTGCCGTTCCATCCCGCGAGCGGCAACCAGACCTCGATCGCAATGTCGGAATCGGCAGAAGGATGGGCGTGCGCAACGACGCGGCAAAATGCCGGAAGTCTTTTGTAGAACCAGGAAAGGTCCTGGCCGGTGTAGGCGTTCGGCGGCCCGTTGAATGCGCCCGCCGCAACCACCGTAGCCATGGCGATGTCCGCGTTAGGAATGGCGAGGCCGGCGAGCCGCTGGCAGGAATCCGCCGCAGGTGCTGGTGACGCGGCAGATTGCTCAGGCGTCGCCTCGCTTTGTGCAGGTGGGTCTGCGAAAAGCAGCAGCAACGGAGCGATCAGAACAGAGAGAAGAATGCGCATAGATTCAGACACCCAAATGGTTTTCAGGACCGGCAATTGTACACGCCGACCCCGCCTGGAGCAGACGGCGAGAACTCCGGGCGCGTCCCATAGATCGGCATAACCCCGACCACTCACGGTCGCGGCATTAGTAAAGTCAGATCCCGAAGTACGCCAGATCCCGAATCCTGGCCGCCCCCATGACTTTCGTCACCCCGACTCGCCCCCACTTTTGCCCCCACGCCAGGTTCACCCCACAGCAAGAAGCGAACGCCTTCCCCATCCGACTTTCAAGGCAATCCGCGCTGTGTTCCACCCCGAAGAACCCACACTTCCCGTTTAGGGAAGAACGTCAGCCCCCAAAACTTGCTTCGCGCCAGGTTCACCCCACAGCAAGAAGCGAACTCCTAAAACACGCGACAATCAACCGGGGTTCCCCCTCAGTTCCACACCTCAGTACCGTTCTCTTTCCCGTAGTGAAAGTAACGGTTCTCTTTCCCGAAGTGGAACGGCCCCCCCTTTTGCCGCCGCGCCAGGTTCACCCCACAGCAAGAAGCGAACTCCCAAGACGCGTGACATTCAACTGCATTTCTTCTCAGCGCCGCACCGTGGTACCGTCATCCATCCCAGAATTGAACCCCCGAACCCACCCGTTTTTGCCCCCGCGCCAGGTTCACCCCACAGCAAGTAGCGAACTCCCAAAACGCGCGACAATCAACCCCAGTTCTCCTCAGCCCGGCACCGTCGTACCGCCCCTGTTCCCGAATGAAAACGACTCTCCGCGATGATGGCGCTCGTTCGACGCGCACCGCTCCTCACTGCTGATCAGGGCAGCGTAGTTTGCCGAGCCACCGCAGACGTTAAAGTGATTTGGTAGGCACCTCCGCACCCGAATCGAACCGAATGAAGACAAATCTCATCTCCGCCCTCTCCTCCGACGTCGAAACCGAGCTCCTCGCCGTCTTCGCCGTCGATGCCAACACCGACAAAGCTGCCAAGCCCGACGTCCGCCTCCTGGTCGCCGACAACGCGCCAGCAGAAGCCGCAAAGGCCGTCCTCGACGGAGGCGAATTCAAGGCCGAAGCCTGTGAGACGCTGCTGCTCCACGCCCCCGCCGGCCTAAAAGCCAGGCGCCTGCTCATCGTTGGCCTGGGGAAAGCCGCGAAGCTGACCATCCACGAGGTCCGAAAAGGCGCCGGGATCGCCGTGCGCTTCGCCAAGCCTCGCGGCCTGCGCGATCTCGCCATTGCTGTGCCGGTCGCCAACGGGCTCGAAGCAAATCTGGATCCCCAACTCACCGTCCGCGCGCTCACCGAAGGCGCCATCCTCGGCGACTACGACTCCGACACCTATCGCTCCGACCGCAAAGATCGCAGTGTCCAGACCGTCCAGGTCGTCGCTGCGCCATCTTTCGACCCAAAAGCCGCCGAAGCCGGCCTGCGCGAAGGCGTTATTGTTGCCGAATCGCAGAACTTCGCCCGTGAGCTCGTCAATGAACCCGGCAATCGCCTCACGCCCACCATCCTCGGCGAGCGCGCCGCGGCCATGGCTCGCGAATTCGGTCTCCGCTGCGAGGTCCACAGCACCGACAAAATGCGTGAGCTCCAGATGGGCGCCTTTCTCAGCGTTGCGCAGGGTTCCGACGAGCCGCCGGCGCTCATCGTCCTGCGATACGACCCGCCCAACGCCGCGCCCAACGGTCCCGTCCTCGGGCTGGTCGGGAAGGGAATCACCTTCGACACCGGTGGCATCTCCATCAAGCCCTCCGAAAGCATGGAGAAGATGAAGTACGACATGGCCGGCGGCGCGGCCATGATTGGCGCCATGCGCGCCATCGCCCAGCTCCAGCCGCCGGTCCGGGTTATCGGCGTCGTCTGCGCGGCAGAGAACATGCCCTCCGGCAAGGCTTACAAACCCGGTGATGTCCAGATCGCCATGCCCGCTCCAGGCAAACCCGGCAAGGCTCTCGAAATCATCAACACCGACGCCGAAGGCCGCCTGGTGCTCGCCGACGGCCTTACCTACGCAAAGTCCCTCGGCGCCACGCATCTCATCGACGCTGCCACACTCACCGCTGCCGTCGCTATTGCCCTCGGTTTGCTCAACTCCGGCATCTTCGCCAACGACGACGACAGCTACCGCCGCTTCACCGAGGGATTGCAAATCTCCGGCGAGCGCTTCTGGCGGCTGCCGCTCGACGACGACTACCGCGACGTCATCAAATCCAGTATTGCCGACATCAAAAACACCGGCGGCCGCTACGGCGGAGCCATCAACGCCGCAATGTTCCTGAAGGAGTTCGTCGACGACACCCCCTGGCTGCACCTCGACATCGCCGGGACCGCCTGGGTCGACGACGCCAAGCCCTGGTCAGCGTCCGGACCGACGGGAGTCGCTGTCAGGAGTATCATCGAGTGGATCCGCAGCTTCAGCGCATAGCGTCTATCCTGCTGAATCCAAGTGAACTAGCTGGCTTGACCTCATTGTGCCGGGTGCCCCACAATGCCGGGTGCCCCACATCTGCCCGCAGTTGGCAGATGTGGGAGACCATCAGTGCCCACAACGCAATCAATGATTGCATTGATTGCAATGCTGGCATTGACATCAATGATTGCATCACACTAGCCTTATTCTATGGCCAGCATCACCATCCGCAAACTCGACGACACTGTGAAAGCCAGGCTCCGCATCCGAGCCGCCCAAAACGGCCGCTCCATGGAAGAGGAAGCCCGCTCCATCCTCGAGCACGCAACTGAAGCCGAAACTCCTCCGCAGCCTCTCAGCTTCTATCAGTCCATTCGTGGCGACCTCGCCGAAGCTGGAATCGATGGCGTCGACCTGGAAATCCCTCCTCGCCTGCCCGGGCGCGAGCCGCCTGATTTCAGCGGTCCCGAATACGGAACCGATGATGACGAGTAGGCAATGATCATCGTCGATACGAACGTCCTCTCCGAAGTGATGCGAGAGCGCCCGGACCGACGTGTGGTGAATTGGTTCGATCACGCTCCAAAATCTGAGGTCTTCACCACCGCAGTCACGAAGGCCGAAATCCTTTACGGAATCGCGATTGCACCCGAGGGCAGGAAGCGAACCAGACTGGCAGTCGCTGCTGATCGCGTCTTCAAGGGGACCCTTGCCGGTCGCGTCCTTCCCTTCGATGATGAAGCTGCCGAGCACTATGCTCGCATCGCGTCTGCCCGCAGGACACAAGGGCGGCGAATGGAGCAACCCGACGCCGAAATCGCCGCCATCGCCCGTGTCCACAACGCGACACTGGCCACCCGCAACACGAGCGACTTCGAAGACTGCGGCATTCGCCTCGTAAATCCCTGGGAGGCCTGAACCCTCACCCACACCAGCGCTACGTGTGCGCCGCCGCCCGCCGCTCCCGCTTTTCAGCCGCCGTCGCAGAGCCGCCCCTCGAGCGCGCCACCAGAATCAGCGCCACCCCGAATCCAATCGCGCCCAGGCTAGCCAGCTGAGCGTTGGTCAAGCCCCACAGAATCCGCGGATTGATGCGGATAAACTCCACCAAAAACCTGGCGATCCCAGTCAGAATCAGGTACTCGCCGGTGATTTGCCCAATCGGCTTCGGCCGCTCCGGTCCGCCCCGCCGCCACAGGATCCACGTAATCAGCAGCGCGCCCAGCAGCTCATAAATCGGCGTCGGATGCACCCGCTGGTACGTCGGCACCAGCCCATGCGGAAAGCTCATGCCCCACGGCAGGCTGGTCGGGACCCCATAGTCGCCGTCGCCGGAAACCAGGCAGCCGAGCCGGCCCACACCATACCCAATCGCCGCCGCCGGCGACGCCAGGTCCAGCATCTGCAGAGGGCCCAGCTTATAAACCCGCGCCTGCCACAGCAGCGTCAGAATCCCGACAATCAGCCCGCCATACCAGGCAAATCCCGCGCGGTCAAACAGCAGGTCCGCCGGATGCCGCATCAGCGCGTGCGGCGTCTCCAAAACGTGCCAGATCTTCGACCCGAGGACCCCGGCCACGGTCGAAACCGCGACGATGCTGATGGCGTCCGCGTCGATCCCCCAGCGGCGAAAATTCCGGTACAGAATCCAGCAGGCAGCCACCGCCGCCAGCCACAGGCAGATGCCAAAGGTGCCAATAGAAAACCGGCCAATGTGAATAAATGGGTACATACGCGCGTCTTTAAAGTATAGCTTCCACAGGGGGCTTTCGAGGTAATCTCACTCGGTGAGCGCGACCACCACAACCACCACCCAATCCGCACTCGAGGTTCTGTTCACCCGCGAGCAGATCCGTAACCGCGTCGCCGAAATGGGCCGTCAGATCGACCAGGATTACGCCGGAGAAAAGATCGTTCTCGTCGGCGTGCTCAAAGGCGCGGCCATCTTCCTCGCCGATCTGGCCCGCAGCATCTCGGTCGACAACACCTTCGACTTCGTCGCCGTCTCCAGCTACGGCAAAGGCGCGCGCACTTCAGGCGCCGTCAAGCTCATCAAAGATCTCGACCAGCCGATCGAGGGCAAGAACGTCATCATCGTCGAAGACATCCTCGACACCGGGCTCACGCTGGGCTTCCTGTGCAGCCTTTTTGAGCAGCACCAGCCAAAAACACTGCGTATTGCCGCGCTGCTTGACAAACCTTCGCGCCGCGTGGAAAAAATCGATGCCGACTACGTGGGATTCATCATTCCCAATCAGTTCGTCATTGGTTATGGAATGGATTTCGCCGAGCGCTACCGGAACCTGCCGGACATCTGCCTGATGCCCGCCGACCAACTGCCCATTGAGCTAACACCAGCCGCACCGGGGGCGAGCAGGCTTCCGCCTACGACTCACCTCCTCGATGAAACACGAGATAAGCAGGATCCTGGTTATCCCCACTCAATCTTCGCCGCGTAGAATATCAGCTATATTCCACGGTGAAGCTATCGGAACGCATGCTCGAGGAACTGCGAAGATGGTAGTGGGGGATGCGAAGCATTTCCCGTACCGCAGTAGCACCTACATCACGCGGTTCTTCGCCCGATGTGGACAGCCGTTCGTGCATGATGGCACGACACGAGCATGGTGGGCACGCGAGAGGCTAGTGGAATTGAATTCAGGAAACGGTCATTCGGCAGATCTCCCTTCCGACGACCTCTGCCGGATAATCACAGAACTTTTCGAGGTTGATGACTTCGAACGACATAACGAAAGATTGGATAACCAACGAGATACTGATCCCGAACATCGCGCCAACCTTGAGCTGGTGCTCGGCGCTTTCAATAAAATAGGAAAGCGGCAAGGTCTGGAGGTGTACGTCGATGACTCCGGTCGCTGCTATCTACGAAGTACCGGAACCGGCGTCAGCACGGAGACACTTTCGCAACAGTCCCGTCCTTTATCGCCGTTGGAGATTGAGCAACGGAAGAAACTGGCAAGTTTCCTCGACAGTGCGACTGAGGATGACATCATCGAGAAAGTATTGGTGCCGCTTTTCCGAAGGCTCGGCTTCCGGCGGGTTAGTCCGACCGGTCACAAAGACAAACTGCTGGAGTTCGGGAAGGACTTGTGGATGAAATACCAGATCCCAACTGGACATTGGATTTATTTTTGCGCCCAAGTAAAGAAAGATAAGATCGACTCGAATAACGCCAGCGGCTCAAAAAATGTGTCCAGCGTACTAGCCCAAGCGCGCATGGCTATGGACCATCCAATCTTCGATCCGGAAACAAACCGCAAGGTCCTGCTTGACCACATCTTCATCATCTCCGCGGGGGAGATCACAAAACCTGCGAGAACATGGCTGGTCGGCGAACTCGATGCCGGTCAGCGTCGCCATATTATCTTCATGGACAGAGAAGAACTGCTCGATCAATCTGCCCGCATCCTGCTGGATCTAAGGATTGATGAAGCGGTGGTCGGGAGCGAAATCAGCGACGACGATATTCCGTTCTAAGACACGACAGCCAACTATCTCACGTCCGCTATTCAGGGGCCTCGCGCGACAGCCGATGTGGCGGACTTTACATCTGTGGTCCTAAGGACCATACTTGCCGCATGGCCAAGGGGGGAACCCCACAGGGAAAGCCCAGCAGAATCAGGGCCACGGCGAAGAGCTACCGCAGCCCCGCCCTCGCGGCGATCCATGAAGCCGCCGAGGGGTTGCTAAAGGCTGGAATGATCGACCCCACGACCATGCGCGAGTTCGACCAGGAATGCCTCACGCCGATCATCAACCTGTCTCCCGATGCGATTCGGAGGATCCGAACCAGGGCGGCGATCAGTCAATCCGTATTCGCTGCCTATATGAATGTCACGACCGGCGTGGTCAGTAAGTGGGAGCGCGGAGAGAAGCAGCCGCGCGGCCCTGCGGCAAAGCTTCTCACACTTGCGGCAAAGCATGGGATCGCGGCGATCGCATAAGCACGGAGGCCGCCCCGACCATCGCTGACCGGCTTTCAGCTGACCGCTTTTTAGCTGACCGCTTCTTAGCTGCCCGGTTTTTCGCTAACCGCTTCCTAGCTGTCGGCTTTCAATTCCGCCGCAAGTTTTTTCATGGCTGCATTTTCGAGTACAACTTCACCAGACTCTCCACTGTGCAAAGCGATCTCCGCGGCAATGGAGCGACCGAGAATTCGCTGATCAATATTGCCAAACGGCCCAGGCACAAGGCTTCCCAACCAACCGATCCAGGCCGGGGTATGAGCGTTGCCGACGATAATGCCGGGCCGAAAGATGGCGAGGCGAGTGAAACCGATGCTGCGCACGGTATCTTCCTTCATGCCCATGACGCGAACATACCGGAACCGGCTGCGGGCTGTGCTGCCCGCCGCGGAAAGGAGACAAAACTGGGAGATTCCACCCTCATGGCAGCCACGCGCAAAGGCGCCGACGACGCCGAGTTCAAGCCGTCGCAATTCCTCTTCGCTCCAGCGCATCGACCCGGAACCCACACCCACACAACTCACCCCACTCGCCGGACCCTGGCTTAAAACTTCGCGGGCAAGCGCAGCTGTGCGCTCGGCAAAGTCGGCAGCGCCGGTATCAAAAACGACGTTGCGCACTCGCGTTTGCGCCGCGATCGGCTTCCTGGTGACCATCACGACTTCCCGGCATTCCGGAATGGCCAGCAGTTCCGCGACGGCTGCACCACCGACTTGCCCGGTACCACCAAGGATCATTGCTGCGAAATTCTGTTTCATCATTAGAAGTATGTACAGGTAAAGCCGCTCACCGAGTTTAATTCCAGCACAGATCTCAGTATGAGTTTCCTCTGAAACGATGGTTTCCTTGTCGGGACTCGCCCGAGGTTGCGACTTCCACACCATTCGCTCCCAGCATCCCAGCCGAGCCGCGAAAACCCGTATGATGACAAGGTTCAACGCATGCGCTGTCGTGCGTCTTCAGGAGAAGTGTGAGCGAAGACCCCCAACCCGGCCAGGCACAAAACCTGCCAGAGGCTGCGCCAGAACAGGCGTCGGAGCAGGCTCCAGCGCAAGCCTCGGGCCAGGCTGCAGAGCAACCCTGGGAAGGGGACTATCGGCCCGTTTCTCCTGACCTTTCGACGCGACCCCAGATCCACGTCGAACCGCTGCAAACCGAGTTCCTCGTCCGCCTGGCCGACGCCCTCAACACCACCCTCGACCTCAAAACCCTGCTCGAGCGCACCGCCTCGCTCGTCCGCGCTGTCATCGACTACCGCATCTTCGCCATCCTGCTCGTCAACGACCGCACGCATGACCTGCGTATGCGCTTTCAGATCGGCCACAAGCCCGAAGTCGAGCGCATGCGCATCCGCATGGGGCAGGGAATTGTCGGCGAAGTGGCGCAGAACCGACAGCCCATGCTCGTCAACGACGTCACCACCGCCGCCAACTACATCAACGCCAATCCCGATGTCCGCTCGGAACTGGCCGTCCCGCTCATCACCAGGAATCGCCTCATCGGCGTCATCGATATTCAGGCGGAGCAGCCGAATTACTTCACCCAGGAACACCTGCACCTGCTCACGCTCACGGCCTCGCGCATCGCCGGCGCCATTGAAAATGCGCGTCTCTACTCCCGCGTCGCGCGCCAGGCACAGACCCTGCAGGTATTGAACGAAATCAGCCGCGAGATCACCTCGATCCTCGACCCGGCAGAACTCCTCCAGCGCGTGGCCGAGCTCGTCCGCCGCATCATCGACTACCAGATGTTTTCGGTCTGGCTGGTGAACGAGCGCGAGCAGGTGCTGGAGAACCGGTTGTCGATCCGCAACGTCCGCTCCGAAAGCCGCGCCGAAGGCCACGCCAAACCCGAGGCGCGCCGTACCATCTGGGATTCGGCGCCGCCCGAACCTCCAGGCGCCAGTCCCGCCGCGGTCGCCGGGCTCACGGAAAATCGCGAAGCCGTCGGCACCACCATTCCTCTGGATCGCGGGCTGGTCGGCGCGGCCATCCACGAGAAGCGCGTCATCCACGTCCCCGATGTTCGCAAGGATTCGCGCTACCACATGGTCAACGCCGAGACTCGCTCCGAAATGACGGTCCCGCTCATTTACAAGGGCACGGCCATCGGCGTGCTCGATATCGAGCACTCGCGCCTGCACTACTTCACCGAGGATCATGAGCGCGCCATGACCACGCTGGCGGCGCAGATCGCCATATCGCTCGAAAACGCGCAGCTCTACCAGCGCGTGGCCCAGCAGGAGCAGCGCCTCGAGCGCGACCTGGCGATGGCCCGCGAAGTCCAGCTCCGCCTGCTGCCTCCAGCGAAGCCGCAGCACAAGCGCGCGGAGTTTGCCGCCCGCTTCCTGCCCGCGCGCACCATCGGCGGCGACCTCTACGATTTCCTCACCTATGACGTCAATCGCAGCGCCATTGCTCTGGGCGACGTGAGCGGCAAGGCCGCGCCCGCGGCTCTCTACGCTGCGCTGGTCAGCGGCATCATGCGCTCGGTCGCCAGCCAGCATCTTTCGCCTTCGGAGATGCTCAAAACCCTCAACGACGCCCTCCAGGAACGCAAGCTCGACTCGCAATACGTGACCATGCTTTATGGTGTGTGGAACGACGAAAACCTCACCGTCCAGATCGCCAACGGCGGCTCGGTGCAGCCCCTCTTCTGCCGCGGCGAAGAGATCGAGACCATCAGGGCCGAGGGCTTTCCGCTGGGCATGTTCCCCAACGCCACCTGGGACGAGTTCTCGATCTCCACGCAGCCCGGCGACTCAGTCGTCTTCTTCTCCGATGGCATCGTCGACGCGCAGAACGCCCAGGGCGAGATGTTCGGCAACGACCGCCTGGTCGCGACGGTGAAGAAGCACCACCACAAGTCGGCATCACGCCTGGCCGAAAGTATCCTCACCGACGTAGGCCGCTTCCAGGGCAAGCGCGACCGCTTCGACGACGAGACCGTGGTCGTGCTCAGAGTCATCTGAGCGCCCAAACCGGATCACCTTTGTCCGTGAAACTCCGCTCGCGGCTCATCCGTCCGATGGCCAGCGTGAAGGATTTCCCGGCTCAGTCTCGTTCTCCGGGAAGAAGGGCCAATCTCCCTGGTCCGCAAGGAAAGGAATCCACGATGAAACGTTTTGCGTTTTTCTGCGTTGGCGCCATGTTTTGCCTGCTGGTTCTCACCGGCGCTGCTTTTGCTCAGGACCAGGCTGCGGCCGCACCCGCTCCAGCCGCCGCAGCAGCACCTGCCGCGCCCCCCGCCGATCAGCCTGCGGTTGGCAAACTCACCCTGAAGGAAGGGTCCGACGTGTCTTTGAAGTTCGATCAGGACATCAGCTCGAAGACTGCCCAGGAAGGCGACCCGGTGAACCTGGTGCTCGACCAGGACCTGGTCGTCGGGAACGTCGTAGTAGCGCGCGCCGGAGCCAAGGCCGTCGGTGAAGTAACGCACGCCAAGCGTGCCGGCATGATGGGCAAAGGCGGCGAGCTCAACATGCGTCTCGACTACGTCAAGGCCGGCGACACTCGCATCATGCTGCGCGGCACCAAGGGCAGGGAAGGCGACGACAAAACCGGCACAGCCGTGGCGCTGACCGTCCTCTTCGGGCCCATTGGCCTCATCAAGCACGGTAAGGAAATCGACATCAAACAGGGCACGCCGCTCAAGGCTTACGTGGCCGACGATATCGCGCTGCCGGCCGCACCGCCAGCCTCGTAGGACTTCCGGCATCCGGGTACAGGGGGGCGTCGGGAGACGCCCTTTTGTTTTCTGCGACCGCTTCGACGACGAAACGGTTGTCGTGCTGCGGTGCTCGGCGGGAACGAGCCCGCCACGCTCCGGTAAGCCCGCGGATCCGCGCAAGTCTGCCGCTCAAAACAAAATCTGCCGGCCGCCCATCGAGGAGCGAACCGGCAGAGTGATCCCAGGAGTCCGATAGCCCGAGCTACTTACCCTGCTTCGCGATCACAAGCGAAGCAATCTTCTTGTAGGTGGCTGCCGGAAGGATGTTCTTCTGCACCAGATCGGTCTTCTTTGCATAGGGACGTCCCTTGACAATCTTCTGGGCATAAACGTCGCCGATACCAGGAAGAGCCTTGAGCTGATCGAGGGTTGCCGTGTTCAGGTCCACCAGATTGTTGTTTGCCGGAGCCGCAGCCGTTGATGCTGGCTTTGCCTGCGGAGGCTGAGCTGCTGCCGTACGAACACCTCCGCTCCCGAGGATCAGCCCGAGAGCCAGCGCCGTCAGCGATAAAAATTTCCTTTTCATTTGCAAATTCTCCTTTGTCGCTTCTCAGTTAGCTCAGTTGGAAGCACCCTTGTAGCCGGCCTTCTGCGCATCGGCTTCCGACATCCACTTGCCCTGCTTGGTATTGCCGTAAAATTTCGAGCCCTGCTTGTGGTAGACCTTCGTGTTCGTGTTCACCCACACCATGCCAGGTGAAGGAGGCGTTTGCGGTGTACCCGCGGCAGCGTTCGTCTTCGGCGGGGCCGATGCCTTGCTCGGAGCGGGCGTCGAGGCCGGCGGAGGCGTGGACGGTTTGCTGGCCACTGTCGGAGCAGGCGCAGGAGCCGGCGTGGACGGCGGCGGGGTACTCGGCTTGCTCGCCGTCGTCGTGGTCGGCGCAGGCGTTGGCGTAGAGGTGGACGCGGTCGTCGACTTCGACTTGGAGCCCTTCGAGCCCTTACCCGACGTGGAGCTGGTAGTCGTCGAGCCGGAGGGCGTGGAGGTCGATGGCGTGGAGGTGGTCGAAGCTGTGTTGGTGGTTGTTTTGCCCTTCTTGCTCTTCGATTTTGAACTGCTGCTCGACGAGCTGGAAGACGTGCCCGCCGGGGTGCTCTGGGCATGGAGGGGGACGCTGATGATGCCGGCGAGGAGTGCTGCGATGACAAAAGAAGCCACGCCGTACGTGCGACTAACTTTCATTGGTTCTCCTTGGGTTCTTGCGGTTCCGGCAACCACCCGCAGCCAGTTAAGGTGTGCCGAAGTCGTGGGCCGTGCGGCCCTTCACTTCCCCGCACATGTTCTTTGTCGGCGGGCGAAATGTCAAGATAAACATCCGCCCCGCGGCCTGCAAAATGCGCTTGTCAAAACGAGGATGAACCTATAGGGTGGATTCGCTCCCGTCCTGCCACTCAATCGCCGGTTCTGCACAGATGGTACTGCGGAGAAGTTTTGTGTCCGGGGTCTCATTCTGTCTGTCCGGGCCAGGGTTAACGAAACTGCAATATCTCCCCGTACGCTGCTAACTCTCTGTGTAGCTTTCGGCGGAGCGCTTCGAGTCAAAAGTGCGGGAGAATACTGCGGAAATACATCCGCATTCAGAACGCGTAAGGAGAATGTTCCACATGAACGAAATTGGACAGATGTTGCAGCAGAAACTTGGGCTCAGCGATGCCCAGGCGCAGGAGGCGGAAAACGCCGTGATCGAACTGATCAAGGCAAAGGTACCCGCAGAATTTCAGGGAATGGTGGGTTCGGTGCTGGGTTCCGGCGATGCCTCTCAGGCTCAGCCGGCGCAGTCGGCTGGACTCGGCGGCCTGCTGACCGTCGCAGAGGGTTTCTTCGGAAATAAAGGCTAGAGCACCGGGCATCCGGTGGTTCAGGACTGCAGGGCGTCTTCGGACGCCCTTTTCTTTGCCAGCCCCCTGGCCCGCTCCTCCCTCCGGGTCTGATATTCTCAAGGGTTTTCTTCCGTCTCTGTGCTCACCCCCCAGAGCGGTCCACGGAGTGTTCACCGATGCCTGAACAACGCGGACGTAAATACCATCAGGCGCGCGTGGCCGAGACGCTGCGCGATGAAATCGGCGCCATGATCGAGGGCGAGCTCTCCGACCCCCGCATCAGCTTTGCCTACATCAGCCAGGTTGTGCTCAATCCCGGCGGAAAGTCGGCGCTCATCTACGTTGCCGTCGATGGCGGCGCGCAGGAAGAAGCCGACACCCTGGATGGTCTGATGGCGGCCCGCGGCTACATCCGCCACCAGCTGCAGGAGCGCATGGGCGTCCGCTACGTCCCCGAGCTGACCTTCCACATCGACCGCTCCGAGAAGATGAAAACCCGCATCGACGAGCTGTTGGGTCGCAAGCGCCGCACCGGACTCAAAACGCAGAGCCAGGAACAGACCAGCTAGCACGTTGCGTACAGGCAGTCAGGACGTCCCAGGAACTTCAGATCCACCGATGGCCGCAGGGCACGACATCTCGCTTCAGCACGGTTCAGACGGCGGCTCTCCGCCTTCGGACAAATCCGGCCTCGAGGCTGTGCTTGAAGTCATCCGCCGCGGCCGCCGCTTCGCTGTCTGCTCGCACGCGCGGCCTGATGGCGATGCGGTCGGCTCCATGCTCGCCATGGGCATGATGCTCTCCGAGCTGGGCAAGCACGCCGACCTTGTCTCCGCCGATCCTGTGCCGATGATCTACCGCGGCCTGCCCTGCGCCTCCACCATCCAGCGTTCCGCCCGCCTCGACGGCGAATACGACGCGGTCATCCTGCTCGAGTGTGACAGCATCGCGCGCACACGCCTCGCCGGGCTCGAAGACCGCACCCTGGTCAACATCGACCACCACACCACCGGCCGCGCTTTTGCCGCCGTCAACTGGATCGACACCTCTGCCTGCGCGGTCGCGGAGATGGTCTATCGGCTCGCCATCGCCGCCCAGGCTCAGGTCACACCAGCGATGGCGACATGTCTCTATGCCGGCTTGCTGACTGACACAGGCTCGTTCTGCTATGAAGGCACCGACGCCCACGCGTTTGAGCTGGCGCGCGAGCTGGTCGGCCGCGGAGCCGATCCGGCAGGCATCGCCCGCGAAGTCTACTTCTCGAATCCGCTTTCGAAAATGCTGCTCCTCGGCGCGGCCCTGTCGAACCTCCGCCGCGAAGGCCGTCTCGCCTGGCTCTGGGTCACGCACGACGACATGACCCGCACCGGCGCCGCTGAAGAAGACTGCGAAGGCATCGTCAATTACGCCATCGGCATTGGCGGCGTCGAAGCAGCGGTTCTGCTGCGCGAACTGCCCGACCATCGCGTGCGTCTTTCCCTGCGCAGCAAAGGCAGTCTCGATGTGTCGCAAATCGCTGCCCGGTTGGGCGGCGGAGGCCATCTTCATGCAGGTGGCTGCACCCTCCAGGGCCCGCTGCGCGAGGCGATGGATACCATTCTGGAAACGATGCGGCGCGAACTGATGAGCTCTCCCTAAAATTCTTCAAGCAGGGCAGAATTCAGGATGCTGTCATTTGTCGGAATGGATGGGAGAGCCTGGCCATGAGTGAACCCGCTTCGCCTACAGTTGCTTCTGAGACTATTTACCTTGAACTAACCTTTAGGCGCGCACTGAGTATTTGGTGGGCATATTTCTGGCGGCACATGCTCTACGGTTGCGCAGCGGTTGCCACTGTCGGATTCATCGAGGATAAGACTGGGCTGGGGAGGGGACGGCTGTTGGTATCCTTGAGTGCTGTTCTGGTAATGGCCGCAGTGTCAATGTTTGTGTTGGCATTTGTTCTGCAGAAACAATTTCGCCATTTTTCTATCCGGCTTGTAGCGTCTCCGCGCTCAGGCACCGCTGCCTAAACCCGGGATCATTTCGCCCGCGAACGCACGGAATCGCCCAAAAGGATTTCTTCGGAGCGTTGTTGCTCCTCCGCTTCAGTTGAGTGAACCCGGCACCCTCGTGACCGTCGTTCCTTAAGCTTCCGCAAGGCCTGAAGAATCCAGCCGGAATCTGTTAGGCTGACTCAGTCGTGGTGCATTCATGCCTGCCACATCCGGGCTGGCATCGATCATTTTCGATGCCCGGCACGACCATCGATCAGGGTGAATCAAACACGCGCCTCTAACGTGACCGATATTCCAAAAGCTCAGGAAAAAAGGGAAGCTTCAGGCAACAGCTCCGGCGGCGGGAATTCCTCGCCTGCCACCCTGGTTGCCGAATCGGCGGAGCTTGCGCGGTCCGATGACGGCAGCCAGACCAAAGCCCGATCGCCTGGGATCCTGGTTCGCCTGCGCACCCGGTTTCCTGCTCTGGGCGAGTTTGCTGAAGCTGCAACACTGTTTAGCCTCACTGCCTTTTTTCTCTTCTACGGCTTAGTACCTATATTCGGCGGCGACGGCCTCGGTCTTGTCGGTGCCGACGAACCTCGCTATGCGCAGGTGGCACGCGAGATGCTCGCCCGCCACGACTACGTCACGCCGGTTCTGTGGGGCCATCCGTGGCTCGAGAAGCCCGCCCTCTACTACTGGCGCGCCATGTTCGCCTTCCGCGAATTTGGCGTGCACGACTGGTCGGCCCGCCTGCCCTCCGCCAGCTTTGCCTTCATGCTGGTGGTCCTCATTTATCTGCACATTCGCCGCTTCCGCAACGGCGGCCAGCTCGATGCGGCCCTCATCACAGCATCCTGCGCCGCCATCCTCAGCTTCGCGCGCGGAGCCTCGACCGACATGCAGCTGGCTGCGCCCTTCTGCATCGGCATGCTGGGCTGGTACGCGTGGTACGAAACCAACAGCAAGTTCTGGCTCTTCGATATTTACTTCTTCGTCGGCGCCGCCACCCTGGCCAAAGGTCCCATTGCGCCTGTGATGGCGCTGGTCATCATCGGCATCTTCGCCGGTCTGCGCCGCGAGTGGTCGCTCTTCCGCCGCAGCCTCTGGTGGCCGGGCATCGTGCTCTATTTCGCCATGGTTCTGCCGTGGTTCATTGCCGTGCAGCTGCGTAACCCGGCTTTTTTGAGAATCTTCTTCCTCGAGCACAATATCGAGCGCTTCGCCACCGACCGCTTCGAGCACTACCACCCATTCTGGTATTACGTCCCCGTGATGCTGCTGGGCCTCACGCCCTGGGCGGTCATCGCTGCCACCGCCTTTGTCGATGCCGTCGGCGGATCCATCAATGAATGGAAAGTCCGCCGCGCCAGGATTCTCTACGTCGGCCACGGCCGCGCCGGAGACGCATTCCCTGAATTCCTGGTCCTCTGGGCTCTGGTTCCCATCGTCTTCTTTTCCTTTTCTGACTCCAAACTGCCCGGTTACATCCTTCCCGCCGTGCCTCCGCTCACCATTCTTGCCGGCGACTATCTCAATCGCATCCGCAACCGCGGCCTCAAGCCGTGGCTGCTGGTGCTCCATGCCGTTCTCACCGGCATCCTCACCATGTTCGTGCTTCTCATGCCGCTCCACCTGCGCAACCCTGAAGCTGTGCCTCCGCGCGTTGCCATCATCGCAGCGGGCATGGTCGGCGTTGCCGCCACCGTCTTTATCCTCATCACCGTGGCGCATTTTGGCCTCAAGCGCCTGCGCGTTGCCACCATGACCCCCATGGTCATCCTGCTGCTCTATATGTTCGGCATCGGCCCCCTCTTCGGCCTGGGAGCCCTGCCCAACACCAAGCACAACATCACTCTGATGGATATGACTTACTCGGCCCGGCCGCTGGCGCAGATTCTGAACGAAATCAGCCCGCCTCCCAGCGTCGTCACCGTCTTCCAGGTGCGCCGTGATATTCGCTACGGACTTTCTTTCTACCGAAATCAGCGCACCCTGGATTACGATGTTGGCATCACAGTCAGCGACCCACCGGGCAACGCCGGTTCCGGTCCGCACGGTGTGGTGATTGACGCTGTGAAAGAAGGATCGTCGGCCGAGCAGATGGGTCTGCGCCGGCTCGAAGGCGACGAACTGGTCGCGGTGAACGGCCAGCCCGTACTGAATGCGGCGGATTTCAATGCCATGAAGGCGGGGTGGAAGCCAGGGGTCAGGCTGGTATTCGAGGTGATCGATCCTCGATTGCCCAACAAGGAACCGCAGTTTGCGAGCGGCACCATGCAGGACGGCGTTCCCGAACAGCAGCACCTTCTGGTAACTTCCGAATCCTGCCTTGCTCAGGTTCCCTGCGCAGGTGATCTTCACAGGGCGCTTGCGGGAAGGCAATATGAACCGCTCTTCACTTATCCCGCTCAGAATCTCGTTGTCTACGAAGTGCTGGCCAGAGAGAAAGCAGCAGTCGCTAGCCGTTAAGCGGTTTCACGCAAGATGAGGGGGCGCACGAGCGCGCCGTCGTAGTTCTGTATCGATGAGTTCGGCCCTCCAGTTCGAGCTGTTAGACCTGCGCCACTTCTCGGCGGGCAGCCTGCGCCCGCTGCTGGAAGAGGAAAGCCGCGTATGGAGCGAGCGCCTGCACTGGGATTATCGCGGCTCCGCCGAGCTCCTTCTCCAGTATCTCGACTCCCGCGTTCTGCCTGGCTACGTAGCCGTCGAGAATGGACGCATCGTCGGCTACGTCTTCTGTGTTTACGAAGGCCACAAGGCCGTCATCGGCGACGTCTTTGCCGTGCCCACGCGCGAATCCGGCGCCGATCCCGCTGAGTCGGCCACCGAGGTTCGCAACGAGCTGCTGATACGCCTGCTGGAAATGCTCAAGAACTCGCCCGGCGTCACGCGCATCGAATCGCAGCTCCTGCTGCACCCCCACGCCTCGCATCAGCGCATCTTCGAGAATGAGGGTTTCGAGGTTCACGAGCGCATCTTCATGGAGTGGCCATTGCTGCCAGGCGCTGACCCGGCTCTCCGCGACGGCGCTCCTGCCGGAAGTCCGGGCGATGTTGCCGTGCCGGCCGGTATGGAACTGCGGCGCTGGGACGAAGGCGACCTCTCCGCCGCCTCGCAACTGATCGCCCGCGCCTACGAAGGCCACCTCGACAGCCACATCAACGAGCAATACCGCACCGCCGCCGGTTCGCAGCGCTTCCTCCACAACATCGTGCGCTTTCCTGGCTGTGGCTATTTCGATCCGGACGCATCCCTGGCGCTGGTCGATCGCCGCAATTCCGGCCTCGTTGGCTTGCTGCTCTGCTCGCAGAGTGCGCGACGATGTCGGCCACGTCACGCAAATCTGCGTCAGCCCCGATTACCGCGGTCGCGGCCTCGGTCGTCTGCTGATGGTCCAGTGTGCCCGCTCCCTCGCCCGGCGAGGATTCACCCTCCTCACCCTAACCGTCACCGCCTCCAACCGCCACGCCGTGTCGTTATACGAGTGGCTAGGCTTTCGCGGAGTCCACCGCTTCGACGCCATGGTCTGGGACAAAGGCGATAAGACGATCCTCGACCGCATCTGGTAACGCGTGCCACTCGTCCCCATTCACCCACCCCACTGGCTGTCATCCTGAGGAACGCAGTGACGAAGGACCTGCGGTTGTATTTTCTGCCACAGCGCCAATCCCGCTCGCGCCCCATGATGGCCGCATGCGCGAAGATGGCTACTTTACATAAATCATGGCCAGCCGCAGCCACACGCCCCATCTCGGAGTTAGCGGCAACCTCCATCGACGCGTCTTCGAACACAAATGGAAAGAGCACGAGGATTTCGGCGCCGCCATAACTGGGACCGCCTGGTCTGGTTCGAGCGACACCAGGACCACTCGAGCATCCAACGCCTGTAGGTGCTGCGAAGCAGCACGACGGTAGAAGCCGCAGCCTTCAGGCTGCGGAAATCAGCCGGCCCCCAACCAGAGCGGCTTTAGCCGCGGCCCATCGGCCACGCAACCTCGGCAATGCCCGTCTCCGGAGAGCCAGTTTGGAATCCGGTGGCATTTCCTCGCGAGCGAGGAAATGCCAGGGCATGAGGGTGGGAAGCCGGGGCCCCGGCGAAACAACGTTTCGCTGGGGTGGCCTGAAAGCCAATTCAATGCCGCAGTCGGCTACTCTGCTCGCGCGTCCCGCGACAACGCAGGCCACGTCACCCAAATCTGCATCTCGCCCGACTATCGTGGACGCGACCTGGGTCGCCTGCTCATGGTCGAGTGCGCCCGCTCCCTCGCCCGCCGCAGATTCACCCTCCTCACCCGGGGGACCGCGCAGGTCCGGCGCGGACCCTAACGCAACACCCAAAAAGCGAGAAATGCCAGAATTATCACGAGAGATGCAACCTCTGGCCAGGTGGGCTTAGTGATGGCTATCTCGAAAAGGCGACCGACCTTGAACTTAGTCATCCTGACCCCCTTTTACGGAAAGATGTCACCCTTTGCGAGCCAAGTACAGGAATTTGGAAGGAATAAAAGGGGTTAGGCCCTGTTCCACGAGTGAGATGATAATCTGCGGTTGTTATTCTGTAAGCATTCCTTGCAGCTCCCCCGAAACGAGGCTACGTTACCTTTGAAAGCGAGGTGCGGCGATGAAGGAGCTGACACGAGAACAGACGGAATATGCTGTTGGTCGGCTGGTGCGCCTGATCGAGGCCCGCGAGATCACTCAAGATGACCTCGAGCAGCTGTCGGGGGTCAGCCAGTCGACTATCTCCAAGATCAAGAATGGATGGAAGGAGCAGGGCACTGAGAAGTATCTGCCGAGCGCGGACCTTCTGACCAAACTGTTCGGCGCAATGGGGCACAGGTTGGGCGACATACTCAGCGAGTCCGACAGGGTCGGCGAAGAGATCCACGGCTACATCGCGACGCCTCTCACCGGATTGTCCGAAAATCAAGACAGCACGGTCAGACACTTGGTTAAAAGGATCAAGGAAACGGCGGCCGATCCTCTTTTGGATCCCCGCCATTTGAGCTGTACTGGCCAGGAGACCACACCCATCCGACGAAGAATCCCGAAATTCCCGCGAAACAGGTATATATCACTGACCGGACACGGGCCGCCACGCATGATTTCGTGATTATGCTGTGTGCCGCAGCGAGCTATGGCGTAGGGCAGGAGAACGAGATAGCCACGCAGGCAGGGGTTCCCATCATCCGGCTCATCCCAAAAGCGCCGAAGCTTTCACGCATGATCCTCGGCTCTTTTGCGCTGGCGACCAATATTGAGTTTACCGGAACCCTCGATACCGGCATCAATATCGAAGGCGATAAGCTCCACGAAGGGCTTGACGTGATTCGGCGGGAGTATTTTCGAACTCGCGCGATGTACAGCGCGGTCAACGGCGAGGGGTTTGGCCACCGACTGCGCATGTTGATTGATAGTCGCGGACTTGGGCGGGACCAGTTCGCTAGGGACCTTGGGATCAGCGCATCCTACTTAAGCAGCCTAATTGACGAGTCCATCAAAGTCTCCAACCCCAGCATCGTTCTTCTAAAGAGAATTGCGCATCGGCTCAACGAGCGAGTGTCGTACTTAATCGGGGACTCTGCAGAAACAGACTCAAATTGGGAGGAGAGCCGAACCAATTGGCGGAACTGGATCAGAGAAAATCCCCACGTCGGTGCCGCCGCAGCGGTCGCAATTCGGGACGAGTGGGACCACGAGTACTCCCGCGCTCAACGTGAGCAAGCGTCCCTTTTTGTGGTTTCGCATCGACACCCATCGATCAAGAAGATGGAGATCGCTGATTGGGACTTGAAGTACCAAAAGACGGCGAGGGCATGGCATGGCGAAGGGACGAACCTCACGAAAGCCGAGAATGGGCGCCTTTTCTAGCGGTGGCCGCTCCGAGTTGGTCAGTTTGTTCGTCGCACGATCGGGTAAGGGGGCCGACGCATGTACAGGAAAGGTTGTCGAGTCCCTAATTCAAGAAGAGTGCAAACGCCGGAGGCTGCCGGCGGGCCCAGGGCGGCTCGAAGCCTTCCTCCGCGGGCGGAACATCGTAGCCGTTGAAAATAGGCCGACGCTGGACTGCGACGGGTATCTTGAACCCATAGGCCAGGATTATCAATCGGGATTTCGAGTCATAGTCAACGAGAGAACACCTTTAGTCCGGCAGCGCTTCACGATCGCGCACGAAGCTTGCCATACCTTTTTTTATCAACTGGTGCCCGAGATCAAATTTCGTCCACATGCGACTGATGAGGTGGAGGAAAGTCTGTGCAATTATGGTGCCGCTGTCTTGCTTGTTCCTAAGGCCGCACTGAGAAAAAGGGCGAGGAGCCTGCCACGCTGCCTCGACTCACTCTGTGAGCTGGCATCCGACTTTGGCGTCAGCGTCGCAACGATGCTCATTCGGCTCCGGTCATTGGGACTCTGGAGACTGGACCTTTCGGTTTGGCGGCGGCTCTCGAACGGATCCTTTGGAGTCGATCGCTATTACGGTGGCAAGCGAGCTCCATGGAGGTGGATGGATGATACGAAAATTAGGGTAGCTTGGGATTCTCGAGGCTCCGTTCGCGGACGTTCAGTCCTCTTTCTCGAAAAGAAAGGGGGCGCGTGCGAAATCAAACCGATTCGCTACGAAGCTCTGAGGCGCTACGATGAGCTGCTAGTGCTTTCCGGGCCGGAACTCGAACTGCCACGAACGGCTGCTGGAACGTTGTTCTGATCTCGATGCCGCCAAGGCCAACCCCACCGGCACCAGGCGTTGGTCCAGAAATCCCCGACGCAGCGACCCAAGCCTGAGCCCCAGACGCAAACCACCGCCGCGACTCGCCGGCTTCCCGCCCATCTCCGTGCTCTCAGTGTCCTCCGTGGTGGGCCTTTACCCCGGCTCCAAGCTCCCAGCTCCCGGCTGTTCCTGTGTCCTCCGTGGTGGAGCTTTTCCCGGCTCCCGGCTCCCAGCTGTTTCTGTCAAGTTTCCACCACTTACCCAAGGTAACAACTGCTCATTCCACATCACTTCCAAGCCAACAAAGTTGGCGCGATTTCCCCCTCAATCTGATATTCTGAACTTATAGAGTAGAAAAAAAGAAAGCCCGCCGCGCGCGGGCTTTTCCTTTGGAGCCAACTCTGCAACCTGACCCGAAAACGCGCCGCGACCCGCCCGGGGTGGGGGCTACCGGCTACTGGCTACCAGCTACCAGCTCCGCTTTGTTTCCAATCACTTGCACATGAGGCTCTTCTTAACTGATTCGTTTTCTATCAAGTACAAAGTTGGGGTCAGGATAAGTGACCCAGATTCAACACTTGCAAAAAAAAGGGGGGGTATATACCAGCCGCCAATCGGCCTGTTAAGCCTGTAACCTGCAACCTGCAACCTGGTCGCTAGCCGACCGCAGCCTCAGGAGCATGCTCCACAGCGGCGGCAACCGCATGCAATCCTGCGGCCTCGACGGTCGCCTCCACCATCGCATCCATGCCCATGCAGGAGTTCATCATCAGGTGGTAGAGCTTGCGGTCGTCCCACTCTCTCTGGTGATACTGCCGGATGTATTCGGCCCGTCGCCGGTCGGTGGCGATAATCTCGTTCTCGGCGTCTCTCGCATGCTCGGGGAACTTTTCCTGGATATAGCGGATCTTGCGCGACATCGAAGCATAGACGAAAACATGGAACGCGCCCGGTGACTTACTCAGCATGCAGGCTGCGCCGCGCCCAACCACCACGCAGCTGCCTTTTGCAGCCTGTTCCTGAACATATCCTTTAACAAACTCGACCATCCGCGCGCTGTCAAAGACCTTGGGATCGTCCGGCATCTGCTCCAGCGACCCCAGCCAGAACGCCTTGCCGAACCGGTAAAACCACGGATCGATGCGCTCGTCGCACCGCTTCACCAGCGTCGGCGCCACGCCCGCTTTGCGCGCCACGTCTTCGATCAGGCAGCTGTCGATCAGCTTCCACCCCAAACGGTGCGCCAGATGATGAGCGTATTCCGCGCCTTGGCTGCCATACTCGCGCTCCACCGTAATCACCTGAATCATGGCGCCATCCTCAACTTTCTCGCTCCAGCTTTCCGGGGGAATCGTTCCACTTTTTGCCCGGCGGAGTCAAGGGACTGGCCGTCCAGGCAAACGCGCTTCGCGCACGATACCCGATTCTGCGCCGAAGGCGCCTCTGCCTGGACGGCTAGTCCTCGCTGAACTCCACCACCGTCGCGCCAGCTCCGCCTTCGTTCTGCCCAGGCTCGATCACCCGCGCCACCTGCGGATGCTTTTCCAGCCACGCACGCAGCGTCCGCCGCAACACGCCCATTCCAGTGCCGTGAACGATGCGGATGCGCGGCAGCCCGGCCAGAAACGCCCGATCCAGGAATTTCTCCACCTCATCGCGCGCCTCATCCGCCGTCCTGCCGATCACGTTGATCTCACTCGACGATCCGTCCGGCTCCGCCACCTGCACCGTGATCCCTGACCGACGCCGAGCCGCCTCAATCGGCGTTTGTCCCGAACCAAGCACCTCGGCAATCTCATCGCGCGCCACGCGCATCTTCATCGGCCCCACAGCAACCTCAAACGTCTTATCGTCGATCTGCCGCTGCACCGTTGCCGTCTTGCCCAGCGTCCGCAGCCGCACCGTGTCGCCTTCCGCCACATGCCGCACAATATGCGGCTGCGCGTTCTGATCCCCGCGATCAGCGCCCGTGTGTTGCGCCACCACCGCCGTGTTAAAGCTCTCCGAAAACTCCCGCCGCAGCCGTGCGATCCGCTGCTCCGCCTGTTTCGACAGCTTCTGCTGGGCGGCTTTGTCATCGATCGCCCGCACCGTCTCCCGCATCTGAAACTCAAAATCCTTGAATAGGCTGTGAAGCTGGCCCTCGAGGTCTTTCACCTTCGCCCGCCACTCCTTCATCCCCTCCAGCATCGAGCCGCGCCCGCTCTCGCTTCAGCTCCCCTCCAGCCGCAATACGCGGCCCCGTTCCTTCTCCAGTTCCGCCAGCTGCTCATGCAAGCTGTCCAGAAACCGCGCAATGTCCTGCGTTTGCGTGTTCAGCCGCTGCCGCGCCGCCGCGACGATCTCCGCGCTCAGCCCCAGCCGCTGCGCAATATTGATGCCCGCTGACATTCCCGGCACGCCCTGCCGCAGCTCGTAAGTCGGCGCCAGCGTCTTCTCGTCGAAGCCAACCGCCGCGTTCACCGCTCCCGGCGCATTCTCCGCATAGACCTTCAGTGACGTCAGGTGCGTCGACACGATCGACCACGCGCCCTCGCGCAGAAAATGCTCTGCCACGGCGACCGCCAGCGCCGCGCCTTCTTCGGGATCGGTCGCCGACCCCAGCTCGTCCAGCAGCACCAGCGACTGCGGCGTCGCCCGCTGAGCAATGCGGTTCAAATTCGTCACATGCGCCGAAAACGTCGACAAATCCTGCTCAATCGACTGCGCATCGCCAATGTCGGCCAGGAACGCATCGAACCCCGGCGTGACGAACTCATCCGCAGGCACCGGCACTCCGGCCTGCGCCATCATCGCCAGCAGTCCCGCGGTCTTCAGCGTCACTGTCTTCCCGCCGGTGTTCGGCCCGCTGATGATCAGCTGCCGATTCTGCTCGGCCAGGTCCAGACTAATCGGGACAATCTTTTTCGACTCTGTCCGCAGCCGTCGTTCCAGCAGCGGATGCCGCGCATTCTTCAGCCGAAACTCCGGCGCAGCCTCATCAGCAAACTTTGGCACCGCGCAGTCATACTCCTGTGCGAATCGCGCCCGCGCCAGCAGCGTGTCCGCTTCGGCCAGTACTCCGGCCCCGGTCAGAATGGGCCCGGCAAACTGCGCCACCTGCCGCGTCATCGCGAGAAAAATCCGGTGAATCTCGCCCTGCTCTTCTTCGAACAGCCTCACCAAATCGTTGTTCAGTTCAATCGTTTCGAGCGGCTCCACATACACCGTCTGCCCGCTCGAGCTCGCCCCGTGCACCACGCCCTGCACCCGCCGCTTCCACTCCGTCTTCACCGGGATCACGAACCGCTCGCCGCGAATCGTGATCACCTCATCCTGCGCCGACCCGCCCTCAGAAAATCGCCGCAGCGCCGACCGCAGGCTCTCTTCAATGGCCCTCTGCTGCCGCTCCATCTCGCGCCGAATGCCTCCGAGCTCCGGCGACGCATCATCGGCCAGGGTGCCGTCCGGCAGCAGCTTCCCTCGCATTCCTTCGGTCAACGGCCGCAGATTCGTCGTCAGCAGCTCCCGCGAAAGCTCCGTCAGCTCCGGCAATCGGTCCTGCGTATTCTCTGGCGGAGTCCGCATCAGCTCTGTCCACCCCGTAATCTCCTCGGCCAGTGCAATCACGGCGCGCAATTCTTCAGACTCGAGCGCCACGCCCTCGATCCGCGCCTTCGCGAGCAATTCCGAAGGATCGAACAGTGCCCGCAGCTGCGGCATCACGCCCGCTGCCACGAGCAGCCGCATCTCCGCCGCCAAGTGCTGCTCGCGCTCCACCCACACACGGTCCAACGACGGCGTCAGAGCCGCAATCCACCCGCGCCCCAACGCCGACTGCGCATATCCGCCGAGAAACGCGACAAACTTCTCCCACTCCAGCGGCTGGCTCGGTTGAACAGGCTCAGAAATCTCGCGCAGCACTGCCATAATGCAATTATCAGGGCCGTGCATTGCAATATTGCCTGCGATATAATCGGGCGTGCGCCTCGTACTCGACACCGCAGTGATTGTCGCGGCTACGCGGAGCGACGGGGGTGCCTCCCGCCAGCTTGCAGAGGGTGCTCTGAAGAGGCGTTTTGAACTGCTTCTTTCCGTACCACTGGTGCTCGAATATGAGGCGGTATTGAAGCGGCCCGAACAGATTGCAGCATCGGGTGGAACGGTCGAGGACGTGGACAAATTGCTGACGGCATTCATCGCCGTGGCCAGGCCCGTGTATCGGTCGTATTTCTGGCGTCCGCTGCTTCGCGATGCGGATGACGACATGGTTTTAGAGACGGCGCTGAGCGGAAACGCCGACTTGTTGGTGACCTGGAACCTGAGGGACTTTGAGCCGGCTGCTTCAGGACTGGGAATACGCGTAGTGGCGCCACGAGACGCCCTGAAACAGATCAAGGAGAACCGATGAGAAAAAGTAATTTTGCCCTGAGACTTCAGCCTTCACTCCTCGATGAAGCCCGCAGAACTGCCGACGAAGAGGGCGTCGCCCTGAATCAGTTGATTAATGTCGCGGTGGCGGAAAAGCTCGCCGCAATTCGGACCGAATCCTTCTTCCGTGAGCGCGCGCGTCGCGCCAACATTCCAGAGGCGCTCGAAATCTTAAAGCGCATGGGAGAAGGGAATTCGCCGATGAAGGGAGATGAACTCCCCGACTCCGAGAGGCTCTTTACCCCGGGCAGCAGCCGCAGGGAACCGGCAAGGCCAGCTCGACCAGGAAAAACCCGTGCCGCCTTAAGAAAGCCATAGCGCCGGCATGGAGAAAAGAGCAAAGAGAACAACAACGGCCTGGATGGAAGCGTGCAGATCATGGAGCCAGTCGCCAGGCGTATTGAAATGCGCATCGCCTTCTAACGCCGCGCAGATTGGGAGACCTTCTTCAGATCGGGCAGTCTGTTGAACCATGCCCAAAAGGCGTCGTCGAAGTTGTAGCCCTTCGCAAAGTCGAGGAAGGGTAGATTGTCGTCATTAGGGACGATGAGCAGGTGCGGGACTTTTCCCCCGCGGCCGAGATCGGCAAGGTATTCCCGCCGGCCGCGGATCTCGCCGAACTGCAACCAGCTCGTCGACCAGACATTTCGATACTCAATGGCGTTTGAATAGAGGGTGACACGGTTATAAAGGCTGCCAAGAGCCAGCACACCGATAACTACAGGCAGCAATGTGATCAGGAAGCAGACCCACAGCGTGGATTGCTCTATTCCGTCACGTACTCTTCCGAAGAGCTCGGCGCTGACCCCAATAGTTACGACAAATGCAAACAGCCAACCGAGGCGGCTCGTCCATCGGATGTGATATGCCCGCCCGATCCCGAGTGGACCCTCAATGGATTGCACGTTGGCCAGAATTGTAACTCTCGTGGGGATTGACTTTGATGATCTGCTCTGATTTGATCGGAACCATGCACCGCAGCTCCATCCTTATCGCGCGAATTACCATCGCCATCCCTGAAGGAGCGCGCGGCTAGCGAACGATCGCATTCAGCACCCAACCAGCCATCGCGCCCCCAAGCGTCGATGGCTTTTTCATTTTGCGCAAGAAGGGAAACTACTAACCTTGGACGACCACGACAGCTCCGTCACCCTACCCGCCATCCGGGCCGCTCGCGAACGCATCGCGAGCCATCTCTACCTCTCGCCCGCGCGCCACTCCGCCGGCCTGTCCGAGATGACCGGCCAGCAAGTCTTCCTCAAGCTCGATAACCTGCAGCGCACCGGAGCCTTCAAGGAGCGCGGCGCCCTCAACAAAATCCTCACCCTCACCCCCGACGAAAGCCGCCGCGGAGTCATCGCCGCCAGCGCCGGCAATCACGCCCAGGCCGTTGCCTTCCACGCGAGCCAAAACGGCATCCGTGCGCGCATCGTCATGCCGCTCATGACGCCGCTGGTCAAAGTTGCCGCCACCTCCAGTTACGGCGCTGAAGTCGTCCTTCACGGCGCGGACTACGACGAAGCCTGCGCGGAAGCTCTCCGCCAAAGCGCGGCTGATCAGCTGACTTTCCTTCATCCCTTCGACGACGACGAAGTCATCGCAGGGCAGGGAACCATCGGCCTCGAGCTTCTCGACCAGGTTCCGGACCTCGCAGCCGTCGTCGTCCCCATCGGCGGCGGCGGCCTCATCAGCGGCGTGGCCTGCGCTATTAAGGAGAGCAACCCCAACATCCGCGTCATCGGCGTTCAGACCGAGCGCCTGCCCTCGATGCTCCGCGCCCGCGAAGCCGGCCACCCGGTCACCATCCCCGCCGAAGCCACCATCGCCGACGGCATAGCCGTCCGACGCGCCGGCGACCGAACCCTTCCGCTGGTCGCTAGATATGTCGATCAGCTCGTCACCGTCGACGAAGAGGAAATCGCCAGCGCTATCCTCGTCCTGCTCGAGCGCGAAAAGACGCTCGCCGAAGGCGCAGGCGCCGCAGCTCTCGCCGCGCTTCTCCAGAAAAAGACCGCTCTCACGGACGAGCGCACCGCGGTCCTGGTTTGCGGTGGCAATATCGACGTCACCCTGCTTTCAAAAATCATCGAGCGCGGCCTCGTCAAAGACGGCCGCTGGGTTCGCGTCCGCATCCATCTCACCGACCGCCCTGGCGCCCTGCACAACCTCACCCGTATCATCGCCGATCAGCGCGCCAACATCGTCGAAACCTCCTACGACCGCGCGTATTACGGCGTCTCGCTCGGCGACACCGTCATCGACATCACGCTCGAAACCCGCGGCGCCACCCACATTGAAGAGATCCGCTCCGCCCTCACCGCGGCCGGCTATCGCCACGAGCGAATTGAGTAACAGGTGACAGGTTGCAGGTTACAGGTCACAGATCAGAGCTTTTGGATGATGACCCAGAGCATTTTGCTGATTTCTTCTGCCAGTCTCTCTGCCTGAGCAAGCTTGACGCCGTCGCCGAATCCAAGATCGCGCGCGATGATGAGCTGCGTCAGGGCTTCAAGAGTTGATCCACGCGCCATTCTCAGAAAACTGCGATAGTCATTTCTGGTTCCTCGTCCCGAGCCCTCCGCGATGTTGCTCGCAATAGACACCCCGGCTCGACGCAGTTGCCCAGTCAGTCCGTAGATCTCTTCGCGGGGAAACTGTCGGGTAAGCCGATAGAGCAGCACCGCCAGCTCCCTGGCACGCTGCCAGACCACAAGTTCCCGGAATGAGTGAGCCATTTAGTTCCCCGCTGTTCTCCAATCGCGAGTGAATCACAGAAGAGGCCTTCCCGGACCCGGCAAATGAGGGCACTCGCCTTACCCAGGTCATGTGACCCAGGGTCCTCCCACCCGCAACCTGCAACCCCCCACCTGCAACCCGCAACCTGCAACCTGTGACCTGTTCCCTGTAACCTGTAGTGGTGGATCAGCTCTACCTAAGCCTCTGGTTCCCCAACTTCCGCCTCCAGGCGCTCCCCGTCGCGCTCGAGAAGGTCATGGAGCAGTTCGCCGCCGTCGGCGGCTCCGCCCGAGTCTCGGCCGCCAGCGTCTATCCCATCTCCTGGAACGAATCTCCCATCTGGCAGCGCGTCTACCGCCATGAAGCCGACGACGAGGAATCCAGTCCTCGCCGCGTCATCGCCGCCGCCATGGATAATGCCCACGAAGACTACGCCTGGGAGTTCGAGCTCGTCTGGGAGCTCTGGGTTCCTGAATCCGCCGCCGGCTTCGACACCATGTGGCGCCACGAGCCCCGCGTCGTCAGCATCATCGGCTTCGGCCCTGAGTTCGACCAGGGAGCCTACGAAACCAACGGCCACATCCGCGTCGACTTCGGCCTCGACGCTCCGTTTCTCTACGAAGATCTCGACCTCGACAAGGACGCCGTCGACCGCGTCAAAGAGAACGTCGCCCGCCTGGTCGAGTTCACCAACCTTATTCAGAAGAACGCAGGCATCTCCACCCGCTTGCTCTGGTCCGAATCCGGTGAAAGCCTCGCAAAAAAGCTCATCGAGCGCCTCCAGCAAGTCAACTGACCAGGTTACAGGTGACAGGTGACAGGTCACAGCAAGACGAACCGCGTCGCACGAGTCCCATCACCCGCAACCTGAAACCTGAAACCTGAAACCTGTACCCTGGCTCCGGGAAATAATTCGCGCGCGCATCATCACCGAAAAGGCGCATACTACGTCTAAGAGCAGCAGGGCTTCGTCCGCCCAGCAGGAGGGTCTGCCATGCCCACCCCCAGAGTTTCCGTCAACCTCTTCGTTTGCGCCACCCTGGCAGTCGCAGCCGGCAGCCTTTACGCGCAGCAGAACCCCTCTTCGACCACTCCCCAGCAGGCCCCTGCCGCCCAGACTACGCAGGACCAGACCCAGGACAAAACCCAGACCCCCTCGGCTCCGCCGACCCTCCAGGCGCCCGCCCAGACCAGCGCCCCCGCCGCGAACGACCAGACCGCGGACAACTGTCCTGGCCCCGTCCTGCACCGGCCAGCCGACAAAGGTGGCGACATCTGCTCCTCCGGCGCTCCGCCCATGCCTGCCTCCGGCGACCCCGATTCCGTCGAGGCCAGCAACGGCAAGCCCCCCATCGACCCCAACGTCAACCCCTTTAAGCAGGCTGAGCCGGATAAAGACGGCATGATGCCCGGCGTTCACGCCGGCTCCATTGAAGACGTTAACGCGGTCGGCACCCGCAACATCGGCGCGCGCGGCATGGGCAACTGGTACTCCACCGAGTCCGAAATCAAAATGGGCAAGCAGTACGCCGACGAGATCGAGAAGAGCACCAAGTTCATCAATGACCCGGTCGTCACCGAGTACGTCAACCGCATCGGCCAGAACATCGTCAAGAACTCCGACTGCAAGGTGCCCTTCACCATTAAGGTGATCGACACCGACGAGATCAACGCCATGGCGCTGCCCGGCGGTTTCTTCTACGTCAACTCCGGCCTCATCCTGGCCGCTGACGAGGAAGCCGAGCTGGCCGGCGTAATGGCCCACGAAACCGCCCACGTCTGCGCCCACCACGCCGCCCGCGAGATGACCCGCGCCAACTACGCCCAGATCGGTATGGTCCCGCTCATCATGATGACCGGCTACAGCTGGACCGGCTACGGCATCTACGAAGCGACCCAGCTGCTGATTCCCATCACCTTCCTCGAGTTCTCCCGCGAGTTCGAGGCCCAGGCCGACTACCTCGGCGTGCAGTACATGTACCGCGCCGGCTACGACCCCCAGGCCTTCGTCACCTTCTTTGAGAAGATCCAGAACCTCGAGAAGCAAAAGCCCGGCGCCGTCGCCAAGGTTTTTGAGAACCATCCGCAGACCCCTGACCGCATCCAGCACACGGAAGAGGAGATCGCGAAGATTCTTCCTCCGAAAGACGAGTACCTGGTCACGACCTCGGAGTTCAACGACGTGAAGCAGCGTCTGGCCCGCATCGAGAACAAGCGCCGCATCATCGACAACAAGAAGGGCAAGCCGACCCTCCGCCGCGCCAGCACATCACCCGACCAGACCGATTCGACCGCGCAGAACGGCAGCGATCAGCCAACCCTGCATCGCCGCGACGACGGCAACAATAACTAGGCGGAGCTGGTAGCCGGTAGCTCGTAGCCGGTAGCTCGAAACCAAAACATCAACGGGCTGGGTCTTCGGACTCAGCCCGTCTCATTTTCGGGCGCCCCACGACCCTGAGCAAGCACCGAGTGGAGCGACTGCGAGTCGAACGGATTTGCCCGGCCCTGGCGGATGTGGAACTCCACGGATTTGCACAGCGGTGGCTTTGTATTAGGGCACGACTTCACGAGCCTGCCCTGAGCAAGCAGTGAGCGAAGCGAGCAGCGCGTCGAACGGGTGCCGTAAAGGCCCCAACCTGGCGGATGTGGAACTCCACGGATTTGCACAGCGGTGGCTTTGTATTAGGGCACGACTTTCAGTCGTCCCGTAAAGGCCAAAAAGGTACGGGCTTTAACCCCTGAAGACGAGTGTCCCCAGTGCATTGCTGAGTCGGGATCACATTCCTTGCGCAAAAGGCCTCGCGAGCCAGTGCGCAGATCACCCCCCTGAGCCGTGACCTGTATCACTGATTGCAACCATCGCCGGGTTCGATACTTGAAGACCGTACTCCGGAGGTCTGTCCTTGAATCGTTTCTCTGCGCGCATGTTCGGTCTCACCCTGTTCGGCTTTCTCGTTTTTGCTATCGCCGTCCAACCTGCCATGGCTCAGCAGGATCAAGCCACGCATGTCTTCCATCGGCTCATTCCTGCCGGGGATACCTGTGCCACCTGCCACAAGGCGATCTACGACCAATGGAAAGCCAGCCCCCATGCCGCCAACAGTGTCGAATGCACCGTGTGCCATGGCGAGACCACAGCACCGGACTTCGCCGGCCTGCCGGCGGTAAGCACATGCGACACCTGTCACTCCGATCAGGTGGCACAACTCAAGTCCGATCCATTCATGAAAGGCAAGACGTGTGTGAGCTGTCATCAGGCACACACCTTCACGGAGCACAAAAAGGCGGACTCGGCACCCAAGTCATAACCATGCGGAGACTCGTGGCCCATTCAAGCCATCTTTTGGCTTGAGTGGGGTTCCGCAAAACACTCCCCAAGCCGCCTTTGTATCAGGGCATGACTTTCAGTCATGCCGTAAAGGCGGCGCGTAAGCGCCCCCAATCCCTTTCCCAAAACGGGAATCCGGCCCCAAATCTGACCTTCGTAACCCCTAACCCTCTTTTCCCCCTTGCCACGCCCAGGTCCACTCAGCCAAACTACTCATGATCTATAACCAGGTCCACGAAAGCCTCGCTTCCCGCGAGGCTTTTTCTTTGCTGCCCAAATTCGTTTGGGTGGCCCATTCAAGCCCGCTTTTGGCTTGAGTGGGTTCTGAACACTGAACGCCGAGCGCCGAACGCTCTCCGGAAAGGAACCACGATGTCCACCTCTCCCATCAACCCCGCCGAAGTCACAGCCACCACCACTGAACTTAGCCCCGACCCCGCACCCTGTACCCCGCACGCTGTACCCTCATCCGAACCCTGTAACCTGCCACCTGTAACCTGTAACCTGCCACCTGTAACCTGTAACCTGCCACCTGTAACCTGTAACCTGCCACCTGTAACCTGTAACCAGCCCCGTCCCCACTGCCGCGCCATCAAAACCAACGGCCACCGCTGCCGAGGCCTCGCCCTCGACGGCCTCCACCTCTGCCACTCCCACTTCAACTACCGTCATCCCGCCCTCGCCGATAAGGACCACATCTCCATCCCCCTCCTTGAAGATCACGCCTCCATCCAGCTCGTCATGAGCCAGATCGTGCACGGCCTGCTCTCCCACCGCGTCGACCCCGCCCGCGCCAAGGCCGCTATCTGGGCCGCTCAGGTCGCCGCCTTCACCCTCCCGCGCCCCGCCCGTCTCAAGTCCCCGGAACCCGAAGGCGAACAAGTCCACCGCATCGGCTTCGATCACGAAGCCATGATCAGCCTCGACCCCGACCCGGACTCCGTCACCTGTAACCTGCAACCTGTAACCTGCAACCTGAAAAAAGGCCACAGGCCACAGGCCACCGGCTCCCTCACCTGTAACCTGCAACCTGTCACCTGTAACCTCAACCACCTCTGCCACGTCCCCGCCACCACCGAAGAAGTCTGGGCCCTCCGGGACCGCGACGACCTCGGCCTCAACCAGCCCGCGCCCGAGCACCGCTACCTCGACCCGTACCACCCCGCCCCGCCGCCTCAACCATTTCCCAACTGGGACGCGCCGCCGCGCACCCCTCCGCCCCCTCCGCCGGCTCACGAATCCGGACTCCCCTGCGACTGCCCCAAATGCACCCGCTACCAAACCCTCGTCCAGGAACACCTCGACAAAATGAACGGCCGCCGCAAAAAGGCCACCCAGAAATCCGAAGAGGAGGCCGAGAATCCACTCTGCGAGTCTAACAACCCCACCTGCCTCGGACCTCAATCCGAATTCTGCTGCCGATCCTGCCGCAAGCTCCGCACTCCAGTCTCCGACGACCCCGATCCTGATCACAGTTTCCAATCAACCGATGAAGGCCCGGCGCCCTGTAACCCGCAACCTGTCACCTGTAACCTGCAACCTGTCACCTGTAACCTGTCCCCCGGGGTAATACCCGAAACACAGTACCCCGCGGAGTGTTCAGAATGAATTACTTGCCACATACCCACAGGGAGGGGGGTGGGGCACATGCATCCTGAGTCGTGCCCTGACACAAATCTGACTGGCGGCTGATTCGCGCCATGCTCGACGCCGCGTCCTGCATCCTGTGTTCTGCCTCCTGCTCTGAGACTTTTCGTCACAATGCTATTCCGTAAATAGGTATTTAATGCCATGATTACGGCATGGCAAAAGCATCGGAGAAAAAGCCCGAGCGCCGCGACCTGTTTCCCGGCGCGCTGGAGCTGATGATCCTGCAGTCGCTCAGGCGCAAGCCCATGCATGGATACGCGCTTGTGCGCCACATTCAGGCTGTCTCCAATGACCTGCTGCAGATTGAGGAGGGCTCGCTGTATCCGGCTCTGCAGAGAATGTTGCGCGAAGGGTGGCTCGAAGCCGAGGCGGGAATCTCGGCCAAGGGCAGGCCGACGCGCATCTATCGCGCCACCAAAGCCGGCCTGAAACACCTGGAACAGGAAAAGGCCAGCTTCGTATCCATGTTTGCTGGCATCTCGCGCGTGCTGGCGCTGGCCGAAAGATAAGGAGACAGCGATGCGGCGTTTCTGGAGAGTCTTCAGCCGTAGCCGGCGCTACGAAGATCTGGCGGTCTCGATGGAGGAGCACATCGAGGAGCGCACCGATGAGCTGGTCGAAGAAGGGATGTCGCGCGAGCAGGCGGCGCAAACCGCGCGGCGGGAATTCGGGAATCCGACGCTGCAGGCGCAGCGGAGCCGCGAAGAATGGCAGTGGCGGCGGATCGAGCAGCTGCTGGCGGACTGGAAACTGACGCTGCGGCGTCTGGCGAAGGCGCCGGGATTTACAACGACGGTGCTGCTGACGCTGGCCATCGGGATTGGCGCGAACACGGCGGTCTTCAGCGTGATCAACAGCGTGGTGCTGCGGCCGCTTCCCTATCCCGATGCGGATCGGCTGGTGGCGCTGCGGCTTGGAGCGCTCCGGGCGCGGCCGGCCTGGCACGAGCTTCGACAGCGGGCTGCGGCTCTCGGCGTCGATGCATCTGACGTTTTCCGAGCACAATCGGACGCTCGGCCTCGATGGGGGTCTGGATCCCAGCGACCGCCAACGTGACCGGCCTTGCGCAACCGGAAGAAGTGCATACGCTGATGTGTGAGCGACGGCTTGCTGGAGACGCTGGCCGTGCCGCCGGTGGCCGGACGGTGGTTCAACGATGCCGATCAGGATCCGCGCGGCGCGAAGTCGGTGATGCTGAGCTACGGCTACTGGCAGCGGCGTTTCGGCGGAGATCGCAGCGTGATTGGGCGCACGATTCAGGTGGATTCGCAGCCGCGCACGATCGTCGGCGTGATGCCGCAGTGGATTTCGGGTGGTGGATCGGCAGTTCGATTTGCTGGTGCCGCTGGCCTTCGACCGGACGCATGCAAATGCTCGCCAGGTTTTGCGTATCAGAGTGTCGGCCGGCTGAAACCGGGGGTCGTCGATCGCGATGGCCAACGCGGATGTGCGGCGGCTGATCGAAGTGTGGATGGACTCGTGGACGAACGGGCCGGGCAGCGACCCGCACTGGTACCGGAACTGGAGGATCACGCCGGCGCTCGAGCCGCTGAGAAGCAGCAGGTGATCGGCAACGTGGCGAGCATGCTGTGGGTGGTGATGGCGACCATCGGGCTGGTGCTGCTGATTGCGTGCACCAACCTGGCGAATTTGCTGCTGGTGCGGGCCGAGGCGCGGCAGCAGGAGCTGTCGATTCGCGCGGCGCTGGGTGCGGGGCGGCTGCGCATTGCGCGGGAACTGCTGCTGGAGAGCGTGACGCTGGGGCTTGGCGGTGGAGCGCTGGCGGTGGCCGTTGCTTATGGGGGTTGCGGTCCTGCTGGCACAGATGGGCCCGGCCAGATCTGCCGCGGCTGACAGAGATTTCTCTCGACGCGCGGTCGGTGGGGTTCACGCTGGCGCTGGCGCTGTTTTGCCGGGTTCTTCCTGGGGCTGATTCCGGCGGTGAAATATGCGTGGGCGCGGCACTCGCTCACCCGGACGGGCGGACGCACGGCGAGCGTGAGCCGCGAGCGGCACCGGTCGCGCAATGTGCTGGTGGTGGCGCAGGTGGCCATGTCCCTGGTGCTGCTGGTGAGCGGCAATGCTGATGATCCGGACCTTCGATGCGGATGCGCACCGTCGATCCTGGATTCGCGGATGCCGCGCACGTGCAGACGATCCGCATCTCCATTCCGGATTCGCTGATTCCAGGATCCGAAACTCGTGCTGCGAACCGAGAACGACATCGCGGACAAGCTCGCGGCTCTGCCAGGCGTTAGTGGAGTTGGTTTTGCGAGCGCGGCGCCGATGCAGGGCATTGAGCCGGACTGGAACAATGTTTTCGTCGAGGGCAAGCACTACAATGATAACGTTGCTCCGTTGCGGCTTTTCAACAACATATCGCCGGGCTATTTTCACGCCATGGGCACGCGCGTAATGTCGCTGGACGCGACTTCACGTGGGATGATCTGTAGCCATGCATCAGTCGGTTGCATGGTGTCGGAGAGCATTGCGCGCGAGGAGTGGGGTTCGGCCGCTGCGGCCGTGGGCAAGAGGATCACGGCAGAGACCGAAAATGGAAGCCCTGGCAGGAAGTGATCGGAGTGGTCGAGGACGTGCGGCACAACGGGCTCGATCACCCGGCGCCGGCGGTCGGTTTATTGGGGCGCGATGAACGAGGATCCATGGATCAAGACGCCGAAGCCATGGTCGACGTGGCCGGTATGTGACCTATGCGATTCACAGCGCCAACGCCGGAAACGAAGGGTTTCTGCGCGAGGTGCAGCAGGCGGTGTGGTCGGTGAACGGCAACCTGCCGGTTGCGTCGCCGGAGACGATGGCAGGAAATCTACGACGCGTCGATGGCGCGGACGTCGTTCACGCTGGTGATGCTGGCCATTGCCGGTTCGATGGCGCTGCTGCTGGGCATCGTGGGCATTTATGGCGTGATCGCGTACTCGGTGGCGCAGCGGCGGCGCGAGATCGGCATCCGGCTGGCGCTGGGCGCGCGAGACGGCGAAGCTGCGCTGGATGTTTGTGCGGTCGGCGCTGGTGCTGATCGGCACTCGGTATTGTGCTTGGCCTGGTTGCGGCGGCGGGGCTGACGCAGCTGATGAAGTCGATGCTGTTTGGCATCAGCCCGGTCGATCCGGTGACTTATGCTGCGGTGGTTGCGCTGCTGGCGGCGGTAGCCGTGGTTGCCAGCTATCTGCCGGCACGGCGCGCGGCTGCGGTTGATCCGGTAGAAGCGTTGCGCGCGGAGTAGCCGCCAGGCCTGGTTTAGGTCAATGCTCTACCTGCGACCCGCCGAGATACGGCACAGCTAAAGCTGTGCCCTTTCAGGACGGGATACTGATTAGATTCCTTAGGCCTTTCATCCAGAAATTCTGAGAAGAGTCAGCGTTTCTGCATCGTGCTCCTCGAGAATCACCCGACTGCCAGCCACGGTGAACGCAACGATCCAGCGCGTTTGCGTTTCATACGTCACCCTGCTAGGCTTCGTCTGCCCGCTTCCCCGGCTTTCCAACCTACCCGCCGGATTCAAGTGCCAGGCTTCTCCCTTGAAGCGGCGAATTGCCCTTTCCCCGATTTGCCTATTTTTCTTCCAGCGAGGAATTCGCCATGAACCACCGGTCGATCTTCGCCAGGGCACTTGGATGTGCCATGGCCGCGTCGCTCTTCGCTCTTACGCCCTGTTCCGGTTCTGCTCAGCAGGAGGAACAGCGGACCGAATGGCAACAGGTGTTTCAAACCATCCAGGCCTACGCTCCTCTGATTTATCTCTCGAAGGACGAGAGTTTTTTGCCGGACACGCTGGAGAACTACGCCGCGGGCATGCATATGGAGTGCGACGGCCAGCGGATGAGCAAGGGGCTGATGCAGATTACCGCCACCGATCTGGCGCCCTATGGCTACGGCGGCCCGCACGATGATGCTCGGTGCATCATGACCACCAACACGCCGCTGCGCAACGAATACGACGTGCAGCCTTTCTTTCACGGCCGCAAGCCGACGGCCAGCGCTCCGGTGCCGGTGTATGTGTTTGTCTACGACTACATCAACCCGGGGGCATTCACAGCGCAATACAACACCTTCTACCCCTACAACGAGGGCAAGGGCGGCTGTCCGCTGTTTGTGGTGAGTGGCAACTGCATTTCTCCTTTCGGGCGCAAGGTCTTCGACGACCACGTGGCGGATTGGGAGCTGATGACGATTCGCTTTGCCGGCGGCAAACCGGCTTCTGTGCATGTGGGCGCGCACAGCAACTCGCAAACGGGGAGCCAATTCAGCGCTTCGACGTACCTGCCGGTGACCGATCCCGAGAGCGGAGAGGTGAAGTGGGAGTCCACGGTGAAGGCGTACCAGCTGAGCGATTTTCTGACCGGCGTCGCGGGGCGCGGACCGTGGTTCCTCGCGTGGGAGGGTGACCACCCGATTGTCTATTCCGCCAAGGGCTCGCACGGCATTTGGGCGCAGCCGGGCGAACACTATTATCTTGTGGCCGCCGGCGACCTGATGAGCGACGACACCGACGCCGGTATCCGCTGGGAGACGTGGCGCCAGGTGCAGGATGCGGCTGACCTGAAGTACGCCAACCTGCTCTATGCCTACGAAGGCGACTGGGGCAACAGGCGCATGGGCTGGTCGGTGTGCGATTACGTGAAGGCGACGGCGGATGCGGTCGGCGGCGGGCTGCTGCGGCGCGGCTACGAGTTCTTCACGGGCAAAAACGCGTGCGATGACCTGGACGACCACCTGAAGACGACCTACCAGCTGAACGGCGGCCCGAGCATTCCGGATCGCGACCGGGACAAGGCCTATGTGGATGCGCCGCCGGTTCCTCCTCCGCCGCCGTGCAAGCCGGAGCCCGCGGCGGGACTGGGCGGGGTGGTGCTGTACGGCATGGGACGGGATGGGAAACTCTACAGCAAGACCGTCGATCCTGATGGAGCGTGGCAGGCGGTTGCCGGCTATGCCTCGACGCACAAGATCGTGTCGATTGCGGCGAAACCCGACGGCACACTGATGGGTCTGGATACGGCGGGGGCGGTGTTCGAACTGCCGGCTCCTTACAGCGGCGACTGGCGGGCTTCGACGGTGGTGGGGAATGCGCTGCTGCGAGGCATCGGGATGGCGAAAGACGGAACCCTGCTGGGCGTGACCGAGGGCGGTATCCAGCAATACAAGGACAACACCTGGGAGCCGCTGGGGGAGGGAATCACGACCGACCCGGCTCCGAAGACGGCGGCGGTGATGCCGACGGGCAACTATCTGATCGGCACGCCCGTCGGCAAGACACAGTATTCCGGGTACGGCTACGGCGGGAATTTCCTGGAGTACAAGGCGGAGGAGGGAGAGCTGGATGTGCTGAGCTGGGGCGTGCCGCATCCTGAACCGATCATGGAACCGCCGCTCTACTCGAAGCAACTGATGGAGACGCTGCCGAACAACAAACCGCAGAGCTTCACCTATCTGCCGAATGGCACGCTGGTGTTTGCGACGGAAATCGGCACCGATCGGCTGATCGGCTGGTACGTGGACAACTGCGGAACGCCGACCACGCGGACGTTTTTGAACGCCGGAGCGCCGCCCTTCGGTTTTCCGGGAACGGACGCGACGACACCACAGTGGCAGTCGCTGGCGGCGGTGTCGACGGCGCCGAATCCGCCAACGGGGGTGACGGCGACCACGCAGTGAGGGGCGGGCGGGGAGTGCCGATGTGCTGGTGCTCCTCGCTCCTGCGCGCTGCCGAAGAGCTTCAGGTTATCCCTGGTCCCGACGAAAAAGCTGGCGCGAAGCGCCCTCCCTGGGTCGGTCGCGACTCGCGTGCCCTCATGGGCACGCCGACACGACCGACCCCCTTCCCGCCTTTCCCAAAACGGGAATCCCTCCCCACTCCCTGACCTTCGTAACTCCCATCCTTTCCGTTTTCCCTTGCCTTCGTGAAGTCCACTCTGCCAAACTGGTCATGATTCGATAACCAGGTCCACGAAAAAGCCTCGCGCACTCCGCGAGGCTTTTTCATCACTACTCGGATTCACCGGCCACCCGCCACTGGCTGTTTTCGGAGGTTCTTTCATGCCGCGTCTCTGCACCGCCCTCAGGGGCAGGGGCACGATCAAAGCCCTTCTTTTCAGGAGGTTGCCGCAATCTCCGACACTGCCCGACCCGGAGGCTCTGTCGAACTCCTTTCTGCTCAATGGCATGCCGCAGTCCCCAACAACCCTCCGGCAACTCACTGAAAACGAAGGATTTACGCCGCCGCGACAGATGCCCGACGCTTCCTACCAAATCCTTTGCTTTCAATAGGATGCCACACAACAGAACAGTGCTCCAGCAACCGGAGCCGAATCAATGATTTGCCGCAGTCCCGAGGGGGGAGGGGGGTGGGTTCCCTCACTTGCGCTCCGGACTCTGCCTTCTGTGTCCTGCGTCCTGTATTCTGCGTCCTGTGTCCTCGCGCCCGCCTACTCTTCTTGTGTCTTGTTCACCGCAATGACAGAATGATGTGTTCCGGCCTGCATTCTGCTGCCGGCTCCTGGATCATGAAAAAGATCCTCATGTGGACGGTGGTGATTGTCGGCGTCCTGTTCATCACGAAGTTCGCCAATGACGTCGCGCAGGACGTTCGTCCTCAGGGCGCCACGTTTCGCATGACCAAGCAGAAGGTCGTCTCCTGCGGCAGCGGTGAGATCACCTTTTCCGGCCCCGAAGGCCCCACGACGCTGCGCACCGACAGCACCTGGCCCTCGTGCAACACCTTCGAGTCGAACACCTATTACGATCTGTGGCTCGCGCGCGGCGGCACGACCGGGTTTATCACTATGGAGAAGTCTCCCTGGTGGCGAACGGCGATGTAGGCTGCCTAGCGCGATCGATCGCTGACCGCTCCCTGGCTCTTCCCACCCAAATGTGGAGAATCTGTCAAGAGCGACGCGCTTCCCAAAATGGCACACGCCTCATAACACGCCACTTATATCTTTATATCTCCTCACAAAGTTGGCGCGATGACCCCGTCGAACGTGTTATACTGAACTTATAAGGTAGAAAAGGAAAAGGCCGCCTCAGGGCGGCCTTTTCCTTTGTCCGAGGCCCAATGGATGCCGCTTCATCGTTCTCAACCAAAGTCGTTGCCGCAATCAGGACGAGTGCTCAGGTCGTTATTGTTAGGTCTATAACTTCCAGGGGTAACCCCCAACTACCCCCCAACCAAACCTCGTGGAATCAGCAACCGTCCCGCAGTTCTGCCCCAGGGGAGGGGGTACCCATGATCAGGCGGCCGGCTGAGGTTCGCCGGGAATCGGGTACCGAGAGCGGACGACGCTTCAATTTGGGAAATTGATCGTCAGTGCGAACCTCGATTGTCATTTGGAACTGCCATGATCGGCTGCTGAACCAATACTCTGTTTTTCGTAGACCGAGGCGCGCGTCCAGTAAGTGTGGTTGTCCCAGTTGATGTGGTTGCCGTCGGCGGTCACATCGGCGGTGATGCGCTGGCCGTTCCAGTCCGTGGTCAGGTGTCCAGCTGAAGTCGACCGAGCCGGTACCTGTTCCGCCCTGGCCGTTATCCAGTTCGAGATTGTCACCGTGTTGCCGGATGGTCGAGGCGAGTGGCAGCCCGTTCGCGTACCACGTTCCGGCGAGGTGCGTTCTTGAAGCTGCCGCGGGCGCGTCGCACTTCGCCCAATAGGTTCCGTTGGTCCAGTCGATCTGGCTTCCGTTCGGGGTCAGCGTTCCGACGACTGGTCCCCAGGCCCGGGCGATGAGAACATTGGCTGCTTTCGCCTCGCCGGTCGAGGTGTCGCCGGTCTGCGTGGTTAGCGCGACCAGGTTGCCGCAGTCGACAATGGACGATTTCCAGGCGGGATTCCCGTATGCGCACCACTGGCCGAAGAAGCCGGCAATTTTGGCGCGGGTGGCAGGGAACTGAGCGTCGAAGGCGGCTTGAACTTTGTGGCGCAACGCAGCCTCAAATTCGGCCTGTGGACCTGAAGCCGGACCCGGGCTCGACTTACCATCCGGAGGCGCACCACCCCATGAAGATAAGTTGACCCAGGGCGCCTGGGCGATCCATGCCGAGAGCTGAGAATCCGGGAAGCGCGCGACCCAGGGAACGGCCCAGCCAATG
The DNA here is from genome assembly GCA_963788905.1 of uncultured Acidobacteriaceae bacterium. Taxonomy (GTDB): domain Bacteria; phylum Acidobacteriota; class Terriglobia; order Terriglobales; family Acidobacteriaceae; genus Palsa-343. Next base: position 268,613 of record CAWBIO010000006.1, read on the forward strand.
TCGAGCCCCGAATACGGCGGGCCGCCGTTCTCCCCAACGCCTACCTGTTTTATCCCGGTGCGTGCGGCGATCGGCGAGGGGTCTTTCATCCCCGCCATATTGAACGCCACCAGCCGGTGAATGGCGCCGTCGCGTTCGGCATAGAGGTTGATGCCGTTGGCCTCGCCGAGTTCGGCGATGATTATCAGGGCGTCGAGAGCGTAGATCTGGTAGTGCAGCGCGCGCTGGCCTCGTCCCATTTCCGCGGTCAGCGAGCCGTCAGGCTGGATGGCGTCGATGCCCCGGCGATACGTCGCGAGTCCCCACAGGAACGCATCCTGGTCGTTGTTGGCGACGCCGTCTGCCGCGATGGCGAGTCCGGCCCAGTAGACGTGGTTGTTCCAGGCATCGGAGCCGGGGCGGCTGGCGGACATTTCGAAGTACTCGCCGACTCGGCCGGCCAGCTTGTCGAACCACTGCTGGATTGCCTTCTCCTCGGCGGGAGTGCCCACGCCGCCGTCGCGCACCTTGAGATACGCGAGTGCCGTGCCGCTGAGCAGCCAGTTCTGGGTGTAGACGCCGTTGTTGTCGGGCATCTTGCCATCCCACGCATCGGCCTGGGCCGCCGCGGCCAGGAGCGAATACGCGCACCGCGCGGCCTCGCGGCTCCCTGTGAAGCGCCAGGCGTCGGCGGCCGCTGCTGCGTACTGCCAAAGATGGGTTGGAGCGGCGTTGATCTGCTCGTACGCCGCCTGCGCTTTTGGATCGATGATGGAGTACTGCTTGTCGGTGTAAAAGCCGCTGATGGGCGGCAGGGTTGGGGCGAAGGCGGGCGGCGCGGGGCAGGTATAGGGCGCGTCGGTGGGCGTGACGGTTTCGCCATCCCATGGCGAGCGGAGGCGCTGCGCGGAGGCCGCAGGGAAGGCACTGAAGCTGGCCCCGAGGGCCGCGGCAATCCCAATGAGAACCAGCCAGCCTGCCGTCGCGCGACGCATTCTGCCGCCCATTTTATCGTGCGCCTGTGGGTCGTTCCCGGCCGGCACCCTACTCGTAACCCGCTTCGCCAACCGGCGTGACCGCCATCACTGAGGGCGCTTCCGGTTCGGCACTATCCTCTGAAGTTCCATCGGCATGCGCGGCGCTTAAAAACATTTCCACCGCGCACGGAACGAACAGGAGAGGATTATGAGTCTGGGAACAATGGCATTTTCGGGTCTGCTTGCGGCGATCGTTCTTATCGTGGTTGCGATCACGGTGATCAACAAATACGCCCACTAACCGGGAGAGCAGCTCTTCGGCCCTACATCCGGGAAAGTGCCGCTGGCAACCCGACTGGTTTCGCGAGCGGCAACTTTCGTGTCGTGCACGGTAGTTTCGGATACACTTGTGTCTTCCGAATGAACCCCTTCTCCATGCACGTCGACAATCTCGCGTCGACCAAAGACGACATGGTGGCCTTTATCGAGGGCCATGGCATCCGCCGCGTGCCTGCGCATGCCGGCGACGACTTGCCGTCGATCCTGTGGGAGGACGAGGGCAATCCTGACAGCTGGAAGGATTTTGTCGAAACCGCCAAGGCGGCCGGCGCCACCTTTATTACCATGAGCGACGAGGTGCTGGAAAAAGAGGACGTCGAGATCCTGATCGAGGAAGTGCAGGAGCAGGAGTACACGATCGACGAGGCCAGCAGCGCATCGGAGCTCGATGAAGCGCAGTCGCTGGTGAACCACATCGGCAAGGTTGGACACCTGCAGCTGGGCTTCCCGCACCAGGGCATCATGTTCCTCTACCAGACTTCGACCGAATGGTACGACCGGTATCAGCAGCTGCTGGATGCGGTGGGCGACCTGAGCAACATCGTCTTTGAAGATGACGACGAAGACGAGCAGCCCTGAGAACCTCTTGTCGAGCGTCGATCCGGTCCTGAACAACAGTGCGGCCATTCCTTCGGAAACTGCGCCGCCGCAAACAGCGCGGAACCGCTTGCCGTGCCCGTCGCTTCGCGGCCGCCACAACGCTGGATTTTTTCTCGCGGAGTGCGGCGAAGAAGCTGCGAGCCTGGCTCGTGAAGCCGGCGTTCCGCCTCTGATCGCTGAGCTGCTTTTTGCGCGCGGCATTGGAACCGCCGCCGAGGCCGATGCATTTCTCAACCCGCGCATCGACCACCTGCTCGATCCGTATTCGATGCTGGGCATGGATCGCGCCGTTGAGCGAATTCAGCGGGCGATTGCGGCTCGGGAGCCGGTGTTCATTTACGGCGACTACGACGTGGACGGCACCACGGCGACGGTGCTGCTGAAGACGGCGATCGAGATGCTGGGCGGCGAGGCGCGCTTCCACATTCCGCATCGGCTGCGCGAAGGGTACGGGATGCAACGGGAGATTCTTGAGAACGCTCGCGAGGGAAGGAATTCGGCTGGTCATCAGCGTCGATACCGGCATTCGCGCTTTCGCTGCTGCTGAAGCTGCTGCGGAGGTGGGGCTCGACCTGATCGTCACCGATCATCATTTGCCCGAGGCGGAACTCGGACTGCCGCGCGCACTGGCTGTTCTCAATCCCAACCAGCCCGACTGCCGCTACGGCTGCCGGCATCTGTGCGGAGCCGGCGTTGCGTTTAAGCTGTCGCAGGCGCTGCTCGAAGCATGGGACCGGGATCGCGCGCGGGCGAAGATTCTGCCGTCGTTTTTGAAGATGCTGGCGATTGCGACGATTGCCGATGCCGTGCCGTTGTTGGGGGAGAATCGGGTTTTCGTTGCGGTTGGGCTTGCGGAGTTGCGGCGGCCGGTAGGCGTGGGTCTGAGGGCGCTCATGAAGGAAGCGCAGATCGAACGGCGACGGCGCCCGCTGACTCCGATTGATGTGGCTTTCCGTCTGGCGCCACGAATTAATGCGGCCGGGCGCATGGATGTGGCGACGAGAGGTGATCGAGCTTTTCACGACCCGCGACCAGAACCGCGCGACAACGATCTCGCGGCGCAGCTGGAGCGACTGAACCAGGAGCGGCGCGCGACAGAGGCGGCGATGATGGGAGAAATTTCCGCGCGCCTCGACGAGCCTTGTTTCCGCGATGCGCGGTCGATCGTCATCGATGGTGAGGGTTGGCACCGTGGCGTCATCGGCATCCTCGCCTCACGCATCGTGGAGCAGACCGGCAAACCGGCCATTGTGGTCACACGGGAAGATGGTGAGGCGTATGGGTCCGGGCGGTCGATTCCGGCGTTTCATCTGCTCGAAGCCATCGAGAGTTGCCACGAAATCTTCACGCGCTTTGGCGGGCATGCACATGCGGTTGGGTTTTCGCTGCCGTCGGATCGCGTCGAGGAGCTGCGCACGCGGCTTGCCGCCTGGGCTGCGGATCATCTGGCCGAAGAGGACCTGGGCAATCCCCTCGAATGCGAGCGTGAACTGCCGCTCGATCAGATCACGCCGGCGCTGTTCAACTGGCTGCGCCGTTTGGAGCCCTACGGCATGGGCAACGAGGAGCCGGTTTTCGTCTCTCGCGGCGTTCGGGTGCTCGCGCCACCGATGATTATGAAAGAGAAGCACGTGCGGTTGCGGGTTGTGAAACGGGTCGGCGAGCTCGCTCGCTGGGCGAAGGGGATGACGTTTTCCGCCGTCGGCTGGAACCTGGCGGGCGCGTGCAGGAGATGCAGCTCGGCCCCGATTCCGTCATCGATCTGGCCTGGCGATTGCGGGAGAACGATCATCCGGAGTTTGGCGGCCTCGAACTGGAAATTGCGGGCATCGAGCCGGCTTGAATCCTGACTTTCGCTGATGCCGGGCCAAGTCTCGCCACCGGGTACCGGCGACGGGCTGCTGTTCGTATTTTCACACTCTGCGCCTCGACACCCGCCGTCGCGCATCTTACTGTTAAATCCAGGACGCAATTTTCCGCCCAACGGCAGAATCGAGGTCCTTTATGACCGCCTCTGTGGCCCTTCTTCCCGAAGCCCTCACCGTCGAAGAACTCCGCCAGATGGACGCTTACTGGCGCGCGTGCAACTACCTGTGCGCGGGGATGATTTACCTCTACGACAATCCGCTGTTGCGGGAGCCGCTGAAGCCGGAGCACATCAAGAAGCGCTTGCTCGGCCACTGGGGCACCGACCCCGGCCAGACCTTTCTGTGGGTGCACCTGAATCGCCTGATCCGCAAATACGACCTCGACGTGATCTATATCTGCCGGGCCGGGGCACGGCGCGCCGGCGATGCTGTCGAATGCGTGGATGGAGGGCACCTATTCGGAGATTTATCCCGACAAGAGCCAGGACCTCGAAGGCCTGCGCAAATTCTTCCGCGAATTTTCGTTTCCTGGCGGCATCGGCAGCCACTGCACGCCGGAGACGCCGGGGTCGATCCACGAAGGCGGCGAGCTGGGCTACAGCCTCTCGCATGCATTCGGCGCGGCTTTCAACAATCCTGACCTGATTGTTGCCTGCGTGATCGGCGATGGCGAAGCGGAGACCGGACCGCTGGCCACTGCCTGGCACAGCAACAAGTTTCTCAATCCGGTTCGCGACGGCGCGGTGCTGCCGATGCTGCATCTGAACGGCTACAAGATCGCCAATCCCACGCTGCTGGCGCGCATTCCTCATGAGGATCTGGAAGATCTTGTGCGCGGATACGGCTGGGATGCCGCATATTGTCGAAGGCGACGACCCACCGACAATGCATCAGACCATGGCCGCGACCTCGAGCATTGCGTGCAGCAGATTCGCGCGATCCAGCAGCGAGCGCGACAGGCAAGCTATCGGGGTGATGCGGGATCGGCCGCGCTGGCCGATGATCGTGCTGCGCTCGCCCAAAGGCTGGACCGGTCCGAAGGAAGTGGACGGGCACAAGGTTGAAGGCTTCTGGCGCGCGCATCAGGTGCCCATTCTCGATGTCCCGGAGAATCCTGAACACCTGCGCCAGCTCGAAGACTGGTTGCACAGCTATCGCCCGGAAGAGCTGTTCGACGAGAAGGGAAGTCCGGTGCCCGAGCTGCAGCGCGCTGCATCCGGAAGGGAAGCGCCGCATGAGTGCTAATCCGCATGCCAACGGCGGGATACTGCGGCGGCCGCTGCGCATGCCGGACTTCCGCAATTACGCCTGCAAGGTCGACAAGCCCGGCACCACGTACGGCGGAGCCCACCGAGGTCCTCGGCGAATTTCTGCGCGACGTGATGCGGCGAACCATGAACAATTTCCGCGTCTTCGGCCCGGACGAAACTGCTTCGAATCGCTGCAGGCGATTTACGAAGCCAGCCAGAAGACATGGATTGCAGCCGATCCTGCCTGAGGACGCCGACGGCACGGAGATCGCGCCGGATGGGCCGCGTGATGGAGATGCTCAGCGAGCACACACTGGAAGGCTGGATGGAGGGATACCTGCTCACTGGGCGCCACGGCTTCTTCTCCACGCTACGAAGCGTTCGTCCACATCATCGATTCGATGTTCAACCAGCACGCCAAGTGGCTGGAGAAATCGAAGAAGGAGCTGCGCTGGCGGGCCGCCGTTTCGCTCGCTCAATCTGCTCATCACGTCCGTCGTCTGGCGTCAGGATCACAACGGCTTCTACCCATCAGGATCCCGGCTTCCTTGACGTGGTGGCGAACAAGAGCGCCGAGGTCACCCGCATCTATCTGCCCCCGGACGCCAACTGCCTGCTCTCGGTCGCGGACCACTGCCTGCGCAGTCCAGCGACTACGTCAACGTGATCGTGGCCGACAAGCAGCCCCACCTCCAGTACCTCGCCATGGATGACGCGATCCGCCACTGCACCAAAGGCATCGGCATCTGGGACTGGGCCAGCGATGACCAGGGAAGCGACCCCGATGTGGTGATGGCATGCGCGGGCGACGTTCCGACCATGGAAGCGCTGGCGGCTGTCGCGATCCTGCGGCAGCACTTTCCTGACATCAAGATTCGCTTTATCAATGTCGTGGATCTCTTCCGTCTGCAACCCAAAGCGAGCATCCGCATGGGCTGTCGGATCGCGACTTCGACTCCCTGTTCACCCGTGACAAGCCTGTCATCTTCAACTTCCACGGCTATCCGCTGGCTCATCCATCGCCTGACTTACCGCCGCCATAACCATGACAACATCCACGTCCGCGGCTACAAAGAGAAGGGCAACATCAATACGCCGCTCGAGCTGGCGATTTTGAATCATATCGACCGCTATAACCTCGCCATCGACACCATCGACCGCATCCCGCGGCTACGCAATATTGGCTCTCACACCCAGGACTGGCTGCGCGATCAGATCACCGACAGCCTGAACTACGCGCACACGTGGGGGATCGACAAACCGGAAATCCGCAACTGGACCTGGCCCTTTTGAGTGAGAATGTGACCGAAGAAACTGCCGCCTCTTCCGGTGAGCCGGGCAAAACCGGCGATGAATTGGTGCTGGCCGTCAACAGCGGCTCGTCGTCACTAAAGTTCGGCCTCTACCGGGATCCTGTGGACGACTGCAGCCCCGAGCTGTTGTTGGCCGGCGGAGCTTCCGGGATCGGCCACTCCAACGGCAAGCTGCAAATTGAGGATGCGAAGGGCAAGTCGCTTCTCGACGAAGCCTACAAGCTTGACTCCCAGGGTCACGCCCTCAAAGAAATCCTCGACGCTGCTCACCGTTTTGGCCACGACACACCCACCGCTCTCGGTCATCGCGTCGTCCACGGAGGGCCGAACCTCCGCGACCACCAGCTCATCACGCCTGCGCTGATGAAGAAGCTCGAAGCGGCCACGCAGTTCGCGCCCATCCACATTCCCGCGGCGCTCAAGCTGATCCGCGAAACCGAAAAGCTATTGCCGGACGCAAAGCAGTATGCGTGTTTTGACACTGCTTTTCACCGCACCATGCCGGAGGTTGCGCGCCACTTCCCGTTGCCGCAGCGGCTGTACGACATGGGCATCGAGCGCTACGGATTTCACGGGCTTTCGTATGAATCGATCGTGGTGCGGCTGAAGCCGAACATCCCGGCCCGCGTGGTCTGCGCGCATCTCGGCTCCGGGGCGAGCCTCGCCGCTCTTCGCAACGGCGAATCGATCGACACCAGCATGGGCATGACTCCGGTTGGCGGTATCCCCATGGCCACACGCAGCGGCGACTTCGATCCTGGCGTGGTGCTGTTCCTGATGCGGACTGAGGAGCTCAACGCCGATCAGCTCGAGTCGCTGCTCAACCATGACTCCGGGTTGGGGGCGTTGTCTGGGGGCGAATCGGACATGCGCCTCCTTGAACAGTGTGCTGCCAGGGGCGATGCAAAAGCCCGCCTGGCCATTGATGTTTTCGCGCACGCGGTCCGCAAGTGGATTGGCGGGTACGCCGCCGAGCTCGGCGGCCTCGATCTGCTCGTTTTTACAGGAGGGATTGGCGAACACAGCGGCGCTGTCCGCAACTGGATCTGCCAGGGGCTTGAATTCATCGGCATCACCTCGGGGGACCCGAATCTGTGCGCTAAAGTCCGCGTCCTGCCCAGCGAAGAAGAGCTCCAGATCGCCCGCATCGTGTGCAGGCTAAGGCAGCCGCAGCCGGTAGCCATGAGCCAATAGGCAGTAGCCAGGTCGCGGCTCAGCACGAAATTTCAGCTATGTTGGGACGGATATCTTTTCGGGGAAGCCGAATTTGCTCCGAAGGAGCGTCGGCCTGGACGGCTAGTCCCAGTTGACGGTGCTTCTTCCGCGCACCAATAATAAAGGTTCGCCCTTGCGAGTCAGAGCATCCCCTGATTGTTGGGCGCATTCGCGTGTCCGGCTTCTGAGCCGAGCGGCGACAGCGCACAACCCAGGGCGAGGCATGGACGAAGAGAAGGGAAGCGTGATCAACACGAATCGGACAGGTTATCGATCAGGAAATCCGCGATGAGCGCTGCAGTCGCTGCGCCGCGCGCGCCGAGTTTCTGGCAATCGACCAACGGCAAGAAAGCTGTGATGGCCGTGACCGGCTGCATCCTCTTTCTGTTCGTCGTCGGCCACCTTGCCGGCAACCTGCAGATCTTCGAAGGCCCGGCAAAGATCAATGCCTACGGCCACTTTCTTCGGACGATCGGAGAGATCTTGTGGGCTGTTCGCGTCATCCTGATCGTCTGCGTGGTGCTGCACATTGTCGCGACGGTACAGCTGGCGCTGCGAAACCTGAAGGCTCGACCCGTCGGTTACAAAGTGAAGAAATCGGTCGCTTCCAACTATGCCGACCGCACGATGTACTGGAGCGGCCCCATTGTGCTGGCCTTCGTCATCTTCCATCTGCTGCAGTTCACCGCCGGCTATATTCATCCGCAGTCGCAGTTCATCGAGGGCGACATTTATCACAACATCGTTGTCGGCTTCCGAGTGTGGTGGGTTTCCGCGTGGTACATCTTCTCGATGCTGCTGCTTGGCTTTCATATGCGCCACGGCCTGTGGAGCATGTTCCAGTCGCTGGGCATGAATCATCCGCGGCACACGCCGGTGCTGAAACAGGCCGCGCTGTGGATCACGATTGTGATCATCGCCGGTTACATTTCGATTCCGGTCAGCGTGCTGGCTGGATGGGTGAGGTGAGGGCCGAATGAGACTTGACGCACGAATCCCATCTGGTCCGATCGAAAATGCCTGGGATAGCGCCCGCTTCGAGATGAAGCTGGTGAATCCGGCGAACAAGCGGCGACACAACCTCATCGTTGTGGGCTCGGGCCTTGCCGGCGCATCGGCTTCCGCGAGCCTGGGCGAGCTGGGCTACAACGTCAAGTGCTTCTGCTTTCAGGATTCGCCGCGCCGCGCGCACTCCATCGCCGCGCAGGGCGGCATCAACGCCGCCAAGAACTATCAGAACGACGGCGACAGCATCTTCCGCCTCTTTTACGACACGGTAAAGGGTGGGGACTTCCGCGCCCGCGAGGGGAACGTTTATCGTCTCGCGCAGAACAGCGTGCTCATCATCGACCAGTGTGTCGCCCAGGGCGTGCCCTTTGCGCGCGAATACGGAGGGTCGCTCGAGAATCGCTCTTTCGGAGGCGCGCAGGTGTCGCGCACCTTCTACGCGCGCGGGCAGACCGGCCAACAGCTGCTCCTCGGCGCTTATCAGGCGCTCGAGCGCCAGGTGGATCTGGGCCAGGTGACGATGATTCCGCGCACCGAGATGCTCGACCTGATCGTGATTGACGGCGCTGCGCGCGGCATTGTCACTCGCAACCTCATCACCGGCAAACTCGGCGTGCACCTGGCTGATGCGGTCATCCTCGCTACCGGCGGCTATGGGAACGTCTATTACCTTTCGACGAATGCCAAGGGTTCGAACGCCACCGCGATCTGGCGAGCGCACAAACGGGGCGCGTTGTTTGCTAATCCCTGCTTCACGCAGATTCACCCGACTTGTATCCCGGTGACGGGCGACTACCAGTCGAAGTTGACGCTGATGTCGGAGTCGCTGCGCAACGATGGACGCATCTGGGTGCCGAAGCAGAAGGGCGACAAGCGGCGCCCGGATCAGATTCCGGAAGAAGAGCGCGACTACTATCTCGAGCGAAAATATCCTGCCTTCGGCAATCTCGTGCCGCGTGACGTAGCTTCCCGCAATGCCAAAGCGGTTTGCGACGAAGGGCGGGGTGTGGGCGAGACGGGTCTGGGCGTCTATCTGGACTTCAAGGATGCCATCGAGCGCCTTGGCGTCGAAACCATCCGCGAGCGCTACGGCAACCTCTTCGACATGTACCAGCGCATCACGGACGAAGATCCTTACAAGGTCCCGATGCGCATCTACCCGGCCATCCACTACACGATGGGCGGGCTGTGGGTCGACTATCAGCTGCAGTCGACCATCCCGGGGCTGTTTGTTCTGGGTGAAGCGAATTTTTCCGATCACGGCGCCAATCGGCTGGGGGCGAGCGCGCTGATGCAGGGGCTTTCGGACGGCTACTTCATCATTCCGTACACTGTCGGGAACTATCTTGCCTCGGCCAAGCCTGGCAAAGTCGCAGAATCAAACCCCGGAGTCCAGGCCACGGTCGCTTCGGTGAAAGCCGGCATCGACAAGCTGCTCTCGATCAAAGGCAAGCGCACCGTCGACTCCTTTCATCGCGAACTAGGCAAGATTGTGTGGGACGAATGCGGCATGTCGCGCAACGCTACCGGACTGAAGCAGGCCATCGACAGAATTCGCGCGCTCCACGAGGAGTACTGGCAGAACCTGACCGTGCCCGGTTCCGGGGACGACCTGAACCAGAGCCTGGAGAAAGCCGGACGGGTAGCGGACTTCTTCGAGCTGGCCGAACTGATGTGCATCGATGCTCTGGAGCGCAACGAATCCTGTGGCGGCCATTTCCGCGAGGAATATCAAACCGCCGATGGCGAGGCGCAGCGCGACGATGAGCACTTCAGCTATGTTGCGGCGTGGGGCTACGCGGGGCCGGGGGTTCGGCCGGAGCTGACCAAAGAGCCGCTGGAGTTTGCTTACGTCCACCCCAGCCAGAGGAGCTACAAGTAATGAAAGTGAAGCTGACCATCTGGCGGCAAAAGAACCAGGGCGAAAAGGGCAAGTTCGTGAGCTACGACGTCGGCGTCGAGAACGGCGAGATGTCGATGCTCGAGCTGCTCGACGTGCTCAACGAAACCCTGAGCGAGCGCGGGGAAGATCCTGTCGCGTTTGAGCACGACTGCCGCGAAGGCATCTGCGGGTCCTGCGGTTTCATGATCAACGGCATTGCCCACGGTCCGCTGCCGGCCACGACCGTTTGCCAGCTCACGATGCGGCATTTCAAGGACGGGGATGAGCTGGTGCTGGAGCCCTGGCGGTCCGGTTCGTTTCCGTTCATCAAGGATCTGGTTGTCGATCGGCGCTCGTTCGATCGGATTATCGAGTCCGGCGGCTACGTTTCGGTTTCGACGGGTAATGCGCCGGACGGGAATGCGATCCCTGTGGGGAAAGAGATTGCCGACCGCGCTATGGATGCCGCGGCATGCATCGGATGCGGCGCCTGCGCCGCTGCCTGCCCCAACGGCTCAGCGGCGCTGTTCACCGGAGCGAAAATCGCGCATCTTGGCATTCTTCCGCAGGGAAAGCCGGAGCAGGATCGTCGCGCGGTGCGCATGGTGGCGCAGATGAACGCCGAGGGCTTTGGCAGCTGCACGAATATCGGGGAGTGCACCGGCGTCTGCCCGAAGGAGATTGCGCTTGAAGTGATCGCGAAGATGAACCACGACTATCTGCTGGGCGCGTGGAAAGAGCGCGGCAATGTTGTCACCACCATCGCCCCCGTCACCAGCTGGAATTTCGGCGAGAAGTAGGGCTCCTCTTCCGAAGTCGCCCGCTGGTCTCGGGCTATGGTCCAGGTGGGGTTGGGCATTGCTACAATCCATTAACCGGTCCTGCCCATGAAGCTACTGCGGCTCTTTGCAATCTTCTTCGTCGCCGTACCCCTGCTTGCCCAATCCACTCCGAAGCACAAGCCTGTGACGCACAAATCCGCTCCACAATCTGCCGCTGCCGTTCACCACTCCGCCATCGTCATCGATACGCACGCCGACACACCGCAGCGGATGCTCGACGACAACTATGACCTTACCGAGCCGCTCGACGGCGGCTACCTCGACTTTTCCTCGGCGAAGCAAGGCAATCTTGGCGCGGAATTTTTCTCCATCTGGGTCGAGCCGAAGCTCTACGAGGGCCACTACGCGCGGCGAACGCTGGACCTGATTGACACCGTGCTGCAGCAGGCCGCCAAACACCCTGACCAGATGATGATGGCGTACTCGCCCGAGGACATCGAGCGCGCGCACCGCGAGCACAAACTTGCCGCGCTGATGGGCATCGAAGGCGGCCACTCCATCGAGGACTCGCTCGGCCTGTTGCGCGACTACTACCGTCTCGGCGTTCGCTACATGACGCTGACCTGGTCGAACTCCAACGACTGGGCCGACTCCTCCGGCGACATCGACTCACCCGGCGTGAAGCACACGGAGGACGGGCTGAGCGATTTCGGCAAAGACGTGGTTTACGAGATGAACCGCCTGGGCATGATGGTCGATATCTCGCACGTGTCGGACAAGACGTTTTATCGGGCCGTTATCACATCACGCGCACCCGTTTTCGCATCGCATTCCTCGGCGCGGGCCCTGACCAACTCCCCGCGCAACATGACCGACGACATGCTGCGCGCCGTAGCCCGCAGTGGCGGCCCCGGCAGCAAGGGCGGCGTGGTGATGGTGAATTTCTATTCAGGATTTATCAGCGATGAATGGCGCAATGCCTGGAACCTGCAGGCTGCCGAGCGTCAGACGGCCGAAGCTGCGCAGATCGCGCAGTGGAAGGCCGAAGGCAAGACGGTCACCTACAAAATGACCACTGCGCTCGACAGGGAGTGGGCCGCGAAGATTCCGCGCCCGCCGCTCAGCCTGCTCATCGACCACATCGACCACGTCGCTAAGGTCGCGGGCATCGATCACGTGGGGCTGGGCTCGGACTTCGACGGCATTCCAGCATCGCCGCAGGGTATGGATTCCGCTGCCGACCTGCCGAGGATTACCGCTGCGCTGATGGAGCGCGGCTATTCGGCTGAAGACTGCCGCAAGATTCTTGGCGAGAACTTCCTGCGCTTCTTTCGCGAGGTCCAGGCGACCGCGCGGGAACTCGAGGCCCAGTCAGGCGACCGGCCGAAGATCACCGACCAGCAGCCGTTTAAAAAGCAGTGATGTTGTCTCAGGACGCCGCTGGTGAAGCTTCCAGCGGCCGGCCGAAGCACAGCACATAGCCGTTGTTGTCGGCGATTTCAAACGCCCGCAGACCGTCGCTGGTGTTCGCCAGCTCCCGATGCATCGGGACGGCTCTGCCAGTGAACTCGGCATATAGCCCATCCGGATCGTCGGTATTGATGTACGCGTCCCACCGCGCCCACTCATGGCGCGAATGATTCGGCATCGGATGTACATTCGGCGTGATGGCCTTGAACATCAGCATCACCTGATCGCGGCCAACAAACGCCCAGAAGTCCTCGGCCTCTTTGTCGCCGCCGCCCTTGTACATCACGCTGAAGCCGAGTTTTGACTGGTAGAAGTCGAGCGTGGACTGCAAATTGTCGATGATGAAGAAAGGTGTGACGCTCCGCAGCATAGTCTCAGCCGCCATCCTGAGGGCCTTCTGCCTGAGGCTATGCTGCTCTCCTACAGAATGTCAATAGGAAACGGTCATGCGATGAGGGCGACCACTGTTCGCTGCTCCCTGTTCTCTGTTTAGCGGGGGTTGCGGGCCTATTGGCCGCCCTTGGTGGCTGTGGCCGCGTCCGCAGTCGCCAGCTGATCGATCGTCTCGCGCAGATACCGATACGGGTTCACTGGCGTTGAGTGAATCCGCACTTCATAGTGCAGATGAGGCCCGGTCGAACGCCCGCTCATGCCCACGTAGCCGATGACCTGGCCGCGGCTCACCTGCTGGCCTGCGGTTACGGCAAAGCCCGACAGGTGCCCGTAGAGGGTCTGGATCCCGTTGCCGTGGTTGATCAGAATCTCGCGGCCGTATCCGCTGGCCATCGAGGCGATCTCTACTGTCCCGTCGGCCGTCGCCCGCACCAATTCGCCAAACTGGGCAGAAATATCGACGCCGGAGTGGAACGCACCCTCGCCATTGAACGGGTCCTCGCGCTCGCCGAAGGAGCTGGTGATGGGTCCAATCACCGGCCAGAGCGACGGCGCGCCCGCTATGTTCACCCAGTTGGAAAGCATCGTCGAACCGATGCCCAGATCGACGGAATGAACCGTGCCGGCCAGCGCGTTCGACCGCAGCATGTCCAGCTGATCGAGCGACTGCGCGTAAGCCTGTTCGGTGAAGGTGGAATTATCCATGCTCTCCGGAGCCACCGGAGTGGCCGCCGTTTTCGATGCGCGATCGTGCCGCAACCCGTAGAGCGCGGTCACTTCGCTGGCCAGCGAACCCAGCGACGCCGCCTGAATATCCTTCTCATGCGCCTCGCGCTGCAGCTGGCTATAGTCTTTGCGCAGCGCTTCCTGCTGTTGGCGCACCTGATTGAAGCTCGCCGTCTTCAGCATCATCCGCGTGTAGGAGCCGGCAATGCCGGTGATGGTGAACGCCCCCACCACGGCAGCCGCGACAAACACACCGGCGTAATGCAAGGGAATGGGAATCTTGCGGACCGGCCCATCCTTCTCACGCGCTACGAAAATGATGTAGTAACGTCTACGCACGTCGTTTCTTCCGGGTCTCCCCGGAAAAACCCCTCAATCCTGCTGGACAGCAAGGCAGAAAATAGAACCGCTGGTAATTTGGTTGAAAGTTACCAGCACGAACCCAACTCGTCAATCTGCCAATTCGGGGAATACGTACACAGGTAATGTGCGCCTCACAGGCGCCCCTGTGCACGACCTCCGTGCCTTCCCGTCAGTCTTTTTGAATCCATGAGTTAGCGGTGGCCGTCGATGCGGCGCCGCGCCTGCAGTTCCAGAACGGGCTCGGGAAGACTGTCGTAACCGGGTCCCCCAAGAGTGCCAGTTACCGCCGTCCTCAACCCCGCCGTTCAGCAAAAATAGGCCTCAATAAAAATGGGATCGTTTCAGACGATCCCTTAAACAATACTTTACCAGCCTGATGCCCCCCTTGGGAAGACCTGCCCGGCGTCGGGCCCTCCGGAATACCCCCAACCGCCGGTGGTATCCTTGCTCGTTCCGTGCGGACCACGCCATCCGGCTAAAACCATGCGACTGAACCCTCTGCTCCTGCGCAGCACCCTGGTGGGCGCTCTCGGCGGCCTGCTTTTCGGTTTCGATACAGCTGTCATCTCCGGCACCACCCACCAGCTCACTGAAGTCTTCCACCTCAGCCCCGGCGCGCTCGGCCTCACCGTCTCCATCGCCCTCTGGGGAACCGTCCTCGGAGCCATTGGCGCGGGGCCGCTCGGCCAAAGGATCGGAGGCCGCGAAGCCTTGCGGATCATGGCCCTCCTTTATGTGGTCTCCGCCGCCGGCTGCGCTCTGGCCTGGAACTGGCCCTCCCTCCTCTGCTTCCGCCTGATCGGGGGCCTCGGCATCGGGGGATCGTCGGTCCTCGGCCCCGTCTACCTCGCGGAACTGGCCCCGGCGCGCCTGCGCGGCCGCCTCGTCGGCCTGTTCCAGATCAACATCGTCGCCGGCATCTTGCTGGCTTATGCGTCGAACTACGCGGTTGCCAGCCTCATTGGAGGCGCAGAGGCCTGGCGGTGGCAGTTCGGCGTCGCTACGATTCCGGCGATTCTCTTCGCGCTGTTCCTCATCGGAATCCCGCGCAGCTCACGCTGGCTTGTCACCCAGAACCGCATCGACGAAGCCCGGCGTGTGCTGGAAATGATGGGCACGCCCAACTCCGAGGCTGAGCTGAAAGAGATCGTCGACTCCATCCACGTCGAGCGCGCGCAGCATTCCGAGCCGCTCTTTCAGCGCAAATACCGGCTGCCGATTTTCCTCGCGATCACCATCGGCATGTTCAACCAGCTGTCCGGCATCAACGCCATCCTCTATTACGCCAACGACATTTTTTCGTTCGGCGGCTTCACGAGTCTTTCCGGAGACAAGCAGGCTGTCCTGCTCGGCGCGATGAATTTCTGCGCCACGATTCTGGCCATGTCAGTCATCGACAAGCTCGGCCGCAAGTCGCTCCTGCTCATCGGATCGGTCGGCACCGCCGTCTGCCTCGCCGGTGTCGCCGCCATCTTCCACGCCAACTCGCACCAGGCCGACCTGCTTTGGCTGCTGGTCGGCTTCATCTTCTTCTTCTCCATCTCTCAGGGCGCGGTGATCTGGGTGTATATCTCGGAGGTTTTCCCCACGCGCGTCCGGTCGAAGGGCCAGAGTCTCGGCAGCTCCTCGCACTGGATCATGAACGCCATCATCTCGGGGTTCTTCCCCTGGGTCGCGCGCCACTCCACTGCCGCGCCCTTCGCGTTTTTCTCCACCATGATGGTGCTGCAGTTTGTGGTGGTGCTGCTGGCGTATCCGGAGACGAAGGGCGTGAGCCTGGAGCAGCTCCAGCACAAGCTGGGGATGGACTAAAGAAGCAGGGAATACCCAGTAGGGAATGGGGCACGGGGTTCAGCTCTGGGCGACTTTTTCGAGGCGCTGGAGCGTGTCGGGGAGTTTCTGAACCCCTCCCTCCCCCGCTAGGGAGAGCACGGGGATTTTCTTCCGTCCCGTCTTCCCATGTCGTAGGCGGTCATCAGCATCTGTAGGCTCTTCCGTCCGTAGACCTTTAATGTCGCAGCGTCATCGGAGGACAGTTTCGCCACCTCAGCATTGATCGTGCCGATGAGTCTGTTACCCAAATCGCTCCGCGTCGGTTCTAGGGGTTTGTCCCATGTCAGATACCCGAGGGAATAGGCGCTGAAGGCATCCTCTTCAATGTCCTTTTTGCTTGTTATGTTTGCGAACTCGGCAGCGGTGAAGCCGCTTTCGTTCACGACGCTGTCGAGTCGACCCAGAATATTAAGCTTTTCGTACGCCGGCTCCTCGAGCTTTAGAACATTCCCACAGGCGCCAGCCAAGGCGCTAGCATCAAGAGTAGCTTCCGGAGCGGCCGAAGCTATACGGAGCGGCTGCATGCTCGCCCACTCGTTCTTCGCCCACATCCGTATGTCACCCCCAGTGAAATAAAGAATTGCCAGGAGAATTGGTCCAACGATGAGATACACGTTGCGAACCTGAGTCCATGCGAACGGGACGCGTGCTGTCTGATAGTTCTGCGAGGAGAAGACGATGGCATTGGTGCCTTTTCCTGTTGGCAAGACCCGAAGCGATCGAATGGGTATAAGAGGAAGAAAAACGAATGTTAGCCATTCTGTAGTGACGTACGATCCGTCCGGCCCGACTTCGCGGCTCCCATAAAAGCGAGTTCCGCAGCCGTTGATTGACCAAGGCATAAAGCACCTCAGGGTATGACCTTTAGGGGAACGGCACAATCGTATCGCTGCGTTTGGGGCAGCGCAAGTAGAATGAACGCATGAGTATCATCGGTGATGGGATCGACCTCCTACGGCTGGTAAATAAGGCGCAAAATGCGGACCTCTACAAGCAGCTTGGAGAGTGGATCGACAAAGTCGGCGAGCTACAAAAGCAGACCGACGAATTGAAGGCGGAACGCGATGCTCTCAAGGAAAAGCTCCGTGTCAAAGCGACACTGGAGCGCGTGAATGGGCACCTTTACATCCAGAGCGACGATGAAGAAATCTGTTCTCGTTGCGCTGAAGTTGATCATCTGCCCGTCCACCTCATCACTGTCCACTCTGCGCGGCCGCCGTATCAGTCTGCCTCTTGCCCTTCCTGCAAAACAACGTACATGTCGGGCCGGCCGATCTTCAGAAGCGAATTGAAGAGGTAAGTTTTTCCTCAACTTGAACATCTAGCCCCTGCTTGCTTCAATAAAGTCGTCATGTGTATGGGACATCGTAGACGGTAGACCGCCTGCTCAAGCACCGGTTGGCATGGATTAAGAAAAAACGATTCAGGACCCACCGCGATCCGCTGTTGCGCCGCCGGGTTGTCCGCAGTACTCTGTTGCAGACTTCTCGTTTACGGGAAAGAATGCGTATAGGGTGGCGCTCCGTCGGCGCAGCCAAGCTTTGGACGGCCCGACTGCGTGGACTCCGAGGGAGCGCGCGCTAGCCACTCATGAGTGACGAGGCCGGGTTTGGAGCCCGGCCTTTTCGCTTGGACCCAGTGTAGGGCACAAGTTGGCCAATGCGCCCGATGTGAATATCAAGCACAAACAGGTACTTTTTGTGGAAAACTCTAGGAAATCAAGCACAACTTATACGCTGTGCGAGGTTTGGCGGGTTGGGGCGGCTGCATAGCTGATGGTGCGGCGTGCTGCAGGCCCGTGGCTTCTGCCGTCGGCTCAGCTCTGGGCGACTTTTTCGAGGCGCTGGAGCGTGTCGGGGTACCGGCGAACCAGCAACAGCAAGGCAATGGCCTGGGGGTTCGGTTTGGCGCGGCCTTGCTCCCATTTTTCCAGAGTGCGCTCGTTGATGCGGAGTTTGCGGGCGAAAACGGCCCGGGAGCAGCGCAGCTTCTCGCGAGTCTCCCGGATGAAGGCCGAGTCAAGCGAGGGCAGCGGAGCGGGGTCGTGACGATAGCTGCGCAGCGTGATCCTTCCTTCGCGATGTGCCTTCATCGCGTCGACCCCTTCCATCAACTCGTCAAAAAGCTTGCGTTTCGCCATTTCATCTCCCGTGCCGCCACCGTATCCCGTGGCGCGTCTCTCGCATTTTCGTCTCATCTTCGATGGCTGCCCTGAGCGCTTTCTTCTCGGCAGCGGTGAGGTCGGCAGCCTCGTTCTTTCCATAAATCGTCATCAGCCAGATTTGTTGATCGCCGTCGAAGTAGTAATAGATGACGCGGAGACCGCCGCGCCGTCCTTTGCCGCGTCGGGGGTCGGCCCAGCGCATCTTGCGGAATCCGCCAGTACCCGGCATCAGATCACCGGCCTCCGGGTTACGCAGAAACTCCATCTGGAGCGCGCGATACTGTTCATCGTCAAGATAGTCGAGCAGATGACGGGTGAATGCCGGCGCCTCAAAGAACTCCATCTCTGCGCCTCTGGGCTCAATTGTACGCTAAGAGCGTATAGAAGCCTCCGCTTATGTGGTCATCACACTGCGAGCGGCGGTGGGTTCCGCCGGGGCCTTTGCGGCGGAGAACGGCAGCGGAAATGAGTGTGATGAGAAGACCGACGGGCAGCGGTTCCATGAAGGTGTAGGCAGCATTGACCAGGGGGTTCTGGTAGAGCTCCTGCGAATGCTGGATGGCGGCCACTCGCGCGGCGGTGGTGGCGGGGTCAAGCCCCTGGGACTGGACCTTGTGAATCTGCGCGGCAAAATAGCTGTCCATAAAGTGGGGCATGAAGTTGAAATAGACGATCTCCCACATGACGACGTAGCAGACGCAGGTGATGAGGGTGATGAGAATGCCGCAGGCGAAGGCGCGGCCGAAGGAAATTTGCCCGCCGAGGGAATTGTCGCGGTAGCTGCGGATGCCGAAATAGACGAGCAGGAACGATGCCACCATCGTGGTGTAGCCGAGAACCAGGCTGTGGCCGGAACCGATTTTTTGAGCGATGAGCAGGTTGCCGCCCATCAGGACGGAGATCGTGAGGCCGGCGATGATGCCGAAGGTGAGGACGGTTTTCTTCATGGGTGGCTCCGGTGCGAAGGATGTCAGAGTGTGGTGCGAGTGACGATGGAGTCACGATGCGGCGGAAGGGGGCCGGATGTCGTCATGCTTTTGAGTGATTTTGGAGGAATGGAGCCACAAATCGTGCTTTCGGGTGAGGGCTGGCTGTCCTTCGGGCAAACAGATTCATGGCAGGAGGCCCAGTTCTTTGCCGCGCTGGACAGCCTGGGTACGGCGGGCGGCTCCGAGCTTGTCGAAGGCGCGGGCGCAGTGGGTCTTAACAGTGTTTTCTGAGACAAAGAGCGCAGTGGCGATCTCGCGATTGCTCAGGCCTCGGGCGACCAGGGTGAGGATTTCGAGCTCGCGTGCGGTGATGCCGAGGGTCTGCTGTCGGTTGGTATTGGGAGTGAAGGGTACGGTGGGGCCCGGCTGGGCGGGGACGGGCACTTCTCTTACAACGATGGTTTCGCGGCGGCGCGTGATGCGGAGACCGAGCCAGATGCCGAAGGCCGCGAAGAGGATCGCGATCAGCGCACCGTAGAGTTCGATCGAATGTTCAATGACGACGAAGCGGTATTCGGTGAGCTGGAGCGCAGCGATGAGGAGGCCGCCGACGACACCGAAGATGAGGACGTGGCGCTTCATGGACAGGGTTGAGGAGAAGTATATCGCCCGCCTGCCCCTGACCCCGCTCACGCTCTAAGCTCTGCGAACACTCGATGAAGAGTGCCTGGAAGGCGGGACTCCTTCATAGCGCCGTCATTTGGGTGTATATCTCGGGGGTTTTTCCAACCGCGCACGCTGGAGAAGGGTGTCTTCCTGGTGATCTGTGGAAACTTGTCAAGCTTTTCGCTTACGGTACGAAAGTGTTCTATCTGACTTATCGTCACTTACAGGCCAACTTACCTCAACAAAGTTGGCGCGATTTCTCCCTTAACCTGATATTCTAATAATAGGGGCAAAGAAATGTTTTTCTCCCTAACTCAGGCTTTTTCCCAAAGGCCTCGCTGCGGCGAGGCCTTTTCCATGCTGCATAAAAATGACCGTAAGCAGTCCAACTCAGACCCGTCCGCCAAACGCCGATCACCGGTACCCGAGGCCCGCTGCCTGGTGCTTGGTCTCGTGTTGTCAGATCTGTCAGCATCCGCTATCTTCTGCAGAATCAGATACGCACGCAAAACCATCCTGTCGGTGTATTTTCGTCTCGACAACCCTGGGTTCCTCCTCCCCACCCCCTGCTCCCTATACCCTGGGGTGTGCCTGCCAAAACCCCCAACCCAACCCCTTTGTTTTCAGCAGAATGCCGCACACTTGAACAGCCCTCCTGCAAGCCTTGCAAAGTCAGGTATTTGCCACAGCCTAAAGGGGGGGTGGGGGGTACCCCTACACCCAATGCGTAAGCCAGGCGGCGAAGACCGCCGCGGCCAGAGTCGAGAGAGCGTTGACGGCGTCGTTGTTGAGCCAGCCTAGGCGCTCCGGCACGGCTCCGAGGAGCGAATCGAAGAAAAGCCCGAAGACGGCCCCGGCGAGAGCGAGCAGCGCGTCGGTTCGCGGGAATGACGGCAGGGCAACCAGGCCAACCGCGATCACGAGCCCGGCGGCCACGATGCCGAGAAGGCTTCCGGCAAGCGAGATGGCGCCGTCGGTGCCGGGTGAAACGCGACCGAAGGTGGTAATGAGGCGGGGCGTGCCGCCAAGCACCTGGCCCAGCTCAGACGAAACGGTATCGGCAGTGGCTTCAGCCATCGCGGCCATCATGGCTACGAGGGCTACTCGGCGGTCTGCGGCGATCGGCGTGAATACGTGGGCGGCGGTGAGCGGGATGGCAGCCACGGCGGCGACACCAAGGTTCGCGGCGACCTGGGAGGCGCGGCGGCCGCGCCGGGCTTCGGCTGTGCCCAGCGCTTCTTTGCGGCGGCGGCCAAAGCGCGTGGCGGAGAACGTGAGCACCAGAAGGGCGGCGAGAGGCCACAGCGCAGTGTGGAGGCCGGGGGTTTCAAGGTAGAGTGCGGCGGCAAAGATGGCGCCGGTGGCCGCTGCTCCCGGCGTGGCGGCGCGGGTAATGGAGACGAGCGCGGCGAGCGCGACAGCGATGATGGCGGTTTGAATCAGGATGGCGTCGCGGGTTTCCCAGAGCTGGCCGGCTTCAAGGGTGATCCACACGGCGGCCAGCGGCACAAAGGCGAGAAGCACGGCCTGGGATTGCCAGTGGAGCGCGCGGGTGTTTGGTTTGTTCATCGTCGCAGGGGTTAAAAGCCCTGGTCATTTCGCGCATGCTGAAGGCTCGAGCGCGGCGACCGGACGCGCGCCGGGGCCGTGTACGATACAATCACATTTTCTCGAGCAACGCGTCCATAGCATGTTGGAATCCGCTCCGCCACGATGGGCGGAATGAGGAGTCGAGGTACTTGCGAGTGCGTAGGGTGGCAGGGCTCGGCCGCGAAAGCGGGGCGAGCTACAAACGGAATCGTCTGGTGCGCGCCGCGGGAGGGCTTTTTCCTGGCCTTATGCGAGGGTCGGAAGCGGGAGTAGCCGCGCTTGTGGTCTGCGCTTTGGCCGGCGTGGCGGTGGTCGCGGTCGGCTGCGGGAACCAATACCGCCCGGTGATTACTCCAATCAACCCCACGGGGCCGGCTTCGCTGCCCTCGGCGTACATTGCCGTGGCTTCGCAGCCGGGGTTCACCCCGCTGGGAGAGGGCGTGACCAGTAGTCCGTGCACGAGCACGACTTTCTCAACGCCGTCGATTTACACGCTGATCGATTTTTCCGGCGACTCGATCGTGGCGCAGGCCAATGGCGGACAGGGTCCGATCACGTTTTCGCTGGAGCAGGGCGGAGCGGACGTGTATGCGCCGAACTGTGACGGAACGCTGACCACGGCCCAGGCGACGACTTCTTCGCTGCTGACGAAATATGTGCTGACCAGCACCCTGCTGCCTGGATCGGTGCCGACCAACACGCTGCTGGCCAACGGGAACCTGTATGTGGCCGAAGCCGGGCTGCACGGACCAACCTGCCTGACCACGAACTGCGTGGCGCAGATGACCGGATCGCCGGACGCGCTGAAGCAGGAGATTCCCGTGGCGCCGTCGCTGATTAACCTGACAGGGTTCAGCACGGGCGAGCGAATTTATGCGATTAGCCAGGGGAATTCGAGCGGCGGAGCACTCACGTGGGGTGAGTGCGCAACGCCTTCGGCAGTGGCCGTGACAGGCGAGGCGGACGCGATTGAGACAACGACGAATACGGTTTCGGCGCGGCTGCCGCTGGGCGTTTGCCCGGTGTACGGCTTCATGACCCAGGATACGCTGCGGGATTTCATCATGAATCGCGGCAGCGGTACGGTTACGGTGATCAACTCGCAGCTCGAACGCGATTGACGCGGCGCATCCGGCGATTACGGTGGGCGCCGGGCCAGTGTATGCGGATTATTACCGCAACGGGCAGCTGCTGGTGACGGCGAACTACGACGGGAACTCGATCAGCATTATCGACGCGAGCCTCGACACCTACGGCAACGACAGCGCGACGTTCGGAACCGTGCTGGCGACGGTGCCGGTGGGTCTGCATCCGGTGGAGATCGCGGTGCTGCAGGATGGCAGCCGCGTGTATGTGGCCAACCAGGGCGACATCACTGCCGGAACGCCGGGCAGCGTGAGTATTGTGAGCCTGCAGAATTACACCGTGGAGAAGACGATTCCGCTCACCGGCAATCCGCACGCGATCGGGGCGATCTATAACTACCCGATCGGGAAAGTCTACGTGGCGTCGCAGAACAGCCCGTACCTGACCGTGATCAGGACCGACACCGATGTTGTAAGCGACACGGTTGAAGTACAAGGCAACATCGTGGAGATGCGCGTCAACGAGCAGTATCCTGGGCAGACGTCGCCGGGCGCGGTGAACTACCAGACGGAGAGCCGGTCGGTGGGCTCGGGGGCGCCGTAAAGGCAGAGTTTAGAGTTTAGGGATGAGAGTTTAGGGTCCCGGCGCCTGCGCCGGGATTTCTTGTCTGCGCCGTTCCTAATCACTAATCCCTAAACTCTAATCCCTGTTT
Organism: uncultured Acidobacteriaceae bacterium; assembly: GCA_963788905.1. Lineage (GTDB taxonomy): Bacteria > Acidobacteriota > Terriglobia > Terriglobales > Acidobacteriaceae > Palsa-343. Next base: position 291,758 of record CAWBIO010000006.1, read on the forward strand.
TTACGGTGCCATTCCCGTTTCATAATTCAGCGTAGCCAGGGCGAGGCGGTACTGATAGCGGGCGCTGGTGTCTTCAATCTGGGCGCTGGTTTGCTGGAGCTGCGCCTGGCTTAGTTCGACGATGGAGCTGAGGCCCAGCTTATACCGGGTCTGCGCGAGATTGAAGGCCAGATTGGCCTGTTGCACCAGCTGGGCGGTGACCGTCATGCGCTGCCAGCTGTTGTTGGCCTGGAGCCACGAGGTGCGCACGTCGCGCACGATGCGATCGCGTAGGTCGCGAGCGTCTTCCTGGGCGGCCTGGGCGCGATACTTTGCCTCGCGTGCTTCCGAGGTGTAGAGAAATCCGTTGAAGATGGGGATACTGATGTTGCCGCCGATCGCACCCCACCAGTTAGTGACATAGTAAGTGCCGGGATGGACGGGAATGATGCCCGTAGTTCCAGCAGCGGAGACGGTGGGCAGCAGCTGATCCCACTGCGCGCGGGCGAATTTCTGCGCGGACTCCGAGTTATAGGTGAGGGACTGCAGATCGGGGCGCTGCTGGAGCGCGGCCTGAATGAGTGGATCGACACTGGCAGGCGGCGGCGCGGGCGCTGCGGTATTTTCAACCAGCGTGTACTGGACGCCGTGGTCGAGTCCGAGGATGGAGTCGAGGGCGGCCATGGCGGCGTCGGCGTTGTTTTGCGCGTCGAGCTGGAGAAGCTGCGCCTGGGAAAGGTCGACATTGGCGAAGCTGAGGTCAAGGGTGGACTTCAGCTTGTTCTGGGTCATCTGGTTGACCTGGTTTTGGGTGGTGGAGCGGGTGGAGACGGTTTGCTTCGCGACGTTGAGTTCGGCCTGAGCGGTGAGCGCGTCGTAAAAGGCCTGGTCGGTAGCGAGGACGATTTCTTCGGTAGTGGCGAGGGCGTTGGCGTTGGACGCCTTTTCTTCGAGCTTGCGAGAGAGAACCAGATTGTGGGTGTGGCCGAAGTCGTAGATGAGCTGGGTGAAGTTAGCGCCGCCGCCAACGTGCTGGAGAAGGCGCGACGCCGTGAGCGATCCGGCGGAGAGACGGCTGGCTTCTTCAGCTTCGACGGCGGTGGCGTTGAGGGCGGTGGTTGGGAGTTCGGCGGATTGGGCCTCGCGCGTGACCTCATGTTGGGCGAGGGCGGCGAGTTTGCCAACGCTGATGCGCGGGTTGTCGCGGATGGCCGTCTGTTCGGCCTGGGCGAGGGTGAGGGTGGGCGCGTTCGGATCGCGGGGCAGGTGCGGCTGGCGTTGTGACCGTCGTCTGTTGGGGCGCGGGTGCGGGTTGCTGCAGCTCGGAAAGAAGCTGCGGTCCCGGAGCTGCGGGCAGGGTGGACTGCGCGAACAGTGATCCGCAGCACAACAAGCCGATGGCGAGCGCTTCATTGCTGCGCGTCATGCTGCGCCTCCAGCTTCGGTGGCGCGCTCGCCGAGTCTTTGCTCGCGGCGGGAATGAATCATCAGGTAGACGGCGGGAACCAGGAACATGGTGACGATGACCGAGACGCCAAGGCCGCCGATGACGGCGCGGGCGAGCGGCGCGTATTGCTCGGAGCCCGCTTCAGCGCCGATGGCCATGGGGATCATGCCCAGCAGAGTCGCCATGGAGGTCATAAGGATGGGGCGAAGGCGCATCTTGCAGGCCTCGACGGTGGCTCCGAGCAGAGGCAGACCCTGGCCATGCAGGATGTTGGAGAAGTCGACGATGAGGATGGAGTTGGAGACGACAATGCCGGTCATCATGATGGTGCCCATCAGCGACATGATGTTGAGGGTGCTGCCGGTGACAAGGAGCAGGAGCACGACGCCGATGATGCCGGGAGGGATGGCCATCAGGATGATGAAGGGATCAACGGCCGAAGTGAATTGGGCCATGAGCACGAGGTAGACGAGGGCGACGGCGATGACGAGGCCGAGCCCGAAGTCACGGAAGGCTTCGTTCATGTTCACGACAGCGCCTTGTAGGGCGATTCGGGTGTTGCTGTCAGTGGAGGTATGGGCAATGAGGTTGCGAATTCTTTTACCGGTCTGCCCGAGGGCTTCAGATTTGGTGGCGACGTAGATATCGATAACCCGGCGAATCTGGTAGTGGTCGACTTCAGTGGGGGTGTTGATGAGGCGCATGCTGGCGACGGAGCTGAGCGGTGTGTAGCCATTGCGGTGCGAGCCGGCCCACTCACTCGGATCGAGGTCGGAGGCGGAGTGCCCGGTCTCCATGGGTGTGTAGCCGGCGGGCTGGACGCCGCGCAGGGGGATGCTTTCAAAGTCCTGCATGGACATGTTGGCGATCCAGCGGTTGGCGTACTGGACAGTAACCATGTAGTTATTTCCGCTTTTGGGATCGATCCAGTAACTGGGAGCCACCATGCCGTCGGAAGTAAGGGCGGTGATGACGTTGTCGACGACGTCTTTGGCAGAGAGGCCGATCAGTGAGGCCCGCTCGCGGTCGATATTGAGTTCGATGCCTGGGTAGTTGACGTCCTGGGGGATATAGGTGCCGCTGACGTTGGGGAAGGTGCGAATCTTCGCAGCCATCTTTTCGGCCAGAGCATACGCGCCGTTCATATCCATGGAGCTGACCTGGACATCGATGGGCGCGGGGAGGCCCTGGTTGATGACGCCATCGACGAGGCCGCCGGCCTGGAAGTAAGTGGTCAGTTCGGGCATCTCGCGGGAGAGACGCTCGCGCACGCGCTCGATGTACTCGTAGCTGCCGAGGGAATGGCCTTCTTTGAGGCTGGTCTGGACGAAGGCGGTATCCATAGAGGCGTTGGTGGTGAAGATGGCGGAGAGATCGGGGTAGACGCCGATGTTGGAGACGATCATGTCGAGGTCTTTGGGGCGGACCTCTTCGCGAATGATCTGCTCGACGCGGGCGATGTACTGGTCGCTGACCTCGAGTCGAGTGCCGGAGGGCATGCGAACGTCGATGATGAACTGGCCGGGATCGGTGCGGGGGAAGTAGGACTGGCCGAGGAATGGGAAGGTGAGAACGAGCAGAATGGCCACGCCGCCGAGAATGCCCCAGGTCGTGAGGCCGGGACGCAGGAGGCAGCGGCGGACGAGGCTCTCGTACCAGCTGACCAGGCGCTGGAAGTATTCGTTGAACTTTGCAACGACGTTCTGAAGGCCGAAACGGCGGTTTGATTTGGACGGATGCTGGTCGACGAGTTCGCCCTGGTCATCGCGCTCGCCGTGGCCGTGTCCGCGCAGGAAGAGCGCGCAGAAGAGGGGGATGACGGTCATCGCGAACGCGTAAGAGGCGAACATGGACAAAACCACGCCGAGGGCCAGTGGGGTGAAGAGATACTTGCTGACACCGGAGAGTGCGGCGACGGGCAGGAAGACGACGGAGGTGGTGACGGTGGCGGCTAGGACGGCGAGGGAAACTTCAGTGCCGCCCTTTTCGGCGGCGATGCGGGGCGGCTCGCCGAGCTCCATGTAGCGGAAGATGTTTTCCAGCACGACGACGCCGTTATCGATGAGGCGGGAGAAGGCAAGGGCGAGACCGCCCAGGATCATGGTGTTGATGGTGCCGCCGAGGGCATTAGCCATGAGCATGCAGGCCAGCGCCGAGAGCGGAACCGAGAGCATGACGGCGATAGTGGCGCGAGGGCTGCCGAGGAAGAGCAGGATCATGATGCCGGTGAGCAACAGGCCAATGCCGGCTTCATTGACCAGTTGATGGAGCGCCAGCTTGACGAAGACGGACTGATCGAAGACGACGGCGGTTTTGAGGGAGGAAGGAACGTCGACGAGGTGTTTGATGGCCTGCTTCATGCCGTCGACGATGGTGATGGTGTTGGAGTCGCCGCCCTGCTTGAAGACGGGGACGTAGACGGAGCGCTGGCCGTCAATGCGGACGATGTTGTACTGCAGGGCGCCGGCGTCGACGGCGTGGCCGATGTCGGCAACGAGAACCGAGCCGTTGCCGACGGACTTGAGCGGCATCTGATTCATCGATTCGGCATTGGGGAACTGGCTGTTGGCGTAAATATTGAAGTCGCGGGTTCCAATGCGGACGTCGCCGGCCGGGAGGATGAGGTTGGAGCTGTTGACGGCCTGGACGACGTCACTGAGGGAGAGGTTGCGGGCTTCCATCTTCAGCGGGTCGACGTAAACCTGGATCTGGCGGTAGGTGCCGCCGTAGGGCTGCGGAACAGAAGCGCCGCTGACGTTGGAGATCTGATTGCGGACTTCGAACTGGGCGTAGTCCTTGAGCTGGGTTTCGCTCAGGCCCTCGCCTTTGAGAGTCACGAGGCAGACAGGCTGGGTGGAGGCGGTAAGGCCGAGAACCACTGGGGGCAGCGTGCCCGGCGGCAGGCGGCGGAGGTCGGCCATGGCGAGGTTGGCGACGTTGCTGAGGGCCGCGTTGGGGTCGGTTCCGGGCTTGAAATAAATCTTGATGAGACTGACGCCGGTCAGCGAACGCGACTCGCTGTGGTCGACGTTGGCAGCGAGTGTAAAGAAGCGCTCGAAGGTGTTAGTAATGTCGGCTTCGATTTGTTGCGGGGGCATGCCGCTGTAGAAGGTGGCGACCACGACCACGGGCATGTCGATGTTGGGGAAGAGATCGACGGGCATGCTGAAGAGGTTCACGATGCCGATGAGGGACACCATGAGGCACAGCATGAGGATGAAATAAGGAAAGCGAAGAGCAAATTTCGGCATTGGCTACTGACCTCCGCCGGAGCTTGCCGGATTCTGGAGGTCGATCATGCCCCCGGACTGAGGATTGGTTTCCGAGGCGGGCGTGTTTGCAACCACGGGTGTTACGGATTCGTTCTCGGAGTATTTGCCCTGGGCGGCGAGGATGACTCGGTCGCCGGGTGACAGCCCGGACTGGATTTCGGCCAGCTGGTTGCCGCGGATGCCAACCTGCACGTCGCGCAGGTGGACGCGATTGGCGCTGTCGAGGACCAGGACCTGTTCCTGATTGGCGTGAAGGATGAGAGCGCCGACCGGGGCAGTAACGACGTTATCGGCGTGGTTGAGGCGCAGGAGCGCGTTGGCGTACATGCCGGAGTCGATCGTGAGGTCGGGATTGGCAACGTCGACTTCGGTTTCCATGGTGCGCGTTTCGAAGTTGAGCTCGCGGGTGAAGCGAACAATTTTGCCGGTGAAGCTGCGGGCCAGCGCATCGACGCGGACCTGGACGGGATCGCCCATGTGAATGTAGCGGACGTAGGCTTCGGGGACGGGAAGGCGGAGACGCAAAATGCCGCTCTGGGCCAGCTTGACGATGGGCAGGTCCTGGCTGTTGGAGTTGATGCCGGACTGAATCAGAGCGCCGGTATCGGCATAACGCCACACGACAACACCGTCGAGCGGAGCAACGACGTTTGTGTAGTTCTCCAGTGCGCCAACACGCTGGTTGTCGGCTTTTGACACTTCCATGCCGTTTTGCGCAGCGGCGAGGGCGGCTTTAGCGGCGTCGACTTCGGCGGCGGAGGAGAGGTCTTTGGCCTGGGCGTCGTCGAGTTCCTGTTGCGCGACGAGGCCAGGCTGGGCCTGCGAGGTCTGGAGCAGGCGGTTGTAGTCGGCTTTGAGGGCGGCGTGCGTGGATTCGGCGCGCTGGACTTCATGCTGGGCGCGAGTGATCTCGTCGTTGCTGCGAGCGACCTCAGAGACGGTGCCGGCGAGCTGGGCCTTCAGCTCGGGAACTTCGAGGACGGCGAGGGTTTGGCCCTGGCGAACGCGGTCGCCGATGTCGACGTTGATCTGGCGGATGAAGCCGGAGACTTTAGGATGGACGTCGACGACCTGGTAGGGCTGGAACTGCCCGGCGAGGGTGAGGACCTGAGCGATGCTGCCGCGATGGACGACGGCGACCTGCGCGGCAGGGGGTCCGGGCGCGGCTTCAACGGTGGTGCTGCGGCGATGGGCCAGCCACACCAAGATCATGACGGCGACCACGGCCGCGATGGCAGAGGAAACAATCCAAAAACGCTGGCGCATATCCGGGAGACGACCTTCCTGGGCATTGGGGCCGGAAAATGGGACGGGGGCCCGAACGTGGTGACCGGAAAAGGAAGCGGTTGCACGCTGGCGTCGCAAAGTCGACGCCGCGGCGAACGCTTAATTAGATGGCAGTCAGCGGAGGCGCGGAGGGGGTCGGATGAAAGAAGCAGGGGAGCGACGGGTTAGGGAATCCACGCGGCGCTGGGAGTGCGGCCGGGGCGAGCGACGAAACTGGGGGGAAAATCCAGCGGCACGGAAGGCGAGGAACGCGAGGAACGCGAGGGTCAGGCCGCTGAGGGCCAGTGGAACGACCGGGCTGGCCGGGGTGGGAGGGGCCAGAACGGAGTTGCGTTCTTTGCCGGTGAGCATCTTGGCCGCCGGAATGTGATGAGAGACGGCGCGCGGCGGATCGTAGAGGGAGAGCTTGTACCTCAGTCCCCATGCAAAAACACAGAGCCCGAGCAACACCAGGCCGAAGGCGAATGCACGGACGGCTGGGGATTTGGCGCGGATTGCAGAAGGACGTGGGATTCTCACCTACAAGAGCAATGATGCCACATTGTTGGACGGTTCCGGAACGCTCGGGGTAAGCGAGTACGGTAAGTAAACCTTAGGCACGGATTTACAATCGGTGCATGCAAGCTGCAAAACTGGCGCGGGTGTTGCAGGCCGAGTTGCGCGGCGACCCGAAGGTGGAGATCACCGGGGTTGCGGGGATTGAAGAGGCCGGGCCGGAACAACTCACGTTCGTCGCCAATCCAAAGTATGCAGCGCTGGCAAAGACGACCCGGGCGGGGGGAATCCTGGTCACGCCGGACTTTCCTGAGGTTCCTGCAGTCACTTTGCGGCTGAAGAATCCTTATCTGGCGTTTGCGCGGGCGGTGGACATCTTTTATCAGCCGCCGGCCTGGCCTGCAGGAATCCACACGACTGCGGTGATCCATCCCACGGCGATGGTGGGAGCGAACGCGAGGATTGGCGCGTACGTGGTGATTGGGGAGAAGGCGACGATCGGAGACGATGCGACGATCCTCCCGCATGTGGTGCTTTATCCCGGAGTGCGGATCGGAAACAGGTTTTTCGCGCATGCGCATGCGGTGGTGCGGGAGAACTGCCAGCTGGGTGACGATGTGGTGCTGCAGAACGGTGTGGTGGTGGGGTCGGACGGATTTGGATTTGCGAAGGATGAGCAGGGGCGCTGGCACAAGATTCCGCAATCGGGGCCGGCGATTCTGGGAGATCGCATTGAGGTGCAGGCGAATGCGTGCATCGACCGCGCCAGCGTGGGCGCGACGCGCATTGGCGATGGCGTGAAGGTGGACAACCTGGTGCAGGTGGGGCACGGGTCGAGCGTGGGAGAGAACACGCTGTTGTGCGCGCAGGTGGGGCTGGCCGGGTCGACACACGTGGGGAAAAACGTGATTCTCGCCGGCCAAGTTGGGGTTGCGGGGCACTGCAACATCGGGGACAACACGATTGCCATCGCGCAGGCTGGGCTGCATGGGGACATTCCGGCGGGATCGATGGTGGCGGGGTCGCCGGCTTTCGATCACAAGCAGTGGCTGCGGGCGACGGCGCTGTTCAGCCGGCTGCCGGAGCTGCTGAAGCAGTTCCAGCGCAAGCCGAAGCGGGAAGAATAAAGCTGGACAACGGGAAAGATTTCGCGTGCCATGGACGCAGCGATGCCGTAGAATTCCGCATCCAAGAGATACTTATGCCGACGAACGACCAGGAACCTTCCCTGACGCTGGTGCAGACGCCAACGGCGCCGATACGGGTTCTTCTCCTCGACGATCATCCCGACAATCTGCTGCTGCGATCCACGATCCTGCGTAAGTATGGGTATGTGACTTCGACGGCGAGCACGGTGGAGGAAGCTGAGGGTCTGCTGGACGAGATTGACATCGCGGTGCTGGATTATCACCTGGGGGCAGGGAAGTTCGGTACGGATGTGGCGGCACATTTGAGGAGCCGACACCCCGAAGTGCCGATCATTATTCTGTCGGCAACACTGGAGCGGCGCTTCGGCGGTGTGGAGGACATGCACCTGCTGAAGGGATACAGCTCCATCGACGACCTGGTGACGGCGCTGCGATCGTTCGAAGCGAAACGCCGCGGCAAGCCGGTCGTGGTGGATGCGCGCGACTTTTTCTACTCGCGGATCAACATGGCCATGGGCGACGACGTGGTGCTGGAAATCCTGGACGGTGAGGGAACCTGGCACTATGTGAACGAGACCTGCGCGCGGGTGCTGGAGAAGCCTCGGGACTGGTTCCCGGGGCGGAACATGTTCGAGGAGATGCCGGAGCTGGCCGTCGACTGGGCTGACATCCTGAGCACCGTGGCGGAGACGCGCGAGACCTACATCGACCGGACGTTTCGCGGCGTGCTGAACCTGCCCAGCAAGGGGGATCGCTGGGTGTGGAACGTGCTGGCATTCCCGATCACGCTGCACACGCGGGAGACCGGCGTTGTGCTGACGGCGCGGGCGCTGGAACGTAAGCCAATGATGTAGGGGCTATTTCGTTCCGAGCACGTACATGTTGCCGTCGGGGTCTTTGAAGATGGCCGACGTGCCCCATTGTTCTTTCTTTGGATCCTGCGCGAAGACGGCTCCCTTTTTCTTCATGGCCTCGGCGGTGGCGAACACGTCGTCGCACCAGAAGGAGATGGACTGGAACTGGCCGATGCGGTCTTCATGACCCTCCGGGGTGAAGAGGGCAAGTCCGGTTTCGGCGTTTGGGAGTTTTATCTCGATCCAGCGTTGTTTTTCGTTGAAAGGCTGGTCGGTGACGACCATCATGCCGACGGCTTCGGTCCAGAACCTGAGAGCCTTGTCCTGATCGCTAACCGGCACTCCCACAAACTTGATTCCTTTAATCATTCCTGGTTGTCTCCTTCCGGCTTGTGATGCTTTCGGGAGCATAGCGAGGGAGCGTGGCGGACGCAATCGTCCAGTCATTGCTATAGTAATGGATGGTATAGCGGCGAGGGTGGAAAGTGGCGACCATCGACGACTACGTTACCGATGTGCTGATGCGGGATCTGGTGGGACACGACCGCAGGCCGGCGGCGTTCCTCGTCTATCTGTGGCTTGCGGCGGCGCAGGCGAAGCGCGGTTGCGCAGTGGACGTGAGTTTCCAGGAGATGGCCGAGTCGATCGGCATCTCGAAAAGCTCGGCGCAGGCGGCAGTGCGATGGCTGGTGCGGCGGAAGCTGCTGCAGGCAAACAAGGCGAATGCAACCGCGATTCCCAGCTACAAAACCATGATGCCGTGGAAAGAGCGGTCGAGGCGGGATCGGTGATGGTAGTCTGAGCAGCGGAATGACGGCAAGAGGACAGGGCCGAGCCGCTGGTAGATTAGCCGCGTGCGGCGTAGCGCTGGGGCTGGCGGCTGTGCTTGCCGGGTGTCACTCGCCGTGGATCCAGTGCACGATCGTCAACCACGAGAGCGCGCCGGTTTCGCTGGTCGAAGTGAATTACCCGGGCGGCTCGTTCGGCGTGCAGACGATTGCCGCGGGCGCGAGCTATCGGTATCGCTTCCACGCGCTGGCGAGCGATGTAGTAAGCCTGGACTTCACCGATGCGGCGAAGAAGAGTCACACAGCAACGGGACCGGAGATCGATCAGGGGCAGGAGGGAACGCTCGGGATTGAAATCGGGCAGGATGGGCGGGTGAGCTGGATGACGGCGCTCGCGAAGCGGAAGTGAGCTGACCTTTCGCGCTTGATTTTTCAACGCTGCAAAGGCGGCGTTTCTGGCAAACTAGGCAGATTGTGTCCGAGTGCATTTTCTGAGGGAGGCAAGCGGTGATCAGGGTAGAAAACCTGACCAAAACATTCGATCAGTTCACTGCGGTCAAAGACATCACCTTTCAGGTGGAGTCCGGGGAGATTTTCGCATTTCTGGGGCCGAATGGCGCGGGGAAGACGACGACGATCAAGATGCTGACGACTCTGCTGCGGCCGACGGCAGGAAAGATTCATCTCGACGGCTTCGATCCGTGGGTGAAGCAGCGCGAGGCGCGGCAGCGGTTCGGGATCGTTTTCCAGGATCCGAGCCTCGACAACGAGCAGACCGCGTACGAAAACATGGAGTTGCACGGGATTCTTTACCACATCCCGCACAAAGTGCGTGTCGAACGGATCGAGCTGCTGCTGAAGCAGTTTGAGCTGTGGGAGCGGCGCGGCGATTATGTGAAGACCTTTTCCGGCGGCATGAAGAGGCGGCTGGAGATCGCGCGCGGCTTCCTGCACACGCCGAAGATTCTGTTTCTGGATGAGCCGACGCTGGGGCTCGATCCGCAGAGCCGGAATCAGCTGTGGACGCACGTGAAGGCGCTGAACGAGAAGGAAAAGACCACCGTCTTTCTGACCACGCATTACATGGACGAGGCGGATCGGGTAGCGCATCGCATCGCCATCATGGATCACGGGGCGATTGTGGCTACCGGCACGTCCGCCGAGTTGAAGGCGAAGACGAATACCGATTCACTGGAGGGCGCGTTTCTTGCGCTGACGGGGACTTCGTTGCGCGACGAGAGCGCCAGCTCCACCGACAACCTGCGGCGCTTTGCGCAGATGTGGCAGCAAAAAAGGTAAGGAGACAGAATGGGCGCGATTTACATCATGTGGCTGCGCGAGGTGAAGCGATACTTCCGGTCGAAGGCGCAGATCATCGTGTCGCTGGGACAGCCGACGCTGTACCTGCTGGCGCTGGGTTTTGGCTTTGGGCCGGTGTTCGCGAAGGCGGGGGCTGGGAACTATCTGCAGTTCATGGCTCCCGGGGTGATTGGGATGACGGTGCTGTTCAGCTCGATTTTCTCCGGTATGGCCATGCTGTGGGACCGGCAGTTTGGCTTTCTAAAAGAAACGCTGGTGGCGCCGGTGCCGCGGCTCAACATTATTCTGGGGCGCACGCTGGGCGGCGCGACCGTGGCAACGCTGCAGGGGCTCCTGATGCTCGCCGTGTGCCTGATCGCCGGGTTTCGGCCGGTGTATCCACATGAACCAGGAACGCCGGGGACGCACAACTGGCTCGCGATTCCGGTTGCGATCGTTTTCATCATGATGATCGCCATTGTGTTTGCCGCGCTGGGCGCATCGGTTGGATCGACGATCAAGGATATGCAGGGTTTCCAGGTGCTGATGAATTTTCTGGTGATGCCCATCTTCTTTCTGTCGGGAGCGCTGTATCCGCTGCACAATTTGCCGAGGGTGCTCAACTGGATCACCCATGCCGATCCGCTGGCGTACGGCATCGATGGGCTGCGCGGCGTGCTGATCGGGAACTGGCAGTTCAACTTCACCTGGCAGTTCAATTTCATGCTGGATCTCTGCCTGCTTGGCGGTCTGGCGGCGATTTTCCTGAGCACCAGCGCGTGGCTGTTTTCGCGGATCGAGGTGTAGCCCCACGCCTATCCGGGGGAGTTTGAGCAGTTAACGTGCAACCCCCCGCCGTATTCCTGCTTCTGGTAACGTGATAGTCAGGCAATGATTAACCTCATTCCCGCGTTACTTCTATTCCAGGATACGAATCCGGTCGCGCCGCCGTCCATCAACAATGGCGGCGCGGTCGTGGAGATGCTCCACAACAGCGGGCCGATCGCGATGACCGTGCTCGGCGTGCTCCTGGCTGGGAGCCTCTTCTCCTGGGCGATCATTCTGGGCAAGTGGGCGAGCTTCCGGCGCGCCCGGACGCAGAGCCGGCGCTTTCTGCGCGCCTTCAGAAAGGCAAACCGTCTGCAGGAAATTGCCGCCGTGAGCGAGCAGTTCAAGCCCAGCCCGCTGGTGAACGTCTTCGACGAAGTCTACGAGACCTACAAACGGCAAACCGGCGGCTACGGTCCGCCGAAGAACATTACTGCGCTGGAACGCGCCGGGCAGACGGCGGCCAGCGAATCGCTGACCTCAATGGAGCAGCGACTGACGTGGCTGGCGTCCATTGGAGCCGTTTCGCCGTTCGTTGGACTGTTCGGAACCATCATGGGCATCGTCGATGCCTTCATGGGTTTGGGCACCGAAGGCACCGCGACGCTGCGCGCGGTCGCGCCCGGGGTTTCTGAAGCGCTGATCACAACGGCAGCTGGACTGCTGGTGGCAATTCCGGCGGTCATTGCGTACAACCAGTTAACGGCGCGGTGCCGCGATTTTGCGGCCCGCATGGACGACTTTGCGCGCGAACTGCTGAACAGCATGGAAGAAGCCGCGCTGAAGCCGGATCAGGACGCGCTGGAGATGGCCCGTGGCCTTCACAAGTAGAAGCGGACACACGCAAACCGCTCTGGCCGAGATCAACATCACGCCGTTGGTCGACGTGGTCCTGGTGCTGCTGGTGATCTTCATGCTGACGGCGCCGGTGCTGCAGTCGGGCATTCAGGTCAACGTGCCAAAGACGAAAACCGTGCGCGAGATCACCGAGCAGCGCATGGTGCTGACCATTGACAAGGATCAGCAGGTGTTCCTGAACGACAAGCTGGTGAACCTGAACGACGTGCCGAATATTCTGCGGTCGCAAAGCTCCGATACGACGAAGCAGGTGGTGTATCTGCGCGCGGACGAGAAGGTGCCGTTTGGCGCGTTTGCCACGCTGATGGATGCGGTGAAGCAGGCGGGCATCACCAACGTGAGCATTGTGACGCAGCCCGCGGAAACGCCAAAGGCCAAGTAATCCTTCGTCTACTATTCCCCGGTGATCATCCTGCCAGCTTTTTGAGAGGCTTCATCATCTCCTGCTGCAGCGCAAAGAGATCGCCGGCTGTCGACAGTCTGCTCAGAACACAACGCCGCGCACCTGCCTGTTCCGTTCAGGCCGCCGGTCAGTCCAGCCTCGGATGCAGCCGGTGGAACCCCGTCGCCTGCTGATACGCATGCGCGAATGCGGCCAGCTTCGCGTCCTGAAAATGTCCGGCGAGGAATGTGAGCGAAGCCGGCGTTCCCGGGCCGCCGATGTCGTTCTCAGTGCCATCGTCGATCTCCGGCGCCCGAGGCGCATCATCGCCACGCAGGCCATTGGGCAAAATCAGCGCCGGGTGCCCGGTAAAATTCGTGGCCCTGGGCTGTTCGCTGGAGGTCGGCATCACGATAACGTCGACCTGCTCGAAAAGAGCCGACAACTGCCGAATCGCGACCGTCCGGGCGCGATTGGCCTGAATATACTCAACCGCGGGATAAAAGCGCCCAATGTGAAATTGGTAGGGCCGAGTCCCTACGCCCTGCTCGGTGAGCAGCTTATCGCGGCCGGACATGGTCAGGTCGTCGAAGGCTGCCGCGGATTCAGCCAGGAGCACCGGAACCATGGCATCGTACGGCAACCTGGGCAGCTCCACCGGAATCGGATTCACTCCCATCGCGCGCAGCTGGTCGAGCGCCCCAGACTCATACCGCCGGTCGTAGTCGCGGCGCGCGCGGCCCATCTTCATGTGCTCGTTGCGCTCTTCGCGCACTTTCTTCTCATCGGCGGTTTCATTCTTCTGAGCCTCGTGCGGCTTCAGTGGCTCCGACGGATCAAACGCGCTCTTCAGGTAGCCGATGCGGAGCGACTTCCAGTCGAAGTTGGGGTCCCAGCGAAAATCTGCCGCTACCACCGAAGCGTCTTCGCCGTCAGGCCCGTGAATTGCTTCGAGAACCATGGCGCAATCCTGCACCGAACGCGAAATCGGGCCGAGCTTGTCCATCGTCCAGCTCAGCGCCATGGCGCCCGTTCGCGGCACGAAGCCGAACGTAGGGCGCAGACCGGTTGTGCCGCATCGCGCGGATGGCTGCAGGATTGAGCCGTAGGTCTCAGACCCGATCGCGAATCCTACGCATCCCGCCGCCACCGCGCTTGCCGGCCCCGCCGACGAACCGCCCGAGCCCTGCGCCGGATTCCACGGGTTGCGCGTGCGGCCGCCAAACCACTTGTCGCCCAGGGCAAGCGCGCCCAGCGCGAACTTCGCGACCAGCACCGCTCCGGCTGCATCCAGTCTTTGAACCACCGTTGCATCTTCGTCGAAGGTCTGGTGCTCGAATCCTTCTGCGCCCCACGTAGTCGGATAGCCCTTCACCGCAAGCAGATCCTTCGCGCCCCACGGAATCCCGTGCAGCGGTCCGCGGTATTTGCCGGCAGCAATCTCGGCGTCAGCGGCACTGGCCTGCGCAAGAGCCCGCTCCTCGGTAAGGGAGATAACGAAATGCAGTCTGGAATCGTAGCGCTTCAGACGGTCGAGATACATCCGGGTCAGAGCGAGCGAGGTTAGCTTGCGATGACGCAGCAAGGCTCCCAGCTCGGCCACAGAGGCGAATGCAAGATCCTCGATCCTGGTCGGAGCCGCAGGAATCTCTGTCGCGGGGCTGTAGGCGCTCATCGGTTGCGGAGGCGGCACGAATCCTGCCGGCAGCGGGTGAAACACAAACGCCGGCGGAACCGAGTTTGCTAACTTCATGGCCCGGATCGGCTCATACGATCCGCGCATGATGTTCAACCATTCCAGCATCATCGTTTTCTGCTCTGCCGTGAATGGGCCCACGCCAGCGAGCGCCGCCGCCTGGTCGATCATCTCCGACGTGATTTTGGCTGGACCGGGCGGCTTCGCGGCAGGATTCGCTTCCTGCGCTTGTGCGGCAAGCGTGTACAGAATCCCGGGCATGAGCGCCGAGTTGATTCCGGCGCGGCAGCAGGCAGACAAAAATCCTCGACGATCCAGGTGCGGATGGGGCATCGGACTCCTCTTCGAAAACTCTCCGGGCATGGGCGGCCACGATTCGCAATCCCTGCCTGGGCAGATTCAGCGCTGGATTGTGCCCGCCCACGAGCTACCCTTACCAGCTACTCGCTACTGGCTATTCCCCGGTGATCATGCGCAGATAGTCGTGCCAGAACTGAAGGCCTTTCCAGAATGAGGTTTCTGGTAGCCGCTCGTCTTTGCCGTGGGCGCGGACGTCGCTGACCTCGAGCTCAATCGCTGACCAGTTGTACGTGGGAATCCCGGCGGCGTTGGTGAAAACACTGTCGGAGGCCCCGGTGGCCATGTCCGGCACGACCGGCGTGCCAGGCCAGTAAACGGCGACCAGTTTCTCCAGCGGCTGCATCACTTCAGGCTGCAGGGCGACGGGTGGCGGGCCTTTGGAATCGGGCGCGCCGGAGTGGATACCGCCGCCGTTATCGACGTATCGCACTATAACCTTTGGGTCATTAAAAACCCGAATAAGGTCCTGACGGACCTCCTCGCGCGAATGTCCAGGCAGGATGCGGCAGTTGACGTTGGCCTGGGCCATCTGCGGAAGCGCGTTGTTGGCATGGCCAGCCTGGAGGCGCGTCGCCACGCAGGTAGTGTGCAGGTCAGAGTTCCATTCGGGCGACTCGGATAGGCGCGCGATGGCGGCAGGGTCCGGTGGCGTGGCCAGCATGGCGCGGATGTCAGAAGCCGCCTGCGCAGGCTCGAGTGTTGTGAGCTTCTCAAAGTACGCGCGGGTAATGGCGTTCAGCTCAAAGGGGAATTCGTAATGCTGCAGGCGCTCCAGCGCGTCGGCGATGTGGTAGATGGCGTTGTCGGGCGTGGGCAGGGAGCTGTGGCCGCCGGGGTTGGTGGTGGTGAGCTGATAGTCGGCATAGAGCTTCTCGCTGGCATCCACGTCCGCGGAGATGGCCTTGCCGTTCTGCAGGTCGACCCCGCCGCCATCGGGATTGAAGGCGAAGTCGGCCTTCACCAGGTCGGGATGATTTTTGAGGAGCCAGTCGACGCCGTTGGACTCGCCACCTTCCTCGTCGGCGGTGAGAGCGAGAATGAGATCGCGGGCCGGTTTGAACCCTTCCTTATGCAGCCGGATGAAGGTGGTGACGAGGATGGCGTCGCAGTCCTTCATGTCCTGCGTACCGCGGCCATAGAAGTAGCCATCCTTCTCGACGAACTGGAATGGGTCGGTGGTCCAGTCCTCGCGGCGGGCTTCGACCACGTCTTCGTGACCGATGAAGAGGATGGGCGGATGAGCACCGGTTCCACGATAGCGGACGACCAGATTCTCCTTGCGGTCGTTGGGGCCGCCGAGAAAGATGTCGCTCGCCGGGAAACCAGCATCGAGAAAGCGTTGCTGCATTGCCTTTGACACGGCGGTCACGCTGCCCACCGAATCCGTGCTGTTGATTTCGATGATCTGTTTGAAAATGCTGAGGGCCAGTTCTTTGGTCGCCGGGTCGGGCGGGGTCCATGTGGGTGCGCTCTGCGCAAGCGCGGTTGACGCAGCGGCCAGGGCAATAGCAATGCAACGTGCGAAATCTTTTCGCATGAGGCGAGGGCTCCTGTTGTGATGAAGGAATTACGTTAACAGATCGTGAAGGGATTATGGCCTGAATTCAGGGCACGACCTCCGCTTGCCCCCATTTGCAGTAAGCTGATTCGCGGGCGCCAGGAGTTATATGAGGAGGTCAGATGGAAGGTAAATGGGCGCGCGGGATGATTTGGGGTGTGGTGGCGGGAGCTATGCTGACAGGCATTGCGTCAGCACAGAATCCTACGGAGGCGCAGCAGCCGTTTGTGAACACACTGATGCCGCAGCCGGCACAGCTGAACGCGGGCGAAGGCAGCGTTGACTTGTCGCATGGGGTCGGCATTGCCGCGGATAAGTTCCACGACGACAGACTGGATAACGCGATTAGTTGGTTCCGTGAGCGGCTTGCGTCGCAGACGGGCACGATGATGCAGGCGGGCGCGGCATCGCTGACGGTTAGCGTGGACGGGGCAGGCCAGGCTGTGCAGGGCCTGGATGAGGATGAGTCGTACACGCTGGAGGTCACGGCGCAGAATGGCATGCACCTGCACGCGGCCACCGATGTGGGAGCGATGCGCGGCCTTGAGACTCTGCTGCAGCTTGTGCAGTCCGATGGGCAGGGTTTCTGGCTGCCGGCGGTTTCCATCCAGGATGCGCCGCGGTTCAAATGGCGGGGACTGATGGTCGACGTCTCGAGGCACTTTGAACCGATTGGCGTGATCGAGCGGACGCTGGACGGCATGGCGGCGGTGAAGATGAATGTCTTCCACTGGCACCTGAGCGACGACCAGGGTTTCCGGATGGAGA
Organism: uncultured Acidobacteriaceae bacterium; assembly: GCA_963788905.1. Taxonomy (GTDB): domain Bacteria; phylum Acidobacteriota; class Terriglobia; order Terriglobales; family Acidobacteriaceae; genus Palsa-343. Next base: position 308,777 of record CAWBIO010000006.1, read on the forward strand.
GCAAGGTGTTCCCCAACCTGACGGGGATGGGCTCGGAAGGCCAGTACTACACGCAGGAGCAGGCCCGGGAAGTGGTGGCCTACGCGCGCGACCTAGGGATCCGTGTGGTGCCTGAGTTCGACATGCCGGGGCACAGCACCTCGTGGGCGGTGGGTTACCCGGAGCTAGCGAGCGCGGCCGGTCCATTCCCCCTGGAGCACCGGTTTGGCGTGTTCGATCCGGTAATGGATCCGACGAGGGAGAGCACGTACGCCTTTCTCGATAAATTTGTCGCCGAAATGGTGACAATTTTCCCTGACGAGTACTTTCACGTCGGCGGCGACGAGAACAACGGTGTCGAATGGAAGGCCAACCCGAAGATTCAGGCCTTCATGACCGCCCATAACCTGAAGGACACGGCCGCACTCCAGGCCTGGTTCAACCAGCGGCTGTTACAAATCCTGAAAAAGCACGGGAAAAAGATGATTGGGTGGGATGAGGTGCTGACGCCCGATCTGCCGAAGGATGTGGTCGTGCAGTCGTGGCGCGGGTTCTCGTCGCTGGCTGCGGGCGCGAAGCAGGGATACAGCGGCATTCTGTCTGCCGGGTACTACCTCGATCACATGCAGCCGGCTTCAGAGCATTACGCCGTCGATCCGTTGCCGGCCAACAGCGATCTGACGCCGGAGCAGGCGGCGCGCATTCTGGGTGGCGAGGTATGCAGCTGGGCTGAGTATGTTGAACCGCGCACGATCGACTCCCGCATCTGGCCGCGCACGGCGGCAATCGCCGAACGGTTGTGGTCGCCGCGTACCGTGACGAGCGAAGATGATATGTATCGCCGGTTGGCGGTCGAATCGCTGCGGCTGGAAACGCTGGGGCTGACGCACATTTCACAGGAGGGGGCGAGCCTGCGTGCACTGGCCGGAACGCAGCAGATCGATGCGCTGCGGCCGCTGATGGCGGTGCTGGAGCCGGTGAATTTCGATACGCGGTCGAAGTGGTCGGAGGCGCATGGCGTGACGAACCAGACGCCGCTCAACGGTCTGGTCGATGCGCTGCCCCCCGATCCCCCATCGCGGCACGATTTTGGCGATTTGGTGAGCACGTTTCTGGAGGATCCGGTCGCGCAGTCAGATGAAGCGGCCGGATTGACGGCGACCTTCCGGTCGTGGACCGCGCCTCCGGAGCTGCTGGAACTGATGACCAGCTCGCCGCAATTGGCCGCTGCGCTGCCGCGGGCGCAGCAACTGACGGAGTTGGGGACGATGGGCCTTGAAGCTGTGACGTATCTTTCGTCTGGCGTCGCGGCTCCGCCGGGATGGCGAGGCGCAAAGCTGGCGATTCTGGACGAGGCGGAAAAGCCGGTGGCTCTGACCCGATTCACGGTTCTTACAGCGATGCGGAATTTGGTGAATGAGGCGGGAAGCAGAACGGGGAGTAGGCAATAGGGAATAGGGAATAGAAAAGACGCAACCCCAACCAAAGCCCACTGTCTCACGCTACCGGCTACCGGCTACCGGCTATTCCCTGTCTTAGAGAATCCAGCCGCCGCCAACGACATCGTCTCCGTCGTAGAAGACCGCAGCCTGGCCAGGCGTGACGGCGCGCTGGGGCTGGTCGAAGATGGCTTCTACTTCGTTGGGTCCAACGCTGCGGATTGTTGCCCATGCGGGCTCATGGCGATGACGAATCTTCGCGCGCACCCGCATCTCGCCCTCGAGTGACGCAATTGAGATCCAGTTCAGGTCGCGGGCACGCAGCGTGCGCGTGGTCGCCTCGGCGTCAGAGCCGACCGTAACGCGATGGGATGCGTTATCGATCTGGATGACGTAAAGAGGATCGGGTGAGGCCACACCCAGCCCCTTGCGCTGGCCGACGGTGAAGTTGCGGATACCGGTGTGGCGCCCAATAACCTCGCCGGAAGTCGAGACCAGTTCGCCCGCCGAGTCGGGAATCTCTTCGCCCTGCTCGTTGAGGTAGGCGGTTATGAACTTCTTGTAGTCGCCGCCGGGAATGAAGCAGATCTCCTGCGAATCGGGCTTCACGGCGATGGCGAGGCCATGCTGAGCGGCGATGGTGCGGACCTCAGACTTCTGGTAATTGCCAAGCGGGAACAGCGTGCGCGAGAGCTGCTCCTGGGTGAGGCCGAAGAGGAAATAGGTCTGGTCCTTGGCCAGATCGGCGGGGCGCGACAGGATCCAGCGGTTGCGCTCGGGGTCGAACTGGTTGCGGGCGTAATGGCCCGTGGCGATACGGTCGGCGCCGATCTGGCGCGCACGAACGAGCAGCTGATCGAACTTGAGGTGGTTGTTGCACAGCGAGCAGGGAATCGGCGTGCGGCCGCTGAGATACTCGCTGACGAAGGGTCGAACGACGTCCTGCTCGAAACGCTCTTCCTCGTTGACGACGTAGTACGGGATGCCAAGGGACTCCGCTACGCGGCGTGCGTCGTACACATCGTCGAGAGAGCAACAACGCCCTGTGACCTGCTCCGGCATGCCCTCCTTGCCGGCCAGGCGGCGCTGGTTCCAGAGCTGCAGCGTCAGCCCGACCAGCTCGTAGCCCTCGGCACGCAGCATGGCCGCGACGGTCGACGAGTCCACACCGCCGGACATGGCAACGGCAATGGTGTTGTTGAGCACGGTCCTGTCCTTAGTATGACAGGGGACTGGCCGTCCAGGCAGACGCGCCGTCGGCGGCCGGGATCGAACTGGCTATTCCCTATTCCCTATTGCCTACTCCCTGTCTTTACTGGTTCACGCCGCTGGCCAGAAAGCCGCCGTCGATGACCAGAATCTGGCCGGTGACGAAGGAGGCTGCGTCAGAGGAGAGATAGATCGCCGCGCCGACGACTTCTTCGGTTTTGCCGAAGCGGTTCATGGGCGTGCGCATCTGTAGCTCTTTGCCGCGTGGCGTGTTGTCGAGCAGGTCGGCATTGAGCGCGGTACGGAAGACGCCCGGCGCGATGGCGTTGACGAGCACGCCTTTCTTCGACCATTCGACGGCCAGGGATCGCGTGAGCGAAGCGACCGCGGCCTTGCTGGCAGCGTAGGCTGCCACTTCGCTGAGGGCGACAAAAGAATTCAGCGAAGCGATATTGACGATGCGGCCATAACCGCGCTCGAGCATGTGCGCGCCGAAGACCTGGCAGGCGCGCAGCGTACCGGTAAGGTTGGTGTCGATGATGTCCTTCCACTCCGCTTCGGGAAAAGTAAGCGTGGGAGCGCGCTTGATTTTGCCTGCGCTGTTGACGAGGATGTCGACCTTGCCGAAATGCGAAACGGCCTCGGCCAAAAGACGCTCAAGCGAGCTGCGGTCCTGCATGTCGCAGGTGAGGCGAAGGGTCTTGCGCCCGCGCTTCTCGATTTCCGCTGCGGTATCGTCCACCTGCTCCTGGCGGCGGGCTGAAGCGATCACATCGGCGCCAGATTCCGCAAGGCCGAGCGAGATGGCGCGACCGATGCCCGAGGTGCCACCAACAACGACGGCGTTTTTGCCGTTCAATTGTAACGATGCCAGTGTCATTTAGCCTCCGCGTGGGCCAGAACGGCCGTGGGCGCGGGCTTGCCGAGGAAGACGGGAGCGATGTGGCGGTCGTACAGATTCTCAGTCACGTTTTTGGCAATCACTTTCTCGTTGGCTTCGACCAGGCGCAGATACCTGTCCCCCATTTTCGCAGCGACTTTGAATCCCACGTGCAACAGCTGGCGCAGGCTCGGGTTGTAGGCAGGACAATGCGGGTCGTGGCGCAGCGCTGAGGTGAACTGTTCCGAGGTCCACTTGTCGACGGAGGCCGGCGCAGGCAGTTTCTCCGGGTCGATGTCAATGACGGTGGCGTAGGGAGCGCAGAGTGCTTCACGATGCGCGTATGCCTCGGCGTAAATTTCCTTCGCGAGGGCGAGGCCGTCGCCTCCGGCTTCTGCCAGGCCGATGATTTCCTCGAGCCACGTCGTCCCAGCGGTCTTCAGGTGCACGCCAGACTTTTTTGTGGCGTCATGGATGGCCGAGTAGATCGAGAACTTGTCGCTGCCGGAGTGGATGCTGAGCTTCAGATTCTTCGGAAGGCCAAGATTCGCCGTGGCCCAGGCGATGGCGGCGACATCGAGAGCAATTTCGCGGCGGAACTGCGTCACGTTGCCCACGTAATCGACGCCCTTATTGAAGCGGCCTGTAAATTTGGGCGCGATGGTCTGCACTGGGATGCCTTCATCGGCAATAGCCGCCAGAATGATCAATAGCTCGGCAGGAGTTTGCGCGGCGTCGGTCTCGTCCATGGAGACTTCCGCGATGAAATTCCCTTTGCCCTTCGCGGCTTCGATCTTGCGGTAAACCTTGCCGGCTTCCTGAACCGCGAAGAGAAACTTTTTGGCGGTTTCATCGAGCAGCTGCGGCGTGATGTGGATGGGCTCGCTGACGCCCTCGAGCTCGAGCGTGCCCGTTAGGCCGGAGCGGCGTTTCAGGAACCGCTCAATCGCCGCAGGATCGGCGGGCTTGCCGATGTAATCGGCGACGTCGATGGTGTAGAAGTCGCAGGGCGCAAGGAAACGATCGACCGTCGTGAGGTTGATGTGGTCGGCGTCGCAATAATAAGGATGCTTCCAGCCCAGAGCTTTCACGGCGGCGTCGGCAGCGGCGCGGGTGGACGAGGGTTCAGAGCCGATAATGTTGTGCTCGCGGTTCGATTTATTCCAGACAGGAATAACCTCAAGGCCGGCGTGGGAGGCCTCAATGCAGGCTTCCAGCTGCGCTTTGGCCTGATGCGCGAAGCGGTCTCCGACCCCGATGGAGAACTTGCCGAGTTCAATTGGATGCGTCATAAGTCCCTCAGTTGTTGAAGCGATCGCGATGAGCCCAGAGGCCGAGGCCCGGGTTGGAAATATAGAAAATCTCTTCGCCATCGACGGTGTTGAAGCCATCACCAAGTTTCGCGGGATCGTAGCGGCGGAGCATGTGGTTAAGATCGCCGTACGCAGATCCAACGCCCTCGATTTCCTCGCGCGTTAGATGGCCAGGACACCAGGTGATGGTGAAGCGGCCTTCGGATGAGCCGTGGATGAGGTGAGCCGCCGCGCTTAGATCAGCGGCAAGGTCCGGGTTCTTTGCGACGGCGTCCAGGGTGGCTGGTGTGCCGTGATAGCCATATTTGCGGATGAGCGCGTCGATGGTGCGGTCTTCGCCGAATTCCTTCACCGCCGGCGCCAGGATGATGAGGTCCGCGCCGTCGGCCAGCGCCATGCGCGTGCGGTAGACGGCCTTGTTGCCCAGCCAGGTGCTGTGGAACTCATGCGGGTCGAGGTAAACGACGGCTTTGCGCAGTGGCTCGTCGAGCATCTCGAAATTCACTTCAAGACTAAGCTCGGCAGCGCGCGTGAAGCAGTGGAGGTCGTCGCCGATGAACAGACCGCGTGCGGCGAGACCTCCGTCTGCTGCACGGCCGACCACGGTGTGCGCGTAGACAATGGGCAGGTCGTTGAGGAACCGCTCGGAAGCGAAATTCAACACGCGGCGGACGGGCGTGTCTGCGCGGCCCATGATGCGCTCCATGCCGTAGACGGCGCCGAGGTAGTGGCTGCGGTTGATGCCTTCGCGGCCGCCGGTGCCGATGAGGATGTTCTTGTTGTAATTGGCCATCCCGATTACTTCGTGCGGGACGACCTGGCCAACGGAAAGGATCAGATCGAAGTCGCCTTCGAGCAGCAGACGGTTGATCTGCGCGGGCCAGGAGTAGTTCAGCTTGCCTTCGGACTGGTGGCAAATGAATTCGGGCGGAACTTCGCCGATGGTTTCGATATCGGTGCGCCAATTATGAATGTGGAACAGCGACTGTGGCACATTGCCGAACATGCGCGTGAGCTGATCGGCCGACATGGCTGCGTGGGTGCCCAGCGCAGGCAGGATCGCAGCCAGCCGGTCCCCGTAGTACTCCCAGGCGTAGTGGGTGAGTTCGCCAGCGCGCGAGTGCAGACGGGTGATGTCCGGCGGCACAACGAGAACGCGGCGGCGCTCTCCAAGTTGGTCAAGGGCAGAGAACAACAGCGCGCGCAGCTCCGCCCCGGAAAGAGCCGCTTCCGCATCGCCATGAGCGAGATAGAGGCTCATGCCGCCATCTCCACTTTTTTCAGGCCCGGCGCCAGCAAAGTGATGATGAACAGGGCCAGCAGGTAGACGGTGGAGGCCAGGATGAAGAGACTCACGTAGCTGTGGGTGATCTGAAGGATCCAGCCGGCGCTGGCCGCCAGCAGCATGCCACCAATCGAACCCGCGCAGGTGCCGATGCCAACCACAGAGCCGACGGCGCTCTTCGGGAACATGTCGGACGTCGTGGTGAAAAGATTCGCTGACCATCCCTGGTGCGCTGCGGTGGCGAGCGAGAGCAGGCCGATGGCGATCCACTCGGAATTCAGGCTGCCCGCGACGAAGATAGGCACAACGCAGCACGCGCAAACCAGCATCGCGGTGAGGCGCGCGCCGGCAGCGGAAAGCCCGAGGCGGCGAAACGGCGCCGGAAGCCATCCGCCGAAAATGCTCCCCACCGACGAGGTGGTGTAGACGATGATGAGCGGCAGTCCAAGGTGAGACAGGTTCAGATGGAAGCGCGAGCTGAAGTAGGACGGCAGCCAGAAGAGGAAGAACCACCAGATCGGGTCGGTGAGAAATTTGCCCACGGCGAAGGCCCAGGTCTGGCGGAAGCTCAGCAGACGCAGCCAGGGAACATTGGGGCCGAGCTGCGCTGCGGCCTCTTCATAAATGTGGCGGAGTTCCGCGCCGGTGAGTGTGGGGTGATCGGCGGGTTTGCGGTAGTTGCGGTACCACCAGAGAATCCACATGAGACTGAAGAGTCCGGTGACCAGGAATGCTGCGCGCCAGCTATAGTGCACCGCGACCCAGGGAACAATGAGCGGCGCGAGGATGGCGCCGACATTGGCCCCGGAATTAAAAATACCCGTCGCCAGCGAGCGCTCCTTCTGCGGAAACCATTCCGCGACTGTCTTGATGGCGGCCGGGAAGTTGCCCGATTCGCCAAGCCCAAGGAAGAAGCGGGCGAAACCGAACTCCATTGCGGAGCTGGCCAGTGCGTGGCCCATGGCAGAAAGGCTCCAGAGACCCATGAAGAGGCAGTAGCCAACGCGCGTGCCGACGCGATCGATGATTCGCCCGGCGGCGAGCACTCCGGCCGCATAAGCGAGCTGGAAGGCGAAGATGATGTAACCGTAATCCACCTCGCTCATGCCAATGGAGTGCTGCAGGGTCGGCTTCAGGATGGCCAGAACCTGGCGATCCATGTAGTTGATGGAGGTCGCGACGAAGAGCATGGCGCAGATGGTCCAGCGCACGTGCCCCAGGCGGAAGTGGCCGGTTTCCGGGCTATCGATTTGTTCCATAGCAGTGCCGGAGCTTTTCATGCCGGGAAGTGGAGGCCATCAGAGTTTATAAGCTTTGCGGACCAGGTTATAGGCCAGATCGTGCGCGACCTCGACGGCTTCATCTTCGTCGAGGCGATGCTCGGCGACCAGGCGAGCGAGCCACACGCAGTCAATGCGCCGAGCGACGTCGTGGCGCGCTGGAATTGAGAGGAAGGCGCGCGTGTCGTCGTTGAAGCCGACCGTGTTGTAGAAGCCGGCGGTCTCGGTCACCTGCTCGCGGAAGCGCAACATACCTTCCGGGCTGTCGTGGAACCACCAGGGCGGTCCGAGGCGCAGACAGGGATAATGCCCGGCCAGCGGCGCCAGCTCCCGCGTGTAGGTGGTTTCGTCCAGCGTGAACAAGATCAGGGTGAAGTTCTTCTCGTTGCCGAAGCGGCTGAGAAGCGGATGCAGGGCGTGAACGTAGTCGGTGGCAACAGGAATGTCAGCGCCGACGTCGCGGCCGTATCTCTCGTAAAGTTTCCGGTTGTGGTTGCGGAACGCGCCTGGATGAATCTGCATCACGAGGCCGTCGTCGACACTCATGCGCGCCATTTCTGTCAGCATTTGCGCGCGGAACAGTTCCTGCTGCCTTGCGTCTGAGCGGCCAGCGATCACCGTTTCAAAGAGTCGCGCTGCTTCTTCGCGCGGCAGGTCTGCCGTGAGCGCTGTTGGATGGCCATGATCCGTCGAGGTGCAACCCATGGCCTTGAAGCGCGCGCGTGTTTTTTCCAGCGCCCGCAGGTAGCCATCCCACGTTGCCGTGTTTTCGCCGGTCAGGTGGCCGAGCTTTGCGATGTTGGCGCTGAAACCGGCGAATTCAGGGTCCACCACCGAGTCCGGGCGGAAAGCAGGAATGATTCTCGCAGGAACGCCGCGCGGCTTCCACCCCGAGTCACGAATGGCCTGATGGCATTCGAGTGAGTCAAGCGGGGAATCGGTCGTGGCGAGGACTTCCACATTGAAGCGCTCGTAGAGAGCGCGCGGCCGGAATTCCGGCGTCTTCAGCCGCTCGGAAATGACATCGAAATAGAGGTCCGCGGTGGCGGCGGAGAGGCGTTCCTCCAAGCCGAAAAGCTCATGGAAGGCGTAGTCGAGCCACATGCGCGTGGGAGTTCCGCGGAAGAGGTAGTAGTTCTCGGCGAAGATACGCCACACGCGCCGCGGGTCCTTCAGTTCAGCAACGCCGATTTCCAGGTCTTCCAGGGAAATCCCCTGGCTGTAGAGCATCCGGAAGATGTAGTGGTCAGGCTGGACGAAGAGCTTGGCCGGATCGGGAAACGGCTGGTTGGTGGCGAACCAGATGGCCTGGGTGTGTCCGTGCGGGCTGATGATGGGAAGGTTGTGAACTTCGGCGTACAGGCGCCGTGCGATGCTGCGAGTAGTAGGATCGGCGGGAAAAAGGCGGTCATCGTGAATCAGAGCCATGGCGCGGGCAGACATAGAGCTGGTTGACCTCCTAAAGGCTCGGCAGCCTGGTTGTGCTGCAGAGGTCCGACCACTAGAATACACCGGTAGAAGGACCGAATCACCGTAGTTCCGTTGTCAGTTCGAACAAATGAATTGTAAGGTCTTGTAAATCTCACATGGAGAGACAAAATGGATGTAACGGGCCGACCAGGGACGCGGCTGCCATGACGAAATCCGATACCCATATGACCATGCGCGTGGTCAACCACATCCGCGGCCTGATCGAAACAGGAGGATTGCAGCCTGGTGACCGCATTCCGCCGGAGCGCGAGTTCGCCCGCAAACTGAGGATCAGCCGAGCCAGTCTGAGGACCGGAATCGGCTACCTGGCTGCGATGGGTGTGATGGACGTGCGGCATGGCGTGGGAACTTTTGTGGCCGACGGGCCGCCGGAACTGGGTAAGTCGTCGCTGAGCCTGCTGGGCGCGCTGCATGGCTTCCAGTCGTGGCAGATGTTTGAGGCGCGGCGGATTCTCGAGAGCGAGCTGGCCGGCCTGGCCGCTGAGCGTGGCCGCGAACAGCACTTCGCGTCGATGTCTGAGGAAGTGGCTGAAATGTATGCCACGGTCGACAATCCCATGGAATACCTGATCCATGATGTGCGCTTCCATCGAGTGATCGCCCAGGCATCCGGCAATCCAATTCTGGCCGCGCTGATGGAGACGATCACTTCCGCGCTCTACGATGAGCGGCGCAAAACCGCGGAGCGCTCGCGGGATCTGAAAGAGTCGGCCGATCTCCACCGCGAAATCTACCGGGCGATTCGTTCGCGGAACGCGGCCGAAGCGCGCGCGGTGATGGAGCGCCATCTGACCGCCGCACAATCCGCGCAGGATCTGGAGATCAGCGGCCAGCCGCCTGCGCCCAATGGCAGAGCGGCGAAAAGAGCGCGAAAGGGCGAAGCGGACCCGCAGTACCGCGACTGAGCGGCGCGAGCCCAGGTGCTGCGCCGCGCCGAAGCTGTACGAACTCATCTGCCCGTCTCCGCGAGTGGACCGCCCAGCAATTTCTCGATCGCGAGAGCGAGGTCAGCAGGTCGAGTAAGGCCGCGCCATTCATGCAGGATTCGGGCGGCGGCGGAAACCAGGAACGTGGTTGGGACTTCGTCGACTTCCAATTGGCGGGCCAGGCGATGGTCCGGATCGAGGAGCAAAGGGAAAGTAAGCTGCCAGTCGTAACTGGCGTTGAGGACGGCATCGCGCGAGGGCTGCGAGCCGTGCGCCAGTTCCGAGGCGTCGATGATGGCGACGCGGAGTCCGCGCGGACCGTATTGGTGCGCCATGCTCGACAGGAAAACCACCTGACTGCGCGAAGGCGTGTCCGCCGTGTCGGGCACGGTTTGGAGGAACGCGAACAGCAGCGGCCGCGGGGGCTGCGAGCGGAGAGGAAACGCTGCGACCGCGAACGTCGGCCAGAGTGAGTCTGGTAAAGAGGAGATCGGCGCCGAATGACAGCCCACAGTCAAAGTGAGGGGGAGAACGACCAGCGGTGAAAGCCCGCTTCTGTTTCCTGGTGCATTCATTCCTGGCATGTCGGCCTTCACTGCCAGGCTCCAATGTTGTAGCCGGTTCCGTTTGGCAGCGGATTGCCCCAGAAATCCTGGGTTCCCATGGAGCATCCGCTGATGCCATTGCATACATTGGTGCCGGCGCTGAGGGCTGGAGAGCCTGGCATCAGCGTGAAGTCTGTGGTCGGGCGGCCGGGCTGTGGTACGTCGGCGTGTTGAGCATCGGGTCGGTGAACAGGCTGTGAGCATCCTGGCCGCTGGCGGACTGATATGAGGCGAGGCTCGTATAGTCAGTGCCGTTGATATTCCAGTCGGGTGTTGGCTGGTGGTCCAGTAGATATTGTTGTCGAGCGCGAAGTCTGATGTGGTCTGGATCAGATAGGGAACGGTCGAGTAAATGATGTTGTTTTTGAAAAAATTGGGATTCGTGCCACTGAAAGATGCCCAGGTGGTATTGAAGGCGGCGCAGGAGTGGCGGGATTCCAATAGAAGGTGTTGTTGTAGATCTGAAGGCCATCGAGCGTGCCGTTGACGCTCGTCGGCCGCGGAATTCATGAAGATCTCGCCCGGATCGGGGCTGTTTGCTAACTGCGAGTCATTCGCGCAGACGTTATAGCGGATGATGTTGTTGGTGCTGCCGACGTTGTCCGCGCTGAACACCGAGACGCAATAGCCGATGGAGTCATGGCCGTAGTTGTATTGCACGATGTTGTTCGTGTTCCAGACGTCGATGTCGTAATCCCCGCCATCGTAGGCGACTATAGTCTTGAATGTCGTAGGACTCGTTGTTCTGGATCGTGCAGGTATGGCAATACAAGTCCATCAGTCCGCCGGTTCCGCCGGCCGCATCCGGGATTGGGAGGGCATTGTCCGCTGTTGTGAACCACATTGTTCTGCATCAGGCCGTTGCTCGCGGAAAAGATCGTCATGCCCTCTTCATAGACGTTGTATACGGTTGAGTTTTGGATGGTAATGCCGTTCCCCAGTACCGGGGGCGATGTGTTAAACGGCGTGCCGGCATCGATGAAAATGCCATTGTTCACCGTGCTGTCATGCACCATCACGCCATCGATTACAACGTCGTTGAATTCTCCCGGCATTCCCGGTGGTAATGAGAACTTCGTCGGAGTCATTCGTGGTGGTGCTGACGTAATGCGCGCCATGAATGTCGAGATTGGTGAGCCGGAAGTGAGGTAAGGCGGTGTTCGGGGCGGTACCGAGATATAGACGCCGTAATAATTCCCGCCAACGATTTCCAGATTGTTGATTTCCCATCCCTGCTGGTTCATCAGCTGCACCGCCGCAACGTTCATTCCGCCATCGATGATGGGCTGCGGGCCGGTGCCGTAGGCGTCAATGACGATGGGTGAGGTGGTGGTGCCGGACCCGAGCGGAGCTAGAATGCCGCTGCAGGTGGTTCCGCGGTTGAAGAGGATCTGGTCGCCGGCATTGAAGGTGGTGGCGTCGACGGAGAGCAGCGTATTCCAGGGACTGGATTGGGTCCCAGTGCCGTTGCTTGCGGCGGAACAATCCACATAAGAAATGGCGCCCACCACCGGTGGCGGAGGCGGCGGCGCCGGCGTGGTTGGCGCGCTGTAGGCCTGGCTTCCGCCACTGCAGGATGCGAGGCAAGTGGAAAGCAGCGCGGAAGTAACCAGGCTGACTGCCACTCGATGCGGCGCGGGCCAAGCTGAGGTGGAGATGCGCATCATGATGAGGCGAAGAGCGGCGGTAGTATACACGGCGCGTACGGGTACCCCCTGGATGGTGATGTCGGATATCTAATTGATTCAGCGAAGCTTATGAAATAATGACAGGTTCGACAACAGCTAAGTGGCTGAGAACAGAATAAATCGAGACGGCCGTCTGTGTAACAGAGACGGCCGTCTTTGTAACAAACGCGACCGTGTGTGTTACAGAGACGGCTGCGAGCGAACTTATGAAGTTCGGCGGCCGGCGCCGGGTAATGGATGAGGTTTTCGATGAGAAAGCTTGGGACCATAGAATCTCGCAGCAAAGGAAAAGACTCGCCGAGGCGAGCTTTTCTCAAGTTCGAGTGGGGTCAGAGAAACTTTCTAACCCCCTATTATTAGAATACCAAGGCAGGAGGTAAATCGCGCCAACTTTGTTGAGGTGCTTTGGTGTGTAAGTCGCGATAAGTCAGCGGTCATTACTTTGGATTTTTAGCGCGGGGCTTGACAAATTTTCCACATTTGCGGGATTGGGCTGTAAGTGATTGAGAGTTCGTGAAAGACAGCCAGGAAGCGGTTAGCCAAAAAGCGGTCAGCGAAGAACCGGTCGGCTAAAAGCCGGTTGGCGAAAGGCCGGTCAGTGGAGGAGGGTTAGCTTCATGCTGGCAGGTCCCGTGGCGGTGCGGTAGAAGTCCCGTAGAATGTTTCCCTTGTCGTGATATTCTCGGAGCCAGACGAAGGGCCGCTACACGCAGACGCGGCTGCCGCTCGCGAACTTTCGGACGACAGGATTGCACCGGGGATGCAGATGAGCGTCGGGGATGGTTCGCAACATAATTATGCCAACGGATACGACCCATCCCGCTCCCGTGATTCTCGAAGGCCGACGGCTCGAGGCGAACCGGCGGATCGCGCTCAACCTAGACTGGGTAGAGGAAGTGCGGGTGAACCGGAGCGCGGTGGAGCGGCGCGCGGCGAGCCACAGTGCGCGCCGGACGGTCAAGAAAGAGCATCAGGCGGCGTGGCTGCTGCGCGCGATCGCCTGCATGGACCTGACCACGCTGAGCGGTGACGATTCCGCTGAGCGGGTAAAGCGGCTGTGCGCCAAAGCGCGCAATCCGCTGCAACGGCAGCTGGTGACCGCCCTGGGAATTGAAGAACTGAACCTGACCGTAGGCGCGGTGTGCGTTTATCACAACTTTGTCGAAACCGCGGTGAAGGCGCTGGAGGGATCGGGGATTCCGGTGGCGGCGGTTTCAGCGGGATTTCCGGCCGGCTTGTCTCCTTTGGCAGAGCGGGTGGAAGAGATTCGGCGTTCGATCGAGGCGGGCGCGTCGGAGATCGATATTGTGATTACGCGCGCGCATGTTTTCAACGGCGAATGGCAGGCGCTGTACAACGAAGTTGCTGCCTTTAAGGAAACCTGCGGGCCGGTGCATATGAAGGCGATTCTGGGCACCGGAGACCTGCTGACGCTGCGCAACGTGGCCCGGGCCAGCTGGGTGGCGATGATGGCGGGCGCGGACTTTATTAAGACATCGACGGGGAAGGAAGCGGTGAACGCCACGCTGCCCGTCTCGCTGGTGATGGTGCGAGCCATTCGCGAATATGCGGAACGGACGGGAATGGCGGTTGGGTTTAAGCCTGCGGGCGGCATCAGGACCGCGAAGCAGAGCCTGGAGTGGCTGAGCATGATGAAAGACGAGCTGGGCCGGGCGTGGCTGGAGCCATCGCTGTTTCGAATCGGCGCCAGCGGCATGCTGGCCGATATTGAACGCCAGCTGGAGCACTACGCCACGGGCCGGTATTCGGCGGCGTATCGTCACCCCATTGCGTAGACTGGGTTCGAACCCCGGAGGAAACGCGTGAGCATCGCCGAGAAGTTTTACAGCATGGAATATGGCGCCGCGCCGGAAGATCCGAAGGAAGCGGTTGCGTGGCTGGAGCGGCATCACCGCCGGTTCGATGCGTTTATCGACGGGGCGTGGGTCAAGCCCGTGGGCGGCGAATATTTCGAGACCAGCGATCCTTCGAGCGGAGACCCACTGGCTGAGGTAGCGGTGGCGAATGCCGCCGATGTGGATGCAGCGGTTGCCGCGGCGCGCAAGGCGCTGCCCAAATGGCAGGCATTGAGTGGGCACCAGCGGGCGCGTTATCTCTACGCCCTTGCGCGGCAGGTGCAGAAGCACTCGCGACGGCTGGCGGTGCTGGAGACGATGGATAACGGCAAGCCGATTCGCGAGAGCCGTGACATCGACATTCCACTGGTGGCGCGGCATTTCTACCATCATGCCGGGTGGGCGCAGTTGCTGGAGTCGGAGTTTCCAAACTACGCGGCTTGCGGAGTTGTGGGACAGATTATTCCGTGGAATTTTCCGCTGCTGATGTTTGCGTGGAAGGTGGCTCCGGCGTTGGCCGCGGGCAACACCGTGGTGATCAAGCCTGCGGAGAACACACCGCTGACGGCGCTGGCTCTGGCGGAACTGGCGATGGGAGTGGAGCTGCCGCCAGGCGTGCTGAATGTGGTGAATGGCGGACCTGGTACTGGCCAGTCGATCATTGAGCATCGCGATATTGACAAGATCGCGTTCACGGGATCGACGGAGGTCGGCCGGATCATCCGCAAAGCGACGGCACAGACGCACAAGAAACTTTCGCTGGAGCTGGGAGGCAAATCGCCGTTTGTGGTTTTCGACGACGCTGATCTGGACTCCGCGGTGGAGGGCCTGGTGGATGCGATCTGGTTCAACCAGGGACAGGTGTGTTGCGCGGGTTCGCGGCTGTTGGTGCAGGAGCGTGTTGCGGAGACGCTCTACGGGAAGATTCGCACGCGCATGGAGACGCTGCGGGTCGGGCATCCGCTGGATAAGGCGATCGACATTGGGGCGATTGTTTCACCGGTGCAGCTGGAATCGATTCGCCGGATGGTGGACGCGGGGGTGGCCGAGGGCGCGCGGTGCTGGCAGCCGCGCAGTACTCTGCCGCAGAAGGGCTCCTACTTTCTTCCGACACTGCTGACCGAAGTGCATCCGACGGCGACGGTGGCGCAGATGGAGATTTTCGGGCCGGTGCTGGCAGCGATGACTTTCCGCACGCCGGCGGAAGCGGTGGAGCTGGCGAACAACACTGTGTACGGCCTGGCGGCGAGCATCTGGAGCGAGAACATCAATGTGGCGCTCGATCTGGCGTCGCAGGTGAAGGCGGGCGTGGTTTGGGTGAACTCGACGAACCAGTTCGACGCTGCGTGCGGATTCGGCGGCTATCGCGAGTCAGGCTATGGGCGCGAGGGCGGACGCGAGGGGATGCTGGAGTATCTGACGCCGAAGTGGCTGCATAGTCTGCCGGCAGCTCAGATCCCGGCGAAGAGCGCCGAAGCTGCGGCGGACGATGAAGGACGCTGATCTCGATGACGATCAGGAGGGTGCGGTTGCGGGCAGCGGATCGATTGACCGCACGGTGAAGCAATATATCGGAGGCAAGCAGGCGCGGCCTGATTCCGGCTACTCGTTCCCTGTTTATGGGAGGGAGGGTGAGCTGCTGGGCGAGGCGCCGCTGGGCAATCGGAAGGATATTCGCAATGCGGTGGAAGCGGCTCGGGCTGCGTCAGGATGGGCGCGGACTGCGGCTCCGGCACGCGCGCAGGTGATTTATTACCTCGCAGAGAATATGATCCAGCGGCGGGACGAGATTGCGCGCCGCCTGGGAGCCGCGATTGGCGAGGAGAGTGCGGCGATTGAAGTGGATCGTTCTATTGAACGCATCTTTGCGTATGCTGCGTGGACGGACAAATATGAGGGCGTGGTGCATCATCCGCCGGGGCGGAACATCACGATTGCGATGCCGGAGCCGGTGGGCACGGTAGGGATATTGGCGCCGGTGGAAGCGCCGTTGCTGGGGCTGCTCTCGTTGATACTGCCGGCGATTGCAATGGGCAATACGGTTGTGGCGGTGCCGTCGGAACGGTATCCGCTGATTCAGGGGGATATTTACCAGCTGCTCGATACCAGCGATGTTCCTGGCGGAGTGGTGAACCTGGTGGCGGGACGGCCGGCAGAACTGGGTAAGACGCTGGCCGAGCATGACGATGTGGATGCGATCTGGTGTTTCCGCAGCGACGAAGAAGCGTGCGATGGTGAAGGCCGCTTCGGTCGGCAACATGAAGCAGGTGTGGACGAACGAGGGTCACGCGTACGACTGGTTCGATCGCATGCAGGCCGAGGGACGGTGGTTCCTGCAACGCGCAACCCAGGTGAAGAATATCTGGGTGCCCTACGGGGAATGATCGCGAAGTGGCATCCTTCCGCACTGAAGACATCGAGCCTGATTCTGGGAAACAAAGCTTAAGAGACGTGACTCAGGGTTGGTGGTGACCCGAGTCACAGACACATCTGCGCGCTGCGCCGGAGGATGAACTCTGGCGTTCTCCGTAGCGCTGCGGGGCGAGCCGGTGGCGGAGGTGCAGATGGGACGCAGATCATCTTCGATCACGCGGCGGGAGTTTGTGGCTGCCGCGTCGATGGCGGGCGCGGCGCTGGTTGCAGGGTGCAATGCGAAGGGCGACGCGTGGGAGACGCTGACCGCGCAGGAAGCGCGAACCGTGGCCGCGATCTGCGATCAGATTATTCCCGCGGACGATTATCCGAGCGCGTCGCAGGCTGGGGTGGTGACGTATATCGATCACCAGCTCACGCGACACTACCGGCGGCATCGTGAGGCTTACAGCTCGGGACTGCGGCAGGTGGACCAGATCAGTGTGGAGCAATGCGGGCAGGCACTGGCGCAGGCTTCGTCGGACGAGCAGCGGCGGGTGGTCGCGACGCTCGAGCAACGGAACCACAAATTCTTCGAGCTGGTGCGAGCACACACCTTCGAGGGCTACTACGGCTCTCCACGGCATGGCGGCAATCGCGACGCGGTGAGCTGGCGGATGCTGGGCCTGGATGAGCCGCCGGTGCGCGGCCGGGCCGATTACGACTCGACGGCGGGCGGCCGCACATGAAGCGCGTGAATGCGGTGGTGGTGGGCGCGGGAGCGGCGGGGGGCATCGTCGCCAAGGAGCTGGCCTGCGCGGGGCTGAGTGTGGTTCTGCTGGAACGCGGGCGATGGTACACGGCAAACGATTGCCGCAAAGACGATTTGCGCAATCAGCGGGTAACGGTGCTGGGGAACGCCTTTGGTCCGGAGGACGAGGGGAATCCGCGCGTGTGGGTTGACGCGGCCGGTCATGCGTGGCCGGTATTGCCCAGCGAGGGCAGCTACCAGAACAATGCGGCGTGCGTTGGCGGAGGCACGCTTTCCTACGGGGCGCAGGCGTGGAGGTTTCTGCCGCAGGACTTCAGGATGAAGTCGACCTACGGCGCGCCGGCGGGATCGTCGCTCGAAGACTGGCCTGTTTCTTACGACGATCTGGAGCCTTTCTACGACAAGGCCGAGCACGAGATCGGGGTCTCCGGCGACGATTCGGGGACGCCATTTCACGCTCCACGCCGACGAACGCTGCCCATGCCGCCGCTGCCTCCGAACCGGGAGTTCGGAATCCTGGAGCCGGCGGCGAAACGTCTGGGGCTGCATCCATTTCATCTGCCCATGCTGCGCAACAGCGTGCCCTACAACGGCCGCGGACCGTGCATGCGCTGCCGCTGGTGCTGCGGATTTGCGTGCGAGGTGGACGCGAAAAACGGGACGCAGAATACGGTGATTCCAACGGCGCTGGCTACGCGCCTTTGCGAGCTGCGAACGCAGTCGATCGCCAGCGACATCATGACCGATGCGCGAGGGCGAGCGACGGGCGTCGCGTATTTCGACAAGGATGGTCATCGCCAGGAGCAGATGGCGGATGTGGTAATCGTTTCGGCGGCCGCTATTGAGTCGGCGCGGCTGCTGCTCCACTCGAAGAGCCGGTTGTTTCCGCAGGGCTTGGGGAACCGCTACGACCAGGTGGGGCGCAATCTCCAGGGGCATCATTACACCGGCGCGGTGGGCTACTTCGATTACGAGACGTATGACGATGTGGGGCCTGGGGCCAGCATCGCGGTGACCGATTACAACCACGGAACGCCGGGCCTGTGCGGCGGGGGGATGCTGGCCAACGAGTTCATCCGGCTGCCGATTCAGATGGTGGATCGGCTGCCACCGGGCACACCGCGCTGGGGTCCGGCACACAAGGAAGCGATGCGCGCGTGGCATAAGCGTTCGATTGTAGTGATGGGGCCGACGCAACCGATCCCGACATCCGAGGCTCGCGTGGTTCTCGATCCGACGGTGAAGGACAAATGGGGCATGGCGGTGGCGCGCATTCAGGGCAACGTTCATCCGCATACCTACGAGATTGGGGAGGTGCAGGCGCATCGAGCTGAGGCGTGGCTGAAGGAGGCGGGAGCGATTCATACCTCGCTGATGAGTTATCGATCCGAGGTGGTTTCGGCCGGGCAACATCAGGCGGGAACGTGCCGCATGGGCGACGATCCGCGCAGTTCGGTGGTGGACCGCAATTGCCGGGTGCACGATGTCGATAACGTGTTCGTGATCGATGGCAGCGTTCACGTGACGAACGGCGGATTCAACCCAGTGCTCACCATTATGGCGATGGCTTATTACGCGTCGGCCGGGTTGGTTCGCGACTGGAAGGGAACTGGCTTCCGTTCATGAAGCGCTGGCTGGCATGGGTGGGAGCGGGAGCCGGATCGGCGGCGGTTCTGGCGATCGCCGCGGTGTGGGGCGCATCGGCTTACTACACCTCGAACCTGGGATCGGGTTGCGCGAATTGCCACGAAATGGCGCAGTTTGTGAACGGCGCGCACGCGTCAGCGCATCGCGGCGTCAACTGCCTGGAGTGCCACGAAAACAATCTGCGCACCAAGCTTCGCCATGTTCGCGCGCACATCATGGGAGATGTGCCGGAGGCGGTCCGCCTGCGTGACGTTGACGCGCTGGCGATGACGGGGAGCTGCCGGAACTGTCACCAGCGGGAGTACGCCGCGTGGCATGCCGGGCCGCACAGCGCGACTTACGGGCAGATCTTTACCGATCCAAAGCAAAATGCAAAACGCCGATTGATGGATGACTGTTTTCGCTGCCACGGTATGCACTACGACGGAGCGATTCGCGATCTGGTTCAGCCGGTGGATCTGCACGGGCCGTGGCGGATTGTGCGGGCCGGCTTTGCGGATCAGCCGGCGATGCCGTGCGTTGCGTGCCACTGGGTTCATCGCGAGGGGTCGCCGGAGACGAAACCGGCAGAGCGCATCTCGGTGGCCGGGGCAGGGATCGACGACTCGCTGGCATTCTACGATCGGCGCGAGCGTATGCACTTTGCGGCGGCTGCGCTGAGTATTCCTCAGGTGTACGAGGGCTCAGCGCCGGTGAAGATGAGCCCGGATCAGCGCCAGGCGATCTGCTATCAGTGCCACGCGCCGCGTTTGCCGGATGCGGAAACGCCGGCGGCGCTCCATGGCTGGGGACCGCAGGCGGGTTCCGGCGACGATCGCACGCCGATGGGGGTTCATGAAGGGCTGAGCTGTTTTGCGTGCCATAACGGGCACAACGAAAACGCACGAGCCTCGTGCAAGACCTGCCATCTGAAACGGTCGGAGTGCGGGCTGGATGTAGAGAAGATGGACACCACATACGCGAGCGCGGCGAGCCGGCACAACATCCACTGGGTACGCTGCGTCGATTGCCACGAGCATGGCGTGCCACGGGCCGCGCGCCGCGTGGCCGATTCCGGTGCGAGCTCACAGGATCCGGCGCTGCATTCTGATTTCGGTGGTGCCGGGAGGCGCGGGCGTTAGCCGGCAGAGTTGCCGGCGCCGCCGAACTACGCCTGCCCGCGATGCTCTCAAAGCGGCTGGTCGATGACGCGCAGATCGGAGACCTTGAGGCAGGCGACGATCAGGGTTTCGATTTCGAGGGCTTGGAATTTGGCCTTGCCCACCGTCATCCGGCCAATCGCCGGCGCTCCGATGGCGCATGCGCCGACGGCAAAGGCTCCGGCAGCCACAGCCAGAGCTGCGACGCCGGAGCCCAGAAAATGCGAGTGGGAATGCCGTTTCATGGTGTTGGCCTTCTCAGGCAACCCGTGCCGTGCGGGCCGAAGCCTTCAGGAACGTCAGCAGTTCCTGGTTGATGGTGTCGGCGTGCGTGGTGCACAGGCCATGGGGAGCTCCGGGAATCACCTTCAACGTCGCGTTTTTGACGATCTTCGCCGTCAGCATGGAGGAGTCAGCGATGGGGACGATCTGATCGGCATCGCCATGAATGACCAGCATGGGGACGTCGATCTTCCTGAGGTCTTCGTTGAAGTCGGTTTCGGAAAATGCCTTGATGCAGTCGTAGCTGGCCACAATGGAAGACTGCATGCCCAAACGCCAGAACTCATCGCGCACGCCCTGAGAGGCTTTGGCGCCGGGTTTGTTGTAGCCGTAAAAGGGAAGGCTGAGATCTTTGAAGAACTGCGAACGGTCCGCAACAACGGCGGCGCGCAGCTCATCGAAGGCCGAAAGCGGCGTTCCACCGGGGTTCTTTTCGGTTTTGAGCATGAGGGGCGGCACTGAGGAGATGAGGACGGCCGCTGCGACCCGGTCGCTTCCGTATTTCCCGATGTAGCGGGCGACCTCTCCGCCGCCGGTTGAATGACCCACCATCGTCACGTCGCTGAGATCGAGAAAACGCATGAGTTCGGCCAGATCGTCGGCGTACTGTTCGATGGTGTTACCGGTCCAGGTTTGTCCGGAGCGGCCGTGGCCACGGCGATCATGGGCAATGACGCGGAATCCACGCTGTCCGAGGAACAGCATCTGCGCATCCCATGCATCCGCGCTCAGCGGCCACCCGTGGCTGAAGGTGACGGTGGGACCAGTTCCCCAGTCCTTGAAGTAGATGTCGGTTCCGTCTTTGGTGGTGAACGTGTTCATGGTGTCTCTCCTTAATTGGGTTTCCTTCATGGCCGACCGTCCGGGGCAACGGGAACCGGCCAGTCGTCAGGAAGTAGCGGGTACGTAGGGAAATGTCTTCGACGGCTTCGACGTCACGGAGTCTTTGCCGATTCCGAGGCTGACCGGAGTGTTGGCCGCCATCGAAAACATGACATTGGGGGCATTGTCGATAAGGGAGCGGCCGTTCCACTCAGTGAATCCAAACGCGGCTGAGGTCCCGACCTGGTAGGGAAGAATGTTGGGGAAGAAGCGGTGCGCGAGCCTCTCGGCGTAAGCCTGCGGATCTTCCGCGGTTCCATACGCCGACACGACCCCGGCGATGGCCCGGACGACGCACGTGCCGTAGGTTGCGAAGTCGTCGGCGGGACGGCCGGCGTTCAGACGATTGCCTAGATCTTCATTGAACTGCGTGAACAGCGGATGAATCATGGGAAGGCCTACGCGATTGATCGAACGCCACCCGCCGGCGTCAGTCGCGAGCGTGGAGACAGCCCACACACCAATGCGGTTTTGGCCCTGCGCCCCGGCCAGCAACTGATCATTGGGCACTTCCAGCACAATCGAATACACCGTTTGGCCGGCAAACAGGTTTTTGGCACGCCCCGGATCCCACCCGTCGAGGTTGACTTTCGTACTGTCCTGAAACGCATGACCGACCGCGTGAAGCACGTCGGGCTCAATCCAAAACGGGTCGCCCGCTTTGCCGGTCCATACACGCAGTCCGGATTCCGTCGTGACCGTCTGGCCTGTCGTGCCCTGGGCGACGACCTGGCCGACCGCCGATGTGGATCCACGGCGTTTGCCCCGCGGATGCAGCGCACGACGTAACTTTGATTGCCGGCCTGGTCGCGCTCGCTGAAGGTGAAGCGATAAGTGACGTCTTCGATGGCATCGCCGTTGAGATCGACTTTGAATTCATACATGCCTTCCGGGTGATAACCCGGCGCAGGAATGGGGCCGAAGATGGAGTGGCAGACGTTGATCAGGAAGACGGTTCCTGTCTCGCCGCGAAACACGTACAAGTCCGTGATATCGAGGCGTATGTCCTGCCGGGCAATCGGAGAGTCCAGGTGATGAGACATCGCGAGTTCCTTTCATGACTTGTGTCGGGGCCTCAGCGGCGTTCAGAGCATGGGTGAAGAGTAGCCCAGCCGCGCCTGTGCAAACACCCTGGGAACCACAGAAATCGTCCTGCTGTTTTCTTCAGTTTTGGGGCGGGTGGAACGCCTGGGCGCCGGTTATTCGACGCTCAGATTCTTCTGTGGAATAACTGTCGAATGCGAGACAAGAAGGAGGTCCGCGATGTCTTGCGGAAGATGATTCCGCCTGGCACGACGATCTGGATCTCGGTCCCCGAAGACGGCGAACTGACAATGGTGAACTTGCCCCCGATGCGGGAGGTGCGTTCGCGCATCCCCTGCAGTCCGAAGTGGCCGCTTCTGCCCTTGTCCAAGACCCGGGGATCGATGCCCACGCCGTTATCGCGAACCCGCAGAGTGAGATCCTGCCCGTAGCGGAGTTCGATATCGAGCTG
This sequence comes from uncultured Acidobacteriaceae bacterium, assembly GCA_963788905.1. Classification (GTDB taxonomy): domain Bacteria; phylum Acidobacteriota; class Terriglobia; order Terriglobales; family Acidobacteriaceae; genus Palsa-343. The sequence goes on from CAWBIO010000006.1 coordinate 331,297, forward strand.
GCTGGCGCCGGAATGCGCGGCCGCATTGCGGATGGCCTCGTGCCCGATGCGATAAATTTCGTCGCGAACGATGGGGTGCATCTCGGTGGCGGTGCCGGCTGCAGAAAACGATACTGACATGGTTGAAGGAACCAGGTCGCTCTCCACCGCGCGCCGCAGACCCTCGGCGAGATCGTTGCGCTGGATCGTCGAGGCGCGCAGAGAATGAAGGGCAGCGCGTCCCTCAATCGTGGCCTGCCCCATCCAGGTGGAGAGCTTTTCCAGAGCCTGATGCATACGAGCCGGGTCGGCGTTGGTTTCAAGCGCGTCATCGGCGACCATCTTGCTGCCCTGAATGGTCTGCAGCAGCGTGTCGTGAAAGTCGCGCGCCAGACGTGTGCGCTCGTCGAGGCGCTCGTCGAAGCGCTGATTCATGGCCACAGCAATCTGCCGCACACGCAGCCGATAGATCGTCAGGACCGCAGCAATTGCGATGGCGATGCAGAGGACGCGAAACCACCAGGTCTGAAACCATGCAGGAGCAATGCTGAAATCGATCACCGCCCCGGTGTGGTTCCAGATGCCGTCGTTGTTGCAGGCCACCACGTGGAAGCGATACTTGCCAGGCGTGAGGTCGGTGTAAAACGCCTGCCGGCGCTTGCCCGGCTCCTGCCAGTCGAGGTCGTGGTTCTCCAGCCTGTACTTAAAGAAAACCTTCTGCGGAACGGCGTAGCTCAGCGCGGTGTACTCGATCTCGAGATCGCTGGTGAGCGGGGGCAGCCGAAGCCCCTGCCGCGGCGAGTACAACTTACGGTCGGCCACCACTGCTTCAATTTCCACGGTGGGCGGCACGGGATTGATGCGCTGATGCTCGGGATCGAACATCTGCACTACCCGGCCATTCGCGAACCAGAGCCGGCCGTCCGAGGTCCGCGTCGCCTGCGGTTTCAGGGAGGTGAGGCCGGGGTGGACGCCGTCGCTCTCGTCAAGAAGCTGCGTCTGGACGACGTAGTTGGGTTGCTGCCACCAGCGGTCCAGCTGAGACCGCGCGATGCGGATCAGACCACACTGGGAATAGAGCCAGATGCCACGCGATTCATCTTCCACCAGCGCGAAGATTCCGTCACAGGGCAGGCCGTTGCGCACGGTCAGATTCCGGCGCGTGGAGCCGCGCCACGAAACAAGTTCGTTGACAGTGGTCCCCCATACGGTTCCGTCGGGATCGACCAGCAGGTCACGGATCTGGCTGGTGTTGCCGGTTTCGCCGGAAGGAATGGAACGCGAGGCGCCATCGCGGAATTCCATCAGGTCGCCGTCGACCATACCGAGATAGACGCTGCCGTCCAGCCCGCCGGCCAGAATGTAACCGGTGGCGATACGGCCGGAAGTGAGCTCCTTCACGATGCGGCCACCGGCGATCTCATCGAGATGCGGACCGTCGCGGACCCAGATGTTGTGATCCGCATCCTCTGTAATGGAGAAGACCAGGCCCAGGGGCACGCCCTTGTCGCGCAGAAACGGATGGAAGGCTCCGTGATCGTACACGTAGAGTCCATCTTCAAAGCCGAACCAGAGCTTGCCGGCGTGATCCTCAAAAATGACTGAGACGTGTCCGGCGAGACCAGGGGCTGGCAGCACGGTTGTGAAACGGCCGTCCTTGAGCTTCTGGATGGTGTCGTAGTCGTCGAGCACCCATAAACCGCCGTCGCGGGAGGCAAAGACCGAGTCAGTGTTATCGGAAGCCAGACCTTCGCGCATGGAATAGCTGAGGACATGAAGGTCACGAAAATTGTCGATGCCTGCGGAGGTCACGACCCATACGGTTCCCTCGGCATCCTGAAAAAACCTGAGGACAGAGTTACTGGAGAGGCCGTCGGCCAAACTGTAGTGCTCGACGCGGCCGTCGTGAACGCGGAAGAATCCGTTCAGGCTGGTGCCGATCCAAAGTTCGCTGTCGCGATCGACGAACAGAGTGGTGATCTTCGAACCTCGCAAGGCGGCCTGCGAAAATACCTGGCTGGTCCAGCGGCCCTGCGTAAAATACTGCAGGTGTATTGCTGAATCCGGCTCGTTTCTGGCCGCCCAGGTCGATCCGTCAGGAGCGGTCGCGATGGCCGTGAACAGTGGGATGCCCTCGCCTCGGTGAGTGCGGTTCGGGAAAAAGATCTGAGCAGAGCCTGGCTTCCAGCGAGAGAGCTCGGAGTATCCGACCAGCCACAGCCATCCGTCATCGCTTCGGGCCAGCTGGAGGACGTTGGGGAAGGGAACCTGGTCGGCGCTGCCGAAGCAAACCAGCTGGTCCTCGCGAACCCGGCACACCGGGCCCATAGGGTCGACGATCTGCGTCCGCGCCAGCCAAACCGAGCCGTTGCCGTCTTCGAGGAGCGCTTCGATTCGCCCGCTCAGTCCCGCAAAGTTTGTCAGCTTGCCGTCTTTCCAGCGCGCAAGGCCGTAGCCGGTCCCGATCCAGAGGCTGCCGTCTTCCGACCCGAGGAGCGAAAAGACTCTGGAGTCCTGAAGACGCTCCCCGGGTGGCGGACTCCACTGAACAAAGCGCGATCCGTCGAAACGAACCAGACCGAGATTGGTTCCGACCCATATATAACCGTCGGCGGTCTGCGCGATGGTATTAGGAGAACCCGCAAAGATCCCGTCTGCGACGCTCCACCAGGAGTGCGCATATTGCGTGAGGCGTGTTCCCGGATCGATGGCCCGTGCGTTATCGGCCCCGACGACCGCGAGCAGGAACAGAACCACAGACAACCGCAGGTCACGCAAGGTGTTCACCATTGAACCGCACGCGGGCCAGGGAGGCCGACGCACCCCTCTGCAGAAACGGTATCGGGCCGGGGCGCGGGGCAAAACCTCGGAATCTGCAGGAACCACCCTGTGGTTTCGCACAGGGCTGATCAGACCTTCAGAAAGCCACGTCGAATCGCAATCGAAACAGCGTGGGCGCGGTCGTTGGCTCCGAGTTTGTCCACCAGGTTCTTGATGTGGAAGTTGACCGTGGTCTCGGCGATCGAGAGCCGGTCGGCGATCTGCTTGTTGCGATGGCCGTCGCGGATCAGTTGCAGCACTTCCAGCTCGCGCGCGGTCAGCGCCTCTTCGCCGAGATGCTCGGCAAGGCGGGCGGCAATCTCGGGCGGAACGTAACGGCGGCCGGCATGGACGGAACGAATGACCTGGAGCAATTCATTCCTGGGCATGCTCTTGAGGAGGTAGGCGGCTGCGCCGGCGCGCAGCGCACGCTGGATCTCTCCGTCGGAATCGGCGGTGGTGAGGATAATGACGCGAGCCTGAGGAAACTCGCCGCGAATGGCGAGCAGCGCGTCTGTGCCATCGGAGCCGGACAACCGCAGGTCCATCAGAGTGATGTCGGGGCGGTGCCGGCGAAACTCCACCACCGCCTGGGTCGCATCCGCAGCGTGCGCCACAATGGCCATGTCGGCCTGGGAACCGATGATTGTGCTCAGACCCTCACGGAAGACGGGGTGATCCTCGACAGCGAGAATGCGGATTGACTGGGATGGGGCGATGGCAGCCTCCTGCGCGGGTCTACGGGGGCCGTCAACGTCCTGCGCCGCAACAGGATACAACCGTGCGATGGGCATGTCGAGACGCGGCGAGATTGTTACAAACACCGGCGGGCGAGTTGGGGCAACGCGCCGTCGCCGCCTGGACGTCGCTATTTACGGTTCGGCGAACCTGAAGAAAATCGCAGTTGAACTTCTGTGGTTTCTGATCTGCCGCCAACGGCGAGAACCGGCTAATGTGGTGCACAGTGGTTGAAGGGGCCCCACATTATCAATTTCACCGAGGTTCTTATGCCCTATGCTCCCCTGTCGGTCGATCTCATCTGTGACGTCATGCTTTATTCTGAAAACGAACTTGCGGCGCTCTACAATGCTGTGCTCAACCTGTTCGGCCCCGAGCAGGCGCAGCTCACCGCTGAGGACTGGCTGCGCGAACTGCAGGTGATGGAGTGGCCGGCGGACTCGCTGACGCCAAACTGGCGCCAGCCCACTATGGCAGCAGTGCAGCAGCTGGCCGACCGCCTGGGCAGCAGGGTTGCGGCCATCTTCCCACAGGAACTTGCGTCCTGAGCGAAACGGAGGAGCATACCGAGATGACTCAGAACCATGCGGAAATCGACGCGAAGAAGGGAATCGTCAGCATTCCCGGTCACCACACGGTCGACCAGACGGTGGAGAAACTCCAGAGCCTGCTTCAGGCGAAGGGCGTCACACTCTTCGCCGTCATCGACCACAGCGGCGAAGCTGCCAAAGTGGGGATAACAATGCCTCCCACCAAGCTAGTGATCTTCGGCAACCCGAGCGCTGGCACTCCGCTCATGCTGGCGTCGCCCAGTTCCGCCATCGACCTGCCCCTCAAGATCCTCGTCGCGCAGGATTCTGAGGGGAAGGTTTGGCTCTCGTGGAACAGTCCTGAATACCTGGCGAAGCGCCACGGGCTGCCGGAGAATCTGATTCCGAATATCGCCGTGGCAGCGACCCTGGCTGCGAAGGCCGCCGAATAGGCGGAGGGAGCATGCCGCGGACGGGCTGAATCCCACCTGAACGCGCCTGGCGATGATGCACTCACCGCCTCTGTCTGCCGCGCGACCGGCGCTTAGTCGAAGTGGTGCGTCGCCACCCAGATCGCCACCCACAGGCCGAAGGCGGAGAGCAGCAGGGACAGGATCAGCGCGTGGATGATTTCCCAGCGCTTCCAGCGAATTTGGGCCACGCGCCTTTTGGTTCCACGCTTCCATAGATGCACAGCGGCCATAGAACCCTCCCGCGCGGGCGGGAAGCGTCCGGCAAGGGATCGCCTCCCGCCGCCATCAGCTAAAAGGACAGTGAGATCTGGCCCGTGATGGCACGCGGGGTGACATAGTGCGTGCCGCTGAAGGTGGAGAGGAAGTTATAGAGCGCGTACTTGTTGGTCACGTTGATGGCTGTGACCTGCGCGCCCCACTTGTACTTATCGCCGTGGAAGAGGTTGTCCTCGCCCAGCGTCATATCGAACAAGCTGCGTGGTGAAACGCGTGGTGGCTCGTGGTCGTTGTCCGCCTTACCCGGCGGCGGGATGCTGAGTACGCTCGAGGTGAGCTGATTGGCCGGGCACTCATAATAGGTGATGCCCGCGAGTGTAACGGGTGTGCCGATCTGATGGGTCGGCGTGGCTTTATCTCCGGCGCAGGCGAGTCCGGACTGGAACTCCTCGTCGGCAGTGAGCGGCAGAGCCAACAGGACTCCGGAGACCGGGTTGGCCACCGGGGGAATATTGTTATCGACCAGGGAGACGGCGGGCTGGCCGTTCAGCATGGCGGGATTGCCATCGGGTCCGTTGGAGCTGTTGGGGCACGACGAGTTGGGGTCGGTGATGTTATAGCAGGGGGTCGAACCGGCTACCAGACCGGAGTCGAAGCGCCAGTTGAAGCCGTACCAGGGGCTGTGTCTCCCCGGCAACTGATACTGGAAGTGGGTTGTCTCGTTGTAGCGCTCGTCGTGGTCGATGCGGAATGGATTGCCCACAGCGACGCCGCTGGTGGCTCCCGCGCCAGCCACCTGAGGGGGGAAGAAGCGCGCGGCCACCGATGACATGACGACGAAGGCGGAGAGGCCGTCCCAGGTGGGCATCTCGGCCCGGATGGCAAAGCCTGGAATCTTGGAGTTATGCCAGTCGATGGGGAAGGTAATGGGGGTATTGCCAAGGACGCTGAAGTCGAAGGCATTGTGCGTGTATTTCCAGATGTACTCCCCGCTGACCACGGCATGCTTGCCGAAGGCCTGCTGGAGGTTGGCGTGGAACTCGTTCCGGAAGCCGGGCTCGAGCGTGCCCGAGACACCCGGTGCGCAGGCCAGCAGGGGCGCCAGCACAGCATTGGAGCATCCCCGGCTGGACAGGACCAGGTTCTCGTTGAAGGGGGTCTCCAGGGTGCGAGCGTAGGAGATGCCCATCACTGTGTTGGTCGGCTTCAGATTGTAGGAAACACCCAGTCGCGGCTCGGCCTGTCCGGAACTCGCAAGACCGTTGTAAACGTCGCCGCGCAGCCCCAGATTGACGACCCAGTTGCCCACCTTCAGCTGGTCTTCAATGTAGAGCGCCAGTTCTTTTACATCGGTGTGGCCGAAGGAGTAGTAACTCGAACCGCCGCGGGTCAGGTCGTAGGGCGCCAGCACGGGCACATAGTTTCCGTTCGGGATGACCGTCGCTGTGTCGCAATCCGACGGGCTGGAATACCCTGGTAGCGCGTTGCCGTAGACATCCGTACAGGGCGAGTTGTAGGTGTTATCCACGATTCCCAGACTGTCGCTCTCGCGCAGGAACGTTTGGCCGTACTGCGCGCCAATCTTGAAGCTGCTGATCCCCTTTACATAGGAGTAATCCGCATGAGCCGCCACGTTGTTCAGCGTGCGGATCTGCGAGATGGACGACGTCTGAAGAGTGGCCGGCCCCACATCGGTCAGGGGATTGGCGCTGGGGAAGTAGTTATACAGATCCTTCCGGTCCCAGACGCCGAGGTTAAAGACGGAGTGGTCGCTGATGACTCGTGTGTAACTCGGGTAGATATCGAACGTTCCGATCTTCGACCGCTGATCGGCATTGCCCACGTTCTCAAATACCGGACTGGCGCTGCTGCCGGTTCCGGGCGCCACGTTCTGGACATTCAGGTTCTGAAAGGCATTGGGCGTCTGGAACCACGAACGGCTGTAGTTCAGGTTCAGGTGGACCGAATCCTTCTGGGTCACGCTGTAGTCGATGCGGTCGAAGAAGTTCTCTTCGTTGCCCTTGTCGTGAAAGACGGCGAATTCCGGAGGGTCGAGAAAGCGCCCGGTGTTCACGCCGTCACCTTCGATGAAGTTGCCCCAGCTTTTGCCGCCGTAGGAGAGGCTTGCGCTGCCGGTCGCCGAACCGAAGGTCCCATACGAGGTGCTGAGCGTGCCCGTCGGCTTGGTGATCCCCTGCCCGGAGCGCGTGGTTGCCACGATGACGAGGCTGGTTTTGTCTCCGTATTCCGCCGGCGGCGCGCCGCTGATGACTTCGATGGACTGGATCGCGTTGGACGGCGCCTGGTTGGAAAACACCTTGCTCTGCTGGTCGGTGATGGACTGTCCGTCGATATTGAAGGAGTTCGACGCGTGATCGCCCAGACCGTGAAACAGTCCGTTGGAATCGGCCGCCACGCCCGGACTGGACAGCGTCACCAGGGAGCTGAGCGAGGAAGATTGGCTCTCCAGCGGCACCTTGATGAACAGATCGCGGTCCACGTCGGTGTGGAAGGTCGGGTCGTTTTCGATGAGATCCTCGCCCGTTACCTGAATGGTTTCCGCCGCAGCACCCACCGCCAACTTGACCGGGACCGTCAGCGGCAACCCCGAGCGCACGTCGACATCCTGCGCAAAGGAATTGAAGCCGGTCATCTCGACCGACATATGGTAGGGGTTGAAGGGCACGTTGCTGAACTGGAAGCGACCCGCGCTGTCGGTCTTCACCGTGCGCTCATACTGGCTGACCGGGTTCTGAATTGTGACGGTGGCGCCGCGGATGACCGCGCCCGTGGGATCGGTGACCGTGCCGGTGATGCTGCCGGAGTTGCCGTTGGACTGCGCCGCGGCCGACAGGGCGCAATAGAAGATGGAAAATACAGCGATGCAGATGGAAATAACCGCGCTACGCATGCACGTGCGCATAGACGACCTCCGGATAGTGATGGATTGTCCCTGGGGTTTCCGCTGGAGACGGAATTCTGCTTATGCGAAAGCAGGCGGGACGGGCGGAGGCCGATTGGCGAGCTTCAGAACGAAGCGCTGCCGCGGAACGGGGTTGAAGCTTTCAGGAACGAAGCGGGCGATCTGCCGCGTGGAGACAGCGAGCGTGACCACAACCACGCCTTGCACTGCGTGGTGCGCAGTCACGCACAACGAGCAATCGTGATCGGGCTGACCGGAGGGATGCGAGTGGGTGACCTGCAGGATGCCGGTCATCAGGACCAGCGCGACACAGACGATCCCCAGGGCAGATACCCAGGAGAGCCGCGTTCCACGCTCTGCCGTCGCCAAGCGCATGTTATTGAGACTATATCCCGGATCGGTCGTCACCCGCAAAGCGTGCAGATCAGCCGTCGGGCCAGCGTGACGAGCGCAATAGAGGCGCATCGGTATGGTGCCGGGAGGGGGGGTCGAACCCCCATGGCCGCGAGGGCCGGCGGATTTTGAGTCCGTTTCAGGCACCTTTGCACAACGTCGCATGGCAGGGAATAATGTTGCAGATCCCCAGTAAAGACGAGGGTTCCCGCGCATCTGGTGCTTTGCACTACTCTGCACGGAAATGCTCCAAATCACAAAACCAACGTGCACCAAAACATGCACCAGAAACAACCGCGTTTTGAGTGATGACGTCCAAGATGGGCCGCGGCTACCGGGCGCCGATCCGGACGTCGAGGCGATTTGCCTGGTTCTGAACAGTTCAGAACCGGGACAGACCTTCACCAGACGCTGCACGGGTTCCGATGGCGAGCCTGGCGCAGGTCTGCCACATATGTCATGCGCTTCGGATCACCATCGACCAGGGACGACCCAATACCTGGCCCTGCGCACGAACACGCGCCAACCCCGCCCGCGTGCGCTCACTGATGCGAATGTGCTCCTGTTTCGCGATGGCGTCGCCAAGACCTCGACATCGATACCATCAGTCTGGCTTTCGCACGGTCGAAATCCAGGGAGCGCTGCGGTGATTGCCGCCTCCATGAACAAATCGTCATCCTCTTCGCACCCTGCAAAGTGCTATCAAAAGAACAACGGTCTCGTCTCAAAGAGTAGCCGTTGTACTGAGAATGCGGAGCCTGTTCGCTCAGCTAGTTGACTGTCGATGGATCGTTATCTCTTCGCGGTCCAGCTTCCTCAAGCGAGACACGCGACATTGAATCCAATCCAAACTGAGAGCCTCTTGCGCATGACTGCGGCTTACCTGAACCGCATCGCCACTGCCGTACCCGAGCACGATGTCCATGACGCCTTCGCTGTCTTCGCGGAGCAGATGCTCGCCGACCCGCGGCTGCGCGCGGTCTTCCGCCGCATGGTGAGCCGCGCCAACATCGCACATCGTTATTCATTCCTCGATCCGCGGAAAGGCTCCTGCAGATTCTCGTCGCATGCGGCGTATGAGTTTTATCGGCCTGGCAACTTTCCCAACGCGGCGCAGCGTATGGAACTGTTTGAGCAGAGCGCTCCGGCGCTGATGAGAAAGGCCGTGGACCGGCTTGCGCTCAATGAGAAGGAACGCTCCGGCATTACGCATGTGCTGGTGACCTGCTGCACGGGGCTTTATGCGCCGGGGCTGGACTTTGAGATCGTCGAACACCTCGGACTTGCGCAGGGCGTGGAGCGCACGATGGTTGGATTCATGGGATGCTATGCCGCGATCAATGCCCTGAAGCTGGCGCGGCACATTGTGCGCTCAGAACCGAAGGCGGGCGTGCTCATGGTCAACCTGGAGCTGTGTACGCTGCATTTTCAGGAAACGCAGGAGCTGGAGCAGGTGCTCTCGTTTTTGGTGTTTGCCGATGGTGCGGCGGCGAGTCTGATTACCGCGCGCGAGCAGGGGTTGGCGCTCGACAGCTTCAGGGCAGCGATGGTGCCCGAGACCAGGGGGCTGATCACCTGGAAAATCCGCGGCCTGGGATTCGACATGCTGCTCTCCGGACAGGTGCCTGCGGAGTTAGGCCGCGCTCTTCATGCGGGCGAATTCATGGCCGAGCGCGACGACATCGACCTGTGGGCGGTGCATCCCGGCGGACGGTCGGTTCTGGATGCAGTGGAGAAGGGATTGGAACTGCCGGCCGATGCACTGGCCGCATCGCGAGAGGTGCTGTCGTGCTTCGGAAACATGTCATCGGCGACGGTGATGTTTGTGCTGCAGCGGCTGATGCAGCAGGCGCATCCGGGGCAGCGCGGATGCGCGATGTCCTTTGGCCCAGGGCTAACGGCGGAGACGATGCGCTTCCATGCGGTCTAGTGCGGAGATTGACTTCAGACGGCGGGTTCCTCCGCGCGATCTGCCGGAACTGATGGATGGCGACTGCAGCTATGAGGATTTCCGTGGCTGCCTGGGTCATCTGGAGCAAGTCAACCGCTGGCTACTGGGCTATCGGCCGACGCTGGCGTGGCTGGAGCGGTTGCCACGTGGGATGTTTGATCCGGTACACATCGTCGATGTGGGCAGTGGCGGCGGCGATCTGCTGCGGCAGATTGCCGGCTGGGCGCGGAGGCGCGGCAGTGCTGTGCAGTTAACGGGGATCGATTTGAATCCTTATGCGGCGCGTGCGGCAGCGGAGTTCACGCCAAATCAGCTCGGAATCGAGTGGGTGACCGGCGACGCTCTCGAGTATGGACCGAAGAAGCCGGTGGATATCGTTGTGAGCTCGCTGATGGCGCATCATCTGGAGAATAAGGAGATCATTGCGCTGCTGCGGTGGATGGAATCGACTGCGCAGGCAGGTTGGTTTATCAATGATCTGGAGCGGTCGGAGTGGAGTTGTCGAATGTTTGAGTGGGTGGCGAAGGTGGCGGGTTGGCACCGGTTTGTGCGGCATGATGGGCCGGTGTCCTTCCGTCGGGCCTTCCGGAAGGAGGACTGGTTGCGGTTGCTGGCAATGGCTCCGGTCTCCAGGGAGGCTGTGACGGTGGAGCATTGGTGGCCGGGACGATTGTGTGTGGGGCGGTGGAAGTGAGGCCGGTGTCGGCCGGAAATGGCCCGGCTGCGGCTAAGGGGTGGGTGGCGCGGGCGGATGTCCATGAGCTCCTCTCGCTCTCGCGAAACTCGTGTCGCAACTCGTCACGTCTAACCATCTGAGAGCGAATAATGGCAACTTCCACGCTGATAGAGCGCAAAACCTCCGGTTCCAGATTCAAGACGATTCTCTGGATCTCCCTCGGTCTCACCACGCTCTTCGTCTTCATTACCTCAGAAGTTCTGCTCGTCACCGATTACCCCATGTACCACGCCTACCGTCTGCAGGTCATCGCCGACCGCGGCCTCCTCATCCCGCATACGCTCGCCGGAATCTTCGCTCTCTTGATCGGCCCCATCAATTTCTCCTCGTGGATTCGCCAGCGTCATCTCACGCTCCATCGCGTTCTCGGCCGCATCTACGTGATTTCGGTTTTTGTCGGTTCGTTCACCGGGATCGCTCTGGCCTGGGGACGTCCGGGCCTCCCCGGAACCTCCATGCAGGCCGCGGCGTGGATGGTCTGCACCACCGCAGCCTTACTCACCGCGCGGAACCGCCAAATCGCCGTGCACCGCCAGTGGATGGCGCGCTCCTATGCAGTCACGTTTACCTTTGTCTCAAGCCGCGTCTTCAATCTTGTGCCCGCCTACTGGAGCCACTCGGGCGACGTTCTCTCGGCCGTCGGCGTCATTGCCTTCACGCTTGCCTCGCTGCTGATCGTGGACATCGGCCTCAACTGGCACGCACTCACCACACGCCGTGAGGGATCGTCGGCTCGGAGGCCATGAGATCTTCAGGGCATCGTCATCAAGGGCGTGTGATCCACAGCTTGCCATGTCCTATCTCGCGAAGCTGGTGCCCTCCAGCTCCGAGCTGAGCACCGGACCGGAACCACCCAGCTGCCCAACGATCCTCATCACCGCAGGCTTCTCACCTTCCAGGACCCACACCATCACATCTTTCGGTTGAAGGTTGAGCAGCATCGCAATCATTCCCAGGAAGCCACCCAATTCCGGATGGATGCGAAACACCGTCGCCTTAAGGGTCTGTGCTGCCCTTTGAAACGGTTGCTCGCCCTCCGGCGAAATCAGGATCCGAATCAATCGCCCGCCGAAGACTGGCGCCAGTATCCCCACTCGAAATGGCGGCGTATTAGGCGGCACATTCAGCAGCAATGTCCCGACGAACCCATTCGCCAGGTCATCCGGCAGGTCGATGTGCTCACTCTCGACATGTATCCTGCCATTCTTGTCCTTTGTACGGGTGGTCGCGGTGCTGGTAGCGGTTTCCACCGCGAAATCGACGGGCTTGGCAAAGAACGGCCCGTTCTCTATGTGATGGTTGCGTATTAACCGAAACGTGCCCTGCTGCCTGTACGTCGTCGTCTCATCGTCAATCGATCCATCCAGAAAGTGATAGGTCAGGCGCATCGTGACTTCATCGCCCTGCACGGTCTCCGTAAACTCAACCCGGGCGATGATCTTTCCAGTCTCGGAGCGCGCCACCATGAACCATGCCTTGGGAGTTGGATATGTCTTACTGAAATCGCTTCAGCCGGCGCCGCGGTGCACAACGTCATCGCCCAAAAAACGACTGCCAAGAAATCGTTTCGCCTCATCAATACCTCGCTCTAACACCTTAGACGCCTCCCGATCCCCAGATGAACGCAGCTTCTCACCTCCGCTCGCGCGTCTGTCCAGCCAACTCCTTACCGGCGCCAAAATGACGATTTGTACAGAATGCGTGCCGAACCGTTTTCTGGACGTCTACTTAGAGAGGTGGAGTCCGCCACAAATTAATTTGGATCTCCAGTGAATTGGGAGGGCATGCTTTGCAAGACGAAGTACTGATTCTCGGTGGTGGAGTGGCAGGATGTGCGGCTTCGATCGCGCTCGCTCGAAAGGGACGAAGCGTCACGCTGATCGAACGGGAGCCCACACCGCGCCATAAGGTCTGCGGAGAGTTCCTGAGCGGTGAGGCCCTTGAAGATCTGCATTTGCTCGGTATCGACGTGACCTCGCTTGGCGCCGTGCCGATTGACTACGTTCGACTGGCCGCTGCCAAAGCGCCCCGCGACGGCCCCCTTGCCGTTTCCCGCGAAATCGCTCACGCGCAAGGCGCTCGATACAGCGCTCATCGCCACAGCCATCGCCGCGGGAGTTCACGTGGAGCGCGGTCGCAGTGTGCAGTCGCTTAGCCGCGCGACCGCGAACCTCTGGCAGGCTAAGCTCGACGACGGCACCACATACGAGGCTCCGACCGCGTTTCTCGCCACGGGCAAACACGATCTCCGGGGTCATGGTCGCCCGAAGGACCCTCACCAATGGGTCGGCTTCAAGATGTATTACCGCCTGTCTGCCGCCCAGACCGCTGACCTGGCGAACGCCTCTGAGTTGACACTCTATTCCGGAGGCTACGGTGGTATCCAACCGGTGGAAGACGGCATTACGAATTTCTGCTGTGTGGTACAACGACGGTATCTTGCGCGTGCGGGTCTTCGCTGGGAGGGCCTCCTTGCGAAGATGCAGCAGGATTGTCCCCACCTCGCGATGAGGCTAGCTGGTGCGGAGCCGCTACTTGACAAACCAATCACCATCACTCATATCCCGTACGGATACATCCGCCGTACAACCGAGGATGGGCTCTACTGTATCGGCGATCAGGCAGCTGTAATCCCCTCGTTCACCGGTGATGGCATATCCATCGCCCTGCATACTGCCGGCCGCGCCGCCGCTGCATATCTTGCCGCGGAGCCGGCGTCGGTCTTTCAGCCAAAACTGCGCTCCGCAATGCTGCCCCAGATGCGTCTTGCCGAACTCGCCGCCGACGGCTTGAACAACGCTCTCGCGCGCGCTGTACTACCGTTCTGTCTCAGGATCTGGCCCGGCGCGATGCGCGTAACGGCCAAGCTCACACGCGTCACCCAGTTCGCCGTTGTTGCTCCCCAGGCGTTCGCCAACTGAAATTGAGCTGCGGCAAAACATTTTCGGCAGTCGAACTTTCCAAGGAAGATGCAATGAAATCTTTTGTAGTCCTGGCCTTTGCGGTCATACTCGCTCCAGCCGCACTCGCCCAGCATCAGACCTTCGCAGTCAACCCCGATGCCAGCGAGGTCAAGATAAAGCTCAACACGACCCACGAGGTTGTCAACGGCACGTTTCACATTCAATCCGGATCGATTGAGTTTGACCGCAGTGCTCCTAAGATGTCGGGGCTGGTGACTGTACTGGCTGGCAGTGGGAAGACCGGCAACGAGAGCCGCGATAAGAAGATGAATAAAGACATTCTCAAGGTGGACCAGTACACGACCGTATCCTTTGCGCCCAAAACCTACGCTGGGACAATCGTGCCCTCTGGCGACTCAACCATTCAGGTGAGCGGAGTTTTCACCCTGCTCGGCGATCCTCACGACCTGACGGTTCCGATTCAGATTCACATGGATGGATCGAAGGCAACGGTAACGGCGACGGCGCAATTCATCGTTCCCTATGTCCAGTGGGGTCTCAAGAACCCGAGCTTCATGTTCTGGAAAGCTGAGAATGACGTCGCGATTGATCTTAGCCTCGTTGGTCAGATTTCTAACTAACTGACCGTTCTGTTGCGCGCTGTAATAGAACGATTCCATTCTTTAGGGGGAGGAATCTATCACGCCCAAAGCGCCGCGAAGGCGGAGCCTCAACAGGTTCGTTCAACAGGAGCAGGAACTCACGGCTTCAACTTGAGTTGGCAACGGTGCCCCACTGAGTGCCTGGACTTTCAAGGGAGGCTCGCCGTTCGTCGTCATTCGCGGTCATATGACGCGGCCGTAATTCTCTGAGCCTGAGCCGGCACAAATCCGCTCTTTTCGAGCCAGCCCCAGCCAGTTTGTGATATGCGTCACAGACAGTTGTAACCCTTTCCCTTTCTTATCGCTCCCACCGTCCCCCCCGGCGGTCACGGTCGGTCATCTTCCATCCGCAAGCCTGGAGAAGGGAGATGCCGCAGTCAATGCCGGAGTGTCACTCTTTAGCCCGGCACTGCACCGTCCTGCATATGCAGCGAGGCGTCGGATTGGCGCACCAACGGCAGGTTAACCAGAAATACCGATTGAAGGAGAACTCATGAAATACGGCATTCCGGCAGCGCTCGTGGTCCTCGCTGTAGCGAGCAGCGTATTTGCAGGCACCATCAGCGGCAAGGTCTCCGGCGCAAAAGGGGAATCAGTCGTCTACGTCGAAGCGGTCGCGGGGAAAACATTTCCGGCCCCGTCGCAGCATGTGACGGTGAATCAGAAGGGGCTGATGTTTGTTCCGCACATTGTCGTGGTGCAGGTGGGGACGACGGTGGAGTTCCTGAACAGCGACAGCGTTGCGCACAACGTCTTCTGGCCGTCGATTAGTGGGGATAAGAAGCAGGGACACAACCTGGGCACGTGGCCGCAGGGGGAGAAGCGCAATTTCACTTTCGACAAGCCAGGCGTGGTTCCGCTGCTATGCAACGTTCACCCGGACATGGCGGGCTACATCATTGTGTCGCCGACGCCGTACTTTGCCACGACGGATAAGACGGGCGCCTACCACATCGACAACGTTCCCGACGGCGCGTACACCGTGACGTTCTGGAACGAGGGAACGAAGCCGCACTCCAGCCAGGTGAGTGTGTCGGGCGATACGAGGGCCGACGCCACGCTGGCGAAGTAAGAGCAAAGCCAGGAACCTGGGCTGCGGCGGAACCACACAGGGACAGAGCCATCATGCTGAAACGGTACCAAAACAAAACGGTGGACGCAGATTGGCTGAACAGCAATTTTCCGTGCATGATGGCCTGTCCCGCGCACACCAACGCGGGAAGGTATGTTGCCCTGATCGCCGAGGGACGGTATGAAGACGCTTACCGGATCGCGCGCGATCCGAATCCGCTGGCCAGCATTTGCGGGCGAGTTTGCGCGCATCCCTGCGAGACCGCTTGCCGGCGCGGCGCGATCGATCAGCCGATTGCGATTCGAGCGCTGAAGCGGTTTTTGACGGAGCGGCACGGGCCGGAGTCGAAGCGGCCGGTCGACGTCAACGAAGGGCGCGGGCAAAAGAAACTGCCTTACGGGATTGCCGTGGTGGGCGGCGGCCCGGTTGGCCTGTCCGCCGCGCACGATCTTGCGTTGATGGGCTATTCCGTCACGATTTTTGAGGCTGCGCCGGTTGCGGGCGGAATGCTGTATCTCGGCGTGCCGGAATACAGGCTACCGCGCGATGTGGTGGAAGCGCAGGTGCGCGAGATTCTTGCGACGGGTGACATCACGCTGAAACTGAACCACGCTGCGGGGCGCGAGTTTGCTATTTCCGATCTGCGCAGCCAGGGATTCGATGCTGTGCTGCTGGCTGTTGGCGCGCACACCAGTCGCGATCTCTCTATTCCGGGCGTGGATCTGGATGGGGTGCACAAAGGAATCGACTTTCTGCTGAACGTGAACCTTGGGTATCAGTTCACGATCGGGAAGAAGGTGGTGGTGATCGGCGGCGGGAATGTTGCCATGGATGTGGCGCGCTCCGCGGCGCGCGAGGTGCTGCGCCAGCATGCGGCGGGGGTGGAAGCTCACGAGCCATCGAAGGAAAACGTGGATGCGGTCGCGACGAAGGAGATGGTAGACGTGTCGCTCTCCGCGCTGCGGCTGGGCGCGCAGGAAGTGCACCTGGTTTGCCTCGAAAGCCGCAAGGAAATGCCGGCGGCTCTGGAGGAGATCGTGGAGGCGGAAGAAGAAGGGATCATTCTGCATCCCGGCCTGGGGCCGCACCGCGTGGTCGGAGAAAACGGCAAAGTCACTGGCCTCGAAACGCTGAAGACGAAGTGGGTCTTCGATGCGACGGGGCGGTTCAACCCCGCGTTTTATGAAAGCAGTGAGGCGATTCTGGATTGCGACACGGTGATTATGGCCATCGGCCAGGCCCCGCGGCTCGATTTTCTGAAGCCGGAGGATGGCGTGGAGATATCGCGGCGCGGGCTGATTGCGGTCAACCGCGAGACGCTCATGACTTCGGCGCAGGGGATCTTTGCCGGCGGAGACTGCGTGTTTGGTCCGCGGCTGATTATCGACAGCGTGGCCGACGGTAAGCGCGCGGCAGTCGGGATCGATGAATATCTGCGCGGTGTGCGGCATCCGGATCCCGTGGTGGAAGTGGAGATTCTGAAGCGGCACAGCATGCCGCTGGGCATTCTGGATCTGGTTCGGCAACCGATCCCCGCGCTGCCGCTCGATCGCCGGACAGGCATGACGGAAGTAGAAGTGGGCTTTGACGAGGAGGCTGCGCAGGCCGAGGCGCAGCGCTGCCTTCACTGCTGGGTGAACACCATCTTCGAAGGCAATCTGGAGGACGGCAGCCTGTGCGTGCTGTGCGGGGGATGCATCGATGTGTGTCCCGAGAACTGCCTCGAGCTGGTCGCGCTGGACCGGTTTACGTTCGAGCCGGATGTGGTGCAGCAGCTGGTGGAGCGGCAGGGCCTGATGAATGTGGAGCTCGACGAGGTGCGCGCGGATGAACTGGGCGTGGTCGCCGGCTCGGTGATGTTGAAGGACGAGACGCGCTGCATCCGATGCGGGCTGTGCGCGGCGCGCTGCCCGGTGGGGACGATCACGATGGAGTCCTACAGCCTGATTCCCGCTGAGCCGACGGGGTTGATTTCGATTGAATCCATCGATGCGCCGTTTCGCGCAGCAGCCGTGGCTGGGAAGTGAGGAGAGGGATGAGCGAAGAGCAAACGACGCCTTCGCCGGGTGAGCAGGAGATCAGCCGCCGCGAACTGTTCACCAAGCTCGGGGTGGCCTCTCTGGGCGTGGCGGCTGCGGGGACACTGGCCTTCACCTATCGCTTTCTCTCGCCCAACGTTTTGTATGAGGCGTCGCCGATTGTGAATGCGGGGAAGGCGGAGAGCTATCCGCTGGATTCGGTGACGCTCGATGTCAACTCAGCAATCTATCTGGTGCACGTGCAGGAAGGTTTCTTCTCACTGAATGCGATTTGCACGCACCTGGGCTGCATGACGGCGTGGAAGCCGGAAGAGGGCATCATCGCGTGCCCGTGCCATGGCAGCCGGTTCAGCCGCGAAGGCCAGAAGCTGGCGGGTCCGGCGCCGAAGCCGCTGTCGTGGCTCAGGACGTGGATCAGCGACGACGGCGACATCATGGTGGACCGGTCGGCCAGCATTCAACCTTTCGAGTTTTTGAGGATTTAACGATGCCGCGCAAGACGGACAGCTACATCGAGAAGCTGCAGCGCACACGGGTGTGGCGCTCGATGTTCCGCAGCGGCACGGGATCGAGCACACTGCATCGTGCGCTGACCATTCAGCAGAACGTCTTTCTGCATTTGTTTTCGACGAAGGTGCGGCGACGGATGCTCACGTTCCGGGCCACGTGGTATCTGGGTGCGCTGACGCTGGGGACGTTTTTCATTCTTGTGGTGACCGGCATTTTGCTGATGCTCTACTACCACCCTTCGGTGCCGCAGGCGTATGCGGATGTGAAGGACCTAAAGTTCGTAGTTTCGTCGGGCATGTTTTTGCGGAACCTGCACCGCTGGTCGGCGCACACGATGGTATTTCTGGTCTTCGCGCACATGTTCCGCGTGTTTTACCGGGGCGCCTATCGGCCGCCGCGCGAATTCAACTGGGTGGTGGGCGTGGTCCTGCTGCTGATTACGCTGCTGCTGAGTTACACGGGCTATCTGTTGCCTTGGGATCAGCTGGCTTTCTGGGCCATCACGGTGGGATCGAATATCTCGTCGGCGGTTCCGGTCTTCGGCGACAAGGTTCGCTTCCTGATGCTGGGCGGCCACCAAGTAAATGCGAACGCCCTCCTGCGTTTCTACGTGCTGCACTGCGTGGTGCTGCCGCTGGCGGCGGTGCTGTTTGTGGCCGTGCACATGTGGCGCATCCGCAAAGACGGCGGACTTTATGTGCGGCAGAGCGAACCGGGCCGTGAGGCCGTGTCTGAGACCTCGGCTGAAGAAGCTGTCCTGGAGAAGGTATGACGGAGCCGAAGGATTTCGCTGCCGGCATCGGTTCGGATATTAAGAAGTCGCAGAAGCGCGTTCTGTTTGTCACGCGAAGAACCTCGGCGCAGGTGAAGGTTGCAGATGAGGAGCAGGTACAGACATATCCGGAAGGCCTGCTGCGCGTGGTGCTGGCCATTGAGCTGCTGGCGATTGCGCTGGTGCTGATTTCGCTGTTCTTCAACGCGCCTCTGGAGGGGATGGCTGACCCGACGAACACGCCGAATCCGGCGAAGGCGCCGTGGTACTTCCTCGGATTGCAGGAAATGCTGCATTATTTCCCGCCGGTGGTCGCCGGAGTACTGATCCCGACAGTGCTGGTGGTGGCGCTGGTGGTGATCCCCTACTTCAACGTGAATGTGGAAGCGGACGGCGTGTTCGCGAAGAACCGGCAGCGCCGCCTCACCATTTTCTATGTCGGCGCCGGCGGCTTGTTGGTCTTCCTCTGGTTCTTCCAGGTTTACGTCGCGCTGGCGCCAACGCTGATCATCGCGGGCCTTATGTTGGTCGCCGCGTTTAGTTCTGCACAGTCCCCGCAGGCATTCCGCCGCTATCTGGCTTCGCGGGCGGTCTCGTGGTGGATCATGTCCTGGTTTCTTTTCGAGCTGATCGTGCTGACCGTGGTGGGGACGTTCTTCCGTGGGCCGGGATGGTCGTGGGTTTGGCCATGGAGGGGATGAGTGCAATCCATTAAGGCGCAATTCATCTCTCTGTGGCGGGCCTGTTTTCGCGATCCGATTCGCCCTTTCGGGATTGTGAGCGTTCTGCTGCTCATGGCGCTCGCTGTGGCGCCGGCCAAGGATCACTTCAGCGAATGGCACTCATATCAGAAGCAATATCTGCGACTGATTCATGATCGCGGCGATGCAATCACGCTGCAACGGCATTTCCAGGGCGGGATCCGCCAGATTTGGCTGCCCGATCTGAGTGTTGTCGATCGCTGCCAGACCTGCCATACCGGCCTGGGCGAGGCGAGCCTGGCGGACGTAAGCACGCAGCCGTTTCGCAGGCATCCGCCTATTCCGCACAAGCTCGACGAATTCGGATGCGTGATTTGCCATCGTGGGCAGGGTGCGGCAACGACGGTGGAAGAGGCGCATCACAGCGCACTGGCGCGAGAAGAGCCCATCCTGCCGTCGCGGTATATCGAGTCGTCGTGCGGGCAATGCCATCATGCGCCGCTGGCGGGAACGCCCAGGCTAAATGAGGGGCGCGAGCTTCTGGCGCGCTATGGATGCGTGCGGTGCCACACGGTGCGGCTACCCGACAGCAGCTCGATGACAGCTACGGATGATCCTCCGCCGTTGACGCATATCGCCGACAAGACAACACGCGAGTGGGTCTACGCGTGGCTGAAGGATCCGGCGAGTTATGCTGCGTCGGCAACGATGCCGAACTTCCAGCTGAGCGATGCGGATGCCAGGGATATCTCGGCGTTCCTGATTGCCAACAGTGTGCCGGAGCCTGGCGACACTCTGGCGGTCCCTGCGTCGTCGAAGGCGCCTGATCCGGCCGTGGGAGCGAGCTTGTATGGCGAATCGTTCTGCGCGTCGTGCCATGCAACGCAGAATGCCGCAGGCAATCTGGTGGGCGGCAACATCGGTCCGGAACTGACGCGGATTGGCAGCAAGGTGAAGCCGGAATGGCTGCAGGCCTGGCTGAAGGATCCGCGCAACTACGATGCGCATACGCAGATGCCGCACTACCGGTGGACCGATCAGGAACTCACGTTGCTGGCTGGGTACGTGGCCAGCAAGACCGATTCCGATTTCCCGGCGAACGTGCATCTGGATGCGGCGACACCGCAGCAGATCGCGCACGGAAAAGCGCTTGTGACCGAGTACGGATGCGCTGTTTGTCACCAGATCCGCGGCGTAGCGAAGCCGGAGAACTTTGCGCCAGAATTGAGCCGGATTGGCAGCAAGCCGCTGGCGCAACTGGTGTTCGTTGCGGGAATGCCGAAGACGCTGCCGGATTACGTGGATGGCAAGATTCGCCATCCGCGTGCTTTTGGAGCGGGTCTGCGGATGCCCCAATACACGTTCACTGCGCAGCAGGTGGACGCACTGACGACGGCGCTGCTGTCGCTGACGGATCGCAGCTTCACGCTACCGTCTCGGTTACAGATACCGGCGCTGCCGATGACGAATTACCAGCCGGCCGGACATGCGGGCAAGTTGATGGCCGAGCTGAACTGCTTCGCCTGTCACCGCATCAACGGCCGCGGCGGAGATATGGCCCCCGACCTGACGTGGGAAGGCTCAGCGGTGCAACGGCCGTGGCTGGACGATTTCCTGAAGAATCCGAACACGCTGCGCCCGGCGCTGATTCGCCGTATGCCAAAGTTCAACCTCTCTGACAGCGAGCGGGCCGAAGTGACTGACTATTTCATGACCGTGTATCAGACGGCTGACTTCGATCGCGATTCGATGCCGGTGGGTGGCTACTCTGCTGCGCTCGTGGAGCAGGGAAGGCAGCTCTTCTATTCGAAGTACTCCTGCCAGTCGTGCCACATGGTGAACACGCAGCAGGACAAAGGATATATCGGGCCTCCGCTCACGCAGGTTGGGTCGCGGCTGAACGCGGCGTGGATTTATCACTGGCTGAAGAATCCCCAGGCGCTGCGTCCGGGCACCATCGAGCCCAACCAGAATATGAGCGATCAAGACGCAGGCGCGCTGACGGCATTCCTCATAATGCAGAAGACATCCGGAAAGCCAAGGGCGAACCAATGAGGCGGCTCTTGTGGATCTCCGGAGCGCTGGCGCTGGTGATTGCAGAGGGTTGCGCGCGACAGCCTGCGCAGGCTCCCACGGCACATGCGGCTGCCTTCGGCTCTGCGGTTGTGGAGTCGAGCGGTGGGAAGCAGCTGGGAACGCCCGGCGCCGCGTTGCCGCAGCCGCTGGTGGTGCAGGTGAACGACGCGCAGGGGAACGCGGTGACAGGAGCTCTGGTGACCTTCAGTGGACCGGCAGGTGTTGGATTTGACCCGACTGAAGGTCTCAGCGATTCCAGCGGACAGGTGACGACCAATGTAACGCTCGGAGGAACGTCGGGGCGTTATGAACTGAGGGCGGCGTCGGCGGACAAGAGCGGCAAGCCATTCACGCTGAGCATTACCGAATTGGCCCTCGGATACCAAGAACAGGTCGGTTACGCGGTGGATCAGAACTATTGCGCGCGGTGCCACGACCAAGAGTCGTCGGCGGAGCGCGTATCGAATTACGACAACCTCGCCGTGAAACCGCACGCCTTCACTGACGGGCAGACGCAGAATGCACTGAGCGATGCCGATCTCACCGCGATCATTAACCACGGCGGACCGGCACTGAACCGCTCCGCTCTGATGCCGCCGTATGGCGCGACGCTGAGCAAGGCTGAGATGCGAGGGGTGGTGGCGTATATCCGTCTCGTCTCCGATCCTCCGTGGCGAGCTGCGGGGGTGGTTTATGCGAAGCGCTAAATGCTTGTCGGCGACGAAGCTCGCTGGCGCAGTTTGTTTCACAGGGCCTAATCCCAGTTGTTGGAAGGACGATCACCATGCGTAACCTGATGCTAAGTGCAGTCATTCTGTTCGCCCTCCTGCTTTCGTGCGTTCGGCGGGAGATCGTTCCCACTGCCACCGCGTTGCCGAGCTATGCGCGCCAGACGGGGCTGCCGTGCAGCGGCTGCCACTACACGCCGCCTGAGTTGAACGCCGCGGGAAGGCTGTTCAAGCTGATGGGGTACATCGACAAGATGAAAGACACCAGCATCACGGCTGAGTCGGGCGGTCGGCGGTCGGGGCTGGATATGCTCGCATCTTTGCCTTTGGGAGTGTGGTTTGAGACTTCCTTCACCAGCACTAAGGCGGCGCAAACGGGAACCCAGAATGGAAATTTCGAATTCCCCCAGGATGTTTCACTATTCCTCGCCGGGGCGTGGGCCCCGCACGTCGGCAGCTTTCTTCAGGTGACTTATAACGCGCAGGATGATCACTTCAGTATGGATAATACGGACATTCGCTACGCCAATAAGAAACAGTTCAATGGAAAAGACTGGGTCTACGGTCTTACTCTTAATAACAATCCCACGGTCGAAGATCTATGGAACAGCACGCCGGCGTATGGTTATCCCTTCATCGCAAGTGACTCAGCGCCGACCCCCGCCGCATCACCCTTGATCGACGGGCCGCTGGCGCAAAATGTGGCGGGCATTGGCGCCTACACGATGTGGAACCAGCACCTGTATTTTGACGGGACCATCTACCGCTCCGATCACATTGGCAGTCCGCAGCCCAATAACGGCCAGGCAGCCTCGATCAATATTCAGGGTGTGGCGCCTTATTGGCGGCTGGCGTGGCAGCAGGTAGGGCGAAAGGATAACGTGGAGGTCGGCTTGTACGGCATCCATGTGAAATCGACCCCAGGCGCGATCACCGGTCCCGAGGACAGCTACACGGATTTCGGCCCTGATTTTCAGTACGATCACACGTTTGGCAGAGACGTTCTCTCGGTACGCGGAACATTTGTCCGGGAGAATTCGGCGCTGGTGGCCAGCGAGTCATCCGGGGCGGCAGCCGTGGTTGCGCACCATCTGAATACGGCAAATGCGAATGCCGAATATCATTTTGGCAATAAGTATTCGGCTATCTTCGGAGGGTTCGTCACGTCGGGCACTGCCGACATCAACCTATATGCGCCTGCGGCGATCACGGGCAGCGCCAACGGCAGTCCCAAAAGTGTTGGGTACATCGCCAATGTGTCGTACTGGCCAATGCAGAATATCGATCTGGCGTTTCAGTACACGGGTTACACCCGATTTAATGGTGGATCGATGGATTATGATGCTGCGGGTCGCAACGCCAGTGGCAACGACACGGCGTATCTGCTCGCGCGATTTGTTTTCTGAATCTTGGACTCGAGTGTGTCATCTGCAACCGCTGCGTATGACCAGCGTTTGTCCTTTGACGCTGCGGCGCCAGACTATCTCATTGGGGGCTTCGTTGCGGACGAGTGCGATCGCCGAATCAAGAAATCAGTCTTTGTCGCGAACCGGTCACCGCTCGTTCAGCAGAATTTCGATCTGTGTGTCTTTCGGAAATCGCACTTCACGCCCGCGCGCGATCCACCGGGAGTAGATCGACTTCGACAGCGCGAAGTAGGCAAACCCGCGTCCCACCGCCGCATTCGCCGAGACCATTGCAGTCACGCGCGCCGCAAATCCAAATCCATTGCTGATCACCGCGCTGTTGCCTGGGTTCGCCGCATCGTCGCCATAGGAGGCCGCCGTAAGAACGCCCAGCGCCATGGGGGCCAGATACTTCCCGGGTCCCGAACTCGTCGTCGCGGTTCCTTCTTCGGTGATCTTCAGCTTCGTAGTGCCGGAAGCCTCGGCCCCAGCCAGCTGCCCGTGTACCGTCGAGGCCGTGCCGCCCGGTGCCTCAATGTTGCGAAACGTAAACCGCAGCCTTCCATTGCGCGCGAACCATCGCGCCGGCCGCACCAGGGTGACCAGTCCCTCCATCTTCGCGCCTTCCGGAAACAGAACTTGCTTGCCGTCGGGAGTCAGCAGAGGCCGCGTCAGCACCGCTGTCACCGACGCGCCATGCTTGTCTTTGGCTGAGTCCAGATCGACCGTCAGCCGCGCTTCCACCACTCCCGTTGGTGTGCCATGAAGCTCGGCCTGTGGCAGCGTTGTGGGCGCCGTTCCAGGAAGCTCGGCCGGCGCGGTCAGCTCCGCATCGTACTGGGTTCCTGTCCAGATCATCGCCGGGCTCCACGGTAGCTGCGCATAAGCCCACTTCTCGATGCGATCTCCGACGTCGGGATGATGAAACGTATCCAGCGCCTCGCGCTTGCGGTTTTCTATCTCCTGCCGCGCCATCTCCGTCAGGCTGGAGTGCTTCTCGCTGACGCTCATTTTCACCACCGTGGCGTCGCGCTGCACCACCAACGTCTCGATCTTCGCCATTGTCCCGTCCGGCAGATGGAGCGAGTCGAAGCGGATCTCCGGGATCGCTGCCGGCAGGAAATTGCCGTCCACCATCGATCGCATGCGATCCTTCCGCGGAGCAGGATGCGTTCCTGCGATCACGCCTGATACACGCGTGTTCACCGGCAATACCGTGTGATCCACGCTGTAGATCGGCGCGATTAGATGACCCTCGATGCGGGTGCCAGGCCGCACACGGTAGCGGTGGTCCACCTGGATCCGCAGCGGCACGCCGGCCGCAATCGTGGAGGTTTGCGCGCTTACCGGAGTGCTCATTGCAACGAGGAGTATTAGGGCAAACGCAGCGGAAACCAGAATTCTCATCCCCCTCAATAAAATCGGGCTGGAAATCAATGCAGTGCACTTTCAGCCCTGCTCCTACGGATTGCGGGGTGCATGGGAGGTGATGCCCCTCAGGAGGAATTCCCGGATGAGATTCGTTCCCGCCATCCCACCGATCTCAATCAGCCCGTTGGTGAAGATCAGCTTTGCCCCCTCATTCGACTCCGGGTAATAGAGGTTCGCCAGACTG
Organism: uncultured Acidobacteriaceae bacterium; assembly: GCA_963788905.1. Classification (GTDB taxonomy): domain Bacteria; phylum Acidobacteriota; class Terriglobia; order Terriglobales; family Acidobacteriaceae; genus Palsa-343. The sequence goes on from CAWBIO010000006.1 coordinate 356,540, forward strand.
CCCGCTGCGAGATCCCCCAGGATATGCGAGTAATCGAACTCGTCGCGTCCGCTGTCTCCCCGGCAGATGAACGCGGATTTGATCGCGTAGAGTACGCGGGAACGAACGCTGCCGGAGCCCCTGTAGAAATAGCGCGGATCCTGATGCAGGAGCGAAGGGAACACGGCGCTGCCGATCATCCGACTGGCAAAGTCATTGGCATACTGCGCTGTGAAGCGCTTGCCAAAGCCGCTGAGCCCGGTGCCGTAGCCCGGATAAATCCCGCGGTACTCTTCGGCTTCCGCTACGGCGGCGGCACCAGCGAACGTCATGGGGTCGATCTCCGAGCGGAACGCCAGGTTAAATTTCTGTCCGGCATTCAGCGGCGGCGCGTTCCAGTCGTAGGCACTGTAGAAATTCGGCACGATGCCGAACACCCGCTGGCTTTCCTCGACGTGAACTTCCTCTTCGGCGATCTCCACTGAATTTGCCGTTACGTGGACCTCGGTCACACCCGCGTTCACCGGCAGAACCACCGTGGGCAGAAAGCGTATCTCGCCGGCACCTACCACGATGTCGGGGGATACCACAGTCCCCATGCCCGGCGCGGTTACTGTGAGACTGAAGGTCTCAGCTGGAAGGCCGGAGAAAGTGAACTCCCCGTTGCTACCCGCCTGCTTGATCTGCAAATCTGCTCCGTTGATGCCGGTCAGCACAACACGTGCGCCTGGAACCACGTCGCCATTCGGGTCGACCACGGTGCCGGAAACGGTCGCCGGTGCAGCGGGGCCAGCAGCACTGCCGGGACTTTGCGGTGATGAGTTAAAACCGGGAGCGTCGGGCAGGTCCCGAACATGCGTCTGTGCCCTGGATAGCAAAGTGGATACTCCGACCAGCACGGTAAAAGCCATGATTGTGGCCGCGGGTGAGCCACGCCCCTTGCCCTCCCGCGTCGAGAAACAATAGAGACCCGAAAGCAACTCAGTTTCCTCAGAAGGTTGGTCGAGGCCCGGCGCCACGCGGACAATCCGCGCGGCAGTCCGGGTGCGTCCGCAGGAGGGACGCCAGCTTTCATAGTGACGGGTGCAAGTGGCTGCCGTAAGCCTTACTCGCACGAATGACCGATTCTTCATCTGCCGATCATCTCGCCGGCAGAATGGCGTTGTGGGTTTCCGGTTGAGACGATTCCTGCGACTCGAGGCAAGCAACGCGTTGCCGCAATGTCAAGCAATGCATCCATACCAACGGCAACTAGCAGTACCAGCGGACGGATCGCCGATGGAGCGATCGTGACAAATCGTTCATAGCAGAATCGCGAAGGTGACCTGCCGAATCCTGAACACGTCGTACCCCCATGTGAGGTTTCGAGGGGAGAGCTCAATGCGAGCTGAGGATGATGACCTTCCTGTTTCCTATTTGTGGTATGCGTTGTGTCTGATGCTGGCGATCGGACTCGGGGTATGCGGATTCGGGTACTTTATGCTGCGATGACTGCATTTCAGCATCGAGAGGTTTACCCGATACTCTGATCTGGTTCGGACAGGCTCTGAGCCTTTCGCCGATCCATCATGTACGCTACCGCGCAGATGACGACTTTGTAATCGCGGCGGTGCTTACGTCCTGCTTTGGGAGTAGTCTGAAATCTTTGCAGCTTGATCTGTTGCTCGTTGCCCAACTGCTCCGAATCTGCGCCGGAGACAACCCAAACAAGACAAAGTTTCGCGGATCGCGGTAGTTTGCGGCTCCGCTCGCTCAACACGCAGAGGAAATGACATAGATGCGACTTCTGGTCGTCGAAGATGACAACACGATTCGCGATTTTTTGAATCGTGCACTGACTGAATCGGGATTCAGCGTCGATGCTTCTGCTCAGGGGAATCAGGCCGAGAAGCTGGCGCTCGCTCAGGTACACGACGCTCTGATCGTCGATCTGACGCTGCCAGACATGGATGGTCTGGAGCTGATTCAGCGACTGCGTGCACAGGGAATGACGTCGCCGGTGCTGATTTTGTCTGCGCGCCGCTCGGTCGATGAGAGGGTACTGGGCCTCGAACGTGGCGGCGACGACTACATGACGAAGCCATTTGCCGTTGCGGAATTGGTTGCACGGGTGCGGGCGCTGCTTCGGCGCGGCACCGTACAATCGGAGGCTACAAGGCTGCGGGTCGCGGATCTGGAAATTGACTTAATCCGGCGCGAGGCGAGGCGAGGCGACCTGGAGATTCAGCTGACCCAGCAGGAATTCGCTCTCCTGGAATATCTCTGCCGCAATGCGGGGCGAGTCGTGACACGCGCCATGGTGCTCGATCACGTCTGGAAAATGCGCATCGATCCATCGACCAATATCGTAGACGTGCACATCCACCGGCTGCGGGGCAAAGTGGATCGGGACGCACAGCAACCGCTGATCCGCACCATCCGGGGAGTGGGGTATGTTCTCAAGGATTAGAGGGAGCTTCTACCGCACTTCGGCGTGGCGTCTGGCGGTACGAAGCACCCTGGTATTCGCGATCGGCAGCGCCGGCGTGTTTCTGGCGATGTACTTTGTGGTGGCGCGAGCGATTCAGGCGCGCAGCGATTCCTGGCTGATTGGTGAAAGCGAGACGCTGAAACAGGTGGCTCTGAGCACCCCGCGGGATGCGTTGTACGACCGCATCGTTGAGGAAGTGGCGGAGCTGGCGTCTCAGGAAGTCTCCTATGACGACACCGGCCACCATATCCAGGGCAACACCGTCTTCTTTGCGGAAACGGACGGCAGTTCACGCCCTCCGGTATGGGTCGGTCCATCCAACAGCGCGGAATTCATTCCGGCTTTGGAAAAGAATCAGTCCTGGGCAGTCAGGTCCCCTATCGTTGCGGATTGCGGGATGGCGAGCGCCATTTCGTGTCGTTGCCGTGACGATGAAGCCCGGGGGCGGACAAATCTATCTGGGGCTGCTGGATTCGGCTGCTGCAGCACTGATGCGGCGGTTGCTGCTCCAGTTCGCGATGGGCTGGGCCATCATGGTCGCCTTCGGGTTCCTGGTCACGCTGCTGGGATTACGGCGGATGCTGAGGCGAGTGGACGCGATCACAGGGACGGCGGCGAGCATTCGGTCGGACGACCTCAGCACGCGTGTTCCAGTGGAGAATCAGCGAGACGAAGTGGCACGGCTGGCGCGGACATTCAACAACATGCTGGACCGCATTTCGGCCTCTGTGAACCAGCTCCGAACGCTCACAGATTCCATGGCGCACGATTTAAAGAGTCCAATCACCTCAGTGCGCGGCAGCATCGAGATCGCGCTTTCCTCTGACGATCGCGAACATTCGGCGGAGTTGATGGCGGGAGCCATTGAGCAGCTGGATCGGCTGTCGGAGGTGATCACGACTTCTCTGGATGTGGCCGAAGCGGATGGAGGTGCGCTTCGACTGCGGCTGGAGCGGACCGATGTAGGTGAACTGGTGGAGCGTATGGCGGAGTTGTACCGGCCCGCCTTTGCGGAGAATGATCAGCATCTTTCCGTCACGGTGGCTATGCCGGTGCATTGCCGGATCGACGTGTCGCTCTGTTCACGGATGCTTTCGAACCTGATGGAGAACGAACTGCGGTATGCGGGAACTGGATCGCAGTTACGGGTGAAAGTGTCCTCGTCGGGGCAGATGGCGTCGATCACAGTGGAGGACGACGGAGCAGGATTTCCGCCCGACCTACTGGAATCGGTCTCTCCAGGGGATCAAGGCAACGGAACGACGCCACGACTGTTTCACCGGTTTGTGAAAGGCTCGGAATCGAAGGGGCACGGGCTGGGCCTCGCGTTCGTCAGTGCAGTGGCGATGGCACACGGCGGCAGGGCATTGGCGCGCAATCGTGGCCTGAATGGCTCGCGGAATGGTGGGGCACAAATCGTGGTCGAGCTGCCGGTTGCCTCGGGCCTGTAAGACTATCAGGCCGCCGAGTGTAATGCTGCACCCGGTGAACCTCGGCATGATCTTCCAGCGATTCCAGGTGCGCAATCACGTCGGCTAGCATCTCCAGACCGGACGCCAGGCGTTCTTCAACCTGCGTCGCCAGCCGGTGCGCGTGGCCCAGGGCCATGCTCTGCGGAAAGAGCAGGTGGATTTCAATGATCTGCCTGTAACCTGTCGCGCGGAATCGCACTCCGTGATATTGCAGACCGCGTTCATCGCAAAGTCCGTCGTAGCAAGCTGCGAATTTGACGGGGAGGGGGCGCGGTGGGCCGCGCGGCGTGAAGGGGAGGGGAGGAGCGGGGGAGAGGAGGAAAGAGGGACCGATTTCCCGCTGACGACGCCGCCCCTGAGGAGAGGGAGACCCGCCTGATCCGGCTTCTTTTCTTTCTCTCCCTTCGTATACCCGACTGGCAGCATTCATGTCTCCCCTGGAATCCGGGAAGGAACCGCTGCGGATTTCGGTGCAGGGGAACAGCCCTGCGGCATACCCGACTTTGAAACGCGGCAGGACAAAAAAGTCCGGCAGCCGGTGCCCTGGACAGCGGCCGGCACCCCGGAAAACTTCGACCAGCGTCTGGGGAAGCGGAACTCTCGGCAGGACAGGGACATGGAGGCTGGGTAAGAGGGCGGGGCGGACCCGGTTTTGAATCGGGGCAGGGGCGAGAAAGAGGGGAGGGACGTGGTTTTTGGGGGCTTTGACACCTTGCGGCTGAACCACACCGGAGACCAGTCCCTTGATGCCGCCTACGTCGATCTTGGTGCCGGTGCCGAAGCCCACGGTCTCGCGCACCTCGATGCCCAGCACGCCCTCCCCCATCTCGTAGACGTTCTCGATGTAGTTCTTCGAGCCGTTGGCATAGACCGGGTTGCCGTTGTAATAGCCGAGGATGGCTTTCTGGCCTTTCCTGAGGCCGAGGGCTTCCTCGATGGGCTGTCCGATGATGGATTGCCAGCCAGGAACCTTGAGCTCGTGGACGTCGTAGCGCACGGTGCGCTCGACGCCCAGGCCGTAAAGGTTGTTGCGCATCAGGAAGCCGCCCTCGCCGAGGGTGCCAAGACGGCGCATGGCCTTCAGGTTCTGAGGATGAGAGAGCCAGCTGGACATCTTCATCCAGGCCTTGCGGGCTTCGATGGAGCTGATACTGCCCTCCTTCATCAAAGTCTGAATGGCGCGCTGTTCATAGCCGGGGAGTCCCTGGACGGTCTCTGAAGCGCTGGCTTTGGCTGGGGCCGACCGCGGGTCCACACTCATGTTGTAAGTAAATCCGGGACTGACCTGGTTGACAGGAAAGCCTCTCAAGAGGTATGAGTATATGAGTAAGACAGTGTGCAGTCCCTTCAGCTCTCGCTTCGGCGCCGCCCTCCGCCGCCAGTCCATGGCCCGTTTCTTCGGCAGTCTTATCCAGGAGCGCCGTCAGTCCCTCGGGCTGGCCCTCGGGGACGCTGCCCGGCTGGCCGGCATGGAGGACTCCGAGTGGGCGGCGGTCGAGGAAGGCAGCGTGCCCGCCGACCCATTGCGGCTTCGTCCCATGGCCGATGCGCTTGAGATGAAATGGGAGGGGATGGTGGCCCTGGCGCTGATCTGCCGGGGAGCCTGGGAATAAACCATGGGGGTGCCAGAGCCAGGCTCTGGCCCCCCGTACTCATAACCATATAAGCTCACTTCCTGAGGAAGGAGGTGAGGAAGATCAGCAAAGCTGAAGGATCGAAGGTGAAGAGAGTGAACTTAAATATCTCCGTTGAACTCCACAACCGGTTCAAATCACTTACCGCCGCACAAGGCGAAAACATGACCGACGTGCTGCTGCGGTTCATCGATGACTACGTCAGAGAGCACACCTCCCCGAAGCCGAAGGGGCGGCGCCCGTGAAGCGCGTCGCTCTCTATATGCGAGTAAGCACCGTCGACCAGCACCCCGAGACTCAGACTCTCGATCTTCGCCAGCTGGCGGCCCAGCGCGACTTCGAGATCGTTCAGGAGTACACGGACCGGATCTCCGGCGTTAAGGCGCGCCGGCCCGGGCTCGATCAGATGATGCGCGACGCCCGCCACGGGCGCTTCGACGTGGTCCTGGTGTGGGCCTTCGATCGAATCGCAAGGTCGGTCCGGCACTTCCTCGAGATCGTCGACGAACTGAACCGGCTCGGCATCGAGTTCATCAGCTTCCGCGAGCAGATCGACACCGGCGGTCCGTTGGGCCGCGCCGTCATCATCATCGTCTCCGCAGTGGCCGAGCTGGAGCGCAACCTGATTATCGAGCGGGTGCGCGCCGGCATGCGCCGCGCCCGCCTCGAAGGCCGGCCCATCGGACGCCAGCCCCTCGACCTCGACCGCACCGCCATCCTCCGCGATCGCCAGCGCGGGCAGAGCCTCGGCCAGCTGGCCAGGACCTACGGCGTCTCCCGTGCCACGATCCATCGTGTGGTCCACGCGCCCGCCGCGGAGCTGCCGGCATGAAAGAACTCACTCTGTTCCTCGCCGGCTTCTTCGTGGGCCTGATCTGCTGTCCCCGCGGTACCGAGCCCTGCAAGCTCGCACTCGATATCGAGGAACTGGCCTCTCCCAGCGTCTTCCGCCGCACCGTCCTGCTGCGTCTCGGCCCTGTTCCAAAAGGGTCGCCACAGACCGCCAGCTAACCCCTGGAAAATCAATGGCCGGATCTCCTCGATCCGGCCGTTCCACAAGGTATGGGTCACGAAACAACTGCGAACGGCCACCACTAACCTTGTCTGAGTTAGTCGGCACGGATCATTGCGTCGATTAGGGGCTTACAACCCAACCAGACCGATGCAACGCAATCGAGAATCTGGGCAGAATGGACCGCGGGGCACTTTTCATATCTGAAGATCGCTCCTACGCCGAGTTGAATGTTCGAGTTCTTGTTTGAGAGCACGTCATAAGCCGTCGTCAACCATTGCGGCTGCTCCTTCACAAACATCCGCCAGGTGCTTGCCCCTTCGGCACTCGTACGAAGATCAAACTGCAGTCGAGCATCGGTGATCGGTTCGGCTCTCTGCGACGGGTATCGCCGCTGAATGATCTCCACCCATGGCGCAGCACCGGGGACGTTCCCGAGCGATTGATCGAAGTTCTCGAGTATGCCAGCAAGTAAATTGCGAAAGCCCGAAATTCCACTCGAAAGGAGGCTCTTCCGTAATTCTCGACGAATGCCGTGGGGTACAGTTACCAAGGCGAACAATTGCTCCTGTTGAATGCAGAGCGTCAAGTGTGGAAACTCGGTAAAGCTCGTCGCATTTCGTGACTGCCGAAGGCGCAGGAAATCCCAAATTCGTGTGCTTTCACGACCGGTGATGGCCGATCGGCCACTTGCATCTGGGTCCATTCCAAGTTCGTTCTTGAGATCACTCCGTCTGCGAAGCTCGTCCATTGCTAAACGCAGCACTCGTTTCGCTTCAAGGTAGTTGTACGGATTGTTTCTCCCGAATGGGATTCCAGAGAACACGGTCAGCATCCCTTCTATCAAGGTTTCGTTTTGTATCAGTCTTCCTTCGTCGACGAACTGAACCGGCTCGGCATCGAGTTCATCAGCTTCCGCGAGCAGATCGCACCGTCGCGGACGTGATCCGAAACAAAACCGAGCGGGCGATGAACCATCATCAGCAGTCAGCCCCGGTGTGGATACCACGGAACGGCAAGGATTCCCAGGGGGTGCCATTTATCGTCCTCACGTGCACCGAATGCCTGCGCTCTTTCCCCCTGCGCGTCATGCACGAAGACTTGCAGGAAATCCAGGAAACTCCGTGCCTGTTCTGTCGAACGCCGGTCCGTTACATCATCGACTTTTCGCGCTCCGTTGCTTCTCCTGAGACCGACGACGCGGAGGAAGCTGGCGACGCTTCAACCAGCCTCCTCGGGAATTTGAGTGCGACAGGATGAGCCAAGCTGCGAGTTGGGAGACCTGCAACGGGACTTATAATCCCTTCAGGTGGCCTGCTGTTCGAGTCAAGTCGGATACGCAGGGGACGGTCATAGACTGCGTTCCGAGGGGGGACCATTCCAATGACTGAACCGACGAGGATCGCCTTCGACGCCGTCGCTTTTTTGGCGAAAGCCGGACTGGGGCGACGAATCGTTGAATTGAACCCTGGCGAGGCCTTCTTTTCACAGGGCCACCCAGCCGATTCCATTTTCTATCTTCAGAAGGGCCGCGCCAAAGTCACCGTCGTTTCAAGTAGCGGGAAAGAGGCTACCATCTCGCTTCTCACCGTTGGTGATTTCGTTGGAGAGGAATCGCTCGCCAGCGTCGGGGGCCTCCGCATGTCCACTGCCACTGCCATTACCGCATGCTCGGCTCTGAAGATCGAGCGGCAAGAGATGGTCCGCGTCATGCACGAGGAACATACCTTCTCCGACCTGTTCCTGAAGTTTCTGCTCGCACGCAGCATGCGAACGCAGGCCGATCTGGTCGATCAACTATTCAACTCCAGCGAGAAGCGCCTGGCGAGAATCCTTCTGCTGATGGCCGAATTCGGCCAGCCAGGTCACCCGTTATCGCTGATTCCGAAGATCTCGCAGGAAACGCTGGCAGAGATGGTCGGTACCACGCGATCTCGGGTCAGCTTTTTTATGAATCGCTTTCGCGAGCTGGGATTTATCGAATACAACGGCGGCATCCACGTTCACAAGTCGCTGTTGAATGTAGTCCTCCACGATGCATTGCGCGGCCAGAGCGCGGAAAAGCCTCCTATCGAGAACGCTCCGCGGAGTTAATCGAAGCAGAGAAGACATTCACACACACTCAACCTTCCAATAGTGAGCGATCTTGCACAGTTAAAACAGGATCAGCATCTGTATCCTTACGTCATCCAGGTCATTTATGCCCACTGACGAATGGAGCCGAACAGCGGTCCAGGGTTTACTGGCGGACGCGGAGCGCGTTCTGGCGCTCACCGAATTTCAGGATGTTCGCGGGAACAAGGAAATCGTCGAACACACAATCGCTAGCGCCCGCCACAACTACATCGACCTGGTGCGGCGGAGCCGACCGCTCATCATGTCCCACGCTAAGCAGGCGACACTACAAAAAGCCCTGGATCGGCTTGACAGAGCGTCTCCGCTTACTGGGCGACGCCGTTTAGGTGGCTACTATGCCGATGCCGATTGGCACGACGCTCCTTGACACATTGCGGGAGATCAAGGAGGCAGCAGAGCGTGGGGAGCCAGGAGTAATCCCCTCAATGGTCCTCGAAGCAGAAGACTGCGTTCTTCAGATAGAGCGAGAACTGATGAAATCGCTTAGTGAAAATGAACGCCTGCGACGGTTAACTGCATAGAAATCCGCTCATCATCCGCTAATAACGCGAAAGTGTTATTGGGGTGTGTGCAATATTGATCAGATTGGAAAATTGGGACAGTGGCAAACTCGCTGGGACTGGCTTAGATGCCCGCCGGCAGGTGAATGATGTATGACTCAAGAGCGAACCTTCTTGTGGTAGATGATGAAACAAAGATTTGCAGAAACCTATCGATCATCCTTACCGGTCTTGGCTGTGGTGTGCGGGTCGCACCCAACGGCTTCTCTGCGTTAGACGCCATAAGGAATGAGATTCCCGACATCCTTCTCTCGGACCTGCATATGCCCGGAATGTCGGGCTTTGAACTGCTCTCGGTGGTCCGAAGGCGGTTTCCCTCCATTCGTGTGATCGCCATGAGCGGCGCGTTCGCGGCTAACGAAGTGCCTTCGGGCGTTGCAGCCGATGCCTTTTATGAGAAGGGAAAGGGTCCGAGTGTCCTGCTCCGAACAGTGGAGGCGATGATGCAATCACGGCGATCGGTGGTAGCCCATCCCTTACGTTCCGTTGCGCCCATCTGGATTCCTGCAAACGGGCACGATCCGTCCGGAGAGCCGTACGTCATGATTTCCTGTCCTGAGTGTCTCCGGGCGTTTCCACAGGCTCTGCACAAGAGCGACGCCCCCATGTTCGATACTAAATGCACCCACTGCTCGAACCCGATTCAGTACGCAATTGTCCACTCTATTGACCACTTATCATCCGCTGCTTAGCTGTAATACAACTATTGTTGCAGGTCCATAGTGACCTTCATCACAGCCTGCTCTGCGGTGACCAGCGCACCATGTCCCCACTAATACTGGCCGGCAGAGAGTTTTTAGCCATGAACGCCGCAGATTTGATGGCAAAGCTGATACAGATTGAACGGGCCGTTGATGGGACAAACCTGCCTGTTCGTGCGATGGCGATCGAAGCCGAGGACAGCCTCCTTAAGCTTGAGCAGCAGTTGATTGAATCACTGCGAGAGAACGAACTATTGCGTGAGCTGATAGGAAACTGCGAACGCTTCTCCCAGTCACGAGCTGTGGAGGACGATGGCACGCCCATGGAGCTTTCCGGCCCATTGGGGGTCAGGCGGGCTCGCCTCGACGATCCGCTCAGGATCAATTAGGAGATCATAAGACTCTTGCGATTACAAATCGACCAAATCGGCACTGCGGCAGGAGTGGCATCTTGACGAAACCCTCAGCAACTCTGATGCACGAGCTTTTCGCAATTGGAAAGGCCATCGAGAGCGGCGACCTTGCGTCTGCCAATCGTATGCTGGTTGATGCCGAGGAATGGACTCTCCAGATAGATCGCCGGATTCTGGCCATGCTTCAGGAGATGGGCGACCTGCGAGAACACCGCGAGAGCTGCGAAGTGCCGGTTCTCAAGTGCCAGTCCGATCCGAAACTCCGCACGACGCTAACGGCGAACGGATGACGTTCGCTGGGCGGCCGGAACAGCTGATGGCCGGTTACACCAGTCTCTATGAAAGCGATCCGCCCGCGGGGGGAAGAATCCAGGGAATATTGCATTCCGGAGGCACAAATTGCCTGAGGAGAATCCGTAACCGCCCTAATTCACGCGGTTGGCTGCCGATGAAGTGTACGGCTTAAACGTTAGGGCGATGTTTGTGGCGGAGTAAGCCTGTCCAGCTGCACGGTACTTTAGTCATCGAAATAACCCAAAGTGGGGACAGGGGATATGTTACCTCGACAGTTACGATTAGACAGAGGTACCTCGCCCAGTCGGGGCCTATTTACGACATGCGCGTCCGTCTTTTTCCTCCTCCATTTGCCCAAATCATCGCCGGGATTGCCTTGCTGATAATCCCTGGACTTCCGGCTCACCCCCAACAAGCGCCTGATCTTACCCAAAAGAGCCTCGAAGATTTGATGAACATCGAGGTAACCTCTGTATCCAAAAAGGAGCAAAGGACCTCCGAGACTGCCGCGGCGATCTTCGTCATCTCCAGGGACGACATCCGGAGATCCGGTGCGCTCAATATCCCCGACCTGCTGCGCATGGTTCCGGGTCTTGACGTAGCCCAGATTGAAACCGGGAAATGGGCGATCAGCGCACGCGGCTTCAATGGTCAGTATTCGGACAAGCTGCTTGTTCTGGTCGACGGCCGCACCGTCTACACTCCAATTTTTGCCGGCGTGTTCTGGGATTCTCAAAATGTTCCTCTCGACGACATCGAGCGTATTGAAGTGATTCGGGGCCCTGGCGCAGCGGTCTGGGGCGCCAATGCAGTGAACGGTGTCATCAACATCATCACCAGAACAGCGGGGGACACGCCCGGCGGATATGTGGTGGGCGACGCGGGCAGCAACAACATCGGCCCGGAGACTGTTCGCTACGGCGGAGATGCTGGCAGGCTGGGCGCATGGCGCGTGGGTGCGGAAGGCTTCCATTACGATGCCCTGCCCGCGGCTGCCGGGCTGGGCGGTCACGATGATTGGCGGCTGATCCATGGTGGATTCCGCACTGACTCTAACCTTTCGGTAGAGGATTCCCTGACCACCGAGGGGGAAGTGTACCAGGGCAATGCGGGAGAGACGGCCGACGTACCCGTTTCCCTAGCGCCGCCGGAAGACGCTGTTCTCGCCCTGCGCGACCGTTACTCCGGCTGGAACATGCTGACCAGGTGGAATCGCGTTGTCTCGCCGCGATCGGAGACTTCGCTGCAGGTCTACTTCGACCGCACCAATCGTGGAGACACCACCTACAGCATAGGACTGAACACCTTCGACATCGATTTTCAGCACCACTTCACCTGGAATGCGCGACAGGACATCGTCTGGGGTCTCGGTTACCGCGTAAGCGCGGACAGCACCGACCCGACCCTGCGAATCACCTTCACGCCACGGGACCGTGATACCCAGCTCTTTGGTTCGTTTGTCCAGGATGAGATTGCCATCCGGCCTGATTCGCTCAAGCTGAGTCTCGGAGCGCGGCTCGAGCACAACGACTACACCGGATTTAATCTTCAACCTTCTGGGCGCCTGGCCTGGATACCGAATATCCAGAACATGTTCTGGACAGCGGTTTCTGGCGCCGATCGTACACCTGCCCGCAGTGACACCGATCTTCGCGTGAACTACACAGCTATTCCCGGACCCGGCGGCCTGCCTGTCCTGGTCAGCCTGTTCGGGAATCCCAGTCAAAAGAACGAAAATCTGACAGCGTTCGAGACAGGCTCTCGGAATACCCTGACCAGCCGTTTGTCGCTCGATTCAACCGTTTTTTACAACCGATATCGCGATCTGGTGTCGGTAGAGCCGGAAGCCATGCGCGTGGAGGCGAATCCGGCGCCGGAACACCTGCTGATTCCCAGCACGTTCGGTAACGGGCTGTATGGCGAAACCCACGGCCTCGAGGTCTTTGCCAACTGGAAGGCTGCGCGCTTCTGGACCGTGAGCCCTGGTTATAGTTTCCTTTCCACGCATCTGCATTCCTTCGCCTGGAGCCAGGACTTCACGGACGCTGCTGGAACAGAGGGCAGCGCGCCGGACCATCAGGCACAGGTGCGCTCCAGTCTGAGCCTGCCCAGGAATCTTCAATGGAACACGGAGGCCTGGTTCGTCAACCGCCTGCCGGCGTTCGCGATTCCTTCCTACACTCGGGTTGACAGCACTCTTATCTGGAATGCGGGGGAGCGTGTCTCGTTCAGCGTGGCGGGTCAAAACCTGCTGCGTAACCTCCACCAGGAATTCTCCGGGCCTGACGACACCGTGCTGCCTGGTTTAATGCGGCGCAACGGGTACGCCAGGGTTGCATGGTCCTTCTAACCGGAGCCCGCCATTGATAAGAGCGAACACCAATTCGACGAAAAGTCGGCCGCGCCGCCGATCCGGTGTTTTCGCGTGCATATGCGAGATTCTCTGCCTCTTCCTGTTCGCCGCCGGAGCAGCAGATTCTGCTCGTGGACAAACGGAGGTCGAAGAATACCAGATCAAGGGGGCATTTCTTTTCCATTTTGCCCAGCTGGTCGACTGGCCGGACGGCGCCCTCGATCCTCAGAATCACTCTCTCATCCTCTGCACTTTCGACGGTCAACTGCACCTGCATGAACTCCAGAGCACACTGGAGGGCAAGGTCATTGGAGATCGCATTTTTCACATTCGTCTGCTTCGGGAGTCAGAGAGTGCCCGGGGCTGCAACGTCCTGTTTCTCACGCGGAACGAGGCTGGACGCCAAGCCGGTATTCTGGACAGCCTGCGAGGCCTGCCGGTTCTCACCGTTGGCGAAACTGAAAGCTTTCTTTCTGATGGCGGAATGATCCGCTTCCACCTGGAAAAAGACCGCATTCGCTTCGACATCAATCGGGGATCGGCCGATTCGGCCCACCTGAGAATCAGTTCACGTCTGCTCCTCCTCGCCACCGCGGTGACGGGCGGCGGTTCAATGAGTGCGAGCAGGTAACGCTATGCATCTGAGGAATCTCCCCATCCGTTTCAATCTCGCCCTTCTGGTCCTCTCCGCCAGCGTACTTGCCGTTCTGCTGGCTTCTTCGGGATTCGCGATTTTTGAGCGTCAGAGCTATCGCGCGAGTGCAGTTCGCGAACTGACCGCCCTCGCCGACACGCTCGGTGCAAATACGGCTGCTTCGCTTGCGTTTAGCGACCAGCGGGCCGCCGAGGAGATGCTGAGCGCCCTTTCGACGGAACCCCACCTTCTTGTCGCGTGTCTCTACGACAATCGCGGGCACATCTTTGCGGAATACCGCGGACCGGGGGGCTCACCAGCTCTTCTCTTGCCAACCTGGCGTCGCGACGGGGCGTATTTCAGCGGCGAGTTCCTGACTCTCTTCCGCGGTGTGCAGCTCAACGGGGAACGCACAGGCTCCATTGCCCTTGTTTTCGATCTGCATGAGCTTCGCTCGCGGCTGCTCGAATACACGAAGATCGCCAGCCTCGTTATTCTCGTGTCGGTCCTTGTGACATTCCTCGCCTCTCTGCGCCTCGCGGCCTCGATCGCCAATCCCCTGGTCCAGCTGGCGAACCTTGCGGGGCACATCTCGACCGAAAAGGATTACTCCATCCGCGCAACCGTCCGCGCTGGCGGCGAAACCGGTCTTCTCATCCGCGCCTTCAACGAGATGCTTTCCCAGATCGAATCTCGCGAACAAGCGCTCCGTGACGCGGTCAGGTCACTACAGGAGAGCGAGGAGCGATATGCACTTGCAGCACGAGGCGCTAACGATGGTCTGTGGGACTGGAATATTGCAACCGGCGAAATCTATTTCTCTCCGCGCTGGACCCATATGCTTGGCTACTCGGAGAACGAAGGGTGGTCGCACCCCGAAGAATGGTTTGCCCACATCCATGCCGACGACCGGCAACGGGTGCTGGATGAGATTGCCGCGCACCGCAACGGTAAGACGCCCGAGTTCGTCAGCGAGTATCGCATGCGTCAGAAATCCGGCGGTTACATCTGGACACTGAGCCGCGGGATCGCGGTGCGCGACCCGTCGGGCAAAGCGCTGCGCATGGCGGGCTCGCAAACCGATATCACAGAGGGCAAGATTGCCGATCCTCTCACGCATATTCCAAACCGCCTCTATTTCATTGATCGTCTCGAATCCGCGATGGAGGCGATTGGCCAGCAGGGGAGCCCGTTTGCTGTCCTTTTCGTCGATCTGGATGGATTCAAACTGATCAACGACAGCCTCGGGCATGCCGCCGGCGACGAGACGCTGATCGATGTAGCCGGACGCCTGCGTGCCAGCGTTCGCAACCGATCGCGCCGGAGCGGGTCCGGTCAATCCGCTGTTGCGCGCATCGGCGGAGACGAGTTCGCCATCCTTCTCTTCGATATCCAGCAGGAAAGCGATGCCTCGGTGGTTGCTGCGCGCGTCCTTGACCGGATCAGTGAGCCCTTCTATTTTGACGGCCATCGCATGTTTGTCTCCGCCAGCATCGGAATCGCTCTCAGCTCTACTGCGACCACTCCGGAAGATCTTCTGAGAAACGCCGATACGGCCATGTACCACGCCAAGAACAACGGAAAAGGGCGCTTCGAATTCTTCAATGAAGGACTCCGCGAACGGGTGATCACCCGCTTTGAGACTGAAACAGGACTACGCAAGGCGATCGACGACGGACAATTGGTGCTTCATTATCAACCCATCATCGCGAACAGCACGGGCGAAATTCACGGTTTCGAGGCGCTGGTTCGCTGGAATCACGGCGAGCGAGGCCTCATCCTCCCGGGTGAATTCATCTCCATCGCGGAGGAGAGCGATCTCATTCTCTTGCTCGGCCGATGGGTCCTGCGGGAGGCGTGCCTCCAAGCGGCCGAATGGCAGCGAAGGTTCGCTCCCTACCCTCCTATCACGGTGAGTGTGAACGTTTCTTCGCGTCAACTGAGCGATCTGCACCTTGTAGAAGATGTGGAAGCTGCTCTGGAGGCGGCAGCGCTGAGGCCCTCACTGCTTGCCTTGGAGATGACCGAGAGCTCCATTATGGGTAACGCCGAGCAGACACTTATTACCCTGAACCGCCTCAGGAGGATGGGAGTTGGGCTTGAGATAGACGATTTTGGAACCGGCTACTCATCTCTCAGTTACCTCCAGCGGCTTCCTTTCGACACACTGAAGATCGACCGCTCGTTTGTTCAGGAGCTAAATGCCGGAAACGGCTCCATGGATATAGTGAAAGCCATCTCGGAATTGGCTCATTCGCTCAAACTGGAAATCATCGCGGAAGGTGTTGAAACCGAACAGCAGCTGCAAAGGCTGCGCGAGCTGGGCTGTACCTATCTTCAGGGTTTCCTCTTCTCAAAACCCCTCGATGCTGAGACAGCCGAGTGCTTGTATCGGCAAACTCGAGATTCCGGCTTCTTTGGCCTTGCATCAGAAGCGTATTCATCAGCTGGTTCGTCATAAGAGTCTATCTCCGTCAACTTATCTACTTTAGGATCAGTTACCGACGATTCCTTGGAAGTGTGTTTCCCGAGCCACACTTTGTTGATTAGGTGGGGTTTAGCGAGGCGTCTGCGGGACCCCTTACGAAACAGGGTGGAGACGCAGCAGGAGGGTGCGATGGAAGACACTGGGCGAGGCCAGTTCCTCGATATCGAGTGCAAGCGGAGACGAACAGGCAGATATACAGCGAAGTCCGCGAGTGTTGCCGGGAGGTGAAGTCGGGCGATTGAGATGTCGTCGCAGCTCTGTTAGACGCACCGGGATATAAACGTATGGAGATACTGGAGATATTGATGGGGATGAAGTCCCACATTAGTGGTAATAAGCATGTGATGGCCGTCACACAAGCAGATAACGTGTCGACTTATGCTCGTTTAGGAGGAGGGTGGCCAGCAGACGCGCGCAGCGAGGTTACATGGTGTGATCGAATGCTCGTGACCTCAGACTGATTGCCATTAAACGAATGCACACATGCGAATGCGGAGCTAACCTCGACAACGGCAGCGCCCAGTGCGCCAGATGCGAAGCACTCCAGACTCTCAACCTGAAGCAGGGAGCGAGCAACAAAGAGATCAAAGCGGCGTATCGGATGCTTGTGAAGGTCTGGCACCCGGATCTATTCGAGGATAACCAACCCGCCAAGAGATCCGCTGAAGAGAAGATTCGTGCCGTACTCGCCGCATTCAGGGCGCTGTCTTCACAAGAGAGCAATGACCCTCGATCCGGAACAAGTCCGGATTACTTTACCATCGGCTCAACAAAGAAGGATGTCCAGGCGGTTCAGGGCATCCCAACTGCGTATTCCGCCGACACTTTCGAGTACGGCGCCTCAAAGGTCTTCTTTGCCGGCGATAAGGTCGTTGGCTGGGAAAATGCGCCGGTATGGGTCCATCTCAACGTGCAACTCCGACCGGCCCATGCAGTCGATCGAACAAGGCACTACTTCGCAAGAGGTTCGACTAAAGACGAAGTACTGGCGATTCAGGGGACGCCAACCGCGTTTTCGTACAACACATTTGAGTACGGAACGTCGAGGGTCCATTTCAGAGACGACAGGGTAATAAGCTGGGAAAATGCTTCTGCATGGATCCCCCTCAAGGTGGAATTGCAATAGCGTCTTCAGGCGAGGTGGTCTTCACACCGCAGTAAACCTAACCGCAAAGCGCCGCAGGACGGCATGCGGCAGAAGCACGAGGGCGAACTATGTGTATCTCCGCAGAAGTTGCCTGGCGCACAGCCATGGTGGGCTGGCAGAAGGCAATGAGGTAATGGTGGCTGAGCGTACGAACAGACGTGCTCACCCGCCTGTTCAATTTGGTTCACTGTCTCTCTGCGGTGGAGCGAGGAGCGCAGGAGTCGTGCTGTTTTGCTGGGGCAGTTGATCCAGCAGAACCAGATTTAGCAGCGATTTATGGACACGGATGCGGCTGTTGTATTCAATCAAGCCGAGCTTCCGGAAGCGGTTCATAAAGAAGTTGACGCGGGATCGGGTTGTGCCGATCATCTCCGCCAGTGTTTCCTGTGAGATTTTGGGAATCAGGATATTCGGGCGATCCGACTTGCCAAATTCCGCCATTAACAGCAAAGTTCGTGCCAAACGCTTTTCGCTTGAGTTGAATAGCTGGTCGACGAGATCGGCTTGAGTGCGTATGCAGCGAGCCAACAGGAACGACAGGAATAAATCGGAGAAGGTGTGCTCGTCGTGCATCAATCGGAACAATTCTGCCTTCTCGATCCTGAGCGCGGTGCAGCGGGTAATGGCGGTGGCTGTCGCCGTCCGAAACACGGTCCCCTCAAAGAGCGAATCCTCTCCTACAAAGTCGCCGGAACGAAGAAGCGTGATGGTAGCTTCTTTGCCCGTCATTGAGACAACAGTGAGCTTTGCCTGACCTCTCTGAAGATAAAAGAGGGCTTCGGCAGGGTCTCCCTGTGAAAAGAGGGGCAGTCTTTGCTTTATATGGACAACTCTCCATGCCCGCCCAGCGTTCGCCAGAAAGGCGGCGTGGTCAAACCCCGGCTCGTTTCGCTCCGCCATCCGAATTTGCCTCCTTCCGACCACAACATCGTCGGAGAAGGGTAAAGATCACGACGTTCGCCCGGAGATCCCGGCTACAAATAACAACCAGGGTCGAGACCGATCCCCGGGTATCCTGAGTGATCGGGCCATGAGGGCTTTCGGCCTTCTGATGCGCTCGGTGTGGAGTGTCTCCTGCCTCGGAAACGAGTGTCTGTTCAATTTTGAACACATCGCCTGTCCGAACGAAGATAGTGCCCCTCTATCCAGCGCCCCTTAGTGTTATCAAGGGTGCTGTAACGCGCCCGAGCCGTCTCAGCATTGGCGACTGCCTCATGGAAACAAGGACTTAGCGGCAAGCCCACAGTGCTTTCCGCTCAGTCGATGCAAGGTCTTTCGCCGTGTTGGCCTCGTCTGTTGACTATATGGTTACGAATATGTGTCGGCACTAAGGCGCCTCTCGGGGATAGGAACTGGCCTACGAAGCTGGGTTGGGCTGTTCATATCTCCGGCCAAGGGTCAGGAGCAGCGCCTTTCCCCCGTGCCAACTCCCCGGTACTGCGCCACATCTCAGCAATATTGAACGCAATGACCTCTCCGCGGGGCCTGTCTTCGGTGGCAACAGCAGGTCTTCACTTCCTCCCGCCGTGATACGAAAGTTGTAACCCGTCTTGTGCAAAATGAGACATACAGGGCAGCTTGCTCCCTGCAACTCTATTCAGCACAGTTCGGAACACAGTGCTACTCACCTCAGGGTCCGCTGGGTCGTCAGGAACAGCGGACTCCTTTTTGTCTGCCCATCCCACCGACAATTTTTCTATTAAATTGCTCGCAAGCATCTGGTCTCGAGGGTTGTAGCGGCGATCTGGTCGAAAATCTGGGGGAAGCCCGGAGGCGCTCAGGACATGTGATCATGACCTACGTTTCTCCTGAAGGATTGTGCCCGTTAGTTGGAACCACGATGGGCGTCAGCTGACGAGGGCGGAGGGTGACCGGCGATTGGCCTGAGCGGGTCATGTCCTCCACGATGCGGAGCAGAAAACTGGGATGAGTTCCTTTTTGATAGAAGGCATCGGCGGCAACTAACGGGGAGAGATCAACGCCTGAACATGCGCTGCTCATGGCGATGACGCGAATGGAGGGGAAGCGGCGCCGGACGATGGAGAGGAATTCAGCGCCGGACATGCCGGGCATATGCAGGTCCGAAAGAATGACGTCGGGAGTCTCGTTCGTTATAGCGTACAAAGCAGAAAAACCGTTCGGAGCGGTCCTGATTGCATATCCAAGAGCGGCGAATATTATCGATAGGTTCCTGCAAACCCGTTCTTCATCGTCTACAACGAGCAGTCGTGCCTTTAGGTTGGACATCGTTCACCTCCGTACAGGCGTCGAACGGAAGGGGGGTGCGAGTTCACAGTGTTCCATCACGCTGGCTCTGGTGCTGGTCAATACAGCACACTTTCAGAAGGGTTTGGTGTCATTGGCGGACCGGAGGATTTAGCCCTCCCGGTTCCGCGCCGACATGGAGGAGATTACTCTGCGCCTGGAGCGCGGCTTTAAGCAGCCTTTCACCTGGGAAGGCTGCACGGTGCACAGCACCGCAAAGCAAGCATCGGAGTCGCCATTTATCCCGCGGACGGAACCACACGCGACAGCCTGCTGAGCGCCGCAGATGCGGCCATGTACCAAGCCAAGCGGACCAGGCCGCGAAAGGGATCCCAGCTCTTTCTTTCAACAATCTCCCAAGCCCGACGATTTTCTAGTCCGACTCCATCAGCCAATTGCCACCCCGCAGCCGCACGCGCATGACCACGTCAGCGACCATCAGTTCGTAGTCGCCGTCGTCCAGGGATTCTGAAACATGACGGATACGATAGTCAGTCAATTGCGCGCCCCTCGACTGATGGTTCTTAATTGCCGAGATGAGGCACGTGATTTGTCTTCCGTGTGCTCGGATAACACCGCTGAAAATGACGGTTGTCCCTTGCGCGCTCAACCTGACCTCGGTTTCGGATGGAATAAACCAATGCAGAGGACATAGCGAGGATTACCCAGTGAACTCGGAAGGCCGAACTCTTGAATCGCTTTGCCAAGTGGGATGCGGGACAGTGCCACACTCAGGGCCATTCACAGAATATTTACATCATTTGGTGCCAAATTCCTTGAAGCCCGGCTCGTACCGTTCGGTAGTGGGTCAGTTGGGCCCTTGATGCCATGAAAGCCGCCCCATTCGGCGAACGGATTGCTCATAATCCACCCAAGAAGTTGTATGGTGCCGAATGGTCATACCGTGGCATTTTGGTCGATGGCCATGAAAACAAGCACGGTTACGCGACTGGTCGAAAGCCTGTTGAGGGACGAATCCGGGCAGGACCTGATCGAATACGCGCTGATCGCATCGCTGATTGCCCTTAGCGCAATCGCGGCGATAGGAAGCCTCAGCAACAAGGTTTCCAACGCATTCAACAAGGTCGGCAACAGCCTGTAAGGTAAAGGGCCGGCTGTCTGGCTAACGCCCACCAGGAGCACAATCGCATCAGTGAGCGCAAGCGGGCGGGGTTGGCGCGTGTTCGTGCGCAGGACCAGGTACTAGCCCGTCCCCGCGTCGATGGTGGATCCGAAGCGCATGAAATATGTGGCAGACCTGCGCAAGCAGGGTCACTCGATCCGTCAGATCGCCGCGCAGACAAAGCTCGTCACCGGAACCGAGCAGCGTCTGCTGAGGTGGCCTTGGGTAGCGGTGCAGTTTGCCCCTTTGGTGAGATCAAGGCGGAGGAGAGTGGCAGGAGGATTGCGTATGGGAGGCTAGATCGATTCCCCGAAGAATTTAATGCGTGCCAGGAGACGTCCCAAAATGCTCTGGAACCGCGTCTCCTCCTCATCTGTGAGGATGAGCGGCTTGCGGCGTCTCTCCAGTTCAAGGTAGTTTTTGCGGGCGTTGGTAATCGCGTCATTCACAATCTCGCGGCTTCCGCGCACATCCTCAAGATCAGTGAGAGCCAGAATGCGGTCGGCATCAGACAGCAGAGACCGGACGGCCTGTCGGTTCCAGTCGGCGATCTTCATACGAAGAACAACGAAAGAGACGCCCATTTCCCTGCGGAAACAAGAGGCCCGCTGGTTGCTGACACCAGCAGGCCTCCTCCACAGCATCCGAGGAAACGGATGCCGAATGATGACAGAGAGCGGCTGTGGACCGCAAGAGTACCTAAGTCACGGTGAAGGTGGCTTAGGCAGTGGTGCAGTTTGCCGCTTGATGAGATGAAAAACGGAGGAGAGTGGCAAGGCTTTAAGTCCTCTTGACTACAACCAACCCGTGGTGGCATCATCGCGATCGTTTCGCGTCGAGCGGGTGCCCCATGAACCTTCTTGCCGGGAAGAAATCCTCTTTTTCCAATGGTCCAAATGCGCTGCAACATTGTCGGGAGTGTAGGCGAGCGGTCCTCCCAGATGCCCGGTCTGCGCGTAGTTCCCGAGCAGCACCAGAGTCATGCAGGTCATGTACCCAATATCGTCCAGCATCGGATCATGATCCGGCGATGGTTGCTGAAAAGCAGAAGCAGGAACTTCGCGGGTGAGAGAAGCCATAAACAGTCCCCAAAAAGAGACTGTATCAAGATGAAGTGTGGTGTTCCAGCGGCTATCGCCTCAGAGAAGAAACACAGCGACTCATTGAACGAAGTGCAACTGTGGGCAGAAAATAAACAGTTTTCTGCATGAACCCGCGTGGGCACAAAGCACGTTAAGACGTAGCTAAACAGCTTTCCCGAAGAACCGGATACGCGCCAGGATGCAATCCATCGCTCTCAGGAATTGTGTTTCTTCCGCGTCTCTCAGGATGAGCGGCCTCCGGCGTCTCATCAGGTCAATGTAGCTCTGATGGGCTTTGGCAACCGCCTCGTTCACGATTTCACCGGTTCCACGCACATTCTCAAAATCGGTGAGCGCAAGAACGCGCTCGGCATCGGCCAGCAATCCCTGGACTGCCAGTCGGTTCAAGTCTTCAATCGGCATCATCAAACTACCCTCTCTGCCGCTACCACGGTTGGACCAACTGGAAAATGGCCCACTGCTTGCTGACAGCGGGCCGCAGATTTGGAAACGGATGCTACTGCGTGAAGAATGGCAGGGAGTGGCTGTGCACCGCAAGAGTACGGAGGTCACGGTATTTCGGTCATAGAAGAAAACACGAACGCCGCCCATGATCGGCGGCGCCGGAGGGATCGGCAACCAAGGTTTACCCGAAAGCGTGGGTTAATCAAGTATGTTCTTGCCGTTGTGGCTGACTGACAATCTCGTCGAGGGTGGTGGCATGGACCGTCAGTTCACGACATTTTTCTCTGTGTGGAGCAAGCGTACTGGGGCCGGCCATTGCCAGCTGGTCGCGCAACGCAATCATTCGCATATTTTACGCCGCTGCGAGCTCCACGTCGGGAACACTACCTGCACATTCCGCTCTCTGTATCCCGAAACGCGACGGTCGCGGAACTGATAAATCCGATGTTCGCCGCCAGATCTATAGGGACGTTACGCTCCGGCCCACAAGCCGGAATCGCCTCGAGTACGAAAACCTCGAACCTTCCGTGGTGATAATTGGTGCAGCCAATGGCCTCCTGCGTGTCCACTTCTATCGCGAGCCTCCTAAAAAACGCCCGCCCAGCGCCTCAACGGGTCAGGCGGGCCGCAGATTTAGGAAACGGATGCCAAGAGTATGGCCGGAAAGCGCAACGGGGCCAAGACTACGAACGTCCCGTAACCATCGTCACAATCAAATGAATAGAGAATCGCGCCCCATCCCTCCTTTTTCGTCCACACAAAGCATCTCACCTCGAATTCACGAAAGATTAGCGCGGCTGAAACGTGCAAATAGCTTTCACCAATCGGTGGTCCGTTAAACTCGCGTTGGTGTCGCAGATGCGTCGATGAGAGGCGTGGCGCAATCCAGCCCTTGCCGTGATGGAAATGGCCGCCGGAATTCGGGTTGCGCAATATGTGCGAATGTCGACTGAGCATCAACAGTATTCAACGGAAAACCAGTCCGACGCGATACAGAAATACGCGCACACAAGAGGAATGGAAATCGTCCGCACCTACGCCGACCACGGCAAGAGCGGATTGAATATTTCCGGCCGTTCGGGACTCGCCAGCCTCCTCGAGGACGTGCAACGCGGCCATGCCGACTTCGTTGCAGTCTTGGTCTACGACGTGAGCCGCTGGGGGCGCTTTCAGGACGCCGACGAGAGCGCCTATTACGAATACGTGCTGAAACAAGCGGGCATCCGAGTCCATTATTGCGATGAGCCCTTCGAGAATGACGATAGTCTCCCATCGGCTCTCATCAAAACGCTCAAGCGGACAATGGCGGGCGAGTATAGCCGCGAATTGTCCGTGAAGGTTTTTGCTGGACAGTGCCGTTTGGTGGAGTTGGGCTTTCGTCAAGGTAGCACGCCGGGGTACGGGCTCCGCAGACAGCTTGTCGATCAGGATGGGAATTTCAAGCAGGTGCTCGGCCCCGGCGAAAGAAAAAGCCTTCAGACGGACCGTGTAATTCTGATACCTGGACCCTCCAAAGAGGTTGAAGTGGTGCGGCAGATATTTCGCGACTTTACGCAGAGCGAGAAATCGGAACTGGAAATTGCCGCAGCATTGAACAGGAACGGCATTCTGAACCGTGACAATCGACCGTGGACGAGGAACGCTGTCTGCAGGTTGCTGCGGAGCCCCAAATACATCGGCAGTAATGTCTACAATCGTCAGTCATTCAAGCTCCGGCAAAAGCGCCTTCGAAATCCCCCGGAAATGTGGATTTCAAAGCCCGACGCATTTGAGCCTGTCGTACCAAAAGATATCTTCGAGCTGGCACAACGCATTGTGGCGGAGCGCAGCAGACGCTATACAGATGACGATCTGCTAAGGTTTCTCAGAATTCTCCTGCAGCGCAAAGGATGCCTCTCTGGTTTCATAATCGACGAAGCCGTCGAAATGCCTTCAAGCAATGTTTATCGAACGCGATTTGGTAGCCTTCTGCGGGCGTATACGTTGATCGGTTGGAGTCCGGAGAGAGACTACAGATACCTGGAGATCAACCGCAGGCTTCGAACGCGACACAAGGAGCAGGTGCAGTCGATCATCCAGCAGCTCCGCAAGCAGACTGCATCAGTCGATCGAGACGAGAAAACGGATCTCCTCACGATCAACCGCGAATATACGGTTTCCCTAATTCTTGCTCGGTGCCGAACGACCCCAGCAGGTAACCATCGTTGGGTGATTCGATTCGACGAATTTCTGGAGCCCGACATCACAATAGCCGCCCGCCTCGATCCGGAAAACGATGAAATCCTTGATTACTATGCCCTTCCGAGCATCGCAGATCTCGGCAGGTCGCTGCGGCTGCACGCTCACAACGCCATGTATTTGGAAGTCTTTCGTTTTCCGGATCTCACTTTCTTCTCCGAGCTTGCGCGGCGTATTCGACTGGAGGACGTGGCATGAATCAAGAAGGAGCGGAAGTCATCGAGAATGTTCCCGTGAATCAGATTCGGATCGCCAATCCCCGGACCCGCAATAAGGTCACTTGGCGCGAAATCGTTTCGAGCATTCGAGCCGTTGGTTTGAAGAAACCCATTACGGTGTCTCGACGAAAAGAACCAGATGCAGATGGTAATCAATATGACCTTGTGTGTGGTCAGGGTCGCCTTGAGGCTTTTCGTGAAATCGGTCTTGACACGATCCCTGCGATCATCACGGAAGCCAGTGAACCCGATCAGTACCTGATGAGCCTGATTGAGAACATTGCTCGGCGCCCGTCTTCCAACCAGAGCTTGTATTTCGAAGTGAAGAATTTACTCCGTCGCGGCTACGATCACGGTGTTATTGCCAAAAAACTCGGCATCGATCGCGCATACACACGGGGAATCGTAAGACTAGTAGAGAAAGATGAACCACGATTAATCGCAGCGGTCGAATCAGGCACTCTCCCCGTGACTGTTGCGATCCAGATCGCGACAGGGGAGGACGAGGGTATTCAAACAGCACTGATGCAGGCCTACGAGAGCGGTGAGCTGCGTGGGGCGAAATTGAGGACCGTTCGCGAGCTGATTAAGGCAAGAAAGACACAACAAGATGGAAGGCAGCGGCCCCAAAGAGCATTAACCCGTTGCCAATCGCGCAGGCGCCGCCAGCATGTCATCCCCGACCCTCACCCGAGTTCCTGCGGAAGCATCTACCAGGGAATTCCGCTGCGAAGGACGAAGGCGATGCCCGTCAGGCACGCGCGATCCGAAACGCGTGATCGGCCACCTTGTGGCCGCCGTGCAAGAATCGGCAAGAAGGGTTCGACAAGATTCCACAACCGATCTGGAAGCAACGCCGCGCCCATATGTCGTTCACGCTACTTCGCCAACGAAGATCAGGTTCGGTGGGTTTTGTTACGCGCTCTTAGGGCGGATGAACGCCTGCTATCTATCTACGGGGAAACCTGCAGAGTCGTGCTTGGTGTGTTTGGCCACGTACATGGCAGCGTCGGAGGCGCTAAGGAGGCTGTCTTTGGTGGCTCCATCCTCTGGGTAAATGGCAAGTCCCCAGCTGGCTGAACCCTGGAGAACGCATCCCTCGATGACGAACGGCTCATCGAAACAACGTTCGAGGCGATTGGTAATCTCCTCGGCGTCGGCGCGGCTGCGCACCAGCGGGACCAAAATTGCAAATTCATCGCCGCCGAGTCGGGCGACCATGTCCTGCCCACGCAACTGACGCTTCATGCGCAGCGCCACTTCCTGCAGATACAGGTCCCCGATGCGATGTCCGTATTGGTCATTGACCTCCTTGAATTTATCGAGGTCGATGAAGATCAGCCCGAAGCCCGAAGCTTCCCGGCGGGACTCATCAATAAGGGCATCCAGATGCCTCTCGAGAGAGAAGCGATTGTGGATGTCGGTGAGCAGGTCGAACTCCGAGCGGCGCCGCAGATCGGAGTAGAGCTGGCGGGATTCGATGGCCAGAGTTGCCAGACCAGCGGCAGCGGAGAGTGCTTGCGATTCGCTGGTGCACGGTTTGGTCAGGGCGTGGAATGCGGCCACAATGACGCCGAGCGGTGGTCCCGAACGAGCAGGAATCTCCTCCTCAACGATGCGGAGGGCGGACAGTTTCGGCGGACAGTTGCCGAGCTGCGTTCCATCGCTGATTTGGCACCAACAGGGTGCGCCATTCAGTCTGAGGGAAACCAGTTCGGTGATCTCCTCGATGATTTCAGCCAGAGGGCGAGATCGGTTGATGTCTTCGAGGATGCCGCTGCGCAGGTGCTCAATATAACCCAACGCGGCGGTTTGGCGGCGCACCCTACGCTCGATGGCCCAGCTCCTGGCACCCCCGGCGAAAACGACCAGGAGCAGGAAGCCCACGATCAGCAACAGGTTGCGAACGTTCAACAACGACGGTTTGGCGACGACTGAGATATCCTCGGACGAGCGCAGTAGGATGTTGAAGGGGACCTCTTCGCCGGGGTTGATTGTATTGGCTTGCACGATGACACAGATGCCGGTAACGCGGATTCTGGAGCCCAGCGGGATCAGGGTCATGGACGGAAGTGCACTGGGATCGGGCGGGTGGCGGTAGATGGCGGTGAACAGGCGGCCATCCGAGTTGAGAACATATTCGTCCTGTGAGGCTTCGCGGACCTCTGTTTCCACCTCACCTTCGATCGAAACGAGATCGTACATGTGGCCGTCGGGTGAATTGCTGCTCCAGAAGCCCAGTTGATGCCAAGTCGCAGGTTGGGGCTTGATGGGCCGGAAGACTTGACGATCCCGGATTTCGCCGTCGGTCAGGGTTAGGAAGCGTTCGTGAGCATCGGGAAAGCCAATTGCATCCGCTTGATCGCCGACCTGCAGGGGTTCGCGGGTGTGGGTTTCAATCCACAGGCTCTTGGAGCCGTCCTGTAGCACGATGGCCGAACCCGGTTGATAGTAGGTGATGGTTCCCTGGATGCGGACCCTGGGCGTGAGATCGTTCATGTGATAGACCGCAAGAACCCGGTCCATGGGGGTGATTGGGAGGTACCATGGGCTGGCGCTGGCGCGCTTGAGGATTCTTATGTCCTTCAAGGAGGAAACGTATAGCACGACCCCGGTTTGCTGCATCTTGTCGTCGAATTTCCCCGCAGCGGCGCCAGTGATTTCAACCTCCGCGTCCAGCAGATCTTTGAGCGCGTAAGTGTCGTCGGTGTCAAGATTCGCTTCGAAGTGACCACCTTCGGTGAGCAACTGAAGACGGGCGCTGCGCACCGAGGCCGCGGGGCTCACCACCAGATCCGCTGCACGGACAATGGCATGGACGGTGACGAACTGGCAGTCGCGCTGGGCACGAATCAATTCGTCGAAGGTGGCTGGTATGGAGCGAGGCGGGGCGCCGTGGTGGAGCAGAGTCACGCTGTTGCCAATCACGAGCGGACGGAAACTCGCCTGCATCCTTCCGCGAACCAGGATGCGATCCCCTGTCTCCAGTTGCGTGCCCGCAGGCGGCCGAATGAAGATGGCATCCTCGCCGTCCTGAGCAAACAGCAAATTTTCATACCCGCGCGAATATACAACCGTCGCTTCGAAGACCACCGGTTGATTTTGTTTGGCGTCGGCATTGCTGAGGACATGAATGGCGTGCAGCGTTGTCAGAGCGCTGGGCGAAGCTGCCAAAGCGGCCGCGGCCCATCCGAGCACGATCGCAAACGCCGGAATGGATCGCTTCATCGGAACACCTCCGATCGAAACGGTGCCTTGGTAGAGTAGTTGTGCCGAATGGAATCAACCGGTTCCCGCAGGTGAGCAAGATTGACGGGAACCTCAGGGCGATGGAGATCCCCAAGAAGGACAGGGCGGTCGCAACGGTTGGAACCCTCGCGGTTTACCATTCCTGCTTCCAAATGCATCGATTCTCTTACCCTCAGGTAAGATAGCTCGCTAGCGCGCCACCGGCCATCGAACCGATGCGTTCCCGTATACAACTTTGCGACCAAGAGAGTAACACCTTCAACGTAACAGGCAGATTAGACGGAGAACGAAGCAGGCGCTCCGCTGGGAATTCGCCGACGACGAAGAATTTTCTCAATTGTTGCCAACAGGGCAATGCACTCATCAACCCCCATTGTGGCCGCTAACTCCCACTGTGGCCGCTTTCCGAGTACCGGGTGGTTGGTCGGCAATACGGAACGTTCGCCAGTTTACTGAAAGCGCTGCATCTGGCCGGGTCACCGGCAACACCGAGTATTCGAGCTTAGGTCTTTGTCCGGCCCACGAAGAGCCAGATTTGTCCGGGTCCGGAAGAATCTCATCTCGGGTCGGAGCGGGATCGTCCTGTCAGCCTAGCCTCCATCCATCTGCTGTGTCTCTGGTCACAGCATTCACTCGTAGACCGACTATTCTGGAGCCTGCGGGTGAATGGCTGCATGCCGCCTCCGAATAAAGATCCCCTGCTGGTCGAGTTTCGCTTGTCGGCCAATCAGGCCAAGATCATTGGTACCGGTCTCAATTTCCTGGCGGATGCCTGGACCGTCCGCAGCCAGGAAATGTCGCTCGCGACTACATATCCGTTTATGACCTATCCGCTACCCCCGGGAACCGATTCCGGAAAACTTCAGCCGGCAATCATGAAACGCATTTGTGACCTCTGGGGCGAATACAAGCCGCGGATAGGAAGAGGGGGACGCGCGCGTGCAAACTGGCTGGATCTTCGCATTCTGATCTTCGCCGCGCGAATCCGGATGGGATTGTGGCGTTATTCCGAGCGAGAAAACTGGAAGAAAGGCCCCGGTGCGAGGAGGCAACATGCGCAGGACCGAAAGATCACGAAACATCTGCATGCTCAGACGCAACGCACGATCGAGTCTCTGGACCGCTCTCGCAGGAAGGCGGACCGCCAATTCAGAAAGATGGTTTCACCCGACGATTATCAGACGCGAACCGCTGAATGGAAATCCCAGGCCCGCTGGATTCGTTATCATCTCGCATATTTCAAGTGCTGGTGGAGAGAGGGAAGCGGACGGGCGGACGAGATTATCGATGGAGTAATGGAGATTGCGATCAATGCCTTGCGGTCATTGCATTACGAGGTTCCGGCGACATCTGCGGTCAGGGAAAAAGTCCGCCAGTATCTCCGTTATTGCCGCCGCGGGAGAATCGGGAAACCCACTTTCCTTGATTTGATGCATGATCCTGACGCTCTTGCGAATCGGTTGTTCATCGCAGAGTTTCTTGCCACGCGGCTGAAGCTTGAGAGGATGATCCCGCGCCACGAGGGGCCGAAACCATCGAAGGAAGCCACTGGCAAGCAGATCACCCGGATGGATTCCGACAGGCCCTCTGCAGCAGATATCATGGCACGACAATCAGTGCCCCCGCCTCCGCCCCCGCCCGGGACCGCGCAACCGACTGCTGGGCAACAATCGACGCCGCCAGCCCATCTTTCTTCGCCAGGGATTCAGGACACTGGAGATTCAGCCCCCTCCGCTCCGAAGGAAACCCGGAGGTGGGTATCCCTGCGCCAGCTTCGGCCCCTGCCTCCGCCGCCGACGCACTGGACCGAGCAACAAACCGCTGGGCAACAACCCACTACGCAGACTCGGACCAATCCGAATCCGATAACACCGGGGCCGCAGGCGCAGTCGAGCGATACGATTACCCCCAGGGCGGAGAAGAGTGCTGATGAGGGCAAGAAACCGCATCAGCTTCGGTTCGAGCAGTGGGTGAGGGATCACCCTGAAACGTAGTCGGATGTGCGGAGCCACGCCGTTTATAGAGGCCCGCGAACCCTTTTGAAACACTATTGCCTTCCACACCTCACGGGGGCGCGCGACGGAGTTCCTGAGGCCAAGGTTTCAGCCCCTTTCACAGATCGGCAGGTAAATGAGAGGGCGTTCAGCAATGAAGATACCCACATCCCTGCGGGGTGGAAAATGTTGGGTCATGAGCGACGATCGATGTTGTATAGATTCCGAACGACCCCCTCGGTCAGCGACGCGCTTCTGCTCAGCAGCCCGGATTACCAAGCAAGGATCGAGTACGCCCACGTTTGGACCGGATTTCGGCGGTCAGGACTCCAGCATCGATGAGAATCCCTGGCCTGAGCTAATGTGCTAGACGGCGGAGTTGTCAATATACGAGTACCGCATACAGTTCGCATTCGACTTGTCGTGACCGCGATCACTGACAGGTTTTGGCGAGCTACACTAGCTTTCAGCAAAGGCGGTAGCATCGGCTGCCGTCGGGCACTCCGGAGACCCCGGATGACTTGGCCTTAGCGCTAAGCCTACTAATCCTTCTCAAACCGGCCGTGTCTTCCGACGCAGGTCGATATAAACATCCTTTGAACAATAACGTTGAGAGACTTCTCTACGACCGGAGGGCCGCAGCCGCGGCTCTTTCAATATCTGTCCGATCGCTCGACTACCTGATCGCCCGTGGTACATTCAGGACGCGCAGGGTCGGACGAAAACGACTGATCGCCCGTAACGAGTTGGTCAGATTCGCCCAAGGCGACCACCTGGGGCCAATCGCAGGTGAGGACAGAAAGACGGCGTGAAGAAGAGCACACAATCTGGCCCGCGGCAGGACAAAGCCGCGGGTCATTTTGTTGTACGGAAAAATGCGCATGTGACTTCCTGATATGTAAGGTTGCCCACCAGAATCGATGGTTGGCTGGCACCACAGATATCGAAAGGCGGGCCATGAAGAGAAGCAACGAGACGGACAAAGCGCCGCGCGGCTGCTTCCAAAGACCGCCCGGGTCCGGGATATGGTGGATCAATTATTACAAAGACAGCAAACAGCATCGCGAGAAGGCCGGGAGCAAGAGTGCGGCAATGAAGCTGTACCAGAAGCGGAAGACGGAAATCCTCGAAGGACGGAAGCTGCCGACGTTGAAGCGGACGGCGCCGGTGGTGATTTCAGATTTGGTGGATGGCGTCGTGGCCTTCACTGAAAACCACCGATCGGCGCGTGACTACATCTGTAAGGCGGGGATCATCAAGCAGCACAAGCTCGCTGCGATGAATGCAAATGAAGTGACGCCGGAGGACATTCGAGGATTCCTTCGCTCACATTGTGAGACTCCGGCCACCTGGAACCGATACGTCGCCTTCCTCGGCCTCGCTTACCGGCTCGGCATCGACAATGGGAAGGTCACGATCAACAATCCAGTCCGCATCAAGGGCATGCATCAGAAGGAGCCCATTGGTCGCCTGCTCTTCTTGAGTCGCGAAGACTATGCGAAGCTCCATGCAATCATCAGCAAGCGGTTTCCGGAACACCTCGCGGAGTTCGTCGTCGCCGTGCATGCAGGGATGCGGCCGAGTGAGCAGTACACTGTTGACTGGTCTCAGTATGATCCGTCGCGTCGCGCCATCGACCTGGTAAAGACGAAGAATGGCGACCAGCGCACCGTCCATCTGAATGCAGAGGCTCTCGCTGCTATTGAATCCCTCCGCCGACCCCATCAGGGACGGACTGACCGCATCTTTCCGCGGGAGAGCCGCACAGATGTTTACCCGAAACGCAAACAGGAGCGCTTCGATAATCGCTCGTGGTTCGAAGTCGCTGTCGCCGAAGCCCAGATCCCGCGGATCATCTGGTACACATGTCGCCACACCTTCTGCAGTTGGCTGGCGATGGCCGGAGCATCGACCCGCGAGATCATGGAGGCCGCCGGCCATAAGACCCTGAGCCAAGCCGCCCGATATTCCCACTTGTCACCGCAGCACACGCAATCCGTGGTCGACCGGATCGTGACCGCACCGGCGGTAATTCTCAACATGCACCAAAACATGCACCGGCTGCGCAGACTGCGTACGCGGGTTCAAGGCTAGTCCCCGTAGCGTGGTCCATATGTTATTTATTTAGAGGTAGTTATGTTGGTGCCGGGAGGGGGGGTCGAACCCCCATGGCCGCGAGGGCCGGCGGATTTTGAGTCCGTTTTTTGCACATCGCACCAGCTTGCACCGTAATGCACCCGGAAGCAGAAACCCTCTGTTTTGTTATGGTTGTGGCCAATTGCGATATGCATGCCGCCGCAAAGCGCTGCACCGGATTCCGGAACAAAGTATCACCACTTGTATCCCCAAAAACTGACACTTGCAGGCCGAATGGTTAGGGTAGATCGACAAAGAGGTCCCTTGAGGATACCGCCAGTGCTTTAGCGAGCTTGACGATGTTCTCAAGCGCTACATTCCTTTCGCCTCGCTCAACCCCTCCTACATAGTTGCGATGTAGCCCGGCTCGCTCGGCTAAGGCCTCTTGCGAGAGACCGCGTTCGTCACGCAATCTTCGCACAGACGCGCCGAATCGAGCTTTGATGGAGGGAGCGGGCACACCCCCATCGTTCGTTTTTGACCACTATGAGTCTACACACGATGAGTGTGATATCGTGATGGGCAATGCTGGCACATCAGCCGCCTTCGGTCAACGCTGGGGTCCCAAGAAGATTCGTACCGAGATTTCCACTGTTATTTTTCCCGCAGAGAGCGACAGGGGCATCAGTTAAGACTATGACTAGAGAGTATTGACGTCGAGGCTCACCGCCCGCAGGAATGCCCTAGCGCCTTCCGACGCCCGAATCGCCAGCCCAGTCAACTGCGCATGAGCGCGAGGTATCCAGTCGATGAACCATGACTTTATCGAGTGTTCGGAGGTTGTAGGCAAACAAATCGAAGCCCTCCGCATTTTCAAGGACACTGGAGAGGGTACGGAACTCCAGATCGATTTCCCCGACGGAACAATTTTTACATGTTGTTTCGCTGCAAAGCCGGCGATAGAGGCGAGCATCAGTCGCCCTGGAGTCGGACCCCCGGAAGTCTTGCAAAAGTACGAGTTCGATTAGGTCTCAGTTCCCTTCGCGGTCCGTAGCAAGCATTCCATTTGGGGTGTGTTTTCGGCAGAGTTGCGTAATTGAAAAACCGTGTCATTTCGGCATAGCTGCGCAGTTGAGTTAGGGGTTAACGGGCGGAGCTTTTGTTGCGGCGGTGTGCGGGAAAGAGGAGACGATTGACCTTGTCGATGGAAACGCTTCGGGGTTGAACTCGTCGCCAATCCAGTCGCGGGGTTCTTCGTGACGTGGATAGCAGGAATCGGCGACGGCATCGAGCAGATCGTAGTAGCCAGGGATGCCGCCGCCGTTTTCCGGCGGTAGCCATTTCTCCAATAGGATGTCGTGCTCCCAGTTATCGCCGAAATCGACTGCGTAAATCGTCTTGGTACCATCTCTTTGGAGCACAGCAGAGAGAGGCTCTGTGCGCTCGCTTTCTACCCGCGTCATCCTCGTAAATGGGTCCGCAGGTTCTGGCCGGCGGAAGCGCCGCTGGCCGGGCACGGAATTCATGCATGTGCTCGTCTTTCGATCCCATCGCAGTTTACAGCATGTGTCAGGGTCAGATCTGTGGCCACCAGGAAGCGGCGCCAGACGGGCGGGCGGGTGCCAAGCAGCGTGACCTTGAGCTGATATATATCCTGAGCGGTCTCGGCATGCTTCGTTGCCATGGCGGGTCTCGAGTCCAGAAGTCCAGATTGCTCCCGTCCGAAATCCGTGAGACAATCTTCATGCTGTGACGTTTGCTCCGCTTCCCCCTCTCTCTCGCTCCTTTTCGGTTATAGCAACGGGATCAAATGAATGGAGGTGTTGTCATGCCTCTTGAAGAAGACAGGGCGTTAATCGTTCGCATTCTTGTTCACAAGAATTCTTCTGGGGCATTTGATTTACCGCATGCCCCAGGAAGAGCAACCGCGTTTTACCGCGGCTTGGGAGCAACAAATCCGTGCGTCCCTAGACGTGGTTATTGCTCGCGTCGAGGCGATTGAGGCAGAAAACTCGCCCCTGTGGACCCGCTTGGTTGAGGCCGGATTATCGGGCCCTAGTTTAGACCTCAAGATGCACTTGTTAGCAAGTGCTTGGGGGAGAGGTCTTCTAAAGCGCTTTCTTCGGCTTCTGAATATCTTTCTGGGGAGTCTCGCGGATGCAATTCCTGGAGTACACCCAGTGAAAGAGTTGAAGGAGTTATTAGAGGAACTCCTCCAGGATGAACCTGAGCCAGACGACGATTTCATCAGAATTCTCGGTGGAGAGCCATTGTGACCGTTCCGTCCTTTGAGTCGAGCATTTAGTAAACAACCGGTTCAATTCGGGGGTGGTGTATGCCGGAACTCCAGATTTTTCTGAGATGATCCCAAAGCTGGGAGGACTTATGCTAGTTCGCAAATTGTTATTCCGAAATCTGTTCTGTATTGCGGTGCTGGTTGTGGCATCTTTTCACTTGGCATACGGGCAGAACCGCCCGGACCACAAGGATGCTTTGAAGCAGATCAGGGACAAGTTCTTGAGTGATGACAGTACTATGGAAGTCACCAAACTCGTGTATGTTAATGGCTCTCGTACGGATATTAACCATTATACGGTTGCCGTAACTTACACGAAAGTGGCCAAAGTATCGTCGAAAAGTGTTTTCGACAAAAACGGAGAACTTATTAAGCATTCAGCCAATGTCGTCGGCGATGCGTTGGAAACACTCTCGTACGTGATGAGTGCATCAACTGGTAATCTATACAGCCGTTTTGAGCCTGGCGATTCATTTGACATGGAGTGCCAGTTCACTTTTCTAGAAACAGAAAACGGTTGGGTTTTGCAAGGTCCCTTAAGTATTGAAATCGTTGACGCCAGGCACACAGAGCATGCCGACGCTGTAGATGCACAAGAGAAGCAAGTTCACGAGGCCTCCAAGGCCAGACTGGCTGAAGAAGCGGCTAAAGCGGCTGAAGCGGCTGCTAAAGACAGGGAGCGTCATCTCATTGAAGTGAAAAGCGCTTGCGCATCCGGACAGCAAATGAAAATTATTGGATATGGCTTTGTCCCAGTTAAGGGGCTACAAGGCGCTGGCCCATTTGGTGGATATTTGGACCAAGGGCAAGTGGTTGTAGGTGTGCCTGATGACGCCAAGTCGCTTGCAGCGATGGCAGCCTTACTCCGTCCAGACCAAGATAAGAGCGTCCTCCTCGCCGGATGGTTGAAGGGCATGTGCCGTGTCCAATATTCGGTTCGCAACAGAATTTTTTCTGGTTACGTTCCGGTGGAGAGATTGGCTATTATTACCGAGACCCCGCAAGGCATGGTCACCGGAGACCCCTCGGCGCAGAAGATTGCTGCACAATCCCCCACTCAGTTGAAAGGGTTGGACCAAGGTACCGGCGATGCCATGGCGGCAACCGGCGAAGCGTCGGCACCTTCCCCTTTAGCAGTGATCACACAAACTGTGCTTCCCTATTTTGCCTCCCCGCAGACAGTCAATAGCAAACCACTTGGACAATTAGCGTTCAATACGCACGTTTGCTTAACAGGCAAGACGTACACCTGGAACCGACTACAGTTTTTCCAGTACGTCCTTCCAAGCGGAGAGTTGGTTTATACCCTGGCGGGTAAGGGGATCTTTGCCCGCGATCCGGTAGGTGACAAAAGTTGCATGTCACAGGTCGCGTCAACAACGCTGCCCGCTAATATCCCTCCACCCGTTCAGCGTGCTCCACAGCCTGCACCACAAACACCAACCGCTACGGCCTCCCATGATATTGCTGGAACCATTACTAGCGCAAATGATCCCTCAATGCGTGCGGATATCGAAACCGATGGCCGCGTGATGCAGGAGGCCGTTCGAGCACAGGTAGATTCGTTATATGACGCAGCTATAGCATCAGCAAATAAGAATAACTGCGACAGTGCCCGCAAAGATGTCGCAAAAATTCCCGATTTACTAAAAAATGCCAAAATTGACATAAGTCTAATGAAGGATCACCATACAGCGATTGAAACAGAAATGCAGAACAAAATGGTAGAAATACTAGGATCAATTCAAGCTTGTGATATGAGAGCTTCAGCAGAACCAAAAACACCGCCACCCTCCCCCGAACCAACCGGATCATCCCCACAAACGACTCTAGCAATGATCGCAGGATACGGATTTCCCTATTCTGCTTCTCCGCAGGATATCTATAACAATCCGCCCCTTGGACAGTTTGAGTTCAACATGCACCTTTGCGTAAAAAGAGAGATGTCGACCTGGAACGGTCTCAAATTTCTCCAGTTCATTCTGCCAAGCGGAGAGGCGGTATATTCGGAAGCCAGTTACGTGGGAGGTCTTACCCGCGCCCCGGCGGGTGACGAAAAGTGCGAGCTAATGGCGCATCAGGGCGAGATCAAGCTCAAGGCCGACCACCAAAGATAAATCACGGAAACAAGCGAGGAACGCGCGATGGTCTTGGTTCTCCGTTTTCCGCGGTCCATGGGTCTGCTGCTGGTTCTGGGTTCCGTCCTCGGCGCGCCGGCGCGGGCGCAGACCGGCGAGCCGAACCTGCACGCTGCCGGGGCCGATGCGACGGTTCCAATCTTGCAGCTAGAGACAGGCATGCATAGGGGTGGTATCGACGCAATGAGCGTCGATGGAACTGGCCGGTTGCTGCTGACCGCATCGGCTGCGGACAAGACAGCACGCTTGTGGTCACTTTCGGATGGGCATCTTTTGACCATCCTCCGACCTCCTCAGAATTTCGGTCTGGAAGGTAGTCTGGATGCCGCAGCCCTGTCACCAAATGGAGCGGTGGCGGCCGTGGGCGGGGATACGGGTGCAGATTGGGACGGAAGCTACTTCATTTATATTTTTGATACCCGAACGGGGCGTATGACGGGCCGGCTTCCGACCGGAGCAAACAGGCCATCTGAACTAGTCTTCTCTCCCGATGGAAGATTTCTTGTTGCCGGCTTATTTAAGGGCGGTGGATTCCGAGCCTGGCGGACCGATAGTTGGACAGAAGCTGGAGAGGACGTCAATTATGGTTCGACCGTTCGCAACATATCTTTCGATCATTCGGGCCGATTTGTGACCTCTGGTGATGAGAGTGTTGTCCGACTTTATGATTCATCATTTCATCTCATTGCCAGCACCAAAATCGGAGCTCTAAGCCTCCACTCTTCCATCAGCCCGGACGGCACTCAGGTTGCTGTGACCCCAGGTCTTGACGGAGAGCTGGTTGACATCCTGTCTGGGCACGACCTTAGACAGTTGTTCGCCCCGGATACTCGTGGGAGGAAGGTAGTCTCCAACGATATTATTCGTGCGATGGAGGCAGCCCACAATGGAGCATCGCCCGGAGTTGATGCACATTATGATTCAACAACGTGGTCGAGTGATGGTCGTACTCTTTATGCGGTCGGCGCGACGTTCGGCGACAAGCAGGAGCGGTTCGTCAGCAGTTGGTCCGGGGGGGCGCGCGATGCACGCCGTGATCAGCCGACCCCATTGTCAATCTACCTACTTACCCCCCTGCCGGGCGGCGGATTCGTCTTTACCAGTAATCCTACTTCGTGGGGAACAATCGGGACAAAATCGGATATCACGCAAGAAGGATCAGCTACAAATTTTGAGGTTGGTAATATCGGTTTCCATCTGTCAGTGGACGGCCGTATCGTCACCTTCGGTTTTAAGCAAGGAGGCCGACGTTTTGCAGAGATGTCATTGACCGAGCGAAAACTGCAATCAGTATTGCAACCTCCTGCTGATATTAACGACTTTAAAGAGGAATTTGGTCCTCTAGCAAGCCACCGGGGGTTATATCACCTGGAAGAGGGTGGTGGCGGGTTGATGTTGTATGACGCGGGCGCGGGGAAGGTCCTTTGGCGACACAGGGTGAACTCTAGCATTGAAGATCTCCTGCTTTCGTCCGATGGCAGACTGGCTGTAGTGGCTTATAGCGACGGCACCATCCGCTGGTACAGGGCTAGCGACGGGCATGAATTGCTGGCGTTTTTTCCCAATAAGGACGGAAAACGTTGGGTGCTATGGACGCCGTCAGGCTATTACGACGCCAGTCCTGGCGGCAGAAGATCTTATCGGTTGGACATGTCAATCGCGGCAAGGACCAGGCGGCTGACTTTTTCCCGGCCAGCCGCTACCACGACCGTTTGTACCGCCCCGACGTGATCGACCAAGTGCTTGCGACTCTGGATGAAGGCGAGGCAGTAAAGCTGGCCAATGCTGCCGCCGGCCGTAACGACGCCAGGATAACGCCGGAGCTCATCGTCACGCTGGCGCCGCCGGTCATCGAACCCGTTTACGCCCCGAACGCTTCGCCTCCGATACACGTTACCATCAATATACGGTGCGTGATCCTCCGATGGTCGGCCAAACCCCGGGTCAAGGTCAACGGCGAGTGGCAAGCCGAGGTCGCGCGCGGTGGACCAAGTTGCCCCGGACGGAATTCAGAACCTCGTCCTCGGCCATCTGCCGCCGCGGGACAGTAGGTTGAAATTTACGTGGATAGTCTCCACGCCCCTCGGAACCACTTGCAATCACTCTGAAATGGGATGGAGGGGCGAACACTGGTCGGCGGGGCAGCGTTGTGCAGCGGAAACCGCGCCTCTTCCTGCTCGCCGTGGGCATTTCCCAATACCAGCGTCAAGATCTACGGTTGCACTTCGCCGACATTGACGCCAAGCGGTTCGTCGATGCCATGAAGGCCCAGCAGGGCAAGCGGTACTCGGAGGTCAATTCGAAGCTGTTGGTCAATGGCGATGCCACGCTCAAGAATGTTAAAGACGGCCTCGCCTGGCTTCAAAGTCAGGCAGCAGAAGATGACGTCGGCATTCTGTTTCTCTCAGGGCATGGCTATCAAACGCCGGACAAAAACTACTTCTATGCACCGGCTGATTTTGATCAGTCACGTCCGCGCGATACGGGCGTTGATCACATGACGATCCGCCAAACCCTGGTCAAGTTTAGCGGAGCCGGTAACAAAGCGATTTTCCTGATCGATACTTGCTACGCAGGAGGTGCTCTCGGCCCCAACCTCGGTGCGTCAAGTGCGGACTCATTCGCCACTCAGCTAAGCAGACCAGAATATGAGCGTTGTGGTTCTCACCGCTTCCAGTGGCGACCAAGTGTCTTACGAAGATGGGAGGTGGGGTGATGGTGCCTTCACGATGGCCGTCCTCGAGGGCATTACCGAGGGGAAGGCTGATCCGGCGCAAACGGGTGAAATCACTGTCCTCGGCCTCAGCGGCTACGTCACAAAAGGGTGAAGGTGCTCACGGAACAGCGGCAGAAACCGAGGCTCTTAACGCTATCCGGGGGGGTAGAAGACTTTGCCATTGCGACACATTAAGTTGGGCAGCCTGATTGGGGCACTGCAGTCACGCCTGATTTCGGGCCGAGCGGCTCGCGGCGCGGTGAAGATGCCGGCCGCAGGAGCGGAGCGAGGGCGCAGGCGCGCCGGTCTTTGGACAGTCAGGGCGTACCATGCTTGGCGACGCTGGGTGGGACGCGCGAGCAACATCGCTCGCCGATTGGTGCGCACGACCCTGCTCCAGTCCCGGGCTGCTCTATGCGCCGCGCGCGACCACATCCTCAAGGGTCGAGCCTGGTGGTCGGCACTGGACCACTGGAAACGGCATTGGGTCTTTAATGTTTTCATCGGCATCGCCATCGAAATCGGGCTTCATCTTTTCGGAGGATCGCGTCTGGTAGTTGGTGCCCAGAACTGGGCGATGGACGTCACCATGCGCGTTTCGGCTGCCCTTCAGCCTCACGCCACCGCCGCGCCATCAGTCACCATCATCGACGTCGACGAGGAGACCTGGCGCGATCCCGCCTGGGGCAGCGAACCCTACCGCGCGCCACGCGACAAGCTCTCGCAACTCATCCAGTTCGCAATCGGCCAGAAGGGCGTTCACAATGTCGTCGTTGACGTGATAATTGACGATCCGGAGGGCCTGGATGACCAGACCATCGTTGCCGATATGACGAAACTCGCGTCGGACATCTCGCGAGCGAAGAGGCGCCAACACATCCTCTTCGTTCGGACTTTGCGAGAACCGTTGAAATCGATTGCGCCGGACCTGCTGGCGCCGGTTCTTCGCAATTCACCGCTCGACAATGTCATTGCCCAATCCAAGGGAGTACTCATCAACGTCGCACCGTACTTCGAGACGTCCCGCGATGGCCTCGTGCGAAGGTGGCGTCTATGGACTCCGACCTGCGAGCCGAATAACACCCGGTTGCCCAGCGAGCTTGGCCTTGGCCACTGGAGGATCTTGCCGTCTGTGCAACTGGCGGTGGAGTCACTCGAAAAAATGGTTAAGGACGCTCCCTTGGATACGTCACGCCCGCTCGACTGCCTTGTGAGTGCCGAAGCGCTGAACCACCTGGAGGATTTCAAGAGCGTCCCTCTCGAGAAGGACGCCGAGAAAAAGGTCAACGACGACGTGTTGGGGTGGCTCAGCAAACATCCGGAGTTGACGCGACAACCGCTCGAGCTGGCCCGACCGGAGCGGTGGTGTACATGGCTGAGGATCTGCATTTCGGGTTTCGATCCGAGCAGCCGAATCTTCTTTGATGACGGGTTCCCGCCGAACGGCGCTCGGGTGCAAGCGGTCTCCGCCCTGAAAGTGTTGCCGCGGGACGGGGGGGCGGCGAGCGCCTCGCCGAATGTGCGTCTTCCTTCCACATGGGGCGATGTCATCATCATTGGCCAATCCGCTGAAGCCGCGCGCGATGAACATGAGACGCCCGTGGGCGCGATGCCGGGTACCATGGTGATCGCCAATGCACTGCGATCCCTGCGCGTGAGGGGCGTTATCCAGCCTTTGGGCGAGCCCTACAGCATGGTCCTGACGATCCTTTCCATCCTGATCGTTGGATTGGCCTTCGCGCGCTTCGACTCGAACGTTGGCGTCCTCCTACTTGGCGTACCGTTCGTGCTGCTGTTGATCGGGATCAACTATTGTGTCCTCAAAATGGGCTACTGGTTCGACTTCGCAGTTCCGTTGCTCGGCATTTACGCCCATAGACTCGTGAAGGGACTTGAAGAGTACTTCTCGTTGAGGAAAATTACGGCGAGGCATTCACGGACGGGGACGAATCGGAGCGAGGGAGATTCAGCATGAGTAATCGTCTGCCAACCCTGTTGATCAGCGTCGCCATGTGGGCCAGCCTGGCATGCCTGTTCGCCGGCCCCGCCTGGTCGGCTCCGGCTCCGGTGGCTTATGTTGACCGCTTTTTTCCAACGGGGGCCCAGCTAAGCCAGCTAATTCAGGTTAAACGCGCTGGTCGTCTATTGCGCTTTGAGGGGAACAAAACTCGATCT
Source organism: uncultured Acidobacteriaceae bacterium (assembly GCA_963788905.1). Lineage (GTDB taxonomy): Bacteria > Acidobacteriota > Terriglobia > Terriglobales > Acidobacteriaceae > Palsa-343. The sequence goes on from CAWBIO010000006.1 coordinate 397,868, forward strand.
CGAACCCGGAGACCAGATTTTCGTCACGAACCCGAACGCGGTGATCGTCGTCCGCTATATCGCGAACAACGACCCGGTGAAAGTTCGCCAGAGCGTTCGCATAGGCAGCACCAAAGAACAGGCGGACCTGACTGTACGCTCGTCCTCGCTTCCCAGTCTGGGGGGTACGTTGTGGACGTGGTTCAAGGACCAACTGACCGGCGCGGACCGGAGTGGAAGCGTGCTTTCGGCCGCCGCAAGCAAAGGCGTCGGCGCGTCGGATGCATGCTTCAACGAGACGGGCCGATCCGACGACCCGACGTCGTTCATCATCCCCATCCTAACGGCTGACAAATCGCAGATTGTCTCTGGTCCCCGCGAACTCTTCGTCTCTTGGAGAGGTGGCGCGCCGCCTTTTTCGGTAGCGTTGGCCAATGCCAAGACTGGCGTCGTTATCGTCCGGTTGGCCGATATTCACGCAGCCTGTTTCGCACGACTCCCCGAAACAGACCTTGCCGAGGGGCGCTACAGACTGACAGTTACGGACGCGAACAACGTCAAGGAGGAGGAGGACAGCCTCTTCGTAGTTGATCACTCGCCATCGATGCCACCGGAACTTCGAGACGCGCCATTGGCGGATGAGGCCCGGCAGCTCTACTTCGCCACTTGGCTCTGGGCGATTGACGACGGCGAGTGGGCGTTCGAGGCACAGCAGCGGGTCGCGGCAATGGATTGCCACTCTGCGGCGGTTCAAGACTGGCTGCGACATTGGGGTAGTTCAACGCCGTGTGCTGACGCAAAGCGTTAGTTTCTCAGCGCGGGCTCCGCCGCTCCCCTCGGATCCCGATATGACCGTTTGGCCCGCTTGGAACATGGGCCCGGGATTTGCGTGGTGCGCTTGCCTGGTTAGTCATCGTGAGCAGAGTGCAACTTCGGTGGCGAGCTTTCCGTCTGATCCATCGTCAAAACGGCGCTGACGCGACTGTCTCCCCTGATTCACGATCACATCAATTTGCTTGGGCGCTATTCCTTCGCTATACCCGACATCGTAGCCCGAGGAGGACTGCGGCCCCTACGCGATCCCACAGATCGAAACGCCTAACCGGACTTTCCGTCCAGTTGTTCCAAATTGCAAAGACCCCTGACGCGCCAGAACCGACTCCTCTTATCTGCATCGTAACGGTCGAACCACGCCGGGCAGCATACTCGCGCATCGCACGGTTTTGCAGGGACAGCGTCTGCTGATCTTGAGTGGAGACTCGGGCATAGAGGCCGGCACGGGCCATTTTGGCGGTCTTTTCCCCCCTGGCCGAAAACCTTCCCGGATTTCCTGACTGCTGGACCCTTGTTTTATGGGCAATTCTCGATGCTCCACGCACATGTGCCGAAGACTATCCTTTTCGGCCATGCGAGATTCAAGATAACTCTACGCGGGGTTGGGAACAGTGGCGAGCCTTTGATAGAGTCTCGCGGTAGTTCCACGGCATCCAGTTCTGCGGGGCCGCGGCCAGTTCTCCGCGTGACGCTCAAGCTCGGTCAGGTAGTCGAACGCGTTGGCTCCGCACAACTGGCAGGTGTGGATCAGGCTCATGAACAGATCGCCGACCTGGGCTCCATTCAAGGTTCTATAAAACAATGCGTTCTTGCGATGTAAAAACAGCCCCACTCGCAGCGGGTGAGCAATTGGATACAAACCTTGCTGCCCGGCCAGTTCAACAGCGGCCTGCCATAGCGCCTCCGGTAACCTGGTCCGATGAGGATGGCTGCTTCGAAACTCCTCCAGTTGGCGTTGCAGTTGCATGATCGCTTCGGGAATAGGCGATGAGCTCTTGTCCCTCAATTCCGGCCGTCCTTGGCGGCTGATTCAACTTAACAAGGCGAGATAAGTCGCGTCACGCACCCTTGCCGAAAACTCACGGTCCGTAGCAAGCATTCCATTTGGGAATACGTGCCGGACGAAAAGTCATTGGACGCTGTGCGTAAGAGAGCTTTAGGTTTGCGCCATTAGCCGACGAAGCTGAGTCGGATGGAGGTGCAAACGTGAGAACGATTTCTAGAGTCGCCCGAGCAAAGAAGCCAAAGATGTTCGCTTCTCTCTCGGGCTTTTTGCTGTTCACCACTCTCATGATTCCGCTCGCCGCACATGCCCAGGCGTCGCCCTTTGATACCGGGTTCACGGCGTTACAAACCCTCTTCACCGGGACCGTAGCTAAGGTCGCAAGTCTGATCGCAATCGTCATCGGCGGGTATGGTTTTGCGCACGGCGAACCGGGTCACAAAAAAGCCCTGGCCGGCGTCGCCGCGGGCACCGGCATCGCCGTACTCGCCACGAACGTCCTCACCTGGCTTTGGGGCGTATAGCCAACAATTTTCAAATTGAACCATTGACCTACTCCGCGAGGGCTTATGCCAGAAACACACGTACAAAGGGCCCGGAGCAACCGAGTTTTTAAGAGCCTGCATAAGCCTTTGACCTACCTGGGCGTTGACCGCTGGCATGTTCTATTTGGTGTGCGTGGCCGCCGTGGGCACCTTCAACCTCTTCAACTCTCTCCTTGCCGGTCTAGCAATCTTTATCGGCGGCTTTGCGTTTGGACAGTGGGTTAACGATAGCGACCCTGCGTTTCTGCGGATCCTTGCCAAATCCGAGCGTTACAAGGCTCGCTATGACGCCGCCAAGCAAAGAGTCCCCCGAGTGGAGGTCCGCTGATGTTCCGCGTAGACAAGGTAATCAAACCGTGGAAAGATTCAGCCGCCTTGAACGACCACATCAACCTCTACGGATTCTGGAACGAGACGGCTTTTATTACCAAGAGTGGCGATCTGGGCATGGTCCTCCAGGTGTCTGGAGTCGATTACGAAAGCTTAGATCGTGCAGCGCAGGAATATGCCACCAAGCGATTGGAAGCGGCACTAAAAGCGTTCGGGCCCGGGTTCCACGTCTACCAATATCTTTTTAAGTCGAACAGGCCCGACATTCCGTTCGCCCATTATGACGACCCGGTTGTGGAGGCTGCCATCGAGCAGCGCCGGCAGTTCTTTGAGGCAAAAAGAGACGATCTGTACCAAATCGAGATCTTCTATGCCATCGTGCTCGAGGGATCACGTTCCAAGACCGGCATCCGGGCCGCTCTTGCTCAGCTTCTTACGAGATCCCGCCGGGGCGATCGGTGAGCTAAAGGCGCAGTTCACCAACAACGCCATGAAAGTGTTGCTGCGTTCGCAGATCGAGCAGGACCTCGGGCGGCTGGACCAGCGGGTGAAGATGTTCGTGCGCCAGCTCAACGACCTCATGCGCATCGAAGTCCTTGACCAACAGGGGCAGTTGAGATTCCTTCGTCGCCTACTCAATTACGACGCATGGCGCATCGCAGGAAGTCCTCACACCACGCAATTTCTCGATTACCAGGTGGTCAATTCCAACATCGAAGCCGAACGGGATCACCTGCGCGTGGGCGATCATATCGTCCGCGTCCTCACGATGAAAGAGGCGATCGGCGAGACACGGCCTCTGGTGCTGGATCAACTGTTGAAGATACCGGGAACTTTTACGTAGTCACGGAGTGGACCCCTCTCACCATCAACAAGGCCCGCAAAGAGATAACCAAACGCCGCCGGCACTTCAACATCGACAAAGACCGGGTTCGTTTCGCAGATTGGGAATGACCCGACCAAGGTCAATCCCCGGGATGTGCTGGAGACGAATCGAAACAGGCAGGACATCGACAACCTCGGCGACTGCCTGCGCGCTCTCGGCGATGGTCAATCGCTGGGCGATTTCTCCTCACGATTGTGATGTACGCGCCGACCAAGGGCGAGCTCGACCACCTGGTAGGAGAGTTCACCGGGGTGTTCAGCAATGCGGACGGCAATCTCTTCCTCGAGACGTATAACCAGCTCAACGCATAGTTTGCCACGGTGCCCGGCAACTATGCACAGAATCTGCGCAAACTGTACCTGCTAAACACCAACTACGCGGACCTGTCTTTCTATTTACGATCCTCGCTGGCGAAAAGCACAATGCGCATCTGGACACCGAATATTTGGCGGTGCTCGAAACCGACAACGCAGACCCCCTACTTTCTCAACCTGCACAACGGGGAAGTTCCTCACACGCTGATTCTGGGAATGACAGGAAGTGGCAAATCCTATTTTTGCAACTTCATTTTGCAGAATGCGCAGAAATATAACCCGCTAACCTTCATCTTCGATATTGGCAGTAGCTTCCAGTCGCTCACCATCCATCTTTCGGCGGTTCCTATTTGAATGTTGGCCAGGAGTCGCGAGATTTCACTATCAATCCGTTTTCACTCTCCCCACCAAAGACAATTTCCAATTTCTCTTTCTTCTGCGTGCTCATTGAGGGCGACGGCCAGCGTACCGCATGGACTTCGGGGAAGACCGCAAGCTATGGGATGGGATCGAGCGCATGTATGTACTTGAGCCTGGCAGCCAGATACCTCTCGAATTTCGCGCAGATCGTCGGGACTTAAAGGACCGACTGCACCGCTGGACCCAGGGCGGCCAGTACGGCTTCCTTTTCGACAACGTCGAAGACACGCTGTCGTTTACCCGCTTCCAGACCTTCAATTTTCACGGCTGGGACGATGCCCCGGAAGTCCTCGAGCCGCTGCTCTTTTACGTGCTCCACCGCGCCACGACTGAAATTGCCGATCCGAACAAGCTGGCCACATTCAAGACTGTTCCTGCTGGACGAGGCGTGGCTGTTCATAAAAAACGAGACCATCCGCAACTACGTCGTACAGGCGCAGAAGACCTGGCGTAAGCATAACGGCGCCATGATCCTGGCCACCCAGTCCCTCAAGGAGTTTAGGAATCGGGCCTGCTGCCGATAGTTTCCGAAAGTTGCCCCACCAAAATCTTCCTGGCCAACCCGGAGATGGACCGAGATGTATACCGCCATGCGTTCCACCTGAACGATACCGAACTGGATTTGATTGCGGGGCTCGTTCCCCAGGCCAGATGCTCATCCGCAAGGCGCAAAGCTCCAAGAAAGTCCAGTTGAACGTGGATTCCATCTCGCACTGGATGGCGACCAACAATCCTCGCGACAACCTCAAAAAGCGGGATTACTTCAGGCGTTTCGGCATCGCGGATGGTCTACGCCGCCTCGCTGAGGAATACCCATTCCAGCCTCACAGGCTGGCCGTTGCTAATCTACAGCCACAACTCCACCCAACAGCAACCGACCAGAGGAGTCATCATTATGCGCCGCCTAGATCTCCACCACCGGATTGCCGTCCTCGTTCTACCTGTGCCCTTGGTGCCGCCGCCCAGGAACGGCCCGCACCGTCCAATACCACGCGCAGGACATTATCCCCATCCGCGCCAAGGTCAAATACACGACACTGATCGAGCTGCCATCGACGGAGAAGATCATGGAAGCGGCCACGGGCGACAAGGATTTCTGGATTGTCGATGTAGTCGGGAATTTTTGCTTTGTCCACCCGGCCAAGACAGGAATCAGCTCCAATCTCAACCTCATCACCGATAAAGGCAATATCTACAGCTTCACCTTGCAGGACATCTCGCGGCAACTGTTGGGGAGCCCGACCTAAAGGTGCTTGTCGAGCCCGCTGATCGCTCCGCAATGTGGCCTCCAGCGGTCCGCCGCAATTTGTACCGGCCGCACAATTGGCGCAGTCGCAAGAGCGCTCGCGGCACTCCAATCGCGCGTGAATAAAACGGTCGATCAGTACAAGAGCGCCTATCCGATGGAGCTGAAGTTCGATTACACATTCAAGGCGAACGAGGCGCCGTTCAACATCCAGTCGATCTACCACGATGACAGATTCACGTATATCCAGACCAACGCCCAGAAAAGTTTTCCGTCTATGAGATCCGAGACGGCAAGCCCAACCTGGTCACCTACGACCTTCGTGAAGGAACCTACATATTCCCAAAATCATGACAACGGATATGTCGAATTGGGCAAGAAGCGCATGGAGTTCTCCCGCTCCACGAAGGGATAACGGCCATGGCCGGGAACAATTTCAACGAAGAGCTGGCCGGGCCGGCAGACTCAGGCACAGCCAGGGCGAGCCGCGCGGCGTCCTCCACGGGAACCTCAAGATGCTGGTGTACCTAGGCGCGGCGTTCCTCGTTGTCGTTGCCGCGGTGTTCAGTGCAATCGGCAAGAAGAATCCAGCACAGGCGAAGAACCAACCGCCACAGCCCATGATCCAGGACAACACTGACAACAACGTCCAAGAGTTGAAAAGCCAAATACCGAGCACGCAGACGGCGCCGCCAGGCCTGGCCCAGACCCCGACTATGCTCCCGGAGGCCGCTTTTTCGGCTGTGTCCCGGGACAGCCTTGCACCCCGGAAATGCAGCAGCAGAACCCGCAACTCACGCCGGAGGAGCAGCAGGAACAGCAGCTCGCTGCCAAGGAGAGGGAATTAGCCTTTGAGTCTCGATTCACGTCGAACATCGCTTATGCCCGCCCGGCGGATAATTCAAATGCTTCCCCTGGGGTGACTGGTGGACTTGGGGCACCTCGCCAGACCAATAGTAATTTGATTGCACCTCATGCTCTGGCGAACATGCTCCCGGGGACGAACAGGGTGCAAGACGCGACACCGAAGTCAATCTGGATTCAGCTACCGGGCAGCCCTATGTCTTGCATGAGGGCACGACGGTCGATAGGGTCCTGATGAATCGACTGGACGGCGATGCCGCCGGGCCGGTCAAAGTACTGGTTTCAAATCCGGTCTATTCTCATGACATGCAACACGTGATCATTCCCGAGGGAACGGTCATTCTGGGCGAGGCCCGAAAGATCGGTGCTTTCGGCTTCGGTCAGCAACGTCGTATGGCAGTCGTCTTCCATCGAATGATGATGCCCGATGGATATACCGTCGACCTCAACCAATTCAAAGGCCTCGACCAGACCGGAGAGAAGGGACTAAAGGACAAAGTAAACAACCACTACCTGCAGATTTTCGGCACTTCAATCGCGCTAGGAGTCATCGCCGGAGCAGCGGAGATTGAGCAGGGCGGCGGTGCTCTTACGGGCAGCGGATCTCAGCTATTCGCTACGGGTGCGTCTTCTAGCATCTCTTCATCCGCCACCACAATCCTTGACCGTTTCATCCAAATCCCGCCCACGATCACAATCCGCGAGGGACACCGCGTGAAGATCTATCTCACCCAAGACATGGTGCTGCCGAGCTACGCAAACCACAATATACCGCAAGCCTTTTGAAAAGGAGATCATCGCCATGACTAGCCTTACTCGCATATCACCGCTTCTGGCGCTCGCCATTCTTTGCGGCTGCCAGCAGCCGCGACACGAAGCCTGCAATTCCGCAGACTCCGCGGCTCTCTGCGACCAAGTGCAAAAATGCTTTGCCTCCGACGCTTCCACCGAAGCGTGCCGTCAGCATGAACTTGATGCCCTTCAGGTGGCAAAGCCAAACCCTGGACCTAAGGACGATGGTGCGTCCAAGGCCCTCACGCACTAAGCGCTGTCAGGAGGTCAAGCTATGAAACGCTTCTTTCTAGTCACTATGGTGATTGGCTTCAGTGCGTGCATTCCAGCCCAAGCGCAGCTCGGCGGTCTCGTTTACGACCCTACCCAAGCCGCCCATGCAATCGAGCAGATCGCGCAAGGCGAGAACATTCTCCAGAACACTATTCAATTGGCCCAGACCTCGCTCGCGTTACTACCAACTGGCATACCAAATGTCCATCGCTCCACAGAGCGTTTACGCCGGCTGGACTTCACCTTCCACCTACTGGCAGCTGCTCGAGATGACGGCAAATACCTACGGCAACTCCGAGCCTGTCATGGCTTCGGCCAATAGCGGCGCTGGAGCAGATGCTGCGTATCAGATGGCGAGCGTACCGCGCTACGGACTGGTTCCTGAATATCCCACCCTGAGCTTCCGGGACAGCAGCAAATCGCCGCTACGGGCGCCAGCAGCGATATCAGCGACGCGATCGTCGGCAGTTCCTTAACAACCCTAGGCACCATGCGCGGGAACGAAATACAGCGTGAACAGGACATCGAAAACCTGGAGGCTGAATCCCAAACAACGGACCCTCTTCAGATGACCGATATGGCGACGTTGCAGAGGATCAATCAAGGAGTGCTTTTGCAGATCCGTCAGTCTCAAGAGGCCAACCAGCTCCAGCAAACGATAGCGCTCCACCAAATGATCGCCCAGAAAGAGCAGCAGGACGCCATCAAATCGAAATTTCAAGACGCGTCCGACTACGGAACAAATTTCCAAAGCCAGATCGCACCAGCCTACAACGGTGCAGATGCTGCGATGACCTACTGAAAAGCGAGGCGCATTATGGGGTTGCTCACTTTCATTACTCAGGCCTGCGACAATCTTGCGGCTACTACAGCGCCCTCCGTTGACGCACTTGGCGTTCACATGATCATCGCCCTGGCTACCATCATGCTGGTCTGGTTCGGCGCTCAGGAAGCGCTAGCCTCGGCCCACGGCGGAGCAGGCTTCAGCATGGCCAAATTTCTGAATTTGTTTATGCTCCTCACCTTCGCCTACGTCCTCGTCGCGTTCTATGACAGCGCCATCCCTCACGTTGGGTACTCGCTCAAGGGCTTCATCAATGGGGGTGCCCAGTACCTCGTCGCCGTCATCGGGACTGACAGCGTCACAACCATGCAGAACGCACTGGCGCAGGCGCAATCGACCGTTGGACCAGGTATCGTCAAGACCGTCGCCGACCCTTATTACGCGCTGGTGTTTTTCTTTATCCAGGTCATGCTCGCACTCTTCGCCGCCACCCTTAGCCTGATCGTTGGGTACGGCGCGATCGCCAGCACCGTGGTGGGTATGTTCGGCCCCATCATGATTCCCTTCCTGGCCTTCGACAAACTCGCATTTCTCTTCTGGGGCTGGCTCCGCGCATTCATCGGATTCTGCTTCTACAAGGTTGTAGCCGCCGCCGTACTGAGCGTTCTGGGCAATTTGCTTTCGCACTACTACATGACCATGCCCAGCTTCGCGGATCCGGGAATGATGGTGAAGCAGTTGCCACTTCTCATCCTGCTGACCTTGATCAATATCTACGTGCTATTCCAGGTGCCGCACCTCACGATGAGCATTTTCTCGGGCTCAACAGGAGGCAATGGCAGCGGGCTGATGACAACCGCAGCCCTTCTCTTAAAGGCTTAATCAGCGAGGCGAGAGCGATGAACAGTGAAGCAATGGCATCCCCCGAAATGACGCGCGCGGCCGAGCGATACCTTGAGCAGTATGGCGACCCGATGGTCATGAATACCTACCTTAAGATCGCTGTTCTTGCCCTGTCGGCCGTGGCCGTGGCACTCACCGGCGTGGTGTACAAAAGCCATCAGGCTTTGGCATCAGCAAAGCCCTTGATTATCCGAATTGACAACGTCGGACGCGCCGAGGCGATCGACTATCGGGACTTCCAATATCGACCCCAGGAAGCCGAGAACAAGTACTACCTGGGACGCTGGGCGGAGCTCTACTTTTCCCGGAATCGATTCACCCTGGTACGTGACCAGACGGCCTCGCTTTACTTCATGAACAGCGACGTGCAGCGCGACGTAATTGAGCAGGAACGCAAGGCGCAAACCATCCCCACCTACCTCAAAGACAGCGGCCTGCCTTACGTCACCATCGTGGTCAAGAATGTGATTCTCGACGACCTAAGAATGTCTCCATACTCCGCTCGGATCGAGTTTGAACGGATCTATACCAACGCCCAGGACATGCACGAACTCAAGCGCGAGCAGCTGACCGCCAGCGTCACCTACGTATTCCGCGATAGCGTTCACAATCAACAATTGGCGGTCAATCCGCTCGGCCTCACGATCATCCGATTTCGCGTAGATCAGGCCTTCAACTGAAGGGAAACCCCGCCATGAGTTTCGAGTTAATTTTGCCCTTCTTTAGGCCCATCGAGACGCTGCTCTTGGACGATACCGTCAGTGAAATCATGGGCAATCCAGACGGTGTCTGGTGGTTCGAAACACGGGTGCAGCTTGCATGCGCAGAGGGAGTGCGATTTGATTCCAAAGCCTTAATTGCGGGCCTCGAAGTCATTGCCAATTACCTGGGCAAGAAACTCGGAGAAGACAGCCCGTTGCTCAATGCTCAGCTCCCGGATGGCAGCCGTTTGGCGGCGGTTCTACCACCCGTTGTGCGGCCCGGGCCGGCGGTGACTATACGCAAGTTTCGCCAGAAGCGTTACACAATCGAGGAACTAATTGAAGCCGGTTCTCTCACTGGGGAGATGGCCAATTTTCTGGCGTTCAGGTGCGCGACGGCAAGACACTTTTAATCAGCGGTGGAACCGGCAGCGGCAAGACAACTTTGCTCAATGCGCTTGTCGATTTCATTCCTCACAGCGAGCGTATCGTCGTCATCGAAGACACCGCCGAGCTGCGGATCAATAACCCGAACATTCTGGCCGCGGAGTGTCAGATTGAAATGCTCAAGACCAAGGTGAACTACGACACCCTATTGCAGAGCGTCCCTCCGCTGGCGGCCTGATCGGATCATCCTGGGTGAAGTTAGAGGTGAGGAAGCGCGAACACTTTTGGACTCCTTCAACACTGGCCATGGTGGGTCGATGGCGACCATTCACGCCAATTCGCCGGTGAAAGCATTGCGCCGGTTTGGCGACCTGGCAATGCGGTCTCACCAGCAAGCTACGCGTGAAGACCTAGCCACGGAAATAGCTGATTCTGTCGATTACGTCATCCAGATCAAGCGCTATCCGGACGGCCGAAAGTCAGCGACATTGTTCAGGTCGCGGCTTCAACCTAGAATATGCTGAAGCGAGCAGACGCAAAAAAAAAGAGCCGCCATTGTGGTATAGTCCCTAACCCAATTAGACCGGCTTCCCCTATTTTTAGACTTTAGGCGAATCCGGAAACCTTCGTAAGGCATCCGTAATTTTAGAAATTCATCCACGGCTCAAGCTCCCCTATTTTTGTCATAGAAATATTCTTTGCTTTAGGCTTCTCAATTCCAGGCTCCGTTGCTTCTGGTTGGTCAGCCTTCTTTGAAGGTTTTTCTTGGCCCCTTTTAGAAGCTCATTATACCCATCTTCTGAAAGTCTATCTAGTTCTTGTCTTGTTAGGGTTGGTACAATTTCTTTTTTACATTTCAAAAATAGACCTAATAAAAAGGGCTTGGGATAATCGCCCATGCCAGACTTTGCTACCAGCCCGCCTAACTGAATAAGCTTATGCGCTCGCCTTTTTTCACCGTCTGTTTTTAGCCTGATTATCACTTTGATAGTCCTTTTTAATCGAAATACTCTAGTATACCAAAAAATATGCGGTATACTTTTAAACTTACTTAAGTATAACATTTTCAATAACTTTGTCAAGTGAGTATGTCAACAGTAATCTTGCCTTCGGATTTTAAAACTTATATCATTTCTTATCTATCATCTACTCTTAATTTTCCGTAAGGTCGCGGGCAATTATAAATATTTGGTAAATAACATCCATTAACAGATTGACAGCTGCCACGCTAAATAATTTCCTTCACCGGGGCTTTGTGATCATTGGTAACGGCCTGTTTCAGAAAACAGTGGACTTGATATCATTTAAAACATTAATGATGTTGGGGGTCTTCGACTTATCATTTTGGCATTCCGGGGTTCAATCAAAAATAAAAATGACTAGCCCTCAAGCCCTAGTGTTATGGCAACGGCGGACTGCTCCCCTGCTTGTGGAAACTGCCGCTCATAGGGACGCAGGGTCGCCCCCGATTGCTTTAATAAACCCAAAAGCGGTTTATTAACAGTTCCCACGAAGCTCTACTAGGTGGCCTTTTTGAGAACCCTTAGGGATTCGGCCTATTGCCCCTTCCCATCCCGCTGGTAACTTGGTTAGTTTCTAAAGAGTTGGATTTGGCTATATTAAAAAACTATAGGGGCCTTTCACAATATCCCCCATCCTCATGGGGCTAGAAACTTCGGTGGAATTAGAAGCGATAAAATTAAGCCTACAAATGAAAAAATTGTCCTAAATTTGGAGCTTAAAAAATGATTGGACGGTATCAAAAATTTTGCTTGGCACCCGCGGCCATGATTCTAATATTCCAAGGCCTCAAATCTCATGCGATATCTATCATGAATCTTAGATGGCCCCATAAATTTATACTGAATGCCCCAAATAAGCGCACCCCAATTTATACAAAATCCAACACA
>CAWBIO010000007.1:0-5131 GCA_963788905.1 uncultured Acidobacteriaceae bacterium
GAGTTGGGGAGGAGACCGAATCTGCGCATCGATGTCGATCCTGAGGCATCGTATGCAATATGTTTTCCAGCAAATCAGCCACTTCCCACACGGCATTGTTCTCGAACTGGGGAATACGCTCCAGCATCTGCTCCCGCCATTCTTGAGTGAGAAGGCGATCGATTGCATGGATTGCCTGGCGACACGTTTTTACAACTATCCCCGTGTGCGTAGCGTCTATCCAAGCAGCATTATGCCGTTCCTGTGGCAGCGTCCGATGATTTGATTCAACAATTAAGGGAAGGCGCATCGCCAATGCCTCGCTGATGCAACCCGGGCCAGGCTTTCCCACAAAAAACTCCGCGATCCTCATATAGTGATCAACCGCATCGGTATACCGCACCACGGCTGTGCGGCCATAACTGGAATATCGATCGAGTTCGCGCGCTATGAGCTCATTATGGCCACATACAAATATCATTTGCACGCACGATTTAGCTATCTTGATGTTCTTGATTAGATCAATCATCGACCTTGATCCCTGATCCCCCCACATCGCCACTCCGGTAGGAACAGTTGGATTAAGGCCTAAAGCGATCCTTCCTGCAGCAACGTCGACATGCCGATGAGCATAGAACTTCGGGTGAATCACCATGCCCGATGTCTGATAGACGAAGCGCTCTGGAACCCCCGCAGTATGGGCCTGCTTCACGGATTCAGGTGACCCGCAAACAAAAAACTGTTGCTGAGGCTCTATCCAAAAATGCCGCGCTAGATCGACACGATCCGTAAGCACCGTAACAAGTCGCCCCCCGGGAAGACTATCGTAAAAAGCACGATTGAATAGAGGCACCACGGAGATCACGAGATCCGGTGTACTGCGATGCCATTGATTTTTCAGCAGTCGCACCTGTTGGGCATGCGTTGCGCGAATGATAGAGATTAGAGCTTTCAGATACAAGCTGAAGCCAGCGGTCATACCCGTCCGAAGTATCCTGTTATACAGTTCATGAATTTTAATGCCAAACAGGGAACTGAATGGGTCAATTGGTGCCAGAATATCTCCTAAGTTCAGGAGTTCGACATTCCACCCGTAATTACGTATCACAATCGCTTCTCTGATTGCACACGCTGTTGTTCGGTGGCCGCCTCCGGCATCAAAGTAAACGATACTTACACTCGGCACATTTACCTTCCGTTGTGCTTTTCAGAGCCACCCTGCTCTGTTCCAGTGTCTTGCCCGGAGATGCCAGCACGCCCCCGCACGCTGCGTGATTTGTCCAACGAGCCCCATAAATTTCGATTGAGCCCACCAAATTCCGTCTCCCACCTCAATAGCGTGTCACCCATGATCTCAGCAATTTGGTTTTCGATATCGCTCACACGGCGGGCTATGATATTGGTATCGGTGCGGGAAATACGGTAGAAGGCCACTCCTAAGGCAACCACAAAAACTGTGCCTGAAATGCCTAGCTCAAGCCCAACTCTCAGGTCATTTCGCGACGCCAACCCTAAGACAGCGGCAAGAATGGCAGCTAAGACCGTGATCAGTTGATAGCCTCCAGATGTCTTTTTCCCAATCTCGGCTCTGAGAGAGTCGTATTCCTTGAGTAGGACTTCAATCTTTTCTTTTGCAGAGAATTGCTGGGTTGTATGATCAAACATCAGCTCCTCCCGTTGACGAATTGTACGATATGCCTCTGCAATGTGACGTTTCCCAAGAATTCCGAACAGGCAATTCTATAAATCCGGCTGCCGGAACTGTGGACGAATGGGAGACGCCAATGAGCTTTTTCCGAGTGGGCGTTGCAGACTGGGTTTGTGTGCGCTGTGTGGTTTCGCATGCTGCATTACTCTTTCCTTTATGTCGGCCCAACCCTCCGCAATGACCATAGAGAAGAAACGAGCACTTCAAAAAAGCAGCCTCTCTCTGCTTCTCCCACCTATTTTTGATCGAGCGCAGTGAGGCGGAACGTAATCGTTCCCCAGAACAGCCGTGCGCGCATCTGCACCGGGATGTGCCGCTCGTCGTCGGTGTACCAGATCCAGATGTTGCCGCGCGCCTTCACCACGCCGGCCTCGGCTGTGGGCTGCACCCGAATCGTCTGATAGTTCGCGAGCGGCGTTCGCACCGTCTCGTGCGCTTCGACCTTCATGGTCACGGTCACGGTATGCATGGCGTCGGCAACGGGGACGCGGAAGCTCTGGCCAGGCGTTAGCGTGAGCGACGCCGGATAGAAGATCGCGGAGAGCAGATCGGTGACGCACGGTCCGATGATTGCCTCGGAGTGCTTGCTCGTTCCCTTCACGATGTTCTTTTCGTTGAGCACCGCCTTGCGCATGGCGTAGTCAAACTTCAGGTCGGTGCTCACCTGGCGGCGGCCCTCCTGCAGCTGCTTGGCAAAACCGGAGGAACACCCGGTACGGCGATTGAACGAAGACTGAAAGCGATCGCTGACGCGGTAGATGAGGTTGATGGCGCCCAGCGTATCGCCGCTGGCTGAGATGCGCTCGTCGTCGCCCTGCTGCTCCAGATGCATCACCGTGGTGCCGGCGGGAAAGACGCGCCAGTCGACGGCGTAGGTCAGCGTTTCTTTTGCAGGAAAGTTATAACCGGCGTTAGGAGGAAGCAGCGGCGGCGGAGTTTGCGCGGATGACAACGCGCTCGCTGCCAGGGCCACCGCGGTCGCGAGCCCCAGTTTCGCGATCAGCAGTGCGTCCGTTTTTTCTGGCAATCCGCGAAGAATACGACGCTCCTCCTGTTCGGTCATTTTCGAGCAAGCACAAGCTTCAGGATGAGGGCAGCATACATGCTCGCCGCGCCCAGCAACGCGTTATATTCGCGATGCCGGCGGTAGAGTTCCCAGGAGAATACCCCTTTGGCGGTTTCCGCTCCCGCAGCCACGCGGGGCGCCGGCCGGAAACGCGGCCACAAGCGCGGGACCTGGGCCGCGTAGGCGTCGAACCCAGGAAATACGGAGCGCAGATACGCCTCTTCAGAACGGATCACTGGAATGTAGATGGCCGCAAACAGCACCACGAGGATCGCCGCGATCCACCAGCTGCGAGCGGCCAACGCGAATCCAAAGGCAATCAGCACGGAACCGAGATACAGAGGATTGCGCGTGTGCGCGTAAGGACCGGTCACCGTTAGCTCGGTATTTTTCTTCACGTAGCCAGAAGCGTAGCCGCGCAGAAGCAGCCCGGGCGCGACCAGCGCAAGGCTCACAGCCATGAACAACAGAGTGGGGCGCGCGAGCCACAGAAACAGAATCGCGAACGCAAATCCCATGGGGACGCGAATACGGCGCGCGATGCGATTCCAGCTCAATCCTCGCGCCTCCGTGAACCACTCGTATTCTGCAACAGGTCGAGCGCCGCACCGGTGACCGCCTCCGGCGTGATGGTCAGCAGGCCTGCCTCCGGTTCGCTGCGGCGGGTGTGGTCACGCACGCTTTCAGGATGGCGCAGGACTCGGCTGGGGCAATGAAACGGTCCGTTGCGCGCAGGAACCGTCGGTCCGTAAATGCCCACGACGGGAATGCCCAGAGCACACGCCAGATGCAGAGGTCCCGTGTCGCCTGCGATGGCGAGCGACGCGCGTCGTGTGACCGCGATCAGACCGGCCATATCCAGCGTGAGGGCGCGAGCCGCGCCGCCGCTGCTGCGCACGATTTCTTCTGCCAGATTCTCCTCAGTGGGAGCGCTGTTGATCACGACGCTGAAGCCCGCATCGCCCAGCTGCCGCGCCACGTCGCCATAGCGGCCCGCAGGCCACCGCTTGGCCCCCCAGCCGGCGCCGGGGCTCAGCAGGACAAACCGCTGCGACAGCTCAGCTGCGTTTGCGTCAGCTGCAGGATCGCGCGGGAGCAGCGGCAGCGTCATCGGCAGATTCTCCGAGCAAATCGCGTTAGCCACTTCGAGAGACTGTTCGATGACGTGAACGCCGCGGGTCGCGACCTTTTGGTTGAAGAACCATTTCGCGGCGAACTCGCGTGGCTGAGCCTCGCCGATGATTCTGCCCGTTTGCGCCCAGCGCGCCACCATGGCCGCGCGTACCGCGCCCTGCATCTCCGCCACGACGTCATACTGCATCGCTCGTATTTCCCGCCGGACATTCCTCATCTCTCTCACCGTGGAGAAATGGAGTGGGGATCGCGCCCATTTCTTGGCCGGCACGATATGCAGATGATCGACCAGCGGCATTCCCGGCGTGCCGGGCTTTGAGTCATTCGCGATGAACAATCCCCGCCACTGCGGCTCAATCGCCCACCCAATCACCCATTCCGGGTGCGCCTGGCGCAGCGCGGTAACGGCGGGCATGGAATGGAGAATGTCACCCATCGCGCCCAGACGCACGACAGCAGACGGAGGTTCCTGGGAGTTGCGGTCAATCCTCTGATTTTCTCATGGCGTGCACCGTGATTCTGCGGCGCTCGCAGCCGTTTTCTCAGGGAGTCCGCTGCATTCTGCCAACCCGATCCATCCAGTGAGCAGGCAGAAATGCGCAAAGCTGTTCCAGAGCCGCAGACTCATCGCGGAACCTGACAACCAGCGTGGCTGCGTTCAGCGGCGCGGCGCTTTCCAGCATCTTTCGCTGCTCGGGACTCAGCCGCACCAAGTCCTTTTCTGTCGTCAGAAATGCTTCCGCACCATGCTGGCGCTGCATCTCAATCAATTCGGTGATATCTGGCGGTTCGTAACGATGATGATCGCGCCACGCCCGCACAGCGGCGATGGAAACTCCGGCCGACCGCACGCCGGAAAAGAATTCGCCTTCCCGCGCGATGGCGCAGAAAGCCACCACATTTACCAATCGCGGAACTTCAATCCTTGTCTCCATCCACCACACGGCCCGGCGTAGCCGCGGCGCCGCAGTTCCGGCTCCAGCTCTTCGTCCTCGCAGCGCATCGCGATAATTTGTGCGCGCGCCAGTGACGAAAACGGCTCCCGCAAGCGGCCTGCCGGCAGCAGCCGCTCGCTGAAGTCATCGCGGTGAAGCACGACGACGTCCACATCGCGACCCAGCTGCCGATGCTGAAAGCCGTCATCGAGCAGGTGGAGTGCGGCTCGACTGCGCTTTGTTCAGCGAGCAGACCCGCCCGATAACGGTCCGCTCCGACAAACACTGGGACATCGGCTGTCTGGGCAA
>CAWBIO010000008.1:0-254200 GCA_963788905.1 uncultured Acidobacteriaceae bacterium
CTCTAATGCGGCAACTGCGCGGCGATCCTGATGCGGTGGCGTTGAAAGCACTGGAGAAGGATCGCAAACGGCGCTACGGATCGCCTTCGGAATTGGCCGAAGACATCAGACGGTATCTGCATGATGAGCCGGTTTCAGCGCACGCCCCCAGCGCTGCTTACCGGGCTGGGAAATATGTTCGGCGTCACCGGTTCGGAGTAGCGCTCTCCTCGTTGGCTGTACTGCTTCTCGCCGCTTTTGCCATCATGGAGGCGGTCGAACGTGAGCACGTCGCAAGGGAACGGGATCGAGCTGACGCAAACCTGAAATTGGCAGAGCAAGCCGTGAATGAGAGCCTCTCTTTGGGCAGCTCCCAACAGTCCCGTGAAGCGGCAGAGTCACCCCAAACAGAGCAGCTGCGACGGCAGCTTCAGGAAAAGGCACGAATCTTCTACGACCGATTGGCTAAATTGTCCCCCGGCAGCGAGGGCGCGATGAGTGACATCGCGATGGCGCATCTCCGGCTCGGGGATATCCACCGCCTTGAGCTAATGCCGCAGGAGGCCCTCAACGAATATACGCAGGCTGTTACCGGTTTTTTGCAGCTCTCCAAGAAGCACCCCGCGAACAAGGATTACCTGCAAGAACTGGGCTACTGCCACAACTGGATGGGCGAGACCCTCCGCCTGTGGCCGAAAGGCCGACTAAAGCCGCCCCAATACACCTTCGCCTATACCCAAGACGAATACGATCAGGCGATCACCATTCAGACAAGCCTCCATCAGCTTGCGCCGGAAAACGCTGATTACGAGCAGGACCTGGCACGCAGCTACTACAACCGCGGACTGCTTAAGTACTTTAACCAGATAGACCCGGAACCGGACGATCGGTTAGCGGCAGAGCTGCTGAAGTCGCTGGTGCAAGATGCTCCGAGGGCGCAAGGGCGGCTGGCATTGAGTGCGGAATCAGAAGTTCCAGAGCCGGACCCTGAGCAGGAACTTGCCCGAGTGGATAACAATCTCGCACTGTGTCTGGACGGGAGGGAGCAATATGACGAAGCCGTTCAATTAGCCAGCCAAGCCGTAACCATCGCGGATGAGTTGTTGCCGAGAGATTCGGAGAACTACGAACTGAAAATCGAGGCGGCGAAGTATTACAACAACCTCGCCATGATTTTGGGGGACCTTTATTGCACCGACCATCCGCCAAAAGCGAGCTACATGGAGCAGGCAAAGCAGGCCAACCTTCACGCCCAGGAGCTCACTGACGATCTTGCCAGTGTCAGTCCAGACCTGAACGGGGAGCGTAAAAGCATTGCCGATATCCGCGCCTGGCTTGAGTCTCGCCAGCGAAAGTACAGCCGGATCGAGTCGACACAGTAAGGCCTGGGAAGGGCCACGGGAGGAGAGCGTCAGAAACTACGCCGATATTCGAGCCTGAAGATTTGGTTGTACCAGAGGTTCGCGTTGGTCAGCACGTGCCCATAGCCGACGTAGATCGAAGAGCTGTTGCCGATAAATGTTCGGAAGCCACCCTTTAGATTAATGATGTGGCCGTCGGCAGAATCAAAGCATGGGGGACTTCCTCCTGTGGGGCAAGTCGTCCCATCTGGGTTCGGATAATTGGGAACAATGAGCTGGGGATTACTCCAATGGCCACCAAAGATCTTCCATTCCACAAACTCGATTACGGGTGCAATGCTCACGCTGTGGCCTCGGTAGGCTCTATAACTTAGCCCGCTGCCGAATTGGAGAACATCTGCCGCAAAGCCCGGAGTATCTCCGCCAATGGGATGCGAATCGTTGATCTCGCTCTCCATAGAGAAGCGGTCGCTCAGCTTTTGGTATTCGAGGATGGCCGGCGCAATGGCATAGTGAGCGGTGCCGAGAGCTTTGCTTGCGTCTCCTGACGGAAAAGACGACAAGAACTGGAAGGTCAGTGAATCTCGTTCTGACTCCTGAACAGCGAGCTTGAACCCTGCGGATATATCGGACAGGCCGCCCTGATTGCCCCACGTACCGTTGGCCGTGGTTCCTGCCGCGAATGAAACCGGTTGGACCCACCGCACCGGTACGTCGACAACGAAAGAAATCCGGTCCAGGGGCGCGTATTCACCGCGTACGTACAACTGCTGAAAGTTCTCTTTGATTGCCAGCCCCGGTCCCGGTCCGGCCGGCGCGCTCTGAACCCGGCTCGCGTCATATTTCGGCTGCGCCTGGATGAACTCCGCCAGATCCGGTTGGGTGTCGCCGAGCGCAGCGTCGGACCGAATGCGAACCTGAGAGCCGACAATTGCCTCGTCGATATAGCCCACCGTACTGCCTTCGGTCGGGGGCTTGTCCGAAGCGTTTCTGTGACGTCGATGGATTGTTTGGGACGGGGCGACCAATATAGCAAGGAGAAGGAAGAGTCCGAGTCTGCGAACAGACATGATCGACTGCATCGTCAAAAGAACCTCCAGCGAGCGCGTGGGTGAGTCTGGGGGAGGTTGTTTTGGCGCGGTCTACGAGATGGTAACCGGATGTCCTTGGAAATCGCAATCGATTTCGTTCGGGCAACTGGGCTTCTGATTAACAGCGGGCTGGCCGGTTCGAGAGTGTCGGGGACAGCTGTAAACCGTTTCACCGTTGGCACAGGGAGCGGGTTAGATCATTCGGAGCAAGTTCTCCCCACGAGCCCTGTCTTACCTGCGCTTGGAGTTGAGGGTTTTAGCAACTCCGAAGGAGATCGACCCAATAGGAGTTCCACCAATTCTGGCGAAGCACTCAGACAAGACCGCCCGATTAAATTACCGACCCCATGACCCCGTTCTACCCGGAACATCGCGTATCAGACCGAGAACAATGGTTTGGAAGGCCAGATCGCTCTCATATCCGAAGGAAAAGGAGACGAAACATGAAACGCTTGATCGGAGTCGCAATCTCTATGCTGGTGATCGCAGGGATCCTGTCGGCGCAGCAAGCCGACGCCAGGACGTTCACCGAAGCTCACTTTCTTACCGTCCAATATGGTGTTCCGCCAGTCCCGGTCATGACGACGTGCTTTGTCAACGGAGTCAACTACGAGGTTGACTACGGCTATCGGATATGGGCGGTCAACACGTATGGCGGCTGGGTGATCATTGGCCGCATCGTGATCCAACCCAATGGGACAACTATTGCAGTTCGTTTGGACGGAGTCCAGTTCGCGGCGGCTTGTCAGTAGGTGGCCACAATGACCGAGTGACGGTGAAACGAATGAATCCCCTCTGCACACGGCCCTGAGCGGCTCGGTTACGGTTATGCTGCCTATGCCAAGCCGCTCGGGCAGCGGGCTAGAGTGATATTTGGCGCAGGTAATTTCCTGGAGCTCGCAGTCTCCCAAAGATGTCTAGAGCTGGTAAAACGGGGACCATCGAAGGGAGTCATACCGTCGCCCTCTTGGTATGAATGATGAACTCCGTAGTGCTGCGTTGCGGAGAAATGTGTAACCAAAGGACTCAACGGAATTTCGATAACATCAGCTGGCTGCGTTCGAGACGCCGGTTGGAGCACAATGTAGCCAAGGATGGCGTATTCGCACGATTTCAGGAAGACACGTCATTGATTAGGGCAAAAGCAGTGGTAGGACTACGCGTAATAGGCGGCACCATGTTGCTGATTCCCAAGCCATACCTTATGGAACGGCCGGATCGTGGAGATCCGGCCCTTGATTTGTTGGGGTTTAGCGGGCGGGATTTTCCGACCCTTTTGAAACAGGCCGGGCACGGAGGCGGATGGTGCTGGGGAAGGCGGAGGAGGAGAGGAGATCTTCGACGTCAACCGCGACTTCGGTGGCCGCGGAGTGGTTCTGTCTGCCATAGAGAACGCCGATCAGGAGACCTGCGAGGAAGAGAGTCAGCCCTTTCATGCAGATTGCTCCAGGGACGGAGCGTGCTGATGGATGACACGGTGGATGGTGGCCCGTGAGACCCGATAGCTCTTTGCCAGCTGGCCGAGGCTCTGCCCGTGCTGGCGATCGCGGAGGATGGCGGCGCGGTCGAGGTCGAGGGGCTGGCGTCCGATGGGCCGGCCTTCGAGGCGGGCGCGGCGCATGCCGGCGCGCACCCGCTCGATGATCAGGTTGCGTTCGAGCTCGGCCACTGCAGAGACGATGATGATGACCGCGCGGCCCAGCGGGCCGCCGGTGTCGATCTGCTCGCGGAAGCTGATGAACTCGATGCCGAGGCGGTTCAGTTCGTCGACGATCTCGAGGAAGTGCCGGACCGACCTTGCGATCCTGTCGAAGGCCCACACCAGGACCACGTCGAAGCATCCGTGGCGGGCATCCCGCATCAGCTGGTCGAGGCCGGGCCGGCGGGCCTTAACGCCGGAGATCCGGTCCGTGTACTCCTGAACGATTTCGAAGCCGCGCTGGGAAGCCAACTGGCGAAGATCGAGAGTCTGAGTCTCGGGATGCTGGTCGACGGTCGAGACCCTCATATACAGAGCGACGCGCTTCACGGGCGCCGCCCTTTCGGCTTCGAAGAAGAGTGCTCTCTGACGTAGTCCTTGATGAACCGCATCAGCACGTCCGTCATGTTTTCGCCCTGTCCGGCGGTGATTGATTTGAACTGGTTATGGAGCTCGATGGGGACGTTCAGATTCATGCGCTTGACCTCGGTTGCTTCGGGTTTCCTGATTGTCCTCACCTCCTTCCCCGAGGTGAGCTTATACGGTTATAAGTACGGGAGGCCAGAGCCCGGCTCTGGCCCTTCTGTTATTCCTCCCACGCTCCACGGCAGATCATCACCAGAGCCACCATCCCGTCCCAGCTCATCTCGAGGGCATCTGCCATGGGACGAAGCCGCAATGGGTCGGCGGGCACGCTGCCTTCCTCCACCGCTGCCCACTCGGAGTCCTGCAGGCCGGCCAGTCGGGCAGCATCCTCGGTGGACAGCCCGAGATCGAGCCGGCGCTCCCGAATAAGGCTGCCGAAGAAATGGGCGGCGGACTGGTGGCGGAGGGCGGCGCCGAAGCGAGAGCTGAAGGGATTGCACACTGTCTTACTCATATACTCATACCTCTTGAGAGGCTTCCCTGTCAACCAGGCCAGCCCCGGATTAACTTACAGCCTGAGTGTGGACCTGCGGTCAGTTCCTGCCAAAACTACACCGTGCCGCTCTATCTCTTCTACCAGGCGCGCGGCAAGTTCGTGGCCCAGGCCGATGAGATTCGTCCCCAGTACCTCGATCCGGATTCGGTCTCGGCCACGGCCATCTTCCAGGCCGGCATCACGCGCGACGTGGGCCCGACCCTCGGCGCCACCATCGGCGCCATCGACGACGAGCCTCTGACTTCGGTCGGCGGCCTCTCCGAGCTGGCCACCCCCTGGTACTCCGACCAGATCCTGCCCTTCGACATCACCCTGTCCGCCTCGAACGAGTACGGCGCGCTGGCCGGCGCCAATCCTCGGGGTCGAAGTCATGAACGAAGGCACCGGGGTATCGATTGAGGACACGGATCAGCCATATTTTTTGATTCCAACGTCAACCGTCGACAGACCAGGTGCCTGTTTAGGGTCCCGTTAACCCCCACCTTCGCGAATCGCTCCCGCGGCTCCACGCCCATCCAGCCCCAAGCCTCCTCCGCTCAGCACCTTCCCCCTCTCCGGAGCCTGGTCATGCCTCTCTGCCCTTCTTCCCCCTTCCAGGCTCCTCCCCCTTCCGCTCTCTACCTGCTCTCCTGCGCGGGACAAAGGCGGGAACCCTGCGCCGCGGTTGAGGCCGCCGCGCATCCTTCCCGGGTGGAGAACAGGAAGCACCCGACACTACAAAAACTGCTGCTCTCTCCCCCGTCTGTCCTTATAGAAGGAAATACCCCGGTTCAACTTCCTCCCGTTCAGGTCGCCTGCGGGATTCCACCTCACCCCCACGTTTGCGCCCCCCGCCCCTGTCCCTGACAGAAGTCACTCCACGGAGCATACCCACCCGGCGGCGGCTCCGCCGCCCTCCATCGTGCCCACCGAGTGTTGAACGAGGATCTTTTCAGCAATATTGTCCTGGCTGAGCAAGGTCAGGTCATGAGATGGGCAAAACATAAAGAACACACGCCGGCTGGAAGGAATTGTGAGTCAGGCTAAATCACAGGCCCAGGTGTCTCGAAGTTGCGAATGACGGCCCCGCGGGATGCCTGTCTCTGTGATGGTGAACGCCTGTGTTGAGGACTGTCGTGTCGTGCAGGTCGGGGTTGTTCCAGGTCCGGCCTCTTTCTCGCTTGCCCTCGGAGCAGCGCGAGCACCGACATCCACCCTGCTCAAACAGTTCCGTACAAGGGCGGAGGGCCATGCCCTCCGCCCTGCCTGCACGACAGGAACCTGCCTCAGAAGGTGATGCGTCCTCCGAATTCCATCTGACGTGGTGTATTGGCCTGGGAATTCAGCACGCCCCAGGTCGCGGACGTGTACGGCCCCATACTTAAGGGATCGTTGAACTGCCGGTGATTGAGCATGTTGGTTGCGATGAACGAGAAGGTAAAGGTAGTCGACTCGGCAATCCGGATGTCCTTCTTCACCTGACCGTCGAGGTTCCAATAAGGCTGACCGGTAAACGGACCCGCCCCAGGGTTCTTGGTGTCGAGGCCCAGCATGGGTGCGCGCGCCTGGTTCCAGACAGCTACCGGATTCTTGAACAGGTTCACCGGTGTCACCGAAGTGCTGGTGCCGATGGAGTTCCCGTAAGCATCGGTTCCGCCCGTCACGCCGAAGTGCGCGGAATGTCCGGCATTGTAAGGAGTGGTAAAGACGCATTGCTCGTTGCTGGCATAGTCAACGCCGTCAGCCGAGCCCCAGCTCTGGGCATCGGTCCAGGTGTTGCAATAGACCGGCGGTCCGGAGCCGGCGGTGAAGATCGGAGCGAGAGTCCAGCCGCCGGCCACCCGGCCCAACAGGCCGTTCTGGCCCTTGAACCACGGCTCGGAGGCGACAATATAGGTGTTGTAGACGAATTTCCGATAGAAGTACTGGTTACCGTACATGGCGCCCAGGTTAAAGGCATCGTTCTGGGTGTATTCGCTGGACGCCTGGACGACGGCTCCGGTGCCCAGCGCCTTGCTCCAGGTGAAGTTGTGCTGCATGGTGAGCCCATGCCATCCGCGGGTACCGAAGCTGATGAAGCCGCCGTTGTAGTTCCCGTAGCCGGTGCTGGCATTCTCAGCGACGCCGCTGGAGAACTGGCCGTTACCACCAAAGGTTGTTGAGGTGGGGATA
Organism: uncultured Acidobacteriaceae bacterium; assembly: GCA_963788905.1. Taxonomy (GTDB): domain Bacteria; phylum Acidobacteriota; class Terriglobia; order Terriglobales; family Acidobacteriaceae; genus Palsa-343. Next base: position 7,204 of record CAWBIO010000008.1, read on the forward strand.
GCTGTGTTCATCATGGTGCGAGGGAAGTTGAAGCCTGGATTGGCCCCCGCGTTTCCCGCATCCAGATCGGACCACATATTCCAGACTTCCTGATACAGGAGATTCCCGGTTCCGTTGGGGCCTTCCTGGTCGAGGACGGCCGCAGTGCAGCTGGAGTAGCCATTGCAATATCCGGTGCCCTTCAGGGCTGCTTCAAAGAACGGCTGAGAGCTCACCGAAGCCAGCCAGCTGGAGTAACCAGCTGAACCCGGCGCCGGAACACTGGCGCCGCAGGCTCCGAACGAAGTGGTGCAGCCGAGGTACTTTTCCAGGGCCAGATAGGCGCTCTGGAACTGCTGGCCACCGACCGACATCATGTAAGGCACCGCGTTGAGGTTGATCGGCTGGTATTCGTGGTGAATCAGCCGCCCAATGTAACCGGCTTCGAAGATTGACCTTTGGCCGATCTGCCGCTGCACGGTCAGGTCGAAGGTATCGCTGACATTGGGACGGAATTGCGGATCCATCGCTTCGCTGGCCGATCCGGCAATCGAGTTGTAACCCGGATAGGCTGGCTGCACGAGCTGCGCCGCGGGGGTCGGCAAAGGAGCGGAATTCCCGTCCACGCCAATCCGGAACGCATTGGCCACGGTCGGATTGGTTGGTCCGCAGACCCCGGTCATGAAATTCTGCCGGCACTGAACCGCCTGGATGATGCCGTAACCGAGCAGCGGCGCCAGAACCAGATCCACGCCGTTGAGGCGGCCGTAAATCCGTCCGTAGCCGCCACGGACGACGGTGGCTTTGGAGAAGCTCGGATTCCACGCGACGCCGACCCGCGGGCTGAACGAACCGTAGAACGGGTCATAGGGGTACTTATAACCATTGCCCACGTTGTGCACCAGGGTGAAGCCGACTTCGGGGTTGTAAATCGCACCCTGCTCCGCGGCAGTCTTACGCGCGGCCAGATAGTCGGCGGAACGGATGGGTTCGTTCGCCTGGTCGACCAGGATGGTCTGTTTGCCCTCCGCCTCGGTCGGTGGCATCTCCAGCGTCCAGCCCATGCCATAGGTGAAAGTAAAGCTTGGCTTCATGTGCCAGGTGTCGCTGAAGTAGACGTTGTAATAAGGGATGGTGGTCTGGTCGAAGGCGTGGGTCAGAGGCGGATTCAGAGTCCCGTTTCCGGAGCGGGTGTAGGCGATCTGCGAATCGGTCACGATCCCGTACACCGCCGCGGCGTCGCGGGCCGCTGTGGTCGAGGTGGGATACCCCGAAGCGGCCAGAGCCGAGAATTCCACCAGGCCACCGCCGGAGGAATCACCCAGCTGATACGTCGGCGTGAAATTGATGCCGCCGCCGTTGTCGCTGCGTTGGTGGTAGTCCCAGTTGTGCTGATACTGGCCGCCGAACTGGAGGAGGTGATTGCCCTTCAGCATGGAGACGTTGTCGCTGATGAAATGGTCCTGTCCATCCCAGAAGCGAGTCCGGATGTTCTGGGTATTGACGTTGAACGGCGCCAGGACATTGGTTTCGGTTTCGCCAAAAGGTTCCAACGCGCCTCCCAGGCCGGAAATCTGGGGCGGGGCGTTCTGATCGGACCAGGACCAGTAGTTACGGAGGAAGCTGTAGTGAAGGTCGTTGGTGGTGTTGGCGGTGATGCTGGTGGTCAGGCCGGTCACGAAGTACCAGGGCTGCTGGGGCCGCTGCGCCACCGAAGTCGGAACCCCGAGTTTATCGCCGGAAAAGAAGCCTCCAATATCGACCTGGGTCGAATAGGCCTGGGTCAGCTTGTAGTATCGATAGCTGGAGAACCAGTTCCATTTGGAGCTGAAGGCGTGATCGACGCGGAAGGCCATATCGTTGCTGCTCAGCGGGAGCAGGAGATTGCCCTTGAAGCCGATCTCGTTGACACCGTCGCACTCCGAACCGGCGTTTCCACCGCAAGTTGGATCGTTGCCCGCGGGCATGTACTTGGTCCACATGGCCTGCACATCGGGATTAATGCCGATGCCGCGCGGATCCAGCGTCTTCATGTTGTAGGTCGTACCGTTGAAAGTCAGCAGGCCAGCTTCCATATTGGCGGAAGGCACAGCCCGCTCCCAGGTTTCGGCCTGCGGGTAGCGAAACCCCTCATAAAAGCCCCAGAAGTAGGTGCGGCCGCCCCAGAACGCGGGGAGAATGAAGCCGCCGGCCTTGGCGCCGAAGCGGCTGTAGTGAAACTGGTTGATGGGCGTGGCGGTTTGGTTGTTGTTCCAGGTATTCGCATCGAAACCGTTGTCGAGGTAATACTCGTAAGCGCCGCCGTGCCACTGATTGGTTCCGCGCGGAGTGGCAAATTCCACCTGAGCGCCGGCCGAGTTGTCAAAGTCTGCTGTCTGATTGGCGGTGTTGACTTTGACTTCCTCTACGCTGTCCTGAGGAGTGGGCATTACACCGGTTGGCCCTGCAGCCAGCTCACCGTTGGCCCCGGAGACTCCGGTTGGATCGCCAGCGAAGCTGCCGGTGTAGACGGCCATACTGCCGTCCATATCGTTGGTAATCTGACCGCCGTCCAGCAGAAACGTGCTCTGATCGTTGACGGCCCCGGCTACGTTGCCAGCCGGATCGACCGCCGGCTGCATGGAAGTAAATGTGTTCACGTCGTGGTTGAGGCTGGGCAGAGAATCAATCGCCTCGCCCGAAATCGTCTGTCCCACGGTGGAGTTGAGTGTCTGCAGCTCGGTGCCGGTGGCCTGCACCTGGACCGTAACTGATCCGCCGCCGACCTTGAGTGACAAATTCACCGTGAGCTGAGATCCAATGTCCACGACCTGGTTATCCGTTCTCTCCGTTGAAAATCCGGCTTTGCTGACCGTGATGGTGTAAGTTCCAGGGGGGACAGTCGTAAAGGCATACTTGCCGTCGGCATTCGTGGTTTTCGTCAGCTTCACGCCGGCAGCAGAATCGTTCATCATCACCGTTGCGCCCGGAACCAAAGCTCCGCTTTGGTCAGTAATTTCGCCGACCACGGTGCCTGTGTTGGTTGCCTGACCTGAGGCTGGGCAGGTTAAAGCGCCAATGGTGGATACCGCGGCGACCGCCAGGATGATGAACCGCAAAGTGAGTCGCTTCATCGCTTCCTCCATTCGAGGTGGGTCAAAGAATCGCCTTCATCACAACCGCAGGTGCAAACTGCAGAAGCGGCACCCGAGTCAACGGGAAAGCCGGCTCCCTTCGGAGGCGGCTGGTTACTGCTGCAACCAAAGCGAAATCAAAGATTTGTACGAAATCAGGAGCGAGGGAAGGACAGCTTGGGGGAAAGCTGTTTGGGCTCCCTGCTGCAATCGTGAGTCCATTTCCGGACACTGCGGGGCCTAGCCCGCTCTAACGAAGAATCAATAACTTACGCGCATGCGATAGGAAAACTTTGGGTAAAGAATCTCGAAATTCATATTCCTGTTGACAAGCTCTTCACATTTGCAGATGACTTTTTCCCGATTCGCCCGTCTAATGCCAGTTTTTCTCCAGGCCGGATGATGGCGGCGGCCCATAGCAGCTGCGTTCGCCGTTTGCGACTCGAGGCACCCGGATCGAACACTGACTGACAAGCCGCTCGAGACATTGCGTGAGTATTGGCGGGCCAACCGCGGTCGGGTAACTGAGAGGGTGCCACGAGCCGACATTCCGGTACCGAAATCAAACGCGGCGTTCGTCAGCGGTTCGCTTCTGCCATTCGGGATGCCGCGGCGGTCAGAGGTTCTGGCGAATCATTTCGCCAACCAGGTACTCGGAGGCGCGCATCGAGAGCGACAAGATGGTCATGGTGGGGTTTTGCCAGCCAGCGCTCGTGAAGCAGGCACCGTCGACGATGAACAGGTTCTTGTGGTCGTGGCTCTGGTTGAATTTGTTGATCACGCTTTTCTTCGGATCGTTGCCCATACGGCAGGTGCCCACCTCGTGAATGCTGTAGCCGGGCGGATTGGGTGCCGAGTTCTTCGCCAGGATTTCGAAGCCCGCGGCCTGCACGACCTCTGAGGCAGTGTCGACGGCATCCTTTGCCATGTTCAATTCATTGTCGGTATATTTCGTGTCAACGTGCAGGACCGGGATACCCCAGGCGTCGCTTCGGGTGGAGTCGATGCGCACGTGATTCTCGTAGCGGCCCAGCACCTCGCCCATGAGTGTCATGTAGAATCCGCTGCCGTCGTACTCATCAAGCTTGCGCTGCAAGTCGGCGCCGAACGCGGTAAAGTTGCGTGCGCTCACGGGGCCGGTGCTGGCGGTGACGTTAAACGCGTAGCCACGGAGGAAGTTGGGAGCTCTGGTGTCGATGTTACGGAAGCGCGGAATGATGGCGCGGCTGCCCATAACGTCACGAGAGTGCCCGTTTCTTGCTTCAGGGACCGAGCATATCAGCCCGGGTCCATAGACCTGGTCCATCAGGTAGCGGCCGACCACGCCGCTGGAGTTCGCGATATTGGAGTTGAGCAGCAAGCGCGTGCTCTCAAGAGTGCCGGCGGCGAGAACGATCACGCGTGCTTTCACGGCCATCTCGCGATGAGAGAGGCGGTCGACGAAGTGGCAGCCATTGGGCTGGCCTGTGTTTTTGTCGACGGTGATCTCACGGACGACGGCATTAGCGAGTGAAGTGAGCTTCCTGGTGCGCTCAGCGTCGGGCAGCAGCAGGTTGACGGAACTGGCGAGACCGTCGCGGCCGAGAGCGGCGCGCTGCTTGCAGACAGGCATGCCAACTGACTTGCCAGCCGCGATGAAGCGCTGCATTGCCGGGCACCACGGCTTGCTGTCGATCAGGAAGTTGCCATCGGGCATCTGCGGCGGACCATCGAGAGCACCGATAACCTGGAAAATGCCCTCAACGCGCGCGTAGTAGGGAGCGAGGTCGGAATGACTGATGGGCCAGTCCTCGCCGAATCCGTCACGCGAGTGGGCCTTGAACTCATAGTCGCTGAGGCGGAAGGACTGGCGCGACCAGAACAGGGATCGGCCGCCAAAGAGCCGTACGCGTACCCAGTTGTAGGGCTGGCTGGGCTCGAAGGTATAGGGGACTTCCTGCTCGTCGACCCATACATTGGCGTTGTATTCGTTCGCCTGGAATACGTGCTCGAGGCGGCCGGGGGGACGGAAGCCACGGTAAGGGAGTTCATAGGAATGCTTGTCCTGGGCGTCGCGGGTCACGTCGGCCACGGGGCCGGCGTTGAGCATGAGACAGCGTATGCCGGATTCGGTGAGGATCTTGGCCGCCATGCCACCGGCGTGGCCGGACCCGATGATGAGGACGTCCCAGGTTTCCTGGACAATCGAAGTATCGTTCATTGGTCCCATGGTTGTTAGCGAGGATAAGACGGAAACGGGTGATCGGACTTAGGAACAGACTGCACGTGCGGCGGGATTGTGGAGCAGGCAGCATGGGCAAGGTCGGGCTGTATCGGGTACCAGTAGAGCGAGCTATTGTACGGATCCGGCTCGGTAGCAGAGGTTGTAGCTTCAAACCACTCCCGCGAGTTGACTGTCGCCGTCCGAATCTCGTCGTGGGCTATGTTGATGAAGTCGGCGTGAAGCTCGGCCGGAGGATGGTCGCTCATCCAGGTACGGAGCCAAGGGGCGATCAGCGCGCCGGCTTGTGCGTCTTCCAGTTTTGCAAATGACGAGTGGCACTTCTTCTGCGCCTCGGACTCGAGCCATTCGAGGCCTCCGGCGTAGACCTGCTTGCGAGTGTCGGGAGAGACGCTGATGAGAAAGTCAAGGAACGCTGGAACCTGTGCCTGCAGTGCGCCGGGCTTGCCGCTGACGGGTGGCACGAGAACATCGGCCAGCCGGGACAGTGTCTGCATCTGGACTGGGGTGAAGAAGCGCAATTCGGATGCGGCGATGTCTTCGGCAACTTCGACGTGAGGCAGAGGCGTGCGCGGGTTGAGACCGAGCAGCCAGGGCACCGGAGCGGGAGGAGGCGGAGCAGGCGTAGTCTGCTGCTGGGACAGTAGAAGCCTGGGCGCGACACTGACGGTCAGGACCGCGCGGACAAAGTCGCGACGGAGCATTGAACCTCCTCGAGGAAGTTTCCACGCTACATTGGGACGCGGTCAGTAGTCCACTTTACGAGTGCGCTCGAATCGGAAGAATTTTTCGAGCCAGATTGCGGCATGCCAGACCGACAACCGTCGGCACGGATTGGCGTCGAACGGGTCCTACGACTATCGATGTGCCCCACTTTAAGCAGAACGAGCCGACCACACCCTTCTCGAAGCCGTGACCGGCAAGCACAAGTGCTACTTCCGCTTGGCCGAGACCATTCATCGCCACGGACCAGAACCTGCTCTTCATCGGTGCGTTGGATGAGGTTGACGCTTTTTTCTTGGGTCGATTCCAGTTCACGGAATGCAAAAATGTGTCACACACGGTTGTTGACTCTCTCGCCAAAACGTTCCATTATTTTTGGGTCAATGTCCCGCGAATCAGTCCAGATGCCGCAACCAACTGACCGGTTCAACCGCCAAACCGTTCGTGTGGATGGGCGTCTCCTGATTAAAACTTTCTGCGCTCAGTGCGGAGAATCGAAGATCGCTTCCGCCGCCGATGGCAGCCTTGCAGTGTGGGAGGAGCAGCACGAGTGCAAGAGAGTCACCGTATTTCCCGGATCGCCTCAGCGCTGGGGCCATGCCTGAAAATACACGACTACCGTGGACGATGTTCCCCGATGAAGCGCTCAAGCGCACTACGCGGAATCCACAAGGTCCAGTGACGGCGTAACGAAGCGGGATTCGCCGTGACCGATATTCAAGAACTCCGGTAGTACCTCAGTCTGAAATCTTGCCTTCGAGGTCAAACGCTTTACGGAAGAGAGCGAGTGAGGTCTCTGCGATTTCGAGATGGAGCTTGAGACCCTTCTGAAATTCAGCCGAACCCTGCGATTCTTGCAGTTGCGCTTGATTGATTCGATCACGGCTCGCGCGAATTTCGCTTCCACGATGCCCAAGGTGATTCCTATCACAGACGAGAAAACGGATGATCCATATCGTGTTGCCAAGAGAATCTGAGCCAGATCAGGCGGCTCAGCCGGCCCGATTTGGATAACGATCCTACTGCCGTAGACGTCCGTCTCACCAAGCCTCAGATCGCATGTATTTGGCCGGGGCTCGACTTCATCGTTCAAGCGAATCTCACCAGAATTAATGGACTTAGGCCTTCTACTTCATACCCCTTCTGGCTTCATCCCCTGCCCCGAGGGTACGACATCGGCACACTGAATCCGGACATGATGAACCGAATTCAGCAGCTCTGGACGCAGCTTGGTCCGAAGAAGGCGGCTGGCGGCCGCGCCCACATGAACTTCATGGATGTGCGAACCGCCATTCTGTCAGCAAGAGTGAACCTGAAGCTGTATCGCAACAGGACCGCGCAGGCTCGAAAATGGGGTGAGGCGACGAAGCGCCGATTCGGACTAGACAGAATCAGCATCGCCAGATTCAAGGCTGACACAGCGCGCGTCGTCTGTTCGCTGGAACGCATTATGAAGCGCGCTAATCGTCTCTACGTCCGCGTGAAATCGGAAGAACAGTTCGTCGTTCTTCGCAAGCAGTGGAAAGCCCACCTTCGCTGGATGAAGTTCAATCTTCTCTATTTCAAGCCGATCCTGGTCGACCACCCGAAGCGGTACCAACAGATGGTTATCAACACTCTGACCGATCTCACGCAGGAAATCCTAGAGGGCTTTGGTTACGAACTGCCCAATAGTCAGGAGCTCCGACGCCTGATGCGGTTGTATGTGCGACGCTGCCGCTGCGGAGAAGAGCCTGTGGTTCACTTGCGGGAAATTGCCCGGGCCCCTTACAGCAGGCTTGTACAAAACCATCTGTTTCGTTTCGTGGAGGAACGGTTAGAGCTGAAGGAGGCTTCCAATTGAAGCTTGAGAATCGCTGCGAAGAGAGGAAAACGGACCATCGAACCGCCGCTTCAAAGCCCGAAGCCCGACGACTGATTGCTGAATTGAAGAGGCACTGGGAATCGTGGGACGTTCCGAAGCGGGGAGACCGACTGGCTAAGCTCGTCAGTCTTGGCTGCTCGATCAGGGGACTGGCCAGGGACTTGGATTCGAAGCCCACCACCATTGACACCTACATCAAGCTGGCATCGCTTTCCGAGGACGAGCGCGAAGAGCTGCGGGCGGGTCAGTCCCAGAGGAAGATGCTTGCAAGAAAGGCGAAAAAGGAACGACAACGCGGAAGCAACGAGCGGCGCGCTGAAGAGAGAAGAACAGGCCGCCTAAGCGATGGCGTCGCCGAAATCATTCTGAAGTTCTGGCAGAGCCGCGGCGAAGTTCCTGGATCTTCGATTTCCCCTTCTGCCGTTCCCGAATTGCTTAACGGAGTGCGCTTAATCACCCGAGGTGAGTTGCGGGCTATTCCGCCCTCAGCTATCAAGTTGCCCAGGAATTTCAACTCGAAAGATCTGTTCGACCTCACGAAGCCACCAGAACCGACGGAAACACCCTGGGTTCACGGGGAACACTGGATGGGCCACCGCGAACGGTGGCTGGCGATTGTCCTGATGTCCATAGCGCCCGAACCTTTCATCCGCGAAAGAGCCATGAACAAAGCGGAAAAGCGGGCGTGTCAAATAATGTGGCGATTCTAATACGGCTATTCCGGCAATGAACTCTCGCCAGTTCCTGCGCTCACGACGAGGTCCACGGTAATTCTGGCTCTTGAGGCCAAAGAGGCCCTTTGAAACGCTGAGAGGCACCACAGCCGGAGATGCCGATCTCCGATGCCCATTCAGGAACGCGGTGGAACCGCCCGCGCCACTGCGTTGTCATGCACCCCCTCCGTTGTCATGCAAAAAGAGCCGAAAAGAGCCAATTGGGCGGTCAAAACGGACAATTCGGCAAGAACGGATTCCAGCTCAACTTATTTATTTTCCGAAACTTACAGTCGAGTCAGGAAGATGCGCAAGGTGTCTGGCGGAGAGAGTGGGATTCGAACCCACGTTAGAGTTTCCCCTAAACACGCTTTCCAAGCGTGCGCCTTCAGCCACTCGGCCATCTCTCCGCACCGCAGCGCCACTTCGTCGCGGCACCGCTCGCATGGGCGCGCTACCTCAAATCTATCACTTTAGCCTTGCTTCTCTGCCGCCCGCTGCCGCGCCCTGGGACCATCCCCGGGAGCCGTCTACAATAGGCAATCGCCATGTCCTCCGACACGCGCTCCGACGACATTCAGGCCGGCCAGCTGCCCGACATGCCCGTCCGCGCCAGTGATGCGCCGTCAGCGGAAATTGAGGTCTTCGAGCAGCACCAGCGCCCCGTCAATATCGGCGAAGAACTCCGCGCACTCCTTGCCCTTGCCATCCCTGTCGTCCTCTCCGAACTCGGCTGGATGACGATGACCATCGTCGACCTCATCATGGTGGGCCGCCTTGGGCCTGCCGCTATCGGCGCCGTCGGACTCGGCAACGCCATCTACTACGCTCCTTCGCTGTTCGGGATCGGCCTTTTGCTCGGCCTCGACACACTCGTCTCGCAGTCCTGGGGGGCCGGCCGTTTCGACGACTGTCACCGCTCCCTCGCCCAGGCCATGTACATCGCGCTTGCCTTCACGCCGGTGCTCATGCTGGGTATGCTTGCCGCCCAGCACATCTTCACCGGCCACGGCGTCGATCCCGTGGTCGCGTCTCTAACGCGGCCTTACGTCCTGCTTCTCAACTGGGGCACGTTCCCGCTGCTCGTCTACGGCGGATTCCGCCGCTATCTTCAGGGAGTCGGCCGCGTTCGCCCCGTCACATTCGCCCTGATCAGCGCTAACCTCGTCAACCTCGCCTTCAACTGGCTCCTCATCTACGGCCACTTCGGCTTTCCAGCCCTCGGTGTGCGCGGCTCCGCGCTTTCCACGGTCCTCGCCCGCATCTACATGGCCGCCGTGCTTGTCTACGCCGCATGGGCGCACGAAAACGGCCGCGGTCACGCCCTCTTCGCACACTGGCCCGCACCCGACTTCGCGCGCATCCGTGCTCTTCTCAAGCTTGGCTTGCCCGCGGCGTCGCAGGTCGTCCTTGAAGTTGCGGCATTCGGCGGAGCCACGGTCATGGCTTCGCACCTGACTGCCATTTCTCTGGCCACCCACGAAATCGTGCTCAGCTGCGCCGCCTACACCTATATGGTTCCGCTCGGCATCTCGGCGGCGGCCGCGGTTGCCGTCGGCCACGCCATCGGCGCAGGCAATCCGGCGCGCGCGCGGCGTGCAGGCCTGCTCTCCATCGGTCTCGGCGCAGGATTCATGGCCGCCATGGCCGTTTTGCTTCTCGTCATTCCGCGGCCCATCATCTCGATTTGGACGCGCGACCCTCAGGTGCTCGCCCTCGGCGCCCACATCCTAGCCATCGTTGCCGGCTTTCAGATCTTCGACGGCATCCAGACCGTTTCCACCGGCGCGCTGCGCGGCCTTGGTGAGACGCGGTTCCCCATGCTGATGAACCTCACCGGCTACTGGATCCTCGGCCTGCCCTTCGGCGCGCTCCTCTGCTTCCACTTTCGCTGGGGACTCTCCGGCCTGTGGATCGGCCTCACCGTCTCGCTGATCCTCATCGCCCTCGTTCTCATCGCACGATGGCTCAAGGACTCGCGCAGGCCGCTCGCCGCCTGAAGACAACCTGCGTTGATTGTTCCTCCGATGCGCCGGCGGACACGCTGCGATCCCTGCCGTGTTCCCATAGGCAGCCACAAATACATGTCGAAGCAAATCTGGTGGCCGCAAGACTACCGGCTACAGGCTACCCGCTAGCGGGCTGCCTTTCTACTTCTTTGCCTTTTTCCCGGCCTTCTTGGCCAGATCGCTCAGTCGCGTCTTCTCCAGTTCATCGCGCAAAGCGGTTTCCGTGTCTTCAAAGACCTTCTTGAGCGCTGATCCCACCTTCGCCGTTTGTCCGGAGAACGTCGCGGTATGAAAAACATCTCCGCCATCCAGCGCCTTGTAAATGTCAGCCAGTGTGATGGCCTTCGCCGGTTTAGCCAGCCGCGACCCGCCATGCGGACCCTTCTGGCTTTCCAATAAACCGGCGCGGTGCAGCAGCGAAAATACCCGCCGGATCACTACAGGATTGATGCTGAGCTTGCTGGCAACATCTTCCGAGGTCTGCAGTCCATCCGGTTCGGCAGCAAGCAGGACCATGGCGTGAACGCCAGTTGCGAATCGGGTATTTGCGGCCATTGATTCAACCTACCATAGCTTTTTCCACAGAGGATGAAATCTGTAACAATCCCCGTTCCCTGTCCGCTGTACCCTGCACCCCGTACCCTGTAATCTTTTTTTCATGCGCATCCTCTTCGTTGGCGATGTCTTCGGCAGCGCCGGCCGCCGCATCGTCCGTGAACATATCGGTCATATCATCCAGGGGCGCAGCGTCTCGCTCGTCATCATCAATGCTGAAAACGCCGCGGGCGGCTTCGGCCTCACGCCCGCGCTTTCCGATGAGCTGTTCGACCTCGGCGCGCACGTTCTGACGACCGGCAATCACATCTGGGACAAGAAAGAAATCATCGACTACCTGCGGTCCGCAACTCCTGACAGCCACGATCGCGCCCGCCGCATTCTGCGCCCTGCCAACTACGCGCCCAACACGCCCGGCTACGGCGTTTACCAGGGCCGGCTCGATTCCGGCGTTGACTACGCCGTCGTTTCTCTGCAGGGCCGCGTCTTCATGGGCAACAACGAAGACCCGTTCCGTACCGCCGATAAACTCCTCAGCGAGATCACCGCCAAGGTCATCGTCGTCGACTTCCACGCTGAAGCCACATCGGAAAAATGTGCCCTGGGCTGGTATCTCGACGGCCGCGTCACCGCCGTCATCGGCACCCACACCCACATTCCCACCGCTGACGACCGCGTCCTCACGCAGGGCACCGCCTACCAGACCGATGTGGGCATGAGCGGCCCGTACGACTCGATCATTGGCGTGGAGAAAGAGCTGGTTCTGGAACGCTTCCTCACCTCCATGCCCTCCAAATTCGAAGCCGCCAAAGGTGACCCGCGCATGGCCGCCCTGCTCGTCGAGTGCGACCCTTCCACCGGCCGAGCCATTTCCACGGAGCGCCTGCTCCTGGGCGAGTAACCCGGGGAGCAACTTGACGTTCCGGTTCTCCGCCGTCACCTGAGACAATAGAGAACGGAAGGGGTCACCGGTTTGTCGATTCATACACCCGAAGAACTTGCCGCTATGCGTGAATCCGGCCGCATCGTGCGCCTGATGCTGGAAACTATGAAAGCTGCCGTTCGCTCTGGTATCACCACCGAAGAACTCGACGACATCGGCGGCGATGTAATGCGCCAGAACGGCGCCGTCTCCGGTCCCGTCACCGTTTATCAGTTTCCGGGCGTGAGCTGCATCAGCGTCAATGACGAAATCGTCCACGGCATCCCCTCCAATCGCCGTCTCCGCAACGGCGATCTTCTCAAGCTTGACGTCACCATTTCCAAAGACGGCTTCATGGCCGACGCCGCCGAGACCGTGATCGTCGGGCCCCCCGTGACTGAATCCGCGATCGGCCACCGCCTTGCCGCAGCCGCTCAGCGCGCCTTTCATCAGGCCATGCAGGTGGCTCACGCCGGCCAACGCGTCCGCGACATCGGGCGCGTCGTTGAGAACGAAGTCAACGCCGCCGGCTTTCACGTCATTCGCGACCTGTGCGGCCACGGCATCGGCCGCACCATCCATGAGAAGCCCAGCGTGCCCAACTGGCCCGACCCCTCCGCCTCCGATTTCCTCACCGAGGGCCTCGTGATCACTGTCGAGCCGATCATCGCCAGCCGCTCCGGCAAATCGGTCCTCGCCCGCGACGGCTGGACCGTCCGCACCGCCGACCGCGGCCTCGCCGCGCATTACGAACACACCATCATGATCACCAAAAGCGAGCCGCTCCTGCTCACCGCCGCCTGAACACACGCCAATCCGCTCGATCGTCTGCACGGGCGACCTGTAACCTGCAACCTGTAACCTGCAACCTGTAACCTGCAACCTGATTCCTGCAACCTGCCGGTTGCATTTCCACAAGCGCTGGGCGTAACGTGCAACCCGGAGGTTGCCTATGCCCACCGCTACCCGCACACCCGACCGCATCGAGAAATCCGTCGAGCTCAAAGCCCCCGTCTCCCGGGTCTGGCGCGCCCTCACTGACCATAACGAGTTCGGCTCCTGGTTCCACGTCAAACTCGACGCGCCTTTCCGCGTCGGCGAAGCCGCCACCGGCCAGATCACCCATCCCGGCTATGAGCACGCCACCTTCACCGCCGTCGTCCAGGCCATCGACCCCGAACAGTACTTCGCCTTCACCTGGCATCCCTATGCGGTCGACGTTGCCGTCGACTACACCAAAGAAACGCCCACCCTCGTCGAATTCCATCTTGAGAAATCACCCACCGGCACCCTGCTCCAGGTCACCGAGTCCGGCTTCAGCGACCTGCCCGACGATCGCCGCGACGAAGCCTTCGCTCGTAACGAAGGCGGCTGGGCCCAGCAGATGAAAAACATCGAGGCGTATGTCGCCCAGAACCCGTAGCACCCGGCCCCAGCACCGGCCCCGCAACAAAGTCAGCCCTGCGCGAACCAGTGCGCCCAGTGCCCGACAGCCCAGGCCGCGATCGGGCATTCAGGCGGGCGCGTTCGCCGCACTCGGCGACCGCACCCGCCTTTCCCTGCTCGGCAAGCTAAGTCACGGGCGCCCCTGCTCCATCGCGCAGCTCACCCACGGCGCGAATCTCACGCGCCAGGCCATCACCAAGCACCTGCGCGTTCTCGAGCGCGCCCGCATCGTGCGCTGCGTTCGCGCCGGACGCCATGCTCTCTTTGAGCTCGATCCCGAACCCGTCCATGCGCTCCGCGACTACCTCGACCACATTTCTACACAATGGGATCAGGCGCTCGGGCGGCTCAAATCTTTCGTCGAAAAATAACGACGCACCAGATTGGCTCCGACGATTTCCAATAGAGGTTTTGCTATTTCTGCGTCGAGCACCCGTCGTCGACCGCATCCGCGATCTTGCCAAACAGCGGCATGTCCGGTTCGCTCAGCCCGTCTTTCTCACTCTTCTTCCAGATCGGCGACTGCAGGCTCTCGTCGCTTGGCCCCATATACACCGCCAGCTGATCGTTCACCGGCCACACCATCCCCACTCCGGGTCCTCCGTTCGAAACCCCAACCCCGTCCGGTCCGCCAATGCCTCCAGGATTCTGCCTCGGGTTTCCAGGATTCTGTCCGGGCCCGCTTCCCGGTCCACCCGGATTCTGCCCCGGCCCTCCAGGATTCTGCGGCTGCGCCATGGGCGGCATCTGCGATGGCTGCCCTGGCAGCCGGTTCCCGCCCTTGCGCTGCTTCCACACCACCCACACCAGGTCCGCCTGCTGCGGCTGGTAAACCAGCTTGTACCGTCCCCAGTGTTGCAGCCGCTGCTCCACGCCGATCGCCGCGTTGTAATCATCCGGATACTCGCGCGCCACTTCTGCATCCGGATCGCCCTCCGACGTCTGCACGTAGACGTACTGCGCATGGCAGAAGAGCTTCGACAGCGCCGCTTCCTTCTTCGTCTTCGCCGGAGCCGTGCCCACCACTGCGCCCAGCACCAGGATCGTTATCAGCACCGCTTTCCTCATGCGCTTCCGCCTCCCCAACCGCGACCCAAAACCAGGCCGCATTGTATCGCCGAGCGCCTGGCCCATGCTTCCCAGCCTTCCGCACGCTCGCCGCAGCCACATCATTAGACTCGCCGCCGGCCGCGCCATCATCCGCCAACGCTACAACTTGCTGCCCGATGGCTTTTCCTCATCCTTCCTCACGGCGGCGAGGTCAAAACTTTGCCGCAAGCGGAAGCCCAGTGCCTCATACACGCGGATCGCGCCGTGATTCCCCGCGTAGCTGTGCAGGAACGGCGTCTTCCCCGCCGCCACAATCTCCTCCATCACGCACGACATGAGCAGCCGCGCGTAGCCGCGCCCGCGCGCGTCAGGATGTGTGCACACTCCGCTGACTTCGACGAAGCCAGGCACGTGCAGACGCTTGCCCGCCATCGCCAGCAACCGGCCCGACTCAAGAATTCCAAAGAACGTCCCCAACTCCATGGTTTGCAGCCGGAACGGTCCAGGCTCAGTCAGCTTTGCCAGCTCCACCATCGCCGGCGCATCGTCGAGCGTGAGTTTTCGCAGCTCCACATCGGCCGGCGGAGTACACGCCGCCATCTTCGGCTCCGCCGCCACCATCTGGATCAACATTCCGCCCCGCACCAGAGTCCATCCCTCAGGCACGCGCGGCGGCTCGCGGAAAAAGAGCACCGCAATTCCGCCTGCACCCACCAGCGGTACAAGCGCTTCATAGCCGTTACTGGACTGGGCCGGCATCCCGCTCAGCGGACCGATTTCTTCCGGATAACGCCGCGCCCGATCGCCGCCCACCGCCAGATGAGCGTGATCCGTGGTCAGCGCGCTCCAGATTGGATTGTCCAGCAACACGGATGCTGTTTCATCGATCACCGGATTGCCTCCCACCCCCATTTTGCATTCGGGCGCCCCGGCATTCGTGAGTTCACCGGCGAGAAACTTACTCGATGCGAAGCGCCTGCTGGGGGTCGAGGCGGCTGGCGCGCGTCGCCGGCATCCATACCGCCAGCAGCGCAACCAGCGATAAAAGCACCGGCACGGTTACAAATACAAAGGGATCCCAGGTCCTGACGCCGAACAGAAAGCTGGCGATAAACCGTGTAAGTCCAAAAGCCGCTCCCACGCCGAGCACGACGCCGACAATGGCGAGTCGCATGCCGTTCCAGACCACCAGCGAACGGATGCGGGAGCGGTCGGCGCCCAACGCCATGCGGATGCCCATCTCCTGGGTACGCTGCTGCACCGTGTAGGCCATCAGCCCGTAGATGCCGATAGCAGCCAGAATCAGCGCGCAGGCTGCGAAGATGGAGAGCAGCAGCATGTTGAAGTCTTCGCGCGCCGTCGAACCCGCGACGACTTCAGTCATCGGGCGGACGCGGGCGACCGGGAATCCGCCGCTCGCCTGGCGCAGCTGCTCGGTGACAGACGAGATGTACTGGTGCGGGTCGCCGTGGGTGCGCACGATCCACACGACGGGGGCGATGCCGGCGTTGAGGGCGGCGATCTCGTCTTTCACCTGCGCCTGCGGAATGATCATGACCGGCTGCGGATCGCGGTTGAGGCCGCCATCGCGGATGTCGCCGGAGACGCCGACAATCTGACGCGGGCCTTCTTCAAACTGCGGTCCCATATTGTGGCCGATGATGATCTGCTGGCCGATGGGATCTTGTTTTGGCCACCATTTTTTCGCCATGCTTTCGTTGATGATGACCACAAGCGGCGCGGCCGCGCTGTCCCGATCAGTGAAGTCGCGACCGCGGAGTGGGATGTGGAAGACCGTGAAGTAGCCAGGCGAGGTGTTGATCCAGCCTGCGCCGCCCGTGTTGGGATCCTTCCCGTGCGGGCGGCCGACGATATCGAACGGCAGTCCGAATCCCCCTTCCAGTGGCAGGCAGCAGGTGGAAGCTGACGCTTCAACGCCCGGAATGGCGTTGAGGCGTTGACGGCCTTCGAACACGAGCTGCGCGACGGCGGCGGTTTTCTGAAAGCGGTCGCCGGTGAGCGACATTTCCATGGTGAGGACGCTGTGCGGATCGAAGCCGGGATTGACGTGCCGTAGTGCCACGAATGTCCGGATGAGCAGCGCCGATCCGATCAGCAGCACCAGGGCAAGCGAAACTTCACTGATGACGAGAAGAGCACGGGCTTTGCCCTGGCGGAATCCGGTGCCGGACCGATTGCTGGATTCCTTCAGGGTCGTGTTGAGGTCGGGGCGCGAAGCAGAGAGCGCCGGAAACACGCCGAACAGAATGCCCGTGAAGACCGAGACCCCGAGGGTGAAGAGCAGAATGCGCCAGTCGAGCGAGACCGATGCGCCATTTTCGCCCACCAGCGGCAGGTCGGCGGTGCTGATCGTGAGCAACGCGCGCACACCCGCATATCCGATAACCAGACCGAGAATGCCTCCCGTCAGCGAGAGCACCATGCTTTCGGTCAGAAGCTGGCGAAGGATGCGCGCGGGGCTGGCGCCCATAGCCGCGCGGATAGCGAATTCACGCTTGCGCCCGGTGGCGCGCACCAGAAGCAAATTGGCGACATTGGCGCAGGCGATGAGCAGGACGAAGCCGACCGCTCCGAGGAGGACGAAGAGGGATTTGCGCGCGTCGGCGACGATGGAGTCGCGGAGCGGCTGAACACCGAAGCTGGCTTTGGGATCGGCGAGGGTCCAGCGGCGGCGGAATTCGTTATAAGCGAGCTTCATCTGCGCGTTGGCCTGGGCGAGCGAGACGCCGGGCTTCAGCCGAGCCGCGGTCAGGAAGAAGTGGCCCTGGTTGGTGGAATTGGGATCGATCTGGAAGGGCAGCCAGATTTCCGAGGGCGGATCGAACCGGAAGGTCGGCCCGATAACCCCAACGATGGTGTAGGGCTCGCCGCCCAGTGACAGCGCCGTGCCAATGATGTGCGGATTGCCCCCAAATTTGCGCTGCCAGAGCCCATAGCTGATCACGACAACGTGGCCGCCGTTGGGCGAGTCTTCCTGCGGAGTAAAGGTCCGGCCGAGAATGACCGGCGCGCCGAAGAGGCGGAAGAATGCCTCCGAAACATGGATGCCGTGCACCTGTTCTGGAACCGCACCCGTCAGGTTGAAGCCCGGCCCGCCAAAATCGTAAGCGCTCACGTCCTCGAGCACGCTGGTCTGCGCGCGCCAGTTGTTGAACTTGGTGGGCGAAGAGCCCGCCCAGTTGCCGTCAGGGGTGATGTTCATCAGCTGGACAATGCGCTCGGGGTCGGGATAGCTGAGTGGCTTGAGCAGGATGGTGTTCACCACTGTGAAGATCGCGGTGTTGGCTCCGATACCGAGGGCGATCGCGGCGATGGCAGTGATGGTGAAGGCGGGACTGGAGAGAAGGGTGCGGAGCGAGTAGCGAAGGTCCTGCCAGAATTCGTCCATGATCGTCGCCTTTGCCTGCTGTGCGTTGGGAAATAGACGCTCCGGCTGAGTTTACGTTGGCCGAAGCCGGGCGGGTTCGGGAATGTGACGGACAGTAACAGAGCTGGGATCCGGGGACAACGCACAGGGCACAGGACACCGAAAACGGAACGCCGCTATTTTTCGGGAAATCAAATTAGTAGACGACATCAGCCCACCTACCCCCCCCAAAAAAAGTGGTGCCCGCACCCGTACCCGGTTCCCGAGTGACCGGCGCCCTGGGCGCCGGTTCACCCTTCACCGTTTCCGGCTTTTGGTTGCGGCCAGGGCTTGGGTGAGCAGCGTTTCGAGGACCTGCAGGTCGACGTCAGAAAGCTTCTTAATGTAGAGGCAGCCTTTGCCGGTCGTGTGCTTGCCGAGTTTGGCCAGTAACGCCTCAGCGCCACTGAAGCCGATGCCGCCGTAGACGACGTTTGCGGCTTTGCGCGGTGAAAAGCCGACCAGCGGCATATCGCCTTCGCGGCCGCTCTCGTAGACATAGTGGCAGCTGCCGAAGCCGACGATGGACTGTCCCCACATCGCGGGTTCTTCGCCGGTGACTTTTTGCATGAGTTTGGCAAGGGCTTTTGCGTCGGCGCGCTGCTGCTCGCTCGGGCAGGAGTCGAGAAACGCCTGGACGCTGGCGCTTGTGGATTTAGTTTTGCTTTCGGCCATGGTGGTGCCCCTCGAGTGCGTTACCGGAAGTGTATCGGACGAACTTCGATTCCAGGTTCGCAGCGACTCCAGTGTTTTCGGTTAGCCGAGAGTGCCGGTGGGCATGGGGACGGGGATGGGTCTGGCGCTGCCACTGCCGCCATTGCTGAACTTCTCAAGGTAGCTCAGCGAGGGGAAGTAGACCTGGGGGTTCTGCTCCATGACATCGAAGTAGCCGCGGAGGAATTCCTCGGCGATGGCCTGGGGAGACTGCTCGGCTTCAGCCGAGAGAACCTGGCGGGCCATGTCAAGCAGGAGGGCGTCGACTTTCTCGCCGAGGCCTTCGGCCTGCTTCAGTTCCTTGCGCTCGATGTAATTGAAGGAGCCGCGGTTGGAAAGGACGATCATCTCGGTTTCCTCGCCGACCGAAGAGTCGTATTTCCGGGCGAGGTAGTTAAGCCAGGTCATGCGCAGGACGGTGGAGCGGAGACTGAAGCTCTGGTCGTGGCGCGGCGTCAGCACCTTGAGCCAGGGATTGATGAGCCGCGAGCCAGCCCCGATGACGCAGGGGCCGAAGGTTTCCATCACGGTGGAGGGCGGCTCGCAGAGCAGAACCCGGCCGGTGTTCTCCTCGGTGGAATTGCTGGCGACGAGGAACTGGAGGGAAGGAATCTGGGCGACGCCGTAGGAGCGGAACCAGTCGCCCATGACGCGCTTGATGCCGGGAACGATATCCTGGCGGCTGGCGGAACCGCAGGCGACGGACGCGATGTCAGAGGCGAGCATGCGGCCCGCGCGTGGATCCCGGGCGGCGTAGGTGATGGCGAAAATGCGCTTGCCGGAGGTGACCGACATGAGGGCGGCTTCGTTTTCCTGGGAGGCAGAGCCATCGCTCGCTTCGACTCGAGAATCGGCGCTGAGGAGGGAGCCACCTGGAAACGGAACCGCGATCCCTAAGGTCATTGGGGCGGGCCTTTCGCAACCGGTGCGACGGCGGAGCAGGTCGGGAGCACGCTGAGAGCGTGCTCTGCTGCTGCTGTGAGACTCAGGACTCTCCGCAAAAAGCCGTGGAGCGAAAGTAAGGGCCAACGAGGCCGTTTTCCGAGCGGTCGTAATGCCGGGCCCTCTGTTCATTCGATACGGATGGCGGGGTGGGGTCAATCGCTGAAGGGGCTAAATTCGGGGTTGAGAATCAATGAGTTCAACAGGCAGGAAGCAGGAAGCTGGAAGCAGGGAGCCGGGAGCAGGAGCCAAAGCGGCGGGAACCGACGACTGGGAGAGGGCGTATACAGCGTATACTTTCTGTGGTATACAGCGTAGACATGAAGGATGGATCGACCGCGGGGAGGATTCGAGCAGCTGCCGGGAAGCTCCTGGACCGCGATGGGGCCGAAGCGGTGACCATGCGGCGTGTGGCAACCGCGGTGGGTATCACGCCGATGGCCTTGTATCGCCATTTTGAGCACCGGGAAGGGCTGCTGAATGCGCTGGCGGATGAGGGCTTCAGGGAGATGGCGGAGCGCCTGGCGGGCACGGCCGTGCCCGCCGAACCGGAGGCGCAACTGGTGGCGAATCTGGACGCGTTTCTGGATTTTGCGCTGAAGAAGCCGCGGTTGTTCGAACTGATGTTTCTGCGACGGCGCGAAGGAGCGCGGCGATTCCCGGAGGATTTTCGCGCCGGCAAATCGCCAACGGCGAACTTTTCGAAGGCCGCGCTGGAGGCGGGGATGAAGAGCGGCGTGTTTCGCCGGGATGACGCATGGGAGATCACATTCGAGACCGGCGCTCTGCTGCAGGGGCTGGTGATGCTGTATGTCGGCGGACGCGTGGGGCTGAGCGAAAAGGAATTTCGGGCGCTGTGTCATCGCGCCTTCAGGAGGTATTTCCATGGGATCAGGAAGTAGGCTGCGCGGAGCGCTTTGGGGGCTGGTGGCGTGCGTGACGACGGCGCTCCTAGTATATTTCGGCAACGGACTGACGCCGCGGTGGCCGCTGATGTGGGTGGCGCCGCTGCCGGTTTTGCTGTACGCGCTCAGGAGCCGGAGGTGGTGGAGCGCGGGGCTGGTGACGTTTGCGGCGTGGCTGATCGGCGGGCTCAACCTATGGGGTTATTTGCACACGCTGGGTGCTCCGCCGGTCGCGTGGGCGGCCGATTTCGGCGTGATGGCGCTGGTGTTTGCTGGCTGCGTGCTGCTGATGCGCTCGCTCGCTGTGCGCGGCGCAATGTGGAGCGCCTGGCTGGCGCTGCCCGCCGGCTGGGTGACGTTTGAGTATGTCCGCAATCTGCTGTGGCCGCACGGGAGCGGCGCATGCCTCGCCTATTCGCAGCTGAATTTTCTGCCCTTCCTGCAGCTGGCTTCGCTGGGCGGCCCGTGGGCCATGAGTTTTGTGCTGCTGCTGTTTCCTGTTGGGCTTGCGCTGGGGATTCACTGGTGGGGGTCCCAGCGAAGACGCGCGGTGCAGGTGCTGGGAGCAACGATGGCGGTGGTCGCAGTGGTTCTGATTCTTGGCGCGGTGCGGATGGCCAGGCGGCAGCCGGGGCCGATCGTGCGCGCGGGTCTGGTCGCGACGGACACGCATCGGGGCGTGGTCGATCCGAGTGCGCCGGCGCAACAGCTGTTCGAGGAATACGCGCATCAGGCGCAGGGGTTGATTGCCCGGGGAGCGCAGGTGGTCGTGATGCCCGAGGATCTGGCGGTGATCGTCGACCCGAATTTCCTCGAGGCCGACGCGGTCTTCCAGCGAGTCGCAGACAGCACCGGAGCGGTGATCGTGATTGGGATGAATCACGTCTCCGGATCGGTTCGGCACAACGAAGCGCGCATCTATGCTCCGGCCATCGCTGTTCGCAGCTACAACAAGGAGCATCTGCTGCCGCCGTTCGAGAACATCTTCACGCCCGGTACCGCACGGACGTTTCTTCCCGAGCACGGTGAGATGTGGGGCGTGGCGATCTGCAAGGACCTCGACTTTACCGAACCAGCGCGCGGTTATGGGCGCGCTGGCGTTGGGCTGCTGCTGGCCCCGGCGTGGGACTTCCAGGTGGACGCTTTCTGGCACGGGCACATAGCGGTGATGCGCGCGGTGGAAGACGGCTTCAACCTGGTGCGTTCGGCGCGAGGAGGATTTTTGACCGTGGCAGATGATCGTGGGCGCATCCTTGCGGAGACCAGAAGCAACTCCGCGCCGTTTGCGACCCTGCTGGCCGATGTGCCGACCGGGCATGATGGCACGCTCTTTCAACTGCTCGGCGATTGGTTTGGCTGGGTCGCGATGGTGATGCTGGCAATAGCATTGACCGGCCTACGGGTGAGACCGCGGCGAATGGCGCCAGAAAGAAAAGACGCGGTGATGCAGGCGTAGCGCAGGGTGGGCAACGGGCCGGGCTCAGGGATGCAATATGATCGAGGATTGGCATCGATCATATTTTTTATCTGAGAGCATCATGAAAACCGGCATTATTGGCCTGCCACAGGTGGGCAAAACATCGCTGTTCACGATATTGACCCGGGTTAAGCGGGAGGCCCAGGGCTACTCCAGAGACGCGCATCTGGGCGTGGCCAGGGTGCCTGACGACCGGCTGGACCGGCTCGCCGCGCTTTATAACCCCAAGAAGCTGATCCATGCGACGGTGGAATACGCCGATGTGGCGGCGATTGGGCAGGAGGCGCTGAAGGAGACGGCGTTCCTGACCAGTCTGCGTAATGTGGATGCGTTGATCCACGTGCTGCGCGCGTTTGAGGACGATGCGATTCCTCATGTTGGAGCGGTTGATCCTCTGCGCGATGCGAAGAGCGTGGAGTTCGACCTGATGCTGAGCGATCTGACCCAGGTGGAGAAGCGGCTGGAGCGGCTGGAAAAAGACCTGAAGAAGATGAGGACTGCGGATCTGGAAAAGGAGAATGCGCTGCTGCTGCGCTCAAAAGCGGCGCTGGAGGCGGAGAAGCCGCTGCGTGAGCTCGAAATGACTCCGGAGGAGAAGAAGCTGATCCGGGGGTTCATGTTCTTGTCGCAGAAGCCGGTGCTGTACGCCGTGAATGTGGGGGAGAGCGCGACGCTGGGCGCGGATCTTGAGAACGCGGCGAAGAAGTATGGCCTCGAGGAGATTGCGTCGCGGCCGAATGCGGGCGTAACGGCATTCTGCGGGAAGGTGGAAGCCGAGCTGGCGGAGATGGACGATGAGGAAGCCACGGAGTTCCTGGCCTCGTATGGACTGCGGGAGAGCGGGCTGGTACGGCTGATCCGGAAGAGTTACGAGTTGCAGGGACTGATCAGTTTCTTCACCGTGGGAGAAGACGAGTGCCGAGCGTGGACCGTTCCGGCGAACTCGCGGGCTCAGGAAGCGGCGGGGGCGATCCACACGGACCTGGAAAAGCATTTCATTCGAGCGGAGACGATCCACTGGGACACTCTGCTGGCTGCTGGTTCAGAGGCGGCGGCGCGCGCGCAGGGAACGCTGCGACTGGAAGGGAAGGATTATCTGGTGCAGGACGGGGATGTGATGCACATTCGCCATAGTGGCTAGGTGCTCTGAACGATGCTTCTGTCGATCATTCTCGGAACGCTGGCGGCCTTAGCCGACATTGTCGGCGGCGTGGTGCTGGTGCAGCGCAACTGGACGGGAAAGTATCTGCGCTATTCGATAGCCCTGGGCGCGGGCTTCATGATGGCGGTGGCGATTCTGGACATGCTGCCGGAGAGCATGAAGTTTTCGCCGCTGTGGGCGCCGGCCCTGGTGCTGGCCGGGTATTGCGCGATCCATCTGCTGGAGCACACGATTACGCCGCATTTTCATTTCGGCGAGGAGACGCACGGGCACGAGTTTCTCCATAAACGCACAGGGTGGTCGGTTCTGTGCGGCCTCGCGGCGCATGCGTTCTTCGACGGCGTGGCGATTGCCTCGGGATTTGTGCTGTCCAGGGCGCTGGGGTGGATGATCTTCGTGGCGATCATCCTGCACAAAGTACCGGAAGGGTTCACGATGGCGTCGGTGATGCTGGCCTCGGGGCAGACGCGGCGGGCTGCAGTGGTGTCAGCGACGGCGCTCGCCCTGGCGACCGTGGCTGGCGTGCTGATTATCGGATTTCTGCCGCACTGGGTGCAGGTGGGGTTGCCGCTTTCGGCTGGCGTGACGATTTATGTGGCGGCAACGGATCTGGTTCCGGAGGTAAATCGGGAGCCGGGGATCCGGATGGCGCTGGTGTTCTTTTTGGGCGTGGCGATTTTTGTCGTGGTAAGGATGCTGGCGCCGATCTGAAAACAGCCGGTAGCCTGTGGCCGGTAGCGATTGCGGCTATCGGTGGAAGAAGAGGCTATAGAGCAGGATGAGCAGCACGATGGTGCTGACGACTGTGTAAAGTCGGTCGCGCTCGAAGAGGAATCCCACGATGCACATGACGACGCGCGCGACCGGCGTCGCGATGAGGACCAGCAGGCCGAGCATAATGATGCTTTCGGGGTCGAGCGCAGCGACGCCGTGCAGGATGCCGGAGAGGGTGGTGAACTGAGCGGGTTCGCCGCGGAAGTGCTGGTAGTCCGGTCGGGGGCCGTGGGTATGTGCCAGATAAAGAATGCCGCCGGCAAGGACGATGGCGGCCGCCAGCAGGACGCCCGTGCGGAGCATAATGCCGACCAGAATCTCGATGCGAAGGTCGGTCCAGCCGTTCGACGGGGACCCGGTAGACGCGTTGGGCATGTAGGCGTTCACAGGGCGCCTCGCAGGTTGTTGACGATCATCTCGATGCCGAGGGCAACGATGACCAGAGCGAAGACGATGCGCAGCGTACGGACTTTGGCGGCGGCGAGCATGCGCGATCCGATGATCGAGCCGAGCAGGACACCGAGCATGACGGGCATGACAAGCGCAGGGGCAAGGTAGCCGCTGCGCAGATAGAGTCCGGCGCTGGCCGCGGCCGTGACGCCGATCATGAAATTGCTGGTGGTGGTGGAAGCCTTGAAGGGCAGGCGCATGGCCTGGTCCATAGCGATGACTTTGACGGCTCCCGACCCGATACCCAGCAGGCCGGAGAGGGTGCCGGCCAGAGCCATCAGAGAGAAGCCAGCGGGAACGCGCTGGGCGACGTAGTCCTCGTGCGAGTCAGGGCCGGTCGGGAAGCTACCCTGGAGGCGCAGTCGCAGAGCGAGGGGATCGGGGTTTTGGGTGAGGTCGTCGTGGCGCTGTTTGACCGAGGCCCAGGCGGAGTAGAGAAGCACCAGTCCAAAGACGATTCCGATGGCATGCGTAGGGACGCGAGTGGTTAACCACGCGCCGAGCAGCGCACCGAGGGTGGTGGCGATTTCGAGGAACATGCCGACGCGGATATTGGAGAAGCCTTCGCGAACGTAGGCGGCGGCCGCGCCGGAAGACGTGGCAATGACCGAGACGAGCGACGCGCCGATGGCGTAGTGAATGTCGACTTGAAAAACGACAGTAAGGAGCGGGACGATGACCACTCCGCCGCCGAGTCCGCTGAGGGCGCCGAGCAGGCCGGCAGCGATGGAGGTGACGAAGAGGATGAGGGAGAACTCGAGGGCGGTCATCGCAACGACAGGGTACAGGGTGCAGGGTACAGGTTACAGAAGAGCCGGGAGTTGGGAGCCAGGAGCTGGGAGCGACGCTAGAACAGCGACGGAGTCGGGTGGGAGGGTGAGCTGGTTGTTGTGAAGCGCGATATCGGAGGATGACGCGAGAGCAATGGCGGAACCGGGGCGGACGTCGAGTTGGATGGATTGGGGGCAGAGGGAAAAGGCGACGGTGACGGAACCGCGTTCGAGAACCAGCCACTTTTCCTGTTCATTGAAGCGGACGTGGACGTGGGTGAGGTCAGGGTCGGTAAGGTCGGGCGAAAAGTGACGAAAAGCGATGAGCCGACGATACCAGTCGAGCATTTCTGCGTGAGGGGGCTGGGTGCGCTCGTCCCAGTTGAGTTTCGAGCGCTGGAAGGTTGCGGGAACCTGGGGGTCAGGGATGTCGGCAGGCTTCCAGCCGAAAGCGGCAAACTCCTTCTGACGGCCTTCTGAGACGAGTTTGCCCAGCTCAGGATTGTGGCTAGTGAAGAACTGGAAGGGTGATGATGCGGCCCATTCTTCTCCCTGGAAGGGCATGGGGACGAACGGTGCGGTGAGCGTGAGGGCGGCGGCAATCTTTGCGCGGCCAGGGCTGACGATGTGGCAGAGGCGTTCGCCTTTGGCGCGGTTGCCGACCTGGTCGTGGTTCTGCGAGTAGCCGAGGAAGCGTGAGGCCGCGAGATTGACAACCGGGCGCCCGTGGATGCGGTCGCGATAGGGCGAGTAACGGCCGTCGTAGACATAGACCTCGCGGAGAGCTTTGGCGATATCGGCAATGGAGCCGAAGTCGGCATAGTAGCCGGAGCGGTCGCCAGAGAGCGCGGTGACAAGGGCGTGATGGAAGTCGTCGCTCCACTGCGCATCGAGCGAGTAGCCGCCAGCTTCGCGGGCGGTGACGAGGCGAGGATCGTTGAGGTCGCTTTCGGCGATGACGACGTAGCTGCGGCCGGTGTGCGCCTCCAGAGCGTGGACTTCTGCGCCGAGCTGCTCCATGAAGTTGATCGCGGAGCGATCCGTGTAGGCGTGGACAGCGTCGAGGCGGAGGCCATCGAAGTGGTAATCGCGCAGCCACATGAGGGCGTTGTCGCAGAAGAAGCGGCGGACTTCGCGGGAGCCTGCATCTTCAAGGTTGACGGCATCGCCCCAGGGCGTGTGGTGGGAATCGGTGAAGTACGGGCCGAACTTGCCCAGGTAGTTGCCGTCGGGTCCGAGGTGGTTGTAGACGACGTCAATGAGGACGGCGAGCGAACGCTGGTGGCAGGCGTTGACGAAGCGCTTGAGAGCCTCGGGACCACCGTAAGGTTCGTGGGGCGCGAAGAGGTCGACGCCGTCGTAGCCCCAGCCCTGAACGCCGGGGAAGGAATTCATCGGCATGAGTTCGACGTGGGTGATGCCGAGGTCGCGGAGGTAGTCGAGTTTGGCTTGCGCGGCGTCGAGAGTGCCTTCCGGCGTAAAAGTGCCAATGTGGAGTTCGTAGATGATCGCGGAGGAGAGAGGTGGCGGTTCGAAGGCGGAATCGGTCCACTGAAATGCAGAGTGATCCAGGATGCGCGATGGCCCGTGGACGCCGTTGGGCTGCCAGGGCGAACGTGGATCAGGGATGGCGAGTGTTTCGTTGTCGAGGAAGAAGGCGTAGTCCATGTCGGGGTGGGCGGCGTCGACGTCGGCTTCCCACCAGCCGCCAGTTTGTTTCTGGAGCGGATGTTTCGATCCGGCGACCTGGACGCTGACTTTGGAGGCATTGGGCGCCCAGAGGCGAAAGCGGTACATGGAGACTCCTCGGAGAAGTGTAGCGGCCCTGAAAGGACGGGCCGGGGCAGATCAGGAGCGCGCTGGCTCGGCGTGGGCGTGGTGGCGTGCGCGATGGTGATGCCCGTCCTCATGCTCGAGGTCAAAGGCGGCATTGACGAGCGCGATGTGAGAGAAAGCTTGGGGGAAGTTGCCAACCAGGCGTTTGCTCTCGATGTCGTACTCCTCGGAAAGCAGTCCCAGATCGTTGCGCAGGGCGAGCAGGCGGTTGAACAGGCGGCGGGCATCGTCGATGCGGCCGATGGCCTTGAGGCAGCTGACCATCCAGAAGCTGCAGGCGAGAAAAACGCCTTCGCCCGGGGGCAGACCATCCTTGACCAGGGAAGTATCGTAGCGGAGGACGAAGCCGCTGGGCATAAGCTGCCGTTCGATGGCCTCGATGGTCCCGCGCACGCGATGATCGGTGGCCGGTAGAAAGCCGACGATGGGCATCAGGAGGAGCGAGGCGTCGAGCTGTTTTGCGCCATAGAAACGGACGAAGCTGTTCATCTCTTTATCGAAGGCCTTATGGCAGATTTCAGCATGAATGGTGTCGCGGATCTTCTGCCATTTTTCAATGGGAGCTTTGATGCGGAGCTTCCTGGCGATGAGGACAGCGCGGTCGAACGCGACCCACGCCATCATCTTGGAGTAGGTGAACTGCTCGCGGCCACCACGTGTCTCCCAGATGCCCTGATCGGGGCGCTGCCAGATAGTTTCGAGGTGGTCGAGCAGGAGCATGAGTACGCGGAAGTCCTCGGCGGTATGGCGATCCATGCCGTGCAGGGCGTGAAAGAAAGTATCGAGGAGCTCGCCATAGATATCGAGCTGCGTTTGTTCAGACGCGGCGTTGCCGACGCGGACGGGGCGCGAATTTTCGTAGCCGGACAGCCAGCCGACTTCCCATTCGATGAGCGAACGCTCGCCTCTGAGGCCGTACATGATCTGGACCTGGTCGGGGCTGCCGGCGACGGCGCGCAGGAGCCAGTCCTGCCACGCCACGGCTTCTTCGTAGTAACCGGCAGTGGTCATGGCGAGGAGAGTGAAGGTAGTGTCGCGCAGCCAGCAGTAGCGGTAGTCCCAGTTGCGCACGCCCCCAATGAATTCAGGCAGCGAAGTAGTGACCGCGGCGACCAGGCCGCCGGTGGGGCGAAAGGTCATGGCCTTGAGAGTGATGAGCGAGCGCTCAACTTCGTCGACGTATTGCCCTTTGTACTTGAGGCGAGACGTCCAATGCTTCCAGAAGCGCTCAGTGTCGTGAAGGGCGTGTTCGGCGCCCAGGGGTTCCGGATCGGGACGATGCGACCGGCCATAGGAGAGAGTGAACCAGACGCGCTCGCCTTTGTTGACCGTGAATTCAGCGGCGGTGTGGAGATTTTCGCCGTGAACAGGAACGGAGGCGTGGAGGATGGCGACCGCGGGACCGGCGACGGCGCGAATGCCATCGGGGATGGCGGTGACCCAGGGGACCGTACGGCCGTAGTCGAAGCGCAGAGAGAGCGCCATGGTGAGGTTCATGGAGCCACGAACGCCTTCAACGATGCGGACAAGGTCGGAAAGGCGACCGGAATCCTTTTCGCGGAGAGGCATGAAATCGATCAGGCGAACGCAGCCCTCGGTGTTCTCGAAAGTGGTTTCGAGGATCAGGGTGTGGTCGCGGTATTTGCGAGTGACTTTCCAGTCGTCGCCGGCCGGGCAGATTTTCCAATAACCGTTTTTCTCAGTGCCGAGGAGTGTGCAGAAGCAGGCAGAGGAGGAAAAGTCGGGCCAGCAAAGCCAGTCGATGGAACCCGAGCGATTGACCAGGGCCGCAGTCTCACAATCGCCGATCAGTGCATAGTCTTCGATCTTCGAAGGCAGGGAAGGGGCCATAGGGACGTTACTGTTCGTGATAGTTGCACATCAGCCCACCGTCGATAACAAACGTGGAGCCGTTTACGTAAGATGCTTCGTCGGATGCAAGCCATGCAACCAGGCCGGCGACATCGTCCACTTGGCCGAGGCGGCCGAGGGGGATGTTGGCGAGCAGCGAGTCGAGCTTAACCTTGTCGGCAAGCAGCGATTTGTTGATGGGGGTGACGATGGCGCCCGGGGCGATGTTGTTGATGGTGATGCCGAGGGGGCCGAGCTCGACAGCGAGATTGCGCATCATCATGCGCATGCCGCCCTTGCTGCAGCAGTAGGGGGTGAAGCCGGGGAAAGCCATGTCTTCGTGGACTGAACTGATATTAATGATGCGGCCTGGCCGCTTGACATCGCGGAGACGGCGGACGAAAGCCTGAGCAAGGAAGTAGGGACCGCGGAGATTGACGGCCATCTGGCGGTCGTAGTCCTCCTCCTTGGTATCCCAGAAGTCGGAGCGGATTTCGAGGCCGGCGTTGTTGACGAGAATGTCGGCCGAGCCAAAGCTGTCCCAGGCGGTCTGGACCAGTTTCTGGATGGCGTCGGATTGGGTGACGTCGCCCTGGACGACGACGGCGCGGCTGCCGGCCTGCTCGATGCTGCGGCGGGTTTCGTCGGCGCCGGCTTCGCTGCCGCGATAATTGACGATGACGCTGGCGCCTTCCGCGCCGAGGCGTTTAGCGATACCTTGGCCGATGCCTGAGCCGGCTCCAGTGACGATTGCGACTTTTCCCTGCAGACGCTGCATAGGTTTGCTCCAGATGATTGAGGTTGCATCCTCTTGGATGCGGGCCGGCAACAAGATAACGGTACAGGGCCGGGGGCCGGGACTGCGCGGCACGTCGCCGTCAGGGGAACCTGTAAGGCTAACAGCGCGTATTGTTCAATGTACGCTGGTACGCCGCGGGCTGGGGTGAAGGGATTGCCGATGCTGCGGTGAACCGGGTTATGCTGGGTTTTCGGGCCGGAGGAGCAAGTAGGGCCCGACTCACCAGGGAGGATTGGCCATGGCTGTATTTTGCAGGAATTGCGGAAAGAGTCTCGCCGACGATGCGCGGTTTTGCTCGGGATGCGGCGCGACGATGCAGCCGCCTGTGGCGCCGCCACCTTATTATCCTACGACGTCGGTAACGAGGCTGGTGCGTCCGCGGATGGGCCGGATGATTGCGGGCGTGTGCCAGGGCCTGGCGAACGCTTACGCTTGGGATGTGGTGTGGGTGCGGGTGATCACGGTCCTGTTGACGGTGTTTGGCGGCGGATCGGGACTGCTGGCCTACATCATTTTCTGGATCGTGATGCCGGAGGAGCCGATCTTGCTGCCGCCGATGCCTCCCATGCCTCCGATGCCGCCGCCGTACCAGCCGCCTTACCAGCCGCCGCAGTGAGGGGAAGAGCTGCCGGCAGCGGGCGGGTAGTGATGTAGCCTGTTGCCTGGCGCGATGTTCTATTACTCCGACGGAGCGAAGCTGTTCTACACCGAAGTGGGCGGTGGCCCTGCCGTGGTGCTGCTGCATCCGACGCCCGTGGATCACCGGTTCTGGATGCCGGTAGCGGAGATCCTGAAGCCAAAATACCGGGTGATCGTGCCGGATCTTCGCGGGCATGGGCAGTCAGAGTTGGGGAAAGGCCCGATCACCGTCGAAAAACTGGCCGCGGATGCGGGCCGGCTGCTCGATCATCTGCAGATCGTGAAGGCGTTATTTGCGGGATGCTCGATCGGCGGCTACACCTTGTTCGAAATTTGGCGGACGATGGCAGCGCGCGTGGAGGGCTTCGCATTCTGCTGCTCAAAGCCGCAGGCCGATAACGATGCTCAGCGGGC
Organism: uncultured Acidobacteriaceae bacterium; assembly: GCA_963788905.1. Taxonomy (GTDB): domain Bacteria; phylum Acidobacteriota; class Terriglobia; order Terriglobales; family Acidobacteriaceae; genus Palsa-343. The sequence goes on from CAWBIO010000008.1 coordinate 37,959, forward strand.
AAAGCGCGAAGAGACGATTGCCAAAGTTCGCGAGCGCGGGACGGCGGAGTTTATCGAGGGAAATCTGGAGACGCTGATCGGGTCGGCGGCGCGGCGGCGCTGGCCTGAGAAGGTAGCCGAGGCGCGAGAGATGATGCAGGCGGTTCCGGCGGAGTCAATTGTGGCAGTGCAGCAGGGTTTGGCAGCGCGGCCAGACTCTGTGGTAACCGCGAGGACGATGCGGATCCCCTGTTGTGTGATCGCCGGGGGTGAGGATCCAGGAAGCACTCCGGCCGACATGCGGTTGCTGGCGGAGCAGATTCGCAATGGCGGCTATGGGGCGGAATACAACGAGATTCCGGATGCCGGGCACTTCGCTCCGTTTGAGCAGCCGGAACTGGTTGGCCGCATCCTGCGCAGATTCTTCGATTCCGTAATATAAAGGGATCGGGCGCTCAAGGATTGGCGCAACTTAATGGCGCTGATCGGTTTCCAAAAGGCTGAGAAACCCAATTCCCGGGCCAAGCCTAAAATTAAAACGGCCCCGGCAAGGGCTGAGAGGAACCCTCCCATGAAAGATAGATTCGAGATTCTACCCACGGCTGGCCAGGCTCGCAGGTGGATGCGCCGGCTCGCAGCAAACTCCCTCGATGCGTCGAAGCGCTGCATCGCGTCGCTTCTGGTGGGACTGATCATTCCGCTGGGCATCGCCCAGGTGTCGGCTTTTGCGCAGGAAGCGCCACCGCCGCCTCCTCCTCCGGACCAGCAGCAGCAGGGGTCGCCGGATCAGGGTCCGCCGGTGGATGAGAACGCTCCGCCGCCGCAGCAGTGGAACGCTTTGAGCCCGGACCAGTTGAACCAGCTGGTCGCGCCGATAGCGCTCTATCCGGATTCGCTGGTCGCGCAGGTGCTGGCGGCTTCGACATATCCGACGCAGGTCGTGGAAGCGGACCGGTTCGTGCAGTCGCAGGGTGGTGCGCCACCGGATCAGATCGCGAACATGGTGAACGGGCAGCAGTGGGATCCCAGCGTGAAGGCTCTGTGCGCGTTTCCCTCAGTGCTCGCGAACATGGACAAGAACCTGGAGTGGACGACGCAGCTGGGCAATGCCTACTACAACCAGCCGCAGGATGTGATGAACGCGGTACAAACGCTGCGGCAGCAGGCTTACTCAGCGGGTCATCTGCAGTCGAGCCAGCAACTGGCAGTGACGTATGCGCCGGGTGACATTGTGATCGAACCGGCGAATCCGGCTGTGGTGTATGTGCCCTACTACGATCCCTGGGTCTACTGGGGCTTCCGTCCTTACTATGCATGGTATGCGCCTCCTCCGCCGTACGGATGGAGGGCTGGCTTTGGATTCGGCTTCGGCGTCGGCATCGCGGTCGGTGTGTGGGGCGGCTGGGGCTGGGGCTGGGGACACTGGGGCTTCGCGTGGGGTCCGCATCCTTATGTCGCGTTTAACCGCGTGACCTACGTATCGCGCAGCGTGACAGTGGTGAACCATGGCTACTACGGACGGTTCGATCGGGCGCCGGGCGCGCGTGAATACAACGCGCATGCAGCGGTGACGGTGCGGAACGTGAGCTACAACCACGTGACCGAAGTCAACAATAACCGGACAGTGATCAACAACCGGTCGACGATGAACAACACCTACAACCGGACGAACACCAATAATAACTACAATCGGACGAACACGAACAACAACTACAACCGGGGAAACACGACGAACAACAATTACAATCGCCCGAACCAGCCGGCAAATAACAATTACAATCGTCCGACTCAGCCGACGAACAACAACTACAATCGTCCGAACCAGCCTACGAATAACAACTACAATCGCCCGAACCAGCCGACGAACAACAACTACAACCGGCCGACGACAAACAACAACAGCCGGCCTGCACCGCAGAATAGACCGGCTCCCCACAACGAGAGCAAGCCATCAGGTGGTGAGAAGCCGAAGGGCGGCGAGAAGGGCCACGAGCACGGCCGCTGAGCGGAACAAAAAGCTGTAACGAAAGGGATGGCGAAAGCCATCCCTTCTTCTTTTTGGCGTTCCCCCGCGGGTTGTTCCGGAAGTGCGGAGCCAGGCTGGGATCTGAACTACATCATGATCGGACTGTGGTACAACGATGGGTTGCCAGGAGGTCTGCTATGGGAACGAATCAGAATCGTCGCGCATTTCTGAAGGGAACCACCGCCGCCGCAGCGGCCGTGCTGACAGGCGCGTTGCCTCGCACGAGCCAGGCGCTGAATCTGCCCGCGATGCCAAATAATCCACGCACACAGGATGCGATGCCAACCCGGAACCTCGGCCGGACGGGATATAAGGTTGGCGTTTTCTCCCTCGGCGGGCAGGCGGCGCTGGAAAAGCCGAACAACGCTGAGGTAGCCGTGCCGATTATCAATCGGGCGCTCGATCTGGGAGTGAACTACATCGACACATCGTCGATTTATGGCGGGCCGCTGCGGTGGAGCGAGCAATATGTCGGCGAGGTGATGAAGACGCGCCGCAACGAGGCGTTCCTCGCGACGAAGACCAAGGAGCGGACGCGCGAAGGGTCGATGCGGATGATCGACAAGTCCCTTCAACTGCTGAACACCGATCATGTGGACTTGTGGCAGCTGCACGACATTGGGACGATGAAGGACATCAACGCGATCTTCGCGCCGGGCGGCGCCATCGAAGCGCTGATCGAGATGCAGCAGCAGAAGGTGGTGCGGTATCTGGGCGTCACAGGCCACTACCGGCCCGATGCGCTCGTGGAGGCGATTCACCGGCACGATTTCGACTGCATCCTGATGGCGCTGAACGCAGCCGACCCGCATCACTTTACTTTCCAGGAACAGTTGCTGCCACTGGCGGTGGAGAAGCAGATGGGCATCATCGGGATGAAGATTCCTGGGCGCGGGCGCCTGCTTGCAAGCTGGACTCCGCAGCCGCTGGAGCAGCAGAAGCACATGTGGGAAGGGATGGTTCCGGCGCCAACGCCGGGCACGCTGACGATGAAAGAGGCCATTGGCTACACGCTGTCGCGGCCAGTGAGCACGATCATTGTTGGGTGCGATTCGATTGCGCAGCTTGAGGAGAATGTGCAGATCGCGCGCGACTTCACGCCCTTCAACGACCAGCAGTTGGCGGCCCTGGCGGCGAAGGCGGAGCCGGTGTCGAAGCCGAGCCTGTTCTTCCGCTTCTACGATCACGATGCTGCGGGATGATTGCGGAAACCTACTCTCCGGCTTTGTTGCTTGGAGAGGATATGCTCCGTCTCCAATCCTCGCGGCTGTGTACATCTCTCAGGTGCTTGTCGTATCGGCTGGCTTTAACCATTGTTTTGCCTCCCGGGCAATAGGGACAAATTCGAGGTTCTTTTGTCGGTACGCCGCGTCTTAGCTGGCTCGACCCTGGACGGGTAATGCCCGTGGATCGTTTGGGTGCTTTTGGAGCCTTAAATACAAATGGCTTGCGGGGTGGGATTGCGCTCTGCGCGTGTGTCAAAGGCCTCGGGAGATCGTCAGTGGATTTGTCCCATCCGCCACAAATCGGGCAGTCTCCATTAAGACCATTGCAGGTACATTGCCTATTTAGCATGAAGGGCCCCGGATTCCCATGCGTAGGGTAACTAGGAATTCTACAGTGTCAAAGACACGGTGAGAGGCTTGCCTGTTTTCGAAGTTAAACCGAGGTACTGGAGCAAGATTCCGGTGGGACAGCCGACGGGGCGATTAGTGAAGCCCGGAATAAGCAGTCGAACGCACCCTCAGGGTTGAAGCCAGCCCCATCTTCAGGCTTTTACGGCACGTCTGAAGCCGTGCCCCTTCAAATCCGGACTTAGTCGGTGTTTTTCTAGCTGATGTACTCCCTGATGAACGAGTCCTGGGAGTGGACCAGTTCCTTCGTCGTGCCGTCGAAGACGAGGCGTCCCTGGTGCAGCATCAGGAAGCTGGTGTTGGGATCGGTCTGGTGCGGGGGGAGCAGGTCCATCTGATTCGTGGTGCGGTTGAAGTGATGCATGGCGAGGATGAAGGCATCCTGGATGCGGTGCGTGACCAGCAGCGAACTGGTGTGCGAGACATCGCGCTGCTTCATGACCAGCTCGATGATGGTGGTTGAGGTGACGGGGTCAAGACCGCCGGTGGGCGAATCGTAGAGGATGAGTTTGGGATTGGTGACGATGGCGCGGGCGATGGCAACGCGACGGCGCATGCCTCCGGAAAGCTGAGAAGGAAATTTGTTGAGGGTTCCCTCGAGGTCGACGAAACGGAGGGCTTCTTCGGCACGGGCAGTAATTTCGTCGTCGGAGATGTGCTCTTCGAGGAGGCGGTAGCCGACATTGTCGCGGACGGTGAGCGAGTCGAAAAGCGCGCCTTCCTGGAAGACGGTGCCAATGGCGCCGCGGAGCTCAAACAGGTCCTGCTCGGCCATGGCGCTGATTTCTTTTCCGAAGACGAAGATCCGCCCGGAGTCGGGGCGAAGGAGGCCGTTGCAGAGCTTGAGGAGGACGCTTTTGCCAACCCCGGCGGGGCCGAGGAGAATGCGCATCTCGCCCTGGCGCACCTGAAAAGAGATGTTCTCCAGGACCGGTTTCTGTTCGAACCCGATGGAGACATCGTCGAAGACGACGATGGGCTCCTGAGTGACGAAGGATTGCGGTGGTGGCTGCGGGGGCCGGGTCTGCGGTTGCGCTGAGGGTGTTCCGCCGGCGGCCACGCTGCTCACCGCCCAAAGATGCCGATCATGACACGGCTGATCATGAAGTCGCTGGCGATGATGAGGATGGAGGACCAGACCACGGCCTGGGTAGTGGAACGGCCGACGCCCTGGGTTCCGCCACGGGTTTTCATACCGTAGAAGCAGCCGATGGTGGCGATGATGAAGCCGAAGAAGATGGGTTTGACCAGACCCTGGAAGACATCGGCGAACTCCAGCGACTGGTAGCAGGTATGGAAGTATTGAGAACTGTCCTGGCCGAGCATAAAGACCGAGACGAAGCCGCCGCCGGCGATGCCGACCGCGTCGGAGATGATCACCAGGAAAAAGAGCATGACGATGGTGGCCACGATGCGGGGCATGACGAGCTTTTTGAGCGGGTCGGTGCCGAGGGCGCGCATCGCGTCGATCTGCTCGGTAACGATCATGGAGCCGAGTTCGCTGGCCATGCCGGAAGCGTTGCGTCCTGAGACCATCAGGGCGGTGACCACCGGCCCGATTTCTTTGATCATGGAAAAGCTGACGAGTTCGCCGGTGAAAGCGGCCGCTCCGAACTGGGTGAGTGTGGCGGCCGACTGAAGGGCGAGCACGCCGCCGAGGAAGAACCCGGTGAGGATGACGATGGGCAGTGAGCCGACACCGATGATGTCCGCCTGCGCAAAGATGTCGTCGCGGTAAAAGGGACGGCGGAAGATGTCGGCGAGGGCACGCGCGGAGAGAAGCGCATATTCCTGCAGGGCAAGAACGCCTCGTTTGGCGGCAGCGTCGATGGTCTCAAGGGCCATGGGCTGGTAACAGGGTACAGGTTACAGGGTACAGGGTACAGAACCGAGGACACAGAACGCGGGACGCCGAGAACAGGAGCCAGGCAACGGCTCAATCGCGGTTGCGTTTGCGGATTTCGATGTTCAGGCGCTTGATCTTCTGGTTGAGCGTGGAGAGCGGGATGCGGAACTGCTCGGCGGCCTCGGTCTGATTGCCGTTGCAGCGCTCGAGCTTGTCGACGATGATGCGGCGCTCGATGTCCTCCATGATGTCGAAGAGCGAGGCGTCGGGGCTGTGCTCGAGAAGGCTCGAGGAGTAGCTGGAGCCGGTGAGGTGGCCGGGGAGAAGATCGGTGCCGATCGTGGGACCGGAGGAAAGCACAACACCGCGCTCGATGACGTTTTCCAGTTCACGCACATTGCCGGGCCAGTCGTAGTCGACGAGGGCGCGCATGGCGTCCGGCGCGATGGAGCGGACGGAAAGGCCGTTTTCATCGGAATAACGTTTGAGGAAGTGCATGGCCAGCGCGGGGATGTCTTCGCGGCGCGAACGCAGCGGGGGCAGCTCAACGGCGATGACGTTAAGGCGATAGAAAAGATCTTCGCGGAAGCGGCCTTCGCGCACTTCCTGGCGCAGATCGACGTTGGTGGCGGCGATGATGCGGACATCGACCTGAATTTCCTGAACGCCGCCGAGGTGCATGAAACGCCGATCCTGGAGGACGCGCAGGATTTTCGCCTGGGTATCCATGCCCATGGTGGCGATTTCATCGAGGAAGAGCGTGCCGCCGTTGGCGACTTCAAAGAGCCCCTTCTTGGCGGCGATGGCAGAGGTGAACGCGCCTTTGACGTGGCCAAAGAGGGTGGACTCGAGCAGGTCAGTAGGCATGGCGCCGGTGTTGATGGGGACGAAAGGCTTGTCTTTGCGCGTTGAATTGGCATGCAGCGCCTTGGCGATGAGTTCCTTGCCGGTGCCGCTTTCGCCCTGGATGAGGACGGTGGATCGAGTGGGCGCGACCTGCGCGACGAGGTCGAAGATGCGGAGCATGACGTCGCTTTTGCCAACGATGTTGGGGAAGTTATAGCGCTGGCGAAAAGCGCGCTTCAGCTGGATGTTTTCCTCTTCCGCGCGATAGCGGGCGATGGCAGCGCGAATGTCGGCGAGGAGTTTTTCGTTGTCCCAGGGCTTCTGGACGAAGTTCTGTGCACCGCTGCGGATAGCGTCGACGACGTTATCGACGGTGCCGAAGGCAGTGATCATAATGACCGGAAGGCTGGCTTCGCGCTCACGCAGGGTGGTGAGGATCTCGATGCCATTGCGTCCGGGGAGGGCGAGGTCGAGCAACACGAGGTCAAAGGGCTGTTCGGCGATGCGATCGAGGCCCAGTTCGCCGTTCTCAACGGTTTCGACGGCGTAGCCTTCCATGGACAGGAGGGTCTCGAGCGATTCGCGAATCGCGGCCTCGTCATCGATGATGAGGATGCGCGGGAGGGAATCCGAACCTGCAATCTGGGTACCGGCCGGAGCCGCGAGGGTGCCTTCAGACATGCGCTGGTTTCCTCAGCAGCGGAAACTCGAGATAAAACGTCGTTCCCAGGCCCACCTGACTCTCCACGTGGATTTTTCCGGAGTGCTCCTGAATGATTCCGTAGGTGACGGCAAGGCCGAGACCGGTGCCCCGGGGCTGGCCGTCGCGGCGCGCAGTCTTTGTCGTAAAAAACGGATCGTAAATGCGGCGCAGATGCTCGGGCGCAATACCGGCGCCGGAGTCTGCGATGGAGATGCTGACGTGGCCGTTGACTTCGGTCGCGATGCGCAGCGTGCGCGGCCCGCCGGTGGGCTCAACCTTTCCGGCCATGGCGTCTTTTGCGTTCAGGAACAGGTTGAGGAACACCTGCTGCAGCTTGCCGGCGTTGCCCATGATGGAGGGTAGATCCGGCATGAGTTGGGCTTCGACGGTGATCTGTGCGGTTTTGAACTGATGTTCGAGCAGCGTGAGCGTATCGCGAATGATGGTATTTACGTCTGTTTCCCGGTACTCCGCGCCACTGGTGCGCGAGAAATTGAGCAGACCGTTGACAATTTCCGAGGCGCGGAAAGTCTGCTGCGTGATCTTCTCGAGCAGGGGGCCGAGTTTCACGTCGCCTTTCACCTGGCGGGCCAGCATCTGTGCATAGGATGAGATGACGGCCAGCGGCGTATTGACTTCGTGGGCGACGCCGGCGGCGAGCAAGCCGATGGAAGAAAGCTTTTCGGCCTGGGCCAGCTGGCCTTCCATCTCGGTCTGATCGGTGATGTCATCGATCAGGATGATGCGGCCCACGGTGCGGAAGTCGCGGGAAATGAGCGGCGCGATCGCGATGTTGGCGGTGCGCGTTTCTTCGGCGCGGGTTTCGAGGCGGAACTTATAGAGGTTGTGGACGCCGGGCTGATCCTTCACACGCCGGAATTCCTGAACGAGGTTGGCAGGAAAGACGGCTTCGAGAGGCTGGTGCAGGGCCTCGTTACGAGGGGTAGCAAACATGACCTCCATCTGCGAGTTCCAGCTCTCGATGCGCTCTTCAGGATCGAGAGCGAGGATGCCGACGTTAATGGACTCGACGATGTTCTCGTTGAATTCCTTAAGGCGCTCGTACTCGTTGATCTTCTCCTCGAGGCTGGCGTAAAGGCGCGCATTCTGCAGCGCAATGCCGATGTACCCGGCGAGGGATTCCAGCAGTTCCATGTCTTCGCTGGAAAGAAAGTCGCCGGCGACGCGGCGGCCGAGGCCGATGACCGCGATGGTGCGGTCTCTGACCAGAAAGTCCAGCTGATTCTCGCGCGCCCCTGGAACGCCCACCCGGCAGGGCAGGAAATAATTCATGTCAAGCAGCGCAGCAGTCCGCTGTTGCGAGGGCGCGAGGTGGAAAGCAAGCTGCGGATTTTCAAGAAACAGATGGGTACCGGCATTCGGCTCGTCGAAGTCGAAGAAACTGAGATCGAGATAGCTGGAAGCGAGGTTCTCGGGAAGGCCGTGCTGTGCGGCGAGACGATACCTGCCGGAGCCGCGATCTTCGTGAGCGAGAAAGACGGCGACGCGATCGATCAGCAGGGTGCGTGGCAACCGGTCCACGATGGCGTTCAGCAGGGTGTCGAGGTTGGTGAAGGAGCTGAGGCCGCGGCCGAAGGCAATCAACGTAGAGCGGTAGTCGTAGCTTTGACGATCGAACAGCCGGTCGACTCGCAGCTGGATGGTGCGCTTGAGCGGCTCAAAGAGCAGCGCGGCGACGATAATAGCGGCAAAGAGCCCCCAGATTCCGAGGCTGCGCAGGCGGGCCTGGGCAAGAGCCGCGGCGACGGCGAGGAGGGCAAAGTAAACGCCGACCAAAGCAGCGGTGGCCAGCGTATAGGTGACGCCGCGCTTGAAGATCAGGTCGACATCCATCATGCGGTAGCGCACGATGGCCCAGCTGAAGGTGAGGGGCAGGAAGACCATGCAGATGCCGGCGAGCTTGGTGAGCACATCCGGCATGGCAATACCAGCGATGAAGGGGATCGCAGACAGGAGCGTAAATGGCGCGATGGCGAGCAGGGTACCGCGGGTCAGCCACTTGAGTTGCTGCCTCTCGAGAGGAGCCTGCGAGTGCCGGAACTTGTGGTAGAAGACAGCCGCGGCGAGCGCATAGAAAAGTGCCTGATGCAGCGTGGCCAGTTGGTCGAGCCGATGCGCCAGCAACTCGGTTGCCGACCATGCCTCGATGGCGATGACCTGCAGGGCGACGATGAGCGTCGCGGGCAGGTAGATGAGGGGCGTTAGCCACGGGCGCCTTTCGCGGCGCTCCGGCGCAAAGGCCAGGGCGAAGTGCAGGAAGAGCGCCGGCTGCAGCGCGTTGGCGACAATCTTGCTCCAGTAGACGATCTGGTCGGTCGTATCGAGTTTGCCGGTCCGCCAGAACGAATAGAGAACGAAGGAAACCAGGCAAAAGATGTAGAAGTGCATCGAATGCGGCGCGGTCCATCGCCGCAGCAGCACATAGAGGCCGATACCGAGATAAACGAGCGCGATGAAGCGGAAACCCTGGTTGATGCTGCGGTCCTGCATCTCGAGGATGACCGGAACATCAGCCAGGCGGATCCCGTGGCGCTCCAGCGTGTAGTGGATGGTGTTATAAGCGCCCGTGCGCCAGATTTCGCGAGCCAGATCGGCGCCGACGGTTGTGCGGTGTTCGTCGGCTGCTACCAGCAGGTCGCCGGTCTTGATTCCGGCGCGCTCGCCCGGAGTATTGGCGGGGACCCGCTGGGCCTCGAGGCCACCCGGAACCTCAATCCACCACACTCCGTCTGCCGGGGACTGGTATCGGTTTTCCTCAACGAGGTTGAAACCAGCGCACAGCACCGCAGCACCCGTGAACAGGGCCAGGAGAACGGCGACGATGCGGGTTTGAAAGGTCCGCTGCATGGCGAGGTGCAGAGCCCCGGAAGGAATCATCGTCGGGGAATCCTGGAGCCACTATTCATCCCCGACCTTCGTGACCCATGTAAAAGATCAGTCCGAAGACTCAAATGTGAGCAACTCGGATGCCACGTGGAATCTCGATTCCCGGATTGGTCACTATGCCGTTATCAATATGAATTCCAAGTAGATGTTTGTGGGCGAAGAGGCGATCTCCCTCGCGATTCGGGCCACAACCTCTGAAAAGCTGGCAGTGGATATGGAAAATCATATACCAGCAACCCCCGGCGAGATACCACTTTGGGTGCCCGGATTGGCTCAGTGGGAGGACTCTTCAGCGCGGCGGCCAGTAGCCCAGAGTATGCAGGTGAGGAAGATGACGGCGAAGCTGCCAACGACGAGAAAAACCACGATCGTTCTCCTTACGGAGCAGCTTGGAAGCGGCTCCAGCCTAAGCATACCCGATGGTTACCGAGAATGCTTCCACCGGTGGTTAGTCCTTCATGATAGTAGGTTGACGCGATAGAGTGATTCTGGGAATTCCTCATGAACAGACTGAGTCTCGGACGAGTGGGTTCGTCCGCGGTGTTGCTGGCGATGTTTTTCGGGCTTGGTTCCGGCCAGACCGAAGCGCAGGCGGCCGGCTCGGGCGGAGCGCAAAGTACCGCAGTCGACGGCGCGGCGACGACGCCGAGTTCCGCCGGCGCGACCGCAGCGCTGACGCTGGGAATGGCCGCGCTGAAGGCGGAACAGCCAAAACAGGCGCTCCAGGATTTCCAGCATGTGCTGCAGGCGGACCCGAACAACACCTCAGCAAACCTGCTGGCATCGACGGCTGCGGTGGAAACGTTCCAGGGTCAGCTGGCTGTTCAGTACGCGGAAAAGGCGAAGCAGCTGGATCCGCGGAACTGGAAGATTCACACGACGCTGGTTGCGGCGTATTCGGCGGCGGGAATGGCGAAGCAGCGGGACCAGGAGCGAGCGCTGCTGCGGCAGATGCATGAGAACGGACCGCCGGATGCGCGTCTGGCGACCGGATTCCTGCTGGAGATGTTTCCGGTGGGGCCCTACCGCGTGGATGCCGTGGAGTACTTCGAGCCCATGGGGCGATTCCACACCTATTACCGGTTTCTGGTGCGGCGCGCGGACGGAAAGCGCGTGTGGGAAGTGGATGTCGAAAGCGACGATTTCGACCAGAAATCGTGGGCGCAGGCGAATCCGGCTGAGGCCGCTGTGGGCAACCGGCAGTTCCAGATCACAGGGCACGGAGAGGACGCCGGGAATTCGGTGGACTACCGAATGTTTTCCGGGCGCCCGAACTACGACAACATTCGCGTGATGGTTGTGGAGATTCTGCGGACCCGCGGCGTTCCGGGACAAGCGACTGCCGGCCGTTAGGTTCGTACCCCTCAACCTTCTGAATCTTCTTGCCTAGATGCCTTCGCCCATGCTGACGAGGCCTGAGCCGGTTTGCTCGCTGTGGTACTGGTCTCGTTCTTCTTCTTCGACGGTGAAGGAGCGGACCTGATCGAGTTCGCGGCTGGCGAGTTCGAGTTGACCGTCGAGGACATCGACGCGGAGGCGCAGGCGCTTGACTTCCTCGGCGAGGGCGACGATGACGCCGGAGAGCGGGTCCTTGACCTGGTTGGGGTCGGTGATGAGGACGCGCTCGCCGTTTTGATACACGATGTGCGCGGGCACGCCGACGACTGTGGAGTTGGGCGGGACATCGCGCAGGACGACAGAACCGGCGCCGACGCGGGAGTTTTCGCCGATGCAGATGTTGCCGAGGATCTGGGCGTTGCTGCCCACGAAGACGCCACTGCGCAGAGTGGGATGGCGTTTGCCGCGTTCGTGGCCGGTGCCGCCGAGGGTGACGCCCTGATAGAGGGTGACATCGTCACCGACGATGGCCGTTTCGCCGATGACCACGCCGGCGCCGTGGTCGATGAAGACGCGGCGGCCGATGTGGGCAGCGGGGTGAATCTCGATTCCGGTCAGCAAGCGGGCACACTGGGAGAGCAGACGCGCGATGAGGCGGAGTTTGGCGCGCCAGAGACGGGATGTGATCCGTTGAGCCCAGACGGCGTGCAGGCCGGGGTAGCAGAGCACCACCATGAGCCACGAGCTGGCTGCGGGATCGCGAGCCAGGATGGAGCGGATGTCTTCGCGGATGGTGGCGAGCATGGAAGAAGGGTACAGGGTGCAGCGTGCAGGGTACAGAAGCCTGCAGCCCGCTGCCGAGTCGTCGGCCTCTTTGCGTCTCGGGCTACAGGCCACCGGCCACCGGCTTTGGTTACACCTTCGCGGGCGCTTCGAGGGGTTCCGCTTTGAGCTGCTGGGCTTCGTTGCGGAGGTTCTCGAAGAGCACCGAGGATATGTAGCGTTCGCCGAAGTCGGGGATGATGACGATGATGAGCTTGCCGGCGTTTTCATCGCGCTTCGCCACCTGAATGGCGGCGTGGACGGCCGCGCCTGAAGAGATGCCGACGAGCAGGCCCTCTTCCAGAGGCAGACGGCGGGCCATGGCGATAGCGTCGTCGTTCGAAACCTGGACGACTTCATCGATGAGCTTCGTGTCGAGGACTTTCGGAACGAAGCCGGCGCCGATTCCCTGAATTTTGTGGGGCCCAGGTTTGCCTCCGGAGAGGACGGGACTGTCGGTGGGCTCGACGGCAATGGCCTTGAAGGAAGGTTTGCGCGGCTTGATGTATTCGGAGACGCCGGTGAGGGTGCCGCCGGTGCCGACGCCGGAGACGAGGATGTCGGCCTGGCCTTCGGTGTCGTTCCAGATTTCGGGGCCGGTGGTGTTGAAGTGAATCTTCGGATTGGCCGGGTTTTCGAATTGCTGGAGCATGTAGCCGTTGGGCGTGTCGGCGAGAATCTGTTTCGCTTTGGCGACGGCGCCGCTCATGCCGTTGGGTCCGGGAGTGAGGATGATTTGCGCGCCGAAGGCGAGGAGCACGACGCGGCGCTCGAGGCTCATGGTTTCAGGCATGGTGAGGATCAGCTTGTAGCCCTTGACCGCGGCGACGAAGGCGAGGCCGATACCGGTATTGCCGCTGGTGGGCTCAATGAGGATGGTTTTGCCGGGATGGATTTTGCCCTCGCGCTCGGCAGCTTCGATCATGGCGAAGCCGATGCGATCTTTCACGCTGTTGACCGGGTTCGCGCTTTCCAGCTTGGCGACGACGCGGGCGTGGGCGCCGGCGGTGACGCGGTTGAGCTGGACGAGCGGGGTGTTGCCGATCAGATCGATGACGCTGTTGGCGATCTTCATGGATGAGTCCTCGAGGGAGAATTGGAGGGTCTCCAGTGTAGATGCAGCAGGACGCGCAGAGTCGCGGGCGGGATTCCACCACGGAGGACGCAGAGTGCACAGAGAAAGTGGTCGGGTGGTTGGATCGCGGAGTCAGTGTGGCAGGCCGAAGTTGATTAGCACCTCTGCGATGCGTTGGATCGCTCTTTCATCCATCCAGCTTTTGCAGGGCTGCGGCGGAATGGAGCCTGCGTTCAAGATGGCGCTCGAGCGCCTGGATTGAAAAACGGCGAAGGTCGGCGGCGCGGGCGGCGGGCCAGTCTTCCTGAGCGAAGGCGGCGATGGGGGACTGGAAGATGCGGCGCGCGAGGCTGAGTGATTCCGCGGAAAGGATGCGGCTGGAAGGCAATTTGTCGCGAGCGCAAACCAGGCCGTCACACTGAGCCTGGAACCATGCGGGCTCGTGGCCAAAGGGAGCTCCGCAAACGGTGCAATGGGTGAGTGAGGGCATCCAGCCGAGGAGGCGAGTGATCCACAGGGAGAAGTAGGTGACGGGCATCCAGACGCGGGCGTCGCGCGTGTGGGCGAGGACGGCGAGGACGAGACGAAAAGCGGCTTCGTGCGGGTCGTGGTCGGGCATGGCCTCTTCGAGAATCTCGGCGTAGAAGGCGAGTGCCGCGGCGCGAGTGTAATTGACGGGGTCAGAGAGAGGTGAGGCGATGACCTCGCAGGCGTCGAGGCGGACCAGGTCCTGTTTCGGTTTTTCGACGTAACTGGCGGAGACGAAGGTCATCGGCTCGAGGGCTCCGCCGAAGCGCCGGCGGGATTTGGCAGCGGCCTTGGCGACGCCGCGTATGCGGCCGTGATGACGCGTGAAAAGGGAGACGATTTCGTCGGCCTCGTGGACGGGCCACTTGCGAAGGACAACGGCTTCTGCCTGCCAGGAATTCACGGTTTGGGTCCAGATTAGCGATTTTGGGGCGATAAGCGAAATGGAAGCGGGTTGGGGCAGAACCTGTGCAGATTGGCCTGGACGATAAGGGGATGAGATTTCCACTATCACGTTTTTTTATGAGAAGACTTCTTTATGGCTTGCGCGATACCCTGAATGCGAACTGCCAAACCTAATTGTTCGCATACGAGAAATCGCGCCGCTGGGGCGAGATTCGAGGTGCGCTCCGGACCGGCCGCGGACGGGGCCGCTGGCGGGGTAGAAAACATTCGATCCTAATCACGATCAGAGGAGAAGCATGTCGACTGAATATCGGAATTTCCTGGCTCTCTCATATGCGGAGCTGGAAGAGCTCAACCTTAAGGCGAAGGAAGAGCGGAAGAAGCACACGACCGCCGGCAAACTCCAGGAAGAGCGGCTGAAATACTTGACCGATCAGAAGAGCATCAAGGCGGTCACGGTGATGTTCTGCGATCTCGAAGGCCGGCTGCACATGCTGGACTATGACAAGAAGTTTCTGCTGAAGGCGTATGAGAACCTCACCTTCGACGGCTCCTCGATACGCGGTTTCACGGCGCAAAAAGAGAGCGACCTGCGGCTGGGAGTGGACTGGAGCGCGTTTTACTACGCGCCGGCCGACGTGTTCGGCGCCGGGAAGATTCTGGTGTTTGGCGACGTCATCGACAAGGATGGCTCGCCTTATTCGGGCGACACGCGCGGGCTGCTGAAGACCTTCGCCAATGAGCAGCACGAGAAGCACGGGTACACGCTGAACGCAGCGAATGAAATTGAAGGGTTCCTTTTTGCGGGCATCGATGCGGAGCGGCGTTTCCCGGAGACAGGCCGGTTTGACTATGTCAACGCCGGAGGCTATTTCCACTCGTTGCCTGGCGACCCGCTGCGCGGATTCATCGACACCGTGGCCGAGGTGCAGCGCGCCATGGGCTTCGAGAACGAGAAGGACCATCCCGAGGTTGCGCCCTCGCAGTTCGAAATCAACTACAGCTATGGCGAGGTGGTGGCGGCTGCCGATCAGATCCAGCTATACAAGCTGATCTGCCGGCAGGTGGCGACCAACCTGGGCATGACGGCGTCGTTCCTGCCCAAGCCTGTCGCCGGGGTGAACGGCAACGGCATGCATACCAACGTTTCGGTGAGCAAGGATGGGAAGAACATCTTCTGGGATCCGAAGGGGGAGGAGAAGCTGGCGAAATTCGGCTGGGATTTTCTGGATCGCATTCTGACCCACGGCAAGGATATCTGCCTGTTGTTCAACTCCAGCGTGAATGCTTACCGGCGGCTTGATCCGCACTTTGAAGCGCCGAACCGGCTGTACGCGTCAGCTGTGGATCGTGGGGCGATGATTCGAATTCCGATCGGCAACGAGCGCAGCATGAGGACCGAGGTGCGCGCCGTGGCTCCGGACGCGAATCCTTACCTGGTGATGCTGGGGATCTTCAAGTCGGGGCTGACGGGAGAGACGTCGAAGGATGCGAACCTGCGCAAATCGGACCGCAAGCTGCCGGACAACATCTACACGGCAATTGAAGACTTCCGCAATTCGGCGTGGACAACGAAGCTGCTGGGAGAGGATGTGAAGGGACGTTATGCGGACCTGAAACAGGCCTCGGCGGATCGCTGCCCGCGGTTGCTGGGGACCCTGGTCAAGGCGCAGGAAGTGCAGTTCCACCACGAGGTCTACAACCAGTTCCTGTGGAACCAATTCTAGGACTGGCCGTCCAGGCAGCCGCGCCTTCGGCGCAAAAGCAAAAACAGGGCCCCGATCAAAAGGTCGGGGCTTTTTCTTTGGAGACCGCTGATCATCAGGAGCCGATGAAGCGGGCGTAGAGGCTGCGGGCGAGCGCAGTGTCGGTTGTGCCCTGGATGATGGCGCGGCCGTCGGCGAACAGGGTGAGCGTGTGCGGGCCGCGCTCAAAACGGAGCAGGAGATCGTTGCGCAGAACGCGGCCGTGAGGGGAGAGGCGTTGTTCCATCGCGACGAGGTCAACGGGACGGGAGCGCTCGTGAATCTGGACGGAGTTGCGGCCGCAGAGGGTGATGTGCGGGCGGCCTTCGCCGCGCAGATTCGCAAAGTCGCGCCGGGCGCAAACGGTACAGTCCGGCCGGGGAACTGATGCCGCAACTTCGGACCCGTGGCTGGACCAGACGTCATAACTGAGCAGGCTTCGGCGCAACTTGTCGTGGGCGCCGACGATCCATTTCAGGGCTTCGGTCACTTCGATGGAGGCGGCCAGGTTCACGGCGGTGTTGAGGATTCCCGCGGTATCGCAGGTTTCGACGGCGCCGCCGGGCGGCTCGGGAAAGATGCACGCCAGGCAGGCGGTCTCGCCGGGAAGGATGTTCATGGTCACGGCATAAGACCCGACAGCGGCGGCATAGATCCAGGGTTTCGACTGCTCGACGGCGTAATCGTTGAGGAGATAACGGGTCTCAAAATTGTCGGTGGCGTCGAGGACGATCTCCACGCCTTCGAGAAGCTTGTGGATGTTCCCAGGCACGAGGTCAGCGATGTGTGCACGGACCTCGACCTCGCTGTTGACGGAGGCGATCTTGCGGCGGGCGGCTTCGGCCTTGGGCAGGGAATCGCGCGCGTCGGACTCGTCGAAGAGGACCTGGCGCTGCAGGTTGCTCTCCTCAACAAAGTCGCGGTCAATGAGGGTCAGGGCGCCGATGCCGGCGCGGGCAAGAAGGCCGGCTGCGGCGGCTCCTGTAGCCCCAACGCCCACCACCGCCGCGTGGGCTCGTTCGATGCGGCGCTGGCCGTCGGGGCCAATGCCGGGGAAGAGTATCTGGCGAGAGTACCGCTCGCCGATGGCCTGAGACGGGGCTGCCATATGTCAGTAGTATAGGAATTCAAAGTCGCGCATAGTTTTGGCGTCCTGGATTGGCCGCGAGTGCCGGGAGTTGGCATCTCATGGTTCGAGGGGCGGAACCGGAGATCCGGGGGCCAGGCCATCGAAGGGACGCGACAGGAACAGAACTCGCCGGGGCCAGCGGTGTTTAAGGGAACCAGGGGTTCTCTGGTTTTTCCGCAAACGACAATCAGGGTTCAGAACGAGGGCGGTTTGGGTTCGAAAGTGTTTCCTGTTTTGCGCAAGGACCGGCCAGCGGCCGAGGCAGGGCGAGATGCGACGATGCTTGTCCGGCCCGTGGGGCTACTGTATCTGCTCTTATTAATATTGTTGGCTGTGGTTGGTCCCCGGGCGCGCGCCCAGCAACCGGTCAATCCCACACAACCGCCTACGCCGGCATCGCCCGAAGAGCAGCGAAAAAAGACCCCCCCGTGGAACCGGGGAGCGTGTTGCCTTCCTACAACACGACGCAAGAGAGTTCTGCCACGAAGGTCCAACCAGTACCGACGTCGGAAAAGCTGCAGGGGTGGGCGGGACTTCAGGTGAGGGATATTCAATTCGAAGGAGTGAGCCGGTCGACGCTCGAACCGATGCCGGAGCGGATCGATCAGCAGCCGAACCAGCCGCTCGATCCCGTGAAGGTCCGCGCCAGCCTGCGGCGGTTGTACGCAACCGGGCTTTATCAGGACATTGCCGTAGACGGACAACAGCAGGGGAACAATATTGTGCTGGTCTTCAAGGGGACGCCCACGCTGTTTCTGGGGCGGATCCTGGTGAGGGGAGTCAAGAACAGCCACCTGAGCAATCAGCTGAACTACTCGACACGACTGAATCCCGGAACCACCTTTACGGAGCAAAAGATGAGCCGGGCAGAGGACCTGCTGCAGCAGACGCTCAGGCAGAACGGCTACTACCAGGCAAAGATCGTGCGGCACACGCGCACCGACAAGACCAACGCCGAGGTGGATGTGCAGTTCAACGTGACGACGGGTCCGCAGGCGCGAGTGGGCGAGGTTGCAGTTACCGGGAACAGCGGAATGAATGAGCCGTTCTTCCGCAAGAAGGCGAAGCTGAAGGCGGGATCAAAAGTGACCTCAGAGACGGTCAGCCGCGCACTGAACAACCTTCGCAAGCAATACCAGAAGGAACAGCGGCTGGAAGCCAATGTGAGTCTGGCATCAAGCGAGTATCAGCCGGCGACCAACCACCTGAATTACAGTTTCGAAGCGGATCGCGGACCCATCGTGAAAATCATTGTGGAGGGCGCGAAGCTGAGCCAGGGAAAGGTGCGCAGCCTGGTTCCGGTGTATGCGGAAGGCACGCTGGACGAAGACCTGCTCAACGAGGGCAGCAAGCGCATCCGGGATTATTACCAGCGCCAGGGCTACTTCGATGCGAAGGTGACCCACCTGACCGACGCCAAGGACGATGTCACCCACATTACCTACGACGTGAATCCCGGGCCCCGCGATCGCATCGAGTCGGTTTCGATCCATGGGAATGGCTACTTCGGAGCGTGGCTGCTCAAGGAGCGTTTGAGCGTGCAGCCCGCCTCGCTGTTTGTGCCGCACGGGCTCTACAGCCAGGCGCTGCAGGAAGCGGACGTGAATGCGATTACCGCGCTCTATCAGGGCAATGGTTTTACGAATGTGAAGGTAACCCCGGAGATGCGTGAAGGAGAGCCGACGAAGAAAGGCGAACGCACCCTGAACATGACCTACGAAATTGTAGAGGGGGTGCAGCAGAAGGTTGGGGCTTACAGGATCAGCGGGCCGACTGCGGCGCAGCTTAAGGAAATTCAGCCGAAGCTGAGCCTGCAATCCGGCCAGCCGTACTCGGGAAACAACCTGGTCGCAGATCGTGATGCGATTCTGGGATATTTTCTCGATCACGGCTTCGATCACGCGACCGTCAGTCTCCAGCAGAATCCGTCAGCGAAGGATCCGACGCTGATCGACGTCAGCATCAACGTGATCCCGGGGGACCAGATTTTTGTCCGCAACGTGCTGATGAGCGGGTTGAAATACACGCGCCGAAACACGGTGAAGCGGGACATTCTGGTTAACCCGGGGGATCCGCTGGACCAGTCGAAACTGTTGCAGACGCAGCGCGACCTTTACAACCTGACCTTATTCAATCAGGTACAGACGGCGGTTGAGAATCCACAGGGAGATGAGCCGCGCAAGAATGTGCTGATCCAGTTCGACGAAGCGCGGCGCTGGGATGTGACCTATGGTGGAGGATTCCAGGCGCAAACGGGAACGCCGAGCACCAACTGCCCGAATCCGCTAAGCCTGATTGCGCTGGGCATCAATCCCGCGACCTATTCGTGCAGTCCGAACGGTAAATTCGGCGTTAGCGCGCTGGTGGAGCTGGATGTATCCCGCATCAATCTGTGGGGAAGAAACCAGTCGATCAATTTCAAGGGGGAATATGGATCGCTGGAGCAGCAGTTCACGGCGAACTACAACTCGCCACGGTTCCTGAATCGTCCCAGCCTGGATTTTTCGTTTGGCGGCGGTTATATCAACGCGCAGAACGTGGTGACGTTTGCATCGTCCACATCGGAAGCCGACGTGCGGATGACGCAGCATCCGAACCTGATCGACACCCTGATTTATCAGATATCCTTCCGGCGCGTGAAGGTCGATCCCAATACGATTCAGGTAGCGCCGAACCTGATTCCATTGCTCTCGGAGCCGGTGCGCGTGGGCGGCCCTGAACTGACGTGGATTCGGGACACGCGGCAGCCTGAGCCGCTGGATGCGCAGCGAGGCATGTACAACAGCATTCAGGTTTTTGCCACCGACAATGTGTTTCTGAGTTCGGAAGCTAACTACGCACACTTCGACTGGTCGAATGCCACATATTACGGGTTGGGAAAGCAGAAGAAATACATCATCGCGCGGAACACGCGGTTCGGGATGGAGCGGGTCTTTGGGGAGGCGAAGTATGAATCGATCCCGTTGCCGGAGCGCCTGTATGCGGGCGGCCCGGAATCGCTGCGGGGCTTTCCACTGAACTCCGCGGGCCTGCGGGATTCACTAACTGGCTTTCCGATCGGCGGCGCCGGAGCCTTTGTAAACCAGACAGAGCTTCGTTTGCCGAACCCGCAACTACCGTATTTTGGCAGGTCGCTGGGATTTGTCTTATTTCATGACATGGGCAACGTCTTTAATAATTCATCGGATATCTGGCCGAGTCTGATCAGAATTAAGCAGCCGCATAGCTATACCTGCACCTCGCCGGCGTATCTCACGATCGCAGCTCAGCAGCAGGTCACCCGTGCCTCCAGCACGAATCCCACGGGGCAATGCGACTTCAATGACTTCTCGCATGCAGTGGGGATTGGAGCGAGATATCACACACCCATTGGTCCGATCCGTTTCGATGTGAGTTACAACCTGAACCCGCCGGTCTATCCCGTGTTGATCCAGTACACCGGCAGCAACGGCACCGCCAACGCTACCAACTCCAATAACCTTACCTGCTTTCCGCTTCCTCCGAATGCGCCGACGGGCAGCTCGCCGCCGTGTTACGGGCAGGCGGCGCACTTCAACTTCTACTTCAGCATCGGGCAGGCGTTCTGATGACAATGCCCTGGCGCATCCTTGTGGCGGCTGCGATTCTGGCGATCGCGCCCGTGGTGAGCGCGCAGACACCGTCGCCCCAGGCGCCACCGAGCGCTTCAGCTTCGACGGATCAGCCGGTAGAGCTTGATCACGTGGTGGCGATGATCGGCTCAAACGTATTGCTGGAGAGCGATGTTGAGCAGGAGACGCATTTTTCCGCACTGGAACCGTTACAGATTCTGCCGGGACAGAATACGCCGGACCAGGCGCTGCGCCGACTGATCGACCGCACGCTGATTCTGGAGCAGATGGCAGACCAACAGCAACCGACGACAACTCCCGCGCCCGAGGTCGAGAAGTCGCTGGCGGAGCTGAGAAAACAGATTCCCGACTGCACGAAGTTTCACTGCGAGACGGCAGACGGGTGGGCGGACTTTGTGAAGGCCAACGACCTGACGGCGGATACCGTGGACAAACGCTGGAGCCAGCGGATCGCTATCATGCATTTCATCGACCTGCGTTTCCGCAGCGGAATTCGTATATCGCAGGACCAGATTGCGACGTATTATCAGAAGACTCTGGTGCCTGCGCTGGCAAAGGACAACGAGAAGGCGCCGCCGCTGGCAGAAGTTTCAGCGCGCATCCAGGAGATTCTGCTGCAGCAGCAGGTGAGCGGGCTGTTTGAGGACTGGTTGTCGAGCCTGCGCGATCAGGGGAATGTGCAGATCGTGGATCAGGCGTACAGCGCCGATCTTGATGCCAAACCGTCGGCGGGGGCCCAATGAACGCGATGCCACAGGTGACACCACCGGCGCCGGAAGAGCCCATCCCCGAGGCGCAGACTCCGCGAAAGCATCCGCACCGGGTGCGGAATCTGATCGTGTTTGGCGTGTTGTGGACGCTTGCGATTCTGGTTGTGCTTGTGGGACTGGTCTCGTGGGTTGCCACCACGCCTGTATTTCAGAATCGTATAAGACGCGTACTGATCGCCGATCTGGAGAAATCGACGGGCGGACGCGTAGAGCTGAAGAAGTTCACATGGCGGCTTACCCATCTGGAATTCGAGGCAGACGGCCTGACCATTCACGGACTCGAAGCTCCGGACCAGGTTCCGTATGCGCACCTCGATCGGCTCTATGTCCGGCTGCAGATCCTGTCGTTTTTCCGCGCGAAGATCGGGCTGAACTACCTTGAAGGCGACCATCCGGTGATTCATCTGATCGTCTACCCGGATGGATCGACGAATCAGCCGAAGCCGAAACACCCTTCCAGCGGCAGCACAACGGATGAGGTTTTCAACTTGGCCGTGGGCAGGACCGTTCTGAATGATGGCGTGGCGATTTTCAACGAGAAGCAGATCCCATTCAACCTCGCTGTCAATAATCTTTCCGCGCAGGTGAATTACGTTCCACTGCGCGATCACTACGTTGGGACGATTCACGCCGAAGACGTGGTCGCGCAGCGTGGCACCGATACACCGGTGCACTCGATTGTGGACGCGTCAGTGGATATGGGGCGCAACACCGTCAATTTGGTGTCATTGGTTCTGCAAAGCGGCCCGCAGGGCACGAGCCAGAAGACGGTACTGCGCGCCAACGGAGCGCTGGACAACTTCGACCACCCCCGCTGGCAGTTCTCAATGAAGGGCGCGATTGACGCGCTGGAGATTCGCGCGCTGACCGGCACGCCGGGATTGGCGGGTGGAACGGCGCAACTGGAAGCAACGGGGAATGGGACGGGCGCACAGTTTGTCGTGGATGGGAGTGCCCGCATCAGCGGCGGGGCGTATCGGACCGGTTCGGTGAATGCCACCGGCATCACCGCCGACGCCGTAGCCCACGTTACGCAGGATCTGATTGCGGTAACGGGGATTCACGCGCGGCTGGCAACGGGCGGCACGATGACCGGTGAGATGAAGATCACCAACTGGCAGGCGCCGGCCAGCGGGCAGCCAGCCCCAGGACCGGAACAGGGCTCGATTCGCACCCACCTTTCAGGATTCACCCTGGATTCGCTGCTCGATACGGTGGCTCCGCGGAAATTCCGGCGGCTGGGTTTTGACACTTCGGCTGCGGGAACGGCAAACGTCAACTGGACCGGCAGCGCAGAGAATCTGGTGGGAGCGGTGAATATCAATCTGGCGCCGCCGCACACGCCCAGCCCGAACGAGGTGCCGGTGAACGGTGTGGTCGATGCCGAATATATGAACCGCAGCGGATCGGTGATGGTCCGCGCCTTCGACATTCACACGCCCGCCTCGGAGATTCAGATCACGGGGAATGTGGGCGTCGCGCCAATGACGGGCAAATCGCAGATCAGCGCCAGCCTGGTGACGCGAAACATTGCGGAGTTCAACCCGGTCTTGGCGGCATTTGGCATCTCGGCGCCGGGGCAGCCCACCCCGATACCGGCGCAATTGCATGGTCAGGCACAATTCCACGGCACGGTTACCGGGAGCCTCGCCTCACCGGAGTTTCGCGGACATCTGCAGGCGACTGACTTCAACATTGTCCCTGCGGGACCGCCGCTCACGGCGCAGGCGGCGAGCAACCTGCACTTTGACAGTCTGACCACAGATGCGGCCTACCGGGCGGGATCACTGTCGGCGAACCTGGGCACTCTGGTGCAGGGAAAGACGACGATTGAGTTTTCCGGAGATGTGCGCGGACGCAGCAACCGGCCCAGCGAGCTGTTTGCCGATTCGTCTGCGATCCATGCGAACGTCGCGGTGAAGAACGCTGACATTGTGCAGTGGATGGCGCTGACCGGCAAAACTTATCCTGTGTCGGGCACGCTGAATCTTCATGCGCAGACCGACGGGACCATCGGCAATCTGAACGGAAGCGGGCAGATCAGTCTGACCGGCGGTGCTGCATATGGTGAGCAGTATCGGTCGCTGACCAGCGACGTGCAGTTCAGGGGTAAGGAAGTGGGCGCGAGCCATCTTGTGTTTGTGATGGATGGCGGGAAAGTCAACGGGGACGGCGGCTACAACTTCGAGACGAAGGCCGCCAACTTCAATTTGCAGGGCAATGGTTTCGAGCTGGCCCACATTAAGCGGCTGGCCAACGAGCGGTATCCAGTGCTGGGAACTGTGGACTTCACGGCGAAGGGGAGCGGGACCATCGAAGCTCCCACCGTGGAAGCCAGTCTGCACGTTCACAATTTGCAACTGGCGCGGGAATTCAGCGGCTCGGTAGACGCGGATGCGCACACCCAGGGAAGGGCGCTGGAACTGCGGGTCAATTCGCACCTGAATACTTCCACGCTGGAAGTGACAGGAGAAACGCAGCTAACAGGCGACTATCAAACGCGCGCCGAGCTGAAGATCAGCGGTTTCAATATCGACCCTCTGCTGCGCACGTTCAGCGTCACGGGAATCCGGGGGAGTTCTTCGATCGCGGGAGCTGTTACGGTTTCTGGCCCGCTGAAGCAACCGAAGCAGCTCAATGGCGATGTCCGTCTGAGCCAGTTCGCGGTCACGCTGGAAGATGTTCCGATCCACAGCGACGGCGAGTTGCACGCGACGCTGCGAAACGGCGCGTTTCAGATGGATCCGCTGCACATAGTGGGGCCCGATACCGACCTGCGCACGGAAGGATCGATCGCGGTGTTCGATAAGCCGAGAACGATTCATGGAAGCGCCAGGGGCTCGATCAACATGTCGCTGGCGCAAACGCTCGATACCGACATCATCTCGTCAGGGCACGTAGATTTCAGCATGAATGCGGAGGGAACGGTTGAGGATCCGGACCTGACGGGCAATGTGAAGTTCACCAACGTGAACGTTGCGCTGGAAGACTACGTCAACGGTCTGAGCCGGATGAACGGCGAGCTGGTATTCGATCAGGACCGGCTCGATTTTAAGAACGTGACCGCCTACAGCGGCGGCGGCCTGATTAAGGTTGGCGGATTTGTCACCTACCATCACGGTCTTTATGGTGACTTGACCGCGGACGCGAAGGACGTGCGGATCCGCTACCCGGAAGGCGTAACTTCGACGGCGAGTGCGCAGATTCGCGTGCAGGGGAATCAAGCCAGCATGTTGGTAAGCGGTAAGGTCACGCTCACCGGTTTTGCCATCAACCCTGATGTCGACTTTGCCTCTCTTGCCAGCAGCAGTGGCGTTTCGCTGCCTCCCAATCCTGAGTCGCCGACCAACAAGGTGCGGCTCGATATCCGAATAACCTCGGCGCCATCGCTCAATTTCCAGAACTCATTCGCGCGTCTGGCGGGCAACGTGGACCTGGCAATTCGCGGCACGCTGGCGCAGCCCACCGTGCTTGGGCGCGTCACCATCATTGAAGGCACGGCCACCTTCAACGGCGAGAAGTTCGAGCTGCAGCACGGCGAGATTTATTTCACCAATCCGGTGCGCATCCAACCCGTGCTCGACCTCACCGCCACGACGACCGTCGAAAACTACACCGTAACCATCGCGTTGCAGGGCACGACCACCAAGCTGAATCCGACCTTCCGCTCCGAGCCTCCGCTCTCCGAGCAGGATATTTTCTCTCTGCTGGCGATGGGGCGGACCCAGGAAGAGCAGCAGATTTACAGCACGGAGCAGCAGCAGGCGGGAGTGAACTCAACCGCCGACTCGTTGCTGGGCGGGGCGCTCAATGCAACGATCAGCAATCGGATTCAAAAACTTTTCGGCGGGGGCAGCGTGCGCATCGATCCTACGTTTGTCAGCGGTGTGGGCAACGCGACTGCGCGCATCACTGTGGAAGAACCGATTTCGAAGACTGCTACCCTTACCTACGCGACCAACGTCAACTCCACAGCAGAGCAGTTGATTCAGGGCGAATGGCGCATGACCCCCGACTTTTCCGTGGTCGCGGTGCGCGACGAATCTGGTGTATTCAGCCTGATATTCAGGCTGCATCGCCGCTATCACTGAGAGTTGTCCGGGCAGGTCCAGGGTCTGCTGTGTTCCTTCAGAATCGTCAGTTAACAGACTCGCCAAAAGACGCCAAAAGACCGTTTTTTATTCTGTACGCGCATCCAAACAGGGTCATTCCGTGTCTGAATATGCGGAAGGCTTCTCTCCCCGGCGAAGCAGATTCTACGCCGGAAACCCCAAAAAACTCAGGAGAGAGCCCCGGGAGAAAACCTATGAGAAAGTCTTTGCTCTTTGTTCTGGCCGCAGCTCTTGCCGTGCCTGTGGCTTTTGCGCAGAACGACTCGGACCTTCAGGCGTCAGTCCAGAAGGCCCTGAGCGGGTCGCGCTTCAAGGGCGTTCAGGCATCGGTTCAGGGCGGCGTCGTCACTCTTACCGGAACCGTCGATCTTGCCGCGAACAAGATCAACGCGGATCAGAAGGTTCATCACGTGAAGGGTGTGAAGGCTGTCGAGAACGAGATTCAGGTCGCCGGCAATGATGTGCCGGATCAGCAGCTGCAGGAGAAACTGGCCAAAGCCATCACTTACGACATGGTGGGTTACGGAACCACGCCCTTCGATGCGATCACGGTGCAGGTGCAGAATGGCGTTGCCACGCTGGGTGGACATGCATACGGTCCGGTGGACGCCTCTGACGCGGTCGCGATCGTGGCCAACACCAAGGGCGTGAAGGATGTGGTGGACAACATCCAGGTCGATCCCGTGTCGCCGAATGACGACCGGATTCGCCGCGCTGTCTTTCGGGCGGTCTACAGCTTTCCGTTGCTCAACCAGTACCTGATCGATCCGGCAAAGCCAATTCGCATTCAGGTGGAGAATGGGCACGTTACGCTCTACGGAATGGTCGACAATCAGGCACAGAAGAATGCGGCGGGCATCCAGGCGAATACAGTGCCTGGCGTCTTCAGCGTGACCAACGACATCCAGGTGGCAAACGGCGGCGGTGAAAAGCCGGGTAAGTAAGCCACAATTCGTAACTGCCACCAGAGCAGATCAGCGAACCATTACACTGAAATGGACCCCATCGAAAGGATGGGGTCCATTTTTGTTATGCCGCTCATCCGCAATATTGGCGTCACGCTGGACATGATCAAGTGGGAGCACTCGGTGTTCGCGCTGCCGTTTGCGCTGACCGGCGCGATGCTGGCCGCTCATGGCTGGCCGCCCGCTGCGAAGCTCGCGTGGATCGTGGTTTGCATGATCAGCGCGCGCTCGGCCGCTATGGCGTTCAATCGGTGGGCCGATGCCGAACTCGATGCGGCGAATCCGCGAACCAGGATGAGGGCCATTCCTGCCGGGTTGCTGACTCGACAATTTGCGGCGGTTTTCACAATCGCCATGTCGGCTGTTTTTTTGCTGGGTGCCTGGCGGCTGAACCGGCTTACGCTGACCCTGGCGCCGATCGTTCTGCTGGTTCTGTTCCTGTATTCGTATACCAAGCGCTTTACCCGCTGGTCGCATGTGTTCCTGGGGCTGGCGCTGGGCATTGCGCCGACCGGGGCATGGATTGCTGTTCGTGGCTCGCTCGATCCGCGCATCCTGGTGCTGACGGCGGCAGTGCTGTTCTGGGTCGCGGGGTTTGATGTTCTCTATGCGTGCCAGGACGAGGAGCACGATCGCTCAGCGGGATTGTTGAGTGTGCCGGCCACGATGGGGCTCGCGAATGCGTTCTGGATCGCACGGCTGATGCATGTGATGATGCTGGCTCTGCTGATATGGCTGATGGTGTTGTTCCAGCTGGGGCCGCTGGCCGGTGTGGGAATCATCGCCGTTGCCGCGTTGTTATTGTGGGAACATCTGATCGTCTCGCCGCGCGACATGACACGTCTGAATGCGGCGTTCTTCATGATGAACGGGGTCATCGCGGTGATCTTTTTTGTCTTTGTGGCGGCGGATTTGCTGCTGCGCCATCGCGCCTGAATCGCTGTCTAGTGGGTGTCCTTTGGCAGTTCCAGAGCCACCAGCCCGAACCTGGTCTGTCCGGCCACGCCGGTGTCGATGGCCACAATCCGGAACCGCTGAGGGGTTCCGGCCCGCAGTTCATGATCTGTGGACGAGTCGGCGGTGTCATTGATCTGGATTTTTCCCTTGTCCCCACAGGTCAACCCACTGCGAGTTTCTGTCAGCGCGCCGACCGGCTTTCCATGCTCGCATTCCAGCACTTCGCCATATCGCCCCAGCGGCTTGCGATAGAACTCGAGAACCTTCTCCGGCGCGTCAGGCGTCAGGTAGCTGGCCACCTGCAGCCGGAAATGAAAACTGTTCAACACCATCCCGAAGTCGGCAGCTCCACTGTCATCGTCCTTGGCCTTGTACAGCTTCGCTCCGGGGTATGCCGGCAGCCCGATTGCCTGCGCTGTGGCGTGACTGTTGGCGTGCAGATCTAGTTGAAAGTCTGAGTCCTGCGCGAAGAGCGAACCCCCGCTGATGAATCCCACCAAAGCCACCGCGCAAAACCATCCCCTCATCCGGCCTGTCATTGTTGCCCTCCTCGATAACATTACGCGGCGGGTCGCGCGCCGGTTCCCTCAGGCGTAGGCGAGCTGGGTGCGGCGCCGTGCAAAAGCCGCGGTGAGCAGCACGACCGTGAGGATCAGATAAAGAATCGGAGTGCTGCTCGCCGGCACGGTTCCCGTGAAGTCGCCGCCGTGCAGATGATGTGCCGCTCCGGTGTACCACCACGCCGTGTACAACGCCTCGAAGAGCTTGCTGCCTCCGCTCAGAACACCAAGGGCGAGCGCGAGAGTGGGAATGAAGCATGCGGCGACGGCGAAGCCGACGAGACCGTGCAGATCGCGGGCAATCAGGAGCCGAATGGCGAGTCCGCCGCCGGCAGCCAGGGTGACGAGAACGCCCGCAACCCAGGTGGCCGGCAACTGACGCTCGAGAGGGTGGGGCGCACAGAAGATCAGTGAGCCGGCGGCAAAGCGCGCCTCACGGTTGCCCATCTGCGACCAGATGAGGATCGGCCAGATCCAGGCCGCCAGAATGATTCCACCGCGGGATGCCGGGAGTGGCGCTGCGAGACAGGCAACGATGAGTGCGCCGGCAATCGCATACCACCACCAGCGCTGACCGTGGAGCATGATGCGCAGCTCAGCAACGACAAGAGAGAAAAAGCGATTGGTTGACCCAGGTGGATCAAGCGGCGTAAGCCGGGCCGCCCACGGATCGCTGCGCGCCAGCTCGCGTGCTGCGGCAAACTCCAGAACCGGCGCCCGCTCCACCGCTTCTTTGGGTTGTCGTGCAAATCGCTCGCGTGCGGGGTCGAAACGATGGAAGAACAGGGAAGCCAGCAGGGCTGCGGCCACAGCATAGGCGAACCAGGCCAGTCGGCCGGCAACCTGAGCGATGTTCCAGCGGATGCCGGTCCAGAGAAAGCGATGCTGTGGTGGCTTGCCACCGATACTTAGGGAGAAGTTATCGTGAAAATGCGGATCGACCGTCACCAGAGCGTTGCGCATCTGGCTGAACATGACGGGAAGCCCGCTGAAGTCGCGGAAGTAGTCGGGTGCGGTGAGAGAAGCGCCGTGGCTCACGGCAGGCGCAACGCCCGCGGCGATGAGGCCACACCACAGAAAGAACCACAACACATTGCCCACGCCGCCACGCAGCAAGGGCAGAGTCTCAAACATAACGGCGAGTGCCGCGACAAACGCCATCGCTGGCAGAGCGTAAAGCAATAGCGGGGAAAGCAGAGTCCATAGATGCAGGGTTCGGTCTTCGGTATGAAAAAGCTGCATGCAGAGTGCGGCGGCCGCCATGACCATCACCATGCCGGCGAGCACGGCGAAGTTTCCCAGGAACTTCGCGACTGTGTAGAAGCTCTTACTCATCGGGGTTGCCGCGAGGATCTGGCCGACCCGGGTCGTCTGATCGCGCAGGATCGAACCCTTCACGATATAAAAGCCGACGAGGGTTAGGAACGAGCTGGTGACAACGCCCATGAGCGAACCGACCCAGGCCGAGTTGTACACGCCGCGATAGTCATCGAGCTGCATGACGATGTGGCCTGCAAAAGTTTGATATCCGAGAAAAACCGCCAATCCCATGGTGATGAGGAAGCTGGTGCGGCGCACTCTGGTAAGGAAGTCCGCCTTGACCAGGTGCCACAGAACGCGGCCACGATTCATGCGGCCCTGCCCGCGCGATGGACGGAAAGGGAATCGAGGTAGGCGTCCTCGAGGGTCGGAGCGACGGGTTTGGCGCCTGCCGGGGGATCCTCAGTCAGCACACGAATGTGGACGCCATCGCTGCGCCGCGCCGTGCTGCTCACGCGGTAGCACTGCTTCACAGCGTTGAGATCGGCACTGGGAATGACCCACTCCCAGACTCGGCCGTCAACTTTACGCAGTAGCTCCTCCGGCGAGGCATGGGCCACGAGTGCGCCGTTTGCGATCAGAGCGATGTCGGTGGCTGTGGCTTCCACGTCAGAGACGATATGAGTGGAGAGAATCACGATGCGGTCGCCGGAAAGGTCGGACAGCAAATTACGAAAGCGCACGCGCTCTTCCGGGTCAAGGCCGGCAGTAGGCTCGTCGACGATGAGGAGTTGCGGATCGTTGAGCAGAGCCTGAGCGATGCCGACGCGCTGTTTCATGCCCCCGGAGAAGCCGCCAAGCTGGCGCCCGCGTACATCGGCGAGATTGACGATGTTCAGGAGCTGATCGATGCGCCGTTTTGCAGCCTGCGCATCCAGTCCCTTGACTGCAGCCAGATATTCGAGGAACTCCTGGGCGCTGAGGTTCGGATACACTCCGAAATCCTGAGGCAGATAACCAAGCACGGCGCGTAGGGCGTTGGGATTCGTCGCGAGGTCGACGCCGTTCCAGGATACGCGGCCTTCGCTGGCCCGGGTAATCGTGGCGAGGATGCTCATCAGCGTCGTTTTGCCCGCGCCGTTGGGGCCCAGCAGACCCAGGACTCCGGGCTTCAATTCCAGGGTGAAGCGGCGAAGCGCCCACAGCCCGCCGCGATAACACTTACCGACGTTCTCAATGGAAAGCTTCAAACAGGGACCTCGTTCACTCGTGATTACGGAGAACTGGGCGCTTCGGTTCCCCGCCAAGCAAAAGACGCTTACAGCGCCTGGGACAGCCTCTCAAGGATCGGGATCGCTGCGTGGAGCAGTTTCTGCTGCGAGGCGGGGAGGCTCGCGATTCCCCGAGCCAATGACCGAGTTCGGCGACTGCGGGCAGCCAGTAGCAGACGCTTGCCCCTGATGGTTGCGGAAATGTGAATGGTGCGGCGGTCGTCGGAGCTGGGGCGCTTCACGACCAGGCCCTTCGCTGCGAGAGCATTCACGATGCGGGTCATAGTGGGAGGGCGCACCTGCTCGGCTTGGGCCAGCTGGCCGAGGGTGATGGCCCCGGTGAAGACGACGACCGAGAGAGCGGAGAGGCGGGCCTGGCCGTCAAGAGATGGGAGGGCGGAGCGTCTGCGCTGTGGCTGGGGAGGCGGGTTGTCGCTCCTGCGCAGCTTACGCAGCAGGTGGATAGCCGCCGAATGCAGGGACTGGGCCAGCACTTGTGGGGAATTACGGTTCGTGGTTGACATGAGTCGACAGGTTCATGCTAAATCATTAGCTAAGCTAATGAAATGGAGATGTCGAATATGGAAGTCAAAGCTGGAGCGGTTCACCTTGATGAGATCGGGCAGATTGCGCTGACCGTTAGCAATCTGGAAGAGTCAAAAACCTTTTACCGGGACGTGCTGGGAATGAAGTTCCTCTTCGATGCCGGCACGATGGCTTTCTTCCAGTGCGGGACCGTGCGGCTGCTGATCGGAACCGGAGGACAGACGAGTCCGGGCGGCGGAACGATCCTCTGTTTCCGCGTGAAGGATATCGAGCAGGTGCACGCGACACTCACTGAGGAGGGCGTTGAGTTTATCCAACCTCCGCACCTGGTGGCGCGGATGAAGACTCATGATTTATGGCTGGCAGACTTGAAGGATCCATCGGGGAATCTGCTGGCGCTGATGGATGAGAAGCCGCGAAGCCAGCCTTCTCTCTAGTCCGTCACTCTCTCAGTAATCGCGGGCGAGGAGAATCAGAAGTACAAAGCCGCCGATCATGACGGCCTCTTCAACGTCGGTCGAGACGTGATGCAGGCGGTCGAAATCGGCATGGCGCGGGTCAGTCTTCGGCACGCTGTCGATGGCGCCTCCTGCTGCTATGCGATCGCGCTCCATGCGCGGAATGATGCCGTATTGCGACCACGCGGTGCAGGCGATCATGAGCAGCGTGACGCCGATGCCGATGGAAACCGTGCTGAGACGAAACGCGCGCAGGAAATAGCCGGCCGCGAGTACAAGCACGATCACCACGCCGGCGATGAACGCTTCATGGTGAAGAACGTTGAGGCATTTCGCCACGATGGTGCCGGCGGCATGGGTATCGGTAAGCGTGTCGAACGAGGCGTACGCGGCAACCGGGAAAAAGAGGAGGCCACCCAGCCAGAAAATCAGAGCAAGCCAGACGACGGCGCGAATGAAGGTCTTCATTGCGCAAACAGCGTACAGCGATTCGGCCCTCGGGTACAGCGCGGTAGTCGATTCGCCCCGGAAATATATAGTGGCGGCTATGAAACAGATCGAGAGTGCATTCGGGTTTGCCGCTGCCGTAGCGCTTATTTGGGCCGCAACACCACAAGCGAGCCATGCTCAATCGCTCCTGGTGGCCAATCAGGGCGATCGCACGGTGAGCGTCATCGATGCT
This sequence comes from uncultured Acidobacteriaceae bacterium, assembly GCA_963788905.1. GTDB lineage: Bacteria > Acidobacteriota > Terriglobia > Terriglobales > Acidobacteriaceae > Palsa-343. Next base: position 70,134 of record CAWBIO010000008.1, read on the forward strand.
TCCGCACAGCGCGTCGTTGCGACGATCAGTGAGAACGTTTCTGGACAGTGGGGACACGAGATTGCAGCTTCCGCAGACGGGAAGACGGCGTACCTGCCAATCTACGGCAACTCCGGAGTCGGGCGCCCCGGGACCGACGGCAGCAAGCTGCTCGTGATCGACTTACCCGCGCGCAGGGTGACCGGAGAAGTGGATTTCGGGCATGGTGTACGCCCGCATCAGCCGGTGCTCGATCCGGCGCACGGCATTCTGTATGTGACGACGGAACTCGACGAAGCGATGACCGCGATCGACCCAAAGACTTTGAAGATCGTCGGCAAGGTTCCGACCGGGCAGAAGGAGTCGCATATGCTGGCGCTCTCCCACGATGGCCGGTTCGGCTACACAGCCAATGTGGGGCCGGGAACGGTTTCTGTACTCGACATGATCGGGCGAAAAACCATCGCAGTGATTCCAATCGCAGGGAAGGTGCAGCGAATCGCGATTTCGCGCGACGATCGGCTGGTGTTTACTTCGGATATGACCCAGCCGCGTATGGCAGTCATCGACACAGCGACGCGCAAGTTGAAAACGTGGGTGGGTCTGCCCGCCAGAGGATACGGCGCAGGAGCGACCGTCGACGGGCGCTGGCTTCTGGTCACCATGCCGGAAAAGGATGAAGTCGCCGTTGTCGATCTGCAATCGCTCAAGGTTGCGCGCACCGTCCAGGTTGCAAAGTCGCCGCAGGAAATCCTGGTCCGCCCCGATGGCAAGGTCGCCTATGTTTCGTGCGAAGACAGCGGACAGATCGCCGCGATCAATCTGGCTGAATGGAAAGTCGAGAAGCTGATCGACGCAGGGAAAGGGGCCGATGGGATGGGTTGGGCGCAGTGAGCGTCACCCACCCGGACGATTACTGCGGGCCGTGGACGCTCGGCCGGCCGATGAGGCGCTCGATCCGCTTGCGTATCGGCGGATGCGTGGAGAACAGGTTCGCAAAATCGCCGCGGCTGAGCAGCGGCTCAACGATGAAAAGATGGGCGGTGGTCGGCGTACCGGGCATGGGCAGGCGCTTCGAGTAGGCGTCAAGTTTTTCCAGCGCGCTGGCCAGAGCATAAGGATTACCGGTGATGTGGGCGCCTGTGGCGTCGGCTTCGTATTCTCGTGAACGCGAGACAGCCAGCTGAATGAGCAGGGCCGCGATGGGCGCGAGAATCAGCAGGAAGAGCGTGCTGATACCGCCTCCGCGACGGCGGTCACCGCCTCCACCGAAGCCGCCGAACATCTCAGCCCAGTAGCCCATGCGGGCGATGAGGGTGATGGCGCCCGCCAGCGTGGCAACGACGGAACTGGTGAGGATGTCGCGATTGCGCACGTGCCCCAGCTCATGGGCCAGGACACCTTCGAGCTCATCGTCGTTCAGGAGCTGCAGAATTCCGTGGGTGACGGCAACCGAGGCGTGCTGCGGATTGCGGCCCGTGGCGAAGGCGTTCGGGGAGTCGGTGGGAATGACGTAGATCTTCGGCATGGGCAGGCCGAGCCGCTGGGTCATCCGTTCCACCACTTCATAGGCGCGTGGAAGCTGCTCGCGGGTGACCGGCTGAGCCCGGTAAGCGGCCAGCGCCAGCTTGTCAGAATAGAAGTAGCTAAAAAAATTCATTGCAGCGGCGATGACGAAGGCGAAAATCGCCCCGTTTTCGCCCCAGTGGCTGCCAACGAGAACCAGGAGCAGAGTCAGGGCAGTCAACAGGAACGCAGTCTTGAGGGTGTTCATTATTCGAGCCTCCCCTTCGAGGCCTGAGCCCATTTTTTCATAGAAGGCGAGGACGGGACCTCGACCGGAAGTGGGGGGCTTTGAAGCGGCTTCAGGGCCGACCCAATAATCCCTAAAGTAACGGGAGCCTGTGAGATGCCATACATCCCCACGAAAGTGTTATGGATTTCTGGATCGGGACACCCCCGAGGTGTTAACCCTCTGATTAACATTTCTGATTCAAGTTATACAAAACATTATTTTTCAAGGGTGACTAAAGTGGGTTGTAACCATATATTAATCAAATATATAGCCTCGGACAAGTTGCAAATGCGGGTCCTGAACCGAGTGATCAGCCGGGATAGAACAAGAGTGGTCCGCGAATTGCCGTTGAGCCTGCATCCCTCGCAGCAGCTGTTCCGCCCGTAGGCGTCTGGTTTATGGCTCGAACTCCAGACCGGCAGTTCAACAGTTTCCCAACTCCACGAGGACCGAAAGTTATGAAAAAGCTGCATCTCTGGCTAGTCGTCGCAATCAGCCTGATCGCCGCAATCGGAACCGCCAACGCCGCAGACGTCAACGGCCGCATTAAGGGCGTGGTCTCCGATCCGCAGAATGCAGTTGTCGCTGGCGTGCACGTTACGGCGACCAACGCGGCCACCGGGGTCAAGTTCGACACGGTATCAGGATCCGACGGCGTTTATCTGTTTCCCGAACTGCCCGTCGGAACATACTCCATTACCGCGACCGCCGCAGGGTTCAAAACCTTTACCGCCAGCGGCATCATCATCACCATCGACCAGGAGTATGAGCAAGCCATTCATCTGACGGTCGGATCGACCAGCGAGGTGGTGCAGGTCAGCGCCGCGGCGGTCCAGGTGGACACCAGCGACGGCCAGCTCAGCAATATTATCGATTCGCAGCAGATGGAAGAGCTGCCGCTGATCGGCCGCAACTTCTCGCAACTTGAATTGACACTGCCGGGCGTGCAGGCCTCCAGCGACCGCTTCGGAAGCTTCTCGGTAAGCGGCGCCCAGACCCAGCAGTCGAGCTTCCTGATCAATGGCGCGGACTCGAACGACATCGCGCTGAACACCCTGGTGATCGCGCCCAACCTCGACGCGCTCGATCAGTTCAACCTGATCGAAGGCCCGCTGAATGCCGAATACGACCGCAACTCCGGCGGCATCGTGAGCACGACCGTCAAGGAAGGCACGAATCACTTCCACGGCGATGGGTTTGAGTTCTATCGCGACACCTTCCTGAACACAGCCAACTTTTACCAGCACACGGTTGCGACCTCGACTACGCCCAGCGAGGCCATCGTCAGCCCCTACCACCAGAACATCTACGGTGGCACGATCGGCGGTCCGGTCCTGAAGGACAAGGTGTTCTTCTTCTTCGGTTATCAGGGTGAAAAGCAGGCGGTGCCTGAGAGCGGCGGTTCAGTGGGTGTGTACGATTCCGCGCTCTTGTCGGGCAACTTCAGCGTCGACGCCGGCAATTTCTCCACCAACCCGATTCCCGGAACCATCACTGGTCTGGCTGCTTCCAGCCCAGCCTGCGCCCCCAACGGCACGAATACCTGGGCGGGCTGCGCCGCGGCTCTGAACAACCAGTTTCCGACATCGGCATTCAACCCGGTGGCGACGAAGCTGATTAGCAGCTACGTTCCTGCTCCGAACAGCGGCACCTTCGGGTATTCGTTCTCGCCGGTGGATGCGACCAGTTACAACCAGTACATCGTGCGCGGCGACTACGCGCTGAACCCCCAGAACCAGTTCTACGGCGTTTACATCTACGAGGGCTTGACGACCACCGAAACCCTGCCTTTCACGGGAGCTACTCTGCCCGGCTTCGGCGACGAAGATGTAGAGCACATCAACCAGGTCACGTTTGACTATGTGCACCAGTTCAGTCCGACCACGGTGAACGATTTTGCGGCGCACTGGACGCGCTTCAATTTCGGGGCCGTGATCCCGCAGAAAGTGGTGGCTCCTTCCAGCGTGGGCTTTGACATTTCTCCTGAGAACACCGCGGGCGAAGGTCTTCCGGCGGTCAGCGTTTCCGGCAATGAATATGGAACCCAGGGAAGCGTGGGCTTCGAACTCGGTTTCAGCACCAACGGACCTCAACCGCGCATCGATCAGGTTTATCAGCTCGATGACAGCGTCTCGAAGGTAATCGGCAACCACACCTTCAAGTTCGGCTACGACGGCCGGCGGTTCAACGTATCCAATCCCTTCTCCGCCGAGAACAATGGCTCCTTCGGGTTCAATAACAATGGCACCTACACCACCGGTGACGGAGCTCTGGATTTCCTGCTGGGTGTTCCCGCCACCTATGGGCAGGGCAGCGGCGCCACCATTCAGGCCGACGCTTTCCTGAATTATATGTACGGCCAGGATACCTGGAAGGCGACACCGAGCCTTACGGTGAGCTATGGGCTCTCCTACTCCATCGATACTCCTCTGCACAACAACCAGTACCAGGGCGAAGGCATCACTTGCTTTGACAATGGCTTTAACTCCACCATCTTCGCCGGAGCGCCAACCGATTTGGCCTATCCGGGAGAGGGCGGCTGCGGTAACGCCGGTTACGCCACCACGCGCTACGACGAGCTCGGACCCCGGCTGGCATTTGCGTGGTCTCCGGACGCGGGCTGGCTCTCGGGAGGCCAGAAGAAGTTCGTGGTCCGTGGCGGATTCGGCATCTACTACAACCGGACCGAGGAAGAAAGCGCGCTGCAAACGCTGGAGACGCCGCCTTTCGGGCTGAGCTCGATTGGAGCGCCTGATTATGCGGGTGCAACGGCGGCCTCCTTCATCAATCCCTACGAAGATCTCAACACGGGTACCGTCTACGCTGCTAAGTTCCCTTATGCTTTCCCGCATAAAGGACAGACCATCTCGCCGGCGACCTGGGCATCGGTGGAACCGATGTTCCTGAGCACCTACGACAAGAACTTCCGCGCTCCTTATGCGGAGAACATCCAGTTCAGCATCGAGCGCGAAATGCCGTCCCACATGATTGCCCGTCTGTCGTATGTCGGCTCGCTGGCGCATCACAACCAGACGACCTACGAAGGCGACTATGAAACTGCTTCGGGTCACGCAGCTTGCCTGGCAGACCCCACCGGTGACTGCGTCGCCAACCGCAACATTCAGATGCTCGTTTACCCGCAGTACACCGTTGGCAACGATCCGGAAATTGCCGGTATCGGCGAGGTGGGCTCGACTTCGTCTTCGAACTACCACTCGTTCCAGGCCGAAGTAAACAAGGCTCCAACGCATGGCCTGAGCTTTTTGCTCAGCTACACCTACTCGCATTCGCTCGATGACGCGTCCAGCTTTGAGAACGCGGGTTTCGGGGAGAGCGGTTCTCGCGGTTACAACCGCTTCGATCCGGCACTGAACTACGGCGATTCGCAGTTCGACGCTCGTCAGCGCCTGGTCGTCTCGCCGATCTACATCGTTCCGCAGTTCTCCGGGAGTCAGTTCTCTCCTAAGAACCTGGCCCTTGCCGGCTGGGAGATTTCGGGCATCACGACGCTCGCGACCGGCTTCCCGTATGACATCTCGTATGCGGGTTCCACGTCACGTTCTCTGTGGTGCGCCGACGAGCTGAGCTTCTATGCCTGCCCGGATGTCCCGGTACAAACGGCTCCCGCGACCTTCGGCGATCCGCGCGTCCGCAATTCCTCGGGTAGTTCGATGTACATCACCGACCAAACAACGGCCTGGGCTCCGGAGCCGATTGGCTCCTTCGGCAACGAACACCGTAATCCTTACCATGGTCCTGGCATCAACAACACCAACATGATTCTGGCAAAGAATTTCCAGTTGGTGCCGGAACGGGGCATTAGCCTCCAGCTGCGCATGGAGAGCGATAACGTCTTCAACCATACGCAGTTCAGCAATCCATCGAGCACTTACAACTCCAGCGGCAGTTGGGGCTTCATTGGCTCGGCTGCAGCTGCGCGTCAAACACAGCTGGCGGGCAAAATCTTCTTCTAGACCAGCCACCTGACTAAAAAAGGCGCCTTCGGGCGCCTTTTTTGTTGCTTCAGGCTCCTGCACTGATGTTCCCGTCGCCGCAGCACAGAGTGGAGGGATCTGACCTTCTGACCTCGCATCAGTTACCACAGATCGCAGAGTGTTACCAAAAGAGGAATATGATCCCCCTCCTCCTACCAAATTTGGAAGACCAGCCCATGACGGACGTCCCATAATGGACAGAGTCGTTGATTCTAAATGACTTTTCGTCACTTAAATGGCCGAAGAATTGCTAGACTGACATGTCCCCGGGTCCCCCAGCACATTTCTTCTCGGCGTTTCCGCCCAAGCAGACGATTGTGGAGGTTTTGAATGAAGTACTTCTGTAGCAAGAGCATCTTCGTAGCTCTGTCCCTGATGCTGTTGGTCCCCGCGGTGCTGGTCTCTCCCCAGCCAGCATCGGCGCAGTCCCTGATCTCCGGCGACATCGCGGGCACGGTCACCGATTCCAGTGGCGCCGCCATTGTCGGCGCAACCATCACCGTGACGAACACCGGCACCGGAGCCGTGAAGACTGTTACCAGCGGAGCCGCTGGCGACTACCGCGTCGGGCTGTTGCAGCCCGGACCGTATACCGTCAGCGTGTCTGCACCGAATTTCCAGACCACGCAGTCGACGACCGCGGTGGCTGTGGGCCAAACGGCGGAAGTGAACATGAGCCTGAATCTGGCGAGGGGCACGACGACGGTTCAGGTGCTGGGATCGGAAGTTCCGCTGCTGCAGCCGGAGAACTCCGACATTTCTACAACCATCACTGAGGAGGAAGTGCAGAACCTGCCCAATCCCGGCGGCGACATCACCTATTTCATCCAGCTCACCCAGGGCGTCGTGATGAATACCCAGATGCACTATGGCAACTCTTCCGCCTTTGGACTGCCGGCGACTTCGAACAACTTTACGGTGAACGGCGCTGAGGATAACGACCCGTTCCTGAACCTGAACAACTCCGGACCCTCCAACCTGCTGCTCGGCAGCAACGATGTGGATGAAGTGAACATCGTGGCCAACGCCTACAGCGCGCAGTACGGTGCGCTGGGCGGCGTGCAGGAGAACATCACCACCCGCTCCGGCACCAACAAGTTTCACGGCAATGCCTCTTACTGGTGGACCAACAGCGATCTGAACGCCAACGACTGGTTCAACGACAACACCGGCGCTCCGGAACCCTACGCCAATGCCAATCAATGGGGCGCGGCCGTAGGCGGGCCGATCAAGAAGGACAAGGCTTTCTTCTTCGGCAACTACGAAAGCCTGCGGTTTGTAACCTCGCCTGTCGATGCGACGTTTCTGCCCAGCGCGCTTTACCAGATGAACCCAGCCGGTACAGCCGCCACCGGTCCGAACGCCGACGGCACACCGGAGCTGACTATTACCAACCCCAGCGTCCTCGGTAACGATGGCGCCTGCGACAACAACACCAGCTTCCTCTACGCCAACGGTAACGGAGCGGAGTGCGCATTCTACAAAAAGATGTTCGCACTTTATAACGGAGCTCCGCGAGCCTCCACCGCAATTCCTTTCGGCACGACGCCGGCCGGCACCACTTGCCTCGCCACCGACGCTGCCGGGAACTGCACCGCGGCAACCGTCCTTCCCTCCGGCCTTACCTATTCGAACTATCTGCAGGAAGACCCCAAGAACCACCTCGCCGAGAACCTGTTTACGGCGCGTGCGGACTTTAAGCTTTCCTCCAGCGACAGTGCGTTCATTCACTTCAAATACGATCACGGCATCCAGCCGACCTACGTCGACCCCATCAATCCGGTCTTCAACGCGCAGAGCGATCAGCCGGACTACGAAGGCCAGATGGAAGAGACGCACACCTTCACGCCGAACCTGGTCAACCAGTTCATCCTCTCGGGAACCTGGTACAGCGCGTACTTCCTGAGCGATAACCAGCCGGCGGCATTGTCGGCATTTCCGTACGATATGGAGCTGGTCGACGGCTCATTCAACAACCTGGGTAACGACGAGCTTGCCTGGCCTGAAGGCCGCGACGTGACGCAGTACCAGGTCAACGACGACGTGAGCTGGACCCATGGCAAGAACACCGCCAGCTTCGGCATGCTCTTCAAGCGCGACGATGTGACCGATGCCGATCTGGGCGTTCTGACCGTGCCGCTCGGTGCGGAGTTGGGTCCGGCCGGGGGTGCGTTCGGTGGGGGCGACCTTTTCAGCGCCGGCCTGATGCTGGAGGGCGTGGAGAACTTCCCGGAGCACCTCAAGGTGCCGATCCGGCTCTTCAACATCGGCTTCTATGCTCAAGACCAGTGGAAAGTCCTGCCTAACTTCCAGGTTACCGCGGGCGTTCGCGTGGAGCACAATTCGAACCCGGTCTGCGTCATCGACTGCTTTGCGCACCTGCTCGACAACTACAACAACGTGACGGCAGGCCTTGACACCCCGTACAACAGCGTGCTGAAGAGCGGCCTGCGCACAGCGTTCGACAACCTGCAGAAATACACCATCGATCCGCGCGTTGGGTTCACCTTCTCGCCGCCCGGCCACGACCGCACCGTCATCCGCGGAGGGTTCGGTCTGTTCACCGACGTCTTCCCGGCGACCATTGCAGATTCGCTGCTGAACAACGCGCCGCTGAATCCGGAATTCGTCAACCTGTTCTCACTGGCGGATCCCTCGCAGCCGGGGAACTTCATCAGCGCGCTGGCAGCGACCAATGCGGCGTTCGTCGCAGGCTATCCCGCCGGAGGCAGCGCCAACTCGATCGCCGCTGCGAACCCGAACTTCACGGTTCCCAGCCTGTTCAACGCCGACAAGAACATCCACTACCCGACCTACGAGGAGTGGAGCCTGCAGTGGCAGCAGCAGATCGGCCGCCACGACAGCTTCCAGATCGGCTATGTGGGCAACCATGGCTATCATGAGCCGATTGAGGATAACGGCGTGAACATGTATGGCTTCGGCGGCGCGCCGGCGGCGCCTGCGCTTCCTGCGTTTGCTGAGGTCACCGAGGTCCAGAGCGCGGCCAGTTCCAATTACAACGGGCTGATCGCAACCGTGAAGCACGAGTCGAAATACGCGACCGCGCTGCTGAACTACTCCTGGAGCCACGCGCTGGACGAGATTTCGAACGGCGGCATCCTGCCCTTCGGCTTCAACTCTGTCAACCCGGTGGATCCTTTTAACGTGGCGCTCCAGAACTACGGCAACGCCGACTACGACATCCGCCACAACATGAATGCCAGCTATATCGTTCATGTTCCATATTTCGGTGGTCCGAAGCTGCTGAGCGACAACTGGCAGATGGGGGGAACGTTGTTCTGGCATAGCGGGTTCCCGTTCAGCGTGACCGATGATGCGCTGGCCGGCTCCCTGGAAGGCGTCAACGATTTCGGGCCGGTATTTGCCCAGCCCGTGCCTGGCGCGAAGATTCCTTCGCACTGTGGCAAGTCGGCGACCGTAACGCCGTGCCTGGGTCCAACCATTGGCTCAACTGGCGCGATGTTCGAGGATCCGACGGGCTTCGGCACTTACCAGCGCCGGAACCAGTACACCGGGCCGGGCTACTTCAGCACCGACTTCAATCTGCTGAAGGGCTTCCACATTCCGGGTTCTGAGTCGAATCTTTTGCAGATTGGCGCCCAGGCCTACAACATCCTCAACCACATCAACTTTGCTCAGCCCACCTTCGATGCCAGCAACCCATCGTTCGGGCTGATCCAGAGCGACGTGAGCCCGCCGACCAGCGTGTTTGGATCGTTCCTCGGTGCAGATTCAGCGCCGCGTATCCTGCAGCTGAAAGCGAAGTTCACCTTCTGAGCAGGGACGACGTTCATGGCAGCAAAAGGCGGAGGGATTATCTCTCCGCCTTTTGTTCTTGGCGGATTTCCCAACACGTTGCGGCGATCCGAGGATTGCCGGCTGCGGATTCTGTAACGAAAGTGGGAGTCAGCTTCCCCCTCAGTCGGGCTTGCCTTTTTCTGTGGCCCAACGTAAAACGGAGTCCTGAGACGCTGACCGCGAATCACGTCAGTAACCAGATGATCTTTTGTTCAGGCAACCTAAATCCTTTCCAGGGAATCTCCCATCCCAATGCTTGCTGACATTTTGCTGGTGGACGACAACTGCATTCAGGCGACCACCAGAAAGGCCATTTTGGCTCGCGCCGCGGGTAACGTCGCGGTTGCCAGCGACGGACGCCAGGCGCTCGTGATGCTTGAGCAGGCCGGTACAGGGCGTCCGGTTGGGCTTGTCGTTACCGACCACCTGATGCCGGGCATGAACGGGCCCGAGTTCGTTGCCGAGCTGAGGGCTAAGTTCCCTCATCTTCCGGTTGTCGTCCTGAGCGGTCTTGCGGAGGCCGAGGACGAATATAGCGACCTTGACGTGATTTTCCGCGTGAAGCCTTTCCCACCGGATGAACTGCTGTCGCTGGTGCGCTCGTTGCTGATTCAGCCCATTGCCCGGACTGCCTGATCCAGAACAGCCTGTAGCTTTCAAAACTCTGTCGCAGGCGTACCTCCGCCTTTTCCCGCTCCCCACTCCCGGCTCCCAGCTACCAGCTACCGGCTGCCGTGTGAGATTTGTCACAGCGGCCGGCATCAGCTAACGAGAAGATCGATGTGTCTCTGGTCGTCGCGTTGCCGTTGCTGATCCCCTGAAAGTGCGACAATCAGAAAGTCGATCCCTATGGCTGCATTTGGCAGTTTTGCGCTTCTGATCGCGCTCGCGCTGAGCGCTTACAACCTGCTGGCCGGGGCAGTCGCCCTGCGGCAACTGGCGACGGGCCGTCGCGGCGCCATCTCTCCCGAGCGCCTCGCGGAAACGGCACGCCGGGCTGGCATTGCCAGCTTCTTTGCCATCGCCTGCGCGGCCTTTGCGCTGGTGTGGGCTGCCTTCACCAACGACTTCAGCGTCGCGTATATCCTTGAGCACTCAAACCGTGCCTTGCCATGGCCCTATAAGTTCGCCGCGTTGTGGTCAGGGCAGGAGGGTTCGCTTTTACTGTGGGCGTTCCTGCTCTCCGCGTATGGATTCGTCCTGCGGGTGCGCCACAAAGTCGACGTCAAGCTGACCGCCTACGCTTCGACCATCCTCGCCGGCATTCAGGTCTTCTTCCTCCTGCTGGTCAACGTCGCGGCCACGCCATTTTCGCTGACCCAGGGTGCAATTCCGGCCGACGGCAACGGACTCAATCCGCTGCTGCAGTATCCCGAAATGGTGATTCATCCGCCCATGCTGTATCTGGGCTATGTGGGATTCAGCGTGCCCTTCGCCTTTGCCCTGGGCGCGTTGATGATGCGCTACCCCGGCGAGAAGTGGATTCACATCACCCGCCGCTGGACGATGGTGACCTGGCTCTTCCTTACGGTAGGCATCTTTCTTGGTATGCACTGGGCGTATTCAGTGCTCGGCTGGGGCGGCTACTGGGGCTGGGATCCCGTTGAGAACGCATCGCTCATGCCCTGGCTTACCGGTACCGCGTTCCTGCACTCGGTCATGATGCAGGAAAAGCGCGGCATGATGAAGTCCTGGAATGTGTGGCTCATCTTCTCGACGTTCATGCTTGCGATTCTCGGCACGCTGCTTACCCGCTCTGGCCTCGTCAGCTCGGTTCACGCTTTTGCGCAGTCGAAGATCGGAACGTGGTTCTGGGTCTTCCTGGTGATCACCCTCGCCGTCTGCACCTTCGTCTACATCCTCAACCGCGATCACCTGAAGACCGAGCACAAGCTGGAGTCGCTGGTCTCGCGCGAGTCGAGCTTCCTGTTCAACAACCTCGTGCTGCTGGCCGCCTGCTTCACGGTTTTGTGGGGAACGCTGTTTCCGGTGCTCTCGGAATACGTCCAGGGTAATCGCGTCACGGTCAGCGCGCCCTTCTATAACCGCGTTGCCGTCCCCATCGGCGTCTTCCTGCTTTTTCTCACCGGCATAGGGCCAATCCTTGCGTGGCGCTCCACATCGATTAAGAGCATCCGCAGGAACTTCGTACTTCCAGGAATTGTTGCTCTGATCGTCGCGATTGCCGTCATTCCTCTCGGTGTGCACCCCTGGACCATCTTCACTACGGACGAGGAGGGTGCTTTCTACTCCTGGATCACCTTCGCGATGGCGGCGTTCGTGCTCACGGCGATCTTTGCGGAGTTCTACAAAGGCGCACGCGTCATCCAGCAGAAGTCCGGGCAGAATGTGCTGGCCTCGATGGTGCAGCTCACCCGCCGCAACACACGCCGCTACGGCGGCTACATCGTCCACTTCGGCATCGTGCTCATCTTCATTGGCATCGGCGGCCAGGCGTTCAACCAGAGCCACGAGCAGACCATGAACTTCAAGCAGAGTTTCGTGCTCGGGCCATACACGGTTGAGTGCATGGATTACTCGCAGGATTCGAATCCAAACTACGACACTGAATTCGCAATGCTCAATGTTTATCGCGGCGGTCGTCTGGTGACCAAGCTCGCGCCGGAGCTGCGCGTTTACGCTGCCAGCGGCCAGCCTTCCACAATCGTCGCTAACCACTCGACGCTGATTGCCGACCTCTATGTGATTTATGCCGGCAAGGATCCCGCGACAGGGCAGCCGGTCATCAAGGCATTTTTGAATCCGCTGGTGGCGTGGATCTGGATCGGCCTGATCGTCACGATCATCGGCACCGGCATCGCGCTCGCGCCCAATCTCAGCGCGGCGGTTGCTGCGCAGCGGCATCGGGTGGTTGTGCCTGAACCCATCCCAGCCGGAAGAGCAGGGAACTGATGCGCCGCTTCACGCGATTTGCGATTCTGCCGGTTGTGATCGTCCTGAGTGTGGTCACGCTCGGTTCGGCAGACACCGAAGCGCGCTACCAGAGCCTCGGCCACAAGATGATGTGCATCTGCGGCTGCAGCGAGATTCTCATCGAGTGCAACCACATCGGCTGTCCGGATTCCGATCGCATGCTCGGCGAGCTCCGCGCCGCGATCGCCAACGGCGACACCGATAACGTGATCCTGACCGCCTTTCAGGACAAATACGGCCCCACCGCTCTGGCCGCCCCCATGCTCACGAAGTTCAATATCGTGGCCTGGGTGGTGCCGCCCGCGCTGCTGATTCTGGGCCTGGCCGGGACCTGGCTGCTCGTGAAGAAATGGCGCCTCCGTTCTGCGCCTATGCCGGAGGTCGCCGAAGATCCCTTCTCGACTGAGCTGCGCGACAGGATTCGCAAGGAGACCGAAGTATGAAGACCGGCCGACAAGTGATTCCTGGGTTGAACGCCGAGCGCCGAACGCCGAGCGCCCTTACTGTACCCTGCGCGCTGCACCCTGTACCCTGGGAGAAGCTATGAGCACTATCGCCTGCGCCCTTCTGTTGACCGCATTGTTCCTCTATGTTTTCTGGCCGGAGAGGCATGTCGAAGCGCAGCATAATAAGACGCGGCTCGAATACCTCCGCGAGCGTCGCGAAGTTCTGTTTGAGAATCTGCGCGATCTGAACTTTGAATATCGCGCCGGCAAGTACCCTGAAGAGGATTATGCATCGCAGCGCGCCATGCTCGAGAATGAAGCCGCGGAAACCATGGCTGAGATCGATCTGCTAGAGTCCGACATTCTTTCCCCGCAGCATGGCTGAACGCTGTCAAGGCTGGACATCATGAAGCTGCTCTTGAAACTCGCCCTGTTTTCCGCCGTTGCCCTGCCGGCCGCGCTCGGCGCTGCGACAATTTCCGGTACTGTGACCGACCGGACCACCAACAAGCCTGCGGCCGGCGACACCGCCATCCTGCTTGATCTGCAGCAGGCGATGACCGAGTCCGCGCGCACAACCATCGATGCGAAGGGCCACTACTCTTTCAACGTCCCGGATAACGCCGGCATGCACCTCGTGCAGGTTGAGCACCAGAAGGCTTCCTACTACGGCCCTGTGCCGCCCAACACCAGCGTCGTCAATGTCGATGTCTTTGACGTTGCGCCCAAAGTCGATGGACTTCATCTTTACGCCGACGTTTCCCGCATGGAAACCGACCAGCAGGGCCTCAGTGTCACCGAGAGCTATTTCATCCGCAACGAATCGAAGCCCCCGAAGACGCAGCTGAGCCCGCACAGTTTTGAGTTTTATCTGCCGCCCGACGCAGTGCTCGAAGGCGCAACAGCCACTGGTCCAGGCGGCATGGCCGTATCGGCCGCGCCCGTTCCGATGGGCGAAAAGGGCCACTACTCCTTCATCTTTCCGCTCCGGCCCGGCGAGACGCGTTTCCAGATCGGCTACCGGCTGCCCTACAGCGGCAGCGCGACGCTGCACGCCCATGTGACGCTCCCGGCAGAGAACGTCGCGATCATGCTGCCGAAAAGTATGAGTTTCGATGGCGGCAAGACCTTCCAGGCGCTGGGCGCCGACGCCAGCGGCCCAGGCACCCAAACTTGGCTCGCAACCAAGGTCCAGCCCGATGCGCCAGTCACATTCACGGTTGGCGGTAGCGGATCGATGCCGCGTGAGCAGCAGAATCCCCAGGGCGACCAGGCGCAGGGCGGCGCCATGGGCCAGGCGATGGGCACGACGCCAGATCAGAGTGCTGGCGCTGCCCAGGATCAGCCCTCTCCGCAGGCTGGCGGCCCAGGCGGCGGAGTTTCCGGTGCTGTGCCTGTCGGCACGCCAGACCCGCTGACGAAATACAAATGGTGGATCCTGAGCGGCGTGGGCCTGGCGCTGGTGATCACGGCGGCCCTGATGCTGCGTTCCAAACCCAGCCAGGACTTGCCCCACATCACGGCTGACGAGACCTCGCCGCTGGCATCGACGCTCCCACCCGGCGTCAAAGCGACGGAATACCGAGCGCAGACCATGGCCTCCACACAAGGCTCCACCGCCGTCGTAGCAAACGGCAATGCATCCCGCTCAGCGACTCCAGCAGCGGCGCGGGCAACGGTTGTTCCGTCTCTTTCAGCTCCAGCGGCGCCGGGCACGTCCATGCTTGCGGCTCTGAAAGAGGAGCTGTGGCAGTTGGAAACGGAGCGCCTGGCAGGCAAGATCAGCGACGAGGAATACGCCACGCACAAATCCGCGCTGGAAGTCCTGCTGAAGCGTGCTCTCGCTCGAGAAACAGTCAGAGGTTGATTGGTCGCGCTGGCGCAGACACCACGCCGGCGAGCGCCTCGTGCATTCAATCCGGCTGTGCGGGTCCGCTTACGCGGTCAACCACGTGAGCAGAAGGAACAGCGCTGCTGCGGCTGCTGCGATGCGGTAGGCGTAATCCTGACGGCGACTGGAGCTCTGTGGCTCGTTGGGGATGAGGGAGTTCATACACGGCCTCGCGGGGGAAATCTTCTGCGTGCTTAGACTCATTCTTCGGCAACAATGACTCGGAACCTGAGGAAATTTTCTTTTATTCGCACTTCGGGGTCTCCGATGAGTTACGTTCGCGTCACTCTCCTCAGCCCTCAACCCACATGCGCGACACCAGGCGTAAAATCGCCCCGGAAGGAATAACGACATGAGCACGCCGAGCCCTTCCGGGCCTTCATCCGGATCCGGATTGTTTCCGCCTGAGCGTCCCACCGAGCGCGAGCCCCGCTCCCCGCTGCCCTGGATCATCGCGCTCGTCGTTGTTGTGGTGGCTATCGTGGCGCTGGTCGTAGTCAATCATCATCAGGCGCCGTCGAATCCTGGTGGCGCCGGACTCGCTCCCGCCGATCCGTACGCCGCCAGCCTTCCCATCACCAACCTCAAGATGAGCCAGGCCGGCAACATGGCTGGGTCGCAGACTACCTATCTCGATGGCCAGATCACCAACAAAGGACAACGGACCGTCACCGGGATCACGGTGCAGGTCGCCTTCCATGGCTTTTCCAACCCCATCTCCAGCAAGCTGACCATGCCGCTCACCCTCATTCGCACCCGCCAGCCGTACGTCGATACCCAGGCGGTGAGCGCCGCGCCCATCCAGCCTGGCGAGACCCGCGACTTTCGCCTCATCTTCGACAGCCTCCCTCAGGACTGGGACCAGAACTACCCCGAGGTTCGGGTCATCCAGGTTGACGGCCACTGAGGCGTTTTCAGTCGCGCCCTCACCACGAAGCCTTCTTCCCGCTCCTGACAGCGCCTTTAGAGTTGGCACTTCGTTCAGCGCACTACAATGGGTGGCGAACTTCTCTGAAAGGGAGATCGCCATTCAAGCTGACCCCGGCAAGATCAATCTGACTCGGCGGCAATTCACCCTCGGAAGCGCCGCGCTGATTCTCGGTTCCTCCAGCCTGGCAACGAAACTCCGGGCACTGGATGCAGGCGCCGCCGTAGCCGGTGAGTTGACCGCCGACTTATCCGCTCCCGGCACTCCCTTCAACCGCATGATCTTCGGGCAATTCCTCGAACACTTTCAGCGCCAGGTCTACGGTGGCGTCTTCGATCCGGGATCGCCTCTGGCCGACAAGCACGGTTTTCGCACCGATGTGATCGAAGCCCTGCGCGAATTGAAAGTGCCGATCGTGCGCTGGCCGGGCGGCTGTTTCGCCTCCGCCTATCACTGGCGCGATGGCGTCGGCAAAGATCGCCAGCCGAGCTTCGATAAAGCCTGGGGCGTCGAAGACCCAAATACCTTCGGCACCGATGAGTTCGTAAAGTGGTGCCGTCTGGTGGGCGCGGAGCCGTACATCTGCACCAATGCCGGCACCGGCACATCCGAAGAGATGAGCAACTGGGTCGAGTACTGCAATCTGAAAAATGAGGGCCGCTACTCCCGCATGCGCGCTGCCAACGGCTCTCCCGAGCCCTTCAACGTTCGCTACTGGAGCATCGGAAACGAGAATTATCTCGGCGGCGAAATCGGCGCCAAAACGGTGGAGGAGTGGGGTCCGCTGGTCCGTGAGTCCGCCAAGATGATGCGGGCCGTTCAAAGCGACCTCCAGATCCTGGCCGCCGCCACCGTCACCGGCAACTGGACGCCGCCCATGCTCAGGGATGCCGGCAAGTATCTCAACTTCATCTCCATTCACGGCTACTGGGACGCGCTCTGGCAGCGTGGCACGCATCCCTCCGACTATCTGCATTGCATGGCCTTCTGCGAAGCTCCCGAGCAGCAGATTCAGGAGGCGATCGAACTCCTCAACCGGACCGGCTTCGGCGATCGGATCAGGATCGCCTTCGATGAATGGAACCTGCGCGGCTGGCATCATCCCGGCTTTCCTGGCGGGGGAGCCAATCAACTGGCTGAGATCAGCGAGCGCGATGAGAACGACCGCAATGAGACCTATACCATGGCCGACGCGGTCTTCTCCGCTTCCTTTCTCAACGGATGTTTGCGCCAGGCAAAGTATGTCCAGATGGCGTGCATGGCTCCGGTCGTCAACGTGCGTGGGCCGCTCTTCGTTCACCCTAAAGGAATCGTCAAACGAACTACCTTCCACGTTCTGAAGATGTACTCCGACCTGCTCCAGCCAAACGTCGTCCAGACCCGCATTGCCTGCGACCCGCTGCATGTGGACCAAAAGACGGTGCCGGCCCTCGATGCAGTCACCACCTGCAGCGACGACCGCAAGCTGGTGGCCATCGCGCTCGTTAATCGTCATCCCGAAGCGCCGGCTCGCTGGAAGATCGACCTCCGCGCTCCCGTGAGTCGCGATAATACCAGGGTGACGGTTCTATGCGGCGATTCACCCGATGCCTGCAATGACGTGGCCCATCCCGCTCGCGTGGTTCCCCAGGTGATTCCGTGGAGGCCCGACGCTCCGCACCTTGAACTTCCTCCGCATTCCATCGCCGTCTTGCAATATTCGGTCTGACCCGAGATCTGGAACCTGAGAAAAAGCCTCACCTTTCCGGCGAGGCCTTTCTATTTGTTGGCTCCCAGGTTCGCCAGCTTCCCGCTTCCGGCTTTCAGCCACTCGCGCAGACAGCAGCTTGCGGGCTGCAGGGCTGCAGGTTGTTGCAAACGGAGAATCGGTACAGAAGTGGCCCAATTACGGCTTCTGCTGCTCACGGCTATGATTCCGAAGCATCGGGATAACTCCTGCTAAACGGGCTTCCGTCCCGCGATCTCCCCACGGCCGTCAACGAGTGCAAAATCGCCGAGTCACCCACCGGCCGCCGAGGTTGCGGCTTTGCCGCATTTACTTCACACTGCCGAACCTTTGCCCTTTTGGGCCCGACGGCGCCCACCCTCGGCGGGGATGAGGCCTTTCGCTATCGCACAGGCCTCGCGAAGCGAGGCTACGGTAGAAGCCACGGCCTTCAGGCCGTGGAACAAGGGGCCTCAAAATAAAACGTGGCTTGAGCCGCAGGTTCCTTTCGCGTTTAGCTGGACTGGAGGCGTTCCTTCCAACCTGACCGAGCCCCGGCCAGCGATAGGGTCACCCAAATCCCGCCTTGCCTCAGACGAACCTTCAATCACTTACGGCTCGACCCCCGAAAATGTGGATAATTTGTCAAGCTTTTCGCGCACGGTACTGAAGTGTTGTCCCTCATTGCAAGCGACTTACGCGCCAACAATCCCAAACAAAGTTGGCGCGATTTCCACTCGGATCTGATATTCTGAACTTATAGAGTATAGAAAGAAAAAGCCTCACCTTTCCGGTGAGGCTTTTCCATTTGCGGCTCGGGTCGCCAGCTTCCTGCTCCCAGCTTCCAGCCACCTGCGCAGGCCGCAGCTTGCTGGCCCGCGCTGCAGGCTGCAGGCTGCTGGCTGCTGCAAACGCTAAATTATCCGGAATGAATCACTTGACACTGAGGTCAGAACCAACCCGCTTATTTTCAGGCACTTGTGGAAACGCTGGATTACAACTCCTGTGCTTTCAACACTTGCACAATTCGAGGGGGTACCAGTTTCCAGCATCAAGCTTCCGCGCGCTCAGCGAGCGGCCAGCGGCAGGGCCACACGCTATACGCTACACGCTAAACGCTAAACTATCCGGAATGAATCACTTGACACTGAGGTCAGAAACAACTCGCTTCTTTTCAAACACATGTGCAAAGGCGAAATTGCAACTCCCGTGCTTTCAACACTTGCACAATTCGAGGGGGTACAGCCAGCTTCCGGTACCAAGCTTCGGCCGCCGTCTCCTGTCTCCTGCCTACCAGCTCCCTTGCGCAACGGCGTGCGTAATTTCTTCCCGCTGGCTGTGGAATGAGCGTTTTTTTACCGCACTCGGAAGTAACTATCCCGGGTTCGCCTTTTCAGCATCCGAATGAAGGGACAAGACTTACGGTCCGGTTGCTGTGCCGGCCCGGGTTTGGCACGGCGAGTGCTCTTTATCTCCGTGCAACACGGGTGCTGCGCAGCCACCGAAGTTCAATACAGAGAAAAAAAATGAAAACGAGATTGAATCCCGGTTCCATTACAGTGCTGCTGGTTGCGGCAAGTCTGGGTTTGCCAGCGGTCGCGCAGTCCACCTCCTCCGATCAACAGCCCCAGGTACAGACGGGCGCTTCCACGAACGCTCAGCCGAACGCGCAGACACAGGAACAGAACCCCCAGACGGGTACAGGCAAGGCTCCGCTACCCGAGAAGTCGAATGAAGGCTTCTGGGGGCACATGAATCCGTTCGCCCGCAAGAAGTGGGTGAATCGGCAGCTCGATCCGGTAAAGGATCGGCTGAACGAGCTCGATCAGCTCCAGGCCAAGAACGCGGCAGACATTAAGGACGTCGACCAGCGGGCGCAGAACGGTATTCACGCCGCGCAGTCCACGGCCGATCAGGCGAATCAGGTTGCCACCAACGCGAACCAGACCGCTCAGCAGGCGCAGCAGACCGCGCAGCAGGCGAGCGACAAGACCGCGCAACTGGGTGAAACCGTCGCCAATCTCGATCAGTATCACCCGATCACGAACACCGACATTCACTTCCGTCCCGGGCAGACCGCGCTGAACCAGAAGGCAAAAGACGCCCTCGATCAGGTTGTGAGCCAGCTGCAGGGGCAGAAGGGTTACGTGGTTGAAGTAGAAGGTTATTCGCGCTCACACGGTGCGGTGGGCATGGAGAATTCGCAGCACATGGCAGAAGCGGTGGTTCGGTATCTTGCCGAGCACCAGATCCCCGTGTGGCGGATTCACGAAGTCGCCATGGGCAACACGCCGGTTACTTCGGACGACAACTCCGAAGCCAAGCCGGGCAGTGTGGTACGCGTAAGCCTGATGGCCAACAGTCTCGCGGCCTTGAACCCGCCATCCTCTGGCGGTTCACCGATTGGTGCGACGCAGCAGAATTCCGCGCAGCCCTCCCCTCAGGGTGCTGCGTCGCAGCCAACGGCACAGCCTCAGTAAGAAGGCAAGGCCCAAAAAGCTCTCACACAACGAGAGAACCAAGGCAGATTGGCCCCTCACCCCGAGGGGCCCTTTTTTTGGTCTTTGCAGAAAGGCAGCCGGCAGGCTGCAGCCTGCAGTTGATTGTGGTCCTGCGTTCCGTGTTCTGGCTACTTTCCCCAGCGCGACAGCGCCCAGAAGATCAGGCTGAGGACCACGCTGAGCATGATCGACGTTGCCAGCGGGAAATAGACCGTGGTGTGCTTGCCGCGCCAGGCGAAGTCTCCCGGCAAGCGGCCGAGGGGCAGCCCGAGCTTGCCCACCAGCAGCACTACGGCTCCGCAAACGACGAGCAGGAGGCCGATGCCGATCAGAATGCGCCCGAGGTCAGACATGCCTCCAGTCTAGAAGCTTTGGGAGCTGGGGGCTGGGAGCCGGGAGGTCTGCGGTTCGTCACTGGGTTGACATTTCCATCGAGTCCATCTGTTAGCCTTGGTGCGCGGATCGCTGAACCCACGTCCGCTCCAGAGGAGACCTTCCATGCAACTTCGCAGGATGATGTGTGCAGTGCTTTGTACCATGCTGGCCGTGCCAGCCCTTCTGCATTCGCAGGCCATGCCCCAGGCAGCGCCGCCCGCCGCCACGCCAGCCACATATTCTCCAGCCGAATCCCTGGGCGCCATCCTGGGCCTCACCCAAATGGAGGTTGTCAGCGCAGCCGAGGCCATGCCCGCTGACAAATACGACTTCGCACCTCCCACCAGCATGGGTGAATTCAAGGGCGTGCGCACCTTCGGCGAACAGGTTAAGCACCTCGCTCAAGCCAACTATCAGTTGTTGAAAGGCATTGGCGTGCCCGGCGCTGTGGATCCCAAAACCCTCGACGGGCTCAAGTCCAAAGACGACCTTGTCAAGGCCCTGAAGGACTCCTACGCCTATGCGCACACGGTGGTAGATTCACTCACGCCCGAGAATAGCCGGGATGCAGTCGCCGGGTTTCCCCCGCAGTTCAAAGCCACCAAAGCCTCGATGGTGACCTTCATGATCATGCATACCATGGATCACTACGGGCAGATGGTTGTTTACCTGCGCATGAACGGCATCGTGCCGCCCGCGAGCCGCCAGCAGGGATCGATGTAAAGGACAGGGAACAGGGAGTAGGGAGTAGGGAATAGGGAATAGGGAACAGGATATCGGCGACAGTCGAGGAAAGTTGCCTGCTGCCTATTCCCTGGCCACGGGTCCTTGCCATTCTGCGAAAATGATCCGGGATGGCACTGGGACGAACGGTCGAGCTGGAAGAGAAGCGCGGGCATCCGGTCCTGCGAGTGCTCCTGGTGCTGCTGTTCCTGCTTCTGCTGGTTGTGGCGGGCGCGCTCGTCACCGGTGGGGTGTGGCTCAAACATAAAATGCAGTCTTCGCTGCCCGAGCTGGACGGCAGCCTGCTCACGCCAGGCCTGAGTGCTCCCGTCACGGTTCGCCGCGATCAGCATGGCGTCCCGCACATTGAAGCCGCTAACCTCGACGATCTTCTCTTTGCCCAGGGTTATGTCACCGCACAGGATCGCCTGTGGCAGATGGACATGGCACGCCGGATGGCTGCCGGCGAAGCCGCTGAGATACTGGGGCCGAAGCTGGTCGAGCACGACCGTATGCAGCGCATCCTGGCGATGCGCGCCACGGCCGAGCGGCTAACGGCCAATCTTGATGACCAGGATCGCCGCCTCTTCGACGATTATG
The DNA here is from genome assembly GCA_963788905.1 of uncultured Acidobacteriaceae bacterium. Taxonomy (GTDB): domain Bacteria; phylum Acidobacteriota; class Terriglobia; order Terriglobales; family Acidobacteriaceae; genus Palsa-343. Next base: position 91,825 of record CAWBIO010000008.1, read on the forward strand.
CGCGCGGTGTGAATGCTTTCATTGGGGCGCATTCGGATCGCCTTCCGGCGGAGTTTCGGCTGCTGATGTATCAGCCCAAACCGTGGCAACCGGTGGATACCATGCTGGTGGTGCTGAGCATGGTGCAGATGCTTGACGAACACTGGCCCGATAAGCTCACGCGCGAACGGATTACCGCGCGGCTGGGGCCAACGGTGGCGGCGGATCTTTATCCGACCGGATCATGGCGCGACCACCCTCCTGTCAACACTGAACCACCCATCACCGCGCCGCAGCCGAACATGCCCGATATTCCACTCGACGATAGCCAGGACGCAGTGCTCCATGACGATCTGGTCTCGCTGCAACGACTGACGGGTCATCGCGACTGCCTGACCTGCGCGCCGGGGTCGAATGAATGGGTGGTCTCCGGTTCGCGAACGGCCAGCGGCCGCGCCATGCTCTCGAACGACATGCATCTGGACCAGGAGATTCCCAACATCTGGTATGAAAGTGACCTGAAAGCGCCAGAGCTGCATGTTGCCGGTGTCACTGTCCCTGGGCTGCCGTTGATCGCTGCCGGTCACAACGAGCACATCGCATGGGGATTCACAGCGCTTTACGGCGACACGCAGGATGTTTACGTGGAACGCGTGAATGGGCAGGACCAGTACGAGGCGCCGGATGGCTCGTGGAAACCGATCGAGCACGAGCAGGAAGCGATCCATGTACGGGGGCGGCACGATATCAACGTCGACGTGGAGCGCACCGTCCACGGCGTTGTGATTACGCCGCTCATCCCTGGGGAGAAACGGGTACTCACGCTGAGGTGGGCGATCTACGATCCGAAGCTGGGCAGCAGCCCACTGCTCCAGATCGACGAGGCTACGAAGTGGGAAGACTTCCGCAATGCGCTGAAGAGCTGGTGGGCTCCCACGCTGAACATCGTTTATGCGGACGACCAGGGGCACATCGGATATCAGGCAGTGGGGTTTATTCCCAACCGCCCTGGCGGGCTGGCCGGTGTTCCCATCACCGACGAGCAGCATGAATGGCAGGGTTACATTCCTTTTGACCGGCTGCCATCGGCGCTCGATCCGCCAGACGGTCTTCTGGCGACCGCAAACTCCCGGGTGACGCCGAATCCCAATCCCGCGCCGGCGGCTCCGAATCCGGTACCGAATGCGGCACCTGCCGCGAACGGCGGACCAAACCCTGAGGCCAGTGCAGTGCCTTCGGAGCCCACAGCGCCCGTAGCGCCACCGCCAGCGGCACCTGCGCCAGTGTCTGCGCCGCCTCCCGAGCTGACGCTCGAGTGGGCCGAACCGTATCGCAACGAGCGCATCTGGAAATGGCTTGGGCCGAAGGACCATCTGACCCAGGCGCAGATGCTCACGCTCCAGACCGACATCTACTCGGCGCTCGATCAGGAGATCGCGCAGCGGCTGGCCTATGGCATTGACCACGCCAGCCACGCGGACGCCCGCCTTCGCCAGGCCGCCGACCTGCTGCGCTCGTGGGATGGAGCGGTCACGATCGACTCCGCACCCGCGGCCATCGTGGCTGCCGCGAAGAGGGCATTTTTCCCGATGATCCTGAAGCCGAAACTCGGCGATGACTGGCGGCTGTACCACTGGGCCGAGAGCCTTTTTGCCGGCGAGCAGATCATCATGAACGAGCCCGCCGTCTGGCTGCCGCCGCAGTATTCAACCTGGGACGACTTCCTCGCGGATCTGGTTCGCCAGGGGCTGGCAGAGGGCCACGCACCGAACGATCTGCGGCAGTGGCGCTACGGCTACGCCCATCCGGTTGACCTGCAGCATCCGCTCTTTGGACTGTTGCCGTGGTTCAACGGCTGGACGGGAACCGGAGCGCAACCGCAATCCGGCGACACATCGACCGTGAAGCAGGTGGGCAGAACTTTCGGCCCCTCACAGCGGTTCACCATCGACTGGGCTAATATCGACGGCGCAACGGAAAACATCTCCATGGGCGAGTCGGGCGACCCGCTAAGCCCGTATTACCGCGACCAATGGTCGTACTGGTACAGTGGCACGACATTTGCGCTGCCCTTTACGGACCAGGCGGTAGCCGCAGCCACGGTGCACACGCTGCGCCTGGAGCCCTGATCGGCGACGAGTGAATACTCCTGCTCCAGTGATCGCCGGCGCGGACGCCAAACCATCGCGATTCGGGTCATTGCTCCTGCTCCTGGTCATCGCGCTTTGTGTGGCGCCTCTGGCATGGCGGGGAACTTCGTGCGGGCACGACACTGACTTCCATTTGCAGAACTGGATCGAGGTTGCCTCATCCTGGCGTCAGGGAATTCTCTATCCGCACTGGGCGATGTCAGCTAATTACCAGGCTGGCGAGCCGCGTTTTGTTTTCTATCCTCCGCTGAGCTGGTTGCTGGGCGGTTTGCTGGGCACGCTGCTGCCGTGGAGCTGGACCGCATTTGCGTTCACGCTGGTCGCGCTGCTCGGCGCCGGGTTTGGATTTCGCGCGATGGCGTGCGAATGGATGCCGGGAGACAAGGCCACACTGGCTGCCTGCCTTTACGTTGCCAATCCCTACATGCTCTTTGCTGCCTACGAACGCGGGGCGATGGCGGAATTGCTGGCGGCAACCTGGCTGCCGTTGCTGGTGCTGTATGGATTGCGTGAGAAGCGGGCGGTGGTCCCGCTTGCGCTCAGTTTCGCAGCCCTCTGGCTCACGAATGCCCCGGCTGCGGTGATGGGATCGTACATGCTGGCGGTGCTGGTGGGCGTTGCGGCCCTGCAGACCAAAAACTGGCGCCTGATTGCGCGGGCCAGCGCCGCGGTGCCTTTGGGCCTTGGCCTGGCTTCGTTCTGGCTCCTTCCGGCTCTTTACGAACAGCGATGGGTTGAAATCAGCCGCGCGATCGGACCGCTGATGAACGTCGGCGCGAGTTTTTTGTTCGGATTGGCTGACCCCTCGCGTTTTCCGCAGGATGAACAATTCGATGTGATGTTCCACAACCAGGTTCTGCGTACAGCATCCTGGATCGCGGTGAGCCTTTTGGCTGGAACGGGCATTGCGGCATTCTTTGCGCGGCGACGACAGAGCCTGCTTTGGATGCCGCTGGTTGTTGTTGCCGTGGCCATCTGCGCTCTGCAGTTTCGCTGGTGCGCACCCGTGTGGCACTTGATTCCAAAGCTCGAGTTCATCCAGTTCCCGTGGCGATGGATGGCTGTCCTGGGGCTGATCTTTGCCGCGCTTACCGGTCTGGCGCTCAGGAGCCAAGCCTCATCGAGGCGGCGCTGGTCGGGTCCGGGAGTCGTTCTGACTTCGTTGCTGGCTTGCGCGCTTGCTATCGTGTGCCCTCGCATCTTCTGGCAGCCTTGCGATGTCGAGGACAATCCGCGGGCGCAGATCGCGACCTTCGAGGCCAGCGGCTTTGAGGGCACCGATGAGTACACCCCACAGCCAGCCGACAACAGCGAGGTCGAGCAGGAGCTGCCACCGGTGCGTCTGCTTCGGACTCCCGACGCCGAGGAGACTTCCAGCGGCGACAATCCGGAGTGGAGCGCCGATGCGGGCCAGGAAATCCCGGCCATTATGAAGATCGAGCGCGAGAACCCAGACCACATGGCTGTAGAAGTCAGAGCAGCGCAATCCGGATACGCGGTCGTGCGCACGATGGATTATCCGGCGTGGCGAGTTCTGGTCAATGGGGCATCAGTCTCGAGCCGAATTCATCGCGACGATGGACTGATGGTGATCCCGGTGAGCGCGGGCACGTCGCAGATCGACATTCGCTGGCGCACCACGCGGGACGAATGGGCAGGGATCGGGATTTCGCTCGCGGCTCTGGCCTTTACACTGGCAACAGCGGTGATGGAGAGGCGAAGATTCGATGGCAATCGCATCGGATAACATGATCGGAATGCAGCTTGATGTTCACCAGCTTTTGCGGGAGGGTGCGGAGCGCACAGATCGTGCACTCGAACGGCTTCTTCCGCCGGTGAGCCAGCCGCCGGCGTCGATCCATGGCGCTATGCGGCACAGCGTATTTGCGGGTGGCAAGCGGCTGCGTCCCATCCTGGTCATGGAGGCCGCGCGGACGATGAACGTTGTCCATGGCGCGAGTGGAAAACGGGAGGACCTGCCTGAAGGCGTTGAAGACCTGGGTGCGGCAATCGAGATGCTGCACACCTACTCGCTCATCCACGACGATTTGCCTGCGCTCGATAACGACGACCTGCGCCGCGGCAAGCCCACCTGCCATGTGGCGTTCGGCGAAGCCATTGCCATTCTTGCAGGAGACGCGCTGCAGACGCTGGCTTACCAGACCCTGGCCGGACTCAAGTGCGCTCCGGAACGCGCCATCAAAATCGTCGGCCTCATCGCGGAGGCCACCGGAACGGTTGAAGGAATGATCGGCGGCCAGGTGCTCGACCTCGAAGGCGAACACTCGAAACACACTGCGGAAAGCGTTTTCGCCATTCATCGGGCGAAAACCGGGGCGCTGATTCGCGTCAGCGTGGTTGCGGGTGGAGTTTATGCCGGGGCCGGTTCCGATGATGTGAGGCGGCTGACGGAGTTTGGCACAAAGGCGGGCCTGGCATTCCAGATCGTGGACGATGTTCTCGATATGACGCAGGATTCTGCACAGCTGGGAAAGACTGCTGGAAAAGATCTGGCCAGTGACAAGGCCACCTGGCCTGCAGTCTTTGGAATTGAGGCTTCGCGCCGTGACGCGAGCCGCCTGATCAACGAGGCATTTACAGCGCTCGAACCCTACGGCGAAGCTGCGGCCGGGCTAAAGGCGGTTGCGCAGTACCTAGTGGATCGCACTCACTGACCGCAGGGGCCGGGGAGACGCGCTCAGCGCGGACACGTGTCCTGTATTGTTGGCCTTTTGCCGCGGGCTACTGGTGGACTTCAGATACCCACGCCGTACTCGGCGCCCATCTCCTCGCCTGCGTGGGAAAAGAAATCGGAAGGGGTGCGGCGCTTAAATTTGTAACGCTGGCGGAGCTCCCGCCCAATGTAAAGGCCAAGAGCTGTCACTGCGAGCGCGGCTGAGGTCCAGCCGATCGCGCGCAGCGCGCCTGAAGACGAGTTGGAAGATTCGGGAACCAGGGCTTCAACCAAATGGGATTTCTTGTTTTTCTCTGATACGGCAGAACATGCGCTTTCCCCAGGGCGCCATGGCTTCATGATAGCGCAGGTTCGCGGCCGAACCATGGCCTCAGGCCCTGTATAGAACAGCCGAGGCACCCCAGCCATACTTCATTCGAGTGATTCGATGCACCGAAGCAGCATTACCTTCTTCTCGGGAGGTAAAAAACTCGCTTCGATGGAATTTGCGGCAAGCTCGCGAAGCTGTTCATCGGTGAAAGCAAAGCATTTCCGGGCCATTTCGTATTCTCCTTCGAGATCGCTCCCGAAGAGGGCCGGGTCGTCGGAATTGAGCGTCACCATCAGTCCCGAATCGAAATAGCGCCGCAGTGGATGATCTTCCACGCTGGTGCAACAGCCAGTGCGCAGGTTTGAAGTGACGCAGATTTCCACCGGTACCTGCCGTTCGGCGAGCAGGTCCATCAATTCCTGATCGTGGATCGCCGAGAGTCCGTGACCGATGCGTTCCGTCCCGATGTTTAGAGCACCCCAGATGCTTTCCGGCCCCGCGGTTTCTCCGGCATGCGCGGTCAGACGGAGTCCGGCGTCGCGCGCCTCGGCGTACAAGTCGCGAAAGGTTTCCGACGCCCATTCGACGCTCGTCACCACCGATGCCAATTCCGATGACTGAAGGAAAGTGCCGTCGCATTTCAGCCGCTTTGCGGAAGACGCGGGCTGCGGCTTCAGGGCCGAAGTGGCGGACGGCGTCGAAAATCCAGTAGATGGAGATTCCCAGTTCATCGGCCGCACGCGCCCGAGCCCGCTCCATTCCCTCGAACAAGGGTTCGAACTCGCAGTGCCGCCAGTAATAAACCACGCCGACCGAAACATAGACCTCAGCGTGGACCACTCCCTGGCGGGCGAGTTGCTCCGCCATGCGCCATGCGATCAGCTCGTAATCCTCCGGCGTCTGCAGATGCTCGCTCACTGCTTTGAATGCCAGCAGGAAGCCGGTGAAGTCGCGGTACTGATAGAGGGCTCGCGCTTCCTCGAGCCGCAGTGGCGACACCTCGTGTCTCGCGCTCAGCTCAACCAGGGTTTCCGGAGTAACCGTGCCCTCCAAATGGAGGTGCAACTCGGCTTTCGGCAAGCGGCGGATAAGAGAGGCGGCTTCCATGGATGAATTCTCAGGTTACAGGAGGATTCCTGAGCAATTTCAACGGTCACGGCTCGATGGCCGATTACCCCTCGCTAACACGTGGGAGTTAATTGACCAGGTGCGTTCGCCTTTCGTGGGATTGCGTAATGGTCCAAAAGTGGCTGAAATCAAACCTACAATTCTGAAATGGACTCTGGACAGGAACACGTGGACTTTCGTCTGAACCTGCTGCAGTGGTACGACCGGAATGCGCGTGATCTGCCGTGGCGGCAGAGCCGCGACCCCTACGCGATCTGGGTTTCGGAGACCATGCTGCAGCAAACCCGTGTTTCGGTGGTGATCGATTACTACACGCGATTCATGTCGCGCTTTCCCACCCTGCAGTCCCTGGCGCAGGCCGAAGAATCTGAGGTACTGGCGCTGTGGAGCGGTTTGGGCTACTACCGACGTGCCCGTGCACTGTATGAATCCGCCAAAGCCGTGATGACCGAACATGGCGGCGAGATACCCAAGACAGCGGCGGCCCTCAGCCGGCTTCCAGGAGTGGGCGTCTATACCGCTGCGGCCGTGGCCAGCATCGCCTTCGGCGAACCGGTTGCCGCAGTGGATGGCAACGTTGAGCGCGTGCTGACCCGCTACTTTGGGCATGAGCCGGTTCCGGGCGTGGCTCGCAGCGGTGAACTGCGGCGTGCCGCCGAACACCTTGTCGATCCCGAACGGCCGGGAGACTTTAATCAGGCGATGATGGACCTGGGGGCAGCCGTTTGCCTGCCCAAAGGACCGCTATGCCTGACTTGCCCGGTGCGCGAAGGCTGTGCCACCCGTGGCGAGCATACTGTGCCGCGTACCAGAAAGATGCTGAGCCGCAAGACGTCACTGGCGCTGATCCAGCGCCGTCAGTGGCCGCGGGCGGAAGTTCTGCTCCAGCGCCGGCCTGCCAACGCGCCGCAGATGCCCAACATGTGGGAGTTGCCCTTAATTAAGGAAGGGCAGGAGAGCGAGGACATGCTCCTGCTCACCGTGCGGCATTCCATTACCAATACGAATTATTACGTCACCGTCTACGGCCTGACGATGACTGAGCAGAAACTCCTGGCCAGAGACGTGGCGGAACGTGTCTGGGTCCCAGTTCTTGATCTTCCCGAACAGCCTCTGACCGGTCTCACCCGCAAGATTCTCAAGCGGCTCAGGGTCATGCCCGGCTACGGCACCATGCGACCGGTTTTGGTGGACGAGCCCGCGCAGAGCGCCGCAAGATAACCGCACCCGCTATAACCGCACGCCGCTCCGCTTCCACAGCTAAGGAAAACGGGGACGTTTTTCCGCGGCCAGGCCGCCTCCCTCATTTCGGCGCTTTCAATCTCCCTGCTGCAACCCTCCGAGACGTAGCAAAACACAGTGGCGCCAGGGTACGCTCGTTCCTGGCAGCCAGCTACAGCTGCCGTGAGGGATTGCGATGCCCGAAACCGAGCAAGCTGTCGAAGTTATTCCGCCACTGACCTCGTTTACTGAGGAAGAGAGCATGCTGCGCGACACCGTGCGCCAGTTTGCGCAACAGGAGATCGCTCCGCATGTGCGCGAAATGGACGAGGCCCAGAAGCTGGATCCCAACATTCTCCGCCAACTCTTCGAACTTGGCCTGATGGCGATTGAAGCCCCGCCGGAGCTCGGCGGAGCGGGCGCATCGTTCTTTTCAGCCGTTCTCGCCGTTGAAGAAATCTCCCGCGTCGACCCTGCGGTTGCCGTTATCGTCGACGTGCAGAATACTCTCGCCGTCAACGCGATTCTCCGATGGGCCTCGCCGGAGCAGCAGCGCCTGTGGTTGCCACGGCTGGCCCAGCAAACCGTCTGCGCTTATGCGCTCAGCGAGGCCGGCTCCGGTTCTGACGCCTTCTCTCTCGCCACCCAGGCACGCTCCGACGGTTCGCACTATTTGCTGAATGGCCGCAAGCTCTGGATCTCAAACGCCATGGAGGCCGACCTCTTTCTGGTCTTCGCAAACGTGAATCCGGAAGCTGGGTACCGCGGAATCACTGCGTTCGTGGTCGAGCGCGGCACGACTGGCTTCACAGTCGGACATAAAGAAGACAAGATGGGTATTCGCGCCTCCTCGACGTGCGAACTTTTGTTCGATGATTGCCGAGTGCCGGCTGAAAATGTTGTCTGCGAAGTGGGCAAGGGCTACAAGATCGCCATTGAAACCCTGAACGAAGGCCGCATCGGCATCGCGGCGCAGATGCTGGGCCTTGCTGAAGGCGCCTGGGCGCTGGCTGTGAAGTACAGCAAGGAGCGAAAACAGTTTGGCAAGGCAATCGCGGAATTTCAGGCCGTTCAGTTCACGCTCGCCGAGATGGCTACCCAGATTGAAGCCGCCCGCAACCTGGTGTACAACGCCGCGCGGATGAAGGTCGCCGGGGTGCCATTCGTCAAGGAGGCGGCCATCGCGAAACTGTTCGCCTCGCGAGTGGCGGAGGAAGTCGCGAGCAAAGCGGTTGAGATCTACGGCGGCTACGGATTCGTCCGCGATTATCCAATAGAAAAGTTCTACCGCGATGCCAAGATTGGTTCGATTTATGAAGGAACCTCAAACATGCAGTTGGCCACTATCGGAAAACTGATTCTGCAATAGCGTTCGAGTACCATGGGCTTTTGCCGCAGGGGGGCGGCGCGTACGTGACGTCGCCAGAGGAATTCCGGGCCTCGCTCGGGCTCGAGCAGCCGCCAGCGGACCTTTCCGTTCCGCTAGCCGCGTTGTGGTGGGACGCAAAGGGTGACTGGGCGCGCGCCCACGGTCTGGTGGATGCCCTGGAGAGCACAGAAGGCATGGCCGTCCACGCCTATCTCCATCGCCGTGAAGGATCGTTTTCCAACGCCGATTACTGGTACGGGCGCGCCGGGCGACTTTACTATCGCGCCGCGCTCGAAGAAGAGTGGAAAGCGCTGGTGGAAGGACTGCTGCAGGCGTCACCCCTGTCCTGATCTGCTACAGCGTATAGCGCTCGGCTGCGACGATTTCCTCGGCCACAGCCCTTCCAGTCGCAACCGTGTTGATGGGATCGTGCTTTGCCAGACGACGGAAGATCGCCATCTGCGTGCGCAGCATGTCGCCCTCGGCTATTGCGCCGAGGACGCGCTCGGCTGCGTCCTGAATGATACGGAATGAGCGCGCGGCGCTGAGCTGGGCCAACTGAACGGCGATTGCGCTCCGGCCGTTGAATTTCTCGGCGCGAAGGATCGCCGACTCCATCACCAGAATCTCGATCAGGATGTCGGCCAGCGCACCCATGATCTCCTGCTGGTCCTGCAGGTTGGTGGGATACTTCTGGCTGGCCGCGCCCGAGCAGAACAGCCCCAGCTTCTTCGCGCTCGCGAGCAGCGCCTTCTCTGCCGCCAGGGGGCCTGTGGATTCTTCACGCGCCACCGGACCAGCCATCACCTCGTCCATCACCTTGCCGATCGCGGGCAGCAGCGGCAGCCGGCCCTGCATGGCCCGCTTCAGCAGAAAGCCGGTGATGATCAGCCGGTTGATCTCGTTCGTTCCTTCGAAGATGCGATTGATCCGCGAGTCGCGATATGACCGCTCCGCCGGATACTCCTCAACGTATCCATATCCGCCATAGATCTGGACGGCCTGATCCACCGCTCGTTCCAGCATCTCCGAGCACCAGACTTTCACGACGGAGCATTCGACCGCATAATCCTCGATCCGCTTTTGCACCTCGCTTGCCGGCGCATCAGGCGCGAGCGCCGCCAGCGCGGTATCGATGGCTCCCACTACGCGATACACGAGGGCCTCGCCGGCAAAAATCCCTGCGGTCGTGTCGGCGATTTTCTCCTGAATCAGCCCAAACGACGTGATCGGCTTGCCGAACGCCATCCTCTGCTTGCCGTACTTCACGGCATTGCGCAGCGTATTCCTGGCGCCACCCAGCGTTGCCGCGCCCAATTTGTAACGGCCAACGTTCAGAATATTGAACGCGATGTGGTGCCCTTTGCCGGCCTCGCCCAGCAGGTTTTCTGCCGGAATCGCGCAGTCGCTCAGGACCAGCGGGCAGGTCGACGATCCGCGAATCCCGAGCTTGTGCTCCTCTGCGCCGATGGTCAGCCCCGGTGTGTTGCGTTCCACCAGGAACGCGGAAAACTGCTCGCCGTTCACTTTCGCGAACACGATGAAAAGATCCGCGAATCCGGCATTCGAGATCCACATCTTCTCACCATTCAGGATGTATTGCTTTCCATCGGTCGAGAGCTGCGCCTGCGCGCGGATGTTCATGGCGTCCGATCCCGACGACGACTCGCTCAGCGCATATGCCGCGATCCATTCGCCAGTCGCCAGTTTCGGCAGATATTTTTCCTTCTGCGCCGGCGTGCCGTACCAGATCACAGGAAGGGTGCCGATTCCCACATGGGCGCTGAAGCTCACCGAGAAGCTCGCTGAAACAGCAATGCGATCCGCCACCAGAGCCGAAGTGACCTTATCCAGTGCCAGGCCGCCATACTGTTCCGGAACATCGACCGCCATCAGCCCCAGTTTGCCCGCCTCGAGCAGCAACTCGCGAGTCACGGCAAAGTTTTTCGCCTCGATTTCCGCAATGCGCGGCACGATTGATTTTTCGGCGAACTCGGCCGTCGTTCGCGCGATTTCCTTCTGCTCGTCGGTGAAATCTTCAGGAGTGAATATGTCTTCCGGAGAGGCGTTCTGCAGGAGGAAGTGTCCGCCGGGAATGATCTTTGGTAGCGTGGCTGTGGCCATAGGTGGGTCTCGATCTCTGAGAGACCATCCTACTCTGATGGCATCTGAGCTTGCGTGAATCAGTTTGTTTTTAGCCCCGCGGCCTTCGCCAGCTTCTTCTGGCGTTCATCGAATGTCCAGAAACGCTCCGCTTTCAACTCCAGCGCACACGCCACGTGGAGCGAATCGAGTGTGCGAGAACCAATTCTGGCCCCATAACGCCGGGCAAGAGCCACAGACGCTGCGAACGCATCCGGTGGAAACGGTACCCGTTGCCAGAGGCCCATATCGCAGTCTCGCTGGAAACTTCGGCTCGCCAGATCTGCCTGCTGCTGCGTAAACCTGGTACGAAAGACACCCTGTGAAATGACGTGCGCGACTTCAGCCTCGTGGAAAGCAGTCAGCCAGACGTCAGGCTTTCGCGCAATTAGCCGTACTGCTGCATGCGTATGCAAATCGAACACATAGATTGAGGCAAGAAAGCTGGAATCGGCATAAACGCTCACCAGCGAGACCGATTCCGATCCTCGATGAATTCATCCACTGCGTTCAGAACCTTATCGCCAAAAATCTGTTTTAGCCGCGCCTCAAAGTCCGGCCACTCCTTTTCCGCAGCGGTCTTCCGGATCGGGACAATATGCGCCAGCAGTTCGTTTCTCTCTCTGAGCTCAATCGTCTTCCCGCTCCGGAGTCTCGTCTTGAGTCTTTTCGTGTCGCGGATTTCGCGAAGGGTCATCGATACCATGGATGCATTGTGACACAAAAATGTGACACGATACAACAGTTAGCTCAGTCGTTCGAAGATTCCAGCCGCGCCCATGCCGCCGCCCACACACATCGTCACCATCCCGTAGCGCGCGTCGCGCCGCTTCATCTCGCGCAGAATCGTCGCTGTGAGCTTTGCGCCAGTGCAACCCAGCGGATGCCCCAATGCGATGGCTCCGCCGTTGACGTTGACTTTCGCCGGGTCGAGCCCGAGCTGCCGGATGACCGCGAGCGCCTGCGCTGCGAATGCCTCGTTGAGTTCGATCAGGTCGATTTGGTCCAGGGTAAGCCCGGCGAGCTTCAGGGCTTTCGGCACAGCGTAGACGGGTCCCACGCCCATCTCTTCCGGATCGCAGCCGGCGTAGGCAAAGGCCACAAACCGCGCCAGCGGTTGGATACCCAGCTGCGCCGCACGCTCGGACGACATCACTAACGCCGCCGCGGCCCCATCGGAGGTCTGCGATGAATTGGCCGCTGTTACCACTCCCTTCGCGTGGAATACCGGAGGCAGCTTCGCCAGGGCCTCCGCCGTCGTGTCGGCCCGCGGCCCTTCGTCAACCCGGAACTCAGTCGTCGACGACTTCGGCTTCATGCCTCCGTTTGGTGTCGTAAATGTAACCGGCACCGGTACAATTTCATCCTCAAATCGTCCGACCGCGATCGCCGCCAGCGCCTTGCTGTGGCTTTCCAGCGCAAATTTGTCACTGTCCTCGCGCGAAATCTCATAATGCTTCGCTACTCGCTCAGCGGTCAGGCCCATGGTCAGGTAGGAACCTGGGTAATTCTCCACCAGCCACGGATTTACCGCGATCTTGTTGCCGCCCATCGGTACGAACGACATCGACTCCGCACCGCCAGCCACAATGGCTTCCGCTCCGCCGCCGCGAATTCGTTCAGCCGCGAGCGCGATCGCCTGGAGGCCCGAAGCGCAGAAGCGATTGATGGTCATGGCCGAGGACTCTTTCGGCAGCCCGGCCCGGAGCGCCACAACCCGGGCGAGGTTCATGCCCTGTTCGGCTTCAGGCATTGCGCAACCGAGGATCACATCGTCGATTTCCTGCGCATCCAGTTGCGGCACCCGATCCAGCGCACCCCGCACCGCAACTGCGCCCAGTTCGTCGGGCCTTGTCGCCCGCAGAGCTCCCCGCGGAGCCTTGCCCACTGCGGTCCGAACCGCGCTCACCAGAACAGCGTCCTTCATATGTGCTCCAGATTGTTACTAATTCCTCAACGGCTTGCCGGTTTTGAGCGTGTGCGCAATCCGCTCCTGCGTCTTCCGTTCTCCGCAAAGCGATAGGAAATGCTCCCGCTCCAGATCCAGCAGGTACTGCTCACTCACCGGCGTCCCGGGCGTAACCTTCCCGCCACACAGCACTTCCGCCAGGTGCGTCGCCACCGTCACATCGTGATCCGACGCGTACTCGCCCTGGCGCAGCATATAGACTCCCAACCGCAGCGCGGCCAGCACGCTCTCGCCCGGAGCCGGAATATCCGCCACCGGAATCGGCGGACGATACCCGGCTTCTGCCATCGCAATCGCGCGCTCCTTGGCATCGTGCAGCACACGGTCGCGATTCATCGTAATTCCATCCGAAGGCAGCAGCATCCTGAGATCGCGCGCCTCATACGCTGAGGTCGACACCTTCGCCAGCGCGATATTCTCGAAAATCGTGCGCATCGCATGATGCAGCTCCACCGAATCGCTCCGCGAGCCCGAGGGCGCCGCTGCGGCCGCCAACTCAATAGCCCGCAACGTCATCTCCTTGCATCCACCGCCTGCTGGAATCAGGCCCACACCCGTCTCCACCAACCCCATATAAAGTTCCAGATGCGGTTGGCCGGGCGGCTCCATGCAGCGTTACCTCTGCTCCGCCGCCCAGCGCCAGCCCAAAGGGCGCCAGCACCACAGGGCCGGGCAAAATTTGATCGCCTGGGTCATCTCCTGGAACGCCCTGATGTACAGGTCGATCTCATCCCACTCCTCGTCCTGCGCAGCCAGCAGCAACTGGACCAGATTTGCGCCCGCGGAGAAGTTGGTCGCGTCGTTGGTGATCACAAATCCGCGGAAGCTTCGCACCGCATCGCTCCCGGGTGCGAGCGTCTGCCGCACGAAGTTCACAATGTCCTGGCCCAGCGCATTCATCTTGGTGTGGAACTCGATGCAGCCGATGCCATCACCCACGTCGATCAGCGATGCCCCGGGATTGCTCGCAACTACTCCGCCTGAGCGCTTAGCGCGCGCCAGGGACACTGCTGCGGCGGGCGGGTCCACCGGCCGCATATTTCTCCGAGTGCGGATCGAAATACTCGGCGCCGTCGTCGCGATACCATCCTGGCCCGGCATGTGTGAGCAGCTTCTCCAACGCCGCGGGCAGCTCTCGCCCCTGCGCGCGCATCTTCGCTGCGCGTTTCCGCGACACCGGCCGCGTCCCACATCTCAAAGGGACCCAGTTCCCAGTTGAAACCGGTGCGCATTGCGCGGTCGACGTCCGCGACGCTCGAGCTGATTTCGCCAATTCGATTCGCTGCGTATAACCACAAGTCGGGCAGGATGGCCCAGTAAAACGCCGCGGCCTTGTCTTTCTCCGGGTTGGCGCTCAGCAACGCGCGAATCCGCTCCGGCAGGGACTCAATGTTCTTTGCCAGATCCAGCGCCGGAATCCTCGCCTTTTGCGCCGGCCGATATTCCAGTGTCGCGACGTCCAGAACCAGCCGCGCATCTTCGGGGCCGCTGGCGCTTCCGTCGCCGCCCTTCTGCTTCTTGTAGAAACCCTGGCCAGTCTTGTCGCCGAACCACTTCCGCTCCAGCATCTGCTCAAGGAATGCCGGCATCTGCACGTCTGCGCGCTCGTCTTTTGTGTTCGCCGCAAAGTTGCGAACCACGCTGCCCAGCACGTCCAGCCCCACCATATCCGCCAGCCGGAAGGTCCCGGTTCGCGGCCAGCCCAGCGGTCTGCCGGTTAGCGCGTCGACCTCTTCGATCGTCAGCCCTTGCTGCTGCATCACCTGAATGGTGTTCAGCATCGCGAACGCACCAATACGGTTCGCAATAAAGTTCGGCCGGTCATTTGACGGAACGACACTCTTCCCGAGATAAACTTCAGCAAATCGCGCCACAGCCGCCACCGCTGCCGGATCGCTCTCCGGCGTGGCGATGATTTCCAGCAGCTGCATATAGCGTGGCGGGTTGAAGAAGTGCGTCCCGAACCACCGCCTGCGCAGGTCCTTCGGCAGGGCCTCGGCGATCACTCCAACCGGCAGCCCGCTGGTGTTTGTCGTCAGGATCGCGTCCGCGCGCAGATGCGGCGCTACCCGCGTGAGCAGCGCGCGCTTGATCTCCAGGTTCTCGGCGACCGCCTCAATCACCCAGTCGCAGTCTTTGAGTTTTGGCAGGTCGTCGTCGAAATTCCCAATCGCAATCCGGGTTGCAAACTCCGGGCTGGCGAGCGCCGCCGGCTTGGCTTTCCTCAGCGCGTCGACCGCCTGGGCAGCGAGCCGGTTCGGATCTCCCTCCTGGGCAACATCCAGCAACAGAGCAGGGAAGCCGGCGTTGGCCATGTGCGCTGCGATCCGCGACCCCATTGTGCCTGCGCCGAGTACGCCGATGCGTCGAATCGAGTACGCAGTCACCGCTGGTCCTGCAGTGGAAGAAGAAGCAACTTCAGTCGCGGATGAGGCGGCCATTCGAGGACTCTCCTGAATCTCAAATCAACGTGCGGACCGGCTCATTCCACCCTATCCGATCCGATGCGGTTTCGGCACGCCGGGGGGACCGGTTAGCGCGCACTGACGCGCTACTTCACTCTTTCCGCCTCGTTTTCCAGCACTACATGGCTCAGCACAGCCGCGTCCACTGTCGTCGGCAGGTGCGAGCAGAATCCGATCCCCACATAGAACGGTCCATCCAGATGCAGTTGAATGGGTGATCCGAACTGGTGCATGGGTTCGCCATCCAGGCTGACGAACAGCGAAAAAGCGTCGCCCTGCTTCTCGATGCCGATACGTTTTGCCATGACGGTGACCAGACTATCCGGACTTGCCGCCAGGCCGCCGCGCCTACCAATGCGATACTCCATGTCTTTGATGCGCAGACCCTTGTCGGCTCGCTGGGCCAGCTGAATCATGCCCGCGCCATGCAGCGCGACAAGGCTTCTTTGGAATCATCATCGAGGCTTTGCCGAATCACGAGCACTGCCTTGCGATCGCCGTACCCATTGGCGTCAGGAAAGCTGATGTCTGCTGCTAGCGACACATCGCCCCATCTTCTTCCACAGGTAGCGAAATTCGTCGCGCATATACCAGACGTTATAGCCGGCGGAATGAATCGTGTAGGCGCCGGAGGCCGGGTCGTAACTGGCGTTGCCCGGAACCACGCGCTGCCCACGTCCGACTGGCCTTCGAAAATCCCGATCGGCGCATTGAACGTGGTGGCCGACCGGTGAAAATCTGTCGGAGGCGCAACCTGCTGATGGGTTGCCGATCCAGGCTGCGCCCACTCAGGCGCCTGCGGACCCGGCGTTTGCGTGCTCTGTGCTCCGGCCATGCCCGCGAGTCCGGCAAACGCCAATACCCAACCCGTCCGACGAATCATCTCCCTTATCACCCCGATCCTCGCCTCGGATTGTAGCTCTGCTCCGGCCCACGATTTACAATCCCGTGACTCTCGTCAAGCCCCGGCCTGCGTCCAATTGCTGTGACCCGGCGCGCGACCACCCAATTCGCCTGCATCTCGGCTCTGCTGTTCGCCCTGGCGGTCTCGCCGCACGCCTCGCCGCAGCGCGATGCGCGGGGCCACTATTCGGCCTCGGTCGCGGGCGCGGCGCTCTGTACTCTTCAGATTCACATACGGGGCTTCCGTGACAACAATGGCACCGCGGGCGGGGTAGTCTTTGCCTCACCGGCCGGATGGCCCGAGGACCGCAGCAAAGCTGTCGTCCAGGGTGGTTTCCCCATTACCGGCAATCAGGCGCTTGAGACGTTCCAGGTCACGCCCGGACGCTACGCCGCCGTCGTTATTCACGATGAAAATTCCAACATGAAGCTGGACCGCAATTTTTTTGGGATTCCGAAGGAGGGCTTCGGCTTCTCCAATAACCCACGGGTTTATCTGTCCGCGCCATCATTTCAGGCCGCGGAAGTGCCCGTTGCGTGTCCCGCCACTCGGCTCGAGATCACGCTCATTTATAAGTGAGCCTTCCGGCTGGTTGCTCTGAGGCGGGATGGCCCCAGGGACTCTGGACTACCGAATCGGGATGGAGAAATAAATCCAAATAAGAATAAGCGTTACGCTGCCCTGTGCCCGAAGGCAGCACTGCCGATAGAATCGTTAGAGAACTTATCGGAAAAGCAGGTGTCACTGTTGAAGCCATCGATCGCTCCGGTCGCGCTGAAGGCGCTGACTTTTCAGGAACTCTTGCTTCGGCTGCAGCGCTTCTGGGCCGAGCGGGGCTGCGTTCTGGCCCAGCCTTACGACGTGGAAGTGGGGGCCGGGACGATGTCGCCAGATACATTTCTGCGGGTTTTAGGTCCGAATCCTGTCGCGATTGCGTACACCCAGCCATCGCGCCGCCCGGCTGACGGGCGCTATGGAGAGAACCCCAACCGGCTGTACAAGCACACGCAACTGCAGGTGATCCTTAAACCGCCGCCGGATGATATTCAGGACGTGTACCTGCAATCGCTGGAGGCAATCGGGATCAGGCTGCGCGAGCACGATATCAAGTTCGAGGAAGACAACTGGGAGTGGCCGGTGGGCGGCGCCTGGGGCGTGGGGTGGCAGGTGATGCTGGATGGCCTCGAGATCACGCAGTTCACCTATTTCCAGCAGTGCGGCGGGATGGATCTGGATCCGATTTCGGGCGAGATCACGTACGGACTGGAGCGTATTGCGGCTTTCCTCCAGGATGTGAATTCCCTTTACGACGTGGTGTGGGCGGTCGATCCGAAGACGGGGCGGGCCGTGACGTATGGCGACGTCCGGCTCGAGGAAGAACTGCAGCTTTCTGTTTACAACTTCGAAGCGGCCGACGTAAGCAAGCTGTGGGAGCATCTGCGGCTCTACGAGGCCGAATGCCAGGCGCTGCTGGATGCCTTTCAGGAGACGCTCAAAGCCGAGAAGTCGACCGAGCGTCACGAGAAGATTCACGACAGGCTGGTGCACGCGGGGGTTTCGGCGCCGGCAGAAGAAGACCCTCGGGTGGCGGTGCGGAGGTTCCCGATTCTGGCTGCCTATGAGCTGTGCCTGAAGTGTTCGCACCTGTTCAACCTGCTGGACGCGCGCGGTGCGATTTCGGTGACCGAACGCGTGGCGGTGATGGCGCGCATTCGCAATATGGTGGTTGGAGTGGCAAAAGCATACGCCGCGCAACGGCAGAAGGCGGGGGCGTAGAAATGGCGGATCTTCTGTTTGAGGCCGGCATGGAAGAGATCCCGGCGCGGATGATTCCCGCAGCGGAGACGGAGCTGACTGAGCGCGTGGTGGAGCTCTTGCGGCGCGAACGGCTGCTCGGCGAGGAATACGAGGTCCACAGCTACTCCACGCCGCGACGTCTGGCGGTGCAGGTGAACGGAGTGCTGGCCCGGCAGCCGGATGCCACGCGCGAGCTGACTGGACCCGCCTGGAATGTCGCGTTCAAAGACGGAGCGCCGACGCCTGCGGGGCAGGCATTCGCCAGGAAGGCTGGGGCAACCGTCGAGGCTCTGGGGGAGGCGGATCTGCATCAGGAGTCGATGCGGCATACCGACGCCCACTCGCAGCTGCTCGATCGAACTGCGCTGAAAACGGAGTTTCTGGAGAGCGGCGCGAAGGCGCGCTTCTTCAGGATGGTGAGCACCCGCGGTGATTACCTGGCTGCGATGGTCCGGGACCACGGTCGCGGCGCGGCCGAGGTATTGACGGACTTGCTGGCGGCGGAGCTTGCCGCGGTTTACTGGCCAAAGAATATGTATTGGCGACCGCTTAAGCCGGAGCGTTTTGTCAGGCCGGTGCGGTGGCTGGTTGCACTTCTCGATCGCGCGGTTCTGCCGGTGGAGTTCGCCGGAGTGCAGTCGGCGAATCTGACCATGGGCCATCGCATCCTGTATGGAGATGCGCCGGTCGTTGTCGACCATCCTGACGACTATCTGGGAGTGCTGGAAGCGGCAAAAGTGACCGCGGATGTGAACCTGCGCCGTCACCGCATTCGCAAGGCGCTGGATATTGAGACGCGCAGCGTGCCCGGCGCGCGCTGGCGGGAAGACGCCGCTCTGGTCGAAGCGGTGACGCACCTGACCGAGTGGCCATCGGTTGTGCTGGGGAATTTCGACCCGGAGTACCTGGAGCTGCCGGAAGAAGTTCTGGTGACGGTGATGCGCGATCACCAGAAATATTTCGCGGTCGAAAATGCAGCTGGAAAACTGGAGCCCTACTTCCTGGCGGTGCTGAATACCCATCCTGAGGAGAACGGCATCGAGGTGATCCGGCATGGCCACGAGCGCGTGCTGCGGGCGCGCTTCAACGACGCAGGCTTTTTCTGGAGAGTGGACCAGAAGACGCCGCTGGAAGACCGCGTGGAGATGCTGAGGTCCGTCACGTATCACAAGGAACTGGGCACCTACTGGGACAAGACCCAGGCCAACGTGCGGATTGCGGAACGGCTGGTAAGCCTGGTGAACGAGAGAGGCATTGCAGTCGACCGGGCGGCTACTCTGAAGGCGGTGGAGCTGGCCAAAACCGATCTGACGACGGAGCTGGTGAAGGAATTTACTGAACTCCAGGGAATCGTCGGCGGTCTCTATGCGCGAGCTCAGGGTCTGGGCGAGAAGGTCGCGCAGGCGATCTACTGGCAATACTCCCCGGCCGCTGTTGAGGATCCGATCCCGCCCACGATGGAAGGCCAGATCCTGGGGATTGCAGACCGTATCCAGACCATCGTGGCGATGTTTTCAATTGGCCTCGAGCCGACGGGTTCGAAGGATCCGTTTGCGCTGCGCCGCGCGGCCAACGCGATCGTCAAGATTCTGGCTGAAACCGGGTTGCCGCTGGTGCGGTCCGATTTGTTCAAGGCGGTGCCCGACGTCGAGGCATCAGTCAGGGAGAAGCTGGCAGCCTTCTTCGACGAGCGTCTGGTTTTCTGGCTGCGGGACCTGCGTGGCTTTGCTTACGATGTGGTGAATGCGGTCGTGGCTGTTCCTTCCGACAATATGCGGGATGCGATAGCGCGCGCGGAGGCTCTGACTGCGGTGCGTGACTCGGACGACCTGGCGGCAATCGCGGCGGCGTTCAAGAGGATCAAGAACATTCTTCGCCAGGCGGTGGAGAAGGGCATTTTAGAGCCGGGATTGGAGCCGGGCCTGGTCAGGGCGGATCTGCTGGAGGATCCGGCAGAGAAGGCGCTGGATGCCGAAGCAAAGAAGCTTGCTCCGGTCGTCGAACAGCTGCGCGGCAGACAGGAATATCGCGAGGCGCTGGAAAAGATCGCAACGTTGCGCCCCCACGTGGATTTGTTTTTCGACAAGGTAATGGTGATGACCGAGGACCAGGCGGTGCGCGCCAATCGGCTGGCGCTGATTGGAGAGGTCCTGACGGGTTTTTCACGGATAGCAGATTTCTCTGAACTGGTTTCCGGTTGACTTGCAGCACACGGATTTGCCACGCCCGGCCAGGAGGTGTTCTTGTCGCGGAAGGTGTGGGCCGCGGTTGACCACTACATCGACGATCTGCTGATCAGCGAAGATGCTGCTCTGCTTTCGACACGGAGAGCCAGCGCAGCGGCTGGCCTGCCGAAAATTGCCGTGACACCCAGCCAGGGGAAGCTTCTGTACCTGCTGGCAAAAATGCAGCGGGCGAAGCGAATCCTCGAAATTGGAACCTTGGGCGGCTACAGCACCATCTGGCTGGCTCGGGCTCTGCCGCGTACTGGCCGCCTGGTTACACTCGAATCCGATCCGAAGCACTTCGAGGTCGCGCGGCAAAACATCGCTCATGCGGGGCTCTCCAGGGTGATCGATCAGCGCCCTGGGCCGGCGCTCCAGACGCTCCCGAAAATCGTCGAAGAAGGCCTACAATTCGATTTCGTCTTCATCGACGCCGACAAGGAGAACACGGCGGCGTATTTCCGCTGGGTCTTGCCGATGGTGCCGGCCGGCGGTGCCATCCTGGTCGACAACGTGATTCGCGACGGCGAAGTTGCCAACCCAAAAACGAAAGACCCGGACGTCAAGGGAATCCGCCGCTTCCATGAAGCGGTGGCCCGCGAACCTCGGGTGAGCGCAACGACGATCCAGACGGTGGGGCGCAAGGGGTATGACGGGTTCGCGCTGGTCGTCGTTCTGCGTTAGGGAATCACAACCGCAGCGCCGTCAATCGCGTCGTCAGCGACAGCCAGCAAGGCCTCGTTGACCTGTTCCAGGCTGAACTGCGTCGTGCGCGGGCGGATGCCGATTTTCGTCGCCAGTTCCACAAAGTCGCGCCCATCCTGGCGAGTCATATTCGTTACGCTGCGCATCTGCCGCTCACCCCACAAGAGCGAGTCGTAGTCGAACTGGGGTATGCGGTCGAGGTGGATGGCGTTGATGGCCACGATTCCTCCCTTGCGCAGCGAAGCGAGCGCTGCGATGACCACGTCGCCCGACGGAGCGAAGGTTACGGCGGAGTCGAGCCCGACGGGTGGCCGCTCCGTGGCATCGCCGACCCACGATGCTCCCAACTCACGTGCAAGTTGCTGATGGGAGGCGCCGCGCGTCGAGACATAGACTTCGCAATTCCAGGATTTGAGGACGTCGATGGCGAGGTGGGCTGAGGCGCCAAAGCCGAACAGACCGACGCGGTCCCCAGGCTTGATCTCAGCCACACGCAGGCTGCGAAAGCCGATAATGCCGGCGCAGAGCAGCGGCGCCAGCTCGATGGCGGATCGCTCTTCGGGCAGCGGAATAAGGAAGTCGGCACGGGCAACAGCGTATTCGGCGTAGCCGCCGTTCACTGAGTAGCCGGTATAGGTGGGACGATCGCAGAGATTCTCGCGATTCCTGAGGCAAAGCGGGCAGGTGCCGTCGACGCCGCCCAGCCAGGAAACGCCGGTGCGCTCGCCGATGCGAATCTGCGAGACTCCTACGCCGAGTTTGGCTACGCGCCCAACAATTTGGTGCCCGGGAGTGACGGCGTCGCGGAGCGGGGGCAGTTCTCCGGCGCAAATGTGAAGATCGGTCCGGCAGACGCCGCAGGCTTCGACCTTGAGCAGAACCTGGCCGGGCCCGGGTTCCGGGATGGGCAGATCTTCGACGGCCAGGGGTTGCGATGCAATTGGAGCGGGGCGGTGCAGCACTGCGGCGCGCATGATGATCCCAGCTTAGCGCTCGCGCAGCGAGTGAGTCAGTCGAGCGGCTTCAGGTCCTCGAACGTTGTTGGAATCAGTTCAGCAACCGTTGGGTGAATGTGGACGGAGTGCGTCATGAGCGTGTAAGGCTGGCGGGCATACATAGCGGTGAGGATGCAGTGAACTGCCTCGTCCCCGCCCGTGCCGAAAACGGTTCCGCCCAGAATCAGCTTTGACTCCGCGTCGACAAGGACCTTGATGAAGCCGAAGGTCTCACCCTTCTCGATGGCGCGGCTCACGCGTGTCATGGCGCGTTTGCCCATCAAAGCGGGCTTCTTCGTTGCCCGCACCTCCGCCTCCGACATGCCGACGTGTCCAAGCGGCGGGTCGATGTAAAGTGCGTACGCAAAGATTCGGTCGGTGACACGGCGCGACGCCCCTTCGAGAAGATTGTCGGCCACGATTTCGTAGTCGTTGTACGAAGTGTGCGTAAATGCGCCGCGGCGGTTGCAATCGCCGAGCGCAAAGATGCCGGGCACGTCGGTGCTGCAGCTGATCGTCGACAGGTATGTAACCACGCTCGTCCGGCGTAAGACCGGCAGCTTCCAGGTTCAGGTCGTTGGTGTTAGGAGTGCGGCCAACGGCCAGGAGAATGTGCGTGCCGGCGACATGCGGCTCTCCTTCGTTGCACTCCAGACCCACGGATACCTCGCTGCCGCTGCCTTCAAGGTGAATGCAGTTGGCGTTCAGTCGCACCTCAATGCCTTCGGAGTCAAAAATTCCGCGGATCACCTGAGACGCGTCTTCATCTTCATGCGGACCGAGGCGCGAGTTTCTGTCGACAATGGTGACCTTGGACCCAAAACGGCGGAACATCTGCGCGAATTCCAGTCCCACATAACCGCCGCCAATAACGATGAGGTGAGCGGGGAGTTCTTCGAGGTCCAGGATCGTGGTGCTGGTGAGGAAGGGGACTGAATCGACGCCTTTCATCTGCGGCACGGTGGGCCGCGCTCCGACGTTGAGGAAGATTTTCGGCGCCTCGAGGATGTCGTCGCCCACGCGCATGGTCGTGGGCGAGGCGAAGGCCGCGGTGCCGGTAAAGACAGTGCAGTTCTCCATGGTTCGGAGCCGTTTCTCGATGCCGTTGCGGGCGTCAAGGACAATCTTGTCTTTCCGAGCCTTCACGGCGCGCAGATCGACGGCAACCGGACCGACGCTCACGCCAAAATCGGCTCCGCGTTGCGCAAGATGTGCAGCGTGGGCGCTGGCCACCATCGCTTTGGTGGGCGTGCAGCCGTTATTGATGCAGGTTCCGCCGAAGAGATGGCGCTCAATCATCGCCACTTTCCATCCCGCGCCGGCAAGGCGAGTTGCCAGAGGAGGGCCGGCCTGGCCCGCGCCTACGATGATCGCGTCAAAGGTGTATTTCATCGCAGCACCACCACGGAAAAGATGGCGATTCCGAGTGCCGCGATGTCTTCAAGAATGGCCGCGGGAAGGTCGCGGTGGAAAGCAGCCGCCAGCTTTGCGCGAACAGCAGCGCCGCCGAGTGTGCCCGCGACTGCGCCAATTGCTCCGAGGATGCTTCCAATGATCGGCTTGCCTCCGGTCGCGCCCGCAGTGGCCCCGACAAGCGCGCCGCACAGGATGCGAATGATGAAGGACAGCGGCTGCTTGCGGCTCGGCGTTTTCGGCAGCTTGTCGACGATCAGTTCGCAGATGGCCAGCGCTGTGAAGATGCCAACGGTCATTCTGTAATTCATGAGAGCGAAGTAGGTTCCGTCTACATTCAGCAGATTAAACCGGGCCGCCCAGCTGACGACCGCGGGTGCGAGCATGGAGCGAAGGCCTGCAACGAGGCCAACGAGAAACGCACAAAGCAGAAGCATAAGTTCTCCTTCAAGTACAACAGGGAAAGTCTTTTGCTGCTCGGGCCTACTGGTAGTTCCCAATGAGAACGAATGGAGCCCAGTAATAAGGATGAGCATACGACGTGGCCCGAGGAGCCGCGGCCTGATCGGCGAACTGAACGCCGCGGCCGGTTGCGATGCTTTGAGCCGAAGAAGTCCCGTGCATAAGAGCCAGCTGAGCCTGGCGCAGTGCCTCGGCCTTCCCGACAGCCGGGTCTTTGACCCAGCGCGCATAGAAATCGCTCATCATCCGGCTGGTGCTCGAGTCATTCACATCCCAAAGCGTTGCCAGCACGGCCTCTGCATCTTTTTGCTGCGCAACCATGCCGAGGCTGTCCATCTCCAGCCCGTCATTCGCCGTGTCGCCTTTGGCGGTGCTGCAGGCAGAAAGAGTAAGCAGGCGCGTGCCGTGGAAACTCACGGCTGAGTTCTGCAGCTGCGAGAGGGTGAGCGGAAACCCCTGAGGGTCCCCCGATTCGTTGCCGCCCAACATCAGGTAAGGCTCGGTGCCGCTCCCCGTTTCCAGCACGAAATGACTGGCGATGTGAACGACGGAAAATCCTGAGCCGGGACCCAGTTGAGCTTTCAGAGCTGCCCATGTGAATCGCTCATCCGGCAGAAGGACACCATCCAGCGGCCCGTGAGAAGCAGGATCGGCCGGGTCATGCACCACATCGTCCAGTTCCGGGATCACTCCCGGCAGCGCCGGCAGGCCGCCATAGCTCCTCGACAGGCCCATGGCCAGTACGCGCAGGCTGGGCTTATTCGCATCGGGTGCGCCCATGTGGCCGTAGCTCTCCGGCGTGAACAAAACATTATTGAAGCGCTCGGCGAGATAATGGCTGCCGTCGTAGAGTGCGGCCATGGGCAAATAGCGCATCGTGCCGTCCAGCGACCACAGCAATGTGGGAACCCGGCCGCCAGTCTGTCCGCTTCTCTCCAGCGCCGCCAACTCGCTTTCGAGAGGCGCCACGACAATCGAGTACATCTCGGTGAGATGAGCCTTGGGGTCGGATGATGGACTGCGCAGATCGTTGCGCAGCTGCTGCACCTCGTCATTCAGCTGCGCTGGCGTTGCCTTCAGCTCAAACTTCCGACGCGACTGCGGAGTGACCACGATGACATAAGCGTGTTCATCGCCGAGCAGGAGCCGAATACCAATGACGCGCGGTCCCAGGTCGGCCAGAGTATTCTGCAGGCGGCTGACCTCAGACTTCTGCTCGCTGAGCACAGCGTTGGCTGCCTGGGTTCCGGCGTTCTGCGCAAGTTCGGGATAAAGAGTCTTCCGAAAGAAGTCTGAAACCTCACCGTTGCCGGCTTCGATCTTCGCCTCGAGTGCAGTCATCTGGGCCGTCTCTGCGGGAGTTCGGCTGGTCTTTACTGTCAGCCGAGCATATTGCGCGCTCAGATCAGACAATGCAACCGCAGCCTGCTCGCGCGCTGCGAGATCGGTTTCCACCTGCTCCTCAGCATGCGTCATGGTTAGTGTCGCGGCATGTGGATCGGAATGATCCGCTGCGCCAATCACCACTTCCTCGAGTTCCTGTTCTTTGAGCAAGTCCAGCACGTGTTCCGCTTCGCCGAGACGGTTGGCCTCTACCAGTAGTTCAGCAAGAGTGCGATAAGTGCCGGACCTGGTCTGGGCAAATTGCTCCTGCAGGCTTTGATCGAGGCCCTTGATATTGCGCCGCATCAGCTGGTAGTTGTTCACGGCTTCCGTTCCAAAGAAGATCGCTTCCTCGAGCCGGTGTTGCCCGCGAAAGTCCATCATCAGTGACGCCTCGATGCCGCCTTCGAGATCAGGATCGCCCGCAGCCTTTGCCAGCGACAGCGCCGCCAGCTTCTGAGGCAGAGCCTGCTCCAGCTTGCCCTGATCCGCTAACACCCGGCCGATGCTTGCCAGCGCAAAAGCCTCCCCACGCTGGTCCTGCACATCGCGCCACGCAGCCAGCGCCTGATAGTCGAGATCGAGGGCTTTATCGCGCTGCCCCAGCGCGTCATAGGCGCGGGCAATGTGATTCAGCGCAGCGGCAACGCCACGGTGATCCTGGGTCTCGCGCCAGATATCGAGCGCCTGGTTGTAGAAGTCGAGCGACTTGTCCGGTTCGCCCAGTTCGTAGTGAACTCTGCCGATGTCATACAACGCCAGGGCCACGCCGCTGCGATTGCCCACTTCGCGCCACAAGGGCAGCGCCTGGTTGTAATAGTCCAGACCCTGCTGCTTCTGACCAAGATCGTCGTAAACGCGTCCTACGGCATTCAGCGATGCGGCGAGGCCCTCAG
Source organism: uncultured Acidobacteriaceae bacterium (assembly GCA_963788905.1). Classification (GTDB taxonomy): domain Bacteria; phylum Acidobacteriota; class Terriglobia; order Terriglobales; family Acidobacteriaceae; genus Palsa-343. Next base: position 118,033 of record CAWBIO010000008.1, read on the forward strand.
GATGACCAAGCTCTCGCCACAAAGGCACCGCAGCCTGGTAGGACTCAAGCGCTTTCTCCTTTTCGCCGAGATTGGTGTAGGTTCTGCCCAGGTTGTTCAGGGTTTGCGCCTCACCGCCGATCTCTCCGACAGCCCGCCACAGCGGCAGTGCCTGGTTCAGGTTGTCGAGCGCTTCCTGGCTGCGGCCCATGTCGGAGTAGCAGCGGCCGAGATTATCGAGCGTGCTGGCCTCCCCGGCACGATTGTCGAGTTTCCTCCACATCGGCAGCGCCCGGTTCAGAGCATCGAGGGCTTTATCACGCTGGCCGAGGTCGTTGTACACGCGCCCCATGTTGTTGAGCGTCGATGCCTCGCCCAGCTGATTATTGATTTGCTGCCAGACAGGAAGAATCTCTGTGAAGAGATCGAGCGCCTTCTGCTCCTGGCCCAGGTCGGTCAGGATGCGGCCCTCCACGTTCTTGCTCTGCGCCTGCTGGCCCTTGCTGGTTTCAATGGAGAGGGCCTGGGCGCAATAGTCGAGTCCCTTCTGCGGGTCGCCCGCTTCCCGGTAAAAATTGGCCAGCAGATTCAGCTCAGTGGCTTCGTTTCTTATGTTGTGTGCACCGCGCGCGTCCGCCAGCGCCTGCTCGTGTTGCGCAATCAGGGTGTGCAGGCTGCCCGCCATCTGCGCGCGAGCTGCGGCGGTGAATATGCCGGCAGTGAGCATCATCAGGAGCGTTGTTCTCACAACATCCGCCCTGGCGGGATTCATTACGATCCTCGATTGCGACAGGTTTGAAGAGCCGCGGGGCCGCATTTCCGGGGACGACCTACTGCGAAGCGTGGCCGACACTGCGAATTGTAGTCATGCCGATGCCCCATGTGGTAGGGACCTGCGCGGGATTACCGCGCGTCCCGTGGCTGGCATCGCTCAGCAGCTGTTCCAGCGGCGATTGCGGCCCGGCGCCGCGCGAAACCCCTTCGAAGTTCAGCAGGTAAGGGTCGGAAAGCGGCTGCGCCGTGCTCAGCATAATAAAGGTATCAATGCCAAAAGGCGGACCAATCCGCAACGTCGACGCCCCACGCAGTGGAAACTGCCTTCCGGTATCGGACTCGTTGGGGAACTGGTTCTCAGAATAGTCGCGCGGATAAAGAACCGTCCCTTGTCCATGGCAATCGATGTCAAGAACGTAGACCCACCGCTTTTCTGTGATATCGCTCGTCGTGTGCAATCCCATCGTGAAACGGTCGCCCTGATGCATTACCGTCTCTGGAGTGATCTGCGCGCCACCATTCGCGGCCAGCAACTGCAGAGAGTAGTATTTGCCGGTCGATCCTCCCGCCGCACTGTTGCCGAGCTCGAACCAGCCGTGAACTTTCGCCAGCAGCGACGCATAGTGGTTCAACGTTGCTGCGCCCTGCGCGATGGAGTCCGCGCTCGCCATGGCGATCCAGTTGCTCCGCACAGGATATTGTGAAGTTGGCGAACAACCCGGGTCATGAGCCGGGGCGTTCGGATCCGGTGGCCCGGCTGCCAGTTCGTTCTTGTGGAACCACGCCCAGGCTGGGCCGTTCGCAGTCAGAACCCCGGTGAGCACGTATTCTGCAGACGCCAGATCGGCTGCCGTCTGGACGGCGTTGTTGGGATCTGCAGGCAAGAGCTGGGCCGCGAGGTCGCGCGATGGAGGAAAATTAACCCAGAGCCTCGCGCCTGCGGGGATATTTTGACGCAGGATCGGCGCAGTTAGCCCGGCGCCGAGTGGCGTGGCAGCTGTCGCACCCGCCTTCTGCACGATCCACTTCGTGCCATCCCAGCTCAGCATGTGCGTCCATTGCTCTTCGGCCGGATCGGAAACTGTGGCGATGCCGGCAGACAGAATTTGCGCAGTAGCGGCCACGATTTCAGCCTGCGACAACGTGGCCGGCCAATGGAACACCCGCAGCGGCGCACTGGGCGCTGGGTTCCACTTTGTCAGCTCAAAAACGTCGCCTGCCTTCACCGTTGCGCCATTCGGACTGACAATATTGGCCACCGAACGCGCGATGCCATCCAAAGCCATCACACGCAACTGAATTTTCTGCCCGCCATCGGCGGCTAACAACGATGTGAATTCGCTGCCGACGCCCACTCCACCAGCCCGGCCCACATCGAGCCACACGCTGCCATTGGGACTGGTGCCCAACACTGCGCTGCGAATCTTGCCTCCTGCACCGCCTGCGGCCCCACCAAACAGCGGCTGTTCGCGCCTTTGGGCGCTGGCATCGAGATCTGGATCTTCATCCGGAACGTCCTGGTTCTGCAGCACGGCCCGGACCCGCTGATAGACGACCGCAGCCGGTGTATCGGCCGGCAGCACCTCGAGCGCCTCCACCAGAGCCGCCGTGAATGCCCCGTGTGGCTCCGTGGGAGGGTCGGTGTCGGGTGTTTCCTTCGCGCCCTGATCCTGCTGGACCGCGGAAAAGACCAGCGCGGGATTGTCAGTCCGCAGCGTGGGGCCCGGAGGTGGTTCGCCGTTGGCCTCGAGTTGCGGCGCCTCCGCAATGTCTCGCGGATCGAAGGGCAGATCGCGCTCGCGATACTTCGCATTGATGCCACGGCTGACACCCCCGCTGTGGCAGTTATCGAAAATCACCGTCAGATGAATACCCTTGTCGAGCGCGGCGTTGAAAATCCGCGTCATCTCACGATCGCGCACGTCGTAGCCGCCCTTGTAAGCATCGGAAGGAACGAGTGTGCTGTCGGCGGGCAGATACTTTCCATCAACGTTGACCGTTAACTTTGTGCCCTTCGAGTTGATTCGCAGCGATCCGTGACTCGCTGCGTAGAAAACTACGGTATCGCCGCGCTGCGGCACATCGACGAGGTACTTCTGCATCGCCGCCAGAATGCCATCGTGCGTGGTCTGGGCGGCGGGCAGAATCAATTCGCCCGCTCCGGCGTGTGGCGGCGCAGGATTGGTGAGCAGCACAACCTGGTTGGCCGGGAAGCCAAATTTGGGACTGGTGAGCAGATCGGCCATCGACTGCGCGTCATTGACCGCGCCATCGAGGTTTTCAAAATAGCCCAGCTCACAGCGCCCATAAACGCAGCCCGGCGGGTGGCTGGCTGATGTGCCCGGCGGCTCATAAGTATTGATACCGATCAGCAGGGCACGCCGCGTCTGTGCCGGCGCCACTGTTGCGCACACCAGCGAAAAGGTCACCAACAAGCCGGCACAGCAGGCCTTCTTCATGCGCTCTTTCACGGCCTCCCGCGGAAAACTGCCATCGAGTATAGCGGATGAATGCCTCCCGGAAATCCGCGCCTCTGAGGCATTGGAATAAATGAAGAATCGTAAGATGGAGTGGAACGGGAATCCAAAACGAAGCTCGCAGGCGACCCATCTTGCCTTTGTCGTCCGAAATTCACGTTGTCGATTCGCATACGGCCGGTGAGCCTACCCGAGTCGTTGTCAGCGGAGGCCCCAATCTCGGTGCGGGATCGCTTGCCGATCGTCTTCGACGCCTCGCCACCGATCACGACGGTTTTCGTTCCGCTGTTGTCAATGAGCCGCGAGGTTCCGACGTCCTGGTTGGAGCACTTCTTGTCGAACCAGCTCATTCAGCCTCCGCTGCGGGAGTGATTTTCTTTAATAACGTGGGTTATCTCGGCATGTGCGGGCATGGCACCATTGGCGTCGTCACCACGCTCGCACATCTCGGCCGCGTCGAGCCGGGCAGGCACACCATTGAAACGCCGGTCGGCGAGGTCAGCGCTGAGTTGCACAGCGACGGCCGCGTGACAGTGCAAAACGTCCCCAGTTATCGCTATCGGAGCGGCGTCGCGGTTGAGGTCCCCCAGTTCGGCATTGTGCATGGCGACATCGCGTGGGGAGGAAACTGGTTCTTCCTCACCGAAGATGCGCCTTCTCCACTCACCCTCGAAAACCATCACCTGCTCACGACCTTCGCGATCGCTGTGAAGGCCGCCCTCCAGGCCCGCGGAATCACCGCCGCCGAGAGCAGGGAGATCGACCATATCGAAATCTCAGCGGCGGCAGCGGCGGCCGGAAACGACAGCCGAAGTTTTGTGTTGTGCCCGGGGAATGCCTACGATCGTTCGCCATGCGGAACCGGGACGAGCGCGAAGCTGGCTTGTCTTGCCGCCGACGGCAAGCTCGCGCCCGGCCAGTTGTGGCGCCAGGAGGGAATCCTCGGAACCGTGTTCGAGGCGAGCTATCGAACGCAGGATGATTCAACGCAGCAGGTTATTCCCAGCATCACCGGGTCGGCCTGGATTACAGCCGAAAGCCGTTTGGTTCTCGAAAATGACGACCCCTTCCGAAGCGGCATTCCCGCTGCGCCGGTGCTCGCAAAAACATGAGCACTGCCTGGGACGTAGTCGTTCTGGGCGCGGGCATTGTGGGCGCGGCTTGTGCCCGCGAGTGCGCGAGCCGCGGCCTGCGCACCGCGGTTGTCGAAGGCCACATCGTCGGCGGCGGGGCAACCGCCGCCGGTATGGGACACATTGTCGTGATGGACGACTCGCCCGCCCAGCTGGCTCTCACCTGCTATTCGCAATCCCTTTGGCACAAACTGGCTCCTCAACTGCCGGCAGGCGTCGAATTCGACCGCTGTGGAACGCTGTGGGTTGCGGCCGATGAAGAAGAGATGGATGAGGTTCGTCGCAAGCATGGTGTTTATCAATCCGCCGGTGTGGCAACCGAGGTCCTCGACGGCGCGAGTCTGGCTGCAGCCGAGCCGCATCTGCGCCGGCCGATGGCGGGCGCGCTGCTTGTGCCGTCAGACGCAGTCCTCTATCCTCCCTGCGCTGCGCATTGGCTAATCGAGGACGCCACCCGAGCAGGCGCGAAGTTGTTCGCTCCTCGCCACGTTGTTTCCGCGAGCGACGGACGCGTCGCGTTCGCCGATGGAAGTGAGCTGCGTGCGACGCACATCGTCATCGCATGCGGGACTGAATCTGTCGACCTGCTGCCGCGACTGCCCATCCGCAAGCGCAAAGGCCATCTGGTCATCACCGATCGCTACCCCGGCATGGTCCATCATCAGCTGGTCGAGCTCGGCTATCTGAAAAGCGCGCACACACTCACCTCTCATTCGGTCGCCTTCAACGTGCAACCGCGCAAAACAGGCCAGCTTCTCATCGGCTCTTCTCGCCAGTTCGGTGACGAGGGAAACGCGGTAGAGCATTCCATTCTCGCCGCGATGCTGGAGCGTGCGAAGCTCTACCTCCCGGATATCGGCTCCTGTTCGGCCATCCGTGTGTGGACCGGCTTTCGCGCCGCGACTCCCGACAAACTTCCGCTGATCGGCTTGTGGCCCTCAGACCCAACGTTGTGTCTCGCGACCGGGCACGAAGGCCTTGGCATCACCACCTCTCTGGGAACTGCGGGCCTGGTAGCCGACATGCTGACTGGCGTAGTGACCGAGATTCCAGTCGATCCTTATCTGCCGAGCCGTTTCTACGACCCGGGTTCAACCAACACCAGCGTCCGCAGCAGCGCCGGGAGCGGCGTCCATGCCTGACGACGGGCGCGCTGTATCCCTTACGATCAACGGCAAGCCACTGACCGTCTCGCCCGGGACCACAGTCGCCGCAGCCGTCATGATGGTGACCGCCCAAACTCGGACATCCGTCAGCGGTGAGCCGCGCGCGCCTCTCTGCGGCATGGGAATCTGTTTCGAATGCCGTGTCTCGATTGACGGCGAGCCGCATCAGCGCAGCTGCCAGATCTTGTGTACTTCGGGAATGGATGTGCGCGCGTCATGATCCCTCCTTCCAATTTGGAATTTGACGTTGCCGTTGTGGGCGCCGGCCCCGCCGGTATTGCCGCCGCGGTCACTGCCGCCGATGGTGGCGCGCGAGTCGCCCTCCTCGACGACAACCCCGCGCCGGGCGGCCAAATCTGGCGCCGCGGCGATGCTCCGTCCGGCGCGGCGCAGCGGTGGTTTACTCGGTTGAGCCATTCCACTGTGGTTCACCTGCCCGGGTCGCGAGTCTTCGATCAACCCCGCAGTGGCGTTATTTGCGCCGAGCGCGGTGAGGATCGCGTCGAGTTGCGGTACGGCAAGCTCATCCTTGCAACCGGCGCGAGAGAACTGTTCCTGCCTTTTCCTGGCTGGACGCTGCCCAATGTCTTTGGCGCGGGCGGCCTCGATGCGATGGCGCGCAGCGGACTGCCGGTTGCCGGCAAGCGCGTGGTGATTGCCGGGACAGGCCCATTGCTGCTGGCTGTGGCTGCCCATCTTGCCGCGCGGGGAGCGAACATTATCGCTGTCTGCGAACAGGCTCCAGCGCGAGCAATGGCGAGCTTTGCGGCTCAACTGCTCGCACAACCAGGAAAACTCGTGCAGGGCGCAAACTATCGCTGGGCGACGCGACGGTCGCCGCTCCACTTTGGCTGCTGGCCGGTCGGCGCGCACGGAACCGCAGCGCTCGAGAGCGTTACCCTGCGCCAGCACGGCAGGGAGTGGAACGTAGCCTGCGATTTTCTGGCCTGCGGTTTTCACCTGGTTCCGAACACCGAGCTGGCGCAGTTGATCGGCTGCCGCATCGAAGACGGATTCGTCGCTGTCGACGACCTGCAACAAACGTCGGTAGAAAACGTGTTTTGCGCCGGAGAACCCACTTCGATTGGCGGAGTGGACCTCGCCCTCATCGAAGGTCAGATTGCCGGGTTCGCCGCCGCGGGCGCGCCACACGAAGCCAGCCAGCTGATTCGCCGCAGGCGCCGGATGCTCCCCTTCGTTCGTGCCCTGCGCTCGGCCTGTACCCTTAATCCTGAACTCCGCAGTCTCGCTGATCACGACACTGTTGTTTGCCGCTGCGAAGATGTTCCTTACGGGGCGCTCTACTTCTGGTCCTGGCGGGAAGCAAAGCTGCAGACCCGCTGCGGGATGGGCCCTTGCCAGGGACGCATCTGCGGCGCTGCGGCACAATTCCTGTTTGGCTGGAAAGTCGATGGGGTTCGGCCCCCCGTTTTTCCTGCGCTGGTGTCGAGTCTCGTTACGCCTGATGCCATTCCCGAGGAGGTTCCATGAAGTGGTACGGAGTGATGCCTGCAATGACCACGTGTTTCGACGAGCACTTCGCCGTCTATCACGGTTTTATGACGCGTCATGCGCGCTGGATGCTGGCCAACGGCTGCACCGGCATCATCGCGCTTGGATCGCTCGGCGAAGCCGCGACGCTGACCTTCGCCGAGAAGGAGGCAATCCTGCGCACGGTAGTTGCCGCCGCCGATGGCGCGCCGGTGGTGGCAGCAATTTCGGCGCTGTCGACCGCCGAGGCAGTCGCCCTGGCCAAAGCCGCCGAGCAGGTTGGCTGCGCAGGCCTCATGGTTCTGCCGCCGTATGTCTATCTCGGCGACTGGCGTGAGACCAGGGCTCATGTCACCGCAATCTTCCGTGCGACCAAGCTCCCCTCGATGCTTTACAACAATCCGGTTTCCTATGGGACCGATTTCGTTCCGGAACAGATACTGGAGCTCGCAGCCGAAAACGAAAACCTCGCCGCGGTGAAGGAGTCAAGCACCGACGTTCGGCGCGTGACTGCGATTCGAGCGCTGGCCAGCGAGCGGCTGCGCATTTTTGTCGGCGTCGATGACGCGATCGTCGAGGGCATCGCTGCCGGAGCAGTGGGCTGGGTCGCAGGCCTGGTCAATGCATTTCCCGCCGAATCCGTCGCTTTGTTCAATTACGCGATGCAGGGCGAGCGCGAAAAAGCCTTCGAGCTGTACCGATGGTTCCTTCCGTTGTTGCGCATGGACACGGTGCCGAAATTCGTCCAGCTGATCAAGCAGGTGCAGCAGGAAACCGGTACCGGCTGCGCCCGGGTTCGTCCGCCACGTCTTGAGGTTGCCGGCGCTGAGCTGGAAGCCGTCCGTGCTGAGGTGCGGGCGGCGCTTGAAAGGCGTCCGGCTCTGAGCAGCGCCCCATTCCCCGGCTGAGGCGGGGCAGCCTGGTGACCCCGGGAAGACTCGAACTTCCGACACGCAGTTTAGGAAACTGCTGCTCTATCCACCTGAGCTACGGGGCCACTTTTAGAATCAACGAGCTTGAGCGACATCATCAACTCACTTTGACTCACCGTGCCGAATTTGGTTCGATTCGGGCGGTCCATGCGCCGAGCTGATCGGATGAAAACCAAACGTCGACGGCATCAACAGGGTAGCATTCGCCGCGCCGGGCGGTGTCCTGATGGTGCGCGCTGCCGGTAACCCGCAATCGACTTGGCCTCCTCGGCTACCTGATAAGGGGATCGACAAAGTTCTCCGCCGCTGGGGCAATGGCGCGGTATCGGTTTATAAAAGACCTTCGTGACTGACAAAAAGCGAGCTTTCGGCAAGAGCACCCCAGATACTCTCTCTCTCTGAGACTCTCAGGCGCGCCAGATATTCGCGGTCGAGGGGCAGCGCGTCCGCGGCCATGCTGCCAACCCCTCGAACGAACACGTCGGCGCAATGCACAGCGGTCAGCGGAGAGAATACCGTCTCGATGGCCTCCGATGGACGATGATGGAAGGCCACTGCCTGGACCAGCGAGGTGGGCAGTCCCCACACACTCATTAAGTACGCGCCCAGCTGCGCATGGGAGCAGCCAAGGATTGCAATTTCGATTTCTTCGATTGCGCCGGTCGCTGTCTCGCCCCGCTCGAGGATTTCGCAGTATTCTTTCCGCCGCTCGCCCAGCAGGATCACCTTGCCCAGATCGTGCAGCAGCCCGGCCGCAAAGCACTCCTCGGCCATGGCCTTGCTGACGCCCTCGGCCGCGGCGATGCGTTGCGCGAGCGAGGCTACCTGCGCCGTCGGCGATATGAACCAGGTGTTTCTCAACCTTCTTATCAACGCCGCCCATGCCATCCGCGATGTGGTGAGGGACAGCGGGCGCAAAGGCACCATTCGCGTCTCGACAGAAAGAAAAGGGTCCATGGCTCTCATCACCATCTCCGACAACGGCTCGGGAATTCCGGACAGCATTCGGGAACGCATCTTTGACCCCTTCTTCACCACCAAGGAAGTGGGGCGGGGAACCGGCCAGGGGCTGGCTATTTCCCGCTCGGTGGTCGAACGCCACCAGGGATCCCTGACCTTCGAAAGCACAGTCGGCAAGGGGACAAGCTTTTTTATTCGGCTTCCCATCGACGGCACCGGTGAGGATGGGATCGAACCGCGCGACGCAGGCGAGCCAGAATAGATCGCCACTAAACCCGTCCGGACGCTCCCGTCGATGGCGGCGCTCGCGGCAACCATCCAGAAGTGGTGAAGCTGCATTTCTTACCCGCTCCGCCGCCGGCAGCAAACAGAACGAAGTGCGAAGTCTGTCTCCTCTTCTAAGAACAGGTCGAGATTTCCGAGTGGGGCTTGATCTGCCATGTGCGGAGCCCGTTTCTCACATGGTCCGCGGTCAGAGGCCGGCTGAAGTAGTAGCCCTGATATTCGTCGCAACCATGTGCACGCAGAAAAGCCAGCTGGGCTTCCGACTCCACACCCTCCGCCAGAACCCTGAGATTCAATCCGTGCGACATGCTGATGATGGCCTTGGTGATAGCCGCATCGTCCGGATCGAGGGCAGCATCACGAATGAAGGAGCGATCGATTTTCACCTTGGTCACTGGAAAATGGCGCAGGTAACTGAGACTCGAATAGCCGGTTCCGAAGTCGTCGATGACCAGGCGAATCCCCATGGCCTGCATTTCGTAGAGGATCTTAAAGACAACGTCGGCGTTGGTCAGCAGGACGCTTTCCGTGAGTTCCAGCTGCAGATGTTCCGGCGCCAGCCCGGTTTCATCCAGGATACCTTTGATCAGATCGCGAAAACCGTCCTGCCGAAACTGCACCGCGGAGACATTGACGGCGACCGGGACGATCGGCAGTCCGAGGTTCTGCCATTGAATGATCTGCCGGCAAGCCGTGCGCAGGACCCATTCTCCAATGGACATGATCACGCCGGTGTTTTCGGCGATGCGAATGAACCGGTCCGGCGGGATGAGGCCGTGCTCCGGGTGCTGCCAGCGAAGAAGCGCCTCCAAACCAAGTACTTCACCGCCTGGAATATCGACCTGCGGCTGGTAGACGAGGAAGAGTTCCTTTCTCTCGACTGCCCCACGCAGGCTGGTCTCGATGGTGAGCCGCTCCATCACCTGGGTATTCATCTCTTCGGTGAAGAGGCAAAAGGTATTGCAGCCTTTTTCCTTGGCACTATACATGGCGGCATCGGCATACTTGATGAGCGTTTCCTCGTCGCGTCCGTGGTCGGGAAAAATGCTGATGCCAAGGCTGCAACTGACGCTCAGTTGCCTGCCCTGAATCTGGAATTCGCCGGTCAGCGAGCCGACGACCCGTGACGCTGTGCGTTCGGCCTCGGCGATCGTGTCGATTCCGGGGAGCAGGATCAGGAATTCGTCGCCGCCGACCCGGGCGACGGTATCCTGTTTGCGCAGCTGCGCCTGCAGGCGGTCAGCGACCTGCCGCAGAAGAAGATCGCCGAACGAGTGGCCCAGGGAATCATTAATCAGCTTGAAGCGATCGAGATCCAGGAACAGAAGGGCGGTCCGCTGGTTCTGGCGCCAATCCGACAATGCCTCCTTCAGTCTCTCCTGGAGAAGTGTACGGTTGGGTAAACCGGTCAGCACATCGTAATAGGCGAGGTAATTCAGCTGTTGCTGGGCACACTTGCGCTCGGTGATGTCTTCTACGGTTCCCTCGTGGTACAGGATCGCGCCGTCGCGATCCCGCGCCCCGCGGACGTTGACCAAAACCCACTTTCTCGATCCATCTCGGGTGGTCACCTCGACTTCGGCGCCGCGAACGATGTCCTGCTTGCTCAGGATCCGACACCAGTTATTGATGTAACTGGCATCCAGAATGCCCTCAGAGGAGCCGTTGGCTGTGGCTTCAAGCATCTGCTCCGGAGTATCGTACCCATGCATTTTGGCGAAGGCGCGGTTGATGTTCAGGAGCCTGCCATCCGGGCTTGCCTGGAAGATCCCGATCACTGCATCTTCGAAGATGGTCCGGTACTTTTCCTCGGTTCTGCGGAGATCCGCGATGCGCTCCGCCACCTGTCTGTCCAGGTCTTCCATTTTGAGGCGCGCCAGGCGCATTGCAGTCCATTTCGCCGTCAGCGCGTGCGCGAGCTGCTTAACCTCGATGTTGTCGAAAGGCTTCTTGAGGATGACGAAGTTATGAGAGACCCCCAGTTCCTGGGCGATGGTATTCCAGTTGTAGTCCGAATGGGCTGTGCAGATAACAACCTGAAGTTCGGGATCGACGAGCCACAGGTGGCGGATGGTCTCAATGCCATCCCAACCGGGAGGCATGCGTACGTCGACAAAGGCCAGGGCGTAAGAAGCCCCTGACGACTGAGCTCGCACCAGGAAGTCAAGCCCCTCCTGCCCCTGAAAGGCCGAATCCACCTCAAACTCCGTTCCAGGCTCCTGAGTTGTGCCGAACAGCAGCTCCTCGTCGGCGCTCAGGCCGGAGTCGTCGTTCTGATGCACCAGGATCTTTTTGAGATCGTCATGGATGGACTCGTTGTCGTCGATGATGAGTAACCGGTAGCGGTTCGCCTGGTCTGTCATGCAGTTGCTCCTTCTCGGGAGGTGTGTCGACGATTCAGAGGGAGTTCGAGCGTGAAGACCGCTCCACAATCGGCACCGTCACTTTCCGCAGTCAGCGCACCGCCCAGCTCCCGGGCGGCGAGAGCGCCGGAATGCAGCCCGAAACCATGGCCGTCCGCCTTGGTGGTGAAACCATGAGAGAAAATCCGCACCAGATTCCCGGGTACGATGCCCACACCGTTGTCGCGAACCTGGATCGCCACGCGATCCTCGCTGAGGCGCCGGGTATGCACGCCGATCTCGCGTGGACGGCGATCCGAACCCTTGACTGCGTCGATGGCATTGCGGAGCAGGTTCAGCAGGATTTGCAGCACTTTGTGCCGATCGGTATTCACGCTGGGCAGTTCGTCTCCGTCCACATGCAAAACAATGCCGTGCCGCTCGATGCCGGGACGAGTGATGCCGAGAACATCGTCAATCACGCTGGTGAGCGCAAACTTCTCGCTGATGCCCGAGGAACGCGCATAGGTTTGCTGCATGGCCACGATCTCTTTGATATGACCCACGTGCTGAACCAGGACTGCCACCTCCTGCATCAGCCGCTCGCGGTCCTCTTCCAGCTTCTGCGTCAGTTTGTACAGATAGGGAAAGATCCGCACGCCCCGTGGGTCGGAAGTGAGAAAATCGGCAATCCTCCCCTCTTTCTCCCGCAACAGCTGAACCAGCCCGGTCAACTGAGTGACCCGCGATTCGCGGAGCTGGTCAGCGACGATGGTGGCGGAGACGTTCACGCTGTTCAGCACGTTGCCAACGTTGTGCAGGACGCCGGTGGCGACCTCCGCCATCCCTGAAAGGCGGGATAGCTCGATCAGGCGCTTCTGCGCTTCGGCCAGTTCGGTATGTGCCTTGTCGCGGGCGACAATCTGCTCGCTAAGCTCCTGGGTGCGGAGCGCGACGCGAATTTCGAGGTCGCGTTTGGCTTCAGACAGCTCGCGGTCGCGATGCAGGATGGCATCGGCCATACCGTTGAACGCGTGAGCCAGCTGCTCGATCTCATCGTGGCTGCGTACATCGGAGCGTGCCGTCAGATCGCCGCCGGCTACCCTTTCGACGACACTTTGGAGGCGGTGGATTGGCCGCACAAAGTGGCCAGCCCAGGAGACCGATGCCAGCAACCCCAGCAGGACACATGCGATGGTCAGCAACCCGGTGCGCTCGTTCACGTCGCGCGAGCTGCGGTCGTAGGTTTCCAGCGACAGCCCAACGTGAATCCAGCCCCACTCAATCCCGTTGTAATCGAAGGGCGCGGAATAATGGAACAGGCGCTGGTTGAACGTCGGTACGATTCCGATCACACCGGATGGCCGCCGCACCCCTGAACGCCAGTAGCGGTCGATATTCGGCTCCGTGCGCCAGCTGTCGCGCTCGATGATCAGCGCGTAGCCGTCATTCTTGGCTATCACCAGAAAATCCACGGCCGGGTCCTGCGCGAGAACCTGCATCGCGTGGTCGATCACCGACGAGTAATCCTCAGTGATCGCGGCGTTGGCGATTTCACCGTGCAGGGCGGCCGCGACGCCGCTGGCCTCCGACTCCAGCTGGATGCGCAGGTCACGCTTCTGTTCGGGAATGATGATGGCAACAAAAATGGCGAGCGTACCCAGGGATACTGACCATGCCAGCAGGGTGATGCGGCGAGTAATGCCTGTCGGCCGAAGCACCGTTGCTCACCAGCCGGCTCGGCTGTCCTCTCTGCGATCCCGCCTGCGCGCCAGGCATCGCTGATAGTCGGTCAGCATGTCAACCGTGGTCTTCAGCACCGCCGCGGTGCGCAGCACGAAGCTGTGGGATTGGTAAAGGGCGGCGATCTGCTGACCCGCGGGGACAGCAGCGATGTTCAAAATCGCGTCGATGAGGGCTTTGCGTCCTGCCTCGCTGCAGTGGCGGCGAAAGGCAAGCAGGATGGGGACCAGTTTGGGGGAAACGGCGAAAACCCGCAGAGAGCGGCCCAGCTGAGGATTCAGCTCGACGGCGGTTTCCCAGTTCTGCCGCGCCAGACACGCCACATCGACGCGGCGGAAGAAGACCGGCAGCGCCACCTGGTTGATGTTGTCACGGGAAGAAATGCTCGAGAAAAACTGCTGCGCGGGCGGCAGTGCACTGGCGGTCAGCGTCGTTTCCAGCCAAGCCGGGGCGAGAACCAGGTCCGGGTGGTGGTGCACAATCATCTGGGCGCCACGCAGGTCGGCGAGGGAATGGAACGGACTCTGGTTGTTGACCACCAGAATGTATTCCATCCCGTCGGCGATCGAATCCTGCAGGAGGATGAAACTGGGATCGGTGACGTCGGCCACCTTCATGTATTCGAGCGCGGTGATGCCGTAGCAGTCCACAGTGCCGGAGCGCACGTCGCGGAGCAGTTCCTCGGAGGGCAGGAAGATCTGGGGGTTAACGGCGGCGCGGACGGAGCCGAGGTGGCGGGTGACTTCCTGGCTCCAGACCGTGTAGGCGGCGCGCGCATCGTTAATGTTGGCCCCCCCGAGGGTTTCGGCGCTGACCGCAACGGTGACCAGTCCGTCCTCGGCGAATACCAGGCGCGGCGTGAAGGTGGCGGCGGCACTGCAGGCCATGAGCCCGAGCATTTTCCGGCGGGTCAGGTTGTGGGTGACGACTCGTGGCATCTCGAAGTTCATGGGTTCCCCGGTTTCGCCGCCAGCGCGGTCTGGAAGCTTTTACCGACAACCATGTCGACTCCGGACTGGAGGGTGACATGGTCGTAGATGGCCTTATCGAGCGAGGCTTTGACGAGAGCTTCCTGCAGTTCGACGCGAATGACTTTCTCGGTATCCACCTGCCCGTTCTCATAGGCGCGCATGGTCAGGTCCCGATCATCAGACGCGGCGGTGGCGGCATCGCGTCCGGCCTGAACAGACTTTTCCGAAGCCTGCAGCTGGAGCAAGATGCTGCGCAGTTTCAGGCCGAGGCCGTCGGAGAGCAGCAGCTGCTGCTGTTTCAGCTGCTGAATCCGGGCGCGGACTTCGGCGACTTTCGCGTTGGTCAGAAATCCGTCGAAAACCGGGATCTCAACTCCGAGGTCGAGCGACCAGCCGGTTCGGTTGTTCGGTGTCGAGAGGCCGCCGTTGTAGGCGTTCCAGCGACGGTGCAGTTCGCCCTTGAGGCCGACGCGGGGATAGTGGCCGCTTTCGGCGGCGGCCTGCTCGCCATCGAGCGCCTTCAGGCCGGCTTCGAGAGAGTTCCAGTCGGGATTGAACTGATACGAGTCGGAAACCATCTGGTCGAGATTGCCCTGCCACGCGCTGTAGGGGATTTCCGAATCGGCCGGGATCACGGTGGAGCGCCACGAGTAGCCGATGGTGTAAGCGAGTGCGGCCTGGGCGGCGGCTTCGTTCTGCTCGAGGGAGGCGACCATGGACCGGACAGTTTCGACCATGACCTTGTTATCCAGATAATCGGTTTTGTTCACCGTGCCGGTGCCGTCTTTGTAGAGCGCGTCGGTGACGCGCAGTGTCGCTTCCATGCGCTCCAGCGTGTCCTCGCCCAGCTGGTGCAGCTGCCGTGCCAGGACTGCGCCGTAGTAGAGCCGGATCACGGAATCGGCCAGCTCGAGGTCCGTCCTTCGTGCACCCGCCTGGGCAGCTTCGATGCCGGCCTGGCTCTGCCGGCGAAGGCCGCTGCGCATTCCGAAGTCCATCAGCAGCCAGTCGAACTTGCCCGAGACGCTCTCCGTAGTCGGGTCAAACAGTTTCACATTCTGCGCCGGTACCGGGAAAGTCTGCGTCGGCGTCGTGATCGTCTGCCCGGGAAAACTCACCGGAAGCTGGACAGCGGCGGGCGGGAACCCAGGACCGAATGCATTGGCCGGGATTGTCACCAAAGCCGTACCGCCGGGCACCGCAACCGATTCCGACGGAATATAGAAGGAGCTTGCCGGGTAAAGGAAGTTCGGCGAACGGCTCAGGTCTTCAATTCCGGCCTGAGCTGTGACCTGCGGCCAATATGCTGCCAGCGCCTGGCGATGCTGCGCCTCGGCAACGGCGACCGCGATCTGGCTTGCTGGCCGCGCGTGATTCCGCTCCATTGCCGTGCGCATACAGTCGCTCAGGGAAAGCGTCTGTTGAAGGTCTGTGTTGTTCTGCGTTGTGCTCTGGGTGATCCCAGCAGAAGGTAAAAGGAAAAGAACAAGAAATCGTAAAGCAATTCCACGGGCCCTTTGCATCGTTGTTCCTCGCGAGAAGACGCTGGTACGGGTCTCCCATCCTTTTATCGGCAACGGGTACGCGTTCGCTTAGCGACAAATGGCGAAGTTTTTCATCTCAACCGCGGGAAGCATCCTGATTATTCAAAGAATGATGAATGAAATCGCGCGGGAGTGCGCAAAAGTGCATGCAGTGCCGCCGACCTGTCGCCCCGGCTGCGCGTGAGCGGATTATGCACCCCGGGCGCATAGGCTTCGATAGCGTTGAACATCGTCTCTGCTATTTACTGGATGGTAACTAATTGGTACAGGTCCGCCGCCTCTTCCCCTTCGGGGTTCCGGCTGACCGGGGAAGGGCGACGGGTGCTGTGGGCAGGATCGGAAAGCGGAACGCACGGTGTCTGTCGTCCGCCTGGTTTCCAGCAGCGTCTGAGTTGGGGCCGCGCCTGCATCAGGGTGCCATTTCTGAATCCACCCAGTCCGTCTGTTGACTTAGTCCCAGCCTCCGCCCAGGGCCTCATAGAGCTGGACCAGGGAAAGCGCTTCGCCTTCCTGCGCATTGACGAGGTTGAGCTGCGCGGAGAAGAGATCCGAGTCGGTGGTCAGGACTTCGAGGTAGCTGGTGCTGCCCCCCTGATAACGCATCCTCGCCAGGCGGGTCGCATCCTGCGCTGCTGCCACGAGCAGGGTTTGTTGTTCGCGGGCCGCACGCGTCTTGTCATGAGCGATGAGCGCGTTCGAAACATCGCGGAAAGCGCCGGCGATGGTCTTTTGATAATTGAGGACCATTTCCTCTTTTTGGTGTTGGGAGAGCTGGAGCTGCCCGCGCAGCTTGCCGCCTTCGAAGAGTGGCTGGGCGAGGGTGCCGAGGCCATAGACGGTGTGGCCGCCGGGGTCAAAGAGATTCGACCACTGGTCGCCGCCGACACCGCCGGATGCGCTGATGGAAAGCTGGGGGAAGAACTGCGCGCGAGCCACGCCAATCTGCGCGTTGGCTGCGACGAGCTGCTGCTCGGATTCGAGAATGTCTGGGCGGCGCTCAAGAAGGCGTGATGGAAGGCCGACGGGGAGACTCTGCGGGGGAGGCGTGAGGGCGTTTTCATCGGTGTGGCTGACGGGGCCCGGGTTTTCGCCGATCAGCAGGCGGAGCGCATTCTCCTGTTGCTGAATCTGCTGTTCGAGTTGCGGAATCTGCGAAGTCGCCGCGTACTCCAGTTCCTCGGCCTGGCGCAGGTCGGAGAGCGGCGCCGATCCTCCATCGGCAAGCCGACGGGTAAGGTCGACGGATTGCCGGCGAATCTGTACGGTCTGTTTGGCGATTTCCAGCTGGCGATCGAGAGCGCGAAGCTGGATGTAGGACGAAGCCACCTGTTCGACGAGCGTCATGCGAACGGCGCGCTGCGCCCAGCTTTGCGCGAGGAGTTGAGCGCGAGCCGCTTCGGTCTGCCGGCGATAGAGTCCCCAGAAATCCGGCGTCCACGCGGCAGACAAATTGAAGCTGCCTGCGTAGATGGAACTGCCGATGGATTTGCTCAGAGAATCTGGCAGCTCGGCGCCGATGCCGGTGCCGCCGACAGAGAGCGCAGGAAATTCCTGCGACCGCGTGATTTTCACCTGAGCCTGCTGCTCGAGGACGCGCTGCGCGGCGATGCGGACATCGTAGTTATTGGTGAGCGCGGTGCGAATCAGATCCTGCAACTCGGGTTCGCGAAACACCTGAGCCCAGTTCTGATCGCCGAGCGAGGCTGCGTCGGGTGAAGCAACGTCAGCCCCGTCCGATCCGCGGAAAGCCGGCGCGACGGGAACCTGCGGGCGCTTGTAGTTGGGGCCGACGGTGCAGCCGACCAGCAGGATCAGAAGGAGAGCGCCGAGCGCGATCTGGCAGGTTCTTGTGATGCGATGCGTGGGCGCAGTCATGCCGCTTCTCCTTCCGGTTCGAGACGTTCAGGTTCGTCCTCCATGTCCTGGGGGCCATGGGTTGAGTCCATCGTCGTACCTTTGCCACCGCGGACGAAGCGATGAGAGAGGAACTCGACGACGGAGAAGGTGGTTGGGACCATGAGGATTCCGAAGATCGTCGCCAGCGACATGCCGCCGATGACGACGGTGCCAAGAATGCGCCGCGAGACGGCTCCGGCGCCGCTCGCCGTCCACAGCGGAATGCAGCCGACGATGAAGGCAAGCGCAGTCATGATGATGGGGCGGAAGCGGATGCGGGCCGCTTTGAGGGCGGATTCCGAGATGCTTTGTCCGGAGCGGTAGTTTTGCACGGCAAACTCGACAATGAGGATGGCGTTCTTCGCCGAGAGGCCGATGAGCATGATGAGGCCGACGGTGGCGAAGATGTCGTTCTCAAGCGAACGCGCGGAGAGGGCGAGATACGCGCCGAGGATCGCCACCGGCGTGCTGAGCAACACGCTGAAGGGCAGGCTCCAGCTTTCATAGAGAGCCGCGAGAATCAGGAAGACGAACAGCAGAGAAAGCGCGAAGACGACCCAGGCCGGCGTGCCTTCCTCAGCGCGCTGTTCCTGGAAGCTCATGCCGGAATAGGAGAAGCCCATCCCTGGCGGCATGGTTTGGTGGAAGACTTCTTCGAGCGCGGCGCGGACCTGGCCTGAGCTGTAGCCGGGGGCGCCGGTGATGTTGAGCTGGGCGGCGTTGTACTCATTGAAACGGATGATGAACTCCGGACCGGCGATTTGTTTGACGTGGACCAGCGCGCTGAGCGGGACCTGACTGCCGTTCGCGCTGCGCACGTAGAACTGGCCGATGTTCTGGATGTTGCTGCGGGTATCTCCCTCGGCTTCAACGAAGGTTTGCCACTGGCGGCCGAAGCGGTTGAAGTAATTCACCAGATAGCCACCCATGAAGGTCTGCATGGTGGTGTAGACGTCGTTCAGATCCACCTGCTGCTGCTCGGCCTTCTCGCGATCAACGTCGGCGTAGAGCTGGGGCACGCCTGGCATGTAAGAAGGAATGGCGGCGGCGATTTCGGGACGCTTCGAGAGTGCGCCCAGGAAGCCGAAAAGATTTTTGGTCAGGAAGGTTGGGTCGTCGTTTCCGGAGCGATCCTGGAGGATCATGGTGACGCCGCCGGAGGTGCCGACGCCGGGAATCGATGGCGGCGGGAAGGAAAAGGCGAGGCCTTCGTTGGCGCCCATCAGCTGCCGCTGCACGCTGGTCTGGATGGCCTCAATCTGTTCCTGTCTCGACTTGCGCTGCGTCCCACGGTTTGAGCGAGACGAAGAAGAAGGCGGTGTTGGTACTCTGCGTGAGGGTGAGAAGGTTGAAGCCGTCGACACCAACCACACCCCCGACGCCCGGCGTGTGGAGCAGGGCAGAGGTCACCTTCTGAGCGGCGGCATCGGTCCTCTGCAGCGAGGATGCATCAGGCAGGACTAACGCGGCGAAGAGGTAGCCCTGGTCTTCCTGCGGGACGAAGCCGCTGGGCAGGCGTCCGCCCATGAAGACCGCGAGGATGGCGATGACGAAGAGCGCGGCCATGGTGATGGCTGACTTGTGGATCAGACGTCCCGACGTCGTGACGTATTTGTCGGTGGTCCGGCTGAAGAGGAAGTTGAAGCGATCGAAAAAGAACTGGAGCGGGCTGCGACGCACCTTGTGGACCCGCGGCTTAAGCAGCATCGCGGCCAGCGCCGGGCTTAGGGTGAGAGCGTTGAAGGCGGAAATCAGCACCGAGATGGCGATGGTGACTGCGAACTGCTGATAGAGCCGGCCGGTGATTCCTGGAATGAACGCAGTCGGAATAAAGACAGCGGCCAGAATGAGCGCGATGGCGATAACCGGCGAGCCGACTTCTTCCATGGCGAGGACGGTGGCATCTTTCGGCGCCATGCCTTCCTCAATATGGTGCTCAACGGCTTCCACCACGACGATGGCGTCGTCGACCACGAGGCCGATGGCCAGCACCAGTCCGAAAAGCGACAGGGTGTTGATGGAGAAGCCGAGCAGCGGGAAGACGATGAAGGTGCCGATCAGCGAGACGGGCACGGCCAGGAGCGGAATGAGCGTGGCGCGCCAGCTCTGCAGGAAAAGGTAGACGACCAGGACGACGAGCAGCAGCGCGATGCCGAGCGTGATGACGATTTCGCGAATGCCCGCGGTTACCGCGAGGGTAGTGTCGAGAGGAACGTCGTAGCGCATCCCGGCGGGGAAGGTTGTGGCCAGCTGCGCCAGCCGCTTGCGCACCAGCCTCGCCGTTTCCACGGCGTTGGAGCCGGGCAATTGGTAGACAGCCATCATGCCGGCGGGCGCATTGTTGTAGCGGGCCGAGAGGCTGTAGATCTGCTCGCCCATTTCAACGCGCGCTACATCGTGCAGGTGGAGGATCGACCCATCCGCATTGGCGCGAATAATAATGTTGCCGAACTCTTCGGGCGTGACCAGGCGGCCCTGGGTGCGCACCGTGTAAGTGAACTGCTGCCCGGCTGGGATGGGCTCGCCGCCGATTTGCCCGGCGGGATTCACATTGTTCTGGGTCTGGATGGCGTTGATGACGTCGGTAGCAGTGACGCCGAGCTTGGCGAGCGCGTCGGGCCTGACCCACACGCGCAGCGCGTATTGGCCGCCGAAAACCTGAATGCGCGAGACGCCGGGCACGCGCGTCAGCTCGTCCTGCAGATTAATGATGGCGTAGTTGGTGAGAAAGTCATGGCTATAGCGGTTATCGGGCGACGAGAGGCCAATCAGCATCAGCGGGGAAGTCAGGGATTTGATGACCGTCACGCCGGCCGTGTTCACCGCGGGCGGAAGCTGGGACTGCGTCTGCGAGACACGGAGCTGCGAGAGCACCTGATCGGTGTCGGCGTTGGTCTTGACGTCGAAGTCGACATAGACGGTCGACTGGCCGTTGTTGGCGTTGACCGAGTACATGTAGAGCATGTTGTCGACGCCGTTCATCTGCTGTTCGAGCGGCGTGGCGACAGCTTCAGTGAGGGTCTTCGCGTCCGCGCCGGGATAGGTGGCTTGGACCTGAATCTCCGGCGGAACGATGTCGGGATATTGGGAAGTGGGGAGGGTCAGCAACGCAACCGTTCCCACCAGCACGGTGAGAATGGCAATGACAATGGCGACGATAGGCCGCTGGATAAAAAACTTCGACATGGTTAGCTCCCTGTCGCAGGGTTGGTGGCTGGAGGCGGCTGGGCCGCGTGCGGTGCAACCGGCGCGCCCTCTCTCAGCTTCTGCAGGTTGTCGGTGATCACCTGGGCTCCGGGCGCAAGTCCGCTTTCGACGATCCAGTCATTGCCGATGCTGCGGACCAAGCTTCACGTTGACAACGTGCACACGGTTGCCGGAGTCGACGGTGTACACCTGCTCGATGCCCTGTAACTCCTGCACTGCGATTTGCGGAATCAGCAGTGCGCCGTGGCGAATCTCAGTGTCCGCCGTGACCCTTCCGAATTGCCCGGGGCGAAGAACATTGCCTGGATTCGGAAATGCAGCGGCGATACGGATGGCGCCCGTCTGCTGGTTCATTTGCCGGTCGACGAAGATGATGCGTCCCTGATGCGGATAAGGCTGGCCGTTGGCAAGAGTGAGCGTAAGCGGCAGATTGGACCCGCCATGCAGTAAGTCACCCCCGGAATGCTTCGCGCGATCGATAAGTGCCAGGTATTCGCTGTCGCTGATGGAGAAGTAGACCTTAATGGGATCGAGTTGCGAGACCGCGGTCAGCACCGATTGCGGGCTGACAAGATTGCCGACCTGCGTGGTCGCCTGACCTGCGACTCCTCCGATGAGCGAACGAACCTGAGTGAAGCCAAGGTTCAGCTGCGCATTTCTCAGCGCGGCTTCCGCAGCGTCAACCGCTGCCTGGCCCGCAGCGACGCCAGCCTCTGCCTGCGCCTGCTGCTGCGTTTCGTTATCCAGCTGGCTTTGCGCAATCGCCCTCGCCTGGGCCAGCGGCGTGTCGCGCTTCACGTTGATCTGAGCCAGTGCCAGCGCCGCCCGGGCCTGCGCCAACTGCCCTCTGGCCTGTTCCACCTGCGCCTGGGCCTGATCGGCGGCAGCCTGGAAGGGCCGCGGGTCGATCTGGAAAAGCACCTCGCCTTTGGCGACCGGCGACCCCTCGCGATATTCCTGTTTCACCAGGTAGCCGCTTACCTGCGGCTGAATCTGCGCATTAACGTAGCCGTCCAGGGTACCGACCCACGAGCCACTCAGCGGCACGTCAGCCTGAGAAACGCGGACGACCGAAACCGGCATGGGGCCCATCGCCGGAGTGACCGCCTTCCCGGTCTGGCAGCCGGTAAGTGCGGAAAGCGAGAGGGCGGCCAGGAAGATGGCTGCGATGGTATGTATACCGCGTGTTTCGGATCGACTCAACCGTGGGTGATTCGCTGTCATTTGTTTTCTCCTGTATGAAAAGGTTGCGAAAAACATACACGGATGTATATTGGTCTCTGATTCGGAGGAACCGGCTGCCGATGCAAAATTCGCCCGGGTTCTGAAGTGGGGATGATCACGAAGCGGAAAGTACTGCGGCACAAAGGAAATACCGCCGGGAAAAACAGGCAGCAGGACCGGGCACTTTCAACCAGGCGCGACCTGCTGGAAGCAGCTCGTCACATTTTTGCCCGCGACGGATTCGAAATGGCCCGTATTGAAGACATCGCCGCAGCCGCCGGCAAGACCCGCGGTGCGTTCTACGCCAATTTTCGCGACAAAGAGGACGTTTTCTTCGCGCTATTTGAGGAAACTCAGCGCCGCGAAAAGCAGCATATGGGCGAACAGCTCAGTGAGGCCGGCT
The DNA here is from genome assembly GCA_963788905.1 of uncultured Acidobacteriaceae bacterium. Taxonomy (GTDB): domain Bacteria; phylum Acidobacteriota; class Terriglobia; order Terriglobales; family Acidobacteriaceae; genus Palsa-343. The sequence goes on from CAWBIO010000008.1 coordinate 140,560, forward strand.
CGGAAGAAGAGCGAATCGAGATTCTGGCGAATCACCTCAAGTCTGTCCTCAAAGACCGTCGCCGCATGCTGCTGGCGCTGGAGTTCAAGCTCTACGCCATCCGTCACCCGAGGAAGACCAGGCGACTCGCCGAGTTGCATTCGGCTCTCTGCCAACGCTGCGTCGAGGGCAACGTCGATAAATTCATTCCCGGCTATACCGATATGACCGCGCGGCAGAAGCGGACACAGACTGCGCAGGTGGGCGCCTTCCTCGATGGCATCGCCCTGAACATTATGTTCGACAAACGGGGAATGACGGAAAAGCTGATCGATCGCCATCTGCGGTCGGCGCTGCGGATTGCACTGCAACAGCGATGAACCCAACGGCTCGAAGGGCGGTGATGTTGTTCCTCAGGGCGATTTCAGGGGGCTCAGGGCGTTCAACGGGGTGGTGCCCGCCGCGGCGGCCCGTTGGCCCCATCGTTGCGCGTGACACCCATCGACAGGAGCCACAGGAAGACCAGAGCTTCCCCGGCGAGGCCGCAGACCAGATTGTAGGGAGACAGATAGCTTTGGATTGGAAGTGAAATCCAGGTAAGCCAGCTAAAACCACCCAGCGCAATCGGCGTACCCAGGACTCGAGGCAGAAGGGTTGATTTGTAAATCAGGTAGCCAGTGAGTATGCAGAACATGCCGTGAAAGACCATGGCAATGTTGGAACCATGAGAAGCCAATCGAATAGCCTCAACAGCAATTCCTGTGAGGTTGCATGCCATGGCAAGCAGCGCTATGGCCCTGTTCACAGGGCTAAAGATCGCATAGAGGATCAGGGTCACCACCGTCATTCCGAGAATTTGCATGCAATCGGCTGCGAGATTCCACTTACCGGAGAAGGTTGTTTCCAGAAGCAGCGCTCCCAGTAAGGTGAAGAAATACAGGCCGCCGGCGGTCCTGGCCATGAAACGCGGCGACAGGTCTCGGATCCGGTGAAACATGACTGCTGTGCTCATGCTAACTACCTCTGCAGCCCGGGTTTCCCGTTGAAGGGAGCTGTCATGCCACGCTGGCAAGCCTCGTTCCACCGTTGAACGTTGACGCCCATCACGATCAGCCACAGCATCAGCGATGCCTCAGCGAGGATGCCGAGCACCTCGATGTAGAGGGATAGATGGTGCGCGACGGAGGGGAACAAAAAGGCCAGCCAACCTAAACCAGCCAGGGCCATCAACACGCCCAGCGCGCGAGGTAGGAACGTAGACCTGAAGATCAGGTAGCCGATGAGCAGACAATAGGGCCCGAAAAACAGAAGGGGGCTAATGGGCAGGGAGACGTGAGGAAAAAAACCGAGCGTCATGACCACGCATCCCGTCAGGCTGACGAGCGCCGCGACGAGAGAGATAAGCCTGCTCACCGGCTTGAACAAACGATAGAAGAGGAGGGTTAAAACGAGGTAGCAGCCGGTCGCGATGAGATTGGTGGCATTGCCGTAGACAGCAAGCTTGCCGCCAACCAGTATCTGGGCAACGATCGCGGTTAGAAAGTAAAGCAAGTAGACGATGCCAGTCATCCTGGCGCGGGAGTAAGGTGACGTTGCTCGAGTCTGTTCCATCATTCTTAGCCTCCGGAGTGACTAACCAGGGAGCAGGCCGACGCCGAATACTCCGAATCCCATCATCCTTGGGTTTTCGATAGGGGCGCACTTCCTGTCAAACAACGAATCATTGACGATGCTAGGCGTGTCATCAGTGCCTGACTGGTCAAAGTTACACACAGTTGCGGATTTATATCGAAAGGGCCGAGCCTCAGGATGAGGTTTCGCGGGGGTGTTCCGCCCTCGAACCCAAAGGCCGGAGCTGAGGATTTTGCCCAGGCCGATGGCGATCGTGTCCATTTCCATGGACCGCCCGTGCGGGCCTCAGGCGGATTTGCGCGCGAGATCGCAGAGCAGGTCGGAGTGGATATTCAGGCCGATGTTGCTGATGTTGTAGACGTGCTCGCTGGCGGCGAGCCAGACGATCTCGCAGATCTCGCGCTCGGAGTAAAAGCGCTGGAGGCGGGCGAAGGTGGCCGGGTCGATCTTTTTGTCGCGGGTCAGCTCGGTGACGTAATCGAGGGCGGCGCGCTCCTGGTCGCTGAACAGCGGGCTGGTGCGGTAACTTTCCAGCGCATCGAATTTGGCCTGATTCATCGAGGCTTTGATGGTGAACGCGCGGGCAATATCGATGCAGAAGAGGCACACGTTGATGCGCGCGACTTGCTGACGGATGAGCAGGACGGTTTCCTGGGGGAGGGTGAGCTTCTTGTCGAGCTGACCAATTTTTCCGACAAACTGGCCGAAGGCGAGCGGCATGCGCGCGACAAAGACCTTCAGCGGCGTCATGACCTTGCCGAACTGGCGGCGGGACATGGAATAGATGAAGCGCAGCATGAGGCTGCGAGGCTTCTCGATGGGAGTGAGAAAGGGCTCATCGAGGTTGGGCAGCGTGGGGTTAGTCGCGGTGGTGACGATCGAAGTTTTCGCAGAAGCGGACATGGGGACCTCCAGAGAGAGGGTTCTCTCTTAAACTGATGACGAATGAGCGAAGCCGGATTGGACAGGGCCGGTGGAATGAAAGAGCGAGCCGCCGAGGATGCGGGGGGGCGGGCGAAGCGTCCATGAGGCAACGCTCAGCAGGGCGAAGATGGCCGGTCCGGCCCAGACCCGGGCGGGGTCGCCGGCCAGCAGATGGGAGGCCACGGCGCCGGTGTAATTGAAAAACATGCCGGCGTAGGCCCATTCCTTGAGACGGAGGAAGCGGGGGATGACAATGACGATGGCGCCGGGAATCTTCCAGCTGCCAAGGATGAAGAGCATGTAGAGCGGGTAGCCGAGGTGATCCATGATGGCGCGGACGTAATGGGTGCGGGCCAGGTCCCACACGCCGCCAAGCAGCATTTCGGAGGCGATGAGCAGGGTAACGAGCCAGTAAGTGATGAGACGCGAGCGGGAGGGGGCGGGAGCGGTCATGGGGGTGCCTCGGGTTGGGAACATGATAATGCGGGGAGCCGAAGCCGGATGAGGGACGAGAACCGCGGCATTGGAGAGGGGGAAAGAATGTTACGGGTGGGTGAAGCGACGGGCTAAGGGGCAGGGACGGGATCGCGCACGCAGCGGAAGGCGAGGTCGCCGGGCCGCATGCGTTTGGAGACAGTCTGGATGAATCCGTTGTAGGTGATGTAGTCGGCGAGGGGACCGCTTTCGGTGGCGGTCCACCAATAGATGATGGGGGAGTGGACTTTCCAGAGGGGCGAATCTTTTTCCGGAGCGATGCGGTAGTGGGCGCGGCGGGAGGATGGATCCCAGGCGCCGCCGGCGTTTGTGCCCTGAAAGACGAGGGAACGAACGGCTTCGTCGGTGGTGGGGAGGCGCCAGATGTCGAGGGGCTGACCGGAGAGCGAGAGGCCATCGTCTGCGAGGTATGCGCAGCTGCGTTTCGCGGCGTACCAGGAGGTTCCGGTGGAAGGCCAGCCGGGACCTTGCGGCGCCCAGACGAGGGTGACGCCGTTGCCGGCGATGGTGCGGGTGCCGTAGTTGCCATCGTCGAAGCGATGGACGGCGCGCCAGGCGGGCCAGGTACCACAGGCAACCAGTGTGATGAGGGGAAGGCCAATGAGAACCCGCCACGCCCAGGGGCGCGGGTGCGGGCGTCCGAAGGTATAAAGGGCGGCGAGAGCGAGAAGCGGCGGCAGGGGGAGCAGGAGCGCGGCGTGGTTGTGGCGAAGGAACCAGGCGAGTGCAGCGGCGACAGCTCCGAAGAAGAGAAACGCGAAGCGGGGCCAGCGCAGAGCAGCGATGCTGGTGAGCATGACGATGATGAGGGGGCTGAGATACTGCAGGAACATGAGGGCAAGGTTGCGGAGGAGGCTGGGAGAGAACCAGGCTTCATGAAAATTCTCATTGACGCCCCAGAAGGCCCAGAAGCAGGCAAGGAGGGTGGAGAGGGCGACGGCGGTCCAGCCGACAATCTGCTGCGTGGCGGAGCGCGGGGTGGTCATGGGAGCAGGGGAACATGTTTTGATTTGGGGTGCCGTGAGGGGAGTCACAGAGGACGAGTGGCGCCGTGGGGAGGGCTGGATGACGGCGGGAAGCTGGATCGAAGAAGCAAAATCCATCGCTTGCGTTCAGTGACGATTGTCACCGACAATCGTGCGCGACAGACCCTATTCTGTTCAGTACCCCGCGTTGGTTACCGGATGGTAAACGCCGGTTGGCCAGGGCGGGAGTTGTCCTCCGCTGCTTTCGGCTGAAGCGCCATTTTTGCTGCCGCGGCGCTCGAGCCACAGCGGAGAATTGGGGACCTACAACCTGCGATTGCCGGGTGCAGTCGGGGAGAAGACCATGCCGCTCTATGCTGAACGCCCGCCGCTGCCCTCCGAAGACAAGAGATGGCGAATTGTCAATGGCACGATGCGCAAGCACGGCTATTCGCGCAACGCACTGATTGAGACGCTGCACACGGTGCAGTCGTCGTTTGGGTTCCTGGACGAGCCATCGATCCGGTTCGTGGCGCAGTCGCTGCGCGTGCCGCTGAGCCAGGCGTATGGAGTGGTGACCTTCTACCACTTCTTCAGCCTCAAGCCGCCGGGGAAGCATACCTGTACCATCTGCACAGGGACGGCTTGCTTCATCAAGGGCTCGGAGAAGCTGGTGGTCGAGGCGGAAAAGCTCCTGCACGTGCATGTTGGAGAAACCACGCCGGACGGGGAAGTATCGCTGGGCACGGTTCGATGTGTCGGCGACTGCGGCCGGGCGCCAGTGGTGCTGTTTGACGGCGAGCTCTCGGCGCAGATGAAGACGCCGCAACTGGCAATGCAACTGGAAAGGTGGACGATGCAATGAACACCGAGGAACTCCAGCAAATTGCGGCCAGCGCCCAGGAGGAGCGGGAAAAATTCGACTACGAAGTGAATGTGTGCATGGGCACCAGCTGTCTCTCGCAGCACAGCGACCGGATCAGGGACGCGATTGCGAAGGAGGCCGAGGAGTGCGGGAAACGCTGCCACGCGCGGCGCACCGGTTGCATGGGTCCCTGCGCCGCGGGGCCGATGGTGGTGGTTGAGCCGGCGGAGATCCGCTACGGGCACGTGCATGAGGGCGACGCGAAGGAGATTGTCGCCGCACTGGGCGGGGAGCCGGTGGCGCGTCTCGATCCGCAATTGGGCAGCTACTTCGAGGGGCAGAATTTCGTTGTTCTTGAAAATGTCGGGCACATCGATCCGGAGAAGATCGAAGAATACATTGCGCGGGGCGGATACGAGGGGCTGATCAAGGTGCTGACAGACATGAACCCGGCGTCGGTGATCGAGCAGATCTCGAAGAGCGGGCTGAGGGGGCGCGGAGGTGGCGGTTATCCGACGGGGCTGAAGTGGGACACGGTCGCCAAAGTGAAGGGCGCGCAGAAGTATGTGATCTGCAACGGCGACGAGGGCGATCCTGGTGCGTTCATGGATCGCAGCGTGCTGGAGAGCGATCCGCAGCGCGTGATTGAGGGGATGGCGATCGCGGCGTATGCGATTGGCGCGACGAAGGGCTACATTTATGTGCGCGCGGAATATCCACTCGCCGTTCAGAGGCTCACCGTCGCGATCCAGCAGGCGCGAAGAAAAGGGTTCCTTGGGAACGGAATCTGCGAGACGACGTTCAGCTTCGACATTGATATTCGGCTGGGCGCGGGCGCGTTTGTGTGCGGCGAGGAGACGGCGCTGATCGCCTCGATTGAAGGCAAGCGCGGGACGCCACGGCCGAGGCCGCCGTATCCGGCGGTGAGCGGGTTGTGGGGCGATCCGACGCTGATCAATAACGTGGAGACCTTCGCCAATGTGCCTCCGATCATCCGGCACGGCGGTGAGTGGTTCTCGTCGATGGGGACGGCGCGCAGCAAGGGGACGAAGGTCTTCGCGCTGACGGGGAAGATTCAGCGGACCGGACTGGTGGAAGTGCCGATGGGGATGACGCTGCGGCAGATCATCTTCGGGATCGGCGGCGGAGTTCCGGACGGGAGGAAATTTAAGGCAGCACAGACTGGCGGGCCCTCGGGCGGATGTTTGCCGGAGGAACACCTTGATTTGTCCATCAGCTATGACGCGCTGATCAGCGCGGGATCCATGATGGGTTCGGGCGGCATGATTGTCATGGACGATACGTCGTGCATGGTGTCGGTCGCCCGGTTCTTTATGGAATTCTGCATGACGGAATCGTGCGGCAAATGCATTCCATGCCGCGCGGGGACGGTGCAGATGTACGAGCTGCTGACGAAGATCACGAAGGGTGAGGCCACGCGGCGCGATCTGGACCAGTTGACGGAGCTGTGCGAGGTGGTGGGCGCGACGAGCCTGTGCGGGCTGGGGCAGACGGCGCCGAATCCGGTGCTGAGCACGCTCAGGTATTTCAAACACGAATACCTGGCGCACATCGATGAGAAGCGATGTCCGGCAGGGGTATGCGAGTGTGGGTCGATGGCGGACGCTTCCCGCGGGGAGGTACACGCATGAGCGCGGAGGCCAATGTTCGCACCCTGACGATTAATGGCGAGGAGATCAGCGCGCGTGCCGATCAGACGATTCTCGATGCGGCGCGCGAGCACAACATCGCGATTCCGACCTTGTGCCATCTGGATGGGCTCTCGGAGGCAGGCGCGTGCCGGCTGTGCCTGGTGGAAGTGAAAGGCGCGAGGCGGCTGCTGCCGGCATGTGTGACGCAGGTGGCGGAGGGGATGGAAGTCACGACCCACTCGCCGAAGATCGATCGCTACCGGACGATGATCCTTGAAATGTTCTTCGCGGAGCGGAACCACGTGTGCTCGGTGTGCGTGGCCAACGGCAACTGCGAGCTGCAGGACCTCTCGCTGAAGCTGGGCATGACGCACGTGGAGATTCCGTACCAGTATCCGCAGCTGCCGGTGGATGCGTCGCATCCGCGGTTCACGGTGGATCACAACCGTTGCGTGATGTGCACGCGTTGCGTGCGGGTGTGCTCGGAGATTGAGGGCGCGAACACCTGGGGCGTGATGGGACGCGGGGCGCAGTCGCTGGTGATCACCGATCTGAAGCAGCCGTGGGGTGAATCGGAATCGTGCACAAGCTGCGGCAAATGCGTGCAGGTGTGTCCGACGGGGGCGCTGTTTGAGAAGAGCAGCGTGGGCAGCAAGACGCGCAAGCATCCGGAGTTCCTGCCGTATCTGCGCATTATGCGGGAAGGGGAGTAGCCATGAGCGACATCAGGACACTGGCGACGGTTTGGCTGGACGGGTGCTCGGGCTGCCATATGTCGCTGCTGGATATGGATGAGCGGCTGATCGAGCTGAGCAGCCAGTTCCAGCTGGTGTACAGCCCGCTGGTCGACCGCAAGACGTTTCCTGACCGCGTGGATGTGACGCTGGTGGAGGGCGCGGTGGCCAGCGAAGACGATCTGAAGAAGATCCGCAAGATTCGCGAGCACACGCGGGTGCTGGTGTCGCTGGGCGACTGCGCGCTGACCGGCAATGTTTCGGCGATGCGGAACAGCTTCGGGGTGCAGCCGGTGATGCTGCGGGTGTACGACCAGAACGCTGACATACAGAAACAGGTTCCGACGGTGGGCGTGCCGCCGTTGCTGAATCGCGTGCGGCCGGTGCATGAGGTGGTGCCGGTGGACGTTTTTGTCCCCGGGTGCCCGCCATCGGCAGACACGATTTACAAAGTGCTGAGCGAGCTGCTCGCCGGGCAGGTGCCATCGCTCGAGGGCGTGGCGCACTTCGGCTGATTGAAGAGGGAAGGCAGGGGAGTATGCCTCGAACCATCGTTATCGACCCGGTGACACGGCTGGAAGGGCACGGCAAGATCACGCTGCAGCTGGATGAGGCAGGCGTGGTGCAGGACGCGACGTTCCACGTGACGCAGCTGCGCGGCTTCGAGAAGTTCACCGAAGGACGTCCGTTCTACGAGATGCCGAACATCACGGCGCGCATCTGCGGCATATGCCCGGTGAGCCATCTGGTTGCGTCGTCGAAGGCGTGCGACGCGATTCTGGCGGTGAAGATTCCGCCGGTTGCAGCCGATCTGCGGCGCATCATGAACCTGGCGCAGCTGATCCAGTCGCATGCGCTGAGCTTCTTTTATCTGTCCTCGCCGGATTTGCTGCTGGGGATGGATGCTCCTGCCGAGGAGCGGAGCATTCTGCATGTGGCGCACACGCATCCTTCGATTGGGGCCGACGGCGTGGCGTTGCGGCAGTTTGGGCAGCGGATCATTGAAACGCTCGCGGGGCGGAGAATTCATCCGGGATGGACGGTGCCGGGCGGCGTGAACGAGCCGCTGACGGCGGAGAAACGCGACCAGATTCTGGGGTGGATTCCGGCGGCGAAGGCCGCGATCGAGCGGACGCTGGGCTGGTTCAAGGGCAGCATGGAGAAATTCCACGCGGAGATTGAGGTTTTTGCGAATTTCCCGACGCTGTTCATGGGCCTTGTCGACGAGCATGGGCTGGCGGACTACTACGACGGCTTGCTGCGGGTGATCGATTCGGAAGGGAACGTGATTGCCGGCGGGCTGAATCCGGTCGATTACAAAGAATTCATCGGCGAAGCGGTCGAGCCGTACACCTACATGAAGTTCCCGTACTACAAGCCGCTGGGATATCCGGGCGGGACGTATCGCGTGGGACCGCTGGCGCGGCTGAATCTGGCGGATCGCTGCGAGACGCCGCTGGCCGATCATGAGTGGCGGGAGTTTCGCGCGATGTCGCCGAAGCCGCTGCTGAGCTCGTTCCACTACCACTACGCGCGGCTCATCGAAATGCTGTACGCGACCGAGAAGATCGAAGCGCTTCTGGCCGACAAGGCGATTCTGGACAAGCACGTGCGGGCGACGGCTTCGGTGAACAACCTTGAAGGAATCGGGGTGGCGGAAGCGCCGCGCGGCACGCTGATCCACCATTACAAAGTCGACGAGAACGGGCTGATCCAGTGGGCGAACCTGATCATCGCCACCGGCCACAACAACGCGGCGATGAACCGGGGCATCCTGCAGACGGCGCGCCATTATGTGCAGGGCGAGCACGTGGCCGAAGGTATGCTGAATCGTGTGGAGGCGGTGGTGCGGACCTTCGATCCGTGCCTGAGCTGCTCGACGCACGCGATGGGGCGGATGCCGCTGAGCGTCGAACTGCGCGCGCCAGACGGATCGCTGGTGAGGGAAGTGCGGCGAGGCTGAGACGAACAGAGAGCAGGGAGTAGGGAGCAGGTAGCCGGTGAAAAGCGGCTCCAGGTCCGAAGCGGCACATCACCCGGCACTTTTGCTGGCGTGCGGCAACTCGCTGCGCCAGGATGATGGCGTAGGGCTGAAGATCGCGGAAGCGGTGGAACGGCTGGTTCCGGCGACGCAGCTGCGGATCGTGGCGGCGCACCAGTTCACGCCGGAGATGGCGGCGGACCTGGCGGAGACCGACCTGGTGATTTTCGTCGACGCCTGCGCGACCGATGAGCCGGGAGCGATCCGGGTTCTGCAGGTGGCGGCGAGCGATGCAGCCGTGGACAGCCATCGGCTGGATCCGCCGGCATTGCTGGGCCTGGCACAGACCTTGTGCGGTCACGTCCCGGCGAGGGCGTTTGCGCTGACGGTGGGTGCCGGGCATTTCGGATACGGCGAGGAGATTTCCGGGCCATTGCGCCAGGCGGTTCCGCGCGCGGTACGGCTGGTGACCAACCTGGTTACGGCGTTTGTTGGACAGGCGTAATAGCTTTTCCGAAGCGGGGACGGTTGGGGCGGGCCTTTGGAAGCCTCGGTGCGCGAGGTGGTGATCTTCCGCACTGACACGCGAAGGTAATTAAGGGTATGCTGCCGCCGTTCTTAGAAAGCGGGAACGCGAATGAAGGCGATCGTCCATTACGACTTCGGATCGGCCGATGCACTACGGTGCGAGGAGATCGAGAAGCCAACTCCGAAGGACAACGAAGTTCTCATCAAAGTTCGGGCGGTGTCGCTGAACCCGTTGGACTGGAAGCTGCTGAAGGCGAAGCCGGAATTCATTCGAGTCCTGATCGGGTTGCGAAAGCGAAAGGGCATCGGGGTGGATGTGGCGGGCGAGGTGGAGGCAGTCGGCCAGAGCGTGACGCAGTTCAAGCCGGGCGACGCAGTGTTTGGAGGAGGGCGGGGAACGGCGGCGGAGTATGCATGCGCTCGCGAGTCGAGGCTGGCGCTGAAGCCGGAAAATATCAGTTTTGAAGCGGCCGCGGCGACGTTCCGATTGCAGGATTGACGGCGTTGCAGGGATTGCGCGACAAGGGCCACATTCAGGCAGGACAAAAGGTTTTGATCAACGGCGCGGCGGGCGGGGTGGGAACATTCGCGGTGCAGATTGCAAAAGCGCTGGGCGCGGAAGTGACCGGCGTGTGCAGCAAGAGGAATCTCGAGCTGGTGCGATCGATTGGGGCGGATCACGTGATTGATTACACGCAGGAGGATTTCGCCAGCGGCCAGCAGAAGTACGACCTGATTCTGGAGTGCGTGGGGAACCGAACGCCGAAGGATCTTCGAAGGGCGCTGGTGGGGAAGGGAATCTGCGTCGGGGTGGGAGCGGCGCCGGACGTGGGATTGATGACGGTCCTTGGAGGGTTGCTGCGCATTATGGTGGAAGCGCCTTTCCGGAGCCCGAAGCTGACGACGTTCATGGCGAAGCAGAGCGGCGACGACCTGAGAGTGCTCGCGGAGATGCTGAGCTCCGGAAAAGTGAAGCCGGTGATCGACCGGCGGTATCCGCTGGAGGGCACTGCGGAGGGAATCCGGTATCTCGAAGAAGGTCACGCGCGGGGCAAGGTGATCGTCACTGTGCAATCGTAACAACAACGGTTACAGTAAGGCCTTGTTGAAGACGGATCTGTAACAGCAGCAGTTACATAGACCCCAGGCTATCGTGCCTTCCCAGCCAGATCCACGCTCGTTTTTATGGCGTGCGCAGGCGCCAGTGACGAACGTCTTTGGCGCGCGGCTCAGCGGGCAGGAATGGGACGCGATCCTTTTTGCAGATGGCGCGGATTGCGGGTCGTGCGCTCATGGGGCCGGAAGGCAGGCCGCCGCCGGGTGAAATCCACTGCCCGACCATCATGAATTGCTGCAGGCCGGGGAGAGTGTTGGGAAGCGGTCTGAAGCTGCCGCCCGGCGGCATGAACCAGCCTTCCATACTGCCCTTCCAGTTGCCGGTGTAACGAATGACGGTGGCCGGGGTGGAGACGTCGATGGTCTCAACGGCCGCACGGATACCGGGAATCCTGCGCTCCAGAACATCGATGACCGCCTCGGCGACGCGATGTTTCTCTGCGCTGTAAACATCCGGGTCGTTTTGCCGAAGGTCGACCCAATACCTGTAATTGCGCGTCGCGAGAAAGGCCGTGACGGCGGTTCTGCCGGGGGGAGCGAAGGTGGGGTCGTAGTGAAAGAAGCGGAATCCAAGATGGGTCTGTTCGGTTTCGGGATCGACGCGCAGCGGTGTGTCGAGGACGCGAGTGGCCATCGCGGGCTGATCGGACAGATCGTGCGCGACGCCGAGAGAGACCTGGAGATAGGAAGGGAAGGTCTGCATCTCGTTGTAGATTTTGCCGATGGCGGAGCTGGTATATTTGCCGCCGAGCAGATCGTAGATGGCAGCGTGCCCGTCGGCAGCGGAGATGACCCAGTCGGCCATGATGGTTTCGCCGCTTGCGAGCCGGACTCCGACCGCAGTGCCGTTCTCGACGAGAATCTGCTCTGCCTTCGCGCCGCAGCGCAGCTCACCGCCAAGACTGGATAGTTTCCGCTGGATGAGGTGGATGAGGGCCTGAGCGCCGCCGATGGAATAACCGGCGTCGCCAGAAGCCATCCACGCCAGCGAAAAGACCAGAGCGATGGCGGAGAGCTGGCCCATCTCGCCCTCGCCAAAAAAGCTGCGAATCAGCGGGTGGGCGAATCGTCTTCCATAAGTGCTGCAGCTGATGTTGGCGTAGCGGCGCAGCAGGGGAAAGCAGGGAATATCGTGCAGGTAAGTGAGCCAGCGGGTAAAGAAACCTGCGCCGGGTGCGGGCATGCGAAATTTCGCGAGGGTACGAATAGCGTGGGTGAGGCGGCGAATCTCGGCCGTGTCCCTGGGTGAGCGGGCGAGAAGCTCCTGCTCCAGACGGTCAGGATTGGTCCAGATGCTGAGGGCTTCGCCATGCTCGTTTTCCATGCGCACGAATTCGATCGGGTTGATGAAGGTGAGCTGGTCGATGTCGCAGACCTCATGCCAGATCGCGTTGAAATCGCTGCCTGGCTTTGAACCGAGGAGCCAGTGGAGGCAGGTCTCGAAGGTATAGCCGCTGCGGCGCCAGCTGGTGGCCAGTCCGCCCGGGATCTCGTGCATTTCGAGAACGACCGTTTGGTAGCCGCACTTCTGCCCGTAAACCGCGGCGCAGAGTCCTGCGATTCCACCGCCGATGATGACGATCTTTTTGCCATTGCGATCCATGACGAACCTCCCTGGGGCAGGTTTAGTGTGCCGGTGCGAGGGTAGCCGGCTGGCGACTCAGAGCAATGCCGGAGAGGATGAGGACCAGGGCCAGAGCACTCATGCGAAGCATCACGCATTCCACGATCAGCCAACCAAGCAGAACGCAACCCTGGAAGGCGGCCCAGAGGCCGTAATTCCTGCTGCGCGCGACGACGAGCGAGAGAACCCATAACGGGAGCAGCCCGTTAGAGAGCAGCAGAACCATGCCGGGAATGAGCCAGGAATGAAAGGGTGAATACTGGAGGAGACTCAGCGGCATGAAGCCCCAGGGGTTTCCGTGGGCCTGGTCGATGAGGACGACGCCGCCCCAAATGGAACCAGCAGCGAGAACGGCCAGCAGGATGATGAGCAGGATGCGGAGAGACTTCATGGGGAGCTCCGTTCTTTCGGTGACGGAGTATAGTCGTGCCGCGACGGGCAGCCAGTGACGGCGGGCACAGGCGTGACGGAACGGGGTTAGTGCGACTGGAGCAGAGCCTGGGGCTGGACCGGCGGTGCTCCGCCCGGCGGGACTGAGTATTGCGGGGGCTGCTGTCCAGGCGCTGGGCTGTGGGCGCTGATCCTGACTGGGCGGCGCCTGGCCGTGCGGCGGCGCATAGTGCGGGCGGGCCTGCAGCTTGAAGTCGTCGCGAATGACATAGAAATTCTGCTCGGGCAGGTCGGCTTCGAGCAGCATGCCTTCGCTGGTGTAGTAGAGCTCGACGGTAATGCCGTTCTGATCGCTGACCACGACGCTGGTATGGTGCGCGTCGACAGGCTGGCCGTGGAAGGTGCCGTGGACGGAAGCGCGGTCAGTGTAGAGCGTGGGGACGAGCAGACCTTCCTGCTTGGGAATAACGATCCAGGTGGTGGCGGGCTTTTCGATGGCGAAATGGACCATCGCCGTGTAGGCGGCGGGGTCGAGGTCGGGCAACAGCGCGGTGTGCTGATGGCGGTCAAAGGCGTTGGTCGTGGTTTTGCCGCTGGCGTTGATGCTGACCTGGAACTGGCGGCCGGAAGTGTCGGAGCCGAGCGTGAAGGTGACCTGCGCGCCGTTGACCTGGCCACTGAGCTGATCGTGGACGATGTTGAGTGACGAGTCGAGGCGGTTGTCGTTGGAGAAGGTGTAGGTGAACTTCGGCATCTTCAGCTCAGCGTGCGAGGCGATCTGGTAGCCGCTGGGCAGAGTGGTGACGTTGCAGTCGGCCGAACCGACGGTCTTGCCGTCGCTGGCCTGAACGATGGTGAAGTGGGACTGGCCTGCGGGGACGGCAGGCGCCTGGGCGAATGAGGCTCCGGCGAGAACGAAGGGAGCCAGGACAGAAAGCAGGGACACACGCATGGTTCGAGGAACCTTCCTGCACGATTAGACACGAAATTCCGGAACAGGTTGCTGGAGACAGGTTGCAGGTTGCAGGACGCAGGACGCAGAACACAGGACCGCCGCCTATTGGAAGAGGCTGAGGTCGATGGCGTTGGCCATCGCATCGTAGCCCGGGTCTTTGGGATGGAGATGGTCGCCTGAGTCGTACTGCGCCGCGAAGACCAGCGGGTTGGCAGGGTCGCGGGTGGCTTTGTCGAAATCAATAACGGCATCGAAGACGCCGCTGGACCGAATCCAGTCGTTGACGGCTTCGCGGATCTGCTCGCCCTTATCAGTGAAGTAGCCGGCGCCCTTGTAGGGAGTGAGCGTCGCGCCGAACACCCTGATGCCGTGTTCGTGGGCGCGCGCCACCAGTTGGGCGAGGCCCTGTTCGAGATCCTCCGGCGGTGAGCATGTAGTTGGGGCGGTTGGGCTCGTGGAGAGAGCCGATATCGTTGATGCTTTCGAGAACGATGACGTACTTCACGCCAGCCTGAGCGAGGACATCGCGGTCGAATCGCGCGAGTGCGTTGACGCCGACGCAGTGGATGAGGACGCAGTTGCCGCCGATGCCTTCGTTGAGAACGGAGAGAGCGGCGGTGGCGGGATTGTTGTTAAGGCGCACGGCGAGGTAATCGGGCCAGCGATGATTGGAGTTTTCAGTAACGTAAGCGCCGTCGGTAATGGAGTCGCCGAAAGCGACGACGGCGGCGGCGTGCGGCGTGACGGGTTCGACGTCAACGCCTTTGAGGAAGTACCAGGACGTGACGGTGACCGGGGCGTCGAGGGACGGTTCGGCGACGTGGTTGCCGGTGAGGATGTAGTTGTCCTGCTGGGCGCCGGAATGCACGGAGACGTCGCTGATTTGCTGCAGGGGCAGGAAGAAGGTGACGGCGAGGTTCGAGAACGCGGGTGTTTCCATCAGGGACGGGATCGGAGAGAGCCTGCGCGCCGACGGGAATGACGATGGACGGGGAACCGGAAAAGGTGAGGGAGTGGAGCGAGGTGGGATCGATGGCGGAGCCACCGGTGCTGAGGGCGACGTTGGCCGCGTCAATGCGCAGGGGCTCGCGTGCCGTATTCATTGGTGAAGCGAATGCGCAGCGCCTTGCCGGCGAATCGAGGTATGGACGACTTCGCGGAGGGTCGAATCGACCAGAGTCGGGATAGTGTGCCAGGGATCGCCGTCGAAAGGCGAGGTAGCCCAGGTGCCGACCCAGGGTGTGGAAGCGTGTCAGCCTGGGCAGAGCAAACAGGCGTGGCCGCAGCGATTGCGAAGGCTGCTGCGAAACCGAAGCAAGCCTTGGCGTAACGGCGCGGAGCGACCCACGCGGTGAGACAGGATGCGACGTACGACGGACGACACTCGCCATGAAGGATGCCTCCGGGGCGGTCGGGGTTTTGGACGCTCCATCATAAACGCCGCAACAGGCACAAACGCCCTTTCCGCGCAGAAGGCTGAGGAAAGGGCGTTGGGGATTGGAGCCGGTTTGGCGTTGCGGGTTTGGCTACTTCTTCGCCTGCTCGAAGCGCTTGTTGATCTCGTCCCAGTTGACGACGTTCCACCAGGCGGCGAGGTATTCGGGGCGGCGGTTGTTGTACTTGAGGTAGTAGGCGTGCTCCCAGACGTCGTTGCCGAGGATGGGATAGAAGCCCTGGGAGAGCGGGCTGTCCTGGTTGGGGGTGGTGACGATTTTCAGCTTGCCATCCCAGATGAGCCAGCCCCAGCCGGAGCCGAACTGCTTCGCGGTGGTTTCGTTGAACTGCTTTTTGAAGTCTTCGAAGCTGGCGAAAATCTTTTTTGATCTGTTCGCCGATGGCGCCCGTGGGATCGCCGCCGCCTTTAGGCTTCATGATGGCCCAGAACATGCTGTGGTTGACGTGGCCGCCGCCGTTGTTGCGGACGACGGTGCGAACGTCTTCCGGCACGCTGTTCAGATTGCGCAGCAGGTCTTCAGCAGAGTGTTTGCCGAGGTCGGGATGCTTCTCGATGGCGCCGTTGAGCGCGGTGACGTAGGCCTGGTGGTGCTTGTCGTGATGCAGGTGCATCGTCTCGGAGTCGATGTAAGGCTCGAGCGCGGCGTAATCGTAGGGAAGAGGTGGAACTTCGTATGCCAAAGCAATCCTCCTTGCGGGATGTGAGGGTTTGGATGTTGTGAGGGCCTGCGGGGCAGGAAACGGAAAAGCAAGAGGGTGCCCGCGCCTTCTGCGCCTCCGATAATACTGGATGCGGAGTGAGGGGCGCAGGGTGCAGGAGAGGGGGCGGGGCGCTCTGGTGCGGCAGGGAAAGGGCGATCTGGTACTCCTGATGCATCGGAATCAACAACGCATCAAATTCGGAGAAATGATGCATAATAGTGTTATGAGAACCACTGTGACCTTATCCGATGAAGCTGCGGAACTGGTGAATCAATACGCCGAGAGCGCACGAGTTTCGATCAGCCGGGCGGTCTCCGATCTGGTTGTGCGGGGGGGACGTACGAAATCGCGAGTCAAACTGGTCAATGGCATTCCTGTACTCGACATCCCCGGCGGCCGCCGGATAACCACTGAACAGGTGAAGCGGTTCGAGGCCGACGAGTTTTGAGACCTTATCTGCTGGACGTAAACGCCGTGTTGGCGATTCACTGGGTTCACCACGAATCGCACGGCCCTGCGCTGGAATGGTTCCGACGTGAGGGCGAGAAGGCGTTTGCGTTTTGCGCACTTACTGAAACAGGATTTGTACGCCTGCTCACCAACCCGGCCATCATGGGCAAGGCGGCGACGATGTCAGAGGCGAGGGAAGCGCTCGCGGGATTTGCCAGCCTCAAGGGCTATCGATATTGGCCCATCCAGAGGACATTTGAAGAGATGACTGATCCTTTTCGCGACCGGCTGCAGGGCTACCGTCAGGTAACCGATGCGTGCCTTCTGGGCCTGGCGATTGAGCGAAAGGGGTCGCTGGCAACGCTGGATCGTGCGGTGCGGCATCTGGCGGGCAGCGATCTGATGCAGCATGTGACACTGCTGGACGGGTGACCCCTGACGGGGATTGCTCTTTTCCGCTGCGCGTCCGTTAAATTGGGAAGAGTGCCGATGGCATCTCGGGACAGACGCACCGCGTCCGGGTCCTGACAAAGCAATTCTGATTCAGGGAAGAGAACCGGCCTGACGTTGGCTCGATCCGCGATAACCCGACGAGAGCTGTTGAGGCGAGCCGGCGCCGCCAGCGCGCTGGCGCTGGGGTCGAGAGTCCTCGGGCAAAACCAGGCGCAGCAGCCGAAGGTTAAGGCAGGGCAGGAGCCGCAGCCGGAGTCGCAGGCCGCGCAGCAGTACCAGCATCCGCCCGGCGTGTTCATCAACCGGCCGCTGACCCAGATCACCACGGCTGCGGATACGCTGCTGGACGATCTGGAAGGACGGGCGGCTGACTTCTTCTACAACGAGGCCAGCCCGCGCACCGGCATGGTTCGGGACCGAGCGCCCGCCGCCGGGCTTTCGTTAAGCCGGGTTTCGAGCATCGCCGCAACGGGGTTTGGACTGACGGGGCTGTGCATCGCCCACAAGCGGAACTATCTGCGTGCCTATGACTGCGAGCAGCGCGTAGAAAAGACGCTGGCGTTCCTGCTGGAGGATTGCCCGCACGAGCACGGGTTTCTGTATCACTTTGTCGATATGGAGAGCGGGCAGCGGATGTTCGGCAGCGAGCTCTCTTCGATCGACACGGCGCTGCTGTTGTGCGGGGTGCTGACCTGCCGGCAATATTTCGCGGGAAACCCGCGCATCGAGGGGCTGGCCACCACGTTCTACCGGCGCATTGACTGGGAGTGGATGCTCAATGGAGGTCAGACGCTGGCCATGGGCTGGCTCCCCGACCAGGGATTTCTGAAGCATCGATGGGATATCTATTCGGAGCTGCTGACGATGTATCTGCTGGCCATCGGGTCACCGACGCACTCGATTGGCGCCGCGAACTGGAACGACCTGCAGCGGCCGGTCGTGCAGTTCGGGGGAGTGGATTACATCAGCGGCGTGGCCCCACTGTTTATTCACCAGTACGCGCATGCGTGGTGCGATTTTCGCAATGTGGCCGACCTGCACGCCAATTACTTTTCGAATTCCATTGCCGCCACGCGGGCGCATCAGTTGTGGTGCCTGACCGAGAGCCGGCGTTATCCGTGGTTCGATCAGAATCTGTGGGGGATTACGGCTTCGGATTCGCGTGAAGGGTATCGCGTATGGGGCGGACCGCCGGCGATGGGTCCGCTGGACGGAACGCTGGTGCCGTGCGCGCCGGGAGGGTCGTTGGTCTTTATGCCGGCCGAATGCACCCATGTGCTGCTGAGCATGCGGGAGCAGTTTGGTGATCGCGTTTACACGCGGTACGGTTTTGTGGATGCCTTCCAGCCGCACGCTAACTGGTTTGCGCCGGATATTCTGGGGATCGATCAGGGAATCACGATGCTGATGGCTGAGAATCTTCGCGGAGGATTCGTCTGGGAGCAGTTCATGAAGAACCGGGAGATTACCCACGCGATGGATCAGGTGCAGTTCCACCGCGATCCCGATGCGACGATGCAGGTGCTGTGACGAACGGACGCGTCTGAAACAGGGGCCTTCCGTCTAACGGATTTGTCTGGAGGTCAGCATGCGGCTTCTGCGCAGTCCACTTGTTATCTGCTGTGTAAGTTTCGCCTCCCTGGCCATGCGCGCGCAGCCAGCCCCCTCGGCTCTGCCGCCGCAGGGTTTCCAGTTTGTCGGCACATGGGACTGCGAAGGCAGTTTTCGTAACGCCCAGGTGCACAAATCCACGTTTACCGGGGCCATTGTGGTTGGAGGCAAATGGCTGGAACTGACTGAGCAGGATGTGCAGCCCGCGACCGGATATGTGGCCAAATATCTGATTGGATACGACGCGGATCAGAAGCAACTGGTCGAGTTCGATGCGAACAATTTCAGCGCAGCCACTTATTCGAGCCACGATGGATGGAAGGGCGGAGTTCTGACGATGACCTCTCCCATCTCTCGAAATGAGAAAGCGCCTTATGCCGCCAACCGTTTCGTTTACTCTATTGCCGGTCCCGACAGCTTCACGGTCGACTGGCAGATCAGCAAAACGGAGACGCTTGACTGGGTCGAGGCCGATCATCTGGCCTGCAGGCGGCGGGCAAAAGGCTAGAAAACCGGGGACCGCGTGAATCTGTAACCTTGCGGTGGCGCAATTGATCTAATCGTGATGCACGACTTCTTCGATTCAGAGAAAATGGCTGCGCAATGACCGACCCCAGTTCGCGATACCGATGGCTGGATGGCCAGGGTCCGGCTTTTGGCGCGCCGGGCCTCGAGCCGCGCTGGACTTCAAGCGCCAAGGACGCGGTGGCCACGGCCTACGCAGCCTCGAGCAAGATCTGGTTCACGGTTTCGCACGGCATCCTGAACGAGATTTACTCTCCCACCATCGATCGGCCGCAGATCCGCGACATGGAGTTCCTCATCACGGATGGGGAGACGTTTTTCCACGAAGAGCGGCGCGACCTGATCCACGAATTCGACTACATCGATTCCGATGCGCTGGCGGTCTGCGTCCACAACCGGGATCGCGAAGGCCGTTACACGCTGGTGCGGAAGATGATCAGCGATCCGCACTGTCCGGTGGTGCTGGTGCATGTGCGGCTCGAGGGCGATGAGGAGTTGCTGGACCGGCTGCATGTATACGCGCTGCTCTCGCCGCACCTGGAGGGCGGCGGGATGGGCAATTCCGCGCGAGTGGTGGACGTAGCCGGCAAACGGGTGGTGCTGGCGTGGAAGGAGAACATGTCGCTGGCGATGAGTGCGGACTGTGGTTTCAGCCGCGCCAGCTGTGGATATGTGGGGGCGAGCGACGGCTGGCAGGACCTGAAGCAGAACTTCAAAATGGACTGGGAATTCGGGTCGGCACTTAACGGCAACATCGCTGTCATGGGCGAGATTCCAATGCACACGCGGGAGTTCACGCTGGCCATCGGATTGGGGGAAGGGCATCACGCCGCGCTGGCGGCGATGGCGGGATCGTTGGCGATGCCATTCGAGGAACATCTGTCGCGCTTCATCGAACAATGGCATCGGGTGGCAACGCCGAAGGAGCTGGCCGAGCATTCGGGAGATGGCGGAAGGTTGCTGCAGATCAGCCATAACGAGGTGCTGGCCCACGAGGACAAGACCTACGGCGGAGCGTTCATTGCGTCCGCGTCGATTCCGTGGGGCTATGCCAAGGGCGACGACGATCTGGGCGGGTACCACCTGGTGTGGACCCGCGATATGGTGCAGACGGCGACGGCGCTGATGGCCTGCGGGCGGATGGAGACGGCGCTGAGTGCGCTCGTTTATCTGGCCTGCACGCAGATGCCGGACGGAGGGTTCTCGCAGAATTTCTGGGTAAACGGCGATCCCTACTGGACGGGGATCCAGCTGGACGAGGTTGCGTTTCCCATCATCCTGGCGTGGCGGCTTTGGAAGCGCGATGCGCTGGGCAATTTTCCCGTCTTTCCGTTTGTCGAGCGCGCGGCGGGCTTTCTGGTGCGCTATGCGCCGGTAACGCAGCAGGAACGCTGGGAAGAGGCGGCGGGATATTCGCCATCGACGATGGCCGCAGTGATTGCGGGGCTGATCTGCGCGGCGGACCTGGCGCGAGCGCATGACGCACCGGAGCTGGCAGGTTTTCTGGAACAGCATGCCGACTGGGCCGAGAGCCACCTGGAAGACTGGACGGTGACCAACAATGGCGTGCTCGATCCGGAGGTGAAACGGCACTACATGCGAATTCGGCCGCCGGAGTGCGGGGAGCCCTATGCGCATGAAGAATGCGGGAAAGAAATGGTCCACATCAACAACCTTCCTCCTGGTCGAGCAGTCGGAATTTGAGGCGCGGGAGATTGTGGATGCCGGATTTCTGGAACTGGTTCGTTACGGGATTCGGCGGGCGGACGATCCGCTGATTGTGGATTCGCTGAAGGTGGTGGATCGGGTGTTGAAGGTGGAGACGCCGAAGGGTCCATGCTGGCGGCGTTACAACCACGATGGCTATGGGCAACGAGAAGACGGCGGGCCATTCCTGGGGTGGGGAAAGGGGCACGCGTGGCCGCTGCTGGTGGGCGAACGGGCGCACTACGAGCTGGCGGCGGGGCGCGACGTTGGTGGGCTGATTAGGACGATTGAGAACTTCGCCTCGAGCGGAGGCATGCTGCCGGAGCAGATCTGGGACGAGCCCGACTGCAACGGACTGGTGCTGGGAGGGCCGGCGGGGTCGGCGATGCCGCTGGTGTGGGCGCATTCGGAGTACCTGAAGCTGCTGCGCTCGACGCATGATGGCCGTGGTTTTCGATCTGATCCCGGTGGTGGAGCAGCGATACGCACAAGAGAACCATCCGCCGAGCCGGATCGAGGTGTTCAAGATTCGGCGTCAGATCCGGCAGATGCCGGCGGGCAAGAATCTTAGGATTACCTCAGCCTCGCGCTTCCAGGTGACCTGGACGCCGGACAACTGGAAGACCACGAACCACCTGGACAGCACCCAGGTGGGCTTCGCCGGATCGTATGCCGATCTGCCGACCAGCCCGGAGCAAAGGGGCGCGCTTTCCTTTACTCTGTTCTGGCCGGACGAGAATCGATGGGAAGGCCGCAATTTTGAAGTGGAACTGGAGCCGCCTTCCTGAGACGGCGGTCGCGTTTGCGTCATCCAAAGGATGAGAGCGAGAATCAAGATTGATCGTCCGGTGGTTCCCACCGTTTCCACGCAGCCAACCCACGAAGGAGAAGCGAGGACTATGAACGAACTCGACCAGTTGTCGATTAACGCCCTGCGGTTTTTGGCCGTTGATGCGGTGGAGAAGGCGAACAGCGGGCATCCGGGAGCGCCGCTGGGGGACGCGCCGATCGCGTATCTGCTGTTTCACAAATACATGCGCCACAATCCGAAGCACTCAAAGTGGACGAATCGCGACCGCTTTGTGCTTTCGAACGGGCATGCGTCGGCAATGCTTTACGGAGTGCTGCACCTGACCGGCTACGAGCTGACCATCGACGATCTGAAGCAGTTCCGGCAATGGGGATCGAGGACGCCCGGGCACCCGGAGTACGGCGACACCGACGGCGTGGAAGTGACGACCGGCCCGCTGGGGCAGGGATTTGCGATGGGCGTGGGCATGGCCATGGCGGAGAGGCATCTGGCTGCGCAGTTCAACCGCCCAGGCTTCGACGTGGTCGATCACTACACCTACGGGATGTGTGGCGACGGCGATCTGATGGAAGGCGTCTCGCACGAGGCGGCGTCGCTGGCCGGGACGCTTGGGCTGGGCAAGCTGATTTACCTGTACGACGACAATCTCATCTCGCTCGACGGACCGACGGAGCTTTCCTTTACTGAAGATGTGCTGAAGCGCTTTGAGGCCTACCACTGGCATGTGCAGATTGTGCAGGACGGCAACGACCTTGAGGGGATTTCGAAGGCGATTGAAGCGGCGCAGGCTGTGAAAGACAAGCCATCGCTGATTGCGGTGCGGACTGTGATCGGGTACGGCAGCCCAAAAGCCGGGACCAACAAGGCGCATGGCGAGGCACTGGGCGCTGAAGCGGTGAAGCAGACGAAGAAAAATCTGAACTGGCCCGAGGACAAAACATTCTGGGTTCCCGAAGATGCTGCGAAGAACTGGCTGCAGGCCGTGGACCGCGGAG
The DNA here is from genome assembly GCA_963788905.1 of uncultured Acidobacteriaceae bacterium. GTDB lineage: Bacteria > Acidobacteriota > Terriglobia > Terriglobales > Acidobacteriaceae > Palsa-343. The sequence goes on from CAWBIO010000008.1 coordinate 163,109, forward strand.
CAAAGGAAGAGTCGGACTGGAACGCGCTGTTCGCCAAATATAAGAAGGAGTTCCCGGACCTGGCGGTGGAGTATGAGCGGGTTCAGGAGGGCCGCCTGAAGGATGGATGGGCGCAGAGCCTGCCCCAGTTCCCGGCAGACAGCAAGCAGGTTGCAACGCGTTCGGCTGGCAACACTGTGATGAACGCCTTTGCGAAATATGTGCCGGAGCTGTTCGGCGGCGCAGCCGATCTCTCGACTTCAACCAAGACGGTGATCAAAGACAGTGCGAATTTCCATCTCGATCCGAAGGGAGACAACATTTATTTCGGCGTGAGGGAATTCGGGATGTGCGCCATGGTGAACGGCATGGCCGCGCACGGCGGGCTGATCCCATATGGCTCGACCTTCTTTGTGTTCAGCGATTATGCCAAGCCGGCAATCCGTATGGCGGCACTGATGAACGTGCACTCGATTTTCGTGTTCACGCACGATTCGATTGGGCTGGGTGAGGACGGACCGACACATCAGCCGGTAGAGCAGCTGACGATGTTGCGGGCGGTTCCACGTCTGACCGATTTTCGCCCAGCGGACGCGAATGAAACGTCGGCGGCGTGGGGACTCGCGCTGGAGCGGAAGGGTCCGGCATTCATGGCGTTCTCGCGGCAGGATTTGCCGATCCTCGATCCAGTGAAGTATCGCGTTTTCGAGGGCGTGCGCAAGGGAGCCTACATTGTGGAGCCGGGCAGCGATTCGCCCGATCTGCTGATTGTGGGCACGGGCGCGGAGTTGTGGCCGGCAATACGCGCCGCAGAACAGCTGAAAAAGGACGGAATTGTGACGCGGGTAGTCTCCATGCCCAGCACCCACATTTTCGAGGAGCAATCCGACAGCTACAAAGCGTCGATCTTCCCCGATCACCTGCCCAAGCTGGCGATCGAGGCCGGGGCGACGCTGGGGTGGTGGAAATACGTTGGCCGTGACGGCGATGTGATTGGCCTCGATCGGTTCGGGGCATCGGCCCCCGGAGTAACGGTGCTGGAGAAACTGGGCTTCGGAACGGATAACGTAGTCGCCCGGGCGAAGGCTCTGGTGGAGCGGGCGCGCAAAGCCGAGCCGGCGCTGGCGGGGAAGTAATCATGAAGCTGGCGATTGCGGCAGATCACGCAGGGTATCTTCTCAAGGAAGAAGTTCGGGGTTATCTGGAGCGGCTGGGGCACGAGGTCATCGACCTTGGAGCGTTCAACACTGAGCCTTCGGATTATCCGGATTTTGCCGAGGCAGTGGGGCGGGCGCTGCAGGCGGGCCGGGCCGAACGCGGGATTCTGATTTGCGGCAGCGGTGTAGGCGTATGCGTGGCCGCCAACAAGATGCCGGGCATCCGCGCGTGCATGTGCCACGATCACTACTCCGCGCACCAGGGCGTAGAGCACGACGACATGAACGTTCTGGTTCTGGGCGCGAGGATCATCGGCCAGGAGCTCGCATTCGACCTGGTGGCAGCATTTCTTGACGCAAAGTTCCAGTCGCAGGAAGAACGATTCGTGCGGCGGCTCAACAAAGTGAAGGCAATCGAATCTCGTAACATGCGGGAAACAGGAAAGCCCTAAAATTCCACCAGTCCCCAGGGTTCTCGAGTTCCGCAAGGCCAACAATTCAACCATGGAGATGCCATGGACGGCATCAGCACCATTCTGTTCGATATCGGCGGCGTCCTGCTGACCAATGGCTGGGATCGGCAGCAGCGCGATGCGGTGCTGGAGCGCTTTGGCCTGGATTCGGCTGAATTCGAGCCTCGTCACGCGGAGGTGGATCAGGCGTGGGAAAGAGACGAGATCAGCGCTGACGATTATCTGAAGCAGACGGTTTTTTATAAAGCGCGCAGTTTTACCCCTGCCGAGTTTCTCGATGCCATGAAGGAGCAGTCGAAGGTGCTCCCCGACAGCGGTCTGGGAATCCTTCGTCAGCTGTCCGCATCGGAAGACTATGTGCTGGCAACGGTGAACAATGAAGCGCGCGCGATGAACGAATACCGGCTCAGAAAGTTCAATCTTCTGGACGAGTTCGACGCGTTTTTCAGCTCCTGCTACCTGGGAGTGCGGAAGCCGGACCGGAGAATCTATCAGATTGCACTGGATGTGCTGGAGCGCGATCCGGAGCACGCGGTTTTTATCGACGATCGCCCGGAAAATGTGGCCGCTGCGGCGTCGCTGGGAATTCATGCGATCCGCTACGAAGGTTCCGTCAAGCTGGCGGACGATCTCGCGCGTCTGGGGGTCTGTGCCGGAGCCGGATCGATTTCACAGACTGAAAGTGCAACAAGCTTAGGTTTGGTGAGCGCAGCGAATTCCGGAGTGAAAGTTGAGGAGGATGGAGCGATGGAACTGGGAATTATCGGGCTGGGCAAGATGGGCGGCAACATGGCGGAGCGGCTGCGCCTGGGCGGACACAAGGTTGTTGGGTTCGATTTCAGCGCCGAGGCGGTGAAGCGGCTGACGGATTCCGGATCGCTGGGCGTCTCGTCGCTCGAAGATCTGGTGAAGAACCTGGCCGCGCCGCGCGCGATCTGGATCATGGTGCCGCAGGGCAAGCCGGTAGACGACACCATTGCGAAGCTGAAGCCGCTGATGCAGAAGGGCGACACGTTTATCGACGGCGGAAACTCCAACTACCAGGAGAGCCAGCGCCGCTATGCGGAATTGAAGCCGGAGGGATTCAACTTTGTCGACGTAGGAACCTCGGGCGGCGTTTGGGGATTGAAAGAGGGATACAGCATGATGATCGGCGGCGACGATGCGGTGGTCGAGCGCCTGTATCCGATCTTCGAAACGCTGGCGCCGGCCAAAGACAAGGGATGGGGGCACGTGGGACCTTCCGGCGCCGGTCACTTCGTGAAGATGATCCACAACGGCATCGAGTACGGCATGATGCAGGCCTTTGCCGAGGGCTTCGCCATCATGGAGAAGAAGAAGGAAATGGAGCTGGATCTGCCGCAGATTGCGCAAATCTGGCGCTACGGAAGCGTGATCCGCTCGTGGCTGCTGGACCTGACCGCCGATGCGCTGTGCAAGAATCCCGAGCTGAAGGGCCTGGAGCCGTACGTCGAGGACTCCGGCGAAGGGCGCTGGACGGTATTCGAGGCGATCAACCTGAACGTGGCTGCTCCGGTGATCACTGAGTCGCTGCTGCGCCGCATTCGCAGCCGCGAAGAATACAACTTTACCGATCGTATGCTGGCGATCATGCGCAACGAATTTGGCGGCCATGCCGTCAAGTCGGAGAAAGAAGCCGCAGCGTAGGCAATTCGCGCGAACACCGGGCAGGGTCGAAAGGGGAACTCGATGGCGACAACCGAAGTGAGGATTTCTCCGGAGGACGTGAAACAGGCTGCGTCCCAGGTGAAGGAACGCATTCCCGAGCCGACCGCGGTGGTCATTTTCGGGGCTTCGGGCGACCTGACCAAGCGCAAACTCCTGCCCGCACTCTTCCATCTGGAGCAGGCGGGGCTGCTGCCCGGTCATTTCCGCATCGTGGGCGTGGCGCGCCGCGATCTGGGCAGAGCTTCGCCGACGATATGCGCCAGGGAATCGTGCAGTTCGGCGGGGTCGACAAGGCAGACGCGAAGCTGGATGAATTCATCGGCAAGGTCGGCTACCACGCGATGGATTTCGACAACGATCAGGGCTACCAGGCGCTGAAGTCCCTGCTGGAGCAATGTGACCGCGATAATGGCACGCGCGGCAACCGGCTCTTCTACCTGGCGACCGCGCCGGATTACTTCGCCGACATCGTGCATCGCCTGGGCACGCACGGCATGGCGAAGCCGGAAGTGGGCACGGTGCGGATCATCATCGAGAAGCCCTTCGGGCACGATCTGGAGAGCGCGAAGGAACTGAACGACGACGTCGACACCGTCTTCAGCGAGAGCCAGATTTTCCGGATCGATCACTACCTCGGCAAGGAAACCGTGCAGAACGTGCTGGTGTTCCGGTTTGCCAACGGGATATTCGAGCCGATCTGGAATCGCAATCTCGTGGATCACGTGCAGATCACCGCGGCCGAGAGCATCGGGATCGAGGGACGCGGGCCTTTCTATGAAAAGGCCGGGGCTCTGCGCGATGTGGTGCAGAACCACATGATGGAGCTGCTCTCGTTTGTGGCCATGGAGCCGCCAGCGAACTTTGGCGCCGACGCGGTGCGCCGCGAAAAGATCAAGCTGTGGAACTCAATTAAACCCATCAACATTTTCGACTGCGTGCGCGGCCAGTACGGTCCCGGCATCGTGGACGACCAGATGGTCAAGGGATACCGCGAAGAAGATCGCGTGGACCCAAAGTCGCAGACCGAAACTTATGCAGCGCTGCGGCTGGAGATCGACAACTGGCGCTGGGCGGGCGTTCCGTTCTATCTGCGGGCCGGCAAGCGGCTGGCCAGCCGGGTGACCGAGATTACAGTGCAATTCAAGCAACCGCCAATGTTACTTTTTGGCGCGCATATGCACGGGCCGTGCACCGACATTCAGCCCAACATGATCACCATGCGCATCCAGCCGGACGAGGGTATCTCGCTGCGGTTTGGCGCCAAAGCGCCGGGACCGCAGATGGCAGTTTGCCCGGTGATCATGGACTTCAGCTACGCGCAGGCGTTTGGGTCGTCATCGGCGAATGGTTATGAGCGGCTGTTGCTGGATGCGATGCTGGGCGATGCGACGCTGTTTGCCCATCGCGAGGGCGTGGAAACGACGTGGGCGCTTTACACGCCGGTGCTCGACGCCTGGGCGAAGAAGTATCCGCAGACGTTCCCCAACTATGCGGCGGGTACGTGGGGGCCGGAGTGCGGCGATGAGTTGATTGGCCGCGATGCGCACGTTTGGTATCCGCCGGCCACGCCCTAGACGGTTGAGCCCGCAGGTCCACTCTGCCGCGATAGAATGCCGTTTCGCACCGGAAACGGATTGATGCGTAACTAAGGTCCTTCGCGTACGGCAAAAATGGCAAAGAACATTCACGTCGAGTACCGCGTCTTCACGGAGCAGGACGCGTTGTCGCGAGCGACTGCGGAGCGCTTCGTTCAGGGAATTCAGACTGCTGTCTCGGCGCGAGGGATCGCGCGCATCGCGATTTCGGGCGGCGGGAGCCCCAAGCCGGTCTTCTCGCTGCTGGCCGATCCTCGGGAGCCGTATCGCGCCGCAATTCCCTGGGATAAGCTGTGGATCTTCTGGGTTGACGAGCGCTGCGTCCCTCCGGAGAACGCCGACAGCAACTTTGGTGTGGCATGCGAGCTTCTGCTGGACCGGGTTCCGCTGCCGCCGGAGCATGCCATCCGCATCGAGGGCGAGTTGGATCCTGAACAGGCAGCGGCACGCTATGAGTCGGCGATTCGCGGGCATTTTCGGCTGGAGGGCGCGCAGGGTCCGGTCTTCGATGTACTGCAGCTGGGCATGGGCGATGACGGCCATTGCGCCTCGCTGTTTCCCCACACCGCGGCGTTGCATGAGATGATCCGCATCGCGATTGCAAACCACGTGCCGCAGCAGAAGCAGAGCTGGCGTGTGACCCTGACCTGGCCGGTGATCAACGCAGCCCGCGATGTATTTTTCCTGATCGATGGGGCGTCGAAAGCCGATCCGCTGGGCCGCGTGCTGCGCGGACCTTACGATCCGGAGACGCTGCCTTCGCAGCTGATCCAGCCGCAGAACGGACGGCTGCTGTTTTTGTTGGATACCGCGGCGGCCGCGCATTTGCCCGCGCCGGGCGCCGATGGTGTGGGAACGCTGGAGATCCAACGATGATTCTCGCCGGTGACGTGGGAGGCACCAAGGTCGATCTGGCTCTCTACGGATTCGAGCGCCGTCAGCTGGTCCTTGTTCGGGATGAGCGCTTTCCCGCGCATGATTACAGCGGACTGGAAGAAATTGTGCGCCGTTTTCTGACGGAAAATGCAAACCCGGAAATCACGGCAGCATGTTTTGGAGTGCCGGGTCCGGTGCGCGGCGGGCGGCTCCGCCTCACCAATCTTCCATGGGTGCTGGACACCCACGAACTGTCAGCCAGGCTGAACATCGCACATCTTTTTCTTATTAACGATCTGGAAGCGAACGGGTACGGGATTCCGGAACTGACACCGGAACAAATCCTGGTGCTGAACGACGGTGATGCTTCCGCGGTAGGGCACCAGGCGCTGGTTTCGGCGGGCACTGGCCTCGGAGAAGCCGCACTGGTGTGGAACGGCAAGACCCATGTACCGATGGCATCGGAGGGCGGGCACTGCGATTTTGCGCCCCGCAATCAGCTGGAGATCGAGCTGCTGGAATGGCTGATGCAGAAACTCAACGGGCGCGTCAGCTTCGAGCGCGTGGTGTCAGGCCCGGGATTGACGAACATCTACACCTTCCTGCGGGATGAGAAGCGCATGGAAGAACCTTCGTGGCTCAGAAAGCAAATGGAGGCCGGTGATCCGAATGCGGTGATCACCGAGGTCGGCGAAGATGGGAAGAGCGCGCTGTGCGCAAAGGCGGTAGGGATGTTCGCGGCGTCTTACGGCGCCGAGGCCGGCAACATGGCTCTGAAGGTACTTGCCACGGGCGGAATGTATCTGGGCGGCGGCATCGCGCCGAAGATGGTCAAGACGATGCGCAGCGGGGTATTCATGCAGGCTTTCACTGATAAGGGCCGGTTGAGCGAGCTTCTGGTGGATACGCCGGTGCGCATTATTCTGGAGAGCCGAGCGGCGCTGATGGGGGCGGCGGCCTATGCCGAGGCGCGGGCGGCGGAGATCAGCGGGAAGTCGGTGCGGGCCGCGTCGCGGTAGTAGCCAGGAAGGTGTTGACGTGATCCTGATTCGCAGGAAGAGATGATGAGATTGCTGGAGCCATGCCGATGAAACGAGTTCTGGTCGTTGCGTTAATTTTCTTTGGTCTGTTGCTGCTGCCGCGCCTTGCGCTGGCGCATGCCCACCTGCTTTCCAGTTCCCCTGCCGCGAATGCGACGGTTCACGGACCGGATGTTGCGATCGAGCTGCAATTCAATTCTCGTGTCGATGGCGTGCACTCGACCCTGGGGCTCGTCACACAGAACGGGTCGGTAACCCTGGTGCGCGACACGCAGCATACGCCGACCACGCTCAATGCACATGCGACGCTGAAGCCAGGCAACTACACGCTGCGCTGGCAGGCGCTCTCTACCGACGGACACATCACACGCGGTGAGATTCCCTTCAGCGTGCAATAAGTGATCTGGTTCGTCCGCGACTTCGACCTTCTCTCTCTTCTCCTGCGGGCACTTTCCTTCGCGCTGGAGGCGTTGGCCCTCGGCGGCGTCTTCTTTCTGTTCATTTGTGCACGGCCGGCAGGGCTGGCGCCTGAGGCCCAGCAGCGGCTGCGGCGGACTGCGTCGCGATTTGCGCTGGGCCTCGCGCTGACCCAACTCGCGCTCATTGCCACCACCTCGGCCATGCTGACGAACAACTCCGGTATGGGGCTGCGCGATGTAGTGTCCGCGGCTTACTTTGTTGCGGGAATCGTCTTCGCCGCCGCTGCTCTCGCGATGTCGCTGCTTTTGCGGCTTACCGCAAAGTTGAACCCGGCTGCATTCGCGGGATTGGTGGCCCTCGGTGCGGCGGTTTCGCTCAGCCACGCCGCGTCGCGCATGGATCATCGGCCGCTGCTTCTGGCTTTCACGGCGGCGCATCATCTCGGCATGGCGGCGTGGATTGGGGGGCTTCCGTTCCTGCTGATCGCGTTGCGGCTAAGCGGCAATCCGGATCTTTCGCGGCGGATGGCTCGGCGGTTTTCCACGATGGCAGTGGTCGGCGTCGCAGTGCTTATTCTTGCCGGTGCAGGCCTCGCGTGGTTCTATGCGGGTTCGTGGGCGGCGCTGTGCGAGACGTCGTACGGAATTCTGCTGTCAGCCAAAATCATGCTCACGGCGCTGATCCTGGCGTTGGGCGCGGGGAATTTTCTGGCGCTGCGAAAGCTCGAAACCGATCCCGCACCCTTGCTGTTCCGGCTAAGGCGATTCAGCGAGACGGAAATCGGGCTGGGATTCACGGTGATTCTGGCCGCCGCTTCACTCACTGCACAGTCGCCCTCGGTGGATGAGACGCCGCAGGATACGCTCACCGGGCATCAGGTGATCGAGAGGATGGAGTGGCGTCGGCCCAGCTTTCGTACGCCGGCGTTTTCCGACTTGGCGCCCCCAACTCCGCTCAGCGTGGCCGTGCGGGAGGCGACGTTTACCGGCGGCAGCGCGAGCGATGCGAACGACCGCGCGTGGTCTGACTACAACCACCACTGGGCGGGGCTCATCGTCCTTGCTGCGGGCTTGCTGGCGCTAATTGCGCGATTGCCGCATCAGCGGTGGGCGCGCTGGTGGCCGCTGCTGTTTCTTGGGTTATCGGTGTTCATTCTTCTACGCGCCGACCCGGAGTGCTGGCCGCTGGGGCCGCGTCCGTTCTGGGCAAGTTTTACCGCCCCCGACGTGCTGGAGCATCGGGTGTATGCGCTTCTGATTGGCGTATTCGCAGTTTTTGAGTGGGGCGTCGAGACGCATCGCCTGCACTGGGCGTGGGCGCGATTTGTTTTTCCGCTGCTGTGCGCGGCTGGCGGAGCCCTTTTGCTGACCCACACTCACGCGCTGGGCGAAGGAACCGATGAGGTGTTCGCGGAGCTGAGCCACACGCCGATTGCGATCCTTGGTGCTGCTGCCGGATGGGGGAGATGGCTGGAATTGCGTCTCGACGATGCGGGCGCAACGGTCGAGGAGTCGCGCACAAGCAGATTGGCCGCATGGTTGTGGCCGGTTTGCCTGATCCTGATCGGAGTCCTGCTGCTCAACTATCGTGAGTCCTGAAGTCACCCGAACCTGGTTCGATACTCACCCAGGCCTCCTCGCGCTTCGATAATGGATACGTGGGCGGTGCGCGCCATCCCGGGCCAGGCAATTCACAGCTGATTCGTGAGTACGTCGCCTATCTGCGCGTCGAGAAAGGCCTGCGCCCGCTTTCCTGCGAAGCATACCAACGCGACCTGCTGCAATTTGCAGAGTATCTGGAGGATCAGGCTGCCACTCTGCCGAACGCAACGCAACGGCGGGTGTCCGGATTTCTGGAGCACCTGGGAAAACATGGCGTGGAATCGCGGTCAGCTGCCCGTAAGCTATCGTGCCTGCGCGGCTTCTACCGATGGCTGCTGCTCGACAAACGCATCAAGCGCGATCCCACGCTGAACCTGGAGTCTCCCGCAACCTGGAAGGTGCTGCCGAAATCGCTCGCGGTAGTCGAGGTCGACGCAATGATGGATCGCGCGGCGCTGGCGGCGGACCATCCCCAGGCGGATGCTGTGGCGCTGCGGGATCGCGCGATCCTTGAGCTGTTATATGCGGCCGGGCTGCGCGTCTCCGAGCTCACGGGGCTCAATGTCGCCGATCTTTCGCTCGAAGCCGGGCGCGCGCTCGTTCGCGGCAAGGGAGATAAGGAGCGCATCGTGCCGCTGGGGCGGGCGTCAATCGAGGCGCTGAACGAATATCTGAAACGAGGACGGCCGGCTCTGGAGAAAAAACCAACCAGCCGCCTGTTTCTCTCCTCGCGCGGCGCGCCGCTCAGCCGAGGATGGGTGTGGCGGCTGGTGAAGCAGAGCGATCACGGGGCCAGCCCACACATGCTGCGCCACAGCTGCGCCACCCACATGGTGGAGCGGGGCGCGGATCTGAGAACGGTACAAACCCTGCTCGGCCACGCCGATATTGCGACCACCCAGGTTTACACGCATCTGGCCCTGGGACGCCTGAAGGCGGTGCATCGCGAGCATCATCCGCGGGCAAAGCGAGTGGGGCAATGAACAGAGCGCGGAGTCGCGGAATGCCGATGGTCGTGCAGCAGGTTGATGCGTTCCTGGCAATGCTCGCCGCTGAGCGAAATGCCAGCCCGCATACGGTGCGCGCCTATGAACGCGAGCTTCACGCATTCGCCGATTACGCAGTCGGAAAATTTGGCGCGAAGCTCGCAGTTCGCCGCATCGAACATCAGCATATTCGCGCGTATCTCGCAGAGCTGTACGGGCGGGGATTGTCGAAAGCCTCAGTAGCGCGGGCGCTGGCCGCGATCCGGTCATGGTTCAAGTGGCTGGCTCGGCAGGGACTGGTAGAGCAGAGCCCGGCGGCACTGGTGGCGACCCCGAAGCTGCCGAAGCATCTGCCGCGTGTGCCCACCATCGAAGAGATGAATCGCGTTGTAGAAGCCGCGGCGGACGATGCGGCGACATGGCCGGAGCGCGATCGGGCGATCTTCGAACTGCTGTACGGATGCGGGATTCGCAATGCGGAACTGGTGGGCATCGACCTCGCTGATATTCACTGGGCCAATGACGCGATCCTGGTTCGCGGCAAGGGGCGAAAGCAGCGCTATGTGCCCCTGGGAGATGCCGCGGCGCAGGCCGTGCGAGCCTACTTGCCTCTCCGCCAGCAAAAACTCTCCGCAGCTGGGAAATCGTCACCGGCACTGTTACTGAATCTGCGGCTGCGCGGCAACTGCCGCCTGACGACGCGCAGCGTGGGCCGCATCGTGAAGCACATCGCGCTGACCCATGGCCTGTCGGCGGATGTTCATCCTCACACCCTTCGGCATGCCTTTGGCACGCACATGCTGGAGGAAGGCGCGGACCTGCGAGCCATCCAGGAGCTGCTTGGACACGAGCGGCTCTCGACCACCCAACGCTACACGCAGCTGACCGTGGGGCAGGTGGCCGAAGTCTACGACCGCACGCATCCAAGAGCGAAATAGGGGAACAGGCCCAACGGGAACCTCGCTTCGGCACGAGTGTGGGGCGAACAGAGGGCGAAGTGGGAAGTAATTGTCCCGATTCCTGCCCACTTTTTCATTTCTCGTGAGTTTTTCCCTGCGATATTCTTTGGTCCCTATGGCTTCAACCGTCTGGAAAGGCTACATCTCGTTCGGACTGATCTCGGTGCCGATTCGCCTGTTCGTGGCGGCGCGCGAGCACCACGTCAGCTTCAACCAGATCCATCAGGTTTGCGGCTCGCGCATTAAGCAGCAGACATACTGCCCCACCTGCGATCGCGTCGTTGAACGCAGCGAACTGGTGAAGGGCTACCCCATCGACAAGGAGAATTACGTCATCGTGTCGAATGAGGAGCTGAAAGCGCTCGAGGCGCAGTCGTCAGAGACGATGGAGATTGTGCAGTTTGTCCAGCTGCCAGAAGTCGATCCGCTGTACTACCAGACTTCTTACTTCACGGTTGCCGAGGATCCTGGGCGGCGCGCCTATTCGCTGATCCACAAAGGCATGCAGCAACTGAAGCTCGGCGCGATTGCGAAGATCACGCTGCACCAGCGCGAACAGATTGTGATGATCCGGCCCTTCGAAAAAGGTCTCGTGCTGCACACGCTCTATTACCCCGAAGAAATTCGCGCCGTCGCCGAATACGACAACCAGCCGGACGTGGAAGTGCAGAAGGCGGAAGTGGAGCTGGCCGAGCAGTTCATGAAACAGCTGACAGCGGATTTCCATCCGGAGAACTTCAAGGATGAGTATGAAGGCCGCGTGGAGCAGCTGATTGAGAGCAAGCAGGGCCAGGTTGAGGCGCCGTCGAAGCTGCCCAAAAAGAAGCTGGCGCCGGTAATCGACCTGATGGAAGCCCTGCGCAAGAGCATGGCGGACGCTAAACAGCCGCCTCCCGAAGAGAAGAAGCCGCCGGAACGGTCGACAGCGCAGAAACCGGCTGCGCAGAAGAAGAGGAAAGCGAGCTAGGCCTGAGAGTCACCGCGCGATGTTTTGTTCGCCGCGAGCACTGTCTCCAGCACCGCTGTTATTCAGCTGCCTTTTTACCACGTACGAGAATCGTCTTGCTGCGCGCGTGCTGGCCGCCGGTGACTTCAATCGCTGACCGCGGGATCCTGAGCAACTCCGAAAGAAATTCAATCAGTGCGGCGTTGGCGCGGCCCTCAATGGCAGGTGCCTGCAGCGCAATTTTCAATGCCGCGCCGTTCCCGTCGCCGATCACGCCGTCCACCGACGTGCGACTGGCGCGAGGCGTGACCCGAACCGTCAGCTTCGCGCCCTCACGAGTATCGCGGATCGGAATGGAAGCTGTCATTGCCGGATCAGGGCTCGCGCAGGCGCTCGCCGAAAAGTGCCGTTCCAATGCGGACCAGCGTCGATCCTTCTTCGATAGCGATCTCGAAGTCGCCGGACATGCCCATGGAGAGCTCACGAAAGTCGAGGTGCAGATACCGTCTCGCCAGATCGTTGCGCAGCAGATGTAACTGGCGAAAGCAGGTCCGTGCTGTGGCCGGCCTTTCATCGAGGGGAGCGATGGTCATCAGTCCTTTCATGTCCAGATGGGACCAATGCGGCAGCCGCTCGAGCAGAGACTCCAGCTCCGCGGAGCCTGGCTCGACGCCGCTCTTGGTGGGCTCCGCGCTGAGTTTGATTTCGATCAGCACGGGCAGCGCTTTGCCCAGCTTGCCTGCCGCGTCGTTGAGCCGCTCGGCCACACGCATGGAGTCGACGCTGTCGACAGCGTGGAAGATCTCCGCGGCGCGGGCTGACTTGTTCGACTGGAGGTGGCCGATGAGATGCACTTCGGCTCCTGCGACGCCGAGTTGTGTAAGCCGATCGCGCTTCGATTCAAATTCCTGAACGCGATTCTCCCCGAACAGTGTGAGCCCCGCGTGGACCGCGTCGGCAATTCGTTCAGGGGGATGCATCTTGGAGACGCCCATCAGACGGACCTCTTCGCGTGGGCGCCCGGAACGGCGGCATGCCTCGGCGATATCCTGTTCCACCCTCTGCAAGCGCTCGCCAAATTCAGTCACGCTTTCATGGTAGGCGATCGTGCCGCGGGGCTGTCGGATTCCGGCAGTAACCACGCTCTTTGCAGAAACATCAATGACGCAGCCAACTCAGAAAATTGCCAGGGCATCCCTCGCACAGCAACCAGGCTGACTCCCCGAACGGGCAAGGAAACGACGATGCGCTCAGTTGTTCTGATTCATGGATTGCTCAGCGGCATGGGGTATGAGCAGCCATGCGAGATGCTGGCCATGAAGGAGTCTGTTTCCGGCACACCTCGAGTGATCTTTACCCATTGCAGTGTGATCGATGCTCCGCAGGAACTTCCGGACGGGAGCTACACGGTCCGCTTCAACGATTACGTTGTTTCCGCCAAAAAAGAAGGCGGCCTGTGGATGCCCACAGAGGATGCCGTGGCCATGCAAACGGACCCGCAACTGGCAGAAGAGATCGAAGAAACCGGCGAAATCCTCTCCCGTCTGAAGCGTCTCCGGGGCAGGGTAGCGTGAAGTTCGCCAAATCAGGCGGAATCGCATAACAGAAGGTTCATCTTCTCGAGAAGTTTGTCACGCAGGAGGTGAAGCTCGCCCAGTTGCGCCTGCACATCGGCGCCGGAGGCGGATGGCTCCCACGCGGAAGCCAGGTCGGCGAGTTCGTGGCTCCGCTGGTGAAGGCTCTCAACCTCGAGAAATGCCGTTCCGCTGCCAATCGCGCTGGAACGCTCACTGTCGAGCCATCGGCCAAACCGGCAACGGTGCGGATCGAGCGTGGGCGGTACCCGTCGATGGCCGAGGAGAAACGATTCCATGGCCGCCACCCAGGCCCTGTGTGCCACCGCGGCATGAACGAGCGAGCGTTTACGCGGCGCCACCGATGCAACATTTAGCCATGCGGGATCGGGGTTCCATGTTGCCGACCACGCGGGCAGAGCATCCCCCGGCATCGGACGGGCAATGCCATTGCCCTGACCATAGATGCAGCCGAGCTGGAGCAGAAGGCGGCCGTGAGCCACAGTCTCAACGCCCTCCGCGATGGCCATGCGATCGAACGCGGTGGCCAGGCCCAGCACGCCTTCGAGAATGCTGAGGTCCTCGGGGTCGTCAAGCACGTCACGCACGAAGCTGCGGTCGATCTTCAGCGTGTTTACAGGGAGCCGTTTGAAGTAAGTCAGAGACGAATAGCCGGTGCCAAAGTCATCCAGTGCAATCGAGACGCCCAGCTCGCGGCAGGAGGCCAGCACGTGCGAAACGCGCGCCACATCGTGAAGGGCGCTGGTTTCCAGAACCTCCAGCTCCAGCATGGAGGGGGAAATCGATGGGTGAGCACCCAGCAGGCTGCGCAGGGTTTCGATGAAATCGGGCCGCTGCAGGTGATGGGCGGCAATGTTAACGCCCACCGGAATCTTCAGTCCGCTTTGGTTCCAGCGCTCCACCTGCGTCAGCGCTTTGTCTATCACCCATTCGCCCACGCGATCGATGAGCGGATGATTCTCAATGATGGGCAGAAACATGTCGGGCAGCAGGCGCCCGCGCGTTGGATGCTGCCATCGAATCAGCGCCTCGGCGCTGACCACGGCCCCGGTGCTCATGTTGACGCGAGGCTGGTAATACAGGATGAAATCGTTGGACGCAAGTGCGCAGCCGATTTGTTCCAGGTCTTCATGGTAGGTGCGAATGGTGATGTCATGCGAAGGGTCAAAGACCTGGTAGCGGTTCTTTCCTGCAAGTTTGGACTGATACATCGCCTGCCCGGCCTGGCGCAGCAGCTGGTCGGCGTCGATCTCTTCGTTCTGCGGATAAAAGACAATTCCGATGCTGGCTGAGACCTGAACGCTGGCCTCGCCGCAGAACTCGGGCTGGGAAGCGCAGGCCAGCAAATTCTCGAGGACAGGCCGCACCGCATCGGCGCCGGGCAGATCGTTCAGCACAGCGATAAACTCGTCGCCACCGATGCGCGCCAAAGTATCGACTTCTCGCAATGCCCGTCTCATACGCTGCGCCACGCGCATCAGAAACTGATCTCCGGCCTCCTGGCCGTAGTTTTCGTTTACGGAGCGAAAGCCGTCCAGATCGATGCAGGCGACCGCCAGCATCTGTCCGCGCTGGCGCGCCTGGGCCATAGCCTGCTGCAGACGGTCGGCGAGCAGAACACGATTCGGCAGGTTGGTGAGCGCGTCGAAGTGAGCCATGCGCTCCAGCTGCCGCTCCTGTTCCTTGCTCTGCGTGATGTCGGAAAACAGACCAACATAGTGCTGGACTCTGGAGGATCGGTCGTGCACCGCGCTGATGGTCAGCATCTCCGGATAAACCCGGCCGTCTTTAGTCTTGTTCCAGACTTCGCCTGACCATCGCCCCTTTTCCATCAGAGAGCGCCACATTTCGCCGTAGAAGGCATCGCTCTGGCGTCCGGATTTGAGAATGCGCGGATTGCGGCCCAGCACATCGGCGCGGCTGTAACCGGTGATGCGGGTGAACATATCGTTCACATCGAGGATGGCGCCTTTCGGATCGCAGATGAGGATGCCTTCGCGCGCATTGGTAAAAAAGCTGGCGGCGAGCTGGAGCTGTTCCTTGTCTTTCTTTTGCTGGGTAATGTCTTCGCAGAAAATAAGAATTCCGCCGACCGCTCCATCGGCCAGGCGCCAGGGATGTATTTCCCAGCGCAGCCACTGGATGGAAAAGTCGGCGCGGACAAACCGATCCTCATCGCTGTACAGGTCTTCGCCGGCCAGCGCGCGGCAGTGCAGCGCTTTCCAGCGTTCAGGAATTTCCGGAAATACCTCATAGTGGGAGCGGCCGATCACCTCTTCGGCCTTCAGGCCGAAATCGCGGAGCCATCGCCGGCTGGCCGCTATGTAGCGCATCTTGCGGTCCAGCATGGCAAGCGCAGCCGGCGCATGCTCAATAAAGAGCTGAGACAGTTCTCTGCTCTCCTGCAGCCGATGGCTCGCATCGATCGGCTGCGTGATGTCGGGGCCGATACCGGAAATGCCTGCGACCTCGCCGCTCGGTCTTTTGAAGGGGTCCGGGTTCGTGTCGCTCTGCAAAGATAAGGCCCCCGCTCGGAGGATATTCACGGCAGATAATACGTCGTCAAGAACTATCTAAGTGAAGTGCGGTTTTGTTTCTTCTGGTCGTAACTTGTTGGATGAACCACGGTGTCGCCAATGGTTTGTTTTCGCCGTCGCTGAGCGGTCTTGTCAGCGGTTAGGAGGTGCAGGCACTCGTCCATCATGACTGCTCGCTGCAGAGCCTCACCGCGGAGAACTCCCGTTTTCAATGCATTGCAATGGAGATTTCACAATCTCGCAGCGAAGTTTGCACCGATCATGGTTACGAAAGTTGGTAGCGTAGAGTGCAGAGGGTTTGGTTGACCGTGTTCCAAACTGGTCCGGCAGTTCGCTTCAGCTTTGCGGGATTTCGCCATGCCGCTCTCTCCCCGGCGCCCGGTATTGCGGTCTTTGACTGTGACGGAACGCTGTGGGGCGGTGACGCGGGTCTCGGGTTTATGACCTGGTCGATCGAATCCGGTTTGCTATCCCGCGAGGCCAGCGCTGGATCGAGAAGCGGCACCGGTTGTATCGCGAGGGGCATGTTTCGGAGGCGGAAATCTGTGGAGAGATGGTTCAGGTTTATGCAGGCCTGCGCGAAGAAGACCATGCGGCACGCTGCGGCCAGGTTTGTCGCGGCGCACGTCAAGCCCCAGATTTTTCCTGAGATGCAGACTCTCGTGGCTGACCTCAGAGCGAGCGGATCCGATATCTGGGCCGTCAGCTCGACCAACAACTGGGTGATCGAAGAGGGAGTGCGGCGATTCGATATCCCGCCGGAGAGAGTGCTGGCGGCCTGCGTGCGCGTCGAGCACGGAACGATTACCCGCGAACTCATCGACGTTCCGACCGACGAGGGCAAAGCAACGGCGCTTCGGCGCGCGGGGATCGCACAGCCTGACGTGGTCTTCGGCAACTCCATCCACGATGCTGCCATGCTGGAGATGGCCGTGCGCGCGTTTCCGGTCAATCCATCACCAGCGCTCTGCGAGATCGCCGCCCAGCGCGGATGGCGGGTGTTCTATCCGGAAGCCGTGCTGGCCGATCAGACAAAATGACCCTCAGGATCGCGTCCCTGCAGCCCAGTGTCTCCATCGTTTTGGAGCGTTAGGCCGTCTGGATCTGCTGGTCGCCTGCACTCGCTATTGCGTCGCCGCGGTACCAGAACTACGTCGCCGCCAAATCAGCGTCGTGCGCGATTCCTGGTCGACCAGCACCGATGAACTGCTGGCCGCGCGCCCGGACCTGGTCATCGCCTCGGTCCCATATCGCAATGAGTCTCTGGCTGCGATCCTGAAAGCGGGTTGCCCCGTCCTGGCCCTCGCACCGCATTCACTCTCCGACATCGAGCAGGACATCCGGCTCATCGGCGGCCGTTGCCGGAGCCCCGCAGTCCGCAGAAGAAATCATCGCCGGAATGCGGGCGAGCATCGACGACGTTCGCCGCCGGACAGCCAGCCTTCCGCGCAAGCCCCTGGTCTACTGCGAGGAGTGGGGTAAGCCATTGATCCACTCTCAGGGCTGGGTTCGGGAACTGGTGGAGGCCGCAGGAGGCGTCTTTGTGGGCGAGCCGGGCGCAGTAACCACTCCGGAAGCCGTCGCGGTCGCCAATCCCGAGGTCATTCTCGCCGCATGGTGCGGCGCCGGCGACCGGGTGCCGCTCCAAAAGCTCGCCGCCCGGCCCGGCTGGGAGAACATTGCGGCCGTCCAAAGCGGCCGGGTCTACTGCATCACGGACGAGCTTCTCAACACGCCGGCGCCCACCCTGGTCGACGGCATCTGCGCCATCGCCTCCGCTCTGCACCCTGAGGTTTTCGGTACCAACAACGGGATTCGTGCCCTGAAAGGGAATCGAACCCCGGTTAACTGCGTCTAAACGATGGGACGATATGGGGGATACCGCACAAATCAGGGAGCCGAAAACCCTCCGCTTCGTTGCCGCGGCGCTCATCCTGCGCGGCGACGAAGTGCTGATCTGCCAGCGCAAGGCCGGCTCGCCCATGGGTCTGAAATGGGAGTTCCCTGGCGGCAAAATCGAGCCCGGCGAGTCGCCCGAGCAGGCCCTGCGCCGCGAGCTGGATGAAGAACTCGGCATTCACGCGGCCATCGGCACCCGCATCGCCCATCTCCGCCACACCTACCGCAGCGGCGGCGCGGTCGACCTGCAGTTCTTCGCAGTGCACAGTTTTGAGGGCAATATCGCCAACCAGATCTTCGAAGACGTGCGCTGGGTGCCACTCCGCAACCTGCCGGATTACGACTTTCTGGCTGCCGACCGTGACCTGGTGCGCGACCTGGCCGCAGGCAAACTCCTCTAGCCACGAACTGTCATCCCGGGCGAAGACCTTGTGTTTGGTTAACACCTGTCATCCCTCGCAAAGCGAGGGACCTTGTGTTCTTCCCCGACTCGAATCTTTCCGGAAAACGAAGGCTGTGTCGGCGCTTCGTCCAAAGCAAAGGGCTTGATCCCTACTTGTGTGGCCAGAACTGCTGCACCATCAGAATCACCGAAAGAATGCTCACCACCACGGCGGTCACCCACGCCACTCCGTTAAACCAGTGTGAATTCACCTGGTCGCCCATCAGATCTTTGCGGTTGATGAGCAGCAGCATCAGCACGATCACCACTGGCAACAGGATCCCGTTCAGCGCCTGCGACTCAATCGACCACTTGATGAGCGGGAAATTCGGAACCAGCACCACCGCTGCGCCGCCGGCGATCAGCAGCGTGTAAAGCCAGTAGAAGAACGGCGCCTCATGGAAGCGCTTGTCCACGCCCGATTCGACCCCTAGCCCCTCGCACACCACATAAGCCGTCGAAAGCGGCAGCACCGACGCCGCAAAGAATCCGGCATTGAACAGCCCGAAGGAAAACAGAATGAAGGCGTACGAGCCGGCCAGCGGCTTCATGGCTTCCGCAGCGTCCGAGGCGTCCTGAATAGACCCGAGCCCGTGGACCCACAGCGTCGCCGCGCAGGCCACGATGATGAACCATGCAACCACGTCGGTGAAGATCGACCCCACAATGACGTCAACGCGCGAGCCTGCATAGCTATCCTTCGTGACCCCCTTCTCCACGATTGAAGACTGCAGGTAGAACTGCATCCACGGCGCGATCGTGGTGCCGATAACGCTGACTACCATGAAGACATAGTTCGGATCGCGCAGCACAGACATCTTTGGCAGTTTCACCGTCGCCACCCAGGCCGCGCGCCAGCCCGGATGCGCCAGCACGCCGGCAATGATGTAGCAGAAATAGATCATCGAGGCGAACAGAAAGATTTTTTCCACGCTCTTGTAGTCTCCGCGCACCGCCAGCAGCCACACCAGCCCTGCGCAGATCGGGACCGAGATGTACTTGGAGACGTGAAAAAGCTGCAGGCTGCCCGCGATGCCCGAGAACTCACCGATGACGTTGCCGAAATTCACCAGCACCAGCAGCACCATCACGATGACCGTGAGGCGCAGTCCGAATTCTTCCCGAATCAGGTCGCTCAGCCCTTTGCCGGTCACCGCGCCCATGCGCGCGCACATCTCCTGAATGACGATCAGCGCCAGGGTGACCGGAAGCATCGTCCACAGCATGGCGTAGCCGAACTGCGCGCCTGCCTGGGAATAAGTGAAGATGCCGTTCGGGTCGTTGTCGACATTGGCCGTAATGAACCCCGGACCGAGCACGGCGAGGAAAAGCAGTATCCGGGTTCTCCAGTGTTTCAGCATGTCGGCGCAGTCTTAAATCGTGGGATTCCAGAGCTTCGAAGGTGCGGGCCAAAGCAGAAGCGCGAACGAAACCCCAGTGTAGGCGACGAAACCGGATTTGTGTCACACGATTTGCCGCTCAGTTTTCGATGACTGTCGGACTTTGGGCCAACGGTTTGGATAGACTGACAATCAGATGACTGGCCGCCTGTTTTCCATTGCTTCCCGTGTTGCGCTGCCTCTTTTCGCAGCCGCCCTTACCTGGCAGTTTTCTCCCGCCGCCCACGCCCAGGGAACGCGCCTGTGGACCGAATCGCGTCTTGAGGAACTGGAGCGCGGCACTCCCAACGGAGTCGCCCTTACCAGCGACGGCCACCTGATCCCCGGACCCGAGAGCAAGCTGGTTCTGGCCGCGCCATCCACCTACATCTGGGCTGTCGCCGCCGACCACGAGGGCAATGCGTATCTCGCAACAGGCACGCCGGCAACGGTTCTGCGCGTCTCTCCCGATGGCAAATCAACGACTCTGTTCACCACCCGCGACATGAGCGTGCAGGCGATTCGTGTCGCGCCCGATGGCGCGATCTATGCGGCCACCCTGCCCTCGGGCAAGGTCTATAAGCTCGATCCCCACGCCGAAAATAAAAATGACGACTCGGCAACCGTCGTCTTCGATCCTGGCGCTACCCAGGAAAAGCCAAAATACGTCTGGGATCTCGCATTCGACGCGCAGGGACGCGTCTACGTCGCCGCCGGCGGTCCGGCAGCCATCTACCGAATCGGCGCAGGCAAGCCTGAGCTTTTCTACAAGAGCGATGAGGAGCACATCCGCACGCTGGCCTTCGACAAAGCCGGCAACCTGATCGCCGGTTCCGACGGCACCGGCCTCATCTACCGCATCGATCCCGCGGGCAAGCCATTCGTCCTTTATGACGCGCCCAAAAAGGAAATCACGTCGCTGGCTGTCGCGCCCGACGGAACCATCTACGCAGCCGGCGTCGGCGAAAAGGGCAGAAACAATTTGCCGCCCCTGCCGGTCACCGGCCAGGCAACTGTAACCGCAACCATTACGATTGTGACGCCCGGGTCGGTGCAGGCCTTCAGCGGCAATACTCTGGTCCCTGAAGGCTCAGAGCTGTACGAGATTCCCCACGGCGATGGTCCGCCGCGCAAAATCTGGAGCGGTCATGATGACATTCTCTACGCGCTCCAGTGGACCCCCGACGGCGTGCTGGCCGCCACCGGCAATCGCGGCCACATCTACCGCATCCGCGACGACGGCAGCTGGGCCGACGTGGCGCACCTTGAGGCATCGCAGGTCACCGGCTTCGCCGATTCCCTTGGGAGTCTGTTCGTCAGCACCGCCAACTCCGGGAAGCTCTTTTCGCTGAGCCATGGCGCTGCATCCGAAGGCACGTATACCAGCGAGGTCTTCGATGCTGGCGCGTTTGCGCAGTGGGGACGCGCCGAAGTGGAACTGGGTGCAACGCCCGCCTCCGCCGTGCAGATGTACGCACGCGCGGGCAACGTTGAAAACCCGCAGCGCGCCTGGGGCGACTGGAAACAGTTCACCCCCAACGCCGGCGCCGTGGGCATCGCCGCTTCACGTTTCATGCAGTGGAAGATCGTCGAGCATCCCGGCGGCGGAGTCGGCGCAGTCGCCATCAATTACCTGCCCGTCAATATGCCGCCTATGGTGGATGAAATCGTGGTCGCCCCCGGCGCGCGCGCCAATTCCATCTCCCCCCAGCCCGGCCAGCCGCAGCAGATCACCATCAACTTTCCCTCCTCGCAGAACAACGGCATCACCTTCGGCGCCCAGGAGCCGGGACGCGAACCACTGTCCGCTGTGCGCGATCACAACGCTGTCACCGTTCGCTGGGCAGCACACGACGACAACGGAGATGAGCTGAGCTTCGCTCTTTATTACCGCGGCGAAGGCGAGCACAACTGGCAGTTCCTGCGCGATCACATCACCGAGCGCTTCTATTCCTTCGACTCTTCTCAGATTCCCGACGGCCATTATCGCGTCAAAGTAGTGGCCACCGACGCGCGCTCCCACAATCCTGGCGAGGCGCTCACCGCCGACAAGGTCAGCGACGAGTTCGTCATCGACACCACCCCTCCCCTGGTTTCCGGACTCGAAGCGCACCTGGTCAATGGCAAAATTCACACCACGTTCGCAGCCAGCGATGCCACCTCGCCGGTCACCCACGCCCAGTATTCGGTCGACGCCGGCCGCTGGCAGTACATTGCGCCCGTGGGCAATATTGCCGATTCCCTGATGGAGCGCTTTGAGTTCGACGCACCGCTCCCGCCCGCGCGTCCCGATGCCGAGCCGCCCACCGATCCCACCGAGCACGTCATCGCGGTCCGGGTCTACGATCGCTACGACAATGTGGTCACCGTGAAAGCGATAGTCAGGTGAAGCCAGCCCCAGCTTCCAGCTTCCCGCCTCCGCCCTCCGCCCCCGGCTGCTGGCGTCCTGCTGCCGAGCTGCTGGCTCCCAGCTCCCGGCTCAAAGACTATGCGTTTTGAATTATTCGTCGCTGCCCGCTATCTCCGCGCCAAGCGCCGCCAGGCAGTCATCGGCGTCATCACCGGGATCTCGATTGCCGGGGTTGCGGTCGGAGTCGCGTCACTCATTCTCGCCCTGGCCATCACCAACGGCACCCGCCGCGATCTGCAGGATCGCCTGCTCAGCTCCACCTCGCATGTCGACCTCATGCGCACCATGAGCGACGGCATTCGCGACTGGCGCCCGCTCCTCGATCGCCTGCGCCGTCTCCCCCACGTCGTTGCTGCCGCGCCCGGCCTCTACGAACCGGTCCTCATCTCGCGCAATGGCGCGCGCGCCGGCGGAGCCATGCTGAAGGGCATCATCCCCTCGGAGGAGCGCACCGTCTCCGACATGTTCTCCACCATGACCTCCGGCAGCGTCTCCCCCCTCAGCGAATCCGCCAACACCCAGGACCAGTACGGCTCACCCACGCCCCCCATCGTCATCGGCACCGACCTGGCCGACTCCATCGGCGCCAGCCTCAACGATGTCGTCATGGTCACCAGCCCCCAGGGCGACCTCACCCCCTACGGCATCGTTCCCAAATACGAGCGATTCCGCATCGTCGGCATCTTCCATTCCGGCTTTTATCAATACGACTCCAGCTTCGGCTTCATCCGTCTCTCCGACGCGCAGAAGCTCTTCGGCGAGCCCGACCTGATCTCCATCATCTCCTTCCGCGTCGACAACCTTTACCGCGCCAACGTTGTCGGCGACGAAATCGAGCAGGCTGCCGGCCCCGGCTTCTCCACCACCAACTGGATGGAGCAGAACCGCGAGCTGTTTCGCGCCCTCAAACTCGAGCAGGTGGTCACCTTCATCGTCATCGGCCTCATCGTTTGCGTCGCCGCGCTCAATATCCTCATCGCCCTCACCATGATGGTCATGGAGAAGACCAAAGATATCGCCGTGCTCATGTCCATGGGCGTGCAGCCAGGTCAGGTGAGGCGCATCTTCCTGTTCCAGGGGCTGTTGATCAGCGTCATCGGGACCGCCATTGGACTGGTGGTCGGCTACATCCTGGCCTGGGCTGGCGCCCACTACCGTTTCATCCATCTTTCCGCCGACGTTTATTCCCTGGACTATCTCCCGTTCGCCCCGCGCATCCTACACGGAGTAATCGTCACGGCTCTTTCGCTCGGCGTTTCGCTGCTGGCCACCCTTTACCCGTCTGGTTCCGCAGCCCGCGTCTTGCCCGCCGAAGCGCTGCGGTACGAATAAGACCTGCTCCTCTATACTTGGACCATGGAAGTTCGCCTTACGCCCGACGAAGAAGCCCGCCTTGCGGCCATCGCAGCAGTCGCGGGCAGCAACCCCGAGCAATTGATCAAGGACGCGGCGTTCCGTCTACTTGAGGATGATCTGCGCTTTCGCGAGGCGGTGCGGAATGGCATAGCTCAGGCGAATGGCGGCGAGTTGATTGAAGAAAAAGAAATGGATGCTCGCCTCGATCGAATGTTTCCATCCTGAAGGTGCGAATTCTCTGGACACCGGCTGCCGCCGACGACCTCGAAGAAATCGCCGGATACCTGAAAGAGCACCATCCGGACTATGCTCAGTCGACCGTGCGGGAGTTGTACCAGACCATTCGATCCCTCAAAGATTTTCCTCAGCGAGGTCGCCCCGGACGCGAGGAGGGCACTCGCGAGCTTGTCTTCGTCCGGCTGCCCTGGATCGCGATCTATCGCCTCCGCAACGATGCGATCGAAGTGTTGCGCATTTGGCATGCCGCCAGGGATCGCTCATGACGGCACCAACTATCCCCCGCCGCGCATCCTACATCACGTAACAGCGCTGTCGTAATCGGCCCCGGACTCAGCAAAGTGAGGAGATTCTTCAGGAATGAAGGGGAAGGTCACGTGTGCTGCTCTCGGGTTCTTCCTTGCCGCGCCTCTCTGCTTTGCCTGGTCGTTCCTCACCCACGAGACCATCATCGACATCACCTGGGATTCCGGCATCAAGCCGGTCCTCCTCAGCCAGTATCCCAACACCACGCCCGACCAGCTGCGCGTCGCCCACGCCTACGCCTACGGCGGCTCTGTCATTCAGGACGCCGGCTATTATCCCTTCGGCCATCCCTCCTTCAGCGACCTTACCCACTACGTCCGCACCGGCGCCTTCGTCACCAACCTCATCCACCAGGCCCACGACGTCAACGAGCTCGCCTTCGCCCTCGGGGCGTTGTCGCACTACATCGGCGACACCATGGGGCACATGGACGCCGTCAACCCTTCGGTCGCCATCGAGTTCCCCGATCTCGCCCGCAAATATGGTCCGGTCGTCACCTACGAACAATCCCCGCACGCCCACGTACGCACTGAGTTCGCCTTTGACATCGATCAGCTCAGTCACTCCCGCTTCGCTCCCGCCGCGTATCTGCGCCACGTGGGTTTCCTCGTCCCCCGCGGATTGCTGGAGCGCGCCTTCTACGCCACCTATGGCATCCCGCTCCCCAGCGTCATCGGCAACGAGTCCCACGCCATCGGCAGCTACGATTGGTCCGTCCGCTCCTTCCTCCCCCGCGTGGCCTACGCTGAAGTCCTGCTGCATCGCAAAAGCTTTCCCCCCGATGAGGACCTCCCCGGCTTTCACGAATTCGAAACCCGGCTGAAGGAGACATCCGCGCGCAGCGGCTGGGAACCATACCGCAAGCACAAACCCAGCTTTCAAACGCGCATGTTCGCGTTCTTCATCGCCATTGCGCCCAAAATTGGGGTACTCTCCGATCTCGCCATCCGCGGACCCAGCAAGGATTCTGAAGAGAAATATGTCGAAGGCGTCAACCGCTCTACCGACCGCTATCTGCAGTTGCTTGGCGAGCTCGCGCAAAAAGGGCAGGACGGCTTCCAGGTTCCCGATCTCGATCTCGACACCGGTTACGCCAGCCGCCCCGGAACCTACCGGCTGACCGACGAAACCTACGCGAAGCTCCTCGACCACGTCACGTCGAAAACCGCCGTGCCTCCCATCGGTCTGCGGCAAAACATCCTCGCGTTCTATTCCAATCCTTCCGCGCCCAACGCAATCAAAAAGCACCCCCATAAATGGGAGAAGGTTCAGCAGGAACTCGAGGTGCTCCGCAACATGCCGGCGACCCGCATTCCCAACGCAAAATAGTGCGCATCTACGCCGTGCTCGCGGCGCCGCACTGCCAATAAACCCGCCGGCTCACGTAAGGTCCGTTACTTCTCCTGATTCAGCCCGTGCTCGCGCACGCTCCGTCGCGTGTATCCTGACCCCTGACATGAAGCGCATTCTCACCGCCGTGATCCTGATTCCTGTGGTCATCGCGGTGATCTTCGTTTCGCCGCGATGGCCCATCGTCCTCATGGCCCTCATCTTCCTGATTGCAGCGCTCGCCCTTTGGGAATATCTGGGCCTCGCCAATGCCATGGGCGCGAAAACGCCGAAGATCGCGGTCATCGTCTGTCTGGCGATTCTTCTGGCCGCCGTCTTCCGCCGTCCCGACCTCATGGCCCCAGTCATCGGAGCGTTGTCCCTGGCGCTGCTGATCATCGCCGTCTTTCGTTCCCCGCTCAACCGCGTCCTCGCAGACACCGCGTTTTCCGTCTTCGGCCTCATTTACATCGGGCTGTCGATGGCCACGCTGTACCTGCTCTCCGCTGAAGACAACGGGCCCTCGCTGCTGCTCTTCCTGCTGCTCGTGGTCTGGTCGGGCGATATCGCTGCGTATTACATTGGCCGCGCCTTCGGCCGCTTCAAAATGGCTCCCGTAATCAGTCCCAATAAAACCTGGGAAGGTGCGATCGCCTCGGTCGCCGCCAGCGTCCTGATCGCAGTCTTGCTGGTCTGGCTCGCCGGAGCGCTTACCGCCCACGCTGTCGACTACCTGTCCTACCCTGGCGGCTACGTGCACTGGATCTGGCTGGCCGCGTTGCTCAACGTCGCCGCCCAGATTGGCGACCTGGTCGAGTCCGCCATCAAACGCGGAGCCGGCGTCAAAGACTCCGGCCGCATCCTGCCCGGCCACGGTGGCGTCCTCGACCGCATCGACGCCCTGCTCCTCGCCGCTCCCGTCCTCTGGTACGCCCAGCTCGCCCAGCAAACTTTCTGACCAGGCCCCAACCACTCTCAGGCCGTCATCCCCACATCGAGAGCTGCACTCACGATTGGCCAATCTTCACAATCTCATTCTGAATGGCCAACCCCTGAAGGGTCGCCAATGGCAACGCCAGGAATAATCCGATCCGCCGATCCAGCAGGACGAAAGCGTCGCGGAATGCCCGAGCAATTTCCTCCGGTGTGCCCTTGACGGATGCAGGATCGGGAACGCCCCAGTGCGCGGTGAAAGGGTGGCCCGGCCAGTAAGGGCACTGCTCGTTGGCCGCATTGTCGCAGACGGTGAAGACGAAGTTCATTACTGGCGCGTCGGTTTTGGCAAACTCGTCCCACGACTTGCTGTAAAGCCCCGCCGTCGACAAACCAGCGGCTTCGATTTGCCGCAGGGCTTCCGGACGCACCGCGCCCGAAGGATGACTCCCGGCGCTGTATCCAGCGAAATCCGGTGCTCCCCTTCCATTCAGGATTGCCTCGGCCATGATCGAGCGAGCCGAGTTGCCGGTGCACAGAAAAAGCACGTTATACCGCGGCATCGCCATCCCCTATGAGCAGCAGCCCGGCCGGCAGCACCCATCGGCAGTCAGGTTCATGCCAACGGCTCTCGGTTTGACAGCGTAAACCTTCACGCTCGCCGCTGCAGTGTTCACATCGAACTGCTGGAGCAATGCCGATAGTTCTTCATGAAGCGAGGCTTCTCCCGATGCTGGAGAGCAGCAGGATGCGCTCGTCATGGCAGAGGAGCAGCAACCCGGCTTATTCCCGGCCCTCGAGTAAGCATTCAGGTCAGCCCCGCTGTCCACGATTTCAGCCTGCTCGAAGCCAGCCGAGAGCAGTCCGGCGCGGTAGTCCTCAATCCTCATCGCCCCGCCGATGCAGCCCACATATGCTGCCATGCTTTTCGCAACCGCTTCCGGCAAATCGCCTTTGAGGGCGATGTCACTGATGGCGACGCGGCCACCAGGCTTAAGCACGCGGGCCATTTCACGAAATACTGCTGACTTGTCAGGCGCGAGGTTCAGGACGCAGTTGGAGATGATGCAATCAACCGAGGAGTCGGGCAGTGGGATGCTGTCAATGGTGGACTGATAGAACTCCACGTTGGTGTACCCGCCGGAAGCCGCGTTCGCTCGCGCTCTCTCGATCATGGCCGGTGTCATGTCGATGCCGATCGCGCGCCCTTTCGGCCCCACCATCTTCGCGGCCAGAAACACATCCAGACCGCCCCCCGAACCGAGGTCAACGACCACTTCACCCGGGCGCAGGTGAGCGGTCGCGGTCGGATTGCCGCACGATAAACCCATGTTGGCCTCTGCCGGGACCGACCGGAGTTCCTCTCCGGAATAACCGAAGGCTTCGGCGACTGCGCTTATCCCGGGTTCGTTCGTGGAAAGGGAACTTTGTGCCACCGCGCCATACTTTGACCGTATGGAATCGAGAATTTCTGCCATGCGCCACCTTACATACATTCGGTTAAGCGAATATATCTCTTGCCATCACATCCGTCAAGGCGTATATGTTGTAAATGGCGCGGAGAGTCCGATTTGACCTGGGGCAGTTCTTTCAGGCCCTCGGAGACAACACCAGGCTCCGGCTGCTGAACCTGATGGCCGATCGGGAAGTCTGCGTCTGCTATTTCGTCGAGGTTCTCAGAGTGCCGCAACCCAAAATTTCCCGCCACCTCGCCTATCTGCGAAATGCCGGTATCGTGTCGGCCAGGCGCGAAGGCAAGTGGATGCATTACCGCATCGCGATGCCACCGCACCTCGGGGCAGCCCGGATCCTTCAACAGACGCTCGCCTGGTTGAAGGAAGATGGGGCGATGCAGGCAGACCGCGCACGCCTCGAAAACGCCTGTTGCTCTCCGGCGAAGTATGCGCTCAACGGCGCTCCGGTTCCTGCATCTGCATCTGAGTCGTGCTGCGAGGCTTGTTGAACGCGATGTTCCTCAACAACTCCTAAACTCTAATCCCTAAACTCTGCCCTCATTACCTCCGTACTGTCCGCTCTGCTGATTTCGCTTGCTCTCACCACGCAAAAAGCTATTCTGAAACTAGGGAAAGCTCTGTCCAGCCGACGCCGGCGACAGAGCTTTTTCATTTGCGCCTCCCTCAGCCGTTGTGCCCAAGGGCGAACGCATGTAAAGAGGCCCAGCCGAAGCCAGATTCGCTCGTTGACAAATCTTCCTTCAAGCAGGGGCAACCCCTTTCGAATGAATTAGGTGGGGACAAAAGCTTTGTTTTGAAATAGATCCGCGTGAGGCGAGAGCCAGGAGGGTAATACCTGACTCACGGTACCAAATCATGCCTGTGAAATGAATTAGTTGCCAGAGGCCCTGGGGGGAGGGGGTACCCCTCCCCGTTCACCGAGCCTGAAACAACGTTGACCGCGTCCGCCCCGCTCACAGGCCACGGGCTGCCGGCCGCAGGCTGCAGGCCGCCGGCTTCGATAGACCTCGCGAATGAGAGAATCCTGGAGTGAAGCACGTCGCTATTCTGGGTTCGACCGGCTCCATCGGCCAGAGCACGCTCAGTATCATTGAGAGCTTTCCTGACCGCTTCCGTATCGCCTCGCTCGCCGCCGGCCGCAACATCGACCTCGCGTTCGAACAGTGCGTGCGCTGGCATCCGCGCGTTGTCTCGATGGCCACCGAAGAAGCGGCTTCCGAGCTCACCCGCCGCCTGCGCAAAGCCGGCGTAACCAGCACCGAAGTCGTCTTCGGCGCCGCAGGCACAGTCCGCATTGCCACGCTGCCCGAAGTCGACTTCGTCGTCTCCGCCATCGTTGGAGTTGCCGGGCTCGAAGCTACGCATGCCGCGGTTCTTGCCGGCAAAACCATCGGCCTCGCGAATAAAGAAGCCATGGTCGCTGCCGGCGAAATCCTCACCGCCGCGGCGCGCGAAAAGAACGTCGCGCTGCTGCCCATCGACTCCGAACACAACGCGATTCATCAATGCATGCGCGCTGGACGCCGCAGCGAAGTGCGCCAAATCTGGCTCACCGCATCGGGCGGTCCTTTCCGCACGCTGCCCGCGTCAGAGTTCCACAAAATCACCGTGGAACAAGCCCTGCATCACCCAACATGGGTCATGGGGCGTCGCATCACGATCGACTCCGCAACGCTGCTCAACAAAGGCCTTGAGATTATTGAAGCCTGCCGCCTTTTCGATCTGCCACCTTCAGCCATCAAGGTCACGGTTCATCCGCAGTCGACCGTGCATTCGCTGGTCGAATATGTCGACGGCAGTCTGCTCGCGCAGATCTCCGTCACCGACATGCGTCTGCCCATCCTTTATGCGCTGAGTTATCCGGAGCGTGTGCCATCGGATCTGCGCTTCGACATGGCCTCGCTTTCCGACCTCCATTTCGAGCCGCCAGACCTCGAGCGCTTCCCGTGTTTGCGTCTTGCTTATCAGGCCGCCGAGAAGGGCGGCGCGCACCCAATCGCCCTTAATGCCGCCGACGAGGTTGCCGTCCAGGCCTTCCTCGAAGGAGTCATTCCCTTTACCGGGATTCCAGCTACAATAGAGCGGGTACTCGAGACAACTCCGGAAACGCACCCGGCTACCATTCAGGAAGTTCTCGCGCTGGACTGTCAGTCGCGGGAAATGGCGCGGGAGGCTCTGGCTGGTCGTTCCTGAGTCGCGCCGCCTTCTGTATGCAAAAGTTCTCGCCCGTTTCGCCAAAGCGCTGAATATGCCATTTGCCGTCATCGCAACCGTTTCTTTCCTGCTTGTGCTCGGCATCATGGTGCTCGTGCATGAGTTTGGCCACTTCGCCGTTGCCAAACTTTGCGGAGTCCGCGTCGAGGTTTTCTCGCTCGGCTTTGGCACACGTCTTTTCGGCATCAAGCGCGGCGACACTGACTATCGCGTCAGCGCTCTGCCACTCGGCGGTTACGTCAAAATGTCCGGCGAAACCCCAGGCTCTGAAACCACCGGCGACCCTGGCGAGTTCGGTTCCCATCCGCGCTGGCAGCGCGTGTTGATTGCCGTTGCCGGACCGGTTGCGAACTTCATCCTCGCCTTCATCCTCATGGCCGGCCTTTACATGATGCACAACGAGGTCGAGCAGTACCTCGGTTCTCCGGCGGTTCTCGATGTCGTGCCGCCCAACTCGCCCGTAGGTCGCGCTGGCCTCCAGGCCGGCGACCGCGTCATCCGCTTCGACAGCGAAAAGAATCCGACCTGGGAACAGCTGACCGACCGCGCTCTGCTTGACGTAAATTCCACCGTTCCCGTCACGGTGGAACGCACCGTCATTGGGCAGCAGAAGCAGTTCAGCACCGAACTTCTGATCTCAGACCCAACACGCGGACAGGACTTTGACCCCGCATCTCTTGGCCTGCTTCCCAGGCAGCAGGACGGCGCCGTGATCGTAGCCGATGTGATGCCCGGCGATCCCGCTGCCAAAGCCGGATTGCAGTCCGGCGATGGACTGGTTGCTGTTAACGGCCAGGTCGTTCACGGTGTTCCCGCAATCATGGCCGTTCTCGATGAGGCCGGCAACAAGCCCGCCACTCTCGTGGTGGAGCGAAACGGCCGGCAGTTCACCGTTACCGTGCAGCCCATCTGGGCCGACTTCGGAAACGGAGAGCCCGGATATCGGCTCGGTTTCAGCGCGGTTCCTCCGCCATTTCGCGTCGAGCAGCTTCCGCTGCCCAAAGCCATCCGCGAATCGATCAGCTTCAATCTGCGCAACTCCAGCTACATCCTCGATATCCTGCGTCGCCTCTTCACCCGTCACGGCGCAGTGATGCAACAGATCAGCGGTCCGATCGGCATGGCCCGCATGACTGGCGAAGCCGCCGAAATGCACGGCTGGCAGCCCATCATCGGTCTTACCGCGCTCATCAGCCTCAACCTCGGCATCATGAATCTGCTGCCGATCCCGATTCTCGATGGCGGTATGATCCTTTTGCTCTGCGTCGAAAGTCTCCTGCGGCGTGACCTGAAGCAGGAATTCAAGGAACGCATCTATCAGGTCGCCTTCGTGATGCTGATTCTGTTCTTCGCGTTCATCATGGTGAACGACGTCTCCAAGCTCAATCTCTTCCAGCGGCTTAAGCCCTAGCAAAATGTCCGGCTCTTAGAGCGCCATCGCCGGCGGCTGATATCCAAACTCACTCTCCACCGCCGCAGCGACCGCCAGCACCAGCTCATCCTCATAGGGCCTTCCGGCAATCTGGACTCCAATCGGCAATTCTTCCACCGATCGGCTTACCGGCACCACAGCTGCCGGACCGCCCAGCAGATTGAACCACTGCGTGTAGCGCATCGCATCGAAATATCCAACGTTGCGCCCTTCGACGATCCAGCTTCGCTCAAAAGGTCTGAATGCCGGGATCGAGCAGACAGGACAGAGCAGGACAGGGAACTCGCGCATTTCCTCCAACAGCCGGCCGCGGACATTGTCCGACTCGACCCATGCCTCGAGCAGGGAAGTGGTCGTCAGCGGCGCTTCTGCCCGCGCAATCGCCAGGAAGTCCCGAAATGTCGGACTCAACTCGCCTTCGTGCCCACGAATCGTCGGCTCATACAACATCGCGCCGCATTGCACGAAGAAAATCCACCACAGTCTCCGTGCAGCCTCGAGCGCCTCAGGCCGAAAACGCTTCACTGTGAATCCCTGGCGCTCCAACGCTCGCGCCGCCTGCTCCACTGCGCTCCGCGTCTCCGCGGTCACGGGCACGATGCCGTCGTCTTCGAACCATCCAATAGGAACCTTCCTCGCTTCATCAAGCGAAACCGCGCGATGCGTCACCGGCGCGCTGTTCGGATCAGTCGGATCCAACCCCGAAAGCACTGCAAAGAGCAGAGCCAGATCGCCAACCGTTCGCGCCATCGGCCCAATCGACCCCAAAAAAGCAAAAGGCCCAAGGCACGGCGGCAAATGTCCCGCCGCAGGAAAGCGCCCGGCCGTCGGTTTCAGAGCGCAGATCCCGGTGAAGTGCGCCGGCTCGCGCACCGATCCACCGCTGTCGCTGCCGAGTCCCGCTGCCGACATGCCCGCAGCAATGGCGGCCGATTCGCCACCGCTCGAGCCACCCGCCGTGTACTCGAGATTCCACGGATTCCTCGTGCTTCCGTAAAGCAAGTTCTCTGTCTCGTAGGCCATCAGGAACTCAGGGCAGTTCGTCGTCCCCAGAATCACCGCGCCCGCTGTCAGCAGCCGGTCGACCAGAACGGCATTTGTCCCCGGAATGAATCCCCGGTTAATCGTGGTGCCAGTCTCGCACCGATAGCCCGCCACCGAGATCGACGACTTCACCGTCACCGGTAATCCTGAAAGCGGCCCGGGCCGCAATTGCCGGGCCCGCGTGCGCACGCGCTCCGGATCGAAATCGACGATCGCGTTCAGCTTCGGATTGAGCCGCTCGATCTGCGCAATATGTTCTCCCGCGAGCTCGAGCGGTGTGATCGCGCGACGCTGAAGCAGCCCGAGTTGTTCAGTGGCGGAAAGAAGAGTGGCGCGCATAGCGAAGCCGAAGGCAAATTATAATTTTGCTTGAGTGCCCAATCATCTCGCTGCCGCGCCGCGATCCAAATTCACGCCGAATTGGCCGTTGCTTCTGGGGCGCGAACCAGCCTTCCCCCACCCGATTCTAATTCCCGCCGTCGCCGGCAAATGCGTGCTCGTTACCGGCGCGGGTGGCTTTATCGGCTCGGAGATCGTTCGTCTCCTCATCGCCTCCGGCGCAACGCGCATCGTCCTTGTGGAGATTGCTGAGCAGGCTCTCTTCGACGTCTCTTCTGAAATCGCATCGCGGGGCCATGGCGACCGCACCATTCCGATCCTGGGCAGCATTTGTGACCGCCCGCTGCTCGAGGCGCTCTTCGACGAACACCGGCCCGGCCTCGTCATTCACGCTGCTGCCCTCAAGCATGTACCGCTCATGGAACTCAATCCATTCGCCGCCGTCGCCACCAATAGTATTGGCACCTGGCTGCTCGCAAAGGTCGCGGCGCAGCATCGGGCGCGCATGATTCTTATCTCGACAGACAAAGCGGCTGCACCTCGCAGCATCATGGGCGCTTCCAAACGTCTCGCGGAGCTGGCGATCCTCGCCCATCCGACATTTGCCGCATTGCGCCTCGTTAACGTGATTGGCTCACCTGGCAGCGTCGGCACCATTTTCGCGGAACAAATCGGACACGGCGGGCCGGTTACGGTCACGCATCCGGCAGCGCGGCGTTTTTTTCTCACCCTCGACAACGTGATGGGCCTCCTCGCCGAAGCAATCGGTACCGAGTCAGCAGGCGGCGTCCTCGTTCCCGATCCCGGCCACTCCATCCTCATCGCGGCTCTCGCCCGCCGCATGATCGCAGCCAGCGAGTCCTCCGCGCCCATCGTCTTTACTGAGCCTCGCCCCGGCGACAAGCTGGAAGAATCCCTGCTTTCCCCCGGCGAGAAATACAACGGCTTCGCAACGCCGTCGCTGCGTCGCGTCCTCGGCCCACCTGCTGCCGATCTCGACTCCGCCATCCTCGCATTGCAGGCCGCCGTCACAGCCCGCGACCTCCCCAGCCTTTTGACCTCCGTCAAAGAGCTCGTCCCCGACTACGAACCCAGCATCCTGCTGCGTGAGCCGTCTGTTGCGCTCGCCTCGGCAATGCGATGAAGCGCCGCATTGCTGTCGTCACTACGTCGCGCGCCGACTACAGCCATCTCTACTGGCCGCTCGAACTCTCTCGGAGCACCCTGACGTCGACCTGCGCCTCATCGCGATGGCCTCGCATCTCTCGCCGGAATTCGGCTCGACCATCCGGGAAATCGAAAAGGACGGCTTCCCCATCGCGGCGCGCATCGAATCGCCTGCTCAGCTCCGACACCGACGTGGGCATGGCCAAGTCCATCGGCGTTGCCGTGCTTTGGCTCTGGCCGACTCTCTCGGCGCAATGCGTCCCGATCTGCTGCTCCTCATCGCCGACCGCTACGAGATGCTCGCTCCGGCCTCCGTCGCACTAGCTCTGCGCATCCCTATCGCGCACATCGAGGGTGGCGAAATCAGCGAGGGCGCCATCGACGATGCGGTCCGCAACGCGCTTACCAAAATGAGCCACATCCACTTCACTTCGACCGAGGCTGCGCGCGAACGCGTCATCGCCATGGGCGAGGAGCCATGGCGTGTCCATCGCGCCGGCGCGCCATCACTCGACCATCTGCGTCGCAGCCGCCTTCTTTCGCGCGAGGAAGTCGAAACCGCCTGCGACCTTGACCTGCGCCTTCCCGCGCTGCTAGTCGCCTACCACCCTGTCACCCTCCATCACGAAACTACCTGCGAAGGCGACGCTCTCTTCTCCGCCCTCGATCAAATCGCATCCCAGGGAACTACGCAGATCCTCTTCTGCTATCCCAATGCTGACGCCGGCAGCCGCTCGCTCATAGAACGCACGCGTGACTTCCTCGCCCGGTACCCATCGGCGCGGCTATTCATCAACCTCGACGCGGTCACTTACTGGAGCCTTCTGCGCTGCGTCACCGTCATGGTGGGCAACTCATCAAGCGGCATTATGGAGACCGCCTCCTTCGCGTTGCCTACTGTCAATGTCGGGTTGCGCCAGAAGGGCCGCGAGACGCGCGCGCAACGTTCTCGACGCTGAACCTGAAACCGCTTCCATCCTCGCCCGCATTGCCGAAGCTCGCAGCCCCGCCTTCCGCGCTTCTATTCACGGCATGACCAATCCTTACGGCGACGGCCACGCCTCTGAGCGCATCGTCGATATCCTGACCACCTGCCCGTTCGGCCCCGAACTGCTCATCAAGCGCGCCATGCCCATCGCGGTCCGCCCAACATCATGACCGCGACCAACATTCCTCTTTCCGCGCCCGACATCACCGAGGCCGACATCGACGCCGTCGTCTCCGTACTGCGCACGCCGCGACTCAGTCTCGGCCCTCAGCTCGAAGCCTTCGAGGCCGCTATGGCAGCCTACGTCGGAGTTCCCCACGCCGTCGGTGTTAGCTCCGGGACCGCAGGTCTGCATCTTGTTCTGCTCGCCCTCGGCATTGGCCCCGGTGATGAAGTCATCATTCCCTCCTTCACCTTCATCGCCGTCGCCAACGCCGTTCGCTACGTCGGCGCGCACCCGGTTTTCGCCGACATCGAAGCCGTCACCCTGAACCTCGACCCCGCACGAGTCGAAGACGCCATCACGCCGCGCACTCGCGCGCTCATCGTTGTCCACACCTTCGGCCGCCCCGCCGATATGCCTGCGCTGCGCGAGCTCGCCCAGCGCCACAACCTCCTCGTCGTCGAAGACGCCTGCGAGGCCATCGGCGCTGAGATCAACGGCCGCCGCGTCGGTTCTTTCGGCGACGCAGCCGTCTTCGCCTTTTACCCCAACAAGCAGATCACCACCTGCGAAGGCGGCATGGTCGTCACCCGCGATGCTGCCCTGGCGCGCCGCATTGCCGCTTTACGTAACCACGGCCGTTACGAATTATCTCCGGCCCCGCCCGCCCCGCAGCCGGAAGCCGCCGGCGCATGGTTCGAGCATCAGGAACTCGGCTTCAACTACCGCCTCTCCGAGATGCAGTGCGCCCTCGGCCTCGCCCAGCTCAGTCGCATCGACGCCATCCTTGCCCGCCGCGACGCCATCGCGCGCACGTATCACGAGCGACTCCGCTGCAATCCCGATCTCATCCTGCCTGCCATCGATGTAACCGGCCGGCGTCTGAGCTGGTTTGTCTTCGTGGTCCGCCTTGCCGAGCGCTTCTCTCGAGACCATCGCGATCACATCATGCGCGAACTCGCCGCGTCCGGCATCGCCACCGGCCGTTACTTCGCTCCCATCCATCTCCAGCCCGCATATTCCGCCTGGCGCGACGCTACGAACCTCGCGGTCACCCAATCCGTCGCTGAGCGCACTCTGGCGCTGCCCTTTTTCAACCGCATCACCGGCGATCAAATCGACTTCGTCTGCTCGGCTCTGGAGCGCGCTTTGCGCACCCAACGTTAACAGAGCGGTAACATCCCGCCGATCCCGGGATCGAGTCGTCGCCGCCTCCGGATGCTACGATGAGGCCATGCCTCCCAAGGGGAAAACACCAGGCAAGCGGCGCGCCGCTCGCGCAGACTCGCGTCCGCGCTCCGGCAATCCTCGCGACCTCGTCATCCTCACCGGTCTCTCCGGCTCGGGCAAAGCGTCGGCGCTGAAGGCCTTCGAGGATCTTGGCTTCTACGCCGTCGACAACATGCCGGTCACGCTGATGCCGCCCTTTGCCGAGCTGGTTGCGCACTCCCGCGACATTCGCCGCGCCGCGCTGGTTGTTGATGTTCGCGAAGGCCAAAGTCTCGAAAAATTCCCCACGATTCTGCGTGAGATCCGCCGCACGCTGCCCACCACCGTGCTTTTTCTCGAGGCCTCCAACGCCGCTTTGCTGGCCCGCTACTCTGAAACCCGCCGCCCCCATCCTCTCGGTCGCGCACAGCGCGTTACCGGCCTTCTCCAGGAAGAACGCCGTCTGCTCGAGCCCATCCGCAACGTCGCCGACGTCGTCATCGACACCACAAAGTTCAATGTCCACGAGCTCCGCGCCTACATCCAGAACAAATTCGTGCGCGAGAACGATGGCAAAAACCTGCTCATCTCTTCCATCAGTTTCGGCTATAAAAAAGGCGTCCCCCTCGACGCCGACCTCGTCTTCGACGTCCGTTTTCTGCCCAATCCGCACTTCGTCCCCGAGTTTCGCAACCTCACCGGCAAGGATCCCAAGGTCGAGAACTACATCATCGGTTTCCCGCAGACGCGCGAGTTCCTTGATCGCGTTACCGATCTGCTGCTCTTTCTCCTCCCGCATTACATCAACGAGGGCAAGAGCTACCTGACCCTGGCCTTTGGCTGTACCGGCGGTCAGCACCGCTCCGTCATGATCGCCGAGGAAATCGCTCGCCGCCTCGCCCGCCACGGCTACGGCGTCAAAACCGCGCATCGCGATATGCCCCGCTAGACCCTCCCAGGCTTCAGCGTTACGCCGCGTGCTGGGAGAGCGACAGCACGTTGCCATCCGGATCCTTGAACCACGCCACCTTGTCGCCGTTGGGAAATGTGCAGACGCCGTCGGCATCCTGCCCCATGTTTGGATAGCGCTCAAACGCGATGCCCTTCTGTTCCAGCTTTTTCATCGCGGCCTTCATGTCCCGCGACTCCCACCCCAGCACCGTGTTCTGCGCCGGCGTAAATCCCTTCGTCTTGCCGATGCGCAGCATCACGCCGTCCATATCGAACACCAACGCGAACCCGTCGTCGCGCACGAACTTCAACCCCAGCCGGTCGCGGTAGAACGCAATCGCCGCCTCCGGATTCTGTGTCATCAGAAACGTCACCACGCTGTCCATGGAACCCTCCACGGCAGCCCATCCTACATGGTTTTCATCGCGGCGCAGCATTTCGGCCCGCCTTTTCCTCACTCGCGCGCGGCGATCCTCCGCCCCTCCGCCTTGCGCCACCACCTAGAATAGAAGCAGACCATGGCGGAATTCACCCACCTGCATCTCCACACCGATTATTCGCTCCTCGATGGCGCATGCGACGTCGAAAAGCTCGTCAAACACGTCGCCAACATCGGTCAGAAATCCGTCGCCATCACCGACCACGGCAATATCTACGGCGCAGTGCACTTCTTCGAGGCCGCGAAGCATCACGGCATTCATCCCATTCTCGGCTGCGAGCTCTACATCTGCCAGAAAGACGATCATCGCGCCGAGCCCCAGGGCGACGACAACAACCACCTCCTCGTTCTCGCCGAGAACGAAGAAGGCTACCGCAATCTCGTCCGCATTACCTCAGAAGCTTCCCTGCACGGCTTCTACAAGAAGCCTCGCGTCAGTAAGAAATATCTCGCCGAGCACGCCAAAGGCCTGATCGGCTTCTCCGGCTGCCTCGCCGGCGAACTTTGCGGCCATCTGGTCAAGGAAAACTACGCCGCGGCGCGCGCCACCGCCGGCCAGTACCAGGACATCTTCGGCCCCGGCAATTTCTTCCTCGAAATTCAGGACCAGGGTCTCCCCGAAGAGAAAAAGATTCACGACGACCTCTTTCGCCTCGAGAAAGAGCTCGACATCCCGCTCGTCGCCACCAACGACAGCCACTACCTCTGCGACGACGATGCTCACGCCCACGAAGTCCTTCTCTGCGTGCAGACGCTCGATTCCATCAATAATCCAAAGCGTTTCAAGTTCGACTCCAACCAGTTCTTCGTGAAAACCGCCGCCGAAATGGAGCGCGTCTTTGCGCATGCCCCA
Organism: uncultured Acidobacteriaceae bacterium; assembly: GCA_963788905.1. Lineage (GTDB taxonomy): Bacteria > Acidobacteriota > Terriglobia > Terriglobales > Acidobacteriaceae > Palsa-343. The sequence goes on from CAWBIO010000008.1 coordinate 201,527, forward strand.
AAGGTGGCCCAACGCACCATGCAGTTCGCCGAGCGCTGCCACCTCAAGCTCCACAAAGTCGACAATCCCTTCCCGGAATTCACCGTCCCTCCCGGCCACACGATCGACACTTACTTCGAAGAAGTCTGCCGCCTCGGCCTGAAGAAGCGCCTTGAGACCGCGGTCCACAATCTCGAAATGCGCGGAGTCCTGCGCACGCCAATCCACGAATACGAATCCCGCCTGAACTTTGAGATCGGCATCATCAAACAGATGAAGTACTCCGGCTACTTCCTCATCGTCTGGGACTTCATCAAATACGCTCGCGATCACGGAATTCCCGTCGGTCCCGGCCGCGGCTCCGCTACCGGCTCGCTGGTCGCCTATGCCATGGAGATCACCAACATCGATCCCATGCAGAACGTCCTGCTCTTCGAGCGCTTCCTCAATCCCGAGCGCGTCACCATGCCCGACATCGATGTCGACTTCTGCCAGAACCGCCGCGGGGAAGTCATCGACTACGTCACGCGCAAGTACGGGCGCGAGCAGGTAGCCCAGATCATCACCTTCAACACCATGGCCGCCCGCGCCGCCATCAAAGACGTCGGCCGCGCGCTCGACATGCCCTATGGCGACGTCGATCGCATCGCCAAGCTCATCCCTACCACCATCGGCGTCACCATCGACCAGGCGCTCAAAGATTCCCCCCGCTCCAGGAGGCCTACCAGAGCACTCCGCAGATTCGCGAACTGATCGACACCGCCAAAAAACTCGAAGGCCTGGTGCGCGGAGCCGGCGTCCATGCTTCCGCCGTCGTGATCGCGCCCCAGCCGCTCACCGAGCTCGTGCCCCTCAGCAGAACCAAGAACGACGAAATCGTCACCGCCTACGACATGACGGCGGTTGAAAAAATGGGCCTGCTCAAGATGGATTTCCTGGGCCTGGCCACGCTCACGGTCATCACCGATTGTCTGAAACTCATCGAGCAGACTCGTGGCGAGAAGATCGACATCGAGTTGCTTCCGCTGGACGATCCCGAGACCTTCCGGCGCGTGTTTCACACCGCATTGACCTCAGGCATCTTCCAGTTTGAGTCGCCCGGCATGCGCGATGTTCTGCGGCGTTACAAACCGGATTCCGTGGAGGAACTGACCGCCCTCAACGCGCTCTACCGTCCCGGCCCGATGGACATGATCGACGACTTCATCGAGCGCAAGTGGGGCCGCCGCAAAGTCGAGTTCCTGTTGCCCGAGCTGGAAGGAATTCTCAGGGATTCCCTCGGCGTCATCGTCTATCAGGAGCAGGTCATGCGCATCGCCAACGTGCTGGCCAGCTACTCCCTCGGCGAGGCCGACCTGTTGCGTCGCGCGATGGGAAAGAAAAATGCCGAGGCCATGGCCGAGCAGCGCGACCGCTTCATGAATGGAGCCGCAGCCCTCGGCCATCCGCGCGCAGCGGTCGGCGAAATCTTCGACCAGATGGCGAAGTTCTCCGGCTACGGCTTCAATAAGTCACACTCCGCCGCATACGCCCTCGTTGCCTACCAGACTGCATATCTCAAGACCCACTATCCCATCGAATTCATGTCCGCGCTCCTGACGTCGGAAATTTCCAAGCCGGAAAACGTAGTCAAGTACATCAAAGAATGCCGCGAGATGGAGATCCGCGTCGAGCCGCCCGATGTGCGCTTCTCCGACGCCGACTTCACGCCGCACGGCGACGCCATCCGCTTTGGCCTCACCGCCATCAAGAACGTCGGCCGCAACGCCATCGAATCCATCCTCTCCGTGCGCGCAGCTCTGGCCGCTGAAGGCAAGAGCTTCGCCTCCTTCCAGGAATTCTGCGAGAAGGTCGATCTTCGCCTGCTCAACAAGCGCGTCATCGAGTCGCTCATCAAGGCCGGCGCGCTTGATTCCTTCGGCCGCCGCGCCCAGCTGCTTGCCGCCATCGACAAAACCATGGAGCGCGCGCAGAAAACTCAGCGCGACCTCGAAGCCGGCCAAGCCGGGCTCTTCGGCATCTTCACCGCGCCATCTGCCGACGCCAAACACGACGACCTGCCCAACGTCCCGGACATGGACGAGAGCCAGCGCCTCGCCGCTGAGAAAGAAGTCCTCGGCTTCTTCGTCTCCGGCCATCCGCTCGACAAGTATGCCGAGAAACTGCGCAACCTGCCGGGCGTGGTCGACGTGGCTACCGCACTCGAAATGAAACCGCCGCCCTCGAACGGCCGCCGCGGTCAGGCGCCCGAAAACGAAATCGCCATCGCCGGCGTCATCCTCAGCCTGAAAGTCGCCAAATCCAAACGCTCCGGCGAACTCTACGCGCAGGCCGCGCTCGAAGACGCGAGCGGCAAAATCGACCTCATCTGCTTCCCCAAAGACTACGAGCGCCTCAGTCAGCAGTTGCGCATCGAGGTCCCGGTGCTCATCCGCGGCCAGCTGCGCGCTGAAGAGGAAGCCGCGCCCAAACTCTGCGTCTCCTCCATCCAGGCGCTTGAAGACGTGAAGGTCCGTCTGCCCACCAACGTCCGCATCCGCATCCCTCTCGATCGCGTCAGCGAAACCACTCTTGTCGAGCTCCACGATCTCGTCGTCTCCGCTCCTGGCCCAGCGCGCGTGATGCTCAACGTTGAGCAGCGTGGCCAGTACTGCGTCGTCATGGAACCGGAAGGAATCAGCGTCGCCGCCGATCGCGCCTTCATCGACAAGGCCGAGCTGCTCCTCGGCCGAGGCATGATCCAGGCGGTCGAGTAGCCGTCTCTACGCTCGCACGAAGTTCTTCATCCGTTTCGCCGGATACTGGCACAGCGCTGAAACTGCGCAGTCGAAACAGCAGGGTTGGTTGTTGCGGCAAATCTCCTTGCCATGTTGTCGCAACAGCAGGTGGGCCTCAGCCAGCTTCGCGGCACCCTTCGGAATCTCTGCGGCAACAGCTTCCTGGACCGACTTGTACGTTCGACCATAATTCTTCACGTGCTCGCGTCCGTAACCGATACGCGTCAGCACCCGCACGCCATTCCATTCCAGGGGCAGTCCCGGAGCGCTTCCGCAGTACATCAGAATTTTTTCCGCACCCGGATCACCGATGTTCGGGAACTGCTTCAGGGCCTTCTTCGCCTGCGCCCACGGCAGAGCCAGCACGCGATCCAGGTCGCCGCCAAACTGATCCTTGCAGATCCTCGCAGCTTCCTGCCATCGGAACACGCGCACCTTCGGGCGCATCCCTCCACGCGTCGCCCAGCGCAGCAAGACCTCAGGGTCTCCAGCCAGAATCGCCTGCGGTGTAAGTCCCACCTCCGCACGCAATCCTTCAAACACCTCGCGCCTGCGCTCGTCCGGCATCAGATAGCACGCGTTTTCCCAGATCACCAGCTCAAACGGACCCTTCGCAGGCGGAAGCGCGGGAGCACCATGCGTTCGGCGCAGTAGAGACAAAACCTTTTTCAGGGTCGTCATCGTTCATCGTCCACAAATCTGCGCCTCACTCTAGCATTGCCCAGCTTGCTTTGCAGGCCGCCACGTCCTCATCCGCTGGCCGAGCGAGGAAATTTCTCCCGATACAATCTCCACGTGACCGACTCGGCCTCTCGAGCGCCAGCCCACGCTCCCCATCGCCGCTGGCGCATTGCCGTCCTGCTCGGCATCGGCGTCCTGGTCAACTTCTTCGATCGCGTCAATATCTCCGTCGCGCACGATGCGCTGCGTACCGCATGGGGCATCTCCGCCCTCACTTTTGGCGTCCTCTCGAGCGCCTACAACTGGACATACGCCGTCCTTCAGATCCCCGTCGGCGTCATGCTCGACCGCTGGGGCGTTCGCCGCATCGGCCGCGTCGCCACCCTCATCTGGAGTCTCGCGTCCTTTGCCTCCGGCCTCGCCACCGGCGTCACCAGCTTTTTCGCTGCGCGGCTGCTCCTGGGAGTCGGCGAAGCGCCTACCTTTCCCGCCAACGCCAAAGCCGTCGGCTACTGGTTCCCGGAACGCGAACGCAGCTTCGCCACCTCCATCAACGACGCCGCCGCAAAATTCGCCTCCGCTATCGGCGTCCCTATTCTCGGCCTGCTCCTCATCGGTTTTGGCTGGCGCTGGAGCTTCATCTTCACCGGCTTCATCAGCTTCGTCTACTTCCTGCTCTTCTGGGGCGTCTACCGCAACCCCAGCGAAGACCCGCGCCTCAGCCCCGCCGAACGCCAGCTCCTCGCAGAAGGCCGCGCCCAGCCGGAAAAAGCTCCACCGGAAAATGCCCCGCCGCAACTGGCCCTCATGACCCATCCTCACGGCGCTCCACTCCTCTACCTCCTGCGCCAACCTGAAGTCATCGGCTGCACCATCGGCTTCGCCGCCTACAACTACGTCTTCTACCTCGTGCTCACGTGGCTGCCCAGCTACCTCTCCATGAGCCTCCACGTTGATCTGCTTCACTCCGCGCTCGACACCAGCATTCCCTGGCTCATCGCCACCATCACCGACCTTCTCATCGGTGGCTGGCTGGTCGATTTCCTCGTCCGCCGCGGGGAAACCCGCCCCGGCTCGCGCCCCTGGCTCGTCCGCCAATCCGTGCTGGTCGGCGGCCTCGCCTTCGGTGCGGCCCTTTACGGCGCGGGTTTCGCCCACACTCCTCGCGTTGCGCTTCTTTGGATCAGCATCGCCATGGCCGGTCTCGGCGCAATGGCTCCGGTCGGCTGGTCGGTGCCCTCATTGATCGCGCCCCGCGAAAGCGTCGGCCGCGTCGGCGGCATCATGAACTTCGCCACCCAGCTCGCCGCCATCTCTGCGCCCATCGTCACCGGCTACTACGCCGGCAAACACAACTTCCGCGCGTCCTTCCTCATCGCCGCCATCGTGCTCGTCATCGGAATCGCCGGCTACATCCTCGGCCTCGGCCGCATGCGCGTCATCCCCGAACCAGGCTAGCGTTCTGCAACCTGCAACCCGTCACCTGTGACCTGTAACCTGCAACCTGTCACTGTCACCTCAGCGCGAACCTCGCCCGCGCCTCATATCGCGATCCCTCCGGCCCCGGAAACGACTCGTACAGCAGAAACTCCTCCGCCGCAAACTCCGCCTTCACCTCGATCGGCTTTGCCTTCCCACCCGCGCGCTCCATAGCACTCTTCAGCGGCGCCAGCGCCCCCCTGCCGCCTCGCCCTTTCACGCGCGCCAGCGTGATGTGCGGGTTGTAGGCCCGATCCTCCGGCACGAATCCGCAACCGCGCGTCGCCGCCACTACCTCCTGCTCCAGCGCCAGCAGTTCCGGCGACAAACCCACGCCGGCCCAGAAAACGCCAGCGCGCTCAAAAAATCCCAGCCCCTCGATCCGCACCGGAACCCCGGCCGCCTCAAGCGCTCCCAATCTTTTCACAACGCAACCAGCCTGCTCCTCGCTCGCCTGGCCCAGAAACTGCAGCGTGACGTGCCAGCTTTCCGGAGCAGCCCATCGCAAGCCGTCCGCTGTCATCTCAAACCGTTCCCGCACCTGTGTCAGCGTCTTCATTGCCTCCGGTGCCAGCGGGATTCCCACAAATAAGCGCATCGTGGCTCAAGAATAGACCGCCCAAAACTATGTGCGAAGAACCATGAAAATCAGCAGCCTTCAGGCATCCGAATCTGGCTTTCCGCCTTCCTATCCGAACGCACGAACCGTGCATTGGAACCCAGCATTATTCGACTGGAGCGTTCGATGAATCCAGGAGCCAGTGCCCTGAATCCCGCAACCATTTCCGCGCACCACGCCGCAACCCAGAACAACTATCGTCCCGAACCGGCCGCCACGGTCCTCACCTCCTGGAAAGACATTGCCCGCTACATGGGCAAAGGTGTCCGCACCGTACAGCGCTGGGAACAGGATTTCGGCCTGCCCGTTCGACGTCCTCAGGGCTCAGGCAAGAAAGCCGTCCTTGCTCGTCCGCGCGATCTCGATGCCTGGGTTGCCACGCGCTGCACCAGCCGCGCTGAGCTTTCTCTCAAACTCCCCGCTCAAGGCATTTCTGCCGATTCGCTTTCCTCCATCGTCTCCAGCCTTGAAACCGTCCGCCTGATGCTCAGCAACCATCGCGCCCTCCTCGGTGAAGTTTCGGCCTCAGTCGAAGCACTGTATCGGCAGGTCCTTGCGCTTTCCCCCGGACTTTCTCCTCCCCCTCCCGATCCGCCCACGCAATGACTCGCGCCGGCGCGCAGGAAACCAATTGCGCCGTTACCCGTCCAAACAAAGAGCTTGCCGCGTCCGTGTCCCTCTGAGAATTCCTGACCGCGCGCCTTCAGCAAAAACTCAGGAAGACTCCCTTATCATCCAGGCGACGTTGCTTCGCGAAAAGGGAGGTCCGTCCTCTTGAGATCCATTCCCGCCGCTTCTCTGGCCACCTGTACTGTTCTGGTTCTCGGTTCTCTGTTCACTCACGCGCAGCAGTCGCCCCAGGCTCACACGCCTTCAGGATCTTCCTCCTCCGTCGTTGCGTCCTCAACCCTCGATCTCCCCGACGCGCCGCTGCCTGCCAGCCAATACCAACAGCAAAGCCAAACTTCACCGCCCGCCCAAAACCAACAGCCGCAACCCCAGGCTCCGGCTCAACAGCAGCCTCCATCCGCCAACGCGCCCACGCTCGGCGACCTCGGCTTCACCCCCCAGCAAACCCTCGCCAACGCCGAGATGCAGAAGAAGCTCAATGAGCGCACCCACGACCTCAAGGTCCATCAGACCCTCGGTCTCGTTACCGTCGCTCCCATGTGTGCCGCGGTCATCGTAGCCGGCGGCGCCAAAGCCAAACGCAATAAGGCCGACCCCAGCGGTCCGCTCATCGAGCCCAGCTCCACCACCGTCGATCTGCACGCCGCCCTCGGCGCCAGCACCGCCGCGCTCTACGGATTCACCGCGTACTACGCCATCCGCGCGCCCAGAATCCCCGGCGTCAAGCCCAAAGGCGCCATCAAACTGCATCGCGACCTCGTCTGGATCCACGCGCCCGGCATGATCCTGACCCCCATCCTCGGCGGCATGGCCCTCAGCCAGGAAAACAACGGCGAGCGCGTCCACGGCATCGCCTCAGCTCATTCCTACGTCGCCTGGACCACCGTCGGCGCTTACGGAGCCTCCATCATCGCGGTCTCCTGGCCGCTCCACATTCATTTCTAGGAATCAGCAATGAAGTTTGCCGTCGCACTGTTCCTGACCGCAGCGTCCCTCGCCGCCCATGCGCAGAGTCAGTGGGTGCTCACGCAGTCCACCCTCACCTGGCACGTCACCCATCCCATGCATGAAGTCGCCGGCGTCAGCCACGACGCCAGGGGCAAAGGCAACTGCAGCCCTCAGGGCTGCGACTTCCTCATCGCCGTTCCGGTTAAGACTTTCGACTCCGGCGACAGCAACCGCGACCTGCACACCATCGAAACCGTCCGCGGCGCCCAGTTTCCCATGGTCATCGTGCGTACCCACCTGCCGCAGTCCGCGCTCGATGCCGCCACGATCGACGCCGACCTCGAAGTCCAGTTCGCCGGGCAAACTGCGCATTACAGCCACGTCCAGCTGCATCGCACCATGCACGGCAACGATGTTCAGATCACAGGAACCGTTCCCGCCACCTGCTCCGACTTCAAAATCGACCGGCCCTCATTCCTCACCGTGCCCATCCACAACGAGATTCCCGTCACCGTCGACACCACCTGGCACCCGCAGTAGCCGGGGTGCCTTCGGTGCCCCACATCTGCCTTTAGTCGGCAGATGTGGGAGTGAAGACCCACTCACTGTCCGTGAGCGTCGAGATGATGCTTCGCCGCATGCTCGGCGTGCTCGGTTGCATGCACGTGATGCGCGTGCGCCAGATGCGCGTGGTGCGCGGCCTGATGATGATCGCCGGCTTCATGATGCTTCGCCGCTTCGGAATGATGATGCGCGGCCAGGCCGTGATGATGCGCTGCCTGGCGATGCTCGTGAACTGCGTGCTCTGCCATCGATATCCTCCGGTTCGCAGGTTCTCTCGTCCTGCGATCCCATTCGCATCATCGTCGCCACGCTTCGCATTGCGGGTTACGACGGCTTCAATTGAAGATGAATATGCCGCGAACCCATCATCAGCCGTTTCTGCTTCGAGCTTCCAGCTTCCAGCTCCGAGCCCACCTTCGCGCCCATACAATGAATCTTGTAGAGGTCCCCATGCTCCTCAATCGCCTGCTGCCCGTAAAACGTCTCCTGCGTTCTTCTCTCGCCGCTGCATCGCTCCTTTCCATCGCCGCCTGCTCGGCATCCGCTGCCGGCCGCGCGCCCGTTCCTCGTGCTAACGCCGACGTGGCCCTCGCCGCCAAACCCGGCAAAGCAAAAGCCGTCTTCGCCGGCGGATGCTTCTGGGGAACGCAGTCGGTCTTCGAGCGCGTCAAGGGCGTTCTCTCCACCACGGTCGGCTATTCCGGCGGCTCGGCTGAAACCGCAACCTACGACCAGGTTACAACCGAAACCACCGGCCACGCCGAATCGGTTGAAGTCGTCTACGATCCCTCCAGGCTCACCTACGGCCAGCTCCTGCGCATCTTCTTTTCGGTCGCCCACGATCCTACTGAGCTCAATCGCCAGGGTCCCGATGTCGGCACCTCGTATCGCTCCGTCATCTTCTACGCGAACGACGACCAGAAACGCATCGCGAAGGCCTACATCGCCCAGCTCGACGCCGCGAAGGTTTTCCCGCACCCCATCGTCACCCAGGTCACGCCGCTCGAGGGCTTCTATCGCGCCGAGGATTATCACCAGGACTACGCCCTCCACCATCCCGACAACCCCTACATCCTGGTCTGTGACCGGCCCAAAGTTGAAGCCCTGAAAGAGCAGTTCCCCGAGCTGTTCACCGACTACAAAGGCCACTGAGCTAGCCGCAAGCCTCCACCTTCGAGCTTTCGATCTCCAGCTGTCTCCTGTTCCGCGGCTTGTCATTCTGACGCGGAGCAGCGCGAAGCGGAAGAATCTGCGGTTGCCTTTCTATTTGATTGTTGAGCAGCCTCGCTCGCTTCGATGACGTCGACTGGCAAAGCACTCTGGGTAAAAGTCAAAAGCGGGCGTTGAAGAGGAACGCAACGCCTGCGACAATCGCGACCATCCCGCCCATCATTGTCCACCGCGCAGCTGCAGGATTTTCAATTCGCGTGCACAAGAGAATCAGCGGCAACGCCAGAACGCCGGCAAGCACCCCAGCCACAATGAGTTTGCCACGGTCGCCGCGTGGCCTGGCTTCGTCTGACGCCGGCTCGGCAGCGTTTGCGATCAGGACGACCAGGTAGTGGTCGCCCTCAGATAGAACGCCCACGGCCTCGTCCCACTTTTCTTCATCAGAAGAGGACTGCCCCGCGTCCTGCAGATGGCGGACCAGCGTCGCGATCTTCTGTTCGTACTCGTCCTGATCACAGGTGCGGTCGAACTCCTCAGACACCGCTTTCATGTCGGGAAGCGTTGCCCCGGCTTCGGAAAACCACAGCATTTTGCGCTCGACTTCAGAAAGCGGTGTGCCCTCCCGCTCGGCCTGTCCTGCGATCCGGCCAGCCAGATACTTCTTTGCCTCGCGTGCGGTGGTGACGAAGGCCATCGCCCCGGATTCTACGCTTGAGAAAGCCGCGTTTTGTGCCCCCGGCCTGTTGCCCACGGCCTACTCCCAACTCCCTACTCCCAACTCCCTGCTCCCTGCTCCCCGTTACAAACGTACCCTCTCACCCTCCGATTTCCCTTGCTCCTAATTCCCGCAAACTCCAAGCTGGAAACAACAGGAAAGTTGTCTTCGCGTGAACAGGCCGCCAGCGTGCGGCCTTTTCGTTTCATGGAGTCCAATATGCCGCGTCTCTGCTCATACGTTCTTTCCAACGGTAACCGCTGCCGCTGCGCCGCCAACCAGGGCGACGAATACTGCCGCCACCACAACCTCGACGGCCTCCGCCACCGTCAGCCCAACCCCGCCCGAAACTCCACCCACGTCCCTGCGGCCAACGCATCCGACGAAGACGAATTCCGCCCCCACCTTGAATGGGCCCACCTCCGTCGCTTCGTGACTCAGGCCGCCACCCTCGACGACATCCCCGGCGTCATCGAAACCCTCATGTTCGCCACTTCCGAAGGACAGATGGCCGAGCGCACCGCCGGCCGCCTTCTCGTCCTTCTCTACCAGCGCCGCGAGCAACTCCTGAACGAGGCTGCGTGGCAACAGATCCAGGCCCTCCAAAATGAGCTTGCCAAACGCCCCGAGCTTGCGGGAAGGCTCATCGACGCCGGGCAGAATGCCCAAAGAAGAGCCTCTTCTGAAGTGATGGATTTTCAATCAATTGGCTCAACTGGGTCAAAGTCCGAAATTGCAACTCATCAGGAATCAAACACATGACAAAAAGTTGATGGGGGTACCCGTATGCGCTGCCTTCTGCTGCCTTCTGCTGCCTCTGCTGCTTTCTGCTGCTTTCTGCTGCAGTTTACTTCTCCGCAGTTCGCCGGCTTCCAAAAAGAAGAGGCTCTTCTCAAGTGATGGCTTTTCAATCAACTCGATCAACTGGGTCAAAGTCCGAAATTGCAACTCATCAGGAATCAAACACATGACAAAAAGTTGATGGGGGTTACCCGTATGCGCTGCCTTCGGCCGCTTTCTGCTGCAGTTTTCTGCTGCAGTTCGCTGCACTTTGCTGCAGTTCGCCGGCTTTCAAAAGAAGAGGCTCTTCTCAAGTGATGGTCTTTCAATCAACTCGATCAACTGGGTCAAAGTCCAAAATTGCAACTCATCAGGAATCAAACACATGACAAAAAGTTGATGGGGGGTGCCACTTATTCGCTGCAGGCGGCAGGCTGCAGGCTGCCGGCTTTTCGGACTAAACTGGGCTGTTATGGCGACACTCGAACAACCCACAGTCATTCTGCCGCGCGCGCCGAAAGGCGCGTTCCGCAATGAGCCGTTTACCGATTTTTCCGCGCACCACAATGCGCATGCCATGCGCGAAGCGCTCACGCGCGTGGGCGATCAGCTCGGGCATGAGTATCCGCTGATCATTGGCGGCGAGCGGGTCAAGACGGCTTCAAAAATCGAGTCGCGCAATCCGGCCAAACCGGCTCAGATTGTCGGCATTCATCAGAAGGCTGGCGCCGAGCACGCTGAACAGGCAGTCCAGGCGGCGCTGAAGGCGTTCGAGACGTGGAAGTTTGTTTCGGCCGAGGAGCGGGCGTCGCTGCTGCTGGGCGCGGCTCAGATGATCCGCGACCGCAAGTTCGATTTCTGCGCGTGGCTCACCTATGAAGTGGGCAAGAACTGGGCTGAAGCCGACGCCGATGTGGGGGAGACCATCGACTTCCTCGAGTTCTACGCGCGCGAGGCGCTGCGGCTGGCTGCCGCGACCACGCCGATTCAGTATCCGGGCGAGCGGAACGAGCTTCTGTACATTCCGCTGGGCGTGGGAGCTGTGATCTCGCCGTGGAACTTCCCGTTCGCGATCATGGCGGGGATGACGTCAGCGGCGATCGTGACCGGAAACACCGTGGTGATGAAGCCATCGAGCGATTCGCCGACGATCGCCGCGCGCTTCGTGGAAGTGCTGGAAGAAGCCGGAGTTCCGCCAGGCGTGGTGAATTTCTGTCCGGGATCGGGCGCGTCGTTTGGCAACGCTGTGGTCGCTCACCCAAAGACGCGGTTCATCGCTTTTACCGGATCGAAGGAAGTGGGGCTCGACATCAACGAGCGCGCCGCGAAAACGCAGCCAGGACAGATCTGGATCAAGCGCACGATTCTCGAAATGGGCGGCAAGGACTCGATCATTGTTGCCGCGGACGCGGACTTCGACGCGGCGGTCGCAGGCGTGGTGGCGTCAGCGTTCGGGTTCAGCGGGCAGAAGTGCTCGGCGTGTTCGCGGGCGATTGTCGAGGAGCCCATCTACGACGCTTTCGTCGAGCGGCTCCGCGAAGCGGTCGACAAACTGACGGTCGGCGATCCGGCGGTCAACAGCAATATGGGGCCTGTGGTGAACGAAGCCGCGATGAAGACGATTCTCGGCTACATCGAAACCGGCAAAAAAGAGGGCCGGCTTGTTTCCGGAGGCAAATCCGTCGACACACCGGACAAGGGCTACTATGTCGAGCCGACGGTGATCGCCGACGTCGCGCCCACGGCGCGCATCGCGCAGGAGGAAATTTTCGGGCCGGTGCTGGCGGTGATCAGGGCACGCGACTTCGATCAGGCGCTCGAGATCGCCAACAATACAGAGTTCGGGCTGACCGGCGCGGTCTATTCCACCGACCGCACAAAGCTCGACCACGCGCGGCGCGGCTTCCACGTCGGCAATCTCTACTTCAACCGCAAATGCACGGGCGCGATGGTCGGCGCGCATCCATTCGGCGGGTTCAACATGTCCGGAACCGACTCAAAAGCCGGTGGCCCGGATTATCTGTACCTGTTCACGCAGGCCAAGTCGGTGGCTGAAAAGCAGGGAGTAGGTAGTAGGGAATAGCGAGACGGCATAACCGCGCTGACTCGCCATTCCGAACGGTATGAAAATCATAGCGCGCGCTCTGTCAAAGCTTTTGCTCCTGATCGGCGCACTCATCTTTTTCTTCGGCGACAGGGCGCTACAGCAGATTTGGAAAGTCAGTTTTGTAACCAGCCTGTTAGCGGCAATCGGCGGAGGAGTCGCCATTATGTTCGCCGGTGCCGCGATACAGTTGGCGCTCACGAAGGCCGAACGCAAGTCGAGCGGAGCACGAGGGGCATGATGGTCCCATCATTGCGGTATTGTCGGCAAGGATCATTCGCGCCCCGCGACTGCGGACACACGAAGGGGCCGCCAGCATTCCACTCCCCAGTGTGAAGAGGCAGCCCCCGATTCCTTCCTCTGAGACAGGAAGAACGGAGTTAGGATGCCAGAGCGAAGCCCGGAAAGCAGTGATGGCGGTCACCGGACATGAGGCCGGACAGCGAACCGGGAAAGCTCCAGGGAAATGGAGGCGCGGATGCGCGCAGAGCGAGCAGCGGCGCCTCCCCATGGAAGCAAACCGTCCAGGAAGCGGAAATTTGTCTAGATGCCCTGCATGATCTGGTCGCCGACCGCAGCAGCGGCCTCGGCCAGCATCCGATGGTGAATGGTGAACAGAGCCAGCTCCAGACGATCGGAGACGCCGGTCTTGTCGTAGATGCTGCGCAGGTAGTTCTTGATCACCTGTTCGGTGGTGTTGAGGCGGACGGCGATCTCTTTGTTTTTGCAGCCCTGGACAATGAGGGCAACGATCTTCAGTTCCTTCGGTGTGAGCCGGTCGCGCACGCGGGAACCAACGGAGTCCTCATCGACGCCAGGGGTATTCATGCCCACAGCGCGAACATTGCGCTCGCCCTGACCGACATGGCGGACGCACTCGATGAGGGAGGAACCGGTGACGTTACGATGGGCAGCGCCATTGACGCCGGCGTTGAACCAGGGCTGGACAGGCTCTCCATTTTCGGCGATGACGATGCTGCGGCTGCCGGCAGCGGCGACACGCGGAATGAGTGTCTGCGGATCGAATTTGAGCGCGGACGCGAAGAGAACGATCGCGCCCCGGAAGGTGTCGAGAGCGGGATAGAGGCGGTCAGCCTCGGCGCACTGTGCAATGATGCGGAAGTCATCTTCCATGGCCAGGATTTTGGCGGTTCCGGCCCTGTAGATGGCCTGGTTGTCAGCAAGAATCAGCTTGTTCATTGTTGCTCCGCTTCTTCAAAATGGTGCGTCACCGGATGGCCCGGAGACTGGTGGGTTGCAAGCGCGTCCCAAAGGGGCCCGCGCTACGAAGGTCATCGATCCGAGGAACAGAATCCGCTCGTGTGTCTTCTTCTCGAACACATCGAGTGCCACAACATGGCGCCGGGTGAACAATGGATCTTCCCGATGTGGAACCATCGGAAAGGTTGTCGTCGATGACCAGGGTTCTCCCATCATTCAGGGACAAAAGTAACGCGCGAGTAGCCGAAAGTCCTGTGACGTACGTCACGGGTGTACTCAAGCGCTTTGAAACCAAAGAGAACCCTTTAGTGTCCTGGGTGTGCCGTTTTGGAAAGCTGGGCCAAAACGGGACAGAAGGGGTCCGATTCGCGGTGAATCACCGGGTCACGGTAAGTTAGTAAAGGAGATCAGGAGCAGCGGTATGGCCAGGCCGATCATCCTCGCGGTAGACGACGACTCGAGCGTGCTCGAAGCCGTGGTGCAGGATTTGCGCCGGAAATATGGGCAGGAGTACCGGATTCTGCGGGCCGGGTCAGGCCAGGCGGCGCTCGACACCTGTACGCAGCTGAAGCAGCGCGGCGACGTTGTCGCGCTGATCGTAAGCGACCAGCGGATGCCGGGGATGGCCGGGGTGGAGATGCTGGAGCGGGTACAGGAGACGTATCCGCAGGCGCGGCGTGTGCTTCTGACGGCGTATGCAGACACTGAGGCGGCGATCCGGGCGATCAATACGGCGCGGATCCACTACTACCTGACCAAGCCGTGGGATCCGCCAGAGGAGCGGCTGTATCCGGTGCTCGACGATTTGCTGGAGGACTGGAATCACGGATACAAGCCGCCGTTCGAAGGGATCCGGGTGGTGGGACCGCGGTACTCATTGCGCGACTACCAGGTACGGAATTTTCTTTCGCGGAATCAGGTGCCGTATGTGTGGCTCGATCCGGAGCACGACGATCAGGCGGTGGCCCTGCTGAAGCAATTCGGTGTGGACGACAGCAAGCTGCCGGTGGTGCTGTTTCAGGACGGCACTTCGCTGGTACAGCCGAAGGATGGGGAGCTGGCCGAGCGGGTGGGTCTGCGCACGCAGGCGACGCAGGACTTCTACGATCTGGTGGTGGCCGGCGCGGGGATGGCAGGGCTTGCAGCTGCGGTCTATGGCGCGTCAGAGGGATTGAAAACGCTGGTGCTGGAGCCTGAAGCTCCAGGAGGGCAGGCTGGGAGCAGCTCGAAGATTGAGAACTACCTGGGCTTTCCCAACGGGGTCTCTGGCGAGCGATTGGCGCGCGCAGCCTACGACCAGGCGCGACGGTTGGGAGCTGAGTTTATTACGCAGCGTGCAGTAGCGATCACCGGGGACGGGCAGTACCGGGAGGTGAAGACGGCGAGTGGGGCCTCGATCGGTTGCCGGGTGGGCCTGATCGCGGTGGGCGTCTGTTATCGGCGGATCGAGGTGCCGGGGATTGAACGGCTGACAGGCGCTGGGGTCTACTACGGGGCTTCGATGGCGGAGGCGCAGTCCTGCCAGGACGAAACTGTGTTCGTTGTGGGCGGGGCGAACTCGGCAGGACAGGCGGCGATGCACTTCTCGCGCGTGGCAAAACAGGTAACCATGCTGGTGCGCGGGGAATCGCTCGAAACGAGCATGTCGAAATATCTCATCGATCAGATCGCTGGAACATCGAATATAAATGTGGAGACGCAGAGCCAAATCGTGGAAGCGATGGGCAACGGGCACCTGGAGAGTTTGAAGATCCGGACGCCGAAGGGTGAGGAGGTTCGACCAGCCGGGTCGGTGTTTTTGTTCATCGGCGCGGCGCCGCAGACCGACTGGCTGCCGGAGAGAGTGATGCGTGACACGAACGGTTTTGTGCTATCCGGGCGCGATCTGCGGGTGGAGGGACAGTTGCCGAAGATCTGGAAAGAGGATCGCGAACCGTACCTGCTGGAGACGTCCATGCCGGGAGTTTTTGTGGCGGGCGATGTGCGGCACGGGTCGGTGAAGCGCGCGGCGTCGGCAGTGGGCGAGGGCTCGATTGCGGTGCAGATGATGCATCAGTATTTGGCGCAGTTCTAAAGGTTCAGGAGAGATGGCGAGCACGGCATCAGAAATACCGGCAAGAGTAGTCAGCATGGAAGAGCTGTCGGAGCTGATCCGCCGGGTGCCCCTTCTCAGCAAACTCAAAAAAGAAGACCTTCCCTGCCTGGGCAATGTTGAGCTGGTAGAGGCTCCGGAAGGCGCGCTGCTGTTCGAGCAGGGCAAGAGCACACCAGCGTTCTGCCTGATCCTCGAGGGCGAAGTGCGAACCGTCCGAATGGAAGGGAATGGCGCAGAGACGCCGATCGCAGTTTTCCGCGATGGCGACAGCTTCGGCGAAGCACCCCTGTTGCTTGGCGCGAAGATGAGTGGGGTGCAGTGCGTGGCCACCACACCCGTCCGCATGCTGCGCGTGGACGATGCGGGCTTCTGGCGGCTAATGGCCACCTGCCCGATGGTTCGGCAGGGAATCATGGCCAACGCGGCGCAGCGGATTCAGACCTTCCAGGCGAGCACGCTGCATAAGGAAAAACTGATCTCGCTGGGGACGCTGGCCGCCGGGCTGATGCACGAACTGAACAATCCTGGAGCAGCGGCCAAGCGCTCGGCCGCGCAACTGCGCGAGAACCTGACCCGTTTGCAGGAATTGAGCATGCAGTTCTGCCGCTCTCCGCTGACGCCGCAGCAGGCCACCTGCCTGCTGGACATGCAGAAGGAAGTGCTGGGCCTCGATAAGGCCAAGCCGGCCAGCACGCTGGAAGAAGCCGACGCGGAAGAAGAGCTGGGGCAGTGGCTGGAGAGCATCGGGGTCAACAACGCGTGGAAGCTGGCGCCGACGCTGGTTGCCGCAGGCTGGCGGCGCTCCGATGTGGTTTGCACGCAGGAGGCGTTTCCGGCCGAGACGCTGCAGACGGCGCTGAACTGGCTGGAAGCGCTGATTTCCGCCACGCAGCAACTGACCACCATCGAAGAGAGCATCAGCCGCGTAACCGACCTGGTGATCGCGGTGAAGAAGTATGCCTATGAAGACAAAGGCGGCGAGCACGTCATCGATGTGCACGAGAGCATTCGCAGCACCCTGATCATCCTCGGGCACAAATTCCGTCACAAACAGCTGGCGATCGAGAAGGATTTCGAATCGGATCTGCCGAAGGTGACAACGCGAGGCACAGGGCTGAGCCAGGTGTGGACCAATCTGCTGGATAACGCGACCGATGCGGCGCCAGAAGGATCCAGGGTGCGGATCCGCACCTGGTCGGAGAACGGCCAGGTGTGCGTGGGCATCGGCGACGAGGGGCCAGGGATCGCGCCGGAGATTCGCGAGCAGATCTTTCAGCCCTTCTACACAACCAAGCCGCCTGGTGTGGGTACCGGGCTGGGGCTCGACATTGCCCGGCGCATCGTGACGTCGCAGTATCGCGGAACGATCAGCTTCAGTTCCGAGCCTGGCAACACGGAATTTGTGGTGAAGATGCCGGTGAAGAGCTAGGAGCTCGTAGCTGGAGCTGGTAGCCGGCGCTCAATAAGCAGCTAATCCGGGGGAGGCGATTCCCGAGAGGATTGGGAATCAGCGCCAATCGTGGCGGTGTTCACAAAATTGCATTTTGTACACATGGCAGCTATGCTCGTGGCAGGAGACCGTGTCATGGCCAGCGCGAAAAGCCGGATCATCCATAAGCATTTCAGGCTGGATGCGAGCAAGATCAGCCGCGTGAGGAAGGCGTTGCGCGCCTCAACTGAAACCGAGGCTATCGATCGCGCGCTCGACCTTGCGCTCGCTGAACACGAACGCAACAGGCTGGCCGCCGAGGCGCATGAGAGGTTTATTGCCAGCGGGATCGTTCTTCGGGACGTCTACGGAAGAACGGTAAAGGCAGACTGAGCTTCAAAAGGGCCACTCCATGGCGCCCATTCTCTTCGATTCGTCGGTCTACATTGGTTCATTGCGCCGCGGTGGAGACGCCTCTTTGCTGTTTCGGCGTTGGGCCGGCGAGTCCCCGCTGTGGCTGAGTTCGGTCGTGCTTGAGGAACTCTACGCCGGCGCTGTACTTCAGGATCACCCGATTCTGGAGAAACTGGAGCGAGACTTCGACAAAGCAAAACGAATCCTGGTTCCCAATTTGAGCGACTGGGCGCTGGCGGGCAGGATTTTGTCCTCGCTCGGACGCAAATACGGCTACGAGAGCATCGGAAAGGCCCGCCTGACGAACGACGCTCTGATCGGCATGAGCGCGGCTCGGACCGGGGTTACGGTGATTACCGCCAATCCTCGTGATTTCAGACGTTTGGCTGAATTCCGGCCCTTTCCGTGGCAGGTGATATAAAGCTGAATCCAAATGGCAATATGTTTTATGTCTTGATAAAAGATATATCGTATGACATAGTGGACGATATAAAGGAGCTACAAAATGTGCAATGAACAACGATTTCAAAGAAAAGAAGAATGCAGCGGTCGCAGCCATGGACGCCATGAGCATCCTGGACGCGGCTGGTTTGTGGGCGGCTGGGAACAGGGCCCTGAGGCCCGCGGGCGCCACGATTTTGGCTGGGGACGGCATGGGCATGGGCGCCGTGAACGCGGATTCGGAGGAGGGCGCGAGCGCCTCTTCGATGCCGGTGACCTGAAGCTGGTCATCCTCAAGCTGCTCTCTGAAGAGCCGAGCTACGGCTACCAGCTGATGAAGAAGATGGAGGAGCGGCTGGCCGGCGGATATACGCCCAGCGCGGGCGTGATCTATCCGACGTTGACGATGCTCGAAGAAGAGGGCCTCGCGTCGGTCTCGACTTCAAACGACAACAAGAAGGTCTACACGGTGACGAAGGCCGGCCTCGACTACCTCGAGGCCAACAAGCAGCGGATCGAAGAGCTGTTCGCGCGGCTCGACGAGGCCAGCGAAGGCTTCGAGCGCGGACGATCGCCCGAGCTGATGAAGGCTTTCATGAACCTGCGGGCCGCCGTCGTGGCGCGGGTGTGGCGCCGGAGCGTGACGCCGGAACAAATCAGGAAGATTGCCGAAGCGATTGACGCGGCTGCGAAGGCGATTGACGAGCTGTGAGGACTGCGCGTCCAGCGATCCGCGCTAGGGCAGGACCATGGCTCTCGGGGACTGGCTTGATCGCGCCCAAGGTCCCGGGACCAGTCATGGTCCGCACGATCTGCAGCAGGAAATCGCGCACTTGCGAGTCAGACTGAACAGCCTTCAGCAACTGGTAGCGGAACTACTCATCGAGAACGAACGGTTGCGCCGGTCCTAACGCCGCCGCAAAGACCAAATCGACGAGCTGTAGGCTTCACCCCGCCTTCAGCGCGTCCAGCGGGTCGACCCTGGTAGCGCGACGGGCAGGCAGCCAGCTGGCCAGCCAGGCGACGGCCAGAAATACCAGAGGCGCGAGTGCGAAGGTACCAAGGTCGCGAGCGCTGGTTTTATAGAGCACGCTGGCCATCAACCGCGTGAGCAGTAGCCCGGCGGCGAGGCCAATGGCCATTCCGCTAACGGCCAGCACGAGGCCGTGGCGAACGACGATCCAGAGGATGTCGCGCTGCTCGGCGCCGAGCGCGATGCGGATGGCCATCTCCTGGCGGCGCTGCACGACAGTCCAGGCCAGCATCGCGGCCAGACCGATGGCCGCCAGGGCCAGCGCGGTGATCGAGAAGACCGCGAGAAGCACCATCGTGAAGCGGGGCTGCGCGCGCCCGGCGTCCATCAGGTCGTCGACCGACTGAACGGTGGTGACGGGCTGATCGGAATCGATGGCTGCGACCTGCGCGCGAACGGCCGAGGCCATCTGGAGCGGCGGAACGGCGGTGCGGACGAGGAGATTCATATCGCCCCACGGCAGTTGCGCGAAGGGCAGCCAGACCTGCGGTTGAGGATCTTCCGCGATACCGCGATTGCGAACATCCTCAGCGACCCCGACGACTTCCGACGGCCCGGGACCGCGGCCGACAACGATGTGTTTGCCAATCGGGTTCTGCCCTGGCCAGTAACGTCGGGCGAAGGCCTGGTTGACGATCACGACTTTGGGCGCGGTCTGATTGTCGGAGTCGATGAAGGGACGGCCGGCGATGAGTGGAACGCGCAGGGTCGAGAACCAGCCGGGGCTGACGGCTTCAATATCGATGAACGGACGTTGCATGAGCGGGACCGCGGGCTGGCCTTCGGGGAGCAGCGGTGTGATGCGGCGGGTCTCCAATGGCAGCGCAGCGGAGATGGCAGCACTCTTCACGCCAGGCAGAGCGGAGACCCGGTCCACCAGATCGCGGAAGAAGCCGATCTGCTGATCGGGCTTTACATACTTCCGCGTTGGCAGCGAGATTTCCATGGTGAGGAGATGATCGGCGGCAAAGCCGGGATCGACGCGAAGCAGCCGGTCGAAGCTGCGCACCAGGAGGCCAGCGCCGATGAGCAGCAACAGCGACAACGCAACCTGGCCGACGACCAGCAGACTGCGCAGCCGACCGCGGGAACGGCTGCCGGCAAGGCCGCGGCCTTCGTCGCGCAGGGTGGAATTGAGATCGGTGCGGGCCATCTGCAGCGCGGGAAAGATGCCGGTGAGAATGCCGGTGATAAGGGAAACTGCAACGGCGAAGAGGAGCACGCGGGCGTCGATGGTGACGGGAATGCCGTTGGGTAGCTGCTTCGATCCCCAGGCCGTGAGGGCGCGATCGGCGGCGAAACCGAGCGCGACGCCGAGGACACCGGCGGCGACGGCGAGGATCATGCTTTCAGTCAGCAGCTGGCGGATGACTGCGGAGCGGCTGGCGCCCAAAGCGGCGCGAACGGCCAGCTCGCGGCGGCGGGCCAGAGCGCGCGAAAGCAGCAGACTGGCGACGTTGGCGCAGCCGATGAGCAGCAACACAGCCACCGCAGCTGACAGAATCCAGAGTTTGCTGCGCAGGTCGGCGACCACGACGTCGCGCAGGGGCGTCGCGATCAAAGCGCGCGTAGATGCGGCGTCGGGGGCAGTCGGATTCTCCGCGCGATACTGGCGGTCGAGCACGGCCAGTTCAGCGTTCGCCTGGTCGAGCGTCGCGCCGGGCGCGAGACGCGCCGCGAAGCCAAGGTAGCCAACGCCCATGCGGATGCGCGCGGCGGGCATCACGGTCAGCTCAAAGTAGCGTGGCGTCCACACGTCGGCTTTGCCCACAAACGGAAAACCCACGCCCGCGGGCAGAACGCCGATAACGGTGTGCGGCACGCCGTCGAGCGAAATGCTTGAGCCCACGATGCCAGGACTGCCGTTAAAGCGCGTACGCCACAGCTCATTGGTCAACATGACGACCGGATGTCCTTCCGGCCGGCCTTCGTCAGCGGTGAAGCTGCGGCCGAGGTCAGGGCGAACGCCGAGCAAAGAGAAAAAGTTCGGGGAGACGCGTGCGACCGGAACCTGAACCGGCTCGCCAGCGCCGGTGAGGTTGAAGTTGTCGTTCGCCCAGGCGGCCACTTCGAAGGTATGGGCGTGGTCGCGAAGCAGTTCATAGCGCAGCAACGTGAGTGTCTGGCTGTCGGAGTCTGCGAATCGGATGCTGATGAGTTGCTGCGGCTGCCGGTAAGGTAAAGGCCGCAGCAACATGGCGCTCAGAACTGAAAAGATCGCGGTGTTGGCTCCGATGGCGAGGGCCAGCGTGAGGATGGCCACCAGTGTGAAGCCCGGGTTGCGGCGGCAGAGCGCCAGGCCGAAGCGAAGGTCGCGAAGCATGAAAAACAGGGTACAGGGTGCCAGGGGGCAGGGTACAGGGGTGCACGACGGGGATCTCGAGAATGCCGATCGCGCCTGCGAACGCGCGGCGCTCGAACAACGGCTCCCGATCCTTGCCGTCTCGCGCATCTCGCATCTTCTGGACGCCTGCTTCGCCAGCATGACGCTCGGCCCGAAGCAGGCCGACATGGAGCACATCGTCGAAGGGCTGCGCATTCTGCTCATGCGCAAGCGCCAGCCGCGTTCCGTCGACAGCCGCAACGCGCAGATCGATCGCGTGTGGGGTGAGATACGAGCGGCCACGAATGCGAGGCTCGCATGAACCGCCTCGATCCACACGGGCCGGTCGCGATCGAGTACCTATCGATCGCGACCGCGAAGATGGGCGCGCGGGAAGGAGCCTCGTCATGAAGCACGGAACGCACCATTCTCCCGAGGTCGCCGCCGCATGAGCGACGCCAGCAAAAAAGCCTGGGCTGATCCCGAGGTCCGCCGCCGCATGAGCGACGCCCGCAAAAAAGCCTGGGCTGATCCCGAGGTCCGCCGCCGCATGAGCGACGCCAGCAAAAAAGCCTTGGCTGATCCCGAGGTCCGCCGCCGCATTCACGTCGCCCTTCTATACCATCGGCACGGGGCCAGGCTGCACTCAGGTGAACTTTCACAACGTAAAATTCACCGGCACGAATGGCACCCCCGGTCTGCAATTGACGGGCTGCCAGGAGTACGACCTCTCGGGCGAGAATTACCTTTTGTCAACCGGCTCGGGAGCCGGGGCGAACGGTGCCTTTGAGATGACAGACCCGACTGGGTTTGCCAACGCGCTCAACGGGACGTTTAGAACGGAAGTGCAGGGAACAACGGCATCCTGTGCCCTTATGCTGGACGGCTCCGCAGGCACTTCTATTACTGGTGGCGACCACCTCTTTGCCAGCTTGAACACATCGGGGGTTGCGGGGAGTGCGGCTATTTGTGGAAACAACGCTGGCAGCTACCTGGGTGAAGTCAATTGGACCATCAACAGCAACGCCCCGTACATTTTCAACGACACGGGATATATAAGTTTCGATTCTCACATTTCAGTCTTCGACACCACATCAGGTGCAACCCTGGGGCCAACCGGCTACATTCGCAGTCTCCAAAACGGCTCAAAATTTACGTGGTTTCAGAAAACGAAGGGACAACTGCAGACCGCTTTCAGCGGACTGCTGGTCGGCGATACCACGTTGTGCGGCAGCGACGGGTGCGCCTCCATCTCCCCCACTTTGGTCAGCACCGCATCCAACGGCGTCACCGTGGAAGGGTCGCAGATTATCTGGCTTGAGGACGCGGCCAACACAAACGCCATCGGCATTGAGTGGCCCAGCACGCTGAGCGCTAACTACATCTTCACCCTTCCGGCTGCCAATTCGAACCCGGTTGTGCCGTCTACCTGCTCGGGGGGGACGTTTGCGGACGCCATCAGCAGCGGGGGCGTTATCGCGTGCGCCGCGCCTCTGATCCGGGGCATCATCGTGTGGTCGCCCACAAGCATCTCTGGAGGCTGCGCCGAACAAACCGTAACGGTCACCGGTTTCGACCCTGGCGGCGTAGGCGGTAAGGCGGTTCTGGCAAGCCCCGCCACTTCGATGGGTTCCCACCTGTGGATCGGATACGCACGCGAAGTGTCGGCCAACACCGTCGCCGTTCAATTCTGCGGGGACGCCACGGGGGGCACGCCGCCTTCAGGATACTGGCTCTTTACCGAATAGCGAGAGCCTGGGAACGCGGATGGGACTTGGATTGGGCAGTTAGCTGCTCTTTTTGGGGGTGGGACTTGGATTGCGGAGGGGGTCGCGGGGCAGCAATGACGCGGCTTTTCGGAGTTTTCCACAGGGCGTTGTGGATATAGCGTTAGTGGCGGATTGGAGTGGGACGCGGATTTGGCTTGGTGTTCTACGAGGAATCAACGACTTAGACCATAAATCCAAGTCCCACCACCGTGAGTTGTGCAATCGAACGAGCACCATGGCACCGGGATGTGGGCGCTGTGGAAAACCGCGCCGCGCCCGCGTCAATCCCGCACAATCCCGCCGCCGCCCGCCGTATCCCACCAGTGCAATCTAATTTCTGCTTTCACATCAGTGACGAACTAAGGACCCAGGGACAAGAACGCAGGAGACAGGACGCAGGAGACAACACGGAACACAGGACCTGGCAGCGTGAGCCTGTCCTGTGTTCTGTGTTCTGTGTTCTGCGTCCTGACTACCTCTGGCTGGTTTCGCCAGCGGCGACTTTGCGGTTGAATTCCGCGGAGCCTTTGCGAGGCACGCTGAGCGATTTCCAGCGGTCACTGGCGAAATGTTTCGCAAGCAGGACGATCTGACCGACGTGATGCGGGTAATGCGCCAGCTGGCGGTTGATGGCCTGCATCACGGAGTGCGCCTCGCCGCGGATGGTGACGGTGCGCGTGAGGTCGGCCTCGGTGAGCGGACGCAGCGCAGCGAAGACGCAGGCCCAGCCGGCTTCCCAAATCGCCAGCAGCTCAGCGCGGGTAGCCGGCGGCTGTTCAAATTCACCGTCGCGGTTGCGGTCGGGCTTCTCGCCGTCGGTGGTCAGGAAGTCGGTCCAGCGAGAGTGCATGTTGCCGGCCATGTGCTTCACGATGATGGCGATGGAGTTGGACTCCTCATCGAGGGTGGCGAAGAGGTCGTTGTCGCTCACCTGTTCCATGGCGCGCTCGGCCAGCTTTTTGTAGTAGGCAAAGAGGGTGAGTGAGTCTTCGAGGTAAGAGGTCGTGAATTCGAGCGCCATGGAGAAAGTGTAGCTGCGGCCGTGGCGCGCGGCCATCTGCTGTCCAATGGATTGAGCCTGGCCTCCTGGGGTTCGTCACTCTCCTCTTGACAATCTAAAGGAAGCCCTGGTATCCCTCTTGATTATCGAATGGAGGAGGCGGTACCCCCATGCCTGAAAAGCCGGGCGATCTCGTCTCGGGAACCCTCGAGATGCTCATCCTTAAAACTCTTGCCCTCGAGCCCATGCACGGCTATGGCATCGCTCTGCGCATCGAGCAGGTCAGCCACGGCGTCTTCCGCATCAATCCCGGCTCGCTGCTGCCGGCGCTCAGCCGCATGGAACGCGCGGGCCGGATCAAGGGCGAGTGGCGCACCACGGAGAACAACCGGCGCGGCCGCTACTACGCCCTCACCGAAAAAGGCCGCAAAGCCCTGCGTGAAGAGCGCGAGCAGTGGGGGCGTCAGACGGCTGCCATCAACCGCATCCTCGAGGCCTGATCCGGAGGCCTGACTCGGACCAGAAAGGATTGCCATGTTCCAGTCCCTCATCGCCGGCCTCCGCGCCCTCTTCGGGCGCAACCGCCGCAACGCCGACATCCACTCCGAGCTCCAGAGCTTCCTCGACGCCTCGGTCGACGAAAAAATCCGCCGCGGCATGACCCGCGATCAGGCCTCTGCGCGCGGCCCGCGCCGAAGTCGGCAGCGCCGAATCCGTCCGCCACGGCGTCTGGTCCGCCGGCTGGGAATCCACCGCCGAATCCCTCTGGCACGATCTTCGCTTCGCCCTCCGCCAGCTGCTCAAAAATCCCGGCTTCGCCCTCACCGCCATCCTCATCCTCACCCTCGGTATCGCTGCCAGCGTCGCCATCTTCAGCTTCGTCGACGCCGCCCTCATCCGCCCTCTGCCCTACCAAAACCCCTCCCGCCTCGTCGTCCTTTACGAAACCAACACCCTCGGCCCGCGCTTCCACGTTTCCTGGATGGACTACCTCGACTACCAGCAGCGCAACTCCGTCTTCCAGTCCCTCGACGTCTACGGTGCCTGGGGCTTCATGCTCAAAACTCCCACCGGCCCCCAACCCGCTGACGGCGCCCGCGTCACCGCTGGATTCTTCCGCACCCTCGGCGTCGCACCCATGCTCGGTCGCGATTTCCACCCTGCCGACGGCCAGCTCTCCGCCCCCCGCGTCGCGCTCATCAGCTACGCTGCCTGGCAGCGCCGTTTCGCCGGACGCCGCGACGTCCTCGGACAAACCGTCGTCCTCGACGACAAGCCGACCACCATCGTCGGTGTCCTCCCCCGCGAATTTCATTTTGCCCCTGCCGAGCCCGCTGATTTCTGGGCCATCGAGCGCCCCGACGGTGGATGCGAAAAATCCCGCGCCTGCCATAATTTCCTCGGCATCGCCCGCCTCAAACCCGGCGTCTCTGTTGCCGCGGCCCTCGCCGACGTGCAGCGAATCGGCCTTGAGCTCGCCCAGCAGTATCCCGACGCCGACCACGGCCGCGGCGCCTTCATGATGGCCCTCACCCAGGTCATCCTGGGCGACGTTCGCCCCATTCTCCTCGTTCTCCTTGCCGGAGCCGCCCTGCTTCTCCTCATCGCCGCCGTCAATGTCTCGAGCCTCCTGCTCGTCCGCTCTGAACGCCGCCGTCGCGAAATGGCCGTCCGTGGCGCACTCGGCGCATCGCGCGCGCGCCTCATCCGCCAGTTCGTCACCGAAGGCGTTGTCCTCGCCGCTTCCGCTGCCATCCTCGGCGTCGCCCTCGCCGGCCTCGTCATTCGACTCCTGCCCGGCTTCCTTCCCAAAGATTTTCTGGCCACCATGCCTTACCTGCGCCAGATCGGCCTCAATGTCCGCGTTCTCGCGTTTGCCGCAGTCGTGGCCCTCGCCGCGGGAGTCGTCTTCTCCCTGCTACCCGCTCTCCGCGTCTCGCTCGCCGATCTGCGTTCCAGCCTCTCTCAGGATTCACGCGGTTCCTCCTCGACCGTCTGGCGTCGTTTCGGTTCCAACCTCGTCGTCGTCGAACTCACCATGGCCGTCGTGCTCCTCACCGGCGCAGGCCTTCTCGGTAAAAGTTTTTACCGACTCCTCCACGTCGATACCGGATTGGTCACCGACCACCTCGCCACCCTCCACGTCGCGGCTACCTCTGGCGCTTACGCAAAAGATCCCGACAGGATCAATCTCGCCCGCCAGCTCCAGACCCGACTCGAGGCGCTTCCCGGCGTTCAGTCCGCCGCCCTCGCCAGCGACCT
The DNA here is from genome assembly GCA_963788905.1 of uncultured Acidobacteriaceae bacterium. Classification (GTDB taxonomy): domain Bacteria; phylum Acidobacteriota; class Terriglobia; order Terriglobales; family Acidobacteriaceae; genus Palsa-343. The sequence continues at coordinate 227,960 of CAWBIO010000008.1, forward strand.
GCCCCTTGGCGATGGCGATGGATCCTCGAACTTCCGCATCGAAGGCCGCGCCTGGCCCGTCGAGCACAATGAGGTCCTCGTCCGCGACGTCAGCGCCACTTATTTCTCCACCCTCAAAACCCGCCTCCTCCGCGGCCGCTACTTCTCCGACGACGAGGATCAGTCCCGCCCTTTCGTCGTGGTCATCAATCGCCAGATGGCGAACGCGTATTTCCCCGGCGAGAACCCGCTCGGCCTTCGCATTTATATGGAGGGAAGTCCCAAATCGCTGATGGAAATCATCGGCGTCATCGACGACCTTCAGGAAGGCCAGCTCGACGATCCTGCCAAGGCCGCGATGTACCGCCCCCTGCTTCAGGACACCGAGAACGACTTTTTCGCCGTCCTCCGCACCAGCCAGGATGAGACCTCCGTACTCGGCTCGGCTGCAGCCGCCATTCACTCCGTCGATCCCGGCCTCGCTATCTACGCCCCCATCACCATGGCCCAGCGCCTCCACGATTCGCCCTCCGCCTCGCTCCATCGTTCGTCTGCATGGATCGTCGGAGGCTTCGCCGCTCTCGCTCTGCTCCTCAGCTTCGTCGGACTCTACGGGGTCATCGCCTACTCCGTCAGCCAGCGCACGCGCGAAATCGGCGTCCGTATGGCCTTCGGCGCGCAACGTTCCTCCGTCTACCGGCTCATTCTCGGCGAAGCCGGGCGCCTCGCCGTGGTCGGCATCGCTCTGGGCCTTCTGGGCTCGCTCGCCGTTACCACCCTTCTGCATTCGTTACTGTTTCGCGTCGCCTCCTGGGATCCCGCCACGCTGGCCGCCGTCGCTATCGTGCTGGGATCGTCCGCTCTGATCGCCAGCTGGCTTCCGGCACGCCGCGCTGCCCGCGTCGACCCCATCGTCGCTCTCCATGAGGAGTAATGGACAAGTAATGCCTGTGTGAAAGGATCCGCTATGTTCAAGTCCCTTATCGCCGGCCTTCGCGCTCTCTTCCGCCGCAACCGCCGCAACCAGGAAATCGGCGCCGAGCTGCAAAGCTTCCTCGACGCGTCAGTCGATGAGAAGATGCGTCGCGGCTTGACCCGCGATCAGGCCTTGCGCGCCGCCCGCGCCGAAGTCGGCTCCGCCGAGTCCGTCCGCCATGGCGTATGGTCCGCCGGCTGGGAATCCACCGCGGAATCCATCTGGCACGACGTTCGCTACGGCCTTCGCCAGCTCGCACGCAATAAAGGATTCACCGTCACTGCCATTCTCACCCTTGCTCTCGGCATCGGCGCCAACTCCGCCATCTTTACCCTCGTCCACGCTGTGCTCCTGCGCAACCTTCCTGTAGCCGACCCTCGCTCGCTGGTCCGGCTCGGCAACACGAACAACTGCTGCGTTAACTCCGGCGGCTACCCCGACAACGACTCCTACGCCCTCTTCTCCACTGACACCTGGCAGCAGCTCCGCAAGAAACTACCCGAGTTCAAGGACCTTGCCGCGGTGGAATCCGGGTTCACCTACCGTCCGGTGACGGTCCGCCGCGACGCCAGCCAGGAGCCGGCGCGCTCGGTGATGGGTGAATTCGTTTCCGGTAATTATTTCCGCACCTTCGGCCTGCGCCCAGAAGCAGGCCGGTTGTTTTCCGATTCCGACGACAACGCCGGCGCACCCATGGTCGCCGTCCTCAGCTACCGCAACTGGCATGACAATTACGCGAGCGATCCCGCAGTCGTCGGGTCCACGTTCTGGATCAATACCAAACCCGTCCTCATCGCGGGCGTTGCGCCCCGAGGCTTCTACGGCGACCGCCTCGTTTCCACGCCTCCCGATTACTACCTGCCCATTCAGTCGATGGGCGTCATCCTCGGGGTCCTTTATCCTTCCAATCCCAGTGTGCAGTGGCTGTACATCGTCGGGCGGCTCCGGCCTGGCGTCGCCCTCGCTCCGCTCCAGGCGAAAATTAACGGCCTGTTCCGCCAGATCGTCGCCTCCGACCCTTTGTACTCCGGTGACAAAGGCAAGGCCGCCCTCGCCCGGGCACACATCGCTCTGGTCCCGGCATCGGCAGGCATCCAGTCCTTTCAGGACCAGTACCAATCGAACCTCCAGATGCTGATGGTGGCCTCCGCGCTAGTCCTGCTCATCGCCTGCGCCAATATCGCCAACCTTCTCCTCGTCCGCGGCATGAACCGGAAAGCCGAGCTCTCCGTCCGGACCGCCATCGGAGCCGCGCGCTCGCGCATCATTCGCCAGCTTCTCACCGAAAGTATCGTCCTCGCCGCGCTTGGCGGTTTCGCTGGTCTTCTCGTCGCTTACGCCGGCGCCCACGCCCTGCTCGCCATGGCGTTCCCCGGCGACCCGAATGTCCCCATCAACGCTGCGCCTTCGCCCGTCGTCCTCGCCTTCGCCTGCGCGCTCTGCCTCATCACCGGCATCCTGTTCGGCGTCGCGCCCGCATGGATCGCCTCCCGCGCCAATCCCGCAGATGCGCTCCGAACCGGCTCGCGCACCACTTCGGGTAAAGCCTCGTTTCTCCAGCGCACCCTCGTCATTCTTCAGGCCGCGCTCTCTCTCGTCCTGCTGATCGGGGCCGGCCTCTTTTCGCAAAGTCTCAGCAAGCTGCAGAACTACGACCTGAAACTCGACTCCCGCAATCGCTACATCGTCCATATCAATCCCCAGGCCGCCGGCTACAAACCCTCGCAACTGACCCCGCTCTACCAGGATTTGCACGATCGCTTCCATGCCATCCAGGGCGTCGTCCACGTCGGACTCGCAACCTACACGGCCATGGAGGACAACAACTGGGGTACTGGCGTCCACTTTCAGAATCAGCCCGACGGACCCAATGACGCCTCGATCGTCCGGGTCAGTGCGGAATATTTCGACTCCGTCGGCACACCCTTGCTGCTGGGCCGCGTCTTCAGTGAAAACGACACCGCCTCTGCACCGCCCGTCGCCATCGTCAACGAAACCTTCGTGAAGGACCTCCTGCCCAAGGGCGCCAACCCCATTGGTCAGCGCTTCGGCACGGATTCCAAATATCCCACCAGCTTTCAGATCGTCGGCGTGGTCGATGACACCACGTATGAGGCCGTGCAATGGAAGGACCACCGCATGTTCTTCCTGCCCATGTTGCAGCGCGACCCCAGCGACAAGGACGCCATCGACGACGACATCTCTCTCTACGCCGGCGCCATCGTCATCCAGACCGCGCACCCCATGCCGGATATGGAGTCCATCGCCCGCCAGACGCTCGCGAGCATCAACCCCAACCTGGCCATTGTGAAGTTCCAGGCCTTCAATCAGCAGATCGCCGACATGTTCACCGAAGATCGCATGATCGCCCGCCTCACTCAGCTTTTTGGCGCACTGGCTCTGCTGCTGGCCACTATCGGCCTCTACGGCGTCACCGCCTTCGCGGTCGCCCGCCAGACCACTGAAATCGGCATCCGCATGGCGCTCGGCGCGCGCCGCCCCCGCGTCGTCGGCATGGTCATGCGCTCGGCAATGCTGCAAACTGTCATCGGTTTGGCCATCGGCATTCCCGCCGCGCTGCTTTGTGTGCGTTTCATCAAGTCGCAACTCTACGACATTAGGCAGGTCAGCCCGGACATTCTCATTTTCGCGGTTGTCACGCTTATCGCCGCCGCCTGCCTCGCCGGATTCATCCCCGCGCGTCGCGCCGCTTCCATCGATCCTGCCCGCGCCCTCCGCACCGAATGAATCACGGAGTCGAAACGGCGGCTCCCTTTCGGTAAGTTGATTCTGCGGTCAGCAGGGATCAGTGAACGGGTGAAGCGTCGAGGGACCGACAGCAGACGGCCTTGTTTGCGGTTTCACTGCCGGTCGAAGACCAGGACATCGGGCTCGCTGCGTCCGGGTAGGTGAACGGTCATGGTCAGGGTCTTGCCGTCATCGGAAACACTGATCTCCCGCGTCCCAATAAGCTTGTCGCCGATCTTGTCGGTCAGCTCGAATGCTCTTTCGTTGACACGCTGCGCCGACGATGCAACGTTCCGCTTCGAGCCGGGGTTCGGATAATCCTTGCCATCGAACTTCACATTCTTCGTAACTCCCTGCGAGGCAGCGATAATCGAGAGACCGTCGCCTTCCCAGGGGCGCACCTCGACGACATAGGCCGTGTCTGGGTGTTGGTTGGTGCTCACCCAGTCAGCTGCGAATCCAGTTCCGGGTGATTTTCGGTCGTATATGTAATCAAGATGCGTGGCTGGCTGGCCGTTGTCACCGAACTCGGTGTAGTCGTCGTGGAGGGTCGTGCCGTCTTTCGAGAGCTTCCAAAGTCCCTTCAGCAGGACATGGCCGTCTTTCTTCCGCACGACCGTCCAGTCTTCAGGACCGTCGACGGTCACGGCGAGCGTTGTCCCGAAGATGCCTGGCTGGTCGGTGCCATCCGGAACAATCGTCTCCGTTGACCCGGCGCCGAAGTCAAACGAGTACTTGTTTTCGCCCAGGCTCGTCACCTTCATTTCGTCGACCAGCGTGCACTTTTGCGGATTGAGCTTCCAGTTGCCCACCATCGGATCGTCTGCCGCGCGCGCCGCCCCCGCCGCAAGACAGGCAAGCGGAAGCAAAAGGAATGCCTGTTTGAACATGGGAGCCTTCCTCCTCAGGGGCTAAGGTTGTAGCTGCCAGACAGCAGCAGGGGTGCCGAATTGCGAACCGCTTTATGCCGCAGCGCGCACCAGGGATGAGCCCTTTCGCGGGTCTTCAGCGCGCAGGTTTGTATATATATCGGGGAAGCGCGGAAAATCTCCTACAAAAACTGCCAATCGGAGAATAGGTTGAGGGTGAATCGTAGGTGAATTTGGGTGAGCAGGCTAAACCCATTTGAAATGTTTTTGTTGCGGGCGACATCACGCGGAACGCCGTAAGCGCGTTGGATACCCAGATAGAGGCGATTTCGCTGCCGTCGATTCAGCCCCAGGCGGCTCTGGCCAACAGGAATCCAGCTTCAGCGCTGACTGGAACTGCTGGACCGGACCGATGGCTCGTCTGGGAGTGGGGCGCGCCAACGCCCTGCAGTCGAGAATCGCGCAGGGACCCGACTCCACCGCTGCCCGTCTGCGAGCCATCGCCGCCTACAAAGATTCTCTTACGCTCTGGAAAGATGCCGACCCGGATCTTCCTGTTCTGAAAGAGGCAAAGGCGGAGTACACGAAGTTGCAGTAGCTGCGGGTTGCTGCAGCGGTCATCCGGTGTCTGCCGTTCTCGCAATTGAACAACGCAGGGATAGCGGCATCTACAGGATGTAGGCGCGGAACATGAACCAGACGAGGAAGAGGGCAACGACGGCCAGGAGGATGTGGCCGATCCACTGGAGGGGTGTTTCGGGCTTGCCGAGTTTGAACATGGGGAGTGGGATGCAATGGGGGGCGCGGCAGGATTCGAACTTGAGCCTCTTTGCGGGCGTCTGAGCCCGCAGGCGAAATCCTGAGCGCAGCGAAGGACCTCTATGCCTCGGATTAGGAAGGAAGACCTTTGGTGGGCGCAGCAGGATTCGAACCTACGACGGATTCAAATCGGGGTCGACCTATCCTCCATCACACAACAGAGAATGCAGCTCGACAAGCCAATCGACCCTCCGCTCTGTCACCCTTGCGGACGCCCTCATACTCAGAGGGCGGGGAACGTCTTCAGGATCAGGCCATCAATCCCACTACCAGTATCGCCGCCACGAAAGTGGCAGCGAGAGGCGTAAAAAAAGGTGGTCAGTCGGCAGGGAATGTGCAATCCATCTGGTTCGCGCGGCTGAGTCGACCCGGTGAAGCTAAGGTTGAATTTGCCAGGCAGCCGCAAGCGTTCCGGGGCTCTGGCTGCTGGCGATCGTGGTCCCGTTCATCAGCCAGATGTAGACCTGCCCGGTGGTGTTGTTGCGCCACAGGATGCCTGCCCTGCCGCTGCCATCGTAATCACCGGTGCCCTGAATGACCCAGGTCGAGTCGGCGAGAGTGTAGGGACTCCCGCTGCTCGCGATTGCTGTCCCGTTCATCAGCCAGATAAAGACCTCCCCGGAATTCGTGTTGCGCCAAAGGATGTCGCTCTTGCCGTCGCCATCGAAATCGCCAACCCCCTGAATAACCCAGGTTGAGTCGGCGAGAGTGTAGGGACTCCCGTTGCTCTTGATCGTGGTCCCGTTCATCAGCCATATCACGACCTGTCCGGTGGTGGTATTCCGCCACAGGATATCGGCCTTGCCGTCGCCGTCGAAATCGCCAACCCCCTGAATGACCCAGGTCGAGTCGGCGAGAGTGTAGGGAGACCCGCTGCTCTTGATCGCGGTTCCGTTCATCAGCCAGATGTAAACCTCTCCAGTGGTGGTGTTCCGCCAGAGGATGTCACTCTTGCCGTCACCGTCGAAATCGCCAACCCCCTGAATGACCCAGGTCGGGTCGGCGAGGGTGTAGGGAGACCCGCTGCTGGCGATGGTCGTCCCGTTCATCAGCCAGATGTAAACCTCCCCGCTGTTCGTGTTGCGCCACAGGATGTCGGCGTAACCATCCCCGTTGAAATCGCCTGTGCCCTGAATGACCCAGTCTGAGGTGGGGGTGGAGGGAGACCCGCTGCTGGCGATGGTGGTCCCATTCATGAGCCACTCATAAACCTGTTGCGAGGTACTGTTGCGCCAAAGGATGTCGCTCCTGCAGTCGCCATTGAAGTCTTCCACCGCGGCGAAGACCGCCGGATCGGGATTGGGATTGGGGTTTGGACTCAGACAAGGCAAGGCGGAATAAACCACGTTGACCAGAGTCGAACCGCTTGCTGCGTTGTAGGTCGAGAAGCTAGCGGAGTCAGGCGTGTAGGTGGCGGTGAGGGTGTTGGCGCCGTAGTTGAGGATGGCGGCCGGGATGGTGATGCTGGCCGAACCGGAGCTCAGTATCGCAGTGGAAGACGCATAGCTGCCGCTGCTGAGGACGACGGAGCCGGTCGGCGTGGGATTGCCGTTGCCCCCGCTGACTTTAATCGTCACCGGCAACGACTGTCTCGCGGTGATGGTTGACTGGCTGGGCGATACCGTCACGGTCGGCGTCGCCTCGGTCCCGGAAAGGAGAACGGTGGCGGGCGACACGCTGGACTGGTAGTTTGTATCTCCGGGATAACTGGCTACGACAAGCTGATTGCCGGTGAATGGTGGCGAGACGCCACTGGCGGTGGCTGTGGCTGTTTGCGTCACTACGGCGGTGTCGATGGAGACGCTGGGATTATAACCACTCCCCACAGCGAGATCCTCCAGGCCGTCACCGTTGAAGTCGGCCGCTGCAATTGCGTACGGGTTATTGACCGAGGCCAAGGCAGTGCCGGCGGTGAAGGTGCCATCGCCATTTCCCAGATAGATGAGGATGGCCGGGGTGTAGTAAGAGCTGGAGACGACAGCAAGGTCGGGAATTCCGTCGCCATTGAAGTCCGCAACTGCGACGAACTGGCTACTGAGCCCGGAGAGGCGGGCGGGCGCGGCGGTAAACGTACCGTCCCCGTTGCCGAGAAGGATGGTGATGCTGCCGTCGGCGGAGTTCACCACAGCAAGATCGAGTTTTCCGTCCCGATTGAAATCGCCGGTCACAACCTGGCTTGGGTAGTCGCCGACGGTAGGACCAGGCACGACCGTGAAGGATCCGTCGCCGTTGCCGAGAAGGAGGGTCAGCGAACCGGGGCCGTTGTTGGTGTGATTGCATGTGACGAGGTCGAGAATCCCGTCGCCGTTGAAGTCTCCAGCCACGAGACCGAACGGAGAAGAGTTGGTCACGGGACTATAGGGAGACGGTGTAAAAGTGCCGTCTCCGTTGCCAAGGAGGAGGACGACGGTGTCGCCATTGAGAACGGCCAGATCCTCAATGCCATCGCGGTTGAAGTCACCGGCTACGATGGACTGAGGGTATGCGCCGGTGGGCGGGGTGTTGGGGGCAACAGTAAAGGTGCCATCGCCGTTGCCGAGCAGGATGGTTAGATCGGTGGAGTCCTCGTTGGCGGTGGCGAGATCGGGTATCCCGTCGCCATTAAAGTCTCCGACGGCGATCGCCACGGGCTGGCTGCCAGTCTGGGGACTGGCGGATGCAGTGAAGGTGCCATCCCCCTTGCCAATCAGAATCGTGACCGAGTCGCTGGAGGAATTCACGATGGCGAGATCGGGAATGCCATCACCGTTAAAGTCCGCGACGGCGATCGCCTGAGGCGCTGAGCCGGTGGCGGGCGACTGCGGGTTGGCCCAGCCCATGGTGGTGGTGCCATTACCTAAAGCCGCAGTAGCGAGAGTGGCATTGGCGTTGGTGACATCGAGGAAGGAAACGGTCCCCGTGGGCGGCGGAGCGAGTCCGTGGCCGGTGACGGTGGCGGTTAGGGTAAAGTCGCTCGCACTGCCGCTCTGCGCGATGGTGGTAACGGTGGGCGGTGTGGCGGTGACGCTGAGCGGCGTGGCACTGGACGCGCTCGGAGCGAGGCTGTTGGTCCCAGGGAAAACAGCCTTGTAGCTTCGGGCGCCCATGCCGGGGATGAAGTGGATCACGGCGGTGCCTGCACTGGTGATCTGCGCCGTGCCAATGAGATGGAACGAGTCGCAGGAAGGAGCGGTGGCGACGCAGAAGTTGATTTGACCGCTCTTGAGAGCTGCTGACGCGGCACTGACCGCGGCAGTGAGCGTAACGACAGTGCCGGAAGCGACGGACTGGACGGGGTTGCCGGCGGCGGAAACTGAGAGCGTCGTTGTTGTTGTGGTTGTCCCCGTGACAGGGGCGCGAATGTTGATGATCAGCGGCGCTGAGGCAGTGAGCGATCCCGATGTTGCGGTGATGGTGACGTTTGCGCTGCCTGGCGAGGCGGAGCTGGCGGCCGTGAGTTTGAGGATGCTGTCGCCGCCGGAGACAGGATTCGGAGAAAAGGACGCAGTAACGCCGCTGGGCACGCCGGAGGCGGTAAGACTAACGCTGGCGGCGAATCCGTTCTGGGGAACGACAGCGACGTTAACGTATTCGGAATCGCCCGGAGCCAAATCGACTGCGCTCGGCGCTGCATTGATGGAGAAGCTCGGGGTGGTGATGGTGAAGCTTAAGGTGGTGGAGGCCGTCAGGGATCCGGAGACACCAGTGATGGTGGCGCTGACATTGCCGGGCGCGATATTGGGGGCGGCGGTGAGAGTGAGCAGACTGTTGCTCGTGGAAGGGTTCGGAGAGAAAGAGGCGGTGACCCCGCTGGGGAGCCCGGATGCGGATAAGGAGACCGTGCCGGAGAATCCATATTGCGATTCGATGGTGACAGTGCCAATGGCGGAACTGCCGGGGTTAAGGGCGACGCCGTAAAGCGACGCGTAAACGTAAAAGCTGGGGGGGTAAATGGTCAGGTAGGCGGTGCTGCTGGCCGTGAGAGAGCCGGATGTGCCGGTGACGGTGAAGTTGTACTGTCCCGGGGGGGCGGAGCTGGTGGTAGTGAGGGTGAGCTGGGTATAGGCGTAGTAGGATCCGCTCACGAGGGTGACAGGATTCTGGGAGAAGCTGGCGGTGACTCCGCTCGGCAAACCCGAGACTGAAAGGTTCACGTTGCCGGTGAATCCGTACTGCGTATAGAGGTAGACATAGGCTGTAGTGGAGGTGCCTTGTCCGACCAGCTCGCTGCCTGTGGAAACCGTGAAGGACGAAGCGTAGATGCCCAGCGTGACGAATGTTGTCTGACTAATGGCGCCCGAGGTTGCAGTGAAGGTGAGGGAGTATTGACCGACTGGAGCCGAGCTGGAGGCGGTAAGCGTGAGGGTGCCATTCACCGAACCGTTGCTGATGAGCGAAGCAGGATTCGTCGAGAAAGAGGCAGTGACGCCAGAGGGCAGGCCGGAGACGGAGAGGTTCACGTTACCGGTGAACCCGTAATTCGAATAGACGGAGTAGTAGCTTGTGCCGGAGGACCCCTGGCCGATGTCGACGACTCCGGTTCCAGAGAAAGTGAACGAGGGCTGGTAGACGCCAACGCTGATGGTGGTTGTCTGCGTGATGCTGCCGGAGGTGCCGGTAATGGTCACGGTGCCTGAACCAAAGGCGGCGGTGGCGCTGGCGGTGAGCGTTAGTGTGCTGTAACCGGTGGTGGAACTGGGATTGAAGCTGGCTGTCACTCCACCGGGCAAGCCGGAGGCAGTGAGGTTAACGCTGCCGTTGAATCCGTATTGCCCGTAGACGTAGACATAGGTGCTCGATGAAGTGCCCTGCCCCAGGCTTACGCCGCCGCCGGCGGAGAGCGAAAAAGTGGGTGCATTTACGGAAAGGGCAAAGGTGGTTGTCTGTGTGATACCGCCGGAAGTCGCACTAACGGTGACTGTGCTGTTGCCGACGGCGGCGGAGCCGGTGGCGTTGAGGTTCAGGGTGCTGTCGCCATAGTAAGCGCCGTTGCTCAGAGTGACGGGATTGGGAGAGAAGGATCCCGTGACGCCGGCCGGCAGACCGGAAACCGAGAAGCTGACATTGCCGGTGAATCCATACTGCGGATAGATGTAGAAGTTGATCGAAGCCGTGGTTGCCTGGCCCATGGTGATCGAGCAGCAGCCGGAGAGAGTAAAGCTTGGCGGCAGTACGTTGAGCGTGAGTTTGGTTGTGGCGGTGATACTGCCCGAAGTTCCGGTGATCGTGAGGGTGGTACTGCCAACAGCGGCCGAGCGGGCAACGGCGAGCGTGAGCTCGCTGTTGTTTGTGGTTGGATTCGGAGTAAAGAGCGCTGTGACCCCCGTGGGCATACCTGCAATGGAGAGCGAGACGTTCCCATTGAATCCATACACGGGTTCAACATAGACACTGGTCAGGCCAGAAGTACCCTGACCGACACTGATTGAGCCTCCGCCGCTGAGAGTGAACGACGGTGCAAAGACGCCCAGGACGAAGGTTGCGGTTTCGGTAATGCTGCCGGAGGTGCCGGTGATGGTGACCGTGCTGCTCCCGATGGCCGTGGAGCTGCGCGCCGTCAGAGTCAGCACGCTGATGGCATCGTATCCCCCACTGAGGCTGACGGGATTGGAAGAGAACGTCGCAGTGACACCAGAGGGCAGACCAGAAACCGATAAGCTGATATTTCCGGTGAATCCGTATTCCGGGTAGAAGTAGAGATAGGCTGAAGTTGAGGCGCCCTGGCCGATGGAGAGGGTAGTGGGGCCGTAGATCGCAAACGATGGTCCCTGAACCGTGAGGGTGATGCTGGTTGTCACGGTGAGGCTGCCCGAGGTGCCGGTGACTGTCAAGGTGCTGGCGCCCGGGGTGACCGAGCTGCTGCCGGTGAGGGTCAGCGTGCTGCTGCCGCTCGTCGATGTGGGAGAAAACGACGCCGTCACGCCACTCGGCAGTCCGGAAATCGAAAGGCTGACGTTACCCGTGAATCCATATTCCGGAGTGACGAGGATTGTCGAGGACGTCGTAGCGTTGGCACCGACTGTAACGGCGGAGGGAGTGGCGGCGAGCTGGAAGGTCTGTGGGTGAACAGTCAGTGCGATGGTTGTGTTCGCGGTGAGTTCGCCGGAGGTTCCGGATGCGGTGCCGGTAATGGTCAGATTTGTACTTGAATTAGGAGCGTCGCTCGCGGCGGTTAGGGTCAGGACCGAGCTTCCGGAGGCAGGGTTGGTTCCCCAGGATGCGGTGACGCCGGTGGGCAGGGTGGATGGCGCAGCCAGTGTGACATTGCCCGTAAATCCGCCCGCATCGGTGATGTTAATGGTGGTCGTGCCTGAAGAACCAGGAGGGATGCCGAGGCTCGGCGTGGAAGCACGCAGCCAGAAGCCAGGCACCTGGGGGCCGGCAAGATCGTTGATAAGGTTTGCGCCGTTGGCGGTGCCCCATCCGGTGACCAGATCGTAGCCAGCTACTGCGGCGTACCAGTTGGGCTGGTTGTAGCTGTCGTTGTTGCCGGAGGTGATGTCATGCAGGTCCTTGCTGTAGTCGGTCCCCGCTCCGATGGTGTAGAGCGGCGGATTCAGGAAACCGATACCGCCCGTCGAAGCGTTGCCATTCTCCACCGCCTGCTGGTTCACGAGAGCCATAAATCCGGCCCAGCGGGGCGCGGCGAAGCTTGTTCCTCCCCACCCACCTTCACAGTTGCCCAACGTGCAGAGCCAGTTGTCAAAGTTGGATTCCATGGCAACGTCGGGGACGTTACGCAGCGTTGCGGACCCGCCGTTGGAGGAATTGGCCAGGCCACTTTGCCAGCTGGGGATGGCGATCGCATCCGGGCTCGGGCCGCCGCCGCTGTATACCCATGCTGTTTCCGAGGTCCATGCGCCGCCAGCGCTGGCCGTGATAAGGTCGGTTCCGCCCACAGCGGTTACATAATCGTCTTCCGCGGGGTAGAAGTAGGGACTATCGGACCAATCGTAGGCGCCATCGTCGCCGGAGGCCACGAAGAAACTCTGCCCCTGCGCCGCCATCTCTTCAAAGAAGGTGTCGTCGGTCGACGGGTCGTCCGGCACCCAGCTCCACGAGCTGCTGATCTGTTTGGCGATGTTCTCGGTGGCAATGGAGTTGAGGATGTTGGCGTCGTCCAGGCCCTGGCTCGTGTTTCCGATATAGACCCGAACCTGGCTCATTCCGGGTGCCATTCCGATAGCCTGCACGATATCCAGAACAACTTCAGCTTCGTCATTGGAGTTCGCGGGCAGGCCCGTGGCGCCATCGAGCAGGACATTGTTGATGGGGACGTTGTAAGTCTGTCCGGCGCCGGTAAAGGTCTCGGCTACATCGCTGGCATAGTAGCCGTCGAACTCGAGTAAGCCTACTGCCTGGCCGGTGCCGTCAAGGGTGGTGGCTCCGTAGTAAGCCGCCCGCATATCGCTGGCCAGATACCACCCGCTGGGGCCCGATCCGTTCACGTTGGGTACCGCCTCTCCCTGCTGCGGGGGTATCACCATCGGATGCGGCAGTGAGAAGTTATTCAGACCTGAGATATGTGCGACGGGGACAATCAGATCCAGAGAGGGCTCGCGGTCCGGCGAAAAGAACGTGCGCTGTTCTGTCGGATGCTGATAGACGTTCATCCTGACATTGAACGCCCGATTGATCTGGTCGACGGTGCCGCTGACGGGTACGACGAGCCGATTAGAAGGTGTGCCGGTAACCGTGAAACCGTTGGCGCGGGCAAAAGCAACTACGGCCTGGTAATCATCCGCTGTCGGACCGTATCGCGCGGTGAACTCATCCACGCTGAGAAAGTGCCGGTAATCCGGACTCGATGGATTGTAAAGGCGCGCCAGGAACCCCTTCAGATCATCCTGATTGCGCAAGGGCAAAACGATAGACAGGTTCATCCGCTGCTCTTCGCTCGCAGGTCCGATGAGGGGCGCAGTGCCCTGGATAACCTCAGGGCGAACATGATTGCGCAGGATTTGCGGGGTTTGCTGCGCCTGGCCCACGCTCGAGAAAGCGAGCAGCAGAAGGGGCAGCGCTGCAAACGCCCTGGAATGCGGTGAGAAGATTCGCGCAAAATCACCGGCGCGAACAGGACGCAATGCGCATGAAGAACGTGCTACCCCGAGACTGGAAATCAAGGCAGGACCCGCTTACTTAAGAGCTGAAATACAATCTGCTCCGAATCCGCGAATACGCGGCAGCCGGATCTACCGATCTTGGCTAATTGAAAATTGCGGGAAGTTTACCACAGGAACAACCTTGTCGCGACCAAATAACTCGCGTTACCAGACGGTAACTATAGGGGAGGACTTTTGTAGCAGGCCGTCGAGTATTTTCACGCTCGTTTCCTTGCCGTATCCGTTGGAGCAGTTTTTCGGTTGGACCAAAACCCCACAACGACTCCAATCTGCTCAGCCGGCATCTGAAACCGGCCGGAAGGAAGATCGGAGCTCCATGGCTCAGCTGGCATTCGTTCCGGCGGACTCAGCTAGGGCATGCCGACATCGGAACGACGATGAATATCTACACGCAGCCAACCCCGGATCATCAGCGGGCAGCGGTCGAAAGGGCCTGCCAATTGGTGACGAATGGCGACGAGTTCGCCGTGTCGGAAAGGCTGATTCGCCAGCCGACTACGCTGATTCAATGAGTTGCATGGTGGGCGCAGCAGGATTCGAACCTACGACTTCCACCGTGTGAAGGTGGCACTCTACCGCTGAGTTATGCGCCCGGAGTTGGCCCGGGAAGGGCTTGTCGGCCAGAAAAAAGGGTAACACGGCAGACAGCCGCCAGCCGTCACCAGCGAGCCTCCTGGTACGGGACCTGGCGTTCGGCGCTCGGGAAGGCTGATTGCGGAGGGCTGGAGGCTGAAACCTGAGAACCCGTCTAAGGCATTCAACGGTAAAATGATGCACGGACCTATGGCCTCGCGCACCCCGTCCCCGCTTCCGGACGACCCCCCTGATCGGATGGATGACCGGCTGGACGACTTCCCGAACGACCCGCTGGACGAACCGCCCCATCCAGCCCTGGATGAGGACGAGGAGGCGCTGGGTCCGGTTCCCGAAGTAACCGAAGGGTGGGAAACCGAGGAAAACGAAGGGTTGGACGCCGAAAATTCCTCGCAACCTGACGACCCAAATGGGGTTAGCAGGGATATGGCAAGCGTTGCTCTAGATCGGGGAATGCTGCAGGGTCGGGCGCCGGCGGGAGTTGCCGGAACATTGACCGGGCCGGTGGACTGGCGGGCGATGTCCGATGCGGACATCATGCTCCGGGTCAGGGAAGGCGATGACATTGGGTTCAACTTCCTGATCGAAAAGTACCGCAAGCCCATTGTCAACTTCATGTACCGCATGGTGCATAATCAGGCCGTGGCGGAGGAGCTGGCGCAGGAGGTGTTCCTGCGGGTGTACCGCTCGAGGCAGACCTATCGGGCAGAGGCGAAATTCACGACCTGGCTCTACAGGATTGCGACCAACCTCGGCGTGAACCACGCCAGGGATACGAAGCACGAGCGGGCGGCGCAGACGATCTACCTGGACCAGCCGGATGCGGAGACGGGCACGACGCCGGATGTGGCCGATGTGCGGCCGGATGTTGAAGAAGAACTGCTGAAGGACGAGCGGATGCGGGCCATCCGCAAACATGTAATGGCGCTGCCGGAGCGGCAGCGGACGGCCGTGCTGATGCACAAGTATCAGGGGCTGGATTACAAGGAGATTGGAGCGGTGCTGCGGCTGAGCGAGTCGGCCACAAAATCGCTGTTGTTCCGGGCGTATCAGACGCTCCGGGAACGGCTGAAGGAATTTGTCGAGCAGGACTGAAGTTGGAATTTGGGGAAGAGTTGAGAAATTGGGGGAATTGGTAATGATCTGCCAGAAAGTGAAAACGAGTTTGCCGGACCTGCTTCTTGCCCCGAAGTCGGTACCGGCTGACGTGCGGGCGCATGTGGAAAACTGCGCCGAATGCGGCGCGGAGCTGAAGGGACTGGAAGCCACCATGGCGCTGATGGACGAATGGAAGGCTCCTGAGGTAACGCCCTACTTCGATACGCGAATGGCGGTTCTGCTGCGCGAACAGCAGCAGGCCGCGCCCGCCGGGTGGCTGGAGCGGATGCGGGAGCGGTTCCTGTTTGGTAACCATGTGAGTATGCGGCCGCTGGCGGCAGCAACGCTGGCGCTCATTATTTTGGTGTCGGGCGGGACGTATGCAGGGTTTGGAGGGTTCTCGCAGAAGCCGCAGCCGGCGCAGGCTTCACCGGTAATCAGGGATCTGCAGTCGCTGGATGAGAATGCGCAGGTGTTCCAGCAGTTGAACTCGATGGACCAGGATACGGGAGATAACGGGGGTTCTGGAAACAGCCTCTGAAAGGCCTGTAGCGGAAGCTGGAAGAAAGTTGGGCGAGGCGATGGAGAAAGCAAAACAGAGCCGGCCCGGAAAAATTTGCAGTTGGATTTGCGGTACTGCCCTTGGGGAAGTAAGGCCATGATCACGGGAATCAGGAAAATGACGCAGGGTAGCTCGACGCCCGGACGTGGCGTTACGCCCACGCGGGCGCGGGCGGGTCTGTGTCTGCTGGTTCTGAGCGCGATGGTCCTGTGGCCCGCGTCGTCGTGGGCGGGGCCGCGAGCCTGGGGCCGGCAGCGAGCGCAGGCTGCGCGAAGCGCCCCGGCGAGAACCGCTCCTGTCCGGCCGCAGGCCAGCAAACCGGCCAATCCCCAAAATGGAAAAGCACAGGGGAATGGAAAGGAGCAGGGACAGTACGTACCGAGGCCAGCCTTCAATGCCGGCCCTGCGGAGATGCGCCCCGGAGTCAATAACGGTGCGCGGCCCGGGCATCTTGGCGAATGGCTGAACAACCACCAGAACCTTTCCCCGCAGCAGCAGGAAGAACAGTTGCGCCGTGAGCCGGGATTCAATCGGCTCTCGCCGGACCAGCAGGCGCGAGTCCTCAACCGTCTGCGCACCCTCGATTCGCGCCCTCCCGAGCAGCGGCAACGGATGATCCAGCGCAATGAGATGTTCGAGAACCTCTCGCCTGCTCAGAAGGCCGATGTGCGGAATTCCGCCGGCACGCTGGGGCAGATGCAGCCAGAACGCCAGGCCATGGTGCGGCGGGCGTTCAACGATCTGCGGCAGATTCCCCCGGATCAGCGCGCGGCAATTCTGAATTCGGCGCGCTTCTCGCAGACCTTCTCGCCCGAGGAGCGGCACGTGCTGGGCAGCCTGCTCTCGATTGAGCCTTACCAGCCACGGTAGAGCACGAATTTCTCATTACCGGCGTTACCGCCTCGGACATCTCTGGAGGCTGCGCGCTCGCTCTGCCCAGCTAAGATGGCGAGCGTAGCCTCATGGACGAAGCTGATGCACGAGTGGCCGCAACGAGGATTGCGCAGGGACACGCCTGGGACATCCACGTGGTTCAGGAGGATGAATTTCCCGAGGTCAAAAGTCCGGAAAACTTCGCAGGGATTATCTACTCGGTGCTGACGGATCCACAAATCGACTGAAAAGCTGTTGTTTCGAAACCGACGAGCATTCTGGAATGAAAGTCACCGCGTGGTGGTCGTTCTGGACCCCACCCATGAGGATGGCGGCACCGCATTTCGGCCAGCGAAAGGCAAAGCCTACTTTCGCGCAATGGTATAAGGAAGACGAATGGAGATCGAAGGTCAGGCACGCGAAGTGGTTACGCTGAGACTTGGCGAGAACGAGATTGTCCAGTGGAACAATGCGCTCAACGAGGTGTGTAACGGTTTTGTCGTGGAGAACTTCCAGGCCGCCATCGGACTACCACCAGAAGCCGCCCGCCATCTGCTCGATCGGATACGGCAGCTGATTCCTGGAGTTGGCCAGGATTTTTCCCTGGATGAACTACTCGCATTGCGAAACTCTCTGACTGCGGTGCTGGCGGAATTACATCCCCACGAATTCCGTGCACGCATGGGCGTCTCTGTGGAAGAGACCCAGGAGATGCGGAATGCCCTGGACCTTTTAACCGGACAATTTCGCCTGCATATGACCGCATAGCAGCTACCCTACTTCCTCAGCATGTTCCGGGCGATGAACAGCACATTCGCCGGCCGCTCGGCCAGGCGGCGCATGAAGTAGGGATACCATTCGTCGCCGAAGGGGACATAAACACGCACTCTGTAACCCTCCTTCACCAGCGACCGCTGCAGATCGCGGCGGACACCGTACAACATCTGAAACTCGAAACTGGCGGGATCGATCTTATTTGCGCGGGCGAAGCTCTTCGTCGCGTTGATCATGGCGGGGTCGTGCGTGGCGATGCCGTGGAAGACACCACTTTTCAACAGGGTCTCGGTGAGAGCGACGAAGTTGCGGTCGACGTCTTTCTTATCAGGGAAGGCTAATTCCGGAGGTTCCTGATAAGCGCCCTTGCAGAGGCGGATGCGGATGCGATCGCTCAGGAGGGTGGCAACGTCCTGGGCGCTGCGGCGCAGATACGACTGGATGACGATGCCGACGTAACCGCGGTTGGCGGGGATGGCATGGAGCTTGCGCACCAGATCGATGGTGGCCTGGGTGTAGGCGGTGCCTTCCATGTCGACGCGGACAAAAGATTTGGCGCGGACGGCGTGGTCGACAAGGCCGGAGACGTTCTCAAAAGCAAGATCGGGACTCAGGTCCATGCCCATCTGGGTGAGTTTGAGGCTGACGTTAGCGTCGAGCTTCGATTCGGCGATGGCATCGAGCAGCCAATGGTAGACCTGGGCCGACTGGCGGGCATGACCGGGGGTCGTAACGTTTTCGCCGAGGCTGTCGAGCGTGACCGCCAGGCCCTGGGAGCCGAGGTTTTGGACGGCGGTGAGGACATCTTCAATGCGGAAACCGGCCACGAAGCGCGACGACATGCGGCGCCCAAGGTGGGAGTGTTCGGCGAAACGGCGAAGGCGGGAGTTTTGGGAGAGGGCGATGAAGGTGGATCGCAGCAGAGCCATTTCGATAGATGAATCAACAAACCAGTGAGCGGGAATTGAGCAAACGATCATTCTTGCACAGGGGGCACGAAATGGCGCGAAATTTACAGGGATTTTCTGCCGGAGGCCTCCCACTCATGCCAAAATAGGAAAAGTTAGCCGTCCGATACAGCCCATCGTGACGATGGTTATCCCCTGGCTAACGACTGCGGAAAACTGAACGGCGGTTTGGCCGCATCCTACAGGAACGAATCAGTTGAATTGAGTATTGCGGGAATCGACCCCATCGGGGTCGTGCCCGTGCGTGGATCGTTATACGAGCAGCGCTCAGGGTCGGCTCGGCGGAAGAGACAGGATCCGACGGATCAGACAGCGCAGATGTGGAGATGGGTCTATGGTGAGTCATTGCGCGAATCCGAAGTGCGCGAAGCCTCTGCATTACCTCAGAGAGGGTCGCATTTTTGTGTTTGACGTGGCAGCCGGGAAGGTTGACGGCAACGGCAAGCGCTCCAGACGGATGGAGCATTATTGGCTGTGCGGAACATGCGCGCAGACCATGGCGATGCAGCAGTCAGCCGACGGGGTGCGGGTAGTGTCGCGCGTCCGCAGATTTGTTCAGGAAGTGCCGTTCGCGCCATCGGCGATGGCGTCGTAACAACAACCACAGATTTAGTTCGGGAGCCCGCGTCAGTTCAGAGCTGACGCGGGTTTTGCTTTGTGCAGCTCGAGGTCCGGGAGGCGGCTGGTTCCGAGGCGTTAGCTGCCCGCGTTGAGCGAAGGCCAGTCGTTGGTCCAGTCCAGATTCATCAGCCACATGTACATCGCGCCATTCTCGTTCAGGTTGAGCGCGTGGAAAATGATGAGGCTGTCGCCATTTGTGGAATCGAGATAAGCCGTTGCGCCTCCGGTGCCACCCCAGTTGGAGTCACCCGAGAGAATGACGGTGGCGCCGCCGTTCATCATCGGCGTTCCCGCCTGGTCGACAAACGGCCCGTTGGGGCTCAAGGAGCGCCCGACAGCTTCCTTATAGTTATCCGTGGCGACGCTCTGGTTACAACAGTAGTCGATGGAGACAAACAGGTAGTAGTAGCCGCCGTGATGGACGACCGAGGCGCCTTCGATCGGGTCATTCGGCACGCCTGGCCGGGTAGCCAGGTTATAGCGGGTAGGGTTGGAAGCCAGCAGCAGACCCGAGGCCGGATCGATCCGGCGCTGCTTGATCCCCGACCAGTAGCTTCCGTAAGTGAGCCAGATGTTTCCGTTGGTGTCGATGAAGATATTGGGATCGATGGCGTTGAAATCGTTGCCGGGATTCGATTCGAGGACCTCGCCCTGATCGACCCACTTGTAAGCCGGATCGGACGAATTGAGGGTCGCGTTCGTCACGAGCCCTATGACGGATTGCTGTGAGCCCAGCGTGGATCCGGCGTAGTAGACGTGGTAGAGACCATTGAAGTACGAGACGTCCGGTGCCCACAGCCCGATAATGCCGGGGACTCTCGCCGTGACCCACGACGGCATCGCGCCAGGGAAGATGCTGCCGCAAGGGGTCCAGTTGACCTTGTCCTGGGAGCATCGAATCGGCAGGTAGTTGCTCGGCGGCAGCCCGATGACATCGGTGGTGAAGGCGTAATACGTTGAGCCCTGGCGGATGATGCTCGGATCATGGACGGGCAGGGTATTGCCGGTGAGGGCATAGGTCGTAAGAGGATCGGTGGAGTTGGTCGCCCAGGAGATATTGCCTTCGCTGGAACCGGACGATGCGGCCTCAACAGTTCCGGGCTGGGCGTTGTTTCCGCACGAACAGACACACAACAAGCACACGGAGAGCAGGCACAAGGCTGCCACCCGCCTTACGCAAGGCATATGAGAAAGAACTACCTTTCGGGAATCTGTCCGGACAATACCCGATGTTTACCCTATTGGCAATTGTTATTTTTGCTATTTCTATCGTGGGTAACTGGTCCTGGGTGACCTGAAGGCTACCGACGGCGGAAGCGCCGCAGGCCGCCCGCAACTCCCGCGGCGGCGGCGATTTTGAGGGCATCGCCGGGCAGGAAGGGAAAGACAGAGAGTACAAGGACCTCGCTGGCCGAGCGATGAGTCAGGACCCAAAGCCAGATAGCTCCGCAAAGAAGGATGACGGCGCTGCCCGACGCGGCAGCAAGAAGCGAATTCCCGAAACCGGGCGCAGAAAAACGACGGCGAACCCAGGACGTGAGCGCCGCCGCAAACGGATATGACAGCAAATAGCCGCCGGTCGGACCGATGAGGTGCAGGAGTCCGGCCGGAGCGTACGGGCTGAAGACAGGGAGTCCGGCCGCGCCCTCAACCAGATAGAGAACCAGCGCCGCAGCCGCATCCGCCGGCGATAGCAGCAATCCCAGCAGCAGGACCGCGAAGGTCTGCAGGGTAACGGGAACGGGCGTGAACCACAGCGGAATCGAGACGTGAGCGCACACTGCAACCAGGAGCGAGCCGAGCACGATGGCCAGCGGACGGCGCACCAGCGCGGACTGCGTGACGGGAAGTCCCTGAGCGGCAGCAGAGGCGGAGTTCGTCGGATTCGCCAGATTCATGAAAGGCTCCTTGGATCGATCGGGGTTTAGACCGGCTCGTCATGGTGCTCGGCCTGGGAACTGTGGGCCGCGCGCTGATGGCGGATGTACCGCACAACCGCGAGAGCCGCCCAGATGAGAGTGGCAGTCGAGAGGATCAGAACGCCGTACAGAAATCTCACAGGGGTGAGGATAACAAAAGCGCAGGCAAGAGTCCCCCGTGGGGCGGTCACACGGTCGCGGCAGCCTCAGTGGCGGCGGCGTTCCCGCTGCTAAAGAACCACGGTGACGTCAGCAAACCCACGATGAGCGCCGGCGCGAACAGGTGGTTGAGGAACGGAAGGGGCTGCCAGAAGTGCGACGGCACGAGTAGTTCTCCGCAGGCGGCAATCAGGATGGAGACGAAGATCCAGATCACCGACGCCTGGGTGACGCGCAGGGCGAGTGCGGAGATGCCGGATCCGGAAGGGCGCGGCGCCGAGAAGAGCACCAGAAGCCCGGGAAAGAGAAGGACCTGGTTGTAAACCATACCCCACGTTATAGGGGTGACGCAGACGCCGATGGCGAGAGCCACAGCAATAGCCTGGGCGAATTCCGGAGAGCCCGGGAGACAACGGCGGATTCTCCAGAATGCATGCAGGCTGAAGATCACCAGGGCAGCGGTGGCCACCACGCCACCCCAGCGGCCCAGCAGGAGCTGCAGAGGCAGGTTGGTTGCAAGTGAACGGTAGCGATGCAGATCGGCCAGCCAGTGCGGGAACCAACCCGGGACGAGACGTTCGGCGGCAAACAGGAAAAGAGTCTCGGTCACGACGAACGAGACAATGAGGGTCCAGCGGCGGCCGAAGATGCTCCAGAAAAAGAGCCACAACAAAAGAGGAAGAACAAGCTGCGGCTTGAAGGTGGCAAGGCCGAGCATGATGCCGGCCGGAACATCGTGTCCGCGGCTAATGAAGTAGCAGGCGGGAAGGACGAGGACGGCGACCAGCAGGGTGGGTTGCTGGAGTCGCAGTGAAAAGATGACCGGCCAGCTGCACAGACCGGTAAGCACCAGAATGGCCGCCGAACTGCGTGTGATGGAAACACGCGCCAGCCGGATGCACATCCAGAAGCTTGCGAACAGAGCCGGGACGATGCCGAACAGGAAAGCCAGACGCAGCGTCTCCCAGTGCATGCCCGCGACTGGAACCAGGAGCACGGCAAGCAGGACGGGGTAGTCAAATCCCTGTCCTCGGTCGTGCCCGGTGACCTCCTGGATTTGCCGGAGCATCTCCGGTGAGTAGGGATCAGCCCGGTGAACAAGTGCCTCTCGCGTCGCGAACTGACGGCCGGCCAGATCGTTATGACGAAGGTCGTGCTGCTGGTCGAAGTCGTGCAGGTAGACGAAGGTGATCCCAAGGAACAGAGAGAAGAGAGTGCTGCAGGCCACCCAGAGGGCCACGGAAGATCCGGTGCGGGTGCCGGGCAGAGTGACTTGGGCTGCCATCGGATCTCGAGTATAGGTTTGGGCGGCGAGCGGGACTATGCCACTATCGCGTCAATGGGATGGTTCAAGCGAGCGTGCTCCGGGACCGGCCTGTACAGAAATCTCGCAGGTCAGAGATAACAGCGCAGGGCGCGCACGGGGAGAAGTCGAGCAGGAGCGAACCGGCTCCGTGGCGAATTGGGCTGGCCTGAAGCTTAGCCAGGTTTTTTCGCGAGAACCTCGTATTGCCCGCCCAGGGGCAATCGCGTGACCCAGTTCTCGATGGAACGAAGGGCTTTCAGAAAACCTGGAAAGATAAACAGGAAGTCCGTCCGGGATTATCTCGAAGCCGACCTTCCGCAGGAGGCGCCTGACCTCGGGAGGCGTCAGTGGAATAGCGTCCCCATCGAATTCGCAGTGGCTCATCACGTATCGGGTGCCAGGATTCCAGGGGTTATTTTCCCAAAGGGCGAAGATCCCACCGGCATGCAGGGAGTCGAAGACGTGTGAGGCCGAGCGCTCCCTTTGGGAAGGAGGGATGTGATGAAAGACGCCGTTGCAGTAAGCGAGGTTGAATGTGCCGTCCGGAGTGTGGGAGTCGAGATCGCAAAACCGCGCGCGATCGGACGCGAATCGGCGATTGGCGGTGTCAACAGACTCGCGAGAGACATCCCACGCCAACCAATTGATCGCAGCCAGGTACTCCAGGATATGCGGAGTTGTTGTTCCGGTACCGCATCCGAAATCCAGAGTGCGGTGGCTTGTGTGTCTCAAACTCTGCAGGAGCTTTGCCAGCAGCGCAACTCGATTACGGGCGGAATACTCCTGACCCTCGCCGGTCGAGGCCAGTGCGGTTTCGAGCACCGTGCCGTAGGTTTCCGTGTAGTGATCGAACAGCTCGCCTGTGTGAGTCATCGCCGTCTGAGTCCAAGAACGCTGAGGAAGAAGCTGGAAAAGATGATCTGCACACCGATGGTGAGGGAAAGTACCGAAGGAATGACGCGGCGCAGCATGGTGGTGGTATCGAGAGCGCCGAATTGCCGGACACCCCACAAATGCACCGCCCAGACGGAAGCCGCCGCTTCGAAGCAGAAAGAGGACGAGACGATAGAGAATGCCCGATTCAAGAGTGATATATCGAAATGCCTTCTCCAGACGCGGGTCTTCGGGCAGAAGGCCCTCAGTGATGGCGAAAACTTTGGTGAAGACGGCAAAGATGGCCGACTGAAAGCCAAGCGTGAAGGCGGCGGTTGAGTAAAGAAGCGTATGCACGTCAAGGACGACGCCATACAGGTGGCGAGGGCCAGGCAGGAGCCATGCTCCAACGAGCAGGCCGATGGCCATGAGGAACAGTCCGGATAGAAGAAAAGCCAGCGGGGACTGTAAAGGAGCAAAAAACGGAGATGGCGCCACCCGTCTCGCCACGTACGCAGATGTGGGGCGCGGGAACGGCCGTCGGCACAGAGAGTGGTGGGGACCTCGGTGACCTGCATCCCGAACAGGGAAGCCTTCACCACCATCTCGCTGGCAAACTCCATCCCGGTGGTGCGCAGGTCCATCCGGTTGTAACTTTCCATGGCGAAACCCCGCAATCCGCAGTGGAAGTCGCGGGCCGGGCAATGAAAAAAGAGGCGCCCCAGGGCGCTAAGAACGGGATTGCCCAGGTACTGGTGGAGGAGGGGCATCGCCTGGGGAGCGATTCCGCCTCTGAATCTGTTGCCCATGACCAGGTCAGCGCCTGAGCGCATTTCATCGAAGGAATCGGGGGATGTCGCCGAAGTTGTAACTATATTGGCGTCACCCATGATTACGAACCGGCCGCGGCACGCTGCGATTCCGCCCCGCAATGCCGAACCGTAGCCTTTGGCGGGAACGTGGACCACGCGCGCCCGATGGAGGGCCGCAATTTCGATGGAACCATCGGTGCTGCCGTTGTCGGCGACGACGACCTCGGCATCGATGCCATGCGACCAGATTGTGTGCTGGATCTGGTCAATGCAGCCGGCGAGGGTTTCGGCTTCGTTCAGGCACGGCAAAACCACGCTGAGCTCGGCGAATAAAGATCGAACTGGGTTTCGGCGCCGGGAGCGGCGACTACGCCGCCGATGGCGGTCATGCCGCCTTTGCCGGATTGGTCGGCGACGTGGCTGCCGGGTTGTGCGCGCGGACCTCGAGCGCGGCCTCGAAACCGAGGGCAACGGTCGCGACGACCGGAAAGGAACATCCTGAAGGGCACTCCGTCCCAGAAATCCGATGGCCCGAACAGGGTCTCGCCGAGGACTGAGATAAACAGCGAAGCCTTCCACGAGCAATGCAAGAGCGAGCGCCGTGTAAGAGCCGAATAGTACCCTTCAGGCTTTGAGAAGACCAAAACCAGACAGCCCGGAACCACAAAAATGTGGTTATAGATGAACGGCAACTTGAATAGGGTGACACTGACGGTCGCTGCGAGGCCAAGCCGCAAGTCCGAACTGGGGTACCCCGGGCGAGCCCGGCGCAGCTTCCAGAGCAAAAAGGCGCACCACCCGCCAGGACCACAGAGGCGATGAGTCCAGGCCAGTGACCGAAGACCGCTTCAAGCGGCAAAACGTGTGGGGCCTGTAATCGTCAAGGCGGCGAGCCAGTGGGGTACCAGTGTGGCACCATGCTGTCGGATGCCATCAGCAGCAGCGAGAGGGTGACGAAAATAGCCAGGACGGTCCAGGCCCGGTGCAATATCGCCCACAGCAGCAGCCACAGGAGGAGAGGAGACGAGTTGAGGCTTGATGGTCGCCAGCGCCAAGAGAATTCCCGCGGGAATCTGACGATTGCGCTCAAAAGGAAGAGACCAAGAAAACAGCAATGGCGACCAACAGCGTTGGTTGCTGCAGGCGAAGGCCCCAGATCACTGGCCAGCTCAAAAGCAGAAGAAGACCACCAGCGCGGTAGTCGTGGCAGGGTGCAGGATTCACAAACCGGACACAAGCCCAGAAGCTCCACGCCAGCAGAGGCGGGACGATCAGGAGAAAACCCAGACAGCCAGCTTTCCACGAATTCCGCAAACGGGGAGAACAACACCACCAGATAGGCCGGATAGGCAAAGACCTGAGGGTCCATATCGTCGGCCGGAATGAGGGCGCGGCCGTAGTAGCCGCGCTGGATTTCATGCGTGATCTGGCGAATAGGGGTCTTGGCCCCGCAGTGCCTCCTGCGTCCCAATCCAGCGGGCGATCAGGTCGTTGTGGCTCGCGGGCATTTCCCGGTCGATGACGTGAATATGCCACAGGGGCGCGACGGCTACATCAGCAAGGAACGCGAGCGCAGGCGTAGAGGTCCGCCGCGGGCGAAGATGGGTGTGGCGGCAACGGACTGAGCGGGCATTCTGAAGGAGTATAGGGCTGGGATCGGGTCTGCGGATTCCCCATTCGGGGCAGCGGCACTCCAAAGGCACGTGAGCCGAAAGCGAAAGGTCGAAGCGTTGCCGGCCGTCCAGCGCGATTGCCCGGCGCCAGCGTTCCCGGTAAACTGGAGCTTCGGCACTCCCTGCGATCCACGGCAGTGCAGATTCAGGCGGGAGTGGGCCGCCACCAGAGTATAGGGGCCCCAAAAGCCGCGATTTTCGACGACATCCCTTTGAGCGGGTTCGTCTTTTTGGAGAAGACATGGCACAGGTCTGCGACATTTGCGGCAAGGGGCCGCAGTTCGGCAACAACATCTCGCACGCGCACAACATCACCAAGCGGCGCTGGAATGTGAATCTTCACCCGGTGAAAGCCAAGGTGGGCGGCGGCGCCAAGCGTCTGCGCGTGTGCTCGAGCTGCCTGAAGGCAGGGAAGGTCGTTAAGGCGTAGGCCTTCCTGGTATCAACGTGGTCCCGCACTTCACCGCGCTGACCGCGATCCGCACACTCCACACTCTCCTCTGGGCTTTCTTTGCC
>CAWBIO010000009.1:0-11398 GCA_963788905.1 uncultured Acidobacteriaceae bacterium
CTGCCACT
Source organism: uncultured Acidobacteriaceae bacterium (assembly GCA_963788905.1). GTDB lineage: Bacteria > Acidobacteriota > Terriglobia > Terriglobales > Acidobacteriaceae > Palsa-343. The sequence goes on from CAWBIO010000009.1 coordinate 9, forward strand.
GAACTACTCCCGCCCTCGCGGCATCGGGTTCATTATACGGCCCGGCGGAAAGGGCGGTGGGTCGTGGCGGATTACCGCAGTTCCGAGCCAAAGACGGTGCGCCCCGAATAAAAGTTTCAGGATGCCTGCGAGCACTACGGTTACGCCCCTTCCCACCTCCATGGGATTGCCGGTGAAGCTCTTTTCTTCTGAGAATGTTGGGGTTGCCGAAGGCAACGCACGCAATCCCCGGAACTGAGACGGAGAAGAGCACCATGAAGTGCAGGAGGCTCCTGATGGATCTTTGGCGAGACGACAGCGGACAGGATCTGATCGAGTACGCGCTGGTCGCTTCGCTGCTGGCGCTGTCGGCCGTGGGCGCCATGAGCTCGCTGACGAACAAGATCGATAACGAATTCAACAAGGTTGGTAACAGTCTTTGATCTTTTGTCTGTAACAGTCTCTGATCTTTCGTGGCGGACCCCGCACGGATTGCAGGGGTCTGTCTTGTTTGTGGCTCACGGCGAATTGCAGTACGCAAGAGTATAGGCGGTCGCCGGATCGATCGGATGCGCCATCAGCTTTAAGCCGGAGAGCTGAGCGTACATGGCCGCCCAGCGCTCGGGTTCCATGCGCCCGGTATCGGCGGGATCACCGCCGTCGACAAAGTGACCTTCCCTCAGCGCCTGCCATGTGAACTGCATCTGCTCGGGAGCCAGGGCGGGATTAAGCCTGAGCAGGCGAGCATTAACCAGCGACGGATCCTGGATGTAGTCGCGCCAGCCGCGAATGGACGCGCGTGTGAACTTCGCCACGACGTCAGGGTGCTGGGCGAGATAGCTGCGGGACGTGAAGAAGACACGATAGGGTGAGTAGCCGGTCTGGCTGATGAGCAGAGTGCGGACCTCGGCGCCGGCTTTGCGGGCAAAGAACGGCTCCGACGTAACAAAAATCTGCTGGATGTAATTCGGATCGGCGAGGAAGTTGGCGATGCTGTAGGTGGCAGGGATTTCGCGCGCGTTTCTCAGGTTGTAGCGGCGCACGATGTATTCAAACCAGGTGGACCCGGTCTTAACGGCAATCGCGCGGCCATCGAGATCGGTGAACGTGCGCACAGGCGAGCCAGCGTGAACCATGATGCCCTGGGGATCGGTTTGCATCGTCGCACCAACGGCCACCAGCGGCTCTCCCTGCGAATCGGCTTCGAGAAGATGGTCGGAAGAGCCCATGGCGAACTGTGCTGTGCCGGTTGAAACCAGCTGTTCGGCCACGTTCATCGGACCGCCGGGCAGGATGGTGACGTCGAGACCCTGATCGCGGTAGTAGCCTTTGAGGAGCGCTTCATAAAAGCCGCCATGCTCGGGCTGCGGGTACCAGTCCGTCTGAAAGGCAACGGCGGTCAGCCCGTTGGCCGTCGCTTCGCGGTGACATCCCGCGATGAAAATGACCAGCGTGAAGCAGGCGAGAGCAGCGCTGATGGGGCGCATGACCGAGCGTAGCATGCGCTGTTTGGGCACCAATGCGATCTGCTTATACGCCGCATAAAAGTTAACGCCGCTGCTTGTCGGGAATTCGCCAAGCCGAAACAATCCTTGAAAGCCCTGCAGTAAAAGGCAGCGCTGCTCCGAGCACGAGTAAGGAATCGTCAGGGGATGAGCCGAATCGGGCTGGGAACAGACTCCGCGCAGCGGACCAGGGACGAAGCCGTCCTCGCTGATCTCGTTCGCTACACGGCGCGCAGTTTCTCGACTGCGATGCCGGTTCCATTTGGCGCGGCCATCGTGGAAACCCGGACCGGGAAGGTGTTGTACCGCGGACGCAACGCGGTGCTGCGGGAGAGCGATCCGAGCGCGCATGCTGAGACGCGTGCCGTGCGCAGGGCCTGCCGAAAACTCGGCCGGCCTTCTCTTGTCGGGTTATACGCTCTACAGCACCTGCGAACCCTGCCCCATGTGCATGGCGGCGGCGTTGTGGGCCGGAATTGATCGCGTGGTCTACGGCGCGACCATTGCCGACGCCAACGAGCACTGCCGCCAGATTCGATATCCCGGCGCAGGAGGTCGCGCGGCGCAGCGATATGGTTTGCCCGGTGGAGGGTGGGGTGTTGAGGAAGGAGTGCCGGGCGTTATTTGAGGATCCGCGGATGGTGAAGGCCTTCAGGAAGTGGGCGACGCGAAAATGATTGACGCAGCCGCACTCGGACAGAACCTCGCGGCGACTGTGAGCGACCCGTCGCGCGTGCTCACCGCGCCTGCTGTGGTCGAGCGCCTTTCGAAGGATTTTTACTGGTACTCGCCTGTCCTGCGGCCGGCGCTCGAAGCGAAGCGTGGTGACGTCATTGTCCAGCCTGTGAGCCTCGATGAAGTGCGCGCGGTCCTGCGTTACTGCTATCGCCACGATGTTCCGGTCACAGCTCGCGGCGCCGGTACGGGCAATTACGGCCAGGCAATTCCGCTCTGCGGCGGCGTTGTTCTCGATCTTTCGCGGATGGACGCCATCGAGAAGATTACCGACGACGGCGTTGCCGTTTGTGAGCCGGGCGTGCGTCTGGGTGTTCTGGAAGCGGCCGCGCGAGAGAAGGGGTGGGAGCTGCGCTGCTATCCCAGCACCATCGTCAAGGCCACGGTGGGCGGCTTCCTCGGCGGCGGCTCCGGCGGGATCGGTTCTGTTGCCCACGGCGGCCTGCGCGACTTCGCGACCGTGCGCGCGCTCGAGGTCGTCACCATGGAAGAAGAGCCGCAAGTGCACGTCCACGAAGGCGAAGCGGTCCATGAGATTCTGCACGCGTGGGGGACGAATGGCATCATCACGAAAATCTGGCTGGCGCTCACATCAAAGGTGGAATGGGCGCAGGTTGCGGTCGCCTTCGACAGCTTCGCGGCGGCCTTCGACTTCAGCGAGAACGATCGCGTGCGACGCAGCCTGGACAAAGCGGCTCGTGACGGTCTTCGAATGGCCGATCCCGCGAGTACTTTTCGCCGGTTAAATCGATTTGCCCGGAGGGAAAACATCTGGTCTTCTTCATGATTGCTGCCGATCAGCTGTCGGAGTTTCGCGCTGCGGCCGAAAAAGCAACCGGCACGGTGACATATTCCGGACCCTATACCGGCCTGAAGACCGCTCCGCTGCTTTCCGACTACACGTGGAACCACACCACGCTCTGGGCCATCAAGCACGATGACGCTTTCACGTATCTGCAGTGCGGATTCGACCCAGCGCGGGTGCGCGATCAGATGAAACTGCTCCGGGGATCGCTTCGGTCATGAGATTCTCTTCCACATGGAATTCATGAAGAACGGCCAGGGACAGGTAATTCCGGGCGCGATCCCGCTGGTGCGCTTCACCACCGAAGCCCGGCTGAACGAGATGATCCGATTCTGCCGCGAAAATGGCGTCTTCGTCGCAAATCCGCACGTGAACAATGTCGAGGATGGCGGGCGTTACCGCGAAGATCACGTTCAGCTGCGCGCGAAGCGCCGCTACGATCCGAAAGGGCTCCTCAATCCCGGCAAGATGCTCAGCTTTGAGCCGGAAAGCGCGGAGGTCGCGGGCGGCCGATGAAGACCTGGATTCCCGATAACCGAAATTTCTCGTACCTCAACTGGAAGCAGGTGGAGGCGCTGCCCAGAAACGAAACCCTGCTGATCCTGCCCACTGCGGCCATTGAGCAGCACGGCCACCATCTCCCGCTTGCCACCGACACCCTCATCAACAATCTTCTGCTGGGCAAGGCTCTCGAGAGGTTGCCTCAAGACGCTCCGGTCTATGCCCTCGAGCCTGTTTGCTATGGCAAGAGCAACGAGCATCTCGGATTTCCCGGAACCCTGTCGCTTTCCGCCACGACCTTCATGGCGGTCGTGCGTGACATCGGCGCCAGCGTTGCTGCTTCGGGATTCAGCAAACTCGCCCTCTACAACACCCACGGTGGCAACTCTTCACTCGTCGATGTGCTCGCTCGTGATCTGCGCGCCGAATTCGGCCTGCGCACGTTTGCGCTCTACGGATCGGGCGGTGTTCGCTACGAAGGCATCAGCCCTCAGGAGCGAGCTTACGGCTTTCACGCGGGCGAAATCGAAACCGCCTTGCTGCTGAACGCCACGCCGGAGCTGGTCGACCCCTCCGCTTATACGGTGAACTACATCGCGCAGATCGACAAGCCGGAAACGCTGCTGCCAGAGAATGCGCCCGCAACCTTTGCCTGGCTCACACGCGACATCGCCCCCAGCGGCGTGATGGGCGATCCGCGTCCAGCGACCGCGGAAAACGGGGCGCGCTGGACCGAGCAGGCTGCGGAGCGCATCGCTCAGGCGCTGGAAGCGATGCTCCTCTGGAAGGACCCTGCCTAGAGCATGGCCCTGGTCGATTGCGGCAGCGGTGTCCAACTCGAGCGCGGCGTGCGATGCCGCATGTCCGACGGCGTCCACCTCGTCTCCGATCATTACTACCCGCCCGGCGACGAACCGTTTCCAACGTTGCTCATGCGCCAGCCCTACGGGCGTGACATTGCTTCGACCGTCGTCTATGCCCACCCGGTGTGGTTTGCCCGCCACGGCTATCACGTCGTCATTCAGGATGTGCGTGGGCGTGGCGACTCCGAAGGAGACTTCTACCCATTTCGCCACGAGCGCCAGGATGGTGCCGAGACTATCGCTTGGCTGCGCGGCCATCCCCAATGCAATGGCCGCATCGGCATGTACGGCTTTTCGTATCAGGGACTGACACAATTACTGGCCGCCGCGGAACAGCCCGAGGGCCTGGTCTGCATCGCTCCGGGCATGACGGCATGCGACCTTTACCGCGGATGGTTTTATCGCAACGGAGCTCTGCGTCTCAGCTCAACCCTCGGCTGGGGAATCCAGATGCTGCGCGCCGATGCCCGCCGGCGAGGTCTGCACGAAGCAAGCGATGCCCTCGAGGCAGCGTGGAACAACGTCCGCGCCCAGCCCAACTTCACTCCGTATGACGAGCTTCCGGCCTTGCGTCCACCAGGGTCTGCCGGAGTATGTGCGCGACTGGATTACAAATGATCGCCCGGGCGAATACTGGCAGTCGCTGGACGTGAGCCGTGACCTCGCCAGCATTGCCGTGCCGGCGTTGCATGTCTCTGGCTGGTTCGACCCGTATCTCAACGGCAGCATCGACGGCTTTCTGGCCCTCTCCCAAAACGCATCCACAGAATTTGCCCGCGACCACCAATATCTCATCGCCGGCCCCTGGTTCCACATCCCGTGGGGCGACCGAATCGGCAACGAAAACTTGGACCAGAGGCCCTGCTCGATACCGATTCCTTGCTGCTTCGCTGGTTCAACCATTGGTTGAAGAATTCAGGGGAATGGCAAGAGGAGCCCGAATCCGGCATTTCGGATTGGGTGACAACCGATGGCTCGTTCGCGAAGGGTGGCCTGAGCAAGTGTCTGCGTAACCTCTATCTTCGCAGCCTGGGAAAAGCCAACTCCCGTAAAGGCGACGGCACTCTCGCAGCTGCCGCACCACAGTCGCAGGAGCCCCGCGACATCTTTGTCTACGACCCGGAAGTGCCGGTCTACGCGCCCGGCGGTCCGCTGGCCCTGAGCGGTCCCCACGATCAGGCGGAAATGGAGCTGGGCAATAACCTGCTGGTCTATACCAGCGAACCCCTCGGGAAACGCCCTGCGGATCTTCGGCCGTCCCCGCGTGACCCTTTACGCCACCACGTCTGCCGCGAGTGCCGACTTCACAGCGAAGCTGGTGCGCGTGCTTCCCGACGGGCGCGCGCAGTTCGTCTGCATGGGAATTGCGCGTTCGTCATACGTTTTTAGCGAGCAGCAGTATCAGGCCGGACCGTCCAGCGCTGGGAGTTCGACCTCGATCCGACATCCTGCGTCTTCTTTCCCGGTGAACGACTGCGCCTCGAAATTGCCAGCAGCGCCTTTCCCCTCTACGACCGCAATTCATCCACGTCGGTCCGGCGTCTCAGGCGTCGCCATGGAACTGGGCTCGTTCGACGCAGCAGATTCTCCACACCCCGGAGCATCCGTCCGCGCTCTATCTGCCCGTCGTCGAGGAGATCGCGGATGAGCGGGACAATTCCGGAAATCGCGTTCCGGGGCGTCAGCAAGCGGTTCGCTTCCGGCGCACCAGTGCTTGAAGACATCTCGCTCACGATCGAGAATGGTGAGTTCCTCAGCATCCTCGGTCCTTCCGGATGCGGGAAATCGACGCTGCTGCGCATGATCGCGGGGCTGACGTCTATCAGCGGCGGGGAAATCACCGTGAATGGCATGATGCCCGCCAACGCGCGTGAACTGATGTCGTTCATCTTCCAGGATGCGACGCTGCTTCCCTGGCGCAACGTGGAGCGCAACGTGGGTCTCGGACTGGAGTTGGAGTGGTCCACGCGTGCGCCCGGGCGCAAAAGGTGAGCGAGATGCTGGCGCTCGTCGGTCTTTCTGAGGTCGCAAAATCGTATCCGCGCCAGCTCTCTGGTGGGATGAAGATGCGGGTTTCGATCGCCCGCGCCCTCGCAACGCGGCCGCGCATTCTGCTGATGGATGAGCCCTTCGCGGCTCTGGACGAAATGACGCGCGACCGCATGAACGAAGAGTTGCTGCGTCTGCAGCAGGAACATGGCTGGACGATAGTCTTCGTCACGCATTCGGTTGCGGAAGCGGTTTTCCTCTCGTCGCGCATCGTTGTTCTGGCTCCGCATCCCGGCAGAATCGTCGAGGTCGTCCCGGTCGATCTCCCTTCGGAGCGCACCGGGACCGTGCGAGCCTCTGAGGCATTTGAGCACGAGGTGGCGCGGGTCTCGCGCATCCTTCGCGGAGCTCACGCCGCATGAGGAAACACTTCATCACTGCCTCAATGCTCTGGCGGTTTTTGCCGTTCTGGTCGCGCTCTGGCAGGCGCTGGTATGGATATTTCACATCCCTCCGTATTTGTTGCCGGCGCCATGGCTGGTGGCGCAAACCATTGCCCCCGCTTCACGCCTCTGCTTGCTTCCCTTCTGATCACTGCCGAAGCCGCTGGTGGCGGGCTGGCCATGAGCATCGTTGCCGGGGTTGCGATCGCGCTGATCTTTGCGCAGTGGGCATGGCTCCGCCGCATGCTCTACCCCTACACCATCCTGCTGCAAACGGTGCCGATCATCGCTGTTGCGCCGCTCATCCTCATGTGGGTCGGTTCCGGCACATGGGCCGTCACCGTGGTGGCCTTCATCATCTGCCTCGCGCCCATCATCGCCAACACAACGCAGGGACTCATCAGCGTCGATCGTAATTACGTCGATCTCTTCCTGATGCACAAGGCATCGCCCGCGCAGATTCTTTTCAAACTGCGTCTTCCCCACGCCATGCCAAACTTGTTTGTCGGGATGAGGATTTCTGCCGGAATTTCGGTGATCGGGGCTATCACCGGAGAGCTATTCGCTGGTTCGAGCCGCGTGGGCGAGGGAGGTTTGGGTTATTCCATCCTTTACGCAAGTTCCCAGTTGCAAACCGCTTACCTGTTTGCGCTGGTGATCGCTGCTACCGATTCTGGGATTTTCGTTCTTTTTTCTGGTGATGTTTGTGGAGTGGTATTTTTTGCATAACTGGCACGAGTCGAAGCGCGCGGTTGAGGCCGAGTGAGACCGCATGCTTCGTCTGGAATCAGAAACGGGCTGGTGGCTGGTGACGCATCCTGATCACGCTCGCCTGGCGGGCGCGTTTGCAGAAGTCATGGGGCAACGAGCGTTTCCTGCCTCCCGAGCCCCGTAGCAACGTCCTCTGCGGCATTCGCTGCCACGACGACGGCTGGGCCGTCCGTGACGCGGCTCCGCAGATCACTCGCGAAGGAAGACCCTCAGCATTCTCAACCGAGTTAGTCGGCAAGTACTCGGCGTTCGAGGAAATCGACCTGGAGGATTATCTGGCTGTTCGCGAGCGGGCCGTGCGACTCATGGCGGAGCCAGGATGCGTACGCGGCTCTGCTGATCTCCATGCATACGTACAATCTTCTCACCGAGCGCGCGGATCGTTCCACAATCCGGCCCGACCAGCTTCCTCTGCTGGACCAATTTCTCGCGGCGCAGAAGGAACTCCAGGCGGAGTTACTCAGACGGATCCGTGCCAATGGTTTCGGCGAGCAGGAGGCTCGGCGTCGAGCGCATCCGCGATCATTTTCGCCTTCTCCAGGCCACGGACAATCTATCTTTGCTGAGCTGCGTGGGTTACTCGAAGCCGGCAACCTTGCTCCATCCGTTGCCGCTGCGCGATGGCAGTTATGCTGAAGTTCGGGTAATTCCGCTCGGCGAGAGGCATTTTCAGCTCGAGCCCTATCCGTTCAACAGCATCGTCTCTGACTTTCACCTTTCCGGCGCGATCGGTCGAAGGCAAGACATTCTCGAGCGCTGCAGGAACTCCAGGCGAAATTCTCTGCAGCGTCTGTGGTTGAACTTACTGTTACAGTAACCGCCTAAACCGGCGCCGGCTATGGGTTCGATGGGAGCAGCGATACGTGCGCTGCCACGATTCGCCAGCCCTCAGCCATCCGCACCCAGGTTTGGCTTTGCCGTCCACGCACTAAGCCTGCAGGAGTGGACCGCGAAAATTCCACAGAGATTTCACCGCAATCGCGGCCCGAAAGTGACAATATCCAGCCGGTCGATGGTTCGCGCGAGGTTCACCGGCGATCGACCTTTCCGAAATGCCGCGATCTCCTCAATGCCGTGGAGATTCTCTGAAACTCCGAAGCGGACCGTATGCGGAGAGGCCCAGAACATTGCGATGAGGGTTTCAACATCGTTGTTCACCAGCGCCGATTCGTAGCGCGGATATAACTCTGCGAGCTCGCGCACGGTGGCCGGATCGTTGATCACCATCAGAAGAGCCGCCGCTGGGGCAGAATGCTTTTCCGAATCGCCGCAGTCACGGTGATCATGGGCTCGTTGACGACCTGGCTGAGGCGCAGGTTCATCGCGACGCTGCAGAGAATGTAGGCGTGGACGTCGGTGAGCCCCCAGCGGCTGACGAACAGATCGACCATGCGGCTGGTGGCGTTGCGTGCTGCGCGCAGAGCGTCTTCATCGGATTCGACGACGATCCACGAGCCGGATTCTGCCGAATCCTCTGCCCCGCAGGATTCAACCAGCGGGCCGGGCAGCGCGCTGCCCTTTGTGAAGATGGAAACGGAGGGTTGCATCCAGCGGGCATTCGATGCCATTGATGCAGACTTCGCCGTCACCCTGGGCTGCGTGGCCATCGCCGCAGGAGAACAGCGCGCCTGGATTGAAGACCGGAAGATAAAGGCGGGCTCCTGCGCACAGATCGCGGACGTCCATGTTGCCGCCGAAGCTGCCCGGTGGGCGCGTGCGGAACTCGCCATCGGCACCGCTAGCCACTCCCATGACGCCGCAAAACGGCCGCAGCGGAACAACTGCGGGCGCCACGAGTGCGGGTTTCCTGCGCGAGCAGCTCCCAATGGAAGAGGAAAGGCTCGGCAAAGCGTTCCTTCAGGAATCCAAGGCCCGGAACAACCGACGAATATCCCCAGCCATGGTGTTTCAGCTCCAGAATTTCAACCTCGAGCGCGTCCCCGGGCTGGGCGCCGCGAACAAACACGGGACCGGTGAGGGCGTGAACGCGACCGCGATCGATGCCTGCAAGTTCGTCCACGGTCATGCCGGGGTGAACCTGCCCACCGGCAGCTTCCACACACTCAAAATGAACGGTGTCGCCAGGATCGATCTCGAGGCGCGGCGGGAGGGCGCGATTCCAGCGCGAGTGCGTCGGCTCGGCAGCCAGAGAGTGCTCCCTCATCGCACCGTCACGACCATCTGAATCTCCACCATGGCATTGCGCGGCAGGGCGCTGACGCCGATGGCCGCGCGCGCGTGGCGGCCAGCTTCGCCAAAGATCTCGACCAGCAGATCGGAGGCTCCATTGATCACCTTTGGCGATTCGGAAAATCCTGGCACGGCGTTGACGTAGCCGTTGAGGCTGACGATCTGTTCCACGCGATCCAGCGAGCCGAGGGCATTGCGCATGACAGCCAGGTGGGTGAGCGCGCATCGGCGCGCGGCTTCACGTCCTTCGTCGATGGAACGATCTGCGCCGACCACACCGGTGAGCACGCCAGCTTCATTCGATGAGATCACTCCTGCCAGAAACAACAACGAACCGGCCTGACGGGCGGCAACATAATTTCCACCCGGCGGCGGGGGTGGAGGCAGAACGAGCCCTAACTTGTTGAGCCTTTTTTCCGCGGATAATTGCTCGGCCATTTTCGGTCAACTCTAACATGCAGGACAGATTTTCGAGTGTTCGGCCATGAGAGTCGGTTACGATAGCCGTCCGAGGAGAAAAGTGATTCAGCGGCTCTCGAAGATCGCGTTGGTCGGGGCGGTTGCATTTTTTTACACCCTGGTCGTGTTCAACAACCTTACTGATTACGGCTCGAATTACGCCTTCGTGCATCACGTGCTGCTGATGGATTCGATCTTCCCCGGCAATCACGGGGTGTGGCGAGCCGTCCATCCGCTCTGGCTTCACGCCCTCTTCTACGACAGCATCATTGGCTGGGAGGCAATCACGATGTTGCTTACCTGGGCCGGCGCCTGGAAGCTCCTGCGCGCGCTGAACGGGACTGCGGCAGCTTTCCAGCGGGCTAAATCGTGGGCCATCGCCGGGCTCACCCTCGGCCTGCTGATGTGGTTTGTCGCTTTTCTCAGCGTTGGCGGCGAATGGTTCCTGATGTGGCAATCCCATCTCTGGAACGGGCAGGAAGCTGCCTTTCGCATGTTCGTCGTCGTTGGATTGATTCTTCTTCTTCTCGCGATGCCGGAGGCTGACGACAGAGCACTCCAATGAAACACGCCCACACAACCTTGTGGCTGCGATTCTGCTCGCGGTCGTCGGCAACGAGGATGCGTCGAGGCCGATCAGGCATTCGCGTCGGATGAAGACTGGGCCGGCGCAAGCCCGGCCTGCGGTTAGCCAATCGATGAACGGCTGTGGGGAAAGGCGGGTCGAGACGTCTTCCTTGCGCACCACCCCGGCGCTCCACGACTCCAGCAGAACCCGTTCGGGATCGCTCAGGGTCTTGGTTGTATAGATCAGGACAGGGAGGTTCTCGGTGGCAGGGTTAGACCGCAATTGTCGAAGAACCTCGATTCCTCCAATATCGGGCATCAGCAAATCGAGGATGATTCCATCCGGGGATTGTTCGCGCACGGCCGCCAACGCCTCGGCTCCGTTACTGGCTTCGTGAATCTCCAGCCACGGCTGGTGGAGCAGCTCACGAAGAATGTAGCGGGAGACGTCGTTGTCGTCGACGACCAGCAGACGCCGGGTGCCGGTTTGCGCGGTCAGGCGGCGGAGTTCCCGCAGCAGAGTCTCGCGCGCCAGCAGCTTGGCAGGAAGAGATCAGCACCCTTTTCCGCAGCGCTGCGGGAT